>CAWKOT010000011.1:0-1161145 GCA_963851305.1 Pirellulaceae bacterium | reverse complement strand
TCTTCGCTGGCCACCAGCTGGTCGATGAACGGGCCCCACAGAAGAGTCATCCCATTGGTGGGTCTTCGCTTCGCGCGACCCACCCTACCCACTTTGGCCAATGAGCTGCGTCCACTTTTGTCCTTCAGTCTGATGAGTTGCTTTTCCGGTTCTTGGTTTGGTTCCGTCGCTGAAGAGATCAATGTCGGGGATGGGAAGAGGGGCGTGGCCGTAATCCATTTCGGTCAAATGCTTGTAACGCTGGTAGGCTTCGTCGGACTGTTTACTCATGTAATCTTCCAGTACTTTGCGACCCCGGCTAAGATCGAATTCGTTGGGGTACGGTGAAGAAGGTTACACCAGTGAGGCACCATATTCCCATGAACAATCTGGCGATATCACGGTTGCCGAATCTAAGCTGTTTCTGGGTACAGCTTTCACCATTTTTATTGACGGTCCCAAGGTCAACATCGGATCGAATCAGTTCCCGCGCCACGTCCCGATCAAGGACTAAAAAGGCCGCATTCTGATCACGCGTATCTTTATCGTTAGGGTTCGCGCGGCCTCGAACCAATGTCTCGACAATTTGCGGAGTGGCAAATTGTTCCAGGACGAGAATGCAGCAGCGGTACACCGTCGAAATCGCGGGCGTTTGTGTCATATCCCTGCTCGCACAAGTAACGAGTCGTCTCCTCGTTGCCAACGTGGCAGGCCGCAAACAATGGGCCAAGCACGGTCTCTGACTTATAGTTCAATGCACCAAGCCTGTTCAACAGTTCCATCATTCTCCGATCACCGAAGGCCGCTCCATAGCTGCCTGGTGTCTGTGGGTACAACGCGACTTTTCTCTGCCGAAATTGGTGAAAAAAGAACATTTTCATAGAGCCAGAAGCCCATTCTGGGTGTTGATCCAAGCATTGTTCCACTTCGTTGTATCGCAGGTTGGCGATATCGCGCATCAATCAGCAAAATTGCCGGTCATATTCCTCCTCCCTTTCAATGATGAACGCCTGATGATCTTCTATCTTTCCCTGGAACGTCGGAATATATATTGACAACAGCAGTCTGTAAAGTGTTCCACCTTCGCATTCCAAGGTGTCGATGTATCACCACTCGATCACATTTGATAGGAGTCTCCATGGGGCGGTCGATGGTTTCGACTAGTCGGTTTTCCACGCGTTTTCCAATAATCCGGTCGCCAGCAATCTTTTCGACCCGAACGCCAACCGGAACCAGGCGATCATTTTCCCTGCGAACCGCCACAGCCAGAAAGCCGTTACGGCGTAACGCAGGCTGGTGGAAAGCCCGGGTAAAGTCCAGACCATTCCTTTACCGATCGGGAGATCGCGGAATGCATTTCCGCGTCATCCGCGACCAACTCCAGAACTTGAGCCAGCCATTAACGAGTCGTTTTCCACAGGCAATCCAAGTCCTCCAGTTTTGCCAGAAACAAAGCAAAGGCTGATTAATAAAACCTTAAACTCGATCATTCTAATTATGCTTGAGTAGATCCAGTTCCCGTTTGGCGACGCCTATAAATTTCATCACGGTGTTATGAAACCCCGCCTCAAGCAATTCATCGGGGAATGTCTGATTTCTGCCTGTGTGACCTACTTGGGTGAAAATCAGCTCCAGCTCCGAAATGGAGGTCGCTTTCAATGCCCTTGCAAGAGCTCGCGATTTGTTGATTACGTCACCGGCGGCGTCGACATCTTGAAGAAATGCCAGAGACGTACCGATTGTGCTGGCCGCACCAAGAAACGTGGCCAGCCACGACTCCTCGCTCGCCGGTTGAAGCTTCGACGACCTCGCTCTCGAATTTCGTCGGGTGACAAACTGTCTGTACCTCGCCCCTTTTCCACGAGGCGGTTATGGGAATCAATGGCTTCGTTGCCTGTTTCGCTGTTCACTATCTTATCGACAAAAATCTCCAACTGTTCGTCCGTTGGCTTGGGCGTTCTCTTTTTGAAATCCTTGATTAGTTCGAAAACAGCGTCGTTGTACGCAGGATGCGGCCCGCGTTTCGGATGGGGCGTTCGGCTGTAACGCCCAGAAAAATATTCTGCTTCTGCCTCATTAATGACTTTTTCCTAATAGCTTGATTGACGGGCCCAAGTGCTACCCAATGATGCCCTTCTTTTTCAGCAGCATGCCCGGCGTCACCGTTCCCGCCTGCGATATTGACCGCGATCAAGCCCGTCGGATCGGTGTAGGTCAGCGGGGCGTTGGCGACGTAGCGGGTAGTGTTGATGTCGCCGGCGGCAAAGCCGAGCGGGTCTTCGCTGATCCACTTGCCCAGCTGAGCATCGTACCAGCGGAACTGGTGGTGGGTCATGCCCGTCAATGAGTCGGTGAAACGGGCCGTGAAGCCGTACTCCAGATCGACGCCCGAAGCGGTGCCGGTGGCCGGGTCGTATTCGTCGGTCAGCAGCCCGAAACTGCTGTACACCCGGTGCGAGGCGATCAAAAATCGCCGCTGACGTCGTCCAGCCGGCCCACGTCCCGGATCGTGCCGGTGTGGTCGGTGACAGGCCAGTAGACTTCGCCCGGGTCGGTCAGGCTGTCGACCTCTTCGCTGGCGATCAGCTGGTCGATGAACGGGCCCCACAGAAGAATACCCCATTGGTGGGCCTTCGCTTCGCTCGACCCATCCTACTCGCTTTTCAGTTTAATGAGCTGCGTCCCCTTTATTCGCTTTCCTTCTTCGTTTGTCCGTTTCAACAAACTATCGTAGTGCTTCATTGAACGGTATTGGTTTTAAAGTGATGTCGAAGGTGGTAATCGTCGGCGAATCGTTGCAAAAAACGATCCGTTGCGTCTCAAATCCGTCTTTGGTGACAACTATTTTGTATTCTCCGTAACCCATTTCATCCATGTAGAATGTTCCATCATCCTTGGTTGGCCGATCGACCTTCCAGCTTCCATCCGCATACTGCAATTCAACATGTGCATTTACAATAGGTATGCCGTCCGGGTCTAATACTCTGCCCTTGACACGCAACGGGTAGTCGCAACCGACACATGTTGAAAGACCAAAGACAAAAAATAGCAGCACTCGAATTCTTATCTTATCAACTTTCATTACATCCATCTCGAATCTACCTTGGCATTCGATCTTAGGGGTCGTTGATTGGTACGCCACCCCATTGAGGGTATCCTCCTGGCCACGTGTGAACTCGCACCTTGGGAAGCTGTGTTTGAAAACCGCCGATGGTTTCAACGTACTTGGGAATCAAAGGATGTGAAGGAAAATCCCTGTTTAGGATGTAGTGATGGGCTATGATTTCCGCCTGTTGTTCCATGGTAAACGTCCACAGCGGTCGGCCAAGATCACTTCGGTTGTATTTATACGACGTGCGATAATTAAAAAAATTACGGACCCATAATCCGCCTGCGGTCAAGACATTTGTGCCGCCTTGTTGCGTCTGCAAGACGTGAGTCAACTCGTGTACGAAATGCGCTTCGAGGTCGCTTTCAAAAAAATCAGGTCGATAACTTACAGGCGGAAAATGGATAGTTGTTCCCGGTGTAAGAGTATTATCGCCCGCAAAGGGATTATGCCTTCCGTTGTAGATCAACACATTGTCTGGGTCCAAGTGTCCTTGAAAAACGTCGAGAACCATCCCGATCTCTCCAGGAGTCAGTTCACGAAACGGAGGTTGTACGTATCGCAGATCTTTATCGTCTTGACTGCCGCCTTCCGCAGCGCTGTCATTTCCGTCCCCGATACTCACCGCGATCAAGCCGGTCGGATCGGTGTAGCTCAGCGGGGCGTTGGCGACGTAGCGGGTGGTGTTGATGTCGCCGGCGGCAAAGCCGAGCGGGTCTTCGCTGATCCACTTGCCCAGCTGGGGATCGTACCAGCGGAACTGGTGGTGGGTCATGCCCGTCAATGAGTCGGTGAAACGGGCCGTGAAGCCGTAGTCCAGATCGACGCCCGAAGCGGTCCCGGTGGCCGGGTCGTATTCGTCGGTCAGCAGCCCGAAACTGCTGTACACCCGGTGCGAGGCGATCAGAAAGTCGCCGCTGACGTCGTCCAGCCGGCCCACGTCCCGGATCGTACCGGTGTGATCGGTGACCGGCCAATAAACTTCCCCTGCGGTGGTCAGGCTGTCAACCTCTTCGCTGGCGATCAGCTGGTCGATGAACGGGCCCCACAGTCGGCGATGGGCCAGGTCGCTAACATCCGGGCCGTAGAATTCCAGCGTGCTGTTATCGCCGTCAAAGCCGGCAAAGTACTGGTCCCGGTCTGCCTGGCCGTCGCCGTCGTCGTCCACGCTGCGGCGGACCATCCGGTTGAAGGCGTCGTAGGCATAGGTCACCGATTGCTGGAGAACGTCCGACGCGTTGTAGAAGTCGACCCGGACCAGCCGGTGGCGGTGGTCAAAGGTATTGACCGCGTAGCTGCCCTCGGCGATCAATGTCCGCCGGATGCGGTTGCCCTCGGCGTCGTATTGATAATCGTAGACCCCGTCGGACATCGTCCGGTTCTGAGCATCGACGATGAAGCCGCTGCCGATCCGGTTGCCGTTGGCATCGTAGGTGTAGGCTTCGTTCGGATTGTGGTTGGAAGACGAACCGTGGACGTCATGGTCGGCGGCGGTCAGCTGGTCGGTGGTGTTGAAGCTAAATTCGCTGCGGCCGTCGATCAGCGAGTCGATGGCCCTGATCCGGCCGGCGAAGTGATACTCGTAATCGTACTGGGCCAGCGTCGTCACAACTTCACAACTTCAAGTCATGTATCAAATGGACCCGTTTACTTTCACCGACCAATTCGTGGACTTTAATAACTGACCGAGATGCGGGGATTTGCATCACGAATTTTATTCGGATCAATGTCGGTACCATGAATCGAAACAGCTAACAGTTTTGGCAAACCAGTGATCACGGGAATGCTCGCGTCGGTGACGCTGGTTCTGTGAATGCCCAGCATAATTAACTTGTCCATATCTTTTAGCTTGGCAATGCCTGCGTCGGTGATGCTTTTGCCTTCGACTGCCAAATGGTCTAGGGTCTTTATTTGAGCAATATACGCCAGCATTGAGTCCTCAGAATCCACATCTGCAACTGTGAGGCGTCGAAGCTGTCTAGCGAGGATTAATTTTTGCGCCGCAGCTAGACTCAATCGGCTTTTTACAAAGAATAAGTATTCCAATTGAGCAACCGAGAAATGGCGAGGCTAACCAGTAGTTCTGAACTGTTCTCTATGTTGTTTAATTTCAAATACCGAGTTCGTGACGGCAGCTCCCACGTTTCATTTTCACGCTCAGCTATATTGCAGTCATCGAATATCAAATGTACTAAGTTTTTAGAGTTCTGGATCGAACTCAGCTGTTCAAATGTGAGTATACACGACGACAACTTCAATTTTTCTAGACAAGACAACCGTAATATTAGTCGGAAATCGATCGGCCGATTATGTCCGTTGATGTTAAGTTCTATCGGAAAATCAAGCTGTTGAATCTTGGAAATGAGACCACTATCGAAATCCCCGTCTATTTCAATCGTGACTGATTCAAGAGAGTCGATTGCCAAAGAGACCCCCGGTTCCTGGCACGAAATGCCCGCCTCGCGCAACTCGCGACATATTTCAACCGCTTTGCGTCGTTTTTCGTCTGCGGAGTCTCCGATGTCCTTGCAACCGAAAGTTGCACAACATAGCAAGACATGACACAGGACAACGAGTTGCATCATTCTCTGATGAAAAGATACAAATCTAATCGTAATCACATCATTCAGTCCAGCTGTTGATGAAAACTGCCTTGTCACAAAAAGGTTGCAAAACAAATGGCGGACGTTTATCGCAGTCCCTCCCAGGGGAAACCACCCGAGATTGGCCTGTTCAAGAAAGGCCCCGGACTTCCGCCACTTCCTGGTTTCGGTGGCCTTGGATCGGGCCAAGGTACTTCGGGAAGAAGGGGGTGGTTTGGATCAACCGTAATCACACCAACTGTTAAAATCGCAAAATTGGGTGGTAGACGACCGCGGCCCAAGCTATCGGTGTTCGCATTGTTGACCCACTCCCATTCCCATGCATTGTTCTTCCAATGGAGGGTAGCGTAATTGTAGAGGCCATAATGATCTACACTTCCAGGCGATAACTCGCCTGGAAATTGGGGCGAAAATCCCGGCCGTCCCGGTCGTCGAGGTAGATTTGTTTGAATAACAAAGACCCGGACACTTGTTCCTCCGTTGACCATCTTTTCGACAAAATTGAAAGCATCAGGAATGTTGGAAAACAATCGAGCTCCTGGTTCCAAATCCGGGAAATTGCCTATCGTTGGGTTGCCCCTGTTGTCAGCTCTGACAACACCCAAACGATGACCTGCCAATGCAAAACATCCGTTATCGTAGCAGTTATCCCGCACAGGGCGACTAAAACCTTCACCACGAAGCGTTTTTCGAAGCAGCAGCGTTCGTGGCGTACCACCACTCTGGGGTGTTGGCGTGGGAAAGTTCTGTCCACCAATAACAACTTGCCCGCCGTTATCCGCGTCGTCATTTCCGTCCCCGATACTAACCGCGATCAAGCCCGTCGGATCGGTGTAGCTCAATGGGGCATTGGCGACGTAGCGGGTGGTGTTGATGTCGCCGGCGGCAAAGCCGAGCGGGTCTTCGCTGATCCACTTGCCCAACTGGGGATCGTACCAGCGGAACTGGTGATGGGTCATGCCCGTCAAGGGGTCGGTGAAGCGGGCCGTGAAGCCGTACTCCAGATCGACGCCCGAAGCGGCCCCGGTGGCCGGGTCGTATTCGTCGGTCAGCAGCCCGAAACTGCTGTACACCCGGTGCGAGGCGATCAGAAAATCGCCGCTGACGTCGTCCACCCGGCCCACGTCCCGGATCGTGCCGGTGTGGTCGGTGACCGGCCAATAAACTTCCCCTGTGGTGGTCAGGCTGTCGACCTCTTCGCTGGCGATCAGCTGGTCGATGAACGGGCCCCACAGTCGGCGATGGGCCAGGTCGCTATCATCCGGGCCGTCGAATTCCAGCGTGCTGTTGTCGCCGTCAAAGCGATAGATTGGACATATCCCGTTTCTCTCCTGGACCTGTTTCTCTCTCCACTTTTTCCTCGTGTCAATTTACTTTTTGGTTCCTGACACGAATGGCACTGTCGTGATTGATGGTTTGACGGTGATTGCGCAACGGTTCTATTGACACGCGAGAAAAATCTTGAAATTCTCTACGATGTCTTGCGAAGTGTCAAGTTTTGGCCCTCGCTTGGCGATGAAATGTAAGCCCTCCTTGGTTCACTGCTGTGAAAAACCAGGGAGGGTTTTTTCATGGGTGGGTCGATATCAAATTCGCCTCGTCGAAGCAGCAACAGTTTTCGAAAAATCGTCGACGTGTTCCTCAAGCAACCGGGCTTGCCGTTTGCTGAAGTGTTGACCGCTGAGATGATTGAACAAGTGTTTCGAAAACATCAAGGCCTGTTTGGCATCGGAGCGATTTACAGTACCGCGACGGTGCTGTGGGCTTTTCTGGGGCAGCTTCTGCAAGACGGCAAAATGGCCGCTTGTCAAGCGGCGGTTGCCGGCATCATTGCTCACCGTCAATTATTTGGACAGTCGACGCCAACCGAAGACACGGGCGACTACTGTCGTGCACGAGCCAAGCTCAATGAGCATGCGTTGCACGAGTTGTCATGCACGGTTGCTCGAAACACCGAAGCCGAATCGGACGGGCAATGGTTGATCAACGGTCGTCACGCGAAACTGGTTGATGGGTTTACGTTTACGATGCCCGACACCGCCAAGAACCAACGGCAGTACCCCCAAGCCAAAACACAAAAACCGGGAATCGGCTTTCCCATCGCTCGTTGTGTTGCTGTTGTTTCGTTGGCCACCGCGTGCGTGTTGGATCTTGCCATCGGCCCTTACGCTGGAAAAGAGACAGGCGAAACGGCATTGCTGCGGCAATTGATGCACGGGTTCTTGCGTGGAGACATCGCCGTTTTCGACCGCTACTATTGCTCTTTCATGATGATGGCGGCCATGCTTGCTGGAGGTACTGACGTTTGTTGCCGCAAACACCATCTTCGCCCGTCTGACTTTAGTCGCGGCAAACGGCTCGGCAAGTACGATCACCTGATCATTTGGCAGCGACCTCAAAAACCAAAATGGATGGACGAAGAAACCTACCAACGGATTCCTGAACAAATGACCTTGCGCGAACTCAGGCTCACGATCAGCGAGCCCGGCTTTCGAACCAAGAGCATGATTATCATCACCACACTAACCGATCCGGCCAAGTTTTCCAAAGAGGCGATTGCAGAAATTTACGGCTATCGCTGGAATGTGGAACTCGATATCCGCAGCATAAAATCAAACTTGAATCTGGAGCACGTTCGTTGCAAGTCACCCGAAATGGTTCGACGTGAATTGTGGACGACAATCCTGGGCTACAATCTGATTCGCAGCACGGCAGCCGCGGCGGCAATGTTGCACGATGTCCGGCCACGAGAAATCAGTTTTACTTCGACAGTGCAGTTCGTGCTTCAAGAATGGAAGCAGTTATCAAAAGGCGGCCTGTCAGCGGAAACTCTGACCGCGTTCATTGAGAGGATGCTCAACGGCATCGCCAATTGTCGAGTTGCCGATCGTCCCGGTAGAATCGAACCACGAGTGGTCAAACGAAGGCCCAAGCCATACAAGTCCATGATGAAACCAAGGCACGTGCTCCGCAAAGAATTGCTAAACTCCTAGAAAAAACGCGACAGTGCCATTCGTTCCTGACACCTTTTCTGCACCTTTTCTGTGCCTGACACCTTTTCTGTGCCCATGATCGGCGTGGGCTTCGCCCTCTCATTCATCATCTTTCCCAATGGCCGCGCATGTCGCGCTTCAAGCCGTTCTGGTTCCGTTGGAACGTCCTTGCCGATTCCGCCGCGAACAACGTCAACTCCTTCGGCAACGCGTTTCGCGCGGCGGTTTCAGTGGCAACGCGGATTCGCGGTTTAACGTTTTCAGAATTGGCAACATCAACACCGCTGTCGTGGCTTCCTGCCGCATGTTCCGCGAACTTCCTGTTCGCGGTGGCGCTCTAAATGACCTCGATTCCGCCGTGGCAATTGCCCGTTTCAAGATCAACCGTAAAACTCACGTCCTCGTCCGACCGGATATCAAACGTCTTACACGAAATCTCGTTCGCAGAGACGTTCTCTACTCGTAACTCGTGCCAAGCGATTCGATCGGTTTCCCAAACGAGCCCACCTTCACCGTACGCCGACAGTGAAGTGTCGTCAGCAAGAACAACTAACCGGTGAGATTCGACCACGTGAACGCTTCGAACCGGAATAGCACTAACTTTCTCAAACTCGCCGCGAACACTTTCGCGAACGATAAAACCGTCACCGTTTGAAACGACGAGAACGCGGTCACCGTCTGGGAGCGGCACGATTGCTTGAGTCATCAAGTTGCCATTCATCCCAAACGCGAATACTCCCGTCCATTCGTTTTCGGTTCCCGACCCGAACGTGACCACCACGCCGTCTTTACCACCTTCACGTCCGCCATCCGGTATGTAGAACCGATTTCTGTCTGGAAACGAATCGTTTCTCATTACGTTGGCGTCTGGACGCAGCACAAAGTTTTCAAGCATCATTTCCACCTATTTATTCGGGTTGAAGAACCGGTGAATGATGACTTCGTTCCGCCCAGAAACTGACGGACGCGTAAAGATTTCAAAAACGCCTTCCTTGCCATTGATAGTGCCCGGAAGTCGGTACTGAATCGAATCCGCACTCAAACCGGGCTTGGCTTGGTTGTAGAAGTTGGGAACCCGTGTTTTGGTTCCCTGTTCAAAGATCGACTTGTTGAAGACCTCTGGAAAATTATGGTACGGCCCGGGTTCGGCACCACGACGAATCAACTCACGTGCCGAGTAAATTCGATTCACTCCACTATCTGGGGCATCAAATTATCCTGATTCAGTTCTAGCTGAAAATACTTCTCCATCGTGATTCACTGAGACAATCCAAGAAAACGAGAAATCGAAAATGTCAATATCATCGGATGCTGGATACCAAATGTCATCAAAGTAAGTAGACAAGGTTTCAAGAGAGATTTGGTCAATATCGTCGAACTGATACCAATTGATGAGGACGTCGTCTTGAGCAAAAACTCCGAATTCGCGAAGTGCATCTCCTAGTGAAAACTCTTCATGTTCAGCATTCACACCACTCAACTGCGACTGCAGTTGAGCTACCCGTCTGGTCAATGTGGAACCAATCAATTCGCTAGGTAAACCAAAGGATTCACATATTCGCAGCCTGATATCTTCACATTTGCTGGGCGCCAATGGCTGAAACTGAGGAAACGACCTCCCAAGATTCTCTCTTTCAAAGTTCTCAATCTTAAACTGCTCCATCACTTCACCTCTTCAATTGGAATAGCGCCCGAGCGCCCCCCTTTACCTTTCTTGCCTTTTGTCCAATCCCACCAATTGTAGTGGTGTACTGTTTCGGCTGTTCCCGGTTTTGCTTCAGGGTGTGGTGGATCAAGGCGATAGCCCTTCTTTGGTGTGCCTGCTTGAGGACTCCCAAATTTGCCCGGCTTACCTTTTGGTAACTTGCCAACTTCTTCGTGCACTTTCTTCAATCCTTCTTTGTGCGCACTCAACGTTGGCTTCTTTGGGGCGTCATCCAATCGACGCACGACATCAGCAACGTCGTCTGCATATCGGCCGACTGCCGCTGGAACAAACGGGACCAATCCGGCGTAAGACCAGGGATTCCACGGATCGTTAAAGATCTCCTTACCAGTATACCACCAGTCCAAAGGCTCAAAAACAATTGAGCCAACCGTTCCTGCAACTTCCGCCGCCGTACCGCCGGCAGCCAACGCGTTATCGACGCCATCGCCTGCGCTTCCGCCAATCCAACCCGCGTTTTGATGCCACAAAGCGGTACCGATGACCTTGGTGGCGACGCCGAAATTCTTGACATTGCCCCAAAGATTGCCCCAGAAACCATCCCCGCCATGCCTCGAATCGTCATTTCCGTCCCCGATATTGACCGCGATCAAGCCGGTCGGATCGGTGTAGGTCAGCGGGGCGTTGGCGACGTAGCGGGTGGTGTTGATGTCGCCGGCGGCAAAGCCGAGCGGGTCTTCGCTGATCCACTTGCCCAGTTGGGGATCGTACCAGCGGAACTGGTGGTGGGTCATGCCCGTCAAGGGTTCGGTGAAGCGGGCCGTGAAGCCGTAGTCCAGATCGACGCCCGAAGCGGTGCCGGTGGCCGGGGCGTATTCGTCGGTCAGCAGCCCGAAACTGCTGTACACCCGGTGCGAGGCGATCAGAAAATCTCCGCTGACGTCGTCCAGCCGGGCCACGTCCCGGATCGTGCCCGTGTGATCGGTGACCGGCCAGTCGACTTCGCCCGGGTCGGTCAGGCTGTCGACCTGTTCGCTGGCGATCAGCTGATCGATGAATGGGCCCCACAGCCGGCGATGGGCCAGGTCGCCAACATCCGGGCCGTCGAATTCCAGCGTGCTGTTATCGCCGTCAAAGCCGGCAAAGTACTGGTCCCGGTCTGCCTGGCCGTCGCCGTTGTCGTCCACGCTGCGGCGGACCATCCGGTTGAAGGCATCGTAGGCATAGGTCACCGATTGCTGGAGAACGTCCGACGCGTTGTAGAAGTCGACCCGAACCAGTCGGTGGCGGTGGTCGAAGGTGTTGACCTCGTAGCTGCCGTCGGCGATCAATGTCCGCCGGATGCGGTTGCCCTCGGCGTCGTATTGATAATCGTAGACCCCGTCGGACATCGTCCGGTTCTGAGCATCGACGATGAAGCCGCTGCCGATCCGGTTGCCGTTGGCATCGTAGGTGTAGGCTTCGTTCGGATTGTGGTTGGAAGCAGAACCGTGGACGTCGTGATCGGCATCGGTCAGCTGATCGGTGGTGCTGAAGCTAAACTCGCTGCGGCCGTCGATCAGCGAGTCGATGGCCGTGATCCGGCCGGCGAAGTCATACTCGTAATCGTACTGGGCCAGGACATCGACGCCGACCGCGTGCTCGGCCGCCTTGTGCGAGAGCGTCAGCAGCCGGTTGGCATCGTCATATTCAAACACGCTTCGCAGACTGGGCGTGCCCAACGATGTGCTGGACGTTTCAAACCGGTTGACGTAGGTCAGCTGGCCGATGTCGTTGTAGCGGAACTCGATCCGCTTGTAGGCCACCGCATGGCCGCCTGACTGGGACTGCTGATAGATCCACTGCGGCTTGTTCTCAAAATCGTAGGCATAGGTGTTGCGGTAGTCGGCCACGCCGCCGATCGTCGCCGCCAGCGATGTGCGGCGGTTGACACGGTCCCAGGTGCTGGCCAGCTCGATTGCCGGATTGAGTCCGGCGATGGTCTCGTACTGGGTCAGAACGCGGTCCAGCTGGTCATAGGTCCAGACGTAATCGGCGGACAGCGGCGTATCGTCGGTGTCGCTTTCCAGATCGGCGCCGGGGTCGTAATCGGCGACCGACAGCAGCCGCCCGCCGGCGTCGAAGCCGTGATCGATGATCCGCACAATCTCGCCGTCGCTATCGGCCGACACGTCCGCCAGCAGCGGGTCCACATCGGTATCGGCCAGCGTGCCGCCAAAGGTGATCGTGTAGGTGTAGCCGTTGGCTGAATCGCCGCTGCGGGCAACGTCAACATTGTCGATAGCGTGCATTGCCTGCAGCGCCGCTTGGACGACCCCGGGGTCCGCGCCGTAGTCCAGATAGAACGTTGTCTCGCCGCCGAACGCCAGACGGAAGCGGCCGTCGGCACCGGCATTGACCGTCACCGTCTGAACTTCGTCGAATCCGCCGCCGCCTTCGGTCGTGGTGGCCACGTCGATCGCGGGAGGAACCACGCCGGGGCCGTACTGGAACCACATTTCACGGGAGTCGTAACCTTCCTGGCCGTACCAGACGATCTGGCCCAGCCGGTCGACCTGTCGCACCAGGCGGCCGTGAATGTTGTGCAGATGGCTGGTGGTGGCACCCATCGCATCGGATTCCAGTGAACGTCGACCCAGCAAATCGTACGCGTAGGAGGTCGTATTGCCCAGCTGATCGATCACCGCAATCAGCTCGCCCGCGTCGTTATAACGCTGCGTGATCGTCCCATCGGCGTCTGTGATGGAAGTCAGACGGGAGTAGATATCGTAACCCGTATGAGTAGATTGGCGTTGTTTTTTGTTCGCTCTCTTGGGCTTTCCAACAAAGGCACCGTTGCCATCGACTGCGCCATCCGTTGGTCGCCAAGTTCGCTGGCGCGAATGCCGGGCGAGCGACCGACGGCTGGCTCCGACGAAGGCAACTACCGAATTCTCGTTTTCACGGTGTGCGGATTGGTACTTTGGCTCAGCAAGATGCGCGAGGTAAAACATTCCGGACCGGGTTTGGGTTGAAACGTTCAGTGCCTGTTTGTTGGTTGATCTTTGACAAAAAGTGACGTGAGACAAAGGCCGGACGATTTCAAGGGCTGCTCGATACGGCTACTGAACTGCGAGTTCGTCATCATAACTGAGCCCCTATCCGGTCCACCCGGTTGAGCCAAGAGCTCGAAGAGGTAATTGCCGTTTGACCCTTTGTCACCGCAGCAAATTTTGCATGACTGCAATACGACCTCGCAGGTCATGCTGCGGTGTGGCTGTCACAGTGGACCGCCGCCCAACAACCCTTGCCTCACGTTCACGTGCTTTCCGAAAGTGAGTCTACCCGATGAACAATCCGATTACCAAAAATAAAGCAGCAGCGAAAGAAAACAACGCTGCCGATGCGGCGAAGCCCTGCCGCTATGTGGGGCTGGACGTTCACAAACGTCAAATCACCTGGTGTATCATCGACTCCGGCGGCAATACGCTGACAACCGGCGAACTGGCACTTTCGGCGATCTCCCTGGAGAGCTTTGCCGAGTTAAAACTGCAACCGAGCGATCGCGTCGTCCTCGAAAGGCAGACGAGGGACAAGGCAGACGAGGAAGGCAGACGACGCAAAGAAAGGCCGAATAAACCGTTTCGAGCCCCATCCATCCGGTAAATTATTTTCGAATGGCTCCTAACGACGAGATTTGGCCTTTGACTTGCCCGGTTTACCCTGTGACGGACTGCTTGGTCGTCGCTGACGTGACGCTTGATCGCGGCTACTGGTTGCCGGCTGCCGCGTTGTTCCCGATTTGTCGTTGGGCTTGGGTGCTCGTGTGGGCCGGCGAATTCCCGGGGTCGCTTGCCGGGAAGACTTCGGGCGTGGCTGCGATCGCGGTTTAACCGCTGGTTTTGTCGCGGCTGCCCGGGCACGATTCCGTTTGGCAGACGGCACGGAGTTGACAGACGTGGCTGATGGTCGAACGTGATCTGTCCTGGCCGGCACGCGATTCTTCCGGACCAACGACTGAGGTTGCTGGCGTTGATTCGATCGCGTGGATCCTGTCGGCCGCGGTGGCGAGGACTTCCGGTGTGGTGCACCTTTTCGCTGCGTTACCGACTTGTGTTGACCGGTCGAACGGGTGCGGGTTGGCGGCTGATTCGTCGACCGTGGCGTGGCGTTGTTGGCTGCCTTCCATTTCTGACGAGCCAGGTCCATTTGGTTGCCGATGTCGTTGCGAGTTCCTCGACCCGATTCGCCCGTTCTGGATCCCTTCCGACCCGTCCTCGGATTCTGGCTCACGGGTGTCTTTAATTGAGTTCGCTGTGCCCTGTCAGGGATACGTGACCGGTCTGCCGATCCTCCCGAAGGCGACGATTTTGGTACCCGACGCTCACGGTCTGTTTTCTTCCTGCTGGCGGCCGGTATCCCTTGGCGAAATTGTTGTTGGAAGGCGTCATGTCGCGTGGGTTGGAATCTACTCTGCGGACGGGAAACGCGGTTTTCCCCCACGATTTTCTTCGTCGGCAAGTTGCGATGTTCAGCTTGCCGCCGTTGTTTTTGAAAATCGGATCGTTGTTTCTTCGCTGCTTCAATCTGAGTTTTCTCCAACCGACTGATTTTCTTGAATTGAGCCTGATGGATGCCGGGTCTTGGTGAAGCGGCAACCATAGGCTTGGTGCGATTCACAACTTGTTCGTAGCTGGAAACAAGGCTCGCGCGTCCACCTTGTTTGCGTTGGCCGGAACGCTGCAAGTGGTTCAGCTGCTGAACGTGTTTCGTGTAGGTTGGCGATGGCCTGAGCTTGCTGTCGCGAACATACCGCCTGTGCTGTTGACCGGCCCAGGTTACGACATTGATGCGCGGGTCGATGGCCGATCTTCTGCAGCCGTAATAGGCGGCCAGTGGATCGTATCGTCGATGGTGCTGTGGAAACGTGGCCCAGGCCTGAAAACCGACGTGGGCAAATCGCTTTCCATACCAGTCGCCAAAATAATAGTGTCGACAGCCTCGGCGAACGAACAGGTGGGGAAGAAAGTGAATGTCCAGATGTATCACATACCGCGGCGTGTACCGGTGGACTCGAAAGCCCGGACGGAAACGATGGAAATAGACCGGAGCAAAACAGACTCCGCGTGCGGCCATTTCGTAATCCCAGTACCCGGGAATATATACGCAACCGCCTGGCGTCCAGATGTATTGCGCGGGAATCCAGATCCAATTAGCGACCAGCGGCCGCCAATGACCGGCGATCCAGCGGTAGCGGCCAAGCTGATAATCCCAATTGCCAGGCACGTAGAAAAAGTCCTCGCCGGGAGCCGGGGTTGAGGGGCCCTGATCGACGCTGGCGGGTGGCGGAGGAAGATAGCTGAGTCGCTCCGTCTCCGCCGGCGCCCAGAATCCGGAAATCCAGCGGAATGAGGATTCAATCGGTTCCCAGTATCCGGGAACCCAGCGTCGCCCCGGTGGCACTTCCCGCCAGATACCGCTGACCCAGACGAAATCCAAACGGCTCTCATCCCAGGCCCAATACCCCGCGATCCAATGCACATCGGTTCCATCAGGACGGTATTCCGGTGGAATTTCTTCGATCGCTTCGGGGGGCGTCTGGTCAATCAACGGCGAAGCAACGGCATCCCCCTGATGAGCCGCGGCGAAAGCTTCGTGTACGGGTCCCCGCATCAGAACATCCTGGTCCACATTGTCCGCGGCAGAAACCGAATCGGGATCAGGCGGCGCCACCGCTGGTTCGTCCGGGCCGAAAACAACCTCAAACGGCCCGTTAGCATGAGCAAGGATCTTTTCTCCTTGTCCCGGAAATGGTGAACCGCACAAGATCATGGCCAGGCAGCAAGCTGTGGCCATGTTGCGACAGTCTGTGGTCAAAGTGATCATAGGAGGATTCCCCAGGAGAATGAATCAATTGCCTGCCGTTCAACGTTTACCACGACACCGGACGGGCAAACGGAACGACTGGTGCCAGGTTAGCAGACGATAGGACGCAATCGCCGTACCGTACGCGTCCAATGGCCAGAGATCGGCCAAGACGGCGCTTTCGGAAAGTGTGCAGAGAAACACGCCGCTGAAAACAGAAAACACGCTATGGGAAACCCACGGCTTCTGTGATCTGGCACCGGGGAGTTGTACCGTAGAAGCGGTGAGCTTATCGGCGCCGGCAGGTCAGGTCGAGAAATTTCAAACGATGTTTCCGTACCGATGCACAATCTCGGTTACCGATTGTTCCTTGAGATACTTCAGCAATTCGATCCGCCCATTCAACATTACCACTGAATCCACGATAGGAATGTTACCGATTTTCTGGGGCGAATAATCTTCGGGCTCGTAAGTCCCGAGAACACGCAGCGTGCCACCTTTCATGCCGGCGATTCGCTGGACGAATTCCGCGTCCGATTCAGTAAAGCAAATCGGCAATTCGGAAACGACTTCATCCGCAAATCGGTTCAGCGTCTGATTGGCATGAGGAAGGCTGAATTCGAGACGTGTTTCCAATGTCAAACAGGCAATACAAATCAACGCCGCCATTTCCAGATCGAATTCGGCCGTATGGATCCACCGGACGATATGCCAGGGCCGTGTACGATATCGAAAATGGTTGGTTTCCCCATGAACCTGAGATGGATCATGTTCCCTGCCGAATTCGTGTTGATTCCAATAGGCATAGCTATGCGCCGCCGCCGTTGCCCGCGCGATCATGTCCGCTGGCGCCTCCACCACGGCCAATGCATTCAAGACATTGTGCACGATAACGGATATGTTCTCCCGGTATTCCGGTAGTCCAGCATTCTGCCAGTGGCAGAATGCGGCCACGTAATTGGGTCCACCCGCCTTGGGCCCCGGACCGACGCAGGAATCCTTCCAACCGCCAAATGGTTGACGCTGAACGATGGCACCGGTCGTGGAACGGTTGATGTAGGCATTACCAACTTCTACTTCCTGCCGCCAGCGCTCGACCTCTTTCGGATCAAGTGAATGCAAGCCGCCGGTCAGTCCAAATTCACTGCTGTTCTGAATCGCGATCGCCTGCTCCAGATCATTCACGCGAATCAAGCCGAGCACCGGACCAAAGCACTCCGTTCTGTGGTACCAGTTGCCAGGCCGCACGCCCAATCGAATGCCGGGTTTCCACAGACACGGATTGTCTTCCAACATCCGCGGCTCCACCAGCCACGATTCACCTTCATCCAGCTGCGTCAGTCCCCGTTCCAGATATTCATCCGGTGGACGGACAACGGGCGTGACATCGGCCGACGTGTCCCAGGCTCCCGCGACATGCAGACTTTCTGCCGCGTCTTTCAACTGCTCCATGAATCGGGGATCGTCGTAGACTTCCTTCTGAACCAGCGCCAGGCTGGTTGCCGAACATTTTTGTCCGGCATGGCCGAACGCCCCTTTGACCAGATCCTTGATCGCCAGATCCAGATCGGCGGCCGCGGAGATAATCATGGCATTCTTGCCACTCGTTTCCGCGTAAAGTCTCAGGGCCGGTCGCCAGCGTTGAAACATGGCTGCGGTGAAGTAACTGCCCGTCAGGATCACGGCGGCCGTCCGGGGATCGGTAATCAGCCGCTTACCGGTTTCGCCATCGATCAAGGGCAGGAACTGCAGAACCTCGCGGGGCACACCGGCTTCCCAAAGCTGCGTCGCCAGTTGCCAAGCCGTCAATACGGATTCACGAGCCGGTTTCAGGATGACCGAATTGCCGGCCATCAGGGCGGCCATCACGCCTCCGCCCGGAATGGCGTACGGAAAATTCCAGGGCGGCGTCACCGCCACGACTCCCAGCCCATGGCAACTCGAAGCATCGAACCAGCCGTCATCGTCCAAACTGCGGGCATAGTAGTTGGCGAAATCGATGGCCTCACTGATTTCCACATCCGCTTCGGTAACCGACTTACCGGCGTCCAGCATCATGATTCCAACCGTATCGCCGCGACCGGCGGCAAAAATGCGGGCAGCTGCACGCAGGATTTCGCCCCGCGGACCAATACCCAGATCCTGCCAACCGCGTTGGGCGTCGACCGCCGTTTGCAACGCCAGTTCGAGATCGTCGACACGGCCCTGGGCAAACTGGTAGGCCTGATATCCGGGGCGGGAAGGATCCGCGCCGGTTCCAGTCAGTCGATCTTCGACAATCAATCGACCGCCCACCTGAATCGGAACTGGTTCAATGGGTTTGTCCTTCCAACGCTCGACAATCTCGCAGACCCATTGGCGATTTTCCGGTAGTGAAAAATCCGTATCCGCCGCGTTTCGAAACGGCTGGTCGGCCGGTTGAACCTGGCTCGTCTCCGACAGGCGATTCTGGGTCCGGTTGGGTCGATCCGACAATGCGGGATCCTCGGCACGAGCACAGGCCTTCAAGAAAGCATCCCGTTGTTCGATCCAGTCCGGCGTTCCCTCCTGCAACGCGAACAAAGCACCCAGGAAACTGCCTGGCGCGGTGTTTTCATCCAGACGACGCACCAGATACGCGACCGCGGATTCAAATTCCTTTTCGTGGCAGACTGGCGTGTAAACAATCAGATCGCCCATTCGGCGACGGACCTCCAGCGCCTGGGCATTGGCCATCCCTTCCAGCATCTCAAATTCGATCTGCTGTTCGGCCTGGCGTTGCCCGCGAAGCAGCATCGCGTAGGCGACATCAAACAGGTTGTGACTGGCCACACCGACTTTCAAGAAACCATGATGCTCCGGCCGAGTCGCGAATTCGAGCATCCGTTTGTAGTTGGCGTCCACATCCCCCTTGTTGCCGTAAGGTGCCTGAGGCCAATCATGCAGACTGGCTTCCACCTGTTCCATCGCCAGGTTGGCACCTTTTACCAGACGTATCTTGATACCGGCTCCCGTACGTTCATATCGTTGTCTGGCCCAGTCGGTCAGCGACCGGCAGACCCGGAATGAATCGGGCAAATAGGCCTGCAGCACAATGCCTGCCATCAGCGTTTCAAACTCGCTCTCGTCCAGAACCGACTGGAAGGTATCCACGGTCAAATGCAGATCCCGATATTCCTCCATGTCCAGATTCACGAATTTGGGTCCGTTGACGCCCCCTCCGGTGATGGCCGCCCGATAAATGATGCGCAGTTGCTCCTTGATTTTTTCCAACGTGGCGGCGTAACCGGTCAGACTGATCTGGCTGACCACCGATGACAGTTTTACCGAACAGTAATTGATGTCGGAATTCAGCAGTCGATCGAGATACTGGTTCAACCGACGTTCCGCTTCGCGGTGGCCCAGAACGGCTTCACCCAGCTGATTGAAATTGACGCGGATGCCCTGCCGCTGACGCTCTGCCAGGTATTTTTGGAAAGGACCATCTGCGGCGGAAATAATCACGTGCGCCGAGTCCTGCCGAACCTTGGACTTGACAAACGGCATGACCAGACCGGGGAAGACACCCGCCAGGTAGTTGCCGGAATTCAACGCCAATTGATTCCAACTGGAAAGGTATTTCGGCGTACCATATTCTTCGATCAGCGATTTCATCCTGGCAGCGGCGCGACCGGGACGGCGCATTCTCAGGACCTGATCGGCCATGGCAATCGTGAACTTCTTGCCGGCTTCGTCGTCCATCATCCGCGCCATCATGGCAGAACGGGCGCGTTCGGTCGTAGATTCGTTATCTCGCGATGCTTTCAGGATATCGGCCGCCAACTGTACGGCCTGTACAGCCAGTTCCGGGTGCTTATCGACGAATTCGTTCACGGCAACTCTGACTGGTGAATGGTGTTTCTTATCGGTTGTTCGGGAGAGGTCGGTTCCCAGGTCTGGATGTCCGCTTCACGGTCCACTCTTGAAGTCCGCAATGAAATCAGCACTGGGCCGCAGCCTCCCGTCCTTCCCTGACAGAGGTCGCCGGGATTACCATCTCGTTTGACGGCCACGAAAAAGGTGTGCTAAAACCGTCACGACCAAGCTAGTTTTTAACATTCTGAAAGCGAATGATTAATGGCCAAAAATCCCAGTCGGCGAAAAAAGAAACGGACTGCTTTTGCCGCACCCGCTACCGAAGAGCGGGAAATCAAACGTCGCCCTCAATCTGCAACGGTGGTTTCCAACAGTCGACGCTGGTATCTGATCGCCGTGTTTGTTCTGATTGCCTTTGGCGGGACGTGGCTGGTTCAGGCCATCAAATCGAGACCGGAAGTGCAGCGTTATACCTACAAACTGATTCGCCAGTATCCTCACGATGCAACGGGATTTACCCAGGGACTGGTACTGGAGGACGGGATTGTTTACGAGAGCACTGGCAAATACAACGGCGAATCTTCCATCCGAAAATCAAGACTTTCGACCGGCGAAATTCTGAAAAAAGTGCCGCTGTCCGAGGACGAATTTGGTGAAGGGCTGGCGCTAGTCGGTGACAAACTATATCAGTTGACGTGGAAAGAAGAAGTTTGTTACGTGTATGATCGCGACCTGAACAAGATCGGTGAATTCAATTACAACGGTCAGGGCTGGGGTTTGGCCTTCGACGGCAAACACCTGATCATGAGCGATGGAACGGCCCGATTGCACTTTATCGATCCGGAAACGTTCGAAGACCAGCGGGTCATCACCGTCAAGCTGGGTTATTCCAGCATCAACGGATTGAATGAACTTGAATATACCGGGGGCCGGATCTATGCCAATCGGTTGGACTGGGACAGTGTCTACGAAATCGATCCCAAGACGGGGAATGTCGAATCGGTTATCGACTTGAGCGGACTGTGGGAAGACCGGCCTGACGAAGGCGTCTTGAATGGCATTGCCGTCGATTCCCGATCACGCCAATTGATCGTTACTGGCAAATACTGTCCGCAGATCTTCGAAATCGAACTGGTTCCGAAGTAGATTTTCCACATCAACGAAGCCTCGTCATCTATCACCGAGTACCTGTTTTCAGGCAACGTGTCGGTCGCGGTTGCGTTGGGCTGCCGCGGCTACCCGCCCCCAGCGGTAACTGGCCCGGACCATTGGACGGACCCAATCGCGCGAAGACTGCACGCGTCGGCGCGTCTGGTAACCCAGCTCACACTGGGCCGCACTGGCCAGATAACGCAATCGACGACTTAGCGAAAATTTCTTTTTGTCGTTCATCAGGACCACGGTTTGACCAATGCCGTAAAAGAAATCCCGGAGGAACTTTCTGGATAATCGCTCGCGCGGAATGAAATGCCTCACCCGGGAATACGGATTCCAATAGCCTCGGTAACCGTCCTTGAGCAGGCATTGGGCCAATGCAGTTTCCTCGCCCCGCACGTGATTGGCGCCGACCCGGCCAAGTTGCGTGTCGTACAGATACTTCTTTTGCAGGTCGGTACGGATGGAAAAATTGGCGCCAAAGGGAAGCGTATCCAGGTCAATTTGAAAGGGTTCATCGCCCAGCATACGAACCGCATATGCCGTCTCAATCAACTGGAAGTGTTCCAGGATCCAATCGGGAGGATCGATCTCAAAATCGGGTTCGATCACCCCCCCAAAAAAATCGGCATCCGGATATTGCTGCAGCCCGCGGTAGTGCGCTTCGATCCAGTCCGGTTGGACCAGTACGTCATCATCGGTCCACAGAATCCAGTCGCTTTCGACGGTCCGGATGGCGGCATTGAGAGCGAATGACTTGCCGGACTGCTCCTCGTACAGGCGACGAAGCGGAAGGCGATTTCGGAATCGGTCAATAACGTCGTCGGTGTCGTCGGTGCAACGATTATTGACGACCAGTACTTCCCAATCGCAATCGCTGGGCACCCGCAAACGGGTCATCTGCCGCAACGTCTTTTCCAGTAAACGGGCACGGTTCCATGTACAGATACCAACACAGATTTTCATTGGTCGCTTCCCTGGTCTGAGGCATTCCGGTTCCGCCGGTTCATCAAACTGGCGGGGCGAAGATAGAACATCGTGCCGGAATCGGCAAGACAAATCTGCTGGGAGTCAATGAACGATTCTTTCTGCCCAGATATTCGACGACCGCTGAGCGGGCAGGGTGACTGGTGTATCACCAGAAAGCGGGCTCCGATATGATCCCGCCGCCATGTTCTTCAAACCGCGACACCGCCTGCTATTGCTGTTCCCCGCGTTGATGCGGTCGGGGCACCATGCCATCATCGAGTGGATCCAGGCACACTTCGATGGGCCGCAATATGAACTGAATGATGCCCTGGCCTTCCAGTATCCGTTTCGCACAGACTGGTATGAATCGCACTCTCCGCCCAAGTCAAGCAGCGTGTTGGCGACAGTCAACTTTGAAGACGTTGACATCCGTCGTTGCCGTGAAACACCGTTGATTGATCTGAAACTGCTGGGGCGAGTAAAGTGCTGTCGGCATGTACTGGTTCTGAGAGATCCATTGAATTTGTTGGCCAGCAAATTGCGGTTCATGCGGACCAGGCCATGGTGGCACGCGGATCAGGAACGTCGAAATCAGTCAGTCGAA
Source organism: Pirellulaceae bacterium (assembly GCA_963851305.1). GTDB lineage: Bacteria > Planctomycetota > Planctomycetia > Pirellulales > Pirellulaceae > Mariniblastus. The sequence goes on along the minus strand of CAWKOT010000011.1, from coordinate 1,138,389 downwards.
GATATCCTGTCGCTGTGGGTGCATATGGCCAGGGAGTTTTCCGGCGAAACGGATTATCTGGGCCCAAGCTGTATTCGCATCTCTTTCAATCAGTGGTTTCTGTCTCAACCCTACCGGGATGCCGTGGCCCGCGACATTGGATTTGTCAATCAGGATCATGGCGTAGACCGTGTCAGTCGACGGGGCGACGGATCATCCTTTGACTACCAGAAATTTGACGGGCGAGCACAGAATATGGGGGTACTCAATCGCTGGCAGTCTCTGGTCGATGATGCGGAGTTTCGGCTGATATTCCAACGCGCGGACGTGCTGCATTACAGTGAATTGCTGTTTGGCCCGCTGTTGAATCCCGTTCGCACGAGCTCACGAGCGAGTTAGTTCGTTAACCAATTCGGTTCTCTCCGTTGAATTACCGTTCGACCTTGCCGCGCAGGCATCATTGCTGATTCGAATGCACCTGCCGGTGACGTCCGTCTCCTTGCATCTGCTCGCGTTGCATTCGAGAATTTGCCCAAGATGTACGAGCACATTCGGTTTCAAACCGATTTCCCGAATGCGTGTTTCCGTCGATCGTGGCCGGCCTGTCGACGCTCGTGCGAGCACCATCCACCGGTTAATAGTCCGCTCATATTTGACCCACTGGAATTGTCGCAATCGGTACGGACCCCGGCCGTTTTCAAGATCATCCGTACGACAGACTGGAAGCGAATCGCATGCAAATTCCGTTGCTGAATCTGACACTCAGTTTCATTCCTGTTGTCGTGGTTTTTGCGATTCTGTTTGCCTGGTCGCTCAATAGTCGGCAAGCGATCTACGGGACGGTGCGAATGACATTGCAATTGCTGCTGGTCGGATATGTGCTGGTTTACATCTTTGAAGCGGAAACACCGTGGATCGTATTGTTGGTCCTGACGGGCATGCTGGTGGCCGCCAGTTGGATCGCCCTGCGACCGATTCGGCAGAATCGCTCGATCTGGTTCCTGTCAGCGCTGGCGTCGATTGCCATTGGCGGGCTCTCAGCACTGGTTCTGGTCACCCAATTCGTACTCGGCATCGAACCGTACTGGTTGCCCGACAAGGTCATTCCCCTGGCCGGGATGATTTTTGCGAATTCGATGAATTCGGTCAGTCTGGCCGCGGAACGTTTTGAAGCAGAGACGGTCCGCGGCGTCGACTATATCGCTGCCCGCCATGCCGCCATGCAGGCGGCCCTGATCCCCATTACCAACATCCTGTTTTCCGTCGGAATCGTCTCACTGCCCGGCATGATGACCGGTCAGATCCTGAGCGGTGTGTCTCCGCTGATTGCGGCCCGGTATCAAATCATGGTGATGTGCATGGTGTTCGGCTCGGGCGGTATCTCGGCTGCCTGTTTCCTGTGTTTGTTGAAGGGGCAATCTCTGTCCATCGAGAACTCCCATTCCTGAAGACGCTGGCTTCGAATACGGGGTAATTGCCGCTACGATGGATGACCAATTGGCTTACGCCTAAGCCGACGGTTTGACGCGGCGGGATTGCCAGACTGGTCGATGGATTTCCCCCCGTCAATTTACCCACACCCCAGCTGATCAAAATGTCTCTGCTTATCAGGAACGGGCGGATCATTACTGCCTCCGATGACTACGTGGCGGATCTGTTCATTGAGGATGAAACGATTTCGGCTATCGGCCGCGAACTGCAAATGGAGGCCAGCGCCGAAAGCGAGACGGAAGTCATTGACGCCACCGGAAAATACGTTTTCCCCGGATTTATTGATCCACACGTCCACGTTCACCTTCCGTTCATGGGCACTCATGCGAAGGATGACTATGAATCGGTCAGTAAAGCGGCTCTGATCGGCGGAACGACCTCGTTGATTGAAATGATCTGCCCAGGTCGTGAAGATGAACCGCTGGATGCCTTTGAACTCTGGTCATCCAAAGCGAAAGGCCTGGCTGCCGTGGACTACTCGTTTCACATGGGTGTGACCCGTTTCGACGACCGCACGGAAAGCCAGCTTCGCGAAATCGTTGATCGCGGCGTGGCCTCGTTCAAGGTCTTTCTGGCCTACCTGGATGCTCTGGGAATCGATGACACCGGACTATTCAAGGCATTACGACTGGCCCGCGAACTGGGCGTGATCGTGACCGCCCATTGCGAAAACGCAGTGGCGGTCGCGGAGCGTCAGCGGGAGTTGTTAGCGGCCGGAAGAACGGCTCCTGAATACCACGAACCCTCCCGCCCTGAGGTCGTGGAGGCGTCTGGCGTGCAGCACTTGATGCTATTCGCGGAGCTGACCGGTGCCCATGTCTATGTCGTGCACACTTCGTGCGATCCCGCAGTTCGAGCAGCACAGGCCGCACGCTACCGGGGAGTTAACGCCTGGATCGAGACCGTGGTTCCTTATCTGGTTCTGGACAAGACGTACGCGGAGCGACCCAATTTCGAAGGCGCAAAGTACGTGATGTCGCCTCCGCTCCGCGACAATCGCAACCAGGAATTCCTCTGGCATGCGGTTCGCCATCGCTTGATCAGTACCGTCGCCACCGACCACGCACCTTTTGATTTCGAATCGCAAAAAACGATGGGCCGGGGTGATTTTACGCAGATACCCAACGGCATTCCGTCGGTGGAGGATCGAATTAATCTGCTTTATACCCATGGCGTCATGACGGGCCGGATCGACTTGAATACGCTCGTCGATGCAGGCAGTACCCAGGCGGCCAGGATCTTCGGTTTGTATCCACAGAAAGGAACAATCCAGATCGGCAGTGACGCTGATCTGGTCGTCTACGACCCCGAATATCGCGGGCAGATATCCGTGCAGACCCAAAATATGAATGTCGACTACAGCGCTTTCGAAGGCTGGGAAATCGCCGGGCGACCATCGATCGTGACCGTCCGCGGCGAAGTCCAGGTTCGCGACGGTCGGTTCGTAGGCCATATTGGTCGTGGTCGCTTCCTGCCTCGATCACCAACCCACTTCTAGTGCGAGTCGCACGGACGTGTAGCGTGTGCCGTATGCATTTTTCCGATCGCTGTGAACTAAAAGACGTTTCACCCAAACGATACGCGCTCCAGAGTCTTGCCAGCCCCGAGAATTGCGGCTTCAACGAAAGCATCCTGGTCTTCGTAACAGAAAGTCAATTCGTAACACTTCACCGGGCATTACCGGTTTCCTGTTCATCGCACAAGCTCGATAAGCGAACTTGTCGCTAGATCCCATGGCTTCCGCTGCGGACCACGTCTCAGCAGACACCTACTGCCGCACCGCAGTCACTGCGGTACCGCTGACACTGACCATCAACATGCCTCCCTGCGAACCCACGGTTTCATAATCGATATCGATCGCCACGATGGCGTTGGCACCCAGGTCCACCGCCTGTTGATTCATCTCACTGATGGCAATTTGACGGGCCTTGCCCAGTTCCTGTTCGTAGGCGGCTGAACGCCCACCGACAATATCTCGAATGTTGGCAAAAAAATCCTTGAATAAATTGGCGCCCAGAATGGCTTCCCCGGTGACGACGCCGTGATACGTAGTAATTCGATGGCCTTCGAGCCCGGGAGTGGTGGTGTTGAGCATAAATCACATCCTGTAGGTCGTCGTGAATATCGGTTTTGTGTCACTGGAAACAGATCTTGCCACGCCTGATTCTAACCGAATCGATCTTTTGGCAAAAAGGCAATAAATCGGCTGTGTAAAATTGCGAAGCGTTGCTGAAGTCACGCGTCCAGTACTTTCAAGATGCATTGAAAAGGTAGCCCGTGGCGGAGTTGGTTATCGAATTGGGATGTTACACGATCCATTATTTCAGTCATTTTGAGGCCTGGCCCGCAGCGTGTCAGCCAACGTCGTCGAATTCGCAGGAAATCAACGTAAACGGATTCGCAAGAAGTCAACGTAGCCGGATTCGCAGGAAGCCAATGTAGCCGGATTCGCAAGAATTCGGGCAGTCGCGCTGGGAGTTCGGGCCGAAAGAAGGATCGGCCCGAAGTGTTGCCACATCGGCTACGCGATCTCGGGTACCATCTAAAGGTTGGCCAATCACTACGTCACAGACAATGCAACCGGATTTCGCAGGAAATCAACGTAAACGGATTCGCAAGAAGTCAACGTAGCCGGATTCGCAGGAAATCAACGTAGCCGGATTCGCAAGAATTCGGGCAGTCGCGTCGGGAACTCGGGCCGAAGGAAGGATCAGCCCGAAGTGTTGCCACATCGGCTACGCGATCTCGGGTACCATCTAAAGGTTGGCCAATCAATGCGTCTCAGCCAACGTAGCCGGATTCGCAGGAAGTCAACGTAGCCGGATTCGCAAGAATTCGGGCAGTCGCGCTGGGAGCTCGGGCCGAAAGAAGGATCAGCCCTGGTGTTGCCATATCGGCTACGCGATCTCGGAGGGGTGCGAAAGTTGGGCCAACCCGAAGGGCTCGTCAGTTGCCTTCCTTCAGTAACAGTATTCATCGGCGATCGAAATTGCCTGAGAAATCACGTCAAGTCCTTCATCGATCTGCGACCGCGTGATAATCAAGGGAGGAGCCACGAAAATCCAGTTCCACCGGACGAAGGTAAACATTCCCAGTTCGCGGATTCGACCCGCCATGCGGTGGGTGGGTACCATTTCGTCCGCGGCAGCATTCCAGGGCGTCGTCGGCTCTTTCGTTTGACGATTGCGAACCAGTTCAATGCATCCCAGCAGACCGGTGACGCGGATGTCTCCCATCGCCGGATGGGCATCTTTCATCGATTCCAGTTGCTGCTGCAGGTACCTGCCCATCTCAGCCGCGTGGGACACCAGATTTTCCTGTTGATAGACATCGATCGTAGCCAGCGCCGCCGCACAACAGACGCAATGAGCAGAATAAGTCAGCCCCAATGGGAGTGGCGTCTCGTCATAATGACTGGCAATTTCGTTGGAGACGATTAAAGCGCCCAGAGGCAGATAACCTGAGGTCAACCCCTTGGCGACGCACATCATGTCCGGCTGCACCCCGAAATGCTCAACCGCAAACATCTTGCCGGTACGGCCAAAGCCACTCATCACTTCATCGTCAATCAGCAGAATACCGTACTCGTCACATATTTCGCGAACCAGCGGCCAGTAGTTGGGGGGGTACTTGATGCACCCGGATGAACCGCTCTCGCCTTCCAGCAGAATCGCCGCTACGGCTGCCGGATTTTCATACGCAATGGTACGTCGAAGTGCCGCCGCAGCATTTCGCCCGCATTCCTCGATCGTTTGGCTGTTCCATGGACAGCGATAGAAGTATGGATTCTCCACGTGGATATGGTTCGGTACCTGCTGCGGATCGATATCGAATTTTCTGGGATCGCCCCCGGCGGACATGGCCCCGTAGGTGCTGCCGTGGTACGAGCGATACAACGAGACGATTTTATGGCGACCGGTATAGGCGCGAGCCAGTTTGATGGCGTTCTCGATCGCATCGGCGCCGCCCAAGGTAAAGAACGATTTTTGCAGCTCACCCGGAGCGATCTCCGCGAGTTTTTCTCCCAGCCTGGCGCGGGCTTCTGTGACCATGCCCGGGAAAACGTACGACACCTGGTCCATTTGTTCGATGACGGCCTGTTTTACCCTGGCGTGTCCGTGGCCAATATTTACGTTCATCAGCTGTGATGAAAAATCGAGGTATCGTTTGCCGTTGCGGTCGTACAGGTAAACCCCTTCGCCGCGGACCACGTCAATGGGATTCAATCCGCCCTGCCGAGCCCAGGAAAACAGTGTGTAGTCGCGGCATGCCTGCACTGTTGTATTCGGATGCGAGAAAATGGATTCGGAATTCATCGGCCCGTCAGAAAAAAGTCAGCGATTACGTGTCAGCGACTATAAGAGATTCGATCCCGCTTTCATATGGTCGCGTTGATAGACGGATTTTGAGTATTCAGGCCGTCGGTATTCAAAGGGACCAGGACAAAATAGCGTTTTTCTGGGGCTTGGCTTCTACAAACGGCTTACAAATCTGTACAAAATGGTGGAACGCCAGACTTCCTAACCGCAGACTGCTGCCCACATGAATTGCTGTACTCACGTTGTTATGCTGATCTTGTGTCTTTCGATTGGTGAGTCACTATCGGAAACGGATGAAGTCCGGCCAGCCGACAAATCACCGATCAGGACACCGCAGAAGCTGTCCGTCTTTCCGTCCCAGATTCAGCTTTCCTGTCAACGCGATTCACAGTCCATCGTGGCCCAGGTCAGATATTCCGATGGGATCACCCGGGATGTCACTTCACGTGTCTCCTGCCAGATTCTCGATTTGAACGTCGCCGGTCGGGAAGGCAACCTGCTCCGGGCCATCGCTGATGGGTCCACGACAGCACAGATCCGTTTCGGGGAGCTGCAGGTCGACGTACCTATCGTGGTCAAGGATGCGGTAAAGGATCCTGCCATCAGTTTTCAAAACGAGATCGTCCCGATCATGTCCAAAGTAGGCTGCAACACGGGCAGCTGTCATGGGGCGGCGCGGGGCAAGGACGGATTTCGGCTGTCGCTGTACGGATTTGATCCCGAAGGAGACTATTTCCGGTTGACGCGGGAAATTCCCGGTCGACGGATTGACCTGGCGATTCCGGAGGAGTGCCTCTTCATCAGCAAGGCCACGGGACAAGTCGCGCACGGAGGCGGTTCACCCGTCAAGCCAGACAGTGAGTTTCATCGGACCATACTGCGATGGTTGAAAGAGGGTGGAGCGAAGGATACCGGTCCGGTTCCCCAAGTCGAGCGGATTGAGCTTTATCCCAGCGACGGCCTGTTGAATGGTCCGGCGCAACCCAACAGTTGAATGTACGGGCCATTTACGCGGACGGAACCGACCGGGATGTCACGTCTTTGGCCTACTATTTGTCCAACAATGAAAACGCCGCGGCCGTCGATCAAGACGGACGGGTGACGGCGCATCATCGCGGCGAGGCCTTTGTTACGGCACGTTTTGACACACACACGGTCGGTTCAGCCTTCATCGTGTTACCGAAGGATCTGGAATTCAGTTGGCCGGATGAACCGGAAAACAACTATATCGACCGGCTGATCAACGAGAAGTTGAAAAAGCTGCGGATTCAACCGTCGGGCGTTTGCAGCGATGCGGAATTCATACGACGCGTGTCGTTGGATATTTGTGGCAAACTTCCCTCCGCTGCGGAAACTCTAGCGTTTGTGCAAGCCAGTGACACGGAGAAACGGGCAAAGCTGATTGATGGACTCCTGGAACAGAAGGAGTTTGTCGATATCTGGGTCATGAAGTGGTCCGAACTGCTTCAGATTCGATCGCTGAACAACGTGGTTAGCTACAAGGCGGCCCTGTTGTATTACACCTGGCTGCAGCAACAGATCGCCAACGATGTACCGGTCGACGAGATGATCCGGCGGCTGTTATCGTCTGAGGGAGGGACCTTTACCAGCCCGGCGACGAACTACTATCAGAACGAGCAGAACAACCTGAAAGTGGCCGAGAACGTGGCGCAGGTTTTCATGGGAATCCGGTTGCAGTGTGCCCAGTGTCATAATCATCCGTTTGATCGCTGGACCATGGACGATTATTACTCGTTCGCGGCTTTTTTTTCGCAGCTGGGACGCAAACGCGGTGAAGACCCCCGGGAAAGGATCATCTACGATCGGCGCAGAGGCGAAACGAAACATCCAGTTGGCGGCCAACCGATGCAGCCGAAATTCCTGGGGGGTGAGGTGGCTGCGACCAAGGGAAAAGACAGGCGGGCGGTCCTGGCGGAATGGCTGGCGTCCGAACAGAACCCCTATTTTTCAACCAATCTCGCCAACATTGTCTGGGCCCATTTTTTTGGACGAGGTATCGTACACGAAGTCGATGACGTGCGCATCAGCAATCCCGCGGTCAATCGGCCGCTGCTGGAAAAGCTGGGTGCCCAATTGACGGAATACGGTTATGACTTCAAGCAACTGGTTCGCGATATCTGTAATTCTCGAACCTACCAACGCAGCACGCAGTCCAACGCTTCCAACGGATCGGATCGGTCCAATTTTTCCCACGCCGCTCTGCGGCGTATTCGCGCGGAGATTTTGCTGGACGTGATCAGTCAGGTTACCGAAACGAAGAATAAGTTTCGTGGTTTGCCGCTGGGAGCCCGGGCCGTCCAGATTGCCGACGGAAATACGACGAACTACTTTCTATCGACCTTTGGCCGTGCCAAACGGGAGACCGTTTGTTCCTGTGAAGTCAAGGTGGAACCGAATCTTTCGCAGGCCTTGCACTTTCTCAACGGCGCGACGATCAATGAAAAAATCGCGTCCGGCGGTGTCGTGGCGCGGATGCTAAAAGAGGGCAAGCAAGCCGCCGAGATCATTGACCAGATATACCTGCGCTGCCTGGCGCGTCATGTCACGGAGCCCGAATTGAAGAGTCTGCTGGAGAGCATTGGCCAGCAGGATGACGAACAGGCCGCGCTGCAGGATATTTTCTGGGCGGTACTGAATTCCCGTGAATTCATTTTCAATCATTAACTCAATTCAGATCACGAATCGCATGCGAATTTCCGTCTGGTCGCTGGTCACGCTGGCAGGCATGCTCATGCCTTTGTCCCTGCCGGCCTATTGGATGCCACAGGAAGATGACAAGGTGACATTCGATGATCATGTTCGACCAATATTTCAACAGCGATGCGCCACTTGTCACAATGCAGATCGGCGTTCGGCCGGGTTGGACCTGACCAATTTCACCAACCTGATGCAGGGAGGAGGCAGTGGTGAGTCCGTGCAGCCCGGCGATGCCGCCGGCAGCTACCTGTTTCAGTTGATCACCCACGAAGAATCTCCGGAAATGCCGCCCGGCGGAACCAGGATTCCCGATGCGGAAATTGGCATCGTCGAAGCCTGGATCAACGCGGGAGCGTTGGAAAACAGCGGCAGTGTTGCGACCGTCCGGAAAACCACCGTGGCCGTGGCCAGCAGGCGTATCGGTATCCGACCGGAATCCGTTGCCCGTCCACCGCGGATGTCGTTGCAGCCTTCGTTTGTTTCGGCGCGGCCCGGAGTGGTTCGTTCGCTGGCGGTCAGTCCCTGGACCCACCTGGCAGCCCTGTCAGCGGCAAAACAGATCCTGCTGTACGACACCCGCTCCAGGGAATTGCTGGGTACGTTGCCCTATCCGGAAGGCCAGGCGAACGTGATCCGTTTCAGCCGCAATGGCCAATTGCTGCTGGCGGGTGGCGGCCGTCATGGACTGTCGGGAAATGTGGTGGTTTGGGACGTGGCCACGGGGCAAAGGGTGATGGAGGTCGGTTCGGAGGTTGATAACGTCCTGGCGGCAGATATCAGCGCGGACCATTCCCGGATCGCCTTGGGCGGGCCTGCAAAGATGCTCCGCGTCTATTCCACGACCACCGGCGAATTGGTCTACGAAATCAAGAAACACACCGAGTGGATTACCGCACTCGAATTCAGTCCGGATGGAATCCTGTTGGCATCGGCCGACCGAAATGGTGGGTTGCATTTGTGGGAAACGGAATCCGGCAACGAGTATTTGAAACTGGGGGGCCATGATGGTTCGATTCGTTCCATCAGTTGGCGTCACGATGCCAACCTGCTGGCTACCGCGGGCGATGATGGTCAGGTTCGGCTCTGGGAAGTCGAAAATGGTAGACAGGTCAAGTCCTGGAAAGGGGATGCCGACAGCGTCGGTAGTATCAGTTTTCGACGCGCTGGGCAGCTGGTCTCCTGCGGCCGTGATACGCTGGTCAAGTTGTGGCAACAAGATGGCAAGCTGATCCGCCAATTTGATGGCTTGAATGAATTGGGCGTAGCGGTTGCGGCGTGTGATGAGGCCGATGTTGTCATCGCGGCCAATCTGTCCGGTCTGGTTTCAATCTGGAATGCGGCCGACGGTACGACTTTCAGCCAGTTTGCCAGCAATCCACCGCGGTTATCGGTCCGCCTGCAAAGGGCATCTGAGCAACTGGCCGAAGTCAATGCTGCCCTTGCTCCACTGAAAACGCGGCGGTCAGCGGTAGGCCAGCAATTGGCCCAAATGAAGGAGAAGTTGGAGAACCAACGCGAGTTGCGCGACCGTTGTGCTGCGGATTCGATTGAACTTGGTCGGCAGATGGAGCAGATCGCATACGAGCTGGAAAATCTGGAGCAGCGACGCGGGCAATGGAAGCAGGAATTGCAAGACACCGAGTTGGCGCTACCCTCGATCGCCGAGGCAATCAGCCGGGCAACGATGGCCGGTCGGCGACTGCCTGATGACGAGGAACTGGCACGTACGGTTTCGTCGCTGACCGCCAGCCACCAGCGGTACAGCCAGCGCGTGCAGGAGCTGAATCGCCAGATCGAAGAATCGGCCCATGTACAAGCAGATCGGCGCGACGAACGGGAGCGTCTGCAATCGCAGGTGGAGCAGTCGGCATCCAGGTTGGCCAGGGCGGAAGAGGATCTTGGACAAATCCAGCTCCAGCTAGAGCCTCTTCAGCATGAGCAGCAAAAATTGGCTGCCGAGTTGGAGAAAAGCAGTGCCCGGCAACGTGAATGCGAAGCGGAGGTCGAGCGATGGAAAGCGGAAATCGATTTCGATACTCGACTGAATCAACTGCTTCAGGCGTGGCAGGAAGCCCAGCAACGCGTTGAACAGGACGATGCCGTGGTCGAATCGGCCGCGGAGCGTTTGCGCGCGGCCGAGGCTGAATATCAACGACGTCTGGAAGAAAAAGCCAGCTCCGAGGAAGCGGCCGCGGAGTTGCAGGAACAAATCAGGAAGTTGCGGGTTCCCAGGTGAATTTCTGGTGATGCCGTCGGCCGCCGCATCGTCAAGACGGCGGCCGATTACAAAAACCGGTCGAGAGTAGTTTATCGTTCTTCAGGAATTGAATCATTTAAACAGCATGTCTTACCATCCACACAACCAAAGCCAAGAGAACCCGGAACGTCGAAGGCGTCAACATGGGTTTGCCGGCTGGAAGATTCGTCTTTTGATTGCCGGCGCCATTGTCGTCTTCGCCGCCATCAGCCATTTCAGTTCCGGCACAAAAAATCCCGTCACGGGTGAAACGCAGCGGGTAGGCGGCATGACGCCGGAACAGGAAATGCAGATTGGCCGAAGTGCCGCCAGCCAGATGGTGATGCAACATGGGGGCCTGTCACGAGAGCGTCGTGCGGCCAGGCACGTGCAGATGGTTGGCAAACGGTTGGAAAGTGTTCTCTATCAAAAACTGTTACAGGAGGGAAAGCGGTTACCATACGCTCTTGATTTTCATCTGCTGGCCGACCGCCGGGTGGTGAATGCGTTTGCCTTGCCGGGTGGGCAGGTATTCCTGACCGAAGCGCTTTACGGACGCATGACGGACGAAGGCCAACTGGCCGGGGTCCTGGGGCACGAGGTGGGTCATGTGATCGAAAGGCATGGCGCGGAGCGGATGGCGAAAAGCAGTTTTTTTCAGCGAATTGCGGGCGCGGCGGGCGTGGCCGGCGGGGATATCACCAGCGCTCAGGCAGCCAACGCCGCCTTGAATGTGGTCAGTCTGGGATACGGACGAACCGCCGAACTCGAAGCGGACCGCTGGGGAATCGAGTTGATGGTGATGGCCGGTTACAATCCGAATCATATGCTGGAGGTGATGGATATACTGAAAGAAGCATCGGCGGGAGGAGAACCGCCGGAATTCCTCAGCTCGCATCCCCGGCCTGAGAATCGAAAAGAGTACATCGCCGAGGTCATTGACCACACGTTTCCAGAAGGACTGCCTCCCGGACTGCGATAGTCTCCCGGGCAAACCGCCCCGTCATTCGGGTTTTGGTGATAGCCTCCCCGTTTGGAATCGTCGGCGAATCGAATCCGGCGGAATTCGGTACGCGCTCTAGCAGCGGGATTGCGGCATTCGCTACGATGTGTTGGCGGAGACCTTCTCGTCCGACCCATTTTAATTCTTGCAATGAAATCCGACCCTTCAACCAGATCATCGACCTCCTCGTCTTTCCGACACCGGCTTCATGAGGTCATTTTCGAGGCGGATACGAAGATGGGCCTGCTGTTCGACGTCGTTCTACTGCTGGCCATCTTGTGCAGCGTGATTGTCGTCTGCCTGGAAACCGTGGAATCACTGGAGACGCGGTACGGCGACATCTTCGTACGCCTGGAATGGCTGTTTACGATCCTGTTCACGATCGAATATGTGTTGCGTCTGTATTGTGTCAAACGACCGCTGAAGTACGCCACCAGCTTCTTCGGGATCGTCGATTTGCTGGCCTTCCTGCCCAGCTACCTGCAGTTGTTGATGGGCAGCACACCTAACCTGGCGGTGATTCGCGCATTTCGGCTGCTCCGCGTCTTTCGCATTTTCAAACTGATCTGGTTCATGAAGGAGGCCGACGAACTGGGGCGGGCCATCCATCGTGCCTGGGGGAAGGTGGTCGTTTTTCTGGGAGTTGTGGCGGTATCGATCACCGTAGCCGGGACCCTGATGTTCGCCATCGAAAATCGAAGGTTTGATTATATCGATGCTCCGGAGAAAGCTTCTCCCCGGCGACTGGCGGAATTGAAGAACGAGATTCTGACTTGCATCGACGACAACGATTTTGACAATGCCGAAAGTGCCCTGGAAGAATTGCGCGGGCGGGCCGTGCATCGCCGCAAGAGCAAGTTCAACAGCATTCCCGAATCGATGTACTGGGCTACGGTCACCATGACCACGGTCGGGTATGGTGATATCGTCCCCACGACGACGCTGGGCAAACTGGTTGCGGCCGTGTTGATCCTGTTGGGTTACAGTTTGATCATTGTCCCGACCGGTTTTGTCTCGGCCGAATTCATGGAATCGAAAAAACGCGAGATGACAACCCAGTCCTGTCCCTATTGCATGCTTGAAGTTCACGATCGGGACGCCATCTATTGCCGACGATGCGGCAAGCCACTCAATGATGATGCCGAATAACGTCAGGAACGGATACAGGTCAACATGAGTTGTGCCATAGAACTGCAGCAGGTGACCAAGCGGTTTGGACGGCAAACGGCGGTTGACTCCATTGATCTGTCGGTCCCCGAGGGCACGATCTACGGTTTCATCGGCCCCAATGGCTCGGGCAAGACGACAACATTGCGGATGATTTTGAGGATATTCCAACCGGATTCCGGAATCGTCACGGTACTGGGGCAGTCACATGGCAAGACCGCCGATGACCGACTGGGGTATCTGCCGGAAGAGCGGGGCTTGTACAAGCGGATGCGGGTTCGCGACATCCTGACGTACTACGCTCGATTGAAGGGGATGTACGACTGTCGTTCAGAGATCGAGAGTTGGCTGGAACGACTGGGTGCCACCGAATGGGCCAACCAGAAAATCGACGCGTTATCCAAGGGAATGGCTCAGAAGATCCAGTTCATTTCGGCCGTGGTTGCCCGCCCTCAACTGGTCATCCTGGACGAGCCCTTCAGTGGACTGGATCCGGTTAACCTGGAGTCCTTAAAGGAGGCCGTATTGAGTTTGCGTGATCGTGGCACCACGATCGTCTTCTCGACCCACGACATGGACATGGCCGAACGGATGTGCGACACGATTTTCATGATCTTCAAAGGACAGAAGGTGTTGGATGGCTCGCTTCGCAGCATCCAGGCCGAATATACTGCCGATCGTGCGCGGGTCGAATTCGAAAATGATGCGGATTTTCCGGCGATCGAAGGGGTGTTGGATGTTGTCAGGCAGGGTCGATTCTACGAATTTCGACTGGATGACGTCACGGGATCGCAAGCGGTGCTGCATCAACTGGCGGCCCAACGAGGCGTCTCCCGATTTGAAATCGTCAAACCGTCATTGCACGATATTTTTGTACGTATTGCAGGCGATTCCTCTCAGGAAGACGGGGGATAACCTCTTTTTCTGCACCGCGACCGAACCCTCTGCTTGTTGCGGCGTCTGTAAACAGATAACGCCGGTGACATCAGGGCGTTAACACGGTGGTGTCGGGTGGATTGCTTAAATTGCCGGAAGGCGTGCGTTGTTGAATTACCTGAACTACTGGTGGAATCGACGCTGCGGCGCTCGTCAGGTCTTGCAGATCGCGATTCCCCTGGTGGTATCGACGATGTCGTATTCGGTCATGCAATTCTGCGACCGATTGTTTCTGGCCTGGCACGACACCAAGGATCTGGCCGCCGTCGTGCCGGCCGGCGTGCTTTGCTGGACCATCCTCAGTCTACCGATGGGCACGGCGATGTACGCGACCACCTTTGTCGCGCAATACCAGGGCGCCCGGCAATACAGACGCATTGGGGCCGTTGTCTGGCAGGCCGTCTGGATCGGGGTCGGTTGTGTGCCAATATTCCTGATGATCGGCAGTCTGGGTGATTGGATTTTTACGTCGGTGAAACATTCCCGTGAATTGATCTGGAGAGAATCCGTCTATTTCTGGATTCTCTCCTTTGGTTCTGCGGCCTCAGTGATCAACGCCGGCGTGGCGTCATTCTGGACGGGACGGGGACGAACGGCCACGGTGATGTATGTCAATCTATTCGCGGCTGCCGTCAATGTCGGACTGGATTACCTGTTTATCTTTGGAGGGACATTACCGGGCGGATTGGTCGTACCGGAGATGGGTATTGCTGGCGCCGCGTTGGCAACATCCATTTCGCTGTGGTGCACGTCGCTGTTGTTCCTGTTCCTTCTCTTGCGAAGGGATCATCGAATGGAATTCGGTACATGGACCAACCTCCGGTTGGAAATTCCCCTGCTGCGGCGATTGCTGCGGTTTGGAATTCCGAATGGTTTTCAGTTTTTTATCGAAGGCGCGGCCATCACCGTATTCGTACTGATCATCGCGCAGATCAGCGATCTGGCTTCGGCCGCCACCGCTCTGGCCTTCAGTGTGAATATGTTTGTCTTTATTCCAGTCCTGGGCCTCTCTTTTGCGATCACGGCGCTGGTAGGTCAACAAATTGGCAAATCGAAACCGGAATTGGCGGTCCGGGCTACCTGGACCGGACTCTGGATTGGCCTGGCCTACACCTGCGTATTTGCCTGTTTGTATGTGTTTGTTCCGGATCTGTTTCTGGCGCTGCATCAGGCGGGTGCGGAGGATTTCGAGGGTGTCAAGGAACTGGCGGCGGTTCTACTGGCTTTCGTGGCACTGTACTGCATTTTTGACACCGTCCAAATTATGTTCGTGGGTGCGATCAAAGGCGCTGGCGACACGATGTTCGTCGTCTGGTGCACCGTCTTATCCTCCGCCGGATTCCTGCTGGCGGGCTTCTGGACTTCTCATTGGCTGGACGACCCGATTTACCAGGTGCGTTGCTGGTGGTTCTGCCTGACTGCCTGGATCATGGTGTTGTCGGTCGCCTACTTGATGCGGTTTTTGCAGGGTAGTTGGAAGTCCATGCAGGTGATTGAACCCGAATTGATCAATACACCCGCCACGCTGACGGAAGCCGGGCAGGCGACCTGATCGGCAGTGATTACCGCACGGGCTTGCAAGTTTGCGACAAAATTGCCGGTTGCCATGCTGAACCGATGACGACTGGCCGCCCGTTGGCCATAATGTAGATTGAGCAGCGTATGGGAGTGGATTGGTGTTTCAGCTGTCGAAGTTACACATCGGACTGGTATTCGGCACCTTGATGCTTCTACGGATTGCCGTGGGCTGGCACTTCTTCAACGAGGGAGCGGACAAGATCAGGTCCGGCGATTTTACGGCGGAATATTTCTTGAAGGCGGCGAAGGGGCCCGCGGCCCCCTATCTGAAACAACTGCTGGACGATCCTGACGGCCGGCTCCGATTCTGCATTGCCGACGACGGCCAACAGCTGGATCCCGAAATCACCTTTGCCATCTGGGATGACTTTCTGGATCGGGTACACGGGCACTACGCTTTTGGCGACAAGCGAATTGAACAGCAGCTGGTCGAACGTCGAGCTGAGCTGGCGGAAAGGATTCATCAGGCCCGAGCCAATCGCGAACAGAGTGTGGACGTGAAATCGCTCGAGAAATTGCGACGCCAGGATGAAGAAAAGATCTTGCGCCTGCGGCAGCAGGCTGCAGCAGGCGAGAAAATCCTCCAGCAGCACATCGACGAGTTTTCCGCCTGGCTGGACGCGAATCAAACGGCATTGCTGGCGTGGTATGGAACGGGAGCCCGTGAATACGGCTTTGCACGAGATGGACCGTCGCGAATTCAGGCAGCTTCCTTTGTACCTTCCCTGCGAGATCAAGTGGATCAAATCACCTGGGAACGACAGCAGCAGATGAAAAACTGGGCTTCGGAAGTGGATACCATCTGGGACTCCTACGAACGCGAGATATTGGCCCTGCCAATCGAAGAGCAGCTTTCGGGAAAGCCAGCGCTGGCGGTGCATCGACCATTTGCTCAGGCGAACAGCAAACTGCAGTGGATCAATTGGCTGATTCCGTGGTTTGACCTGGTGGTGGGAGGACTCTTGATTGTCGGTTTGTTTACGCGACTGGCGGCTTTGGCGGCCGCGGGATTCCTGGCGAGCGTGATCATGACGCAACCTCCCTGGATTCCGGCCACGGATCCAACGTACCTGTACATAATCGAATTGGTTGCCCTGCTGGTAATCATGGCCACCGCGGCGGGACGCCTGGGCGGCCTGGATTTTTTTCTTCCTTCGCCATGGCGGCGCAGCAACCATTCGGGCAGCAACCATACGGCAACCGTTACTACTTCTGGACATTCAGCGGGAATCAGATGATTTACCTTTCCGATGAAGAACGTGAAATTGGCCGCGACAACTACTACTCGGCCGTGACAGCCCATGACAACATTCATCGCAGGGATTTTCTGGTCCGCTCGATTGCGGCTGGTGGTGCCGCCACAGCCGGGATTGGCGCCATGTATTTTGGCTACCAGCAGCCGTCCCGTCCTGTTCGTGTCTCGGTGATCGGTACCGGCGATGAAGGTAACGTGTTGATCGGTGCTTTCAATCCCGACTACATCGAAGTCAAATCGATCTGCGACATCCGGCCATCCAGTGTCCATCGCGCTTTTCATGGCGACTGGGCTACCGCCAATACGCTGTACGCCCGACCAGGTTTGATGTCCGTCTACGGATGGAAGACCGAGTCCGAGGCCCGTCGTAACGTCAAGGTTCTGGGGAATTGGCGCGATGCGATCGCCGATCCGGAAATTGATGCGGTAATCATCGGCTTGCCTCTGCACCTGCACGCGGAAGTCGCCATCGCGGCAATGAAACAGGGGAAACATGTGTTGTGCGAAAAACTGATGGCACACAACGTCAGCCAGTGCAAATTGATGGCCCGGGCGTCGGAACAGACGCAGCGATTCCTGGCCATCGGACACCAGCGGCATTACAGCATTCTGTACGACAATGCGGTTAACCTGATCCGTTGGGGCTTGCTGGGTGAGATTCACCACATTCGAGCGCAATGGCACCGGAACAACCGTCCCGGATCGGATACGTGGGCACCGCCGATTCCGGGTGGCGAGTATCGTATCAACGATGGTGTCATGATCGATCGGATTGCCGATCAGCTATCCAAATTTCAGAGAGCATACGCCCGTTCTGATTCTTCGGAGGCCCGCGCTCGGCTGGCTCAACAGATCGCGCAATGGGAACAGTGGGATGCGGACAAGGCAGTCAACGCGGCTGCGCACGGCTACCTGGACGACACGGGGATTCTTGGCGGCGGTCGCACGCGGTCGGCATTGGAAGAGCTGGTGCGTTGGCGATTGTGGGATCGGACGGGGGGTGGTTTGATGGCGGAATTGGGCAGCCATCAGCTGGACGCGGCCGGCATTTTCATTTCGGCGCTCAGTCGCGAACAGGGAAGACACGTCCATCCGCTAACGGTCACCGCAACGGGTGGGCGACACCTGTTTCCTCATGACCGCGAAGCGGAGGATCATGTCTACTGCATGTTCGAATTTCCCGGACCCGGATACGACTACCGTTTCGATGTAGGTTACAAGGACATTGTGAATGATTATCCCGACCCCACGACCGGCGTCCCCTCGTATGATGCCGATCCCAACAAGAAGATCGTCGTTTCGTATTCTTCCATTAACGGGAACGGGTTTGGTGGTTATGGCGAAGTCGTGATGGGAACCAAGGCAACGTTGGTCCTGGACCGCGAGAAAGAAGTCATGTTGTACCCCCTTTCGGGCTCCTGGGCGAAAGCGGGGGTCAAGGAGAAAGGAGACAGCGTCGTACTGGATACGTCAGCCAGCGGCGACTCGGCGCCGGCCAAGACAGCTGAAGGCAGCGGGCCAGTTAGCCGTGGGTATCGGGAAGAGATCGAACACTGGGCATGGTGCATCCGTACAGGCGACTGGCAGAATCAACCACGGTGCAATGGGAAAGTAGCGTTGGGTGATGCCGTGATCGCGCTAACCGCCAAGCAGGCGATCAAGAATTCCCGGACTCCGGCAATCCGTCACGGCTACATCAAGTTCCAGGAAAGTTGGTTTGATCCGGAGACCGATGATGTTCCGGAGGCCAGCACGATCGCGGAACAACAGCAAATCATGCGACGGGAAAAGAAAAACCTGGGGCTGCTGTCCTGAGATCAACCGCTGATACGATGATGATTTTCGATCTGTGCCAGCAAGATCGACACCGCCGTTTCAACGAACTGGTCATCTTCCGCCCCGGACGGTAGCGAAACCACTTTGACTCTCGATGGCAGCCCAGCTTTCAGGGCGTCGAAGAATGTCCGATCGCTATCGCGATCGACCAACGGACCTCCCGTGACGCTGTAGCGACTGACACCGCCTTCTGGGATCATGAAGGTGCAATTCTGATCAGCCCGGACCAACCGCTGACAGATGGCATCGGCAACCTGGGCGATTTCATCGGAATTCAGCCGAGGCACAAACACGTATGGATTGTGAAAAACATACTGATGGTCACGGTACTTTTCCGGTACATCATTCGCTTCGTTTACCCAGATACCAAGGTGCTCGGCGCCGCCCGGACAGACGACCTGAGGCAAACCCAATTCGGCCGCGACGGTCAACCGGGACTCGTCGGCAGCTCTCAACCCACCGTAAGCTTCATCCGCAATCTCGCCGAGGGCGTAGTCGAACACGGCCGTAATGAGTCCCTCTCGAATCATCTGTTCCATCGCCCGGCCGCCCGTCCCCACAGCATGAAACGTGATGACTTCATAACCTGCCTGTTCCAGCAGGTCGATCGCCCGCTGTGCGCCTTCCGTCAGAACTCCAAGATTGGTCAAACCGATCACGCCGCGGGAATCGGGATCGGGCTGGATGACGCGTTGCGATTGAGCCATGCCGAACGCAGCGCCCGCCAGGTTCGAAAGAATCTTTCGTGTCAGCGGATTCAAGCCCAGGATATCCGCCACGGCGGGCATCATGGTGATATCCTTGATACCCATGAACGAAGACGTGTCACCGGCGGCGACGGTGGAGAGGATGATTTTGGGAAAGCCGTACGGTAGTTGCTGGAATATCTGGGCACAATTGGACGTCCCCTGGGTACCTCCCAGCCCGACCACGGCATGTATTTCCGCCTGCTCGATTTTCTCCCGCAGGATCCTCGCGGCGCCGGCGATCATGATCGGCGAGGCCTGCTGACGCGTCGGATTCCGGAGTATTTCATTCAGGCTGGTCCCGCCGGCCGCGGCCACGGCGTGGCGATCGTAATCCACGCCGGTCGTCGGTTCACCCATCACCCCGATGTCAAGCAGGCAGGTCTTGGCGCCCCAAGCACGCAATTCCGACCGAATAAAATTGGATTCGATTCCTTTCGTATCCATGGTGGCAACGACGCCAATGGTTTTCGTCATGGACTCACCGATTTTGACGTGAGGTTTCCCTTATCGCGGCAGCCAGCGGCCAGATCACCTGCCCGGTCTGCCTTGCCACGACTGCTGGATGGGTGTTGCGGACGAGGAAACGGCTTGAAATGGACTAATCTCTGATCAATGACAAACCCAATTCGGTCATATGCTTGTCTTCCACACGGCTTGGTGCTTCGGTCATCAGATCGGAAGCGCGTTGTGTTTTCGGGAAGGTAATACAATCCCGGATATTATCCAGGCCCGCAAACAGCATCACGATGCGATCGATACCCAGTGCGATTCCGCCATGGGGCGGAGCGCCATAAGAGAGCGCGTCCAGCAGAAAGCCAAATCGTTCTCGAGCCGATTCCTCGCTCATTCCCAATAGCCCGAACACTTGCTGTTGCACCCCGCTGTCATGGATTCGGATGGTACCGCCGCCGGCTTCATAACCGTTGATGATCAAGTCGTACGCTTTGGCACGCGCGGCCGCCGGTTGGTCCCCCAACGTTGCCAGATCGTCGTCACGCGGCGACGTGAAAGGGTGATGCATCGCGACCCATCTTTTTTCATCTTCGTCAAAGTCAAACATGGGGAATTCGACCACCCATGAAAAGCTCATGGCACGCGGGTCGTACAATTCCAGTTCCGCACCCAGCCGCTTCCGCAGACCATTCAGAGCCTTGCAACTGACTTCCCACGTATCGGCAATGAACAACAGCAAGTCGCCCGGCTGAGCGGCCAAGCGGGTGCGAATATCATGCAGGTCCTGTTCCGAGAAATTCTTGGCAATCGGTGACGCGAGCTGGCCCTCGCTGTCGACCTTGAACCAGGCCAGCCCCTTGGCAGCAAAATCTTCCTGAACGTAGGTCGTCAGCTCGTCAATCCGTTTACGGGAGAAGCGATCCGCAGCCCCGGAAGCGTTGATACCGCGAACGAAATTACCGGCATCCGCCACGCTGCGGAAAACGCGGAACTCCGTTTTGGCCGCCAGATCAGTGCAATCGACAATCTCCATACCGAATCGAAGGTCCGGCGCATCGTGCCCAAACCGGGTCATTGCCTCGTCGTAGGTCATCCGTGGCAGCGGCAATGAAATCTCCAGCTCAAGAAATTCGGCCGCCAGCTTCTTCATCAATCCGTCGATCATCGTGATCACGTCGTCGGTATCAACGAAGGACATCTCCATGTCCAGCTGCGTGAATTCCGGCTGCCGGTCAGCTCGCAGATCCTCGTCGCGAAAACAGCGGGCAACCTGCACGTACCGGTCGTATCCAGCAATCATCATCAATTGTTTGTAAATCTGTGGCGATTGCGGTAGCGCGTAGAAACCGCCCTTGTGAACCCGGCTGGGCACCAGGTAATCCCGGGCACCTTCGGGGGTGCTGCGTCCCAGAATGGGTGTTTCAATATCGATAAAGCCGTTCTCATCAAAATAGTCCCGGATTGACTTGGTGATCCGACTGCGGAGCTCCAGAGACCGCCTCATCTGGGGCCGTCGGAGGTCAAGGTAGCGATACTTCAACCGCAAGTCTTCATTGGGCAACTCTTCCTGACCCGGGAGAAAGGGCGGGGTTTGGCAGGCATTGAGAATCTTCAGCTCGTGGGTCTCGAGCTCGATTTCACCGGTGGACAGCTTGGGGTTTTCCTGGCCCATCGGACGCGGCAGGACCTTGCCAGTCACCTGGACGACGAATTCCCGCCGCAACTTGTCGACAACCTGCAGGACCTCTGGATTCGATCGGGGACTGACGACGGCCTGAGTTCGACCATATCGATCGCGGACGTCAATGAATTTCCCCTGACCCAGATCCCGGATCGTCTCGACCCAACCGCAGACGGTCACGATCTGATCTTGATGGCTCTTGTTCAATTCACCACAGGTATGCGTTCGTAACACTTCAGTTCCCCGGATTCAGAGCATTGAGACCGCGCCGGCCGTTCGCCGTGACGTCACGTACCGTCAGGTTCTCTCGACGACCAATATGGCAAGATTGCCGGTTTCCTTAAAGGACCAGTAAACCGATTTTTTCGGGTGGTATTCAGGCGACTGGCCCCGCCTCGGCCGCTTTCCGTTGTGCCAGGAGTTTCTTCTGGTAACGGCTCTGGGCAATATCGGTCAAAACGAGGATGGCCAACACGAAATAGAACGTCGTCTTGGTCATGGGAGTCACAGGGCTACCGAAAAACGTCAGATGGGCAAGGTGGCCCCCTTCGCTGACCAGCATGATGCCGACAACAAACAACACGAAGAGCCCCAGAACCTCATACATGCGGTTCTTCGCCAGGAATTCGGCCACGTGATCGGATAACCAGATCATTCCCAGCCCACTGAGCACAATCGCGATCGCCATGACCCAGAAAACATCGGTTAATGCCATGGCGCTCAGGATGGAATCGAACGAGAACACCACGTTCATCATCACGATCCAGAAAATGGCGGAGGCAACCGATCGGCGTTTCGACTTCGAGGCACCATGGATTTCGTGATCCAGCCGTGTCATGTGCCAGATCTCTTTCATGGCGGTGTAAATGATAAACGCGCCCCCCGCCAAAACGATCAGGCTGTGAAGATTGAAGTGGCCTTCCACGAAGGGCGTTGCAAATTCGATTACCGATACCGTCTCAAAATAGTCCTTGAGGTAAATTAACAGGAACAGCAAACCGATCCTCAAGCCAATGGCCATCCCAATGCCCCAGGCCCTGACGGCTTTCTGCTTTTCCGGAGGGGCATTTTTTGATTCGAGAGAAATATAAAGCAGGTTGTCGAATCCCAGCACCGCCTGCAACAGGATCAGGAAACCCAGAGTGACCAGGTTGCCAACCAGACTCGGAGAGCCGCTGCCTGCCTCGAGTTCGCCCGAAGTTTCCAGTGCCGCCGCCGCGGACTGGGCCGCCGTTTCGCTGCCGTCAGCGCCGAACAACTGTAACGTGCCGGACATCAAAACCAGAAAAACGCCGGTCCATAAACCACAACGGACAACCAACTGAAGAAATTTCACCGCCTATTCCTGTCCTCCCGTGAGTCATTCCAAGGCTCCAGTCTACCAGACGCAGTCGTCGATTTGGAACCTCAGCCAGATGGTAGAATGCAGGCCATCGGCAGGGGCTCCTGCTGCAAACCGCCATTGGACGAGCAAGTGAGGAAATTATGACCGTGGAAATTGGCAAGTTTGGCTGGTTGGACCTCACCGTTGACGATGCGGACGGGGTCCGGGATTTTTATCAGGCGGTGGTGGGGTGGGAAGTATCGGAAATTGACATGGACGGCTATGACGACTTTTGCCTGCATCCGCCTGGTGGCGACGATCCGGTTGCCGGCATCTGTCATCGCAAGGGAGCGAATTCCAATATGCCTTCTCAGTGGATGATCTATGTTGGCGTCGCAGACCTTGACTTCAGCATGTCGGCATGTGAACGACATGGGGGTACGGTTCTGGTTCGCGACAGAGACCTGGGGTCCTATGGCCGTATGAGTGTTATTCGTGATCCGTCCGGAGCTGTTCTGGCGCTCATGCAACCAGCCGACCGACGCTGAGGACGACGGGATTTCAGTGGCTTAAACGACTGTACGCGATCGGGCAAAAACGTTACACAATAGCCTTGGCAGATCCCCTTTCCAGTACGTTGAACTGATTTAGCCGCTCAATGATCGACGTTGTTCAAGTCAACAGTCGCGCCCAGCAGAAGCAATTCCTGCAGCTGGCCTGGGAACTGTACCGGGACGATCCGAACTGGGTCCCACCCTTGAGGACCGATCAGCGGGAGCTGTTGAATTTCAAGAGTCATCCGTTCTACGAAAACGCGGAAATCCAGACATTTCTGGCCCAACAGGGCGGCCAGGTCGTAGGGCGAATCGCCGCGATCATCGATCATGGCCACAATCAGCGCTACCACGAAGAACGAGGCATGTTCGGTTTCTTCGAGTGCGTCGACGACGCGCAAGTCTCGCGAGCATTGCTGGATGCCGCCACCGATTGGCATCAGGGCAAGGGCATGGATTCGCGCGGGGACCGCTCAATCCCGCCATGAATCACGAATGCGGGCTGTTGATCGACGGGTTTGAGTTTCCACCGACATTCAAGATGGCCTACAACAAGCCGTACTACAGTCGTTTGATCGAGGATTACGGCTTTCAGAAATCCCAGGATCTGTACGCGTACTGGGGTGACCTGGCGATGCTGGATACGATCGATCCGAAACTGAAATTCATCGTGGATGAGGCACAAAAGCGATTCAACATCCAGGTTCGCCGAATCGAGCCCAAGAGGTACAAGGAAGATATCAACCGATTTCTGCAGATCTACAACAGCGCTTTGCAGGGTACGTGGGGGTTCGTTCCACTGTCCGAATCGGAAATCAGACACATCGCGGCCGGTCTGAAGCATTTGATCGTTCCCGAATTGACCACCATTGCCGAAATTGATGGGAAACCAATCGGTGCAGTTTTCGGGTTGCTGGACTACAACCCGATCATCAAGCAGATTGACGGACGGTTGTTTCCCTTCGGTTTTCTGAAATTGCTGTTCGGTCGCAAACACCTGAAAAAAGCGCGGCTGGTTTCGACCAATGTGATACCCGAGTTCCAGAAATGGGGAGTGGGGGTCATCTTGATGGCCAGTCTCGTGGAAAACGGGCTTGCTTGGGGCATTACGGAAGCGGAGTTTTCATGGGTGCTGGAATCCAACACGCTTTCCCGGCAGACGCTTGAGCGGGGCGGGGCTATTGCGCAGAAGACGTATCGACTTTATGATAAACAGCTCGTATGACCGGATCCGATGAACCAATGGCTGTGGCTACAGCGACGCCTCTTGAATTGAAACGACGGTCCAACTGATTGATTTTTTCTTTGATTCAGCCCAGCCTTTATTTGAGCAGATTGCCTGCCCGTGCGTGGTCAAAATGCGCGACATCGAATCCAGTTTCATGCCTGGTAGCCTGAGTTTTCCGTGATGAACGCTGATCATCAAATCGTTGTTACCGGGCTGGGCGTGGTTTCGCCCATCGGCACCGGAGTGGATACTTTCTGGGATGCTTTGTTACAGCGGAGGAATGCGGTCCGGGTCCGCGAGGAGTTTGCCGATTGCGAATGGCCTTTAAAGGTCTTTGCGCCGGTAACTGACTTCGATCCCAAGAAATATGTGCGTCCCCGAAAAGCCCTGAAAGTCATGTGCCCGCCGATCCAGTACGGCTACGCAGCAGCAATCATGGCGCTGGAACAGGCGGGAATCAAGGATTCGGGTGTGGATCCCGATCGAATCGGCACGCTCTTTGGCAGCGAGACGTTCTACACACCGCCCACCCTCGTGACGTCCGTGTTCAACGCCTGTATCAAGAACCATCAGTATATCCATGATCTGTGGGGCGAGACCGCGATGCGGGAAATTGAACCACTCTGGATGTTGAAATATTTGCCAAATATGGTCGCGTCCCATGTCTCGATCGCCGCCGACGCCCGCGGCCCCAGCAATTCGATTTGTACCGGGGAAGCGTCCAGCATTCTGGCCTTGATCGAAGGGGCCGACCTGATTCGCCGGGGACGCTGCGACGTGGTAGTGGTCGGAGGGACGGGAACCTACGTCCCGCTCACGGCGTTATTGTATCGAGGAGAGAACCAGCTGAGTCGACGAGTAGACGAGCCGGAAAAAGCGTCTCGCCCCTTCGATGCAAATCGAGACGGGATGGTGGTAGGCGAAGGGGCTGGCGCCCTGATATTGGAGCGGGCCAGCCACGCCCGTGCACGTGGTGTTTCGGCCATCGGGTCCATCGACGCGTGGTCGCGAGGTTTTGCGGCACCGGCAAGCGAAGGGTTCAGCGGTCAGATTGAATACCATTTGTCGCGAGTGATTTCCGAAGCGGGCATGGACCTGGGCGATCTATCGCACGTTAACGCCCATGGGCTCAGCACGCGGCGGTCCGATGCTGACGAAGCCGTGGCCATTCAGCGGGTTGCCGGTGACGTGCCCGTGCTGGCCATCAAATCCAACTTCGGTTACCTCGGTGCGGGCTCGGGCATGATTGAGCTGATCGCCAGTATCAAGGCATTGAATGAGAAGCAGTTGCCACCGACGATCAATTATGAGACAGCCGATCCGCAGTGCCCGGTCAACGTAAACGTGGAACTCTGTGCGTCCGATAAGCCGGCGGCACTCAAGCTCTCGCTATCTTCCGGTGGCCAGATCACGTGTCTGGCGCTCCGCCGCTGAGCGGTTGGCGTCTGACGGTCAACGCGTATCCAGGCCGATGGATCGAATTGATGTCACATCGGCATCAGCGATGACTGACGTATCAGTTTTCCCGGCGAAAGTCCGGATCCTGCGGCGAGACACCGGTGAAATACCGGTTTGTTGACGCTGAATCTGGGAATTGATAAACTCTTCCTCTGTCACGCATCCGTGATTCGCGCCATTGGATAGTCATGCAATACCATATTATGCTCCGTCGTTGTCTTGTTTGGTCGGCGTTAAGTCTGTTTCCTGTTCTTACCGCATGCCCTCCCGCTTACGCGGACGAAATTGTTGGTTCAGGTTCGTTTGAGCAACCTGAAATCATGAATGGCGAATCGGTCTTCAGCACGATCACGATTACCCAGGCCGGGCTGATTCAGGACATATCGATCACCATACAGGATATCGAACATACGGCGGTCGGCGATCTGGTAGCCGAACTTCGCTATCTTGGTGACGGTTCATCGGACGGGGGCGTTTCGCCAGCCTACCTTTTTTTCCGACCAAACGTTGGTGATTCCATGCTCCCCGGATCTTTGGCCAACCTGAATGGGGATTACACGTTCACGACGGATCCTGACGACAGGAGGTTTTGGTCGGAGACAGCGGTTCCCGATAATGTAACCGTTGACAGTTCATTGCCATTTTTCACCTCCGACGCCAATGGAGACTTTCTTGATCTCGCTGGAGAGGATTTTTTTGGCGGGCAGGATACACGGGGGGAATGGCAACTGGTGGTATCCGACGCGACATTGACGGGCAACAATTTCGGTAGCGTGCAGGGTTGGACGCTTCGTTTCGACGCCACCGTCATTCCCGAGCCATCCGTTTTTTTACTGCTTTGCCTGAGCTGTTGCCCGTTGGCCATCTGCCGTCATCGTCGGCGCACAGGACGCTCGTAGGGAAAATACCGGCTTCACGGTCTGGGATTCTGCGATAACCGCTATGATCCGGCGTTGGAAACGGTTGCGGTGCGACCGTATGCTTTACAATGAGTCGAGGCGGTTGATCAGCCGTCTTCTCCCCCTCAGGGAGCCGATTTGTCTTGCCACCACGCAGCCAGCCGCAAGGTCTAAGTCACATGCCCAGGATGCACCGTTCCAAACAGCGTTATGTCAATCCACAGGTGCTCTATGCGATCATTGTCGCGTTGGTCGGAATAGGCATCGTGGTTGGTTTGCAGACCCCACAATGGAAAAATTTCGTCGCCAGCTATGAAGCCCAGCCGGCAGAAGAAGAAACGGAAAATACCGACAACGAAGATCTGGAATTCGATGACTTCGATCTGTTTTTGAAGGAAGCGACGATCCAGCAATTGATTTTCCGAGCGTCGGAACTGGGCGACGATCCAAAGGAGGACGTCCTCGACAGACTGGAACGGCACCAGCAGAAGATCCGGATCGCAGAAAGACTGCTATCGGAGAAGAGCAACCAGCGAGCCAAGGAATTGGGGACCATTGCCAAGCTGACCGCCTTGCGGGCACGGGAGTGGCTCAATTTCGATTACGGGTTTACGGACCCGGAACAACTGGACGAGTTGCTTGACTTCTCGGTGAAGAACGCCGCATCGGACAGCGACCGCGTCAAGCAGAATGCTCTGCAGGGTCGATTATCGGCTCGGATCATTCAGTACCTGAGATCCGTCGAGGATGGAGATGCTGATTCGTACCAGTCGGTGCTAAAGGAATTTCAGACGATGTGCGATCAGAACGTCGAAGAATCGGACGTCGCATCGGATTTGCTTGGCTATTTGCAACGGATCCATTTGCATACAATGCCAGAAGTTTTTGAGGAATTTGCCGAGGCCTTCAAGGCTGCTTACGGTAACAGCGATAACGAGCAAGTGCGAAAAACCGCGGAGGAAGTCAAGAATCGGATTATCGGTAGCGAATTTCGGTTAACCGACGTCTTCGCGTCGACGGGGACCGCACAGGAGCTGGCAGTGGAACAGCTTCATTCTGAGCTGGTCAACGTACTGCAGTCCGCCAATATTTCCCAACACGGCTATCAGAAAATCGTCGCCGGAATTGTCTCGCTTGCACGCCTGGGGTACTACAAAGACGCCTTGGAGGCGTCGGACATGTTGCGGCGGAGGGTTGCTGGAAATGATCTTTTTCGCCAAGCGCTGGAAGACCTGAGCTATTTGCGCGGTCACTGGCAACAGGTGGGTCAGCCATTTTCCTACGAGTCCCTTGCCACGTTGAATGGAGAGCCTTTCCAGCCGCGAAATGCAGACTTCAAAATCAAGGCCATTTTGTTCCTCACGCCAGAAGAGATGGAGATTGCGTCAAGAGCGACCGCCTTCATTCTCTCAACGGCTAAACAATACGTCGCTAAAGGCGATTTCCTGCTGACCGTGGTCCTCGTAAGTTCTGGCGAAGACGATCAGAACAAGTTGGAAATGAGCAAAATGGCCAATCTGATTCCGATCGTGGATTTTGGTTTTCTGGATCAGGAATCGGTAGCCGGCAAAAAACTGTTGGAACGATTGGAGATCAGGAAACCTCCCCTGTTGCTGTTGTTGGATCAGGACGATCGAATCACCGGAATCGACATCAATACACTTGATCTTGAAAATCGCATTAACCGACTGATGTCGGCCGATTGAGCGTTTCCGCGTAGGCCCGTTGGTTCAATCCACAGAAAGATCCGACCGACGTCCGAGGTCGGTAATCGGTATGGCTCTACTCACGGTTGAACCCTGCCTCGCCATACCCCCATGGCCCATTGAATTGGATGTATGTAAACCAGTCGTAATCGCTGCGGTGCGCTGTGCGGCAGGTTCGCTTTTGCAAGTATTGTCCTGAATTATTGTGAGGGTCGCTCGAATTCCGCCCAGCCCAGTCATCTTCCGTAGAAGTGGTCGATCCCGGGGCGACCGTTCCGGCGCCATTCCAACGCGGAAAACAGATTCTGTTTACAGCATCAGGCCCGAGCATCGGATTTCAGGAAATTGATCGGGGGCAGTCGTTCAATTTGTTTTGACTTTCGGTTTATACTCAGGGATAGCTATTATCGGAAAGGTCTGGTCAGAGCATGAAAATCGTGATCTTGTTCATCTCCATCACGGCAACCTGTTTTGTCGCGGGCTGCGGCCTGGAAAGTCGTTCGGCTTCCAAGTCGTCGGAGCAGGACTCGGGAGCGGAACAGGTCGATAATTCTGAGGCGCTTGGTTCCGTGCCGATGAGTCGTTTCGAACCTGACGAACGTGTGGCGGTGCCCAGCTGGTCGACCGATCGCCGGACCTTTCTATTCGCGCCGGCAGAATACCGTGGCGCTTGGTCCAATCCAGTTGGTAGTGACCTGATTCGCTTCGTGATACTCGACCAGTCGGGGTCGGAAGAGGTGCCCGTGCAGGCCCAGAGCCTACTGGTGTACAGCCAGGATGGCGCAGTTTTTGCGCTCGATCCCGAAGATGCGGACGAACAAGGCCGAACCGCCGTCTATCGACTGGAGGATCGTGACCTGGCTTTTGCGGTGCAACTGGGCATGACGGTGGAAATGCAGATCGGCGACCGCGTTTTCCGCGGGAAAACGAAGCCGGTCAAACGCCCGGTGAATCGGCAGTAGATCGGGCGGCGTCGACTCGCCGGTACCGCGACAGCCCGATAATCAACGCGACGAGGACTTCTGCGTTCTCGCTTGCTGCCAACGGCATTCGAGTTACAATCGAAGTCCGTCGGCCGCCCGGCGCGGGAGTCAGGCAGGTGCGATCATCTGGTCCGATTTCGTGTTCAATCAGCCACAGCGATAACATGACCGTGGACAACAGTGGAAACGGATTCAAGCCAGTTTCGGTCGCGTTGACACCTCAACAGCGGTTTGAAGATTATCTGCAAAGCCGTGGCATGCGAAACACAGCGCAGCGGAAAGCGTTGATCCGTTTCGTCTTCAGTCAACATGAACACTTCGATGCAGATCAACTGATGGAGAGGCTACCAGCCAAGGGTGCCTCCGGATACGTCAGTCGACCAACCGTCTACCGGACGTTGAACGAGTTTGTCGATGCGGGTCTGTTGAAGAAATTCGACCTGGATGGTCGCAGTGTTTACGAACACGACTACGGTTATCCGGAACATGACCATTTCTATTGCGACGGTTGTCAGCGACTGATCGAATTTCAGGACCAGGCATTGATCGATCAAATCGAACAGATTGCTGTCCAGCACCAGTTTCAGATGCGGTCGCATCGTCTGATCATCACCGGTATGTGCGACGGTTGTCGCAAGAACCGTCAGCGGAAGCGACGACGTGTTGATCGCATCTGACTGAACCCGGAGCGGCACCCGGAAGGGATACTTCATGCGGTTAACGACCTGCTTGACGACCCATGGCATCATCGTGTAGCTGCGGTCTGACGACCCGCACCAGACTAACTGTCCAGGGCCGCGTCGCCGTGACTCTGGACCAAGACGACCCGTTTCAAATTGCCCGCCAGCTGTTCCATCCGCTCGAAGAATTCAATCTCCTCGTTTTCCTCGGGGGCTTCGAATCCAATGATCACAACGGCCGCGTCCCTTGATTCGGACTGAATGGTCTGGCCGATATTCTGGCCGATCATCACCTTGGGTTCAGCCTCAATCCTGGACTGTCGCGTCAGTTCGTGCAGATGCTGCAGCACTTCATCGTGTCCGGCGGCCGAAGGTATCACCCGCAGCAATCGAATGCTGCGGCCGCGCCAAGAGGAGTTATTGGTCAACAGATGGCCCAGCAGCAGCATCAGCGCACCGTTTTTTTCTCCCCGCCACCAGATGTCAATCGTGCCGCGGGGCACCGCCCAGGAATCGGCCGCCGGAT
The DNA here is from genome assembly GCA_963851305.1 of Pirellulaceae bacterium. Lineage (GTDB taxonomy): Bacteria > Planctomycetota > Planctomycetia > Pirellulales > Pirellulaceae > Mariniblastus. The sequence continues at coordinate 1,107,630 of CAWKOT010000011.1, read as the reverse complement.
CCCGATTGCGGAGAGCGGCAATGCTACGTTTCAAATTGGCCACGGTTCGCAGCGTACTGCCAAACCATTCGGCGTCCGACACGGATTCCGGCCAGTTGAACATGATGGTGTTGGGGCGCAGAGCGCCCAGTCCATGGCACTGGACCAGCGATTCGATTCCTTCCGACAACGTGGGGGCCACGACCACGGCCGGAAACGCCTCCAGTTCTTCGTCGTTGATGAACCGATGCAGAATCCTCTCCTGATTATTTCGGCGTTCGATGCGGTCATCCACTTCACCAATGATGACCTGTCCCAGCGACAGGATGCCGTGTCCGGTAGTGAACCAGTGGCCGTAGACGGCCAGATGCGGCTTGGTCCACGCGGGTCCGCTAAACGCCAGAATGATGGGTCGCCAGTTCTTGGGATGATATAGATAGTCTTCGAGTTTCAGGAGGTTGCTTCGCGTTCGTTCGAAAATCAGTCCGCTCTGCAAATCACCCCAGCGCGAGGCCACCTGTTTCTGCGACAGATACCGGTGCAGTCCCCACATCACGACGATGGAGATTATGGCCCATCGCCAGTCGATCAGAAACATGACCGCCAGACAACTGGCGGCACCCAGCAGTGACAGGGACCAGTGGCCGAAACGGAAACGGGGCCGAAAACTCGGATTCCGGCTGATCCGCTCGTAAAACGTGGCCAGGTTCAACATGCCGTAGGTGATCAGAAAAGCCATCGTAATGATCGGTGCGATGGCATTCAGGTCAGCAAGCAAAATAGCTACCTGAGAAATCAGAAACGTCAGGATGATGGCTCGCCTGGGTTCCTTGTTCGGACCGCTCCCCGTTCCCAGAAACGACAGTCGTTTGAAGACCATGTCGCGAGCAAGCGCCTGCATGATTCGCGGCGCTCCCATCATGCTGCTTAACGCCGATGACAGCGTCGCAGCCAAGACACCGGCAGTAATCAGCAAGGGAACCAGAGCCACTTTGGCCATCACCAGGTTATCCGCTTTCAGTGTCTCGCGGGATGAGGTGCCCCCCAGCATGACCACCAGCAGCAGATAGACCAGGCCGGTAACTACCACTGCCAGCAGAGTGCCTCCGGGAATGGACTTGGCAGGATCCTGCAGATCGCCCGACATGTTGGCACCGGCCATGATCCCGGTGACGGCGGGAAAAAACAGTGCAAACATCAACCAAACGTTGGTGCCGTCAGTGAATTGCGGAGCAAAATTTGAAGCCAGCAGCTGCGGATCAAATTCAAACCAGGCCCCGGCAAAGAATGAAACCAGTGAGGCAGCCAGAATAGCCAGGATGGCGTACTGAATCCTGATCGTCCAGCCGGCGCCGATCATGACGACGGCAAAAACACCCAGGTTGGTGATCGCCGCAACGGTGGTCACCGACCAATCGCGAACGATCGCCGTACCACAAATCGCTTCGGCAAAGCCAAGGCAATACAGTGAGACGGCGATCGCCTGGGCCAGAAAAAACACGATTCCGATGGCCCCGCCCGATTCGACACCCAGGCTGCGGCTAATCAGAAAATAGGCTCCACCCCCGCGAACACGCGTATTGGTAGCGATCGCGGAAAGCGAAAGCGTGGTCAGCACGGTGATCGCCTTGGAGACCAGGACGATCAACAGCGTCAACATGATCCCCGACTGCCCCACGATGTAGCCCAGCCGCAGGAACATGATCACGCCCAGAATCGTCAACGTGCAGGGTGTGAAAACTCCACCGAAGGTTCCAAACAACTTGGATGGCCGGGAATTACGGGATCCGTTCAAATGTCGTTCTCAGCTGAAGTCGACTACCGGTACGCCGGAGATCGAATGCCGCATTTCAAGCTTCGTGCTGGAGTCGGGAACGCCCCTTGTTTGAGATCACTTGATCGCAATCGTCTGTTGCAAAGGCTCAAGAATATTTTCAACGACATAACGATTCAAGATATTGGTAGCGTGCTCCTGAAGCATCTCAAGGGCCTGCACGTAGGTCATGTCTGAATCCAGGCTGCCGTACCGCCGCATCGTCAGGTAAACACTCAGCTGTTCTTCCGGGAATTCCCGAGTCCGAATGTGGTAGGCACTGGTTCGGGACTCGATCGCCAGACGACACTGGGTACGGCAGTCATCGTCAATTGCGAATTGAATGGAAGGCTCATTGGATACCAGACGGCAGCCCGGAATGTCCGTCACTTTCTCAAACGCCGGGATCATTCCCAGCGCTTCCGCCAGCAGTTCGTGATGATTGCCCCGGTAGGTGAAATCAAATCCATACATGAAATCCAGAGACTCGCAATCCAGCGGACTGACCGACAGCGTATACGGAACCGATTCCAGGACGAGTTTGTGTTGATTCTGGGGAATCTCGATCGATTCCGGATTCACAAAGCCGGAACTGACTCGCTTGGCTTCGACCGTGGCCCAACGGTATGAACCCGAATCCTTGTCTTCTTCCAGGATGTATTCACCCCGTTGGCGACTGTAAAAATTCCGCATCGTAGGGTACTGTTTTTGAAGCTGTTCAAAGAAGTGCAGCAGCGTGTCGCGCCCCGTCGGCAATTCCATCTCGGTGTTCAGGCTCATGTTGACATAGAATTCATCGCACAGTGCACTGAATTGGCTCATACATCATCCTCATACGGTTACGAATTGGCTGGCGGCCCAGATCCTGAGTCATGGTACCATCTGGGAGCAGAGTGTCATTACCCGAACAGGTTCATCAACTGTTTTTGGATGAATCCGAGCCGGGATTTTTTGTGTGGATTCGCGGAGAAATTGTCCGCTGGGCCAGGCTGGATTGTCGATAGAAATCCGGTGGCGGCGTCGGGAACAGCGGCGGATAAAAAAAGCGTTGGATCGGTTGATGATCCAACGCCGGTTTGTATCCCTGAGCACTGCAGTAAAACACTGCAGTGCTCAGTCGAAGCTCAGCCGTGAGCACCTGCTGAAACGGTCGACCCAGAAACCAATGTTTCAGCTGGCTTATTTGCTCTCACCCAGGAGGGAGGTTTGACGTCGGATTCCCGCTTTCCTACGTCAACGACTGAACGACAGTTTTTTCCTCATATCCTGCTTTTGTCTTTGTGGGCGTACAACTACAGGTCGTGGTTTTGTGAGGCAAGGCCGATTTTTGCAAAATTGGAAAATCACCTCGATTGATCGTGGGTTGAGCCCATTGGCTGCAATCATCTGTCCACTTGCGTCGGTGATGTTCAGGCAACCTGCAGGCCCCCACAAGACGGACAGGCCCGCAAGTCCGCGCTGCAGAATCATGTGCTCCAATCGGGCGATCGGATCGGCGATGCTTGGCGACGGCGCCAGCAACCGTCCGCCGGCAATATCGGACTGGCATGGGCATGGGTGGTTATCGGAAATCCTGGATGTTGTATATGTTACCATCCGACTCCGGCTCGGTGTCCGCCTGATCAGACAACCACGCCTGGCAAAATTCGCGATCAGACATGGTCAGTTCGCTGTCGGAACCGACTCGATTTCGTTTTTCTCCGCAACCCGCAATCAGTACGGCATCTTTTTCACGAGCCTGGGTTAGTACCCACTCAATGGCTTGAAAACGATTGGGAACAATGCGTGTGGTGGCCGGGTTATCGAATCCGTCCAGGACCTGGTGCGCCGCTTCGTAATCCAGATTGGCGGGCGTGGTCGACTGGCAGATCACCGATTTTTCTGTTTGTCGTTCCAGAATTTCTCCTATCCGCCGTCGCTGCGCAACAGACTGAACGGCATCGGTGGACGCGATGCACCACAGCCTTCCCTCGCATACTCTTCCAATGGCGCCAATCGCACTGGTCAACTGGTTCGGTGTCGATGCGGAATCAATCCACACGCCAAACGATTGACCGCAGTCGATTCGTTCCAGACGTCCCGGAATACAGGCCGCTTCCAACCCCTGAGCAATCAGTTCCAAATCGATCCCAAAGGTGACCGCCGTCGCAGCCGCGGCAAGGCAGTTGTAGACATGCTGCTTGCCGATGATTCGCGTTCTCACCGCAATCGACTCGTTTCCCGCGGTCAACAGAAAGGTCTGAAAGGCGGCATGGCGGTCCAACAGTTTGGCCGTCACCTCGGCGGCGTGGTGAATGCCGAACGTTAGCGTGGGGGCGGAGCATTCGTCCAGCAGCTGACGCGATACGTTGTCGTCGGCGTTGACGACGGCAAAGCCACTCGGTTTCAGGTAGTCCAGCACCCGCGAGTTTGCCCTCCGGTAGTTGGCGATCGAACCGTGCGATTCCAGATTGCCGCGACGAACGTTGGTCAACACCGCGGCATCCAGCGAAATCCCCGTCCAGGCATGTTGTGCCAGGGTCGTGCTGGATGTTTCGACGACGGCGTGAGTGCATTGGCCAAGCACCATTTTCGATAGTCTTTCGGCGGCCACGGGCGGCGTGACATCTGTGGTGTCGGAAGCGGACGCAACCTGAAAGGGATTCTGGATGGAAGTCAACAGGCCCGGCTGCCTGCCAGCATGACGCAAGATGCTGTCAAGCAGATGCGCCGTCACGGTTTTTCCATCGGTACCGGCAACTCCGATCGTGGAAAGATGTTGGCTGGGATTTCCCGCCAGCGCTTGACAGATGGTGCCGTAAGCGATCCTCGAATCGTCGACCAGAAATTGCGGTTTCTGGATGGGCATCAGACGTTCGCCGACCGCAGCCATCGCGCCGCGTTCAACCGCCTGGCAGGCGTAATCGTGGCCATCGGCCTCGCTGCCATTGACCGCCACAAAGACGTCATTTGGTTCGCATTCATTCCATTGCCCGCAGGCCGAATGGACAATGACGTTGGGTGAGCCAACCGGTTTGGCTTCGGGAAGAATGTCCTGCAGCTGAATACCTGCCGACATGGCCGCGAATTGACGCGTGTTCATCAGGCCTCCTTGCCTGGCGGGCACCCATGGGCAATCGAAATCGCGATGCTTGCGGCCAGCCGAAACGGATCATCCAGTTTCAGCGGCCAAGCTCGAGGCCGATTCGCACATGCCAATGGACAGCGCCATCTATGAATATGCTTGAATCCAATTCTGCATCCTTGCAGAAGATCCGCTGATTCTCTGGATGTGCTATAACCTGTCAAGGCGGATATTAGTTTGGGATTTGGTTTGACAGCACCATCTGAATGACCAAAATCGAAGCCATGGAAATTTTCCGCCAAACGGCCCTTCGGTTCATAAATCCATCGTTGTACCTGTGAGTGAAGAAGACTTTGATCTCGAAACGCTCGCCAGCTACTTGCATCTGACGCCCGATCAAGTGCGGAAGATGGCCGACCGCGGACGCCTGCCCGGGCGACGGGTAGGTGGTGACTGGCGTTTTTCGACGGCGGAAATTCATCATTGGCTGGAACAGAAAATTGGTGCCTCTGACGAAGATGAACTGTTGGAAGTACAACGCGTCCTCGATCGACAGGACGACCAGCGACCTCCGCTGGATGAAGTCGATATCCCGAGTTTGTTAAGCGTCGATCGGATCTGCATTCCTCTGGCGGCACGAACCAAGACCTCCGTCATCGATCGGATCTGCGACTTTGCGACCGAATCAGGCGCGCTATGGCTTTCTCGTGAGATGGCGGACGCCATTCGGCGGCGAGAGGAGTTGCATCCCACGGCGCTGGAGAGTGGCGTCGCCTTGTTGCATCCGCGACGGCCTCAACCCGGTTTTTTTGGCGAGCCGTTTCTGGTCCTGGGAATCACGAACAGTGGTATCCCCTTCGGTGGACCGCGGGGGGGACTGACGGATATCTTCTTTCTGATCGCTTCCCCGGATGAAGCATTTCACCTCAGAATCCTGGCTCGATTAAGTCGACTGATTCAAGTAGCGGGGTTTCTGGAAAACCTGCGCGCGGCCGGTGATCCCGCCACGGTCTGGCAATTGGTAGCCGATACGGACAGCTCAATCTGAAAAGTCGATTGGTTTGATGAATACACCCGATGTACTCGTGACAGGTGACTATCGGCACCCGGATTTTGCCGACCTGATCCTGAAGGCCTCTTTTCCCGTCAGGCTTTTTCCACTGGAAGCATTGCTTCAGCACAAGCAATCGGTTGCCGGTTGCCGCCTGATGATCATCGCGCAGTCGCGTCGTGGACAATTTCCAAATGTTGATGTCGAAGAGTTAATTGAACGGAATCCCGGTACACCGGTTGTCGGTCTGTGCGGAACCTGGTGCGAAGGTGAATTGCGGTCCGGCCGCCCCCTGGATGGTATGGTACGCGTCTATTGGCATCAGTGGTTGGGGCGTGTGGAGTGTTTTCTGGAACGAATGCAACGCGAAGGCATCACGGCCTGGCACTTGCCACGCATTTGCTCGGCAGCTGATCGGGTCATAGCCGACATTCCTGTCCGCGGCTCCTTTGAGGTTGGTTTCACAGTAGGCATCAGTTCTATCCGGCGGTCTGAATACCTGATGCTGGAGGACACATGCCGCCAATTCGCAATCAATTCTGTTTGGGTCGAACATTTCTCCCGCGCGGACGATACCTCAGCTCGATTGAACGCACTGCTGGTGGTTTCCAATTCGTGGGACCAGTACGTGCAGCGCCGGGTAAAGATTTTGCAAAAGAGTTTTCCGATGGTGCCGATGGCCGCGACATTGAATTTTCCTCGACCGCGTGACGTCATGGCGGCGCGGCGAATCGGGGTCAACCAGCTGCTTTCGAGACCTTTCCAGTTGCGGGACTTCTTTTTTACGCTCCAACGTCTGACCGCTGCGGCTTAGCTGCTGAAAACCACGTGGTCCGGGCATAGCAAGGTGGTCGCCGCGAATGGCGGTTACCGATACAATCAAGAGACGGCTCGCGAGTGTGCCCAGCCCACCGGCGGCGTTGCGGCTGCCACCCTCGAAGGACCCTTGCCGTATAAAAAGACTGTTCCCCGCGATGAACCGTTGTTGATGTTGACCCGCACCAACCGCCCGTGACTTTTGAATTCCCGCCGAAATGAGCTCTCCCGATTCTTCTGACAGTGTTTTCCCTGAACAGGCGCGGCAGGCTGCCGCCGATTCCGGAGCAGCGGCAAGTTCGCACGCGGTGCCCGGAGACGACCCCCAGCATGAACGCCGCCTGGTCCGGGACTGTTGGTACTTGACCGGTGCCACGGCCAGTGGCAAGTCGGCCGTCAGCCTGAATCTGGCGAATCGGCTGGATGCGGAAATCATCTCGCTGGATTCGATGGCCGTCTACCGGGAGATGAACATTGGCACGGCAAAGCCGTCGCAGGAAGCTCAACAGGCGGTTCCGCACCATTTGATAGACATTCTTGATCCAACGGAACGGTTCAGTGTTTCAGAATATCGGGCCGCTGCGTTGAAGAAGATGGACGAGATTACCGCCCGCGGTCGAAAAGTACTTGTCGTGGGTGGTAGCGCCTTGTATTTGAAAGCCTTGCTACGCGGCCTGTTTCCGGGTCCGCCGGCCGATTGGGAACTCCGCGAACGGATCGAAGCCGAGATGGCTGATTGCGATGCAACCGAGCTTCACAAGCGACTGCAATTTGTCGATCCGGTCGCGGCCCATAAACTGCATGTCAATGATCGCCGGCGTATTATTCGGGCGTTGGAGGTTTATTATCAAACCGGCACGCCGATCAGCCATTGGCAAATGGAGTTTGATCAGGCGGTGGCCCCCGATCAGTACCGCGTCTTTACTCTGCGGCATCCTCGCCAGATCCTTCATCAGCGCATCGAAAGCCGCGTCCACGACATGTTCGAACGCGGTTTGATCGAGGAAGTGTCGGCATTGCTATCGCGCTGGAAACAACTCAGCACGACGGCTTCGCAGGCCGTGGGTTACCGTGAGGTCATCGAACATATACGCGGCGAACGTGACCGCGAAACAACGATGGAGAAAGTCTTGACCCGAACCCGTCGGTTTGCCCGTCATCAGGAGACCTGGTTTCGCGGATTGACAGAATGCCGGATGTTCGAGATTGAATCGGCCTACGACGCGGAGAGAATCGCGGCGCAGCTTTTTGAATTGGGCACGAAAACCGCATTCTGACGACGCCGGGATCAGGATGATTGAGCATGGGTCATGACACGCGAAAGAAAATTTCCGGAATTCGAAAATGTTCACCGGTTCGGCCGGCTGCTGAAAATAAAACAGCGTCTGCCGATGTTGATTACCGGTATCGCAGGCGTGGCGGGCTACAATGCATTCGCCTACTTTCGACACAAGTATGGCGCAGAGGTGACGGGACAGAGGCCAAAAAAAAACTGGCCGCTTCAGGGACCTGGAATTGTCGGGGTCGATTTGGAAGACGAGCAGGAGTTGCGGCACGTTCTCCGGCAGGGCAGATTCCAGACCATCCTGAATTGTGGTGGCAGTTGTGCGTTGAAAAGCTGCGAACTCGATCCGCAAATGGCGAGGCGGGTGAATGTACATGGCGTCCGGTCATTGTTGAAATTACTTGATCCCTCCCGCATTCGGCTGGTGCATCTGTCAATCGATCTGGTCTTTTCTGGAACCCGGCAAGGCGATCACTGCGAATCGGACGTCACGGATCCGGTTACGGTTTATGGCAGGACCATGGTCGAGGCCGAACAGCTGATCATGAAGCAGTTTCCCAGCGCCTGCATCCTGAGAATTTCATTGCCCATGGGCGTCAGTTTCAATGGGCATGCTGGCGCGATCGACTGGATACAATCCCGCTTCGCGGCGGGGAAGCCGGCGACCTTGTATTACGATGAAATTCGCACGCCAACCTACGTGGAGTGTTTGAATGAAACCATGGAGGAAGTGATCGGGAGCAACCTGCGAGGCGTATTTCACGCCGGTGGGCCGCGAAGGCTCTCGCTTTATCAAATCGCGCAAATCGTCAACGTCGTCGGAGGCTATGATCCGGACTTGTTGCAGGGATGCTATCGAATCGAAGCGGGGCCTGTCCCGCCTCGGGCTGGAAACGTTTCCATGAGCAACAGGAAATTGGCCAATGCCCTGCTTCGTTCACCATTCAATTCCTGGCCAATCAACCAACAGCTGATTCCCCAATGCAGGCAATGGCACTACCGCCATCGTCGTCTCCCTGGATCCAGCGAACAGATCCGAAAACAGCTCTATTTTCGATCAGGATCGGGGATTTAGAGATTCTGGCGTGCCAGCTCCGGACGAAAATGACGTCCTTGCCATCCCAGGTGAAGATGGCAAAATCCGGAAATACCGGCGTAGTCTGAGGATCCGGAAAACCAATCGCTGGAACTCTGGCCCAGCCAGATTGAACGGATTTGGCCGTCTGCGTAAACTGGAAGCAGGATCTGAAGCGTCCGTCGATTTTCAAGTGCGCCATTTCTAGATCATCGTTGGAACGATATCGTCCAGGATCCGCACATCTCGGCCATCATCGCAAACCAATAGAGTCAACGCGGATTCGGAATCAGGGAATGACGGACAACATCAATTGGAGCGCGAGTCTTGGTCGGTGGATGGGCATTCCGGTCCGGGTTCATCTATTGCTACTGCTCTTCATTGCTCTGGTTTTTGGAATTCAATCCCAATACTCGAGCGAAAAGGTTTTGCTGACCGCGCTCGCTACGTCGATCTGTCTAATTGGATGCATTCTGCTGCATGAGTTGGCGCACGTTTTTGCTCTGACCAATCTGGGCGGTCTGGTAAACAATATTGTCTTGACTCCATGGGGCGGCAACTCGGATTTTTCATTACCCGAAGATACCCGGGCTCGCGCCATCGTTCAGCTTGCCGGTCCAATCTTCAGCGGTTGCCTGTTTGTCCTGGGTTCCGTTCTGATTTTTCAGTCGGATCACTCATCACCGCTTCGTGACCTGGTCAATCCATTCGCACCGATTCCTTTCTATCCGGAACACCGGGAAGTTTCTTTTTTGAAAATCGCGACATGGATCAATTTCCAGTTGATGGTCGTGAATCTGATTCCCTGTTTTCCATTCGACGGTGGCGATCTGATCCGGACGCTGGTCAATCGCATTTCCAGTCAGGCATCCCTGATGCGACGGGAATCGACCATCCTCGTGATCGGCCAGGCGACCGGTTTGACATTGATCGGTTGCGGTTGGTTCTTGAAGGGAGAAGACATTTGCAGGATGCCCGTTTGGCTATTGTGCGTGATGGGAGGATTGACGCTGATTTTCGCGGCCCGCTATTCCTATTACCGTCAACTGGCTCTGGCAGACGAGGAGTGGGACGATTCGGAAGAAATGGACTACGATTCGATTTACGGCGACAGCTCGTTTTTTGACTTTTCGACCGAGGACGATTCTTCATACTCCCAGTGGTTGCTGGAAAAACAGGAAGACCGCGATCGTGAAGAACGAGAGCAGGAAGCCCGGGAAGCCTCCGTTGCCGACGAGATTCTGAAGAAACTGCATCGACACGGACTGGAAAGTCTGTCCGATGAAGAAAAGGGTATCCTGAATCGAGTAAGTGCCCGGTTGCGACGTCGCCGTCAGCAAGGGGTTTAGCCGGTGTTGCTCAATTGACCGGCCCACCTTACAGGCGTTCTGCTTGACACCAACCTGCCAGGTCATGCGGGGCACAGAACAGGTTTCCGCCCGCTAAGCCATCAGTCTTCGATGATGGTTCTGAATTTTCTTTTCCGCCGACGGTGCCGCTGTGCCGTTTGTTCGCCTTCGATAAACCAGTAGCCGGCCAGCACCTTGTAAAACGCCAACAGAATGACAGCGCCTCCGACGCCAATCGTGAAACCCTCGACGCTAATGGGCAACACGTAGCGATCGGGATAGAAGAATCGCAATATGGCACATCCCATCAAGGTACCGGCGATCCCCATCAGTAGCGTGGAAACGGTTCCGCCGGCATCCCGTCCCGGCATGATCGCCTGGGTCGCCAAACCAATCACGGTGCCGAAACCTACCCATGTCAATCCAAGATTGGCGAATTCTGCCAGGTGTTCGAAGTTCATCCTGATTCTCGTGCCGTGATCCTGTTCGAATCGGCTGCGGGAAGTCCATCATGGTTCCTCACAACGCTCGATTCGCTGAAACTGAAATGTATTGCCTGGCCAAGCATGAAACTCGGGGATTCCAAGGGACGGGAGTCCATTGCCGATGCAGTCCTTCGTTGGTTGGACGCCATGCTTTCATACCCTGACCCAAAAACCAGGACCTGACGCAACAGGGTTCTTGTAGCTAAATGGATGATGTTGAACCAATATCAGTTTCTGCTTGCATCGGGTAACCGGACGCGTTGGCGGGAAGAGAAAATGATCAATACGAGCCTGGCTCATACCGGCTGATCGCGAGCATGGCCGACGTCGCGTTCCGGTTTCAAGCTCCATGCGCGCATTCCGGCCTGTCGCTGACGTTCCGGGGCAGAGGCAGGAACGATATACTCGGTCAACGAATCAGAGCGAGATACTCAATCTGGAACGGTAGTCATTTGAGCCGCTGGCGGTTTGGACTGGACGCTCGTCATCGAGCCCAGTTTTGAACGGGAATCGGGAATTTGCCAAGGCATTTGCCATCATGACATCACCTACGAAAATCCACCGCTGAGAAACGTGGATGTCTTCAAAACGAACATCCGAACTCCGGATCGCCGTGCATGCATCGCATTCATGGAAAAAAGTCGCGTTTACGGCGATCAAGATCCTGCTGTCGGCTGGTGTACTCATTTGGCTGTTCAACAAGGCCGTCGCACAGAACCAGTTTGCTGAGATCGCGTCTCGTCCCAAACGTTGGGACGCATTGCTGCTGGCGTTTGGGCTCTGCCTGACGGCCCACATCATCGGTTTTTATCGTTGGAAAATCCTGGTGCGTGCCATCGGGATCCCGTTTTCCAGTTTGGAAGCGATGCGGATCGGATTCATTGGGCTTTTTTTTGGATTATTCGCATTTGGTGTCATCGGTGGAGATACGTTGCGAGTTTATTACGCAGCGCGTAATGCTCGCAATCGATTGGCAGAAGTCATGTGTAGCGTATTTGTCGACCGCTCGGTCGGTATCCTGACCCTGTTTTCCATAGCAAGTGTCAGCATGTTCGCCATCGGAATTGACTTGAACGGAATTCGCAATGCCGACGTGGCGAAATTTGTGCGTCTGTTGTTGACGATGATTGCGACTGGAACCGTTTTGGGTTGGATCACGGTGGTCGTTTTTCTGTTGTCGCCGGGCATCGCCAATTCAAAGCTGGTAGCCGGATTGAAAGAACTTCCGCGGGCCGGGGGGTTCATTCGCCAGCTCTCCGACGCCGTGCTGCTTTACCGTGACCGACTACCCACACTGGCTTTCTGCATCGGGCTAAGTGCCATTACGCACCTTTGCTTCCTGGGCACCATCTATCTGATTGCCGTAGGTCTACGTGTTCAACATCCCTCGCTTTCTGAACATTTCCTGATCGGTCCGATTTCGATGGCGGGTAATGCCTTGCCTCTGCCGGGAGGTTTGGGAGGGATGGAGTTAATGCTCTCATTCTTTTACTCGGCGCTCAGTAGTGATGCGAGCGAAACCGACCATGGCATCGTGGTTGCTTTCACTTTTCGGATGATGCTGCTAATGCTGGCAGTTGTCGGCGCAATCGCCTGGATGATCAGCCGTCGTCAAATCGAGACGGTTGTCAGGGGACAGGGCGAAACATCCAGTTGACTGGCGGATTTGACCCGCCAAATCCGTCTTTATTCGATGGCCGAAAGACTTTACAGTACGGCGCAGGCGTTGCAACGCGTTGATCATTATTTGTTTTCTCCATACGGCTACAGGCAGACGTGTGACCAGCCAGCCGAAATCAGGCAACCTGTTCTGGTATCAAACCGCAGCGATCGCCCTGTTGATGCTCGCCGGTCTTTCGCTTTCGGTGGACGCCTTCATCACCAGCCTGCGCAGCGAAGACCTGATATCCGGTGACCTGCGAAGGATCATCCGATTGAGCGAGATCTTTGCCCACGGATTCGGGATTGCTGTTGTACTTTATCTGCTATGGTTGCTGGCCCCTGACGCTCGCCGCCTGATTCCCCGAGTCGCCGCCTGCGCCATTGTCCCGGGCCTGGTCGCACAGTTCGTTAAGGCTTTCGTCGAAAGACGGCGTCCCGGATATTATTGGCCGGACTTCGCGGATCGCATTTCGGATACCTGGGTCGGTATTGCCTCGCAGTCAAACCTCAATTTTGAATACGTAACGCAATCGTTTCCTTCGGCCCATGCCGCAACCGCCGTTGGCTTGGCGCTGGGATTGTCGTGGCGGTTTCCACGTGGTCGAGCCGCATTTTGTGGCTTGGCCGTGCTGGGCGCGATTCAACGGATTTTTGCTGGTGCACACTGGACGAGCGATGTTTTTGCTGGTGCGGCGATTGGTGTTTCCGTCTGTGGTTTCCTCCTGTATGGCCGTCGGTTAAACGCAATCTTTTCTCGCATCGAGCATGTTCATGTGCCCAGCAACGGACAGGAAAAACGGTCGTCAAAGCCTGTCGAGCCACCACCGGCCCAAGCCGCCTGATGTAGTCGAACGACAGACATTCTGGCCATTCGGTCAGCCCGTTTGAATGGGTTCCTCACGCGACCGGGCCATCGCTGGCTTCACTCTTGAACCAATGCCGTCAGCAGCAATGTCCGAGGTCCGCCGTGATTTCGATGTTCACACAGATAAATGCCCTGCCAGGTACCCAGTGCCAGACTGCCATTGCTGATGGGGATCATCAACTGGCTGCCGATCAGGGTAGATTTGACATGCGCCGGCATATCGTCGGGGCCCTCACAAACGTGGTGGAATGGCAACGTTTCCGGGCACACCGTGTTCACGGCAGTCTCCAGATCGGTGCGGACGTCGGGGTCCGCGTTCTCGTTGATGGTTAACGACGCCGAGGTATGCTGAATGAAAATCTGCAGCAGTCCGCCGGCAACTGGCGAGAACGCCGGAAGGCCTTCGACAATCTCACCGGTAATCAGGTGAAAACCACGCGGCCGGGGCCGCAACTTCATGCGTGATTGTTTGACGATCATCAATTCACCGACTCTCTGAAAACTGGAAACGGCCGACGCGACGTGAACCGAGTCAACGTTCCGCTCAATCTCTCCGGACCTGAATCGTGATTCCCGCCAAGCTATTCATCGGACACAACCGACTTCTGCGTCAACCGCCGCCTGACTCTGCTATTGATTCGATCACCTTTTGGTCGAATTGCCCGGAAACCATGGACAGTTTTAACTTGGGAGGTTTGCGCAAAGCCAGCGGGTTGGTTACGCCGTAATGTCGCCAGGAAGGGTGGGTTTTGCACATCGGTTTTGCGTTCCCACGAGACTGTCAATTGCAAATTCGAAGGCTCTGACGTTTTTCGCAGAAAACGAATAGATTTTTCTTGACTTGGCATGTTCCAGCTCAATAATGAATGACAGTTATACGAGACCAATTCGCCAATTTTGCGTATTGGACACGACAGATCATCCTGAAATTATTTCTCATTTCGTTCGCAAGCATCCTCCACGGCGGTTTCAACTAACCGATTTGGCAGCGTCTGGGACTCTTGGCTTCGCGATCGCCTTCAACATCCAAATCACACTTGGGGTACATCAGAATAATGACAGCTAATAAACAGATAACCAACGTCTTTGAGGCCATTCTGGAATATGGTCACGATGAGGATTTTGTGCCTCAGACCTCCGATTGCTTTTCGGCCACAGACGCTCCCGCGGGTTCAGAGGAGAAGATCGAAATCCTGCGGAAGCGAGTCGAAATGGGACAGCCGTTATGGCACGATCTGGATCGGGAAGACTACGCTGGTCTGACCGGCGCGGTTAGACCTCGCGAGTGAGCCACGAATAGCCTGATTATTGTGTGCAAGTGCCCGGTGTAAACGCCTGGGCACTTTTTTTTGCGCCAACGTTTTCGCCTGCTGAGCCTTGGGCCAAGCCAGAACATAATGGCGACGGTATCTTGCCTGCCGCGACGAAGGTTGAGATCTGAGGCCATTGAGATTTCAACTTGCTTCCCGCTGGAACGGACACCTGTCGACGCACCAGAAAACTGCATTACGTATCGCCTGGATGGTGATCACAATACACCAATGACACGGTCCATTCTGTATCGAATCAAAATTGAAACGGTAGCGAAATCATCGGGCTGACACTTGCGTTAGTTAGGCGAAATGGCCTCTTCCAGCACTTCTTCGTTGACGAAGATCGGCAGTGGAGGGTCACATGTCACGGCCACCGCAATCGCATCAGAAGGTCGGGCGTCGATCTCGATCAACTCACCTTCGAATTTCAATCGCAGGTTGGCAAAGTAGGTGTGGTCACGCAGTTCGCTGATCAAGACGCTGTCCAGTTCAGCACCCATCGTTTCAACGATCCCCACCAGCAGATCGTGCGTCAGCGGTCGTGGTCGCGGAATGTCCTTGACTCGTTTGTCGATGCTGGTTGCTTCAAAAATCCCAATCAGGATCGGAAGCTGGCGTTCACCGTCGACCTCTTTCAGAAATACGATCTGATTCTCGTTGATTTCGCTGATAATGATTCGGCTCAATCGCATCTCAACCGGCATGGGGATCCCTTCTATTGAGCTGTGGCCTGGTCGCCAACTTGACTGACGAACCTTAAATTATACGGCATGCCATCAGGAATCCAAAACCGCGGAAGCGTTTCGCAGCAGTGTTCCGTGCTCCGGATCTAAACCACCCGAAATAACGTTACGGTAGATCCTGCCGTGAACACCATTTGCACGGTGGATTGATGGGCGACACATTATCCACGCCGTAGATAGAAATGGGAATCCAATGTTGAACGTCGGGATTGCGGGAATCGGCTTCATGGGCTGGATTCACTGGTTGGCTTATCAACAGATCGACGATGTCCGGGTGGTTGCCATTTGCGATCAGGATCCTCTCCGATTGTCGGGCGATTGGACCGGTATTCAGGGAAACTTCGGGCCTCGCGGTGAATGGGTTGATCTGGCAGGCATCGAGACGTACCAGAATCTCGAATCGTTTTGTCGTGCCGACTTCGATCTGGTTGACATTTGCCTGCCGCCTTCCTGGCATCGCCCCGCAATCGAGCTGGCCGCCTCAGCCGGCAAACACGTCTTTTGCGAAAAACCCCTGTGTTTAACCGTCGAGGACTGTGACAGCGCTGTCAACGCCTGCCGGACGGCGAATCGGATGTTGATGGTCGGCCATGTCCTGCCGTTTTTTCCCGAATACCGTGTCGCCCGTCAGGTCATCGATTCCGGCCAGCATGGAAGACTGGTTAATGCCTGGTTCAAACGGGTAATCGCTGATCCCGCGTGGCTGAGCGATTACTACGTGGCTGACAAAATCGGCGGCCCATTGATGGACCTGCATATCCACGATGCCCACTTTCTGCGGTTGATCGGTGGGATGCCGAACCGGGTCTACGCCCGTGGTCGACTGTATCAGGACGTGGTCAAATTCTGTTATTCCATTTTCGGCTATGATGACCAGGATTTCTGTGCCAGTTCGAGTAGCGGTACGATCGATCAAGCGGGTCGCGGTTTCAATCACGCTTTCGAAATCCAACTGGAGCAGGCCACGCTTCAGTTCGAATATGCGGCTTTGGCATCCGGCGATGAATTGATGCCTTTGAAACTGCTGGCTGCCAATGGAGACGTCGACTTGCTGGACTGCGGGACCACCGATCCGATTGCCGCCTTCGTGGATGAATTACGAGAGATGGTTCGATCGGCTCAGGCCGGGATCCCGTCTTCGATCCTCTCGGGAGAACTGGCGCGCGACGCCGTGAGGGTCTGTGACGCGGAAACGCACTCGGTGAAGTCCGGGCGTGTGGTCGAAATCACCTGAAACCGGTTATCCCTGTCAGTTGCAACTACGGGAACGTTGCTTCTTCATGCGGATTTCCCGGCCTTCATCACAGAATTCGATTGTGTTCATGAAGGCCTGCATCAGCACCAGGCCCCGGCCGATTCCATCACGAAACGACTCCGGATCAGCCGCCTGCGGGACGGCCGCCACATCGAATCCCGGCCCTTCATCGCGAACGACAAATTCGACGCCTTCGTCGACGACCGTGAAGCGAAAATACACTCGGCGGGCCCTGAACGGGTCGAGAGTGGCTTTTTCTTCCACAAAGGCAGGATCCACCACCGGAAATTCATGGCGGGAAATTTCGAGGTTGCCTCGTAACATCGCGTTCTGAACCGCATGTTCCACAGCCACACACATCCGTACGCGATCGGTCGGGTCCATTAGATCCTGGCTGGAGACGACCTGCTGTACGAGGTCAATCAGCGGATCAATAACCTTCAAATCATTTTCGAGCTCAAATTCGAAGTCGACTCTGCGTGCACATCGCATCAGTTTCCTGTAGCGTGCATCGGAATCGGACATGGCCAGAATATGCATTACCGTTTCGACCAGATTTTCGGCCAGTTCCGATTTGGGAACGTAGCTCGCGGCGCCACCGGCCAGCGCCTGTGCTGCGATCACTTCGCTTCCATGGGCCGTCATCAGCACGACGGGGACATCGGGATACTTTTCGGTAATCGCATTGACCAGTTGCAGGCCATCCAGATCCGGCATCTGCAGATCGGTAAGAACCAGATCGGGCAATTCGTTGCCGATTTGCAACAGCGCCTCATTTCCGTTCTGAGCATAACAGACGGTCAGATCGGGCGCGCTTTCGAGCAGACCACCGGCCAATCTTCGATCGACCGCCGTATCGTCAACAACCAAAACAGTCGGCATGACGTTCTCCGGGACTACATTCAGGGGTTATTTGTAAAACGCTGCAGTTCGACCGTCAACTGATTCAGCTCATTTTGCAGCTGGTCGGCGAAGGCGGAGGCCTGATTTCTCTCGTGCCCCTCCAGTTTTTCAACGCGTTCAGCCAGCCTGGCCACGGAGGTAGCTCCCAGATGGTTCAAGGCCCCTTTCAGTGAATGGGCGGCCCGCTGGATATCGTCGGCCAGGCCGTTGGCGATCGCCGCATTCAGGTCATGGAGCATCGACTCGCGTTCCTGCAGAAAGATTTCGATCAACTCCTTCAACAGGCCACGATCACCTCCCACGGTTTCGAACGCCCGGTTCCAGTCGACCAGTGCACAGGGCTCGTCACCGCTGGAATCCGGATTCCGGCGTTGTTCGGCAGAACGACCGATTACCTGATCCACGGTCTTGGCCAAATCGCTGGCACGAAACGGCTTCGAGATAAAATCATCCATTCCGGCCTCCAGACACCGTTGACGATCCGCTGGCATCGCATGGGCCGTCATGGCCACGATGGGAATATGCAGTCGGCCGTCCTGTTCGCGAAGACGGATCCGTTTCGTGGCTTCAATGCCATCCATTTCCGGCATCTGAATATCCATCAAGACCAGATCAAAGGACTGGTCGTCCATCGCTTCCAGGGCCTGGCGACCGTTTTCCACGACCGTCACACGGTGGCCGTATTTTTCCAGAATGCCTACTGCCAGCTTCTGGTTGACGGGATTATCTTCCGCCAGCAGAATGTGGCTGGCGGTCTCTGTACTTTCAACGACCCACTCTTCGCCGCTACTCTGTTCTGCCAACAGGTTCAGGCACTGCAGGATTGCATTGCGCAACTCCGAGTGTTTGAAAGGCTGCAGGATTTGCCGGATCACGTCCGGTGGCATGGGCTGGCTTTCGACCTCGCTGGAACTGGACTTGATCATCGACACGATACGTGGTGGCGTAATCTCGGACTCCAGCAACATCTTGCGAATCAGTGTACGGCAGTCGCCAGGGCCCGCCGATTCGATACCGGCGGCGTGCTGGTCGGCCAGTACAATCTGGATGGGTTCTCCGGCAAAGGACATGCCGCGCAGCAGTTTGATCGCCTGATCAACCGTGGCCACGCTGTAGGACTTCATTCGCCATGACTTCAACACATTTTCCATGCTGGCTCGCACGCTGGCACTGGCCACCACGATCAAAACCGATACATTCCGAAATTCTTCGGGCGCCGAAGGCAAGGGAGGATTAGCCCCCACCGGAAATTCGAGCGAGAAGTAAAAGTTGCTGCCCCGATCAACGTTGCTGACGGCCTCCAACTTCCCCCCCATCAACCGTACCAGCCGCGACGCGATCGATAGTCCAAGTCCAGTACCACCGTACCTTCGCGTGGAAGACGTATCCACCTGCACGAATTCCTCAAAGATCTCCGAGAGTTTCTCTTGGGGAATGCCGATGCCGGTGTCCTGAATCTGAAACTTCAAGAGCACCGATTCGGGCATGATTTCCAGCAGTTCGACTTCCACGCCGATCTCACCACGTTCAGTAAACTTGATGGAATTGCCAACCAGATTCACAATGATCTGTCGCAGGCGCTGGGCATCGCCCAGCAACTGAAGCGGGATCCTTGGATCGATGTTGCAGATCAGGTCCACCTGTTTGCCATGCGCACGGCAGGCCAGCGTCCGTAATGTATCTCCCACTCGTTCGCGAATATCGAACCACTCGTTCTCGATCGACAGCTTACCGGATTCGATTTTGGAAAAATCCAGAATGTCGTTGATCAGCGTCAACAGGGACTGTCCAGAATCCTGGATCATCTGCAGATACTCCCGTTGGCTCTTGTCGAGTCGCGAGCTTAACAGCAATTCCGTCATGCCGATGACGGCGTTAAGTGGCGTCCGGATTTCATGACTGACGTTGGCCAGGAAATCACTCTTGGCCTGGCTGGCGGCCTCGGCCATTTCTTTTGCTCGTTGCAATGAAATTTCGGCGTTTTTCCGGTCCGTCACGTCCCAGAACATGCCCTGTATCCCAATCCGACGACCGTTGGCGGCCGTTACGGGTGCTTTGAGAACCTCGACGTAGATATAGCTGTCGTCGTCGCGGGGATGGAATTCGATATCGTGAAATGGCAAGCCGGTCTGCAGAACCCAACGATCATCCTTCTGGTATTTTTCTGCCAGTTCCCGGTCAAACAGATCAAAGTCCGTCTTGCCGATCAGCTGAGGGCGTGAACATCCCAGCGTTTCGCAATACTTGTTATTGGCAAACACCACCCGACCTTCGCGATCCTTGCGAAATACATTGATGGGCAGACTTTCCACCAGGGAATGGTAGATGGCCTTTGATTCTTCCAGTTCCGCTTCCGCTCGTATCCGATTGGTAACGTCTTTGGCAATGCAGCCGACGGCAAAACGCTGTCCCTCTTCATCCGTGATGCCATGAAAACTGCCTTGCAGGAATCGCTGCGTTCCATCCGGCTGCAGCACGCGGAAGTCCTGTTCAAAATGCTGCTGCCGATCAAGGCTCCGCATTTTTTTCAGCAGTTCCGCTCGATCCGATTCATGGATGGCTTCCAGCCACAGGTTTTCCGTTTCCAGCAACTCCGAGAGAGGTCGCCCGTAAATGGTCTGGGCGGCCTGATTCACATACAGGATATGCCGTGCATCGGGGGACAGGGAGAATACCAGATCGTTGACCAGTTCCAGCAGTCGCGGGACATAGGCGGCAAACCTTTCCGGCGAGATCGATGTCGGCGGTACATGGCCGCCTGTTTGTCCGATGATCTTACGATTGCTGGCCGACACGTCGTCTCCCAATTTATGCTGCCATCCTTTCCCCACGGCTGAAACGGACAAACCGGTATTCGCTTCCTCGTTGGCCCATCTCCAGCATTGGCGTTGTCCGGTGATGAATCCGGAAGCATCTTCCGAGATTACCAAGGTGTCGTTTCACCGGCATCCGAATAATTGAAGCAAGGATGGCACGGGACCTACCGCCACGCGCACCAGTCTAGCCGATTCGGCGCGGCAGGCAACAAATTGAGCGTCGCCGGCAGGAAACAGGCTTTTCCCGGGTTACCGGCACAAAAAAAGCCCACCGAAAACGATGAGCTTTGTACGTGATCTTGAAGACCCGCATCCGACAAAACGAGCGCCTACGCGGTCTGGGAAATCGCTGACAACGCCGCGTCGTAGTCGGGCTCCTCAGCAATCTCGGGCACCAGTTGCGTATAAACCACTTCGTTCTGCTCGTTAAGAACCACAATGGCGCGAGCAAACAGCCCCTGCAATGGTCCGTCGGAAATCAGAACGCCGTAGTTCTGACCAAATTCGGGTGATCGAAAAGCGGACAGGCTGGTCACGTTTTCAATCCCCTCGCTCTCACAGAATCGCTTGTGAGCAAACGGAAGATCCATGGACACGTTCACCACAGTCGTGTTGCCCAGACTGGCAGCCTTTTGATTGAATTGGCGCACCGAGGTCGCGCAGACGGGCGTGTCCAGACTGGGGAAAATGTTCAGTACGATGTTCCTGCCGTCAAACGACGAAGCCGTGGATTCGCCCAGATCGTTTCCAATCAGCTTGAATTCGGGAGCCACCGAACCGACTGCGGGCAAATCGCCGCAGGTGTGACACTCGTTACCTTTCAATGTAATACTGGCCATTGCATTCTCCTGTATTGATTGAGTTTGAAATCTGGACCAGGTACTCATGGTCCGGAGTAGTGCCGGAGTCCGTGCGCTGCCCGGCCGGCAGTCAGGATTCCGTCCTCTGATTATTCATCCGTCAATTCGGACTCGACCGACAGATCATCCATACCGTCGTCTACATCCAGATTGAATTCACTGGAATTCAAGACATCGATCGTCTGGCCGTCTTCGGTTTCCACCTTCAGACTTTCCAGATCCCACGTCGAAAACGACTTCCAGCCCAATATCATCTTCGCGGTTCCGCTCGCCTTGGAGCCAGACACGGGGAGATCCATTTCAATCTTGACCTGATCCCCATCCTGCTTCGTCCTCTGCGATGGTTGCCCAAACGTCAAATCATCTCCCAATGCTTCGATCACCTGGTCGTTTTCGGAGACCATGGCTTGCGCTTCATTCAATCGGTTCACCAGGGGCATGGCCATCGTAAAAACCGCGGCAATTCCCCCGCCGCAGGCCAGCAACAGCAAGATGCAGCCAATCCCGCCACAAGCGAACAGTCCCTTTCCCGATTTTCGCGGTTCCTCCTGCGTGGAGTCATAATTGTCTTCAACGTTCATATCTCATCCGTACTTTGAAATAGTTTGCGATCCGCTTCGTTCAAAAACCGCCGCCGTGGCGATTCTTCCTGGTCATCCTCGACGCACCCCATCTTTGTTTCCGAAGATGATAGTATGCATGCAAATCGACCTCGCGACAATTGCCCCAAAAGTTAAGCCAATGAGTGTCCGAGGGCTTTCGGTGGGCTGGCGAGCCGATGACTTCCCCAACCGTCGCAACGCGGCGAGGAACCTATCCGCGCTCTCAACAAGCTGCCGGGACGTCGCTGAATCAGCGTCGGCGGCCGGTGGGCATCCCAACCGGCTCGCCGTCACATGTCATCTCGGATGGCTACCGAGGTTTCAATTCGGAATTTTCCCGTTTGAAGCCAATCTCAGCCAACGCTCGATAGACCTCTTCCAGCGTTTTCTCACCAAAGTTCGAAATGCTCAACAGCTCGCCGCGAGTCGTATTGAGAAGATCGCGAACCGAAAAAATACCGCGTTCTTCAAGGCAGTTGGTGGTTCGTACGGTCAGCCCAATTTCGGCGGTGCTCAAGTCGAGTTTCTCGCGCAGATTCCTGGTTTCTTCTTCTACAGCGCTCAACGGAATTCGTGTTCGTGCCACGGGGTTCCCTCCCGGATAGAATGAAGTGATGACTTGCGTGCACGGGCTTGCTCGTGCTTGTGTTCGCCGCCTCAGTATATAACATATCGACGCTCTAGCTAGTTTGAGCCGAACGAAGACACTTCCTATTGCTCAGCTGATCGCATGATCTCGACCGACGCGCTACTTGACCAACTGAACGATAACCAGCGAAGTGCGGTGACCCACGTGGACGGGCCGCTATTAATGTTGGCCGGGCCGGGCAGCGGGAAGACCCGCGTCATTACGCATCGCGTAGCCTACCTCGTTGCGCAGGGAATACCGCCCCATGCCATAGTTGCCTTGACATTCACGAACAAGGCAGCGGAAGAAATGCGGAGCCGTATTGCGAGGCTGGTGCCCGGTGGCAATTCCTGGACAGGGACCTTTCATCGATTCTGTTCGCGCCTGCTACGGCAATACGCTTCGATGATCGGTCTGCGAGAAAATTTCTCGATCTACGACATGACTGACTCACGGAAGGTCGTGAAGCAGGCGATTAACAACGCGGAGGTCAACCTGCAGCACCATACTCCGAATTCCATTCTGGATCGGATCAGCGCGCTCAAGAGCAGGGCCGTAACCTGTCAAGCCTACTCCGCACGACCCGGTGACTACATCGGCAGTATTGTGGCCCGCGTCTATCCCGAGTACCAGAAGCTGTTGCAAATGTCCAATGCGTTGGACTTCGACGATCTGTTGCTGCAAGCGGTTGAGTTGCTGCGACAGAATCCGGAGTTACGCGAGTCATTGGACTTGAATTTCCAGTACATGATGGTGGACGAGTATCAGGACACCAATCTCGCACAATACGAATTGATCAGGTTGTTGAATCACAACATCAGCAATCTTGGTGTCACCGGAGACCCGGATCAATCGATTTATGGTTGGCGAGGTGCCAATCTGAACAACATTCTTGAATTCGAAAATCACTATCCGAGTCTGAAGATCATCCGGCTGGAACAGAATTATCGCAGCACCAGGTCCATTCTCCGCGTAGCGGATCAGCTGATTTCCTACAACCAACGACGCAAGCCGAAGAAACTGATTACCGACAATGAGACCGGCACGGCCGTCAAATTGGTGGCCTATCCAAACGCTCAGGAGGAAGCGGCCGACCTGGTTGATTCGATCGCCCTGGCGATACAGAAGGACGGACGTCGTCCCCGCGATTTCGCCGTCTTCTATCGGACAAACCAGCTTTCCCGATCACTCGAACATGCGTTTCGTTCCGCCGGCGTTCCCTATCAGGTCGTAAAGGCATTGGAGTTTTATCAACGCAAAGAAGTGAAGGACATTCTGGCGTATCTGCAGCTGCTCAATAATCCGGACGACAACGTGGCTTTTGAACGCGTGATCAACGTGCCACCGCGGAAAATCGGTAAGGTCACGGTCACTCGTTTGCGGGACCATGCCCAGCGGAAATCGATTTCATTGCGAGAGGCCGCGCGACAGGCCGGGTTGATTGAAGCCATGTCCAAGAGCGTGGCAACCAAGGTAGCCCGATTTGCGACGCTACTCGATGAGTTGACGGAGACCATCGACGACGATGTCGAATCCATCATGAAAAACGTGATCCGGAAAACAGAGTATCGAGAATGGTTGACCGATGACGGCAGCGAGGAAGGGCATGAGCGAGCAGCCAATATTGACGAATTGGTGGTTGCCGCTCAGGAGTTTGACACCGAGCATCCCGAAGACGGCGGTCTGGAAACCTACCTGGAGCAGGCGGCGCTGGTTAGCGATACCGACGTCTGGGAATCGGAATCGGATCGTGTTTCCCTGATGACGCTGCACGCCGCCAAGGGACTGGAGTTTTCCTGCGTCTATATCGTCGGACTGGAAGATGGCCTCCTGCCCCATGAACGCAGCTCCAACGACCCGGAACAATTGGAGGAGGAGCGGCGTTTGCTGTTTGTCGGCATAACTCGAGCCCAAGAGGAACTGCAACTCAGCCGTTGCCTCAGCCGTTTTCGCAAGGGCAGTCTGTGGCCCTGCATCGCCAGCAGCTTTCTGATGGAGTTGCCGCGTGAATCAATGCAGGTTTTCGAACCACAAGCGACTCAACACTTCGACCACGAACTGGAAGAAGTGCCGTTCGATATCGATCCCTGGATGCACGGAGGAGTCGATGATGGTTACAGCGTGGATGATTTAGACCAGCGCGGTCTCGAATCGGATGAAGATGACTTGCGGATCAGGGAAAGCGTTGGGAAGTTCCAGATTGGCGGTTTAGCCGCCGGGTTCCCGCGAATCATGACCGCTGCCGATCTGGCCCGTCAGCAGGAAAGCGAAGCCATCCGCCCCCATCCATCACTGTTTCAGGAGGGGGTCGGTGTAGAACATGATGAATACGGTCTGGGCGTTATTGAGAACGTATCGGGGAAAAACCTGAAGCGGACGGCGACGGTCCGATTTCAACGGGGTGGCAGAAAGCGCTTTCGTCTGGCATTTTCCAACCTCAGAATCGTCGAGCCGTAATCGCCAATCAACCACCGAGTCAATTCCCCAGTTGATCAGCAATCTTCTGGGCGTCGTAAATGTACCGTAGAGCATCCCGAATTGCGCTACTGTGAACGCTGACCGCTCGCGCCTGTCGATCGTCGTACAGATAATCCGCCGTCAGCGACTGAATGTTACCGTCAAATATCAGCCCCACCAGTTCCAGATTCTTGTTAACGACCGGACTACCGCTGTTACCGCCAATGATATCGGCGGTGCAGACGAAATTGAAAGGCGTGCCCGGTTGGATGCGATCCTTGGCTTTATGCCAGCTCTCCGGTAGCTGATAATCCGCCTGGCCTTCGTGCTGTGCTTCATGTTCGAAAGCACCCACCATCTTCGTCCAGGCCGGAATGACCGTTCCCGCCTGTTCGTAGCCGATGACCGGGCCGAACGCGAGGCGAAGCGTAAATGTCGCATCAGGATAGGTCGACGTCCCCTGAGTTGCAAACAGAGCCTCAGCGATTTCTGCATAAGCCTGGCGTTCTATTTCCTGCAGTTCCTCGGTTTCTTTCCGCGTCGCGCACATCTCATCATCGACCAGTCGGGCAAAACGAATCATCGAATCTTCGCTCGATTCGATCGCCGCCGATCCGCCCTGGGCCAATTTCTTACGGTAATCGACGTCCATCAAACGCGTTCCCGCGATCAATTCGGCCGCGCGGTCGACGGGGTTTTTCCCATCCAGAATTTCCCTGCACAGAGGATCATCCGCCCCTCGCAATTCGAGCGTCCGGGCCAGCAAATCGGCCAGAATAGCCTGCTCCAAGTCCGGATAGATGGGGGCCGTGGAAAAGAGTTGTCGTTCCAGCGATTCACGGCCAGCGTCGGCGTATTCGGACAATCGTTCTTCCGACGGCTTCTGGTCTTCGGTCGCCATTTGCACCAGCCGTTGGGCGATATCGAACAGGCGAATATTCAGCGACAGGCCCCGACCCTGTTGCTCGGCTCGACGATTCTGCACTTCTTCAATACGATCCCAGGCAGAGGCGTACTTCTGCAGATCGGGATCCGTTTGGATCCGCTGTAACAACGCCACCTCTTCTTTCTCCTTGGCTGCGATCACCGCTGGATCCTGCAGTCCGCGCAACATTCCCATCCGCGCTTTGCGGGCATTCTGAATACCGAACAGGCCATCCTTGGCAATCCTCGCCTGTTCGGCTCCCTGCAGGCTGTACTGTTGCAACAGGATTTCTCGACGTCGGATGAAATCGAGTATGAAGGGCAGACGAACATCACGCTGGTGCTTGAGGGCGGCGGTAGTGAAAATTCGACTGGTTCGCCCCGGATTGCCGGAAACGAACACGACTTCGTTTTCCGCGGGTCCGCTTTCGGACCATTTAAGGTAGTGCTCGATCTTCGCCGGCTGATCGTTTTCGTAGACACGAAACAGACAAGCGTCCAGACAGTATCGGGGATATTCGAAGTTGTCCGCGTCGCCGCCCAGAAATGCTATGGCGGACTCGGGAGACCAGACCAGACGGACGTCGGTGTATTTCTTGTATTGATACAGGTGATAACGACCGCCACCGTACAACGTGACAACATCGCTGCGCAAGCCACTCTCGTCCAGGGCGGCTTTCTCGATCCGCGCAATCGTTGCCCGACGCGCCTCGGCGGCTTCGCTGGCGGACATCCCTTCCTCGACCGCCGAATTTACCTGGCTGGTGACGTCCCGGATATTGACCAACTGGTTCAATTCCAGATCGGGCGCCTTCAATTCCTGGTCAAACGACCTGGCCAGAAAACCGTCTCGATAATAGTTGTTTTCCTGATCCGAAAGCTTGTACAGCGTATCCGAACCAACATGATGATTGGTCAGCACCAGACCATTGCTGGATACAAACGAAGCGGAACCGCCGACATTGAATCGGACCGAAGACTTCATGATATGTTCGGTCCAAGCCGGATCCGGCTCGATATCGTATTTCTCTTTCAGCTGCTTAAGCGGCAGGTCGGTAAATAACCACATGCCTTCATCAGCATATAGACCACATGCACCAATCGTGAACATACCTACCGCCAGCATCAAGTGAGACCAGGTCTTCATGTCAATTCCCAGCAAAAAACAAAGTTGCTAAATGATTGTCCATCCAGTTACCGCGGTCGCGGTCGACCGCCCATTTCCGATTCCAAAAACAGGGCCACCAATGGACGCTGTTTGTGGCAAAGCACCGCGGCAGACGAGGTGGTCACCGCCAATAAACTGCGATGGACTTTTTCTGCTATAATCGCGCTGCTCATGATGATAACCGTTTTTCCCGCGGTTCGTCGAGTCACGGTTACGATGGAGCCGATTTCAGTGATCCCCCACCTGGTAAAACTTGGCCTGTTTGGGCACATCGGTCGCTTTTCGGCCGCCGATGGCGGGCGATTCGAACGCGATCAGCAGGTGATTTGCCGAACCGGCCGTGGCCTTGAGGTCGGCGAGGTGTTGTGTTGCCTGGAAAGCGAGCAACGCGGCGAGACGGATGATGGGCTGTTGTTAAGGAAAGTCTCACCAGATGATCGTCGAATTATCGAACGGATCGACCGTTTCCGCGACCGGGCGTTCACGGCTTGCCAACAGTTACTGAACGATCGAAATCTATCGGCCGTTCTGGTCGACGTGGAACATCTATTTGACGGCCAGTCGATTTTTTTCTATTTTCTGGGAGAGGTCCCGAAAGATGTTCACTATGTGACGGAGCAGCTGGTGGCGGAGTATGAAAAAAAGGTCCAGTTCCGGAAATTTACCAAGACCCTGCTGAATGGTTGCGGACCGAACTGCGGTACCGATGCCGGTGGCTGCCAGGCGGGCGGCTGTGGAAATTGCAGTCTGAAAAAAGGCTGTGGGAAATCAGAATCGGTGGCTTCCCGCGGATGAATCATGCTTGAATTTTACTGCTGCGACTGTGAGTTGATTTTCGAGGCGGAACCGGATGGTACCGGCTACGAACAGGCACCCTGCCCAACATGCCAACAGATCAGCATGACGTCGGAATTTGAAGGCAAGTCGACGGCACGGGATCAAGACCGGGTGCGATACGTGATCATCGCCGAATTCGTGGATGAATCGTCGGTCGAACCGGTGATTGGAAAACTGGAAGCGGAAGGCATTCCCATCCAGATCAATCTGCCCGACGTCACCGAAGGTGACTTCTTTACGGGGGGGAGCGACAATGTCTGCCTGCTGGTCCCCACCGACATGGCCGAACGGGCGCGGCGAATCATCGAATCCTGAAAGATCACGTCCTGAGCCATGGCATTGGAATCAGGCCAGCGAACTCATCGGGGATTTTCCGTTACGGCTGCGGATCTCCGTTATCGTCCCGGTTCGGATCCGAGGGTGTGGAACCCTCACCAGATTCGTCTACTTCCGGAATATCGCCCGCGTCTTCCTGGGGGACGTCCAGGTTGATATTCGGTCGGTCCGGCAATCTGACCTCAGGCGAAGGTGGGTTGCCGGGGGGCTGTTCTTTGGCGGAAACCAGATCGTCCTTCTTCAACCGCAGCGACTCCAGGTTGTTCGCAGCAATGACATAGAACCAGGCTCCAAATCGCTCGTTCAGTTCCTGGACGCGTTCCTGACCCTTTTCGATTTTCTGATTGAATTCCTTCAGATTGTCTTCGTACTGGGAAAGCTTCAGTTCGTACCCGGTTTTCTGTTCCTCGTAGTCCTGGATCGCCACATCATATTGCTGAAATTCAACCGGACGTTCATCGTCCGCCGGCTGGCTTTCCCTATCGGCACCATCGATATCGGCCTGGTTCTTATCGGCGGTTGCCGTTGAATCCGCCTCGCCCTCTTCATCTTCGCTGTTGGACGCCTGATCGTCTTTTTCCGATGCGGGAACATAGCCAGCCGGCTTTTCGGGCTCGACCGGAGCGACTGGCGCAACGGGCTGATCACCCAACAGCGATTCGTCGAACGAGACGCGAATCATCAGATAGCGATTCTGCACGTCCTCCGCCGATTCTTCCGCCTGGCTTTCGTCGGCGACGTCATCCATATCGTCGTTTCCGTCTTTGGATTCGTCGGCTGTTTCGGATTGCTGACCGTCAGCATCGGCATCCGGATCGCCAATTTCAATGGCTTGTTCGTCACCACTGACCGGATTACCGAATTGCAGGTTGTATATGACTCCCTGCTCGGTTCCGGCCGAAACTTCACCGAGCTTGGATACGAGCGTCAATTCCTGCGAACCTTGCGCGACCGGCGCGAGGTTAAAACCGTAATCGCTTAACTCCTGTTGCAATTGGCCCATGACCTGGCGAAAAAGTGGGATATTCTGTTCGAGGTCCGGAATTCGGTTGAGGGTCAAATCCGCATTCAACAGCGGCTGGCCCTGATAGTCCGTCTTTTTGCGGACACCGACGATTTGCAGATCATCCAGCGTCGTGACTGCGGCGTCGATCTTGGCGGAGTCCAGTTGTTGCTGTTCGTTGTCCAGACCATCCATGCTCCAAGGTCCAAATCCGGTATCCCGGGTGAAAAGCATCTGATCACCCTGTTTCTTGTACAGCGTTGATACCCGGCCCAAGGGATCCGCTTCTTCTTCCAGTTCATAATTGTCCACGGTCAGACGGCGCAATTCGGAACTGTCGAGATCGAGCAGGTCGGGCCGTATCCAATCGGCAAAGCGAGTCGACAGTTCCAGTCCCAGTGCGACCTTATACGTCTGGGTTTCATCGGGTCGACGAACGTAATAATACTTCGTACCGTTCGTGCTACCCAAGGCCAGCTCCACTGCGTCCGGTGGAGTCTCGCCCGCTTCTTTGCCAACAATCAAGTCGACAAGCACTTCGTCATCCGTATCCCGAAGGATAATCCGTTTACCTGCTGCGTCGGGGTCGATCAGATCGTCGGCCAGCGGGTCGAGCACACCGAATCTCTCATGGTCGTTTTTCAACCGACCGACAAGAGATTCGCGCGTGAGGCCGATCAGCCCGCTGGAGGTGGTTGCCAATCGATCCGAGGCCTCGGCGGGGTATCCATAGTGGGAGGGAATGGTCCAGACACCGTCCTCTTCTGCCACGCGAAACTGCTTTAGTGTCGCCGAATCCGGATCGATGGCGCTGACTTCCAGCGAAGCCGCCTGGTTGCTGCTTTCGAAGTTCGCAAAAAATTCCTGGCCGACCCTCTCAAACCCGGTGGTTTGCGGCGGCTGGGTCAACAGCCACGTCAGTGCCGCCAGCCCCAGCATGACGGCGCCAGCGACGGCGAACACGGTCGTTTTCCGATTTTCGTTGATGCTCATTATTCCCTGGTTCGTTTCTGATGCTAACTGGCGCGCCTGGATGACTTGACCTGACTTCGCTCATTGCTGTTCCGCACGATGAGCACCACCAACCCCAGCACGATCGCCGGCAGCGGTACGAAACCGATCGCCAGTAGTCGCACCAGTCCTTCGGTCCGGCGAATCTGATTCTGTTCTTCGCTGCGCAGCTGATCGATCTGCAATTTCAGGTCACGATCCAGTTTTTCCTTCTTCAAATCAAATCGCCGCTGGGCGTCCGAGGCCTCCTGGCTGGTCCGCTGCAGTTTCTCGAAGAAGCTGAGGGACGTATTTTCTTCGATCTTGCGGGCCTCGACGTCCAATTTGGCCTGTTCTTCCTGTAACTTGTTGCGGATGTCTTCTTCAATAGCCTGCTCTGCTTCCACGCGACGCTTGCGACACTTCTCGGTTTCCTGTTCGATGTACGTCAGTGTTCGAGATTCCGGTCGGCGATTTCGCAGCGTCACAAAAGACTCTTCACCCGCCAGGATTTCGATAGCGTTTTGCAGCAGCGAGACGTTGTCCAGTTTCTGCCCCAGTGCGCCGTCATCAATTTGTTCGTGGTACAGATCCGATACGAAATCGGTATCGCAAATGAATATGGCATTGATTTTTTCGTCCTGCACGTGGGCCGCAATCGTGTGCTTGTCGGGATCGAGCTTGGAGACGGGCGCGGGATTGAGCACCAGCAGGTCCTCCCCGGTTATTTGGCTGGTCCGCTTCTCCTCATCTTGCGTGATGCGCCCCGTGCGGGGGTTGATGCGATTGGTGATCTGGGTTGGAACCATGGTCAGTTGCTCCCAGTCCGTCGTTCCGGAATTCTCGTCCAGAGTGATCAACGGCGTGAACTCCGTCCGACTTTCGGAGGCCGGCCGGATGCTGCCGGGATAAAAGAACAGAACCTCCTTCAGCCCCCGAGTGACACTGTTATCGTTGTTGAATGCGACATGGTCGGAATGGTTCTTGACAAACACAAAGGCATGCTCATAGGGTCCAAAGTACTCCGGCCATGTCGTCTGGCCCCGGGGATCGATCCAGGCTCCCCGGAAGTTGGGGTGCGGATCGAACAGGTTCCAGGCGACCCGTCCATTGTTCCACTCGATACCCAGACGCTGCAGGATCCGTGTGGCTTGCCCCTGATCGGCCTTGGGCAGAAAACTACTGGCCAGGACCTGGGTGTAGGGCGAACGCTGTGAAACGCGGGGTTGCCTTGGTGCGTTCAGCACGCCAATGTTGATCGGATTCAAGGATGTCCAGAAAAACGGCAACGGGTCAGCCAGAAAAAGCACGGGATTGCCGTCTTCCATGTATTTCAACAGGTTGTCGGCAGCGGCATCATCCAAGCTACTGGGAGCAGCCACCAACAACACATCGGGGGCTTCTTTCTTCTGCTTGTCCATACCCTCCGCCGACTCTTCGGGCGGCGATGCTGGTTCGCTGTCCACATACGCGGCCAGATCGTTCTGACCAATGTGTTTGATCTTGTACTGCGTCTGAAGAAACGAGAACGTTTCGTTATAAGCCCAGGGCACACGGCGACCTTCGAATTCCGGTCCCGCGAAAAAGGTGTCCGTATCCACGATACCCAACGTGATTTTCCGCCCCTCATCCGTGGTGGTCGCGATCGAATGAGTCAACTGATATTCGATCGAGGAATCGTTATCGACAAAAGGCAACACCGCGTCGTCCTGCGTGCTGGACACCAACGCGCCCATGTAGACGTCCTGTTCAACGATTCGGCCTCCCACTTCGCTACGGTCGGCTCGAGGCTCGATGCCCAACTGCTTCGCCTGAATTTCGCTGCTGCTGTTGGGCAGCACGTCGACAAAGCGTACGTCCACGATGCTGCCGCCGTAATTCTTGAACTGTCGCAGCAACCCCGTGAACTGCTTCCGGGTGCCTACGAAATCGCGGGGCACGTCGCGACTGACAAAAGCCTGAATGGTCACCGGTCGCTGATCTTCTTTCGCTTTCCTGAGCGTCTGCACCGTCATCGGATCGAGCGTGTACAGTTTTTCTGCAGTCAAATCCATTCGGGTCATCAAGACGGAAGCCGCCTGGTTGACAATGAAATTGAAGGACAGCAAGGCCACGGCCAGGCTGATGATCCTGACGGCGAAGTGGCCGCCCAGCGTTGCCTGTTGCCCACGGCTCCAATGGCGTTTACTGATCACGACGAGATTCAGATACAGCATGAAAGCGATAATGGAGACGAAATAAACTACATTCCCGAGCGGGATCAGACCCAGCGTGAAGTCCTGCAGATTCCAGTCGATACCGAATTGCTCCATACCAAAAAAATTGTCCAGCTTGCCACTCAACGCCTCGGGAAGATACTTTTCCAGCGTTTTCGGCAGGTTGAAAAAGAAATTTCCGATGAACACGGGGATGGCACAGAAAAGAGCCGCCAAGACGAAAGCGACCGGAACGGAGCTGGTCAACGAAGAGGCAAACATACCGATCGACAACAGGGCCAGTCCGGCCAACCAGTAGCCAATGTACGTCGACAGGATGACTCCCCAGTCGGGGTTTCCAATCATCGCCAGTGCGAACAGCTGCGTTGTGGAAAACAACAACGCGATCGTGTAAACCGCCGCCACGGACAGGTACTTACCCAACATGATTTCCAGATCGGAGGCCGGCAAGGTAAACAGGATGGCGTCGGTACCTTGACGTTTTTCCTCCGCCCAGACGTTCATCGTGATCGCCGGAATGAAGACCAGCAGCAAAGCCGGAAACCATCGACTCAGTTGATCCAGGTTGGACAGATTGTCGGCAAAGAACTGGGAACTGAACGTCATCGTGGCGCAAACCACGACAAACACCACGATAAACAGATATCCCAGTACGCCCGAAAAATACTGTTTCAGGTTTCGCCAGAATACGGCGGAGATGACATGCCAACGCATTGCGGTCTGATTTCCCTCAGTTGATCTAGTGCCAGTTAATCGTCGGAATCTGTCAGCGTGTGTATTTCGTCAATTCGTGGAAACGATTTTGCATCTGGTCGCGCTGGCCCATCTCTGCGATCGGTCCGTCAAACACAATCCGCCCTTCATCGATCAAGATCACGCGACTGCACAGGAATTCCACCTCCTGCAATACATGAGTCGACAGCAGGACCGTTTTGCTTTCCCCCAATTCCACGATCAATTCGCGGATACCGACCAGTTGATTGGGGTCCAACCCACTGGTCGGTTCATCCAGGATCAGGACATCCGGGTCGTGAAGCAGCGCTTGGGCCATGCCCACACGTTGCCGAAACCCCCGTGACAATTTGAAGATCTGTTTGTTCCAGACCTCCGCAAGATTGCATTTATCGACCACAAAATCGAGTCGTTCAGCACGCTTGGATGACGTCAGGCCTCGGGCCCGCGCCAAATAGTTTAGCGCACCGCGAGGGGTCATTTCGTCGTAAAGCGGGCCGTTTTCCGGCAGATAGCCAATATGCTCACTGCCCGCGATCCGGTCGGTACCCATGTCGTGACCGGCAATTTCGACGTTTCCCCGGGTCGGCGCCAGAAAGCCGGTCAACAGCTTCATCGTGGTCGATTTTCCAGCACCGTTGGGTCCCAGAAAAGCACAGACCTGGCACCGGGGCACCGAGAAACTGACTTCGTTGACGGCCGCGAATGTGCCGTAGAACTTGCACAACTGGTTGGCAAGTATCATGACCTGCTGGTCGGTAGAATTATTCATCGGTCGCGTGTGCTATCGTTACGGAGTTGCTGGTTGGGGTGTCACAAGGGGACGCGCTACAACGTAAACCACGACGTACATTCGGCTCAACCGCCGCGACAGATGCTTACCCCTGTCGCCTCGGGGCTGTCAGCTCATTTCGAATCGCCGCACACGATCTGCTTCGTCCCCGAAAACTCAAAAAATATCTCAATTCCATTACGATTTCAACTCTCATTCGGATCGTTACCTGCCGATTTTTGCCACGTCCATTGCATTTCGTGACCTCGCGAAATGATTTCAAAACCCATTTTCTGGGCGACCCGCATGGCCCCCTGGTCCGACTCCCGGATTTGAACTTCCACACTGGCTACGCCCTGCTGTGTCAAATGGCGGAACGTCTCACCGATCAGAAACGTGGCCAAGCCCTGTTGGCGTTGTTCCTGGGCAATCTCCAGATCGACCAGCCCCATGGTCAAGCGGCCCCAGACATTGGAAAGTGGCTGGATCTCCCACAGCATGACGCCGCCGACCACCTGTTGATCGCCACGACGCAACACCCGAAATCCATAAATCTCGGACCAGCCGAAAGTGCAGCATTCCCACCAGTTGGGCAACAGCGGATCGACAATCGCCGCCACCTGATATTGACGACGGATTGCCATCTGGGTGCGGTTGATCGGGGGCCGATAACCCTGCAGGCTGCGCTGCATGATCAAAATTGCCTCCCCCGGCACAAAACCAAACCGCTGCATGGCCGTCGACATCGGTTCGTCTTCTTCCGGAACACCGGGAATCCGACTTCCGCCATACAGCCCCAGATAAAACGGCGCGAATGGAAATCGACTACCAGCGAAACAGGTCACGGCGCCCCGGGTCTGCAAATAACTGACCGCACGATCCAGTAATTCATGAGCCGTACTGTCGCCACCATGATCTTCGACCAGCCGTAGCTGAGAAATCACACCAGTGGAGTAATCAATGCCACCACGCACTTGGTCGGGACCAAAGGACGCATGGACAAACCCGACCGGCTCACCATCATCAAATGCCAAAATCAACCCTGTCGGATCGAAATAGGGTTTGGCCAGAACCATCTGGTCCAGCAGTTGCCGGGAGATGACCGACGACAGACATCGCATTGGCCGCTGTTTCTGCCAAATATCAATGATGGCTGGCGGATCCGTGTTCAGAAAACTGCGATATTCAATCACGTTGGTCAAACTTCCGTGACACGGTGAACCGCAA
Source organism: Pirellulaceae bacterium (assembly GCA_963851305.1). Taxonomy (GTDB): domain Bacteria; phylum Planctomycetota; class Planctomycetia; order Pirellulales; family Pirellulaceae; genus Mariniblastus. The sequence continues at coordinate 1,072,404 of CAWKOT010000011.1, read as the reverse complement.
ATCGGCGGCAACCTCTGATTGTAGGCCATTTTTCATGCCTGAGAATCAGTGCGAGTTTTCACCTGGGAAACAGGTGCACAACGCATTTCGTGGATCGTATCGCTGGTTTTGGGAAACGCAACGAGGAATCGAGTTGGCGGTCAACTCGCCACCAGCTACCTTGTCAGACTCCATGAATGGGGCTTCGTGTCAATTCCGCCATTGACGACCATTACGGTGAATGTAATGGCTGCTTTTCGCCGTTTTCGTCGACCCGCACCATCGTGACATTGGTCGAAAATACGCTGTCTTCCGACTCACAATTGGCTTTGAAGACGTCCACATGATAACAAACGGACGTGGTGCCGGTTCTCGTTCGCAGGCACTGGAATTTCAGGATCGTTCCTTCGCGAACACTACGCCGGAACTCCACCCGATCCATGGCAATGGTGACAAAATTGAAACCCGGAAATTCCAGCGAGGCGGCGATCCAGGCCACTTCATCCACGAATTTCAACAAATTGCCACCGAAAAGAAACTGGTACTGATTCAGGTGTTCGGGGAGTACAAGTTTATAATTTTCCATGGCAACCTGCAGATAGCGGCAAATGCCGCTGCAGCGTATCAACGATCGGATTCGCTGTAGATCCCAAAATCGAATTTGGGAACCGGCAATTTGTCCCGTTTGCCCTGGAACTGCAACACGCGAACAAAATAGACGAAACGATTCTTCGCATTAGGTCGGCGTTTGAGCACCCATTTGAAGCTGGAATACACCACCGAAAGCGGGAGCCTGTTTTCGCCTACCCGTTTAACAACTTCCGCCACGTATCGTTTCTCTTGCGGAAGTCGCGTCTTCAAAATGGCATTCAGCTGCAGGTCCAGCTGGGTCAACGACAAGTCGCTGAAATCCTGTCCGGCACTGGTGCCGGCTGACAGGGTGAGCAGGATAAACGACACAACGATGGATCTGGTGATCATGGCGATCGGCTCCGTGGAGATTTTCATGTTGCGTCCCTACCGATTTGCGCCACACGAATCAAGACCATTCCGCTTCGCTGAGCACATTTCCGCCGTCAAACTCGAAGATCGTCCTTGTCATCCAGCTGCGACGAGTAACGTGCCAGCAACGGTCGAACGATGTCCTCCAGGTATTCAACCACCTGTTCTGCTGACCGTCCAACAAAGGACTGGGGATCGAGCAACTGGTCCAGCGGCAGCCGCGCGAAATCGTGATCTTGCCGGAGCCTCTCCAGCAGATCGTTGTTTCGACCTTCGGTTTTCACCCGGGCAGCAGCCGCCTGGCTGTGCTGACGGATTTTCTCATGCAGTATCTGGCGATCTCCGCCCGCTTCCACCGCCGCCATCAAAATGTTCTCCGTCGCCATGAAGGGCAGTTCCTCGCGGAGGTGTCGTTCGATCATCCGAGGGTAGACAACCAGCCCACGGGAAACGTTGGCCAGCAGGATCAGAACCGCATCGACCGCCAGGAATGCCTGAGGTAACACCAGTCGACGATTAGCGCTGTCATCCAGCGTGCGTTCCAGCCATTGTGTGGCCAACGTGTGGGGCGGGCTGGATTGCAGGCTGATGACGAAACGAGCGAGAGAGCAGATACGTTCACTGCGCATCGGATTTCTCTTGTAGGGCATCGCGGAGGATCCGATCTGCGATGCTTCAAAGGGTTCTTCAATTTCCTTGCGATGCGCCAAGATGCGGATATCCGTCGCGATCTTGTGACAACTGGCTGCGATCCCGGACAGCACGTCCAGCAGGTGCATGTCGACCTTCCGCGAGTAGGTCTGCCCTGTGACGGCTGAAGACGATTCGAATCCGGCTTTTTGAGAGACCAGTTCGTCCAGCATTTTGACTTTCTGGTGGTCACCGTCAAACAGCTTCAGGTAGCTGGCTTGCGTGCCGGTGGTTCCCTTCGCGCCCGCGCCTGCAGGCCCTGAATTCGAAATTCCAGGGAACGCATGTCATCCACCAGGTCGTGAATCCACAGGCAGGCCCGCTTGCCAACGGTCGTTGGTTGCGCCGGTTGCAGATGCGTGAACGCCAGGCAGGCCAGCGAGCGATTCTGTTTCGCAAACTCTGCCAAACGCGAAATGGCCAGGGCCAGTCGATTGGCCACGATTTGCAGCGCTTCCCGATACAGGATCAAGTCCGTATTGTCGGTCACAAAACAGCTGGTCGCCCCCAGATGGATAATGGGTGCGGCCGTCGGACAGGCGTCGCCGAAGGTATGCACGTGGGCCATCACATCATGTCGCAGTTTCCTTTCGTATTCGGCGGCCTTTTCAAAATCGATGTCCTTCAGATGGTCGCGCATTTCCTGCAGTTGTTGATCAGAAATCGTCAACCCCAGCTGTTGCTGCGATTCGGCCAGTGCCAGCCAGAGTTTCCGCCAGGTGCCGAATTTTTTTTGCGGACTGAAAATGCGACTCATCGTCGCCGAGGAGTAACGCTCAATTAGTGGATTGGAATAATTTTCTGCGGTCATAACTGCCCTGTCGGCAAAGTTTGGGGTTAGGCCAGATCCACATCTTGCCGGGAAAAGTTAAGCGGTTTCATCGTAACGGTTTACGTCGCGCAGCAGTTTCGTCTATGATTGAGCACGATTAGGCAATCCGGTGAAAGTCTCCGGATCAGCGGAAATGCAGTTCGCGACTTGGACCATTTGTCCGATAAATCAACTGTCGAAGATTGCGTATTTGCCGGCAGTTCGCAACCGCTACCTCCCAGCGTAAAACGTAAATGTTTGTCCGGATGACATTGCATTGAGGAAAATTCGTGTCGATCAGTAAATTTTGCGCCGTCGTATTTGTCGCTCTGACTTCAGCGGTGCTGCTTGCTCAGCAAGCGGATGCTCAAAGGCTCAACGCTTCCTCTTCCGTCTCGACCCAGGATCTGTTGCCGGTCAGCACGAAGGCTTGGCTGTCCATTCCCGATGCCAACCGGCTGGACGAGAAATTTCTGGAAACCCAGTTGGGTAGACTTTCGAAAGATGAAGCCTTTGCGCCGTTTATTGAGAGTCTGAAGAAGCAATGTCGCAATTGGTTGTCGGAAAAGAACCTGCGGCTCGGCTTGGACTTTGATGGCCTGCAAGATATCCGTTCAGGAGAAATCTGCGTTGCCGGAATTCTGCCGACCGAGGCGGCGGATCAGGATAATGAGTTGGGTCGTAGTGCACACGGCATGGTGCTGCTGGTGGATGTTTCCCAGCACCTTGACGAGGCTCGCGATTTACTGGACCGGCTCAGCGATGAACTGACGGAAAGAGGAGCCACGCGCGAAGAGTATGGCGAGGTCCATGGTGCCATCGTAACCAAGTGGAAATTCCCCAAACAGTCGCGATTGAAGAAGAATCGGTACGCTTATCAAACCATAACCGGCGGATGGCTGCTGTCGTCCGATAACGAGACCATCTTCCGGGACATTGTTCGCCGACTGGTAAACATCGACAACGTCAAGAAGGGCGAAACCCTGTCCGCCCGGCCGGCCTTCAGGAACGTGATGGACCAGGTGCATTTGGATTCCATCAATCCGGAAGTTCGCTGGTTCGTTGACCCTTTCGGTTACCTGCAATTGGCGCAGGCCATCGAACGCGAGGAACAGGAGTTTCGCCAGCGGAACAGCGATGACTGGGCCCGCATCCTGCGAGAAAACGGTTTTGACGGTTTCAAGGGCATCGGTGGTTTCGTTGCTCTGTCGACGGGAAAACATGAGATTCTGCATCGCACGTTTGTCTACAAGCCGGTGGTCGACACCATCGACAAGAAACAGAAACGCGTGTTTGGTCTGTTCGATTTCGAAAACAAGCATCAGAAAGTTCTGACGCCACCCGGTTTCGTACCCGAGGACGTGGCCGCGTACTTCAGTGCCTCCTGGGATATTCAGAGAGCATTCAAGAACGTTGGGCACGCGGTTGATACGTTTGCCAAAGAAGAGGGGTCGTTTGAAAAGGCGTTGGAGACGACCCGCATCGAAATGGACGTCGATGTGTCAGAGGTGATCTCCAAGTTCGATGACCAGATCTTCGTGATTTCCGACGTCAGCCTGCCGGTTCAGGTGGACAGTGAGCAAATTGCCATTGTCGTTCCGCTGAAGGGGGACCACGACTACGTTTACGAGAACATCAAGAAGTCGTGGCCGCATCAACACCGCGAATTTGAACTGGCGGGTCACAAAATCGTTGAGATTGATGATTCCATTGGAGCCGAGGAGCTGGATTTCGACGAAGACGATATCTGGTCGGATCCGGAGTTCAACGGCGAGGAGGAAGTCGTGGAAGAAGAGGCGGACGAGCCGACGTTCAGCCTGTTTGCCAAGAGATTCTGTGCCACGACCGAAGACTATTTGTTCATCGCCAACAATCAGGAATTTCTCAGCAAGCTCTTGGCCCGTGCAGAAAAGCGCGGCCTGAGCAACGCGGCAGACTACCAGCGGGTGGCGACGTCGCTGGACGAAATCGTGGAAGCGGAGCGAGTCAGCTTTCGTCAGTTCGAGCGGATCGACCGGGTGATTCGAACCAATTATGAAATGTTGCGGGACGGAAAAATGGCCGCCAGCAATACCGTTCTCGCTCGAATTCTCAATCAGGTCTTCATATCGCAGGACGAAAATTCGGACAAGGTTCGCCAACAACAGATCGATGCTTCTCAATTACCATCCGATTTTGAAAATCAGGTCGCACCTTACCTGGGTCCCGCCGGCTGGGTGATGGAAACCACCAAAGACGGATGGCTGGTTACCGGCTGTCTGCTGGAAAAGCAGGAAGTCGAAAATCAGGTGGTCAAGAAGGAAGACGCGAATTCCCATCGCAAGTAACGTTGTCGGTCGCATGAAAGTGGCCGAAACTTCTGATCCTAATCGGCACCATCACGATTCCGGTGAATTTGAATTCGCCGGAATTTTTTTTGGCTTTTTCCGTCGCGGCCGACGACTTTCTGGCGTTTTCTCGCCGCCCAACCGGTCGGTCATTGTTTCAACCGACGGAAAGGTTCCTGTTGTAGTGATCGCGACAGTCGTTCGGATGATTGAGTCTGCGCCTGAAAAACAAAATTGATAAATCTCGGCAACTTTTTGTCGTGGGTAAAGTGCAAGGTATGTTTTCGCGGGCCTGATTTGCGCCAAATTGGATTGACATCAGCCAACATGCAGCTGAAACGGGAAAACGAAAATGACCATCACTCACACCAAGTCTCAAGAATTCGATCAACTGAAACAACTGATTCATCAGAAGTTGATCGGGAAGCTTGATTTGACCCGGGTTGGCGATCTGGAAGGTGACGTGCTACGGCGGGAAATCCGGGTCGTCGTCGAACATCTTTGCGACAATGAAAACAACCTGCTCAATCGCCAGGAGCGCGAGCGGCTGGTCGAAGAAGTACTCGACGAAACATTTGGACTGGGACCGCTGGAATTCCTGCTGAAAGACCCGACGATCAGCGACATCCTGATCAACGGGCCCAAGAATGTCTACTGTGAGAAGGGTGGCAAGATGGAGCGGTCGAACGTGGAATTCCGCGACAACAGCCACCTGCTCCAGATCATTGACCGCATCGTTTCGAAAGTCGGCCGACGCGTCGATGAAACCTGCCCCATGGTGGATGCCCGCCTGCAGGACGGTTCCCGTGTCAACGCCATCATCCCGCCGCTGGCCCTGGACGGGGCCGCCATGTCCATTCGACGATTTGGCTCCAACCCGTTGAAGCTGGAAGACTTGCTGAACTTCAAGGCCTTCACGCCCGAAATGGTGATGTTGCTGGAAGGCGCCATGAAATCTCGCCTGAACATCATCATCTCGGGTGGTACCGGTTCGGGCAAGACGACTCTGCTGAATACGTTGTCCAGCTTCATTTCGAATCACGATCGGATCGTGACGATTGAAGACGCCGCCGAATTGCAGTTGCAGCAGGACCACGTGGTTCGCCTGGAAACCCGCCCGCCCAATATCGAGGGCAAGGGACAGGTGAACGCAACCGACCTGGTTCGGAACTGTCTGCGGATGCGTCCGGAAAGGATCATCATCGGTGAGTGTCGTGGCCCCGAAGCGCTGGACATGTTGCAGGCGATGAACACCGGTCACGACGGGTCTTTGACCACCACGCACGCCAACTCTCCCCGGGACTGCATTTCCCGCTTGGAAACGCTGATCATGATGTCCGGATTTGAATTGCCCGTGAAAGCGATGCGGACCCAGATTGCCAGCGCGGTCGACCTGATCGTCCAGGCCAACCGTTTGCAGGGCGGACCTCGAAAAGTAACCCACGTAACCGAGATCTGCGGGATGGAAGGTGACACCATCGTAATGCAGGATATTTTCCGATTCATCCAGGACGGCGTGGATGAAAACGGTCGTGCCACCGGACGATTTGTCTGCACCGGAGTACGACCCAAGTGCATGGATCGTCTGGAATCCTCTGGCATCAAATTGCCCGCCAGCATTTTCCGCGAGCGCGTGATGATGAGCGACTGAGTCGGGCAGCCCGGTCAGTAATCGTTCGTCACGCGTTCCGAATTACCTTCATCCAAACAGAAATTCAGCGATGTTTTATTTACTGATTGCCTCCGTTTTCATCTGCGTCAGCGGACTGATCTTTGCCGTGAGCATGTTGCTCAAGGGCGATAATGAACAGATCAACGAGCGACTGGAGTCGCTGACGATGAACAAGGGCCGCGGCGTCGCCAAGCACCAGGATGAACCGACATCGGTATTGAAATCACCACTGGATGACGTCCCCAACCAGATTGAGCAGTTTGTCGCTCGGTTCTTGAATCTGTCGACGTTCATCGAACAGTCGGGCGTCAATATCACGGTTTCGAAGTTTGTGGGACTCAGCTTGGGATTGGGCACCGTGGCGACGTTTGCCTACATGGCGACATCACCGATCCAGTCCGTCAGTCCACTGGTATTCCTGTTCGCGGCCGCGCTTCCGTTGGGCTACGTCTGGTTCAAACGGCGGCGACGGCTCAAAAAATTTAATGCCCAGCTGCCCGAAGCGCTCGATCTGATTTGCCAGGCGTTGCGTGCCGGGCAGAGCATGCCATCCGGGATTCAGCTGGTGGGACAGCAGATGGATGAACCGATCGGACCGGAATTCCATCGAGTCTTCGAGCAACAGAACCTGGGAATTTCCCTGGAAGATTCGTTGAAGCTGATGCTGGACCGCATTCCCAACCTCGATCTGCAATTCTTCGTGACTTCCGTGATTCTGCAGCGCACAACGGGTGGTGACCTGGCAGAGATACTCGACAAGATCGCCAAGTTGATCCGCGAACGATTCCAGATCTGGGGGCAAATTCAGGCCTTAACCGGCGAAGGTCGGCTTTCCGGGATTGTCCTGTTGGCATTGCCACCCGCATTGCTGCTGGCCATGTTCCGACTCAATTACGATTACGTGATGATGCTGTTCGAGGATCCGTTTGGACAAAAGATGTTGATCTTCGGCATTATCATGCAAATCCTGGGCGCTATCGCGATCAAGAAAATTATTACGATCAAGGTTTAAACGAACCTATTCCTTTCAGACATTGACGCTGCCAACAACCTACTCAGGTGATTCAAGTGACCGATTCCCTACTAGCACAACTTGACTTCATAACGCTGCTTCCGTTCGCTGCATTTGGCGCGATTGCGATCGCGGCCTGGGTCGTGGCCGACATGTTACTGAACAACACCAGCCGATCAGACAAGCGGCTGGAACAAATGAAGAACCGCGCCCTCGGTCGTGCCACGGGCAACTCGTCCGTGACTCAGGGTAGCAGTGGGTCCAAAGACGGTTTCAAGAGGTTGTTGGAAGCGGCCAGCCCCACGTTGGGAGATACCCTCAAACCCAAAAGCGAACGCGAAATAAGCAAACAGCGTGAGAAACTGGACTCGGCAGGCTTTCGCAGTGAAAACGCCCCGGCGATGCTGAACTCCCTGAAGTTGATCCTGGCGATCACCGGATTTGTTATCGGCGGCGGAACCAACATGCTGGTATTTGGCCTGACGATCAATTCGCTGATTTATACGATCATCTGCACCGGCGTCTTCATGTTTATCCCGGAGGTTATTCTGGGGCTGATATCCAAGAGTCGCAAAGAGAAGGTTTTCCTCGGCCTGCCGGATGCATTGGACCTGATGGTTGTCTGCGTGGAGGCGGGATTGGGGTTGGATCAGGCGATGAGAAAGGTCTCCGAAGAACTGTCGCAAGCCCATCCCGTTATTGCCGAAGAATTCGACATCTGCAACAAACAGTTGCAGATGGGGCGCAAACGGGATGCCGTGTTGACCGATCTGGGTGACCGCAATGGCGTGGACGACCTTAAAACGCTGGCCTCGATCATGATCCAGGTCGATCGGTTTGGAACCAGTATTGGAACCGCGCTGCGAACGCAAAGCGACACGATGCGGGTCCGGCGTCGACAGATCGCGGAAGAAAAAGCGGCAAAAACAGCCGTCAAACTAATTTTCCCACTCGTCCTATTCATCTTTCCCGGCATATTCGTCGTACTCGTTGGACCCGCCGCAATCACGATGGTCAACGAAATGCTCCCGGCTTTACAAAAATAGCCCTTACTTCCAGATTTTGTTTCAAATCCGGGCGATTGATCAAATCTGTTGTGATTCAGATATCCGATAATCAGTGCATGACAGGACTCTGCACTTCATTGGTCGTGGAGTTCCAACACGCCAGCCGCGGTCGACTTGGATCGAGCGCCTGATCTTCGCTGACCTGAATCGGGTTGGGTTGGATCCGCGTGTCATTACCATTTCCCGCCGCTACGATTCAGGGTAGCGCGCCGAATCGAACAACGGAGCATCGTCATGGACCGACGTATAAAGAGGATTGCCATTGCGGCGACGACGGCCGCAATTATCTTGGCCTGCCAGACCTCCTACGCCCAGGAGATGGTATCGGACGGCACCGCCAGCGGCTTTGCCATGACGGCGAGTGCAACCGATGCCGGAGTTGTCGGGTGTGATGCCTGCGGGTCCTCGTGGGCCGAGGGAAACCAGGGCGAGGGAGGACTGAAGTCTCGCTTCAACCACCTGTGCAACTATCACCGCCGCGTCTACCGACGCAACCGTGTCTGGCCCAAACCCTTCAACTGCGCTGATCGGCAGTTATACTTCGCCGTTTGGGAGCCAATGTTCGAAGACGGGTTCCGCTGCAATTGCGTCTTCACCGACAACCATTTTGATGCGAAGACCAATGAACTCAATGACGCCGGTAAAGCCAAAATCGCTGGCATCTACCGCAATGCACCCAAGGACCACAAGTTGGCACTGGTCCAGAATTATGGCGATCCAGGCGTCGTCGACCAACGACTGCGCAATCTGGAATCCGCCATCAACACCTGGTACGGATCAGGCAGTTTCTCGGAAATCGCTTTGACGGACAAGTTCCTGCCAACGTTCGCGGCAGAACGGGTGCAAATCCTGAACCAGCTCTCCGGTCAACAGACACCGCCGCCAATTATTCCAGTCGCTTCCGGTACGGGTTCGACCAGCGATGTGGCGGTCGGCAACTAGGGGGCACCAACCGCGTTGCATTCAAGAGCAACCGGACCGACCCCTTGGACAGATTTGAGATTTGAGGCCTCAGAACCCCTGCTGACCATCGTTCGGCAGGGGTTTTTTGTGTAGTATCATCCAGGTTATCTGCTCTCATCGCCCGGAACCACCTCCATGGACAAGAAAGCCAAGAAGCGACTGGAAGTTTTGCGGAAACGGTTGGAGAAGTGCCAACAGCAGTTAGCCGGCGCCCGCCAACAGATGGACGACCCGGATGAGGTCGCGAAGATCGAAGACGAGATTGCCGAGATCAAGGCGGAGATCGAAAGACTCAAGACCAGCTGACCGGAATCCAGGCCGACCAGACTGGAAAGCGGAGGGCACGAGACTCGAACTCGCAACCGGTAACCCGGCACTTCATTTCCAATGAAGCCGCTAACCATTCGCTTACCCTCCCGTTGGAACACACCTTTGTAAGCGGCGTTCCCACTCTTCGATGGTAGTCCAATCGAATTATTGAGAAAACGGGGGTCGTGAATAAAGTGCTCCGACCCAACTCCCATTGATCCAGCGGCAGGGTAGTCCGTGGGAATCTGACGCTACCGGGACTCACCCTGGGCCGGAATAGTTCGCGGATTTTGGCCCGTTTACAACGCAGGCGTCGCGCATCGACGATGAACCATGGTCGACAGAGCCGGGTGCCGGGAAAAAGTCCATTACCGGCCGTTCAGAGTGTCATTCACCAATGCAGGTCATCCGCGGAGACAGGTCGATGGTCATCCGATTTCGAATTCGTTGCTCACCTTGTCTGCCGGGCAGAATCCTGGTGACCCGCCAACCGACATGCCGAGTCTGGAGCCGGAAAAAATGGCAGATCGTCGGGAATTCCTGTTTCTTGACGTCTGCGATGACGTAATATTCTGACGGCCAAAGGGGTCCAGCAGGCCAACTCAGCGGTCCCGAGATCGGACGAGTTTACCGCGAATCGGTTGGGGATAGCGACCATTCCTTCCCCTCGATCGGGAATACAGGTGCGGCACCCGCTAGACGTCCATGCGACTGGCAGTAAGCACCTGAATCCGTTAACAGCCTGAGCCGATGTGGATATAATTCGGGAAGATGTACACGGACCTTGATTCCAACGCCGACCAATCCGACCCGCGTTGCCATGACGCTACGTCGATCTCCCTGTGGACATTGTTCCAGGTATTGACCGCTTGTTGTATTTTCCTGGCCATCCTGCGATTCTCGCCAACTCTGGCCCTCGTCGCGACGGTCGTGTTCGGCCCGGCGGTGATTCGGACGGCATGGGTATCGGAGATTCACCGCCGACAGAAGAAGTCGTTTCGGTGGCCAGAGCGAATCCGCTTCTTTGGTGGTTCGGTGGCGGTGGTCTTGATGACTCTGTCAGCCGGCCTGCTGTCGTTCGTGGTCATCAGCGCCGGCTTTGGGGTACTGGGACTGGTATTTGGCGGTGCGATTACCAGCTTTGAAATGGGATACGAAGCCGCCGTCATGGCTACGGTCGGCGGTATGGTGTGGGGTATGGCCGTGGGCTTCCTGGCGATGTGCTTCGTTGTCTGCAAGCTGTGGCATCCGATGCCTACCTGAATCGGCGCCGTCGAAGGTACCGACTACAACGGTTCAGAAAGGGGGTAGCCTGAACTGTCCTCGCTCAACCTTCGCAAGGCAGATTCCATCGCGGGCAATCCGACTACCGGTTGTTCGCAACGAAACCCTCGACAGATGTAAAGCGTGGATTTCCCGTCTGCCAACGTTTTGCCCTCGCACACTGATTTCAACAACTCAGTGGGCTGCTCGGACGCCAGCTGACAGATGATTGAGTGATCCGATAGTTTCGCTTCCCGCAGCATGTCCATGACCTGCGTCTGTTGGTCTTCATCGGGCGTTACTACGACCAATTCCAGGCTCTCCATCAGTAGCTTCTCCAGGGCAATCAGCATTTGCCCGCAGGACAGGGGCGACTGCGACATCCACGGCATGGCGGCCGCGATGGTGTTTCGCGCGAGTTCGATACGATCCACGTCGCCGGTTATGCGTCCCAGTCGCAGCAGCGCCAATGCCGCCATCGCATTGCCGCTGGGAATACTACTGTCCAGGAACGTCAGCGGCCGGGAAATCAGTTTTTCCTGATCGTCGGCCGTAAAGAAGAAGCCACCTTCGGGCCTGGCGAAGTGCTGGAGCATCACCTGCGTCAACTGGTCGGCCTGCTGCAGACGAAGCGGGTCGAATTTCAGTTGATACAGATCCAACAGGGCCACGATCAGAAAAGCGTAGTCATCCAGAAAACCGGCCAGTTTCGCGTGGCCCAGCCTCCAGGTGTGTAACAGGCGGCCGGACTCGTCCCGCATCTCACGCAGAATGAAGTCGGCTGCTGTTTCGGCTGCTTGGCCATATTGGTTTTCACCGAGCACCATGGCAGCCCGCGTCAGAGCGGAAATCGCGAGGGCATTCCAGCTGACAATAACCTTATCGTCGCGCCCCGGACGCACTCGTTGGTTGCGGATGGAAAGCAAACGCTGTCGGGCGGACTCCAGTTCCTCGCTCACCTCATTTACGTCCAGTCCATGCAAGTCGGCAAACTGATGAAATGTTTTGCGGGTATTCAGAATGTTGCTGCCTTCAAAGTTGCCGTGTTCGGTTACGTCGTAGTAATCACAGAAACGGCCGCCGCAATCTTCGCCCAGCGCATCCATGATCTCGCGCTTCGACCAGACATAGAATTTTCCTTCGATGCCCTCGCTGTCGGCGTCTTCGCTGCTGTAAAGGCACCCTTGTTCATCGGTCATATCGTGCAGCAGATAATCCAGCGTCTTCCGAGCCACATCGGCGAAAAAGGGGTCCGCCGTGTCGGCGACCATGTCAAGATAGTTACTGGACAACAGTGCATTGTCGTACAACATCTTTTCGAAATGAGGCACGAGCCAGTATTCGTCAACGCTGTAGCGGGCGAATCCTCCTCCCAAGTGGTCGAAGATCCCGCCCTGGGCCATCTTCGTCAGGCTGACGTGGACCATCTGCAACATGCTTTCCCGGCCAGGCGCTCGGTGTTCAGGCCACCGCCGCGCTAATCGCCGTAGCAATGACAGATCCATGGTGTGGGGGAATTTCGGCGCATCACCGAATCCACCGTGCTGTGGATCGAAAGCCTTTTCCAGCATCTGCACGGCCGCGAACAATGGCTGGTGATTCAGATCCGGCAGGTCGGACGGATTTTCGCTGCGGTTCAGCCAACTGGTTATCTGCTGCGATTGCTGATCCACCTGCTCGCGCCGTTGGTTGAAAGCGTCCAGTACGCTACGCAGCACCTGGTCAAATCCGGGCATGCCGATACGAGATGTGGGCGGCCAGTAGGTGCCGCCAAAGAAAACCTCTTGCTGAGGTGTCAGAAAGACGCTGAGCGGCCAGCCACCTCGTCCCTGCTGAACCGCCATGACGGCTTGCATGTAGATGTGATCCAGATCCGGACGTTCTTCGCGATCGACTTTGATGTTGATGAAGTGCTGGTTCAAGATCGACGCGATTCGATCGTTTTCAAAACTCTCGTGTTCCATCACATGACACCAATGGCAGGCGGAATAGCCGATCGATAGAAAAATGGGTTTGTCCTCACGGCGTGCCCGCGACAGGGCCGCTTGCCCCCAGGGATACCACTGCACGGGATTCTGCGCGTGTTGCAACAGATACGGACTCGATTCGCCTGCTAGATAGTTGGACATGGTTACTACTGATTCTCTTTTCAAGCTACTTCTGAATCGCGACTCGCCGCGTCACCTTGACGATCAGCACCCACCGCCAAACATGCTATCAGGTCGGTCCGATCTGGTCACGGATATCAACCTTGGGTCGCCATCGACGGTTGACTATGATGCACCGCAACAGGAACATCGACCGTAACCCGGAAGATCGGACGCCGTCACAGCTCCACAGGATATCTGGAATGGACACCGTAAACGTAATCTGCATGAAGTGGGGAACCAAATACTCCCACGAGTACGTGAACAAGCTCTATTCGATGGTGCTGCGTCATTTAAGTCGGCCGTTCCGATTTGTCTGCCTGACAGACGATGACCGCAAATTGCACTCGTCGATCGAGGTTTTTCCGCTGATCGATCTCGATATCGCTGATGGTCCGGAACGAGGCTGGAACAAGCTGACTACGTTTTCCGCGCCGTTATACGACCTTCAAGGGCAAGCTCTATTCCTGGATCTGGACGTCGTGATCGTGGACAGTATCGACTGTTTCTTTGAACATGATGCCGAGTTCCCGATCATCAAGGACTGGGCCAAGAAGGATTGCACGGGCAATTCCTCCGTTTACCGTTTTACGGTCAACCGGCACGCCGACATCCTCGAAACCTTTCGCCAGAATCATGCCAGCATTCGTCGCTGGGCGAGAAACGAACAGGAGTTTCTGTCGAGGTATGTTGCTGACCATGGCCAATTGTCCTACTGGCCCGATCATTGGTGTCGCAGCTTTAAATACCATTGCAATCGTGGTGGGTTGCGGGCCTGGTTCCAACCCCCACACAAGCCGTCCGACGCCAAGATTATCGTATTCCACGGCAATCCAAACCCACCAGACGCCATCGCCGGTCGCAGTGGTAAATGGTATCGCAAAGTCCTGCCTACACCGTGGGTGGCCGAACACTGGGCATAGCATTGCCCTGGACCAACGCCGGCCTCCAGAATCGCAAAGCCTGGGCATTCACGAGTTTATTTTTGTCAATGAATGATTGCGAATACAGCTTCGGTGCGATTTGAAATCGTTAGCCTGAGGGCCTAATCCCACCACCAATGACTTGACCGGTGGCGTTGATCTGATGGGTCGACAACCTCTGCCAGTTCGGAACCATCATCCGTTAACCGGCTCCTGGAGCGCAACACCTGAAGCGAATCAAAGGTAATTCCACCGCTCACCCCAACCAACGTGTGCTTCAGCCGACGACGGGTGATCGTGCGATGATTCATCACGGAATCGACTTGCATCGGCACTGCGGCAGTCGGTGGCTGATAGACGAAGTCAGCGTATTCGGGATCATTCCCGAAGTAGGTCAGGTGCCAACCCGCCTTGCGGTCCAAGTCATGTTGACGAATCAAAGCCGACACGATCGCCAGATCGAACAGGTTTTTCAGTCGACGGTAGACGGGATACTTGTCAGCGATTTCTCCAAAATGCGCGGTAAAATCACGGGCGAATCCAGCTGTTGGTCCATCCGACTGACCGGTATGAATCCGATCTCCCTGATCGTTGATAAACTCGTTCTCACTTAGAACCTTGACCCCGCTGCCGGACAGCAGAAACACCTCTCGTTTGCTGTCGGCCACCACTTCGTCGTAATTCATGGTGAACCACCATCGAACGACGTCCATCGGCTTCATCTGCCCATCGACGCCAACCGTCAGGCGGGACAGATAGCTGGGAATCTGAGGAATCGACTCTTCCAGTCCCATGGCGACCAGCTTCATGCGATAGTCCGCTTCCACCAGAACGCGTCCGGCATGTGTTGCCGGATCCAGTCCAAACACTTCGATATCCTGTTGCCCCAGCGTCTTCCTGAGCTGATTCCGCCAACTCGCCCCCTGCAGTTTGGAAGTTCGCAGATATTCCCTGGTTGCCGCCAGGTTTTGCTTTCTCGGCGTAATCGAGCATCCGAATCGGCCGTTGTTCCCCCGCGGTGGATTCTGGGCATTGCGGAGACAGACTACCAGATCCTCGATTTGCAAAACCGGCTTGCCCGTATCGACATTGATCGGATGACCATCGGCATCGGTTGTCCAGGGACCGGCGGGACCGACGATGACAATATCACGCGTTTCAGGCAACCACATCACGTATTTGATTTCGTAGATTCCCGCCAGATGCTGCATGGGAACCGTCATCGGCAATCCCTGCGACGCCAGCAACTGCACTTCTTTTTCCAGGCGAATCAACGATACCTTCCGCAGCTTCGCCGCTCGATCGGACCATCAATTCCCCGAATCCAGCGATGATGTCCTGGCCAGCCGTCCCAGATTGCGTTTTGGATCGATCTTCAGACGTTGCAAAGTGCCTGACGGATCGACGTAGACCCCGGCCGGGTAGGCCAGAATGATTCCGTCTCCATTGGTGTCATTCCAGCCGTCCGGATCAATCGTGGTCCGGATCAAATTGATTAGCGGTTGAAAATCCGCTTGCGTGACCCCACCAGCGGCTGCCGCATGATTCACGGCATCCTGTGCTTGGACATCGGCGATGTCTCGCGGAGACGGTCGCACGGAGGTTGCGATTGCCCCCAAACCCGGCTGATGCAGTGTCTTGAATCGAAGCCGGTCATCGGAAATCTGACTTAACAACCGTACTGCGGATCGTCTCGCGCCGCCCTGGATCTGTGCGGTGGCAATCCGTGCAAATTGCTGTTCCGCCTGGTCAGCCGGTAGCGATTTGGCAATCTCGACGGCCAAAGAAAATTCACCGGCGGAAAGATGCTCCGTGATTCGTTCGTCAGCTTTGCCATCGGGCAACTGCCCCCTTAGTGGCGATGGAGCGAACAGAACGATGGTAAAGGCAAACGCCGCGGCTGCGAACGTAAATTCAGCTTGCGCCAATTTGCGACCCTGCATGGTTGACCCTTTCATTGACGCCCCTGTCCTTCAAGCATCCCATACCGGAGGCTATCGGGTCAAGCTTTAAGGCTGATATAAAAAAACACCTCGCGAGATTTTTCGCGAGGTGTGAAGATAATCTAACGCTTGTCGTGTGAAAAACTGATCAAAACAGGGATGTTTGCCCTTGTTCTTGTTAATCGCTGGTAGATACGAGCGGAGGAAATTGCGTGCCCTGACAAATCGTTGCCCAGGTATCCAAGGTCCCGTTTATCGGCAGCGAAACTTCATCCGTTCGAACACCTTCGGCTTACAGACCTCCGCCATTCAGTTGAAAAGACACGGAATCCGGTTGTCCATCGTCCTGAGGCGCGACGCCAGGATCGCTCGGTGGCGTTTCATTGATGTCGATATCTGTTTCCGCGGGGACGCTTTCGGTCGCACAACCTGCCGAGATCAGGCCCATCTGATTTCCGCAGTTGACTGGTGCATCATAGAAGTAACCACCGTCATAGCCGGAGCGTCCAGCGCGACGACAACGATTCAGCAGGCAACATCCTTTGCGGCAGCCTTTTCGACCGGCGCGGCATCCGCATCCGCTCATACCAGAAACTTCGCATCCGCAACCGCCGCCGATACCGCTGGCCGATTCGTCGCAACCGCAAGCCATCTGGTAGCAACCGCAGTTCGCTTTACGTCGTTTGCAGCCACCACATTTCCGGTGTCCGCATCGACGAGCCGTTGAGCCACAGCAGCAATCCGCACTTCCCCGCCGGGCTTTCCGACCAAACAGGCAGCAACCGTGCCCGCAGCGAGAACCACTCATCTCGCATCCGCAATCAACAGGAGCTGCGACGGCCGTCGCTTCCGGAACACAGCTCTGATAACATCCGCCGCCACTGCCACATTTGCGGAACAGTCGGGCGAAGCAACCGCCACCACACTTACAGCGGCTGAACAGTTTGCAACCGCAACCGCCGTCATAGCCGCATCCGCCGTTCAGACCTTGATCCGCGACCGTCATGTCACCACAATCCACGCCGCAGGAACCGCAATCCGCTGCTCGTTTGCCACAGCCTCGGTGACGTCCACTCAGGCACCCGCCCCCGCATGATCTGCCACATCCGCGTCCACGTCGGCAACAGCGGAACAAGCCACATCCACGGTGGCAACCGGAGCCGTTAAATGAACAATCGTCGGTGCAATAACCAGCCCACAACGAAGCGGCTTCAGCCGTGGTTACCGGGCGCCCGCAATTCTGATGGTAAAAACCGGACTTGATGTTTTCGTTGGGTGAACTGCTGTAAACGCCACCGTTCACAGCACCGTAATCCTGACCCATAGCCGTCATGCCAGCCAGCGGCAGAGCCATAATAACGGCGACGGCAAGTATCGTTCTCCATAACATGGACGTGAGACTCCTTCTCATTGACCAAAAAGCGTTAGAAAGCCAACGCAGCGAATTGCTGCGTAACTGTCGCATCGTCGCAATCCCGTCAGGACGTGGAGCGTTAACGCTGCGAACCCGGCTTTTTTGAAAAGTCGAAACTTGTCGTGAGGAAATTAATGCCACGGCTTGACAGGTAAGCCAGCCCGCTGGTGATCGTTACATCCGTCGTAGCGGAAGTGCTGATTTGAGCAGACGTTTCTGCCGTACCGACGGCAGCATGTAACCGGGATCTGCCCGCTTAATCAGCTGCTGCAAAATCCGTACGACTGCCTTGTTCGGCAGAACAGTCCGTGGCCCTGTGCGGTCGATCCATACAACACCAACGGCCGGTTTTTTCCTCACGACGCCGATTGACGGGCAACCGGGAATATCCGGTCCGGTGATCGCAGTTCAATGGGCTAGATGCCAGAAGCGCGGTCCCAGTTGACAAGGTCGCAAACCAAGCGGGATTGCCGGCGTGGGCACATGGTTCAGAACCGCGAACGGGCGTGGCCCTGCCCCGTGGGGGCCATTCGTGGTTTGGGCGGTATTCATAATCGCGACAAACGCTACAGTAGTTTCGAATGCCAATGCGAATGGCGTTCACGTCACGCGTCCGACCAGTGGCCATGCACGTGATGTGGCACGGCTGGAACGCAATATTCAACGCAGGCCATTCTGCAAGTTCCGATGTTTGGGTTCCTGATCGTAAACAAACCAAGTGGACTGACTTCGCGTCGTGTGGTCGATCGTGTCAAGAACATGGTTCGTCCCTGGAAAGTCGGTCATTGCGGGACCCTGGATCCTCTGGCCTCGGGCGTTCTGATTGTCTGTATCGGGCCAGCGACGCGGTTGGCACGTTTCGTTCTGGAGATGAAAAAGTCCTATATTGCCGATTTTCGCCTGGGTGTCTGCAGCCCCACGGATGATCTGGAGGGTGAACTGTCCTCCATGGCAAGCGCTCCCCTAATTCAATTCGGTCAGCTGCACGACGTGATACCCGACTTCGTGGGCTCGATTCAGCAGAAACCACCTGCTTATTCAGCGATCAAGCTGAACGGCAAACGAGCGTACCGATTGGCGCGTGCCGGCCAGCGCGTTGAACTACAGGATCGTTCGGTAGAGATCGACGATATCGCGGTCACGCGATTCGATTACCCTGACTTCCAGTTGAACATTGCCTGTGGTTCCGGAACTTACATACGCTCCATCGGCCGTGATCTGGGACACCGCTTGAATTCCGCTGCGGTCATGACCGGTTTGCAACGGACGGGTGTGGGACCGTTTCGAATCGCCGAGGCGGTCGAATTTGATGAAATCGATCCTGCCACGATCCGGAAACACCTGGTTCCGCCGATCAATATCTTTAAGGCAAATCAGGTCGTCCAGCTGGATAGTCGCCAGCTTCAGGAGCTGGTCCATGGCGGGTTGTTTTCGGCAGACACCTGGCCCTGCAGCTCGGTGCAGAACCGGCTGGTGGCTGTCGATGAACAGGGCCGACTGTTGGCGATTTTAACGCCGTTCAGTTCAGGGACGTTCAAGCCACAGCTGAATTTCGCGCACTACTATCTGGATCACTCCGAGTCCGGCACCGTTCACCAATCCAGGGATTCCTCGTAATCCTGACGAATCAGTTCTTCACCACCCACTTCCTTGAACCACTGCGTCGTCTGGTCGGTGAAGTAGTTGCGCCAGTCGCCAATTTTCCCTTTGCGGAAAAACTGATCAGGTCGTTCGTCGGCGAAGCCGGCCTGCAAATCGCCCGCGATCGCTGGTGCCCGCGACGGATCCACACCCAGAAACTGAAAAATTCGGTCGCGTATACCGCTGGTATCCGTATGGAGGTCTTCATAACGCACAAAAAAGACTTTCAGAAACGGCCACTTTTCAATGGTCCGGCGGTCTTTTTCCAGATGTTCACACCACCAACGTACGGATTCCCTGACCATCAATTCATGTCGCAGCAACCGTTCCGGATTCTCCTTGAAGAACCACGGGTTCTTTTTGAATTCCTCAAAGTCCTTTGCCATCGAAGGGATGCGGGAAAACAATCGGTGAACGTCCGGGTAATTGAACAAGTGAAAGGCGCGACTGACCAGCACATCGCGACCGTCACGAATAATCGAGATGTGTGGTGCGTCGCGCAGCACCAAAGGTTCCAGCGAGTGGGGTGTCCTCTCACCAACCATGGCTTTATCCGGAACGGCCTGATCCAGGCAGGAACGAACCATCGCCTCGAAGCCGGTTCGCGCGGTCTCCCGCAGGTTGCAACTTTGGAAGTCGGTGTAAACCGGCAGCTTCGCGACATTGCTTTCCAGTATTTCCAACGGTTCCTGCCAGTGAAACTCGCCGACACAACCCACTTCGGGATGACTGGAGAGCAGATTGCCCAGCCAGTTGGTTCCCGATTTCATGTATCCGCGCAAACAGAAATAACGTCGTTGCATAGCTGGCTTGTTCCAAAATATGGGTCAGGTCAAGATTTTCCGGCAGGGGACCGCCGGGTCAATGGCTGGTGCAATTACGATGCGGGGTTCGCTAGGCATTCCAAGGCTGCTTCGATTTCCGTCAGCACGGTGGGATCCTGCTCGATTGCCCGACGCTTGCTGAGAACCGTTTCAGCCAATTCGGACGGATGCCTTCCCAACGCCCACGCAGCCGCACCCCGAATCAGCGGCTCATCATCGTTCAATCCATGTGTCAATGCGGCCAGGTTGGCTTGGGCCGGCTGGTTGCCCAGTGCGATCGCCGCATTTCGCAGCAGGCCACGGCGACGGGGTCGCCACAAAGGGGTCTTGCGAAAGCGTTGCCGGAACTGATGGTCATCCAGAAAAAAAAGTTCCGTTAGAGAAAGCGGATTGCGGGAAGAGTCCGGTCGAAAGGCGGTTTCTCCATCGAAAACCGGTTTATTATTCCAGGGGCAGACCTCCTGGCAAATATCGCAGCCAAATACCCAGGCACCCATCTTGTCTCTAAACTCCACCGGGATCGCCTCGCGGTGTTCGATCGTCAGGTAGCTGATACACCGCCTGGCATCTAAACGGTGCGGCTGGATAAAGGCTTTGGTAGGACAGGCGTCCAGGCAGGCGGTGCAGGTTCCGCAGTGGCTGGTCATGAACGGTTGATCGTATTGCAGCGGCACATCCAACAACAACGCGGCCAGAAAAAACCAGCTGCCAATCTGCGGGTTGATCAACATCGTATTCTTGGCCTGCCAGCCAATCCCGCAGAGCTGTGCGAATTCGCGTTCCAGCAGGGGCGCTGTGTCCACAACTCCCCGCACGCGGACATTCGGACAGAGCCGCCGGCAAGCCTTGATTAACTGTCGTAGACGATCATGAATCAAGTCATGGTAGTCGCAGTTACTCCAGGCATATCGAGAAACCAGGCCTTCCCCGGTCGATGGAGCCACCGGGACCGCCGTCTTGTAATTCATACCCAGCATCATCACGCTGACAGCCCCGTCCAGCACATGCCTGGGATGCCGGTAGGCCTCTCGGCGGTTTTCCAGGTAAGTCATCTCGCCGGCGCAACCCGAATCGAGCCAGTCTTCCAAGTGCCGGAATCCGGTCGGCTCAACGGCCGGGCAGGCCCCCGACAATTGGAAACCAAGTCGTTGAGATTCGGCCTTTAACGATTCTGTCAATAATTCAGGCGTGATGGTCACGATGATAAATCGCCGGCTGATTTCATGGTTTTAAGTCTTGAATACCGTTGGGGTCCGTTTAATTTGGACTACAGGTCCTGGGCTCAGTTGTTATCAACCCCGACAGCTAATTGCCAGAGCGAAGACCCGATTGTAACTTCATGAAAGGCTTTTCAATGCGAATCTTATTCACACTGGCAGTCGTAGTTGGCGCGATGGCTACGATATCAACGACTGCCGATGCACAACTGTACAACGACGGTTACCAGTGGGGAGCGGGCGTATCCCAGGGCGTTGGCGGTGGTGCTTTTCGCCCCGGTCGGTTCCTGCGCCGTCGTGCATTCGGACCCGGATTTGGCCCGACGCCGCGATTCGATGACATTCCCTACTTCGCCAAGTTTCCACCAGTCTACTACAGCGGAATCGTGAAACGACCTTACGGCATCAGCCCATACGCAGCCCCTCCCGGGATTCTGCCGATCGAGTTAACCGTTCCCCAGCCAAAGACCATTGACAATCCATTCTTCGACGCCGAACCGGCGGCCCCGGTGATCGAAGAAGAACCGGCACAACCGAAACCCGATGACGCCAGCCAAAAGGTGACTTGGCAGCGTAACCCCTACGTGGGCATCCTGGCAGCCAGGTAACGGCTGGTCAACGCATATTCTGTTCTGCGAATGAGTACTGCTTGGGGGCAAGCAGTACTCGACTGGGCGGCAAGGTGCCGCCCATTTCTTTGCGCTGCAGGCTGTGCGCAGACCATTTCGTGATGCGTCGGTTCCGTCACGCGATCCAACGTCGCCAGAGCCTTCCGGCGCATTCCAATTCACACCGGTAATGCGCTTTTGAAGCAAAGCCATGACGAAACCGACAGCCAAAACAGAAGCCATGGCAAGCAACATAGCCGTGAAGGTGTACGACGATCACGTTATAGCCCCCGGGGTCGACACCAACCTTCGAGTTCCAACGCGTTGGCGCGTTAGCCTAGTCCTAATTGCAGTCCGCGTCGGCTTGGAATTTCACTGTCCCCAACACCGCGATAAAATGATCTACATCCAGCAGGTTAACGACGCCATCTTGGCTAACGTCTCCCAGTAAAACACTTGTACATTGGTTAAGCAACACCGATACGTTGTCAGAGTCACGGTTGGCAATAACCAAGTCGATCAAGCCGTCGCCGTTGAAGTCGTCAATTGTCACGGAATCTGGTTGTTCTCCCAAGGGAAAGGACTGGACGGTAAACTGCAGACGGTTGCATTGCCTGTTTGCCGTTTCCCCGAGTAATGGCATGGTCGCGACTACCGTCAGCAGCGCGGCGGACGCACGTACTCGATTTCTTTTTTTCCACCGCCGCCGTGAGGACCGGCCAGGGCAAATGCGAAGCGACGCGATGATCGATTGGATGATGTGAAAGCCAAGACTTAACTCGCATACCGATGGTCTCCGTCGTGTTGTCCGAATTTCCTGACCGACAGGCGGATCAACCTAACAAAACGGCGGGAGAGTATCAAACTTGGCGCGGATTCAACGCAAGACCGAGCGAAGGACCGCTATTCGCTCCGACGAAAAGGCGTCAAACCTCGACGGCCCTGGCCACCAACTCACGGTCAGCCGCCAGCGGATCGACATCCGGTGTGGTGAATCGCACGCAGGCAAGTGAAGCGAATGGGTTTTAAATTGTTTGGCAAAAACTGTTCAACGGCATCCCACCAGCCCACCGTCTACTTGATTAATTAATTTTTGACGGCGTTTGCCAAAGGGTTATACTGTTTCGATTATTCAATGAATGCGGTACGAGGTTCGCCAATGTTCTCTTTCACCAAGCGAATGTCTCCGGCATTCAACATTCTGGTCGTGTCGGTGGCTGTTGTTTGTGGTGCTTTAACCACACGAACTTCTGCGCAAACAACTCGTGTCTGGTTAAACCCAAACGGAGGGCAGTACAACAACGCTACTAATTGGTCCGGTTTCCAGGTGCCATCGTCGATTGACAATGCCTCATTCCCGCTGGAGGCGACGTACTCCGTTGAGTGGACCAGTGACACGACCGTTGACGATATGTTCGTTGGCGAAATGTCTGGCCTGGGTGCGGTGAATTGCTTTGCGACGAACAATAACATGCCGTTTACTCACACGGTAAACGGTGATCTGGAAATTTCCAATGCATTGAGTATCAATAACGATTTGCAATGGGAAGTTGCCGGAGATGCGATTTTTACCGGCGGCCATTTGGAATTGCGACTTGGGGCCAGTGCAATTTTTGCCAACCAGCTGAATCTGGGTTTTTCTATTCCCGGCGCTGAGATGTCAGTCTCATCGGGCAGTGTCTCTGCGGGCGATGTCACGACCGGGAACGGCACCATCACATTGAATGGGAGCTTACTGACGGCAAATTCAATCGACCGAGGTAGCGGCACCGGATTTCTGCACGTGTTGACGGGTTCGAATGTCGAAACCAACTGGTTGGACGTATGGGGTGTCTCCATTAATCGTGAAGACTCGCAACTGCGAATCGTGGCATCCGAATCCAGCGAATCGAACCGATGCTCGCTGACCATGAACAACCGTGCCTCCCTGATCAATTCCAGCGGCAACCGTCTGGTGCTGTCGGGCGATTCTGAAATCAGACAGGACGCGGTACTGGATAACGGAACCAGCTTGCTGCAAATTGCCGCTCATTTGACGATCAGTGACGGTGGCTGCGTCACAACGGGTTTATTGGAAATCAACGACAACCCCTTCGGCGATGACGGCGTATTAACGTTGGGCGATCAAGGCCTGTTGAACGCTGAACTCATTCAGACTAACGGCCAGGTTTTTGAAAAGCTGGGCGGCGAGTTGCGGGCAAATCGAATCGAAGGCGATTTGAATAACGGGGGCGGGTTTTTAATTCCGCAGAACGACGCCAACTCACCGGTCGCGACCATCACCGGCGATTTCAACCAGTCGACTGGTGCAACACTCTGTCTGCAGATCAGTGATCCGGATTCTGGCGGCAAACCCGACGCGGCCCTGGCGATTGAAGGCGATGCCGTCTTCAGTGGAGATCTGCGCGTACGTTTACTTGATTTTTTCATGCCGCAGGCAGGTGATACGATCACGATCCTGACCGCCGAGAGCTTTTCGGGCGAATTCGCCAATATCAGCGACGGGCAACGCTTGCAAACTTCAGAAGGGAATGGTTCGGTCGTCGTCAACTTGGTCGCCGATCCGATGTCTCCGGCTCAAATCGTGATCAGCGATTTTCGCCCCAGTGTCTGTGTGGGTGATGTCAACGGAGACGGAGTTGTCAATTTACTGGACATCGGTCCTTTTATTGACGCGTTGTCGACCGGAACATTCGTTGCCGAAGCGGACGTGAATCTGGACGGTGTTGTCAATCTGCTGGACATCGACCCGTTCATCGTTTTCTTGAGCGGCACGTTTACCGAAGCGTTTGAAGTAGGCTTGGACGGTGGAGGCGCAATCATTACGGAGAGATTCGGAATCAGCCAGCATGTGCCGGCTACCGATCAGTATGCCGTGTTGTTGACTTTGAGAGAGGCTCAAGGAAACGGAATGATCGTTGAACTTGGCGACCAGATTATTCTGCTGAGCAGTGCACGACTAATTGGAGCAAATGGTCCCGATGGAATGGCTGTCTATGAGGCATGCTGGGGCTCGTTAGAAATCATAGCGAACAGTTCAATAGAAGGATGTAGCCAGTTGCTGAAACGAGAACTGGTTCCTATTCCTCCGGATCAGCAGAAAAAAGGTGGCCCAAGTTATGAAGTCATTTGGGTCCCGATGGAACAATTACGATGTGCAGTCATTGAGCCCGTAAGCGGTTAAATTCGTTTTGGCCCGGGCCAACAACCAGCTGGCAATTCGCACGCTGGAAGACCAGGTCGAAACTCCAGCTTCGAATCGGCTTGCGATACGCAATATGAACACGAACAAATTTCGCTACCGACGCTATTGGCTTCCAACTGAAATTCTTCCTCTGAAGCCGGCTGGTTCGAGAGATTCGTGAACTCCTGAGAGAATTCCTTCGCTCACGAAAAAAAACCAGCTCGAAGCGCAAGCGAGTGCATCCGTACGCCATCAAGATGCTCTCGCTTTCGTGTAGCGCTCGTATCAAATTTACCAATGCCCCCAAATCAAACTCCATCTGAAAAACCCGATGGATGCAAGTTCCAAATTTTGGAGCAAACCTTTCCTCGCAGAGGCGTTATCATACAGGCCACGCCGGATACCCGGTATTGCCTGTTGCTGGAGCGAAGGAAATGAACGATCACGACAAACCGACCCGCGACACGGGCGGTGAAAAAGATAGTGGCGATTTCGAGCTCCGCAGAAATGCATCCGAACCGCATGAATCGGACTCGGCGGAAGAACCGGTGGCCACGCGATCTGTCGATGTCGACGATTCTGATCAGACCACGCCACGGAAGATCGGCAACTACAAATTGCTGCAGCAGGTCGGTGAAGGCGGCATGGGAACCGTCTGGATGGCCGAGCAGCAAACGCCTGTCCGTCGGCGGGTAGCGATCAAGCTGATCCGGGCTGACATGAGCAGCAAGGAAATTGTCGCCCGCTTCGAAGCCGAACGCCAGGCACTGGCGATGATGGACCACCAGAACATCGCCAGAGTGCTCGATGCGGGGACCACCGACAACGGAGCACCCTATTTTGTCATGGAATTGGTCAAAGGGATCCCGCTGACCCGCTACTGCGACGAAAACAAACTGAGTATCCAGCAGCGGCTAAAGCTGTTTATCCCGGTCTGCAGCGCGGTCCAGCACGCTCATCAGAAAGGGATCATCCACCGGGACCTGAAACCGTCCAACGTGCTGGTCACGTTGTACGACGGCCAGCCGGTCCCCAAGGTGATCGATTTTGGACTGGCCAAGGCCTTGGACCAGACCAACCGGTTAACGGACAAATCGCTTTTCACGCAGTTTGGCAAAGTCGTCGGCACGCTGCAGTACATGGCACCGGAACAGGCGGAGTCGGGCGCCCTGGACGTCGATACTCGGGCCGACATCTATTCGCTGGGCGTGATGCTGTACGAGCTGTTGACCGGCAGCACGCCATTGGAAAGGGCGACGATCGGCGAGCGTGCCTTGCTGCAATTGTTGGCCATGATCCGCGAAGCGGAACCACCGCGTCCCAGCCATCGGTTGAGCAGCAGTGAAGAACAGGCCGTTAGCTCGATCAGCCACCAGCGGCAAATCACACCGTCGCGACTGCAGCAGATCCTGCGTGGCGAATTGGACTGGATCGTGATGAAGGCTTTGGAAAAGGACCGCACCCGACGTTACGATACAGCCACCGGCTTCGCTGACGACATCCAGCACTACCTGGATGGCGAAGTCGTCGAGGCCCGTCCACCGTCGGCAACCTATCGCGTAAAAAAGTTCGTGCGACGCAATCGGGCGGGCGTAATCGCGACAGCGGCTGTGGTTTTGGCACTGGTATCTGGCCTTGTTGGTACGTCATGGAGCCTGGCACGCGCCATACGCGCGGAACGCAGCGCAATCACAGCCAAAGATGAGGCGGATGAGGCTCGTCAAGCGGAATCGAAACGAGCGGAAGGGGAACGGCTGGCGAAACTCGATGCGCTGGAGCAGACCCGCCGCGCCGAAGCAGCCCAACGTAACTCCGAAAAAGCTCGACAACTGGCCGAAGCGGAAACTCGGGCCAAGGAAGCGGCATTGGAAAATGAAACTCGACAGCGCCAATATGCCGAGGCGGTCGCCGATTTTGTTGAGAACGACTTCTTGGCATTGACCAGTGTCGTCGGACAAATGCGCGTACCCGGCGACGTATCCTCGGTGTCATTGAGCAAAGATACCACGTTACGGGAATTGCTGGATAGAGCCGCCGAAAAGCTGGAAAGCCGCACCGACCTGGATCCAATAATTGAAGCGCGACTAAAAAGTATCGTCGGCAACAGCTACCGCGCCAACGGAGACGCCGCTGAAGGAATACCGTTTCTGGAACGTGCCCTGGAGATCCGCAAAGCTGTTCTCGGTTTCGATCAACCTGAAACGCTGGCAAGCATGAACAGCATTGCGTTAGCGTACCAGGACGTTGGTCAGCTTAACAAAGCGCTGCCGCTTTACGAAAAAACGCTGGAGCTGAGAAAAGCGAACCTGGGGGACGATCATTTGGATACGCTTGCGAGCATGGGCAATATTGCGTCAGCCTATCAGGCCATCGGTCGGCTGGACGAAGCGCTGCCGCTGCACGAGCAAACTCTGGAGCTGATGAAAGCGAAGCTGGGTGTCGATCACACCAGAACGCTGGTGAATATGAACAACGCTGCTGCAGCCTATCAAGCCGCCGGGCAGCTGGACAAAGCGCTGCCGCTTTACCAAAAAACACTCGAGCTCATGAAAGCGAGACTGGGAGTCGATCACCTGGATACGCTGTTGAGCATGAACAACGCTGCTGGAGCGTATCAAGCCGCCGGTCAGCTGGACAAAGCGCTGCCGCTTTTCGAACAGGCATTGGAACTGAGGAAAACGAAGCTAGGGGACGATCACACCAGTACGTTGGCGACAATGAACAACCTTGCTGGAGCCTACAAAGCTGCCGGTCAGTTGGGCAAAGCGCTGCTGCATTACGAAAAAGTTTTGGAGTTGACCACAGCGAAACTGGGTGACGATCACCCCAGAACGCTGGTTAGTATGAACAACCTTGCTTCAACCTACCATGCCGCCGGTCAGTTGGCCAAAGCGCTGCCGCATTACGAAAAAACCTTGAAATTGATGAAAGTAAAACTGGGGTACAATCACACCATTACGCTGACGATTATGAATAACCTTGCGACCGCCTACGAATCCGCCGGCCGGTTGTATGAAGCATTGCCACTTTACGAGAAAACCTTGGAGCTGAAGCAGGGGAAACTTGGCGACGATCACCCTGGGACACTGATCAGCATGAATAACGCTGCTGGAGCGTATCTGGCCGCCGGTCAGCTGGACAAAGCGCTGCCGCTTTTCGAACAAGCTTTGAGGCTGAGGAAAGTGAAACTGGGAGACGATCACCCCAGGACGCTGGTGACCATGAGTTGCGTTGCTGAAGCCTACCAAGCCGCCGGTCAATTGGACAAAGCTTTGCCGCTGCAAGAGCAAGCGTTTGAATTGATGAAAACGAAGCTGGGTAAAGATCACCCCGATACGCTGATAAGCATGAGTCGGGTTGCTGGAGCCTATCAAGCCGCCGGTCAGCTGGACAAAGCTTTGCCGCTGCAAGAGCAAGCGTTTGAACTGATGAAAACGAAGCTGGGAAAGGATCACCCCGATACGCTGATAAGCATGAGTCGGGTTGCTGGAGCCTATCAAGCCGCCGGTCAGCTGGACAAAGCTTTGCCGCTGCAAGAGCAAGCGTTTGAACTGATGAAAACGAAGCTGGGTAAAGATCACCCCGATACGCTGATAAGCATGAGTCGGGTTGCTGGAGCCTATCAAGCCGCCGGTCAGCTGGACAAAGCGCTGCCGTTGCAAGAGCAAGCGTTTGAACAATTGAAAACGAAGTTGGGTAAAGATCACCCCGATACGCTGTTGAGTATGTCGGGCCTCGCAAGTGTGTATGGTTCCCAGAACAAACTGGAGCAGTCGCTCCCAATATCTGAGGAAGTGGTTCAAAAACAGAAAGCAAAGCTAGGTAGAAAACATCCGGATACTCTTTCGTCCATCGCCAATCTGGGAATCAACTATCGTGACGCCGGTCGGTTTGACGAAGCGATTGAATTACTGGAGGAAGTCGTGGAGCAGGTACCACGCTTTCGGAAGCTGAAATGGGCGCGGCCGGAGCTGCGAACGACGTATTTGCGAGCCGGACGTAATACCGAGTTTTCAAAAATGCTGGAGCAGGATTTGGCCGAGTCGAGAGCAACAATGGCTGGCGATTCCACGGAATTGGCCGAGGTTCTTGCACGATCTGGCCGCGATCTGATGAGCATCGACAATTTTGAGTTTGCAGAACGTCTGCTGCGGGAAAGTGTAACGATCCGGGAAAAGAAAATCCCCGACGACTGGAGAAAATTCAACTCGCAATCCCTGTTGGGTAGCGCGCTGCTGGGAAAAGCTGAGCATTCGGATATCTCAGAATCGAAGCAAGAACAGATTGAAACAGAAAGAATGTTGGCTGAGGCGTTGCCGCTGTTGGTGGACGGATTCACAGGCCTCAAGGAACGATCCCAAGAGATTCCGGCCGCACGGCGCCAGCAGTGGCAGAGCGAGGCCGTGGATCGTTTGCTCGACTACGCTGAATTCACCGGCGACGACAAGATGCTCGAAAAATGGAAAGCCGAAAAGGAAGCACTGGTCAAAGCCACGGAAGGTTCACAGTGATCATCTCGACCAAGGGTTGTTCACCGTTTCACCAGGCGGAAATGGGGCGAATGATCTGAGGATGCTTCTGTCACTTAGCCAATTTCAAGCAAGAGCAGGAGTGAGACCGTCCTGACGAAGCATTGGGAATTCGCAGGCTTATTGCGATCGACTCCATGTTGTGAAACAATTCAATGAAAATCAACCGTTTTCTGGAAGGTAGTTTGCGATGAATCAGAAGTCAGAAGTGGATCAGGCTGTTCAGGACGTGGATTTTGACCACAAGAAATATCAGATTCAAATGGATACGACCAAAGGGATAATCAAGCTTGATCTTGATCCCGCTGCCGCTCCCAACCATTGCAAGAACATGATCGGCCTGACACGCATCGGTTTCTACGACGGACTGATATTTCATCGCGTGATCGATGGCTTCATGATCCAGGGTGGCTGCCCCCAGGGTACTGGCACCGGAGGTCCCGGATACCAGATCGCCAGCGAATTCAACCAGACTCCCCACCAGGCCGGCGTGCTTTCGATGGCCCGTTCCACCGATCCGAATTCTGCGGGCTCGCAATTCTTTGTCTGTCTTGACCAGCACACCCATCTGGATGGGCAATATACGGCGTTTGGCAAGACGGCCGACGACGAAAGCCTGGCTGTGGTTCGAGACATCGGTCATGCGCCTACGGGAAATCAAGATCGTCCCCAGGAAGACGTGGTGATCACCAAAGCAACGGTGATTGAGAGCGACGCCTGATCCGAATCGCTGACCAAGGCGACTAAGATCGAGGCGGAAATACCGCGCGGCGACGGTCAATTAATGGTCGTCGTCTTCATCGTCGTCTTCATCGTCGTCGTCTTCATCGTCGTCGTCTTCATTCGATCTCTTCTTCCAATTCCTCAACCTCTTCTCTCAACTCGCTGATTTCGGCACGCAATTGATCGATGCCGGCATTTAGCCTTCGCATGCCGCCGAGAATTTCCCGGCGAAACTGCTGATCGATGTCGCGACGCCCTGCGCTGCCTGGACGGTTCCCCTTGCCGCCATCGGCAGCGGCTCCCCGCTCGCGTCGATCGACTTCGCGCGAAGCCTGGACCAGCCGTCGTTCCAACCGCCGCATTCGGCTCGCGATCTGTTCAGCAATCTCGCCCATCCCAGCCGCCATGGCATGTTCGTGCGCGCGATGCATATGCTCCAAACGTCCTCGAGCAGCTGCCATTTCACGGTCCTCAACCCGACGTTGGCGATGAGGATCATGTCCTGAAAAACGCTCCTGTGCCGGATGATGTCCGCCGCCTTCGTGGTGCTCGCCGGCGTGATGGTGACTGCCTCCCTCATGTCCACCGTGTTCCTGGTCGTGGCCAAGCATCGCCAGCTCCGGAAACCGGGCTCGCACGACCCGGTGTTCCAATTCATGAATCCTGGCAACCCGGTCGATATCTTCCTGATGAACGTTGCCGCGGCGTGGATCCGCTTGTTCGCCGCGTAGCTGTTCGACTTGTTCAATGATCGCGCGACGTTGTTCTCGCAAAGCCTGAATCCGTTGCTCCAGGCGATCGATCATCTCGTCATCTCGGTGCTCCTGGCAGATAACCTGCGTCGACCCGAGAATGTTTGAGACGGCCAGTAGGATTAACAGGCGAAATAGATTGGGCATCGTCGGTCTCCGTTATGGATATCGTTTTAATTTAACCACCATTGTCCTCTGCATTCGGCATTCTGTCCAATCTGCGCTGGAGCCGATACAGGAACTTTGCTGCCGATACAGGAACTTTGCTGCCGATACAGGAACTTTGCTGCCTTGACGCCAGAGCGCAAATATCAGTTAACCTGCCAAGAATGCATGCAGGGGAACCGCAAGCAGGTGGAGAAGTTGTGCGTTTCCCGCGGTGGCCGATCAGGAAGGGTAACATTTGCCGAGTCAATGAAAGACCGGCGACAGCTTATTCGCCAATGAACTTCATGCTGTAAACCAACCTGACGGAATCGCGCCGCCGTCTGTCGATTATCCACCAACCAGCAAAGCTACGAATGGATCCACGTCAAGCAGCGTAACCGCGCCATCCTGGTTAATATCGGCTTCTGGCTGGAACTTACCGGCAATCAGCAGCTCAACGAAAGGGTTGACATCAAGCCCGTCGATGAATCCGTCGCGGTTGATATCACCCAACAGTACGCTGCGGCATCGGTTCAGCAATATCGAAACGTCACTGGTTCCCGAATTGGCGGTCGCCAGATCCGCCAGGCCATCGCCATTAAAATCGGTTGCCGTAATTGAAGCAGGGTCAACCCCCACCGCGTAGCTCGTATCGCTTGCCATGAACGTTCCGTTCCCCACTCCCAGCAAGACCGACACACTGTTTCGACTGTTGTGGACAGCCAGGTCGGTCACCCCGTCTCCGTTAAAGTCGCCCGTCGAGATAGAACCGGGGTTATCAACCGCGAAATCCAGTGGCGTGGCGAAGGATCCGTCCCCACAACCCAGCAGTACCGAAACGTCATCCGAAAGACGGTTGGTGACGGCCAGATCAGTTGCGCCGTCGCTGTTGAAATCACCCGTCGTAATGGAGCCGGGATGCTCCCCAACCGCGAAAGCCAACGCCGCCCCGAAGGACCCATCCCCAACTCCCAACAATACCGAAACGTCATCCGAATACACGTTTGCGGTGACCAGATCGGCCACGCCGTCGCCATTGAAATCTCCCTCGGCGATGGATCTGGGACCATTCCCAACCGCGAAAGCCAACGCCGCGCCGAATGACCCATCGCCCAGCCCCGGCAGCACCGACACGTCATCCGAAAAATCGTTGGCGGTGGCCAGGTCAGTCACGCCGTCGGCGTTGAAATCGCCTGTGATCAGGGACTTGGGACCAAATCCCACATCAAAGGATTCTGCCTCAAGGAAAGACCCATCCCCCAGCCCCAACAACACGGATACCGACGCGTCATACTCGTTGGCAGTGGCCAGATCAGCCAAGCCATCGCCGTTGAAGTCGCCCGTCGCTACGGACCTCGGATTCATTTCAGTTGCAAAGGGCCCCGTGGTTGGGACGAATGACCCATCACCCAGCCCCAGCAACACCGAGACGTCATCCGAAAAAAAGTTGGCGGTGGCCAGGTCAGCGACGCCGTCGCCGTTGAAATCGCCCGCGGTGATGGATCGTGGATTATTCCCAACCGCGAAACTCGGCGTACCTGGAAATGAACCGTCTCCCACGCCTGGCAGCACGGTTACGTCGCGGCCAATGGTGTTGGCCGTGATCAGATCAGCTACGCCATCGCCGTTGAAGTCGCCCGTCGTCACGGAAACGGGCGTATCTCCCGTATTATATCTCTCCGAATCGGCGAAAGATCCGTTTCCCACACCCAGCAAGACCGACACATCGTGGCTGTAGGGGTTGGCCACAACCAGGTCCGTCAGGCCGTCGCCGTTAAAGTCTCCCGTCTTTACCGAATCCGGCGCACCTCCCGCCGCAAAGCTCTGAGGGTTCCCAAACGTGCCATCGCCCACACCCAGTAATATCGAAACGGAAGCGGAAAACTGGTTGGCGGCAGCCAGATCAGTGGCACCATCACCGTCGAAGTCGCCTGTCGTGATGGAACGGGGCGTATCCCCACCCACCTTGTAGAATTCTGGCGCTGCGAAAGTGCCATCCCCCTCACCCAACAGCACTGTCACCTCGTCGGACGAGGGGTTAATTGTGGCCAGGTCGTCCGCACCATCGCCGTTGAAGTCGCCCATCGTGATGGAAAGGTTAAACATTCCCGCCGGGAAACTCGCGGCTGTTGTGAAAGAACCGTCTCCTACACCCAGCAGGATGGATACGCTGCCAGAAGAGGCCGTAGCCAGGTCAGCGACGCCGTCGCCGTTGAAATCGCTCGCGATGATGGATCTGGGAGCATTCCCAACCGCGAAAGCCAATGCCGACCCGAAGGACCCATCCCCAGCACCCAGTAACACCGACACGTCATCCGAATTGATGTTTGCCGTGGCCAAGTCAATTACGCCGTCGCCGTTGAAGTCGCCGGTCGTGATCGAACGGGAGTCGTTGCCAACCACAAAATCCTGTGCTGTGCCAAAGGATCCGTCACCCAAGCCCAACAACACCGACACGTTGTTGTAATTTCCGTTGGCCGTGGCCACGTCAGCCACGCCGTCGCCGTTGAAATCACCCGTTGTCACCGACCTGGGGATCTCCCCCACGTCATAGCTTGGCGGGACCGGATTAAATATGGGCCCGTCACAGTCTTCACCACCAGCGGTGAAAGAAGGTGTCGCCAAAACCGAGCCAAGCAGGACGACCGACACCCGCCAGGGAACTCGTTTCTGCCTCCGCCGACGGTTGGTACGGTTGGGCGGAATTCTAAACGTCCGAATAATTGAATCGATAAGAGAGGCCAGCCAGAATCTTACACGCATGATAACGCTAACGCCGCCAAGTAAATGAAATGATGAGAGTTATTGCGTTGGATACGGACTAATCGAAACACGTTCGATGGAATCTCGCCGAATGAGAAAAGCAGAGCGATTCAAGGCGCCCAGCGGCAAGTGCAGAAACCATTCGCTTGGGAACAGTATAAGCGAGGGGATCTCCCATTTGTCCAGACCAACATCATTGACGATACTCCCTTTTCATTTTCAAAGCAAACGAATCAGGGCAACGCCACGCCGATCACCGGTTGCGTGTGTCGTCATCATGCATGAAATCACACAATTCTTCGGCGAGAGCAACCACAAACGGGATTCCTCAGCAATTAAAGGATATCCCGTCATTGCTGCATCAACCAGACGGATCTTCCTGTTCATCCAGGTGATCGCCGAATGGCAATGATCGACCTTCGATTTCGGCCAACGCGTTGGCGGCAGCTCGCTGCTCGGCTTCCTTCTTGTTGCGTCCCCAGGCCGGGGGAAATTGCTGCTTGCCCAATAACGCGACGACCTGAAACCACTTCTCGTGATCGGGGCCACGGTCACCAATCATCTTGTAGGTCGGTGGCAGTCCAAACTTTTTCTGGGCAAACTGCTGGAAATCGGATTTGTAATTGGCATCGGAATCGCCGGCGATCGCCATGTCCACCTGCTGCGGCACGAACCGCATCAGAAACCGTTTGGTGGGTTCCATGCCGCCATCCAGATAGATCGCCGCGACGATCGATTCAAACGCATTGGCCAGCAGCGATGTCGGAACCGGACCACGATTGCCAATCCCCTTACCCACCACCAAAAATTCTTCCAGTCCCAGGTCAGCACCCAGGCGGGCACAGGTTTGCCGGCTGACGACGACCGACTTGATCTTGGTCAATTGACCTTCCAGCCAGTCCGGCTGCGTCTGGTACAGGTACTCACAAACGATGAATCCCAGAATCGAATCTCCCAGAAATTCCATCCGCTCGTAGGAGCTTAAACGCGTATTGGAACTGGACGCGTGAGTAATCGCTTCGAACAACAGATTGCGGTCACGAAAAGCATATTCCAGCTGGCGTTCACATTGCTTCAGATCCACCAGTTGGCGGTCGTCAAAATTATCAGCGGATCGCATGCGTTAAGCTTCATCTGAACATCAGGACGATACCCGTGCCCGGTCCAATTGACTGATGTGTAAGTGGACAGACTGGCCTGTTCCCAAGGGCCAGGCCAGTCTGTCCGACCTACCAATTCTACCGGGCACGTTTGGAATTATGCCACGCGAGTCGATTTTTCCAGAGGCCGGTTACGCTTTCATCCGGGCTGCAATCAGAAAGGCCAGCTCCATTGATTGGTCGTAATTCAATCGCGGATCGACCGCGCTCTTGTAGGCCCGTTTCAGGTCGGGTTCAGCCAGATTGCTGGACCCGCCCACGCATTCGGTCACGTTATCTCCCGTGGTTTCCAGGTGGACGCCTCCCAGACAAGACCCTTGACGCGCGTGAATATCGAAAGCCTGCTCCAGTTCGCTGACGATCTTGTCGAAGTCCCGTGTCTTGAATCCGTCGTTTGTGGAATAGGTATTGCCATGCATTGGATCAATGCACCACAGCACGTTCAAGCCGGCTTGCTGGACCGCGTGAATCAAGGGAGGCAGGGATTCGGCAATTTTCTCCGCACCGAAGCGGTGAATCAACGTAATATGGCCAGGTTCGTTGTCCCGGTTGAGAAACCGCAACAGATCGACCAGTTCCTTGGGAAGAAAATCGGGGCCCACCTTCACGCCGATCGGATTTTCAATGCCCCGAAAGTATTCGGCGTGAGCCCCGTTGATGTCGCGCGTACGGTAACCGATCCACGGGAAGTGCGTGTTCAAGTTGTACCAACCGGCCCGCCGAGGAACCGTCCGAGTCTGGGCCTGCTCATAACTCAAATGCAGACCCTCGTGGGAGGTGAAGATCTCAACCCCCTGACTTCCCCGAATCGAGGATCCCAGCACGGCCTCCATGAATTTCAGGGAACCCGTGATGGAATTGATCATCTCTCGATACTGTTTGGCCCGTGGGGATTGCGAGTCGAACCCCAGTTCCCAGTTTTCCGGATGGTGCAGGTCCGCAAAACCGCCCGCGCTGAGCCCGCGAATGAAATTCAGAGTGAGTGCGGCCCGTTCGTAGCCACGCAACAGCAGTTCCGGATCGGGCTGGCGGTCTTCCGCCGTGAAGCCGCTGCGATTGACGATGTCTCCTCGGTAGACAGGCAGGGTCACGCCATTGCGGGTTTCCGTATCCGCCGACCGGGGCTTGGCATACTGGCCGGCGATTCGCCCCACGCGAATGATCTTTTTCATGCTGCCATAAATCAACACGAAACTCATTTGCATCAGGACCTTCAGGTTCCTGACCAAAGCATCGGTCTCACAGTCGTCCAGACTTTCGCTGCAATCCCCTGTCTGCAGCAGAAAGGAGCCACCCTCCGCCGCTTCCGCGATTTGCGCTTTCAAACTCTCGATTTCCCAACTGGTGACCAGGGGAGGCAACATCGCCAATCTCTCCAGTGCATGGCCTAACCGCGTCGGGTCAGGATAGGCTGGTTGCTGGACCGCCAGCTTTTGCCGCCAGGAATCCGGGGTCCACGTTGTTGTGGACGCCATGGCGGAAGTTGAAGATTCGGTTTGATTCATTCTGGTCAAATTTCTTGCCACGCCGCGTCAGGATTGGGCCGCTGGAAAAACCCCCGGGCCGATCCCGGGACTCGAACAACCGTGCATTCTTTTTCAAGTTACTGTCCCGTTCAATGGGCAGGCCGTAATGCAACCGGCAAACAACCTGTTTTCGGGACTTCTGGTGGTTTCAGGATAGAAGCCGTCGTCATGGTTTATTAAATCGGTTTGAACGTTACAGGAAATTCAATTTCCAAACGTACTGAATCTTTATGATTATTTTCGCTACAATAGCTATCCGGTCCAACTCATTCTCTGGTTTAACCATACGACAATATGCCCAATCCATTTCGAAATCTCCCGTCTGTCAATCAACTCCTGGAAAGTGAACCGTTAAGAAAAATGGTGGAATCGGTAAATCACTCTGTGGTAGCCAACGGGGTCCGAGATTTTCTGGACGATCTTCGAAAACAGGTGTCGCAGGCGACCGAAGAAGTGACCATCCCAACGCCCACGGAGATTGCCGAATTGATAGCGACGTGGCTGGAGAAGGAACAGCGACCGTCACTACGACGCGTGATCAATGCGACCGGCGTTCTGCTGCATACGGGCCTCGGACGGGCACCCTTGGCGCGAGCGGCGATTCGGGAGATGGAAGAACTGGCGACGAGCTATTCCAGTGTCGAAGTGGATTTGGCCACGGGACAGCGGGGGCAAAGGATCAAGGCCGTAGAAAATCTGCTATGCGAGTTGACCGGGGCCGAAGCAGCCTGTGTCACGAATAACAACGCCTCGGCGACCATGATCACGCTGGCCGCACTGGCGGCAGGAAAAGAGGTGATCGTGTCGCGGGGACAATTGATCGAAATTGGAGGGAGTTACCGCCTTCCGGAGGTAATGCAGTGCAGTAGCGCGATATTGAAGGAAGTCGGCACGACCAACAAAACCCATCCTGAAGATTATTCTTCGGCGATTAACGAATTGACCGGAGCGCTGATGAAAGTCCACCCCAGCAATTTCGTTGTCATGGGGTTCGCCAAGACGGTTCCCATCGCCGAAATGGTGCAAATCGGTCACGCCCAAAACCTGCCCGTTATCGATGATGTTGGCTCGGGAGCGTTGATCGATTTCTCGGAATTCGGGTTGAAGGATGAACCGGTCGTCGCGGACAGCATCAAGGCGGGCGCGGATATCGCTCTGTTCAGCGGCGACAAACTGGTGGGAGGGCCTCAATGCGGGATTATCGTCGGCCGCCGAAAATACATCCAAAAAATCCTCCGCCATCCGCTGATGCGAGCTTTCCGGGTAGGCAAGCTGACCTTGGCGGCGCTGCAAGCGACTCTGCAACTTTATCGATACCCCGACCACGCCCGGGTCCAGATTCCATTGTTGCGAATGCTATCGACACCACTGGATAACCTGCACCTCAGGGCCGATAAGGTGGCCGCTCAGATCCGCCATCTGCCCCCAATCTCATCCGCTGAGGTTTGCGAATCGATGGCCATGCTGGGCGGGGGCAGTCTTCCGACTCAGCACTTGCCCAGCTGGTCTGTGTCCATCGCTCCAGACAAGATCTCTGTCGACGAATTGGCTCGGCGAATGCGTAGCGCAAAACCAGCGGTCGTGGGCCGGGTGCAAAATGACCGCCTGATTCTTGATATGAGAACCATCGATCCTGGCGAAGACATGTCGTTGGTCGAAGTGATTGAGAAACTGGAGATCTGAGTCCCTAATCCATGGACAGTACGTAAAGTTTGCGAATGATCTGTCCGAAATAAAAAATAATACCGATTGTAGAAGTTGAAAAGGTCTCTCCAGTCAACCCGTTTTCACAAGCTTGCGTGGCTTGCAAAGCCCTTTTGACCGCTACAGCTTAATGCGATAAACTTTGCTCCCTGAAGTGTGGCGCAGTGGCCGAGTGGCTTAGGCACAGGTTTGCAAAACCTGGTACAGCGGTTCGATTCCGCTCTGCGCCTTTTTTAGGCTGAAAGAGATGGGTGCGGAATCCGGGGCTTTCGTAGCCAGCGGCGGTGGAATGCGAAACGTCCGGATGGAACGGATGACGTCGGCTTTCCCGGTGAACGGCCTGCCACGCGGCTTTGCCTTGGCAGCCCGCGTCTGGGATATTTTCAACCGCTCGGTCGCTTGACGCCGCAGGACCGTTTCGTTGTTGGCACGGGGGCACGGCCTACTCCGGAGAGCTTCTCATCCGATTTCTGGCCGTCTCGAATCGACAAACATCCGGTGATTTTCGCCTGGTCGCCCTCCCCGTAACGGACACCGAATGTTTTCTGCAAGAACCTGTCGCTGCATCATCGTCTCCGCGGTGGTGGTTCTGCCTCTCTTGATTGCGGCGGCGATCACTGTCGAAACCAACACGGACGATATCGACATCTGGCTGCCGCAAGGTACACCGCAGCGAGCCTCCTACGATCAGTTTATTGAGCAATTCGGTCCAGACGACGAAATTATCTTCAGCTGGGAAGGCTGTACGACCACCGACCCGCGTTTACCGCAACTGATCGGTGGACTTCGCGCCAGCAATCGCGAATTGCGATTGTTTTCTTCCCTCATCAGCGGTGATGCGGTTATCGACGAACTGGTCTCTCAGGGATTCGGCTACCAGGACAGTCAGCTGCGTCGACGGCTGGCAGGGATCTTTCTCGATCCGCGTACCGGCACGACAGCCGTGATCGCTCAATTGTCAGACGTTGGCAGACGTAACGGTCGCCAATGTATCGATGAGATCTACCGACAGACGGATTCGATTCCGGGTCTTAATCGAGACGATCTGCGCATCGGTGGCAACACCTTCACGACCACGGAGATTGACAAGGCGACCAACCGTTCGCTGTGGTTTGCCTTTCCGGCAGCCTGCCTGGCCGCTTTGACCACGCTGGTTTGCCTTGGTAACGTACGGCTGACCCTGGCGACCTTGCTGGTCGCCGGCTATTCAGCATTGCTCAGTATCGCGTTGGTGTCTTTATTTGGGTTCAAGGTCAACGGCCTGTTGGTCATGATGCCCATACTGGTTCTGGTCCTGGGCCTGTCCGCCGCAGTCCATTTATGCAGCTACTATATGCAGGCCATCCAGGAATCCGCTGACGATCCGGTAACGGAAATGCTTCGCACCGGATGGCGACCGTGCGCTTTTGCGCTGTTGACCACGGCCGTGGGTGTGGCCATGCTGCTGACCAGCCATATTGAAGCCGTTCGCACCTTCGGAATGTTTTCGTCTTTGGGTGTGTTGTCGGCGCTATTGTGTGTGTTGACCATTTTTCCAGCGGTATTGAGAATCTGGCCGTGCCCGGTACGTGAGAAAGAGCGGATTTGCCGCAGAGCCGATCGGTTGACCTTTCCGGTGCCTTCTGTCGTGACGGCACGACATCGCTGGCTGGCTACGGCGGTTTCCATCATCTTTCTGGCGGCGTCCCCGATGTTGATTTTTGGACTGTCACGCGTCAAGTCCACCTTGCAGACCGAGAAGATGTTTTCCCGCCAGTCCGTCGTCAATCGCGATAGCCAGTGGCTGACGCAGCGGTTTTCAGCGGTCAAGAACATCGAAGTTATTGCCACTTTCAAGCCTGCATCGTCCGACCGGCTGTATGTGGATCAAATCCGCAAGTTGAAAGCTCTGCAACAAGATTTGTCGCAGGTCGAACATGTGCAATCGGTCTTCTCCGTGGCCACGGTAACCCGCTTGCCTTCCAACAGAAGAAACGCCCGTAACGTGCTCCAGACCCAGTTGATTGAGGATGCGTTGCAGCGCCACACCCCATCACTGATCGATCGACGGTTGCTCGCGGTCGCAGGAAACAGCTACTCCTGGCGAATCCGTGTCGGCGTGGATCTGGACGATGATGCAGGCTACGACGATGTGATCAGCGACATTCAGCGGGCATGTGATCGCGTCTCGGCCCGAATGGTAGGTGGCCCAAGCTGCCGAACTACCGGAATCTGGGCATTGACCACCGCCGGACGGGACCAGGTATTTTCCGACCTGGCAACCAGTTTCATGTTGGCCTTTGCCATCATCACACCGCTGGTCATCCTCGTGTTGCGGGGGCTGATCCTGGGATTGGTGGCCATGATTCCCAACGTCATGCCCGCCGCGATTTTTTTTGGTGTGGCGGGTTTGTCGGGCATCGAGATTGACATCGGAACCTTGTTAACTGCCAGCGTTGGGTTGGGTATCGCCGTCGACGATACACTTCATTTCCTGCATGGCTATCGGCGTCGGCGTCACAACGGAATGGACCGGGAGGCGGCGACACTGCGGACGATCAGGGGCTGTTTTCGGCCCATGTTGTACACCACGCTGATTTGTTCCTTCGGTCTCTGTTTTTTCGCATTCTCGGAGTTTCTGCCGGCCCGACAGTTTGCTCTGGCGATCGTCTGTTTGATGATTACCGCATTGGTTTGCGATCTGGTCCTGCTGCCGGCGCTGATTCTCAGCCCTATCGGAAGGGTCTTCGAACGACCCGCCCGGGCAGGTCGTTTGGTGGTGGAACCGGCCGTCGTACCTCGATCCGCCATCGACCGGTCGTTGACGCCGGCCCCGGATCACGTCTTGCAAAAGAATCTGGCGGTCGACTTCGATTCCCGCGAATCAGATTGACCGCGTCGAAGGCCCCAATTCTCGCTATCAAAAAAATGATTACGCAACATCAAAACGCGCCAGTGAGTGCCCACCTTTTGGTTCCGACCGTCCGGTCAGGCGCGAGGCAACCTCTACCCGTCCTTGCGAATTGCATCAATCCTCTGCCCGACTGCCATCACCGCACATCATTACAATCCGCGGCATGAATTCACCAACCACTTCGACCAGATCGCTTTGTGCAGCCATGACGTCGTGAATGTTCTTGTATGCGCCGGGAACTTCGTCCAGACCACCGGCCAACAAACGTACGTTCCGGGAGGCCAGGTGCTGTTTCCATTGGTTCCAGTTGAAACAGTTCCGCGCCGCCGTGCGGGACATTCTTCGCCCGGCACCGTGTGACGCCGACATCAAGCTGTCACGGCTGCCGCGACCTCGCACAACAAACGCCGAATCGGCCATGTTTCCAGGAATCACACCCAATTCACCAGGACTGGCTGGCGTCGCACCCTTGCGGTGAACGTACAGCGGCTGGCCCTGATGTTCCTCCAACCAGGCGAAGTTGTGGTGATTTTCTACCGTGGCCAAAGCATGTCCGCCGGCCAGACCGAGGACCTGTTGGTGAATGACGTAGTGGTTGGCGGAGGCATACCGGCCCATCAGATTCATGGCTGCCCAATACTCCTGCCCCGCTTCGGAATCCATGGGAAGCCAGCTCAGGTGCCGCAGTTGTGGATGATTGCGAATCTGGGCGGGTGCCATTTTGCGGGCGATTTCCGAATACCTCTGGCAAACCCGTGCTCCCGCACCACGACTGCCGCTGTGGCTGAGCAGCGCGACGTAGTCTCCCTGAGCAACTCCCAGTGAATCATCGGAAAGCGAGACCAGCCCCCATTCGACAAAGTGGTTGCCACTGCCACTTGAACCAAGTTGCCTGGCCGCACGATCACGCGTTTCGCGAGTGACGGCGGTAATCGTCCAGTCTTCGTCCAGTACCGCATGGTGCGGGGGTCGTTTCCAGGCGCCGCCCACACCGAACAGAGTCCCTTTTTCCAACGCCTGGTCTAGGTGACGACATCCGGCCGGGTCGTTTTCGTGCACCACGCCGACCGGCAGGTCGGTAATCGTCATCTTCATCCGGCAGGCAATATCGACGCCGACACCGTAGGGGATCACGGCATTTTCGCACGCCAGCACTCCTCCAATCGGCAAACCGTAGCCGCAATGCGCGTCCGGCATCAAAGCCGCTGCTCGCGATATCGGCAGACGGCAGGCATTCTCCAGCTGTTGAATTGATTGCGCGTCGAGGTCCTGTCCCCACTTCCTGTACGAAATCGGATCATTGATATAATTGGTCTGGCGGGCTTCGATGACGGCTCGGGCCAATTCGCTGTAGTACTTGTCCGTCAGGTAAAGATCAGGGGCCGTAACCAGTTTCCGAATCAGATTTCGCGGCTTTTCCCAGCTCTTGTCTCGAGCCGCCACCTGAACACAGGCGATAGCCTGAGTCACACAGTCTTCCGGGACTCCCAAACTCAACAGTTGTTTCTTATTCATAAGAACGATGGCTTGGCGACCCCTGTTATCAGTCCTCAACCGTTATCTGGATACCCGCCGGTGGGCGATCCTCTGATTTAACCGACGCGTTTAACGAACTTGGATCATGTTACATTCAATTTACAGGTAGATGGTAGTCAAATCGAATCACATCAGCTTGATTCGCCGCGACAGGCGTGTGGCGCTTGAGTCTTCGCGATGGCAAACGGTTTTCAATCGTTGGCGGTCGCGTTGGATGGAACCGCATGGCCGATGGATGTTCTTGTGATTCCAGCAGAGATCTTTTTTACCGACCTGGTATTTTGACAAGTGGTTTCGAGAAGCGGCCCATTTGGTCAACTGGTCGGATCAGAATTCGTGTGATGGATCGAGGTCCAGTTATTCTTCCAACAGTTCTTCGTCGTCTTCCTCGTACTCCACATCATCTTCTTCCAATTCGTATTCTTCTTCGTCATCCTCATCTTCCTCGCTGTCGTCTTCACTGTCTTCCTCGTATTCCTCCTCGTATTCCAATTCAGCTTCTCCGAATTCGTCCTCGTACTCTTCTTCGTCGTCGCCTTCCTCGTCCAGGTGATCGTCCTCCTCTTCGCTTTGATCAACCTCTGTTGCCGGTTCGGAATCGACGACCTGCACGGAAGCATTGGCCGCCAGTTTGGATCGGCGGTGTTTTTCGATTCGGGTAATTTCAGGAGACGACTGGCTTTCGACATCGGTATCGTCCGCTTCATCAGCGGCATCTCCACCCTGGATGGCCGCCCAACGATCGGGGGTCAACAGCACTTCTCGTGATTTGGAACCGTTGTAGGGCCCCACGAAGCCATCTTCTTCCATGTAATCGATCAGCCGGGCCGCGCGACCGTAGCCAATGCCCAGGTGCCGTTGCAACAGCGAAACGCTACCGCGTTGTTCGCTTACAACCACATCCACCGCCTGAGCGTACATGTCGTCCCGTTTCCGAATGGCTTCATTGGCCCCTTCGTCGTTGTCGTTGCTTTCGACCTTCATGTTGATCAGTTCGTGAACAAAATTCTGCTCGACGGTACTGACGGCTTCGGTTATGGACTCGATTTCGTCATCGCTCAGGTAGGTACCCTGCCCGCGCAACAGGGTACTGGTTCCCGGCCACAAAAACAGCATGTCTCCTGAACCAAGCAGTTTTTCCGCACCCATCGAATCGAGAACGACGCGACTGTCCATTTTGCTGGCCACCTGGAACGCAATCCGTGCTGGCAGGTTGGATTTGATCAACCCGGTAATCACGTCGACGGTCGGCTTCTGGGTCGCCAGAATCAGATGAATCCCAACCGCCCGGCTTTTCTGCGCGAGTCGTATTATGTGCTGCTCCACTTCCTTCCCAGCCGTCATCATCAAGTCGGCCATCTCATCCGCCACGATCACGATGAATGGCAAATTGGTGGGGATATCACGCTGCTCTTCTTCCGTATCGGGTTGCAGGCGTTCCATCAATTCTTCTTCGCCCAGTTGGTTGTAGCTGTTGATGTGTCGCACGCCGGCCCGGGCCAATAGACGGTAGCGGTCCTCCATTTTTTCGACCGCCCAGGCGAGGATCGCTTCTGCTTTCCGCATGTCGGTAACCACCGGATGCATCAGGTGCGGCAGTTGCCCGTAGCCACTAAGTTCAACCATCTTGGGATCGATCATCAGCATTCGGACTTCATCCGGTCGGCGCGTCATCAGGATCGAGGAGATGATGGCGTTCAGACAGACCGACTTTCCGGTACCCGTACGACCGGCGATCAGCAGGTGAGGAAGTTTGGCAAGATCAACCACCATGGGCGCTCCGACGGCATCATTGCCCAGAAACAACGGGATGCTCATCCGGTTGGTCTTACTTTCGCACTCTTCCATGACCTCGCGCAACCGGACAACCTGACGAGTTTCATTGGGAACTTCCACCCCGACGGTGTTCTTGCCGGGGATGGGGGCGACAATGCGGACACTGGGTACACGCAGCGCGATGGCCAGATCGTCCGCCAGCGCGGTG
The DNA here is from genome assembly GCA_963851305.1 of Pirellulaceae bacterium. Classification (GTDB taxonomy): domain Bacteria; phylum Planctomycetota; class Planctomycetia; order Pirellulales; family Pirellulaceae; genus Mariniblastus. The sequence continues at coordinate 1,027,691 of CAWKOT010000011.1, read as the reverse complement.
ATTTTCTGCAGCCGCAAACCAGCATCCAGCTGGATTTCATACTGGGAGATCACCGGCCCCGTTTCGACTTCCACGACCTGAACCTTGTATCCAAATTCGCGGCAGGTGTTTTCCAGGATGCGGGCTTTCTTCAGCGCGTCTCGTTTCTGGTCTTCAAACGGAACCGCATCCCCCTGCAGCAGCAGATCCAGGGACGGCAACTCGTAGTCATCGATGTCCTCGATCTGGTCGGCCTGATCCAGCTGGCTCATGACCCGATCACGTTCGGAAGGCTGTTTGGCGGCTGCCGATTTCACGGCAAAATGGGGTTTCTTGGCGATGCTTTGGTTATTTTCCTCGGCCGTTTCCACCTCCGCGTCATCTTCATCGACTTCCTCGCTGTCGACGTCATCGGATTCTTCGCCGTCGTTTTCTTCCTCGTCGACTTCTTCCGATTCTTCCAAAGACGCGTCACCTTCGATTTCATCATCTTCGTCTTCTGATTCCCGACGGACCCGAATTCGAATGGACCCCGAGCGGCTGACTTCGGCGTTTTCGTCCTCATCCTGCTCAAGATCGAATTCATCGCCCTCTTCGTCGGACTCGGCGGTTGCTCGACGCCACGGCCATGGCTTGGTTCGTGGCAAACAGGCATTGGCGGCCACCGCGGCCGGGGCGAACATCACCCGGCCCGCTCGTAAAACGAGATATTCCGTCCACATCATCAGGCCCACGACGGTGGCACCGATGGCTACCATCACGCTGCCAATGATGCCCAGGTTCATTCGCAGCAGACCGCCCATCAAAGCGCCAACATACCCTCCTGAGCCTATCACCGGCCCGGCAACCCAGTTCGGAATCACGAGGTAGCCGATCGTCGTCAGTCCCAACAGACTGAGTACCCAGCCGATCGTCTTGAACCAGGGAGCTTTCACAGACCGTTGCTGAAACAGCTTGACTTCCAAAGCGATCAAACCCAGCACCAGATAGTAGGCCCCGATGCCCAGTACATGAATCAGCAGGTCGGCCATCCAGCAACCCAGCGACCCGCAGGCGTTGTGGATCATCTCATTAGGCGGATAAACCAGCACATCCGGCTGGTAGATGGAATTCAGGAAGGCGTTGCGATTGACCGGCACATCGGCCGGATCCCACGTGGCCAACGCCGACACCAGAAAAATGATGGCCGTCAATAGCACGACGGCCATGATGTCGTTTCCGATTTTTCGTTCGTCGGACATTGCTGCGACCCGGGCAGATTTCAATTGAGATCATCAAGAGCGCCGAAGAAGGGTGCATCCATGCCCCAAGTCGAAGAGCCGTTGCTGAACGGAACTCCTGCTGAACGTCATCGGCATGAATGGGATTGCAGATTGGACAATCTGAATCAAGCGCAGCAGACTGCCGGATTCGTTCAAAACGAAAAATCAGGATATCGCAGATAAAACGAAGGAGTCGCGAACATCCGTTTCGACCGGCAAGGAGAACCGTCAACCTGAATGCACGTCAGTCATCATCGGACGACGGTTTCCCGGACTGAAGGTCAATTTCCGAAGAACCAACGGCGCGGCCCCGCTCTTTCAACTTGCCGAGAATCAATTTCTTCAATTCCTCTGAATTGGCCGCATTCAACTGACTGGCCTGCGCTTCCGAATCGAACCAAGCCTTCTCGTCCGAGATCTCGCTGCCGGAACTGTCTCGCAACGGAATTTCGGACGGCTGATCGACAGCCAGCCAATGCTCTGTCCGCTGCGCATGCATCGTTAACAGCATCACGAACAGCGCGGTTGACACGGCTTCGTTGTCGAAGCGGGATTCAAATTCCATTGGTTCGCGTTTCACACCGGGAAATCGGACCAGGCTACCGTCAGGCGATTGAAGGCTGACTTCCAGGTGTTTGATGCCCAGATGGAACGGCAACCAGTCTCGGCTACCCATTTGCCGCGCGGAAAGCGCTGCCAGGAACAGACCCATCTCGCCCATTTGCGGCGCAAAGTAGATGTCGTGAACCCGTTCCATTACGATGTTGAAATACTCTCGCAGGTCTGGATCGTTCCGATTGCAATTCAAGGCCAGCAGTGCGGCCACGGTTCCCGCACTCAACGACGCCTTGGTCCGTCGATCCAGCGAGCTGGCGACCGCCACCCTGGATTGTTGTTTGAGCCAGCGGCAGCCGTTTTCAATCAATTGGTTGTCGCCGCTCAGCCCCTTGCGTTCCAGGGCACCGATCGCCAGCAGCACCAGATTGGTCGTAAAAATTCCCCGCATATCGGGAGCTGGTCGTTCGATCTGTTCCCGATCGTTTTTCCCGTTGGCGGTGTCTGGCGCTGGCTGGGCAAGCACCATCGATTCATCAACATTCCAACCACCCGATTCGTGTTGCGACTGTTCCATCGCCTGGACCACCAGACTGAAACGATCCAACCACTCTGCTTCGCCCAGAGGCGCATCGGACTTGGCCAAAAAGATGGCCACGCATGCCGCCGTCAGCGGATCCAATGTGTTATCGCCTTCGGTCTGGGCAGCCATTTCGTCCAACTTCGATGCGATAAAGTCCCGACAACGTTGGACGTTACCCGAAAAGTCCTCGACAACAGATTTATCGGCAGAGATCAATGCCAGTCCGGCCAGGGCCGTGGTGGTCAGCGTCTGCCGTTGATCTTGAGTATCAACTACGAATGAACCGTCTTGCACCTGAAAGCTCGCCAACTTCTTCAGGCTGGACACCGACATGTCGATCAGACGATGGCTGGTTTCCGGAAGTCCATCATCCAGCGACTGCAGGTCGGTTTCCAGCGTCGCCACGTGAAACTCTCCGCTGCGTAACAGGCCCAGGGGAATCCGAAGTTTGCGGGCATCGATCTGATCTTCGATGGCCTTGATAAAATCGAGCGTTGCATCTTCCTTGATCGGCAACCAGTGGTCTGCGACGCGAACGATGACATCGCCCGATTGAACGCCGGCTTCCGACAAACACAGGCCATCCATTACATTCACCACCTCGATCCCACCCGGAGTTACTTCCCGGTCCGGGTTATCAGGATCAGGACAACTGACAGTTCGTTTCAGTGGACGCGACCGTCCACCCATCCAACCCAGATGGTGCGGTTCCGGGTTAACCGACGCTGATTGGTCATCCGTCAGACCGGGAACGGATGCCGCTGGCTGGCAGCCGACCGAAATTGCCAGGACCAGCGATACGGAACAGAAAATCATCGTTCTGCAACAGCGCATCATCCAGCTGGCCAATTCAACGGTCATTGTCTTGTTCGACGCCACCGCTATCGCGGCTTTCCGGAGGGACGGGGCGAGACGGTGAATCCACCAGCCCCCGCCTCGCCATTTCACGAAGGTAACGCTGCAGCGACATGACGGCAAAACCAGTACCCCATTTGTCACCGTAGTCAGCTGCTGCGGTATCCCACCACCGCCCGTCTTTTTCCTGAGTTCGGAGCATCGTCCAGGCAAAGCGATCCCAACGCGGCTGCGAAATTTCGTCTCCCAGGATCTCCGCGACCTCGGTGGCGTAATTATAACCGAAGAAAAAAAAGTAACCGGATATGGCGTGAACGGCGGAATGCGGCTGGATCAGCTTGCGGCCCTGTTCGAGGTAATTTTCCCCATTGCTGAAAATCCGCATGGCCTGCTGCAGTTGCGCTTTGTCGTACAGACCCATTTCGTACATTGCCAGCGCGGAAGAAATCGTCCGGGAACCGGAACCGAGATTCATCAGAACCGACTGCCCCTGATTCTGGTGTCGTGAACTGTACAGGAAGGAACCGTCGGGCGCCCTTTGTCGCTGAACAGCGCGAGTCGCGTCCACCACCATCCCCTCCGGAACGCTCAGCCCCATTTGTTGGCCACGAAACAGCGATAGCCCGAAGAAGGCGGTATTGAAGGACATCGATTCGAAGTCCCGCATCACACCCGCGTAATAGCCCCAACCACCTCCGTGCTGCTGAAATCTCAACAATCCATCAACGCAGGCCTGGGCGGCGGGAAAGATGCGCTGGTGATCGTTTTCGTCCAGGCTGGTTTCGTTCAAGCGGACGAGGAAACCGAGTTGGTATCCGTATCCCCACGTGTTGAATGATTCGCCCGGGTGATAGGCGAATTTGCGAACCGTCAACAATTGCTGCACCGCTCGCTGCAATGCCTCTTCCTGTGGCGGAGTCAAGTTGGGCTGATCCAGCAACGCTTCAGCGCAAATCGCGGTGCAGGCGATCCGAACCGCATCTTGCGATCCACGATTGACCGTTCGGAAGCCGAAATTGGCCAGACCGGCAATCTGCGGATCGTGTGAACCCCAGGAACCATCCTTGTTCTGGCTCTCCACGAGGAAATTCAATCCGTTCTGAATCGCCGCCTCCGATTTTTCGATCAACCGAGCGGTAGCAAACGGTGGCCTCAGCTGGTGAATGTCTGGTGTGGCAGCCCGCTGGGGCCTGCCCGGTTCAACCGACTGGCAAACAACTTCAGTCGACCAGCAGAGGACCATTATCCAGCAGGCGGGCACGACCAACCATCGTCCTAATGGGAATCCGTGAATCGTATTGTCGATTGTCGTGGTCCGCATTCCCATCCTTTATTCAGAGCGCAGTGCCAGCACGGGGTCCTGTCCGGCCGCCCGTAGCGCCGGTACGGTTCCGAATACCAATCCCACCATCATCGCCACGATGATTCCCAGCGGAATGGACAGCGGGTGATAAACCACCGTCCAATGGGCAAGAGAACCGATCAAGCGGGCCAGGGCGAGTCCCACCAGAACGCCAGCCGCACCGCCAAACAGGCATAGCAGCAGGCTTTCGCTAACGAACAAAGCAACGATATGGCTTCTTCTGGCTCCCAGTGCCCGTCGCAATCCAATTTCCGATCGTCGTTCCGCCACGTTGGCCAGCATGATATTCATGATACCGATCCCGCCCACCAGCAGCGAGACGGCCGCCAGCGAACCCATCACCCAGCGGAAAACCCGCTCCGACTGTTTTCGCTCGTTCAACAGCGAATACGGAATCGTAACCGAGATGTCATTTTTGCGATGCCGCCGCGTCAACAGGTTGTTTGCCAGTTGCGAAACCGGGATCAGACTCTCCGAATCGGCAACCTGCAAGACGGCTCGATCAACTTCAATGCGTGTTGCTTCCTGGACGGAACCGGAGCGTCGGTATTGAAAGCTGCCGAAGCGTGAGAACGAGGTATCAAACGGAATGAACACGGTCGTGTCGGGGTCAGCGAACTTGCCTCCCACCCCCAGTTGTCCTTTGCGATCGAGGATGCCAATGACGTTAAAGTAAATCCCGCCAATCTTGACAACTTTTCCGATCGCGGAAGTCAACGGGAACAATCGGCGAGCCGTCGCATGGCCCAGTACGCAAACCGCGCGACAATTGGCTTCGTCGACCCGGTTAAAGAAACGCCCCTTCCGCACCGGGTGCTGCATGACCTCGGGGTAGTTTTCAGTGGTACCCACCACCGTTACATCAGCCGTTTTCTGGTTTCCCGATACACCGAACAACATGATCCGCATCGGCACGACCTGACGGATGGGCACCTCGCTGTTGGACAGAATTTTCAGATCCTTCCTGGTGATTCCATACTGGGCGATCCACGAATTCTCAGTTCCTGATTGTTCCTGACCGCGTACGGTTTCCGGTTTGATACTGTCCACGATCACGTTGTTCAGACCCAGGCGTTCGATCCGCTTGATCACATCCCGGCGAGCCACTTCGCTGACCGAAAGCATGCAGATCACCGATGCAACCCCAAAGATGATGCCCAAAGCGGCCAGCAGCGTGCGCGTTTTGTGCAAGAACAGATTGCTGATGGCTTCGATAAAAAGTTCAAGCAGCCTCATGAACCAGTTCTCCATCGGACAAACGGATCATTCGCGGGGTGCGGGCGGCCAGATCGAGGTCGTGTGTGACCATCACAATGGTCGTTCCTTCGCGATGCAACGAATCCAGCAGCTCGAAAATCTCATGGCAGTTCCTTTGATCAAGGTTCCCTGTCGGCTCATCTGCCAGGACCACGTGGGGCTGCATCAGCAGGGCCCGGGCGATGGCCACGCGTTGCATTTCGCCATTGGACAATTCCACCGGGCGGTGCTGTTTTCGATGTCCCAAACCAACTCGTTCCACCAGTTGATGCGCCCGGTGCTGGATATCGCTACGTCGGACACCGGGCGCGTAACGGGCCGCCAACATCACGTTCTTGATGATGTTCAACTGCGGTATGAGGTGGAAGGACTGAAAGATGAAACCGATCTCCCGGCCTCGCAAATCGGACCGCTGGACGTCCGACATGGTTTCAATCGGTTTGCCCCCCAATTGATACTTGCCGCTGGTGGTTTCAACCAGTGTGCCCAGCACGTACAGCAGCGTCGATTTGCCTGACCCGGAAGTTCCCACGACGGATACGAATTCGCCGTCTTCGATTTCCAGAGAAACGGATTTCAATGCACAGACATCGCCACCCGGCATCGGGTAGACTTTGCAGATATCTTTCAGGCTGATAAACGCGGACACGTGGGTTATCCAGTATCAGTTTCGGTCGGGATCATACAGATAGACAATCTCACCCGATCGCAGGCCCTCGGTAATCTGTACGAATTCATCGTTGGACATGCCAATTTTGACTTCCCTTTTCTGAGAAGCCGAGCCATTCTTGACGAAACAGTAGTACTTCCCTTTTTCTTCGGTGACGGCCACCACGGGGATCTGAACCGCATCGGGGACCGCGTCCGCATGGACAGTAACGCGGCAATTCATGCCCGCTCGCAGTTGGCCCACCGTTTCTTCGATTTTTCCCTTCACATTGAATCGGCGGACTTCCGAGAGAAAATTCGAGCGGGTCGCGATCTGGTCAATCTCGGTCAGTTCACCCTGCAGTTCCATGGCGGGGAAAGCGTCCGGCCGAACGGTGATGGACAGCCCTTTCTTCATGTGCTGAATGTCATTTTCCAGGACCTGCATTTTTATCGATAGACTGTTCATGGTCGCAACGGTCATCAGAATCTCATGCGTCTGCACCCGGCCTCCGACCCGCATCTGATCTCTGTTCCCTCTGCCGAAAATGATACCGGCGGGCGATTCATTGCCCGTCTTGCCGTAAAACAGTACGCCGTCCCGCGGAGACGGCACCTTCAGTGAATCGCGATCGCTTTGCAGGCCAGACACCTTACGCGATTCCTGCTCCAGCTTTCGCTTCGCTTTGTCCACCATGCTTTGCTTTTCAGCCAGGCTGGCCGCCCCCTGAATTTCCTGTTTCTTCCATTCCGCTTTTTTCTTTTCCCATTCCAGTTCCCTGGTCAGCGTTTCTTTGGATTTTTCGTATGTCCTGAAAAATTCGAGTTCCTCTTCCAGCCGGATGATCGCTTTTTCAATATCGGCGATCTTTTCCCGCTCCCGCTCGATCAGGATATTTTCCGTGGCCGTATGCAATTCCCGTTCCTCGTACAACTGCAGCAGCTGTTCAAAGTCGACCTTGGCGTCTTTCAGTCGGCGTCGGCCGTCTTCGATGTCCTTTTCCTTCTTCTTCAATTCCATCGCTTCGCGTTCAGCCGCTGCCTGAAAATCACGCTCGGCAAATTCGATTTCCTTTCGCAGCAGTCTCAATTTGGTGTCAGCATCGATCCGCTCCGCCTGCCAGTCAGCCTCCGCTTTCTTCAATTCGACCTCCGCATCGGCTACCAGGTTCTGGGCTTCTTCCAGAGCCTGGTCCAGGTTGTCGGTGTCGAATTCCATCAGGACATCACCCTGTTTCACATCCACACCTTCGGACTTGATCCGGGTGATGATCAACTCGCCCTGGTATTGCCCGGGCTCCATGGCGATTTCATCCTTGTCGTCCGCCACGAAGACACCCGGAAGCTCGATTTCGATCTTCAGATCCTGCCTCAGAACCTTGGCCGTCAGTTCCGGTTGCTGGGCAACGGAATCGCCGCCGTCCAGCGCGGCACCCAACAGGCCGAGCAGAATGATGATCGGATGTAAATTTGACAATGCCCTGTTCCTCCCAACCGCCGGGACGCGTTGCTGTTCCACTTCATTCTATTTAAACCTCGATTAGCGTCATGCCAGGACGCTGATTTGGCATCCGGCAGACAAATGAGGAAAAAAGCCGCCGAGATCCGCCGACGTAGACTGTGGGGCGAGTATTTCACCCGCGATGCCCGCCGGTTACAAATAAGTTACAAGCTGCCCATGGGTTCCGCCTATAATTTTGACTGACCTTTGCCGATGAATTTTCACGCCGCCCTGCATGTCTGATCGCACCACCATACTGACAATTGAGGATGATCAGGCAATTCGCCTGGGCGTGGTCGACGCTCTGGAGTATCAGGGTTATCGCGTCCTGTCGGCAGCCGACGGCGACGAAGGATACGCACTGGCTTGCGAAGCGGACTACGAATTGCTGCTGCTGGATCTGGCCCTGCCCGGCAAACCGGGATTTGAAATTCTGAAGCTGGTTCGTCAGCAGCGTCCAACGCAGCCGATCATCATTCTGACCGCCAAAGGGGACGAAACGGACCGGATCCGCGGTTTGAAACTGGGTGCCGACGATTATGTGGTGAAACCCTTCAGCATCAAGGAACTGTTGGCGCGAATCGAAGCCGTCCTGCGACGATGCCCGGGGCGACCCAACCATGCGCGGGACGTCCAGTTTCCTGGTGGATCCGCCGATTTTGCGCGTCGCGAGATCCGCTTCCACGATCAGACCCGCGTCGAATTGTCGGAACGCGAAGCGGAGCTGTTGCAATACCTGGTGGCCCATCGCGGACGTGCCATTTCCCGCGATGAGCTGCTGTCAAGTGTCTGGCGATTGAACCCGCAGGGGATCGCCACACGCACCATTGATATGCATGTCGCGCGGCTACGCGAAAAGTTGAAGGATGATCCCCAGCGACCTTCGCTGCTGATGACGGTCCGCGGCAAGGGCTACATGTTTGCATTCGAATCGAAGACGTGATCCGTTTGATGAAAAAGCCGCTGCAATTATGGTTTCTGTTCGTCTTGTGCCTGGTGATGATTCTGCCAGCCATGATCTGGCTGACGTACAAGGCAGTTGAACTGGACCACCGCCTGCTGGAAGATCGGCGGCAAACGGAACTCGCTCGTCGGGAAGCCGAACTGCAGGAAAAAATCACCAGCGCACTGTACCGGATGGACTGGAAACTGGGGCCGCATATTGCCCGTGAAGCCGCCCGACCGTGGTATCTGTACGAATCGTTCTACGACCTGCCTCCGCCGGCGTCGAAACGGGGCAACACGGATGAACAAGCGGTGATTTCGATGCCTTCGCCCCGGTCAGCTTCACTACCGTCTCCCCTGCTTTATCAACAATCGGAATTTGTTCAGCTGCATTTTCAGATCACGCCGGCCGGCGACTTCTCTTCGCCGCAGCGTCCGGTTGGCGAGGCGGCTTGTCGACAAGCGCTGGTCTGTTGCGGCATCAATGACCAGGCGATCCAGGCGCGGGAAACTCAGTTGCAACAGGTACGACAGTTCTGTTCCTATGACAGACTGAACGACAAAATCCAATCCGGGCTGCCATTTGCGGAAGATCAACCGCCCCCGGCAACGGTGGAGACGATCGCACCTCAGCAAACATATGCCCCTCAGCAAATCGTCAACTTCGTGGAAAAATTTGGCGGTCAAATCGAGCAGAATCCAGTACCGGGGCAGGGGCAAACATCGGAAAAGCTGGAGCCGATCAACAAATTGCAGACGATGCGGGCCGCGGATCGAGGCGGCAAGGAGTTTCTCAAGAGACAACAGTCGTACAGCGTCAATACGATCCAATGGGCGGACAACAATCGTGCCTTGGAAAACACCTTCCCCGTCGTCCAACCGCGTCGATCGCAACCGCTGGTCGAGGGAGTCATGCGACCGATCTGGGTCGGTGATGAATTGGTACTGGTCCGCCGGACACTGATTGAAGGTCAATACGTGTTGCAGTGCTGTTGGCTCGCCTGGGCCAACATACAGGAAGCGTTGCGAGAGGAGGTTAAGGACATCTTGCCCGAGGTGCATTTCGAACCCGTGCTGGATGAAGAAGAACTGGTTCCCGGTCGGGCGCTGGTGACGCTGCCCGCCCAGCTGGTCGTTGATGTTCCGCAACTACTATCCATGCTCTCACTGACCCCCGATGAAACGACTGGCCCGCGGGTATCCGGTGTCCAGATCGCCCTCTGGCTGGCATGGTGCGGCCTGGCGCTGTCCGCCATCGCCATCGGTTCGTTGTTGTACGGTGTGATTCGATTAAGCGAACGACGAGCCACCTTCGTTTCCGCCGTGACCCACGAATTGCGGACCCCGCTGACGACCTTCAAAATGTATTCGGAAATGCTGGCGGACGACATGGTTCCGCCGCAGAAACGCCACCAGTACGCCAGCACCTTGAAATCTCAGGCTGACCGGTTGAGTCATCTCGTTGAAAACGTGCTTCAATTTGCCCGCCTGGAACGGGGCACTGCTGAACCACGTCTGCAACGGATGTCGGTGAAGGAACTGGTGGAACGGTTTCAGGAAAGTCTGATCGAAAGAGCAAATCAGGCGGGAATGAGCATTCGTTTTTCGTTGGATCATGATGTATCCCACAGCCCGGTCAACGTGGAACCGCGGACGATCGAGCAGATTCTGTTCAACCTGGTCGACAACGCCTGCAAATATGCCCGTTCGTCTGCCGATGCCGCGATCGATATTGATGTCCGGAAATCGGACCGTTGGCTTCAGATTGTGGTCCGGGATTTTGGCCCAGGTGTCGACCTGAACTGCCAAAAAAGACTGTTTCAACCGTTCTGCAAGTCCGACCTGGAAGCCGCCAATTCGGCCCCGGGTGTCGGATTGGGGCTGGCGTTATGCCGACGCATGGCCCAGTCGTTGGGCGGAAAACTGGCATTTCAATCCGGCGAACCTGGAGCCCGATTCACGCTAACGGTCCCGGTCGGCCTCTGAGACTGGGACGATTATCAACTGACGTGCAACTTCGCTTATGGTAACGGGCTGCGGGCCATGGATTACCCGGCAATGCCCTGCGGGAACCCCCGGCCCAGATCCGATTCCAGTTCAACGCCGTATCACCGACTCACGGATAACCAACTTGGTTGACAAGTCGGGTCTTTCAGCCGGCGCGTTCTCGAGGATCCGCATCAAGGCAGCTGCGCCGGCTCGTCCAAGTTCAAAAGCCGGCTGCCGAATGGTTGTTAACGGCGGTGTCATGAAGGCCGAATTGGGCTGATCGTCAAACCCGATCATCGACACGTCTTCTGGTACGCGAATGCCTCGACGGTAAAGCAGCAGCCGGGCGCCAAAAGCCATCTCGTCATTGCTGCAAAAAATCGCCGTGAATCGGGCGCCTCGCGCCAGCAAGGCTTCCGCAGCCAGGACGCCGGACTGGGCCCTGAAATCGCCTTCGACAATCAACCGTTCGTTGAGGGGGATGGCCGCGTCCTGCAATGCCTGCTCGAACCCGAGTTTTCGACGGATCGCATCCTGATGGGTCGGGATGCCGGAAATAAACGCGATTTCCGTATGCCCGGAGTCAATCAGGAAACTGGTCGCATCGTAGGCTCCTTTGAAATTGTCGATCGAAAAACAGACTTCGTGCCATCCGGGAATTTCTCTGGCGATGACAACCAGCGGCCGTTCCAGCTGGAAATTCCTCAGCTTCTTGGCCGGAATGTTTCCACCAATCAGGACGATACCGTCAACACGGCGCTCCTGGAGCGTAAGAATGGCCTTCTCCTCGGTTTCCGCATGCCAATGCGCATCGACGAAAATCGGCGAGTACCCCGAATCGCTCAGTCTCCTGGCAACACCTTGCGCCACGGAGTCATAAAACGGACTGCCCAGGTCGTGCGTTACGACGCCAACGGTCAAGGATTTGCCGCCCGCCAAGCCACGGGCCAGTTGGTTCGGTTTGTAGTCCAGCTTCTTCATGGCGGACAGAACAGCTTTGCGTTTTTTTTCATTAACGGAATCGCTGTTGTTCAGCACGCGTGAAACCGTGCTCTTGCTGACTTTGGCTTTGTCCGCAATGTCCTTAATCGTCAGTTTCTTGTGCATTCAGACCACAACATCGGGAGAACTGGGAAATGGAGCGGACCAGTGGTTAACTCGCCATCGCCATTATCGCTGATAATCAAGTTTACCCCACGCCGTTTGATCGGTTTCTAATGCGGGGAAAGTCTGTCGTTATAATGGATATTAGATTGACATCCGGCCCGCTATCGCCCAGAATGATAATGAAACCGGTCCCATATTTTATTTGCCATATTTTTTTTATGTGAAGGTTTGAATCATGCGTCTCAGAATGCTCAAGAATCGCGATCGTGACGGTTTTACCCTGGTCGAATTGCTGGTGGTCATCGCCATTATCGGCATCCTGATCGGGATGCTGTTGCCTGCAGTTCAATCGGTTCGGGAAGCGGCTCGACGAACCAGTTGTTTGAATAACCTTCGCCAGATTGGGCTGGCGGCACACAATTTCGAATCCGGTAATAAGGAGTTCCCCACGGCCGGGGGCGCCGTCAACGAGTTCTTCTTCGATGAAGATTTCGGTTATGAGAGCGCCAGCTGGATGTATCAGATTCTGCCGTTCATCGAGCAGAGCAATCTGATCACGCTGCGTGAATCGGGCATCAGTTTGCCAGGCAACAGCTGGCTGGTAACCCAGACTTCGGAAAAACCGGTGGAGACTTATAACTGTCCCTCAAGGTTCGCACGGTTCGCAATTTGGGGAACCGACATCCTGGCCTTGGGTGACTATGCCGGGGTCATCGCCAACACCAACCGATATATCGGAGCCAATCCGAGTACTTTCGAATGGCAAACGACCGGCGTCGATTTTGATGCCGTCCGCAGGGAAGACGACATTTTCTGGACAGGGATTCTGGTCAAGGGAGGTCAGGCAGATACAGGCACGGGTCAATCCATCAAATTGAAGCACGTTTCCTTCCGCGACATCTACGACGGTGCTTCCAACACGATCATGATTGCCGAAAAGGCCGTCAATGCCAGTCAATACACGGTGGAAAATGTCTCGGTCTGGCCTTACTGGGAGATGTTCGGATACTATACCGGAGCCGACTGGCCAGTCATGCGATGTTTCGGTGCTCCGATTCCCGGAGGCACAGCACAGCAGCAAGCGCAGATTCCGCCGGTCAATGATTCAGCGCTGCCGCGTCCGGGCTTTGCGTATCCCAATGGAGTGACGGAGGAATTGGGTTTCGGTTCACCTCACCCGGGGGCGATGAACAGCGTTTTTGGAGATGCGTCGACCACGACAATCAATAACAATGCGGATTTGATTCTGCTGGAGCGTTTGGGTGCGCGGTCTGACGGTGAATTGGCCTCCGCATCCGATCTGTAAGTTGGCGTTTGGTCTCGAGTGTCTCGAGCAAATAGTAACCAGGCGTTTCTGGCGCATCATAGCGAGATTCAGATGTTTGCAGTTCGAAATACCAGCTTGCTGGTCCTGGCCAGTTGTCTTGGGGCTGTGTTCGCCCTGTCAGGATGTGGTTCCCAGTCCGCGGAAAATCTTTTGGCCAACGCCAACGATTCCAATATCGAGAAACTGGCCAATCTGTATGGCAAATTCCAGCAGGACCACTCCTGGAAGGGTCCCGCGAACGAGCAGGAGTTCCGCGATTACATCGACAACGCCGTTCCGGATTTCATCAAGGAGCGTATCGGTTTTACAACGACCGATGAGGTATTCGTGAGCCAACGGGATTCCGAGCCTTTCCAGATTCGATACGAAATTGTTGGTAGCGCTCGAGGCTGCAGTGAACCGGCGATTTTTGAAGCGACGGGGCGCGGTGGCAAGCGGATGGTGGGCTTCCTGAACATGGAGCAACGGGAGGTCGACGATCAGGAATACCAGGCTTTGTGGGAAGGGAAATCGGACGCTCCCTAGCCCGCAGGCACGATCGAGCCGATTGAGTTGGTCGAGCTGAAGTCAATTCTCGCCATTAATCCTCTGCCAGAAACGCCATTAATGGAAAACGAGAACAAGCTCGAATGGAAGGATCTGCCGGAACCGGTTTCAGGTGCCGCGGGCAGCCAGGCCAACCCACCGGCCAGCCAACGTCTGTCGTTTGGTGAGAAGGTGGGTTATGGCCTGGGCGACACCGCTTCCAATCTGTACTGGAAGCTGTTTGAGAATTTTCAACTGATCTTTTACACGGATGTCTTCGGTATCTCGGCGGCGGCCGCCGGAACAATGTTCCTGGTCACCAAGATCTGGGATGCCATCAATGATCCCGTGGTCGGCTTCATCTCCGACCGTACCAGGACAGCCTGGGGCCGGTTTCGGCCTTATCTTCTCTGGATGTCGTTGCCCTTCGCAATCACCGGCATCATGACGTTTTACACGCCCAACCTGTCGGACAGTGGCAAACTGATCTACGCCTATATCACCTATACCCTGGTGTTCATGGCGTACACCGCGATCAATATTCCCTACGGGGCATTGTTGGGAGTGATTTCGTCCAATTCTCTTGAACGAACAACGGTTTCGACCTTCCGGTTTATCCTGGCTTTTGCTGGCGGTATCTGCGTCCAATTATTTACCAACCCGCTGGTCAAGTTTTTTGGTGGAACGAAAACCGTCGAGAAAAACGGCGTGCTCGAGGAAATCGCCGCCGACCCGCAAACGGGTTTTTTCTGGACGGTGGTCTGCTATGCCATTGCGGCGGTCATCCTGTTTACGATTACCTTTCTCACCACGCGCGAACGAGTCCAACCGGAACAGACGGCCAACACCAAGTTTTCGGCCGACGTCGCTGATCTGTTGAAGAATCGCCCCTGGATTGTCCTGCTGTTTGTCGGCCTGTTCCAGATCCTCGCCGGATGGACACGGGCCAGTGCGACCGGCTACTACTTCAACTATTTTGCTGACATCAAAGGTCGTTACCTGATCGATCTGGGTTCCTGGGGTCAGTATTTTGACATCGGTGATTTTGGTTTCTTCTTTTTTGTTGGCTCCATTTTTGCCATCATGGGAATGTTCTTTACCAGACCACTGGTCAAGATTTTTGGCAATAAGTGGCTGATGATTCTGATGATGTTGGGCAACGCCGTATGCATGGGCCTGGTTTTCTTTCTCAGCCAGGATCAATGGCCAATCGTCTATGGATTGCATTGTCTGGGCGCGTTCATTACGGGTCCGATGCCGATTTTGCTGTGGGCCATGTATGCCGACGCCGCGGACTACTCGGAATGGCTCCACCATCGGCGCGCGACCGGTCTCGTTTTTGCCGCGGCCACTTTTTCGCAAAAACTTGGCAGTGCGCTGGGGGCTGCTGTGCCGGGCTGGTTACTGGGCTTTTCCGGTTTTGTGGCCCCCATCGATAACGTTCCCCAACCACAATCCGAAAGAACGGTTGACGGAATCATTTCCATGATGAGCCTCGTTCCTGCCGCGTTTTTCATAGCGGGTTGCATTGCGATGTTGTTTTACAACTTGACCTCAAAACGACTCGCACAGATTGAAGCCGATCTGACGGAACGCAAGAGGTTGTTTTCGGATCAGTTGGAGTCATAGCGTATGAGCCATCAGGACAGTTTGAAATTGCGTCCAGTCACGGAATCTGCCCCGGCAGGTGTGACTGGAAAATTTGTGGAATTTGATCAGGAGACAGGGTACTGGATATCTGACGCCCAACAGATGCCGGAATTTTTCATGTCGCTGACCAGCGCCGGTGATCACTGGATGTTCGTTTCATCTCATGGTGCGTTATCCGCCGGTCGTTGCGATTCCGATCACACTCTTTTTCCGTATTATTCGGCAGACAAGATTTCTGATTTGCGTCACTGCACGGGTCCGCTGACCCTGATTCGCACGCGTTCCGGATCGGCTCTGGAATCCTGGGAGCCATTTGTGCCGCGACCGGCGACCGGCATCCATCGCAATCTGTACAAGAATTCTCTCGGCAGCAAGGTTGTATTTGAAGAAATCAATCATCAACTGCGACTGTCGTTCCGCTACAGCTGGACTTTTTCCCATCAGTTCGGCTTTGTTCGAAGTTGCACACTTGAAAATCTGGGGGATGAATCGCGGCACATCGAACTACTCGACGGAATACAGAATCTCATGCCATTCGGTATCGGAGAGTACTTCCAACAGCGTTTCAGCAACCTGGGTGACGCCTACAAGAAGAGTGAATTGCTGAAGGATTCGGGAGTCGGCCTGTTCTATCTCAGTTCCATCCCCACCGACCGGGCGGAACCTAGCGAGGGGTTGCGGGCGACGGCGGTCTGGAACACGACCGATCCACAACACATCCTGCTAAGCGATCGGCAGCTTCCTGACTTTCTGGCGGGCAAGGCGCTAACCACCGAATTCGACGTCCGCGCGGCGCGGGGGGCCTATCTTCTGCATCGGGAATTCACGTTGCAGGGCGGCGCGGACGAGCAATGGAGTATCGTGGCGGACGTGAACCTGGACCAATGCGATGTAATGGATCTGGTCGAAGATATTTCGGATCCGCACATCGAAATCAAATTGGAAGAGGATATTGAGAGTTGTCAGCGACAGCTGCTGAAGGCCATCGCGGAATCGGATGGAATCCAGATTGGGGGCAATTTCCCGCTGAATCAACGTCACCTGTCGAATGTCAAATTCAATATCATGCGAGGTGGTATTCCTCTGCAGGGTTACACCATTGACACGGATGATTTTCGGCAGCACCTGCAGACCATGAATAGTGAAGTCCACGGCCGGAACCAGGAATGGCTGTCAAGTCTTCCGGATGAAATTCATCGCGATGTTCTGCTTGCCCAGACCAAATCCTCCGGCGACCCGGACCTGCAGCGACTGGCAACCGAATACATTCCGCTCGTCTTCAGCCGTCGGCATGGCGATCCCACTCGACCGTGGAACCGGTTTGCCATCGATTCGCACTTGCAAGGTTCCGACAAGGCATTCTCGTACGAAGGAAATTGGCGTGACCTGTTTCAGAACTGGGAAGCGTTGGCCGTTTCCTACCCGTCGTATTTGAACAGCATGATCTGGCGTTTCATCAACGCGTCGACCGCCGACGGTTACAATCCCTACCGGGTGATGAAATCAGGATTCGAATGGGAAACGCCGGATCCGGAAGATCACTGGTCCAACATTGGTTATTGGGGTGATCATCAGATTGTCTACCTGTATCGGCTCTTGCGGATGTCTCGCCATTGCTTTCCTGATCAGTTGGACCAGGACCTGGACCAGGAACGATTCGTTTATGCCGATATCCCTTACCGCATTCGATCCATGGAGGAAATTTTCCGAAACCCGCAGGACACCGTGGACTACGACGAACCGCACGCTCAGCGGATTGCTCAGCGAGTCGAAGCAATCGGTGGCGATGGTCGCCTGCTGGTCAATCAGGACCAGCAAATCAGCCGGGCCACGTTGGGAGAAAAACTGCTGTTGCCAGCTTTGGTGAAAATGTCCAACTTTGTCCCCGATGGGGGTATTTGGTTGAACACCCAGCGGCCCGAGTGGAACGATGCCAATAACGCTTTGGTCGGCAATGGTTTGTCGATGGTCACGACCTGTCATTTGCGACGTTACCTTTCCTTCCTGTTCGATTGGTTCCGCAGCAGCAGCCACAGTTCTTTCCGTCTTTCCGCCGATATCGCTACGCTGCTGAACCAAATCCAGCTGGCTCTCAGCCCCTACGTAATCGGCAGCCAGGTTTGCATTACGCCGAACCAGCGATTCCAGATTGTTGAGGACCTTTGCCGTGCAGGTAGCGACTACCGGCAGTGCGTTTATCAGCATGGTCTGTCCGAGCAGAAACAGGAATTCACGATCGAACAAAGTTGCGAATTCCTGGAATGCTGCCTGAAAATTCTGGATACGACCATTGCATCCAATCGGCGGAGTGACGGCTTGTACCATTCCTACAACCTGATGTCCCGCGATGTGGATGGCGAAATCAACATCGAGCGGCTGTACGAAATGCTCGAGGGTCAGGTGGCCGTCCTGAACTCGGGATTTTTGAATCCGGAACAGGCTGTGGAAGTACTGGACGCGTTGCAAACGAGCCTGTTATACCGGCCCGACCAGAACAGCTTCCTGTTATACCCCGACCGTGACCTGCCCCGATTCCTGGACAAGAACAATATTCCCGTGGAATTGATCCATCAATCGGCGTTGTTACGAAGGATGCTCGAGGAGGGAGACGGAACGATTGTGCGTCGTGATGCGAATGGGAATTACCATTTCAATGGAGACTTTCGCAACGCGGCCGATGTGCAAAAGGCGGTACAGGACTTGGCCACTTCCGGCAAATACAAGGAGGTCGTGGGCGGTGCGGCGTCGCAGCTGGCAAGCATCTTTGAAAACATCTTTTGTCACCATCAATTCACCGGACGATCTGGGACCTTTTTTGCCTACGAAGGGTTGGGGTCCATTTACTGGCACATGGTCTCCAAACTGGCACTGGCCACGATTGAAAACTTCATCGACGCCCGGCAGTCGGGCGGGGCGACGTCGGTGATCGAGCGATTGGCGACACACTATCGGGAAATCCGCGATGGTATCGGGGCCGAGAAGAGTCCCGCTGAATATGGGGCCTTTCCCAGCGATCCCTATTCGCACACGCCGGCTCATTCCGGGGTCCAGCAACCGGGTATGACCGGCCAGGTCAAGGAAGATATCCTGTCGCGGATGCTGGAAATCGGCGTCCGCGTTACCGCTGGTCAAATTTCGTTTGATCCCGTCCTGTTGCAACCCCGGGAATTCGCCAGGGCGTTGCCCGCGATACCGAATGGACTGAAACGCTTTGCCAGCCTTGTAACAGAGAGTGAAAACGATGCCGCCAGGTTCCTTTTCACGCTCTGTGGCGTACCGGTTGTCTACTCGACGGGCGAATATTCCCAACTGGAAATTGTGTATGCCGATGGCCGCGTTGATACGGCGAGTGAACTGATTCTGACTGCCGAACAGAGCCGGAATCTGTATTCACGGAACGGGAAAATATCGCGAATCCAGGTGACGCTCGAATCCGCAAATTATGGTCAATATTAGTCTTCCCCGGAGTTCCAATGATGTTCAGGATTTCCTTTCTGATGATGCTGATGTTCCATGGAATCGCTCGTGGCTTTACTGGCATGTGGTGATGAATCGGCCGATCGGCCGGTACCAGTCCAGGTGAAACTGGAACGCGATGGCTGGAAGCTTTACCGCGATGGGAAGCCCATCACCATTCAAGGCGCTGGGGGTTCCCACGCATTAAACGACTTGGCTCAGCGAGGCGGGAATTCCACCCGGGTCTGGGGCATTGGGCCAGACACAGAGCAACGGCTGGACGAAGCACACCAAAATGGTATCAGCGTGGCCGTGGGTATCTGGTTGGAACATGAACGCGAAGGTTTTGATTATGGCGACGAACGGCAAGTTGCCGAACAGACCGAGCTTGTACTTTCCGCCGTACGAAAATACAAGAACCATCCCGCCGTGCTGGTCTGGGGCGTTGGCAATGAAATGGAAGGTTTCGGTGCGGGTGACAATCCGGCAATCTGGTCGCACATTGAAAAGCTCTGTCAGTCGATCAAGCAGGAGGACCCGTTTCATCCGACGATGTCGGTCATTGCTGAAATCGGTGGTCAACGTATTCCATCCATCAATAAGTTCTGTCCCAGCCTCGACATTATTGGCATCAATGCCTATGGCGGTGCCGCGACGTTGCCGAAAAGATATCGAGACGCCGGCGGCAACCGTCCTTATATTGTGACGGAGTTCGGGCCGGCAGGGCCTTGGGAGGTTGGACGAAACCGGTTTGGCGCGGTGCTCGAGCCCACCAGTAACGAGAAGGCTCAACAGTACCGCCGGACCTACGAGAATCTGCATGCCGATCAACAGTTCTGTCTTGGTAGTTACGCGTTCATGTGGGGACACAAACAGGAAGCGACCGCGACCTGGTTCGGCATGTTTCTTCAGGATGGCAGGAAAACCAACGTGGTGGATGTGATGCAGACCTTGTGGACTGGCCAACCGCCCGCCAACCGTTGTCCTGATATCCGCTCGCTGGATCTGGTAACTCAAAAGGATGTCGTGGATGCCGGTGAAGTTCTGGAATTCCGCCTGGATGCGGTGGATCCTGAGGGCGATGCACTGCAAGTCGATTGGCAACTGCAAAGGGAGGCGGACGCGTACGTTACCGGCGGGGCCTATCAAGCGCCGACGAAGTCGATCGACGACGCGATATTGGAATCAGGCAGTCAGAGCGCCCGCATCAAGGCTCCCAGTGCCGCGGGAATTTATCGAGTCTATGCCCTGGTTGACGACGGCTCGGGAGCCGTCGCCACGGCCAATCTGCCGTTCAAGGTAAATCAGCGGGAACTCAAGTCGCCCGGAAAACGGGTGGCCTTGCCCTACAGCGTTTACAGCGACTCCGATGCGCGTTCGGATTTTGTGCCGGCCGTTCGGGGGGGCCAGCGCGACGCCATCGAGGTCGATCTTGAGTGTAAGCGTTCGCCACGCTCCGGCAACAGTTGCATTCAATGCCGAATTCCGGATGGCACTCCTAATGCGGGCATCTCTTGGCGGCATCCGGCTGGAGATGATGGTGAGCAACCTGGAGGTTTTGACTTCACCGGCGCGAATCGATTGACAGTGTGGGCCAAAGGTATTGCCGGCGGCGAATCACTGGTCATCGGCATTGGGGAACTGGGCCCCGAGCACGAGTATTTCGATACGCTGATCCGCAGCAAGGAGATCACGCTGACCACACACTGGAAAAAGTACTGGATCGATTTCGCCAATGCCGATTTGAGGCGAGTTAAGACCGCTTTTGTATGCCGTCCACGTAATACGGATCAAGCGGTCGAATTCTTTCTGGACGATATTACGATCGAAACCAACGATTGACGGGTGCTGCTGCCGGACCGGCACTCCCGACGACGCACGAGTCCCCAAGCGACATGGCGGATCATCGCTGTATTGTCCAGGAAACCTGATCGATTCGAGCTTTCCAGGGGAATAGCAAAGTCGGTCCATTCGCCTGCCAGGTGATGCGGGCCAGCATCTGGCGGTCCCCATCGCGAACAAAAGATTCCGGGTTACCCGAGACAACGAATTCCGTAAGCCCGTCGGACAAGCCGGCTTCGGCATTCGAAAACGACTCGAAAACACCGGAATCGTAGTTGAACAATTCAATCGACTGCACGATGTTGCCCGAATTTCCGCCAGACTCGATTTGGAATGCGATGCCGGACGGCGTCGGGAAGGGTGAAATGGACTCGGCCGTGATCTGGATCGTGCCCCCGGAATCCTCCAAGGGTTCTGCGATCAATTGCAACCAATTGTCATCGCTTTGCAATATGCCAGCCAGATCGCCGGCAACCACAACTCCCGCTTCGACTTCAATCGCTGTCGCCTCCACGGTATCGGTAGCCGTTTCATTTCCAAACACGATATTGTCGACAAAAACGGCACCTCCTTCGTCATTCACCTGGCGGAACACCACGGCGATTCGTGCTTCGACGGCTCCGGCCGGTGCGGTTGCTGTCAGCTGCCTTTGAACCCACTGATCATTTGGCGTTGAACTGTCCGCGATGAGGACCTGTTCCGAACCGATGAATTCGCCAGTACCGTAGGCACCGTGAGGGGTATTGTAAAAATCGAATTTCAGAAATGCCTGGTTGCCCGTTCCGGCGATCGAATCGGCCGAATCGATCCGCGTCTGGGCGGACACCTGAATCGCATCCCCGGGCAATACGGAAACCCCCTGCTCCAAACCCGAAAAATTCTGTACGCCATTGAACTGACCGTACAGCTTCAAGGCACCTTCGCCGGAAGATGTGTTCTGATGGACACTGCGAACGTTATTGATCTTGTTACCGAACAACGACCAGCTTGCCAGCGAATCCTGACCGTTCATCTCGAAGCCGGGGTTGTCGAATTTCAGGACAGGATCTCCGTTCCGATCGTAGACATAAACGTAGTCGACTTCGAAAGACTTGCGGCCATTGAGTCGATCCGTCTGGATTGGGCAGAAAAGTCTCCACCGATGGCGGTATTGATGATCAACCGCATCGGATTGGTCTGGCTGCTGGTCAGGAAGTTCCCCACGGTGGAATTTCTGACAGTGTAATAGTGCACTCCATCTACGTAAAAGCGGATCTGCTCGGGGTCCCATTCGGCGGCATAGACGTGAAACGAATCGTGATAATTAACCGAGCTGGCCGCTTTGGAAAGATTCGTTTTCTGCGTATACAAAGTTGTGGTTGTAGGGCGGATTGGTCCCCCAATGAAACGCACTGCTGGTCAGGAAGGGCTGGTTGCCTCGATTCTCCATGATGTCAATCTCGCCCTGACTGGGCCAGAGAGGTGGTTGATCCGGTAACAACCAGATGGCGGGCCACATTCCCTGAGAGGTCGGCAGCTTGGCACGAATTTCAAATCTGCCATACCGATGCAGGGCGGTGCTGATCACCTGACCACTGCGGTAAGCAAATTGTCCGAACGGTTGATTGGTGGACTGGATGATCAGCTTGCCATCGTCGACCATCACATTGCCGGGCAGGTAGGCGTGCAGTGAATTGTTGGTAGGGTTCGTGCTGAAAACCGGCGTCCATTTGGCCAGATCGACAGACTTGCCATCGAATTCGTCCAACCAGTTGATCTGGTAACCTGAGACCGCAGGTGGCTGGGCGTCCAAATGGGCGACAAACGCCAGAACCGGAATGATCAAGAGATATCTTAAGAGGTACATCGCGTTCTGCCGTGTCATTCAGTTTCGAAGATCAATTGATCCGCAAATTCCGCTTGCGACCGGGAGATTTTATACGTCGAAAGGTTGACCGCCGCCATTTCCGGATCATACTGAGGATCGCGCTGGGACCGTTCCCCGAATCTATCGCTGGGACCGATCCCTTCAAGAGTAGCCAGCCGATATTGATTCATCAACCATTTGAAGGACACCGTTATGAAACAGAGGTTAATTTTCCTGAATGCCATTTGCGTGTTGGTCTTGTCAGCCGGCGTCGCACTTGGCCGACATTTCTGAGTACAGCCAGGATTTCGAAGGCCTTGACATGGCCTCGCCCACGGCGCTGGGCGATGACGGTTGGGTGGTGGGTGCCAACGTATTCGATGCCGGCGGCGGCTTTCTGTACAACTATTTTGCCTTCCCGGCTCCTAACGGCAGCGGCGGATTTTCCAACATTGCTGCGGGTGAAGGCGGTCCGGATCAGGGTGCCCAGCAGTTGGTGGTGTTCAACGATTACAACAACACGGACCATACGAATTTTCCAACGCGAATTATCGAAGCCAATTTCTTTCGCGAGTACAGCATCAGCGCGTCCGATGTTGGGAATACCGTGCGATTCTCCTTCGATTCCAAGCTGGGCGACATTCAATCGCCGTCCACCGCCTTGGCCTTCATCAAGACTCTTGATCCCAATAATGACTTCGCACCTACGAATTTTGTAACGCAGGATACCACCAATACACCGACCACCTGGTCGACGTATTCATTGGAGCTGACGATTGACCAATCGCTGGAAGGCCAGATCTTTCAGATTGGTTTTCTGAATACCGCCAGTGGATTCAGCCCGTCCGGCGTCTTCTATGACAATGTCGTCTTGACGGTTCCCGAACCGGCAACGGGTGGTTTGTTGGCCTGCCTGGTTACCGGGTTGATGATTCGCCGACGACGATAGTTGAATTTAGTAACACGACGACAAGGAGAGCCTGGTACGAACCAGGCTCTTTTTTTTGCCGTTTCGCATTGCGTAAATCAAACGTTTTCCTGGTCAGACTTTGAAATCGTCCAGGTGGCGATCAGTCGCGTTTGTTCAATCCGCTGTTTTAAGGCTCGCAAGCAAGTATGCTCGGTTCGCCTGACAGGTTGTAGAATTCTCGCGGCTCCTGGTGCTGCAAACGGCCTGGTGGCAAGACTTCGAGCTGGCTCTGTCTTTGGCCTGAGCCCAAAATACTTCCCCGAATTCTTGCGAATCCGGCTACGTTTGTTTTTCTTGTCTACGTTGTTTTCTTATTCTTGCCCATCCGGCTACGTTGGCTGACATGCATTGCGGGCGTCACCGAGATGCTGGGAAATCGCCGCCCGTGTGCTTCAACGGGAATTTCCATGAATGTCCACATCTTGGACTGCTCAGACCAACCAAGGGTGGCAGCGAATACGCTAAAGCCGCCATACCGGGAAGAAAATCTCCAGAAAAAGGTTAAAACTCTTGGTTGAAACCGGTTCCAAGACTAACATGGAGTTAGGATCATCATTTCTCAACGCATCTGGATCAGGTGAATCATGCAACCTCTACACATCAGCCGCACCAGCGTGCTTTCATTTGTCTTGGCCGTCTGCCTCGCAAGCCAATGTCCCGCCCAGATCAGTACCTTTAGCGAGGACTTCGAGGGTTTGGATATGATGTCGCCATCAGCCTTGGGCGATGCCGGCTGGGAAGTCTTTGCCAACGTATTCGATTCAGGTGGTGGCTTCCTTTACAACTACGGTCCGGATCCGGCTCCCAATGGCAGTGGCGGGTTCTCCAACATCGCGACGGACCAGGGCGGCCCCGACCAGGGTGACCAACAACTCGTTGTCTTCAACGATTACAACAATGCCGATCACAACACGGATCGCTTAATCGAGGCCAATGTATTTCGCGAATTCACGATTGCGGCGGAAGATGTTGGGCTTACCTACCGGTTTGCATTCGATGCAAAACTCGGCGACATTCAGTCGCCATCTATGGCCTTGGCATTCATCAAGACCATCGATCCCAACGATGATTTTGCACTTACCAACTTCATCACATTGGACACTACCGGTTTACCGGTGACGTGGGGCAGGTACTCGCTTGACCTCACGATTGAAGCCTCTCTGGAAGGACAGATTTTTCAGGTCGGTTTTCTGAACACCGCCAGCCAATTTACGCCCTCCGGGATCTTCTATGACAACACCGATCTAACGGCATTTGAAACACCTGTTGGCTTGGAGTCATTTTTTACTGACCTTGAGGATTTCGATGAAGCAATTTCGTGCCCGAATTATCTCACTGATCTTGGCTTTTTCGTTTTTGGAGCAGTTACTGGCGGAGCTTCAGGAGATTACACTTATGGACCATTTGTGGCGCCCACCTTCGGTTGCCCTGGAGTACCACCGGCCTTTAGCGGCGTTCGCGACTTTTCAGCGGGTGATGGACAATTTTCGCTGAACATCTTCAATGATTACCAGAATGGCGATCATCAGACGGAGGGTGCCGTAATTACATCGACCGTTTTCCGAGAGAGTTTTGTCGGGGCCGACGATGTTGGCGCGACCTGGGATTTTGATTTCGACTACACGCGTAACATCGAAGGTAAAGATGATTTTGGGCCCAGCGGTGGCGCTACCACGCAGGCCCTCATTCGCGTTCTCGATGCAGGTAATTTTGGAATCATCGCCGAGTTCACCTTCTCGACAACCGAAGCAACGTCGGAGTTTCAAGCCGGCTCAATCAGCGTCGAAATTTTGCCGGACTACTCTGGTCAACTGTTGCAATACGGATTTGAAAGTACAGCCAACGGTACGCCAGGAGCGCCCGAAGAAGGAACCGGAATTTTGTATGACAACGTCAGTTTCGCGCCGGCGGCGGATTGCATTCTGGGCGATTTGAACGGCGATGGCGTGGTTACCTTGCTGGACGTCGATCCGTTTGTAGCGGCTTTAACATTGGGTGATTTCGTCTGCGAGGCCGATGTAAATGAAGACGGCATGGTCTCGCTATTGGATGTCGACCCATTTGTGCTTCTGCTCTCTGGCGGATAATGGATCGAACGCAATAATTGAAACGTTGAGACGGCCGCGTATTTCGCGGCCGTTTTTATTCTGGTCATCCTTCCGACGGATCAGATTGGAATGAACAGGCAACTGACCAGGCTGGTCTTCTCCTCGAAAGTGGTTACTTGAGCGGCGAGTTTGCTGGTGTACCGATCGCAGCCAAGTCTCTTGTGCGGCCGACGTAACGAAACATGATCCTATCTGGCGTCGAATCAAGAGGATCTTGTTCGCCAACCCCCTCGTGCGTCCGTTTTGATCAGAGTGTTTCGAGAGCCGCCGGTTCTTGAACGGGGGAAAAGGCAATCGTTATTCGTTGACAACGGCGATTCACCCGTTATTCTGCAAACGGCCTCAGTGAAGCATACGCAGATTTCTACGGGCGGAGCAACATCATGAAGCACCAGACTCTTTTTTGCTTAATGACAACCGTGGCCGCGGTTTTCATGCCGGGCGGCGGTGATGACAATCTATTGGAAAACCCGAGTTTCGAAACAGGCGACCTGACCGGGTGGACCGAAGTGGCCGGTTTTGTGGTGGGAGCGCCGGTTGCCGGCCCCCAGTCCGGTAGCTTCGCCTGCGAGATTACTCTCGGCGGAGGCGTCGGTGAACTCGTGCAAACTTTTCCCGCCAGTGCGGGTGAAGAATATTACTTTTCTGGTTGGATGTTGGCAGAATCAGGTGTTCCTGCAGGCACTTTCGGCTTATATAAAATCCTCTTCCGTGACGCGGGAGGAAATGATCTGTTGGTAACAGACATAACCACCGGAGGACAAGATCCGAATTTCCCTGGTGTCGAATCAACACCATTTCTTAACGAATTGAGTGCTTCCGGTGTGTGGGTATTCAGCGAGGCCCAAGGCGTTGCTCCGGCGGGTACCGTGGAAGTCCTGTTTCTGGTACTCAATGTTGATTTCGGAGGCGGAACTAATCCTATCTGGTACGACAACGCGCAAGCATCCATTGTGGGTGACGGTACCAACTTGCTGTTCAACGGTGGTTTTGAAACAGGTGATATATCCGGGTGGTCCGACATCGCCAGTGGCGGCGGTGCCAGTGTCGGTGCTCCCGGTGTCGGTGCTGAGGACGGTAGTTTCGCGGCGGTGTTGGCGATGGATTCGGCAACCACAACGATTCGGCAGGTACTCCCCGCCAGCCCGGGCGATGAGTTCAATTTTTCGGGATACCTGTTGACGGAAGGCTTTTTGCCTCCTGGTGACACCTTCGGGTTGTTCAAGATTGTTTTTCAAGATGCAGGTGGAAATGACCTGGAGCCGGCATCGGTCAGTATCGGCAATCCGACTCCTAATCCGGACGTTCCAGGCATCAATTCAACACCACTCCTGAATAACGCCAGTCCGTTGGTCGAGTGGATATTCAGCCAAGCCCAAGGGGTTGCTCCAGAGGGTACGGTACAGGTGTTGTTCCTGGTCTTGAATGTTGACTTTGCCCCTCCGGGCGGAATCCCCGAGGAAATGTGGTACGACAATATTTCGGCAACACTGGTCAACGGCGGTTGCGATTTCGATCTGGGAGACGTCAATCAGGACGGAATGGTCACGCTGTTGGATGTCGATCCTTTTGTTCAAGTTCTAACCAAGACCGGTTTTCAGTGCGAAGCGGATGTCAACGAGGACGGAGTTGTTTCCCTTTTGGATGTCGATCCATTTGTTCAACTGCTAAGTGGCGGTTAAACCGGACAAGAATATGCGATACGGATTAACCAACAGCCGCTGTTTCAGCGGCTGTTTTTTTTGATCGCTGTCGGAGGAACCCTGTGCCAATGAAACGCAAATTGATTGCGATTGGAAGACAGGCAATAAGTGCACAGTTTGCCGCGAAACTCCAATTCGATTTCCGCCGCCCGCGGGATTGATCGGTGGACCGTTTAGGCCAACCATCTCTACTCCTCAGCCGGTACCGGAAATTTCTTCAAATTGTAATCGCGCGACGGGCTGACAGACGGCGTCGATTTTCACACGCTAAACACGTGAAAGATTACGAATTTGAATGTAGATGGCGGATACCAGAACCGCATCCATAACCTGTCCCAGCATTTCATGTCACGCAAACTGGCAGAAGAAAGCCTCGAGGTGCATACGAGTTTGATACACTCCTGTTTACTCCGATTGGGCAGGGCGCCGTCGGATCGCCAATGGAACCGGTTTTGCGACAATTCTCCGGAACCGTGAGAGCCTGCTCATCAGCTAATGAAATATCGCCGCCATAAATATGTCCCTAAAGGACCGGATTTTTTTGATATCCAGCTGAAATTAAGTATGATAGCGGCGGAAGATTCTGCCCTGCCTCGTTTGATGAATGGAGATTCCGTGACCGCCCGTCAAGCAATTCATGCGACAGTCACGTCGATTTTTGCCTCGTTCGTCCTGCTTTCCGGTTGCAGCCAGTCGGAACAGGTAAGTTCGGAGCAGGTATCGCAACGCAATGCCGCTGCCAATGTGGACTCAAACCAGACTGCTGTTTCGCAATCGGATTCACCACCAGCGACTGCCGCGCAACCATCCTCGACGCCGGCTCCTGCCGTCGTCCAGCAGGCCAACTCAGGTTCTGGCAGTGATCCCGGAAGGAATAGACAAGCCAGATCGATTGGATCGCTCACCGGTCCGCAACAGCCTGGGACCGAGATTACGGATGCGGAGAATGCCGACTCGAGTAGTGACGACGAATCAGCGACCGCTTCCGCTGAAGTATCCACCGCGAGCCGTCGGGTTTCCATACCGCCTCCGGCCGAGCCCTCCGGCAAGACCGGCACCGAGCCCGGCGATACGATCATGGAGATCAAGGGTAAGGACCTGGACAACGAGAGATTTGCGCTTAGCGATTACGAGGGCAAAGTGATCATGCTCGATTTCTGGGGCGATTGGTGACCGCCCTGCCGTGCGATGTACGGACACGAGCGGTCGCTCGTGGAGCAATACAGTGGTCGACCTTTCGTTTTATTGGGAGTGAACACGGACGGCAAAGTGAGCCGTGCCAAGAAAGCGGTTCGCGAAAACAACCTCAACTGGCGTTCCTGGTATGACGGCAAGGGCGGATCGATCGTCAAGGACTATGGCATCCGCAGCTTTCCAACGATCTTCCTGATCGATCATGACGGGGTGATTCGTTACAAGAATCTTCGCGGTGGCAAACTGGATATGGCTCTGGAACAACTGGTATCCACCGCCGAAGCGGCCGGGATGCGGGGCGGTTCCGAGCCGGCACCCGTACTCCGCGAATTTGTTGACCGTTCCGGCAAACACAAGACCAGGGCCTGCTACATCGGGTTCGAAAAGGGCAAGGCACTGCTGAAGAAAGAAGACGAATCCACGATCAACGTACCTTGGGATCGCCTCAGTCATGCCGACCAGCAGTATGTCGCGGTGCAACGTCTGAAACAGGCAGAAATAAAAAGTGCTGCTGGCGACGAAGCTGATTTTTCCTTCGATAGCCCTTTCAAGTTCACCGATTCCAGCGGGAAACATTCCGTCGAGGCGACCTTCATCGGATTGCACGAAGGAAAGGCAATTTTGTGGAAAACCGATGGAAGTCAGATCGAGATTCCCTGGCGAAAACTCAGCGAGGCGAGCAAGGACTACATCAATCAGGAGCTGAAACGGTTGAAACAGGAGTCCGAATAGAAAACCAGAATCGAGAATCGTCATCCCGGCAACTGTCTGCGGGAGCGGGTTGCAGGCATCGGTTGTTGAGGTAGCATGCCTGGTCAGGTCGTGCGCTAGAGATACGATACGCCATTCCCCGCGCTGCTGCGCGTATTCCCCACCTGGATCTGGTGCGGTGAGGTCTTGGGATTGGAATTTTGAGGTTCATTGGATTTCTCGATAAAGCCCCGGGTATTCTCATGGCACATACACCCGTTCGTCAAACTGACAATCCTTTCACGAAAAAGCGGCCGACTTTTTCCATCAGATCCTTACTGATCCTGATGGTGATGGTTTCGATTTGGCTGCTACTGGACCGAGATGTTGCCAAGCGAGCGGAAAATATCGCTGATAGCTACCATGCAATGATTGCGCCGCCAACGGTCGTCGACAGACTCCTGTTCCGCCGCTACATCAAAGAAAGTGGTGCCCGAGATTTCAAGGTGGATCTTTTTGGAAAAAAGCAAGCCTATTCCAGTGCTTTTGAATCGCGCCGGCGAAGTCTCTCAAGACAGATTATTCGAACTTTTCGATGAGATTGTGTTTGACGCGAATTTGAAATTTCCTGACTCAGAAGAACTTGATCCCGTTGTCTGACGATGCGCGGCTTCCGGTTTGTCTGCGAAGTAGCCACACCTGCCGCGCTCTATCGCAACACAGCAGCCGAATTGAAACTTCAGGCCTGAATCGAACGCAAGCAAGCGCTGCTCACCACCGGGGCGGTGGGACGTCGGACCAATTCGAGTGATCAATCGCGTGCGCTTTCCACTTCGTCGTCATCCACGCCGGCGGCCCAGTCGGGGTAGGGGACGGATGTCCCTTTCATGGCACGCCACAGGATTCGATTCAACACATCCTCCGGTGCGCGATCCACCTCCATAAAATTCAGTTGTGATGAAACGATCGCGTCCTGTCGCAATTGCGGGTCGCGGATTCCCGTTGGATCCGGATTCATCTGATCCAACGGTATATTATTGGCAATCGAATCGAACGGGGTCAGGTCAGCGGTTTCGACAAAACAGTCAAACATCGGCGTGGCGCTGGCGTCGAACTGGTTCATCGGTGGCATACCAAGAATCTGTTCAATGGTCCTTAACACGCTGGTCGTGTTGTATTGCGTACTGACAACCTCGCCCCGCCTGGCATACGGGCTGATCACATAAGCCGTCGTTCGATAACCGCTCACATGATCCCAACCCGCCTGCGGATCATCCTCGATTCCAAATATCGCCATCTGTGGCCAGAATCGGGTATGGCTGAGTGCCTGGACGATACGCCCAAACGCCAAATCATTGTCGGCCAGGCAGGCTGCGGGAGTAGGACAGCCGGGGCGAGTACCGCTGGCATGGTCGTTCGGCAGGCAGATGATCGTCAGTTGAGGAAATTCTCCCCGACGCTCAAATTCCCTGACCTCCTTGATGATGAAGTCGGCCCGGTACTGGTCTGGCACCGACATCTCCCACCCGACGTAGTTTGTCGGCGAAAACTTGCGGATGCTCTCAATCCCGGGTTCGCTTGCAAAGATCACTTCGTCCGTCTCCCTCTTCCAGGTTCGATAACAGGATAGAAAGTCGGGAGTGCCATTCCGCTTCGGATCCCGATACCGCACGCGCGGCATCATGAATTCGCCGTAGTTCCGAATCGAAATCCCCTCCGCAACGGCATGGTCCCAGATAAAGCCCTGCGGCGAATAAGCCAGGGCGTCAACATCATCATCTTCCATCCCGTCCGGATAGCTTCGGGGAAAACCGGCAAAGCTTTTCTCCATGTAATCCGTGCTGATGGCAGAGGTGCTCCATTGATGCCCGTCGGCACTGAGAATGCCGGCGCAGTACGTGTTATCCAACAGAACGAATTCGTCAACCATCTTATGCTGATTGGGAGTAATCTCCCGGCCGAAAATGCACAGGTCGGCCCGACCACGCCCGCGATCGAGCGCACCAAAGACTTGATCGTACGTCCGGTTTTCCTTGATCACATAAACCACGTGCTTGATCAGACTGGGCTCACCGATGCGTTGCGGAATCGCGCGTGGCGGCTGGTCAGGCCGCGGCGGCTGCCGTGCCAACTGGATGCGTTCGGATTGCATGTTCCGAGCCACCGTTTCCGACAGCTCGCCCAACTTCGACGCTGACGGTATTTCAACCAGTGATAAACTTCCGCTGTAGTGGTGAGAATTGAATCCTTCGATGCCAGACGCGCCCTGCGGTTTCGGTTGTTTGGGCAATCCCTTGATGTTGGCAACGTAAAGGGAGTTGCGAGGACCGTCAAAAACGACGGCACCTGGATACCATCCCACCGGGATCAGGCCCAACAGTTTCGAATCTTCCCAGTCCCCGGCGTCAAACTCGATCACGCCAATTGCATTTTGCGAGCCATTGGCCACATATAGTTGATCTCCCGCCAGATTGAAGGCCAATGCGTTGGGACCTGCCCCAAACAGATCGGCGGGGCTGGGTTTGGCCCAGATCGAACCGGCAATCTGACCGGTTTCCAGATCAATGACAGAGAGAAAATCGTCGGCGGCATTGGCACACACGACGTAGCGCCGGTCAGGCGAAACCGCCAGCGCGGACGCATGCCGCCCGGTAACGATTTCCTTAATGGTACCCCCGTTTTTCAGATCGACCAACGAGACCGAGCCCTCGCTGGCCACATGTTTGACCGGGTCCACCCGGACCGTGGTTCCCCGCCCAGCGGGGCCGACGGTCGAATCCGCCTCCGGACGACGTCCTCCCCAGTTGCTGACCACGGCCTGATCACCCACCAGCACCACGTCATACGGTGCAACGCCGACCGGCCAGGATCGCGTCATTTGGCCGGTGGAGAGATCGATCTCCAGTAGCCGGTTGGACAGGTTCCCACAAACGAACAGCTTTTTTCCATCATCGCCAAGAGCCAAACCGCTGGGGATTTCGGCCTTGCGGCGAGGCGCGTTGGCGGGAGGCAAAGCAATCGATCGTTCCGCTTTGACAGTCCCATCGTCGTTCACGGAAAAGATCTTGATGGTTCCGTTGACGTCGCTCAGAAAAATCTGACGATCGTCCGACGAGAAAATCAGCCCCGTATAGCTGACCTGGGCACTGCGGTCGACTTCTGGCTGCCCTGAGTCTCCGCTTGCGGGCATGGCGATCTTCTGGAGTACTTTGCCTTGCAACGGATCCACGATCACCAGCTGATTTGTTTTTCCGGATGCGGCCAGCAAACTGCCATTGTGAGACAATGCAAGTGCCTGGGGTCGCATTCCCGGCAGATCAATCTGTCGGCCATACGGCGTCAAGACCTGATTGACGGGCGTTTGAATCTGTCCGCTCTCTTGATGCCCAACTCGCGCTGAGTTGCGTTGGTTATTCGCGGTCGAAGGAGACTGGGCCGCCGCAGTGCAGTTCAGGAGCCACATCAACATCAGCGTCGAGGACAAGTTTTTGCGGATGGATAATTTGCAATGACTCATGCAGGTTCCCTGTTCAGTTGCGTGGCCTAATGAACCCGACCAGCTGGTCAATTTTCTGCCGAATTATAGTGACATTTCATGATCCATGGATGAAGATTTGATGAGTTCGATGGACGCATTGGAAAGTCCCTCGGCAATCATGGCCTGCCGGAAAAGACACGCAATGGACGGCTAACCTCCCAGCCGATCAACAAACGTCCGGCAGACGGTTCATCGAGTGTAAGCCGTAGTCCGATTTCCCAATCAAATCGGGGACGGAATCACGTGCGGAATTCCGTCGTTCGCCAAGAGTGGCGGCAGGCCGCACTCGAGCGGTGCCGCTGATCGTGTTGTACCAGGGCCGAGGTGAACTCCCCGCCATTCAGTTGTACTTCTGGCAGGAAGCGGCCAAGACAAAATCTGCCGTGTGGCGGACGGACACCGCATTGCCACCCCTGCTGATTCCGCCAATTCCCTGCGGAATCTGAATCCAGTCGGGCAACCTGTTGCCAACCGTTGCCGGATCGCAAAGAATATGGGAGGTTTCGGGGTTGTGGAAGCAACTTGCCGGAGTAGCTCAGCGGCAGAGCGACGCATTCGTAATGCGTAGGTCGTCGGTTCAAATCCGACCTTCGGCTTTTCCAACCCACGCCGGTGGCAACGGCTCGCTTGTCAACCTGCTTGCCGCGGTGTAGGCAATGCCTTCGGCATCGAATGTCGGGAATTGCCTTCGTGTATTCCTATCACGCGCGGCCAAGGCCTGACGCAGGACAACCAGGTGTTGCGGGCGGCTCCACTCTTTCAGACGGGTTGATTGATCGCGGAAGGGCCGGCCGCGTGCCCGTCAGATGAACAACGGTCGTCGGCCGTTGCAGCAGGCCCGTAATGAAACCGTTGCAGAAAGACCTTGATGAAGTCCAACCTTGCCGTGATTGCCATCATCACCACCGCGTGCATCGTTTGCCGGGCAGAAATTTTCACTGTGGGCGCAGGCAGCTACACCGACAGCCTGGCCGATTTTGATCCGGATGACCACGGTCCAACGTTTGCCGTTCGCGTTACTGCTGAGGCACCCTACCCCTATCCCACGAGTGACTGGTGGACTTCGGTTCTGGCCGACACCGCGTCCGACACCAATTCCCGGAATCTCTTTGCCATCCCGCTCGCCTTCCGTTGTGATAATCAGGGGTTGCTGGTTGACCGGCCGGGATTGTCCGCCACCGAGGGCGCCATCGTATCTCCATTCCAGCCGGACTTCCGGATTGGGCTGAAAGACGCAACGCACGAAGGGGCACTGGCCGCGGGGTGGGGCGACTTCACGGTGGACATCCGATTTCCTGGCAAGCGAAACGACTGGACGGCGACCATCGGGCACGGCCTGCCGTTCGCCTACGCCCAGTTTGCTGATGGGACGCCCGAGATTACTTTTCTGTCAGATGCCCGATTGAAGCAGAAAACTTCTGACGCCCTGCTAATCGAGGTTGATGAGGATGTGGCCTACGGTGTCTATTTCCTTGGTGGCCAGGCAGAAATGCACGATTCCACGCCTCACGCCATGTTGCGCCTGCCGGGGTGCACCTATCTGGCCCTGGCCGCGCTGCCCGACGAATCCTGGTTTAAGCGATTCAAGTCGGCGGCATTTCAACGGGTTACCGGCTCCCGGGTGGACTATGCGTATGACGTCGATGCAGGCGAGGTGACCACGACGTTTCAAGTTGACACGGTACCGATGCAGGGTGAATCCGTCCCGACCTACCTGGCTCTGTTCCCACACCACTACAAGAATCAGCAGGGCATGGATTTCACGAACGCCGGATATGACTCCATCCGCGGTAGGCTGAAGGTCGTCCATTCCAACCAGTTCAGAACGGTCCTGCCTTTTCATGGCCTGATGCCCTTCTTCCCCGAACCGGACGTCGATTCCTATGATCCTGAACACCTTAAGATGTTGCTGGAAAAGGTCGCATCACAGAGCGACTTGTTCACCCATGACGAAACCTATTTTCACGGCAAGCAGCTGGCGCACATTGCCAGGCTGATTCCGATTGCGGATCTCGCTGGCCAGGAGCGATTGAAAAACAAGCTACTCTCAGAGCTGCGGACAGAGCTGGTGGACTGGTTTACCGCCACGCCGGGCGAGACGGAACGTTATTTCTATTACGACCGCAAGTGCGGCGGTCTGGTGGGGATGAATTCCAACTTCTTCACTTACAACTACACGGATCACCATTTTCACTACGGTCATTTCGTTTACGCCGCGGCGATTGTCTCACTGTATGACTCTGGCTTCAAACAGTCCTACGGGGAGATGGTGGAACTTCTGATTCACGACTACAACTCACCCGATCGCCGGCATTCCATGTTTCCACGCATGCGAATGATGGATCCCTACGAGGGCCACTGTTGGGCCAACGGGACCGGCGGCTGGCGCGACGGCCAGAAGGATGCCGGCAACGACCAGGAATCCTCTTCGGAAGCGATGCACGCATGGCAGGCCATCTTCTTGTGGGGCATGGTCTCCGGCAATCGCAGGTTGCGGGACCACGGTGCCTGGGGATACGTGACCGAAGCGGCAGCCATCGACCAGTATTACTTTGACGTAGATAACGACATCTATCCAAATGGAACGGAATTCAAACACGAGCTCATCTCCCTCCTGTCAGGAGGGAGGGCCAGTTATCTGGGCTACCACGATTTCACGGAGTACTCCTTCGGAATCCAGTACCTGCCAATCACACCCAGTTCTCTGTACCTTGGCTACAACCCCGATCACAGCCGGCGACAGTACGCCAATTTCATCCGGGAAAACGGCGGCGTGGAAGACTGCTGGTTTGACAATTTCTGGATGTACCAGGCCCTGTTCGATCCACAAGCCGTCCTCACCAAGTACGATGAAACCGTGACCATTGACCCGGACGGTAACAGCTTTGCCAACGTCTACCGGTGGATCCACTTCTTTTCGGGCGTGGGTCATGTCGATGTGTCCGTCGCGGCCCCCTGGCCCTACTATAGTGCCTTCCGAAAAGCCAACCGAATCACCATGATGGCCTATAATCCCGAAACCAAATCCGTCGACGTACCGTTCCGAATGCGGGGCTCAGGCGTGCCGTTGACCACATTGACCGTGGCCCCCGGAACGATCGCTGTGGGCGTGGTAGAGATTGGGGAACGTCCCCCCGAAACACCCCAGCAACAAAGGGGAGATGCGGTCGATCGCGGTAACCGGCCAAAGCCATAGTGTGCGTCGGCATTCCTGGATCCAATGGCATTGACAGTCCATCCGTCCGGCGCGGCATGGGATCGATCTTATCCGATCAACATCTTCGGTTTGGGCAGTAACGAACAGATTGAATGTTCGATTTCAATCAGTCGCCTCGTTAATGATAACGCGCTCGATCAACAACTCGTTGCCCCACCATTTAGTTTGATTGCACGTGGGCAGGCATGGTCGAGTGGAGCGATGGTCGCTACCATCAGCAAACATCGCTCCAATGCGCTGTGAATTCAGCGGAGTCTTCAGATAGTTAGCCAACGCATCGAAAGGAGACGCACCATTCTTTTTTATTATGACCCCATGGTTCTGAAGCATGACACGGGTGCCCATCCGGAATGCGCGGCACGACTGCTTCCCACGGTTGAACGACTGCCGGAACTGCTGCCAGGCCAAAGTGTTACTCGGCCGAAGTGGAATCCGGCAACGATCGAACAGCTACAACGCGTCCATACACCCCAACACGTTCACCAGGTCCAGGATTTTGCTGCCGCCGGGGGTGGATACATCGAACAGGATACGGTGGTCAGCAAGCATTCGTATGACGTGGCGCTGGTCGCGGCGGGTGCGGTTTGCGATGCGGTGGATCGAATTCATCAAGGCGAGGATCAGACTGCGTTTTGCCTTGTCCGGCCGCCGGGTCATCATGCGCTGGCCAATGAACCGATGGGTTTCTGCCTGTTCAACAATGTGGCCATCGGCGCACGACTCGCGATCGATCTGGGTTATCGTTCGGTCATGATTGTCGACTGGGACGTGCACCACGGCAATGGAACACAGGCCATTTTCTGGGAAGATCCACAGGTCGGTTATTTCTCCACGCACCGGGATCCGTTTTACCCCTTCACCGGCAGCGCTGCGGAAATCGGCGGCGGTAACGGCACCGGGACGATCTGCAATGTACCTATCGCGTTTGGGACGTCTCGCGATAAGCAGCTGGAATTGTTTGAACGTCATTTGCGAACCTTCTGCGAGTCGATGCAGCCGCAGCTGTTCTTTATTAGCGCAGGTTTCGACGCACACCGCGACGATCCGATCGGTTCGCTGGGACTGTATTCGGAAGATTTTGGCCGGATGACGCAGATCATCAGGGAAATCGCGGCATCGACTGCCGGAGGAAAAATTGTCAGCGTGCTTGAGGGAGGCTATAACGGTCAGGCGTTAGCCGATTCAATCGGTTACCACCTGTCGGAATTGACAGCTTCAGAACCGATCTCCTGAATCGCTGCGAGGGCTTGCTTCGCTGCGACGATTCGGTGACGATGAAAGAGTACTTTTCGGTTCCGACAGGCCATCATGGCCGGGTAGAATCAAGCGGACAGATCGTGAACATCGTGCAGATCCTGACTGCCTTACTCGCCGCTGGCGGGCTGACGTTTGCGCTGGCTACGTTGCTGGTGATTTCCAATCGTTTACTGTATGTTCCCGACGATCCGCGGGTGGAACAGGTTGTCCAGATGCTGCCCGGAACCAATTGCGGTGGTTGCGGATACCCCGGATGTCGCCCGTTTGCACTGGCCCTGGTAGCTGGGGAAGCCCAACCAGCCCGCTGTAACGTCGGTACCGCTTCCGATCACGCCTGCATCGCATCGTTTTTGGGAGTTGATGTCGGCGAGATGGAAAAGCGCGTCGCTCGGCTGGCCTGCGCCGGTGGCATTAACGTCGCGCGAAACCACGCTCGGTACCAGGGCCTGGAGTCGTGTGCGGCCGCGACATTGGTGGCGGGAGGCGGTAAAGGCTGTACCTGGGGCTGCCTGGGACTGGCGGATTGCCACGATGCCTGTACCTTTGATGCCATCCAGATGAACGTCCACCGGTTGCCCGTCGTTGACGAAGCTCGTTGTACGGCCTGTGGCGATTGCGTGGCGGCTTGTCCGAAAGATCTGTTTTCGCTGGAACCGATGACCAATCGGTTGTGGGTCGCCTGCCGAAGCCAGGCTTCGGGTGATGAAATCCTGGAAGACTGCGAAGTGGCCTGTACCGCCTGTGGACGCTGCGCGGCCGACGCACCCGAATTGATCACGATGCAGGGCAATCTGCCAGTCATTGACCGTTCCCGAGCGTCTGAAACCCGGCAAGCCATCGAACGTTGTCCCACCGGTGCGATTGTCTGGTGGGAACCGGAGCGGGGCCAGGTCAGGGGGGCCGCGGCCAGGCAGGTGATCCGACATGGAGCTCGACGCGACGCGCCAACCTGATTAACGGCAAAGCCTAGTATCCCGAAATTTTTCCCTGGCAAAGGCCAATGAAACAACCAGCAAGGCAATTCAAGTACCCGGGCCGCCGTCTGGCTGCTGACGGAAACACCGCCGTGATCCTGTGCGAGCGTGAATCCAGTGATGCGGCCGGCGCTTATCCGATTACGCCGTCAACTCAAATGGGCGAGTATTGGGCTGAAGCCGCCGCCAGCGGCCATTTGAATATCTCCGGACGACCACTGATCTTTATCGAACCGGAAGGGGAACACGCGGCGGCAGCGGTCACGGCGGGGCTCTCCATGACCGGACTGCGAGCCGCGAATTTTTCTTCCGGCCAAGGCATCGCTTACATGCACGAATCGCTGTACGCGGCGGTCGGTAAACGATTGACTTACGTGCTGAATATTGGCGCACGGGCAATGACGAAGGCCACGCTGAATGTCCATGCGGGGCACGATGATTACCACTGCATCGACGACACGGGTTTCTTTCAACTTTTCGCCAAAGATGGTCAAAGCGCGGCGGATCTGAATCTGATTGCCCATCGCATTGCCGAACTGGCTTTAACCCCGGGAGCCATCGCCCAGGATGGCTTCCTCACGACGCACCTGATCGAATCGCTGTTAGTACCCGAACGCGAGCTGATCGCGGAGTATCTTGGCCGTCCAGAAGATATGATCGACACACCAACGCCTTCGCAGCGGATCATCTATGGTGAACAGCGGCGCCGTATTCCGGAACTGTGGAACGTTGACAACAGCGTCATGGTGGGCCTGGTTCAGAACCAGGATGCTTACATGCAAAGCGTCGCGGCTCAACGGCCGTTTTTCTTTGACCATCTGCCAGAATTGAGCCGTCGCGCCTTTGACGAATATTTCGAATTGACGGGTCGCCGCTACGAACGCGTGATGAGCTATCGGGCCGAGGACGCCGAGTATCTGATCCTTGGCCAGGGCAGCATGATCTGTACGGCCCAGGCGGTGGCGGATTATTTGCGCGAGAAACGCGGCATCAAAGTGGGCGTCGTCGATCTGGTGATGTTCCGCCCCTTCCCGGCCGATCAGTTAAGCCGTGTTCTGGCAGGCAAGCGGGCGGTCGCCGTGTTGGAACGGTTGGACCAACCGCTGGCGGTCGATCTGCCGCTGGCACGTGAAATTCGTGCTACGATCAGCCGTTGTATCGAAAATGCGATGAGCCCGGATCAACCGCCCTTTCCCGAATTGGCTCAATACAGTCTGGCGGACGTACCCGCTGTTTATTCCGGTTCTTTCGGCATGGGCAGTCGCGACTTGCAACCGGAAGGGATTGTGGCGGCCATCGAAAACATGCTGCCCGACGGGGAGCAGCGAAAGTTCTTTTACCTGTCGATTGATTTTCTCAGGGACCGACCGGTCAGCCCGAAACAGCAAATCTACCAGGAGCGAATTGAATCGGATTATCCGCGGATCCGTGAGTTGGCCCTGCGGGGATCCGAAAACCCGAATTTGATGCCCGCTGGCAGTATCACGGTGCGGTTCCATTCCGTCGGAGGCTGGGGCGCGATCACCACCGGCAAGAATCTCGCCATGACGCTGTTTGACCTGCTCGATTTTCACATCAAGGCCAATCCCAAGTACGGCTCGGAAAAGAAAGGTCAGCCCACCACCTATTATCTGTGCGCATCGCCCGAGCCGATCCGGGTGAATTGCGAGTACATCCATGTGGACGTCGTACTGTCGCCCGATCCAAACGTTTTCAAACACACCAACGCCGTAGAAGGACTGAAACCGGGCGGCGTTTTTATCATCCAGTCCGACCTCGTGAAACCGGAAAGCGTGTGGGCCAGTATCCCCAGTCCGTTTCGCCAGATTATCGTCGACAAACAGATCCAGTTGTATTTTCTGGACGCCTTTCGCATCGCGCGAAGAAGCCAGTGACCCCGATCTGCAGCTGCGGATGCAGGGAATTGCTTTCCAGGGAGCCTTCTTTGCCGCCTCGCCCCTGATGCAACAACGCGGTTTAACAGAACAGCAACTGATTCAGGCGATCGAATCGCAACTGAAGAAAAAGTTCGGCGGCAAGGGAGCACGGGTCGTCCAGGATAACATGAAAGTCGTTAAACGCGGTTTCGATGAACTCTGTCGCATCGAATACGAGCGCCTGGAAGAACCGGCTGGAAACGGCCATCCATCGGCGGGTGAACCCCCCTTGCCCGAAATGATCAAGCATCAGCCACCCAGCCAGTCAGCACTTTCCGATATTCACCGATTCTGGGAACAGTCCGGTAGTTTCTATGCCCGCGGGATGGGCAATGACAACATCACCGACCCGTTTATCGGACTGGGCGTGATGCCGGCTGGAACGGCGGTCTTCCGGGATATGACCGGCATTCGTTTTCATCATCCCGATTGGATTCCGGAGAATTGCACCGCCTGCGGCAGCTGCTACACCGTCTGTCCGGATACCGCCATCCCGGGCGTTGTCAATGAAGTCGGTCAGGTTCTGGACACTGCGTTGAACCGGTTGGAGAAACAGGGAACCGCCGTCAAACATCTGCCTCGGGCGGTGCGACGAATGGAACCGCAGCTGCGACGTTTGCTCAACGAGGGGCAGGAAACCGGTAGCGTCGCCAGCATTCTGGACGAGGCCATCGAATGGTCATTGCAACAGGACAATCTGGACGGCGAAACGCGGGCCGAATTGAAACAGGAATTCGAGCATTTCCGGGATGAACTGGGCGATTTTCGATTCGCGCTATCCCGACCCTATTACACGATGCCGGAAAAATTGAACTCCGGCGATGGTGGCCTGCTCAGCATTACCGTCAACCCGAATACCTGCAAAGGCTGCATGGAGTGCGTTGAAGTCTGTGACGATGACGCCCTGCGTCCGGTTCCCCAGACGCCGGAGTCGG
Source organism: Pirellulaceae bacterium (assembly GCA_963851305.1). GTDB lineage: Bacteria > Planctomycetota > Planctomycetia > Pirellulales > Pirellulaceae > Mariniblastus. The sequence continues at coordinate 986,478 of CAWKOT010000011.1, read as the reverse complement.
TGCAGCGTCTGCGACGCGAATGGGATTTCTGGCTGGACCTGCCCAACACACCGAACAAGTACATTCGAGTCGACGATCTGGAACAGACGATTGGCGCACTGCACACAATTCTGCTGGACAAGAACAACTACTCGACACTGACCAGCGGTGACGGCGCGTGCCTGGGCTGTGGCGAAAAATCGGTGGTGCACCTGTTCGTGGCGACGGTGGAAGCCCTGATGCGCCCCCGCATTGAACGCCACGTACGATTTCTGTCCGAGTTGATCCAGCAACTGGAAAAGCACATTCAGTTGAAACTGGTTCGCGAGATTGACGTCACCGACCCATCCGCGCTGGCCACCGCAATGGCAAATGGAGGCCAGCACGATATCACTTTGGCCACGATTGCCGAGAGTTTCGAAAAGGCGCACGGGGGCGACCCCATCGACCAGGCCTGGCTGCAACGGGTCTCCGACCTGCTGACCCGCTTGAAGCATCTGAAATGGACCTACGAACAGGGTACGACGGGCAAGGGGCGTGCCCGCATGGGCATGCTTAACGCGACCGGATGTTCATCGGTATGGGGCAGTACCTATCCTTACAACCCCTATCCCTTCCCCTGGGCGAACCACCTGTTTCAGGATCCGGCATCGATGGCGATGGGCGTGTTCGAAGGCCACATGCTGAAAATGGCGGAGGGATTCAAGGCCATCCGAATGGCGGAACTTGAATTGTCCGATCAATACGATCCCCGCCAGCACGACAACTTTTTCACGTATTTCAATTGGCGGCAGTTCACCGATGAAGAATGGGAATTGTGCCCGCCGGTCGTTGCCATGGGCGGTGACGGCGCCATGTACGATATCGGATTCCAGAACCTGTCGCGGATGCTGATGTCGGGCAAGCCGATCAAGGTGGTCGTGTTGGATACCCAGGTTTATTCCAATACGGGCGGACAGGCCTGCACATCCGGGTTCTTCGGCGAGATTTCGGACATGGCTCAATTTGGCCAGGCGATCCAGGGCAAACAGGAAATCCGCAAGGAAATCGGCTTGATCGGCATGGCGCACCGTAACACCTATGTCATGCAGAGCACGATTGCCAATCCTAACCACATGATTGAAGGCTTTGTGCGCGGCCTGAAAACGCGGCGGCCGGCCCTGTTCAATCTGTATACCTCGTGTCAGCCGGAACACGGAATCGGTGATGACATGAGCGCCACCAGGCCAAACTTGCCGTCGAATCCCGCGCCTACCCACTATTTCGATACGATCCCGATGCCGGCGAGATGCCGCACGAGTGTTTTGATCTGGAAGGAAACCCGGATCTGGATCGCGACTGGCCAAGCTACACGTTGAAATACCGGGAAAGCCAACGAGAAAAGACCATGGAGATCCAGCTCACCTTTGCGGATTTCGCCGTAACCGAGGTCCGCTTTCGAAAACATTTTCGACTGGCGCCCGAGGAAACCTGGAACGATCAGATGGTCCCACTGGCAGAGTTTCTTGATTTGGAAGAAGCCGACCGGGAAGGTCGTTTTCCCTTTGTCTGGAGCGTCGATCGTCACCAGAAGTTGTGCCGGTTAATGGTCGCCCAGCCCCTGGTTGAATCGTGCGAAGATCGGCGAAATTTCTGGAACATGTTGCGATCGATCGCGCGGGTCGGTGAAGCCCAAATCAGTCAGGAAGATGTCGAAGCACGGATCCGCCGTGACCTGGTCGGGCGTATCGCGGCGGGGTTCATGCGTCTGGCGGGAGACGACCTGGAACAGGCGACAGTCAACCTAGTCCAATCGGATCAGATGCCGGCCGTTGGTGAGTCGGAATCGCAGGCGGGTGCCGCCCCTGACAATGATGAATTCATGTCTCCCTGGATCGAATACGAAGCTATGTACGTCGTGCGACGAGTGCATCAAATTGAACCCGCGGATATTCGAGTACAATCAGGACGGCAAAGCCGTCATCAAGGACGCTAACGGCGGGACATACCAGGATCTGGTGCGAGCCGCCGAACGATGTACGGCCGGCGTCATCCATCCCGGGTTGCCGAAAAAACGGGTCGAGAAGGGGATTGAGAAATGGATCGAGCGTGGACGTAAATACAACTAGTTTTTTCGATTGCGAATGAACATGTTTGGCAGCAAGAGTTTCGCGCATGGCGTGCATCCACCGGAACTCAAAAGCGATACCGCTGGCAGGAAAATCCAGCAATTCGCATTCTGTCCGTTGCTGACCGTGCCCTTGCTGCAACACGTTGGGAAACCGGCCATCCCGATTGTCCGGGAAGGACAGGAAGTCATCCGTGGTCAATGCATTGCCCGCCCGGATGGATTCCTCTCCGTGGCGATGCACGCACCCGCCTCGGGCGTCATTCGTCGCTTTGGATTGGCACCCACCATTCACGGACACGTATCTCCCAGCATCGATATCGAACCGTTCCCGGGATCGACGCAGGAGATCCTGGAGGGAGTGGCGTGTGATTATCGGACCGCCGAGCCGGAGGATATCATGGCCGCCATCCAGCAGGCGGGTGTGGTCGGATTGGGCGGCGCTGCCTTTCCCACGCATGCCAAACTGAAAATTCCCGACGAGAAAAACGTCGATACGATCGTGATCAACGGTGCCGAGTGCGAACCGTACCTGACGACCGACCACCGGGTCATGCTGGAACACGCGGAGGACGTGGTAACGGGGATCCGCTACCTGATCCGTGCGACGAACGCTTCCCGTGCAATCGTTGCCATCGAGTCCAATAAGCCGGATGCTGCTGAAGCTATCCGGGCAGCGATCCCGACCGACGTTGCAATCGACGTCGAAGTCCTCCGCGTCAAGTATCCGCAGGGCGCGGAAAAAATCCTGATCGCTTCTGTTTTGAAACGTGAAATCCCGTCGGGCGGATTGCCAATCGATGTCGGCGTGCTGTGCTTCAACGTGGCCAGCACCGCCGAGATCGGCCGATTGCTGCCCCACGGTGCCGGGTTGCAGGAACGGATCGTCACCGTGGGCGGTCCCGCCGTGCGGAACAAGGGAAATTATCGTGTACCGATGGGCACTCCTTTGCGTTTCATCCTGGAAACCGTCGGCTGCCGGGAAGACCTTTCGACGGTATTTCTGGGCGGACCGATGATGGGTCAGGCCGCTTCATCACTGGATATCCCCGTCACCAAGGGGACCACCGGCGTGATTGCCATGACCGACGCGGAAACCGGCTCGCTCGACTCGCGGCCACAATATCCCTGTATTCGCTGCGGTTACTGCGTTGACGCCTGTCCGATATTTCTGAATCCCTCGCAGCTGGGGTTGCTTGCGTCAACCAGACAGTATCAACGAATGGCGGACGATTACCATCTGATGGATTGTTTTGAGTGCGGATGTTGCACCTACGTCTGCCCATCGCATATTCCGCTGGTTCAACAGTTTCGCGTCGCCAAATCGGCATTGAGAAAGACAAACCAACCGGCATGACGCAGATCCTGCAGACTCTTGACATCCGCAGTTCGCCGCATGTTCGAAGCGGCGCCAGCGTGGATACGATCATGTTCAACGTCGTGCTCGCACTGCTGCCGGTCGCGGCATTTTCCGTCTACCTGTTCGGACTCGCCGCACTGGTCACCTTGCTCGTAGCGGTCGCGTCATGCCTGGTTGCCGAGTGGGGTTTGTGCCGCATCAGCGGTCGCACGACGACACTCGGCGATTGGTCGGTGGCGGTCACTGGTATCCTGTATGGGTTGACACTTCCCCCCGCGTTGCCCTTGTGGATGGTAGCCGTCGGGGGCATCACCGCGGTCGGTTTGGGCAAGTTCCTGTTCGGCGGTTTGGGTTTCAACGTATTTAACCCCGCGTTGGTGGGACGCGCGCTCCTGCAGGCGGCCTTCCCGGCCGCCATGACTACCTGGCCACAATTCTCGTCGGATCGTTTTAATACCCTTCCCGGTTCCTCGCTGGCGTGGCCGTTGACGCAACCGTCTTACGATGCGGTGACCGGCGCAACGCCCTTGTCGATGTGGAAGTTTGAAGGCACCATGACCGACACCGCGGACTTGATGTTCGGCACGATATCCGGATCGACGGGTGAGACTTCCGCGATTCTGATCCTGTTGGGCGGGGTGTACCTGGTGATTCGCAACATGATGAGTTGGAGAATCCCGCTGGCGATTTTGTTGATGGTTTTGCTCTCCAGCGGATTGCTGCACCTGATCAATGCGACCCGCTACGCTGGCCCGACCTTCATGCTGTTTTCAGGAGGCCTGATGCTGGGTGCCGTTTTCATGGCCACCGACATGGTCGCCTCACCCATGACCCATGCTGGCTGCTGGTTTTACGGTAGCCTGATTGGTCTGCTGATCGTGGTGATCCGGGTCTGGGGCGGTCTTCCAGAAGGCGTGATGTATGCCATCCTGATCGGCAATGCGATTTCTCCTCATATCGACAACTGGATTCAACCCCGCGTTTTCGGGACAAGAGGTCATTGGGGCGATGACTGAACAGACCAACCCGGCAATCGCCCAGAAGACTCGCATCTGGCCAATGTATCGGGCCGTCGTCGGCGTCGGGATTGCCTGCGCGTTGGTCATCGTCATGGTTTACGAAACCACCAAACCGATCATCGAACGCCAAAGCGGTCAGCTCAGGCGACAGGCGGTCGAAGACGTCCTGCCCGGTTCAGTCGATAGCCGCCCGTTCAGACTGCTTGAGAATGGAGAATTCGAGCCGTTTGACGGTTCCGGAGAGGGTTCCCGCCAGCTGGTCTTTGCGGCCTATGACGAAGACGGCGAACTGGTCGGACTGGCAATTGCCGCCGAGGCCATGGGTTACCAGGACGTCATCGAGTTGATCTACGGTTATTCGCCCGCGGCCCAGTCCATTACAGGTATCAAGGTACTTAAGAGTCGTGAAACGCCTGGACTGGGTGACCGTATTGAAACCGACCCACAATTTTTGCGGAATTTCGACCACCTGGACGTCGGTTTGAATTCGACCGGGGATTCGTTGGCCAACCCGATCCAGTTTGTCAAAACGGGCGAAAAACAGGCGGCTTGGCAAATTGATGGAATTTCCGGAGCGACCATCAGCTCCGCAGCCGTGGCAAACATGCTGGCGGACAGCACCGAACGCTGGATCCCCCAGATCGTCCGACGAAAGCAGGATTTCGTGACCGACAGGAAAGACCAATGAATTCTGATACGGATCGGCAAATCGAACCAACGCCCTCCAGTGACGAGCTTTGGAAAGGCGTTGCCAGGCAGAACCCGATTTTCGTGCAAGCCCTGGGAATGTGCCCCGTGTTGGCGGTATCCAATACCGCGACCAACGCCTTGGCCATGGGACTGGCCACGGCTTTCGTCTTGCTGATGTCGAACCTGGCCATCTCGTCGATCCGGTATTTTGTTCCTCGCGAAGTGCGAATTGTGACGTACATCCTGGTCATTGCGACTTGTGTTACCGTTGTCGACTACCTGATACAGGCCATCAGCCTGGAATTGCATAAAGGACTGGGTGCCTTCATTTCTTTGATTGTTGTCAATTGCCTGATACTCGGGCGGGCCGAATCGTTCGCTTCGCGGAACGGTCTGTTGCCATCCCTGATGGACGCGGTGGGGATGGGCCTGGGATTCTGCCTGGCCTTGCTGGGCGTGGGCGTGGTTCGCGAATTGATGGGATACGGCAGTCTGTTTGGTGTGCGGGTTTTCGGCGAATCATTCCAGACGTGGGTCGTGATGGTCCTGCCAGCCGGCGGTTTCTTTGTACTGGCGGCCTGGTTGTTATTGTTGAATTGGATTGGCGGATTCCGATGGCGTCTGGCAGCCACAGGAGAATCTGGCGATGAATGAACTGTCGGTCTGGTCGATTTTTATTGACGCTTGCTTGATCAACAATTTCGTGCTGGTTTATTTCCTCGGGATTTGCCCATTTCTGGGCGTGTCGGAAAAACGTTCGATGGCCGTTCGCATGGGTGCAGCGGTTACTTTTGTGATGTTGGTCAGCTCCATTTGTGCCTACGGAATCCAGGCCCTGCTGGTGGCCATCGGCGCGCCCTACCTGAAGCTGATTTCGTTCATTGCCGTGATTGCTTCGACCGTTCAACTGGTCGAGATGTTCGTTCGGAAGTTCAGTCCGACACTTTTTCGAACGCTGGGCATTTTTCTGCCACTGATCACGACCAATTGCGCGATTCTTGGATTGGCCCTGTTCCAGACCAATCGAGGATACGGATTGGTCCAGTCGGTATTTTTTGCGCTGGGCGCTGGCGCCGGGTTCACATTGGCGCTGGTGCTGATGGCTGGTTTGCGAGAGAAACTGGAACTGGCTCAGATGCCGGATCTGGTCAAGGGCACGGCGATGACGTTGGTGCTGGCCGGTATCCTGTCGATGTGCTTCATGGGATTTGCCGGATTGTCGAATTGATTATGCTGGAGAACCTGATCACAGGCGTTGCTGGCATGACCGCCCTGGTTTGCGGTTGGTTGACGGTCCAGTTGGCCTGGCAAAAAGCGCACATGGATGAGCCAAAAAACGGTATTTCCGCCAACGAGGCCGGGGCCTGCTTTGGCTGCAGACAACCAATCTGTCCAAGCGAAAAAGCCAGAAATTCCATGTCACAACCACCGGAATTCGATGGGGAACTTTGAAATGCGACTGCAGGACTACGACATACGGAATCAAACGGAAGCCACCGTGGTCGATTCGACAAGGATAACGCCGTCAGATTCTCCTGACGAAGTGCGAGAGATCATATTGTCGGTGAATCCCGCCCGCTTTTCGGTTCAGGCAGCACAGAATATCGGTGTACTGGTCACGAACCAGCAGGCGTTTGCACAACATCCCCACTTGAGGCTATACAGTATCGCCGACGTTCCGCAGGTAACGACGGATGGCCATTTGCAGATTCAGATCTGCGTGAAACGCTGTTTCTACATTGACGATTACAGTGGCGAACGTTTTCCGGGCATTGCTTCCAATTTCCTGTGTGACCTGAAGCCCGGCGATCCGCTGACCTTGACAGGGCCCTACGAGCCGCCGTTCCCACTTCCGAGAGATCCGCGGGCGACGCTGATTCTGATCGGTGCGGGGACCGGAATCGCCCCCTTCCGCTCACTCGTCAAGCTGGCTTACCGGCGGGATTCGGCATTCGAAGGCCGGATCTGGATGTTTTACGGCGGCCGCACTGGCACGGAACTACTCTACATGAATGATGTCCGCAATGACTTCGCGCAGTATTACGACCAGGAAACCTTCGAAGCCATCGCGGTGTTAAGCAAGCGACCGCACTGGTCCGAAGCTCTGGACTGGAACAGCGCATTCGAATCGCGAAGCGAAGAATTATGGACCATGCTGCTGGATCCTCATACGTGTGTTTATGTGGCAGGCACGGAATCCATTCGGGACGAGCTGGATTCCGAATTCGCAACCATCGCCGGATCCGCAGAAAAGTGGGTCCGCCGCAAGGCTGAACTTCAGGCGGGCGGGCGATGGCTGGAACTGTTGTACTGAACCGGCCGCTCGGCGGATGCAAACCGCGAAGTCAAATCGGGCGGGCGGTCAGCCCGGCCATGATTCGCTGCACCAGCTGTTCCACGGTTCCTTGAACTTCGATAGAAACATCCGCCATCGGCGACGTATGGGCGACTTCAATGGTCCAGACGACGACGTCGTGAGGCAATCGGCCCAGCTGTTGGGCGATGTGCAAGGTCTGAATTAGACTCAGGTCGTGCGTTCCACCCGCCCCACCGGAAAAGCTGGGCAGCTCCGGCCAGGTCCATCGCCGCAAGCTCCCCGGTTCGCCACTGCCACGGCAGGCATCGCAGACAATCAACCGGGCCACACCATCGGTCCAGTCCAGCATGCGGGCGGGGGTATCTGCGATTTGCACGACAACATCTTCTCGCCGAATCCCATCGGACAAGCGTTCCGCGACAAGCCATCCAGCCTGGTCATCGCCGTGGGGGCTGCCAATGCCGACGATCAGTGTCCTGGCAGACTTCACGTTCGATTGATTTCGACTTTGAGGAAATGAGTGGAACAGCTGATGCAGGGGTCATAGCAGCGAACCAGTCGTTCACAGTTTCGCGCCGTCACTTCGTCGTCCCCATCCAGAATGTGAGGCAGCCAGGCGCGTAAATCGGCCTCGATTTGTGCCTGATTCTGGGACGTGGGTGGAATGATCCGGGCCCGGCTGACCGAGCCATCAGATTCGATTTCATAATCGTGATACAGCAATCCTCGTGGCGCCTCCGTGACTGCGGCACCGCTTCCCGACCGGTACTGGTATGGCACGCGAGCCGGCTGGACCGGTTGATAATCACGCAAAATGGACAGCGACTCCTCGCAGGCATGAATCAGCTCCAAGCCACGAGCGATAATGGCGCGAAAGGGATTCATCGTCGGCCGATCGATCGTCAATTCTTCCGCGACACGACGGGCGGTAGGGGCAAGCTGATCAAAGCACAGATTGACCCGTGCCAGTGGGCCGCACAAATAGGAGGCATTGGTCTTTCGGCGGACGGAATGCAGGGCGGTCGAATGGGAAACATGATGCTCGACGAATTCCTGTTTATAATCCTGCACGTCAATGACTTCACCGTCACTGGTCACAAGTCGTCCTTCGTTCATGGGATATTCCGCATCGTGCTGCAGCGAAACCAGCTGAAAGTCGCGATCGAAATCGGGCATCTCAAACGTGGCCACCCAGCGAGTCGTTTCAACGGCCGCCTGCAAACACCACTCGAGCTCCGGGATCAGTGACTGCAAATCCTGCTGGCGGGGCAGCCTGTAGAAGCCACCGACGCAGACATTGACCGGATGAATCGCCCTGCCTCCCATCACCTCCAGCATTCGATTTCCGAGTTTCCTGATCCGCAAGCCACGATTGAATTCGTCCGGACAGCTGGACGCCATTTCAATGGCGTTGTCGCAGCCGAAGAAGTCGGGAGCGTTCAACAGGTAGATGTGCAACGCATGACTTTCGATCCACTCGCCGCAGTATAACAGTCGCCGCAGACTGCGAATTTGAGGTGTGATCGATATGCCCAGCGCGGATTCCAGGGCATGCACACTGCTCATCTGATAAGCCACTGGACAGATGCCACAAATCCGGGCTGTGATATCCGGCACATCTTCAAGTGGTCGCCCTCGCAACAACGATTCAAACAGCCGGGGAGGTTCATAAATTTCCAATCGAACGTCTTCAATGACGTTGTCACCCAATCGGATATACAGTCCTCCCTCACCCTCCACTCGCGTCAATGCTTCGACTTTAATCGTCCGCTCGGTCATTTGGAGTTGCCTTCCAGCCGGTACAGTTCGTCGCAGGCCCGCCTCAATTCCGGCGCATTGCCATTGAACATCCTGAAACTGTTCTTGATTTCGTTCGGGTACATGCCGCCAGCATTCAGGTGATGACTGAGACTGGTCAGGTTGGGCTGTTCCGACGGCCCGAAACAACCGTAGCAACCGCGCGCGAAGGATGGACAGATGGCGCCGCAACCGGCCTGAGTCACGGGGCCCAGGCAGGCCGTCCCCTGAGCAACCGTAACGCAGACATTGCCGCGAATCTTGCACTCCTGGCAAACACTGTACAGCGGTGTGCGAGGAGTCCACCCAAACAGGTACGCCTTGACGACCTCCAGCAATTGCCGCGGATCGACCGGGCAGCCACGTAGTTCAAATTCGACTTTGACATGATCGGCGATGGCGGTGGACGTGTCGAGCGTCGAAATGTAGTCCGGGTGGGCATAGACGGCGCTGACAAACTCCTCGCAGTCATTCCAATTCCGTAACGCCTGGATGCCACCGGACGTCGCACAGGCACCGATGCATATCAGCACGCGCGAATCTTCTCGAATCTGCTGGATTCGTCGCGCATCTTCGCGGGTCGTGATGGAGCCTTCTACCAGGGCGATATCGTAGGGACCCGGTTCGATGTGACTGGAAGCCTCCAGGAAGTAGGCAATATCCACGGCTCCACTGAGATTCAGCAGTTCATCTTCGACACTCAACAGCGTCAATTGACAGCCGTCGCAGGATGCAAATTTGAAAACGCCCAGTTTGGGTTTCTCATTCATCAGAAATCTCTTACGTGCATCAGGTCAACAATGCGATCGTACCGGAATACCGGGCCGTCCTTACAGATAAATTGCGGACCGAGTTGGCAATGACCGCAATGGCCAACGGCGCATTGCATATTACGTTCAGTTGAAATCCAGATTCGCTCAGGTGAGATACCGCGGTCGATGGCCGTGATCGCAGTGTATTTCATCATGACCTCGGGACCGCAACAGAATAAGACACTGTTATCGGGCTCAAATGTCGTCAGTCGCTGCAGTAACATGGTGACCACACCCACATTGCCGGACCAGCCAGGTGCCGGGCGGTCGGAGGTCGTTTTCACCAGCAGTTCCTGCTGATCCCATTGGGGGTACTCTCGAGTAAACAGTATGGTATCCGGAGTTCGGGCACCGTGCAGCAGGATGATTCGGCCGAATCGTTGACGCTCATTCAGCAGAGCATAAATCAAGGGACGCAGCGGCGCCAGGCCAATGCCTCCGGCCACCAGAATCACGTCTTTTCCATGCCCCTGTTCCACCGGCCACCCCCGGCCAAACGGTCCTCGCAAGCCGATCGATTCCCCGACGCTCAAGCCGGCCAGTGCGCGAGTCACCCGACCTGAAACGCGAATGGTATGAGCCCAACTGCTACGAGAGAGCGGATTCTCGCTCAATGAAATGGGGATCTCTCCGGCTCCCGGCAAGTACAGCATGTTGAATTGCCCCGGCTGAAATTCGTAGGCGTCACCATCTTCTCGTTGGGCGAATTCCAGCTGGAAGGTCGACACGTTTTTTACTTCCGGCCGAATCTCACGAATGAACACCGTTCGAGACTGCCAGGGACCATTCCGCCGGTCAACAGCAACAGCATCCATCACGATTCCGGGACTCCGTCGGGGACCTTGCGAATCGCGTCCACTTCCTTCGTCAGATCGATGCCAACAGGACACCAGGTGATGCATCTTCCGCAACCGACGCAGCCGGAGGTCCCAAACTGATCGATCCACGAAGCCAGCTTGTGTGTCAGCCATTGGCGGTAACGCGAACGGATATTATCCCGAATCCTTCCGCCCACCACGTGGCTGAATTCCGCGTTGAAACAGGAATCCCATTGCCGTTGCCGCTCCACCCGGTGCCCATGGAAATCGCTGATTTCATTAACGGAGCTGCAAAAACAGGTCGGGCAGACCATCGTGCAATTGGTGCACGATAGACACCGCTGGGCCACATCGTCCCAGTGAGGATGTTCCAGGTTGTTTAGCAACAGGTCGCGAATGCCATCGGTGTCTAGCCTGGTTTCAATTTCGTCCACCGCCTGTTGACGATTCACCTCCGCCATCTGCATTTGTGCGGCGGTCGCCGGTTGTGGTGACAATCCGCTTAACAATGCAGCGCCCCGGTCGGTTCCGATTTCCACGACAAAGCCGTCTTCAATTTCCGTTAGCGCCAGATCAAAACCCGATTCACAACGCGGACCGGTCTGCATCGAAGTGCAGAAACAGGTCGATGCCGCGGTGGTACAATTTACGGCAATGATCAATACCTGCTCGCGATGCACTTCATACGTGCGGTCGACGTAAATGTCCCGAAGAAAGATCCCATCCTGGATATTGATCGCCGCCAATTCACAGGAACGTACGCCCAGAAAGGCAAACTTTCGTGGTTCCGGTTCGCACGCCTGAAACTCCCAGACTCCCTCGCGCTTCTCGGCCTGCGAAATCGTCGCCTGAGGCGGAAACAGGAACTTCTTCCAGGAATGCGGCCCGACCGTGAAGCCAAACAACCGGTTGTCATCGCGACGCACCAGGCGATAGTGGCCGGGTGACTGTTCTTCTGTCCATCCTGCCGGCAAATCATCGATGCTCGTGACCGGACCATACATGATGGCCTCCTGGTCAACGACCGGGCCCAACACCTTGAAATCCTGTGCCGTCAGGTGTTCGATCATGCGGGCGAACTGGGCACGATCTGTAAACATGACTTTCGGTTTGGCGAACTCGCTACCCATTGGTTTTTCCGATCGTTCAGTTACCGTTGGCAAACAGGTCCAGAAGCTGCAATCGTGTGGCAACCAACCGGCGAGTCAGGGCAAGGGCGACGCTCTGGTAAAACTGATTGCCAAACTGGTGATCGTTTCGGCTAAGCTCTTTCAGTTTTTCGGCCGGAGCCCGAACAATTTCTGAATCCTCCAGTGCCTTCGCCGAAGCCGTCATCCTGTTTTCGCCAATGAACCCCGACCAGCCAACGAATTCACCTGGCCCCAGAGTCAGCAGCCTTGTTGAACCCCGCCGGGGAACATTCACTTCGATGGCGACCTTGCCCGATCGCACCAGGAACAGATCGGCCGGCTTGTCGCCTTCACGAAACAACATCGTACCGGCCGGTACGTCGGTCACTTCCACGATTTCCGCCAATTGCTGCATGGTGGACGGTGACATGCCCTCCGTAAAATGCAACTCGTTCAGAATCTCCTGCAAGTCTGTTTTTTCCATTCCAGAATGTCTCCCGGGGTCCGTTTTCAAGCGCTATCCTATCAGATAAATCGCCGACATTCATATCACGTTCGGGAAACCCGTCGGAATGTTTCGCGAACGCATTTCGACCTCATTGTAGCGTCGATGCGGTTGCAATTCGCGAAAAAAAGCAACCTCTGCAAGATCGAGCAGACACAACTACCGAAAAGTGCAACTTAAACCCGGTTCCGACGTTCATTAATTATCCGGGCGATTGAGGATACGACCGGAATGCCTCCCATTCGGATGGAATTTCCCAGGCAACGCTCAGAACGGGGTCGCCCTCGAAGACGGGCGGCCTCCTTCGTCACTCACCCTGCCCCAGGGAATACGCCGGTTGCCCATCGAACGTGCAAAGGTTTTCAATCTTGATGAAGTCGAGCCCTTCGTTTCGAATCCGTCCGAGCAATCGCAGAATGTCTTCATGGGTAACCACCGCGCCATTCTGTTCGGAATTCTTGAAATCGGCATCGCCAGTGGTCCGTGCAAAACGTCTCGGGAAAACCCTGCGGCCAGACTTTGACTCCTCGATTGGTAATCAGCTTGATTTCCAGATGATCGTCACTGGCTTCTTGCAGCCTGGCCGCCAACGCGTCTGGCTTCATGCCCTGTTGATGAATGAAAACATCCACGCCGACCAGGTGTTTTTCGGCCGGTGGCCTTCGCTCGACGCGGTGCTGGATTTGAGGACGGTGCAACGCTTCGTAGGCTACCGGGCGTAGTGTTGTCGGCTGCTTGCCCAATCGTTCAATAACCGCCCGGGAAAATTCTCTGGTACCCACCTTTTGCACCGTCCGCGATTCGGAATGGATCTCGGCGGTGTGAATACCGTCTTCCAGTGTCTTCAACCACGCGTTGTGGATGGCGGCCGCTGCATCCCCTTGTCCAATATGCACCAGCATCATGATGGCCGCCTGCAGCAGCCCCGATGGATTGGCGATTCCCTGACCGGCGATATCCGGGGCCGATCCGTGAATCGCTTCGAACATCGCAAAGTCCTCACCAATATTGGCCGAACCCGCCATCCCCACCGATCCTGTCAATTCCGCGGTGATATCCGAAATGATATCGCCGTAGAGATTGGGCGTCACCACAACATCAAATCGTTCTGGATCGGTCGCCAGCTTGGCGGTTCCGATATCGACAATCCAATGTTCATTTTCGATCTGCGGATAACTGGCGGCCACTTCGTCAAATACCTTGTGAAACAGACCGTCGGTCAATTTCATGATATTGTCTTTGGTGAAGCAGGATACCCTCTGGCGATGGTTGGCTACGGCGTATTCGAAAGCGTAGTGACAGATCCGTTCGCAGCCAGGTCGTGAAATCAACTTCAAACACTGAGCCACTTCGTCAGTCTGCTGGTGTTCAATACCCGCATACGTGTCTTCTTCGTTTTCGCGAATAATCACCACGTCCATTCCCGGGTGATTTGTCTTGACAAATGGATGGTAAGAAACACATGGCCGAACGTTGGCGAACAAGCCCAACGTTTTCCGAATCGTTACGTTCAGGCTCTTGTAACCACCACCCTGCGGCGTCGTAATTGGACTCTTAAGAAAGATTCGCGTTCGGCGCAGCGACTCCCAGGCCTCGGCGTCGATACCTGACGTATTGCCGGAGAGGTAAACTTTTTCGCCAATGTTGATTTCATCGTATTCCAGCGCCGCTCCGGCCGCGTCAAGCACGTCCAGTGTCGCCTGCATGATCTCCGGGCCGATACCATCGCCTCGCGCGATTGTGATGGGGGTTACTTTCATTTCCATATTCTCGTTGACGATTGACTGCATTGATATCCAGGGCAACGGTGCCGCAATGCGTTGTCAGTTGGGTTCTGCTGAACGAAACCGGATCAGACCAAGACAAAAAAAGCCGGGAAATCCTGATCCGATTTCCCGGCTCTTTCCGCAAGCTATCCGACCTGCGAGACATTTCCGGTGTTCCTGCCAGCATCCGCCAAAGCTGCTACACCTGTGCGGCTGAACTGTCCTCACACGTTCAGAACATAAGTGGACAAGGTAATCCGGTCAATCCGCATTCGGCTTTCCACCATTTTCAGGCTGACAGTGGAATTCCCAGCTTTCCGTTAGCGACGTGTCGGCTCTCGCAACAGCTTGGTTGAAAAATACAAGAAACACCTGCCTCCCAACGTCGAGCGCCATCCCTATTCTGACCGTCTTCGACCCCAGACCTGAAGCCGGTTTTCGTCAGCACCCGGTTGGGACCAGAGCGGATCAATCGTCTTTTCCGATCAACCAAACGCCATTAATCTATTGGATCTTCAGGTGTGATTCGACCTATGCTGGGGTAGTCGCAACAGGATTCGGGTCCAACTTCCATGGGTCGGTTTGGCTCGCCGAATCCAGCAGGACGTCTGGAAAACTCGCTGGCCCAGTTGAAGACCTTGAATCGCCGGTTGCCTGACGGCGATGAATTTAAGTACGATTTGCCGCGCTTTCCGACCGAGTTGGCTGAGCGGCACCCCGCTTCAGATATTTTGGAAGTTTGGCGATGTTTTTTTGGCGGTGCTTTTGTTGCCCAACCAGTGCCCAAAGGCCAAACTCTGGAAATCGCGATCGCGGTCGACGACAATAGGCTTTAGCAATTTCCCGCCCCTGTGGCCCGTTTACTGGAAAAGATGACCAACCTGCGATGCCCTTGACCACCGACGTTGGCCATCGACGTATGAAAGACTCCATCGGCCCTGAAGACCGTTTAACCGACGTGAACAGGTCGACTGGACCATTATCCGTTCGGCACTCCCCCACCGTGGTCCGTTCCGGCGTTTTGTCTCTATGGCTCAACCTGGCACTGATCCTGGTCGCCGGCACCGCGATTTTGTTATTGGCGTTTCTTGTCGTTCAACGTTCCGAAGAAACGCTGAAGAGCAACCTCAGATCCAAGTTCACCAGCATTCTGAACATCGAAATCGAGGCCATCCGCGAGTGGATTGCCTCGAACAAAAAGCTCGCTGGCTACCTGGCTTCGGACGACGAACTCGTCGCACTATTGCAAAAAATGGTCAAAGATCCGGGAAATGAGGAGACGGCCCTGGCGATTCGCCGCCACCTGGCCAAGGCGACAAATCAATTTGGTGTCGAAAACGGATTGGTCATGACCGCGGCGGGTGGTCTGGTGGAATCCGGAGTGGCGGGATGGACAAACCAGGAACTGCCACGATTCCGGAAACAGTTTCAGGAAACACGTCGATTGGGTCGCGCGACCGTCTCCAGACTGTTTGAGGCAACGGTTAAACAACCGCAGAATGATTCGTCCGTTCTGCCGGAAGAGCCCACGACGACGCATGCCATGATCGTGGCGGCACCTATTGCGGATGGCCAAGGTCACGTTGTCGGTTTCCTTGGTATCGGGATCCAGGTTGAAGACGCCTTTACCAGCCTTCTTCGCTCCAGTCGCATTGGCGATACAGGCGAGACGCTGGTCTACGACGCCACCGGACACCGGATCTCTCGTAGCCGATTTGGGCAACTCAATCGAGATGCAGCCGCCGACCCGTTGTTCCAGCAACTGCTGGCAATTCGAACCGGCCAACGTTCCGGCATCCAAGTTGATCTGTCGGGACATCCCGATGGTCGCGGCCAACGGGTCGTGTCTGCCGGTCGCTGGTTGTCGAGTTTGAATTTTGGCGTGATTCACCGGATGGACCACGCCGAAGCGACCGCACCGATCACCCAGATTCGGCAATTCCTGTGGACGCTATGCAGTCTACTTTTGCTCACCACCGGCGCGATGATCATCTATCGCTGGTACCTGATGCGTTTCCGCAGAGTGGCGCAGGCGCAGGAACTGAGTGACAAACGACTGGGACCCTACCTGCTGGATGAAAAGCTGGGGGAGGGAGGTATGGGAGTCGTGTACCGCGCGCGACATGCCCTCTTGCGTCGCCCCACCGCCGTAAAGATTCTATCGCCGGAAAAAAGCAGTCGTGCCTCGATTGCCCGATTTGAACGAGAAGTGCATTTCACCAGTCAACTGCAACACCCCAATACGATTTCAATCTACGATTTCGGACGAACCGAAACGGGTCTGTTCTACTATGCGATGGAATACCTTGACGGCCTGAATCTGGATCAGTTGGTCAAGCTCGACGGATCGATTCCGGATGGTCGCGTCGTTTCGATACTTCAACAGATTTGCCAGTCGTTGGCCGAAGCCCATGGTTTGGGCCTGATCCATCGCGATATCAAACCGGCCAATATCATGCTCTGTGACCAGGGTGGGGCCGTGGATATTGTGAAGGTGCTGGACTTCGGCATGGTTCGGGATGCCAATCTGAAACGACCCGACCGGCAGGGCAGTCTGTCCGGCACGCCGGCCTACATGGCTCCGGAAGCGTTTGTGGATCCGGCGAATGTCGACGCGCGAATGGATGTGTTTGCCATTGGCGCTGTTGGCTATTACCTGCTGACGACCCATCCACTGCTCAAGGCAAATCAGCTCAGCGAAATCCTCAAACTACATCGCTCGGACCTTGCTGGCGGAACCGCCGCACGCCTCCGTGGACTGGTTGCCAACAAGACCATCAAGGCCAGCCCCAAACTGATTTCGATTGTCTCCCGTTGTGTGGCGGTCGATCGCGAAAAAAGATTCGGTTCCGTAGACCAGGTTCTTTGTGAACTTGACCACTGCCAGCCATACGTGAACTGGAAATCGGCCGATGCGAAAGCCTGGTGGTCCGAATATGCACGTCGATTTTCCGACGCCAAGAAATTGTCCAACGATCGCGAACCCGCCAACGCGTTCTTCAAGACGATGGCCTTTACACGTCAAGACGGCGATCCACTGGAGACCCTGTCCGATTGAAGCCGGCACAGCCAGACATCAGCGATCGCATGCCAAGCTAACCGAGTCAAGCTGGACGGCCCTATTCCTGATGGTGTGCTCATGACGACAAAGCAACGCCAGCGAAATTATCCACGGTGGATGCTAATCCGGGATTCGCCTTGATGGGATTGTGAAACCAATTCATATTGGCTTTCCACTATTTCACGAACCGGGGTGCAAAAATGACTCGCCTGCCCATTCTGATCCTTGCGTTTTTCAACATGGCTTCGTTGGCATTCAGTCCTTTTTCAGATCGAGAGAGATCGCCAACCGCGGATGCCTCAAATCCTCAACTGCCCCTCTCGCCCAATGGACCAGCTATGCAAGAAGCCCTGCGGGCGATAGAGGTTGGACCATGGCTCATTGGCCGATCGCAGCCCCAAAGAAACTTCTCGTTCCATGCCGGCCACTTTCGGGTGGACAGGAATTGGAAATTGCTGGATTTGAATGATCGCGAAATCGGCCTTTACGGTATTGATCAAACGGACCTTAACGTCAGGCGATAGATACCTTCAGGGCCTCGGTAATTGCAGCGATGGACTGCCGCCGGACGACTCTCAACGTGGCAGAAGGACGCTCAGCTAGATGGAAACTTCGGAGGGAACTTGCTCCCGTTCTTCAGCCACCCACGGTCGGTAGCGAAGCATCTTGACACGGGATTTGCCTCTCAACTGGTATGTGATCTGCCGCCACTGAATGTGTTGCCGCGTGGAGGCCTGCAAGCAGGCATAACCATAGATCAGATAGGCTACGGGAGACAACGAGGCCAGCTTGAACAGTCGGCCCACTCCGAGGCGGCCCAATGGCCGACCTTCCAGATTCGAACTGGTGGATACCGCACTGCGAACAACGACATAGGCCAGCGCGTTCAGCCAACCGAACACGATCAAGCCCCCCACCAGGACAGCTATCGCTTGCCACGTGCCAGTGACCGTCGCTACCACCAGCATGGCCAACGCCGTAAGCAGCAGTCCCACCGTTCCCAGACAGTGGAGCAAGGTGTTCAAAAAGGTCGACTCATACATTTTCGACCAGGTCAGCATACGAGCGATGTATCGGCCCACGTAGTGGTAGGTGCATCGTTCCCGGTTCACCATGATCAACGATGGGTTGAAGTAGATTTTCAGACCCAATGGTCGCAGGGCCTCGCGAATGGGTCCATCGTCGACAATGGACTTCCGCCAGATCTTGGGCAGGCGGGCCCGCCGGACATCCCTCATCCGCATGGCAAACGTCCCCGCCCAGGGATTGTTATAAACGGCCGTCGGCACGATGGCGCCCGCATTCCATAGGCTTCTCAACAACGAGCCGGCATTGGTGGTTTCCGGCTCAAACCACTGATTTCCGGTAACCACACCGATCCGTTATATCGCTGAGCGGGGCAATCAGTTGGCTGAGCCAGGCCCGGTGGGGTGTCACATCGGAATCCATCAGTACAAAGAACTTTGTGTTCGGATGGATGTTTTCCAGGCCCTGTAACAGCGAACTGCACTTTAGCCCGCACGTTTTCAGCGGTCGCTTCATTTCGTGGATCGTCAGCCGGCGATGCTCGTCGTACTGTTCCTTGACCTCGTGCACCATTTCCCAGGCGCTATCCCGACGGTGATCAACAACCAGGTGCACTTCGTAATTCTCATAATCCTGGTCCAACAGCTGGATCAATGCCTGCTTCAAGCCGGGATCGTAGCCTCGAACCGACAAAATAATCGATGCCAGCCCGGTTTCGTCCTGCGGATTTGAAGGCTGCGCCTGGAGTATCACGCTCGTACGAAAATATACGGCAATGATGAAGTGTGCGAAGGCAGCACAGATCAGCAGCGTGGAGATGATGACAGTGGTGATCAACATGGGTGATTCAGGTTGGTATCGGCGGGACGACGATCGAATCTGAGGTAATCAGCGACGTCGCAGGTACGGTTACCACGGTCTACGTGGTCGGCCTGTTTCCGTACGGACTACTTCCTTGTCGGCTACTTCCGAACGGACTGTATTTCTATTGTAAATCCCGCCAACAAATTTCGCCTTGCCTAAATCAGATTAAACGAAATGATCATCGAGATCCAAGGAAATCCAACAACAATTGCGCAAACCTGGGAAAATCACGCCAGAACTCACCATGCACAGAAGCCGTGCGATTGCGATACAGACGACCGGCGGCGTCGATCCGAAGGTCGCTGGTGGAACCGGAAAGCAGATGCCGCCCACCGGCAAGCCGCTGATTTTGGCGTGCTTCCGGGCCGCTGAGGTAGGCGTTGAAACGGTTCCCCTGGTGATGCGTATAGTCATGTACCTGGTGAACTGCCAACACGCAATCGGAGACACTGACCACGGGTACCTCCTCGCGCTTGGCCTGTTTCACCATCCAGTTGTCCCAGTTACCGCGCCCGATTGCAAAGTCCGGTAGCTCCGGGAACCATTCGCGCGGAAAGGCGAAGAAATCCTTGCAGACAATACTGGCAGCACGCCCTCGCCGACAGGCACGAAGCCTGAGTTTCCTGATTTCTAGTTCGGAATCGAAGTCCACCTGGTCGTGAACCACCAGGTCCGTCCGCCGTCCAATCGCCAGAAATTTCGACAGTTTGGGGTGATCATACAGGCGTCCAACGGCGTGGACAAAATCTTCGAACAGGATCATGTCGCAGTTGCAGAAGACCATCACTGGCGACCGCGAATTGTCTTTGGCTGCAGAAAAGACGGAACTGAGCAGTGGTGTGCTGAATTCATTCCTGTCGACATCGGGCAAGTGTCTGACCTGCATGGCTTCGGCAACCTCGGCGGTTCCCGCTTCATTGCCAATCAACACGACCTCAGCCTGTGGGCTAAAACGTTTCCAACTGGCAATCGCATTCAGTTGTCGAATCGCGGTCTGGCCGACGAACGGCCGCGGCACGGAGAAGATCGTGATTGGGGACGTCGATTCCGGGTCGGCTGCTGCCTTCCGCCGAAGGTGAACGTCGGTCCCGCTTGGCGTATGGGTGCGAGGCGGAAACCGGGGCGCGGCCAGGCTGGTGTCCCTGGAGAACGTTGCCACGACGGTTCGATAGCCCATCACATTCCGTTTGACCACTTCTGCTGCCAGCGACTGCCAGTTCTTTTTCAGGCTGAACCGGGGACGTTCGGGGCGCCAACCGCTCCAGGCCGTCTGATCCAGCTGCCGGTAAAACAGCTCTCGATCCGGATGCCCGTTGCCGAAATGCCAAGGCTTCCATTCGGTGGTGAAGTGAATAACAGCCGGGTCGTCTCGCGCCTCGACGAACTCCAGCGCATTGACCGGGCTGTGGGTCTCATTCGGGAACTCGTGAATGTGGGCGCCCTGATTCCATCGCAGCGGCAACGGTGACCACTGACCGGCAAACACAACATTCAATGCATACTGATCCCAACACCAGACATGCTGCGGATTATCGCGCAAACAGTCCAGCAATTGGACTTCCAGATTCTCCGATCGCATGCGCGCTACGTTCATCACCATCACGCCACTGTTGAAATAGTGCCGATCCGGCCGCAAGCCCAGCTCCCGCCAGTTTCGAATGGGATTCAAACTGGACAGGAAGGGGCTGGAATTCCTGAAGTTGCATTCGGCGTAGCGTGTATCGACGAACGGGCAGGCAATATCGGGAACGGCCAACGCGTAGTCGTTGTTCAGTGGCATTTCCCAGAGCTTTCCCAGATCGTCGCAGACCAGCACATCGGCATCCAGATAAATGACTCGATCGACGGTCGAGGGCAGCAGCTGGCCCGCCAGCAAACGCAGATATGCCGTATGCGTGATGTGGTGGGATATCGACAGATCCTCGATCTGCTGCAGGTCCGGGCGGAGCGTAAACACTTGAATGGGCAGATTCGCCAACGTCTCTTTCAAGCCAGCCCAGTTCTGTTCCGAGATACCGCCGTCAAGAATCACCGCTTTCAAGCGACAGCCTTCGCGGAGATTCTGAGCCGCCGAATGCAATGTCACCGCCAGTGGCAGAACGTAATTGTCGTCGGCAGCGCACATCAGGACCGGCTCGGTCTGATGGGACGAGTGCAGCGCGTCACTTGTTTGCTGAAGCTGCTGGATCACGGTTCCTCAATGCACCTCCGATTGAGTACGCATGTTCTTCAACTTCTGCAGCATGCGCAGGAGCTTCTGTCTCAGTCGCACGACCGGTCCGGCGATTGGATGCCCGTGGATTTCGGCAAAAATCTGGTGGGCCTCGGTCAGCTCGGCCCGCAGCTGATCCAGCTGGCAATTCAAGTGGTTGATTTCTCGCCGGGCATGCGCCAACTCGGCCTGCAATTGGACCGGGTCGTCGCATCGAAACTCCGGAAATTCCGGGTAGATCGAAGCATGGTCAAATGAAACGCCCACTCCCAATCGTTCATGACCAGCCGGTGGATCAAGAATCTGGTCTGGAAATTCGATCGGCTGCCCACGATCCAGGCACTCTCTGCTGATCCGCAACATCTGATCGATCAACTGGTGCATGCGTTCGCCGGCACTCGATTCGAGGTAGAGTTCATCCTGCAAGACCTGTTGCTGAAAAGACATCTTGCTCGCCGGCGGATTGATCAGCTCGTACATCAGCGATGGCAACTGGCCAGGCGCGGTGACCTTCCACGCCGAACGGACGTAATCGGGCGTATGGTTGTAATCGAGGATCGCCGTTGGCCGATTCATCAGCATCGCCTCCAGCGCCGCCGTGGACGGCGAAGTGACAACGGCATCGACGCTTCGTAGCAATTCGACCAGCTCGTGCCCCGTCAGTTCGGTCAACGTGTTCTTCACGCCAAGCTCCCGATCCAGGCCCGCCGTCAATCGCCATACGACTTCGATACTGGCGTGCTCCCGACGCAGATGACCTTTCAGATCCCTCAGGGAACGCACCAGATTAGCTCGATCCTGGTCCGTATAGCTGGGGCATTTGGCAGTCATGACCAGCAGCCGAAAGCCGTTGTGGCTGGCCTGCGGTTGATCCGCGAAGACAAGACGATCGAAGCGGGGAACACCGACGGTCTCCACCTTTCCCTGGTTGCCCCAGTGGTTAAGGACTCTGGCCTGAGATGGACCGATGCAGGCCACTTTATCTGACAATACGGGTCGCATGGTAAACGGGCAGGCTGGTTCGTGATTACCATTCTCCCAGGCGTTGCGCCATTCAAGCACACCATCGATCATATACAACGTCGCCACGCTGCGTTTCCGCAGCTCGCCAATGGCATACCGAAATCGGTCAAAATGCTCGCAATAGAAGACCGCCAGGTCACCCGGTTGAGCGCACCGAAGAATGGCATCCGGAGAGACGATGCGATGCTCAAGCCAGCGCGATAAGGGTGCCGCATGATGTTCGATTTCCTGCGGCGATCCAATGAAATAGACGGTCTGCTGCATGGGGATATTCGTCGATCACAGGCTGCCCAGGTCGATTGGTTGTCCATCGTCTCGACTGCACAGACGTCGTAAAGTTTCGGGAGCGATTTCTGCGCCAATGGCCTTGCTGCTCCCATCACCCAGTGCGAAATTGCAGATCCCCGGATGGAAGCTGCCGAATGCCGGCACGAGCCCATTAAAGCTGGTTGTCCCCTGTTGGATGGGCGCGATCGATCCGCCAATCCGCATGAAAGAAAATGGTTCATCCCCGTTGTAGACGGAATTGTCCCCCCAACCTCCGGGTTCCCCCAGATGATCCGCATGAGCCGCTTTCTCGCCCAGAAACAACGTATTGCTGACCCCGTCGCGGATATCATGAAAGCGATAACGGCCAATGCCGCCGTGGATCAACCGGCCATCCACGATTTCGTTGTCACGGGCAAACCCGGAGCTGAATACACCATCGGTTGGGTTCTTGAATTTCGACCAATCCTGCAACAGGTTGAAATAGCGCGTCGAGCCAGCGTTTCCCCCGTAATCCCCCGTGGCCCCGACCGGTGCTCCACGAGCCTCGCCCAGCGATAACCGGAAGCTGTTCCTGCGGGTGGGGCACAGCATGGACGGAATCGAAGTCCGCAACAGCTGGGGATCCTGCTCCATGTAGAGGCGAGTGAAATCAAAACCCTCGTACAAATTCCCCATTTCCAGTTGCGGCATGATGTATACCGGCCACGTCAGATAGCCATCAGCACCTCGGGCAGGTGGGATTCGACGACGCACATCATGAAAACTCTGGACTGCCAACGCCAGTTGGCGGAGATTGTTCAAACAGGAGGTACGCCGAGCCGCTTCGCGTACCATTTGGACTGCCGGCAGCAACATGCCCACCAGAATCCCCATGATCGCAATCACGACCAATAGCTCCACCAGCGTAAAGCCGGTTCGATTTTGACGGGGGTTGCCCATGCTACACAAGGAATCGGTCCCAGACCACGGCCGAGAGAGAGGAACTTGGAAAGGTCAACTTCCAGACTTATATACAGTAACTTTCGCTGGAGGCGGCATCAAGTTTCGCGATGGCCGCGGCGGCGTTTTTTACGGCTTTTCCGCAGCCGATGCCGCATGCAGGTAGTCCCGCAGTTCCGAATAGGCCTGAGTTTCGGAAAACTCGGTTTGCGACAGTTCTAACGCCAGCTGTTGCATCGGACGAATTGTCGCCAAGTCATTGCAAATGGAGTTGATCGCCAAACCCATTTCATTGACCGTTTCAACCACCATGCACGCCAAGCGGGTCGCTTCCGGCATGCCGTTGAAACCGTTCAACGTCGTAATCAGCAGTTTGCCAAATCGAAGTGATTCGGCGTTCTTGATTTTCAATCCCGTTCCGAACTGTACTGGGTTGATC
This sequence comes from Pirellulaceae bacterium, assembly GCA_963851305.1. GTDB lineage: Bacteria > Planctomycetota > Planctomycetia > Pirellulales > Pirellulaceae > Mariniblastus. The sequence goes on along the minus strand of CAWKOT010000011.1, from coordinate 962,344 downwards.
ACCACGTCGATGGCATCGTAGAAATCTTCCACACGTTCGATCCGCCCCAACAGGCGAACGTGCGAAATTGATGTCGACCCGGCGGGTTTGTCTACCGTGGCATCCCTTTCACCGTCCGGGTCAGTTGGGTCACCGGTCAGAACGTGTCCTGCGCCATCGGTATCAAACCAGTCACAAATCTCCCCGGCAATCACCAGTTCACAGGCGTCGCCGTTCCGCTCCAGCACGGCTGGCCAGGCCGTTGCCAGGAACTCACCTATCGCCTGCCAATTCGAAAAGTTCTTGGAACCGATATATCCAACAACCAATTTCCCCGGTGCCTGGCCCTGATCGGATTCCAAAAGAGCATTATCTTCCGATCCCTGCACGGCATGACCTACCGTCAAGACCGGCACCCGACGCCCGGTCATCTCAGCGAAAGTCTGCGCTTCCTGTTCCTGAATCGCCAAGATCGCATCGAATTGACCCAACACTTGCGATTCTTCTTCTCGATCGATATCCAGCCAGTGAGGAAAACCGTGGGCCCAAAATTGTTGGGCTCGCTCATACAACACGTCGTGAGTATCAACAAGACACTTGATCCGCTCCCGCTGGGCGACTGGTAAGGCATTCATCAGATACGCCATCTTGACGTATTCGTAGATAATCGCCTGAGGTTGAAACTCGTCAACGACTTCGCAAAAACGGGTGGCTGCCCAGGGCCAGGCGAAATCAGCCAACTTCAGTGACAACGGCAATTCGGGATGGGCCGTCTTCGTGTTACTCGTTAACCATTGACGAGCCTGATGAACCGTCGCTTCCGCGTACCAGCGGATTCGATTCAGCATTTTTTCGGGAGGACGTTCCGAACCATTTTCGTAGACGTCCAGTTCATGCTCCTGAATCAAGGAACGATCGTTGTCGTTAAGCGGCCCCAGATAAAACACCCGGCATTCCAGCCCATCGCTCTTCAAAAAGCGATGCAATGCGAAGATCCTCTCTTCGGCACCGGTTGACTTCTGCCAGAACGGCACGTCCGTCGCGAATAACAAGTTCCCTAATGCCACCGAAGATCACCCGTATTGATCAAGTCCTGGGGAAAGGCCAAATCCGATTCAACGCGGAACTCTGAATCGCGGTCAGTTCCGTGATACCTCGGCGTCCATACTTTAACAGATTATGAAGCTGTTTCTCGCTAAAGGTCGCTTCCTCCCCCGTCCCCTGGATCTCCACGAATTGGCCCTTGCCCGTCATAACAACGTTCATGTCCACATCGGCCGCAAAGTCCATTTCATAATCAAGATCCAGAACGGCTTTGCCGTTTAACAATCCGACGCTGATGGCGGCCACGCTGTCGTTCAAGGGATAATCCCGTGGATTGGGAAGCTGTTTTCGGATCGCGTGAATCGCGTCCACCAACGCCACGAAACCACCGGTGATGGACGCCGTCCGGGTCCCACCATCTGCCTGCAGCACGTCACAGTCGACCGTGATCTGTCGAGGCCCCAGTTTCTCCAGATTCGACACCGCCCGCAACGAGCGACCGATCAGTCGTTGAATCTCGGTTGTTCGACCATCGACCTTGTTTCGATCCCGTCGTTTGCGGGGATTGGTACTGCCCGGTAACATATTGTACTCCGCCGTAATCCAGCCCTTGCCGGATGCTTCCATCCAGGGCGGCACATTCCCATCCACACTGGCGGTACACAGCACGATCGTGTCTCCGCACTGATACAGGACACTACCGGGAGTGGATTTCGTGTAGCGACGTTTGATTTTGACGGGACGGATTTCACCTGGTTTTCGATTCATTGATTTACCTCCGCCTCCGTCAATAGCCAGACAACGGCACCCTTTTGCGCATGCAGTCGGTTTTCCGCCTGTTGCAATGTGATGCTGCGTTCCCCGTCAATCACGTCGCTGGTCACTTCCTCACCGCGTTTCGCTGGCAGGCAGTGCATGAATCGTACATCGTCTGCCGCGTGCTGCAAAAGCATATCGTTTACCTGATAAGATTCGAAATCCCGGATTCGCTGGGCGGATTCTTTTTCCTGCCCCATGCTGGTCCAGACATCGGTGTAAACGATATTGGCTCCCTGAACCGCGCGGGCCGGATCCTCGGTCTGCTGAAACCGCCCCGGATACGCCACTTGCGCCTGAATATCCGCCACCCGTTCAGCCGCAAACGCATAACCTGGCGGTGCTGCAATGGAAAATCTCGCCCCCAATTTGCAACTCAATAACGCCAGACTGAAGGCCACATTGTTGGCGTCACCAACGTAGGCAATCTTCAATCCTTCAGCCGTTCCGGAAATCTCTTCAATGGTCATGACGTCGGCCAGCGCCTGACAGGGATGCGCCAGATTGGTCAGGCCATTGATCACCGGACAACGACTGAACTTGCTGGCTTCGACGACATCCTGATGGCGATTGGCGCGGATCACGAGGCAATCAATATAGCTGGTGAGCACGGGAAAAAAATCGTGTGCCGGCTCGCGGCTTCCCCATCCGACCTCTTCTCCCAGAAAGAGACTGGAGGCACCGGTTTGATTCGCCAATGCCTCAAAACTGACGCGGGTCCGCAGCGATGGCTTGGCAAACAACAATCCCAACACTTTTCGCTCCAGAATGGCCGGTCGTATTCGACGATGACTCAGCTCTTTCAAATCACTGGCGATTTCGAGAATGCGACGAATTTCCGTGACCGAGTAATCGGCCCACGTGATCAGATGGCGCATAGCTCAATCTCCGCGGACTTCGATACCGATTCCCGCGTCGGTAAAGACTTCCAGCAGCAGCCCATGTCCAACACTCGCGTCAATCAGGTGGGTCTGCCGCACCGAAGCATCCAGCGCCTGCAGACACCATTGGCAGAGCGATCGAATCTGAGGAGAGATGCTATTGTCCGCCGCTCGTGCTGCCGCAGCCGGTCGCGAGAACGTCGCCGGCAATTCCCAGTCCGCCGAAAGATCGCAGTCCGTCAGGATAACCAGCTTCTCCGCGTGGAGTTCGCCGGCCACGGCCGTCGCGGCCTGCAATTCGCTGACGGCCAGTTTGTGATTGTCCTCCGTGCAACACATCGCCGGTATCACCGGCACCTGACCTGCATAACAAAGGTTATCGATTACCAGCCGATCAACCTCGGTAACTACCCCGAGGGAATTCAACGGGCCTTGCTGCTCACCCTCCGTCGTAGCGGGGTCCCGCCTGCCGGCCAAAACCGGAGTCGATGCGAAGTTCAAAGTCATTGCCCGTCCACCCAACTCCTCAAATTCAGCCGCCAGCGCTTCATTCAAATCTTCCGCCAACACGCGTTCCAGAATTGCCTCGGCTTCAGGTGGATAGTCGGGTTGACCATTAACGACTCGAAGACTCACGCCAGAATCTCTCAAAGCGGCATCCACACGCTTGCCACCTCCGTGAACGAGAACCGGCCGCACGCCGACCGTCGACAGAAACAAGACATCCTGCAGGCAGTCATGAACGGCCCGATCGGATTCCATGAAACCACCGGTCAGGCAAACGACGATGGTTTTATCCTTGAATCGACGAATCCAGTTCCCGGCTTCGATCAGCAAACGGGCGACATCTATCCGCGCTGCCAACATCTGGTCCAATGGAACGCTTGTCAAAAATAATAAGGGAAACCGGCGTCAGATCCAGCTCTGAAAGACAATGGACGACAGTAACCGACGTCTGACGAGACATCGTAAGGAGGTTGCTGGCAGAATGCAATGCAGCGTCCGACCACAAACAGGGGTTCAGACGGTTTCCCAGGATTGACGCGACAGCGAGCTAGCGAAAAGCGGGCTTCCATCTGAAAATCGCTCTATATCGCCAAGTTGGTTTTCACTAGCCTGTGCCCCGCATCAAGATGAAATCGCGGGCAGAAGAATCGCGGTTCTCGTTGGCAACGAAAACCGGGCTGATTATTCCGTCGCGCAGACCACAGGCAATAAACTGGCCCGAAGCCGATGTGAGAACGGCCAGCAGACCGGGACTTGAAGGATCAAGTCCCCAAGAACAACGGGAGTAAACAAGAGCATGGAAGCTCGCAGCATTCTCTGCTGGTTGTCAGTCTTCGTTTTTTTTATTACTCAGTCGGCGTCGGCGCAAACGTACCAGGCTGAATCGGAGAACTTTGTCGTCTACGCGCCAGACCGGCAACTGGCAAAACAAGCGGTTCGACTGGCGGAGAAATACCGTCGGGAATTGTCAATCGACTGGTTGGGCTATGAGATACCGCAGTGGCAGGAGAAATGCCCGGTCCGCGTTCAGGTCGGTCCGCACGCGGGGGGAGAAACCAGCTTTGCTTTTGTCCAGGGCGACAACGGTAGAGGACTGCCCGTTGGTTGGCAAATGAAGATCTATGGTCCACCCGATCGATTGCTGGATGCCGTTCTGCCTCACGAGGTCACCCACACCATCTTTGCAACTCACTTCGGACGGCCCCTGCCCAGGTGGGCCGACGAGGGTGCCTGCACGACGGTCGAACATGAATCGGAACGGGCGAAGAATCATCGCATGTTGATCAATTTTCTGACCGCCAGTCCGTCGCGTGGCATTCCGTTCAATCGCATGTTCACCATGAAACAGTATCCTCATGACATCCTGCCGCTTTACGCTCAGGGCTACTCCCTGGCAAAATTCCTGATCAACCAGAAAGGTCGTCAGCATTTCGTCCGGTACCTGGAATGGGGACTCGCCAGCGAACAATCGAATTTCGATACGAAAACCTGGGATCGAGCCACCGAAAAGTATTACGGCTTCAAAGACCTGTCGCAGCTGCAGATCAGCTGGCTGGATTGGGTCCGCAAGGGCAGTCCGATGACGGCGGCTCCGCAGGTGGCATCCGCCGGCGGTGGCGATGCGACCTTGATCGATCCCGGCGGAACGTATTCGATTGCCGCGAACCAGCCAAATCAACCCAGTCCCGACGCGGATCACATTGACCGTCAAATCGCTGGAACAACGGCCCCAGGCGGCTGGTACGCTCGTCAATCACGAGCCAAGCAGGCCGTCGAAATGCCATCCCCCTCCCCATCCGGACAACCCACCGCGACGGCCTTGCCGACATTTCGCCCCGGGTCGCTGAAACGCCAGGATGTATTGAATTCCACGCTGAACCGACTGTTGAATTCGACCGCCCCCGTCCAGGATCAAACGATCTGGCGATAACTGGTAACATGTAGAAACGGATTCAACCGACTCGATTCGTTCTGCAAGTTGATGTTTCGCTGGATATTCAGTACGCCCCGGTTTCGTTGCTATGAAGATTCCTTTGCCCGGGATCAGGCCGCCAGATTGGCGGGACTGGGGCAGGCCCTGGACAAGCGTCTGGCGTCCGACCAGGTGTTGATCGTGGTCGCCCATTTCGCAGAGGAATTCACGGCCGTTCAGGAGGCGTTTGAATCATCGCATGCGCCCTACGAAATCGTGAGCCGTCCGATCGACTCCAGCTGGCTGGACGATTTGAAGACGGGCGAACACGGCAGCCGCCTGTTTCTCTGCCTGTCCGATCTGCTGTCTTCCGACAACCTGGCTGGACGAACGCTCGACCCCTCGGTCCACTTCGCCGTTCTGGTCGTTGAAAGACACCCTCTGCCAATTCGAGACCAACGTGTGGAGCAGTTTTGTCGGGCCTTGCCAGGCACGGTTGAACTGGGCTACTTTCTGTCGTTCGACCAATCGGTGTTGCGGCGTGCCGTTGACAACGCTTTCATTCAAATCCTGAACATGTTCGGCATGGGGGAGAATGAAATGATTACCAGCAACATGGTTTCCCGACGCATGAAAATGGTCCTGCAACAGAACGCTCGGCGGTACATGACAGATTCCCCGGCTGACTCGGCGGACGAATGGTTTCAGAATAACCGACCATCCACCAATCCATGACTATTTCTTGCCCAGCATTCTTTTCTGCTTGAAGAACTCAGTCAGAATGTCACCACACGGCTGCGACATCACACCCGTCACGACTTCGCAACGATGGTTCAGTCGAGCGTCGTTCAGCAAGTTGAACAGTGAGCCAACTGCTCCTCCTTTGGGGTCCAACGCACCAAAGACCACCCGGGGAACGCGAGAATTCAGAATGGCACCCGCGCACATGACACAGGGTTCAAGCGTGACATACAAAGTGCAGTCTTCCAGTCGCCAGTCGCTTACGGATTGAGCGGCTTGAGTAATGGCCAGCATTTCTGCATGGGCGGTGGCGTCCGACAGAGCGATATTCTGATTGTGCGCGGCCGCAATAGTCCGCCCGGCGTACTCGATTACGGCCCCTACCGGTACTTCGTCCATTTGCCGGGCCGCTTCGGCCTGCAACAGGGCCTGCTGCATGAAAAATTCGTGACTTTCGATATCCAAAACAAATCTTCTTTCGTGACGGCCAAGGGCAGATACCATTAGCCTGCCCATTATTCGAACATTCGAGGCAATTGCCGAGACGTAATGCACAAGGATTTTTCGGCGGAGGCCTCAGTTTCGGTTGCCTGGGTTCATACTTCCATTCTGAGGAACCGACCGGCAGCCCGTCAGAATCCTGAACGTGACAGGCAGGAAGTCTGTTCTGAGGGAACCGTCTGTTTCGTTCGCCGTTTCCAGATGTCGAAACCTCCAACCACGTCGGCCGGTTCAAAATGCTCCTCAATGTAACGAGCCAGTGGCGCATCGTTTGTGGGCAGAAGCTCATCGCCGAACGTGGAAACCACCACGACCCGATCGGTTTCTCGCAAACGGGCCACGATAGCTTCCTGCTGCGTGGCGTTCAACATGTAGGGCCAGATCGTGGCATTGATCGCGTTGGGCGGTTTCATCTCACTCCAGAAATAGACGCAATTCTGAGTGCTTTCCCGAAACAGAAATGAATCGGCCTGTTGTTTCAGGTAGGCCGTCAATTGGCGATAATTTCGCACGTCATGGGACGGCAATCGCATCAGCGTCGCTCCCGGCAATTTCAACGGTTGGTACGCCTGGTGACGCCGCCAGGTACCAATGTCCCGATAAAGCAGGGTGACGGAGGCCAGTGCCAGCAAGAACCCCGCCACGGCGATTGTCTTACGAGTTAAGTTCATCGACGGCAGGATGTGGGCCAAATCCGTTTTCAGGAAATCGGACGACGCGATTGCCAGCACCACGATCAGGGGAAATGTGCCCATGGCAATCTGGCTGCCAGGAATGGGATAACAGATCAGCAACTGAAAAGCGGAAACAAAACACAACATCACGCGGGCAAAGCAATAGTCGCCCAAGTCAAATCGCAATTCACTCTGGCGGAATCCGGTTCCGGGGAATAGCAGAATCCAGCAAAGCAACGGCGCAAAACTCATCAGCGTCTGCACGTGCCACCGACCTTCATAACCTCCGGCCGATGGACGACTCGTTTCCAGTAAAAACTGGACCAACAGGGTAGCAAGTAACGTGATACTGCCCAGTCGAAGCAGGGTCACGACCCAGTTTCGTTCGCGCAGGAAAAAAATCGCCAATACGCCGCTGCCGATCGTCGCGGGAATGATCCACGTCGTTACTGGAGGTGGTGAGAAGAAGGAACCGGCGAAACCAAGGTGCTGCAGCACAATGCCGTTGACCAGGCCGTTGACGGACGTCCCATTTATCCAGGTCAATGCCAGTACGGAAACGACCGACAGCGTCAACATCAGACAGAACGCCATCAGCCCCTGGCCAGAAATCGCCGCGGGCCAGGCTCGTTTTCGGATCATGACAATTGACAGCCCAATCGACGCCGCAGTCACCATCGGCAACAGGACCGCCTGTTGAATACTCCAGTACTTCGCGATCAACAGCACCGGCAACGCGGCACCGATCAACAGTATTCTGGAACGGAACAACGAAACGATTCTCCCAGGCTCGGCAACCAGCAACAACGACGTGATCACGCCCAGAAACAGGAGCGCACCGATATTGACCTTGGTCATCACGACAATGCCAACTAGTAAGCCCAGGAAGCCCAATATCGCATGATTCCAACAAGGCCAACAACGCATCGGAATCGGCCGCACCCATGTGGACAGGAACAGGATCCCGGCCACGGCCAGCGCAGCAATATCCTGAGGATGACCGGGCTCCACACAGAATCGCTCCAGCAGACAAAAAACGCCGACCAGGGCACTTAATGCCAAAGGTAATGAACGGGTCATCCGAAAAACGGTGACCGTACACAGCAGACAAACGGCCAACCACTGGATCAGCGCCTTGATGCGAATCACATCGTGCGTGACCGGCAAGTTCAGCAGCTGATGCAATGTCGCGTGAATCTGAAAAAACGCGGGACCGTACTGGGTGTAGGTTTCGTCGTACAGTGGGCAGCCCTGAACCACGTGGTACAACGACATCATCACGTAGCCTTCATCATCGTAGTCCACAAAAGTCGTGAACATCTGCGGATACCCGGCCAGGGCAGCCGCCGACAGAAAGACGCCGATCATCAGCCAGCTCAGCCAAGAATGCTGAAACCCGCGGCCAGTGCCTGCCCGGCCACACTTTTCACCTTCAGTCAACCTGAAAACCGTCGACATGGATGGCCTATCGAATTGAGGTTGGCGGTGCATCCCAAGCGGCACCCTGATCCAGATTCGTCAATGCCAGTGGCACCGTTCTCTGTTCGCCCGGCGGTGGTGTTTGCTGTCTCAATTCATCGATCGTTTGCAGAATCTGATCTTCGGCCGGCTCCACGGTCACCGATGGAAAATTCTGGTAACGTGAAACGATGAACTGCGGCCGCGCTCGAACCTGATCGTAGATCCGGATAACGTACTCACCCAACACTGCGATCCCCAGCGAATTCAATGCCCCAAACAGAGAGGCCACGATCGTGATGGAAGCCCAGCCCGGCACGGCCAACCCCGTAAACAGCCGGTGATAAAGCGTAAAACAGGTGCAGGTCGTACAAATAACGATGGAAATGACGGCGAGCGCGTAGAACAGGGACAGGGGAACCCGCGAAAACGAAAAGATGGCCGTCTTCGCCAGTTGAAACAACTGCATGATCGAAACTCGCGGCTGCGCATCATGACGCTCACCCCGCTCGACCGCAATTCCGGTCTGACGAAAGCCAACCCAATTGCGCAAACCGGGAAAATAGCGATCCCGTTCAACCATGGAGATGATCTGTCGCAGAACCGAGCGATCGACCAGACCAAAATTTCCGGCATCCATCGGCATCGGTGTCTGGGCTACCAGATTCAACACGCGATAAAACGCATAGAACAGAAACCGCTTGGCCGGATTTTCCTTTCGGTTGGTGCGAATGGCGTACACGACATCGAATCCCTGCCGCCATTGGTTGATGAATTCGGGCAGACAGGAGGGGTCGTCCTGCAAATCCGAATCCATCAGGATGATCGCATTGCCATGGGCGTGCTGCAGCCCGGCATGAATCGCTGCCTGGTGACCAAAGTTCCTGGAAAAGTGGATCACGCGTACTCGTGAGTCCTCAGTCGCGAGCGACGTCAACACTTCCCCGCTGGCATCGCTGGATCCATCATTGACAAAAATGATCTCGTATCGCACATCGCATTCGTTCAAACTGGCCGTGATACGTTCGTACAGCCGACCCAGCACCCGGGATTCGTTGAACGCGGGCAGGACCACCGAAACCAGTTGATCGGACCTGGATCTTGGTCGGTCGGCAAGCATTGGATCGCTCATTTCTTCAAAACCCCCACTAGCGACAGTCCGAAGGGTAAGCGGGTATGGTCGACCAGCCAACGTTCGACTCCCGCCATCGACAACAGCATCTGGTTTACTGCCGGCGTGACGCGTGGGAACTCGGTGCCTCGACTGGCGGCGGGAAATAACCGCTGGTAACTGCGCACCGCCACGGCGGCCGGAAACGTGAACGCATTCCAATGCGTCATGCTGTGCACCCGCAATTCAGCCGCCGCCGCCTGACGCCTCATCTCGCCAGCCGTGTAGCGACGGAAATGTCCGAGTCTCTTGTCCCAGTCGCCGTACAACCAGCGGTAGGCCGGTACGGTAAACACGAGGCCGCCCCCCGGCTTCAAAATCCGGCGGACATGCTGCATCACCTCGACCGGGTCTTCCAGATGCTCCAGAACGTCCAGTAGAACGACCACCTCGGTGCTTTCGGGTTCCCGTGGCCAGGGCCGGGAAAGATCGTGGATCCGAACATCGTCGAGTCCGCGCCGTCGAGCGTGATCGACTGATTCCGACATGACATCAAAACCGGTTACCGTATATCCGAGTTCCCGGAACACGACCAGGTTTCGCGCTGAGCCAATCCCCCCCTCAACCAGGTGCCCGGGGGGAGCAAACTCTCTGGTCAAAATGGATGTGACCAGTTTTCGCTTGGCCACATGCCACCAATAGGAATCTTCCAACTGAATCAATTCTTCCAGATGCGCTGATTCCATGATTTCGACCTCGTCAACTCTTCACTTTTTCCGGACATATTGCGATGTTGCTGAAGCACCGCGAAGTGAAAGGATCCACTTGGAAATCGGTCGATCGTGAAGCGACGGAAACGGTGACGCCGCCACCACGAACCCGCGACAGGGCAGGTGCCAAGGGAATGTAACCCACGATGGGCGGTGGGGCGGACCGGAAACGGCGGCTTAGATGCGGAATAGCTGCCAGACTGCGATGCAGATAATCCAATCAGCAAGATCGTTACTTCAGGACAATAGCTGGAGAGATCGCTATGGGCGGGGTCGGGTTATTTCGATTTCGAAAGGAACTTCAGCCAGCCTTTCTTGTCCTTCTTGTCGTCAGTGGACGCCGGAACCCCGCCGTCCTCGCCGTCGAAATTATCAAGCTTGGCTGCCAGTTCGACAATCGAGGCCGTTAACGCCGCCTTGGGAGACTGTTCCAGCAAGGGGATACCGTTGTTCCGACTTTCCGAAATGGTGGCATAGTCGTTGGGAATCCGCCAGAAGATCTCTCGACCAATCGTCTCTTCCGCTTTGGCCGCACTGATGTGCATCTTGTCCAGTCCCGTGCGGTTGACGACGATCCGGACCTTGTCGGTAACGCCATCGTAGTCTTCCAGCGAAGTCATCAGGCGAACCACGTTACGCAAACAGGGAAGATCCAGCTGAGTCAACAGAACGATGTGCTGCGAAGCCTGCAGAGCGGTCAAATCGAGCGTGCTGTAGGCTTTGGACAGATCAATGATCAAGTGCGAAAACGAAGCCTTGAGCAGGCCCAGGACTTTCTTGAAATCCACACTGCTGATCGTTTCCACGTCTTCCAGTTGAACCGGGCGTGGCAACAGGTAGACACCCGATTCGTGCTTGGTCAATGACTTGCGGAGCAGCGACAGATCCAGCCGGGAGATATTCTGCGCGACATCCAGTAACGTGTAGTCCGGAATCATATCCAGAAACACGTCCGCATCTCCCAACGATAGATCGAGGTCGACAAGCACCACGTTATTATTGGGGTTGCTGGCCAGACAACAGGCCAGGTTCACCGCAATCGACGTGGTCCCCACGCCTCCCGACGCACCGGCCAAGGAGATGACGCAGCCCGACTTGCTGGATTTCCCTTTTCCGGTCAAGTTGGATGAAACGCGATCCAGGGCACTGACCAGTTCTTCAATCTGGACGGGCGAGTTGAGAAACTCACGAGCCCCGGATCGCATGGCTCCCAAGATCAATTGCCCGTCCGTTCGGGCGCTGACCGCGATGATACTGCAGCTCGCGTATTTTCTGGACAATTCTTCAATCAGGGACAGCGCCTTCGCGTCATCGGCGTCCAGGTCGATAATCGCTACATCCGGTTGCGTCTGGTCGACGATTTCCACGAAGAATTCGTAGCGGGAGCAATCGGCCTCCAACCAGACCTTCTCCATGCCGATCAGAAACTTCTTCAAATCTTCCCGGGACGATTCGTTGGGATCGCAGATCGAAATTCTCAGCGTTCCGCTCATTTATTTTCTCGCTCTGGTGTTAACTTCGTTACGAGGAACCACTTGAATTTCAATGGACACGATGGAGGCGGCGTAGGCCGCCTCCGTTATCACACCTGGCCGTACGCTACCGCCCGCCGGCTGAACCGCTACCACCAATGGGGCTGCTGAAGCTGCCACCATTGGACAACGGGTATCGAACCGGTTGTTCGATCGCCTGGCCTCGCAACAGACCGCCACCCTGTTGACTTCGCGACAAGTCGTCGGCAGGCGTCTGGGGCGGGATCTGATTTTCAACCGGCCGCCGCTGCTTGATATCCTCCATCGAAGCGGGGTAGTCGCGGTATTTACCGTAATTAGCCGGATCTTCGAATCGGTCGTTGACAGGACAATCGTCATTGCAACGGGGCACTTCGTTATAGCCATTCCAGTAGAATTCGTGATCCGACGGAGACTCCGTCAGCTGCCCCGGCCCGTAGGCTGGAACGCAGGTCGGATCAACATCGGAAACAAATCGAGGCGTAATCAGGAACACAAGTTCGGATTCAGACTTCCGCTCTTCGGTTCGACGGAAAAGAGGACCAATGATCGGAGAGTCCATCAGGAAGGGAATTCCCCGTTTTTCGTTTTCGAGTTCCTCGCGGTAATCCCCCGCCAGGGCAAGGGTATGGCCTTCCCGCATGCGAACCCCCGTGTTGACTCGACGCACGCGGAAGCCCGGCACGCCCGATCCAAACGAGAGGCTGTTGTCGACTTCGGAAACCTCGGCTCGCACTTCCAGACTCAATTCGCCCATACCGTGAATGATCGGGACCATGTCCAACTTGGTGCCAAACGGGCGAAACTCGATCGAGTTCGTGCCCAGTCCACTGGCGACAGCAATCGGAATTTCACCACCTGAAAGAAACTCAGCCGGACGACCGTTTTGCGCCACCAGCGTAGGCTGGTCCAGCAATTTGGCCAGATTGTTCTGCTCCAGAATCTCAAGAAAACCGTAGAACTGTGTGTCGGAACCAAAGACACCGAAGGAAACGGTTTCTGCACCAGAAGTATTGAAACTACCCCCGGTAACGCTGACCGCCTGGATCAGATCAGCGATGCTGGAAACAAAAGCAAAATCATCACCAAAAACTGCCCAATCCACTCCCAGCGTCCGCAGCTTGGTTCGATTGACCTCGTATACCTTGACCTTGATAGCCACCAGCTGGCTGCCATCAACCTGCATCTGGTTGATTACGTTGGTGGGGAAGTAATCCTGAGCGATCGACATGATCGTGTTAACGTGGTCGGCTCGCGAAACGGTTCCCTTCAACATCACGCCCGTTTGCAGTGCGTGAACCTTGACATTGGAATCCGGAAAATGCCGCCTCAAGGCAGCCTCCAGCTTCCGCGTATCGGCCATCACATGCACGACAAGTGACTGCAGGTTCTTTTCCGGATCGCTGACGGTAATGGTGGTGAGGCCGGGCTTCAGCCCGGAAATCAGGATTTCCGTGGGCGCAACGGGAGTCGCTTTGACGACTTCTGGATTCTCTACCAGCAATTCGGGGATCTTGTACCCGAATTTCAGTCGACGACTGGAACCGACAACCACCTCAACCTGCTGAACGGAGGCGTCGACGAATGTCTGCTGGCTGAGCCCGGTACCGATTTGCTGAGCGACTGTTGCGGGCGGCCCGAAAGACATCAGTGTCAGCACTGCCATACAGGCGGATGCCTGCAGAAAATTGAGAGTCTTCATCCGTGATTCCTTGCGTCTTCGCCGATTCGATTGGCAAAACAACCATTTCGCTGAATTGCATTTTCACATCCATGTGGCTGTCGGACGGTTTCTTCCCTACCTGCCGTTCAACAGCTTCGCGAGACACAGGAGTCGAAGCCCCTGCGTCCCGTAAAGATGTTTCGAACCTATTGACCGGGATATTGATCTTCTTCCAGATCGTTGTAATTTTCCTCGAAAGTCCCGTAGTCTGCGGAATCGTTAAAATCTCCCTGGAACGGAGGCTGTTGCTCCTGCTTCACCCGCTGGCTGCCCCGAAATTCCACTTCGCTGTACTGGTCTCCTTCATACATTTTCATCGTGTGATGCAGTTCATTATCGGGCTTTTCGACCTGATCCAGGTCCTGCTCGTCATCCTTGCCAAAAACCGATTCGTAAAAACCGCTGTAATCGGTAAACTCTTCGCCGTCCGCCTCTTCTTCGTGGTCGCCCCGCAGCACCAACCGCAGCTTGGCTACTTTCTGTACTAGCACGATCATTTCGGACTGTTTTTCGGTTACCAGAACGCCCACGATCGCATTACCCGCCGAACCTTCGCGGGGCCCGCCACTGTGCAGTTTCCCGTCCACGGAGTAGACCTCGATGTTTTTCAGGAAGGTCTTGGAAACGGTCATCGTCTTGTTTGCGGTTCCCGGATCCTGATCGCGAACGTTGACTACGCCGATCACGTCCACGCGGTCGCCCGGTTGCAACAAGCCGGAAAAGGTTTCCTCAGCCGAAACCTTGATGGCCACGAGTTTGTATCCCTTGGGAATATTGATGCGGCCAATCTCTTCCGGGCTGGCGATATCGGACAACAGGATGGGCAACGACTTGCTCAAACGAGTGGTGATTTTCTTGAATTTGATCTGTTGAAAATCTCGCGCGGCCGTTTCCGGAATCACATCTGCCGGCCAGTGTTCGATTTTGACCGATTCCTCCGTCAAATCGTCACCGTGCTTCAAATTGACAGCCGCGACAAGAACCTGGGCTCGCTTAATCGCCGGTTCGGCCTGGGAATTGTTTCCCATCACCTGGCTGATGCCGATAGCGGCAATCAATCCAAAACCCAACGAAACGACCATTAGAACAACTGATTTGGATTTCATGATTCTGCCTCAGACCGGTATCACTTGCCTGGCCGGCGAATATCAGATCCGCCCTGCCGTTAAAATTTTCAGTACATCTTGCGTTTCAACGCAAACTTTGTGTGAAGCGCGGATACCGTCCTTGCCATGAATGCTTCACTTTCCAAACAACCATTGCTTTCCTGTTTCTTCACGAAGACAAAAACTGGTGCACTTCCTAGAAATTCGGCACTCGTTTGCTCCACTATTCCAAATTGCTGTCGTCAGCGTGGCAGTAGTTACAACCCGAAATACCGGCCGCGAATAATCGGCTATATCAGCAATCCCATCCATCCGAAGTAGATGACCGTGCCGATTGCCAGCGGAATACCGTAAGGCAGCAGCTTCATGGAGCCCTTCCGGTCGGTGGCGATGTTGGCCAGGACTTCCGGATTACGGATCGTGGCGATTTCGTTGATAATGAAGAAGAACTGATTCCAGTGTTTCTTCGAATCGCCGGAAATCAGAATCATGCCCACCGCCAGGATGGCGCCTACAATGGTGCCAATGCAGAAGGCATACAGCGTGATGGCCACGTGCACCCAGGCTCCGATAGCAGCCATCATTTTTACGTCTCCGGCACCCATTCCACCAATGGCGTAGGCCGGTAACAGGGTCAGCAGTCCGACCGCCGTACCCGCCAGGCTCCAGCCCAGTCCAACGTACCAGCCGTCGCCGGCCATCCCATAGGCAATGGAACTGTAGATCCAACCCGCGATGATCATCGGAAAAGTGATCTTGTTGGGCACCTTCAGATACTTGCCATCAATGTAGGCGGCCACAATGACGAACGCCGTGACAATCCAGTAAGGCCAGTTTTCAACCATCGACGCGTAAAGATTCATCTATTTCTCCTTGCCCATGACGGGCATCTCGCAATTGTTTTCAGGTGATCAGGGCGTCTGGTGACGTCACTCACCACCACGCTTAACCGGGTCGTCCAGCTGATTCGTTCAGCCGCGTAACGACAAAAAATAGCTTGCAAATGCGGCGATGACGGTAAAAAAACAACAAACCAGTTCGAAGGCTTGATGGCAAGATTCGGGAGAACTGAGCCAATTCATGTTAACGTCCGTTTCCGAGGTGCTTTCAATTCTTCAAGAGACTTGTGTTGGGCTGAATCGGGAAAAGCCCACCCGGCCACGTGGGCCGGAGGGCTTGTTTTCCGCAATCAACAATGATCGTTCCAATTAAGGAGCGTCGTTGTGGTTGTCAATTTCGGTAGCAATGGTGTTGAACGCAGTATTAGCGTTATCACCGATTGCCTGGATCGCTGTCAGACAGACGATCACAATCAGAGCCAGCATGATGGCGTATTCAACAGCTGTGGGGCCATCTTCTGATTTCAGAAAATTCTGTACTTTCGAAATAACGTTCTTCATGTTCTCCTCCGACGGATAAAACAAAACGCCACAAGGCGGGAACCAAAAATGGTTCAACTAGGATTTCGGAAGTTGAAAATTTCAGCTTCCCGTGATTTCGTTGTCCCCGAAACGATCAGGGACACAATTGCCACAATCGAAACTGGAAGCCTTACAGTCGTGCGGCCTTTTGTTTCTTGATTGCTCTAAAACGTATGTCACGATTCCGGTCAGTCAAACTTTTTGGTCTGAATAAAATCAGTTTTCTGGGAACCCTGTAACGGCCCACCCGGTGGACGGCCGCGTGTAACGATCGTTCGGATTCTGCGCGGGGTCGTGGAGAAAATACCGTCGATTGCATTGCCGCAGTCGCTGTGTTATCAATCCAACTGTCTCAGAAAATGAAGTGTCCAAATGCTGTATTTCCTTCAAGGCGTTTACGATATGAACCGACGCAATTTCGTGACTGGCACCGCTGCCCTCGCGGCGGGAACGATCTGCCGTCTTCCCGGTCTGGCACAGAAGCGGAGTGATACGGATGCCGCAGACGCGGCGCATCGGACAGACTTCGTCCCCAATCCCATTGCCTGTTCAACCTATTCGTTCTGGAGGTTTCGCGAGGATTCCAAATTAACGATGGCCAGGTGTATCGAACTGATTGGCGATATGGGCTTTGACGGCGTCGAACTGCTTGAAATTCAGATGCAGGAGAAATCGGACCGCTATCTGCAACAGCTCAAGCGTCAGGCCTTTCTTAACGGCCTGGACCTGGTCAGCATTTCCACGCACCAGGATTTTGTCAGCCCGGAGGCGGAGGATCGCCGTAAGAATGTGGAGCAGACTAACGCTTCCATCGAGCTGGCTTACAAACTGGGGATCCCCACCATTCGTGTGAATACCGGCCGTTGGGGAACATCCAGGGACTTCGATGAATTGATGGCAAATAAGGGTATCGAACCGCGGTTGGCAGGTTATACGGACGAAGATGCGTTCGGTTGGGTCGCCGAATCACTATCACAATGCGTCAAGGTTGCGGAAAAATGCGGTGTTATCCTGGGTCTGGAAAATCACTGGGGACTGGGCCGAACCGCCGAAGGGGTGATGCGTTGCATCCGGGATGTCAACAGTCCCTGGTTGAAAGCGACGCTGGACACAGGCAACTTCTTCGACCGTCGAACAGAACAATTCAAACTGATGGCTCCTGAAACCGTGTTCGTTCAGGCCAAGACCTATTTTGGTGGTGGCACCTGGTACACCATCGATATTGATTACGACGAAATTGCCCGAATCCTTCAGGCCGTCGGCTACCGCGGCTACATTTCGCTGGAATTTGAGGGACAGGAAGACTATCAGACGGCGATTCCCAAGAGCCTGGCATTACTGCGGGAGGCCTTCGGTAAAAAGCAAATATAAACGCCCGGCACGCTTGATATCCCGACGACAAATTCGCCACGCGGCCCGTTTTATTCAACGCGGTGCGGAATTAGACTAAGCTCCAGCGGCACACGGCCGGGTAACTGGACTGCGGAGTTGGAGGCGACATGTTGGATTTCACGACCAATCAGACGGAAAACGGCACCCTGATCATTCGCTTGGGTGGCGAACTGGACGCTGAATCCAACGAGTATTTCTTCAAATGTGTCGAAGATGAAATCAACAATGGCCACAACAACATTGTGATCAATTGCGCTGACCTGGGTTTCATTTCCAGTATCGGTTTGGCAGCTTTCATCCGGGCTCGTTCCCGTGTGGCCAAGACGGGTGGAAAGATCTATCTGGCTCGCGTTAATTCCACCATCATGAACGTGCTGAAAATTGTCAATCTGGAAAAACTATTTGACATCTTTCCACGGGAACGGGATGCGGTGGACGCCATCGAAAGTGGCTGAAAGCATGCGTTCCCATTGGTCGCGTTTGCGGCTCACAGCTCATCATGGACGGATCTGGCGAGTAACGATGGGCAGGCGATTACAATCCCAGTTGGCACTGGTTTGCGACAAGGATCCACTGAAATGAATATACGACGTTTCTGCCGAATGGAATTTTGCTGGCGCTCCGCGGCAGGCATCGGCCTGGTACTGCTGACCCATTTGGTCCTGCTTCGGGCACCGGCTGCCGGACAGTCGCTGGAACCGGCCGCATTTGTCACGAACAATGTGGGTGATTCGATAACGTCGTTTACCATCAACCCGAACGGTTCGCTGAATTTCGTGGGGGTAACTCCATCGGGTGAAGGTCCACAGACCATCGCATTGACGCCCGATGGCAAATACTTGGCGGTCGGGCACGGTACGATTGCTTCGACATTCGAGCAGCTTCGCATCTTCGCGGTCAATGGCGACGCGACATTGACGGAGGTTCTGGTCGAGCTGGTTCCCGATTCCCCATTAAATGCGAAGTGGCTGAACAACGAAGTTCTGGCGGTCACGGAAACGAGCTTAAGCGGTCCGAACCAGGTTATCACCTATCGATTTGATCCTGACGCGACCACGTTGACGGTCGTCGACGAACAGTTCACCGGCAGTTTTAACACCAGTATCGTCGCAACTGCCAAGGGCACGTTGCTCTACGCCAACAATACATTGGGAACGAATTCGATCTTCGCCTTTGCCTCGGATGCCAATGGAGTACTGTCACCGCTGGAAACCGAGGTCGTCGAGCCGCTGTTTGCGGTGGCCGTCGCAGCCAGTCCCGATGCGAACTTTCTGTACGGCGCGGGAGGGATCAGCGGTACCGGTAATGAAATCCTGGCGTTTCGCATTCAGCCGGATGGAACGCTGACATCCCTGCCTGGCACGCAGTCGCCGGGGCAGTCGCCAAAGGTTGTCGACATGACGGATGATGGCATGGTGCTTGTCGCCGGACACGGAACCGACTCAACCGTTCAGAGTTTTCTTCGGGACGTAGAAACCGGACAGCTGATCCCCACCGGTTTTTCCTACGACGTAGGCTCGCAGGGCAATCTTGGCGATCTGGTGGTGATGGGTGATCAGATGCTGGTGACGGACGAATCGACCAGTGATGATGGGCTCCGCGGACTGCTTTCGTTTCGCGTCCATGCCGACGGCAGCTTCACTCAACTCGGACCGATCGTGGATACCCAGGGCGGTCGACCGGAATACATTTCCGTCTGGCCGGGCGCGTCCCCGATACTGCTGGGCGACGTGAACCTGGACGGCGTCGTCAGTCTGCTGGACGTGGATGGTTTTGTTGATCGGGTCACGACCGGCCAGTTTCAGGCGGAAGCCGATTGTAATCTGGACGGCGTCGTCAGCCTGTTGGATGTGGATCCCTTCGTGGCGATCCTGGCCAAGCCCTGATTCAAACAGCCTCGCTGAAACCGTCCGCAAGTGACAGCTTCGCACACCGTCGGTCTCGACACCTTCTAGCCGCGGTATCGGCAAGGCCATTGGAACCGCCCCGTGTCCCATCGGCTTCAGAGTCCCGCGGCTGGTTGATCCAACTTGCCGATCGAGCGGAGATAATCGAGTACCGCATGGGACAGTTGCTCCGTCGGCTGGGCACCATCCAGATGGATTTCTGGACGATGAGGCCGTTCGTACGGATCGTCGATGCCGGTAAATCCCCTGATCTCTCCCGCTCGCGCTTTCTTGTACAAGCCCTTGGGATCACGGGCTTCACAGACCTCGATCGGCGTATCGACAAAAACCTCGACGAAGTCCTGGGCACCGCCTGTCGAATTGACGGCCGCCCGAACGCGCTCACGGTCGTTACGGTAGGGACTGACAAATGCGGTCAACGCAAAGATCCCGGCAGCGCAGAAAAGCTCGGCCACACAACCGATACGACGGATGTTTTCTTCTCGATCCGAACCACGGAACGTCAAACCGAAACGCTCGGCAAATTCCCTGCCGTAGGCTGGCTCCAGAATCTCTGGACTGGCGTTCAGCCCATGACGAATGTTGTCACCGTCCAGGACGAAACTGTTCACGCCCATTTCGTGCAAACGAATGTCCACGCAATTGGCGACCGTACTCTTTCCACTGCCGCTCAATCCGGTAAACCAGACCACACAGCCTCGCTTGCGATTGACGGCATGTTCGTGCCAGGTGACGAGCGTCTTATCTGTCATGGGAATTCTCAATCAACCAGGCCAGCAAATTCACACAGATTGGCATCCAGCACCGGTTGGGGACAACTCCAGACCAGGAAGAACAGCGCCTCCTGGCACCATCGCCCAACCGGGTGGCCAACGACGAACCCTGCCCCCTTGGCCGCCACCAGGGCAGACTGAGTCGCGCGCAAGGCAAAACTGTTGGCCGCCGTCCTCAACTCGTTGGGGCTGCCACCCGACTGGCCCTCCGCCAGAGAAATCAGTCGGCTGACCAATTCGTCCAGCTCCGTTCTTAAGGCATCGCGATTGGGCCGCAACAGGGGACGATTGGCCGCTTCGTTCTGGATGAAATCAACGGCGGCCGATGCCAAACCGAGGGCCAGGGCCGACGTTTGCAGACCACCGGTCGAGGCATGGCTGCCACCGGCCAGAACGTTGTCTGCAGGACCAGCCAGAACCCATTCGCGAGGAACGTACCGATCGCGAAATTCGATGGCACCGGTTTGACTGGCCGAAAGAGCAACCAAGGCATGCCCTGGCTTTACGCAGATGCCCGACTGACCGTTCGCTACCAGCAGCAGTATCTGCTGCCCCGCCTTCGTCATCGCGGCCACCACAAGGTAGTCCGCGGACGCCCCCCCGGTGACCCACGGACAGAAACCATCCAGCACCCAACCGGAATCCGTCTCCGTGGCGATCAGCACGGGTCGCTGCAAGTGCCGACGGCTGGTGGTCAAATGGGAGATACCCAGCGTGGCCGACACGTCTCCAGCGGCCAAAGAGGGCAGCAATTGCCGCTTTAACTCTTCATTTTGGGAACCGGCAATGCGGCGGCAGGCACCCGCCCGTTGCGTGATCGACAAACGTTGTCGTCAGACAAGCTGCTGCCAAACGAAGGTAACCGCGCTGAATTCGTTCGGCGGGCCAGCCCCAACCACCCCAGCGTGGGTCAACAAACCATCGGAAAACTCCCTGTTCCGCGCACTTTTTCAACTGGTCGCCCGGCCAATCCCGTTCGTTTTCCAATTCCGCAGCACTGTTCGACAGGCTGCGGCACAGCGAATCGAGCTTCAAAACCGCGTCGGACACCGAAGCTGTCGGGTTGGGATGCAATTTACCAATTCCTCGCCGCGGTCAATGCGGCTCTACTTGATTTCAACGATCCTGTCAACTTTACGCAATCAATTCATCCGGCCAGCAAAACCGTGATTTCCCCTTCAATTCCAAACCGGAATTCCTTCCGGGAGCGAAAGGGGTTATTCTTCTTGTTGAGTTACGGAAGTTCATTATATCGACAACCGTCCAATCAGGTTATCCAACGGTGATCCATGTCAACTGCTGCTGAAAACCAACATCACGCGCATGCCGTGCAATCGCATGATCGTCTCTCGGCGGACGAACTATATGACAAGTGTATGGCCCTGGCAAGCAATTTGTGGTGGTCCTGGGCTCCAGAAGTAGAACATCTATTTCGGGATCTTGACCCGGTCCGCTGGCGTCAGACGGACCACAATCCCGTACTGCTGTTGCAGGAATTCACACCGCAGCGATTGCTGAAGCGGGCGAACGAGATGGTCCTGTTCAGCCGCATCAATCAGGCCTATCGGCGTTTGAAGGAATACATGCAGGGGACCAATACCTGGGGTGCGACCAATGCGGGGATCCTGGGTGCGAAACCGGTGGCCTATTTTTCAGCCGAATTCGGCATCCATGAATCATTGCCCATTTATTCCGGGGGTCTGGGCGTTCTGTCCGGAGATCATATCAAAAGCGCCAGCAATCTGGGCGTCCCCCTGGTTGCAATCGGATTGTTCTACTCACAGGGCTATTTCAGGCAACTTCTGGATAAGGAGGGCTATCAGGAAGAAGCGTATATCGACACCCAGGTGGAACACCTTCCAATCAAACCGGCCTGCAGTCCGGATGGAGAGCCAATCAGCATCAAACTGGAAACCCGCAGTGGTACATTGATGGCCAAGGTGTGGAAGATGCAGGTGGGTCGAGTTCGCCTGTTTCTGCTTGACAGCAATGTCGAAGGCAATGCACCGGAAGATCGCCAGCTTACCAGTCGACTGTACGGCGGTGACGAACGAACGCGGATTCGCCAGGAACTGGTTCTCGGAGTTGGCGGTGTGAAAGCGCTGAAGAAGTTGGGAATCACCCCGGGCGTTTATCACCTGAACGAAGGTCACAGTGCTTTTGGTCCGCTGGAGGTCATCCGGGACCGGATGGAATCAGACGGGCTGGAGTTCGATGATGCCGTCCGCGAAGTCGCAACGCAGACCGCATTTACAACGCATACTCCGGTCCCCGCGGGTCACGATCGGTTTAGTCCGGAGCTGATGGAGGAGCATCTGGGACCGCTACGCGACAAACTGGGCTTGTCAGAACAACAGTTCCTTAGTCTGGGACGAATCGATCCACAGAACGACGAAGAGACCTTCTGCATGACGGTCATCGGATTGAAGCTATCCCGAACCGCCAACGCCGTCAGCCAGCTGCACGGTCGTGTTTCTCGACGGATGTGGTCGCATCTGTGGCCGTGGCGCGTCGAAGAAGAAATCCCGATCGGGCACATCACCAACGGGGTGCATTCGGAATCGTGGATGGCTGTGCAGATGGAGAATCTGTTCAACAAACATTTTCCCAGCGACTGGAAATCCCATGTCGGCGAATCTTCCACCTGGCAGGGGATCTACGACGTGGATCCGGGTGAGTTGTGGGAAATTCACAGTACGTTAAAGTCGATGATGATTTCGTTTGTCCGGCGTCGGTTGACGGCCCAGTCTCGCCGTCGAGGTGACAGCGAAGCCGAAATCGACTTCGCCCGCAACGTGCTTGACCCGGGCGTTTTGACCATCGGATTCGCAAGGCGTTTTGCCACCTACAAACGAGCCAATCTGATATTTGACGATCTGAATCGGCTTAAGAACCTGCTGAATGATCCGCAGCGGCCCATCCAGATTGTGTATGCCGGCAAAGCCCACCCCAAGGACGAGCCCGGCAAGCAGCTGATCAAACGGATTGCCGAAATGCGAATGGACCCCGATCTGCAGCAACGGATTGTTTTTCTGGAGAACTACGACATCAACGTCTGCCGCCACCTGGTGCGTGGCGTTGATGTGTGGCTGAACAGTCCACGCCGCCCCAAGGAAGCGTCGGGCACCAGCGGCCAGAAAGTGGTTCTCAATGGAGGCCTGAATCTGTCGATTCTGGACGGCTGGTGGGCCGAGGCTTTCGACGGCGGCAACGGATTCGGTATCGGCAAGGGTACCAGTCACGTGTCGGATGAGATCACCGACTCGCGAGACGCGGAATCGCTGTATCACGTATTGGAATACGAAGTCAGCCCCATGTTTTATCGGCGCGACGTTGATGCGTTACCGCGGGATTGGATTAAGCGTATGATGAACTCGATCGCAACACTGGCTTGGCGATTCAGCTCGGACCGGATGGTGATGGATTATGCCAACAAGGTCTACGTGCCCGCAGCCGGCGGATTGAGCTGTCGCATTTGAGCGAACAAACCACGTA
The DNA here is from genome assembly GCA_963851305.1 of Pirellulaceae bacterium. Lineage (GTDB taxonomy): Bacteria > Planctomycetota > Planctomycetia > Pirellulales > Pirellulaceae > Mariniblastus. The sequence continues at coordinate 938,622 of CAWKOT010000011.1, read as the reverse complement.
GGTGCTATCGCGCGGATTCCTACCAGCGGACCATGCCCGGACGGTCGGCGGTTGGTGCAAGTCGAACGGTCGTGTAGCGTGTGCAGCGCTCATGCTCCCGATCGGCAGGATCGAAAAGACGCAACTCCCAACCGATAAAGCGCTATCGTGTGACTAAACGGGCTTCACGCCGGATCCTGATGCACCTCTGCGAATCCTGCGCCAGGATGCGATCGTAATTCTGTTGTGGCACTCTCTTGAATTTAAGAAATCTACCGGCAACCGCGTCTACCGCGTCCTTTTCGAAAAAATCCAGAACCTTTGCACCGTGGTCCATCAGCAGGTCGAAGCAATCCGCCGAACCGGCCACGATGGCCCAACCCGCTGCTGAGTTGTTGTGCACAGCACCCGACAACATGTTGACGTCGGCGCCTTGTTTGATCAGTGCTTCCGCGACTTCGACGTGATCCTCCCAGGCAGCCATGTGAAGCGGCGACGCGTGATCATAACCACCGCGGACATCAGGGCTGAGCCCATGTTGAACCAGCAGATCGACCATTCCCGATCGATTCGCCTTGGCGGCCGCATGCAGCGGCGTTGCGTTGTGTCCGACGATAAACGTCAATATATTTTGGACATCGTGATCCGGTCCCGGCGGAAATCGGCTCTGATCGACGCGATCCTGAGTAACGTTCGGATCGCGAATGAGCAGTCTTCCTGCCGCAACACGATCATCGGCAAGCACGGCCGAGAAAATATCTGTAACTGCTCCTCGTGACGACAGAAACCTGGCAACTTCCGGACGCGGAAAGGCCAGATATTGGAGCGGCGTGCTGTAATGATCGAGGCAGCGAGCCTCCATGTCCGCGCCGCGTTCCAACAGCAAGCCGGCTGCCGACACCGTTCCAGCGAAATGGAGCGGTTGGCAACCATCGCCCCCGGCTTCCGCAATTCGGTTCGGATCCCGGTCCAACAGGATTTCCAGATCGCCGATCCGTCCCAGGCCGGCGGCCGCATGCACATCCAGTGTCGCTCCGAAACGATCGTCGTCATGGGCGTTCAACAAATCCGGGTTGTCGCTTACCAGTTCACGCACACGATCAAATTGGCCGTTTTGAATAGCCGCAAAGAAATCCCGCTCGTCCTGTGTATTCATTCTGTCGGGTGGGCTCACGGCGGGCGGTTTCTCCGGAAAAAGTGTCTGTGTGTGCATTTACCTTGCATTTACGGTGCAATTTGACCCTGCAACGATAATTCGACTATCCTTCAGTCGAATTGTCAAACTTTTATTGCGAGGAGCTAGTCGACCTTGAGCCGTCAATTTCCTTCCGGTGAATGGTCCGGATTTTACATTGAGAAACATCGGAACGAACGGGGCTGGATGCACCTTTACCTGACCTTCGCCGACGGTCAGATTCGAGGCGAGGGCACCGACTACGTCGGCCCGTGGGTTGCCAATGGAACCTATCAGGAATCGACCGGAAATTGCCGCTGGACCAAGCAGTACGTCGGGCGACACCAGGTATGGTACGAGGGCCAATATTCGGAAAATGGCATCCAGGGTTCGTGGCAGATCATCAATACCGATGGCCCTTTTCATATCTGGCCGAAAACTCACGCCCATTTCAACGAATTGTATTTGCGGGACGAGATCGATTCTCCCGGTGAAACGGGACCATCCATTCTGTTGGAGCCAGATTCCGGCCAGGAAATGGCGTAATGTTTGAAAATCCCCTTCAAGCGGACCCGTTTTCCACGTAGAATCTGACGCTTTCCAACCGAGATTTTGACCGGGTGATACGGCAATGACCGCCAAGATGAAAACGCATAAGGGTACCAAGAAGAGGTTTCGGTTGACGGCCAAGGGCAAAGTCAAGCATCGACCTGCTGGAACCAGTCACCGAAATGTGCGCGTCAGTGCCAAGCGAAAACGCAACCTTAGAGGTACCGACGTGCTGGATGATACGATGGTCGATCAAGTCAAACGGTCGCTGGGAAAATACAGCAGCTGATCCAGGAATCAAATGACCTGTGCGTATCGTTGCCAGGTAGATCAGCTAGGCTTCAAGCACGTGGGTATGAACGCCGGATTCGCCGGGGCCTGACGAGCTGAACGAGAGGTAATAATGAGAACGACCAAAGGTGCGGCTCGTACGAGGGCCAAGAAACGACTCTTTAAGCGCGCCAAAGGCTATCGTGGTGGGCGCGGTAATCTTATTCGAACCGTCAAGGAATCGCTGGTTCGGTCGGGCGCTTATGCGTACCGCGATCGCAAGGTTCGCAAGCGGGATTTTCGTCGACTGTGGATTACCAGAATTAACGCGGCTTGCCGGATGCGCGGTATTCGATACAGCCAGTTGATTGACGGCTTGAATCGAGCCAACGTCGAACTCGATCGCAAGTCGCTGGCGGAAATAGCGGTTTGTGATCCGAGTGGATTCGACGTGATTGTTGAAAAGGCAAAGGAAGCACTGGCGGCGTAAGCGGTTTCAATGCTTGAGAACCTGACGGAATTTAAATTTCCAGTCAGCGACCACGGACCTGCCGTTCTGGCCTGGTGATTCGCCGCCCTATCGAACCTCAACGAGCCCAGTCATGCCTCCCGCTGCCATGATGCCCCTGAACGAATTCCTGCAACGTCTGGAACAGCTGGAGACAGCTGCGCGAGAGGCGTTTGCGGCGGCCGGCGATCGCGACACGTTGGAAGGTGTAAGGGTTGAGTACCTGGGGGCCAAGAATGGCAAACTGAAGATCGTCCAGAAAGCCCTGGGATCGATTGGCAAGCCCGACAAACCTGCAGCCGGCCAAAAACTGAACGAGGTCAAGCGGTCCATTCAGACGGCGTTCGACGAGGCCCAGGAACGATTGTCGTCTACGGGTTCCGAACGCCAGGTTGATCCTGCATTCGATGCAACGCTACCTGGGCATCCGCTGCAAATCGGCAGGCTGCATCCCATCACGCAGACGATTCAGGAACTACGGGACATCATGGGTCGGCTGGGATTCACGCCGGCCGATGGTCCGGAAATCGAAGATGAATGGCACAACTTCCAGGCGTTGAATATTCCAGAATCCCATCCCGCTCGAGACCCGCTGGACAACTTCTATCTGTCCACCGCCAGGAAAAACCTGGTCGAATTAGGCGAGAATCCGTTGCTGATGCGAAGCCAGACCAGCACGGTCCAAATTCGAGTCATGGAAAACACCAAACCACCCGTTCGCATCATTTCGCTCGGCCGGGTTTATCGACCCGACACCGCCGATGCCACGCATTTCCCGATGTTCCATCAAATGGAAGGCTTGATGGTGGATCGTGACGTCAACCTTGCCGATTTGAAAACCGTCTTGAAACTATTCGCCACCAGCTATCTGGGGGACGAAGTACCGATTCGAATCCGACCGTCGTTCTTTCCTTTCACCGAACCCAGCGTGGAAGCGGACTACTTCTGGAACGACAAATGGGTCGAATTTGGGGGGGCTGGCATCGTGGATCCGAATGTGCTGGCCGCCGTGGGTTACGATCCGGAGCAGGTTTCCGGATTCGCATTTGGGCTGGGTGTGGAACGCTTATGCATGATTCGTCACCAGATCACGGACATTCGTTACCTGTTCACCAACGACGTCCGTTTTCTGCGTCAGTTCTAAATCGAATCGGGCGGGTAAAAATTCGGTACCGAGTTCTGGTTCTGGCTGTCGAAAGTTTTGGCTGAAAGTTCTGGCTTTATTACGGGCTCTTGGATTAAGAAATGATCGTTTCCTGGAACTGGTTGCAGCAATATGTCGACCTGCAGATGTCCCCGGACGAGCTGGTGCACCGATTGACGATGTCCGGTTTGAATCACGAGGGAACCGAGACGGTCGAAAGCGACCTGGCGATCGACCTGGAGGTCACCAGCAATCGCCCCGATTGCCTGGGGCACCTGGGCGTTGCCCGCGAGGTCGCGGTGCTCTACGATCTGCCGCTGACCGTTCCCCAACCGTCTCCCGGGACCAGCGGTCAACGAATCGTTGATCTGTGCCAGGTTCGGATTGACTGTCCCGACCGTTGTCATCGTTACACGGCGCGACTGATCCGAAATGCCAAGGTGACCACCAGTCCTGCCTGGCTGATCGATCGACTGGCGACCATTGGCGTGGCTTCCATCAACAATGTCGTGGATGCCACGAATTACGTCATGTTCGAATGCGGGCAACCCCTGCACGCATTCGATTTTGCCAAAGTAACGGAAGGCCAGATCGTCGTCCGGGAGCCAGTTCCCCGCGAAAAAATCGAGGCCATCGACCATCGCACCTACGATCTGCAACCGGGGATGTGTGTGATTGCCGATGGGCAGCAGCCGATTGCGATTGGCGGAGTAATGGGTGGTGCCGAATCTGAAATATCGGAATCGACCTCCGATATCCTCATCGAGGCCGCGCATTTCGATCCGCTTTCCATTCGAAATACGGCGCGATCCTTGAATCTGCACAGTCCTTCCTCGTTTCGATTCGAACGAACGATTGACGGACAACAGATCGATTGGGCCAGCCGCCGGTGCTGCGAAATTATCCTCGAAACAGGCGGCGGCGAACTGCTGGATGGCGTTATTGATGTGGGCCAGCAGCCATCCGTGGCCGAACCGACCGTGCTCCGATTCTCACAGCTGAACCGTATTCTTGGCATTGAGATACCCGAGGAATTCGTGCCGAAAACGCTGACGGCATTGGGAATGCACGTGCAGAAGCAGGACAGCGTGTCGGTGATCAGCGTGCCTCCCAGTTGGCGACGCGATTTGACACGGGAGATTGATCTGGTGGAAGAAGTCGGACGGATCTATGGATATGAACACGTGCCCGATGACGCCCGTGTTCCCATGGCTGCCTCGCACCACACGCATTCCGATCGCGTTGTCAACAAGGTCCAGCACATTCTGACCGGCGCTGGATTCGACGAAGCGATGACCGCCAGTCTGGTTCCCGCACCCTGGTCGGAAGCGTTCAGTCCTTGGAGCAAGGCCCCCCCTCTGATCAGTAGCCAGGGCATGCTGGGCGTGTTGGAGAAAGCATCTCAGAATATTGGTGCCGTCGAATTTGCCCGACGCAGCCTGATTCCCAGCCTGCTGGAAGCCCGGCGCATCAATGAGTATCGGTCCAATCCGCAAATTGAGTTGTTTGAAGGTGCCAAAGTCTACTGGCCAGCCGACGAAAACGAGCTGCCCCGGCAACCGACACTGATTGCCCTGACATCGGGCCGTAGTTTCTTTGAATTGAAGGGCATCGTCCATTCTCTTGTCGAAGCCATCGCCGCCGGTACAAAACTGCGACTGGTGGATTTCGATCATCCGTTGCTGGATATCAACGAATCGGGCGAATGGAAGATCGGCGACCAAACCTTTGGATTCCTGGGTAGCGTGTCCAGCGCCGGACTCAGCCAATTCGGATTTCGCCATCCAACGACCGTGGCCGAATTCGATCTGGGTGTACTGGAGAACATCGCCGTCCTGATTCCGCGGCATCACAACCAGAGTCTTTTCCCGGCGATCTCGCGCGATTTCAATTTGATCATGGCTGACGAAGTCCGCTGGTCGGATATTGAACAAACGGTACGCGATGCCGGGGGCGAATTGCTGGAATCTGTCGACTACATGGAAACATTCCGCAATACGGAAAAGGATGGCAAGGGGAAAAAGCGGATCCTGCTGTCTGTTACGCTGCGGTCACCAGAAGAGACGTTGACAGGTGAGCAAGCCGATCAGGTATGTCAGAGCATTGTTGGCCGCTGCAGCCAACAACATGGCGCTACGCTACTGGGTTGAACCCAAGCTCGCGTTTGCTGGGGTACTTGCTGAGTCACGATGCTTGTCCAGGAACAATTCCAATTGCCTGCGTGCATCGCGAGCCTGTGTCGCTGCGGAAAGCCATTCTGAAATTGATCAAGCGGTTGCCAGGCGAGGCAGTACGCCTTGATTAATTGTTGCGTTTGCCTTTGCCAATGCGATACAGTCGGTCACTGGTCCGGACGATCAAGTCGTCGCCGATCACCGCCGGACTGGCCAGAATTTTCCCCTCAAATTGATTCGTAGCGACTACATCCATTGCCTCGTCGCAGCGGACGATCGAAACCACGCCTTCCCGACTGGCCAGGTACAGATGTCCTCCAGCCAGCAACGGCGAAGCGGAAAAGTTCCCGCCGATTCGTTTCCGCTGCTGAATTTCACCTGTTTTGGCATCAAGACGATTGAGTATGCCCTTATCCGTAATCGAATAAATGGACCCCTCTTGGGCAACGAAGGACGGCATGGTGGGTGCGTTGCGTGTTCGCCATTTTACGTGGGTGTTGGTAACGTCGCCCTGGCCGGATGGATCGACCCCCACGTATTCGGTCCGGCCATAGCCGGTTGAAAATACGATTACGCCGTTTTCGTAAATCGGCATCGGTGTAACCGAGTAACCATCGCCGTGGTCAGCACGCCAGATTTCCCTTCCGGTATCCGGATCGTAGCCCGCGACCCATTGCGCCCCCGGAATAATTGCCTGCGTCTCTCCCGCCACGTTGATCAGGAGCGGCGTACAGTACGCTTTCCGATATTCCCCGTTTTCAGCGCGAATCGCCGGACGATTGGTCTTCCAGACATCAGCACCGGTTGCAAGTTCGACGGCCGCGATGAATTGCTTGTCCATACCATCGCACACCAGAATAACCTTACTGTCGTGGATCACCGGCGAACTTCCCGGCCCGACGCTATGGTCGACCACGAATTTCCTTTCCCAAATGGGCTCACCCGTCTGATCATCCAGACACCAGGTACCGTAGCTCCCAAAATGACAGATGACTTTTCCGTCGCGAATGGCCGGGGTCGGCGATGCGTACGAGTTCATCGGATTAATGACATCCGGATCATCGATCTGGGCAAGCGTAATTCTGTGCAGGATTTCTCCGCTGCGAACGTCAACGCAGATCGCCAGCAGTTCCACCGAACGCGCTACGGTCTTGATGCGAGCCAACGGATCGCCGGCCAACTTCTTCTCAATCTCCTCCGGAGCAGCGGTCTCCGTGATCGCCGTGGTCAACCAGATCAGGCCGCGCTGATCGAATACGGGGGACGACCAGCCCTCACCAGGTATCTTCGTCACCCACCGGACATCTCTTTCGAGGTCCCACGTCACAGGCGGTCTGGCTGAGGGTTTCGCGACACCCGACGTGTCAGAACCCCGAAACTGCGTCCATTCGTCTGTCCCCAGGCAACGTTCGCCCATGGGGAAGGCGAAACACAGCAGGACGAGCAGACAGAAGCGAGCCGATATCGAGTTGTTGAACATGGTTATAGATTTTTGTTATCCCAGGAAAAGGACTTGCAGCGTTTCGAGTTGCTGCAACCCAAGCTATCCTGAGATTCTATTCGTGCGGCGACCACGGCCATAGTCCTGTCCGCGTCCCGGAGGACAATCCCGAAAGTAGGCAGACAGAACGCTACCGTGGCTCGTTTGGCCCTCCCGCGATTTGTCGATCGGCCAACCGTTAGCCGTCTGTTGACGTCTTTTTCGTTCGATGGAATCGTGTTTTTTTGTCATTCTTGGCACACGCGCCTTGCGTTACCAACCACCCGATTCATGGTCCCGGCAGCCTCATCACCAAGACCCAGTGGAACCAGACCACGAATGACAAACCCGTCGTAATGGTCAAGGCCAGGATTAATCTTGCACACGCCTGCTGGAACAGCCCCGTATCCTCACGGGAATCTGGAAACGACGGTCTCATCGAGTCTTCGCTGGCTTGTTGATGGAACGCTTTCCGCGACGCGTCCAATTGAAAGTCTCTGACGTCCGACATCTTTCTTCTCGCCCTGTTAGGCACCAGGTAAACCGAAAAATCCTCATCCAGAAGACAATCCGATTTATTTCCTGACGGCGCCTCAACAAAATGGTCTGGCGGAACGAGAGTAGGGAAAAAAAGCCTGTACGAATCAAAGGCTATCCCTTTGATCAATCCTGGTTCCTTCGCACCTGGAAATTCCCGCGACTGCGATCGTATTCCAGCTCGATCAGACCTTTGGCGGCGATGTCTTTCAGCAGGTGGGAAAAACTCGAGTAGCCGTAGTAGTCTTCGTTAAATCCAGGATACACTCGGCGGACGGCCTGTTTCAGTGCAGATCCCCAGACCGTATCGTAATCCTGCTCGATGGACTGCAGCACTTCCAGCAGTTGACGCGATGCCTCCTGTTTCTTGTCCTCCTTCGTCTTCCCCTTGTTGGCCGTTCGAGGACGTCGGGTGGCCACCCGAATCAGATCATCGTAGTAAATGAACTCATCGCAATTGGCGATCAGCAAGTCCGAGGTGGAACTCTTGACGCCGCAGCCAATAACCCGCTTGTCATTCTCCTTGAGTTTGGAAACCAGCGGCGAGAAATCGCTGTCACCCGAAATCAGCGCGAAGGCATCGATGTGTTGCTTGGAATAGCAGAGATCGAGCGCATCAACCACCATGCGGATATCCGCACTATTCTTACCGCTCATTTTGCTATGGGGAATATCGATCAATTCGATTCCCTGCGCGTGAAACTCCTTCACGGCGTTGGCATAATTTCGCCAATCACAGTACGCACGCTTGTATACGATCCGACCCTTCTCCAGCAGACGTTTCAACACCAGTCGAATCTCAAAGTCGCCGGACTTCATATCGCGCACGCCAATCGCCAGATTTTCGAAATCCACAAACACGGCGATCAGCGGTTCAGCGGACATCTCTCCACCTTTCATTCAAATTAGATTGCCAACGAAAGGTTGCGATACAAACGAACGCCCTGCCGTTGTTGATACGACGAATCCACAGGCGAATCATTGTCACTTGCTGCATCATGGTCTGGCAAGTAGTCCCAGATGGCTGACGGAATCACCTTCTCGCTGGCTTCCAGTACAAGACGCACGCTCTGCCACTTGGAACCTGGCCGTGACGGCCGCGAAGTCATCCAATGGCATACCCGCCCGGCGTTAACCGGGTGGCAAATCGGAAGAGGGTATCTCAGCCAACTGGATGTTCCGGTAGTCGACTTCCATCGTTCGTTTGGCGTGCAGTTGGATTCCGATTGGGCCGCTGACCACCGATGTTTCCGAATCAAAATCCAAGACATGTCGATCGTTCAACCAGACTGAATAATTTCTGCCGATGGCGACGATGACCATCCGGTTCCAGTCGCCAGCCCGCAGGACTTCCTTCACCCCCTCGGCTTCAACCGGATACCCGCGGCCGGCGATATAAGGAGAACCCGTCATGTCTCGATTCATCGAACCCGAGTTGCCGATCTGAATCTGCTCTCGTTCATGCCGAATGAAAATCCCGGTGTCGACGGTACCCGCCCCCATCTTGAACTCAAAAGCCATCAGGAAATTCCGGTAGGATTTCCTGGTCCATAAAGTCTGAGCGGTCTGGCGAGGGTCACTGCGGACCTGCAAGACCCCGTTTTCGACATGCCACCAGATATTGTCCGGCGGGACCTTCCATTGGCTCAGTTCTTTTCCGTTGAAAACGTAGGGCAAATCATCGCCGGTGGCTGAAAAGAAACAGACCGTGGCTGACAACAGGAAACACCAATTCATAGCACACCATCGCAAATTCGGGTTCGAGTCGTTTGATTGACAGAAATCGATTGTCGATGGAGTATACTCGTCTTGTCGGGAGACAGACAGAACGTTAACCGGAACAGGCCCTGTCGGTTCCTTGTCCGGTTAGGGCGAGTCACACGGACGTGTTGCCTGTGTCGCACTCATTTTCCCGATCGCTGGGAACAAGAAACGCTATACCCAAAAGATACGCGCTACGGTGGCCTGGCCCGCTTTCCATTGCAACCGGTTGCCGAGCTGAAGGCTGATGCCACCATCGAGCCGCTGAAGAAGACACGAAACGCATGAATGAGCCTCGAATTGTCTATCTGACTGCCGGAGCAGGTGGAATGTACTGCGGCAGCTGCATGCACGACAATGCATTGGCACGATCGCTGAATCAGCAGGGACTGGACGTTCTGCTGGTACCGACCTACACACCGATCCGTACCGACGAAACCGATGTTAGTGTGGACCAGATTTTTTTTGGTGGTATCAATGTCTACCTGCAGCAGAAGATACCCCTGCTGCGGTGGATTCCCGGATACCTGGACCATTTTCTGGACAATCCGGCGTTGATCCGTCGTGTCACTTCGCGTTCCATGGACTTGCCGCCCAAGCAATTGGGAAAATTGTGTCTCTCCATGCTGCACGGGATGCACGGGAATCAACGGAAAGAGGTTCGCCGGTTGTGCCAGTGGCTGAAGCGCGAGGCTCAACCCGATGCGATCATGTTCACCAACATGCTGATTGGCGGATGCATACCTGAAATCAAGCGTACGCTCCAGGTTCCGATTATCGTTACGTTGCAGGGCGACGATGTCTTCCTGGACGAGTTACCCGATGACTATCGCCACCGCTGCCGAGCCCAGATTCGGCGCCTGGTCGAGTACGTGGACGGGTTCATTGTGCACACGGAATTCTATCGCGAGTACATGCAGGAATATTTTCAGATTCCGCCCGGGAAATTGCAGGTGACGCCTTTGGGCATCGATGTCAGCGAGTACGATTCCATCCCCGCGGCCGAGTATGGTGGAACGGCAACTCTTGGCTACCTGGCCCGGCTGGCTCCGGAAAAGGGTTTGCATCATCTGGTGAAAGCCTTCATCCAACTGAAGGAGAGTCGAGAAGTAGACCACTTGAAATTGAGGATTGCCGGTTGGCTGGGCAAACCAAATCAGTCGTATGCCGAAGAACAGTTCGCGCGGATTAAAGCTGCCGGCTTGGGCACGGATTTTGATTACGTTGGCTCGCTTGACCGTCAACAGAAACTGGATTTTCTCGCCTCGATCGATGTCCTCTCGGTACCCACCGAGTTTCTGGAACCCAAGGGACTGTATGCCCTGGAGGCCATGGCGTGTGGGCGCCCCGTCGTTCAACCAGCCCAAGGCTGCTTCCCGGAATTGATCGAACAGACCGCGGGAGGCTTGCTGTTTGAACCGGCAAATATCGACGACTACTGCGAGAAGCTGTTACGGATATTTTCAGATCACGAGCTGCGAAAACAGCTCGGTCAAAACGCCAGAACATTCGTTTGTGAACAGCGAAATTCCGTCAGTATGGGCCAGTCAACCGCCGCCCTGGTCCGCCGTCTTCTGACATCGGGCCCGGATCCGGTCGCAGCGTACCGGGACGACTGAACCCGGCCTTGAGGGTAGGTTCCATTTGAAATCAGGTTCTGCCCCCGGTTCGCCAACGCATCAGCGATGATCGGCCGATTCCAGTTTTCGCGTGGGTATTTTCCCCTGTTCATGTTCGAAGCGATCGCGCATCGATACCGTTCCGGCCACCAGAATCGATGCGATGACCAGTGCCGCGAACAGATAGATCGGCCAGGCCGGATCCTTCCGGCCAGCGATCTTTTCCTGTTCCGTTCGGGAACTGATACCGACAGACCAGAACGCTACGGTGGTACCTAACACGATAGCGACAATGTTGGCCAGAAACAGCAAAAAGGCTCCCAACGACAGCCACCAGTCCGCCATGGCAATGGCCAGTCCCGAAGTAGCGATCGGCGGAATCAGCGCAGCAGCAATCGCCACGCCCGGCAATGCGGAAAGCAGCTTGGGACGCCCCATCGCATAAGCGGCGGCGACCCCACTGACAAAGGCAACAAACCAGTCCAACAGATTCGGATGGCCGCGCGCTTCGAGTTCTGAATTCGGCTGCAAGCCTTCCTGGATCAAGCCCAGATGATTGGAAATCGGAATCGACAACCCCATCACGATGGCGACGACCAGGGCCACCGCGAAGCCGGAGACGATCGACCGCAGGGCGTTCTCGATCAATCGAATATTACCCATCGCCAAGGCAAAACCGATCGCCGCCAACGGGTTCATCAGGGGGGCGATCAGCATGGCACCGATCACCACGGCACCGGAGTTCTGCACCAGGCCCAGCGCCGCAATCATCGTCGAAAGCACCGTCAAGGCGATGAAATCGAAATCGAAGCGGGAATTCGATTGCAACCGATCCACCAGCCGGATCCGCCCCTCGCGATCGAGCTGGGGTATCCGGGACCGCAACCAGATGCGAAATGCATTCCAGATGCGATTGGAAAATGGGACCCCGGCGCGAATCACGGCAACCGAGGTCGCCAGGTCGATTCCGGCGTCCCACGGACGTAGTACCGATTTCAAATCGTGCAACGTATCCGTACCGACGACGACCAGGTCCTGAGGATGTTTCTGACAGTGCTCCTGGATTGCCTTGCGAAAGTTGTCGTGCAACACGATCGTGCGAGGCACTTCAGACAGGGAGCTCTTGACGTTTCGATTGAGTCGATCCAATTGAAAATGGGCAACCTGAATCGCCATTCGATCGTCATCGGGGCGGACAAACAGCAGGGATAATCGGCCTTCATATTTTTCAGCCAATTGACGGGCGCGCTCGAGAGCCACGTCCGTATCCGATTCGCCCTGGGTAGCGACCAGAATCGACAGCGGTTGGATGTCGATCGGACCACGCCCCCGAATCAGCAGGGTCTCGCAGGGCGCTTCGGCCAACAGCTTGTAAATCCACTGGTCCCGGTCATCGCTCGTCCGGGACGGCTCGTGGGCGGCCATGATCAACAACCCAACATCCAAGTGGCTGATCGATTGGGCGAAATCGCCTTCCGGATCGGGACTGGCGATTTCCCGAACCGTTACCGTCGTCCGGTCATTCGCCGATACGGTTTTCGAATCTGAGTCTCCATTGGCCTCGACGCTCGAATTCGCGGCCAGCTGAATCAGATTCGGTTCCAGTGAATCGAGTTCCGCAGAGATCGCCTTCAACAGCGAGTTGTCTTTAACCGCTTTGTCGAAAGTGACATCGGTCCACGTCGGTTTGCCTTTGGATTTGCGAGCCGCAATCACCAGCAAGCCGGAACCATCGGCCGCGGCGAAACGGGCCCCCCAGGGGATTACCGCCCTGGCATCATGTTCGTTGGTGACAAAGACGGCGACGGACATTCGTCATGCGGGTGTGGTCAGGAAGGCTGAGGTTCAGAATATAGGACAATCAAGCGGACGTGGCCAGTCTGGGAAATCCCCAACCGGCGCCAATCCTCAGCGATTCACGCCAACCATGAAGCTGAATCCCTGGAATCCAAAGTCGCCACTGGGGTCAATTGCCGTGCCGCCACCGAGCCAGGTCTGATTGACAAATCCGATTCTCGTCGCCAGGTTTCGCCTCTCGCCCCGGTACTTTTTCGCTTGCACCCCCAGAAAGATATCGATGATCGTCAGAAATTCATCAGCACCCATTCGACTGATCTCTCCCGTCGCCGTGTTGTCGACAACTTGATCGCGGTCGCCAAATAAGAGGGAGGTCGTGGCACTGGACACAATCTGCAACGGCGTATGGCCAATCTTGCGAACATAGTCCACGCCAAACCTGGGCCCAAAGGCCTTCAGATCTGAAGCCCCAGTCAGGCTTTCCTGGCTCACGCCACCGGCATCAAACAACTCGGCCTCCAATTTCTGTTCCAGGGTTACGTACTGCAAACCAAAGCGTCCGTTGACGGACGATCGCTTGAATTGGATGGCTTTGAAGGCCTGAACGCTTGTCGAATGGACCTCCAGGCCGTGCAGCGCGCTAATCGTTTCGCCCACATCGTCCGCAACCAGCGATGTCCAGGCGCTGGGGCCCAGTTGAAAAAGCTGCGTCGTGCCAATAGCCACGCCATCGCTGGAAAACGTGTTGATGCGGGAATTGTTGTCGAACTGAAAGTACTCCACGGCAACGCCCGGCCCAAATTCCGTCTGCAATCCACCCGCAACTCGAAAAGCCGGTTGCAATTCGAAATTGAACGGCTGATTGACTCCCAAGCCAGCACCGGTGATGGACACGGCCGTATTCGCCTGAAAGGATGGCTGCAGAATCATCAATTCTGCTTCCGCAAAATAGATCGACTTCGACAGAATCTCCCGCATTGAAGGGTACTGATCTCCCTCTTCAAAGGGAAACGTCTCGGCACTGCTGTCAACAAACGGCGAAGCAACCGGGTAGGGCTGACGATGACCCAACGCAGGATTGTATTTGGGTGGCTGGCAAGCTTCCACACCACAGGTGGCACAGGCCGAATCAGCATGGCCTGCCGCATGGCATCCAAACCCATGACATGGGTGGGATCCGCAACAAGTTCTTGATCGCGTTCGGCATGCACGGCATTGGCATGCGTGGCACTGGCACGTGTGACATTGGCATCCGGGCTGAACGAACTCCTGCGATACCCTTGCATCCGGCAGTCCGCACTGAGGACAGTTGCCTGGAGATGGATTCGTATGACATTGGCAAGTCCCCGTGACCGGCACGCTTGGCGAATTCGCTCCCGAAGGGTACGGCGTTGGCACGACCGAAAAGGGTGCCAGTTGTTCCATCTGGCCTGACTGATCCTGCACCAATCCACTACCCCCCGGCATATTCGGCGGCAACGCTTGCGGCGGCGCCACGTCGGGCGGATCATCGATGCTTTGTTCGAATTTGTCCAATGCCTGACCTTCGGCGGGAGCCAGACCTGCCGGCAACGGACTGGATGTGGAACGCGAAGGCGTGGTGTCCTCGCTCCTGGTCAGCGGTTCGGTTTCGTAAAATTCCGTCGGTTCACGCGTGGTGCGGCTTTCAGCCTGCAGGAAACGCCGGGAGTCCGGATTCACGGCCGGCTGACGATCGGGCTGTGTTGGGGACGGGCCGAAGGAAACGGCGGGTGCCTGCGGCTCCGCCTGGCTGGCATCCAGGTTGCCCCACGATCTGGGTGACATGCCCCGCTTATCATCCGAGAAATGATCGATATCCTGCTGGTAAATCGCATTGGCTACCCGAAAGTTCGACGTGGTGGCCTCGAAGGCAGCCAATCGGGAGCGAACTTCGATGCGTTGGTAGCACGCGATGGCAATGAGAATGCAAAGCAGAATGCCAACGCTCGCGAGGTAATTTCTATTTTCCGACGACATGTGGGCATTTCAGGGCGGGACGGTTCACACTCCCGAACGGCGGAACCAACGGCGAGTGTCCCTCAACGTCAGGCCAATCCATTCTTCTTCAAGAATCGTCGGAATCCGAAAAGTCGGCCACAGAAACCTTGTCCTCCGAACAAAATTCACGAGCAGACGGAATTCGCCAGTCGGTAAATTTTGCGCACTTGCCCCGTCATACCTGTCTTGAGATACATCAAGCTGCCGCCCGACTACCGTGAATAACGGTTGTCCCGGAAAGAGCAAGGCATCCGCCGGACACGCGGCCTCTCTGTTGCCGGGCAGAACCGGGTTCGGATTACAAAGCTTCGCAGCGTTTCGGACATCGCTTCTTGACGCATCCCTTCTGCCGCACAGACTGTCTGTCCGACACTTGGCAGAAGATGTTGCTAGTCAGCCAGGCCAAGGCGTTGCCGTGCTTCATCCGCCCACGGACTTCGGGGGGCCAGCGTCAGAAAGTTTCGCCAGTGTATTTCCGCTTCATCCAGACGACCAACATCATCCAACTGTCGTGCCAGATGATACATTACATCCGGATAATCGGGATGATGATCAAGTGCACCTTGAAACGCGGAAATGGCCAGCTCCGTCTTGCCCAGTTCAACCAGTAAGCAGCCGAGGCTGGCCCGAGCTTCGACAAATCGCTCATCCAATTCGATCGCTGAATAGTAGCGTTCTCTGGCTGCCGACAGATCACCAATATGAAACAGATTTTCGGCCAGACGAAAGCAGACGTCGGGACTGGGGCCGAACGCCAGCAACATGCTGCGATAGACCTCGCAGGCGGATTCGATCTCGTCCGCATCTTCCAGTTCGATGGCCAGATTCAGAAAATCATCGCGGGTGTTCAGGTTATCCAGTTCGCGATCCAGCAGAGCTGCGTCCATCGCAATCACATTGCATTCGCTGGAGCCTTCGGTCCTGGCGTCGCTGGCAGAGAAGTCGAATCGTCGCTGACCTCCAGGTTCGACCAGGCCTTCTCCGGCACGCAACAGTACGTCGCGTCCCTCCACAATCACGCTCAACTGCGACAGGGGACGGTGAACATCCGGAAACAGATTGACCAGACGCGATAGTTTCGATTCAATTGCTGCAGGCGACGCGCCAGATGAAATCAACTCCGCGATTTTCCGCGCGGATGCGACTTCCTGGAAATCGAAGTAAGCGAGTTTGTGTACCTGGCGAATGGGTGATATCAAGCCTCGCCGGTGCCACCTCCGAATCGTGGAAATCGGGACATCCAGCAGTTCCGCCAACATCGCCGACGTGTATAGTCGCCGCGCGTCATCTTCTTCATCGACCAGCCCCAGCGACTGCCAGAACTGGGTTTCCGTCATGATATCGATATCGCCATCAGCCGCTGCCGCAGCCAGTCCCGCATCGTCGACGTGCAGATCGTCCACCGGCAGACCATCTTCGCCAATGACCAGCAGATCGATCGTCGCATCGACAACATCGGAAACAAACCCACCGTGTTGCCGCACCAGTTGTTTCAGATCCCGACGATTCATTCCTCCCAGCTTGCCAATAATCCCGATTCGTCGATCGGTCAGCTCAAATCCTTTCGAGCTGGCGGGTGTGGATAACATGGAAACCCTTCCGGGAAGAAACGATCGTCAAAGTCTGACGCAATCAAAGTCTGACGTTGCTGCTGGCATTCGTCAAGAATCACCGCCCTGCACGAGCAGACACATCTTTATCTGTTGAAAATGTGTTAATACCACACAGAGCGGCAGCTGCCGCGATGGGGCCAGACCGAATGATGGAGGAGCTCGTCGTCAATCGCCACGGCGATGCCGTTCATTCCGCAGGCATTGAGCGTGACGTCATCCAGGTCGACACCCCCGCTCGATTGCTCCGGCCGCGCGTTGATATCCGCCTCGTGGCTGCTGTCAACCTCCAGCTTCGTTGAATCGACTCCTTGCTCATCGATGCTGGGTGGGATAACCACATCGGAAGCCCGCGATTCATCCAACTTGTCCAACTGAGAATTATCAACGCCTTCTCTCCATGGTGGGCGGGATGTCCGCTTCTTCCAAAACCGAATCCCCACCCCTCTCGTCCAACTTCGTCGGCTTCTTTTTGACTTCCGTGATGGGAGACATGGGTTTACGTGGCTTCGGTTCCGGATTCAGGCACCGGGATCGACTGACTGTCGCGATATTCGTTTTCACCCAGCTTGCGGACAATGATCGGTTCGCCAATGACCGTTTTCGTCCCTTCCGATGACGTGATCGGTTTATACGCTTCCGTCACCGGTGCGGAAATTACCCGATCGGCAATTGGGTAGCGGTAGGTGTGCACGGGCGATGTCGAGACGCTGGGCAGGCTGATGACGTTGCCAAACTGGTCAAGGGGCACCTGCGACATCACCGTTTCCGGAACGAGCTGGTCAACCGAATACTCAACGCGTCGCGTCACCGTACGGGGCACCTGAACCTCTTTCGTTTCCGCGACCCATCTACAGACTTCCACTTCGTAAGGCTCAACCTGCTCGACCCGTTGGTACGTCGTTTCGGTAACGGGAACGCGGCGGACCATGATCTCTTCCTTGTACTTCACGTTTTGAAATGGAACCCGCTCGGTACGAATCCGTGTGACCGGCTTCTGGACCGTGACCGGTGTCTTGACCACCTGGATCTCGGAAGACGTCTTGGTGACTTGAACCGGCACTCGCCGCGTTTCCACCTGTTCCACGTATTGTGTCACTTGAACCGGCTTCTGCACCTGAACCGTCTCGGGCACGTAGGATGTACGAGCGACCTGTTGGGGGATCAGGATCGGTTGAACGGTCGGGACCACTGCCAGGCTCAGATCGGGAACCCAGTGAAAACCAGCTCGTTTGTAATCCGGATGCGCCCCGTAATCGGATCCACGTAGTATCCTGGCCTGAGCCACCTTACCCGATTGCGGCCGGCCTGGACCGTCAGGTTATTCTGAATCGTGGCACCTTGGGCAAGAACTGTCTCATTGACCGTAACCGGTTTGTAGGTAGTCACATTTTCCGTCTGCATCATGGTCGACGTCACCGGTTTGCGGACGACCACCTGCTCCTCGCGATACTGAGTCTCCACGACCGGTTTTTGAACCAGGTATCGCTGTTCTTGCATCTCGGTCACCGTTTCATAACTGGTTTCCTCGACCTGTTGCTCACGATAGCTGGTTTCGATAATGGGGCGGCGGACCAGATAGCGTTCTTCCCGTTCGCTGGTCTTCACGATCGGTTTCATGACGACGGTTCGCCGCTCACGCTTTTCCCTGGTCCAGACCGGTTTGTATGTCGTCATCTGCTGCGTTTCCATCACGGTTTCGTTTACCATCCGGGCGACGGTCTGAGGTACTCGCTTGTAGGTGACCTGGGGTACCAACTTGTACGCCGTACAGCACTCCTGCCCCATCACTGACTGGCAGGCAACAACGGCAGCAATAACCAACGAGCAGATAATGTGTCGAATTTCCATCAGGACTACCTTATCGTTTTAACCGCTAGACCACGGAAGCTGACTGAGCCCGGGCGGTCCGCACCTCTTTTCGCCCGCGGTCGACTTGTCCAAGCCGGCCTATTTTCATATTAGCAACGCTAATGACAAGAGACACCCGTTAACTTCCATTTACCCCCGTAAGTTTCGTGTATTTGGATCTAAAATGCAAACAGATTGGCCGTTTTTTCCGATACTTCTGGCCTTCAACCAGTGCACCCGAACGCCGCGAATTCGCGCATCCACCTAATCGCCATTTCTTGCCTGTCTTATGAAGTATTCCTTTTGGTAATCTATCAGCATCTTAAGATGGTACCGCGTTGATGAAATACCTTGAACTGACCATGCCACAATCGGCAGCGAACATCGCGCTGGACGAGGCCTTGCTTGAATCCGCCGAAGCCGGCGATCTTCACGCGGAAGTCCTGCGCGTTTGGGAATCGCCACGTCCAGTGGTTGTCTTGGGACGCAGTTCCACTTGGCGGCAAGAAGTCAACGAAAGCTATTGCCGGCAAGCCGGAATCCCCATCTTTCGTCGCTGTAGTGGAGGGGCATCCATTGTAACGGGCCGAGGCTGCCTGATGTACGCGGTCTTGCTGAACTACAACCGCGACCCGCAATTACGGTTGCTAAGTTATGCGCACCGTTACGTGATGACCACGATCCAGAAATCGATCGACCAACTTGGCATCCGTACCGAATTTCAGGGCACGTCCGATCTGACTTTCAACAACCGAAAGGTCTCAGGAAATTCGCTGCGGTGCAAAAGGGACTGGCTGCTATACCATGGCACGGTGATCTGCAAGAACATGAACCTTTCCTTGATTGCCGAATGCCTCGGTCGTCCGGCTCGGGAGCCGAATTACCGCCGGGGGCGAAGCCACCAGGACTTTGTCGGCTGTTTGCCCGCGACAAGCCTTCAAATCGCGACGTCGCTGCAGGATACGTGGCAATGCGAGGGAGTCCTGGAGACGTGGCCCAGCCGACTGACAGAAAATCTGGTACAGGAAAAATACAGCAAGGATTCCTGGAACTACCGGATCTGATCTTGCCAGATTAGGTGGATGCGAACGCGGTGACGGCTTCGATTAACCGACACTTTGCAAACCGGCTGCGACTCCATTGACCGAATTGACCAGGATCCGAATCTGTTCGTCCCGGTCGGCGGGCTCGCGATCCGAACCATCGCGCAACTTTTCCAGCATGGCGACCTGAACGTAATTCAGTGGATCGACGTAAGGATTGCGTCTCTGAATGCTGCGTTGCAACCACGGTTCCGTATCCAGGATTTCGTCCTGCTGCGTGACGGCCAGCACGTGTCGACAGGTCAGTTGATACTCGCGATCGATCCAATCGAAGATTTCGCGTGCGTGTTCAGGTGCCAGTTGGGCATACAGACGGGCAATGTTCATATCACCACGCCCAAGACCGACGTGAATATTCTTCAGGAGCGTATTGAAGAAGGGCCATTGTCGGTACATCTGCCGCAGCTCCTTCAGTCGTTCAGGATCGTCCTGGCACCACACCTCCAACGCGGTACCGGTACCGTACCAACTGGAGATATTGGCCCTCGACTGGGTCCAGGAGAAGACCCACGGAATGGCTCGCAGATCGTCGATGGATTGCGATGCCGTTCGACGTGAAGGACGAGATCCGATGTTCAGGTTTTCGACCAGTTGAATCGGGGTTGCGGAGAGAAAGTACTCGATGAATTGCGGGTGTTGGACCAGTCGGCGATACTGCTGTAGCGCCACTTCGCTGACCTCGTCCATGATTTCGGACCATCGCGGCAACTCGGCGATCTCCCGTTGCTTCCCGGTCGAACAGATCACCGCGTGCAACAGCTGTTGCAGATGTCGTCGAGCAATCTCGGGATGGGAGTAGCGAGAACTGACCACTTCGCCCTGTTCGGTAATGCGAATTCTGCCGTCAACCGATTCGTGCGGCTGGGCCAGAATCGCGCGATTGGCGGGCCCGCCGCCACGCCCCAACGAACCGCCGCGTCCGTGAAAGAGGGTCAATTCAATGCCAACTTGCCGGCACGTTGCCGCCAGCGCCCGCTGCGCGGTGAACAGCATCCAGTTGGCACGCAGGTAGCCGCCGTCCTTGTTGCTGTCGCTGTATCCGATCATGATCTGTTGTCGATCACCACGCTGTTGCAGATGTCGCCGGTAGGACGGATGATCAAACAGGGCAGCCATCGTACGAGGCGCATTCTTGAGATCTTCCACCGTTTCAAACAGCGGCACGATATCGATCTTGCCAAACAGATTCGCATCCCGGGCCAACAGCAGGATCTCCAGCAGATGGCTGACATTTCTGGTCATGCTGATGATGTAGGTCTGCATCGACTCAGGAGCAATTTCGTGTTGCGCCTGACGGATCAATCGAAACGCCGAAACGGTTTCGTTGGTGGCGTCGCTGAATCGCAACTTGGCCGTCAACGGCCGCTGGCTTTCAATTTCCTGCGACAACAGGGCAACCTTGTCATCTTCCGACAGGTCCCGGTAGCCATCGACCAGTTGGTACGACTCAAATATTTCAGATATTGCCTGTCGGTGGCGATCGGCGTGTTGGCGGACGTCGATCGTGGCCAGATGGAAACCAAAGACTTCGATTCGCCGGATCAAACGAGACAGCAACCCGCGCGTCAGATCAGCCCCCTGGTGCTGCATCAAACTGTCTCGAATGGTCGTCAGATCCTGCAACAGTTCGTCTGCTGAACCGTAACACTGATCCGCCTCACGATGGTCTTCCGGATGATCAATCTGTTGTCGGGTCGCCGCGATCTTGCGATACATCAGGATCAGTTTCTGGCGGTAAGGCTCCGTATCGAAACGATGGATCACATCATCGGCATCCACTTCCATATCGGCGATATCCTGTTGCAGTTGCCCCAGGAATTCGCGACTGAAACCGGCGTGGTTTTCCGAAACGCTGAGAAATTCGTACAGGCTGAAAACATCGTCCTGGTATCGCTGCAACACGCAATCCTTGTGGGCCCGTAAGGCCGATGCCGTGACTTCGTTGGTCACCAACGGGTTACCATCCCGATCGCCTCCGATCCAGCTTCCGTACTGCAATAAAGGCGAGATCCGAAACGTGGCATCCGGATAGACCTGCCGCAGGGCTTCTTCCAATTCCTCGTAGATCAAGGGGATCGCATCAAAAAGCGTCTCTTCAAAAAAATAAAGTCCACTGTTGCGCACCTCATCCATCACCGTTGGCCGTCGCATCCGCGTTACATCACTTTGCCACAACACGGTCAGGTAGGATCGCATGTTATCCACCAACGACGGGCGCTCGTATGGCGGCGTGCCCTCGGACTGGAGCTGGCTCAACGTTCGCGAACATTGTTTCAAGATCTGTCGAATGGTTCGCCGTCGTGATTCCGTGGGGTGGGCGGTAAAGACCGGCATGATGGACAGTCGTTGAATGATGGCCTGCATTTGTCCGGCGTCGACGCCCTGTTCCTTGAGCGTGCTGACCGCCTGAACAATCGACTCATCCATCGGTTCGTCCGATCTGAAAGCCTGTTCCGCACGTTCCTGTAAAATGCGGACGCGTTCATGTTCTTCGACCAGATTGACCAGCTGGAAGTAGACCGTAAAGGCATTCACGATATTCGCGGCCTTCGGCAAATCGTCGACCAGTTCCGACAGAATATCACCCAATTGTTCTCTGGCTGACGGATCGCCCTTGCGCCAGGCTTTGGCAAGTGCCCGAATCCTTTCTTCCAGTTCAAACACGGCTCGACCCGATTGGGCAACGATCGTCTCACCCAGCAACGAGCCAAGGAGCCGAATCGTGTTGCCCATCTGCGATGTCTGATTTTCCGTTTCGTCCTGCATGCGACAACTTCCTTTCAATTCAATGGCGGCCAGATCCCGGTCATGTGAGCTTTTGGCGGTGGGTTTCATCCACCCGTCTGGCCGATCAATCGTGAAACGACGTCCGCAAAACCTTCCGGCTTGGCAATCTCGATCCGCACCGTCTTCCCATGCTGCGCAGCTTTCAACGACGACAGCAATGCTTCGAAAACCTGTTTGGTTTCGTCGTCCCAACTGGATTGACTCAGATTCTGCTGCCCAATCAGACGACCCATACCCAATACGCCATCCAATCCCGCTCGCAGTTTTTCAGCCCCTTCATCGCTGTCACTGGATGCCTGGAGCAGAACGAGGGTGTTGGAATTCAGATCCACGGCCAGGGAAAGCACCGCCAGTTCGTTGATCAATTCCAGGAATGGCTGCACGGAGGGAGGGACATCCGTTCGCATCTGCTCGACAAGCTGGTTGACAACCGGTCGATTACCTTGCAGATCAGCACAGAATCGCAGGGCGGCCTGTCGCGGAATCGCTTTCCACTGTTCGGCCAGCGGGGCCGAGATCACGTTTCGATCCGGATGAAACGCATAGCGATCGGTCGCCATTTCGATCGTGATTGGGTTCACACGATGGATCTTGAGATTGGGCGGCGTCATCTCATTCTGGGGTTTCCAATAGCTCTTGCCGTCGATCTGCACTTCGGATCCTCCTTGATCACGATAGAACTGGAGGGTGGCGTCGGCAGCCGATGAATCCGCGAATTCCATCCGCACAAAAAATTCGTAATCGACTGGATTGCCTGGTTGTGCCTGCATTGCGGCGGGATCGTCTGGTAACTGCGAACCACCGAAAATGCGATTCAGTTTCTGCAGGTCCATCGCCGGGGACGGAGGCACTTGCACCTGATTCATGACCTCCTTCAAAGGAAAGTCTTTCAGCATCTCGTGGTCACGAATCCGGTTCAACTTGAAGTCGAACATGATCGTCGCCCGTTCCGAATCGTCCAGCTGATCGCTGTTCGTGATCGATTGGGATTGCACACTGGTGGCCAACAATAGCACCCACGTCAACGATTGGATCAGGATCCAGGTTGAAATTCGCTTCAGGAACATGTTTCATTCTCCGGTAGTGGTAAGCACGATTGCCTTCAGCCATGCCCATCAGAACTGCCGATCATTGTCTCAGGAACCTGTTTTTGTGGGCAACGGCAGGCGATGTCAATCCCAGGTTTTTTGTCAGGAAACTCGACAAGATGGACCCGATTCAACACGCCCCAAGGATATCTTGAGGTATCCCGATAACTCGCGGATCATTCCCCCGGCGGCGATTCCTCGGTCCCAACGGCAAGCAATGGGTGGCGTACCGTGGAAAACCAACCAACGGATGCACGAAATTCCTGACGATTGGCGACCACCCGCCCATGCCATCCCATCGAGCGTCGATTTGGTCTGGGACCAAGATCTGCCTAAAATGCAATTCAATCACCCAGTCACCCGATTTCAGTCACCCGATTTCGACTGGCGGAACCGTGAAGCTCCGCACCACCTGTAGCCATGAAAAAACGTACGATTCGCTTTCAATGCCCGGCCTGTGCACGTCGATTGCGACTGCCGGAGTCCAGGCGGGGCAAGACGATTGTCTGCCCCCAATGCAATTCGCACCTGAAATGGAATGCGGATCAAAACGTCGAACTGGTGTTGGGAGGCCGAAACGAGATTTTTGGTCCTCCAGTGAATCGCGGGCTGGTCGGAACATCAAGTGGTAATGAGCCTTTTGATCCTCATGCTTTCGAGGATATCCACGACCTGCTCAGTCCAACTGGTTCCAGAGGCAAGCAACCGGCCACATCAAACGCTCCCGCGGTGAATGCCAATATCCGTCGCCGCAAACCAGCGGGTCGGCCATCGCGCAGCCCATCGCCGACTACCCCGGCCGTCGATCGCCCTGACTCGGAAACGCAGCCGGCGCAACCGGTAAGCGCGTCACAACAGTGGGCCGAAGAAAAAATCTCGCCAACCAGGTCGGACGACGCGTTGCAGCGAAACGGGATCGGGATTTTGATTTTGGCGGCGGGATTAGCGATGCTGCCGTTTCTCGCTCAAGATGTCGCCGCGCTGAAATCGCTACTTCCCTATCTGCCATTCCTGGGCCTGGCCACAGCCTTTGCGGGCAGTTTCATGCTGGCCTGGTCGCAGCGGCGCGGAAGCGTCCAATCGCTGATCTGGTCGGCGCTGAGCTTCCTGATCCTGGGGTTGATCTGTATCGGTGGACTCTACTACCAGCGGTCGTTTCCGGAATCGGTCAGCGGGAACGATCCAGCCCAGGCAGGCCAGGCGATTGTTGTAAGTGAGAAACAGAAACCGGCCGAATCGGACAGACTGTTGATCAATCCCGAAAGCATCGATAACAACCCGGCGGCTCGATTCCGACCTCCTCGGCAACAGCGACCATTGGCCGGCAAAAAGAAGCCGGCGTTGAACGAACTTGATGACCGGGTCGAAGACCGGCCGGCCGAGCTTCCCGTATCGGATGATGCCCCGGATTCCTCGATCACCAAACCACGACCTCGGGTCAGCGATCTGAGACCAGCTGCAGCGGCTTCTGTCGATCACCCTATCTCCGCCGAACAGCCTGCCGCGGACGAATCGGCTGTCGCGGCGGAGTTGCGAAACGCAATCGACCTTATCACGGAATGCCGAGACACGGAAGCGATTGCTGGATCGCGTCGATCGTCAATTGAACAAGGTCTACGTGCACCGAGACCAGATTCGAGATCCCGAGCGGTTGCCAACGGGACTACAGCTTGCGTCAGTGGCTGGTGAAGCGACCGTGTATGGCATTGCTTATTGGCATGACCAGCCAATCGTCGGGTTCGATGCAGCTCGCCTGACCCACGCTCACGTCCGGGGCTACGACTTGATCGTTCCATCGATCGATACCGCCGAGTCAGAAAAACGCCTTGAAGTTCCGGCAGCAGTGGAATCGTTTCTGGGCATGAATCTGAATCTGGACGAAATGGACGGAGTGATTGGATTGCAGCCCATATTTACGTCCGAGGAAGCAGGTCACCAGTGGCGTTATGGCGATTGGATCGGACATCCAACGCAACAGCCGATTATGGTCGTTTCCGAGACCAGGCCGGTGTTTGGAATCGTGAGCTTCAAACGTCAACTGAAGACCGTCGGCATCGGATTGATCGTCGGAAATGCCAAGGATTCCACGAAATGAATCAGAAACCAGCCAAGAAACGGGTGCGGAAAACGAATCATTAAAGACGAGCAACGTCCGGGTTGGTTCGTCACGTGACTTGATGTATCACACGCTAGAATTGTTTGCACCAGGCCATTCGTAAAAACAGAATCGTAGAAACAGAACATGATTGAGAAATTCGAAACCAAACCGACATATAAACCGCCGATATCTGAATCCGAAACCAACAACTGGGCCATGATCATGCATCTTTCCCTGTTTGCGGGATACATCATCCCGTTAGCGGGTCTGATCGCTCCGATCGCCATCTGGCAGATCAAGAAGGATGAGATGCCGATTCTGGATGAGCACGGCAAGGTGGTCGCGAACTGGATTCTCTCCAGCCTGATTTACTGGGCCGTCAGTGCATTATTGTTGTTTGTTGTGATCGGAATCTTCATGATGATTGCCATGGGTATCGTATCCGTGGTGTTCCCGATTATTGGTGCGATCAAGGCCTCCAGTGGCGAGGTTTGGCCCTATCCAATGAGCATCCGTTTTTTCAATTGAAAGGTGGAGGTGGATCCGATTTCATCTTCTGGATCTGCTGTTGAATCCCCCAGCCGATCGAGTTTTTCCGATGGGCGGACTCTTTGAATTTTTCCAGATCCGATTCCAGATCGGCCAACCGTTGTTCATACCGCTGACGGGCATGACCGGGTCTTTGGGTCGTCCGTTTCGCTTCCTTCAGACTTCGCCATTTGTCCAAGAGTTCCGCGTCGCGCTGACGCATTTCATCGACAAATTCCGCCGCCTCCCGGTTAAGCGACGGCATCTTACCTTGGCCAGTTTCGGCCGTGATCACCTTGTCGTTCTTGAAAACCGGCTGCATACGTAGCAGCGTCAAACCAAGCACTCCTCCTCCGACCACCATCAGGCCGGCCAACAGATAAATCCGCCGCCGGTCTTGCCTGATATACTTCTGTCTGGCCTCGTTCATTTGCAGGTTCCGCATTCTTGGCCAACCACGATCGCTACTTGACGACCAGCGTTGGCAGGTTGTTGGCGATAACTTCCATCACCAGTTGTAATTGTTCACCATCCTCGGCGTGATAGTGGTCTCCGCCGCCGATGTCGGCCACGCGTCGCATCGTCGCCTGATCGGCATTCTCGCCGAAGGTGATCGTATGAATCGTGACGTCGTACCGGCTGACGATATCCCTGGCCACCGTTTCCGGGTCGATGCCCGTATTGTGAATGCCATCGGTCATCACCAGTAACGTCTTGGCAGCGAAAGGCCGGGCGTTGGTATCGAGCAACGTGGGGATACCTTCTTCCATTCCTTCGCCAATCGCGGTCCAACCCTGCGGGTACAACTCCGTCATTTTTTGGCGGATTTGCGAATAGTCCTTGACCAGTCTTAAATCGAGCGTGGCTTCGGTCGAATACGACGCCAGCGAAACCTGCTCTTCCTGATCGGTACTTTCCAGCACCTGCAGGAACCGGTCAACTGCGACCTCCAGTTCCTGCCAGGGGGTCTGCGGAGCATCCCCCAGGCCCAGATAGTCCTCATACAGGAAGTCCTGGTAGGTTCGCTCATTCTGACCCGAACGATAATAGAATTCACCCCGGGAATAGCCGAGGATGCCCGCATAGTAACCCGCCACCATCGAATCCCAGTCCCAGGGACTGAAACCGCTTGGCCAGTTGTAACCCGGATGTTCGTCCATCGAACCGCTGCGATCCAGAATCAAGGCAATGTCTCGGTCGACCTGCATGGCCACGGACTGGGCAACCAGATCGAACTGATCAATCATCCCGAAGGTTGGGAAGATCGCATCAATGGGTCCTGATAGAGAATTTTGCGTCATGCGTCCGTTAATTCGGATGGAAGAAGCATTTTCGATTCCCGAGATCAGATCAGACCGCGAAACAAGTTCAAACACAAACCGGTCCGATCCCGCCTGGACATCTGGCTCGGAATCACCGAATTCAATATCGCCAACGGATTCGGCGCCGTGCAACCGTAAGCGGTCCCCCAGCCACCGTATTCAGCGCAGCCGTTGCCTGGGCAGCCGTTATGGCATCCTGAATGATTTCGGCCGGGGTAACATCTTCCTGACTTTGAGACTGACTAATGGCGCGACCACCAGCTCGGGCGGCCGCGTCGGTCGCTACCATCAATTCTGTTCTCGTCAGCTGCAGATAGGCGATATTGATCGTGAAGGCCGCGATAATGGCCAACACAGGCAGTATCAACGCGAAAAGCGGGAGGATCGCGCCAACCCGACGGATGCTCAAATCGGTTCGATGAAACGGCAGCCTGTTCATGATGGGGCCTCACGATGAAGATATGGCGGAAATCGGGAAAAGTGTTCAATCAGAAAACGGATCGTAATATCCGTCATACCGCTCGGTACGCATGGTCGCGGTTGCGGTGAATTCAATATCGCCTGTGAACTGAGGAATCAGGAATGCGTTTTGATTGATGGGCACGGTAACTCGAACGGAGATTTCGTCTGTTTCGTCATCGATCGGGATATCGTCATTGACCACGACACTGGCGCCCGTGTGTTCATCAGCGAAAGGACGTGGTTGGCTGCGGCAATCGCTTCGTCCGCCGACGCACCCGGAACGATGCAATCCCGGGCAGCGAAATACGCGGCATCCTGCGTCAGATTGCGAATCATGTTCAGGCGACAGAATTCAATGCAGATGAATACCACCAGAAAGAATATGGGGGCGACCATGGCAAATTCCACGGCCGTTACGCCCGACCTGTCCCCTTGGCGAAGCGGCCGGGAAATCAGTCGTCGTGGTGTCAAACTTGATAATCGCATCGGACCCTCGGGGCCTGGAATTACGGATTCTTGAACTCTTTCCGCATCGTCACACTGCCGGTAATTTCGGTACCTCCAAAGAACCATCCAAAGGGCAGATTGTTGGAGGCCGGAACCGTTACCGTCAGCGCGACATGTTGCAACTCGTCCGCCTGATCAAATCCCGGATCTTCAATCAACACCGGGTCTGTGTATTCGATATTGCGTTCGTCCAGAAACTGGCGCACTCGAAAATCCACCAGATCGTCGGTACCTCCGCGTTGAATTCCGACCCGCGATCCTTCATAGGCGGCGATTGTGACCGCTTCCTTGAGGTAGATAATCGTACAGATATCGATCGTGAACAACGTGAACAGCACGATCACGGGAATTGCGAGTGCACACTCAGTTGCGGCGACGGCCTTGCGAGAATTGATCTCTTGATTCATGGTTCTGACCCTAGTGAGCTTCCATGGAAACGGTAGGTCATGAACAGAACGCCGAGCAAGTGTTTTGCCGTTCGAATTGCGGTGGAATTCAAGAATAGTCAAATTGCAGCCAGCACAAATGCTACAGATATGCGATCCCCATCCAGCGATACCCATCCACGCCAGTTCATCGCCACTGGAAAAAAGGCCAGCTGAAAGCTGGAGTTACCAAAGATATTTTCTTGAACGCTCAAAACGGCTTGCCGGGTTAACGCCGAAACAGAAATAGAGGCCTGCAGGCGATGCGTTCATTGCATACTGCGTAATCCGCAAAATGTTTCTGGGCACGAAGTCGACTTCCGCCCGATGATTTCGACACCCGAAAAAAACAACGCGTTGTCGCTTAAATTGTGTCCTACGCTTTTTATGGACACCGGAAACGAACGTGCCGCAAGACATTCGATTCCTCTGTTTGAAAGCGAATTGCCCTGGAATCGAAATAATCTGCGTGCACTTGAATATCTGTTACGGTGCCTGCTAAGCAGCGTTACTCGACCTAAGTCCACTTCATCAGACAATCGCCAAACATCGAATTAATGAACAAGAAACATCGAAAACGCGTATTTGCCGACTGGAAATTCCAGGGTGGCATCTGCATCCGTTTCGCCATTTACTGGTTTATCTGCTATTTCGTCACCATCGCGACCGATCTTCGGTTTTGCTTCCCTGGAAGGACCAACGCAAACCGGTGGTTCGATCAGCCGGTTCTTCACACCAGCCTTTCTGGCGGTCAGCCTGGTCTTGCCGATCGCGTTGTTGGAAATTCTGGTTTACACGAACAAGTTCGTTGGACCGATGGTGAATTTTCGCCATCGCTTCCAGCAGTTGGCGGACGGCGAAATGCCGGACGAGATTCAATTTCGTTCCGATGACCTGCTGAAAGACTTCGATGAAAATTTCAATCTGGTGCGTGCCAGGTTGCAGGAGCACCAATCGCCCTGTGACATCGCAGACGACCAGCACGTTCCGGTCTAGAGCAAACGGGCATTTCCAGACATGATTCGAAAATCACGAACAAATAGGAAGCGGGCCGGAGCTGCCACGGTCGAAATGGCCTTGGTTGCGCCCTTCGTCCTGTTGCTGATCTTCGGATCACTTGAATTCGCCCGCATGATGATGGTTCGCCAGGCATTCACCAACGCCGCCCGCGAAGGATGTCGATACGCCACCTTGGCGACGACAGAAAATGTAGATGAAGCCGAGGAATTCCTCCGCGGAAAGTTGCGGTCGATCATGACGGACCACGACGATGACAGCATCCTGCGAGTTTCGATTGAACCCGATTTTTCGGCTGGACTGGCTTCAGGAACCGAGATTACCTCCACGGTCGAAGTCGATTGTGCGAACGTTTCCTGGTTGCCACCCATCTTCTTTTCCGGCATCCAGATTCGCACGTCCGCATCCATGGCCCGTGAGTGAGTTTTGAAACATGCGATCATCCGATTCAGCCCATCCTCGAAATCGACATGCCCATCGCCCGGGCGCGGCCGCCGTCGAAGCGGCGCTGATGATGCCCGTGCTGGTCGTCGTTTTTCTCGGCGCTATTGATATTGCCCAGTACATTACGCTTTCCCAGGTCGTAGCCAACGCATCGCGGGAAGGTGCTCGGGTTGCCTGTCGCGCGACGACGGACCATACCAGCGATGTGGAAACCGCGGTGCTGGATTACTTGCGGGATTCTTTTCCCCAACTCGACAGCCAGTCTTTCAACTCGGCGGCCACCGTGGATATCGAATACCAAGGCACCCCCGTTCCCAAAGGTGATCTTAGCAACGTCGTTAGCGGAGACCCATTGACCGTGGAAGTGTCATTTGATTTTTCTGCGGTTCGCTGGCTGCCCGGACTTGATTATTGGGGGGGCAACGCAAATATGTCCCGAACCGTTTCCCGCCGACAGTAAATGACACAACCTGTTTTCGCCCCTAGGAGCTTGACGATGCGCGTTCGCACCAACCAAAGAACTGGAACCGTGGCGGCCCTGCTGGCCGTTCTCTTGCTGCCGTTACTGGCGATGTTGGCACTATTCGTCGATTACGGCTTCCTGTTGTACATTCGCACCGATCTGCAGCGGTCGGCCGACCAGGTCGCGCTGGCCGCCGTCCGGGATCTGTTGCCGGACGATGAAGGCAATCAAGATACCGATGCGGTCCAAAACCGGATCCAGGAATACCTTCGCTCCAACATGGGCGACTCGTTTCAGATCCGCCCCGAAGACGTGGTTATCGGCCGTTATGATCCCGATACGATTTACGACTCGGTCGATATTGTCAACGATGGGATCTTCGATACGGTCCGCGTTACCTTGCGTCGAAACGACGTGGCTAATCGCTCCGTGGCTCTCTATTTCGCCCGACTGTTTGATCGTGATCAATCCGATGTCTCGGCCACCGCTACCGCGGTGCTGCAACGCGGCCGGTTCCTGCCACCCGGCAGCGGGGTTCTGCCCTTTGCCGTCCCGAACGATTTATGGGCACAGCTGAAATATGGTGACGATTTCAACATCTACGGCGATGGTCAGATCCAGGATGCGACCGGACAGTCGATTCCAGGCAATTGGGGAACGGTCGATATCGGCCCAACCAACAACAGTACCAACGCCCTCGGCTATCAGATTGTCAATGGTCTGACTCAGAACGATCTTGATTCACTTCACGGTCAAGGCGCCATTCCCGATCCCAGCCATATCGACAGCCAACATGTGCCACTAACGCTTAATGCCGATCCGGGCTTTTCAGCGGGCATCAAGGACGATGTTCGCCAGGTCCATGGGCAAACTCGGGTTGTTCCGATTTACGATGCATCAAAACTGGGTTCCAGCGGATCGGGCGGCGGCAGCACCGGCAATGGAAAGGGCAAAGGCAAGGGTAAAAAGAATTCAGGAACCAGTTCCGGCGGTGGCGGAAACAACCTGAATTACGAAATCGTTGGCTGGGGTGTCGTGAGAGTGGTGGATTCGTCCTGGAATGGAAGTCAGAATTCTTCCGTGAACGTCAAGAAGGCTTATCTGTACGATGGCTTGATGACGCCCAATCCGGACCTGAGCGATCTGTCTCAGACCATCGAAGGCGTTTTCACCTCGCCGGTACTGGTCGAATAGTCAACCCATTGTCGATTTAGATCGTGCCAGCGGCCGCAATCCATGCGGCCTTTTTTTTATTGCTGTCAACCAGATATCGCCGGCGTTCGCAAACCGTGACTCCCGCCAGTCGTCGAATTCTTGTCACCGGTGGTTGACCGTGAAAATCCACGGCAACTATAATCCTCGCAAAAATCAGCGATTATTGCGAAACCGTCTTATGAAAATCCACGAATATCAAGGCAAGAAATTGTTTGCGGACTTTGGCATCACGGTGCTGGAGAACCGGGTGGCGCGGTCGCCGGAAGAAGCGGCGCGGGCCTTCAAGGACCTTGGCGGGCCGGTGGCCGTTGTCAAATCCCAGATCCATGCCGGCGGACGGGGCAAGGGCACGTTCCTGGAACACCCGGATCAGCATGGTGTGCAACTGGTCCGATCGGCAGACGAAGCGCGACAGGTTGCCGAGCGGATGCTGGGCCATCACCTGGTGACTGTACAGACCGGTCCAGAAGGCAAACAGGTTAACCAGGTCCTGGTGGAAGCCGGTTGCGATATCGACCGTGAACTGTATTTGGGAATCGTGCTGGATCGGGCGGCGGCCCGGCCGGTATTGATGTGTTCCTGTGAAGGCGGCGTCGAAA
The DNA here is from genome assembly GCA_963851305.1 of Pirellulaceae bacterium. Lineage (GTDB taxonomy): Bacteria > Planctomycetota > Planctomycetia > Pirellulales > Pirellulaceae > Mariniblastus. The sequence goes on along the minus strand of CAWKOT010000011.1, from coordinate 906,092 downwards.
TAGAAAAGGTGGCCGCCGAGACACCGGAAAAAATCTTCAAGGAACACTTTGATCCGGCCCAGGGCATCGAGAGTTTTCAGATACGAAAACTCTGTCAGAAACTGGAGATCACCGGAAAATCGGTCCGCGCAGCGGACGCATTCATGAAGGCGTTATGTCGGATGTTCTGTCAGCTGGACTGTAGTCTGATGGAGATCAATCCGCTGGTGGTTTCTACGACGGGCGATCTGGTTGCGCTGGACTCCAAGATCAATTTCGACGACAGTGCCCTGTTCCGGCATCCGGATCTGGTCGCCCTGCGGGATTTGAGCGAAGAGGAAGAATCGGAAGTCCGTGCCTCCAAGGCAGAACTGAGCTACGTCAAGCTGGAGGGCAATATCGGCTGTCTGGTGAACGGGGCCGGGCTGGCGATGTCCACGATGGACATCATCAAGCATTACGGCGGCGAGCCAGCCAACTTCCTGGATGTCGGTGGCGGCGCAGATGAAAAACAGGTCACCGAGGCCTTCCGCATCATTCTGGCGGATGAAAACGTCAAGGCGGTGCTGGTCAATATCTTTGGCGGGATCATGAAATGCACCACGATCGCGGAAGCCATTGTTACGGCTGCCAAGACCGTAGGTTTCGAGGTCCCGCTGGTCGTTCGGCTGGAAGGAACCGAAGTCGAAAAAGGCCGCCAGATTCTGGAGTCCAGCGATGTCGATCTGATCACCGCGACCGACCTGGCGGATGCCGCTGAAAAAGTCGTTGAAACTCTCCAGCAACCTGCCTGAATCACCATTCGCATCTTCCCCATTCGCATCCTTAACCCAGTGACCGGATAAATAGATAGATGAGCATCCTGATCCATGCCGACACGCGTGTCATTTGCCAGGGAATTACGGGAGACGTGGGTGAATTCCATACTCTCGGCTGCCTGGAATACGGGACGAAAATGGTCGGCGGCGTAACGCCTGGCAAGGGCGGACAGACGGTCGCCGGTCTGCCGGTGTTCGAAACCTGCGTCGAAGCGGTAGAAGAAACGGGGGCGGATGCCACCATGATTTTCGTGCCACCCCGCTTCGCCGCCGATGCCATTCTGGAGGCGATCGACGCCGGAATCGGTGTCATCATCGCCATTACCGAAGGCATCCCCCCCATGGATATGGTGCGGGTGTACGACGCCGTCCAGGATTCCGATTCCGTGCTCGTCGGGCCCAATTGTCCGGGCGTGATAACGGCCGACGAGTGCAAGATTGGAATCATGCCCGGCTACATCCATCACAAGGGCAAGGTCGGCATCATGAGTCGCAGCGGTACACTGACTTACGAAGCCGTCTGGCAGACGTCGAATCTGAAATTGGGTCAGACGACTTGTGTTGGCCTGGGTGGCGATCCCATTGTGGGAACTTCCTTTATTGATTGCCTGAAGCTGTTTCAGGAAGATGATGAAACCGAGGCCATCCTGATGATCGGTGAAATTGGCGGTACAGCGGAAGAAGAAGCCGCGGATTTTGCAAGACATCATGTTACCAAACCGGTAGCCGCCTTCATTGCCGGCCGGACTGCGCCACCCGGAAAACGGATGGGACATGCCGGTGCGATTATCAGCGGCGGCAAGGGAACGGCCGCTGAAAAAATTGCCGCCATGGAGACAGCCGGGATCGAGGTCGCCCAGACTCCGGCAGATATGGGCGCCGCCATGCAACGTGCCATTACAAAAGCCGGCTGATGGGCAGTCCGCCCCGCCGGCGTTTGAATGTTGGTTGAAACCTGGCGGTCACATTGGCAATGTCCTACCCGGCTCGTGACGCCGTCGAAACGATCTCCGTATTGAACTTGGCTCCGTACTCCAAACCGTCCGTTTGCAGACCTTCGGCGATCCCGAACGGCTTCAATTCACCTCGCAGAACGCGGACGTCACGGGGCGCGTTGACGCCCAGACGGATGGTGTTTCCCTTGACCTGCAACACCTCGATTTCGATGTTGCCGTCGATGATGATTTTCTGATTCTTCTTGCGTGATAATACCAACATGTTTCTTTCCTTGAATTCGTCAGTCCATTGTTCAGCACGGCACGCCGCCGTCCTCTGTACGTATAGAATCGCGAATCGTTTGACTCAGCTGGTCCCTTTGCGAAGAAAAAATATTTGCCAGCGGTTTCGGCCGGTTTTTTTTGGATAAAATGCAGTCTGGATGGAAATTATCAGCCAGCGTCCCCTGCCGGTTTTGGCGTGTTCCGCGTGTTCCCATTCGCCCTGGAGGCGAAAAATCAGCTGAGAGAAGTCGTTGCCCGAACTTTCCCACGATGACGTTACGATTGAAGGTCTTTTCCAAAGGCTGGATCGGTGCCTGCAGAAAGACCGATTTCGCTTCGCCAAGGCCCTCCGCAGGCTGAATTCGAGATCGAAGAAATCAGGCCAGCGATTGGAAGAGGAGACGCGCGGGTTGGCACAACGGATGGCTGAGTCGATTCACCTGCAGGAGCAGCGAGCGGCCAATTTGCCTCAGGTCCACTTCGATCAGTCACTGCCGATTTTCCATCGACGCGAAGAGATCGCCGAAGCGATCAAGAATCATCCAGTGGTTGTGGTCAGCGGTGAGACGGGGAGTGGTAAATCAACTCAATTGCCGCTGATCGCGATACAGGCGGGCTTCGGCGTTCGCGGATTCATTGGTCACACTCAGCCCCGCCGCATTGCCGCCCGCAGTGTGGCCAGCCGGATTGCCCAGCAATTGAAGACTCAGGTCGGCCGGTCGGTTGGATTCAAGATTCGCTTTGACGATGTCACCAGCGACGAGACTTATGTCAAATTGATGACCGACGGCATCCTGCTGGCCGAGATCCAGAATGATCGTTTTCTTGATCAATATGAGATGGTGATCATCGACGAAGCGCACGAGCGTTCGCTGAACATCGACTTCCTGCTGGGCCATCTGAAGAACATCAGCCGCAAACGAAAAGACCTGAAGATCATCATCACTTCGGCGACCATCGACACCCAGAAATTTGCGAAGCACTTTCAGCAAGGCGACGCCGAGGTGCCCGTGATAGACGTCGAGGGCAGAACCTGGCCGGTGGAAATGCGGTATTGCGATCCGGTGGAATCCGCCGATGGATACGATGGCATGGCGGAATACGTCGTCCGCTCAACCATCGACGTGGTGGCTTCAGAAAAAGGTGACGTACTCGTTTTCCTGCCGACCGAAAACGATATCCGTACGGTCAGTCGAAAACTGAAAGGGACGCTACAGGACAGCCTTGACGTTTTGCCACTGTACGCTCGACTGTCGACAGCGCAGCAGAACGCGATCTTTCAACCCGGTTCGCGGCGGCGGATTGTGCTGGCGACCAATGTCGCGGAATCATCGATCACCGTGCCGGGTATTCGCATCGTGGTAGACAGTGGCACCGCGCGAATCAGCCATTACGCTCCCCGCAGCAAGGTCCAGCGATTGCCCATCCGGTCCATCTCGCAGGCCTCGGCTGACCAACGTGCCGGGCGTTGTGGTCGGATCGGCCCCGGAATCTGTGTTCGACTGTATAGCGAGGAGGACTATCTGTCGCGCCCCCGTTTCACCACTCCGGAGATCCGTCGCAGCAACCTGGCATCCGTGATCCTGCGCATCCTGGCGCTGAAACTGGGAGATATTCGCGATTATCCATTTATCGATCCTCCTGGTCCCGACGCCATCGCGGATGGCTACCGGACGCTGTATGAAATCGGTGCGATTGACGATGCCCGACGGCTGACCCAACTGGGCCAGTGGCTCTCACGGCTGCCTATCGACCCACGTGTGGGCCGAATGATCCACGCGGCTTCGGAAGAAGGCTGTTTGCACGAAGTGCTGATTATCGCGGCGGCCCTGGAAATACAGGACCCGCGCGTTCGACCAGCGGAAAAACAGAAACTGGCGGACGAACAACATCAACGGTTTGCCGACGAGAAATCCGATTTTGTGTCCTACCTGAAGCTCTGGGATTTCTTTCACGATTTGAAAGACAAGCTTTCGCGCAGCCGGTTTCGACTGGCCTGCCAGGAAAATTTTCTGTCGGTCAACCTGCTGCGGCAATGGCAGGAGATTCATCGACAACTCGCAAGAATCGCCCGCCAGAACAAACTGGTCATTCACCAACGTCGCGACGATTTCGACGCCATCCATCGCAGTCTGCTGACGGGACTGTTATCCGGAATCGGTCACCGTAACGACCGCCAACATTACCAGGGAACCTCCGGAATCCCGTTCCAGCTGTGGCCCGGATCCGGCGTATTCAAGAAACGGCCACAATGGATTGTCGCGGCAGAAATCGTGGAAACCAGCAAACGCTACGGCAGAACCGTGGGGGCAATCGACCCGGCCTGGATCGAACCATTGGCAGATCATCTGGTCAAACGGCGCTACGTTGATCCTCACTGGAGTCGCAAACGTCAGACGGTGTTGGCCTTCGAAAACGTATCGTTGTTTGGATTGCCGATTGTGGTTCGTCGACGGTTGTCCTACCTGCGTATCGATCCCGCTCTGTCTCGACAGCTGTTTATCGAAGAAGGACTGGCGGAATCCGAAATCCGGGGCTCCTTCCAGTTCCTGGAGAGGAATCGAGCCTTGCTGGACGAGGTGGCTCAACTGGCCGCCAAGACCCGTCGACGTGATTTGATTCTCGATTCGCAATGGCTGGTCCGGTTCTATGAGGAACACCTGCCGGAAGATTGCGGTGACACCAATTCACTGCGGGCGGCACTGAAGTCCGATCCCGGACTGGATAACCGACTGCGGCTGTCGATCGCCGATCTGTTTCCTGGCAGAACCGAGATCCCCACTCCGGAAGAATTTCCTGATCGTGTTCAAATCGGCACCATGGATTTACCCGTGGAGTATCGTTTTGAGCCCGGCACAGAATCGGACGGTGCCTCCATTCGCATACCCCAGGAGGGACTGGGACAGCTTGGCGAAATCGAAGCCGGTTGGCTGATTCCTGGCTTGATTCAATCCAGGATCGAGTCCTTGATTCGCAGTTTGCCGAAATCGGTCCGACGGAACCTGGTACCCGTTCCGACCACGGCGGCTCGATTGATGAAGTCCATCGAACCGGGCAGCGAATCGCTGGTCCAGGCCGTGGCCAAAGAACTGACCCGGATCAGCGGACAGCCGGTTGACGTCAAGATGTTTGATCTGGAAAAAGTCGACGAGCATCTGATGGTCAATCTGCAGATCATTGACGACAAGGGCGAGTTGATAGCCCACGGCCGCCACGTGAACCAGCTGCGGAGGGAGCTGCTGGATGGTCATTCAAACTTCCTCGAAAATGACGATAGCGAATGGCATCAGGATGGATTGATGAATTGGTCATGGAGCGACCTGCCCGCTGAAGTCCCGGTGCGACGTAATCAGACCAGCATGTCACTGTTCCCGGCCATCGTGGACCAAGACCAGGCTGTTGGGCTACGATTGGTCGGTTGCTCGAAGCTGGCCGGACACCTGTCCGAAACCGGGTTATTGCGGCTGTTCGCATTGCAGCTGCAAAGCAAGCTGAAACGCCAAATCAATTGGCTTCCCGATCTGGATCGGCACGCCGTGAACCTGGCGTGGTTGGTCGTTTCGGCGGACCTCAAGGCCGGCCTGTCAGACCTGATCACCCGGGTCGCGCTTATCGACAAGGTCGACCCACCAGGAAATGCTGATCAATTCAATCAGCAATTGGCTGACGCGACGCAGCCCATTGCCATGGCGACGCAGGACATCGCCAACTGGCTGCCGCGATTCGCCGAATCGGCGCATCGCGCTCAATTGGTGCTGGAGGATCTGCCCGCCAACGCGCAGCAGGCGAAAGCCGACATCTTACAACAGATCGGTTCACTTACAGCGGAGCGGTTTCTCACGCAAAAGCGTTGGCATTGGTTGCAGCATTATCCTCGCTACTTTAATGCGATTGCCGCTCGCTGCGAGAAGATCAGCCAGGGAGCAACCACCAAGGATGCTGAGAACGGGGAGGTGGTTTCGACGTACGTTCTGCGGTGGCAGGATTTTGAAGAAGGTCAGGCGGCGGCGGGTACCTACGATCCCGAGATTGAAAAACTTGGTTGGATGATCGAGGAACTTCGCGTCTCTCTGTTTGCACAGCAGTTGGGAACGAGCCTATCCGTTTCGCCCCAACGTCTGGACAAACAGATCCAGAAAATCGAATCCGGCCGCCTCTAACAAGGGTCTCATACGCGTTTCCTGTCGCTCCAGCCCGCTTCTGAGCGTCGGTTCAAGCGCCGCAATTGACGCGTATACGTTATGTTTGGTTGACGGCCGAGGCAATCCTGTTTGACAATGCCGACGCTGTGTGGTGTCATAGACGCCGCTCCATTTTCAACTCTTGAGGGATTCTCATGAAATTCGCACGACTGATACTGATGGCCAGCCTGGCCTGTTTCCTGACGAGCGACCAGGTGGCCAGTGCCCAATCGAAATGGGTCGATTTCACCGATGATCGCAGTCGAATGATGTTCGATACCGACGATGGCGAAGAAAAGGATATTGCCATTGGCGATATCGACAACGACGGGGACGAAGATGTGGTGGTCGTGCGAAAGAAGCCGTTCTCCGTCGATGGAGAAAGGATCAACCTGCTGTTGATCAATCAGAATGGCGTTCTTGTCGATCAGACCATGCAACACATACCGACCTTCATCACGGTTCCCGACAATGCCCGCGACGTACAACTGTTCGACGCCAACAATAACGGTTGGCTGGACATGGTCGTGGCCAATACTTTCGGCAGTCTCCATCGGTTATACGTGAACCTGGGGAATGACAAGAACGGCAATTGGCTGGGTTATGAAGATCAGGGCAGCAATGGGGAATGGTATTCACCGGCACTTCCGACCAATCCGCAGTGTTGTGGAATTGCGGTGGGCGATGTGAACGGCGATGATCTGCCGGATCTGTTTTTTGTGGATTACCTGAACGAGCTGGATGCCCGATTGTTCATCAACAATGGGGATTACACGTTTTCCGATGAAACGACAACTCGATTGTCAGCCGATGTTCAGGAGCAGGATTTTGGTACGACGGCCTTCATTGACGACATGAATGGCGATGGCTTCAATGACATTGTTTCCAACGACAGCCGCGCCTTTGGTGGACCGGGGGTTGAAATCGCCTACAACGACGGCTCTGGCAACTTCTCCCAGACCCAGACCTTTTCGTCTACCACTTCGCCCGCCAGTTACATGGTCGAGCGGGCCGATTTCAATAACGACAGTCGTCCGGATTTGTATGTAGTGGACGACGGACAGGATTATGTACTGTTCAATGATTCGACGAACGCAAATGGGACCATCAATATCACCAAAGTACTGGTTTCGCCCAGCATTTTGACCAGCTTCTTCAATGGCAATATTCGACCGGGCGACGTGGACAACGATGGTTGGATGGATATGGCCGTTTCCGATGTGGATGTCGATATCAAAGGATGTGACCGCAGATTCTGCCTGTTGCGGAATAACGGGGGAAAAAATCTGTTTGACCCCAACAATGATATCAATCCAATCGCATGGAACATGGAAGGCAGTCATGACACCTGGTTCATGGATATCAATTGCGACGGCAATCTGGACATGTTCATGGCGACTTGCACGAACTACCACATGTTTGTCAATACGGAGCCCATTCTGTTGGGGGATGTCAATCGGGATGGCCAGATCAGCTTGCTGGATGTGCAGCCATTTGTCGATGTCCTGAGTAACGGCACATGCAATGCCCAGTCCGACATCAACCAGGACGGCGTTACCAACCTGTTGGATGTTGACGGCTTCGTTGACCTGCTGAGCGATTAAGCGACGTGACGATTGAGTTGGAGGTGGCAATCAGACCGGTCTCCCAACCGGTCTTTTTCATTTCTCCTCATTTACATTTATCCATTTCTCCGATAGCCGCGTATCGTTTGCGGGAAACGTCTTTTCGTTCCCAATGATCGGGAAAATAAATGTAACACAGGCTTTGCGATCGTGAGACCGATCGAAAACCGATTGGCCATTCAGCCTGATCCATGCACCGCCCGGACGGCAGGATCTTGACATCTTGGCGAAGATGGAGAGTTCGGTTCCGAACGGTGACGGCCTAACGGTATGGGCATTCGCCGTTTGGAAAATCGAGCGGGCTGCACCGGTCCGATTTGATCTGCCCATCGGAAGGGGTCGATTGACATCGAATGGTTCGGTCAAGCGGCTTAGGCTACACTGTATGGTTTACGGCATTGCAGGTTGGCATGCAGAAATATTCGAAATGGCGTCCCGGCCGTACCAGACGCCAAGAAACGGAACGCTAAACAACGCGCTTTTGCTGAGGAACCCCAAAAAATGGCTCACCAAAAATTGATCGCTCTCACTGAAACCAAAGTCAAGCTCGCCGAGAAATACGAACGCTTGTCCAAACTTGCTTGCAGCGCCCCCAAACGGACAAAATTTCGAAGAAAAGCAGCTGACTTTCGGCACCAGGTCAGAATGCTGCAAATCAAGGCCAGTCAATCGTAGAATTCGGGCCCGTCGGATTTCTATTCCTTGGTTTTACGTGTTTGCCCCCGGCACGTCGTCGAGCGTCTGATAGCATGAAACCACTCCGCGATCGATGGTGGCAATGTTCCATTGCCCCAGACCCGGAAATTATCGACAATCGGCCGCCACGTTTGCATTTGGTATCCACGCGATTGTTTCCCGGAAGGAGCGGACATGGATGTCTGCATTATTGGCGCCGGCTGGTCCGGTTTGTATGCCTGCAAATACGCAGTCGAAAATGGCCTGAATCCGATCGTTCTGGAAAAACGTGACGACTTGGGTGGGGTCTGGAATTATTCCGACGACCCGGAAATCACGACTGTCATGCAATCGACGGTGTCTTCCTCCTCGCGACTGGTCACCGAGGCCTCTGATTTCTTCATGGATCAGCGTGTCGGCGAGTTCATGCACCATCGCGAAATCGTCGGTTATCTTCGTGCCTACATCAAGAACTTCGACCTCGCCCGCTACCTGCAATTCAATGCGGAAGTGGAATCGATGCGGAAAGACAACGGCAAATGGGTCGTCACGTATCGTCAGCGCGGCGAGACCAAGACGATTTGCGTCGACAAGGTCGCCGTCTGCGCCGGCATCCACAACAAGCAGAGGAAGATCGGTGAACCGATCTGCAATTTTACCGGGCAGGTAATGCACGCCGGTTCGATCAAGAAAATCTCACCTGGCGATTTCCAGGAAGGGGACAACGTGATCGTCTATGGCGGCGGTGAAACCGCCTCGGACATCATTGATTTGCTGGTCAAGACACCCGCTCAGATCACCTGGGCCATTCGCGGCGGACAGCACTTTCTGAGAAAGACGCCCTACCATCAGCGTCCCGCCGTCGGCGAATTCAGCAAGGAAGACTTTGCCCTCGATACGATCGCCAGCCCACTGATCAACGGCACCAGTTCCTTCTCCCGGGGAGCACCCGGTCGCCGTTATATCACCGACTGGCTGTCTACCGGTTCGGTCGCGAAATACCAGGGGCACGGCATTGGTATCTGGCGGAATGAACATCGTTATGCCCAGCAGTTCTTCAACAAGAACGGGCACGCGGTGGAATTTGTGCATTCCGGTCGCGTGCGGGCAGAAAATGACGTCGTGGAAGTGTCCGGCGATGAGGTCAAGTTCAAGAGTGGCAACCAGCGTCGCTACACGCACATCATCTGCTGTTTCGGGTACGATTTTCACTGTCCATTTCTTCCTGCGGACAGCCGCGAAGGCAAGCTTGAGGACATGTACCAATTCGTATTCCCTCCGCATGATCCCAGTATCGCGTTTCTGGGGTTTGCCAGACCCATTATCGGTTCGATTCCGCTGATTACGGAAATGCAATGCCTCTGGGCCTTTCGGGTCTGGTCGAACAAGATCGAATTGCCATCCACCGAAACCATGGTTCAGCGTCAGGCGGCCAACCAGGAAAAATGGGCGCGCAAGCTCCCTGGCCGTGGCAGCCTGAAAACCCTGGTTTTGCCTTCGACCTATGTGGCCATGATGCTTAAGGAAGCCTATCCGGATAGACGACCGGCCGACCATTTCTGGAGGATGCCAATCCGTGCCTTGAAGTTTCTGTCATGGATTCCGTCCGGTTCCATCCGGTTTGCGCTGGATCCGGAAATCAGCAACGACGATTTCAATCGCCTCTGGCGTCAGCGATCGCACGGCTGGTTTCTGGCCTACCTTTTGCCGATGATCATCCTGATCAGTCGGCTGATGAGGATTGAGAAAGTTGTCGACTGGTATGTCGATCGGCATGAAAGCCGCCGGATGGAAACGCAACTGGCCAAAGCCAGCCGGATGGAAGAGCCCCGGACATCTTCCCCGTTGGCCACCGACATGCGGAACGCCGCTTAGCTCAGATAGCGCTTAACCGTGATGTGCCTGGTAGCGCAATTCCCCTGTGAAAACTGATGATGAAGGCCGTGAAAAACGGGTTTGGCGGTTAGGTCAGCATCAGGATGGGATTGGGGCCTGCGACCGGGAGGCGAAATCTCCTGCGGCAACCTCGTGTCACCAAACCTGGTCGTCGTTGCGGCCAAAATCATGCTGCATCGCCGAAACCGATGTCACGGCTCGATACGAAACCGCTACCTGGTCGGGGAACTCCGTGTGCACCTGGATGCCGCGGTCGCTCGGCTTCCGATTGTCTACATGGAAAAGGATTGCATTTCCGCTCGCACGTCGTTCAGAAATTCCGCCGCCCCGACCCCGTTGGCGATCCGGTGATCGAAGCTCAAGGTCAACGTGGCCGTCGGCTGGAATTGGAACGAATCTCCATCGGGAATCGGCATCATCCAGGTTTCTCCAATCGCCAGCGTCGCGACGGCGGGGGCCACAATCGCCGGGATGCCAATTCGCATGCCGGCCTTGCCTATATTGGAGACGGTCAGCGTCGTCGATTCGTCGATCTGGTCGTTGCCGTCGCGAGCGGATGCAATTTGCGCTTGCAGCGATGAGAAGAAAGACTCCTTGTCCAACTGGTCGGAATCACGCACCACGGCCGTGAGCATTTCATCGCCGGGCCGTGCGACCGCGACACCCAGGTTCACACGGTGAAAGACCTTCAGGCTGCGGCCATCACTGGACAGTACGCTGCGCAGTCGATCGTGCTTCTTGAGGGCCTGGACGATGCTCCAGCACGCCATGGCAAAGCCCGTCGGTCCGCCCGAACCTCGCACCTTTTCACGACAGTCCCTGATCGCCGTCCAGTTAACCTCGCTCATGATCGTCACCGGAATACAGACTTGGGAACCTCGCTGCAACCGGTAGTTGAGGGTGATCTGCGATTGTGGTAGATCAACCACCTGATACTTGTCTGACGAAACCGCTGCCGCACCACGACTGGCCAGATAGGCGTCAACATCCGCCGGCATCAATTTGCTGCCCTGAGCCGGGATCTGTTCGGCCTCGTCCAACAGGCCGTGCTCTTTCAGATACTTTCGGGTCTTCGGCGGAATCTGGACCTTGCCACTGCGAACCGTTTTACGAGCGCTGGAGGTAGCGGGTCCGGGAGCGTGCACGGCCGAACCAGCGGATGCATCCTCCGGGCCATGTCCGGCCGGCATTTCCTTGACGCCCTCGGCGACCTCCATACGGGCAATTTCCGTCCCGATCTCCAGCACACTACCCTTTTCGACCGTCCATTCCACCAACTTGCCTTCGTACGGAGATTCCACGTCCGTCGTCGCTTTATCGGTTTCCATGACGTAGATCGGTTCGTCGCGCTGCACGGAATCGCCGGGTTGTTTGAGAAAGTCGACCAGCAGCGCTTCCTGCAAACCCTCGCCCAATTGCGGGATCCGAACTGAAATAACCGGCATGAATTAATCCTCCATGGTCAATCGAATCGCATCGACAACCTGTTCCGTACTGGGCAGTGCCGCGTATTCGTAAATGGGGTTGTACCCGATATGAACATCCGGTTTGGAGACGAGTTGCGGGGCGCTGACAAAAAAGCTCCAACTATCCGGGTCATTGGAAATCTCACTGATGATCATCTGACCTACGCTGCAATTTCGACCATCCTCCTGAACCACGACCAGCCGACCCGTCTTTTCCAGAGACTCCAGGATGGTGTCACGGTCCCAGGGTACGATGGATCGCAAATCGACTACCTCCACGGACGCTTCGCCGGCCACCGCCTGCGCCGCCGCCATGGCCTGTTCGATACAGTTGCCCCAGGTCACCAGAGTCACATCCTCCCCTTCTCGGCGGACTCGGGCTTCTCCAAATCCGACCGCGGGCAGATCAGCGCCGACTTCCATCTGTTGACGAAACAGGTGTTTGGGCACCAGGAAAATGGTGGGATCTTCCGCATGCATGGCGGTCCACATCAAGCCGGCAGCATCCTCCGGCGTACTGGGCACGACGACCCGCATGCCTGGTTGGTGGGCAAACATGGCCTCATTCGATTGCGAGTGCCAGATCGATCCCCCCGGCAAATACCCGCCGCAGGGCGTATAGAAGATGGCCGGGCAGGTCCAGTTCCCGAAAGTTCGCCACCGCAGCGTGCCCAGATTCTGGCTGATCTGGTTCCACGCCGGGCCCGTAAAATCAACGAACTGGAACTCGAAAACGGGCCTCATCCCGTAGCTGGCCATCCCGATTCCCACACCGGCGATCGTGGCCTCGGCCAGAGGCGAGTTAAACGCCCGATCAGGGTGATTTTCCGACAGACCGCTGGTCAAGCCAAATACGCCCCCTTTGGGATCTTCAATATCTTCGCCAAAGAAGATGTAGTCATCGCTGCTTTCCAGCGCGTGCCGAAAAACATGATTGACCGCATCCACGATCCGCCACTTCCGTCCTCCTTCAATCGGTGGTGGCGTGGGAACGGGAAGTTCACCAAACATGTGGTCCAGCACTTCGTCGGCCAGCGGATCCGGTTCACTTTCCGCCGCGATATACTCCGCGTCAACCTGTTGATCAATCTCCTTCCTGGTCCGCTCCCAGTCTTCGCTGGTCAGATCGCCCGCTTGGATCAGTTCATGGGCCAGGACAACGATCGGATCGCGTTCGCTCATGGCCTCGATTTCGTGTTGTGGACGGTAGACGCGATGATCGTCGCTGCTGGTGTGGCTGCACAGACGATCCAGCTCACAGACCATCACGGTGGGTCCACCGCCGGAGCGGGCCTTGTCCATCGCCGGCACGGCCGCTTCGAAAACGCGGTCAGGGTGACGGGCATCCACGTGGACCAGCCCGACCCGTTCATCAAAAATCCCCAGTTTGAACGGATTGAATTTCTCCGTGTTAGTACTGATGCCGTAGTTATTATCTTCCACCACCAGAATGATCGGCAATTGTCGTTCCACGGCAAAGGCTACGGCCTCGAAAAATTCACCCTGCCGTGATGCCGCATCGCCGACGGTGGCAACCACCAGGTTCTCCCGGCCTGCCAACTGCATGGCCCACGCGGCGCCGCAGCCCGGCAACGCATTACCGCCAGTCGGCGTGGGGACGCTCCAGATATTCCGTTTGCGATCCGAGTAGTGACCAGGCATTTGTCGACCACCGCTGGACGAGCCCCGCTTGGCGAAATAGGCCGAGGCCAGATCCGCATTGGGCACGCCCCGCGCCAGCACCATGGCTCGATCGCGGTAGTAGGGAAACAGATAGTCGCCCTCTTCCATTAGCTGGGCAATGACCGCCAGTGGCTCATGGCCCATGCCCGCCACCTGAAACCAGCCTTTACTTTGACGATGCAGTACGCCTTCACGGCGATCACCTTCCCGGCTGAGGTACATCAATTTCAGCAGGTCAAGTCGGTTGTAGGTCATTTGAGCAGACGAAGAGCTCATCAGTTTACTCCACAGAAATCGGTCAGCGGCAGCCGGATCGTCGGTGACTTATCAAAAAAAGTGCTTGCAGATCTTGCAAACGCCAACACAGAACACGGCCGCGTGATTCTTCAGTCGAATTTCGATTTTATCGGACCGAGGACTGATTGCAAGGTTGACCCCGTCACCGCGGATCCGCTTGGTAACAAAATGATTCCATGAGGGACGGCAGGGAATCGCCCCTCGCAGTGGGACCATTGGCGACTTGACCGGCGGATAGGTGTCGAACGAACAACGTTGATTTTTCCCTGTTTTCGACGCCCAAAGCGTTGCGGCGAGATGACGATATCCGTCCGGGCTGCTACCATTAAGGCGTTCGCGATCTCGGTGCGACTACGTTTTTTCCCACAGGAGTTTTAACGTGCGACAAGCATATTGGATGAGTTCAGCGGCGTTGGCGTCGGTGCTGTTGTTTGGATCGCTACTGATGGCCTACGAAGAAGATTCCGATCAGGCCGAACAGGCGACCACCAGCGATGTGGCGTTGGATCGAATCACTTACGACATCGAGTACCTTTCTTCCGACGAACTGGGTGGCCGAAAGCCGGGTACCGAGGGCATTGAAATGGCTGCCAGGTACCTTGAGGAACAGTTCCAGACCATCGGACTCAAGCCACTGGCCAACGGGACCTACCGACAGGAATTTGAAGTTCGGCAGGGCCTGACTCTGGATGAAGACAAGGTCGCGATGAAATTCGTGGGATCGGGGCGGAAGAACCGGCGATGGAACTGAAGCTGGGAGAGGATTTCATGCCACAGGCCAGCCGCCGGGCCTTCGATCTGGATACCGAACTGGTCTTCGTGGGTTACGGAATTAACGCCGAAGAGGAACTGAACTACAACGATTACCGCGACGTTGATGTCAACGGCAAGGTCGTGCTGTTGATTCGCCGCGAGCCGCAACAGGAAGATGCCAACAGTGTTTTTGATGGTACCGATGTCTCCAGATACTCGTATATCCAGACCAAGGTACGGGCGGCCCGCGAGGCAGGCGCGGCGGGCATCATCATGGTCAACGACGGCGTTTCGGCGGATACCGAACAGAAAGACTCGCTGGAAGACAGTACCCGCTTCCGCGCCGCCCTGCCCTTCGTTCAGGTCAAGCGGAAGGTCATCGACAGGCTGTTGGAACGGTCACCGCTGCAGGATGCCGACGGCCGCAAGTTGAAGCAGTTGTCTGACATCGAGAAATTGATCGATCGTACACTGTCCCCCGTTTCCCAGTCTTTCGACGGATGGAAAGTCGCCTGCTCATCGGCCAGCAAACAGGACATGGCCAAGACGAGTAACATCATTGGCGTCATTGAAGGCGAAGGACCTCATGCCGACGAGACGATTGTGATCGGCGGCCATTACGATCACCTCGGGATGGGTGGCATGGGATCCCGTGTCAATCGCCGGGAAATCCACAACGGTGCGGACGACAATGCCACCGGCACCGCCGCCGTCGTGGAACTGGCCCGCCGATTTGCGGCTCGGAAAAACCCGCCGGCCAGGCGTCTGTTATTCGTCTGTTTCAGCGCCGAAGAAATGGGATTGCTGGGTGCATACCATTACGTCGGCGAACCGATTATCCCCCTCGAAGAAACCAGCTGCATGGTGAATTTCGACATGATCGGCTGGCTGCGCGATGACAAGTTGACCATCTTCAATGCCAATTCGGCACCGGAGTTCGACCGCTTGCTCGATCAGGCCAATCTGGAAGTCGGCCTGGATTTGAACAAATCATCGGGATTTGGAGGCAGTGACCACCTGCCGTTTTTTCAGAACAAGATACCGGTGATGTTCATTCATACGGGTTTGACCTCGACCTATCACACTCCCGAGGACGACTTCGAGACCATCGACTGCAAGGGCGCGCTGAAAGTCATCGACTTTTCCGAACAACTGGTGGATCAACTGGTCAGCCTGGAAAAGAGACCCACCTTTCAGACGGCACAGTCGGCCCGTCGCAGCCGGGTTCGCCTGGGTGTTTCGCTGGATGACGATGTCGAAAATGGCGTTGCCATCACGAGAATCCTGGAAGGATCGATCGCGGAAAACGCCGGCTTGGAAGTCGGCGACATCATTACTGCGATCGGTGTGAAAAAAACCGATAAGCGGCGGGAAGTCAATCGACTGATTCGCAGCAATAATGGCAAGACCGTGATGATCAAGTTTCGCCGCGGCGAACAGCAAATGGAGAAGATGATCGAACTCAAGAATCCGGACGCCGACGACGAGGCATCCGAAGGCGCCACGAGTGAACCGGGCGCAGCGGTCGAGGCGAATGGACGTACCGGTTAGACCTCGAAGCTCAGAACCCAGACCCCTTACGGTTCGCTTTGGCGAACCGTTTTTTTTTGGATTTCAATCGAAATAGCGGTTTATGGTCCGGCGGTGTCGGATTAAGCTTGCCTTCGCATCAATGTCGGTAGCCATCGTGATCCGCGCGGCTACCAGGAAAACCTCGTCTTTGGCTTCACGCCCCTCCTTTTTCAATTTCCCATGAATGATCAGAAAAAACGATTTCGTTGTGTGTTGCTGTTCGGTGCGCCCGGGACGGGCAAAGGAACACAGGGTGGCATTCTTGGCCGGATACCCGGATTCTACCACCTGGCGGTCGGGGACGTCTTTCGATCCATCGATATCAATTCACCGTTGGGCCAGGAAGTCCATCGCTACGTATCCAAGGGGAAACTGGTCCCGGATGACTTGACCATCCGGATCTGGAAGAAAGCGTTGGATGCCTACATTACGCTTTCGGCTTACAAACCCTGGGAGGATCTGTTGATTCTGGATGGGCTGCCGCGGAACCTGGAACAGGCGCAGCTGGTCGAAAGCGAGTTGGAAGTACTGGGCATCGTCCATCTTGGCTGTGAAAACGAAGAAGACATGATCCTGCGTATTCAACGCCGGGCGATCAAGGAAAACCGGGCGGACGATGCGAATGAAGAAGTCATCCGGCACCGTTTCCAGGTCTACCATGACATTTCAGCGCCCGTACTGGGCTTCTACTCCGACGACATCGTCTCGCGTGTTGAAGCCAGTGGCTCCCCCGCCGAGGTGCTGCGTCGCATTCTGGACGCAGTGATTCCTGCACAGAATTATTGCTTTAATCACGAATGGTAAAGGGCGAAACGCTTTTCATCGAGTGATGACAAAAATTCTGACGATCGCGGCCCGCGAATATCGCGCGATGGTGGGAACCAAAGCGTTCATCATCTCGATCATCATGATGCCGGTCCTGATGTCGGCCGGCATCGTCGCCATGGAGCTGTTGAAAGACGTGGGCCAGACCACGATTCGTAAATTGGCCATCGTCGATCATTCCGGTGAGTGCTTCGAAGCGCTCCAGGCCGCCGCAGACTCTCAAAGGAATTCGTTTGCTGGTGAGTCGAAAACGGGCCATCGTTCTTCACTGCCAGCGCAAACCGAGATTCCGGGAATGCCGCAGGAGTGCTATGACCTGGTGGCGATTGATGCGGTCGAAATCGACGATCAACAGCGGTTCAAGCTGTCGCAACAGGTTCGCAATCAGGCCTTGTATGCCTTTGTCGAAATACCGGCGAACATTCTGGATACCGACAGCTCCGATCCAAGCCAGGTGACGTTTTATTCCGAAGACTCCAGCATTTCGCTGGCACGGCACTGGATCGCGGACAACCTGACCCGCATTGCCCGCAGCCGAAGATTCGCCGCGGCCGGTCTGGACCCGGCCGAGATCGCCCGCTTTCAGGAATTGAATCGGCCCATCATCGTCAGCGGACGGGGATTGATGGTAGAGGACGCCGACGGCAACATTTCGTCCAGTGAAGCCAGAAATCTGATGACCACGCTGTTCATGCCGATGGGTATCATGATGCTGATGTTCATGGTGATTTTCATGGCATCGCAACCGATGCTGGAGAGCGTTCTGGAGGAAAAATCCCAGCGGATCGCCGAGGTACTGCTGGGCAGTGCCAGCCCCTTCCAATTGATGATGGGTAAATTGCTGGGAACGGTCGCCGGCTCGCTGACGATCTTCGCGATCTATCTTCTGGGCGTTTACGCGATTGCCGCGTACCGGGACTGGACTCCCAACATCCCCTTCGAAATCGTTCCCTGGTTCCTCGTGTTTCAGATCACGGGCGTCCTGTTTTATGCGGCAATTTTCATGTCCGTGGGTGCTTCCGTTTCTCAATTGAAGGAAGCTCAGTCGATGCTGCTGCCGGTCTGGATGTTGTTGATGACGCCGCTGTTCGTCTGGTTCATGATTGTGCGGGACCCGCAGAGCGCGATGGCCATGTCCCTGTCCTTTTTTCCACCCACGGCACCGACCACGATGGTTCTTCGTCTGGCGACGGGCCAGACCATTGCGTTGTGGCAGCCGATCGTTTCGCTGATCGTGACGCTGCTGGCGACCGTAGTGATCGTGGTCCTGGCCGGTCGTATTTTTCGCGTTGGCATCCTGTGGCAAGGCAAGACCCCGCGACTTGCCGAAATCCTCAAATGGGCCGTCGTGGGAGAATAGCCGGCGTCGATCAGACCTGGCTTTCAAGTTGCCTTGAAAATCCGTTAGAATGCCGGCTTCAATTGGGCTGTTGGATTGCTGGCGTTAATGGCTGACCTCAAACAAGAAGTGGAACGTATCGACGGCGAGATCATTCGTCGCGGTCCCTACCCGGAGTTTACCTGGACGGCCATCTCCGTGGGCTGGATTATTGGTGCTCTGATCGCCGTTTCGATCAGTTATGCCGCCCTGAAGCTGGGCTTTTCGATCGAAGGCTCGGAGCTGGCCGCCATCCTGGGCTGGGGAATACTGCGAGGCCTGATGCGGCGGACCAGTATCCTGGAAAACAACATCAATCAGACCATTGCTTCGGCGGTTAACGGCGCTTCGTCGGGAATCATGTTTTCCGTTCCAGCGCTGTTCATCCTGAGCAAGCGGGAGGGACTGGAATCGGTTGCCGATTTCAACGTTCCGCTGATGATCTTCGCCTGCATTGCCGGTGCATTCGTTGGATTGGCGTTCGTGATCCCGCTGCGAAAACAGATGATCGATTTCCAGCGTCTGCCCTATCCCGGCGGCATTGCCGTGGCCGCGATCTTGAAATCGCCGGGAGCCGGAATTCAGAAATCGGTCTTGCTGTTCGGTTCCGCCGTGATTTCCGCGATCGCTTATTTGTGGATTACCGATCGCGGTGCCGTCGACCACCCGCAATTCAATCTGGGACAGTATTTCCAGTTTCCGCCCCGCTATAATCTGGTCTTCTTCGGTTCGTTGATGACGGTCGGCGTCGGCTTTCTATCGGGGAAGGGTGGCTTCTGGTTTGGCGCGGGCGGTTTCATCTGCTACTGGCTGTTGTCGCCGCTGCTAAGCAGCTGGGGTACGCCCGATGTGCAGGCGATGGTTGAAATCCCGTCGAAAATGAGAAGCTTCGTATACCGGCCAACTGGCATTGGCATGTTGATTGGTGCGGCGATTGGCGGCATCATCACCGCTTTCCCACTGATCCTGAGCGCCATCAATTCGCTCCGCAAGGCCGGTAGCGGTGGAGCGGAAAGCGCCGGCCGGGATGAAATGTCGATCAAGATGTTGGGCAGCGCGGTTGTGCTGGGTGCCATCGTGTTGATCTTCCTGGCCTACCAGTCGGCTCCCGACATGACGATCGCAACGGCCGTTACCATGGCGCTGTTGGGCACGCTCTGGATCTGGATTGCCGGCGTGATCGTGGCCGAATGCATTGGGCGCACCAACTGGTCACCGCTGAGCGGAATGACGTTGATCGCTGTCACGATCCTGATCGTGATTGCCGGCGCGACGCTGGACAACCCACAGACGATCGTCAGCTCCCTGATGGTGGGTGCCGCCATTTGCCTGGCCATTTCTCAGGCCAGCGACATGATGCTGGACCTCAAATCAGGCTATCTGGTTGGCGGCATTCCCAAACGACAGCAATTGGCCCAGTTCGTTGGGGCCTGGCTGGGACCGATCATTGTGATTGGCTTGATGTTCGTTCTGGAACGAGGGGCCACGCCATCGCCGGAAGAGCTGGAGAAAATGCCCGCGATTGTCGCCGGCGAAGTCCAATACGGTATCGGCAGCGAACAATTGCCGGCGGCCCAGGCCAACGCCCTGGCCAACGTGATCGCCGGACTCGTCGAAGGGGATGTCCCCTCCTACCGTTACGTGGCCGGCGGGACTTTGGGCTTTCTGCTGGCCGTCAGTGGTCTGGGCGGGATCGGCGTGATGATCGCGCTCGGATTCTATATGCCCTTCGATATCGTCCTGACCTACACGATTGGTTGCACATTGAGAATGATCTGCAACCGATTTGCCGGTGAGCAGTTTTCCGAACAGAAGGGGATTCCCATCGCCGCCGGACTGATTGTAGGGGAAGCACTGGTCGGCGTCGGAATTGCCTTCGCGAATATTTTGGCCAAAGGTTAGGGCGGCAAAGCGGGAGACTCGATCGATATGAAAATACTGGGACAGATTCTAATGTGGTTGGGGTTCCTGTCCGGCTCCCTGGCCACCGTATTTCATTTGCCCAAGGCCGGTGTTGAATTCGCGAGAAACCTGAAACCTGCGGACGACCTGGGATTCACCCTGCCCGATATGTCGACCGTGGCCTCGGTCGAAGATGGCTGGCACTTGATCCCCTGGACCTGGTACATCCTCTCGGGCATCGTCTGTCTGGTTGGTGTCGTGATGATTCGCCTGGGAACGAACCTGTCCCGAGTGATATCCACCGAACAGTCGACGGCGGATCTGGATATGTTGCAGAGATATCTGGCCAATCTGATTCGAGACTCGGAGAAGCTGCAGTCCCAAATCGACAGTCTGGCCCCGTCGAAAATCACCGAGTTTATCGACAGTGTATTGTCGGGAGACTTTCGCGCCTTCGCGAATGATCGGGAATCGATGGTCCCCCGATTGGGATTGTCGGCCTACGCGGACGTGATGACCGATTTTGCGGCGGCCGAGCGATCCATCAATCGCGCCTGGTCAGCCGCCGCCGACGGCTATGTTGACGAAGCGGCTACGTGCGTCGATCGCGGCCTCGTATTCCTGAGGGAAGCGAGCCGGATCTTGCAGGAAGCGGCAGACGGCGGTAGCGAATCATGATCGACGAATTCGATCGACAGCAAATCGCGAAAAACTGGCTGCCTCGCTACACCGGCATGAAGCTGGATGACTTTGGCGATTACGTCCTGCTGACGAATTTCCACGACTACGTCATGCGTTTTGCCGACAAGTTCGCCTGCGACATTCATGGGGTGGGCAAACCGATGCAGGCCGCCACCAATTCCGCCGGATTAACGATCATCAACTTCGGGATTGGTTCGGCCAATGCCGCCACCATCATGGACCTGTTGCTGGCCATCATGCCCAAAGGCGTGTTGTTTCTGGGGAAATGTGGTGGGCTGAAAAAGACCTCCGAAATCGGACACTTCATTCTGCCGATCGCGGCCGTCCGGGGCGAAGGGACCAGCGCCGACTACCTGTTGCCGGAAGTTCCAGCTCTGCCATCATTCAAACTGCACAAGTTTGTTTCCGACAGAATCCTGGCCCGCAATCTGGACTATCGCACGGGAGTCATCTACACCACCAATCGCCGACTTTGGGAACACGACGAAAAATTTCGCGAACGACTGGCGGCGATGACCTGTATCGGGATCGATATGGAGACGGCAACGCTGTTTATCGTCGGCCATTACAACCAGATTGCCCGCGGCGCTCTGTTGCTGGTCAGTGACGTGCCCACCACACCCGATGGCGTCAAGACCGAAGAATCCGATCAGGTGGTCAGCCGGACCTGGTCGGAGATCCACCTGGATATTGGCATTGATGCCATGACCTCCATCGGTTCCGCCGGCGAACAGATCCGGCATTTCCAGTATTGACGGCGGCGGTCCCGCCCCGCCGCCATCGGCAAGCTCCGCCGACTCAATTCGCCGATGGACTGGTGGAATCGGACGCAGGCCTTGGTGCCGGTTTATTGAACCTGGCCAACAGGGCGGGCAGGAATATCAAATCGCCGAACAGGGCCGCGGTCACCGTGATGGCACCCATGGAGGCGAAGATTCGATGATCGCGAGAGTCGCTGGAAACGACCGTCATGAATCCGGCCACCAGAATGATCGTGGTCATGATCAGGGCCGTGCCGACGCCGGTAAACGCGTTGCGTATCGCCGTCGATTCGTCAGGCGCTGTCTTCCTTTCTTCCAGATATCGGGTCAGAAAGTGAATCGTATCGTCAACGGCGATACCCAGGCAGACCGTAAAGGCACACACCATCACGATTTCGAGATTCTGTCCGCTGATGACCAGCCAGCTGCCGGCCACCGCCAGGGGAAACAGGTTGGGAACGATCGAAATCAGTCCAATCCGCAGCGAACGGTAAGCCAATGCCAAGGTGATGAAGATAATGAACGTCGCGGTACCCAGACTGGCGGCCAGATCGATCACAATCTGATACAGGTTCTCCCAACGCCAGATCGCCGAGCCGGACATTTCAAAATCGAAATGGGGATGACGAGACTTGATGGTGGACAGTTCCTGCTGCAGCCGCTCGAACACGGGACCATAGGCTGCGATACCCAGATCCTGGACTCGAAAAGAGACCGTCGCCGTTCGATATTCGGGGGTGTAAAAGGCCCGCTTCAGCGGAGGAGGCAGCAGCTCCAGCATCGACATTCGATCGATGTCCTGGCCATCACCCGGTAGCGCATCCAACAGGTGCCCGATCGAAATGGGATAACCGATCAGAGCCTCCTGCCCCAGCATGGCATCCACTTCTCGAATCACCGCCAGCACCTCGCTCGCGTCCGCCGCCACGGTATCATCCCAGCTGATATCGACACGGCTGTATTCCAGACCACCCATCGCCTGATCCAGCTTGCGAATGGCCACCGCGGCATCGCTGTTGGGCGGCAGTGCGTTCTCCCGTCGCTCATCCGGTCGCAGCGAAAGGGAAATCAGGAACAACACCAGCGTCAAGGCAATCCCGGTCAAACTGAACCATCGAGGATACTTCAACACCCAATCAACAATGCCGCTGATGCGATCCAGATTCTTGTCGACCAGTCCCTTCGATTGACCTTCATGAATCCGACGTCCCAGCGGAGACGCACAGGCTAACGGTATGATGATCACCACGGCGACGAAGGTCAGCAGCACGCCGATCACGCAGGCCCAGCCAAATTCCCGGACGATGGCATGATGGGCCAGGGAGAGCGATCCGAATCCGATGGCCGTGGTAACCGAAGTCAAGCCACAAGCCAGCCCAACCTGCTGGATCCCGTTCCGAGAGGCATCCACCGGCGACATCCCGGCGTCGCGATTGCGGCGTATTTGCACCAGCAGGTGGACTCCGTCGGTCAGGCCAACCAGGCTGATCAGGATCGGCAGGACCACGTCGATAAACGGATTGTCGCCAAATTCAAACAGCTGGATGATGCCCAACGTCCAGAACACACCGACCCCCGGAGCCATGGCAACCAGAATCACCGACGTGATGCCTCGAAATAGAATCACACTCATCATCAAAATCATGCCGTAGGCAATCAGCTGATACTTGAGTTGGTTTTTTTCGTGGCTGGCGACAGCCGTCAATACCGTCGGGACCTGTCCGGTGACGATGAAATCGATGTCGATCGAATCGTAATCCGCTGCCGCCCGCGTCGCCGTTTCGTCCAGCAGCGTTGTACAGCTGTCATCGTCCTGAATGCCGAGATAGTCAAACCGGACGAACAGCAGCAACGTTCGGCCGTCTTCGGACATCAGTTGACCATTGACGAAGGGATGCCGGGCAGCCTTTTCCCGCGCGGCCGCAAACAGCGATGGCGATGACGAATACCGGGGCAGTAGTGGTTCCGGCAATCCGAAAATATTGATCACCGGAGCGCGATCAAGCCACATCACATCCTGTACGTGCGGCAACGCTTCCAAAGCCTGGACCACGTGTCGCATGGCTTTCGCGCCAGTCGGCGTGAAGAAGGAATCGGATTCCGCCACAATCACCGCGTCCGCATCGGCAAAACTGACTGCCTGCACATTGGGCACTTCGACACTTTCGTCCTCGGCACGCTTCGAAAAGGCCTCGGGATCAAACGCGTCCGCGGCAAAAACATCGGTGAACAGACGCGGAGCCCGGTATCCGACAATGGCCACTGCCGTGATCAGTGCCAGCAGCAGTCCAGCCGTCACCGGTCGATCGATTGTCCATGACGTGGCGCGATTGAAGATAGTCGACACGGAGTATCACCCGGACAAACAGGATTTGGTCGACGGAGCAGACGGGCGCGCCACGACGGAGAAGCGTTTCATGGCGACTTTCGTACGCGGTCTTTCGCCGCAGATCGCAATTCGTCGCGTTGAATCATGTTGTCTCCATTGCGATCAAATCGGCGGAAGCGAAAGTGCTTTACGGCTACCGGCAATTCATCGCGAGTCAACACGCCATCGCGATTGCCGTCGAATCGCCGAAAATAATCATCCACGAATTCCTCGGCGGTTGGATCGGACCATTCGCGATTTTCTTCCCTCGTAGCCGGGGACTGGTTCGCTGTATCACGAGGTTCCGCCACTTCGAAAAACGCTACGGCCATTTCTTCCCACGTCTGATCGCCCCAGGTCACATTTTCCAACGGATCGGGATTGAAAGGATTGCTTGATGAATTGTCAAAGCCGAAGTCCATTTCGATGCGATCGATCGACGCCAGCGGAAGCGGTTCCTCGAACTCGTAGAAGTTCTGCCAATTGAAATCGTAACGGGGGATATCGGCAAATTGCCTCCTCGCACCATCGGTGTGAATGAACAATTGAAACGACTTGCCCCGGTAATGCATGTGCGGAGCGAATCCAATCAGCTCACCGCGCCGGGGTATACGAGGCAGCGTGGCGGAGACCAGCACATTATCCTGTCTGGCCGGGATTTCGAATTCCTGTTCCAGCGCGGCGAGAGTGAAAACTTCATGGGTAATCTCCTCTGGCTGACCAAACACCAGGCCCAGTTTCGTAACGTCTTCCTGACGGCTTCCTGCGGGCGTGTAGTGCTGTTGAAATACGAGCTTCGATCCAGCCGGAATGTGCCTGGCATGCGTCGGTCGATACAGGGAGGCTCCCTGTCCCGGCACGAACGCGGTCAACCAGCCGATGCCACGCATCCGTCGACTATCCGGGGGACGAATAAAGACGATACTGTGATGCACCACGCTTCGATTACCAGGAATAACCTCCGCTGCCGTGACCCATTTATCCTCGTCGAAGCCGGGGTCGACCACGAAGTACTGGTACTCGACGGTACCATCCGGGGGAACCACAAACGGCTGCTCATTCATGGCAACAATCTGATCCGGCTTCCTGGGTAACCGCCATCCATTCACGAACTGCCGCGGAGCAGGCAGTTGGTCCGCATCGCCAAAAGGAGCCCCCTGCTCGAGCCAGTCGCGAAACATCTGCTTTTCCTCTGTCGTCAGAAAACGAGCGTTCCTGAACCGGCTGTGTTCATCCGTGGCATGCCAGGGAGGCATCCGGCCATTTTCCACCACCTCCACGATCATTTCGGCCCAGCCCCGGGCTTCTTCGTATTGCTGCAGATCGAACGGTCCAATTTCTCCCGCACGATGGCACTCGACACAGTGTTTTTGAAACAGCCTGGAAATCTGATTGGCATAGGTCACGGTGGCCGTGGCCGAGGGCTTCTTCGTGCGTCCGATCAAGCATCCCACCGCGTCGGTGATGGGAATGGAAACTCTCTGTCCCGACAGAACTTCCTCCAGCGCGGCCTGAAGAAATGACGTCTGCACGTGCGAACGAGAGATCCCGGGGGCGTATTGGTCATCGATGCGACCCCGGTATCGAATCCGCAACTGGCGGTCAACCACGAAGACCTCCGGCGTACGTTTCGCAGCCAATTGATCGGCAACCCGGTTATCGTAATCCTTGACCAGGGGAAAACGGATTTTCGAGATTTGCTGAAACTTGCGGACGTCATCCATCGAGTCGTGCTGATTGCTGTTGACGCCGATGAAGCGCACGCCCTGTTGCTGGTATCTATCAGCCATCTCGGACAGCCGGGTGCCATACAGCTTGACCAGCGGACATTCGGTACCCAGAAAACAAACGACCATGCAGGTTTCGATCGATTCGGCCGACAAATGAACCAACTGGCCATCGGCGGCAGGCAATTTGAAGTCAAGCGACGGCAGGATTTTTTCCTGGGCAAGGGCAGGTCGGCTTACAATCGCCAACAAGATCACTGCCCACACGATTCGATTGGCTGAACAGTCTCTGATCTTGTCTTGAGGATGTTGGGAGTAAGAACTTGGCATCGTCGTTCGACTAAATTCTGAAAGGGTTACAGTATCCGGCACAATCGCAACAACGCAAACAGGCGAAGATCGTTGGCAAACGTCGGCGACGCGAACCAGGTTTTCTCCTCCCGGCCGCGAAAACGACTTTTGAAAGCGGCATGCCCCTTGAGATTGTAGACGTAGTGATTTATCCACCTCGCCTGAAAACCGTATTGCATGCTTTTCCGCAACATCCAGTTGTACCGGAAGTCTCCATCCTGGAGTTTGGCCAGTGGCGAGAGGCCCAGCCTGAGCAATTCCCGGCCCTCCTCGCGAAACCGGTCAATCGCCACCTTGCAGATGCCCTGTTCCGCCATCGAGGGAGCTTCGGGGCGTCGACGTTTGAACGACGTGACATAGCCTATGATACGATTCTGTCGGTACAGCGGATCGAAAAAGACAAACGCCAACGGATCGCCGCTGGCATCCAACAGAAAAAAACGACGCATATCCACTTGTGGAGTATGGTCAAGCGGACGGTTGATAAACGCCGTCTCGCAACTCTTGACCGTTCTGGTTTTTCTCCAGTCCCGCACGATCGCATCCACCTTGGAACGAACGTCGGCCGTATCCGGCAATTCCCTGATTTGATATCCGCGCCTCATCAGCCAATTCACCGCGTAACGAAACCGCTCCTTCTGTTTGCCACGAAAATCGTAGTCTGGCAGATCGATCCGGGTGTCAATTCCCAACTGGTTGATCCAGAATCGGCGACTCTGAAGCAGTTCGGCGGTCGATCGGGTAATCTGACAGAATGCGGCGTTCTTGAACTGCCCAAGAAAACCGTCAATAATTTGCTCGCGGTCATTCGGGTTGGCGACGGGATCACCCAATACAAACGTGTAACCATATTTCTGCTGAAATGCGATCAAGGCGTTTTCGTTCCCAAAATGTCTGAGTCCGGTCTGGATCGCGGTAGCGTACGAGAGAGACTGATCGCCGTACTGCTGGACAGCGGACAATCGCATGGCGAGCGGCATTTCATCCGGCCCAAACAGCCGGAAACGCTCTCCGCCGTGGCGATTGCTTGACGATTTCCCAGATTCCGCGAACCAATGCATGCCAGCACCCTCCGGGCACTATACCGCAGTTTCCCGCTGCTTCCCAGTTCACGAGCCCTTCTGCGTAACGGCAAATCACCAGACAGAAAAAGAAATGCTGGGCCGCCCCGGAAGGCTGGCCATCGTTGTCGCAGTCAGGCGTTAATCGCTCACTGAACGGCTCAAGCCTGGCTTAGAATTCGTCGGCCCGAACGGTGGAAGGATCCAGCTTCGGAGTCGGCAGCCGACCATCTCGACCCGTTTGACCAGAAGGCAGATCGACTCCAGCGTCGTTGATCGGCGACCGTCGAGAAGGTTCAAACGTATCCAGGTCCATACCGTCCGAAGCATCTGGCGATCTCAGTTCATTGGGGACGACAAATGGAACCATGCTTCCCGTCGGACGGGCCAATCCCAGGGGATCAATTCCGATGAACCACCACATCACCAGTTGCAAAATCGGTAGCGCCAACAGGACGCCGAGGCCGACCATGACGTATTCCGATCGAGACGAAGGTTCTTCGATCGATTCGCGAATCGAAGACAACTTGTGGAAAGCCAGCGATCGGCAGGCCTTCAGGAAGGCCACGAAATCGGGGACCGACCTGACTTGCGAAATCGAAGGCGCAGGAATTTTTTCAATGCTGGATTTGCGGTGTCGTTTCTTTCGACTGCGGCGTTTCTTACCAGAATCAACAGCTCCGGATGATTCATCCGTTTTTTCCACACCCAGACTACTGGCCCGCGCTGCCTTGGATAGCGCGTCCGGCAAAAAGGTAGCCGATGTGTTTTCCTTCAGCTTCGCCAGGCGAGGATCTCTCGATTCCGATCGTGACCGCCGCCGTGACCGCCGCCTTTTCTTCTTGCGGTTACCCTTGGACAACAACTCGGGCACAACGAAACGACCATTCTTCTTCTCGGTGATGGGCTGGTAATTGTCCCGGGGAACGTGAAACAGTTCCGGAGTATTGATGGCGTTAATCCGTTCCGGCTTGGCAACCGGTTGGGCAATCGGTTTGGCAACCGGTTTGGCCGCATTCGCCTCACGATCCACAACCTCCACCGCCGGAATCATTTCCTCCAGCACGTCGGCCAACTCGAAGGACTGATCGCAAATCGGACAACGAACGTGCGTCCGGGATTGCGATGTCACCGCAGTCACGGGAATCCGCACTACCTTGTCGCAGTTCGGGCAAGAGCCAAGAACAAAATCGGCATGACGTGGATTCTGACTCAACATCG
The DNA here is from genome assembly GCA_963851305.1 of Pirellulaceae bacterium. Taxonomy (GTDB): domain Bacteria; phylum Planctomycetota; class Planctomycetia; order Pirellulales; family Pirellulaceae; genus Mariniblastus. Next base: position 877,631 of record CAWKOT010000011.1, on the reverse strand, counting down.
CGACCCAACGGAAAAGACGTGATTAGACACGCAATTATAGCAAACTTTGCTGTAAAGATAGGCGCTTATCCGGCTCAGGAAATCTTTTACCGCCCCGGCATGCCGGTAATAGGAGCGATACGGCGTGGAAAACCGCTCCGATCCTGAGAATCGGAGTGTTCTGCAGGCCGTGGATCGGCTCCAGCTTGCTTCTCAGGTGGTTCATCAGGGAGAAATGACTGAGGGGGGCTTCGGTCACCAGCTGGCCCAGTTCGTCCGCCCGGTATCTCTTCCCCAACTGATGGATCCGCTCGTTAAGCCAATGCTTGAGAGGCAGGAATTTCCCTTGAGAAAACATTTGCTCAAGGTTGCCGATTTCATTCTGGGCGGCATCGAAAAACTGGCAGGCGTACAGGTTTCCCAGGGTAAAGGTCGGAAAATACCCGATCAACCCCGCACTCCAATGCACATCCTGCAACACGCCATCCGCATCGGTTTCCGGCCGAACGCCCAACAACTCCTGATACGCTGCATTCCAGGCATCGCGTACATCGGCCACCCGCAGGCTACCGTTGATCAACTGCTGTTCGATTTCGAAGCGAATGATGATATGCAAATTATAGGTCGCTTCGTCCGCCTCGACACGAATCAGCGACGGCGCGACATGGTTGTTCGCTTCGCAATCCCTGCTCATAAATGCCACGACCCGCTTCGTGAAGCGTTCCAAAGAATGCGGGACTGAAACCACGTTCGTCGTATCGTGTGGTGATGCGAACGTCATCCCGTCCGATCTCCGTACAAAACGGATGCGCCGTCTCGTCCAGACGCCCCCGCTGAAAGTCGAATCCCATCCGGGATGCCACCTCGGTGACCAAGGCTCGCTGCTGGTCGATGGGAAACCGACGCCCGAGAAACTGAATCTCGGGCTCTCGTGGTCCTTGCTGAAGATGCTGGATCAACGGGACCAGTTCATCCTTCAAATTCGACAGAACTTTCGTCAACTCGGAAGTTACCGCGCCAGGTTCGTAGTCGTCCACACGCATCGTAAGTTGTTCGGCAAAACCGATGGCGTCGGCTTCTTCCCGTTTTAATTGAAAGATCTCTTCCAGGTGCGGAGCGAATCGGGAAAAATCGTTGGCGCGGCGAGCTTCCAGCCAGGCTTGCTGGCCGAGACTGCTCTGGCGGGCGATCGCTTCGACCAGTTTCTTTGGCAATTTCGTTTTACGGTCGAATCGACGCTTTAATTCCCTGATCGTACAACCCGCGTCGCCATGTCGATCAGCCGCCAGTTCCGAATCCACCAGCAAATCCAGCAATTCTCCACGAATCGGCGCCGTCGCATGACGATGCAACTCGCCTGACAGAAAAGTGATTTGTTCGGCCCGATAGGCAACCCCTGCTTCAGGCAGCTTGGTATTCTGATCCCACTCCAACAGCGCCAACGAGGATTGCAGAATCTGTTCCTCGCGAGCCAGCCTGCAGAGCTGAGTAAAACTGGATTCGATCGACCTGTCGTCGCGGATCACGGTTGATTTCCCTGCTCACGACGGGACTCCGTCACGGTCGCGGGCCTCGCTGGATAAGGCATGATCCGCTCCCATTCATCCGTATCCGGCCGGGCAACCACCGCCACTACCGGTTCAGGATCGCTCAAGTAATCGACTTCGTGCGGCAGCCCGTTCGATCTGAATGAAGTCACCACTCATTGTCCATGGCCTTGGCCAAGTTTTCTCCGGAAATATGCCGAACTCTTCCCTGCAGAATGTACAAATTCAATTCCAATCCGTCGTGTCGGGCATAGACCATGGCACCCGGTGTGACCGTCGCCACATTCATTGGTTTCTGTTCCAGAGGTTTTTGTTCCGCCGCATTGGTTTGGTCAAATACTGCCGCTTTTCATGGCGTTTGAGGCTCCCGCCGAAACCGTCCCCTCCTGGCTCGCCAGTCGCCTCGATCCGGTCCGCCTCCGCAGGCATGGTCAGCGTCCAGTGCTTAACCCGGAACGCAAGGATCGCGAATGCGGAGAATTCCTTTCCGGTTCGATAATTCCTGCCAACAGCTTCTGGATCTTACCTTCAATCGGCACGGAACTTCCATCGTTTCGATCGATCAGAATAAAGTGCGAAAGGCACCGAGTCGCCACACCTGGACTGTCGTTTTTTTGCACCACCTGCTTGACCTCGCCACTGGCACTCCCCAGCGAAATCAGACTGGTTTTCACCGTAATGCGATCACCTTCGACCACGGGGGCACGAAAGCGGATCTTCAGGTCCATAATAATGAAGCCCAGATTTTCCGCTCGCAACAATTCCACCAGACCATGATTTTCGGCAAATTGCCAACGAGCTTCTTCCAACAACTCCAAATAGCGGGCGTTGTTGACGTGGCCAAAGCCATCCGTATGAAAAGTCCGGATGTCGAAAGAGGATTCAAAGGGCATCTGCTGGCTAACGTTGGTAATGCAACAGTGAACAGAAAGCAAAGCTGGCAAGCCAATAAACGCTACGGCGCAAAGGCACCGCATCGGTCAATGCGGCTCTGCGATGCTCGTATTTTAACAAGAAGTCCCAGGATCAAAACCTGTATGACCGGTGCATCGCCCAGCGACGGAGCGTTGCCAGCCACACCGTCCTGTGCTTCGGGAATTGGAGGTAATCGCCGCTCCCGATCGCCCCCGCTCGGCGTGACACCTTTCACCAATTCCCGGGATAATCTGTGCGGGGAAGGCGATTGGCTGAAAACGGATCGCCACGGTGAAGCCGCTGGACACAGGCTTACGTTGGCGATATTCCGACTGGGTCCGACGTCACTTCGGAGCCCCACGATCACCAACCGCCGCTAGCGGCCAAACTGCCGCACGGCGTGGTATTGACGCCAGCAAACCTCATCACTACTTTTCCGCAAACATCTAAATTTCAGCTGCAAGGAGGCAGCCAGTGACGAAGCACTTTCAAGACCTGGAACTCAATTCCGTCCCGCTACTGGATGTCTGCCGAAGCAACCAGCCCTTGAAACAGGAACTCCTGGAGACAATCGGCGAAATCATCGACTCCGGCCGTTTCGTCGGTGGACCTCACTGCCAGTCGTTGGAACGAATCGTTGCGGAAATCTGTCAAGTTGAATTTGCCGTCGGCTGTGCCTCGGGAAGCGACGCCTTGCTGCTGGCCTTGATGGCTCGAGATATCGGTCCGGGTGACGAAGTCATTTGCCCCAGTTTTACCTTCTTTGCCACAGCGAGTGCCATTGAGCGTCTGGGAGCGACACCGGTATTTATCGACATTGATCCGGTTTCATTCAATCTGGATCCAGCCCTACTGGAATCGTTGATCACGGAAAGAACCAAAGCCATTATTCCAGTTCATCTTTTCGGCCAGTGTTGTGACATGGATCCGATTCTGGAAATCGCACGTGATCGCAACTTGTACGTCGTGGAGGACGCCGCCCAAGCCATCGGCGCAGATTATCTCGGCCAACCGGCCGGCAGTTTGGGAGACGTCGGTTGCTTCAGCTTCTACCCCACTAAGAACCTGGGTGGTTTCGGGGACGGCGGCATACTGACGACCAATAATGCGGAGCTGGCCGATCGCCTGAGGTTGTTGGCCAATCACGGCATGCGGCCTCGCTACTACCATTTGGAAATCGGAATCAATAGCCGGTTGGATTCGATCCAGGCAGCCGTGCTGGGCATCAAGATCCGGCACCTGGCTGAGTGGACCGCGCAACGCGCAGAAAACGCCCGGCTCTATAGCCGATTGCTGACCGACAACTCGCTGGCGAACGAAATCATTTTGCCAGAAAGTGTCCATGACAACTCGACTCACGTCTGGAACCAGTACACGATTCGAATCCCCAACGGCTGGCGCGACCATGTTCGCCAGCAGTTAAGTGATGCCAATATCGGTACCGAAATCTATTATCCAATTCCGCTCCATCAACAGAAATGTTTCGAACATCTCTGTTGCGAATTTGGCAGTTTGTCAGAAACCGAACGAGCTTCGTCGGAAGTCTTGAGCCTGCCAATTTTTCCGGAGCTGACCGAGGCAGAAATTGCCTGTACCGTGTCGGCCTTGTCGCAAGCCATGAGCACCCAGAGAATGGAGATGCGGCTGGTATCCTGAACAGCCAAAGCGGCGAGTCCCGCCTCGGGACCTGTGTGGTACACGGTAACGGAGGGGAATCATCAATTCCATTCAGCCGATCTCGGAGAGCAGGGCCGGCGGGTGCGGGAAACTGATCCTGACCGTATTCGGCCTGGTATTCCTGATCTTCGGGACCGTGTTCTGCTGGCTGTTCTTCCTGCAGCCACTAATCAAAACGCGGGACGCTGCGTCGTGGCCCCAAACCGAGGCCCTGATCGTCGACAGTGAAATCGTCGAGCACGTGGGCGACGAAAGCAGCAGCTGGTCGGCAAAGTTCTCCTACACTTACACGGTCAACGGCAAAGAATATCAAAACGACCGTTACAGCTTTTTGAAGTTGTCCGGCAGTCGACGTGCGGCGAAAAAACTGCAAAGAAAGCACCCGGTCGGTTCTCGGACACCATGCTTCTACAACCCTTCGGCACCTTCTCATTCGGTGTTGAATCGGTCATTGAATTCGAGCGTCCTGCTCGGCCTGATCCCCCTGGCATTCTCTTTGGTCGGAGGAATCGTCTTGTATGGTGTCCTGTTCAGGCAATGGGGCAGCGATACGGGAAAGTCCGGATCTGTCGGGCATTTGCCCGTCGGCACCACGTCCCGTTCCGCCTTGAAATCCGAAGCTGGAAACTCTGACCAACTTCCGGACGATCTGCTGGATCAACAGTTTGACGGGCCCTTGAAACTGAAACCGGCCATGTCGAAATGGGCCGTACTGAGCATGGGGCTGTTGTTCGGGATATTCTGGAATGGAATTGTCAGCTTCTTCGTGTTGCATGTCATCGACGAAGGATTTCCCATCTTTCTGACACTGTTCATGATTCCCTTCGTGCTGGTGGGACTGGCAATCACGTTTTCCTGCATTTATGTCTTCCTGAGTCTGTTCAACCCGAGAATCGAGGTGGCGCTTAGCAACGGAGCGGTTCCACTGGGTGATGAAGTGGATGTGGCCTGGGAAGTGATTGGCAAGTCAGGCAGGATTCGAAAACTTGAAATCCTTATCGAGGGCGAAGAAAGTGCTACCTATCAACGGGGATCCGAGCACGCATACCGATAGACACACCTTCCTGAAGGTCCCGATCGTCGACACCGACCAACCGGATGAAATTCCATTTGGAACCAACAAGGTCCGTATCCCGGCAGACAGCATGCATTCTCTGGATGCGGGTAACAACCAGATCCAATGGACTATCAGGGTCAAAGGAGATATTCCCTGGTGGCCGGATATCAATGAATCGCTGATCTTTCGCGTGCGACCGTTTTTCAGTGAGAGTCAGTTGCCATGATCCAAATCGAACTCGCACAGCAACCTCCCGCGTTTACTCCAGGACAAGCGATCCGTGGCCAGGTCATTTGGAACAAACTGGTTGAGCCTGTCGACAAACTGGTGATCCGTTTGATCTGGTATACCACGGGCAAGGGGGATCGGGACTTCGCGATCGCTGCCGACCAGATCATGGTCTCGCCTCCAGCCAGCGAATCAGCAGAATTTGATTTCCGTGCCCCGGCACGACCCTATTCATTTTCGGGCAAACTGATTTCGTTATCCTGGGCGATTGAAGTGATCGCTTTTCCCGACATGGAAACCAAACGGCAGGACCTGGTCATTTCGGCCAACGCCGATGAAATCCTGTTGCAACATGAATATTGAATCGAAGACTCAGTGGAAATCCCGATCAGCATTCGTCGCGGCACGGGACAATCCGTTTGCCATGCAGCGCATCCAACGCATTGCCTATCGGTTTGAAACTGGCGACTGGGGATCCCAGCTGGCGGCGCTGGAGCGATTGCATTTTCGGGCGGCCATCGTGGGTCCGCAGGGCACCGGCAAAACCACGTTGCTGCGGGAACTTTTCGTTCGCCTCCGTTCCGAAAACCGACCGCGGGCGGACCATTTTTTTCTTCCTCGCAAGCAGATTGAACAACGTCAGATGGTGACGACCGTGCAGGAATCGCTCCGCCAGGGTCGCGTTGTGCTGATCGACGGCATGGAACGTCTGCCACTGGCCTGGCGGATATTGCTGTTTTGTTCTGCCGGGGCCGATGCCCGGCTGGTCGTCACGGCTCATCGCCCATTGTGGTGTCCCCCGATTCGACTGCCGACCTGGATTTACACGCAATCGTCCGATAACGCTTTATGTTATGTGCTGAGGCAATTGGAGATGGCACAACCAAACATCGAGACGTATGCTCGTCGTCGACTCGCGGAAAACGGCGGCAATATTCGCAACGTCCTGAGAGAACTCTACGACAATCATGCCGAGCTGCATTGATCGGCCTCCATTTCTGCCAAGAAAACTGAAGCGAGCTTGGACAACCCCTGTCAAACCGGACCTGATATTCTCAAACGCATCAGAACATCCGCAGTCACGGTCAAGACGGGCAAACGTCGCGACGAACGACCGATCAACGCGTTGGCAGTTTTACATGTCGAAATAGAGACAGAATTCATAGGGATGTGGTCGCAATCGCATGGCGAAGACTTCGTTCGTCCGCTTGTAATCGACCCACGTCTCAATAACGTCGCGAGTAAACACATCACCGCGAAGCAGGAATTCGTGATCCGCCTCCAGCGCCTGCAACGCTTCGTTCAGGCTGCCCGGGGTCTTGGCCACCAATTTGGCTTCTTCCGGCGGAAGATCGTAGATATCCTTGTCCAGCGGTTCGCCCGGATGGACCTTGTTTTCGATACCATCCAAGGCGGCCATCATCAATGCGGAAAAGGCAAAATAAGGATTGGCACTGGGATCCGGACATCGGAATTCAATCCGTTTTGATGCCGGCGAATTCGAGTACATCGGGATCCGACAGGCGGCGGAGCGGTTTCTCTGGGAGTAGGCCAGATTAACGGGGGCTTCGTAACCAGGCACCAGTCGCTTGTAACTATTGGTCGTCGGATTGGTAAACGCCAACAGCGCCGGGGCATGTTTCAGTATGCCACCGATCGCGTACAACGCCATGTCACTCAAACCGGCATATCCATCTCCAGCAAATAGAGGCTGATCTTCTTTCCACAGCGAGAAATGGACATGCATCCCGGATCCGTTATCAGTAAATACGGGCTTGGGCATGAAGGTCACCGTTTTCTGGTTTCGGTAAGCGACATTCTTGATGATGTATTTGTACATCATCAGGCTATCCGCCATCGTGACCATCTCATCGAACCGCAGGTCGATTTCCGATTGACCGGCCGTACCGACTTCATGATGCTGGCATTCAACTTTTAATCCACAGTCAATCAGCGTCTGCATCATTTCATTGCGGATATCCATCATCTGATCGATGGGCGGGCAAGGAAAATAGCCTTCCTTATGTCGAATCTTGTGTCCCAGATTGGGACCTTCGTCACGACCGCGATTCCATTCGGCCTCCACACTGTCGATGTAGAAAAAGCCCGCATCGGGGCGTTGGTCGTAGCGGATATCATCAAAGATGAAAAATTCTGCTTCCGGACCAAAGTACGCCGTATCGGCGATTCCCGTACTCTGCAGATACGCCACCGCCTTGCGGGCGACATTGCGTGGATCCCGGCTGTAGTCCTCGTGGGTGATTGGATCGACAATGTTGCAAATGATATTCAGCGTCGGCAATTTCGTGAACGGATCGATAAACGCGGTTTCGGGCTGCGGCATCAACAGCATGTCGCTTTCATTGATCGACTGCCAACCGCGGATGCTCGAGCCGTCAAACCCAAACCCGTCTTCAAACGAATCTTCTTTCAACATGTCCACCGGCACCGTGGTATGTTGCCATAGCCCGGGGAAGTCCATAAAACGAAGATCCACTGCCTTGACTTCCTTTTCACGACAGAATGCGAGTATTTCCTTGGGATTCAATGTGTCGTCCTTTCTGAGGTTGCCCGACAAGCTCGAGCCGGCAAAAAAAATGAAAGTCCGCTTCGGGATGCAAACTGTGTGCCGCAACTGCGCCGAACGGTAATTCCGCTGAAGCAACGCCAATCCGCCGCAAAACGAACCCGTCATCCAGTTCCAGACGGCAAATGGAACGAGTGCCTGCTGCTGGAACACGCAGCCCTGACTTTTTTTTTCAGCAATCCGAAACCGATTGAGCCCGTGCAGAGACAGCATCTGACATCCAACGACGGCCTGCGGGAAATCGCCAAGGATGATCATTGGCGGGATTTTTCTCATCAGTGGTTGATTCGACCGGACACGACCTATCTGAATCATGGCTCCTGGGGCCCGCCTCCCGAAGTGGTTCGCTTACAGCGCAGGAAGTGGATCGATCGGATGGACTGTCAACCGATGCACTTCTTTTTGCGGGAGTACGAACAGGAGCTGGACGGTGTTCGGGATCGACTCGCGGCGTTTCTCTCCACGTCAAAATCCAATCTCGTTCTGGTGGATCATGCCACGTTCGGCATGAATGTAGTTGCCAACAGTTTCCCACTATCCAGCGGCGACAATGTGCTGCTGAACAACCACGAGTACGGCGCGGTTCATCGCATCTGGCAACGCGCATGCCAGCGAGTTTCGGCTGAGGTAAAGGTGGCCCAGTTACCCAGCCAATTCGAATGTCGCGAACAGATCGTCGATTGCCTGTTGAGCGCCTGTGATGACAGGACCAGGCTGGTCGTGTTCAGTCATATCACATCGCCGACCGCTCTGATCTTACCGGTTGCCGAATTGGCGTCCGCTTTCCAGGCCCGGGGAATCAGCGTTTGTATTGATGGCCCGCACGCGCCCGCTCAAGTCGATTTGAATCTTTCGGAAATCGAATGTGATTTTTACACGGCCAGTTGCCATAAATGGCTCTCTGCCGCGTTGGGCAGCGGCTTCCTGTTTGTCCATCCCCGCTGGCAGGAATACGTCGAACCGGTGGTCAAGAGCTGGGGACGGTTGCTGCCGGCGACACCGATCAGCTGGGATGAGGAATTCACCTGGAGTGGTACGCGGGATCCCAGCAACTGGCTGACCATACCCACGGCCATCGATTTTCTGAGCGATCAGGTTGGATTGGATAATTTTCGTGCCAGAACCGGCTACCTGGCGGCTCAGGCCGAGCGTCTGCTCTGCGAGGAATTCGGGACGACACCGATGGGAAGCCGCTCCGACGGATGGTACGCTTCGATGGCCCATGTGCCACTACCGGCAGGGGATTTCAGCCACTTGCAACAGGCTTTGTGGGACGAATATCGGATCGAAGTGCCCATCATTCATTTCGATAATGGCTGGTACATTCGAGTGTCCTGTCATCTATATACCTCGACAAAACAACTCGAGACGCTGACATTGGCGTTACGCAAGCTTCTGCTTTGACCCGCGATACAGGGCATTCGCGGCCGAAAAGGGGGATGTTCCGGTTCTTTGACGCTCCGATAGAAAAAGGGCACCGCCTTCAAGTAGTCAATTGCCGTTGGTTGGGTGATAATGAAATCATGTGGCCAGGAAGTGAACAAACGCAAGAACTGTTGGATCAAGCCCACGGTGGCGATGGTTCGGCTGTAAATCAGCTGATGGATCGGCATCGAAATTCGTTGCGCCAGCTTGTGCGGATGCGGTTGGACCAGAAAATCCAGCGCCGGATTGATGTCAGTGACGTTGTTCAGGACATCCTGGTGGAGGCGAACCGCCGACTTCAGAAATATCTGGAGAATCCGATCATGCCGTTCCATCTGTGGTTACGTCAGATCGCACGGGATCGGATCATCGACGCCCACCGCCGGCACCGGGTTTCCTCGCGGCGCAGTGTGGACCGGGAACAGCCGATGGCTGCCCCGCGGGGCTACGATGAGTCTTCCTTTCAACTGGCATCCATCCTGGGCGACAATCGTTTAACGCCCGCGGCGGCGGCCCTGCAGAAGGAGATCGCCGGCCGAGTGGAGATGGCGATCACCAAGCTGGACGAGAAAAACAGCGAAATCATCATCATGCGACACTACGAAATGTTGTCCAATCAGGAAATCGCCACTGCCTTGAATCTTTCGGAACCGGCGGCCAGCATGCGATACCTGCGTGCTGTCCGACGTCTGAAGAGCATTCTGCAGAATGAATCCCCAGATGAGTCTCAGTCGTCGTTTTGACGATCGGCCCCCATGCAGAAACAAGACAACACGATCGACGATGCGAGGGAACAGCAATTCGCTGATCTGCTGGCCCGGCTGATGGATCGGACCGCCGCCGGGGAAGAACTTGACCTCGAAGAAAACTGCCGGATACACCCTGAGTTCGAATCGGACTTACGGGAATTATGGGGCACATTGGCGGTCACGCGGGCCGCTGGATCGGAACCATCCTCTCAATTGCGGCAGGAGCCTCATCCCGAACCGGAGTCGGCGCCCGGTCTCGATTTACCCTACGACCTTGGCAGTTACCTGCTGGAGGAAGAATTGGGACGGGGCGGGATGGGTATCGTCTATCGGGCCATCCGCAAGGACGATCGCGAGCCCGTGGCGGTCAAGATGATCCTGGCGGGAGATTTCGCATCGTCGGTGGAGAGACAGCGTTTTCGCGCGGAAGCGGAAGCAGCAGCTCGGCTGGATCATCCCAACATCGCACCGATCTTTGAAATTGGCGAACAGAACGGCATGCCGTTCTACTGCATGAGGTTGATCGAGGGTCAGACCCTCAGCCAACGATTAGCGGCGGGTCCATTACCTACCCGACGTGCGGCGGCGATGATGCGGAAAGTCTGTGACGCGATCCAGTTCGCTCACGACCACGGCGTATTGCACCGCGATATCAAGCCGTCCAATATCCTGATCGACGAAGATGGAGAACCTTTTGTCGTCGATTTCGGACTGGCCAAACAGAAATCCAGCTCCAGCAGCATCACCCGCAGCGGCGCCGTCATTGGTACGCCATCATACATGTCACCGGAACAGGCAGCCGGAGCGAGAAACCAGGTCGATTTCCAGTCGGACATCTACAGTCTGGGCGCGGTCCTGTACCACATGATTACCGGCCGGCCACCCTTTCTGGGTGAAACACCGGTCGATACCGTGTTGATGGTGATTGAACAGGATCCGATCAACCCCCGGGCCTTGAACCCCCGTATTCACCGCGATCTGGAAGTGATTGTTCAGCGTTGCCTGCAGAAGCCCAAGGATCTGCGGTATGCGTCGGCCAGAAAGCTGAGCGAGGATTTGAGTGCGTTCATCAACGAACAGCCTGTTTCCGCCCGTGAAGGTCGATTTGGTCAGGTCATCGGAAACCTGCTGCGTGAAACGCATCATGCGGGAGTGCTGGAAAACTGGGGCGTGTTGTGGATGTGGCACAGCCTGGTGTTGTTGATTGCGTCGTTGATAACGCATTGGGTCGCCAAGTCGCAAACGGCGGATGGCACCTTTTTCGTTGTTATCTGGACCGGCATGTTCGCTATCTGGGCCGCCGTATTCTGGTGCTTGCGGCGGCGGATGGGGCCTGTCATGTTCGTAGAGCGTCAGATCGCGCACGTCTGGGCGGCGACCATGTGCATGGTTGCTTTTCTCTATCCGCTGGAGCTGTTTCTGGGGCTCGAACCACTCGATCTGGCTCCCTTGCTGGCGGTCACCTGCGGCATGGCGTTTGTAATCAAAGCCGGCATACTGTCCGGAAGCTTCTATCTGTATGCCATCGCATTGTTTATCTGCGGGTTCGTGATGGCTATCCAGAAAGCGGTCTTACCGGAGGGCGACTGTTCGATGATCGTGTTTGGCGTGACCTCCGCCGCCTGTTTCTTTTTCCCTGGACTGAAATACTACCGTCGCAAACGGCGGACGCTCGAAACCAACCATTGACCCGCCGAGATCCGCTGATCTGTACAAGGGGGTCGTCCCCACGGACGACCCGACTTGGCATTGAACTCCGCGGAAAAACAATCCCGCCTGTCTCATCCATGCCGATTCGAGCCCGCGATGATCGCCAGCTCAAGTGTCTCATGCGATTGCCAGAGCCAAACCACCATTTCTTCGGATTGCCTTGCTCATACCGGCAACCGGTGATCCTGGCTGGCTGAAATTAGCGACCAATCGTCGGCAAACAGATGGGACGCGGGTTGTAGGGATAAACCTGTGGCGGTGCACAACCATCGGCCAGAAAATCTCGCGGTCCACGGGTTGTGTAATAGGGATAGGCGTAGGTTGGCGCCGAATTGGGCGTACCGGTCATGGCATCCGAGGCCGTATGCGGAATCTCGCCGCCATACGGATGACGTGCTCGGCAACCACCTTGGCAACCGAGCAGACCACAACCGCAAGCACCCTTGCCACAGCGACAACCCATTCCACCGCGTGCGCCGCACCGGCAAGCCACCATGCGTGGATCGCCGCAACTGCCGTCGCTGCACATGGCAGCGTCCGAAGCGCCATTTTGATAATCCATGGTGACAGCCGATCCATCGTTGGCCATCGGATAAGGAGTCGCTCCGTTCATCGCAGCCCCCTGGCCGGCGGGCACTCCCTGCCCCCAGAAGCCCGTCGCATTACCACCATCAGGCGGACCCTGCATCGAATTCTGGTAAGACATTCCCTGGGGAGATTCCTGCGCATTCCCTGGTAGGGCATGCCCTGGGGAGGCATTGCATACGATTGGGGCGGTACGGAATCACCCTGGTAGGATTGCTCACCAGCGCCCGTCTTGGTGAAAAAGGCGGAGAAAATACCGACACTCTTCTGCTTGGGCTGGCTATCTTGACTCGAATCCTGATCCATGGAATCGTTTGGAGGCGCCGCCCACTGAGAATCAACGGTTTGGCCGTTATTGGTGTAGCCATCGCCAACACGGTTGGTTTCGATCTTCCGCTTGTTGTTTTCTTGGCAAACAAACCAGCCAGAATCCCTTTGTTCCAGGCACTCTGTTCTGCTTCAACCTGGCCGCGATCGACCCTCGTACGAGGGTCGTTAAACTGGCCCGCCATCGGGGGCGCGAGTTGTCCGGCCATGTAGGGATTCGCAACACAGTCACCGCATCCAGTGCAACCGACCGAGCCCCCAAGGCCCTTGCAGGTCGCCTGCGGTGCACTCATCTGCGACTCAACCATCGGCATTCCATCCATGGATGGCGGCGGCGATTGGAGACGCACCAACCTGGGACATGCCGGCTTGCGGCGCACCCATCAAGGCGGTGTCAGCAGAAACGCAGTCTTCGCAATCGACCATGCGTCGACCGGCCAACGGCCCTCGGGCTGCAAATCGACCAACGGGCAACCCTCGGCGGATCGCGACCGCCTCGGCATCGCCGTTGCGATTTCCGCGTCGAACGCCATTAAACGGTCGACCCTCGCCATTGTTGGGCAACAGACCATTCAGTTGGGCTCTCACATAGGAATTGCCGCGCTTGTAGTTGTCGCTGACCATTTTGTTCTGGCATTGCTCATCACTCAGGTAGGCACCGCACATGGGGCCACAATCGAAACTGTAGTCCGAGGAATTCGGTTGACCCGCCCCATTTCCGGTGCTGGTATATTGTGAAGGAACACCATTCTGACCGTCGGCGACAGCGGTTCCACATCCTTCGCCGCCGCAATCCTGCTGACCATATCCCTGTTCGCCTTGCCCACGGTTAAAACCAAACAATCCAAACCGCCGGCCACGATTATAATCTCCACCTAAGCGTTCCGCGGTTTCCTGTCCGTACGTCAGACGGCTACCGTTGCGATAGCCAGCCGATGGACCGTCCGAGGCACAGCCGGAAAAGACCAGCACGCTGGCCATCAATAGCAGGGGATAGACATCACTCGTCCGCATTGTCAATTTCCTTCGAATTTGGGTCATTGGCGCAGACTCTCCGGCGACAACCCTTGAAATGGAACGGGAATCGTCGTTGAAAGTCTGGAGACGCAGTCCTTCCGCTTTACTGGATCGACTGCCATATTGCACGCGACGAACGGAAACGGGAATTTGTCCGCCAGAGGGTTCATCGACTATACAATGCGAAAAATTGAATAATTCGGTAAACATAGTAAGTTCGGCAGTTTACCAGGCGAAGCGACGCTAACGCTCGACGACCCGCAACCAGTAGTCATCAGCGAGGTTCGACACCTTGATCGACGAAAAACGCAAACCGATCGCCAATCAGTTTACGATCCGTTCCATTTTTGTGATTACGATCATCATGGCCGTCGGCTCGGCTGGTGCCGGCCAGCTGTGGCGGGCCGTCAACGGCAAAATCGAGGATGTTGGCCCCTTCGTGATCATCACCTCCATGGCTCCACTCGGTGTAACCGTTGCCGTTTACTGGTTAATGCGATTGGTCCGAAAAATTTAGATGGCACAGGTTTTGCTTATTGAGCGATTGGAAGTGGTTCGCCCACAAATTGCGACGGCAAGATGAGGGCGGAACAGAGACGAGGCAGTGCCCGGGTTACTTGCTTCGGTGGGTAACCCTGGCCGCAATTATTGGATTCGATTGAATCAAGATCATGGCCGCTGAGGTGTTTGGCAGAAGTCATCTCAGCGGCCTGTTCTGTTTTGCTGCACCAAAATGCTACACGTGTATCATTTTGCAACACCTCGATCTGAGCGAACGGGAGTCGATTTTGCCTTATTTCGGCTCAGCCGATAATATTCGCTTGTTGGAACTGGCAGTGGCCAATCAGCCGGTCAGGATGTAGAGGGGATGCGCGGCTGGAGAATCAATCATGAGAACGGCGGCAGCGAAAGGGCAATGCAGTCTGTGGCTTGTTCCGCTGGCGATTTGGACGACGATCCTTGTAGTCGCCCGGCTGGATGCCCAACAGGAGCAATCGGCATGGTGGCAAGTTGACCGGATCGATCAGCTGGTCGAATCTGTCTGGCAGGATTTTGACATCAAGCCATCGCCGGTGGCGACGGATGCGGAATGGTGTCGTCGTGTTCATCTGGATCTGATCGGTCGAATCCCAACCGTGCAGGAGCTGGACGATTTTGTTTCCAATCGCAAAGCGACCAAGCGTATCGAACTGGTTCAGACGTTACTTCACGACGATCGTTACACCGAGGAATTTGCCCGCAACTGGACCACCATCTGGTCGAATTTGCTAATCGGCCGGACGGGAGGCAATGAAAACAACTCTCTGATTGACCGGGCGGGGATGCAGAAGTTCTTGCGTGATTCTTTTGCCCGGAACAAGGCGTATGATCAAATGGTTCACGAGTTGATCTCGGCTGTCGGCACGACCACACCGGGGGACGACCAATTCAATGGTGCAACCAACTTCCTGATTGACAAAGTGAACCAGGACAACGCGTCGCAGGCAACAGCCGCCACGTCCCGGTTGTTTCTTGGTCTTCAGGTCCAGTGTACCCAATGCCACAACCACCCGTTCAACGACTGGAAGCAGCAGAAGTACTGGGAGTTCAACGCGTTTTTCCGCCAGGTACGAGCCTTTCGTGGCGGGATGATGCGTTCCGACGAAGCCCCGGCGTCCCTGGTCGACCAGGATTTCCCGGGCGAGGGTCGTCCCCGCAATCTGGAACAGCCGCCGGTGTTTTACGAATTGCGGAACGGGGAAATGCGAGTGGCCTACCCCGTTTTTGTGGATGGCACGGCGATCGATCGCAGCGGGTACGTCAAGGTCGTCAACCGTCGTCAGGAATTGGCCGACCTGGTCGTGAATTCCCCCTGGTTCGGCAAAGCCATTGCCAATCGTCTGTGGGCTCATTTCCTGGGTTATGGATTCACGACCCCCGTTGACGACCTGGGGCCTCACAATCCTCCCTCCCACCCGGAGTTACTGGGATTCCTGGCGGACGAATTCCGGAATGCCGAATTCGATCTGCGTCGATTGATGGCCTGGATCGTACTCAGCCGGCCCTATTCGCTGTCCAGCCAGTTCGGCCGTTACAATACGTCGGACGATCCGCAGTCAGGTGAGACCCCCAAATTTTCCAGGTTCTATTTGCGGCAGATGCGGGCAGAAGAACTCTACGAATCGCTGCTGGTCGCGACGCGGGCCGGCGAGGCGCGAGGAGATTTCGAACAACAAGAGCGATTGAAGAATCGCTGGCTGCAGCAATTCAGCCAGGCTTTTGGCACCGACGAAGGGGATGAAAGGACTACATTTGATGGCACGATCCCCCAAGTGTTAATGATGTTTAACGGGGAATTGATTCGCGACGCAACCGGTTCAGACGGGAACATGATTGATCAATTGATCGAAGATGCTTCGCTGGATTTTCCCGACCAGGTCAGCTATCTGTTCCGGGCGGGACTGGGACGCAAACCCAGGAAAACCGAGTTGAACATGGCTCGGCAGTTTCTCTCCATTTACCGCGGCAACCGCCAGGAAGCCCTACGTGACATCTGGTGGGTGATCCTGAATTGCAACGAGTTTATTTTGAATCACTAGTGGTCGTTCACCTTGGAAATGACTGGACTGTGTTTTAGGGGGAATTCGAACCTGCGGATAATTGGCGTTATTGGCTGGGCTTCCATTCAGTCTTGCTATTCCACATGTCAGGCGAAGCGGGCGAGACCGGGTTCTGCAATTCAGGGACCGCGTATTCGGCCGATGCCGCCCAGCCGACTTACCAAACGGGATAAAATACTCGCGTCGGACAAGGCGTCGCAACGCTAAATCGAAAGGGCATCGCATGAACTTCCTGACACCCTCTGGCATGAGTCGCCGTCATTTCCTCAGTCATCTGGCGGGCGCTTCCGCATTGACAGGCAGCGCGCTGGCGATGGGGCACACCTTGTCCACACACGCGACGGAACTGAATCGAAATCGCAAAGCAGCCATCTTGCTGTGGATGGGTGGTGGTCCCAGCACGATCGACATGTTCGATTTGAAGCCCGGCAGTCCGACCGGAGGTCCCTTCAAGCCGATCGCGTCCGCAGGCGATGTCCAGATCTCCGAACATTTGCCGATGATCGCCAACCAGATGGACAAGCTATCGATCATTCGATCGATGAGCACGCGCGAAGCGGATCATCAACGTGGTCGCTATTACATGCATACCGGCTATGTACCCAACCCGGCAATCACACATCCCAGTTACGGTTCGGTCATTGCCCACGAATTGGCGGATTCGCGGACGGAATTGCAGATCCCCCCCTTCATTTCCGTCGGTGGCGGCAGCGAAGGTCCCGGTTTTCTGGGAATGGCCTGGGCTCCCTTCGCGGTTAATGCCAACGGCAACGTCCGCAATCTTGAACATGGGCATGGATCCCGGACGACTGACAAGGCGAATGCAGGCCTTGCGTCTGCTGGAAACGGGATTTATCAAGGAGAATCGAGGACTGGCCGCGTCCGAACACGCCAAGGTTCTGGACAAGACCCTCAGCTTGATGACCAGTCGACAGATGGCCGCCTTCAAGGTCGATCAGGAACCGGAAGAAATCCAGGAACGATATGGGCGTAATAATTTTGGTCGTGGTTGTTTGATGGCCCGTCGATTGATCGATGTGGGAGTCCCCTTTGTGGAAG
The DNA here is from genome assembly GCA_963851305.1 of Pirellulaceae bacterium. Classification (GTDB taxonomy): domain Bacteria; phylum Planctomycetota; class Planctomycetia; order Pirellulales; family Pirellulaceae; genus Mariniblastus. The sequence continues at coordinate 860,169 of CAWKOT010000011.1, read as the reverse complement.
TCAGCCTGGGTGGCTGGGATAACCACCAGAACATCTTTGACACGTTGCAGAATCAACGGCTACCGACCCTTGACCGTGCCATGAGCGCACTGATCGAGGACCTTGACCAACGCGGGATGCTGCAGGACACCGTGGTCCTGTGGATGGGCGAATTTGGACGAACGCCCCGGATCAACGGCAATAATGGCCGTGACCATTGGGCCCGCAGCTGGAGTGTGGTGGTTGGTGGCGGCGGTTTGAAGCCCGGTATTGCCATCGGGAAAACCAACGAGGATGGCACCCGCGTGGAAAGCGAGACCTATTCTTCGGAAGACCTGATGGCGACGATCTGCCATGCATTAGGTATTTCTCTGGAAACAACCTTTACCAGTCGCAGTGGCCGTCCGATGAAAATCGCCAACAGCGGCCGCTTGATTCAGGACCTGGTGTCCTGAGCGAGTCCAGCGTCTCGCGAATCCGGCGATAAAGAAGTCCCTGTTAAAGCGAATTGTCCGCTGCCGTCGATGCTGGCATGAATGCTATTGGGCTGGTCCCGGCGAAGACTTATCATCATGGTCAGTCGGGCAGCCGGCCCCTGCGGCCGCTTCCGACGAAAAGGATTTTTCTGTTTCAATTAGATTGCATCGCTGGTCTGATCTGCCGGGAAAGGATACCTGTCGATGAAGAAACTGGGCGATCTCGCTGAAATCGCTGGTGGCCGTCTGCTCGGCAATCCAGATCTGCAGATCTGCGATGCCAGAACAACCAAATCGGCCGAGGCTGGGGACATCACTTTTGCGGTCACGGAACAACACTTGCGCCTGTTTCTGGGAGGTCCGTGCCAAGCCAGCATCGTTCCGGTTCAACTTGCTCAGTTGGCCGAAAGCGTTGATTCCACCAAGTCCTTCGTGCTCGTCGATAACGCCGAAGCGTCGTTTGCAGCCGTTGTGCGTTTGTTTCGGCCTGCAGCGGGCAGAAAGCGGATCGGCATCAGTCCCCAAGCTTTCGTCAGTGATTCGGCCGAAATCGCGGAAGATGTCGACATTTTCCCCGGTGCGTTCGTCGGTGAGGGCGTGCGGATCGGATGTGGAACGATTATTCACCCGAATGTATCCATTCTGGAATCGGTTACGATCGGAGCCAATACCGTCATCTTCCCCAACACGGTGGTTTATGAAAACTGTGTGATCGGCGACCGCTGTGTCATCCATGCTGGCGTCGTGTTGGGCGCTTACGGATTCGGTTACCGTTCCGATCGCACGCATGAACTGTCGCCGCAACTGGGAAACGTGGTGATCGGTGACGACGTTGAAATCGGGAGCAATTCCACCATTGATCGGGGCACCTTTGATTCCACCACGATCGGTGACGGCAGCAAGCTGGATGACCAGGTGATGATTGGACACAACTGTCGTATTGGCCGACACAATCTTCTCTGCTCTCAGGTCGGCATTGCCGGCAGCTGCACCACGGGCGATTACGTCGTCATGGCAGGTCAGGTTGGCGTGGGAGATCATCTGGTCATCGGCGACCGGGTCACGCTAGCCGCTCAATCGGGCGTAATGCACGACTTGAAAGGGGGACAGACGTACCTGGGAGCACCGGCCGTCCCCGTGCGAGAGCAAATGCAAATCCACGCCGTGGTCGCCAAGTTACCGGAAATGCGAAAACAACTACGACGCATTCAACGCGAACTGGAAAACCAAACTTTGCGAACCTCCGTCGACCATGAAGCGGCCTGACCATCTGCCACGGTCCGATCGCGAAGACGCCGTGGCCGAACAGATTCATTTCCAGCGAGTTGGATTGGTGGCCGGATGGGGACGGTACCCCATCGTCATTGCCAAAGCGCTGGCGGCATCCGGTCGCGAGGTCATTTGTTGTGGCATCCGGGGACATGCCGATCCAATCCTGGCCAACATTTGCACAGACTTCCGCCTGTTCGGCATGGCCCGGATGGGGGCACAGATACGTTACCTGCAACGTCACTCGGTAACACGAGCGACGATGGCCGGCAAGATATTCAAGACACTGCTGTTCCAGAAATTTCAGTTCGTCCATCACTTTCCCGATTGGACCACCGCCCGGCACTTCTATCCGGTCATGATTTCCAGGACCAGGGATCGAAAAGACGACACCCTGTTGACCTCGGTCACCGAATTGTATGCCGCCAACGGGATTCAATTTTCGCCGGCCACTGATTTTGCACCGGAGCTACTCGTGAAAAAAGGCACACTTACCCAACGACAAGTTAATCGCAGCCAGATGCTGGACGTAAAGTTCGCCTGGCAACTGGCCAAGGAAATGGGTCGACTGGACATCGGCCAAAGCGTGGCGGTCAAGAACCAGGCGGTATTGGCGGTGGAGGCCATTGAGGGGACAGACGAATGCATTCGGCGCGGGTGGCCTCTGTCCCACCGGCGGATTTGTCGTGGTGAAAGTCGCCAAGCCCCAACAGGACATGCGTTTTGATGTGCCCACCGTCGGCGTTTCGACGATCGAAACGATGCGGAAATCGGGAGCCACCGTTCTGGCGATTGAAGCCGGGAAAACGATCATGTTGGATCAGCCGGAGGTCATTCGACTGGCGGACAAGTCCAACATTCGGATCGTCGCGCTCGCGCCGCAAGAGCGACAGGAAATCGCCGCCTGAACGAACGAATGAACCGTCGACGTCTTCCTCCAGGGTCGCAACAACGAACCGTTTTCACGTTGTTGCGGCGAACGGCGTCCGCCGGTCTTCCAGGTTCAAAGCCTGGCGTTTTTTCAACACTGACTTGACCATCAGCTGAAGTCGCCAGACTTCATGAGATGGCCATTTGGAACATTGGCCAAATGGTAATCCGAGTCGGAAGCTCCATCAGGAAACCAGCGTGCAGATCACGACGCCCACGGTAAAGCAACACGCCAGTATCAGAATCTGAAAGCCATTTTCAATCATCGTTATTCCCTTTCACGGAAACAGCATGCGGCGGTCCATTTTGACGCCCTCAATACTAGGACATGATTCTGCTTTGTCATCGATTCGGATCAATATTTGCGGTGTGTCGTCGCGACCACCGGGATTTTAGTGAACCGAACGGTTGGCCGGGCAGCGCAGACCTCAAACTCCGCTCAATCCTCACTTCCCATACTTTCACAGGGAACTAATGGCCGCCAAGCAATCCACTCGATGTTCACAAAGATTACAACCATGCAAATTGGTAATGGGCGGATTACGGAAAAATGCAGCAAGTTCAATTGCCGGACAACAACCCGGGCAAGTCGGAAAACGGTGCTTCCTATCCCATCATGGAGGTCGTCACGCTAACCGTGTTGATGATCGCGGTCACCGTCGCCCTGTTTCCTCGTGCCGAAGCGATCGCCTTGAACATGTTTCGCGGTAGCCATCATGCCCAGGAAGACGGCCAGTCCCTGCTCTGGAACGTCCGGGGCACGGCCAGCGAAGGTGCTGCCATTGAACTGCCTCCGTATGAACTGACACCACCCGCCTTGGCTTCGCAGAGTGACTTAGGCCATGATGGCCTGCCGAGGATCGAGATCGTTGAATCGTCAGCTTTGGATGAAGCGTTTTCACGGCTGGACCTTCGCCATGGCAGCGATCCGGTCGGACGAAAAGCAACCGGCGACGACGACTGGCCTTTGGAAGACCGCGTTGAACGGGACCGGGCTGCCGGTGGAATCGTACCGAGCGCAATGGCAACTCACCCGGATGGACTTGGCAATGAGGATTCACAGGGCTTTGTCCCCTCTCTGCCGATCCAAGGAGCGCTGGCCTCATCGCGCCGCCAAAGTGCATCCGGCGTCTTGCGGGGCAGGACGCTATCCGAAGCATCCGTTGCCCGTGTGCTGGTCCCTCACGACATATCCCCTCATGGCGAGGTAGTGCGGAACGAAACCATGATCCCCGCGGGTACACGGTCGTGGGTCCAATCGGGCAAACGAATCAAGCTGCAGCCCGACCCCCGCCTCGTTCGCAACGATCAGTTTGAAACCGACCAAAAGCTGGCGAATCGGCCGGTGGTGATCGACAGGGCCGCGCTGCCATTTGCAGAACGGCCGGCCCAGCCCCACAACCGCGTGGCGGCCGTGACCGGCGGACAGACGGAGCGTCGTCCGCAGGAACATGGACAGGCAGTGACGCTGGATAGTCCCACGCCAATTCCATTCTCCGGGCAGCCCGAACGTCACCCCACGCTGGCATCGGAATCCAGAACCTCGCCCACGAACTGGGACGATCAGGAACCCGTCGTGCGACGACCGATGTCGGCCCCGGTGATGCAGGGCGTTAACGATTTTCAGCCGCGGCAGCAAACCCGATAATGACAACCGACCGCGGCCATCATTCGGATCCGGACATTGGGTGCGACGACGCATCCATGTCGACTCGGCAGCCACCTTGGAAGCACTAGCCAGCTGGCCCTATACTCTGACCATCGGTGAATCGGTAAAGGCGGGTCGTCGGCTGTTTGCGTCGGCGATTGCGAATCGAATTCAACTCGGTCGTACCGACCTATTCCCAGGTTGGCATGGTGAACCGGTTGTTCTGTCTGGCTGACTACCCTCGAACCGGCATGGCCGTCTTGATCGCGGTTCCGCCAGGCACCAGTGCGCTGGCTTGACGCCGGCGCAGGCCAAAGACCAAACGCACAGCCCGGGCAGGCATGCCAATCTGCCGTCGGTAATTGGGACGACGGTGGCGGAGCTTGATACAGGGGATTTTCCAATGAATGCGGTGATCATCATTCCGGCGAGGCTGGCGTCGACGCGCCTTCCCGAAAAACTCCTGCTCCATCGCACGGGCAAACCACTCATCCAGCATACCTACGAAGCCGCATCGCGAAGCCGCCTGGCGAATCAGGTCGTCGTCGCGACAGATTCCCCCGAAATCGATGCGGTCGTTTCCGGGTTTGGTGGCACGTCGATTCTGACATCGGTCGAACACTCCTGCGGAACCGAACGGGTGGCCGAAGCAGTGGCAGAGATCGCTGCCGACCTGGTTGTCAATGTACAGGGCGACGAGCCGGAAATCGAAGGCGAGTTCATTGACCGGCTGATCCGGGGCCTACATGGGCACGCCCAGGCCGCGGTGGCGACGTTGGCGACGCCAATCCGCAGTTGCCGGCAATTGTATGATCCCGCCTGCGTGAAAGTTGTTTTCGACCGGGAAGGCCTGGCTTTGTACTTCAGTCGCAGCCCGATTCCAACACCACGATCCGAACAATTCGTCGAAGAGTACTTTTCGCAGGAGATTGGCCTGGATAATTGCAGCTTTTACCAACATGTCGGTGTCTATGCCTATCGTCGTGAAGCTCTGCACCAGATTACCCGTTCGCCGAAATCGACCGCGGAAGAAATCGAATCGCTGGAACAGCTGCGTTTTCTCGATCGTGGCTGGCGAGTCTGGGTCGACCGGGTGGACCATGGAGTCGCCGGAATTGACACCATCGAAGATTACGACAAGTTTGTCAATCGGCAACGAAAAGGTTAAGATCGTTAGGGCGGGCGGGGAGTCCGTGATCTTCGATCGCGAGTCAGGAAAGCGATTACGTTCGGCAGGAGGCTTACAGGGATTGCCCATGACCAAATTCATCTTTGTTACCGGCGGCGTGGTCAGTTCTCTGGGTAAGGGATTGACCAGTGCTTCAATTGGTATGCTGCTGGAACGCCGCGGACTGAAGGTGCGGATGCAGAAACTGGATCCCTACATCAATGTGGATCCTGGCACCATGAGTCCCTACCAGCACGGCGAGGTTTACGTTCTGGATGACGGAAGCGAAACCGACCTGGACCTTGGCCACTACGAAAGGTTTACCAACAGCGATCTGACGCGCGACTCCAATTTCACGACGGGCCAGATTTATCTGAGCGTCATCGAAAAGGAGCGGCGGGGCGAGTTTCTGGGCAAGACAGTCCAGGTGATTCCGCACATTACGGATGAGATCAAACAGTGCGTATGCCGACTGGCCAATGACGAAACGGATGTCATCATCACTGAAATCGGAGGCACGGTGGGTGACATTGAAAGCCAGCCGTTTCTGGAAGCGATTCGTCAGTTTTCGCAGGATGTCGGCAAGGAAAACTGCCTGTATATCCATCTGACCCTGGTGCCCTACCTGAAGGCTGCCGGCGAACTGAAGACCAAACCGACGCAACACTCCGTCGGCCAGCTACGTCAGATTGGCATCCAGCCGGATATCCTGATCTGCCGCAGCGAACGCGAACTGCCCAACGAAGATCGGGAGAAAATTGCCCTGTTCTGTAACGTACCTGTCAATTCCGTAATCGAAGAACGGGATAAGGATTTTTCGATCTACGAAGTACCGTTGAGCCTGCTGTCGCACGGATTGGACAGTTTGATCGTCAGGAAATTGGGGCTCAATGCCAATACGATTGACATGGACGACTGGAAAGAGCTCTTGCATCGACTGCGCAATCCGGAAACGGAAATCAGTATCGCGGTGGTAGGCAAATACGCGGAACATAAAGATGCCTACAAGTCCATTTACGAAGCGATTGACCACGCCGGTCTGCAGCATCACGCACAGATTCGCATTGGCCGCATCCAGAGCGAAGCCATTGAACAGGAAGGTCCGGAACGGCTGTTGTCGGGTTTCGATGGTATTCTGGTTCCCGGCGGTTTTGGGGAGCGAGGAACCGAAGGCAAGGTTGACGCAATTCGCTTTGCCCGCGAGAAAAAAATTCCATTCCTGGGTATTTGCCTGGGATTACAGTGTGCCGTCATCGAATTCGCCCGGAACGTGGTTGGACTGGATGGTGCCAATTCGACCGAGTTTGACAAGGACACCAGGTACCCGGTGATTTGTCTGCTCGACGAGCAGAAGAACATTACCGACAAAGGGGGTACCATGCGACTGGGAGCCCAACGTTCCGAGCTGGCAGGCGATTCCAAATCGGCAGAGTGTTATGGCTCGCAACGGATTTGCGAACGGCATCGTCACCGCTATGAATTCAACAACGTTTACCGGCAGCAGTTTACGGCCCACGGTATGTTGATCGCTGGTACAAGTGAAAATGGAACGCTGGTTGAAATCATCGAAGTCAGGGAGCATCCGTGGTTCGTGGCGGTTCAGTTTCACCCCGAATTCAAGTCCAAACCAACGTCGCCGCACCCCCTGTTTTCCGGTTTCGTACAGGCAGCCGCTCGGCGTTCGGGCAAAGAGTCCATGGCGTCCGTGTGAAACCATTCGAATGACATCCCTGCAGAATCTGGTGAAAAATGACAGACGAAAACGACCCTGAAATCATCGTCGACAACGATTGGAAAGAGCAGGTGGCCCGGGAGAAAGTACAGGCCGAAACGGCTGCCGGCACCGATTCCCGGTTGCCCCCAATGCCAGAGGCGTCGTTTGGCCTGTTGGTGACGACGCTGACCACCCAGACGCTGTCGGCACTAGGTTTCATCCCCGATCCGACCAGCGGGCAATCGGATGTCAATCGACCGATGGCCAAGCATTTCATTGACACATTGGATGTCCTGCAGGAAAAAACCAAAGGAAATCTGTCGGACGATGAATCCAAGTTGTTGATTGAGTCACTGCACCAGTTAAGAATGGCTTACGTGTCCACTGGTGACTCCGGCCCGACGGAGGATTCCCCCTCCAGTGATTCGACCGGTTCGACCATCGAATTACCTTAATGGTCCAACGTGCGAAGATCATGTCGGGCCAGTCGCAACAGCCAGCCGGCGTGCCAGCCTGGTTAGCCAACTTTTGATTCGCCACGCGGAACCTCCATGCCTCGAAACAACCACCGTGGAAAATCATTGTTTAGCCGCCTCATCGATCTGCTGTCCGGCGATCGCGGGGACGCGTTTGGACGTGGGGATTCCTTCGCCGGTGGCAAGCGAAGGCGCAGCAAGTTTTCGGCGATCGGTTGGCCGGTCGCAATCATCCTTGTCGTCAGCACCGCGGTTTATCTGCTGTCGATCTACCGGGTGGGTGGCGATAAACCAGAAAACAACAGCGCCAAGGTTCTGTTGGAGGACGAGTCGTTCGATCCTCTGAAGCAGTTCGATGTGGTCCTGGAAACAGGAAACCTGCGAGAACTGGAAACACTGTTGTTCAAACTGGGCAGCCAGGAATACAACGCGGCATCCATCCCCGTTAAACACGATATCAATAACAAGATTCTCACGGTTGCGCGGGAGATTCTGCAACATCCCGACGTGACCCCCAACCAGCGCGGTCAAGCCGCCCGTCGCAGCATGGAAGCAAGTTGGCAGTTGTACGCGCTTGTTCAACAAGAAGGGATCAACGACCCCGAGACTTTCGAGAGCCTGATTGAGGCGACCGAACAGAACCTGGAAGACGAGGACCCGGCGGTTGCTCACGAGGCTCACCTGTTCAAGGCCCAGGCACTGATTATTGAGTTCCTGGCTAAAAGATTGCCGGGTGGCTTTGCGAGCGTGGAAACGGCAATGATCGATTATCTGCGGTGCGATCCCGATGACCCGATGGTCATTACCAAACTGAGAACGATGTTCCAGAGGATCCGGGAAGGCGATGCGGAAGCCGCTGGCAGGCTGGCAGCCAGCCTTTCCCGGGTTGCTGACGAAATCGACACGGAGTCGGCAAGAGAACTTGCTCGCTTTGTCAATGACATTCAGTTGCTGTACGATTGCGGCATAGGCAATTTGCCGGTCATCAAAGATATCAGTGTTGATGACCAGGATTTTCTGGATCGGCTCGACCGACTGCTGGCGGATCCGGATACCGGCACGACAGTGGTGATTCAATTGCAGAATGCCATCTTGTATTTTGAAGACGCGGGAAAGTTCGAAACCGCGGCCAACTTGAGCCAAAAAGTGCTCGATTCCGCCCATCGACGGACGGATCCTCGGGCGGCCAGGAATGCAGAAATCATCGGAAAAAGTGGAGTTCAGCGGAATGCGTTGATCGGAAAAAAATGGTCGTTCGAGGAAGTCGACATCAATGAACGAACTCTCCGCGATGAACAGTTCGCCGATCAGGTCACTCTGATTTTCTTCTGCCAGGTTCAGTCTCGCAATCGAAGAGCGGAACTGGAGGCCCTGACCAGACTATCTCGCGCCTTTCAAAATCGCGACTTGGCAATCGTTCTGGTTGAGGTGGATACAGCGGCCGACGGTGAGGTCACCAGCCAGATTGGAGCGACCGATCCCCGGTGGTTTCAGCTGGCCAGCAGTTGGAAACAGCCCAATCGATATTTGCAACAGTGTCCAATCGAGCGATTCCCCTACATGATTCTGGTCGGCAGGGATGGAACCGTCGATTCGATCGGACTCCAGTTCACGTCGGTGAAAACTCGGATTGAGGACCTGCTGGCAAGGAAATAAACTGTCGGGCGCCGGGATGGCATGCCCTTGCGTCCGGCCAGCATCAGTCTGACAACCTTCCCCGATTCACTTCACCCAGAAGAGTCTGAATCATGAGCAAACGACGCAGTCGTTCCCAACGACGCAGTAGCGCGTTTACCGTTTCCAAGAAAAGAACGGGTTTGAGGACCTTTATTGAAACCTTCATGGGCGTGGCCGCCGGACTGGTGATCATCGCTTTTGCTGGCTGGTGGTACTTCGTCCGCGAAGCGCCGGAACAGATAGACGATTCAGCCATCGCAGAATCGGTGGTCAAGGAAAATCTGATCGACAGTGTGGAGAACTATAACGCGATTCTTCAACGCGGCGAACTCGATCAAATGCTCCGTTTGGCAGCTCAACTTGAAGATTGGCGTCGTGATGCTGAAACGCCCGTACGACTGGACACGCTGGCCCGCCGTCGCGAACTGGCCGAAAAGATCATCGAACATCCCGACCTGACGGAAAGCCAGCGCGTCAACACAGCCAAGACGATTCTGAATTCGATGGGCCAGTACTACGGAATCTGTTTCGATGAACGCATTTTCGATGAAGGCGATACGGTCGCCCAATATCTGGAAATTTGCCGGCGGTTCATGAATGACCCGGACGAAGAGGTCGCCAAGGATGCACACCTGTCCAACGCCAAGGTATTGGTCTACGAGTTGACCCGCGGCAACGAGGATGCTTCTTCAAGTTCCATTCGACAAGCGATCGCCGACCTGATCTCCAGCTATCCAAATGACAACACGGTGATGGATATCGTTCAGCTGTTGCTGAAACGGGTCAAGAATGTCGCTCCCGTGTCCGGTGAAAAATTGGCCGGCGAAATCGTCGCGGAATATGATACCGCCGATGTTTCCGATCGTCTCGTGGCCAAGAAACTGCGTGATCTCAAGGACATCGCACTGTTGGAGAGTTCGGGCATTACCGAATTGTCAACACAGGCCCAGCAATCGAACGACTTTGAAGCGTATCTGGACAAGCTTTTCGAATTGATTGCCGATCCGGATACCGGCATCGAATTCGTCAACCGAATCTACCTGGTCGTGGCCTATTTTGAGATTACCGGGCGATATGAGCTGGCGCGGCGAGTCCTGCTGGAATTGCAGAAATCGACGGAAAATCGAACCGACCCGCTGGCCAGGCAACAGGCGACGAGGGTCTCCAGTTATGGCTTGGTACGCAACGATGCCTTAGGCAAGAGATTCGACCTTTCCGATACGGACGCCCGTGGCAACGCGCTGGACTTGTCGCAGTTCGAGAATCGGCCCTGTTTGATTACATTCTATTCTCCCAATTCACCCCAGGCCGCCGAGATTATTAGCAGGCTGGAAGCCACTTACCAGTTGGTTTCCCGCACGGACACCAAGTTCATCGTTGTCACCGTTGACCAGCCGATGGAAGGTCAGACGGCGATTGATTTGAATCCGGAATGGATCGCCATCAACAACGATCCAAACCAAAAGAGCGGAATTTTCGAACGCTGCCCGGTTTCCCACGTACCCTACTGGGTTCTGATCGACAAGTCCGGAAGTTTGGTAGCGCTCAATGTGCCTGCCGAACAGCTGAAAACCAGGATCGAGGCCGTCGCATCGGAGCCGTTACCGTCAGACAATTGAGGCAACGTCAGGCAGGGCTGAAGGCATCCTGGTTGGGAAATTGCCCGCCTGATCGCGGCTCATTTTCACTTGGTGGCAGGGCCGGCGTCCGACGCTACGATGTCGGACGGTTGGGAGGACCGCGGCCGGTCGCCCGGATCCAGTTGCGGATCGCCCAGTAATTCGCGAATTGCCTTGAGAACGTTCTGAAGCAGTTGGCTTTGGTAGCGGTAGGGGTTGGAACAAATAACAATCGTTCTGGTTGGCTTGGGTCCGGTCAGCGATCGATAGACCAGTCTGCCCTGCCAGTTGTCCTTGCTGGCCATCTCGGGAATAAAGGAAATTCCGTGTCCCAGGGCCACCAGATTCTGAACCGTGACCAGTTGATGAATCTCCGTCGTCACCAACGGTTGAAAACGCTGCTGATTGCAAAACGACTCGATGTTCTCAACCAGGCAGTGCGCTTCATTCAGAAAAATGAATGGCTCGTCACGCAGGTCATCGACCGTCACCTCCGACGCATTGCTTAGCGGATGTTCTCTCGGCATCGCCAACAGCAGTTCTTCCTGATAGAGCGGCTCGATGGAAAGGTACTTCGCATCCGCCGGCAGCGCCGCGATTCCCAGGTTGATTTCGCCATGGGAACAGCGTTTCAGGAGGTCGGCGGTGACATGCTCCCCGACGACAAAACTGGCCGATCGAAACTGCTGGTCGATGGACCTGAGAAGTTGCGGCAACAAGTAGGGTCCCACGGTGGGAATCGCAGAAATCGTGACCCGACCGGTTTGGCCGTCATCCGTAATCTGACGCTTCGCATCGTCAACCATCTGCAGGATCTTGTCCGCGTTCGTCTTCAGCAATTTACCCGCAGTCGTGATTTCAATCGTGCGACCCTGACGCTCAAACAGCGGCTGGCCGAGTTCCTTTTCCAGCTTGGCGATCTGCTGGCTCAACGCGGGCTGCGAAACCGAACAGTCCTGTGCTGCCTTGGTAAAGCTCTGATGCTCAACGATTTTTGTAAAGTACCTCAGTTGACCCAAATCCATGAGAATCCAGTCCTGGCAGATTGGCAATGTAAAAGGTGGACGCCGGCGCATTATCGCGTCCCCCCAGAGCGGATGCAAACTGCTTTCCGATATTTTTGTCGCGACCCGTCGCGTCTGAAAAAATCCACCACGGGCTGCGTCGAAGCCATTTGATCGGAATTTGGCGAGTCCGGGGCGGTCCCCTACCTGCGTCCCACCGTGTCGTGGCCGTCCAGATTTCACCCGCTCAAGTTACCAGAACCCAGCTCATCGAAGCCGTGCCCCAAGTATGCTGTCGCCATCGGGCAGGATGGTGGTTGCTCCAGGCTGAGACCGGTCGTTAACGTCCTGAGAAGTCACAAATACAAAGTAACCAATGCAGACGTTCGGCAAATCTGGCAGGTTGGCATTCCAAGTCTGACGCGGTGTTAGAAAGCCGCGATGCCGTCGATGTTGAACAGAAACGCGCGTGGATAAATACCATAGATGGTCTTGGTGAAGTACAGATCGACGGCTTCCGACAATCTCTGGATCGGTTTCCTGGGTACGATGACAATATCCGAATCACGCAGGAACATTTCATCCGAAGGAAACGGGCGTCGACCGTGAATCGCGCCGGCCAGATCCAGTCGAGTTGCCGTCAATCGCCAGTTTTCGTCGCGACGTAAAATCACGATATTCCGCAGATTGCCTCCCTGCAGATCCCCCTCGGCCAGGGCGATTGCCTGCAGGGCCGTGGTCGGCGCGGTCATTTCATACCGACCGGGGGTGGTGACCTGGCCAAGAACATAGAAGAATCGAGGCGCGCGTTGCAACAGAATCGGCGTGATCTCCAAACCGGTCGCTCTCATGCCGTAACGCGCATTGACTTCGCGACGTATTTCGTACAGCGTTAATCCAACTGCCGGGACCGAACCAATCACGGGAAGCTGGATCGTGCCATCAGGCGAAACCAACACCTCCTGCCTCTGACCACCCCGCCCCATGGTTGCATCGACAGAGTCAATAATGTCGTTGAGGGGTGTGTTGCCGGCAATCACTTGCACCAGTACCGCCGGATCATTGAGGTATTCCAGGTACAGATTGTTCAAGCCCTCCTGCAACTGGGATATCGTCTTGCCCGCCGCCTGGACCTCTCCGATCAGCGGCAGTGAAATCGTTCCATCGGAAAGCACAACCAGTCTTTCCTGGTTCAGCGAGCTGTCGGTTGCTGACGAGATGCTGATCGTATCCCCCACAAAAATCTGGTAGGGCAGGGGTGACTGTTTCCGCGATTTGAAGTAGACAAACTCCAGTCGATCGTCCACTCGCAAACGGTATTCCGGAACGTGCGGGGTTCGGTGAGGACCGATGTATTCACCATAGGCAAACATTTCCCAGGGCACGATCTGTGAGTCCTGAAAGGTTGGCTCGCGGCACAGACGTCGACACACATCTTCGTTGACGCCCAGGATTCCCTTGACGCAGCCCGGTGCCTGTTCGTTGCAACCCATTGGAACGGGAAGCCATTCACATCGCGAACATGGTTGCTCGCCCTCTCCGCCGGTATTGCAGGCATTGCATTCCCCGGCTTCGACTGACGTATTGATAAATGCTGAGAATTCCGTCTCCGCAAGGCCGCTTTGCGGGATGTCTTCAACGTACTGCAGGAGGGCTACTTTCGCCGGCGAAGTTGCTTCCTCCGATTCTTCCACCGTCCACCCGTTCACTGCGGGCCTCGGGCCCGGTGACCCTGCCGACCTGCTCGCGGCCGTCGACTCCGGCTCGGTTGCAGTGACGGTTCGCTGCACCGCGTCCGGTTGCGACTGAGAATTGGCCGCAATCAGTACGGCCAGCATGACCGGGACGAATGTAAAAGTCGCCACACGGAAGAATTTCTCAAAATTCATCAATTCTTTCCTCAGGTCAGAAATCTTTCCTGCAAGGCAATCTTTGTACAAGTTGCACTCTGCGATTGCGCTTGCGGCGTCGTTTTTCACGTGGAATTTGTCAACCCGACGCGACACGTAACCGAATCCCGGTAGTCGCACGCTAGAACAACCGCTTCCATATCTTCTTGTAGGCAGGCTCGGCCTTGTCCTCCTGCCCCTCACCAGCTCCGTCGGCCGATCGACGGGCCGTTCGCAAGGGGAGGTTCTGATTCGCGTCGCCCGCGAACCGCTCAGGGCTCATCCATTTGATTTTGGCATCCTTTTCGGATGGGGGATTGGCCAGCATCCGCTGGTATTCAGTTTCCGCAAGTTGAGCCAGTTGTGTTTCGCCCAATTTGATATGAACCTGAGCCAGATTGGACCAGACCTGCGGCAGTTGACGAATCGACAGGCTTGCCTGGAATAGTTGCCGGGCCTGTTCCAGTCGCCCGGACTTGGCCATCAGCACGCCCAGTTCGTTGGCGCTTCGGTAGTGACCGGGGTCGCAGGTGACTGCGGCGTCAAAGAACACCAGGGCCTTGGCATTGTCCAATCGCCCGCCACCTTCCTGGTCATTCCCGGCTTTCAGACTGAACAGTTTCCCCAAACAGTACAGGGCTTCTCCAGCCACCCTGGTGTGACCGCTACACTCAACCAGTTGTTGCTGCACATGGTGGTAATAGGCCTGCATGGCAGCCATTGGCGTCATCGTGGACGCCTGATTTTCATTCAGAATGCGTGACTGATGTCGATTGACGAGCGTGGGAACGTCAACACGCCCATTGTCCTCAGCCTGTGCAAAGTAGAAATCATCCGCTTCATTGAATGCCGTCATGGCCAAATAGAGTTTCTCCGAATACGCGCGTGTCTGGAAATGATTATCCATGGATTGTGCGATCAATCGCAGCGCGGCCAGAAACTCCTGCCGCGCACCGTAGGCAGCGCCCCGGCGGGCGAGCGATTTTCCGTAGTCAATGTGCTCTTCCGCATTGATCTGTACCGAGGCGGGCAATGAGAATGCCGGCAGATCGCCTGTGGGCTGCGGTTCGGACGTTTCCAGATCCATTGATCGCTCAATTTTTGCCGAATCCCGCCTGGGTTTATCCACTTCCACATTCACGAACTCGTTGCGAATCACTCTTTTGGGCAGTTTCTCCACCAAATCCGGAGGGCCAACCGCCAATGTCGGAATAGCCATGGATTCCGTTGCAGATGAACTGGCGGTGCTCCGAGGTTCGTCGGAGAGTTCACCAAGATCCATCATCGGAATACTGACTTCCACTGTTTCCGGCATCGTCACGGGGGCGGTAGCGGCAACGGAAGGAGGTGGATCTGGCAATGAATGGATTTTGGGAGCCAGAACGGGCGGGGCGGAGCTTGCGGGCACTTCCAAACTACGCTGCGCGGGAGCGATCTGGATGGAGCGTACCAGATTCCCGTTTTCGCGATTCATCAGTCGCTGTCGCTGATAAACAAACAAAAGCAGCAGGGCAACCACTGCCAGTGACCATTTCAGCTTCCTGTATTTCGCCATCGAAGATCGTCCTTGATCAATGTCAAAGTTGGTCCGGCCAAAAGGTCGGATCACGGGGATTCAAGGATGTGTATCGTCCGTACGGAATGGTCTACCGCAACGGTTTGACACGAACTTGACGATTTTGCCTTCGATGACAGGCCCTGCAATCCTGAAAATCGGAAAACTCAATCACTTTCATCACGATCCAGCCCCCACCAACGTCTATTTCCTGCCTCCGTCCGATAATCCTAAAAGACTGCCCAACTTGCCTCGCGTGCCAGCCCGGGCCGGCGGCGATGGGGCGTTCCCGGAGGCACGGCTATTCCATTAACATGCACTTTGGCGATTCCTGGCTGGACACCCGGGTCCTGCATTCTGGCCGTTCGATAGCGGTGGCCGGCGATAGTCGTTTGGTTTCAATTCGAAGGACGTAAAACGAGATGATTCCCAGGCCTGATGCGACGGAAGTGGCACCTTTTTTTCAGAACTACGTCGATCTGGTTGACGATGGTGACATACTCAAAACGCTCGAATTTCAATGGGAAGGGCATCGGCCTTTCTTGGCCACACTACCGCCCGCCGAGTCGAACCGGCTGCACGCTCCCTATAGCTGGACGATCAAACAGGTTGTCGGACACCTGATCGATACTGAAAAGATTTTCGGATATCGCGCTCACCGCATTGCCAATCGCGACAGCACGCCTCTGCCCGGTTTTGATCAGGACGAACTGGTTCGCTGCAGCGTATATGAAGCCGTTGATCTCCTGTCTCTCGTTGATGAATTTGCGGCGTTGCGGCAGTCCAACCTGATGTTCCTGCAACGCATCCCGCCCGATCGTTGGAATCAACGTGGCACGTGCGACGGGCATGAGATCACCGTACGTGCCATGGCGTTCATCATGGCAGGCCATGTCGAACATCATCTCAGGATCATCAGGTCACGGGTGAGTTGAACCTGCATCGCATTCATAGCATCGGTAACCAAATCAATGAGTGCAGACCGGACACGAGTTAAAGAAACCAACATCGAAAAAGTGCTGCCTTGCGTCGCCGATCTGGTAAAAGGCCGGAGAACACTGTTTCGATATATCGATCTCGATGGCCATCCGCAAGAACTCGATTTTGCACCTCTGGTGTCAATGGATCCATGGCCCATTCCCCTGCCGGTTGACAGGGAGGGGTATGGCACGGAAGAACATTCGCCCCGATTTTGGGCAACCGGACATGGGGACTGGCTGAACGTAAAGGAGTGTCTGTCCAGATACGGCAGTGGACCTTCCGCTCGATTGCTGGACTTCGGATGCGCCACCGGTCGTTTTCTGCGGCACGTACTGGCGTTCAGCGAATTCAAGCCCTACGGCTGCGATTTCGCACCGGCCAATGTGGATTGGATGAAGCGGCATTTACCGCCAGATTTGGACGTTTTCCTGAATTCGTCCGATCCGAAACTTCCTTTTGCGAATCAATTTTTCGACATGGTCACGGCATTCTCCGTTTTCACGCATATCGATGCCGATGAAGAACAATGGCTACTGGAATTGCGACGAATTGTGCGGCCGGACGGCCTGCTATACATCACAATTCAGAACCAGGCCACATGGGACCGAGTCCTTGACCGTCCCGGCAGTTTCGAACACCTGGCCAAGGCAAATCAGATCAGTGGCAATCTGACGATCACTCGAGCGTTGTTTGACGATGGCCTACCCCGCGACCGACTCGTTCTCAGGACGTCGAAAGATACGTTATACAATTGCAACGTCTGGCATTCGAATGACTATGTACAGAAAAATTGGGGACGCTGGTTTGACATTCTGAAAATCGCCGACAATGCGCATAACGGATTTCAATCGGTGGTTGTCATGCGACCACGGCACGAAACGGATTCCCCGAAGCGGGTCCCTGGCAGCCAGCGCTCGAGAACTTTCTGACCATTAAGCGGTTTCGTCAGCCCGACCAGTGAATGGCATCCGGAATCAGTCGGCAAGTCGTTGCGTCGAACGGCATCACGTACCATTGGCGCCCATCTGGTTTAGCGATTCACCCGATCAAAATTACTCTGCAAAGCGGCAATCAGATCGCCCTCGCCTGGCGGATGATCCAACGTATCGATCGGGACCACGGTCAGATTCCTGTCGGAAAGAAATTCCTCAAGAAATGCTGGAAGCGGTTGTGAAGCCAATACAAAATCCACGTCGTTTTCGGATATCTTCTGGTCAAGCTCCTGTTTGACTTCATCCCAGTTACTGGCATTCGGCAAATCGAACCACAACAGATGTTCGTCGGCCAGGCCCGCCGATCGGGTGAAATACTTCAGATAAGGATTCAAACTGATCGATATGCCTGCCGGCTTGCCGGAATCAGCGTTTCCTGCATGGATCGCCTGCAGGTCGCGAGTCAATTCGTTCAGATTCCCTTGAAACTCTGCAGCACATTCGGGATAGATGCGCGAGAGACATTCCGCGATTTTTTCAGACTGTTTGATGGCCATGACGGGATCCAGCCAGGTGTAGGGCACCATGTAGGGATGGGAATGTTCACCCTCCGGCCCATGGGAGTGGACGATTCGATAATCGGGCACCGAAATCAGATCTTTCAACGGGATGTCCTCGCACGATTCGCATATCCGCGACGGTGAAAGTGTGGTCTGCAGGATCCACTTGGCATATTCGGCTCCCTGCCCATTGATAACAATCAAGTCCGCCTTCTGCATGGCGATGATCTGTTCCGGTTTGGGACTCCATTGCATCGCGTTCCCTGTGGGTTCAAGAGGGCAATCGACCTGACATTCAGCCCCGGCAATACGCGACGTCAGGTACTGCAGCGCGTAACTGGCGGCCACGATCCGATTCGACGGTTCACGTACGCCTGATGCCGGGTTGTCCTGACGATCGGAAGAACAACCCGGGCACAACGTCAGTGCCAGGACGAAAACGGCTACGACGATTCCGTTGCGACTGGTTGGATATTTCATTCGATTCCTCAGGATTCCGTACCGTCCTGGCTCCCATCCGGCAGGATCTCGACGTGCACCAGTTCAATACACCGGCGACTGGCCTGCTCGACCGTCAGTCGTACGTTGTCCACCACGATATCGCGACCAGGACGGGGAATTTCCTTCAAATCCTTCATGATCAATCCGGCCACGGTATCAAATTCCTGATCTTCGGGTAGGCGTAGACCGAGGGCTTCGTTTAATCGATTAACGTGCGTGGTCCCGGTCACTTCCACTGAAGTATCGCTGATCCGCGTAATCTCGTCCATTTCTTCGACGTCCGCTTCATCGACAATCTCGCCAACGATTTCCTCCAGGACATCTTCGATGGTAACCACCCCCGCCACACCTCCATATTCGTCTTTGACGATTGCCATATGCACATGTCGTTTCTGAAATTGCTCGAGCATTTCGTCCAGAAGTGTGGATTCCGGCACCTCCAAGGGCTCCCGAATCAGTTTTCGAAGCGGCCGTCGCTTGCTTTCACTTCGCAGCGATTCGCGCAATAGATCCTTGGCGTACAAAATGCCCACCACATTATCGAATTTGCCGGAAAAAACGGGAATTCTCGTTCGCCCGGATTCCACAACGCAGGTCAGCATATCTTCCCAATCGGTTTCGACATCCAGAGCATCCACGCGGGACCGTGGTGTCATGACACCGGCGACATCGTTGTCGTCCAACTCCATTACGCCTTCAATCATGTCGCGCGTATCTTCGTCGATATGGCCGTCGTGTTTTGCTTCCGCCACAATCGACATGATCTCGTCCTCGGCCGCTTCGCCGTCCAGCTCTTCCTGTTTTTCATCCGTGATACCCCCGGCCCGGGAGATGGTCTGTTCGACAAAACCAGCGCTGACAATCAACGGCCAAGCCAGGCCGGATACCAGCCACCACAATCGCCACGTGCGGAACAGGAACGGTGTCGCAAAAACCTGGGAAACCGCCCAGGGCACCAGACTGCCAGCCGTGACCAGCAGTAAACAGACGAGCGCCGATTGTGACCAGAATCTGGTTGGACTACCTGGCCATGGACCATCGTTCAACCGATACAGCGTACAACTGACCGCCACCCCCGCGGCGATCATCATCAACATCAACGACCCCAACGAAATGCGCTCGCGGAGATCAAAGATCTGTCCAAATACGGTCTCGTGGCGTTTCATCTGGCAGTATTCTTCCAGTTCATGCCAGGAGACTTCCCGGACGACCTGGTGTGCAATGGCCGACAAACCGGTAACGATCCAGGCAGCCAGCGCAGCGATCCAGATCCAATGGGAATCCATCATGCAGATCCCCCCTCCATTTCCTCCGCCGCCGGCGTAACGTACGAAATCCCCAACCAGTCGGCGTAGCGCTGTTCCGCGTTCCGCATGAGGATTCGTTCGGACCGGGATTTGTCATTTAGACCAACCAGATGAAGCAGGCCGTGCATGATGTACAGCAGCATTTCGTCTTCTGCGGCGATACCGTGTTCTTCCGCCAGTCGCACGGCCGTGGTGGCACTGACAATCACTTCGCCGTTCAAGCAACCGTTCGCCTGATCGCGATCCAGTACAAAACTGAGGACATCCGTTTCGTAATCATGGTTCAAGTATTGCCGATTCAAATCACGGATGGTCTCACCATCGAATACGGCGATGCTGATTTCCCCCGCCTGATAACCATGGTCGACAAGAATTTTCCGCCCCACCGATTTGACACGGGAAAGATCAAGCGGCATGGGGCAGGCAATCGAAATGTCGATGACAACGCCCGACGATTCAGGCCGATTGCTGATCGGGATATTTGACTCGCGCATGATACATCGCGTTCAGCGATTTGATCAGGTTTTCTTGGATCGTGTGCAGCTCTTTCAACGTCAGAGCACATTCATCGAACTGTCCATCATCAAGCTTCTGTTTGGCAATGTCGTTCACCAGGCTCTCAATGCGAGAGGGCGTTGGCTCGCGCAGCACCCGACTGGCACTTTCTACGGAATCAGCCAACATCATCACGGCTGCTTCACGCGTTTGTGGTTTCGGTCCGGGGTAGCGAAAATCGATTTCCTTGACCCCTTTGGAACGATCCCCCTCCTGTTCACTTTGGCGTGTTGCCCGATGGTAAAAATAGCTGACCAGCGTGGTGCCGTGATGCTGTTCGATCATATCGATGATCCGCTGGGGCAGATTGTGTTGACGTCCCATTTCCACGCCTTCCTTGACATGCGCAATAATGACCAACGTGCTCATCGCTGGATTGAGTTCATCGTGTTTGTTGACACCGCCACCCTGGTTCTCGATGAAATATTCGGGTTTCCGCATTTTGCCAATGTCGTGAAAATAGGCACCCACCCGACACAACAACCCATTGGCGCCAATCGCTTCCGCCGCCGCTTCACTGATCGATGCCACATTAATGCTGTGGTTGTAGGTTCCCGGAGCCCGCTGCACCAGTTCTTTGAGCAGCGGATGGTTGGCATCACCGAATTCCAGCAGGTTGATATCGGTTTGAATACCAAAGCCCATCTCCAGAAAGGGCAGCAACGCCGTCATGATCAAACCGGCCATGCCCGCACCCAGGCCGTACCAACCTGCCTCGATCCACAATTCCCGCGCCAGTGGTTGCCCGGAAAGATATTGGACGCCAACGACAGTCGGGAAGACAACGGCAGCGACCACGATGCCCACATAGACCAGTTTGGTTCGACTGCGGATCGGACGACACAGCAATGCGGCCGTGGTCGATGCGGTGGACAGAATCACAAACTCGCCCATCCCGTATCCGTGAAGCACGGCATAAATCAGGATCGCCAGCGCGCTCAGGAAGATGGCCAATTCCACTCCAAAGGCAATCGCCACCGTCATTGCCAGAATCATGATCGGAATGATGGACGCGCGCCATTCCGGATTGGCCGACACGACCCAAGACAATGTCAAAGCCAGCGTAAACAGGCTGACCAGCGCGGCAAAACGCGACAAGTCGTTCAGAACCTCCGGTTCACGGCAATACAGGTAACCGCAGACCATCGCACTGACCGCCGCAAACAGACCGAAGAATGCGGCCGTCCGAGCCAGCTTATGTCGGATTGAGAGATCCTGCACATGCGCTTCGTGTTCCGCCGTCAGCAAATCGATATCGGCCTGATCCAGAGGTACCAGCGCGCGGATCCGCGGTTCATCGATCCCTTGATAATTCGTCTTCTCCAGTGGATCACCAGGTTGGTATTCCTTGAACCGACATTCCACCAGGCTGGCGGCAATCCGCCGCCCACGTTTGGAATTCTCCTGATCCCACGTCAGTGTTTTTGGTAATCGGGGTTTCAACCAGTTGAAGACACGTTCCGCCACCACCACCGGATCACTGATAATTTCCGCATTCTTGCTGAATTCCTGCAGCAGTTTCTTCTTTAACGAATCCAACACTTCGGCAATGCGGACCTGGGAAACGTTGACCTGAATGGCATCTTCAATGTCGCCCTGGTAGACCTGAATCTCCTGCATGCTGCCGTCAGTCAACTCATGCTCAAGTATATTGATCAGCCCATATCGACTGATATTGATAAAAGCGTTTTCAATCGAGCTTCTGGCGGCCGTCAGCTTCTCGTCTTTCAGCAATGCGTCCTTGAATTTCTGAAATGCTTTCTGATTGTCGTTCGCCGCGTTCGGCTGATTGGTTTCGGGGTCGATCGCCAGGAATCGAGTCCACAGGTTGTCCCCTTTCTGTTCCGCGTAGGATTTCTGTTTGACTTCAAACATGTCATCCAACAACGCTTGTCGAAGCTCGTCCAATGGTCGCGGCTTGTTAATGTAAAAATTGGCAAAGTTGTCACGCGCCTGGGTCCGGGCCGCCGCCGTCGCATCACTGTCCACGACCTTGAATGCCGTGCGGGCAACCATATCCCGCAGCGGTGCGATCCGGATTCGATAGGAAAATGCCGGATTCCAACCCGTCATCAACAGGTACAACAGTGTCGTTGCGGCCACAACGATGCCAATGCGCAACCAGACACCCGGGCGACTGAGCACTTCGAACAGCACCTTCCACGGCGCCCGGGGAGTTGGCAGCATCCACCTTCCGCGATTGATTGAGTCAGCCATTGATCCAGCTGGTGCAACAACGCCCGAGGGACGATGCTGTCACTCCTGAGACTCCGACAGGGGAATGGTAATCACGTTTTCATTGCGATCGTTGGGAACCGTTGTCCGGCCATAGGCGTCGACGATCCGTTGGACAAGCTGGTGGCGCACGATATCACGCGGCGTCAACTGCACAAAGGCGATGCCCGCGATTGACTTCAAACGTTGCAGCGCATCTTTCAGGCCACTGGTTGTTCGCGGAGGCAAATCGGTCTGAGTCGGGTCGCCAGAGACGACGATTTTCGAGTCGTTTCCCATGCGGGTTAAAAACATCTTCATCTGGGAAATGGTCGTATTTTGAGCTTCATCCAGGATGATGAACGACTCATTCAGCGTACGACCTCGCATGTAGGCCAACGGCACGACCTCGATCACGTCCTGCTCCATCAAGCGGTGCATCTGATCGAAACCGATCATCTCGTTGGTCGCGTCCAACAGGGGCCTGAGATACGGGTTGATCTTGGCCTGCAAGTCGCCCGGCAGAAAACCGAGGCTCTCACCCGCTTCGACTGCTGGACGAACCAGAACAATTTTCCTGATTTCCTGATGCTTGAGCGCTTCCACGGCCATGGCGACCGCCAGGTAGGTCTTTCCCGTACCCGCCGGTCCAACCGCAAACACCACATCGTGCTGCTGGATCGCATTGACATAATGCAATTGCCCCTGGGTCCGTGGCCGCACATGACGGCCAGCTTGCAGAATGTCAATTGATTTCTGGGCACTCGGCGGAGCCGCTTCACCCGTGACCCGCGCAAT
Source organism: Pirellulaceae bacterium (assembly GCA_963851305.1). Classification (GTDB taxonomy): domain Bacteria; phylum Planctomycetota; class Planctomycetia; order Pirellulales; family Pirellulaceae; genus Mariniblastus. Next base: position 836,917 of record CAWKOT010000011.1, on the reverse strand, counting down.
GGTTTCATCGAACAGATCGGGGCTCAAATTACCACGCTGGCGGACAATATCGGTTAACAATTCAATCGCCTGCGTGGCTTGGGCGACCGCTTTTTCTTCGCCGGAGATTCGGATCTGGCCGCTGCGATGCGTGATATCCACGCCGAATCTCTCTCGAAGTCGCCGCAGGTGCTGATCTTTAGCGCCGAAAAGTGGAAGGACGAACTTCGGTTCGACAGACGAAATGGTCGCTTCGGTCATTAACTGGCGGTGGCCATGTACACCGCACCTGATTCTGGAAACGCGTTCAGTTCTCAAATATAGCTGACGTGGCACCATCGTCTACTATCAAAACGATCAGTCCGATTATATGAATTTTCAAGTACATATTGCGGAAAATAAAGCGACGGCGCCAATTAGGCCGGTCATTTACACGTTCTCGCAGTCAGACACTGTCGTACCGGCACGGAACGGATGGCAAACAAGCACGCCGCGTCCGGCAATATGCCTTGTTGCCCGGGCAAGAGGACGGAAATCCATTTTTTTAAACACGTCCGAGTCGGTAACACGCCCCGGCAAGGCCAGACCGTAGAAACAAGAGATCCCGATCCTTTGGAAGCCCCAATTTCTCCGCCAGACAATGGTGTCGGTTCAATTCTGGATTTCCGACAGCAATATCCAGAGACCGTAAGATGCGGGAGCGGAGAAAACCAGGGAATCTGTGACGTCCAGTACGCCTCCCAGCCCCGGCAGCCAGCTGCTGGAGTCTTTTGTACCGGCGTCCCGTTTGAACAGAGAAACGGTTAGATCGCCCACGATGCCGGTCAGCGTCACCACGACGCCATACACCAGCACCCATGCCATGGGGAACACCAGGTCACTGCCGAACAGCCATGGAGATACCAGGTAGGCCATCACGAAGGTTCCCAGCCAGGCTCCGAAAAAACTGCCGAAGGCACCCTGAATGGTCTTCCCCGGGCTGAGTTGGGGTGCCATTCGAACCGTACCGAACAGCTTGCCGGAAAAGTAGGCGGCAATATCGGACATCTTGACGGTCACGACCAGCGTGATCAACGCAATCAAACCGACTTCATTGTCGAAGCGAATCAGGCGATGGGCAATCAGAAAACCGTACAGCACGATGATGTGCGTGTAGATCAAACCAACCCGGGCAGCCCGCTCCGTACCACCGCCGTCCGGTTGGTAAAAGACAATTTCTCTGAAAAGTGTCAGGCCGCCGGCAAGCGACATCGCCAACATGGTCCATCCCAGTTGACCAATGGGGAAATCGGACGGGTACTCCCGCCAGAGAATCGGCAGCCCGCACATCGCCACGCACAGACCGCTGATCAACATCAACGGCGGCGCGGTTATGCGAACCATCGGCGTGCTCAACAGCGGGGCCAGTTCACCTGCCGAGAGGATGGCCATCAACACCGCGAGCACCACAAAGATCATTCCGGGACGGCCCCACTGGTCGTCTCGGCCGAGAAAAAAATCGAGACCGGTCAGCATGACCATCACCGCAACAATGACTGCGGCGGAAAGTAATCGTCGGCTCAACATGTGGGACCAACTCCCGGGTGATGCAGGCCGCCGAAACGGCGATCGCGAGATGCGTAGTCGGCAATCGCCTGATGCAGTTCAGCGATGCCGAATTCAGGCCAGCACCTGGGAGTGACCCAGAGTTCAGCGTAGCTGATCTGCCACAACAGGTAATTACTGATGCGCATCTCGCCCGCCGTGCGGATCAGCAGATCGGGATCCGACATGCCGGCCGTGTACAGGCGGTTGGAGAAGAGGCACTCGTCGATCTCTTCGGGACGCAACTCACCTGCCTCGATTTCACTGCCGATCTTGCGAACCGCATCCACGATTTCGCAGCGCCCGCCGTAGTTGATGGCCAGACACAGGCACAGGCCATCACTGGCTTCAGTCAGATGCAGGGTCTTGTCCATTTCCATCTGGACCTTCGCCGGAATTCGATCCCGTCGGCCGATGATCTTCAGTCGAATGTTGTTCTTCAACAACTCCGATCGCTCCTCGATCAGATACTGCTGCAACAGATGCAGCAGAAAATCCAATTCGTGCTGCGGTCGCTTCCAGTTTTCGCTGGACAGGCAGTACAGGGTCAGTTGACCGATATTCAGTCGGGCACACTCTTCCGTGATGATCCGTACGGACTCCGCGCCCCGTTGATGGCCGATGATACGAGGCTTGTTCTGTGCGACGGCCCAGCGGCCATTGCCATCCATGATGATCGCGATGTGCTGCGGCCGATTCTCCCGGGGGATGCCCAACACGGCTTCAGTTTCCAGAAGTTGTTCGTTCGTGCGAGTCATGAAATCCTGCCAGAGCTATCCTCGCGAAGAGGCCGGTGATCTCGATAATGCATGTTCGCCGTCCAGCACGATAGTCTGCGACCGATCGGGACCAACCGAAATGTACTCGATGCGGGCACCAATCAACGCCTGCAACCGCATCGCATAAGCGATCGCTCGTGGTGGCAAGTCATTGAGGGTTCGCGCGGCGGTGATATCGGTCAGCCAACCAGGCATCGTTTCGTAGCGCGGCTGGACCCGTTTCAGTTCACTGATTTTGCCAGGAAAATAATTGATCGGTTCACCGTCCAGTAGATAGCCGACCGCGACCCGGATTTCCGGGAGTTCGCTGAGCACGTCCAACATGGTCAGAGCGACGGAGTCCACACCGCTCAAGCGACAGGTGTAGCGAGCCGCTACCGCATCGAACCAGCCACACCGCCGCGGTCGTCCGGTCGTGGTTCCATATTCGTTGCCCATGTCCCGAATATGTTGCCCGATATCGTCATTCAGCTCCGTCGGAAACGGCCCGCCACCCACACGCGTGCAGTAGGCCTTGGAAACGCCAATCGTCTTTTCGATCCACTTGCCCGGAACGCCTGATCCGGCGGACACACCGACACCCGAACTATTGCTGCTGGTGACAAACGGGAATGTGCCATGATCGATATCCAACAATGACCCCTGGGCTCCCTCAAACAGCAGCCGCCGCCCCGATTCGACCGCATCCAGCAGTATCGCCGTCGTATCCGCGATATAGGGTTTCAATCGTTGAGCGTAATCCGCAAAATCACTGGCGATCGCATCCGCGTCCAGACGGCACTCGTTGTCGGCAGAAATGGCAGACAGAATCCGGGTCTTGACCCGCACGATTTCGGCAATTCGCGACGGGAAGTCCGGCTCCAGCAGATCACCCAGCCGGACCGCGTAGTTGCGACCCACCTTGTCGCGGTAGCAGGGTCCAATGCCCCGGAGGGTCGTACCGATGTTGTTATCGCCGGAAACCACCCGATTCCAGATTTCATCTTCCATGATGTGCCAGGGCATGACCACGTGGGCTCGCTGGGAAAGCAGCAGTCGATCTTGTAATTGGACACCGCGTTCCACCAGCGAATCCATTTCCTGCAAAATCGTATCCGGGTGGATCACGACACCGGCGGTCACCAGATTGACCACCTCGTTGTTGATGACTCCGCTGGGAATGTGATGCAACTTGTAGACATCGTTGCCAATCACCACCGTGTGTCCGGCATTGGCCCCGCCCTGGTAACGGACCACCATGTCCATGCCGTCGGTCATCCAATCGACCAGTTTCCCCTTGGCCTCATCGCCCCACTGCAATCCTACTACACAATGACCGGGCACTCGAAACTCCTGACAGTCTGATCACTAATCACGCGCCAACCATGAAAGCGGTTGGCCAACAGCGAACGGCAACCGGTTCCCGCAAACTGGCAAGTCTAGTCCGTTTTTTGAGGACGACAACTGGTCGAATTTGCGTAGAATCGTGATTACGGCTGTCGAATGACCGGCTTGGCTGGAGCAACTTTACCCATCGCCGATACGCTCGAATTCACCTGACGCTTGATTCAACAAAACCATAACAGGAACTGCTGGGCAACTATGGGCACCTATCCTCGACTGAGTCTCCTTCTTCACTGCATCCTGCTGGTTTGCCTCATGACCGGCAAAGCCATGGCGCAGGATGAATCGAAATCCGGTGGAGTAACCGTGAAAGGTCGACTGCTGCAGAATGAAAACGAGGAATTCCGGGTCGCCCTGGATGATCTCGTCCCGACTTTCAATCAACAGATCATGCTTCCTCCGCCGCCGCTGCCGGATAATTGGGCAAGCATGCAAGCCGAGCAGCGGCAAGAGTGGATCCAGGAGTTTGAACGCAGCGATGCCGGAAAAAAGCTTGTCGACAAGCGGAAGGAATTGCTGGCTGCTGCGAATCGTTTTCAGATCCAACTGGAACCGGATGGCCAATTCGTGATCTACGATGTTCCTGTCGGCCGTTACGCGCTGCAGGGCCGCAAGGAAACAGTACAGGCTGGCCGTCATTACCTGTTCGAGGTGTTTGGGGTCGTCGATGTCGGTGAAAATGTGGATGAAATCTTGCTCGATCCCATTATGGTCACCGCCACGCGACTCCTGAAACCGGGGGAACTGGCCCCCGAATTTGAAATCAACTCGCTGGATGCCGGTGGCGACCTTTCCAAACGGCAACTGGACCAGCAACATGTACTGCTCAATTTCTGGTCGATGAAAAGCCCGCCCAGTCTGGAGTTCTCGAAAATCATCCGGCAGACGCTCCAGGAACTGCAGCCGCAAAAACAGGTTCTCCTGTTTTCCATTTGTGTTGACTCGGACCGAAAGGAGGCTTTCGCCCAGGTGCAACAGGATCAGCTTTCGGGAATGCACGGCTACGCGGAGAGCTGGGATCACCCCATGGTCGAGGGCTTTGGCGTGCGGAGCATACCGGCCCTGTTTCTGCTGGGTCCTGGAGGCAGGATCATTTTGGCCAATACCGACATCCAGCAGTCGCTTCGCCAGGGAACCGATCTGAAAAAGGTTCTGCTGGATGGACTGCAGAGTGAACCGGGTAGCCCATCAACCGATCTTCAAACTTCCCCATCACAACCTGGCAAGGCAGTCGAACCGGACGGCCAACAGGCCGCCTCCTGAGAGATAGCCACAGATCGCCGGCTGGAGCGCTACGCTGTTTTCTGCGATTTACGAGCTCGCGGGTGGGCCCGTTCGTAGACTTTCCGCAGGCCGGCCGTGCTGACGTGGGTATAGATTTGAGTCGTTACCAGGCTCTTGTGTCCCAACAACTCTTGAACGCTGCGGATGTCGGCGCCCCGGTCGAGTAGATGAGTGGCAAAACTGTGTCGCAAGGTATGGGGAGTGGTGCGTCGATCGAGGCCCGTCAGCTTGAGGTATTTTTCGAGCATGCGGGCCACACTGCGGGTGGTCAGCCGTCCACCAAACCGGTTCAGGAACATCGCTTCCTTGTGTTTGGGATGGGGGTCTCGCATTTTCATCCAGCGACGAATCGCCCTGGTCGCGTGCGAACCGATCGGAGCCAGACGCTGGCGTTTTCCTTTGCCATGAACGCGAACGACTCCCTCGTGTAAATCGACGTCTCGGATATCCAGCCGCACCAGTTCGCTGACCCTCAGGCCGGCGGAATAAAGCGTTTCCAGCATCGCACGATCTCGCAGCCCAGCCGCTTGATCCGCAGGCGGAGCCACCAGCAATTTCCCGATCTCCCGGCTGCTCAGAAAATAGGGCAACTTGCGTTCACGTCGTGGATTGCGCAGCGGCTTGGCCGGATTCGATTCACACAGACCTTCTCGCTGGGCAAACCGGAAAAAGCTCCGCAAACAGGCCAGCCGACGGGCTACCGAAGAGCGGGCGTAACCCGCTTCATGCAGCGCCGCCACGTAGTTTCTCAGATGCAGCGGGGTAATCGCGTCGGGAGACGGACAGCTGCCACCCGTGTCTTCCAGATATTCGATCAGGATCGCCAGATCTTCCCCATAGGACTTGATGGTCAAGTCCGAGCAGTTCCGTTCGACCTTCAGATAACGCAGAAAACGTTGGGTTGCGGCACGCATGACGTGGCAAGATGGCGGCGGAATCGGTCAGAGAATCGGTTCTTCACCCGACAGCAGATCTTCTACTGCCGTTGTTTCAAACCGGTTGACGCCAGTCGCGGCTTCCGAAGCTTGCTGGCAATTCTTGTTCTTGCGAACTTTCTGACTCATCACCGCCGCGTCATACCAGGAAAAACTGAGTTCCGGATTGGAAGCGTAGCGACCCAGCGTTCGCAGCGCTTCGTTCCTCGATTGATCGTCATACAGAAAAATATAGCGTTCCTCGCCCTTGGCCAATGCGAGTATGTTGATGTCGTTGGACACGATGACCCCTATCTGTTTTCGCAGCGATATTGCCGATCCTTGCACTTCGATACAAACAGGTATCGGCCATCTTGTCGTTCTTCAACACTTCGGATTTGAGCATCCCGACCTAGTTTCAGAATTGACAATCGCCTGGTCACCAAATCCGGAAATTGCTGGCGGATCGTTGAATGCGATGGCAGGGAAGATCGTTGCAGACCGATTGATCGTCACATTCGGTGGGAGCCGTCTTGCCTCATGACCCTGCTTACCGTTTCCGTTCCGCAGACTGACTGCACTTTCCGAAAGCACTTGGCCGACGACTTATCGCGCATAGACTTCTATCGTGCATAGACTTATCGTGCATTGAGTCGGCGCTCAATCGACTCCACGGGAATGGGAGTCACGCGGGAGTTGGCGACCAGGTCCACGCGCAAGATGTCCGTTTCTTTCTTGGCCGGGGGCATTTCAAATTGAACGATGAAGGCACCGACTTGCATGCCTTGCATCTGATACTGGGGAGGCCAGAAATCTTCGGCCCGCGTTGCCAGCGAACGCGCCAGCAATCTCGTCGCTCGCCCGGAAAACCCTCCCAGAACCATTTCCAACCGCCCCTGCGATTCACGGTGGATAAAAAACACGAAAGCAACTTCCTCGTTCGGCTGATCGGCGGTGAATCGCTCCCACGAACCGTCCGCCCTCTCGAAGTAGATGCCGGGCGTTGTGGCTTTGGAAGATTGGTGCAGACTCAATCCGCCCACGCAGGAATCGGGATGAGGGTCACGATCGCGATAGCGAAGAAAGAACGGCAAAGCGCGATCGGCGGCGGACGCAACGTCGTCCTGGGAGATAAACGGTTCGCAATTGAACGCCCTCGCCAGAATGATCTCCACGGTGGGATTGCTCTTGGTACTGCCAATGCCCACAAACGCCTTATCTCCTTTGGACTCTGAAAACTCGTTGTAGACCAGATGGGCCCTGCGCATGACCTCCTCGTTGGAGGCCTGGCCGGGACTCCAAACCAGGGACTGTTTGAGATGGTCCGGTTGCGGAATATCGACGCTGGACGGCAGGACCGCGCCGCCGGCGACTCGTTTCAGCTTGGCGGTTCCACCCAGCGTGGTCACACCATTGAGCAGTTCTCCGAGCAAGACGGAATCCGCCGCCACCACAAACGAGACATCCGATCGTTCGGCGACGTCCCGCCGTACTCCCAGGCACATTTCCAGCCGCTTACGACGTGCCAGCAACTCCCAGAAATTCTCCGGCTCTACGCTGAACAGGGCCCCCGGCAACTGATCAGCCGTGGCGTGCCCGTTTTCGATCAGATAATCGCACAACCGCGACAAGGCCTTCAGTGGAATATACTTGATCTCGTTCTTCAGCAAGGCCGCGACCTGATGGCGATCAAGTCCAGTGTATTCCACGATGGCCTTGATCGTACCCGGACGCTTGCGAGGATCGGGGACGTGGCCCAAGAGTTCGGCTAATCGGAAACTGTATTGCATGCAGGTTTCCTGTCTTTCGTATGGCGAGGCTAGAAATCAAGGCAAGTGATTCGGCGATTAGAGCGGGGAGCGGCGGGAACCAACCCGGGCCGCAATAAAGCAGATCCTCACATTAACCGTCATTCTAGTACCATCTACGTGTTTTTCCATCCCTTAAACACAAACGCTTTGCTACCGCGAAGGCGGTCCGAAATCGCTGTAGCCCCCGCCCCTCGATTTTGATAACGTCCGCCGCTTACCGCATTCAGTCCGGCAGACGGCCAAAGAGGGAGTAAACCATGCGTTCAGCAAACCATTTTGTCATCGCGGTTTTCGTTTTGCTGATTTTGTCAGGGTCGGAGTCGCTTACTGCGCAGAAACTGCGGATGCCTTTTCGCAAAAGCACCGCTCCATCGCCCGGCCAGCGCGATTTAACCAGCCGTGACGGCCCCTGGCTGATCATGTGTTTTTCGTTCACGGGCGAACAGGCAGAGGAGTTGGCTCGAAAATTGGCGGGCGAATTGCGACAAGATCGACTTCAAACCTATCTTTATCGGCATTCTTTCGACTACTCTGGCACGGTAACCGGACTGGGGTGGGAGCGGCCCGATGAAGAGGGAAATTTTGAGCCGATCAAGATGAAATCGGCGAACCGGGAAGTCGTTCAGGAAGTGGCCGTACTGGTGGGAGACTTCCCATCGCCCGACGACGGGAACGCCCAGAAGACACTGAACAAGATCAAATCCATGCAGATCACCAGCATTCCAGAATTTGCCGCCAAACCACCCGGTCAAAACAGTGCTGGACGGTCTGGAAGCCGGCAGGAAAAAGCACGCGGCCCGCTGCGAACGGCGTTCCTGCTACCTAATCCGCTGCTGCCCGACGATTATTTCCGACAGGACAAGGTGGATGATTTCATCGTGAAGTTGAATCGGAATGTGGAACATAGCCTGCTGAATTGTCCCGGCGTCTACTCGGTCAAGATCGCATCGTTCCGTGGAGAATCAACGATTGACCCCAGCCGCATCAAACAAGGCGAATCGGAACTTGAATTTCTTCAACGAACAGGAAAACCACTAGCCAGCAGTCGCCTTGCCGAAGCAGAGGAAAAAGCGCACACGATTGCCAAGGCGCTGCGGAAGAAAGGAGTGGAAGCCTACGAGTTCCACGACCGGCACGAAAGCATGGTCTGCATCGGCAGTTTTGACTGGGTAACCCGCGAGAGCGAAGGCACGACCCTTAATAACCCGGAAATCGTTCGCATCGTGAACAAGTGCAAACCGGAAATCAAGGATCTGCCTGGTATTCCCGGCGCGATCATTCCCAAGTCGATCCAGGGAATTCCGCTGGATCCGGAACCGGTACCGATTCTGGTGCCTCGGGTCGATGAAAAGCGGACTGCTGGTGCGTTGAATTTTCTTCGGCGTTAAGCCAGTCGTTTCGGCTCCCCTACCATCGTGAGCCGCAACCAGGGGCTCTTCGGCCGCCTGTCATAATCCACGGCTTTCGCCGCCAAATTCGACATCGTGTTCGTAAAAAATCAGCCTGTGCCACGCGGTTGACGCGGGATTTGGGCTTGGAGTCCATCGGTGGTCTGCGGTTGACGCGGAAAGTACTGCAGGCGTACGCGTTTCAGCTGCCGACAATGCAAGGGCGAACACAAAGATTGACAAACCAACCCAACGGCTGTGTTTTGACATCATGGGCAGCCGTCAAAAGGGGCTGCCAAAGGGCGAGTCCCCTTGTCAATTGAAGGCTTTCCGATCAGCCTGACGTTGTCCTGACACTGCTGGCTGACGAATTGTCGGCAATCTGGCAACCTCCTGATTTATATTCAGGCGTCGTCGATTGTCAGTTTTCATATAAGAATCAACGTCCCTGAAACGCTACGGCCGAGTGCCAATTGCACTGACTCCATGACTCGCGCAGCAGCCAGGTTGCTATTCGTTGCTCTGTTGGCAGCTTCTCTCGTTCTGATTGCCTACATCCTGTTGGGTGCGACTTTCTTCGCCAGGTTCGCTGGTGTTGGTTCGGACGTGGCGGAAGTAGAGTTTGACGAGGAAGTCCTGACTCAGACTGGTATTGTCCAGGATCGGCGACTGACGGAAATCAGTGGAATCGGCATGTCCATTCGCTACCCCGACGCGTGCTGGGTACACAACGATTCCGGCCACGCGGCCGAGGTTTTCCTGATCGCCCTGACGGGTGAAACCTTGGCCACGGTAATCCTGCCAGGAGCCGCCAACATCGATTGGGAAGACTTGTGCGTATTTGAAAATCAGGGAGGGTCGTACGTTTGCATTGGCGATGTGGGTGACAATGCGGGGCGGCGTGAGAGCTACCAGCTCTATATCTTTGAAGAACCGGAACTGAAATGGCCATCGGATGGACCGAATCGAATGCCAATGTCCGTGGCCATCCACGACTTCAAAAGACTCGAATTCAACTATCCGGACGCTGCCAGGAACTGCGAAGCAATTGCATACGACGGCAACAAGAAGGCCATAATCCTGGTAGAAAAAAAACTGGACAAGGCAAAACAGCTGGAACCTGCGGGAATCTATCAATTACGACTCACCCGCAAATTGACACTGCGTGCGCCGGGCATTCCGCAGAAATTGGCGACCTGGCCGGACACCATGGTGACGGGCATGGACGTCGCCCGCGACGGCAAAGCGATGCTGATCCGCAATTACGCGTCGGCGCGGCTAGTGGATCGGGCCGTAGCGACGGATTGGCCGACCACGTTACGGAACGGGAATTACCGACTGTTGCCGATGCCGGCCCAGCGTCAGGGGGAAGCGATCTGTTTTACCGGTGACGGAGAATGGGCGATCGTGGTCAGCGAATTCCCCCGCTCGCCGATCTGGAAAATCAACATTCAATCGGCTCTGCGGCAGGTTGATTCCCCAAAAAACAAAAAGAACTGAGACAGGATATGACTCCGTCCCACCCGCTCAAGACATGGCAGACACTGCCCAGTTCCGAGCAATGGTCCAGCCTGGTTCCGGCACTGGACTGGCTGGATCATCGACGCAATGAGATGGTCCGATTGATCATTGAGTTGTGCAATATCAACTCGGGTACCCGAAATCTGGCCGGCATTGAAGAAGTTTCGTCGGTATTGCAACGGGAATTCCGATGCCTGGACGGCGAAACGGAGGTCGTTGACGTGGATCCGTTGTCGGAAGTCAACGACGAGGGGAAACTCGTGGAACGGCCGTTGGGCCGTCTGATCCGGATTGGCAAACGGCTCGATATCCGCCCCAGAGTGCTCCTCTGCATTCACATGGACACCGTCTATCAATCCAACAGTCCGTTTCAAAGCTGCCGCTACCTGCCCGATGGCCGACTCAACGGGCCGGGCGTCGCCGATGCCAAGGGCGGTTTGGTCGTCATGCTCTACGCGTTAAAAGCGTTAGAACGCAGCCCTTTGGCCGGCCGCATTGGCTGGGAAGTGATCATTAATCCGGACGAAGAACTGGGATCTCCCGGCAGCGAGACATTGCTGAAAAACCGCTCCGCCGCAGCGGATCTGGGCCTGTTGTTTGAACCAACGCTGCCCGACGGCAAATTTGTCTCGTGGCGGAAGGGCGTGGGAAATTTCGTGTTTGTAGTCCGCGGTCGCAGCGTGCATTCGGGTCGAGAATTTGCCCAAGGACGTAATGCCGTCGTTGCCTGCTGCCGGTTGATGAACGCGGTCCACGACCTCAATGACGATCCCGAGATCACGTATAACGTCGGACGGATTCGAGGAGGACACGCGTTGAACGTGGTACCCGATCTGGCGATTGGCCGAGTCAACGTACGCGTGAAAACTCGAAAAAAAATGGCTCTGGCCAAAAATCGGCTGCAGGAATTGGCGGACCATTTCGCGGTTGACGGCATTCGTGTCGACATGTCCGGCCGTTTTACCTCGCCACCGAAAGAAATGGACGAACCCCTGAAAATGCTCCAGCGGCGGGTCGAGGAGTGTGGTCGCCTGCTTGGACAGGAGATCCATTGGGCGGGAACCGGAGGCGCCAGCGACGGTAACAAATTTGCGGCGGTCGGCTTACCGAACATCGACACGCTGGGGCCCGCAGGCGGCGAAATCCATAGCCATGCGGAATTTCTTGATTGCCAGAGCCTGGTTCCGCGGGCCAAACTGGCGGCTGGAATCTTGCTCAGCTGTGCTGTGACCAACCATCCGTCCGAATGACGGTTTTGCCATCTGTAGTGACGGCGGGGAATACGCAATAGACGCAAAGTGATTACGAACAGCTAAATTTTCGTGATTTTGAAAGTCGCGAGACTTGAATAATGATTCTCCAATATTTAGACTGACGAAATTGAGTCCGAGCCGTGCGGCGGCAGCTGTCGCGGTATCGGAAGAGCTTGCGTATTGATGAGAGGAACCTTGGATATGCGGATGAATTTTTGGTCGGTATGTTTTGCCGTATGTGTTATCCGCTTCGCAATTAAGCGCACAAACCGTCCTGGTTGAAAGACTACCGGATGCCGCGTTGAGCGGAGGGGGAGTCATTGGTGGAGCTTTCACGGATCGTCCAGGAGAGGAAGTTTCTCCGCTGACGCGTGTCACATTTTCTGAAACAGTGACGATAGGTTCGGTAACGGTTTTCAATACCAATCTGTTTGGAAATTATCCGATTGGTGAATCTGGCACGGCCGTCCTGAATATCTTTGTGGGGGAGAACCTGGAATTTGGCGACGACACTCTCTCTGGTGGTGATCTTTGGCTTGGCCTCGACTCCCGTTGATTATGTCGCGACGCCAGACGGTATCGAAATCACAGCGAGTGGACTGGATATCACTCTCCCGGCCTTGCCCTATTTAATTGGGATCACTCCGGTCTTGAGTTTTTCCGCCAATAGCCAAGAGTTTTTTCAGGACGCCGGTGGTGCTGGGGAATACGACTTTTTTGGATAACCCGGGTGGCGGTTTGTTTATCCCGATCTACGGGACCCCGACAATCAACGCCAACGAGGTGGACTTGCCGGTTCCGTTTGCGGGCATGGCGATTCGGATTACCTCGCCGGATGATGATATACTGAAAGGTGACGTCAATTTGGATGGCGAGGTAGATCTTTTGGACGTGGATCCATTTGTCAGTGCGATCGGTGGCGGTGTTTATATTCCCGAGGCTGATTGCAATTGCGATGGAGAAGTTAACCTTCTGGATGTTGATCCATTTGTAGCGATTTTGAGTGGTTAAATGTCTGGGAAAAAGCTGGGAAATTGTTGCAAATCAATTTTCGGCAGCTTAGAATCGGAATTGGGGTTGAACGAAGCACGAATTGTTTTCTTCCCAGTGACTTGGGTTTTACACATCTTGATTGGAGAATCTTCACGTGAATGTTAGAAACTTTTTCTTGGTAATTGCCGTGCTTGCGATGAGTGCAAGCAGTGTATTGGCCCAGGGAGGTGACTTTTTTTGGTCAACCCAGGGATTGAACATGGGTGCGACTAACGGCGATGCATCCTTAACGTTAGCACCAGGCGAATCAGGGTCGCTCTTTCTGTATTACACGACAAACGGCCCTGCGATGTCGGAATTGGACACAGGCGCTTTTCTAAACATATCGCAATCAGTTGCCGGAATTGCCAACTTTACCGGCGGTGAGACATTCGATTTCGAAATTGAATTGGCCGGAGGGCCTTTTGCATGGAGATGGACGGCTAATGGCATGGCGGGGGAAGGTGCCGGGGGTAACTTTGGTGCCCTTGTTCCTGAGGGAACAATGGACCCCCCTGCCGGGACGTTCTCGGACAATTTGATCTCCAATTTGCAGGGATTCACCGTAAACGGTGGCCAGGGAATTCGAAACGTCAACCAGGGACCTGCTCTCCTTGATCTGGGTTACGATGCAGATGCGGATGCATTCCTGTTTGGACGCGTTGACTTCGTTGCGGCTGGACAGGGTTCCACAGACCTTTTGTTGGAAGCAGGTTCTGGTGGTATTGTAAACGGCGGGGCCCCAGTCGATGTGACTTTCGGTGGTGCGACGATCAACGTTGTTCCCGAACCGACTTCGGCTGCATTGTTGTCACTGGGCCTGATCGGTCTGGTAGCACGACGCCGTCGTTAGTTTCGATAGTTAATTCGGAATTTCGGATAGCCGTGTCATTCCGACACGGCTATTTTTTTGCGCTTGTCTTCTCGCCGGCCGCTGGGCGAACCAGTTAAATCATGCATGGCTGCGGCCGGCCGTAGCGCGTATTGCTTGAGTGTCGAGTCTCTTGGTTTCCATCGTCCCGCTCACTCCGCAAAACAACCGGGAAAGTTGGACGGACGTCCGTGTCGATAACGAAACGAGCGGGACGATCGCCCGGGCACAGGACTGTTCGATTCGCCGAAATCCACTAATCTGTGGTGAATTATTGGTTCTAACGATCGTAAATCGGTATTGCTTGGAAGAAACGATGAGCACGGAAACCATATCCAATTCCCTTGTGGCCGACGCCTTTCGAGCCGACGCACGAATCCAGCAGGGCAAACAGTTGATTTTGTCGGCTTTGGCCGAACATCAACAGCAAATCCAATCGGTTCGGCCGCCCAATCCCGAACTCGATTCCACTACGCGGGAGATCATGGAGAAGTTCGGAGAAATACGGGGCGGCAATCTTTACTTCCCCTACCTCTCCAGTGGTATTGGCAATGGACCATTCGTGGAATTGGTTGACGGCAGCGTCAAGTTGGATTTTATCACCGGCATCGGTGTTCATGGGTTTGGGCATAGCCACCCTATGCTGGTCGAGGCAGGCTTGGACGCCGCCCTCTCGGACACCGTAATGCAGGGGAATCTTCAGCAGGGCCCGGACAGCTATGAGCTGGTCAAATTATTGACATCGACAGCCACCGAATCGGGTTCCAAACTGGAACATTGCTTTTTGTCCACCAGCGGCGCCATGGCCAATGAAAATTCTCTGAAGATGGCCTTTCAAAAGCATGCGCCGGCCAACCGTGTGATTGCGTTTGAAAAGTGTTTTGCGGGCCGAACACTGGTTTTGTCGCAGATCACAGACAAGGCCAAGAATCGGGTGGGCATGCCGGATACCATTCCGGTCGACTACATTCCTTTCTATGACCCAGACGACCCGCAAGGCAGCACTCAGCGAGCCGTACGGTGCATGCGCGACCTGATCTACCGGTATCCCGGCAAACACGCCATTCTCTGGATGGAACTGATCCAGGGCGAAGGCGGCTATTACGTGGGCGAAAAGCGATTTTATCAAGCGCTGGTTAACCTGGCCCATAAACACAACATCGCGTTTATTGCCGATGAAGTCCAAACCTTTGGGCGAACATCCCGTCCATTCGCGTTTCAGCATTTCGAGCTGGACGACATGGTCGATCTGGTGACCATTGGCAAGATCAGCCAGGTATGTGCCACGCTGTTTACACCACAATACAAGCCCCAGCCCGGTTTGATCAGTCAGACATTTACGGGCAGCAGTTGGGCGATTATCGCTTCCCAACGGATCCTGAGAACGATGATTGAACGGAAACACTTTGGACTGGATGGCCGAAATATGCAGCTGCACGAGGCATTCAAGAATGGCCTGGAGGCGATTGCGAGCAAACACCCCGAAGCGATCCGAGGACCATACGGTTGCGGCGGCATGTTGGCGTTTACTCCATTTGATGGTTCATTGCAGGTTGCCAAGGACATGGTTTCCCGGCTCTACCATGGAGGGCTGATGTCTTTCATGGCTGGCAGCGACCCGGTTCGAATCCGATTTCTGATGCCTCTTGGATCGGTGACCAAGGATCACATTGATCTTGCCTGCCAGATCATTGAACAGACGGTCGTCGAGATCGAGAACGCATAATCCAAACATTCATTTCGGATCCCCGTCATGCTGGTCGTTCGCAACGCCAGAATCGAAGACCTTGATTCGCTGTTCCAGTTGGTCGGACAGTCGGAACTTGGTTTGACCACGTTGAAGGTATCGCGTGACAAACTGAAAAAACGGTTGGAAGAATCCGTTCATGTTTTTGCGCAGGGCGAAGCCGGCCCGCGTGGCCAGCCCTATGTCTTCGTCATGGAAGACCTGTCCAATGGCCGACTGGTTGGAACGTCGGCCATTTATTCCAAGGTGGGCGGCTTCGAGCCGGTTTACACCTACGAAATCAAGACGGCGGTTCACGAATCCCGGGAGTTGGGTATCCGAACGGAGATCCGGGTCTTGCACCTTCGCAAAGACCACGATGGCCCAACGGAAATTGGCAGCCTGTTTCTGGATCCCAATTATTGGGGACACGGCCACGGCAGGTTGTTGTCGCTGTCCCGATTTCTGTTCATGACTCAATTTCCCGAGCGCTTTGAACAGGAAATTATTGCGGAGTTGCGGGGTGTCGTGCATCGCGATGGACGATCGCCGTTATGGGAGGCTCTGGGTGCCCATTTTTTCGAGATGGGCTTTCCGAGAGCCGAAACGCTGACCTCGGAATCGAAGCGTTTCATTGCCGACTTGATGCCGCGACATCCGATTTATATCCCCCTGCTGCCACCGGAAGCGCAGGAGGTGATTGGAATCGTGCATCGCAATACCCGTCCGGCACTGGCCCTGTTGCAGCAGGAAGGCTTTGAGTTTCGCGACATTGTTGATATTTTCGACGGGGGACCGGCCGTTCACGCGCAGGTGGAGGATATTCGCGTCATTCGCGACAACTTCGCCACCCAGGTGGAAAAAATAGAGCCCACGGTTTCGAACGGACGAAAGATGATTATTTCCAACACCCGTTTGGAATTTCGTTGTTGCCTGGGACAGGCGACCTGTCATGACGAGGGGGCCACCATTGATCAGGTCACGGCGTTGCGACTGAATGTAAAGGTGGGCGATTGCCTGAGACTGGTTGACATCAAGCCCGCCGCCCTCCCGAATTGAACGATAGAAAGGGAACTGATGAGCACAACGTTCGCAATTCGACGACTGGAGTCCAGAGGACAGTTCATTTCAGGCAATTGGAACCGGGGCGCCGGAAACGAGCTGTTGTCGACCTGTCCCGTGGATCGCTCCGTGGTTTTTCAGGGTCACGAAGCCGATGAAGGCCAGGTGAACGACGCCGTCGCTGCAGCCCGTGAGGCCCTTGAATCCTGGGCCTACCTGCCGGCTGAGGAAAGAATTTCCGTTGTCCACCGATGTGCCCAATTGGTGGAGACGCGGACGGATGAATTGGCGGAATTGATCTCCGCAGAAACGGGCAAGCCGCTGTGGGAATCCAAAACGGAAGTGGCTGGTGTGATCCGAAAAGCGGATGTTTCCATTGAAGCGTTTCAGGTACGAAGAGATACGACGTCGTTTGAAATGGGCGACATACAGGCGGTCACCCGCTATAAACCGTATGGCGTGATGGCCGTTATCGGACCATTCAATTTCCCATCCCATTTGCCTAACGGACATATCGTGCCGGCGCTGATTGCCGGCAATACGATTGTATTCAAACCGAGCGAACAGACCCCCGCCGTGGGCCAATGGATGGTTCAACAATGGCAGGAAGCGGGATTGCCGGAGGGCGTTTTGAATCTGGTGCAAGGGGGGCGAGATGTTGGCGTCCAACTGGGCAGTCATCGACAGATTGACGGCCTGTTATTTACGGGCAGCAGCACGGCCGGTCGGGCGTTGCACCGAGCGTTTGGTGATCACCCCGAAAAATTGCTGGCCTTGGAGATGGGTGGAAATGGTCCCTTGATTGTTCACGAAGCCGATGATCTGACTGCGGCAGCCTATCTGACGATCAACTCGGCATTCATTACGTCCGGTCAACGTTGTACCTGTGCGCGAAGGCTGATCGTGGTGGAAAATGAACGGACCCAGCCTTTCCTGGATGAACTGGTGGCCATGATGAGCCGTTTGCGGATTGGACCTTATACGCGGACCCCGGAACCATTCGCCTCCACCGTGATCTCCGCGGAGCAGGGCCGACGCCTGCTGGAAGGTCAACAGAGCCTGATTGCCAGAAACGCCACGCCGATCGTGGAAATGCATTCGCTGGAAGGGAATGATGCTCTGTTGTCTCCCGGACTGATTGACGTCACGGAAGTACATGCCAGAACCGATGAAGAGAACTTCGGCCCCCTGCTGAACCTCATCCGTGTCAAGGATTTTGATGCGGCGATCGACGAGGCCAATGATACCGCTTATGGATTATCGGCTGGACTGCTGTCCAGTTCGGCGGACAGGTATCAGCAGTTCATCCGTCAAATTCGTGCCGGCATCGCCAATTGGAATCGACAGACCACCGGCGCCAGTAGCCACATGCCGTTTGGTGGTTGTGGTCTCAGTGGCAATAATCGGCCGAGCGCCTGGCATGCAGCAGATTACTGTTCTTTTCCCGTGGCTTCGCTGGAGTCCAATCGACTTGAGCTGCCCGCGGATTTGACGCCGGGCATCGAAGTCTGACGATGCAAACCGGAATGCCCGATTCGAACCGTGAGCCCTGCATTTGCGATCACGTCTTGGGGATCCATCATGGCTGCTGTGATTCATCGTTAGGCTATCTCTGCGAACTGGCATCCAACGGCCAGCGTTCCGCCACATTCCGGTATGGGAATCAGCGTTGCGAGCTGGCTCAGGCCGTCCAATTCGCCCAAGAGATTCTGTCCGGCTCCAGCTATCCGCTGATATCCGGCCTGGACTCGCTCGGCATACGTTCACAGCAACTGGTGGTCCAGGTTGCGGCCGCGGCAGGAGCGGTCATCGACACGACTTTCTCGCCGTCAAGGTACGGCTCGGCCATGTCACTGGCACGCGAAGGTACGGTCACGGCCACATTAGGCGACCTCATTGACCGCAGTGATCTGCTGTTGATCATCGACTGCGATCCGGAAGTCACTCACCCGCGAATTGGCCATTGGATTTTCAAGAGTCCATCCGGGGCTAAGGTCGTCGTGCTGGGCGATCCAGAATTTCGGACGGCCCAGCGGGCCGATCGAGTGATCGCAATCGCGGCAGATCAAATCGAAGCGGCCCTGATGTTGCTGGAAGCCAGAATTCGTGACCTGCCGCTGGCATCCGCTCATTCTCCGTTCTCCCTGGAAACCATGCGGGCGCTGGACGAATTGACCGGTCTGCTGCTGGACTGTCGCCATGTCGGGCTGTTGACCGATAACCGCATGCCTTCGGAAGTGGCTGCTTTTGATTCCGCTCAGGATAGTGTCACTTCGTTGGTCGGAGCACTGAACGAAAGGGTCCGCGCCGTTTCACTCGAATTGCGAGGTGACCGAAATGCCGTGGCCGCAGAAAACGTGCTGTCCTGGAGCACCGGCTTCCCTTTGGCGGTCGATCTGTCGGACCATCCGCCCAAGGCCTGTCACACAGAATACGCGGCCAATTCGGTGTTGGGCCGCCAGGAATGCGACGCTGCGTTCTTGTTCCAGTCTCAACCGCATGACCTGGCATCACTGGACCCCGACAGCCTCGACTACCTGGCCTCCATTCCATGCGTTCTGATCACGCATGGCGTTGAGGACGCCGCTGCCACACCCTTGGCCAAAGGCAAAGCACCGCAATTGCAAGCCAACAATCTCAGAATCCTGCCTGACGACTTTGCCCGTTGTGACGATCTGTTAGTGACCGTGGAAAGCCGCTCGACGTCCCCAGCCCCTGAACTAAGGTACTTTCTGAAGGAATTACTACGGGAAATACGCATACTTCGGTGTTAGAAAATCGCCTTGATTTACAACAAAATCCAGGTGTCGAGTTGAAATATTGCTGCAATGGTAAAGAACTCCGCCTTAACGACCGGCAGGATAGATTAACTGCCGCAGCGGAGGACCGAGCGTAAAATCGATAGCCAACCGTTTGAAAAACCGGACTGCTTGCTTTACGATAATGACGTAGCCGGTGGGAAAGTTACAAACAGGTCGTTGGTATTTTTTTGGAGTTTCATATGACAAACAGGAATCGTCACGCTTTCACTCTCGTAGAGCTGCTGGTGGTTATCGCCATCATCGGCATTCTGATCGGGATGCTTCTGCCAGCCGTTCAGGCAGTACGCGAAGCGGCCCGAAGAACTGCATGTTCAAACAACATGCGTCAAATTTCCTTGGCCGCTTTGAACTTTGAGTCTTCATACCAGGAGTTCCCGTTCGGCGTTCGGGTGGATGGAACCTTAGCCAGTCAGGGCGAAATGCCCTACGATCCGGAAGGTCAAACCGGGACAAGTAAGCAAGCCCAATGGGCATGGTCGGCGTTTCTCTTGCCGTTCATTGAACAACAGAACGTAGCCAATCGGTTCAATATTAACGGCATTGACAGTGCGGCGACGCGCCTGCTGTTGGCTCAGGGTTACACTCTGCCGCCCGTAGCCAATCCTCCCTTGCCAGCGGACGAAATTGCATTGGCCATGTCGACGCAGCTGGAGGGCTTCATCTGCCCTTCGGATTCGGTTGATGACACCAACGATCACCGTGGAGCGGGCAACTTCAATCAACAGTCACTGAACAACCCCGGGCCGATTGTTGATGACGGTGGTTCTCCAATTCAGGGAAATGGCGAACCCAATCCCCTGACTCCGGCAATCAGCAGCTACGTGGCTGCCAACAACGTTCACAGCTGTCACGGCCAGGCCCTGGTCGGCAGTGCCGTGCTTGACACTGCAACACCACGGGGAACGTACTGCTCGTTTTCTCAAACATCTCTGGGCCGGATGGCTGATGGTACATCGAACACGATCGTATTTGCCGAGCGTAGTTACGATTCGACTCAACCCAACCAGGATCCACGTCCGAACGGTGCTGGACTGATGTACGTCTCGCGCGGCATCGGCGGACCTACCGAGTTTGAATTCGGCATGTGCGACGTGGCCTTTTCCGCTTGGGGTGGAGTTAACTTGAACGTCAATCGCAACGCACCTCCCAGTGGTGTCGATCCGGACGTCGTTTGGAATCGTCGCCGTCAAGGCGTCTCCAGCCGACACGCGGGCGGTTTGAATGTCTGCCGCGGCGATGGCTCGGTTTCCTTCCTTCGCGATACGATCGAAAGTTTTTACGCACCGATCGACATCACCGTTAACGACGTTCCGACGGTTCTGCAGTATCGAGCCTATGAAAAGGCTGTTGCCGTTGCTGATGGTCAACCTGTAGAAGACTTCTAGTCGGAATCGGGACCCATGGTAATTCAGGCCTCCTTTTTCAAGGAGGCCTTTTTTTGTAGCCTCAAGGGCAGGCAGCGTGGCATCTATAGCGCGTCGGGTTTGGGTGTAGCGTCGATTCGTTCCCGTCGTACGGAACATTGAGATTTTCATCGGACGCAAGTCTGATGCTATCCCTATTCGCTGCTCTGCGGATATCGAAACGCGCCACAACAAAAGGCACAGCCCCGTGCATTGCAAAGCTTGCAACAACCCCCTTAAACCCTGCTATATAAGCCATGTCCGATCTCATTCCTCGTAAAATCCTGTTTGGCAATCCACATCGGGCGGCCGTTCGTATCAGTCCCGACGGCGAACGCATTTCGTTTCTGGCCGCTGACGCAGGAGTCATGAACGTCTGGGTAGCCCCGGTCAATACACCGGAAAACGCTCGGGTGGTCACGCACGACCGAACCACCGGGATATCGGAATATTCCTGGGCACACACGAGCCAGCACATCCTGTTCATGCAGGACACGGATGGGGACGAAGATTTCCATCTATACCGAGTTGACTTGACGACCGACGACGTCCTCGACCTGACTCCGTACGACGGAATTTCGGCACAACTGAATCACACGAGCCACCGACATCCTCTGGAGATCCTGGTAGGGATCAACGATCGGGACGAACACTGGTTCCACGATATTTATCGAATCCACATTGAAAGTGGTGAACGCCAGTTGATCGAGGAAAACAATCAGTATGTAGGCTTCATCGCCGATGACGATTTACATCCTCGGATTGCCATCGGCCTGACCGCCGACAGCAGCATGGAGTTGTTCAAACGGTCTCACGACAACGAATCGGAGGATCGTTGGATACCGTTCATGTCAATTCCTGCAGACGAAGTTCTGACGACATCGCCGATCAGCCTTGACGCCGCCGGCCAGCATCTGTTCATGCTGGACAGTCGCGAACGGGATACTTCCGCCATCGTTTCCATCAACCTGGATACGGGAAATCGGACACTGATCTTCGCCACCGACGTGGCGGATGTGAATGGCATCCTCGCTCATCCCACGGAACGAACCATACAAGCTGTCAGTTACACTTACGACCGGGTCAAGTACGCGGTGATCGATCCATCGTTGGTGGAAGATTTTCGGTATCTGGAAACGATCTGGGATGGAGAACTGGAAATTTCCAGCCAATCCGAAGACCAGTCGCACTGGACGGTTGCGATCATCAGTGATGATGGACCGATCCGCTTCTACCTGTATGATCGCACCGCCGGCAAGGCATCTTTTCTGTTCAGTCACCGACCGGAACTGGAAGACTTGGGATTGGCCAAGATGCGATCGCAGGTGATTCGATCGCGAGACGATTTTGATCTGGTCAGTTATCTGACGTTGCCGCCCGATCAACCCAGCGGGAGTCCCAACGATCGACCGACCAGGCCGTTGCCAATGATTCTGCTGGTACACGGCGGTCCGTGGTGGCGTGATCATTGGGGATTTAATCCGTTGCACCAGTTGTTGGCCAATCGTGGTTACGCCGTGCTATCGGTCAATTTTCGTGGTTCGACCGGTTTTGGAAAGTCGTTTGTCAACGCTGCCAACCAGGAATGGGCCGGTCGAATGCACGATGATTTGATTGATGCCGTCAATTGGTCCATTGCCGAAGGAATCGCCGCCGAGGATAAAGTGGCCATCATGGGAGGCAGCTACGGAGGTTACGCCACCCTCGTCGGATTGACGTTTACACCTGAGGTGTTTGCCTGCGGGATCGACATTGTCGGGCCCAGCAGCCTGATCACTCTCATGGAAAACCCACCTCCCTACTGGATGCCCATCATGCCGATGATGACGACACGAGTCGGAGACTTTACATCGGACGAGGGTCGCCGGTTTCTGGAATCCCGCTCTCCTCTGTTTCGCGTCGACAACATTACACGTCCGCTGTTGATTGGGCAGGGTGCCAATGACCCACGTGTCAAACAGGCGGAGTCGGATCAGATTGTGGATTCAATGCAGCGACATGGAATTCCGGTAACCTACGTGTTGTATCCGGATGAGGGCCACGGGTTTGATCGACCGGAAAACGACATCTCCTTCTACGCCATTTGCGAGGCATTTCTGGCCAAGCACCTGGGCGGACGGAGTGAGGACATTGGCGAGGACTTCGATGGTGCCAATTTTCAAATGGTAGCAGGGAGCGAGCATATCCCCGGTCTGGAAAGTTAAGGTCCCCGGCGGATCGCGTCCGCGTTGGCTGCGATTCAAATGCTTACAGGTGACATCACAGGGATCATCCGATCATGCCCCGCCGGATTGCGGGACAGTAAAACAGATCGGCAGGAAGGATACCATTCCGGCGCCGGATTGATTCATTTGGCTGCGCGATCGCCGTCATCGACGATCGGCGTATTGGCATCGGACCGGTTCGCTTCATCGGGCTGGTGGTCTGCCGTTCCCGGCACCATGCGGGGGCCATGCGAGGAATCGTCCACAATTTGTTTCAATTCGTAATGATCAACCGATTCGATTTCGATCAGCCGTTGAGTTAATGCCTCCAGCGCATCCCGCCGATCGTGCAGCGCTTGCCGCACTTCGCGAATGGCGTCATCAATAATACGCTTTACTTCTTCATCAATTTCACGAGCCGTTTCCTCGCTGTAAAAACGGCCGCCGGTATCGGACGAGGAACCGGCCAGAAACGGATTCGAGCGATCTTCGCGGTAGTTGACACGCCCCAGTTGGCTCATTCCATATTGTGTCACCATCGCCCGGGCGATGTCGGTTGCCCGCTCAAGATCGTTCTGCGCTCCGGTGGAAATATCCTTGTAAATGATTTCCTCAGCAATCGTACCGGCCAACAGGATCTGCAACTGGCTCTCCAGTTCTTTCCTGGTCATCAGATAGCGATCGCTGTCGGGGCGTTGCATGGTGTAACCCAAGGCCGCCAAACCGCGTGGAATGATGGATACCTTGTGCACCGGATCGGTGTTGGGCAGGCTGTAGGCCACAATTGCATGACCGCTTTCATGGTAGGCCACTCGCTGTTTTTCTTCCGCATTCATGACACGCTGCTTCTTTTCGAGGCCCGCGGTGACACGTTCCACGCCTTCGTTGAATTCATCCATGCCGACGCTGTTTTTTTCCTTGCGGGCCGCTAACAGCGCTGCCTCATTGACCAGATTAGCCAGATCCGCACCGACAAAACCGGGGCTGATGGACGCCACGTGTTTCAGATCGACGCTGGGATCGAGCTTGACATTCTTGACATGTACTTTCAGAATCGCTTCCCGCCCCCGAACATCCGGTCGATCGACCAGCACGTGTCGATCGAATCGCCCTGGTCTCATCAACGCCTGGTCCAGTGTTTCCGGCCGGTTGGTCGCCGCCATCACGATGACACCACTGTTGGACGCAAATCCGTCCATTTCCACCAGCAACGCATTGAGGGTCTGCTCACGTTCATCGTGGCCGCCGACCACGCTGCCGCCGCGGGTCTTTCCCAGAGCATCCAGTTCGTCGATAAAGATGATGCAAGGCGCCTTGGATTCCGCTTGCTGGAACATGTCGCGAACCCGCGCGGCCCCAACTCCCACAAACATTTCGACGAAGTCACTCCCGGAAAGGCTGAAGAAGGGAACGCCGGCCTCGCCGGCAATCGCTTTGGCGAGCAAGGTTTTACCGGTTCCCGGCGGCCCCACCAGCAGCACACCGCGAGGGATCCTCCCCCCAAGCTTCTGATATTTTTCTGGCAGTCGCAGGAAATCGACAATTTCCTTGACCTCGTCCACCGCTTCATCAATACCGGCCACATCGTTAAAGGAAACACCCAGATCTTCTTCGGCGTACAGACGACCGCGGCTGCGGCCAAACTGCATTGGGCCACCGGCTCCGCCCAGCCGCCGCATCATGATGAAGAACAGCAACACGATCAGACCCATCGTGACGAACAGGAAGCCATAGCGTTCCCAGATCCCGGGCCCATCCGCGAATTGCCAGCGAATGTTCGATTCTTCGAGCAAATTTTTCAATTCGGCATTGAGCGTATCGGTTTCGGCCTTGTTCACTACAAACTCGACGACCTGCTCTTCCTTCTCCTGGCCCATACCCTCCAGGACTCTCATTTTCGCCCGGCCGGTTATCTGTCGTTGCCCAACCTCAATTCGCGTTGGATGGGAATACCGCACAACGCGTCCGTTTCCGCGGGCATCCGTTATCTCAATCGCGCTCGTCGAATCGGCGGCCAGCGTCGTCGAATCATCTTCATATTTGGTAGCCGAAATCAACCGCTGGAAGTCTGAAAATGACATCGTGGTGCGGGTCTGGTTCAAAATCATGAACATGGCAATGGCAATCGCCACGACCAGGATCATCGAGAACCAGATCATCGACGAGTTATTCTTGGGATCCGTTGAACGCTTGTTATCGTTTTCCATAGTTCGCTGTTGAGGGAGTTCTTTGAGTAGCCAGCCTGAATCGGGCCCAATGACCTAATCCTATGCACTGCAGCCTTTGCGCCAAAAGTGAGCCAATCTGAAATGCCCTGTGGTAAACCGAAAAAAGCCGTGTTTCCTCACCACGGGAGTCCATTAGTGAGGATCTGACGCAGGCCGGCTCGCCTTGTCGACACCTTGTCACCGCCCTAAAATAGCGAGTTCACATTGAATTTGCACCGCACCTGGCGAGTTTTCTGGTGGCCACACCTGGATTTATTCGACTTTGGTGAAAACCACAGACGACGTCGTCGCGCCGCGTGTTGCGGTAGAAGAAATGCATCACGATCGGTTGATCTTTTGCAACGGAATGACTCTCGATTGGGATCCGAGGTCAGACCGCAGGCCGCTCAGTTTTTGCTGGGGCTGGCCCAGGAATTGCTCGAATGCCCTGAAACCAATACTGCGTCTCTCACGGGTACCAAGTCCCTGATGCGAAATGAAACCAATATTGCCGTGCTGGGGTCCACGGGTAGCGTCGGTCGCAACACCCTGGCCGTAATTCAACAATTGTCGGGATTTCGACTATTTGGCATCACGGGACATTCCCGGGTTGAGAAACTGATTGAGCAGGCACGGCAGCACCATCCTGCGATTGTCGTTGTTTCGAGCGCAGAAGCTGCAAACGAATTCTGCTTTCCGCCGGTGGGTGGCACGCACTTTCGGACTGGAAAAGACGAGATCATTGCTTTGGCGTCGCACGTCGATGTCGATGTGGTTGTGGCTGCCATCGTCGGACGGGCGGGACTCGAAAGTACCTGGGCCGCGATTGAGCATGGTAAACGCGTCGCCCTGGCCAACAAGGAAACTTTGGTCGTGGCCGGCCAACAGATCAAGTCGCTGGCGGCCGAATCTCATGCGGAGTTGATTCCGGTCGATAGCGAGCACAGTGCCATCTTCCAATGCCTGCAAGCCGGAAACCGGTCCGAGGTCTTGCAACTGATCCTGACCGCCAGCGGTGGTCCCTTCCTTGATTTTGACTCACATCAGCTGAAATACGTTACCGTTGAGCAGGCCCTCTCCCATCCGACTTGGAACATGGGAGAGAAGATCACCATCGACTCGGCCACCATGATGAACAAGGCGCTGGAGATTATCGAAGCCCGCTGGCTGTTCGACATCAGCCCCGATCAAATATCGGTCGTTGTGCATCCGCAGTCGATTATCCATTCGATGGTTGAATTTCGGGATCGATCGGTGATAGCCCAACTGGGACCGCCGGACATGAAGCAGCCCATTCAATATGCACTAACCTACCCACACCGAATGGCCGGGACAAACGTCGGCATGGATTTCACCCAGTCCATTGAACTGGATTTCAAGCCACCAGACCTGGATCGCTTTCCCGCCTTGAAGTTGGGATACGAAGTTGCGGAGCGAGGCGGAACGACCGGAGCCGTCTTGAATGCCGCCAATGAAGCGGCGGTCCAGGCATTCCTGAATAACGAAATTTCATTCCCGGATATCGTCGTGGCCTGCCGCGAAATTCTGGAACATCATCAGTACGAAACGGATCCTTCTTTGGCAACACTGCTGCGACTGGATCGTTGGGCACGGGAGGAAATAAACAAGTGGATTGCATGTTGATAGCACAAGCATTGTCCTGGACCAGTCCCGAAACGTGGTGGGCGATTGCCAAGGCCTGCATCGGCCTGGGCGTTGTGATTTTTGTACACGAACTGGGCCATTTCCTGGTCGCCAAGGCTTGCGGCGTTAAATGCGAAAAGTTTTATGTCGGATTCGATTTCTTTGACATCAAGATTGGTGATCTGGTTCTGATTCCCCGGTCGCTGGTGAAGTTCCAGTGGGGTGAAACGGAATACGGCATTGGAATCGTCCCCCTGGGCGGTTATGTGAAGATGCTGGGCCAGGATGACAATCCGGGCAACCTGGAACAGGAAATCGAACGTTCCCGGCAGGTTGAAACGCCCCCGGAAGCTGTCGTTGACCCACTTGATCGCGAGCAGATGGACCCCCGCAGCTTTCTGGCCAAGAGTGTGCCACAGCGGATGGCCATCATTTCCGCCGGCGTCATCTTCAACCTTATCTTCGCCGTCATTTTTGCAGCCATTGCATTCAAGTCGGGTGTGAATTACGACCCACCCATCGTCGGCGATGTGACGCCCGGCGGACCGGCCTGGGAAGCCAATCTGTACGGGGCACACATCACCCGGATCGGAGACTCCAAAGTTGAGGGCTATTATCGATTCGTGGATCTTGCCCAGGAGATCGCACTCAGCGATGAATCCGAGCCCATCGAGGTGGCCTACACTTTGCCAGGGTCGCCAACGATCCGACAAGTCACGGTGAAGCCGCGCCGTGGATTGAACGATCAACTGGACCTGGCCCTGATTGGAATTAATCGTGCCACCATTCCAACGATCACTTCTGACAAAGACCTATTCATCGATGGTCATGCCGCCGAGAAGGCGGAGCCAACGTTTCGACCGGGCGACACGATCGTGGCAGTCAACGGCGCCAAGATCGAAACCGGTTTCGACTTGAAACGCGTATTGGCCAACAGCTTCGACCAGCCCCTGGAATTCACCGTGGAACGTGAAGTCGATGGTCGGACCGGACAGTCAACCGTTGAAGTGGACGTCAACCCTCGTCGCGAGTCCGGCTTGACCATGAGGTGGGGTCCGGTGGCTTCGATTCAGCAGGATTCGCCCGCTGAGCAAGGCAGGCATTGAAATCGGGGATCAGATCCTGGCAATTAATGGACAGGCTCCCGGTGATCTGTATTCGCTGGAACAACGGATGACCAGGCGGGCCCGCCAGACGGGTAATTCGGTATCCATTCAGGTGCTCCGCGACGGTAATGAAACGAGTTTGAGCTTGGAACCGCGAATCCCATCATTCGTCTCCTCGGTGTATCCCGGGCAGCCCGTCGCGATTAATTCACTGGGGCTGGCCATCAAACCGACCAATATCGTCGAGGAATCATCGATTCAAGGCATTGCCAGAGGAGACCAGATCCGGCGGGTAGAATTTGTGCTGGACGATCCGGAACAGAAGCGGATTTTCGATAAGCGTACCGCCCAATCCGATATTGAATTGGAGGAAAGCGGTCCAGGTTGGGAGACTGTTTACCAGCTGATCCAGTTGCTGCCACCCGGGTATGCATTTAAATTGACTGCCGACCACAACGGAACGATCAACGAAGCAATCGGGATGACTCGGCTTTCCAGCGAGTATTTCATACCCACCCGCGGAGTCGGCCTGAGCATCCTGCAGGATACCTACCGCTCGCCGACGTGGCAGGACGCGTTCGCCTTAGGAGCCTATCAGACGAAGTGGGATGCGACCCGTGTTTTCAAATTTCTGGAGAAACTGGTTCGCGGCCAGATCTCACCCAAGAACCTGGGCGGTCCGGGCACCATTGCGGTAGCGGCAACGTCGGAGGCATCACAGGGAACGTCACGTTTGCTGTTGTTCCTGACACTCCTGAGCGCCAACCTGGCCATCGTGAATTTTCTTCCCATCCCGGTTCTTGACGGCGGACACATGCTGTTCCTGATCTACGAAGGACTGTTCCGGCAACCACCCAACGAACGGGTCCAGGTCATCTTGACATACGCGGGTTTGTTCATGATTCTGGGCTTGATGCTGTACGTGCTCCTGTTGGACATCGAGAGGTTGTCAGGCTGGTTCTAGAATTGGTCCGGCAACAGGCAGCTGCCAAGACCGTCGAACCTGTTCTCCGGACTGTTCATTGCGGCAGCAACTTCGACCTCCGCCAGATTCGATTCGTTTTGAAATCGACGGCGTCTTCGTTTGCCACTGGTACTAAGACGGAATTCTGAAACAATACAAAATCAGCGTTCGAAAAACGACGCTCTGTCCAGAAATTCAATGACCAGTGTTATGACAATTGATCTATCCACGATCAGCCGGGAACTGAAGAAACCGGTCGAACAGATTGAAACAGCGGTCAAGTTGCTTGACGAAGGGAACACGATTCCCTTCATCACCCGATTTCGCAAGGATCAAACCGGCGGATTGAACGAAGAACAGCTGCTGGTCGTAAAACAATCAGTAACGCGACTTCGTGCACTGGCTGATCGCAGAGCTTTCATCCTGAAGTCGATCGAGTCGCAGGACAAGCTGACTGACAAACTGAAAACCGCGATCGAAGCCGCGGGATCCAGCCGCGAACTGGAAGATCTCTATCTTCCATACAAGCCCAAGAAACAGTCGCTGGCCACCGTCGCCCGGCAAAATGGCCTGGAACCTCTGGCGAATGATATTTACGAAGGTCGTGAGCCCGACAAGGATCTGGCGTCGCGGGCGACCGATTTTGTGCGGGTTGACAAGAATCTGAATACCATCGACGACGTGATCCTGGGCGTCGGTCACATTCTGGCGGAGCGATTCAGCGATCATATCGAACTCAGGAACGAGCTGCGAGAAATCATTCACAGTCAGGGAAAACTGAGCACGCGCCTGATTGCGGTTCAGGACGGCAACGAATCAGCGACTGCCCAATCGGCAACCAAGCCGCTTCGATCGGCCTCGCCTCAGAAGACCGATGACGAACTGGCCGTGAACCGCGAACCCGCCGCCGATACGATTGCCGGACACGGGCCTGGCCAGGATTCCGAACGCGATCAGGATCCTACATCGCCAACCGTCGGTACCGATTCCACCCGTCAGGAAGTCAACGGTCCTGGAGATTCGTCTGCCCCTCCAGAACCGTCGGCAGCAGCCCCGATGTCGGTTGAGGGAGATGCTTCGCAGTCGGAGGCCGACCAAATGTCGCCTCGGAATGCTGCTCCCAGTCCGGAAACAGATCCCGGCCAATCAACCGGCGTTTCAGATCCACCAGCAGGATCCTCGGTTGCCTTGAAAAAGAAACGCAAAAAAAAGAAGAAGAAAAGCAGGGCCGACGATCACTACAAGGAATTCCAGAGTTTTTCCCACCCCATCGCTACGATTCCCTATCACAAGACGCTGGCCATCAACCGGGGCGAAAAAAATGGGCGCATTCGTGTCCGAATTGAAATTGACGAATCCCAGTTTTTGGAGCATGCCTACCAGATGCTGGTCCCGGTCGACCATCCGTTCGCGGAATTCCTGAAAACATGCGTCAAGGACTCGATGGCGCGACTGATGATGCCCAGCTTGGAACGCGAAGTCCGCCGGGAAATCACTGAAGCTGCTGAAAAACATGCCGTCCGGGTCTTCGCTCGCAATTTGAAGAATCTCCTGCTGCAATCGCCGGTCCGGAACCAGAACGTGCTGGCGATCGATCCCGGATACAAGCGAGGTTGTTCGGTTGCCATCATTGACTCCCACGGTCAACTGCTGGAACACGCTCACGTGTTTGTGGTCGGCAACCAGAACCGGCTGAAGCAGAGCGGCGAAAAGCTGAAGGAACTGATCAACAAATTTGGTATCCAGCTGATTGCCATCGGCAATGGGGCGGCCTGTCGCGAAGCCGAACAGTTGGTCTCCGACCTGATCGCCGAACATTTCCCGGATGGCAACTTGAAGTATGCGGTGGTCAACGAGGCTGGTGCCAGCGTCTATTCGACCAGTGAAGTCGGGCGAGAGGAACTGCCAGAGGTATCCCCGACCATCCGCAGCGCGGTATCGATCGGACGGCGTTTGATTGATCCTCTTTCCGAATTGGTCAAGATCAGCCCGGCGCACATCGGCGTTGGGCTCTATCAACACGATGTCAAGGCAAAGCACCTGGCGGAATCGCTGGACGACGTCGTGCAATTTTGCGTCAATCGGGTAGGCGTGGATGTGAATACGGCCAGCCCTTCGCTGTTAAGATATGTTTCCGGCCTGAACCAACTGACCGCGAGGCGAGTCTATGAATTTCGCAAGACAAATGGACCTTTCAGGAATCGGGAACAGCTGAAACAGGTGGCTGGGTTCGGCGACGCGACGTTCATTCAATCGGCGGGCTTTCTCCGCATCCATGGTGGCGATCAACCGCTAGATGCCACCTCCGTTCATCCTGAGAGTTACCCTGCTGCCACAAGGATATTCGAAAAGGTTGGCAGCACCGTATCAGAGGTATTCCCCGCAGCGGCCAACAGCAACGCTCAACAAACGGCCCAACCGGTTTCCATGACTGGAGACCGAGCCCCCGTGCCCAAATCGGCAGTTCCGCAACAGGAACCATCGACTCCGCCGGAAACGGATTCGAACGCCGCCCAGGCCGTCGAGTCGAGCCCCGCCGTGCCGCCCGAAGACCTTATCGCCCCAACGGGCGACATCACCAAAGCCGCCGATCCAGTCGAAGCGGATGTCCAGCAGCCGCCGGTCGAACCTGAAACGAGCCCCGCGGCGAGGTTTGACAACGTTTCGGCCGACAGGGCATTGACACCGGATCAGTTGAGCAGGCGAAAAGAACTGGTCAGCGCGATTCGCGATCTCAATCCAGATCAACTGGTAGAGGAACTTCAGATCGGTCAACTGATGTTGCGGGATATCTTGAATTCGATCTGCCGCCCCGAATACGATCCGCGCAGCAATATCAACCGACCGGTCTTTCGATCCGGGATCATCAAGATCGCCGATCTGAAGAAAGACATGTGCCTTGACGGTCAGGTTGTCAACGTCGTCGATTTCGGCGTATTCGTTGATATCGGCCTCGGAACCAGTTGTCTGGTTCACGTCAGCCAACTGGCAAATCACTTCATCCGCGATCCGCATCGTTTCTTTTCCGTGGGCGACTCGATTAAAGTCTGGGTAACGGACATCGATTCGGACAAACGGCGGGTCTCTCTGACCGCAGTTCAACCGGCATCCTTGCGTCCCAAGCGTCGCGAAAAGCCGGCTGGTTTCCGAAAAAGAACGGGACCGAAATCCGGGCAGCGGCGGCCAGAAAGAAAAAGTCATGGAAATCGCGCGGTCAGACCAAAACGCAAGCCTCCCAAGAAAGCACCTCCCATTACCGAGGAGATGTTGAAAGGGGCGGAACCGATGAGATCGTTCTCGGATCTGGCCCAGTTTTACGACAAACAGTCCAAGCCCGAAGACAAGAAGGGAAGAGACGGATCGTGAAACGTGCTAAAGAACGGAGTGGTTGCAATGCTCTCGTGACGCGGACTACCACGATATTCAGCTCAGGGCACCGCGGTTCAGGGTCCACAGCCAAAATCGCGTGGAAATTTAATGACATCCGATAAACGGGCCGCAATGAATTTTGACGACCAGCTCAAGAAGGCCATCAACCGGGGCCAGGAACGTGGCCACCTCCGTCGGCAGTCCGAGGAACAGAATCTGACTTCGATGGAGTCACTCAAGAATCGGCATAACCAGCTTCGACTCCATCTGTCCGATACGATCGAATTGGGCTTGAAACGGCTGGCGGAACACTTCCCCGGCTTCCGGTACGAGACCATTTATGGCGATCGCGGATGGGGAGGCGCCGTGTTCCGCGACGACATCACACGCGGAAATACCGGAAAAAGCGGCGCTTTCTACAGCCGACTGGAAATCACGGTTCGACCACTGAACGAATTCAATGTGTTGAATATCTCCGGCAAAGGTACAATTCACAACAAGGAATATTTCAACTGGAATTTCTTCAAGGATATTCCTGACATTTCCGTCCAGGAATTTGAGGAAAAGATTGACTCATGGATTCTGGTCTATGCGGAAAAGTTCGCATCTCTGTAGGAGATGCGTACAATGCCGGTGCATGACCTTGGAAAGACCGGTGAGTTAGCAGTTGCATTAGTTACTGCGAAATGGGTTTCTCGAACATGACCGAACAGGCAATCCCGCAGAACGATTCAACCAGCCCGTCGTCGAACCGGTCGGGTGTCAAACGGAGTGTGATTCGCTTCATCCTGCCAGCGTTGGTGGTCGGATTGGCTTTGGCATCCGTTTACTTCTACCTGGTCTCGCCCCGCCATGACCAAAACGCCGAATCGGACAGCTTCGCGCCCAGGGAGGTAACCGATCCTTCGACCATCGACTCCTTCGCGCCGGCGGCCGGCGGCGTCGAGGATATTCCGCCCACGGCAGTCACGGCCAAGATCAATCAGGAGCTGGTCGAACTGGCCGAACACCCTCTCGATCCGTTACTTGTCCTGGCGCGGGCTGGTGCGGACTACCTCCAGGAAAATGTACAGGATTACACCGCGACCATCGTCAAACGGGTACGTTGGCGGGGCAGACTGCAGGACGAACAGCATGTGGCCTGCAAGATCAGGCATGCCGTGTGCACTCCTGATCCTGAGACTTCCATCCCATTCAGTGTCTACACACGGTTTCTCAAACCCAAGGCTGGCCAGGAAGCGATCTGGGTGCAGGGTTGTCACGACGACAAAATTGTCGCTCACGGTCCGCCCGGTCTGTTGAACGTGATGACGATTCGACTGGACCCGGAAGGAAGCCTGGCGATGAGTGGAAATCGCTACCCGATTCAGAGCATAGGCATGCTGAATCTGATCCTGCAGATGATCGAAAAAGGCGAGCACGATCGGAAATTGGGCGATTGTGAAGTCAAGATAACGCGGAACGTTATGATCGGTGACGCGCGGTGTACGCGACTGGAAATCATTCACCACGAAGCGGACGACCGTTTCGATTTTCATCAAGCTGAGATCTATATCGATGACGATCGGAACTTGCCGATTGCGTATCGCGGTTTTACGTGGCCTGATGAACCGGGTGGCCAACCCAAACTGCTGGAACGGTACCTTTACAAGGATATCGAGATCAACGTCGGTCTAACCGATCGCGACTTCGACCCCAGGAATCCAGACTACAATTTTCCTGGCAATTGATTTGGCTTGGCGATTCTCCCGTCCCCCGATCCTCGCCCCGTTCCAGGGCCAACCGGCATATCGCTGGCCGGTGTTCGGGCTTACAATTGGCGGCTCGCCGATATTCACTAGCTGAGGGTTCGCGTTGCCATATCTGCAACAACACATTTTCGACCACACCTTCGATAACGGCCTGGTGCTTGTCGCCCAGTCGATGCCCTGGCTACAGTCAGCCGCTTTTTCGATTCGTGTTCCTGCCGGCTGTCGCTATGATCCGCAGGGTAAAATCGGACTGTCCAACTTCACCTGCGAAATGGTCCAGCGTGGTTGTGGTCAGCTGGACAGTCGCCAGTTTATTGAGCAGTTGGAGCTCAACGGCATCGATCACAGCTCATCGTCTTCGGTCTATCACATGCACTTTGGCGGATCCTTGTGCGCGGATCGGTTGTTTGATGCACTGCAGATCTACGCTGATTTGCTGAGGTATCCGGTACTTCCCGAGGACCAGCTGGAAGACGGCCGACTGGTCTGCTTTCAGGAAATTCGGGCTGTCGAAGATGATCTGCCTCAGCGAGCCATGCTTCAGCTTCGCGAGCAATTCTATGGTCAACCGGATGGCCGCGACTGCCACGGTTCAATACCATCGATTCAAGCCATCAACGAACAGGACGTCCGTCGTTTTTTCGAGTCGGGATTTCGACCGGATGGAACGATCATTTCTGTGGCCGGTAAACTGGATTGGGCCCAGCTGAAGGAACACGTTGGGAATCTGTTGGCGGATTGGCAAACCGGGAAGCCACGCGATGTGCGGGTCGAGCAGGGCGAACGGGGTTCGTTACACATTCCCTTTGAGAGCCAGCAGACCCAAATCGCATTGGCTTTTGATTCCGTTCCCTATTCGCATCCAGACTATTTCCGCGCTCGCGGCGCCGTCGGTGTCTTGAGCGATGGGATGAGTTCCCGGTTGTTCCAGGAGATCCGTGAAAAACGGGGACTGTGCTACAGCGTATTCGCGGCCAACCACAGCCTGAAAGATCGCGCCTGCGTGGTCTGCTACAGCGGCACGACCAGCGACAGGGCACAGCAAACCCTGGATGTCCTGATTGACCAGCTGCTCCTGTTGCAGCAGGGCATCCAGGAGGATGAACTAATGCGACTTAAAGTTCAGATCCGCTCAGGACTGGTCATGCAACAGGAATCATGCCGCTCTCGAGCGGCCGCTATTGCCGGAGACTGGTTCCATCTTGGTCGCATTCGCTCCCTGGATGAGCTGAATCAGGAGGTCAACCGGCTGTCGGTAGAGTCCATCAATCGTTACCTGAGTGACAATCCACCTCGCGATTTTGTCGTGGTGACACTCGGCCCCCATTCTCTTTCGTTGCCCGAATATGCAGTATCTTCAACACCAGCTTGATAACGGACTGACGATCCTGGCGGAACGAAATCCCGACGCCTATACCGCGGCGTTTGGCTTTTTCGTCAAGACCGGTGCCCGGGACGAATCACCGGATATCGGCGGAGTCAGCCACTTTCTGGAGCATATGGTGTTCAAAGGCACACCACAAAGGTCTGCCGAACAGGTCAATCGGGAGCTGGATGAAATGGGCTCGTCCAGTAACGCCCGTACCGGCGAAGAATCCACCATCTACCACGCCGCGGTGCTACCCGAATTCCAGACACCGATTGTCGAATTACTCGCCGATCTGATGCGTCCCAGCCTTCGGGAGGAGGATTTCGAACTGGAGAAACAGGTTATTATCGAAGAAATCCAGATGTATCAGGATCAGCCCCCCTATGGCGGTCACGAAAAAATCATGGAGTTGTTCTTCGGCAGGCATGCACTGGGACAGAGTGTACTGGGAACCACGGAATCGGTTGGCGGTTTAACCGTTGCACAGATGAGGAATTATTTCCGTGTCCATTACAGCCCAGCCAACATGGCGTTGGCAGCCGCGGGAGATATCGACTTTGACCGGCTGGTCCGTGACGCCGAACGATTGTGCGGCAGCTGGCAGAATTCGCCGCACGAACGAAAGACCGAAGCGGCGGATTACCAGTTCGGCTTCGAGTTGCTGCCCAAACCTACCACGCACCAGCATTATCTGCTGCAGTTGGCACCCGGGCCATCGAATCGCGACCCCCGTCGTTACGCCATGCGTGTGGCGACAGCCATTCTGGGCGACGACTGTGGTAGCCGGATGTATTGGAAATTGCTTGACACCGGATTGGCGGAATCCGCTGGCGCCGGTTCCTATGAGTATTGCGACAACGGACTGGTGATGAGTTTCATCTGTTGCAATCCCGAATTCTCACGACAGAATCTTGACCTTCTCAGCCAGATGCAACAACAGCTGCAAGAAGACGGGGTTACCGAAAAGGAATTGACGCTGGCCCAACGCAAGATTGAATCGCAGATCGTCCTGGCCAGCGAGAGAACGGAAAACCGAATGTTTTCCGTGGGTTCTCATTGGCTCAGTGATCAGCCGTTCAAGTCGGTGGCCGAAATTGTCGAGTTGTATCAGTCGCTTTCGCTGCAAGACATCAATGAAGCCATCCGACGTTTTCCCCTCTCACGGAACTTTACCTTGTTCGTGGGTCCGGACGAAAACGCCATTGACATGACCGGCATATCGGCCACCGTCAGCTCCCATTAGGCGTTTGGTCCACGACCGTTTCACGCTCGGCCTCCCGATGGCGATTTGGCCATGGGTTTGAGTTGCCCCTGCCCCGATCTCAAAAATTTCCGAGAGCAATTTCTGGTGCGGTATCCCGGACGATACAAGATCGCACCGGGGGCATGCCGTTTTGTCGATTGGGATCGGACGCGAATGATCTCGCCCGCCAGAACGATCAGGAAAACGTACCGAGTCTGGCCTCCGTTTTCACGTTCTGCAGCACGTTTTTTTGGTTTGTACCGTCTTTTGGTTGCCACCGAATCGGGAAAATGATTCGGCACCCGCTACACGTCCGTGCAACTCCGTCTGACATCGTCCCAAGGGTCGTCAGTTTTTTAGCTGTTTATGGACCCCGCGGTAACGGGACGGCTGCAGGGCATTCCTGTCGCTCTTGGCCGGCCCCTCCCATTCCGTGGGAATCAACTGGATTGGCCCCTGACGGTTGCTATCGTCTTGCTCCACTCGAAATCGTCCACGGACGTAATTATGACAGTCGATACAGGTCGTCGTCATGTGCAAGTAGGTGTAATGCGATGCCTGCAGATCGTTCCCATCCGCCTGCTCCTTCAACTTCCGGCACTGGCGACGGAAGAGATCGTTATAGTGCTTGTAGACCTCGTCAGTCGATTGCGGCCAATGGGTGGCTTCACTCATCTTCAACATCTCGGCGGAACCCTTTTCGATCAGTGAAAACTGTTCGGTCACCAGTCCCTCCATGACCTTTTGAGAACTGACCAGCTTGGCGCGCATGAAGAGCGAAATATCGTCATCGGTCGCCGGAGTAGGAGTCCTGGTTTCATGACCAATCCAGCCAACCATTAGCCAGCCCAGGATGGTCAATACGAGAATCGAAAACGGCTGCCTTCCTGACCAAGGCAAAAAGAATTGAGTCGGCACCGAAATTCTCCTGAGAACTGAACCAAGCTGACCAGCGATTGCGGCAAAAGGAAAATACCGCGACGACAACAGGACGCCCTGTCCTCGCATCACTATATCGCTGACCGAACCGGCACCGAAGACCAATTCGATGTTGTGCTGCAATACCTGCCTTACGATTCGCTCAGCGGCCCACATCAGCGTCGCTCGATCACCCTGAATGGTTGCCCTCGACTGTCGTTGGGGTCGCGTCGGCCACCCTTTGCAGCTGCTGCGCAAGTCGATTGGAAACCGCGTCAAAGGATCGTCATTCGGGGGCTGCGTTACCGTCGTCTTTCCCACGCCCACCCTTTTTCTTCGATTCACTGGGAGCGTTTTTCATCACGAATCGATGGTCTTCTACCAACTTTAGCAAGTCATAGGAACTGATGATGCCCGCGACCTGTTTTTCGTGCGTGACCACGACATGGTGAATTCTATGATTCCGCATGATGCGGGCCGCCACGGACACGTCATTGTATTTGGGGACCGTAAAGACCTTTTCGGTCATGATGTCAGAAATACGGCTGCCATCCTTGGAATCCTGAAGTAAATCGCTGGCGGTCACGATACCCACCGGTTCACCATCCGAATTGACGACGGGCATGCAACTGGCGTTGTTTTCACGCAGCACCTTTTTTACATGGCCGACTGACTGATGTGGCGTCGTAGTCATGACGGGAGAGACCATCAGGTCAGCAACTTTCGCATTCATGCATTACCTTTTTCGAAACGGAACAACGTCTTTACGGATGTTTTCAGAAACTTTGACCGAGCGCGTTATGCGTGTAATTCGAACTCGGTTTCTTTCCGGTGGAGCACCCAAGGGCAGTGACTGTCCGCCTCCAGTATAACGGTAAATGTGATCCAGATATTTGAATCGCTGGACAAAGCCTCTTAATTTTTAGTATCAACGGTAACTGTCATGTCTGGAACCTTTGTCATTGCCGGTGGGACGACGGGTATTGGCCGCGAACTGGTCGATCGCCTGAGAGTTCACGCGGATCGGATTGTCGTTTATTCACGCGAACCGCATGACCTGGAGGTTGACGAAACCGTCCAGCATCATACGTGCGACTTCACGGCCGAGGACGTGGAAATGCCGGGCCTGCCCGAAGCCATCTCCGGGGTTGCCTATTGCCCGGGGTCGATCAACTTGAGATCATTTCGCAGCCTGAAACTGGTTGACTTCCAACGAGATCTGGACGTCAATCTGTTGGGGGGCATTCGATTTCTGCAGGGTTGCCTCGGCGGTTTGAAGAAAGGCTCCGGTGAATCGCCGTCCAGTGTTGTCATGTTCAGCACCGTCGCCGTCGGCCAAGGCATGCCAATGCACGCCTCAATCGCATCGGCCAAGGGAGCGGTTGAAGGTCTGGTCCGCACGCTGGCGGTCGAGTGGGCACCTGAAATTCGTGTCAACTGCATCGCCCCGGCCCTCACGCAGACGCCGTTGGCCTCCAGGTTCTTTTCTACGGATGAAAAGAAATCCGCCATGGCGGGCATGTACCCACTTCAGCGGACCGGCGTGCCTGGCGATCTTGCCGCCATGGCTGCCTTTCTACTGAGCGATCAGAGCACGTGGATCACAGGCCAAGTGATTGGCGTGGATGGTGGCATGTCGACACTGCGAAGCTGATGACGCCGATTTCGATGAACGGCTGAATGTCGAAACGTTGCAGACGGTGTCAATCAGACGCCGGCGCGTCCTTCTGCTTCGGTGGCATTCCCGCTCCGTTTTTTTCCGCGATGTATTCCACAACATCCAGGAATTCGTCCGGGCTGATGGAAAACCCCAGACCCTCGGGCATCGATGACACCTTTTCAATTGCCGATTGTTCGATGTCTTCGGTCGCGAGGGTCAACACCTTGTCACCCGCCAGCCGGATGACCACCTGATCGTCATTTTCCGTTTCTACGAAGCCATTGTACAGCAGACCATCGCTGGTAAGAATTTTTCGGGTTTCGTAGGCCTTCGCAATTTCACGATTCGGTTCGATGATGGAGTAGATGATACTCTCCCGAATCTTGCCTTCCTTGATCCGCTCACCGATGGCTGCGATATCGGGACCAAAATTGACCCCCCGGCCGTCGACGCGATGGCATGAAGTACAGACACGCTGAAAAACCTGTCGGCCTCGCCCCGGGTTCCCTGCCAACTTGGCCAACTGGGTGACGGCTTCTGCCCGTTCCGATTCATCAAATCTGGTGTCGGCCAGAATCTGCAACTGGGGGATCGCCAACGATGATGGCCCCAGCGATGCCAGGTACTCTTCGAACCAGGCAAGTTCGTTTTCCTTCAGCTGATCGTCGAATTCACCTTTCAGGTAGCTTAACTGCCAAGCTGGACGCATGGCCATGACCGCATGCTTCAACGTGTATTCAATCCAGTTGTCCATGGGATGGTTGATCACGGAAATCGCTGCCTGTGTCGCCGTCACATTCCCGATCAGACTGAGACCTCGCACCGCCTCCAGTCGCACCCGCGGATGCGGATCGGCAACGGCCTGCCGCAGTAATTGAAGGGCATCCTCCAGGTATTCATGTTCATTCCCAATCACGTGCACAGCAGCCGCCCGGGCATGGAAGTCGTCCGACTGGAGTATCTGAACCAACAGTTCCTCGTCAACTCCGTGAAAACTCTCCTGAATCCAGAGCGCCTCGCACAGCAGTCGATCAAAATCAGGTTCGGTACGGGACAGAGCGGCCACCCATTGGTTCAATGCGGGCAGCACGGCACCGCGCTCCCGATCTCGAATTTCCCGCCGCACACGATACCGCGTTCGCAATTCATATGCCCGCAGTTGCCGCAGCAAGACGCCGACCGGTTGATCCGCCTGCGTTTCCGCCTGAATCAGTTCCCGTTCTTCGTTGACCAGGCGATAGACGCGGCCATGTCGATCATCACGATTGGGATCGCGCTGCGAGTACTGCATGTGGCCGATCAAGGCGTTGCACCAATCGCCAAACCAGATGGCGCCATCCGGTCCAATCTTGGGATCCACGGGACGGAAATTCTTGTCCGTCGATTCCAGCAGGTTTTCGAGTCGTTGCCCGGTGAAGCCGGCTGATTTCTCCTGGTCTCTGACCGTGAATCTCGGCATCCCATTCATGTTGATAACGCAAGCGTAAATGAACTGATTCTGTATTTCGTCGGGCAAGTGCCGCGAAATCAGAAAATCACTGCCCACCGCCGGCCGCATGCCCTCGTTATTAAAAATCGGAGGCGTTGTCGATCTGCTGCCTGGATCCGCGCCCGACAGCGGACTGGCCCAATGCTGCTGTGCATTGGTACCGTCACCCACGATACCCATACCCCAGGCATCGAATACGAGGCACCAGGGATTCCCATATCCCGGCGTAATGAACCGCCGCCACTTGAGCGAACGCGGATCGAAGACATAGCATCCAGGCGTATTCCGATTGCGAAATGGACCCCAGGGCGTTTCCAGTGTGGTCGACATGGAAACCCCTTCCAGCATGTGCAACCGGCCACCGTGCGACCACTCCCAGGCTCCCATCGTGTGATGAGTATCGTCGGTCGCGATGCCATCGACCACTTGTTCCACCACGTCCGCTCGATCGTCGCCATCGGTGTCCTTCAGATACAGAATGCGGGGTTCGTCAACGACCAGCACGCCACCCTCGTAGAATTCGAAACCGGTAGGGCAAATCAACCGGTCGTAAAAAACCGTGCAGTTGTCCGCCAGGCCGTCGCCGTCGGTATCTTCGAGAATCAGCAGCCGGTCGTCCGGCCGAGGATCTCCGGGACGCCATTGCGGATAATTCGGCATGCAAGCCACCCACAGGCGGCCGCGGTTATCAAAATTCAATTGGCAGGGATTGGCCAACTCCGGGAATTCCCGCTCCGAAGCGAATAGCTGCACCTTCATACCGCTCGGTACTTTCATGGTCGCGATCGACTCTTCGGGCGTCAGATATTTCAACTCTTTCGGCTCCGAGCGCGGATAGTGACGCCCCAGGCCAGTCGGCGGAACAATCAATTCTCCCGTGTTCGAATCATCGACGTCACCGGAAACAGGCGAGCCGTTGGCGATCGCCCAAACACGCTGGTCTCGAACGACCGACATGGCCCGAATTTTCTTGTATTCCCGCGGGAATGTCTCTGTGTCGTACGTTCGACGCCCCCCGTAGACGTACCAGCCGTTAAGCATGCGGTAGTCATTCAGATGCACCCAGGATTTGTCGTTAACCGCTTCCCGCAGTTGCTGGTATCGCGGATCACCTTCCTTGATCGGTGGCGACGGTTTCCCGAACAGATTTTCCATCAACAGGCTCGCCAGCAAGCGATCTCCCACTTCGTTCAAATGGCATCCGTTGATCGTGAATTGAGCGGCCGGTTTTTCGCTGAAGGCGACCAGCGTGGGCTGAAATACGTCGACAAACTTCAGCTTCCGAACTTCGGCGACTTCACGAATCGCCCGCGTATATCGTGCCAGGTTTTCGTTTTCGCGGACGCCATCGGGCTGGAATTCATTGCCGGTGGATTCAAAGGCAACGGGAGAAACGAGGATGATACGGACCGCCGAATCCGTCGCTGTCGTGAATTCGCGTTCCAATTTTTCAATATAGTTCAGATAATTCGCTTTGAATTGGTCAATCCCTTCTTCGCCAGCAAA
Organism: Pirellulaceae bacterium; assembly: GCA_963851305.1. Taxonomy (GTDB): domain Bacteria; phylum Planctomycetota; class Planctomycetia; order Pirellulales; family Pirellulaceae; genus Mariniblastus. The sequence goes on along the minus strand of CAWKOT010000011.1, from coordinate 794,675 downwards.
AGACTCGTTGTATCCAAAGAAGCAGATGAAAGTATCCGGCGCAAAAACCTTGAGCGGATCATCGATCCTGGTATAGTTGTTGGGCCGCTGTTGCCATTCAACCGCATCGGCAGGAAACCCGAAATTTCTGAATTTCAGTTCCCTGTCAGCAAAACTCAAATGCAGTTGCGTCTCGAAGTGGCCGTACAGATTCATCCGCTCGGCCAGTGAATTGCCGACGAGAGCAATCCTCTCATGCCGTTCAAAGTCAATTATTTCTTCATCGGCTTTGATACACGAATACGTCGGTTGCAACAGGCAGATAACGGCCACCAATCCGAACCGTATTAAGGCATCGTGACGAGTCATTTGATTCTCCCTGCCAATTCCAAAAGGTCACGTTAACCGGCGTTTGCCACGGACCACGATTTCCGGGCTCATTGTAAAACAACTGACGTCTGCGCGTACTGCCGGTCGGTCATTAACACGATTGGCTAGTAGCCCAGTGATTCTCGAAGTCGTCTCAGTCCGCCCGGTGATATCGGGGTATCTTCGATTTCCAGTGTTTTCAGGTGCGGCAGTTTCGCCAGGTGTTCCAGCCCGGCATCGGTCACGCTGGTATTGCTCAGCCCAACGCCGATCAACCGATCCAATCTGGCAACCAATTCCAGATCCTGATCGGTGACCGGACAATCCTGCAGTTGCAGTTGTTCCAGATTCGGCAAGCCGGCCAGCAACTTCAAGGCTTGTCGACTGTAGCATTCCGGCCGCAACGTGTAGGCATGAGACACCAGATTATCCCGGTTGCCAGTGTGGTCGGAATACCACCGCTGCTTGATAACTCCCCATTGCCGCAACCAGAACATCGCTCGTCGGTCATCGATGCCGACGCCCGCCAACTGATTTTTTTCTTCAAAAAAATGCGCTCTGGAAATTTCCACTGCCTGCCCCTCATCCGACATCACCAGAAATTGATCATTCAGCGCCGGTCGAGGATCAAAGAGGTGCAGCTTGTCGCCTGGCTGCGCGGTCAACTGGAAGTACTGACGGTGCAGCCGTCGCTCGCAGGGAAACGGCGCATTGACCCGGTTCCAGTCCGGCCACGATTCGTTGTTTGCTGTGCGGGTTGACGTTTCTCCCTCATTCATCGGCTGCAACCAACCCGCCACCTTCCGCAGGTCATGGCGTCCGGTGATCAACGACTTGGGAACAAAATCCGAATACAGGACGTGTGCATATGCGCGGTCCACGATCCCAAGATAAAATCCGGCTGGCATGATCAGCAAAAACAAGGCCACACTCCATTCGAACCATCGCTCCCGTTTTCCCCTGGCAATGAGTTGTTCTCTGGTGGTGCCGGCGTTCCACAGTACCCATGGCCCGATCACGGCCGTTGCCAGATTCCATGGTACGACACTGAAATTCCAGCGGATGATCACCAGCAACAGGACGATCGACAGATGCAAGACCGGACACAGGCCGGCGGCCCACCTGGGTCGGCAGATGGCCAACAGACCTAACAAAATCTCGCCAACGCCAACCGAAACTGCAAATCCCGACTGATACTGCAAAGCCGCTTCATGACCGAGTTCCAATCGCTCCAGAATCCAGTAACTCGAATGCGCGAACCAATCGGGTGACAACAGTTTGTGCAGGCCTGCCCACAACCAGAGTGCGACCAGAAACCAACGACAGCACAGCCGTCCGCGGAATGAAACCGTTGCCCACATCAGCAGGATAATGGCCGGTACCTGCGGTTGCATCCGAAACTGATCGAACACGGAAGCTGCTACGATCAGTAACACGTGGATGACCAACCCTCGCCGCGGATCGATCAACACGTACAGTAACGAAATCACCAGCACCACACCAAACGGGACTTGAGGGACCGCCACCAGCGGCAAATTGGGGGGAGCAATTCGAACCTGCCACAACGGCCAGGTAATGAAGATCGTGGACAGCTGAGCCGCCACCGCACAAATCAGGAGACCGTATCGCTGGCCGCCCAACTGCTCAAGCCCCCACTTTTGCCCGCCAAACCCGGCCTTGTCTTGCTTACCGCTGACATCACAGTCCATGGTTTGCGACATCGCTCAGTCTCGCGATTCGTACCGTATTTCGCGACCACAGGCTTCGCTGGTTAGCCAGATCTCTTGTGCCCCGCGTTGATAATCAAAAACCTGTCGACCCATTACCCACGTTTTGACCGGCCAGCCCGTCAGCGTTTCCCCGTGCCACGGTGACCATCCGCACTTGGTCAGCTGTTTCTGATTCTCGATCGTGCGGCTCAACTGCATATCGACCAGGACAAGATCGGCATCAAAACCGGGAACGATACTGGCCTTGTTGGCGATGTTCCAGATGCGTGCCGGCTGGAAACTCATCCAGTTGACCACCTGTTCGATCGAACAACGACCGGCATTCACCTGGTTCAGCATCAATGCCAAAGAGTTTTCGACGGCGGGCAACCCCGAGGGGCACTGCGGAAACGGGCGTTGTTTCTCCTCCATCGTATGCGGGGCATGATCGGTGGCAACAACATCGATATCGCCGTTCATTAAGGCGTTCCACAGCGCTTGATTATCCTCCGTCGACTTGATCGACGGATTCATCTGAATCAGCGACCCCAGCCGAGGATAGTCGTTAACGTTGAAAAACAGGTGATGCGGGCAAACCTCGCCGGTCACGATTTCTCCGGCCTCACGGATCACCTCGATCTCAGCCGCCGTGGATACGTGCAGGACATGAAAAGGGTGTTGGTGGCGAATAGCCAGTTCGACAGCTCGTTTGGTGGCGATCAGCGCCGCCGCGTGGTCTCGAATCAGCGAATGAAAACGGACGTCCGTCTCGTTTCCGTACTTGGCCGCGTTTCGGCGAATGGTCGTTTCGTCTTCACAGTGAGCGCAGATCGGCAACGTCGTCTCGGCGAAAATGCGTTCCAGGGCCTCCTGGTCGTCCACCAGCAGGTCGCCGGTACTGGAACCAATAAAAATCTTGATTCCCGGGGTTCGCTTCGCCTGCTTCAAGTCCTCAACGTTGCTGGTCGTCGCACCTATATAGAATCCGTAGTTCACGATACTACGTTGTCCCGCGAGCTCCAGTTTCTCGTTCAACCTGGCCTGGTTGATGGCATTCGGAATCGTGTTCGGCATTTCCAGATAGCTGGTCACACCTCCCGCCGCACACGCCCGCGAAGCATGCGTCAGGTCTTCCTTGTGTGTCAGTCCGGGTTCGCGAAAATGAACCTGGTCGTCAATGACGCCAGGCATCAGGTACAGACCATCGGCCTCAATGACTTCGTCCGCCTCCGAGTGGATCGCCGCATCCACCGCCCCGATGATTTCCCCATCGATCAACACGTTGGTTTTCAACGTCTCATCGGGCAGGACAACCTGCGCATTTCGAATGAGTGTTTTCATTGATATTCGCTCGTCTGGCCGGAGAAGAAAATGACTGGTTCCCGGCCCAGGTTCAACCGTGAAACAATTAAATGCAACCAAGGCAACCGACGAATTTCATTATGACATCAGTCCACCGATCAGTAATTTAACAGTTCTGGCAGTAACGAATACCTGTCACTTCGATGGTCGCGGTTACCTTGCAACCGCTGATGCTGGGCGGTTGATCCGGCAACAATACAGAAGGACACCATATGACCGGTCTACTGGCCCTGTCGGATTGCGGTCTCAATTCGTTCAAGCCCTACGACAGGCAAGTCGGTCAGCAACCGCGCAATCCCCACTCGTCGACCCGAATTTCGAAAAGCACACGAACCGACGAGCCCTTGATGCGTATCACCATTTTCATTCTTTTGGTGAATTCATGGCCGGATTTTTGTGACACCGGGTGCTGCGGTCAGGATTTCAGGCACGTGCTGAATCCACTGCGGTATGGGAGTTTCTTGATCCTGACCGGCATTAAATTATACTCGGTCGTGAGACATGTTTCTGCAGCCAAGGATATATCAGAGGATCGACCCAAGATGATCGTGGACTCCAAGAAGCGGGGCAGGCCAAATAATTCAACCCTGAAAGCACCGGTCGTTCAGGGCGCTGCCGCTTTCAGCAAGGGCATCGCCGTGTTGCAACTGATTTCCGAATACGCCGATCCTCCCACAATCAACCAGCTGCTGGAGGTTTGTGATCTGACTCGCCCAACGCTGTATCAATTATTGAAAGCCCTCGAATCGGAAGGCCTGGTGCAATGCACCAACAAGAAATCCTATAAACTGGGCGCTCGCCTGATTCAATTTGCGTCGCGTGCTTTCGAGCAGAATGAGATAGCCCGATTTGCCGAACCGGAGTTGCAACTGCTAAGCAATGAGACCAAAGAGACATGCCACCTGGCCATTCGTTGTGGCCGCGAAATGGTATACCTTGCCCGGAAAGACAGCCCACATGCCATCCGCCTACATACCGCCGTTGGTAATCGTGTGCCCATGCATGCCAGCGCGATTGGCAAATGCGTGATGGCGCATTTGCCGCTGGAAGAACAGGAAGTTCTGGTTGATTCGCTGGAATTTACCGCCATGACGCCGTACACCATCACGAGTCCCTCCGAGCTGGTTCAGCAATTGGCCGACATCTCGGAAACCGGATACGCCATGGCCCACCAGGAAACGGATCTGGATGTCCATTGTTTTGCCGCGGCTGTTTTCGATCGCGACCGCAGCCCGGTCGGCGGAATCAGTGTCAGTATTCCCCTGTACCGATTATCGGCGGATCGCAATCGTTATGTGCAACCGCTGTTGGCCGCCTGCAAACGAGTCAGCGATTCGCTTTGCTGTTGAACCCAGGCCAATTTCCCAACGGGCGGATTGTCCATTTTTTCATGAACAGTTTTGCTCACGTCTTACCGTTTCTGGATCGCGGGAATTACTTCGTGGTTGGCTGCGCTGTGCCAGACTGGTTGGGCGCCGCCGATCGCCGCTGCCGAGTCAGAAAACGGCGAGCCAGCGAATTCACGTCGGACAACGATCCCCTGGTGGCTGCATTGGCGTCGGGCATTATTCAGCACATGGATGACGACCACTGGTTTCACTCCGGCCAACGGTTCGTGCAACTGAATGCGGTTTTTGCACTGGAGTTGAGGAAAATCCTGGTTGGAGACCCGGGATTTCGACCTGGCTTTCTGGGCCACATCCTGATCGAACTGCTTCTGGATGCCTATCTGAGGGAACAGCAGCCCCACCAATTGGCGAGGTTCTACCAGATGGTCGCTGCCTGTGATCCGGCAGCCATTGAACGGGCCGTCAATGCAATGGCTAACCGCTCCACCGAACGACTCAAGCCATACTGGTCGATTTTTCTTCGCGAAAAATACCTGTTCGACTACAACTGCGACGAGCGGCTGGTGCGACGGGTCAACAGTGTACTGCGTCGAGTCCAACTCCCATCGGTCGGCAACGAGTTGGTCGACTGGCTTCCCTCCGCCCGGGAACGGGTGTATGCGTCGGCAGTGGATTTGCTGGGCGGTCGCCAAGACGATCCATCGCCAGACTGAGATCTCCAGACGACGCCCGTTTGCAATTTTCGCCGACGTCAAACCAAGCGATGGCCGACGGCTCGCAAAGGCCCTCCGAATGATTGGTACTCGTTGGCCGGTTGCATTCGTCGGCCCACTCGCCCCAGACGCAGAGAAGGTCTGTGCGGGCGAGAAGAACCGAAACGCGAGAGCGATTCAGAAGCCCGTATTCCGGCGCCTCATTTCTCGTCCACAACGCCGCAGTTCACGATGGTGATCTTCTCGGATGTCCTGCCACTTTGCGAGCCTTTGGCTTCCATGGCCTTGACCACATCCATGCCACTCAATACGCGACCAAAAACAACATGCTTGCCATCCAGCCAGGGTGTCGCGGCGGTGGTAATAAAGAACTGCGAGCCATTGGTATCCTTGCCGGCGTTGGCCATGCTCAACAGCCCCGGGAAATCGTGACGAATGTCGAAATTCTCGTCAGCAAACTTGGCACCGTAAATGGATTCGCCGCCGGTCCCGTTTCCCCGTGTAAAATCACCCCCTTGGCACATGAAACCGGGAATCACCCGATGAAAGACCGAATCCTTGAAATGAAGCGGTTTCCCCGACTTGCCGGTTCCCATTTCGCCCGTACACAGGCATCGAAAGTTCTTGACGGTTTTCGGTACCGTCTCGCCAAACAGGCCAAACACGACACGACGCGGTTCGGCGTCTCCGATCTTGACATCAAAAAAGACTTTTTCCGTCACCTTGGCGTTTTGGGAAGACTGTTGACCAGCGACCTGAACGGGCTCACAGGCCGTCAATGAAAAAACCACTGCACCAACAAACAGGATTCGAGCCAGCATCTGCTTCTCCAACATCATGAAGTGTAATTGCCACCAGTCCCGTATTCTAAGTGGACCGGTATCTCGGCGACAACAGGCCTGGCAAAAAGTTCCACCCGTGTGCCACCGCGGGTCGACCGCTGGCATGGACGAGGCGGACACGCCTCGATCGCCGTAGATCGTATGGCGAAACAGGGTACTAGCGTCTTGTCGCTATCGACCACCGCCCGAATTCGTGCCGCGGCACGGCAATCGAAGGAAGCCGAACACGCCGAAAGTGGAATGCACCGGACGCCTGTCAGGCATCCGTCTTCTCACGCGACTTAACGCGCTTCTGGATATCTGTTTCGATTTGCCCAAAGACCTCTTCATGCCGCTGCACCGAAACATGTAGTGCATGCAACAACCGTTTGGCCGTGAAAAAGTTCAAGACGATCCGCTGTTGGATATCTACCGGCTGATCGTTGCTGCCCATCGGTTGCGCATTCATACCAAAATCAATGATCAACTCTTCCGGAGATCCGGTAACACGACAGAAATTGGCATAGCAGCTGACGGCCTTGGAATCATTCACTGTGATCGGCTTCTGCTGCGCTTGCTGTCTCGTTTCATTAGCCATATCTTTTCTACCTGATTGCTACTGGAAATGGGATTGCCAACGATCTATGGTTGTCAGCTTCCCGCAATCAATACGCACCGTCAATATGAAATCGGTTTGTTTCCATCCGTGTTCACCACGCGCCCGTTCTGCTTTCCATTCCAGATCGTCAGTACGCTGAACGCTTTACGGAAGTGCCACGGGCGAATTCCTGAAATCCGGACTTGAACGAATCACCGTGAACCCGATGTGAAATGCGTTCGCATGGCAAGAAAGATATGCATTCTGAATACGGGCGGCACGGTCGGCATGGACCGCGGCACTCGAGGTTATCTACCCCGGCCAGGATTTCTGGGCGAACAGCTTTCCAGAATCGAGGAGTTGTCGTGGGGTGGCATGCCCGAGTTCGAGCTGATCGAATTTGATCCCGTTCTCGATTCGTCCAATATGACACCCGATACCTGGCTGAAGATCGCTGACACGATCTATCGGCACCACGATACCTTTGACGGCTTCGTGGTGATCCACGGTACGGATACCCTCGCGCATACGGCATCGGCAATGCCTTTCATGCTGCCGGGCCTGCGGAAAACGGTCATCCTGACCGGATCGCAAATTCCTTTGGTCGAAATCCGCAGCGATGCCCGTGGCAACCTGATCACGTCCATGCTGCTGGCCGCCGATTATCAGATACCGGAAGTCTGTGTCTACTTCAGCCATCGGCTGTTGAGAGGATGCCGTACGACCAAGGTGAGTGCCTCCAGCTTCGGTGCCTTTGATTCACCCAATTTTCCACCGCTGGCTACGGTGGGGACGCGAATCAGCATCCTGACCCATCAGATTCGTCAACCGGAGCCGACCAGCGAGCTGGCCCTTCTCGAGATCAAACCGCAGGCCGTGGGGACCTTTCGACTGTTTCCCGGTGTTTCCCACCAGGTCCTGGAAAACGTTTTGCGACAACCGCTGGTGGCCCTGATTCTGGAAACCTATGGCGTAGGAAACGGACCTTCCAATGACCGCGGGCTGATGCAGGTGCTGAAAGACGCAACCGATCGCGGCACGGTGGTTGTCAGTTGCACGCAATGTGTACATGGATATGTATCGCAGACGCGTTACGATGCGGGCACGGCTTTCCGTGAGGCAGGTGTGGTTGCCGGTGGTGACATGACCGTCGAGGCGGCCTTGGCAAAACTGCAATACCTGTTCACGCATTACGAGGACCGGGACCAGATACGCGAACTGGTGAGCCAGGACCTGGTTGGCGAGCTGACGCCCGAAGAGCACGCGCCTCTGTCCGTCCCATAAAAAAACCACCACGTTATCCGCGGTGGTCTGTGTCCATGTATCGAAACCCGCTCAATTTCCTACGAAAAACACGTTATCCTGAAGATTCGTGATATTGGTATTGCGCCGGATCACGTCAGCCAGCGTCGTTTTTCTGATCTCTTCCAGCTCCTGTCCCTCGTAAACGAGTTCGTACCAGAAGCGATCACCATCACGAATCCGTTCAAACTGATCCTTCAGTGCCGCTATGGTACAAATGCCAAGACTCGAATTTGGGGCGTGATCTTCCGACAGAAATCCAACCCACGGATCAAGATCATCGACGGATGGATAGACACTGGCCAGTTGAGCCCGCAGCAATGGATTGGATGTCAGTTCTTCGAAAGAACTTACCGGAGGCAGATCGTAGGCGATCCGTACCGAATTGAAATCGGGCAAACCATGATCACGTCCCCGCTGGATATTCATGGACGCCAAATCGATGCCCATCGGGCTTTCCGGTTGGTTGGCGAACAGGAAGTTGCGAACCCCGCCGATGACCATTTGATCAATTTCCTGAGCCTTCTGCGTAGCCAGGCCTTTCAGGTAGCAGTCGATGCCCACCGTCTGTACGACGGTGGGGTCAAAAAATGCGTCTCGAAGGAGGATGTGCCCGGCGTCGATCGCATTCCCATCATTGTCCAGTCGCAACAACTGGTTACTCAACATCGTATGGCCAATACGGATAGGCCGCCGTCGAAAATTCGTTGGCGATATTCGGAGAGACGCTGCTGTCATAGCCCGCATAGGGCGACAGTGGATGTTCGGGGCCAAGCAGCGCCGGCAGCCATTCGTTGTAGGTGATCGATTCCAGAATCGCATACACCTTCTTGCGGGCACGCTGGTAGATTTCTTCATCAGTCAAGCTGCCGTCAGCGGCCTTAAGCTGATCGGCGATGCGGTTATGCTCCCGGACAAATAGTGTGTGCATGCAGGAAAGACCGGCTTGTTCACCCGCTCGAATGTCGCCGGCAAGAAACTGCTGGCCAGAATCATCCAGGGGCAGCAGGTCGCCGAATTCGCCACCGTCGGAAGTACGCAACTTGCCGTCCGCAAACGTTCGCAGCGCATTGGCACGCTCCAGCGTCGAACCATAGACCCCAGAACCATCGATGAAGGCCGTAATCTCGTTCAGCTGTTGACGAACCCTCCTTCGAAACAGTGAAATCGAGTAGATGGATCGACTGAACGGCATGAATTTGTCGCCACCGCTCAGCGGATCGAATTGGGCATCGCCCAACGGAATCGGAATCGGAGCCGATTCCTCCGGACTCTGAAATTCCGTAAGATCGATATCATGATCGATAAACTGGCCCCATTGCCAGATGAAGTCGGAGAGATCGCGGTTATTAAACACGGCTGCCGACTGGTTGGACACGGCGTTGCTGATCACCCTCGCGCTAACCGCATCCTGTCGGGCCAGTGAGTTGTTGGGACCGTAATCCGCCGGAGCCATCCGCAGCAAGGGAATGAAGATCGAACCTAATCGTGGACGATCCAGATTATTGAAAGTCCCGTTAAACGTTCGAAACTCCTCGCCGCCTTCACTACCAGGACGACGTTCGTTGAAAAAGCGAGTCGCGTCGACTTTGTTTGGCGGCCGAACGAATCGACGATCGGGTCGTTGACGATTCCGGCTTGCACTTTCGGTGTTCGTACTCGGTTCGCCCGATTGAGGGCGGCGATTCTGTGCCTCAGCCGTAGTACCGCTGAACATCATCGCCAGCAAACCGAGAAAAAAGAACGTTTTCGCAAGACGTACTCGCGTAACCAATAGTCATCGTCACTCCCCTGGGATCAGTCTCTCGGATAACCCATCATCCAAGTTACTTATTGTAGCTCAACATGCACCATTTTGTGAAATAAGATACCAAGAATCGAGGGGCGATTCGATCATTTTTTTGATCGATGAAACCGGTTCGCCCATTTCCCGGGATGGTTGATTTTCCCGCTTCGACTGGAAAAAAACTGGAAATCGGCTAAGTTTCGCGGAGGATGAGTGATTGTCCGGCACCTATCATGTCGGCATGCAGGCCTGGGGTCTCAGGTCGGATTAGGGCACGCTGAGCGAGTCCGAACGTCGTGACTCCCGAACCAGCACCGAGGTGGAATGAAACCTATGGCTACGTGGCAAGTTGTTAACACGCAGATCTACAAAATGGTTGGTTCGTTTCCCGTTGTCCTGCTGGCACTAACCATCGCCAGCGGACAAACCGAGCAACCTTCCGGGACCTTGCCCGCCACCGGCCGACAACAGGAGACAGCCGACAATATCAGCCGGCTTCCCGTCGGTATCGTTGCACAGAAACCCGATCAGGGGTTTTTTGTCAAAACGGATCGTGGTTACATGATTCCCTATAAGACCGTCATTCCGGGAAGTGACGTGGTCTTCGAAATGACACCGATACCCGGTGGTAAATTCCTGATGGGTAGTCCACCGACCGAGGAGAACCGGCGCGATGATGAGGGCCCGCAATACGAAGTGATCATCGAGCCGTTCTGGATGGGCCGGTATGAGGTGACCTGGGCGGAATACAAATTGTACATGAAGCTGGACAAAGTGTTCAAGGAATTTACATCCCGGGGAATTCGGCCGGTAGAAAACCTGACGGACATTGATGCGATCACGGCGCCTTCGTCGCTGTACGATCCCTCCTACACTTTCGAGGCCGGCGATGAGCCAGATCAACCTGCGGCGACCATGTCACAATATGCGGCCAAGCAATACACGAAATGGTTGAGTCTGATGACGAACGAGTTTTACCGTTTGCCAACCGAAGCCGAATGGGAATATGCCTGCCGCGCGGGCACCACCACCGCTTACTACTTCGGCGATGATACCGCCGAGCTGCCAAATCACGCCTGGTTCGTCGATAACGCGGACGAACAGCGTCATCCAGTCGGAAAGTTGAAACCCAACCCATGGGGATTGTACGACATGTATGGCAATGTAGCGGAATGGGTTTTGGACAAGTACAGTGCGGATGGCTACCCTCGCCAGCCGCCCGGAAAATTCCTGTCCGCCCAAGCCGCTTTCGCCAAGCCCGATGCAGTGTTTCCCCGAGTCATGAGAGGTGGTTCCTGGGAATTGGAGGCGGAGGATTGTCGCAGTGCAGCTCGTTTACCCTCCGAAGACACGTGGCGCGATGAAGATCCGAATTACCCGCAGAGCCCATGGTGGTTCACCACCAGTCCGGGCCTGGGAGCCGGATTTCGCATCATTCGACCTCTCGTTCCCCCGGAATCGCGTCAGGCCAGGGAGCAGTATTGGAAGGCCGACCTGGAGCGGATTATCAAAGACGCTCGAAACCGGATACGAGACAATGGCAAAGGCGCATTTGGTCTGGTCGATCCCGGGTTGCCCGAGGCTATTCGCCAGCTCGGCACCCGCAGGTAGCCTGGCCTTCCCTTAACCCGGGGAACCTGCCTGGATCGCCCGGATCACGTGGTTGGCATGTCTACCAATCACCACCGCAAGCAGCGTAATCGCCAGCGTTTGTACGGCCGCACCGATGAAACTGAAAATCAGCCCGGGAATCCACGCCAGCATCATACCAAACAGAAAAACGAGGCAGCCAGCGAAGATCATCTTGTACGCTCCGCGCCACCTGTCCCCCTGGGCAGCTACTGATTCAAAGATGTCGGTAGCGTAAATATTGACGGCCGATTCGTTATAAAACGAGCTGATCATAAACAGGGGCAGTAAGGTAAACAAAGAGACCGCTGCCAACAGCGGCAGAAAAACAAACCAGCCAGTTACTTTCCAGAGAACAAATCCCAGCAGGACACCGGGCAGCAGGGCAGCCCACGCAGCGACCGCCACGACCGCCAGGCTGCCCACCCACTCCGACGGTGAAAAACCAACCCACTCTTCCACCCGGTACTGGCCGTTGGCAAATGAACTCATGACCACGGAAAACGTAATCGCCAGCAGCCACACCGCGACGACCAGGCAAACTACCGACCCTAGCAGGGCAGGAAAGAGTTCTACGAAGGCTTCCCCGCCATTCAAGTCCTCTTGCGACAACGTGGCCCACACGTAATCGCTCATGGCATCGCTGAACGTCAGGAAGATCACGGTGATCACCGACCGAATAACCAGGTCCACGTCCTTCAACAATCCGGTCCTGAGCCGTGGCAGCAGGTCATTCCATGAATTGCCTCGACCGTCCGGCTCACGCGTTGTTCCTCCCTTTTCTGCCAGCGGTTGTCGGGGCAGCTTGCGACTCACTTGACTCGTTGGCTGCATCGAGGGTTTTCGGAGCGTCTTTTTGCGGCGAAGCGTGCGTGGCACAACCTGAGCCCGTTGGCCTGGCTGTTTCTTCCATCGAGGCGGTTTGGCATCGCCGGACGCTTCTTCGGCAGGTTCAGTAGCAGGCAACAACAGATCGGCTTGCACTTCCTCCAGGCCATAACCATCCGCCAAGGGGGGTGTCGATTGCGGTCGTTCGACGGCAGGCGCCAGCGTAAATTCACTATCGGCGATGGCTTCCTGTTTCAACTTGGCCGCTTGTCGCCAGGGATCCGGCCGGGATGCCGACGGTGGGGGCTTTTGGATTTTCACCTGGGAGTGGCAATCGGCACACCGGACGGTATCACCCATTTGAGATTCCAACGCTTGAATCTTGGATTCGCAAACCGGACAGGAAAAATAGAAGGCATCCGCGGCCGTGACCTCGTCGCTGATGCCTTCTATTCTCAAGGGCCCCAACTCCTGCGGTTCGAACGGATCCGGCGGATCGTCGGATTCCTCCGCTCGTGTTGCTTCCGGCTCGTCAATCTGCCCGGGCCGTGGTTTGTCTGCCGCGTTCGCAGGAACTTCAGCCGCCAGGGGCAAACTTGACTGACCAGGTTTACCGCGTTTCTTCGACGCAGGTTCGTCAAACAGATCGTCGAACAGTGCGTCATTGCCGATCGAAACCGGGACGGTTAGCGCGATGCCGCAACCGGGGCAGGAAACTCGGCAACCTGCCTGATCCGCAGCTGCGGCGATATGCGCCAGGCAACGTGGACATTGAAAACGGGACTGGTCGTTTGAGTTGGCCAAATGGATACACTCCGTCTTCACCGGGTCAGTTTACTGGTTGGACCCCGACGCGGCATTCATGCTGACAGCGACGGTTGATATGATGAAGCCTTACGGGCCCGACGATTGGAACGCGCATCCAGGTGTGCGGAGCACAAATGAAATTGATCAAAGTGGCTGCTGGTGTCTTGAACCAGACTCCGCTGGACTGGGAACGAAACCTGCAGAACATTATAGATGCGGTTCAGCAGGCAAGAAAGCAACGGGTCGCGATCTTGTGTCTGCCCGAAATGTGCATCACCGGTTACGGCTGTGAGGACGCATTCTACTCACCAGGTGTGCACGCCACGGCACTGGACATGCTGCAGCGCGTTGTCCCATTGACGGCAGGGATCACGACCTGCGTGGGGCTGCCCATCATGTACGCCGGCGGCATATTCAATGCGGTTTGCCTGCTGACAAATCAACAGATCATCGGGCTGGTGGCCAAACAGCACCTTGCGGGTGACGGCATCCACTACGAACAACGGTGGTTCAAAGCCTGGCCCGAAGGAGTGCAGGGCGCATTGCGAATTGGAGACCACAAATACCCGCTCGGTGACCTGCTATTCCAGATCGGCGGCATTCGTATTGGATTCGAAATCTGTGAAGACGCCTGGGTCGGCTCGCGTCCGGGAGCTTCCCACGCTGCTCGTGGAGCGGACATTATTCTGAATCCCAGCGCCAGTCACTTTGCCTTTGGCAAGCATGAAGTGAGGCGACGATTTGTCATTGAAGGCAGTCGAGCGTTCAACGTGTCATACATCTATGCCAATCTCGTGGGTAACGAATCGGGGCGGGCTATTTTTGACGGCGACGCCATGATTGCTTCGGCGGGACAGCTGATGGCAACGGGTCCTCGCCTGTCTTTCCAACAGATGATGCTGACCACCAGCACCGTGGATATTGAAAAAACCCGCATGATCCGGGCCCGCACCAGCAGTTTCGAACCTGATCTGGATGGCGACGAAACGGATGTCATTCGAGCCGAATTCGAATACGGGGAAACAGGGATCGAACGGTGCTCCCTCGACGAGCCGGCCTGGACGCAGTCGGAAGACATCAAGTGTGAGGAATTCACCCGCAGCGTGGCACTGGGCCTGCTGGACTACATGCTCAAGAGTCGTTCATTCGGATTTGTCGTCTCGTTGAGTGGCGGTGTCGATTCCGCCAGCGCGGCCGTTCTGGTGTCGACGGCGTTTCGCCTGGCCGCGTTGGAGCTGGGCTTTGACGGTCTGCGGCAACGTCTACGGGCGATCAGCCATCAATTCGGGCGGAAACCGGAAAATATCGATGATCTGGTTCGGGAACTGCTGACGACAGTCTATCAGAGGGCCAAAAACAGTTCCGACGTCACTCGCGACGCCGCGCGGGACGTGGCTCAGGCCATTGGCGCGATGCATCTGGAATTGGACGTGGAACCGATGGTCCAGGCGTATACCCAGGCTGTTGAGAAAGCCACGCAGCTGAACCTGAACTGGACTGACCACGACATTTCGCTTCAGAATATTCAGTCTCGAGCCCGCGCACCGGGCGTATGGATGATCGCCAATCTGAAAAATGCACTGCTGGTTTCCACCAGCAACCGCAGCGAAGCCGCAGTCGGTTATGCCACGATGGATGGCGATACATCGGGTGGACTGAGTCCGCTGGCTGGAATCGACAAGGCTTTTCTGCAGAACTGGCTCCGCTGGATGGAATCGACCGGACCAGCGACCCTGTCGCCGTTGCCCGCCCTTCGCGCGGTCAACATCCAACAGCCCACGGCGGAATTGAGACCCCCCGGCTCCGGGCAGACCGACGAAAGTGACCTGATGCCCTACGATGTACTGGATCACATCGAAAGGCTGGCCATTCGTGACAAGATGATGCCCATCGATGTATTTCGTGATGCCCGAGAAACGTTCCCGCAACATGCTGACAACCAGATGGCGGACTGGATTATCAAGTTCTTTCGTCTCTGGTCACGAAACCAGTGGAAACGGGAACGTTATGCTCCCAGTTTTCATCTGGACGATGCCAACCTGGATCCCAAGACCTGGTGCCGCTTTCCGATCCTGTCCGGTGGCTACGAATATGAACTGCAACAATTGAGAAATTACCTGGCGAGCGCGACCCCTGGGCGTCCAACGTGAACAGTTCCCCGTCGGCCAATGTACTAGAGCGATTGCGAGATCGGGCGGCATCGGACCCGAAACGTATTGTCTTTCCGGAACCGAACGATCCACGCGTCATTCGAGCGGCCGAGTTACTGCGGGACCGGAAGTGGGCCATTCCCGTTCTGGTCGATACAGGCCAGCATGCATTGCCGTCGAACGTGGAAGTAGTCGGTACCGGTGATACAGCTTTACTCGATCGCTGTGCCCAACGCCTGTTTGAAAATCGTCGACACAAAGGGCTGTCACTGGAAGCCGCTCGGGAAGCCTTGCAGGACCCGTTGCTTTACGCCGCGACACTGGTCAGTATCGGATTCGCCCATGGCTCGGTGGCCGGCAGCATCGCCACGACGGCCAGCGTGATTCGCGCCGGTCTGTACGGCGTCGGCACGGCAGTCGACCGCCATCTGGTTTCCAGTTTTTTCCTGATGCAGTTTCCCGAATTCTGCCTGACCTACGCCGACTGTGGCGTGGTTCCGGATCCCAACGCCGAACAACTGTCCGAGATTGCCGTCACTTCGGCCGAGACCCATCATCGCCTGACCGGCGAGCCACCTCGCGTCGCTCTGCTCAGCTTTTCCACCAAAGGGAGTGCTGACCATCCCCGCGTGGAAAAAATTCAAAAAGCCCTGGAAATCACGCGGTCCAAGGTGCCGGATCTGTTGATCGATGGGGAACTGCAATTTGACGCAGCCTTCGTACCCGAGGTGGCGCAACGGAAGGCCCCCGATTCCAGCGTGGCCGGCCGTGCCAATGTGATGATTTTTCCCGATCTGGATTCGGGTAACATCGCCTACAAGATCAGTGAACGACTGGCAGGGGCCACCGCGCTGGGCCCCCTTGTCCAGGGTCTGGCCCATCCCTGCATGGACCTTTCCCGTGGCTGCAGCGATCGGGATATTTGTGATGTAGCCGTCATCGCTTCCATATTGTCCGCGCCATCGCAACATCCTGTCTGAAACGGTCATTCTGTCGATTCGTCACCGCTTGGCCACCGATCGATTCGACACGAGTCGGTTTTTCAGTCATCCTGATCATCCAATCAGGTGTCCATGTAACCAATTACGGTTTGCGTTCAGGCCGCTGCTGGAGAGGAATCGAAGATGAAAACCCTGATCAACTCGTTCATTGCCCCAATCCGATGGGCGCTTATCCAGGCGGTGCCAATGTCTGCCACGCTGGTATCCATTCATCCTGATCCGACTTCATACGGCTCCCTTCGGATCGTCAGCCCAGTCCGGATGGCCATTATTTGCCACGTCATGATGACGGTGAGCAGCCCGGTCATTTCGTCGAATGCGCCATCGCAAGACAGTTCGAGCAGGTACCAGTCCGCCTCGCCGGCCAACCCGGTTCATGCCGAGGGTTCATCGTGGGGCTCCATGACCCTGGACGAGTTGGACGAGCGATTGAAAACGCTGGCCCAGGCATTGGTTCAGGAAGATTGGCCAAGCCGGGAATTCGCCCAGATAATCCAACAACCGGCCGGTCGTATTGCGATCTCCAACGCCTTGGCAAAACTGGAACAGCAGTTACACAACCAGGCGTCTGAGGCAGCTTTATCGGAGTATCTGCAACATCAGATCAATTCCGATCTACTGAAACAGCTGGAAAGAGACGTTCGTCAAGCAGAAAACGACATCTCGCAAGTCGCACTGGCATTGAACGGTTTCAACAACAAACTGCAGGGCAAATCGGAAGCCGATCAGCTGACGCTTCGATTATTGAATCTGGAACAGGCACCGACTGTGTTTTATTTTTCCCGGATCCGCCAACAGCTGCGCCCCAATTACCAGATGATCATGCGCCGGCTGGGTCGCTTCCTGGCGGAAGACGATGACGGCAGCCTGATCGTTCGTCCTTCCGCGAAAGACAATTTCGTGCGGTCGTTGGAGACTTATGATCAGATGAACCAGATGGTGACGTTTATTCGGGAAGAATCCTGTCGCATGTCAGAAGAGGTAGCCGAGCAGGATGAATTGCATCGGCAGTTGAAGGCCCGACTGGCCTCGGGAAGTGGCGCCCCCCTGGTGGTGGTTTCGCTGGCGGAACAACCTGGCAGCATGCAGGAAAAACTTCCACGCTATTTCGAGTATGTCGAATCGCTGTTGCTGGAAACCTCGGATGGCCTGGTGATCAAAGATGATATGCGGGATCGATTGGCCAAGGGCATGGCTGAGTCATCTCGCCAGGTGGAGAACGCCCAGCGACTTCGGGTTCCACTTGCCGAGATCGCGGAACGAATCGACATTGCTGCCGGGAAGCCGGAGCAGGAACTCAAGCAGTTTCTCGACAGCGAAATCGGTTTATTCGTGATCGCCAAGATGTTGAACCTGGCGGCAGCCGACGCAACGACGATTACCGAGAACTTCAAAACCGAGTTTTTTGAAACGACTGAAGATGGTCTGATGATCAAGAACAAACGCCGGGCAGAGGCGACCCAACTGGCTCGAGAGATGCTGCGTAATCGTCGGCGCTGAGACGCGAAATCCGGCTGTTCGATCTGCAGACCGAGCAGCAGCCCGATCCCGTCGAATTGCAAGCGATCGACAGCGACCTGGCCAAACTGCTCTTGCTGGAAAAAGTCCGCAACTTTCGACAGAATCAACGATGGGATGCTTGGCCAGTCTGGTTGAAAGAACATTTTGAGTTCGAGGATGAAAAATACAGGATCAAGCCATCGTCTGAAACTGAAATAAGACAGATTGTGGCTGCTGCCGGCAAGATCGAGAAAGAGATGGCGAAGGATGATTTTTGAAGCATTGCTGGCTTTGGGCGCGAGCATCCTGGTCGCTGGAGGAGATGGATCGAAATCGATCTCGAAGATCGATGGCCTGCTACAAGATCTTCATCGGCGCACGAGGATTCAGCCGAGCCCGACAACATCCGATTTACAGTTCTTGCGCCGCGTTTCGCTGGATTTGATTGGCCGAATCCCCACGTCAGATGAAATCGACGCATTTCAACGGAACCCCAACCGCGCTGAACTCGTCGATTCGCTGTTGCAATCGAAGCGTTTTGATCGGTTCCTATCGGAAGTCTGGACTGGTTGGCTATTGGGTTATTCGAATGCGTTTCAGACAGATCGCGAGTTGTTTCGCAGCTGGCTGGAGGACCAGATTGCCCGCGGCGTCTCGTTCAGGCAAATCGTGGCGAGCATCATTATGGCCACCGGTTCGGTGGCGATCGACGGCCCCACCAATTTTCTTGCACGGCACTATCAGCAACCGGTGGTTGCGGTCTGTCGTTCCTTCCTTGGGGTCCGCATCGAGTGCGCTCAATGTCACGATCATCCTTTCGATCGCTGGACGCAACAGGATTACCAGCAGATGGCCAGGTTCTTTGAACCGCTAAGGCGAGGGGAGCGCAGCGGGGCGTTCACGCTGTACGATCGGGTCCCCAACACCGCAGGGCGCCGCCCGCCCCAATTTCTGACCGGAGCAACACCGAAAACAGGCCGTTACCGCGAAGAACTGGCCCTCTACCTGACTCATTGCCAGCCCTTCGCCCGGAACTACGCCAATCGCTGCTGGTACCACCTGTTGGGCCAAGGCATCGTCGACCCTCCGGATGATCACAACCAGGAGAACCTTCCAGTGGACCGCGCACTGCTGGACTACCTGACCCAGCGGTCCATTGAGCTGGATTTCGATATCAAGCCGATCTTCCGGGAGATCTGCTTGACCGACGCTTACCAGCGGGTAAGCCGTTCGGACGCTCCGCAGGCCATTGAAGTGTTTGCCGTTCGGCGAATCAAACCGTTGCTTCCAGAACAATTCGTGGATTCACTGTCCGTGGCGCTCAATCGACCATTCGATCCACCACAGCGCCGCCAGTTTATTCTCCAGCTGGCGGGCGGACCGTCCGCACTGGATGAGGACTTCCAACGGACCTGGGACTATCGCGAAACCGTTCCGATGTTACTGCGAAAGATGAATCTGGAAATCCAGGAAAGAAAAGTTGAATCGCTGGAAGATATTTACCTGAGGTTCTTGACACGACGGCCCACTCCTCGCGAGGTGGCAATTTGCCGAAAACAAGCTGGCGGGGATGTGATTTTCGCTCTCGCCTTTGGCAACGAGTTCTATTTCAATCAATGAATGACCAGGCAATCCGCCGAGGAGACGCAACGCGATGATTCCACGACGCCAACTGCTTGCCGGCAGCCTCGGAGGATTTTTTGCTTTCATGCAGCGACACCAACTGAGCCGCGTGGTTGAGCGTCTGCTCGGGCCGCATGCCAGTGCGCGGAAGGCGAAGCGCGCTGTCGTGTTGTGGATGGAAGGGGGCCCCAGCCAACTGGACACCTTTGATCCCAAACCGGGGACAGCCACCGGCGGGCCCTTTCAGGCCCTGCCTACCGCCGTGGCCGGGATGCGGATTGGCGAGCATTTGCCACGACTGGCGAGCCAGATGGGGCAACTTTCGATCGTGCGTAATCTGACAAGCGATGAAGGCGAGCACATTCGTGCCCGCTATTGCATGCACACCGGTTTCGAGTTCAATCCCGGTTTTCCCCGCCCATCGCTGGGCAGTGTCGTCTCCAGTCAGTCCGCCGAATCGGAGGTACCCCGATACGTGGCTCTCGGATCTCCCGGGTTCGGCCCGGCATACATGGGACCCGCTAACGCACCGTTTTCCGTCGCCGATCATCAGCAGGCATCGCGTTTGATCCGAAATATCCGCCAACGCAGAAATCGCATCCGCTTGCTGCAGGAACTCGACAAGCCCTTCAATCTGGCTCATGACGACCAACGCGTCCAGCAGCGTCGCGCCCATCTGAAAAAAATCGAACGCCTGGCCGCCACGGGCTTTGCCGAAGCGCTGGATATTCAGAAGTTCTCGACCGCCGACCAAACACGATATGGCGATACGCAGTTCGGGCGTCACTGTTTGATTGCCAGAAAGCTGCTTGAACTGGGTTCCTGTTTTGTCGAAGTCCAACTGGGAGGTTGGGATACCCATACCAACAATTTTCAATCGGTAAAGAGACTTTGTGGCAGGCTGGACAAGCCCATGGCCGCGCTGGTGGAAGACCTGCAGTCCAGCGGCATGTTCGACGACACGCTATTGATCTGGATGGGCGAATTCGGCCGGACGCCCAACATCAATCTTCAGAATGGCCGCGATCATTTTCCCATTTGCACACCCGTTCTGTTAGGCGGTGGTCCCTTGCGATCCGGAGAGGTCGTGGGGGCCACCAACCGCACGGGAGATCACATCGAGGGAGACCGTTACCGCATCGAGGACCTGTTCGCCACGATACTCACCTGCTTCGGGATCGAACCCGACCAGGAATTTACCACCGATTTCGATAGTCCCGCCGCGGCGACCAACAACGGCAGACTGATTTCGGAATTGATCTGAAGCGGGCTTACCGCCGACACGAAAAATATCCTCTGCCAGCGATATCCTTCGCCAGCGAATGGTTCCTGATAATCGCATCGCGTTCGCCGCGGTTTCTTCGGCATCAGTCTTGTTGTCCGAACGGGGTTGCAATGCCAAAGATCGTTTTGCGTCGAAACTGTCTTGAACTCCCAGGGAGAAGGCCAAGAACATGCGATTATTGCGTCAAATATTTGACTTTGGATAGAATCTCGACTAACGTCGCCCACGGAGACAAAATTCTCTTCCCCTTGATTGGGATTCGAGAAGCCGTACGCAAGTTCTAATTGATTATCAGGAGTTATCATGAACAGGTATCCAACGTCACTGAAGTTCCTGTTAGCGTTGTCGATGGCGACGTTTTCTGTCTGCATTTTGCAGGCGCAGGTTTGGGACGAAGCTGCCAACGGGGGCGGGGACGCGGGCGACTTTCCGGCAGGAGGTTACCAAGGTGCCGATGGAGCTGGCACCTTCACGACGATAACCGGCAATAACGCAGATGGTATAGATTCTTACCTGATCGAAATTACGGACGCCGCCAATTTCTTCATTGCAGATGATAGTACACTCGATACGCGAGGATATCTATGGAATCTGGATGGCAGTGCTTTTTGCACCAACGACGACGATCCCAATGGAGCGGAACCCGACTTCTCCTTCGGCTTTGGTGATGGCAGCACGCATCCGGGTGTGATCATTGGCGTGGTCGGAACGGTTTCCAACGGTCAGATGTTTGTTCTTTCGATCGGTGCCAATACGGACGAAGTATTTGGGCCCGGTGACGCGGACGTTTTCGAGCCTTATCCAACATTCCCACCCCCAACCTTCACCGAGTTACAAGGACCAACCGGCAATCCATTTGAGCGCTATCGCGTCGGTGGCAAAGGCCCTTACACGATTCAGTTGTCGGGATGTCGGTTGGGTCCGGGACCCAGTGTACCGGGCGGCGAAGCGACGGGGCTTGTGTGGGATGAGCAAGTCAATGGCGGAGGCGACGCTGGCAAGTTCCCCGAAGGCGATTTCCAGATGGGCGATGGCTCAGACTGCTACTCGGTTATTACCGGTAGCAATGAAGGTGTCTTTGATGGGATCGATGCCTATGCGATCGAAATCACGGATGCGGAAAATTTCTACATCGACGATACGGGCGGCAACGACACCAAGGCCTATTTTTGGAATGTCGACGGTAGCCCCTTCATGGCCTGTGACGACAATGCTGGACCAAACCGGTTTGGTTTTTCGCTGGGATTTGGCGACCGAAATACTCACCTGGGCGACATCCTGCCCAACCCGGATTCGATTGGAACGGTGGAAAATGGCGAAACCTACATCCTGTCTGTTGGCTCGTTCGGCGACGAAGCACTGAGTACGACGGGCGTACCCGTGTTTTTTGATGTAGGGACCAATTACGAGGCCGCAGCGGGTCCGTTCGCGGGCAAGTCTTTTCAGACTTACAATGCCACCGGCAATGCGACTACTTACATTCTCCGCTTGCAGGGATGTGTCCTGGCCGGCAGCGTATGCGCCAAAGGTTGCGATTTTGATCTGGGTGATGTCAACCGGGACGGCGCCGTAGATCTGGAAGACGTGGACCCATTTGTTGCAGCCATCAGCCAGGGGTCAACGCAGTGTGAAGCGGACATTGATGGAGATGGTTTGGTTACCCTTGAAGATGTCGACCCGTTTGTTGTCCTGCTTTCTACGGGCGGCTAGTCGAATACCTCGGAAGACGATTACTCATTGAAAACCAGGCCCGCTTTTTGGCGGGCTTTTTTGATCGGCTCCGGGTTGTCATTTCGGCAGGCCAACGATGCTTGGACCGAGTGAGTACGGAACTGCCTTGGGACTCGCACCCCCGATCGCTCGTTCACTGGGCTCAAATCGAGCACGACTCCGCTATTTCCTTGACAATCTCCAATGCGACAGTTATCCACGGATACACCGGGGCGTGTATCCCGGGGGTTTCGTGACGATTTAGTGGCTTCCAACTGCAGATGAAACGCCGCCGCGACCGTAGTCAAGTGCAACATGCATTGGCAACACGAACAGCCAATACGCCGGCTGCCCGTTTGCAGCGGAGCAAGACGGCAGGGAGAAGTTCTCAATGCAATCCGTTGTTTATTTGTTTAATCGAATCGTGGTGAGAAGTGGATCATGAATCATGAATAATCCAGGCAAGTCCCTGTCAGCTTATCTATCGGTTTTGATTGTTGTCTTCGGATGGGCGGTCCATGTCCCGGCCGACACCTGGGATGAAGTCGCCAACGGCGGCGGCGATGCCGGTAGTTTTCCCGATGCTGGCGGCACCTTTCAGATGTCCGACGGCAGCGCGATATTCAACCGTATCGTCGGTGATAACGGCGGCAGTCAGTCAGGTGACAACGGGTTTGATGCCTATCTGATCACCGTTACCAATGCAGCCACCTTCTTCATCGAGGATACCAGTGGGACCGTATCTGATACCAAAGCATTCGTTTACGACACCCAAGGGAACGCCTTGATGGCCAATGATGACAATCCGGGTGGTGCGGGGACGACCGACTTCTCGTTCGGATTTGGTGACATTGACACGCATCCGGGCAAGATCATCGGTTCGCCAGCGGATCTGATGGATGGCGACACAATCGTGCTGGTGATCGGTTCCTTTGGCGACTTCGCTGAAGGCAACCTGGGCGGTCGCGTGTTTCTGAACGATGACAAGGTTTTCACGGCACTGACGGGACCAACCGGTGAAGGTCATGAACTTTTTGTGCAGTTCGGAGCCGGCCCGCCGGGACCTTATGACGTGGCCCTGAACGGCGCGCGGCTGGGCGGTGAGACAGGTACGGGATGCGACTTTGAATCGGGGGATGTGAACCGGGATGGCATCGTCAGCTTGTTGGATGTTTCCGCGTTCGTCGATCTGCTGGCCAAAGGTGGTTTTCAATGCGAAGCCGACATCAACGAAGACGGCGTGGTCACGCTGACCGATGTCGATCCGTTCGTCATCCTGCTAATCGGCGGATAGGCTACCGGTGCCGCCTGATGCTTTCAACGATCCTCCAACCCGCTCAATCGAGCGAGGTTTTTTGCTCGTCTTGCTTTCGATTCCATTTCGCACGAACCGACGGAAACAGCTCAACGGCATTCTGATAGTAGATTTTTCTCAGCACCTCATCCGGCAACCCCACTCCGTAAATGAACCACAGCCCCCGAGGCTGACCAGAAAGTGGCGCATTTTCCAACATGGGAATAATACCTGTACCGTCGGTTTTACCGGTCATGACGACCTGCCGTGAAGATTTTGGCACGAACCTGATCCGTTAAGGCCCATTTCTTGAACGGGCAAGCAGAAAAAACCAAGAGTTTAACCGCAGTTTTACATTTTTTCGTGCTTTGGGATTCATCTCCCCCCGATGTCCAAGAAATCGCAATTACTGGTAGTCGTATTCATATCGACGGTGCAACTGGCCGTATCGCTGATCGCCGTGGCCTGGTTGTTCAACTGGTTTGAATCGAGGAACCGGGAATATGCGGAAAAGCAGGTAGTCGAAACGAATCGGTTCGTAGCCAGGTTGATGGCTCAGCGAATCGACGAGATGGGATTGCACGACCTCACCACCGGCAGCCGCGATTGGGAACGGCTACAGAAATTCACGGAATTGGTCGCCTTACCTGGTGAGGGTTTCGTCTCCATTATCAATGCCACCAACGGCAAAATACTTTGTCACCCTGGCATGGGACGCCACGCCAATCTGGTGGGCAGTACCTGGGATCCATTCCTGTCCGGTTCGAATGGTGAGTCTTTCCTGGCAGTACTTACCGGTTCTCCCTGGCAGAAGGACATGTATGCCAATCTGAAGCTTCAGGGCAACCGGCATGTGGTGAATGCACAACCGCTTTCCGGGCTGAATGCTCTGGCAGTGGTTCACCAGCCGATGACCGGGATCCACGCCGTCAATTCGTTCGTCATTTCGGATTTTCGCAATCTGGCATTTGCCGTGGTTCTAATCATTGGTCTGTTGGCTACCGTGTTGAATAAATCGGTCGTCAAACGCGTGTCCAAGAGCGATCGTGATATCCAGCGAAAACTGGAACAGCGTGTCGAACAGCGCACGGCTGAGCTGGAGCGTACCAAGAATGCGATTATCTTTGGCCTGGCAAAACTGGCGGAATCCAGAGACAACGACACGGGCGAACACCTGGATCGCATTCGCAAGTACGTCACAATCCTGGCAACCGATCTGGCAGAAGTTTACGAAGAAATTGACTCGGAATTCATCAAGAACTTGGGGATCGCATCCTCATTGCATGATATCGGCAAGGTGGGCATTCCCGATTCCATCCTGCTGAAGCCGGGCCGCCTGACCAGTCTGGAGCGATCGATCATGGAAAAGCACACGATCATTGGCGGCGAGTGCCTGGAAGCCATCGGCCAGAAACTGGGGGACAACGATTTTCTGGAAATGGCCCGGGAAGTCGCCTACTGGCATCATGAGCACTGGGATGGCGGTGGATACCCTCACCAGCTGGCAGAGGAACAGATTCCCATCTCGGCCCGGCTTGTCGCGGTCGCCGATGTCTATGATGCTCTGACCAGTCGACGACCTTACAAGCGGGGCATGACCCACACCGAAAGCCGAGCCATCATCGTCAGTGGATCCGGCCAGATGTTCGATCCGGAAGTGGTGGCGGCCTTCCTTCGCCACGAAGCGGAATTCCAGCAGGTGGCCCGCCGCTACCAGAGTGTCGAATCGGAGTCGCTTCCTTTCCCCGACACGCCCCGAGTCGCCAGCGATATCCCGCTCCTGTCCGCGGACCTCGTTTAAGAAACTGTGCGGGTTTTGCGGTTTTACCACCCGTCACATTCAACTCAAATTCGCACGAGCCGCCTGATCCGGTCGCAACACCTGCCCGCATCATGCAACTTGATCCAGTTCTTCCTCCGTTCCCGAAATTGTCGACGCGAACGCGAGCCATTCGTCGAATGATAAACACAGGGATTGTTGAAACATTCATCCCATTCGCTCGCAACGGAACATCTGACAGTCAGGGAACGACCATGATTCGATTTTTGCTGATCGCAGTAATTGCGACCTTCATGTTCACCAATCTGGAAATGACGCACGCTCAGTCCTCTCGCCGAGGTAGATTCATGCAACGACTGCGTGAAGATATTCTCAGCGCCAACCGGAAATCGGCGGGCAAGCAGAATGCGCAATCCCAGCGGAAACCAACGCCGATCAACAGCAAATCTGGATCAAACCAGTCCAGGTACAACTCGAAGAATTACACCGGCAATTCTGGCAAGACCAACTCGGTCTCCAGCGTTTCGCAAAGAAACGGATTTGGGTTCAAGGTCGCCGTCAACGGCAACGACGAATTGTACGTTTCGGGGGTGGATCGCAACGGAAACGCGGCCCAGGCGGGGGTTCGCCGCGGGGATCGCATCAAGGAAATCGGTGGGATCGAATCCAAGACCATTCAGGAATTCGAGGAAATCGCCAAAATCATGTCGCCCGGCGATCAGATGGAATTCAAGATCAGCCGTAGTGGTCGGGACCAGAAAATCATGGTGCCCTTTGGGCAGATGCCCAAACCCGAAGCGGCCGAGTTGACCTCGCGCAACGAGCAGACCGCCCCACCGGAATCGAAGGCAACACGTCGATACGACTTCGCTCCCCCATCGGGCAGCAAAAACATGAAATCGGTTCTGAACAGTCAATCCATCTACCGCTCTCAACCCCAGACAAAACAGGTTAGCCAGCGGTTCACCGACCAGATCGATCCAAATCAGATTAAGATGATGCGGGATACCATCGAGCAACAGAATAAGCAAATTGAGCAACTGCAAAGAGAGATCTTTCAGTTGCGACGCTCTCGAAGATCTCGATAAACACCCAACGGCTGTCCAACCTCCAACAGGGCGATCCGTATCCGGATCGCTTTTTTTTTCGTTGTGCGTGAACCCGGTTCCGAGTAATTCGATACAACGGGACGATTTTGCGGATTGCAACGAATTCGACGACGCTGAATCGCCAGGGCAGTTCGCCGATGCGGCCTTGCTGTCCGTTTGGTTGAAGGTCGAACGGGTATAATGGAAGCCAGCTGCAGCTTCCTGTTACCTGACGAGTTGACGTGACTACCGAACCAAGATCGAAAAAGGCCTTCGCCCTGACGTTCGTTCGCGGCGTGCTGACCAGTCAGGCCGAGGCGATCTTAAGTGTTGCCGGACAACTGACGGGTTCCGTTGCCGACGCACTGGAATTGGTCTCCCGGCAAAGGGGGCGAGTTATCTTCACGGGAGTCGGCAAAATGGGTTGCATTGCACGCAAAGCTGCCGCCACCTTCTGCAGCACGGGTACGCCGGCGATTTTTCTGCATGCCGCGGAGGCAGCCCACGGCGACATGGGGGTGGTCACCGACCAGGACATCGTGGTGGCCCTGTCCAACAGTGGACGAACGGAAGAAGTATTGAATCTGCTGCCGTACCTCGATCGGCTTAACATTCCGACCGTGTGTATTACCGGCGATCCCGGCAGCCCGCTGGCCTGTCGCAGCCAGGTTGTAATCGACATCCGTATTTCCGGCGAGCCCGAATGCGAACCGCCCGCGCCAACCAGCAGCACGACGGTCGCTCTGGCCATTTGTGATGGCCTGGCGCTGGCGTTAGCTCATCAGCGAGGCTTCACTCGGGAACAATTTGCGATGTTCCATCCGGGTGGCAGTCTGGGCCGAAAAATGTTGATGAAAATATCGGGACTGATGCGAACGGGCGAGGAAATCCCACGAGTTACCCGGGAGGTCCTGCTGCGCGATGCGATTATCGAAACCAGCGCCAAACGGATGGGCTGCGTGCTGGTGGTTGATGGCCAAAATCGCCTGCAAGGCATCCTGACCGACGGCGATATTCGCAGGATATTTGAACGATACGAAAATCCGTTGGAACACGGCGTATCCACCTACATGACACGCGACTGCGTCGGCGTCGATGAGCATTTACTGGCCGCTGACAGCCTGCACATCATGGAACATCACGCCATCACGGTATTGCCGGTCGTGGATGCGAACAAGATCGTCAAGGGCATTGTTCATCTTCACATGTTGGTTCAAGCTGGTCTGGCATAGCCGAGACAGGGAGTATCTTCGAAATCATGCCGCTGGATGCCAATACGATGGCTGAGACGACTCATGCCGAATCGGACGAGGGTCAGACCGGAAAGGAATGCGAAGCCAGATTGACTGGCCACGATTCGCCGGAGGCGAGTCACATTGCGCCCGACCAGCCGGTGGTGGTTTACAGTTCGCGGTCGGAGATCCGCCATCCGGTTGTCCTGTTGCGTCAGATTTACTGCGGGTTTACTGACGGCCGGGAACTGGCCTGGCGGATTTTCCTGCGGAATCTGAATGGTCTTTATCGCCAAACCCTGCTCGGCCTGTTCTGGGCATTCCTGCCGCCGATCGCCAACACCGCCATCTGGATTTTCCTGAAATCGCAGAACGTCTTTGAAATGGGAGACACGGGAGTCGACTCCAGCGTGTACATCCTGGCCGGCATGATCTTGTGGCAGGCCTTTATCGATGCCTTCCACGTTCCGTCCAATATTTTGAATAATAGCCGAAGCATGATCAGCCGGCTGAATTTCCCACGCGAATCGCTGTTGCTGGTCGGGTTTGGCGAAACGCTGTTCAACCTGGCCATTCGCCTGGCACTGCTGATTCCCGCCTTCGTGATCTTTGGCGTGCCGTTGCACACCGGTATCTTGTGGGCTCCGCTGCCCATCCTGGCCATGATCCTGTTGGGCATCGCGCTGGGTCTGCTGCTGATGCCGTTGGGCTCACTGTACAAGGACGTGGGCCGGTTCATCTCCATGTTCATCCCCTTCTGGATGATCATCACGCCCATCATCTACGTACCACCCACCACGTTTCCCGGCACCCTGCTAAACTGGGTCAACCCGGCCAGTCCGTTATTGCTGGTATCGCGGGATCTGCTATTGATCGGAGAAACGAATCACGCGCTAATCGGAATGCTGTCCGGGTTGCTCGTGATACCCTTGCTGCTGACGGGTTTGGTGATTTATCGAATCTCGATGCCGATTCTGATTGAGCGAATGCCCAACTGAACGATGGTTAACAAGCCGGTGGTACCAAACCACGTGACATGAAATCTCCCCAGTTACATTTTGTTGTCAGCGCGCCCCGATCGGGATCGACCTGGCTGGCCACCGCCCTGAACCGGCATCCGGATATATTTGCCACCGAACATCGACTGTTTGGTGACCATTTCGAAGTCTGGCCCAACAACCATGGTCGGTTGGCACCGCGTATCACTTTGGATGCCTACGCCCGGGGCTTATCCGTTCACTACTTTCACGATCAGCTGTTTGAATCGCGAAGCCAATTCATCACCGATTTCATACGCGAGTATATCGATTTTCTGATCGACTACGCGGTTCGCAAGTCCGGGAAGTCGATTATCGTCGACAAGATAACTCCCTATCCCGGTACGGCGGACAGGGTGATGCAGCAAATCCGGCAATATGTACCTGACGCGGTGGTCATGAAGCTGGTACGTGACGGGCGTGATGTCGTCACCAGTGGAACCTTTGACTGGTTGTTGAAAGACGCCCATGGTAAGCCGCGTTACCGTTTTTTTGTGGATTGTGAAAATGCAAATGAACTCCCCCGTTTCTTTGACGACGAGGTCCTGAAACATTGGGCCGGTAACTGGGCAGAAACGACGGCCGTTTTTGACAACCAGTCGGCAGCGATGACCATCCGCTATGAGGACATGTTGCCTGATCAAGCCAGTGTTTTGAGCGAGGTATTTGCCTTGCTGCAGGTCACCGACACGCCTTCGCTGGCGGCCAGTTGTGCGGAGGCCGCAACGTTTGAAAAGATGAGCGGCCGGCGACGTGGTCAGCTCCAGCCCACGGCCAAACAACGGATGGGAGTTCAGGGTGACTGGAAACAATATTTCACCCGCCGCGACGGCGAGCTGTTCCTGTCCGTGTCCGGCAATCGGCTGGTGACCGAAGGCTACGAACCGGATACGGCCTGGCTGGATGACCTGCCTGAACACTTGTCGTTGACCAACGGCCATACTGACGCGCGGAGTCATTCACGGTGACAGAAAAGCGTGATCCCCTGAAGGTCTATCTGCTTTGTCGCTACGCCGACGAAAGCAGCCTGTACAACAGCTGGCTTGGGGAATTACCTGAACCGTACGTCGTGGTCGACGACTGCCCGGCGGATTGGCAACCACCAACCGATGCCGGCATCATCGTCACACATGAACATTATCGCTGGGAGGAAATTCACGCACTGCGAAGGGCCTACGAGCAGCGTCGCGTGCCGGTCCTGATTCTGGCTGACGGCATTCTGGAATACCGCAACACCTGGCAGAACCCAACGATCCCTGATGCATTGATGTATCAGCCATTGTTGGCCGACAAGATTGCCTGTATCGGAAACGCGTCCGCTCGGATCATCGAATCCTGGGGCAATCCGGGAAAACCGGAAATCGTCGGAATGCCTCGACTGGACTACGCAGCCGCGCGGACACGTCCTGCAGTTGATCAAGCTGATCCTTTCCGGTTGCTGATAGCGACCGCCACCACGCCCGCGTTTACGCCGGATCAACGAGCGACGGTGGCCGCGTCCCTGCGTTGCCTGAAAGACTACCTTGATCGAAACGTTGAACTGAATGGAAGAACGGTCCAGGTCAACTGGCGATTAACCGATAGCCTCGATGTGGAAATCGGCATGCCCGCGTCCGATGATCCGGCGCCGACGTCGTTGATGGAGGCTATTGAATCGGCAGAGGCCGTTATTACAACGCCCTCGACGATCTATCTGGAAAGCGCATTACTGCATCGACCCACGGCCATTCTGGACTTCAGCAATTCGCCCCCCTTTGTGCCCAGCGCCTGGAGCATCACCGCGGAGGCACACATCCCCAGTGTCTTGGCGGAACTGACCGATCCAGCACCCACCCGACTGCTGTTCCAGGATTACACGCTTCACGATAACCTGCAATGTTGCACACCGGCGGCACCACGTCTGGTGGAGTTGATTTCGTGCATGATCGAAACCGGTCGGCAGCAAAGGATGCGGCAGCAGCCGATTGCCATGCCCCTTCGGATGCTTCCGGATGACCTGTCGCGTTATCGACCGCACGACCTGGACTTGCCGGAATGGTATCCCGACAACGACTGGTTCCAGGTCCAGGAGGTTGCCCGTTTGCAAGCGGAGTTGGTGCAGGCCCTGGCCCGATTGGATACCTGCCCTCGCGAACTGGCGGACAAGAACCGGCAGATCACACAGCTTCAATCGTCGTTGGATGAATCGCGGCGGCGACTGGCCGATGTACGTTCACGCCTATTCAAACTTCGGAAAATACTGGGCATCGGAAAAGAAAATCAGTCAGAAGACACCCTGCCGTGAGCCTTGGCGTTTACGTGGGGCCGCAGCCAGAAATTCGATTTATCGTACAATAACATTGGTACATCGAACGTCAGTCCCAGGCGACTGGCGGCTCGACCGGACAATCGCAACTGACCGATCCAAAGCGAGATGAAAACCTACGATCCCTCAAAACCGATTATTTACACCCACATTCCCAAGTGTGCGGGTACCAGTGTCGTGAGACTGCTGAAACACTGGTTTGGCAGCGGCTACCACAAATTGAATCAGGATGAGAGCCGCGACATTCTGTTGCCGCGTGTCGCCACCCACGACGAACATGGCGTTTGGAAGCAGAACGTGAAGTGCATCCACGGTCATTTCAACCATGGACGGGGCTATGGATTGCCGTATTATTACCCCGAAATCGACCAGTATTTTACGATCCTGCGGGATCCTTTCGACCTGGTATGCAGCATGTATTTCTTCGTAAAGGGTCGCAGCATACGGGGCGAATTCTGGTACCGGGGCGAACAGGTCGACATCCGGGACCAATTTCCCACGGTGGAAAGCTATCTGAACACCTTTCCCTACTGGCTATTTGATCACCTGCCTCAGGACATCACGCTGCAAAATTACGAGCAGGTTCTTAACCAGCGATTCGTCTACATCGGCGTGTTTGAGGATCTCCCCACGTCGGTAGCCCATCTGGGCCAGCTGCTGGGCAAGGAAATGTGGGACATTCCGCATATGAACGAATCAAAGTACGACGAGATCATTCCGGAACACCTGCGCGATTCCTTTTACTACGACTACCCGCTGCTCAAGAAAGTCTACGATTTCGCGGTTTCGACCTATCGGGACACCCACCGCGAGCCATTGTTAACGGAGGCCGACGACCGGACGGAGGCTTCAGCCGAATTACCGAGCCCACGGGTCAAGTCGGTCCAATCGCCGTCCGTGGCCAAGTCATCCGCGTCAGCACGGTGATTGCAGAGACCGCAGAGATTACCGGGAGTCGTTTGTGAAAATCGGTTTTTATTCGTGCATGACCGGCATGCCCTGGGGCGGCAGTGAAGAACTGTGGTGGCGCGCTGCGCGGCTGCTGCAGTCGACCAACCATGAAGTAACCGTCAACTACAAATGGTGGCCGCGAAAAGCCGGCCAGTTGATCGAAATCGAGCAACACGGAGGTGACGTCTGGCTGCGGAACCAGCCGAAATCCTATCTCGAAGTGCAGAGAGACAACTTCAAACGTCTGCTGACCCGGAATGGCGCTCGCCAATCCTGGCTGCAACGGACGCGGCCGGATGTGGTCATGGTCACGTTGGGCTACCACCCCGACCGAATTCCGATTGCCGACGAATGTCAACGCATGAAGATCCCCTACGCCATCAACGTGCAGTGTGCCAGCTCCTTCTTTTTTATTCATAGCGACAACCTGACGAACTATCGTCGCTGGTACCAGGGAGCCAGGAAGGTGTACTTTGTCTCCGATGAAAATCAGCAAAAACTGCAGAACAACATCGCTTGTGCGCTAAGCAACGCCGAAATCGTCGCCAATCCGTTCAACGTGGACTACACCGCGTCACCGACGTGGCCGCAAACGAACGACACTTTCCGATTGGCTTGTGTTGGTCGCATTCACTTTCAGTCGAAAGGCCAGGATCTGATCGTCGACGTGATGAAACAGCAGAAATGGCGAAGTCGACCGCTGGAGATTACCTTCTACGGCCACGATCAGGGACAGTTGCAACAATTGAAAGACCTGATCGCGCTGCACGGCTTGCAGGACAGACTGAAAATTGGTGGATTTGTGGACGACGTTGCCGAAATCTGGGAGCACAACCACGCCCTGTTATTGCCGTCCCGCTACGAGGGGGCACCGCTGGTCGTTATTGAAGCGATGCTGTGCAACCGAATCGGCATCGTCACCGATATCGGTCGCAATCGGGAGTTGATTGACGACGGCCAATCGGGATTTGTAGCCGACGGACCATTCGTCCGGTTGCTCGATGATGCGCTGGAGCGGGCGTGGCAACGTCGGAACGAGTGGCAGGCAATGGGGCAGCTTGCCGGCCGCCAGATTCGCGAGCGCTACCCGGAAGACCCGATTCGGGAATTTGCCGATCGCATTCTGCATTTGGCTCCCGACTACTCCCTGCCCGGGACCGCTGCCGGCAACCCATCATGAGGGTCGAGATTGCCATTTGCACCTGCAATCGCGCTGCCATGCTGGCGCGGACGTTGCAAAGACTGTGCGAGATCGACATGCCGGAACACGCCGTGTCGCGTTGCCTTGTGATCGACAACAACTGCACGGACGAGACCTCGCAGATCGTGGAATCCTTTACAGACCGGCTGAATATCCGTCGCTTGCAGGAACCGTTACAGGGACACGTTCATGCCCGCAATCGCGCCGTTTCGGCTGCAGAAGGTGACCTGATGTTGTGGCTTGACGACGATGTGCTGGTGGCCGATCAATGGCTTTCCGAGTACGTTCGAGCCGCGGCAGAACAGCCTCAGGTCGCATTCTGGGGTGGTCCCATCATTCCTCGTTTCGAACGTGGCCGACCGGCGTGGATCGAACAGAACTGGGCTTTGGTGAAAGGTTGTTTTGCCTGTCGGGATCTGGGTGATAAGGAATTCGATTTTACCGATCGGCAATTGCCTTATGGGGCCAACTTTGCGATCCGGTTGCCGATCCAAAAGCAATACCGTTTCGCAGCGAGACTCGGCCGGTCGGGCGACCTGGTTCTGGGAGAGGACGAACTGGATCTTTTCCGACGGTTGCTGGCGGACGGCCGCCAGGGTCGTTGGCTTCCCTTGGCCGGCGTGGAACACTGGATCGACGCGGCACGAGCCAGCACCCGCTTCATCGCCCGATATTTTGAGGGCCAGGGACAGGCGCTGGTCGCCAAGCAGCAATCCTGGAGTAATGACCCGGTCGAATTGGACAAGGAGGCAACCCGGGAACTTTTCTGGTATCGAGCAAAACGCTGGCTGGCCCCATCGGAGGTCTGGCTGTCGCACCTGATTCGAAGTTCGCTGGCCCGAGGGCAGGCCCAGGCGTTACGCCCGGCGAAGCAGCTTGATCCCCCCTCCAAGGACGCCCACTGACGGTTGGCATGTTTCGCCGAAGGACGGCCATGGCCGCCATTGCGAGCCGCGGTAAACCATGGTCGAACCTGACCGACTACCGATGGATGCGGCCCAGCCTCCGCTGGAAGGCGTCCCAATCGATCGACTGTTTGACGTCCAGCCGGTCCGGCTTGATCGTGGCCGGTTCGATATACTTCTGACCGGCTGCCGTATTGAAGATGACGATACGTTCGTAGCGCGAAACCAGTTCGGCGTCGACCAACTGCGCAAGCACATTGATGCAGGTGGCCGATTCCGGACAAATCATCAGCCCCTCCAGCGAAGTGACTTCCTTCTGGTAGTGGCGGATATCCGATTCACGGCCTGCCAATGCCTGCCCACCGCTGGCACGAATGGCATCCAGGATCATGAAATCGCCCAGCGCGGATGGCACCCTCAATCCGGTGGCAACCGTCGCCGCATTCTCATGACGTGCGGCAAACCGGCGTCCGTTTTCAAAGGCGCTGCAAACTGGCATACAGCCCGTGCTTTGACAGGCAATCATCCTGGGCATCGTCTCGCTCGCCAGGAAACCCATTGCTTTCAATTCGCAGAACGCTTTCCACATCGCGATCAACGCTGTCCCTCCGCCCGTCGGGTACAGGATCACATCGGGAAGCTGCCATCGAAACTGTTCGGCCAGTTCCAGTCCCATCGTTTTCTTGCCTTCCAGACGATAGGGCTCCTTCATCGTGGAAACGTCGAACCACAGACCTCGATCGTGACCTTGACGAATGGCCGCACCGTTTTCGTCGATCAATCCGTTGGTGACAAACAGATGGGCCCCACTGTCCAGACACTCACTCAAATGCGCGGGCATCGCGTCCTGAGGCATGAACACCACGCTCTGTAATCCCGCCCGCGCCGCGTACATGGCCATGGCACCACCGGCGTTACCGTTGGATGACATCGCCACCCGCCGGACACCAAAGTGTTTCGCCATGGTGACCGCCAACGAAAGCCCACGGCTCTTGAAACTTCCCGTGGGCAAGCGAGATTCGTCCTTGATCCAGATATGCTCCAGGCCATACCGGGCAGCCAGTTTGGGACAGGGAATCAGCGGGGTAGTTGATTCCCCCAGCGAGACCGGCGTAATCCGCGTTCCGACGGGCAGCAGTTCGCGATATCGCCACATGTCGCGAGGACGGTTGGCCAGTACCGCTTTGGTCATCCGCTGCGAGACCGCCGCCAGATCGTAACGAGACAACAAAGGCCGTCCAGCGTGCATGGTTTGAATCCGATCCGGTGAATAAATCACACCGGGTTCGATCGCACTTTCGAAATGCGTGACGAATCGATCGCCATGCGCATCATCAAAAGTCAGCCTCTCACATGGTGCAACTTCCAACATCAGCTCCGCTCGCGTGTTCAACCTTCCGATCCTTCCGGGCACGCCCGTTCAACCCTATGTGCCATGATTATCAGGCAGTAGAATCAAGTTGAAAACCAGAGTGTCAACGATCCATGAACGATTCATCTTCATCTTCCCGCGAAATTGGCCCTCAACCGGATCAAAAAGCAGGGAATTCGGCAGAACGCCATCGCCATCCCGACGATCGCCCCTCGTTGCCGTTGCAGCAAACCCCGGCAGATTCGTTGGGTTGTGCACCAGAGGATAACGAGCCCGTGGTCGCAGAACTGGTTACGGAATCCCAATCCTCGGTTTCCACCCGGCCTGGGAGGGAAGCGAACGCGGTTCTGCCGCGCGACGGCGAGCCAGGACGCTTGCGACGGGATTCGCCAACCGTGGATGTTGCCAGCGAATTTCAAAACATGTCGGCCGTGGGCGGCGCCGTGGGTTCGTTGGTGTTGGGAATCTGGTCGATTATTGGGGCGATGTTGACCCCCTTTAGCGCGATCAATGCCTTCGTGGCACTCGGACTGGGTCTATGGGGGCTGAATTCGAGACGCAGCTCATTGGCCATGGCGGGAATCGTGTTGGCGTTGTTGGGAGTGTTTTTCAGTTTTCTGGGAATCAATGAACAATTGGCGATCTGGCTAGCCAGTGAACCGTCCATTTGAAGAAGGATAGAGTCAATCGGATGGCAAAACTGTATTTTTACTACTCGGCAATGAATGCCGGCAAGAGCACGATGCTGCTGCAGTCCGCTTACAATTACGAAGAACGCGGCATGCAGGTTCTTCTATTCACTCCCGACATCGACGATCGATCCACCGTGGGAATCATCAGTTCTCGTATCGGCCTTTCGCGGCAGGCAATCGCCTTTAATACGGAACACGATCTCTATCAACATGTCCACCAATGTCATCAACAGAAAAGGCAGGCGACGGATCAGGGCGTCAGTTGCATCCTGGTGGACGAAGCACAATTCCTGACACCCAAACAGGTACTTCAATTGACGTTGATCGCGGATCGATTAATGATTCCGGTTCTCTGCTACGGGATTCGTACAGACTTTCGCGGTGAGCCCTTTGAAGGCAGCAAGTACCTGCTGGCATGGGCCGACGAGATTGTTGAAATCAAGACCATCTGTCATTCCGGCAGGAAGGCCACCATGAATGCCCGCATGGACTCCGACGGGAATCGCGTCTCTGAAGGCGATCAGATCGACATCGGAACCCATTATGTGTCGCTTAGCCGGAAGGAATTCCAGCTTGAACAGGTTTCCCCGGTGGGATACGACCCCGACCATTAGGCAAACAGTGCAGGTCGACGCGGCCCCGTCTACCGTTCGTTGTCTGGCCTTCGAACGCGAGATTCAGGAAATTTTGTAAACAAATCCGGGTGATCCGGGTATAATCAGGCACCGTAACCGTTCTTGCCTTCGGGACCGCGATGAATCTTGATCCTGAACATGGTGTGGGTACTGGCGGATCGAACAGTGTCCCCCGACCCGACGCTCTGCCGCTGGCTGCAGCCCCGATGACCAGACCTGAGGTCATGGTCGCGGCTCCCCGCCTCGACCGTAGCCTGGAACCGGGCGGACGCGAATTGTTCACCCGACTATTCTGGTTATCGTCCGCCATCCTGTTCTTTCTGATCATCTGGAAAGTCGGCCCGGTGCTGGTTGAAGACTACCAGTACTCGCTGACGCGGGGAAAAGTTCGGGCGGAATACGACAACGCCGTCGACCAGCTTGCCGATGACCCCCTTAACCGCGTTTCCCTTGCGTATCAACTGGTGGCTCAGAAGATTCGACCCAGTGTCGTCAGCATTCGCACGTTAAAGAAATCAAGAGACTTCAAAAAGGGCCAAAGCAAGTTGCTGGAACCGGGTCAGGGTTCCGGTGTTGTCATGTCCGAAAAGGGATATCTGCTGACCAACGCGCACGTGGTTCGTGGGGCCTCCTCGATCGAAGTGACCCTGTTCGATCGTCGCGTCTTCAAGGCCACGATCGTCGGAGAAACGGATCAGTTCAACGACCTGGCGGTCCTGAAAATTGATGCCGACAAATTGATCCCGGCACAGTGGGGCAACAGCGATGAACTGGAAGTCGGTTCGATTGTCTGGGCGATTGGCAGTCCTTTTGGACTGGAACAGACGGTCACTTCCGGCATCGTGAGCGCCAAGAATCGGTACGACAAGAATTCGCCTCAATTGGAACTCCTGCAAACCGATGCGGCCGTGAATCCCGGCAATAGCGGTGGACCTCTGGTGGACTCCCAGGGCCGCGTCGTCGGGATCAATACGTCCATCTTCGGAAACGAATTTCTGGGCATCAGTTTCGCCGTACCCAGCGTCCACGCCAGGTTCGTGTATGAACAGACCATCAAGAAAGGTTACGTTACGCGAGGGATTATTGGAGCCCGACCCGTGCCAGTTTTCCAAACCGATGCCTTCCGCTTCGGTCTGCCGGATACCAACGGTGCCTTGTTGGCCGTCGTGGAACCCGATTCGCCAGCTAAACGGAGCGGACTGCAGCGGCATGATGTCGTCCGTGCGTGGAACGGTTATCCAATCCGAGACTATAACCAGCTGTTTCGCTATGTTTCGATGACGGAACCCTATTCGGTGGCCGACGTCGACATCATTCGAAATGGTCAACCCCAGTCTTTGAAGGTACACGTCGGATCGCGTCGAGATTACGAAAACGCCAGCTTCGAGAGCCGATAGTTCGTGTTGCATTTGATGTTGCGGCGACGACTTCGGCGATTCAAGACAACATTCCACTCCTCAAACACGAATCGCGATTTAGCGGTCTTTCCGGCGGAAATTGGCTTAATCGATCCAACGGCAACGGACTTAGCTGGATTGGCTCGAACCTGCCTGCATTGCCTGTTCTGGCTGTCTTTGCCAGCTCGCCTGACAGGCATTTCTTTCCCGATAACGACAATCAAAAAAAATGTCGCGCGGGTATGGCTCGAAAAACTGGACCGACCTGAACGATAAGAAAAGATGGCCACGATCTGTTGACGTGCCTTTCGCATTCTTACGGTTAACCGAACGATCGACCTGATGAAGCATCGCCGCAAGAAGACCCGTGGCTCGCAGCAAGGGCTATCGAGCGACGCTATCAGTCGACGCAACCTCTTGAAATCGGCTGCCGGTGTCGCTGCCGGCGGTGTGGCCGCTGGAGCGGTCCAACCGGACAGCACGGCAGCCCGGGAACGCATTCCCACCAAGGGCGGCAAACGCAACCTGACCGATCGCTTGAAATCGACGGACACGCCGATCAAACAACGCGCCCGCCGCGATTATGCCAGGAGCCTGGCCTGTTACGGCGGTCGGCTCTCCAACCCCATCCGGCAGTTGTTTGTCACCTCCCGGCAAACGTGCCATCCCCAGTTTGGTGTGGTGATCGTCGGCTCCGGCTACGGCGCTTCGATCTGTGCGGCGCGTCTATCCAGGCATCTGCGGGATGGGCAGCGTATCTGCCTGATCGAACGCGGCAAGGAATGGGTCCCGGGAAGTTTTCCAGATACGTTCAAGGGGATCTTTGATGAATCGCGTACGGTCGTCGCCGGCAAGAAGAAAGGCCAGGTGAACAAGCCGTTGGGCCTGTACAACGTGATGTTCAATGACGAAGTGAATATCCTGACCGGTAACGGGTTGGGCGGCGGTTCGTTGATCAACGCCAGCATTGCCTTGCGGCCCAATCACGAAGTGTTTGAACAACAGGAATGGCCGCAGGCGTTGCGGGACGTGTCGGTGCTGGCTCCATACTACAACATGGTTGCCCGCCAGATGAGTCTGACGCTGACGCCCTACGACCTGGTACCGAAGATGCGATCCCGCCGCCTGGCCGCCGAACGCATCAGTCAGGAACGTGGTTTCTATGACCGTTCCAACGTATTGATCATGTATGACCATCGCCACCTGGATGACCAGATGCGGAACCCTCAGGGCATGATCCAGCGTCCTTGCACGCTGTGCGGAGACTGCATCACCGGCTGTAACGTCGGCGCCAAGAACAGCTTGATGCTGAACTATCTGCCGGTCGCGAAACACAACGGGACGGAGTTTTATACGCAATGCGAGGTGCAATCCATCGAGAAACGCGATGGTTACTATCAATTGAACCTGATCTACTTTGACGAGAGCAAGCATGGCGAAGTGACACGGAATCCGGTTTCGATCACCAGCAGCATGGTCGTCGTTGGCGCGGGCAGTCCCTCCAGCACCATGATCCTGTTGAACTCCCGGTGCGAAGGTTTCGAATTTTCGCCGGCGTTGGGGTACAACTGGTCCGGTAATGGAGACACCATTGGCTTCGTTACCGGCGTGCCAGGGCCCACCAACATTGGCGGTTTCGGAGCCTACGATGACGGATCCTGTCGACCTGGCGTCGGCATCACCGTCCAATCGTCACTGAATTATTACTCCAACGAAGCGCTGTTCAGGCGTCTGCTGATACAGGACGGCGCCGTCCCCAGGGGTGTTTCCAATCTGTTTACGTTTCTGCTGGGTGACCCGGACCTGAACAAGTCGATGATCATGCTCGGCATGGGGCACGATGGCGCCAACGGCCGCATCATCATGAAGGATGGACGGTATCAGGTGAAATGGCCAGGCTTGAAGGACAGCGACTATCGGATGATGGTCTTCGAAGAATTTGAACGACTGGCCGCGGCCCACGGAGGCAAGTACAAACGCCTGAAGGCGTTTGGTTACAACCTGGTGACCGTCCATCCGCTGGGCGGTTGTGGGATGTCGGATGATCCGGCGTTCGGTACCACGAATCAACTGGGGCAGGTTTACGATGGTTGTGGAAGAACGGATATTCATGGCCAGCCCGCCGTTCACCATGGTTTGTATGTCGCTGACGGGTCCGTCATTCCCACCGCCCTGGGAGTCAATCCATACATGACAATCGGCGCCGTCAGCGAACGAATCGCCAATCACCTTATCAACAATCCCGTACACGCTGATCTGTTTGAAATTCGCAAGCCTTGACCATTCGACTGGAATCCCTCACTCAGTAATTGTTATCATGTCCAGATACTCGCTGCTCAAGAGACTCACTTCAAAGGAACACCGTCTTGAACCGCTACTGGACTCTGATGGTACTGGTCAGCCTGTTGTCCACCCTGACCACGCTCAACGACACGACAGCACAGAGCCATCGGCCGATTGGCACGATCATTGAAGCGTTTGAACTGGTCGATTCCCATCAGCAGTCCTGGTCATTGGCCGATCGGTCCGAATCCAAACTGGTGGTGGTTGCCTTTCTGGGGACGGAATGTCCGTTGGTCAAGCTGTACGCTGAACGATTGAATCAGATGAGCCGCGACCTGGCCTCACAATCGGTCACGTTCGTGGGCATCAATTCCAACCAGCAGGATTCGATTGCCGAGATCCAGCACTTCGTGCGTTCGTTTGACCTGGCCTTTCCGATTCTGAAAGATCCGGGCAGCCGCGTGGCGGATGCGTTCGGTGCGACCCGCACACCGGAGGTGTTTGTGTTGGACCAGAATCGGCAGATCGTTTACCGTGGTGCGATCGACGACCAGAATACATATGGCATTCAACAGACCAAAGCCAAACATCATTACCTGCGTGATGCGATCAATAGTCTGTTGGACGGAAAGGAAATTGAAACAGCCAGCACGGAAGCGGTGGGCTGTATTATCGGCCGACGCCGGGAAGTCGATGAGTCCAGTTCCGTAACCTACAGCAACCAGGTCTCCCGGTTGTTGCAGCGGAAATGTGTGCACTGCCATCGGTCTGGAGATATCGCACCGTTTGCCCTGACACGCTACAGCGAAGTAGCGGGTTGGGCCGGGATGATCGAAGAGGTTATTCGAGAGCAGCGGATGCCGCCGTGGCATGCCGAGGCCGCAGCGGGACACTTCAAAAACGACGTTCGCCTGACCGACGTCGAAAAGGACCTGATCTACCAATGGGTCAAGGCGGGCGCACCGGAAGGCGACCCCCAACAATTACCCGCGCCACGTGAATTCGAGCAAGGCTGGCAGATCGGCAAGCCGGATATGGTGATTCCCATGCGCCAGAAGCCATTTCGCGTGAAAGCGACAGGGGCCATCGATTACCAGTATTTTCAGGTGGACCCCGGCTTCCAGACCGACATGTGGGTCAAGGCAGCCGAGTGTCGTCCCGGAAATCGCAGCGTCGTACATCACATCATCGTTGGTATTCTTGAAAGGGGCCAATTCGGAGATTCCCGAGGCGTCCTGGGCGACCTGGAATCGGAGTGGATTGCCGCCACCGCCCCCGGTGCACCACCCGCCGTCTTTCCGGACGGCTACGCGCGGTTGATCCCGGCCGGCTCCCAACTGGTTTTCCAGCTGCACTACACACCCAATGGACAGGCCACCACCGATTTGAGCGAGATTGGCCTGATCTTCGCCAACGCGGCTGACGTCCGGAAACGCGTGATCACCCAAAAAGCCATTAATACCAAGATTGAAATACCACCGGGCGATCCGGACTATCGAGCCAAGGCGTTTGTGCGGTTTGATCGTGACGTGGAACTGCTTTCGATGTTTCCCCACATGCACTATCGCGGAAAGTCCTTTTCCTACGAACTGAAGAAGCCGGGCGGTCGCTACGAAGAATTGCTGAACGTGCCGGCCTACGATTTCAACTGGCAGAATTCCTATGAATTGGCTCAATCGCTTTTGATCGAGGAAGGCACTCGACTTCGATGCATCGCGCATTTCGACAACTCCGCCAACAACCTGGCCAACCCCGATCCCACCGTCACCGTACGTTGGGGAGACCAGACCTGGGAAGAAATGATGATTGGTTACTTTGATGTTGCGGTGCCGGTCGAGACGGAGCTTGAACCGCGACCGTGACCGGCCGGACGAAACGGATACGATTGACGAGACGGTCGTCGATGACAGTGGCCGAGTTGCAGTCATCCGACTGGCCTTGTCCAGAGTCGAAAATGAAGGCTTGGAGCGGAATCCGAAGATTCTCGGGAGCATCGCGGTCCAATTTTTGCTGGATAGCTGATCGGTCGACCTTGGCGATTCATTTCCAGCCAATCGTGGTCGACGCTGCCCGCGTCGCATGCCCCATCGGATCCCATCTGGAAGCTGGCAGCATCCTCCACGCGAAAGCCGCCAGCTCGACGCGAATGGCATTAATCGGTCAATTACGAAGTTTTTTGAACGCGACCGCGATTTTGGCCATCG
Organism: Pirellulaceae bacterium; assembly: GCA_963851305.1. Classification (GTDB taxonomy): domain Bacteria; phylum Planctomycetota; class Planctomycetia; order Pirellulales; family Pirellulaceae; genus Mariniblastus. The sequence continues at coordinate 751,778 of CAWKOT010000011.1, read as the reverse complement.
AGTTTGAGAAATCCGCCTTAGAATTGATGGGAAACTTATCCAGCGGACTCCTCATGAAAATTGGCTTTAATTCTCTCCGGTTTGCTTCCGCCGCCATGTTCTCTGTGGTGGCCATGGTGATCGTCGCTCTTTGCGGATGTGAACCCGCGTCGGAATCCGGCAGTTCATCCAACACCAGTTCGTCCAATGTGACTCCCGCTGCGGAAAAACCTGAATCCGGTGTCGCCAATGCCGGCACCGATGCCAAGAGACCCAAACGGAAGAAGATTAGCGCCTTGAACGTACCAGCCGATAACGGGGCTGGGCCAACTCGAAGCTTCGCGGAACAATAAATGTGAATGATTCCTGAACGCAAATGATTTCCGAACTAAATCAACAGGCTTTTCATAGTTAACCGTCATCCTTTCTATTCGGAGTTGGAATCATGAGGCAAAACGTACGAAGGGCGTTTACGCTGGTCGAGTTGCTGGTTGTCATCGCCATTATTGGAATTCTGATCGGCATGCTACTTCCCGCCGTTCAGGCAGTCCGCGAAGCGGCTCGACGTACGGAATGTGCCAACAACATTCGCCAACTCGGTCTGGCATGCCACAACTATGAATCCGCTAACGGCGAATTACCCTTCGGCCCCTGGGGTTCTCCCGGTGGCTTGCGATCTGGAGGCGGGTCACAGGGAGAGCCGCTGGTTCCCCGCTGGGCAAACCAGAGCACCTCCACAACGGCCTGGTTGTTACCGTACATCGAGCAGGATAATCTCAAGAACCTGCTCGATCCGATCGCCTATGACACGTCACGACGGGACATTCGACCCGAGTACACCGCGCCCAGCCAATGGTGGAATGGCAACGATTACGGCGACGGCCTGTTCTTTGGGCTGTCGACCAGGATTTCGTCTCTACGTTGCCCATCGGACGGCAATGCGGAACCCAACAAGGCGGTTTACGATTATCACGCTTATGGTTGCTCTACGATTCCATTTCCTCAACTGATTGAATCCACCGAGGATCTGGGTACGACCAACTACGTGGTCTGCGATGGTTCGATTGGCGGGAATCATGATTGCGGACCAAATTCAATTCACACGGGATTTCGTGGTGTTTTCCGAAACGCCGAGGCAATCAAGGTGGAAGAGATTTTTGACGGTTCATCCAACGTGGTCTTGATGGGCGAATCGCTGGGCTTCATTGACGTTTTACCCGGCCAGGGCTTCCAGAATATGCGGCATTCCATCGTGACCGGCGGCGCGGCGATCATGCGACCGGACCTGTTCGGTCAGGGACTGGAACTGTTCAGCACGCCCGCTTTTGGACAGGAGATTCAATTCGGCTCAGCTCATCCCGGCATCGTCAATTTCGTCTTTGCCGATGGTTCAATCAGCCCCATCTCCGATACCGTAAACGAATTCGCCTTGATGCGGGTCGGTGCCCGCGAAGACGGAAATCTGCTCAACAAGGACGAACTGTAAACGGCCCCGAATCTGGCAAGGATGGCCCGCTGCCGGCCGATCGTTAAACGTTATACGCTGACGCAGGGCAAACAGGCGGCACTGACCATTCATTGTTCTTCTGTTTCCCCTGCGCCGGCGAATCGCGTCAACTCGATTGCCGTTTGACGCTGGTCGACTCCTTCGCTCATGCCCAGGAATTCAATGATCTGCCACGTCAGCCTGTCCGGGTGCTGGTGGATGATCAATTGCGCCTGAGGCTGGCGGTTGTTTTCGATGCAATGTCGCAATAGGCCCGTGATTTCACGATCGACCAGAATGGTGTGCGGCAGAATCAACTTCAGGCCCCGTGGATCGTCGCTCTCCACGGCCTGATGCATGTGATCGACAGACAATCGGCAGATCCCCAGATCGATGCACTCCTGCAAGAGCTGATAAAACCGGTAGTCGATCGCGTAGGCCGCCAGGTCGGGAAACAGGTTGATTCCCTGGCTGGCGGCGGCATTGCGATTGGCCAGCGTTTCTCTCAACTGCTCCTCTACTGGGGAAACCGCCGGATCTTCGCGGTCCAGCCAGGTGATCAAAGCCCGAACGGAAGGTAACTGTCGATCGAGCATCAGAAAGTCCGTCAACCAGTTCAAGGAGTCCAACTGGTCGACCGATTTCTCCTGCAGAATCGCTTTGAAATGTTCGATCTGCTGTGTCGTCCTGGGCATCTCCATCAACTGCAACAGCCAGCGCTCGGGTTCGCTGACGGAGGCGTCCCGGCGGCTCCCGTTTGCCACCAGCTGTTTGATCCGGGAAATGACCTGGATTCGCAGACCGGGATCGACGCCACCCCGTCGACGTGCTTCCGCAACATAGGCCCCCAGCTGTTTGGCCAGGGATGCATCCAGCGAGATCGCCGTCTGCAGATCAGCAATCGCCCGATCGAAATTGTCACGCTGATACCATGACAGACCACGAATACGGTATGCATCGGCATACCTGGGATTGACGCTCATCGCTCGCGTGCAGGCCGTGATAGCCGCCTGGAAATCGTACAATTGGAAATGCGTCAGAGCCAACAGCCCATTGGTCTCCCACGAATCGTTACCTTCCAATACCGCCGTCTGCAGAATCTCGCGAGCGACAATCGGATTATTCGAATCCAACGCGGCTCGCGCTTGCTCCAGAACCGTGGCCGTCGTCGACGCCAAGGGTACTTTCCAGGTCGTACGAATCCCCAACCGTTCCGCTTCCTGAAGTGCGATGCGGGCTTCTGCCAGTTGGCCAAGTTGAGCCAGCGCCTGTCCCTGAACCAGGAACGCCTCACCGTTGCCGGGCTGCAGGCGGATGGCCCGTGTACTGTCGGAAACCGCCGGTGCCCAACGGTTCAGTTGTCCGTGGGCGCGGGCCCGTTGAACATAGGCTCTGGACTTGACGTCCACATCACCGAACTGAAGCGCGTCGGTAAAATCCTGGAGTGCAATGCGAGGAAAACTCTTGGCCAGAAACGCCTTGCCACGAGCCAGGTAGGCCTCCGCCCTGTATTGTCGCGATTCTGCTTCCAAGCCGGTTTCCGGCCATTCGTGCTGCAACGCCCCGGTGTAGATCTTGATGGCTTCATCCCATTCGTTCTTCTGAACGTACGGCAAGGCGTCCTCAAGATACGTCAGCGACTGCGTATTGATGGATTGGGTTGGCGTGGTTTGCTGAAATTGGATTCCATTATCGAGCTGGATCGTGTCGGAAATCGACTGGCTGGTCTCCGGGCTGGATTCTCCGCAGCCGGCACACAGCCCCATGCTGGCAGCTCCCATCACCAGGCAGAACGATTCGGCAAGACGTCGTCTGGACCGTCGATTCATGATCCCGTTCCCGTACAATTGGACAATCGAAGGATGCGTTATTAAAGCCTACTACCCTTTCCATGATAATTCCTGTGCATCAATCGTCGCCAGCGAAAGCGAACCGGATCCGCCGATTAACGGCCGGAAATCACAGGAATTAACGATCAGGCGGGCTGCGATTTCCGGGCAGACCAGCTGATCCGGCATTCCCCCCGCATTGCCGATTGTTCGAGTCCAACGCCCAGATCGGTCCAGCCCGAACATCCACAAGGCCAACCTGATTCACTATATTTGGATGATGTTCCGGTGAATTCGCTCCGCGATCTGACGAATTAAAGGCGATGCCTCGAAGCCGGAAAGCACAAGCGTCGACCTTGGCCTGGGCAACGTGCCCATACTCAAAACCACCCACCAACCTTGTCCAAGAGCCGCCATGATCGCCAAACGAGTCTTTTACGAAGGCCAGGTTCAGGGGGTTGGTTTCCGATTCTCCACCACCCGGATTGCCGAAAAATTCACTGTTTTTGGCTGGGTCCGCAATCTGCCTGACGGTCGAGTTGAAATACAGGTGAAAGGCGAGTCCGACCAGGTGCACCAGTTTCTGTCGCAGATTCGAGACCATAGCCATCTGGCGAGCTACATACGCCGTAGCCACGAAGACGAATTGCCTGTTAAACAGCTGGATGGCGTAAACCAATTCCTGATTCGTTGAGCATCCGCCGATCGATCGAACAAGGGAGAACGTCAACCAACATCGCAAATGGTGACACCCTGTTTCAGCGACGCGATTTTGTCTGGACGTCGGGGTATGAATTCCTGGCCAATAAAGCCGTCGTAGCCCGTGTCCAGTATCGCGCGGACAATGGCCGGGTAATGCAGTTCCTGAGTCTCATCGATTTCGCCGCGACCCGGGACCCCTCCCGTATGGTAGTGGCCGATATACGGATGATACTCGCGAATCGTGGCCATCACGTCACCTTCCATGATCTGCATGTGGTAGATGTCGTACAGCAACTTGAAATGGTCGCTGCCCACACGTTGGCAGAGCTCGACGCCCCAGGTCGTGCGATCGCACATGTAGTCTTTATGGTCGCGTTTGCTGTTTAGCAATTCCATGCACAGTGTGATTCCCAATTTTTCACACAGCGGCATCAGCCGCTGGATTCCCTGAACACAATTCTCCATCCCGACTTCGTCATCCATCCCACGGCGGTTGCCGGAGAAGCAGATCACTTTGGTGAATCCTACATCCGCTGCGTCACGAATTCTCGTTTCGAATGCCTCCACCAGCACGTCATGGTACTGAGGCTCGTTCCAGCCGCGACCGATACCTCCGACCTGCTGACCGTCCGCCGCCCTGACGGTCGGGTTAACGGTCATGGCGCAGGTCATGTCATACTTGTCCAAAGTCGTCCGGGACTCCGGGCCGATGATCTCCACCGAACTCAAACCGAACTCTTTGCCCGCCTGGCAGAGGTCCTCCAGCGGGATGTTGCCGTAGCACCACTTGCACACCGAATGTTTTACGGCCCCAGCCCGGTCAGCTGGCAGATTCGAATCCGCCACTGCGGCATCCGCCGCATTCAGCCCTTCGCCAAGTGCGGCCACCAGCGTGGCGGTGATCGCCGTACCCGAGGTCGCCGCCAACATCTCCCGTCGATTGAATGCCCCGCTCATCAACCACTGCTCCTTGTTTGGAATCAAGAGTAACCGCACAACGATTCGATTAGTTCGGTAGTCGGATTGTAGTCCCGGCCCGGCGGCCCCACAAACGTGGGGCAGGGAACCGATTGACCGGGCCCAGCCAACTGGCCAGATAACGGTGGTGCCACGTTAATCGAATTGCCGCGTCGCCGGCATTGTGCCCGAGGTTACCAAATAGTGCATTGTCAAAATTGTTTTGCACGACAATACAAGCTCGCAGCGCAAGCAAGTGCATCCTTCGAGTGGATCTGTCGGCAGGCCGTTGCTGTTGCCTCGGCCTGGTACCATCAACATGAATTCACAAAATGCTGTACGGTGGCCCGCATTGTTGCCAATTTCAGGGTTGTAATTCGCGAAGATACAAGCTCGCAGCGCAAGCAAGTGCATCCTTCGCAAGTGCATCCTGCGAGTGGATCTGTCGGCAGGCCGTTGCGGTTGCATCGGCCTGGTACCATCAATATGAATTCTGAAAATGCTGTACGGTGACCCGCATTGTTGCCAATTTCACGGTTGTAATTCACGACAATACAAGCTCGCAGCGCAAGCAAGTGCATCCTTCGAGTGGATCTGTCGGCAGGCCGTTGCTGTTGCATCGGGCTGGTACCATCAACATGAATTCACAAAATGCTGTAGCGATGGCCCGCATTGTTGCCAATTTCACGGTTGTAGTTCACGACAATACAAGCTCGCAGCGCAAGCAAGTGCATCCTTCGAGTGGATCTGTCGGCAGGCCGTTGCGGTTGCATCGGCCTGGTACCATCAATATGAATTCACAAAATGCTGTACGGTGGCCCGCATTGTTGCCAATGCGGATACGGTGGTTCGTGTAGCAAGACCGCATTGTTGCCAATGCGGCTACGATGATTTCGCTTCGACAAGCCATCAACGGGATCCAGTCGGCTTTGGGCAACGGGCGGGTCAGCAGCAGCTATAATCAGGAAATACGATGCGCTCGCCAGCCATCGCCGCACCACTTAAGTCTTTCAGGAATCCCCCCATGCCGATGCTCCTTCGAAACATGATTCTGGTTCTGTTGGTGGGCTTAAGCCTGCATCTGCCACGCGGGATCGCACAGATTGAGGATTTGAGCCAATGGTCTCTGGTGGAAGATCCGGCTAACAAAAACTTTAGCGCGGCGCAGTTTGCCGACCAGGCGGAACTGGCGGCGGCGGATGGACCGGTACCCAGCGGTACGGACATCGGATTTCAGAGTGTCGACGGTGACACGCCCGCTTCATCGTTGCTGGGCTACGCATTTGTGCCCGACCAGGACTTCACCGTCGCCATCGACTTCGACACTTCGTTTCTTGGATCGCCGTCCGGGTTTCTGTCGTTGGGCTTCGGTGTGGGCGAATGTCGGGATGGCATGAATTCGGCGGGTGTGGCCATGTCAACATTCAACGGAAATCCCTTTCTCAGTTTTGGTGGGGCGGCTCGCATCGGCGACGTCGATCAATCGCCAATCGTCCTGAATCTGGGCGCCAGTTCGGAAGGCAGCCTGTTTGTTTCGTTGAACGCGGATAGCGGTAACATCACAATCGGGGCCTCGGCGAAGCCGGGAGATAGTAGCCCAACCGCAACCGCATCATTCGATGGCATTCAGAAACAGTGGAATGGCGACGATCTGCTCGTGTCGTTTTTCATGCGCAGTGGGCCACTGACTCCCTGGTCGGGTGGTGGCGTTGGCCAGTTCGTCTTTTCCAACCTGCGAGTGCTGGATGGGCAGGCTGTGAATGTGCAAGATCCAGGCATCCTCTTGGGCGACGTAAACACCGACGGCGTCGTTAACCTGCTGGATGTGGCGCCGTTTGTGGATCTGCTGACAGCGGGTCAATTCCAGGCCGAAGCCGATATTAACCAGGATCAGGCGGTGAATCTGTTGGATGTGACGCCGTTTGTGGAGATCCTGTCCGGACCCTGACCGGATTCCCTTGCCTGCCGGCATTCGATGAGTAGGCAAATGTCATCCAGCTGCCTCGAATATTCATGATTCCCGCCCGAGGCAACAACAACGGCCGATCGACAGATCCAAGCGAAGGATGCACTTGCGAAGGATGCACTTGCTTGCGCTGCGAGCTTGTAGTTTAGGATGCACTTGCTTGCGCTGCGGGCTTGTAACTGTAGGAGGATGCACTTGCTGGCGCTGCGAGCTTGTACTTGTATTGTCGTGCAAAAAAATTTGAAATTGCTCGCATTGCGTTTTGTCTTGTCCGGAGTCCATTGGTAAACATCGTTTCGATCCCACGTGGTTGATGCCGGATGAACCGGACGCTAATTTCTACACCATGGCACGATTTGGGACGATTTGCTGACCAATTGACAAACGGAATCAAAATGCGTTTTTTGCACACGATGGTACGAGTTCGAGATCTCGAGCAATCGCTGGACTTTTACTGCAACAAGCTGGGCCTGGTGGAAACCAGGCGTACGGAAAACGAAGGTGGGCGGTTCACGTTGATTTTCCTGGCTGCGCCAGAAGATGCGTCGCAGGCTGCTGACACGCAGTCTCCGCTGCTGGAGCTGACCTACAATTGGGACAGTGAGCCCGCTTTTGAAGAGAGCCGGAAATTTGGCCATTTGGCCTACCTGGTAGACGACATTTACGCACTCTGCCAGTCCTTGATGGACCAGGGCGTCACCATCAATCGACCGCCTCGCGACGGACGGATGGCGTTCATTCGCTCACCCGACGGCATTTCGATCGAATTGCTGCAAGAAGGGGACGCTTTGCCGCCAGCCGAACCCTGGAGCAGCATGGAAAATATGGGTCACTGGTAAAGCTGCTCGAAACACGTGAAGGCCTGTCAAAACCTAGAGTTTTAACGCCGATAGGCTGAGTCGCAAACCGTGAAACCGCACGCACTGCGGACGGGCGAACGCCATCTCGGGCGAATAACGGACCATTCTGCAAACAGGGCCGGCGGATCACGCCTTACTTCTGCCAAAATTGATGTCCATCCGACCGAGGGTTTGGCCGCCACCCATCCGTAGCTGTTCCGTTCATTCCTTTTTTTCAGGAAATTCCGATCGCGTAGCTTGCAACGATCTTGCAGTGATTTATACTCATGATCGGATTCGAAACGCTTGGCTCAAGAGTCAACTTCAATCGTCAAGCTATTCAGATCAGACCAGTCCGTTTTTTCTGCTTCCAGGAGAGCACCTATGAAGAAAACAGTTTTTAGTATTGCAATGGCGATTTGCGTCGCAATGTCGATGTCGTCTGCCAAGGCCGATGTCGTTTTCGGCTTCGGCGACCTTCCCTTGGGTCCCGATGAGTTTGGTCCAACGATCGCGATGGATGTTGACCTGCCGATTCTGGGCTTTGACGTGGCTTTTGATTACCCCGATTCGGGCGACGGTTCTTGGTCATCCGACTATTACGCCATCATCGTCGATCCCAGCGGTGACGTGATTGGTTTGGGCGATGGCCTGGGCGATGGCGACATTGATTACATTGACGGTGTTGCGACAGGCGTGGATGGTGCTCAGAATGACACTCCGGTGGGTGGTAGCTATGGTACGTTCTTTGACATTTCTCTGCTTCAGGCTATTTCGCCTACTTTTGGTGAAGCCGGTGAATACACCGTGCAATTCGCCGATGGTTGGGGCGGAGGTACAAATGTTGAGACTTTGGGCAATGCGACTGTCACCGTTAGCACCGTTCCCGAGCCAACTTCGGCTGCTTTGATTGGTCTTTCGATCTTGGGTCTGGCTGTTCGTCGTCGTCGCTAGTCGCCGATCGACGCAAGTCATACAGTTTTACGGTTGCCATCTGGCAACCGTTTTTTTTTGCCCTTAGACCGACGGGTTACTGTTGGTCGTTTAATGCCGAGTGTAAGGGTCATTGAATTCCTGAGGCGTCAGCCATTCGATGCAAACTAACTCATACATTGCATGTCGCGATAGCGCTTCGAGTGCGCAAACGTGGCATAGGCTGCCAGCCTATGATCTCCTGTCTTTCGAATGCATGCACGCGGATGCACGTCGTACAAGCTGACAGCCTGTTGTCTCCTGCTTGGTTTATCCAGGCTTCAACAGGCTGGCAGCCTGTCCCACGGAGTTGTTCTACGGCGTTGTTTAGCACAAGCTTACCCGCGGTTCACAACAACAAAGTTCACCGCAATTGTACTTCAAAGCCAAATTGACTGACATTTGAATTCACGACGGTTCAGAGATCCGGACGGATGGCAATCTGGCGACGTGCCACTGAAATTCTGACCGACGGTTGGTGCCTTCTCGACCCGGAGTCAAGCAGCCCTTTTTCAACGTCGCCGCCCGATTCAACACCGGAGACAACTCAGCTGCCTGGTATCGGAATGCCCATCATTTCGAGACAACGGTAATCTGTTTCGTTTCGATCGTTGAACCTGACGAAGGTTGTGTATCATAAAAGCTATATTGTGTAGTAATTAGTTTCGATTGTTTCAGAATATGCAGGCATCCGACTTGGCTGGCAGTTATCCAAAACGCGTGGCAGTAATCATTGGCATGGCCATCGCCGTGCTCATGATTGCGTTTGTTTTGGTCAGGCGATCCAATTTTGGCGGGACCGATCTTTCGGTTGGGCATAATGAACTGGTTCGTTCGATCGTGGATTCGGAAGAACTGATTCTCCAGTTGACCCCCCGTTTGAAACAACTATCTACCAGCGCGAAAAATCTCCTCATTCCGGATCCGTTGGCGCAACACCTGTTTGCGGAACAAGTACAATTCACGGGTCTCGCTAACAGTCGCAATCAGAAAGCCACCTCGCTTTCGACGGTGGTCGGTATACATAAGTACGAGTGGCCGGCGGCCACCACTTCAGCGACCATTTCGCGCGGCCAGCTTGACATATGGCGACGCTTGCTGGACAGGATTCAATTCTTCCAGGAGGCGAAATTCTATCTGGTCGATGGCAAATTCGCGGAAACGGATTCCGACGTATTCGTGACCACCATGGGATTCAAGGGTTTGGCATTCACCAGGCAGGAGAGCTGGCTGGGTATTTCCGCGCGACAGCAAGTTCGTTGGCGGCGGTCGAACACCGACGATGCGGATTGGCAGATCGTGGGCTGGAAGACCAACGGCATGACGCTGAAGGAGAACTCGGAACGGTTGTTCGAAGAGACCTTGGATGCGGCGTTGCCTCGTAGACTCGATTTGCTGCAGTCGCGAACGTCGCTGCACCATGAGGAAGTGGTTTCCGCAGTCCAGACAGGACGAACCAGACAGCCGAATGAGCGTTATCGGCAATATTTTGAAATCACGGCCAACGCCCAGCATCCGGCACTGTCGGTCGTCGATATCGACATGGACGGCTGGGACGATTTGTATGTGATGGTCCGGTTGGGAACCAATCTGCTGCTTCGCAATGAGGGCGACGGCACGTTTATTGAATGCGCCAGGCAATATGGTCTGGACCTGAAAGGTATGTCCACGGGCGGCATCTTCGCCGATTTCGATAACGATGGCGATCCCGACCTGATGCTGGGTCGCAGCCTGGAACGCAGTCAGTTGTTTTTGAACGACGCCGGCCGATTCACGGATGTCTCTCGTTCCCACGTCGATGTACCCCTGCCGTACCTGGTCACGTCGGTCTCGTCTGCCGACTATAACGGAGACGGGTTGCTGGATATCTATCTGTGCACCTACGGGAAACCGCAGGGGACGGCCGGGGAAGTGCGTCAGCTGGCCGAAGATTTCCTGGATGAAGACGACGCGGCCGCGTTGGTGAGTCGTCACAATGATCCGGATTCGGACCACAACCTGTTTCTCAACGCTGCGGGTCCGCCTAATCGGCTGCTGGTGAATCGCGGCGGAGGACGATTCGAATTGGCCCCGGAAAATGAACAGGTCCAACTGTGGCTGAATTCATTTCAGGCCACCTGGTCCGATTTCGACGATGACGGTGACCCCGATCTGTACGTTGCCAACGACTACGCACCTGACGCGCTATTGCGGAATGACAACCGTACATTCGTAGACATTACCGAAGCGGCGGGTGGCGAAACGATGCTCGGTTTTGGCATGGGAGCCACTTGGGGTGATTACGACAATGACGGCCGACAGGATCTGTACGTATCAAACATGTTCAGCAAAGCGGGGTTGAGGATTACGGGGCAGCTGCCCGATCTGGATCGGCGATTCCGGCGATCGGCGGATGGCAACCGTCTGTATCGGAATGTGGGCGACACGTTTGAGCTGGTCTCCGGTTATCCCAACGGCATCCAGCCGGTGGCCAGCGCCGGCTGGTCCTGGGGTGGCCAGTTTGCCGATTTCGACAACGACGGAAATTTGGACATCTACGTGACCAGCGGCTATCGCACGGCACCGGAAGAAATTGCCGACAACGGCGATTTGTGAAGTGTGTTTTGGCGCACGGTCGTGCGCTGGGATGAAGCCAAGCCGGAGACGTTTCGAAACAGTGAAGAATGGGGGCACGACATCCGGCTGGGCGTGAACGATCTGATCGTGAGAGACGAGAAAGGCGGTCGACGGTTGACTTCCTTCAGTGGCAAGGAACGCAACCACCTGTTTCTCAACGCTAACGGTACTTTTGCGGACGTGTCGCCACTGTCCGGCCTGGACAGTCCCGCGGATGGTCGATCATTTACCTACTGGGATTACGATCGCGACGGCTGGCTTGATATCGCGGTGGTTAACAGCTTCAATCCCCTGCTGAATCTATACCGCAACCGACTGGGGTCGATCGCGGCGGATTCCCGGTCCGGTCGGGCGGTGATGCTGCGTTTCGTGGGCGGGAACGCTACCGACGCGCCGCATGCCAGCTATAGCTGCCGCGACGGCGTGGGGGCAAAGGTCCGCGTCGAGCTGGGCGATAAAACGCTGTTTCGGGAGTACCGATGCGGGGAGGGATTCGCGGCCCAGAATACCGCGACAATGCATCTCGGTGTGGGTGATACCGCCGTGGTTCCAGCGATCACGGTGCAATGGCCATCGGGTATCACCACCACCATCACCGACGTTGACAGTGGCACGCTGCTGACAGCCTTTGAAAACGTGGAAGAATCGTCCGACGGATCCGGTTTCGACGCGGAACCGTATTCTTTGCCTTCGCGTGATACGTCGACCATGGCCACCGTCCCACCCGCAAGCGAACCGGATATTCTGTCCTTTGCGGAAACGTACAATGGCCCGGCAAGATTGCAGATGTTCGTCTCCATGGCGACATGGTGTCCCTCGTGCCGCAAACACCTGCCTCAAATCAGGCTGCTGGCCAATACGTTCGGCGATGATCTGGCCGTGATGGGCTGTCCGATCGACGCCGGCGAGACGAAATCCAAACTGAATGCGTACGTGGTCAAATACCAGCCGGCCTATGAATTGAAAACTGAATTTACAGCCGGTGAACGAAGCGAATTCAAGCAGCGATTGTTCAATCGAATCAGAGGCGACTTGGCGGAAATGCCTTTACCCGCCACCATTCTGACCGACCGTCAGGGGAACATCGTCGCGGCCATCCGCGGGGTACCTACCGTTTCGGATATTGCCCAGTGGGTCAGGCAGGTATCTGCACACGAAACGACAAGCGCCGCCATTCCCGGAGAAGATTGAACCCTCAATATTTTCGCGTCAACCGATTGGCACCGTCCCAGGGGCTCGTCGGCGGATTCTGGAGGTATTGCTCACACGCATCCATCAGCAGCTCCACCGATCGGTCGTCAGGAAATCGCTGCTTTAACCGCTCGGCGGCGTCTGTTGCGGCTGCGAATTCTCCGGCCTGAAATTGATCCAGCGCTTTTTCATAGGCACGAGCAAATCCCAGCCTGTCCTGGGATACCTCGCCTTCAACTCCCAGCAATTCGTAGATGTCCACCGTTTCCGATTTCCCCACGACAGCGACCCGGTCGATGCGTCGAAACAGAAACTCACCGCTCGCGTGTTCGCGAGTATCACCCGATACCAGGATCTTTGTTCCGTACCGTTTGTTAAGTGCCTCCAGCCGCGCAGCCAGGTTGACGGCGTCGCCCAGCACGGTGTAACTCAATCGCGACTCGGCGCCGATGTTGCCGACCACCACTTCACCGGTCGCCAGTCCGAAGCGGGTGGGCATGGACGGCCGTTGCCGCGATTGCCAATCCTGGTTCATCACGGACAGGCTGTGTTGACACGCGAGCACACTTAGCAACGCGTTGCGATTGTGCTGTTCGTCCGGTCGCGGAGCTCCCCAGAACGCGACGATGGCATCACCCACGAACTTGTCTACCGTGGCACCGCGTTGACCGAGTTCGGCCAGCATGACATTGAAATACTCTGCCATATGTTCCGCCAACTGCTGCGGCGGCATGCGTTCGGCAATCGACGTGAAACCCTCGATGTCCGTAAACAGGATGGTCAGCGGCATTTCCCGGCCACCGATCTGGGCGACATTGCCCTGTCTGACGAGCTCCCGGACGACCTCCAGTGGCACATACCGGACGAAGGAACCCATCGCTGAAACCAGTTCACGTTGCGATTGAGCCAGGTCCCGGATTTCCGCCAGGCTTGACGGAAGATCGGCGTCCACGTCCAGATCAAGCGATCGGATGCGACGGCTGTTTTCCGCCAGCTTTTCGATGGGGACACCATAATTGCGAGCGAGCATCAGAGCCATGCCGGTCGCCGCCGCCAGTGCCAACAGTTCGATGCCGATAACCGTCCAGAGTTGCCGATTGACGTTCGCCAGAAAATCCGACTCGGGGACCGCGACTCCGATCCAGAAGCGGTTCTGCCCTACGTCATACGATCTCAGCTCCGCCCACCAGGGTCCGTCGGGTCGATCAAATCGGAACTTGCTCCCGCTGCGATTACCCGATTGTTGACGCCAGACCGAAACGGTGTCGGCCACCGGACCGTGGGTCAGATCATCCGCCCGAGGCAGTTCCGCTTCTGCATCCGCAACCGACTGAGGCGTAACAATCAGGGCATCGCGAAGCGCCGCGTCGGTGTCCAATGCCGGATCCCTGGGCAAACCGACGACCCGAAAATCGCCGGTTTCGGTATCTTCCACAAAAACAAACGCGGTCCCGTTAAGGCTGGGACGTATTCGCCGCGTGGTCAACCGGGAAACATCGAGCAACAACAGATCAAACGCCACGACGATTTGACGTCCGTCCGGCAGCGTCACGTGGCTGCCCGCCGTGATTCCCGGATCCTTGGTCAGATAGAAAATGACCGGCTTCGTCCAATGCACGGCATTGCCCGGACTGTCCGGATCGGTTTTCAATGATTCCTGGTACCAGATCCTGTTTCGCACATCGTATTCGGTGGGCTTCGTCTCCTCTCTGACCTCGCCGCTGCGAACGTTCCAATACCGAAAATAGGCTTCATTGCCTGTTTCTTCGACGGTCACGACCCGATTCATCCATTCGTCCGGTTGGAGGGCATCGTGAAGCAGCAGATAGCCAGTGCCCATGGAATCGGAGACCATCATGGATGAAATCTGGGGATGGGCCTCCAGGATGGGTACGAACAGGCTGTTCAGTGCGGCCGTATCGTCGGCATCCAACAACTGGCTGGCGGCCCACCGCTGACCCACGAGAACCTGGTTGCGAATCGAATCGAAGAAATGATCCAGTTCTTTTTCTGCCTGATAGAGCGCCCTGTCGATGACCGTGTGCGAAATGTCACGGGCCACATTGCGTCCGGCGATGATCGTGACGACCAGAATGGCACCGGAAACGGCCAGGATCAACAGAAGCAGGCTCCGTAACAGACTCTGCCGGATCGTGATGACTCGGGTTGGGTTGTTCCCTGGCATATGGCTACCGATTCGACCAACTTGGAGGCGAAACTTCGTTGCGTTCTGCTAATATCCATCATCAGAGCATTGCTGGGAATGCGAAACAGGTGCTCCCGGGAGAGATAACGCCGGCATGCTGACGGTTGAAACGGGCGACAGAATTTTCATTGAGCCAACCGCCGGCCGCGGTCAGTGCCAAGCGTCCGCGAGGCATGCTGTTTTATGGTTATTTTTCTGGCAAGATCCATCGTTTACTATCGAACCACACCGATTCCAGTGCTTTCCTTTGGCAGGAGTCAACGATGAATCAGACCAATCCCGATATAGTCATCCAGAAAAAGCCCTTGGCGGAAAACAGTTGGACGTTTCAATTTTCGATACGCGGACTCATGATCGCGATGGCTATCGTGGCGGCAATTCTGGCCGCGGCGGTGGCTCCCCCGATACTGGCTGTGGGCGCCCTTCTGGCCTGGATTGCCACCACTGCCGTGGTATTGACCACCGTCGTGGCAGGAAGAGGCTGGATACAGGCGTTTGCGATCGGTGCCTTTGTTCCCAATCTGTTTTCTTATCTGGCAATGTTCCAAGGACCAGTTTCGCCTGAGGGCGTACTGGTTATTGCGTTGCTGTCAGTATTCGCAAGTATCGTTGTTGGCGGCGTTACGGCTTGTACCCACGGATACCTGAAACGCAGAAACGGCCAATTGTGCGTGCCAGACCTGCCTATTGCCCGAGACTGGTTGTTCAATCCGGATAAGCCGGGCAACACCGGATCTTAATGCTCGAAACGGTGTTGCCCGGTTACGGATTGGGTTGTCGCTGTCACACCCATTTATTTCCGGAGAGGAATCATTGGACCCTCCTAAAAAGGCAGGAGCTCTCATCAGTCCAATTTGAAACGATCATTTTTTTCGTCGAAGGAATCCCAGCGTTGCGATCGCTAATATGAACAGCGCGTTGGGCTCCGGCACAACGCTTAGCGCGGTCAGATTGTCGGAAGAGCCCAGCCCAAGAGATGTCCCCGAGAGAAAGATCCCCGTCGGCCCACCAAAGGTCGCCATCAGAACATCGCTCGGAAGTGCACCGTAGGCACCCAGTGACATGGAAAACGGATCCAGCGAAAACAGGATAACATCTCCCGGATCGTAAACTCCGATTACACCGGTGTCGAAAATCTCCAGCGCATCGATGTTGTCGGTTCCCGTACCCATCAAATCGAGTCCCAACGAAAAACTTGGTGCAAAAATCGCTCCCACTCCTGAATATCCGGCCACCGTGGGTGAAATCAAAACATCCGCGCCCGATCCGCTGGCGGGAGCGCCACTGATTGGATTCCAGGTCCAATAGATTGAACCGCCTAATGGGGCAGGCGGCGGAGCAAACCGAGTGTCGTAACCGTCCACTCCTGGACCAAGCGGATTTACCGTGGGAAAGGCCGGCTCCATCATGCCCAGGGGGAATGCAGTACCACCGGGTCCAATACCATTGCCGTCATGAAATTGCATATTGGTGCCGGGCATCGTAACCAAGTTGGTTCGAAAAACATCGACGTTCTGTTCTCCAAAACCGCCGCCACTTCCAAAGACTTCAAAATCTACTGCGGTACCGGGCAGGCCAATCGAAAAATGGTCAACACTGAAAAAGAAGGTCGACCCGATTGACCCCCTACGACCGTACGTGAACCCGTCCACGTCGATAGTTGAACCGGCCACCCCGGGTAGAATTGGTGCCGGGCCGGGCACCAGGATGTCGTCACCGGGTGGCGGAAATCCACCCGTATCCAACGTCAGTGTCGAGACCGAAAAGTTCTGTGCGACACAAGCCGTACACAGAAAGACAAACAAAACGAAACCAGTCATTACCTTCATCTTGCACCTCCCGAAAAGAAATTGGCGCTGAAAAGCACTCTGTCCCGCTCGAAAGTCAAGATATCGGACGTCATCCAACAAGCAACAAATTTCTTCAGAGATTCTTGCCGCATCATCTACTGAGGCATTCATCGGGCCATAACGGCAACGAACAGTCCGTGAGTGGCAGATTGCAAACCCCAGAGACACAAAAATTTTTCCCCAGCACGATATTTGAAATTTGAATCGAATCACTGTTGCTGCCGTTAATTGGAATCCCGGCGGCAAGGAAACAATTTGGTGATTGCAGAATTGATAAAAGGAACATCTGTGCCTGTTAAATCGTTGATGTGTAGTGGCCGAGGCCACAGCGGGATGCGACACAAGGCTACGGATGTGTGAATCAACGGACTGGCCTGATGCGCGTCGTCAAATCGCGACGACTGTCACTCCTCCGGATTCAAGCGTTACCAGGACGCAAGCAGCCATGAATACGATTCTGTCGAAGGAGCCCAATCTAGCACCGCAATTCATTTCGCGTCCATTCATGAGCCGGTTGATCAACCACTCGTCGCGCATGGACCGGTTCAATCCGAATTACGTTCGCTTCATCGTCTGCCGTTGCTTCTGGCAAAGCACGATGGAACGATCGAGTGCATTGGCAAATGCCTGAACGTCTTTCTGGTTCAGCGGTTTGGGACCGCGCGTTTCATGCCCGGCGCTGCGAAACTGTTCCATCAGATTGCGGGTTGCCAGCCGGTTGTGAACCGACCTGTCATCGAATAATTCGCCTCTCGGGCCGATGGCGACGCCCGCTTTTTCCACGACGCGGGCGGCCAGTGGAATATCCTGAGTGATAACGATATCACACGCCATTACCCTGTCGGCGATCAGATCGTCCGCCACATCCGCACCGTCGGTTACAACGATCAAGTGTATTTGCGATGACTGCGGAACGCGGACTGACTGATTGGCAACGAACGTCAATTCCAGATTGCGGCGGGTGGCTGTCCGGATCAGCAAATCCTTGATCTGACCGGGACAGGCGTCCGCATCAACCCAAATCCTGATTTGACCTGAAGTAGAGATAACCGATTGCCCTGGTTTAACAATTCGAAACGTTGACGGCCCTGAGCGAAAACTCAGTATCCAGCTGGGTGAGGGAGCGCGAAAGACGGATTTCACGCGGCTACCGACCAATCTTCGCGACATTCCAACTCGTCGACAAGGCCCTCAACAGGCAGACTGAATGCTAACAGACGATTCGATTCGCTGTTATAATTTTTCTGGCGGCGGAAATCGCCTTTTTTTTGGAACTGACATGGCGATCGGAATAATGAAATGAATTTGATACGAGTTGGAGCGAGCGTCGGTTTGATCGCCGTCGTGTTGATGGGCTGTTCTACTGATGAATCAAACGAAACCAGCCGGCAAATCGACGTACCGGACCCGATCGAGACCATGGCCAAACCCGACGGACCGATCGCAGATCCGGATTCTCCATTGCCCAGCGATCAGGATCCCATTGACTTGACGGCTGAAGGGAGTTTTGTCACGGGTTTTGCCGAGCCAACAATCATCGACACCCGGTCGTTTGCCAAACCGATTCGATTTACCGAGCCGTTTCAGGGAGAAATCCGCTCGACTTCGGCTTTACGTCCGCCAACCAACGGTTTACCCGCCATGGAAAGTGGCCGCCCCAACGACCTGATCGCGGGAGGCCTGAACGGTAACCGTCGGATTGCACCACTGTCGAGTTTTCCCGGTATCTCTCAAACGCAATGGACGCCGCCCGACCCGACGGTCGCCGTGGGTCCCAATCATATCGTCCAGACCGTGAACATGACGGTCTCATTCTTCAGCAAGTCGGGTGAAATCCAGTTTCAACAGTTGTTGAATGACACTGCCCAGCCGGGATTCTTCGACGAAGTTGGCGCGGGCAACTTCGTTTTCGATCCCAAGTGTTTCTACGATCACTACGCCAATCGCTTTTTTATCGTGGCCTGCGAAGTGTATGACGATATCCTGGAATCGTATATCACCATTGCTGTTTCTGACGACGATGATCCGAACGGAATCTGGTACAAGTACCGCACCTTTGCCGTCGTAGAAATCGATTCATCTCTCTATTGGGTGGACTATCCCGGCGTGGGATTCGACGCACAGGGAATGTATGTCACCGCGAACCTGTTTCTGCTCGCTGGTGATGGTTCCGGATTTGGAAATTCGCTGTTTCGATCGTTTTTGAAGGAACCAATACTCAATGGTGATACGGCGCAATTCACCAGTATCCGCAATCCCAACGCCGCATCCGTTCAGGTTGCGCAGTGTTTTGGCGATAACCAGGCGCCGTTCTTTGTTTCGCGGAACACCTCCACGCGATTGCGGGTGATCGCCTTGGACAATCCGTTTGACTCTCCATCATTTGATACGTTTTTTGTTGATGTGCCAGAATATGGTTCGCCGCCGGATGTACCGAACGGGACCAGCGGAAATTTTCTCCAGCCGGTAGGCAATCGGATCATGAATGTCCATTGGCGGGATGGCGGTTTATGGACTTGCCATGCCATTGCCGATTCGACCGGCAGTCGTGCCATCGCCCGATGGTACGAAATCGAGACGGGAAGCTGGCCAGCGTCGGGTGAACCGACATTGGTTCAAAGTGGCAATATTGATCTGGGGGACGGATACTCGACGTTTTTCCCGGCCGTCTATACGGACGCCAACGGGAATGCGGCGGTGGTTGTAGCACGAAGTCGCGGCGGTGAATTCGCCAGCGTGGCCGTGGCAGGACGATTGGCTTCGGATCCGCCTGGAAGCATGAGTCAAATCGAGGTCCTGGATATCGGATCGACGTCGGCCGATGGTCGCTGGGGCGACTATTTCGATATCGCCCTGGATCCAACCGACAACGCAACATTCTGGATGACGGGCCAGGTTGCCGAACCCTTCGGCTGGCAAACGACCGTCGAGAGCTTCACGTTGGTGTTGCCTGGCGATGTGAACGAAGACGGAGTGGTCAATCTATTGGACGTCGACCCATTCGTCGAACTGCTCGTGTCGGGGCAGTTTAATGCCGCCGCCGATCTGAACAGTGACGGAGTCGTCGATCTTTTGGATGTTGAGCCATTCGTGGATTTACTGAGCGGCTAAGTTTACGACGATGCCGGGCCCCTACCGGTTTCAACGATCGCAAGAACGGTGGGTCTGGATACAGGGCTTTGGATTCCTCTTGAACCAGGTCCTGGATCAGGTTCCTGGCACTTATTCTACCTATTGATACGAATGAAGAGCCGCGCACTCGAAGGATATACGCTATTGGTATTCGCCATAAGACATGATCGACCAATCCGGTCGACGGCCCCCCTGCGTTTTTCGCAGGTCTGGTCATCTGTTTTGGGATTGCCTGCGGATCGTGCCGTATTATCCTGAGGCTGCTTCCATGAGGGTCGGTGCGAGAAGACGTCCGGCGAACAGCACTCAAACGCGTTCTTACTGCCTTGCGAAGGGCTGAATCATGAAAAAGATATTCAATGCTGTTGTTATTGTCGCTGTCCTGTTCGCGGCCCAGCGAACCATCGCCTGTACCAACTATCTGATCACCCGGGGCGCATCGCTCGATGGCTCGACGATGATTTCGTACGCCGCCGATTCACATCTGTTGTACGGCGAACTGTACCACTGGCCGGCGCGGACCTGGCCTGCCGGAAGCATGTTGGATGTTTACGAATGGGATACTGGCAAGTTTCTTGGCCAGATTGAACAGGCCGAGTCAACGTTCAACGTGGTTGGCAACATGAACGAACATCAGTTGTCGATTGGAGAAACCACCTTTGGGGGACTGGAACAACTGGAAACCCAGTCCGGCGCCATCATCGACTACGGTAGCCTGATCTACATTACGTTGCAGCGGGCAAAAAATGCTCGCGAAGCGATCAAGGTGATGCATCAACTGGTTTCGAAATACGGTTACTACAGCAGCGGCGAATCATTTTCCATTGCCGACCCGGACGAAGTCTGGCTCATGGAGCTGATTGGCAAAGGCGAAGGCGAAAAAGGGGCAGTCTGGGTCGCCCGCCGAATTCCTGACGGCTACGTGTCCGGGCATGCCAACCAGGCCCGCATTACGACGTTTCCCCTGGAAAACATGAAGATCTCGATCTCGACCAAAGACATTAACAGGATTTTCGACGAGGACATCGAATGCGTTTACTCGGAGGATGTGATCTCGTTTGCTCGCCGCAAAGGACTGTACCGGGGCGGAGATCAGGAGTTTTCGTTTTCTGACGTCTACGCGCCCGTCAGCTTCGGCGGAGCCCGCTTTTGCGAGATGCGCAGTCTGGACCATGTTCAACCGGGTGGCGGATGGAATGGACCAGCATTGGGATTATGTAAAAGGGCAGGTCAAACGGACCCAGTCGCTTGTCGCAGGGCAGCCGGTGACGCCGGCCAACTACGCATCGAATCGTATGCCACTATGGATCAAGCCAGATCGAAAAATCAGCGTTCAGGACATGTTCACGTTCATGCGCGACCATCTGGAGGGGACTGAGTTGGACATGAGCCAAGATGTTGGCGCTGGTCCATTTGGGGTACCCTATCGTTGGCGACCCGTTGACGTGGGAAGTCGATGGTCAATCGTATTGCCACGAACGGACCACTGCCACACAGCAGACCGGTTTCTCATTCATTTCGCAATCGCGGAACTGGTTGCCCAACGCCGTTGGCGGAATTCATTGGTGGGGAGTCGACGATGCCTCCGGAACCGTTTACATGCCTTTTTACTGCTGCATGACGGAAGCTCCACACCATTTTGCCCAAGGCAATGGATCGCTGATGCAGTGGTCCGACACATCCGGCTTCTGGGTTTTCAATCAGGTACAGAACCTGGCCTATACCCGCTATCGCCATATTCACCCGGACATCGAAGCGGCGCAGAAAAAACTGGAACAGGAATTCGTTGACTTCACCTCGGCCATCGACCAGGCAGCCAGCAAGCTGCATGCCCAAAGCGAGGACCAGGCCGTTGCATTCCTGACCAATTACTCAAAAGGGACCGCCGACCGAACGTTCAAACGCTGGAAGACCCTGTATGCCGAGTTGTTCATGAAATACATGGACGGCAACATCAAGACGCGCCAGGAAGTTCCGGACGGCTACCAGTTCGCCAATCCGGAACTACAGCAACCCGGTTACAGTGAAGAAAAATACGAACAGATCGTGAACGAACATGGCGATCAATTCAAAGTCACTGATGACGGACATTGATCGCGCTGCGAAGGGCTTGCTTGTTCACTGCCTTGTAGCGATTGGCTCATCCGGTCGATCATCCAGCAGTGGCTACGAATTCTGGAATCGCAACCGGGCCAATGGGATCCCGCCGACCAGGAATTCGAGCAGGCGTTGGACGAGAATGTCGAATTATCCAAAGGCACATGCCAGGCGAACGAAGACCATCCGGGAAATCGGATCGTACAACGGTACCTGAACGAACGACTGGAGCCGGGCGAGTTCGCTGAAGAAGCGATGAGAAATTTGCACCTCGTCGCCAAGCCACTGCTCGCAGATCCACCGCGGGCAGATACCTGCGACATGCAACGGGCAGAAATCCTGTACCATCGGGGCCGCCAAGCCAAGGATCCGCCGTTGCGAGAAGCCGATTTTTCCGAGGCTGCGGGCAGGTTGGATTCGGCGATCCACGATTGGCAGCATGCGATTGGCCAATGTGCCTGGCAGATGGGAGGCTGCGAATCACACGAGAATTTTGCAACCGTGACGTTGGGGTTGGAGTAATGACTGACGCGGTGATCGTTTACCGGCCGTCAGACGACGGCCCAATTTTCCCCAGAGATGTCTCGATCCGCCGCCATTCTGAAGTAAACTTGAGTCCCGGCGAGTCACATCGGCGAAGATTCGCGACCATTGCTACGATAAAACCTGGAGATAAATAATGATGCTGCGTCACCGATTTTTTCCGCTTCTGCTGCTTTTGGCGACCCTGCTGGTTCATCCCGCGTTCGCCCAGCAGGACGAATCTACGGCCGCTGCGGCTGAAAAACAGAAAGCTGAAAAACAGGAAGCGGATTCGCAGCAGGAGTCCAAGCCGGATTCAAAAGAAGCTGACGAAAACGACGCCGACGAAAAGGACGCCAAAGCCGCAGAAAAGAAACCCGGACTACGTCAGATCAATCTGTCCGGAAACTATGTCGACCTGGTTCAGCCTGCCAGCTTCAATCCGACACAATTGTTGACTGGCGGGGCGATAACGCAGAGATCGTTCTTCAGGCTGATCGATTTTGTCAACGAACTGACGAAAGACGACGAATTCGAATACGTGGTGTTTGATCTATCCGCCCCCTTTTCGATGAATGCCGCCCAACTGGCTGAATTGTCCAGGCACATGAAGCAATTGAGCGACAGCAAGAAGACGTTCGCCTGGCTGGAAAACGCCAACAGTACCGCGCTTTCCGTTGCCGCTGATTGCGACAAAATCTTCATGGCTGATTTTGGTGGTATCGATATGCCGTCGCGGTCCATGCAATCCATCTTTTTCGGTGATGCCTTTGATCTGCTGGGCGTGGAAGCCTCCGTGGTTCGGGCCGGAAACTTCAAGGGAGCGGTCGAACCATTCGTGAATGCCAAAATGAGCCCGCATCTACGCCAACACAATCTGGAAATGCTGACGTCCCTGAACGACACGCTTGTCGAACGCATTGCCCGCGGTCGAGGTTTGAAGAAGTCGGACGTTCGCGCATTACAGAAGAAGAGAATGCTGCTGCCACAGGAAGCTGTCGAAGCTGGCCTGGTGGACAAGCTTGCAACGTTTGGAGCGATGAAGACATCCATCCAGCAGGACATTGGCGAAGACATTGAATGGGTAACGCCCAAGAAAGCCAGCAAGAAAGATATGTCGTTCTTTCAGCTGATGAGCGAAATCATGTCCGGTGGGTCCGGCTCGCAGAAATTCAAGAAGAATACGATTGTCGTATTGCATCTGGATGGCGCGATCATCGATGGCAAGAAAGTTTCTCCCGGTTCGATCGTATCGGGGCCGACGGTGGCCTTGATTGAAAAGCTGGTGGATGAAGAACGCGTCCAGGGAGCGGTGGTTCGCATCAATTCGCCGGGCGGCAGCGCCACGGCCAGCGAAGCGATCCGGCAGGCGCTGCTGAAGCTGGCGAAGGCCAAGCCGACCGTCGTATCGATGGGCAATGTGGCAGCTTCTGGCGGATATTGGGTCAGCTGTATCGGAACGCCCGTTTACGCGGAACACGGTACGATCACCGGCTCGATCGGTGTATTTTCCCTGAAAGTCAGCGCCGGTGCGTTGATGCGCCGGATCGGATTACACATGGAGAACATCACCCTGGATGATGCAGCCAATGCGTTTGCACTGGATCAACCCTGGTCGGAAAGCGACGTCGCCAGAATGAAGAAGATGATCGACATGGTGTACGACCGATTCCTGAAACTGGTCAGCGATGCTCGTGACATTCCAGTGGAACAGCTGCATGACCTGGCGGGTGGACGGGTTTGGTCCGGTTCCCAGGCCCTGCAACGCAATCTGGTAGACCAGATCGGCGGCGTGGACGACTGCATCGCGCTGATCGCCAGGAAAACCGATCTGGGTGAAGACTATTCAATTGCGCATCGACCCATTCCCAAGACCGGCCTGGACCTTGGCAGTCTGTTGGGAGGGAATGAAGAAGAAATCTGGTCCAATTTGCCCGCCAGTGCCAGTCGCTGGTTGAAACGTTACGGTATTCAGCTGAGACAGACGCGGTTGATCCTGAACGACAGTCTGGACCAACCCGGTAAGCCAACGATCTGGTTGTTACTGCCGTTTGAATTCGACATTCGTTAATGGACATTCAAGACCGGGTTGCTTGATCGACAGATTCGCAGGACTTCAGGAAACCCAAATAGTTGCCAATGCGGCGACGCCCGAATCACGTTCGCCTTGATGTGAACAAGGAATCATTCAGGGATTTCTTGACGCCAGGGATCCCGTGGCCGCAGCACGGCACCGCGTATACCACGGTGAACCAGCCTGCAGGGACGCATTTCAGGATGAAAGCAGAAACATCACCCGCACCAGATACGCCGAATCGCCAACCGGAGTATGGAAACCCGGTGCCTGGGTTAACGCTAATCGTCAGTCTGCTGGCCGTGTGGATTTCGATCGTGGCAGCGTCGTTTGTTTTCTACTCCCCGCTGCCACCAGTCCCTGCCGATGCCGAAGCGAGCGTCTTCTCGGCGGTCCGCGCGAGCTCCATTCTGAAAGAACTGGTGGGCGACGGGATTCCGCATCCAACAGGCAGCGATCAAAACAGGATCGTCCGCCAGCGGATCATCGGCCTGCTGGAATCGTGGGGTTACGAAGTTGAAATTCAGTCCGGTCTCGCGGATAGGAGAATCGCTCGCCCGGGGGACCGCGATGAAGAACCGCTGGACCTGTTCAATCTGATTGCGATCCGAAAAGGCCAACGGTCGGTTGCCTCCGCGGCCCCGCTGATGCTGGTGGCCCACCATGACTCGGTGCCGGCAGGTCCGGGTGCCAGTGACGATGGCGTGGGCGTGGCGGCGGTGCTGGAGATCGCGCGGATGCTGGCCGACGAGCCGCCATGCGAGCATGACGTCGTGTTTCTGATCACCGACGGCGAAGAATATGGCCTGCTCGGTGCGGAGTTATTTGTCCGCGAGCACCCACTGGCCAATCAAGTCGGCTTCATCGTCAATGTCGAAGCGCGGGGGACAACCGGCCCCAGTATCATGTTTGAAACGAGCCCTTACTCTGGCCAACTGGTTCCGCTATTCGCCCGCGCGGTTCGCAAACCGTTGACATCGTCGCTGTTCTTTGAGATATATCAGCGGATGCCCAACGACACCGACTTTTCGGTACTACGCCGTAAGGGCATGTTGGGGTTCAACCTGGCCTTCATCGGCAACGTTCGCAATTATCATTCACCGCAGGACAATTATGAAAACGTCGATCTTGGTAGCCTGCAGCACCACGGCGAAAATATGCTGGGGATCCTGCGGACCGCCTTGGCCGACGAAGCTCTGGCTGGCCTGTTGAGCGATCGTTCAGCATCTGGCGAGCCTGACAAAGTGGATCCGCGTCACGAAGCGGTCTACTTCGACATTTTTGGATTGGGCGTCATCTGGTGGCCGATGAGTTGGACGCTGCCGCTGGTCGGCGGAATCGCCATCATCTGCCTGTTGGCCATGTGGCAGGTGTGGCAACGGCGCGACAGGCAAGAGGAACCTCAATCGGCGTTCACTCTACTTCAGCAAATACCGCTACTGTGGCTCTGTTTTCTGATCAGCGCGGCTGCGATCTGGGGAATCCGACTACTGGTTCAACTGGCTCCCGAGACGGCAAGTCCGTGGCCGCGGGAACCGCTTTCGATTGGACTGGGATATTGGCTGATCGGTCTGGCCGTTATCGGCTGGATGTCCGTGTGGCTGCAGCGGTGGATCAGCCCGGCCGCCATGTGGATCGCTGCGATGGTTACGGGTTTGTTACTGGCGGTTGTCTGTGGATGGCTGGTCCCAGGAGCGTCCTATCTGTTGATCGTACCGCTGGCCGTAGCGGGCATTCTCTCGTTGTCGATTTCGCTGCTGACCCCGCGGGCGACAGCGGCGCACGGATGGTTGCTGGCCGTGGCCATGGGCTTGATCTGGCTGCCACTGGACCGGTTGTTCTACGACGCGGTGGGGTTCGGACTGGGGCCGCTGCTGGTGGGAAGAATCGCCCTGGTTTCCACCGCTGCGCTGTGTGTCCTGGCGTCGATAACACGCCCTGCCCGACACATCTTCGCCGTGGCGACAACGATCGCCGCGACCGCAGCGATCATGGCCGGGGTTGTTCTCAACCTGAACAGTTAGTGACCAATAGTCTGTTGTTGGTCATGGTCGGATTGACTGATTCGTGGGTACCATTAGTCATCCATGATTTTGCCATGGTTGGCG
Organism: Pirellulaceae bacterium; assembly: GCA_963851305.1. Lineage (GTDB taxonomy): Bacteria > Planctomycetota > Planctomycetia > Pirellulales > Pirellulaceae > Mariniblastus. Next base: position 725,252 of record CAWKOT010000011.1, on the reverse strand, counting down.
AGATGCAAACGACGGCCAAGTGATTGTTGATGATCGCTTGGATCTGGTGTTCATGGGGCTCGGTGGCGTTGCCGTCGGTATCATAGTTCGTAGTTGCGACCTGAATATTTGTCCGAGCCACACAAGCAAGTGTTTCGGACACAGCGATTCCAGACGTGCATGATCTGGATTTGAGCTGGATCAATCGACGCATTGGGAGCTGAGCGTGCCAACACCATTCGGACTCCCAGCATCAACTGCACGATCTTCATGCTTGCAGACCGGTCGGAAAAACAGCCGGATCCGTACGGCTCTTGCATCTTCAGGCGAGGAACGAGGAGGAACGAGGGACAGGCGGGGAGGAACGAGGGGCAGGCCACGATTGATTTTGTATTCATGATGCCGGGGCTGGCTTGTAATTTCGCGAACATTGTCCGGTAGAGGGTGGTCTGGTAACGAGCTATTGAGATTGAGTTGCCGGGCCTGCCTGAGTGGCCCAGATTCGCCTCGTTTTCGCGCCGGCGGTGAAATCCGCCAGCGGCCGGTGTTGGCCAGTAACCGCCGCGATCAGCCAAGAATTTGTCGTTCGCCGGTCCGCCTGATAGACTATCAGCGAACAAAGACGCCGGGGCGTGTTGATCGTCGCAAGCCACTTGCGACGATCAACCCAACGAATCATCTTGAGCCGTTCGTTCCGTTGCATTGGTTCAGTTCCACGCTCAATCTTTGCGTCGTGGGATCCGATTCATTGCGAGGGCTCAGAACCAACAATCCCCGACGCATGAGGGGTCATCCGTTCGAGGGCCCTACGTTTGGGCGACTGGATACGAGAGGACAGGCGTCGTGCCGAGCTTTGACGCAGCCATATCGTTTGCTGGCGACGATCGCGATGTCGCCGGCCGTATCGCAATGGAACTCAAGCGATACAACCTGTCGGTCATATTCGATGAATTCTTCCATGCTGATATGGTGGGTCGATCGCTAAGCGAGTACCTCGAATCAGTATTCGCTTCCAAGGCGTCGCATTGCATCATGCTTTTCAGCGATCGTAATGAATACAGACCGATTCCCGATCGCGGGCATTGCGGTGTGCTCGCTGACGCGCTAACGGATACTGGCTACCTGATCCCCATTCGTCTGGACGCCACAAACGTTCCTGGTCTGTCAGGCGATACTTGCCATCTCGACCTGCAGACCATGTCGTTCAGCAAGGTGGTCAAAGAAATCGCACGAAGGATGGAGCACGAAATACCGGCCGAGAGATTTCCAGTCATGGAACCATTGACGCTCGACGTCGTACCAATCGCATCACTCGAAGACCACAGATTGATTACCACGCAGGTTGAGGAACTACTGGAAACGCTAAGAGTTCGCTGGGCTACCAGGTTGGAGCGTCTGCGAAATAGACATTCAAACGTAAGTGACGATCGACTGTTCGTCCTCTTGTTGTCTCAGGAAATGCATCGAGTGATCGAAATGATTCTGTACGGCGTTGATCGCGTGGCGTGTCGTTTTCTCTCCGCCGGCTCGCCACGGCTTACTCTCGACACGTTACGTCAGCAGGTGGATTCCACTGTTCTTGCATTAATGGACGAAATGGACCTGATCGCAATCAGCGAGACCTGTGATTGCCGGATTACAGGAAAACAGGTCACGTTTGGCGGAACAGGCACACCGATTGCGAATGACATCATGGACTCAACAGATCGACGCATGTGGATGGCTTTCTACCAAATGATGCCGCTACTGGCCCTGGCAAGGTCATGAAGCGGAGTTGACTCGACTTTCGGGTTCTTGACGTCGTTTCCCGGGCTTACAATTTTCGAAGTGCCAACGTCACGCACCGTTGGTCCGCCAAGACGGTGGCCTTTGTCGTCAGGTCGTTAAAACACGGTCGCATCGCGCTGAGCGAGGTAAAACGATGCCGGAAAACGCGCACGGTCCTAAACCTGAGAATCCCTACGCGTCTCCCGTGTCAATTCCCGGTTTCGCGGAATCGGTCCGGGCCGAAAACGCTGACAAGCGACACCTCCGGGCCTTTGTCGGTTCGAATGCAGATTACTACCTCGACAAGTGGAGTCCGTTGGCATCGGAACGTTCGGGACGCAGCACGGGTGCCAACTGGGCCGCTTTTTTTCGCTCGGGCTTGTGTGGCTGGCGTATCGCAAGATGTACAAGGTCACCGCAATTTTTTTTGCCATCGTCCTCGTCGAGACTCTTGCTGAAGACATGGTCCTTACCTTCATCGTCTTCATGATTCTGGAGTTCTTGTTGTATCGGGCAGAAGCCCTGACAACGCCGTGAAGTCTTCACAGCTGGTTTTTGGGGATGCATTCCCCTGGGGTGGTTCTGCACCGGCGACTGGAATTAGCCCGTGATTGGTTCCGGCTCAGCGTGGCCACAAGGGACAATTTGGTGATTTGATTCGCTGCCGAAAATTCAGATACACGATTCCGGCTGCTGTTCGAGAGGCACGATTTTTACAACCACCGATTTCGACGCGGGGGTCTTACTCGTATGCGCCTGTTGTTTCAGTGGGACCAGGGCATTGGCTTCCGGAAAGTAGGTCATCACGCACTGTTCGGGCAGGTCATAGGCTACGACGATAAAACGATGCACGCGGCGGGTCTCGCCCCGGAAATGACTCTCCAGATCCACGACCTGGCGGTCCTTCAGGCCGTGCCGCAACATGTCGTTTCGATTCACAAACACCACGCGTCGTTCATTGCGAATGCCTCGATAACGGTCGTTCAGCCCATAGATCGTTGTGTTGAATTGGTCGTGGCTGCGATTGGTGATCATCAGGAATTCGTCATCAGCCAGGACCGTGCTGGCCGGCTGATTGATGGTGAAATGGGCTTTGCCGTCGGGCGTGTTGAACCGACCATCGCGAACCCCATTGGGCAGGTAAAACCCGCCCGGCTGACGGACACGATGGTTGTAATCCTCGAATCCCGGTATCGTGCTTTCAATGGCACTGCGAATATGGTCGTAACTGCTGATCATGTGGGCCCAATCGATCTTGCTTCGCGGCCCCAACGTGGCTTGGGCAATTCCGGCGACAATGGCGGTTTCACTTTTCAATTTGGGTGAACAGGGTGTCAATACTCCCTGCGAGCGATGCACCACGCCCATCGAATTTTCTACCGAAACGAATTGTTTTCCGGAGTCCTGCTGGTCCACGTCGGTTCGTCCCAGGCAGGGCAGGATCAATGCCTGTTTGCCGTGAATCAAATGAGAGCGATTTAATTTGGTGGAGACATGCACCGTCAAAGCGCAGTTCTTCAGGGCTCTGGCTGTCAATTCCGTATCCGGCGAAGCGGACAGGAAATTGCCACCCATGGCGATAAACACTTTGCCTGGTTGATTGGCCATGGCTTCAATCGCGTCGACTACCGCATATCCATGTTTCCGCGGGGGCTGGAATCCGAAATTGCGTTGCAGGCTGTCCAGAAACTCCTCCGGCGGTGCTTCCCAGATCCCGACGGTGCGGTCTCCCTGGACGTTGCTGTGACCTCGCACCGGGCAGGTGCCCGCGCCTGGCTTGCCGATACTCCCTTTCAGCAACAACAGGTTGACGATTTCACGAATGTTGTCGACCGCGTTTTCATGCTGGGTCAGACCCATCGCCCAGCAGACAATGATCTTCCGCTGGTGGGCCAATAGATTGGCCGCCTGTTGGATTTCCGGTAGCGGCACGCCACACAGCTGCGCTAGATCTTCCGTTGAATAACGCTTCAAATCGGCAACGAAGGCGTCATACCCGGCGGTTCTGGAATGGATGAATTCCTGATCCAGGACGTCGCCTGGACGTTGCTGTTCTGCTTCCAGCAAACACAACATCAGCGCTTTCAGCAGCGGTACATCGGCATTCGGTTTGACCTGCAGATACAGGTCTGCCAGCTGAGTGCCGCCGCTGATGATTTTGCCCGGCCGCTGCGGATGAACGAAGTTCAACAGCCCCGCCTCCCTGAGCGGATTGATGGCAATAATCCTCCCTCCATTTTCCTTGCATTTTTCCAGCGCGGCCAACATCCGGGGATGGTTGGTACCGGGGTTCTGACCGATTACGACAATCACCTGGGCCTCGTACAGATCGCTCAGCTTGACCGATCCCTTGCCGATCCCCAATGTCTGTGTCAGTGCCTTGCCGCTGGATTCGTGGCAAAGGTTGGAACAATCAGGCAGATTATTCGTGCCAAATTCACGTACGAACAACTGGTACAGGAAAGCCGCTTCATTGCTGGTCCGGCCGGAAGTGTAAAAGATGGCGTCATCGGGAGAAGCGAGCGCATTTAATTCGGTCGCGATGAGTTGAAAAGCCTGGTCCCAGCCGATCCGGCGATATTGGCTGCAGCCTTCTTCCAATACCAGCGGTTCGGCAATCCTGCCCTGTTTGCCGAGCTCGAAATCGGACCAGGTGGCCAGCGACGGCACATCGTGCTGGGCAAAGAACTCCGCTCCGATCCGCCGCCGCGTCGCCTCTTCGGCGATGGCCTTCATGCCGTTTTCGCAGTATTCGGCGAATATCGAACGATCGTCGTCGGGATCGGGCCAAGCGCATCCCGGGCAATCAAATCCGTTTTTCTGGTTCACATTCAAGCTGGACCTGGCCGCCGACCAGGGGTTCATATACAGCAGAGCGTGTTTGATGGCGGAAGCCACCGCGTTCAGCCCGGTACTGCTGGACTTCGGAGAAGAGACTTTCAGGCCCGTGAATTTTTGTGGTGGCTGGGCATCCGTACGACGGCTGGTCATGTGTCCCAATCTGAATTTCGATAGGCTGTTGTCAGGAACTGGTGCAGTATCGCGATTTGATTCCTGGGTGCGGTTAGGGGAGTCAACGATGCCCACCGGCAATTGACTACCGTTTTCCTATACGTCGGAATTTCTGGCCGCGACGCGTTACGAATTCGCGGGGCCGCTCATTGTACATGCTTGAGAACCTTCGAGGGTGGCAAGCGACCGCAACTTGTGTCAAATTGTCGTACAAGTTGCCACGTGTGAAATGGCCGTGAGAATTGCCTACGGTCAGTTCTGCCACCTTTGCAGGATGCGTCATGCCAGAGGAATTTGATGTCGTCATGCTTTCGCGAATTCAATTCGCGTTGACGATCATGTTCCACTATCTGTTTCCGCCGATCACGATTGGGCTGGGGGTCATCATTGCCTATCTGGAAGGCATGCATCTTTGGACTCGCGACCGGTTGTACTACGACGCAGCCAGGTTCTGGACGCATATCTTCGGGATCAACTTCGCGATCGGTGTTGCCACGGGCATTGTGATGGAGTTCGAATTCGGAACGAACTGGGCCGCCTATTCCCGGTTTGTGGGGGATGTATTCGGATCCGCCCTGGCGGCCGAAGGGATCTTTGCATTTTTTCTGGAATCGGGATTTCTGGCGGTTCTGGTATACGGGCATGATCGCGTCAGCGCGGGCTTCCACTTTTTTGCCGCCTGCATGGTCGCGTTGGGCTCCATCTTCAGCAGCATCTGGATCACGGTCGCCAACAGCTGGCAGCAGACACCAGCGGGTCACCAGATTGTCCAGATGACGCGGGACGGCCAGCCCTGGTTTATCGACGGAGAACCCGTCATGCGGGCGGAGATTCTTGATTTCTGGGCCATGGTTTTCAACCCCAGCACGGTCCACCGGTTGGTGCATGTCTGGCTGGGTTGTTTCATCGTCGGCGCGTTTCTGGTACTCAGTATTTCCGCCTATTATCTGCTTCGACAGCGACATCTGGAATTTGCCAAGCGATCGTTTGCTGGCGCGATGTTCCTGGCCGTACTCAGTTGTCTGGCGATGTTCGTCAGTGGTCATTTTCAAGCCCGCTCCGTCTACGAACATCAGCCGGCCAAGATGGCCGCGTTTGAAGGTCATTTCGTCACAGGCATCGGCGATCTGAGCCTGTTTGGAATTCCTGACGAAATGGACGAGTCCATCGATTTCAATATTTCGGTGCCGGGTGGATTGAGTTTTCTGTTGTTTGATCGTTTCGACGAACCCGTCACCGGGTTGGACCGTTTCCAGCCGCAGGATCGTCCGCCGGTGGTTGTCACGTTCATGGCCTATCATGTGATGATTGGGATCGGCGTGGCGTTAACCCTGTTGTCGATCGCCACCACGTATTTCTGGATTCGCGGCACGGTTTTTGGGAAACGCTGGTTGTTGGTGGTATTGGTGCTGGCCATTGTGCCAGCGATCGTCGCCAACGAATCGGGTTGGGTGGCCGCGGAGGTGGGGCGCCAGCCGTGGATCGTTTATCCACCGCTGAAGATGGACCAAGACGGCCAGCCGGTGGTTGCCGACGATGGCACCCTGGTTTTTGAAGAAGGACTTGGGTTGCGAACCAGCCATGCGGTCAGCCAGGCGATTTCGGCTGACCAGGTGTTGGCTTCCATTATCATGTTCGGCCTGGTTTATGCCCTCCTGGGCGTGCTGTGGTTGTTCCTGTTGAATCGCAAGATTCAGGCTGGACCAATTTACAGTTCCTTGGCGACCCCAGAACCCCGGGAAGGCCGACTATCGGAAGTGGTTACGCAAACGGACGGCTTGACCGGGAGTTCGTGATGGATCTGGCACTGACCTGGTTTGTCTTGCTCGGTGTGTTGCTGGCCGGATACGCGGTACTGGATGGATTCGATCTGGGCGTGGGGATCGTCCACCCGTTTCTGAGGAACGCGGGCGAACGCAACGCCGCGGTCAAGGCCATCGGTCCCCTGTGGGACGGCAACGAAGTCTGGTTGGTTACGTTCGGAGGCGCGCTCTTTGCCGCGTTCCCCGAGGCTTACGCGACGGTGCTGTCCGGGTTTTATTTGCCCGTAATGTTGTTGCTGTTATGCCTGATCCTGCGCGGTCAGTGTCGATTTCCGCAACAAGGTGCAGGCCGGATTCTGGCAGAAGACGTGGGATGTGGGCTTTTTTGTTTCCAGTCTGGTCGCCACATTGGTGCTGGGGGTGGCAGCCGGAAATCTGATCCAGGGAATCAGTCTGGATGCGAAGCGTGACTTCCTGGGAACCACGGTCGACCTGTTCGGTTGGTATCCCTGTGCCGTCGGCGTGCTGGCCGTGGTGACGTTTTCGTTGCACGGCGTGGTCTTCCTGATTTTGAAGTCGACCGACGAGATGCGAGCAAGGCTATCTCAACGCATCTGGCATTTCTGGGGTCTGTTTTTGGCCGTTTACGTTCTGGTGACCATCATGACCCTGATCGAAAACCCTCACGTGGCGGCGAATATTCGGGCCAGCTACTGGCCGATTCCACTTGTGGTGTTCAATGTACTGGCCGTTGCCAACCTGCCGCGGACGATCTTGCAGCACCGCTTTGGACAGGCGTTTGTTTCGTCGGCCATCAGCATCATCTGTATGGTGGGGCTTTTTTTCTGTTCGATATTCCCCTGGATAGTCATTTCCACCGGCCCGGGCGATTCGATTTCGATCCACGATGCGGCGTCAAGTAGCGGGACGCTGTGGTTGATGTTGATCATTGCTCTGATCGGTATTCCGATGGTGTTGGCCTACACGTTCGTGGTCTATTGGACATTCAGACATCCGATCCCCGCCGAATGATTCAGCGAACGGGCCGCCATTTCGGAGCGGATACGCGGGGAGCTGATGAATCGACGTCGGACACCCGTTGATTGCTGGATTCTGCCTGCGGCGGTGGAAGCGAGGTATCCAGGTCGCGCCACCGATCGTCGCTTTCGATCCAACTGGCAATTACCGGATCATCCACCGAGTAGTTCTGTGGCGGTGGGACGATATTGAATTCGATCGAGGTTTCCAGGTTCTTGCGATTGGGCGTAATGAAAAGGACAGTGACCCTGATTCGGCGATTTTCCGGCAACTCCGCATTCCAGGGCAGATGCAACAGAATCCCCTGTTCCGGGTAGTCGTCTTTGACGAAGAAGCTTTCGATTTCGTCGGACGTAAATTCCCACAGGCCGATTTGGCGAGCCGTCGCGGCGCCAAGGTCTTCGTCGATCCGCACCACGACCTGTCCGGCGGCTTTCTGTACCGCGCCGGAATCATCGAGAGGTTGAATCATCAGGGAAATGCCTTCGTCGCCCGTAATCCCATCCAGATCCTGCCCTCCACTCAGACGTCGGTTGACCATGACTTTGGAAACCGAATTGGCGTCTCCCGTTGCCGTCCGTTGACGGGTCGTTCGTGCATAGGAGGCACTGCTCGGGGGAGTCTGCCGTGAGGTTGCCGGTTTCTTCGGCGGATCTTGATCTTCAATCTTCAGCGTCGGCCGATCGAAAACACCCGGTGCGTTTTCGTAGATTACGTTGGTGCCCGATCCGATGGGGTTGCCTGGCAGTCCCTCGACGGGGAAACCTTGCGGATCGTAACTGATTCCGCATTCATGCAGCCGGCTGACCGCTGAATCTCGCTGGGACTTGATCATGTAGTATTGATCTTCCAGATCAAGGATCTCCGCCCGCAGCAAAGCGATCTCGCGTTCAGCGCGAGGATTGACGCGGCACCCTGAACAAATCAGTGAGAGCAGGATCACGATACAAGCGAAACGCATCAGATAACACTTGGAATCTGGTCGGCAAATCGAAAAACAGATACCCCGTTTACGCGAATTTGCGGTGACGAGGCAATGCCAGTGCCGATGTCAGTCAATCGCTGAGCTTGCCACGCAATCGTCGTTGATCTGCCGGAGGGGAAAGGAGCCAACGCTGGTCGACCCGATTCGACCTTCGCCTCCCGACTTTGGATCAGCCCACCGAAATATTCGTGGTCAGATGTGATTCGGCTTTCAGGGAATTCGTGATAAAACAGGCCTGTTCCGCCTTTTCCAGCAACCGTTGCGCACGATCGGTATCGGTGCCCTCGGGCACGACCAAATCGGTCGTTAATTCGAAGGCGGTAAACTGCGGGCTGCGGTCAACTCGATCCAGCGTTCCCGAAGCTTTGCATGTGAGCGAAATCCACTCCAGTTTGGACATCCTGGCAATCGCCCGGAATGAAAGCACGAAACAATCAGCGACGGCACCAACCAGCAGATCTTCAGGGGACCACTGATTTCCCGGTCCACCGAAGGTGGCCGGCGCTGCGGAATGCAATTCAGGACAATTCTCACATTCCAGGCTGATCAGGCCTTCGGCCTGGGCCGAGGCGGACGCGTGATAATCGTGTGGATACTCCGTCATGTCTTTTCCTCAATCTGCGTGGTTTGAGTGGTCGTGGCCACCGGCCATGAAGACCCGATTCAGTATGGGGCGACCTAAGCCGGCCCTGTTTCGCCCATTTCCGAGACGACGCGGTCGATCAGGTTGTAATCACAAGCTTCTTCGGCGGTCATGAAGTTATCGCGATCCGTATCTCGCTCGATCTCTTCCAGGCTCTTGCCGGTATGCTTATTGTAGATCTGGTTCAGGTTCTGTTTGACGCGTAGCAGCTCTTTGCGGTGGATCAGGATTTCTTCTGCCGTACCCTGCATGCCGGCCAACGGTTGATGGATCATGATACTGGCATTGGGCAGAGCGAACCGTTTGCCGGCGGCACCGGCGGTCAACAGCAAGGAGCCCATCGAGGCGGCCTGTCCAATACAATAGGTGGCCACATCGCAGGTGACAAATTGCATCGTGTCATAAATCGCCAACCCGGCTGTGACGCTGCCTCCGGGCGAATTGATGTACAGGTGAATGTCTTTCTTGGGATCTTCGGACTGCAGGAAAAGCAATTGGGCCACCAGCGAATTGGAAAGCTCGGCAGTTACCTGCGTTCCCAGAAAGATAATCCGATCTTTCAACAACCGGCTGTAAATATCGTAGACGCGTTCTTCGCGACCGGTGTTGTCGACTACATAAGGTACGTAAGGCATTGATCTGCGTACTCCGTCCTGATCTCAGAAAATAGACTGTTCGCCTGGTGACTGGCCACTGCGTTAATCGTCATCGTCATCGTCGTCGGAATCGGTGTCCGGCTTGACGGTGATATTGTCCACCAGTCCGTAATCCTTGGCTTGAGTCGCTGACAGGAAGAAATCGCGGTCGGTATCCTTGGCGATGTCCTTCACGTCTTTGCCCGTATGTTTTGCCAGAATTTCATTGAGTACAACGCGGTTGCGGATGATCTCGTCGGCCTGGATTTCGATGTCGCTGACCTGTCCGCTGACGCCGCCGTACGGTTGATGGATCATGACGCGGGCATTGGGCAAGGCGTGTCGTTTTCCCTTGGTTCCGCCGGCCAGCAGGACGGCCGCACCACTGGCGGCCTGACCCACGCAGAAGGTCGCCACCGGGCAGGTCAGAATCTGCATCGTATCGTAGATCGCCAGCGTCGCGATCACATCGCCGCCCGGCGAATTGAGATAGAAATTGATGTCCTTCTTCTTGTTTTCGCTCTGCAGGTAGAGCAGTTTCATCACGACTTCGTTGGCATTGCCGGTATAGATTTCACCCTGCAGAAAGACGATCCGGTTTTCCAGCAGCAGGTCGCCCAGTGTCATCTGGCGTTGACGCTGATATTGCTGATACGAATACGAATTGGCAATTTGATGCGGTGGATCAAACGCCGGTGGATTGAACAATTGGGCGGATTTGATGTTCAACTTGCATTCCTTTTCTTGGTCTCTGGCGGTTACCAACAGCGGCGGCAATAAACGGCTTCCTGAGCCTGAAACCACCGTAACGACATCGTCGAAATTCGACAAGGCGGGCAGGTTGCGAGAGTCGGATACGCGCTGCCAGGGAATCCCTATCCCCGCTCTTTTTTTCCGGTCGGCAGCTTTTCCTGTTGTCCGTCGTCGTCGTACCGCGCTTCAGGAATCTCGTCCCGCGCACCGCCGGCGACAAAGAAGTTGATGGCCGATGTGGAGGCCTGCTGCTCCGTCTCATAAGGAATCGAGGAAAACTTTGCGTGCTCGGTGATCAGTTCGATGACTTTTCGTTCGATAATCATGTTCCGCAAAGCATCCATCTGGCCATTACGTTCAATCCGGGCCCGCACTCGACGGGGGGAATCGTTCTGTTGCGCGGATAACCGGGCAATTTCCAGGTCGTAATCTTGCGGGTCGTCTTCGACGCCCTCAGCCTCGGCGATCCTTTCCAGGATGAAATGTTCCTTCAGCATCCGTTCCGTACGTTCCAGAATGTTCTTCCGTAGGCCATTCTCGCGAGCCACGATTTCGTCTTCGCTAAAACCACTGGCACGCAATTCCATCACATTGCGTTCAAGTTCCCGGTGCGACTGGCGACGCAGCAGATCCGGCGGCAATTCCCAACTGGCCGACTCCGTCAACGAGGCGCTGATCTGGTCCCGTATTTTCTCCCGTTGTGCGTACTGCAACCTGTTTTCCAGCGATTCCTTGACCAGGTCCTTGAGTTCGCCCTCAGTATCGATGCCCAACTTTTCCGCGATATCCGCCGCCGACCTGGATTCCACCCGTTTGACATCCAGAATTGCAATCTCCACGTCCAGATTCTGGCCCTTCAATGCCTCGTTGTCCGAATATTCGCTGACCTGCACGCTGGTCGTTACGGTGTCACCCGCTTTCGATCCCGCGACCAGTTTCTCGAAATCCTCGATGGTCGCATCGGCCAGACTGAGGATCGGTCGAACGTGAATGGACTGTTCCTTGATGGTCGCCACAACATCGCCCTCGTGTCGGCTGGTGATATCGCAGACGATCAAGTCGTCTTTCTGAACCGGCTCATTGACGGGCACGACGTCGGAAAATTGCAGTCCCAGCTTGGCGATTTGTTCGTCAACATCGTCACTGCCGAATTCGTGTTCAGGACGCTCCAGCGACAATCCTTTCCACTCCGGCAGGTCGAACTCCGGACGAACTTCGACATCAAATTCGTATGTCAAATCACCTTCATCGGGGATGTTGACCAGTTCAAAATCGAAGTCCGGTTCACTGATGGCGGAGTAGTCCTGCTGGTCGCCAATCTGAGTCAGGCTGTCCATGATCAACGAGCCCTTGACCTGATCGGCGACCTGTGGCCGAAAGCGGTTTTCGATCAGCTGTCTTGGAGCACGACCAATTCGGAAGCCAGGCACATCCGCCTGCGGGGCCAACTCGTCGAACTGCTTTTGAAAATAGCGGTCGATGTCCGCGCGGGGAATCGTCACGGTAACATGCCGTTCGCACGCGCTCACTTCCTTGACATCCACGGTCAGGTCGAGCGGCTGCTTGTCTTCGGTTTCGGGATTTCTTGAAGTGTCAGTGCTCACCGAATTCATCCTGAAAAAATTGGTTCTGAAGGAACCCATCCGGTTCCACCAGAACGAAATAAGAAAAACCGGCAGACGCGGTCGCCCGCTGGATCCCGGTTGATCGCGTTATCCGAGAGTAGTGAAAAGCGGGTGAAGGGATTCGAACCCTCGACATTCACGTTGGCAACGTGACGCTCTAGCCACTGAGCTACACCCGCATCAAGTCGGCGTTTACGCCAGTTTCTCCGCCGTTACAGACCGGAAAATCAATAAACCGGGATTATACGGCGGAAAAAAGGTGACGCAAGAGCCGAAAAACTGGTTCTCTTCATCATTACTTCAATATATTTAGTTTGAAATCGAAGACAATAATCGGTACACTGGGGCCCGAATCCCGCCCAAAAGCGGAGACCGCCCGACTCCGAACAGGTTTTAGCCGCTGTCTCCCGCCGGCTGGATTTCGTCGCTCGATTGATTAAGGCACTTGGATCGCCACTGACCGTAAACGGAGTAGACATCGAATGATCAATGCGAAACTGGTAGTCGTTGGCGGCGCACAGGATGCAGAAATTGAACTCAAGCGGATGCCGACGACCATCGGCCGCGCGCGAGAATCGACCATTACGCTGCCTCACAATCTGGTCAGTCGCAGGCATTGCGAGATTATCGAAAACAATGGCCACCTGTTTGTGCGGGACCTGAATTCGCTGAACGGTACCTATCTGAATAACGAAAAAATCTCTGGGACACAGGTATTGTTGCCCAACCAGTTGTTGACGCTGGGCAACGTGACTTTTCGCGCGGTTTACGAAACGGAAGCCGACTCGGCAATGCCCAAGATGTCCCCGGATTCCCGATGGCAGGACGATGATTCGGTTACCGGCGAAGGCCAGCGTGGTGAATCGGTGGCGGTGGATAGCTCCAGCTACGCCTGCTACCAACCTTCGTCGAATGGAAGTCCAGACAACGCGATTCCGATCGACGAGCCGGATACTGACCACGCCCTGGAAACCGTGCGCCGTGTCGAGGATCAGGCTGATGATGAAACATCAGGCGAGCTGGTGATTGATCACGAACCTTTGGCGCGAGACAGGTCCATTGCCGTCAGCGCGATTGATCAGTTGCCGCGTGAAAAACCGTCGGAGAGCTTCAATGCAGGAATCGAGCTGGACCTTCCAAGACGTCCGGTGGCCCAGGTCCAGCTGGATGAAATCCGCATCGACACGGGTTCCAATCAAGACGAAGACCAGGCTGCCAGCAGTTCCAAACTGGATTCGTTCCTGCGAAAGATGCCCAAGTGAATTTTTCATGATCTCCGCCCGATTCAGCGCAGATCAGCCAAACACAGGCTGGGCATCGGATCGCAAGTTCGGTTAACATGTTCAGTTCGGTGCCTGCAACCGGGCCATTCAATCCGACGTTCGCGGATTCGGATTAGTATCGTCTGCGGCTTCCGAAGTTTGCCAGGCAGGTGCCAGATCGACGCGAAAGCGTCAGGGAACGCACTGGGGAATCTGTCACTCGACAAAATATCGGCCGATGAAAAAGTCTTCCGAAATAGACCAAAAGTTGATCGAGCGAATCCGCAGTGGCGACAGTGATGCGTGGAATGACCTGATTGCGCGGTACGAAGGACGATTGCTGGCTTTTGTCGATAGTCGACTTTCCAATCGCAGTGCCAGCGAAGATATCGTGCAGGAGACTTTCATTGGCTTCCTGAACAGTCTTCCCAATTTTGATGGTCGACGGTCTCTGGAAAGCTATCTTTTTTCGATTTGCGCCTACAAGCTGACGGACCATTTGCGGCGCGAAGGTCGACGGCCGGCGATTCCGCTTTCGTCGTCCCGCCCGGATTCCAGTGGCCAGTGGCAATTGACGGGGGCTGCTCGTGGTGCCAGTAGCATCATGCGAAGTGTCGAACGTAAACGCCTGGAAGAAGATGCGTTGATCGAAGCCATTGAAGCCCAGGTCGATCGCTGGCAGGAAAGAAACGACTGGACGAAATTGAAATGCATCGAACTGTTGATCGTCCGGGGATTGCCCAACAAGCAGGTGTCGGAGGCATTGGGCATCACCGAGCAGCAGGTGGCGAATTTCAAATTTGATTTTCTGTCGCGGTTGCGGGTGTTGATCAAACGGCAGGGGCTTTCTCGAGACGTCTTCCCGGAACTGTACGAAGAATAACGCACGATCAGCGGTTGTAGAATCGCCGGTCCTGTTCCTGCATGGTCCGCAATCGTGCATTTGGCTTCAGCTTGTCTTCGTCGACAGCCAACCGTTCCAGCATTTCATTCACGCGATCGATGCCATGTCGGTCGGCCCAGAACAGGATGCCGCCCACATGAGCCGGAAAGGAAAATCCGTTAATGATACACAGGTCGATGTCGCGGTGATCGGCCACGATTTGTTCATCCAGGATGCGCACGGCTTCCAACGTAATCACGGCGCAGATGGATTCGGCAAGTTGATCGTCCGGCAATTCAAGTCGTCGGCTACGATCGATGTAGGAACCCAGTAGATTATCGATCTCATCGTCCCAGATTCGGTCGCCGTCGATTCGTTCGTAGCGATAGAAGCCGCGTCCGGTCTTACGTCCCAGCCAACTTTTCTTGACCATCCGGGGCAGAATCGGACTCAGATTGACGCACTCGATACGGGCGTCCCACATGGCCCGTCCAGCGTACATGCACACGTCGGCTCCAATCACGTCAACGATTTCAAACGGGCCTCCGCGAAATCCGAATGCGCGCATGGCTTCATCAATTTCACGGATGCTGTAGCCCCACCGGTACAACCGGAACGTCTGATCCAACATGGCGGCCAGCAAACGGTTGACGACAAAGCCGGCACTGTCTTTGACGACCACCGGCATCTTTCGTAGCTGCCGAATCCAGGCAACGGACTGCGCCATCGTGGCTGCAGACGACGCTTCCGCCTGAACAACTTCCACCAGCTGCATCAGGTGGGGATGACAGAAATGAATCCCACAGAATCTCTCCGGTTGGCTGACGGCCGACGCCAGTTCGGTCAGGGGGATGGCCGACGTATTGGTGGCCAACACCGTTTCGGTATCCACGACCGGTTCGATCTTGCGTAACACGGATTTCTTGATCTCCGAAGTTTCCACAACGGACTCGATCACCAGATCGCAGCCCGCCAGATCGGAATAGTCACTGGCAACATGGATGCTGGCATCCCCTGCGGTTTCCTGCAATCGGGCAGAGGCCGCTTGCAGCGCGTCATCCGAGGCGTCAAAGAGAACCACTTCCAATTTTCCGGCCAGGCAGATTTCCGCGATGCTGGTACCCATCAACCCGGTGCCCACAATTCCGACCTTCGAGATCGTCTTTTCATCGCCAGTCAGCTGAATGAACCCGGGTTGCTTCCGGTTGTGTTCCTGTAGAAAGAAGACATTCAATAAGCCGTGGCTGGGATCGCTGCCATAGACATTGGCCATGGCCTTCGATTCGCTTTCGCATGCCCGTTCGAATGGCAGCGATGCGCTGGCCAGCATGTGCTGCAGGGCAACCTGGGGAGCATACGAGTAGATCGCGTCATTCGATCGGATGCGGTCCAGGAAATCGACTTGCCGAGCGTGCGCGTCCGCTGCCTGAATGGGGACCGCTTGCTCGATTTGCCGCCGTCGGATGTAAAAGGCATCCTCCCGGCGGGCTTGTTCAATCTGCTCCATCGCATCCTCGATCAGTTGTTGCTGCGACGATACCTGGTCCACGAATCCCATTTCCTTGGCTTGTTGTGCGTTGACCACTCGGCCCGACGTCACCAGATCGAGTCCAACTTCCAGGCTGGCGATTCGCGGCAATCGGACGGTACCGGCCCAGCCCGGGACGAGCCCCAGTTTTACTTCAGGCAGACCCAGGATGGTGCGGCGATCCGCTACGGCAACGCGACGGTCGCACCACAATGCCACCTCCAGACCACCACCGACGCACGCTCCATGAATCGCTGCCACGGTCACGCAGGACATCCGGCTCAATCGCGACATGACGGCGCGGCCATCTTCGCAAAACCTGATGATTCGGCTATCGGGCCAATCCAGCGTGGCAACGATCTGTTTCAGATCCGCACCAGCAATAAAGACGGACCGTTTTGCCGAGCTGAGGATGATTCCATCGAGGTCATCGCGTTGTTGCAGTCCAGCCAACAGCTCGTCCAGTTCACGAAACATGTCGGAAGTCAAGACGTTGGCCGAACTGCCCGGCATATCCAGGATCAGCTGCACGATGTTGGGCTGTATATCAACCGTAGTGATGGATTTCTGTGTCGTCGCAGGCATGTTGGTGTTGGCCATGGGTACGGATTGGTGGACGAAGCTTGCTCCGTCCGCTGTGGACTATATCATGCTATGGCTGAAGCGGGACCCTGGAAACGGAAGTACACTCGGCGGACCATTGATGAATGTTCCCAAAACCTATCCCTGGCAACTCGGTTTTATCAGCCTGATCTGGGTTATCGCGATGGGGTGCGAATCGGCAACGTCGACGCCGGAACTTCAAGTCCAAACGGTGCCGGTCCGCTTGTCGATCGACTTTGGTGGTCGCCGAGAAAATATTTCAGTCGATGTTCGTATCCCGGACAAGTCGTCTGTGTTGGATGCGTTGGTTGAAGCGGAGTCGGAAATTGGGTTCCCGGCGATTTTCCGGGGAGCGGGGGCGACCGCCTTCGTGACCTCCATTGGTGGGCAGGAAAATGAAAACGCTGGCGGTGCCAACTGGGTTTATTACGTGAATGGTGAGTTGGCCAAGGAAAGCTGCGGTACGTTTCAGCTGCACGCGGATGATCATGTGGTGTGGAAGTTCAAGACAAAAGGCCTACAATGAGTCGACCATGTCCGACTTGAAAACCACGATCTCCAAAATGAATCCCGCCAGCCGGCGGCAGGCCCGGATTCTGATCTGGCTGGTCTTGTTGATTGGAGTCGGGGTTGGCAGTCGTTTTCTGTTGACGCAATGGCCAAACTTCAAGCCGGTTACGGCCCTGGCCATTTTTTGCGGATTTTTCTGTGCCTCGCGATGGCCGGTTGCCATGGTCCTCGCGGCCACCTTGCTGGTTTCGGATGCGATCCTGGGATTCTACGAACTACCGGTGATGGTCAGTGTTTACGCGAGTCTGTTTCTTTCGATATGGCTGGGATCCATTCTGAGAAGGGTCGCAAATCAGCAAGCGGTTGTCGCACAAACGGTTGGCCTGGGGCTGACGGCACTGTTGGCATCGTTGTTGTTTTTTTTCCTCACCAACACGGCCGTCTGGATTGCCGGCTGGTACCCTCCAAGCTTTGATGGGCTGCTGCAATCCTACGTTGCCGGGCTCCCATTTTTGCGATTTACCGTAGCGGGAGACCTGGGTTTCAGCCTGTTGCTGTTTGCCAGCTGGCATGTTCTTCGTACGACTGCTTGGACGGCGGAATCAGCGTCGCGGCGCGCGTGTCAGGAGATATCCAGTACTGGTTGGCCGAGGATATCCAGATCGGGTTGAATTCCCAATCCGGGTTCTCTGCTGGCGGCCAACCGACCACCGGACCGCTGTGGTGCTCCAGCAGCAATCTGGACGGTCACGTAGCTGTTGAAGTCCGTTGATGAAAACAGCAAAGCCGGTGGCGTGCTGTGGGCGACGTGAGCAATGGCGGCCGTGACGATGTCGCCGCCCCAGCTGTCTTCGATCGTCATGGCGATCCCGCAGGCCACGCAAGTGTCGCGGAATTGCCGCAGTCGCGTGATGCCTCCCAGCCGACTGATTTTCAGATTGACAACGTCCATGGTCTGCTGCTGAATACCGCGCAGCAGCGCCCCGAAACTGTGGATGGATTCGTCCAGTATAAAAGGGCGCGCCGTTCGGTTTCGAATCGCAGCGCACTGCTCGTACGTCGGACAGGGCTGTTCGATATACACATTGATGTCCGCAACGGCATCGACAACGCGGGCGGCTTCGTGTTGTGTCCAGCCCGTATTGGCGTCGGCCACCAGTTTTTCCGAGGGTGCCAATTCGACTGCGACCGAACGAATGCGTTCGATATCCTGATCCGGATCGCCCCCGACCTTCAACTGAAAACGACGATAGCCTTGTTGACGGTAGGCAGCCACTCGAGCCGCCATTTCATCCGGCTCCTGTTGTGAAATGGCTCGATACAGCACAAAATCTTCGCCGCAATGACCGCCAAGCAACACCGCCACTGGCTGATCACACGCTTTTCCCAACAAGTCCCAACTGGCCATGTCGATCGCCGATTTGACATAGGGATGACCCGCCAGGCAATGATCCATATGGCGGTTCAGCACATCCAGTTGCAGTGGGTTGCAACCAATCAGATCGGGACCCAGGGCGGCGATCCCAGCACGAACTCCGGCGGCGTAGGCTGGCAGATAGGAAGGACCGAGAGGACAGGCTTCACCGTATCCGGTCAGGCCGGTATCGGTTGTCAATTCCACGACGGTACTGTCAAAAACGTCAATGCTTTTGCCGCCGGACCATTTGTATTGACCTTCCACCAATGGCAGATCGACCTGAAACACCCGTACCCTGTTGATTTTCATGGTAGCGCACGACCTGCTTGGAACGGGATCGTCCTCGAATCGGCAAAGGACTGGCCTGCCCGGTGATTGCCGCGCCGTCGCGGCCAACGGTCCGGACCATGAGGGTGTGGACGTGCGGTAATCGAATTCGTTGTCACATCGCCAACTAACGTACTTGCGCGGGTTGGAATGAACTCTCAGCCGTAGACAGATTATCCTGTTCCATCAGGTAGGCAAACAGATGGGTGATTTCGTCCAGCGAAAGGGAATCGAGCAAGCCATCGGGCATCGACGACAGATCGGAATCCGCCATGTCCTCAATGTCGTCTTCCGGGATTCGGGTCGTACGGCCTTCGCGATCAAGCAGTAACCATTCACCGCTGGAATCACGCGATACCATCCCAAACAGCTGTTCACCGTCGACGGTTAGCACCTTCCGCGAACGGTATTGATCGGAGACGACCTGGGACGGGTGGATGATGGATTCCAGGATCTCGCGACGCGTGAACCGGTTGGCCAGGTTGGTAAGATCGGGCCCAAAGGTTGCACCATCGTCCCCCAGTCGGTGGCAGGCGCTACAGTTTGCCTTGCGGAAAACCTGCTTGCCTACGCTTACCTGACCCAGATTCTGTGATTGTTCCAGGTGCGACAGGACCTGCTCAGCCGTATAGAGGCCGACCTTGGGCAACGAGGGGAGCCGAATCGGTAACTCGTTTGGCCATTCCTGTTGATACCAGTCTGACCAGTAGTCCATCGACTCGCGCCAGGAAAGTTGACTCGGTTGCTCCGGTTCGGTTTGACCGTTCGTCCAATGTTGCATCAACTTGGCAGCGACGTCCGCCCCATTTTCCCGTAATTGATAACCGAGTTCAATCAGTTCCCGGTACTGTTGTGGCTGTTTGGGACGTCGATTGACGGTTAACAGTGCATCGGCCACCTCTTTGCCTGTCGAATCATCGAGAATCCGAAAGCTGGTGACCAGGTAGGGCCAGTTTTCGCCGGATGGTTGCTGCGCCAAACCGAGAGTAATTTCATTGCGATAGTCCGGTCGGGTCCGCCAGATATCGCGAAGGTAATCAAAGGCATCCGCATTTCCACTTTCGGCCAGCATGGCGATACAACCGGTCCGAATGCGGCGGGTCAGAGCGTCATTCCCATTGTGCATGCCGCGGTCCGCGGCGATAACCCAGGCGACCTGTTCCGTCGTCAATCGACCGTTCAGGTTGAAGAACGACTGGAGCATGGCGTTCGGCCAGCGGTCGCCATTTTGCAGGATCCGATTGATCTGATCGGCAGTGGAACAGGTCTTGGCCAGGTCCTTGATCGCCGTGCTGATGTAGTTCCGATAGGTTGTGCCTTCGCGTCGCTGAACCGCCGTTTCCAGGTAATCCAGTACCGCAAAACGGCATGAATCGTCCAGGCCGGACCCGATGGTCTGCAGTTGCATGGCGACAAATATCTTGTCCTCATCCGAGTTGTCGCTGGCGGTGAAGTACTGTTCGATACGATCCGATACGTTGGCTTGCTTCAGGTAGGCCATGATCATCGCCAGCTGTTTATTCAACATCCCGTTGCCAGCCGGAAATTCATCCACGATACGTGCGGCAAAATCGGGAATCTGATCGGGGTTGACGTTGCCGCGAAACATGGCCATCTGGGCAACGCGAAGCAGATTCGCGAACTGAACGTCATTAATGAATCCTTCCATGAAGTGAGCTACTCGATCGATAATCTGGCAGGCACTTTCTTCGGTCGGACTGGCCGTTAACAGAGCGATAGATCCCTGCACGAAGACATTCAGGTCTTCCGTGCTGAGGATGTCCGCCAGATAGGAATCGGCGGACACGCGTTCCAGCAACCGTCTCGCCACGGTGGCTTCCGTGCGATCGTTGGAAGTAAACATGGCCATGATGCGGCTGAGCGGGGGCAGCTGATCGATTCTCAGATACGATTCTGCTGCCGTCCGGCGAACCAGGGGATGAGAATCGGCGATCAGCTTTTCCAGCTGCTGTTGGTTCTCGGGCTGATTCTGGAATCCGCATAACCGGGCGATGCAGGCCCGCATGCGGTAGTCTTCGTCTTCGGTCAGCTGCTGGATGACCTCCTGATTTGGGAACGGACCATAAAAGAACAGAACTTCCAATGCTCTCAGGCGGTAATGTATGTCGTTTCGCTGGTCGATGGCGATGCCGTTCAGGGTCGGAGCCCAATGTTCCCCCAGTTCTTTCTTCAGCATCGCAGTCGCCTGGCGGCTCCATGCGGAATTCGGCTGGGGCGCTCGAATGATTTTCTCGTAGTCGTTGTTATAGGTGTAGAATTCCTCCGGAACCTGGCCCTTCCAGGATACGCGGTAGACGCCTCCCCCGGTCCCACGGCCACCGGTACAGAAAAACAGGGAGCCATCCATGGCTACGGCCAGGTCGGTAACATTCATTGGCCGTCCCGAAACAAACACTTCGGAATCCACTTTGTATCCCGCGCCATCGGGTTCCAGTCGAACGTTCAGGATTCGACCTTCCGACCAATCCGCCAGAAACAGCGAATCCTGATAGCGTGCCGGGAACTGAAAATGCCGGTAGTAGACGGCGCCGGACGGCGAACCGCGACCGGTCTTCTGGATGGGGGGCGTTACGTCCGGGAAATAATCCGGAAACTTGGACCATCCACTTCGCCAACCCAATTCAGCACCAGGCGGTACATGATAGAGCCGCGTGGGACGGTACCATGACATGCCCATGTTGGTTTCCAGGTCACTGTCATGCAGAAACAGTTCGCCGTATTCGTTAAAGGCCAGGTCGTAAACGTTGCGCAGACCACCGCTGACCGTTTCCACGATGCTTCCATCCAGACTGGTTCGGATCACCGTGCCACCCGGGGCTTTGATTCCGACGGCATGACCGCCAGGATCTTCCATTCGTGGAACCAGATCGCCCTCGTAGGTGTGCAGATAGGGGCTGGTCAGCGCGGCAGACTGGCCCGCGTTGCTCGAATTTCCAATCACGACATAGAGCATGCCGTCGGGGCCCAACTCGATCCCATGTGGACCATGTTCACTCAGTTGGCCCGCAAAGGGAATCAGCAGCCTGTCGACTTCAAAAATGCCGTCACGGTTCTTGTCCTTCAAACAGTATAAGCCGGTTCCGGACGGTCCGGCGGCCGTCACAAACACGCTTCCATTGAGCGGCAGAATGCCCTGGCAGGAATTAACCTGAGGGCACAGAACGCGGATCCGGCCCGCTGAGCCTGGCGGTCGGGTTACGTCGGCCAGCATCAAGGGTCCCCCTTCCTGCGAGAGAATCAGCTGTCCAAATTCGTTGAATGCCATGGCAATCACGGATCCGGTTTCGCCGTCGGACATGACTTGTTGAACCTCGAATTCCGAATCGATTTTGAATCTGGCCGGTTTCGTCGTGGATCTCGCTGAAACGGTCTGCGGCTGGATGCCGTTGATCGCGTTCTTCGCAGCCGTTGTGGAAACGGCTTGTACTTTCTGCTCCCGCTTCGATGGGGTCGCAGGGGGACTCTCAGGCAAACGATTCCCGGAGACCACCGCCGGAGACTCTTCGTTGGTCGAATCCATGCCGGGTGCCGCACCTGTGATTGGGGAGGTCTGCGCTGTCTGAACCTCGGCCGGATCAAATTTTACGGCATTCAGTTTGTTTGATTTTTCCCAATGGCGATCGTCCAGGTTGAGAGCAGACCAATTGGTCAATTGCCCCGAAAAAGATCGCCAGCTGTCGTCCGTGGTGAGGCTGCGCCATCGCTCTTCTCCCTGTTCTCGAACGCGGAATTTCGCTGCCAGGCCCGCCGTGACACTGTCGCGGTGTCTTACGCGAATGGCGATCAGATTGATGCCCGGGCGTACCATGGGTGCGATGTCGTACTTGATTACGGTTCCGCTGGACTGGCCGGCTGCCACGGGCTGTTCGTTCACGTAAATCTCAAAATCGTCTTTGGCCGACAGCAGAATTTCGGCCTCCTGAGGATCGACGAGCGTCAACTTTTTCCGGAAATTGCCGGTCCCGAACGTCCCGTCCATTGCCTGTTGATCCAGATTCGGAGACCAGACCTCGTAGATTGTCTGTCCGGCGACGGGGCTGGCCAGGGCCAGGGCCGTTGCCAGACAGGCTGCGGAAATGGCTTTGGAAAACGTGGTGAAACTCGTTCGATCTTCCATGATCCACTCGAATTTTCAAAACAGATACTGTCTGGCCGTAGACGCCGGCGTGATCACCAGACCACGCGCTGGAGAGGGAGGGTGACCTCAGTTACGACATCGGCAATCCGGCCTGTACCAGTTTGACGACTTTTGTGGATTAATCGGATTTTGCGTGGAGAAATTCGAATTGCTGGCATGTCGGGACGCTGCAGCTGCGAGCCGGGGCAGCGCTCGGTGCACCCAATCCGCCAGATCCCCGCCCGCCAGGAAATATTTGGATTTTCCGGGGTGCCGAGCCGCAGATTTGCAACCGTCCGCATCTCTATTTAAAACATAATAGAGCGGTTATTCATTTTTTCTCACCATATCCGGTTGCCGAGCTCGTCGGCCCCGGCAGAGCCCAACCCGGAGTTAACCAACATGCCTGCATTCCGTTCTGGTGAACATCACATGTCACGTCGTCGAATCCGTCGTCGTGATACACGGGTTGACTACGCTGCTCTGGAAAGCAGGCAACTGCTGGCAGGCATCACATTTGATGCGGGTACAGGCATTGTCTCGGTTACCGGTAGCGATGTTTCGGACAATGTCATCGTCAGCAATCTGACGGAATCAACGCTGGACGTGGAATTGACCGGCATCGATTTCCAGTCATTCGATCGCGACCTGGTCATTCTGGTTGACTTCCAGGGCCTTGCTGGTGACGACACGTTCACCAATAACGCTGCGGTCGACACGCGGGTCTTCGGCAACGCGGGTAATGACACCTTGATTGGTGGCTCGCAAACGGACCGCTTGAATGGAGGAAATGGCGACGACATTCTGATTGGCAACGGTGGTCGAGATGGATTGCGGGGCAACAAGGGTAACGATGAGGTCCGGGGTGGCGATGCCAACGACTTCCTTTATGGGCAGGATGGCGATGACCAGATTTTCGGCGGCGCCGGCGGGGATAGCATATTCGCCGGGGAAGGCAACGATCAGGTTGAAGGTGGAACCGGCAATGACGTGATTCAGGGGGCCGGCGGCAACGACACGCTGCGAGGCGACGAAGGCAAGGACGAGATCTTTGGACAGCTGGGTAATGATGTGATCTTCGGCGGAACCGGTGCGGATCTGCTGTTCGGAAACGATGGGGATGATTTCATCGCTGGTCAGGACGGAAACGATAATCTGTCGGGAGCCCAGGGAGACGATGATCTTTTTGGTGGTGCTGGCATCGATGACATCCTAGGCGGAGACGGCAACGATCTGATCGACGGTGCGGACGGCGCGGACCAGTTGCAGGGTGGCGCAGGCGATGACACGATTTCCGGCGGAACCGGCAATGATCGCGTGTTCGCAGGTTCCGGGAATGACATCGTCGATGGCGGCGATGGAGTGGATGAGATTTATGGCCAGGAAGGAAACGACTTTCTGCAAGGCGGTGAGGGCAACGATTCGCTGTTCGGCGCTGCGGGAAGCGATCAGCTGTTTGGCCAGAATGGTAATGACCTGTTACGCGGGGGAGACGGAGTCGACCGACTGGAAGGCTCCAACGGTAACGACAGTCTGATCGGTGATGGGGGAGCCGATACGCTGATTGGCGGAAATGACGACGATTTCCTGTCCGGTGTAGGAGGCAACGATTTGATTTTTGGCAACGCTGGAAATGACATGCTGCAGGGTGGTTTCGGAAACGATGAACTGGATGGCGGTAGTGGTGATGACCAGATTTTCGCCAATGCCGGCGATGACCTGCTGCGTGGAGGAACCGGAAACGACGTCCTGGGCGGAGGCGATGGCGCGGATGACATTGACGGCGGGGACGGGGCTGACGAGCTTTATGGTGGCAACAACCCGGATCGAATCGTTGGCGGGGCGGGTGACGATTTGATCGCCGGACAAGCCGGTGCGGATGATCTGGATGGTGGTTCCGGAGACGATACGCTTTCGGGCAACAACGGCGATGACGTGATTCGTGGTGGCGCCGGTAACGATACGCTTCGCGGTGGCGAGCAAAACGACCGGTTGTTTGGCGAAGATGGAGACGATCAGCTGTTCGGTAATCAGGGACTGGACGCGCTGGTCGGCGGCGTTAACGGTAACGACGTATTGAGCGGCGGAGGCGATTCGGACCGCCTGCTGGTCCTGCCCGGTGACACGGTGACCGATTTCGGTTCCCGCGATGCACAAATCAACTTCCGATCGGAAGACTCGCAGTGGACCAATCAGGAACTTGAGGTCGTGGATTCCGGTTTCGGTATCCTGCATTTCGAAACGAACAACGGGCGGCTGTTGCGTGATCCGCTGGCCGATTTGCCAATCGCCTTCATCAAGGTCAATACGCTACCACCTTCGTTTCGAATAGGCACCAATGAACTGGCCACCGTTACGATGTCAGTTACCAATCCGGTAAATGGCAATGTGGAATCGGTGACCGTCAGCGAGCGACAGATCCGCATCGCGGACTTCAATGAACTTGACCCGGACACCCGCGAGTTCTACAAGTTTGAAGTCACCCGGGAAATCGCACATAGCTGGACCAGCGACGAAGCGATCGTCGCGGCTTTGCCCAGTCAGACATCGTATTTCAGTTCCTTCGAATCGCTCAGTTCCTGGACAACGGAGCGGCCCGAAGATATTGAATTTTTCACACGAAGCGACGACAACTCGCAGTACTATCGAACCACTTCCGTGTTTGTCGACGACCCGCTGGCAACCTTCAATTCACGGGAGGACTTTGCCAGTGTCTGGCGACTGAATCTGACCCCGGGTACCGGTGCGGAACAGGCTCTGGTACCACTGAAAAGCGATCTGCTGGATAACCTGTTCGCCCTGCTTTCCTCGGTTTGATTAGAACCGTTTCCCGCCGCGTCCTGGATTCTGGGCACGGTGCATTAACCGACATTTTCAACAGGTCCAGCGTGCCGGGACGCCGCCGCCATGGAGCCACGCGATCCGGCATTTGCGGACTAATTGCCCAGCAGGACCGGTTTCCCGTCCGCGTCCGTGCATTCCAAATCCAGATGTTCAGGGTAGACGTTCTCGCTACCCAGAATCCGGATCTCCATGCTGCCTTCTTCTTCCAGCTCACTCAATTCCTTCCGCTTCTGATTGTTCAGAAAGGAGGCCACCGAATCGTTAACGCGGACCACCACGTTGTTGCAGCGAGGTTGTTGAGCCGCCAGCAGCAGCATGCGGATTACATCCAGTGACATGCTCTCGCCCGTCTTGACGACGCCGCGTCCCGAGCAGCACGGGCAATCCCGGTAGGCGCTTCGTTTGAGGCTGGGACGAACGCGTTGCCGCGTCATTTCGATCAGGCCGAAGGGGCTGGTTCTGAGAATCTTGGTGCGGGCGCGGTCCCGTTTGGTCGCATCGCGCAAGGCCCGCTCCAGCCCTCGGCGGTGTCGTTCCCGCCGCATGTCGATGAAGTCGTTGACGATGACACCACCCAGGTCCCGCAGCCTGAGCTGACGCGAGATTTCCTTGGCCGCGGCCAGATTCAGCCGGTAAGCGGTCTCTTCCGCGGAATCGTCAACACGGAAGCTGCCGCTGTTGACGTCGATGGCGACCAGGGCTTCGGTCTGGTCGATTACAATTGAACCGCCTCCCGGCAGGGGTACCTCCCGGCTATTGATCAGGGCAATTTCATCCTCCAGTTTGAAGCGATGAAAGAGCGGGTCCTTGCCATTGTACATGTGCAGTTTGCTGACCTGTCGGGGCATCACCAATTTCAGGAATTCACGGGCCCTTTCAAAGGCGGCTTCGCGGTCAACATGAATGGCGTCGATATCGGAAGTCACGATGTCGCGGATCGTGCGAATGATCATGTCGCTTTCTTCGTAGATGTCGATGGGCCCTTCTTCTCCGTTGACCCGGCGAACGATGACCTTCCACAGTCGCAGCAGGTAGGCCAAGTCGCGCGACAATTCCTTGCGACTGCGCCCGGCACCTGCGGTGCGGACGATGAAGCCCAGTCCCTTGGGTGGATTCATCTCATGCAGAATTTCTTTCAAGCGTCGACGCTCGTCCTCATCTTCAATTTTTCGGGACACCCCGACCCGTCCGAGTGCCGGCATCAATACCAGGTACCGTCCCGGAATACTGATATAGGTTGAAAGCGTGGGACCTTTGGTACCGATCCCTTCCTTGATGACCTGGACCACGACTTCGTCGCCGCGCTGGAAGAGCTCCTGAATTGGCGGTTTGTTGCGAGGACGGCCACTGGAGCTGGCCGGCGGCCGACGACGGCCGCCATTGCGGTCCTGTCCGGCACGCGCCTGGCGCCGTTCGTGGAAGCTTTGACGCTCCTCTCGCATGATTTTTTCCGGATCGTAGCCTCCCTGTTTGAAGTACCGCGGTTCCACATCGCTGATATGCAGGAATCCGTTTCTGCCGACTCCAAAATCAACGAAAACCGCCTGGATGCTTGGCTCCAGGTTGACGATTTTGCCCTTGTAGATATTACCTACCAGATTGTCCTGGCTGGCTCTTTCAACGTACAGCTCTTCCAGTCGACCATCTTCGATGATCGCGATTCGGCACTCTTCCTGCTGGGAAGAGTTGATCAGCATTTCTTTTTTCATGTTTGTTTCTCTGTCGGTCGCTTCCGTAAAACGGAATACTCCCGCATTCGGTTGAATCAGTGGTTACCTGCGAGAATCGAATTTCTCGCCCGCTTGCGCCGAATGTTCCAGATCGCTCGATCACGATGGCGACTGAATACTTCTGGCGGCTGTTGTTTGTTTCGCTGTTTGGCCCATCCAGGAGGCCGGCACGACCGGGCAGATTCCCGGTGCCCGCGCAATCGGAGATCCCGGCTTGGCGAGTTCCGCTACCATCGACGGTACCTGAAACGACTGACCAACCAAGCGGACAACGACCCACAAACGTGACCTGCTGGCCAAGGCCTGCCGGTGCGAATCGCCATGGATTTTCGTATTGAATCGTTGTTGGATTGGCATTCATGGTCGGGTTGTCGCCGATCGGCACCTGTTACCGTTGCTGATCCCGGGGAGCGGCAACGTCAGGCAGTGTTCGGATAATGTTGATTCAGGATTCTTCCGGCGCAATGAATCCTGAAGATACCAATTGAGCCAGAGCGTCGACTGCATGTTGGGCGTCCGCTCCAGTCGCTTCGATAGAAACCTCGCAACCCTGTGCCGCACCGAGCGTCAGGATGGATAGCACGCTTTTTCCGTCAATTCGGATGCTGTCTTTGGAGACTTCAATTCGGCTTTCAAACTGCGACGCCTTTTCGGCGAACATGTAGGCCGGACGCATATGCAGGCCTTGGGGATTACTGATGGTCACCGTGGCTCGGCTGGTGGTTTCTGGCATGGATCCGTTATGGGAATCATCGAAAGATCAGGACACGAACTGGTTGTTGTCGGCTTCTTCCAGTACCTGTTGGATATCTTCTGACGTTCGCGATTGTTTGAGGAATCGGCAGAAGGTCGCATCCTGTAGCTGTTTGGAAATATTTTCCAAAGCTTTCAAATGATCTCCGGGACGATCGGGAGGAGAGATCAGCATGAAGAACAGCTGAACCTTTTCCCCGTCCAGACTCTCAAAATCAATTCCCTCGGCGCTGACGCCCACCGTCCCGACGGGTTGCTCCACGCTGGCATGCTTGGTGTGAGGCACCGCGATCCCGCGGCCAATCCCGGTGCTTCCCAGTTGCTCGCGTTTGAGAATCGCTTCCACGATGTCCTCCTGGTCATCGCTCTTCAACTGGCCCGATTCAACCAAACAGCCCACCAGCTCGCGAATGACGCCTTCCTTGTCACCGGAGGACAGATCTGCCCGAATCGCTTCTGTTCTTACAAAATCTGAAAACTTCATGCATGGTTTCCTTTGAAAGTTGATTTCGGCATATCGCTCGATGGCAGCCTGAACGAGGTTAACTGGTACTGTCCGTCGGCCGCGTGTCTCGACCTCGATGCCCTTTGATTTTCTCTTTGTGTTTTCTGAGTTGAACTTCAATCTTCTTGATAGCGCTGTCCAGCGCCGTCAGTACGTTGGACCCGGAATCGGAAGCCACGAAGTGATTGGATTCTTCCGCAGATACGATGATTTCAATTTCCGGTTGATCGGAATGTTTCAGATCGGCGACCACTTGAATTTGCGTCGTGCGGTCAAAAAATCGGGTCAGTTTTGATGCCTTCTGCCGGATGGTCTGCTGGATTTCGTCCGACAGGTTTCCGTTTCTGACTGTGATCTTCGTTTCCAAAGCCGCCCCCGCTGATCATAAGTTGATACGATCCGCTTCCACTGCAAGCGAACGGAATCATTGTAGTCCTCCTGGATTTACCCGACAAATCCAAAATCACAGTTTCGCCATCGCCAGATATTGTCAAAGGAGAACAAAAAGCGGGAACAATACCGCACAATCAGCCCCGGCCAGGGGATTTCTGTGGTAATGTTGGGTCCGGAACGACTGGGCAGGGTAGGGCGTGGCCCTGCCATCCACCCGGAACCGTCTGCTGTCGATTGGAAATCTCAGGCCGCTTCGCCGGTCGCCGTCGTCAACTCGCGACCGGAAATGCCCTTCGCCAACTCCCTACTTACGGAGCAATCAGGATGGCAGGCACTCTCGCTTGTCGGACCTGCCGGTTGAACGCACCGATATCGTCATCGAATATCTTCGCCAACTCCCGCAGTTGTTCATCGATTTCGACAATCAACTGATCGCGGACCAGCACCGACTGCTGGGTGGGACGATTGTCTCCCATCGACACGACGCCCACCAAAGCACTAAGTCGATTATTCAACTGCATCGGGTAATTCAGCGGATCCTGAGGACTCTGATTTCGGGTCTGATACAGTTTTTTCTCAATGCGATTCAGTCGGTCAACCAGGTCGCGTCCCGACGCCACGATCCGACTGTAGCTTTCCTGTTCCGCGATCCGGTCGATCAGGGCGTTAATCTGCTGGCGAACGCCCCGCAGATTTTCGATGGACTGATGCATTTCAGTCAACTTGTCGCGAACCAGCAACAGAAAATCCAGTTGTGATTCGAAATCGTCAGATGTCGCGCTGGACCTCGGGTCGGGAAGGACTTCGAATTCAATCCTTTCAGAGAATTCACCAATCGATAATTCGGCCGAAAACTTGCCCGGTGCCACCCGAGGTCCCTGAAGGCCTCCACCCCATAACACCAGCCCGTCAAACGACTGAGCGCCATTGAACCGCATATCCCAGTTGATCTGGTTCAGACCCGGCTGGACGTTCATTTCCCGCACTGTCCAGTCGTCATCGGCGGCACGGTCCTGGGCTTTCTTATCCCCTGAGCGAACGCGATTGAAAACCACCGACTCGCCGCGTGATTCGTCCTGGATGACAAGGCGACATGTGGCCGTTTCCGCCGGTAGTTCCTTGACCCAGAAATTCAACGTCACGCCGCCATCGGCATTGCGGCCGGCCATCCGATGGCTGCTGGAACTGCCGCCACGCATTCGGAAACCGGGGCGAGGACAGAACAGCTTGACTGGCTGGGAGACGATTTCGTCATCCCATTGGTGCAATGTTGAGAGATCGTCCAGGATCCAGAACGATCGTCCCTGTGTCGCCACAATCAGGTCTTTGTTCTGGATGGCCAGATCGGTGATCGGGACGATCGGGAGATTGCATTGGAAGGGACGCCATTGCTGACCGTCGTCAAAGGAAATGTACAAGCCGGATTCCGTTCCCGCGTACAGTAGACCGGGGCGATCGGGATCGGCCCGAATGGTCCGGGTAAAGTGTTTGCGATCGATGCCATCGACCAGCTTGACCCACGTCTTACCAAAATCGGTCGTCCGGTACAGATACGGTTTGAAATCGTCCAGCTTGTATCGCGTTCCGGCAACATACAGGCCGCCCGGTTCCGTCGGATGAGGCTCAATACAATTCACCTGCATCCACTCGGGCATGTCGATCGGTGTCACATCGATCCAGTTCTGCCCGCCGTCACGGGTAACGTGCAGCAGTCCGTCGTCGGAACCCGCCCAGATCACTTGCGGATCGTGTCGTGACTCCGTGGCCGCAAAGATCGTACAGTAATATTCGACACCGGTATTGTCTTTGGTGATGGGGCCGCCAGATGGTCCCATCTTGGCCGGGGCGTTGCGTGTCAAATCGCCACTGATCTGCGTCCAACTGTCTCCGCCGTTTTTGGATTGGAACAGCACATTGGCGGCGGCAAACAGGGTGTTTGAATCATGCTGTGAAAAAAACAGCGGGAAATTCCATTGGAAGCGAAAACGATTGTCACCCGCGCCGCGGCCCAGCGGATTGTCGGGCCAGACATCAATGCTGCGGACTTCGCCAGTTCGATGATTGTATTTCGCCAGGTATCCGCCGTAGGAACCGCCGTACACGATCTCGGGATCGTTCGGGTCGGGTGCCAGATAACCACTCTCCCCACCAGCGGTAGGTTCCCAGTCGCGTTCGCCAATACGGCTTCGCTGGTTACGGTGAGCAATCCGTACGGTTGAGTTGTCCTGTTGGGCACCGTAAATCCGGTAGGGAAAATGATTGTCCGTGGTAACGCGATAGAATTGGGCCGTGGGCTGGTTCATGTAGGTCGACCACGATGCACCTCGATCCAATGATACCTGGGCTCCCCCGTCGTCACCGATGATCATCCGGTCGGGATTCTCCGGGTTGATCCACAAATCATGATGATCGCCATGGGGCGTACGGATCGCTGAAAAGGAGTCACCACCATCCACCGACCGCCAGAATCGTACGTTCAATACGTAGACCTCGTTGACATTCCGGGGTCCGGCGTAAATCCGCGAATAATACCAGGCTCGCTGACGCAGTTTCCTTTCGGAATTGATCCGCTTCCACTTTCCACCCCCATCGTCGCTGCGGAACAACCCGCCCTCCTCCGCCTCGACCATGGCCCAGACGCGATTGGAGTCCAACGGGGAAACGGCGATGCCGCAGATACCGATGGTGTCCGCGGGCAAGCCGGGGTTGTGCGTGATTTCCTGCCAGGAATCGCCCGAATCGGTGCTCTTCCAGATCCCGGATCCCTCCCCGCCACTTTCCAGGCTGTAAGGTGTACGGCGGACCTTCCAGGTCGTGGCGTAAACAATCCGCGGGTTGTTGGGATCCAGGATCAGATCAAAGGCACCCGCTTCTTCACTGACAAACAGGACACGCTCCCAGTTTTTTCCTCCGTCCCGGCTGCGAAACACGCCGCGCTGTTGGTTGGGTCCAAACAAATGCCCCAGAACCGCCGCGTAGACCAGGTCGGGATTTTGGGGATGGATGCGAATGCGGGGGATGTGGCGAGAGTCGTCCAGTCCGACGTGTCGCCACGTTTGGCCCGCGTCCTCGGATTTCCAGACGCCTTCTCCGTGAGAGACATTTCCCCGGACCGATTTTTCTCCGCCTCCCGCATAGATGACATTGGAGTCGGAAGGCGCCACGGCGATCGCACCCATGGAACCCCCGAAATAGCCGTCCGAAATGTTTTCCCAGCTGGCGCCGGCATCGTTGGTACGCCAAACGCCTCCTCCTGCCGAACCCATGTAAAACAGCCGCGGCTGGTTAGGAACTCCCGTCACCGCGGCCGATCGACCTCCACGCAACGGACCAAGGCAGCGAAACTGCAGACTGTCAAACAGCAGCTGGTCCCGCTTGCCGGCGTCGTCTGCGCCCAGCGGTACCCAAGCGGCCAAGGACAGTTGGAAACAGAGTAAACTTGTTAACCACTGGCGAGCAATCATCGTGCAGTCCCTGGTTGATTCGATTCCGTCGTGCTCGGTTCACCACTGATCCCGGGTACAGCAAGATGTCGAACGACATAATCGAGCGAACGGTTTCTTCGGCGTGAGCCGGGCGTTCGTGGTCGGTTAATATTGAGATGACCGGTGCCCGATCGCCGATTATCCGAATTCCCGCGATTTCAGCTACCAGTCAACCACAGCCTGGGGGACCGCGCTTGCGAGGTGGCTGACCCAGATGTCCCAAATTGGACCAGGCAACCGTCAGTCTCCATGGTAATTGAATGTCGGGCCTGATCCATCGCCCAAACCGGTTTACGCGCCCGAAAATCAGCTGCCAGTCGGGCCGTGATCTGCGGGCCAGACAGGTCCGGCCGACGACACCGTGGCTGGCCGAGTATCGCCGCGATTCGAATTTTGAATCAGGTCAGGCGGCGTCGATAAATCTCGAAGGAGTAATCAAAATCGTTTCGGCTGTCCGCTGCGTGCCGTTCACTTTGAACCTGCTGCCACTGATTCCAATCGATGGGGGGCAGACGGGTATCGCCTGCTACCTCCGCGTGTACGCGGGTCAGAAAAATGGACTGGACAAGATCGATCGACGCCCGGTAGATTTCTCCGCCGCCAGCGATAAAAGGCTGATCGTCGTCGACGCAGCTGTCAATCGCCGACAATACATCGGATGCCATCAGCGCGCCCGGGAAATGGTAGTCGGGATTACGAGTAACGATTACGGTGGTGCGATCTGGCAGCAGCCTGCCAATCGATTCGAATGTTTTCCGACCCAGGATGATGTGATGCCCCGTGGTCAGTTGGCGGAATCTTCTCAGGTCGGCGGAAACGTGCCAGGGCAGATCGCCATCGCTACCGATCACGCCATTCTCGCTGACCGCTACGATCCATGACACATTCTGGCTGTTCATACGGCGACAGCGGCCTTGATGTGCGGATGGGGATCGTAGTTCAGCAATTCAATGTCCTCAAAACGGAAATCGAAAATCGATCGGATGTCTGGATTCAATTTCAACCGGGGCAGCGGTCGCGGTGTCCGGTTCAGCTGGATTCGAGCCTGTTCCAGGTGATTGACGTACAGGTGCGCGTCGCCCAGCGTGTGAATGAACTCACCGGGCTGCAAATCACAGACCTGGGCAATCATCATCGTCAGCAGGCTGTAGGAAGCAATGTTGAATGGGACACCGAGAAAGACGTCCGCGCTGCGCTGATACAACTGGCAGGAAAGTCTTCCCTGAGAAACGTAAAACTGAAATAGCGTGTGGCACGGCGGCAATTTCATCTCGGAAATCTGGGCCACATTCCAGGCGCTGACGATCAGACGACGGGAATCCGGGTTGTTCCGAATATCGTCGATCACCTGCGAAATCTGATCGACCGTCTGGTTATCGGCGCCCCGCCAGGACCGCCACTGAACGCCGTAGACAGGTCCCAATTCACCGTTCTCGTCGGCCCATTCGTCCCAGATGGTAACCCCGTTGCGTTGCAGATAGGCGATGTTCGATTCACCACGGAGAAACCAGATCAATTCATGCACGATGCTGGCGATGTGCAATTTCTTGGTGGTCAGGCAGGGAAATCCGTCTGCCAGGTCAAACCGCATCTGGTGGCCAAAAATACTGAGCGTGCCCGTCCCCGTTCGATCCGCTTTAGGTACGCCATCGTCGATTATTTTCTGAAGTAATTCGAGATAGGTTTTCATGTGCTTTTTGTATGCACTGGGATGGGGTGCGACAACCGGGTGCGGCTATCATTCCCTTTTTCTTCAGGCAAAAATCCTGGACGACCAGATTTTCCTGACAGCTGCCGTCACAACCGCGACCAGAGCGGAAATGATAAAAACTTTCATGATCGCGACCGAATAATAAAAGTAATTCCTGTTCTTCGGGTTTCACAGGTTTTCTTCGCTCGACCATCGCCGGCTCCCATGAACCAATTCTCTGTGATCGTTCCGTATTCTGGCTCCTTGGCGGCTTTTGAGGATACGCTGGCTTCCGTACTGCGACATCGACCGGACCGATCGCAGATCATCGTGCCACATGACGGTACCTACAATGACCCCTACGGACTGCAGGGCGAGGTTGATTATGTGACGTCGGATCAGTGCTCGAATTTGATCCAGCTGTTGAATCTGGCCATGCCGTCGGTTGCCGGTGACTGGACGGTGCTGATTCGACCCGGGGTGGAGCTTGACGAAAACTGGCAGGCGTCGCTCCAGAGCGTCATCGGCGATCCCGATGTCGGTTCCGTGGTGCCGATTCTGATTCGTTGCGATCGACCGCGGCGAATGGTGTCGGCGGGTATCCGCACGGATCGCACCTGTACCCGCCAGATTTGTGGCGTGGGCCAATATTGTTCCTCGCTGGTTGCTGAAAACTGGAATGCCATCGGGCCGTCCAGCTGGCTGGCGGTTTACCGCAGCAGTGTGTTGAGAGCGATTGGTCCCTTTGATGAACGTCTCGATTCCGTGTACATCGACGTCGATATTGCGCTGGCGATCAGCCAGCTTGGGTTGAGGACCTGCGTGGATCCCGGGTTCGTGGCAACGCTGGATAGTGATGCGGACATCCTGGCAGAAATGAAACACCCACACGGGCTTTCGGCGCAACGCGCGTTTCAGCGGTTCGCCAGGACAGGCAACTCAAACTCGCTCGGCAACTGTCTGGCGGAACTGCTCCAGCTCCCACTGCGGCCCTGGAAGTTGAACCATCTATGGCAACGCCTGGGCGCCAGAAAGACGCAGCGACTGGATGACGATTTTGTCCGCCGGCTGGATTTGGCAGCCGCTGAGAAATGTTGGCTGACGGACGACATGGATTCGAAAACACGAGCAGCCGTCAGGCATCGTGCCGCCTGACTACGATCGTTTTTGCTGCTGCAGAATCTGTACGGCGCGTTGATAGGCCTGGTCGCTGCCCCGCTCGTGTTTCACCTCTTCGTCCGGCTGGACGCCGACTCCCTCAATGGGCGAACCATCGGGCATCAGCGATAGCCATCTTGAATAATACACGACGATTCCATCGCCAAGATGGACCGGTTGGGGATTGCCACTGGCACCACGCGTCGGCAGGCCCACCAATGTACAGTTTGGCAACGCATGCATCATGGCGGCCAAGGCTTCAGCGCTACTGACCGTACCGGGTCCTGTCAGGCAGACGATGGGGGCCGTCAAGGTGCGGCCGGCGGCGGGTTGCAGCACCCGGGGTTCGGTCTCGAAAAAGTCATCAGGTTCGATTCCCAGCCGATACTTCTGCCGCGCATAGACAACGGGTTGATCGGTAAACATCCCGGCGATGGCTCTCGCGACCGGCTCGGCCCCGCCTCCATTGCGGCGAAGGTCAACGATCAACCCGGGCATATCGAACAAACGAGCAATCTCCTGTTGGGTGGCGGCCAGCGTGGTTTGATCGACGCCCGCCAGCGAGGTGATGCGGAGGTAGCCAAACCCATCTTTCGTGCGCGCCGACATTCCCATTGTCCCCAGTGACCGTTTCTGTTTCAGATCTCGATCGACAAGGCCAAAATCAAAATTGGGTGTAAATTCGGACTTGGCGACATATCTCGGCTTTCCGTTGCGCACAATCCAGACATGCATGTCCTGCAGTTCCGCCAACATCTCGGCCAACACGTCTTCCAGCTCCGCAGGCGTTTTCGCCGCTCGCCCACGTTCACGATATCTGGAAGCGAGTTCGTTCCAATCCAGACCCAGGTGCCCAAACCGGCTGTAGTGTCGACCCATGTCGGCTACCAGCACATCAAAGCTGTTGGAAAGCGTCACTTTCCTCAGGGCCACCTTCCCGACATTCAAGCTTCCTGTTTTTGATAGAAAAATCGAGACCTGTCCCTGTCGGGTGTTCGCCGTGGTCTTGAAAGGAACCAGGTACTGGCGGTACTCGCTTGTGGTCACATTGGCGAGAAACTGATCGATTCTTTTTCCTTGCGGTGTTTTCAGGAAGATGCCGACATAACAGTTGTCGAACTGGTTGCTCTCTCGCTTCAGCTCGCCAGCACTGGCTGTCGCATCCAGGAAATAGGCCGTATTTGGTTCCAGAGCAACGGTTTGGCTGACCAGGTTCCAAACGCCCGTGCGGGAGTTTCCCTGTAGCTGGAGCGATGGTCCATCTGCCTGAGTCAAGTTCGAGGGCTCGCCCCCGTTACCCGTTGCGCCCACCGATACGTCCCAACCGACGGGTTGCCCCTGCCGCCACCTCTGGAATTCTCCATTCGACAGCAACGAGGCTTCGTCGACGGATTGGAAACCGAAAGTACAACTGCCCTGGAGGGCAATCATGATCAGCAACAGGGCCGATTGGGGGTGGCAAGTCATGGGACGCTCTCGAGCCAAACGGTGATTATCTTCAGCGTGTAGACTGTTTTCGCACCCATCGACCGGGAAAGTAAGTGCGGCACACGCTAAACATCCGTGCGACTCGGCTGGACTTTGACGAAAGCCGCAAGCGAATTACAGTACTACCCCCTTAGTCTACCTGCGATGATAACAGTTGGCCGCCCCGCGTTGGATTGGACTTCCTGGAACCTGAGCCGGCTCTGAGGTCGTAACCCCAAAAAAAAAGGCCGGATCGCTCCGGCCTTCCATAGAATTCCACTTGATCAGGAACCGATCGC
The DNA here is from genome assembly GCA_963851305.1 of Pirellulaceae bacterium. Classification (GTDB taxonomy): domain Bacteria; phylum Planctomycetota; class Planctomycetia; order Pirellulales; family Pirellulaceae; genus Mariniblastus. Next base: position 688,060 of record CAWKOT010000011.1, on the reverse strand, counting down.
CTCGCCAGGCGAAACGCGCTTCTCGGGTTGCGTGGCGGGATCATCATTGCCTTCCCGCAGGGCCGCACGTTGCTTGGCGACCTGAACGACTCGATAAGCCACCTGCAGTTGGGCTGGAGTAAAGTAGCGTTCAAAGTAGCCGGTACTCAATTGCACGCGATTCTTATGCAACAGGAATTCCCATGACAAACCGTTGGCAATGTTCCAGCCGGCTGCCTGAGCCACGGGTTGAGCGATTTCGTCGTTGGCCAGCATCAAGCACAATTCGCGAACGGCCGGATCTTTGGACAGGGCTTCCAGCGGCCTGATAACGTAATCCACACTCGGACGCGGATCGGGCTTCCCATGTTCCAGACAAAACGTCTTCACACTGACCTTGCCGGTACGTCCCGGGGGAATGTTGAAAACACCACCACCGCCGCCGAGGCCACCACCGCCGCCGCCAAAGCCGCCGCCGCCCAGACCGCCGCCGCCAAAGCCGCCGCCGCCGCCCTGCTGGCCACCAGCACCGCCGAATCCGCCACCGCCGCCCAGGCCACCGCCGCCCAGGCCACCGCCGCCCAGGCCACCGCCACCGCCACCACCGGCAAGACCAAGTTGTCCCAGCACGGGCACCGTGGCAAAGGCCGGTGGCATTTGAATTGCCAACGGCCGATCACTGTTGTTGGTCACCATCACATTGGCGTCAGCGGCATCTTTGGTCTTGATCAGGACCTCGATCTCGCCCGATTCCATCGCGGAAAACATTTCAACCGTATCGAAGCCTTCCACGGCTTGCTGGGTTTTCCAGATTCTGGAAAGCCGTTTTTGTGTCTGCCGATCCGGTTCCTGTTCTTTTGCAGTCCCGGTCTCGTCTGCAAACGCCGGCGTTGCGACCAGCAACGCAATTACCGGGATCACGTATTTTCCGAATTCGATCAATCTGGTTCTCATACCCTAGCACTCCTCACAGGATGAGCTGGCGTTCCTTGCCAGACGCCAGCTACTCACCACAGACAGGTACGCCGACACGATTCGTGCCCGGCGCTTCCGTGGACTCTCTATACCAAGATAGTCGCAAATGCTATCCGAACAAACCATTTTTGGCGGGCGGGGCGAGCGAAACCGAACAAAATAAGCCGGTTTGCGCGGCTGCGCGGAACCGATTGGGTCGATTTCCTTCCGCAGAACCGTCAAGACCTGACCCATGGCGGGTCCGCCCTTGGGTTCGGACCCCCAGTAAATTGTCCAGGTTGGGATTCGGCGTCCGCCGCAATCGACAAACGCTACTTGTCCCATAGGCCATGGCCTACCATTGACACCAATGGAAACCAGATCTGGCCTACCGACGGCGGATTAAATCAGCGAGGCGATGACCAAAGCCACGACGCTCATCAACTTCAGCAGGATGTTCAGTGACGGTCCCGAGGTATCTTTGAAGGGGTCGCCCACGGTATCTCCTACCACGGCGGCCTTGTGTGCTTCGGTTCCTTTGCCCAGGTGCTGCCCATCGTAGTCGAAGCCTTCCTCGATCATCTTCTTGGCGTTGTCCCAGGCACCACCGGCATTGGATTGAAAAAGCGCCATCAGGACACCGCTGACGGTCACTCCCGCCAACAGCCCGCCCAACATCAAGGCATTGGTATTGCCGGTCAGCCCCAACCGTTGTGGCAGGAAACCGAAGGCCACCGGAACCAATACAGCGACCAGCCCCGGCAGGATCATCTCCCGGATCGAGGCCCGCGTCGAAATGGAAACGCATTTGCCATACTCGGCCTTGCCGTCGGCTGCCTCAAAAGTGGCCTGATCCGATTTCGACCAGTCTTCGAATTCTTTGCCTTCATTCTTGGTCATGACGTCCAAGGCGGCTCTCAACTCCGGAATCGTCTTGAACTGCCGCCGTACTTCTTCGATCATCGACATCGCCGCTCGTCCCACGGCTCCCATCGCCAGCGACGAAAACAGGAACGGCAACATGGCTCCGATAAACAGTGAGGCCATGACGTAGGGATTGGTAATATTGATGGAGGTGATTCTGGTCTGCGGATGTGACGCGTTGTATGCGGTCATGAAGGCGGCAAACAAGGCCAGCGCGGTCAAGGCCGCCGAACCGATGGCAAAACCCTTTCCCGATCGCCGCGGTGGTGTTACCGACGGCATCCAACTTGTCCGTCCGCAAGCGTACCTCTTTAGGCAGTTCCGCCATTTCGGCGATGCCGCCCGCGTTATCTGAAATGGGGCCATAGGCATCGACGGCCAATTGGATACCCGTGTTGGACAACATGCCCACGGCTGCAATCGCAATACCGTACAGCCCGGCAAACGAATAGGCTCCAATGATGGCGGTGGCGATAATGATAATGGGAATCGTCGTCGACATCATGCCGACACCCAGCCCCGCGATGATGTTGGTTGCCGAACCGGTCACGCTCTGTCGGACAATCGATTTGACTGGTCCCGTCCCGGTTCCGGTGTAGAACTCCGTCACTTTACCAATGGCCAATCCGGCGGCCAGCCCGAACAGGATCGCCCAAAAGACCCCCATGCGAGTATATTCGATGCCGTCAAAGGTCCAGCTGGCCGGCAACATCCAATTGATAATCAGGAACGTCAGCCCCAACATCACGGCAGCTGAGCCAAATTCGCCCAGATTCAGCGCGTGATGCGGATTCCCTCCCTCTTTGACGCGAACGAAGAACGTGCCACCAATCGAAGTCAAGATGCCCACGCCAGCCAGCACCAGCGGCAGCAGCACCGCCGAAAGTCCGCCAAAGGCATCCCCCGCCTCCGATTCGCCACCACCAAACTGGGCCAGGCCAACATAGGCGGCTCCCAACACCATGGTGCCAATGATGGAGCCGACATAGGATTCGAACAGGTCCGCGCCCATGCCGGCCACGTCGCCGACGTTGTCGCCTACATTGTCGGCGATGGTCGCCGGATTCAGCGGATGGTCCTCGGGAATCCCCGCTTCGACCTTGCCCACCAGATCCGCACCGACATCGGCTGCCTTGGTGTAAATACCCCCTCCCACCCGAGCGAACAGGGCGATCGAAGATGCACCGAACGAGAATCCCGTTAGCACCGTGATGACTTTGCTGATCTGCTCGATGGAACCCAATCCGAACATCTGGGAATACACGATCAGCAGGATGCTTAAACCCAAAACGCCCAGTCCAACCACGCCCATCCCCATGACACTACCGCCGGCAAAGGCCACTTCCAGCGCCTGAGCCAAGCCCGACCTGGCGGCATTGGTCGTGCGGACATTGGCTTTGGTGGCCACCCGCATGCCGATAAAACCGGCCAGCGCGGAGCAGAAAGCACCCAGGACAAACGAGAGGGCAATCAGCGGTGAAGAAGTCTCCGATTGCGTCGAACCTCCCCAGGCCAACAGAGCCGCGACGGCGATCACAAACAGAATCAATATGCTGTATTCGGCCCGCAAAAACGACATCGCGCCATCGGAAATGTTGGCGGCGATCCGTTTCATCTTGTCGGTGCCGGGATCCTGTGACGCAACCCAGGATGACTTCCAGAACGTATAAATCAGCCCGGCCAGACCAAACAACGGGATCACGTAGACGATCCATGGAACCGAGCCAGCATTGGAAGCGACCGTCGTCAGGTCCGAACTGCCGGCCGGCTCCTGAACAACTCCAACCTCACCAACGTTAACCTCATCAATGGTCGTCGTGTTCAGTTCCTGGACATCCTGGAACGCCGACAACTCTTCCGATAGCACACAGAAACAGACCAGAGAAATCGACAATGAAACAATGATTGATTTGCTTCGAAGCAACCGAAACATGCGCGTGTCACCTTAAATTGAATTGTGATTGGACTTGATTTGCGACGACAAGTTCGAAAAGTGGGTGCATTATTCGCCAAACCCGACTGGCGGCCCCTGGGTACCCATCTGCAGCCACCACCAGACTGGCCGCTGTGACTAATTGTCCCTCTTTCGGGCTGACACCAATTGTTAACGGGGAAGGCCAGATCTAACTCCCGTTTTTGCGGAGTGTCAACACGCAATTCCGCTTCTCGGCAAGATGAAATTCAGCCAATTCAGCGATCCTTTTTCATCTTCGAGGCTGGTTATTGAAATCACCAGTTGAAGCCCTTTGAGGTCCGTGAAAACCAGCGACCAGCACGGAACCTTACGATCGACTGGGGCAGCAGGCGGCCCAGCCCCGAATGGCGATTTTCCGGGACAGGGAAATCAAATAGAATGCTTTGACGCAGAGGCTCGGTCGCGGATCTCTTGTCGCCTGGAATCGATCCGTTTGGCCTACCCGCCCCTGCTGTGACAATTTGTCTTGCCCCCACAGCTTATAGGTAAATTGAATGTTGGCCTCAATGTACGCCGCCACGCGGAAATTCGTGGTTTTGATGATCTTTGTGGCACCAGTGCTGCTGGTCGCCTCGATTCAATTGTACGCTCAAGATCGTGTTTCGGATCCCGCGCTGCCGGCGGCCGACTCCGCAGACGCTTCCCCTTCAGTCCAACAAGAGGCTGACAACTCGAACGAAGAGGCTGACAAACCGAACGAGGATCGGCAGGCGGTCGATGATCAACCCAAAACCAATCCGGGCCAAGCGGATCTGGATAAAGCCTTTGAGCTGAAGATCAGTGCTGCCTCCACTCGAGATCTGGACAAGATCGCTGATCTGTGCGAGTCGGCGGTGGATAAGGGATTGGACACCGAATCCGAGGAACAGGCCCGGGAATTGTGGGCCAGTGCATTGTACGATCACGCCAAACAGCTTGACCGTCGAATCGCACCGAACGGGCAATTAAGTACAAGATGGCGATGGTTGCGTGCCCAGGCGATCTCCCGGCTGGAAAAGGCGATTGAGCTGAGGCCGGACAAGGTCGATGCGCTGATCCTGCTGTCCCGCTTGCACAGCCTGCCCGCCGGTGATCGCGAAGCCGCCGTTGCCGCGATCGAAAAAGCGATTGTGCAAATCGATGACGACAAGCCCAAGCTTTCCGAAGCTCTGTACATTCGTGCCCTGTTGGCAGAGGATGACGCCACCCGAATCGCTGACCTCAGTCAGGCGGTCAAGATCGATCCGGCAACCTGGACGCGTTGATGCAGCGGGCCATGTACCTGATGGGGGAAGATAAAACCGACGAAGCGATGCAGGATTTTCAGAAGTTGTTGGCAGTCGAGAACGAGAACACCGACCGCCACGTGGTCATTTCGCAGGCGTTGCGAAGCCGTGGCTTGTTTGCGGAAGCAATCAAGATTCTGGACATGGCGGTGGAAGTCGAGCCTGAAAATGACGACCTGTTCGTGCTTCGCGGCCAATCCTATCTGGGGACAGAGAACGATGAACTGGCAATCAAGGACCTGGACAAAGCCCTTGAATTGGACCGCCAAAATATCGATGCCCTAAGCCTGCGGGCCCGTGTGCATGTCACTCGCGAGGATTTTGAAAAAGCGCTCCAGGATGCCAATGAACTGATACAGCAAATGCCCGACAATGCCAATGGTCTGGGGTTGCGGAGCCTCATTTACCGCGCTCAGCGGAAACTGGATAAAGCCATTGAGGACGTCGAATCGCTGGTTGAAATGGAACCGGACAATCTCGATTTCAAGTTCGATCTGGCGTTGCTGCTGAACGCTAACGAAGAACCAAGTCGGGCCTTGCCAATCTTCGATCAGGTGCTCCGTCTTTCCCGTGAAAGTGCTCATTCCCAGATTCTCCGCAGCCGAGGCGATGCCTACCTGTCGCTGGGGAAACACGAACAGGCGATCGATGATTATGAATTGGCACTTGATCTGTTGGCAGAAGCGGCCGAATCGAGCCAGGCGGACGAATCGAGCGAAGAGGGAGAATTGTCCGAGGGAGACAAGGAATTGAAGAGCGGTATCTTGAACAATCTGTCCTGGGTCCTGGCGACCAGTCCCGACGATCAGGTCCGGGACGGAAAACGGTCGATCAAACTGGCCACCGAAGCCGCTGAACTTACCGATTACAAAGCCGCCTTTATCCTCAGTACGCTGGCCTCAGGCTATGCGGAAACCGGCGATTTTGAAACAGCTCGCCAGTGGGCCAGTAAGGCCGTTGAATTGGCCGAAGATGACGAACAACGCGTGGGTCTGCTGGAAGAGCTGGAAAGCTACAAGAAAAACGAGCCGTGGCGAGAACTGGAAAACGTAGAGGAGCAGAAGAAGCAGAAGGATCCTCAGGCAGCCGAGGAAGAATCCGATCAGTCGGAAGACGATGGCGAGGGTAATAAACCCATGCCGTCGACGTCCGATGAGACCGACGATGGTTCAGCATCCGATCCCGATTCACAATCGCCATCGACCGATGACTCATCGGACAAACCGACACCGGATCGAGACGATGACGGCCTGTTGACGTTGTCGGTCAAGTCGTCGCCGGTTTTCGAAACCAACCTCGCCTGTCGGGTATGATCGGACCCGCCATTACGGTGGCAATGCCTGCTGGTGAATGAACTGCAGGCCGTCGCGGACGATCTGGTCATGATCGAACGCCAGTTCGGGCAACTGATCCACGGCCGACCAGCGTACATCCCGGGCGTCGTCACCGGCCTGGATCCGCTGATTCAAACGCCACTTCACAACAAACACGACTGAGATCACCCTGGTCCTGGGATCCCGGTCGACCTGGGAGTAGGCTTTCAGCTGGGTTAGTTCGGAAGCCGCAAAATCCAGACCGGTCTCTTCCCGTAATTCCCTTCGCGCAGCCTGTTCCAGCGTTTCATTTTCGTCCAGGAAACCGCCGGGCAAAGCCCAGCGATGGGCAAACGGCTCGTCTCGTCTTTCGATCAGCAGAATTTGCAACGGTTGATCGTCAGCGAACCGACGGTAAATCAGGATGTCCGTTGCCACGGCGGGACGCGGATAATCGTAGACATATTTCATTGCTGACGGTTCACTGGACGTAGGGCCATGGAAACGCTGTCTTCGGTGCGACGCCTGCGGATCCGCTAATCAAAATGTCTCCGCGGGCTCCATTCCCGTCATGTACCCCTGATGTGGCACGTGGATCACGGTAGGCAGTTTCGGACGATCTTTCAGGGAATCACGGCGATGGAATCGCCGGCCGTAACCAGTCCGGCCGTGTCATCGCTGGTGGCCTGGATTTCCACGAAGGAGCTACCCGGTTGTGTCGCAATCAACGTGGCAATAATGATCAGCGAGTCGCCAGGCCGCATCTCGCGACGCGGTTCCAAATCGAGCCTCGTAAAGTCTCGACTGCGCGAGACGATGGGGATTTCATTTCCCAGATCATCCAATACATTGGCCAGTTGCATACTGGGGGGAACCAGCAGGGAAATGTTGACGTTGGTATCGGACTGGCTGCTGCCATTTCGAATTTCGAATTGCATTCGGGCCGGGCTGTTGACGGAGGCCTGGCGATCGAGTGCCCGGGCCGTGGCTTGTAGACGGTTGCCGGGATCCAGCGCTCCGCCGCCGGGGTCGTCCGGGATCACCAGGGCTGGGCCGCTGCCTTGCGGTGGTGGCTGAAGACCCGGATCCACGCCGCCCGATTCCAGCCCCAACCCTCCCGGGTCGCCAATCGTACCCGTCGGCTCAATTCGCAAATCGTAACGCCGGGTGATCGGTGACAGGTCGGGGGAAGAAACCGTGAACTCGCTGAACGCGTCACCATCGACCGCCAGTGCATCGTAGATGATCTCCACCGACCGGGATTGACCTGGATCCAGCCTGCCGAGATCAAAGATCAGTTCGTCGGCGGTGGTCCCCAACCAGCGGTGGGGATACTGCTCCGTGACGCGTCGTGGTTCCAATGAATCCGCGAATCGGTTCGTCAGGGTGATATTACCCAGCGAGACATTGCCGTTGTTGGCGACCACGCCCCGGATCAGGACGCGACTGCCCCGGTCGATCCGGCTTCGGCCCGATAGTTCCAGCGTCAAGGCCGCGGCGGTGGCCGGTGTCGCCACGACGCATTCGGTTGCTCGGGCGGTATGACCTCCCCTGGCCGTAATACTCAGATTGAAGCAATGTCGACCGGCCCGAACCACATCGAAGACGACCGGAATTTCTTTTCGCTCGCCCGGCTTCAGGTTGGCAATATTGGTCCGGATCGGATTGCCCAGGCCGGTCGCCAACAGTCCCGGATCGTACTGGATCTGAAGCTCGATGCCCTCCAGCGGATCGTCGCACTGGTTCAGGATGGCAATATTGAATTTGACCTGATCGCCCACGCGAGCTGCATCCGGGCCTTCAATCTGCAGCCCCAGGCAGGGAACGGAGATTTCCGTCTGTGCACACGCTTCCGTTTTCAGCTGATCCGACTGACTGGAGACTTCAAAACAGAGTTCGTTCTGTCCACGGGTGTTGGATTTGAGCTGGATATCGACGATCCGAGGCGGGCTACCTGGCAGGATGTCGCCCAGTTGCCATTGCAATTCACGACCCAAAACGGTCGGTTTGGGTGTGCTGGAAACAAACTCCAGACCTTCCGGAAAATCCCGCGTATTCAATAGTACGCCTCGGGTCAGCTGGTCGCCGGGATTGGAGACCTCCACACGATAATTAAAGGCTTCATTGATACCCGCCGTTCGCGGACCAATGGCACGAATCTTCAAGGCCGGAGCGCTCCAGGTTACGCTGGTGATGGAACTTTCCACCTTCAATTCCGATTCGCCAAAAATCCGCGGTCGAATCACATCCACCCGGATTTGTGTCGTTCCCGTTTCGAATTGGCCGGCGACCTGCCTTAGCTGGACCGTGGCCTGGCCGTCTGCATTGGTCACGGCTTCCGCTTCCTGCGATCCGGTCGGTGCAAACTCGGCGGGTGCTCCGCCGACGATCGTGTATTTCACGCGCAGCCCTCCACGCCTCCGCTGTCGGAATTGCGGGTAACCAGCGTGGTTAGTGGCGTAACGGTACCTGCGGTGGCCGATTTGGGAACCGGAATCGACCACATCGCGTCAACCCAGTGAATGATGGTCGATGTACGTCGCTTGTCCCAGGCTTGTGCCTTGGGGGCCACACAGGTGACGTAGCTGGTCCCCTCGGAAGCCGATGACAGACTGATGTAGGTCTGCCCCTTCAACAATTCGATGTCGTCTTCCTTGACCGGCGTGCCTCGTGTCAACAGCAGGTGTTTCAATCCCGTCCGTCCCCAGGCATAATTGCCGTCGAATTTGCGAGTCGTCGGTGGAACGAGCTTGTTGAATTTGGGGTGTTGCATGCCGCCCACTTCGATGATCTGACCGACGCTGTCGTTGGACAGAATCCATTCCAGTGGTTGATTCATGACGAAGCGATGATCGCTACCGCAGATCCCCGCCAACACCACGACTTCCGCTCCGACGGCCGCAATGATGCGAGAGGGAGTCAACATGATTTCGCCGGTTTCACCCTTCGTCGGATGCCGGCGTGGGGAAGGTATCACGTGCCGGTGCGGACCGCGTTTTTTGCTGCCACAGGCTTGGCCGCACAATTTGCCGGCACACAGCTTCCCACCGCACAGTTTTCCACCGCACAGTTTTCCGCAGCTGCACTTGCCGCTTCCACAACAGGAGGCGGGATTGGCTGGTTGAACAAAACGGGGTTCCGCCGGAATACCGAAGCAGCCACAGCTCTTGGCCGGTCGGCTGACATTGGGTGTCAGTACCATCGTGGAGTTGTTAAGCGGCAGGAAGATCCTTTCGCCGGACGGATCGATCGCCGGAACCCGTAACCGGGTGCATCCTGAGAACGAAAACACCAGCAGCCACAGAGCTAGTGCGATCCACGCTTGATTGACTTTCTTGTAATGCAACACCTTGCCACCCCTGGCTGAATTTCCTTCCGCAAATCGTCACTGCAATATTTGCGGCGTGAAAACCTAGCACGCGTTCCGGCAAGATGTTCCTTTTTTTCCACATGCTTTGATCAGAAAAAGCAACAGTCGTGGTGGAGATATGACGGTCGTTACGATACTGCGATCGAATATCGGAATGGGGCGGATCAATCGCCCAATGACGTCAGGAATTCGGCCATCTCACCGGCGGCGTGATCGTCATGCTGAGCCTGCGCCTGTTCTATTCCCGTGGTCAGTATCTGCCGCGATTGCTGGTTACGGCCCAGTCGAGCCAGCATTTGACCGGCCATGAAGAAGGCGGGAACATAGGGCGGATGCTGGTCCATCAACCGCTGAAAGATCTCCAAACTGCGCTCATGTTGTTCGCAGTTGCCCAATTCCATCGCCAACGCATACAGCAAGAACGTGTCTTCCGGATCTTCCTGCAGCAGGGCTTCCAGTTGTTCTACGGACGGCATGACCACCTTCGCGATTTCAAACAGATTGTTGACCCACCATCTTATCCGTTAACCGTATGGGCGGGCATCGGTTCGACACAGATTCCGGGTGGAGACGAAAAAAACGGCAGTAGACTCAGTCGGAGCGGGTCGAGTCTAGGAACGGCCTTGTGTTCCCCTTCAATCGTTCCACAATGCAATTGTCTTCCGGCGGCTTCATTTTTCACTTGATCAGGGCAACGCACGCAAATCGGAATGGACGACAAGCCACAACTTCGAATTCCCGACCGGTTTGGGATCTATCCCTGGTGGCCACAGAATGGAGTCGGCTGGATCCATCCGGATGACGTTACCCTGGCACAACAGATGATCCCGGGAAACTGGATTTTTCGCCGCGATTACGTGGACCAGAACTACTCCCGTTTGACGTACGGCGACCGAAAGATTCGCGTGAAGCCAACCATGTGGCTGGAAGTCACCACCGACGGATATCTGGTGGGGGATCGGGTGGAAATCCGATCGCAAATGGGAAGACGCACGCCGATGATCGCGACGATACGACACATGCTCTGGAATCGGCAGTCGCAGGTCGTCGACTACGTATTAAGTGCCAATCACAAACGGCTGCCAGGTACCTTCCAGGTCGAAGACTTTCAACCAGCTCTTGAGCTCGACCAACCGATGAGTGTCCGCCTGGCGGAATTGGCGTCCAGGTCCAGGATCCGTTAGACGGCGGCGGATGATAGCGGCGGTGATTCTGCCACTTTGCCGCAGTTAGAGAATCCTCATTCTGCCGCAACAGACGCAACGGGACGGGCGGACGAAAAGCACCAGCCCAAACGTCACGATCAGAAAAAAGCCCAGGGCAAATGGAGGCAGTGGGACATTAATATGAATGTCTTTTCGCCAGCAGGAACGGCAGTGTTTAACCGTTCCGCGGGATTCACTGGCAGGGCGAGACGGACTGACGGAGTCGATCGAGTTGGCCATGTTAGGTGCTGCTATGCAGTCGAACGAGTGCAAGGTGGGACACGAGAGCCACAAGTGGAGGCAATCGGGAGGCAAACCGGACCGGTCTGCTGATCCAATTTACCTTTATTTTTCTATCAGGGACAAAATTAGTCAATTCAAACGCGGTAACTGCTGTGAAGAGTTGGATTTTTTGGAAATAATAATTGATTAAAGTCGCCCGGCGTTAATAACCGTTATAACTGGTTTGGCGACATTCGTTGATCTTTCCCGCAACGGGAGGGCAAGGTCGCCCGTCAGTGACGACATGCCGATCCCGGGTGATGTCACTTTTGAGAAAGATGGCTGGCGGGCAGATTGAAATTCATTGATCTGCTCAATTCCTGTCGATTTGATAATGAGCCTTGAACTGGACTCGGGGGAATTTGTTACGTGAACCTGGACCTGCAATTCGGCCCGTTTTCGCCACCCAACACCAACCTGCTGGAACAATTGCGGTATTGGTCCGTTGCGGTTCCGGAAAAAATCGCATTCCGTTTTCTTTCGAGAGAAGAAGACGCTCCGATTGAACTAACCTACTCGCAACTTGATCATCGCGCCCGTGCGATCGCGGCCCGATTGACATCCTTGGGCCTGGCTGGCAAGCGTGCGTTGTTGATGTATCCGCCCGGTCTGGATTTTATCGAGTCGTTTTTTGGGTGCATCTATGCGGGCGTGGTGCCGGTTCCTGCCTACCCGCCCCGCCGCAATCGCAACCTGGTGCGGATCAATGCGATTTCTCTCGACGCTCAGGCTTCGGTCGCTCTGACGGTGAAGTCCGTATCTTCGCGGTCCAACAACGCCCATGACGATGCCGGTGGTCTGAGAAAAATACTCTGGGTCGACACGGACGAGATTCCGAACGAATTGGCAGACGACTGGATCAAGCCCAAAGTATCGGGTGGCAATCTGGGATTGATTCAATACACCTCGGGCTCCACGGGTAGCCCCAAAGGCGTGGTGCTGACGCATCAGAACATCATGGCCAACAGCGCCATGATCATGCACGCCTTCGGTATGACCCGTCAGAAAGATCGGGGCGTGTTCTGGCTGCCGACCTACCACGATATGGGTTTGATCGGTGGGGTCGTGATGCCGGCCTGTTTTGCAGCCGAAATCACCTTCCTTTCGCCCGTCACGTTTCTGACGCGTCCGTTGAGGTGGTTGCGGGCCATTTCCGATTACCAGGCGGCCATCAGCGGAGGGCCCAATTTCGCCTACCGCTGGTGCACGATGAAAATCAAACCGGAGGAATGCGAGAATCTGGACCTCTCCAGTTGGAAGGTCGCGTTCAACGGTGCCGAACCGGTGCGAGCCGACGTCCTGAAGGAATTCTCGCGAAAGTTCGAACAGTATGGCTTCGACCATGCCAGCCATTATCCCTGTTATGGCATGGCGGAAACCGCGTTGATCGTCACGGGCGGAAAGTCGGATCAGGAACCGGTAATCCGATCCTTCGATAAAGACCGGTTGATGGAGTACAAAGTACAGCCAGTCGCTGATGACGCGTCCCAGGCTCGCCAACTGGTAGGCAGTGGTCAGATAATTCCCACCGAAAATGTGATCATCGTCGATCCCGAAAAAAGAAGCGTGCAGGACGAAAACGAAATTGGAGAAATCTGGATCAACAGCCCCAGCGCGGGCCAGGGGTACTGGAACAAGCCGGAAGAATCGGTGGAAGCGTTTCGTGCCAGGTTAGCCGAAGACGACGGCAACACGTACGTCCGTTCCGGAGACCTGGGGTTTTTTCACGACGGCGAATTGTTCGTGACCGGCCGTTTGAAGGACATGATCATCATTCGTGGTGTCAATCGCTATCCTCAGGATATCGAAGCTACCGTCGAAAACTGCGATGAGCGTTTGCGCTCCGGTGGATCGGCCGCTTTCGCTGTCGATCACTGGGATCGAGAACATCTGGTGGTGGTTTGCGAGGTGGAACGTCGCCGCGGTTCTCACTGGGATGAATTACTGGATCGCATTCGTCGCAGTGTGACTGCGGACCATGACCTGCCGCCCGACGCGATTGTGCTGGTTCGTCACAACAGCGTTCCTAAGACATCCAGCGGCAAGGTGCAACGCCATACCTGTCGACAGGAGTTCATCGACGGTACGTTGAAAGAGGTGGCCCGCTGGAGCGCGTGGGAGGAAACCGAGAAACCTCAGGCCACCGAAGCGCTCAACGGCCATCCGCAGCGGGAGTCTTTCAATCACAGCGACGAACGCATTGTGCAGGTGGTGATCGACCGGGTTCGTCAGATTGCCCGTGAGCGGGCCGGTGAAATGGATGCGTCGACCAATATCGTCACCGACCTGGGTCTCGATTCATTGGAACGGATGGAGATCGCCCGAGAGTTGGAATTTGCCTTCGGTGGACGATTCCCGGATGAAGTTCTGCAGGAAGTCGAGACGATCGGCGAAGTGGCCGCGGCGATCGAAACGCACTTTGTGACCAACGGGTCGGTTCCCCAGACCGCTGCCGCGACGCCGCCCCGACCTCCGCCGCCCCGAAGTCAGTTGCGGCCGAAAACTGCTCGGTACCCGAGTCGTATTACCAGCTGGAGAAGATGCCAGAATTTGTCCGCTTGCAGCGATCCGCGGAAATGATCGAGGACACCGGTCTGCGGAATCCATTCTTCAGCGTGCACGATGGGCGGATTGCCGACACGACACAGATTGATGGTCGCGAGCTGATCTCCTTTGCCAGTTACAATTATCTTGGGCTCTCGGGGGATCCGGAGGTCAATCAGGCAGCCAAGGATGCGATTGATTGATTTGGGACCAGTGTCTCTGCCAGCCGGGTGGTGTCGGGCGAAAAGACGATCCATCGGCAGCTGGAATTTGAGCTGTCCGATTTTCTGGGAGTAGGCGATATCGTCACCTTCCCAGGTGGCCACGCCACCAATCAGTCCGTGATTGGTCATCTCGTCGGTTCAGGCGATTTGATCATTCATGACAGCCTGGCTCATAACAGCATCATCGAAGGGGCCAAGCTTTCCGGGGCGCGGCGGCGGCCGTTCGAGCATAACGATTTCCGTCAGCTGGATCAGATTCTGGGACAGATTCGCGGCGAGTATCGGCGCGTCCTGATTGCCATCGAAGGACTGTACAGCATGGATGGCGACTACCCGGAACTTCCCCGGTTCGTGGAAGTCAAGGAAAAACACAAAGCCTGGTTGTATGTCGACGAAGCGCATTCGATTGGAACGATGGGCTCGACGGGCCGTGGACTGGGCGAGGTGTACGATGTTCCCCGCGAATCCGTGGATTGCTGGATGGGGACTCTCAGCAAATCGTTTGGCAGCTGCGGCGGTTTCATCGCCGGTTCCAAGAACCTGATTCACTATCTGAAGTACACGACGCCCGGTTTCGTATTTGCAGCCGGCCTGCCACCGGCCAGCGCGGGTGCCGCGCTGGGGGCATTGCACGTGTTGCGCCGCGAACCAGAACGGGTCAAACAGCTACAGGACAATTCTCACCTGTTTCTGCAGCTGGCGAAATCCGCCGGTCTGGATACTGGAATGAGCCAGGGGGGCACACCCATTATTCCGATTCTGACTCGCAGCTCGTTGAAAGCGTTGCAATTGTCGGAGCTGCTGTTTGACCATGGCATCAACGCCCAGCCGATTCTGCATCCGGCCGTTCCGGAAGATGAAACCCGCGTTCGCATTTTCATGACATCGTTGCATACCGAATCCCAGATCCGGCACAGCGTCGATGTAATCGCCGAGCAGTGGAATCGGCTGAATAACGAAATGCGAAAGTCCGAAGCACAGATCGCGGGATGAACGACGTCCAAAAGTCCGCCTTCCTGAGCCGGACTTTAACGGGCGCGCTCACCACTGCCCAAAGGAATGTGCTGGTCGGTGTTAACGAGTTCGGAAGTCCCTTCCCCGTCATTTGCTTCAAAACAGCCGCCGCTGCCGCGTGCCGGAATGAACTGGCCGAAACAGCTCCCGGTTGTGGGCTGGCAAGCTGTTGTCGAGTCCGTGTTGCCCCCGAAAAACGCGAAACAGGTTGCGGATCTGTTCCGCGATCAGTCCCCGGCCCACCATCCGCTCGCCCCAGGCGGAGCTGTTCCGTTTTCCGTCGCGCGTCTGCTCGATTCTGGCCATGACCTTGTCCGCCAGACCAGGCCGAGCGCGGCGCAGCCACTCGATGAATACGGGTTCCACCGTCAACGGCAGACGCAGCAGAATATAGCCCGCCGTAATCGCTCCCGCCTCCTTCGCAGCGTTCAGAATTTGCGGAATCTCGCAGTCGTTCAGCCCCGGAATAACGGGAGCAATCATCACGCCGACGGGAACCCCCGCTTCGCGCAACTGTCGAACCGCCCGCAGTCGGGCCGTCGGGATGCTGGTACGGGGCTCCATGTCCCGAGCCAGTTCGGGATCGAGCGTGGTAATTGACAGGTAGACGTGCACCAGCCCTTTGTCCGCCATCCGCGTTAACAGCTCCCGATCCCGTAAGACCAACGCGTTCTTGGTCACGATGCTCACCGGCTGGCGGCATTCCCACGCCACTTCCAGGCATTGTCGAGTCAGCCGAAATTCGCGCTCCGCCGGCTGATAACAATCGGTGACGCCGGAGAACGTGATCGGCTCCGGCTGCCATGATTTCCTGGACAGGAACTCACGCAGCAATTCCGCCGCATCGCGCTTGACGACAATTTTCGTCTCGAAGTCCAGGCCCGCGTTGAAACCCAGAAATTCGTGTCCGGGTCTGGCGTAACAATAAGCGCATCCATGACCACAGCCGCGGTAAGGATTGACACTGTAACGGAAGGGAATGTCCGGCGACTTGTTCTCGGAGACAATGCTCCTGGATGAATCAAAGACGTACTCGATGCGGCGATGGGTCAGCGTCCGCAGATGTTCCTGGTCCCATTCCAGATGTTCGAGATCCGCTTCCTGGTGCACCGTCTCGAATCGATTCGGAGGATCGATATTGGAACCATGACGCATCGAGAGTTGCCTGAATTCTGAAAAGAGAATCGATCTGCTTTCTCATTCTAACACCCTGGCTTTTTCGTTCCATTCCGACTGAAGCCAGGCAATCTGCTACGCTGTGACGTTCAACCAATCCCCACCAAAATCATGTCCATGGTACATTTATGTGGCCCGCAATTATTTCGTGACGGAATGATTGGAGGTTGGAAATATTGATGATCGAGACCAATGGGTGACAGTGAATTGATCAACCGCCAGCGAATCGTTACCCGCAGTCTGGCGGTCTGGTTATTGTTGATGGTGGCCGAGATCGTGCATGGCATTCTTCGAGCGATTCTGTTGGTCCCGATGGTCGGACCATTCCGCTCCAATCAAATTGGTGTAGTCCCCGGTTCAGCGATCATCCTCATGATCGCTTTTTTCACGATCCGGTGGATCGGTGCGAGGCAAACAACAGAATTGCTGGGAGTGGGTTGCCTTTGGCTGGTGTTGACCGTGGCCTTCGAGGTCTTGTTTGGCCGATTGGTGATCGGGCTGAGTTGGGAGCGACTCGGGGCGGACTACAACATTGCCCAGGGTGGATTGATGCCGTTGGGGCTGGCGGTGATGTTCTTCAGCCCGATGAGTGCGGCCAGAATGCGTGGCAAAAGACGTTTCTTGCCGCAACGCGACAACGAAAAGCCCGGGTAATACGAGGCAGGGCGGTGATTCGGTTAAAAATGGATGAAAAGTGCTGTTTTTGAGCAACAATTGATTGAAATTTGATCTATGGCGACGACAATTTCGGTTTGGTTCGCTGAAGCCTGCTGGATTCAGAACAACTCGTTCACCGGTGACCCTGTAGCAACTGTTTCTCCTTGATCTGGAAGGATCGGTTCTCGAATTTTGCCTGGATATACAATTTTGAAAGTGAGAATTGAGATGAAAGTCCGAAATTCTGTGTTGGCGGCCCTGTCCGCCGTCATCTGTTTCTGTTTTGCCTCCGTCCTGTCGGCTCAGGTTTTCTACACGGAAAACTTCGACTACGCCGACGGCGACCTTACAACCGTGTCGGAAGGCCTGTGGCAGGCGCACTCGGATGGCGGTTCCGTGCCTGTTCAGGTGGTCGATGGTAACGCCGTTGTCGTCGCCGGAACGCCCAATTCGGAGGACGTCAACCGCCAGACTGGCGTAATCATGGGGAACGCTGACGTTTGGTATTACGCAGTGGTTTTCAGTGTGGATGAAGTTGCCAAGGGAACACCGGTCAATAACGACTATTTCATTCACTTCAAGGATGCCGGGTTTGGTTTTAATGCCAGACTCGCCACGGTGGCATCAGACGGAGCAAATGACTATGGCCTGCAGATCTGGCCCTCGTCATTTGGCGACGGAAGGGCTGACTGGGACGGTGACTTCGCCTTTGGTGAGGTGCTAATTTGCGTCGTCGAGTTTGACAACGGAACAGGCACGGCACGGCTGTGGGTAAATCCAGACAACATCGACAGCACAAATATCAGTCAGGTAAATGAGATGCCAGACGGGGATCCTTGTGACTGCATGCGTGCGACTGAAGCGGTCGCACTGCGGCAAGACAATACCAACGGCAGTATCGTGACAGTTCAAACCATATCGGTTGGCGACGATTTCGACGCCGTACTGGCTGCCGTCGGCGGATCCAAAGGCTGCGATAACCCACTGGGTGACGTCAACCTGGACGGCTTCGTAAATCTGGAGGACGTGGACCCATTTGTTATAGCCATCAGCCAGGGCTCAACGCAGTGCGAAGCGGACATCAATCAAGACGGTTCGGTTACCCTTGAAGATGTCGATCCGTTTGTTGCCTTGCTGGCTGGCGGCGGCTAGTCAACAGGCTTCAGAATTTCAAATTGAATTCAAGACCGATCGAACTTCGATCGGTCTTTTTTTTGCAGGCGTGTTTTTTATGCAGAAGGCTAAAATCCTCTACGGTCCTTTGTGAGAAGAACCGCGAGACTATCACCGCGTGTGGCAAGAGGTTGGTAGCGCATGAGCGGCACCCCTTCAACGCACCACGGAATGTCTATCGAATGGTTTCAACCACCCGGCTTTGTCGGACTTTCCAGCAGGTTCCTTACGTTAAAACAACAACAGAAACCGTACGATGATTACGTCCGGTGGTGTGGGAGGACGGAAACCGCAACGCTTCCGTCCTATCCGATTTGTCGGCTTATCTCCCACCATGGCGCACCCAGCGACAACTCCGCCTGAAAATGAGCATTTCCAATTGAAATAAATAGATTTCAGGAGAGTTCCCGGAGAGGTCTGGACAGACAATTTTTCGTGAAGAAAGACCGGTGATTCCCCGCCGGTCTTTTTTCATGTCGTTCCATCATCAGATTTTGTCCGCAGATCCTGAAACTGTTGCAGCAACTGTGGATCGATTCTCGATTTGACCGTTCGTCGGTCAACTTGCAGCACTCGGGCCGTTTTTTCGTAGCTGCCATACCGACAGTACAGCCAGGTGCTGTATCGGCTGAGCAACTGTTCCGCAGTCAAGTCGTCGCCGGCCGAAGGCAGCCAGATCGGACGATCCTGCGGCCCCTTGGTATCCTGCCCGACGGGCACGTAATCACGCCGGATGATGTAGCTGGCCACACACTGTTCCAGCTCGCGCATGTTTCCCGACCAGGGGTAATCGTGTCCCAGGCGGGACGCAATCCAATCGACGATTTCCCCTGTTAGCTGGTCCACATCCTCGTCCAGTTGATTACGGGCGATCGAATTTACCAGACCATTCAGATCTTCGGGGCAATCATCCAGTTGTTCCCGCAAGGAGGGAGTCTGGATCCGGTCCGTGCACAGGCGATAATAAAAGTCTTCGCGAAAACGACCCGCCTCGATTTCGACCGCCAGTTCCCGATTCGTCGCAGCGATGATTTTGCCCTGGAATTGACGTGGTTCAACTTCACCGATCCGGCAATACGTTCGCTGTTGCACGACTCGCAGCAATTTGACCTGCAGCGTCAGGTCAAGTTCACCGATTTCATCCAGAAAAACCGCCCCATGCCGACTACACGATTCCAGCCACCCCGCGCGATCCGCCACAGCGCCCGTGAATGCGCCTCGGTGGTGGCCGAACAGCTCCGATTCGATCAGCGTCGGTGAAAGCGCCGACAGATTCAGAGGCAGGAAGGTGCTGCCCGATGCTGCGCAAAATCGACAGGTGGTCGAATCGAAGGGGATGTATTGCGAGAGTCCGATGGCCCGGGCAACCAGCTCCTTTCCGGTTCCGGAGGGTCCGGTAATCAGCGTCGATAGATCACGCATCCGGTCGTATAGCCCACGATAATACCGTAGCAGGTCGCAGGTAAAAATCGATTCCCAGACTTTTTCCCGCAACCGCGTGATGGGCAACGATTCGCCGAGAATGAAGTCAAAGATATTGAAAAACGCGCGATGTATTTGAAACAGGCACGAGAACAGATGCCGAGCGGCGTCTTCGCCCAGTGAGAAGCCCTGATCAACATCCAGGATCAGGACGTAGTCCTGCCGAAAACTCTCCCACGTGGACTGCAGTTGCTGGCGGTCGCCCTGCTTCTCAAATGCCGTGCCAGAGGCCGGCAAGTCCGTGATGTGTCGATACAGCAACAGGTAGGTAGCCACATCCCAGTAGGCCTGTCTCAGGCTCTCTGGCAGCGGTGCCTTTTTGTTTTCGGACCGAACCTCTTGAATCAACGCTCCAGCCAATTCCGTCAACCGGCGAACGTTAGGGCGTTGACCCTCGTCCTGTTCACTGCGACGGTTCCAGGCAATGGAATCCAACGATTCGCACTCCTGGCCCAGTATCTGTTTCTCGCGGGCAAACCTTTCCGTTGAAAACGGGTTGCAGTTGGCCAATTCCGAAATGGCGACAAGCATCTGTTGAGAACGGGATTTCATATTGATCGACCTGTCATTTTGCGCCACCCGGCAAGACACGTTCATATCGGTCACGCCAGTTGATGACGCCCAAGCGGCCGTGACCGGTGGCCTTCCTATTCGCCACGTGCGATTACGGGCGACTCCTCCGCCTCGCTCACAGTTAGCCGCTCCGTCCGCTCGCGGAACTCCATCGCCCGATCGGCAGCTGTTGCCTCGCAACGCCAACGTCAGAACGCTGCTTCCGCCATCCCGGCGGAATCGACGGTCCAGGGCAACCAGCAGACACCGAAATCTTCAATCAAAATATCGCTTTTCCTCGGAGCGACGCTCAGCTGTTCGTATTCCAGTTGATCCACGTGCAACTTCTCTTCCAGCGCATTGATAGCATGATCGAATGCTGTTTCCAGTTCTTCATATTGCCGGATCGCCTCGGCCCAATTCTCCGTAGCTCGTTTCACGTCCGCCTTTTCTTTGGCTGCCTTTCCATACGAGCGGACCGAGGTGCCAGCGCTACGAGACGTTCGCCGTCCCAGCAGAGCGCCCATGATCGTCTGAGTGACCGCCACCCATGAATTGGTCCGACTGATCTGGTACTGATCTTGTTCACGATCGACTCTTTCTTCGGCCCGCCGGATACGATCCCGGGCCGTCTTGAATCTGGATGCGAATTTTTTTCTCAGCTTCTCTGTCTCGGCATCACGCAATTCCGACACCTTCTGTTCCAGTCGAACTTTGAAATCACCCAAAGGCTCTTCGGGTTGCGAGTATTCCTTCAGGCGACTGCATTTCCAGATCGTCAGATGGTGTTCCCGATACAGGAACGCCTTCAGCTCCTTCTTCCAGATGCGGTAATTCCTGGACTGGAACAAACCGTCCGGGGTGTCGGCAAAAGAGGCATCCTCGTCCGGCTCCTCCGCGAATCGAAAATCAACAGCCTCGACTTCGCTATCCTTCCAGATCTCGTTGGGTAATTCATCATCACCGACTTGCGGCAGGAAGAATTTTTCGGTCCAGAAATCGACTCGGTAGGTAACGCGAACATAATGCAGCCGACCACGTCCCAACAGTGCCGGCCGATAGACGAGCCGGTTGTCCAGTCCTACAGGTCGTCGCACGTCCAGATATCTCTGTTCGATCTCGGCCGGAATCAATGATCGTGGATCGGGATTCAACTTGCCGACCGGCGATACGCCTTCCGCACGGCGGGGACCTGATTGACCTGGGGCCCCGGTTTCCCGTTCCGCTACCGGATCATTTTCGGCAACCAGTTCCTGGATCTGCCGACGGGTCAGCGGGCCGCGCAAGTAGGACATGGCCCACCGCGTTTCAAAGATGGCGTGCCGATCGTCGTGCACATTGTTCATCAGAAACTGACGCTTCCCCAGCCCGGCTAATGTCTGTTCCAATCTACCGCGGTTGAACGTGGTACCGGTCTGAGCGGCCGCACCCTCCAGCCCTTCCAGCACGCGGTTTTTGTCTCGTTCCGTCTGTAATCGACCGAGAAACCAGGTTCCGGTGTTGGAGAGACCCTTGTAATCCAGATCGACCGGATTCTGGGTCGCCAATACTACGCCCAGACCATAAGCCCGGGCCTGCTTCAGCAAGGTCAGCATCGGCTGTTTGGATGGCGGGTTGGCGGTGGGCGGAAAGTACCCAAAGACCTCGTCCATGTATAACAGGGCCCGCAGACTGGATGTGCCGGACTGCATTCTCATCCAGGACACGATTTCGTTCAGCAAAATCGTGACGAAGAACATTCGTTCCTGCTCATTCAAATGCGCAATGGAGAGAATTGAAATGCAGGGCTTGCCGTCGCCGGTATGCAGGAGACGTTTGATATCCAGCGACGGCCCGGTCATCCAGGCCGAAAACGACGGCGATGCCAGCAGATTGTTCAGGGTCATGGCCAGTTCCTGGCGATCTTTGGGCGGAAAAAAGGTGTCCAGCTGCATCACGCCGACGCGTTCAAACGGTGGCGACTGGATATAGGCAATCAGTTGGCCGAGATCCAGGTGTTCCTGGTTCCGCCAGGCTTGGTCCAGGATGGTTGAAATGAAAATATGTTCGCGACTGCGGATCGGATCGGCGTTGATCCCCAGCAACGTCAGCAGGCCTGAAGACGCCGTGCTGATTCGTTCCCGCAAGGCGTCGGAATCATCGAGCACCTGTTGTGCGGGTGCTTCGAACGACTTCAGCACCGTGATCGGACGACCGGCGTCGCTACCTGGCGTATAAATCCGCATCTCCACCGAATCCCGCAGTCGTCTGATCCGCTCCCCGGTCTGCCCCCACTGTGCCAGACCGTTTTTCCATTTCTCGGCTTCCCTCACTGCCAATTCATCGGCGGAAATACCCTCGCGGGTCGCCTGACTTTCATCGACCCATGGCCGAAAATCTTCCGCTTTCAGATCGGGGAACGTCAGCAACAGATTGCAGATGTCTCCCTTGGGATCGATCACGATGGACGGGATCCGGTCCAAACCGGCCTCTTCCAACAAGTCCACGCATAAGCCTGTCTTGCCGCTGCCGGTCATGCCGACCACAACCGCGTGCGTCGTCAGGTCCTTGGAATCGTACAACAACAGGTCATTTGCGGGCCGTTGCCTGCCCAGATCGTATTCGCGGCCCAGATAGAAGACGCCCAGTTTTTCGAAATTCTGCATGGACGGCACCGATGCAATGGCGAGTGACATACGGAATGGCAACGCACCACCGCTGCCCACCATACTTTAAGCAATAAATGCGATTCGAAACAGTTGGACGCGGAAGCTGACCGCCGGGTGTTGCATGGCGGCTGAAGCGCGGTCGCTGCGCCAATTAAAACCCGACAACATCAGCTCGGAACGAACCCTCAGTGGTTACGACCTACACCGCCGCGGACGAATCGTGATCCTCCGCGGAACCCGGCTCCGCCGCCGATTCCAGTTCACCAATCAGTTGCGGCAAACGATGGTTGAATTGACCACGCGTCATGACGTGATCGATGACGGAGCCTCGTACGGCGTCCAGCAAGTCCTGTTCGACGTGCTGGGCAAACGCGATGGTCTTCGGCGGATCAGGCAGCGTCTGCAACTGTCGGATCAAATCGGTCGTATCCAGGCCTCGCATCTGCAGATCGACAAATAACGCTGCAACTGGATGGTGATTAATCTGTTCGACGGCATCGGCCACGTTGGACAAGGTGACAAGGCGTAGGCCACGCCGACTGGCCGCTGCAGACGCGCTGGATTGCATCAGCAGGTCACTCGTCAGGAAAAGAATCATACACACTCTCCATCTCAGTCGTTATTACTTGACACCATTGGCTCCCCTTCAGATCGCCCCCGGACCTCTAACTTCCGGTTCGAAGACAATGGCTGATTCAATATGCAGAACAAAAATCTTGCCATCGCCATCACTCCCGGTGGGCCCGGTTCGTGCCACGGTTTCAATGGTCTTGATGGTCCGTTCCAGAAAGTCGTCGTTGACGGCGATTTCGAGCGTGATCTTGCGCAGAATATCCGTGCGGTATTCCATACCGCGGTACACCGGTTCGCGGTCGGTGTGCTTGGCAAATTCCTGCGCATCACAGATCGTAATCCGGTTAACGCCGATGCTGGTCAACGCCTGCTTCAGTGCCCGCAGTCTGGTCGGTTGAATGATCGCGAATATCATCTTCATCGGCTTGCCACGCGTTTCCCTGGGCTTGGCTTGACCGTACCGTACGGCAGTAGTCTTCTGGCAAAACACCGCTGACTCGATCGCCGTTTGAAAACGATCCAGCGGGACCATTGAACGGTTCGGCATTCCCATGATAGCAAATGGGTGGATTAAAATCCCGAGAGCCGAATTTGTGCGTCAAAATGACATTGAATTCATTCGCCGGATGTTGGTAGCCTCCGCGCCGATCAAAGAAGACTCGGCAGGGATTGCCAGCCACCTTAAATCAGGGAAGACCGATGACCCGAAGTGATTCAATTACCAGGGAACTTCTGTACCTTTTTTTGACCGTCATTGGCGCGTTGATTCCGTTGACGACGGTCAGAGCACAGGATGGGCCAACGGATGGAGAGCCACCTGTCAAACTTTCTGCCCGCTACCATATCGAATCCGGCTCCGATCGAGGATTCCTGATTGTCCGAGTGGACGTGCCGGTGGGGAACCACATTTACAGTTTGAACCAGCCCGAACCTCTGATTCCTACCCGGATCGCAGTCAAGTCGACGCCTCGGTTCAAAGCCGAAAAGACGTTCAAATCGGACAAGAAGCCGTTGGTGATTGAAAAAGATCCGCTGTTCAACACGCGACTGGAAAAACACGCCGGTACGGTTCAGTTTTATGTGCCTGTTAAAGTAGATTCGCAATCGGACTTGAAACGGCTCCAGCCCCTGGTCAGATTTTCGGGACAAATGTGTTCGGACCAGGGTTATTGCGTGCCCATCACCAATCTACAAGTCAAGGCCGCATTCGCTGGTTATTTCCAGCGTGAAGCAAAAAACAGCATTCCGCCGCTGCAGCAGAAAAAATAGAAAAACTCGACAGAAATCGTGAAAAACTCGTGGGTCTGGTCAGTCCATTTGCTGCTATACTCCGTATCTTGAATCGGGCGTAGATTTTCAACATTGGCCAACAGCGAGCTTTGGGATTGATCTGGCACCGATTAGCGTCAACGATAATGGGCGTTTGAACCGACGGATTGCCTCATTTGCCGAGCAATCATGTCACGACTGTCCGGTTCCGAGTATTCCGACGGGGTCGTTTTCTGTACGACGTCGATTCCTGACAATGAAAACTGCGAAGAAGAAATATCTGGTGCTGCTACTGGTCTGGTGGCCAGTCTGCTGCCTCGCGTTGACGCCCGGTTTCGCGCAGGACAAGAAGCCGTGGGAGAGCGAATTCAGCGATTTGCTGACCAAACCGGCGGATGATGCGCCGGTATATTCCTTTCGTGGCGAATTCACGGTGGAAAAAGGAACCCGGCTGGGCATTCTGAATATCGTGCTGGATCTGAAGCCGGGATGGCACGCTTATTCCCAAAAGGAACTGAAGGGGCAGTACCCAACCTCCTTTGGTGTGAAGCCTGGCAAGCAATTCAAGATCGCCGGTCCATTCTCGCCCAATATCGCTCCCAAAGCCAAGACGAATGAATTGGGACCGGTGGAAGAATTCGAGGGGCAAGTCATCTGGTCCGCGCCGATCGAATTTTCGGCCGATGCGGATATCGAAAAAGTCAAGATTGAAGTCGAAGCGTCGGGGCAGGTTTGTAAGCAGGAATGTATCCAGTTCTCAGGAGACGCCGCCAGGGTACTGGCCGCGTTTTCCCGATACACTCAATCGACCGGCGTTTTTAAAACCAGGAACGCCCATATCACGGGCGCCTCCAACAAGACGGCCATTGTGCCGGGAGAAAATCTGGAGGTTTCGTTTACGGCCAAAATCAAGCCTGGCTGGCACGTCTACAAACAGGAAGAATTCAAACGGGAAGGCACCATCCCGCAGCCGACCATTATCGCCTTTACTCGTACCGCTGGTTGGAAGATCTCGCCTCCCGAAGTCTCAAAACAGCCGGAAAAGGCGGATAGCGGCCTGGCGGACGAACCGGTTTATTTCTTTCATGAAGACGAAGTGACCTGGTCGATTACCGTTACCTCGGATTCGGAGGCGGAACCGGGACGTTATCAGCTGGAGGGCTATTTCCTGTTCCAGGCCTGCAGCGACGAAAATTGTGACCCGCCGACGCTACTGGATTTTTCCTTTCCCGTCGTGGTAGGAGATAAGAGCGATACATCCAGCGTCAAAGTTGCCTTGGCCAGGAGCGATGCGGACCAGGACGAAGTCATGCAGATGTCCAGGAAGTTCTGGGCGGAGGTGGCAGAATCGAATGGATCGGTTGAAGCGATTCCGCTACCCAAGCTGGCCTTCTATCTGTTGATGGCTTTTCTGGCGGGATTGATCCTGAATGTGATGCCCTGCGTCTTGCCGGTGATCGGCTTGAAAGTCATGTCGTTTGTGCAGCAGGCCGGCGAAAATCGTAGCCGCATCCTGATGTTGAATCTGATTTTCTCGCTCGGGTTGTTGGTCGTATTCTGGATCTTGGCGACGCTGTCCGTGTTTTTCGGTTATGGCTGGGGAGACCTGTTGACCAAGAGCATGACCGGGTCGATCGTCATTACCTCCATCGTGTTTGCTTTTGGGTTAAGCATGCTGGGCGTGTGGGAATTGCCGATTCCCGGATTATCGGGCTCGTCGTCTATCAGCAAGAAGTCGGAAGAAGAAGGATATTCAGGAGCGTTTTTTCTGGGGATTCTCACGACGATCCTGGCTACACCTTGCACCGGGCCGTTTCTGTTTTCGGCGCTGGCGATTACCGCGGGTCAGCCATCCTGGGTGGCGTACCTGATTTTTACTACCATCGGTCTGGGAATGGCCTTGCCCTATATTCTGATCGGTTTTTTTCCAAGCCTGGTCAGCTGGCTGCCACGACCGGGCGCGTGGATGAACACCTTCAAACAGGCAACCGGATTTGTTCTGATGGCGACGGTCGTGTTCCTGATGAGTTCGTTTGCGGAAGAGCCACGCAACGAATACCTGGTGGCGATGATGACGCTGTTGTTCTTCATCTCGCTTGGTTGCTGGTGGATCGGCCGAACGTCCCTGGCCGCCGAGAAATCCGAACAATTCAAATCCTGGGCCATCGGTGTCGCGATCATGGCCCTGGGTGCCTGTCTCGGCTTCGGTCTGCTGGGTCCTTCCCAGCACGAACTGGAATGGCAACAGTTTTCGCAAACCACGTTGGACCGATTGCGGGCGGAGGACAAACTGGTATTTATTGACTTTACGGGCCCTGGCTGAATTACCTGCGAAATAAACGAGGCAGGTGTCTTGAATACAAAAAACAATAAAGCATTCTTCGAGGAAAACGGGGTCGTTGCCTTGAAGGCCGATAAGGGCAAGATTCCGGAAGCCGTGGAAACGAAGCTTACGGAACTGGGCAATCCATTGCAGGCGATTCCATTCTATGCCATTTACGGTCCGGCGATCGAAGAACCCATCAAACTATCCGGTCCCATTACGCCGGGACAGGTTGCGGATGCAATCCGAAAAGCAGCTGGTGATGTCGGCACCCAGGAAGTTGCTTCCAATCTGGGAGGGCTTTGATGGGCTATGACAATCCCTATGAAGCGCCAGCATCTCCCGTGGTGGGAGTCAAGAGTGGTAAGGTCGAAGATCTAAGAGGTGTGGCCTGGTACCAGAAGGGCATCATTGCCTGCATCCTGGTCCAACTGTTGTTCATTATTGGTCTGTTTACCGTTCCTGAGGAACTGCGCCCTTTGGCCCAGCTCGCTCTCATTCCGATCGGTTTGGCAAGCACCGTGTTCCTCTTCCTGCTGGCCATCAAGGTCTATGGCACCGGGATAGGAATTCTGCTGGGGATTTTGACGTTTGTTCCCTGTTTGGGACTGCTGTTGCTGTTGATGGTCAATGGCAAAGCGACCAGGGTTTTACGGCAGAATGGCTATCAGGTTGGTTTCCTGGGCGCGCGGCTGTCTCAGTTTGACGGTGTCTGATCCGTCAAAGACAGGTTCGCAGTGTTCGGCAACGGCCCGTATTGCTATTCCGGGCGTCGCGGCGCCCGCCTCGGTCGCGACGTCGGCTGTTGGCGGTGGGGCGTCCAGGAAAGGGCCGGAAACCAGTTGAAATTCAGGTCGATGTCCCGGTTATGAAAGAAATCGTCGGGCGAAATCGCCGCTGGCCTGGCTAGTCCCCGGACCAGTTCGGCCTGTTTAAGCGCTTCCGCGACAATCTCACTGCAGAACCAGTCCGGTTGATCGGCTGACGTTTCGTACTTTGGTTCCCCGGGCAGGACGAACATCGCGGAACGAATCATGGCGAACTCCTTTCCATGCTGACACTCGGCGAATTCGGTCAGGGCCTGTGATTGACAAGGCGATAACGGTTCTTGGATCGGTCGAATCCAGATTAGAGGACTCTTGTTGTCCGAAAGGTACTCACAGAATCGGGTACCGACAGGTCGCAATGAAACCGTTTTATCTTCGATCCCTCCGGACTCCAGCAGTGCCAACGTTCCATCCTGTCGCCGAACAACCAGACCCATGTGCAGCGGATGACCGACCCGGCCCAGCGCATACAGCCATGTATAGCCGGGACTTCGCGAGGTCATCAAGACAACGTCGCCTTCGCAGGGGCGGTATTCCAGTGGCGGCCGTTGGCCGCAGTAGTCAGGCCAGATCCATCCCAGTGGAGCGCTACACGATGACGCATGATCACGACCGCCGATATACTGCGCGATGCAATCGGGGTTGACACGGTTCTTTGCCGATTGCGGTTGGCTCATGCGGAACGCCGAACGTTTTGCGGATGCACACCCTGAGACCGCGAGGATGGCAAGACAGGCCAGCATGAGGATCGTCGACGAGCTTCGGTTTTGCATGTTCGAAAATTCCATGGAGCGGCCAGCACGCCATGGGGGCATCTGTCAAAAAACAATTCTGTATTCAATCTGACGTGATCAGCCGACTTGGCTGGATACGCCGCGGGACATTGAGACCAGAATCGAATCGCAATTTCATGCCGATGGGAGATACGGGTCGGGACCAGAGAAACTTGTCGTTCGTCGGTGTCCAAAAGAGTTATCGACGCGTCCGATTTTTCAGCTGCGAAATTTTTCCAGACTTTTCCTGTGGATCGAAGAGTTGTCGATATGCCAGCACAGGTCAACGACTTTCAGGAAGGGGAAAAGTCCCGACTCGGCGCAAATGGTCAAAATAGGTCAACAGTAGGGCTTTGTCGGCTGCTGGACAGATGACGTCCGATCCCTGCAAGCGGGTATCGGCGCGATGGCAATCGAACCGCAGCTTGAATTCCCTGGGGGACGGTCCCTGCAGTTGAGCACCGGTAAACGGCTGAAACATCGCCATCAAACGCTGGACATCCACTTCGGTGCCCAACGGCAACCGGGAGAACCACTGTTTCGGTTCCATCCGCTTGATTGAGTAGCCCGACTCATTCAGGCACCGGATCACTTCTTGCCAGGCGATCAGCCGGTTATTGATCAGGTGGAAGATCTCCCCTGCCGAATCCGCGTGCAAAGATATCTCCAGCAGCGATCGGGCTACAAAGTCGACTGGGGTTAAATCCAGGTGCGCATTCCAATCCGGCGCCGAACCGAACTGAATGACGGTCGCTAACAGTCCGGCCAGCAAATCACCATCCGCCCAGGCACCCGACCGACTATCGCCGGTAATGCGTCCAGGCCGATAGATCGTCACGGGAATTCCGCGCTCCATTCCCGCTAGTGCGAGCTGCTCCGCAACCCATTTGCTTTGACCGTAACCGGTTGTGATCCTTTCGGGTTCCGGATTAACCTCCGATTCCTTTACGATGTCGGTGCGTTGTTGATCCCCGAACAGCACGGACAGGGTGGAGCAGAAATGCACGGGCTTCAGGCAACCGGTCGTTGCCAGCCGGAGAATTTCCTGCATGCCATTGACATTGGTTCGCCTCATGACCGAATACGGGTAGACAAAATTGACCAGCGCTCCCAGATGATAGATCCTTTGAGTTTTCCTGGCCAAGTCCTGGAACTGGCGGTCGCTAAGTCCAAGTCGAGGTTTCGACAAGTCTCCTGACAGTACCATGGTCCGATCGAGGATCGGTTGGGGATCAATACTGTATTTCTTGAAATTCAGTTCCAGTTTCTTCCTGGCCGAAGGCCCATCGCCAGCCCGCACCAGGCAAACGACCCGTGATGGCGTGCGGTCCACCAGTTCACGCAGAAAAAAAGCGCCAGGAAGCCGGTCCCTCCGGTCAGGAAAACCTGGTCGCCTTCTGGTCCGGCAACAGCCGGAACCAGACCCTCTGCCGATATCCGCGAGTCCAGCTGAGCGTCACGCTTCAGCTCAAGCTGGCCTTCGGCGGCATCATCCCGCGATTGCAGGAGCTGTCGCAATGTGGCCAGGAACGAAACTTCAGACGATGATCGTTCGGGAAAGATCGCGGCAGCCTGATCTCCCCCGGGCTTGACGGAAAGCGGTTGCAATTGACGAACCGCTGAAACGCAGTTGGCGACTGTCAAGGCTTCGAAAAACGCCCGGTATGATAACGATACTCGAAATTCCTGTTGAATCAGGTGAAGAATCTGCGAAGCCAAAAGCGAGTACCCGCCCATTTCAAAGAAATCGTCATGGATGCTCACGTGTGGCACGCGCAGTACCTGCGACCAGATCTGGGCCATCCTCAATTCGTCATCATCGCGAGGGGCGACAAAGGGAACCTGACGCTGCACTTCCTGGAATTCAGGTTTCGGCAATCGCGTCAGGTCCAGTTTGCCGTTAGCCGTAACAGGCAATGCAGGCAAGGATACGAACAGGCCCGGGATCATGTGCATGGGTAATCGTTGAACGAGGTAATCGCGCAAACCGTCCTGGCAGCCGTCCGCCGACACGACATAAGCGACCAGTCGAGGCCGGCTCGATCTCGGTGTGTCCACAACCACAGCGCATTGCAGGACTCGAGGATGCGATCGCAGAACGGATTCGATTTCGCCAAGTTCGATCCGAAAACCGCGGATTTTGACTTGCCGATCAATGCGTCCGATGAACTCCAGATTGCCGCTCGGATTCCAACGAACGAGATCCCCTGTTCGAAACAGTCGTGCTCCCGACTCAAACGGACTTTCCACAAACTTCTTTGCCGTCTGCTGCGGATCATTCAAATACCCCCGTGCCAAACCGATCCCGGAAATGCACAGTTCGCCGGGACATCCGATGGGCACCAGCTGCTGACCGTCACCCAGTACGAAAACGCGGTAATTGGGCAGCGGTTTTCCAATGGGTATGGTCTGGTGCGATGCCTTGTCCAGCGAATTCAGTTCGCAATACGTAGCGCAAACGGTAGTTTCAGTTGGTCCGTAACCGTTGGTGACCGTGGCAATCTCACGCAAGCGGTCGATGTGCGATGGATCCAGTCGTTCGCCACCGCTGAGAACCAGCCGCAGACTCTGCAGTTTGTCGACCCGCCGATTCAGCTCGGTTAATCCGGAGGGTGTTGCGCCCAGTATGGTGATCCCCTGAGATTCAACCAGATCGGCCAGGTGGTCAAAATCCGCCGCCGATGACGCCGAGGGAATGACGAGCCTGCCTCCCGCGCACAGGATCGGGAAGATCTCATTGACACTCACGTCAAATGCCACGGACGATTGTTGCAGAACGCGATCATCGGCCGAAAGCTGATACGACCGACAGAACGACCGAATCACATTGACCACGCTGCGATGTTCGATCATCACGCCCTTGGGCCGCCCAGTAGATCCGGACGTAAAGATGATATAGGCCAGTCGGCTCGGATCGCACTCGATTGGCCCACGATCGGTATCGGGCGTATCTGTCCGGTCTTGACCTTGGGCATTGCCCAACCGATCGGTAATCGACAAAACGGAAACCGCCGTGGACGATTCCTGCGGAACCAGGCTGCCCCATTTCTCGGACGGCCAATCGGTCAACAGCAGGGGTGCCCTGGACTCGGACAAGACGGCATGAAGGCGTTGGATAGGCCACGACGTATCCATGGGAAGATACGCATGACCTGATTTGAGGATCCCCAGCAAGGCCGCCACCATTTGGCGTCCGCGTTCCATCAGGATGGCAATCGGCGATTCCGGAGATAAGTCGGCCGACTTCAGGTGTCCGGCAACGGACTCCGCTGCCAGATCCAGTTGGCGGTAGGTGAATTGACCCTGGGCATCGACCAGGGCAACGCGATGCGGTGAATCTTCGGCCTGTTTCTCAAACAAGTTGTGAATACACGCGTTGTCGAAGGGCATCGTCTCCGTTTGGCTCCACCGCTGCACGAGTTGTTGATGCAGGCCGCTGTCCACCAACGGCAAGCGATTGACCGGCACATCCGGATTCGATAACGCGGCCTGGATCAGGTTGATCCACGCCTGACTCATCTGTTGGATGGAATGGGCTTCGTACAGGTCGGTTTTGTATTCCCACTGGCACTTGAATTCGCCGTCGACTTTTTCAATGAGCAGTCCCAGATCAAATCGGCTGATTCCGGGATGGAAGTCAATTCGTTCGACCTTCAAACCACTCTCGGTCTTGGGGACATGCAATGGAAAATTGGCGTAATTGAAGACCACCTGCACCAGCGGGTGTCGATCGTCTGACCTTTGGACATGCACGGCGTCGACCAATTTATCGAATGGCAATTCCTGATGACGCAGGGCTTCGGCAACTGCCCGGCCGACTGCTTGGCAAAACTGTCGAAAGGAACTTGACGGCTCATAGTGAATACGGATCGGTAGCAGATTCACAAATATGCCAATCAACCGGTAGGTTTCCGGTGGATGACGCGAGGCGACGGGTATGCCAATCAGGAAATCATTGCTGTCCGTGTAGCGCCGGATAATGGCAGCCAATGCGGCTAACAGCGTGACAAATGGCGTCACCCCAAGTTGACGGCCAAGTTGCACTATGGCCGTCGTTGTTTCGCCTGGAATTTGACAACGATAGGCGTCGCCCGCCGAAGATGCGACGGCCGGCCTCGGCCTGTCGGTATAGAGTTCGAGGTCATGTCGAACACCGTCCAGTTCATTCGTCCAGAAACGGAGTAATTGCTGCAGTCGTTGACCTTGAAGTTGCTGACGTTGCCAACGCGCGTAGTCGCGATATTGCATCGGCAGATCGGGCAGGGACTGCTGGCCTTTTTCCGTATATTTGCGGACCAGGGTTCTTAATTCCCGTACAAAAACCCCCACGCTCCAGCCATCGGCCACGATATGATGAAAGGTGAAAAACGCGACGTGATCCTGCGGCGCGAATTCCACCATCGACAACCTCGAAAGCGGCCCCCGCACGAGGTCGAAACGAGTCAGAGCGTGCTCCCTTGCCAGGTTTCCGATTTTTTCGTCGATCGAATCGCCGCTCAATGCGCTACCGAGCAGCCGTTCGAGATCGGGCTTGGAGTTCGGGTGGATGATCTGCCGCGGTTGGCCATCACTGCCGGCTTCGAATGTCGTCCGAAGTATTTCGTGGCGTTGCCATATCTGCTGTAACGCATGGGCGAAAGCTTCGGCATGCAATACGCCTCGCAGGCGAAAAACAAAACTGATGTTCAGAAGCGGATTGCCCGGCTCCAGCTGGTCAAGAAACCACAAGCGGTGTTGGTTGAACGAAAGCGCAGACGGAATCGCGCTGGCTGTCATTGAACGCCATTCGCGGTCAGGTTGTGCCTGCGACTCATCGGGTGCATCGGGTGATTGTTCTCTGGCCATCTAATTCGCTTCTGCTGTTCCCCAGTTGCGGTGGTGTAATTTGAGTTGACGACGGCTGGTTAAACGGGTTCGAGTCTCGGGCGAATCCTGGCTTGGCGGAAATTCCGTTTCATTTGAATAATTCTATATTTTCTCGATGAGGTGATCGATCGACCAGGTGGCCGCCGGAATATGTCTTCGCAACTGGCAGAGCAGGCGGGTTTGCAACGACGGCAGACACCAGAACCGGCGTCGGACAATGGCGCGATCCAGTCGATCGAGAACGACGCTGGGCTGCATGGGTTGGCCGTGCCTCAGGACTTTTGGATGTGAGACGGCCTGTTTCAACATCGGTGTATCCACCGACGGTGGGCAAAGGCAGACGATTTGCACCCCTCGATTCCGGTTTTCGTGATAGAGTATTTCGGTAAAGGTAATGCAGGCCGACTTGGAAGCGCCGTACGCCGCCAGGTGCATGTAAGGTATCAGGCCGGCAATGGAACAGTAGTTGACCAGCACGCCACGATTCCGATCAAGCATCCGCGGCAGGGATGTCAGACTGATGTTCACCATGCCCCCGTAGTTGACTTGCATGACGCGATGAAAAGTTTCCGGCTGCATCTTGATGGCCAATTCCGTTGGGAAGATCGCCGCCGCATTGTCGACTCGAACCAGCGGTCCGTATTCCGATTCCGTTTGCTCGACGACGGACTTGACCTGTTCAATATCGCTGACGTCCATCAGTCGAGGATGTATGTTCCTGTGCTGCGATGCGACTTCGTCCAGTCCGGCTTGATTGCAATCGGCCGCAATCACGATGCCGCCCTTTTCGGCCCACCGCAACGCCGATAACCGGGCCAATCCACTCGCTGCCCCCACCATCATGGCCACTTGACCTGAATTGCACATCGTATTCTCAGGCATCCACATGCCCCCCCATGGTCGTCGTCTCCTCTCGCAAAAACCCGTCTTGCAGCAGAGCCTTCAGCGTCCGGTTCATTACCCGATTCGCATGGCGAGCGTGTCTGACCAGGTCCCTGGCGTAGTGCAGTTGTTTGCCGATGCTCAACAGGCGTTTCAGATTACCACCCGGCAGTGAGGACGACAGTGGATCCATTACAAAACGCAAATGCACAAAAGAGGTGTTGTTGCCAAACTGGCGATTCCAACGGGCAAGCGGCGCCGCCTCCATTTCCACGGCCAGACATGCCTTGTCCCCGGGTTTATCCCCCGCCTCCATCAATAAATGATCTGAGGACAACACCGGGCCAACCCGGCATTGTTGTTGCAGCCGTGCCGCAATGCCAGCCAGCGCCTCGTGAAGCTGGGGATCGGGAGGATGGTCATCCGCTCGCCCATCTTCCCCGACGGTTTGGCTGGAAAGGATCACGTCCCCGCATGCAAGGTCTGAACACAATCCTCCGCACCAGCCACACAGCCAGATTTGTGTGGCTTCGAGACTGGATAAACAGGGTACCAGGCGGGCAATTTTGTCGGGGCCCATCCCCGGTCGTACGATCAGCAACGGACCATGCCGCCAGGCCGGAACGGGCAGGTTTGAGACGCGTTGACGATCCCGGAACAACTCCAGGACGGTCCGACATTCCCAATACGTTGGAACTACCAGAACGATCATCTCAATATTCTAACTGGGACGGAGGCGAAATCGCGGGTGAGTCTGGCGTTCCCGGGAAATCAAACCGGCTGACCACGATTCGAACCGCGCTCGACAGCGCAATCCGTCGCCACTGAAAAGAGGCCTCGGCCAATCTGACCGCGACCGCCAGTTGACAACCAGGAACGACCATTCGTGAAACCAACGACCATTGCGTCGCGTCCCCGTGACGTGCCTCGCAGAAATCCAGGCGTGGTCGTGGCTGGTCCAGTCTCGTGATGGAAAATTGATTCAGCGGCATTGCCAATCCGGGCCCCAGTGCCTTGACCACCGCTTCCTTGCAGCACCACAGCTTCAGAAACTCTGCCATCAATTGTCCTGCTGGCATGGATTCCAGATGGTGGAATTCGGTTGTGGAAAAATTTCCAGCGGCAAGGCTCAAAGGACTAATACCGAAAACCCGGTCCTCGATATCGATGCCGATGGTTGCCGCCCGCCCGACCACGACCGCAACATGGCTTTGGCAGCGGGCCAAATTCATCGCCAATTGAAGATCGGCTGCTGCGGGATGGGAGCTGGCGTCCACAACCGGTTTTCCCTGTTGTTCGCTGCTCAGACGCACGCTTTCAATCGGACAGTCGAGGTAAACCGTGAGAATTCTGCGCTGGACATACTCGGCCTTGATGTAACGCCGGCGATCCTGCGCAAACCGAAATCGGTCCGCTTTCCGCTGTACATTTTCCGGCAGCGACTGCCGAAAAAACTCCTCGCCGGCTTCACTTGTCTCGGCCAACGGAGCCACGAAAACGTGAACGTCCGATTCTCGCATGCCAACCGCCAGACTCATCGCATCAGCCGACGAAAAGATCTTCATAA
This sequence comes from Pirellulaceae bacterium, assembly GCA_963851305.1. GTDB lineage: Bacteria > Planctomycetota > Planctomycetia > Pirellulales > Pirellulaceae > Mariniblastus. The sequence continues at coordinate 652,243 of CAWKOT010000011.1, read as the reverse complement.
GACAGGCACCCTTGGAATTCGTCAGCTTCCATGAATCAGGAACGAATCCCAATCGTGAATTTGATTCGGACGCCGAGTGCACGCCTTCGATTTGTGACTGGCAAACTTCTGGCAACGGGGAAGGCGTTGCCGTTCCAGCCCCGGGGCCAGGTCGAATACTATTCGACTTTCATCACCGAAATATTCTGCAGCTTGCCAATGTCCATGTTGGCGCCGCCGACAATCACGAATCGGTCTCGGGAAAACGGTAACAGCCGATGGAAAAAACGGCCTGTTTCCAGCTGATCGATTTTTTTCCATTCGTCTCCAGAGTCGGCCAGCTTGAAGACCTTGCCACTGTAGGTACTGACGACCAGGTTGCCGCCAATGTTGAAGCAGGAGCTGCCAAAACCTTCCATCGTTCCGCCGTCCGGCAATTCCGGTCCGTCCGACCATGTCTTCTGTTGCGTGTCGTACACGCCGACTTTCCTGGTGGGCCCCCCTTTTTCCTGCATGCCACCGACAACATAAAGCTTGTCCTCCTGATAACCGACCGACAGGGCGCGGCGTTTAAAGGGCATCGGAATTTTCTGCCAACTTGCGTTGGGGTCGTTCAGATCGATCGACAGCGCGTAATCGTGCCAGACTGTTTCGTCCTTTCCCTGCAAATTCCAGCCGCCGACGACATACAAGGTGTCGCCAAACACCACGGCATCCAGCGAGGAACGAGGCGACGGCATGGGCGTCAGCGGGACCCACTGGTTCTGTTGGAAGTCGAATTGGGCGAATTCGGCGACCGAATGCAGATCCTGCTTGGCCCCCTGCTCATTGCGAGCCTGGAAACCACCCACGCGATAGAGTTTTCCGTCATGCTGCACCATGGCCAGGCCCTGCAGGCCATCGCTTTCGTTCACGGCTTCCCAGGCTTCCGGGGAACGCAGGTTCAAACGATACAAGACGCCATTCTGTCCGGATTTGTAGTAATCGTGAGCGTCACCGCAGTGACCGCCGAAGACATACAAGTGGTCGTCGCAGACCGCGCCACCGAAACTGGTGATTCCAACGGGCAGTGCGGGAAAGGATGAGGGCGTTTGGGAGGTCACGGTACCGGCGTTATCCATTTTATCCTGTCGATTCGAGTGGTCAGCTATGGAGGATGCTCCGTGCGGTGCCAGAGTCATGGTGCAATAGTAGCGAATTTCATCGTAGGGATTGCCTTCCGATACTCCCGACTCGTTCACGACTTTTTTTGCGGTCAGCAGCCATTCGGGTTGAGGGGACTGCTCGATCTTCACCTGGCCATCTCGGTCTGTCTTGAAATGTAAAGGCTGGTTGGTGCCGGTCACGACTTCCAGCTCGCAATCGACTGCCGGACGGCCCTCAAATGTCACCCGTACCACCGTTGCATTGTCCTGGGCATTTAAACTTACATCCAGTGGCAGTTCGCCGGACGATCGAGACTTTCGCATGGTTTGAAGGTCTACATACTTCGCACCGTAGTGCAGCATCATCTTGTTGTCACCGCGGGAGAAGACACCATAGCGACAGTCAATATCGATCGCTGGTTGGCCGTTTCCTGTCTTTGCTTCCAGCCAGCCATTTTCGCCCTCGATTCTCTTTTCAAATTGTATCGGCGATGCGGCGTTGTCGGCGTCGATCGACCAACCCTTGATATCTTTCAGTCCCAATAGAAATTGAGCCTTGTCCGGGTGTGGACCTTCGCCGAAGTAGACATGAACGGCGCCGGATTCATTCGATTTGGCAACCCAGATAAAGTGTCCATTGACGATCGAGTTGAATCCCATGATTGCCATCACGATCAGGAATATGCCAGTTTGCTTCATCGGTTTACCCATTCTCGATAAATTGAGTTATTTGGATTTGCTGGTACGAGTCAATCAGCGATTGAAACGAAGAACTGCTCGACACGGTCATCGCGGGGGGTCCCGCCGGAATGCCTTTGTACTATCTAACGGCCAACAAATCCACAATGCAGATTACATCCGATGGAATTGGCGACCATCGCGGTTAGCTGCGGATAGTCTGCTCAACGTCGTTGATGAGAATGCGTCTCAGAAAGAGCCTGGAAAAGCCCTTGGGCATGGAAGTCGTTTCGTCCGAAAACGGTGACATGGCCAAAAGGCTCCAATTCGCTGTTAGCCAATTCGATCGCCCGACAAGTTTTGAGCGATATTTTCGGCATTTACCGGCTGGATAATGCCCCGCTCGGTAATGATCGCGGTCAGTAAGTCGGCGGGGGTGACATCGAAGGCCGGGTTGTACACCTCGATCCCCGCGGGTGCGACCGGTCGTCCAAAGGGATCGGTAATTTCCTGAGGTTCTCGCACCTCGATAGGAATTTGATCTCCGTTTGGCAGAGACAAATCAAACGTGCTGCTGGGGGCGGCGATGTAAAACGGGATCTGGTGCGCTCGGGCCAGTACGGCAACGCTGTAGGTACCAATCTTGTTGGCAGAATCCCCGTTGGCCGCAATCCGATCGGCGCCCGTGACCACCGCTTGCACCTTGCCTTCCTTCATCACCTGAGCCGCCATCGAATCGCAAATCAGCGTGGTCTTGATGTCTCTCTGCAGCAGTTCCCAGGCGGTCAGTCGCGCACCCTGCAGCAGCGGTCGCGTTTCGTCGACATAAACGTGAAGCTGTTTGCCGAGATCCTGGGCTGTAAAAAACACACTCAAGGCGGTGCCGTATTCGGCCGTCGCCAGACCGCCAGCATTGCAGTGGGTCAGGACCCCCGACGCCTGGCCCAGCAGCCGTGCGCCATGTCGACCAATGGCATGACACATTTGTCGGTCTTCTTCGTGAATCGCCCGTGCTTCCGTCAGCACCCGTTGCCGCAGCTGATGGGCTGGCAATGATTGCGCATTCTCTTCCAGCACGCCGGTCATGCGTTCCAGAGCCCAGAACAGGTTCACGGCGGTAGGTCGACTGGTGGACAAGTATTCGGCGACTTCCCTGCCCCGCTGGGCAAGTTCCTTCGGATCCGCGTCTTGCAATCCGATCACCAGGCCGTAGGCCGCCGCGATCCCGATGGCGGGTGCCCCGCGGACCCGCAACATCTTGATGGCTTCCCAAACCGTTTCCACACCGCGGCATTGAATGTACCGCAGCTCTCCCGGTAACAGCGTCTGGTCAATCAGCTCCAGGTAACCATCGGCTTCTCCAATCCAGGATAGGGTTTGGATCTTGTTCTGGTCTGCAGTTTGACTCATGGGTAAGTCTCGTGTCCGCGGCGATGGGCCGCACCGCAAGGCTGGTCGCGACGAATTCGCACCGCGAGGTTCCTGCCGGACCCATCGCCGTCTCACCAGCGCTCGGCCGACAGGAAAAGGCAACCTCACAAATTGGCAACCTCATAGGCTACGCAATTTTGACGCAATTCCTATGCCCCCTGCGATCGAGTGTTATACTGTTCGGCTCATGTTCAGCCCGATTTCTCTTGATCATTAATGCAAGATGCCTGAGCTTTCCAAACGCGCAGAATTACTGCCTGAGTCCCCCATTCGCAAACTGGTGCCGTTCGCTCAAGCCGCCAAACAACGGGGCGTAAAGATTTTTCACCTGAATATTGGCCAGCCCGATATCCCGACTCCGCCAACGTTTTTCCAGGCGATCGAAGACGCCGATATCGAGGTACTGGAATACAGTCATTCCGCTGGTAACGAATCGCTGCGCCAGCGGATTGCCGAGTACTACGCCCGCCTGGGCTATTCCCTGACGGTGGACGAAATCAGCATTACGACCGGAGCCTCGGAAGCGCTTAGCTTCGTATTTGCCAGTGTCATGGACGCCGGGGAACAGGTCATCGTTCCCGAGCCGTATTACGCCAATTACAGCACGTTTTCTCTGGCCAACAGCGCTGACGTGGTACCGATTACGACGCGCATCGAAAACAACTTTGCCCTGCCGCCGATGGAGGCATTCGAAGAACAGATCACACCGCAGACACGGGCCATTTTGATCTGTAACCCGGGTAATCCGACCGGCATTCTCTATCCTCGCGAGTCCCTGGAGGAATTGAAAGCCATCGTGCAGAAACACGACCTGTTTCTGATCGCCGACGAAGTGTATCGCGAGTTCGTTTACGATGCGCTGCAACATCATTCAGCACTTGGCCTCGCCGGCCTCGAACAAAATGTGGTTGTGGTCGATTCGATTTCCAAACGATTTTCCGCCTGTGGCGCACGTATCGGCTGCGTGATCTCGAAGAACAGAGAACTGATGCACTCCGTCCTGAAACTTTCGCAGGCCCGGCTGTCGCCGCCGTCCTTCGGTCAGATCGGAGCGGAGGCGGTCTATCAATTGCCACCCAGCTACTACAAAGGGGTGGTAGGCGAGTACGCCAAACGTCGAGACCGACTGAAAGCAGCGCTGGATCAGATGGAAGGTGTCGTCTGCCCGGCGGTTAACGGGGCCTTTTATGCCATGGTTCGGTTACCCGTCGACAACGCCGAGAAATTCTGTCGTTGGATGTTGGAGGAATTCACGTTCGAAGGCGCGACCGTGATGTTGGCTCCTGGAGAAGGTTTCTACACGACGCCGGGCATGGGGGTCGACGAAGTTCGCATTGCCTATGTGTTAAACACGTCCGACCTGGATCAGGCGATGAAATGCCTGGAAGCCGGGCTGATCGCGTATCCGGGCCGTGTCTCGACACCGTCTCGCGGCTCCCGCCTGTCCCAGGCTCAACCAGGCTGATTTGACTCCCTGCGAATTTGCGGACCACAACCGGCAGGCAGTGGCTGCGTCGTCAGCATTGCGTTGCAACGGTGCCTGCCTTCGCATCGGTCATTACGTATTGATTCAAGAGTGTGGTTCAATTTGCCAGGATGCCGACTCGCAACGGAGCGGTGATCGTTTAACGGATCGGCCTACAGGATGCCGTCGGTCAGAAGTCAGTTGGTTTTACAGGATGTCAAAATGTTCCGAAAATTTACAAGCATGGTCAATTCCAACAATACCAGTCGAGTGTTTTTGATTTGCCTGTTCACTGTTTTTGCCGCTGGTGCCCAAGCTCAAATCGCCGACACGATCTATCACAACGGTTCGATATTGACCATGGCTGGCGACGAACCGAATTACGTCGAAGCGATTGTCGTCAAAGACGGGAAGATTGTTCACGCAGGTAGCCAGGACGCCGCGATGCAGATGAAAGGGAATGAAACCCGTGTCGTGGACCTTGATGGGAAAGCCTTGTTGCCTGGTTTTCTGGACGCGCACAGCCATTACATCAACTCGCTTCTGGTCGCGAACCAATGCAAGTTGTATCCACCGCCCTCCGGGCCAGGCCAGGATGTGACCAGTATCATCGCGGAATTGAGGGAATACGCGGCGGACCGCAAGATACCTGAAGGCGAGTTGATCATGGGTTACGGCTACGACGACGCCGTGATGCCCAATGGACGCCTGCTCAATCGCGACGACCTGGACGAAGCCTTTCCCAACCATCCGGTTCGCATCGATCACGTCTCCATGCACGGTGCGGTCATGAACAGCCTGGCGCTCAAGAAATACGGAATCAGTGCCGAAACCGAAACGCCACCGGGGGGCGTAATCGTTCGCAAGCCGGGGACCAGGGAACCCTGGGGATTGATCATGGAGACGGCCTTTCTGCCAGTGATGGAACAGACCGAGCCGATGACGGCGCAACAGGAAATCGAATTCAGCCGGGCGGGCCAGATGCTCTACGCTCAGGCCGGTGTCACCACGGCTCACGAGGGTGCGACGCATTTCGCTCAGATCCAGACAATCCAACGGGTCAGCGACGCTGGAGCGAACATCATCGATATCGTGAGTTATCCGTTTATCACGGAAGTGGACCGGTTGCTTGAAAAGGTGCCACCGAGTGATTGGTGCCAATACAAGAACCGCTTCAAACTGGGTGGCGTGAAGATCACCCTGGACGGGTCACCACAGGGCCGAACCGCGTTCTTCACGACGCCCTATTTGACGGGCGGACCGGGGGGGGAAGAAAACTGGAAAGGGGAGCCAACTTTTCCTCAGGACCTGGCCAACAAGATGGTGAAAAAGGTTTACGAGATGCAAGTCCCACTGATTCTGCATTGCAATGGCGATGCGGCGATCGACGCGTTTCTGACGGCCTACGAACATGCCCGGGATGGCGATTACAGCGCGGTCTGGAATGTGACCACGATTCATACGCAATTCATGAGGAAGGATCAGATCCCGAAGTTCGTGAAATACAAGGTCCGACCGTCGTTCTATACTCTGCACACCTTCTACTTCGCCGAAGCTCACATTGCCAACCGCGGCCAGGAACAGGCGATGTATATCAGTCCCATGCGGGATGCCATCGACGCCGGGCTGCGACCGAGCAACCATACGGATTTCGTGGTCGCGCCGCTCGATCAGATGATGATGCTTTCGTCCGCCGTGAACCGCGTTTCCCGCGGTGGGGCCGAAATCGGGCTCGACCAGCGAGTCACGCCCTACGAAGGCCTGAAAGCGATGACGCAATGGGTGGCTGAGCAGTACGACGAAGCAGATACCAAGGGTACCCTCGAACCGGGAAAACTGGCCGACATGGTGATTCTTGACAGGGATCCGCTGCAAGTTGACCCGCTGACGATCAAGGACATCCGGGTGGTACAGACGATCAAGGAAGACGTCACCATTTTCCCGGCCAATGCCGACTTCAGTAAGACTCCGCCGGCTTCACCCAAGTACGCCGGCGGGACCTACATGTGGAGAGCGCATGTCTGTGACATGGCCGAAATGAACCAGGCGGCGGGTAAGGTGTGGAGGCTGGTTTCACTTAACGGCAAGCCGATTTCCACCGAACGTCCACCCACGATGGAATTCGAGAAAGGAAAGCTGTCCATCTTCGGTGGTGTCAATCGTCTGTTTGGATCGTATGCCCTGATCGATAACGCCAGTGTCACACTGGGTGAACTGGCAAGCACCATGATGGCGGGCCCTTCCGAGTTAATGGCGTTGGAGCAGGATTTCTCCAAGACAATGGCTACGGTCAATGGTTTTCATGTCCAAGGAAATCAACTGGAGCTGTTGAGTTCAGGAAAAATCGTCGCCCGCTTTCGAACCGACGAGTAGCAAGCCCCATGTTTTCATTTGAGGATGCCTTTGGCAAATTCGTGCTGTTATGGGCGGTTATCGATCCGGTTGGAACAATTCCCGTCTTTATTTCCGCTACGTCCAATCGAACACCGGCGGAAAGGTGGCGGATTGCCTTGATCGCGTCGATTGCGGCTGCCGGGATTCTATTGTTTTTCATTGCCGTCGGTGAGCCCATCTTGCTGGCCATGGGTGTCCCGCTAACGGCCTTTCAGATCGCGGGCGGTATCGTGCTGTTTCTGTTCGCCTTGACCATGATCTTCGGTGAAAGCAAGCCGGAAGAAGAGACGAAAATGTTGAGCAGCGTACAGGAGACCGCGATATTTCCTTTGGCAACTCCATCGATCGCTTCACCAGGAGCCATGATGGCCGTCGTTTTGCTTACGGAGAATCAAACTCATACGCTGGCGGATCAATTATCCACGGCGGTCATGATGCTGGTCGTCGTGGTGATCACGTTCGGATTAATGGTCATGGCGGGAACCATCTCCAGAATCATCGGACAGGGTGGTGCCAGTCTCGTTAGTCGAGTCATGGGACTGATCCTCGCATCGGTTGCCGCGACCAATGTCCTTGAGGGTGCCAAGCAGTATTTTCAATAACCGGCGAACGCGCTCCTCGGTGACAACAGTATCCCCAACGAATCGCCGGTCGAAATCGTCAAACGGTTCGGTGGCCACGATTCCTGCCTCGCGGTAAGCCGCGAACTGGAAAACACGTTTTTTTCGGGAGCTGCATACAGGCTCTCACCAAGGCACGTCCGGTCTGCTTGGCCAGCTTGCGATCTTCGGATTCAAATGGTGACGCGACAAGTTATGTCTCGGCAGAAGCCTCGACCTCCCGTTATATCAAGACGTGTCCATAACTCTTAGCAGAATCGTGTTTGGCACAGCTGCATGAAGTCGAGTCCAGACTGCCGGATTTTCTCCTGAAATTCGGGCAGGGCGGTGGAATACAGTTTGCCGCCGACCATGACGCCGTGGATCGGATTGCCGGCATGACAAAATACCAATCGGTCGATCAAACGATCTGCGACCGCCGCTGCGATGGCGGGATGACCGGGATCAATCAACGTCAAGTCGGCCCGATAGCCAGCCGCAATTTTCCCGGTTCGGACGCCGATCGCCGAGGCACCGCCGGTGGCCGACTGTTCATACAGGTACCGGCCCACGGATTGACTGTCGCTGCTCAACACGGCCCGCTCGCGCGTTGCCAGCCGCTGGCCGTATTCCAGCGTCCGAAGTTCTTCGCGAAGGTCAACACTGCAGTGACTGTCGCTACCGATCGCCAGTTGGCCCCCAGCGCTCATGAACGTTCTGGCGGAAAACAGGCCGTCGCCCAGGTTGGCCTCCGTCGTGGGACAGAGTCCGGCAATCGCACCGGACCCGCAAATCAAGTCGATCTCCCCTGGATCAAGATGGGTGGCATGAATCAGGCACCAGTTCGCATTCACGGGAAAATTTTCAAACAGGAATTCGACAGGCCGTTGGGCATGGATCTTCAGGCAGTCTTCGACTTCCTGGATCTGCTCGGCCACGTGAATGTGGACAGGGCAATCCGGTTTCCGCACAAGCACTTCGCTAATCACGTCGTTGCCCGCTAGGACCGTTGCAGCGCGCAGGGAATGCAGGGCCATGCCAGTCGCAAAATCATTGCGTTGGACCTGATTCACTTGTTCAAACAACTCGATGAATTGCTGGTTTGACAATTCAAATCTTCTTTGTCCGCCCTGCAGCGGTCGATTGTCGAACCCCCCACGTTGATACAGAACCGGCACCAGACACAGTCCGATTCCGGCGTCGCTGGCTGCCCGGATCAAACTCCGGGATAGTTCAGCCAGGTTCGGATAACGTCGACCATCGGGTCGGTTGTGCAGATAATGAAACTCCGCAACCCACGTGTAGCCGGCCAGCATCATTTCCAGATACAACTGGCGGGCGATCACGTAGACATCGTCGGCCGTCAGTTTCAGCAGGAAGTCATACATCAAGTTCCGCCACGTCCAGAAACTGTCCTGCGCGGTTGTCCGGAACTCACTCAATCCGGCGATAGCGCGTTGAAAGGCGTGACTGTGGACATTCACCATGCCTGGTAGCGCGGCCAGGTCGTACGTTTCATCGGCCAGCATGCCGTCGCTGGCCAAACCCACCTGTTTGATCCAGCCGTTGCTGTCGATTTCAACCACCGCCTGGTCCTGCCAGTGACCATCCACCAGAGCGGTTTGGAACTGAACCGTTTTCGTTGTTGAAGATTTCGCAGGCATGGCCTCAGCTTTCGATCGACCGTCTTTTGCCGGCCAGATACACATCCACGCAGGGCCTACGGCCAACTTCGTAAATGATCTCAGCGGGTGATCCGACATCCCAGACGGCGAAGTCCGCCCGATGTCCCGGCTGCAGGCTGCCAATTTCCTGTTCCAGCCCCAACGCTTTGGCGGCGTTCACGGTGACGGCCTGCAACGATTCCTCGACCGATAGGCCAAACAGATTGCAGGCCATGTTGGCCATCAACAAAATGGAATTCACCGGTGAACTGCCTGGATTGCAATCGGTGGCTACGGCCATCGGAACGGCGTTCTCGCGGAGCGATTCGACGGGCGGTTTCTGAGTTTCCTTCAGAAAATAGAAAGCCCCGGGCAAGATCGTAGCCGTGATGTGATGTTGGCCCAATACCTGGCAATCGGCGGATGACAGGTATTCCAGATGATCAGCCGAGACGGCACCCATCTTCGCAGCCGCGGCGGCAATGCCCGTGTGCGAGAGCTGTTCCGCGTGGACCTTGAATCTCAATCCCTGTTTCTTCGCCGCTTCAAATACGCGAATCGTCTGGGCAACATCAAAGGCAATCGTTTCGCAGAAGGCATCCACCGCAGTACACCATTGGACGGCGGCCGGGATGATGTCATTGCAGACATGACTGATATAGTCGTCCGCTCGTCCACTGAATTCTGGCGGAACCGCATGAGCCGCCAGCAGCGTTGATTCCACGCGGACGTCGCAAACGGCCTGCAGTTGCCGAGCGACTTTCAACATCTTCAATTCTGTGGACAGGTCCAGTCCATATCCCGACTTGATTTCCACGGTTGTTACGCCTTCCCTCATCAAGGCCTGCAACCGTGGCAACGAACAATGCAACAATTCATCCTCGGTTGCTCGTCGCGTGGCTCGGACGGAGGACAGGATACCTCCACCTTGCCGGGCAATCTGTTCGTAGGTGGTTCCGCGGAGCCGTTGCTCCCATTCCCGGGCCCGATTGCCGGCATACACCAGATGGGTATGGCAATCGATCAGGCCGGGAGTTAGCCAACGTCCCATACCATCGATGGATTCAACGGGTGCATCCAGTTCAGGCAACTCCCTTTCCGGAATGATCCAGAGAATGTGGCCATTGGCCACGCCGATTACGGCATCTTCCAGTTGGCCGCAGGTCGTCGCCGGCTGCTGGAAAACCTCACCCGTCAAACCCGTCAATAATGGCGTGACCAGCGGAGCCCCCGCCGGCGCGAATGTGGCAATTTTGAAATTCCGAAATACCTGCTGCGGTTGTTCGTGCTTCATTGTTGGGCAATCCAGTCGGTGATGGATTGGATGATGTTCGACAGGGTCGGCTGAACCTGCTTTGCTTTCTCTTCATCCCAGCTCAACGTTTCCTCGTCCAGATACGTGGCTTGTGAAAGTTCAATCTGTAGCGCATGCGTATTCCGCGCCGGCGATCCGTAATACCGTGTGATGTAGCCACCAATGAAGCGCGCGTTGACAACCTGACGGTAACGATCCTGCTTCTTCAGTGCATCGACCACTCGCCGGGTTAGCTCCGATTGGCAACTCTTATTGTGGTTGGTCCCAATATTGAAATCGGGCAGGACTCCATCAAACAGTCTTGGTACGCGCGACTTGATTGAATGAGCTTCCAGCAGACCGACGATTCCGTGTTGGCTGTGAAGCCTGTCCAGTTCATCCGCCAGGGCCGCGTGGTACGGTTTCCAGATCGCGTCAATCCGTTGTTCGACTTCCGCTGATTCAGGCGGCGCTTCCCGGTAAATCGGCGATCCGTCAAAGCAGCGGTCGGGCACCAGGCCCGTGGTCGTCTGGCCAGGGTACAATGTCTGGTTGTCTGCCGGTCGGTTCAAGTCGATGACATATCGGGACACCTTCGCGACCAGCAGGCTGGCGGACTGCAATTCGGGAATGGCATACAGACGATCCAGAAACCAGTCGGTATCCCGCGACGATTGGCCGTCTTTCGTCATTTCCTCCGCGATTTTGCGAGGAATGAACGAGCCATTGTGGGGAATGCTGACCAACAGCGGCAAGGTGCCCGGCCGCAACGAAAACGGAGGCTGATTTTCCAGATCCAGCATTTCAGATTATTGACCCGTCGGGATTGTTGGACGTAACTGCCGCGGCTAATTTAATGTATGGCGGCGGCACTTGTCAGCGTACGATCCTCATCGAAAAACCATTTGCGTTCAGATCGGAATCCAATCCATGTCTACCACACAGGCCCCCAAGGTAATCAAGGCACCTGTTGGCAACCAGCTTAGCTGTCGCAGCTGGCTGACCGAGGCACCGTTGCGGATGCTGATGAACAACTTGGATCCGGAGGTAGCCGAGAGGCCAGAGGACCTGGTGGTTTACGGTGGTATCGGCAAAGCGGCCCGGAATTGGGAATGCTATCAGAAGATTGTGGAAACGCTGCAGCGGCTGGAATCCGATCAAACGCTGTTGGTGCAGTCCGGTAAGCCGGTGGGTGTTTTTCGAACCCACGCCGATGCTCCGCGTGTCCTGATCGCCAACAGCAACCTGGTGCCGCACTGGGCGACCTGGGAACAATTTCATGAGCTCGATCGGGCCGGATTGATGATGTACGGCCAGATGACGGCCGGTTCATGGATTTACATCGGCAGCCAGGGGATTGTGCAGGGTACGTACGAGACTTTCGTTTCCATGGGAAAAACCCATTTTGACGGAGACTTGCGTGGTCGCTGGATTCTGACCGCCGGGCTGGGCGGAATGGGGGCGCGCAGCCCCTGGCCGCGACAATGGCCGGTGCTTCCATGATCGCGATTGAATGTGATCCCAGTCGAATTGAAAAACGTCTGGAAACGGGATACCTGGATCGCCAGGCGGATACGGTTGATCAGGCGATTTCGATTGTCGAACAGGCACATGCAGACGGGCGGGCCGTATCGGTTGGGCTACTGGGCAACGCGGCCGACTTGTTGCCGGAGATGGTGAAACGGAATATCCGGCCGGATGCGGTGACCGATCAGACGTCGGCGCATGACCCGCTGAACGGATACTTACCCGCCGGGTGGACGTTGGAACAAGCCGCGGCGCATCGTCAAACGGATCCCGACAGCGTCATCCAGGCGGCCTGCGGGTCGATGGCAACCCATGTTCGTGCCATGCTGGAATTCAAAAAGATGGGGATTCCGGTTTTTGACTATGGTAACAACATTCGCCAGGTCGCTTTCGACCAGGGAGTTCAAGACGCCTTCGATTTTCCCGGCTTTGTGCCAGCCTATATCCGACCACTGTTTTGCCGAGGCGTCGGGCCGTTTCGCTGGGCCGCCCTCTCCGGCAACCCGGAAGATATCTACGCCACGGACCGGAAAGTGAAAGAGTTGATCCCGGATGATCCGCATTTGCATCAATGGCTGGACATGGCCAGACAAAGAATTCAATTTCAAGGCCTGCCGTCTCGAATTTGCTGGGTCGGTCTGGGCGATCGGCATCGGTTGGGCCTGGCGTTCAACCAGATGGTTCGCAGCGGCGAGCTGCAAGCACCGGTCGTGATCGGTCGCGACCATCTGGACTCCGGTTCGGTTGCCAGCCCCAACCGCGAAACTGAAGCCATGCAGGATGGTTCTGATGCGGTTTCCGATTGGCCGCTGCTGAACGCGCTGTTGAATACGGCCAGTGGAGCGACCTGGGTCAGTCTGCATCATGGCGGTGGCGTCGGCATGGGATTCTCTCAGCATTCCGGGGTCGTCGTCTGTTGCGACGGGACGGTCGAGGCGGACCGACGGATAGAGCGAGTGTTATTCAACGATCCGGCGACGGGCGTGATGCGGCATGCCGATGCCGGATACGATATTGCGATGGAATGTGCTCGTGAAAAAGGGCTCGACTTTCCGATGATTGACTGACCCGATTTCCTGGTAGCCGTGACGCGCGACAGAGCATGTTGAAAATTAATCCTGGTCATCTGACTCATCCGCAGCTTGCCCGTTTCTATGAATCCAGGGAACCCATCGAATTACCCGATCCCTGCTGGGATGATGTGCAACGTTCGCGGGATGTCGTCGAGAAGTTGATTCAGCGCGGCGATACCGTCTACGGTCTGAATACGGGTTTCGGCCTGTTGGCGGATCAGAAAATATCCGCGGCGGCGCTGTCGCAACTGCAACTGAACCTGGTGCGTTCGCATTCGGCCGGAACCGGCAGTCTGATCGAGGATCGAATCGTCCGCCTGATCATGGTGCTGAAGCTGGCCAGCCTGGCTCGGGGTTATTCCGGGGTACGACGCGAGGTGATCGAAATACTGATGGCCTGTTTGAATGCCGACATTCTGCCCTGCATTCCGGAACAGGGTTCGGTCGGCGCGTCGGGCGATCTGGCGCCGCTCGCGCATCTCAGTCTGGCCTTGATTGGCGAAGGAGAAGTTCGGCAGGGGGAACACATCGTTTCGGCGGCGTCTGCATTGGCCGCCAACCAGGTCGCGCCCTGAAACTGCAGGCCAAGGAAGGCCTGGCCCTGTTAAATGGTACGCAGGTTTCAACCGCTCTGGCGTTGGCGGCATGGTACGAGGCCCGGAAAATGTTTCGAGCGGCGATCATCGCGGGCGCCATGTCGGTCGATGCGGCCAAGGGCAGCGACACCCCTTTTGATGAACGGATTCACCTGGTACGAAATCAACCGGCACAAGTCCGTTGTGCTGGCCTGTATCGGTCATTGTTGAGCGGCAGTGAAATTCGACGTTCGCACCTGGATTGTTCTCGCGTCCAGGATCCCTATTCGCTTCGATGCCAGCCGCAAGTCATGGGTGCCTGCCTGGACGCGCTGGAGCATGCAGGACACGTTCTGTTGAACGAAGCCAACGCGGTATCCGACAATCCGCTGGTTTTCCCCGACGACGAGGTCATGCTTTCCGGCGGCAATTTCCACGGTGAGCCGGTGGCGTTGGTGGCCGACCAGATGGCAGTGGCGATTTCTGAAGTCAGTGCCTTGTCGGAACGACGCATCGCGTTACTGATCGACAAACACATCAGCGAACTTCCTCCTTTCTTGACCAGGGAAGGAGGGCTGAATTCCGGTTTCATGATTCCACAGGTAACCGCCGCGGCACTGGCCAGCGAGAACAAGCATCTGGCGAACCCCTGTAGTACGGATAGTCTGCCCACCAGTTCCAATCAGGAAGACCACGTCAGCATGTCGACCTATGCCGCTCGTCGGCTGTCGAAGATGGTGGAAAATACGAACGTCATCCTGGCCATCGAGTTGCTGGCGGCTTGCCAGGGCATTGATTTTCACGCACCACTGACGACCAGCCCGCGATTGCAAAAGGTGTACCAGGCCGTTAGGGCAGAGGCTGATTTTTACGATCACGATCGGACCTTCTATCGGGAAATGGAACACGTAAAACGACTGGTAGTCGCGGGTAACGCGCTCTCCGATGTGCTGGACCTCGCAGACGTGTTTGCCTGACGCGATGGGGCTCCACGACAGCATTTGCGTCGTCGATGCTCCGCTTTTCATCCGTTGAATCGGCGAAAAACCCATGCAAAATTTCCTGGGGCTGCTGGGAATGCCACTGGCTTCGGCCTAAGCTGAAAGCTAGATAATTTAACGGAAACGGTTCAGATGATTGGTCCGGTGAATCTGAATCCACAGGCCGCCATCTATCTCAAGCGATATTTGACCGCAACAACTGTTAACAATCATCGTTTGTGTACAAAGGGACAACGAGGTTTTGTTTCCCCATTGAATTTCGGCGGCTATCGTTCAGAACCCATTTTGCAGACTTTGCCAACAAGGTTGGCGCCCTTTATTAACTGAGAGATCTGATTCATGAATATCTACCTGTCAGTCATTTGCGCTTTGGCCGGATATTGGCATTCGGCAGTGATTATTCAACCTGACGAGGCGCAAGATCGTGCCGCCATCGTGGCGTCGGTTCGATCCTATGTGCAGGCCTTCAACGAGCGAGACGCCAAAGCCGTAAGCCAGCACTGGAGCGCTGACGGTGAATTGCTGGAACCCAACGGAAGCCTGCTGATTGGCAAGGCAGCCATTCAGGATTCATTTGAAAAACTGTTTGCCGGACTATTGCCCAGTCAAACGTTGAGCATTCGGATCGAACGGATTTCCTTTGTGACTCCGGACGTGGCCATCGAAGAAGGTACGGCTTACGTGGTGGACGCCTGGCAGACGGAGTACGCGGCCACCCATAAAAAGGAGAACGGCCGCTGGGTCATCCATAGCGTTCGAGAATCAACCATATCGGAGGTTTCATCTCATTATGACCATTTGCAACCACTGGAATGGATGCTCGGTGACTGGATCGATGAAAGTGAAGAAGCGACCATCGAATCGTCGTGTAACTGGTCGAAGAATCGCAACTTCATCCGACGGAACTTCAGAGTTTCCGTGCCAGGAATGGAACCGTTGGAGGGGACACAGATCATTGGCTACGATGCCGCGTCCGGTAATATCCGTTCCTGGATTTTTGATTCGGACGGAGGTTGGGGGTCGGGCATCTGGTCCCCCAACGACGACGGCTGGGAAGTTCGATCGAATCAGGTACTGGCGGATGGCCGGACCGCCACGGCGACGAATTATTATCAACGGATTGACGACAACCAGTTTCAATGGACATCGCGGCAACGCCAAATCGGTAGCAATGACCTGCCAGACACGAAGCCCGTCATCGTTCAGCGTGTCGCACAGGATCGCAACGGCAACTGAACCAGCCTGGCAAAATTCAATCCAATCGATAGCTACCCATCAGGAATCAGGAAATGTATCGAATCTTTTCACTCGCATTGCTAGTTGTCTGTTTTTTGGCTGCCGACCTGGAAGCTCAGCGTCGCGGTGGTGGCGGACGTGGAGGCGGAGGTTTTCGCGGGGGCGGCGGTGGTGCACATTACGGTGGCTATAGCCGCAGCCCCTCGATGAGCCGATCGATGCCGTCGGCTTCCTATCGGCCGCAAACGACCCGTCGAAGCCCGGCTACGCGTCAGCCGAGCACCAGCCGATCGCCGCAGGCGATGAATCGCTCGGCGGCGACCCGGCCAACCGGGGCCAATCGAGCTGGAGGAACCAATCGGGCGGCCAGCTCGCCACGAAGCGGCGGATTGTCATCGCCTCCATCCGGCCGATCGGCATTCCAATCGTCTCAATCCTATCAAAAACCCTCTCGAAACCAGCTAGACAGCTTCCTGGGTGGCGGTCAGGCTTCCGGTGCCAACCGGTCTGCCACCGCCAACCGCACCGCTGGCGCTACCAGTTCCGGCCCGACGGCGGGCCAGGGAGGCGAATCCAGAACCTACGAGACGGCCCGTGGCGGTACGATTACCGTTGGCGGCGGTTCACGTAGCGGCACCACGGAGGGTGGGATCAATGTGGGAGGCGCAGCGGGTGGCGTCAAGATTGAAACCGCCGGCGGTCAAACGATCACCAAAGGGTCCGGAGCGATCGGTGCTTCGGATGGACAAAATAGTGCTGTCGCGGCGGGGAGCCGTACCAACGTTGAAACGGCCAGCGGCGGCTCAGCTTCGGCCGGACGAAGTGTCCGCGGCGCTACCGATGGGACCAACACCGCGGTCCGGGCCGGCGGCGGATTCCAGGCTACCGATGCCGCGGGTAACACCGTCGGCAATGTACGTGGGGCCACTGGCGTCAGCGATGGTACCAACTCGGCGGTTCGTGCTGGAGGGGTCACCGGCATGCAGGACGCGGCGGGCAACGCGGCGGTCAATGTCCGCGGTGGCTACAAGGATTCTTCCGGATACCGCCAAGGAGGATCCGTAACCGCCAAACAGAATGAATGGGGTTACACGGCCGTCAATGCCCGAGCCGGTTACGGGGCTGGTGGAACCGGACAGGTTGCTTCCAAGACCGCCGTTCGTGGACCGTACGGGAACGTCGTTAGTGGTGGTCGAGGCGCCAGTTTTGTCAACGGGCAATTCGTGGGCGGTAAAGCCTATACCGCGGTCAACGGCAATTTTACCAATTGGGGTTACTTTGGTCCTGGTTACTATCGCCAGTACCCGGGTGCCTGGTTCCCAGGCAAATGGGCCATCGCGGGGACAGCCTGGGCTACGGCGACTTGGGCCACCGCGGGCAGCTATTGCGGCTGCGAAGACAGCGGGACGTACTACGACTACGAAGACAACGTGGCCTATGAAGACGGCAACGTAATGTATGAAGGCGAACCCGTAGCTACCGAAGAAGAATACTACGATCAGGCAGAATCGATCGCGGACGCGGGAGAGGAAACCGAGGACAAAGACTGGCTTCCTCTGGGGGTCTTTGCGGTTATTGCCGAGGCGGACCAGGAAAAAACGGACAAGATCATCCAATTGGCACTCAACAAGGAGGGGGTTATCCGGGGTAATTTCCAGGACCTGCTGACCGACAAGGTGACTCCCGTTTCCGGTTCCGTGGACCAGGAATCGCAACGGGTTGCGTTGAAGTTGGAGGGGAACGATTCGCTGGTTATCGAGTGCGGGCTGTACAATCTGACCAACGATGAAGTTCCGGTACTAATTCACTTTGATTCGAAAAAACGCGAACCGCGAACCTTGGTGCGTTTGAAAAACCCTGAAGAAGACCAACAGAACTGACAAGACAGCACGTGCCGAGTGCGTATCAGACGAGCCACTCGTTTGACGCACTCGCACGCGTTGTTTGTCCAGGCGATTCTTGGTTCCGCAGGAACTCCATGTGGCTGAATTTTGTCAGACATGGGTTCGTTGCTGTTCCTGAACAACGGCGTTACGCTGAAGGCGACGACGGCCGTCGATAAAATTAATTTACGAACCTGTAGTTCGAGCCGGTTTGGCGGCTCGGTTTTCCTGGACGTTCTTTAACATAGTAACTGACGTGGTTTCCCAGCAGATCGTTGAGCAACGGGTTCGCAACCGAATGATCGAATACTGGGATTGGGTGTCTGACCCGGCTGCCCAGCGCGATTATCAGGCTCGAGTTCCAAATGTTTCTGTCAGCAGTGAAGCAATCAATCAGTGGCAGGACTGGCAGCCATTTCAATCCCCCCAGGGTCAATACAAACCTCCTGTTTACACGATGGAAGAAGCACAGACGATTAGTCGGTTTCACAGTGTCTGGAACGAAGTTGCCGAAAACGTACCGAATCCGATGCCACCGCTCGAGGAACTTGCCGATCATCCCCAATGGACACGCCTAATGGAAGAAGCAGGTGTTGCCTACCAACTCTTCATGAAACGCGGGAAGTTCGACGAGAACGAACCGTTGCAGAACCAATAAAAATTTGGTAGCGCGTAGTAAGGGACGATCGAGGCCGATGCTCAAGTTCTCTGTTATCGATGCCCTTTGGCCTTAGAGCGTTTCCCTTAGTTGTAGTGGTATTGTCCTGGTTCATCATGGAAGGCGATAACCAGGATGCCTTTTAACTGCATGCCTGCTAATTGTGTTGCCACAACGCATCAATCCCGTTCCGGTCAGCATTTGGTCGACGAGTGCAAGGTTCTTAAGCTATCCTTTATTAGTGATTTGAACGTCAAGACTCTCATCCAGAAATCCACCATGAACGGCATATCTGAAACCACGCACGACAGTTCCATGCGGGAAACCAAGTTGCCAGACGCACTGTTTTCCGCCGTGATCGGCATCATCTGTTTTGCCATCATGATCATCATGAAATAGCAATACCGCGACGTCGAGAAACCTGGCGGTGCTGTCCGTTTCGTCAGCCAGATCAGAGATTGCGCATCATGGGCTTGTGGTTCGTTTCCGGTTTTCCAGCTTGCAAGCGGGCCAGTTCGGTTTCGGCCGCGATATAACCGAAGGCCGACCAGTACGTACCTGCGATGACCCGACGATAATAGTCCTCCGCCACCTTTGACTGGCCTTTCATCTGATACCAGTTGCCCAAAGCGTATCCGTAAGTCGCCAGGTTCAGCTCCTCGTCCTGGTCCGGTCCACTGGTCAGCAGGTCTTGGGGTTGGATCAGGCCGCGATACATCCGTATCCGCCTGAGGTAGGCGACGTTTTCGATGACTTTGGTGTTCTCGCCGACGACGGCGATCACCTCCATTGCACGGCTGCGGTTCCCCATCCGCATCAACGTCATGAACATCCAATCCAGCGTAGCCACTTTCATATCGTCGTTTTTGGATGCGTCCAGGCAGGCTTCATAGGCTTTCAGTGCCTGCGGGTAACGTTGCGTCAGATAGAAGGCCAGTCCCAGGTGGTACCAGATATTGGTATGCAGGGTGCTGGTGGGGATGCCGGCCGCGTTGGGCATCCCATCCGCTTCGATCTGGTCCGCTTGGCCCTCGATCAACCTGGCTGCCTTCTCCAAATCAGCGATGGCTCGGTCAAAACGGCGGAGAGTGATGAACCGATGGCCCCGGTGTCGATAAAATGCCGGTTCGTGCGGAAATTTGGCGAGGGCTTGCGTGTAGATATCGATGGCCTCCCGATAACGCCACAAGTAGCCCAGCCGCCGCCCCACCCAGATCCAGTTATCCACGCTTCTCCGGATCTTGCCGTAACCGCAATTCCGCCTGTTCCAACTCTTTACGCAACGCAGTCAGACGATCTGGCTCGAGCCGTGGTCTGGACAACGGTTTGCCCAGCAGGGATGTAACTTCGGCCGCCGTGGTTGCTTCCTGAAGTTCCTGACTTCGCTGCACGCCGTCGGGAACGACGGATATCAGCAGCCATACGGTCATCATCCAACGGGATCTGGATGGGATCATGAATCGAACTCTCTATTTTTTTCGGAACGCAACTTCTTGCGAATCTTGACCAGACGTTGTTGCAATTCGCTTTCAAAGCCGCGATCGACTGGTCGATAGAATTCTCGCTCAATACCCAGGTAATCCTGAGCGGCGATCCCGTCCGGCTCATTGTGCGAGTAGCGATAACCTTCCCCGTGACCCAATTTGGCTGCACCGGCATAGTGGGCATCGCGCAAGTGACGAGGGACCGCCAGAATGCGGCCATCGCGGATTTCCTGTTTCGCTTCGCTGATGGCCAGGGTGGATGCATTGGATTTGGGCGCACAGGCCAGATAAGTGACCGTTTGTGCCAGATTCAGCTGACACTCCGGCAAGCCGATCTGCTCGCAGGCCTGGGAACAAGCGACGGCCAGCGGCAAGGCGGCCGGGTCGGCATTGCCGATATCTTCGCTGGACAGAATAATCAGGCGGCGACAAAGGAATCGAATTTCCTCACCTGCTTCAAGCATGCGGGCCAACCAGTAGATCCCGGCGTCCGGGTCACTTCCCCGGATACTCTTGATCAAAGCGCTGACACAATCGTAATGCTCGTCTCCCTGGGCGTCGTACCGGATCTGCGCGATGCGCAATGGCTTCCTTGACGGTGTCGATGGTGATGCGTTCCTGGTCCGCCGAAACCATGGCGGCTGTTTCCAAGACGCCTAAAGCCTGACGCGCATCGCCGTCACAGACTTGGGCCAAACGGGTCAAGGCTTCGTCGTCGATTTCGATTTCGTGGTTTCCCAGCCCACGTTCCTGATCCTGTAACGCTGCCGTCAGGATCTTCCGGATCTCATCAACACTCAGTGGTTCCAATTGAAAGACCGTGCTCCGGCTGACCAATGCGTTGATCACCGCAAAAAATGGATTGGATGTTGTGGCACCAATCAACGTGACGATGCCTTCTTCCACATCCGCCAACAACGCGTCCTGTTGGGCCTTGTTGAATCGATGGATCTCATCAATAAACAATAACGTTCCTGATCCGCCGGTAGCCAGTCGATCTCGCGCAGCCGAAAGCACCTCTCTCAGGTCCTTGACCCCGTGCATGATCGCACTCAACTGCGCGAATTCCCGTTGGGTTTCGGTGGCCAGGACCCGAGCCAGCGATGTCTTGCCGGTGCCCGGGGGTCCGAACAGGATGATACTGCCCAATTGATTGGCCTCGACCAGACGCCGCAGTAACTTGCCGGGGCCCAGGAAATGTTGTTGACCCACAAATTCGGGCAAGGACCGCGGGCGCATTCGGGCAGCCAGCGGTCTGGCCTTCGCCAGATTCTGCTTTTCCGAGGCTTCAAACAGAGACATGAACGATCGCGTGGCCAGATAATCGACAGGATGAACCTACCCGCAGTGGATTGCAATGTACCAGAACAGGACGAACCGGATGGCAGGGTGGCAAGATTTTGCCTCAAAAAGTGAATACAGATGGATCCGGATTGGATCGCCTGGTAGCGTACCACCAAGATCTGTCGGACCACCCCCCAGCGACCGCGTGGTGAACGGCGAAACTGCGACAATTGGACCGCGTGCAGATGCCTACTTCGTAACCGCGAATACGATCAACATCGAGACCCAGACACAGTCCAGAAAATGCCAATAGCCAGCGCAGTGATCGACGGCCCAATGTCTTTCGTGATCATACCGCCCACGAAAGGCCTGGAAGATGATGAAGCCCAGAAAACCCAATCCACCAATCACATGCAACGCATGGATTAAAGCCAACGTAAACGACATCCCGTAAACCTTGGTCGATCCATCTGTTTCACTGAAGTGCTGAACGATCAGTTCCCGCAGTCCGAAGGACTGAATAAAAACGAACGCCACAGCCATGGCCCAGGCCCACATCAGGCACTGACGGAATTTCTCCTGATGCTCGCGATGAACCAACCAGCAAGCTCGTTGCAGAAAAAAACTGATCGCGACCAAAATCGCGGTACTCGTCCAGAAAGAAATCGGCAACTTTAATGGCTCGTACGACCGAAAAGTCGGTTCCATGGAATCGGACTGAGCGTTGTAAGTCAGTTGAATCGACCGAAATGCCTCAAACCGAATGACGCAGTAGGTAATCAGGCTGGCCACAAAGAACACGGTCAAAGACGCGATAAACAGGTAGAACACCAGTTTGGCCTGATACAGATCCCGACGAGCGGGAACGAGACTGATGGACTGTTTCAACATCGAACGGGTCTATTGAGTACTGGTCTCCGCCTCGCGGGGGAATTCGTCGATCTGATTTTGGTAGGCATCCGTGTCCGTAAGAGTGATACCGATAAACAGCAGCACAAATAAACTGGAACCCAGAAAGAAAAGCACGTTAAATGGCTTATCCCAAGCCATATGCATGAAGAAAGCCATCACCAGTGCGGCTTTCAATGTCGCAATGGTCATCGCCACAACGAAACCGAATGGGGCAACATTGCCCGCCAGCAACAGGGTCAGGACCGTCAGCAGGACAAGTGCGACAAACGTTGCTACCAGTAGCCGAACCGATGATATATGAGCAAAACCATGCGCATGGTCGTCGTGTGCCATAGGAAAACCGTCGCTAGTCAATCAAGTAAAGTAAGGGGAACAGGTAAATCCAGATCAGATCGACCAGATGCCAATACAGCCCGACATAATCCACGGGTCCGAAATAGTCGGGACGCCAATGCCCCAACAGAGAACGATTAAAAATCCAGGCCAAAAAGGCAATGCCGGCCAGGATGTGGATAGCGTGCAGGCCGGTCATGCAATAGTAAATACTGAAGAAGATTCCGATATCGCGATCCAGCTTGGACTTGCTCGGACCATGATCGACCGCATCATGGCTGGCACCGGAAGGTTCCGCTATTTTCGCCCCTGCATCGGCAGCATGTTGAGGATCGGCATTGGCCGCCGCCTCATCCTGCATTGCATACAGGACAACCGGATTGGCCGCGTGGCCTGCATCGGAGCCCGTTCCGCCATCGGTCGCTTGCATATAAAAGTGACCAGCAACGACTCCGAAGAAATAACCCAATGCCGTGACAACCAAGCCGGCAAAAAACTTGGCACGATGATCGTTGCCAGTCAACTTGAAAAAGCCGGACAGTCCAACAAACAACGCCAATAAACACCGCCGGAACGAAACTGAGACCGATCAGGTAGGGTGAAACCCCCAAACTGGCCGCAAGAGTTCCCGGCTCAGCAGCGTGATGATGGTCCGGCGAATAATCGAAGGCGCTACGAACCAGAATGCCCAAGTCCCACTTGTGGCTGTATTCGATCGCTTTCACGCCCAGGAACATTGCGGCACAGAACATCGTAATCAAAACAAAGAACGCGACTTGCCGATTCTTTCCCAACTGGGCCGCCCGGACCCCTAGAGCCATGGTCAAACTGCTGAACAACAGGACCAGCGTATTCAAAGCGCCCAGGTACTTGTCCAGGAAAATGTGCGCCTGCTCGAAAATCTCGGGATGATGCACACGGTACAGCGTGTAGGCCACGAACAATCCGCTGAAAAACAGAATCTCCGTAACCAGGAACGCCCAGACACCCAACTTTCCTGAGTCAAATTGCTGTTCAGCCGAATCGAAGTGGTGGGCAATGAATTCACCATGATCATGTGATGCATGATCGTCGACCAGTGAATGTTCTGTCTCGGCAATTGCCATTTAGTGCTCCCGCATTCTCTCTTTTAGCTCCGGCCAGATTCTCGGGCCCTGCCGTGGAACTCAGTTTTCCTTCGATCGCTTGACAGGGTCAAGATCTGGTTGCGGTTCCTTGCCCGGTTGAGGCGCCGGTTGCGTAAACTTGCGAGGAATATAGCTATCCAGCTCTTCATCGTAAACAAGGGCATTGAAGTCGTAGGGATCGATCAGCACCGGTTGGTGGATGAAGTTGTGGAAGTCCGGCGGTGAACTGGACTGCCATTCCAGGGTTGCCGCACCGAAGGGGTTGCCGCTGCATTTCGGACCGCGAAACGCCGCGTAAACCAAAACGCCCAGAGACATCACGATGCCAATCCCCAGTACGAAGGCGCCAATCGTGGACAACTGGTGGAAGATCTGGAATTCCGGGTCATACGTGGCGTAACGACGAGGCATACCGCGAGAACCCATCACGAATTGAGGGAAAAATGTCAGGCAGAATCCGCTGAAGATCAGCAGACAACTGACTCGCCCCATCGCGTCGTTGTACATGCGTCCAAACATCTTGGGCCACCAATGGTACAGCCCGCCAAACAAAGCCGTCAGCGTCCCCCCGACCGCTACGAAGTGGAAGTGAGCCACCACGAAATAGGTGTCGTGCAGTTGAATGTCCGTCGACAAAGTGGCCAGATGGAGTCCGGTCAGGCCGCCGATGCCAAACAGAAAGATGAACGACAACGCGAAACACATCGGCGTCGTCAGGATAATCGAACCCTTGTACATCGTAGCCAACCAGTTGAACACCTTGACGGCGGAGGGAATGGCAACGGAAAACGTGATCGCGCTGAAAATCATGCTGACCACCACTGATTGTCCACTGGTGAACATGTGGTGCCCCCAAACGAGGAAGCCGAGCAACGCGATGGCAACGCTGGACAGGGCAATGAAGCTGTAACCAAAAATCTTCTTGCGACTGTAAACCGACATCAGTTCGCTGATGATTCCCATCGGCGGCAGGATCATGATGTACACGGCCGGATGCGAATAGAACCAGAAAAAGTGCTGGAACAGAACAGGGTCACCGCCATACTTGGGATCGAAAATGCCGATATTCATCGTCCTCTCGGCGATCAGCAACAGCAGCGTGATCCCCAGCACCGGTGTCGCCAGAATCTGAATGATCGCCGTGGAGTACAGCGCCCACAGGAACAACGGCAACTTGAACCAGGTTTGACCGGGGGCCCGCATGGTGTTGATCGTCACCAGGAAATTCAGGCCGGTGAATATGGAACTGAAACCTAGCACGAACGCCCCGAACGTGGCCCAGATTACCCCGGTATCCGTCTCGATGCTGTAGGGCGTGTAGAATGTCCATCCTGTATCGAGCCCGCCGCCCGTCAAAATTGCCGCCAGCAGGCAGCCCGTTCCAATCATCCACAAATAGAAGCTGGCCAGATTCAGCCGCGGAAAGGCCACATCTTTCGCCCCCAGCATCATCGGCAGGACGAAGTTTCCGAGTGCCGCCGGAATGCTGGGAATGATGAACGCGAACACCATGACGGCGCCATGCAGCGTAAACATCTGATTATACTGATCATCTGTCAACATCGCCCCATCGGGAGTCCACAGATGCATCCTCAAGGCGAGCGCGAAGGCACCGGCCAGCAGCAGCGCGATGGTGACTCCGATCAGGTACATGATCCCGATCCGCTTATGGTCCAGCGTGAACGCCCACGACGCGAACCCACGGGAAACGGTCAGATAGTTGTTCTCCGCGTGACCGAAGATCTGATTCTTATCTGTAATCGCTTTGGTTGCCATGACTTACCTGTTCAAGAATTCTTCAGTTGTTTCCATCGACGCTGTTGCCGGACTCGGCGTCATCGGTAGCCGCCTCATTCGAATCAGCGGCATCGGCCGCGTCGGCGGGTTCGTCTACACTGTTCTCACCACCAGACTGCTCGTTCAATTCTCCGACCGGCGTGGTATCCCCGTACTTACCCGGATCATTCACGTACTTGATGTACGCGATCAGGTCCATCTGATTCTCGCGGGTCAGCTTGCCATCAAATGAATTCATCTTCGATACGGGTCCATAGCCGGCGACGACGTGGCGATCGGGATACAGGATCGAGCTGCGAAGGTATTCTTCATCCACCTTGATGGTGCTGCCATCCACCAAATTCTCATTGGTATCCCAGATGGCATTCAGGGCTGGCCCGGTGGCCGCGTTTCCGTCTACTTTATGGCAACCGCTGCAATTCATCTGGAACAGTCGCTGGCCGGTTTCCCACGGTGGATACTTCGCTCGAATCCACTCGGTGCTGGAACGCCGCGCTTCCTCACTCTCATGCACCTGGCACAGAGTCCGCATTCGCGAATGCTCTGTCCCACAGTACTCGGTACAGGCCAGACGGAACTTCCCGACCTTGGTGGGGTTGATGAATGCGTAGGTGTAACGTCCTGGCACGATATCCATTTTCTGGCGGAAGGCCGAGACAAACATGCTGTGCAGGACGTCGGTCGATTGCATGATCAACCTGACCGGCTGATCCTTGACCAGGTGCAACTCCGTGGAAGTGTCCCCGTTGGGATAACGGAAAGACCAATTCCATCGGGCAGCGGTAACATGAATCTCTTCGGCATCGTCCGTGGGAATTCGCAGATCCAGAAATCCGTTCGCCCCCGCGTAAAAGAACCACACCAGGATAATCGCCGGAACCACCGACCAGAAGATCTCCAAAGCCGTATTGTGTGACGGACTGGGCTGCGGCTCGACCCCAGGTCGCCGGCGATACTTGATTACAAACAGGATCATCACGCCCACGATGACGGCAAAGAATATCGCCGAGATGTAGGTGATCGCCATGAACAGAAAATCAGACTGCGGAGCAAATTCGCTGGCTTCCTCCGGGAACCAGAAACCCGAAGAGAAAATCGAACCGGTTCGCTCATGCTTTTCGGCAAAGCTGGTGTCGATCTGCGCCAACGGCAAAATGTCAATCCAATTCATCACACCAAATTCTCTCAATGAGTTTTCAAATTCGAAACGACATCGACGTTCGAACTAGCTTGCGCGGTGGACTTCGCCTTGAAGCCACGCAACCAGTAAGGAACCAGCCCAACCAACAGCATCACCACCGTGCCGGCTCCCGCCAGTCGCATCAGCCCCATGATCTGGGACGAGTATTTCCCTGTCGATTCGTCGTACAGATAGCAACCCGTAATAAAAGTCAGCCGATTAATCGATGATCCAATCTTACCTTCAGCCGCTTCGATCAACGCCCGCTTGATCGTGACCGGTTCGTAATTTAGGCCATGAATGTAACGAACGATCTTGCCCTCCGGCGAAAGCAGCAGGAACACGGGCGGATGCGAATAAAGTTTCTGGTGCCGAATATACTTGTATTTGACGCCACAGTTCTCTGCCAGTACTTCAATCGCATCCCGATCACCGACCAGGAAATGCCATCCATCAGCGGACTCTTCGTCACCATAAACCGTCACGTACTTCGCCTTCGACTGCCGGGCCCGCGACACCTGTTCCAGCGGATCGATACTGACCGAAACGATCTGGAAATCTTCGTTGGCCTTGAAGTCGATTTTCCTCAACGCCATCGCCATGTTTTCCAACTGGACACTACACAGCTTGGGGCAGTTGGAATAATTGAATGACAGAATGACCGGTTGCCGGCCCTGAAAAAAATCTCCAATCTGGACTTTGCGGTCGCGGTCGTCGCGGAACTCGATTCCCAGATCAATCGTCTCTCCCAAATTCTCCTCCACGCCGGTTCCCTTCTCGGCATCCGGGATATCATCGCGATCTGCATATCCGACGGCACAAGCCAACAGACAGCCTGTGAAAAACAGGCCGAAGACGAATCGCGACTGGATGGGGATGGGGAAAAACATGATTGGGCGAATGTTTTGCGAATTGAACGTAGTTCTACCTTCCAAACCTGGAGATTACTTCTGTCATCGCTTCGTCGATTGGCTTGATTCCCCGCTGGGGGTCGCCGTTCAGGTGGGCTCTCTGCTGTTCCACCACCTTCTGCACCGACTTGTTGACCGTTTCAAAGGAACGATTTCGAATGAAACTGTTCTTCCATTGGTAGCTCAAGCCTTGCACGAAGAAAATGATACAAATTGTCACAATCGCCGAAATCACGCCCACCATCAGAATAACCGGCGTGTTGATATCGTCATAACTTGGGCCCACGGCGGGTTCGCTGTCGTACGAACCGTCGTGGCTCGGGGTTTCCCTATCAGCCGTTGCATTGGTCATAAGTCTATCTCAACAACGTATACTCAATTATGGATTGTGGTAATTCAGTGCTTCGCCAAGGCGTGGATCCTTCAGCGGCACCAGCGGTTTGTTTCCGGCTATCAGGAAAAAGATCGCCAGCAGCATGCCCGTCATCCCGACCGCGCAGGCGATGTCGGAAATCAGTCCCCAGCCGCTGAAGGTGAACTGACTCTGCGGCAGCGCCTGAGGCATGACGATCCAGTAATGATCGATCCAATGGACGACCAGGATGTAAATGGCGGCGAAGAACAGATAGGTCTTGTTCCGTCGGACAGACCGTGCCATCAACCCCAGGAAGGGAATCAATAAATGACCGACCACCAGAATGATCGACATCCACTGCCAACCGGACAGCCCGCCTTCCTGACCTGGCAGCGGATTGATCCGCCAGGCATACCAGAACGTTTCCTCAGGAATATTGGCGTACCAGATCAGCATGAACTGACTGAAGGCAATGTATCCCCAGAAGAATACGAAAGAAAACATCAGTTTGGCCAGGTCGTGGTAGTGGTCAATCGTAATCTCGTCGGTGATCCTTCCGCTCCGCTGCAGCAACAGCGCCGTCAGAATGATGGTGGCAAAAGCACCCAGCACGCCCCCGCGAAAATGTAAACCGGAAACATCGTGCTGAACCACAACGGCGACAGTGACATTTCGTAATCAAACGCGGCCCCCGCCAGCGTGGCCGCGAACAAGATCATCATCGGACCGCTGAGATTCTGCATGCGGGTCGTCAAACTCCGCATCGCCCGTCTTGTCCTGAGCCAACGAAGTTCTCAGCAGGAACCACGACATCGCCCCCCAGACGATAAAATAAAACAGCGTCCGGACACCAAAAAACAAGGGGTTCAGGTAGGCTCGCTTCAGCTTCTCGATCGGAATCGGATTGGGAGATTCGTCAACCACCAGCTGTTTTTCGGCCTCGCTGCCATGCACCGACCATCCCGGTTGATTCCATTCGTAGACGGTATTCATCCCCAGAACGACCGGAATCAGAATCGGCAGAAACAGAATCAACAGCGGAAACAGGCAGGCGGCATACAATTCTGCAATTCGACGGACCGTGACGGCCCAGCCGGCGCGGGTCAAATGATAGACGATGACAAAAAACAGACAGCCCAGACAGATGGTCAGAATAAAACAGAATGATGTCAGGTAGCTGTAGGAAAATCGAGAGAAGTTCATCCCCACCGTAGCGATCGAAATGGCGAATCCGATAACACCCACGATAAAACAAATGGGTATCATGCGGACGTAGTCGTCCTTCAGCGTCGTGATCGGCGAGGTAATTTTTGCTTGTCTGGCTTCGTGCATGACTGTCAGGTTCTGTAATTAAGTTCTATGGTCCGGACGATTCACCACCGTCGTCGCTAACGTTTCTGGCTGCTGCCACCGACGACTCGGGCTCCATCCCGGTTGCCTGCAGCGCCTTCACATACGCCACAATCGCCCAGCGGTCAGCGACCGAGATTTGATCCTTGTAAGGCCCCATCGAAGCGCGACCATTGGATATCGTGTCGAAAATTCGTCCCACCGGATTCTTTTCATCGTCCTTGACCGTGGGGTCATGCAGCGACTTGGCTGTCGTCCAAGCTGCCTTGCCGGTCGCTGCCAGGGCCAACGCCCGCTGGTTAACGAGTCCGTTTCCATTACCGTCGTAGCCGTGGCAGACGCTGCAGTAGATTTCAAATTTCTCGCGGCCCCGTTCCAGTAATTCCCGATCGACCACGATCTGTTCCGGAAACGTTCGCATCCAATTCGGTTCGGCCACTTGGTCGTTTACCGCGGCGGGGTCGTTGTCCTGCGACAGACTGGTCAGCACCGACGACCGCGAAGACACGGAGGTCACGGACGTCGAACCGGGCTGAATTCCCTGATAATAATCGCTGTCGGTATCCAGACGGCCGCGGGCAATCGTGCCCGGGATGGGAGGACGCATTACCCGGCCGTCGGCAAACAGATAATCGGGAGGACCCAATTTGGCGAAGTTGGGCGAGACGGTTTGCGTCTTGTTCTTGTCCTGCCAATCCATGTCGGGAATGATGTGCATCCGCGGTTCGCGACTGGTCATGCCGGAAGCTCGAAAAATGATCATCGGTGGCAGCAGACACAAAAAGGCGATCAACACGCCGGCGGTCGTCACCCAGGCGGGCAAACGCTGGTCCGTCAAGTCTTCGTGCACCTCTTCAATGAATGACGCCCCCCATTCCTTCAGCTGACCTTCCGTCTTGCCGCGATCGAAACTGGCCGTCATGCTGATCGATCATCAGGAAAAACTTGTCGTTGGTCGCCCGCTTGAACCGGGAAATCCGTAGCAGCGGGTTGGCCAGTCGGGGCAGTCCGTTCAATATCCACATGCCAAAGAAGGCCGCGAACGCACTGGACAGGACGATGATTTCAAAAGTCACCGGAATATTGGCCGGCAGACTGAAATAGGGTTTGCCGCTGATCTTGAACGGGTAGCCGGGGAACAGGCCGAAAACGCTGGTCGCATTGTTGGAATAATACTGCAGCCCAAGTCCAACCACACAGGCACCCAAGCCGACAGCCAGCACGATGAACGGCAGTATCGTACGGCTGATACCGATCGCGGGATCGATCCCATGCACCGGAAATGGCGAATAGGCGTCCATCTTCTGGTAGCCGTCCTGCCGCGCCTGATCGCAGGCGTTGACCAGCGAGTCCGGATCCTCGAACTGGGCCAGCAGGCCAACCAGTCGCTGGTCATTGGTCGTGTTTTCGTTCGACTCAGTCATGAATTCAATTCAATTCGTATCAGTGAGTTTCTTGTTCCGGAATGAACGTTCTTGACTTCCGACATGGCGATGATCGGCAGGAAACGGCAAAACAGCATGAACAGGAAGTGTAAACAAACCGAAACTGCCGATCAGCATCATCAGTCCACTTCCGTCGGATCGGAAATAAGCCCAACTGGACGGCAGGAAATCGCGACAGAGCGAAGTCACGGTAATTACGAATCGTTCAAACCACATGCCAATGTTCACGAAAATGCAGACGATGACCATGAACCATGGAGTCGTCCGACACCATTTGAACCAGAACAACTGCGGAATCAGCACGTTGCAGGAGACCATGATCCAGTAGGCCCACCAGTAATTACCAAAGGCCCGGTTGATAGAACGCAAATCGCTCCGACGGAACCCCAAATACCAGGCGATGAAGAACTCGATCCCGTACGCCGTACCCACCATCAATGCCGGTGGCCATGATGATCTTGTTCATGTTCTCCAGGTGGCGAATCGTGATCAGGTTTTCCAGGTTGAACAGCTTCCGGACCGGCACCAGCAGCGTCACCACCATCGCAAAGCCGCTGAAAATCGCACCGGCCACAAAGTAGGGCGGGAAAATCGTCGTGTGCCAGCCGGGAAGCTGGGAAACGGCAAAGTCAAAACTGACGATCGTGTGCACGCTCAAAACCAGCGGCGTCGCCAAGGCGGCCAGGATCGTGTAGGCCATCTCGTAGCGGTGCCAGCCGCGGCCGAACCTGTCCAGCCCAGCGACAGCATACCGTAGACGATTTTGCCGATCTTCGATTTCGATCGATCGCGGAACGTGGCGATGTCGGGAACCATGCCCATGTACCAGAACAACAACGAAACCGTCGCATAGGTCGAAACCGCAAACACGTCCCACAGCAGCGGGCTGCGGAAATTGGGCCACATCGCCAGGTGTTCGGTGGGAATCGGAAACAGCCAGTAAAACGACCCAGACGCGACCGATGTGGATGCCGGGAAACATCCCGGCACAGACCACCGCAAAAATCGTCATCGCTTCCGCCGCCCGGTTGATACTCGTTCGCCAGTTCTGCCGGAACAAAAACAGAATCGCCGAAATCAACGTTCCGGCATGACCGATACCGACCCAGAACACGAAGTTGACGATCGGCCAACCCCAATAGGCCGGATTGTTGTTGCCCCAGACCCCGACTCCCTTCATCAACAGGTGCCCGATGCAGGCACCCAGCATCATCAACAACGAAAGCGAAATGCCGACGATAATCCACCAGATCTCGGGGAGGACTCTTCGCCTCCCACAGCGCGCAGACCGTTTCGGTGACGCCCGCGTAGTCCAGCCCGCCAAGTACCAGCGGAGCCCTGGTCGATGGATCCTCGATCGTATTGTCAACAACGGATCAACCGTGGCCATGGTTGCCATTCAATCGTGCTCGTTTTCGGTTTCCGTGTCAGCCAGATGAATTGTCATCAGTGTTCGTGCGATTCAGTGTCTGGCGTGGTTCTTTCCTGCCGTCGTGACCTGTTGTCCGTGACCGCGTACGGAATTCCGATCGTCCCGATCGACCAGAGCCGGATGCGGGTTGCGAACTCGAGCCAGGTATTTTGTTCGTGGATAGTTGTTCAATTCTTCCAGCATCGTGTAGGAACGCGGGTTGGCGTGCGCCTTGGCGACGTCGCTTTCCGGGTTGTTCAGGTCGCCAAACTTAATCGCCTGGGCCGGACAAGCATCCTGGCAGGCCGTCGTGATTTCGTTCGGCCCAATCGGTCGGTTGCCCTCCGCTCTTGGCCTTGATTTTCGTGTTCTGAATTCGCTGCACGCAATAGGTGCACTTTTCCATCACACCACGGCAACGAATCGTGACTTCCGGATTCATCATCAAATTCTGCAACCGAACGCTCGTTCCTGGTCATGCTTGTCCGCGCCGGGATACTTCAGGAACGTCGTGGCATCGGTGTAGTTGAAGTAATTGAACCGCCGAACCTTGTAGGGACAGTTGTTGCCGCAGTAACGGGTCCCGATACAGCGGTTGTAAACCATGTCGTTCAGGCCCTCACTGCTGTGCACCGTCGCGGCCACCGGGCAAACCGTTTCGCAAGGAGCGTTTTCGCAGTGATGACAGGCCACCGGTTGGTGAACGATCTGCTTGTCATCCGATTCGGCCGCTTCGTCGTTGTACAGATTGTCGTCCGTAATAGCGGTCCATCCGGATCCAGTGCATTTCGCGACCACGCCAATCACCTGGTCTTTGCCGACCACCGGAATGTTGTTTTCCGCCTGGCAGGCGATCACGCAGGCGTTGCAGCCGGTGCACTTGTTCAGATCGATGCCCATGCCCCAGACGTTCTTGTAATCCGGGTTTTCGGCCGTGTAATCCATCCGGGCACCGGGTGTGATGTCGAACGGTTTGTGATGCAGATGAAAAGCCTCGGGCCATGAATGCGTCTCCGCGTGTCCATGATTATGATCGTGCCCGCGACCCGCCGTCTCATCGTGACCCGGCCCAAGATCTTCGTCCGGCACAAAATTGACCTGGCTAATCACCGGCAACGCCGACGATGAGACCGCGGCGTGCTCGTCGTGATGCTCGCCAGCTCCATCGTCATGCCCCGAACCGTGATCGTGAGAGTGCTTCGCCAGATACTCCTGATAGCTGGCGAAACGTACCCTCCCGAATCAGGGCACTGCGATCGCTTTCGGTTTTCTACGGATCCCGGAACATCCGGGCCTGGATTTCATTCCGCCCGGTTTCGTCGATGTCCCAGTTCTCCTGGACCCTGGCCAATCGTTCAAAATCCCGTGTTGGATTGACACGTTCAATGCCGCCGAAATTCCAGTTTTCCATCGTTCGCAGCGGAACGACATCCACGCCCACAATCTCGCCGGTTCGAACGTTGCCACCAACGGCCCCAACTTCGGTCCGACCATAGCCCAGCGTCAGGCCGATCGAGCCGTCCGCCTGGCCCGGCTGGACGATCACAGGCAACCCAATGTTACCCAGGTTGATGGTCTGACCCGTACGGACCTTCAGTTTTTCGGCCGTATTGGGACTCACCTGGGCAGAGTTTCCCCAAGTCAATTTGGTAATAAAATCGGGCAACTCCTGCATCCAGGCGTTGTTGGCGAACCGACCATCGTACAGGTTGCGACTGGGCTGAAAGACGATTTCATAAACGCTGCCATCCCATGGCGTTTTCCAACCATCGTCGGCCGCCAGCGGCGCCACCTCGCCAACCGACACCGGCTCCGGTTCGGGCTGGGAATCCGTCACAAAACCGTCGTGGACCGACTTCGCCCACGTCTTGGCGTCCAGATTTTGGGTAGCCTGAACAATCTCCTGGCTCGCAACGATCTCATTGCCCAGAAACTCGCTCAGGATTTCCGTTTCCGACCGACTGCCGAACAGGGGCAGAATCAGGGGCTGACCGATGCAGACCGAACCATCGTAAGCCCAACCATCGGACCATGATTCCAACTGGTGCGCCACGTCGCAAATCAACTTACAGCAGAGCGACGTCTCATTCCGATGCGAAGTGATGTGGAGCGAATTGGCCATGCCGGAAATCACTTCCGCCAAGCCCAGGGAACGCGGTGCATTGAAGACCGGGTTGCCGCCCAACAAGACAACCGACTTGATTTCACCAGCGCGAGCCTTGTCCGCGAATTGCTTGATCGAATCCAGCGAGCCGGGTTCGTCCGCACCGGCCACCGTGGTGAACGTGACCGTCTTGCCAATATTGCCCAGGTCTTCGTTCAGGGCATGCACCGCGGCATGCACTTCGGGGGGCTGGCGTTCACCGCAAACCACAACACACTCACCAGCATGATCCCGCAGGTCCTGAGCCATGCAGGCCAGCATCTTGTCCCGATAAGCCAACGATTCATCGATCGCCGCGGCGGGCTCCGCCGCGTCAACCGCCTGCCTCAGAGATCCAACAAAACCCGGAATCTGGGAACTGCGAACCGAAATCCGGTGATCCGCCGATGACCCCGTCACCGAAAACTGGCTCTCGATGGCATACATCCGACTCATCACGCCATGATCCGCATCGCGACCCGCCGTGAATTTGATCGTGTTGTTAACCGCGTCAGGATGCATCCCCAGAGGATCTGCATCGATCGACACGATTACCTTGGCTTTCTCGAAATCGCAGTGCATCCGAACCGGCTTCCCAAATGCCTGCCGGGCACCTTCCCGCGCGTTGTCATCGTTGATGGCGGAAAACGTAAACCAATTTACCCCCTTATCGATCAGCTGCTGCTTTAGCCTGGCCAGCGACGGCGAACCGACCTGCTCCGACACGATAGCCACCGAGGACGTATCACCAGCCAGCAGCCCGCGCCCCGCATTTAAAATTTCGTTCCAATCGACATCTTCAAACGTGTCGCCAGTCGCTCGCAGAGGATCTCGCAGACGGTCCGGATCATACAGATTCAGAATGGTCGCCTGCGTGAAAGTGGTCGACGAACCCTTAGCCGCCGGATGATCGGGGTTGCCGTCCAGCTTGATGGGACGGCCATCAAAACTGGTCGCCACCAGAGGCTGCGCCACGCCGGCAAAATCGATCGTGGCCGAGTACTTCTCGGGAATACCGGGCACCCGGTTTTGAGGACGGAAGGCAAAGGGTGCAATTTGCTCTTTTTCATAACGGCAGCCCGACATCCCGCCCAGGGCCAACGAGGCACCCATCAATTGCAGCCAGCGACGCCGGGAGACCCCGTCGTTCAGGTCTTCGATCGCGGAACCAAAATCACGATCGATTGCCGACCGAACCTCGCTGGATTCCGAGACTTTTTGCAGAGTGGTAAGTTGCGGTCGATTGGCTGGCTTATTCATTATTGGCTAAAAACGGGTGTTGATTGATCTGGAATCCGTCGGCATCAGCGGTGACAGGTGGAACAACTGGTATTCGGGTTGATCTCCAGCTTGTTGACCCATTGCTGTCCGTAATCGGTCAAATTGAGTTCGCTTCCGTCAGCATTGGTCGGTTTGAAATCGAGTTGCGTGACGAATTTTGGGTCACGAATGTGCGGTGCCGGGTTACGGTGGCAGTCCAGACACCATTTCATCGATAGCGGCTTAACCTGCGTCACGACCTCCATCTTGTCGATTCTTCCGTGGCAGGAAACGCAACTGACACCACGGGAAACGTGGGCCGCATGGTTGAAATATACGAAATCTGGCAGATCGTGGACTCGCGCCCACATGATCGGCTCGTTATCTTCCAGGCTCTGACGAACCGGCTCCAGCAGCGGGCTATCCGGTTGCACGATTCCCAGCGTGGCTCCCTGCTTGGTTCGATCGCCACCGTGGCAATTACCGCAGGTCGCCGTCGGAGGGACGGCAGCATGGCCGGCCTGATCCACCGTGTTATGACAGTACCGACAGTCCAGCTTCAATTGACCCACGTGCAATTTATGGCTGTAGGGAACCGGTTGTTTGGGCTGGTGTCCCACATTCACAATCTCAGGATGAATGCCCGCGAAGAGGCAGGTTCCCAGATAGCCGGCCAGCAGAAGCCCACCGCCAAGCAGCATCAGCGTGAACTTGTTTACCCAATTCGGAAAAAAGAACTCTTGCATGAACTCCACCTCAGAACGAACGGCAGTTCCCAATCTGCCAAGACTTAGTCGGCTTTGCTTATAGACGTGCGACAGCCAACAATGCCATCCGATGCAGCAACACCAGGCGTGACGCATCCTGCCCTCGCGCGTGTCTCCCAACCAACGCGCCAATCCGGACTTCCGACATCAGAAATGTAAGACAAGCGGCCACCTCCGTCGACTGGAAAATAAGTCGCATACCTTTGGGGGGTTATATCGAATTTGGGCCGCATTTTATCGAATGAAATTCTCTCGTCAAACCGCCGTCCCGTCGAACCGCCCTTTCGGTCAGGAAAATGCGTGAGCAGATAAATGAAACCCAGCCAACCCAATGTGTGCAGGCGATGCCGCGGTCGACATGATCGCGCCCGACGGCGCCGCCTTCGACCGTCCGAAAGGGAGTCGCAAACCCCTCGGTTTTGGCCTCGAGGGCTCAAGTTCTGCGAGCTGGTCGCCATCCTGGCCTGCCGGACGGTTTGCATCGTCTAGCAATCGCTGGTTTTGCCGACTGGGCGAGAATTGAAGTTGCACCTCGGTATGAGTTCGATTCAGATAGCAGCGGTTTTTTCGCCATCGGCACCCTGCCGATGGACAGCGAGGGCAACAGGATGGACTCCGGTAGATGTGTTTTGGCGGCTTGTTGGCAATCGTCGTGGGGGCCGGGTAGACCATGGTGGTCGTCCGGTGGGGCGGTTTTGAGAGTCGGTAACGGGCGTGACCGGACGAGGCCTCGCGGATTACGCTGCCGATACCGCTGGCGGGTCGTGAAGATTCACGCCTTTTATTCCATCGAATCCGTCTTCTAGTGGGGAGCTGAAACTGAAAACTCTTGAGCGACGCCTGGGGTTGGGGGCGGTTATTGCGATCAGCGTCAGCGCCATGCTGGGGAGCGGCATCTTTGTCCTGCCGGGGCTGGCTGCCGGAAAAACAGGTTCCATGGTCTGGCTGGCCTACCTGGTCGCTGGACTGGCCGTTTTACCGGCGGCGCTTTCAAAATCGGAATTGGCCACGGCCATGCCGACGTCCGGCGGTACCTACGTCTACCTGGAAAGAACCTTCGGGCCGTTTACTGGAACCGTTTCCGGGCTGGGGCTCTGGTTTTCCCTGTTGCTCAAGAGCGCTTTTGCCCTGATTGGGTTTGGTGCCTATCTGAGCGTCCTGATCGAACTGCCGCTCAAACCGGTCGCCCTCGTGCTGTTGTGCGTAATCACGTTGATCAACGTGATGGGGGTCAGCGTGATCGGTCGATTGCAGAAACTGATTGTGCTTGCGGTGCTGGTGGCGTTGCTGCTGCTCAGCTTCCAGGGGCTCTGGACGGTGGATCCGAAGCTGCTGGAGTCTGGGTTTTCCAAGGGAGCTTCCGGGTTCATATCGGCAGCCGCGTTTGTCTATATATCCTACGCCGGCGTGACCAAAGTCGCGGCAATCGCGGAAGAGGTCAAAAATCCAGGGCGAAACCTGCCGCTGGGAATCCTGCTGTCCTGGCTGCTGGTCTGGTGCCTGTACGTGCTGGTCGTCTTTGTGTTGGTTGGCAATGTCTCCGCCGAGGAATTGAAAGCGCCCGACCTGCACCCGATTTATACGCTGGCGCTCGTCGTGCTGGGCCCGACGGCCGGAATCATCGCGGCCATTCTGGCGATCGTGACGATGATTTCCATGGCTATCGCGGGCCTGCTGGCCGCCTCGCGCTATCCCTTCGCGATGAGTCGGGACAATCTGATTCCGGTCTGGTTCAAGGAAATCAATGAAACGCTGAAGACGCCCGTCTACAGCATCCTGCTGACTTCCCTGATGATGGCGATTGCCATATTGTTCCTGCCCGTTGAACAACTGGCGAAGCTGGCCAGCGCGTTCATGATCCTGGCCTTCATGCTGGTCTGCGGCACCGTGGCGATTCTCCGAGAGACGGCTTCGGAATGGTACCAGCCACAATTTCGCGCACCGTTTTACCCCTGGCTGCAGCTGATCGGGATTGTGGTCGGTGCGGTGCTGCTGGTGGCGATCGGGCCGTTGAGCATGCTGGCGGTCCTGGCGGTCGTGGGCATCGGCGCGATGGCCTACTTTGGTTACGGTCGGCACAATGTCGCGCGGCGGGGCGTGATCGAAAAGATGGGGACCCGGCGGGACCTGCTGGGCGCGGAATTGCCTACCGCCAGTGAGCTGGACCAATCGCTACCGACCAGTGCTTCGGTGGTGGTCCCGTTTTTTGGCCGAGAACGGTCGCCGGAGACGCTGGTGGAAATGGGCGCGGCACTGGCACAAGGTCGCAAGTTGGAGGTGCTTCACCTGACGGCAGTCCCGGAGCAGGTCCATATCGGTGACATGCTGGAGGAAGATCCGCTCAGTGTTTCCTTGCGGCGTCGGATCACGGCCCTCTCACAAGAGCAGAATATTCAGCTGGAATACAATGACACGGTAACCCATGATGTCGTCAGCACCATCTATTCCGTGGCGCGGCAGGTGAATTGCGAGTGGGTGGTCATGGAGGCAGCCGGTCGGCGCGATCTGGGGATTTCGTTTCACAACCCGATTGGCTGGTTGCAGGATCATCTGCCCTGCAACCTGGCGGTTTTCAAGGACGCGGGAATTCGGACGATCCGTGAAATCCTGGTGTACGCTGAGCCGGGACCGCATGACGCGCTGGTTGTCATGACGGCCGATCAACTGGCTGGCATCCATCAGGCCAAGCTGATCTTCGTTTGTGTGCTCCACGACGACATGCCCAGCCATGAACAACAGGCCCGGGCTGACTACGTGGATCAGTTAAAGGACCTCTGTCATGCGCCCGCCACGGCCCGCGTGATGCATGGCCGCAACAATCTGCTGGCAATCGAGAAAATGACGTCGGAATACGATCTGTTGGTGATGGGGGCACCTCGCGACCGCTCCCGATTCGCGCACCTGGTCGGTTCGCCCAAGGATGTGCTCACGCGGCGAGCCGAATGCTCCGTGTTGTGGCTGAAGACCCCGCGGACTCAGTCCCACGGGTCGTTTGATCCGTCGGAGATCCTGAATGCCCGAGCGGCCCGGCAAAAGGGAGCGAAATCGGACCTGCGAGCCGCGCTGTCGACTGAATGCCTGGTCGCGAAGGCGGATATCAAACGTAAGGAGGATCTGTTCCGGGCAGCCGCGGACATGTTTTCAGGGCAGTATGAGGGGATCAGCCCCGACCTGATCGTGACCGCCTTGTGGGAGCGGGAACGGATGCAGAACACGTCGCTGGGTTCCGTTGGCATGGCGCTGCCGCACGCCACACTTTCCCAGGCCCCGGGCATAGGGGTTGGTGTGATTACGCTTCAGGAGCCGATGGATTATGGGGCCAGCGATCACGCGCTGTTGGACGTGTTTGTATTTACGGTGGGATCTCCCAGCGATCGACAGCTCCATCTGCGGATTCTCGCCGAAATTTCCAGAATGACCATCGAGACACCTTTCCTGGCCGATATCCGATCGGCGGTCGATTCCCAACAGATGCTCGACGCGATCGAAAATTGCCTGGCAAGGCTGTAATTGACCGTTTGCTCGTCAGCCGCTCGCTGACGGCGAGCCCCAGGCAGCTATTGCGATTCGCATGGACGAGTAGCGTCGGCTGCACTCATTTTCAGATTCGAAGCGAACGAAAAGAGTCCCTATCCAAACGATGCACTCATTGGGGGCACGTTTCCAAAGTGACAGGTGAGACCACCGTTTCAAAACTCACCGGTTCGCGGAAACGATCGCCGATTAAGTGCAGCCGGCTGAGCGCCCGGATGGTCGGGCGGAGACCCTAAGAAATGGGTTGGCGAGGCCGGTCAAAGCGACCAGACGATGCGGTAGCGCGGCAGGATATGAGGATTGGCGACAATTTAAGTTGGTTGCCCGTGCCAGCCACCCAGGGA
Source organism: Pirellulaceae bacterium (assembly GCA_963851305.1). GTDB lineage: Bacteria > Planctomycetota > Planctomycetia > Pirellulales > Pirellulaceae > Mariniblastus. Next base: position 612,004 of record CAWKOT010000011.1, on the reverse strand, counting down.
TTTCGGAAAACTTCCAGAAACCTTCATCTTCGCAGTTGACAGTGGACGATTGTCGCATAGAATTTGGCCCACACGAGCGGGGAATGAACCGCTCGTTTTTTCGTCGGCCCTGGTGGTCGACAAGATGTTCTTTGACAATTTGGTAGTGAACTCTTGTACGCTTCGATTCTTAACCGGATCGAAGTAACCTCAATTTCTGTTGAGTCCGTGTTGGGCGTCCTTTCGGGATGTCATGTCTCGGGTTCAACCGAGTTGAAAAGCCAGCATGAGAACATGCGAACCAGGTAACGTCGGGATTATTCCACCCGATGTTGTCTAAGTTCAAACTAGGCCGCTTTTGCTTCGGCAAATGGTGGCAACTTTAATTGGCTACCAGCTCTTCGAGTTGGTTGATTTTGCTAGTCGTCTGTGTCCGCCTTGGTGGATGCAGCAAGCATACAATTGAAGGGTTTGATCCTGGCTCAGAATGAACGTTGGCGGCGTGGATTAGGCATGCAAGTCGAGCGAGAAATTTTAGAAAGATGCTTCGGTTGATTTCTAGGATGGACAGCGGCGAAAGGGAGAGTAACGAGTAGATACGTACCCAGGGGTTCGGAATAGCGGGGGGAAACCGCCGGTAATGCCGAATAATGTCTCCGGACCAAAAATTTATTGCCCTTGGATCGGTCTGCTTACTATTAGCTTGTTGGTGGGGTAATGGCCTACCAAGGCGAAGATGGTTAGCGGGTGTGAGAGCATGGCCCGTCTCACTGGGACTGAGACACTGCCCAGACACCTACGGGTGGCTGCAGTCGAGAATCTTCCGCAATGGACGAAAGTCTGACGGAGCGACGCCGCGTGCGGGATGAAGGCCTTCGGGTTGTAAACCGCTGTCAGAGGGGAGCAAATTTTGAGCGATCCTCAGAGGAAGCACAGGCTAAGTTCGTGCCAGCAGCCGCGGTAATACGAACTGTGCAAACGTTATTCGGAATCACTGGGCTTAAAGGGTGCGTAGGCGGGTTTGAAGGTCTGATGTGAAAGCCCACGGCTCAACCGTGGAATTGCGTTGGAAACCACAAGTCTTGAGGGAGTCAGAGGTGAGCGGAACTCACGGTGGAGCGGTGAAATGCGTTGATATCGTGAGGAACACCGGTGGCGAAAGCGGCTCACTGGGACTCTTCTGACGCTGAGGCACGAAAGCCAGGGGAGCGAACGGGATTAGATACCCCGGTAGTCCTGGCTGTAAACGATCAGCACTAGTCCGTGGGGACTCTCACATCCTCTCGGACGTAGCGAAAGTGTTAAGTGCTGCGCCTGGGGAGTATGGTCGCAAGGCTGAAACTCAAAGGAATTGACGGGGGCTCACACAAGCGGTGGAGGATGTGGCTTAATTCGAGGATACGCGAAGAACCTTACCTAGACTTAACATGCTTGGGAACGTCTGTGAAAGCAGAAAGTGCCCTTCGGGGAGCCCTTGCGTAGGTGCTGCATGGCTGTCGTCAGCTCGTGTCGTGAGATGTCGGGTTAAGTCCCTTAACGAGCGAAACCCTTGTCCTTAGTTGCCAGCGAGTAATGTCGGGGACTCTAAGGAGACTGCCGGTGTTAAACCGGGGGAAGGTGGGGATGACGTCAAGTCCTCATGGCCTTTATGTCTAGGGCTGCACACGTCCTACAATGCACTATACAAAGCGATGCGAAATCGTGAGATCAAGCAAACCGCATAAAATAGTGCTCAGTTCGGATTGCAGGCTGAAATTCGCCTGCATGAAGCCGGAATCGCTAGTAATCGCGGATCAGCATGCCGCGGTGAATGTGTTCCTGAGCCTTGTACACACCGCCCGTCAAGCCACGAAAGTTGGGGGGGCCCGAAGTCGCGATTCTAACCTCGTGAAGATAGCGCCGAAGGTCAACTCGATGATTGGGACTAAGTCGTAACAAGGTAGCCGTAGGGGAACCTGCGGCTGGATCACCTCCTTTCTAAGGATATGAAAACGGATGATGTTTACGGATCATCCGGCTGGAAGTCATGGTGACATGACCCACAGTTATTCGTGAGGCATGATCTCAAGCAATGGCACAAGAGTTTGGTTTTCGTCTTCGGACAGGAAACACACTACCTTATTAATAGAAAACCCGTTGTTCGGTCTCAGCCAGGATCGTCAACGGGTTTTTTTGTTGGAGTTTTCTGGACTATCTTTCCAACGGCACGAATTCTCCTATTTGCGAAATTGTCAGCTCCGGCTCGAATGGGTAACGTCGCTTGCGGGATGCGCGAATGTGGGGGTCAATGAATTCGTACAGCGCCGCGACATTGCTTTCGACTTCGAAGGCGATGGACTGTTCGATCCGCTGACGGAGCTCCGATTGACACTGGTCATCCAGATTCATGTTACTGTCTACTCTTTCCGCCATACTCGAACCGCGTTGGTGCCACAGTGACACTCCCCCGCCATGCTCGAATAGGCCTCAAACACGTCCACGAATACTACCGAAAGCGAATGAATTCATTACCAATTCATGCATCGACCGTTCATGCTGGCGGGTAATGGGAAGACTGGCAGGCAAACCAATCGATTCGTTATTTGTCCACTGCATCCACGTGTCAAATAGCGAGTCTCCATTCGAGCCCATGGGGAAGCACTGCCGGGCCGAACAGGAATTGAAGCACGCGACGATTGTCCAATGTACGCGATTTCGACGAAGCGTGAAGCAACAGCGGGCGCATCATCACAACGCCGCCCCGGCCGACAATCAGTGGATGGTCATCGGTCGAGTTCCGCACCGTCTCAATTTGCTGTGGGGATAGCGTTCCGTCGCGGTGCGAGTTGGGTACCACCCTGAGCGGTCCATTGTCTGGTGTGGAATCGTCCAAGTGTAGTCGCAGCGCAATCATCTGAGACAGTACATCGTCCGGGCCATGTACGAACGTCATGCCTTCCTTGCGTGACCAGCCGGGCCAGTGATCTGCCGATATCGTTGAGCCGACCGGAATGCTTCGGTCTTGATGAAACGCGACGAACCAGTTGTTGGTCGGTGACTTGTTGAAGAACGTGCACTGGACAGCGACGAGTTGCCGGATTTCCGGGACGGTTGATGCGACCCTGTCAGGGAGTGATCTCGCGAGCGCTTGACACCATTCGTTATCCAACAGGCAACGTGTACCGGCGCCCCTGACTGCTTCAATCTGGCCGATGAAACGGTCACAGTCGGATTGCGAGTAGCAATCTTCGATAATCGCGAATCCGTAATCGAGCAATGCCATTTTCTCAAGCTTAACGAAACTGCCGGCTGCTGCGCAACGCTACCGATCAGCAGGGATCGGAAGCTGGGCCTCCATCCGTGGAAACTGATTGCCGGTCCGCCGTTGTATCGGGTAATTCTGTCATGTTCGTTACCTGCCGCCGGCAATTGGATTGGGCACCTTCAATCCGAAAATCCAACGACGCGAAATGCTTCTCCCGGTTTGACAACGACAACGATTCCCTCATCCTCGATCATCAGAATGACTTCAACCTGTTCGGGCGCAGAGGCAGTGATTCTAACGGAAGTCGGTTTCAAATTCCGTTTGCCTTTCTGTGCCACAACACGGTCAAACCGTTCCTTGAGATCCGTATGGGTCTTGATTTCTTTTTTTCTGTCAAACGAAAACGGAACGTCCGACAGAGATGTGGTGACAACCGTCTCGCCTGCCATCAGCGACCTGAACCACGCTTTGGCGATTTGCGTGGCGTTGCCGTCAGGTTCGGCCTGATCGTCCATCGAGTTCGGCACCGAGCCAACCGCAGAGACCGCGATTACAGCTGCCAAGAATGCGCATGGAATCGTGATATTCATATGCCCCTCCGTTTCGAAGGCAGAACCACAATCATACAGTGCGCCCGATTGAGGCGGAAACCGACTGGGCTGGATCCTGAAAAACGTCCTCTCAAACGTTAATTTTCCGAGGTTATTGATCGACTTCGGCGATTATTCGACAGGTCAATTCTGCGATAACGGATATGAATATTTGAACAGTATGCTGCTGACCCTGCCAACGCCCTGGCTGAATTGTGTGCGTACCAAATGTCCGTTGAAAGGGCTGATGTCAAAGCTTCAGGCGGCCCCTCTCTTCGGCTTACCTCCGAGCGGATGCCCGAATTCTTGCGAATCCGGCTACGTTGAATTCCTGCCACTAGCGACTTCGGTATCCGGTCAAGTCAGCTTGGCCAGACCCTATGACGGCCCAATCGAACACACGTGGCCCAATCGAACGCGGGCGATCCGGTCAACACAGGCGGCCCAGTCGAACGCAGGCGGCCCAACTTGTTTTCCAGCTTTCGGACTAATCCCACCACCACTGGCTGGATTGCAATTTCGAGAGATCGATCGAGTCGCGGGTTTTCTGCACCGAACCGGAATCATCGATCTTCATGTTGTCGGACGACAGCGCGACCCGCGGCTGGATGTTGACACCTCCGCCGATCGGCGTCATCAATTGTCGGCCTTTCCAGACCGCATTGACCGCAGGCACAACTTTGCGAGGGGCGTTGTAGCGTTCTACCGGGTACTGGGTCTCATCCTGGAAAAACTTCAGATTCCAGCCTGACTGTCCGTAGAAGTCCATTTCATGGATGAAAGCCGCGGCGACGGACATATCGATCACGTTTCGCAACTCGGCATAGATCGGCATCCGCTCGGCCAAAGCATCGTACATCTTCGTGAACGACGCACAGAAGGTCCGACTGGCGCGGTTCGATTTGCCAGTCGACTGGCGTTGGCCGCTGGCGGAAACCAGTTCATCTTCGCCCACCAGCTCGACGCCACCTCCGTCAAGGTGCATGGCCGTTTCATCCGGGCTGACGCGGACGTAATCGTAATTGGGCCGGAAGAACCAACGCTGCAGGGAGTTCTTTCCGCTGCCGGGTTGAGCCTTTTCGATAAAGGTCGTGATGCGAACGGGTGGTTTCACCAGCCCGATCCCAATCAGCTTCATCTGGTAATCCGCATCCACCAGCACCTGGGCAAAGTGCGTCTTGGGAGAAACACCGCTAACGGTCACGGTGTGGAACCCCATCGCGTTCTGGAAGTAGCTGGTGATATCCGCCGCCGAGATGCCTCGCCCCTGATTGGCCGTAATCTGATTCTGGGCGTGGATCACTGCCTGACGAAAATTCGCCAGGCCCTGTTGTGTCGGATCGATACTGCAGCTGATCACTCGCGTGGGATTGCTGTCCGGGGCGTAAGCCCGCAGAGCCACGACCAGATCCTGCAGATGCAATGTCGCCTGCCCCGACTGCATTCCCACAATCCGGTCCTGGGCGTTGCGAAAGAATCCTTCCGCGGGACCGGCGACCACAATGTCTTTGGTTTCCGGATAGTAAAAAACGTGAGTCAGTCGCGTCAGGCCTGCCAGAAATGTCATCTCCGGCGGAATCGGCTTACCTGCCTTCCGCAACTTCCGATATTCTGCTTCCAAACGGTTGAGCGAAATCTTGCGCAACTTGCTGGGTGATTGAACGTCTTTGGTCAGTGCAGACTGAGCGGCCATGATCCGTTGACGATCCAGATTTCCCGAAAGATCGATCATCATTTTGGATTGGAAGACACCATCGGTGTCGATCATGATTCCACCAAAATTGCCGGCATCACCGCCACCGTCCATGCCGTCCATGCCGTCGGTCCCATCCGTTCCGTCGGTCCCGTCGGTCCCGTCCGTCCCGTCCGTCCCGTCGGTTCCGTCGCCACCATCGAGCTGAGCGGAGGCCATCGGACTGTCCACCAGTGCCAACGGGCCGATCACGACCGAAATGGCAAGAAACAATCCGAAAAACAGAAATGACTGACGGAATTTTGTGAGCGACATGGATCTACTTCTCCAGATGGATACCGCTTGTCGGCGGCATCCTGATTCCCCGAGCGCGCCGGATAATTTCAGCCCCGTACAGACGCGCGTTAATTGCTACCGTCATAAATGGTAGTTGCCTTGAGCATGCGTAGCAAGCAAATCCACGCCGCTTGGCGTAATTCCGAATCCTCAGGAAGTCGCGAAAAGCGGGTTTTGACGATTATCGGCAAGGCAACGCGGTTGCGAATCAGGACACTCCGGCCGCCGGGGGCCGACCGCTTCCGTGCATTCAAACCGACCGGCCCATGGCAGCCATCAGCATTTTCATGTCGTCCCAAACCTGTCGTTTGGCCGCCGGATTGCGCAGTAAATAGGCGGGATGGTAGGTCACCATGACCTGACTCCCCCGGTAGGCAAACAATTGTCCCCGTAGTCGGCCAATCGACTGTCGGGTCTCCAGCAGCGTTCGGGCTGCCACGCTGCCCAGGCAACAGATGAATTCCGGCTGCAGGACCTCCAGCTGACGTACCGCGTAAGGCCAACAGTGGGCCAGCTCGCTATCGTTCGGATTGCGATTACCGGGCGGTCGACACTTGACCGTGTTCAGGATGTAAACTTCTTCCCGGGTCAGCCCGCAGGCCTGGATGATCTTGTTCAGCAGCTGTCCCGCGGCGCCCACGAACGGCTCTCCGATTCGATCCTCATCGGCACCCGGTCCCTCTCCCAGAAAACAGAGCGCCGGACGGGGATTCCCCACGCCGAAGACGGTATTCTTGCGAGTCGCAGCCAGTTCGCTGCACATGGTACAGCTTGAAACCTGCGATTCGATAATCGCCAGTTCCCGGATACGATCCTCCACCGGCAGGGCATCCGATTGATAGGCCGTGGTGGCGACTTCAGGTACGTTCGGTGGTTTGGCGGGACGGGGTGGCGACATGCTATCTCTCGCCTGCCGTGTCGCCTTCGATTCAGGTCGGTCGCTTGTACGCGCGTTGGCCGCCGGATCGGGCAGTATCAGGCGGTCGGTAAACCTGGCCCTGGGCAACACCGTCAATCCGGACCGTTGCAGGCTCAACAGCTGTTGTCGCACGATTCGCTGGATCGTCAGCAGCGTGTCCGACGTGTTATCTGGCGTTGATTGCGTCAACCGGTAATCCTTTTCAGCACTTGCTTTCCGCTACGGCGTCATCCATCATTTGAAGGAATTCCGTTCATCATGAAAAGCAGCCTTGGCGAATGCAACCGCCTTGTGGGCGGCCGGACGTTGGCCTGACTGGCTGTCGGGCGAGCCAATTTCTTTCCACCTGACACCCGATTGAATCGCATGTCCATTCCCCAGGTATCTATCGTCGGCCGACCGAACGTGGGCAAATCCAGCCTGTTCAACTGGCTGGTCGGCAAGCGACTGGCGATCGTAGACGACATGGCCGGCGTGACCCGTGATCGCATGTCGCACCTGTTGAACGAAGGTGGACGCTACTTTGAAATCGTCGACACCGGCGGTATTGGTATCAACGATGTGGATGACCTGGATCAGGAGATTGAAGACCAGATCGAAATCGGTATCCAGGGCGCGGACGTGCTGATCTTCGTGGTGGATGCAAAGGATGGCATGACGGCGCTGGACCAGAGTGTGGCCCAACGGCTCCGTGGCGTAAACAAGCCGATTGTGCTGGTTGCCAACAAATGCGACGGTGAAAACTGGGAGGCTCAGGCTACCGAATTTTACAAGCTGGGCGTCGGCGATCCGGTGGTCTGCAGCGCCAAAAACAACCGCCGCAAACAGCAGCTGCTGGACGCGATTGGAGGGGCTCTGCCCGATCAGGCCACGCTGGATGCCCGGGAAATTGAATCGCCGGAAATGAAACTGGCGATCGTGGGCCGACGCAATGTCGGCAAGAGCACTTTGGTCAATTCGATTTCCCAGTCCGATCGCATGATCGTCAGCCCCGTACCGGGAACCACTCGCGATAGTGTGGACGTCCGCATCGAAGTTGACGGCAAGACGCTGGTCGTGATCGATACCCCTGGGCTGCGGCGCGGCAAGAGTGTACGTACCGATATTGACTTCTACGGTACGCACCGGGCGCACCGCACCATTCGTCATGCTGACGTGGTGATGATGATGTTTGACGCCAGCCAGCGGATCAGCAAAGTCGATCGTCAGCTCGTGCAGTACATTGAAAACAACTACAAGCCCTGCATGCTGGTGGTGAACAAATGGGATCTGATGGCCGAGCACATGCCGACGGAACGTTGGGCCGATTATCTTCGCGATAATTTTTCAACACTGTGGAATGTGCCGATTGCTTTCATCACGGCGCAAACGGGCAAGAATGTCAAGAAGATGCTGAATCACTGTCAGATGTTGCACAAGCAATCAATGGAGCGGGTATCGACGCCGGAATTGAACAAGTTGATCCGCAATGCGCTCGTTCATCATCCACCTCCCATCGCCAGCCGCCGTCGACCGAAGATCTATTACGCGGCGCAGATTGCTGTCCAGCCGCCGACGATCATCCTGAAATGCAACGATCCAGACGCCTTCCCCAGAACGTACCGTCGTTACCTGCTGAGCGTGCTGCGGGATACGCTGAGTTTTGGCGAAGTCCCGATTCGCCTGGTCCTGGAACCTCGCAGTTCCGTCGATTCACGGAACGAAATCGAATCGGATCGCAACGCCATTCCAGGGCAGGCGACCGAGTAAATGGCTGTTGAGTACTGGCGGCTCCGCTCCACGGCCATGGACTTTTCCCGTGGACCCCGGGTGATGGGGATTGTCAATGTCACGCCCGACAGCTTCTCCGATGGAGGGAAATTTCGGCACCATCCAGCCGCGATTGAACACGCGTTACGACTGGATGCCGACGGTGCGGACCTGCTGGATGTCGGCGGTGAAAGCACACGCCCCTACAGTGATCCGGTCGGGGCGGACGAAGAGATGAACCGCGTCATCCCGGTCATTTCGGAACTCGCCCGGCGTACGGCAACACCGATTTCCATCGATACCTCCAAAGCCAGTGTTGCCGCAGAAGCGATTCGGGCGGGTGCCGAGATTATCAATGACGTTACCGGCCTGACCGGGGACCCGGACATGTTGGCCGTGGCCTGCCGATACGCTCCCGGAATCTGTGCCATGCACATGCAGGGTACGCCTCAAACCATGCAGGACGCGCCCCGCTACGACAACGTGACGTCGGAGATTTACGACTATCTGCAAATGCGGAAGAAGGCTCTGCAAGAAGCCGGCATCGCCCCTTGTCGTATCTGCCTTGACCCGGGGATCGGCTTTGGCAAGACGCATCAACACAACTTGCAATTGATCAACGAGTGCAAGCAGTTCCTGAAACTGGATTGCCCGATCCTGATCGGACATTCTCGAAAAGGGTTTCTCGGCAAGATCGTGGGCGACCAAGAATCCGATCGCGACGTTGCCACGCTGGCGGTCTCGTTGCGACTGGCACAGCAGGGGATGCATGTGCTGAGGGTGCACAACGTGAGGGCCACGGTGGAGGGATTGAAGGCTTTTGTGGCGGTCGGTGGACTGCAAGACGTTTGATCAACGACGCCGCAGGATGATGGTGCCCACCAGGATCCCGACCAGGCCGACGGCGACCAGTATTCCGCAGGGCCGGGCCAGTTCCACCAAAGTGAACTGGCGCCAGATAGCGCCTTCCATCGCCAGGATGCTCCATTTGACGGGGCTTAGTACGCTCAACTGCTGCATGAACGATGGCATGAACATCACCGGGATCATGCCGCCGCCCAACATGGCCATCACCATATTCACGGCCCACCCGATGCCTCCCACCGATTCTTCCGTCTTTCCCAACACCGACATGGTCATCATGATGCCCACAAAACAGAAGGCCACACTCAGGGCGGCGAGCAGGAGTTTGGGAAAGCTGGCCGGCCGCAAACCCAGCCCGATCCCCAGCGCGATCAGCAGGGCAATCACACCCAACACCGTCAAGAAACAGGCCAGCGCTTTGCCCGTCAGAATCTGAAACCGGGTGACCGGCGCTACTTGCAATCGCAGCATGGTGCCGCGGGTGGTTTCGCGGGCGATCGAAACCGCGAATCCGGCGACACAGGCCAACACGCCCCAGATCATCGCCTGAGGAAAACTGATGTCCCACCTGGACCGCAATTTGCTCAACTGCCCCTGACGACTGTCGGGATCGATCTGGCGGGTAACGTCCAGCGTTTGAATATCCGCGAACTGAAAATTGACACCGGATTCGCCGGCCGACGCTTCACCATCGGCTGGTGATTCGTCATCCGCTTCGTCGTCGGACTGCAGATCCTCGATGGAATCCAGCAGTTTGTCGAATGAAGTAAACAGGGTCAGCAGCGCCTGCCGCCGGACCAGGCCCAGGTCTTCCGCCTGCTGAACCTGTTTCACGGCGTCCTGGACGAACGGCTGAAACTGTCGGGGGTTATTGAACCTCTGACCCACCAATTGTCCGATCGCTTCCATAACGAACCCCTGCACCATGGCAGCTTCTGCCGACCGTGAGGGATCCATGCCGACCAGGATCCGGGGTGGCGGTTCCCAGAAAATACCAGCGGTTTCCCCGAAACCGGACGGCAGAACGACCATCCCCACCCGTTGCCCCTTGCGAACGCTTTCGCGAGCCGTTTCCAGCGATTCCAATTCGACCTCAACGCTCTCGTTATCCTGGAATGACTTGACGAATTGCGCCGAGATCTCCGATTGGTCCTGGTCCACCAACGCCAGCTTCATGGTGCCCCCACCGCCGGAAGGTGGACCGCCCATGATCAATCCAAAAAACAGTCCCATCAAAATCGGAAAGCCAATAATAAAAAAGGCGCCCAAGCGATCGCGGAGCAGCAACTTGATGTCTTTCAGCGCCATTTTGAAAACGGAATTCATACCCACCCGATCAATCCCGTAACCCGCGTCCGGTCAACGACAGAAAAACGCTTTCCAGATTCGGTCGCGCAATGTTCAGTGTCTGAAATTCAACTTGACCCGCCAGTCGGGCGATCGCTTCCAGCGGCCTTTCGGACATGAATCGAATCTGGTTGCCCTCCCGGCTGAAGTCATTCACCAGTTCGTTCGCGAACACCCTTTCGTATTCGTCCGCCACTTCGGCCACATCGGCCGTGACACTGCTGTGCCCGCCGTACTGGTCGAGCAGGCTGTCCACGGTATCCAGGGCCAGCAGGCTGCCCCGATCAACGATGGCCACACGATCACAAAGCCGTTGCGCTTCTTCCATGTAGTGGGTGGTATAGATGACGGTCAATCCACTGCGCTGCAGCGATTCCACGGCCTCAAAAATGTGATTCCGCGATTGGGGATCGACGCCAACGGTGGGCTCGTCCAGTAACAGAATATCCGGCTCATGCACCAGCGCCGCCGCCATGTTCAAGCGTCGCTTCATGCCCCCGGAAAAGCTGGCAACGCGATCGTGCTGTCGATCGTCCAGACCGGCAAAAGCCAGTGCCCAATCAACGCGCCGTCGCAGTGTTTTTCCGGCCAGTCCGTACAGGCTGCCGAAAAAATTCAGGTTCTCCCTGGCCGTCAATTCCTCGTACAGCGAGATGGATTGGGGCGAGATGCCAATCCGACGACGAACTTGCGGGTCAAAGGGGGATCCAGCCGCGATATCGTCCGCTGCGCCAATTTGCACTTCGCCTCGATCAGGCCGCAGCAGTCCGACAATCATGTTGATGGTGGTGGACTTACCGGCGCCATTGGGGCCCAACAGCCCCAGGGTCTGTCCAGCCGGGATTTCGAAATCAAGATTGTCCACGGCGACCAGGTCCCCGTAGACTTTACCCAGTTCATTGACCAATATCATGGTTTGTCGGCTAGTGCGTGGCAGGTTCAGTTATCTCTGGTTATCAACAAGCTTCCTGGTCGTGAGCAATCTTCCTGGTCATGAGCAACGTCAACCGACAGAGACCAGCTTGCGGTGTCTTTGGCGTGAACAGCGTGCAGGCGGATTGCGGCCAAGACGAATGCTCAATCTGTGCGAAGTGCGTATCCAGAGTGTTACATCGGGCTGGTACCGTGAGCATGAATTCTGAAGATGATCTCGCACCCACCCGCCCTAGATCTTCTTGCCAGGCAACTTTGACTCCCGATCGTTTATTCGCCAGTATCCGGTCGATCTTGTCAACGATCTGGAGATTGTCCGCAACGCCAAGCCGACGGCGGCGGGAACCGTGGATCAATAGTTACATCTCCGCCGTTTGGCCGCAAGTCCCAACGCATGGCGATCGATGCCATGTTTATCGGGCGGGCAGTTACTGCTTGTCGGCCAACTTGATGATGGCGGCGAATTGTCTGGCGGTGACTGGTTGCACCGACAGGCGGGAGCCCCTGGACAACAGAACCATGCCATCGAGAGCCCGGATTGGTTTCAGGTCGTCGAGCGGAATCAGCTTCTTGAATTTCCGGTTCAGCTGGATATCGACCATGAACCAGCGCGGCTCGTCCTGATTCGATTTCGGATCGTAATGTTTATCCTGTGGATCGAAAGCGGTGAAATCGGGATAGCCTTCCTTGACGACCGTGCAGACACCGACGACACCCGGCGGTTTGGTGCTGGAATGATACAGCAGGACCTGATCCCCCCGTTTCATTTCATCCCGCATGAAATTGCGGGCCTGGTAATTGCGGACGCCGTCCCAGTGCGTCGTTTTTTTCTTTTCAGCCGCCAGGTCATCAATGGAGTAGGTACCAGGCTCCGTCTTCATCAGCCAGTATTTGGCGGGCATGATTTTCAAAATCCCTACGAGCGATCGGTTTCCAGATTACCCGCCCGAAACGCTTCAGCCATGGCCATTGGCACATCGGCTTCTGCCAGCACCAGCCGAGCCCGATTACTGGAAACTTCCGCTTTCATCTCCTGCTCGGCCGCCACGGCTTCCGCTCGTCGTTTTTCCGCATTGGCCCGTGCCACCCGCGTGTCGGCTTCGGCCTGATCGGCCTGCAACCGGGCCCCAATGTTCTCACCGACGTCGATATCAGCAATATCGATCGAGACAATTTCGAATGCGGTGTGGGCATCGAGTCCTCTTTCGAGGACGGCTTTGGAAATACGATCCGGGTTTTCCAGCACGTCCTGATGGGTTTCCGAAGAACCGATCGACGAAATGATACTCTCCCCCACCCGGGCGATTACGGTATCTTCCGTGGCACCTCCAATCAGCTGTTCCAGATTGGTACGCACGGTAACGCGAGCGCGGACCTTCAATTCAATACCATCCTTGGAAATGGCGCTGAGAAAATTCTTTCCGCTTTTCTGCGCATCCGGGCAGTCAATCACAATCGGATCGACACTGGTCGTCACCGCTTTGAGAATATCCCGTCCGGCCAGGTCGATAGCCACGGCGCGGTCGTAATCCAGGTCGATGCCAGCTCGCTGGGCGGCGATGATTGCCTTGGTCACACGCAGCACGCCTCCACCTTTTCCACCAGACAGGTAATGGGCTTCCAGCTTGCGGTTGGTGATGCCCTGCTTGCTTTTGATATCCAGCCCGGCTTGTGTGGCCATGATTTTGGCCTGCACGATCGTTTCCGGTTTGACGCGTCGCAAATGCATGCCGATCAAGTCAAAAATGCCAACGTTGGCCCCCGAGCTGAACGCCTGGATCCAAAGATTGCCGTACTTGGCAAAGGCAAACAGCAGGATCAAGCCAAAGATACCGGCAAAGACGACCAAAGCCCCAATCAGCAGAGGCCGCCAATCGAACGTCTGTTGGGCCAGAAAGTAAATCGTATTCACATTCATGTTGAAAAGTATCTCTCGTTTGATGTTGGCCAGCGGCGCGAAACCGGCGGACCGGCTCGCCGGCGGGTCCTGACCGCAGTCCTCCCGCCGGCTCTATTCTAGCCCAAGCCGCCGGAAAAAAAATCAGACCGCTTCTCCGGCAGCTACCGTATTTTCGATCCAGCCGCCTCCCAACACGCGATCATCGTGATAACAGACGACGGCCTGCCCGGGAGAAACTCCCAGCTGAGGCTGAGCAAATCGAACCTCGAACCGGTCGTTGTCGACAACCCGCGTGGTGGCGTCAACCGCCCGGCTGTTGTAACGGAATTGCACCTGCGACCTGAATGCACGTCCCGGTTCCATCGGCATCAACCAGTTGGCACGACAGGCCCGCAACGTCGCGGTGGCCAGATCTTCCTTGCGACCAATGATCACGTCGTACGACTGGGGATCGATCCGGACCACGAAATAGGGTTCACCCATCGCCACGCCCAGCCCTTTCCGTTGGCCGATCGTAAATCGCTCGATACCCGGATGGCTTCCCACGACCTGCCCCTGTACGGTCTTGATCGAACCAGAGGTATCAATATCCGGGCGTCGGGACCTGACGAACTGATCATGTTTACCGGACGTGACGAAACAGATTTCCTGGCTGTCCTTCTTCGTCGCTACATTCAGGCCGGTTTCGGCCGCGATGCGACGTATTTCCGCTTTCTGGTAGGCCCCCACTGGCAGCAACATCCGATCCAGCAGATCCGGCCGGATCCCGAACAGCACATAGGACTGATCTTTGCTTTCGTCGACGCCTCTCAGCAACTGCCGTTGTCCATCGACGTCCACCAGCCGGGCGTAATGCCCGGTCGCGAGGAATTCCGCGTTAACGCTGTCCGCATAATCGAACAGTTTGCCGAACTTGATGCGGTTGTTGCACATGACACAGGGATTGGGCGTCCGCCCGACCGTGTATTCATCAACGAAATAGTCAATGATCTCGCTGAATTCCGCTTCCAGGTTGAGTGCGTAGTAGGGAATGCCCAACCGCTCGGCAACCCGCCGCCCGTCCTCCGCATCCTGGGCACTGCAGCAGCCCTGTTTGTGGTCGCCGCGCTGATTCAGCACCGGCAGCAGGGGCGACGATTCCGGCTTGCCATCCAGGCTGCAAGCCGTCACCGCCTGTTCCCCGTGCCGCATGAAGACCCCGATCACTTCATGGCCCTGCTCCGTCAACAGCCGCGCCGCGACACTGGAATCCACCCCCCCGGACATCGCCAGAACCACTCTCGCCATCGTTTCGTTTCGCCTTTTTTAATTCAATCCGCACCGTTATGATTCCTCGTTTTCCCATCATACGAGATTCCGACCGTCAATGTATCTGGTGTTTTCCACGAGTTTGAATCCCGATAGCCGCAGCCGGATTCTGGCGCGGGCGGCGGTTCGCATGATCGGGGAGGAAGGCGATTCCGCTCATTGGATCGATCTGGCCGAACTGAATCTGCCGCTGTGTGATGGACACGAGTGTTATTCGCAGCAGGATGTCGTGACGGTGCGAACGGCGATCGAGGAAGCCCGGGGCATTTTGATCTCCACGCCGATTTACAACTACGATGTCTCCGCCTCCGCCAAAAACCTGATCGAACTGACGGGGAAAGCGTGGTCGGAAAAGGTCGTAGGATTACTCTGCGCTGCCGGCGGGGCTGGCAGTTACATGGCGCCCATGGGCCTGGCCAACAGCCTGATGCTGGACTTTCATTCACTGATCCTGCCGCGTTTCGTCTACGCCTCCGGCGAGTCGTTTTCGGGGCAGGAGATTGCCGATACCGATTGCGAAGATCGGGTGCGACAGTTGGTGCAGTTGCTGATTCGCGTTTCCTCGGCTCTGCACAACGTTATCGGAGATCAAACATGAGTCAGCGACCGGATATCCGTAATATCGTGATCATTGCCCACGTCGACCATGGCAAGACGACCCTGGTGGATTGCCTGCTGAGACAAAGCGGCCAGTTCCGCGATTCGCAATTGCAGGGAGAACGCATTCTTGACAGCGGGGACCTGGAACGCGAGCGGGGCATCACGATTCTGGCCAAGAATATCGCGCTGCATTACAAGGATGTCAAAATCAACATCATTGATACGCCGGGCCATGCCGATTTCGGGGGCGAAGTCGAAAGGGTCCTGATGATGGCCGACGGCGCCCTGTTGTTGGTCGACGCGGCGGAAGGCCCGATGCCTCAAACCCGTTTCGTCTTGAGCAAGGCTTTGGCGGTGGGCTTGAAGCCGATTGTTGTCGTCAACAAGGTCGATCGGCCGGACGCCCGGACGGGGGAAGTGGTTGACGAGGCCATGGAATTGATCCTCGATATCGGTGGAGAGGAATTTCTGGACCATTTCCACCATATCTTCACCAGCGCCAAGCAAGGCTTCGCTACGCTGGACATGGATCAGCCCTCGGAGACGATGCAACCGCTGCTGGACCTGGTACTGGAAAGGGTTCCGCCGCCACAGATTGAGGAGGGGGCGTTTCGCATGCTGGTCACCACCATGGACTGGTCCGAGTATGTCGGCCGCATTGCCGTAGGCAAGATTCAAAGTGGCTCGGTTACCCGGGGACAGGCCGTGAAGGTCTTGCAGGCCGATGGTCGGACCGCAAATTGCCGTATTGCTTCGGTGCAGCTGTTCGACAAACTGGGCCGGGTGGACGTGGAACAGGCCGACGCGGGAGATGTGGTCGCCCTGGTCGGGCTTGAGGACATCGAAATTGGAGACACGATCTGCGATGCCGATAACCAGGTCGCTTTTCCGCGGATTTCCGTGGACGAACCGACTTTGGAGATGATCTTCACCATCAATTCCTCACCCCTGGTCGGCCGTGAAGGAAAATACGTGACCGGCCGCCAGCTGCGTGAGCGGCTGATGCGGGAACTGGACCGCAACGTGGCGCTGCGGGTGCGGGCGGTGGAAGGCGCGGACGCCTTTGCCGTTTCCGGCCGGGGAATCCTGCATCTGGCAATCCTGATCGAAACCATGCGGCGGGAAGGGTTTGAATTATCGATCGGCAAGCCCACGGTCGTCATCAAGTCCATCGACAACGTGGTCTGCGAGCCGTTTGAAACGCTGACGGTCGAGGTCCCCGCGGTGAAGTTTGGTCCGGTGATGGAAATGGTCGGAAATCGACGGGGCGAACTGCTGGAGATGTCTTCGCGGGGCGAATTCACATTGGCCAGTTTTTTGATACCCTCGCGAGGCCTGATTGGCCTGCGGACGCGGCTGCTCAACGCCACCCAGGGGACGGCGGTGCTTCATCATCGCTTCCACGATTTTCGTCCCGTGGAAGGTGAAATCCCGCACCGTCTGAACGGAGTGATGGTTTCCATGGCGTCGGGCAAAGCGGTGGGATTTGCCTTGTTTGGCTTGCAACAGCGGGCGGAGATGTTTGTCGCACCCGGTGACGATGTCTATGAAGGCATGATCGTCGGCGAAAACAGTCGGTCCAATGATCTGCCGGTTAACCCTTGCCGCGAAAAGAAACTGACCAACATCCGGGCGGCCGGCAGCGACGACAATATTCTGCTGAAACCAGCCGTCAAATTTTCGCTGGAAGAAGCGCTGGAGTATATCGAGGACGATGAACTGGTCGAAGTCACGCCCAAATCGATTCGACTGCGAAAAGGCCTGCTGCGAGAAGCCGATCGACGTCGGATGGCCCGCGTGGCGATTGGCAGCTGAACCAACGGATGCGGCGATTCGCCAGGGCTAGTCCGACCAGGGGTTGAGCCAATCCTGGCAATGGGCCAGGTATTCCCCATAGACTCCGTCGTCGACGGCGTTCTGCTGCAGCCACCGCATGGCTTCGGCAACCAGCTCCGTTTCCTGGTCCAGCGTCAAATGGCCGTACAGCACGCGCGTTCGAAGAAACACGAAATAGGTATCCAGCACATCACACCGGCAGTACTCGTTAATGCGTTGCAGCTGACCGCTGGCATGCAGATCCTGAACCATATGGCCAGCGATGCCCATTTTCCCCGGCTTGTTCAACAGACTGGCCAGCAGATTCAAGCCCCCCTTGAATCGCGTGGCACCGAAGTTGGTCACGACTTCCTGCAAGTCGATGTGGGACGACGAATTGAAACGGTACCGCGGGTGTTCGTAGGGCGGTCCACTGTCGTTCATCCAGTCCCGGATGTCGATCCCATAACGAAAAGCCGCCAGTTCCAGCAGCGGGATGTCAAATGTGCGTCCGTTGAAACTGACCAGCGTGACCTGATGTCCCCACTTGACCGCTTCGTTCCGATAGTGCCGCCAGCCGTTCCAAAAGTCCCTGGCAATCACGTGCGGCCGGAATTCGGGATCGTCCACGGTCCGCAAATCGAGCAGACGGAAATCGTCCGACAACTTGGCAATGGCCACCGCCACCGGAATCTGAAAAGTGTAGGGGATGAACTCGCGTCCTGTCTTCTCCAGTTGCTGTTGTCGGCAATGATCGATGGCCTGCTGAGAGGTGAATGATTCGTCGGGATACTCGATCCGTTTCAACAGCTCACCATCCGCCACGCTTTCGACATCGAACAGAAGGTAGCGGACGGGTGCGGATGCCATAAAATGGTCGATTCGAAATGGGGTGGGATGGTGACCACTTCAATTTCTATCCCAAGCTGCACGATTTGAACACTCACCGCCCCGTCCATGAAAGGAAAACCCGATGATCAATCCGCAACGCCTGCTGGACCGATTCTTGAAGTACGTCCAGGTAGACACCACCGCCGTCGAAGGCGCCGGCAAGTATCCCAGCAGTGATGGACAGTTGGAGCTTGGCCAGCTGTTGAAAGAGGAGTTGCTGGGAATGGGCATTAGTGACGCGGAACAAGACGAACACGGGATCGTGATGGCAACGTTACCGGGCAATGTCGACGGAGCGCCGACGGTCGCCTTCAACTCTCACGTCGACACCTCGCCGGAAACCAGTGGGGCCAACGTGAAACCAAGGGTCATTCGAGATTTCGACGGCCACGACATACCCTTGCCCGGCGATCCATCGAAAGTGATCGCCGCCGCTACCTGCCCCGAGCTCATCGACGCGAAGGGCAAGACGATCATCACCACCGACGGCACAACACTGTTGGGCGGCGACGACAAGGCCGGCCTCGCGATCATCATGGAAATCGTCAATGGACTACTGGAGAATCCGGACATCCCTCGCGGACCCGTGCGGATCATGTTCACCTGCGATGAGGAAATTGGTCAAGGCGTCACGCATGTTGACCTGGAAAAGCTGGCAGCGGATGTCTGTTACACCTTCGATGGTGGTGGTGAAAACGTGATCGACAACGAAACGTTTTCCGCGGACCTGGCCACCGTCATGATTCGCGGAGTGAACATTCATCCCGCGATCGCGAAAGACAAAATGGTCAATGCGGTGCGAGCGGCAGGCCGGTTCCTGGCCAAATTGCCAGCCGAACTGTCGCCCGAACAGACCGCAGGGCGACAGGGCTTTCTGCACCCGTATGTGATGGAAGGAGGGGTAGCGGAAGTCGTGATCAAGATATTGTTGCGCGATTTCGATGCGTCCCACTTCGTCGAGTACCGACGCAGACTGGAAGACGCGCTGCAACAGGCAATGGCAGCTTCTGCTGGAGCGGACTACGAGATCGTTTACACAAAACAGTATCGCAACATGGGGGATGGCCTGGCCAAGGATCCGCGGGCGGTGGATTATGCCATCGAAGCTCATCGCGCCCTGGGACGGGAACCGGTGCTGGAACAGATTCGAGGCGGCACTGACGGTTCGCGTCTGACCGAGCTGGGATTGCCCACCCCCAACCTCTCTTCCGGCCAACACAACATTCATTCCCCGTTGGAATGGGCTTGCCTGGACGAAATGAAGGGGGCCTGCGAAATCGGTATTGAAATCGTTCGCAGGTGGAGTCGCAGCTAACACGCCCCCAGATCGCAATGGCCAATCTGAATTTTTGGGAAAGGAACCCACCTGACTGGCTGAGCTGGCGGTCTTAAGCCGCAAAAACCACCTTGCTTTCGGGGGGGTAAATTCGACAGAAAGCCGGGGAAATGGACCGGCAACTGTTCACATGTTGGAAGACAGTGGCCCCGGCCAACGGAATACAAAATTCCAGAAAAATTCCGCCTGAATAATTGATATTGCCGGAACAGCAGTTACAATCGGACCCGTCACTTGAGTTATTTCTTTGTTGCACACTTTGACAAAGCGACGCTTCGGCATCGCGAATGGAAAGAAAAAATGAAACTTCGAACTCGCATCACTGCTCTGTTACTTGTTTTTTCTGTCGCCGCATACGTACAAGCGGATGAAATCAATTACGGCGACTTTAACGGAGATACCGTTACCTATCTCGACGTAACCGAAAGCTCTCTGGAAGAACTGCCGTTGTACGGCACGCCGGAGATCGTTGGCAACAATCTGAACATGCCAGGTACCGGATTCGCCAGCGAATCCAAAGACAGCCAAGTTGACTTCCTTGATGGACGGTTGACCTTCATGGTCGAAGCTAATCCGGGAACAACGCTTAGCCGGATTGTGGTTGAGGAATTCGGTGCGTTCTTTACCTTCGGCGAGGGAAGCATCTCGTCGATCAGTGGCGTGGCGTTTGTTCAGACGCTGGAAGGTGACATTGTATCGGGTAATTTTCAGCAGACGTTCAATGGTTCGGGGGTTCCCACGAGCGGCGATTGGTTCAACTCTTTGACGATTACCTTCCCGGAAACAACCAAGATTTTTGTGACGCTGGATAATCAGTTATTCACCTTCGCTGATGACTTGGGCGTAGGGTTCATTGACAAGAAGGGCGTCAACATCAAGATTCCGGAACCATCCACTGCGGGCATTCTGGCCTTGGGTCTGGTGGGTGTCATGCTGCGAAATCGTCGTCGCTAAGAAAACAGTGACATAAACGGAAATAACTCATGCCGACCTTCGGGTCGGCTTTTTTTTTGCGATCCTTGCGCACTTTGCCAACAACACTTTAAGACCAACATCCTGGCCAATCAATCTTGTTCCGAAATCCGCCGCCCGAACTGCGGTTGTGGTCACCAAGCCGATCCCGGATATTGAGCCCGCCTTTCTTTGGCCTCGATCAGGGCCGGCAACTCGGCCATGCCAAATAAGGCGGCTCAACTCAATTCATTCTGGATGACGCGGAAAATTCTCGCGTGGATAAACATGAATCATCGAATACTCGCTCTCTCAGCGATGTGGCTTGTCATTGCCACGATCACCAACAGTACTTTCGCCCGCCAACCGGCAACCGAATTGGTTGTGCCGACGATTCAAGCCGCCAACCCGAATATCGAGTCCTTCGAGCTCATTTGGAAGACCATTCGCGATACCCATTGGGACGAGGAACTTGTCGGCGGAGCCTGGGAACAGCATCGTGCGGAGTTGTTGCCCAAGATCCAACGAGCGGCTTCCATTCAGGCCGCGCGGAAGGTCATGTCCGACTTGATCGATCGGCTGGGCCAATCCCATTTTGCAGTCATTCCAGCTGAGAGTTACGAAGTAATCGACGGGATTCCTGGTGGCAGCTACAACGTGGGAATCACGGCTCGGCTGGTCGAAAACCAGATATTGGTAACAGGGGTTCGGGCGGGATCGCCGGCGGCCACGCAGGGAGTGACGCCGGGCTGGACAGTGACCAGCGTCCGAGGTCGCAAGGCGAGCGACCTGATCGAACGCTTTAGACAGGCGTCGCACGGTCCTCAACGAAAGGAAACCAACGCCGGCCTGGCGATGGACCGGATCCTGTCGGGAAATCCGGGTGAAGTCGTTCCCATCGTTTTTCTCGACGCAGCTAACCAGGTCCGTCAATTGAATCTGCCAGTCCAGCAACCGCCGGGAACGACGACCCAACTGGGCCATCTGCCACCGATGCGCGTCGCCCACGAAACCAGAACGCTTCCCGGTCAAATTGGCTATTTTCGTTTCAACGCCTTCCTGGATCCCATCAAAATCATGCCCGCGTACCGAAAAGCGGTCAGAGCTGAAAACCACCAGGGCGGACTGATCATTGATCTGCGTGGCAATGTGGGCGGGATTGCCGGCATGACCATGGGCATGGCAGGAGAATACGTGACCCGGGCAAGCAAGCTGGGCACGATGAACATGCGTGGAAACGAGTTGGACTTTTACGCCAACCCCAGGCCCAACCCGCTCGATACGCCCCTTGCCGTGCTGGTGGACGAATGTTCGATTTCGTCCGCTGAAATCTTTGCGGGTGGACTGCAAGACCTGGGACTGGCAAGAATCTTCGGTAATCGAACCGCTGGACTGGCACTACCCTCGGTTGTCATCCGGCTGCCCAATGGAGACGGATTTCAGTACGCGATCGCGGATTATCACTCCGCATCCGGCCGATCACTTGAAAAACAAGGCGTCTTGCCCGACGAACCCGTCAAGTTGACGCGAGCGAACCTGCTAAAGCAGGGGGACCCCGCATTGCAGGCCGCCATCAAGTGGATTTCGGCAAAAAACGCGGATTAGCCCACAACGGGCTGCCTGAGTGCTTACTTTTTTGTCCGGCTGCGTTTATTTTTAGGGCCGTTGAAACCCAACCTCCGACTGGATGGTTAGTTAAGTACCCGAAGAGTGCATTGGAGAATCTCCGCCGCCGTGCTTCGATCAAATCTCTTTCTTGAATCAGGAAAAAAAACGATGAAGACCATTGGAATCCTCGTGAAATTGGCCGTGGTGGCCATTCTGTTGTGCGGCAATTCGTACGTTTTCGCGCAGAGCGCTGAAGCCGAAAAATTGCCATCGGCTGAATCCGTGCTGAAGAAATACGCCGAGGCAACCGGAGGGGCTGAAAAGTTCAAGGCGATCAAGTCGCTCAAAATGGATGGGGCCATTTCAATTCCCATGGCCAACATTGAAGGCACGATGAAAATGGTGCGGGTGGCCCCTGACAAAATTGCCGTCAAAGCCGAAATGCCGCAGGTCGGAACGCAGCAACAAGGAACCAATGGAAAAGTAGCCTGGGAATTGTCCACCATGATGGGGCCGCGCATTCTGCAGGAGAATGAGACGCAACAGTTGAAAGAGGAGGGCAACTTCGAAAAGATCTACGCTCCCGAAAAAATCTACAAGAAAATGGAAGTGGTTGGCGTAGAGGAAATTGACGGCGAAAAGTGTTACAAACTGAAGCTGACCAAAAAGAACGGTTCGGAATCGACAGAATTTTATTCGGTTTCGAGCGGAATGCAGGTCAAATCCCAGAGCGTCATCAAGACCCAAATGGGCGATATGGAAGTCGAGACCAGAATGTCCGACTACAAGGAAGTCGACGGCATGAAGATGCCTTTCAAGATCGAAAGTCAATTTCCAAACGGCATGACGCAGATTGTTACATTCAAGTCGATTGAGGTTAACCCCAAAGTCGATCCGGCCACTTTTGAAGTTCCTGCCGAAATCAAGGCCTTGATGACGGACGACGACGATGACGATGACGATGACGATGACGATGACGACGATGACGATGACGATGATGATGATGATGACGACGATGATGACGATGTATAGAGTTTCAACGTCATCCGAAGTATGAATTGCTCTCCTTGCCCACTGAATCATCCAGTGGGCTTTGTTGTTTACACGTCGCTCGTCGGCTCCACTCAAACTCCACCGCTACCAATCGGAAAGCAACGCCAATGGAATCGAAAGCTGCCGTGAATCGCATAATCCTGCTCATCCTCTGCTTGTTGATGGTTTCCTGTTCAGCTTCGGCTCAAGACGCATCGGCATCGCCCAGGAAGGGCGATGCGCAGCCATCCTTGATTTCCAACAGCAGCGTCGACGGCCAATCGGCAACCCGCCAGGAAATCGTCGAGTCAGCTGTGCAACGTTTGATCGATTTGCAGCATAAGGACGGTGCCTGGCCCTACGAGGGCGTTTATCGTGTCGCCAGGAAAATCCCCGTCGGCTACCGTATCGGGGGTACCGCGATTGTCTGTTCAGCGTTGATTGCCGTCGATACGGAAAACCGTGAGGACGTCGAAGATGCAGTGATCCGTGGAACGCGGATGATTCTGAAAGAACTGGCACACCCATTGATGCAGCCCAGCCAGGAATCCAAATATGATGTCCGAATCTGGGGACACATTTATGCCCTGGATTATTTCTGTCGCCTGCAAAAACAGGCCGGCTTCGATCAGCTGAAAACGGAAACGGAGCCCTGGATCAAGAAACTGGCCGAGGCCGTGGTTTATCAGGAGATCGAGAATGGCGGTTGGAATTACGCCAACAAAGTTCGGCATTGCTGTTTCGTTACTGCGCCGGCCGTGCAGGCACTCCTGTTGGCACGCGGTGCCGGCGTCGACGTGGCCGACGCAGTAATGGACAGGTCGCGACAGGTTCTGAAGGACAGCCGAAAATCCGATCGGGTCTACCCATACAGCGGAACCGTTGGCCGGCGCGACACGGCCGCTGGATCGATCGCCCGCGGTCCGGTTTGCGAAGCGACCCTGTTGATGCTCGGAAATGGCAGCCGCGATGACCTTCTGGCGTCGCTGCAGGCGTTCTACGAGCATTGGGATGAGCTGGAAAAACGACGCAAGAAAAACGGCACGCACCTGCCTCCCCATGGGATTGCGCCCTACTACTTCTATTACGGCCACCGTTACGCGGCACAAGCAATTGAGTTGCTTCCTGAATCGCAACAGGATCGAGAATTCAAGAGATTCGAGAAGATCCTGATGAAGACCAAAGACGACGATGACACCTGGAACGATCGCGTCTTCGATCAATCCAAAGCCTATGGTACCGCCATGTCGTTGCTCGCACTCTCGCGAAAGTCCTTCCCGGTTACCCCGGCGACCCAAGCCACCGAAGATCGGTAGCCATTAGTGCATTTTCAAAATTGTCTTGCACGACAAGTACAGGCTCGCAGTGCGAGTAAGTCCATCCTTCGAGTGGATCTGTCGGTAGTTTCAAAATGGGCATTCACGTCGTTCGCCATCGGCCACGCCCAAGAAAAGAAGTCGCAATATTTCTGTCGGCTGGACTGAACTTCCTGGCACAACTCGGGCCTGCCGCGTCCCTGCCTTCGACTCGGCATGGGCTCAATGCTCTGGGAACTCAATTGCCGCTTACGGAAATGGGGATATCGGGGGCAAGCCCTGCGTCCGCAGCACACGTTGACAGCGTTTGCAGAGCCTTCCTTCCGGGCTCCCCCAAATCCAACGTCCAACGATTGACGTACAGATCGACGTGTTGCCAAAGCACGTCATCATCCAGTTCCCGGGCGTAACGTCGCATCGTCGGCAGCGTTTCCGAGCGGTTTTCCATTCCGTAACGGATGGAACTTTCGATCACGCCCCGCACTCTGGCGACCGTCTCTGGCGGCATGTCGCGTCGTGCCACCAACCCGCCCAGTGGCAACAGACATCCGGATTCCGATTCCCAGCGTTGGCCCAGGTCTTCGACCAGGTGCAATCCAGCATCCTGGTACGTGAACCGGCCTTCGTGAATACAGACACCAAAGTCGGCTCGCTTACTCTGCAACGCGGGCATGATGTCGGAAAAAATCACCTGTTCCACCCGCGTCTTCCCAAAGAACAGGCCGAAAAGCAAGGAGGCCGTTGTATGGGATCCCGGACACAAGGTCAGTTGACGGCGATCCTTGGGCCAAGTTCCATCTTCGGCCCCCAGCAGCAGTGGCCCAACACCGGATCCCAGGGCGGCGCCCACCGGCAGGATCTGCCACCGGTCAGCCAGTTGGATCGCCGCGTAAAAACTCACCTTCGCCACGTCGAAACGACCGTCCATCAACCCCCGATTCAATTCTTCAATATCCATCAGCTGCACCTGGAATTGCAGCCCTTGCCGATCCACTTGCCCAGTCATGACCGCATGAAAGGCAAAGGTATCGTTGGGACAGGTGGAAATACCCAGTCGAATGATGTCGTTCATCTGCCAGGTTCTTTCATGATACGTTGAGCGAGCAGATCCGCGGCTGCCATCGCCTGTTGGATTTGCCACTGATCGATGCGGCGATCTCCCGCCGCATTGGAGATACCCCGGACGATGCGGGTCGATAAACCGGCCAGCGCGGCAGCAACCGCCACGGAGTAGCCTTCCATATCTTCCGCCGCCGCGAGTGGGTAGACCCTCCGTTTGTGATCGACTTCCTCTTGATTCGCGGAAGCCGCGCTAACCGAAACCAGCAGATCCCGGGTAGATTGCTGTTCGCCACGGCACGACTTCAAAGCTATCTCGTCACCCAGGCTCAATCCGTCCTGCTCCCACTGTTTCCAACCCATCTGGGCCGCGGTCTGGAAGGACGTACCCTGTCCGGCTCCCACACCATACGATGCAACCCGACGAAACTGGAATGCCTTGCCGGCTGGCAGATCGTTCGAGTAGCTGCCGGCGATGCCACACAACATGACCATTTCCGGACGCCACTTGTCGATCAGAAACGCCGTTCGGGCAGCGGCAACGACGGGTCCAAAACCACACAGTTCTACCCGGTTGTGTCTCATTTCGAGCGCTGTCGACAAGTGCTGCATCTCCAGCCTCGTTGGAACGACAACCAGCCATTGGCATTGAGACAACATGAATTACGAGGCTGAATTTCGTGACAAAATCTGATGATAAACCCGTTCGGTCCGTTGCCAATTCGACGCTTCGCGCCCAACAACCAATGCCGCCATGGTCGCCAGCAATAACATCGCCACACACCAGATCGTGGCGTCCTTCAACATCAATGTGGACAATCCCAGCCACGATGCGACATTGCCCTGGATGCCGCCTGTCCACAGTGCCGCAGCGATAAACCCGTAAACCGCAGCCACGGTCAACAGGAAGACCGAAACGGCCTTCAACGAAGACCAATCGGGGACCTGGAAAACGAATACCGCATAAACCACATGCAGCGCAGCAACGAAAATCTGTACATAGGTCCAGGCTGGCAACGCGGCACCCAGAGACTCCCGGGACCAGCGATACCAGTGGTCAATCGCCGGTGCCATGTTGATAGCGGCTACCAGCAGCATCACCATCGCCAGGAAACGGGACAACAGAATGCGGTCTCGCCGAGCGACGGCAAGGCGTCCACCCAGATGCCTGGACCATACGGACGCGGGTGAATCATCGTCACGGCTGACCAGCGGACCGACGCCCGGTTGATCGACGCGAGCGCCTGTCGACCGGCGTAAACGCAGGCTGCGGCGGAACAACCGACGGGACAGGGGTCGGCGATTGCAAGGCATCGCCAATCCGAATTGCCAACTGGCACGCGGGACAACGGACCACTTTTCCCCGCGGTGGGGAAGAAACCTGGAACAGGCAACCACTGGGGCACCTTACGCGAAATGCCATGGCATTCTATTGCTTTCCGGCCACCGGGACCTCCACCTGTTCGCCTTCCTGGATCAGACGGGAAATGTGCTCGATATAATCGAGGATAGAGTGATCGGACAGATGATCGATCCGAATCTTGGAAGCCAATTCATGAACGAACCCTTGCAGCCGATCGCTGACCCGACGCCAGCCTTGCAGGTTCCGCAATCGACCGAATCGGTCCAGGTAATACTCCTGGCCGCTGTGTCGATAGCCCAACCAGAACGGCGGTACGCGCGCGACGATGTCGTTATTATTGACCCAGCGGTAATGGGGAATTTGTGTGTAGTTCACGTATCGCCGATCGCCGACTCGCGGGCTTCCAAAAGTGAACAGCCCCTCCGGTTCGGATCGAATGTGGGACAACAGACAACGACCGGCGCAGATCGTGGCCATGGCACCTCCCAGCGAATGACCGGTAAACCAGACTGGCTTGGTATTAATGGTTAGCGAGGCCTCAAGATCGGGCCACAAATCATCCACTTCCTGTTTGAATCCTCGATGCACTTTGCCTACCGTTTCCGCCAAAGCGGTCAGTGCATTCACGTCCGCCTGAATATCGTTCCATTCATGTGCTTCGGTACCGCGAAAGACCACAATGCAATCGTGTTGATTCTTGAACCAGTAGGCCTGGGAACCGTCCCGGTCAAAATAATGGAATTCCGGCAGGCCAAGTCGCTCCGCTGCCTCGCAGCATTCTTCCGGCCTGAGATAGGAAATCAGGGAAACCTCGGCCAGCAACAGCGACTGTTCCAGCAGTGACAGATCGCCCAGCGGTCCATTCAAGACGGACTTGAAAGAAAATTGCCTGGCTTTCTTGTCTGAAATTTTATCCGGCTGTCGTTTGTGGACCGATTTTGAAACACGAGACATGGTTTGGATCAGACGCTGGTTTCTTGATGGTTCGCCCCATTGGCCGCTCCCGATTCTAGTACATCTTTCCCGTCTCAGTAGTGTAGGTGCATGTACAATTCGGGCAGGGACGGATGAATTGATTCCACGCGACCGACAAGGAAATCCGAGTCCAAATCTGAAACAAGGCCCCAACGCGGCCTGACCTGTTGACCCGTATTTCGCACCCGCTTGCTATTTCGTGGTTAAATTGATGACCCCGTCAAAATCTGCTGTCAACTCGCGTGACTCAATAAATCTGACCAGAAACCGGGCAGCATTGTCCTGGTCCTCGATGCTTTTCAATATGTCCATTGCTTCAGGCCAACGCCCTTCGACAAACCGCTGGAAACCGGCGGAGTAGGTATCGAGGATAGACTGGGAAGGTTGGTCTTCCGCGCGATTCATCTGGAACAGATCACTGGCATTGCTCAAGCCATAAGGACAAAATTTGCCCAGATATCGGACGGTTGCCGTCGGATTTTCACAGGAAAAAAGATCTTTCGCGCGGTCCACGGTAAACTTGTCGATCAGCAAGGGAATATTCAACGTTCGCGTCATCCCTTCCAGCCGGGCGGCCAGATTGACAACTGGACCGAAGGCCGTCACCTTGACCTGATGACTGGTTCCGATCTTTCCCGCTACGGCGTTTCCCGTAGCGACACCGATCCCCATCTGAAAATCATGTAGCCGGTGATCGGGCTGGGCAGCAATGGCTTCGACCTCGGACTGAATGGTCAAGGCGGCACGACAGACCTGCGCTGCGGCGTCGTCCCTTTCCAGCGGCCAACCCCAGAAACCCATCGCCGAATCGCCGTGAAAATCGCCGATTACGCCACCAAATTCGAGTACGTTTTTGGTCATGATCCCCAAGGCCTGACTGACGCGGTCCAGCAGTTCTTCCAGCTGGTCAGACATCTCTTCCGATTTGGCAGAAAAGCCTCGCAGATCGCAGAACAGAACCGAGATTTCGCACTGCCGCGGCTGCAGAACTTCTTCCGGTTCCTGATCGACGAAAGCCTCCATCACGACCGGTGAAAAAAATGGACGGAATATGGACTGCCGTCGCTCCAGATGCTGCACCCTTCGCAGATTCGCCAGCGTTGCCCCGACAAGTTCCGCGAATTTGACATCGCCTTGCAAGTCCAATTCATCGCTGTCACCACTGGCCGGCGTTTCGCCGGTGCGATTCAAACCGGTCACGTAAATCACCCAACCTTTGCAGGAGGCTCCGCTCAAAGGACAGACAAACGCCCAGTCATTCGCGGAATCGACGGAAAATTCGAGTGGTTCATCCGCTGCATGCCACAAATGAAGCGTACTTTCCGCGTGTTCAATCGCCTGGCCGATCAGACGGGCACAGGGCTGAAAATCTCCTCCGGCCAGGTTTCTCTGATCCCATTTGATGACTTCCGTCTGGCCTTCCTTTCGTTGACGGCAGATCGCGACGGCTGTGGCCGAACGGATCCCGGACAACAGCAGGTTGATCATTTGACCATTCAAGACCTCTTCGTTATTCGAACTGGAAATGATCTCCGGCAATCGGTTCAGGACCGCGATACGGTGGTCCGCGTCACGATAGCGAACCTGTCGCAGAAACTCCGTCGAAAATGCGCGTTGCGATATGGGCGTTGGAAGTTCCAGTGTGGCGAAGGCCGCATCGTCGGTAAGCAGGAACGTGGTGTCACCGATTACGAAGTGTTCGCCCGGATGGATCGTAAATGAGTTTTCTTCCAGTCCCCTGTAGTAAATCGGGTTGGTAGCCTCAGGCACCTTCTCTACCTGCAATTGCTCGTCGATCAGACGCATACGAGCGTGCCGACGCGATACCTTTTCATCCCATGGCACTTCCCATTCATCGGAAGCCCGGCCAACGACAAACGGCAGGTCCTGCAGCAGCACTTTTCGCCACCGATCGACAGCGGTTTTTCCCTGTGCGACAAGTTCTAACATGGATAGGTATTCGCCGAGACGTTGAGAGCAAGCTTCGTTCGATCGTTTCTTCAATGAGTCATTCTAGACGTGAAGAAAAAACCCAACTACACGACAGTCCAGGTTCAACCTGCACGGGTGCCGTGTCTTTGCCAGAATTTTTGCCAGAAATCGGTGGTTCCAAGGCCAGGAGGATCTGGTGCTGAATTCGACACGCCCGGTACGGGCGAATCGAGTCCACCCCTGCGTCAGGCGATGAATACGACACGTTAGATTCAGACAAGCCGCCGATCATTAATCGCGGTAATCGTTGAATTCGATTCCATGAATCTGGTAGCCCAGGCTTTGACACTGGCGTTCAAGATTGGGGATTTCGGGAAATCCCCACGGATTCTGGACGATGATGAACATGATGTCCAATCGGCCAGGATGGGAACGATTGATGTGGATGGTATGTTCAACCACACCAGGTTGATCCACCAGCCAGTTCCGCAGTGCATCGTCAGTTTCCCGGCCAGACCAACAACTGTCTGGCCCACAGGATCGCGATCGCGGTAAACACGATCAACAAAATCGCCACCGTTTGCAGTCGTCTGGAATAGAACCCGCGCGTGGCCGATTCCAGCTTGAGATAGGCGAAAGCAATAGCCAGCAGAATCAACACCGAGCCGCCAATCAGACTGCTCCCAATCAATCGTTCCCGCGTCTCCACTTCCCGCCATTGCTGTCGTGCGAATTGTCGGACATCTTCTCCCAGATGCAATTGTACAAAACCGCAATAGTAATTGCCGTCGGTCGAGATGTTGTACTGTCTGTGGAGATTCTCAATTTCCGGATCATCGTCGATGCGAATATCTTTCCGCCCGTCAACGACCAGCTCTTGCAGCACATAGTCTTCGTCGAGCCCGATCTTCTTTGCAGCTCCGGCCTCACCAAACCAATCGTCCAACACACGATTAACAGCCAACAGGCTTTCTCTGCCCAGTTCTTCTTCAGCCTGAAAAACGTTCATGCAATGCGTGCTGGTCCGGACATACAGCATGCCGTCCGCACCAGCGCCGTTTTCAACGAACCAATCGGGCACGCCTTTGCCAGAAACCAGATCGTCATCCGCTTCGGCCCTGATTTCAGTGGCCGGAGTTGAGCGGGGTGGATCATCGCGATCGGCTCGCAAATTGCTATTGGCGAGCAAACACACGCCCAACCACAACAACCCAAATCTAACCAACGGGATCGCGTTCATCCTTAAACCGCCTTGGGATACAAATAGGCTTGCCGTTCAGAGGATGGTATCCAGGGGGCCGCCAGCTGGATTGCGATGGAAATCACGACCACCACCAGACAAGACCAGAACGGAGCGAAATTCAACATGTGACCCAGTACCGCTGCCCAGATCAGGCACAGCCCCACTCTCCAGACACTTAAACGCGTTCGGCGTGTCGGATCAACCTGTCGCCACCACCGCAACAACCCAAAGACAGAAGCAAAAAACAACAGGCTGGTCATCCAGGTCGAACCACTCTCGAAAACGAGTCGCGATGCATGCAGAGGATTGAACTTGTCATCAGACAGTAAATCGAAGTCGACATGCAGATAACTGCCCGCGGCATACGCCAGTGCGCCAATCACCAGGCCAGCAACCAGCATCGCGAATCGTCGGGGAAGCGGCTCGCCATCCGAGGGTTCGTAGAACTTGCCCACGACCAACATCAACCAGCTGCCCGCGACGCTCACGATGGCGGAAACGGCGAACAGCGCCCACGATTCGACCGGACTTTCAAACAACGAGCCAGAGACCGCCAGCCCCAATACGTTCAACGCGATGCAGATTATCGCCGACAACAGCATCGAGCCGGTCAATGTCGAAGCCTGGGTCAGGAAATCCTGATTCGCCAGCTGGCGGCGCATGCCCGCCCGTATGACTTCCCGCTGCTGCCTGCGACTAACGTGAACCACTCCCGCAGCCTTCCGCCGAGGGGCCAGGCTGAGCAACAGATTTCTAATCGCAAAATAAATCAGGTAGACAAACCCGAGCCCGAGTGCGACCGGCAGCAGCCACTCTGAATTGGCCGTTATGACCAAACCGGCCACCAACAAGACAAACACTTTCATGGGCGTGGACACGGAGTTGTCATTCCACCAATCAATCACCCGGCCCCAGCCACCACGTACCGCCTGGGCAATGGGTTCTTCGTTTCCCGGACGGACCACGGTCTCCCGAAACGCCGCCTGAGGATCACCGATGAAGTGGATCGGCTTCGACGGTTCAACGCCGGCAGAACTGTCGACCAAAGGGCCGAACCGGATTCCTTCTTCCAACAAGGTCGTCTCCAGAACGTTCGGCAAGCGGTGTGCGGCCGTCTTGTCGGGGCTGAAGCTGACCCGCTGGCCGTTGGTACGGTCCGAACCATTGGCGTTGGCAGTCACCCACGGCAGATGCTGCCTCAACTCGCTGATGGTACCAAATCGCAGCGTCGGATCTTTCAACAGCGATCGCCGAATCACCTCACGGAAATCCGCCGGCACGCGATCGAGATCGGGATCGGCGGTTAGATGCTTCATGATGATTTCCTGACTGGATTCACCACGAAACGGAACGTCACCCGTCAGCATTTCGTACAGTACGATACCCATCGCATAGATATCAACGCCTTTGCCGTAGCTGCCATTGCCGATTTCCGGAGCCATGTAGTGGAACGTGCCCACGGTTTCCGTTTGGCCACCACCTTGGCTACCGGATATGTACTTTGACAGTCCGTAATCGCCAATCTTGATGATGTCTTCATCTTCGTCCAGGAAAATATTGGCGGGCTTCAGATCCCGGTGAACAATCCCCTGCTGGTGCAGATAGCCCACCGCCGCAGCAATGGACTCGAACCATCGTTCGATCTGGTGATCGGGCATCCCATGATCACTGACCTCGATGATATCACGCAGACTCGGCCCCGGCACATACTCCATCACGACCCAGCTTTCACCGCCGGGTGTCGTGCGAATGTCCCACAGAGAAATCAGGTTCACATGCTTCAGGTTCAAACAATTCTGAACACCACGTAATTCGACGTCCAGGTTCCTGAGAATGCGCTTGAGTGCGACTTCCTTGCCCGCATCGCTCACCGCAAAATAAACTTCACCAAACCCGCCAGCGCCAATTCCACGGCGAATCGTAAAACCTTCCAATGGTCGGGAACCGTTGCCATATCGAAACCTGTCGGCAAAGGGGTCAAGCGGGACACTCTGCGGATCAGGGTTCATGACTCTACCTGCCTGCCAACCGGGGGTGGTCAAAGCGTTGTTCCGGTTCTGCTGTTCTACTCTTGATAATAGCGTAGTCGCCGGGTTTTGCATTTGTCCAGTTTTCAAAAATGGTTGAAGAATTCCCCCGCGGGCGGTCGTCTTCCTGGGGCTGATCGTGACCTGGCAGCATGACGATGGCAAAAAAAGGGCCGCCCGCGATCGCGAGCTAAGCCCTGATTCGATTGGCCGCAGTTTTTACGTCAATTCTTGACAACTTCCGCTTCCGCGTTCCGGGCGAAATACTCATCCATTTCCTGCAGAATATCCTGCTGGCTGAGCACAGAATCCTCGCTTACCGGAATCTGGCCGAAGTACTTCGGTGCCAGTTGCAGCATTTCCGAATCGGCTTCGATCCGAGCGTCAATCTCCTGGACCATACGGGCGGTCTTCGCCAACTCGCTATTATCCATCTCGATATTGGAAGCGGTCTTGTGAACTTCGTTGACACGGTTTCGTGCTCGGAGATTCTCAATCTTGACCTGCAATTCACGCTGAAGAGCCTGAGCTTCTTCCAGTTTCGCCAAAGCCGCTTCGACGGCGGACTTGCGGGACTCCAGCACACCTTGCTGGCTTTCCACGGTCTGTTGCGCCGTCTTGTACAACGCGAATCGGTGAGCCAGATCTTCCTTGACTCGAGAATTGGTGTACGTTTTGGCGTTGGCGGCCGTGTAGAACTGTTCGCCAGATCCCAGGTGGTCTCGCAGCGTCATCATTTCGGTATGGCTCTTCTTCAGATTTTGCTGGTTGCCCACCAACTCGGTTTCCAATCGTTTGATCTGGGCCTTTTCCTTGGCGATCTGCCAGACCATTTCATGAACTTCTGGACGAATTTTCTCCAGTTGCTCTTCGGCAGCGTCGATCTGGAAACTGATCGGCACCTGTCGCTGAGCCGCCCGGCGGGCTTTACCAACGGCGGTTGTGACATAGGGAACCATATTGCTCCCAAACAGGACTCCGCCCAGGACAATCAGGCCTAACACCCCAAAAGTCAATTTCTTACACATTTGCTCCTCCAACGGAAAAAGTGATTTAGTGGTTCTGCGTTATCAGCATGGAATGGCAGTTAGTACGGGAAGTATTTCGTGACCGGCGGACGGATCTTTGGAAAAATTGTCAGGAATTTCCTGCAGATCCGCGGGGAACAGGAAAAAACGGGCCAGGCCAACCATGTCTGCCAGCGAAGTGCCCGTTTTTCTGGGAAAAATCAGCCAATCGGCAAAAACGAGATCGCTTCGCCCGACTGATAAACAGCCCGATCGGCGGGAAAATAAATCAGCGAATCCGCTTTTCCCAGCGCTCGCAAATCCGATGACCCCTGCCAGCCCAATGGCCGCACCCGCCGACAGATCGATTCGGAACTTTCCTGGAAACCGGGCCACCAGGTCGGCCGATCGCCACGAATTTCATGCGAGATCGCCAATTCCGCCCTCAACAAATGTGGGCAGCCGTCGGTCGCTCCATGCATTCGCGCCAAGGCAGCCTGGACAAACAACTGAAACCCGACCAGGCTGCTGACGGGGTTGCCCGGCAGTCCGAAGACCAACGTTCGACCACCGCCGTCGCGATCTCGAACGCCAAACCAGATCGGCTTGCCTGGTTTGATCTTCACCTTATGGAAAACCGGCCGGACTCCTGCTGCCTGCAGCAATGGAGGCACCAGATCGAGTATCCCGGCGGACACGCCGCCAGTCAGAATCAGGCAATCCGTATCGAGCCCCCGTTCGATCCTGGCGGCCAGGTCCTCCGGATCATCTCGGCCTATGCCCAGGTCGCGAACCTCACAGCCCGCGTCCTTCAACAACGCCAGCAACATGGGCCCATTACTGTTTCGGATCTGCCCAGGATCAGGTCGCTGCCCGGGATCCACCAGTTCATTGCCCGTTGGCAATAGCGACACCGTCGCCTGCCTGTAAACTACCACCGCCTGACACCCGACCTCCGCCAACAACCCGACATCAAGGGGCCGAATGCGATGTTGTCGCCCAAAAATACGCTCTCCCTTGGCAAATGAGCTGGCCCGCGGCATCGTGTGTTTACCAACGTCAATCGAATTCAGATCAAATCGAACCCGCTCTTCGCCGTCGACTTCACTGATCTTGGCCTGTTCGACCATGACCACGGCATCCGCATGCAGTGGCAACGGTGCACCCGTCATGATCCGAGCCGCCGTCCCCGTTGATAATTTGATGCCGGGAGGATCGCCAGCAACCACCGTGGCAATGACCCGCAACAGGGCGCCTTCGGCAATATCGCTGGAGCGAACGGCAAAGCCGTCCATCACACTCTTGTCGTGGGGTGGACTATCGACATCGGCAGACACATCCTGCGCCAACACGCGACCAACGCAATCCGCAAGCGAAACCGTCTCGGTTTCCAGGGCCACGGCGTGTTGCGCAATCAGATCCAGCGCGTCAACAAAAGCGATCATGCGTTATCTCACACGGATGAAGTTTTTCAGCAGGAGGGGACCGTGATTGGTCAGAAAACTCTCGGGATGAAACTGAACGCCAAACGTCGGGTACGATCGATGGCTGATCCCCATCACCTCCCCATCGCTGTCTTCGGAATCGGTCCAGGCATTGACGCAAAAGTCGGACGGGATCGTTTCGCGTTGGATAACCAGGCTGTGGTAGCGGGTCGCGGTCAGCGGATCGGGCAGCCCCGCAAACAAGTCAGACTGGTCGTGGTAGATCAGGTCTGTCTTTCCGTGCATGAGCTTCTTTGCCCGTACAATTTCAGCTCCCATCGCCTGTCCGATCAATTGGTGACCCAGGCAAACACCCAGGATGGGAATTCGCCCATGCATTTCCTGGACAAGCTGCACGCTGACTCCCGCTTCAGTCGGTGTGCAAGGTCCCGGCGAAACAATCAAATGAGAGGGAGACAGTTCCTGAACCTGATCCAGCATGATTTCGTCATTGCGAAACACCCGGATATCCAGCGAAGAGTCCACAGCGCCCAACGCGTGCACCAGGTTGTAAGTGAACGAGTCGTAGTTGTCGATAACCAGAATCAATGCCATCCTCCCACATGGACTGCATGATTTTAATGGCGACGATCGGATCGAGACAGCGGTTGTGCGGTCCAACCTGACGTCAAAACCAAAGCAGAAACTCAGGCCTTCCGACAAATGGACGGAGCACGCAGATAACGCTCAACATGAACAATCCGGCCAACCACATGCGATATTGAGAGGAACTGCTGTCATGACCGCATCAATCTGAAACTCCTTCTTCGCACCGACCGCAGTTTCGACAATCAAGATACCGTCGATTAAACGAAGATAAATTCTTTTTTCCAATGAAGGAGCGTCTGCTGGATACGCGGAACTTCAGGCATGAAAAATCCGGTGGGTCGATTGCAGTTTGACCCCTGCGACCGATAATAGCTGCCGTTGCAAGCAACGTCGTTCAATATAACGCCGCTGAAATCCGGGGTCGACGATACCTTGAATCAGCTTGGCGGAAATCATCCTGGCGGGATCATCCTGGTATAGACAGCGTGATGAAAACAGAAACGATACCGCACCGTCAAGTAACGGTGCTTCTGTTGTTGACTGCCTGGCTGGCAACGGGAACCGTCTCCCTGGCTCTGGCCCAGGATCAACCGGCCTACCGTCCCATGGTGGGGCAGCCCCACCCTGATTTTTCCCTGCCGTCGATCGAAGACGGTTCCTCAGTAGCTCTTTCGGATTTTCGCGGCAAGAAGATCCTGCTGTTTCATTTTGCCTCGTGGTGAGCGGGTTGCCGCAAGCAATTGCCCGTGTGGCACGAAAACGCAAAACCGTGGATTGCATCCGGCAAGCTGATGATACTGGGCGTTGTGCAGGAACAGCACGCCGAACGAGCTCAATTGTATCGCCAATGGAAACAGTTCGAATTCCCCATGCTGCAGGATGCGACGGACAGCCTCAACTTGTCCAGCGTCCCCGTTCCTGTGTTGATCGATGAATACGGTATCGTTCGCGGCATTCGCCCCAACCTTCGCTCGCTCAAGGCCTTCGTCGAAATGGACCATGAACGTCCAGATGAAGCAACGATGGCCTCAGTGAAGGAACCGGAAGACGCGGCCGGACTGCAGGTGGAAAAGCTGCTTGCGGCAGGCAACCGGTTGTTGCACACCGCGGACGCGTCCAGGATTGGTGAGGCCATTGCTACCTTCAAGCAAGCGGTGCACCTGGATCCCGATAACGGCCGGGCCCTGTTCAGTCTGGGCGTCGCGTACCGAACGCGCTTTGACTCGGCGGAGGCCCAAAGTGGTGATTTCCAGAATGCGTCGAAATGCTGGTCGAACGCCCTGGCGACGAATCCGAATCAGTACATCTGGCGGCGGCGAATTGAACAGTACGGGCCGCTCAGTGCCAAACCGTATCCGTTCTATAACTGGGTCGACGACGCCGTCGCCCAAATCAATCAACGTGGTGAAACTCCGGTTTCGCTGAAGGTTGGTCTGACCCATTCCGAACGAGCCGACGGAGCCCCGACCTCGGCTGACACACCCGCTTCCGTTGAAAACCCGGACCCGAAGGGGCAGATTACGCTTGACGAAGACAATCTGATTCTGCTCGCCGTTGCTACCGT
This sequence comes from Pirellulaceae bacterium, assembly GCA_963851305.1. Classification (GTDB taxonomy): domain Bacteria; phylum Planctomycetota; class Planctomycetia; order Pirellulales; family Pirellulaceae; genus Mariniblastus. Next base: position 574,390 of record CAWKOT010000011.1, on the reverse strand, counting down.
TCCGTCGTTCGCGCAACAGGGCGAAAACGTCCAGGTCCATCTGCGGCTGACCCCCAGGTCCGTCAAGTGGAACGGGGAAGCCGGCCCGATTCGGATCTGGATTGATGAGAGTTCCCAGGGCAAGCCACAGGAACGTCTGATCGAACACTTGGTCGATCCATCACCCAACTCAAAGGACAGCCAGTCAATCGATTTCAATTTCCAGACGGCGGGCGACGGTGATGCCTTTCGGATTTCCGGGTACCTTTTGTTCCACGCCTGCGACGCAGAAGACATTTGCTTTTATCATCGAAAGAATTTTGCGATCGATATTCCGCGAAAGCCCAACCGCTGAATTGCCCGACGATGGTGGAAGAAGATCTTGTTGTTCAATAACCGGTAACAAGTGGCACCATTGATTCCATTCGCCCGGGCACTCTATACTGCCCTCTGGTCCGGTGCGATGTATCGGAATGGCAGGATCGAATCTGGCCGAACGCAATTGAATGTCAGGATTTCATGCAGACGCAATGCGGCACACCGTCGCCCTCGTATTGGGCGGAGGTCGGGGTACGCGACTCTATCCCTTAACCAGCATTCGCTCCAAACCGGCGGTACCCTTGGGTGGCATGTATCGGCTGATCAATATCCCCATTTCCAACTGTATCAACAGCGACCTGAATCGCATTTTCGTGCTCACCCAGTTCATGTCCACCAGTCTGCATGCGCATATCAGGCGGACATACAACTTCGACTATTTCAGTGGCGGATTTGTCGAAGTGCTGGCGGCCAAGGAGACGATGAGTGAAGGGACCGACTGGTACCAGGGAACGGCCGACGCCGTCCGCAAGAATCTGTCCCATATTGCTCTGCCCAACGTTGACTACGTGCTGATCCTGTCGGGCGATCAACTGTATCGGATGGATTATCGGCAGCTGCTGGAAACGCATCTGCAAAGCGGGGCCGCGGCCACAATTGCCTGCATGCCGGTGAGCCGCCGGGACGCCGAGAGTCTGGGGATCATGCAACTGGATAATGACGGTCGGGTGACTGGATTCGTCGAAAAACCCCAGACCGAATCGGAAGTCAACGCAGTCCGAACCGATCCGGCCTGGATCGATGCCCGGGGCATCAAGAGCAACGGTCGGGATTGCCTTGCCAGCATGGGCATCTATGTCTTCAACCGATCGCTACTGGTGGACTTGCTGTCCAATCACAATCATGCCGACTTTGGCAAAGAGGTTTTTCCGGCGGCGATCAACGAACATCGCGTTCAGACTCATCTGTTCGACGGGTATTGGGAGGACATTGGAACCATACGCTCGTTTTATGAGGCCAATCTGAGCCTGGCCAGCGAAAAACCGAGTTTTCATCTGAACACACCGGATGCACCGATTTATACGCGTGCCCGATATCTTCCGCCCAGCAGGATATTTGGTGCCGACGTTCGCGGCAGCCTGGTGTCCAACGGCTGCGTGATCGGGGAAGGCTGCCGGATCGAAAACAGCATCATTGGCCTCCGGACGATTGTCGGCAAGAACGTCACCATTCGGAATTCCATCGTGATGGGTGCCGATTACTATGAAACCAGCCAACAACCAACGGATCCGGGAATGATCCCACTTGGCATTGGCGATAACTGCGTGATTGACGGAGCCATTATCGATAAGGATTGCCGGATTGGAAAAAACGTAACCATCATCAACGAGTCCGGAATCGAAGATTCCCGGCAAGATCATTCCGTTTGTGTGATCCGCGATCGGATTCCCGTGATCATCAAGGAATCGCAGGTCGCTGACAATCAAAACCTGACCCAGATTCTGGATTGACCGGTTGAACAGGATCAGGCTCGCATCGCCAGTTGACGTTCGATCCGCTGGAGATAATCGATGCTGCCGTTGACAAGTCTTTCCACGCCTGGCGAGTAGTCAAAGACCTCGACCGAAATCCAACCCGGATAATCGACCTGCTGCAAGGTCTTCAGGATGGGCTCGAAATCCACCTGGCCCATACCCGGTCCCCGACGATTGGGATCGTTGGCATGGAAATGAACCAGCCAATCGGCACTGTCGCGCACGATTTCCGCAATCGAAAGTCGTTCTGTTGACATCGCCTTGACATCCAGTTGCAACCGAACAAGCTGGCAATCCAGTTCGTCGATCAGCTCGATCGCCTCTTCCGCGGTGTTGATAAAATCCGTTTCCTCGGGTCCCAGCGGTTCGATAGCCAAGGTCACCTGGCAGTCCTCCAGGAGCGGAATCAGCCGCTTCAGCAGGGAAACGGCGATTGCCTTGCCCTGTTCCCAGGTCATCCCTGCTGTCAGCGAACGATGCTGGGGTGATCCCAGCACCAGGATATTGCCTTCCAGATCCCGACACAGTCGAGCCAATTCCGCCAGATACTCCAACGTCCGCTGCTGAACATCGGCATCGGAGGAGGTCAGATGCAGGCCCTGAGTACCGGCCAACAACCAGTGCAATCCAACCATTTCAAGTCCCGACCGGTGGACCGCATCACGCAACTGCCGTCGTCGGTCCGGTCCGATTTCGAAGATGCTCTGCCCCAACGTAAAGGGGGCAATTTCGATGCCGGTATAACCCGCCATGCAGGCCCGTTGGCAGGCTTCGGCCAGGGAAAGGTCGCCGTATACCTCGTTGCAGATGGCGTATTTCATGGAAGTGCATGGGCTGATTGAATTAACGCACGGCAGGCATCAGAATGTTCTGGCCCATGGAAAATATAAGGATTTCATTTGTCAAGAGAAGAACAAATCACGGTTCAGCTTGGTGATCGAAGCTACCTCATTCGTGTCGGTTCCGGGCTGCTGCGACAATTGGAACCATTCGCAGACCCTGGCAGCCAACATGTCGTCATCGTCACCGATGATCACGTGGCTGCACTGTATCTGGACACCGTACAGCAACAATGGCGGCAATCGGTCGGGCGACTGGATGCGATCGTGGTCCCCGCCGGTGAAACATCGAAGTCGTTGGACCAACTGGGCAAGCTGTGGAATCGACTGCTGGAATTGAATGCCGACCGCCACTCGACCGTCCTGGCATTAGGTGGAGGCGTCGTCGGTGATCTGGCTGGTTTCGCTGCCGCGACCTACGCTCGCGGGATACCACTGGTCCAGATTCCCACCAGCCTGCTGGCACAGGTCGACAGCAGCGTGGGAGGCAAGACAGGAATCAACCTGTCCCATTCCAAGAATATGGTCGGTGCCTTCTGGCAGCCAGGACTGGTCGTGATTGACCCGGATGTGCTGTCGACCTTGCCCACGGCCGATTACGTCAGCGGCCTGGCCGAGGTCGTGAAATACGGCGTGATTGCCGACGCCGAATTTTTCAGTCTGTTGCAACAGAACACGGACGGCCTCAATGCCCGGGATCGCAAGCTGCTCACGCGCGTGATCGCCGATTGCTGTCGGATGAAATCCAAAATCGTTTCCCAGGACGAAACGGAAACGCACGGCAAGCGAGCCATCCTGAATTACGGACACACGTTTGGACACGCGATTGAAACCGTGTTCGACTACGGCACCTATCGCCATGGTGAGGCGGTGGCGATCGGCATGCATTGCGCTGCCCGGACGGCCCGATTCCTGAACCTGGTCGACGATTCGTTTGTGCAACAACAGACGCAGTTGTTGCAGTCGTTACATCTACCGTTAACGGTGCCCGCCGGCAGAGAAGACGAATTGATCGCCGCCATGCATCGAGACAAGAAAGTCAGCCATGGCCGGCTGCGGCTTGTTTTGCCCACGCGGATCGGTCATGTTGAATTGTTTGATTCGCCGGGCGACGACGTTTTGGAACGTGCTTTTACCGCTGACTGAAACCATGGTATCGCAAGAACCCCCATTGAGAGCCGCGTCGGACGACCGCCTGGATCGCCAACGAGCCTTCCTGACGCTGGCCCTGGTGCCGGGCATCGGCCCCCGAATTCTTTCAAACCTGCTCCAGCATTTTGGCGATCCGGGTGCGGTGCTGGCCAGCGCTCCGTCCCAGCTGCAGGCTGTCGATGGGATCGGCAACAAGTTGGCTCAGGATATTGCGACAGCCGCCGCGACGTTGGATGTCGACGAGCAGCTTGCCATCTGTCGCCGACACCAGATCCAGATCATCGACCGGGAAGATGATCGCTACCCGGTGGCGCTGAAAGAGATTCACAGTCCGCCACCTCTACTGTTCGTTCATGGTGAAATTTGCGACGAAGACGCACTGGCGATTGCGATTGTGGGTTCGAGACACGCCACCCGTTATGGCACCCGCGTGGCGCACCGGCTGGCGCATGGGCTGGCCATGGCCGGCTACACCATTGTTTCCGGCCTGGCCCGTGGTATCGACGCGGCTGCCCATCGCGGTGCCCTGGCCGGCGGGGGACGTACGTTGGCCGTACTGGGCAGCGGTCTGCTGAATCTTTATCCCGCGGAGCATGCGGAACTGGCATTGCAGATTCGCGAGCAGGGCGCTGTGATTTCCGAATTCACTCCTCGACGGTCGCCCAAAAGCGGGGCCTTTCCCCAACGAAACCGGATCATCACGGGGTTGACCCTGGGGACCGTCGTCGTGGAGGCGGCTCACCGCAGCGGTGCCCTGATTTCGGCCCGATTGGCCATGGAACAGGGGCGAGAAGTTTTCGCGGTCCCCGGCCCGATTGACAGCCGAATGTCTCGCGGTTGTCATCGCCTGATTCGTGATGGAGCGAAGCTGGTGGAATTGATCGACGATGTGATCGAGGAACTGGGACCGCTGATCAAACCATTGACACGTCAATCCGGCAGGACGATTCATCATCCCGCCGAATTGAACCTGAACGAACAGGAATCCACCGTCCTGCAGGCGATCGAAGTGCAGCCGACGGAGATCGATGCCATCGTGGCACGGACCGGATTGCCGATCACGCGGGTGCTGGCCACGATCAGCGTACTGGAAATCCGGCGTTTGATTCGCCGCGACAGCGGCCATGCCGTTTCCCGCTGTTGATCCGCGACGGCTATCCGCTGAGCCTTCCCCCGTGGATCGGTATTTCTGAAATTCGACACAGTTGCCCGGCTCAATATATTCCAACTCGTCGACGAAATTGCTGATCAGAATCAGTCCGCGGCCCGTTGTCTTGTCGAGATTGGGCTGCAGGCAGGGGTCGGCGACGGCCTCCGGATCGAAACCGCTCCCTTCATCCGTGATTCGGGCGTATATCCGATTGTCCCAGACGGCCACCAGCACATGCACCCGTTTGGACTGGTCGTTGGCGTTGCCATGCTTGATCGCGTTCATCAACGTTTCTTCGAACGCCATGTGAACCGCAAAGACATCTTGTTGAGGCCAGGCTTGCCGCTTCAAGAATTCAATGATCCTCCGCACCATGGCCAGGGCATCTTCAACCCGGCTGGGTATGGTCTCGTCAATCCGCCAGTTGGCGGGCGGTTGATCCATCATTGATCTGGTTTGATCAAGGAACGGTCGAGCGATGCGTTCATCAGGATGACTCAAACGAATCAATGGCGTCGGTTTGTTCGTCCATGATGTTGAACAAACCATCCAGATTGGTGAAGCTGAACAGATCCTTGACTTCCGGCCGCAGGTTACTCAATCGCAACTCGCCGCCATGCGACCTGACGCGTTTTTCCAGCACGATCAGCTTGTTGATGGCGGCGCTGGAAAAAAATCGGACGTTTTCAAAATTGATCAGCAATTTCTGACGTTGTTCGTCGCCAGCCAGGGAAAGCAATTCGGATCCCAGTCTTTCAATCCGATCCGGATCGACGACTTTGTCATCCATGAATTTCACCACCGAAACATCATCCACGTTATCCAGTTCGATGCATTCAAATTGAGACATTTGATTCCCGTTTACTGATCGAGGGCTCGCTCGCAACGTGTGCCATCCGTTGCGCTCAGCTGCGGCACGGACGCCATTCGAAGCAGGCCCACCATCATAGGCAGGGGACCGGAATTGTTAAAGTCGATATCGAACGAAGGGACCTGACGACGGGCAAGTCGGCCCGGACCAACTGTGGCAGGCCATGAAAGCGGTAGCCGCCATGTTTATCTGGCGGGAAATCCGCCCGCCCAGAACCTTGCCGATGCGCCGGCGAATGACCGACCAGTGGCCATTCGCCGTGCGCAATCGAGCAAGATGGTCTCAATCGCGTGTCAGAGCCGGCCAGCGGCTCCAAACAGGAACACGGCGGCTCCAAGGAATATCGGCGGCCAACAGAACCAGGTCGGCACCGTGATCATCTTGTGCCTGCCGTCAAAGTTGGAACTAACCGATTGGGCTCCGCCACGGAATCGCTGATAGCTGGGAGCGATATACGGGAAACCGCTCTGGCTGCCCGGATTTGACCGCGAAACCGATCGCGTCGCGGAACTTGAGAAGTAGCCATTTCCCTGATCCTTATAGTCTGCCGATACGATTTCAAGATCTCCACCATTCAGTCGTTCATTCCAGAATTCGGTCGCTCTGGGCGTCAACACAAATGATTCAACCAGATTCAGTTGTACTCCGGTAAGGATCAGTAGTAGACCTGTTGTCATCAAGGATGTCTGGCTCATTCTGCACCGTCGATTTGTTGGTATGCACGTGTCGAAAGCGTCTGTGCCAAGAACTCCTTTTCTCGAAACCACATTCGCGGGTATCACTATGTTTATCGAAGATGGCGGGAAGCTATCTTTATCCGCGAATCACGGTCACCAATTTTGACAGATTCATGAGAAGATATTCCCATGACGATTTTGACGATCAGCATCGCTGCCTCTAGAGCCTACGGCTGCGGATTCCGGGACTTCAAACCTTGCGACGCCAACCAGCTGACCTTCCGGGCAGGACATCCCGAAATACCGTCAGGTCCACCCAGGCTTGCCAGCTGCCCGCCGATCCGAAAATTCGCAACGACCGCATAATCGGGCAGTGACCCACCGAACTCCGGGTTCTCCCGATCACGGCAAATCACAAACGGTTTCTCAATGCCGGGATTCCAGAATGGGCCGGGGACGATCCTGGGCAGTATAGAACAAGACTCGCGATAGACGCCCCAAGGGCGGGGTCTCGCCTCGTGGCGTTCGCCGTTGCGGATCGGTATGCTGGGCTTTTACTGGATGAGATCGGCAGATCCGACTGATGGTCGGTCGATCGGCGAAACAACCGAGGTTTTCATCTCCGCAGATTTTTCCTATCGTCGCAATTATGACACTAACGGCTGTTGCTCACGCTTCGTATCGCTTGCCACAAAAAATGGCAAGAATTGCTTTTTGGTGCATTTTTCAATTGCTTTATCGGGTTCGAGTCCGAGGGCTGGAAAATATTCCCGAAAATCGGGGTGCGATCCTGGTCTACAACCACGGTAGTTGGTTGGATGGCGCCACCATCATGTCTCTTAACCCGCGTAAGATTCGACCAATTGCCTGGAGCGGCAACTTCGAAAACTTTTTTCTCAGGAAATGGGCGGATTTCTGCGGCGTCATTCTGATGGGGTCGGGGCCACAGTCCATTCGACGTGGGCTGGACGAGGCCTGCCGCGCCCTGGAGAACGGGGAACTGGTGGCCATTTTCGCGGAAGGCGGCATCACGCAGACAGGGCAAATCCGAACGTTTCGTCCGGGCGTAATGAAAATCGTTGAGAAATCGCAGGCCCCGGTGATTCCCTGCTTTATCGACGAAATGTGGAGCAGCATTTTCAGCTACAAGTGCGGTAAATCGCTTAATCGTCTACCGACTTCCATTCGCCGTCCGCTGTCGATGCACCTGGGAAAACCGCTCGAAAAACCGAAATCGACGTTTGAAATCTGGCAGGCGGTGCAGCGGCTCAGCAGCGAATCGGTTCATTATCGAGCCGGACGTTTTGTATCGGCACCGGAGAAGCTGGTCCGAAATTGCAAGAAAAGAAAATTCAGTTTCAAGATTGGCGATTCTTCCGGCGGCACGGAAACCGGCGGTTCTCTGTTGACCAAGTCTCTTGTGTTGAGACGCTTGTTGAAACGCCATTTGCTGGATGCCGATGAGCAAAACGTGGGTGTCCTGATCCCTCCGTCCAACGGTGGTGCCATCGTTAATTTGGCACTGGGGCTCGACCGCCGGGTGGCGATCAATCTGAATTACTCCCTGTCGCCTGAGTTGATCAACTTCTGCATTCACGATGCCGGCATTCGGAAAGTTCTGACCAGCCGCCGCGTGATGGAAAAATTCGATTTTCAGCTCGATGCCGAGGTCGTCTATCTGGAAGACGCACGGGACAAGGTATCGGTTTGGGACAAGGCGATCTCTGCGCTGCAAACCTATCTGTTGCCGCGCAACCTGCTGACGCGCTGGTTGGGCCTGCGGCGGATCAAACCGGACGATCTGATGACGATCATTTTCACGTCCGGCTCGACCGGGGTCCCCAAGGGCGTGATGCTGTCGCAAATGAATATCGTCAGCAATATGCAGGCCATTGATCAGGCGGCTGGCTTCTGCCCCACGGATACGGTGGTTGGAATCCTGCCGTTTTTTCATTCGTTTGGCTACACCGTCACCTTGTGGGCGGCCACGGCCCTGGACATTCGCGCAGCCTACCATTTCAGCCCGCTGGATCCCCATCAGGTGGGAAAACTCGCGCGGAAATACCAGGCGACGGTACTGGTCGCGACGCCCACGTTCCTGAGATCTTACCTGAAACGTTGCACCCCGGAAGAATTTGCTTCCCTGGATATCGTGGTCGCTGGAGCGGAGCGACTGCCGCCCGAGTTGTGTGATGCATTCGAAGAGAAGTTTGGCGTGCGGCCGGTAGAAGGCTACGGTTGTACCGAGCTTTCGCCGATTACCGCGGTCAACATTCCACCGTCACGACAGCATGGGACCTTTCAAATTGACAACAAGGAAGGGACGGTGGGCCGCACGATGGGGAATATCGCCTGCAAAGTAACGGATCTCGATTCAGGAGAAGAACTCGGGCCCAACCAGTCGGGCATGCTCTGGATTACCGGCCCCAATGTCATGCTGGGTTACCACCAACGGGAAGACCTGACCCGGCAGGCCATTCAGGATGGCTGGTACAACACCGGAGACGTAGCGGAAATCGATCCGGATGGGTTCATCAAGATTACCGGCCGGATGAGTCGGTTTTCGAAAATCGGCGGTGAGATGGTGCCGCACATCAAGATCGAAGAATTGCTTACCAGAATGTGCCACGAAACCGAAGAAGACCTCGACAATCATCATCCGACCATCGCCGTGACGTCCGTGGCGGATCCAAAAAAAGGAGAACGATTGATCGTTCTCTACACACAGATCGGGATGACGCCAGAAGAATTGAGAAAGGGCCTGTTGGCATCGGGATTGCCCAATATCTTCATCCCCACGGAAGACAGCTTTATTCCGGTCGACCAGTTGCCCTTGCTGGGCAGCGGGAAACTGGACCTTAAGGCCCTCAAGACGATGGCGGAAGAGAAGAGCGGTCGAATGGCCGGTTCATAGAGATCGTCGGCCAAAGCGTCCCCCCGGCTGCCCGTTCGGGTCAAGGACCAACCATTTCCACTAGCCTCTCTGCCACGTTGAAGGGCAGATGATTGCGCAGGCAACACCAGGACATCGTGATGCGGGGATTGACTTCCACCACCACGTCGATGTCTCCAATAACCATGTCGATGCCAAAATAGCCAGTCGTCCGCGGCAGGGCCGCTACGGTCTGCCGAGCCAGCAAGGCGGCTCGGGCGGCAATGTCGTCGGGAAGATCGGCGACACAGTTCACGAATCGGCCGATGGGTAAACGATCGAATACCTGTCGCAGCGGCGGAAGCAGCAGTTCGCGTTCCGGCCCCATCAACACCGTAACACTGGCCGGGATACCCGGAACCAACTGCTCGACGCGCCAGTTTCGGTAACGCTCTGACTTCAACCACCTCCGATCTGCCGGCCAGTTGATCCGACGCAAATCGTCGCTGCCGCATCCGTCCGGCCGTTTTAGTACCAGCGCGTAACGGCTCCGGTCCGGGATCCGAATTCAGGAACCGATGCACTGGTCCGCCGGAGGGAACGGAAACACCCTTATCAGAGAGAAATTCCTGCAACGCGTTTTTGTCGGATGCGAGTTCGGTAAATCGCAAATCCGGATTCAGCGCCGTGCGACGCCGACCGGGTGGCAGCCAGTGCAGGCACCGCAGCAGACGGCCTCCCGTCTCCGGGGCGATGACCAACGCCAGATCGGCGTTGGCGGCCGATTGACTCAACCGAGACGCAAGGGCGGAAGCGGTCGAAATCGGAATCACCATTTCCGGTTCCTTGGACCATGGAATCTGTGAAATTCGCGCATCGACAGTTACCAACACATTCCAACCGGCAGCCCGAAAATCATCGTGAACCGCCGACAGCATCTGCCCACCCTGCTGGATCAACTCGACTGCGTCTTCCGGATCGACACCTTCGTATCGCAAACCGCCACCACACAACCATTCGAATAACAACAGCTGTCGGGGACGTGGTGGGAGCATCGACCATTGATTCCGGGTGAACAAGTTCTTTCACATTGCAACGATGTGATCTACAATTTTGTAATAGTTGCTGAATTCTTTAAGGGGTACTGTGTGTCCACTTTGATGACCCGACACGAGGACGATATTCTCCTGGTCTATTTCCAGGATATTCGGATTATCGATGAGCCTCGAATTCAGAATCTGGGCCAGGATCTGATCAATCTGATCAAAGACGGCAAGGAACAGAAGGTCATCTTGAATCTCGATAACGTCAGCTTCATGTCTTCGGCAATGATCGGGAAATTGATCCTGTTTGACAAGAAATGTAAATTGAATGACGTGGACTTGCGTATCTGCAATATCAATCCGAACATTCGTGAAGTGTTCGACCTGATGAAGCTGGACAAGGTCTTCAAAGTGAACGACAACGAACACGATGCCGTCGCCGCCTTCAGCAAAAAGACCTGGTTCTAGGTCGGATTGTGAATTTCCCGGTGGGACAACCGGGAATCTTCCGATTCATCCCTTCCTAATCTGGCCACGGCCAGTGTGATGCCCGCGCCAACCAGTATCAGCAGTGCGGCAACGCCAACCTGGGTCAGCGTCGGTTGGAAGAACTGGGTATTCCAATCTTCGGCGTCAAAGTCTGCGATGTTTTCCGCAGTGACGATTTGGCCTTTCAGCCAATCGCCAGGCCGCGGTTGCACCGACTCCTGAAAAGGCCACAGCCCCGCAATGCTTCCCAATAGCAGCCCCAACAGAAAGCCGAGTGTGGCCTGTCGGCGATGGTTCAGCATCCATTGCACCGCATTGCCCACGATCACGATCCCTCCCACGACGCCGAGTCCGACCGGGAGCAGTACAGACAGCATCGGTTCCAGCATCGCAGACAACTCGCCCTGTCGAAGCGCTTCTTTGAACTGATCGATCGCCGACAGGATCGGAACGTACTGGCCCATCAACAACAGGATGTAACCTCCTGATAATCCAGGCAGAATCATGGCACTGGCACCGGCCAGACCGGCCAGAAAGGAAATCAGCAGGCCGGAGCCACTGGAACCGACGACGCCGTTTTCGCGCAGCAGAACCAATACAACCATGGCCGTAAACGCGATCATCGCCGCCCCAACAAGGCTGGCCCCGACTGGCTTGGCCAGCGCCCAGACGGCGGGAATGCCGCCCAGCGTTAAGCCAATAAACAGGCTGTACATGATCCAACGCCGGTCCACGACCAGTTCTTTCAGCAGACCAGCCCCCAACAAGATGGCGATGCCGGCAGACACCGCAACGGCACCCAGTACCAATAAGGATCTCCATCGAAATCGCAGGCGGGTCAAGTCCGCAATGGCATCGATAAACTGCGGATAAATTCCCGCCGCCAGCAGCATCGTCCCCCCGCTGATCCCGGGGACCAGATTAGCCAATCCCATCAAGGCCCCACCGAACAGGGACCGTGTGGCTAGCGCTGAAACGAGGTTGGTTTCGGATTTCATGCCTGGTTCACGATCCGTTTCTGCCGCTTGTTCTGTCATACGAATAGTCAGCTCTCGCCTTGACCGGACACAAAATGATTCACCACTGAGATTGCCACACCGTAGCTGGACGGTTTGTAACACATTATCGTCGGTTCTGCCTGGTCCAGATGAAAACAACGTGGCAACCAATCCGCAGGATTCCCGCTGCGTAGCGGACAGGTATCGTGATTAGCAGCCGGGCCGGGCAACGAAATCGGTCTACGTCAATCTGGCGGATTGGATAGATCTTGGCTGTTGCCGCATGATTCAGACGGGGGGCAGGTGAGACACGGGCGGGAGTCAGGCGATGGAGCGTGACCGGGGAAGCGATCGGAAGTATCACTTCAGATTATGCAATCCACTACGATTGATAAGCAGAAACGACGCTTGCGCTGGAAATCAGGACCGCGTTACGATCGGGTCAGTGCTGATTGACTTATTTCTTCGGCTTTGAAAGGCCCTCAGTGTGCGGGCGGGCACCAGCATGATAAGGTATCGAGGCTTCATCACGGATTCCGACATGATTCTTCATGCTTCCCATCACCGATTCAGCGTAGCATCACCCGCCAAGTTGAATCTGTTTCTGGAAATCAGGGGGCGTCGCGACGATGGCTTTCACGAACTTGAGACCATCATGATGCCATTTCCACTATTTGATTTGTTGACTTTTCGCCCGATTTGTGAAGATCGCCTGGATCTGCTGGTTCGTCGTCGTCGCGGCATCAAGGGCCACGAAATTCCCAGCGACGGTCGAAACCTGATCTTGCAGGCGTTGCGGATCGTTCGGCAGATGTCGGGACAGACGGGAGGGGTTGTGGTTGAGCTCTGCAAAAGGATTCCCGTTCAAGCCGGCTTGGGAGGTGCTTCGGGAAATGCGGCAGCGACCCTGCTGGCCGCCAATCGTTTCTGGAATCTGAACTGGTCGAAAACCAGGCTGTTGGAAATCGCCAACCGACTCGGTAGTGACGTCGCCTTTTTCCTTGGTAACGGTCTGGCAAGATGTACCGGTACCGGGACGGATGTTCAAAACCTGAATTATCGCTGCTGCTTAAATGTAGTTGTTGCTAAACCCCCATTCGGCTTGTGCACGCGCGAGATTTATGCTCGATGCAATGTACCAGACAAACCGATGAATAGTGATGCTGTATTGGCCGGACTGAAGTCGGGAAGGTTCGACCAGATTGGCCGGGCGCTGTTCAACCGTCTGCAGAAATCCGCTGCCGATGCGAACGCCGGAATTCGGCGAATAGGTATCGAATTCGACAAGACCAATTGTGTGGGCCATCAATTGACGGGAAGTGGTTCGTGTTACTTCGGAATTTATCGTAACCGCAAAACGATGTCCGCCGCCGCCAGAATTTTGGCAAATCGACTGCCGGAGTGCGAGATTTTTGCTGGTCAATCGTCTGGTTCTCGAAATGATTAGGGAAATGAAAAAGATCAGGAGTTGACGTGCAGATTACCGAGGTGCGAATCAAATTGATGGAAAGCTCAGAGGATCGACTTCGGGGCTTCTGCAGCGTTACGTTCGATGACTGTTTTGTCGTTCGAGACCTGAAGATCATTGAGGGCAATAACGGTCCGTTTGTCGCCATGCCCAGTCGCAAACTGACTTCCAATTGCCACAAGTGTCGGACCAAGAACCATTTGCGGGCCAGGTTTTGCAATCATTGCGGCGCGAAACTACCCAACGAAGTCATACCACACGATGCGGACGGTCGTGCCCGGCTGTACGCGGATATTGCCCATCCGGTTAACGCCGCCTGTCGCGAGATGATTCAAAGCCGGGTCATTGATGATTTCTACGGTGAACTGGAATTGTCCAAGAAACCGGGCTACGTGTCGCGATATGACGATGACTACGACCACGAATACGGCGACGGGTCCAGCAAACGGAGCGGATCGGCAAGGCAGGTTTCCAGCCACCATCAACGTGTTGATTCGGCACAAGACACGGTCTCGGGTGGACATGCCGAGCGGCGGGAATCGGCTAAGGCTCCAGATTCTGGACATCAGGAAAAAGATTCCAGCTCCGGTTTTGGTCAGGGGATTTTCGACTGAGGACCAGTCTTTCGGCAAGAACCTTAACGTCCGTTGCCAGCGATTCCAGGCTGTTTTAGCCCTCAATGCGACGCAAACCGGACTATAATTCAGACTGGGACGCCATGGGTCGCAAGTCCGGCAACTTCTTTCCGGGACGAACCGTTACGGCCGTGCCCGGCGTTTTCCAGGTTCAACTTCTCTGATACGACAAAAGAGTTTACGGAATAACAATGCGGTTGATTCTTGCCATCCTGGCTTTGATATCGGTGATTTTCGGATGGTCGCAGTCTGCCGTCGCCCAGCCAAAGCGCCTGGCACCTGGTGTGCTGAAAGTCATTGCGCCCAACATCGACGCTCGCGACAGTTATTCGTTGCCGCTGCCGCTGGAGGATCTGGATGCCAAGCCCTACGCACCGAACTACGCCCCGGTAACCGACACGCTGTACGGACAGACGCAGAGCGTTGTATTTTTTCGCGATGTCTGGCAATATGAATTTGCCTTTCTTGGCCTGCGGCAGGCGAAACTGAAACTGGCGACGGTTAACGGAACCGAGACGAAGAATGTCTGGTATCTGGTCTACCGCATTCGAAACACCGGGGCGAGTATCAGCTACGAACCCGTCCGTGAGGATCAACGGTTCGAGCATGTCAAGAATACTCTGAAGAGAGACAGTGAGGATTTCCAGGTCAGTTCGAAATTCCTGCCTCAATTCTACCTCCACGGCTGGGTACGTCAGGCGGATGGTTCCTTCCGGGAAGTGCGATATCGAGATCAAATTGATCCCCAGGCGCTGCGGCTGATCCGTCAAATCGAAGACAAAAATCGGTATCTGTTGGACAAGGTGGAAATGATGTCCGCCGGATTCCCGGTGGTGAAGTCAGCGGAAGACGGTGGTTTGTGGGGCGTGGCCCTCTGGCACGATGTCGCCCCAGACATTGATTTCGTTTCCGTTACCGTTCGCGGCCTGACCAATGCCTTCCGTATCGGTATCGACGATGACGGCGGGCGGGACTTCAAATACCGCGTTCTGCAACTGAATTTCTGGCGGCCCGGAGACTCGGTGCGACAGGACGAGGATCGAATTACCTATGGCATTCCACTGGTGGACGATCCGATGCGACAGATCGAGATCTGCAAACGCTACCGGCTGCCTGGGCCTCTGATTCGCGGTTACCTGGTCAGCCCTGCCGCCGATCAGAATGTCCTGGTGGCGGAAATCGATGCTGGCATCCAGTTGCCCGGTTTGGAGTCTGAAATCACACCGCTGCTGGACCAGGGCAAATTACCGGCCCCACTCCGTTCCGCTTTCGAACGGTCCGGCGTGCAAGTCGATGATGGCACGTCAGTCACGTCCCTGGTTCCGGGTCGGAAATGGGCGATGGAGTCCAACATGAACGGCCAACAGCGTCGTTTCGAGATTGCCATGGAACCCCAGTACTGGGAACCGGTGGAAGGGGGAATCCGCTTTATCAAGAGCCTTGATCATCTGTGGATTTACCGATAAAATCTGGACCGCTATTCAAATCATCCAACCATTTTAAGCCAGGATTTTGATCAATGGCACATAAGAAGGGACAGGGCTCCAGTCGCAATGGTCGCGATTCCAACGCCCAGCGTCGTGGAGTCAAGAAGTTCGGCGGGGAAGCAGTCCGCGCAGGCAATATTATCATTCGACAGGTAGGCAATCGCTTCCATCCCGGTCGTGGCGTCGGTCAGGGTAAGGACTACACACTGTTCGCTTTGGTCGACGGCAAGATCATGTTTGATCGCAATGGTCGTCGAGTGAACATTGTGTCGGAGAACAGCTGATTTGCGGAGGTGAGCTTCCCCCATCCAGAATTTGCCTGAGAACATAAAGGATGCCGGTTAGGCATCCTTTTTTGTTGGACCCCGTTTTTGATTGGACCTCATAGAGAGCATCGGCTGATCCAGAATGTTTGTTGATCGTGTTCGTATCGAAGCCATCGCCGGCAAGGGGGGGGATGGCTGCCTCAGTTTTCGACGCGAGCGTTTTGTACCGCGAGGTGGTCCGGACGGTGGTGACGGCGGTGCGGGCGGCGACATCGTGATCGTGGCCAAAAAGGGAGTCAATTCACTGGTAAACCTGAATCGACGAAAGCAGTGGCGGGCACAGCGGGGTACGCATGGTAGTGGTTCCAACCGACACGGCAAACGCGGAAGTGACGAAGTGATTTACGTACCGCCCGGGACCATCATCATCGACGCCGCCAAGAAATTCGTCATCAAGGACCTGGTGGGTGATGGAGAATCGGTGGTCGCTGCCCGTGGCGGCAAGGGTGGCAAGGGAAACAACCGGTTCAAATCATCCACCAATCAGGCGCCCCGGACCTGGACGCCTGGCAGCGAAGGCGAGACTCGGCAGCTGATCCTGGAATTGAAGGTGATCGCGGATGTCGGCCTGGTTGGCAAACCAAACGCCGGCAAGAGTACGCTGTTGAGCCGCATTTCGAGCGCGCGACCGGAAATCGCGGACTATCCGTTTACCACCAAGTTCCCCAATCTGGGCATGGTGGAAGTGGACTGGAACACCAGTTTCGTCGTCGCGGACATTCCGGGTTTGATTGAGGGTGCGGCAGAAGGCATCGGACTGGGACATGACTTTCTCAAGCACATCGAGCGTTCCGGTATCCTGGTGCACCTGGTCGAACCAGCGCCGATGGATGTCAGCGATGCAATCCAGAACTACTTCAATATCAGAAACGAGTTGGAAAAGTATAATCCGCAGCTGCTCACGCGACCGGAAATCGTGGTGGTTACCAAAGCCGATCTGCCTTCGGCGGAATTGGTCCGTTCCACGTTGGCCGAACGAACGGAAGGAGATGTGCTTCTAATCTCCGCCGCGACCGGTCAAGGGATCCAGGACTTGATTGTTCGAATCTCCGAGACGCTTCGATTGGCCGAAGAGCAAATGCCGTCCGGTGATCCGCCAGGCGATCGGTTCTCTCCCGCCGACGAACCCTGATTCCAACTTCAGCGCCGTGGAGCCCCCCATGCAACTGATCGCCGCCGATATCGGTAATTCATCGACTTGGTTGGCGACCGGCAGAACCGGGTTGGACTGGACGGGCACCAAACAGATGAGCTTGGTTCATGATACCGAACTGCAGTTGAGGACCATTGGGCCACCCGCGTTCTGGTCCATATGCAGCGTGAACTCCGCGTCCAGTCAAAGTCTTTCTGACTGGATCACCGCCAACCGACCGCACGATCAGATCCATCCGATCCAGCAAACGGACATCGACTTGGAAACCGCGCTCGATGCACCTCAATCCACAGGCATCGATCGTCTGCTGGCAGCCTGGATGGCCGTTGAACTGGCGACTTCCGCGGTTCCCATAGTCATCGTCGACGCGGGCACCGCGGTGACGATCGATCTGGTCGATGCGGACCGGATTTTCCAGGGCGGCTTCATATTTCCCGGGTATTCGACCAGCCTGCAATCGTTGTCGTCGTCCACGTACGCGCTGCCGGATTTGAGGAACGACCGCAGCCATTGGGATGATTGGGATGCAGACGATGAAATCGGCAATGCCCCGGGCCGCGACACCCGGTCGGCCATTATCCGCGGTGTCCGGCACTCGCAACTGGCGACCATCGAACATCTGGTACGTTTGATCCGTGATCGCGAACAGGCCGCCAGTCAAGTGTTTGCCACGGGTGGTGGCATGGAGGCTTTGCGGCCTTTTCTTCCTGGCGACTGGTTCTACGTCCAGCACCTGGTATTGCAGGGTGCGTATTGTCTGGGTAGCCAACTGGCCGGCGTCAATCGATGACTTTTCCTGAATGTGACGGACAGCTGGTTTTCAACGTGGCGACGCCGCCCGGTCGCGGCGCGGTGGGGACGATTGTTGTTCACGGCAGCCGGGCATTGCAGACGGTTGACATGTTGTTCCGTCCGGTTGGGAGCACTGCGTTGCGTGACATGCCGCTAAATCGCGTGGTCTACGGCCACTGGATCGCCGATGATCTGCCGGGGGAAGATCTGGTGGTCTGCCCCAAGGCGTCAACCCATGTGGAAATTCATTGTCACGGTGGCAACTGCGCCGAATCCCTGGTCGGCGACACGTTGGTGGCCGCCGGTGCGGTAGCCGTGGACGCCTTGGAAATCTTGAATCGGCTGACCGGCAGCCGTTATCAGGCCGAACTGCTCCTGGCCTGTTCGCAGGCTCCGACACCCCGCGCCGCCCGCTATTTGCTGGCTCAGCTGCGAAATCATTTCGAATTTTGGTCGCAACTGCAACAACATTTAAATGGGAAGACATGGCAGACCGCCACGCAGACGATTGACCGCGTTCGCGCGTGGAGTCAATTCGGGAGGCATTTGACGGAACCCTGGTCGGTTGTCTTCTGTGGGCCGCCGAATGTGGGCAAGAGCAGTTTGATCAACTGTTTGCTCGGTTTTCAAAGAGCCATCGTCCACCATCAGGCAGGAACCACGCGCGATACGGTCTCGGAAACCACCGCGGTGGACGGTTGGCCTGTCCGATTAAGCGACACCGCGGGCGTCCGTGAGACGTCAGATCCGCTGGAAAGGCTGGGTATCGATGGTACGCGAAAATCAATCGCCCATGCCGATCTGTTAATCCTGGTCGTCGATGCCAACCAAACCGACACCCCGTTGCTGCAATCGCTGCGGAACCAGCTTCGTCCAGATCTGGTGGTTGCCAACAAGGCGGATCTGGGCCGACCAGCGCAGAAAGTTGGCGATTTGCTCTTGTCCGCCTGGACCGGCAAGGGCGTGGACCAGCTGGTTGCCACGATAGCCCGACGGCTGGTTCCGACCTTACCCTCCATCGACCAAATTCTGCCCGTAACCGCCAGCCAGGAGACCTTGCTGGGCAGTATCCGCCAGTGGATTGCCGAAGGTGATCAGCAACAGGCGAATTCGGCTACGGCTGCTGTCTGCCGCTCATTGCCGGCGTTTAATGATCCGTCAATTCCTCCAGGTCCGACACGGCGCTGGTTTGGGGAAGATCTTTAAGCGACTGCAAACCGAAGAGTTCCAGGAAACGTGCGGTGGTTCGATACGTCCTGCCCTGGGATTTGCCCGCCGCGTTCTCCGAATCATCCGTGGCAATCAAATCCCGTCGCAGCAGTTGATTCAGCACGGAGCCACTTGGTCTCGCTCGAATCCGGTCCACGTCGCTGCGGGATACTGGCTGATGGTAAGCCACGATCGCCAACGCATTGATCACGCTCTGGCTCAGCCGGGCCGCCCGGTTTCTGCCGTAGTAGTCGCTTTGGACCTCATCCAGTGCCTCGATCAGTTGCAAGGAAAAATGGCCATTTTTTTCCACGATTCGAAAGGCCGAGTTCTGGGATTGATATTCTCGATTCAATGCTTGCACGCACCGACGCACCTCATCGGGGCTAACATCCCTCATGGCAGCCGCGATTTTGCGATCCGTCAGTACGACGCCTTCGGGTGTACCGGTGAACAGGATCGCTTCGACAATCGATTGGGGCGAAACCGGACAGGGGGCGTTGTCATTCGCGTCGATCTGCTCCAGGTCAAGTGGGCCTGCCGCCGACGGCCTGCCCTCCGGGTCACCGGTCGTTTCAACCGCCGCACCCGCCGCCCGGGCATCGAGTTGCTCGCTTGAGCCATCGCCGTCCGCTTCCTGCTGCTTCAGAACCTCCGCATAGGCCTGGCTAAGTTCACGCAGGGAGACCTCGGGGCAGTTCGCGTCGGGCTCCGCGTTCGCATCGTCATCTACCGGGCGTGGCGGTAGGCCGTCCTGTTCTCCGGACATCGGAATTCATTCCCGCTCTTCCAGCGGTGTCCATTCCAACGGATCGGGACCAACGTATTCGGCACCCGGTCGAATCAAACGATTGTTCGACCGTTGTTCGAACACGTGCGCGGACCACCCCGCGACGCGCGACAGCACAAACAGCGGCGTAAACAGGGACGTGGGGATGCCCATGAAGTGATAGGCGGAAGCGCTGTAGAAATCCAGATTGGGAAAGAGCTTTTTTTCCCTCCACATGACCTCTTCGATCTTTTCGGATACGGGGTAGATGACATCGTCCTCCGAATCCTGATTCAATCTTTCAGCCCACTTTTTAATCACGTCGCTTCGCGGGTCGGATTCGGTATATACCCGGTGGCCGAAACCCATGATCAGCGCTTTGTCGGCCAGGCGTCGCAAAATACCCTGTTCCGCCTCTTGAGGACTGCCGTATTGCTGGATCAGTTCCATGGCCGCTTCGTTCGCACCTCCATGCAGCGGGCCGCGAAGCGTTCCGATGGCGGCGGTGATGGCGGAGTAGATATCGGAAAGCGTGGCCGCGCAAACTCTGGCCGTGAATGTGGACGCATTGAATTCATGCTCGGCGTACAGGATCAGCGATACGTCCATGGCCCGCCGGTGAGTATCCGTTGGCGAATCATCCAGCAGTTTTTCCAGAAGGAAGCCCGCGATCCCATCTTCGTCCGATTCAAAATCGATCTCGGTACCGTCGGATGAGTATCGGTACCAGTAGACCAGCATCGAAGGCAACGCGGCCAGCAGGCGTTCCGCCTTGGGCACCTGTTCGTTGAAGGACTTTTCCGGCTCCAGGCAACCCAACATGGAACAACCGGTTCTCAACACATCCATGGGATGCGTTTCAGCGGGGATCGCCTGCAGCGTGGAAAGCAGGCTGTCTGGCAGGTAGCGATGGTTGACCAAACGCGCCTTGAATCCGTCCAGTTCCTTCTGCCTTGGCAGGTGTCCGAACAACAATAGAAAAGCGATTTCTTCGAATGTCGCATGTTCGGCCAGATCATGAATCGAGTAACCGCGGTAGGACAGACCCTTGCCTTCCTTACCGACGGTTGCAATCGAGGTTTCACCGGCGACAACGCCGGCCAAACCGCCTGACTTCTTGGATTTGGTTGCTGCATCAGCAGTCATTCTCATTTACCCCTGGCCAAAATAGCATCCATTTGTCGTTCGTACTGCATGTAGTCGAGGACCTCGTACAGCTGTTCTCGCGTCTGCATTGTATCGGTTAAATCCTGTTGCGTCCCCCGATTTCTGATTTCGCGGTAAATGTTTTCCGCGGCGGCACTCATCGCGCGAAAGGCCGACAGGGGATACAGCACCATCGCCACTCCTACCTCGTCCAGTTGCTCCAGATCCATCAGCGGACTCTTCCCAAATTCGGTCATATTCGAAAGCACCGGCACGCCGACGGAATCGGTAAACTGACGATATTGCCGGGGGTCGGTCACGGCCTCTGCGAAGATCATGTCAGCACCGGCACCCACGTAGAGTCGACAACGTTCAATCGCGGCCTGAACCCCTTCCTCCGCAATCGCATCCGTGCGGGCCATGATCACAAACGAGTCGTCGGTTCGTGCGTCGACGGCGGCGGCTATCCGGTCGCACATTTCCTGCGTCGCCACCAGTTCCTTGTTCGGTCGGTGACCGCAGCGCTTGGCCGCCAGTTGGTCTTCGATATGCATGGCGGCCGCCCCGGCACGAATCAGGCTGCGGACGGTTCGGTCGATTTTGAGCGCGTGACCAAATCCGGTATCGACATCGACCAGCAGCGGCACCCCGGTTGCGGATACGATACGCTCGACGTCGGCCAATACATCGCTTAACGTCGTCATTCCCAGATCCGGCAATCCCCAGGACGCGTTGGCCACCCCGGCACCGGAAAGATAAATCGCCCGGTAGCCAGCCCGCTCCGCCTGCAACGCGCAGAAAGCGTTGATGGCACCAACGATTTGCAGTGGTCGTTCGATCGCGAGCGCCTCGCGAAAGCGGTTTCCCGGAGTCGATACCATGGTGGCTGATCGTTTCGATTTCAACGGATGAACTTTCATGATTATTGCGGATTGCCAACCGGTCGCCAGCGGTCATCAAGACTTGCCAGCGGCAAGCCGGACATCGCAGTCGGTCAGCGAAGGCACCTGACCGCCGATCCATGGCTTGATGGACCGAAGTCGAATTGGCCGGAAACGTCGCTGGAATCTTCGCAAAAATGATCCAATTCGACTTATCATGGCGCACGCCGGATAGTACCTTAAAAGCAGCCGACAGGACCGGAAATCCGGCCATACCGTGAGCGCAGCGGGCCATCACGGTCTTCCGTCTTTTATCGACTGCGACAGAAACATGGCATCCGTCACTGAATCCAGAATTCAATCCATCGTCAATGGGACGTTTCCCGAAGGAGTTCTGCGGAATGCCGTGCCGGCCCGATTATACCAGGAAGCCATCCTGTACGACGACGCGCAAATCACCAGTAGTGGTGGATTGGCGACCCGAAGTGGAGACAAGACGGGGCGCAGCCCCAAGGACAAGCGGATTGTCGATCAGGAATCCATCCGTGACGACGTTTGGTGGAGCGACGCCAATATTGGCCTTTCGGTAGATGATTACCAACGGGTCCGCAAACGGGCAGTCGATTTTCTCGATGCGGCCGAACACCTGTATGTGGTCGATGCCCTGGCCGGATGGGACCCGGAAACGCAGATCAAGGTCCGTATTGTCTGTTCCCGCGCATACCATGCGCTGTTCATGCACAACATGCTGATTCGTCCAACCGAGGAACAGTTGCGGGATTTCGGCAAACCGGACTACGTGATCTATAACGCCGGACAGCAACCCGCGGATCCCGCGGTGCCGGGCGTCGATTCAGACACCTGCGTGGCACTGAATTTCGAACAGGGCGAAATGGTTATCCTGGGAACCGAATACGCCGGCGAAATGAAGAAAGGGGTGTTCACCATCATGAACTACCTGATGCCCAGAGACGGCATTCTTTCCATGCACTGTTCCGCCAACGAAGGTTCAGACCCCAATGACGTATCGTTGTTTTTTGGTTTGTCGGGAACTGGCAAAACGACGCTCTCGGCCGACGTCGAACGCAAGCTGATTGGTGATGACGAACACGGCTGGACGGATTCCGGCATCTTCAATATCGAGGGGGGCTGCTACGCCAAGTGCATCCACTTAACGGAACAGAAGGAGCCCCAGATCTACCGTGCCATCCGCTTCGGTTCGATTCTGGAAAACACGGTCCAGAAACCCGACTCGCACGACGTCGATTTCGATGATGTCTCCATCACGGAAAACACCCGGTGTTCCTACCCCATCGAATTCATCGATAACGCCAAGATTCCCTGTGTCGCGTCGCATCCAAGGAATATCATTCTGCTGGCTTGTGACGCCTTCGGCGTGCTGCCTCCGGTCAGCCGACTAAAACCGGAACAGGCCATGTATCATTTCATCAGCGGCTACACCGCCAAGGTGGCCGGTACCGAAGTCGGGGTCACCGATCCTGAAACAACATTTTCTGCCTGTTTTGGCGCGGCGTTTCTGGTTTGGCACCCGGCCAAATATGCGGAACTGCTGGCCGAAAAAATGAAGGCACACGATACCGCCGCGTGGCTGGTCAATACCGGTTGGAGCGGAGGGGATTACAATCGCGGACAACGAATTGCGCTACGGTATACCCGGGCGATCATCGACGCGATTCACATCGGGGCGCTTGAGAAGGTTGAATTTCAAACCGATCCGGTATTCGGACTCTCCTATCCCACCAGCTGCCCCGGCGTTCCGTCTGAAATCCTGAACCCGCGGGATACCTGGAAGGACCAGGCCGCTTTCGATGTGACCGCCAAGAGATTGGCCGCCCAGTTCAAGAAAAACTTCAAAGCGTTTGAGGATCAGGCAGGCGAGACCGTGAAGTCAGCGGGGCCGCTCGGGTAGTTTTCCTGTCCATTCTGGCAATCGATAATGGCCAACGGGCGAGGCAGTTTTTCAGGCCGCCTGAATGGAACGGGTTTGTTGAGCCCAGTGGATCCAGTTCGTTACTTCTTCCAGATCAGGCTTCTTGCCGCCGCGGATGATCTTCAGCCCCTCCTTGGATTCGCTGAACGGCTCGATGATCTCGAACAGTTTATCCGCGTTCCTGGTCGCCAGATCCTCAGGTTCCACGATGCCACAGGCAACCAGCAATTGTGCATCATGGCCTCGCAGGTTCGGAATCCGGCAGACCAGGCGCGCCTGATGTTGCCACTGCAGGATGACGTTGGCAGAAATTCGCTTGTAGTTGATTCGGGAAGCCATTGCTTCGGCTGTCTGCTGAAGAAACTCCCCCACGGTCTGGATGTTGATCTTCGCAAATCGCTCGGCCGTCTTCGGTCCGATCGCCGGTGCTGCTTCCAGGTCACTGGACAGATCCAGATGAAACTTCAGACTCGGGACGGCTGTTTTCTCGGAGCGATTCGAAGGCGGTCTTGATTTCGTCACGGGCGCTACCCGTGGCGATTCGATGGGCTGCGGCCGAGGCCGGCGGCCACGTGCCTCCTGTCGAAGGGGTCGGTCGATGGCCACGGGGCGTTCTCGGTGGGCCGCTGGTTCCTGTTTGAAAACGGAATAGGGACGCCTGGCGGTTGCGGACTGATCTTCGCGATCTCGAAGACCGATTCCACGGTCCCGTTGCCACTGCGGCCGGGTCCGCTCCAGCGATTCGTACCACTGATCAATACGACCTGGCTCCCAATCCAGTTGCATGGAATTGAACCGCTGACCGTCGGCGGTCTGAAGATATCGGAGCACCCGCTCATACATCTGACTCGGGCTGGTGCGATCCAGTTGCTCCGGCTCACGGATACCCAACGCCACCAGAATTTGCGCTTCGGCCGGCCGTAACACGGGTACGCTCTGCAGCAGTTCAATCTGCGACTGCCAATTCGCAATCTGGGACGTGGAGAGATGGCTATCACAAAATTCGGCTGGCAGTCGCTGCGGGTCGACCTTCAACAGCTGTTCCATTCGGTGAATACCCAATCGTCGCAAGCGATCAAGATCAATCGAATCGATGATTCCCAGTTGCTCCAAGCGGATCGCCGAATCCGGTTGTCGCGCAGGCTGCGCTACCTCATCGTGCGGTGTAAAGACCGAATAGGAATCGAAGTTTTCCACGGCATGATCGATCCGGTTATCCGTCGGCGGATATTTGACCAACGGGTAGCCGAGGGACGGCTCAGCGAACGACGACGTGCTACGCGTCGTGAAGGGCGTCAGGAATTCCGGTTGCCGTGGTGGCGCGAAGGTGGCACGATCCGGGGCCCACCACGCTGGTTCCTGTGGGCTCACGCTGGTTTCCGGCAGATCAAAAACGGCCGCCCGCTGCTGGCGAGCCATGGGCACAACGGAACGATCGGCCGTCAAGACGATCGCCTGATTGCCCTGTTCGCAAAATTCAGAAATCACATTCAGTGTCGCGCGAATCAGCTCCGGATTCAGATTCACGAAAACATCGTCCAGGATCAAGGGCAACGGCGGACCGACCTGATTCGCGGTTCCCACAAAAGCCAGGCTTAGCGCCAGACCCAACTGCTGACAAACGATGGGGG
Organism: Pirellulaceae bacterium; assembly: GCA_963851305.1. GTDB lineage: Bacteria > Planctomycetota > Planctomycetia > Pirellulales > Pirellulaceae > Mariniblastus. Next base: position 549,019 of record CAWKOT010000011.1, on the reverse strand, counting down.
ACAGCGCTGCACTGGAATACTGGTGGCCGTAACGATCCTGCACTTCCACATCAAACAACGGTGCGTCGGCCGGACCGGTACAGGTCAGCCAGATCTTCTCAATCTGTCCGCAAGTCAAACGCCTCGTCAACTCGACCGCGTGCCTCAACATCCTTTCCGCTCGACCGTCAGTCCATCGAGGCCGTTGCCTGTCTTCGGATACCAGCCGCTCATGTTCGTGTCGACAATCCCGCAACTCCCGGTGAATTTGCTCGCGTTGACGGCAAAGGTCCTCGCAAATCGACGATTTCGACAGCCCTTGCAATTCATCAATGATTGCCTGGCGACGAACCTTCAGTTGACTCAAGCGGTTTTCGTTGGCCACGAGGTCGCGAACGAGAGAAGCCCGCTGATTCTCCAGGTCGATCAACCGTCGCTGCAGGCCGACCGTGTCGTGATGCGGGACTGGCGGAGTGTCCTCCCGATCGGCAATATCCCCAACAAACCGGCAGCGGGCCTGAAAGAACCCATGTTGCAGGGCGAACTGGCTGAACGTGGCTTCGCTGCGTTCAATCGCGGCGGCACCTTCGGGATCGAACTCGCGGATCTGCTGAATGATTTCAACTCGTCGCGTTAACAGACGCTCGACATTTTGTTCGACTTCATCGTAACAGCCCCGCAACCTTTTCAGTTCCGCAGCGCCGGCCCGATGACGGATCGTGGTGTATTGCCTGCCCAGCTCGCCGCACAACTCCGTCAGCCCGGCTCGAACCAGATTACAAAGCTCGGCAAGTTTCTCCGTGCACTGGAGAACCTCTTTTCCATCGCTTCCGGGTGATTCACGAAGACAGGTTAACGAATCCTCGGCAGACTCCACGCCGTTCTGCAGTGAGCTGATGATCTCGCTGGAACGATGGTAGGGATGACTGGACGAATCGATCGTCATGTTCTTCCAGGAGACCATCTCGTCCTTCAATGCCACGCGCTGCGCTTGAACGTCATGGAGCAGATTCTTCCACCGCCGAACCTGATCCTCGGTTTCGTCCAGCCGCTGATAGCGCAGCTCCAGATAGCCAGCCGTGGGGACAGGCACCGCGTCCGGATGGGCGGTTGGCTGGGTCTCTTTTTCCAACTGCAAACGTGATTCGGTAATTTGCCGATCCAGAGATTCAATCTGGCTGCAGAAAGTATGGCCTTCCAGGACAGTGATTTCACTGGCGAGCGTTCGCACTTCCTCCTCCAAGGGTAGCCGGCGATGCTGTTTTTCACGTTCATCGGCTGCGACCTGCTCGTTCAGTCGGTCGCATTGGCGTTCCAGTTCGACGATTCGAGCAGCGAGCCGCAGGATGCGATCGCCAAGCGGTTCGGCCGTTGTATCAGAAACATACGTTGTTCGGTTACCGGTTGCCGAAAAACGATCGCGAGGCACATTGAACCGTCGCTGAATCAGCTCGGATATCGCCGGAATGACGCTGGAATCGCGGCGACCGTCGACGCAGAAGGTGATGTCAAACGCGTCGGCACCAACCTCCTGCAAGGCCGTCTGCAAGGTCTGTTCGCAGCTGCCATGAGCCCGGAAACCACGGACATCGGCTACCACTAGCTGCCGGTCTGATTCCGCCGTTCGAGACAGTCGACATGGCATCGCGTTAACGACCGCTGCCAGGCACCCGTGACCAACCGGAACCGAGGGCTGAAATCCAAACAGCGTATGGCGGATGTATTTGGCCAGCGTCGTCTTGCCGGAACCAGGAACACCGTAGACCACGTTCAAGCCATGGCTCAGTTCCGTCAATCGTAGATCATGGCAGTCCGCATAAGCGTCGAGTGTTATTCCCGTCAGTATCATTCCAAACTCCGTTTCGAAATGTCCGTGCCCGAATTGACTCGATTCACCGGCTTTCTGGAGTCACATCAAGACGGCAGAAAAGACCAGGCTGGCACTTGAGTCGGCGCGATTGGTGGCAGATGAAATCTAAATGACTCTGCGTTAATAACCTAGATCAGTTTATATCGCCTTCGCCAAGAACGAACGTTGCTAGCGGTCGGAAATACGCATGTCCGATCAAGGCATGCCAGCCGAAGGCGTGGCCCCGGCCAGCGTCGCCGTGGAACCGATCCGGATCTCAAGCTGTCTGAGAGTATTACATTAGCAAGTCCCGCCCCACCCGGTGGTAGCCGGATTGGCAACAATTCGGGACTCCGGACGTCGCGCGACCAGGTCCGACGGCATCCAGCGAAGGCGTGGCCACGGCCAGCGTCGCCACTGAACCCTATCCGAAACTCAAGCTGTCTCAGAGTATTACATTAGCAAGTCCCGCCCCACCCGGTGGTAGCCGGATTGGCAACAATTCGGGACTCCGGACGTCGCACGACCAGGTCCGACGGCATTCACCCAAAGGCGCATGGCCAGCGTCGCCACGGAACCCTATCCGAAATTCAAGGTGTCTCAGAGTATTACATTGGCAGATTCCGCCCATTCGGATCGGGAGTCCAATGAAAACGATATTGCTCTCCTGGTTGCCGTCGAGACAATGGGTGATCTTGTCCAGTGCTTGATCCAGCAAGTTGCCGGAATATAAGCTAAACTGCTGGGACAACTGCCGGGGTCTGCCGGGGTAATTCAGCCAGCTGCCTGGGCACACTTTCCAAATGACGGGTTGATTTTCAATGTCAAGCATTCTGGCGCGGGTATTGACTGTCCTGTTTTCGCTGGCCGCGGTGTTGGTGACTATCGGCTTTTTTCTACCCCGCGACTATCGCATTGAATCGCAAGTCACCATCAACGCTCCACCGGAAACGGTATTTCCGATGATCAACAGTCTGCCGAACTGGCAAGCGTGGTCGACCTGGAATGAAGAGAAAGTGGAGAGCCTGAAGATCGAATACGGTGAGAAAAAATCGGGCGAGGGCGCGGTTCAAACCTGGACCGATGCCCGGGGCTCCGGAAAGCTCTGGATCACGCACAGCGATTTTCCTTCGGTTATCACGTACCAGATGACATTCGGCGACTTTCCGGAACAATCCAGCCGTATGGAATTGACACCGGTGCCGCAAGGCACCGAATTGCGGTGGTCCAGTGAGGGGCGATTACCTTCCGGTCCATTTTATGGATACGGGGCGCTGCTTTTTCCGCGTCAGATGAAACATCAGTATGATCTCAGTTTGAAACAGCTGAAAGCCGTGAGCGAGGATACCTCCTTGTGATCGCCGACATCGACCACGGATGGATCCAACCGTCGACCTGAAACGGCATGCGGACTTTATTGAGTTTGCTTGAGAATTAGAGCAGGAAAATCCGCTGTGGCATGGCAGAAGCGGTAGAATTGGCCAAACTTAAACGGCAGGATCGTCCCTCGGCAGTTCCATATAGAACACGCTGGCGATACCGAGCCAGTGACGCTCGGTGGACGGCTACCTGGCTTGGGCGACTGGTCCAATAACGATTTGGTTTAGCCGCAGCACACAATCCGGTGGCTCACGTCGACCAAGCCCCGTCGTAACGCATTTCGACTGACCTGGTAAAAACCAGGTACGGGCTACGAATCTCGCGCTCGTCCACTGAATTTATCCTGCTACTGAATCTATCCTGCTATTTTGCGAAAAACATCATGTTCAGAATCATGGCTTACGCCACCGTGGTCGTGGCAACGGTTTTCCTGTTCGATGGGGAATTGGCAGCCCAAACCACACTGACCCATTCGATTGATCCCGCGATCGTTGAGGGCAATTCCATCTCCTGCAATGATGGCTTGGGAGTCCATTCCAACAACAGCTACTTGCGCAATTTCGTGCTCGCTGACTTTGGCGTAACGCAGGATTACCAGGTCGACCGCGTGGACATTGGAATTGAATTTGCGGAAATGCTCGATGATTCGGGCGACGACATTCCAGCGACCATCAATTTTTACACCGGGGATATTTCGGGTTTTTCCGGACTCGAACTGTTGTATTCGATGGATGTGGTGGTGCCTCACGGTACCAATCTGGAATTGTTGACGTTCCCCGGTGGTCCTTCGATTCCCGGTGGCGTCAACAATCTGGTCGTGGAATTCTTCACTCCCGGCGCCGACGGTAAACAAGCGATGGCCAGTGCGCTGTTTATTGGCTCCAACCCTTTTGGCGAGACAGCGCCATCCTACATCGCCGCCGCCATCTGTTCATTTCCAGACCCCGTCCCAACCGCCGACATTGGTTATCCCGACATGCATATCGTGATGAACGTTCATGAACGGTTGCCTGGCAGTTGCGTTGTTGGCGATGTCAATCAGGACGGCGCCATCGATTTACTGGATGTTTCACCGTTTGTGGACTTATTGGTGTCAGGCATCTATCAGTGTGAAGCCGACGTCGATGAAAACGGTGCCATCGATCTGCTGGACGTAGCGCCGTTTGTCAAATTGCTCTCAGTCGGTTAACGCAAATCGCGGCCAATCGCCCCGTTATCCGCATGTCAAACATTCATGCCGTTTTGACGCTGAACGGTGGTATCCAGAAGCGGTTAACCGCCCAATGAGCCCCCTGACGTGCCCCCCCAACAATTAAACCTGACGTTCCAACGTTGGTGGAAGCAGTACGCTGGGATGACCGCGGACCAGATATCGGACGAATTGGTGGATCTGCTTTTGCTTCCTGGAGCACCTCGCCCAAATAATTGGAAAATACGGTGTGAAATAGATTGAAGGCGCACAAATACGGGATACAATCCCGCTTGCGAAGTTCCCTTTCCAGCGATCGGGCTTTTTTTCTTGATTAACGATCTTAAACAGGAAGTCCTGTTGTTCTTTGAAAACCCCGCAAACGCCAGATTGGTTTTCGGAAGTGGTACATTAGTCCGTTTTTGAGAGGCAACAACTATGAGAACAGTAATCACCATCACGTTATTCTTGGCTATGGCCAGCACCAACTTGCTGGTCACGAGTCAAGCGACTGCCCAGGAAGGCCAGGCCTTCGCCTACTGGTTGCAACCAGGGAGGTTCCTGAAGTTTCCGGCCAGTGATCCGATTGATTTGGAATTCGGCAACATCAAGAATATCTCGCCGTTTGCTTTGGACTGGAACGCAGCCGGCGACGCGTTGTATATCGTTGACAACAACACTCTGTCAGTAGGGACCTTGGACCCGGTCTCAGGTGCTTTTACGTTTGTTGCCAGCCTGGATGCTGGATATCTGGGCGGCACCGTTACAGGGCTAAGTGCTGATCCCACGGACGGCACGTTCTACTTGAGCGGTTTTAACGTCACCAATCAGTTGTACACCTTGGACGTGGACACCGGGGCCGTTACTTTCATTGCTGATTTCGCTTTGCCCGGCGGGAACGGAGGAAGCGGCATCCTCATCGACATTGCGATCAACTCCAAGGGTCAAATGTTTGCCCACGAAATTGACGGAGCCATCGGCGACGGAACCATTGCTGGTGGACTGTGGTCCGTGGAAAAAACAACTGGGTTGTCTTCCTTTATTGGCACTAGTGGGCTGGAGTCAAGTTTCGCCCAAGGCATGGATTTTGATCCAGACACCGACATCTTGTACGCAGCGATTTACACAGGCGGCGGCACAGGTGAATATGGAACCTGGAACACGACCAATGCAAGTTTTTCGTCGATTGAATCTTTGCCGAATTTTGGTCCTGTCGAGTTGGAAATATCGGTTTTGGGCGGCACGACTTACGCTTACAACTTTCGAATTGCGTCCCAGCAGTTCTTGACGTTTCCAGTCGATATGCCGCTGCCGTTTTCTTCAGTAGCCGACAATTTAAGTTATGACACTTTCGCCTTGGATTTTGCGGCAGACGGAGAAACCTTGTACTGCTTCGACAACAATTCTGGAACGATTGGTACTATTGATACCGACACGGATTGCTACACGGCCGGTGAGATCGTAACGGGAGATGCCCCATTTGCTTTTGATGGGCTGTCCAACGATCCAACCACCGATACGTTTTATTACGTTACCGGCGACGGGACTTTCAGCCAGTTGGGGATTGTTGATGTCGGCACGGGCGAAACCACCCTGGTTGCAGATATTACAGCTGATGGAGCATTTTTGACTGCCGTGATAGATATTGCGTTTGATAATGACGGCCGATTGTTTGCTTTCGACCTTGGTGATGGTCTATTTAACCCCGCGGCCCTGTACGAAGTCGATAAGCTGACTGCTCAAGCGACGTTTGTGGGCGAGCCTGGCACTACAAATCCGCCAGCTTTTGCTCAAGGTATGGATTTTGATCCCGTTTCCAATTTGCTTTACCAGCCGATTTACACGGGAAGCGGCACTGGCAGCTACGGCGTGTGGGATTTGGATGCGGGTACATTCACTGAAATCCTGGACCTCGAAATGTTCCCGGTCCCACCGGGCGATTTTGTTGAACTGGAATTAGCCATTGGCGGCTCGGACGACGATTGCTTGTTGGGGGACGTCAACCAGGACGGCTTCGTAAATCTGGAGGACGTGGACCCATTTGTTGCAGCCCTCAGCGTGGGGTCAACGCAGTGTGAAGCAGACATCGATGGAGATGGTTTGGTGACCTTGGAAGATGTCGATCCGTTTGTTGTCTTGCTGGCTGGCGGCGGCTAGTCAACTGGCTTCAGAATTTCAAACTGATTCCAAGACCGATCGAGCTTCGATCGGTCTTTTTTCTTGACTTTTTTCTTGATTAACGATCCTAAGCAGGAAGTCCTGCTGGTCTTGGAGCTCCCCCAGACGCCAGACTGGTTGTCTGAAGAGGTGCATTGAAGTGGTGCGTTCGTCCGGTTTTGAGAGGCAACAACTATAAGATCAGTAATCACCATCACTTTATTTTTGGCTCGTGGACACCGGGACCGTTTCTTTCATTGCTGATTTCGCTTTGCCCGGCGGAAACGGAGGAAGCGTTATCCGAATCCGCGACGAAGCGGCCAGCCTTCTGCCCCCCCTATTTACCAAACCGCCGTGCGAATTCAGCTACGATTCGACTTCCCGTTTATTGATTTGAACAAAGCGCAGATTAGTGTTAACCAGGAAGGTGGCTTGTTGGAACAAGGCGGAGTCCGTCGCGGTTGTTTTTTGCCCCTATTGGGTTAGGACGAGTACAGCACCAACATCGCGATTCGGCTAGCTCAAGACGAATTCTGCAAAAAACAACGTTAGAATGATTGAATCGGCCACAACTCTAGGTAAACTGGTCACTTGGCGCCGGATTATCCGACGCTTAGACTGCAGACTGCGAAAGTCTTGAATTGACTACATCTAAGTAACTGGTCGTCTTACGAGAATTTGGGGAAAATCATGAAAGTTTTGGTGTCATCTGTTGTTTGCATCTTGTTGGTGTCAACGTGTGCCTTGGGGCAAGGCAAGAACGATGCCTTGAGCCTGTTTACGTCTAGCAAATCCGGTGCAAGCGCTCCTCCAGAAGGTGGAGACTCGTTGTGTGAAACTCTTGACGATCTGATTGTCGGCCCATTGGAAGGGCAAGTGGGAGCAGCCGGCGTTCTCTGGGGTTCGTTCGACGGCACCGTGGTCGATGCTGGTGGTGGCGATCTTCAGGCAAATCAAATCAATACGTTCGTCGATGACGGCTTCTTTCCGGAAATGACGGCTTTTACCGCAGACTCCTTTGTCCCGCAAGCGAGCGACGGTTTTTCGGTGACAGTCGACTACGAACTGTCTGATCTGAACACCCAACGTTACTATACGCCAGTGGGCGAAGGTCAAGATGACGGTTCGGGGGCGATTTTTAGAGTATTCTTTACGCGACTCGGAGATGCAACTGGCAATCAAAACTGGGATGTCTTGGAAGTGGACGCCTTTGGAACCGGCTTCTTTGTCGACACGGGGGTCGCAATAGAGTTGTCCGGTTCGATTGAATTTGTCATAAACGGCCTTGACATGCAAATTTTTGTCAATGGTAGCATGATCTACGACGGTGTTATCATTGGAGCCAACGGTGATCTCCCAACGCCCACCGGATCCGTAGGTGCTCCCAGTGCATTGGATGAAGTCTTTTTCGAGAGTGCAAACAACATCGCCGGCGGAGGCTCGGAACAAAACATCAACAATTTGGCGATCAATGATCCTGGCTGCGGTGGCGGCATGAAGGGTTGTACCAATCCACTGGGTGACGTCAATTTGGACGGCAAAGTGAATCTGGAGGACGTGGACCCGTTTGTTGCAGCCCTCAGCGTGGGGTCAACGCAGTGTGAAGCAGACATCGATGGAGATGGTTTGGTGACCTTGGAAGATGTCGATCCGTTTGTTGTCTTGCTGGCTGGCGGCGGCGGCTAGTCAACTGGCTTCAGAATTTAAAACTGAACCTAAAGACCGATCGAGCTTCGATCGGTCTTTTTTTGTCGGCTCGTATTGCAGCCATGGCACAACGCGCAACCATTCCGGCTGAAAATCAGAATGCTAGAGCGTTTTCAAAAATTGTTTTACGCGTTAATACAAGCTCGCCGTGCAAGCAAGTGCATCCTTCCGAAAAATACAAGCTCGCGGCGCAAGCAAGTGCATCCTTCGAGTGGATCGGCCGGCGGTCCGTTACTGCATCGGGCTGGTACCATGAACATGAATTCTGAAAATGCTCGAGTTATAATGAGTGATAGCAGGACAATTCCTGGAAGGGTCTGGATCAATGAATTGGGTAAAAGGACTGGCCATATTGATGGCCGCTGGTGTACTGGTAACCGAGGTAGCTGCCCAACCGTTGGAGCTGGTGCCCCGACCCGTTGACGGCGCTGTTTTTCTGGCGGGCAACCTGGCTCCAGGTCCGCTGGCGCCCGTGAACAACTCGTCCTACGGTTGTTGCAACGGCGGTTGCAGCCTTGACAAGTTCGGTGAAATCGATGGCTGTTTTTGCCTGGTCGCCGCCGATCCGGCGTCGGGCGTGATCAACGAGGCCGTGATGGATTCCATGGCCGACACGATTGGAGTCAGTCTGGTCGACAACGTCACCGAATTCACCGCCACCGACACACTGGCGTGCCTGGGCGAAGACCCCAATCACCCCGGCATGAATCTATTCACGTTGACCCTGTCGGTGGAAACCGGCGACAGCGCCGTGGAAATCAATCCAACCGGATTCACCAATCCGGATACCATGGCGCCGATTACGGAGTTGGCCATTTTTGTCGGCGACGCGGTCGTGGGGGCATCCCCGGTGACCTTTGTCGACCCCATCGAAGTCATCGCGGATGATTTGGATATGGATGGCATCGCGGACACCAATGTGGAGGTCTTTGACACGACGGGCACATCCGTTGGCGGCCCCATCGCGCTGGATCTGGACACGTTTTTCAATGGTGGCGACTGGGATGGCGGTTTGGGTATCACGTTCGAAGGTGGGATCGACGGGAAGCTGCTGGTCGGCCAGACAGTGGTACGGATCACTTATCGCACCAGTTCGACCTGCCCGGACGACGATTGCCTGTTGGGGGACGTCAACCGGGATGGAATCGTCAGCCTGTTGGACGTGGATCCGTTTGTGGCATTGCTATCGTCCGGGAAGTTTCAATGCGAAGGCGATTTCAACTTGGATGGTCTGGTCAACCTGCTGGACGTCGACGGTTTCACAAACGAATTGATCGGGATTTGATGAAATCTTGTTCTGGCCGCGGGGATGGGCAATGATGCCTGGCCTACCGTGGGATGGCACGAGAATCGGCGGGATGATCTCGTTCGGAGACGCCCGCGTCGACCGTGATACGCCCGGTCTGTTGCCGAAGAATACCTGTCTAGCAGCCTTTTGGGTGACGCCAATCAGATGCTGGCCCAAACTCCGCAAACCAGTCAGCGTGGCCGGCCGGGAGTTTCCGATGGACAAGCTGTGCATTGGATGAGCATTTTGATTAGAATAGGCGGGGCTGAAGAACTTCCAATGGCATATGTGATCCGATGCAAAAACTCATTTCTTTCCTGACGATTTGTTGTTTATCCGGCCCCGCGTTTCTGGCTCTTGCCCAAGATCCTCCGCCTCCTCCGATCCCCATGCTCGCGGCCAACAATTCGGGGTTTTTGCAAAACGGCCCCAATGGAGCCGACAACCTGGTGCTGTTCGAATTTGTACCCGTGCCGCCAGATCCCCCAGAGAACATTCCACCACTGGAATTCACCGTTCTGGGCAACCTGTCACTTGGCATCGATATGGATGGAGACGGGCTGGACGACAACATCGGAACGTTTTCCGGACTGGAATGGACCTCGGGCAATCCTTCTTCCGGAACGTTGATCGGCTGCGTTCTGAACGAAGGCAACGGTTCGGGAGAATTTTACCAAATCGATCCTGCCACCGTGCAGACCACACTGATTGGTAGCGGCGGCTCGGGCATGGTGGAAAGCCTGGATCCCAACAGCCTGATCGGAGGCACGGGTTACGGCAACACCGCTGGCAGCCCAACCTTGGGTGGCAGCGGAATCGGATTGACCGTCAATTTGACGACCGTTGCCGGTGCGGTTACGAACGTTCAAGTGGTCAGCCCAGGTTCCGGCTATCAGGCCGGCGACATCATTACGCTGGTCGGCGGCAGTAACAACGCCTCGATTCGTGTGGAGTCAACGCAGCAATCTGAATTTTCAGACCTGGCCTACAACGTGGCCGACGGCCGGATGTACGGCCTGATGAATAATATCATCGACGACGGCGAGGGCGATGTGGAATACGGACCGAATACACTGTGGTTTGACAGCAATGGCGATCTGATTCCGGACACCAGCCTGGGCAGCAACATCCGGACAGCGGGTTTCTGTCTGGGTACGTTGCAGACGCTGGCCAGCGGATTGGCTTTCGATTCCAGAGGAACGTTGTACATCTACGACAGCATCGAAGAAACGGTATTGATCAATCCGTCCGGCGTTGATTCGGGCAACCCCGGCGTAAGCACGTGTGTGAATCCGCCACCACCGCCGTTCGAAGCGCTTGAGACCGGTTTGACATCGTCTGAATTGCGACAGGGTAATGGTCTGGGTATCGGCAACGACACGCTGGTGATTGGGACGGACGCGGAAGGTCGCAACACCTTTGTCAGCTACTATGAGATTCCCTCAACTTATTTCCCGATGGTGCCACCGGATCCCATTCCGGAGGTCTTCACGGCTGGATTTTTCCCACGTGAGTTCTTCCAGACAACGTTTTTTGCATCGGTGGCGATCGGGGATCTTGTCGGAGCGACGCCGGACCTCACCGACCTACCGACGTTCTTTCCCGATAATGTGATTGTCAACCGCGGCCTGCCGGCTAAAGACGCGGTGCTGGAAGCGCTCGTTTTGTCAGACGACATCCGTTACTGCGTTTTTCCTGTTCCGCCTGCCCAACCGGGGCAGCAGCCGGTCGAAATCGACTTTGTATTCACTCTGCCGGATCCGGCCAGTCTATCCGTACTGGGTTTGGAGATCGAAGGTCAAGTGAATACTCCTGGCCTACTGCAATTTATCCGGGTCTTGAATGTGAATACCGGAAACTATGATTTTATCGGCACCGAGGTACTACCCATTGGTAACGATGGTACGTTGAACATCGACCTGTCTCTGTCTCTGGAAAACTTCGTTGATCCCCAGAACGGAACCCTGGTCCTGCGGATTGCGACGGTGCAATCTGGTTTAGTAACGAGCTATCCCTGGCAAATCAAGTACGATGCCGTATTGGTGGTCGCGGACTGAGTGCCACATTGATACCGAACCGCAAACCGCGATTCGGTCGCCTTGCCTGGCTGAACGCGTCCGGCAAGATCGACGCCTTCAGCCACCGGGCCTGCACCCACCGGCAAACCGTGTCGCTTGCGGACTCTAGTCCGGATTGCCGATGTGCCGCAAGTACTCGCCCAACCGGGACTGGATATCAAGCAGCTGTTGAAAGTTCTGGCGGGCAATTTCGACGAACTGCGCCTGTTGATGAAACTCCACGTCGTTGATCAGTCGTCGCAGGTGCATGTGGAAATACTCCAGCATTTCCGATAACTGCGCCGCCTGCCCCGGCGTCAACCGTTCCGGTAATTCCGGCGGGTCGATGTCCAGCAGCGCCAGCTGGTAATTGGGATCTTCCTTCCAGTGCTTGTTCACGGGAACATCGTCACCCATGCCGGAATTGGAACTTGATCCCGAAAGTCCTTCCAGCTGCTTGCCGTATTCACTGGCGCCCAGTCGTTCCAGGCGTTTGTTAATTTGCGATCGCGTACCGAACAACAGGGTACTGCGACCGACCGAAATCATGTCACCGTGCCGCAAGATCCGCAGCTGTACTTCCTCGTTGTTGATCTTGGTACCATTGGTGCTCTCCAGATCGGTGAGAACCAGATCGTCGTGATCGAGTTGGATCTTGAGGTGAAAACGACTGATGCGTTCGTCGTTCAACTGGATTGAATTACCTTCTTCGCGACCGATCGTGATCGGTGGCTGCAGGTCTTCAAACACTCGCCCGCGGTCGGCTCCATCCAACACCCGGAGTGTGACTTCATTCATAGAAACCTCGCAACGGTTTGACGTCCGTCGCTCTTCCCAAACTTCCGCCGAGTGGAATTCGACGGCCCCTAGCCAAATCTCATGGTATCACAACTGCCGTCCAGTTTCCCGGCATCGCCGACCAAATCCTCGATAATCGCGGCAGAAACCGATACGGACTCGCGAGGCCACTTCAGGCTTTCAAACAGACGTGCCATCCAAAAAACGGACTTTCGCGCCCAACTCCAGCGACGAAGGCCGATAGCCTGACTGGCGAAACACAAATGTGAAGCAATGCCGTTGAATTCCTGCCCGCCAACCGATATTCTTAAGACCTGCTTGAAAGGACCGTTGGTCAGACCGCCAAAAACGCGAATTACTGGAAGATTACGACGGCATTTATCGGTCATTGCAGCAATCGCTGACCATCAAGTCCAATGTGATCAGCCGACTTTCATCTGCACCCGTAGCTCAACTGGATAGAGCATCGGTCTTCGGAACCGAGGGTTGGGGGTTCGAATCCCTCCGGGTGTATTTTGCTCATTGCTGCGAACGCACAGAGCAATCAAGGATCAAGTAACGAGATCAAATTCATTTACGATTTGAACTGGTTCAATCCTCGGCAACCCCCGAATACCGTCGCATCCTTCCCGTCGATTTCCAGAATGGAATGGACTTTCCGGGCTCCATCCTATTTTCTGAATTTTCCAATTTTGCGGTGAGACTGTCAGACTTTCGCGTGCCAGGGTCTTGTTGAGGTCCCGTTCACGGTCTCAACATCTTGCTTCAGCAGTTAAACAGCACCACCCGTTCGAGTACTTTCAATTTGTTTACAGGGGAAAGCGATGAAGTCTTCAGTTATATGTATTCACCTGATATTGGCGTTCTGTGCAACGTTGTCGGCTCAAACCGTAACCTACGAAGCGATGCCAGATGCATTCAATCTAAGAGATATGTCGCCTGACGGACGATGGATCGTGGGCAATACAAACCCCACCGATGGCGCGTTTCTTTATGACTGCGAAACCAAACTAATGACGATGCTGCCTGCACCATCTGAAGCAGTCGCGGTATCGGATGATGGGTCAATCGTTCTCGGCAATATCGATGAGGACGGTTCGGGTGGAAATGGTCCCACCGCTGGAATTTGGAGGCAGTCAACCGGCCTATGGGAAAGTCTTGGTTTTCTTCCGAATGCCCTGAATTGCCCGAGTCGCAGCAGTGCCTACGAACTATCCGGCGATGGTACGAAGGCCACAGGGTTATCATGGGATGGTTGCAGTGGCCGCGGTTTTCTATGGACGCAAGGAATTGGCATGGAAGAGCTTGAACCATTGGCTAATGGTGGAAACCGTTCGTCGGCAATGTCAGCTGACGGTTCAGTGTTTGGAGGATTCGCTCAAGGCTCGTTCAATCGAACACCAGCCTTCTGGAGGGCCGATCTGACGGGTGAACTTCTGGATCCTCCCGACGGAGATGTTGTTGGTGAAGTTCACGCATTCAGCGACGATGGTTCCGTGATGCTTGGGACTTGGGCGTCTGATGCGAGCAGGTGGACATTCAATGGAGCATCCTGGGACCGCGAGACGATTGGCAACGGCTCAATCGCATCCTCGTGGACCGGCATTCCGGCTGACATTGCAAACGATGGAACCATTGTCGGATTTGATACGCTGCAAACATCCCGTCGAGCTTGGATCCAACCTCAGGGTCAAGGGGAACTACTTGATTTAAGGACGTGGGCAATTGACCACGGCGCCGTGATTCCAGGCGGCGAGGCTCTCGGAATCTGTGAAGCGATTTCAGCTGACGGCACAAAGATAATCGGACATACTTTTTTTGCCGGATCTTATATTCTCACCATCACGCCTGACATCCTTCTTGGAGATGTAAATCTTGATGGCGTTGTCACGCTGTTGGATGTCGATCCGTTCGTCAGTTTGCTGATCGCAGGTGATTTTCAGGCGGAAGCCGATATAAACGGCGACGGTAAGGTCAGCCTTCTGGATGTGGACCCGTTTGTTGCCATCCTGTCCGCCGGTTGACAGCCCGTCTGTCGCCTCGGAAAAACAGGATTGACTCTTGATGACTTCAGAGAATTTACGACTTTGATTGTAGAAGTCCGATGAAGAAGGAATCTTAAAGCCTGTTGTGCGGATGCTTCCCCGTGGCCTTGAGCCTGGGGCTCGCGCGCACATGGGCAGCAGATGTCATCACGCTGCTGCCCTCAGATTTTCACGGTGACACAGCAGGTACTATGGTATTCTCGGGCGTTTTCTAGATTAATCGTCGAGTTCGCTGTCTTTGCGGTAGTAATTTCAGGGATGGTCCCGTCGGTTGTTGAATCTTTGAGTGGTCTCGCAAGTTCAGGATTAATCGTTGGTCAGGCGGCAAGCGAACCCTCCCGCGGGTTCGCGTTAAGCCGCCAGTTCCCGGTTGTCGTGGTCGCACTTCCGGTCCTTCAATCACCCCCTCAGAGTCCCGTCGGGAATTTTTTGGCGGCGAACTTTCTGTTTTTTCAAGACGGCAAACAGGTCCTGTCTTCCTTCGTGCAGGCTCTTGAGTGACTCTGCATTGAGCGGCGTCAGAAAGGCCGCCACTTACACGCGGAATCAGCGGGACGCGCTGAATCGTTATATTGCAGTTGGAACCAGTCATTTTCAAACAACGTCGGCAATTGATCTGTTCGCGGGTGTCAAGCCATTTACGACACAGGTCCAGAGGGATCCGCAGACGGCTCCTTCCGAATGGCCATTCCCAGCAGAGCCCTCACTGGCAATTTGCGTTATATCGCCTATCAAACATGATCGACTTCCAGACATGCTATAACCGGGTCGAAAAACACATTGAAGATCGATACCAGATGCCCGTATCAATCTCAGACGTGACCGATCCAAATACAGGTGACTTCGACGGACTTTCGATCAAGATTGATTACGCGATTGAACTTGATTTGGCGTTTTATGTCCTGCTGCATTTATTCGGCCATAGTCTGCAGTGGAATCTGTCGGCTGAGTATCGTCGTCTTGGCCTGGATCAATCGATACCCAAGTCGCCAGAGGAAATGGAACGCATCTACGAGTATGAGCGTGACGCGACGCGCTATTCGCTGACGTTGTGCCGCGACGCCGGCGTTCAACCGGTCCAGGAAATCGACCGTTGGGTCAGCGACTGGTTCGATGCGGACTACGCCTTTCTGGCCCATTTCTATACGACCGGCGAACGGCTGGACCCGCGTTCTCTGTTGAGGCCCGGCGAAGGAGAGTTGCTAACGCCGTTGCCGATTCCCGAATTCACGCCCCAACGCTGGGCCAGTCGCTGGTCATTTTGAAACCGCTTTAACTGACGCCCGGATTGGAGCCGGTGAAGGCGCTGGGACGCAGTCTGGTCTTACCGGCGTCGGGAGATGGCCTTTAAAACGTGGAATGGAAGATACGGGTACTCCGGCTTGCGGGAACCATTGTAACTGACGACCCTGACGGAACGAGTTCGAAGCGTCCTGAGTGCTCCCTGTGGACGGGAGCAAGGGAATGGTCCGCGTGGTGAGAACCAGAGTTCGTTCAATATTCCGCGGATCACAATCTGAGGCATTGCGGTGACGTTGACGAACCAGCCCACCACCTCATCACTCCCGTTGCCGTTTTCCCAGAATTCCACGAGGTAATTCGTTACGTCACTTCCATGGTCCAGGCCTGTTTTCGAAAACAAAACATGGTCGCATTTGTGATCAACGGATGTCATAATTCGGACATGAAATCATGCACCACGAGCCGCAGGGCGTTAGGCGTCTGGTTGTTGATCCTGCTTGTTTGGCACGGCCGGGCAGCGGTCTTGCGATCTCAGGATTCGCGCAACGAACCCGTCAGATTTGATCGCGATATTCGTCCGCTTTTATCGGAAAAGTGCTTTCCCTGCCATGGCCCCGATGAGCAACAGCGGCAGGCCGATCTGCGTCTGGATCAGCGTAACAACGCATTCGCGGACCGGGATAGCGGCACCGCTATCCTGCCCGGTAATCCCGACGAGAGCCAGCTGATGGTACGAATCACGTCGGCGGATCCGGATTCAAGAATGCCGCCGACCGACTTTGCTCACCAATTGAGCGAGGAGGAAATTGAGTTATTTCGCGCCTGGATCGGGCAGGGAGCCGCGTGGCAGGAACATTGGGCTTTTGTGTCGGTTGAAGATAGGCCTTGCGTACCACCGGGCGAAGCCGAGCACCCCATCGACCGGTTCGTAACAGCGAAGCGTCAGGGCAAGAATTGGCCATGGTCGCCGGCAGCCAGTCGCCGTGAACTCATTCGACGATTGAGTCTTGATTTGACCGGTTTGCCGCCCAAGCGCGACGAGATTGAGATGTTCCTTCGCGATTCGAGGGAGGATGCCTATTCACGACTTGTAGACCGTTTGTTGTCGTCGCCCCATTATGGGGAGCGGATGGCCGTCGCCTGGCTGGACCAGGCCCGCTACGCGGATACCAACGGATATTCGATCGATGGCGGACGGCAGATGTGGCTCTGGCGTGACTGGGTGATCCAGGCGTACAACCAGAATATGCCCTTCGACCAGTTTACGGTGGAACAGCTGGCCGGCGACTTGTTGCCAGCCGCAACGGACGCCCAGAGAATTGCTTCCGGATTCAATCGCAATCACATGATTACTCACGAAGGCGGGACAATCAGCGAGGAAAACCTGGTCCAGTACACGGTGGACCGGGTCAAGACCACATCCGAGGTCTTCCTGGGCCTGACGATGGGATGTGCCCAGTGCCACGATCACAAGTATGACCCCATTTCACAACAGGACTTCTATCGTTTCTTTGCCTTTTTCAATTCGTTGGATGATCGAGGACATGACGGCGACGGCGGTCGCAACGCCGTGCCCAATGTTCGGGTGCGAAGCGTCCTGCAAAGTGATGATGTAACCGAATTGCAAATGGAATTGGCGGACCGGCAACGGCAGTTTGCACAACCACTGGCCAGTCAGCGTTCATGGGAAGTTCAGGCTCTCAGGGAGTTGACGCGGCGGGGCCAGGATCTGCAAGAGCATCCCTGTCGCATTCTGGGTGTTGCCGAACCCAACTCTCGAGGTGCGTTTCAAATACTGGATGGGACAACCGTATTTGTTCCACGCCCCAGAGGACGATCACCTTCCATTTCGGCCAAACTGCCGGTGGACCAGGTCACGGCGCTGCGTCTCGAATTTCTGACAGATGACACGGTTGCCGGGCTGGGGCATGGAAACGGCGATGATCCGGGCACGCAGGGTGGGTTCGTGCTTTCCGCATTTCATGCATCGGCGACACCGTTGGCTGCGGACCAGGTCGACCCTTTCCGCGAATTGAAATTCAAAGCGGTGACCGCCAGCTATTCGCATCCCGATTTTCAGCCGGCGAGTTGCCTCGATGGTCGTGATCTGAACGGCTGGTCACCGATGCCGCAAAACAATCGTACTCAGTCCATCACGTTTGAACTGGACAAGCCAATCAGAACCAGCATCACGCCATACGTAACCGTAATGCTGGTTTGGGGAGGCGGAGGATTGCAGCAGAGAGGATTGATGGCTGGCAAATACCGCCTGCTGGCGATCACGGGCCAGAATGATCAATCCCCCATACCTGCGAACATCCAGAAAATCCTCGCGGTTCCGGAAGCTTCGCGCACAGCACAGCAGCAGGCCACGATCGGAGAGTACTACAATTCGATTGCCCCGGAATTAGCCAACGTCCGTTATCAGTTATCGAACCTGCAAGAACGGATTCGGATTGCAACCGGAACGTTCGATGTGATGATCATGAATACGGCGGCCCAGCCGCGGAAAACGCACCTGTTGCATCGCGGCCAGTACGATCAACCGGGAATCGAAGTCCTGCCAGGGCTTCCCGCGTTTCTGCCCAGCCTGAATGCTGAAGCGTCTTCTGCAACGAACATGGATCGGTTGGCGTTGGCACGGTGGCTTACCGATCCGGATCATCCGCTGACAGCTCGAGTTGCCGTCAATCGCCTGTGGCAGATGCTGTTTGGGACCGGGTTGGTGGCAACGTCGGCTGATTTCGGGTCCCAGGGCGAGTATCCGACCCATCCCGAGTTACTGGACTGGCTGGCTCGGGATCTGGTCGCGAACCATTGGGACATCAAACGTGCGATTCGGCAGATGGTCATGTCGCGTACGTATCGTCAGTCTTCCCGTTGCTCACCAGAACTCAAGGCGGCGGACCCGGATAATCGTTTCCTGGCACGTGGTCCCAGGTTCCGACTGCAGTCCGAATTCATCCGGGATTTGGCACTCTCAGCCAGTGGCTTGTTATCGCCCCGAATCGGCGGCCCCAGTGTACGGCCTTACCAGCCACCCGGTCTCTGGAAAGAAGTCAGCCATTACGGCAGCACGCCCGCCACCGCCCAGTATTTCGTTCAGGACCATGGAGAAAAATTGTATCGACGAAGCCTTTATACCTATTGGAAAAGGACGGCCCCGCCACCGTCCATGACGGTTTTCGACGCCCCCAGCCGCGAGGTCTGTACCGTCCGTCGATCGAGGACCAATACACCATTGCAGGCGCTGGTATTGCTGAACGACCCACAATTCGTCGAAGCCAGCCGGGTTCTGGCGGGACGAATCATGCGACTCAGCCCGGATTTGGACAACCGTTTGCGAACTGGTTTTGAAATGATCACCGGGCGCCTGCCTACGCAGGGCGAGCTGGAAATCCTGCGGCAACGATTTCAAAGCGAACTTGCCGGATTCCAACGGGATGTCACGGCAGCAAGGAAGTTGTTGTCCGTTGGTGAAGCCGATCGCATGGAGGATCTGGATCCGAACGAACATGCGGCCCTGACGATTGTTGTCAACCTGATCATGAACTTGAGCGAGACGATCACCCGAGGATGACGACCATGAAAGGCAGGCAGGAAATCGATTTTCGGGCAGCTCAGTGGACGACGCGGCGGACCCTGCTGGGACGGATGGCGCGAGGTGTTGGCCAGATCGCTTTGGGTACGCTGTTGGCCTCAGCCCGTACGTCGCCGGGAATTGCCAATATGGTCTCGACGGCGGATTCGAAATGGAAGGTCGCTGTTCCCCGAGCAAAGCGCGTCATTTACCTGTTTCAGTCGGGCGGACCCTCACACGTCGATCTGTTCGATCACAAACGGGCCTGGCACAAGCATCATGGCCAGGAGCTGCCTGATTCGGTGCGTGGCAACCAGCGAGTCACCGGCATGACCGCTGGCCAATCATCATTCGCGGTCGTCAAACCGATATCGCCGTTTCGTCAATGCGGCGAGAGTGGACTTTGGCTCAGCGATCTGCTGCCCCATGCCCAACGGATTGCGGATAAGATCACGGTCATCAAATCACTGAACACGGAGGCCATCAACCATGATCCGGCAATCACATTCATCAATACTGGATCACAGCAGATTGGCAAAGCCAGCCTGGGCGCCTGGCTAAGTTACGGATTGGGAAGTGAAAACGAAAATCTTCCCGCGTATGTTGTTCTGTTGTCGCAGGGTACTGGAAAGAACCCGGGCCAGCCTTTGTTCTCCCGTTTATGGGGCAATGGTTTCTTGCCTGCGAATCATCAGGGGGTGAAGTTGAGACCGGGAAAGAACCCGGTACTTTACCTGGACAATCCACCGGGCATCTCACGGGACCGACGCCGCGCCGCGTTGGATGATCTGGCTGTCCTGAACCAGATGCACGCTCAAGAATTCGGTGATTTGGAAACACTGGCCCGGATTGAGGCCTACGAGATGGCTTATCGTATGCAGTCGTCCGTGCCGCAATTGATGGATTTATCAGATGAGCCCTCATCGACTTTTGAACTGTACGGTCCAGATTCCAGAAAGCCGGGCAGTTTCGCCGCCAATTGTCTGTTAGCCCGCAGGCTTGCCGAACGAAATGTACGTTTCATTCAGCTATTTCACAGGGGCTGGGATCAACACATTGCGATCCGGGAACAGTTGCCACGACAATGCCGCGATGTTGACCAGGCATCCGCCGCTTTGATCACTGATCTGGAGCAACGGGGTCTGCTTGAGGACACGCTGGTCATCTGGGGTGGCGAATTTGGACGAACTGTTTATAGCCAAGGTGACATCAACAGTCCGGCTGCGGGCCGAGATCATCACGGCCGATGTTTCTCCATCTGGATGGCCGGGGGTGGCATCCGGGCGGGCTCTGAGTTTGGCCAGACCGATGACTTCTGTTACAACGTGGTCGAAAATCCGGTGCACATTCGCGATTTGAATGCCACGTTGTTGCATTGCCTGGGCATCGACCATCGGCAGTTCGTCTATCGTTTTCGCGGTTTGGATGAGCGTCTGACCGGTGTGGAGCCGGCACGCGTGGTTAAGGAAATACTGGCGTAGCACCATGTGCGGTTTGCAACTTCGGGCTTCAGCGGAAAGTCGAGTTCATTGCCGGTGCGACCCTTCGGGTTCGCGAGGCCAATTGAGCCCCGCTTGCTTGCGACCATCCCCCTGAACCAAGTTCAATACTCTAAGCGGAAAGAGAATGGTTTTCTTGCCCGCTGGAATGCTGTTCCCTGTCGTTTGTTGGCTTGTTATTGGCTTTAAGAGTCGTCATCAAGTAGAATCGGTCGAATTCATCAGTCATTACGGGTTATAGATTATGGTGCGAGACCAATTTCCTATCAGACTCAGCCTCTGTTTATGCTGTCTATTGACGCTGGCCACTGGCCGGTTGACGGCACAAGGCGAAGGGGCTGGCTGCGACAAAACGTTGGGCACGACGATCATCTCGCACGGCAGAAACAAGTCGGTGAAAAGCCCGTGGGTACAGGTCATGGCCGAAGCCATCATTGCCCGGGCTCAAATGGAAGGTGGTACGGGAGGCACGGTACTGCGGTATGACCCGGCAACGGGCGGGGCCAATTACGTGCATGGTTCGCTGCTTCCTGACGGGGAGGCGGTGCTGATTTTCAATTGGGTCGAAGACTCGGGAATTTTCGTCGCGGGTAATGAAGGATCGGGCGAAGCCGCGGCGGATGCCTGCTTTGCGGCTCTGGCCGATGCTCACGTGGTTGACACGGATGGCGTGACACCCCTGGCCGGCTGGGAAAATTTCAATTTCCTTGCCGATGACCGGCATCTGCATTTTATCGGCCACAGTCGCGGCGCGGTGATCAGCAGCGCCACGGTAAAACGGTTGGGCAGTGTCTTGAATCGCGAGGTCGAACACGTCACGTCGTTGGATCCGTTTCCCTGGGATCCGGCGAACGATCCTTTCCCAGCAACCTGGTCGCACGTGATTTGGGCCGACAATTACTTCCAGGATCTGTTTTTTCCACCATTCAATCCCACCAGCTTTCCGCTCAATGGTGCTGCGGATTTCGATCTGTCGGGAATCCTTGCTGGCAATGGCTGCGAGACTTTCCCACATAACGATGTCCCATTGTGGTATCTGGGGACGATCGATCTGGCTTTCCAGCCGTGTCCTCCGGATGTCAATCGCGATGACTGGTATCCTGCCGGCGACCAACACGGTTACTGGTTTTCCGATCTGGTCTGCGACCACGTCGTGGACCGGCCGCCGACCTCGGGTCCCACCATGGATCCAGCATCCACGCCGCCGATTATTAATGGCAATTTTGAGCTAGGTCCCTGGGCCGGCTGGAGATATCACGGTGGCTACCTGGATGACGACATCACGACTGGCGAAGTATCACCGGTCTTTTTCGACGACATCAAGTCCAGTTTCGTGTTGGTGTTGGGCGGATTGTACGATGGCGGGGCGCAACACAATCGATTCTTCCTGACCGCTGACGACCGGTTTTGCCAATTGTCGTATCGCGTTGTGGATGCCGATCAGGATCAGATCGATCAATTGCGAGTGGAATTGATCGACTCTGCCTCCGGTAGTGCTGTTCCACTGGGCGACATCGATCTGAGCGAAACCACCGATTGGTTGTCCGTGGAGTTCCTGATTCCGGCACACGTGGAACGAAGCAGGACGTATCTGCTGCGACTGGAAGGCGCCAGCCCCAATTCTCAGGTCGCGGTGGACGATATCGAATTGAACCCATCCTGTGTTGCCTGCCTGATTGGTGACGTGAATCAAGACGGCTTGGTCAACCTGCTGGATGTGGAGCCTTTCGTGGAACTGTTGTCCACGGGCGAATTCCAGGCAGAGGCCGATATCAACCAGGATGGAATGGTCAATCTGCTGGATGTGGACGGTTTTGTTGCCTTGCTGTCCGGCGGGTAGTGCGAGTCGCACGGATGGGTAGCGTGCGCCGCAATCCTTTTCCCGATCGATGTAGACGAAAAGACGCTACATCCAAACGACAGGCGTAATAAAAGCACTGAAAACGAGTCACCAGCCTGGTCCCGTTCCTGACCTCATACGCCAGCTCACCTGTTTGCGAGATGGCTGATTATTTGGGCTGCTTTCCCCTGGGCAAGTACTTCTTCAAGGTCCCAAACTCTGCGGATTTGACTGCGTCGACGAATTTCCAGGAAGCGTTTTTCGGATAGACATACCGTGAGGTAAACCAAATCAACGTCCCCGTTGGCGACGTCTGGCCACGGGTCAATTCGTTCGTCGCCACCACATCCCGGGGCACGATAGCGGCATCGGGCGGAACAGCGGAGCCATCAATCAGGTTGTCCCGGATCAAAATGTGCCCATCAAAGTTTCGCAGTTTGAAAGTCACCAGTCGAGCGAACTTGTCGCAGTCGGCGGCCAGGTAGCCAATATTGCCCTCGATTCGAATCGTATCGTAGACCAGCGATTTGGGATGCTTGGAGTCATGGCCAAATGTGATTCCGTAGCGGTGCAGGTGGTAGATCACATTGTTGGTAATGGTGGCGTTGCGAACGAACCGGGTTGTATTGCCCTCGTAGCGAGAGAGAAATGAGATGGTGCCACCCGTGGTCCGCCCACCATACAGATGGTTATTGTCGAATACGACATTTTCGAACCCCCAGGTCCCACCGCTGAATTCACAATCCTTCGCGGACAGTACATTGCCACGCACGGTGAAATTGTTGCCAGGCACCTGTGTATTGGTGACGACAATCCAGTTATCGTGTTCCCCTTCTGGTTTTCGTCGGTCGTTGCTGTCGATGAATCGATTGTTCAACAGATCGAATCGAGTGCGGTAGACATCCTGGGGTCCCTTCCAGCCTTCGCTCTTGGCCAGCCAGGGCGGCACATTCAACCCGATCACGCTGCTGTAGGGTTCCCACTTCAGAGGCCGGTTGTAATCGATGGTAAAGCCGCTGAGCGTGAACTTGCTGCATAGGTTATACAGCAGAGGATGCTTGGGCACCTGTTTGACGATCACGGCGCCGTGACCGTAGATTTCCACTTCGTCCGCACTGAGAAAAATCGGTCGTCGGACGGGGTATGTGCCTTCCATGACATGGATGGTCTTTTTTCGTTCCACGTTAACCAACCGCTCGAGCGATTCCTTCAGATCCGCCCCATTGCGGATCAACGCAGATTGGGCATTGCCGATTTCCGCCCAGTGGCTGGTCATCAGACAGGCCACCAAAATACCAATCCACCGAAACATGGTTGCTCAAGCACCTCCCTCGTCTTCCCTACCGCAATTCAATGCGACGTGACCGCACCGTCCGAGGCTGTTGGTTCGGCGACCAGGTCGATCTCTGTTCACGAGAAATCAGATCAACCAGGACCTGGCCGGCAAAGCCAACTTTAGCCTGTAAGGCAGTGTAGTCCAAACGGACAGGATGTCGATGCAGGCCGCGGATCAGACGCATGAGGGATGGTCTTCCGGCTGGAGCATTTTCAGAATTCATGTTCGGGGTAACAGCCCGATGCAACGGCAACGGCCTACCGACAGATCTACTCGAAGGATGCACTTGCTTGCGCTGCGAGCTTGCATGGTCGTGCCGGAAGAAGGATGCACTTGCTTGCGCTGCGAGCTTGTATGGTCGTGCCGGGAAGGATGCACTTGCTTGCGCTGCGAGCTTGTATGGTCGTGCAAGACAATTTTTAAAATACACTCATCGCCCATCTGTCGACACATTAGCGTCTGTCCATGTGCTGGCGTCTGTCTACGTACAACAGGCAATACGTTCAAGGCGAAGGCAGCGCATTTTTCGTGGCATGCTTTACATAGCGATCGAACCAATCGATCATTTCCGCCTGGGTGTGCAACACCGATTCCCGGGCGCGATAGCCATGCGATTCTTCCGGCAGCATGACCAGTCGCACCGAGCCACCATTCCCCTTGATCGCCTGGTACATGCGTTTCGACTGCATTGGAAAAGTTCCACTGTTGTTATCTTGTTCACCGTGGATCAGCAGCACGGGTTCATTGATCTTGTCCGCGTGCATGAACGGCGAAATGCTGAAGTAGATATCTTTGGCATCCCAGAAGGAACGCCGTTCCGACTGAAAACCGAAAGGCGTGAGCGTTCGATTGTAGGCGCCGCTACGAGCGATACCCGCTTTGAACAAATCACAATGAGCCAGCAGATTCATGGTCATGAAAGCTCCATAACTATGACCGCCTACACCGACGCGATCGCGGTCGGCGACTCCCATCTCCACCGCCTTGTCGATGGCTGCTTGAGCCGCATCGACGATCTGTTCGATGAACGTATCGTTCATGGTCTCCGGGTCTCCGATGACGGGCATCGTGGCGGCATCCATGATGGCGTAGCCTTGAGTCAGAAAGGTCAAGTGGGAAATACCTCGGATGCGGGTGAAATTGCTGGCACTGCCGGAGACCTGTCCAGCGGTTTTTACATCGTTAAACTCGCGGGGATAGGCCCAAACGATCAGCGGCAGCCTGGTCCCTTCCTGATAGTTGGCCGGCAGATACAGCTTGGCAGACAGTGGTACGCCATCCGAACGTTGGTACGTCACCAACTGTTTGCGAATGCCCCGAATCTGCGGCGTGGGGTCGGGAAATCGGGTCAGTGCGACACGCGTATCCACGTTCAAATCGCGGAGGAAGTAATTGGGCGGTTCGGCCCTGGATTCCTGCCGCGTGATGATGGCCGGCTTCTGATCGGCGGAGCTGGCTTCCACGGCGACCACCGATTCCAGCACATTGGGATCGCAACGCCACAGTCGCTCCGCTTCCATGGTGCTCAGGTTTTGTCGATCGAAGAATGGCCGGTCGCCCGTTGGTGTCGCCCCGGATCCAATGCGATAAATGAAATCCCCATCCTGGCGCATCACGGGATGGCCTGACTGGTCTCGATACATCACGATCCGCCCTGGATCGCCGTAGCGGTCCCGGATACTGCGATCCTTGGCGACGCGTGGCGTCTGGTCCGGTGCATCCAGATCGTAAATCAATGATCGGACCCACCGGCGGTCCCGGTCGTATTCCGTCGTCATGACCAGGGAAGGATTTTCCAGGAAGGACATCCCGAAAGCGCGGTGCTGCGATTTCAGCAGCTGCTCCGGCTGCCCGGTAAACGGCGCCGCTATCGACACGTAGGCGTCTCGAAAATCCGCGTCACGATTGGGATCGCCACCATCCAGTGCTTCGTTCCACACCAGGGTCGCGTCTCGACCGGCCATCCATTGGACATTGCGTGGTCCGGTTCGTACTCCTTCAATGGGAATGTTCTCGGCCATCGGTACATCCGCAACCTGGTACAACACGCGGCCCGTCGGATCCCAGACCTGGATCTTGCGGGGAAATGAACCCACGGTCATCAGGTACGAGAATGGCCTTGAAACGACCGTCACCAGCAGGTGTCTGCCGTCCGGCGAGATTTCCACATCGTCGCAGATCCACGGCCCGGCAATGTCCTGCTGAACGACGTTGTCATCACGAAAATCAAGGCGTGCCAACTGGCTGGTCGCATAATGTTCAAACAGCGACTCATCGTACGGATTCTGAAGCAGGTCCTGATAGGTACGGGTAGGCGAGGTGTTTCCGAAGGACTCCTGGACACGGGGACCAACAGGTAATCTGGGCTGTTCCGGTTCTTCACCACGATCTGTCGGTACCAGATGGGCCAGGATCTGTTGCCCATCCGGGTACCACTGGAAACCGTTCATGACCAACGACAGCCGATCGGTCAGGCGGTCGGCCGGGCGGGGTCATCAACCGAAGCGACCCACAGTTGCGATCCGGTTTTCGTAACGACAACATAGGCAACCGTCTTCGAGTCATGGGACCAGCTGACCGTTCCAAGTTTCGCTGTCTCGGGAAGGGGTATGCGGATCACGGACTCGTCCTGCAACGATCGCAAACCAAGTCCGGTATCGAATTGCGACCGAAAACGACTGTTGGCGGCCGGGTCGATCCGCATACCAGCCAGTCGCAGCATCCGTCGAGAAACATCTTCGATGGAAGGCATCGCGCTGCGATCGATCAACAGCATCCATTTCCGATCGGGGCTCAGACTGACCGCCGGTTCCGGTGGAACATCGATAATGTCAACCACCTCCGAAGGCGGCAAACGGTACGTTTCCTGAGCACAGGCGGCGGCGGATATCAGGAGAACAGCTGAAACAACAGTCAAACGCATCATGACGTGATTCCTGTCCGAAACGGGGAACGAAACGCATTCCTGGAATTTACCACATTTCCGCCGGAACATGGGGATGCCAAGGCAATCTCTGGTGATTGCATTCGGTTTTCGTACAATCATTGAAAGCAGGGGACCAGACGTGTCAAACGGATGCGACATGTTAACCGGCGAGCTGAAAATCCAAAATCCTGTCAGGGACATGACGTCGTGAACACGCCGCCGAACACCGACTGCGACCTCCGCTTTTTTCTTGGATTCGGACAACCTCCCCTGATCAGCGCGACCCAGTGGATTTGTCAGAAATATCGAACGGGCTCTGAACTTGATCTGAATGAAGTGCTGCTGGTCCTGCCAACCGCGCGTTCACGTCAAAGACTGTTGCAGCTGCTGGTGTACCAGGCCGAGCAGGAAAACCTGTTACTGACGCCGCCCGAGATGGTGACCGTCGGCGACCTGCCAGAGTATCTGTACGACCAGACACAGCCTCTGGCGACCGGTCTGTGTCAGCAGTTGGCCTGGTCGAAGGCTCTGCAACAGTCGCCGCCGTGGGAAATCGAAGAGTTGTTCGGTTCCACGGAAAAGATGACGATTGAGAAATGGCAGTCGTACGCCACGCTGATTTCCGATTTACATCAGCGACTGGCCAATGATGTGTGGAGTTTTCGATCGGTGGTTCGCGAAGTCAGGAACCTGGACAAGTCATTTCGCGAGATCAAAAGGTGGGAGGTACTGGAGGCGATTCAGGGACGGTACTACGAACTCTTGAATGAGGCGGGACTGTGGGATCGACAGGCGGCCCGCAACTTTGCCATTCGCCGGGAATTGTGTCGAGCCGACCAGGCGATCGTGCTGATCGGTATTGCCGACCTGAATCAGGCAGTTTCCGCAATGCTGCAGCAGGTACGGGAACGCGTTACCGTGCTGGTAGCCGCGGCACCCGAAATGAGCTCGCGATTCAACGAGTTCGGTGGACTGATTACCGAGCAATGGCTCGGCACGGATATCCGGTTCCCATCGGAACGAATCTGCTATGTCGATCGAGTGGAGGATCAGGCATTCGCAGCGTCGTATTATCTGCAGCAGCTGGATGGAGAATTCGCGGCCGACGAAATCACCATCGGTATTCCAGACGACGATGTCCGCCCCCAGATGGAACGCAGCCTGTTGGCCATGGGCGTAAAGTATCGCAATGTCAAGGGACAACCACTGGGCGATTCCAGTCCCGTGCAACTGGCCAAATCGCTGGTCAACTATCTGGAACAACAGGATTATTCCAGCTTCGCGGCGACCGTTCGACATCCCGACCTGTTCGACTGGCTATCTGGCAAAGTGAAGTCGCCCTACTGGCTGGCGTGGCTGGACCAGTTTCAACATGAAGGCTTGCCTGATCGGCTGGCTATTGGTAAGCCACATGCGTTTGGCAACGAAGGCGACATCCGTGCGTCTTACCAGCGTGCGCCCCAGCATCTCGATCGCACCGTTCAACGTGCGGCCACGTTGAATCGTGTTCATGCCAGCCTGTCGCGATTGCTAAAGCCGTTGGCGGCAAAACCGAAATCGATTGCGGCCTGGACGGAACCCTGGTGTCGAGTCTTGTCCAACATCTACAGCGATCGTCAGTTGGAGGTTTCCAATCCGGAATCCGCCCGGACGCTGGCGGGCTGTCGGGCAATCGAGATCGCGCTGAGAGAAAAGCAACAGGTCCCGGACGACTTCCGCATCAATGTTTCGGCGGCCCGCGCGATGCAACTGGCGATCCGGGCCGCAGCGGAAGGAACCGTTGTCCCGGGACCGGAGCCAGGAGCGGTGGAATTGGCCGGCTGGCTCGACTTGCCGCTCGATGACGCCCCCGTCATGATCATCACCGGCATGAATGACGAAATCATCCCTTCGTCTGAGAATGGACACCTGTTTCTGCCGGACAAGCTGTGCAAGAAACTGGGCATCGTCGACAATGATCGGCGATTCGCGCGGGATGCCTACGCGTTGACCGTGATCCACAGCGTCCGCGAACACCTGCAGCTGATCTGCGGACGACGCGATCTCCTGGGAGAACCGTTGAAACCCAGCCGCCTGCTATTTGCCGACGACAACGAAATCATCGCGCAACGGGCCGAGGCGTTTTTTGCCTACGACGGTCGATCGGACACGCACTTCTGGCTGGCCGATCCGCGGCAGGCGCCGGCCAGCCAACCTTTGCGGATTCCCCGGCCAACGTTGACTGAACCGGAACATTCCCTGACGGTGACCGGCTTTCGGGAATATCTGAAATGCCCTTATCGGTTCTATCTGAGCCGCATCATGCGTCTGGAAGCGGTGGACGACGAATTGCAGGAACTTGATGGCGGGGCGTTTGGAACGCTGCTGCATGAAATCATGGAGGATTTTGGTCTCGATGATGTGCGCGATTCAACTGCGGAAGACGAAATCCTCGATTTTCTCAACCAGCGACTGGACGATCGAGCGAAATTGAAATATCGCGGTTCCCGACTGCCCGCCGTACGACTGCAGATTGAACAATTGCGTTTGCGACTGCAACACTTTGCGCCCTTGCAAGCGGATCGAGTACGTCAGGGGTGGCGGATTGTCTGCACCGAACAACGCGTCGATCATCCATTGCTGGTGGATGGCCAACCATTCCAGATCCGCGGGACGATCGATCGCGTGGACGTTCATGAACCGACCAATCAGATTGCGATCTGGGATTACAAGACGTCGGATCGAGGAGATTCACCCAATCAAGTACACCTGAATCAACAGGGCTGGAAGGACCTGCAATTGCCATTGTACCGTCACCTGGCGGCGGCCATTACCGATCTCGACGGGTATGATCGGGAACAGGTTCAACTGGGTTACATCCTGCTACCCCGCGATCTGAGCAAAGTCCAGTTCGCGCCAGCGACCTGGAGCAGCGATCAGCTGGCCGAGGCCGACCAACTGGCCTGCGCAATCGTACGCGACATTCGGCGGAACCAATTCTGGCCACCCGCGCGAGTGGCTCCCATGTACTCCGAAGATTTCGCCGGCATTTGCCAGGATGGCGTTTTTGAACATGACCCCTTGCCCTGGGGTGCCCCAATATGAGTGACGATTTGCATGACCTGTTCCGCAACGAGGTCATACGGGCATCGGCCGGAACCGGCAAGACCTTCGCGCTCTCCAACCGCTTTCTCAGGCTGTTGGCCTCCGGAGTGCACCCCGAGACGATTTTGGCGACGACCTTCACCCGCAAAGGAGCCGGCGAAATCCTGGATCGGATTGTGCGGCGATTGGCCGCCGCGGCGCTGAGTGACGAGTCGGCACGGCAGTTGTCGGGTGAATTGAATTGGCCCGGACTTGATCGTTCGCGATCGCAGCAACTGTTGCGGGAGTTGATGAAGAACTTGCATCGTCTGCAAATCAGTACGCTGGATGCTTTCTTCTATCGCATCGCCCAGGCCTTCAAACTGGAACTGGGACTGCCCACCGATTGGCAGATTGTGGACGCCTTGCAGCTGCAGGGCATGCAGAATCGGGTCATCCAGGACGTGCTTCGTCAGGAAGAGGTTATCGACCTGCTGCACCTGCTGACGCAGGGCGAGGCGGACCGACGGGTCGCACAGTTGATCCGAATGACCATCGACAACCTGTACCCGATTTACCTGGAGACGACACGGGAAGCCTGGAACCGCCTGCCAGAACCCGCCGCTTTCAACCCCAACCGGAATTTCGATGATGTTGTCGAGAGGTTGCTTTCCATCGATTACCCGGACAAGCGGCAACGCCAGAAAATTGAAAAGGAAATGCAGCTGGTCCAGGCTCAGGACTGGCTGGCCCTCGCCGAAAGCAGTCTCTTCGCCAGAATCGCGGACGGAACCAACTCCTATTTCAAGCCGTTGCCCGAAGCGTGTGTTGCCGCGTACGCGGACTTGATTCGGCATTGCCGAGACTATTTCATTGCCACGTTGATCAAGAAGAATCTCTGCACCTATGGGTTGCTGGACCAGTTCGGCCAGCGATTTGAACTCAGCAAAACGGTCACCGGACAATTGCGTTTTGACGATATCACCCGGCACCTGGAAGAATTCATCAGCGGCAGAGATACGACCAGCTTTTCGTACCGGCTGGATCACAAGGTCGACCATCTGTTGCTCGATGAATTTCAGGACACCTCGCTTCCTCAATGGCGAGTGCTTTCCCCCTTTGCCAGACGGACGACTGAGGATGACGCGAAACGCTCTTTCTTCTGTGTAGGCGACCTGAAACAGGCCATTTTTGGTTGGCGTGGCGGTGTGGCGGAGATCTTTGATGAAGTGGAATCCCAACTGGCCAATATGTCCAAGGCGCAACCGCTGACCAGGAGCTACCGTTCTTCGCCAGTGGTGATTGACATGGTCAACCAGATTTTTGGCCAGCTGAACCTGTATCAGACCGCCAATCAAACAGGTGGTCCAACAGGCCGTCAGTGACTGGGCCAGCCGGTTTGAAATTCATCAGACCACCCGGACCGAATTGCCGGGTTACTGTACCGTGGAGTATGCGGGCGAAAGCGAGGACAGGAAGTCGGCGTCGCGAAACGACAACGTCCTGAAACTGACCGTGCAGCGGGTGGCGGAGATGTACCGGGATATTCCGGATCGCAGCATCGGCATTCTGGTCCGCACCAACGAATCGGTCGGCCGGCTGATATTTATGTTGCAGGAAGCGGGCATCGCGGCCAGCGAGGAGGGAGGCAATCCGCTGACGGACTCGGCGGCCGTGCAGATGATTCTGTCGGCCATCTGGCTGGCCGATCACCCCGGTGACAGCGTGGCGAGGTTCCACCTGTCGCACGGTCCGTTGGCCGCCCACCTGGGACTTCAGCCGGAGGTTCAGGAAAACCAGTCGTCCAATAGCCTTGCCGCCGCGGCGGCCGCCAGTACCATCCGCCGACAGCTTGCCGAATCCGGCTACGGCCCGGCCTGCGAACACTTCGCCCGGCTACTCTCCCGGGATTGCACCCGACGTGAATTGAACAGAATACAGCAACTGGTTCAGGAAGCGTTCAACTACGACGGCAGTCAGCAAGAAGCCAATCAGAGGCTGCGGCCCTCGCGGTTTGTCAATCACATTCGTAACGAATACCGGGCCAGCGATCAGTCGTCCGCGCGGGTACGGGTTATGACGATTCACCAGTCCAAAGGCCTGGAGTTCGATATCGTGCTGCTGCCGATGCTATTCACGACGCGGGGCTGGTTCGGGCAACAGGACCCGGTGATTGTTGGCAGAGAACGCCCGACCGAGCCCATTAACCTGGTCTGCCGTCTGGCGAACGCGAAGCACCGCAAGCTGCTGCCAGAAGAGTTTCAAGAGGCGTTTGAAGAAACCCGTCGACGCGAAGTTCATGACAACCTGTGCGTCTTGTATGTTGCCCTGACTCGGGCAGTGCACGCCACGCATGTTGTGCTTTCCTATTCCTGCAAACCGGAAAACATTTCGGGCGCCGGAGTCCTGCTCTCCACGCTGGTTGCGGATTGGACGGAAGCCATTCGGGACGAAGGACTCGTCTACGAGCACGGACAGAAGGATTGGTATCGGCATGGTTCCTCGCCCAGGCCGCTGACTGAGGATAAACCACGCCGGCTCTTCTACTTGCCGGCCGATGCCCGGATCGCTGCACCGTCGTTCGCATCCTCCCCCATGTGGCCGCGGGGTGTCGAGCGGATCAGCCCGTCCGGTCTGGAGGGAGCGGGTACGGTATCGCCGAGTCGCATCTTCTCCTCGGATGCCGCTGCCGGACAACTGCAAAGGGGCACCCTGATCCATGCCTGTTTTGAACGGATCCAGTGGCTGGATGAACCACACCCGGATCCAAGGCAGCTGTCCGAGCAACTGCAGGTGCTAACGCCAGACAGAGAACAATCTGAACAGGCGGTGCAGGACTTCCAGCGGATGATCGAATCTTTGGAAATCCGCAAGCTGCTTACGCGCCACGATTTCCTGGCCAACTTCCGCCCCGAATTGATCGCCAAGCCGATCACGGTCAATCAGCGATGGAAGGTACAGGCAGTCAATGAACGCCGATTTGCAATTCGACTGAATGGCCATCGCATGATGCAGGGGACAATTGACCGGCTCGTCCTGATCTACGATGGCGATGACCTGATCGCGGCCGATCTTGTGGATTACAAGACCGATCAACTGACTGAATCCGACAGCAAACAGCGGCGTATTGTGTACTATCAGCCCCAGCTGTTGGCCTATCGGCAAGCCGTCGCATCGCTTTTCCGCTTGCCAATCGAAATGGTCGCGGCGCGTCTGGTGTTCCTGGAAGTCGGTGACATCGTTCGAGTCGATTCATCCAATCGAATACCGGCAAGCGAGAAAAGGGAGGGAACACCGCGCGAGGCAGGGAAAAACCGGTCAGGGAAAGCGGCGTTGGGCCACACGAATCAGTTGAAGCTGTGGTCCGAAGACTGATCATTCCGCGATGCCGAGGCCCAGGGACCGGTTTGTCAATTTTCAGGAACACTTTTTCCTGGGATCGTGTTTCTGCTAGACTATGCTGCTCACATTCAAGACCAGGGAGAAAACCGGTGAGACGACTGCTAATTGCGGGCAATTGGAAAATGAACCTGAAACGGGATTCCGCGGTCCAATTGGCCGGGGCGTTGGCGGATGCCGACTTACCACCAGATATCGACGTGGCCGTATGTCCGCCATATGTTTATCTGGACGCCGTGCACGCTCGCATCCGGGGTTCAGCCGTACAACTGGGCTCTCAAGATGTTTACTTCGAGTCGGCAGGAGCCTTTACGGGTGAAATCAGCACGGAAATGCTTCGCGACGTGGGCTGCACGCTGGCGATCGCTGGACATAGCGAACGACGCCACGTGATCGGTGAATCCGACGAACTGATCAATTTGAAAGTCAAGGCGACGTTGGCTGGCGGACTGACCCCGATTCTGTGCATCGGCGAAACGCTGGAGGAACGCGAGTCTGGCAAAACACTGGAGGTGGTGAATCATCAATTCGCTGCTTCGCTGGATGGCATTTCGGACGCCCAGATGCCCCGCATCATCCTAGCCTATGAACCGGTCTGGGCCATTGGGACGGGGAAAACCGCCACGCCCGAGCAGGCCCAGGAAGTCCATGCCGACCTTCGCAGAATCATCTCCGAACGCTATAATTCAGCCGTAGGGGAACAGGTTCGAATTCTGTACGGCGGCAGTGTCAAACCTGAAAACGCAGCCGATCTGCTGTCCCAGCCAGATATCGACGGTGCGCTCGTAGGCGGAGCTGCCCTCGATTCCGACAATTTTTTGAAAATCATAGCCGCTGGCATCTCAAAGGCGACCACCTGACATCGTGGTTGAAGGTTAAATGGATATTGGTTTAATTTTCCTGGGAATTCTGTTGTTCCTGACCTCGCTGTTCATGATTCTGTTGATCCTGGTTCAACGGGGCAAGGGTGGTGGATTGACGGGCGCACTCGGCGGCATGGGTGGGCAGAGCGCTTTTGGAGCCAAGGCCGGTGATGTGTTTACCCGGATCACGGTGGTAACTGCCATCATCTGGATCACGCTGTGTATGATTTCGATCGCGGTCTACAATCCGCCTCCGCGTGATATTCAGACGCGAAAGGATAAGGAGCGGGAAGAGAATATTCCGTCCATGATCAGCACAGACGAAGATCAGTCTGAAAAGGACGCAGCGGCAGCTGGCATGGGCTCCGCCGACGATGACCGTGATAACGTCAGCGATCTGGATGCCGAGCTGGAAGAAATGTTGTCGGATGAACCGTCTGCCGAACCGGATACGAGCGACTCGGATTCAAAAAGTAACGTGGATGAACCGGGTCTCGACAACAACCTGGAAACTTCTGACGAAGCGAAATCAGGCGACTCGTCGAAAGGCAATGACAACGCGGGCACCGATTCAGGCCAATCTGACGAAGGCAACTGAACCTTTGGGCAGGAGCAGCAGACGGTGTTATTGAGCATGACCGGGCACGGATCCGCCGTAGCCCGCGATGATCAGGTTCAGGTACTCGCGGAAGTTCGGTCGGTCAACAACCGCTTTCTGAAGGTCGGTGTTTCCAGCGATCTGGACGCCGCCCACCAGTCCCGGCTGGAATCCATGGTTCGCGGTCGCATCCGGCGGGGTAGCGTCAACGTCAAGATTCAGACACAGTTTCTGGCCGCCGATTCTCAATATCGGATTAACGTGCCGCAGGTACAGGCGTATCAACACCAACTGGCCTCAGCCGATAAGCTGGGGGCGATTGATCTGAACGCGCTGCTGCTCTTGCCCGGCGTGGTGGTGGAATCGATGGAAAACAACCAATTGGAATCCGCCTGGCCAGCCATTGAATCCGCCATGCGACAGGCGCTGGACCGATTGGTGGAAATGAGAACCGAAGAAGGGCAGGCCTTGTTGCATGATCTGCTGGGCAATTGCGATCTGCTTTCTCGGCACGCCGAGCGGATCGCCGCGCTGTCCCCCCGGGTCGTGGAGGGATATGCCAAACGGGTCACCGAGCGAATCAACCGTCTGTTGGAAGAACACGAGGTCGCGGTTACGAATTCGGATATCGTTCGGGAAGTTGGCATTTTTGCCGAACGAGCCGACATCGCTGAAGAACTGGTCAGGCTGGCCAGTCACCTGGATCAATTCCGCAGCGTGGCCGCCAGCACGGTGGTCAGCGACGGTCGCAAGCTGGATTTCCTGACCCAGGAACTGCTGCGCGAGACCAACACCATCGGTTCCAAGGCCAACGACGCTGAAATTGCCAGCCAGGTTGTTGAAATGAAGGCCATCATCGAACGCATTCGTGAAATGACTCAGAATATTGAATGATTGATGTCATGGCGGATACCAAAACAGGCAGGCTGGTCGTCCTGTCCGGTCCATCCGGAGTGGGAAAATCAACGGTGGTGGCGCGGCTGATTGAATCCTGTCCGTTGCCATTGAAATTGAGTGTCTCCGCGACAACCCGGCCGATCCGCGGGGACGATCAACCCGGGAAAAACTACTTCTTTCTCAGCGATGAAGAATTCCAGAAGCGCGTGAAGAATGACGAATTCCTCGAATATACGGAGGTTTTTGGCAAGGGTCACTGGTACGGAACGCTTCGGGAACCGGTCACCACCGCCCTGAAAAATGGCGAATGGTTCATTTTGGAGATTGATGTCGAGGGTGCTGAGAAAGTAAAAAAGAGTTATTCGCAAGCCCTCAGTATCTTTCTCCACCCGGGCAGCCTGGAAGAACTGGAACGTCGGTTGCGGGGTCGCGCGACCAACGATAGCCCAACGATCGAGCATCGCCTGAACGTCGCCCGACAGGAATTGGAAGCGGCTGACCGGTATGATCACGTTATCGTGAACCGTGAGATTGACCAGACCGTGAATGACATATGCCAGGTGTTGACCAGATCGGCTGCCCAAGCCACGCAGAACCGTTGACGCCTGGCGTCAACAGAACACTCAAGCCACGGAGAGTAGCATGTACGATGAATTGAAAGAGGAAGCGATCGTTCGCAAAGTCGGCGGCCGCTTCAAATTGTCCACTCTGATCCAGAAGCGAATGGTCCAGTTGAGTCAGGGCGCCAGGCCACTGATCGACACGAATTCGGAAGACAAGATGGCGATTGTGTTGCAGGAAATCCTGCAGGACAAGATTTACCTGGATTCCTCCGAGGAAGTGAAACAGAGCGATTCGCCGGACTTGGCCGAAACGCCGCAGTTGAATCTGGACGACCTGTAGAACAGAGTCAGGGCGGGGCGGACGGGAACTTGTCCAGCAGACGGATCATTGTCGGGGTCTCGGGTGGCGTCGCGGCTTTCAAGGCGGCAACGCTGGTCAGCCGGCTCGCGCAAAACGGCTTTGATGTGCAGGTCGTGATTACGGCCAGTGCTGAAAAATTTGTCGGCAAGGCCACCTTGGCCGCACTTTCCGGACAACGTGTGGCGGCTGATTTGTTCGATCCCCGTTATCCGTTGGGAGGCGCATATCGAATTGGCTCGGGAATGCGACAAGCTTTGTATCGCGCCGGCAACCGCCAATTTCATCGCCAAAGCGGCCGTAGGTATTGCCGATGACCTGCTCAGCACGTTGTACCTGTGTTTTACGGGGCCGGTGCTTTTCGCGCCGGCCATGAACAGCGAAATGTGGCAGAAGCCCGCGGTCTGCCGCAACATCGCCACGCTGGAAAAAGATGGTGTGAAGATGGTTGGACCGGATACGGGATGGTTGAGCTGTCGGGTGCAGGGCGAGGGCCGGATGGCCGAACCCGATGTGATTTATGACGCCATCGTTTCGGAATGAATTCGAACGACAACCGCTGAGGGATTGAGCCGTCTCGCTCGTTCAATTGATCACGGGCTAGAAGATCAACGATTCCGGATCGTGACACCTTGCCCGCCGGCAACCACGCTGCCGATGATCCAGGCGGCCGCGCCATGTTCCGCCAGGGTTCGCCGAACGCTTTCCGCATAAAACGGACTGACGACCACGGCCAATCCAATGCCCATATTGAAGACCCGGTACATTTCCCCGGATTCCACCCCGCCCAATTCCCGCAGCCAATCAAAGACCGCCGGACGGGTCCATGCCGAGGCGTCGATATCGGCACCAACCCCAGCAGGCAGGATGCGTTCGATGTTTTCCGCGATGCCACCCCCGGTAATATGCGCGATCCCGTGCACCACGTTCTTGACCTTGTAATTGCGCAGTGCATCCCGGACGGCATTGACATAAATTCGGGTCGGACGCAACAATTCCTCGCCCACCGTCAGGCCGTCAGTTAGTTGATCGTCGTTCCGCCGCCCTTTCGCGTCATAGACGATTTTTCGTACGAGGCTATAGCCGTTGGAGTGGATTCCCGACGAGGCCACGCCGACGATCAAGTCATCCGCGGCAATGGATTTGCCATCAATCAAATTCTGTTTTTCCACCACGCCAACGCAGAAACCGGCCAGGTCATATTCTCCCTCCCGGTACAGATCGGGCATGATCGCCGTTTCGCCACCCAGCAAAGCACAGTCGGCCTGGATACATCCATCGCTGATGCCGCTGACGATCTGCTCCAACATGTCCGGATCATCCCGGCCCATCGCCACATAATCCAGAAAAAAGAGGGGCTCCGCGCCGCAACAGATGGCATCGTTCACGCACATGGCAACCAGATCGATGCCCACCGAATTGTGCTGACCCGTCATCTGGGCAATCTTGACCTTGGTTCCCACGCCATCGCTGCAGGCCACCAGGACTGGATTTCGATAATTTCTGCGAAAAAGATGGTTGTCAAAATCGAGCTGGAAAAGCCCCGCAAATCCGCCCTCCAGCTGCTGTACCCGCGGCGAAAACGTGCGGTTCATCAGTTGGGGCAGGCACTTCATGGACTCCTGATAGACATCCAGATCGACTCCTGACTGTTTATACGACAGGCCCGACATTTACCGCCTTTTCACTTCAAAACAGATAGACTCATTTCCCAGGCTGATTTCAATTCAGTTTGAAGGAAACCGCCCGTGGCGGCAACCAGCCCCCGCCATACGCGGGAAATAAAGGGCCCTGTCAATGGACAACCGTCGGTTTCCTGTTGTATCGACTTCGATATCCCTAACAGTCGGCCGGGAAAATTCGATCACGACGCATGCCAGAACGGATTGATTGGACCGCGGGATGAAGCCGAAATGTAAGGAGGAATGGCCCCCTGTCCAGAACACGCCCTTGGCGGCACCAACCCACTGGGAGGGAGCTGCCAGATAATTCCCGCAAGTAGAATGACCGAAATCATCGCGGGATCGGAAAGGTAAGTGTTTGATTCCCCCGTTTTTCACGGTTTTACAGGAGCCGTTCAGCCCGATAGACCGATCACTTGATCACCGCTTTTTCGAGGGATGAATGCTCACACGCGTTGGCCAACGATTTTTGAGTGAGTGGATCCTACACAAAAATGTGATAGCCAGCGGGACAAACGGGGGAGTCTGGGGTTACCATTTACAATAATGCGTACTTGACGATTCAACTTGACAGGCGAGCTACGGCGGCCGATACGATTAACCGGGCTGGCAGCTTTCAAGGATGGCTGGTCCGCCACAACCGAGGATGGATTTGTGCTGATGTTGATGCACCATAAGAAACCGGGCCTGCAATTCAATCATATGTTGCCCTACGGCGCGGTCGTCCATGACCACGGCGTTCAGTTTGTCGTCTTTAGCCGCCATGCGACGGAAATGCGACTGTTGCTCTACGGCAACGTGGACGATCGCGACCCGGAAGAGATTATTTCTTTTGATCCCAAGACCAATCGATGGGGCGACATCTGGAGTCTGTTTATCGGCGATATTGAGCCGGGTCAATTGTATCATCTGCAAGCCGATGGCCCTTTCCAGCCGGAGATCGGGATGCGTTTCAATCCCGATGCCCGCCTGGTCGACCCTTACGCCCGAGCCTTGGCCGGCTGTTTCCTGCCGGCCACCGACGGCATTGTCAGGCCTCCCAAATGTGTGGTGGTCGATGACAGTTTTGATTGGGAGGGTGATCGGCACATCAACCGCTGCCTTTCGGAAACCATTATCTACGAAATGCACGTGCGCGGGTTTACTCGTCACGAGAGTTCCGGGGTGGAACATCCAGGAACTTACCTGGGGGTCATTGAGAAGATACCCTACCTGAAATCACTGGGGGTCACGGCCGTCGAGTTGATGCCAGTGCATGAGTTTCCGATTCGCGATGTGAACGGCAAAGAACTGGTCCGCCCCAATTACTGGGGCTACGACCCGCTGGCCTTTTTCTCGCCGCATCGAGGTTACGCCCATAACACCGAACCAGGTGGCCAGGTCAACGAATTCAAGCAGATGGTCAAGGAACTGCATCGGGCGGGGATTGAGGTCATCCTGGACGTCGTATTCAACCATACCTGCGAAGGCAACGACCGCGGTCCGACGCTCAGCTTCAAGGGTCTGGAAAACCCGGTCTATTACATGCTGGAAAGCGATCCCAGGTACTACAAGAATTATTCCGGTTGCGGAAATACGGTAAACGGAAACCACCCGATTGTTCGCGAGATGATTTTTCATTGTCTCCGCCATTGGGTCCACAACTACCACGTGGATGGATTTCGCTTCGACCTGGCATCCATTCTCAGCCGCGATCGTTCCGGCAACCTGGTGCCCAATCCGCCGTTGGTCGAAGCCATTGGTGAAGATCCGTTGCTGGCCGATACGAAGATCATTGCCGAAGCATGGGACGCCGCCGGTGCTTACCAGGTGGGCAGTTTTGGCGATGACCGATGGGCGGAATGGAACGGTCGTTACCGCGACGATGTCCGGCGTTACTGGCGAGGTGACGGCGGCATGCGGGGAGCCATGGCCACGCGACTGTCCGGGTCGGCCGATCTTTACCAGCCGGGCGGTCGGCATCCGGCCTGCAGTATCAACTTCATTACCTCGCATGATGGCTTCACGCTGAATGACCTGGTGAGCTACAGGGACAAACACAACCTGGCCAACGGAGAGGACAACCGCGACGGCGAAAACAATAATTACAGCGACAATTTTGGCGTGGAAGGACCGACCGACCAGAAGCAGATTGATGGCAGTCGGGTGGCCCAGATCAAGAACATGTTGGCTACTCTGATGCTCAGTCAGGGTGTCCCGATGATCGTGGCCGGGGATGAATTTCGACGGACGCAGAAAGGGAATAACAACGCCTACTGCCAGGACAATGAGATCTCCTGGATCGATTGGAATCTGCTGGAAAATAACCGCGGATTGAACCGCTTCTGTCGCACGTTGATCGAGTTTCGAAGAAATCAGCCGGCGGTTCGACGCCTCAGTTTCCTGACCGGTCAGTCGCATAAACTGGATGAATTGCCGGATGTCAGCTGGTTCTCCGCATTGGGAACCGCTGTCGACTGGCAAAACCCGGATCTGCCAATGATCTGTGTCCTGACGGCACCGGTTTGCGAGACCACCAGAAAACCCATGGGCTGTGACGTTTTGATCATGTTCAATTCGAGCGTCAATGGCTGTCAATTCGCCATCCCAACCATGTCCAAAATCAAGCGGTGGAGAAAGTTTCTGGACACAGCCGCCCAGTCCCCGGAGGACGTTTATCCCGACCTGGACGGACCTGGCCTGCCCGTAACCGGTTCCTACACGCTGCCGGGCAAGTCGATGGCCGTTTTTGTTTCCGATCGGACCGAGACGGCCGACGGCGATTCAAAACCCGGGCCTGTCTGAAGGGCCCATCGTTTATTCGAATCAGCCCAGCCGGTTTGATGGAATTACGCGAGCGCGAGAATTGCTGT
This sequence comes from Pirellulaceae bacterium, assembly GCA_963851305.1. Lineage (GTDB taxonomy): Bacteria > Planctomycetota > Planctomycetia > Pirellulales > Pirellulaceae > Mariniblastus. The sequence goes on along the minus strand of CAWKOT010000011.1, from coordinate 507,872 downwards.
TGATTTTCAACTTGGCTCTACCGGGCCACATCACCAGCCGTTCGCCACGCCGTACAGTAATCCCGCCACGCAGGCGGTCATGCTACACGCCAGCATGCCGCCCAACATGGCCCGCAGCCCAAGTTGCGCCAGATCGCTCCTGCGATTGGGGGCCAGCGGCCCGATCCCACCCAACTGGATTCCAATCGCGCCAAAGTTCGAAAATCCGCAAAGGGCATAGGTCAATATGATTTCCGTCCGCGGCGTGATCTGGGCAGCGGCCGCATCGCCGTTGGTCCGCATTTCGTTCAGAATCGTACTCAGATCCAGGTAGGCAACAAATTCATTGACGACCATTTTGGTGCCCAACAACTGTCCGGCGGTCAGACAGTCCTTGGACTCGATGCCCATCAACCAGGCAATCGGCCAGAAGGCGTAGCCAAACAAACCGCGCAGAGACCAATTCACGTCCACGGACGAACCCTCACCGCGAAAGAAGAGCAGTTCCACGCCTTCGCCAAGACCGGATAGGATCGCATCCAGCATGGCGATCAGGGCCAGGAACGCAATCAGCATGGCGGCGATATTGATGGCCAGTTTCATACCATCGCTCGCCCCGGTCGCAGCCGCTTCAATCACGTTGGTGGCTTGCTTCTCAAACCGCACCTTGACCGTTCCCATCGTTTCGCTTTCTTCCACCTCCGGTTGCATGATCTTGGCGATCACCAGAGCCGCCGGTGCGGAAATGATGGAAGCGGTGACCAGGTGACCGGCGGACACACCAATGTTGACGAAAACCGCCATCAACCCGCCAGTGATGGTTGCAAATCCCCCGACCATCATGGCATTCAGCTCGCTTCGGGTCATGCCGGCGATGTAGGGTCGGACGACCAACGGGGCTTCGGTGTGGCCGACAAACACATTCGCCGCAGCCGCCAGGCTTTCGCTGCCGGAAGTACCCAACAGTTTCTGCATCGTCCACGCCATGGCCCTCACAATCGGCTCCATGATGCCTACGTAATACAGAACCGACATCAGTGAGGCAAAAAAAATGACGGTCGGCAGAACGCCGAAGGCAAATGACTTCAATAACAACAGCGGATTGACTTCCGGGAACTGTGCATCATCGCCTCGTGGGGAATTACCATAGGCCCCAAAGACAAATTCGCCGCCCGCATCGGCCCACTGTTTGATTGAACCAAAGAATGAATCGAAAGCGTAAAACAGAATCCCGTTCTCAAACCGACCAGCGAACGTCCATGACTGCGAATTGAAAAATAAAAGGCCCAGCAGCAATTGCAGCCCAATGCCCGTGGCTACCAGCCGCCAGTTGATATTCCGACGAAACGAACTCATACACCAGGCCATGCCGACCATGGCGATGAGACCAATCAGACTGATCAGATTAAGATAGGTGGCCGTTTCGGTTCCGGTTTCAGGCATGAGCAGAAAGTCTGACGTTCGAAGGAAACAATGAACTGGCAGTAACCAGGCCGTGGTACCTGTCGAACAATGTAGATCAAATTCTGCCGTCCGGGTATCACACGCGGATGTTGCCATCGGACCAGGCATTTTGTTCCGGACTAACGGGACCTGGCTGCTGAGAGGCCTTGAACCAACGGATCCAGGCCATCACCCGGGCTCAAACCGGACCCGGTGCCGCGGACACCAGAATCAGGAAATGGCGTCCGCCGCTGAAGACGTTCAACACGGAAGCCGGCTTGCCGGAAAACAGCAGAGTCGTATTCACCGACATCTCGATGGTCTCTGGCTTCCGTTTCAATTGACTTTCCTGCGGAGCCACAAATGTCGCGCGATAATCGACGGATAGCGTTGTTCCATTTTTCAGAATAAGAGGCCGGACTTTCAGTTGTGAACCAAAGCTGATTTCCCGGGTCTGTACCACCTGCCCCTGTTTCCCGAGACTCAGCGTCCTGGAAACGATATCTTCCAATTTACCTCCCAGCCGCAGTTCGCTTACCATCCCGTTCGCCGCCTCGAATTCGTATCGATCGAGGATCCGGATTCCGTTGGGACTTTCGCCACCATCCTCAGCCGTCGCCGTGCCATCCGACTGGATTTGGTTGACAATACCCTCCAGGGAAACCGCTTCCGACTGAGCGAACGCTTCTGGCAATTGAACAACGGTAAACGACACCTGCACTGACGCCGCCGTTTCGGTGGCATCCTCATCATCACGTTGAGCGGCTTCGCGATCGCTGGCCACCGTTCCGGATTCAAGGGCTTGCGAGGATCCGATCACGTAATTCAAGATTTCTTCCGCTGATATGAATCCGTCCCGGTCGGCATCGGATTCCAATTGAACCGCTGGATCCGCTTCGCGAAGCTCACTGGCGTCGAGGGTTCCGTCACCGTTTCGATCAAACCGCTGCATCAAATCGGCAACGTATCGTTGATAGCGAGGCTGGTCGTCGGCTCATTCGTCAGCTGAAATCCAGCCGCCGTCGCGCTACCGAAGCACCAACAAACCAGGCAGAAAAGTGTTCGCGCTACGGCTACTTGCAGCGGATGTGGCATGATGGAATCCCTGATAAAATGACAACTCGCGGCGAATCAACACGGCATTAAACCGCCTGGCTCACGCGAAGTTCTGCGGCTCGGCGGCCGATAGCCAGAATAAAGTCACCGAAGGTGACGGGGCAGCGGGCGAATTCTCCTGCAAGAGCGAGCCAACTGGCCGGCGAAAGGAACGCCTACGTTTGCGAAGGAGTGTCATCAATCCCTTCCGGGGTCAGGGGCTGGACCTGAGGGATGCCATACTTGTCCGATTGCAAAGGTGGCAGCTCGTAGGTCCGGCGTTCGTCCACCACGTAGATTTCATCCATTTCCATTTCGTCCACGTTCTTCCGCAGCAGCAGGTAAACCGCCGAAGCCAGGCACCAGAACAACCCATAGACGAAAGCGGCCGCCACGGTCTTGCCCAAGGCCACCCAAAAATGAATCAGCTGTTGCGCTGTCCCCAAGGAACTGGAAACCGACTGTCCGTTTACCTGATTGCCGTCATCCAACTCTTGATCGGACAGGTCGGGTTGAACGTCAAGCGATGCGACCTGCGACCCCGAATTGTCTGGCAAAGCACTCATCACCAATGGATCGCCGGTGATGATATCCATGCGGTCGGCAGCCAACATATTGGCGCCCCACGACGTTGACCAGAACCCCAGACGGACCACGGAACCCGTCAATTCGTGCACAACCAGCCAGCACAGTCCACCGAACAGCAATGCGATCAACGAGTACATCAGGAAATTTAGTGGTCGCTGGAAAACATAGGCATAAGCTCGTGTCACCGCATCGAACGAATTCTGACCTTCGGCGGCTACGCTGGTCACGATCAACGGCCACCCCACCATCAGACCAAGCAGCACAATACCCTGCAGAAATGCCACCCCAAGCACCACGAACCACAAAGCGCCGGCCAGCAGAGCGCCACCATCGAAACCGAGCAGCAGGCCGATCAAGAACGTGGGAATGCAGAATAGCGCCGTCAGCACAAGCGGCATGCAGACGGCCAGCAAACAGGTCGGGAATTTAGCGATTGAGTAATCGAAAGCATCGTCCAGCCCGGCATTCTCGTTGCGAGTCAACTTCAGCAGGCTGATTCGCGTGATGCCAAGTCCGACAAACGACCAGACCAGAATCGACCACAGAGAACCGGCCAGGAAGTACAGAAATTCCCGCGGTGTCGTGGAACGGCTGAAAATCGCCACGAACGGATTGATCATTTGTCGAAACACCTGGAGCGGACCGCCCAGCAATGAATTCGGCCATGCTGATACCGGTTTGGCCTCCTCGGTCGCCAGAAATACACCGCGATAGGGACTGCGGTTGATCTGGACGGTGTCCGCCAGTCCGGGATCGTACCGCAGCTCTTCCAGCGGCCCGAGAAACAGGGCTTGACTGAGAATCCATCCGACCGGGACGGCTACCACGCCGACCAACGCCAAGATGATCACGGTGATACTGCACGCACTTCTGAGGGTCTTGAAAATGATGGTCCACGGCAGGATGTCCGACCAGTTGAAATCCTCGCCTGTTGTAGTTTGTGTGTTCACGTGTTCTGCTGCCGGAGGAGGCCAGACTGATTGGGGTGGATAGACAGTTATAACCGGAGCCAGCCCGGTCAAGAACTGCGGTGCGACTTGGCCAACTGGCGATTTGTGTTCGGTCGTTGAGGAGCCACACGATGTCGACCTCCATCTTAGCAAAACTTGCGGCGGCGTGGATCGTCAACCTACCCGTGATCTGGTCATCGCATGCGGACGCATGGGATCGCGACCGGCATTCGGCCCACCTTGATCTCCATGAGCGAATAAACGGTGCCAATCCGGGGCGACTATTCGTACTCGTCGGGCGGCAGTTCTTCCAATTCCCGATCGGATTCAACGGGCAGACCGTATTCTTCATTCAACCAGTTACCCAGATCGATCTGCTGACAGCGGGCACTGCAGAAGGGTACCGTTCGAGACTGGGAAACGTCAAAGGGCTTGCCACACAATGAACATTTGATCTCGGTGCTCTTGCCAGTCTTCTGCCTTGTCATGTCTTTGCGCTCTCCATTCGACGGTCACAATCGTCCCCAAAGGATTCGATATTCTGGTAGCTAAACGCATTCCGTCAGGGTCACTTCTCCGGTAAGTGCTGCAGATTCTCTCGAGCCGCTTCGACCAGATCGGCTGCCCAGGAATACGGCTGATTCAGCTTGATAATCGACTCGTACACGGACCGGGCATCGTCGGTCGCCAGATCGGCCGCGCGCGTCAACTGGTTGTTGATCCGGGTGCGTACCGTATCGATCTGTTGTTCCGCGTCCTTTCGGATCGACGGCAAAACGGCCTTTGCCGCGGTTATACATTCCCGTTCATCCGCGTTCAATGATTCATCCTGTTGGTACAGGGTCAGCCAGGCCGTCAGTTGTTCTACGGCCTGCGGCGCATCCGTTTGAGATTTCCGGATAATCTTCAGGAAATCCTGTTCGACGCTGGTCAATGCGTCGGGCCGGGTAATCATCAGCTGCCTGATCTTACGCGTGCCCGGAGCCCGCTCGCGAAGTTCTCTTACCCAGTTGGCTTTTTCGTGGTCAGGGTAACGTTCCAGGAAAAGGTCAAGTTTTTCCAGGTGTTTGTGGGGCGAATGCTGATCCTCTTCAAACTGCGTCAGCAGCGATTCCGAAGACGGGGCCTGATAGGCCACGATCGCCCCATACACTCCTACGACCATCACGACCATCAGCAACACGCCCAAGACCGCTTTGCTCAGGTGAGGCGTTTTCGTTTTCTTGGTCAGGGGAGTCAATTCGCTTTGTCGTTCATCGTCCGTTACCCGTTTGAAAAAGGCCTCCCGCGGATCGACGGCTGGCTTGCTGATCTTCGTGGGTTGTTGCCGCGATGCGCCGGGGCGGGTGCCAGGGTCAGAGCTGGGACTGGGCGAAGTCAATCCGGCTTCTTCCGTCCGCCGGGCCGGGCTGTCGTCATGACCCGACGTGTCTTGAACCACGGTGCGGCGTGACTCACGCCCTTGATCCACATTGGTCGAAGACGATTCCTGGGCGGTGGCGAGTGTCTTGTCCGTTGTTCCGTCGCGGGGACGTTCGGCCGTATCGGCCTGGCTGGTCTCGCGCAGGTCCTGTTCGATTTTCCTCAGCTGATGATACAGGGACAGGGCCGTCGGGATTCGCTGCTCGGGTTTCTTGGCCAGCAACTGGTGAATCAGATCATCCAATGGCTGAGGAACATCGGGGACCAGTCGCATCACACGCGGTGCCGGGATTTTTGTCAGATTTTCCAGCGATTCTTCAAACGATCCGGCATTGAAGGGAGGCCGACCGGCCAGCAGCGCGAACATGACCGCGCCCAGCGAGTACAGGTCGCTGCGAACGGTGACCGGCTGACCCCGCGCCTGTTCGGGACTCATGAAATCCAGCGTGCCCAAGACATTGGTACCGGTGTTCTGATCCTGACCGAAGCGTTTGGCGATGCCAAAATCAGTAATCTTGATAATTCCGGTATCGGATTTGAGAAGATTGCCAGGCTTCAGATCACGGTGAATCACTCCCCGTTCATGCGCGTGCCGAAGGCCGAGAGCAACATTCTTCCCGATGCGGATGACTTCCCGCCAGTCGAATCGCTGGCCATCACGCAACAATTGAAACAGGCTGCGACCTTGCACCAGCTCCATGGCAAAATACAGCTTGCCTTCCTCCTGACCATAGCCGACCAGGCGGACGATATTGGGATGATCCAGGGTCAACAGCGTTTTTATTTCCGATTCGAACCGATTACGAAAATGATCGTCCCGGAAAACCGCAGCGGCCAGGACCTTCACGGCCAGCGGCAGACCCGTCGCGGTTTCGACGGCTCGATAGACAGTCCCCATGCCTCCACGACCAAGTTCGGATTCCAGTGAGTAGGGCCCCAATTTATCCATCGTTTGACGCCGACGCCGCCTTTTCTGAGAATGTTTTCCTGGTCCGTTATTTTATTTTAGATTAGACAAGTCGACCAAATAACCGATGACAGCCGATTTTCATTCGCCTCGCCAGGTTTTCGGCATGTGAGTCAATGAAATCGCGTTGACACCAGGTCAGACGGTCACCGGTCTGGCAAGGAGGTGAGGGTGACAACGGAATCTGAACATCCTGCCTGTTTGGGCGAAGAACAGCTGTGCCAACAGTGCCGTTTCCAGCGGACCCGGCGTGGCGGACCGGGCGGGCAGCATCGCAACAAGGTCGAAACGGCCGTCGTGGTCACGCATTTGCCCAGTGGCATCGCGGGACAGGCGGGTGAACGCCGTAGTCAGCACGCCAACCGCAGAGTGGCTCTGCAACGGCTGAGAGTCAATCTGGCCGTGGGAATCCGTCACCCAAACGGCGATTCCGGGCCCAGCCAGCTGTGGAATTCACGATCTCGGGCGGGCAGGATTCATGTCAGCCCCCACCACGAGGTTTTTCCCTGCCTGCTGGCCGAAGCTCTGGACCAGCTGGCCGAAGCCCAATTCCAGATCCGACCGGCGGCCGAAAAAATGGGCATTTCCTCGTCACAACTGATCAAGTTCTTCAAAATCGAAGAAACCGCGTTCCGCTGGATTAACGCCCAGCGTCTGAGCCTGGGTATGGCCCCGCTGAAATGAAGATCTTCCGAATTTCTGGAATTTGCCAGTTTTTTTCACCGCCAGTGCGAACCTGAGCCGAAATACCTTGTCTGCCATGTCAAGGACAACCAATTCCCCCCAAGGGGACCCAATCTCACGGCAGGGTTTACATGCGGACTGGCACTGGATTTGCCTTCCGAGATCCCGCCATCTATGATGATGGGCTTGATCCACTGGCTGCCGTATTTTGCAGTCAGTGAATTTTTTTAGGTTCTCTATTCGGCGCATTTGAGGCGCGGGGAGAAGTGCGATGCGAAATTCAAACACCAGCCTGGCCAACGGCGTCATCGGACGTTTCGGACTGACCACGGGCGATGTGTTCCGCGCATTGGCTTTCCACGCGAACTGTCTGAAGCGCCACACACGGCTCGCTTTAGGATCGCTGACTGGCTTTCTGGTGCCGCAAGGCATGATGCACCAGCAACCGTTGGCCCCCGTTGTAGCGAGCAATGGCACGCCTGAGCACAGGTCCATGTGGAACGGCAGTTTCACAGTCAACCTGGGCCGGATCGTTGCTGAGCAACGGTATCTGGGCAAAACCGGCAATGGGCAGGATCAGCCCGTTTCATAGGGACAACTCCCTGAACGGATTGATTTGACGCTCGGCCGGCCCGGCATTCCCACACCGCGACGACCACGGGTTCGTGTTTCGCTGTCGTTCCGCGAACCGAACCTGATGATTCCCATTGAGCCAGCCCGCCGCCGTTGTGGCATGGCGCGGCAATTTCAGGAAGAGAACCATGAACGCATTCGATTCACAACTAGCAGAATTTCGCATGACTGCCGACCTGGTACGCGCCGCCCAAACCGGTTGTCGGACTGCCTTTGGCCAGTTATTCGAACGATTTCAACCGACCGTATTTGCCATCGCCATGCGGCGTCTGGGAAACAGCGCCGATGCGCACGAACTGGTACAGGATGTTTTTCTGCAGGCCATGACCAAGCTGGACCAATTGCGGACTCCGGAATGCTTCATCGGCTGGTTACGACAGATTACCGTCCGGATGGCCATCAACCGTGGCATGCGACGTCAACCTTCGTTGGCGGTCGAACCGGAAGTACTGGAAGCCACCTTGACCGAGCAGCGGACTCCCTTCGCCGATGCTCTGGCCAGCGAACGCCGGGCTCATGTCCACGACGGACTGTCACGGCTGCGTGATTTGGATCGGGAAACCCTCGAAGCCTTTTACGTTCAAGGACAGTCGTTGATCGAGATGAGCGATCAGTTCGATGCACCGATCGGCACGATCAAGCGTCGACTGCACACGGTGCGCAAGCGTTTGGCGCAGGAAGTCGGAGAACTGGCGGAGGTTTGACCTGCGTCCCGCATGCCAGTTGCCACTCGATTCCACTCCGGAACGATGGTAAAACCCGGGCTGCCGCAATAATTTGCGGCAGCTTTTTTTGTGAAGTCCCGACAGGATCCTCTTTTCAGATTGCGAAACGGTTCGGAATCCGCCAACCTATATTCAAAACACCATTGATTTCATGTATGGGATCCCGGGTCGAATATGGATGAAGTGTTGACCGCTGTCGCGCAACAGGTGGTGGAAGTCGTTGGCCGCCGAACGTACGACGCGCATCGCATCTTCAACGATCGCCTGTTGTCGCATCTGTTCTACCATGAAATGCTGGTCCGCTGCCCCGAATTGAAAACGAGGCTGTGGCCGGGCTACCGATTGTGGCCGGAAGAATCGAGCGAAAATGCCGGTTGCTGGATTGAAGCCACCGCCGATCAGCCTGCCATCGCCATCGAAATCGTCTGCGATGATCCGGCCGACCATTCCCGTGCGGAGAGTTCCGGGGTCTGGGGCAGGATCATTGCGGATGTGCTCAAACTCTCGACCGCCATGGCCTTTCGTAATCTGGGCACCGGCTATGTACTGCTATTCGGAGAATTACAGCTTGACCAACGCGACCAGCGAATCGCGCGATTTCCGTTGGTGGTCGATGGCTGTCACCACCGCGTCCAGTCCACGGAGCTGCTATCTTCCGCGATGGATGCGGGGTTCTTTGAAGAGCTGATGCATCCCCAGGAATCCACACCTGCCGCGTTTGATCTGCGACTATTGGCTCGCCAGACCCAAGGTCCGATTGGCTTCTGGCTGTGGTCCGTGAACCTGCCGTCCGAGTAGCCGCCAGATTCTTGGCCCCATTCTTCTGGCCCGCTGCCTTCATCGCATCGCCGCCAAAAACCTGCGATCGGTACGGATGGAACCCTGGGTGAAGTGGATTCGTTAAGGTCCGCCAGGAAGGAACATCTCAAACCAGCCAAGTTGGAAACGACAGGCAACTTGCAGCCTTACGTCAAAAAGGTATTGTCGAACACCAACAGGTTGGTCAATCGACCAGTTACTGAAATGGCAGAGGGCGAAGCACATGTTGATGCTGTTTATCGTAGGGTTCATTCTGCTCTCGGGATTGCTGGCCGCGGTGGATGCGGCCGTATTGAGCATTACCCGACCTGAAATTGAGGAAATGATACAGCAGCAACGCCGCGGCGCACGCCAACTGAAGTCGGTCAAGCTGCAGATTGAACGGTCGTTAGTCGTCATAGTCATCTTCACCAATGCGGTCAATGTGGCGGGACCGGTCCTCGTCAGTCACGCTGCCTATGAGAGTTTTGGAAGTGAATCATTGGCCATCGTTACGGCGCTGTTGACCATCGGCACCATTGTATTTTCGGAGATCATTCCCAAGGCATTGGGCACCAATTACGCGCCGACAATCAGCCGCCATGCCGCCCCACCAATCCTGGCCATCGGCTACGCGTTGTATCCATTGGTGGTTGGTCTGGCCCGCCTGTCACAGTCTTTCACCCGCGGCACCCGACGCATAGGCACCGAGCATCAGATTCGATCCCTGGCCGTGATGGGTCGGGAATCGGGATACATCGAAAGTGATGAAGGCAACCTGATTCAGCGTGCCTTCCTTCTGAACGATCGTTCCGCCGTGGACATCATGACACCGCTGGACCGGGTTATTGGTTGTGAAAACCGGATCAACATCCAACAGGCCGCCGAAAAAGTCATACGCCATCAGTTTTCGCGTTATCCGGTGTTCGATACTTCAAGTCGCGATATCCTCGGTATGGTGCTCAGTCGAGAAATTCTGAAGGACATGGTGCAGGGGCGCGCGAATGAACCTATTGATTCCCTGCTGCGTTCCTGCCCGATCGTCGAATCGAAGATCCGATCGAATGAACTGCTGCAACTGTTTCGCAATCAACACACCCACATGGCCGTCGTGGTGGATCAGGGCCAGACGCTGGGCATCGTCACGTTGGAAGACGTTCTGGAAGAACTGACCGGTGAAATCGAAGACGAAAAAGATCGACCGCACAAACGCCACGTCGAGTCTTGATTTTCTGCCGGGGGGCCGGATTCCTGATGATTTTCGCGACAGCAGACGGGAATCAATTGCGCGATGATCCCAAGGTCCGTACCAGCAATGGACTGCCGTCGCCTGGAAGCCGGCAACATTCGCCGGCGATCCCGTTTTTTCGCGGCTTGAATCGCTGGCTGGCCAGTGGCGGCTGACGCAGAATTCAATCTGCAAAGACAAAATCCCACGCGAATGCCAACTCCGAACGAGCAACCATCTGAATCGCTCCGGTGCTGAGCGGTTTCTGCGAAACAATCTCATCTTGTTTGTTATCCGCTGATGCACCACATTTATCCATGTGAAGGCCGGCCTACGTAATAATACGAACCGGTTAGCCGATGGATCTGCTCCCGTGTAAAGGGTCTGACGAATGAGACCTGATTAAGCAACGCTCTTCTCGGAACAGGAAGTGAACTGAATGCTCGTTCTAACTCGTCGTGAAAAAGAAAAGATCTTATTCCCCACGCTGGGAATATCCATCGAAGTGCTCGGTGTCCGCGGTAACAAAACCCGGTTGGGAATCGATGCCCCGCCTGACATTCCGGTACTTCGACATGAGTTGTCGGAACGCAAGTCCGTCGAATTGACGCCGGAGGGAAGCGCCACCCGTCAACAGCTGGTCGAATTGGCGCACCTGGTGCGGCAACGACTGGACAAGGCTTCTCTGGCTTTGAATCAGCTTCATTCGGAGCTGGAAAAGAACCACGAAGAACATATGCAGCAGATCGTGATGAATCTGTATCAGGACCTGGAGGCGATGGAAAAGAAGGCCAACGAGTTGATTGAATGGTCAACCGTGGCCAACACAACGCATATCATGGTCGTTGAAGACAGCGCGGTTCAGCGAAAACTGCTGGCCGGCTTGCTTGAAATGAGTGGCCTGAACGTAACGACGGCCGATGACGGACTGGAGGCACTGGAGTTCCTTTCCATGCACGCCTCGCCCGACGCCGTGCTGCTGGACATGTTCATGCCCCGCTGCGATGGGCCGGCGTTCGTCCAACAGGTCCGCGCCAATCCGAAGATCAGGGATTTGAAAATTTTTGCCGTCAGCAGCGTCGATCCCGGCCTGCTGGGATTGGAACCTGGTAGAGGCGGGATCGATGGCTGGTTTCCCAAACCACTGGAACCGGCCGAACTGGTCAGTTCGCTGGACCAGCGACTGAACCCATCGCTGGCGGTCTGAACAACGATTCGGGAGACGATCTGGAATCCAAGGGATCGCCAGTTCGTTTTCTCAACGACTTTCTTTGTCATGGTTTGCCCTGAGCCCTGACCTGGCGCTCCGGCGGTACAATCAAACGGACCGACACCCCGCCTGGCATGCCGGTTTTCGTGAAAGCTGGCTGCACTCCTGTTGCTGGTCGACTGTGCAGCAAGGACCGTGCGCGGATCGAGCTGGATACGAACTCTGGGAAATTGCGTTGTTGAATCCATTACCATTGGACGCCATGTTAAACAGGCATCGGCTGTTGTTGCTGGATGGCGGACTGGCGACGGCTCTTGAAGCACGTGGGCACAATCTGAATCACCCGCTCTGGTCAGCACGTTTGCTACTGAAAGAACCGGACGCTATCCGAAAGGTCCACCGGGCTTATCTGGATGCTGGCTCGATGTGCATCACGACGGCCAGTTATCAGGCCAGCGTGGAAGGGTTGATGGCAGCCGGATCTTCGAAAACGGATGCCGCCGTAATGCTGATGGACTGCGTTGCAATCGCGCGGCGAGCCGTGGCGGAGTTTGTCGAAGCGACCGGCAAGAAAAACGATCTTGATCGACCGCTGGTCGCTGCCAGCATCGGACCCTATGGTGCCGTTCTGGCGGACGGCTCGGAATACCATGGCCAGTATGGGGTTTCGAAAGAAAAACTGAAGTCTTTTCATGCCCCGCGGCTGGAGTTGATTTTGCGATCGCAGCCAGATCTGTTGGCGTGTGAGACGATTCCAGGTCGGCAGGAAGCGGAAGTATTGCGTGAACTGCTGGTCGAAATGACCAAATTGCCCACGTGGGTAAGTTTTTCCTGTCGCGACGGAGAACGAATCAGTGACGGCCATCGGTTGTCGCATTGTGTGGACCTGTTCGAAGATGTCGAAAACGTCTTCGCCGTCGGCGTGAATTGCACTAAACCCGATTTCGTTCCTTCATTGATTGGGCAAATTCAGGATAACGCCTCCGACAAGAGAATCGTGGTCTATCCAAATTCGGGGCAGACCTACGACGCCAAAAACCGGAACTGGAAGGGTCAATCCAGCGCAAGTGAATTTGGACAACAGGCCAAGCGATGGTTCGATGCGGGCGCGACACTGATTGGTGGCTGCTGCCAAACGGGTCCAGATCACATTCGAGCAATTCGAGCCGCTATCCCGGCTGCGGAGTAGGCGCAGGCTACCAACGCCAGGTCAAAGGGCATGAAACCAAGGCTTGTTTGGGGGCATCCACGCCGGGATGGAATTCGGCGGGAGCCTCAACCCCATTGCCGTGACCAGAACCAGCGACCGTCCCAATGCAACTGGTACCGGCCATTTACGGGATCATCCCGGACGCCATGCGGTCTTCATTATCGGTACAACGCTGGATTTCGATTTGGTTACAATGATGCGATATCGTTCACGACAGGCAGTAAAACGATCGAAGGCGAATCCACGGACGCTCCGCCGTGGTCAACGGCACGCGTTGGACGGATCGCCGCTGGATGATTACGAATTCACCTGGTGAGTTAATTGAATGTCAAATGCGTTCACATCGTTGCTATGCCTGATGCTGGTCTATTGTCTGGCACCTGTTCACACGGCGACCGGCCTGGCTGAATCGAGCTGGGAAAACGAGGTCATTTATCACGTGTTTCAACGCAGTTTCTACGACGCCGATGGTGATGGCCACGGCGACCTGGATGGATTTACCGCCAAGTTGCCTTATCTCAAGGAACTGGGCGTGACGGCGATTCTGTTCGTGCCTCTTTATCAGTCGGAGTTGTACCACAACTACTTTCCCACCGACTATGAAAAGATCGATCCTGAATTCGGCAGCATGCAGGACTATCGGGAATTTATCGCCGCCGTCCATCGCGAAGGCATGAAATTCATCATGGATATGGAAACGCAGTATGCCATGCAGGGCCATGCGTGGATGGAGGCGATCAACCATCCTGGTCACAGGTTTTCGGACTTCATCTATTTTCACGACCGGCAAAATCGTGTCCCTGAGCGTTTCAGTTTCAAGCCGCAACCTGCCAGACCGGTGACGGCCGACGATCCAGCGAAACTTGTCAACCTGAACCTCAGGAATGACGCCGTCAAACGTTACATGATGGACCTTTACGCGCATTGGATAGATCCCGATGGCGACGGCCGTTTCGATGATGGCGTCGATGGATACCGGCTCGATCACGTCATGGATGACCTGGATAACAAGGGAATCTTGACCGATCTATACGCTGAATTCTGGAGACCGATCGTGCAGCATTGCCGATCGATCAATCCGGATCTGTTTATTGTCGCCGAGCAGGCCGACTGGACCGATTTTGGAGAGGAGCTGATTGAGCAATGTGACGTTTCCGCCGTGTTTGGTTTTCCGACCTGGTATGCCATCGCCAGTTTGGATGCAACCAAAATTACCAAGGCGGTGGAAACCACTCGGGCACGATTGCCGGAAGGCAAGCACGTTGTCAACTTCATCGAAAACCATGACATCGGCCGCTTCGCCGAATTCGTCAAGGACGATTCAGCCAAATTGCGGGCGGCTGCCGTGCTGAACATGACTCTACCGGGAATTCCGGCAATCTATTTCGGACAGGAATTGGGCCTTACAGGTGACAGTACCCGCGGGCATCTGCGGGTACGTCAGGCCTTTCCCTGGACAACCGAGCTGGACGACGAGGGCATGGCCGACTGGTTTCGTAATCATCCGGAAGCCAGGTCCTGGTGGAGCGAGTCGATCTACGAGACCGGAGAGGCTCGGCGGAAAGCTCTTTCCGTGCAACGGCAAGACCCCGGCTCGCTGTGGAACCATTACCGGTCGTTGATCGCATTAAGAAAAACTCGGAAGGAATTCCGTGGCGGCGATTACCAGAACATCGCCTTGACCGAGCCCGGAATCATCTGCTTCTCGCGGTCGCTTGGCAACCAGCGGTCGACGGTCATTGTGAACCTGACGGAACAGCGCCAAACCGTACCCTTGGACAAGGTCACCTCCCGTCCGCGACGGGTAATCTTCGGCACGCAGGCCGACGGGGAGACGCTGTCCCTGGAACCATGGGGATTCTCCGTGCTTGGATCTTCATCGACGACTTCGCCGAACCAATAAGCTCTCCATGTCTTGGCGAACGACGATCGGATAGGATGATGGCGAACACTGACAAAGGCCTTGACAATATTTATTCACAAAATCGGGTTTGGTTAAGAACCGGTTAATCCGTTTACGAGCAAAACTTCAGGGCATAAAATTTGCTTGCTGGATTGACTGCAAAGTTCGTCCTTCACTTTTTCCGCTTGTTGGCGATGATATAAAAACGTCGAGTCTGGAGCTGGATTGCATCCGAAGAGGTGACATCGTTGCAAAGTCGAATTGGAATTAATCTTGATTGGAACAGGTCGGTCAGGCGTTACCGAACGGCGGCCGGATTTACCCTGGTGGAATTGCTGGTGGTGATTGCGATTATCGGCATCCTGGTCGGGATGCTGCTGCCAGCGGTACAGTCGGTCCGCGAGGCGGCGCGGCGGACGGCCTGCCTGAACAACGTTCGGCAGATGGTCCTGGCAGCTCACAATTACGAATCGGCCCGCGGTCACCTTCCCCCAAGTTTTGAGATCGAACACGGAAGCATCCTGTCTGGCAACAATGGATCCTGGTCCATCCACGGTCGGTTGTTGCCCTACTGCGAACAAGCCAGCGCTTACAACATGGTCGATCTGAATGTTGCCTGGGATGCGCAGCTGTTGACCGGTGTGCCCACGATGCGAATACCAATGTATCAGTGCGCCAGCGAAGCCAACGATATGGTCCGATTGGATTCCAGCGGGCAACCCCGAGTCTATCCCCAGAACTACGGCTTCAGTTTCGGTTCCTGGCTGGTGTACGATCCGCAGGATTCGGGTCGTCAGGGTGACGGGGCATTCTACGTGAATAGCCGAGTCAGCCTGGGTAACGTGTATGACGGGACCAGCAACACCCTCTGTGTTGCGGAAGTGAAGGCCTTCACGTCCTACATTCGCAACACCCAAGACCCGGGGATAGTTCCTCCAACGGATCCCACCACGTTCATGGGCTTTACGGGGCAACTGAAACTGGGGCCCAGCATCAATGACAATACGGGTCACACGGAATGGTGCGACGGACGCGTACACCACTCCGGAATCACCACCGTGTTTACACCCAATACCCTGGTACCCTACGAACACGAAGGATTGAGTTACGATATTGATTTCAATTCCGTGCAGGAGGGCAGACGGGATGATCAGGCCACCTACGCCGCCATTACAGCCCGCAGCTACCATGCCGGCCAGGTCAACGCCGGATTCCTGGACGGTTCAACCACATCAATTGCGGATTCGATTGACTTGTTGACCTGGCGTTCCCTGGGAACGATCGCCGGTGGCGAACTGACCCGGTCAGATTTCTAGTTTGAGTCGCCCGGACGTGTAGCGTGTGACGCCCTCATTTTCCCGATCGCTGGGAACGAAAAGACGCTACACCGGAAAGATACGCGCTATCGTGGTCTATCAGAGCGGATTGAAGCGTGGCAGTTTGGTAGCGGCCTGATTGCCATCCTCCGAATTCCTGAAATTGGGCGACGTTAGCGACCAGTCAACCCGATTTTGACGGACTACCACGCTCGCGGCAGCGCCGGACTATGCCGGGATTGTCCCTTCACCGGTACGACAATTCGATTATCAGTACGGGCCCGCATCTGCAAAAATGCTACGTTATCTGGACAGGAAGGGCGACAGGCGGCTCTACCAAGTGATTGCGGCATGGCCAACGCAGGCCTATATTTACCGCAAGGACCTTATCGAGGAACTCGATTGGATACAGCGGCAAGACTGAATTGGCATGCGTGTGCTACCGGAATTAATCAAGAATAATCGCCAATGGGCTGATCAGGTAACGTCGGAAGACCCTGGGTTTTTCTCCGAGTTGGCGAAAAAGCAGTCTCCCCAGTTCCTGTGGATCGGTTGCGCGGATAGCCGAGTACCAGCCAATCAGATTGTTGGCCTTTTGCCAGGTGAAGTTTTTGTTCACCGCAACATCGCCAACGTCGTGGTGCACACCGACTTCAACTGTCTGAGCGTCATCGAATTTGCCGTGGCGGTCCTGAAGGTCAAACACATTATTGTCTGTGGGCATTACGGTTGCGGCGGTGTCAAGGCTGCCAGCCAGAACCATCACCTGGGGCTGATTGACAACTGGCTACGTCACATCCGGGATGTCCGCAACAAGCATGAGCCGTTGCTGCGCGTGATTTCGGATGAGGCCGAGCGACTGGATCGCCTGTGCGAACTGAATGTCGTCGAACAGGCCCACAACGTCTGCCACACGACGGTGGTACAGCAGGCCTGGGAAAACGGCCAGGAATTGGCGGTACACGGGTGGATCTACAGTATCCAGGATGGATTGATCCGCGACATGAATGTCACCATTGCCGGCCCGATGGAAATCGCCGAAGCCTACAAGGTGGCGATCCATTACGACGTTTGATCGTCGCCCATTGGCTGGCTCAATCTAGAAACACTCTGGCGATGCAATCCCCAAGCGTCGTAGAGGTGGCCTGACGAGCATGGTGGTCCTGACAGAAGATTCGGCCAACACCCTGAAAAAACCAAACTACTCGGCAATTATCAGGAAAAATGTGCCGCTTCGTCAAAACAGGCGTCAAGGAATCACCATTCCCATCGAATCACTAACGTGACGACGGCGACAGAACACCTCACAGAAGGAACGTTTACATGATCCATGAACTCGGAGACCAGCTGCTACCCGTATTTGCGATTGGATGCGGACTGCTATTCCTGGTGATCTGGGTGGTGGCCGCCACCATCGACAGTCTGTACAAGACATCCCGAAACGCCAAACTGAAAGAGCGGCTGATCGACCGCGGATATTCGGCAGCAGAGATTGCCTGGATCGTGGGCTTGAAACCAACCAACATCAATGATGTTGACGAAAACCGGCCGGTCCCGCCCGTCAAACCGGCCAACGGATTTCACGGGCACCAGCGTGTTTCCTGATCTGAATCCAGTTGGCCCGTTGCCATCCATCGGTCGCTGACGGATACCACGTGCTACGGCAAGGCGATCGCTCGATGGCCGACAGTCTGCTCAGCCATTTGACGGCAACACCCGCGCCGTGATGTGAACATCGCCATCCAGCTGCTGGACCTGTGAAATCTGCAATGGCAGGGATTCGCTGATGGCGGCTACACCAGCACCACCGACCGGATTCAACGCCGATTGTCCTCCGACGATCTTCGGCCCTACAAAACAATGGACTTCATCGATCAATCGCTCGTCGACCAGGGCGCCCATCAAGCCGCTGCCACCTTCCACCAGAACATTGGTGACGCCTCGACTGGCCAGCAGCTTCAGCAGTTCGGCGCACCGCAAACGATAATCGTCGGCCTGCAATCGCAAAACTTCGCACCCGGCCTGTTCCAGCACCCGATAATGTGCGGCATCCGCGTCAGGCCCCACGGCGACCATCAGCGGTACCTCACGAGCGGTCTGGACCAGTCTCGATTCCAGCGGCAGACGGGCATGAGAATCCAGAACAATGCGAGTTGCCATTCGCGGACCCGCTGGACGCGCGGTCAACAGGGGGTCGTCCGCCAATGCCGTGCCGGCACCGACCAGGATGGCGTCCACGCGGCCCCGCAGTTGATGCCCGACCGCACGGGACCGTTCGCCGGAGATCCATTGGCTGCTACCGGTCACCGTAGCGATCTTGCCGTCCAGCGTCATCGCCCATTTGGCCAGAACCCACGGTAAACCGTGTTCAACGCGTTTGAAGTAGGCCCGGTTCAGATCCTTGGCTTCGTCCTCCATCACGCCACAAACCACATTGATACCGGACTCGATCAGCTGCCTGATTCCACGTCCCCCCACCGCCGCAAAGGGATCTCGCGTGGCCACGACCACCTTTCGGATACCGGCCTGGATGAGGGCGTCCGTGCAAGGGGGAGTCTTGCCATGATGACAACACGGTTCCAACGTAACCAGAGCCGTCGCACCGGAGGGATCAGTACAGGAATTTAACGCATTGATTTCCGCATGCGAGCCGCCAAATTCCTCATGCCAGCCCCCGCCGACCATTTCGCCATCACGGATCAGCACGCATCCGACCATGGGATTGGGTTCGACAAAACCTTCTCCTTTGACGGCCAGATCCAGGGCAGCCTGCATCCAGCGACGGTATTCACTCATTTCATCCGTGCCTGTTTGAGTTGACTCAGCGCTTCAACTGCCCGATCCGTCCGTTGCTGTCTGCGAACTGGTCGACTCCGGCCCCGATTCGATCGAGCAATGAGCAGTACAAATTGGTTAGCGGTGTACCCACACGCAGACGAATGTGTCGGCCCGGATCGATCGTTCCTCCACCTCGACCGAACAGGGCGATGGGCAGATCTCGGTGGTCATGCCGATCGCCGTCCGCAATGCCGCTGCCGTACAGAATCAGAGAGTTATCCAGCAGCGTGGAATCGCCCTCCACAATCTTGCTCATGCGATCCAGCAGGTGAAAAAACAAAGTCATGTGGTAAACGTTGACTTGGCTGATTTTTCTTTGTTTGGCCATGGCATTGCCATGGTGAGAAAGATCGTGGTGACCGCTGCGGACGCCGATCTGCGGGTAGCTACGATTGCTGCCAGCATTGGCGAACATGAAGGAAATGACGCGTGTGGAGTCGGTCTGGAATGCCAACACCATCATATCCAGCATCAATTTGACATGTTCACCATAGGATGCCGGTACACCCAGGGGCCGTTGAAAGTCTGACAGGTCGAATTCCGGTTGATCCAGTTTCTCGACCTTGCCCAATCGCCTTTCGATATCCCGTACAGCGTGAAGATACTCATCCAATTTGTGGCGATCATGATTCGACAGCTGTTGTTGCAGACTGCCAGCATCCCGCAGGACAAAATCCAGGATACTGCGACGACGCGAAATCCGTTCGTTTCTTGCGATTCGGTTTTCCCGCTCGTCCGCACTTCCAAACAGTCGGTCGAACACGGCCGCCGGATCCATTTCCTTGGCCATCGGACTGGTGGGCGTGCGCCAGGAAATATTGGATGTGTAGGCGCAACTGTAGCCGGAGTCGCAGCGGCCGGCTTGCGCGCTACTTTCCGTTCCCAGCTCCAGCGAGGCGAATCGTGTCAGGTGTCCGATTTTCCGAGCAGCCACCTGGTCAACGGACGTTCCGTTGTAGATATTCGCGCCTTCCGTTTTGCGAGGACGCGTGCCGGTCAGGAAAGCCGCCACGCTGCGAGCGTGATCACCAGCCCCATCGCCGCCGGGCTCCGCTCCTTGCAGAGACAATCCGGAAAGGATGGTCGTCTGCTGTCGGTACTTTTCCACCGGGGCAAAGATCGGCGGCATGACCAGATCGGAGCCCGGTTTTCTGCGGGGTCTCCAGTGCGACATATGCATGCCGTTGGGCAGGTAGACAAAAGCCAGACGCACCGGTGGCTTGCCGGCCAGACGAGCGACGCCACGGCTGCCCGGAAACGACTCCAGCCAGGGCAGGGCGATCGCGGTTCCCAATCCACGCAACAGGTCTCGACGCAACAAGGTCATTTTTTTCCGCTCCCAGCCGGCATCGAAGCACTACGTTTGAGAAACGTTTCGCTTTCGGCAACGGCGATCACAAAAGCCGACAGTCGATACTCATCATCGGCGGCCTGTTTCATTATCTGCTCCAGCGTACATCGATCGTAATACTTCAGACCCCGACCCAACGCATAAATCAACAACTTCTCGGTGAAACTGCGAATGAATTTGGCCCGGTAGCGGGTTTTCAATTGCTGCTGCAGTCCAGCTGATCCATCGATGACCGTTCCATCGGGCAATTCGCCGACCGCATCGATGGGCAGATCCCCGTCATGCAAACGAAAACGACCAACCGCATCATAGTTTTCCAGCGCAAAACCGAATGCGTCCATGGTCGCGTGACAGGATGCACATGACGGGTCCGCGCGATGTTGGACCATTCGCTGCCGCAGCGTACCCACCAATTCTTCCTGGCTCTCAAGCGGAGTCACATCCGCCGGGGCCGGCGGTGGGGCATCACCCAGAATATTCTCCATAATCCACTTGCCCCGTTTGACGGGGGATGTTCGATCTGGATTCGAGGTCAACGTCAAGATACTGGCGTGAGTCAGAACGCCGCGACGATTGAACTGGTCCAACGACACGCGTTGAAAATCGGTTCCCTGAATGCCGTCCAGCCCGTAATGCCCCGCCAGTCGCTCATTCAGGTAGGTGAAATTCGCATCCAGCAATTCCAGGATGCTGGCGTCACGCCGGAACACATCCTTTACGAACAAGGAGGTTTCCTCGGTCATATCCTGCAATAATTCCCGGTCCGCATCGGGAAAAAACTGTTGATCTGGTTCGGCATCGGCCAACAGCCGCAGATTTAACCACTGGGTAGCAAATTGATCGACCAGGGCTTCCGATCGTGGACTCCTTAACAGACGGACAATCTGCTCACGCCAAACGTCTGGCTCGCTTAATCGCCGGGCCCTCGCCAGTTCCAGCAGTTCATCATCCGGCATGGAGCTCCAAATGAAATAGGACAAGGCCGTGGCTCGTTCGAAATCGTCCAGGTTTCGAATGCGGTCGGCGGTCGGCGGCACTTCAATCCGGTAGAGAAACTGGGGTGAAATCAGGGCAGCCTGAGCGACCGCCCGGATCGAGGGGTAAAACATCTGCCCCTGCTGGCGGAAGGCTTGGTACAGCTCGAAAAAACGATGTCGCTCCACCGCGGTGACCGGTCGACGAAATGCCCGCCCCACGAATTCGTGAATAAATCGCTTTGCCGCGGCATCGGATGTTTCGTCGAACCGCAGGTACGACGGCTGCTTCGGCGGCGGCACTGGACCGCTCAGCCCGCAGGCCGACGAGGTGCAGATTTCGATCCTCATGCTGGCCATTCTCCCGGGCCAAGTAGAAATCGTTTTCGAAGCGAAATTGAACCTCAAACTGGCCGGCTTGCGGCAGTTCAATCTGAGCTACATACGTCGTCGGTTGATGGCGCGGAACCTCGACATCGAAACAGGCGACGGTTTCGCCATTCAGCAATACGGTCATCTTGACCGGCTGATCACCAGCCTGATCACCAGCCGCTACGACCTCCAGTCGGTACTTACCGGCCAAAGGAAACGTCAAGGACCTGCCAGCCGTGTCTTCGGCGAACATTACCAGACGCCGGCCGGCGGGGAGCGTGTGATTTCCATGGAGCCGCAAAGAACTGCCTGAAACTTGCCGATCCATCGCGGGTTGGATCGGATCGACAATCGCCTGTTGTGTCACGCTTTCAGCCGCCTGAAGATACTTCTCCATCAGTAGCGGCGGTAAAGACAGGACATCGGCAATGTTGTCGAAACCATAGCCAACATCGTCGCCCGGAAAATCGAAAGCCGGCTGGTAATCGACACCCAGCAGGTCGGCGATCGTATTGCGATATTCGAAACGATTCAGTCGACGGATGGTCACACTGCCGGGCGTGACGAATTCACAATCCACGAGCGAGAATGTCCGTTCGATCCAATCCAGCACCTGCTGCCGCTGCTGTGGCGACATTGGATCGGCATCCGGCGGCGGCATGGCGTGACCCTCAATTTGTTCGGCCATGGCCGACCATCGCCGATCGCTATCGAGAATTTGCTCGATCTTCTGAAACGACGTCAGATTCAGACCGGCGTTGGCATCTGCTTCGCCATGACAATCCGCACACTTGGAAAGCAGTAACGGCCTGATTTCGTCATCGAATAGCCGCTGCAGCTCGTCCCGTTCATCGGACTGCAGTGCAGCCGTCAGAATCGACCAGATCATCAGACTGAACCACAAAGGATGGAATCGGGATCTGGGAATCAACCGTTGCATTGGCTAAAGAACGGGGGTTCGTTCGATGGCCCATCCGTCGACCCGTGACATCTTCCTTGCCGCTTTTATCAACTATAGCGAATAGCGCCGTCTCGTTACCCGTGTTTCTTCGGGAATCATTCCGGAAATAACGTCACTGGTTCGAAATCTCCGACTTAGAGTTGTTCGTCGTGGATTTCCGGGTTGGCAAAATGGCCGTAGAAAACGACGGTTGCGACCCGGAAAACAGCCGAAAACCCATAAAACGCGGGCTTTTTGAACAAAAATTGCCAGTTTTAATGTGTTTTCGCCTATCGACTAGTTGCGATTTTGCATTCAAATTGTCTAATCGTCGCGAATTCAGCGTGTTTTACCCACTAAATTTCGTGTTTTTTTGAAATCCACGGAGGATAAATATGGCGAAAAAAGTCGGACCCAAACCACCCACCAAATCGGAAATCATGAACAACCTGGCCGAGGCAACCGGCCTTTCCAAAAAGGAGATTACCGGAGTTTTCGAGGCACTGACTGCCGAGATCGAAAATAACATTGCCAAGAGAAACGCTTCAGGCCAATTCACTATCCCCGGTCTGTGCAAGATCGTCGTCAAGGATCGACCCGCGTTGCCGAAACGCCAGGTTCGAAATCCTGGAACCGGCGAAATGGTCTGGGCCAAACCACGACCCGCCAGTCGTCAGGTTAAGGTACGACCTTTGAAGGGTCTGAAGGATATGGTTCTGTAGTCAAAACCAGACGGGGCTGTCCACCCACACATTTGTTTCAATCGTAATCCGCCGTTACTTTTTAACGGCGGTTTTTCTTTGGTTGCTGGATTCAAATCAGGCGTGGCGGATCGCCGAAGCTAGAATTCTGGTCCCAGCTTCTTTTCGGTCATTCCGCATGGTGTCTTCGATCGACGCGGTAGAGCGTACACACGAAACGATGGCTGTCCGGCAACCGTCTGCGGGCCGTCCTGGCCATCGTCTGGGGATCATGCTCGCCACCACCATGGGGGTCGTGGCCTTGATCCTTTTTTTCTCGCCAAATTTTCAGCCTGCCACGATGCGGACGTCACCGCTGGGCAGCGATTTTTTTCAGGAGTGGATCGGCGGTCGTATCTGGCTTTCGGAGCATCGTTCGCAACTGTACGACGCGTCCTACTATCAGAAAATCCAGCATGACTCGCAAACCACCGGGTTCGACTGGCCTGCAGATCAGTACTACCCGATGGTCTATCCGCCTTTTTACTATCTGCTGGTCAGTCCGTTGGCAACCCTGGAATATCACCGGGCAACGATGGTCTGGCTGATGATACTGGGAGCCATCGCGGCGGCGACGGTGTTCGTTTTCACGCACTATTTTGAGCCGGCAACGAATCACTGGGGCAAATGCCTACTGGCACTGGTGACCTTCTATCCATTTCTGATCAGTCTGAACATGGGGCAGAAGTCGGTTCTGTTGTTGCTGATCCTGTGTCTGACGTATCTGCTGCTGTTCCATCAACGAAAGTTTCTGGCCGGTGCCGTTTTTGGATTGATCGCCTTCAAGCCTCACCTGGGACTGTTGATCGGACTGGTGATGTTGCTCAAGGGACAATGGCGTTTTGTCGCAGGATCCACCGCGACGTTATCGTTGCTGGCCGCATTGTCGGGGATTGCCGGACCGGACCTCTGCCGAGATTATTTCTGGCAATGCCTCTCCATGACGCATTACAGTCAGCATGGCGGCTACCGGCTGTACGACGCTCAGAATCTGGCCGGGGTCGTCGAACTGATGATCGGCGGACCGTCGTCGACGGCATGGCTGATATGGTCGTTGTTAACCGGGATGGTGGTTGCCTTGAGCTGGAGGGCGCTGCCCGGTCACCTCGATTTTCGATCTCGCCGTTTCGCGCTACAGTACAGCGGCCTGGTGATTGCCACCATCCTGTTGAGCCCGCATTTCTATACCTATGATTTGACGATCCTGTTGCTGCCGCTGGCATTAATGGTTTTCGCCGCCGGTCCCTTGGCCGTCAAAACCTGGTCGACGGAATCAACACTGCCCCGTGCTGCAGGAAGTCGCTGGATGGGGGTCCTGTGCGGGGCGATTTTTGTTGGCTGCGGTGTAACGAGCGGGATCGCCGAAAGCTATCATGTCCAGCCCGTCACGTTTCTGTTGATTGCGGCCCTGGCAGGCATCGCCCACATCTCGTCCAGGTCGCATCGCTTCTTCTCCGCGTCGACGACGCAGCCATGATTTGACTACCCGCCTTTCGCTGTGCACCGAATCTGGGAAAATTCAGTGTTTTCACAGCTGCAAACCGGGCCACATTTCATGGAACCTGTCTCTTCGGAATCGCCGACGTCGGATTCGGCACCCGATCAACAAGCTGACGATCGGCGACCGGAGGTCCGGACTGGTTCGCTGTTGGTGGTTTTCCTGACTGTCTTTATCGACTTGTTGGGGTTCGGGATCGTGTTACCTCTCTTGCCGCTGTACGCCGATCAATTTGGTGAAGATCCCTCTGGCTGGATGATTGGAATCCTGATGGCCAGTTTTTCGATCATGCAGTTTCTATTCGCCCCGGTCTGGGGGTCGTTGTCGGATCGGATCGGCCGACGCCCGGTGATCATGATCGGGCTTGCCGGTTCGGTGGTGTTTTACACGCTGTTCGGAATCGCAACGATATACAAGAGTCTGTTGTGGCTGTTCATCACACGCATTGGCGCGGGGATCGCCGGTGCGACCGTTCCGACCGCTCAGGCGTACATCGCTGACACAACCGATAATCAAAACCGCGCTCGCGGAATGGCATTGATTGGCATCGCCTTTGGACTGGGTTTCACTTTGGGCCCCCTGTTTGCCGTCTTCGCCGTGCCGGGGGGAGAGGGTGATCCAGGACCGGGTCCAGGTTTCGTGGCCGCGTCCTTGTCGTTGGTCGCATTGTTGTTGGCCGTTTTCAAGTTGCCGGAATCGTTGCACCGCAAATCACGATCGGCATCGGATCGCAAATGGTGGAATCTACAGCGGTGGTCGGTCGCCTTGAGCGACAAAGCGATCAAGATTCTGTTGTTGGCGTTTTTCGCCTGCATCTTCGCTTTCGCGGCCTTTGAAACGACCCTGTCGTTGTTGATCAAGGGCTCCTCCGATTTCATCGATCCCCCCTTTTCCTTCAGCTTTCGGAACGTCTGCTGGACCTTTGCCCTGATCGGCCTGCTGGTTGCCATTGTACAGGGAGGCATTGTCCGTCCCTTGGCGCGGTTTGTCCCCGAACACCGACTCGCCATCGCCGGTGCATTGATTGAAGCCGTGGGACTGGCCCTGATGGCCTATGCGGCGACCACCGGCTCCCTGACGTGGTTGTTCACCTCACTGGTTGTGATTGTCTTTGGCTATGCGAGCATGCAACCGAGCTTGTATTCCCTGTTGTCTCGCTGGTCCGATCCCAACCGGCAAGGGACCGTATTGGGGGTGGGTCAGAGCGTCAATGCCTTGGCGCGGATATTTGGTTCCGCGCTGGGCATACCTTTACTCAAGTCCGGCCTGGGCCTTCCGTTTACGCTACCCTACATCGTCTCATCCGTATTGATGTTGGCGGTTGCCGGTTTGGTTCTAGCGGCTTCTCGATATGGTCGCGATTTTGTACCTGCGGCAAGCCAGACCGGGAAAAATCCGGTATAACGGGAATCCACAATGACACGCACCCGAATCCCGTTTGCCATGCCGATGAAAACCCTCTGGATCATGCTGCTGTGCGCCGTCGCGATCAACGACTTGCACAGCCAGGACCGCATCACTGGCCGAACGTTCGCGACTCGTTCCGAGGTGATTGCCCGGAACGGGATGGCGGCCACGTCCCAGCCCTTGGCGACCCAGGTTGCCATCGACATTCTGAAACAGGGAGGAAATGCCATCGACGCGGCGATTGCCGCCAATGCCACATTGGGACTGATGGAGCCGACCGGAAACGGAATCGGCGGTGACCTGTTCGCCATGGTCTGGATTGAAGCCGACGGGAAACTGTACGGCTTGAATGCGAGTGGACGATCACCACAAAGCCTGACACTCGACGAACTCCGCAAACGGATAGGCGATCGGGATACGATCCCTGCGTTGGGTCCACTGCCCGTATCCGTACCTGGTTGCGTTGATGGCTGGTTTGAATTGCACGGCCGGTTTGGCAAATTGCCGATGACGTCCATTCTGCAACCAGCCATCGGATACTGCCGGGATGGTTTTCCGGTCTCGGAGCTGATCGCCTACTACTGGAATCGCAGCCGCGGACTGGCAAGATTCCCTGGTTTTCGTGAGACGTTTCTGCCCCGTGGCAAGGCACCCGCCAAGGGTCAGATTTTCCGCAACCCGATGTTGGGGGACACGCTGGCCCGGATCGCCGCAGGGGGTCGCGATGTTTTCTATCAAGGCGAGATCGCTCGGACGATCGATGCCTTCATGAAGAAGCATGGCGGATACCTGTCCTATGACGATCTGGCCGCCCACCGCAGCGAATGGGTCGAACCCGTTTCCACCAGCTACCGGGGTTACGAACTGTGGGAGTTGCCGCCCAACGGGCAGGGGATCGCGGCCTTGCAGATGTTGAATATCCTGGAGCCCTTTGATTTGAAGAAGGCCGGGTTTGGTAGCGTCGATCACATCCACAATTTTGTGGAAGCCAAGAAACTGGCGTTCGAGGATCGGGCGCGGTTTTACGCTGATCCTGAGTTCCATCGGATTCCGGTCAATGAGCTCATCTCCAAGTCCTATGCGCAGCAAAGAAGGAAACGAATTCGACGAACCGCCGCGCGTTCCTATCCGGTGGGGAACCCAAAAATCGATGAAGGTGACACGATCTACCTTACGGTAGCCGATTCGCAGCGGAACATGGTCTCGCTGATCCAAAGCAACTACCGGGGTTTCGGATCGGGCATGTGTCCTGACGGGCTGGGGTTCTGTCTGCAGGATCGGGGCGAGTTATTCGATTTGACCGTCGGCAGATTCAACACCTATGCTCCCGGCAAACGTCCATTTCACACCATCATCCCCGCGTTCGTTACGCGAGATGGTAGACCCTGGCTGAGCTTTGGGGTCATGGGTGGTGCCACGCAGCCCCAGGGGCACGTGCAGATCCTGCTGAACGTGATCGATTTCGGCATGAACATTCAGGAAGCGGGCGATGCACCGCGGATTCTCCATTCCGGTTCGTCGCAACCGACTGGCGAGCAGATGACTGACGGAGGCCGTGTCTCGCTGGAAACGGGTTTTGAATACGAAGTGATCCGCGATCTGGTCACGCGGGGCCACCAGGTTCAGTTCAACGTCGGATCCTACGGAGGTTACCAGGCCATCATGTACGACGCGGAAAATGACGTCTACCTTGGCGCTTCCGAATCACGCAAGGACGGCATGGCTGCCGGTTTTTGACTTCGCCGCACAGGAGCCATCATGAATAAAGGAAACGGATTTCTGGAATGTCGGTTCGCCGCCTGGGAAGACGACATCTCCCGGAATTCGTTGGACGACAGCCCGTTCCAGAATCACGCACCGATCAATTCCAGACTACAGGAGCTGCATGGTCTCTCGCACCCGCTATTGGAGGGGAGCCCGGTTGAACCGTGGGCCAAGCGAGATGCCGCACCGATTCCCTGTCCTGATGATCGTGAACGTTACTCGGTCAACCATGACGGCCAATACTGGTTTTCCGGTCTGGTCGATTACCTGAAAGTGAAGCAGACAGCCGCCCGGTATGACTTGAAAATCAACCGATACTTCGATTTCGGCTGTGCATCCGGTAGAGTGATTCGTCATTTCGTAGCCCAGGATGATGTCCCGGAAATCTGGGGAAGCGACATCAACGCTCGACATGTCCGCTGGTTGTGCGAAAACATGCCGATGTCTGTCAAACCGATCGCCAATCATTGCATCCCGCAGCTTCCCGTCCCGGACAGCACATTCGATTTGATCACCGCCTTCTCCGTGTTCACGCACATCGATACGTTTGAAACCTGCTGGTTGGCCGAGTTGAAACGGATACTCGCGCCAGGCGGACTGGCCTACCTGACCATCCACAATGAAGACACCTGGCAGGTCTTGCGGGCCGACATCGAAAACCCGCACAATCGCCTGATTCAGAACATGTTGTCAGTGGATCCGGACACGCCACAGCAGTTGCAGGGTGACATGCCGGAAGGTCGACGAATCTACCGGTTCACCACCCGAGGTCCCTATCGAGCTCAAGTCTTCCATAGCAACAATTACATCCGCAACGTCTGGGGACGATTTTTTGACGTCTTGGACATCAAACCCTGTCATCACGCCCGCCAGTCGGTGGTGGTGTTGAATTGAATTGGGGCCTGGTCACCAGGAGAAGCAGGAATCGGCAGGTACAAAAAATGGATCCATCTCGCAGCCTTCAGGACCAATTCGCGCCCAACTTGATCTGTTTCGGTTGCGGCCCGGCCAACGAGCAGGGCCTGCAGATCAAGAGTTTTGTCCGCGGTGATCGGGTTGTCGCCACGTTCCAACCTGCACCTCATCACCAGGCCTACGATGGCATGATCAATGGAGGCATCATCGGTGCCCTGCTGGATTGCCACATGAACTGGACCGCCGCCTGGCACTTGATGGTGGTCAACGGACTATCGATTCCCCCTTGCACCGTGACGGCTGAATACAAGGTGAGCTTCCAGGCGCCGACGCCCAGTGGCCAGCCGCTCGAATTGACCGCCTGGGTAGTCGAATCGAGTCAACGGAAAGCAGTGATCGAAGCAACGCTGGGAACGACTGACCAGCTCACGGCGGAAGGGCAGGGTACTTTCGTTTCGGTCAAGCCCGGGCATCCCGCTTACCATCGTTGGTAAGTCATGAAAATCCTGCCGGTCCGGGGACCACGGTGGTTAGCCTGCCGGGACATCGTCCGTCAGGGATGGGATCTGCTTGATTAAGACCCACTTAAAGCGGTGGGATATTTGATCTATCATTCACGCATTAAGGATCGTAACCGAAATGACCGCTGATATGAAAACCGCACTTTCCCAACTGGCTTACGCACGATCTGGCGACAAGGGTGACGGCAGCAACGTGGGTGTTGTTGCCTACAGCCCGGAAATCTACGAGTTCTTGAAGCAGGAATTGACCACCGAACGGGTCAAGGATCACTTCAGCGAAATCTGTCTGGGCGATGTGCGGCGTTACGAGGCACCGAATCTGCTGGCTCTGAATTTCATCTTGCACGATTCGCTGGGAGGTGGCGGTACGGAAAGCCTGAAAACCGATGCCCAGGGTAAAACCCACGGGCTGGGCATTCTGTTCATGCAACTCGACGTACCGGACGACCTGAAAATCCCGGAACGTTGAGTCAATCAAAAGACTGGTCTGCACCCGGAAATTCGGCATCCCGGACCTCGCCACACCATTGCCTGACGGCGTCATCGATCACTTCATTCAGCTTGGCGTAACGCCGAACAAAACTGGGCACGTAGCCGCTGGTCATACCGAGGATGTCATTGCTGACCAATACCTGTCCATCGCAATCCGCGCCGGCGCCGATACCGATCGTGGGAATAGCGAGTTCTTCCGTCATCCTGCTGGCAATCTGAGCTGGAACACATTCCAGCACAATACTGAAGGCTCCCGATTCCTGGGCGGCAAACGCGTCTTTGTGCAATTGCTCTTCATCGCGCTGCACCCGATAGCCACCCATCGTATGCACCGCTTGGGGGCGGAGCCCGACATGAGCCATGACCGGAATGCCGGCTGTCACGAGTGCCCGAATCACGTCCGCCTGATCCGCTCCCCCTTCCAGCTTCACGGCATGACACCTGGTTTCTTTCAGAATACGGCCGGCGGATTCGACCGCCTGGTAAATACCGAGGTGATTTACCGGAAACGGCAGATCCACCACGACCAACGCCCGACGGGCGGCCCGGCCCACCATTTCCGCATGATAGACCATTTCGTCCATCGTCACGGGCAGCGTATTTTCATGTCCCTGCACGACCATGGCCATACTGTCCCCGACCAGCAAGACATCAACACCCGCCTGATCCAGTAGACTGGCCATGTGGAAATCGTAGGCCGTCAACATCGTAATTTTCTGACCCCGTTCCTTCATCTTCCGCAAAGAAGGAACGGTGATGCGCTTGGCCGATGTATTCTTGTTCTTGTTCATGATGCGGCTCGCGCTGATCCATCCGGTTTCCATCGCCGATTGTCGCATACGTCCGACAATCGGCAACCACCAGCCACCGGCCAACGTTCCAGGGATGCAAGCGACCGATCTAACGGCGCCCACTCGACGAATCATCGCCAGGCTCAGCAAGCAGTTCACTCAGCTCGCTTTCCTCGATGATCTGACGCGCGATGAATTCAATCTCCAGGCCCCCTCGTGAATCCTTGGCTACCAGCGTCGGTTGGACATAACGCAGCAACTGCGGATTGCCAGGCAATTTGAAACGGTCGCCTTTCTGAAGAATGGGCCGCAACTCCGACATCTCGCCGAATTCGTAGGAGCCGGCGATCTGACAGGGAAACCAGAAACCGTTGCCATTACTATCGGTCAGATAGAATTCGGGATAGGTATGTGCCGGAATCCAGACCGCCCGCGCCGGAATGCCGCGGGCACGACAGAGGGCGATGAATATCGATGACAATTCCTCGCAGTCTCCCGTGCCGGACCGCAAGGCGTCGAGACAACTGTGGATCTGCGTGTCAAACTTGTATTCAACTCGATCACGCACCCAGTCATGGATCTGTTGCACCTGTTTCCAGGCCGAGGCGGTTGAATCGATGGGCAGCGAGGCGGCCAGCCGTTTTATCTCCTGGTCGTTGCTCTCAATGTAAGGACTGGGTTTCAGATACTGTTTGATTCCCGACGGAATCTTGCTGGCGAAAATCAGAGCGTCCGGGTCCTGGGGCGTCTTGATGAATCGTTTATCGATGCGCACGATGACGCTGCCGGTCGCAACTTCATTGCTATCCAGCCGATTGACTTTCAGGATCATCTGCCGGATTTCCCTGGTCAGGTTTTTGTAAGAGATTTTTCGCAGATTCTCGCTGCGATTTTCCCTCACGATCGTGATCGCCTGCTCGGGCCAATCGCCGGGTATCGGCACGGAACCCAACAACCCGGTCGACCCGGCATGCGAACGGATGCGCAGGCCAAACTCGAAGAACAGCGTTTGAACTTCACCGTATCGGGGACCATGGTCCACCAGTTCCTGACCCGTCGCCACGACGGCCGCGCCGGGGATAGCCCAAGCGGCTACCCAGCCCGCAGCCAGCGTCCATCGAAGAAACAGGAAATAACTATTCAATTGTCTCTCCCCTCAGTTGGCCGGTAACAGATCCCGGATGAAGCGATAGCGGGGCTTGGCTTTCCCGCTGCCGGTAACGAACTCAGCGCAAAACTTCTGTCGAGCCTTCTTTTCCGGAACTTTGATATTATCGCCCTTTTGCAGAATGATCCTCGGTTCGGCGTTGCTGCCAAATTCCCGCCGACCGGCGACCTGGCATGGGAACCAGTGTCCCGTGCCCGATTTGTCGACCAGATAGAACTCCGCATATTGGGCACCCTCGACCCAGACCATCCTGGCCGGCACCTTGGCAGCGCGGCACATGGCCACGAACAGGCCCACCAGATCTTCGCTGCTGCCGGATCGCTTCCGAAAGACCTGCACGGTATCCGTCGCCTCGTCACCGCTGTACTCGATATTGGTCACCACCCAGTCAAATAGGGCTTCCACCTTTTTCCAGGCCAACTCCTCGCCCTCGATCAGTTCCTTGACCTGATTTCGCAACTTCGAATTCCGGTAACTGATCTGCGGACTGACGCCGGTGTACTCTCTGATGTCGCGGGGCAAACGTTCGGGCAGTTCAAATTCCTGGGGCTTGGCAGGCGGTTGGATTTGAAACGTTTCGACCTCGAAGGTTACCGTCAGCTCGATCAACTGGTCGGCGTTCAAGCGGGGAATCGTCGCCACCAGTTGGCGAACGTTGCTGTTGAGTTCGCGATACTGGACGCTTTGGACTTCGGGAGGGATATCTTCCTGGTAGACCGTCACCTTCTGTTCCGGCCATTCGTTGGGAACCGGAATCGTCACCAGCAGATTCCTGGCCGGACGAGTGCCGCCCTTGAGCTGCACTCCGACACGCCAACGATTCCTGACCGGATTGACATAGCCAACGCCCTGCGAGGGCTCGGATTCCGCCACGACCGCCGATTCCTCGTTCGGCGACGTGTCCGACTCCTGTACTCGTCCTCTGGCCCCATCGTCGCCGCGGCATTCCCCGGACAGCGGTAGCCCCAAACTGAAAGCCAGAATCATCACGGTCATTGGAAAGAAAATCATCACCCATTACGCTCGATTGAAAAGACGAACAGAAAAACGCCAGTTCGTTTTCAATTCTAGGACAAGCGGCCACGAAAAAGCAAAAAACCTCGCATCGGTCAGGATTGCGATGCGAGGCCGGGCGTAAATTTGATCTGGTTTTTCGGACGCGGCGGTCCGTCAATACTGAGTTGAACGGTGGCTGGAGCCGCTGTACGTCAGGACTTCAAGGGATGGACCAGCTGGCCAGATATCATCTCGGGTCAGTCAGACCACTAGTTGTAAGGTCCGGCGGGGGGCAACTCCAGCTGACCCGCGCTACCTGAATTTCCGTAAAAATCCGAACCGGAGCTGCCATATCCAGCTGTCGTGTTTTGAAAGCTGGCGGCTGGAATCGACGCGGGCGGTGCCGTGGCCATCCCGTTGGGGGCACCATACATGTTGCCCGCAAAACCGGTACCGGTCGGACCGGCCGAACAGGTGCCCGATGCGCAGTCACCGGAAAAGTTTCCGAAGGGCTGCCCCGTGGGAGGCTTGCAGGTGTCACACTCTGATCCACACATCCATCTTGAAAACGGTCCATTCGCACAGCCGACCGTGGCAGCCAGAAAGACGACGGTTGCCAGACCCAAAAGCAATTTGTTCATTTTTCCACTTCCTTGAAATTGTCGCTGCCAACGCAGCAAGTTGGTTCCAGGCGTTCATGACATTCGATGCGCCACCAAACGCTACATCGTGTTACATGTTGTGCAAGCGAAACATGTTATTTTTCTGCAACAATTTCTTTGTAAGGGGTTGTTAAAGTAGGAATCACCATACAAACGATTAAATGAAGTAATGGCGGTCGGCCTGGCCCACGACACGATTGCCCCAACCCGCGGATCTGTTATTTTCGCTGCGAACCTCATGACCCGAACTGCCCGCCGATCAATCTTTGCCGCCGTGTGCATCTGGCTGAGCTGGCGGATTGTTGCCCGTGTGTTCTGGCCATGACACGCATCAGAATTCTCCGGTTACCGGCGCAGTAGCCGGTGACGAAATCTGGTTGATCAACGCCCGCGGACTTGAAGGAGTTGGATCGTTTTCCAGCGACCAGCTGGATTATCTCCAGCATGTCAACGGCTGCTGGAATGCGCCGGTCGGCCAGGAGGGTTTTTGTCAGACGGTCAGCCAGGCTCAAATGCCAACCGTCGTTTTTGTCCACGGCTATCAGACCGATCTGAACGATGCGCAATTGCGTGGCCTGCAGGTTTACCGCAACATTTTCCAGAACGCATGCCGCTGCGGTTCCATTCGATTTGTGATCTGGGCATGGAAATCGGAAAAGGAGTTATGCCGACCGATCCAGGATTTCACGATGAAATCGCGCCGAGCGGACCAGCTGGGTGACGTCTTCGCGCTCAACCTGAATCTGGTGGGCAACCAGCCTTTGATCGTGGTCTGTTACAGCTTGGGAACCCAGGTCGTGGTTTCGGGCCTGACCCGTTCCAGCCGGTACCAGGGCCAGCCCATTCAATTGGCCGTCATCGCGGCCGCCACCGATTGTGGTCTGGGCTCCTGTCGTGAACAGTTATGGAATCGCGGGAACATTCGACGTTCCTTCATCTTTACCAACCGCAGTGACCGCGCCATCCGGGTGGCCAGGGTGACCTGCCGGATCGCCGAAGGTCGTCGATATCGCGCTTTCGAAGAAATGGCTCCCTTGCACAGCGAGCAACTGGGACAGGTTAATCTGATCGATCTATCGTCGGTGGCCTCACGAAAACACTCGATCATGCGCTACACCCGCATTCCGGTTGTGCAGGCCTGCATCCGGCAGTTGGTACAGGATCATGCGGCTATGGATTCGATCGGCGGCCCGGATTACACCGCCACCACAGCCATCGTGAACCAGAAGATAACGATGCGGCATCGGGACATCGGCTGCAACGTCTGCACGCTTCGTTGACGGCCCGGTGGGCTGCTGATTGCTTTCGGCTTCCTTTTTCTTAAGATTGGCAGGTCCGCCGAACTCCCGTAATCAACCCTAGCGACCGATCATGCTGACGCTTGTCATCTACTGTTCAATCATCGCAGTCTGTTCGGCACTGGGAGGCTCGATCCCTTCATTGCTGCGGCTGACGCATCGCCGCACTCAATTGATCCTCAGTTTCGTGTCGGGCGTGATGCTGGGCGTGGCGCTGCTGAATCTGTTGCCGCATTCGATCTACATCCTGGGTTCCCCTTCCTGGTCCACCGCCTTGTGCCTGTTGGGATTACTATTCATGTTCTTCATGGTACGGATGTTCCACTTTCACCAGCACGACTTGCATGAGGAGCATACGGACGACGATATCTGCAGCTATTCATGTGAACAAACGCATGTGCCGGCGGAGGAGGTCAAACCGACCGCCGATTTTTCCTGGGCCGGACTCTGTTTTGGTCTGGCGGTGCATACGATTATCGACGGCATCGCGCTGGCCACGGCGGTGACCGCTCAAACACAGAATGATTGGGCACCAGCCGGTCTGGCGGTCTTCCTGGCCATCGTGTTACACAAGCCGCTGGACGCCTTGTCCATTACCTCACTGATGGCTGCCAAGGGCTGGAATTCGTCGATTCAGATGCTGGTCAACATCATTTTCGCGCTGGTCTGTCCGCTCAGTGCGCTGCTATTTGCCGTGGGTGTCAATTACCTTGGCGACTGGCGGGAAGCCGTATTGGGCGGCGCCTTGGCATTTTCCGCCGGAATTTTTCTGTGTATCTCGCTGGGTGACCTGCTACCCGAAGTCCATTTTCATTCCCACGACCGTTTTCTTCTGTCGGCGATGCTGCTATTGGGCGTACTGGTGGCGTTTCTGCTGGAGGCCTTGCCCGGTCACCAGCACGAATGGGCGCCGCAACGCAGCCGTCCTGCATCGCAGGTGATTGGCTCCGACTGACGGGTGACGCTTCCGGTCGCCATGATTGATAGCGGAGGTTGTCGGATTCCGACGGCCCCGCCAGTCTCACCGTCCGGATCAGTCTTCGCCTTCTGGCTTGCGACCCGCCAGTTCGCGATCGATCATGAACAGCCCGTTAGGGCTGCCATCCACCAGGCGAAGCTGGTCCAGAACTTCGTTGGTACTGGCTTCTTCTTCCACCTGTTCATTGACAAACCATTCCAGAAAGACATCCGTAGCGTGATCGGATTCTTCCCGGGCCAGGTCTTTCAATTTGAAAATACAGGACGTGATGTGTTGTTCATGCGCGAGTGCTTTTTCGAACAGACTGAGTGGTGTCTCGCCTCCGACCTCGGGTCGCGCGAGTGGATGAAGCTCAACTTCTCCATTGCGTTCAAGCACGTAGCTGAAGAAACGATCGGCGTGCGCCAGTTCTTCGCCATACTGCGTTTTGAACCAGTTGGCGAATCCGGGCAGGCCCAGGCGATCCGATTCGGCCGACATCGCCAGGTAGACGTATCCAGATTCCAGTTCTTCCTTGATCTGATGATTGAGAGCAGCTTGCATTTTTTCGGTTAACATCTTTTTTCCTTGGATAGCCAGTTACTTCGGATGTGTGTTGTTCGTTGATCGTCTTTGGATATTATCCCGCAGTCCGCACCCAGCCAATAACAAATCGGTGAAACGCCATGAATCCAACCGGCTTGGCCAAACCAAATTGAAATCGCGTTTCAATCACGGCCTCCATCAGGCCAGCAGTGTTTCCGGCGCCGGGCTGTTGAGTCGTAGCCGGTCCAGAAAATCGGCGACTGGCATCTCGTCAAGTTGAGACTCGTTTTCAAACAGGGACAGAATCGTGCGCGACTGGTCTGCCGGATACAACGCCAGCGTGCTTTGGGTAAATTTCTTTTTCAGAATGGGTATCCCTTCTTCGCGACGACGCCGATGACCGATCGGATAATGGACCTCGACGCGATCGGTGCGGCTACCGTCCCGGAAAAAAACCTGCATGCTGTTGGGGATCGCTCTCTTGTCCAGATCATAGTAATCCTGCGTGAACTCGGGATTTTCGCGGACAATCATTTTTTCCCGCAGTTTGTCGATCCGGGTATCGGCAGCGACATCATCGCTATAATGGTCGGCGTTGAGTTGTCCAAAAATCAGACCGATCGCCGCCATGTACTGCAGACAATGATCTCGATCGGCAAAGTTGTGCAGCGGACCGGTCTTGTCGATGATCCGGACCCCCGGTTCCTGAGTCTCCATTTCGATGCGTTCGATCTGGTCCAGGCGATCGGCCACCATCGGATGCAACTCGATCGCGCACTCCACGGCCGTCTGTGCGTGAAATTCAGCTGGGAAGGCGATCTTGAACAGAATATTCTCCATCACATAGGAATCCAGCGATCGGGCCATGACCACCGGGCTACCCCCAAACAGCACATCCTGAAACCCCCACAGGGGTGCGGTCAGCGCGGTGGCGTAGCCCATTTCGCCGCTCAACGAAATCAGAGCCAATCGTACCGCTCGACTGGTGGCATCGCCCGCCGCCCAGCTCTTCCGCGAACCGGTGTTGGGGGCGTGCCGATAGGTCCGTAACGCGGCACCGTCAACGAACGCCTGGGAGAGCGCGTTCATCGTTTGATCTGGGCTACCACCCAACATCTTCGAAGCCACCGCGGTGCTGGCCACCCGGACCAGCAGCACGTGATCGAGACCGACTTGATTGAAGGAATTTTCCAGGGCCAGGACACCCTGAATTTCGTGGGCCTTGATCATCGCCGTCAGCACATCGCGAACCGTCAACGGTTCTCTCTTGAAACGACTCTGGTAGTCGGCACACGCCAAGATAGCTCCCAGATTGTCCGAGGGGTGCCCCCATTCGGCTGCCAACCAGGTATCGTTGAAATCCAGCCAGCGGACGATCGTGCCAATGTCGAATGCGGCCTTGACCGGGTCCAACTCCAGATCCGTACCGGGTACGCGGCAGCCGTGTTCCATTCCCGCTCCAGGAACGATCGGTCCCAGCATCTTGCGGCATTCCGGATAGCCCAGCGCCAGGAACCCGCAGCCCAGCGAGTCCATCAGACACCAGCGGGCGGTCTGGTAGGCCAGCTGGCTGTCGATCGTGTGATCGTGAACATAGTTGGCAACATCAACAAACAGTGATTCCATCGTCATCCCTCGAAAAATGGTTCAGGCCAATTCCCATCCGTCGGCCAGATCAGGCCGCTTCCACCACCATGGCCACCGCGTTGCCGCCGCCCAGACACAGGCTGGCAACGCCACGTTGACCTCCGGTGCGGCGCAGTGCATACAACAGCGTGACGAGCACGCGGGCACCACTGGCACCAATCGGGTGCCCCAGGGAGATCCCGCCGCCGTAGATATTCACCCTTTCACGGTCCAGCTCCAACTCGTTCAGGCAGGCCAGCATCTGGCTGGCAAACGCTTCGTTGATCTCGAACAGATCGATATCGCCGGCCGTCAGGCCGGACTTCTTCAAGGCACCACGGATGGCCTCCACCGGCGCGATGAACAGATCCTGAGGGTCCGTACCGGACGTGTGGCTGGAAAGGATCCTGAATTTCCAGGGCGCTGATGCGGCGACCGATTCACTGGTAACCACCACCGCCGCCGCGCCGTCGCTAAGCGTGGAAGCATTCCCCGCCGTGACCGTCCCTTCCCGATCAAAAACCGTCCGCAACCCGGCCAGTCCTTCCTGGGTAGTATCTCCTCGAATCCCCTCATCCTTGTTGACCAGCGATTCACCCTTTCGCGACTTGACCGTGACCGGGACGATTTCATCCTGGAAAATATCTGCCGACTGGGCCTGCGCCGCCCGTTGTTGACTGGTGGCGGCAAACGCGTCCTGCTGTTCCCGGGTGATGTTGTATTTTCGAGCAATGTGCTCAGCATGCATTCCCATGTGACATGATTCAAAGGCGCAGGTCAAACCATCCAGTACCATCGCATCCTTCAAATCGGCGTCCCCCAATTTGACCCCGCCACGCAACGCGAACGTAAGGTGCGGTGCCATCGACATGTTCTCCATGCCGCCCGCCACGATTCGTTCCGCATCGCCACAGCGGATGGCCTGGTCAGCCAGCATGACCGCCTTCAGACCGGACCCGCAGACCTTGTTGATCGTCACCGCGGGAATCGTGGTTGGCAGACCGGCCTTCAAGGCCGCCTGGCGAGCCGGCGCCTGGCCGACTCCCGCCCCAATCACGTTACCCATGATGACTTCTTCGATTTGTTCGTTTTGCAGACCGGCCCGTTCAATCGCCGCATGAACCACCACGCCACCCAGATCCGTGGCGGAAAACGAACGGTATGCCCCCTGAAATGCACCAATGGGTGTGCGGGCAGCGGAAATCAGATACGAAGAGGACATGAAAAACCCTTTGACTTGCTGGCTGTCGATTGCGTTGGCTCTGGTGACCCATGCCGGTGGCACCCACCGGTAAGTAGCTTCGAAGGCGTCGCTTGACGGACATGAATCCGGGCAAAGCGAGACCAAAGTCGGTTGCGAACTGCGTTTTAAGTTATCACGCTTGGCCATGTTTGTGAAATGGCCCGGCGCATTGATAAACCGACGTAATCTGACATAATTCGAATTATCATGGTCTCTGTCTCATCCGCCCATCTGCGGCGCGGCGGAACCACTTTTAGATGCCGCACTTTCAGATGCACCAAGGAACCGGATTCATGTCCGCCACGTTGACCGAACTGCAGAAGAAACAGATTGCCCAGGCAGAAGAGTTGTTGTTTGAAGGCCCGGAAAAGGA
Organism: Pirellulaceae bacterium; assembly: GCA_963851305.1. Classification (GTDB taxonomy): domain Bacteria; phylum Planctomycetota; class Planctomycetia; order Pirellulales; family Pirellulaceae; genus Mariniblastus. The sequence continues at coordinate 468,248 of CAWKOT010000011.1, read as the reverse complement.
AGGGTTTGTAAAGGACCTGTTTTTTGGTTTCTTTCGTACCCAATCCGTCATTCCCTATCCGGAACTGCCGGCAGACGCCAAAGCGCGTGGCGACGAGATGGTGGAAAAGGTCAAGGCCTATTGTCAGCGATCGATCGATCCCGTCGATATCGACCGGCAAGCCCGCATTCCCGATTCCGTGGTCAAGGGACTTGGCGATCTGGGTGTCCTGGGCATGACGATTCGTCCGGAATACGGCGGACAGGGCATGTCCCAGACCAATTATTGCCGGGTGATGGAGATCATCGGCGGTCATTGCGGTTCGACAGCCGTATTCGTCAATGCACACCATTCCATCGGATTGCGGGCACTGGAGCTGTTCGGCACCGAAGACCAGAAGGAAAAATGGATGAAGCCGCTGGCCAGCGGTGACAAGCTGGCAGCGTTTGCCTTGACCGAGGTGGACGCCGGTTCGGATGCGGGAAACGTCCGGACCCGGGCCACGCCGACGGAAGACGGCCTGGGGTATCATCTTACCGGCTCCAAACGGTGGATCACCAACGGCGGAATCGCCGACGTACTGACCGTAATGGCCCGCACTCCGGACGATTCCGATCCGGACGGAAGAATAACCGCGTTTCTGGTGACACCGGACAGCCCGGGGTTCAAGGTGCTGGAACAGCGGATGGAGAAATGCGGGATTCGCGGAACGGCCACCGGAAGGATGGAATTCGACAACGTCTACGTTCCCAATGAGAACATTCTGGGGCCTGTCGGCAAGGGTCTGAAGGTCGCGTTGACGGTCCTGGATTTTGGCCGCACGACATTCGGCGCCTGCTGTACCGGAGCAGCCAAATTCTGCCTGGAACGGATGGTCCATCGAGCCAGGACCAGACGCCAGTTCGGCAAGACTCTGGGTGATTTCGAACTGGTCAAAAAGAAAATCGCGGAAGCGGCGGCGGATACCTACGCCATGGAAAGCGCGACCTATCACACGGCGGCGCTGATCGATAGTGGGGCCGAGGATTACATGGTGGAAACCGCCATGATCAAGGTCTTCGCCAGCGACCAGTTGTGGAGAATCACCAACGACTGTCTGCAGATCTGGGGAGGTGCCGGGTTTTTTACCGATCAGCCGTTCGAGCGATTGATGCGGGACGCCCGCTTGAATCTGATTGGCGAAGGGGCCAACGATGTGTTGCGATGTTTCATCGCCGCGGTGGGCCTGCGACACCTGGGAAAAGACCTGCAGGGCATTCTGCAGAACCCCTGGGGAAATCGCGGCAACCTGATCAGGCTTTTTCCGGCCAAACCCGATGTTCCGGTAAAACACGAACACCTGCGGTATCACGCCCGCAACCTGGCAAAACAGATCGGCAGGTTTTGCCTGGCCTGTGAAATGGCCTTGGCCAGAAACCGGGAACAGATCATTGAACGGCAATTCATCCAGGAGAGAATTGGGGATACCGCCACCGAATTATTCATGGCCAGTTGTGTCTACTCCCGTTTGACCGCACTGCTGCTGAACGGCACGATTCCCGATCCCGACAAAGAACAGGAACTGAAAACCGGGATGCTCTATCTGCGACTTGCCAACCAGCGCAACCAGGTTCGGATGGCCGAATTCAAGGCCAACTTCGATGACGAGATCGTGGACGTGGCCGATCGCTGGCTGAATGAATCCTTTGAACAGGACTGGGTTCTGAAAGGAGAGGATTAGTTTTAGAGGCAGGAGCAGGCGGGCCAGTTGTCGACTGGCGGCCGCACGAACGGACCGCCGGTGGGCCCATCAGGCCGAGGGCAAATCGCCGTCGCGAATGATCGAATCCCAACTCCCGCAGTTGGAATCGATCGTCCAGTATTCGCTCAACTGGACAGCTTCCAGCGTGCTCCGCAACACACAGGCAACGGGTTCGGCGGCGACCACGACAATCGTACCCGCCCGCAGCTTCTTGCGAATCTTCTTGACAAACCCATTGACCCGTTTGACCAGCTCTTCAATCGTTTCTCCGTCTGGCGGACACACACTCTGCGGTTTTTCCTGCCACAGCTTGAACAGCTTCGGTTGATTCTTCTTCAATTCCGCGATTCGCTTGCCGTGCCACAGCCCGTAGTTGAAGTTTTTCAAATCAACGACCTGTCTGGTTTTCACAGCGCCGCCCCCCAGTATTTCGGCCGTTTCACGCGACGCGGATGATGGACCCGTGTAGATCATGTCGATGTCGATGTCCTTCAATTCGTCCTGCAGCGCGGTAATCTGTTGCCGACCGCGGTTGGACAGGGGAACGTCAAGACTTCCTGCAATCCGCCCCTGTTCGTCCAGCTCCGTGGCACCCGGTCGAACGATCAGGATTCTCAATCCGACGAATTCAGATACGCTCATTGAAGGCTCCCAATTCCCGGATCATTTCTTCCAGTGCGGCCTGGTAGTCCTGACTTCGGAAGACGGCCGAGCCGGCAACATACAAATCGATGTTGTACCGCCCGGCGATCGACATGGTCTTTGCATTGATTCCACCATTGATCTGCAGCAGCAGGTCATGACGGGCAAGGTCCCGCAGCTCGTTGAACTTGGGCAAGACCGATTCGTCAAACGACTGGCCTCCAAATCCCGCGTCGACACTCATCACCAGAGCCAGGTCCGCGGCATCCAGACAGTCGCCGACGGAAGAAACCGGCGTTGCCGGATTGAGCGCGATTCCCGATACGGCATCGAGATCACGAATCTGGCGTAGCACGGTCGCCGGATCATCCACCGCCTCCACGTGGATCGTCATCACATCGGCACCCGCGTCACGAAATTGCCGCAGGTAACGTTGAGGTTCCGTCATCATCAAATGCACATCGATGGGTAGTTCCGTGCACTTGCGAACCGCTTCGACAATCGTGATGCCATAGGTGAAATTGGGAACGAAAACGCCATCCATGACATCCAGATGCAGCGCCTTGAAACCAGCGGTTTCCAGTTTCCCGATCTCATCCTGCAGCGCGGCAAAATCACATAGCAGCAGCGACGGCAGTACGGCCGGGCTGATTCCACGCAACTTCTGAAGGCTTTCGATACGAGTCATGATGAGATCGGTGGTTGATTCGTGAAACACGAACTTCAAATCGGAATGAGAAGCGAACCGGATCGGACCGACCCGGTAAAATTGGAGCTCCAGATTCTAGCGGTACGCCAAACCATCGCTAGGTCAATTAGCCATTCTCAGCGCAAGACATTGCCAGAAAACAACTTAAGTCAACCAGAAAGAGGTTTTCAGTTATCCCGCACGACACCCCAGCGCTCTTGACAGGCCGTCATCGTTATTTTGAAAGTCAGTTCTTTCGGCGGGGTTCACCGTAGAATTGACTCAGGTCGATTCCTTTTTCGCGTTGCTCATCTTCCAATAGCTTCAATCGCACTTCGAACCGTTCCATCGTTCGCGATAATTTCGGGAGCAGGTCCTGATTCGGATCTTTCCGCCGCGGACGCGGGACTTTGGGGTAATCGAGTTGCCGCTGGAGCGCGGCGAAGAAATAGAGCGTTTCCTTGTTTCGATTGGCCAGTGCGACGCGACCTTCCTTGACGCCAAATAATATCGGGTTCGGCAATTCGTCTGGATCCTGCGACGAGGGATGTTGACGTTCAACGTAGTAGGCGCTGTGAACATAAACCAGGTCGGCGATATCCACGATTCCAATCTGGTGCCGCACCTCCAATAGCCAGCGTGTCCAATCGTGGTCGTAAAGCGGATCACCGCTCATCGCCTTCAAGCCAGCATCGTAACGGAGTCGATTCCGGCAGATTGCTTCAAACTGATAAAAAAACAGAGCCACGCTGGCAACGCCATTGGCTCTCATTTCCGCCTCGCGTTCAAGAATCTGCAGGGCAAAATTCATATCGAATCGTCCCTGCTCGTTCTCGGCTTCCGAAATCAGGTAGGTCTGAAAAGGCGCAAAGTAGTGCGGCAGATTACTCATCGCGGAAGACATCGTGCCGACATGGCTCAATTCAGCCAGCAGGTAATCGATCGCATGCGGCAGATTCGTTGTCGCCAGGATCTCCTCGCGTAGATGAAACAACAGTTCCTGAATCGGTTCCGCCGACGCGAGACGATTGGACAGTCCGCGAAACAGGTAAGCCTGTTCGATGTATTCCTCCCGACGCAACACAGGGGATCGAGAAAAATTACTCATCGTGCGTTCGGTTCAGCTTGGCATCCATGAACTCGATCGCCGCGTCGACCCAGCGGGTATCACCGAACGTGGCCAGATGGCCCTTGTCCGGAACGGATTGATACCGGCTTTCAACGCCTGCCGCCAACAATTGTTCGTGCATTTTCCGGGAGGAACTGGGCGGGACCACGCGATCGCCGCTACCATGAAAAAAAATGAACGGCGGGTCGTCCTCGGAAACGTAGGTGATTGGGGAAGCCTGCAGATAGATCGTCGGATCTTCTTTGGGGCCGGCGCCCAACCAATGCACCAGCGCCTGGCTCTTGATCCAGTCGAATTCACAGGGGCCACCGCCGACGACCACGCATTGCACGCGACTGGAGATGCTACCGTACTCGTGATCGGGAGGCAGTTCGCCATCCAGTTGATCCTGGGCGTCCGTCGTTCCCAACATGGCACTCAAATGACCTCCCGCGGAATAACCGAACGCGGCGACCTGCTCCGGATTGACATTCAACTTTTCAGAATTGGATCGAATCCAGCGAACGGCGCGCTTGCAGTCCTGGATCTGAGCCGGAAACTTGTATTTGGGTGCCAGTCGATAGTTGATGGCGATAACAACGTATCCGGACGCCGACATCTTCCTGGCAGGCAACATCATCTGCAATTTGGACCCGTGACTCCAGGCACCGCCATGGATGGCCAATACCGCCGGAAAGGGCCCCGGGCCCAACGGTTTGTAAATATCGCACAACAGTCGATAGTCTTTGCCCCGCGAATAAACCACATTGAGGTATTTCTTGTACGAGTATCGAGGTGGATTCTTCGACTCGGCCGCTGATTCGTCCTCTGCCTCTGACTCGAGCGGATCAGAAGCCACCGTCTTGGCCCCCGCCAGCGCCGCCGGGACGGAGTCCTGGTTTGCGGCCCCGGCTATCCATCCACCCGGCAGCAACGCCAACGCCAGCAGCCAGGTCAGGATCGGGGAATACGAATAAAAGGCCATCTCGTTGTCCGTTTCAGGGGGGCACGGTTCGCGTTACGGGGCAAGCCGGTACGCCGGCTGGCGGCAATCGTGTCCGCTAACCCATTTTGTCGCCTATGGCGATGCTCACTACGCCTATAATATGGTTACAGTTTATATCGGCAAAACAGGAGTTTCCCGGCAGCAATGTCTTTTTCCAAGATTCAGGACGCAGTGGAGCAGATTCGGCGTGGTGGCGTCGTGATCGTCATGGACGACGAAAATCGAGAAAACGAGGGTGACTTCATCTGCGCTGCAGAAAAAGCTACTCCCGAAGCTATCAATTTGATCATGAGCGGCCGGGGTGATTTCTGCATGCCGATTCTTCCGGAAACGGCGGAACGGCTACAGGTTCGTCCGCTGGTAGAAAACAACACGGCGCGGCTGCAGACGGCGTTTCTGACCCCGTTGGACCATAAATCCGCTCGAACTGGTATTACCGCGGAAGAACGGGCCATGTGCGTTCGTGCCATCGCGGATCCGCATTCGCAGGTCGACGATTTTCAACGGCCCGGTCACGTCCATTTGTTGATGGCCATGGAAGGAGGCGTGCTCCGCCGAGCTGGGCATACGGAAGCGGCAGTCGATTTGGCGCGGATGGCCGGATTGGCACCCGCGGGAGTCCTGTGCGAAGTCCTGGACGACGACGGTAACCGGGCTACCCGGGATCGCCTGTTCGAGATTGCCGCGGAAAAAAAACTGCCGATCATCACCATCGAGGATCTGATCGCCTACCGGCGGTTAAGTGAAAAGCTGGTGTCCCGCCTTGCCTCCGCCCAGTTACCCACGCGGTACGGCGAATTTAACGTCATCGCCTACCAGGTGAAATTCGAGAATCAGCAGCCAATTGCGCTCGTCATGGGGGAACCGGCCAAACAGAAACTGGCTCCGCTGGTCCGCATGCACAGCAGTTGTTTCACGGGCGATCTGCTCAATTCGTTGCGTTGTGATTGCGGCGATCAACTGGATTTGGCTTTGAAAATGATCGCCAATGAAGGAAACGGCGTGGTGGTCTATTTGCCTCAGGAGGGGCGAGGCATTGGGCTGGTCGAAAAAATCAAGGCCTACGCGCTGCAGGACAAGGGCCTGGATACGGTCGAGGCCAATCACGCGCTGGGTTTCAAATCGGACATGCGAGACTATGGCATTGGCATCCAGATCCTGAAGGATATCGGGCTGTCCCAGATTCGTCTGCTGACGAATAACCCCAAGAAGACCGAGGCGTTCAATTTGCGAGGTTACGGGCTGAAGGTTGTCGATCAGGTTCCCATCCTGCCCCCCATCAACAAACACAACGCCCACTACCTGGCAACCAAGCGGGACAAGATGGGCCACAAACTGCCAGTCGAATAGCCGGCACGCCGGAAAACCGCATTTTTGCGGCATTTAGGCGAGTTGCACAAAAAGACATTGGCAAGCCCCTGCGTTTTGTGGGAAAATCCTGATTGTCAATTTTCGTATGGGAATACGATTCCAAATTTCCTGGTGGCAAAAGCACGGATCAATATGGCTCAAGTTCATCCCGCGACCAACCAGAAGAAGAAACGGGGCGTTCCGGAGGGGACGTGGATCAAGTGCCCTGGCTGTAAAGCCGCCATCTTCCGCAAGGAAGCCGAAAAGAGATTGAATGTCTGCCCGGAATGCAATTTTCATATGTATGTTTCGGGCAAGCAGCGAATCGAGCAGGTGCTGGACGACGGCACCTTTGCCGAATGGGATGCCAATATCGTTCCCACCGATCCGCTGGGTTTTGCCGATAGCCGCGCGTATGTCGACCGGTTGAAGGCGGAACAGACAAAGACCGGGTTGTCCGATGCGGCGATCACCGGATCCGGAATGATCCGGGCACGGCGGGTGGCAATCGGCATTACCGATTCGCAATTCATCATGGGCAGTATGGGATCGGTGGTAGGTGAGCGATTGACACGCTTGATTGAAAAAGCCACCACGCAGAATCTGCCGCTGATCATCATCAGCGCCTCCGGCGGCGGGGCCCGCATGCACGAGGGGATTCTGTCGTTGATGCAGATGGCCAAAGTATCGGCCGCCTTGGCGCGGTACGACCAGGCCGGAGGCTTGTTCATTTCCGTGCTGACCAATCCCACCATGGGTGGCGTGGCCGCCAGCTTCGCGTCGCTGGGTGATGTGGTCTTTGCCGAACCGAAAGCCCTGATCGGATTTGCCGGTCCGCGCACGATCAAGGCGACGATTCGGATCGAATTACCCGAAGGCTTTCAAACCAGCGAATTTCTGCTGGAACATGGATTCATCGACCGCATCGTGACTCGCGACCGGCTGAAGGCCGAAATCGCCCGGACCATCGACTATTGCGGCAAGTAGAATCGCCCGGGGGCGAATCCTGGCTCAGCCGTTGGGTGCGGAAACGCGGTTCATTCCGAATTTGACCGTCTGTTGGTCTCTGTCGAACGGTGTCGCGAAAAATCGGCAACCAGAATGGCAACTCCCCGGCCTCACTGCATCGGGACCGGCATGATCACGTCACTGGCCGGTCTCAGACTGACCTGACTGCAACGAGCGAGATGAAATTGGCGTGGTTCCTCGCGGCACAGGCACAGGGCCAGAAAACGACAGGGCGACAGAAAACGAATCGGACTGACGATTCGACGGGTCGTTGCTCCGCGGGAATCGCGGTAACACAATTCCAATACGTAAGCATCGGGATCCTGCATCGCGCGTCGAATTCGATCTTTCATGGTTCCTGTCCTGTGGAATCGCTTGTCCTGATCATTATTCGCCCGTCGTGGGACACGTCTGGTCGATCGAAAACCGGAATTTTCGGCAGAATTCGCCGGCGCCGGTCATGGTGTATAATTTACTGCTGCCACATCGCTCGTTCCGGCATCCTTCCCTGATCAATCCACCGCCTGAATCAGACATCTTTCATGGGCATTCTTGACAAATTCAGGGGAGCATTTGCAGGCCAGCGAGCCGGCAAGCCACTCGACATTTCCAAGCGGTTTGTCATGAATCGTCATGCCTTCCATGGCACGATGTCCCGGTTTCATGTGGTTAAGGACATCCACACCGGTGAGTTGTTTGGTATCAAGCTGCTGGACGAGCAGAAGACGAAATTATTCCGGGAACGCTTCAGGGGGTTGAACGCTGCCCACCGAAGGCGAGATCGGGATGCAGATTCACCATCCACTGATTGCCCAGACATTCGAATTCGGAAAGACGACCAAAGGGCAGGAATACATCCTGATGGAGTGGATCGATGGTCCAGGCCTGAATGTTCTGATCAAAAACCGCAGCGAGGAACTGCCGGCGAGCCGATTGAAATTGATCCGGGACATGGCCGAGGCGCGTACAGGCCGTTCACGATGCCGGCTTTATCCACCGAGATATCTGCCCGCGAAATTTCATCTGCAACCGGGACTTGTCGCAGATCAAGCTGATCGATTTTGGATTGACCATACCGGACAAGGAAGAATTCCACCGACCCGGCAATCGCACCGGTACACCACAATACATGGCACCGGAAGTGGTCCGCCGCCGTGAGACCGATCGACGGCTCGATATTTTCGCATTCGGCGTCACGATGTATCGGATGTTGACCTTCGAACACCCCTGGGGAAGCACCGACACTACCGGCATGGCCGCTCTGGCCCACGATCAGCGGGTGGCCGATGACATTCACAAACACCGCCCGGACCTGAACGAGAAGCTGGCTCAGGCGGTTCACAAGTGCATCGAGATTGACAAGCAAAAACGGTTTTCCTCCTGCAAACAGTTGCTGCAGTCCATCCGCAATGTCCGATCCGAGTCCCAGGCCTAGCGCGAATCGCACCGACGTGTCACGTATGCCACACTCATCTTCCCGATCGATGGGAATGAACCGTCACTTAACCCAAGCGATACGCGTTATCGATTGTTTAAGTCGCTGTACAACAAAGTCCCTAGTGGAATCGCTGGCCTGGGCCTTCGGAGTCAATGCAGACGACCTTCACTGGTGCTCTAAATCAAATTCAGCCGGTTCAAAATCCAGCTGCAAAAATCGGTTTCAAAAAACCTGCTCTCGCCGCTCCGCAGCCCGTGACCGGCCAACGCCAGTCAGCAAAGTATTCTGTATCACAACAGATGAGTTACGGTCGCGGAGCTGAGTGTCTGGGTCGGAACCGACGATAACGGCGCCACCGACACCGACCGCAGCGAGTTTGACGACGCCGGGCGGACCGTCAAAGTGACCATCAATCATGGCGGCGCCGATACCGAGGTCACCGAAACCGAGTATGACCAGAGCCGGATGTCAAAGCAGATTGCGGTCAACTCGACGACCGGCGATCAGGAAACGGTCTACACCTGGGGTGTGGCGCCGGCCGTTTCAAAGATTGCCTCCCACGATCTGCTACAGAAGATGACCTATCCGGATGGCGGGGTGGTTCAGTACCAGTACAACCGACAGAGCGTCCGGATCAAGATGACCGATCCGAACGATAACGTTCATGACTACCAACTGGATAAACTCGGCCGCATGACGGAAGACCGAGTCACGCTGGCCGGTGGTTCGATTGTCGACGACGCGGTGCTCAGGATTGTAACTGCTGATGACAACCGGATGCGGTTGCTCAATAAAATCTCCCGAGGTTGTCAAGAGATTGACTTACCAAATCAAAAACTCCCGTTCCGACTGAGGCAGGACAAAACGAAAACCATAGAACCTGTTCCTCGAGATGCGCGTTTTACGAGGTTTTCAGCGAATTTCCAGATTTCGTCCCATCAATTCCGTGGACGAGACATTTTTTTGTTGCCCCCCCCCCCAACAATTTGATAGGTTCAACCTGAGACATTTTAACCGACCCACTTGACTTGTGAGGAGAAAAAGGATGAGGACTTACCGCATCTTTGCATGGTTGAGCTTGTGTGGATTTTTCATTCTTACGGCACTGCCACAACCACAAATCGTGGGTGGGGCTGTCCCCTGTACCGGCACCGATTGGGAAGAGCACAAGTGCCAGACGTTCGATCCACTCCAAGCAGAATGTACCGACCGCCCAGTGCAAGAGGTCGTCGACAACGGCGGTTTGAAAGATGTTCTCGGCGTGTACCAATGGGTCTGCACCGGAAACAATTGCGTAAATGTGCAGCTGGATAAGAAAAAGAGCAATGTAATATGCGATCAAGTCGAACTGTAGGCGTCGCAGGTTGGACGAATTCGCAGGTTTGACGATCTGACGCCGGGAGAGTTACCGAAAGGCAAGGGAAGAACGCAGGTTCAGGTACTCCGGGCATTACCGAAGCCACCGATTGCACCGCGCTGCAAGGCAGTCAACTACTAAGAGCCTATCCGGAAACCGTGAGCCGAACGCGCTAGCGTCGGGCCTGCGCCTCGAAACCGAGTAAAAGAAAGGTCCGCGGCCAGCGCCGTCGGCTCACAATTCAGAACAGGTAGGTTTTCGGATAGGTTTTAAGTTTGGGGCCTGAAATGGATTATCTTCTCGTTTTCTGTCTGCTGTTTGCTGAATGCGGGGATCATGGGGCTGCCCGTACCCCTGGCCCGCAAGATCTGGATGAATTGGCGGCGGCCTACTCGGCGTTTCTTGACAAATGGGACGAGGTGCAGATTACCTACGAGAAACGATCATGGCTGATCGGCAAGGAATCCGAAAGACGACTGACGCAGGCGACACATGGCCGGACGTGCCTTTCGAAAAATCGAAAACTGAGTCACATCCGCACGGCCTCCGATCCGAAATATATCGACTCCATCGGTGTCACATATGGCGAATCCATGTTTACATTTTCCATCAATAATGGCGAGGCCGAAGAGTTGTTTTTTTCGCGTGGTGTGAGGCTTGACGAACCCAGAGTGCTTTCCGAATCCGATCCGTTCGGTCCTTTCGGGAACGCACAAATGGAATGGTTCGGCGGATTCTCGTCGAGTCCTGAATACGCGTTTGGAGGTGAACGGGCACTTCGCGGAATGCGCGATGTGGACACTCTGGCCGAGTTGCGGGGACCCAACGCAAAAGTGATTGCACGGAATCACAAAGATGACTTGAGCGGTTACGAGGGGACCATTCGGCTCGAGGTCGTGATGAATCCGGATCGCAGGTTCGAATTGTTGTTTGTCCGTCAGGACGAATTATATGTTCCGTTCGGATTTGATGCGTCTATCACGGGGATGCCGGTACTCGATGTCGCAGGGCGGGGCAATCGCGAGATTCTGCTACGACAATCGCGGCGTTCCACGTCCGTTAGAGAGCGGTTTCTTGACCGTTCGAATACGCCGAGATTGGAACGCACAATTTTCGGGGAGTTCCACGATGGCCACAGCGAGCGCGAATTTGAGGAAGTTGTTTTCAGTGAATTGAAATTCGGAAAACCACCGGCATCGGCGTTTGTGCTACCCGTATCGGTCCCCGATGGAACAGAGGTTTTGCTGGAGGACACGCCCCAGATCAAGGCGGAGTGGCGGGACGGTAAAGTAGTCGAAGTCTATCGGGGAGACGTCGTTCGCAACATTGCGTCGGCCGAGATGGCCTCAAAGTGGCCGTTGTGGATCTACCTGCTGGCCGCGATGGCGGTGATCGGCGTCGGTATTTTTTTCGTTTGGCGGGTTTACGCCTGGTCGAGCAAGTGAATGGCATACTGCTGAAATTTCGTACCTGGTGCCGAATAGCGTTGCCAAAGCTCGCGAGTCTTGTCGCGTTCTGCATCGCAGGTTGCCCGGGACCATCCGGTGGATGTGCCGGTGGTGAACCGTCGTACTGCGGCATCTATGCGGTATATGGTGCGGCGATCGCCGAAGGCCTGGATGTCCCGGAGTTTTCGCAGCTGATCGATGCCAGGTTCGTCTCGACGGTTCGTGGGAGCACCGTCGAGGACCTGCAAAACGCGGCCGAATTTCTGGGCCTTCACACTTTTTTCGCGGATAATGCGTCGCTGGTCACGCTGAAAGCGTCCAATCATCCAGTCGTGCTTCACGTTGCATCCCACGGCCAATGGCAACGTCTGGATCATTGGCAACTTTTTCTTGGGTTCGCGGATGGACAAGTTCGATTGTTGGATGAGGATGGACAGGTTTTCATCCAACACCCCGCCGAACTGCTGGGCCGTTGGGACGGTACGGCCATCGTGTTGTCGAGTAAACCACTCGGCGGGCAAGCTTTCTTGTTCAGGGCTCTGGAAATTGCCACGCGATTGAGTCTGGCGACGGCCCTGCTGGCGGCGTGCGCTTTAGTATATCGCCTGCCAAGAGTACTTGGCTCGTCCGGTAATGGGCACCCTCAGATCGTCATACTATTGGCAACGGTTGGATTTGTAATTGCCTGGGTCAGCCTGGCTCCCTGCACGTTAGCCGAATCACGACGCGAAATTGATCGCAGTTTTGCCGTTGTTTCTTTTGATACGGTGCAGCTCCAGGATTTAAATCAAATGCCAAATGCGAAATTGATTGATGCCCGGTACGATTCCAGTTTTGACCGTCTGCACATGCCGGGAGCGGTCAATATTCCTGTCAATGCTGGACAGCGCCACATTGAAGAGTTTAAGGCATTGGTAGACGCTGATGTGCCTCTGGTTGTCTATTGCCAGTCTGCAGGCTGCACCTACGATGAAATTGTGGCGCGAAGACTGTTCGTCGCTGGATTCCGAAACATCTCATTGTTGGAAGAGGGGATTGCTGAGTGGGCGTCGGCTGGACAAACGGTCGATCAGTAACGCTTTTCGGCCATTGGAAGCTCGTGGCGTGGATTCTGGCCGCTATTCTTCTGTACATCGCGGCAGATCATCTGATCAACTTCGAGCGTTTTTACTTGACGGTTCAGACATACCAGATTGTGCATGGCCCGTATGCTCTATTGGCGGCGATGTTTGTGATTGTCTGCCTGGCAGCCAGCGGCGCGGGACTGATGTTGACCACCCATCACCGATTCTTCGGTGGTCTCGCTTTTGTTGTTTGCCTGGTTTTAACGGCCTGTGTCGCATCCGCGTGGGTTCGAGGGATCGATATTTCTTGTGGATGCGTTGTAGGGGAACGCAGAATCGACGGTATCGCACTTGCCAAGCCGCTGTTGCTAGGGTTGGCCTGTCTGTTTTGGGCATTGCAGGACGGAAGGACTGATGAGCATGAATAAACCGCGGTCGGGACTCTCCCTTTTCGAACTGTTGGCGACGATCGGCTGCATCACGATTCTGATCGCGTTGTCCATACCGGCCATTCAGGCTGTCCGAACCCGTGCTCGTTTGACACACTGCCAGAACAACCTCCGGCAGCTTGCTCTGGCGGCAATCAATCATGAATCGCAATTCGCGCATCTGCCTTCAGGTGGATGGGGGTTGGCCTGGTACGGTATTCGAGACCTCGGTTACCAGGTCAAGCAACCGGGCGGCTGGTTTTTCAACTGCAGCGAATTTCTTGAATCAGGTAATGCCCGCGGACTGGCGCCCGGCGTTCGCGGATTCAACCGGTTGATTCAGAACGATCTGGATCCGTTTTTCGCCTACCAGGTCCGTACGTTTCGATGCCCCAGCAAACTGGATCGTCCGCTGGATCGCGAATTTTTCAATATCCACCCAAACCCCTCAATGGAGCTCCGCAGTCCAGCGACGATTGATTACGCTGTAAATGCGGGAAACCGATTGTTCATCGCATTTTTGGGTCCGACCAGGTTGGAGGACGGTCTGGATGGGAAATTTGTTTGGCCCGAGACCGGGATTAACGGCGTCGTCGATTGTCATCGCCTGGTTCGAGCGCGAGACATTCACGACGGGCTATCCAATACGATTATGGTCGGTGAAAAGTTTGTCCGCCGCACAATCACCGATGACAGCGGTGACAACCAGACGCCCTGGTCAGGATTTGGCGCAGAGGTCGTGCGTTGGACTGATGAAACTCCGGTCCCCGACGATTTTGAACACGGCACAGCCTTGCTGTTTGGAACGAGCCACCGTTCCGTCGCACCCTTTGCTTTTTCAGACGGACACCATCGGTTGATCCGACTGGACGTTAATCGGGACGTGTTCGGGCAACTGGGTTCTCGCAATGATGGCGAGCTCTAGAGCCATCGAAGTTCGAGGGAAGGGGCGGAAACGATCCCGTTCTTGAGGATGTGCCCACTTTGAACTGCAGGCTTCGCAGGGGTCAGGCGCAGGCTTCGCAGGAGTCAGCCTTGGTTCTCGGTTTTCACGAGGTCTCGCTTCCGTTTTTTGTACTGTTTTTTGCAGTTTGGTTCATCATCGATTAGCCGCTTTGCTTTTTTTACCAGATTGGCCGAATTGTCTGGGTGCCCCAGCCCAAGAGCTGCCGAAAGTTGGGCCAGGGGCAACGAGGGACAGGCCACTATTAATGGGTATTCATGACCTCGGTGCTGGCTTTCAGATTCGCGTTCAATGTCCGGAAGAGGGGGGGTTCCACCGAGAATAGCCAGCTCAAATTTCTATTGGGAAATTTGAATCCACTCTCTGAACATTTACAATGATCGGCTCCCGTCCAATCACAAGTACGCAACAATGAACCTGCTGCTGGTCTTCGAAATTATCGTAATCCTGGTGGCCAGCCTGCTTTCCTTCAGGATACTTCGCCAGACTTCTGCCGATAACTTGATCGGGGCGGGTGTCCGGGTCGCCGCGTTGCTGCTCGGTTTTGTCGCCGCATTTGTGTCTTACCGGATGCTTGGAATGGCGTTCGACGCCGGGGTGCTGAACGTTGTCATTAGCGCGATGGTCAGCTCGATCGTGATCATGGTTGTGTCAGCTTCGCTCCGACATCGCTCGATCAAACGCTATTGGGGGCAACGGCTGGCCAACCGAATGCGATTGCCGAAGCCAGTTCAGTTGTTTACGAACGTGCTGTTGGTGGCTGCCATGTGGGTTGGAATTCTGTTTGCATCGCTCGTCACTGCTGAATTGCTTGCCTTTAGCCCGCGAGGCCGACAGGTAATGAGGACCTCGCTGGCGATGCGTTTTCTATTCGACGAGCATCTTGAACCGCTGACCCCGATAGCCCACGATGATTCACAAAGGCTGGAAACCGTTCGTCAGTTTCAACTTGATCAGGCAGAATGGTATGCACAATTCGCAAGCGGAATTCAGCGAATCAAACAGGAGATTTATTGATCGACCGGACTGGATTCCGTCAAAAAGGAAGTCGATCTTGCTCGACGGCTGATCAATCTACCGAACGATGACAAAGTCTGGTTGTTGACCAATAATCTGCGTCTGGTGGTTTTAATTGACCACCCCCTGGTGCAACCGATTCTGGAAAGTGAGGAATTGCAGTTCCGGTTCGAGCGTCTTGGGTCAGGCCAATTGCAAGAGGTCTTGTTGATCGGTGCAACTCCGGAAATGAATCGGCTGATGCGGGATCCGCAGATTCGAAAGCTGGTCAACGAAATTGATCTGGAGGAGCTGGTTCAGCAGGTAACCCATCGACCATCGACCCAGTCGGATGGAGCAAATCGCGAAATCGCCCATTGAATACAAGCAACCTTCGCGAATACAAGCAATATCCGCAAACCCATCTCTCAGACATGCTCCTTCAAAACATACGGGCCACCACAGACGCTGCGGATTACTACTGAAAGGCTCAAAATGGCAGAAAGCTCCACGCGCTGTTCTGTAGCCATCGGTCGTCGCGGTCGACGTCATGGTCGTTTTCGAATAGCTGCCGGAATCGCTGCTGACCGTCCGGGCGGTTCAGGTATTCTTTCGCCAGATTGTTACCCACGGTCCGGATCAGCTTGCTGATCGCTGCGGTTGATTGTACCAATACCAGGTCAAATCTTCCGTCGCTGGTCCGCTGATACGCGATGGCTCCGCCGATCGAATCGGCGACTTCGGCAAAGTCACCGAACAACTCCATCGCTTTGGGCACCAACCTGTTACGGGGGTAAGTCAAACCAACGGGAGTAACCAGATACAATTCTCCCGATTCGGAATCCTGATTCACAAAAGCGACTGAGATTGGCATTTCAATCGCCTGTAGCTTCGGAAGAATCTGCTCGATGTCGTTGCCGGCTCCCGAGTCGTAAATCGATTGTATGCTGTCAAGATATTCATCCATCTCGTTGTGCAGCAACGATTCAGCAGAATCCGCCAGCTTGACAAAATCGATCACACGATGGATCAAGCGTAGAATTTCCATTCGATGAACGCCTTCTGCAATTCCAGAATTGGCGATCAGCCGATTGATTGCTTCCGGAACCGGTTGCGGTTTTAGCTTGCGAAACAGTTCCGGCGAATTGCCGCCGGACCACATCAGCGTGTGATCGTCCAGCGTGCGGTAGAGCATGAAGTATCGGCTGATCAATTCGTGTTCGTTGTAACCAAAGAAACCGCTGGCAGTCGTAACGCTGTCTTCTGTGACCAGCTTGACAATGTCGCCATCCAGCACTTCTGAATCTGTTCTGCTTTCGTGCCTCAGAAAGGTTTGATGGTAACCGATGTTTTTCCAGAAATTTGACCAGTTCGCGTTATTCGAATTCTTGATTTTTGCCTGTGTTTCAAAATGGTCCTGAAGGAAATCATTTTCCTGTACCGGGATTGCCTGAAGATTGACGATCGCGTTATTGGCCACGACATCGTTCAACATTGAGCCCAAATCATCATATCTCTGTTGTAAGATATTGCTGGCGAATAACCGAGTGCTGACGGTCCAATCTACCTTGCTGGTCAGCGGCTGAACCGGCGTGTGTCCTTTGTGCAGCTCGTTGATCGCATGATGAAACTGCATTGGAAGTTCTTTTTCACGCATCTTCGTGCCGATGTTGTCGATTAATTCGGCGACGAAGGCGGATTTGCGGGCTGGCTGGGAACGACCTTCGGCGACGAGATAATCGTGGGCTCCCGGTACAGTTGAAATCAGCTCTTGGACTCTATCCAGCGGCAGCGGTGCCGTCGATTTGTCGCTGCTGATCGTGTCGGAGACCAGCGACAATTTGATTGACTGAAATTCTTTCGTCAAATCAATCGCGACCGTGAGCCCGTTGAACCGATCAACAAATCGGTACAAGTATTTGAACAGAACTTCGTAGGCACCGCTGGCGATCGATTCGGCGTAGTCAAGCAGCTGCTCCACGTCTCGAATGCCTAATCGTGACTGCAGCTGAAGGTTGATCGATTCCAATGCCCGCGGATCGATCTCTGCCAGAATATCTGCTCGAAGACGCTCGACCAGCACCGGCGGCAGCGTCTCAAACGGCTCCAGCGTCGGCAATAATCCCTTCACCGGGGTATTGTCGATCACCAGCCACAAATCATCGTCCTCATGTCGCTCTAGCGTATCCGCGATCAGCTGAGATTCGCTCAGATTTGCTTCCGCCGGTGAATTCAATATCGCATCGGCGATGGCGGTCGAACCGCAAACACACACGGTATCCGCAGAGGCCAGCACAAACATCGTCATATCGCCTGTTTCGATCTTTTGGGCGAACCCACCTTGCAATTGGACTTTCTCGGTTCGTACCCTTGGCCCAAGCAAATTGTTCAGAAGCGCTGATACGCGGTTCAAGTCAAAAACTGGCAAACACACGACGAAACCCTGGTCCGGCGGTAACAGATAAAAAGAGAGGGTCGCCGGCCGGGCAGAATCGATGCCCGACAATTCAGAGAGCATTTCAATCGAAAATGGTTGTCCCGTCGATTGCAATCCGATTAACGCCAACAACGGGTTGGGTTGCTCGAGAGCCACTCGCGCCCGAGGCCCCAGTGCCTCTTCGGGGATGAACGGCGTCGCCATCGCACTGGCATCTTCAAGCAGCTGCCCAGTGCTGTTGATCCGCAAATGAACAAGCGCACCGCTGGGAAGTAACGCTTCCGGCACGAACTTTTCCGGCAGCCCAGATGGTTCCAACACAATGGCGGACGGTTGAATTTGCGTTGCGTCTTGTCGAGCAACCGAATCGGTTTGTTGTGCTATCGCACACAGGGTCGAGTTAGCAGCTGGCAACAGACTCATTGGCATAATGCAGAGCGCTGCAATTGCGATGCGGCCGATGACGACGTGAGCGATGAATGTTGGCGTAGTCATTAAAGTCTCCCCGACGGCTGCGACACGGTACCCATATTTCCGATTTCGACGGCTTGCAATGATAGCAAACATCGACAGCCCCCGCAGCGGTTTCACGGAACGCTACGAAATTCCATCCGGGTTCAATCCGTTTCCCTGCCGGCTCTCGGAAAAGAAAGTCTTTGTAAACGCTGGTGGAATGATCGCTGGAAATCAGCAAAGGGGAAAATGTGAGGCAGCGGTGCGACAGCGAAGGAGCGACAGCTGGACGGCCACTGTTGATTTTCTATTCATGACCCCCGAAGCTGGCTTTCAGATTCGCGCTCAGTGTCCGGAAGAGGTTTGTCTGGTAACGAGCTGTTGAGTTGCCGGGCCCGCCTGAGTGGCCCAGATTCGTCTCGTTTTCGAGCTGGCGGCAGAACATTTGCGGACGACGCGCGCAGTTGAAATCTTAATGGCAAGCCCAGCGGTTGGTAACTCGATCTTGGCCGGTGTTAGCCCGCCGGTTGGGGCAACTTGCCCATCTCGACCGGCGGCATGGCCGAGACGGCTGGCCCATGGCCTCCAAGTGGTGCTCCGAAGCGCAATGGCGGTCTTGGGCTGTCCCCGATTGGCCCCTCCCCGATTGGCCCCTGTCCCCGATTGGCCCCTCATTCCCTATTCCAAGCCGGTTTATCCCATCGCTTTCCCTGTCCCCGATTGGCCGCTGCCTGTCCCCGATTGGGCGTGCCGATTGGGCTGCCGATTGGCCGCCGATTGGGCGTATCCCGATTGGGCGTATCCCGAATGGGCGTACCCGATTGGGCGTAGTGGCTAACGTATACCGTCGCTACGCGACTGGGGAACAAAACGAGAACGGACAAAACGGGGCAAGATCCAATATTGGTCATCTTTTCCACCCGCTTCCGGTTGTGCGTTTTCGTTTAACCGGGTGCATTACGGCGACGCGGTTTTCTGGTTTCCCGCAAGGCGAAACGATCGCGGACCGCGACCAAACATATCTCGCGACGATTAAGGGCCAATTGACGCGTCTTGACCGCCTTGAATCCCAGTTTCCGAATCCGCTCCTGCCAGTCGTCGATCTCCTCCGCCAACCGCCAGTCCGCCAGCTTGAGCGTCAGAATCAGTCCGCGAATTCGATTGACATGCTGGTTGGTGACAATTTCCTCTACCGTGTCCAGAGTAAACGAGGGGGCGGCGTTGATATCGCATAGTAACCACTGTACGTCTTTCAGTTTCTTCTTGGACACCTCGCGACCGCGGCATCGCAGGTAGGTCAGGTTATGATGTTTGGCGATCGACTTGTCCAATTCAGCCGGATCGATGGCGATCACCTTCGCACCTTTTTCGAGCAACAGTTGGCACGCCCCTCCGGGACTGCTTCCGATTTCGGCACAGCGATCGTTTGGTCCGATGTGAATACCCGACCATAGCAACGCTTCCCACAGTTTATGGTAGGCCCGACTGAGCACTGGTCTATCTGTATTGACGGGCGGCACACCGCCGGGGTAGCGGTGCATTGACGTGCCGGCGAAATGGTAACCGCACCACCAGTCGTCAGGCTCCACCAGCACCACGTCCAGAATGGCTTCGTCGGCGCGCGCGATGCGATTCACCGCCAGCTCGCGGCCACTATCGCGGGCAAACTCGGCCGCCAATCGTTCGCCGGCCTGCTGCGCCAGCACGGTCGTTCCCGGTTCAAAACCAGCCGACCCGGGCAGCGCCGCATCTCGTTGCCAGATATGCAGCTTGCGGGCCTCTGCGGGAATCTCAATGCTCTGTTTAATGAACCGGTACTGATCGAGAAGCTCGGTCGATCGGTGATGCCCCAGGCACCAGCCATAGGTGCGGGCAAAAGTGGACTTCAAATAAAACCGCTTTGCCAGTTTTTCATCGGCTCGTTTGAACGTCAGAAATCCGGGCCGGGAAAACGAAAATCGCAAGCCAGGATGGTTGCGGCCCAACTCCTGTTTGCAGACGGCCTCAGCACCGGACTGGCAGATCACAAAAATAAACTCGGAAGTCATGCTGTCGAACCAAGGCGATGCTGAGCTGGAATCGACTGGATTCTGACTTGAATGCGGAGTTGCGTCTACCGCTGCCCTGAAATCCGCATCCAATTTAGCGAAGCGGCCGACGGCGAAAACCGATCCCTTCGTGCATGCGTTTTCGTCGATCGGCCCAACGGATCACGAATCGCAGGCCTGCAGGTTCCGCAGCGATTGATATAGTTTGACCGCGGCGGATGTAATACACTGCCCCACGATCGGCGGACTTGATCACCAGAACCCGGTACCATTCAGGGAAGCGGCCGGTTCAGTATCCAAAGGTGCAAGGAGTGCTCCTGATGGCAGAGGCTTTCAAATTCATTCACGCAGCGGACTTTGAGCTCCATCAACCGATACGGGGTATTTCGGAACTGCCGGTTCACCTGAAGCAGGCCTTGGTGAACGCGCCCTATGATGCGGCTACCCGGGTGTTTGATGTGGCGTTGAACGAACGGGTCGATTTCATTCTGTTGTCGGGTGATTTGTTTGACGTCTCATGCAGTGGTCCGCGTCCGGTCGCGTTTCTGTTGAAGCAATTTGAGCGGTTGAAGGAGAAAGGCATTGGCGTTTTCTGGTGCCGCGGACGGTCGAATCCAGGCGATGACTGGCCCCAGAATATTGATCTGCCGGACAACGTGACCGCGTTTGACGTTTCCACGATCGAGGACGCGACGTTCCGAAAAAACGACAGAACGACCGCCCGGATTTATTCCATGGGCTGCGTGCGAAAGCCAGAGTCCACCCTCGAACTGCCGGTCATCGAAGACCAGGACGTGTTTACCATCGGCTTGGCGCATGGCGAATTTGAAAGCGAGTCGATTTCATTCGACCGGTTTCGCTACGGGGCGCTGGGTGGCAGCCGACAATCCTCGCGAATTGAAAAAGCGGATTCGCTGGTCATCTATCCAGGAACCATCCAGGGCCGTGGCCCCACAGAACTTGGTCCCCACGGCTGTTTTCTGTGCCGCGTGGACGAAGAAGGAAGACTGCGAACGCAGATGATTGAAACCGATGCGATCCGCTGGCTTCATCAGACCGTTGCCATTCACGAGTCGGCCAGCGAGATCGAATTGAAGGCTCTGCTTTCGGAACGGGCGACCCGAATCGCACTCGAATCAACAGAACGGGTCGCCATGGTCGCATGGCACCTGACCACCACGGGCGAATTTAATCCGTCCCTTCGCCATCGACAATGTATTGACGACCTGTTGGACTGGCTGCGGGATGAATTCGGCGGGCATGAAAACGGCATCTGGAGTACGCGATTGACCATCCAACCTCCCCGGTCACTGCCCGAATGCTGGTCCGACGAAGACACGATCCTGGGCGAATACCTGCGGGCAATCGGGCGATACCAGAATGACGAGTCGTTAAATATTTCGCTGCCGGACTACCTTCCCAAAACCAGTGACCATCCGGAACTGGACGATCTGGCCAGCGTGAAGGCGGATCGTCGAGAGGAAACGTTGCGGCTGGCCATCCTGGAGGGGATCGAGTATCTGGCAGCCGACCACGAAGCGGTCGACGCACTATGTGAATCGGCCGGAAATACGGAACCCGACGTTTGAGGAATTGGTGTGACCCATTGATTAGGGACGCCAACTGCGACAAGGAGTGGCCGCGGTGAGAATTGATGAATTGCGAGTGGATGGTTTCGGTGTCTGGAAAGGTCTGGAAATCAGATCCTTGCCGGAAGATGTGACCGTTTTTTACGGTCACAACGAAGCCGGTAAGACGACGTTGATGCAGTTCATTCGCTCGATCATGTTCGGCTTTTCGAGCGAACGTCGTGAGAAGTATGTGCCCAGCGTTTACGGCGGCCTGGTCGGAGGTTCGGCCGAGGTCATCAGCCCCCTGGGCCAATTCGAAATCCAGCGACATCTGGAGCCGGATCGTTTGAACGAGGTTGCCGGCGATCTGACCGTGACGGATTTCTCCGACGGCACCGTACACGGTCGGGCCAGACTGGGCGAAATCCTGAGTGACATCGACGAATCCATTTTCAACAATGTCTTCGCGATCGGATTGCATGAAATCCAGGAACTGAACGCGCTCAACAGTACCGAAGCGGCCGACATGTTGTATCGCTTGACCAGCGGCGTCGATCGCGTTTCGCTGGTTGACGTGATGCGAGATTTGAAGAAGCGCCGCGAAGCCCTCTGGTCCAATGACGAGACCCGTCCGGGCCGCCTGGCGGATTTGCTCAAGCAGAAAGGCCAGCTGCAGCGGGAAATCGACGAACTATTGATCCGCTCCAAACGTTGGTCAGGAATTGCCGCCGAGACCAACGCCATTTCCCGCGAACTGCAGGACATCGCCGCCTCGCTGACGCGACGGGAGCGGGAATCAAGATTGCTGGAAATCGCAATTCAGATCAGTGAGCGCTGGCAGTCCCGCACGCTGTTGACCGAACAGATCCAGGCGCTCGGCAATCTGCCCGATCCGCGGGAGATCTCGGTCAAACAACTGGACGCCATCAACCACAAGATCGCCGCTCAAATCGAACGCCGAGATCAGATTCTGGAACAGCGTCGCCAGGTCAAACAGGATGCCCTGGATTTGCCCATCAATCGGCGACTATGGTCACAAAAGGCGCGCATCGATGCGTTAGCCGAGCATTCGCCTTGGATCGAATCGCTGCAAAGACAGGCCGACCGTTTACAGCAGGAAATCCGGAATATCGAAAACAGCATGGCGGCGGAGGTTGACGGGCTGGGCGATCAACTTCAGATTCGACCGGAAGACGTGCGCGATCTGGGTAATCGCAGTCTCTCCTCGCTGAAATCGGCTGGTAAAAAACTGATCTCGCGGCAGGAACAGTTGAAGCGAATCCAGCACGATATCGAGCGATCGGAATTCGAGCTGGGACAACAGCAGGATCGCCTGAACCACAGTTTGAAAGACCATCCTGGCGATTCGCTGGAGGAAACCAACCGCTATGTTCACCGGCTACGCCGCCGCATCGAGCTGGAAGAAAAGATCAGCAAACTGCAGTCCACTCGCCACGAACTGGAACGCGATGTTGACGAGGTGGTGACGAACCAGGTGCTGCCGGTGGGTAAGCTGGGGATCATCGGCGTGGTGTTCATCGCGGGCATCGTGATGATCGGATTGGGTCTGACCAACTTCTTCAGCTCGACCGCACTGGGCTCGACCACAATTGAATTGGGCGTCATGTTGATGCTGATGGGTGCCGTTTGCGGTTTCCTATCGATGGGTCTGAAGTTCCACTGGGAACGCATCGCCCGCGACGAACTGGATGATTTTCGTCACCAGATGGACGTTCTTCGCCAACAACTGAAACGGGCTATCGCCGAACGTGATGAAATCGAACGGCAGTTACCCGATTCCATCGCCCAATGGGACCTGGAACTGAAGGATGCCGAAGGAAAACTGGCTCGCCTGGAAGAACTGGTCCCGCTGGAAAACCGTTTTCAGTCCTCCCAATCGATGCTGGAAGACCTCCGCCGCAGCCTGGTAGAACAGCAGCGGGAAACCGAATTGGCGGAAAAAGCATGGCGGGCCGCCCTCCGTACCGCCGGACTGCCGGAGAGCCTGGAGCCGTTGCAGTTGAAGGAGATTTCACAACGATCGCAACGGATTTCGATCTTCAAATTGCAACTGGATCAGTATCAGGACGAACTGAATGAACGAAACAAGGAACTCGACACGCTGAAAAAGCGAATGGAGACACTGTTCCAGGACTGTGGACTCGAATTCAACCCCGGTGATCTGATGGAGCAGCTGCATCAGTTAACCAATGAACTGAACGAACAACGTTTATTGGTGGAAACCCGCAAGGAATCTGCGGTTCGATTTAAACAGCTGCGGTCCAGGCTTTCAAAATGCAAGCAGACATACGACCAACTGCAAGGTCGCAAACGGCGGCTGCTGTCTGATGTGGGTGCCGATACCGAAGACCAGTATCGACAGTTCGAAATCAAGCATCAGCAGCGGCAAGAGTTACTGGAAAAGCGAAACAACCTGACCGAACAAATTGCGGCCGCGCTGGGTAACAGCTTCACGGAGAAAGATGTGGAACCCCATCTGTCCGCCTACGGTCACAACGGTCTGGAAAAAAGATGGGCCGAAATCGAAGCGAAGATCGAAGAGATCCGGGAACATCAGACTCGCTTGCATCAACAGCGTGGCGAACTGTCCCAGGAGGCCAGAACGCTGGCGGAAGACACGCGTCTGGATGAAGCGCGTCTGGAACTCAATGCCATCGAACAGAAGTTGTCCGAAGCCCATGACGAATGGCAGGTGCTGGCGACCAGCGCACAGATGCTGGACACCATCCGCGAACGATACGAATCGAAGCGGCAACCCGAAACGTTACGGGAAGCGTCCGGCTACCTGAAGCGACTGACCGACGGTCACTATACGCGTATCTGGACCCGTCTGGTGGGCGAAGAATTGCTGGTGGACAATCAGAATGACGAAACGATCACGGTTGACCGACTGAGTCGTGGGACACGGGAAGCCGTCTACCTGAGTCTGCGGTTGGCGCTGATTGGCGCTTATGCGCGTCGGGGAGCGCTGCTGCCAATGGTCATGGATGACATTCTGGTGAATTTCGATTCCAAACGGGCGCGAGCGGCGGCGGAACTGCTGGTCGAATTCTCCAGGAACGGTTACCAGTTGTTGATGTTCACCTGTCACGAACACATGGCGGACCTGTTCCATTCCCTGGATGCGGTGGTCAAGGTGCTGCCACATCACAAGGACGTGGTCGAATCCAATGCTGGCCCGACGGATTACCGTGGGGTTGTGCTGCCGCCACCGGAACCGGAGAAGCCGGTGATTCGTCGACGGCAGTCGGTTGGTCGAATCGTGCTGGACACCGATACTCACGACCCGGAACTGGATTACGAACTCAATGCGGTGGTCGATGACCAACAGAAGACTCCGATAAACCAGGCGGAATTGGTCTACGCCGCGTCTGGATTGGACGCCACCTGACGCCAGCTGCGATCGTCGGGCGCAGCCATTTCGGCGCTGTGCTAACGGCTGGGCCGTGGAGCTGAAATCTGCCGTCGATGATTGTCCAGGTCAATCTGTTTGAAGATCGGCAGATGCCGGTAGTAGACTTCGAGCGTACAGATCGACAGGCTGGTGACATAGATCCGGCCACCCTGAGAACCCCATTCGTAGCCGCGAGGATTCCAGCTGCCCGCTCGCGAACCCGATTTTTCCTGACCCGCCACCAGGATCTCCCGCATCCGCCGATTCCAGACCTCCCAGACTTCCCCGCCAAAATGGTGCATCACTTGCGTCGCGTAGTACCAGAAATAGACGTTCTTTTCTTCGGTGGTCGGAAGATGATATTCCAACAGCCAGCGAATCGATTCGATCAGGCGAGGATCGTCCCTGGTCCAGCCCAGGTACATTCGACACAGCATGGCTTCCGCCGTCATCGTCGCCGTCGCGACCCCCTGTCCGGGCAGGTAGGTATACAGAGAACCTGTCGGCATGTGTTTCATGTTGCCGCGGCGATGGCGTTTTCGATAGATCGCCTGATCGAGGAAGTAGTCTGCCAACTTCAAGGTGCTGTCGTCGATTTCGATCCCCAGATTGCCGGCCCGTGCGCTTTGCAATGCCATCAGATGCCAACCCAATACGCTGGTATCGCCCGCCTGTCCTGGTCGATAGCGCCAACCGCCCGCATCGTTCTGGGCCGATTCGATAAAACGGATGGCCTGTTGGGCCGGCCGTCTTAATCGCTGATCGCCGGTCAGGGCCAGAGCTTCGCAGAGTACGATCGTGGCCTGGCCATGCGCGTACATGCCGGCCTGCCCCGGAAAGTTGATCCGCAGGTCTCCGTTGCTTTCCTGATGCCGGATCAACCACGCCAGTCCTTTGGCCACCGTTTCACGGTACATGCCAAATTCGTGCGTTTGTCCCGCGCCCAGGAACGGCAGTAATGCCAGGGATGTGCCAGCGGCATCGCCCTGGTTATCACGTCGATGACTGCGATCGTAGCGACTCAGGCTCCAACTGCCGTCTGCGTTCTGCACCTTGGCCAGCCATCTCAAACCACGAGCGACGGACGCCTCCGTCAACGACGTACCGCCTTCTTTTTGAACGATCTCGGCACGCACACGTGGATCGCGAGCGGCAAACGACATCAACTGATCCGGTTTGGTCGTCAGATTTTTCTTCACGTCATCCAGGTCCGGAAGTGGCGATGCAGCGGAATCATCCACGACCAGTTCCTGAGCATCTTCGCGGGCTTTTTCGACAACATCCCGTATTTCCTCCGGTCCTGCTTCCAGGTCGCTGGCCATCATCAGGTCGTCGACCAGCGTGTGTTCCGGATTCTCAAGGCGGACGTCACCACCCAGCTTTCGATCCGGACTGACAAACGAAGACAACGTGATCGTCGGCAAATCGGCCGTATTGCGAAAAACGAACAGAGCCAGCAAGAGGATCAGAAACAGGTGCAGCAGGAAGCTGAGCAACCAGGCGGGGACAGCGCTGAAGCCGCGGCGAAGGATATCGGCGGCGCAGACTCTTGCGGGTGAGACGATTCAGTTCGTCCCATGCCGGATCCGCCGTCGCGTTGGCCACCATCACGGTGGCAGGTGACGGGACATCGACCTCGCGGGCAGGCAGCGTCCGCATGCTTGCCGATTCCGCCGAAGACGGCGTGGACCGGTTAATGGTCTGTTCGATAACCTCGATCTGCTCGCGGGATAATTCAACGCTGGCCAAACATCGCCAGCAATCGGCCAAACGCAGCCAGCCACGAATGGTCACCGGCGCTCCGCAGTCCGGGCACGCACACAAAATTGCGTCGCCACAAATCCAGAAATTGCCGGTTGAGGTCTTTACCAGATGTTTGCGAGTTCGATCTACGTCGAAAACGTTTGAATCGGAGTCCCGGCGGGATTCGGAATATACAACCGGACGGGACGGCAGCGGCAACGTGGCAAGTGCAGCGAAAGCATTCGCCGACTCGCCCGGCTGGAGCCGCAGGTTTTCAACTTCAAGCAACCGCTGCTTGAGCTGCTGTTCAAACTGATCATGAAACAGTCGGTGGTCACGCATGAGATCAGCTGGATGAAGTCCTGTCGGAATGGCCGCCACGGCTCGCTGCATTGTTGGGGATGGGCGGGAAGCGTCAAGTTTTGTTTTGCTGACTTTCAATGAAACCCGATCAATCCGCCAAGGGGTCGCGGAAAGCGGCACATGCCAATTCCGGTCCAGCAGGCCCGTCATCCGCACGTTGTGAAGGGGGTGCCCTTCTGGTACAATCACGGGTCACGTTTTCGCCGGAAAAACGCTGGTTTTTCAGGCAAAATTCGCGTTTTTTCTGACTACTGGCAAACCGGCCGCTAACGCCGGATCGCAAGATCGAAGGGTCCCCAATTGTCAACCGATCTTCCCGAAGAAAATGGTGACGGCGACGTCGCGCGCAGTGTGGAAATCCCCATTGAAGACGAGCTGAAGGAAAGCTATCTGACGTATGCGATGAGCGTCATCGTTTCGCGGGCGTTGCCGGACGTGCGAGATGGATTGAAACCGTCTCAGCGACGGATTCTCGTTGCCATGAACGATCTGAACCTGACCCCGGGTGCGTCGCGAATCAAGTGCGCGAAGATCTCGGGCGACACCAGCGGTAACTATCACCCGCACGGGGAGGCGATCATTTACCCCACGCTGGTCCGCATGGCGCAGGAATGGAACATGCGACATGTGCTGGTGGATAAGCAGGGCAATTTCGGGTCGATTGCCGGCCTGCCTCCGGCGGCGATGCGATATACGGAAGCCAGGATGTCGGCGGTCGCCGCCCTGATGCTGGACGATCTGAAGCTGGACACCGTCGATTACGTTGCGACCTACGATGAACGGCGTACCGAACCGACGGTTCTGCCCAGCAAGTTCCCCAATCTGCTGGTCAATGGTTCCAGCGGGATCGCGGTCAGCATGGCCACGTCGATTCCTCCCCATAATCTGGGGGAGGTTTGCGATGCGTTGATGATGTTGATCGAAAATCCGGAATCGACCGTCGACGACATCATGACGGTGCTTCCCGGCCCCGACTTTCCCACCGGCGGAATGATCTGCGGCCGCAGTGGAATTCACCGCGCGTATCACACGGGACGCAGCACGATTGTGGTCCGTGGCAAATGCGCCATCGAGGAATACAAGAAGAACCGATTCCGTATCGTCGTCTCGGAAGTCCCCTACCAGCAGGTCCGGGACAACGTTGTCGAAAAAATCGCTGCCCTGGTCAAAGGCGACAAGGTCAAGGGCATCTCCGGCATCAAGGACCTGAGTGACCTGAAGGAACCGGTCAAATTGCACATTGAGTTGCGCAGCGATGCCGATCCGGAAGTCGTCCTGAACCAGCTGTACCAGTATTCGCCGCTGCAAACCTCCTTCTCGATGATCTTCCTGGCCCTGGTCGACGGTAAACCGAGAGAGCTGCCGATCAAGCAACTGTTGCAGGAATTCATCCGACACCGCGTCCACGTCATCCGTCGCCGCACCCAGTTCCTGTTGGTTCGTGCTCGCAAGCAGAAGCATACGATCGAGGGTTTGTTGCTGGCGCTGGCGGATATTGACAAGATCATCGCCATCATCCGGGCTTCCAAGACGCAAGCCGAAGCCAAGACCGCCTTGATGGGCGTCGAATGCCCGGCCGCCATGATGCAACGGGCATTGGGCGATGAAGGTTTCGCGATTTTTTCGGAAGAACGAGGAGCGTCGGATGTCTATTTCCTGACCGGTGTGCAGGCCGACGCCGTGCTGAAGATGACCCTGGGTCAGCTAGTCAACCTGGAACAGGAAAAGCTCAGCGATCAACATCGCAAACTGCTGGAGGAAATCAAGCAGTACCTGGAAATCCTGTCGGAAGACACGAATATCCTCGACATCATCAAGGCGGATCTCGAGGAAATCAAACGTAAGCACGCCAACCCGCGCCGTACGGTTATTTCAGATCTGGAAGTCCGTTCCATTGATCTGGAGGACCTGATTGAAGAAGAAAACATGGTGGTCTCGATCAGCCACCGAGGGTATATCAAACGGACACCGGTCAGTACGTATCGGCGCAACGGCGGGGTGGAAAAGGCATCAAGGGTGCCCGCAGCGAAGACGAAGATCCAATCGAACACGTTTTTGCGGCCAGCACGCACGACTTCCTGCTGTTCTTCACCAGCAAAGGTCGAGTGCTGTGGCGGAAAGTCCACGAGCTTCCTCAGTTGAGTCGCGAGAGCCGGGGGCGAGCCATTGTGAACCTGTTGCAGTTGGCCGAGGATGAAAAAATTGCCGACTGTCGGGCCATCCGTGATTTTTCCGCGGACGATCATTTCCTGATCATGGCCACCAAGAATGGCCTGGTTAAGAAAACGGCGCTCAGTCAATACGGACGACCGCGTCGAGGTGGCATCATCGCGATCAAATTGCGCGATGATGATGAACTGATCGATGTCTGCGTTACCAAGGGTGGCGACGACATCATCCTGTCTACTGCGGATGGAATGGCGATCCGCTTCAAGGAGTCCGATGCGCGGCCCATGGGCCGTAACACCAGCGGTGTGAAGGGCATCAGCCTGCGGAAAGACGATTACCTGATCGGCATGGTGGTTGTCGATCCCCAGGCCACGTTGTTGACTGCCACCGAAAACGGGTACGGCAAACGAACCAACTTCGGGGTGGGATCCGCCGACTCGGATGAAGCAGCTGATGAAGTTAGCAGCAGCAATCGGTATCGGTCACAATACCGCGGCGGCAAGGGAGTGCGTGACATCAAGACGACAAAACGAAATGGAAGGGTCGTCAGTATCGTTCCCGTTAACGACTCCGATGAAATCCTGCTGATGACTTCACGCGGCAAGATTCAACGCATTGCCTGCAGCGACATCAAAACCATCGGTCGTAACACACAGGGTGTGCGGATCATGAGCCTGGATGGTGATGACACGCTGGCGGCCGTGGTGCGAGTTCCGCGAGACGAGGAAGCGACTGGCGATGATCAGACCGAAGAATAACCGATCCAGGCAGGTATTCGTTCCACTTGCACGATAGCAAAATGCCCGCCGACGGCGTGGTTTCAACTCTGATTGTCGTGATCAAGGTGCTGAGCTGGGTGCTGATTTGAGGCTCGCCTGGAGCCATGACAGGTAGCCTGCGCTGCCTGTCCGGATGGGAACGGCGATCAGCTGCGGTTCGTCGTAATTATGCAGCCGTAGAACCACCTTTTCCAGTTCCGCAAACAGGTGTCGCGATGTCTTGATCACACAGATCCACTCCGCGGCCGTTTCAATTTTATTCTGCCAGCGATAGCAGCTGGTAATTGGCCCGGAAATCTGAACGCATGCGGACAGGCGATCGCGGACCAACTGCTGTGCCAGCCGTTCCAGGACCGCTTTCTGATCGCTGGTCGTCGTCACCACGATAGGGTCAAAAGAGCCTTCACTCACCGACGCCAAACCCTCGCCGCGCGGTCAGCCTGATTGGCCCACGACAAGACAGCTAAAACAGGCAATTTTCGAAAAGTCTTGCTACCACTTGTAGCCATCCCTATACTCCGCCGTCATTTTTGCGCCGATTGGAGCCTCCCATTTATCCATTGCTCCGTATCGAAGTTATCGTCCAGCAGGGAAGTTGACTTGAGAAAAAGCTGCGGCAATCCACCTCCGCCATCGGAAAGTCAATCGGCTGATCCGAGACGCGGTCTGCTGCGCTGTTTACGACGACCAAACTGTGCCCTCGTGTTGGCGACGTTGCTGCATCTGCTGTTGTCCACTTCACAAGCCGGCGCCCAGCAATTCAATTTCGAGTCTCCCGACCCGAATTACAAGGTGCAACTGGCTGCCGATAACATCAGTCACTGGCTGCAGGGCGAATCCGAAATGCTACACCTGCAAGGTAACGTCGTACTGAATCAGGGAGAAATCAGCGCGACCGCCGATGAAGCCATAATCTGGATTCAATCGGGAAATGAAAGCGAACCCAATTTGAAGAAACTGATCACCTACCTGGAAGGACAACCGGTAACGGTTCGCGTCGCGCGGCAAGGGGAATCACACCAGCATACCGGTTTTTCGGAAGACGCAATCGTCGACCGCGTTTGGCACGGCCGATTCTATTCCTTGCATCCGATCCAGACATCTCAGTCATCCCAGCCGTTGGCCGGTCCACCGCCACCCGCGTACGAACGCGCGCATCGCCGACTGTTCAGCGGATCCATGGAACCCGTTCGGCCGGTCACATTCCTGCAACAGGACGCGGCACCGGAAATGGTGATCAACCCGCAAACAGGACAGGTGCAGCAGATCAACCCGAACTCGCCACCAGAAGTTCCTGATCTTAATCTGACCCCGAATCCACAGCCTCCAGAAGATGCCCGCTCGGTCATCGAATCCGGGCCAGTCGCCTCGCCATCCTCGCCAACCTTGCCCGCCGGTGCAGTCAATCTGCCACCCACCGGGACTGGTTCCGGAACGCAGGTGCAGATTACCGGGCGCGATCCGACGGTGGATTTGAATTTGAACATCACGACCAATCCGGCGAACCCCAACGAACAGGTTTGGCTGGGCAGCGGCGGCGTGCGAGTGACCATCACCAGTCCGGACCTGACCACGATAGATGCCTTCCGGGCGGACCGGGATAAACAGATCATCATCCTCGCCGACAACGTGGTCGCCTGGCAATCCTCGCTTAGCGATGGCACCAGTCGTTGGGAACTTTACCTGGAAGGCAACGTCATCTTTGCCAAGGAGCAACGGGTGATCTATGCCGACCAACTGTATTACGACGCCAACTATCAGAAGGGGACCATTCTGAACGCGGATTTTTACACTCCGATTCAGAACTTCGAGGGACTGGTCCGGATGAAGGCGTCCGTTCTGCAACAGGTGGATGCCAACAACCTGACGGCTCATGGTGCCGCCTTCACGACCAGCCGACTGGCATTCCCGCGGTATTGGTTGCAGTCGGAACGGATCGATATCAATCGCGTTCAGGGGCTGCAAACGGATGCCTTAACGGGAGCCCAGGTTGTCGATCCGCAGACCGGACTGCCAGCCACGCAGGACGAGTACTTTGCCACCAGTCGACGCAACCGCGTCTACGCCAATGGACTGCCGGTTTTTGCCTGGCCACGCTTGCGAACCAGTCTGAATGACCCTTCGTTTTATTTGCGCAGTATTCGGGTGGGCAATGACGATGTTTTCGGATTCCAGTTGCTGACCACGTGGGATCTGTACCAGCTATTGGGCTTTCGCAATCGGCCGGAGGGTAGCGAATGGCTGGGTTCTCTGGATTACTTGAGCGACCGCGGCATCGCACTCGGCTCAGAAAGAACCTATCAACAGAACAGCTTCCTGGGAATTCCGGGAGCGGTTCGCGGGATTTACCGCAGTTGGTTTATTCGGGACCAGGGACTGGACAACCTGGGACGCCAACGGACCATGCTGGTGCCGCCGGAAGAACTTCGCGGGAGGATTCTGTGGCGGCATTTCCAGCGTTTTTCACCGGGATACAATTTTCGCGCCGAATTTGGCTACATCTCTGATCGCAATTTCCTGGAATCGTTCTATGAACGGGAATATGATACCGTGAAAGACGCCCTCACCGGCTTCTGGTTGGAAAGGAACATTGATTCGCAGTCCTTCAACTTGCTCGGTTATTTTCAGATCAATCCTTACTTCGCGCAAACCAGCTGGTTGCCGCGATTCGACCACTTCGCACTGGGTCAAACCCCTTTCGATCGGCTACCCATCGTCTACAACAGCCACTCCCATGTCGGCTATGGGGCACTGCGAGCCGCTGATCCTCCCACCGATCCCGTGGAGATTTTTGTTCCTTTGGCATGGGAGGCGGATGTTGAGGGGGTTCGTGCCGGCACGCGTCAGGAGCTTGATTTCCCCATGCAGTTCCGATCCGTGAAAGTCGTGCCCTATGTGTTGGGCGACGTTACCTATTGGCAGGAGGATCTGAACGGAAACGACGTCTTGCGCGGCTATGGCCAGGCCGGGATTCGCGCGACGTTGCCGATGTGGAAAGCGGACCCGACGATCCAGAGCGAGCTCTGGAACATCAACGGACTGGCTCACAAAGTCAATTTTGACTTCGACGCGTTCTACGCCGATTCCAGCCAGGACCTGAGTCGCTTTCCCTTGTACGACCAGGTCGATGACGATTCCCAGGAAGCCTTTCGTCGACGATTTGCCTTCAATACCTTTGGCATCGTTGCCCCGGGCAACATTCCTCTGCCTTTCGATGAGAGGTATTTCGCTTTCCGCAACGGCATGCAAAGCAATGTTACCGCCCACAGCCTGGAAATTGCTGATGACCTGTCCGTCGTTCGATTCGGCGTTCGCCAGCGATGGCAGACGAAACGTGGCATGCCAGGCAACCAGCGGACGATCGATTGGATTACCTTCAACGTGAATACCAGCTGGTTTCCCAATGCATCGCGCGACAATTTTGGAGCCGATTTCGGTTTGTTCAATTACGATTTTCGCTGGTTTATCGGCGATCGAACCAGCCTGGTTTCCGATGGCTACATGGACTTCTTCAGTCAGGCCATGCGGACATTCAGTGTCGGCGTGCAATCCAGCCGACCCGGTGT
This sequence comes from Pirellulaceae bacterium, assembly GCA_963851305.1. Taxonomy (GTDB): domain Bacteria; phylum Planctomycetota; class Planctomycetia; order Pirellulales; family Pirellulaceae; genus Mariniblastus. The sequence continues at coordinate 434,487 of CAWKOT010000011.1, read as the reverse complement.
CGGCGATGGTTACCTGGGCTTCCGCACGATTGAAGGTCCGATCAGCAGCAACATTCTGTCGGCAGCGGCGACCTACCGCATGAGCGAGAAATGGGGATTGCGTGGCAATTCACAGGTCGACTTTGGAGAAGCCGGAGCCATCGGCAACGCGTTAAGTCTACTCTACATCGGTGAATCGTTCTTGTGGCAATTCGGTGTTAACGTCGACTTCAGCCGATCGAACTACGGATTCCGGTTCGGATTTGAGCCCAGATTTGTTCGTCGTGGCAGGCTGTTTCGTCCCGGACGCGAATCGATTCCGGCGGCCAGTTCCGTCTACCTGGAATAACGGGTGAGCATGATGTCGGATCAATCGGGAAAAACGGGCTGGGTCCGTAAATTCCGCAACGCGTTTCGGGGCATTGCTCTGGGAATGCGCGGTGAATCAAGCTTTCATGTTCATCTGCCCATGGCGGTGGCCGTGATCGGGGTCGCACTCCTGCTGCAAATCGAAACCGCCCGATTCTGCATCCTGCTGCTGTGTATCGCCGTCGTCATATCGGCAGAACTGTTCAACAGCTCGTTGGAACGGTTGGCCAGGGCCATCACGACCGATCACGACAACCACGTTGGTGCCGCGCTGGATATTGCCAGCGGGGCGGTTCTGCTGGCATCCATCGGTAGCTCAACCGTCGGCGTTATTCTGCTTCTGACTCCGCTACTCGACCTGCTGTCGGGCATTTGAATCGCCTCCATCAGCCGGCAGTGAATCGCCGGGTGTCAAAACCTCTTCGCACTCAAGATGGGATCGATCGATCCGTTGTGCGGTAGGGCAGGAGAAATCGGGTCAGCGACAGACCAACATAAAGAAACCCGCCAGCAGATCGCGAACGATCTACTTGGCGGGCTGCTGCGATGTGGCTTCGCTTGAACTGGCTATGGAGTCTGTTGATTTACGGTCGCATCTGCGCGAGCGGCTTTCAAGGCCGCGGCTTCTCGCGTGAGCTTGAATTCCGGTCCCTTCGGGAAGTACTGAATATCGTCCCGCAGGAAATAGGCACTGGGTAACGTCTGTCCACCGACACTGACCTGGCAACCCGAGGTCGAAAGAACTCCCAGCAGAGTTGCGGCAAACAGGGCGTAGCCGAGGGTTCGAGTTTTCATTCGAGAAAACATGATTTGGAAACTCCGTTCGCGGTTTCACGGACCACATCACAGAAACAGGCGTCACACGGTGTCGTGACGTCATTCATCTCCGGATAACCGTCATAAACTGTATCGGCGGGATCGGTTGCCACGATTAACAAAATGCATGAAAAATTGTTGCAACCGGGTCAACAGGTCGTTCACGGCATCTGTCCTCATCCGGTCGCCGCATTGCCCGCCTGACTTCGGATCAGTCCGACCCGTTTGCCTGAGTGTCAAAAGCCTGGCTATTGAACCGACCTGCTTTTTCGTTGAATGACAGCGGATGGCGAGCCATCGGGTCGCCCCGAGGAATATAATGAAGCCGTTTGAAGGGGCGAGCCGGCGCTAACGCTGACGTATGCTCAGCAGACTCGGCAATGGGCACCGCATTCAGGAATCAGGTTCAATCATATGGCCAATCCAAATCAGATCACGACCAGGATCCTCGGATCGCTGTTATTGATCGCGACCCCATTTGCCACAGCGGGCAATCTGAATGCGCAGTTGCGCGATCGCAGTTTGCCATCAGCCAATTACTACATTGGTTTTGCCGAGTTTTATGCGGCAGACTACGAGGACGCATTTCAGCACTTCACGCGCGGTGCGAATACCGCCTACCAGGAAGGGCCGAACAGGCGATTCCTGGATTCCGCCTGTTATTGGACGATGGCGGGCGAGTGCCAATATCACATGGGAAATTACGCCAATGCGTTGCGGTACTACGAAGAAGCGTTGGATCTCTTGTTGTCGCATGCCAAAGGTGATTGGCAGGAACGAGTGGATCCCAAACCGGCGTCGATTCAGCGCAGCACGTCGGCTTTCCAGCAGGCCCGTGTAAACTGGTATTCCACCTCCCGTGGCGACGCGATTGCCAACATTCCGAATTCGTTCAACATGATGTTTGGCCGCCTGGACGCGGCGCGGGCGTTTACCGAAGGTGGCGTAGTTCAACCGGCTGAAATTCGCGCCGTCGATCACGCCGAAATCATGCGGTGCGCCGCCCTGGCGTTGCATCGACGCTACAGCATCAAGGGCGTCACCTGTCAAATCGATCGCTTTACCGCCAGGTTGGTCAGCGGTTTGTCGTCCCTGCCAACCGACACCCCCATTCTTGGCAAGTGGAATCAGATGTTGATCGGGTTGGCGGAATTATCCGCCGGCAAGGCAAATCGCGCGGCTACGAAAATCAGCGGTGCACTCAGATTCGATTCCGGTCTGGACCACAACCTGACGCCGATCGGATTACTCGCGTTGGCCCAGATTACGTTCGCTGCGGGCGAAGTGGACGCTGCCGCCACAATGGCACTGGAAGCGTCGTCTTCGGCAGCCGTGTTCAACCAGTTTGACCTGATCGAAGAATCGCTTTCGCTGGGCACCATCATCCATCTCTCGCAAACGAGTACGGTCTATCCTCCACTGTCACCCGCGATCCAATGGGCTGCCACGAATCGAGCTCGGCAGATGCAGGCCTCCCTGATTACCAGACTGGCCGACTGTCAGCTGGAATCCGACGATGTGGAATCCGCCTCCCGGACCTTGTCGCAGACACGCCGGGCCATGTCAGGCACGGACCTTGGCAAATCGACCCTGGCAGCCCGTATTCGATACCTGACCGCCGCTATCGAATTCATGAACGGTAGAGACGGTTATCCCGAACTGCAGCGGGCGCTGAGTGACTTCCAGCAGGGTTCGCGTTGGCTATTTCAGTTGGGTATCGTGGATGCCGCACTGGCCTCGGGTTCCATTTCGCAACGACAGGCAGAATTGGTTTACGAACAGCTGCTGATCGATCCGTCGGACACCGAATGGAAGTTGTTTCCGATGGAAAGCATGGCCTATCTGACGTCCCCCCACGTGGCCAGCATGGAAGCCTGGTTTGAAATTCTGGTTGGACGCAAGAACCACGATCAAGCAATTGAAGTTGGCGAGCGGATTCGACGTCACCGGTTTTTCAGCTCGTTGCCCATGGCCGGCCGAATGCTGGCGCTACGTTGGGTTCTGACAGCACCCGAAGACCAGTTGACAGCAAATGCGAAAAATCAACGGACCGCGATTCTGAACCGATATCCGCAAATTGGGAAATCGACTCAGCAAATCGCGGACTTGGCCGCAGAATTGCGAAGGCTGCCGTTGAACCCTCCGCAAAAATCGGCAGACCAGAAGAAGCAGCAGCAACTTTTTGTGGAGCAGCTGAATCATGCCAAGTACCTGGAATCGACCTTTGCCGGACTCGCTTTGCGACGGTATCCGGCGGACCTGGTGTTCCCGCCAGCGGCCGATTTCAGTGATATCAGTAAGGGACTACGTGACAAACTGGTGATCATTTCCGCCTTGCAAACGTCCAGCGGATATCACCTCTACGCCCTGACCCAGCAGACGCGACGCTACCTGGGAGTGGTCCGCGCCCGAGACCTGACCAAAGCGGTGGCGGAATTGTACAAGGAAATGGGAATGACCGACGCCAACAATGGCGTCGACGCAGCCACGCTTTCTGCCACCGACTGGAAACAACCGGCCGCGAATCTGAAGCAGCTGATTTTTCAGGAATATCAGGACGATCAATGGGACAAATATGACGAACTGGTCGTCGTTCCTGATGGACTGCTATGGTATGTCCCGTTTGAAATACTGCAGACCGGGGATTCGGAAGACGATTGGAAGAACCTGCTGGAACACGTACGGATTCGTTACCTGCCCGTGGTTGCCCTGGCATCGCATTCAAACTGGCAGACGCCGCCCGATTTGCGGATGGCGGTTGTCACCGGCAAGGTCCACCCCAAGGCCACTCCCGAGCTGGCGAGCAGGAGTCTTGAGTCCTTAAAGGACCAGATCACCAACGTCGTGCAATTCGATCGTCCAGTGAAGATACCGTCCAATCTGTTGAACACGGTCGTTGATTCGCTGGTGGTCTGGTCTGACATGCCGCTGACGCCGCGGGAAGGCGTCTACGCGTTGCTTCCATTTCAACTGGACAAAGGTCGGGTCGGCTGCACGCTCGGCGGCTGGATGACAAGTCCCTGGCGGGGACCGGAAAAAGTTCTGCTGCCGATGTTGTCGTCCGGCGTAGCCAGCGGACTGAAGTCGCGCAGCGATGGTCACGAATTGTTTCTGACCTCCTGTGGATTACTGGCCTCCGGTGTGCGAAGTGCTCTGATCAGTCGCTGGCGGGTCGGCGGAGAAAATTCGTTGACTTTGTCGCGCGAATTCGCCATTCGTTCCCGAACGATGTCACCACCTGAGGCGCTGCACCAAAGCGTCGCTTTCGCCAGAGAGCAGGATCTGAATCTGGAGAATGAAATCCGCATTAAACCATCCAGGAAACAGGACGAGACTCTCACAGCCGAACACCCATTTTTCTGGGCGGGCAATATGCTGGTTGATCTGACCGGTTACCAGCCAACCGACGAACCCGCGGACGCCAAGCTGGCCGAGAAAACAGACGGCGAACATCGAACCGAAGAAATAGCGACCTCGGATGAAGAAACAAACGATACCGATTCGGCAACAGGCAAGGAACCAGACGGCCAGCCGGAAACCGCGACGGAAGACCTGGATGATCCGTTTGGTGAGTCGGAACCATCGTCCGCAACCGATGACGACGATCACGGCGACGGTGGTGACAAGAAGAGCTCCGAAGGCGGAGAAAACGGGGAGGGCGGCTAGCCGACCCGCCACGACGTTGGCGGCAATTGGAAAACCATGCCAGGAGCAGTTTGCTAAAAACATGATCATTGGAATCCGTGGGAACACCCGGTTTGGAAATGACTGCCTGGCCAGCGACACCATACGACCGCCGAAGGCGACCGGCAAAAACTGGAAGAGGCCAGCAGGGCGATCGGGAGGCTCTGTAGATCGGCAGGCTCTGTAGAAAACAGCGTGTCGCCAAAGAATCCTGCTGCTGTGAGCAAGTGCCATTAAATGGAGCCAGCGGGATCGACTCCAGAGAGTCATTTCTGACAGCCCAGCGTCCAGCGGCGACCTGGTCGCGAAGTCTTGGCGTACAGGATTAACGGCTCCGGTGGCTCAAGCCCACTCAGATCAAACCAAACGGGATGAAACCGCAACCGTTTGGCGCGTTTTGACCGCTGCGATCACTGTTCGCGAGTCGCGTTATCAGATCGACCAGAAGGGCTTTCGACCAAAAGGGCTTTCGACCAAAACCAATCGAGTGGCTCACGACGTCGGTTTAGTCCGTTGCGACCCTGCACAGGCAAGACGTGTCGTTGGTCTTTCGAACGGTCCTGTCATCCCTCAACGTCGCCGGTAGGATTGCCCTCCTCGTCGAATCTCATCAGTCCGAAGTAGATGAACGAGAACAGGCAGATGGGGATCGTGACAAAGAAGACAAACGAGACCAGGACACCCAGGGTGCAGCCCACCACCAGGATTCCGGTCCACAACCACCAGGTTTCCTTGAGTAATGCCTGGAATCTTTTCATGGGCTGGCATCCGGTTGCAGGGTTTCGGCATTGACATGCAGGGTCGGCAAGTTGGCCAAGCGGTAACGCGATAATTGGCACCGATGCGACAGTCTAGGGTGAGTTAAACGCTAATCCAAGACGTCATCTTTACCGTATATCGGTGTACTGATAGGTTAGGTCAATCTGGCAGTCATTCAGATGAACGGTCATGCTGTTTATCGATAATGGCCGCGATGACAGTTCAATCAAGTGAAAACAACGCCTGTTTCGGCAAAGGATTACGTGCCATGACGACCAAGTCCAAAACCGCGTTTACCCAGCAGTCGGCTCGGCCGCTCAACATTGGCAAGCAGGACAGCATTTCGGCGCAGATAAAAAGGAACAAGATGGCGAACAAGTACGTTTACTTTTTTGGTGGTGGCAAGAAATTAACTGACGGCGACCGCACCATGCGGGATATCCTCGGCGGCAAAGGCGCCAATCTGGCGGAAATGGCCAATGCGGGTCTGCCCGTACCTCCCGGCTTCACGATTTCCACGCAAGCCTGTCACCACTACGAGGAAAAAGGGTCCTATCCCAAAGAGATGATGCAGCAGGTGAAACAGATGCTGAGCCAGTTGGAGAAACTGGAAGGCAAGAAACTGGGCAGCAAGAACAATCCGTTACTGGTTTCGGTTCGGAGTGGTGCCGCACAATCGATGCCCGGCATGATGGATACGGTCCTGAACCTGGGCATGAACGACGAATCCGTCCATGGTTTCGTCAAGATGACGGGTAATCCTCGCGCTGGTTGGGACTGCTACCGCCGATTCATCGACATGTTTGGCGATGTGGTGATGGGTCCGTCGTCTTCATTGACACACGAGCACTTTGAACACGCGTTGACGGCCATCAAGAAAAAATACAAGGCGCGTCTGGATACGGATCTGACGGCCGAACAGCTGGAAGAACTGGTCGGCGAATACAAGAAGATTTACAGGAAACACGTGGGCAGCGATTTCCCGCAGGACCCCATGAAACAGCTGGAACTTTCGATCCACGCGGTCTTTGATTCCTGGCAAAGTGAACGTGCGGTGAAGTATCGGATCATCAACAAGATTACCGGCCTGATCGGAACGGCTGTCAATGTACAGACGATGGTCTTTGGCAACATGGGCGACGATTGCGCGACAGGGGTGGCCTTTACCCGGGATGGATCGACCGGTGAAGCCAAGCCGATGGGCGAATACCTGATCAATGCCCAGGGAGAAGACGTGGTGGCGGGTATTCGCACGCCTCACAATCTGGACGATATCGTGAAGGAATCTGACCAGGGACTGGTCAAAGCGGGCCATCAGCTGTTCAAGACCATGGCCATGCTGGAAAAGCACTATAAGTACCCACAGGACGTGGAATTCACGATCCAGCAGGGGAAGTTCTACATGCTGCAGACCCGAAACGCCAAACGGGTAGGCCTGGCTGGTATCCGCTGGGCGGTTGAAATGGCGACAGGCAAGGACGTGATCACGGGTGAACGCCAGCCCAAACTGCTGTCTCCCAAAGACGCGTTGATGACCATTACCGGTAGCGATCTGGAGCAGCTGCTGTTTCCGATTTTCAACGCCAAAGAGGAGGCCAAGAAGACTCCGTTTGTCACCGGTCTGCCTGCCGGTCCCGGCGCCGCGGTCGGAGAAATCGTGCTGGATTCTGCCAAGGCGGAACAATTGAAAAAGAAGAATCCCGCCAAACGGCTGATTCTTGTTCGACACGAAACCTCGCCGGAAGATGTGGGGGGCATGGGCGCCGCCGAGGGCATCGTCACCAGCACGGGTGGCATGACATCGCACGCAGCCGTCGTCGCTCGCGGCTGGGGCAAGTGTTGTGTCTGTGGTGCCGGTGATTTGAAAATCGACTACCGCAAGGGAACGATTTCCGTCGGCAAACAGACGTTCAAGGAAGGAGATACGATTTCCGTAAACGGCTCCACGGGGCGCGTTTATGAAGGCGAAATCGAATCGGAGTCCTCTCCGGTGGTTGCGGCGCTGATCGAAGGCAAGAAAGCCGCTCAAAAGCACTGGATCTTCCAGATGTACCAGCAGGTCTCTGAGTGGTCGGACAAGTTCCGCAAGATCCATGTCCGCACCAATGCCGATTCACCAGCCGATGCCCGGAACGCCATCTCGTTTGGTGCCGAAGGGATCGGCTTGTGCCGGACGGAACATATGTTCTTCGAAGGCGATCGGATAACCGATGTTCGCCGTTTCATCCTGTCCGACAACGAGAAAGACCGTTCGGCGGCCATTCTGAAGCTGTTACCCCATCAGCGAAAAGACTTTGAGGGCATCTTCAAGGCCATGAACGGCCGCCCGGTCACGATCCGCCTGCTGGATCCCCCGCTGCACGAGTTCCTGCCCAATAACGAAGCGGACATGAAGTCGATGGCCAAGGACATGAAGGTACCACTGGCCAAAATCAAGGAACGCGTGGAAGAGCTGGAAGAGTTCAATCCGATGCTGGGGCATCGGGGATGCCGTTTAAGCATTACTTTTCCAGTGCTTTGCGAAATGCAGACGCGAGCCATCATGCAGGCCGCCGTGAAGGTGGCCAAAAAAGGCGTGAAGGTCATTCCGGAAATCATGATTCCCCTGATCGGAACCAAAGCGGAACTCGAATTCCTCGAAAAGATCGTGCGGCGAGTGGCTGACGAAATTATCAAGAAGGAAAAGATACGACTGAAATATCTGGTTGGTACCATGATTGAAATTCCGCGGGCCGCATTGATGGCCGACAAGATCGCGGAATCGGCCGAGTTCTTCAGTTTCGGCACCAATGACCTGACGCAGATGACCTTTGGATACAGTCGCGACGATTCCGGCACCTTCCTGCCCGATTACGTGGATCACAAGATTCTGGACTTCGACCCTTTCCAGCGGATCGATGAAAGCGGCGTCGGACAACTGGTAGAATTGGCCGTTCAACGCGGTCGGGAAACCCGGCCCAAGCTGAAGTGCGGGATCTGCGGTGAACATGGCGGCGAGCCGGCATCGGTCAAATTCTGTGTCCGCACCGGTTTGGACTACGTCAGCTGTTCCCCTTATCGAGTTCCCATTGCTCGACTGGCAGCGGCGCAGGCGGCAATCGAAAGTTGAATGACGGTAACAGGCCATGGACAAAGAACTGCTGCAACTGGAACAGGAAGCGGATCAACTGCGGAGCGAAGGCAAATTCGATGAAGCCGTTGCCAAGCTGCAGGAAGCGTTAAAACGGGATGAGAATTTCGTTCGCGGCCATCTGGCCCTGAGCGTGCTGTACCATCACCTGCAGGATTACGAGAAATCCTGTTACCACGGTGAGCGGGCGGTGGAGATTGAACCCGATGACACCTTCAACCTGTCCGCGTTAAGCGTTACGTACCAGCGGGCTTTCGAAGGCACCCGTGATCCGATCTACATCCAGAAAGCGGAAGAGGCGATGGCCCGCAGTCGCGGGATGTAGCGAACACGCGTCAAGCGTTCGATGCCGCCGAACTGGTTCCGCTACCGCTCGAACCCGTATTGGTAATCGCGATAGCTGGTAGGCCGGACGGCGCGATTCGTGGACGGTGAGCTGGACGGCGTGGGCACGTCTCTGGCTGCGGTGATACCAGCCGACGCATTGGTCAGTTGGATATTGCGCTGGTACACTCCGCCGGCGATCTCAATGAATTTTTCGCGGACGCCGTCGTCAAGTTGAGTCAGGCGATAAGCCATTCTCTGCACTCCCACGCCGTTCTGGGAAGTGGTTTCATTCAGGCGTTGAACGAACTTGATCGTCTCCACGAAGTTGTGGTCGGCGGTGGGTCCAACGACCGGATTGAGAGTCCGTGCAATCAAGCTGATCGTGGCATTTTCGACTTTCAGGAAAACGTCCAATGAGCTGACCGCCAGCGGTTTGCCTTCCGGGCCGCGCTGGTAATTGGTATTCAGGATGATCACGGCGCGACCTTTCAGGCTCCGCTTCAGTAGCGGGCCGGAGTAAGCGCCTTCCGCGTAATAAACGTTCTTGTGACTCGTGCCGTAAATCAGTTCCACCTCGCTGACCGCGCCGGCGCCGTCGTCACTGGTAAAATTGAAAGGCCCCGTTCGATCTACCGTCATCTGGGTCACACCCATCAATTTCCAGATGTTGACCAGCACCTCGGGATGACGCACCAGAAACAGATACAGATCCGGATCGACGTCGGCGGAGGTGACGGGCAGTCGACGGTAGATACTGGGTTTTTCCAGGATGGGCGCGATTTTCTGCTGAGTTTCTCGATTCAGCTCGTTAAAGGGAACCGAACTGATAGCCATCTGTCTGGCCTGGCGCGAACTGGTACCGGATGCAATGGGGTCCGCGGCGCAGCCATCCCGGGGCAGGGCAGCCAACCAGACAGACAGGACCATGCCCGATGCCAGGATCAAAATCAACGAGGGTCGAAAATTCATAAACTTCCGAAACAGCGAGACAACCAGCATTTTAGCGGGAACGTGCGTCCAGAAACGCACTCTAAAAAGCTGACAGTGGTTGCGTTGGCGTGTCAAAAACCGCATTTCTTCGCGTAAACAATTATTCGGCTGCTGTCACGTCCGTCGGACAATCTTTTTTTCCGACGGACTACTGCTTTACTTTGACAGCGAACAATTTGTTCAGAAAGTGCCTGTATCCGTGGTGGCATCCGGTTTGGTAGCATTGACCGCAGGTCCCGGTCTCAGCGGCCTCGGGAGAATAGGCACGCCGTGACTGACGGCCCGCCATGGCAGCTTGCTTGCTGCAGCCAATAGAAGTCGGGTGGTTGACCGGCCGCTTCCGGCAGGGAAACCGGCCCGGACAGGTCCACTAACGCCGCAACTTGTTCAGAACCACGACACGTTCGGCGGTCACATGGTTCAATTGCAGTTCCCGATTGAAGCCCCGCCGCCCCATCACGCCCACCTTGTTCCTCAGGTAACGCTTGAGATTCAGACCTGGTGCCGGTGCGACATGAAAGATGATTTTTCCTTCATCGTCTTCCAGCACATAGGTGGGAGCAAGTTTCCCTTTGTCACGGATCAGTTCGTTGAGCCAACCGTAGGCGTCGTAGGTTGTGCCAAACTGAACCTGGGTATCGACAGCACCGACACCAGTGCCCACGGGGTTGGCCACCAGGCTGTCCGAATTGGAACGGCCAAAAGAGTCTTCATAGTCCGCCTGAATACTGGTGCAATTCCGGATTTTTATGATCAGACGATTGGCATGTTCGCGTTCCCGGGGATCGACCGCCGCGGTGGTGATGGTGGTCGCGCGACGCAAAATCGGTTCCAGCTGCCATTCCGCAGGTGCCTTCAACATTTCGGTCGTCAATTCGCTTTCCAGTTGCCGAATGCGGGGACTGACCGGCCCGGCGATGGGCAACACGGACTCGGAAAAACGACTGGGAACATTGGTGGCCACGCTCGAATTCCAGTCCGATCGATAATCGCCACCGGACGGCATGCGTTCGTTCATTCGCGAATTGGCGTTGCCTGAATCGATCGAGCCATCAACAACGGGCGTCTTGAAGGGCTCAAGGTTATCCACATCGGTTCGCCGGTCGGCAGTTCGCAGAGGTCGCCGGGCTCGCTTCCAGCCCTGGTTGACGGTCTGATCTTTTTTCGAAGGAGGTGTGAGTTCCGATTTGGCGGGCCGCTGATCCTTGACCTGAAAGCCGGACAGGGCCACGTCACCTCGATCGTCCAACTGGTCATCGCTGAGATTGTCGGGAATCAGACTGGCCAAATCTTCGGCCACCTGTCGTTGACTCGCTTCCGGCAATTGATCGTCATTTTCCGGTGTTTTCAAATGGGAGATTCGGATCCAGCGAAATTCTCCAGCCGGCGGCGCGATCTGTAACCAGTCCGTTGAATCACCGTCGTTGTCGGGCCAGCTGACCTGGCCCACAATCTGAACCTGTTCACCTTTCTGCAATTTGACTTGCCACAGCGGACGCTCGACCGTGCCAAATCGGGTTCCGACCCACGCCTGAATGCCGTCTTCCTGCACTTCGCCCACGTCATCCGTGATCCGCTTGACGGCGGATGCGGGCACCAGGCTGAAGCTGCTGGCCGGTGGTCGAATGGCGCACCAGCCTCCAGGATCATGCCGGTAGACATCGACCGTCGCGTTTTTCTTCAGTTCATCGGTCGCATAGTGAACCGCACCAGGACCCGAATAGACCTCGACGGATTCCTCAACAACCAGCGCGTTGTAAGGAAAGGATGGTTCGTCCGTTTGTGCCACAACGGTTGCCGATGCGGCCAGACCAAAAAGGCCGGACAGCAAACCGATAAGCAGATTGTGGAAGCTCATGACAGCAACGTTCACAGCGAAACGGCATCCCGGTTGCGGGATAGGCTAACAACGATAAATCGCGGACTTGTAGCGAATTTGGCGGTGACGGCCAAGATGAAACCTGGGAAATGCTGTCACGTCGCGGCTTTATCGGCCGGATTGAGCGAGAAAACAGTGGCCTGGGCGAGGTCCGTTCCGGGTATACGTGAGCACTTCCGCGCCGTCTTCGGTCATCAGGATGGTGTGTTCGAATTGGGCGGAAAATCGGCCATCGGCGGTCCGCACGGTCCAACCATCAGCAGGATCACTGATCGTGCGGGCTGACCCCCCGTTGATCATCGGTTCGATGGTGAAACACATACCCGGATATAGACGCTCCTGCCGCGATGTCTTGGTCGGCACATGGGGAATATTGGGAGGTTGGTGGAACTTCTGTCCAATGCCGTGACCGATATACTTGTCGACAATGCCAAAGCCGGGGAAGTGGGCGGACACGTGTCCTACAATCGCGTCTCCAATATCCGAGACGGGGCTGCCCGATTCCAGGGCCTCGATGGCCAGATACAGACAATCAAAAGCGCACTGCGTCACCTGGCGGGCTTCCTGGCCGACGTTACCGATCAGAAAGGTTTCCGATTGGTCGCCGTGCCAACCATCGACGATCGTCGTCAGATCCACATTGACAATATCACCCGATTGAAGGTGGTAAGCGCCCGGTATACCGTGACAGATGACGTCGTTTATGCTGGTGCAACAGCTCTTGGGAAAAGGATAACGGTCACCAGGGTAACCCAGACAGGCTGGTGTATGGCCGTGATCGAGCGTGTAGTCGTGGACCAGGCGATCGATGGAATCGGTACTGACGCCCGATTTGACATGCGGACGAATGAAGTCCATCAATTCCGCGTTAAACTGCCCGGCAGCACGCATCTTTTCCTGCTGGACCTGCGTCAAACGATACTTGGCGCGACGTCGGATCATCGATTACCTGTCTGTTTCTGCAGCGCAAATTCTGGCCAAAGGGACCCCCAAGTCTATCGGATCAATTCGTCAAAAACCACTGGCAAACTGGTACCTTGGCAGATGTTGTAAACCGACAACGACGGCTTCGTTGCTCCCCATCAAACGGCACGGATGCTGCCAATTTGCCGGTGTAAGAAATCAGCGAACCTGGGGGAATTTTGCCGGTCCCGCCTCTCTGTACCGCCGGATCCCAGTTCAATTCACGCTGACTTGTGCACATGGCAGTCGAAGTTTGATAAACTGGTCCTCTTTGCGATGTAACTCGGTGTTTTCATTCTAGTCATTTAAGGAAATCCGGTTGCCCCGATACAACCCTGCCGAAATTGAACCGCGTTGGCAACGATTCTGGGATAAACAGAAGACGTTCAGAACTCCGGACACGATTGACGGCGAAAAGATCTACGTACTGGACATGTTTCCGTATCCCAGCGGTGACGGGCTACACGTGGGACATCCCGAAGGCTACACCGCCACGGATATTGTCTGCCGTTACAGTCGCGCGATTGGTCGTTCCGTCCTGCATCCCATGGGCTTCGATTCGTTTGGCCTGCCGGCGGAAGAACACGCCATCAAGACGAACACCCCGCCGCGGGTTCAGACGCAGCGAAACATCGACAATTTCCGCCGCCAGCTGAAAATGCTGGGGTTTAGTTACGATTGGGATCGTGAACTGGCGACCACGGACGTCGAGTATTTCCGCTGGACTCAGTGGATATTCCTGATCCTGTACGATACCTGGTTCGATACGGAACAGCAAAAAGGGCGGCCGATCGACGAACTCCCGATTCCGGAAGAGATCCGGCGACAAGGCGTTCATGCGGTGGCCCAGTACCAGGATGACTTTCGGCTGGCCTATCAAGCGGATGCCCTGGTCAATTGGTGTCCTGCCCTGGGGACCGTGCTGGCCAATGAGGAGGTAATCGACGGATTGAGTGAACGGGGGGGGCATCCGGTTCAACGGATCCCATTGAAGCAATGGATGCTGCGGATCACCGCTTACGGCGACCGGTTGGAAAACGACCTGGATGCCGTCAACTGGCCCGAGGGTATCAAGAAACTGCAGAGCGACTGGATTGGGCGGAGTACCGGTGCCGAGGTCGACTTTTTTATCGGTGATCGGCAATTCCATGACGACTGGAAATCGGCGCGTCAACGCGGTGGCTATCCGCGGAAAGCGACCGACGACGCCTTGCGAATTTACACCACCCGTCCGGATACGCTGTTTGGTGCCACGTACATGGTGATCGCGCCCGAACATCCCCATGTCCAACGTCTGACCAGGCCCGAACAGGAAAAACAGGTTCATGAGTACTGTGAAGCAGCGGCCGGCAAGAGTGATCGGGATCGGCAGGACGACAAGCGGAGCAAGACGGGTGTGTTTACCGGCAGCTACGCCATCAATCCGGCCAACGACCAGCCGATTCCGATCTGGATTGCCGACTACGTTCTGGCCAGTTATGGAACCGGCGCGATCATGGCCGTGCCGGCGCACGACAGTCGGGATTTTGAGTTTGCGACGACCTTCGAACTGGACATCATTCCGGTCGTGGTTCCTGCCCAGGATGTCAAGGTCGATCCGCAGGCCGTGCTCTCTGGCAAGGCCTGTTTTGCAGGTACAGGAACGGCCATCAATTCCCGTCACTACGATGGCCTGGCCACAAAGGAATTCAAGCGACGGGTGATTGAAGACCTGTCTGCCGCCGGCGTCGGCCGCCAGGCCGTAAATTACAAGTTGCGCGACTGGCTGTTTAGTCGTCAGCGGTTCTGGGGTGAGCCCTTTCCGATCCTGCACGAACTGGACGAAGAGGGACATCCGACCGGTTTGGTCCGAGCCGTGGACCCGCAGGACCTGCCCGTTGACTTGCCTCCGTTGGAGGACTTCAAGCCGCATGGCCGTCCGGAACCACCTCTGGAGAAGGCCGATGATGCGTGGCTGTATCCCGTGGTCGACGGCAAACGCTACAAACGTGAAACCAATACGATGCCACAATGGGCCGGCTCCTGCTGGTATTACCTGCGATTTATCGATCCCCGAAATGCGAACCGGTTCGTCGATCCGGAACTGGAAAAGCAATGGATGCCGGTCGATTTGTACATTGGTGGGGCGGAACATGCGGTCCTGCATCTGTTGTATGCCCGATTCTGGCACAAGGTGCTGTTCGACCGCGGCTACCTGTCCACACCGGAGCCATTCAACCGACTGGTGAACCAGGGAATGATCCTGGGCGAAATGGAGTTCACCGGCTATCGGGATGCAGACGAACAATGGATCAGTTGCGACCAGATCGAAATCGATCAGGAGAACAAGCCCGTCTGTCGAGTCTCGGGGAAAAAGCTGCGATTGGTTCGACTGGAAGCCGACCAGGTGGAAAAGCTGGGTGAGCAATTCGTACTGAGATCCGATCCCAGCATTGCCATCGACAGCCGCGCATTCAAGATGTCCAAGAGTCGCGGCAACGTGATCAATCCGGACGAAATCGTCGCCGATTACGGGGCCGATGCCCTCAGACTATACGAGATGTTCATGGGCCCTCTGGAACAGGCCAAGCCCTGGAGCATGGCGGGGGTCAACGGCGTCAGGAATTTCCTGGATCGCGTCTGGAGGATGATTGCCGACGAACGGGCCGACGAGATGCAATGGCATGCCGCCATTTCGGAAGAACCACCCACCGAAGAACAGTTGCGGGTGTTGCACAAGACCATCAAGGCCGTCCAGTTCGATATCGAAAACCTGAGCTTCAATACGGCTATCGCCCGGATGATGGAATTCGTCAACTTTTTCACCAAACAGAAGGTCCGACCCAAAGCCGTCATGGAGCCCTTCCTGATCGTCCTGTCCCCCTTCGCGCCCCATCTGGCGGAAGAGCTGTGGCGATTACTGGGTAACCGCGAGTCGCTGGCCTACGGCCCCTGGCCCGCGTACGACGAATCCCTGACGATCGATCCAACGATCGAAGTTCCCATCCAGATCAACGGTCGAGTTCGCGCCAGAATTCAAGTCGCCCGCGGGCTGCCGCAGCCGGAATTGATCGCTGCGGCCCTGGCGGATAGCCGCGTGGCCGAACTGTTGAAGGACAAGGAAATACGCAAGAAAATTGCTGTCCCCGATCGACTGGTGAATTTTGTCGCGACCTGATTCGGCCGTTGTCCATTTCCCAGACGTTGGCAAGTGCGCCGTAATCCGACACCGCCGCGCGGTGGCTAACCGGTTGTTGGCCTGGTTCGATTCGCGGGATCGCGACCTGCCATGGCTGCTCCATCGCTCGCGGTACCGCATCTGGGTCAGCGAAATCATGCTTCAACAGACTCAGATCGCCACCGTGGTCGAGTACTATCCACGGTTTATCGAGCGGTTTCCCGACGTATCCCGCCTGGCAGCATCACCGACGGAAGAGGTACTGAGATGCTGGGAAGGGCTGGGCTATTATCGCCGCGCCCGGCAGTTGCACGCCGCGGCCCAGCAGATTGTGGAACAGCATGGAGGCGCGTTCCCGGAAAATTTCGACGAGGTTTGCGCGCTCCCCGGAATTGGTCGCTACACGGCCTCAGCGATCCTGTCCATCGCGGACGATCAGCGGCTACCGATTCTGGAAGGCAATACCATTCGTCTGTTTGCCCGGTTGATGGCCCTGAAGGAAGACACGCAACTCGCGTCCAGCCAGAAAAAACTGTGGCAGCTATCTGAACGCCTGCTGCCCAAAAAACGGGTCGGCGATTTCAATCAGGCATTGATGGATTTTGGCCGTGAAGTCTGTACGGCCCGAAATCCCGACTGCCAGGCCTGCTGCCTCTCCGCCTACTGCGAAGCCTCGCGCCAACAATTGCAATGCCGTCTTCCCGTTCGCGGCAACAAGCCGGAATACACGGAATTACGGGAGGCGATCGTCCTGGTTTCCAGACGCAATCGTTTCCTGGTACGAAAGTGTGCTGATGGCGAACGGTGGGCCGGACTTTGGGATTTTCCCCGCTTCGATCTGCCATCCCGATCAAGCGGGGCATCGCTGGAATTGGCGATTCAGAAGAACACCGGACTGTCCGTCGTCGTCGAACCGCTGAACCGAACCATCAAACATGCCGTCACCCGGTACCGCATTCAACTGGAGTGTTTTCAGGCGACATCCGTGCGTGGACGCCTGGTCAAACCAGGTAATTTCTGTTGGAAAACCGCGCCGGAAGTGATCGGTTTACCGTTCAGCACGACCGGCCGCAAGTTTGCCGATTTTTACCTGCCGATCTGACGACGCCGACCGTCGGATCGGAGTCCGGCGTACTTCGCAAAAGAGCGAAAACGACTTGTCAGGCCGGCCTTTGGTATCGAGACACAGAAGGGGTCATGTGTTGCCATTGGCAGCGATTAACCGGCTCCGGCTCTACTGGCTGGAAGTTAACAGCTTCAGTATGGAGAAATCGGCAAGTGTCAGATAGATCGTAAACACGATCGCAATCAGCAGCAGACCGGCCAGGCGAGCATGTTTCCAGGGCGTCATGTCCACCGCGCCCACATCCACCTGCTGAAATTCGGTTTCCCGCGGTCGCAATTCACCCATCACCAGCATCAACATGACCAGCCAGCTGAATACCGTACCCAGAAAAACATACTCATGCATCGAATCGACGATCAGATTGAAAGGTGGAATGAAGTAACCGATGGCGATGGCAGCAAAACCGATCAACAGCGCAAGTCGGGCGGCCACCGCGGGCACGCGACGGGTCAACATGCCCACCAGAACCACGGCAAAGATCGGGATGAAGTACATCCCGTTCATCTTCTGCAGATAATCGAAAATGCTTTTGGTGTTGGCCAGCAGCGGGGCGATGCACATGGCGGCAATCGCCACGGTCCAGCCAAAAATCTTGCCGACTGCGGACGACCCTTTTCTCGTCCGCGTTCGGATTCAACAGCCCCTTGTATAAGCCCAGACTAAACAGGGTACAGGAGCTGTTGAGCGCCGAGTTGAAACTGGAGAGGATGGCACCAATCATGGCCGCGGCAAAAAAGCCGGCCAGTGGTTTGGGCAACACCCGGTTCACCAACATCCCATAGGCGTTGTCCGCCTTCAGTTCCGGATCGGCAAACAGCGACCAGGCGATCATGCCGGGAATCACCAGGTACAGCGGGCCCAGCAGCTTGAGCGCACCGGTCAGCAGTACGCCTTTCTGGCCTTCGGCCAGGCTGCGGGCTCCAAAGGTCCGCTGGATGATCTGCTGGTTGGTCGTCCAGTAGAACAGGTTCAACAGGAAGATACCGGAAAAGATCATGCCGAAAGGAACCGATGATTCCGCGATCACCGACTGAATTGAATCGCTCCCGTTGATCCTGGATCAGATGCTCTGCACCGGCCAGAAACCCGCCCTCGCCGCCAAGCTGGGAAACGCAAACCCGGTGATCAGAAACCCGCCCAACCAGCAATCCGATGCCGTTGAGCGTGTCCGAAACGGCCACCGTCCGTAGTCCACCAAACAGAGCGTAAACCGATCCGATCACGCCCACCATCCAGACGATCAGCCACAGTGCGCAGGTCTCGCGGTCCAGACCAATTGGCCCGGCAAGCCGCCCACCGCCGACGCCACGTCCATGATGCCGATCATGCCGCGGGCGCCGGTGTACAGAATAATGGGCAACAGGATCCCGACGTAGGCCAGCAGGAAAATCATGTTGGTGATCAACCGTGTCTGTCGGTCAAAACGAATCTCCAGATATTCGGGTACGGTCGCCACGCCGCTCTTGAGAAACCGTGGCAAAAAGAACCAGGCCATAAAACAAGCGCGATCACGGCGACCACTTCCCAGACCATCACGCACAAACCATCGTTGAAAGCGGCGCCGTTGAGTCCCACCAGTTGTTCCGTGGAAAGATTGGTCAGTAGCAGCGATCCGGCGATCAGCGGAAAGGTCAGCGAGCGACCGGCCAGAAAATATCCGTCGGTGCTCTGGTGGTCATCCTTGCGCGTAATCATCCACGTCAGCAGGCCGACCAGCGCGGTAAAAAAAATGAACGAGACAATCGCTACCGTGTTCAAACTATTTCACCCATTTACATTGTTGATTCGTTCTGGTGCCGCTCGTTGGCCGGAGTCAAGTGGATCGCCTGCCCACCATGTCATTCGTCCATTCTTGATTTTCGAGAAAGGACACGGAAATGATTCGTGCGAAACCCACGGAAAAGCCGTTCCATGTGCTGACGTTGCCCCCGGTAATGAACGTCGATTGTGGCAAGTTAAGATGGTCTGCACAATCCATTGATACCGAGACCAGAAAACGGAAGCCATATCCGGTCCGACCGGACTGCCGAAGTCGCCAGTACACGCCGCGCCATGGTTCTGTCCACCAGCGTGACGACCAGCAAAACCAAAGGCGTGCTCTTCACGCACGATATGATCGTTGCGCAGATCGGAAGTCTGGCTCAGGCCTGCGGTGGCAGGCAGACGTTTCCATTCCGCTGTTTCTGCCTCGGCATCTTTTCCATGGCCACCGCTACCAGGCGTCCGGGGCCCTCTGAAATCGGAACAGCCAGATATCCTGGCCCGCCAGCGGGAACCGGGTACGTGGTCCTGGCATTTTTCACGAATACTGGGCGTCTGCCATTACAGCCAACAGTCTTACAGACGGCTGGTTTTGGAATGGTCTTCTGGCAGTTCTGGAAAAGGGCTGCTTCCGCCTGTTGATCGTGAAATCATTGCCACGAAACGCCATGGGCAAAGTCAACAACCGGCCGTTTCCGAAATGTTCTCGTAAGCCCCGATCTACCCGCGTTTCATGCAGACGAGGCAATGGTTTCCCCATGCCTCAACGCAGAAGTCTCATCGGTATCAAGTGGCGGCGCACGCAGAACCAATGGTCGATTCAAGCGTAGCTCTGATCCGAAACCACTTCCGACGCATTGGCAACGGTCAGCCTGCGTTCATGGCGGATCGATGCCGCCCCGGTTGAACGGGTTACAGCGACAGATCCGCCACAGGCCTTTCAACGATCCCCAAACGGCACCGTACTTTTGCACAGCCTGGATGAAGTACGTGCTGCACGACGGTTCGAATCGACAGACGTTTCCATATAGCGGGCTGATCGCAATTTGCCAGCCACGGACCAGCACAACCAGGACCCTGGCTGGCAGTCGACCAATCGATCGAACGAGATCCCCAATCAAAGCGATTCTCCGACTATTTCGAAGACCGGTGGATTCGCCGGTCCAGCTTTCGGGACAATTGCACCAACGAATGGCAGATCTGTTGATAATTGCAGACCGCCCCTTTCCGCGGCCGAACGACCAGATCCAGGCCAACGGGCATTTCGTGCTTCTGTTTCCGAAACGCTTCCCGCAGGCGGCGTTTCCATCGATTCCGCTCAACGGCATTGCCCACCCGACGGCTGACCGAAAGCCCCAGTCGCGTCCTGCCGAGATCATTGGCAACGCTCTTGACCACCAGTGTAGCGTCCGCCGCAAAATATTCACTGCCGTGAACGCGATCAAATTCGGCTTGGCGTCGCAAACGATATTGCTTGGGGAAGCATTGATCTTGATCAGACAAAATTCAGCCCGTCCGCTGCAGTAACCGTTACCATTTGATCCGGTCTCGAATATCGGGATCGTCCCAGGCGTCACTGAGCCGATTGACGGCCTCCTGATCGGCCGGTGTGATGTGCTGGGGCGTCATGACTTCCAGTCGCACCAACAGGTCTCCCGACTCCTTGCCGGATGGGACGCCCAACCCTTTCAGCCGCAGCGTCTTCCCCGTCGTTGATGCGGGCGGAACGGTCAACGTGACCGTACCTCGTGGTGTCGGCAGGTCGATCTTCGCGCCGTTGGTCGCCTCTTTCAGAGTAATCGGCACGGCGACATGCAGATGGGTTCCTTTTCGTACGTAGACCGGATGGGGTGCCACGCGGACCGTGATCAGCAAATCCCCTCGCGGCCCCCCGCTGGCCGACGGCTGCCCCTGACCGCGCAAACGGATTTTCTTTCGGTCCTCAATGCCCGCTGGTATCTTGACATTAATCCGGTCCACTATGCCGTCGCGTCGCGTCAACTGCAGCTGATGATCGCCACCCAGCACGGCGGTGTTGAACGAGATCATGATTTCCTGTTCCAGATCCGGTCCTTCTTTCGGCGGAGGAGTTGGACCGCCGCGCTTGCCACCAAACTGTCGAAAAATATTCTCAAAAGGGTGCCCCCGTCTGCCGGTCGATTGGGGGTCGGGTCCTTGCGGCCCGCCAAACACCTGACTGAAGTCGATATCCATATTGCCGAAGGGAGCACCTCCGGAAAACGGATTGCCTCCGGCAGCGCCACCCATCGATTCGAAATTGTCGCCAAACCGATCGTACATCTCGCGTTTTTCCGGGTCGTTGAGGACGTCGTAGGCCCGCTGGATTTTCTGAAACTTCTGCTTGGCCTGATCTTTCTCGCGATCGGATTTCTCGGCGTGCAGGTCGGGGTGGTACTTCCGCGCCAGTTTGCGATAGGCCTTTTGAATGTCCTCCTGAGAGGCATTCTCCGAGACTTGCAGAAGTCGGTAGTAATCGTCAGCCATTTATTTCTTCAAGCCCGGGGCGTATTCTGAATTAACTGGTTTCGTGTTGACCAATTTCACCACCCGCCTCTCTACCGCTGGTGAAGTTCCGCCGGGTGAATTTTCGCATCAACTGTGGTTTTCACCAGATAGTTTGTTGAATTCACACACCATTCTATCCACCGCCACCCCACGACAGATTACGCAAGCGCTTACCACAAAAAGACTTGCGTTGCCGATCACACGAGGCGCCGAGCAATGGCATTCTATCTGCGATTAGAGCAAACCCGATCCGCCTCACACACCCCGTTTTTGTCAAAAGAGGATTTGATGGGCAAGCTGCAACACGACGATTCCTTCCTCGATATCAACGACACCGCTGAAAACGAAACGGCCGAACGGACCCGATCGGTAGACAGCATCGATGATCCGATTCGGATGTACTTGATGCAGATGGGCCAGATTCCGTTGTTGTCACGGGACGAGGAAATCAGTGCCGCCAAGAGAATCGAATGCCGCCCGTCTACGCTTTCGCAACACCATGCTGGCCACCGACTTCATGCTGCGGGGCGCCTACGAGTCACTGCAGAAAGTCCTGAATGGCGAGTTGCGTCTGGACCGCACGATTGAAGTCTCCGTCACCAACAAAGCCGAAAAGAAACGAATCATGCAGCGTCTGGTGCCCAACCTGAAAACGCTACGACACCTGATGGAACAGAACCGGGTTGATTTCAAAGTCGTGGTCGATGGCCGCCGGCCGATGGCGGAACGACGATCAACCTGGCGGAATCTGATTCGCCGTCGTAACAAGTGCGTTCGCCTGGTCGAGGAATTGAATCTGCGGTACGGTCGTCTGCAGCCGCTATACGCGCAAATGTCGGAAATCAACGATCGTATGCAACAGCTGTGCGTGATGATCGAAGAGGCGGGACAACATGAGGATTGCCCTCACCATCTGCCGGAGTTGAAGGCGGAACTGAATCACCTGATGATGCAGACATTCGAAACCCCGGCCACATTGAAACGCCGGGTCATCAAAACGGATCAGTTGCAACAACGTCAGGACGCGGCCAAGCGGGTCCTGTCGGCTGGCAACCTGAGACTGGTCGTTTCCATTGCCAAAAAGTATCGCAACCGCGGACTCAGCTTTCTGGACCTGATTCAGGAAGGCAACACCGGATTGATGCGCAGCTGTCGACAAATTCGAACATCGTCGGGGATACAAGTTTTCAACCTATGCGACCTGGTGGATTCGCCAGGCCATCACCCGGGCCATTGCTGACCAGAGCCGCACGATCCGCGTTCCGGTACACATGATCGACACGATGAGCAAAGTTCGAAACGTGATGCGGGATCTGTTACAGGAACTGGGTCGCGAGCCTTCTCCCGAAGAAACAGCGGAACGCGCCGAGCTGTCCATCGACGACACTCGGATCATCATGAAAATGGCCCGCCAACCACTGTCGCTCGATCAGTCCGTAGGAGATCACGATGACAGCTATTTTGGCGAATTCGTGGAAGACTACCGCGACGACGATCCTCTGTACGAAACCAACCAACAGGCCCTCAAATGCCGAATTCAGGAGGCGATGGAGCACCTGAACTATCGCGAGCGCGAGATTCTGAAACTGCGTTACGGATTGGCCGACGGTTATTCCTATACCCTGGAAGAGGTGGGCAAGATTTTTTCCGTCACGCGGGAACGGGTGCGTCAGATTGAATCCAAGGCCGTCCGCAAGTTGCAGCAGCCCTATCGCAGCCAATCGCTGTCCAGTTTTCTGGACGGAGTTGATGTGCACATCGACAGCCCAGCTGTCGAGAATACCTAAACACAAGCTACCGCTACACTTGAGTGGACAGAACTGGCCGGCAAGCCAAATCGCGCCTATTATTCCCCTGCGACGCAAGAAGTGTGTCTCCTTGTGATGACACCGGCTGAGATTTTCAGTCGGTGTTTTTTTGTGTCTGGGCATTAAACAGGCTGCGGTCAGGGAGGATGTTCTGATAGGTTGTTCATGACTTGAACTCGGCTTCCATTCTGCCTCTGCATCGACCGTACTGTCGTGTCATCCCGTGAACGAGCATCCCATGGAAGTGAACAAATCGGATGAATTTCAGCTCTGCGAAATTGATGCTCAATCGCCAGCAGAGGTCCTGCGAGGGGGATCGAAACAGGTCCCGCTGCCGCTGTCGGAACAGGACCGTGACCATATCCAAAGACGGTTTCGCGAAAGACATCGGTCGCGATGGTCGTTGTCTGAATTGTTATTGCTGGTCACCGGTATCGCGGTACTGTTGGCACCGGTCCAATGGATGCCCCTGTCAGTCTATGCGCTTTCGGTAGGCATGTTGGCGTTGTTACTGCTAATCGGGTTGCGGATTCATATTCCCCACCGCTATCGAACCGCGGTGACTACCCTCCTGCTGATATTCTACCTGGCGATCGTGGTCACCCTCATCATTCGAGACGGACTCTGAACCATTAACGGCGACCGAGTAGCGGGAAATGGCTGACGTTCCGCAACGGTTCTGATAAAATCGATCAGCGCTTTCCGATCCCCGCATAAACGACCCGAGTTGCCCGATGCGTATCCCACACCCCGGTTTGCGGCGGCGCCCGCTGATCCTATTCATCCTGATGGCATGCCTCGCGGGCAGCCCGGTGTCACAGAATTGGGCCCATCAACCGGAACGACGGTCGAGGGAACGACTGCCGAATATCATTTATATTCTGGCCGACGATCTGGGCTACGGCGAACTGGGCTGTTACGGGCAGGAGAAAATCCAGACTCCCAACATCAATGCCCTGGCTTCACGAGGCATGAAATTCACGCAGCATTACAGCGGCAGCCCCGTATGCGCCAGTTCCCGCTGCGTACTGCTGACCGGCAAACATACGGGCCATGCTGATATCCGGAATAACACCGAAAACGGCGGTTGGGGTCCCGATGCCCCGGAAGGCCAATCGGCCCTGGCTGACAATGAAGTTACGATCGCCGAAGTCCTGAAAGGGCAGGGCTATCGCACGGCCGCAATCGGTAAATGGGGATTGGGCGGTCCCGGCTCGGAAGGCCATCCCAACCGGCAGGGTTTCGATCTGTTTTATGGGTACCTGTGCCAAAGGGTGGCCCACAATTACTACCCGACTCACCTGTGGCATAACCACGATGTCGACATTCTGGGCAATGAGTATTTTCGAGCCCATCAACGAATCAAGACCGCCCCCGAAGATGAAGCTGGCTGGCAGAGATACCACGGCCAGGTGTATGCCCCGGATCGCATGATCGATCAGGCGTTGCAGTTTGTCCGGGAAAGCAGACAACAACCGTTTTTTCTTTATTTCGCGACCACCGTTCCCCACGCCGCTATCCAGGTGCCCGCAGATTCGCTGCAGCCGTATGCCGGAAAATTCGACCAGCAACCCTACCTCGGGGGCCAAGGCTATTTGCCACATCCGGAGCCTCGAGCTGGTTATGCGGCAATGATCTCGCGGATGGATCAAGACGTCGGGAAACTGGTACAACTGGTCCGGGCGTTGGGGCTGGAAGACAACACCCTGATCATGTTCGCCAGCGATAATGGCCCCACTTTCAATGGCGGAGTCGACGCCCGGTATTTTCGTTCGGCCGGTCCATTGCGAGGCCTGAAAGGGAGCCTGTTCGAAGGTGGCATTCGGGTTCCGATGATCGCAACCTGGCCGGGAAAAATTGCCTCCTCCTCGACAACCGATCTGGTGTCCGCATTTCAGGACGTATTGCCCACCATCTGTGAAATTATCCAGGCGGATCCGCCGGAGGTTGTCGACGGGATTTCGTTCGCGCCCACGCTCCTGTCACGGGCGCAGGATCAGAAGCTTCATCCCTGCCTGTATTGGGAGCTGAAGAACCAGCAGGCGATTCGGTGCGGCGACTGGAAACTGTACCGACGCCACAGAAAAGACGGCCGGATTCAAAACCAACTGTTCAACCTGGCCGATGACATCGCCGAAGCGGAAAATCTATCGGAATCCGAGCCACGGCGGCTCCAGAAGATGCTTGAAATGGCCCGTCGAACGCGAACGATTTCCGAGCGGTTTCCTTCTCCTTATGACACCGAAACCGATGAAGGGCAGTAGCCGGGGATGGGCGTGAAACCAGCGGCCGCGGCCTCGTCCAGTCTCGGGTGGCCTTTGGCATTTTATCGACACCAGTCATTCGGGTTATGCGTTTTATTCGTGCCCAAACAGTCGGTGCTGTCCGCATCGCACAATCCGTCGAAAAGTGAATATTACCGGATTCGACCAGCCCAGCGATCGCTTTCCGGATTCAGGCGCGTTTCGTTGACATTTAATTTCTTGCCCAACTATACTTGAGGCCTAGAATTGACTGTATTTTCGAGTGTTGGAGCGAGCGAATCGCCGTTGGCCGGGAATGCCCGCAGACTGCGGTTGGGTTCTCGTTGTAGTTGCTGCCGCCCAAATCAATCCCATGCTTTATGCGGGACCTGCGAGGTATCGCCTGAAAGGGACGACCGATGAATCTAACGGGTAAGATTTTAACTTTTCTGATACTGTTCCTCAGTATCGCCTTTCTCGTATTGGCGGTGATGGTTGGAGCAACCCACCAGAACTGGAAGAAGATTGCCAACGACAATCGGGCGAAGTTGACCGAAGCCAAGGCCATCCTCACGACGTACAAGGGCAAATCGGAAGAAATCAAGAAGCAGCTTAACTCCGAACGCGTGGCCAGACGATTGCAACTCGCCCAGCTGGAATCCCAGTTGAACACGGCTCAAAAGGCCGTTGAGGAAAAGGAAGCGAAGTTGCGCGAGGAAATCGTGATTGGTCAGCGAGCGCTCGATGCGTTAAACCAGGCCGAGAGACGATTGGCTGAAAAGGATAGCGAAGTCGCCACCCTGCAGGAAAAGAACAAACTCTTGATCGACGATATCGCCACGCAACGGCAAAGCGTCGTGAATCTGACCAATCAGGTGTACAAATTGCAGGGGGATCTGACCCAACTGGAGATGCTAAGGATGGATTTGAGCGAGCAACTGGCGCTGAAGGAAAAAGTAATGAATCGCTACGGGCTGTCGGACACGGCTTTGACCGACCATATTCCTCCCGAGGTCGAAGGTATCGTATTGCGTACCCGAGACAACAAAGCGATCGCGATCAGTGTAGGCGGTGATGATGGCGTGCGGCCAGGACACGTATTCGATATCTATCGCGGCGATCGTTTCATCGGCAAGGCTGAAGTAACGACGGCCAAGGACAACATGTCCGCAGCCAAGTTGATTCCTGAATTTCTACAGGCGCCGGTTGCCGAAGGTGATTATGTCACAACCAAGTTCTGATTTCGAATTCGATTCCGCGGAATTTCCGGTTACCGGCGAATCATCCTACGAAACGGACCAGGAAACTGCGCCGCCACCAGCGCCTGCTCAGCGGTACCGCAAACAGGGTTTCAGTATTTTCACCATCATGCTGATCCTGTCTTTCGCGTGCCTGGTAGCCGCACTGATCATCTTGTTCATCGAAACCGGAAAATACAGCTGAGTTACGTCGGAAGACCATGTCCCAATCCCCATTTGACGAACCGGACATCACGGCAGGAACGGTTGCATCCTCTGTCGAAGGAACTCCGGAAGCGGACGACGTTCGAACTTCAGGCGACACTTCCGTTGCCACCGGCAACTCACGATTTGCTTTTCTGAAAACCCTGACCGTCTACGATGCCATGTTGATTGCATCCGCATTGTCAATTTCGCTGGCGGTCGTATTGATGTTGCTGGAGCTGACTTCCTTTGGCGGAATCTTCTTTCAATGGCGGACCGGCGAAGCCTACGCGGAACCGGTGAACCCGCCCAGCTGATTCCCAATCCTCGGCCGCGCGGCATGAAAGCACTTCGTCCGCCGCTTCTGCAGGTGACGTCCAGACACCCGCATCGTTTCCCCGTATAATGCCAACCAGCCAGACTCACCAACAGCGGTGCGGATGTGTGCCGCGTCATTTCATCCGTTTACCGGTGAATTCACGACGTTACGTACGGTGCCCAACGTGACGGCCGCTACTGGCGGATATCATCAAGTTCAGGAGGTTCATTGTTGGACACTCAAGCTGCAAAACTTGCTGCCGAAACGAAGGACTCGGATCCCCGGATCGACGCCGATACGATACTCATGCTGCAGAGAGAAATTGAATCTCTGCTGAACAACATCGATCGCGTCGTCCTGGGCAAGCGGGACGTGGCGCGGATCTGCCTGATTGCGCTACTGTCCGGTGAACATATTCTGCTGGAAGACGTGCCTGGCGTCGGTAAAACCTTGATGGGCAAAGCGCTGGCGCGATCGGTCGACGGATCGTTTCGACGGATTCAATTCACCCCGGATCTGCTGCCCAGCGATATCGTAGGCAGCAGCATATTCAATTCCAGTGAAAACCAGTTTGAGTTCAACGCGGGACCCATCTTCAGCAATCTGGTACTGGCGGACGAAATTAATCGGGCGCCGCCCAGAACCCAAAGCGCGTTACTGGAAGCGATGAGCGACAACCAGGTCAGCGTAGACGGAACAACCCACGCACTGCCGGATCCCTTCATGGTGATTGCCACCCAAAATCCATTTGAATTTGAAGGCACCTATCTGTTGCCCGAGAGCCAGATGGACCGGTTCCTGTTTCGCATCTCCATGGGCTATCCGGATCGTGAATTCGAACAGCAGATTTTGACAGAGCATCGGTCCGGAGAACCGGTGGATGAACTTCAGCCCGTCTGCGATTCAGCGACTCTGCGGCGAATGAAAGAGATCGTGCGTCGGATTGAAGTTCACCCGTCTTTGTCGAATTACATCATGGACGTCGTTCAGGCAAGTCGTCAGTCTCCGGCGCTGAGCGTCGGGGCCAGTACTCGAGGAGCGCTGTTGTGGTATCGTGCGGCACAGGCCAGCGCATTCGTGGCCGGTCGAACGTATGTGATCCCGGACGACGCCAAGGACCTGGCAACGCGGGTACTGGCCCACCGGGTGAAGCCGGTCGCCGCTGCCGGCCCGCCTGATCGCGATGAACTGGAAGCGAACATCCTCGAAATTGTCCAGGCAGTCCCCCTGCCGGGCTGATCGAATAAGGTCTCGCAGATGCCCGAGCGGCTCAGTTATCGACGAATCCGGAATTCACTGACACTGGAAGGCCTGGTGTTTATTGTGATTCTGGCGTTTGTAGCGGTCTGCGCCGTGCTCCGTAATGTCAATCTGCTGGTCGTGGTTTCGGGCATGATGTTTGCCTCGCTGCTGTTGTCCTGGCGAATCAACCGACATGCCGTCCGCTATCTGACCGTTGCCCGGTTGACGCCGAATTGGATTCACGCCGGCCAACCGATCCATTTGCAATGGCGAGCCACCAACCACAGTCGATTTGCTTCCTACGGCTTGACCGTTACCGACCCGATCCTGCCAGTCCGCAACGACAAAGGACGACGGACAACACGTCGCGACGACCGCGGGTTGGTGGTATTCGACCAGATCAAGAGCGGGCAGACCCGATATTCATCGTATCGCGTTCTGTTTTCCGAGCGAGGCTTGTACCGGGCTGGACCGGCCGTGGTTTCCAATCGCTTCCCCTTGCCCCTGATCCAGTGCGGGTTCCGTACGGAACAGGTGTCCGAACTGGTTGTGGCTCCGGCCATCGGGGTCCTGGCGGCTGACTGGAAACAGCGGGTGACCGGTAAAGCCGGTCAGTCCGAGTGGCGATCGAGTGTCCGCGGGCCGGATGAGGATGAATTCTTCGGGATCAGGAAATGGCGATCGGGCGATAACATGAGGTCGATCCACTGGCGTTCGACGGCCAAACAGGGCCAGCCCATGGTCAAGCAGTTTGACCGGCCCGTTTCGCAGGATATCGCTATCGTACTGGATCTGTTTGCGGACCCGCAAAGGACGCATGCCGAAACATCCTACGACGATGCGAGGGAAATCTGCGAGTCGATCCTGAGCTTTGCGGCCACGCTGCTGTCCCAGCCCGGGCTGACGTTGTCGGGACGCATGGTGATCGGAATTGCCGGTCAGGTAAACGTCGTCGGTGCGTCGTTCAGGCAGTCGGATTTTGTGGTAACGATGATGCGAGAGCTTGCCCTCGCCCAAACGTCAGCGAATCCAGATGTTGGCACCGTCATCGCCCACATTGCCGATCTGATGCCCAACTCGACCCCCTGTTGCGTTTTCAGTCCACGTCCACCGGCTGCCCGATGGGATACCGAACCCGCCCGGATGTCGTCGGTGCGGTGGGCTCATTGTGGCGACCGCTGGTTTGAAAGTCTGTTCACGGGGCCACGTGTCCTTCGCGATCGGTACCCGGAAAATCGACTGCTGGAAAAAATGGGTGCGGTCTGAAATGTATCCTCGTATCCTCTCGATTCAAGTCGTGATGATGTTGTTGGCCTGCAACAGTAGTCTTTTGTTGGGCCGCAGCCTGAATAATCCTGAGATCATCTGGATTTCGATCTTTGGCGCGGTCGCGGCCTTTCTGGTCGTGGATCGAATGAAGCTGGCGGAACTATCAGGCTGGATGGCTAACCTGGTCTGTCTGCTGGTTCTGTTCTACACCATGAAGGACTTTATTGGCGGCGGTAGCGTGACCAAGCTGGTGTCGGTTGCCAATCTGCTGGCCTACCTGCTGGCCGTGCTGCTGTTTCAGAAAAAAACACCTCGCCTCTGTTGGCAGATCATGGTGTTGAGCTTGTTGCAAGTGGTGGTGGCGGCGATTTTCAATTTGAATTTCGAAGATGGCTGGCTGTTTATCATCTATTTCGCCGTGGTCACCGTCGCGTTCATGCTGCAGAACGATTTCCAGCTTTGGACGCGCATCCATCAGGCCAACCACAGGAGCCGCGAGCCGCTGGGGCAGCGTCAACGAGCGATTTCCAGGGTAGCAACCGCGGCCTCTATACCCGCCATCATCGTCTCAACACTGCCTGCGGGAACTCCATCGACAACCAGCCGTTGGCTGCTGTTGCCCTGGGTGGGAGGGTCGTTGTTATTCGCCTTTCTGCTGTTTCATTCGCTGCCACATACGCGACAGGATTCAGGTAACCCCACAGCCCAGCGATTCATGGGGACCGGTAAATCCTGGCAGGCCAATCTGGATGAACAGGGAATTGTTCCCCGATCCAACGCGTTACAGTTTCGCGCCCGATTTTTCGATCTGCAAACGGGAGAAAAAGTCGTTCTCAATTCGTATCCGTATTTCCGCGGCATGGCGATGAGCAAACTGATCCTGGACAACGGGAAAACCAGCTGGGAAGCACCCTACGATCATGTGTTTGATTTTTCCAGTTACCATCGGCAATCCGGCTTTCCGCTTTCGCTGGTTTCGTCAAACAACGTACGACCGGTTGGACTGGAGATCATCATGGAGCCGGTTACCGATCCCCTGCTGTTTGCCATGATGCCGGCCTACCGCAAACAGGGCGCGGAATTTGTGCCGGAATTTTGTCGCGATCTTTCCGCGTTGACTCGACGCCGTTCGAAATTTACGAATGGCCTGACGTCGTTTCACTACCAGTTGACGACCGTCATCGACCGCGTCAATCGCCCCTTGCCCGGGTGGCCCTATCGATCGTATTTCAAGGAAAAATCAACAAGCTATCCAATGCAAGTCGACTCGCCGGAGCATCGAATGCTGACCGAGATGGATCCGTCGCGGTATCCCGAGTTGACCCGAGTCGCCCGGCTGGCCAGGCAGCAGAATCCAACCGCGACAAGATCGGAGCTATGTCAGCGATTGGTCGAGCATTTTTCCAGCCGTAATGGCTATGACTATACAGTGGATTACCGGGAGGTGGACCGAGACCGGACGCTTGATCCAGTCGAAGATTTCGTGCGCAACCACCGAACGGGTCATTGCGCAATGTATGCCTCGGCACTTACGCTGATGCTGCGATCCCTGGATATTCCCGCCAGGTACGTTGTCGGATTCCACGGCAGCGACTTCAACCAGTTGGCCGAATGCTATATTGTCCATGGCCGTCAGGCCCACGCCTGGGTCGAAGCGTATCTGCCGCCCGAGGCATGTTCGGAAGAGATGATGGAACGGGGTATCGCGGGTCCGGGTGGGGCGTGGCTGACCCTGGACCCGACCCCGCCGGTACAAATGGAATCGTCCAACGAGGCGATCGATCTGGCCCGGTCGATCTGGCAGGACTACGTGATCAGTCCAGACCACAACAAGCAACGTTACCACGGTGGTGGCCCACTGGAGAAAGCGTCGCTGGCGGATTCCCGGACACGTCAAGTCCTGGATTCCATCTTCCGTTTCGCGCAATCCAGTCGGCTGTTTCAGATCTCGTTACTGGCGGGGGTGTTGCTATTGATCGGCTATTATTCGCTGCGAACTCAGTCGCTTGCCCCCACGGCCCGCCGTTCTATTCCTCAAGCCAATCCCGTCCGTCGCTGGACAGGTAAGTTCGTGGGCGTGTTTTCCCGAGATCTGGGTCGGCGTATTTCCGGGCAGCCGGAAGGGGCTCCCACCATTCCGTTTTATCGACAATGCGAGATGCTGTTAAAGAAATACTGGGGACTGGAACGCCAGCCCAGTCAGACCCAACGGGAATTCGCCCGGCAGGCAGGCTCGGTCATCTTGCAGAAAGTTGACGATGAAGCGTTGAAATCCGGCATCGCTGACCTGCTACCACAGGTTACCGACGCCTTCTACCAGGCACGATTCGCGAACACGCCACTGGACAGAGAGGTCATCGCCGGATTAGAAAACCAGATGCGAGACATGGAACACCAGTTAAAGAAAAGACACAGATAGACTTATGAAGATCGGACTTGTCGGATATCAGGGCTCGGGCAAGAGCTCGCTGTTTCACTGGTTGACGGGAGTGGAACCTGACCCGTCCTTGACGCACAGCGGGCAGACGGCCACGGCGGAGGTGTCGGACCCGCGGATCGACCCGCTATGCGAGATCTATCGGCCCAAGAAAACGACGGTGGCTTCGATCAACCTGATCGATACCCCGGGATTGAGCCGGGACCATGAAGGCTCGGCGGCCAAACTTGCCTTACTACGCGAAGCCGGCTGTTTGATTGTCGTGGTCGCCGCCTTCTCCGGTGCCAATGCCCGCCACGATCTGCAAAGCTTCGAGGAAGATCTGCTGATCGCGGACCTGGATATCGTTAACGGGCGGGTAGAGAAACTGCGAGAACTGGTCAGGAAACCACGGCCTGATCGTGACCAGGACATCGCCGAATTGGATGCGTTGGAACCGATCCTGTCCCAATTGGAAAATGGCACATCGGTTCGCGAGCTGGAATTGACCGACTCCCAGGCGGCAGCCATCCGTTCATTCCAGTTGTTAACCAGAAAGCCCAGGTTGGTCATCGTCAACCTGGCGGATGATGAATCCTCACCGGAATCCCACTTGCAGGAACTGGCTGACGAATTGAATGCGGTTGCCTTCTCGGTATCACTGCAAAGAGATCTGCAGCAAATGAGCGAAACCGAAAGGCAGGAATTCTGCACTGAGATGGGCGTGGCGCCGTTTGACCGGGAACAGCTGTTGCAGAAGATCATGGATGCCTCCGGCCAGATGTTGTTTTTTACGGCGGGCGAAAAGGAAGTCCGTACGTGGCTGATCCCCAAGGGAGCCACCGCCCAGGATGCCGCCGGTGGGATTCACACCGATCTGGCCAAGGGTTTCGTACGGGCTGAAACCATGAGCTGTGACGACCTGTTTCGGCTGGGCAGTGAACGCGAGGTCAAGGCTCAGAACCTGATGCGGAAAGAGCACAAGGATTACGTTGTCCAGGACGGAGATATTCTGCACATTCTGGCCAGCAAATGAGCCCAAGAACCCAATCTCAATCCGCTTCTGGCGAATAGCCAACCCGTTGCAAGGCGATAAACTGTATCTGTGAACGACCTACCAGACTCTCCCGATATCAAAACCGAATCGCAACCGGCATTCGAACAGATTGATCCCAGGCAGATCACGGTGAGCCGCATCACCGGACTGATCTTTGCGGCGATCGTCGGCGTTGGATTGCTGGTTGGTCTGACCATCGCGGCCATCACCTCGGGCGTGACGACCGTCTGGCTGGTGGTCGCCGTGGCCGGCGCGTTGTTGACGCTGTTTCTGCTCTGGACCGGTCTGATGTGGCCCGTCTGGGAATTCCGGCGAACGACGTGGAGACTGAGCGAGACGGGACTGGAAATTCGACGCGGCGTTTTCTGGCGACACCAGATTTCCGTACCCGCGGCCCGCGTCCAGCACGCCGACGTGACCCAGGGACCCCTGCAACGGCAATATGAACTGGGCAAGCTGATCGTCAATACGGCCGGCACCCAGAACGCCTCCGTCGAACTCGACGGCATCGCCCATACCCGCGCGATTGAGTTGCGGAACCAGATCATCAGTCAACGGATTTCCGCCGATGTCGTCTGATGATCCTCATCGAACCTCCCGCACCCCGGACGAAGAACGGACCGAAGCGGCCGCCTGGGTGGATACCGCCCAGCCCGCCAGCGAGCTGCCGATCGCGGCGGCAATCGGTGAAGAACCCTTCGGTCGTTTGCATCCGACCTCCCTGTTTTTCGATATCATCTCGCATATCCGGTCTCTGATCGTGCCCGCCCTGATTGCCCTGTGGAGTGCCGCCAGCGGCAGCAAAACGGGCCTGATCATCGCCGGCGTGGTCTTTGTACCCACCCTGTTGCGATCGATTATCCGCTACCTCAGTTTGAAGTATCGCATTCGCGATCGCGAACTGGTGGTTACGGAAGGCATCTTTTTCCGGCGGATTCGGACCGTACCGGTGGACCGTATCCAAAACATCGATCTGGTCCAGAATGTTCTGCACCGTCTGTTTCGCGTGGCCGAAGTTCGGGTAGAAACAGCCAGTGGCACCGAAGCGGAAGCCACGCTGCGAGTGCTGTCGTTGGGTGATGTCGAACAACTGAGAGCGTCGATTTTCCAGAGTCGGCAAGCGAAACAGCAAGTAGGCGACGACGATAACGAACCAGTGGATCGGCAAGTTATCAACGAGCCGGCAACGGAAAGGTTACTAAGCATTCCCGCGCGACAGTTGGTTCGAGCCGGCCTGGCCAGCAATCGTGGCATGCTACTGCTCGGCTTCCTGATCGGTGTCTTTTTCCAATTTGACGAACAGATTGAACGATATATCGACGTCGACACGATTGCCAAGACGGTCAGCGAATCGACCGACCGAACCCAAGTCGTTCTGATCACGATATCCGCAATCGTGGCCATCTTGATCCTGTTTCGGTTACTGGGCATCGCCTGGTATCTGCATCGTTTTCACGGTTATCAACTGACACGCACGGGCGATGATTTACGGATCACCTGCGGCCTGTTCACTCGAGTCAGCGCAACGGTTCCCCGGCCCAGGATCCAGTTCATCAGCATCCATCGTAATCTGCTGATGCGTTGGATGCGGTTGGCCGCGATCCGGATCGAAACGGCGGGAGGTAGTGGCAAGGAGAGCGAAGACGCGGCCAAGACCGTCTCCAGTCGCTGGTTTATTCCGGTACTGCCCGAAGCGCGAGTGGCGGAAGTGATGGAACAACTGCGCCCCGGCCTGAACTGGCGGGAAGATGAATTTGACTGGAAATCCATTTCGCCCCAGGCGCCTCGTCGTCTATCCCGGCTGGCCATACTGGGATCGATTCTGATAGGCGTCGTCGGTTTTGCCGCCACGCGACCCTGGGGCTGGGCCATCGGTGTCGCGGCCTTGCCTGTGATGATATTTCTGGCCATCAAGAAAAGCCAGTCGAAGCGATATGCACGTACGCATGACTGCGTGGTTTATCGCAGTGGCATCTTCACGAAAAAAACCAGCGTCACCTTCTTTGAAAAAATTCAAACGGTCCGGCTGGATGAAACGCCGTTCGACCGGCGTTGGAAAATGGCCTCGCTTTGTATTGACACCGCCGCGGCAGGTCCCGCCGATCATCGCATTCACATCAATTATCTGACAGACGAGTTTGCCCGCCGTGAGTTTGACGAAATTGTCAGACAATCATCCGAACAACTGCCCGTTTTCGGATAGAATATTGTGCGGTTTATTCTTCTCCCATCTGGCCACGTTGCTTGAAATCGTGGAAGCGAATACCGTGATACGCTTCTGGTTTCCGGCGCACCCCGGGTATTCGGCTGAGATGCAACTCGGGCTATGACCGAAAACGGCAATCCAACCCTGATTGCGGCATCACGAACTGCCGCTTGACCAGACTTGCGAGGACTTCATTGGCGAAGACACCCAGACTATCCGACATCGACGCGGCCTTCGAAATTCTGCGCTCGCTAAGGAAAATCCTGCGCAAGACATCGGAACATTCGCGACAGATTTCACGCCAGTCCGGTTTGAGCGTCCCGCAATTGCTGGTCCTCAAAGCCATCGCGGATCATCCCGCCGGCAATGACTTGACGGCCGCGATGATTGCCAAGTCCGTGCATCTGTCGGCCCCAACGGTGACGCGCATCGTGGACCGGCTGGAAATGGCAAAGTATGTTGTCCGCAAGCGGCACGGGGATGATCGTCGCAAATTCTGCATTTCATTGACACCGCTGGGAAAGAAAAGACTGGAATCGTTGCCAACGCCCCTGCATGAGGAATTCCTGGCGAAACTGAAGAAACTCAAGCGTTCTGAAAAGGACGGCCTCCTGTCGGCACTGGAACAGATCGTGGAGATGATGCAAGCGGGAGATATTGATGCATCTCCGGTATTGACGCCGGAATTTGATGTCAAACCGGCCGAATGACCCGCATCCAATTGCCCATGATGGTCAGCCAGAATTCAACGGAATCATGACCGACAACCCAATTCGCAGCCCGCAGTCTGTGATCGATCGGTCAACGCTTTTCAAGTACCGCGACATCGTACTGATGAAGAAACTGGAAGCTGTCCGAACCGTTGAAACGTTCCGTCAGCTCCCGTATCGTTGCGAACGTTTCTTCCGGTTTCAGCGCGGACTGGTTGCATGTCCGGAAAGTCCCTGCCGGCCGCCAGTAACTCGGCGACCGGCTCATAACCGACGACCGGCTCATAACCGACGACCGGCTCATAACCGACGACCGGTTCGCAACCCGGCAACCGACTGGGCAGCAGGTGAGCCAAAACAATTGCGGCTTGTACTTCAGCGAAGTGCCTGTCCTGTAGACGAGGTGAGTCAGGCCACCCCATCTGGGATCGCTTACTTGCCGGCAACCACTGGCGTTACCGTCCGCTCCGCCAGATAGTCCGGTCGGGCTGGCTGGTTGCCGAAAGGCCTGACGAGGGCATTTTCGACACTGTTGAAGACCAGAAACAGGTTGGTCCGCGGATAGGGGCTGATATTTCCTGCCGAACCGTGCATCGTGTTGCATTCGAAGAATAGTGACGAACCTGCGGGTCCGGTGGGAGCCTGTAAGCCACCCTGTTCAACCAGCATCGTCATCGCCTCACGGGATGGCACGCCGATTTCCTGTTTCCGCAATGAATGCTCAAAGTGATTCTCGGGCGTTGCCCCCTCGCAGCGGATGTAAGTGTTTTGGGAACCAGGAACAACAATCAATGGCCCATTAAAGGGATTGGTCTCGGTCAGGCTCAGGGAGACGCTGACAGCCCGCATTCGCGGCATCCCATCTTCGATATGCCACGTTTCAAAATCCGAGTGCCAGAAAAATTCCTTGCCGTCAAACGCCGGTTTGTAATTGATACGGGACTGGTGAATGTACACGTCGCCACCCAGAATCTGGCGGGCCGCGTCGACCAGTCTGCTTTCACGACAGACGGACTGGAACAAATCACTGATTTCATGCAACCGGAAGATGGATCGCACGATACGGCTATCCGGTTCCGCGATGACACCTTCGCCAGCCGGATCCGCGTTTTCAGCCAGCTGTGTCGCTTCGGAAAGCATTTCGCCAACTTCATTTGCGTTGAAAAGTTCCCGCTGGAACAGGAATCCGTCTCGCTCGAAATCGCTGATTTCCGCTGGTGTCCAGGGGCCGTCTACGTCGCCCGGATTCCAGATCACCGGGTCAACCCGCGGAGCCGCTTCCCATTTTTCAATTCGCGAATAATACGGATCGGTAACGTCAGTTCTGGTTGCCGTAAGCTGAGCCATTTTTTGCTTTCCCTCTTATCGATTTGCTGTTTCCACCAGTGGATAAACTCCGTTGCTGTCGTGCGTTTCATCACCCACCAGAGCGGGCGTAAAGACACAGACCATCCGTAACTCCGTTTCAGCCGTCAGAACATGTCGCTCATGTCCGTTGAGCGCATAGATGGTTCCGTCGGATATTTCAAACGTCTCCCCGGTTTCCACCAGACGGATGCTGCCTTTGCCCCGAACGCAATAGACCGCTTCCAGATGGTTCTGGTAGTGCATCTCGGTCGAGGTTCCCGCATGAATCAACGTATCGTGCATCGAAAACCCCATCCCCGCGTCCCGCAACAACAGTCGTCGGCTGGTCCAGTTTTCCGCGTTAATTTCCTGTGCTGTACCGATCACGTCGGTCAGGCTTTTTACGATCATTTCATCTCCGTTATGCAAATGGTTTGTTCCGCAGTCCTGATCTAGAATCTGAAGTCAGGGCACGCTTGCTGACACTTTGACGTTCGCAGCGTCTCCGATGACATTCGCCAGTATCTGCAGTCCTGACATGAGATTTTCGTCGCTGACCGTCAACGGCGGCAGGCATTTCAACACCTCATCGCGCGGACCGCAGGTTTCAATAATCAAACCCTCGTGAAAGGCGAGGTTGGCAACCCGACCAGCCATTGCCGGATCGTTGAAGCGGATACCCTGAATCAACCCGCGACCACTGACGTCCGCGTCCAGCGTTTCTGCCAGATCAAGCAATCCGTCGCGCATCGTCAGCGCTTTTCTCTCCACGTCACGCGACAACTTGTCATCTCGCCAGAATTCCTGCAACGCGGCCGTAGCGGTCACAAACGCCGGGTTGTTTCCGCGAAAGGTGCCGTTATGCTCTCCAGGCTTCCACGCATCGAACTCTCGCTTGAACAACAGCATCGATAACGGCAACCCATAACCCGAAAGCGATTTGGAAAGACAGATGATATCGGGTCGAAGATCAAAGGCGTCAAAACTGAAGAAGGGCCCCGTTCGTCCGCAGCCAACCTGGATGTCATCCACAATCAGCAAAGCGTCAAATTTGCGGGCCAGCTCCGACAGACCCTGCAGCCATGACTTCGACGCCACATTCACACCGCCTTCGGCCTGAACCGTTTCCAGCACGATAGCCGCTGGCAAATCCATACCGCTGCTGGAATCCTGCAAATATTTTCCCAGGGCATCAATCGAATCCACGTCGGTGCCCAGATAATCGCAGAACGGCATGTGGGTAACACAATTAAGCGAGACGCCTGCGCCGGCCCTTTTTTCCGAGTTTCCGGTCAACGCCAATGACCCCAGTGTCATGCCATGAAACCCGTTGGTAAACGAAACCACATTCTGCCGCCCCGTCACTTTGCGGGCCAGTTTCAGGGCAGCTTCCACGGCGTTGGTTCCCGTGGGCCCGGGAAACATGATCTTGTAGTCCATTTTCCGTGGTTGCATGATGATTTGCTCGAACGCCAGCAGGAGATCCCGCTTGGCCGCCGTCGCCATATCCAGCCCGTGCGTGATTCCATCTTGTGCAAGATAGGAAATCAGACGCGACTTCAATGCAGCCGGATTGTGACCGTAATTGAGCGCGCCAGCCCCCGCGAAGAAATCGATATATTCCTTCCCATCTTCATCAATCAGGCGATCGCCCTCGGCATGCGTAAAGACCACAGGGAAACTGCGGCAGTAGCCCCTTACCTCAGACTCCAGACGTTCAAAAACCTTCATGCGAAATATCTTCCTTTTCAAGCGGTGTTGTTTTGAAGACCTGACCAATACAACTCGACTTGCCCTCGCGGCAGCCCAGTCGAATCAATGATTCGGATTCATGTTCATGGTCACCAAAGTCTTCAGGATTAAATGTCTGCCCTTCCTCGAACAGCAGACCATTCTCGTCAGCAAAGGACTCGAACATTCTTCGTGACGCGAGATTGGATGGCGTGACCGTAGCTTCCAGAAAACGCACTGATTGATTGGTGGGCCGGAAAATCAACTCGGCCAGCATGCGGTGCGCCAGACGCCGCCGCCGGGCCCGGCGACTGACCCCAATCTGCCAGACAAACAAAGAATCGTTTCTTGCCGGCGGCCGATAGCCAATCACAAATCCAACCAACTCGCCGGCAAGCTCCGCCACGACGCACGTATCGGAAAAATCGCGGCACATCAGAAAATAGGCGTAACAGGAATTGACTTCGAGAACGCCCGATTCATTTACCAAATCGAGAATGGCAGCGGCATCGCAGATTTCCGGCGTTCGCAGCGTCAACCCAGGCCAATCAACCGCACCAAAGCCCGTCGATGGCGACGGGATTAGATGCTCATCGGCGTCTTCTCGATCCTGACCTGCTGACACCACGTTCCAACCCGGAAGAGTCATTCCCAAGGTAATAATTTCATCAACAATGATTACACTTGAAACAGTCTACCGAATCGTGTTTTTTTTTCAACCGCCATCGGCAAACCCGCTGCCTCCTGGTGGGGCCAAGGTCGTCGGGAACGAGGCAGGAGGGTCGATTTTCCTCCAGATGCTGGCCCTACTTGTCGAGCACCGGGGAAAAATGAATAGCGGTCAACGGATCCACCACGGACACGGTTTGCTGAGCGAACGACGGCCGACGTGAAATCACGTTTTTGAGCTCAAACGGCATCCCAACCAGCAAGTTCGGGGCTATGAGATCTTCTGCGGATCTCCAGTGACGAGTGTTTGACGGTTGGCATCGTCAACCCGTCCATTTTCCACGACCAATTCGTCATGAATGCGCCTGATGATCACTTCCACTCGGCGAGTCTCCTCCAGCTGATCGCCGGCGCGGTTCCGGGCAATGGTTGCCGTCACGACCTTGGTGTCAACCTGGAAGTTGGACAGGGTCAGCGGCTCAAACTCGTTCATGAAACGATTGAATCGAGCCGATAGTTGCTCGGTAATATTTCCAATCACGCGCAGATACCAGGTATAGTGAGCATGCGACTGAAGTCCCTGCTCATTCAGCTCATGCACCAGTTCCTGGATTCTGTCTTCGTCGCCACAGACAACGCAATCGGTTCCGCTACGCTGATGGCGGATTTCTTCGACGTTGATCTTCCGGTCAGCGAATTGCTGAAGAAAGGCCAGCAACGATCCCGGCTCGTCGGGCAAGGCACGGGTATGAATATTGACGGTTTCCATCGGTCGTTCAACGATGTACAGCCCTGGCGGCAGCTGTACGCTGGACACGATGGTTCGCAGGCTCGGCTGGATCGGATCGAATATATGGACGTCTATCTGGCCGTACCTTACCGGTTCCACCGCCCGTGCGTAGATATTGCCGGCCTCGGTGGCCAATTCGTAATTCAGCTGGGGAACGGTCCTGGCGGACTGCCCGACGAGCAGATCGTCACCCGTCAGCACGCCGGCCGTTTCCTTACAGAATCCGACGTATTCGGCATCCAGGGCGAACCCGAGGAAGGTAGCCGTCAAGTCAGATCCGCCCCGGCCCAGACTGGTTCGATAGACCTTCGAATAATGCGTATCAAATTTCTGTTGATCCGGGGCGGACGACTGCATGATTTCCTTGAACTCGTTACCTGGATCATAGATTCCATCAAAACCGGTGACCACGGGCATCACCTCGCGTTCGAGAAATTGACCGACGATGACTTCACGGCTGTGCTCGACCGCCCGGACCCAGTTGATCGTCGCCGATCCAAAACGATTGTCGGTATAGATCCCCAGCTCCATCGCGGTCACCGGCGCCGTCGTCAACGGAAACTTGTTTTCCTCGTGCTTCCGGTTCAGGTAGGCCGACATGATTTTGACGGCCAACCGTTCGCCCGCCGTAATGATCATGTCGTTCAGGCTGGGCGTGGTTTCGTAAGCTGTACAGGACATCGTGATCAAGTTGTTCAGCCAGTCAAGGTCGCAACGGATTTCCGTGTTCAAGCCATCGTCATCACTCAGGCCCAGATCGTCGATCAGGTTGAAATGAGCCTCAAACAACTGCTTTCCCAGCCAGTCCATACCAGCTGCCAGCGAATCGTGTTTGCTGATGAAAGACTGATGTTTTTCGAGCAGATCAGTCACGCTGAGCTTGGTCTTGGAACCGCCCCGGCCTCGACGGTAAGCGGAAAAAACGGGAACGACGAACTTTCCACTGTCGATCAGATCGGCAATCGTCTTCCGGGCCAGCCTGATTCTGGCCTGTTCTCGGGTCGCCCCCACCGTCGTCCCTCCAAACTTGAGAATCACGATGTTTTTCGAACTCCGCCGCAGAGGGACACCGGCGAGTTTCGTTTCCGAGATCGGTACGATTTTCAAAACAGTACTTTCCAAGACAGGCTGGCGGGGTGAGTCGGGCCAACCGTGGCCCACTGATGAACGGTCAAAAGTCGTTCGCTCAAAATTCCGATTTCCCAGATTCGCGGGGCGTTATCCCTTGGCGGGGCAATCCTTGCGTCCATCGAAAACGCCGAACGATTGACTCTATGTCTTCATTCCAGGTCACGATCGACCGAACCGCAATCATCCTGTCGACCGCGCGACAGGACGTCGAACACTTGCAGCTGAAACTATTTTATACGAAACTATCGGCATCGGTAGGCCGTCGATTTCCCGTCGCACGGTTCTGATTGTTTGCTGTCAGACACGCTGACCTTCGAAATCCGAGATACCCTCATCAACACAGGCAAGGCAGCGGGATCAAGTTTTGCTAGATCAACAGAACAAAGTTGGACCGTGGGGATTGGGCCTGCTTTTGATGGTCGCGGCAGGCGTGACCTTTTTTTTCGTTTCGCAATCCCGTAATGGACCCGCGGGATCCTGCGCTGGAAAAAATCCGGACGACGGGACACGTCCGAATTGGATATGCCAACGAAGCGCCGTATGGTTACCTGAGCAGCTCCAGCGGTCAAATCACTGGCGAAGCTCCAGAGATTGCCCGGCTGATCCTGAAAAGGTTGGGCGCAAGACAGATTGAACCGGTATTGACCGAATTTGGTTCGCTGATCCCGGGACTGAAAGCAGGTCGATTTGATGTGATTGCAGCCGGCATGTACATCACGCCTGCCAGGGCGGAGGAAATCAGTTTTTCCAACCCGACTTATGCCGTCGGGGAGTCGTTTATCGTGGCTGCGGACAATCCTCTGGAACTGCACAGCTTTGAAGACATCGCGCAACATTCCACGGCGCGAATCGGAGTCATGGGAGGCAGCGTAGAACACGGTTACGCGAAGGCGTTGGGTGTGCCGGATGATCGAATCGTCATTTTCCCGGACTACCCCAGCGGAATCGAGGGACTGAAAACCGATCGCGTCGACGCGCTGGCAGCGACAACCTTGACGGCCAATGAACTGCTGCAGAAGGCAGCAAGTGGCTCCATCGAAAAGGCGGACCCCTTCACCGATCCGGTGATCGATGGCCGATCGGTCAAGGGATTCTGGCGCTTTCGGTTTTCGTCAGCAGGATGCTCAACTGCGTGATGCCTTCAATCGCGAGCTGGCCAATTTCATCGGCACGCCAGAACATCTGGCACTGGTCAGACCGTTCGGATTCTCCCCAGAGATGTTGCCGGGAGACGTTTCCGTTGAGGATATTTTGAGCGCAGCAGGGAATACCGACGAGAGCGGACCAACGGCTCACGAAAGCACCACAGCCCGTTAGTCGAGAGCTGCTTCAATCTGATTCGCCGCGTGGCGAGGACGCCAAAATGTTTGAGTTCCTGGTAGATTCGGCTCCATGGTTCGCTCGCGGACTTGGCAATACGCTATTGATTACGTTCGGAGGTTGCCTGCTGGCATTACTGATGTCCCTTGTCGCCGGCCTGAGTCGCAACTCGCCCGATGTAATCGTGCGTTTCTTGACGATCGGCTATATCGAGTTATTTCGGGGTACGTCGGCCCTCGTCCAGCTGTTCTGGTTTTATTTTGCGTTGCCGCTGATATTGGGAATTCGACTGGACGCGATCACGGTTGGCATCCTGGTATTGGGACTGAATATCGGCGCGTACGGTGCCGAAGTCGTACGCTCGGCGATCGGAGCCGTCCCCCGTGAACAACATGAAGCAGCCATTGCACTGAACATGTCCAAATGGCAAAGAATGCGATTTGTCATTTTGCCACAAGCGATCGTCATGATGCTGCCCCCCTTTGGTAACCTGATGATCGAATTGCTCAAGAGCACTTCACTGGTGTCCATGATCACGGTAACCGATCTGACTCGAGCGGGCCTGTTTCTGCGAGATGAAACCCATCGCACCATCGAGATCTTTGGCGTGTTGTTGGTGATCTATTTTGTCCTGTCGCTGGTTATCACCGCGATCGTCCGCTGGCTGGAAAGGCGATTTTCCCATGGCCTGGAGCAATCCCGAGGATGATGATGTGGGATTGGCAATTTGCGCTCGAATCGTTGCCCGACATCCTGCGGGGCCTGGGGGTCACGTTGTCGGCCGTATTTGCCGGAACTGCCATCAGTCTCATTCTGGGGCTGGTGTGGGCGCTGTGCCGACGTTCCCGGCAGCCAATTATTGCCTTGCCCGTCTTGGGTATCGTCGAATTCGTTCGCAGCACACCGTTACTGGTTCAGGTCTATTTTCTGTTTTATGTCCTGCCAAACTTTGGATTAACACTTTCTCCTTTAGCCTGCGGCATCATGGCCCTCGGACTGCATTACAGCTGTTAC
The DNA here is from genome assembly GCA_963851305.1 of Pirellulaceae bacterium. Taxonomy (GTDB): domain Bacteria; phylum Planctomycetota; class Planctomycetia; order Pirellulales; family Pirellulaceae; genus Mariniblastus. The sequence continues at coordinate 390,307 of CAWKOT010000011.1, read as the reverse complement.
ACATCCGAGGTATATCGCGCGGGCATTAATTCGATTTCCAATGGCCAGTGGGAGGCAAGTCAGGCACTGAACTTTTCGCGAGTGCAGACGTGGCGATACGTGATCCTGCCGCAGGCGATTCCTCCGATCATACCCGCGCTGGGCAACTACCTGATCGCCATGTTCAAGGAGACGCCACTGTTATCGGCAATCACGGTGCTGGAAATGCTGGAACGGGCCAAGATCATCGGTAACGAATCGTTTCGCTACCTTGAGCCGCTGACCATCGTCGGATGCATTTTTCTACTGTTGAGTCTGATTGCCAGCGCGATCATTCGGTGGCTGGAACGTCATTTGAAACCGGTGGGACGATGAACGAGAATCCGAAGCCCATCATCTCGATCCGTGATCTCTGCAAATCGTACGGCGATCTGCAAGTCCTGAGATCACTCGATCTGGACGTGTTTGCCGGTGAAAAAGTGTCCATTATTGGCTCGAGTGGTTCCGGGAAATCGACCCTGCTGCGACTGCTGATGACGCTGGAATTACCGGACCGGGGCACGATTGAGGTGGATCGGTTACGAATGTGGTCGTCTGTCAGGAACGGGCGAACACGGCCCGCCGACGAAGCGCACCTGCGACTGATCCGCAACAAATTGGGGATGGTTTTTCAACACTTCAATCTGTTTCCCCACAAGAATGTTCTGGACAACCTGACATTGGCTCCATGTAAAGTGCAGGGAAAATCGAAAGACGAGGCAGAAGAACTGGCCCTGCGTTTGCTGGAACTGGTGGGACTGCAGGACAAAAAGACATCCTACCCTGCCCAGTTGTCTGGCGGTCAGCAGCAACGCGTCGCGATCGCCCGGGCACTGGCGCTGCAGCCAAAGATCATGTTATTCGATGAAGTCACGTCCGCTCTGGATCCTGAACTGGTAGACGAAGTATTGGGCGTGCTGCGGAAAATTGCCACCGAATCGGATATGACGATGCTGATCGTGACCCACGAAATGAGCTTTGCCCGCGAGATCTCCGACCGCGTTCTTTTTTTCGACCGGGGTGTGATCGCCGAAGAAGGCCACCCCCGTCAGATTTTCACTGCCCCCGTTCAGCCAAGGACCCGCGAATTCCTGACGAGCTTTCTGAAAAACGGGTCCGCCGGGAACTGACCGAATTGGCCAGCTTTTGTTCTGCTTCCATTTGCGGGTCCGCCGAATCAACGCGCCTTCGTCAACGTGCCTTCGTATCCGCAACGGATCGTTTCTGACGATACAGATCAGGCTGAATGACCGAAGCCATTCGCGCCGGATGCTGGATCAGGTCCGGGCCCAGGAATTCCGCGACTCGCCGAGCCTCCGCTTCTGGCTGGGCAATCAGATTGGGATATTCGACGACCAGCAGGTCGATTGCAGCCTGGGAACGAAGCCACTGCAATGACTGGTCACGATGCCGTGCGAGCTTCTCGGCGATGGCATCGAGGTCACCGCTGGCACCTTCCGATTCCAGTCGCTCGATCATCTTCCGCTGGGACGCGGCAATCTCAATCGTCGGCCGCGACATGAAGATCAGGCGGTAACGATGTTGGCTGGGCAGTCCGGTCAACAGCATCGAAATGACTTTGATCGCCTTGCCATCCAGCGATTCGTCGTCAAACAGCTCGGGATGTTTGTGCAACCGTTTGACGGCTTCCCATTCCAGATAACCTTGTGGATTGTCGTCGTCCGCCGTCCGCTGGCCATCGGTCCGGGCGGGCAAGCCCCCGGCAGCCAGCATCTGCATCATCAGCGATGTTCCGGAACGGGGCAGTCCGGACACGATGGTTAACGTACGGCCAGAGCAACGACGCGCCGATTGCCTGGCCTTGTCCTGAGAGCGGGGGCGTTCCAGCTGGAGCGCCTGGATCCTGTCTGGAATCGACGGGATGGTCGGCAGTTCGAGCAGTTCCTCTTTTCGTTCCTGATCGGCCAGTCGTTGGGTTCGCCGACGGGCAAGTTTCTGACGAGCCTGCTGGCCCTGCCGTTCAGCTTCCACGGTCTGTCCCTGCAACAGGCTGATTTTCTGCAGCTGACGGCGGGCAGCAACTTCGTAACGGCTGGATTTGAATTTCAACAGGGTCTGAAACGCCCGCTTCGCCCGCGGCAGTTGCTTCATCCGCAGCATCGCCACACCCAATATCCAGTGGGCTTGCTCCAACCGGTACAACAACGCCAGCGCCGACAGGGCGGCATCGGCAGCCATTTCATGGCGGTTGAGTCGCAAATAGGTTTCGCCCATGCCCACCCAGGCATGGGCGTTGTCCGGATCCACATCGAGGGTCTTCTGGAACATGGATTCCGCTTCGAACAAGCGGTTGTTTCGCAACAGAATCCGGCCCGTCATCACATAGATCATGGGTTGCCGCGGATTGAGCGCCAGCGCGATATTCAAATGCTCCTCGGCCTGCTCATATTCGCCCAATTCAAAGCAGGTTTTGGCCAGAAAAACCCGGGAAAATACCGGTGGATTCTGGATATCCCGATACAGGGCCTCCATGATTTTCTGCGCCTGGCGAAAATAGCCCATTTCGAAGTAGCAGTGCGCCAGGTTTTTCCAGAACCGGTCGTCCCAGGGAGCGCGATCGACCAGATCACGCAAGACCTGAACCGCTTGCCGGTAGCGATTCGTGGAGAGATAGACCCGCGCCAGGTTATAATCCAATTCCAACTGACAATTGGTCGCGGCCTTCTCCAGATCTTCTCCCGGATCTTCGATATACCCCAGTGCGACAAACTGCTTGAGCAACTCCTGCGATTGTTCATCGCTCAAGTTCTCATTGTTTTCGTCCACGTCAGTTGGGTGCATCCCGCACGACCCGGGAACCTCATCCCAACTGGGAATGGTCTGGGGAGGCGCGGGGTCCTGAAAGGCATCCATCAATACTCGGCCGTCCATATCGTCGCCTACCGGCAGGCCAAACTGGTACAGAATGGTGGGTGTGATGTCGATGATGTTGGCGCCGTAGATGCGTTCGTCCTGCTTGATACCGGGGCCCGCCATCACGATGATGCCCAGGTCACGGTGCCAGGCAGCGGGTCCAGCTGGTTCAATCGGTGTCGACAGCGGTCGCGTACGACCCGACTGAAAACCATGATCTGAACAGAGCACGATCGTCGTATCGTCCCCGGCCAGATTCATCAACCGTTGCAGGATCATGTCGTGAAACTGGTACGCTCCCCGGATCACGTCCTTGTACAGCTGGAAATCTTCATCCTTTACATTTTGCATCTGAGGAGGATGGTAATACATGAATGCATGACAGAAATGATCGATGGCGTCAAAGTAGACGGCCGTCAGATCCCAGGCTTCGTGTTCGATAAGATGCGTCGTAATCGACTGAATGGAAGCACAATCGGAGAGCAACTTGCAGGCCGTGGCCAGTCGCTGATCCGATGACTGATCGATTTTCGCAGCCCTGGGAATAAAGGGCAGGATATCCTGGCCGGTAATTTCATCCGCGTGAATCTTCAATTCCGCCAATTGCGGCGATTTTTCGGGAGGATGGAATGTGCCCGGTGTGATCTTCAACCTGCCATCGGGACCGCGTTGCAGACCGTTGAACAGGTTCGATACCATGCAGCCCCGGATCGGTTCCGCCGGATGACTGGCCCACCAACCTACGACGTTGCTCCGCAGTTGGTTTTGATGGCAGATGTTCCAGAGGGCTTTGACCTTTCGTCGCGTGCTGGCAAAGGGGCGCACGCCCCGGCCTGAGGGAAGGGGTTCGGTGAATCCCAACACGCCGTGCTTATCGGCCGTCTTGCCGGTCGCAATGGAATTCCAGAGCATGGGTGAGAGTACCGGATGCAACGTGGCGAGGTTTCCCATCACGCCTCGATTGATCAGACTCTCCAGACCGGGTAGCAAACCTTCGTCCAACAGTGGATTGATGTGCTGCCAGTCGGCGGCGTCCCAACCGATCAACAGCACCTTCCTGGCCAGTCGCTTATTCATCCGGCGTTCCCCATTGCACAAAAAAAGAGCTGTCTAATATGACAACTCTTGGCAATTATTGAAACGCAGGTCTTGGCAACTGATTTCAAGCAGCGTCTTTCTTCCGGCGGCGAAAAGCGAGTCCGGCGGCTCCCAGTGCCAGCAGACCGACCGAACTCGGTTCTGGAACCTGTCCCGCCAGGATTTCCGTACCCGGCGTAGCGTAGGCAAAGCCATTGACGGTGATCAGGGCATCCTCGAAGTTCGCATTAGTCACGTCCCCTTCAACTCGCACACGAATCCAGCCGAAAACCTGGTCACCACCTCCCGTTTCGAATTGAACGCCGACAAATCCGTTGGCGGGATTGTCCGGAAAATTCAATCCTCCAAACGGCCCCCAAACGGTACTGACCAGTGTCGCTGTGTAGGCCAATTGCATGGGTCCACCGTTGGGACCACCGTAGAAAGACTGACCCGAAATCGTGGCGCCAAACGCCAGGTTGTTGGGACCGTATGGCTGTCCACCTGCGTAAGGAGCAGGATCCGTATTGACGAACGCGTTCCCGTTCAGCCCTCTCATCCGGGCCCAGTTGGAGAAGGAGTTGTACACGTTGGGACCGGCAACGGCAAAATCGAATACGAAGTCCGTGACCGAGTCACCGTCCATGTCGATGTTTAGGGGTTCACTGGAAGTCGCACTTCCCGTGAAGTCGGTAAAGATAATGTCAGCTTCAGAGGCCGTCGTACCAAACGTCATGCCTCCGGCAACGCCGAGCGCTGAGTAGATTCCAAGTTTTTTGCTGAGCGATTTCTTCATGTTGATAGCCTGCGGGTCACAGATGGAAACAATGAATCGGCAAACAGGTAGGAGCCGGAAAGGGATCGTCGGTCGAGCGAATCGTATGACTCGCTGTACCTCCGATTCATTCTACCCACATTCTCACTACCATTCAAAAATCTGTCAATTAAAACGGTGGTACGGGTCCGGCGGTGGATAGTCGGTTCCACTCGATTCGGTTATGTCGAATATTGGATCAGTACAGGGGCTGAAATTCGTTGCCCGAAACTGATTTCGCAACACGATTGATCTGTTGCCGGACCGCTTTCGCCGCATCGTACTGATGAGAACTCTCCAATAGCAGAACGTACGCTTTCAGTGATTTCATTGTTCTTGCATCCGACTCGCCAAAACGCTGCCGCTGTTGATCGATGACCGCAACGAGCAAGGGACCTGCTTCCTCGTATTTCCCTTGACGGGCCAATGCAATCGCCAACCGATATCGATGGGCCAGCAGGCCTTCCGGATCGCTCGATTCGCCTTCGGTAAAGTCATCGACGACATCCCGCAGAAATCGCTCTGCCAGGTCGGGTCGATTGCGAAGCATCTGAATCGTCGCCAGGTGTGAATTGCAGCGGGACGAGAGTGAGTTGCCTGCCCCGAATTCGGCTGCAAAGATCTGTTCAGCCACGGTGAAATTCTCTTCCGCTTCATCCAATTGCTTCTGATCGAGTGCGACAATCCCCAGATTCAGACAACTGTGGCCAAAGGCCGTGCTGCGTTGACCCAGGGCGCGGCCACGGATCGCCTTGGTGGCGTGCAGTATGTCATGCGCGACCTGTAGATTTCCCGCCTGATGATAGAGAACCCCCAGTTGATTCGCCTGCGTGGCATATTCGGTACTCTGCATGCCTTCAATTACCCCCGCGATTCGAGTCGCGTGCTTCTGGTTGGCCACCGCGGGTGCCAACTGCCCCTTGCGGGCGTACGCCGCGGCCAACCCGGCATGCGCCAACTGCAGTTCGGGGTGGTCTCCATAGCCGCGCAGTCTGAGAATCTCAATTCCTTGATGAAAATGATGAATTGCCGAGTCGATTTGCCCCAACTGACTTTGGAGGGTAGCGATCTGAATGGCCAGCTGCCCCACTTCGATCGATTCTTTTCCGGTCAGTTGAGCCTGCAAATTGTACAACTGTACGCTTTGCCCAAGGGCCTGACTGAACTGCTTATCCTGAAACGACTGCTTGACTTGATCATTGATTTGCCTGAGGCGCTGCAACTGTTGCCGCTGTTCCGCGGAAAATTGCGACTTGGCCCGCGCGCTTTCCAGTGCGTAACCGGCATTCCGGGCTTGCCATGAATCCTGACCAAGTTGGGCCACGATTTTCTGGCGTATTTGTTCCCAACGCTTTACGGCCAAGTCGAATTCGAAATTCTCTTCCGACTGCCGGGCATTTGCTGTCAGTGCCGTTATCTCGCCGGCAAAATCGCTGGCAGGGCTGGTAAAAGTCGACCGGTTTGTGTTGCCGGCCGCCTTATTTGCTGTCGGTTCTTTTTTTCCGCAGCCGGACAGGGCCACGACCAACAGAGCCAACAAGACAGTCGAAACAAGTTCGTTTCTTGCCATTTTTCTGTAACTCCATCCAGCGTTTTGTGGATTCGACCGCATTGAGTCAGGCCCGAGATGAAATCCGGCCCGCCTGCCCATGCTTCGAAACCCGGAAGGCTTGCGAATTCAGCTATCAGTCAATTCAGTTTTGACAGACCACCTAGGTCTGCAAATTTTTCTCGACTCTGACCGCCAGCCTGTCGTTTCCGACCTTTTGACAACTTGGCAGCCTGTCCCACCGTATTGATGCGCCCACCGGGTTGCTGTGGGGACGGTAGCAGAATCGTCGACCACGTTGAATGGCATTTTGACTGCCGACATCAACGCCGTTTCGAAAAGCGTGGCCGGGAACGCGCGCCGGCCCTGTTACGGTAGCTTGCAGTCGATGGGCGGGTAAGCAGGTTTCGGTCAATGCAAGGCTGTCTTGCATGAAGTCCGTCGATTCTGAAATAATCCCCCCTCACGCGACGCAATCCGATCTTCGGACAGCCGCGCCGATGACCGTCGTAGACGGCCGGTTGGACCGTCACGCCGAAGCCGTAGGGGAACCTGATTCTTGAAGATCTTGCAGATTATTTCCGGGCGTGGTGTGAATGGCGCGCTGGTCTACTGCAAAGTGCTCAGCGAAGACCTGGTTCGTCGCGGCCACCAGGTCACCATCCTCTGCCGGCCGGGTTCGTGGATTCAATCCCACGTCGATACCTCGTTGGTGCGGGTCGTCGAATCTGAAATGACACGACTTCCGCTGACCGAACTTAGACGAATGGCCGGCTACGTTCGCGACCAGCGATTTGATTTGATGCATTCGCACATGACCCGCGGACAGAATTTCGGTGTGGGACTGAAATGGCTGACGGGCGTGCCGGTCGTCGCAACGGCTCATAATCGACATCTTGAATTTCACTGGAATTTCAATGACTACGTGATTGCCAATTCCCAGGCCACATTCGACTATCATCGCCGCGTCAATCGGATATCGCCGCAGCGTATGGAGACGATCTACTGTTGTACTGATTCCGATCGTCAACCAAAGGGGAACCAACGGGCGGTGCAGGCCGTTCGCCAAAAACTGCGACTGCGACCGGACGACTTCCTGATTGGCATGATTGGCGAAATCTCTGTTCGCAAAGGCCATCTGCAACTGGTTCGGGCGCTGCCCGACATTGTCCGCGAGTTACCGCAATTGAAAGTCGTGTTCGTCGGCCGCTTTGGACGCCGCCAATCGCACACCCGACAAATCCGCCGCTTCCTGCTGCGGAACGGACTGGCGGGGCGAACCTGTTGGGTTGGCCGACAGGCCAATGTCTGCGATTACATGGCCGCCAGTGAGATGACGGTAGTTCCCTCGTTGGAAGAACCTCTGGGCCTGGTGGCGATCGAATCGCTGATGACCGGAACCCCCGTCGTTGCCAGTCGTACCGGCGGTCTTACTGAAATCGTCAGGCATCGTGAAAACGGGCTGCTGGTTCCCCCGGCCAACCCTGGGCAGTTGGCTCAGGCCATCGTATCCCTGGCACGAGACGAGAAATTGCGTTCGCAACTTGGCCAACAGGGACGACTCTCGGTCGTGGACAATTTCGCGCCGCGGCGTTTGATCGATGCGGTGGAAAACGTCTACAATCGGGTGGCCGATACCCGACCCGCCGCTGCCGCCTGATTCGACGACAACTTATGCCGGAACCTCTGCTGGCTCGGCCAGCGTTTACGACCATTCAGGCCGAACAGATTGCGGCCGATCATTTCGGCATCCTGGGGAAAGCCCGCCCGCTGACCGGCGAACGCGACCAGAATTTCTGCATCGAATCGCATCACGATCAATTCGTTCTGAAGATTTCCAACGACCACGCCGACTTCGATTTTCTTGAATTGGAGAACCAGGCCCTGCAGTTGTGTTTCGCCGTGGATGGCGTCGTGACGCCCAATGTTATCAAATCGACGGATCGGCAGCCCATCATCCAGGTCCGTGACGGCGAATCGGGCAAAGCCTGTTACGTACGATGCTTAACGTTCGTGCCGGGAAGAGCCTCTGGCGGAATGCCCGGTTCGCACCCCTCAGTTATTGCATCGCATCGGCTCTGGCCTGGCCACGATCGATAACGCCTTGAGACTCTTGAATCACGATCGGCGTGCCCGCCGCAGGCTGAATTGGGACCTCTCACGCGGCCCGGAAATCGTCCAGACAAATCTGCCGCGACTGGATCGCCGCCAGGGCGAACTGGTCGGTCATTATCTGAAAAATTACCAGGCCATCGCCCATCGAATTGCTGAACTGGACGTCGGCGTCATTCATAATGACCCCAACGATTACAACTGGATCATTGAATCGTCGCCGGACCAGACCTTCCAGTCGGTTGGCTTGATCGATTTCGGCGATCTCGTTTACGCAACAGCCATCAATGATCTGGCAATCGCGTGCGCCTACCTGATGCTGGACCGCGACGAACCGGCAGAGGATGCCGCCCAGGTTGTTGCCGGGTACCACCACGTCCATCCGTTGACCGACGCAGAACTATCCGTTCTGTTTCCACTGATCGGTCTGCGTCTGTGCCAGAGCGTATTCGATAGCGGCAGAGCAGAAATCGATACGACCGGACGATGATTACCTGACGGTCACCGAACAACCTGCCTGGACTCTGCTCGAAACGGATGGCGGATTGGTCACCGGCGGAAATTGCCGAGAGATTCTTTGCAGCGCGTCATTCTGGATAAGTCGGGCGGCGACAACGAAAAGAAGGAACTGATCCGAAGCCGGCAAGAGCGATTATTGCCTTCGTTAAGCCTGTCCTATCGACGTCCACTGCAGATTGTCCGCGGCAAGGGGCAATATCTTTACGATCAGAACGAAGCCACGTATCTGGATTGCGTGAACAACATCTGTCATGTCGGCCATGGTCATCATCCAGGTAGTCAACGCCCTCAGCCAACAAGCCGCCGCACTGAACACCAACACCCGCTACCTGCACGAGAATATTATTCGACTGGCGTCGCGACTGACGGCGACATTGCCGGAATCACTGCAAGTCTGCACGTTCGTCAATTCCGGCAGTGAAGCCAACGACCTTGCTCTGCGAATGGCCTGGAATTATGTCAACCGAAAAGACGTGGTCGTGATCGATCATGCCTACCATGGTCACACCGTCGCGACGATCGAAGTCAGTCCTTACAAGTTCAATGGTCCGGGTGGAAGCGGCCAACCAGATCACGTGCACGTGCTGCCCCTGCCCGACGGATTTCGCGGCGAGTTTCGTTACGAACAAGAACGATTTCGCGACAAGTTACGCCCGGCAAGCCGTCCATTTCATCGAGCACTTGGTCGCGGAGGGCAAACCGCCGGGCCTGTTCATCGCGGAATCGCTGCTTGGTTGCGGCGGGCAAATTCCGTTGCCGGAAGACTACTTGAGGAACGTCTATCAAGTGATCCGGCGTCACGGTGGGATCTGCATCGCGGATGAAGTGCAAGTGGGCTTCGGTCGCGTGGGCAAACAGTATTGGGGTTTCCAGTTGCAGCACGTCGTGCCCGACATCGTGACCGTCGGCAAACCGTTCGGGAATGGCCATCCATTGGCGGCTGTGGTGACGACGACCTGAAATCGCGGAATCATTTGACAACGGCATGGAGTATTTCAATTCGTTCGGCGGCAACCCGGTTTCCTGCGCTGTTGGCCTGGCGGTGATGGACGTGATCGAAAACGAACAACTGCAGCAGAACGCGGATCGTGTCGGCCGTAGCCTGCTGGCGCAGCTTCATGACTCTGAAAGACCGTTACCCCGAACGACTGGGCGATGTCCGAGGCCAAGGTTTTTTCCTGGGGCTGGAATTCACCACGAACGCACGTTCACGTCAACCGGATGCGGCGTTGGCCGAAGAAGTCGTGGAAGCGATGCGGAACAAGAATATCCTGCTCAGCACCGACGGACCCGACCGGAACGTCATCAAATTCAAACCACCGATGGTATTTGACCATGCGAATGCGGACCGACTGGTTGCCACACTGGATCGCGTATTGGCGAGCCTGATCGATGCCACATCAAAGTGATTTACGAGGGATCAGAACCATCTGGCCGTCGATTCTACCGAGAAAAGCAGGTTGGCCGGCCTCGCTGAGCAGACCAGGCAACTCGTCGTCGGAGACCATTTCCAATTCCAGGCTGCCGTCGACCGAGGTGTCGTTGACCAGAAAACGATCGAGAACGCCCGGCCGGTCATGAACCACGTTCGGTTCGGTATCGCGCGGCTCCGACGAGGACGGATGCTTCGGAAAGGCCTCCGTTGGCGTCGACGTGGCCGTTGAGTCAGGGTTTGTGTTAGGCATCATTCACCCGTGTCGCCATCGATTCCATCGTGGAGAGATTGCCTGCCAGGCTGGGCCACAAAATCGCCGCCGCAATCAAAACCACCGCCGCGATGGCCAGGCGGCTGCGGATTCTTCGTTTCCGCTGCAGGACCTCCATCTGCTGCTGTAGTTGTGGCAGCATCTCAGCACGTCGTTTCCGGCCTTCGCGACTGAGATTCGACATGGCGTATTTTCGCGTGTTATCGTTCATCGAACTGGGATTCTGCTTTCTGTTTCAGTTTTTCAATAGCACGTCGCAGCCGCCCATCGACGGCACCCGTTTTCAAACCCACCCGCTGACCAATTTTCTGCAGCGACCAGCCCAGCCGATAGCGGAGTGAAATGAGGCCCCGCAAATCGTCAGGCAGCTGTTGCAGCTCCTGTTCCAGCCAGTGCAAACGGACGTCGCGTAATTCAAACTCTTCCAGGCTGTTCGGTTTCGTCAGACGCGTTAGAATCTTCCACGGGATCTGCCGCAGGCCGCCGCTGGGCCAGTCTTCGTTTCCGCGCCTCGTTCCGCAGCCAGTCGTAAGTCACCGATTTCGCCACCGCCCGCGACCAGCTCGCTACCGATGGGGCGTCGTCAAGACGCTTCATGCACCGCATCGCTTTAAGCATGGCGTCATGAACAATATCCAGACAGGTTGGTTCATCCCGGCCGGATATTCGAGCCGCTTCGCGATACATGATGTCGAACGCGAATTCGTAGAAGATGGCCAAGGCGGTCGTATCCCCGGCGGCGATTGATCGGGTCGTGGTGGACCAACAGACAGCCGCCGACGGATCGGCATGCGATTCCTGGTCCGACGACATGGCTGCAATCCGTGGTTTCGTCAACGTGGTATCCATGGTTTCTGGATTGTAACCAAAACGGTCGCCTCGCGCTTGGGAAGACGCCCCCGCGAAGCGGCCCAAGCTCTCCCTATTTGTTACCGGGGCCAGTACTACCTTTCCCGGGAGCTCCACCATCAGACACGCCCCCGCCGACACCGCCACGATCAATTTCGGCGCCACTTCCACCGTCATCACCGACACCGCCACCACCGACACCGCCACCACTTCCACCGCCGAAACCAGTAGGAAAACCGCCACCACTTCCACCGCCACTCATGCCACGACCTTGAAGGACAGGCGCGTTCGCCACGTAAAGTTGTTCGATGATTCTTCTAACCAGTTCTGTTTTCTGTTCCACACCTTTGACGAACAGCAGCCCGGTTTCTTCGTGCAACTTCAATTCGATTCCCCCGGAATCACCCAACATCTGCAGGCCGATTTCAATGGCGGACAACAGGCTCTCTTTCTTCATATGGTTCAGCAATTGTCTGCTGTTGATGACTTCCACCGTCAAAGGGACGACGCCATCGACGCTGATGACCGTAATCGTTTCGCTGGGATCCAGGTTGACGAGAATCTGTTGAAACCCATTGGAACCATTGGAGAGCATCTCCAAAATTCCCAGCGCACCCTGCATGTTGGTGGTCACCTGGACCGGGGGAACCTGCAAATTACGAGCACTATCAGCGATGAAAATATTCGCCGGTTGCCTCCGTCCATCAAAATCAATGCGAGGAATCTCGAGGTCTCGAATTAAATTGATATATTCGACCAACGAACCGCCGGGAAAGTCGATCTCGTACATTTGTTCCGATGGATCTTCGGCTTGCTCAGCATTCTGGCTTTGAACGCCATCACACCAGACCAGACCAACCAACGCGAACACCAGCAGCATTTCCTTCAGTTTCATGGTTCTTTCCCTTTCCAATCGGACGCGACCAGGACATAAATCGTGACTACACATGTCTGTAACGAACGGGACGCCATGAATTCGCGCTTCAAACAGGAAGAAAATGAAAAATTCCCGATTTTGCATCAATCCTGGGTGACGCGACGAGTTTCCATTCGACTTTGTCCTTGAACGAGCCCAATTTCGGTCTGCCGACAGGTTCTTTCGAACTCCTGGAAATTGGGAGAGGGAGAGAACAGAATCGAGGTAAAAAGATGACGAACTCCAGGATGTTTCCGACGTTGAATCCAGTCCAGATCAGTAAGCTGCTGGCCGTCATCGGCCTCGGCCTGCGTTTGCCAGGTCGTTCAGGCTCAACCGAAAGCCCGCACCTGGACCAGCAAAGATGGGCAACAGGTTCAGGCGACCTTTTCAGCGTATGAACCGGCTGACAAAATCGTCTCGATCCTTCTTGCGGATGATTCCAGCATGGATGTCGAATTGGGACAGTTGTCCCCGGCTGACAGGCGTTACGTTCTGCGGGTGGCCCGAAAAAAACGGGACAGCAAAACATCCAACGATTCAAAAAGTGAAAAGACCCCCAGGATTCGGTCCCGCGACAAAAGGGAATACAAGCCCGGACGGATTTCCTATCAACGGTATGGCATCGATTGGACTCAGGATATCCGGCAAGCACTCCGCAGCGCGGCCGGTGTTAAAGGCGAACGGGATGATCGGCCGGTAATGTGGATGCGGGTTCTGGGAGACCTGAACGGTTTCATGTGAAGTGCGGGCCACACCATGAGAACCGTGACGTTCTCCGATCCTCGCATTCAGCAACTTTTCAATCAGCAATTCGTCAACACCCACACCAACACCGAAGGGGACCCAACCGCCGGTCAATTGATTCGGCACCGGCCCGGCGAACCGGCCGGAACATGTATTCGTGGCAATGGCAAACAGAATATCCAGACCATTTTCATGACGCCCGCCGGCGAAATATTTCATGCGGCCACCGGATTTCTGTCCGCCGACGATTTGCTGGCCGAGGCGGGTTATGCGGTGCAGTTGTTTGGCGAGCTGAAACAGGCGGAAACGAATGAACGGGCCGAACGGGTGGTCGACAGCCATCGCGAACGACTGAAAGCACTCGGCGGATCATCCGCTTTCGACGACATGGCCAAACGGTTCAGTTCGCTCAACCCGTCTACAGCCCGCCAAGCTATCAACGGCACCATGTCGGGAGGATCCATTGACCCCAGCCGCATGTTCCAGGAATTCGCGCGCCAGCAAATCCGACAGGATCAACAGTTTTCCATCAACCATCCGTTGATCACCTGCCAACAGTTGGAACGGAACCCGGAAATGCTGGTCGGCAACGGCAAGAGTTTCTTCGCCAGTTCCAGTTCGGGCAACAATCGTTAGACGGCAAGGGCCTCAACTTCGCCAGTCGGGTTCATGCCAGACTTCGGGATTGGATGGGTCGGTATTTGCCGGCAAGAACCTACGACAGAAATTCATTGAACTTGAGAGCAGGGAATTGGTGGGATTGTCGGCTGATCTATCGTATCGGGATGCTACCTACTTCGACTTGGTATGACATGTTGAAGAGCAATATCTGTCTGGCAGGAATGCCTGGCGACTCATCAGTCCTGAACCCGGAGAAGAGGTTCGTTTTCACGGCAGCTGATCATCTTCCTCTAGCTGCTGCGCTGGCGGCACCAATTCCGACGGCTGCGTGATCTCGCCTCCTTGTGCTGTGAAGAGTTTCCTCAACACCTCTTCCGCCACGTCCTCGCTGATGAACCGGACCGAGCCGTCCGCCATGGCGACATTGAAGCCGCCTTCGTGAAATCCGCCGAATGGGGGTAGTGGCTCACCCGGTTGAATCACAATGTCTTCCGGTTTGGCCCAGTGCACGTCCCGCCTGGCTTCGATTGCCATGATCGTATTGCTGCTGCCGTCGGTGATCTGCGGAAAATCGAGTGCGGTTTCGCCATCGAATAGCCCGCCGGGACCGGTGAGCATGAAAAACGAAGTATGGGTGCTCGATTCGTCATCGGTATCACTGCGGAAGACATCCGGCATTTCCGACGTGACTTCCAGATTGTGGGGGCTGTCCCAGTCCTGAGTGAAGTCGTAGCGGTCGTAGATATCCTGTCGCTCGATATAGGGCAGGATGGCGATTCGCCAGCTGTACTTTTTCCCACTTTCATGCACCATCACCGGCGAGGGGAATTTTCCCATGGCCGAATGGAAATTGTGGAAGGCAAGTGCGTTTTGCCGCAGGTAGTTGGCGGCCTCGGTCCGCTTGGAAGCCGCATACATTCCATTGAGTGGCTTGACCAACGCGTCCAGGTCTAAACGTGATCGTTGATTCAACACGCACCAGCTTTCCTGACGCGGTTACCTTGGTTCGTTCCAAGGCGTCAATCAAAATGCGCACAAGAAACTTCTCGAAAGCACGCGTGTCTTTCAGCTGCAAATCCAGAGCTTGCTTCGCCGTTTTCAGTAAGTCCGGAGAAATTTCAACGATCTGGTGAGCCGACTCGTCATCCGGGCAGACGCCGATGGCCATTGCCGTGGTTTTCCTGGCCGGCTTTACTCCGCCGATCACCATTTCAATCTTCTTCAGCGGTGCGAACTGCGGCGGCACACCCCGCAAGACCTGTTGCGGATCAACCCAGACGAAACTGATGGAATCATCCGCCACGGACTTCCAGAATCGATACCAGGGCTGCGACTCAATACCACGCTCGCCGGTCGAAATGGCGGCCGCGACGGATTCCTGACTGTTACCCCAGACGATGGTCTGCTCATCGGCGATCCAGGCGAATTCAAATTGACGATTCAGAGGCTTCTTGACGACCAGAATCGTTTCCCCCCGGAATTCAATCTCCTCCTTGACCGCGTGGGTGGCCATGTCGAAACCATCCGCATGGCGTTTCGCTGTACGGAGAATCAACGTGTCGTGTCGCGGCCAGTATCTCCCCTCCGTTTTTGGCCAGGACGCAAACACGATGGCGTCAATTTCTTCCAGTTTGGCAAGGCCGAACTTGAAATAGTTGTTGTTCAGTCGATTGACGAACCGGCCCAAATCGTCGCCCGCCTTGCTGGTCAGTTCCCGGTAATCCTTGCTGGCCAGAATTTTTGCGGGTCGAATGACGAACAACTGCTGCGTGTCCTCGGAAACAAAACGGATCGTAGCGACGGATTCGGATTTGGATGTCTTTTGCGAATCGTCTTGCTGCTGCCCGCTACCTGCCAGGATTCCAGCATGAATTATCGGACTGCCTGGCATTCCGCAAACCACGGAAACGGCAGCAAGTGACAAGACGCTCAACAGACAAATCGATGCCGAAAAACGAAACATGATTGGCTCCAGGAAACAGATAGTTGGATCAGGAACGATTATCGCACCGGCCAATTATAGCCAATACAAGTCGGTTCGGTGCCAATCGTCAACGAAGAACATCGGACCGCCTAAAGGACCGGGGCAAACAGGCGGGAAACGCGACTTTTGATCTTGAAGAACAGACCGCGTGTCTTCAATTCGTCCAAGTCGATCGGTTTTGATTTGGCAAAGTCTTTCTCCAGCATCCGTTCCACTTCGCCATTGAACGCCTTGTCGATGGTGACAATCGAGATCTCGAAATTCAATCGAAACGAACGATTGTCAAAATTCGCAGTCCCGATCACGGAAACCAAATCGTCCACCAGCACGACCTTCTGATGCAGGAAGCCGTCTCCGTATTCGTACATCTTGACTCCCGCCTGGCCGACCTCGGGAACGAACGTCATGGCAGCGGCCTTGACGTACCATTTGTCCGCCAGACCGGGAATCAGGATCCGAACATCCACCCCCCGCATGGCGGCCAGCTGCAGTGCATTGATGATCCCGGCATCGGGTACAAAATACGGGCTGGCGATCCAGATCCGCGACCTGGCGGAATTGATGGCGTGGTTAAAAAACAGGCCGCAGGTTTCAAAGTCATCATCCGGACCGCTGGGCAGGACCAGCAGCGTGCGGTCGGCGTTCTCCGCTTCACGGGCGAACCAGTTCAATTTCAGGATCTCGCGCGTCGCCCACAACCAGTCTTCGACAAAAGCCAGCTGGACGGCCAGAGTCGCGGGCCCCTCAATCCGCATATGAGTATCACGCCAAGGGGTCAATCGTTGCGAACGATGTACGTACTCATCACCGACATTCAGACCACCAACGAAAGAGACAAAGCCGTCCACGACCACAATCTTGCGATGATTACGAAAATTCAACTGGAATCGGTTGACCCAGCTTCCTCCCGTCGATCTGACGCCTGAGACTCGAATTCCAGCTTCCTCCAACTCCCTGACATATCGTTTACTGATTCCCTGCGACCCGACTTCATCAAACAGCAGATACACCTGGCAGCCACGACGTGCTGCGGCGATCAGCGCCGCTTGAAACTCCCGCCCCAGCTGATCATCCTTGACGATAAAAAACTCGGCCAGCACATAGCTTTCGGCTCGGCCAATCGTTGCAAAGATGGTTTCAAACGTCTGTTCACCGTCGACCAGAAGTCGGGTGTCATTGGCACGCAGGAATGGAACATGGCACAACTTGGTCAGTACCTGGGCATCCCCCAGTTCGTCGACGCGTCGATCAATGAATTCCCGGGCGTTTGATTGTGCCGCATCAAAGATCTCGTCCAATTTAGCGTCGTCCGCACGTCTCAGATTCACCAGCCCGTGGAATCGACTCCGCCCGAAAACCAGATATAGCGGCAGGCTGATGAGGGGCAACGAGAGCAGCGCCACCACCCAGGCGATGGAGCCCTGTGGCGTCCGACTGGATAACACGGCATGACCGGCGGCCACGAGCGATGCGATCTCCAGGAGCAGATACGTCAATCCAAGAAAAGTTGCCATGACCGCTTTACCATTTCACACGTCGAGTCGACTTATCACCGTTCAGTCTATCCAAATGCGATTGCACCCCCAACGTTTGCGGCCCGGTATCCTGCATCGTTGACCTGCAGACAGGGCCCTGTCCAGTTCAGGCTCAGGCTGCAAATCAAGACGCGGGTCTCGGCTTCCCGAATAATTCACCAGCGTCGACCAAAATAACCTTTTGACGGCTCACCACCGGGGGTTTTGAGCATTTTCAGAATTCCTGTTCATGGTACCAGCCGGATGCAACATCAACGGCCTACCGACTGATCCACTCGAAGGATGCACTTGCTTGCGCTGCGAGCTTGTAGGTCGTGCAAAACAGTATTGAAAGGCGTTAGAACCCCGGCAGGCCTGAGCGGATGGTTTCGCTGAAATTATTTTCATCGGCCGAATTGGCGCGATCGTTGATCCAGCTTTTCTGTTTCAATTCATCGAACGGCATCCCCTGGTAAAACCGACCCCATTCGTACAACATCCGATCCATCGCCCCGTTGAAGAGGATTCGCCAATCCCAGTTCGAATGCTCGTTTCTCTGACGATAGATCGATGTCGTACAGTTGGCGGCGACGGCGTTGTACCAGCGTGGCTGATCGAATATCTGATTCACTTGATCAATGTAGTCCATCAACAATTCGATATTGTGAATGTCCTGGGTCTGCATCCGATAAAGGTAGCAATCGTGATTAGCCGAGTACTTGGAACGACGCAGGATGGCGTCCCTTTCATCGCTGACGACGTACATCAATTCGTTCTGGCGGTAGAGACTGGGGATCAATTCGTATTTGCCGTTCGCGCGATAACGAACCTCGATCGAAAAACAGAGATGCCCATCGTCGCCAAAATCGAAGATGACCATGGGATGGCTCATCAAATTGCTGCCCCAGTACAGAATCAACCCGTCCACGCCTCTCAAATTCGACAATCGGTATTCGCGATCCTCGTAACGTACGTCGTAATCCTGCAGCGATCGGTATCTCGTGTTTCTGACGTTTTGCACCTGGATCAGGTCTCCCTCCAGCACGATCCGCGGAAGCTCGGAAAAGTTAGGATCCCAGGCTCGATGGTGAGAAGGCTTCAGCGACAGCCACCAGGCCAACACACACACGAAAAGTATCGTGATGACGACGACCGCCAACCAGTAGGGTTGTACGAACGTAAGCGTCGCCACCACGACTACGACCCAGGTAATAAGCCACAACCAACCGGCGAGCCCACGGTGCCCGGCATCAAAATACAGAGCACCGGTAGTCCACACGCCAATGACCAACAGATAGACAACGGACAGTAACCACAGCAGGTACAACAGAATTTCCATCCCGATATTTTAGGAAAACCGCTCTCCGGTCCCACCCCGAGAACTACTGCGAGTCCTCAAGTTATGCCGTTTTCAGGTCGGATTGTAGCTCGATTTGGGTTTACAACGTCTGCATACTTCAGGCGAGTCCGTTTAAAGCACTTTCAGCATTCATGTTCTTGGTACCAGCCCGATGCAGCGGCAACGGCCTAACGACAGATCCACTCGAAGGATGCACTTGCTTGCGCTGCGGCTGTCTATCGTCGTGCGAATCCAGAACGAAACACCAGGTTGTTGTGTGGCCGCAAAGTGTCACCTACGATGGGCAGCTAGTTGACACTTCCGACAAAGAAGGCCATGACGAAAAAAGCACTGATTACCGATTATGCCTGGCCGGATCTGGACGTCGAGCGTGAGATCCTTGCTCCACATGGAATTGAATTGGTCGTTGCGCAAAATAGTGACCCGGACGAATTGGCCACGTTGGCCGCTGACGTGGATGCCATCATGACCAACTGGGCCCAGACGACATCCCGGGTGATCTCCGCATCCGGCCGTTGCCAGATCGTGGCGAGATACGGAGTCGGTCTGGATAACATTGATGTGGATTATTGCTCAAACCACAACATTCCAGTGACCAATGTTCCAGACTATTGCGTGACGGAAGTCGCGGAGCATGCGTTGGCGTTAATTCTGGCACTGGGGCGGAAGATCGCGTTCTATCACGAACAGACCAAAGGTGGCATCTACGATCTGCAAAGCGGACCGTCGCTCCGACGTATTCAGGATCAGACTGTCGGTATTGTCGGCTTCGGTCATATCGGGCGTCGCCTGGCGGAAAAATGCCGGGGAATTGGCATGCAGGTGGTCGCCTGCTCGCGATCGGTCCGGGATCCATTACCGGGAGTGGCCAACGTGTCGCTGCCACAGTTATTGCGAGACAGCGATTACGTCTCGCTACACGTGCCGCTGACCGAATCGACCCGGCACCTGTTGGGCCTGAACGAATTCAGAGCCATGAAACGCAGTGCTTACCTGATCAACACCGCGCGAGGTGGCATCATCAATCACGACGAGCTTTGGATGGCACTGACGGAAGACGAAATTGCCGGCGCTGCGTTGGACGTCCAGGAACCGGAACCGCCCGATCTGAGCTTGCCTTTGTATCGCGATCCGCGGGTCATCGTGACACCGCACGCCGCGTTTTATTCCCGGGAATCCATTCAGCAATTGCGGACGCGGGTGGCAACCCAGGTGTTGGTTCGACTGCAGGGCGGTCTGCCCGAACATATTGTGAATCGGTCCGACATTGGTCCGATTGCTGGTGCCGGCTGATCCAGAGCGTTTCGGGCACGGAACGTAATTCTCGCGACATGACAGCTTTGGTCTCATGGCAACGAGTTCTGGCAGGCTAACTGCGGGAATCCAGCCATCATGCCCGCCAGTCCCGCCCTCACTTCCAACGCTGATTTACGGGAAGGGCGTCGAGGAGCGACTGAGGGCTGCAGAAGCTGCTCCAGCGGGATTCCAGATTCTTCAATTCCTGATCCAGCCAACGTTCCAAATCGATACTGGTTTGAATCTTTTCGGCAGGTAATTTCCGCGGCCGAGGCAGTGGTGGGGATCCGGAATTCTGATCATTTGATTCGCACATGCCCTCATTCTCCAACAATTCCTGGTGGCTGCCAACCGACTGCCTCATCTTGCTACCCGCATATTCTTCGCGAAAATCACCGCATCGGATTCGCTGATGAAAAAAGAAGTCACAAACCCGCGCTCATTCGCCCTGGAACGGTAACGCTGATGGTCCCTGTCGATTTTTACCCCTGGATATCGGTTGCGGTCATCATCGCGGTCTTTGTTGCCTTGCAATACAGTCGGGGCGGTCCGTCGGATCTGATTTTTCTCGGCGGCCTGATGTTGGTGACCTTGGCGGGAATTATCAGTCCGGAAACGGCATTTAGCGGTTTTTCGAATCCAGCCGTGATCGCCATCGCGGGATTGTTGGTGGTATCAGCCGGGTTGCGATCGGCGGGCGTGTTGGATTGGCTGGGACGCAAATTACTGGGATCGGCCAACGACGAACGGAGTGCGCTGCGACGGTTGACGCCGGTATTGATATCGGCCTCGGCGTTCGTATTGAATACCGCATTGGTGGCGATGTTGATGCCGGTGGTACTGGACTGGTGCCGCCGCCGGAACATTTCTCCTTCGCGGTTGTTGATGCCGATCAGCTACCTTTCCATCCTGGGCGGTGTCTGCACTTTGATTGGGACCAGCACGACTCTCGTCATCCAGGGACAGTTGCGGCAACTGCAATCGTTTTATGTGGAACAGCAGAATTTGGCTCCACTTATCGAAAAGGGTCAGCAACCCTTCGCATCGTTTATTGAAAGTCTGCGACCCCTGACCTTTCTGGAACCCGGCTACGTCGGCCTGCCCTGCGCGATCGCCGGCGGCATTGCCTTGTGGTTCGTCGGGCGCCGATTGATTGCGGAACGAAAAGAGGTGGTGGAGGACTTTGGGATCCACCGCCGTGAGTACCTGGTGGAATTGCAGGTGACCTCAACCTGTCCACTGGCCGGCAAGACCGTGGAGAGTGCCGGTTTGAGGCAATTGCCTGGTTTATTTCTGATCGAAATCGATCGCGAGGGAGACGTGTTGACTCCGGTGGCCCCGCACCACGTGATTCAGATTGATGACCGGCTGGTATTCACCGGCGTCGTCAACACGATCGTCGATCTGGAGAAAATACCGGGGCTCGTTCCCACGGCCGATTTGATGTACGACAGCGATCCCGTTTCCCGTCAACAGCGACGATTGACTGAAGTCGTTCTTTCCCGATCCTCACCATTGATTGGTCGCACGCTGCGAGAAGCTAATTTTCGACGGATGTACAACGCGGCGGTCGTTGCCGTACATCGAAGTGGTCAACGGGTGACGACCAAGCTGGGAAGCATTCGACTGGAGCCGGGCGATACGCTGTTATTGCAGACGCGAAGCGACTTTGTTGCCCAGTATCGGAATCACCGCGACTTCTACCTGGTCAGCGGCGTCGAAGGATCCGAGCCCCTGCGATATCACAAGTTGCCGTTGGCAGCGGCACTGTCCGCGATCATGATCCTGTGGCTGGTGGCCGCGAATTTTATTGATCGTGAAGGGCCCTTCGCCAGTCTTTCCTCGGTAGCCGTGGCGGCCGTGACGATGGCGGGGCTGATGGTCGGAACGCGGTGCTTGCGGATCTCCGAAGCACGAAACTCGATTGATCTGCAGATGTTGTTTACCATTGCCGCTTCGATTGGCCTGGGCGCCGCCCTTCATCAAAGCGGCGCGGCCCGCGCCATCGCTCAGACGTTTGTCGACCTGGTGGGCAATAACCCACACCTTATGCTGGTTGTGGTCTATCTGCTGTCCATGGCCTGTACGGAAGCCATTTCCAATGCCGCCGTGGCCGCGATGATGTTGCCGCTGGCCGCGTCGGTTGCCTGGGAAAGCGGTTGTGATCCCCGGCCGTTTGTGATGGCAGTCACCATGGCGGCATCGCTGGCATTTCTGACCCCCATTGGTTACCAGACCAATTTGATGGTTATGGGTCCGGCCGGCTACCGGCCCAGTGACTATTTCCGTATGGGCTGGCCGATTTCGCTGGCGGTTTCGATCACCAGCCTGATCCTGATTCCCTGGATCTGGCCTCTGCGGGGCTGAATCGCGACCTAGATAACAAGATCCACGCTCCACATGATTGCAAGAACAGGTAGCTGCCGGCCGATTGCTATCATTGATTAGAATTCAGGCTGGAGGGATAAACCGATTGTCAGTAGTATCCGCCCGCAGTGAAAAATTGCCTCGCGTAAAACCTTGCGCAAAACGAACGCCCTCATTCTTGAATTCGGAAGGAGCCAACATATGAAATGCGTGTGGACGCTCGTATTCTTGTTGTTGACCATGGAATGTGCAGCCTTCGCTGAAGATGGCTGGCAAACGGTGGAAACCAGTGACGGCGTGGTGCAAGGCATGTTTCCCGGTGAGATCAAGGAATCCGTCAATCGGGAAGATACGGTGATGGGCACGATCGTTACCAACATCCGGGGCTGTCAGATCGAAGAAGCCGAATATTCCGTCAGCAGCACGAAACTGTCGGGCTGGATCCGCCAATTTGCCAGCGATGAAAAAGTGTACACCAGCGCAAAGAACGGATTACTGGAGAAGTACTCGGCCAACGAACAGTCTCTTGAGCCAATCGAAGTTGACGGCGTGGTCGGGCGGTTACTGCGGTACGAATGCCAGGATGACGACTCTCAGGGCGTTGCTATCCTGCTTATTCACAAGAATTCGATCTATACCGCCAACGTCCGATTTGGGACGGGCGCGAACGAACAAGAAACCGCAAAATTCTGCCGATCGATTCGGATCCAGAAGTAATCTCTCGCACCAGGACGCGGCGTTGGATCAGGTGTGACCAGATGCGAGCGAGATGTCAGAAGTCATGCAGACCATCCGCCTCGGATTTCGGGTTCCGGTCGGTCATTTTGCGTTGAATCATTTCCGGGGCGTCCTTGCCCAGCATGGGATGAGATGGTCAAACGAGGCTGGAGGCGACCACGCCATCGGTGGTCAGATCAGCTGGACAATCAACCGAGCGAAGGGCAATGCAGCCTTCGGTAACAAAGGGCTTGCCAGGACGACCAACGCTGGCAACGGGGCAGAAAATATTGCCTTGCAGTTGCGACCATTTTCGATGGATCGCGTAGGGTATGGAGCCCGAACTGACATTGCCAATCTGATTCGCCATCCCATTGACAACTTCGCCCGTGAATCCCTGGTCCCGCATTTTCATTTCGGCCAGACGGACAATCGCGGAGCCGGCCTGATGCGGAATAATGAACTCGATGTCGCCCGGGTTCAATCCAAGCTGGTGAGCCATTTCCAGCGCCGAACCGGCCATGGCACGAGATGCCGAATCGGCCACACCCATCCCATCCAACGTGAAAACGATCCGTTCCTGTTGCACCTGTTTGCCACCATCGCTGGTCGGCACGGGAACGTCGCGTCGACGAACGAAGTCGAAAAAGGGTCGATTGGTGGGTAAGCGATCGGTGCGGGCGGCAAGCAACTGCAAGCGGACCGGATAACGTTGACTATCAGTACGGGAAATCATGGTGGTGGTCGCCATGTCGCCGAACAGTCCGCTGGTTTCCGGACACTGGTAGTCGGTGATATGGCTGATACGGCTGGTGGTTACCAGCAGGATAAACTCGTCTGTTTGCAGGTCCACTGCCGGTCCGACTCGGTCCAGCACAAGTGACATGGCCTTCGCGTATCCGGCGCAGAAGGTATTGGTCGCCGCAATCCGGCGAGGTTGCATGCCCATCAATTCCGCAAACCGGGCGGCGGCCCGATTCAATTGATATTCCTTGGCCTGAGCTTGGCCATAAAGCTGGCGACTTAACGCCACTGGAATAAACGAAGGGGAGGTGAAAACGACCCCTGCACACCGGCTGATATCAGCGTCGGTTTCCCGTATCAGTTTGTTGGTCGCATTAACCGCCAGGGCCACTTCATCCACCGCGGCCACGGATCGCTTTTCGATGCCGGTGTGTTTGAGAAATTTGCGCGGCAGGTTATCAAACCAGTCGTTGGTCAACGTCCAGTCAGGTTGGAATATCGATATCGCGGAGATGCCGAACAAGGTGGAGGCTTTAAATCGAGGCAAAATCACGGTGCGCAAGTTCCTGATTATGCAATTAACGGGGCACTTTTGAAATATATCCGTTAATTGGCATCGTCTATTGAATGTGACCGCCAACGGGGTTTTTTCAACTTCAAATTGAAAACTTCTGCCGATTAGGGCAGGTCACAACGGTTTTGTCGCTAATTACAGTTTGCAAAATTCGCCTGATTTCGCCGGCCCGCGGCTGCCCCTTCGGCCGTCCCCCAATCCGGATCAGCGGTAGCCTGGTGCGGGATGGACTTCGGCGCTGATCAATCCAAGCGCGGTGCAGGCCGTATTGCGAGGCGGCCGTGCCAGGGCCTCATTCTGACAAATAACGTAGACAGGAACGCCGGCGGTTGCTTGCCGGAACGATCCAGCGGTGGGCGTAGACTGGGTGACCAGCCGGAAAACAAATCCGGATTTTTTTTGAAAACCGGCGAACTCTTCGTCGTTGGCTTGCTCTAAAGACGTGTAACATGATTCGCCCCCCTTCACGGGTAGAACACCGCAATAAGAACTTTGCCATGTCATCAATCATAGAAATGAAATTGTTATCGCTGACCGGCTGTCCCTCGATCCAGTTTGCTCATCGGGCAAATAATCAGGGTCGTCGTGCGCATGCCGAACAACGATCACGCTTCTGACACGCAGTGAGACTCACACGAGCCACACGACCCGGTGTCAAAGCGACATCGGGTTTTTTTGTGGATCCGGTTGAACTTCGATTGTTCATGGGCTAGGTCGAGGTTCCTGCCAAGACTTCCTTTGGACATGGTGTTTTGTCAGCAGCCTCGATCCCCATTCAACGCTTGAAATGAATCGTGCTCAAGAAATAACGCAGGCGAGAAAGGAAAAGGCAAACGAATCAGAACAGAAACGGGCCGGTAGCTGAGACGGTTTAGCGGCAGTCTGAAAAACTGCAGACGAGGATTCGATTCCCAGGACTACCACTGAAACCAGAACCAATGGGAAACGGAAATTCAAATGAATCACCGCTGGAGTGTTGGAAATACCGCACAGCAGGCCTGAAGCTTCGTGTTTAGCGTGTTGATCTGACAAGTCACACCGCCAGATGCAATTCCTTCATGCCAACGGCAGACCATTGGGGACTGAGGTGTTAACGGCAGCATCCCTGGTTCTTACCCAGGCGGGTGAGGGTTCAAGTCCCTCCGGTCCCACTGAAAACAAACGCACGGAAAGTTCGGCCATGCTGAACAACCCGCGCCTGATCTTTGACAATTCGGTTCGCGTTGTATCGCGCCCATGATGTAGTGGCAGCCTTCCTGCTTGCCATGCAGGATGTGTCGGTTCGATTCCGGCTGGGCGCTTCCGTGAACACGTGGCACCGCTGCGCTCGTCATCAATCCGTTGAGACCGGCGTGGGTACACCGCCATTGTGATTGACGAAATTGATGCGGTGTCCTGTGTTGGTACGGGGCGGGGACTGTTAATCTTCGTGCCGCAGGTTCGATTCCTGCCGCCGCAGCTGACGCAAATACTCCTGCGGGATCTTCTAATGGCAGGATGAAACGCTCTGAACGTTTCGATGTTGGTTCGATTCCAACTCCCGCAGCTGGCGAATACGGAAGCCATCCGGCCGGATGAGGAAACTGTCTTGAAAACAGTCGGTCGTACCGCGACTTGTGGGTTCGAGTCCCACGGCTTCCGCTGACCCATGGTCCTGTGGCCCAGCGGCGAGGGCAACTGCCTTACAAGCAGCAGATCGGTGGTTCGAGTCCACCCAGGACTACTGCAATGTAATGTCCTCGTGGAGCAGTCCGGAGTGCTCGCCTGTTTGTCACACAGGAGGTCGTGGGTTCAAATCCCATCGGGGGCGCTCAAGCGGCACGGTGCGCAAATCATGGTAAAGCGGCGAAGCTCAAACCTTCGTGATTGTCTGTGGGTTCGACTCCCACCCGTGCTACTCGACAATCAACGGTCCGTACGGCGGATCCGTCGCAGGAGCGTTGACAGATTGCTGGAGATTACTGGAGTCGCAAAGCTGCAGTGCTTCGTATTAACGGCAATCTGGCCAGCTGTCTGGTGGGGCCTGACAAACCCGATCCAGAGCGGATTGCCAACGTGCCGAGCGCAACGGACGGAGGACGGCAAAAGAAGAATCGAGCGGGCGAGCGAGTGCTCAGCGAGGTTTCATATGCCTTGACCATCGGGTGCGACTCCCGGTCCCGCTACTTCAGGTTGCCCCGGCAAATGGGGACGCCTGTATTGGTCTGTAAGTGTTCCGGCAGCACGCGTTGATGGTACCGACGAAGACCGGGTTCGAACCCCGGACGGACCTCGGGCAATCAGGGGACGTTGGTCCAACGGGAAGACTTCTGGTTTGCAACCGGACAATCGGGGTTCGACTCCCCGACGTTCCACTGATGAAAACAGTCTGGTCCAGGCCGTATCGGTTTCGGATCGACGACTTTTCATCTCCCTGGCATGGTATCCGAAGTGTAGCGGGCATGCACGCCTGCCTGTGAAGCAGGAAGTACGGGTTCGATTCCCGTCGGATACCCTTCGCCTTCGGCAGTGTGCTTCTGGGCAAGCGGGCGGCCTCCAAAACCGCCACCAAAGGGTTCGATTCCTGGCACTCCTGCTCGACCGGCCAGCGGTAAGCCAATGCGGATGCCTTGCGAGTGTGACGGATGGCACGGCAGACTTCGAATCTGCAGGACGGGGTTCGATTCCCTGGCGAGGTACTGATGACGGCCAAGGAAACAGATCGTTGGAGCCGACCATCAAAATGAAAACCTGAAAAGACAAGATAGCCTGTGAGTGTGTTGGAGGCACGCGACCGTGCGAAGGTCGCAGGCCAGGTTCGATTCCTGGACGGGCTACTATTTGGGCGCTGGAGCCAGACGGCCAGGCAACCGGTTGCAACCCGGTCGAAATGGGTTCGACTCCCATCGGCGTCTCCTGGTCCCCTGTTGGACTGACGTTTAACCTGGTTGGCGTACGACGGGCAAGAATAAGCCACTGCCATCACGGACGTGGTTGAACGGAAGATGATCCACATGAATTTTCAGGCAAGGTTTGGCCAGAATGGCCAGCGGCGTTCTGCACCCCATTCAGCTGGTTGGTGTTGAGTGTACCGTGATTGGCTTCGAACTGGCATGGCGAAACCAACCTTCATTGGTTAGCTCAGTTGGCAGAGCATCAGGCTGTTAACCTGGTTGTCACGGGTTCGATTCCCGTACCACACCGCAAGTCTTGCAGCTTGCACGGGACCGCAAGGTCCCTCCCTGAATCCCGAAGTCGGCAGACCGTCGTTGGATCGGCCGTGAATTACCCCGGACGCCTGGTCGTTCCGTGGAACATTCGCGGCAACACTTACCGGCGCCCTGCAGTGCGTGGATACCGCCTTCACGCGCGTGGTCGATCGCGGCAACGGGAACGGCATGACGTCAGACAAGCATTAGCTTGCCTGGCTTCGGCCGCGAAAGTTGCCCACGTCTTCCATGAACATGACCGCTCAAACAGCACTCCGCGTTTCGGACGTGTGATCGAACGATGGTTCTGCTGACGGAGGGAGTTTTTCAGACAAACGCGAACCGGCACCCAGAACAGACATCCAAATGGTAAATCAATCACGCAGCCAAATCGGACCGGAGACGTCCATCCAAACCGGATGGCTGGTCCGTCGCTGATTTGGGTTGGTGTTATGAGTGAATTTTCAAGTCTATTTGACGAAGGGAGGAAGACCATGATCTTCAAGCGAGTAAAGATTCGCCGTTACGAAATCGGTCTGTACTTCCGCGATGGTGAATTCCAGCGTGTGCTGACCGCCGGTCAGCACCGGCTGTTCGATCCGCTGTGGAAGGTCCGCGTGGAAGTGGTTTCACAGCGAAACGCATGGATCATCCACGACGAACTGGAGGTGATGATCAAGAGTGGCGCGCTCAAGGGCCTGGCAGAAGTTGTCGATCTGAAGGATCACCAGCGTGGTCTGGTCTGGATCGACGGTCGTTTCAGTCACGTGCTGTCGCCGGGGCTGTACGCCTACTGGACCGGCTTCAAGGACGTCCGCGTGGAACTGGTGGACGCTCACCAGGTGCGATTTGATCACGCCGAATTGATGTCGATCGTTCGTTCATCCGGCGCCACCGGCCTGTTGGATGTCTGCACCGTGCAGCGGAACCACGTCGGCGTGGCCTTTTGCGATGGTCGCCTGGTGGAAACTCTGTCACCGGGACAATACGCGTTCTGGAAGAACGTGGCGGATACCAAGGTGGTCGAAGTGGACACCCGTGAACAGACCCTGGATGTGGCGGGCCAGGAAATCATGACCGCCGACAAGGTCACCCTGCGGATGAACGCACTGGTCACCTACAAGGTAATCGATGCCTGCAAGGCCGTGATGGTCAGCGATGGCGCGATGCAGTCCCTGTACCGCCAGGCGCAGTTGGCGCTGCGAGCGTTGGTGGGCACCCGTGATCTGGATTCGTTCTTGACCGACAAGGATGCCGTGACTGACGAATTCCAGCAACAACTACACCAGCGGGCGAGTGAATTGGGACTGGCGATCGTATCGGTGGGTATCCGCGACATCATCCTGCCGGGCGAAATGAAGGACCTGATGAACAAGGTGACCGAAGCCAGGAAGGCGGCCGAAGCCAACCTGATTGCCCGTCGCGAGGAAACCGCAGCCATGCGCAGCCAGTCGAATACCGCCCGGCTGTTGGTGGACAACCCGACCTTGATGCGACTGCGAGAACTGGAAGTTCTGGAAAAGGTCGCGTCCAGCGGTAACCTGAACGTCGTGCTCGGTGAACAGGGCCTGGCGGACCGGGTCGTCAACCTGTTGTGAAAACCACGGAGGTCGAGTCTCATCTCGACCTCCGTTTTTTT
This sequence comes from Pirellulaceae bacterium, assembly GCA_963851305.1. Lineage (GTDB taxonomy): Bacteria > Planctomycetota > Planctomycetia > Pirellulales > Pirellulaceae > Mariniblastus. The sequence goes on along the minus strand of CAWKOT010000011.1, from coordinate 361,122 downwards.
GTGCCAATCTCTTCGCAATTTGATGTGCAGCACCCGTTTTAATTGAGCAACTCCGGACAGCTCAAGGATCCACCAGCTGACGAATCCGACTCCGATTTGGCCTTCGCCCGTTCGATCTCGCTCAATGCCTGCTTCGCGATCTTTCGCACCCGTTCGTTATCGCTGCGACTCGCGGTTTGAAGCGCCGGCACCGCGACCGGCCCAATCTTTGCCAAATTTTTGGAAATAAATGAAGTCGACGACACCTTCGAATGCTCGCAAAACTCCAGTATCCCAGGAACGGCCAACTTGGCGTCCGCCCCCATGCTGCCCAGCCTTTTCAACGCGTCGTGCTGGACCTGACGATAAAAAACCGGCGGCGATTCGTCCGTGCCCAACAGCAAAATGTGGCTCAACACATCCACCGAGTATGCAGCATCGCCGGTGATCCGCCACAACGCGCAGGCCGCTTCCATTCGCAATCGAGGTGAGCCATCGCTGCAAAGTGCCCTGAGTAGTTTGGTGGCCGATTGGCCATCGCACTCCATCTTGCCTAACGATTCGACAAGTTCCTGTTTCACAATGTCCTTTGAGAATGGCGACTCGATGGCCAGACAGATTCTCTCTATGCCGGGCGACGCCTTGGCACCCATTTCGTTAATGGTGCGAGCAGCCTGGTAGGCGGCCTTCGAATAAGCCAGGGCATCCAACGCTAACGGCAGCGATTTTTCCGAGTTGCCTGCAATCCGCCAATGTGAGAAAGCCGCTGCATGGGCAATCGCACGATTCTGATCCTGCAGCCTTTCTTCCAACGCTGGAATCGCTGCGGCAGCATTCGCGCCCAGGTAGCCCAACGTTCGAATCGCCCGGATCTGCATCCCGGGGGATGGATCATTCAAGAACCTCATGACCGGTTGTACGGCGGCCGGTCCAATCGCTTTGAGTGCTTTGTCGATACATCCCGATGTATATCTCAGGCGATCGTTGTCAAAATTGCTCATGATCGCCGGTATCGCGGGCTCAGCGGCCGGCCCAAAATGGGCAAGCAAATCCAGGGCCATGCGGCGCTGCGTGAAATCGCGTTCCTGTAGAAGTGCCAACTCCATTCCTCGAAGTTTCATCTGGTCTTCGGTAATCTCCACGGCCGGCCGGGAGAGAATCTTGATCAGCTGCGGCTGGATCAAAGCTTGCGAGGACTGAAAGTGATTCAGCCAACCGAACGCGTATTCCTGAACCCGATAATGTGGGTGGTCGGTCATCTGAATCAGGAATGTCGGCGGCGATTCGGAAGCCACAAGTTCCTCCGAAAAACGGCGAAACGTAGCTCCCTTCGTATCTGGCACCCCGTCTACCAGAACGGTGGGAACAATCTTCAGTGCCGCCACTCCATGCTCATCCAGGATGTCACCGACTACCCACCAATTTTGATATCGGCCATTCTCGCTGGTGAAATACCTTGCCATCTGAAAAGCAAGGCGTTCATTGCCGTCGAGCAGTTCGGTGACGCGCTGAAACGAATCTCGCCGCTCATCGGGAGTCCTTGCCAACACGCTCTCTCGCGCGGCTTTTTCCAACTCCATGTCAAAATGCGATTGGAGCTGGGCACAGGCCGGTGGACAGAGAGTAAGCAGTCCAATCACAAACCACGCCAATGCACATCGCATCATGATTACCTCAAATGCCTACACGTTACGTCACTTGTCCCGGCATCGAATTGAACAAAACCGAGGGATGACTGGGGCTGGCGGCCTCCTGCCTCAGCTTCGCTGCCAGATCGGTTCCCAGACTGGACTGAATTTTAACGATCGAAATGGGTTTGACAGGTGCCGCTGTCGCAGGCGGAATTGCGTCCGGCAATGCGGTAACGATTTCTGGCGACCCAATCGTAAGCGGCCTGCCAGAGTGGGAGCGAAAACGGGATGTGCAGGAAGGGTGCCGCCAGCCACAATCGTGGCAACCGCCGGGAAAGGTAGCGCACGGCGGCCGCGCCGGCGTACTGATCTCCGCCGGGCGAAATGACGTACATCTGCTTCATCAGTTGTTCCAGGGAGAGGTCGGGAAACCGATCGGCGACTCGCGGGTCGTGCAGCGAAACAAATGTCAGCCGGCCACCAGAGAACCAGTTCAATCGCTGGACCTGCGCCCGGCAGAAGTTACATTCGCCGTCATAGATGACTACGTCCCTGCCCGGCTGTTCATCGATATCGGGCAGGTTCAACGGCGCTGCGGTTCTTCCAGCATTTGACTGGGAGGGGGGTGTTTTTGTCTTGAGCGTCGGCACGGCGGCAACGAAGGGGTTTGATCTATAAAAATGGCTCCGGTTTCTACCGGCACGATTAACTGGCCATTGCCAGTTTTATGCAATTCGAGTGTTTTTGCTGTAAATTATACGGTTTGACTACTGACGTTTGTCGAGAGAACGAAAAAATGGTCAGAATAGGTCACCAAATCGCCGGGCGGCGTTAAAATACGTGCAGCCAGTCCGCATTGAATTCAATGATTTGATTGCAGGTTCAAAGATGAATCAGATCCATCTACAGGTCAATCGGGCCCATCGCCGAATGCTCTTGATCCAGTTTGCCAAACGGCTGTGCCTGTCATTGGGCATCGGTCTGAGCCTGGCGGTGATTGGATTGGGCGTACCCAAGTTCTGGCACCTTCCGTTCCTGGAGTCTCCATCCCGACAGCAATTGTGGCTCTTGTCCTGGCCACTGGGAGGCATCCTGTGGGGCTGCCTGTTGGCCATCATTTGGACCTGGGTTCGGCGCAACCGCCAACTGGATTCCGCCATCGAAGTCGACCGGCGTTTCGAGCTAAAGGAGCGGCTGTCCACGGCACTGGCCTTGACGGAAGAAGAACGACAATCGGAGGCGGGGCAGGCGTTGATTCGAGACGCCAATGAGCGGGCCGAATTGATCGATGTGCGGGATCAATTCAGATGGCAACCGAATCGCCTGCTGCTGTTGCCCGTCATCCCCGCGGTGCTGCTGGCCGTCATGTTCCTGCTCCCCGACGCGTCAGCCAGTGCGGTGGCGGCGTCCGCGGAAGGGGACTCAGAGGAAATCAAGATCGCCTTGGAGCAACCTCGGAAGAAGATCGAACAGAAGGCGAAAGAGCTGGAAGCGAAAGGCCTGAAAGACGCGGCGGATATTCTGAACTCTATCCAGAAGAAAATTGACAATCTCTCCAGCAAAACGAAGAGCGACAGAAAGCAGGCTCTGATTGAATTGAATAATGCCAAGAAACAGATTGCCGATCGGCAGCAGAAGATCGGTGGCGATTCCAAGGAAATGAAACAGAAGCTGAATCAGCTGAAACGGATTGTAGATGGCCCAGCCAGGAAACTGTCGGAGTCGATTAATGAAGGTGATTTCAAGGAGGCGCAGAAGGCCATTCGCGACCTGGTCAACGATCTGAAGAATGGAAAACTGAGCGAATCCGAAAAACGAAAGATGGCCAGGGACCTGGCCAAGATTGCTGAAGAATTGCAGAAGATGGCCGAACGTCACCAGCAGGAAAAACAGGAATTGCAGGAAAGAATCCAGAAGGCGATGCAGGATGGTGACCTGGAGAAAGCCGCTCAGCTGCAACAGCAGTTGGAAAAAAAGCAACAGCAGGATCAACAGATTGAGAAAATGAAGGAAACCGCCAACAAACTGCAGAAATGTTCCGATTGCATGAAACCGGGTAACGGGCAGCCGAAACGGGGTGGAGGACAATCTAAATCGGGGCAACCAGGCAATCAGCCTTCCGACGCCCAAATGAAGGAAGCCCTGGAATCATTGGAGGATCTGGAAGGAATGATGGAACAGTTGGATAGCGAGATGCAGGAGTTGCAAGATCTGGAAGATGTCATGCAGGACCTGGAGAATGCAAAGAATGCCTGCAACGGTTGCCAGGGCAACCAGGACGGCCAGCCACGGCGGATCGATTTCGCCCAAGGAGGAGGGCGTGGCGCTGGCCTTCGAGACAAACAGGAAACGGAAACCGGAATGTTCGAATCGAAAGTACAAGGCAAACTGCAGCCGGGTGAAACGGTGGTTACCGGCAGCGCCGATGGCCGGAACCTGAGTGGCCAGTCCATGTCGGAATTGCGTGAGACGATCCAGGCGTCGATGAATAAACAGGTGGCTCCGGTCTCCCTGGACAAACTGCCTCGGTCCCAACGGGAACATGCCAGGCAGTATTTCAACAAGCTGGGGGGCAATTGACGTTGAGCCAGCTTCCCGGGCGGCAAGCGCTTCGGTCAGCCATTCCCAGAGATCCTCAGCCCACTTGCCGCAAACGACCGTACCACGATCGCGATGTCACGACATTTTCTTTCCAACCTGGTCATCCTGTTGTTGTTTGCCTCTGGTTTCTTTGGAATCACCATGGCCATCAACTGGCTTGCCCAGGCGGAAACGCGACCCGAACATGAATTCTCCTTCGAACGTCGGACGGCCGACAACCATCTGGCCAGCAATAACTGGCAGGCGGCCGCGCGATACTATAAACGGCTTTGCCAGACCGATCCGGAGAATGGGGGCGCCCGGTTTTCCTACGCCTGGAGCATTTACCAACTTCAACAACCGCAACTGATACAGCTTCGTCGCGAGTTGCGGTCAAGCGACCCGGACCAGGCGGTCATGGAGCAAGCCGCAGCCGAAGCGAACCGTTTTTCTGCCGAGGCAATCCAGGCCTGGGAAGATGTGTTGGAGTTTGCCAATTTTCGCGCCAATGCCAGATTCCAATTGTCGCTGCTGCACGCCCTGGCCGGCAATAAACAAGAGGCCATCGACTGTCTGCGGTTGGCCAGAGAGGCGGGGTATCGCCCTCGCTACGCGCTCACCGAATATGCACAATACTGGAAATTAATCGACGATCCTGAATTTCAGCAGTTTATCCGCTAGGCTGCCGTTCCAGATCACGGATCATGCTGGGCAGCACCTCGATCGGCAAGCCGACCACCGTCGATTCGTAGCCGCCTTCAATGGCCACCCAATCCAGACCGTCCTGATACCCGAAGGCACCCGCTTTTCCTATCCACTGATCGGTGTCGAGAAATTGCTCCAACTGTTGTTCGGACAACGGCTTCATCTGCAGCTGAGAAAATTCAACGCGGGAGAGATGCTTGGGGCCAAGACAATCCCAGAGGGTGACACCGGTCAGTACGAAATGCCTCTTGCCGCTTAGCGTCGACAGAATCCGATGGGCGTGCTCGCGATTGCGCGGTTTGCCAATGATCTGACCATCGCAAACCGCCACCGTATCGGCGGCGATGACCAATTCGTGCTCCAGGGTCCTGGCGATCACCGCCGCTTTCTGCCAGGAAGCTTCTCGCACGAAGTCCTCGGGAGATCGACCCGAGCAGATTCCCGCTTCCACGGCTTCATCAGGTATGATGATGTTGAACTGCAGGCCCAGCTGTTCCAGCAATTGGCGACGACGGGCCGATCCACTGGCCAGGACAATATCGCGGCCGGCAAGCAAATCGGCAATTTCTTCCATCATCTTCCATCGTTAAAGAACCACTGGCTTATGCGGCAACCGCTTGAGGTCATTTTCGAAGATAACCATTTACTGGTCGTCAACAAGCCCGCTTTGCTGCCCACCATGGGAACGAAGCAGGGCGAGTCGAGCCTGGTCGACCTGGCCAAAGAGTACCTCAAACAGAAATACGACAAACCCGGCAATGTTTACATCGGCATTGTCAGCCGGTTGGATGCTTTCGTATCCGGAGTGATTGTCCTGGCACGAACTTCCAAAGCGGCTTCCCGATTGAATGCGCAGTTTGCCGGCGGGTCGGTCGACAAAAGATACTGGGCAATCGTCAGTGGAAATTGTCGCGAATCGGCAGAACTGGAGGACTGGCTGGTCAAGGATGAAGCCCGGCATCGCATGTTGACGACCAGGGACCCACATCGACCGGGGGCAAAACGTGCGGTTCTGCGTTATCGCAGAATGGGTCGATCCGGGCGCTCAGCCTGCTCGAAATCAGCCTGCTGACCGGTCGAAAACACCAGATTCGAGTTCAGCTTTCGTCGCGTGGTTATGGCGTCGTGGGCGACCGAAAATATGGAAGCTCCGCGGGATTCCCGCACGGAATCGGCCTGCACAGCCGCCGCCTGACCCTCCGGCATCCGACCAGGCAAGAATTGATGGTGTTTGCCTGCGATCCACCCGGTTACTGGAATGTCCAACGTTTTCTGGTCGCCGGCAAGAATCGCCGCGGATCGTGAAATCTGTGACGCAATTTCCGTTTGCGAACGGCAGTAAAACCACAATGACGATGAAAACAAAAAGTCTTCGGGTGGAAATCAGGGTAAAATGTCTGCAGTTTGGCTATCCGCAAGTGAAGGTTTCATGGGCGACAATCGAAAATTCCGGGAAACCTGTAAGAAAAGCGGCCTGGTTACTGAAGACCAGTTACGGCTGGCGGCGGCCGAATTGCTGCAGAACAGCTCCAGGTCGGACACCTCCCTGGAAATCTCCGATCGAAAACTGGCCTCTCAACTGGTGAAGATGAAAGTCGTCACCGCCTATCAGGCCGACCAGTTATTGTCTGGTCGCAGAAGGCTGAAGCTGGGGGCCTACGTGATCACCGACTGGATTGGCCAGGGTGGCATGGGGCAGGTGTTCAAAGCGGTTCACGAGATGTTGGGACGGGAATGTGCGATCAAGGTACTGCCGTTGCACAAGAATACGCCCGAGTCGATTGCCAATTTTCGACGCGAAATCCGTGGCGCAGGCCAAATTGGATCACTCCAACCTGGTGCGGGCGTTTGATGCTGGTGAGGATGGCAAGGTCCATTACCTGGTTGTCGAGTACATTCCCGGTACCGATCTAAGACGGCTAGTCCGAACTTCGGGTCGACTGTCGGTTCAGCAGGCGGCCAACATCATCAAGCAGGCCGCGGAAGGGCTTTCTCATGCGCATGAAAGGAACCTGATCCATCGGGACGTCAAACCGGGAAACATCATGGTCACCCCTGGAGGCGTGGCCAAGGTTTCCGACCTGGGTCTGGCGTTCTACCTGAACGACGAAAACGATCCCCGTATCGGGAAGATCGTAGGCACGGCGGATTACCTGTCGCCCGAACAGATCCGAACTCCAGCCCAGGTGACCACGGTCAGCGATATCTATTCGTTAGGTTGCACGCTGTACTACGCGATCACCGGCAAAGTTCCCTTTCCGGGTGGAACGCCCAAGAGCAAGGCTCGACGCCATCTGCATGAAACGCCCTGGCATCCCCGTCGTTTCAACGATGAAGTCAGCGATGAATTCGTTGACTTGATTGGCGACATGATGGAGAAGGATCCCGCCGAACGAATCCAGTCCGCCATGGAGGTGGCCGAGCGGCTGGCACCGTGGGCCAGCGATGACAGCCTGTTGGTAAACGAGTCGGAATCCCGTCCTCGCTGGATGGCGGCTCCGGTCGAACCGGTCGACGATCAGGATACCGACCCGGAAGACATCGCGGAAATGGCCATGAGCGAACTGAGCGACACGTCCAATACGGGTTACCCCAGCCCCACCATCAGCATGCATGACCCGGGTCAGGAAACCGGTTCATTCATTTCATCTCCTTCCGAGAAACCACCACCGCCAACGATCAGTGGACAATATCGAGCCGCCGCACGACTTCCAGCCGAAACCGCAGTAGTTTCGGTTCAAACCTTGTTTGTCACCGGGATCCTCTGTCTGTTGACGGGTGTCCTGATTGGTGTCCTGATTGGATTCGTGTTTTAGATCAACAACAGCGTCCAGCGATACCTGGCCGTTCCGATACGGAAGCCGTTGTCGGGACTGGGCTTCGTTTGTTTGACAGCAAAAACAACAATTCGAAAAGATGTTCACCGATTTGACGTTATGATTTCCTTGCGCTGACGGACTTAATTGCTGAAGGCAGATCTCCCTACCACGTCTGCCCTTGACGACCACGATCGAACGCCGGATATTTTTGGCATGACTCACTGTCTCCTCCATCATCGGGTTCCTCATTCCGGGTGTATCTCGGCCGGCTGATGGTGTGATTTTCAATCTACAAGCATCTCTGAACGCTGGCTTCAAGCCAGCGTTTTTTTATATCAGTCAAACCACACGACTCTCCAGACGTTCTCTGATACGAAACTTACATGAACACAAATTCCATTCTTCGAATCGGACTGCCGAAGGGTCGCATGCAGGACGCGGTCACGGCGTTACTGGCCGAAGCCGGTATCTCCATGATCTGTTCTGACCGCGGCTACCGCCCGACGCTCTCTCTTCCTGGCACGGAGGTGAAACTGCTGAAGCCGCAAAATATCGTGGAGATGTTGCATCTGGGATCACGCGATATCGGATTTGCCGGTGCCGACTGGGTGGCGGAGTTGCAGGCCGATTCAGACGAGGACGGCATCATCGAAGTGCTGGACACCCAACTCAATGGCGTCCGTCTGGTCGCCGCTGCCCCCCAGCCACTGTTGTGCGACGGGCAGCTGCCGGAAATACGTTTGCGAATCGCATCCGAATATGAGCGGCTTACCAGAGACTGGATCCGGGAAAAGAATCTGGACGCCGGTTTCGTCAAATCCAATGGTGCGACCGAAGTCTTTCCGCCAGAGGACGCGGACCTGATTGTCGACAATACGGCGACTGGAAGTACACTGCGTGACAACGGCCTGGTAATCATTGACGAGATCATGCGTTCCAGCACGCGACTGTACGCCAGTCAGGCAGCCTTTAAGGATGCCGCCAAACGATCGCGGATCGAAGATCTGAAGCTGTTGTTGCAGGCGGTACTGGATGGTCGGCAACGACTGATGATTGAAGTCAACGTATCGGCGGAACAGATGGAAGACGTGATTTCCGTGCTGCCCGCCATGCAACAACCGACCGTCGCAACGTTATCCGGCAATTCGGGGTATGCTGTTCGGGCGGCGATCCTGCGCACCGATTTACCCTTTGTGATCCCTCGAGTAAAGCAGGTGGGCGGACGCGACGTTGTGGTTACCAAGGTGAGCCAGATCGTACCCTGACGCCATAAACCAACGACGCATGTTTCAAAATCCGAACCCGCGTCATAGCTGCAAACGGTAACTGAACTCTCCTTCTCCAGATTGCCATGAAGATTGATTTGAAACCGACCAGGGACCCCAAAGTTCAACCGGCCGACCGCATCGAGCGGCTGCCCACAGACGAGCTGGCTGGCGAAAAATCGCACATCGACTTGAAACTGGATGCGAACGAAGGCCCGCTCCTGTCGGGTCTGGCTCACGACTTCTTCACGCCCGATGACATTCGACAGTACCCCTCGCGGAATTCAATTTCCCGGATGCTCGCCACCCGGTTCAGCATCGCGCCGGAACAGGTGATCGTGACCAGCGGAGCGGATGACGCGATCGATCGCATCTGTCGTGCCTTTCTTCAGGCCGATCGAAACATCGTGGTTACCGATCCGACCTTTCCCATGATTCCGCACTTCGCCAGTGTGGCTGGCGGGCAGATACGACAGGTTCCCTGGACAGGGGGGAGTATTCCGATTGACCACATGATCCGGATCTCGGACAGCAAAACCAGTGTGATTGCGCTGGTTTCGCCCAACAACCCGACCGGTGCCACGATTGGTACTGACGAGCTTTTGGCCATTGGAACGGCCGTTCCCCACGCCGTGTTGCTGGTCGATCAAGCCTATGCGGAGTTCGAAGACGACGAGCACGCCTTACTCGCGGGCAATTTGACATCGGTTGCCCTGTCGGAATTGCCGAACGCGGTAGTCGTCAGGACGTTTTCGAAAGCCTGGGGCATGGCCGGTCTGCGTGTCGGTTACGCCATGGGTCACCACAGCATCATTTCCCTGTTGAATCGGGCAGGGGGGCCGTACCCGGTTTCCGGGCCTGCCCTTAAATTTGCCGGCATGATGCTGCAAACTCGTCCCAAAGGTGACACCGAATATCTGAAACAGGTGCGTTCAGAGCGAAAGCAACTGGCGGATCTATTGAATGACTGCGGCGCCGAAGCATTGCCTTCCCAGGCCAATTTCGTGTACGCCCGTTTCGGTTTGACCGGACCTTCGGCTGAGTTCGTTGGCAAAGCACTGGATTCGCTGGGGATTGCGGTCAGGTCCTTCCAAAGTGAACCTGACGTTCTGCGAATAACCTGTCCTGGTGACCGGGCGTCGTACGAGCGGCTGGCGGCTTCCTTGCGAACCATTCTGCGTCCCGAGGCCATGCTTTTCGACATGGATGGGGTACTGGTCGACGAATCCAGTTCGTTCCGCGAAGCCATTCGTTTGACTTGCGCAGAGTATGGCTTGCCGGTCACGATGATGGAGATCGCGGAAAAGAAACTCTGCGGCGACGCCAACAACGACTGGATTTTTACGCATCGACTGCTTCGCGAAAAGGGCATCGACAGACCCTTCGACGAAGTCAAGGAGCGTTATGAACGGTATTACCAGGGGGACGAATCGCGAGAAGGCCTGTGGAAAACGGAAGAACAACTGGTTGACCGTCAATGGCTGCAGAACCTGAGCCGGCGGATCAAACTGGGTATTGTGACCGGCCGACCTCGATGTGATGCCGTCCGCTTCCTGGAATCGCAGCAACTGAGCCAGTTTTTCTCAGCCGTGGTTTGCATGGAGGACGGCCCTGCCAAGCCGAACCCGGCAAATGTCAGAACCGCTCTGGACCAGTTGGGTACCAATCGAGCCTGGATGGTGGGAGACACTCCCGACGATGTCAACGCGGCACGACAGGCCGGCGTATTACCGTTTGGTATTCTGGCACCTAAAGACGAACCGCGATTCGCCCTGGAAAAACTGAGACAAGCCCGAGCCACACTGATTCTGGACCGTTTGAATACGCTGGACAGGTACCTGCCATGAGTGAACGTAGCTGCCGCTTGCAACGACAAACGCGAGAAACCCAAATCGAAATGGAGATCGATCTGGAAGGAAATCGGCGGATTGATGTTTCGACCGGACTGGGGTTCTTCGATCACATGTTGACGGCCCTGGCCTTTCACGCCAATTGGGATCTGACACTCCAGGCCAATGGAGACTTGCACGTCGACGATCACCACACGGTCGAAGACTGCGGCCTGGTCATTGGGGAAGCGCTCGGTCGGGCATCGGCAACAAGCAGGGCATTCGCAGGTTTGGACACGCTTACGCACCGCTGGATGAAGCCCTGGCGCGTTGCGTGATCGATCTTTCCGGTCGACCGTTCCCGGTGGTTGAACTGGGTTTGCAACGGGAGTTGCTGGGTAACGTCGCCTGTGAAAATCTGACTCATTTCTTTCAGTCACTGGCGATGGCCGGTCGTTTGACTTTGCATCTGGATGTCCTGCGGGGAGCGAACGATCATCACCGTGCCGAGGCCGCATTCAAGTCGTGCGGGATTGCCATGCGTACCGCTTGTTCGCAGTCGGTACCGCTGGCCGACGCCGAAGGCTCCATTCCCAGCACCAAAGGTTCACTGTAATCATGAATTCGCCACGACAGGTCGCCATCATTCGCACCGGCACGGCCAATTTGGCCTCCGTGCGGGCCGCCTTCCATCGTTTGGGTATCCAATCCTATATCGTGAAAGCTCCGTCGGAATTGCAACCGGATGATCCGCTGGTCCTTCCCGGTGTCGGGGCGTTCCAGGCAGGAATGGCCGCCCTTCGCGAACAGAACTGGGAATCGGTCCTGAGGACGAGACTGGAATCCGATCTGCCGACGCTGGCCATCTGTCTTGGATTACAGCTGCTTTGCCTTGACAGTCAGGAAAGCCCGGGGATTGCCGGATTGGGTCTGTTACCGGTCCATGTCGAACGTTTGCCCAGTAACGTTTCGGTACCTCAATTCGGATGGAATTGGATGCAGTGTCCAACGGGTTTCTTTGAACCGGGTTATGTCTTTTATGCAAATTCGTACTGCCTGAGCGAAGTCGATCGTCTGACGGCCAGCGGTTGGCAGGTGGCCACATCAGAACACGGTCTCACGTTGGTTGCGGCCGTTCGGAAAGGGCGATTCGTGGGTTGCCAGTTCCATCCCGAATTATCTGGCAGCGCAGGGCAGGAACTACTGGCCCGCTGGTTGGGCAGGAAGCCAGATAGCCAGGGAATACGGACGGACAACCAGGAGAGTTCACTATGTTGACCTCGCGGATCATCCCCTGCCTGGATGTCAGTGACAATCGGGTGGTGAAGGGAGTCAAGTTTGCCGGACTGAGAGATGTCGGCAGCCCAGCCGAATTGGCGGCGGCCTATGAGTCTCAGGGCGCGGACGAACTGGTGGTTCTGGACATCTCCGCCACCAATCACCGCCGACGGACCCAATTGCAAACGGTACAGGACGTTCGCCAATCGCTATCCATTCCGCTGACCGTTGGCGGCGGCGTCAGGACGATGGATGATGTCCAACGTTTGACCGATGCCGGCGCGGACCGCGTCAGCGTCAACACCGCGGCTTTTCAGCAACCGGAGTTGATTACGGCCATGGCCGACCGTTTCGGTCGCCAGTGTACCGTTGTGGCGATCGATGCCCGGCGAGCGGAAGATGGCTGGCATGTTCTGACGCACGCCGGAAAAGAAATGACTGGTGTGGATGTCATCGAGTGGGCGACCCGCGTCGAATCGGCCGGGGCCGGGGAAATCCTGCTGACCAGCTTCGATCAGGACGGTACTCGCCGTGGCTACGATTGTGAATTGCTGGCCGCCGTCACGCAGCGGCTGGCGATTCCAGTGATTGCTTCCGGAGGGGCCGATTCGGCACACCACCTTCATCTTGGTTTGCAGGCCGGCGCAGCCGCCGTGTTGCTGGCTTCGATTCTGCATGATGGCGTGACCACGGTCGGTCAATTGAAAAGAGAACTGGCAGCCATGGGAGAGGCGATCCGAATATGATAATCCCCTCGATAGATCTGGCATCAGGCGATGCCGTACAATTGATTGGCGGTCGCGAACAGGCGCTCAACGCAGGCCATCCGGCACCGTTGGCCGAGAAATTCGGCCGAGTCGGCGAGATCGCGGTGATCGATCTGGATGCGGCCCGAGGACAGGGCCATAACACGGAGCGCATTCGCGAGCTGTTGGCCTTGGCACCCTGCCGAGTCGGCGGTGGCATTCGCGATGCGCAGACCGCCATCTCCTGGTTAGATGCCGGCGCAAAAAAGGTGATCCTGGGCACCGCCGCCACACCTGAGATTCTCAGCCAGTTACCTCGGAACAGACTGATCGCCGCACTCGACGCAGTCCATACCGGAACGGCCGAAGATCCAACCCGATCGACCGGTCAAGTTGTCGATCAAGGCTGGACACGTGAAACGGGCGCGACGGTGCTGGAGCGGATCGAAGTGCTTCGCGATCTCGTGGGTGGCTTCCTGATCACTTTCGTTGAAAGGGAAGGCAGAATGGCGGGCATCGATCTTGAACAGATCAAGCGATATCTGGACGCCGCCGGAGATGCCCAACTGACGATCGCCGGCGGAGTTGCCACTGTCGATGAGATCGCAGCCCTGGATCGACTTGGTATCGATGCCCAGGTCGGCATGGCTTTGTACACGGAGCAGTTGACTTTGGCGGAGTGTTTTTGTGCACCGCTGGTTTCGGATCGAACCGACGGCCTCTGGCCGACCGTGGTTTGCAATGCCTCCGGCCAGACGTTGGGCTTGACCTATTCCAACCTGGAAAGCGTGCAGAGAAGTCTGGATACCGGAACCGCGCACTACTTTTCGCGGAAACGGGGTCTGTGGCGAAAGGGGGAAACATCGGGTGCCACTCAAGAAATGTTGTCGATCCATTGTGACTGCGATCGCGATACGTTGATGTTTGCGGTGAACCAGCAGGGACACGGATTCTGTCATCTGTCGCGACCGACCTGTTTCGGTGATTTGAAGGGCATTCAGCGGTTGGAGACGACGCTGGCCGACCGGATGCGGACGGCCCCTGAATCTTCGTATACCCATCGCCTGTTTCAATCGCCCGCGTTGTTGGCTGAAAAAATAGCCGAGGAAGCCAGAGAGTTGAACGAGGCCGTTGCCCGGCAGGATGTGATTCACGAAGCCGCCGATGTGATCTTCTTTACGATGGCTCGTTTGGCCAAAGAACAGATCCCTCTCTCGGAAATCGAACACGAACTCGACCGACGTGCAGACAAGGTCACACGCAGAGATACCGTTTGAACCCAGGATCCCGAAAGATGTTTCCATTTCGTCAGCTGCCACCGGATGAACTTCACCAGATCACCTCGTCGATCGATGACGAAACGTATCACGTCGCTGGCCAGATCGTTGCTGATGTGCAGGCCGAAGGCGAAGCCGCTGTGCGTCGGTATGCGGCGAAGTTTGACGGTCTGTCCGAGGACGCGACGCTTGTACAACATCGCCCAGATTTGTTGAACGCGCTGCAAACGGTCGATGTCGACATCCGTTCGCTGCTGCAGCGGACTGCCGATCGCATTCGACGTTTTGCCGAAATCCAATTGGCAACACTTACCGATTGCTCCGTCGACATTCCGGGTGGTTCGGTCGGCCATCGCTGGATTCCGTTGCGGGCGGCCGGATGTTACGCACCTGGTGGTCGCTATCCGTTGCCGTCATCGGTGCTGATGACGGCCGTGACGGCTCGAGTGGCGGGGGTAAGGGAAGTCTGGGTCGCCTCACCACGACCTGATGCGGTGACGCTGGCCGCGGCGGCCATCGCAGACGCCGACGGGTTGATTTCGGTGGGCGGCGCTCAGGCGATCGCCGCGATGAGCACCGGTCTGGACAGCGGACTGCCAAAATGTGACGTGATTGTGGGACCAGGAAATCGGTTTGTCACCGCAGCCAAGGCGCTCGTCGCGCGATCGACGCGAATCGATATGCTGGCGGGACCGTCAGAATTGGTGGTCGTGGCTTCCGCCGACGCCGACGCGGGTTTTGTCGCCGCGGACCTGTTGGCTCAAGCCGAACATGATGTCGACGCCCGCCCGATCCTGATCACGAATTCGTCAGCACTGGTTGACGCGGTGACTGCGGAACTGGAGAAACAGCTGTCCGACCTGCCCACCGCAGAAGTTGCCCGGACGGCCTTGCAATCGGGTGGATACGTCGTGGTGGACGGCCTGGAACAGGCGGTCGAATGTTGTCGGCGAATCGCTCCGGAACATCTCTCGTTGCAAGGGGCTGAATTTGAAGCTGTCGCTGAGACGTTCGACATGGGCGCGGCGTTGTTTGTCGGTTCTTACGCGGCGGAGGTCCTGGGAGATTACGGAGCAGGGCCGAATCACGTGTTGCCGACCGGAGGCGCGGCCTGCGCCAACAGCCCGCTTTCGGTAGCCACTTTCTTGAGAATGCAGACGCAACTCCAGATCGATGATCCTGTCGCGGCAGCTGGCCTGGCGACTGATGCCGAGGCGATGGGGCGACTGGAAGGCCTGGCAGCACATGCCCGGTCCGTGGAACGGCGTTTCCAGCATTGCCGGCAAGACGCCTGAACGATCCTGTGAGCAACGTGTCACTCGTTGCAATTCGGGATGATTGCAATGATAATTTTCCGTTATACCGTCATATTATTGCAATCTGAGTTCCTAACGGCCTTATCTGATATGCCTGCCAATTCTGCAACGATTATGGCCGGGGTCCCGGCAACCAACGCAGCGTTATTCCACGCCATTCGATTCAATGTGGGCGATCCAGTCGCGTTGATTCGTGTTGGCGATCGTTCCACGCTGATCCTGCGCGACATCGAAATGCATCGGGCCCGACAACATGCCCGTGCCGACGACATCGCCTGTCCCGCAAATTTTGAACCTGAACAGGGCTTGTCCGGAGATCGGGAAACGGCGACCGCACAATCGGCGGCCGAGTTCCTGGAGCGGCAGGGCGTCCGCTCGGTTGTCGCCGACCGAACGCTGCCCCTGATCTTTGCGGAAATGATTCGTCAGCGGGGCATCGAAGTCGCCTGCGATATTGAGATGGGCGTTGTCCAGCGGCGAGCCAAGGACGCAGAGGAAGTTGCCTTTCTACGGAAAGCGCAGTCCGTGACCGAAGACGCCGTCCGCCTGGCCTGTGAAATGATTGCTCAGGCTCGGGTGAATGACGATGGATGTCTGCTGCATGATGGACAGCCACTGACCAGTGAACGGGTTCGAACGGCGGTGGATATCTTTCTGCTGAACCAGGGATTTGAACCTCGTCCCGCAATCATTGCCGGCGGTCCGCAAGGGGCAGACTGTCACGACATTGGCAGCGGACCATTGAGAACAGGTGAACCGGTCATCGTCGATATTTTTCCGAAGGACCGATCCACCGGTTACAATGGCGACTGCACACGTACCGTTGTCCACGGTACGATTTCCGACGTTGTGAACCGCATGCATACGGCGGTCGCTGAAGCCAAACGCAGCGGTATTCAGGCCACACGGGCCGGAGTTACGGGAGAAGCCGTGCATCAGGCCGTGATTGCAAAAATCAGGGAACCTGGTTTCCAAATCGGACTACCGGCCGAATCAGCGCCGGACGACTACTGTGGAATGGTCCATGGTACTGGCCACGGCGTCGGCCTGGATGTGCATGAACCCCCGCTGTTGGATTTCAAAGGCCCGGAACTGGTAGCAGGGGATGCGGTCACCATCGAACCAGGACTCTACTCCAAAGCCGTCGGCGGCATTCGCATCGAGGACATGGTGATTGTACGCGCCGATGGCTGCGAGTCCCTGAACGAATTGCCGGAAGGCTTGAGTTGGAATTGAGCCAGGCACGGATGCCGCAATTACTTTCAATCCCGCGCCTTCGAAACGAATGGACTTGGCTCAAGGGGCGAGCTGGTTTATTGCAAGCCCGGGCCGGGCCAACCTACCGAATGGCGGGCGGTTCCAGCTGTGGAGTTTGATCCCGGGGCGTGGGTGTTCGGTCCAGCGTGACCGTCACTTTCTTGACGGTGGCGTCGGCTCCGGGTTGAAAATGGACAGTGATCTCGTCCCCAGCCTCGAACCGGTTCAAGACGCCTCTCAATTCCATCAGATCATTGACAGGCCTATCATTGATTCTGGTAATCACATCGGTCGCGACCAGCCCCGCTTTGTCCGCCGCTGAATCGGAAACGACTTCCTTGATTCGTACGCCGTCCCCCTGAGCATTCGGTTCGACCTGGACGCCGAGAAAAGCGGGGTAGATGTGGTCGCCCGTTTTCAGTCTCTCGATCAGCTTCTTGGCCGATGATAACGGAATCGCGAATCCGATTCCCGAATCGTACCATTCCACCCCCGCCCCAATGGCCTGGGATTGAGGATGCATGGGTACACACACGCCGATGATCTTGCCATCGACGTCCAGCAATGGGCCTCCGTAGTTGGCCGGGCTGATGTTGGCATCGGTTTGTATGGCTCGGCCTCCAATTCGATTCCTGGCACTGATGATGCCCGTGGAAACCGCCGGATTGGCATCTCCATACCCCACTCCCACCGAGATCGCCCATTGACCGACTACCACGGCATCGACATCGGCAATCTCCGGCAACCGCAGGCCCTCGAACGGGTCAATTTTCAAGAGACAGATTTTTCGCGTGTCATCCCGCCCCAGCAATGTGGCATACCGTCTCACGCCATCGCTGGTGATCACGGTGATGACGGGAGGAGACTGGATAAAGTTGAAGGTACTGGTGACGATATGGCCTTCATCGGAGATCAGTATACCGGTGGTATTACCTTCGCCCTGTTTCCGAATGCCGCCAATCTGTCCTTGCACGGTACCGACACCGCCGAAGGATTCAATGGCCACCAGCGATGGCCGGACTTTCTCAGCCGCCAGCCGAAACGCTCGCGCCGTCAACGCCATCGTTTCCAGATCATCGCTGGGTGATGCGACCTGCCCGGTCGCCAATGCGGCACCGAACAGTCCGCCGCATGACACCAGCACCGCCAGGCAGATCGTCATGCGGCTCAACCCGTTTTCTAACGTTGGATGCTTCATGGCACGGACCCCTTGGCTACCGGTATGATTGTCACCCGCTTCAGTTCCGCCCCCCGTTTGACCACAATGATCGTCTCCTGATCGGGTTTCAGCTTCTTCAACGCGGCCTGATACTCGCGCACATTGCCGATCTTTTCGCCGGCGATGGAGATCAACAGATCGTCGGGTTTCAGTCGCGCCTTGAATGCCGGACTGCCACGCTGCACGCGGTCGATATAGGCAGGACTGTTGCGACCCCCGTGGGAAAAAATCCGGATCCCCAGTTGAACCGCCCGCTTTGGCTCCGGTTCGGCACCAGCCGGCTGATCGAGACGTTCGGCCAGAAAGGCGGCCAGAATCGAATTCGGGATGGCATAATTGAGTCGTGTATTGGTTTCCGAGCTGTTGATGATCTTGCCAATCACTCCGACCAACTGACCGTCGGTGGTCAAGACGGCTCCCCCGGCCGCGCCAGGATTACTGGTGATCTGATCAATCAGGACCAAGTCACCCTGGTAGGCCACATCACGGGCATTCAATCTCGCTTCCATACTGGTGCGCAAAGAAATCACACCCAACGTCGCCGATAACGGCTCCTGTTTATCGGCCACTTTGAAGGCATTGCAGATGGCGATCACCCAGTCACCCTGGCGGCCCACATCGGATTCCCGGATATCAAAATAGTCTGGCGTTGGGGCCGAGATCTGCAGCAGGGCCAACTGATGCTGCCGATCGCGCCGCAGGATGCTGGCCTGATGCGAGATTCCATCGGATGTAATGACCCGGATCTGGCTGCCATCCAGAAAGACCCCCTGCGTTGTCAGGACTTGTCCGTCATTGCTGACGATAATCCCCGTGGCGTAACCTTCGACCCGACCTGCCGCCGCCCCATAAACCTTGACCATTCTTGGTTGCGCCCGCTCGACAACCACGGACAGGAAATTGCGTTTCTCATCGGTATCAGATACCGCCGCATCGTTGATGGGCAGAAGGACCAGCCCGGCGATCCAGGCCATGAGGAAAGTGACGACGGTGATCGTTTGGTGATTCATGGTCGTTCGTCGATGGTTTCAGGAAACCCCAGCTCCTGCCGCAGCTGTTCTCTTTCCACCCAACGATGAGTCGCGTTCACGGTCTGGAAAGCCAACTGTGCCGCTTCATCCAGGCCGGCAACGTGTTTTCGCAACCGGGAAACTCGTAGCCCCTGATCCGTTTTCCAATCCTGAAAAACCACTCCGCCAGATTCGGATTCACAGTTCATGTCGGCGGCCGCCTTCAGCAACTGTGGGAGACCATGCACGCCGCCGCGTGGCATCGACAACCAGAAATAAAAGGGATCTTCTTTGTCATCGACGGCCTTGAGCCGAAAAGCGTTCATCGATAACGCCTTGTCACTGCCGTCCAGCAGAGTTTCGCCCAGCGTATCAAACCGACGCAGATCGTTGGCGGCCAGCAATCCCAACGCCTGCACCACCAGCGGATTCAGTTTGACTTCCACCGGCGAAAGCGATTTGGCCTGGTCTTGCCTGACCTCCCGAACAACGCCGTCGTCACCAAACAGCCTGGTTTCGCGACCGTCAATGGTTGTGTTCATTGCAAAGGAACCATCGCTGGCCAGCTGGATGCGTTGAGTCCCAACGTCGGTACCGTCCCGCGAGACTTGATCCCGGATCTCCCAGATGCGGACACGGTCCGACTCAGTCGGCTGATCCTGTTCCGGTCGATCACCTAACCATTGGTCCATGATGTACTGGCAATACTGTCGATTGACATCCTCCAGCCGGATTTCGCCTGGCGGAGCGGACAACAGATCGATCATGGCCATGGCCCGTTTCATCTGCTCCTGCTGCTCCGGCGTCCAGTCCTTTTCGTTTTCCGGTATCTTGGGCGGTCGTGGCGTAGGGTAGGGCAGACCGTATAGCCGCGTGTTGACGGACAACGTCCTGCCATCGTTCTTTCGCAATAACAGGGACGCCGGCCAGTTTTCCGGCAACGTACAGATCAAATTCGTGAATTGATTGGCCGCCGAGATGACCTGGCCTTCAAACTCCAGTAACTCGTCTCCCGGGCGGACGCCCTGTTGATACAGACGCGAATCTTCGAACAGGCTGGCACACACGACTTTGCCGTCGCGATCCTCAAAACTGGCATCCAGCGTGCCATGTTCCACCAGTTTCGTGGCCAGTAATTCGGGGATGAAATTCTTGATCTGGTTCGCTGAAATGGCGTAGCCCAAGCCCACATTGACGCGGTCTCTTTCCTTGAAGCTGCCGCGACCGTTGATGCCGATTACCTGGGCGTCCATGTTGAACAGTGGTCCACCGGAATTGCCTGGATTGATCGAGCTGTCGGTTTGAATACAGTTGCCATACACCAGCTGGTTCATGCCAGCACCCGCCTGGTAGCGATTGACGCCGCTGACGATACCCAGAGTCACCGTGGGCACCTGGTCTTCCGTCAGTAAGAACGGATTGCCCATGGCCAGCGCCCAGTCGCCGACCTGAACGCGATCGGAATCGGCCAGCGGCGTATAGGGAAAATCGTCACGGCCTTCCATCTGGATGATCGCCACATCGCCTCCGGGATCGGTTCCGATCAACTTCCAGGAATACAATTTTCCGTCCGACAGTCCTCCCCATCCGCTAGTGCCCGCACCCATGATGACGTGGTGGTTGGTCAAACCGATACCGGACGGTGAGATAATCACACCCGAACCGCCACCCTGTCGCTGCTCGCCGTAGATGGAAATCACACTGTCGATGACACGATCGATGGTGTCGATTCGACGCTGCTGAAAACGATTGACGATGGACCGTTGGTCGTCCGTCAGGTCCACGTCATCTTCCGCGTTGGCCGCTGTCAGCATGGCCGCAAAAAAAACGGCCAGCCGAACCAGACTGCCAAGGCCCATCAAATCACGCATTGGGTTGGTCGTCCTGTGTTCAGTCAATTCGAGTAAACCGGGCATCCGCCCAGTCGGCGTGATCCGCAAGGTCAAAATCCTCGCCCGGCAAAACGATCAGGGCGATTTCCCGGATACCGGCGATATCGACCACGATCGGCAGCGGATCGTCGGTAGCCCGGACGCGCTGCGACCACAACCGAATTCCATCACCTTCCACCACCATTTCACAATCGCCATGACCATTCGTTTCGACATCAATTCCGACGACCGCCCGAAACTGGCTGAAGTCCTTGGTGTTTTCATAGACAAGCGATGTGTAGGATCGCGTGCCGATCCCTTTTTCGAATTCGTGAATCCGCGTGCTGGCGTTGAATTTCAATCGGATCGGATTGCCGAGCAGACTGCGATCCCGCTGCCAGTTTCTGGCTGCCACGAATTGTGACTGCTGCTCCGATCGAACTGGATTCAGATCCGATAGCCAGGCAATTCGATCGGTTTGGATGGAAATACTGGACACTTTCGCCGCCATCACCGTGAAAGGTTGCTGTCCAGACAGGGCCAGCGTCAACACGTTTTCGCGATAGGATTCAATGGCTCCCACCAACGTTGCCCCGTCGACCAGCCGGATCGTGGCCAACGTTCCCACGGGGGGAGAAAGCTTCAATGCAGCGGGCACGACCGCTTTTACCTTGTCGAGCCGGATTCTTCTGGATTTTCCCTGATAAACCATGCTGACGTGGGTCGCGTCGATCGATTCCAGTAATCCATTTACCGTGCGATCCCCTTGGGGAGTTTGCACTATCACGGAATCCTGGTCGCTGGGCGGGTCCACCATGGCCGCTTCCACGTTCGCTCCACGCTTCCAGACGATCCCACGAATCAACTCCAGGGGGATATCCAGCTGTTGATCACCGCTGGTCATCCGAGCCGAATCGCCGGTCACCGCGATCTGCGAGAAAGGAATCAGGCTGCCCGCAGCCAGTCGCACCACCGGCTTCGATTCCAATTCCCTCGCCGACCTTCCCGTCGAGATATTGGTAATTTCTTCCAGCGTCACGTTCTGCAGGATCCGACTGCCGAGGACGGCACCGTCTTCCTCAATCGCATTGATCGTGGCCCGTATCGAGGATCCGTTGACCAGTCGCAAACGAACGTCTTCCAGATTATCCGTTGCCGCGGGCAAGCTGGCGGACCAGCCGATACCGACGGCCCATGCCATCAGGATGACTTGCAGGTAGTTTACCGACCACCTCGAAACCACCGTCGTGATGCCACCCGAGCGTAAATGCAATCGACTATTTCCCGGAATTCCCATTAGCCGCTTCGTAGTAACGTTCGACGATATCGCGATACCGAGCAGGCAATTTATCTTTGATGGCATTATTCGCCGGATCGCGGCTGCGATCTCGCAGACGACTCCAGGGACTGGCCGGTCCGTCGTTATAGGACTTCTTCACGACCTCTCCGTTGGGATTACTGCTCTGGCCGCCGGTCTGGCTCTTGCTGGGCTGACGTTTCTGATTAGCCTGTTGCTGCTGCTGTTGCTGCTTATTCTGCTGTTTCTGATTCTGGCTTTTACTGCTTGCCTCTTTCTTTTCCTGTTCCTTGATCAGGCGATTCAGCATGCGGACAATCCGGTCCTGTTGTTCCTGCGTCTGTTCACCGGATTTAACCTGGGCCAACCGACGGCGTGAATAGTCCATTCGCTGGTAGATGTCTTCCATCTGCCCTTCCTGGATGGACTGTAGCTGCTGCACTTGCCGCCAGGCCGCCACACGCAACCGCTCCGGCGCATCGGGGTAAGACTGCAGGAAATCCTTCAACGAGGCCACCGCCTTGTCATATTGCAGTAGTCCCGCCCACGCCACTCCCTGATAAAAACGGGCCGGTCCCACGTGTACCGTGTAATCGGACAAGGGTCCGAGGACCTTTTCCAGCAAGGGCAGGGCGTCTTCAAATTTTTCATGATTCATCAGGGTGCGAGCCAGGTAAAAGGTCGCATCGGCCGCCAGATAGCTGTCCGGCGAATCGGCAAACGGTGCCAGCAGGCTGGCGGCATCGCTCGATTCGGTGCCATCGGACGCTTCAATCGCGGCAGCGTAACCATCGTAAATCGCGATCATTGATTCCGTCAGGGCGTCGGCCGGAGAGTCCGACCTCCATTCCGCCACGATGCGGTTAACCTGTTCCAACTTGTCAGCATCCACCGTTTCCAGGTCAGCCACATGAGCCAGAAACGCATCGACCAGCGCTTCGTCGGTAGTCCCGTCCGCCGCGGCAAAACCGATACCTAAGCACGACGCCAGGATGGCCACCTGCAAGGCAATCAATCGGTTCCCTGCTTTGAAAAACATGTTGGTACTTTCAATGCGTCAATGAATGCGTCCTTGCGCCGACGGATCAGCATGGATCAGTTTTCCTTTTCCATGATCTGCTCCGCCATTTCCTGAAGCTTCGACTGCTGAGCGGACAGGCCTTCGATTTCCCGACGCAGCGAATCGTCCTGACCTGCGCGTGCATTTCGGATGCTATCCAGCTGAGTGGTCTTGCGATTCAAACGCTGTTGAGCCGCCCTTAACATTTTAAGTTCCGCTGATGGCTTGAGCAACGGTTGGTCGCCACCGCCACCGCCTCCACCGCCCCCTTGTTGATCGCCTTCGTCCTTGGATTCCGCCAGCGCACCCAGCAGATCCAGCAACGCATACTCAATTTCCTGATGTAACAATTGCGTCAACTGATCCGTTCGCTCCTGCTGCAATAGATCACCGGCTCGGATCAGATCGCTCCTCAAATCCTGAACCATTTCCGGGAAGACTTCGCTGGTACCGTCTTCCAGCAACAGATCATAAGCCTGCTGGCCCAGTTCACCGATTTCAAGTTCTTCCGTTGCCATCCGTAAGACCACCAGTTGATCCCGTCGTTGCAACTGGCCGAGGTTGACTTTTCTGTCGTCGACTTCAATCGTGGTCATGCTGACCGAACGTTGTCGATCCAGCATTTCGCGAAAGCGACCTTCCAGGCGCCGCAGTTTCTCTTCGCGGGTTTCTTCCCGCAGCTGATTCAGTCTCTCTTCCAGTTCTTCCAACGCTTCATCGAGTTTCTCTTGCGCCTGCTGCTGTTTTCTTTCTGCCCGCCTGGTGTCCTGCTGTTCCAGATCGTCGGCGGCCCCCTGCATCGATTCGGAGGCCTGTTTCATCGGTTGTTGCCCAGGTTGGCTGGGCGCATTGGGCTGGCTGACCTGCTGTTCATCCTGCCCGGTTTCCTGAGTCGGTGCCTCGGCCATCTGTTCCACCAGTTCGAGCGCCTTGTCACGCGTACGGCGCTGTTTGCGAGCCATGGATTTGACCGCCTCAGGCGGCAGGGAAGCCAGTCGTCGTCGCTCTTTCTTCAGCTCCGATCGAGCCTGTTCCATCTGTTGCAGGGCCTGTTGCTGCTGACGCTCCGCGTCGGCTGGTCGCCCACTGCCCAGATCCTCTTCCGCTCGTGCCTGGGACTCGGCCGCCTTCTCCAGCGGCGCTTGTCCCGGCTGGGGCGGCTGGTTCCCATTGTCCGATCGACCGGCCTGGCCGGCAGGCGACCCGTCGCCGCCCGATTTTCCACCCGACCTGGGATCCTTGCCGGATTGCGACTGCTGGGGTAAATCATCGGATGCGTCGCCTGGCGGCTTGTCCGAAGGTTGTTCCGCGGCTTCGTCTGATGGCTCGCCGCTTGAGTCAGCATCCGATTCCTGTCCCTGGCCGGCGGGTTGCGCCTGGTTTTCGCCGCGGCGATCCGGTGCCGCCGCATCCGACGACTCGGCATTTGTCGGCGAGGACGGTCGACCGTCTCCCGCAGCCGGCTTTTCACCCGCCACATCCCGAGCCAGATTCCGGGTGTCCTGTCTCAATTCAAATTGGCGATCAGCCACCTTGTCGAGGGCTCGCAAACCCGCGTTGCCGGCCTGTCGCGACTGTTCGATCAATCCTCGTTGACGGTCAATGAGACCATCCAGTTTCTTCAGCTGTTCGTCCAGCTTCGCAATCTCAGCGTCTTTATTGGATACCTTGCGGGTCTCGGTACGTTGCTGAACCTGCTCTTGCCGCAACTGCTGAATGGTTTTCTTCCAGGCCTCAAGTTGCGCAATCTGTTCCTGCCGATCGGGTTTTTGCGACTGATTGTTCAGCAACAAGCGGACCAGGTCGTCCAATGCCTGAATAACCTGTCCCAGTTTTTCTTCCGCCGGCTCCAGTTGTCCAGCGTCCAGCAACTGGCCAATCTCCGCCATCTTGCGGGTGATCAGATCCTCTTTTGCCTGCTGGTATGCTGCCACCAAGCGTTGATGACGCTCCGGTTCCTTGTCCTTCAACTTTTCCGCGATGGCCGTAAACCGGTTTTCCAGTTCGACCATTTTTCGTTCGACCAGGCGTTGCCGTGCACCCAGTTCCGATTTCTGCAACGCGTCATCCGGCTGCCCGTACAGATTCAAGCCGTAACCCAGCCAGAGGATCACGACAAACGTTGCGTTCCGGGCTGTCATGAGATGATCCAACATGGGTTTCTTCCGATCCATTCGCAGTTTCATAAACCAGGTCGAACTTCAATCGTCGTCAAAAATATCTTCTTCGATGATCGTTTCATTCCGTTTCTCTTTCCGGCTGTTGATTTCCGACTTGATCCGGTCTTCGCCCCGCTTGATCTCCAGCAGCTTGTTGACCACTTCCTGGTAATTTTCGGAGTCAACCATGGCCGCCATGATCCGCTGCATTTCGTCCAGAATCTGTTGCTGAATCGACGTTGTCGATTCGACCGCCGCGGCCAGTCCGGTCTGGTCGTTTAGCAATCGGCGGCAATTATCCAGTCCACGGGTCGCCACCGCGATCAATTCCGCATCCAAAGCTCGAATCGGTTGAACAATCTGATTGTCGAAGCGATCGGTAATCGTCTGTGCGCCGGCGATCTTCTGTGTTTCTTCGTCGAGTCGATTGTTTTGCACCTCCACGAGAAACTCTTCAAATTGATCAGCGATGGCCGCCAGACTGGTTCCCACCAGTTTCTGGTCTCGCACCAGCCCAATCATCCGCGACGGCCGGTCGGTGCCGGCGTCGTTCCGATCCAATGGCGAAGCTCCTGTCGCCGTAATCGCCTGCAACTCAGCCATCGCTTCCAGTTGTGCATCGTAAGCCCGTTGAAAGGCCTTCCGTTGCTCTATTTCTCGACGCAACAGGTCTGCCCGAAGTTCCTCTTCCGACACAATCCGGAGCAGAAATTCCGGGGAATCCCCCGCGTTGGGTTGACCGGGACGAGTGTCGGTGGCGCGAATCAACAGCCGGAAACTGGTACCCGGCGTCAGCAACAGCGGTTCAAGATCCAGCACGGCCACATCCTGATGCTGTAACACCGGTTCCTGCCCCGAGGGAAATTTCCTGATCGGCAAAGCACGTTCTTTACCAGAATCGCTGTCTTCCTGATCCGCATTTTTCCAGTTGGCCTGAAAGCCGACCGTAGCCAGCCCATATTCGTCCCGGGCATTAAAGGACAGCGGGATGCGAGCGCGGGGGACCGCCAGTCCACTGATGCCGAGCAACGTCGCCCGCACACGCGGCGGCTGGTCTTCCTTGATATTGATCGTAAAGCGACTTGGGCGCGTGGAGGCCAGCCCCGCTTCGTCCACCAGACTGAATTCGTACCGACCGCCGGCCAGTCGCTGGTCAGTTCCTGGAATTTGAAACTGGTAAACGTCTTCCTGGTCGGCTGGCTGCAAATTGACGACCTGGCCCTCACTGGTCAATTGAAACTTCTGCAGCTTCTTGTTGACGCGGGCGATCCCATCGACACGGCTACCGGCCAGCAAGCTGTGCGGCCCCGGGCCTTCCAGCCGCCGGTCCGGCATCCGGGTATACGAGGGCAACACCGCCGACAGCTGCAAATCCATAATGGCCGGCGGTTCCACAAGCCGGATGGCAACCTGCGACGTGATATCGTCTCCGCCGCGGGCCCGCAATCGAGCTTCGGAGGTCACGTTGTGCATCACAAACAGATGTTCACGCCCATTCCGCTTGCCCGTGGGTTTCATCTGATGCACCGTTTGCCCGGCGGCACCATCGATTTCCAGAAACACGTCGACGTCCCTGATTCGACTATCTTCAGTCACTTCAACGATCAACCGATGGTCCACACCCCGCGGCAGCACCAATTCGCCATCCCGGGCGCCCACAATCTGCAAGTAGGTTGCCTGGGGCCATTGATCTGAGGTCAACCGAATATTGCGATTGAACCAGGTGCGAAAAAAGCTGGACTGTCCGACCGCGGCCGCAAGCGCCAGGGCCAGCAACAGACCCGTTCCCAGCAGCGCTGCATTTTTCCGGTTTTCCACCTGATTGATGGTATCGCTGACGTCCAACCGCCGCGCCAGTTCCAGGCTGCGTTCAATGGTCGCGTTCGCCAATTCCAGGGACACGCCTTTGGATTCCAAATCCGATTGCTGGGCAAGCTGCGCTCCGCTAATCAGATTCTCTTTCAGTTCGGGATGCCTGTTTTCGATTTCCAGCAGCAGCCCGTTATCGGAAATGCGCGACATCAAGGGTCGTACCACGCGCCACAGGAACAGTCCTGCAAACAGCAGCAGCATGACGGTCAACATGATCGCCCGCTGCGCGAAATCCATCTTGAAGAACCGATCCAGCAGGATGTCGAACCCGATAATGGCCAGCACCAGTAGAAGCCACCGGCTCAGGCCGCGGATCAACACCCAGCGTTTCAGGCGTCGACGCAGTTCGCGCAATTGCGCGGCGATCTCGGCAGGCAGTTTAAGATGCTGGCGATTTTTATGGTTCATGAATCTGGATCAGCCTCACAGCAGTTTATACCACTTTCGTACCGCCCACTCGGTAGTCAACAGAATCACAGGCAACAGGAAGGCCGCGTATCGAAAAAGGGTGTTCCAGTCCCACAACGGTCGGGGTGGGCTTTTGAAGGACACGCGTTGAACCCGCCTGGGTAGCGCCTTCGGCAACGAGCCCACTTCGTCCAGCCGAAAGTAAGCACCGCCAGACTGCTGTGCAATGTCCTGTAGCAATTTTTCGTTCAACCAGAACGACCCGGATTCAACGCGTGGTGGGACAACCCGATAACTGATGGGTTCGATCAATCGCTGGTCGTTGTTCCCCTGCAGCGCGATCGTCGCCTCAAAAGTGCCGGTTCGCGTTGCCGTCGTGCTTCCTTCAAACTGGCCGGTATCCCCGGGCAACCGCTGCAGTTCGACGTTCTGAATCCGGCCATCCTGGCTGCTGATGCTGGCGGTGACGGTTTCTTCAGACGTCGGCAGAAACTGTTCGTCCAGAACTCGACCGACCAGGGTAATCCGATCACCAAGTTCATATTCCGTTCTGTCGGTATCGACAAAACCCCGTCGAGACCCCTGCAGCGACCGGTTTTCCACCAGATAGCGGACGACCTGGATCCAGAAACGGTCGAAGAACTGGGCCTGCAAGCCCACCGGTCGCCATCGCCATGTCCCCGGGAACCCAAGGTACAAGACCGTGCCCGCTCCGTATCGTCCGGAAACCAACAACGGGATGTTACCTTCGGCACCCAACTGGTCTCCGCGTTCCAACAGGACCCGGGCCGTCGGTTTGGCCGCCAGTGCCGGAAAACTCCAGTAGATACCGGGCATCGTGGACCATAGCTGCTCATTCATATCCGCATCGCTATCGAAGCTCAGCACCGGGTGATCCAGATTGGGGCGAACCACCAACATGTCGGCCAGAGTATTGGGGGCCGCAAAGGCCAACGCGTCTGACGAATCGATATAACGGGCATCGCCGATACGGACTGGCAGGATATCCCGAATGCCGCGGAGGCGATTGAGCGTGACGAATTCGCTGGTGAATTGCGGACCGGCCATGTACATCAACCCGCCCGCCTTGTTCTTGCAGAACACCCGCAGCGTCTCAATCCAGGCGGTGTCGAATTCCCGGGGGTCGGGATCCATCATCAGGATCACGTTGTACTTTCCCAGCTCCTCGATCGTTCTGGGCAGCCGGCTGATTGGCAGATCGCCCTCCTGTGGCCGCGACTGATCCATCGACTGCAGCCAGCAACTCAAAGCAATCGCTGGATCCCGCTGCAACAGGCGTTGGACCTGCTGGTAGTCCCAGGATGGAAGCCCGGCAATCAACAACACCCGAATTTTTTCGTCGACTACTTCCACTTCTGCCGATCGGCGCTGGTTGTCTTCGATGTTGATTTCGTTGTCAAGCGTTTCCGCCCGGACCGTGTAAATGTACCGACCGGGTTGCTGCAGCGTGTGCCCAAAATCAATGCGGATACGACCACCCGTTGGTGGCACATCGAGCTTCCGATTGGCCACGGTCTGAGGTTCTTCCAGCTTGCCCGTCCGCGGATTTACTCGCTGTTGTATCAGATCAACCGACAGCTGGCCTGGCAGTTCCAGATCGGCGAATGAGTTGATTTGCACCAGCGCTTCGACTTCGAACGGTTCGCCCGGATAGCTGCGACTGCGGGCGAACACTTCGGTAACCGCCACGTTGCGAGGCGGATGCGGATCTCCGATCCCGACCACATAAATTGGAATATCAAGATTCCGTGCCCGGACCGCCATCTCCACGGGATCTTCCGAGCCATTGTGCTGCCCATCGCTGACCAGCAGGATCGCCGCCAGGTTGGATGCACCTTCCAGCGATTCGCGGAGCGCCTGCCAGATATCGGTACCCAGTCCTGCCGGTACGAGATCGGGCAGCGACTGTCGGATCAAACGGTTCTTCGATTCGTCCGCCAACGACGCCTCCCCCTCGTCGGTCGCGGCGTCCGGTAGCGTGGATTCCTTCGACGGCTGGGACGGGTCAGGTTCGATCCGAGCCGGTACCACGGCTACGGATTTCGAACCGTCGGCAAAATCGATGACCCGAATGGTGCCCGCCTCCCGGATCGACGGTAGCCACGCAGGATCAGCCAGAGCTCGATTCAGCAGCTCCGCCCGACTGACTTCACCGTCGGCGATTTTTCGCACATCGATACCGGTTGCCTCGGCGATC
Source organism: Pirellulaceae bacterium (assembly GCA_963851305.1). Lineage (GTDB taxonomy): Bacteria > Planctomycetota > Planctomycetia > Pirellulales > Pirellulaceae > Mariniblastus. Next base: position 331,326 of record CAWKOT010000011.1, on the reverse strand, counting down.
TGCTGTGCATCCTGTTGGCTCTGATAACGATCGCCCCGCGCAAAGAGAGTGACGCGTCCCGCAACAGGTCCACGTTGGGCTTGATCAGATTGACCTGCTGGTAAAACATCGAAGGACGTAACAGCATGGCCACCAGCAGCAGCAGGACGCTTAGCCGCAGACAGGCCAGCAGGATCTTGACCGGCCGGGGGCAGGTATCCTGCTCACGACGATACAGCCAGAAGACGGCGAATCCAATCGCGCCCGAGGGCGGCCAACAGGACGAAAACGCCCCACGATTCCGGCAGATTGGCCCACTGCATCCGGGGCGTGCCCGAGCGAGCGGGATCGTCACCCAACAGCCAGTTCCAGGTCGCGATAGGTAGTGTCATTGGATTCATGATTCTCTCACTGCCGCCGCGAGCTGCATCGGCCTTGTCTGGTCCCTGTCAATTCGATTCCGATCGGATTTTTCGCATCCCGCGTGCCAGTGCATAAATCCGGTTGGCACCATGCACCCAGATTTTCTGTCCGTCGCTGTACAGGTTCCCGACCGGTGCTCCGGTTCCCAGATCGACATTCACTTTACCCAACAGCACCGCGTCGCCACCGCGACCCGTCAGGCTGTACTTGCAGATGCTGTCATCCACCGGCACGTAGATCCCGTCGGGCGTCAACATGCCTCGACCATAGCTCAGCTTGCCACCGAACAGACGCTTGCCGCCCCACACCATCCTTCCCTCCTGTCGCAAATCGAATGCCAGGATCGTTTCCGAACCAGCCGCGTAGAGCACACCGTCGTACAGACCCAGCAGGTAATCAACCTTGGCTTCCAAAGGAGAAACATCACTTCGCCAGATCAACTCGCCGGAATTCCTGTCGTGGGCTTCAATGTTACGGGCATCACTGGAAAAACAGATCATCTGCCGGCCATAGGCCAGCACGGTATCGGAGGACCAGGATTCAAACTGGATCTGTTGCATGCCACGGCCAAATCGACCGGTGGTCATGTTGATCTTGCCCCGCCGGGGGTAACGCTTGGCAAAACGAATCAGTCCTGTGGCGGGATCCAGAATAAACACCGCCCCCAGGCCACAACTGGCAAACAGATCGCTGCCATTGATAGACAGGTTGATTGGCGAGTAAGGATTGGCACCCGAATCCGATTCGTCACACAGGTAGGACTTCCAGACCGTTTTTCCATCCTGCATCGGATCGAGGGCATAAATGAAAATCGCACCGGACTGGTTAACCGGTACGATCGCCAACCCTGCGTAGTGGATGGGCGCGGACATGAAGCCTCCCGACTGTAGCCAGGGACTCTCCACCTCCCGATCGGGTACCTGATCGGACTCCGAATCCAGCGGCGGCAACGTCCACAACAGTCGTCCGGACCGGGCATCGTAGGCCGTCAGGTGATTTGAACGCGAACGTCGGGGCTGGTAATTGAATCGCAGCAAATTGGATCTGGTCGTTGATTCGTCCGGAAGATTGTCAAAACGCTGGCCCTCAATCGAATACAGGATCTCTTCCTGGATGGACATTTGCGATGCAATCCGGTCCTTGAACAACTGGACTTCGTATCGCGGCGTCGTACGAATTCGGGAACGTCGCATCGCCCGTCGAAAGCGATCGTTGGCACTGGTGAAGTCATCCGGTTCATACTCGTTGCGCCACAAAGGTCGCCAGAGCACACGGTCGCTGTTCGCGTCCTGACTCCAAACCGTCAGATCCACCGCCGTCTTGAAATAGACCTGTCCTCGATCGAACAGCAGATCGCCTGCGGGTCGCCACATCTGGCTACGCCAGTTGTCGATGGCTTTCTTTTCCCGAGAAGTCACCGTCGCCGCGACTTCCGCAAGGTCGGTTCCCACCAGTGGCTGGATGCGTTTGACATCGGGCCAACGGCGGGTGTCGGGCGGAAAATAATACTGCCAGACCGCCTGCAGTTCGCCCTGCATCAGGCTGTCCGGAGGAGAGGGCATCAATCCGTTTCGAAGACGATTGGCCAGGACAAGACGGTATCCCTGCCGCACCGTTTGTTCGTATTGATTGACCGAACCATCGTCGATCCTGGCGGCCACGGCCAATACGGTGGAATTGACGGAATCGCCCGCCAGGGACCGAGCTTGCTCAATCGCAGCCGCCGCATTTTCCGGTTCACCCATCATGTGCAAACACAAAGCCATCCGCGTCTGCACGTCGACCAGGGAAACATCGGGGTCCGGATAGTGTTCGACGATCTTCCGGAGCATCCGATAGGCCCCCACAAAATCATGACGATCAAGGTAAATCGAACTCAACGTCAGGGCGGCATCATCTCCCCATGAACTCATGAAAAAACGTCGCACGATCTGTTTCAGTGTTCGTTCATCGAAGGGACCGCTGGCTTGGGAAAGTAATTCTCTGGCACCAGCGTCGGCGGTAATCCGGTACGTGGCCAGACCGTCATCTACGGCCAGACCGGCCAGAATATCCTCCACACGTTGGGACAAGGAAAAATACAGCTGGTCATCCGATGAATATAAGGCGTCCCCGCTACGTTCCAGCACCGTTTGCCATAGCTTGCAGGCGATCGCCAGCTGGTCTTCCTGGCGGAATCGTTCCGCTTTCTCCAGAATGGCCTCCAGTTCCGGATCGGTCTTCAGCAGAGCACCGGATACCGACGCGGGCGGAACCACTGGCGGCGCCACCTGAAAGCCCCGACGGATCTGAATCTGCGGCTCCGCCAGCTGCGCTGCGGAGTGGTCCACGGCGGCAAAAACAACGACCAGCAGCATGATCCACACGCGCATGATTTTCCGCTTGCTCGCTTTCACCTTCACGTTAACGCCTCCTGCCAAACCACCAGCCGAGCAGTTGTTCGCTCGCCAGCACCAGCAGCAACAGCCAGACTATTTGCGGCCAGATTTCCGTGTTGCCGGTACTGACCGATTCGTTCCGGACATCGGCCGCCGAGATCCGACGGACGCGCTCGCTGAAAAAATCGCCCTCGTAAGCCGCTTCCGGCAGCCGCCGCAACTGACCTTCCAACGGATCCACATTGGCGGCAAATAACACTTTCCGGGGATCGCCCTGATGCGGCTTCAAGCCAACTTGATAGAAACCCCGACGGCTTATGTCGTCGAATTGAACTCGGCACAACACGTCATCGGCCGATTGATCGTTGCCGTCCTCGATCGGCCGTGCCACGGCCTCGATTCGCTCATCCCGGGGATCCTCCAGGAAGACTCGGCTGTCATACACACTCAGGTCAACGGGATAGGCGATACTGCCACCGACACGCAGGTTGGCTTCTTCGCCGACACTGCCCACCAGATAGTCGATCAAGTCGATCATCACCGGCGCGTAGGTAGGACTGCTGGGCCACATGGACCAGTCGCCGTCCCCTGGAATGGTGAAAACCACCACCCGGCCCGAACCGCGGCTGGCTTCCACCATGGCCGGAGAATGCCGATCGTCGCTCAGCCTTAACGGCATCACGAAGGTCGTGCCCAGCTGATCCGGATTGAATTCGGAAGTCCACCAGCTGAATACATCCACGCGGCTGAGACTGGTCCGATCGCTTTCCACGACCGTGCGGAGGGCCGGATGAACTTGCGCATCGACTTCAAGGTTGACCCAGGATGACATCGTTGGATCGCCCGCGATGGAATCCAGTTTCAATGGCGACAGGCCGCCACCCTGCTGAAAAAACGTCTCATTGAACGCGCTCGCGCGAACCTTGTTGCCGGGCATCAATACCAGATTCCCGCCATCTTCGACCCAGCTTTTCAGCGACTTGATCCGACTGGGAGACGTCTCGTCGACGTTGCACAGAAAGATCACCCGGTACTGCGACAACGATACGGTTTCCAATTCGGTCGCGGTAACGGTTTCCATCCGCAGCCCCGTACCTGGAACATCCAGGCTTCCGAGGTAGTGTGTCTCACTGCGTTCGGAGACAGCCGAAGGATCGCCGTCGACCAGCAACACAGGAATTTCATCGTAAATTCGGGCCGCACAGCAGGCAGAACTGTCGGCCAGCAACTGGTCGTATTCCAGGACGTCCCGGCTCATCGACTGTCGATCGATTTCCACCACAATCCGGAAATTGCGAAAGGCAGGCGTTGCTCTTCCGGCCACGGTGTCGGCCATTCGATCCAGCTCATCCGGAGCCGCTGGAAACATGAATGGAAACACGATCTCTCGTGACTTGCCCGGCGGCAGGTTGGCCACCAGCTGATATTGCGGAGGCGCTTCGTTTACCTGAAACACCAGCCTCAAGCTGTCGATCGTCGTCGTACCCAGGTTTTTCACCTCCGCCGCAAATCGAACGACACGATTGGCGACCTGCAGATCCAGCGGTCGCAGACTGGTCACGGCCAGATTCTGGTCGTTCTCGCCGGCGATATTCGATCAGGTAACACTCGGCGGCATCCTCCGCCAGTTCGTTCAGCAGTTGATTCGGCGCCAAATCGGACTGGGGTTCCGCATCGCCCTGCCAGTCCATTTCGCGGAGATCCGAAAACAGGTAGGCCACGCGGGAGACATTGGGTTGTTGCCCGCTGAAATACCGTTTCAGCTCCGTCAACGATTCGGAATAGCGAGCTCGCCGGTCAGTCGTTTCAATCTGATCCATTTTCTCCAACAGCGTAGGCAACGTTTCCCGGGTGATCGGTTCATTCGCCAGAAGGGGTTGTTGCGGGTCGCTGGTCAGGACCACCGTCAACCAGTCTTCGGTGCGGTTGGAGTCGGCAAATTCGGTAACCAGCCGCGTTAACGAGTTACGGGCCCTTTCGATGGCGGGCACCCCTGCATGGACCACGTCGCTGCTGAGCGAATCGTCGATCAACACGATCCGCTCGAATTTCTGATTGGGCTGGATGACCCGGGCCACCTCGTTCGGAATAAATGGTCGAGCAAGCAGCAGCCCGATCAACAACATCGCCAGACAGCGCAGAAACAACAGAATAAAATTCTCAACCTGGACCCGTCGGCGATTCTTCTTTTCTGCCTCGAACAGAAAATCCATCGCCGCCCAGTCAACAATCTTGAAGCGACGCTTGTTCAGCAGGTGAATTATGATGGGAGATGCAACGGCCAGGGCTCCCAGGCCAAGCATCCATGGATTCATCAACCAGCCAAACATGCGCTGAATCGTCTCTCAAACTTTACGACGTGACTTTGCCCGAAAATTCAAATAGCTGGAAAGCACCGCGCCCAGCGGCTTGGACGTGTCCATCAGGACGTAATCGACCCCCAGCCCGGAACAGACTTTCTTGACTCTGACCAGATAACGTTGGACGGCATCCAGGTAGGATTTCCTCAGCGCCCGCGGTTCGGTCTGCAGCTGGGCGTTGACTTCCAGACCACGAAACAGAGTATTGTCCTGGAACGGGAATTCCAATTCATCGTGGTGCATCGCATGAAAGACCACCACCTCATGCCGCCGCAGCCGTAGCTGATTCAACGCTCGGGCCAGATCGTCCGGATCCAGAAACAGGTCGGAAAACAGACAGACCATCCCCCGTTTGCGGATCTGGCTGGCGAGGGCGAAAAAGGGATCGGCGATGTCGGTCTGGTGGTCCGGCCGGGCTTTCTCCAATTCGTGGAAGATCAGCTTCAGATGCAACGGATGCGACTTGGGCTTCAAATTCCGGTCGATCTGATTGCTGAACAACATCAGACCAATCGAATCCTGTTGCTGCTGCATCAGGTAGCCGATACTGGCGGCCGCCGTGGCCGCGTAATCAAACTTGCTCCAGCCCTGCTGAAGGCCATAGTTCATCGATTTGCTGCAATCGACCACCAGGTGGCACTGCAAATTGGTCTCTTCTTCATATTCCTTGATGTACAGCCGATCGGTCTTGGACCAGACCTTCCAGTCAATGTGTCGCAGGTCATCGCCGGGCGCGTATTCGCGATGCGCGGCGAATTCGACCGCATAACCGTTGTAGGGGCTGCGATGCTGTCCGGTGATGAAACCTTCCACAACCAATCGGGCCCGCACGTCGATCCGCTTGATGCTCTCCAGCGTTTTGGGATCAAGGTACCTGTCGGCGGTGGTGTCGGTGATTGCCATACTGAAATGATTACCATTGCAACGGATGGACCGGCTGTTGCTGCCGAAGTTGCTTTAGGAAAACGCGTTGGCCAGTTCCGGCACAACCGAATCGCCGTCGCTACGGTCCGGCAATTCATCCAACAGACGATTGATCACATCGTCGGAGCGGATACCGGAAGATTCGGCATCGAAGTTGGTGATCACCCGGTGCCGCAATACCGGGCGGGCAACGGCGCGGATATCGTCGGTGGTTGTATAGGTGCGGCCCTCCAGCACGGCTCGCGCCTTGCCGCCCAACAACAGGTATTGAACGCCGCGCGGACCAGCGCCCCAGCTGACGGAATCGGAGACAAATTCAGGGCAATCCGCTTCGTTGACCCGCGTCGCGCGGACGAATCGCAACGCATAATGTATTACGTGGGGAGCGGTCGGGACGCGACGAACCAGATGCTGCAAACGCAGGATCTCGTCTCCGTTCAAGACCTTGTCCACCTCCACTTCCCGGTCGGCTGTCGTCGATTCAGCAATCAGGTATTCCTCGTCGTAGCCCGGATACTTCACAAAGACCTTGAACATGAAACGGTCCTGCTGGGCTTCGGGAAGGGTGTACGTTCCTTCCTGTTCAATCGGATTCTGGGTCGCCAACACGAAAAACGGACTGGGCAGCAGATGTCGCTCACCGCCGATGGTCACCTGCCGCTCCTGCATCGATTCCAGCAGCGCGGCCTGGGTCTTGGGCGGCGTCCGATTGATTTCGTCCGCCAGAATGATGTTGGCAAAAATGGGTCCGCGAAGGAATTTGAACCCCCGCTTGCCGGTCGCCTTGTCTTCCTGAATCACTTCCGTACCGACAATGTCGCTGGGCATCAAATCGGGGGTGAACTGGATGCGACTGAAATCCAGCGTCAGCGTCCTGGCCAGCGTGGAAACCATCAACGTCTTGGCCAGCCCGGGTACTCCCTCCAACAGGCAATGCCCCTGAGCAAAAATCGCGATCATCAACTGCTCGATCACATCCTGTTGACCAACGATCACCTTCCCCAGCTCGGTACGCACCGAGCGATAGGCTTCGCTCAACTTCTCGAGTGACCGTGCGTCTTCTCCTGTCAGTTCCAGGGGACCCCCTGTCGGCTTGTCGTTCATGTCTCTCCTGCAACCGATTCAGTTCCTTGATGACCGCCGTCTGATCTGGCCCAATCAAGCTTATTGTCTGTTGACATGACCGGCGAATCGGGTTCGCCATGCCCATGACTTTCCTTGCATTAAACCGGTGCGAACCGATTTTGTTACGCCCGGATCACGGTGAATCGGAATTCGCCGCCCGAGCTGGCGCGATGTATTCTAACCGAGATTCAGGAATTGTGCAGTTTCCCGCCGGAAGTCCAACAAGCTGACAGCAGGATTAGCGACAGTTTTTTTGTGACCCAGTCGAAATCGAGCCGCCAGGGAATTCCAGAGCGTTGATCGGCGCCGTGGTCCATCTCCGCCGGCATGAAACCGTGGCGAATGGCAAGATGCTGGAAAATTGCCGAACCAGGCGGATAATCGTAGCAGATGACCCGGCGGTCATTCTATCCAGTTGCGGAGTTTCCTGTGTGAACAAGCCGACGGACATCCTGAATCATCGCGCACCGCCCCGTTGGCGACCGGCCTTCCTGTCGCTGGTTTTTCACGCGTTCTTGATCGGCAGCCTGTTGGCATTGCTGACCCTGTCCTCGACTCCCCCTGGGGAACCACTTGGAAGACCGGGCCAGATTGTGATCGCGATGCCATCGACATCGCCAGCCGTCGACTACCTCGAAAGCAGCGATGATGCGGAATCAACGGTCGATGCGATTTCGGAAAAAAGTTCGCCGATGGTTGACACTTCTGCGCCACCGCTATCGGCCATCGCCAACCCATCGTTGCCATTGCCGGGAATGAGCCACGTCGATGTCGACAGGTCAACCGATATGACCGAAGAATCGGCCATGCCGGGTACCGCCAACCACCGTTACCGATTGTCGTCCGAAGACATGAAACTGATCGACGAGGATCGCAGATTGATCCAGTCCCGGCAACCGGCCGGTCCCGCGACGTCGATCCAGCTGTTTGGCAGTGGCAATCTGACAGGACGCAAATTCGTCTTCCTGCTTGACTGTTCGGCCAGCATGGGCGACGGGGGACTCGGCGTACTGTCTCGCGCGCGTCATGAACTGATCAACGCGATCCGTCCTCTTGAGGCCCATCACGAATTTCAGATTGTCGCCTATCAGCAGCAAGCCCGATCAATCTCCGGTCGACGCCTGTTGCCCGCCACACCGGAAAACAAACGACGGGTGCGGGGATTCATGGACGATTTGTTCGCGGAAGGCGGAACCGATCATCGACACGCCGTCTACTTCGCGCTGTCACTCAACCCCGACGTGATTGTGGTCTTGAGCGACGGTGGCCTGCCCCTACTGCATGCGGGACACTTGCGGGCTATCCGCAGGTCGGCTGAACCCGAAACCCAGATCCATACGTTTCAATTTGGTCGCGGCCCCCGGCGATCGGCCGCTGGTTTCCTTGACAGTCTGGCAGAACAGAACGCCGGAACGTATCGTTATATAGACGTACAACGCTGGAATCGCAAAACCGAACTGTCGGATTTTCCATGAAGACGGCCCCATTGGCTCTGCTAATCGCCATGATCTGTTTCCGTTCGACTTCGACCGGCGACAGTCAGACTTTGCAATTGCAGGTTCGCGATGGGTCAACGGTCCTGCTGGACGTGGAAGAGCCCCAGTTCACCTGGGTCGACGTGCAGGGCGCGAAATCGGTGGAAAGGGTTGTCCCTTGGTCCGATGTGCAGGAATTGAAACTGGTGGGTTCGCCGGTCGGCGAACAGGTGCATCGGATCGAATCGCTGCTGGACCAACTGGGCCATCCGGACTACCAGCTGCGGGAACGGGCAGAACTGGTACTGAGCAATCCCGCTGATTTTGGACCCTGGGAATCGTTGATCCGGAAGGCGTTGGTCTCAAGCGACCGGGAGACGAACTACCGACTTCAACGCGTGCTGGAAAGTCTGGAATCATATTCTAAACCGATCGCGGGGCAATTTGATGAATTGACGCTCAGCAATGGCACCCAACTTGTCGGCGATGCCAGGGGCCTGTCGATCGAGGGCCAGCTGTTTGGCCAGACCGTCCGCTTCGATCGCCAACAATTGCAGCATGTCGCCGCCGCTCGCCCGGCCTCTGCGATTGCCGGCGACCAGCCACCTGTCCAGCCGCTGGCTGTACAGTCATTCAACCTGCCCGGCGACACGTTTTACACCAATGAAAAGGAAAGTTTCCTGAGCTTCGAACAGGATCAATATGGCCAACCCATTCAGGTGGGAGAAAACGCGAACGACCTGTTTGTATCGGAAGGATTGAGATTATCGACGGAATCGGCGGGCTTTTTGATGACCCTGCGATACCAGTTCAAGTATTGCCCGATCGACGCGGGGCGGAAGTGTCTCTGCCCATACGATCAAACGCCCGACCGATTGGGGCGACCGCGGAACAAGAAACTGCAGGGCAATACGATCATCCGCTTCTGCCTGCCGAATCGTCCGCGAGTCCCCGCGGGCGTCGGCAAGTTCGGCTTGTTTATCGAGCGGGTGGAAAACAGTCGTGACCTGGTCGTGGAAGCCTTCAACGCTCAGGGCCAAATCCTGGGCATGGTCGAAGCATCGGATCAGATCTGCGTTTTCGCGGGATTTCGATCCAACCAGCCCATTGCCAGCGTGCGGATCCGCCGCAACGACCAACTGGACAAACTGGAACGCGATCTTGACCTCACCTATGCCGTCGATTGCATGACGTTCGATCGACCCCGTGCTTTGTCTGGCGAGTCGAGCCCTGGTAGCGATGTGCCCCCCGACGCGGTCCGCGTCGAGTTCGGTACGGGCCACTCGTTGATGGTGGAAGACTTCCGCATCGCCGGCGACCGGGTTTCGTTTCGCAGCTCCTTCATCGCCGACCGTGCGGAAACGACGTTGTCCGATGTCCGCAGTATCCGCTTTCGCGGATCCCAACCGTTGGAATTGAACGACGACCAATCGTTGATGGTCCAACTGACCGACAATTCCATCGTCAAAACCGGATTCAGCAAATACAACCAGTCGATTGATTTTGGCGAACGACCCTTGGAAACTCAGGAGATCGCCGGACTGTGGCAAGCCATGGAACCGGCGCGGTGCCCGGAGGAATCCGATTTCGAAACCGGCAATCCCGTCATCGTCTATCCCTCCTGTCGAATCATTGCGTCCGATCTGAAATTGACGGGCGACGGCTACCAGTGGAACCACGACCAATCAAGCAAGATCGTGCAGAACGTCAGGTTGGCTTCGGAAGATGACCCACGCTATTCCGAACGCGAAGAGGATCCGGATTTAACGCCCCATGTTGACGCCGTCGATTTCCAACCATCGCAGACGATCCCGACGCTTTGGCTTTCCCGACCCACGGCCGGATCCTCTCACGCAGGAGCCGTCTACCTGACGGACGGGCAAACTTTCATGCTGAATGGAAAAAACGGTTTTCGACTGAAATCGTTCGACAATGAAGCGATTGAAGTCGAATGGGGAAACCGAGTTCAACGTTATCCCCTGAGCCGCGTCGCCAGCATTCGTTTTCCCGCCAACATGGATTCCCGATAGTCAACGCCGCCCTCACTCTGTTACATCGCAGCACTCTATTGCATGAATAAAACCGTGGATTTGATCGCAGTCGGCGCCCATTGCGACGACGTAGAAATCGGTTGCGGAGGCACTCTGGCCGCACTCGCGCGACAGGGTTATCGAGTGGCCATCGTCGATCTGACCGATGGGGAACCGACCCCCGGTAGCCCGAATGCTGAAACCCGGATCGCCGAAGCCCATGCCGCCGCCGAAATCATCGGTGCTCAACGGATCATTCTGCCTTTCTGCAACCGTACGTTGTTTGATTGCCCGGAAGCCCGCTTCGCTTTGGCCACGGTGTTTCGCCGCTATCAGCCGGCGATCGTGCTGGGATTGGCCGGTAAGACCCCCCTGGCGTCGCCGGACCATTGGCAGGCATCCCAGATAACCGATGCCGCGGTTTTCTACAGCCGCCTCACCAAATGGGATGATCGCTTCGAAAACGTGCCGCCTCACACCATTCGGTCACAAGCCTATTACTCGCTGCTGCATTCCGAATTTCAACCGATTGCCAGAAACCAGTTCGTGGTCGATATTTCATCCACGTTGTCCGACAAGATGCGTGCGATTGCCTGTTACAAGACGCAGTTTCCACCGGAAAAACAACATGTACTGGACCGCACGGAGGCGATTGCCCGCGCGGTGGGGGCGGCCGCCGGTTTCGACGCGGGCGAGACGTTGACGGCGGTCAGGACGTTGGGAACCCGCGACCCGATGGCCATGCTACTGGGTTCCCCATCGAATGGACGGTGAATGCGCAAGAGCCACAAGGTTTTTTTTGAAAATTCCCATGGGACCCGTCTGTGCGGGATCATCGACAGCCCGCCGGAAGACATTCGCGCCACGGCTCTGTTTTCGCATTGCTTCACCTGCACCAAGGACTTGAAAGCCATCGTGCGGATCAGCCGACGCCTGGCCCTTCGCAAGATTGCCGTGCTGCGGTTTGATTTTAGCGGGATTGGGGACAGCCATGGGCGGCTGGAGGATTCCAATTTTGACACCAACTGCGACGATGCGCTGGCCGCGGAACGCTATCTGGCCGCAACGATCCAGCCCCCCAGCCTGTTGATCGGACACAGTCTGGGCGGGGCCGTGATGGCCGCGATCGCGTCCCGTATCGCCTCCGTCCAGGCATTGGTCACGATCGCATCGCCCTCTTCGACCGAACACCTGGCAGGTTATCTGAATCGCGCGAACCCCGAAATCGTCTCCCGGGGCGAAGGACCGGTTGAGATCGGTGGACGGACCTACCTGCTGAAGAAACAGTTGATCGACAATTTGCACAACCAGGACCTGCCTGCCCGTCTGCAACAATTATCGGTCCCGCATCTGATCTTCCATCCGCTGGAAGACGAGACCTTGCCTTACTGGCATGCGTTGCGGATGTTTGAACTGACGGGCGGCCCCAAATCACTGATTACGCTGGACCATTCTGACCATCTCCTGATGAACCGCCCCGGCGAATGCGATTTCATCGCCGACACGATCGCCTTGTGGTTCAATCGAACCGCCAACGGAGCGGCCTGAACCCAGTCGACCCATTTGGCGACGTGGAACGTGCCCGTCCGCCCCAGCGTCTCGATCCCTATCCGCTCACCTCGGTTTTTCAGCCGTCAAGCTGGTTCGGAAGGCGAGACGGAAAACAACGCGAAGGCCAACGCGGCACCGCCAACGGAGGCGGGAATGCAGGACCGCAGGTCGAGGATGGCAAACCAGGTGGGGGGTGGAATGGTAACGACGTTGACGATCCCGGCCCACAGGGCGATGTTAACTTGCCGCCGGCCCGCGTTGCCATGGTCAGATGCCATCCGTTGGCCGGCTTTCGTTTACGAACTGAAAGTGGTCAGGTATCAGATCCGTGATCTTCCAGCGGCGGATGTCAGCTGGACAATCGGCGTCCACGCAAAGCACTTCGGTTTCCAGACCGAATTCAATGATCCACTGACGGCAGCCGCCGCAGGGAGACGCCAACGGACTGGCGGCGACGCAAATCGTCACCATCTTCCGTTGGCCGTCAGCCACCATTTGCCCCATCGCATTGCGCTCGGCACAGGTGCCCAGTCCGTACGAGCTGTTTTCCACATTGCAACCCGTGTACAGCGATCCGTCCGTCGTCACCAGCGCGCAGCCGACCGCAAATCTGGAATAGGGCGCATAAGCATTCGCGCGGACCGCCATGGCCGCCTCAATCAATTGTTGTTCAGTCAATCGATATTCTTTCCTTGATCAAAGGGGGTGGATCACAACCGACAGGCGTAATCCCGAACGAAGATTGTATCAGCTCGATGACTCCATTCCGTTTCTCGGCGGGGCAAAAAACAACGGCCAGCGATTGTCCCGGTTCGATTCGGTCTCCGATACGGGCCTCCATTTGTATCCCGACCGAATGGTCGATCCGATCCCCCATTTTCTTTCGACCGCCGCCCATCCGCACCAACGCATTTCCCAGTCGCTCTGAATTGATCCGGTTAACGAATCCCGACTCCTGGGCCAGCACACGATGCGGATCAGCCAATGGTCGCTTGACCGAAAGTTCACCGCCCTGAGTCGCGACCATCTGTCGAAATTTCCGGGTGGCTTCGCCGTTGTCCAGGAAGGATTGCAATCGCCCGCGAGCGGTTTCCAGATCGGCATCGCTGCCGGCCGCGACCAGCGCCTCGGCAGCCAACGACAACGTCAGTTGCTTAACGTCCTCCGGTCCTGTTCCCGCCAGGACTTGTAACGATTCTTCAATCTCATTGGCGTTGCCCACCATCTGTCCCAACGGCTGGTCCATGTCGGTAATCAGCGCCGTCGTGTTGACGCCGAAATGTTCCGCCACCTTGACCAGTGAGTCGGCCAGCGCCGCGCCTGCTCCTCTGTTTTCATGAAGGCTCCGCTGCCACATTTGATATCCAGCACCAGGGCATCCAGACCAGCCGCCAGTTTCTTGGCCAGGATACTGGCGGTGATCAGGGGGATCGAAGGAACGGTAGCTGTCACGTCGCGGAGCGCGTACAACTTGCGATCGGCAACCGCCAGGTCCTGCGACGCGCTGACAATCGCACAGCCACAGGCGTTGACCACGTAGCGAAACTCATCCGTCGACAACTCGCATCGAAAACCGGAAATTGACTCCAATTTGTCCAGCGTGCCGCCGGTGGCACCCAGCCCCCGGCCGGAAATCATGGGCACTTCGACTCCGGCACAGGCCAACAGGGGCGCCAGAGGAATGGAGATCTTGTCGCCCACGCCTCCGGTTGAATGCTTGTCGACGCGAACACGGTCGTTCGACCACGACATGACCTGGCCCGAATGCAACATGGCGCGAGTCAGGGCGACCGTTTCGTCAAAATCCATACCCTGGAAATAGACCGCCATGGCGAAGGCGGCCATTTGATAATCGGGCACGTCGTCTCGGGCATACGCGGCAATCAGTTGCTCGATGCGATCGGCCCCAATGATTTTCCCGTCCCGTTTGTCGGCGATCATTCCGGCGACATTGATGGTCATCAGCTGGTGCTCACTTCAATGGGCTGTTATTTGGCCGCCAAGAATACAGAATAGACGGGCCTGAGGATACTCGTGACTTGCATGCCTGATCATAGGAAACCTGTTCCCTTGAACGAATACCAGCCTGAGGAACACCGTTATGACGGTCGAATGCAGTACCGTCGATGTGGACAATCCGGATTGAAACTGCCTGAAATCAGCCTGGGACACTGGCACAATTTTGGCGGTGATCAGCCCACGTCGAAACAGCGCCGGATGATCCATACCGCGTTCGATCGGGGAATCACCCATTTTGATCTGGCCAACAACTACGGACCACCACCCGGTTCAGCCGAAATCAACGTGGGGAAGATTCTGCGGGAACTGCCGCGGGATGAACTGGTCATTTCCTCCAAAGCGGGATACCTGATGTGGCCCGGTCCCTACGGTGAATGGGGTTCGCGTAAATACCTGCTGGCCAGTCTGGATCAATCCCTGCAACGAATCGGAGTGGACTATGTCGATATCTTCTACAGCCACCGTTTCGACCCGGAAACACCTCTGGAAGAAACACTCGGCGCTCTGCAGTCCGCCGTACAGTCCGGCAAGGCGCTGTACATCGGCATCAGCAGCTACTCTTCGGATCAGACCCGGGCCGCGGCCGCAATCTGTGAACAACGTGGCTGGTCGCGGATCCTGATACACCAACCGAATTATTCGATGTTGAATCGTTGGATCGAGAAGCGGTTGCTCGCCACCTGCCGCGCGATTGGCGCCGGGATGATCGTCTTCTGCCCGTTGTACCAGGGACTGTTGACCGACAAGTACCTGCGGGAAATCCCAGCCGGCTCCCGGGCCGATGCATGGCCTCAGTTTCTTCGCCAGGAAGACATGACACCGAACACGATGGAGGTCATCCGCAGTCTGAATGAACTGGCTCGGGACCGCGGCCAGTCGCTGGCTCAAATGGCGATCGCGTGGATCCTGCGTCTGCCGGAAATCACCAGCGTGTTGTGTGGAGCGAGTCGTGTGGAACAGATTGTCGAAAACTGTGGAGCGCTACAGAACCGACAGTTTTCAGCCGAGGAGTTGCAGCGAATCGACCAGCTGTTGGCCCAGTCCCATCTGTCCAAATCACTGTGGGAAACCGAGTAGTTTGACTCTACCAGCGGAACCACTGATTTTCGTCGCGGAATTCGGCTGACACCAGTTCCAGTTCATGGGGGGCCGGTGGCGCGGTCAGTCGCACCGGGCCCTCGCCGGTGATGGCGATCGTATGTTCCACGTGGGCACTGCATTTGCCGTCGGCCGTTACGGCCGTCCACTTGTCCTGCAGGTACTCGATTGCTTCGGTGCCCTCGTTGACCATCGGCTCGCAGGCAAACACCAGTCCCGGCCGCAGGTCGAAATCATCGTTGGGGCCAAATTCACTGCTCCAGTAATTGGGCACTTGCGGAGGTTCGTGCAGTTTCTGCCCGATGCCGTGTCCGGTCAGCTCTTTGACGACGCTGAAGCCGTGATCCTGCACCAGCGTTTGCATCTCTCGGGCAATTTCGCTCCACCACCGTTTCGTGCTCATCAATTCGATGGCCAGATCCAATGTCTGATGGGTAATCTGAACCAGTTGCCGCTGTCGTTCGCTGATCCGACCGACCGCATGTGTGACGGCGGCATCACCGCACCAGTTGTCGATGCTGCAGCCGGTATCCAGCTTGACCAGGTCACCTTCCCGAACCGTGCGGTTACCGGGAATGCCGTGGACAATTTCTTCGTTGATGGACGTGCAGGCTTCCGCCGGAAAAGGCGACTCTGGCGGTCCGTATCCCGCGAACAGTGACACGGCCCCGAACTGCTGGAACGTAAGGCGATAGACATCGTTCAATTCCGCGGTGGTGACACCCGGTTTCAGTAGCCGCGCGGCCGCCTGATGGGCCTGCCAGACGACCAGGCCCGCGCGCCGCATCTTGCCAATCTCGCGGGTCGATCGCAGGACTCGTTTGACCTGATCGGTTTTCATGTCAGTGGACAGGCAGTGGACAGGGAGAAGTGAGGGTTCAACTGTGAGCGGGTTTCTTTTTCGGCTTGTAGATCTCCGTGGCGGTTCCGTAGAACACTTCGCCCGCGTTCATCATGGTTTCACCCAGGGTCGGATGAGGATGAATGGTCTCCGTGACGTCCCGCATCAGGCACCCCATTTCGATGGCCAAAGTCGCTTCCCCAATCAACTCGCCCGCACCGGCACCCACCATGCCGCAACCGAGAATGCGTTCGGTGTCCGGATCCACAATCCACTTGGTCAGGCCATCGGTGGTACCAATGGCCTGAGCCCGGCCACTGGCCGCCCATGGATAGCTGCACGCTTCGTAGGCAATGCCTTCCGCCTTGGCTTCCTCTTCGGTCAGCCCCGTCCAGGCAATTTCGGGATCCGTGAAGACGACCGCGGGGATCGCCCGTTTATCCCAGGCGACCGGTTCGCCAGCGATCACTTCCACCGCCAGGCGACCTTCATGCGTGGCCTTGTGCGCCAACATCGGCTCTCCCGCCGCGTCGCCGATGACAAAGATGTTGGACTCGCCCTGCGCTTTCATCTGTTCGTCGCAGACAATGAAGCCCCGTTGATCGACCTGCAAGTTCGTGTTTTCCAGTCCGATGTCAAACGTATTCGGTCGTCGGCCGACGGAAACCAGGACACGATCGTACAGCTCGGTTCCGAATTTCCCGGGTCCCTCAAAGGCCACTTCCACTTGCTGCCCGTGAAGCCCCAGTCCGCCAACTTTCGTGTTCAAAAAGATGCGGTTATCGAACAGCTTTTTCAGTCTTCTCTCCAGCGGTCGCACCAGGTCCGCGTCGGCCCCGGTCAACAGTCGGTCCATCAATTCCACGACGCTGACCTGAGTACCCAGCGAAGCGTAAACGCTGCCCATTTCCAGCCCGATGTAGCCTCCACCAATGACCAGCATCGATTCGGGAATCTCCTGAAGACGGAGGGCTCCCGTGGAATCCATTACCCGATCGGAACCGATATCGAACGCGCCGGGCATAGCCGGGATGCTGCCGGTGGCAATCACACAGTGATCAAACGTCAACCGGCCGTCTGAAGGTATTGATTCGTGGTCGCCGACCAGTTCCAGCGTCCGCGCATCGGCAAATTTCGCCCGCGCGTTGATGACGGTCACCTGGCGGCGTTTGGCCAACTGGCTCAATCCTGCCGACAGGGTGCTGATGACCTTGTCTTTGCGGGCCCGCAACTGCTCCAGTGCGATTTGAGGATCTCCATAGGAGACGCCCCAGTCCGCAGCCATGTGGCTGACTTCCGAGATGACTTTGGCGACGTGCAGCAGCGCCTTGGAGGGAATGCAACCCCGCAACAGGCAGGTCCCGCCCAATTGCCGTTCCGCCTCGATCAGCGTCACTTCCATCCCCAGATCCGCCGCCAGAAACGCCGCGGCATATCCTCCCGGACCGCCACCGATCACGACCAGTTTCGAATGCATCTTTTTGTCTTTCAAAAAAAAACGGCAAGCCAGACCATACTGACTTACCGTACCACTCGTTTACGTGTTCGTTACCGCGACAGGAATTCAACGACGGTGTTGGCATCGACGGGCAAGCTGATATCGCTCGCCGCCGGCTTGCCATTCACGGTTGCCGTCAGCGTTTCGGAATCCAACGATACCCATTCGATACCTTCGCCCTCGACACCCTGTTCGCGAATGCCGTGGTACAGTTTGACCACGCTCTCCCTGGGTCGCAGCGTGATCACATCTCCCGGCCGCAACATGAATGACGGCTTATCGACCTTCACGCCGTTGACGCGAAAGTGGCCGTGCACGATACCCTGTCTTGCCTGGGGTCGCGTCTTGGCCATTCCGATCCGCCGCACAACGTTATCCAATCGCTCTTCGCACATCAGCAACAGGTTTTCACCAGTATTGCCTTTTCGGCGCGTTGCTTGGTCAAAGTAGCGTCGCAACTGTTTTTCGCCGAGCCCGTAATAATGCTTGATTTTCTGCTTTTCCATCAACGCCATCCCGTAATTGGATGGACGGCGACCACGGATATGCATGCCTGGCGGTTGATTGCCACGCTTTTCCACCGCCCGAGACGCCCCGGCGTTTTCGTAAATCAGAGTTTGAAGTCGTCGGTTGACCCGACCTTTTGGTCCAGTGTAACGCGCCATGTTCTATTTCTATTGATCCTTGCAAACGACCAGATCGATCCTCATTTATTGCGATCGAATCCGATCCAACCAGCTTTAGCCCAGGATTCCAGCGGGGGTTCACCCAGTCAGACAACCAACGACGTCGCCTGATCGACGCGAGATTTTCGTCGATCGGCGGGCATTTCACAAGAGCTAAAAACGATTTTCGACCTCAGCCAGCCACGGCCAATTTGACATATTGGTCGATGACGGATTCCGCGATTTCGTGCAGTTCCTCCGAATCGGTAAAGACCGAGCACAGACTGCCTCCGGCCGCCCGATGCATTCTTGCCAATCGTTCCTGATCGAGCGGACGTTCGCTGATCTCACGAATAAACAGGCCTTTCACCTGCTGGGGATGCTGTCGACAGACTCTCTGGTAGATCTCGGGGTCTTTTTCACCGGAATCGCCGACCAGCAGGAATTTTCGGTCCGGCATGTTCCGCAACAGGCGGCGGATCTCCGTGGCCTTGCCCTGTCGGCGGATCAACATCATTTTGCGGATCACCTGGTCGCGCAAACGGAAATTCCTCAAATGCATCGTACCGCTGGGAAAACCAGCCTCACGCTGCAGCTGTTGCAGCGATTCATACAACTGCCACGGGCTGGAAGAAACGTAATGGAAATCAGCCCCGGCGTCGTACCACCGCCGGTAAACTTCCGACATGCCGTCGATGCTGCGAAATCGTCGCACGAAGGTATTGAGTAACAACTCCCGGCGATGGCAGACCGAGGTTTCCTTGATGGTATCGTCGATATCCGAGATGACGGACAAGCCGTATCGGCTCAGCAATTCCACGTGGCTATCGACCGGCTGAGCATCGGGGTGCAGCACCTCCAGCTGGTATGGCAACCTCAAACGGCCATCGGGCAGCACGTCGGCATACCGCCGGACCCATTCCGCGTTGATCGACAGCCAACTGAAAAATCGGCCGTTACGCCTCGTTTTCCGCCTCAACAAAAACAGCCGACCGCCGATCCGAACCCTGACCCGCAAACCTTTATCCGCCTCGGCAAAAAAGGGCCAGATTCGTTCCTGGAACGTATCCCCCCGGATCTCGGCGTCGCTGGCCTTCATAACGTTGGCCAGCATCCGAATCATCATCTTCTTGCGAATGCCCCACGGCGGCGTTTGATAGGCCATGCCCGCAATCTGGATGCGCCAATCTCCGTCAGCCGTCTGAAACCCGTAACTGGGGTACGAGACCACCTGGGTCGGCGACGATGGGGGTCCTCCAAAGTTGTTGATCATTGAGCGTGAAACCGGATGCCGGCTCGGATTGGCGATTCAAAAACAGAATTGTAGATCAAGGCCGGGCTGAACCGCATCGTACTTCGTCCCGATTGACAAAAAATTAACAAAAATTCGTGCCTGGTTCGTGCCAGCTTCATGCTTCAGGAAGCGCCGTGAAGGAGGCACAAATCGCCTCTACGCCAGCATCTGAGGTCTGGATACGAGCGGAGGCGGGCAGTGATTGCGTTCCATCACGTTCGTTTTCGACCAGTTTGCCGCGATTCCACCATCCCCCGGGTTGGCCAGTCAAGACAGGCGAAAGGCAATTCAAGGTGGCTTTCCTGTTCCATGCAGGAACCAGAAACAACCACCCATCACGCTAACGGCGCGGTCGCTTGATAAGTTTCCGGGATCGCTCCGCGGTCTGCGTGGGTTTCGCATCGACCGTCGGCGAAACATTGTCGACACTGAGCCCAATCCAGCCATTGGAAACAACGAACTGGGTTGCCTGAACGGACCGCAAATTAAGCTGCTTGGCGACGTTGGCTGGCATCAGCGCCACTTCAAACTGATCTGGAAACAGGATTTCGCAGATCAATCCAATGGCAATCTGATCGGCGGCGTTCAGTCGCTTTCCTTTGATCCGCAGGCCTTCTTCGCTTTGCGTCAGTCTTAAACGGAAGCCGTCTTCCATGCGAGGTTCGTAGATCGCCCGTACGTTCAAGTTCTTCCACCGTTTGCCGCTACCAATCCGGAACGACTTCAGGTTCACCGAGACGACCATCTGTTGTTCTTCGAAGTCGATTCGAATCGGATCGAACGGTGCGAATTCAAATTCCGCCGGTTTTCGGCTCTTACCATCGTCGATGACGAAGTCCGATCGAAAAATGGTATTGATGTACTGGACCAGTTCCTGACTATCGAATTTCCGGCTCGCAAAATCAAAGCGACTCATCAGATTGTTGATGGCCGATTCGTGAATTTGCATGCTCATCAGGCAGGACTGTACAGCTCGCGGCCGCGGCGTGGCAGCAGCCATCTGGTCCCGTCCCGCCAGCCGATAGCGGAGGTTGATCCGCTGGCCCGTGGTCTGGATTTCCAACGGCTCCGGCTCCAGGTCGATGGCGACCAGAGGATGCAGCAATTTCTCCGTCAACATCGTTTCGAGTTCATCCAGATGCTGCGAGATCTCCTGTTCGAAGCGGGATTCGACACTGGATTCCAGTTGATTCTGAGTGTAACGCCTGGCGGCCGGCGCCTGTTGCTCGATCTTGTTTCGGGCGATTTTACGCACGATCCACCCCAGTGGCGGAATCCCGTCCATATTGGTCTGCAAACCGACCACTCGCTGACGAACACGGGAGGATGTTTGAGGTCGATATTCGAAAATGCCCTGTTGTCCGAAGGCCAGCCGTTTCATGATGCTGAAGCGGGAATTGGAAACGTTTTCCACCACCACGCCGCTCTTGGTCGCCGTCGTCCGCGAATCAACGCTGCCCAACGTTTCGAGTCGCAGCGAAATCTGCCTGGGATCGGGAATCAGGCTGATGCGAATCTGGTTTGAGATGCGATTCTGCCCCCGGACGGTGGCTCCCAGGAATTTGTCCCGATAGGGTTCACGCGTGTCCGGACGTTGCGGGATCATCTGGTTCAGCAATTCCTCCGATACCGAAACCCGAAAATTCGCGTTGCGATAATGCTGCTGCAACCCTTCCGCCAGCCTCCAGTACTCCGGCTGGCTTGACCACAACAGATCCTGGTAGCCGTTGTTGACGTAGTAGGCGGTCGCCCCATTTCGTGAAAGCTCGTCACGTTCGATTCGCTGCAACAACTTGCCCAGATCGATCGGTTGCGACGCCGCCGACTTCAACACGTTCAGGGTCGTCGGATCGATCGCTTCACCCAGGTATTTTCGCTGGGCATTCGAAAGCGCTGGCGAGTGCAGCCTGGCCAAGACGGCACGCGCTGCCTCCCGTTTGTTGAATGCCTTCGCGTTGACGGAGTTGAAGATGCTGGCCGCTTCGTTCAACATCAGGTACTCCACCCATCCCTTATCCATCCCCGCAGTATTCAGGCGGGTAGCGGAGGCCAACAGAAATCGAGCGGCCTGGCCATCATCTGCCCGGTCCAATTCGGCCGGCTTGTATTGGGACAGGTCATACACGATGGACCAGATGTCCAGTCGGCGTTGCAGGGCGTAACGAATGTGTCGCAACCGTGTCGCCAGCTTGCCCTGAGCCATCTCAGGTTCCTGGACCGGAATCGTGGAGACCTGGACAGTAACAAAATCCAACTGCTGACGCTGTTGTTCCAACTGCTGATAAATCGTATCGAATGACGGATCCGAAAGTCCGTCAAGACTTTTCAGTTGTTGCAGGACATTGATCGTCGTTTCCGCCCAGGCAGTGACCTCGGGATTGTCGGGCAACGCTTCCAGGTCTCGAATCAGCGATTTGGGAATCACCCATTGCGATCTGGTCGCTACCTGATCGTCTTCCACCAGCACGGCCTGCTGCGCCTGGTCAGGCAGCAACCCCAGTTCCTGTTGCAGATTCTCCACTGACTGTGCCGGAATGGAGTGGAGGGTGAACACGCCCAGCAACATCGCCAGGCAAACCGGCATCCAGCCGATTCGTAAGTCCATTACCATACAGTCCCTGTTGGTTTGCAAAGAAGCGGCGTACATCTTGCTCTGGTCGGTGAGTTCGGGTTGGGGTCTTCCAGTTCATCGGGAAGCCGCGACAGACAAATCGAGACCGATCGGCGAAAAGAAAACACGCAATGGCGGACGCGATTGCATTCCTGTGAATTTTTGACGATGGCAATAATCAATCCATTTTTGACGGGCTGAGCCGGTGACGAATAAACTGATTCTACGGCTCGCCATGTCCGTCGACCGGCAACTCGGGCCAGTGGGCCATCCTGGTTATCAGCTGACCTGATAGCGTATCTGCATCGAAGCCACGCGGAATTTTGTGGAATCGCCCGTCAATTACGGGATCGACCGTTGGCCCCACGCGCCCTGACGACGGATTCGGGATATCGGACTACCCGCCCCATCAGCAACTCAGTCTGGATCGGCCGCCACCGGAAACTTCTTCAGAATGGAAATGACGGCCGGCGTGTAGTGACGAACGACCCAATTCTCGTGGGCGGGCAATTGTTCAACGTCAAACCGTTGGTCCGATTCGACGACGATCAGACTGTCCAAAGGAGCCGCCTGCACAAACGCGCCGATCAGTTCTCGCATCTGGTCCGGGGAACGGCCGTACAATGCGTAGGGCGGACAACAGAAGACCAACCAGGGTTCAGACGGCCATTGACGTTGGTCCTGCAGGAAACGCCGGCTCCAGAAAAACGTGTCCGAGGCGGCGACTTCGGCCGCCATGTCCGGATCCAGCGTGTGAATGTTATCCCGGATGATCTTGACCGTGGGAAAGTGCCGTTCGACCAGAAAAACCCGCGCCGCGCCTCGGCTCATGGCCTCCAGCCCCATCGCACCGGTGCCGGCAAACAGATCGAACACGGCTTTGCCGGAAGTCCAGCCTCCGACCAGATTGAAAACCGCCTCCCGAATATCATCCTTCATTGGTCGGGTAATCGGGTCGCCGGAATACCGGATCTGCCGACCGCGATAGCTACCACCGATGATTCGCAGTCTACTGCTATCGGCCGGCGAACGCGGCGACTTCGGTCGCTTCAGCTGACGACCTTTCTTGAATTGCGGCATCAGCGATCCGTGATTCCGGAATGGACACGTTAAATATAATGAAACATCCGATATGATGAGGCAGACCTATTGTAACGCATGGCCAGTTGAACGGGAGAAGATCCGAACATGACGCATCCATCGCCCCGCCATGCAGGCAGGGCAGCCAGCTTGTTGGTCGGATTGTTGGCCATCGTGGTGACCGCACAAGGTCTACCGGCTCAGGTCGATACGGCTCCGCAGGAAGATTCGGAATTGGCGACCTGGGAAGCGGAATTCCAACAGTATTTGAAAGAATTCCGACAGTCCGTGATGGCCGTCCAGGCGATCGGTGCCAAGTACCTGAACGCACCTTCGTACGACGCCGCCGACCCCTACCTGGACCGTTTTGACCGCACGGTGGAGCAGGGAAACCAGATTCTCAATGAAAAACTGATCCCCACGGCCCTGGCGATTTTCGATCGGAAAACCGAACGGGGCAGCGAAGTGGGTTCCGACCTGCTTGAGTTTGTTACCCGGATTCTCAACCGGAAATTTGACGAAGGACAGTACGAACAGGCATTTCAGCTGGCAGACAAGCTGACCGAAGTTCAGCCGGACCATCGGTTTGGTTCCGTGATGAAGGTCCGGGCGGGCTTGTTGACCAATCGGTTTGGTCCGGAAGTCACGGAGGCGATCAAGCAAAACCTGGCCTACTTTCAAAAACCGGAATCGTTGTCGGATTCCGAGATGTTCCTGCTGAACAACGCCCTGGTGCTGAACGAGAGCTTTCAGCGCGAATTGGAATTACGGGACGCTGAAAAACAGGCGGACGATCTGCCGCGAGTTGTGTTTGAAACGTCCAAGGGAGAATTTGTCATCGAGCTGTTCGAAAACGAAGCGCCGGAGACGGTCGCCAATTTCATCGAGCTGGTCGAAGCCGGCCACTACAACGACTTGTTGTTTCATGTCGTGATAGACAAGACGGTCGCGGAAACGGGGGTCGTAACGGCGGACCGAAAAATCCGCAATGTCAACTATCGCATCAAGGATGAATCAAAAAATCCGGACATCCGGTTGACCTTCGCCGGTTCCGTAATCATGTCCGAAAATCGAACCGAGTACGGTTCCTGCCGGTTTTTCATCGCGTTGGCCGCTCTGCCTGTTTTCAACGGCAAACAGACCGTATTTGGCCGCGTGATTTCAGGCATGGATACGGTTTATGCCTTGAACAAAACCTTCAAATTCGAGGAACAGCAGCAAATCGAAATTGAATACGCGGTACCCGATCGGGTAATATCAGCCAAAGTACTGAGAAAACGCGACCACGAATACAAACCCGCCAAATTGAAACTGGATGATGGAAAACAAAAATGACTAGATGCCTCGTGACGATGGCACTGTTGATCGGAATACTGAACCTGACGTCGTCTGCCGGTCGATGCCTTGCCGGCGCTGTTCCGGCCCAGCGACAAGACGATAATCAGCAGGAACCCGCGAACGTGCCATCGGCTGACAATCCGGAAGCTGACAACCCTGAAGCTGAAAATCCATCGGCTGACAACCCGGAACCGGCGGTCGGCGGCGATGCCGCGGTCCAGGACACCGACTTCGAGCGATTCAGGAATCTCTACGGAGAAATGGCCGGCAATGCAAGACGGATTAGCCAGTTGGTGGTTTCAATGCCCGTTGGTTTCTCGGAAAAAAGAAAAGTGGTGCAAGCGCAAATTGCCGCCCTGAGACAGCGGAACGCGCAAATTGTTGATGAAATCCAGGCTGCCGCCATCGCTTCATTCGAAAAATTCCCGAACACGCAGGCCGAGGTCAACAATTACCTGATGCAGAACCTGCAAAAACAGCTGACGGGAAAAAACTATATTCGTACGCCGTTCAACCCGGTGGCCGCATTGCAATCCTTTGAACGGCTGGCCGAGGGCGGTGTTAGCGAGCCCATGATGCATATGCTTGGCTACCGAACCTACTACCTGCTGAACGACTTTGAACAGGCCGAAATCGAATTGAAAAAAGCCGCCAAACTCGAGCCCGAACGCATTGGTCCTCAGTTCTTCGAAGACCTGAAACGGATGCAGGAAGCCTGGAAGGTGGAGAGTGAATTTCGCGCCCAGGACGAACAGAAGGAAAACCCGCGGGTACAGATTGAAATGGACTGCGGGACGATGGTCGTCGAGTTGTACGAAGACCATGTGCCCAACACGGTGGCGAACTTTATCACTCTGGTCGAAGACGGATTCTATAACGGACTGCTTTTCTACCAGACGAATCCGACCGAATACGCAGTCACCGGAAGTCCCACCAATGACGGCCGCGGAGGTCCAGGTTATGACACGACGGTGGAGACGAAGGTGGAGAATCCTCGACATCACTTTACCGGCGTCCTGAGCATGCTTTCCAATGGTCAAGCCACTCATGGCAGCCGCTTTCTGATCACCAAACAGCCTCGCCTGCTATTTGACGGCCAAAGCACGGCTTTCGGACGAATTGTCGAGGGCCTGGAGAATTTGTACAAAATCAAGGTCGTCAACCGGACGGCCGCCGTGTCTTCCAACGACCGCACCCAGCCGACCCAGATTCTGCGGATGACGGTTTTGCGCAAACGCGATCACGAATACACTGCGGAACGGGCTGTCGCCGGTGCGGTCGCGCCATCGGGAGGGTAGTGCGGTCGACCTTCAGGCACGTCTTCCGCTCGTCAACTTCCCCTGGAAGCAACAACCCAACCATCGCCAAGGATACCTGTCCGGTGCTTACCTTGCCGAGAATTTACCACAGCCATGGAACAGGAGCTCAATCAATGAAACGGGAAATTACCAAATCACCATCGGCCGTTCGACGGGCAGGCAAGATCATTTCGCTGGCCCTTTGCCTGCTGCTTTCCGCCAGCCCGGCCGCTGCGATTCAGGATGACGATGTCGCGGAATCATCCGCGGCGACTTCATCATCTGGTGACAGCGAAAACTCCGATCTGGCCACGTTGATACAACAGTGGAAAGATCTGGATGCCGAGCTGATACGCAAAGAGCAGG
Organism: Pirellulaceae bacterium; assembly: GCA_963851305.1. Lineage (GTDB taxonomy): Bacteria > Planctomycetota > Planctomycetia > Pirellulales > Pirellulaceae > Mariniblastus. Next base: position 304,973 of record CAWKOT010000011.1, on the reverse strand, counting down.
AATTTGAAGCGACCCAGGACCCGGAACAACAGGAGGAAATTCGCGGCCAGTTTACCAGCCTGGTCGAACAGTCGGAGGCCCTGGTGGAGCGTATCAGGGCCGCCGCGATGGCAGCTTTCCAGTCGAATCCGGAAGATCAGGAAGCCGCCAAGCGGTTGGTCGGAATCGTCATGAATGACGCGGAATTCGGTCGCAACAATCAGGCAGTCAAGCTCGGAAACCGGCTGATCGCCGATGGAATTGATGGAAAACTGTTCGAATTGGCGGCCCAGGCCGATCGGTTGAGCGTCTATTCCAAGGAACTGCTGGAGGAACTCTACACGCGTGCCAACCAGGCGATACAGAACGATTTGCCTCAGGTTCGTATTGATACTTCCAAGGGCACGATGGTGGTCGAGTTGTTCGAGGATGAAGCCCCCAATACCGTGGCCAACTTCATCAGTCTGGTCGAAGCGGGTTTCTACGATGGCCTGAAATTTCATCGCGTGATCGAGGGCTTTGTCGCCCAGGGCGGCGACCCCAACGGGAATGGTAGTGGCGGACCCGGTTATTCGATTGCCTGCGAATGCTACTCGCCGGAAGCTCGACGCCATTTCCTGGGCTCGTTGAGTATGGCGCATGCCGGAAAAGATACCGGCGGATCCCAGTTCTTCCTGTGCCTGGATCGGACATCCGATCTGGATGGACGACATACCGTTTTTGGACGCGTCACCGAAGGCCTTGAGGTTCTGGACAAACTGTCGCGCAACGCCACGATGAGCGCCTCCATACCGGATGCGGAAACCGATACGATCAAGAAAATGGAAGTCGTTCGCAAACGCGATCACGCCTACGTTCCACGCAAGACGGGTGATCCGTCACAGGAGTCCGAGGACAAACAACCGCCCGTCCAGCCGGAAACGATCAACGATGCCGATGACCAGCAGATGGAATCCGCGTCAGAACCCGAGACCACCGACGATAGCGGCCAACCCGCGGACGATGAGGGGGAAGCGTCTTCGGGCGATTCGGGCGACGGTCGCTGATCGCCATCCATGAAACGCGCTGAGCGGGCCGACCTGATTCTGAATAGGTTGAGCAAACTGTACCCCGATCCGCCCATTCCACTGGATCATCGCGATGCATTCACATTGCTGATCGCCGTGCTGTTGAGCGCAATGCACCGACACCTGTGTCAACAAGGTAACACCCCAGCTGTTCGCGGTTGCCGACAACCCGCGCGACATGGCCCGTCTGCCGGTGACCCGGATCCTCCAGTTGATTCGGCCCTGCGGATTGGCCCCGCGCAAGTCCGCCGCCATCGCCGAACTTTCCCGGATCCTGGTACAACAGCACGAAGGGCAAGTCCCGAATACCTTCGAAGCGCTCGAAGCGCTGCCCGGCGTAGGCCACAAGACCGCCAGTGTGGTGCTGGCTCAGGCTTTTGGCATCCCCACGTTTCCGGTGGACACCCATATTCACCGGCTCGCTCAACGATGGGGTTTGACCAATGGCAAGAGTGTCAAACAGACCGAAGCGGACCTGAAGCGTTGCTTCCCACGGGAGCACTGGAATCGACTTCACCTGCAGTTCATTTATTATGGACGGCAGTATTGCACCGCCCGCGGCTGTGACGGCAGACGATGCGAGCTCTGCCGACTCTGCTACCCGCAACGCCGACGAGCCAAGGTCACCTACAAAGCGTGAGCCGGAGACGTGGTCAACAACCGGGGCGAGGGAGTGATGCCCATTCGCAGTAACGACGACTTCAGAACGGCACGGCCATGAAGTTCAAATGCCCGGTTTGCAACACGTGGGTCAACGCTCATTCCCAACCCGGCGATCGTCGCATCGTATGCCCGCATTGCGATACTTCGTACAACCCGGACCGAATCGAGAAGCATCCCACCGCTCAGACAACACCCGATGACGCGCAGGAGTTTTCGACCCATCGTGACAGCATTGCCCGGGACGTCGAGCACGTGGCGATCGACACCGGCGCCGCCACGTCCGCACTGAACGCCAACCGTTTGCTTCAGCTGAAACGGCTTCAACGGGCGCGACGGCGGCTCGGCATCGTCGCCTTGATGGTGTTGACTGTCGGATTGATGGCCGTCCTGTATTGGCAATGGCCACTCTCCGACAACCCGGGCGTGACCGAATCCGAAGTTACCCCGGATCCAGTTCCTGCAAGTATCGACGACGAATCCGAAGATTCGGGTCAGGTCGACCCACCCAAAGCTTCCCAACCTGTCCGCGAGGTACTGGCGGTCGCCACCGATCGGTCGACGACCGACGACCTACAGGATCCATTTCATGAACTGGATACGGTGCAGTCCGCGACCCAACCACCCCTGAACACATACAAATCCGCTCGCGCGCTTCGGGAATGCTGGTTCAAGATGCAACCCTTCCTTGTCGAATTGCGAGCGGAAACGCCGCTGGGCTCGCGGTTTGCCACCGGCACGGTCGTCGATTCACGCGGCTGGCTGGTGACCAGCTACCGGGCCATGCAGGGGGCCACGCGTATCGATGTCCGCCAGGCAAGAAAATCAGCGGACGTTCCGACGAATGACATCCTGATTGATCAGGTACGTGGAGTCATCGCCGCCCATCCCGCCAAAGACCTGGTTCTGCTATCCGTCAATCCACGTTTCGCCACCCGTTTCCAGGATTTGTCGCTTGCCAGGCAGGATCAGATTGTCAGCAGCCAATATTTGATCCAATGCCTTCCGCCCACCAATCGTTTCCCCTGGCCGACGGTCGAGACACGGGTCATCCGCCGTGCCACACGAACCGATCTGCCAGAGACGTTGCCAGCCGCGCTGGAGGCGATGGGATTAACGGCCGATGACGTTCGCTGGATCCAACACCGACAGTCAGCCGATCTACGCGCGGGAGCTCCGCTGGTTGCCGATGACGGAACCCTGCTGGCGATCAACACGTCACCGCCCGAACCACGCAGTCAGGAACTGCTGGCGATACCCGCATCACACGTCACCATGCTGTTGAAGCAGGGCGGATCCGAATCCCGTCCGCTCCCCCTGCCGGTCGTGGGAGTCCGTCCGGAAACGGCCGACAACATCGCGGACGCCGCGGATGATCGTTTCCTGGACGAATCCGAGATGAGCGTAGTCGATCGCACGTCCCGACTTCGATCACTGAGCGAAAAACTGAACATCGACGGAGATCGCTGCCAACGGTTTGGTTGGTGGCCAGACAATGCCAGCCAGGCAGAACAACTGCAGGAATTTGCCAAGTCGCTGCTACAAGCGTCTGGACAACGGCAGTTGGCCGATTCCGAACGGGACCAGGCAGTAATAACGCGACAAATCACCGACTGGACTGACCATTTGACTTTTCAACTGAATCGAATCGCCACGGAAAACGCCATCAATCCATCGGAATTCAACCGACATTTCCCCACCCAGTTGCGATTGGCCGGCGGTACCTTTATCGGCGTGGTAAAGGTGATCCATTCGGCGATGGAAAGCCCCACCGCGCGAATCTCAACAGAACAAGCCGGCGACACCATCGGTCTTGAATTCGCGGGCACCGGCGAGCGGATGATTGCCAACCTGTCCATCGACTGGCCGCCGATGCGTCCCGATTCGCTGTGGCTGGTTGTGGGTCAGCGGCTGCCGGGGCATATCAATCTGTTGGATCGCAATCAACAACGGGCGAGGTTTCTGAAAGTCGAAATCCAGTTTGTCTTTCCCATCGAAACGCGCTGACATGCATTCTGGCTGACACGCATTGGTTGACCCACCTTTCGATCGTCCCTCGAAATCCGTAGCCGATGTGGCAACACCTCGGGCGGACCCTCGCTTCGACCTGAGCCCCGCGCACGACCCCCGAATTCTTGCGAATCCGGCTACCATGACGCTTTGCGAATCCGGCTACCATGACTGACACGCATTGCTTGGCCTACCGTTCGATGCCCCTCGAAATCCCGTAGCCGATGTGGCAACACCTCGGGCGGACCCTCGCTTCGACCTGAGCCCCGCGCACGACCCCCGAATTCTTGCGAATCCGGCTACCATGACGCTTTGCGAATCCGGCTACCATGACTGACACGCATTGCTTGGCCTACCGTTCGATGCCCCTCGAAATCCCGTAGCCGATGTGGCAACACCTCGGGCGGACCCTCCCTGCCGCCTGAGCCCCACGCACGACCCCCGAATTCTTGCGAATCCGGCTACCATGACGCTTTACGAATCCGGCTACCATGATTGACACGCATTGGTTGGCCTACCGTTCGATGCCCCCCGAAATCCCGTAGCCGATGTGGCAACACTTCGGGCGGCCCCTCCCTGCCGCCTGAGCCCCGCGCACGACCCCCGAATTCTTGCGAATCCGGCTACCATGACGCTTTACGAATCCGGCTACCATGACGCTTTGCGAATCCGGCTACCATGACTGACACGCATTGGTTGGCCTACCGTTCGATGCCCCCCGAAATCCCGTAGCCGATGTGGCAACACTTCGGGCGGACCCTCCCTTCGACCTGAGCCCCGCGCAGGACCCCCGAATTCTTGCGAATCCGGCTACCATGACGCTTTGCGGATCCGGCTACCAAGGCGTCTTGCGAATCCGTCGTCGACGTTGATTTCTTACCCATCCGACTGCGCTGGCTGACACCATTCCAGACAGGGAAAATGGAACACCGGCCGGTGTTCGAAAGCCAGCCCAGCAAGGGCAGGTGGGACAACGCCCCAACCCGGCTCAAACCTCGTCCACCTTTCGAAAGATCTCTTCGTCCAGCAGGCCATCCCACTTGGCTACCGTACAGGCCACGGCCAGATCGCCTGTAACATTGGTCACCGTCCGCATCATGTCCAGCAGTCGATCAAATGGAAAGATGAAGGCGATGATCAGCAGCGAGTCCTGGTCCGACACGTTAATCACACTCAACACCGTGGCCGCCAGCAAAAGTCCGGCCGAAGGGATTCCCGCAGCTCCGATGGAGACCAGCGTCGCCGTCAATGCCACGCGAAAATAATCGCTCCAGACCAGCTCCATTTGCGTCGCCTGCGCAGCGAACAGCGCGATCAGCCCCAGATAGATGGCGGTGCCATCCATGTTGATGGTGGCTCCCAACGGCAATACCGAACCGGCTACCGATTTGTCGATCCCCAGGTTTTTTTCGGCACAGGAAATCGTGGCCGGTAGCGTGGCGCTGGACGAACTGGTCGAAAAGGCAACGCTCTGGGCGTCGGCCACGCCTCGAATGAAGGGCAGCAAGGGCAATCGCAGGATTCCCTTGACGATCAAGCCGGCGTAGACCAGTACGATTTGCAAAAAGCAGCACAGATACAGGGCAAACGCCAGCTTGCCCATGTTGGCGATCACGCCCAATCCCTTGGTGGCCAACACCCAGGCCATCAGTGCCAGGACACCAAACGGTGCCAGCTCCATGACCAGCATCGTGATCCGCATCACCACTTCCGACGCCGAATCGAAAAACAGCTTAAGCGGCTCACCGACCTTGCCGCACAATAAAATCCCCACCCCAATCAGGATGGCGAAGAAGATCGTGGGCAAGACCTTGCCTTCGGCCAAGGCCTGAACCGGGTTTTCGGGGATGATGCCCAACAACTGATCGACAATCGAAATCGAACCGCGGTCGGGGCCGATCTTCTGCTGGACGCTTTCGATTGCGGACGGACGGGCATCCCGATACTCGATACCAGCACCCGGGCGGATCAACGTGCCAAACAACAGGCCCAGCGAGACGGCGAAGAACGTCGTCAGCATGTATAGCGCTACCGCCTGAACGCCCAGCGTCCCCAGCTTCCGGGGATCGCCCAAGGCCGTCACGCCCGCAACCAGTGTGGTGGCAATCAGGGGAATCACCAGCATCTTGATCAAGCGAACGAAGGCGTCCCCGAAGGGCTTGATCCAGGTATCTGCGATCTGGGCGCCCGAGATCGGAATATCCACCGCCTCGATTTTTCCATCGCCCAGCGGTTCGCGTTCGGGCAACAGGTAGTGCAGCAGCACGCCAATCACGAGGCCAACGACCAGGCCAATCAAAACGCGTTTCCACAGACTGACGCTCTGCCACTTTCGCAACACGCTCAGCTCTCCCTTGCCCGGCCAGCAGGCCGTGAATCTTCCTGACCGTATCGCCCGCGAAACTCTGCCACGGGATATTTTTCCCGATTTAATTCCATCTTGCGATATACCGCACTGCTCAGGTCCAGTTTCAACGCGTCGGCCATTGCCAACAGGTAACACAGCACGTCAGCCATTTCCTCGCCGATCTCAACCCGCTTCGCCTCATCCGGCGCTCTGGATTCGTCTGATGTAATCCACTGAAAATGCTCCATCAATTCGGCCGCTTCAATGGACAACGACATGCTCAAATTCTTGGGAGAATGAAATTGTTCCCAGTCGCGCTCACGGACGAATTCCTGAACAAACTCCCGCAATGCCGCGACCGTCGTCGTCGAATCCACCCGCATCCATCCCACTCCAAAAAAAAACCGCGTGCCTGCACCGCACGCGGCTAACTTAGACGGTTTGAACTTGGCTGACAATCAGCGTGGCTTACGATCAACGCCACCGAAGGCGGGCGCGCAGGTGCTGGAAGGAAGCCAACTTCACTATCGACTTAACCCCCCCGCTACCGGTTGGGACTCGTCATCACCCGGTTGGACAGAAACCAGTTTCCGCATCTGGTTCGCTCCATCCTTGTAAACCTGGATAAGTCTCGTGGTGACGTCTTTCGTGTCCGGATCCTCGCCGCGGAGCGCGCGGTAATCAATGACACCCAGTTCCGTTTCTTCCAACAGATCGTCGATAGCCGGCAGCAGTTGATCATTAATTCGCTGCGCCGTTTCCTCGTTGGCCGCCGTAATGACGCCCTTGTCGTACCGAAATTCCTTGAGGAACTTTCTCGTCATGACCAATACTGCCTTGATCCGGGCACGGGAGTCGTTCAGTTCAAAGACTGGTAATTCGACCTTGTCGCTTTCGATCTTGGCGTCTCTTGGGCCGCCACCGAATCCACCGCCTGGCAGACCGCCACCGCGAGCACCACCGCCGCCGGGCAGACCACCACCACGGGCACCACCGCCGCCGGGCAGTCCACCACCACGGGCGCCACCGCCGCCGGGCATACCACCACTCAAGGCCCCGGAACCCCCGCCGGCACCCGCCGCACCCAGGTTACCGATCGTGCCACCTTTACTGCCCCCGCGACTTCCCCCTGGCTTGCCGCCTCCGGGTCGGGGTCGTTTTCCGCCCTGTTCCAGGTCGGTATCGGCCCACAGGATATTTACATACACCAGGTCTTTAACGCTCGCTTCCAGGAATTCGGCTTCCCGTTCCAGTGCAAAAACGGCGAACTGCAATGCGTCATCGATCAATGCATCGACCTGATCAGCATTAAGCTGTTCGAATTTCAAATTGGCCAGCCCTTGCAACGCGTCGAAGCGAAGCCAGAAGTTATCTCGTTGCCCTTCTGCCGGCGCGGATTTCAGCACGTTGGTCAAAGCGTCGACGACGTCCGAACCCTCGCCAATGAATCCCAGGGTTTGCGTCGCGCGTCGCCGCAACCAGTAGTTCAGATCAACGGACCACTTGTCTTGCCCGGTCGCATTGCCGATGGCGATGGCGACCAGTTCGTTTTTCATGTCGCTACCCAGGACAGCGCCCGAGGGACCGCGCCGGCTCAATTCGGCAAACCGTCGAATCCCCGACATCGCACCAACTCGGATCGCTTCCGTCAATTCCGTATTGTTCCAGATACGCTTCAACGATTCATAAGCCGCCGGAGAGGGCGTTGGCGGAACACTCGAATCACCCTCCCGTTCGTCCAGCAAGCCAATCAACGTCACGGCATTCAGGCGAACCGCCGGGTGGTAATTCTTCTGGACGATTTCCTCCAGCAGGGGCACGATCTTTTCAATCATCGGACGACGCGTCTGTGGCGCGGCTCGACGATCCAGGAACTCCCGCAGAAACTCCGAACGCAGCCGCCCCAGATTACTCAGGTACAAGTCCTCCGATTGCGTCATCTGGGCAATCCGGTATTCCCGCAAATACAGTTCCCCGTCCGTGCTGAAATTGGTGCTGCCCGCCTTCAGGGCGTCCTCAACATTGTCGCGGGCATCGGAAATCTGGGATTTGATCTTGCGATACTGGTTGCGGTACTCCCGGCGATCTTCGGGTGCAAAATCGCTCTCCTTGGGCAATACAAACTTCGGATTGATTTCGATCCGTTCATAATCCTGGGCGGAGGTCTGGGATGCGGCCAACAGCGCAGCCAACGTGGCCACGATCAGCCAGGTCGCTGCGGTGAGGTATCGCTGTTCGTTTCGCGATCGCGCGATCAAACCCCGCACCGGCGCTCCGGTTCTGCCTGGCCCTGCACTCGATTCGGCAACGGCCATCCGCACGAGCCCACGCTGTGTTGCACTTCGATTCCCGTAATTACCAACATCCAATGGCTTCATGGTCGCTCCCATACCAAGACAACGTTCCGGCCCATCCGTTGGACCAGCCGGTCAAAGTCGCTGTTTCTTAGGCGGTATCTGGTGTCTGCCCGCTACCTACAGGATAGCTGTCAGCGCCGAAAAGTTCAATTTTCGGTCCAACGCTTAATCGATCGGAAATACCATTTTCCGCCCGGCTGCAGCGAAAATATGAGCGGCAGAACTGAACTTTCGAGTTTTGCGGAGATATGTGTATACTTCGACCGGCAAGCCAGTCCGATCCGGACTGCCCGAAAACGGATTGGAGTTCGAATTTTCGATTCATGAACAAGGAATGTTCTCAAATGACCAGCTTTCATACCTCCATGGCCATACTTTTTTTGATTGGCAGTTTGTTGGCCGACAGTCTCCTGGCTCAACAAACTGGCGATCAAGACGCGTTTAAGTCGATCTTGAAGTCGGCCGCGGACGGGCTGGCGGACGAGTCCATCGACGAAATCCTGGAGATAAGAAAACAACTGGGGGGTGGTACGGGCCTGGAAACGCATGAGCTGTTCGATTTCTCCTCAACGGGCTGCCAGGGATCCGAACGGCTGCCGTGCTGCCCAAGCGCCCTCGCGTCCACGCTCCCAGACTGCCCCGACTGTGAATCCGCAGCCACATATTCCGAGCGGCTGTTCTTCTCCATGCTGCAGCCGGATCCAGCCAGGTGCAGAAATGAAGGTGGTTTGCCTGCCACCGACAATGCGATGGAAAAGGACGGCCATGTCCGCCAAATCCGCGATATTGCCCGACGACTGGAACAACTGGCCGCCGATCTGGAAGATCTCGATCTGTTTACCGATGCGGACAGTCTGCGATCGCGAGCCGCGCGATTACGATTCACTGCCCGCGCCGCCGTGACCGCTCAACTGGATTCCAGTCCGATTCGCCGTTAGCGCCGTTAGCACAAGACACAAGAATTCGCCGTGCGGGCGGATCATTACGAGCGGTCATCCGAACGGACTGCTGGCTGACGCTTCACACGCGTTCGGATTGGCCACCAAGCCGGCTTCTTGCCCCAGCTTGGCGGATCGGCGAAGCCTCGCCAAGATCGCTCGCTGGTGTGAACCAAACCATGACTCGCGTCGTCGATTCGCCGGTCGGCGATCCCCATGCCAATTCCAAAATCGGTTGACCTGCGATCACCAGACCCCTTCAATGGTGTGGGCCTTGCCGGGTGCGCCAAGCTTGCGACACCGCTTTTGACCGCTTCGAGCCGGTCTGGATTCCGACTATAGTATGACTTGGTAGTATGGAATAGCGGCAAAATTGGATGCCGCCCGGGCAAAGGTTCCAGATCCGGTACCCCGGTCAGCCAGGGCACGGACATACGGCTTAGTCACGATTTTGGATGAGAGAATTATGGCATCGGTCATCAATGGATTCGTCAAACTGCTGATCGACGATGGCACGGTCGGCAAAGACCAGGTGATCGATGCGGAAAATCTGGCCAAACAGACGGGCGAATCGCTCGCCTCCGCCATGGTCAAACTGGGCTACGCCACGGAAACCGAAGTCATGATGGCCCAGGCCAAGTTCCACCATATGGAATATGTGGACCTGGAAGATGTTGAAATCTCTGAGGATATCATCGAGTTGATGCCGGAGTCGGTGGCACGGGAAAACGTCGTGCTGCCGATGAACGAGATCGATGGGCGTCTCAAGGTCCTGATGAGCGATCCCGGTGATGTCGACACGATCGAGAAACTGCGTTTCATCTTGAATCGCGATGTTTCGCCGGCCCTGGCCACCCGCAGCCAGATCATTGAGGCGATCAACCGCTTCTACGGACAGATTGAAGGTGAATCCGCCGACTCGATCTTGCAGGAGTTCACCGATACGGCCATCGATTTCACCGAAACGATGGACGATAGCGAAACAAGTAGCGACGACGGGGTCGATGAAAACAGCGCCCCGATCGTGCGGCTGGTTCAGCTGATGATTACCGAAGCGGTCCAGCTGCGAGCTTCCGATATCCATGTCGAGCCCTTTGAAGACCGCGTTCGGATCCGGTACCGGATTGACGGCGTTCTGCATGAACGCGATACGCTACCCCGTCGACAACTCGGCGCGATACTTTCGCGGATCAAAATCCTCTCAAAAATCGACATCGCCGAACGCCGTCGCCCCCAGGATGGTCGTATCAAGATCTCCGTCGGCGAAAAGGAACTCGACCTGCGGGTCAGCGTAATCCCCACCAATCACGGCCAATCGGCCGTGATGCGGTTGCTGGACAAAGACAATATCCGGATCGGCGTCCGCCAGCTGGGATTTTCGGAGGAAACATTCAAGATTTTCAACGGCCTGATCCGTCGACCCAACGGCATTATCCTGGTCACCGGGCCGACGGGATCGGGGAAGACAACGACCCTGTACGCTTCGCTAAACAGCCTGAACCGCCCTGACCGGAAGATCATCACGGCCGAGGACCCGGTCGAATATTACCTGCCAGGGATCAACCAGGTGGAGGTCCGGCACCAGATCGGACTCGATTTTGCCCGCATTGTTCAGGGCCATGCTGCGACAGGCTCCCAACATCATCCTGGTCGGAGAAATGCGTGATGCCGAGACCGTTTCGATGGGAGTTCAGGCCAGTTTAACCGGACACTTGGTTTTCAGTACTCTACATACGAACGATGCGCCCAGCGCTATCACGCGGATGATCGACATGGGGGTGCCCGGATATCTGGTCGCCAGCAGCGTTGTGGCGATCCTGGCCCAACGCCTGGTCCGCACCATCTGCCCCAAATGTCGCGCTAAACACCAGCCGTCCGAAGAGGTCATCAAGGAGGTTGGACTGACGCCCGAGCAGGTTGCGGAGGCCAATTTTGTGAAGGGAAAAGGCTGCTCCAGCTGTCAAAAGACCGGCTATCGCGGCCGAATCGGAATCTACGAATTGATGCTGGTCGACAGCGGCATTCGTCGCATGATCTTCGATAACACCTCCACCCAGATCATCCGGGCCTACGCCATCGAACACGGCATGACGACCCTCTTCGGAGATGGCGTCAAGAAGGTAATGGAAGGAATTACCACCTTTGAAGAGGTTTACCGGGTTGCGAAAAAGACGCAGCAGGACTGATCCAACGGCCATCGAGCCTCATTCGGGGCGAATTTTCTCCAAATTCCGGCCTTTTCATGGACGTAGCTGGCTGGTCCCGGAACAATGACTTGCCTCCCCTCCCGCTGCCTGCACCAACATCCCTGCCTGCTCAATGGCGTTTCGAGCCCGAGCATCACTCGGTTTCACGTCCGTAGCCAGGATGGATGAGGCAGACACAAAGAGACTGGAATAGTGAACACTCTAGACACGGATCCTAATTGGAAAACCCATGGCCACGGTTCTGATCGACAAACTGCTCGAAGCCTGCGTCAAGCAGGGGGCCAGCGATATCCACATCACCGTCGGGCAGCCGCCGGTCTTTCGTCTGCACGGGCGACTGCGGAAGCTGGAAACCAAGGTGCTCGATCCGATGACACGGTTTCGTTGATGAAGAGCATCTCGCCGGAACGCTGTCAACGTGAACTGCAGGAGGCGGGAGGCAGCGACTTTGGATTCGCGTTTGGCGACAAGGCCCGCTTCCGCGTCTCGATTTTCAAGCAGCGCGGCAATATCGCGATGGTGCTGCGACAGATCCCCAACGAGATGATGTCGCCGGAATTCCTGGGCGTACCGGAAGTCTTTACCAAGCTGGTGATGCGTCCGCGAGGTCTGATCCTGGTCACCGGACCAACCGGTTCCGGCAAGAGTACCACGCTGGCCAGCCTGGTCAATTTCCTCAACGAACGGGTCGATCACCACATCATCACCATCGAAGACCCCATCGAATTTTATCACTACCACAAGAAATCCACGATCAATCAACGGGAAGTGGGCGTCGACGTGCCCAGTTTCTCGGAGGCCATCCGCCGCGCCCTGCGACAGGATCCGGACGTGATTCTGGTGGGTGAAATGCGGGACCTGGAAACGATCGAAGCGGCCATTTCCGCCGCCGAAACCGGCCACATCGTTTTCGGTACGCTGCACACCAACAGTGCCCAGGGTACGGTCAACCGGATCATCGACGCTTTCCCGGGCAACCTGCAGGACCAGATTCGTACGCAGTTGTCCACGTCGCTGATCGGCGTACTGGCTCAAACGCTGCTGCCGCGGATCGGGGGCGGCCGCGTGGCCTCGTTCGAATCGCTGGTGGTGACCTCGGCGGTGGCCAACCTGATTCGTGAAAACAAGACGTTCCGCATCAATTCGGCCATTCAGACCGGGGCCAAGTTCGGCATGATGCTGAACGACGATTGCCTGTTCAAATTATGGGCCGACGAAAAAGTTGAAATGGAAGATGTTCTGAACAAGGCCCACTATCCCGATTCCCTGGCCAAACGAATTGCCACCGCCCGTCGTCAGATGGAACAGGGCTTACCCGTCAACGTGGAAGCGGAAGCGGTGGAAGCCGATGGCTAGGTTCCCCACACGCTATCGCCAGGTCGCTGGATGCGCGGGTATTCCCTGCCGAATGGGAATTCCCTGCCAATTTCTCTGCCAAGAAGGCGGCCACCCCAGGGTCTGGCGTCTGCCGGGACGCCTGGTGGAGCCGGGACGGAGGGGCAACCCCGTCATTTTCAAATGCACGCTACAGGATTGATCAAGCATGGCTATCCGTAAACTGGGACAGATTTTCGTCGACCTCGGTTTCATCACCGACGAGCAACTGGAAATGCTGGTCGAGGAACAGTCTCAAAATCCGGGCCAGCTGATCGGCCGCATCGCCGAAGACATGGGTCTGATTACCGACGACCAGCTGGTCCAGGCGCTGGCGGAACAATTCAATTTGCAATCGATCGATATCGAAGGGGTCGTCCCACCCGAAGACGCCCGGGCCGTGATCAGTGACACGATGGCCCAGCTGTACCGGGTGGTGCCGCTGCAGTTCGCCGACGGCGTGGTCACGGTCGCCACCTGCGACCCGCAGAACCTCTCCATGCAGGACGAACTGCGACGCTTTGTGGGACACGAGGTCCGCTTGCTGGTGGCCTCGGAAAGCCAGGTGCTGCGGACGATCGACAAGTTCTTCAACGAAGACATCGAAAGCATTGAAAAGATCATCGATGAATTACAGGGCGATGAGGAATTGAAGCTGGCCAGCGAAAAGCTGGGTACGTCCGGACCGATCAATTTGAGCGACGTTTCCGAACTGGTGGAAAGCGCGCCGGTCCGCAAGCTGCTGAACATGGTGCTGTTGCTGGCCATCAAGGATCACGCCAGCGATATTCACTTCGAACCGTTCGAGGAAGAGTTCCGGATTCGCATCAAGGCCGACGGCGTGTTGTACGAAATGGTTCCGCCGCCGCGGCATCTGGCCTTCGCCATCACGACCCGGATCAAGGTCATGGCCAATCTGGACATTGCCGAACGACGGCTGCCCCAGGACGGCCGGATCGAATTGATGGTGGGGGGGCACCCGGTCGATTTGCGGGTCAGCGTGTTGCCCACGATGTTCGGCGAGAGCGTGGTCTGCCGGGTGCTGGACCGCAGCGTCGTTTCGCTGGATCTGAACAACGTCGGCATGGACAAGCCCACCATGGATGAATTCCGGGAGGTAATGAATAAACCCAACGGCATCATCCTGGTCACCGGCCCCACCGGTAGCGGAAAAACCACGACGCTTTATTCGGCGCTCAGCGAGCTGAACCGGATCGAAGACAAATTGATTACCACCGAAGACCCGGTGGAATACGATATCGACGGGATCGTTCAGATTCCGATCGATCACGACATCGAAGTCACGTTCGCCAAGTGCTTGCGAGCCATCTTGCGACAGGATCCGGACAAGATTCTGGTCGGCGAAATCCGCGATCTGGAGACGGCGGAAATCGCCATCCAGGCCTCGCTGACCGGTCATACCGTGTTCAGCACGCTGCATACCAACGACGCCCCCAGCACGATCACCCGGATGAAGGACATGGGGATCCCCACGTTCATGATCACCGCCACGGTGGAAGCCATCCTGGCCCAGCGGCTGGTGCGGCGGATCTGTCCGGAATGCCGCGAGGAACAGGAACCTTCCGACGAATTGCTGCTGGATCTGGAAATCAGCCGGGAGGAACTGGGGGACCGCAAGTTCTATCGCGGCGTGGGCTGTAACAGCTGTGCCAACACGGGCTACAAGGGCCGGGTCGGCCTGTTTGAATTGATGATCATGGATGACGACCTGCGAGAGTTGATCATGCAGAACGCGCCCACGGACAAGATCCGCGAGGTGGCGGCCAGCAAGGGGATGCAGTTGCTGCGCAGGGCCGGGATCAAGTTCATTTTCGATGGGACCACGACCGCCGAGGAAATCATTCGCGAGACCATCGTCGATGATTGACCTGCCAACGGAAAACAGAGAAAGCGACGGGCCTTGCCGCCCAACAGGAACCGGGGTTTGAATTATGCCAACTTTTCAATTTGAAGCGATGGACCCCCAGGGTCAGGAAATTCGTGACGTCATTGAAGCGCAGACGCAGGACGAGGCGCAGGCCACGATCCGCTCGATGGGCTATTTCGTTACCAAAATTTCCGTTCAGAAAGCGGCGGCCAGGATCGGGCGCGGGTGGCAATTCCGCGCGCAAGACCTTCGCCCTCGGCGGCGCCGGCGGCAAGAAGATGGTCACCTTTACCCGCCAGTTGTCGATTCTGCAGGACGCCGGCCTGCCGATTCTGCGGTCGTTGAAAATTCTGGAAGAACAGTCCAAACCGGGTGCGCTGAAGAACGCTCTGATCGATGTCTGCGATGAAATCGAAAGTGGTGCCTCGCTGTCCGAAGCGATGTCCAAGGTGCCGCGCGTGTTCGACCGGTTGTACGTCAACATGATCAAGGCTGGCGAAGCGGGCGGTTCCCTGGAAACGATTCTGCAACGGCTGGCGGAGTTCAAGGAACGCACCCAGTCGCTGAAGAACAAGGTGATCGGTGCCTTGATCTACCCGATCATGGTGATCTTTTTCACCGTCGGCATCCTGGTCTTCATCATGATCAAGATCATTCCGCAGTTTAAGGACATGTTCGAGGAATTCGGCATCGATCTGCCGGCCATGACGGAGCTGCTGATCGCGATTTCCGATCGCTGCGTCAAGCTCTGGTTTCTGTTCCCGCTGATGCCGATCGCGATGGTGCTGTTCGTGTCGCTGGTCTGCAAATTCAAGGCGGGCCGGATGGGTTGGCACCTGTATCTGCTGAAGCTGCCCGTGATCGGCAAACTGGTCGAAAAAAGCAACCTGGCCCGGACGACCCGCACGTTGGGTGCGCTGGTGGCCAGTGGGGTGCCGATCATCGAAGGCCTGACGATTACCCGCGAAACCTCCGGCAATGCCATGTTCGAAAAGATCTTCAGCAAGGTCACCGATTCGATCCGCGAAGGGGATACGATCGCCGGACCGCTGAAGGAACACTGTAAACCGACCTTCCATCCGGTCGCCATGTTCTTTTTCATGGCCACCATGGCGCTGATGCCGCTGGTGGTCCTGTTCATCAAGGTCGACCTGTGGTTCTTCGTGTTGTACGCCTGTGGCGCGTTGTGCACGATCGGAGCCGCCTGGTATTTGCTGAACTTCAAGAAACCGGTGGTCGAAGACCTGGTGATCAACATGGTCGACGTGGGTGAAGAGACCGGCGAATTGGACGTGATGTTGTACAAGGTCGCCGATTACTACGAAGAAGAAGTCAAGACGCTGACCGACGGGATGATGAAGATGATCGAGCCGATCGATGATCATTTTCCTGGGGGGTGTGGTGTTGTTTATCGTATCGTCGCTGTTCATGCCGCTGATCGCCATCATCTCCGGTCTGACCGGCAACAAGTAGATTGGAAGCAGGAAACCAGTATTACAACCGAAAGGCTCCCCGCCTGACACCTTTTCCACCGGTCGGGGTCGCGCCGCCCCGACCAGCGGAAGGACCGCTGGTGGCCGAACCCGGTGACAACATCGGGGCAGGGCAGTGGTCCTGCCGGTCGACGGCGTCCGACGCCGACGATCAACGCTAATGATCAACGCATTTGCGGCGTTGGCGGGGACGAATAGAGAACATATACGGAGTGAATTGATGAAGATAACTGATCCCCAACCATGCCGCGGCTACCGAGACCGGTCGCGGCCCGGCTTCACGCTGGTCGAATTGCTGGTCGCCATCACCGTGATCGCCATCCTTGTCGGCATGCTGGCCGTCGGCGTCCAACGGGCTTTTTCGCGAGCGCGAGAGTTTGCCATTCAGACTCGAGATGCAACAGCTGGAATCCGCCATCGAAAAATTCCAGATCGATTACGGTTTCTATCCGCCCAGCTTCAAGACGATGGATTCCAGGTTTAAACCTACCTCAATCGAGGCGCCGCCAATGATGCTGAAAGCTCAGGCGATCCATTGCATCAAGTATGTCACGACTTGAAACAACGTCGAAGAAGCAGGTCCAGCACTCGTCGCTTGGCTAACTCAAGTGCAACAGGTTGGAGTCGAACCAGATACGCCGGGTTCCGATCTCGTTTTCTGGCTCAGTGGTTTGGCAAGAACAAGCAATATCCTTTGACTCGTATTCGACTGACGGAACGTCTTGCCAATGCGGCCCATCGTTTGCCTTCCCAGAGTTCAGAGTTGAACGGCGAAGTGTTCTTCGACTTTGATATTCTCGCGTTGCCCAGATGAACGTCGTTGGCAAGGTGGTCCAATCCAAGTATGTCCAACCGCAAGTTCGTCCCGTTCCGTTTATCTGGACGCTGCTCAATTATTTTCCAACTCTCAACCCCTAATTCAACCGACGTCATATGATCCAGATACACGAGGCTATGGCACGTAGCCATTACCGTGAACGATCTGGTCGATTCCACTCGTCAACCTATTGCCGAACATTCTTGAACCCGAATGCTGTTTACCCGCAATCCAGTCAGACTCTTCAAACAGATTTATCCTAAACCGGAATCATTTCAGTTGGTGGCGTTGTGGTCTGGACGGAGACTTGCCTGGCCAACGTCAGTCCATCCCAATTATTACTCAACACCGGTCCGCTGGGTGCGGACAATATGGTCAACTTCGGACCGGTGGGACAGGGCGTTTGGATTCGTGATCATTGAGAAGAACTAATTCTTTAAACTTATTGCAATCCACTGGGAGATGTACTTTTCAACTGAAAATGCGAGAATCGACAGTGTGGCTTCACTCTGGTCGAATTGCTGTTGGTGATGGCCATCATCACCGTGCTGGCTACGCTCGCCTTGGTCGTGATTGGTGAAGCCCAATATGATGCCAGGCGGAATGCAACTCAGGCCCGCATCAACCAGATCAGCAAGATGCTGCAACAGCGGCTGGAAGATTATCAGGTTCGCCCCGTTCCGCTCCCTTCTGTAACGAATTACGTCGATAACACGTCTCAGAATTTCCGTCTTACGGCCCGAGATTTGAAGCGATGCATCTTAACGGACACGATCAATGTCGAAATGCCACGCAGCTTGCTGAATATTGCCTATACCATGGGCATTCCGGGGTCACCGATGAATGCCTCCTTTCCCAGTGGTCAGATGGTGCAATGGGTTGGACAGGCGAAGATCAATCAATGCGTCATTGAGGATCTGGGCGGCAACGGGAACACGATTTATCCAATTCGCCGGCGGCAACCCGGTTAATCCTTTGCAGAATCCAGCCGCCTATCCCGAAGGACCAAATTTTGATCCGTCCAATCCTGACTCGCCCTGGATCTGTTCCGGCTGGATTTCCCGAACGAGTACCGTGCAGCGAGCAGTGAGTATCTGTACTTGATCCTGACAACAACGCAGATCAATGGCATCCAGGCCTCAACCGCTCTGGGTGATTCCGCATTTGACGACACCGACGGTGACGGCTTCCTGGAGGTTGTTGATTCATGGGGCGAGCCCATTGCATTCCAGTTTTTGATGGTGCAGCCCGTCAGCGGGGAAATCGTACCGCGGACGGATGTAAACGGAAACGCTGTACCCCGCGATCTGGAACCGGGGAATATCATGGATGACGATGCCGTCGTGGCGCCGCAGCAATTACGAATATACCTGGAGTCCGACTGGCAAAGGCGTAGAAATCATCACCAATTGAGATTGCAACCGAACTAAGACTCATGAAATCCCGATTCCGACAACACGCTGGACTTACGCTGGTCGAATTGCTGGTTGCGATTGCGATCCTCGCCATCGTGGTGGCGTTGATTGTGCCGCGACTGCGTCTGGTCAGCAAGGACCGCAACATTCGCGAAGCGGCCCGGGTGGCGGGGTCTGTTTTTTCCTCGGCCCGCGATCGAGCGATCGCCGAAGGCAGTGCCGGCGTGATTATCGAACGCAAACCTGAATTTCGTCTGCTCCCACGGCGTCCGGACAATCGGTTTATTATGCCGGCACGCGTCTGTTTCAAATGCGTTCGCATGCCCCCCTATGTCGGTGATTCCTTGCGAAGATCCGGCTACGACTCAGCCGATCACCGACATCAATGGCAATCCCGACTCAAATTCAGAGCCATCATTCCATTGCCGCTGGAGTAGATAATGGGTGTTGCAAACCAATGACTTCATTCGTTTCAACAATTCCCTGGCATCCTATCGCATTGCGGAAGTGTTACCGCCCAACGGCATGTCCAACCGTTGTTGCCCTGTGCTGTGGGACGATAATCCTGTCGAACCGATTCTGGATTTGATTGCCACGGATTTCACCACCAACTGGCCAGCACCTTAATCACGGTGTTCCATTTTCGATTGAGCGGCAACCACGAATCGATCGAATCCAGCGCCGTTGATTTGCCGGCCGGTTATATCATTGATCTTGCGGTATTCCGGTCCCTTGGATGACGCGCCCCGTCTTGATAACGCATGAATCATTCGCAGCCAGGTTTGGATGGATCCCGAAACGCAGCGATTTTCGGCGCTGCCGCTGACAACCGTCAATCGCGGTACAAATCCTGTTCAATCAGCAAAGGCGCAAATTGACCGATCATTTCAACGGCTTCAGCTTTCTGGCTGGTCAGTCCCTGTTCTTCTTCATCAATGAGTACGAACCTCGGATTGCGGCACCCAATACCACTACCGATCAGGCGGCCGTCGCCTTGCTGGCCAATCCAGACAGTCTGTGGCTGACGGTAGGGCTGAACGGCGGTGTCAACATCTCCTACAACACGCCCCCTGTTCCAGACACGGTGCCAGCCATGATCGCCAATGCCCGTACCATTTCTCGTACTCGCACCTCAGCCAATCAGTGACCCCACGCATTGACACCATGAAATTGCTCACCCGAAAAAACGACCCGGTAAACCGAAATGGTGTCACTATCGTGGAGGTGTTGACATCGATCGTGGTAGCCGTGATCGGCGTGGCCGGAGTGCTGGTTTTGATCCCCTTTGCCGTGCGTCAGGCATCGGTGGGACTCGATTTGGAAGAAGTCGACCGCGATGGCAGAAAACGCCATGGCTCGATTTGAAATCGAAGGTTTTAATCGAGTGTTGAATTCAACGGAGCGGAGGTACTCCCCTGGGTTGTCGTGCCCCAAAATCCGCCGTCCTATTTGAACATCGCGACCCACGATGGCGACCATTGAATAGCCCGGTCAGTATTCTTTGGCTCGATCCACTGGTTGAACGCTCGATCGGATCCTACAGATCCTTTTTTTCCATACGTCGATCCTCAAACCATCGACTCAGATGTTTCGTTTACGCCGGTCGTCTTCCACAAGCAGCACAGATTCAGATTGACATTTCGGCTAGGAATCCCAGTTTCGGCGACTTAACATCCTGCCGGTTCAACCTCGCTTTGCGACATCTGTTGAATTCAGCAAATCCATTTTGATGCGACCACGAACCCACCTACCCCGTTACTGATGACGCCGGCCATTTCGAGACGGATGTTTGTTACAGATGACGATCTGCAATTTGCGTTTGAAAAGGATCAGGAGGCAACGAGATTGATGACATTGGTCCTCCCCAGCCGTATATTGACCTGTTGGGTACACAGCCCTTTAGACGCCAGTCACGCGGCGAAATTTCGTGGACTGGCGTTGCCGTCGCGGAACGCAAGACATCCGAAGTCAATCTTGATGACCCAAATTTCCTTTGGCGGGAACGCAAGTCGAGGGATTTGATTTTTACATTCTGGTTTACAAGGATCGAAGCTTTGAAGACCCGACAACTCTTGTAAATCCAGATCGTGATCCTCGTTTTCGCTACTGGTCCGTTGGTTTCACAACGCCGCAGATTTTCGCCACCGGGACGATGTTTCTGGACGGCCCGTTCGACATCCAGAACGACGAATGGCTGATGCTGGTCAACTATGATCTGAACGGCAGGCTCAGGCCGGTTTCTTCCGAGTTATCGGTTCGGATCCCCGGATCAATGCGGTCACGATCGAAGGCTCGGACTTTGAGTCCAAAATCAACCTGGGCACGGCGATTTACGTACATTAATCTATGCCATTTATTTGCCCAATGTCGTGAATGTGTACAAACGTCAACTGACGGTTGAATCGGGTCCCAATTGAATCCACTGAATAAGAATCCACTGAAAAACAACTTGTCTCCCCACCGCTTCCATCGCAGCCACCAACGCTCTTCTTCCCGCCATGGGTAACAACGTGATGAATATTCGAAAAATCAACCGGCGGCGTGGCGTCACGCTGCTGTTCGTGATCAGCATGATCGTCCTGTTTCTGTTGATGGGCACGACCTTTGTCGTCGTCTCCAACGACTTCCTGCGATCCGCCCGACAACGCAGCCGGATCACGGTCAACACCGTGGAATCGCTGGGCGAACATACGGGCGAAAAATTCATCACCCGGGCGTTGTACGATCTGGTCCGCGGTCCCAGCCTGAGCGATGTCAATTCGCCGCTGCGGGGACATTCGCATCCTGGGCGACATGTACGGTTACGGCCTGACGTCCTACGTCAAAAATCGTCGAAACGCTGCTGATTGAACCGGGCATTTGATCCAGCTCCGAACCCAACCGACAGTTCATTCGAGTCGAATTGATCGGGCCCAATATCCATCTGAACGCCGGCACCGTAACGGTGGACGACTTCTATGTCAACAACCGCGTCAACGACGTAGTTATTGGCAATGACATGTTTGACACGAAAATCGATCTTTAGTAACGATCCTCCTGACCGCTACCTGGACGCACTGTTTGGTGGCCCGGTCGCCGATGATCAGCTGCCGCCGTATGACGTCCTGCCCTCCACCCGGGTCGCTTCAACGGCCAACTGCTGTCCTTTGTCAGTGGCGTGGCAACAGGTATCACGGCGCGGATCGTCGATCACCAGGTTTTTGATCGCGGATCCGGCATTCAACGATGTCAACTCAGTCAAATATGAACTCGGTTCGATGCCCATCTGTGATTGTCCGGACCGACGGCCTCCCGAGTCTGGAAATGGGCCGGGTCGATCTGACCCTGGACTACAGACAATGCCTTGATCGCCAGGGCGATGAGACCCAGTTCCACCCGCGTGGTGATCAACGGGCGGCCCTTTGTCGGGTACCGGTGCCGGGTCGATTCGATTCGACGGGCTCGCGGTCACGGCAAACAATAACCAGCCCGCACTTTCAGCCTGCCGCCCTGTTACCCAATCAAAAGGGAAAAACGCCGGCAGCAGCTGTATGACGATGGTGACCGGCGATGGCTACCTGGCAACCCAGGATGCCACGGCCGGCGGTCCAATCCTTCCCAATGGAGACTCACAATCGGTCGAACGAGAGTTACGACGCTTTTGATTTCCAGAACATGTTCCTGGCGGAATCGGTTAAACCCCGGGTGTAGCCAGCCTTAACCTGCCCATTCTGGACACGCTGAATCCACCGAATACGGTTACCCAGTACTGGCGTTCCGACCCGAGTTTATTCCGATCGACCCCAGCGACCCGATGATCCTTTGGATATCCGATCAACTCTGTAATACCAACTTCCCCAATGCCGGCATTCCTTTCCCCACTCGACCGTCGGATGTCGACAACGACGACGACGGCGCAGGTGGACGGAATCTGGATGGATATCGGCCTGCCCGTGTTCACCAACCGGGAAGGCCGACGGAGTCAAGCCGCTGGTGTCGTATCGGGTTGTCGATCTGGATTCCAAGATCAATATCAATGTGCATGGTAACCGCAGGTCACGCCGCCGGTTGGCGGCGACGACCGATTCTACACTTCGCTGATCCCCGGCGGTTTTCCTCAATCCCACTGCGTGGCGTCCCGTCTGGGCACGGCTTCGGCCCGTCCGAAGTTAATTTGCCGTTGGCGTCTGGAATGTGATCTGGAGCCGGACAGTCAGTTGATGATTGGTCTAGAGGACCAGGATCCGGTGCAATCTGGTCATTTTTGATCACTCCGGGCCGATACGGAGTGCGCAGAAAATACTCGCCGCTTCAAGAATGGTGGCGGACCCGCTCCGGGTCAGGGCTATATCGACGATTAATAACCTGGGTCAGGACCTGTTTTCGGCCTACAAGCTGTTTGGCTATCCGCTTGTGGGCGCCAATCCGGGTGGCGTGCTGGGCGGCTTTTTCCAATCGTCACCGATGGACATCTATGGTCGATTCTAGACCGATTTTCCGAGTCGGTGTCTGACCCCTTCGCTCCCGGTTTCCCTCCAATCTCCATGCCGGTGATCGACATCGCCGAAACCTCGCTGGTTTCAACAGCGAAATCATCAACAATCCTTACGAAGTCAACTTCTCCGGGACGCCGGAAAACGGATCTTTCTACGACCGGCTGTTTACGCTGCATGAGCTGGAACAGGTCTATCGCGCGGGCGATATTGATCTGGTGGGCGATTCGCCCGGCCGGCGCGACTCTCGCGCCGACACTATTTGATGACAGCCAGCCTGCAGCCAACCGGGGTCCGAATCGGCTGCTGACCACCACCGACAGTTGGGAAGTGCCCGCGTCCTTTCGGGGAATTCCTGGTCGACCCAGGCACCGGTCGGCAGTTCGAAACGTCTGATGACCAAGTTGTATGCTGTTCTCGCAAGCCGCCCCTCCCCAATGCCGGCTTCGGTGTCCCGGATTCGGGTGATCCCGTACTTTCGTGAACAGTTGATCATGGCCAATCTGTCCGGGTTTTTTCCCACGTCGACAGCAGCAACCAGTTCGCAATCGACGTTTTCGCTGGATCGGTTTGTCAATCCTGTTGCCTGCCACGAGCCATGTTGTCCGAGGAAATTCGCAGCGGCCGACCGTTCAATGTCAACCGACCTTTCGGCGACGGACTGGACGATTTCAATAACCAGAATGATGGTGTCGTCGACAATCCGGGCGAAGTCGATCGGCTTGGCTTGCCCACTTACGGCGTCGTCCCGGCTTTGACCATGACAACGATTCGGTCGTGGCCAATACCCCCGCCTTTTTCGATGCCCAATCCGCCCGACAGTTGTTCGCCCGGCAATTGTACGTGTTGGCCCTGCTGGTGACGGAACTGGTCGATCGCAACGGCGATGGCGATGTGACCAATACGACGATTTTCCCAACTTTACCGATCCAACTTCTGGGCCAACTGGGGATCGACTCGCCTACCGCCGCAGGTCATTGCGCAATGGGCCATCAACGTCGCCGATTTCCGGATCCCGATTCGATCATGACGCCCTTCGAGGTCGATCTGAACCCCTTCGACGGCTGGGATGTGGATGGAGATTTGAATACCAACGAAGTGGCAAACGGGCGGTACCTCCACAATTTTATCTCCGTGTCTGGGGAGCCGAACGACCCGAGCTGCTGATCACCGAAACCATCGCCATGCATGATCGCCGGACCCAGGACACGATTGATGATCCCTCCGGCGATACAGCATTTCGAACCCGCCCGACATGACACCCGACAGTCGACAGGTGCCAATCGCTTCTGCCTTCTTTGAATTGTACAACCCCTGGCTGGTTACCGCGGACACCTCCAATCCTATTCCAACCAGATTCCAGCCGCCGAGTTGGACGACAGCCAATCGGGAGTCGATCTGACCAAGACCGCTCCGGACGGCAGTCCGGTCTGGCGGATGGTTGTTGTGCCCGGCAGGAACCCGATCTTGTGGGGGCCTCCACCGGTGGGTTTTGACCCCTGATTGGTACCCCGACGAAAACGACAGCCAGACGGCGTTTCGTTACATCTATTTCAATCAGCCCGATAGCCGCCGCTCAACGCGGAGGGGATCCCCCCCGAGTGAGTCTATTCACCGGCCGACAATTTCGGTTCCCGCGATCGTTGGCCCGGGCCAGTACGCCGTCATCGGTTCGGCTGGCGTGCAGCAGGGCGATTCGTACATCACCTATCTGGGACGACGGGCCGATGCTGGTGGAAGATCCACTCGATCCCGTCCAGGACGTCTTGAATCTGGATCGCACCCGCCGCATTGAAATGGATCTGAATAACAACCAGCTTCGCGTGTTTGGCAGCGACAACAACAATGATTTGATCACGCCCAACGTGGCCATGCTGCCCATCCGAGGTCCTTTCACTGCCGCGCCCGCAGAACGTCGGTCGCTGGGCCTGTCCGATCCGGCGGGGGGCTACGCTGGTATCCTGTCCGGTCCCGATAATCCGGGCGAGTCTCTGTTGATCGACAGGGGACTCGATTCGGATGGCCCCTTCTTCGTGAATGCCGCCGGAGATCGAGCGACGGCCGATATTTCTGCAGACCGCCAACGGCAGGGCGAATTTCCCACCGGTTTCTTTGAAGAGGATGGTCTTCACAATTCCGTGTTTGTGGTTCTGCTGCAACGGCTGGCCAATCCGTTGGAGGCATGGAATGCCGACAGTCAATCCTTATCGGACGATTGATTCGACATCGTCCGATCTGTTCGTGTTTAACGGACTGGAAGCGATAGCGACAGAACATCGCACCGCCGGTTTACTTCGGTTCTTATGAACGGCGTTCGGATCCAAAAGTTAGCCGTCGCCAGGACGAGATGTCAACGGCCGATTTCGTATGCTCTGGAGAACGGAGTACGAGGGCCTGAACCCCGGTTCCGATTCAGAATGCGACACCGCCGCCGGCGGATCTGCATGTCTTTCCGAACGACCTGATGCACTCGCTGGGTCGTATCAACAACGCATTCGTCAATGCCGATTCCACTGGTGAATTCCCGTTCTCGTGGCTGACCTGGAACAACCGCCCGTTTGCCACCGCTCTGGAAATCGCCAATGTGCCTTACACATCCAGCTATTTCCTGACCAACCGGTTTGATTTCTCTCAACTGGCGGCGGGAACGCTGAATAACATCTACATTCCGCAGGAAAACCCAACTTTCGCACGACGCTCATTCCGGCGAGTTTCCTCATCTGCTGAACTTCCACGCGCGATGACAACAACGCGGTGCAACTGCATCGGCTGTTCGATTACCTGGAAGTACCGTCGCGATACGTTGGTACGGAAACCTATCTGAATTCAGCGAACTTCACATCGCATGTAATTTGCATATGCGCCGTCCGATTGAGCTGACTCAGGCCTTTGCGCCTCCGTTTGACTTCGTCTCCAATTTCCGCGATCCGGGCAAGATCAACGTCAATACGATCACGGATGAAAGGGTCTGGAACGCCCTGATGTCGCAGGACCCGGCAAACGCCATTCAATATGTGACTTTTGCTGAATGGACAGACGCGATGCCGTTCCGTATCGAGCCAGCTATGCCAGAAAACTGGTGCCTCCCGGCATCGCTGTCCCAGGAATCCAGCCGACGTGGGCCTGTTTCGTGCGCGGCATCAGGGCAATGATCCTCTGTCTTGATTTTTATCCACGCCAACGATCCGCTGGAGAATGCGAATCGCAATGCCTATTTCCGATACCACGATCGACAACGGCTGGGGAACCTGGTGACGATGCGCATCCAGCGTGTTCGCCATCTGGATCACGGTGGGTTATTTCGAGGTGGAGACGGCGAATGCGATGATCCGAACAATCCCGGCAACCCCGTGAAAATCGATGTGCTGGGTGCGGAGGTGACCGATGAATTCGGTCGACGCGACCGGCACCGTGGCTTCTTTATTGTCGATCGTTCGATCCCGGTGGCCTTTGAGCCGGGCAAGAACCATAACGTCGAACGGGCGATCCGGGTTTCCAGTTTCATCGAGTAACCTGACGGCCGACCGTCCATCCTTGTTCGGTCCGGCCAGCAGGTCGACGAATCGCAATCGTAGCCGATGTGGCAACACTTCGGGCGGAGTACCATGCCGTTCCAATCGACGTAGCCGATGTGGCAACACTTCGGGCGAACGCTCGCAATGCCCGAAGACCGCGCAACGCCGACCGCCAAGACGCATCGCCCCAGGCCCGAATTCTTGCGAATCCGGCTACGGTCTCATCCGGCTACGGTCTTCTCGTCGTAGCCGATGTGGCAACACTTCTGGGGAAGTGCGATCACGGCCGGTCCGTTGCGGATCAGGTTACCTGACCAGCCGGTTTCCAGGTCGCATGCGATTACGAACCCGATTGAGATCCGATTCCCAAATCCCGATCCGATTCCAATGGGAGGCGGAAACGCCACGCCCCGAATTCTTGCGAATCCGGCTACGGTCTCATCCGGCTACGGTCTCATCCGGTCACGGTCTCATCGTCGTAGCCGATGTGGCAACACTTCTGGGGAAGTGCGATCACGGCCGGTCCGTTGCGGATCAGGTTACCTGACCAGCCGGTTTCCAGGTCGCATGCGATTGTGAACCCGATTTAGATCCGATTCCCACATCCCTATCCGAATTCAATGGGAGGCGGAAACGCCACGCCCCCGAATTCTTGCGAATCCGGCTACAAGTTTATCGTAGCCGATGTGGCAACACTTCGGGAAAAACTGAGCCCGATTCTTGCGAATTCGGCTATGGAGGGATAGGCTACCGGAGATCGTGGCTGAAGTAAAAACTCCTCAGCAGATTCGGATTGGGAACCAGTCAATCAATTCAAAGTGACCGTCCATCAGTTTGATGATTTTCTCAAACGGCTGCCCCGCCAACATTACCGGGGGCAGGCCTACATTCACTGGTCGCTGACCATCGCCGGAAGAAGAACCGGCTGGCTTACACCCGCCTGGTATTACAAGTTCCGGGAACTGCTGGCCCATACGACGTTCCGGTACGGTGTCACGTGCCCGATCTATTGCTGCATGCCCGATCACATTCATTTAATGTGGATCGGCCTGTTTGATGGTAGTGATCAAATGAACGCCATGAAATATCTCCGCCGCCGACTGAACGAGGTGCTTGCCAAAGTGGATCACGCGCTGCAGCAGCAGGGTTACGACAACGTCCTGAACGATGACCTGCGCGTGGAAGCCAAGTTTGAGCAGATTTGTGAGTACATTGCCCGCAATCCGGAACGCCGGGGACTGGTGGCCATTGATCGGTTTCACGCCTACCCGTTCACCGATTGCCTGATTCCGGGCGCTCCAGAAGTCCACTTCCGTGATGATCAGTTCTGGGACACGTTCTGGCGTATCACCTCCGCCACACGAAAAAATGGACTGCTCCGGTTGTCCAATGCAGAATAGCCGATGCGACAACAAGTGCCGATGCGACAACAAGTCGATTTTAATGCCACGCCGCCCGAATTCTTGCGAATCCGGCTACGAGTTTGCCCAATTAACCGTAGCCGATGTGGCAACACTTTGGGGAAGTGCGATCACGGCCGGTCCGTTGCTGCTCATGTGACTCGCCCAGCCGGTTTCCAGGTCGCATGCGATTACCAACCCGAGCCAGATCCGATTCCCAAATCCCGATCCGATTACGATGGGCAGCTGGAGCGAGAAGCCACCCGAATTCTTGCGAATCCGGCTACGAGTTTGCCCAATTAACCGTAGCCGATGTGGCAACACTTCGGGCGAAGTGAGATCACGGCCGGTCCGGTGCGGCTCAGGTTACCCGCCCAGCCGGTTTCCAGGTCGCATGCGATTACGAACCCGAGCCAGATCCGATTCCCAAGATCCGATTCGACGATGCCCCCCCGAATTCTTGCGAATCCGGCTACGGTTTGCCGATTACCGTAGCCGATGTGGCAACACTCGGGAAGGGCGATCACGGCCGGTCCGTGCGGATGTACCGCCCAGCCGGTTTCCAGGTCGCATGCGATTACAACCCGAGCCAGATCCGATTCCGAAACCGATTCCGATGGAAGCGGAAACGCCACGCTCCCGAATTCTTGCGAATCCGGCTACGGTCTCGTCCGGCTACGAGTTTGGCCCGTAATACAAGCGCGGATGAAAAAACGGCCGCATCCAACGAAACGGGCGCATGAAAAAACCCACTTACCAGATGAAAGTGGGTTTTTCAATTTCCTGTGTTCCTGATGTTGTTTCAGGTCTGCCTATCAGGCCGACTAGCGACAACAACGATTGCGACCACTGAACAACCGGCAGCAGCGACGCTTGGGTTGAGCACAGGGATCACAACAGACCGGTTCCGGAGCTGGTGCACAGCAAACAGGCTGAGGAGCTGGTGCACAACAGCATTGCTGGCGACACTGTCGGCGGCAGCAGCGGCGCTGTTTCGCACAACAAGTCGGTTGCGGACAGCACTGCGGTTGCGGCTGAGGACAACACTGAGGTTGCGGCTGAGGACAGCATTGAGGAGCAGGTGCCGGGGCACAACAATAGGTCTGCTTCTTTTTGCAGCAGCAGCGGTCAAACAGACCAGCTTCGGCAATGGCGGGCGCCAAGACGAAGGCGGCCAGTACCATTGGAATCAATAGGCGTTGCATTGGGGTCTCCTTTTTAGGCAAGCAACAATTCATGGATGTCATTCACAAGCTTGTGAGGTTAAGCCGCTGCTGCCGAATTGTCAACAAGCCATCGTTGTTTCACCACGGATCAGTCATCGTTCAGCAGCAGCGAACTCCACAGCGAAGGATCCTCCGCCATCGGGTAATCCGGGCCCACGCCCAGGCTCTGTGATCCTAACTCCCGGTCATTGACAAGATAATGAAATCCAATCAATCGGTGATCGGCGGGATCCCATCCGTTGATGGCTCCAGCGGGCAGAAAAGCCGCCAACTGGTAGCCCGTTTTCTGAACCTCGCTGTGCACTCCAATCTTCGCTTGGTTGATTGCCGGCGAATCTTCCTTGGCCCGGTTGATCTTCAGCATGCTGGCCAATGGCTGTTTCCCGCCGGATCCGTTGCCTAAGGGTAACAGGACAAACCAGTGACAAAATCGGTTGGCACGATGCATATCCGGTGCTTCCCGTGAACTGATCCAGATTTGCAGTCCATCGCTTTCCAGCATCTGGGTATTCCGACACCAGAGCGATTTCTTCTTGCCTTTCACCTTCATCCAGATGTAAAGTCCCTCCGCGCTCCAGGCCACACGTAACTGCGCGAAGGGCTTGGCACCGGGCAGATCCCGTTCGGAGAAAACGGGTATGCCACAGGAGGTCGGCAATTCGACCGGTTTTCGTTCCCCTGACGTCCACGGGCGGCAGGGTATCCGGTACCGGAACAACAGGCTGTCCGGGATTTCAGCTACGACGCTATGGTTCATGTTTTCACCGCCAACAGGTGGGACAGATGTTCGGCCAGAAACTCTTTCACCTCGGGTCGGTTGACCTGGTCGGTATCGGAAAATCGCATACTGACCACTTCCCGATCCTCTTCGATCCGGATCGACGGCTGGTCCGCGAAATCAGCAATCCGCCCCAGCGCGGTGGTTTCGCGGGGACCGTTTAACTGCAGCCAGACACCGTCCGTCTTCTTGGTTTGAATACTGGCCCACGGCTGGTCGCTCTGGGGAATGCGGACGTGCACCAGTTGTTTATTACCCCACAGGAATTGACCGTCCGGTGCGGTCTCCCGGATCAGTCCCTGCAAAACTTCCAGCACCTCTACGCTCCATTGGACCTTGCGACCCGGTGCGAAGCCCTTTCGCATGTAGTGCCATTTCTCGCCCAGCCTGGCCCATGGTGTTTGATCTTCGATCTTCAATTCGACCCGCTTCGCCTTGTCCAGAAAGCTGGCGATGGCGGTATCCAGGAAGTCCCAGAAACCGGGCATGTTGATCTCCTGCCAGGTCCAGGCCCGGATCTCGATTTCCTGCCAACCGCCTCGATGACTGGTCAGTCGTACTCGCGGCTGGTTGCCGTACACCGGCAGATCGTCCAGTTGATTGGCGGTGGCCAGGGGAATTTGTTCGATCAATTCCGCTCGTTTGAACGTCCGTGGGCGGACCCGGAACTTCATCTTCAACAGCCAGCTCTCCCCGGTGATGGCGTGAAAGAACCAGCCCTTCGATTTTTTTCGACCGCAGATTTCCACCACCGTCCGTTCGCTCCAGTCGGTTTCGGAAAACCCGTCGTTTTCCTGGATCCGGTCAACCACCTTCTCCAGGATTTTGCCATCCCAGTTCACCGGTTCCCCATTGCGGCCGACGCGATCGACCGTATGCCAGCGTCGACCATCGGACTCCCAGGGCATCTTGATGGACTGGCCGACCTCGGAGATTTCCATGTCGCCTTTTTTCCAGCGGTCTGCCGAATCATCCCAGGGCTCGCGGACCTCGTACGGCCCCGCTTCCAATACCTCCGCCAGCGCTTCGCCGGTCCAGCTGCGTCGATCCGAATCTCTGGCTTGCTGAGCGTAGGCCACAATGGCTTCCGGCGTGCCGGTCGCCACCACCTGACCACCATGGACCCCGGCTTCCGGTCCCAGGTCGATGATGTAGTCCGCCGCCTTGATCATGTCCAGGTTGTGTTCGATCAGGACCACTGAATTCCCCATGTCGACCAGCCGCTGTAACACCTCCAGCAATTTGGCCAGATCGTCAAAATGCAGACCGGTGGTCGGTTCATCCAGCAGATACAGCGTCCGTCCCGTATCGGGGCGGGCCAGTTCGGCCGACAGTTTCACCCGTTGGGCTTCCCCACCGGACAGGGTCGGCGCGCTCTGTCCCAGCGTCAGGTAATCGAGCCCGACATCGCACAACGTCTGAATGATGCGGCGTATCTTCGGGATGTTCCTGAACAACTTGACCGCTTCACCGCACTGCATTTCCAGCACGTCATTGATGTTTTTGCCGTTGAATCGGACCGCCAGAGTTTCCTCGTTGTACCGCCGCCCGTGACACGTCTGGCAGGTGACCCAGACGTCCGGCAGAAAGTGCATCTCAATACAGATCTGGCCGTTTCCAGCACATTCTTCGCAGCGTCCCCCGGGCACATTGAAACTGAACCGCCGCGCGGTGTACCCGCGTACTTTGGCGTCGGGTAATTGGGCGTACAGGGTGCGGATCAATTCAAAGGCCCCGGTATAGGTGGCCGGGTTGGAGGTGGGACTGTTGCCCAGTGGCGTCTGGTCAACGCGAATCACCTTGTTGATATGATGGATACCCGCCATGCCCCGGTGCGGTCCGGGCGAAGTGGAGGCGCGGTGCAGCCGGCGGGCCAGCGAGTTATACAGCACATCATTGACCAGCGAACTCTTGCCGCAACCACTGGGACCCGTCACCACCGTCAGCGAACCCAGGGGAATCCGCACATCAATATCTTTCAGGTTGTTGTGCTGGGCTCCCAGAATATCGATCGTATTGGCTTCCACGGCAGGCGTCTTCGTCGTTTTCCGGTTAGCGACGGTCGCTTTCCGGCCCTTTTTCGCGGCGCCGGATTTGTTCGAGGTACCGACGTCGGGCAATAGCGTGGGGCGGCGATTGCCGGGAATCGGAATCGCCTTCCTGCCGCTCAGATAGGGTCCCGTGACGCTCT
Organism: Pirellulaceae bacterium; assembly: GCA_963851305.1. Classification (GTDB taxonomy): domain Bacteria; phylum Planctomycetota; class Planctomycetia; order Pirellulales; family Pirellulaceae; genus Mariniblastus. The sequence continues at coordinate 272,839 of CAWKOT010000011.1, read as the reverse complement.
TCTTGATCTTGCCAACTTTCTCCGCCGTCCCGTGGCAAACGATCTGGCCTCCACCGTGTCCCGCCTTGGGACCAAAGTCATACACGCAGTCGCTGCTCTGGATGACTTCCTTGTCGTGCTCCACCACGATCAGCGTATTGCCCAGGTCGCGAAGACGGTGCAAAGCACCAATCAGTCGCCGGTTGTCGCGCGGATGCAGACCGATGGTCGGTTCGTCCAGTACGTACAGCACGCCACACAGCCCGCTGCCCAGTTGGCTGGCCAGCCGAATCCGTTGAGCTTCCCCGTTGGACAAGGAAGCCGCGGTTCGCGCCAGCGTCAGATACTCCAGCCCCACATCGTTCAGGAACTGTACCCGGTTCGTGATTTCGTGCGACAATTCCCCCGCGATTTTCTGTTCCCGTTTATTCAACTTCCAGGACTGGATTTCGGTCGACAACCGGCCCAGCGGCATTCGACACAGTCCGTCGATGGCATGCTCACGAAATCGAACGGCAGCGGCATCATCCCGCAAGCGACTGCCGCTGCAGGTCCCGCATTCCACGTCTCCCACGAACGAATTCAACCGCATGCGGAGTGACGGCATCAGTCGCGACGCCTCTTCCAGCGTAGGGTACAGCCCTTTGTACTGGAACGAAAACTGCACCTGTTTCCGTTTTTCAACGTGGAACCAGCGGTCGCCCGTGCCGTAGAACAGCAGGCGGCGGTGGCGGGCATCCAATTGTGAAAAGGGCGTATCCGCGGGAATACCGGTTGCCTTGCACAGGGCATTGAGCATCTGCTGCGCACGTGCCTGCTGCAAATCAGGCCACAAGGAAATCGCGCCCTCGCTCAACGAGAGCTCCGGGTTACGAATGACGATTTTTGGATCGGCACCCACCTGCGTCCCCAGCCCCTCGCAGTCCGGGCACCAGCCCAGTCGGCTGTTGAACGAGAAATTGTGAGGCGAAAGCCGTTCGAAACCGCGTCCACACTGTTCACAGGCCAGGTGCTGGCTGTGCGTGAAACTGCGCCAATGGACTTCCGGTACGTCCTCATCCGGCTCCAGTACCCGAATCACACCGTGTCCTATCGACAAACCCGCTTCGACACTGTCCGCGATTCGCGAACGGGATTCCGGTTTGATGACAATCCGGTCGACGACGATTTCGATCGCATGTCGGGCGCGGCGATTCAACGTCGGCATCTGTTCGATGTCATGCGTGAAACCGTCGATGCGAACGCGCGAAAATCCCTTGGACAGCATGTCCGCCCACAGGCGATCGTAGGCCTGATTGGCATCCAGTTCGACCGGAGCCGTGATCACCAGCCGCGCACCTTCGGGTCGGTTCATCACCTTGTCGACGATTTGATCGCTGGTCTGGGTCCCGATGGGAAGATCACAATCGGGACAGTAACCGGTCCCCAGGCGTGAAAACAGGATCCGCAGGTAGTCGTAAATTTCGGTCACCGTGCCCACGGTGCTGCGGGGCGTGGAGCCCAGATTTTTCTGTTCGATGGCGATGGCGGGGGACAGGCCGTCGATCTGTTCGACCCGCGGTTTTTCCAGCTGGTTGACGAACTGTCGCGCGTAGGAACTGAGGCTTTCCACGTACCGTCGCTGCCCTTCGGCGTAGATCGTATCCATCGCCAGAGAGCTTTTGCCGCTGCCGCTGGGGCCGCAGAAGACGGACATCTGGTCACGCGGAATGCTGGCATCAATGTTCTTCAGATTGTGCTGCTGAGCGCCGTGGACACGAATCTCCCGCGTCAAGCGGGGCTGGCTGAGGGCCTTCGTCGATACGGCTTCGGCGGCCATCGCCGGCTTGTGATCGCGATCGAGCGCCTTGGCCAGCGCGACACCGGTCCGCGATCGAGGGCAGGCGGCCACCTGTTCCGGCGTACCCGCCACCACGACTTCACCGCCGCCCACACCGCCGTCGGGGCCCATATCGATAATCCAGTCCGCGGTCTTGATCACATCCAGATTGTGTTCCACCACCAGCACCGTGTTGCCGGCCGCCACAAAACCCTGCAGTACATCCAACAGCAACTGGATGTCGGCGAAATGCAGACCGGTCGTCGGTTCATCCAGCAGGTACAACGTCTTGCCGGTGCTCCGCTTGACCAGTTCCCGGGCCAGCTTGATCCGCTGCGCTTCACCACCGGAAAGGGTGGGTGACGGTTGACCGATTTGCAGGTAGTTCAGCCCCACGCTCTGCAGCGTAACCAGTTTCTCGTGAATCTTGGGCAGATTCACGAAGAACTCGACCGCTTCGTCGATTTCCATTTCCAACACTTCGGCAATCGATCGGTCCCGATACTTGACCTGCAGCGTTTCCCGATTGAACCGCTGTCCCTGGCAAACGGGACAGGTGACCCACACATCGGCCAGGAAATCCATTTCCAGCTTGTTGCTGCCATTGCCTTCACAGGCCTCGCAGCGGCCCCCCTTCACGTTGAAGCTGAAGCGGCCCGGCTTGTATCCTCGAAGCTTGGATTCTGGCAATTGCGCGTAGAGTTTGCGAATTTCGTCGAACAGTTTGATATAGGTGCCCGGATTGCTTCGCGGCGTGCGGCCGATGGGAGACTGATCGATCGCGATCATCTTGTCCAGATGCTCCAGGCCTCGCAATTCCTGAAACTGGCCCGGTTCCCCGATACCGTGGTTCAGTTTCTCTCGCAGGTTTTCGACCACGATATCGTTGACCAGGGAACTCTTACCGCTGCCGCTCACCCCGGTCACACAGACAAACATGCCCAGCGGAATTTCGACATCAACATTTTTCAGATTGTTGTGCCGTGCACCAATGACTTCCAGCGTTCGTTCGGGATCGCGTGGCCGCCGTGTCAAGGGGATCTCGATCTTCCGTTTTCCCGTCAGGAATTGACCCGTCGTGCTCTTTTCCGCATTCGCGATGCCTGCGGGGGCACCCTCGTAAACAACTTCTCCCCCTCGCGAACCGGGGCCGGGACCGAAATCGATGATGTGATCGGCGGCCCACATCGTATCTTCATCGTGTTCGACGACCACGACCGTATTGCCCAGATCCCGCAACCGCGAGAGCGTATCGATCAGCCGCTGGTTGTCACTGGAATGCAACCCGATCGATGGCTCATCCAGGATGTACAGCACACCGACCAGACCGGCACCGATCTGGCCTGCCAGTCGGATTCGCTGGCTTTCCCCGCCCGACAACGTGGGTGCCGTTCGATCCAGCGTCAGATATTCCAGACCGACATTCAGCAGGAAACCCAGTCGATTGCGGATCTCCTTGAGCGGTTCGGTCGCCACGAACTGACGCGTTTCATCCAGCTCCAGACCCGAAAAAAATTCGCCAGCATCGGCAATCGACAACTGGCAAACCTGTGGCAGCGAGAGCTCGGGCTGCTGTTTGAATTTCGGATTGCTGGAGGGCAGTCGATAGTGGCGAGCCTGAGGATTCAGTCGCTCGCCGTGACACCACGCGCAGGCGATTTCATCCATGTACTTTTCCAGTTCACGGATCTTGGGTGCACTCTTGAGCTGCCGGTACTTGTCCATCAGTTCGGGGATGACGCCGCTGAAGGTCCCCCCGTATTTCATGGGTGAATTGCCGCCCCGCCAGGTGAAGGTAATGTGCAGGTCGCCGGTGCCGTACAACCACAGTTCCTGGTATCTTTCCGGCAATTCTTCCCAGGCTGTTTCCAGCAGCGTTCCCGGTTCCAGTTCTTCGTTTCGTTCGATCGATTCCGCCACACCCTTGTAAATATGCCTTCGCCAGCGTCCGAGATTCTGCCACTTGCCCAACACTTCGATACAGCCCTGTTGAAAAGAGCGACCTGGCTCAGGCACCAGCAGTTCGGGATCGAACGTGTACACCCGCCCCAACCCATCACAGTTATCACACATTCCCTGCGGACTGTTGAAACTGAACATCTGCGGCGTGGGTGGGGTGAAACTGATGCCACAGCTGCTACAGGCATAGTCAGCCGAAAAGATACGATCCCCACTTGGTGCCGCCGATAGCGGCACGTCGCGCTGGCGGTGGCGAATTTTCATCGGCAGTCTGGGGCGCGTCTTCAAAGGCGACCACCAGCGATCCCTGGCCCGTTTTCAATGCCAATTCGACGGCTTCCGCCAGGCGGCTGCGTATCCTGGCCGACTGGGTCAGCCGATCCACGACGACTTCCACGTCGTGGCGACGTCGCCGATCCAGCTGGATTTCCTCCGACAGCGAACGAATTTCACCGTCCACCCGGGCGCGCGAAAATCCGCGTCGCAGCAGATCCAGGAACAACTCGCGGTGCTCTCCTTTCTGGGACCGGATGACCGGCGCCAGAATGGCGTACTTGGTACCCGATGGGATCTGCAGAATGCTGGCAATGATCTGGTCACGCGATTGGGCGGCGATCGCTTCACCGCATTGCGGGCAATACCCTTGTCCCACCCGGGCGAAGAGCACCCGCAGAAAATCGTAGATTTCCGTAATCGTACCGACCGTGCTACGCGGATTATTGCCAGACGATTTCTGTGAAATGGAAATGGAAGGACTCAATCCGGAAATCAGATCGACGTCCGGCTTGGGCATCTGCCCCACAAATTGGCGAGCGAAACTGGACAGGCTCTCCACATATCGCCGCTGCCCCTCGGCAAACAGGGTATCGAAAGCCAGTGAGCTCTTCCCGCTGCCACTGACTCCGGTCAAACAGATCAACTGGTTGCGAGGCAGGATCAGGTCAACGTCGCGCAGATTGTGCTCTCGGGCACCCTTGATCACGATATCCGACAATGGCATGGCGCGACGATTCCTGTTCCGTGGGCTGATTCGAGCAAAACCAGCCATTCTACGGCAGCGCCGGGTACTCTCAAGAAGACAGGACAATTATTCGTATTTTCCATGCTTCACGATGCTGTCGCCGAACAGGCCCTCGCCAACGCCACCAGAACCGATTGCAGCGAGCGGGTCGCGGCCGGTTGGACGTTCGTCGAAGAAGTCGATAAACTCAGGTTTGGTACGCGGCGCCCGTTACTGGATTACGGGGCGCAGGCGCTGAAGTTGCGAGGATCGGTGCCAGGCGTCGAACCGGTCACGATTTATTGGGTGGGAAAAGACGCGTCCGCCACTATCCGCCATTACCCGGAATCAGGATCATGATGCACCGCCTGCGATTCGTTTTGGCCGTCGCCGCTCTGCTGTTGGCCGCCTGTACTCACGTTGACCTGTTCGCTCAGACCGACGATCAAACCAGAAGGACGCTGATTCTGTTTGACGGCAGTTCGCTGGACCATTTCCGCGGTTACCAAAGTGAAAAAATTGGAGCGGGATGGAAAGTCGTTGACGATTCGCTGATGTTCGATGGAACGGGCGGCGGAGACATCATGACCAAACAGAAATTCCGCGATTTTGAATTGAGTTTCGAATGGAAAGTCGATCCGGGTGCCAATAGTGGTGTGTTGTACCGGGTTACGACCGGCGACGGGGCGCCGTACTTCAGCGGCCCGGAATACCAGATCCTGGATGATTCGAAACATGGCGATGGCGGAAACGGCCTGACTTCCGCCGCCAGTCTGTATGGCTTGTACCTGCCGGAAAACAAGCAACTGAAACCGGTGGGACAGTGGAATCAGGGAAAAATCGTCGTTCGCGGAAACCGGGTCGAGCATTGGCTGAACGGATTGCGTGTCGTCAACGCAGAAATTGACAGCGAGGACTGGAAACAGCGGGTCGCCGACAGCAAGTTCAAAGACTGGAAAAAATTTGCCGCCAGTGAATCGGGACATATCGCCTTCCAGGATCACGGGGATCGGGTCTGGTATCGAAACATCCGCATTTCGTCACCGAAATGAAATCCTTACGCTACGCGACAGAAAAAGGCTAACGGCGACAGGAAAAGGATTCGGCTGTTTTTCGAATGGTTGTTTTCCGAATTATGGAATTACGATCGGTTTCTCTGGAAGGCGACGAAAGTAAAACTGTCTTCGTTTTCGAGCCATTCACCACTGGCCGTCTCGACACTACGGACGACGACCTTGACGTCAAACCGGCGATAGAAACCGAGATTGGTTTCGCTGAATCCGGAAAAGTCCGACACGTAGTCCGCTCGAATCTGAAGATCGACCAGGTCGTCCAGGTCCAGCACCCAATCGCCACCCACTCGTTCTCCGGCTGACAACGAAATGAAATCCGGCAAACCAGATAGCGTAACGGTATGTTGTTCGGATCCGTCCGTATCTTCGAATCCGAAATCATAGGGCAACGGGCCGCTGGCACCGTTGACGATCGCAAAATTCGCGACATCAAAGAAACCGCCGTCAACCACGGCATTAACTTGTACGTCGATCGTTTCGGTCAACTGATGCCAGACCACGTCACCGTCAATCGGGGTCACCGACAGGGTAAAATCGGCGTCCGAATTGGCTGGCGGCGTCAACTTCAGTTGATTCAGGTGCGGTACTTTCACTTCGTAGCTTCCGTCGCTGCGCAGCTCACCCCGATTCAATTCGGCTCCTGCCGGCAGGTTGGAAATCCGAACGTGGGTAAACTGTTTGTGATCGGCTTCGATTCGTAATCGGATCGAATCGTCTTCATTGCCGGCAGCAACGGCTTCGACCGAGAACTTGTCCGGGACCACCGTGATGCTGACCACGGCCTCGTCGCTGACGTATTGGCCATCGGTAATGGAATACCTGAATTGATCGGCGCCCGTGAATCCCTTGTCGGGTGTGTAGGAAAGGGTCCCATCCTCATTGACGGCGACACGTCCATGTTCGGGTTGTTGCAACTCGGCGAACCGCACGGCGTCTTCATCGGGATCCAGGTCATTGGCCAGCACGTCCAGGCGGTCGAGTGTTCGATTGACGGAGGTTTCCACCACATCGTCGACGGCCACGGGCGCACTGTTACTGGGCTGAACGTTGACGTACACATCGAAGGTGTTGTTGGTTTCGCTGGTTTCCTGAACCACTTTTTCCGGGTCCAGGTAAAAGCGGAACAGGTAACGGCCTTCCTGTTGAGGCGTAAACACTTCCTCGAAACCGTCATTGGCTCGCGTATTAACGAAGTAGCCTTCTACCCGATTTTCCGCGTCCGCGTTGCCCGCCAGGGCACCCGCCCAGACGATCCGGGTTCGGTCCGAGACATGGTAGATATCGACTTCGGCGTAGTTGTGGAAGTTGCCGCTTCCCTGATTGGTCCACGCGCCGTAAATTGGAAACGGCTCGCCCACCTGAAGTTCAGCGTATCGCAACTTGTCCAGCGCCTGTTCGTCGAAGACAAAATCGGGTTCACCAACCCGCAACTGGATCTGCGACCGCGCCGCCACGGTGACCTCGTTTTCCTGGTAGTGCATCAGCGTCAGCGTCAGGCGATCCCAGCCTGATTCCGCTACCCAGGAACCAGCCAGCCCCTGCACCTCGCCGCCGGATCCCGTGGCCGCGAAGTTATCTGGAATTGTCGAAAAGCGCCCGTCGTTGTAGTCGATCAGGCTGGCCGAAACTTTGTCCTGAATTTTGTTAACGTAGCCTTCGGTGGCAAACACACCCTGCGTCGCGATGGAATCAAAGGCGATGCTGACGACTTCAAATTCATCGCCCATGTTCAAATTCAACGCGCCACCATAGGCTGGCATTTTAAACAACTGCTGATTGACTCGAACGGTCACGGACGTGATGGCGGTCTGTTCATTCAGTTGATTTTGATCGTTGGATCCGTTTTCATTCGCAGGAAATGATTCCGTGGAAACAAGTTGGGATTCCGGCGGTAATCCGGGATCGACCGTCAGGTCCAGTCCACTGGCGGACAAGACGCAGCGATCTTCCAGCGATTCGTACTGCAAAGCGCGTTGGTCCCGCTGGTTTCGGGACGTCGCCGATTCCGAGCGGCAGAATTTCTGGAGTGAATTGAAAGCGGTCGTTGCGATATTCGACGGCGAATCGATAGGGGGCATGGCCTGGCCTTTGCATCGGAGCATGGATCGGTCACTATTGCGCGTGTCGTTTGGGTGTAGCGACTATTCGTCCCGCTGGATCGGGAAAACGAGTGTGGCACACGTTACACGTCCGTGCGACTCGCACAAAACGTCCGTGCGACTCGCACTAGAAAACCATACTTCAGGAAAACGTCCGGTTTTTGCTGTTCTGGATATTGCTTCGCATTAACCGCAACCCGGGCGGTGAGCACATTGATTAAATCGTCGAATCGTTCTAGATTCCGATTGTCCCGTTTTTGCCAACCACACCGTTCGTGACCGTTACACTTGCGACGCGCGACATTCACCATGAAGCCTCCCTTCCGACTGGTCCTGGGCACATCCAATCCGAAGAAACGGACCGAACTGGTCTGCCTGATTGAAGGACAGCCGATCGAGATCGTTTCGCTCGCCGAGTTTTCCGGCGTCACCATCCCCGCGGAAACAGGAGATACATTCGCTGCGAATGCGGAGTTAAAGGCCGTTCATTACGCGACGGAACTGGATCATTGGGTGTTGGCAGAAGACAGTGGCTTGAGTGTGCGGGTGCTCGATGGTGCCCCGGGCGTCTATTCCGCGCGGTACGCGGGCGAAGAGGCCACCGATGCGGACAACAACCGGCGGCTGCTGGAAAAACTCGCCGGAATACCGAGTGAACAACGAGCGGCCTGGTATACCTGCCACATTGTCCTGTCAGATCCTCAGGGCATGGTCCACGCACGATCCGAAGCCACCTGTGCTGGTCGAATTATCGACGTGGCTCGCGGCCAATACGGCTTTGGCTATGACCCGCTATTTGAGATCCCCGAATATCATCGGACCTTTGCTGAACTGGGAGACAGTGTGAAAGCCATTCTCAGCCATCGAGCCCGGGCCTGGCGACGGCTGCTTCCGAAACTGACAGCCATCGTTCGTGCGGAAATGGAATCAGGAGCAACCTCGTAATGGCAATCTTGAAACAGCTGGTTGGCCATGGCCAGATCCTGGAACGATTTCAAAAGAGTTTCCAGCGGAACCGGTTGGCCAGTACGTATCTGTTCGTCGGTCGCGAGGGCATCGGCAAACGCATGTTCGCCATCGGGCTGGCGCAATCCCTGTTGTGCCGTCGACTGGCCAACCATCTGGAAGCGTGCGGCGAGTGTCGATCCTGCCAACAGGTAGCCGCGCTGACACATCCCGATTTGATCCTGGTACAGCGGCCACCGGAAAAGAATTTCATCCCGGTAGAGTTGTTTGTTGGAGATCGCGAACACCGTCGTCGCGAAGGCCTCTGTCACGACATCAGCCTGACACCATTCGAAGGCACGCGAAAAATTGCCATTATCGATGACGCGGATTTTCTGAATGCGGAAAGCGCCAACGCGCTGCTAAAAACGTTGGAGGAACCGCCCGCTGATTCGATGATGATTCTGATCGGGACCAGTGAACATCAGCAATTGCCGACCATTCTGTCCCGCAGCCAGATTGTCCGCTTTCAGGCCCTGGATCCAGGCGCCTTACGGGCCGTGCTCGCTCGCCAGTCACTGTCGGGCCAGGTCGAGCTGGAAAAACTGGTCGAAGTGGCGGATGGCAGTGTGGCCAGGGCAATGCAACTGGACCATCTGGAATTGTTCGAGTTTCGTGAACAGGTGTTGAACCAATTGGCTACCGGTGATCCGGCGGCGAACGGATTGGCCAAGGTGATCTGTGATTTTGCGGAAAGCACTTCCCGGGAAGCATCCATCCGCCGCGACTTGTTGAAACTGGTCGCCGATTTCGCCCTGCAACTCTATCGCCAGAGCCTGCACGCCGCCACCAACGCCGATGACAAAGCACCTCGGCCCGATTTGAACCGGCTGGCCGACCAGCTGATCGAAAACATGTACGGCAACCTGGAAGATCCGGCCGAACCGATCAGCGAATGCCTGATCCGCACACTGGAATTTCAACGACACGTGGGTGCCAATCTATCGATGGCCAATATCGTGCCGGCGTGGCTGAATGACCTGGGAGCCATCGGGCGACGAGAAAAATCCTGTATCTGAAACGGTCTTCTCAGTCGGGAGGATCACTCATCCGTATCTTGCGAATGACTTCCGACGGCACCATCGGTGGCCGATCATGCCGCCTTCGTCGCGAGCTGCCGTCCGGTTCAAAGGAAGGCGTGTCGGTATGCTCTGGTGTCCGCAGCGCAGCCTTTTTGTTTGACCGTTGACGACTCTGGAAACTGATCGATCGTGGCGGCTTGGCCAACGTGGTTCGTGATCGCGGCGGCGAATCCCGACGGGAACTTGGCGTCCCGGGAGAGGTGTCGACGCTTCCCAAATCCAAGGGAGCGGTTGCCGCGGTTTCGTTCCTGCGGATCGGCCGACGGTCTGACAGAACGGGCAGCGTTTCGGTTGCGGATAAATCGGGAACGGCTGACATCCAGAACGTCGAGGGCTGGTCGGTTGGATCGGTAAACAGTGGAGTGGTAGCCCATTCATCCGCGTTGTCCGGTTCCGTCTCCACAGCCGGCAACGGCCTCCCGTCGTTTGCCATGATTTTCACATCTTGTTCGCGGTCCAGTCGCTCGAACTCCATCGGAACGGGAACTTCGGCGGTTGGCTGGGAATCAGGTTGTTGCTGCGTTGCCAACGCCTTGGACGGAACGTCGAGGAATGAAATTTCCTTGCTGATTTCCGAATCGGACCCAACGGTCACCAACTCCGCCGGGATTGGCAACTCCTTCGGCATCTCGGTTGGCCAAAATGGCGATTCACGCGATTCGGCCGGGGCGATTGCCAGATCCGAAACCGGTTCATCCACCGCGGACCTGGAAACCGCCAAGACAGGCTGGGTTTCCCCTGGGCTATTTGAATCCAGCAGAAAAAAACAGATTGGCGGTAGAAACATCGCCAGGCACGCCACGGCCGCCACAAACCAGCTGATCTTTTCGTCGCCTTCGCCATGGCTTTCCTGAAACGTGAGGCAATCGATCAGTTTTTCGTAGGCTTCCGTGTTGGCGTAACCACAACCGATTCGAAATCGGCCATCCAGTTCATTTTGCCAACGAACTCGCGCGGCAATATTTTCCAGTGCCCCATGTTTGTTGCGGATGCGAAAGTCAACCTGCTGACCGGGTTCCTGCTGCTTCTCCGCCAACAGACAGAAACCGCCCTCGGAGATGTTGATCACGTGGGCCAGGCAACCTTCGATGGTCCCTTGCCGCACCAGCTCACCCGTCCCGTCAACGTCGATTCGATGGTAACGCCGCCGTTCCTGGTTGGTCCGTTTGGCGAGGAAGGAGACAACCTCTTCGGTCAATTCCGGATCGATCGAGCATCCCACCAGCCAACGCTTGTCTCCGACGTTGCGAATATGGCGAACTCGGCCCGTGCCGACGTATTTCAGATTCGAATGTTTGAACACAAACCGAATTTTCAGCAGCTCATCGAATCGCGCAAAGAAGGGCAGACTGAATTTGACACCAGCGCGAGAAAAATCGATCAGCTCGGCAAAATACTCGGCGTCTTCCGATCCCACCCGGCTGACAATCGCATCAAAACCAGTTAGATCACCGACTTCAAATCGTCGTTCTCGCCGTACCAAGGTCTTCTGCTTGCTCATTCAATCAGTTTCGACATTCGACGCAGCGAATTCCCGGCGATCAACGAAAATGAGGATGCGGCGGATCATGCCAGAAAAATATGGCAGAAATCGTCTTTCACCCACCGGCAATGATCCCGGTAACCGGCGTCAACAGGCAGCTGATTGACGGATGACAGCATCGAAATGCCAGCTGAATTGTCGGAAGGGATAAAGTTTGACGATTGTATGGGTCAGTTCAATCCGGATTCGAGGCGTAAAGTCTGGGCTGGGCCAATTTAGCCGGTGATCTTTGCGGATTATTCCGATATTCCGCTTTGTAGGGATTAAACCGCCACTAGACCTCGGCTTGCAGATGGATTGAATCAATGAAGCTTCCGATGAACAAGGCTTTTATCTGCGTGCTGCTGGTTGGCAGTGGTTGGGCCATGCCGGCCACTGCCCAGCAAACCAGGCAAGACACCACTTCGCCTGCCTGTGCGACGCCATCCAACATGCGCCCTGGCGGGGCTGATCCGCGGCAACGTTCCGATGTGCCACCACCGTTACATCAGCCAGCTGGCACAGGTTCGTACCATCCGGGCACGAGTTCAATCAGTTCACCAACCAACGGCGTCAATGGGTCACCCCATACTCGCGAAATGCCGCCGCAACCCGGTCCGCCGGTTTCGAGTCAGCAACTGTATCTGGATTCGGCGACCGATGCCACGAATTCACCTCAGCAAAACATGAAAACGGGAAGTCAACTGTACCATCTGCAGACCCGTGTTCCGGACAATCCAAATTGTGTTGAAATGAATTTTCGCGATGTCGATTCATGCGACCCCTGCCTGGTGGCTCCAGCTTGCCCCGATTTGCCCCCAGGTTCCGCCGTCTGGGACGATCGTTGCGAAACAACGATGCCCGGTGCTGCCATGCCAGAACCACAACCGGAACAACAGATTGTCGAACGATTTGAAGATCTGCCCGCTTTCGATCAGGCCCCGACTGACCGCACCGATGCGTGGGGACCATCCCAGTCATACGAACTGGGATCGAAAACCGTGCCATCACGTTCGGTCGATTACGGACCGGTTGACGTCAGTCCGCCGGGCAGCGAACCGTCGGCCCATTACGACCACCGTCAGCCTGACGAGTTGATGCTTCAGCCGCCGGCCGTGCCATCAGCTAATGCGGCCGCCTCCTCGCATGCGAGTCCGGACCAGGGTGGATACATCTTTGAAAATGCAGCGTTTCAACATCCTTATCGACCGCGGCAGGACGCCGAAGTCCATGACACGGCCGTGCATTTGACGAATCAGGCCGCAGAAATCGTGATCCATCCGCCCATGATTCAGCCGTACAATCAGCACCAGCACACGTTTGTGATTGAGAATCGGGGGCAGGTGGATGCGGCCGCGCTGTCGATTGAAATCTCCGTACCGGAGGAGGTCAAGATTGTGGCTGCCCTTCCCAACAACTCCGTCACCACACCTCGGGCCGCCGTTTTCAGGTTCGACAGACTGATTGCCGGAGACCAGGCGGTGATACACGTTACGGCAATCTCCACCAACAAGCAGACGATTCCGTTCGAGGTCAGCGTGGCCTCCCGTTCGCAGTACTCATTCCACGTTCATGACCAGCCGATTGCGGGAGTTTTGAAGAACGTCTCTCATGAAGGCGGGGCAACGCCCACGGCCACGGCCATCCCGGCCGTTGATGATGAATTCGGACCGGTCATTGTTCGCAATCCTTACGTTCAATCGCTGCCGCAGAATCACGAAGCGGCCAGGAGGACCAATCGCCGCTGATCGGAACAAAATCAGATCGGCGGATCCGGAGGTCAGGAAAGTGACTGTGATTTTCGTTGAAACATGGCCGTCGCGATTTCGCGCAGCTTCTGCTGCACTTCGTTCAGGCTTCCACTGGCATCCACCAACTCCACTCCCTCGGGCCATCGTTTTGACTCCACGACAAATCCCTCTCTCAATTTGTCGAAATACTCCTGACCTCGAGACTCCATCCGGTCGCGTGTCTGACCCAGACGAGAGAGTGCCATTCGTGTATCCAGGTCAAACAGAAATGTCATGTCCGCCATCAGACCACCGGTGGCAAAATGGTTCAGATCCCAGACGGTGTCGGGATCGATGTTCCCCGCATGGCCCTGGTAGACGACGGTCGAAAAGACGTAACGATCACAGACCACCGTTTTGCCGGCAGCCAAAGCGGGCCGAATCACCTGTTCGACCAATTGAGCTCGCGCTGCCATGAACATCAGCAATTCGCTGCGCATGTGAATTTCAATCTGGTGTTTTCCCAGCAGCACCCGCCGCAATTCCTCGCCCAGATCCGTGGTGCCGGGATCTTTGCAGACCACCAATTGCCGCCCCTGTTGCGTCAACCATTGCGCGAAAAGCTGCAATTGCGTCGTCTTGCCCGCTCCGTCCATGCCGTCGAATACAAAAAACATAACGTTTGTTTCACCTGAATCTTTGCCGATGTCGCGATCATTATAGGACAGGAACGCGGCCAATTCATCGACACGGCAGTACGATTTCCGAACCACCCACCAACGGCCGCCGATCGACGGCACGATTCATACGGCCAAGCGACACCGTGTCGGCAGTTAGGTACGCCGGTATCTGACAGGAACGATCCCGGCGTCCGGCCCGGCTCGGACGACATCGCGGTGGTCCGACGGGAGAGGGCAGCACACAGCGGCTTGATCAGCCGCACGACCAGCGTCAATTCTGCGACCGTTCGACCGGGGCCTGCGCCGGCTGGTACATGGGAGGATTTCCAAGTCCGCGACGCGCAATGGACAGCTGGCCACTGTGCAAGCCTTCATGGTAGGCGATGAAAAAAAAGGCCTGCCCGATATTGGGCGCGCCCGCGATTGGACTTTGAGATCCGGCTGGCGGTGCGGGCTCCATCAATTCCTGCGGCGACAGGTCATGCAGCACCTGTATCAAGACCGTGCGTCGCTGATTGAAGTAATCGAAAACCTCGTCCGAAGGAGGATACCGGGCGGAATCACTGGTCACTACGCTGCCGAACCAGAACAGCTCCTTCCAGTTATCGGGGTGATTTTCCACCGCCGGCCGGAACTTGGAGGCAAACGCATTGTCCGCCAAGCCCAGATGACCGGTAATCCACAATGCGTGATTGGCTTGCGGGTGAGTCTGGAACAACCAATCCGATCGCGAGTGGAAGTCTTCCAGCATCTTCAACGTCTGGCGACGTGCCAGGTTCAGACTGGAATAGGCGTGCGCTTTCAGGTCCATGTGTTGACAACCTCTATCAATGCAATCGGTACGGCGGCAACCGCATTCGCCGCAGGGTATCCATCGCTACTCATACGTTGACGAATCCAACTGGTCTACCAGTTTCCCTGTTTCGCTAGCGTTTTGCAATTATCGATTGTGCCGAATTTGCTGCTGGCGATCGTGACGGCGATTGCAAATTTCCTCCACTTGAAACGTTGCCTCGCGCACTCCGGCTGTTATTATTTCGATGACTGCCGACCAATGAGCATGGCTCCAGTAGACCATCACTCATTGAGTACGATCATCACCCGGGACGGTCTAAGCAGCCTGTTGATCATCGACTCGCCATCCGTGCGACGTCGTCCTTGCTGCCGCTTAGGAACGGATCGAATTCGCAAACGTCAGTTAATCGTTACAAGCGTTACGCCTTAGCAAACAAGGCCGGATAAGCCGCGATTAATTTTGACAATTGCTCAATTCGCCAGCCAGTCAGAACAGTCGACCGTTAAAATCAGTTGCCCGAATTTGAAAATTGGACTTTTGTCCTGCTAAAAGCGTGTCCAGTTTTTAATCCTGATTTAACCTTTCACAAAGTCCTGGTTGCTTGAATTCCACGCGGTGCATTCAGGCAACATGAAATCGGATTTGAACGGAGTTGTTGAAATGTTGAGATTGAAAATTTTGATGCTGACGGCAGTCATCGTTACTGGCCATTGGACACTGCTGACAGCTGACGCCGATGCCGGATTTCTCCGCGATTGGATGGAGAGGCGGCGTGCCCGACGTGCCTGCATTGCCAATTGCCAGAGCTGTTCGACCCGTTCGACTCCCGCCGCCACACCGGTCACTGCAAATTATACGGGACTGCAACCTGGGCAGTGTGCTACGACCTGCATGAAAACCTGCTCCAAGGTCGTCGTTAACTATGTACCCTGCACGTCTTATCGCACAACCTGCGAACGCGTCCCGGTAACGCAGTATCGTCCTCAGACCAAAGTTGATCCATGTACGGGATGCACGGTCACCTGCATGCGGCCATGCACGACGTACACGTACTGCCAGCGTCGCGTGCCCTACACGACCTATCGACCCGTCTATCGCACCGTCAATTATCGCGTCCCCGTGACGACAATCACGAATGAATGCTGTCCCACGCCCAGCTGTTCGCCCTGTGCTGCCGGTCCGGTTGCCAGCCCCTGTGCCGACGGCTCATGTGGTGTTCCACAATCGTTCTCCTCTCAATCCTTTGCTTCACCGACTCCGGTCGTGCCCAATGGCACACTGTCCACTGGCGGCACGTTTAGTACGCTGCCACCAACCCTGCCCCCGGGAACCACGGTAACGCCGCTGCCCACACCGGCAGACACGACTCCTGGCATCAATCCGCAGAATTCGAATCGGCCTGTGATCGATCAGATCGTACCAGGATCCTCGACCAACATGACGCTGCCTCCTCCGTCGACCAACAGCTGGAGCCTGACGGCGAAGAATCCCGCAAATCGAAACTGGACGGATGTACCGGTGGTCAACAGCAGTGTGGCTGATAGTAGCCCGGTCACCCGTAAATGGAACTACAACCCGGTTCGCCAGGCTTCCTACGTGTCGATCAGTGACGATGTTGCTCCGGCACCAAGAACCATTCGCGGTCAATTCAGCCCGTTGGAGAGTCAAGCCGAGCCGGAAACCAAGTTGATGAATGAAGGTTGGCAAACTGTCCAGTGGTAGTAGTCAGCAATGCACCGCACGACGGATGCCCCGCACGGCATCCGTTTTTTTTTGCGCCATGATAAGATGATGGCTGGAATCGAGCTCATATCGTCCTTCGTTGCCTAACGATCATGCCCGCCAACCTGACGCAGCAATACCACAAGGCCGAACAGGCATACCGCCAGGCCAGCACGCCTCAAGAAGAACTGGAATGTCTGCAAACCATGCTCGTCGAATTGCCCAAGCACAAGGGCACCGACAAAATGCAGGCCGATCTGAAGCAGAAAATCAGCCGCGTCAAAAAGGAGTTGAGCTCGCAGAGCAGGAAAAGCGGCGGGCGGGTCGCGTCCTCCCGGATTCCCCGGCAGGGTGCCGGTCGGGCGATCATCATCGGCGCCCCCAACAGCGGCAAGAGCCAGCTGCTGGCGACGATGACCAAAGCCAGACCGACGGTGGCCGATTATCCATTTTCCACGACACAACCGATGCCGGGCATGATGCCGTGGGAAGATGTCTATGTGCAGTTGATCGACACGCCCCCCATTACGGGCGATGTCCTCGATCCGGTAACGCTGTCACTTATTCGAGGCGCCGACCTCGTACTCCTGCTGCTGGACCTGGGCAGCGATGACGGGGGGGAGCAACTACGGGACGTCTGCAACCGGCTCAATCAGACCAAGTCCAGGCTGGGCGAAAAAACGGAAATTGATGAACAGGATATCGGGGTTACCTTTACCGAAACGCTGCTGGTGCTGAACAAGATCGACTTGCCCGAATCCGAAGATCGACAGCAGTTTTTCGATGAATTTCTGAATCTGAAATTCGAGCGGCTGGCGGTCTCTGCGTTGACGGGCGAAGGAACGCAGGCCCTGGCCAAGCGAGTTTATTCCGCCATGGATTGTATCCGCGTCTATACCAAACTGCCCAGTTGCAAAGAACCCGATCTGGAAAACCCCTTCACCGTCAAGACCGGCCAGACGCTGCAGGATCTGGCGGAACTGGTTCATCGCGACTTTGCCCGTAATCTGAAGGGGGCGCGGGTGTGGGGTTCGCAGGTGCATGACGGCACGCAGGTGAAGGGCGATTACGTATTGCACGACAAGGACATCGTGGAAATGCACCTCTGAAGAAACCGCAATTCAATCTCTTTTTCGACGCGCAGGAAACAAGACCGGTGGCAACCATTCTGGACCAGATTGTCGAACACAAGAAACAGGAAGTCGAAAACGCCCGTGGCCAGATATCGCTGGACGCGCTCTGCGACCGCGCAAAACCGGGCGCCCTCGCTGGATTTCATCGCTGCGCTGCGAGACCCCCTGAAAGTCAGCCTGATTGCAGAGATTAAGAAAGCGAGTCCGTCGCAAGGCGTACTGCGGCAGGACTTTGACCCGGTTGCGATCGCCCGCATCTATGAACGGTCGGGTGCCAGCTGTGTCAGTGTCTTAACCGATTCCGAATTTTTCCAGGGTCGGCTGGCATACCTGTCACAAATTCGAGAAGCGATTGGAATTCCGATCCTCAGGAAAGATTTCATTATCGATTCCTATCAAGTCAGCGAAGCACGCGCTGCGGGTGCTGACGCCGTGCTGTTGATCGCCGAATGCCTGGACGGAAACCAGCTGTTCGATTTACATGACGAAATTGTGGCAGCCGGCATGGCTCCGCTGGTCGAATTCTACGAACCGGCCAACCTGGAACGGGTGCTCGACACACAAACGAAACTGATCGGCATCAACAATCGCAACCTGCACTCGTTCGAGACCGACCTGATGCACTGCATCCGTTTACGGCAACAGATTCCGATGGACCGGATCGTGGTCGGCGAAAGCGGCATTGGTTCGCATGCCGACGTAAAACGACTGGCAGCCGCAGGTATCGACGCCATGCTGGTGGGCCAGTCGCTGATGCAATCCGATGACATTGGTAAAGCCGTCCGGCGACTATTGGGTACGGAAGTTTGACGCGACAACCCGCAGCTGGTAGCCGCCGCGTCCTCAGCAGCGGTTCATGGCGCGTCGGCGGACTGAACTGTGCACCTCGTAGCAGTTCTTTCGATCGCTCAGCGGCAAACCACGGAACACGCAATCCGCAGGCCCGGCCCCGATTCTTGTCGCCGCAAGGAAAGATGTACCGATAATTCAGCCTGGAATGCGAATCTCATTCATCGGCGAGCCCGCGCTGCCGTCATAACCTGTACCCCCACGTTTGATTTACCGTTTTGCCGGTCGGTACCGATGCGAATACAGAACCTGACACTATTTTGCCAGCAGATAAGCGGTTGGATCTGGCCAGGCTTTGAATCGTTGGTTGCCAACCGGATCATCGGACCGCCACATCGCGAACCGCATCACTTGCATCAATCGCCAACTTGAGTCGCCCCATGTCAAGAACGATGGACAATGTAAAGACGCTGAACAGCCTGGTCCGCACGATGGTGTTGGTGGTCTTTCTGGGGGCTGCCGGATATGGAGGCTACCTGGGCTACGCAAACTACATCCGACCCGGCATCTACGCCCAACAGGCGATCGCGGAACTCGACCAACTGAAGGTGGATTATCATAACCAGGAAGCCGAATTGCGTCGCCTGATCGAGGAAAACGACCGTATCAAGACGTCGCTGCGTTTGTTGAAGGTGGATCGCCGGCTGGCCAATATCGAAGTACTGGAAACATCCACCAATGAGGCGGGCGAGCCGACCATGCTGGTCAGGTTCACGGAATTGGATGAATTCGGAACACCGATTGGCGCGTCCAGGGACTTTCAGCTGCGAGGCGACAAAATGTATGTTGACTGCTGGGTGGTCAAATTCGGTGACAAGTACGTGGAACAGGCCGATGCCCTGCGGTCCGCATCGTTGTGCGTCTTCAAAGGGATCTACGGCAATCTGGACGGACCCGAGGGTGCGAAGTCACTCGATTCCGCTTCCGAGGAGGCGTATCCGGACGTCTATGCGGATGCCCGGAAATCTGCCTTCGAATCGCAAATCTGGTCTGACTTTTGGCAATTGGCCAATGACGAAGAGTCCCAGGAAGAACTGGGAATTCGAGCAATTCACGGCCAGGCCAATTATTTGAAAGTGCAACCCAAACGGACCTATGAAGTCAATGTCCGCGCTTCCGGTTCCGCCAGCCTTGAACCGGTCGCCAGGAATTGACCCCGCAATGAACCAGCGGTGACTCTGCGTAGTGCATGGCTGCCGCCGATCAGTGCGCCCCTTGTGCCGGATGATGCTACATCCGGGCGGAAACTGACAGCTTTTCTGACGTTGATGTGGACGGAAGCCCGAGTTTAATCGGCTTCCAGGTCCATGTGACGTGCCTTGGGCACCTCGCGCTGAATGTCATCCTCGATCGCATCGATCTCATCGGCCAACAATTCGACCACGGCATCGGCGTAATCACGAGCGAACTTGTGAAACTGCTCTCGCGTTTTCACGGATTCGAATGCCTGATTTACCTGGACATCGAGTTTCCTGGCCAAGGCTTCACCATCGAATCGGATATCCGCCTTGATGCGATAGGTTTCGGTATCCAGCACACGCGTTTTCAGATCAACGATTTCCTCCACCGCCGGATTATCGTTGATAATCTGTTCCACCTGTCTGCGAATACGCGGCGGGATACTGACACCAACCAATAGTTGGCTGTTACGATAAATCAGCCAGACGGCAATGGCCCCCAGCAGAATGCCGATGGCAATCGATCCGATCGCATCCCAGTAAGGCTGCCCGGTGACCTTGGTCAGGACAATGGCGGCCAGAGCGATGATCACGCCCAGACAGGCCGCGCTATCTTCCAGCACCACCGCCACCGTGGCCGGATCGGCTTCATTCCACATGAAATTGAAGAACGGTTTTCCCTCCGCCTGTTTCTTGACCGCTCGCACCGCCACGTACAGAACGTAGGCTTCCAGGATCAGCGAAAATATCAATACGCCGACCGCCCAATTCAAATCGGCTACCTCGTGATGCTCATCAAAAAACGACTGCACGCCATGGAAGACGGTCACGCCGCAACCCAGAAAAAAAATGCCCACCGCTGAAATCAAAGCCCACACGTAGCGCTCGGCAGCGTAGCCGTAGGCAAATTCGGAATCGGCGGTCTTGCCCGATCGCACGATACCGATCAGCAATAACGTCTGATTCAACAAGTCAGCTGCAGTGTGAATCGCCTCCGCCAGCATCGAAGTCGAACGCGTGAACATGAACGCCGCGAACTTGGCCACCATCACCAGTGAATTTCCGATGATGGCCGCGATCACCGCCCGACGAGAACCCTGCGTTGCCATCCAACCTACCCTGAGCTGTTAACCTGGATACCAAACCACACGAAACAAAACCAAGTGGCCATGGGTGTCAGCCGATCCCACCCTGAATAGCGCGGCCAACGGTCACTCACACGATCACCGCTCAGCTGACATTCAGACCAGTTCGTTCACCGATAGCATCCGTGATCAACGTTGACGTTAACCTGCAAACCGCACAAATTAAAGCGGCTGGTCGGTTTCGCCAAAGCGATATTCAGGTGCAAGGATGCAGATAAAAGACCTTCTCGTCAATATTTCCGTGGTGGTTTCCTGTTCTTCTGCGACGATTTTCGCCGTTCAGGACGATTACCAGATTCCGGATCTTGCGCCTTCCCAGGTACAGCTGCAGCGGCCTGCGGAAGACAAACCGACGGCGGCCGCTCCGATGTCGGTTCAGCCCAGCATGCCGAAACCAACTCAGAACACCACGACCAATCCGGCGGCGGCCAACCAGGTCATGGAAAATGGCCTTCGAGGTAGTCTCGACAATCCGCCCACCGCCAGTGCGCCAACACTGCCACCGGCGGTCAGCCAGCCAACGTTCGATGCTGCCCCCATTCCACCGCAGCGTCCCGCCGTAAGGGGCACGTCTGATGTTGCTTCACCAGTTGACCCGCTTCGCCAGCTCGATCCGTCCCGTCTGATTCCCCCGACGGCGGATCCGCGGACGGCCCCGACCGCTCCACCGCCGGCCCTTCCTGCGGCGTCACCTGCGACGAATCACGGTCAACCCACCGGTCCCATCAGCACCTCACGCCATCGGAACCTGCCGGCCGGCGCCCCAATGGCAGTTGAAACTCGCATCCCTGATACGCTCAGCGATCAACCCGCAGCGATTGCCAAAGCGTCCTTCGATGAACGCCGCGTTACCGGCAATCAAAACCAGGTCCAACAACTGTTGCAGCCATACGACGTGTCGTCGGTCCAGGGACCACTTCCGGGTAGACCGGTATCATTGGACGAATTGCTTCGTTCGACGCCGATCCCAGCTCGCTTGAATATGTTGCGACAGTATTGGGACACCTACTTCGATTGGGCAACGCTGCAGAATCGCAGATCATGGGCGAACTGGCTGGGCCAGTTGCCACGGGCACGAACCGATCCACAACAGCTGATTCTACAGACCGCCCGGTCGATGGCGGCGGACGAGTTGCTGGCAGCGGAAATCCAGCTTGCCGAATCCCAATCGAAGCTGCATCAGCTGGCCGTTCGACGGGACGATCTATTGCCGCTACCGCTGAACGAACCGTTGACGGGCAACTACATTACCCATTACGACTGGTACGCATCGCGGCAGATCATGCCCGCGAAACTGAAGGGCATCAACGAGATGCTGCCTCGCAACCAGACCCTGATCTCCCAACGGGCGAACACCGTTCAACAAGCGGTATCGGCACGGAACCAGGCCAGCCAGGCCTTCGCATCGGGACAAATCGGCGTGGCTGATCTGTTGCAGGCGGGGCAGAATTGGCAAACCTCCCTGCAGGGCTTTGTGGGCTCGGTTGTCAGTTACAACCAGGCTATCTCCGATTATGCATTGAACCTTACATCACCACAGAAACCGGTAGACCAGATCCTGACCATGTTGGTCCCCAAATCCAAACCGGTTACGGAAGTCGCCCAGGCCAACAGCATCATGGAACGTCCCCGATCGTCCACCGATTTGAACCGATCTGGTATCCGTACCACCGATCCCGCCTCGGCCACGGCTGGCGGCGGAAACCGGGCAGGTTTCCCTTCGCAGCCACCGATCCGTTCGGGACCGAATCGAGCGCCGACCGCCAATAGCCGGTCAATTCTGCCACCCCAGAATTTTCAGGCACCCACCAATGGCCCGACCGCATCCACTGGAAAGCCGGCGAACCGAACGTTCCCGCCGACGACCGGCCAACCGACTTCCCGTCCGCCACAGAGCCAACCCGCCAGCGGGGCGCCTCAATCCATTCAACCCGGTTCAACATCGGGTCAATTTAATGGGGGCGGTTCATTCGGTGGCTGAATCCGCCGCATACCCAACGGCGGGTCAGCGGCGATTCGAGTTGATTGGACGGTGGCTGTAGCCGCGTGGGCAGGCTGGCAGCTGCGGTTCCTGAACTCATGTTCGATCCCCATTTCGATGCCAGCCGCAATCGACCGTTACCGTCAACGAGGTCCCGCACCACGCTTGCAACCGTTCCAAATGCCGCTTGCAAACGGCAATGCGTTTATCAGTTGAGCGCCGTGCATCAACCAGAAACAGGATGTTGGCCCAGCGCAGGCCGTTTCGGTCAATCGCTGGCCAGCATCAAGAAGTCGACCTAGCGATCGCTGTAAACCCGAGTTGATTCCTGTTTGGAGACGTTGACCTCTCGACCATCGGCAATCAGATTGACGGAGACGCGATGGTCACCGGGCGTGACGCCTTTGCCGCGGATCGTGATTTCAATTTCATCGCCGGGGTTCATGCTGGTGATGGGCGAAAAGGCAATCTGCTGCCCACGAATTTCACTCGTGATATTTCCTTCCACGGCGGTCGGTTGAATTCCCGCAGGAAACTGAACCGAGATTTGGACGTTGGTCGCGGTTCGTGTGCCCTGGTTTTCAATCTGCAAACGGTAAGCCGTCGCGCTGCCCACCTCGATGGGATCCACCAGGTCGTCAAATGTGAAAAAGACATCGATCAGGTGCTCCACGGACAACTTGCAAATCGCCTCGGTGGACTGTTCCAGATCGGCGTTTACTTCCAGTTTCAAGTCCTGGTTGCCGGGCTCGATTGGCATGGTAGTGACATCCACGTTGGCGACGAGGCCGGAATTCAATTCGGCCAGGCTCCAGTAGACCGCATGCGTCGCCTCATCGTATTGCCCGCGATTATTGGCGTCGACAAATTTCAGCCCACTGGGCAGGCGGCAGACCAGTTCAACATTGGTGGCCTGCGCGGTTCCGGTATTTCGGACGGCGAAGTTGTGGGTGGCTTCCCGATTCAAGTATCGACGCGTTGGTCCATCACCCGAGGCCGTCAGTTGTGGCGCAATGATTTCCAGATCGATCGCATGTTGAGCGGTCAGCCCCCCTTCGCCCTGGACGACCATCACATTGCGGTACTTGCCGATCTTGGCCGCCCGCAATTCCAGCTGGGCTTTCTTCGATTGCCCAGGTCCCAGGGTACCCACGGAATATTCGAGTTCACGAAACCCTTCGCTGAACTGCAAGCCCTCGGGCAGATCGACCTGGACCATGACATCGGCGGCCGCGCCATCTCCTTCGTTGCGAACTTCGATATCCAGGACGACCGGATCACCAATCAAGACCCGCGATTCCGCGTTGTGGCGGATGACGAGCATGGGTTTGGTCACTTTGGTCCGCATGGAAGCCTGAGCCGCAAAGGAGACCTCGGCGACACTGCCAATTTCGCCAGGCCGCAATGGTCTCAACTTGATTTTGATCCTCTTTTCCTGCCCCGGTTTCAGGGAATCGAGTTCCCAGCTGAGTCGATTATCTGGTCCCTTGCTGGGTTGCGGAACCGCCTGGATCAGCTCCGTGCCGGCGGGAATCTGGTCGACGACGCGAACGCCGTTGGCGGTGATCCGGCCGACATTTCGGACAACCAGTTGAAAGTCGGCTGGCTGATTGACCTGGATTTCGGCGGGCGCGATCTTCTCAATCGTCAATGCCGGCGTTTGCACACCCTCCAATTTGCGTTCGCCCGGTGTCGGCTTGGTCAAACGCCCAAACGAGACCGGACTGAACGGTTCCGCGTTGCCGGGACGGTTTCGGATCGGAACGTCAGGAGCCTGTTGCATCTGCGTGCTTCCGCGAGTGGCCGTTGGCGGACCAGCCGTGCGGAGTCCGGATCCGGTCGGACGATCAAACCTGCCGGCGGAAACACTCGGCGGGGCAGCCATCGACGAACGGCTGGCCGGGGTTTGCGTCAACGGATTTAACGGTGGAGAGGTTCCGGCGGGGCCCAGCGTTGCGGTGGGTGCCGAATCAACAACCGGTCCGGCCGCCTGGCTGACACGCCCTTGCGGCGGCGAGTTGACAGCTGAAAAGGAGGAATTGCCGGGCGAGTTCAGCGACGCACCGGATGGTGTCGATGCCGTTTTATCTGGATTGCTCGCGCGATCCGCTGAATCGGACTTGGGCTGATTATGACTTCCAAAGGCGGGAACGATTCGGGCTGGGCCAGTGCCTCCCAACATACCGGTGTTGGGCAGAGGAGATTTTTCCGGAGTCACCGAGGGTGATTTTTCAAGCGATCGATTGGCAACCTCTGGCCTCGCATTGCTTTTACCGCTGGAATCGTCGCCACCGAATGAATTCGTGACCGGGGGTGTCAATCCCTGGTCCTGTTTCGCGACGGAACCTGCTCCCGATGACATGGCGGCCGGTGTGGAGAACGATTTGGGCGTGGGTGGTCCGGTCGTCGGACGTTGCATCGTCAACCGCGACGAATCGGGCGGATCGACCGGCCCCTTTTCCTGTCCGCCAAAACGGTTTTCCTTGTCCACGGCTACGCCGAAACCGGTGCTGACGGTCGGCGGCGCGAACGATTGATCGGCCTTGGTGGCCAATGGTTTGGCTCCGCCGGCCTGGG
The DNA here is from genome assembly GCA_963851305.1 of Pirellulaceae bacterium. Classification (GTDB taxonomy): domain Bacteria; phylum Planctomycetota; class Planctomycetia; order Pirellulales; family Pirellulaceae; genus Mariniblastus. The sequence continues at coordinate 247,510 of CAWKOT010000011.1, read as the reverse complement.
TCGCGCTGCCGGGTAACATGGTCGCCTGGGATCCGTCGCTGGCGACCGGTTGCAAACGCAATTGGGGAATCTTGTCTTCGGCTTCTTCCCCGGCCGGGGCATCACTCGCTTCGGCCGCTACCGCTTCGCTATCGCCCCGCTTGAGGTGATGTATGGAGTAGGCCAGGGCACCTGTCCCCAGAGCAACAAAAATTAAGGCGGAAACAATTTTTCCGATCAACGTATTCCTGAAACCCGGAGTGCGATCTTCGTTTGATTCAGACATGAGACCAGTATTTCCACTTCGTCATCCGGCACCTTGCGGTTACGAACTTGCAACCTGCAGCGTTATTGGCCACCGGTTCAATCGCCGGCATCCCGCGTCGCGATACCGCCGCGGCATTCGCCCATTTTCCCCGGTTTAAGTTGACGTTGTTAGCAGAGAATCCGGACCGGCAGCAAGGTCAAGTTGTGGATCCCCGAATCGGCGTGAGAAAGAGAGGGACGAGTCAAGCTGCCGAACGAGGTCGGGCAAAAAGTGCCAGCTCCTGGCTGAGCAATCGGTGACGCTCGATCATTCAAATTCGGCTCGGGCACCACTACCGGGCCGGTCGCAACCACAGATCTTGGGGCGGGCCGGATGGTTGAATGTATCTGGTGCCACCGTATCCTAGTGGTCGTTTGAAGCTGAGATGGCTGGCCGCTGTTCCAGAATGCCTTTTGTTGGCAATCTGGCGAAGGTCAGTTCAGTTTTGACAAATCATTACAAACCATTAGATCGCAACCTCAGGACAGATGTGAACGGTTCCCCCCGAGGGAAGCGAGGAAATAATCAATGACAGCACGTCCATTTACGCACTTGCATTGCCACAGTCACTACAGCCTGCTGGACGGAGCCAGTTCCATCAAGAAACTGGTGCGGCGGACCCTGGATCACGGGATGACGGCCCTGGCATTGACCGACCATGGCAATTTACATGGCGCATTGGAATTCTATCAGGAGGCCAAACGTGCGGGCATTAACCCGATCATCGGCTACGAAGCTTATGTGGCAGAATCCAGCCGCTTGAATCGCGGGAACGCCCAGCAACGGGAAAACACGTATCACCTGACGCTACTGTGCCAGAACCGGACGGGGTTCAACAATCTGATCCAGATGGCCTCGGCCGCCAGTTTGGAGGGATTCTACTTCAAACCTCGTATTGATAAGGAACTGTTGGAAGCGCATCATGAAGGAATCATCTGTCTAAGCGGATGTGTTTCCAGCGAATTCAACCAGGCCATCCTGAAAGCCGGGGGCGCCGGCGCGGAGCAACACCTTCAGGAAGCGGAAAGCGTCGCGGCCTGGTTTGCCAAGCTGTTTGGTGATCGCTACTTCATCGAGGTCATGAACAATGGCCTCGATATTCAGCAGATCGCATTGCAGGGAGCGGTGGAATTGGCGGACCGAATGGGATTGCCGACGGTTGCCACCAGCGATTGCCATTACGTCGACCGGGACGACGCGGAAGCACAGGATGTGATGTTGTGCATCAACACCGGGAAATTTCGCACCGATCAGCGACGGATGAAGATGGAGGGAGACGAATTCTACCTTCGTAGCCCCGAGGAAATGTACGCCCGCTTCCCCGATCTGGAGGATGCCGTGGCCCGCAGTCAGGCAATCGCCGACTCGGTGGATATTGAACTGGAACTGGGTGCCCGTCATTTTCCCGTTTTCGATCTGCCCGACACGACCAGTCCGGAAGAAAAGCTGCGCAGCCTATGCCTGGATGGCCTGGCCGAACGTTACGCTGACCAGCCGGACATGTATCACGAAAGTCAATTCTCGGACGCCGTTCTGGAACGTTTGGACCGCGAATTGGATGTGATCAACAAACTGGGATTTGCCAACTACTTTCTGATCTGCTGGGATTTTGTGGACCAGGCACGCCAGCGTGGCATTCCGGCCACCGCACGGGGCAGTGGTGTGGGAGCTCTGGTCTGTTTCGCGCTGCGACTGAGCCATGTCTGTCCTCTCAAGCACGGCCTGCTGTTCGAACGGTTCCTCGATGAAAACCGGCTCGAAGCACCCGATATTGATATCGACTTCTGCAAGGAACGCCGCGGCGAAATCATCCGCTACGTCAAGGAAAAGTACGGCGAGGACAATGTCGCCCAGATCGGCACGTTCGGCACCATGAAAGCCAGGGCCGCGATCAAGGACGTGGGCCGGGTGCTGGGTATTCCACTGACGCGGGTCAACCAGATCACGTCCATGATTCCGGATCAATTGGGAATCACGATCAGCCAGGCGCTGGAGCGCAGCGATGAACTAAAGCAGGTTTACGATGGCGACCCGGAAATCCGCGAGATGGTCGATTTCGCCATGAAACTGGAGGGGTTGGCACGGAATATTGGAACTCACGCGGCGGCCGTCGTGATTGGGGATCGCCCCCTGACACATTACGTTCCGCTGAGCCGGGTCAGTGGCAAGGATGACGTGATCACGCAATGGTCGATGAATGACGTGGAAGCGGCCGGGCTATTGAAAATGGATTTTCTTGGTCTCCGCAACCTGACGATCCTCAGCCGCGTGGTGGAACTGGTAGAAAAGACCACCGGAGAGACGATCGATCCGCAGAAATTTCCGACCGACGACGCGGCCACATTCGCCATCCTGCAACGCGGTGAAACGAAAGGCATTTTCCAACTGGAAAGTGGCGGCATTCGCGATCTGCTGCAAAAAATGAAGCCCGACCATTTTCGGGACATCATCGCCACCAACGCACTCTATCGGCCCGGACCTCTGGAAGGGGGCATGGTTCAGGACTATATCGACGTCAAGCTGGGCCGACGCCAGGCGGAGTATCTGCACCCGGTACTGGAAGACGTGTTGACCGAGACTCATGGCGTGATGGTTTACCAGGAACAGGTGATGCAGATCCTCAATCGCCTGGGCCAGATTCCCCTCGCATCGGCCTACACCTGCATCAAGGCCATCAGCAAGAAGAAGGAAGAACTGATCGCTCAGAACTATGAGCAATTCATGCGGGGCGCCCAGGAACAGGGTTTGAAACAGAAAAACGCTCAGGATCTGTGGGACATGATCCTGAAATTTGCCGGATATGGATTTAACAAGAGCCATTCGACCGCCTACGCCTTGCTGGCGTATCAAACGGCGTACTTGAAGACACATTATCCGGTCGAGTTCATGGCGGCCCTGTTAAGTGGTGACATTCCCGATCGGAATTTCACCCGCAAGGATTCGTTGGTCGAACATCTGGAAGACTGTGATCGGATGAACATCCGGGTCATCCCACCCGACATCAACGCTTCGGGGGTGGAGTTCGATGTACGGGAGGCTCAGATCGTGTTCGCCCTGTCGGCGATCAAGGGGTGTGGTCGCGGCGCGGCGGAAGCGATCGTCAACGAACGCCTGAATCAGGGAACCTACACCGACATCTACGATTTCTGCGAACGGGTCGACGTTTCAAGATGCAGTCGCTCGTCCATCGAATCGTTGATCAAGGCGGGCGCCATGGACAGTTTGGATGCGCGTCGCTCGCAGTTGTCCGCGGCCCTTGACCGGGCGCTGCAGTCGGGTGCGGCCGCCATGTCCGATAGAAAAAGCGGACAGAAATCCCTGTTCGGCGGCGGGGACGACCGTCAGGAACCCGATTCAACGATCGATTTACCGGACATTGCCGAATGGGAAGAACGCGTTCGCCTGGCAGCCGAAAAAGAGGTCCTCGGGTTTTACCTGACCAGTCATCCGCTGTCGGAGTTTCAAACTCAACTATCCCGCTACACGTCGCATTCCACCGCCGACCTGGACACCGCGGGAGATCGAGATCGCGTGACCATGGGTGGCATGATTTCGGCCATCAAGCACTCGCATGTCAAACGGGTGCGTGATCCCAACGCGCCGACCCGGTACGTGATGTTTGACCTGGAAGATGTGGAAGGCACCATTCGCTGCATTCAGTGGCCTTCCGAATTCAGCGTTCAGGGTGAACTGGTTCAAGCGGATGCCGTGGTCGTGCTTCAGGGCACCATTGATCGACGCGGCGGCGATGAGGCGAATCTGATCGTGGATCGCATCATTCCCTTTGAAGATCTGGACCAGAGTCTGACCCGGGAAATCAGGCTGCGGATTGACGAGGGTCAACACGATTCGACCACCCTGAAACGAGCTTACGAAGTGGTTCGAGGCTATCCGGGAAAATGCAGCCTGACGTTTGACGTCAAGCTGGAAAACGGCATCCGGGTGCATCTGTCGAGCAGGAAATTGCGGGTCGATATCAACCAGCAATTGTGCAATCGGCTCGAGGATCTGCTGGGCAGCGGCGGCTACGAAATGGTGGTCGACCGCAAACAGCTGACCAGCCCGGCCAAACCGGCTCCCAAGTGGACCAGTCGGAATTAGGCAGAGGGTTCCTGCCGGCAACGGCAACAACGATCCTGGAAGCAATGGCATGAAACGGGCGAGGGACATCTTGCAATGGTTGCTGGTGCTGTCGGGACTTTTTCTGATGGTGGCTTTCCTGGCCGTTCTGTTACCTGTTTCCTGGATGTCGATCGGACATCGCTGGCTGGGTTTGGGCGATTTTCCGGATCAACCGATTACCGTTTACCTTGCCCGATCCACATCGCTGATGTACGGGGTTCACGGCGTGCTGATGTTGTACATTGGCCTCACACTCGACAACCATTGGCGGCTGGTGAAGGTCCTCGGCTATTTACATGTCCTGATCGGTATCAGCATGTTGATAATTGACCTGACGGCGCCGATGCCCTGGTATTGGACGTTGGTAGAAGGCGGCCCCGTCGCCGGCCTGGGCGTCCTGATATTGTTCCTGGCGCGGGTCTCGTTTGGATCCCGACCGATGAGCCCATCTGCAGAGGATCAACGATGAGACTCCTGTTGTTCAGCGATTTACATCGTGACCAGGTGGCCGCAACCGCGTTGGTCGAAAAAGCGGCCGATGCCGATCTGGTGATCGGCGCCGGCGATTTTGCCACCTGCCGGCAAGGGGTGGAGGATTGCCTGGAAATTCTGCAACGGATTGCCTGCCCGGCGATATTGGTTCCCGGCAACGGTGAATCTTTCGCCGAGCTACAGTCCGCTTGCCAGAACTGGTCTCAGGCTCACGTTCTTCACGGCAGCGGCGTGCGTCTGAGGGGTGTCGATTTTTTTGGAATAGGGGGCGGCATCCCGGTCACTCCGTTTGGCGCCTGGAGCTGGGACTTTACCGAAGCGGAGGCAGAGCCACTGCTGGCAGATTGCCCGCCGCAAGCCGTGCTGGTCTCCCATTCCCCACCGCAGGGACTTGTCGACATCGATTCCGATGGCGAACACCGTGGCAGCCAGACGATCCGCCAGGCGATCGAAAGATTTTCTCTCAAATTGATCGTTTGTGGCCATATCCACGACAGCTGGGAACAGCAGCAGACGGCCGGGCAAACCATCGTGATAAACGCCGGTCCGCGCGGCGTCTGGTTTGACTTGCCCGACTGACGCGGCTGCTCGGAATGGGATGGTGAATCTTCAAAAATCGTGGATTTTTGTGAAGGAATGCGTATCATCCGTCGTCGGCCTGTTTGTTGTCCAGCCAGCCCCGTGTTAAACTGCATCAATCGTCGCGGTATTCGATCGACGGCCCGCGGAATCATCGGCCGGCGGAGCCGTTGTCAGCCTGAAGTTCTGGATGAAACCCCTTTGTGCCTTGGAGTCGTTATGTTTCTGGTTCAGTTGAAGAGACTTTCCCTCATTCTTTTGCTGCTGCTCTGCACCTCTCCTGCCACGCTAAACGCTCAGAGCATGTCGATTGAAAGGGTGGCAACTGGGCTGTCACAGCCGTTGTTCGTGACCTACGCACCGGGTGATGCCTCGCGGTTGTACATCGTCGAAAGATTCGGCACGATCAAGATCATGGATCTGGCTTCGGGCAACATCACGAACTTCATGACGGTCCCTGGCGTGGACTCCAACTTTGAAGGGGGATTACTGGGCCTGGCCTTTCATCCCGATTTCGCCAACAACCGCTACTTCTACGTCAACTATACGGAATGGACTGGCACCGATCGCAGTCGGATCGTGCGATACACGGCCACCAATGCCGAAAGCGCCGATCCAGTCACCGCAGAAACGGTCGTGGAGTACAACCAGCCGGAACAGAACCACAACGGCGGTTGGCTTGGATTCAGCCCCATTGACGGGTATCTCTATATTGCTACCGGCGATGGAGGGGGCGGCAATGACCTGCATGGAACGATTGGCAATGGTCAGGACATCACGAATAACCTGCTGGGCAAGATATTGCGGCTTGACGTCGATGGGGATGATTTCCCGGGAGATGCAAACAGGAATTACGCGATCCCGAAAAACAACCCCTTTGTCGGAGTCAGCGGCGACGATGAAATCTTCCTGTACGGTCTGCGAAATCCATGGCGGTGCAGTTTCGATCGGCTGACCGGCGATCTGTACATTGGCGACGTGGGGCAGAACTTCCGGGAGGAAATCAATGTGTTTCCAGTCAACGGTTTTCCCGACCGCAACCTGGGCTGGCGACTGCGGGAAGGAACGTTTCCCACGCCAGGAAGCGTGGGCGGCCCCCAACCAGCCGACGGCGTGAATCCCATTTATCAGTATCCGTGGGGAAGTGGGCCGTTTAGCGGAAGGTCATGCACCGGCGGTTACGTTTACCGAGGTCCCATTGGCGGGCTGCAGGGGATCTACTTTTTTTACGATCATCAAACCAACAATTTCTGGTCGCTCCGTTACGATGGCTCCGATCCGGCTACGTTTGACGGTACCAATTTCACGGAGCTGACGCGCTGGAATGATTTGATCACGATTGATGCCGGGTCCATCTTCACCGTGGCATCCATGGGTGAAGACGCTGAAGGGAACCTATATCTGCTGGATCGAACGGGTGGCGAAATCTTCAAGATCGCCGACGCTCAATTTTCCGTGGACGGCACGCTGACCGGCGTGGAAGCCGTCGTGGGTGTCTACCAGTCGGGATCGGAAAAGGACCTGGCCGAATCCGACGGAAACACGCTGAATTATTCTGCCGAAGCGACTGCTGCTGGCCAACCAGCACTGGAGCTGCTGATTGACGGTACCGTACCGGCGACCGATCCGAATTCGCTGGTGTTCCAATTCGAATCGTTGGTAAACACCCCGAATCTGGTTCAGTCGATTGAGGTCTTCAACTATCTGACGGAGACCTTTGAGACCTTTGACAAGCGTGGCGCATCGACGTCCAACGAATCGATCACGATCGAAGTATCTGATCCTATCTCCTACATCAGTGCCATGGGCGAGGTTCGGGCACGGGTAAGGTTAACGGCCACTGGGCCCGTGGTTGGCTTCCCCTGGTCGTTGGCCATGGACCGGATTGGCTGGCAGATCCTGCAGTAAGTACTGCTGTGGAAGGCCAATTGCGAAGCTGCGCTCGACGCGACGATTCAGGCTTGCAGGCAAGCAAGTCGTTGAATGATCCTAACGGTTGGTGTGCACTCGCCGGCGCGTTGAGCTTGTAATTGGTTCCACCGATCCCGGAGGTGCAACGAAACGCGAGTCAAATTCGCGTTTTCCTTGATTCGCGGAATGGGAATTGATCCGGAGACCTGGGTGACGCCGATGGAAAACTACAGCGCCGCCCGCGTGGTGAACATCCGCCACCAGGATCTCTTCCTTTCTTTTTCGCTCTTGGCGGTAAAACCCCAGGGACGTCCATTGGTACCAATTGATTCGGTCATCTTGGCAAACTGGAACTTGGCTCCCAGGATCGTCCCGTCGGTCATCACCGAACGTCGCAAATCCGCTCGGGTAAAATCCGCTCCAGTCATGTCCGCGCCAAACAGATTGACGGACGTCAAATCCGCACCGCTGAAATCGGTTGACTTCAGGTCACACAGGAAAAAATCGGCCCCGGAAAAATTGGCATTCGCCAGGTCCGCCCGGTTCATTTTGCAATGCCGGAAGCGGCAGCCTTGTCCTGTCGCGTGCGCCATCCGGGCCAGGTCAAAAACGTTGTCGCATAGATCGGCATTGACCAGAATGGCATTGGTCATATCGGCGCGGCGAGCCACACAGTTAACGAATTTGGCGCAGGTCAGATTGGCCGCATTCAAGTCGGAATCGCTCAGGCTGCAACCTTCGATGCGGCATCCCGACAGATCCGCATTACGAAGATCAGCACCGCGCAACTCCACGCCCTTGACGATGCATCCTCGCAGCGAATCACTATCGACGCGATGGATCACCTTGCCTGACTGCAGATGCCTTATTTCAACCATTTCCGATCTCCCGCGCGTATCAATAATCAATAAGAACGTGCGTGGCTAAGCTGTCTTAACCACATCGGTTTCGCCGGTGGAAATCACCGTCCCCTTCGCTGTCCCTGTTCCAGAGTTCAAGCTTTTGGGTGTGAACCAGATGTCGTCCGCGACCAGGCGGAATTCCATGGCCAACGGTTTATGATTTTGGATGCTCGCGGGTCGGATTAGTTTCGTAATTCGGCGTCAGTTATTGTCAAGAAAATCAATCGGATGGCCTCAGGGCGGTTATCGTGCCTCCTGAACAGGGTAAACGCCGTGATTGGGTGATGGGATCAATCGCCGATTCGGTCGTTCACCAGCTCCGTTCGACCAATTCTGCTCCCATTCAATCAGGCACTTCACCGGGGCCTGCTGGTAGCTTACCAGCGGATTCCGCCGATTGCAAATATTTGCGCAATACATAACCACAACAAAAGCTTCTAACGGCGCCTAAAACGTCTTAGCGAAGCAGGTAATTCCCTTTAGCCCAGACTCCTTTCGCGGGATTCGATGGCGTAAGGCTTTCCTCTGATTTCAGATTGCGATATTCGGCCAGCCCGACCGAGCGAAAGCGCATCCAGTCTTTCTTCGTTTTCTCGATTCTTTGCCGATCCACAGCGTCCAGTGACCGGGAGAGCCGATGTTTGCTGACCGCCGCAAAGGGAGCCATCGAATAGCCGGACTCGCGCATTTCCAAACGGACCTCCCGGGGCAGGATGCCATATTTCTTCATCGCCCGATTCAAACCCATTCGGGCAAACGGTGGCAGTCGACTGGGATCGGTCGTCGACAGACGAGTGTAATGAGCCAAAAATTCGTAGTACCGCTGCAGAAGCCGATCATCATCCGGACGTTGCCCGATTGCGCGGTAGGTAATGAAATCGTTCTCTACCGTAATGGTCCCGTTATCTGGCTGGAAGTCTTCCTCCGCATTCTCGAAGACCAGAAACGCGGTCTTCTCGGAATTCTGAAGCTCCTGTCGCATGCCTTCGACGAACTGCAGCAGCTGCAGATTGTCCAAATGCAGGCGGATTTCGCGTTGGGGATCCAACAGTACAAATCGCTGGTTGCTTTCGTCAAGAATCGCGGCTTCCAGAATATCATCGCCGCTGGCGGACAAGAGGAAGTCAAACACAAGGGCATTCTGGAATAGCGTCTGATTCGTCGACACCGGACCGGCCGTACCATCCAAGAAGACCTCGGAAACGATTTTGAACTCGACCGCCGACGGGTCATTCTGGGCCAGCACCTGTCCCCCCTTACTGCCGTAACCGCAGAAGGAAAAGACCAGGCACGCCGCCATGAACGAGACTGTCCTTGTGTTGATCATGCAAACGATTCATCGGTTCCAATCAGAATTTTCGTGCGGAGCCTACCGCCAACCCGATTGGCGGTCCAGACGGATCGGGATTGAGCGACAGCATCCAGAATTCACGCCAGTATCGTGATTTTCGACGAAGCTTCGGTCCCCAAGGAGGATGGGTGATTTGCCGAAAGCTACTAAAATGGCCTTTACCGGCCAGAATCTGCAAATTTCTGCCCTGATGAGCGATCATCCGGTGACATAACCGGCTGCCTTACGACTGGTACATTGAAGTGAATTCACCAGCTGAATCTCAAGCGATCACCGACTACCGTCTGGTACAGAATGCCAGGTCGGGGGACGTGTCATCGTTTGGAGAGCTGGTGACCAGGTATGAGGCGGATGTCCGCAGTTTCCTGCGACAGCGAATCCGGGATCACGCAACGGCCGACGATCTTGCCCAGGAAGTATTCCTGGGAGCCATGAAATCGATCGCCGGTTTCAAGTATGACAGTACGGTTCGCAGCTGGCTGATATCGATTGCCCGATACAAATTGATCGATTTTCTGCGGTCCAACAAGCGAAGAAAAACGGTTCAAAACGATGTCGATTTGATTCTGGACCAGGCGGTCCTGTCACAAGCGGAAAACCTGGACCAGGACGTTACCGATGTGCTGGAAACACTGAACGATTGTCTTCAGCTGCTGCAACCTCGTGCGCGACAGCTGGTTGACGAGTATTATTTCCGCGACATGACGGCGCAGCAAATCGCCATTCAAAACGACCAGAAACCGGGCACCGTGCGAATGACGCTGCTTCGCATACGCCGGTTATTGGCCAGGTGCATTGCTCAGCGGACGGGCCGAGGTGAACGGTGACGATGAATCCAACGCTACATACATGGACACGTTACCTTGAAGGGGAATCGCTGACGATCGAAGAGCAACGCCTGCTTGTTCAGCTGATTTCCACCGATGAGTCGCAGCTACGTGCATTAGTCGAAGAACAGTCCGTCGATCGTCTCCTTCGCTTTGCTGCGGAGCGGAAAACGGATGACCATTTTGTGAAGCAGTGTGTTTCCAGATTTTCGGAGATGTACCCGCCAACGGGTGTCGACGATATCCCGACCGTTCAAATACGAGTCGAACGAAAAACAAGCGTTGACGACGCCTGGAAACAGATTGGTCAACGACGCCGGCGAGCTGTTTGGAAATTGGCGGCGATGGTGACCGCCGCTTCGATACTGCTAGTCTGTCTGCTGTTGGTGATCAACCGGGATGGTCCCGGCCCGCAGGTCGACCAACAGCCGAGCGACGCCATCGACGCTCAGCAGACGACTGAAAATCAATCGAGTACTCCAGCGATGGCCGGCAATGATCCGCTGCCTGCAATGGAGGATCTCGACCTGCCGGCTCTCCCTGATTCAGATTTGGTGGAGATGGCCGAAACCGGTCCGGATTGGCGGGATGACGCGGCTTCCCTGGAGGACAAGGCGGTCGATCCCGCGAACAATTTGATGGAACAAGGCAATTTATCTGCGAATGAAACAACGTGGGGAACCATCGAGGAGTCCCCGGATGCGCGATGGTTGAATCGGCCGTCAGGTGAACGGCTGCCAACCGGGCCACTGAAACTGGTGTTCGGATCGGCCAGGCTAAACCTGGACAACCAGGTCCAGGTTCAAATCCTGGCGCCGCAGCGGTCGAGATCCTCTCCGGCGAACAGATGCAGGTCTCTTCGGGGAAGATCGAGTTGACAACGCCCGGACAGGCGGTTCCCTTTGAATTGGTCACTTCCGATGCAGCGCTTTCTGATCTGCAAGAATCGAAAGTCTACGTTGTTGCCAACACCTCGGGCACCGAAGTGGTGGTCGCGGAAGGGAGCCTGTCGGTGGTCAGCCGGGGCGGTGCCGACGGACAGGGTCAAGCACCTGGCGGAAACGCGATCACACTTCAGGCAGAACAACTCGCGCATGCCTTCGTCAATGCTGGTGGTGATCTCGCCAAGCAGCCTACCGTGATGGTGGCTCACGGCGGCGGGAAATATCTGGGACAGGTCCTTTCAGGCAGTGTCTCACATCAGGTTTCCACACCGGAAGAACTGGAGGAATACTTGAGAGGATTCCGCACTCCCGCCGACAGCACCTCGGATACTGCTGAAGCACAGACGGTCTGGTCGCAGCACGATCAGATTTTTCAATTTAACCGGATGTTTCGACGAATCCAGAATGAATCCGTTCAAAATCGGGTCGATCAGTTTGAACGACGATACTCATTCCAGGGGGAAATCACCATTGATGGTCGCAGGATCCAGTTTTCCAGTGCGGAAGAATTCCGGAACTTTCAGCGTCGGTTGAAGGAGCGAAACCGTCCCTGATTCGTATCGCCCGGCATGGCAAACTGCCCGATTTCAGTTTACCACCTGAAACGGGACGGATCGTTGGGGCATCGAATCCGCAGGGATATCGGTTGCGACAATGGGCTGGTATTTCCTTTGCCGGACGCCGGCCAACAGCACAGTCGAATCGTCGTGGAGGTGTCCAGCTCCAACCACAGGAGATCTTGTCGCTGTCCGCGGTGCGGATAGTATGATAGGGAAAGGCAGCCGAATTGGGCTGACATCGACATGGCCATTTTCGGATCCCCTTGCCAGAAAACGTGAACGAAGAAGCTCCCTATGTGCCGCCAAGCGATCTGGCCACGGACGTGTCCGATGGGGACGTCTATTCCCTTTCCGGTCCTCGCAGATACACGGCACTGATGATTGCATCGTGGCTGGCCATTCTGGGCGTGGTCAGCTTGATCGCCGCGTTTGTGTATTACAACCAGTTTTTTGGCCCCCGCAGCATGGAGATGTCCGGCGCGGAGTTGATTGGTATCAACTTGACGGCCAAGTCGATGATTGGCTTGCGGCAACCGGCCGAGACGGCGTTGGACAACGTTGGGCAATTCAAAACCGGCCCGCTTGAGCAACGCTACGGTCATGCGATTCTGGTCAATGAATTTGCCGGAGCGGACAAGGCCCTGGAGCAACTTGCCGCGATCGATGAAGCCGTCGCCGAAAAAGTGGCAGAACTTGAAATGGAGGACGAGCCTGTCGATTTTCCGACGGAATCCCAGGCGGGAATCCGCCGCGTTTTGGGCCAGCTTTTCGAGCAATATCAGCAGGGAGACTTCGATTCGTCCAGTCTTCCGCCAGAAGACCGTGAATTATTGACCAGGCGGCTGGGCTGGGTTGGCAAACTCGCACTGACGCCCAGCAAATCACCGCGGAAAGGCGATCGTCGTCAGATCAATGAGGAGGGCTCTCGGACCTTCGTGATCCTGGCGATTGCCACCGTGTTAGGCATCCTGGTTATTCTGGCGGCGTTTGTGGCCATCGCCATCATGGTTGGACTGGTCGTTGCCCAGATTGTGTCCCCACATTTCCAGAACCAGTCGCGTCACGGCTTTGTCTACCTTGAAACCTTCGCCATCTGGATCGTATTTTTTTTCGGGTTGCAAATCGTGACCAGTGTTGTGGGCAGCCTGATCCAGCAGGGGTCGGTCGCCATGGCGTTGGGGCCCGTCGCCTTCTTCGGTTCCCTGCTGGCCCTGGCCTGGCCTGTGGTCCGGGGCATTTCATTTCGAACCATGTGCCGCGACATTGGCTGGGAACTGAAAAATCCGTTCGTGGAGATTCTGGTCGGTGGTTTTTCGTATCTGGCCCTGATCGTTCCCATGCTGTTCGGCATCTCGATTTCGATCCTTCTGGGTGTGGGGATGTCATGGATCAACGCTCCCGCCGAATTTGAGTCGGCGGGACCGGTGGGTCATCCGATTGCCGAAGAAATCGCCAGCGGAGGAACCCTGGTTTGGATTCTGGTGGTCGTTTCCGCCTGCGTGGCCGCTCCGATTGTGGAAGAAACCATGTTTCGCGGTGTCCTGTACCGTTTTCTTCGTGACGCCACGGATCGACGACAGCGGTGGGTCAGCGTGGTGTTATCGTCGCTGATCAGTGGATTGATTTTTGCGTCCATTCATCCGCAGGGTATCGTTGGCATCCCGGTCTTGACGACGCTGGCCTTTGGATTTTCGCTGGTCAGGGAATGGCGAAGTTCCTTGATCGCCCCCATTGTGATGCACGCCATCAACAACGGCCTGGTTACCGGTCTGTTGCTGTTGCTCATGTCGTAGTCCAGCCCCGTTTTCATACGATCGTCCTTCAATCAGCGGGCCGAACGTCGTTGACTGCCAGCCGCCGTGACCAGCGGTGATCCCGTTAATCGTATGGCTTGCCCATGGGTTAGCCGTGGCTGCCATGGCGTCCATTTGACGTCCATCATCCCGTCGAATACAACTGGTTCCTTGGCTGTTGGTCAGTGGGCTCCGCGAGGGGGAGCCGCGAATCGGGTCAGGCCTGAAATATGGAGCAGCCCTAAGCGGGGTACTCTTGTGCGGAGTCCTCTGACCGACAGACAGGGTTTGGTGGTGCCTAGCCCGCTCGCTTAAGTCTTTAGTTCAACGGCTGGGGAACGGAAATCCGCAGGGCAAGCCTTGCGGCCCACGGCGATCAGGTCCCTGGATCGACGAAAACCCGTTGGACATCCCGGTTGACGATCGGCTGACACGGTTTCACGATGAATTCTGCACCATCCCCATACACGGTTGTCGCCCGACGTTATCGTCCCCAGTCGTTTGTTGATCTTGTCGGTCAGGGACATATCTCGCAGGCGCTCTCCAACGCCATTCAGGCAGAACCGGGTTGGCCATGCCTACCTGTTCACCGGAGCCAGAGGAGTTGGCAAGACGTCGTCCGCCCGGATTTTTGCCAAGTGTCTGAATTGCCAACAGGGCCCTACGGAACGAACCGTGCAATGAGTGCGATATCTGCCAAACGGTATCGGTTGGCGAAGATATTGACGTGCTGGAAATTGACGGTGCCAGCAATCGGGGCATCGATGAGATCCGGCAACTTCGCTCCAACGCCATAGTCCGACCCTCGCGGGCCCGATTCAAGATCTATATCATTGATGAAGTCCACATGTTGACGCAACAGGCGTTCAACGCCCTGCTGAAAACGCTGGAAGAGCCGCCTCAGCACGTGAAGTTCATCTTCTGTACAACCGATCCTCAGAAGATTCCGATCACGGTCCTTTCCCGGTGCCAGCGATTCGACTTTTCACCGGTGCAAACGAAGGAGATCGTCCAACGGTTGATGGAGATTTGCGAAAGCGAGGGGATCCGGGCCGATGATCAGGCGCTGGCGGTGCTTGCTCGTCGCGCCAACCGGCAGCATGCGCGACAGCCAGTCCTTGTTGGAACAGTTGTTTTCCTTCTGTGAAGGTTCGATCGGTGTCGAAGATGTGCACCGACTGCTGGGAACGGCGGACAACCGTCGCATCCGGACCATTGCCGATTTCGCGCTCCGTGGCGAAGCGGGCGAATGCCTGAACCAGGTGGCCGAAGCGATTCAGGCGGGCGTGGATTCGGGGCAATTGGCGTCACAATTGCTGGGGTACTTCCGGGACATCATGGCCACTCGTGTGGGCGCCAGTTCGGAAACGCTGGTGTCCAGCCTGGAATCAGAAGCAGAAGAATTAAAAGCCCGGGGCGAGGAATTCGGTTTGGAATCCATATTGGCGATTGTGCAAATCCTGGATCAGTGCGTAACGCGGATGCAGTCCAGTCTGCACGGACGCATCCTGCTGGAAATTGCTCTGGTCCGGATCAGTCGACTGGAGAATCTGGACTTGCTGACCGACCTGGTGGCTCAAATCGGAAATCCGGCATCCCAGGCCAACCGCCGGCCGGCCCAGACGACGCCCGGCCAACGACCAGCAAAAAAAAAGAACCAGCTGAATTAGCCTCCCAGGACCGACCGGCTGCCGACGCGCCGCCGCGCGAAATCGACGAGGTTGCGCCGGTACTGGAGCTGAACCCGTCGAATCTGGTGCAAATCTGGCAACAGGCCGCCGAACAGTGCGGGGGCATGGCGATGGAAATGGCTTCCCAACATCACAAACTGGAGCTCAAGGGAGGCGCTACTGTGGCCGTTACGTTTTCGGAACCTCACGTTCTCGAATACTTTCGCCGCGCGGACCGACTCCAATCGCTCAAATCTGCCCTGCATCAGATCACCGGACGTACGCCTGGGGTCGAGTTTTTTTTGCATGCAGAAAAAAGCCGGCACGACAAAGTTGAACGTCCAAACTTGACGCGGGTGCAGATGATCCGCCAGCTTGAACAGAATGAATTGATCAAGAGTGCAATGCAGGTCTTTGACGCCGAAGTGGTGGAATACAGGGACCATCGTAATCGGCGGCGGTAGATCTCGGTTCATTTGTCGCCACCGATTGCCTACAATGTTGGTGACACATTCGCAGAAGCCACTGAAGTTGTTCCAAGGAGTTTTTATTCGTGTTTAAAGGTTTGGGAAACATCGCCTCACTGCTGAATCAGGCTCGCAACCTCGGCGGTCAGATGGAAGGCATCAACGAGGGACTGAAAGCGAAACAGGTAACAGGATCTGCCGGCGGTTCGATGGTCAGTGTTCACGCCAACGGCCTGGGCCAGGTGCTGGGCATCGAAATCGATCCGCTGCTAAAAGACAAAGCGGATTTGGAAATGATCACCGATCTGTTGCCGGCAGCCATCAACGATGCGTTGGCCAAATCACGGGCGTTGCATGTGGAGGCGATGCAGAACATCGCTGGTAACGTGCAATTGCCGGAGGGCATGGAAGATACGCTGAAGTCCATGCTGGGAGGCCACCCGGCCGCCGACCCACCGACGGACCAGGAAACCGAAACGACGCACTGATCTGATCGAAACCGACGCGATGGCCCAGTTGACGGACTCTGTAGTTCACCTGATTGACCAGCTGGCGAAACTTCCCGGGATCGGCCGGAAATCGGCGGAGCGACTGGCCTATCACATCCTGCGAGTCAACAAAGCGGAAGCGCTGGCGCTGGCGGATGCGGTCCGGGATGTACGTGAAAACGTCCATTACTGCGAAAACTGCTTTAACCTGGCGGAATCGACCCGGTGCGGCATCTGTGCCGACGCCCGCCGCGATCAAACGCTGCTGTGTGTTGTTCAGCAACCGCGTGACCTGATCGCCGTGGAACAGTCTGGCCAATATAACGGGGTGTACCATGTTCTGCTGGGCCGCATCGCCCCGCTGGAAAATATGGGTCCCGATCAATTGACCATCGACCACCTGGTTAATCGCGTGGCCGCAGGTGGTTTTCGCGAGATCATTCTGGCCACCAATCCGACGGTCGAAGGGGACGGAACCGCTCTGCATATTTCCAATCTGCTTTCCGAATTCGACATCCCATTGACTCGCCTGGCACGCGGCATCACGCAAGGCAGTATTCTGGAATACGCCAACAAGGAGATTGTCGCCGACGCCATCTCCGGACGACAGCCGTTCTGAACGATGTTCTGGTTGCGTGGCCAGACGGTCCACGCGATGGTCACCACACTCAATTCGAATCGTCGTTGCAAAGCGGACTGCCGGTTCCGTATGTCAAGTTTATTTCCGAAAGCTATCGAAAAAAAACTCTCCCGGAGTTCCCATTAAATCCTAGATTTTAGAATGCAGCGATCCAGAATCGTGGATAATGTGGATGGCCGAATTTGTTTCGGCCGGCGCCGCCGCATTACAATGACGGGATATGGCTTTCTCGGGCAATCATGAAAATATCAATCGGTCAACAACTTCAGCAGAGACAGACCCAGACGCTGGCGCCGCGGATGATCCAGTCGATGGAGATTCTGCAGATGGCTCAGGCCGAACTGGAGGATCGCATCGAAAAGGAACTGGCGGAAAACATGACGCTGGAACTGGCCGAAGGCGATACCGCCCAGGAGACCCCCAAATCGGAATCCGACGATTCGGTGGATGTTGAGCAGAAAGAGCTGGTGATTGATGAGGATGGAAAGAACGGTGCCGACGATTTTGAAAGACTGCTGAATCTGGATCGGGATATTCCCGATTACTTCGACGGACCGAAACCGTCTTCCAACCGGATTCAGGAAATCGGTGATCGGCAGCACGACATGATGGCTAACGTCGTCGACCGACACGACACATTGCAGGATCACCTGTTGAGCCAGTTGGCCGGGATCAAATCGCGGATCGATGGCCAAACCTATCGGATGTGCCAACGGATCATTTCGTCTTTGCATGCGGAAGACGGGGGTTACCTGAGAATCAGTCTTCAGGATCTGCTGCCACCCGGTTCCGAACCTGGTGACATCGAATACGCCAACGATGCGCTGGCCTGGATTCAGGAAATGGATCCGCTGGGCGTGGCGGCCCGCGATCTGAAGGAGTGCCTGCAATTGCAACTGGTCAATGTGGACGAGGACCATCGCAGCCGTGTGCGCTTATTGATCAATGATCACCTGGACGACCTGCACCACAACCGGCTGCCACAGATTCAGAAAGCCACCGGCTTTTCCATCGACCAGATCAATGAAGCGTGGGCCGAATTACGGAAACTGGACCCCAAACCGGCCAGCCGATTTGCCAACCGGTTCGTGCCGTCCGTCACTCCCGACGTGAAATTGATCATCGACGACGACGGCAAATACGTGGTTCAGGTTGATGAGGGCCCAACTCGCAGTCTGTACATCAGCAAGTACTACCGGAAACGGCTGGAAAACGGCCAGGCGACGCCGGAAGAACGGGAATTCATCAAAAGAAAAATTACCGCCGCCCAGTGGCTGATCGAATCGATTGAACAGCGCCGCAACACCCTGCAGCGGGTTGCCCAGGCAATCGTCGATCACCAGACCAGGTTTTTCGAGATCGGACCGGAAGCTCTGGAGCCTTTGAAGATGCAACAGATTGCCGACAAGGTTGGCGTCCACGTGACCACCGTCAGCCGTGCCGTCGACGACAAGTGGATCGAAACGCCACGCGGCATTTTTCCACTCAAGCGTTTTTTCGTTGGAGGCACGACGACCGCGGCCGGAGATGACATTGCCTGGAACCGGATTCGAATTGAATTGCAGAAACTGGTGGACGGGGAAGATAAGGCCAAGCCTTTCAGCGATGATGAACTGGTCAAGCTGCTGAAATCGAAAGGGCTGAATGTGGCCAGGCGGACCGTCACAAAATATCGCAAGAAGATGCAGATCCCAAGTTCGCGGCAGCGTCGGGACTGGTCCAAGAAACGGTAGTTGATTGCGGCCCCCGGCATTTGCCGGTATCCTGCAAAAACAGTGTTCAGGTTTTCCCGCAATCGGCGACCGGTTACGGTACGACGTGGTGATCCCCGCTCCCATGGCAGAAGCGGGACCGGCCCCGCGGAGGATCGACGCCGTCGATCACCGGCGGTTGACTGGACGTCGGCCAAGTTGAAAACAGACGCGTTTTTTGCAGGGATATGGCAACAGCGAACACGGCACCCCAGCTGCGGAAGTGGCGCGGAACGCAGGGAATTCTGGACAACCAGGTGCGCGTTTCCACGCCGGAAAATGTCTCGTTTCAATACGAAACGGTCGGACCCGCGCGGCGACTGATGGCCTACCTGCTGGATGTCGGCTTCACGCTGGTGGCCTTCTGTTTGGTGGCCGCCGCGACCGTGTTGCTGTTTGGCTTTTTGAACAATCTGCTGCGCGGGACCACCTTGGCATCCACCCTGGATCTGCTCGGGCAATTGGCATTGATGTTCTTCCTGATCGGTGCCTTTTTGTCGTTGTGGTTTTACGGTGCATTCATGGAGGCCATGTACAATGGCCAGACCTTCGGCAAAATGCTGTCGGGTATCCGAGTCATCTCCAGCAATGGCAGCGCCATCGACGCCACGCAGGCCACGTTGAGAAATTTCTTTCGGCTGCTGGATGTCTCACCCTTTCTACCATTGAGCCTCGTATTGGGGCCGGATGCCGCCGGGACCTGGATACCTCTGTTTGGTTTTGGGCTGCTGAGCATGACGATCAGCCGCAAGTACCAACGCCTGGGCGATTTGGTCTCCGGCACGATGGTGGTCAGTGAATCCCGAAAATGGACGCATGGTCTGGCCGACTTCGAAGATCCGCGGGTGGCCGAATTGGCCACCGCATTGCCGCTTGATTCTTCGCTTTCGCCCAGTCTGGCGAGGGCACTGGCCGAATACGTTGATGGACGTCGCTTTCTGCCATACCAACGTGCGAATGAAGTAGCCGCGCATATTGCTCGACCATTGATCAACCATTTTGGCCTGCCCCATGACACCAATTACGATTTGCTGGTGTGTGCATTGTATTACCAGTCCTTTGTGCAGCACGGCAACACCGACCGGAGCGACTTTGGCGGTACCGGCGACGTTACGGTTGAGAATGCTGAGCGGCAACCGGAGTTGGCGGTCAGGGCGGTCGATCGTTCCACCGATCTGTCTCCGGTAATGGGCGAAGAGGTCGAGGCATCCGAATGAAAGTCGCCCAACTGATCGCGTCGCGGGAGGGTCACTGGCAGGAACTGGAGCGTCTGAGTACCGTCAAACGGGCCGACCTGGACAAGGATCCCGAGCAACTGATTCGTTTCTCGGAGCTCTACCGTGGTGCCTGCGCTGATCTGGCGTTGGCGGAAAGCTACCAACTGCCACCGCAAACCGTCGACTACCTGCACCGCCTGGTCGCCCTGGCCCATAACCAGTTGTACCGCAGTTCGCGACCACGTTGGCGCAACTGGTATCGGGTCGTTTTTGAAGACACTCCGCGTGCGATCTTTGGCGAGCCCTGCGTGCACTTCTGCTTTGTCCTGTTCTGGGGCTTTTTTCTGGCGGCGGCCTGGCTGGCCTACGAAGATGCGATCTGGCCTGATTTTGCCAGGGACGTGCTGGGTCCCGACAGCCTCGAGATGTTTGAAGAGATGTACGGCGATTTCAACGGCCGGGATATTGGCGGCAATTCAATGATGACCGGCTTCTACATTTTCAACAACGCCGGAATCGGATTGAGCTGTTTTGTATCGATGCTGCTGCTGCTGCCCGGTCTGGTGACATTGTCCTTTAACGCGGTTTACCTGGGTGCCGTGTTCGGCTACATGTTCCGCCCCGATCTGGGCGAAGCGGGCGTCCATTTCAAGACATTCGTCACGGCCCATGGTCCCGTCGAATTGACCGCCATCGTCCTCGCGGCTGGTGCCGGCCTGAAAATCGGGATGAGCTGGCTGATTACCGGTGGTCTTGGTCGACTGGATTCACTGTACAAGACCGCTCGTGAATCACTACCCCTGGCCATGAGCGCCGTGCTCCTGTTTTTCCTCGCTGCGTTGATCGAAGGATTCATTTCTCCCGTATCGGAAACCTACATGCCCTGGTGGATCAAGGGAGCGGTTTCCATATTCACCAGTCTGATGTTGATGTTCTATTTTGTCGTCCTTGGCTACCCTCGCAACTAGGTCCACCTCAAGTGGCATTCGATCAAACTTACATCGCGATCCGCAGACGATCCATACTGGAGATATTCGATCTTTCGCTGCATGTGATTCGTGATCACCTTGTCCCCTTGCTGGTTCTGTGGCTGACGGGCATGATTCCGTTCCTGCTGGGCAACTGGTGGGTGACCCGCTGGATGACGGAAGACATTTTCGATACCCAGAGAACCACACTGTACTACTTCACGCAATCGCTGCTGGTGGTCAACCAGGCACAGGTCGGAACACTGCTGATTACCAGCTACCTGGGTCAGGCCATGTTCACCCGGCGACCAACGATCAATCAGGCTCTCTTGTCGGCGATACGCATCAATCCCTGGATCATCTGGATCCAGGGTTTTCTGCGGTTGGTTATTCCGGTTTTCGTGGTGGCCTGTTTCTTGAATGAGCAGCGGCAACAGGAGACCTTTGTGACGCTGTATTCCCTGTTTATCGGCATGGTTCTGCTGGGAAGCGCGATTCGCTGCCTGCGACCATTTGCAATGGAGATTCTGGTGCTGGAAAAAACACCGATCCGCAAGCAACCGGGCAGCCAGATCGTCTACGTTTTGCGATCGGCCAGCCTGCACCGGGCAGCTCGCCCCGAATTGACTGCCAGGTTCATCGTCTTGTCGCTGTTCTGCCTGCCTTTGATGGTGACCCTGCTGGGGTCGCTGTTGCTGGTCGATTCCGCTTTGAATCTGCATGACCGTACCGATTCCAGCCCGGTGTTGCTGTACTGGCCAATCGCATTGTGGTTGGTAGCCGGAGTGATGGCGGTAATCCGGTATCTGTCCTACGTGGACATCCGCATTCGCCAGGAGGGTTGGGAAATCGAACTGCGCATGCGGGCCGAAGCACGACGTCTGGAACAGAATCTGGGAGTGCACCACGGATGACTTCCATGCCCACGGCGTTTGCGATCCAGGACCTGGTTGGCGGTCTGATCTGCCTGACGGTCTTCACTGGCGGTTCACTGTGGATAATCGATTCGAGTGCCGCGCAGGAGACGGTGGAGGCAGGCCAGCGGGCCTTGGAACAACGAGGATTTCCCTGGCTTGATCCGGAACGTCAAACGGTCACTGAGCTCGATCGACCGGAGCCTGGCCGTGCGGCATCGTTGAATCGAAACGAACTTCCGGTCCGCGCGCCTGACAACGGGACACGAACGACGGTTCCAGCCAATGGCAGCTCGTTCGGGCCGGTACTCAACGCTGTGGTGTGGGTAACCATCACGGTCCTGTTTGCGCTGATCGTGGCCATTCTGGTAAGGCAGTTTCTGAAGATGGAGAGTCAACGAGACGACCAGGCGTTCCAGGATGAACTGGATCGAACTGCCATGTTGGAACGGATCACACAGCTTCCGTTCGACGTGCGCCATGCGACCGACACTGATTTTCGTGAACAGGCAGCCAGAGCGGCCAACCGCAACGATTTCGGCCCGGCCACGATGCTGTTGTTCAGCCACATGCTGCTGCAGCTGGATCAACGGGAACTGATCCAGTTGAAAAAAGGAAAAACCAATCGCCAGTATCTGATGGAATTGCGAACCCATGAATCATTGGCAGCCTACTATCAACAGGTAATGATCGCCTTCGAAGATTTTTTTTTCGGTAACGAGATCATCGATCGCCATCGGTTTGACACGTATTGGAAACGACTCGATACCTTCCAACAGCAGTTGGAACACCAGGGCACGATGGTGGGTTGATGAACGAATTAAACAACACTCGTCTGACACACTGCCTGACGGCGATTGCAGCCGTCAGCCTTCTGGTGCTGTGTGGATGCGAAGAACAGCTGGAAACGGGCTACGGTCGCGCGTTTGGAACGGGGTATTCGACCAGTGTGAACGGGACGATGGTCTTTCAACGGATGGTCAAAGGGTCCCGGCGTGATGTCGATCGCTACGGCAGAATCTCGCCCCGCTGGCAGAAGTATCAAACGGTCTACTGGTTTCCGGACGGATTCGCCGCTCCGGACGATGAGACGCTTGACCGTATCGAGGCATGGTTGGCCGCCGACTGGAATCGCACTCTGGTACTGGTAGGTAGAGATTTCAATGCCGAATCGTTGTACTGGGAATGGCTACGTGAGCAGGCGGACGACGATCCAGATCGAGAACTTGAGCGCGGCCTGGTGGATGCCATCACCGGTGATTTGTCGATTCAGAACCGTGTCGGCCATCGGGACTGCGACTGGTATCAAACCAGAACCTTCCCCTTCCAACGGGCAACGCAACTGAACGGTCCCTTGGCTAAGGGTATTGACACATCACGGACCGACTTGCGATTTTCCTCGCTACCGCTTCCCGGTGACCTGAAAGTCAACGGCTCCTTCCGAGACTACCAAGTGGAGATCCTGTTGACGATCGATTCGATCCCCTTCTGCTACTCTCTGCAGAAAGACGGCTGGCCGCAAAGTCGCATTATCGTCGTTGGGAACGGCAGCTTCCTGCTGAATCTTCCCCTCACGGTTGGAGAACATCAGAAACTGGCGGACAATCTGATCCAGTATGTTAACCAGCATGATCCTGAATTCGGCGACGTGTTGTTCATCGAAAGCGGTCCTCAGATTCCCTATTCCGAAAATGAAGACACCGATCACTCCAAGTGGATGTGGATTACCAGTCGCCCCCTTCGTTATATCATTCCCAATATTCTTTTCTGGTGTCTATTGCTGTGTTTCGTCTACTTTCCAATCTTTGGTCGACCAAGGAGAATCGAACGTCAGGCGACTGCTGATTTTCGCGATCACATCCTGGCGCTGGCCGCATTGATGAGCAAGACCCGGTCCCGCAAGGAACCGGATACGTGGATCGAAGAGTATCGTCGGCGGACTTCCCGACACGGCGGCGGTTCCCGGGATACAAGAACCAGAACGGACGAGAAATCGGACCATGAACAACGTTGATTCGCAACCGGATTCGTTCGAATTCGAATGCGCGCGGTGCCTTGCCAAATTGAGGGTCCCTCAGGCCAGCCTGACATCGGCCGGAGTACAGTGCCCCAAATGCAGTCACGTCAACCAGGTCCTGGCGCCCACGATCCCACCGGCCAAGCCAACGCTTGCCGACACCACGGCGAACCAACAGGATAGCGGCCTGGCATCAACTTCGCTGCAGCCCACTCCACCGGATGTCCGACCTGCCAGTACGGCATGGGCCCCCTTGCCACCGGGAAATCCGGCTACCCCCACGCAGGAACTGTACACGAAAATCAGCGCCGAGATCGCTCGTCTGTTCGTCGGTCAGAACGAGCTGGTTCTGGGTACGTTGGTCGCCCTGTTTTCCGGTGGACATGTGTTGATCGAGAGCGTACCCGGACTGGGCAAAACGTTGTTCGTACGCACACTGGGCCGCATCTTTGGCTGCAATTTCAGCCGCATTCAATTCACGGCCGACCTGATGCCGTCCGATATTACCGGTGCACCGATATTTAACATGAAGACCCAGGAATTCGATTTCCGGCCCGGTCCCGTATTTACACAATTGCTGTTGGCCGATGAAATCAACCGTGCTCCGGCCAAGACACACGCCGCCCTGCTGGAAATCATGCAGGAAAAAAATGTCACCATCGACGGCACCACGCACGAGCTGGCTCCCCCATTCCTGGTA
Organism: Pirellulaceae bacterium; assembly: GCA_963851305.1. Classification (GTDB taxonomy): domain Bacteria; phylum Planctomycetota; class Planctomycetia; order Pirellulales; family Pirellulaceae; genus Mariniblastus. The sequence goes on along the minus strand of CAWKOT010000011.1, from coordinate 222,911 downwards.
TTGGCGACACAGAACCCGATTGAATCCGAAGGCACCTACAATCTGCCCGAAGCGCAACTGGATCGGTTCATGTTCAAGCTGGTCGCGGATTACCCGGGCGAAAAAGAGGAAGCTCGAATTCTGGAGATGCACAGCAGCCAGACGGACCTTAATCTGCGACTGGAATCCGAAGTCGAACGCGTCACGTCGCCGTCGGAAATTGTACGGGTCACCAGGGAAAACAGCCAGGTGCGAGTCGATTCCCTGCTGTTGGACTACATCAATCGCATGGTGCGTTTGACTCGTGACTGGCCGCAATTCTTCATGGGTGCCTCGCCGCGAGCCGGGCTCAGCCTGATGCAGGGTGCCCGCACGCTGGCCGCCTTTAGCGGCAGAGACTATGCCGTGCCCGATGACGTTGTGGCCCTGGCGATTCCGGCTCTGCGGCACCGGGTGATGTTGACCGCGGAGGCGGAAGTCGAAGGACAGACCGTGGACCAGCTTTTGCGGGAACTGATTCGCAGCGTTGAAGTACCGCGAATCAAATCCTGAACCGGACCCTGCATGACAAACTTTCCGGCGATCGTATTCGATTTTCTCATCAACCGTCCATTGATCCTGATGGCGGTGCTGGCCCTCCCGTTGTTCGCCGCCTGGTTCTTCAAAGGCTGTTTCCCGAGCCGTCGTTTCCTGTTCGTCATGTCGTTCCCGCTGGTGTTGTCTTTTACCACGGTCCTGCTGCCGGCGATCGTCTGGGCGGTCCTGGGTCTGAACCTGATATTACTGACCATCGCCTGTGTGGATGTCCTGAGCATCGTGGCCGCCCGACGCTTTGAAGCCAGCCGCGACGTGCTGAAAATTGCCTCGTGGGGCAAGAAACAGGACTGTGAATTGACGATCACGAGTCATTCCAAGCGAGCCTGTCACACCGAAATCCGGGACGATTTACCTCAGGCATTCACGCCGGACATCGAAAGATTCCACTATTTCTTTAACGCCCGCAGCCGCGCCCGGTTTCAGTACCGGTTTACCAGTCGTCAGCGAGGCCGGTTTGAACTTCGTTGCGTTCATCTGCGAGTCCGCAGCCGTCTCGGTTTCTGGTACGCGTACTACGAGATTCCCACTGTGGATGAGATCTTCGTCTATCCGGACATGAAACAGATTTCGCAATACGCCATGCTGGCCAGGAGCAATCGCCTGAACCTGTTGGGCGTTCGTCGCTCGCGAAGCGTGGGACAGGACAGCGAGTTTGAACGATTGCGGGATTACACGCAGGACGACAACTACAAACACATCGATTGGCGGACCACCGCGCGAAGGCGAAAACTGATGGTCAAGGATTTTCAGGCCAATCAGAGCCAGCGGATCATGTTCATGCTCGACTGCGGCCGGATGATGACCGGTGGTTCGGATGGTGTCAGTCTGCTGGATCAGGCGTTGAATTCGATGTTGATGCTCAGCTACGTGGCCCTGCGACAGGGCGATTCGGTGGGGCTGATCTGTTTCAGCAACGCGATTCATAATTACACGCCCCCGCGGGGGGGCGTCCAGCATGTCAACCGACTGTTGCATGCGGCTTTCGATCAACATGCGTCGCATGTCGAATCACGGTACGATCTGGCGTTCCTGCATTTGAGGACGAATTGCCTGAAACGATCCCTGGTGGTGCTGGTCACCAACGTGATCGACGAAATCAATGCCCGCCAGATCTGCCAATATCTGACCGCCATCGGAAAACATCATCTGCCGCTGGGCGTGCTGCTTCGCGATCATCGCCTGTTCGATCCAGTCGACGATTACATCGCGCACCCCACGCCGGACGATCCGGAGCGATACTATCCGGCGGCCGTTGCGGCCAGGCTGGTCAATTGGCGACAGCAGGTGTTGACGGATCTGCAGCACCAGGGGGCGCTGACGCTGGACGTCTTTCCGGAAGAACTGACGGCCGGCCTGGTCAATCGTTACCTGGAAATCAAAGCCCGGCACCTGCTGTAACCCAGATACCAACGCTGATTTCCCTCGGGATCTGGACTGCACTTGCAGTCGTCCTGGTAGTCCATCGCGGATATCGTCTGCGGGTCGTCTCTTTTCGTTCCGATCGAGCGGGAAAATGAGTACGTCACAGGCTACACGTCACGGCGACTCGCGTTAACGCTTGGAGCCGTCGTTGCCTTCGAGGGGCAGGTCCTCGCGATTGGCCCACTGTACCAGCGAATCTTCATAGACATGGACTTCCGGATTGCCCAGCAACTCGTGCAATACAAACCACGGCATGGCCGCGTGCAAGCCTTCGTTGCAGTAGGTAAAAACTTCACCCTGCGTATCGACACCGTGTGATTCGTACAGTCGACGCAGGTCCGTCAACGACTTGAACGTACCGTCGCCATTCAAGTTTTCCGACCAGGGGATGCTCAGAGCGGAAGGTATATGACCACGACGAGCATGAGGCTGGTTGGTGTGCAATGCTTTTCCCGAAATTTCCCCAGCGTACTGGCGGGCAGGACGGCTATCGACGATTTGAATCCTGTCGTTTTCGATGGCCCTTTGAACCGATTCCAGCGCCACGACAAATTCCTCATTGGTAGTTTGGATGCGATAACGGGTCGGCGTGACGCTGGGAATCCGGGTCTCCAAACGGCGGCCGGACTTCTTCCAGATGCCGGTACCGCCATCGAGAATCCGGATCGGTTCGTGGCCGAAATATCTGAGCGTGAAGTACATCCGAACGGCGCTGCGATTGCCCATGTTGTCGGTCAACACGATCGTCGTATCCGGCTTGATTCCCAGTCGCGACAGCAACTTCTCCATCTCGCTTTTTTCGGGAATGCGATAGTATTCCCGTGGATCCGGGGCAATGATGTCCGATCTCCAATCCACGAACACCGCACCAGGGATATGACCCTCCACGTAATTTGTCTTGCGAAGTGGCAGGTCGATGATCCGCAGATTTGGATTTTGTTGAATCTGATTGGATAGCCAGTCGGGCGTTACCAGAATGCGCGGCTGGTCGGTCGCCGTCGCCTGATCCTGTACACCTTCGTAAACCTCTCTTCCCAGCGAACAATCGGCGGCCAACAACAGCCCAAAGATGCTCAGCGCGGACAAGATTCTGTTGGTTTGGACGTTATGCATGTCACTCATGTCACGATTTCTCTATCAGTTCCTGCATCCGCTTGGGCCCGATGCTGTTGGCGGCAATCAATCGGATCGTCGTCAGATTGTCAGATCGGGCGGCGGATTGTCAAACAGACTTCTCAATTGAAAATGATGCTTACCCAGTTTTCCACCATAGTTTCCTGCGGCAATGGAAACCGTGTGCGGACCCGACGCCGCGGTCACGCCCCGTAACATGGCCGTTCTGACGCAAGCTTCATCGCGGCCATCGATCACGATTTCGTAAACGCAGTTGGCCTGGGGATGAACCAGCGATTCCACTCTTCCGCGCAGCGAGGGGCACCAGGCATCGGCCGTGGAAGCGACCAATCCCCGGTAACGCGAACCAACTTTGCTTCCGCTGCGGACCACGCCCCCGGGGAACGGAGTGATGACCCCGTTGGTCTCCTGAATGGCCTGAATCGCCTGGCGAGCCGCGGCAGCGCCCGACGTCTGGTCGGTCGCCTGGATCAGAAAATTCCCGCCGGCGATGCCTTTGGCGATGCCGACGGTTTCTTCCACCAGGAATTCACCGTCCATCACGGGTATTCGCCAAAAGCGTCTGTCTCCCACAAGCTTGCTTTTCTGGAAACCGTCGCCAAAAAACCTCAGGTGGCGACCCAGCGGAACCGATTTGTCCGCCGGCAGGCCGTTGTAAACCGCGGTCGTGGGACAGGTCATCAAGCATTGGCCACACCGGTTGGCGACGGCCTGGCCTAATGACTCCTGATTGAACCCGAACGCCAGGACAACCGCCGCCGGTCGCCCATCCGGGGATTCGGTGCTATCCAGATAATGGTCCACGCCGATTTCCGCATCGCAACCGATCACGCTGGTGCCGTATCCGCAGAACTGGTTCAGTCCCGCGTCCAGCCAGTATCGATCGACGGCGGTGACGACGATTCGCGTGTAGCGCATGGTAAACGCTTCCGCGAATGTATCGGAAATTTCTGTGCCGTTAATCCGCAACAGGGTTTGACCGCTTCGCTGGAATGAATTGAAATATTCGCTGGCTGCCAATTGAGGCTCAAGGGCAATTGGAATCGAGATTGCCTTTGCCGACAATCCATCCATTTTAATCGACGACAGAATAGTGCTCACTAACGATCCTCCCAGACCTCTTACGAGACGCCTGTTCTATCGCTCGATTCAAACTGCCGTCTATTCGGCGTTCAGAGTGGTCTACCGATTACAGATTCGAAATATCGAATACTTTCCCAAAACCGGTGGCGCACTGATTTGTCCGAATCATCTGAGCAATCTCGACCCGATGGTGGTCGGCTGCATTTGCCCCCGACGAACCAGCTTTCTGGCCAAGCGGGCCCTGTTCCGGGGACGCTGGTCTTCGTGGCTGTTGTACAATCTGGAATGCATCCCGATCGACCGCAACACGATGGGCTTGGGGGGAATGAAGGAAACCCTCGATCGGCTGAAGGCCCGCGAGCCGGTGATGTTGTTTCCCGAGGGCGAAAGAAGCAGGGACGGCGAGCCGCTGCCGATGATGACTGGTTTCACCGCGCTCGTAAAGCGAGTGGAAGTTCCGCTGGTTCCCGTTGGCATCCACGGCACATTCGAAGCCTGGCCCCGCAACGAAAAATACCCGAGAACGGGGTCGGTCAAAGTCGTCTTTGGGCAACCGATTGAATTTTCAGAAATCTCGTCGCTGACCGATCGGGAAATGGCGGACCACCTGGCCGACAGGCTGAAAGCGTGTTTTGAGGAAGCCCGACATTGGAATCGTGGCAAAGCACGATCGGTCGCCCCGTCGGACGGCCATGGACAACACGATGAACGCCTCTCATTGACCGGCAATGGTGTCCCTCATGGTCGGCTCATCCAGTCAAAAACCGGTCCAGCCGTTCGAAACGGCCGCCCGTCCACCAACGGCGTGGCGGCAGAAATCTCTCGCACCGCCGGCGATTCGACGCTTCAGAATTAAAGCCGTTCCGACGGACTCCGGTTACAGCTGAACCTCTTCGACCGAAACGACCGTCTTGACGCGATCTTTCCCGATCAGCGCCGGCCAGTAGCTGATGATCTCGGTCGCCTTCGGTCGTCCGCCGGCAAATCCCGTCACGCCCGGAGGTCCGCTCGTCACCAGCGGAACGATTTCCATGCCCAGACGATTCAATTTCGCCTGGTCGTTGCCTTTGGCACCAATCCGCAGAATCACTTCCGGAGGATTTTCGGGATGGTCCAGGATGCCGGTATGGCAGACATTGTCACCAACGATTTCCACGAACTTTTCTTCATCGCTGAATTCGACTCCGTCCATTTTCACCCGGTCAAAGACAATATCCGCACACAGTCTTGCTTTGTCCACGGCATCCGGCCCGGCCACGGTAAGCTGCCCCAGGATCTTGTACCCCTCGTGAAAAGCGATGGAAACCTTAAACGTATCGGTCGCCGGTTTCCCCTGGATGCCGGATACCACGACCCGATCAGCGGATTCCTGTTTCAAGTTGATGGACGTAAAGTCAGCAATGCAGTCGGGCGTGATGTAATTCGCCGGATCTCCCATCTCGTAAACCAGCTGTGACGTAACGGTTTCAATGGTGACCCGACCACCGGTATGGTCGTGTTTGGTGACGACGAAGCTGCCGTCGGAGTGCGCTTCGATCACCGGATAACCAATCCTCGCCATATCGGGAATCTCACGCCAGTGCACGAAGTTGCCACCGGTACACTGGGCACCGCATTCCACGATGTGTCCGGCAATCGTGCCGGAGGCCATTTTGTCCATGTCGTCCATCGACCAGCCGAATTCATAGCAGAGCGGAGCCAGCACAACTGACGGATCCGTTGCCCGCCCGGTGATGACGATGTCGGCACCTTGCTGCAGCGCTTCAACGATCGGCGCCGCACCGATGTAGACATTGGCCGTCTTGACCTGGTCCAGGTACGGGGCCAGCGGTTCGCCGCTGTCCATGTTCCTGAACTCCTCCCCGGAATCGATCAATGACTGCAGGTCGCCAAGTATATCGTCCCCTTCGACAATTCCGATCCGCACGCCTGGAATACCGAGTTCGCGAATGGTCGCCGCCACGGCCTGCCGGCAGGCGACGGGATTGACCCCACCGGCATTGGCCACGATCTTGATTCCCTTCTCTCGACACTGCGGCAGGACACGTTTGACCATCGACACGAAGTCGGTCGCGTATCCGGCTTGCGGATTACGACTCTTCAGCTTCTGCATGATGCTCATGGTCACTTCCGCCAGGTAATCCAGCGTCAGGTAATCGAGTGGCCCTTCATTGACCAGACGCACCGGCCCCAGAATACTATCACCCCAGAAACCCTGACCATTGGCGATCAAAATTGTGTCGCGATTCGGCATCGGCAATTCACTTTCTGTGTTGGAAAACCTGAGTTTAACGCAAGGCAGCGGTCGGGAAAATGCGGCCCCGCGATTGGTGACCGCTTAAAGCTTCCGGCTGAATTCGTACAATCTGGTTTTGTCGACGGGAAAAAAAGCATGTACGAATATATTCAACTGCAAATTTCGGATGGCGTGGGCCGATTGACGCTCAATCGCCCCGAGAAACGAAATGCGCTAAAGCGTGCTTTCATCGAGGAAATTCGCCGCGGCCTGGCCGAATTGACATCCCATCCCGGCTTGCGGGTCCTGGTCCTGGCCGCGGAGGGCACCGTTTTTTGCGCTGGCATGGACCTGGGCGAAATGCAGGAACGCGCCAATTCGCCAGACGGCGCGACCGAATGGCAGCGGGATTCTGAAATTTATTGTGATCTGCTGAGCGATCTGTATTCGTTGCAGGTTCCCGTCATTGCGTCAGTATCCGGACCGGCGTTGGCAGGGGGGATGGGAATGATCCTGGCCTGCGATATTCTGGTCGCCAGCGATAATGCCTTCTTCATGCTGCCGGAACCGGCACGAGGCATCACCGCCGCCATGGTGACGCCGCTGTTGATCCACCGCATCGGTGCGGGACCCGCCAGCTTCCTGCTGTTATCCGGTGAACGGATTTCCGCATCGACAGCTCGAGATTTCAATCTCTGTCATGATGTCGTCGCCAAGCAGGAATTGGCCTCCCGAATTGAAGCACTGACGGCGGCGATTTTGACCGGCAGCCCATCCGCGCTGGCCATGACCAAGCAACACATTCGTCAGTGCCTGCCTCAGGATCTGTTCGCACAGCTTCGCATGTCGGTGAAGATCTCCGCTCAAGCCCGGGAAACGCCGGACGCCCGGGAAGGACTGGCCGCCTTCCTGGAAAAACGGAAGCCAGCCTGGCAGCCTGTGGATGAACATGCCTAGGCGAATGGACCTGGGCCAACAGTATAGCGACGATCGAACCATGACTCCGAACCAACCCGAGGTGGATTGATGAAAAATATAGATCTTGGCGGCAAAACGGCCATCATTACCGGTGGCGGACAAGGCATTGGACTGGCGACGGCGAAATCGCTGCATTCCGCGGGTGCCAATGTGGTCCTCAATTTCTTTCCTGATAATGAAGGCCAAAATCAGGAGATCACGGAAAAAGCGGCCGCCGACTTCGCTCAGCAGGCCGTGGCGGTTGCCGCCGATGTCCGCAGCCTGGAACAGATGCAGGCCTTGGTGGAATCGGCCTCACGGCAGTTTGGATCGGTCGACATCCTGATCAATAACGCCGGAATTCTGCGGGATCGCAGCTTCAAGAAAATGAGCGTCACGGAATGGCAGGATGTGATCGATACGAACCTGACGGGCGTCTTCAATGGCTGCAAGGCGGTCTGCGATACCATTTCCGAGGGCGGCACGATTGTCAACGTTGCCTCGCTGTCGGCGGTTACCGGATTTTTTGGTCAGGCCAACTACGCTTCCGCCAAAGCGGGTGTCATGACCCTGACGAAAGTTCTCAGCCGGGAACTGGCCCGCCGGAACATTCGCGTCAATGCGGTCGCCCCGGGTGTCGTCGATACGGAGATGGGCCAGTCGATTCCGGAGGAAAATCGCCAAGTCATGCTTCAGAATGTACCGTTGGGTCGCTTTGCGGAACCACGCGAAATCGGAGACGTGATTCTGTTTCTGTGCAGCGACCTGGCCTCCTACGTGACCGGGCAGACGATTCACGTCAATGGCGGCTGGTGGGCCTGATGCGGTCGCTAACGCCCGGGCGTCGATCACGTGCAGGGCAACGCTTCGCCGTTCGCGAAGCGGCCTGCTGCGGTCAATAGCCGGCAAAGCCCTTCAGCAGAACCAACGCAATGCAGGCCATCGTGATGCCCAAACAGGTATTTCGGCTAAGCCGCTCCCCCAACATCCCGGTGGCCACCAGCGTCACCAGCATCAGGCTGCCCGCACTGACCACCGGAAACACGATGAAACCGTCAAAAATTTTCAACGATTTGAGAATGAAATGGGCCTGGAAGATATTGGCCGCTCCCAGAGCGACGCCAATCAGCCATTCCGTCGGCTGAATCCGCCTTCCGCGCAACGCCAAAACCAGAACCGCGGGAACCGCCGTAATCACGAAGGCCGACGCCAGAAAGGTGGGACGTTCCGCGGCTTCGCACAAGTGCTTGAACGCCTCCTGCGCCAAACGACTGAGACCGCAGAGGATAAAGAAGGACAGGATCACCCAGGGAGTATACCAGGGCTTTTCGACCACGCGTCCCCGGTCAATCGCGTCCCCCTTTCCGCCAATCAACGTCAGCGAAATCAAAGCCAGCGTGATGCCAACCACCTGAAATCCGTTGGGCCTCTCGCTCCACAGAAAAATACCCACCAGAATCGGAGCCAGAATCGAGAGAATACTGATCACCGTGGAATTGGCCACCCCGATCAAACGGATTGCATAAACGCAGAAGAAGAAGGCGATGAAGTAACTGACGCCGTTGGTCGCGCCGATCAGAAACGCTGCCGTGGTACGGTTGGCCTCCGCCAATTGCAGGAATTCCGGCAGGCTGATCACCGCGGCGGCGATGTAGTTGATCATCCCCACAGTGACAATATCCTCCCGCTGCCGCAACTCGACCCATTTGATGCACAACGCGAACAGCGATGCGCAGACGATATTGGCGACCAGAAAAATCATCGATACGAATCACTGGACCGGGGTAGTATGAGAGGGATTTCGGACGGCCGTCTGCCCGGCGGGTGGTGGGCCTGGCCGCAGTCCCCACAGTTCCCTGACGACCGCGATCTTCTTCGTTTTCCTCTGTTTTTGCAGGCTCAATAACAGACCGTTGATCGATGGCCAGTAATTCGCACAGTCGTCCAGCGACAGTTCGAACATTTGTTCCGCGTGTTCGTAATCGCGTTTAAACATCAACCCCGATGCAATGTTGAATTTGACGCCGGCATTTTGTGGAACCCGATCCATGATCTGGTCGTACAACTCCAGAGCCTCATCCATCCGTCCTCGCCGGGCCAGCAGGTTGGCATCATCCAGTCTCTCAAAGACACCCGTCAGTTTCCGTGTGGAATAGGATCGGTACAGTTGGACCAGCGCAAATGGCAGCCCGATTAGACCGAACAGGTTGCCAATCACCATCTTCCAGGCGGAACGGCGCATGCAGCCGGAGCAGCGCACGGTGGTGTCATGATGAAATCCGAATGTAAAAACCAGAAAGTAAAAATAGAACACGGAGAAACTGCGCGGCCGCGAGTACATTTCGCAGGATTCGCAGATTCGAAAGTGCCGTTCCATATCCCCCATCTCGGTCCGTTCCCGGGAATACAGCGTATCACAATATTCGCAGTAAACCTGTTCGGTTTCGGGTAGATTAACCAGCAGAATCGTCGCTTTGCAGAAAGGGCAGATCGCATCCCGATAGCTATCGGCCTGACCGGCGGCAATGAGTCCTTTCTTTTCCCGCGCCGCCACGGCATCACTGCGCGAAGCGTTGATCGCTATTTCAAGCTTCTTTGGATCGGTTCCAAAGACCTCCACGTTCAAGTTCAGTAGTTCTCCCTGCGGATCGATCGCACTCAGAAAAAACACGCCGTTGTCCACGTGCAGGCCAATCATCGAATCAACGTCCAGCACATATTCTCCAAATCGCAAAGATATTCCATCGAAACGGCCAGGCCCTCCGGCAAAACCAGCGGCCGCACCGGATTCGTCGAACCAGCGATACTTGAACAGGATTGGGGCTTCCAGTTGATGCGGCATTGCGGCCAGGCGTTTTCAAGCTAGTCGAGGGTGTCGGACAGGCGTCTTGTCTTGGGATCAGATGAACAACAACTTCGATGTTTGAGGTTCGAATCTGTATTGGAATTGTCTCAGTTCTTCATCGCGAATGAAAGATTCGTTGCCAAAGTATTGGTCGGTCACTGATTCGTCCAGAGGATAAATTTTTCGCGTTATTTCGAGGCCGACGCTCAGTCCCCTTCGAGAAGTTGTCCTTCAAATCGCGTCCCGCATGACTTCGACGCGGGTCAGAATCGTTGACGGCAGTCACCGTCCAACGTGACCGAATACGCGATGGCCGATCGGACAGTTGGCATTTCGAACACGACTTCCATTTTGAACCAAAGGGCGAATGATGGCATTCCAGGTGCGTCAGGCAGCCATGCTGCCGAAAACATCTGCCACCCAGTCGTTACCTTTCTTGCTTGTGTCCGCTGGATCATAATGGTGGTGCGATTGAAAGGGCACAATATGAATTTGCCCTCGCTGGGAAGAAGCGAATCCAGGAATCGACAACCGATCGGTGCTGACCGGCAGTATCAGCTGCCTCTCTGACTGGTTAGAAATGAACATTAACCGCGAGACCCCACATTTGGCCGTGAGCGAGGCTTCGGACAAAAGCCGACCATCGTTGAATCCGCATCTGTTAGTGATTGACGACGCGTTCGAGGCGTTCGGTTCGTCAAATGAAGGCATTTCCCCGGAAGAAGCGAAATCGCGACTCGACCGTTACGGGCCAAATCAGTTGCAGGAGCGAAAAAAGACCAGTGCCTGGATGCGACTGCTGCGGCAGTTTCACAATCCGCTGATTTACGTGCTGCTCGCCACAGCCGGTGCCACGGCTGTTCTCCAGCATTGGGTCGATACTGGTGTCATTCTTGGCGTTGTGATTATCAACGCGATCATCGGCTTCATCCAAGAGTCCAAAGCGGAACAGGCCATCGACTCGCTGAAGGAAATGCTGGCACCGATGGCCGTTGTTATCCGCAACGGAACGAAGGCCCAATTACCAGCGGCGGAACTGGTTCCCGGCGATCTGGTGCTGCTTGAGGGCGGTGACAAGGTGCCCGCGGACCTCCGTTTGACCCGCGTCAAGAATTTTCAGATTGACGAGGCCCCTTTGACCGGCGAATTGATGCCGGTCGCAAAATCCGTCGAAGCGTTGCCCGAGGACGTACCACTGGGTGATCGGATCAACCTGGCGTTTGCCGGTACGCTGGCCACCAACGGAACGGCGGCCGGCATTGTGGTTGCCACTGGCGACAAAACCCAAATCGGCCAGATTGCCGGAATGCTGCATGACGTCGAACGAGTCGACACGCCGTTAGTGCGACGGTTGGCCAGTTTCAGCATGGTCATCACCGTGGTCATCATCCTGTTCAGCATAATTGTTTTTCTGGCGGGGATTTTCACGGGCCAAGAAGCCGTGGATATGCTGATGGCAGCAGTGGCCCTGGCCGTGTCAGCAATCCCGGAGGGCCTGCCGGCCATCATGACCATTGCCTTGGCCATCGGCGTCAAACGGATGGCGGCGCGAAACGCCGTGGTTCGCAAGCTGCCGGCGGTCGAGACGCTGGGCAGCGCGACTGTCATCTGCAGCGACAAGACCGGCACCTTGACACGCAACGAAATGACCGTCACTCGTATCGCTTCCCCCGACGGCAACTATCTGGTTACCGGATCGGGTTATGAACCGATCGGTGCAGTGTTGGATGAGAATGAATCGACGGTCAGACTGGAAGATTCGCCGGCTTTAACTGAATTGGTCAAAGCGGGCACGCTCTGCAACGATGCGCAATGGCGGCAGACGGACGGCCAATGGCGCATTGAAGGCGACCCGACGGAAGGGTCGTTGCTGGTGTTGGCCGGCAAGCTGGGACTCAACCCGGACGACGTCACCCGCCAGTGGCCGCGGACCGATGAAATTCCGTTTGCTTCCGAATTGCAGTACATGGCGACATTGCATCACAACCACTCGGGCCACGCGCTGATTCACCTGAAGGGCTCGCCGGAAGCGGTTCTCTCGCGTTGCGCTCACCCGTGGTCTTCGGACAGTCCGCTGGATATTGCCACCTGGCAGGAAACGGCTGATAAGATGGCGGCCGAGGGTCTGCGTGTCCTGGCCGTGGCGGAAAAGCCAAGACATCCCCGGGAAACGGTGCTGGAATTTGAGGATACCGAGCAAGGCTTTGCCTTGTTGGGGCTGGTGGGTATGACCGATCCACCCCGCCAGGAAGCGATCGAGGCGGTCGAGAAATGCCATGCTGCCGGCATCCGTGTCAAAATGATTACGGGGGATCACATGGCGACCGCCCAGGCCGTTGGGCAGCAGATCGGCCTGCGTGTTATCGAACCAGCGATGACCGGGGCAGAACTGGAAAAGCTCGACGACGCCGATCTGGAAACGAAGGTGGACAACGTGGACGTCTTCGCTCGGGTCGCGCCGGCGCAGAAACTCAAGATCGTTCAATCGTTGCAGCGCCGCGGGCACGTGGTGGCGATGACGGGAGACGGCGTGAATGACGCGCCGGCGCTCAAGCAGGCCGACATCGGCGTGGCGATGGGCATCACGGGCACCGATGTGTCGAAAGAGTCTGCCGAAATGGTTTTGTTGGACGATAATTTTGCCAGCATCGAGCGGGCCATTGAAGAAGGCCGCACCGTCTTTAATAACCTGAAGAAGACGATTGTGTTTATCCTCCCTACCAACGGTGGCGAGTGCTTGACGCTTGTGGCCGCCTTGCTGCTCGGTACGTTACTGCCGATCCTGCCGCTGCATATCCTGTGGATCAATCTGGTGACGACCGTCGCGCTGGCCATCACGCTGGCATTCGATCCAGTGGAGCGGGACATCATGCGACAACCGCCCCGCGATCCGCAAGCGCCGTTGATCGACCGCCGCCTGGTGTGGCGTGTTGTTTACGTGTCGGTGCTGATTTCATTGGGGACCTTCGGCCTGTTTTTCTACGAGTTGGAACTCGGCAGTAGCCTGGAGGTAGCCCGAGCGGTGGCTGTCAATGCCATCGTCTTGTTCGAGGTGGCCTACGTTTTCAACTGTCGGCACTTGAACGATTCGGTCCTCAATCGTTGCGGCATCCTGGGAAACCGGATTGTCTGGTGGGGGATTGCGGCCGTCATGCTTTTTCAGATCGTTTTCACTTATTGGCCGGTCATGAATTCGCTCTTTCTCGTGGCACCACTGGACGCCTGGATGTGGCTGCGGGTTCTGTCAGCGTCGCTGGTGTTATTGTTGCTGGTCGAAATCGAGAAGGCGATAGGGAGAAGGCTAACGCGGCCCAGAGCGACGTTGAATGCGGACGCTGCTCAACGCTGAAAGGAACTTCCGATCCGAATCTCGATTCCCAGAAGTGCCCGGTGACCTCGTCTTCCCGATTTGATCGGCATGCCATGTAGTGCGAAAAATACCGCATCCACCAGCTGATATCCGACAACCTCGATCTCAGTTCGGCCACCTGACCCGGATGGTTGATGATGGCCCGATTCTGGTGTTCATGGGGCTCGATGGGGTTGCCATCGGCATCATAATTCGGAGTGATCCTCAGCCAGCGGATGGCCACCGTTCGATCATTCCACTGTTGGGCGATATCGGGGCGGTTGCGAAGGATCTGATGAGTGTGGTTACTCATGATCGAATAGGTGAGGCAGTCAATGGCGAACGATGAAGCCAGCCGTTCCAGGCGTTTTCGCGCCCAATCGCGACGATGTTCGTAGTTTCGACCTGAATGTTTGTCCGAGCCGCACAGGTAGGCGCGTCGGACACAGCGATTCCAGACGGGCACGATCTGGATTTGAGCTGGATCAATTGACGCCTTGCGAGCTGAGCAAGCCATGTTATCCGCCTCCCAGCGTCAACTGCACGATCTTCATGCTCGCCGACAAATCAGTAAAATAGCCGGCTCCACACGGCTGACAATACTCTCCATCGACCAGTGTTATAATGTACACTGCCGCCTCATGCAAATTTGCCTGTCCCCGCCTGACGCCCTCCCGCCTGACGCCCGCCTGACGGGTCCAACTGGAGTCAGAACTTTGATGCAATGGTCTCCAATCGCACGATGACGCCCGGTGCGAGAAATTGAACTGCTTCATTGACGGGCAATGGCCTCCGCAGTCACTGCGGAAGCAATCCGGTGGCGACTAAACAGACAGGACATGGGGAAAGGTGATTAGTGGTTGAAAATTGTTCCTCAGAAAATGATTAACAGGCAATTACCGCTACTCCCGTTTATTCCCGATTCAGGAACTTTAAGCGTAGGTGAATGGCGAGTGGTTCTTGTAAAAAACGAATGCAATAAGTGTCGTGATTTTCTGAACGAGAATTTCTCATCAAAAGGTGTTGAGCAAGTAGCGATTGTCGAGCTGCCCACAACTTCTCGACCTTCAACTAAATACCCTGATAGATTCAAGGTCTTTCGAATGCATGACAATCAAAAATGGATTGCCCGTCTACCTGTACAATTACTCTTGCAAGATGGAGTCTTTAAACGGACTTCTGAGAATGGACGTCCACTCTTCTGACGCGTCGCACTTGGTAGAGACTGAACCAAACCGGGACGGGTCCCATACTGCTCAACTTTTGTGCCGAACCGTATGGGACCCGTCCCCGTTAGTCCCTCAACCGACATCGCCCAGATCCAGAACTCTGCCGTAGCGGGAAAGGACCAGTTGCCTCAGTTTTTCATAGCGTGCATGGGCCAGACAGGGATCCTGTTCAATAATCGCCCGCGACGCCCGGCGAGCCTCAACGAGCTCGGATTCGTCGTTGACCAAATCTGCAATCCTTAATGGAGGGAAACCGGTTTGACGGGTACTCAACAGATTGCCGGGACCACGCAGTTTCATGTCGACGCGTGCCAATTCGAAACCGTCGTCGATTTCCGCGAAGGCCTGCAGCCGCTCGTTTGCTGTTGCCTGACCGGGAGACGGGAAAGCGCAGACATAGCCCGGGTGCTGTCCACGTCCCACCCGGCCACGCAGCTGATGCAATTGGGACAGCCCAAAGCGTTCCGCCGACTCGATGGTCATGACGGTGGCATTGGGCACATCGATTCCCACCTCCACCACACCGGTCGCCACCAACACCTGTATCTTGCCGGTCGCAAACTGATCGATGGCGTCAATTTTTTCGGCGGTCGATTGGCGGCCGTGCAGCAACGTGATCCGGAACTCTTCCAACGGCCCGTTGGCCAGGGATTCGAATAAACGCTCCACACTTTGCAATCCGGATTCGTCATCGGAATCGACCAACGGCGCGATCACGAACCCCTGCCGTCCTTCCCTCAGTTTCTTGCGAAAAAAATCCCACCAGCCGGATCGGTTCAACTGGTTTCCAATATAGGTTCGGGTGCTCGTTCGCGACCGCGCATCGTGGCGAAGCGTCGAAACCTCCAGATCGCCGAACAGCGTCATCGTGATCGTGCGTGGAATGGGCGTGGCCGTCATGACCAGGTAATGCGGATCAAATCCAGCCTGTTTCAATAAGGCTCGCTGCCGGACACCAAACTTGTGTTGTTCGTCAATCACAACCAGTCCCAGACGAGCGAAGGTCATGTTGGCGTTGACCACCGCCGTGGTCCCCACAATCAGATCGACCGTGCCGTTGCGGATATTTTCCGCGAATTCAGCGCGCTCTCGAGCGGTCGATCCGGCCGTGCACAGCGCAACGCTTACCCGAGAGCCGGCCAGCAAATGCCGCAGTGTCTGAAAATGCTGATTGGCCAGAATTTCAGTGGGTACCATCAATACCGCCTGATGTGAATGGGCCGCCGCCAGCAACATGGCACACGCTGCCAGGACCGTCTTACCGCTGCCCACCTCACCGTGCAACAAACGATTCATGGGATGGCTTTCCCCCATGTCCGCCGCGATTTCCTCCCAGGCCTGACGCTGCGATGGACGCAGTTCGAATGGCAGTCGTCCCAGAATTCGCGACCGGATCTTGGGCGTCAGTTTCATGGGCGCGGCGGTTGCCCGAGAGCGTACTCGGTGCATCCGCATGGCCAGAGCCAGCTGCAATATCAGCAGCTCCTGAAACACCAGTCGATGCCGAGCCGATGCCAACCGTTCCTCATTCGGCGGTGCATGGATGTCCCGGATCGCCTGTTGGATATCGCACAATCCACTGGACTGCCGCAGGTCTTCTGGCAACGCTTCAACCACCAGCGGACTGAACGTCTCCACGATCTGCGCCACCGTCTCCCGCATCTGCCGCTGGCCGAGTCCTTCGGTCAGGCGATAGACGGGCAACATTCGCTCATCGATGTTCTGATCCGATTGGTCGATCCAGATCACTTCCGGATGCACCATTTGTAAGCGGCCACCTCGCTCCGAGACCTTGCCGCGGAACTGCACGGTCTGTCCCAGGCGAAAACGATTCAACATGTACGCCTGGTTGAACCAGATGGCTCTCAGGAAACACTCGCCCTGTTTCAGCAACACATACAGAACATGCCGCCCATCGGTTTTGGTTTCGTCAATATCGTCGATGACACCGATCACCCGCGCGGCCTGGTCCAGTTGCAGTTGATCAATGCGCGACTGCCCAATGAAGTTTTCATAGCGACGAGGGAAAAAGAACAGCAGATCGGCAGCGGTACGGACGCCCAGTTTTTCCAGCAGGGCGGCTCGCCGCGGTCCGATTCCTTTCACAAACCGGATCGGCTGGGTCAGTTCTTGTCGACAGGTTTCGCTGGCATTCATCGCTGCCTCAGATGGTAGCGCTTCGATTCCGGCAGGACAAGAGACCGGCAATCGAACCACGCTGTGAACCCATAAGCAACGTAATCTGCGTTAGATTCATAGCAGTTTCGACGGTTGCCACTGATCCGCAGCAAAGCATTTCTGAAACGGGACGCATCCGTGTAGAATCAAGGTACTTGTTACGCCGCCCTTATTGACCAGCTCAAGCATGTCCACAACCTGTTTTTTCAGTCTATTGATCGCCCTCGGACTCGCTGCAGGAGTGGACACCCGCGACTCGGAAATCGACTTCAATCGGGACATTCGCCCCATACTTTCGGACAACTGCTATTCCTGTCACGGCCCCGATGAGAATCAGCGTCAAGCCGGCTTGAGGCTGGATTTGCAGGAGCCGGCCCATTCGCAGGCCATCCTGCCGGGCGAGCCGGACGACAGTCTGTTGGTCGAGAGGATCATTGCGACCGAAACGGACAGCCGAATGCCCCCATCGGAGTCGGGCAAGCGATTGACGGCGAACCAGATCGACTTGCTGAAAAAATGGATTGCGGAAGGTGCGGTATATGATCGGCACTGGTCCTTTGTTGCGCCAACCAAAGCGTCGACGCCGGAATCCGCGAATCCGATCGACCACTTCGTTTCCCAACAGCTGGCCGAAGCTGACATGGATTTCTCTCCGCCCGCATCCCGGATTACCTGGCTTCGTCGAATCACATTGGATCTGACGGGTTTGCCACCCACGCTGGCGGAAATTGATGCCTTTGTCGCCGATCGATCGGATACCGCGTATACCAGCGTGGTCGACCGCTTACTGGCGTCGCCCGCCTACGGTGAACGGATGGCGTCCGACTGGCTGGACGTGGCCCGATACAGTGACAGTTACGGCTATCAGGTCGACCGCGACCGGCGTGTCTGGCCCTGGCGAGACTGGGTGATTCGAGCATTCAACGAAAACAAACCCTTCGATCAATTTCTGACCGAACAGCTGGCCGGTGATCTGCTGCCCGCGGCCGAAGAGGATCAGATTCTGGCGACCACGTTCAATCGGCTACACCCTCAAAAGGTGGAAGGTGGCAGCGAACCGGAAGAATTCAGGATTGAATACGTGGCCGATCGCCTGCAGACCGTCGGGACGGCATTCATGGGACTGACGTTGGAGTGCTGTCGGTGTCATCACCACAAGTTCGATCCGATCTCTCAGGAAGAGTATTACCAGCTGAGTGCTTTTTTTGACAACATTGACGAAGCGGGCCTGTATTCCTACTTCACCAACAGCGTACCAACGCCGACCCTGTCGCTGCCCAGTCCCTTCGAGGCCGAGCAGCTGGACGTATTGTCGCAGGCCGTAGAGCAGGCAGAACAAGAACTGGAAGTGATCCGGCAACGACAGGCAGACCAGGCATCCGACCGTTGGACCGACCAACGCACTGGACAGGAATCGTCGTTTCCAATTGAGCCACCGATCGCCTATCTGGACTTTGAATCCGATATCGCGGCCCCCAATCAAGCCGTCGACGGGCGAAGGGGCAGGGGCGTGCAGTTGACCGGTGATGACCCGATCGATCTGCAGGTCGGCAATTTCCCCCGCTGGCAACCCTTTTCCATCTCATTGTGGATGAAGGCCACGGAACACCACGACCGCGCCGTGATCTTCCATCGTTCCCGCGCCTGGACGGACGCCGGCAGCCGTGGCTATCAGTTATTGCTGGAAGATGATCACCTCAGTTTTTCCCTGGTCCATTTCATGCCCGGCAACGCCCTTACCGTCCAGACCAGCAAACCGATACGCGTTGGTCTTTGGACGCACGTCACGGTCACCTACGATGGCTCAAGTCGAGCCGATGGTGTTCGCCTGTTTGTTGACGGCAATCAAAGCGAATTGGAAGTCGTACGAGATCAACTGACGAAGCAGATTATGGGTGGAGGCAATGACCACCTGTCTATCGGCGCACGATTTCGTGACAACGGGTTCCGCGATGGGATCGTGGACGACTTCCGCGTCTTCGACCGGGAGCTGTCAGCCATCGAAGCGTGTCAGCAGTTTGATTCATCGGCAACCACGAAAAAATGGTCGTTGGATGACGTGGTTGAGCATTTTCTGAAAACCGATTGCCCACCCTTTCAGATGCAACTGGCGGAATTGCAATCTCGCCGCGAATCACTGTTTCAGCTGCAGGACCAGATTGAAGAGATCATGGTCATGCGCGAACTTCCCTGGCGACGAGAGACCTTCGTGCTGGACCGCGGACGCTATGACGCCCGCCTCCAACGCGTCGTTCCCGGAACGCCAGCGACGTTGCCGACATTTGAAGACTATCCGAAAAACCGACTCGGCCTGGCACAATGGCTGACCAGCCCCCGGCATCCATTGACGTCCCGCGTCACGGTTAACCGAATCTGGCAGATGTTGTTCGGGGAAGGATTGGTACGAACCCCGGAGGACTTCGGCCGTCAGGGGGAAGTCCCGACTCACCCGCTACTGTTGGATTGGCTGGCGGTCGACTTGATGGAGAACCAGTGGGACATCAAACGGCTGATCAAGTCCATTGCCCTGTCTCGAACCTACCGGCAATCGAGTGCACCGAGGATCGATTCCGAAGGCAACATCATCGATCCCGAAAATCGCCTGTTGGCTCGGGGCCCCTGTTACCGCTGGCCGGCGGAAATATTGCGGGACAGTGCCTTGTCGATCAGCGGTCTGCTGGTGGACCAGTGGGGCGGCCCACCGGTCAAGACCTATGAACTGGCCGAGTCGTTTAAGCCAAGTTTTCCGGAATATGGGCCGGGACTTTACCGTCGCAGCCTGTACACCTATTGGCGGCGAACGGCACCGGCACCGGCGATGATCGCTCTGGATGCCTCCAAGCGGGACGTGTGTCGTGTCAAGCGGGAGCGTACCGCCTCCCCGCTGGCCTCGCTGGTGTTGATCAATGGCACACAATTTGTGGAAGCAGCGCGAGCCACGGCGGTCCGCGTGCTACAGAGCCAACCTGAGAATGCGGAAAGTACCCTGGTGGAGATGTTTCGACTGTCGACCAGCAGGCCTCCCAGCGACAGGGAAATCCAGATTGTCAGGCAACTGTTTGAACGACAGCTGGCCTATTTCCAACAGCATCCCGAACAACGCAGCCAGTACCTGAGCACGGGCGAATTTCAAGTACCCGAAGCGATCGACCCGAGTAGACTGGCAGCGTTCAGCGTGGTTGCCAACATGCTCTTCAATCTGGACGAAAGCATTACCAAACGATGATCAGCCATTCCAAGCGAAGAACGTGTTCCGGTTACGAGCCCCTGATCGGTATGCCCCGCCGTCAGTTTCTCAGCCAGTTCGGCATGGGTCTTGGCGGATTGGCCTTAACCAGCTTGCTGCGCGCCGATTCCAACGACGATGCCGCGCTGTCAGCCGACCGTTTCCTGCCGCATCACCAACCAACCGCCAAGCGGGTCATTTTTCTTTTTCAAGCTGGCGGTCCATCGCAACTGGACCTGTTTGATCACAAGCCATTGCTGACGGAGCAACACGGACAGCAGCTGCCAGAACAGGTGCGGCGCGGTCAACGCTTGACGTCGATGAGCGGAAATCAATCCAGCCTGCCTCTGGTCGGCTCACCCTTCACGTTTTCCCAGCATGGAAAATCGGGCAGCTGGGTTAGCGAATTGCTGCCGCATACAGCCGGGATCGTGGATGAATTGTGCATCGTCCGATCAATGCATACGGAGGCCATCAATCATGGCCCCGCCGTGACGTTCTTTCAGACCGGCTCACAGATTCCTGGCCGCCCGAGCATGGGTTCCTGGATCGATTACGGGTTGGGCCGGGACAACGAAAATCTGCCGGCCTTCGTGGTGATGACGACAAAAAACAAAGGGGGACAACCCTTGGTCTCAAGGCTCTGGGGATCGGGTTTCCTGCCGTCCCGTTTTGATGGCGTTCGATTTCGACCGGGTCATGACCCCGTACTGTATCTGAACAATCCACCCGGCATTGAGACGGCGCAACGCAAACAGGTCTTGCAGGCGATGCGACAGCTGCACGAATGCCAGCTCGCTGAACGTGCGACCGACCCCAACATCGAACTCCGGATTGCACAGCACGAAATGGCATTTCGAATGCAGGCGGCCGTTCCCGAAGCGGTTGATCTGGCAAGCGAACCCGATCACGTTTTCGAGTTGTATGGAGACGACGCCCGGACGCCAGGTACCTTCGCTGCCAATTGTCTGCTGGCCCGGCGACTGGCGGAAAGAGGCGTTCGGTTTATCCAACTGTACCATCAGGGTTGGGATCAGCACGAACGACTGCCCGACCAGATTCGAACCCAATGTGCGGAGACGGACCGGGCATCGGCCGGACTGGTGCTGGACCTGAAGCAGAGGGGATTGCTGGACGACACGTTGGTCATCTGGGGCGGCGAGTTCGGCCGGACCAATTACTGTCAGGGCAAGCTGACCGACACCAGCTTTGGACGAGATCACCACCCGCGCTGTTTTTCGATCTGGATGGCCGGCGGTGGAATCCAGGCCGGACAGGTTTTCGGAGAAACCGATGCCTGGGGTTATAATATCATTGATCAAGGCGTCCATATTCACGACTTGCAGGCCACCATCCTGCACCTGCTGGGGATCGACCATCAGCGATTGACCTACCGTTACCAGGGTCGCAGTTTCCGTCTGACCGACGTACACGGCCACGTCGTTCCGGGGCTCCTGACTTGAACCCATCCATCTGATCGGGGAAGCCGAACTGTGAATTCGCGGATAACCCGAGACCTGGAATCGCTGCGTGACCGTTTCTCGGGTGAGCTTCTGCTGAATTCAACGCAGCGCAGAATTTATGCCACCGACGCGTCGGTGTATCAGTCGCTGCCGTTGGCCGTCGCGGTTGCGAAAACGGAATCGGACATTCTGAAATTGATACGCCTGGCCAACAAACATCGGATCGGACTGATACCCAGAACCGCCGGGACCTCCTTGGCGGGCCAGGTGGTGGGCAACGGTATCGTCGTTGACGTCTCCAAGTATTTCACACGGATCATTGAAATCAACGAGTCCGAATCGTGGGTGAGAGTTCAACCCGGCGTGATTCGCGACCGTTTGAATGCGGTGCTGGTTGAGCGAGGACTTCACTTTGCACCGGAAACATCAACATCCAACCGGGCCATGATTGGCGGCATGCTGGGCAATAATTCCTGCGGAGCGAATTCCATTGTCTTCGGCACCACCCGGGATCATGTCCTGGAAGTCACGGGATTCCTGAGCGATGGAACCCGGACGACGTTGGGGCCAATCAGTCAGTCGGCATGGGAAATCAAAGTCGCGTCGGACAACGGGCTCGAATCAAGGATCTATCAACAATTGAATCGGATCCTGTCATCACCCGAAAATCGGGCGGAGATTCGCCGGTGCTTTCCGGGATCCGGGGTCAAACGCCGCAACACCGGCTATGCCCTCGATCTGCTGCTCGACAGCCAACCGTTTGGCGGCGATCAGGAATTGAACCTGGCCACGCTGGTTGCCGGGTCGGAAGGGACGCTGTTTCTTGCCACCGAAATCAAGCTGAACTGCGTCGCCACGCCTCCGGAAAACGTCAATCTGGTCTGCGTGCACTTCAAGACGCTGCGGGACGCGCTCCTGGCAACCCGTTGGTCGATGGAACATCAACCGCACCGTTGTGAATTGATCGATGACCTGATTGTGGAAGGTGCTCGCCGCAATCGGAAACAGGCTCGCCATTTAGGCTTCGTACGCGGCAATCCCGCTGCCATCCTGATGATTGAATTCCGTGATCGAAATCCGGCATCGGCCGAGAGGCAGGCAAGTCAGCTGGTATTCGATCTGCAAAGTCGAAATTTGGGCTTCCATCATCCGATACTGAAACAGGAAGCGGCCGATCAGGCATGGCAGGTACGTCGGGCCGGATTGGGCGTGGCCTCCAATCATCCGGGTGACGTAAAACCGGTGACCGTGATCGAAGATGCGGCCGTCGATCTGGACCAGCTGCCAGATTTCATCGCAGAAGTTGACGAACGATTGAGCCAGCGGTACGGATTGCGATGCGTTCACTATGGCCACGCCGGCGCTGGAGAGCTGCACCTCCGCCCCAATCTGAACCTGAAATCGCCAGCGGATCGGACTCGATTTCGCCAGATTGCCGAGGACGTGGCTCGCCTGGTTAAGAAGTACGGCGGTTCGCTAAGCGGTGAACACGGCGATGGCTGGCTAAGATCCGAGTTCCTGCGATTCATGCTGGGCAATAAGTGCCATGAGTGGATTGAACAGATCAAGCACGTTTGGGACCCCAACCACATCTTCAATCCCGGCAAGATCATGGATGCCCCGCAGATGGATCAGTCTCTGCGACTAACGACGACCGTCGAGCCACAGCCGGATACGATTTTCCGTTTTGGTTCAGGTGGATTACTCGGAGCCGTGGAAATGTGCAGCGGTCTGGGTGACTGCCGCAAAACGCACCTGTCGGGCGGCACGATGTGTCCCAGCTACATGGCGACCCGCGACGAACAGGACACCACACGGGCGCGGGCCAACCTGTTGCGTCAGATACTGACCGAGCGCCGCGTCGATCAGGTACCGCTGGGCAGTCACGAGGTAAAGGAGATTCTGGATTTGTGCCTGTCCTGCAAGGGCTGCAAATCGGAATGCCCTTCCAACGTTGACCTGGCCAGGATCAAGGCGGAGTTCATGCAAGGCTACTACGACGTGCATGGTACACCCTGGAAGATCCGACTGCTGGCCCGACTGCCGGGACTGCTACGTTGCGGTTCATGGGCACCGGGCATCGCCAACTGGATCAATACAAGCCAATTCGTATCGCCCTTCGTCAAACGACTGTTGGGCATTCATGCCGGTCGGTCATTGCCAAGGCTGCCCGCTTACACTCTACGTCATTGGTTTGCCAAACGCCGTCGACCATCGCCGGACGTGGTGAAGTCCAACGTGCTATTCTTTTGCGATGAATTCACGAACTACCTCGACGTATCGGCAGGCATCGCGGCGATTGAATTGCTGGAGCGCCTCGGTTACCAGGTCAGGTTGGCCGAAGCGGTTGACAGCGGACGCGCCTGCCTGTCCAGCGGACTGCTTCGGAACGGGAAAAAAATTGCAGAGCGGAACGTCCGCCGGCTGGCAAACCAGGTGACCGAAACCACCGTGATGGTGGGTATCGAGCCCTCGGCCGTACTGACGTTTCGCGATGAGTATCCTGATCTGGTCGACCCGGACCTTCAATTGGCAGCTGGCCGACTGGGAAAAAACACGCTACTGATCGACGAATTTCTGGACCGTGAAATCGACCATGGTCGGGTTGATGCGCAGATGTTTGATGGCCAGCCGAGAAAAATTCTGCTGCACGGTCATTGCCATCAGAAGGCGTTGTCTTCGCTGGAATGTACGGCGAAAATGCTGGCCGTGCCGATAAACCACCAGGTCTCGATTATTTCCAGCGGCTGTTGTGGCATGGCCGGTCTGTTTGGTTATGAGCGGGAGCACTTCGAGCTCTCATTGCAGATTGGCGAATTGGTCCTGTTTCCGGCGATTCGCGCTGCGCCGATGGAAACCCAGATCGCAGCCACCGGTAGCAGTTGTCGCCATCAGATTCTCGATGGCACGGGACGTATGGCGCGACATCCCGTGGAAATTCTGCGGGACTGCCTGCTGGCGCCACGATAGGGATAGCATTTTGCCAACGATCTCCCACAATTGGGGACGAACAGCTTAATCCTGACTATTGCCCAACCTCGAAACCGGATGCCGATTCTCCAACACGAAGACGACATCTTTCCAGCTGATCTATTGGACAACCAGCAATTGACGTCCGACCCCACGCGGACCTGGTGGTGCGTTTACACATTGTCCCGGCGGGAAAAGGACTTTATGCGACGGTTGGCCGCGCTGCAGATTGCCCATTATGGACCGGTCATCCAGAAGCGTTATCGATCTCCCAATGGACGTTTGCGTACTTCATATATCCCGCTCTTTCCAAACTATGTTTTTGTATTGGGCAGTGAGGAAGATCGCATTGGCGCCTTGACGACCAACTGCGTCAGTCGTTGCGAGGCCATTCCGGACCGGGAAGGGTTGTTGCGCGACTTGCGTCAAATCAAGGCGGTCATCTCCGCTGACGTCCCGCTGACGCCAGAGTCTCGACTGCAGTCTGGAAACCATGTTCGCGTTCGCAGCGGACCGTTCGCTGGCTACGAAGGGACGGTCATTCGCCGCGAAGGAAAGACACGGTTGCTATTGACCATCCAGTTTCTGGAACAGGGCGTATCCATGGAGTTGGATGAAGCGCTGCTGGAACCACTTTCGTGAGGGAAAAGAGGATCGGACCGCGGGTAAAACGCATCATCATTCCATTGTGAATTTTGTGCAAAATCGGCTTTTTCGGGGCCAGACAACGTCTCGTTTCAAATATCTTCAAATCCTCTCCACGCCGATATTTGGGCTATTCTCATGGCCTAAGGTTAATGATAGTTTGAGGGGTTCTCGATCTAATTTGAGTACCCAGAATTTTTCCAGTAATTCTGAGTTTTTGCCGCATCTCTTGAGCTCATCATATACAGGGTGCCACCCACGAGGACGGAGTGCGCGCCCATTGAACACACGACTTTGATGGAAATCCAGAACAAGAAAATCTATGTCGCCGGCCATGGTGGAATGGTAGGTTCCGCCGTGGTACGGAAGCTGAAATCGATCGGCTGCCACGACTTGTTGCTGCGTTCACACGGCGAGCTGGACCTTTGCGATCAGTCCGCGGTCGAAGGATTCTTCCGAGCGGAGAAGCCGGAAGTCGTTGTCTTCGCGGCGGCCAGAGTGGGCGGCATTCACGCCAACCACACCTATCCCGCCGAGTTCATCTATTCCAATTTGACGATGGCCACCAACGCGATCCATGCGGCTTGGCAAGCCGGCACACCCAGATTTCTGTTTCTGGGCAGTACCTGCATCTATCCCCGGATGGCCCAGCAACCGATGAGCGAGAATTGCCTGCTGACAGGGCCTCTGGAACCGACCAACGAAGCCTACGCCATTGCCAAGATCGCTGGATTGAAGTTATGTGAATTCTACCGGCGGCAGTACGGAGTGACCTTTCACGCGGCCATGCCGACCAATCTGTACGGGCCGGGTGACAATTACCACCTTGAAAATTCTCACGTGCTACCCGCCCTGATCCGCCGATTTCATGAAGCGGCGGAATCCGGACAGGACGTCGTCACCGTTTGGGGAACGGGCACACCACGGCGGGAATTCCTGCACGTCGACGATCTGGCCGATGCTCTGGTGCACCTGTTACGGCTGGAAAACCCTCCCGATCTGGTGAATGTGGGCACGGGGGTCGATATCTCGATCCGCCAGCTGGCAGGAATGGTAGCAGAAATCGTCGGTTTTCGCGGGGAAATTGCTTTTGACACATCCAAACCGGATGGAACGCCCGTCAAGCGGACCGATATCGGGCGAATTGAAGCAACTGGCTGGTCACCCCAGATCGAGCTTCGCGAGGGAATCGAAAAGACGTATGATGTGTTTCTGAGTGAAGCGACGGCCGTATCGCTTCGAGAAAGCTAACCGTTTACTGATTCCACTCATGTCGAAGACCGCACTAATCACCGGCATCACGGGCCAGGACGGATCCTACCTGGCCGAGTTGCTATTGGACAAGGGTTACCAGGTCCACGGAATTGTGAGGCGATGCAGCACATTCAACACGGACCGCATCGATCACATTTATAAAGATCCCCATGAAACGGACGCCAAGATCTTCTTGCATTATGGGGATCTGACGGACGGTCAAAGCCTGACCAACCTGGTCCTTGATGTTCAGCCTGACGAGATCTACAACCTGGGCGCTCAAAGCCACGTTCGTGTCTCGTTCGATTCGCCCGTGTATACACTCAATGCCGTCGGTGGGGGTGCGTTGAACGTACTGGAGGCCGCGCGACAATTGAACAAGCAGAAGGAAGTCCGAGTCTACCAGGCTTCCTCATCGGAGATGTACGGCGATGTGGTGGAAACGCCACAGAACGAGTTGACACCGTTTCGCCCCCAAAGCCCCTATGCCTGTGCGAAAGTGTATGCCTTTCACCAGACGGTGAACTATCGCCAGGCGTATGATCTGTTTGCCACCAACGGGATCCTGTTCAATCACGAATCACCACGTCGCGGCGAGACATTTGTCACGCGAAAAATCACGCGAGCGGCAACCCGCATCAAACTGGGCATGCAGGAGAAACTGTTTCTCGGCAACCTGGATGCTCGTCGCGACTGGGGTTTTGCCAAAGATTACGTGGAAGGCATGTGGATGATGCTGCAGCATCATGAACCCGATGATTTCGTACTCGCGACCGGCGAAACCTATACGATTCGGGATTTCCTGAACTTTGTCGGTGAACACCTGGAATGGGACTGGCAGCCGCATGTCGAAATCGACCCCCGGTACTTTCGCCCAACCGAGGTCAGCCTGCTGCTGGGCGACTGTTCCAAGGCCAGAGAGAAGTTGGGCTGGCAGGCAACCACCAGTTGCAAGGAACTGGCCGAATTGATGGTCGACCACGACATGGAACTTGCCCGGAACGAAGCGACCCGCGCCAGCCTGAGTTAAAAAGAGGTTGTTGATATGCGGAGAGGCTGGCCAGCACGGCCCATTCCCGCTGATCGGTGATCATACTTCTGATACCCCGCGAAGTGCGTCGCTTTCCACGACGCCAAGATATCCCGCCATCCATCGGTTGAAATCGAGATCATAAACAAGTCATGAGACGCAAGATTCTGGTTACCGGTGGTGCGGGATTTATCGGTTCCAATCTGGTCCGCCTGATTATCCAGTCGACCGACCATGAAGTCCTGAATCTGGACAAGCTGACGTATGCCGGCAACCTTGAGTCGCTGCGCGACGTGGAACAACACCCCCGATACCAGTTTCTGCAGGCCGATATTACCGACCCTCAGGCCGTTGCCGACACATTCCAGCATTATCAGCCCGACTGGATCATGAATCTGGCGGCTGAATCCCATGTGGATCGTTCCATTGACGGCCCGGACGCATTTATTCAAACCAACATTGTGGGAACATTCAATCTGTTGGCGGCCGCCCGTTCGTACTATCAGGGTATGTCGCCACAACGGCAGCCATTGTTCCGGTTTCATCACATATCCACGGATGAGGTCTATGGTTCGCTGGGGCCGAAGGACAGTGGATTTTCCGAATCAACCCGCTACGACCCCCACTCTCCCTATTCTGCCAGCAAGGCTTCGTCGGACCATCTGGTCCGCGCATGGCAGGACACTTACGGCTTGCCGACGCTGATAACGAATTGCTCAAACAACTATGGCCCCTTCCAATTCCCCGAGAAATTGATTCCGGTCGTGATTCTGAACGCGATCCATGGACGGGCGATCCCGGTTTATGGAACAGGCGAAAACGTACGGGACTGGTTGTATGTTGAAGATCATGCCAGCGCGTTGTTGCAGGTCGTTGCATCGGGTCAGGTCGGCGAAACGTACAATATCGGTGGCAACAACGAATTACAGAATATTGAACTGGTACGGATGTTGTGCTCGATCCTCGACGAGGAATGCCCGATCGCCGGCAATGATCGTCTGCGACAGGACACAGCGACAGGAACTTTCGTCCTACGCCGACTTGATAGAATTTGTAGCGGATCGACCGGGCCACGATTTGCGGTACGCCATTGATGCGGGCAAGATCGAGCGGGAATTGGAATGGAAGCCGAACGAAAGTTCTCTGACAGGTTTCCGCAAAACGGTTCGCTGGTATCTGGAAAACAAAGACTGGTGGTCGAGAATACTCTCGGGTGATTACCGCTTGCAACGACAGGGGTTGGAGGCATGAGAGGCATCATTCTGGCCGGCGGATCGGGCACGCGGCTGCATCCAATCACATTGGCCGTATCCAAACAGTTGCTGCCGGTGTACGACAAACCGATGATTTACTATCCCTTGTCGGTGTTGATGCTGGCTGACATTCGGGAGATCCTGATCATTTCCACGCCGGAGGATCTCCCCAACTTCGAACGACTACTGGGGGATGGATCCGAACTGGGATGCCAGTTTTCCTATGCCGTTCAACACGAACCCAACGGATTGGCTCAGGCGTTCGTGATTGGAGAAGAATTCATCGGCGACGAGAAGGTGGCCTTGATCCTTGGAGACAACATTTTTTACGGCTCCGGCTTTGGTGGACTGATTCGCCAGTACGTGGACCCGGATGGCGCGGTGGTGTTCGCCGCCCCGGTCCATGATCCAGAACGCTACGGTGTCGTCGAATTCGATGCCCACCGCAAGGCCGTGTCGATTGAAGAGAAACCCAGGAAGCCGAAGTCCAATTACGCCGTACCTGGCCTGTATTTTTACGATAATCACGTCGTCGAGATTGCCAAATCGATCGAGCCTTCGGAACGTGGCGAGTACGAAATCACCAGCGTCAACAATGAATATCTGCGAGCAGGTAAATTGACCGTCGGTGTTTTTAACCGTGGCGTAGCCTGGCTGGACACCGGGACCTTTGTTTCGCTGAACGAGGCGTCCACGTTTGTCCGTGTCATTGAAGAACGACAGGGCACCAAGATCGGTTGTATTGAAGAGATTGCGTACTACCGAAAATTCATTGACAGGAATCAACTGCACCAGATTGCTGAAAAATACAGCAAGAGTGGCTACGGTGAATATCTGACCAAGGTCGGGTCGGGATAGACGAGCCAATGTTAACTCTGCCAACAGCCCGTCTCGGTCAGCCATCCCGAAATGCATCAGTTTAGAGTCCTGGTATTCCCCTGCGGTTCGGAATGCGGTCTGGAAATCGGCCGATCACTGAGCTTTCAGAAAGAAATTGAATTGTGGGGAGGATCTTCGGTCGAGGATCACGGAGCTTTCTTTTTCAGCAACTATGTCGGTGATCTTCCATTCGTTACGGAACCCAACTTTCTGGAAAGGCTGAACGCGACCATTGAACAACTGCAAATTGACATGGTCTATCCGGCCATGGACAGCGTGCTGGCGATAATGGCGATGAACGAATCGGCAATCAGAGCCCAGGTAGTTGGATCGTGTGCTGAAACTGCCCAACTAGCGCTATCCAAAAAGAAGACATACGATAGATTGCATGATCTTGTCCGTTGCCCCCGGGTGTATCAACGGACAGAACTCTCGGCGGCCGATTATCCGGTATTCCTGAAACCGGAGGTCGGTTACGGCTCACGGGGCGTCGTGATTGCGGAAAACCGGAAGGAAGTCGACGAGGCTCTGGACCGAAATCCCGACCTGATGATTCTTGAATATTTTCCGGGACACGAATACACGATCGACTGCTTCACGAATTTCACCGGCAAACTGCTTTTCAGCGGCGGACGTGTTCGCAATCGCATCGCCAGAGGCATCAGCGTCAATACGCGTAACTGCAGCGAGTACGCGGATGTGTTTCACCGCGTTGCTGAAAAGATCAATCAGGCCGTCACGTTTAACGGCGCCTGGTTCTTTCAGCTCAAACAAACGGCCGACGGTGATTTGGGACTGCTGGAGATCGCCCCTCGGGTCGCCGGTTCGATGGGACTGCACCGGTGCAAAGGGGTCAACCTGCCGTTGCTTTCCGTGTTCAACCAGGCCGGGATTCCGGTCAGTCCTTTGGAAAACGACTACGACATTGAGTTTGATCGTGCTTTCTACAATCGTGTCAGAGTATCGTGCAAGTTTGAGACCCTGTATCTTGACTTTGACGACTGTCTCCTGCTGGATGGGAAGCACGTCAACCCGGAGCTGATGAAACTCGTTTTTCAATGCCGCAACAAACAAATTCCGGTCGTGTTGATCAGTCGTCATGCTGGCGATCTCGACAAGCGGCTGGAGGAACTGGGGATCGCGAGACTGCTAGACCGGGTGATCCATCTGAACAATGGGGAATCCAAGGCGGACTACATGGATTGTCCGAACGGATTCCTGGTTGATGATTCATTTCGCGAGCGTTTGAGTGCGTCCCGTATCGGCATTCCCTCAATAGGCCCTGAATCGGTTGAAACCCTTCTGGATTAATCCATGCGGATACTGCACAGCTATTGCCTGAATTACAACCTCGGCGACTACGCTCTTGGGTTCGGTGTCAAGAAACGCGCTTCGGAATTTCCTGGACGTGGACCTGATCGGCCAAACCAATCTGCAAGGCCGCGAGTTCAATGAATACTACATTCGGGAAGTGGTCAACAAGCGCTACGATCTGCTGGTGATTGGCGGAGGCGGCATCATTCATGGAGCACACTGGCCCCAGGGGTGGTTCTGGCTGATTGAACCGTCGTTGATATCTGAATTGCGGATTCCGTTCATCGTCTATGGCGCAGGCTACAATTACTTTGAAGACGAAGAGGGAATTCCAGAGCGTGGCATCCAACATCTGCACATCACCGCCAAACACGCGGCCTACTTCTCGGTGCGCAATGACGGCAGTCATGAACGACTCAAGAAAGCAACCGGGATATTAGCCGACGTGATTCCCGACCCGGGATTCCACGTCCCCTTGAATCGAAATTGGGGACCGAAACTGAATCACGAATTCGTTGTCATCCAACTGGCCGATGACAAATCTGACATGAGGTACGGCAGCCCCTCTGCCAAACTGGAGATTATAGAACAACTCCGCGAGATCGTCGCTTCATTGACGAAGCGGTACGAAGTCATTGTCATTCCTCACGTTCTTGACGACATCCCCATCTCGCGGGCTGTAGCGGAGGGACTGGATGGTTGCCGCGTGCTTGATTTTTCTGACTTCGCTTTTGATCAATGCGAAAGTGTGATGCGGTATTACCGCGACGCACGATTTGTGTTGGCGATGAGAGGGCACGGTCAGATCGTACCGCTCGGTTTTGGAACCCCTGTGATCACCTTTAGCCGACATGCAAAAATAACTGGCATGATGCAGGAACTCGGACTTCAGGAATTCAATGTGTTGATGGACGCCGCGTTTCGCGAGTCGATTGCGACGGCCATCCGTTCGCTCGAGAAACACTACGATGTGATCAGGGAGCGGATCGAAGAAGTCAATGCCGATTTGATGGCGCAAACCAGCAGTGAATTCGAGAAAATCGGCCAACGATTATGAACGGAACGTGCGGATTCCCGTGATTGCGGTACAGCTTTTCGGTTTGCCCTGTGCCTGATGCATCGCCGGCAGCAGGGCAGACCTGTCTCGAATCCATGATACACGACTTTCCAATATACCAACGACGCGCTTGATTGGAGACCATGAACAACCCACCGACTGAAGTAGCGAATCAAACCACACTGCATGTTGGACGCCCCAACGTGGGTGACCGACAAGTATTTGACAAGCTGGTCGCAGGAATATTTGAACGGCAGTGGTTCTCCAATGGCGGCCAGGTAGAACAGGAGTTTGAGGCTCGACTGTGTGATTACCTGGACGTGAAGCATTGCATCCCGGTTTGTAACGCTACCGTGGGACTGCAACTGGCTTGCCAGGCGCTTGAGTTAAGCGGAGAAGTGATTGTTCCGTCGTACACGTTCGTGGCCACGCCTCATGCCGTCCACTGGGAAGGCACGACCCCTGTGTTCGCGGACGTGGACCCCCACCGTCATACCATCTGTCCGGCCAGCGTGGAAAAGCTGATCAACGAGAAGACGTCAGCGATTGTCGGGGTTCATATCTGGGGGCATCCGTGCCAAACGGATGAACTTGAGCGAATCGCGCGGAACCACAACTTGAAACTGATGTATGACGCGGCCCACGCCTTCGGCTGCGGACATCAGGGCCGCATGATTGGAAATTTTGGCCAGTGCGAAGTCTTCAGTTTCCACGCCACCAAGTTCTTCAACACGTTTGAAGGTGGCGCCATCGCCACCAACGACGATCACCTGGCTGAGAAGTTGCGATTGATGAAGAATTTCGGCTTTGCCGGAATTGATCAGGTCGTCCACTTGGGAACCAACGCGAAAATGGCGGAAATCTGCGCTGCCATGGGGCTGTCGGTCTTCGCCCGACTTGACGAGATTCTGGAAAACAACCGGCGAAATTACTCGGCGTATCAAAAGCTTCTATGCGATGTCCCCGGACTGAGGTTTTATTCCTACGACCATTTAGAGAAGATAAACTGGCAGTACATCGTTGTCGAAATTGACGAGCAGTCTTTTGGTTGCAGTCGCGAACAGGTTTACGAATATCTAATGGAAAATAATGTACGCGCTAGAAGGTACTTTTATCCTGGATGCCACCGCATGGAGCCTTATCGCTCTTTGACCAGACCGGAGACGCTCGACTTGCCCCATACGGAGGAATTGTGCCGTCGCGTCCTATGCCTTCCAGCTGGCCCCATCGCGATTGCCGATGTGGAACGCGTTTGCTCGCTTCTACTCAGCAAGCACCAGCCCTAGCCCGAACGTGATTTCACTTCGGAGAAAACCAGAACTGGACAGAGTTTCTTTGGTACGTGGGTATGGAGAGTGGTTTTCCTTTCCCGTCACGCGGCCAGCCGTGTTTCTACTCAAGAGTCAACGATTGCCCGGGATAAATGGTGGCGACAAGCAATCGCCGGACCCAACGGCCCGATCATGGACGCCGTTCATTGAGGCAGGCTTCTTGCCCTGGCCTAAGCCGGCACGGAAAGTAGCCGGGGGGTAGCGGGACGTGGCGGACCAAACACCGAATCTCAAGAGCAGCGCCATCAAGGGCATGAGCTGGAGTGCGGCAGAGCGCTTCAGCCAGCACGCGGTCCAATTCGTTGTCCAGCTCGTCCTGGCCCGAATTCTGCTACCCCAGCAATTTGGCTTGATCGCGATGGTGGTCGTCTTCGTCGCCATCAGCAGGGGAATCACCGATGCCGGATTCAGTCAAGCGATCATTCAACGCGACGAACTGACCCGTTCCGATCTGGATACGGCCTTCTATTGCAACCTGGTTTTGGGAGCGTTTTTCTCGATCATTTTGTGGTCTGCCGCGCCCGTCATTGCCACGTTCTACCGCGAGCCGGAATTGACTCCGATCGTCCAGGCCATCTCTTTTGTTGTGGTCCTGAGTTCGGTGGGCATAGTTCAACAAGCCCAGATGATCAAAGCACTCGATTTCAGAAGGATGCTGGCGGTCAACATACCAGCCACTTTGCTTTCGGGAATGGCAGCGGTAATAATGGCCGTCAATGGCTGGGGTGTGTGGGCCCTGGTGACATTACTGTTGTTACAAAACGCTTTAAAATCACTGATCTACTGGATTGTATCTCCTTGGCATCCAGGTCTGAGTTTCTCCTGGTCCAGTTTCAAATCATTAGTTCCCTATGGATCCCGGTTGGCATTGGCCGGAGTGCTGCAACAAATATTCAATAATCTTTATGTGTTGTTCATCGGAAAGTTTTTTGTACCAGTCGACGTTGGGTTTTACCAACGAGCGGATTCATTCAAGAAATTTGGAAGCGAAAATCTGAATGCGATCACGGCCCGCGTCACATTTCCACTGTTCGCACGAGTCCAGCATGAACCCGAACGAATGAAACGTGGATTCCTGTACGCGATCAGTTTGCTGGCGCTTTTTTTTTCCCGGCCATGAGTATATTGGCGGGAGCCGCTGAGCCGTTGATTGAGTTTCTGATCGGTGCGAAGTGGCTGCCATCGGTTTCCTACCTGCAATTGCTTTGCATCGTTGGTGCGTTGTATCCGATTCACGCCATCAACGTCAGTGTTGCCATGGCATTGGGACATTCCCAGCTGGTCCTGAATCTGAACTTGGTCAAGAATTTGATTCGGTTTATCGTCCTGTTGGCGACGTTTCGGTTTGGAATCATCGCGATTATCCTCGGCCAAATCCTGTCCTCAGTGATTTCGTTATGGATTAACGCCTATTACACCCGGAAATTGCTACACATCAGTTTTTGGCAACAGTTCAGTCGATTCGTCTATCCCTGTCTTTTGGCAGCGTTGGTTTTTGGTGGCTCGTTCGCAGCCTCTCATCTGCAGCTGACCCCTGTTGCGGTGCGGCTGCTGTTTTCGGTGACGGTGGGCGTGTGCGCTGGTTTGATTGGCTTCTATTTTGTGCGCAACTACGTGCGTGACGAGGCGGGTATCTTGGCTCAACAGATTCCTCGCCTGGCACCATTGCACCGATTCTTGTACCAGAACCAGACAAAACGCTGCCGCTGATTCACGAATTAATCCTGTCGAACCGCGTTTTCGAAGTTGCAACATCTGCACAACTCGTCCAGCGATTGCTCCACCACGATCTATTTGAATCCAATGCACGCACAGAATGACTTGAACCGGATCAGCGAATTCGTCTCCGCATC
Source organism: Pirellulaceae bacterium (assembly GCA_963851305.1). Lineage (GTDB taxonomy): Bacteria > Planctomycetota > Planctomycetia > Pirellulales > Pirellulaceae > Mariniblastus. The sequence goes on along the minus strand of CAWKOT010000011.1, from coordinate 187,627 downwards.
AGCCGACGGTTGGGTGGAAATCAACTTCGACCGACAGCAACTTCCAGTGAAGCCGGTTGTGTCCGTCTGTGTACAAACCTATCAACACGCGAGATTTATCGCGACGTGTCTGGATTCGATCGTCAGCCAGGAAACGAATTTTGAATTTGAGGTTCTGGTTGGCGAGGACCGATCCCGGGATGGCACGCGCGACGTTTGCATGGAGTACGCCAGGAAGTACCCACACCTGATCCGACTTTTTCTTCACGACCGATCCAACCAGATCACGATCAACGGGACGGTCACCGGACGTTTCAACCTGTATCACAACTTTACCAGCAGCCAGGGACGCTACATTGCCATTTGCGAAGGTGACGACTTTTGGGTGGACCGGCAAAAACTGCAGAAACAGGTTGAGTTTCTGGACAACCACCAGGAATTCATGTTTTCGTTTCACAACGCCATCCCCGTGGATGCTGAAGATCGTCCCATCGGTTCACCGGTCCTGGGAGAAGGCTTCCACAGCGATTACTCGCAGGAACAGATACTCTCTGGTGCGCGATTGCCGACGGCAAGCGTCTGTTTTCGCCGGGACCTTATCGCCCTGTTGCCCGATTCGTACTTTCTGGCACTCAATGGCGATTCCTACCTGAATCGCTTCGGAGCGCAATTCGGAAAAGCTGGCTACGTGGATGTTCAACCCAGTGGCTATCGATTGCACGCAGGAGGGATCTGGAGCGGCAAGGACCAGGAATTCCGTATGAAGAACAACCTCAATACGCTACGAAAGTTACTGCCAGAGCTGCAGAGAGAGTATCAGCCGGTCGTCGCGAAACGAATATGCGCACTCGCAACCAGTTTGGCGGTGCGGCAACTGCGATCCTTGAAGCCACTGCAGGCCATGGAGTCAGCTCTCAAGAATCTGGTCTACTCCATCCGGCATTTTGGACCTCGGTTCTTCGTTTACCAGTGTCAGGCCGTACGTGAATTAATCCGCAGCCGAAAGAACTCACCTTCGGACATGCCAGGCCAGTAAAGGCAGGAAAGACAGGGGTTATGATCGGTTTTACTGATCATGATGACGATCAACGGTCAACGACAGCAGGCACGCCCTCCAAGCTAAACTCGCTGCCTGAACTTGACAAATGACTTTGTTTGAACATAAAAAAACGTTTACTACTCTATCGTTGGGTAAGATCGAGCTTTCTCAAACGATGCCGCCAAAGGCTAACGCGGTAGAGCGGCTTACCGTGAATTGGACTCGATAACGCTTCAGTAACCGTTGCTTTTTGACCAGGTAGCATGCTGAGAATTTCGTCGGATAGAGCTGCTCATCGAATCAACAAGCTATCTCATCAAGATCCCAATCGAAGTCAGAATTAACAGGTCTTCAGGCACCCGGGCAGTCTCGATCACGTCCAGTAATGCAAATTATCATGGCAACCAGATTTCGAATCCGGCGGCTAAGTCCCTCGGGCAACGGTAAAAGCGAGCCAAATTCTTGACAACGACCTCATACGACAGCCCAAATATTGCTGCCAACCCGTCGTTATTACGTCGGGAATCCGAACAAAATCCGTTTGTGGACATTCCCCAGTCACAGCGGACCTTTCTGTTGATCAGCGTGGCGGCGTACGTGCTTTTTTTCTGCATCGTGGGCCTGCTGGAAGGCCGCTTCATGGACAAACTGCTACTGGTTTCTTCCAGTGCGGCCTTCATCGCGACGGCCAGTTTCCCGATCTTTTTCATGAAGAAAAGCGGCTTTCTTCATCCGCTGGCGCTGTCCAGCGCCTTCTTGCTGTTGAACACCGTGATGCGGAAGACGGATACGCTGGCCAATGGCATTCCGTTTCATGTCGCCTTGCCGGGCTATTCGGAGAGTGCGCTGACCAGCCTGGTGTCGTACGTGAACCTGTTGTCGATCATCTCGCTCGTGGCAACGTACCTGGGTTACTTCAGCGCCGGGCCGACATCGTTACCGTTGGTGCAGTTCAAGAAGAAGCCAAATGCATTATTCATGCCGCTTCTGATTTCCTGGTTGGTGCTGGGCGTTCTGTCGTTGTATCTCTTGATCAGTGCGTCGGGCGGTATTCAATACCACCTGAAAAACATGAATCGTGGACAGCTGGTCCGGGACTACGTGGGGAATACCCGGCTGCTGGGCGCCTATGCGGCCATCATTCAATCAACGATCGTGATTCCGATTTTCTATGCCGCCTTTCGCAAGAATGGACACAAGGATCCGGTATTTTTCGGTATGGTTCTATGTGTAGCCGCCATGGCCTACCTGACAGCGGGTCGACGATCCGCGGTGTTGCTACCGATGCTGCTGGGGATGGCCATCTGGGTGTACAAGGAGCGAAGACTGCCGGTAGTTCGAATTGCCTTGGTTGGATTTGCCCTGTTTCTGTTTGTTGCCGTTGGCGGCTTGTGGCGGGAGGCCAATCGTGGCCGAGGCACACAGGTCAATTGGGATTTTCTGAGTGGATACTCGGTTCAGGAACTGGCAGAATTTTCGCTGAATGAATTGTCCGACCGTGCCGGGACCAGCGCGGCCATCTATCCGATCGTGGTCAATGTCCCCGGGCGTATCCCCTTCAATTACTTTCAAAGCTACCTGGAAAACGCGTACCGAATTGTCCCCCGTTCCATCTGGCCCGACAAACCCGATGGCATCGGAATCGTCTGCGCGGAGACGTTCTATAACCGGTTTGGATTGGGAGGCATCCCGCCGGGCCCCTTGGGGGAAGCCTATTGGAGCCTGCACATCATGGGGATTGTCGTTGCCTTCGGAATCTACGGTATGATTTTGCGGGTGATCGGAAACACCTTTGCGGTGAACGCGGGAGCGATCGGCTTCGTTGTCGTCTATCTGTTGACCGTCTTCAGGTTGGGGCCGGACCAGATCAGTTTCCGTGTCTGGATCTTCTCCATGGTACCCACCGTTGCCTTCCTGCTGGTCACTAATCTGGCCAGCTTGAAAGGACGCTAGTTTTTCCGACGTGGCGTTAGCAGACTGTCCCATCCCGCATTCGACTTCCCCACCTCTCGTCTCCGTGGTCATCCCCACCTACAACCGTGCCGAAGTCATCGGGCGGGCGGTGGGCAGCGTGACCAGGCAGACCTATCGGCCCATCGAGATCTTTGTCGTCGACGATGCCTCAACGGACGACACGGTAGAAACGCTCAACCAGCTTCCATTTCCCGAGCTGCGGGTGATTCGCCACGCGACTAACCAGTTTGCTGCGGCGGCCAGGAATTCAGGCATGCGGGCAGCGACGGGCGAGTACATTGCGTTTCTGGACAGCGACGACACGTGGTTACCGGACAAACTGGAGCGGCAGGTCGCCCTGCTGGAATCGGAACCGGACGCCGGTATCTGCTTCGGCGGCGTGCTGATGAAGAAGGGCCGCGGTTACCGCGAAAAGGTCCTGCTTCCCAAACTCGACCGGGCTGATCCGGATGACGTGCTGTTCCAGTACATGACCGGGCGGATACACATCATCACCACCACCTTCATGTTTCGCCGGAGCCTGTTGGACGAGGTGGGCTTGATGGATGTGGAGCTTCGTCGAAACCAGGATATCGATTTCTTCATTCGGATGTTGAACGCATCCAGAGCGGTGTCCATCGAAGAGCCGTTGGCGGAGTTCTTTCCCAATCTGTCTCCGCCGTCGCTGGACGTGATTCAGCGTTCCAATGCCAGACTGCTGGACAAACACACGGCACTCTTCGCTTCGCTCGGCACGTTCAAGGCGCGGCAGATTGCATCCTATTTCCGATTCCTGCACGGCTTGAGGCATATGGATCGGGGTAGTTTCGTTACGGGCCTGCAGTACCTTGGCGAGGCCATCACGACCAATCCGTTTCTGCCGCTGCGGCACTACGCCTCGGCCGCGTACAAGATCGGCAAACGCAGCTTGAAGCCCCGTCGACGACGGGCCACGGGCTAACCTCGGAACATGTCGAATAATCCGTCAAATATCGCACGGCAGCCAGTTCCCAAGCGCGTTTTTTTCTACGTAAACATGTTTGGCGACACGTTCACCGGTGGACCAAGAGTCGTATTCAATTTCGCGCAAAAAATTGATCGCCAACGGTTTGAGCCCACGATCATCACGAATGTGGAGAGCGAGTTGACGGATCGACTGCGTGACATCGATGCCAAATACATCGTCCTGTCCCAGAAGGACCGTATCGGAACCAATGACGGCGAAGTTCTGAAGCGTGGAACTTTCAACCGAGTTGCCGCCGCCTGGCAGACGCTTCAGTACAACAACCAGATTTACCGGATCCTCAGAGAAGGCCAGTGTGATTTGTTATGGGTTCGAAACATCAAGAGTGTCCTGTTAACCGGGGTCGCCGCCCGCAGGTTGGGCATTCCGCTGATTTGGGACATCGGCATGGAAAAGACCTCGCGGGGTTTCATCCAACTGCTACATAACACCGGGTTCCGATTGGCGACCCGGGTGATCACGGAATCCAGCTGCGTGGCGGACTCGATCTTCACGGAAAAACAGATTCTCAAAAACCGAGCGAAACTGGGGGTTGTCAAATCCGGGATCCCCGACGATCGGGTTCAGGAAATCCTGCAGGAGCGCAGCCAGGTTCAACGAAACGAACAGCAGTTTCGGATCATCAATATTGCCTCGGTCTGCCAACGCAAGAACCAGGCCATGATCATTCGCAGTATCCTGCCGCTGCTGAACCGTCACCCCGAAATACACGTCACATTTGTGGGTAACTATAGTGAACCGGATTATCTGGAAGAGCTGAAACAGCTGATTTCCAAAGCCGGAGCTGAAGAACATTTTGAGTTTCTCGGCTGGCGCAGCGACGCCACAAGATTACTGGTGAACAGCGATCTGTTTGTGCTCAGTTCGTATGTGGAAGGCGTGCCGTATTCCGTACTCGAGTCCATTCATGCCGGCGTTCCTGTCGTTTCCAGCCGCTGTGGTGGCGTACCCGACGTCATCCGGAACAATGAAACCGGCATGCTGGTGGATTGCGATGACGATGCAGCATTGACCAAGTCGATTGAACAGCTGGTCGGTGACAGGCAGATCCTGGAGCAATTGGCCGAAAACGCGCATCGTTACGTCATGAACAACCATACTTCGGATCGCTGGTGTGCTACCTACATGGATCTTTTCGATCAGCTGATAGAAACAGCTTAGCTGGATCTCCTGGTCCCTGGCGGGCCACCAACGCCCTGGATTGCCATTCGCGGCCTCGACAGGAACCGGAAATATCGTTCAAAACCCTGCGATTCCCAGACGGGACCCCGTTTGGCGAATTTCTTTCAAGCCGCTGGCTGCGTCCCGATCTTTTCCCGCTTTTCGCATAGTACACTAGGAATAAAGCTTCGTTTGGCTTGGCCTTCCTCCATGTTTGGCTTGGCCTTCCTCCATAAAACCGTTAGGCTGCAGCCCGGATTGTTACATAAACTTCACAGTCCTGTTGGGCACTGTGTAAATTTGAATGCAATTGGAATTGGAACGAGTCCGCGAATCAGCGACTGTGATCATCGCTCGGCAAACAACGGAGAACGCGTGGCGGTGGACAGCTTCCTGGCGACTGACGCGAAATCCAACTATCGGGACGCGGAGTCCATGAATACGCTGCCCGACATTTCAATCATTGGTGCACCCAAATGCGGCACCAGTTCGCTGCATGCCTGGTTGTCCGGTCTAAATAGCGTGTGTCCCTCCACGCCCAAGGAAACCTTTTTCTTCATGGATCAGGGAAATCCCCTGCTCAATCCCGTGGCCAACTTTCATCGAGATGGCCCGGATGCCTATCGGAATTTCTTCCCCAGAACAATTCAGGGCAAGACGCTCGATTCGACGACTCACTATTACTATCAGCAAACAGCTTTGGAACAATTTGCCGGCTCCGACACGAAGGTCTGCGTAATTTTCCGCAATCCTGCCAGGCGCCTGTTGTCCTATTTCGAATACATCTGTTTAACCCGATGTGCGCTCAAAGAGCCCGTCGAATTTCAGGAATTTGTGGATGCGCTGCTTGATGGCGGCGTGCAGAATTTTCGAGACCGTTTCTACGAAGAACGGGAATTCTACGCTTTGGCGTCGAGTCTGGGCCAAGGTCAATACGTAGACCATTACGAGAACTGGCGACAAAGGATTCCCGAAAGCAATATCAAGGTGTTAATTTTCGAAGAATTGATCCGGGATCAGGATCGGCAGTTGCGGCAGCTCGCCGAATTTTTTGGATTGGATGATCTGTCAGCGGAAGAGCAGAAATTGCCTCGTGAGAACGAAACGGTCTCCATCCGTTATCCCGGCCTGAATCGAGTGGTCAAGAAGTTCGCCAACTCGTTATTCTCCCCGAGAGCCAAATCGGCATTGAAAGGGACGTATTACAAGTTCCAGAAAACAGCCAAGAAGCAAATCGTGGATCGCGATTCTCCTGCCATGAAATCACTGCACGACTTCTATTCGCCGTATAACCGACAACTGGAATCAGCCTTGGGCAAGGATCTGTCCAGTTGGGATCAATTGGAAAAACCGGTTCGCAAGAGTCCGGTCACGGAAAGACTTTAATGTGGCGAGTTCAGATTGCCTTCCGGCCAAGGCCGACTGGTTCAACCGGGGCCCCGCCTTTTCGCATTGTCTGTCAGCAAGCAACACCCTTGTGTGATTTCAGATGGCCGAAAGAATAGCGGTAGTTTGCGGTGACATCACGGCAGCGCTGAATCGACGGCCGGAGTTGATGAAGGCCTTTGCCGCCTGCAGTGACCGTCGGCCATTGTTTGTCTGTCCCCAGTCAGAACCTGCGCATTTTGATGCGATGAAAGAGATGGGGTTTGACTGCGAAGTCGTCGAAAGTGACAAACAATCTCTGAACCCACTGGCCAACATGGCCTACTTCCAGCAGATTGCATCCTGCCTGGAAAAACATCGACCCGACGAGGTCTTTGCCTTCCACATGCTGCCCATCCTGGCCTCGGCGCGAGCCTGCAAACGCCTGGGCATCCGTTGTCACTGCCTGTTTGCCGGCCTGGGTTATGTCTTCTCTGACGAAAAGAAACTGAAACGTCGAATGACCGAGTTCATTACGGTCCGGTTGCTCAAATCCAACTTGAATGCGGTAGACACCATCTTTGTACAAAACCCGGACGATCGAAAAACGTTGGCTGACCGAAATGTATTTGGTCCAGCAACGAATGTGGTTGTGGTGAACGGATCCGGCGTCTCACTGGAAAGATTTCCATATTCGCCTCCCGATACCGAAGGCCCGGTAGTCTTTCTTCTGATTTCGCGGATTCTGCGAGACAAGGGGATCCCGGAATACCATGAAGCCGCCAGACGATTGCGGGAAAAATGGGGCGATCAGGTACGTGTTCAAATTCTCGGACCATTTGACAAGAATCCGACCGCCATGTCGCCGGCGCAGATGAGTCAGTGGCATGACGAAGGAATCATTGAATACCTTGGCGTCACAGAAGACGTTCGGCCATATCTGAAACGGATGAGTGTTTTCACGTTACCCTCGTTTTACATGGAAGGAACCCCGAAGACCATACTCGAATCGATGGCAACCGGGCGGCCTATCATCACGACGACATCGCGTGGATGCAAGGAAACGGTTGTCGAAGGCCAGAATGGGTTCCTGATTGAACCCAGGAATATTGATTCCCTGTTCGAGGCCATGGATTACTTTGTCACAAATCGTGAGATGGTCGAAGTGATGGGCAAAAAGAGTCGCGAAATTGCCCAGGACCGCTACGATGTGCAAAAAGTCAACCGCCGCATGCTGGACGAGATGGGTATTGCCTGACGCCGTGCGTTGGTCATTTCACATGTTGATTCCAATGGCACCATCTTTCCTTCTACCCAAGCCGTCGACAGAAATAATAAATCGGCGGGCAGAAAAAACACGAAAAAGGTCAAGGAAATCCATGTTTTTGAATGTCGATTCCGCTAAGCTAAAACGGCAGACTTTACAAGTTGGGACGATTGGGCCAAATAGCCAAGTAGCGTTTGGGGGATGTCATGGGAAACTCAGCAGCTCGAAGGATCTTCAATTGTCTTGCTGTCGTTTTGCTACTCGCGGTGAATTGCCCGGGACAGATTAAGGACAATATGAATGTTGTGTTGATTCTTACGGATGACATGCGATTTGATTTCATGTCCATCGCGAATCATCCCTACCTGGAAACACCCAACATTGATCGCCTTGCCCATGAAGGCACGTTGTTCAATCGAGCTTATGTTGTAACGCCGTTGTGCGGACCGAACCGGGCTTCAATTAATACAGGTCTTCTGTCTTCGCAACATGGAATCATCAATCATTCCATTCACCAACAGCCTGATTCGTTTTATCCCGAGGGCAATTTCCTGCCGCGAACAATTCATGACTCCGGCACCACGACGGCGATGATTGGCAAGTGGTTTCATTCTCCACACGGTCAGCCTCGACCGGAGTACGATCGCTGGTTTGTGCATAACGGCACTGACGGACCATTTGGCCAAAATGCCTATACGGGAAGAATTTTCAATATAGACGGAACGCAGACTCTGGCGGAAGAGGCGGCTGCCATCGCTGGTTCGCCGACGTCCTATGCTACCGACATTGAATTCTACGAATCGGCAAGATGGACAAACGCCAACATCACCAGCTCGCTGTTCGCATTTGTTTCACCATACGCGCCGCATTCCCCTTTTACTCCGGCCAAACGCCACAATGGCACCTATGATGGCATGGAGATGCCGATTCCGCCAAACTTCTATGGCGTCAGCCCGCAACAAGCGATATCGCTTACCAAGAGCTATAACAATCAATGTGAAATGATGCTCGCACTCGATGAAGGAATCGGCCATCTATACGACCAGCTGTCGGCAGATGGAATTCTGGAAAACACCGTCATCATTTTCACGAGTGACAATGGATTGCACTTTGGCGAGCATGGCCGACGTGTCGTTAAAAAGACTCCGTTTGAAGAAACGTGTCGCATCCCGTTGATTGTTCGCTACGGAAGCAACCTAAAGGGTCAGGGGCCGGTCGATTCGAATCAACTGGTTTCACAGGCAGACCTGATGCTGACAATTGTCGAATTGATGGGAGGCAAAATCCCCAAGGCCGCGAAAGGGACCAGCTATTACGGCCGCTCGCTTGCATCCGAATGGATGGGTACTAATGGCACAGCTGACGTGCAGCGGCGAGATGATGCGGTAATGCTGTATTATCACAGTGACACAGAAGACAACGATGACGATTTGGATAATGAAGGTCTGGTTTGGGCGTCGATCGTAACCGACGACGGGTGGAAGTATACGGATGTCAATCTTGATATCGGCGACGACGTTACGAAGCAGGATTATGCAGACATCGTGAACGGAATCGAACCAATGCTTTACAACCTCAATGACGATCCATATGAGCTGGATAATCTGGCAGGTCTATGCGAATTCCGAGAAATCCGGATTCAGCTGCAGCAGCGATTGACTGAACAGTTGGAGTTTTACGACGCAGAATTTGTTTTCGCCAATGTTGTTGAGCCGGTCATTTTGGGCGATGTCAACGGTGATGGCGCGGTAAACCTGCTTGATGTTAGCGGATTCATTGAGCTCTTGAACAACGAGGGGTTTCAGTTGGAAGCCGATATCAATGAAGACTGTCAGGTCAATTTGCTGGATGTGGGACCCTTCATCCAGTTACTTTCCGGTTCATGACGGATGCTTCAAAACGAATGGCAGATCTTTGATCGGGGTCAATGCCACTGACTTGGCAATTCCTGCGACTCCAGCTTTCGTTGGTAGCGCGATGCCTCGGATTTTTGAATCGAATTTCTGGTCGCCACCGAATCCCAACCGCAATCGTCTCTATTCAAACGAATTGACGATTTTGGCCCTTCCTGAATTATCAGTACTTGAACTAACGAGAACTCACTTTCGCCTGGGCATCTAATTAAGACATGAACATATTCATCACGGGCGGAACGGGCTTTGTCGGTTCCCGTGCCTGCAGGCTTCTTGCAGAATCGGGCCATGCTTGCGTCGCGTATGATTTACATCCGTTTACCGAAGATGTCGGTGCCCGATTCATGCAGGGGGATGTAAGGGACCGCGAAAGCATGCTGCGTGCCTCGCAGGATTGTGATGCGATCCTTCATCTGGCCGCCGCACATCACGATTTCGGTATATCGGACGAAACGTTTCAGACCGTGAATGTCGAGGGAACACGCAATGTTTGCAGCGTAGCCGACGAACACGGCATCGAAACCATCTGCTTTTATTCGACGGTGGCGGTCTATGGGTCGCAACAGCCACCCATCGATGAATCCACGACACCCCAACCCGAATCGGCGTACGGCAAGACGAAATTGCTCGCTGAAGACGTCTGTCGCCGTTGGACCGAAAAATCAACACCGAACCGATGCCTGGTGATTCGACCGACCGTTATTTTTGGCCCCAACAATTTCGCCAACATGTTCACATTGATCCAGCAGATTGACCGAGGCCGATTTCTGCGGGTTGGCAAAATGGAAAACGTGAAGAGCCTCGCCTATATTGACAACATCCTGAATGCGACCATCGAGTGTTGGCAGCAAAGCGATGGGCCCGAATTCGAAGTACTGAACTTCGTGGATAAGCCGGATTTGGAAAGCTGGGAAATCGTGAAGGAAATTTATCACGGGCTGGGACGCAATGCTCCTGCGTTTTCGCTTCCCTATTCAATGGCCCGCCTGATGGCTTTGCCCTTTGATGCCGTGATCTCCGCTACCGGCCGAAACCTCCCGATTTCTTCGGCACGAATCATGAAACTGGCCAAGGCGAATACCCGATTCGAATCGGACCGCATTCACCGCAAGATCTCGTGTGACATGATTCCATTGCGAGACGGTTTGCAGGAAATGGTCCGCTGGTATCGAGAAACCGGCAAGCAACAGCCGGTAGTTGACCGTCGGCCGCCGGCAAGTTGAATCCGGCTTGCAAGTTGTTGCCCCTTGGTCTTAGTGCCCATTCTTCTTAGAAGTCCAAAGCGATTGCCATGTCCCGACTATTGATCACTGGTGCTGCCGGATTTATTGGATCGGTCGTTTGCCGTCAGCTGCTGGAAACCGGTGCTGGCATCGTCGGCATTGACAACCTGAATGACTACTACGATCCAGAGCTGAAAAAGTGGCGGCTCGGACAGTTAACGAGCCACGCCAACTTCCAATTTGCGGAGGTGGATATCGAAGATGCCTCCGCTGTGACCGAACTGTTCCAGAAGAATTCGTTTGATTGCGTCTTGAACCTCGCGGCGCGGGCGGGTGTCCGCTACAGCCTGGAAAATCCGGTCGTCTACATGACCACCAATGCGTTGGGGAATCTGCATCTGCTGGAGGCGATGCGGCAACACAACGTCAAGAAATACGTATTAGCCTCGACATCCTCCCTTTATGCCGGCCAGCAGATGCCGTTTGTCGAATCGTTGCCGGTCAACGAACCGATATCACCTTACGCGGCGACCAAGAAAGCGGCGGAAGCCATGGCCTATGCATACCACCATCTGTTTGACATCGACGTTTCCATCGTGCGTTACTTCACCGTTTATGGGCCAGCGGGTCGACCGGACATGAGTTATTTTCGTTTTATCAGCTGGATGGATCGCGACCTCCCCATCCATATCTATGGCGATGGTGAACAGTCCCGAGATTTTACTTTCGTTGAAGACATCGCGGCAGGCACGATCAAGGCCATGAAACCCCTCGGATTTGAGGTCATTAACCTTGGCGGCGGCAACAATCCCTATTCCATCAATGGTTTGATTGAGAAACTGGAACAGATCATGGGCAAAACGGCGCGAGTCGAATACCACCCGTTCAGCCAGGCCGACATGATCAGCACCTGGGCCAACATCGACAAAGCCGCCCGGCTGTTGGATTGGCGGCCAACGGTCGGACTGGATACCGGTCTGAAACGGTGTGTCGACTGGTATTTCGCGAACCAGCCCTGGTCAGCGCAGATTCCTCTGGATTGACGTCGTAACCTTCGATCCTGACGAGAATTCCGATCAGGAGGACCGTAACGTTTCCGCAGCCGGTTTCCGATTCTGAAATACGTCTGGAGTTATGATTTGCGATTCAATTATTGAAAATTCAGTTATAATAACAGTCGATTTTCCTTGGAAATAATGCGGAATTTTGAATATGGCTACGTCAAATCCCACCACAGACGCGGTTCAAGCAGCGGCAACGGATTCTCACGCAACGGTCGATTCCGGGCAGTTGATGCGAACGGTGCTGCCCTACGTGATCGCGATCGTTGCTCAATTACCTCTGTTGATTCTGTATTATCGCTGGCTGATGAATCGACCGCATTATTCCAGCTGGTTCGCGTTTGCCATTCTGGCCACCGCCGGATTGATTTGGGCCCGCTGGCCGAAGGATGGTCGCCAGATGTTCATGGAGAGCATCTGGAGCAATCTGCTCGCCGGCGTGGGTTTGGTGGCCGGTTTGTTGGGCGTGGTCTTCGTCGAACCCTGGTTCGCCGCATTGAGTGTCTACTCGCTGCTTGCCAGTTTGATGGCGCGAACCGTCGATCGCGAAACAGGAAAGAGCCTGTGGGTGACCACACTTCCGTTGTTCGCATCACTGGCTTTGCCGTTTAACTACGACATCACGCTGATTACCTGGCTGCAAACGACCAGTGCTCACTTGACCAGCCGCCTGCTGGACTTGGCCAATATTGGTCATTACATGCCGGGGACGGTCATCGAAACGCCCAACAAGAAATACGGAGTTGAAGAGGCCTGCAGCGGCATCCAGTCTTTCTTCCTGCTGGTATTCGTGGCCGTTGCCTATTGCGTCTGGCTGCGGCGACCACTTTTCCGCTCGGTGCTGCTGTTGATTGCCGCCGTCATCTGGTCGATCTTCATGAACTGCCTGAGAATCCTGCTGATACCCGTATTCGACGTCAATTTTGGCATCGATCTATCGACCGGAATTCAACATGACCTGTTGGGCTGGTCAACAATGGCCCTGGGAATTCTGTTGTTGTTGAGCACCGATCAATTCCTGATGTTTCTCTTTGGCCCCGTTGACCCCGGCACGGGTGCATCGGGACCGCTGGGACGGTTCATTACCCGGATCTGGAACAATATCATCGCTGGCGGCGTAGACGACGAAGAAACGAAGAGTCGTCGACGTAGCCGTAGGCAACCCTTGTCGAGCCTGAGCAAGGGGGTCGCCTGGACAGTCGCCGGACTGATGGTCGTCGCTGGCCTGTTGGCCATCTACGATATCCTGCAGTCCTACAGTGCTCCCAGCAAGACGACCGTCAATTTCTTCAGCGGCCGCGTTATTTACCCCTTGGGCAAGGACGGCATGCCGGAGGTCGTCAAGGACTGGAATCAGGTCGACTACGTATCAGATGAACGAACGCGAGCCAGCGACCTTGGCCAACAGTCGGATTCCTGGATCTTTCAGTCGCCAAGCCGGTTCTTTGCATCGGCCTCCTTCGACCAGACGTTTCCGGGTTGGCACGAATTGACCAGGTGTTACCGTAATCAGGGTTGGGTGCTGGAGGAACGGGAATGGAAAAAGCAACCTGATCGCAAGAATGAAGAGGAGCTCTGGCCTTACATCGAAGCGAGACTATCCAAGCCGACTGGTGAAACGGGTATTCTACTGTTTAGTCTGTTCGACGGCGAAGGCCGGGCTTTCGATCCTCCCAAGAAATGGGGCTTCATGAACTACCTGCTGTCTGGAGCCCAGAACCGTTTGGCAGAGCGAGTCAGAAAACGGTTGTTCCAGAGCGAAGGTTACCAGACTCAGGTCTTTGTTCAGGGATATGGAGAAATCTCCCAGGACCAAGTCAATGAAATCACCGACCGCTATCTGGAAATTCGCGAGATCATGCGCGACGAATTTCTCAAGGAGGTCGAGCGAGCTTCGGAAGGGTCTCCCAGCGATGACTCCGGGCAAGAGGTAAGCCAATAGCCCATGGAATCGTTACCGCCGATGACGGGCTGCGACACCGCCGTTGTGCCCGTCGCCGGCTACGGTACGCGACTATTGCCCATTACCAGGCTGGTTGCCAAGGAATTCCTGCCACTCGGTCGGAAACCGGCCATCGTGAGAGTGATCGAAGAGCTTCGGTATGCGGGCGTCTCACGGATTGTCTTTGTCGTGTCTCCAGCCAAATCGGCACTCACCGATTCGCTTTCCGGCGATCGACAACCAGAATCTGGGATCGACAAACCGCTGAAGACTGACGATCTCTGCTTTCCCGGCATGCAGTTTCAGTTTGTGATTCAGGACCAGCAACTGGGCTTGGGGCATGCCATCTGGTGCGCTCGCAACGAGATCAGTGATCGCAGTCATTTCGTCGTCGCTTTGGGCGACTGCGTGATCGGGTCGCCGCACCAGGACGGTTCCGATCTGATTGCCCGGATGCTCCAAACCTTGCAACGCCATGGCGCGGACGCCGTCGTCGGATTTGAAGAAGTGCCACGGTCCCAGGTCAGTCGATACGGGATTGCCAATCCTCGCGGACCGGGGGAGATCTTTGAAATCGAGGATCTGATCGAAAAGCCCACGACCGATGAAGCCCCGAGCAATTTGGCCATCTGCGGCCGATACCTGTTACCAACCGAAATCTTCGAAGAATTGGGCAAGCTGAAAAGGGGACGTGGCAATGAGATTCAGTTAACCGATTCCATCTCCGGATTGATTCACAAGGGATGTCGGGCCTATGGCGTATGCTTGCCGGAAGGCGAGTCGCGTTTCGATGTGGGCGATCTGGATGCCTATGTCCAGGCATTTGTACAGTTTGCTCTGGCCGACCCGGAATTGCTTCCCAGCGTGGAACGGGCGATTTCTATCCATCAAGCCGATCCGATCCGTTGAGTACGATTGAAGCCACCGCCTTTGCGCGGGCCGGATTACTGGGTAATCCTTCCGACGGTTATCACGGCAAGACCATCTCGTTCACTTTTGCCGATTTCGGAGCGACGGTCAGGATTTCACCGTCCCCGCAAATCCTAGTGGTCCCTGGCCCGGAGGATGGTATCGAATTCGCTTGCCTGGATGATTTCGTCAGACATACCGATCGCTGCGGCTATCATGGTGGCCTGCGTCTGATCAAAGCCGCCATCATGCAGTTTGCCAGATTCGGGAAAAGCCAAAACTGGAGACTTGATCGTCCATTCCGGCTCACTTATCGCAGCAATATTCCTCGGCAGGTTGGCCTGGCTGGCTCCAGCGCGATCGTCGTGGCGACGCTCCAGGCACTGTGTCGTTGGCATGACGTTCAGATTCCACCCCATCTGATGGCGACGCTCGCCTGGCGGGCGGAACACGAAATCGGGATTACGGCAGGACTGCAGGATCGGGTCATCCAATCCTACCGCGGACTTGTATACATGGATTTTGGCAAGGACGTCATGCGGCAGGAAGACGGAATCGAAGTTGGCCAGTATCAGCGTCTGTCAACAGACCGGCTTTCCAACCTGTACATTGCCTACGCTGCGGAACTGGCCCAGCCAACTGAAGTGTTGCATGATCAATTGAAGACGAAGTATCAATCCGGTGACGACAAGGTGATTGATACTCTGCAGGAGATCGCATCCTTGGCGGAAATTGGCAAACAGGCCATCGAGACCGGCGATTCAACCCAGCTCGATCGACTGATCAACCGCAACTTCGATCTACGGCGTTCGATTTGCCAGCTGCACCCCGAACACGTTCGCCTGGTGACGACGGCCCGGGCCTGCGGTGCCAGCGCCAAATATTGCGGTAGCGGTGGTGCGATTGTCGGCAGGTATCAGAGCGAAGCGATGTGGGAAGCGCTTGTGACGGCGTTCACGGAAACTGGTTGTCACGTTCTCCGCCCGCAATGCACAAGCGCCGGAATTTCATTTCCGGATTAGCGTCGCAGCCCGCGAAGGCTTCCATACCCACCACCTCCGGGCGTCAGAATCCGCAATCGATCGCCCGGCTCCACTTGCAGTTCACATTGTCCGGCCAGTGGTTGGCGGGATCCGTCGGATCGGATCAGCCAGTTGGCACCGGGCTGTCCATGCTGCTCCACCCGCCAGTCCGAACGGCGCTGTCGTGCGACGGCTGCTCAGAATTGACACGGTCAAAGGTCCGGAGAATTCCAACTCGCGGATCATCCCGTTACCACCGCAAAATTCTCCTGCACCGCCGCTGCCAGATCGGATGGCGCATTCTCGCACGATGACTGGATAACGTGTTTCCATCACCTCCGGGTCGGTCAGGCGTGTATTCGACATATGACAATGCACCGCATCCGCTCCCTGGCCCTGAGGTGTTGCCCCGCTGCCGCCGCCGATGGTCTCGTAATAACCGAAGCTGGCATCTCCGATCAGCCAGTTGTTCATCGTCCCCTGGCTGGCAGCCGCTTTGCCAAACGCGCCCAGCAAGACGTCGACAATTCGCTGCGACGTTTCGACATTACCGCCCACGACCGCGGGCGTCTGGCAAGCTGTTGGCCCGGCGGTCGGATTCAGGAAACACTTTGGCAGCCGGAGCTGAACGGATTTCAACACACCTTCATTCAGTGGAATGTCCTCGTCAATCAGACATCGCAGCACATAGATAACCGCGGATCGTACGATGGCCGAATTCGCGTTCAAATTGCCCGGATGGACAGGGTCCGTACCGGCAAAATCGATGGACAACTGATCTCCCTGCTTGGTTACCACCGTCCGAATGGTCGTCCCGTCATCCATGGCATCGTGGAAACGGAAATCGCCGTCTGTCAATTCGGACAGGGCAATTCGTGTCTTGATGTCCGCCGCGTGGCAAACGTGCCCCATGTAGGCGATGGTTTTCGCCAGACCGTAGCGAATCACCAGTTCTGACAATGCATTCGCGCCGGCCCGGTTCGCGGCCACCTGGGCGGTGATGTCGGCGATATTTTCCTCCGGACTTCGCGACGGGTAACGGCTTGCGGTGAGGATCTTCCGCAATTCGGAAAAATATTCCTGCCGGTTGTCAATCAACTTGAAATTCTGGATCAGCACCCCTTCCTGTTCCAGACAGGTGGCATGAACAGGCATCGAACCTGGCGAAATTCCGCCAATTTCGGCGTGATGCGAACGGCTGGCAACCCACATGCTGGGCCCCGTTTCTCCGTCGAAGAAAATCGGAGTCAGCACGGTCACGTCGGGCAGATGAGATCCACCGGCGTACGGATCATTGGTGACGAAAACGTCACCGGGACGGATGGTCGGATTCAGTCCGATGGTCGCTCGGACCGTCTCCGACATGGCTCCCAGATGAACCGGTATATGCGGTGCGTTGACAATCAATTCGCCAACACGGGAAAAAATCGCGCAGCTGAAATCCAGCCGCTCCTTGACGTTGACGCTGATCGAAGTACGCCGCAGGGCAGCTCCCATCTGTTCGGCAATGGAACGAAAGCTGTTGTTGAATATTTCCAACTCGACGGGATCGGCATGGGAACCATTTGCCGTATTATCGGCAGATTGAACTGCTGAGTCTCGACAGCGGTGAATCAGCAGACGCAGATCGTCCTGCACATCGGCCACCCAGTCGCTGTCAACAACAACTGTCGTCGACGGGCTGCCAATCATCGCCGGCCCGTGCACGCGATCGTGTGGCTCCAGCCCTTGCCACTGAAACAGATCGTAAGCGACCTGTTCTCCCGAATCCATCCCGAATACCGGCTGCGTCTCATTCGTTTCAGGAACATGGCTGGCCATTTTCACCGGCATGCGGCTCAACGCTTGACCGGGACGGGTGACTGTTGTTCGGGCCGCCACGATTTCCAGGTCACGATGTGGCACGTAGCCGAAATATTTCAGATGTTTCCGTTCAAATGCCGCACGATACCCATCAAGCTCGTCAGCCGTGGTGGTTATCGTGCTGGACGTTCCCATCGATCTTAATTCAAGCTGTAACTCGTTCACCAATGCCTCGGCGCGGCAGCCATCCTGAATCAACTCGCGGGCCATTTCGTCGGAAGTGGTTTCATGCCAGGCCTCAATTTTCCGAATTTCTGAATCGCAAAGCGGTTTGACGACCGGTAGCAGTCGGGACATCGTCTGATCAGCGAATCGGATCCCAACGGCGCTTAGAATACTACTGCGGGGATGGACCAGAATCTGTTCGATATCCAGATGTTCGGCCACGGCGCAACAGTGTTGCCCCCCCGCACCGCCAAAGGACACGAGAAGATAGTCCCGTGGATCATTGCCTTTGGCGATGGACACATTCCTGATCGCCGCAGCAACACTGTGGTCCGCGATTCTCAGGAATCCGCGTGCCACTTCACTGGGTGCCCGGTCGATTCCGGCAGCGGACATCTGGCGACAGATCTCCAGCAACCTGGCTTCGACCGCTTGGCGATCGAGGGGAAACGGGAAAAAACGAAAATCAAATCGGCCGAGGTAGACATTGATATCGGTCAATGTCAGTGGGCCCCCGCGGCCGTAACAGGCCGGCCCGGGATCCGAACCCGCGCTGTCGGGACCCACCGTCAAGCGAACGCCGTCAAATTGACAGACCGAGCCCCCTCCCGCGGCTACGGTTTCAATCGCCATCACCGGGGTCATGATCTGGACGCCTGCCTTGTGGGATTCATATTCCAGCTCGAATTCCCCATCGCAACAGGAAACATCGGTACTGGTCCCCCCCATGTCAAATCCGATCGATTTTTCAAAGCCCGACTGTTGTGCTATTCGTGACGATCCGACAACGCCACCTGCCGGTCCGGACAGAACAGAATCCTTGCCTGAAAATTGACGGCGGGCCGACAAGGATCCCGCCGAAGTCATCAATTGCAGGCGACTATCCACGCCCAACAGACCGGATAACTGATCCAGGTAACGGCCGATGACCGGATTCAGATAGGCATCCAGAACCGTCGTCTCCGATCGCGGCAGCATCTTGATCAATGGCGCCACCCGCGACGAGAGGCGGACATCAGCAAACCCAAGTTCACTGGCAATGCCTCCGACCAGCTCTTCATGCTGCGGATACCGGTACCCGTGCAACAGACAAATCGCCACCGATTCGATACCGTCCTCCTTCAATTCCCGCAGTTGCTGGCGGACGACCGCGGGATCAGGTTCCGTTTCCATGGTTCCATCGAAATGAATTCTCTCGTCGATTTCGATGGCCACGGAATACAAGACGTCCGGCTTGCGAATGGTCAATTCGAACAAATGTGGGCGTGATTGATCACCGATCTCCATTAGATCCCGGAAACCGCGGGTGGTGACGAAGGCTGTTCGGGCACCATGCCGCGTCAACAGCGCATTGGTGCCGCGGGTCGTACCCAAATAGACATCACAGGCCGCCAGCGGGCTGGCGATCGGCGTGCCGGTCAGCCTGTGGATTCCGACAACGGGTGCCGGCAGCTTCGGATCAAGTTCGTAGCTGCCGCGGGCTTCCACCCGGTTCAGCGCTTGTTTCAACCGCAGCGTGCCGGTCGCTCCGTCGAATCCGGCAACCTCAGCGACCTGGTCGCGACGTCCATCCTTTCCAATCACATGGATCGACCCGCCCTGCCAGAATCGATCCTCGGCCCCCGACAACGCCTCGTCACGAATCGTACGTTCATCCAGCAGGATGGCTGACCCCTTGGTCATCCCGCTACTGAGGACTTTGACAAATTTCTCGCGGCCTTGTGGATCCAGAGCGAGACAATCCGTGAATGTACCACCCACATCAATCCAGAATTGCCATCGGGGATCCGCCATCCCATTCCCATCGAATTGCGAGGTGTGCCGTCAACACGGTGGACGGGAATCGGAATCGAGGCTACCGATCCATCGACAGATACGCCAGTCCAGCCAGTAGTGGTCCGGGTCGATGCGACGATTGCCAAGAAAGCCAATGTGGCCACCGCGACGTGTCGAGACGAATTCGATTTGACTGGAAAACAGTCCGGCGTCAAACATCTCGAAGGGCACAACCGGATCGTCTTCAGCGGCTACCACGACGGCCGGCACATGGATCCGTTTCAGTCGATCAAATGTGCTGCACTCTCGGTAGTACTCACGGGCACCCGAATAGCCGTTGACCGGTGCCGTGAACTGATCATCAAAATGCACCAGTCGATCCGGCAGCGGGTTCAAACCGTTATCCATCAGATTCAATACGCGCCGCCGTCGGTAAATCAGACGTTTGATCAGCTGACGGGCAAAATAATACTCGTAAAAACGATTGCCATGGGATCTCAGATTGGCCGAACAATAGGTCAAGTCGATCGGGGGCGATATCGCGATCGCCGAATCGACATTCGCATGCGGTTGGTCATTCCAATCCGTCAACGTTCTCAGAACGATATTCCCGCCCAGCGAAAAGCCGATCAGACTGATCTTCGAGTGCGGTTGCCGCTGGTGGACGTAGTCAATCACGTCCTCCAGATCGTGGCTACAGCCGGCATACAGATGGCCGGTTGAAATCAGTTTGCTATCGCCGAAACCTCGCATGTCGATACGAACCGTACGAACGCCGCGTTGCCGCAGGCGGCCGGCGATTCTCTGAACATAATTCGATTGGTGGGAACCACACAAGCCGTGCAGCAGGATCGCGATCCGATTCCCGGTGAGCCAGGAATCCGGCACATCGTCGTGGATGGCAATCCGATCCCCATCCGACAGGGGAACCAGACTACTGGACGGAAGCTGGCCGGCGGCACGGGGTTTGAGCAACACGGCGGCCAACGTCTGAACATGTCGATTTTTCTTCCAAAACGACGGTGTCAGCCCGGGGTATTCGTTAACCAACCGCTTCGACATGTTTCCTGCTATCGTTTACTACCGATGGTGAATTCGCCTGACGGCGCGAGACTTCTGCTGCACCCCGACGATCAATCAACCAGCTTGCGGGTTTCTAGCAATTCCATAATTCTGTCCACACACTCGTTGGTGTTCAATGCATTCGTATCGAGAGTTAGATCGGGATTGGCCGGCGTCTGAAAATCGGGGGCTGATTCTTCCACGGCATCAGGATCGCTGCCTCGATTCCTGCGGGCACACACATCGGCGGGAGCGGTCAGGTGAACGACGATAAATCGGTCTTCCCCAATCACCTGCGCCGATCGTCCACGGGTCTCTTCATTGGGGGCGATCAGTGCCAACACACAGATCAGTCCGGAATGGTTCATCAAGCGGGCGGCCTCGGAGGCTCTCCTCAAGTTTTCAGAACGATCCTCACCGCTGAAACCAAGGTCGCGGCTGAGTCCCAGACGTATGTTCTGGCCATCGATCACGGCGGCTGCCCGCCCCGCATCAAACAGCCGGCGTTCAAGGGCATAAGCGGTTGTCGATTTACCGGAACCGGGCAGCCCCGTCAGCAGAATCGTGACCGGCTCCTGCCCGAATCGGGAACGCCGCTCGTCACCGGAAACCGCGCTTGTTTCCGCTTTCAGTGAATCGCTTTGCGGATGATCTTCCCAATGGTCCGCACGATCTTCACCCGTCCGTCGATCCAGGATCATGCCGGCACCGACGGTGGAGTTGGTCAACCGGTCAATGATGATGAATGCTCCGGTACTGCGGTTGCGACGATAGCGATCAAAGGTAATGGGCTCATTCAACGAAATGTAACAGCGGCCAATCTGATTCAACTCCAGTGTCGGGGATGGCTTTCGATGAAGCGTGTTGACATCAACCTGGTAACGCAATGTACTGACGGTGCCGCTGACCATCTTTGTGGTCTGTTTGAAAAGGTATTGTTTGCCGGGCACCATCGGCTGCTCCGCCATCCAGACTACCATGGCGTCGAATTTCTGTTCCAGATTGGGAACATTGCCCGGGCGAACGATCATATCCCCACGGGAGACATCGATTTCGTCTTCCAGCGTCAGCGTGACGGACAGCGGAGCAAAGGCCTCCTGGAGATTGCCGTCCATCGTCACGATCTCTTTCACCTGACTCGTCTTCCGCGACGGCAGCACCATGATTTCATCGCCCACCCGAACAATGCCCGATGAAATGGTCCCGGCAAATCCCCGGAAATCCAGGTTGGGCCGAATCACCGTTTGCACGGGAAAACGAAAATCCTCAAGATTTCGATCGGAGCCGATGTAGACCGTCTCCAGGAAATTCATCAACGTCGTGCCCTCGTACCACGGACAGCGTGTACTACGGTCTACCAGATTGTCACCGTCCAGTGCGCTGATCGGGATGAAGTGCAAATCCGTGGGATCCAGGCGGGAGGCAAAGTTCTGGTAGTCTTCTTTGATCCGCTCGAATACCTCCTGGTCAAAATCGACGAGGTCCATTTTGTTGATCGCCACCAGGATGTGTTTGATGCCCAGTAGCGACGCGATGAAGCTGTGTCTTCGCGTCTGCTCCAATACCCCCTGGCGGGCATCGATCAGGATAATCGCCAAGTCGGCTGTGGAGGCCCCGGTGGCCATGTTACGGGTATATTGCACGTGACCGGGCGTGTCGGCGATGATGAATTTGCGTCGAGCCGTGGAAAAATAGCGGTAGGCCACATTGATCGTGATACCCTGTTCGCGTTCCGCCTTCAGTCCGTCGGTCAACAGCGCGGGATCAAAGTCACCCCCCGTCGTCCCGTGCACCGTGGAGTCTTTCTGGATCTTGGCCAACGTATCTTCATAGATCATCTTGGAATCATATAGCAGACGCCCGATCAGGGTACTCTTGCCATCGTCCACGCTGCCGCAGGTAATGAACCTGAGCAACTCCTTGCTTTCGTGCTGGGCCAGATACGATTCAATATCGGTTTCAATGAGCTCGGAATGGTGCGACATTTTTCCAACAAGGTTCGCGATTCAATTGCCTGCGTCAGTACGTACATGGCGCGACTGACAAAAATCAGAAGTATCCCTCTTTCTTCTTTTCTTCCATGCTTCCTTCGTCATCATTGTCGATCACACGACCCTGCCGTTCGGAGGTGGTTGCCAACAACATTTCCTGGATGATCTGGGGCAGCGTCGTGGCGCTCGATTCGACCGCTCCGGTCAGCGGGTAGCAGCCCAGGGTACGGAACCGCACCAGCTTTTCCTCGGGCTGTTCACCCGGATTCAATTTCAGTCGGTCATCATCCACCATCAGCAACACGCCGTCGCGTTCAACCACCGGCCGCTTCGCCGCGAAATAGAGAGGCACAATGGGGATCTTCTCCAGGTGGATGTACTGCCAGACGTCCAGTTCCGTCCAATTGGAAATGGGAAACACGCGAATGCTCTCTCCCTTGTTGACCCGCGCGTTGTACAGATTCCAGAGTTCGGGACGCTGGCTCTTCGGATCCCAGCGATGATGGCTGTCGCGGAACGAATAGACGCGTTCCTTGGCCCGTGATTTTTCTTCATCCCGACGGGCGCCACCAAATGCGGCGTCAAACTTGTACTGGTCCAGCGCCTGCTTCAGGGATTCCGTTTTCATGATCGTAGTATGCTTGCCACTGGAAACCAGTGGATCCAGATTCAACTTGCGACCTTCGTGGTTGATATGGGTCAAGACCTCCAGGCCCAGCTCTTTCTTCGCGTATTCTTCGCGAAACTGGTACATCTGCTTGAATTTCCAGGTCGTGTCGACATGCAACAGAGGAAAAGGGGGTTTGGCGGGATAAAACGCTTTCAGGGCCAACTGCACCATCACCGATGAATCCTTGCCAATGGAATACAACATCACCGGATTATCAAACTCCGCCGCCACTTCGCGGATGATATGAATCGACTCGGCTTCCAGTTCCTTGAGGTGCGTCAGTTGATACTTGGACATGTTTCGTGTTGTCAAATTTCCAACCAGTCGGTGAGACAGAGAATCCTCCAATATATCCAGAGTTGGAAATTTTTCGACGGCACGTCCGGTATCCGATCGTTGCAATTCGCGTAAACGTCCATGGTTTGGCAGCCAACGGCCCGGGCTTGGGCAACCTGACCAAAGCGAAAATGGCTGGCTTGAAAGAGACGAGGAATCACTGGTCTTCGGCCAGCAAGTCGAAGGCCTGCAGAACTTTTTCACGGTGCTGGCTACCGAAAACCAGCACCAACAGCTGCGCGACGATCTCCCGCTCATGAGTGGTCAGGAACGACTCACCGCCTCCCAGGTCGGCAATCGACACAAACGCGTCCAGACGGCGGCTGTTCCTGCAGGTCACCGTACTGATTATTCCCCCTTGCCGTCGAAAATCCGCAGCCATCTGTTGACAGCTGACGGTTTCATCCGGCCGGGGCGGCGCGTCGCCAAACAACAGGATCACTTTTCTGGCCGATCGTCGGAATGGCTGCTGAGTCGACCATCGAATCCCTTCCTCGACCGCCTCGGGTTCATCCCCACCCCCACTGGCCGAGACCTTTTCCAGATACAGGACGACCTCCGCCAAATTGTCGGTCAACGGCAATCCGTCGACAACATACGCATCCCCGTGATCCCGATAGGTACAGATGCCGATCCGTGACTTGTCAATTAAACGAAACAGGACCGAACCAATCCGGTGGATGCGGCTCTTCACCTGATCGATTTCACCCTGCATGCTGCCCGTGCTGTCGAACGTGATGACGATATCCAGTCCGTTCTTGCGCAGACGCGATACCAACCCTTCAAAATCTTCCATTCCGCCGGCGGGAACCGTAGCTGAATTCAGCGAATCAAAATCGAACGTTTTTTTTCCGCCCGTGGAAGGAGAGAAAAACGACTCCTGTAACGACGCTTCCGCCAATTGCCCCGAGGCCAGGGGCGAGAATAATTCGGAGTCCAGATTCTCGGACAATCGGTCATCCGCCGGATTCAGAATTTCCTCAGCTTCGAATTCTTCCTGATCGCGGTCCAGCACAACGCTACGGGGCAGCTCGCCAATCATCACGAACGTACCATCGCCAGGCTGGTCGTCGGCAAACTCACCCCACGGCATCATGGCCATGACGGCCAGTACGGAGGCGTGCAGGAAAAAGGTGGCGGCCAAACAAAACAGGCTCTGACTCCAGTAACCGGGACGGTCGATATCGCTGTCTTCATAGTACATACCCGTGGGTGCTGACCGGGGTAGAATGATGGTCGCGCGACAGTGCGGACATTTCCCTCGTGTTCCCAGCTGGTCCGCCGTAATCGAGAACGGTTCCAGACATCGGCTGCAGGAGATATTCATTTGAAGACGTTGTCACTCCACCAGGGCGCCATCCCGGGTTCAGGCCGAACAGCGACAATCGGTCCAAACCGTCCCAATATTTTCAATTCTAGCTCGAATATCGGGTAAAGAACATTCGATGTCAGGCAAGCAAGGCTCCGTTTACCGTGCACGTTCACTTCAAAGTCTTCCGATGCAGTCGATTCAAGTTTTTTCTGTCCAGCCAGCAACGCTGGGAGACAGTCTTTCAGAATGCGACCGAATTTGCCTCCCGCCTCGACGCGCAACGATTGGTCAACATCAGCCACAGTTGCGACAGCAGCGAAACGGTGGCCGTCGTTTGGTATTGGGACCGAGGCCGACCCAAATCCGCCTGAGGCACTGAAACTGGCCAGTCAATCCTGCTTGATTTGCTCAACCATTTTTCTTGCGGATGACCGATACAGAAACACATCCGGGCTGTCGAGGAACGGCTCAAGAATCACTTTGGCTCGCGCACCCTGACCCTCGTCGTACATCGTTCTGGCCAGAAAATACGCCGTATCCGGCAACAGTTCACCCATCTCGGACGCACGGCTCAGCCACTGTTTTGCGAGATCCGCCTGATTCGTCCTCCAAAAGGCCCAGCCGAGACATGCCAGTGCCAGCTGATTGCCAGGAAACAGCTGCTGGTTCCGTTGGGCAATTTCGATGGCCTGAGGATACTTTTGCCGATCCTGGGACTCCAACAGAGAAAGCACATACAGGTACGCCGACTCAAAATTGCTGGGCTGCTCCCGAAAGACGTCGGCGAAATAAGATTCCGCTTTGTCGAACTGCTGGCGGGCAAAGGCGATTCGTCCCAGAAACCGTCGGGATTCACTCGAGTCTCCATGTTGTACCTGGTATGCCTCAATCACCTTTTCCACGGCATCAAAATCCTCGTTTCGCAACAGCCAGGCCGCGTACTCCAGCTGGGCAAGTGCATGATCGGGAAACTGTTTGTACGCCTGCTTGATCCACTTCGCATAGTTTTCCGTGTCGTTCCGGTTGCGATACCAGCGGGCCAGAAGAACAGGCGTTGGAATCTGATCGCGGGAATCGGAACTTCGCCGATCAAGATAAGCGATGGATTCTGCTTCGCGTTGTTGCAAGAATGCGATTTCGCCAGAAGCCATCAACATCTGATCGTCTTGCGGGGCGAGTTGCTCCCACTCACGGACAAAGCCTTCCGCCCGGCCCAGTGCATTTCTTCGGATCTCGACGGCCGCCAGGGCATTGAGAGCCCCACAAGCGTAGAAATTCCTGGCATCCGGCGATAGATCGGAAGCTTCATTGATTCGATTCGCTTTTTCAACCAGAGCCTGGGCGTCATACAGGCGGCCCTGAGACAGGGCCAGGCGACCGAAGAACAGCGGGATCCCCGGGTGCTCTCGATGCAGACTGCCGGCCCTTTCCAACAAAATTTTACCCTGCATTGGATTGCCGGCGATAAAAGACATGCCGGCCAACAGCAGGAAATCTGGCGGGAGATCTGGCTGAGATTCCCTGAGCTGCTCCAACCGAAACCGAGTAGCGCTTTCGTCAGCAGCCAGGAAAGCGGCAGCCACGGCGGATAACCGCTGCCTTCGATCCGCCTGATCCCCGGCTTGGCCCGGAATCAAACTGGCCATTTCGTCGACCATTCGATCGATAAGTTGCTTTCGGGCATCCCCGGACTGGTCGTTTCGAGGAGCCGGCAAATCGTCCTGGCACCACGCGGCCGCGGCCGATGAAGCCACCAGCCCACCAAGCATCAAAGCGGCCAAGAAGCGGAACATCACCATTCGCATACCACGGATTCTCCCCATGACTACCCGCGTCAGCTCATTCGAACCGGCAAGCGGGAGGTAATTTCAAAGGCCTGCAGGATCGCGGACATCGCATCGCTCTTGTTCAGGACGTAGAAATGCAAACCATCGACACCCTGATCGATCAAGTCGGCGATCTGGTTGATGGACTGCTCTACCCCCACCTGAAACTGCCACTGGGCGTCGTCCTGTTGCGACAGCGAATCCACCAGACGTTTCGGTAATTTCGCCCCACATAAGCTGGCTATTCTCTCGATCTGCCGGAAGGTGGTGATCGGCATGATTCCGGGAACAATCGGAACGACAAGGCCCGCCGCACGGCACCGATCCCGAAATCGATAGAAATCCTCATTATCAAAAAACAGCTGAGTAATCACGACATCCGCACCGCAATCCACTTTTCGCTTGAGATTCTCCAGATCGATCTCCGGGCTGACCGCCTCCTGATGAACTTCAGGATAGCCGGCCACAGCCACGCCAAACGAGGGATACTCGCGGCGGATCAGTTCCACCAGCTCGTTCGCGTATCGCAAACCACCCGCCTGCGGCTCGAATGATTTCGCATCCCCGGGCGGATCACCGCGCAACGCCACGATGTATTCGACGCCCAACTGTCGGGCTTGATCCAGGTATCGCCTCAAGTCGTCCACGTGGCTGCCGACGCAGGTCAGGTGCGATGCCACGGGCACCTGGAATTCGGACTTAAGACTTCGCAGGACGGACAATGTCCTGTCGCGGTCGGAACCGCCGGCTCCATAAGTACAGGTCAGGTAATCGGGCCGAAACTTCATCAGCTTGCGAACGTTCTCCATCAAATGGACAAGCCCTCGCTCCGTCTTGGGCGGAAACAATTCGCAGGAAATGGTCAGGGGCCGGCTGTTGTAAATCTGCTGGAAAGACATGGGAATTCTGCATGAAAACGATGTGACCAACCTCACGCGGACGATTCCATTTCGACCTGCGATTGTTTGGCGAAGCTTGACCGGAAGGGAAGGGCAATCATCGCCGATAACGAATTCGCCCACTTCCATCACCAGGGTGAACCGCCAATTTCGACCCAATTGTAATACAGATTCGCAAAAACGTGAGGCGACAGGGAAAATCCTGAGGGTGCATGGCCCCATTTTTGGCCGATTACAGCGCGCAGCGTTTGGTTGTAGCGTGTTTTCGTTCCCATCGTCTGGGAAAATGAACGCGGTACAGGCAACACGTCCCTGCGTCTCGCACTAAAAACGGGGCGGTCTGGCAGACAGTTGGCCTCGTTCAGACCGTGTCAAATCAAACATGGCGTGCAACAGTTCAATATCGACCGGCCTTTGCGGGACCTGACGACGCTCAAACATCCGTTTCTGAGTAGTTTCCATGATCGCGGCGGACACTTCGGTCATTTGACCAAACGTCTTCGCGTAATTCACAAAACCAGGCACATCGTCGGTGACAAATCCGTACAACATGCTGCAGGGACCAATCGTCTTGCCAGTAAAAATGCTGGTATTGATCGCCGATTTGGAATAGTCACCCATGAAGCATCCCACAAACTGCATCCCCGTGGCCACTTTCTGGCCTCCTCGAATCATGTTGACGCTGCCATAGGTGTTCTTGAGATCACTGTTGCACGTTCCGGCACCCAGGTTAATCCACGAGCCCAGGTAGCTGTGACCAAGGAAACCGTGATGCTGCTTGTTGGAATAGGGCTCGAGGACGCTGGCTTCGATTTCTCCTCCCGCTTTGACCCAGCGGGTCAGGCAGACGGCATCCTTGATCGCGGCATGTTCGTTTACCGTACAGTCCGGACCGATGTACAATGGCCCCTGCAGGTAGCTGAACGGCTTGATGGTTGCTCTGTGATCAACGAGGATCGGTCCCGTTTTCGTATTGGCCACCACCGATTCACAGATCGTAGTGTCGGCCGCGACGAACAGGCCGTCACCCCGCTGAGACCACGCAGATTCCTGAATGCGAAACTGCAGGTTTTCGGTCATGCATTGTTGATTGAAACGGATGATGTCGTGCAAATCGCACAACGTATCCACGGCCATGTCCTTCGATTCGGAAACCCCTTCGGCCCGCAGCGAATCGGCCGTCATCCCGGATAAAGATTCAAAGTCGCGACTTGCCATGGCCGCGGTCGGCAACACGGCTGCCGCGATCGCGCCGATCGAATCTCGAATGAACAGCGGCTGTCCGGCTTCCGTCCGGCTGGCCAGCGTCTTGATACGGTTGAAATTGGAGAGCGAAGGCACGGCTCGCGAATTCAGCATTAACGTCCAATCGCGACTTGAATCCAGCCGAGTTGCAAATTGGGAAAAATCCAGCCGCTGGATCGAATTCAGATGTGGCCGCACCGCCGACGCGATGTCCCCTTCCAGACGCGAAGCCCAGTCAGCAAGTCGAAACGAAGCGCAACTGATGGCGTAGGCCGGTCGACCCAGGGTAATCGGGTACAACTCCGCCACTCGCTGGTCTTCCCACAGCAGGATGTTCATCACGAGTCCCCGACTCTGGCCCGGCCCACCTGCTGTTCCAGCCGCTGCTGCGCCATACGGCAGTAGGCTTCATTGCAGTCAATGGCGATAAAGTTTCGCCCCAGCGATCTGGCCGCCACCGCCGTCGTGCCAGCCCCGGAAAACGGATCCAGAACAACACCATCGGGAGGGCAGGTCGCTTTAATGCAGTTGGAAACCAACTCGATCGGAAAGACGGCAAAATGCGCGTCGCGAAACTTCGACAACGGAATCGTCCAGACCGTACGTTTGTTGCGGCCTTTGGGGTGAAACGCCTGATCCCAGCGACCATCGTGCAGATTGTGATTGCCTCCGTTCTTGCCAGCTTCCGGGGTACCACCCCGTTTACCAAAATGCCCGCGGCCTCCCTTCATCCTCGATCTCTCCGAAAACGTGACGTGAGGTTCGCGAACGGCATCGGCATCGTAATAGTGGTCGCTGGAGCGGGTCAAGAAAAAGATGTACTCGTGATCCGTTGTCGGCCTGGATTTGACGCTGGATGGCATGGCGTTCGGTTTGTGCCAAATGCAATCGCTGCGAAGTTTCCAACCGGATTCTTTCAGGGCCAGACCGACCCGCCAGGGCATCCCCAATAATTCGCCGTCCACGTATTTGTCGCCGATCACCACCCAGGCCGAACCCGACGGCTTGACCACGCGTTTCAGCTCCTCGAACAGTTCCACCATCCGCTGGACGTACGTGGCGGGCGTCGCTTCCTGTCCAATCTGCAGGTGGCATCCATAGTCGCGTTGCCGATAATAGGGTGGGCTGGTGACCACGGTATCGACCAATTCCCCGGGCAATTGACTAATCGTCGTTAATGCGTCGCCACACAAAAACTGATTCAGGAACCGGGAATCTACCGCCGAATTCGTCGCGTCCGGCATCTGAAAATCCTTCCGTTGACGTCGCGTCATCACATCTTTTCCACCACATCGATACCCAGCAGCGACAATCCGGTCTTGATGGTGCGGGCGGTCAAATCGGACAGTTGCAGCCGGCTTTTCCTGAGCATCTCATCTTCGGTTTTCAGTACCGGACAACGATCGTAAAACTGAAAAAAGACCTGCGTCAATTCAAACAGGTAGGAGGTCAGCAGGTTCGGCTTGTAATTGATCAGGACTTCATCAATGGCTTCGCCAAAGCGGTTTAAATTGAGAGCCAACTTGCGTTCAATGTCATCTTCAAAAACAAACGGCACCGGGTCCGATCGCAGTCGTTGTACGTCAACGTCACCCTTTCTCAAGATTCCCTGGACCCGGGCGTAGCTGTATTGCAGGTAGGTGGCCGTGTTCCCCTTCAAAGCCAGCATCTTGTCATAACTGAATTTGTAATCCGACAGACGGTTCTGGGAGAGGTCGACATATTTCAGGCCGCCAATCCCGATGACATGGGCTATCCGGTCCCGTTCCGCGTCGCTCAAATCCGGATTCTGTTCGACGGCAATTTTTCCGGCACGCTGCTCCGCTTCATCCAGCAGGCCGGCCAGTCCCACCGTATCACCAGAGCGGGTCTTGAAAGGCCGGCCATCTTCGCCCAGCACCGTACCGAAACTGACGTGCGTAAAGGTCGTGCGATCGTATCCCCACTTCGCCGCCGCATCGAACAGCTTGTCAAAGTGCTCGTGTTGACGATGATCCACAACGTACAAGATGACGTCAGCATTCCACTGTTCGACGCGATGTCTGATCGTCGCCAGGTCGGTGGTGGCATACAGAAAGGCACCATCCTTTTTCTGGATCAGCATGGGTGCGTCAAAGCCATCCAGAAAAACACAGATCGCCCCCTCACTTTCGCGGGCCAGTTCTTTCTGCTTCAGATCGGCGACCAGGTCCGCCAGTTCTCCGTGATAATGGCTTTCTCCAAGAGCAAAATCGAATTGGACACCCAGTCGGTCGTAAATCCGCTGGATATCTTCCAGGCCGTGCGGCAAAAACTCATTCCAAAGCCGTTGGTTTTCTTCGTCACCCGCGTGCAACATGGCGGTTTCATCGAGAACCCGTGCCGCGATGTCCGGGTGGGAGTCAGCCAGTTCCTTCCATTGCGAATCACGACGCACGCTATCTATCTTCTGCGACAGCGAATCCACGACGGCCTGTTGCTCGTGAATTCGTGCCTGCAGCAGCTGGCGTTCTTTTTTCCTTTTTTTTGCTGCGGCAGGCTCGCTATCCTGCGGATCGGTTTTCAGTGCCGGCAACGCAGACTGAAAATCTGCCAGCCGTGTTTCGGCCTCGGGCAGCACCGTTACGGCCTCCTGATAATCGATCAGGCGGCGAACCAGTTGATAGAGTCGGCCGAGTTCCTGGATCGGCGACTGGCGATATGCCGGCTCGTCTACGAAATGCTTGTAGCCATAAATGATCATCCCGAACTGCGTGCCCCAGTCGCCCAGATGATTGTCCGTCACCACATGATGCCCCGCGTATCGCAGAATCCGCGCGATTGCGTCGCCAATCACCGTGGAACGGATATGCCCAACATGCATCGGCTTGGCCACGTTTGGCGACGAAAAATCAACAATGAAAGTCCTGGGCTCCCTTGTTTTCGCTACCCCCAGCCGATCGTCCGCATAACTGGCGGCCAGTCGTTCCCGCAGCCAGCCATCATCCAGGGTCAAATTGATGAAACCGGGTCCGGCCACATCCACGGTTTGACAAAGATCCTCGATCTGCAGCCGACTGACCATATCGGCCGCAATCTCGCGGGCCGGCTTGCCCAACCGGTCCTTCAACGGCATCGCACAATTGGCCTGATAATCGCCAAACCGTTCGTCCCGGGCCGGTCGAATCATGCTCAGCAAATCCGCGGAATCGTCCACCATCGAATCCAAGACGGGCTTGAATCGGTTCTTGATTTCGGAAAGTGCGTTCATGCGCGGTTCAAATCAGGTAGGCGTATTCGTAGAATTCGTGCTGGCCCCGGATGTCTGCCGTCAAACCAGTCTAAAATTTCACAGATATTGCACGTAGCCGCAATCCGGCTTCAATCCAGTATCTGCGAATCCCGAAAACTCGATTGCCGCGGCCAGAAGGAATCACATGAATTGTTATCGTTCCCACTGCATTTGCCTGGCGATCGTCTTCCTGATGTTGGCCCTGCCACCGATTACCGTCCAGGGCCATTGCGGGCATGCCCTTCTTCATCCCGTATCGGTCATCGAGGCAGACATTTACGTCACCAAATTCAAGACCACGATGCGGCTACGCTGTTTCGCCGAAGATCTGGAATTGTTGCAGGGCGTCGAAGCGCTGGATGACGGCTTCTACGACAGTGAAGAATTACGGGAAGCCACCGTAGACCATGCCGATTTCCTGGCCGAAAAGATCCAGCTGTTGGACGTCAAAGGTAATGCGATTCCGGCGAAAGTGATCGAAATCAACGATTTCGAAATGCCGGATGAGGGAATTCGGCAAGGCGAACTGATGAAATACACGATCGGTATCGTGTTGGAATTCTCGTATGACAAGCCGCCCGACTTTCTGACCATCAATCAGCAGATTGTCGCCGAGGGATTGTTGTTGCCATCAGAACTGAAGATTCTGCTCAAGCAGGAAGGATCGGATGAGCCCTACTTTCACATGATGAAACCGGACCAGCCGGAGACGTTTCGCTTCGACTGGACCAAGCCGATACCGAAATCGGACGCCAGTGAGCAGGAATGGTCCTCCTGGTTCGATGAACAACGGGAGCAGACGCTGGGCATTGCCAGTTACAGCAGCGTCTATTCGTTTATTTACATTACGAATTTCGAAGTCCGCCACGAAGTGCTGATTCCGCTGGCCACGTTAAGCACGTTCTTCGAAATCGAAAGGGCGGATGAAAGCTTCCTGGACATCCCCGAACAGGACACCACCGCCGAGAAAATCAAAGCCCTGTTTTCCGTCGGCAACCCGGTGTTCATTGACAATGTGGAAGTGCAACCGGTTTTCGACCGCATCGATTTCTACGGACTGGACCTGCGCGACTTCGCCGTCCGCGCGGATCGACGGCGAGTCAGCATGGCCAACGGTCGGGTCGGCATCATCATGGTCTATAGCACCAAGGGCATGCCCACCAACGTCAAAGTGACGTGGGACAAGTTCAACGAGGTGCTGAAGACGGTGGACAGCGTCGTGTTTGCCTTTGACGAAGTACAGCAGGCAGAATTTTCCATGTTTCTGGATAACAACACCTTCGAATGGAATGCTGCGGATCGCAAACCACCACCCCCGATCACGAACGTCACCGCGGACGCGGATCAATTGTCCGGAACCATGATGACGGTGCCGGTCGCTTCGGTCGCGCTGCTGGGGTTAGCGCTGCTGTGCATCCTGGCGATGCTGTTTTCCAGCCAATCCCGCTGGTTGGCGGCGGCCACCGTCACATTGCTGTTGGCCAGCATTTTTCTATCCCGCAGCCTGGACCACGATGTACCCAACCCCTTCGCGGAGCCCCCCCAAATCGCGGAAAACGAAGCCTCCGAGATTTTTGAACAGCTGCACCGCAACATGTTTCGGGCCTTCGATTACCACAACGAGAGCCAGATTTACGATGCGCTGGCCCACAGCGTGGAGGGCGACCTGCTGCGCAAACTGTATCTGCAAATCAACGATTCGCTCCGCGTCGCTGAACAGGGAGGGGCCATTTCCCATGTGGAGGAAGTCCGAATCCTGGATGGCCAACGGGTTAACGAAGAGCCAGTCAACGCCGATGGCCATCTCGCCTTCCAGTACCGCAGCCAATGGGAATTGCGGGGAACCGTCGAACACTGGGGACACATTCATGAGCGTAAAAACCGATACGACGCCAGCTTCCAGGTAGAACTGGTTGGCGACGATTGGAAAATTACGGATATGCAGGTCAATGACTTTTCGCATGGCGCGGTAAAGACACGAGTGCGCAAGCTATGACGATTGTGCCGCCAAAATTGGGCCTGGTGTTGGACGGCAACGCGAAAACTCTTCGTCGAGGTATCAAGGGAAGCTAAGCTTCACCGAAGGTGGCTGGCATTCCCGATCAGTTCCCGACGAGACTCGAATCCAATCCCGAAACAGAAACATGAAGATTCCAGATTTTATTGTCCGCCTGTGCCAGGAAGAAGACGGCCCTACGGCAGTTGAATATGCCGTCATGATCTCTCTCATACTCGGTGTGATTGTCGCCACCGTCGTCATCGTGGGGACGGAAACCAATACGATGTTCGAGATGATTGGTGACGAGTTTGATGCCAGGACCGACTAGCCCGAATACAGCGCGTATCGTTTGGGTGTCGCGACGTTTCGTTCGCATCGATCGGGAAAATGAATGCAACGCAAGCTGCACGTCCGTGCGACTCGCACGAGGTCCCGTTGATTAACGCTTGATTCTTCTGGCTTGAATCTCTTCGAACTGCAACAACTGTTGCGTCTGATCGGTGGCCAGGGCAATCTGGTATTTGCGATCGAATTCCAGTGAATAACTGTAGTCGATTTCGAACACCTGATCTCCGACCGAACGCCCCGGAACTTCGGCGTCCCACCGCAAAATGCCCAGTGGTCGCTCCATCCGTTGATAAACCTTGTCATCGCTCAACGATCTGGCTGGTTTCAGCATCGTCACCCGAATCTCCTGATTCTTGATCGGCTTTGGCAAGCGATCCGTGATACGGACCTGTACGGGCTGATCTTTGTAGTTCTCCACGACCAGACGATAATCCACGTTGATTTCGCGATTTCCACCATTGACGCCGGTCTTCTTGTCAACCAGCTCGCGGCGGGTTCTCAGCTGGGAATCGGCTCCCAATCCAACGACGAAGGTCTGACCTCTGGCCACGGTAGGTATCTCGCCACGGCCAACAAACCGACCATCCAGATAGACGTTTATCGGGCCCGCCAGGAAGTCAGCGGTGCCATCGTTGTTCAACTCTACTTCGCGAAACACGTAGTCCGTCAAGACAGGCGTAGCCACGTAATAGAAATTGCCGGGCAATTCCGTCTGCAACACGCGAACCATCTGTTGACTGTTGCGACTGGTCAATGTCACCGGCGAAGCGAGTGCGTAACTTAAACAAGGCTGACTTTCATCCCTGGAGCGCTGCGCCTCCATTTCCACCGCCGCGTCC
Source organism: Pirellulaceae bacterium (assembly GCA_963851305.1). Lineage (GTDB taxonomy): Bacteria > Planctomycetota > Planctomycetia > Pirellulales > Pirellulaceae > Mariniblastus. Next base: position 152,188 of record CAWKOT010000011.1, on the reverse strand, counting down.
GGTTCGCTGACGATCTGGGCGCAAGCCAGTTCATTCACGGTTCGATTCAAGCCCCAGCTGTTTCCGATATTGTCCTTGATCTTGACTGAATTTCGAATGGCGTAAACCGCCTGTTGTTGTTCCGAATACTTGGTTTTCAGCTCGGCCATACTCTGGTATTGCAGGGCGACGGGCAACGAATTGGCTTTGCCAGCCTGCTGCGCCGGCGCCACCAGATTGATGGAAAATGGGGCCAGGCCCGGCCCCGACGAACTGAGCGCCGGGGTGGCGGTCGAAAGGGTCAATTCCACACCATTCCAGTCTTCCCCGCTCATCTGTTGAATCAGTCCGTTGTACTCGAAACGGGCTGGCTGCCGATCGCTGGCAGCGCGGATCGTATAACTGGGGGACCAACCACAGGAGGAGACCAGGTAACTCAGGCGAACCACCGCATCGTCTTCACCCGATTTTCGCAGAAACAGAATGGCTTCTCGCACCAATTTGGACTCGTTGTCGGAAATTTCAGCCAGCTGTCGTTTCAGCAGATCCTGCTCCTGTTTCAGGTCATGCAGCCGGGTGCTCAATTCAATTTCCTTTTCAGCAATTTCTTCCCGTTTGGAAAAATTGTATTCCGTCACCTGCTGCAAGGCCTCCGCATCCAACACCCCTCGAGACATCTCCGTGCTGGCCGTCGGGGCCACGAAGTTTTCCAGTTTGTCCAGATACTGGGCCCGTTTGGCCAGCAACGCGGTCAATTTCTGGTTCAATTCAACCGCTTGCTGGTTGGCCCGCAGCTTATCCCGCAGCGCCCGTACTTCTTCGCGCGGCGATTCCCCGATCGCTCGAGTCCGAAACTGAACCGCTCGTATTTCCGTCTCGTTGTCCGCTTCGGCAAACAGGCTGTCGGGCACGATGTTTTCCGGCAATTGACTGACCACCACTTCGCGAGCACCGGCGGGTCCGATCAGGTTCAACTTGCGAGTCACACGAGCCTGATTCCGGTACAGCGTCACTTCGGTCACTTTTCCATCGACCGCGTTTTCATCCGCAGTAGCATTTCCCAGTAGTACCAAACTTAAAACGCCGAACATCGCTAAGCCGTTGAAATTCATGGCATCCCTTTGTTTTTAAAGTGTCGTTACGATCCAACACGGAATCAGCTTGACCGACAACTGTTCAAGCTAACCCGCCGATCCTATCGTATCGAGTTGAAGGCCCGGCCGTTGTAACGATGTCGTAACGAACCGAGGCTGGAAACACGCCTGCACCGACGGGCCACCAGAAGGCGCCGTCGGTCGGGCGCCGTTGGCGAAGCAGTCAGGTCGAGGAAACAGACAAGCCGGGAGGCGACGGGCGAAATCAGGTATGAATGGCTCGGCCATCAACGGCCAACGCCGCTTCCTGCATGATTTCCGAGAGCGTGGGGTGAGCGTGGCAACAGCGAGCCAGGTCCTCGCTGGTCGCTCCAAAGTTCATGGCCACGGCGGCTTCCGCTATCAGATCGCCGGCGCGGGAACCAATCGCATGCACGCCCAGAATTCTGTCGGTGGCGGCATCGGCCAGGACTTTGATTCTCCCTTCGACATCGCCCAGCGCCCGGGCCCGACCATTCGCGCCAAACGGACAAACGCCCTTGCGGTACTGCACACCCGCTTCGCGCAGTTCCTCTTCCGTCTTGCCGACCGAGGCAATTTCCGGGTGTGTGTAGACAATGGCCGGTATCGCATCGTAATTGACGTGCCCGAAACCGGTGACCATTTTTTCGACGCAGGCCACACCCTCTTCCGATGCCTTGTGGGCCAGCATGGCACCGCCGATGCAGTCGCCAATGGCAAATACGCCGCTCACGTTTGTCTGAAAATCCGGATCAACGACGATAAATCCGCGTCGATCGGTTTCCACACCGGCAACATCCAGGCCGATGTTGTCCGTATTGGGTCGCCGACCGGCACTCATCAGCACCCGATCGCAATACATCGGTTCCCTGTCCCGGCAGGTAACCACGCAGGCATCTTTTTCACGCACCGCGGATTGCACAAAAGCACCAGTCACAAATTCCAATCCCTGTTTTTCAAACATCCGCCGCGCCTGCTTGGCAATCTCCCGATCCATGCCAGCCAACACATCATCCATCGCTTCCAGGACGACAACTTCGGAACCCAGACGACTCCACACGCTTCCCAGTTCCAGGCCGATATACCCACCGCCGATAACGACCAGTTTCCGGGGCACGCTGGGATACGATAACGCGGTCGTGCTGTCTCCGATGTAATCGCCATCGAATTCAACGCCCGGCAGCGTTGTGGGCACACTTCCGGTTGCCAACAGGATCCGATCGCCATGAATACGGCGGGAATCTGCGCCAGCCACCTCCACGACATGGTCGCCAGCCAACTTTCCTCGCCCTGTGATGATGGCGACCTGGTTGCGTTTCAGCAGCATGGCGATACCGCCGGTCAGCGTATCGACAACCTCTCGCTTGCGTTGCATCATCGCGTCCAGATCAATATCAACCTGGCCGACCTTGATCCCATGCGACGCCATCTGATCGCGAGCTTCCACAAACAGGTGACTTGATTCCAGCAACGCCTTGCTGGGAATGCAGCCGACGCGCAAACAGGTTCCACCCAATTGCCGGTTTTCATCCACGACGGCTGAACGCAGCCCCAATTGCGCTGCCCGAATGGCCGCAACATAACCTCCGGGGCCGCCACCAAGGACTACCAGATCAAATCTATCGGACATAACAGGCAAACCATCTCGTAGAGTGCAACGGCGCCGTGCTGGTCGAGTACGGGAACCGTTGTCGGGAATCAGACTTCCAGGAACAGACGGGCCGGTTCTTCCAGGACTTCCTTGATCGTCTTCAGGAATCCGACCGCCTCACGTCCATCCACGATTCGGTGATCGTAAGTCAACGCGACGTACATCATGGGCCGGATGACGACCTGCCCGTCGACCGCAATCGGCCGATCCTGGATGGAATGTAATCCCAGGATCCCGCTCTGCGGCGGATTGACAATCGGCGTCGAAAGCAACGAGCCGTACACGCCGCCATTACTGATCGTAAACGTACCACCAATCAAGTCATCCGGCTTGATTTTGTTTTCCTGCGCCAGATCAGCAAATTCGCCAATTTTCCTCTCGATGCTGGCAAAACTGATGCGCTCAACACTGCGCAGAACCGGCACCACCAGTCCTTTGCCGCCGCCAATGGCGATACCAATATCAAAGTAGTTCCGCGACACGATGTCGTTACCACGTACTTCCGAATTGATGGCCGGGTATCGCTTCAGGGCTTCGACCGCGGCCTTGGCGAAAAACGACATGAAACCAAGTTTCACACCGTGCTTTTTGAGAAAGGGCTCTTTGTACTTTTGCCGCAGGTCCATGACCGGCTTCATGTCGATTTCATTGAACGTCGTCAACAGCGCCGCCGTTTGTTGAGCTTCCACCAGACGGCTGGCGATCGTGCGGCGAATCATGCTCATCGGCTTGACCGTTTCTTCCCGCTCGGCCGACAGACCGGCTACGGGAGTAAACGGCTCGGAAACCGGTTGGCTGCGGCCGGCGGTCTCGGCGGGAGCGGATTGTGTTGGGGCGGCTGCTGCGGAACCCGGCTTCAGCCCCTTGGCCTGGATGTAGTTCATGACATCTTCTTTTTGAAGCCGTCCGCCTGGTCCGGTGGGTCGGATCGCATCGGCTGAAATCTTGTACTCCGACAAGACGCGTTCCGCCGCTGGCATGATCCAATTGGCCTGCGTGGCCACCGGGGCTTCGGTCATGACGGTGGCCGAACCCGCGGCGGCGATCGATTCTGCCGTCGCAGCGTCTCCACCCGCTTCCGGTTTCTGGCCGGGTTCCAGTTCGCACAGCGTATCGCCCACATTGGCAAATTCTCCCTCCGGTACGTGGATCGCCTTGACGATCCCGGTTTCCGGCGAGGCCAGTGCCTGAGACGCTTTTTCCGATTCCAGCTCGACCAGGTCTTCGTCCCGATCGACCCACTCCCCCGCTTGTTTCAACCAGGTAGCCACTTGCACTTCCTGAATGGACTCACCCAATTCTGGCACTTTGATCTCAATCATTTACCACCCTGTAGAATGTCGATTTTTCGAGCTCAGGCGTTCGCCGTGTCGGTATCCCGAACTACGGATCGGATACCCAATGCAGCGTTGATCAGTTCGTCCTGTTCCAGGCGATGGGATTTCTTGGAACCTGTCGACGGACTGGCCGATTCGGGACGATAGATGCCTGTAATCGGCCAATCCGATGACAAACCAAACTCATCCCATTTGACTTTAACAAAATACCAGCCACCCATGTTGCGTGGCTCCTCTTGCACCCAATATACCGGCGTCCCGGCCGGGTAGGTACTCAAGGCGGCCCGAATGGCATCATCGGGGAAAGGATAAAGCTGTTCGATCCGGATCAGCGACACATCGTCACGGCCACCTTCCTGTCGAGCCTTTTCCAGATCGACACCAACTTTGCCGCTGGAAATCAACACCCGCGAGGGTTGCGACAGGTAATCCGGGGCGTCAGTCAGCACCGGCTGGAATCGGCCATCAAAAAACTCCGACAGGGGTGACATCACCCTCGGTTCCCGCAACAGACTCTTGGGAGTCAGCACCACCAGCGGCTTACGCCACTTTCGTTTCACCTGACGCCGCAGCAGATGAAAATACTGGGCTGCCGTCGTTGGGTTGGTGATCTGGATATTGTGTTCGGCGGCCAGGGTCAGGAATCGTTCCACCCGCGCACTGCAGTGCTCCGGACCCGCCCCTTCGAAACCGTGAGGAAGCAGCATGGTCAGGCCACTCAATCGCATCCACTTATCTTCAGCGGTCGTGATAAACTGGTCCACGATAACCTGAGCGACATTCCAGAAATCACCGAATTGAGCCTCCCACAGCACGAGGTCGGTAGGCGAATCGAGGCTGAAGCCGTATTCGAAACCGAGCACGCCGGCTTCGCACAGAGGGCTGTTGAATATCTCGCACGGCGCCTGGTCATCCGAAACATGTTGCAAAACCGAATAGCGGGCACCTGTTTCCGCGTCCGTCAGCACCGCATGTCGCTGGCTGAAGGTACCCCGTTCGCTATCCTGGCCGGTTAACCGTACGCGATGACCCTCCATGGCCAGCGAACCGAAGGCGGCCAGTTCCGCGGTTGCCCAGTCAACCGGTCGCTTCCCGTCCGCAATTTCCTGGCGCGTCTGCAAACCTCGTTTCAGTTTCCGGTTCAGCGTGAATCCGGAAGGCACATCCGCCAGCTTGTTGATGACGTAGGTCAATTTCCCCGTGGGCACCCCGGTATCGACATGATCGTCGTCCCGCTGGAGTCCTCCGTAATAGCCCTTCCAGAGCCCGGTACCAAACTGAAAATCGGGAACGAATTTTTCGGCTTTGGCCGCATCGAACTCAGCCTGCAACTCTTCCCGCCGTGATTCCGCAATGGCATCGGCTTCCTGCTGCGAGACCTCCTGCATTTTCAACAGTCGTTTCAGATAGCTGTCGCGGATCGTGGGGCGGCTATCGATCACCTCGTACATCAACGGCTGTGTAAACCGTGGTTCGTCCGCCTCGTTATGACCCAGCCGGCGGTAACAGTACATATCGATCACCACATCGCGCTGAAACTTTGCGCGGAAATCCATCGACAGCTTGACGACCTGGGCCACGGCCTCGGGGTCCTCGCCATTGACGTGGAAAATCGGTATCTGCAGCATCTTGGCCACATCACTAGCGTAGGTGCTGGATCGGCTTTCGTAGGGGTCGGTGGTAAAGCCGATCTGATTATTGACGATCACATGCAGTGTACCGCCGGTGAAGTAGCCATTGAGCTGACTCATGTTCAGGACTTCCTGGACAATCCCTTCCCCGGCAAACGCCGCATCGCCATGGATCAGAATCGTCATGTTGTGCCGCCGCGACACATCACCGGAATGATCCTGCTTGGCGCGGCATCGTCCCACCGCGACCGCATTCACGAATTCCAGATGACTGGGATTGAAGCACAGGGAGATATGAACGGATTTGCCCGAGGCCGTTTCGTAATCGCAACTGTGTCCCAGGTGGTACAGGACATCCCCCCGACCGCGCATGATCTCGGGATCCGGATCGTCGAATCCCCAAAAAATATTTTGGGCCCGCTTGCCCATGATATTGGCCAGCACATTCAAGCGACCCCGGTGGGCCATGCCAATCACCACTTCATTCACGTTCTGCTGGCTGGCCTGTTCCAGCGAAAGATCCAGCAGCGGAATCAGTGACTCGGCGCCTTCCAGTGAAAACGTCTTTGCGCCAACGTACTTGCGACGGACAAACTCTTCAAAAATAACCGCGTCCGTCAGACGGGTCAGAATCCGCAGCTGGATATCACGTGACAACTGGATGCGGTTCTTGGTCCCTTCCATCCGCGTCTGCAACCAGTTGCGAACGTCGTAATCGTCGATGTGCATGAATTGCACACCGATGCTGCGGCAATAAGTATGTCGCAGTTGCTCGACAATCTCTTCCAGCGTTCGAAACTTCTCCCCAAAAATCGTGCGGGCAGAAAACTTCTTCTGAAAATCAGCCGGCAACAGACCGTACGATTCCGGCTTCAGTTCGCTGTTGGTCGGACGAGGCATCCCCAGCGGATCGATCTTCGCCTCCAGGTGCCCTCGCACCCGAAATCCGCGAATCAGCTGGTCCACACGATCCTGCAACTGAATCACACGACTGCTGTCGGATTCACCGTCGGCAGGGCGGACGTCGGGCCGTCGCTGATTCTGGATCTGCGCCGTCGTATCCGAGGAGTCAAGATTGGCGAAAAACGCCCGCCACTCCATCGGTACCGAATCCGGATCTCGGCGGTATTCCTCAAACAGTCGATCGATGTAGTCGCGGCTGAAAACGTTCATGGATCAGGAAACCAGGGAGATTCGGGGAAAGCGGCGAATTCAGTGGAGCCGTTCCGTTCCGACTCGACAGGACCGAAGCCAAGGTTCCGGCAAGGCGATCGCCAGGACAGGAGTTCAGCACCTATTTGAAAATTTATCCAAATGTCCAATGCGTTCCTACCGCAACGCTTCAAAATTCCTTGAAAAATCGCCACCGTATCCGAAGTCTTGGTGCCTGTTCAGGATCATCGCCAAGTCTCATTTCATCCCAGTCAACAACACGCGTTGCACCCGCGTCAGGCCCGTTCTCCTTCCCCCAACCGCTGCCGGACCCGTTCGAACAGTCTTGAAAACATGTCCCGGGTCAGCCTGCCCGTAAAGGTGTTCTGCTGGCTGGGATGATAGGACCCGATCAGCCAACGTTTCTCTGCCGGGCCGTGTTTCAAGCCCGGCAGTTCGATCTCCACGGCATGCCCAAACCTGGAACCCGGCCGTCCCAGCCAACCCTGCGACACGGCGTGATGCTTCAGGGCACGGAACGCCAGTCCGCCCAACGCCAGAAACACGCGGGGCTGGCACAATTCAATCGTCTGCTGCAGAAAAGGCTGACAGCGATCGATCTCCTCCCCCGTGGGTTTGTTGGCTGGCGGCGCACAATGGCAGACACTGGTGATGGCACATTGCTGCAATCTCAGTCCATCTTTGCGGCACTTCGAGTCTGGCTGGTTGCAAAACCCAGCTTCGTGCAGCGCACGATACAGAAAGTCGCCACTACGATCACCGGTAAACATCCGTCCCGTACGGTTGGCACCGTGCGCCGCGGGAGCCAGTCCAACGATCAACAACGGCACTTTTGAGCGGCCCACATTGGGAACCGGTTTGCCCCAATAGGTTTCGTCACGAAAGGCTTTTCGCTTTTCTCGAGCCACGTCCCGGCAATGATCGATCAGCCGGGGGCACTGCTGGCAGGCCACAATTCGCTGATTCAGTTCTTTCCAGGATGACACGGGATCCGATCCAGGCTGCAACTACTCATTCTCCGGCTCGGGCTTGGCGAAGTACTTCTTCTTCGCCTTCTGATATCGAACTTCGATCAGGATCACGATCGCCGCCAACAGGGCGATCCCAATTACCTTGACCGATACGTTTTGGGGATCGATATATTTATTGATCTGTTTCGCAAAAGCCCACATCAGACTGTTACCTATCAAACTGCCGATCAGCACGCCACTGACCGTCAATACACGACTCATGCCCAACAGCCGGCCAAAAATCGAACCCCCAACGCTGCCCGTCGTGGATGTGGGAAAAATGACGAATACAACCAGGCCCACGAACGCCATCCTCTTGATCCAGGGTTGCGCGTTGAGCAACTGTTTTCCATCCCAGACCAACATGGCGATCTTGTCGCCGATGTAGGGCAGGCGAAACAGGACACCCATGTGAAACGCAACAAAAATCGCCATCATGAAGTCCAGGTAGGTTACCAGACAAAACAGCTCGTAAGGATGCAGAGAGATATTGTAGGAATCGTGAGCGGCACCTTCCATTCCCACCAGGATAACGAAACGACCCAGTATGAAAGCGGTCAGAAAGGTATGGTAAATCAGTTTCTGGGGATAGGCCCAGCCAAACGTGAACCCAAAGAAAACCAACAACGCGATGGTGATCACCGCCGGTCCGATCAGGGTTGCCAACCAGATCAGCGGATATCGGCGGCGAAACAGAACTTCAAAGTCCGTAAACGAACCTAGCAACTGCTGTCGCAATTCTTCCGGGTTGTCGGAAAAATTCGCCAGCTGATCCATGGAATCTGCCCGATCACGAACGACGTGGGATTTCATTGATGAAAAAGACGGATCCCGAGTGCGAAGGTGCAATCTCGCTGTGGAAAGTTGTTTCGAGCGACCGCCGAGCGGTAATTATTTCAGCCCCGCCCCGGTTTGCAAATGCCTATTGATGTAGATTAGTGAATCCTCATACCGCGAAACCACCGAGCGGGCGTCTGATTCAGTCCGGGCAACGGATTCGGAGCCTATCATCATTGCCGCAGGTGATTCAAGGACTTGGCAACCGCTCACCGACATCGGTGCAAATTCATGCGATTTCTGGTAACCAATGACGATGGGATCGGCGCCCCCGGGCTCGATCTGCTGGCCCGCGTGGCAGCCGAATTCGGCCAGGTCCAGGTGGTAGCACCCGCTCGGGAACAGTCGGGAATCAGCCACCGTGTGAACTTCGCAAAACCACTGGTCGTTTCGCGGCTGAGCGACGGAGTTCACAGCGTGGACGGAACGCCAGCCGATTGCGTGCGGGTCGCCATTGGCACGTTGGAACCGAGTTTCGACTGGGTGTTGGCGGGTATCAACGACGGAGCCAATCTTGGCATGGACGTGTTCTATTCGGGAACGGTGGCCGCCGCGCGGGAAGCGACCTTTTTCGACATCCCGGCCATCGCGTTCTCGCAGTATCGGCGTTACTTCAATCAGCCGTTTGACTGGAAGCGGACCGAACCGCTGGTAAAAAAATTGCTTGCAGCCCATCTTTCCAAACCTCAACAGGCCCGACTGGCCAATATCAACCTGCCCGATCTTTCGGGTCCGGCACAGGTTTCCGATGTCCAGTTCATCGAATGCCACGTCGACCCGAGCCCTTTGCCAGCTGATTTTCAAGCAACCCCTGACGGTCTGGTGTCCACCCTGCGGTACGCCCAGAGGCCAAGGAAGTCGCATCACGATATTGACGTCTGCTTTGGCGGCGATGTTTCGGTCAGTTACCTTTGATCCGCCGTTGAATCAGGACCATCCAGAATCACGGGTCTTTCAGAACCTCTGGCCTTTTCAAGGAAGTCGGCTCGAATGGCCGAGTCTCGATCGACGCAACTTGCGATGTTGCACCGGATAGGGGATGGTCGAAACCTTGCTCGACTGATGATCGTACAACCCCGGCCAGAGAGTCGGTCGGGCGTTCACTCCTTCGGAATGACGTGTCAGATCGTCCGACGGTCCATTCACCGTGGTGGTCGGCATTGTCGGTACACTCGATCGCCATTCCTCCGCCGAAGAGGGCTGACTGGTCGAAGGTGCTTCCCGGGCGGGCGCTGCTTCAACCGCCGGTACAGACTGGTTCGTCGGGACGAAGGGCATGGAATTCGCAAGAGGGAATCGGTGCGTCACGACCGATTCGTCTTCTCGATCAATCGCAAGTGAGGGGCTTGACTGCGCTCGTGACGGCTCCTCCGAAACGGGGTCGTCGGCGGTCTCCTGCGCAAGGCTGAACCGGGGCGCGGGTGCCGGCGGTGCGGCTTCCGATCCCGGAGCGATGCGGGGCACTGCGGAACGCTGCGACATGCCGACGAAGGGTTCGATATCAATCCGTTGCTCGATGATGCCTGCGGCCGGCGGATCCATTTGCGACAGGTAACACGACGCCCCCTGAGGCAGCGCTCCGGTTACCAGCGAAGTGTTCTGGTGGGAATACGGATTGTAGTAGTTCACTTTGGGACCGGGATTTCGCCAGTGGTAGCCGGCGGAAAAGCCGCCACCCAGGTACCGTGTAAACTGGTTCCAATTCCGATCGCCTCGCTGAGCGGACGAAGTTTTGCACGACAAGGCCATCATGGACAGGGCCAACGCGGTTATCAGCAGGAATCGGATCGACATATTGCTTCCAGTTTCATGCGAAAATTCTGAATAATCCTTCCTATGCGTTATCGCCATACAACGAAAAAAGCTTCACAGCATTTGGGCTGGAAGCTGATTCTGGTCAAGCATCGGGCAGCGAATATTCGCCCCGGGTTCGCTTGCGCGATTATGATTAACTGGGAGGTCAGTCAGAGTTTAGCGGTCAGTTGGACCGGGCGGCGTTCCAGCTAATCGCCAATCGGCAGCAAGGGCCGATATTCCGTCTGGCCCTCGATTTCGCGGATCAAGTCATCATCGGTGTAGAAATCGCCATCCGGACCGGCACTTCGCAATACCGCCAGATCCGGTTCCACCTCATACCGCAGCAGTTCGCCCCAGGGGTCAACATGTTTGATCGCGAGTGAATTCCCGTCGATATCGGCCGGCAACTTACCCTTATGCTCATCGCGATATTCTTCAAATTCCGCTGCGGCAAGTGTTAACAGCTGCTGGCCCTGGTCCACCTCCAGCGCAACGATTCGATTTCTTTCCGCGAATTCGCGTCGGTGTTTGATCTGGGATGCGTGTTCCGCAATACCGATTACCAGCGCCGCCATCAGGGACACGCCAATCAATGAAAACAGGGTACCCGCCACGGCCATCTTGCGAGGTTTACGACGCAGTCCCGCCAGCCCCATCAACAGCGTGATCGGAGCAAGCAGCCCCAACGACAGAAAAAACAGCACCAGGCTGTTGAAGCCCCACCAATTGAAATTCGCCCTTCGGCGATGGCGAGGTTGTTCAAATCCAATATAGACCGGTGTTTGCCGATGTTGACGCCCTGAAGGACGCTGGGAAAAGGGCACGTGGACGGCCATCGAATCGCTCCTGATTTCGAATTACCTGTTTCAGACCGTAATTCGCGGCGGTCCCGGCATTATTGGGCAGAATATTCAGAAAAATAGCGGCCTCGGCCTGTCCGGCACCCGGCAAGGCCAGAGAACGTTCAATCGGTAGGATCCGCTGCCGCAGCACCCGCACGTCCAGGGAGCCGAAGACCCTGTACCGGTTCACGGTCCGGGGGAGCCGGGATTATCGCCACCACTCCGCCCACAGACAACGGATCAAGTCACCGGTCGCAAAGGCAGCACAACCAGACGACGTGACGATGGGCTAATCCTCGGACTCCGGAGCCGGCGAAATGAGCACCCGGACAATGCAGAACAGAAACAGAGTGATGATTGTCCCCACGGATATCGTCATCACGATCATGGCGTTGGTAGTCATCAATTCCTCACAGACAAATTCGTTGTCAATGGCTTCTGGGCGTCAAACAATCATGGACGTCAAACAATCATTCGGATGGATGATTCGGGATGTCGAGGCTGGGAGGTCGAGGCTTCTGCCGAGACATGACGAGAAATGCCAGTTGGAGACTGGTTTCCGCGAGAGCCTCAACCTCCCCAATACGGGCTCACCATCCCGGCTCCCTCCGTTAACAATCACAGCCTATGACTTCTTCTGGTCGATCCAGTCAAACCTCCCCTGTGCCGTCCAACGTTTGACGGCGACCCCAATCGCCAGGATCAGGAACGTCAATATGCCCAGAATCAGATAAACCGATCGACGGGCCACTTCGTTGTTGGTGAAGTTTTCAACGTAGGTTCCACTCTGCTGATAAATCGTGGCGCCGAGGATGGCGAGCAGAAAGACCGGCGTCACGAATTTCAGGATGACCGGAACCACTCGCGGGATGCCGATCAACGCACCCGTCCGCAATTCCTCATCCCCGCGATCAGCACCGAATACCCAACCGTAAATGATGGATTGAAGCGTCGCCAATACGACGATCAGGAAGGTACCACACCAGAAATCTATATTGTCCAGCGCGGCGAGGCCCTGCGAGTAGTAGACAACAAACGCCGATCCCCCCAGGGCAATGGTGCTGAGCAGAATCGCCGCTCCGCGGCGACTAAGCCCCAGACCTTCTTCGACAAAGGACATCACCGGCTGCAGCATCGACAGGCTGCTGGTGATAGCGGCCAGGAACAGCATGAAGAACCACAGAAAGCCAAAGATCTGCCCCCCTTCCATTCGCGCGAAGACATTCGGCAAAGCGTTGAATCCCAGACCAAAGGTCCCAAACGTGCCGGCAGCCACGCCCAGAAAGATGAACGCCGCCGGCAATGTGATCAGACCACCCAGCACAACTTCGAAGAACTCGTTCGTGGAAGCCGCCGTCAAACCACTTAACGCGATATCGTCGCGCCGCCGCACATAGCTGGAGTAGTTGATAATCACACCAAAACCGACAGACAGACTGAAGAAAATCTGGCCCGCCGCAGCCAACCAGGTGCGCGGCTCCTTCAATTTTTCCCAATCTGGATTCCACATGAAATTCAATCCACCGGGAACCGACTGATTGGCAAACTCTGGTTCCTTTCCATCCGCAATGGTCAACAGTTGCTGCTCCACACGACCGCCGCCTGTTGTCGAACCCGCCGATAATTCCGTCTGCAAATCCGCAATCCGTTCTTCCAGGGCCGCGATCTGTCTACTGATCGGCTCTTGCTCCTCCGCCATCGCATCGGCCAAACGGGAACGCGCTGTCGATAATTCAGCGGACAGATCGTCAATGTATCCCGGCAAGTCACGGATTCGCATCAGCCCAGCCTGAGCCTGTGCTATCGCCTCATCCTGGTTGCCATCCTGCAACAGCGCCATCGACAACCATAGTCGTCGCTCTGGATCATCCGGCTGCTCGTTCAGCAGACTGTTAAACATCTTCAGGTTGGCGACCGTATCCAGTTCCGGCGTCCCCAGTGTCAAGACACGTACCAGGACAAAGAGCGCGCAGATGATCATCAGCGGCATGGCGATCTTGCAGAAGGTCTCGATGCCCCGCGTCAAACCACACATGATCAAAGTGAAATTCAAGACGAACGTAATCGCTACGAAAATCACCACATTGGTACTGCCAAAGGCCAACGCATCGCCCTGGCCCGTGGCGCCGGTGAACTGATCAAAAAACTGGTTGTAGGCACCCGGATCCGAACCCTTCATTAGCGCCCCGGTCAGGTAGTGCCAGGCGTACCCCAGGCACCAGGCCTCGATGACCACGTAATAGGTGTAAACCATCAAAGGAATCAGCAGAGCCAACGATCCGATCAAGCTCGCCCAGCGGTTGCGACAGATCGACGCGAAAATGCCCGGCGCCGAATGAAATCCTCGGACGCCCGAATGCCGACCCATCGCCCATTCGGCCCAGGCCAGCGGTATGCCGACCAGAAGCAGGGCGATGAAATAGGGGATCATGAACGCCCCGGCACCGTTCTGAGCCGCCTGGCCGGGAAAGCGCAGAAAGTTGCCCAAACCGACGGCGGATCCGGCGACGGCCAGGACCACACCGATCCTCGATCCCCAATAAACCGGCTCAGTTTTGGTAACCGGCTCAGTTTTGGTTGGCTCGGTTGACACGATAAGCCTCCATACTGGCAATTTCCGCAGCGCACGGTGTCGTAATCGCGCAAAGCGGCAAGTCTAGGGGATAGAAAGCTGCTGTCAATTAATCTAGCAGCCAACTTTCGTCGCTTTAGCCCCCAAAATAGCGTCTCGATGACCGATCACTATTTTTCACATTTAAGGTTGCGAAAATTGGTTTAATCAATAACCATAAGTTGCGGTTAATCGAGAGATGGAAAAGTTGAACCAGAACGAACGAGATGTAATCCGGCTGCTGCGTGAGCACCCAACGTGTTCGATTGCTGAATTGGAAGGCCACCTGCGGGTTACCGCCACGGCCGTCCGACAACGTCTGAACCGTTTGATGGCGGCCGGTCTGGTGGATCGTTGTTCGGAATCCGACGGGCGCGGTCGCCCCTCGCACCGCTATCGGTTGACCAAGGCAGGCCAAGAGGCCAACGGAAACAACCTGGAGGACTTTGCCGGCGCGTTGTGGCAGGAAATCAGACGAATACCGGATGACCGTATTCGCCAACAGATTATCGCGGGCGTGGCCGACCGATTGGCGTCGTCCTATGAGAAACGGATCGAAGGCCATACCCTGCAGGAGCGGCTTGAATCGGTGGCCCGTTTGTTTGACGAACGAGACGTACCGGCGGTCGTTGAACAACAGAACGGATTGCCCGTTTTGAAAATCCTGGCCTGCCCCTATCCGGAACTGGTCGACGAAAATCGCGAGGTCTGCGACATGGAAAAGCAGTTATTCTCCCGGGTGACTGGCGGTAGTTTCGACTTGTGCCAGTGCCGGCAGGATGGCGACCGCTGCTGTTCGTTTCAGGCCCAGACGGAATAAACCATTCTCTCGAAGATCATTCTCCACCACATCGTAAATTGACCACAGATAATCGAAAGTCGAATTAGAGACAGAGACATGACGGATAAACTCGAAATCAAGAATCTGCACGTAGAAATAGAAGGCAAGCCGATTTTGCGAGGCGTCGACCTGGTAATTGACCGAGGTGAGACGCACGCCCTGATGGGTCCCAACGGCAGTGGCAAGTCGACTTTGGGTCTGGCGATCATGGGCCATCCCAATTACGAGGTGACGCAAGGTGAGATTTTGCTTAACGGTGAGAACATCCTTGAGATGGAAGCGGACGAACGAGCCCGATCAGGCATCTTCTACGCCTTCCAGCGACCCGTGGCAATTCCTGGGGTCCGGATGGCCGATTTCCTGCGGCATGCCACCACCAACGTCCGCAACCCGGAACGGAAAGAAGGCGAGGATCTGATTTCAATGCGTGAGTTCCGCAAAGAGATCAAGTCCAAGATGGAGCAGCTGAAAATGGACAGTGAGTTCGCACGGCGATATGTCAACGACGGCTTCTCGGGTGGCGAGATGAAGCGGGCGGAAATTCTGCAGCTGGCGATGCTGCAGCCCAAGTTCGCGATTCTGGATGAGACCGACAGCGGGCTGGATGCCGATGCAGTTCGTCTGGCCAGTCAAAGCATCAACGAAATCGGGCACAACAAGATGGGTCTGTTGATTATTACCCATCACGACAAGTTGCTGGAGCACAATCCTCCCACTTTCACTCACGTGATACTGGGGGGCAAGATTGTGGAAACGGGCGGCAAGGAACTGGCCGACGAATTGCATTCGGCAGGATACGATCGGATCCGGCAGCAGTACCCCGAAGCAGCCGCAGTCAATGATGAAGTTCAGGCGGATGCCGAAGTGGCGGCTTCCTGACGGGCACTTGATCTCAATAGAAATCATACAAGTTAATCGAGGACGGGAAATCAAGATGGCAACCGATATTACTGAAAGCCAGGAACTGAAAGCAACCGAAATCAACAAGTTTGATTTCAAGACCAAGACGACAGCGGTCTTCAAATCCCGCAAGGGCCTGGACGCGGAAATCATCAACCAGATTTCCGACATCAAGGAAGAACCGGACTGGATGCGTGAGTTCCGGCTGAACGCGCTGGAAATCTTTGAATCCAAGCCGATGCCCAAGTGGGGTGGCAGCATCGACCTGGATTTCCAGGATATCTTCTACTACCTGAAACCGACCAACGAACAAGGCAAGTCCTGGGACGAGGTGCCGGAAGAAATCAAGGACACGTTTGAGAAACTGGGTATTCCGGAAGCCGAACGAAAGTACCTGGCTGGCGTGAAGGCGCAATTCGAAAGCGAAGTGATTTACGGCTCGCTGAAGGAGGACCTGGCCAACAAAGGGGTCATCTTCACCGATACCGATACGGCGGTTCGTGAACATCCCGACCTGCTGCGGGAATACTTCGGCACCGTCATTCCTTCCACGGACAACAAGTTCGCCGCCCTGAACTCCGCGGTCTGGTCCGGAGGTTCCTTCATCTACGTTCCCAAGGGAGTGAAGATCGATTTCCCACTGCAGGCCTACTTCCGCATCAATGAGGAAAACATGGGCCAGTTTGAGCGGACGCTGATCATCGTCGACGAAGGTGCCCAGGTGCATTATGTGGAAGGCTGCACGGCGCCGATGTACACCAGTGAATCGCTACACTCTGCCGTGGTGGAAGTCGTTGTCAAGAAAAACGCTCGCTGCCGTTACACGACGATTCAAAACTGGGCCAACAACATCTATAACCTGGTCACCAAACGAGCCTTTGCCTATCAGGATGCCGTGATGGAATGGGTGGATGGCAATCTCGGCAGCAAGCTGACCATGAAGTATCCAGCGGTGTACATGATGGAGCCGGGTGCCCGGGGCGAGATACTCTCGATCGCGTTTTCCAGTGCCGGCCAACATCAGGACGCGGGAGCCAAGCTGGTCCACTGCGCTCCGAACACGACGGGTACCATCATTTCCAAATCGATCTCCAAGAACGGTGGCCGCAGCAGTTACCGTGGCCTGGCTCGAGTCGAGAAAGGGGCGGTGAATTCCAAATGCAGTGTCGTTTGTGATGCCCTGATCCTTGATCCGGAAAGCCGCAGTGACACTTATCCGTATATCGAGATCGCGGAACAGGACGTGTCCATCGGCCATGAAGCCAGCGTATCGAGAATCGGCGAAGAACAACTGTTCTATCTGATGAGCCGCGGCTTGAGTGAAGCGGAAGCCAGCACGATGATTGTCAACGGTTTCATCGAACCGCTGGTCAAGGAATTGCCGATGGAATACGCCGTCGAAATGAACCGCTTGATCCAGTTGCAAATGGAAGGTTCGGTAGGCTAACGCTCCGACGCATCCGCCGGATCAGGCAGCCTTTTGGTAGACAGCGATTTATCCATTCGTTTGATTGCCCGCCGGTCGTCGGGCCAGAACTCTCAGGTTGAAGAATAATGACAACAGTAGCAGACTCTACCCGGGTATCGTTTGACGAATCCGGTTTCCAATCCATCATCGATTCATTTGAGGAACCGGCCTGGTTGAAAGATATCCGGGCCAATGCCTGGAAGCAGTTTCAGGAATTGAACTGGCCCAGCCTGCGGGATGAAGAATGGATGAGAACGGATATCCGGTTGTTCAAACTGGACAAGTACTCGCTACCTCGATCCGTCCAGGCGCCTTTGCCAGAGGCCAGACTGAATGCGGGGGTCGACCTGGCTGGGCATTGCCGTTCTCTGGATGGCGTTTCCCTGGCCAGTGAATTGGATCCGGATCTGGAATCCAGGGGCGTGATTTTCGGCAGCGCCCGGGACGTGTTGGCCCAACACGGCGATCGGCTAAAGCCCTATTTCTTGCGGGCCTTTGACCCGAAGGTCGATCGTTTTTCCGCACTCCATGCCGCCTTCTGGAGTTCCGGCTCGATCCTCTACGTGCCTCGTGGCGTCGTCATCGAAAAACCAGTGCATTCCTTTTCCGCCATGACCGATGGAGGAGTCGACCTGGGGCACACGCTGGTGGTTCTGGAAGACGGTGCGGAAGCCACCGTGCTGGCCGATTGCGCCAGCGATGGTGTCAATGCGGCGGGCATGCACTGCGGTGGCATTGAATTGATCCTGGGAGCGGGAGCCAACTTGCGGTACGTGAATCTGCAGGACTGGGGTCAGGGAGTATGGCACTTTGGCCACCAGAAAGCGATTGTTGGCCGCGATGCCTGCCTGCAATGGACCTCGGGCGCATTGGGATCCAGACTGTCAAAAATAAACCAGCATGTGGAACTGATCGGCGAAGGCGCGTCGTCTCAGGTGAACGGCGTGATGTTCACGGAAAACCGTCAACACCTGTCCTACCACACGCTGCAGCACCATAAAGCGCCGCATTGCACCAGCGATTTCCTGTACAAGGCCGCCCTGCAGGATAATTCAAGAACCGTCTGGCGAGGCATGATCAAAGTCGACGAAGGGGCTCAACAGACCGACGGATACCAACGCAACGACAATCTCCTATTGTCTTCTACCGCCCGGGCCGATTCCATTCCCGGATTGGAGATTGAAGCGGACGACGTTCGTTGCACGCACGGCAGTACCAGCGGACGGGTCGACGATGAATTGATCTTCTATGCCCAGTCCCGGGGCTACACCCGCATCGAAGCGATTCGCATGGTTGTGACCGGGTTCTTCCAGCAGGTCTTCGATCGCGTCACGATTGAAAGCGTACGAGATGCGCTGGGATTGGCCATTGCCCGACGCGTCCGTGATTACGTGTAACGCCGCCGATCTTTGATCCTTCGATGGCACCAACGGCGGTCCCACATGGAGCGTTTGGTCCATGGGTCAGCTCGACGGGTATCAGGCTGGTTGCCTGGTCGATTGGCACCATCCAGGCACCATCAAAAAACCCTCGCCAACATGACGAGGGTGAGCATCTTACTCTCTTAGACGGGTAACCTGTCGCGGGCCCGTTATTCCTTGATGCGTTTCATCACGAAATGGAAGTTTCCGTTGCCTGCCGTTGATTCGAAACTCTCCGGTCGATTCGCGCCGGTCGGATCGTAGCACAGGTGTAATTTGTCGTCTTCCATCTTGATAATTCCGAGGGCGGGACTGCCCACCGGGCCTGGACCGGCTTCGATTTTCATATCAATCGTGACGGGATCCGCGTCGGCATCGATCTGGTAGCTCATCTCAAACGCTTCTTCTCCGCCAACGGGAATGACAATTCTTTTTTCGTCGAAGGTGATCGTGGAATCCATCCTTTGCTGGTCAATTTCTTCGCCGGCTCGGACACCCTTGATGCATTTCCACTTGCCCAGCACCTTGGATGCAATGCCATCTTTCTTTTCTCCACCGCCCGCCGTGGGCTCCAGCTTTTTCATCTTGAAGACAAAGAACCCATTCTGCTCGGTGGACAAGAACTTTTCAGGCCGTTGTTCGCCTTCCGGGTGATAACACAGTGTCATTTCCTTGTCTTTGATCTTGATAATGCCCTTGGCCTGTCCTTCCGGAACCGGGCCGGATTCGATTTTGAAATCGACCGTGATCGGCTTGGCGTCCAGATCCAGCTTGTATGACATCACGAATTCCCCGCCGGCTGACGGTATTGTGAAGGTCTTCTTGGTGATTTTGACGGTGGGCAGAGATTCCGCGTCAAACTTGCTGCCCGCCCGCATGCCGGAAATGATCTTCCATTCGCCGTAGAGATCTTTGGCTGTAAGTTTGACCGGTTCCTTGCCATCGTTTTCGATCAACACCATCATGGTCTGGAATCTTGGATCGTCCTTGATATTTTTCATATCCGGGTCCGAATTAATCTGGTTGACATCACGAAACCCCGCCTGGATCGATTGTTTCAGGTAATCAAACGCCTGATCCTTGTCATCCTTGATCGAATAGGCACACGCCAGGTTGTACAAGGCTGTCGGTCGGTAGCGGTCCGAGGTCAGCGCCTTCTTGTGATACACGATAGCTTCATCCAGATCGCCCGCCGCGTGCAGGTTGTAACCCAGAAAGAACGGGATATCCGGATTGTCGGGAGCCCTCTTCTGCAACTCCCGCAACAGTTCCACCGCTTTCTGAAAATCCTCATTTTGCGTGGCTTGCTGCGCTTCGTTAAATATCTCTTGCAAGTTCCGCTGATCGTCATCCTGAGCACGTGTCGCGGAATTCGACAACAGAGTTCCCAGCAAGCAGGTCAGCACACAAATGATCGTTACCGAATTTCTTTTCATTACCGTCTCCTTCAAGATCTACAAAACCTTTGATGGTGCCCCATGGCCTACGCGCACTGCTTCCCGGAATCATGGAATTCCGCCGCGATAGATGATTGGCGCCCTCGCCAACGGATGCTCAGCATATCCGATTTTTTCCGGTAATGGGTACAATTAACACGGTGGTCCATGAATTGTTAAGCGTTTCGGCCCCGATTATGGCGGGCAACGTTTGGCTTTCGCCTCTTTTCGTTCGTATCGATCGGCAATAGGAACATGGCGCATGATCCCCGCCCACGAACGGTCGCCTTGATCCGCGTTGAGACTTCGATCGATGATCAGGTCGTTGTTCAACGTGACTGCCGCAGGCGACGGGAGCCAACCTTGGAATACTGTTTGGCGGCAATGAAATCAGCAAGCGGTGTGGGAACAAACAAAAACATCCTCGCCTGCCGGATCGTTCCGCAACGCGGGGCAAACGCCATGAAAATGGTGCATGGAAATTGACCGTTGCCTGACAACGGGCGGCGGAGGCGTTAAAGTACTGGTGCTATTCAAGACAAGCGCGGAGCGTGCGGAACCATCATGCAAGTCGTCATGGCACTGGATCAAGGGACTACAAGCTCTCGGGCGGTTCTTTTCGATCACCAGGGGATGATCGTGGGAGTTGCCCAGCGAGAGTTCAAGCAGATCTATCCTCAGCCAGGCTGGGTCGAACACGATGCGGATGAGATCTGGCAATCGCAGTTATCCGTGGCTCGCGACGTCCTTGACAAGACAAACAGCTCAGCCCACGACGTTGCGGCGCTGGGGATCGCCAACCAGCGCGAGACGGTGGTGGTCTGGGAACGTGCCACGGGACGACCGATTGCCAACGCCATCGTGTGGCAGGACCGACGTACCGCGGCCGAATGCGACCGGCTTCGAGAAGCGGGTCATTCGGAGCTGATCCAATCCAGAACCGGCCTGCTGCTGGATGCCTATTTCTGTGCCACCAAGATTCGCTGGCTGCTGGACAACGTGCCGGGAGCTGGCGAGAAAGCCGTTCGCGGTGAGCTGGCTTTCGGAACGGTCGACAGCTGGCTGGTTTGGAATCTCACCGGCGGACGGATCCACGCCACGGATGTCACCAACGCATCGCGGACCATGCTGCTCCAGATTCAAACTTGCCAATGGGACGACGATTTGCTCGCCCTTTTCGACATTCCCAAATCGATGATGCCAGAGGTGTTGCCATCCAGCCATGGGTATGGAGAAACCGACTCCGATTTGCTGGGCGGTCCGATCAAAATTGGCGGTGCCGCCGGCGATCAACAATCCGCGTTGTTCGGACAGAATTGTACAGAGCACGGAATGGCCAAGAATACGTATGGCACCGGCTGTTTCCTGTTGATGAACATTGGGGATGTGCCGGTTCCATCCAAGTGCAATTTATTGACCACCGTGGCCTGCAGCTTGGAGCAGAGTCGCGAATATGCGCTGGAAGGGAGCGTGTTCATTGCGGGCGCGGCCGTCCAGTGGCTACGGGATGAACTGGGGGTCATCAAAACGGCAGCCGAAGTGGAAGATCTGGCCCGGACGGTGTCCGACAGCGGCGGGGTGTACCTGGTGCCCGCCTTCGCCGGACTCGGCGCGCGCACACTGGGACGCCTACGCGCAGGGCGCCATTCTGGGAATCACGCGTGGTACGACACGAGCTCATCTGGCTCGAGCCGCTTTGGAAGGCATCGCGTTCCAGGTGGCCGACGTGCTGGACGCTATGAAACAGGATTCCTCGATGGCGCTGACGGAACTTCGCGTCGATGGTGGGGCTTCCGCCAACGACCTGCTGATGCAATTTCAGGCCGATATCTCGCAGGTTCCGGTGATTCGCCCCCAGGTCATCGAAACCACGGCCTTGGGCGCGGCCTATCTGGCCGGTTTGGCCGTTGGTTTCTGGGACAGCACGAATCAGATCGCCCAGATCTGGCAGGCGGATCGGGTCTTTGAACCAGCGATGACGTCCGATCAAGTTCATCATCGTCGACAACGCTGGCGGGAGGCGCTTCGCCGGGCAGGGCACTGGGAACCACGGTCATGACGCCAGTTTCCATGAATCGAATGAACGCGTTTTCACGATTCCACAAGCACTCCGGGATGTGGGATGTCGTCGTTATTGGAGGAGGTGCGACGGGCGTCGGGATCGCGCTGGATGCGGCCACACGCGGCCTGCAAGTTGTCCTCGTCGAGCAATCCGATTTTGGGAAAGGGACCTCCAGCCGCAGTACCAAACTGGTGCACGGGGGCGTCCGCTATCTACGCCAGGGCAATTTCACGCTGGTGCGTGACGCGCTTCGCGAACGTTCCTGGCTGCGCGACAACGCCCCTCATCTGGTGCACGATTTGCCGTTCGTGATTCCCTGCCGCCTTCGTCGGGAACGATGGATGTATGGGCTCGGCTTGAAGTTGTACGACTTGCTTTCGGTCGGCCGGAACTTCGGTCGTTCCCGCAGCCTATCCGTTGCCGAAACGATTCAAGCGGTTCCGGCGCTCGCTCGGAACCAATTGAAGGGAGGCATTCTCTATCACGATGGCCAATTTGACGATGCTCGGCTGCTGATCAGTCTGGTGCGAACCGCCTACGATGCGGGCGCGTGCCTGTTGAACTACGTGGCCGTTACCGATCTCCTTCGTGGCCCAGATCAACGCGTTCGCGGTGTACGGGTCCGGGATCAGGAATTGGATGAAGAATTCGTTATCGAAGGCCGTGCCGTGATCAACGCGACGGGGCCTTTTGCCGATGCCATTCTGGAATTGGATGATCCGGAACGCGAGCCGATGATCGCCACCAGCCAGGGCATACACCTTGTGCTACCCCGCGAATTCTTTCCGGGAAATACGGCCATGATCGTTCCCAAAACGCCCGATGGACGAGTTATCTTTATCATCCCCTGGCATCAGCATGCGATCGTCGGTACGACCGATACCCCCATCGCGCAGCCAACGCTCGAACCCTCCCCTCGCGATGAAGAAATCGAATTCCTGCTGGAAACGGCCGGCGATTACCTGAGTCACGCGCCGACTCACCGAGACGTGTTGGGTTATTTCACCGGCATTCGACCTTTGGTGAAGGGAGACAAGTCCTCGCGGACGGCGTCGCTATCGCGCGACCACACGATTCGCGTGGCCGCTTCCGGTCTGATCACCATCGCCGGCGGCAAATGGACGACGTACCGAAAAATGGCTGAGGATTGCGTGGACCGGGCCATCGAAACGCATGGCTTGAAAGCGGGCTCCTGCCAAACCCGTACGCTGAAAGTCCATGGCGCAACCGACCCGGCTGTCGACTCCGGGTTTCGCAGCGTCTACGGCACCGACCTGGCATCAATCCGGCGTATGGAAAAGGAACAACCACGGCTGGCCATACCGCTGTCGGAAGAATTGGAAATCACCCCTTCGCTGATTGTCTGGTCGGTTCGCGAAGAGATGGCCTGGACGGTTGACGATGTTCTTGCCCGCCGCACCCGATCGCTGGTAGTCAATCCTCGTGCGGCGTTGAAGATCGCCCCCGAAGTCGCCCGGATCATGGCCATGGAACGCGGGGAAGATGCCCAATGGTGCCAGACGCAGATTGACACGTTCAGGCAGATCGCCGAGCCTTTTTTGCCGCGTTAAGATATCGCCTGACGCTCACAGTCAAGGAACATCAATGAACTCCTACGTCGCGGAAGTCATCGGGACCATGATGTTGGTTCTTTTCGGCAATGGTGTTGTGGCGAATG
Source organism: Pirellulaceae bacterium (assembly GCA_963851305.1). Classification (GTDB taxonomy): domain Bacteria; phylum Planctomycetota; class Planctomycetia; order Pirellulales; family Pirellulaceae; genus Mariniblastus. The sequence continues at coordinate 128,399 of CAWKOT010000011.1, read as the reverse complement.
TTGTTCTGGTGCAAACCAAGGGTCACGGCGCAGGCTGGATTGTCATCGCGGCCGGCTGGGGTGTTGCGGTGTTTGTGGGTGCTTTCTGTGCGGCCGAATACAGCGGAGGCCAGATCAATCCGGCGGTGACCACCGCCCTGGTTCTGAACGGGGATGTATCGCTGGTTCAGGGCGCCGGTTTTATCCTGGCCCAATTTGCCGGAGCCCTGATCGGCGGGCTGTTGGTGTACCTGTTCTACCGAGAGCATTTTCGACTGACATCCGATGCGGATGCGAAGCTGTCCTGCTTTGCGACGGCACCGAATATTCGCAATATCCCACAGGCGTTCTTCTGTGAAGTCATCGGCACGTTTGTATTGATTCTGCCCATCTTTCTGATCGCCGCGCCCAGCCTGATGAACGGAGAAACACCTTCTGCTGACGATCCGAAGCTGGGCCTCGGTTCCCTGGGCCTGCTGCCGGTCGCCTTGCTGGTATTTGGTATCGGTATGTCGCTGGGAGGCACCACCGGGTACGCCATCAACCCGGCACGTGACCTGGGACCGCGGTTGGTTCACGCGTTGTTGAAATTCGACGGTAAACGCGATAGCGACTGGCATTATGCCTGGGTCCCCGTCGTGGGACCAATCACCGGCGCCGCCCTGGCCACCCTGGTCTACAGGTTGGTCGTCTAAAACGCATCGAACCCGCCTGCGTTCTGAGATTATTCACATAAGGGCAACGCCGATTCCTGGTGTTCGATTCCTGGCGTTCAATAGCAACGCAAGAAACGAACGCAGTCGTCGACAATATCGATCGAAGCATCGCACTTCGGACCTCAGCCCCGCTGCTGGCTGAGGCCGCGACGTTAACCAGGACGGAAAAGTCAGTCTGCTGGATGTTCAACCCTTTGTCGAACTGTTGAGCGCCGGCGACTTCCAAGTCGAGGCAGATATCAACGGCGACGGCGCCGTAACCCTGCTGGACGTCGATCCCTCCGTGGCGTTGCTGGCCGGCGGGTAAACCGCAACGGTCAAGTCAAGCTGCCTCAGACAGCGTCGGGCGAGGCAACCGGTACGACTGATAACCACATCTTCTTCTGTGTCAACATACGAGCTCGAAGCGCCAGCGAGTGCATAACATGAGAGAGAACATACAAGCTCGAAGCGCCAGCGAGTGCATAACATGAAAGAGAACATACAAGCTCGAAGCGCTAGCGAGTGCATAACATGAAAGTGCATGATGTGAAAAAAAATACCCGGTCTTCCGTGCAAACGGTACATGCGGGTGAGTGCCGCTGGTCTATGCGTGCCGGCTTGACCCGCCAGCGTGACTATCGCTCCATTCCCCCGCCTTAATACACTTGCTGGCGCTGCGAGCTTGTATTTTTCGCATCCTGTCTACCGGCGGCGACGGCTGAGAAGGCCCATTTGTCAACGATGTGCTGACCGAGGCCTGTCAATCGCTGGCAGATTGGCTGCAGGAAGACAAGCCGCTTTACGCCTGTTTGCATCGACTGGTTCGCAATCGATTGAGCGCCATCTACCGCGACCAAGTGAAGACTCAGAAACGTACGGTCAACCGGGAAACTCCGCTTGGAATTTCCAATGATTCGATGCTGCAGCTGTGTCGGCGATTGGGAGCCCGTGGTGACACTCCCAGCCAGGCGTTTGTTCAACGCGAGTTGCAGCAGCGGCTCAAACGAGAACTTGATGCGCTTCCGGAACTCGATCGTGAAGTCATCGTGCAGCGGACAATAGAGGGCACACCGGCCCGCGAAGTGGCAGCGGTTCTGGGGGTATCCGAAGGCGCCGTCCGGATGCGTCACCTGCGTGCGCTGGAGCGGCTGCGGGCGGCGCTGATCGATGCGGATTCAAGCTCAAATCGACGCGGAAAACGAGGTGAATGAGATGTCTGAAGAAGTCCAGTCGAACCATTTTGACGATCAGGAATACAACGAAGAACTGGCAGCGGTCATCGACCAGGTCAACGATCTGATGATCGCAACCCCCTGGTTGACCGACGAATTGATCATTAACCGATATCCTGATCACGCTGAGCCGTTACGCCGATTGCTGCCTGCCTTGCGCCCGTAGCGCAGCTGCCCCAGTCATCGCCGACCGTGCCGCCGACCCCACATACATCGGTCGATCACGATTCGCCACGGGCCCCCGGCAGCGTTCCGCAGACGATCGGAGATTTCCGCTTGGTCCGCGAGATTGGGCGAGGAGGCATGGGTGTGGTGTTCGAAGCCGAGCAGATTTCGCTGGGGCGGACCGTCGCGCTGAAAGTATTGTCGATGGCGGGGCTGATGGACGAACGGCAGCTGGTCCGTTTCCGCAACGAAGCCAAAGCCGCGGCGACGTTGCACCACCCCAATATTGTGCCCGTTTTCGCCGTCGGCAGCGAGCGAGGCGTGCACTATTACGCGATGCAATACATCGACGGCCCCTCGCTGGCCCAGGTGGTAAACGATCTCACCGGAGACGCAGGAAACCTCGCCGAATCCGGTTCGCGGTGCCTCCAAACCAATGCCGCGGAAGTCATCCCAGCCGTGGCAACCACTCGCCGCGAGATACAGGCTGAGCTGTCGACCATTCGAACCGAACGGAGGGTTGATTATCACCGCCGACTGGCGACCTGGATGGCACAAGCTGCCGAAGCGATGGGCTACGCGCACGAGTCCGGCATCTTGCATCGTGACATTAAACCGGGCAACCTGTTGCTGGACGAAGGTAGTAGAATCTGGATCGCGGATTTTGGCCTGGCCCGCATCGAAGCCGACGTCACGATGACCATGACCGGCGACTTACTTGGGACGTTACGGTACATGAGCCCCGAACAAGCGCTGGGCCGCCGCGTCTTGATCGATCAGCGGACGGACATTTACGCGTTGGGAATGACGCTGTACGAACTGTTGACGCTGCGACCAGCTTTTGACGGGGTGTCGCGCGAAGAATTACTGAGGCAGGTCACATTTGAGGAACCGCGATCTCCGCGGGAGATCGACAACATCATTGCGGTCGATCTGGAGACCATTGTGCTCAAGGCAACGGCCAAAGAGCCGGACGATCGCTATTTCTCGGCCGATGATTTTGCCGCGGACCTGCGGCGATATCTGGCGGGACAGACGATTGTTGCGCGACGGCCGTCCACGTTTCAAAGGTTTGTCAAGTTCGCAAACCGGCACCGGGTTGCGGTGTCCGTTTGCGCGACGACGTTGTTGCTGGCCATGTTATCGATCATTCTCGTTCAGACGATTTCCGCACGAAGAGTTCGAACGGCACTGGATGATGTGGAGAAAAAGAACCAGCAGTTGACCACGGCGATCGCGGTTAGTGAAGATGCCCGTAAGGCCGCCGAGCAGAGCTACCGCGTCGCAAAAGACGCTGTTTACACCCTGTATCCACAATTTCGCAAGGACGTTATCGAAAATAAATTGAGCCCGGAAGATGAAGACATTTGGGTGTACCGGCAAAACGTAAAACTCAATCGACAACTGTTGGAACTCAGGCCGGATGATCGAGAGCTTCGCTTTCAAGCAGCAGAAGTTCTCTGGGCATACGCCGCCTATCTCATGAATCAAGTCAATGACCCCACCGACGTGGAAACGCTGTTGGCCGAGGCGGCGGAACTGGTAGCCGGGGTGTCGGCGGACGCCATGACCTTGGAAGAACTGGCCATCAGTTTGAATGTGATGATACTCAAGCTGCTCAATCAGGATCCAGAACAACTGGAACTAGTAGAGGTTGATCAAGCGGAAGAATTGATGGATCAGATGCTGGCTCGACTTGAGGAGCAACGTGTTTCATCCGGAAAGATGGACGGGAACCAATACCTTCAATTCCTCCAGATTCAACACAACTTTGTGATGATTTTACCCGAAGGCGACCGAGAAGAAAAAATCACCGAAAGAGCAGTTCAGTTAGGACGAAGAGTACATGCAGCAAATCCGAATAACGCAATCTGCACGTTCATGTTTGCGACCGTTCTTAAAGACGCCTCCAGGTATGACGTCGATTATTTGACGGAAGCGAAGGAGTTTTTGGATAAATGGCGGAAGGGCTTTTTTAGCTTCCCAAAGTTCGACGTTCTATACGCAAGTGTTTTAATGCTGATTGCAGAAGAGGACGAAACGAAGAACGATCGCGAAAAGGAGAAACTTCTTCGTCGAGTTATCGAATTGACTGAACCAACCCTCAAACGGCAACCTGGAAAACGGGAAGCTTGGGTGAACTACCACCCCGCCTGTATGATGCTGGGCGATATGCAATTGCTGCGTCTGGAATTTCCCCAAGCGATCGCAACACTGGATCGAATCACGGTCGGATTGAGACAAATCCTCAAGGCCCAACCGAACAATGAGAATTATCTGCGACAATTGGCAGACAATCTCCGCACGAAAGCCGTCGCCTACGCAGCACAAAACGATCGAGACGGATTTCAACGAGTCGTTGCGGAAGCACTGACGGTCATGGAATCGATTGCGGCTGGTGAAACCGCCCCGGAAGATTCCGATCAGGCCAAAGCAGAGTGCATAGGAATCATCAAAAAACAGATCGAAGAACGGCTGTCAAATGCAACATCGGATGAAGCCAAGGCTTGCTTTCAAGCTGCATTGAAGTGGATCGACGACGAGCAGGCGAAAATGAATCGGTCGGACCGCTGAGGCCTGCTCACGCGGACATAACCGGTGTCAGGTTACTGTTCTGCGATTTGTGGCAAGTTCCTTAACGGCAAACAACTGATTACGCTGATGGGCGTTGACGTCGTTGTCGGTCGCGAATCACCCTACGAAGCATCCTTCAACAACTGGACTCGGAAATCTCGCAACTGGCTCCAGGCCAACAGTGTGAGCACCAGCAGTTTCAGCATCTCCAGCACGATGTAGATCGTGTGAACCGACGATTCACCAACCGCGACGCCATCGATGACGGCTTGCGTGCGAACATCCAGAACCAGAAACAGGATCCACGTCTGGGCCAACAGGATGCCAGCGGCAACCAACCAACAACCCTTGCTGAAGACGCTGCTGCCACACCAGAGTCCCAGCCACAGGATGCCAGCGGCGAATACCAATTCGCAGATGTTCAGCGCGTGAAACACCAGGCGGCCAATCTGCAGGGCCAGCGGTAATGTGATGGATTCCGCGGAAAAACGGAGCGGGGTTTCCATGAACCCGATGGCCAGCACAAAACCGATCCAGAGGATGGTGATGACAAAACCATAATCGCAGACGGAAACTCCCTCTCGCCTGGATTCGTCAGCCACGACTCGTCCTCCCCGTATCGCTTAACGCCGGCTCGCCGGACGGTCATTCTGGCCTGCGCTGGACGCCGTTCCTCAAGTTCCCGGCGTGGCCGATGTCGGCGAGCGTTGTCGCAGCGCGTCTTTGTGGACCAGGATCGCGATGGTTTTCAACCGCAGGTATGGTTCCGACATGTAGACGTAACCATCATGCTTGCCGACGGCGCCCCAGGAATTCTTGATCCGATAGTATTTGTTACCGTTCTGGTCCCTCGCGATTCCCGTCAAATGCATCAAATGATCATCGGTCGTCGAATGCTGTTCATACGTCTGCTGACGCATTTCCTGATCGACAGTCTGTTCCTCGCCTGGATATTTGAGAAAGTCCTTGCGACCGTCGACCGGCAGCACGGCCAGGCCTGCTGATCGTGAAAAACCTCGCTCACTCACGTCGCCGTCCCAGGCTACGCTGAAACCGTTGGCGAGCGCGAAATCAATCGTCGCGACCAGTTCATCGATGGGCACGTTCTGAAACAGACCGCTGGAAAAGTTGTCGGGGATTTCCAAAACAAATGGACGTCCGAACGGTTGGTGATTGAAGGAGGTCAGATTGACGTAATTATCGGCATCAAAGCCCAGACTATCGGCAAAGGTTTGCGGCGTGTACGTTTGCCCCTGGTAACTGAATTCCGTCGGGGCATCGCCCAGGTAGGTCGCCGTGACCCGTTCAAAGGCAATGGGCCAGCGACTGGACAGCCGTCTGCGTTTGACCAGGCTGTCCAGCATGCCGTTCAGGACGCCAAACATCTCACCATGGTCGTGCTTGGTGTCACCTTCATCCAGACCATCGTAAACCGATTCCGGTACCAGGCCGTGGCGAGAAGCCGCTCGAACAAAATCGTGCGCCAGGGCGCCTTCGCTGAAATTGGTCTTCCCATGACGACGCACATAATTGTGGGCTTTGTCCAGGTAGACGTTCTTGACGATGAACATTTCCGACAGGTCGTGTTCACCCAACCCTTGTCGCATCAACTCCGATTCCAGGAATGATGTCGATGCGAAACACCAACAGGTTCCGGTGCTGCCCTGCGATTTGACGTCCGTTGTATCCACCTGAGATTCCATCGTAAATTCGTAGGGCTGCGGTTCCTCGGTCTCGGTAGCGGCGGCATCGGATGACGTTTCCGCGGGTTCCTGTTCGGTGACAACCTCCTGCGCCATCAGACTGGCCATGCGGGCATCGCTCCAGGCAAATACCAGCGCCAACAGAAGCATGGCCGTTGTCTTCAGCATTCGATCGATGTTCATGATTTCAAACCCGGATCTGATATGTGACTTGCAACTTTCCATCGCCCGGATGTTCAGCTGGCTGCGGTTGCCGCGCCACCAATCAACATCGTGGCAGCGAACGCTCAGCGATCCCACCACCGCTTGAGCAATCAGGGCATAGGCGTACGATTTCATGTCGTCCCAATGAATGACGATATAGTAAATCATATAAAAGGGGACCAGCGCGCACAGCACGACCTGCAGCGCACTGGGGGTCGTGCGATAGACCAACATCAAGCCCCAGATGTTGATGGCCAGGCAGGCCAGGCCAAACAGGCCCATGGCGATACTGACCAACAGGGTCGCCGTTTCGGTCGACAGGACCCCGCCCAGCTTCAGTCCCGTCAAGGCGGCCAGTACGGGCACGAAGACCACCGTCAACAGCAGCCAGGGTTGGCTGGTTAGCGCCAGCGGGGGTCGTTTTCCGCCGCCTGCCCGCTTCTTCTTTGATTCGCTGGCCAAGGCCGGATTGACGAACATCTGGGCCATCGGATCGTGTTCAGGCTCCGCCACTTCTTCCTGTTGGTCGTGGGGCGATGCGTCACCGAAGCCCGGATCTTCAATCATATGGTTGGCCAGTGGATCCGGGCCCCGCACCGGACCTCCACCAGCAAAAACATCGGGCTCCTGCTGGATGGCGGTATCAATTCCCAGTTGCTTCAAGCTTTCCATCCGCTGCCGCGTCACCGCCTGAGCCTTCTGCCTGGCGGCCACCGCTTCCGGACTGGGACCCGCCGCCGGTTGCTTGGCTGTCGCCTTCGCCGCGGTGGGGGTCTTGAAGGTGCTTCCACAACCCGAACACTTGACCGGCTTGCCCAGCATATGCTCCGGCAAACTGTACTTCTTCTTGCATTTCGGGCAGGCAACCGCTGCAGGCATGCACGTTCCTCAATTTATTCCTGATAGCCCAAGTGCGAGTCGCGCGGACGTGTTGCGAGTGCCGCACTCATTTTTCCCAACGATGGGAACGAAAAGAGGCGACACCCAAACGACTCGCCCTCTATTGTACCACAATGGCAACGCGTCGGCCCCCAGAACTTCGATCGGTCGGGAACAGCCGCGTTTCCATAACACTCGCGTTTCCACCTTAGCGACTGGCCGTCAGTTTCAATGCCTGGGAATTCGCCAGTTCCATCAGTCGTTCGGTGATCATCGAAGACCAGGGAGCATCCACGGTAAGGTCCAGAAAAATATCGCGATCCATCTTGGCTTTATTGGCCAGATAGATCTTGTCGTAGTAGTCCAGCAGGATGCCGATGGCTCTTCCCAGATCGTTGGCCGCGATCGCCTGCACCGCGGCCTTCACATTCTGGCCACCCATTCGCCTGGTGATCTTGTGGATCGAGGCGATCAATTCCGCCTCCGGCAGGCGGCCGTACTCGCGTGCAATCATCTCACTGCGGACTTCACGGCTGACATCCATGAATACTGCCGGCGCAGCTCGGATCTGCTCAAAAAAACAATCGGGCATTCGGACCGAGCCGATGCTGCGGCTTTCGTCTTCGACCCAGATGCGTTGTTGCCCATCCAGCCCGGACATCGCCTCAAACAGATCGTTTTCAAACTGTTCCACGGTAGGTTGAGGCCCCAATCCGATTCCTCCAAACGCCGATCCGCGATGATTGGCCAACGCTTCCAGGTCAATGACCTGTTCGCCGTGCTGTTTCAGAAGCTGGATCTGGTGCGTCTTGCCGGCTCCGGTCAAACCGCTCAAGACGACCAGATTCAAAGGTCGCGTTAAGGCCTGCCGGACGTGGCGTCGATAGGCCTTGTAACCACCTTCCAGCAGGACCGGTTGCAGATCAATCTGTTCCAACAACCAAGCCACGGCGCTACTGCGCATGCCGCCTCGCCAACAATGCAGTCCGAGTCTTTCGTTCACCGCGATTCCGGCGGCTGATTCGGCCAACTGCCGCATCTTCGGTCCGGTGATTTCCAGGGCCCGCAGCACCGATTCCCGGCGTCCTCGTTTACGGTACAGCGTACCAATCTCCGCTCGTTCCGGATCGTCGAACAAGGGGACGTTGATCGCCCGGGGCAGGTGACCGGCCTGAAATTCACCGGGGGACCTGACATCCAACACCGGCAGGTGGCGAACCTCGTCAAGAAATTCCTGTACCGCTTTGGATGTAACCATCAAATGTGCCGAAACCGATACTGTGAGTCCGGCATGATTGTACCCGATCGGCCCATCAAGCACCCTGAATACGTTCCCGGATCACCGCTTCGCATTCGTCGGCGGCGATCCTTTCCTGGACCAGCGAGTCCCGGTCGCGGATGGTCACTGTGTTATCCTCAAGCGTTTGGCCGTCGACGGTGATACAGAAGGGAGTACCGGCTTCATCCTGTCGTCGATAACGGCGTCCGACGGCACCTTTTTCGTCGTAGAAGACTTTGAATTTCTTCTTCAGGTTCAAGGTAGATTTCCTTGGCTTTTTCCGGCATGCCGTCTTTCTTGACCAGGGGAAAGACGGCGGCCTTGATGGGCGCCAGGCGGGGATGAAACCGCATCACCGTCCGCGTCTGCAAGTTGCCTTTTTCGTCTGGCGCCTGATCTTCGCTGTAGGCCTCGCAGATGAACGCCAACGTGGCCCGATCCGCGCCCGCGGATGGCTCTATCACGTGGGGCGTGTACTTCTCGCCCGACAGGTCATCGCGATAGTTCAGGTCCTTGCCGCTTCCCTTCCATTTGGGTTTGCCATCTTCGCCCAACTGCAGCTGAAGCGGACAGGATTTTTCATCCAACTTGCCTTCCATGTGAGAACGAAGATCGAAATCGCCTCGATGCGCAATCCCTTCCAGTTCGCCATATTCACCCTCCGGCAAGAACGGAAAGGCGTATTCAATATCCGCCGTGCCGATCGAGTAATGAGACAGCTCGTCCGACTCATGTTCTCGCATGATCAACCGATCACCGGCAATACCCAGGTCCCGGTACCATTGCAGGCGTCGATCGCGCCAGAACCGGTACCAATCCTGGGACTGATCAGGATGGCAGAAAAATTCAATTTCCATCTGTTCGAATTCGCGGGAACGAAAGGTGAAGTTCCGTGGCGTGATCTCATTCCGGAAGCTCTTACCGATCTGGGCAATCCCCAACGGCAGTCGATGTCGCGTACTGTCCAGCACATTCTTGAAGTTGAGAAAAATGCCCTGGGCGGTTTCCGGTCGCAGAAACGCGGCACCTTCCTCGCCCGACAACGCACCGACAAAGGTCTTGAACATCAGATTGAATTCCCGCGGCGGCGTCAGCGTTCCACTGGTCTTCGCATCCGGGCCGACCACATCTTCGAAGCTGTCCACATCCACCAGAGAAATCACGTCCGAAGCCCAGCTCAATTCGTCCAGTTTCTTGGCCCGCAGGTTGAAAAACTTCATCGCGCGGGCCTGCATCCGAACGTCCTGATCTTCCCCCGCTTCGGCGGTGATAAACGCCCGTTTGCCTTTCGCTTCCGCCCAACGACCATTGATCTGGTCGTGACGATACCGCTTTTTCGTTTCACGACAGTCGACCATGAAGTCATGAAACAGATCGTAGTGACCGCTGCATTTCCAGACCTGGGGGTGCATGATAATCGTGCAATCCAGGCCTTCCATGGCAAATGGCGAGGGCGCACCAGGCAGGCTGTTGACGTCGTCATGCAACCGGACCATGTCCTGCCACCAGGCTTCCTTGACGTTACGTTTCAATTCCACGCCCAGCGGTCCGTAGTCCCAGAATCCGTTCAGACCACCATAGATCTCGCTGGATTGAAACAGGAATCCCCGTCGCTTGCAAAGCGAGACGATCTGATCCATCTTCATGAATTGAATCCGATTGCAGTCAAAGTCCGTGGAAAACAGACCGGCTATATATATCGGATGGTCAGGCTGTTTGGGAAGGCTGGATGACCATTAAGGCGGGGCGGATTCCGCACGCAGCCAGCCATCGGCGGACTCATTTTGAGATGATTGTCTCGATTTGTGGCCCAACCCGGCGCGTCAGGACGTTGCCAGACGGCGATTTTGATACGGAAGTCGAAACCTTTTGCGATCGGCATTCCGATTGCACTGTAATGAAACGGAGTAAGTTGGATTCGCTTGAACATCAGAGAATCCGCTCCCTTCCAACTTACTCCGTTTTCGGCGTCGAATCCGCATCCATGGCCCATCGGATGGTATCATTCGCGTCACGCTGTCTTCTACCGCAGTACCCAATCGACCATGTCCAGCTCGGGAACGGTATCAAACCAATCGATTCTTGAACAAAACCGGATGTCCTGACGGTAGTCCAGTTTCATCAGATTCCTTCCGCCACGACTGGCAGCCAGAACTTCCCATAGTTCCACTTGGCCGGACTCAACCCGTGAAGCGACATCCTGCCAGCGTGACGCGGCAATTCGCGCTGCATCGCCCAGAAGGACACCCGGATTACGGTTCGTGATCTGCACGACGACGGCACCCGCGAACAGGACGTCCTCGTCCGAAATACAGCGGTCCGTCCCGGCACAAACGATCGCCACATGGGGTTGACGCTCAATCCTGTGGCAGATCGCGGACAGATTCACGAACGACCCAACCAAGATTTTCTGGGCATGGCGACAGGCTTCCAGTGTGTAGGTCCCGTTGGTGGTACAGAGAACGATGGAATGTCCGTTTACACGAGAATGGCCGTATTCCAGCGGCGAGTTTCCGGCGTCAAATCCATCGATCATCTTCCCGTTGCGTTCGCCGCCCAGGATCACCGATCCTGCGACTTGTGTCTTCAGTTGCCGGGCAACGGGTATTTCGGCGCAGGGATAAATGGCGGCTGCACCATGGCTGAGCGCCGCCACCATTGTCGTCGAAGCACGCAATACGTCGACCATAACCACCGTGTGCCGCTGGATTTCACTCGGAATAACCAGCTGCGGCAGCAGTACCACGTCCAAATCAGCGATCAATCCACCGTTCCCCGTGAGCCATCAACAATTTGGCCGCGTTAATGTATGCTGGTCAATCCGGTACAATTCGGTACCTGGGTCAATCCTGTAATTACCTTCATTATCCAACATGGCAGTCGACAAGACAGGCGAGCGTGTGCAAAAAATGTTTGGCGAAATCGCGCCAAACTATGATCGCATGAACCACCTGTTGTCCATGAATGTCGATCGACTTTGGCGGCGAGCGACTGTCCGTATCTTAAAACCAAATGATAGTGATCCGATCCTGGACTGTTGCACCGGAACGGGGGATCTGGCGTTTGCCTTCGAAAAAGCCACGCACAAACGGGTCCCCATCACGGCGGCGGACTTTTGTCCCGAGATGCTGGAGTTCGGTCGTCGTAAAATCGCCAAACTGCGGTCCAGCCAGGTGACCTTCGTCCAGGCGGACACCCAGCAATTGCCCTTTGGCGATGACCATTACCAGATCGTATCCGCGGCGTTTGGACTTCGAAACGTGGCCGACACCGAACGCGGCCTGCGGGAAATGACCCGTGTCTGCCACCCGGGTGGCCAGGTAGCCGTGCTGGAATTTTCGACGCCGCGAAGGCAGCCCATCCGCGGAATGTACAACTGGTACTTCAAGAACATCCTGCCTCGCGTGGGGCAGGCCCTGGCGCGGAATTCGTCCAGCGCCTACAACTACCTGCCGGACAGCGTCGGCGAATTTCCGGCCTACGAACGAATGACCGAAAAAATGGAGAGCGTCGGCTTGAAGTCGGCTCGCTTTTATCCTCTGACACTCGGTATTGCGACCCTGTACGTGGGTGTGAAATGAGTCATCCGATCGTGCTGGCGATCACGGGTGCCAGCGGCGTGGTCTACGGACAGCGTTTGCTGGAGCTTCTGATCGAACATTCTATTCCGGTCCAGCTCTCGATCAGCGAATCAGGCCAGAAAGTCCTGCACCATGAATTGGGAATCGAGCTAAATCTGAACCAGTTTGATTTGCAACAACTGCTTCCCGGCCGGCGAATCGAAAATGCGGATGTGTCCTACCACCACTACAAGGATTTCATGACGCCAATCGCCAGTGGATCATTTCGTACGACGGCCATGGTCGTATGTCCCTGCAGCGGCAGTACGCTGAGCGGCATCGCGACGGCTGCCAGTGGAAACCTGATCCAGCGAGCCGCCGATGTACACCTGAAAGAGAAGAGGCCGCTGATTCTTGTTCCACGCGAAACGCCGCTGTCTCTGCTGCAGATTCAAAACATGGAATCCGTAGCCCGAGCTGGTGCCACCGTGCTGCCCGCCGCGCCAGGTTTCTATCATGGCTGCGGTTCCGTCGAAAACCTGATCGATTTTGTGGTTGCGAGAATCCTCGATCATCTGCACATTGATCATGAGCTGATCAGGCGGTGGGGCGGCGATGGTACCGCTTGAGTAATGCAAGGCACAGCTCTTTTTGACCGAATCCGCCAGCTGCTGGAGATGATCCGCTTCAGCCACACCATTTTTGCTTTACCGTTTGCCTTGTTGGCAGCGGTGATGGCGTGGTCGGCACCAACCCAGTTTCAAACGTTGCGATTTTCCTGGATACATCTGTTGGGAATCCTGGTAGCGATGATCGGCGCTCGCAGCGCGGCGATGGCGTTCAACCGCCTGGTCGATCGAAAAATCGATGCCGAAAATGAACGAACCCGGAACCGGCATTTGCCGGCCGGCCAACTCTCGGTGGGTTCGGTGGTTGTGTTTACCATCGCTTCGATTCTGCTTTTTTTTGTTGGCGCAGCGATGTTTCTTCCCAATTACCTGCCACTGGTCTTTGCCCTGCCCGTGCTGGTTGTGCTGCTGGGATACAGCTACACCAAGCGGTTCACGTCGCTGGCACATTTCTGGCTGGGGCTGGCCCTCGCATTGGCGCCTTGTTGTGCCTGGGTAGCCGTCCGAGGCGAGGAAGTGATCGCCAACCCGCTGGATATTCTACCGGCCGCCGTGTTGGGACTGGCCGTCATGTTCTGGGTGGCGGGATTTGACATGATCTACGCCTGTCAGGACTACGAATTCGACAAGCAACGAAACCTGAAGAGCATCCCGGTTCTGCTGGGCGTGAAGGGCGCGCTGGTGCTGGCGGCCGTCTGCCACGCGATCATGGTTGGGTTGCTGATCCTCCTGCCTTTTCTCAGCCGATGGGTTGGTTCCGCCCTGGGCCTGGGATGGATTTACGGAATGGCCGTAGCCGGTATCTCCGTGCTGCTGGTTTACGAACACTCTCTGGTACGGCCTGACGATTTGACACGGATCAATGCGGCGTTCTTCAACGTCAACGCCATCGTCAGCATCGGGCTCAGCCCTGTTGGCTATCGTCGATTTGCTGGTCGCCTGAACTCCGAACACGATTCAGGTCGCTCTGGCCAGCATTCAACGGGGCTTACTGCCACGATTCGTTGAGAGAGAAATCCGTACCCAACCAACACCAGCATCGGGACGACGACAAGAATGAAGACCGGCAGGACCAGGTTGTCGAACAAATCAAACGGCGGTTTCGCGCCAAAGGCTCCCGCAACAAAAATAGCAACGCCTGCCGGTATGAACGCGGTGGTCGCAATCACGAAAATGGCGTAGTTGAAACCCGGAACCGGGTCGGTCGGTGATTTCAACCGGAATGATTCGTCAAACAAGCCGCACAAATCAGGCTGAACCCAGACTTTAACGCGATGTTGCACCGCATCCCCAATCGCGAAACTGGCAAGCGTGGCATTGGCCGCAATCCCGAAGACGAATGTCCACATCACGGCGGCGAAGTGGCTCATGTCCGGGTTTTGTCCCGTCCATTGATAGACCACCAGGAACATCACGACTGTCAGAAATGCGGAGGCCGCGCCAAACCAGAAACCGGCAGCCAGTTGAAATACAAAACAGACTCGCCCCCGGTCCGCATCCGTATCGTTTTGGAAGATGAATACGCCGCTTCGAAACGACCTCCATGCTGCCACAACGAAGGGGATCGCGGCACCCGCGAACGCGTTTTTCGTCAACAGCGATACACCAACGCCAATGGCCAGCGACAGTAGAATGAGAAACGCCCTTTTCGGAACCGCCGCCAGCGACGCCCGGTGTTGCGCCTCGTCATGACGATACACGAGTGGTCAGGTCCAGTGTCCGATGGAAGATCAAGCAAACGCTACTTCTCTGATTTTATTCGACCGTGCTCCGTTTCGCATCATCCAGGTTCTCGATGGACTGCCCCGGCGTCCTTTATCCAGGGTCCCGGCCATTACCGCCGTTCTGGCAGAACCGACACAATCAACGAATCGACATCCGCCCCCGATTGACGACCGGGTGAATTGTCCGAGTTGAAATGACATCGGGCGGCCTTGACAACCACTTGAATTCTGAAATTGCTCTAGCTGTGCACCGCGCCGGTGTTGATGACCGGCTTGGCTTCCGATTCACTGCAGAGCACGACCAGCAGATTGCTGATCATGGTGGCCTTCCGTTCGTCGTCCAAATGGACGACGCCACCGTCTTCCAGCTCCGTCAGCGCCATTTCGACCATGGAGACTGCTCCATGCACGATTTTTTGACGCGCGGCGATGATCGCTTCCGCCTGCTGCCGTTTAAGCATTGCACTGGCGATTTCCGGTGCGTAAGCCAGGTGGGAAATCCGGGCCTCCTGAACTTCAACTCCGGCTTTGGCCAGTCGAGCCTGAACGGCGTCCTGCAGCGCGTTGGAAACTTCGTCCATGCCACACCGCAAGGTTACCTCGCCTTCGCGGCCATGATCATAGGCGTAGCTATTGGCCATCTGTCGCAAGGCAGCTTCGCTTTGCACTTCCACGTATTCCTCGTAACAATCGACGTCAAAACTGGCCTGAGCCGTGTCGCACACTCGCCAGACCACGACGGCGGCAATCTCAATCGGGTTGCCTCCCTTGTCGTTTACCTTCAAGGTGGGCGTGTTGAAATTTCTCGATCGCAACGAAATTCCAGGCTTCGAATAAAACGGGTTGGTCCAGTGAAAGCCACTGGTCTTTTCCGTGCCGATATACTTGCCAAACAGCATCAGGACGCGAGCCGCGTTCGGTTGCAGAGTAAAGAATCCACAGGCCGCAACCATCACTACGGCGAACAACACCAGACCCGCAATCAGGCAGGCGATGTGCAACCCGTTCACGGGCAGATCATTGGCCGCCCTGTATATGAAAAACCCTACCATCGCCGTCGCCAAGGCGAAGCCGGCCAGCACGGCAACCAACATGGACCAACCGCCCGAGACAGAAACCTGATTCTCTTTGGAAATCTGATTCATTAATCGCCTTTCTGTTTTCCGAGGTACGCGTTCGCAGCAACTGATTTCACCGATTTTCGATTCCGCGACCGCAACACCCCAGCGTTCAAGTTATCGAGAAGCTCGAATGCTTCCTGCGTCAACGTGGTATCATGCTGGCTTCTTCGCTCAAACCGGAAATTTATCGCGAAAAATCCCCCCGGGAACCCGTCGCGTGTGAAGATTTCCCCAGCTGGCATCTATGCCTCGGCGCTGAAGCTCGTCAAGTGAGACGCCGCGCTGAACATGGACACGCTCGTCCACCGGGCCACGCGGGCCGAGGCTTTTCAGCCAGCGAAACTGAATGAGGGTGAGTTCAGCGACGACGGGTTTGGCTGGGGAATTGATCACCCAGACGATGGTTAAGCCCAGGTCAGTCACGACGGAGGGTGGGTCGGCTTCCGCACCTACATTTCCCGGAATATGACCACTCACCGGACCCTGATCGTATTGACCAATAATTGCTGCCGATTACTGCTCCGGATTTTTATCAGCCTGTCCAGGATCGTTACCGCAGCCCCGTCGACCGCCGTTGAATGAGGTTGACGCGGACAACCCGAAAATCGTTATACTAATCCTTTTGTTCGGTGTCCCTTTTGTTTTACACGATGTCAGCCGGAAGGCTCGGCTCACGGTTGCTTGAACCTGAACCGAGAGCAACCGCATGTCGGCTAACCCAGGTTTCCTTTCGCTGCCAGGCAAGCGAGCGGGCGCCATCAAGCGGCGGCGGGTGACATCGTTACTTCCGGTTGATTTTGCCGCCACTCCAGGTCGCATGACATTTCAACGGATATTTTTCATTTTGAACCTTTGTCTTAGCAGAGTAGATCATGCCCGATTCTGATTTGAATACC
The DNA here is from genome assembly GCA_963851305.1 of Pirellulaceae bacterium. GTDB lineage: Bacteria > Planctomycetota > Planctomycetia > Pirellulales > Pirellulaceae > Mariniblastus. The sequence goes on along the minus strand of CAWKOT010000011.1, from coordinate 111,756 downwards.
AGCATTGAAATCGCAGCCACCGCCTTTCTATCGAATCTCCAGACCAGCAGCCTGAAATCGTATTCGGACGATGTGATCGATAACTGCATTCGGAATCTGATTGACCAGGTCAACGGACACGCGGTCGCCATCTGGCTGGAAGAGCAGAAAGAGGAAGGCGATGTACTGACCATTGCCTACAACGTGGGCGATAAGGGCCACGAGGTCGAGGGCGTGATATCCCAGTCCCTGGAAAGTGGGCTCGTCAGCAAGGCCTTCAAACAACGGGAAACCATCTGTCATCAGGGATTCTTCAAACACAAGGAACAGAGTACCAAGGTGGATCAGAAACTGGGCCAGATCACCGCCCATCAAATCGCCGCGCCGTTTCAGTTGTTTGGCAGAACGATTGGTGCCATCACCGTCATCCAGACGTTGGCAGCGGGGTTTGAACAACATTCCAACTGGGGTTTTGACCAAAGCGACATCAATCACTTTGAAGCCAATGTTGAGGTCATCCAGAGATTGTTCGAACTGAATATCGTCCGCCAGCTGGCAAAATGACAGCCACGTTAACCCGCTTCGATCTGGGCCATCGTTTCATCTGAGATATTGAAGTTGGATGATACGTTCTGGACGTCATCGTGATCATCCAGTTCCTCCATCAACTTCAGAACTTTGCGAGCATCTTCATCGGAAAGGTCCACCGTATTGTCGGGGATACGTGTCACCGCCTTGGATAGGCAATTGATACCGGCTTCCTCCAGTTGCTGGCAAACGACGGAATACGCTTCCGGTTCGCAGACGACTTCGAAATTTCCGTCGACCGTGGCGACATCGTCGGCACCCGCATCCATCGCCAATTCCATCAATCGTTCTTCCTGAACGGCATCCGCGGAAATCAGGAACAGGCCCTTGCGTTCAAACAGGTAGCCCACACAACCGGTGGCCCCCATTTTCCCGCCATGGCGTTCAAAGATCTTCTTCACTTCGGGAGCGGTACGGTTGCGATTATCGGTCAGGATATCGCACATGACAGCGACCCCGCTCGGCCCGTAGCCTTCGTACAGGATCTCTTCAAATGCGACCGTATCAAGCTCTCCGGCTCCCTTTTTGATGGCCCGTTCGATGTTATCCTTGGGCATGCTGACAGCCCGCGCATCGGCGACCAGCGTTCGCAACCGGACGTTGACGTCCAGATCGCTTCCACCGTTCTTGGCAGCGACCATGATCGCTTTACTCAACTTGCTCCAGGCCTTGCCCCGCTTGGCGTCGGTGGCCGCCTTCTTATGCTTGATGTTTGCCCATTTACTATGGCCGGCCATCACTCAATTCCCATTGACCACGGTTACCGATCCGCGAAATCCGAACGCCTGGCTGCGAAATTCATCGCGGCTTCTTTCTCGATAAAGAACGGGTAGCGGACTTCTTCTTCGTTGGTGAGACTTTCCTGGTCGTTGATTTTCTGGTTGCCTTTTTCCGGCTGTCACGTTTCGCGGCAGCGCCTTTCCGGGTGGGCGAGGACTTTGATTTCTTTGCCGAAGATTTCGCCGCGGCGGCCCTGGTCCCGGGAGTTGCTTTTTTCCTGGTTACCTTCTTGGCGGCTTTCTTGACTGTCTTTTTGGACGTCTTTTTGGACGCCGATTTCTTGACCTTGGACACCTCCGTTTTGGCCGCGGGCTTATCCGCTTTCTTCACCGACGCTTGTGCCGCCGGTTCTTTCTTTTTCTTGCGGCCACCACGCTTGGGAAAACGGTCCTTGGCGGAAGCATCGATGGTACAGATCAACTCACGAATATCCTTGTGGAAAGGCGACTTGTGATAGTCCGCCGCCAACTGGTGAACGACCGAGGCAAACTCAACGCCTTTGGTCTTCGGGATGGCCCGTTCCAGTCCCGGGATATTGCCTTTTTCCGCTTCGGCCTCGGAGACGATCCCCAGCACGGCCACCAGATTCAGCAGCGACTGATCGATCGGGATGAAGTGCCCGGCCAGTGCTGCCTGGGCCGTATACGAGACGACAAACGGGCTGACCCCGCGAAACCTGCTGAACTGCTGTACTGTTTTTCGCAGATTTTCCTTCTTCAGAAAATCGATATCAAATTTGTAATACGTTTCGAAAACACCATGCAGGGCCTTTTTCAGTGTGGTTGCCGCCGCCTCGGGGTCGGCCAATCCTTTCATCGACTCCGCGAGTTCCATGGTGGTCGTTACGCGGACTTCATTCCAGTCAAAATAATTCTGTTCCAGCCGGGCGAACGCCTCATCCGCCGCGACGTACTGCGAATTTTCCAGGCAGCAGGCATAGAGCATGTGGTCCAGAACGCTACGACTGGAAACCGGTGAAACCGGTGCGTAGTGTTTCTTGGCCACCCTGAAAAGTTTGTTGATTTGCTGGGCTCGATTACTGGCTGACATGGATTTGATGCGGATTGGAATAAATCAGGAGATGAAACGTCGATTATAGAATGGTTGGCGGGGAATCGGCACCGGGGCGAGGCCAGCCGTTCACTGTTCCTCTTCGCTTTCACGCGGCAGGACTTCGTCCAGAATGCGGGTCACGGCCATCGCATTTTCAATCCCCTTGTCCAACACAAACTGTACTTTGGGGGTGTAACGGGTATTGATGCGATCGCCCACTCTCTTCTGCAGAAATCCGGAGGCATGTTTCAGGCCCCGTAAGCAGAGTTCTTTCTTCTTGTCATCGCCCATCACCGAAACGTGAACTTTGGCGATTCTCAGATCCGCAGACACTTCGACAAAGGTCACGGTAACATCCGTCACCCGCGGATCCTTGATTTCGGTCAGGATCGCCAGGGAAACCACTTCCCGAATCGCCTGTGCTGCCTTTAAAACTCGCCGCGACGTCACTGACGCAGTACCTCACCTGGAACCGGAAACCTCTGTCTTTGCAGCCGATCCCCACGTGAGATCGGCTGAAACCTGGTCATCAATCATTACGCCCGGACGACTTCTTGACCATCGCCAAAGGATCACAGTGTCCGTGCCACTTCTTCGATCTTGTACGCTTCCAGCGTGTCCCCTTCCTTGATGTCGTTGAATCCGGCCAGCTTGATTCCGCATTCCATTCCTCGCTGCACTTCCTTGACATCATCCTTGACCCGTTTCAGCGAATCGATCGGATAATCTCCAATGATCCGACTGTCGCGGATAACGCGGATCCGACAGTCGCGTTGCACATTGCCTCGCATCACCCGGCAACCGGCGATGGTCCCCGTCTTGCTGATGCTGAACGTCTGTAACACCATCGCCATTCCCATTTCCACGACCTGCTGTTCGGGTTTGAGCTTCCCTTCCAGCATGGCTTTCAGGTCGTCAGTCACTTTATAGATGATATCATACCGGCGAATTTCCACCTGCAATTCGTCCGCCAGGGATTTGGCGAGTTCATCCGGGACGACGTTGAATCCGATGATCACCGCCTCCGAGGCCTGCGCCAGCCGCACGTCGGCCACCGTAACCCCGCCCACCAGGGCCTGCAGCACCTTGATGTTGATTTCCGGATGCGAAATCTTGCCCAGCTCCTTCTGAATGGCCTCGATCGAACCGCGCACGTCCGCCCGGATGATCAGATTCAGGTTGATCACTTCGGCATGGGGATCCCGCAGGTCGCCGGTTTCCAGTCGACTCTGGATCTCCTCCAGAGAAATCCGCGTGGTGACCCCGGATAACGACCGTTGGCGGGAACGATCCTCCCGCGTTTGGGCCAATTCACGAGCCTGGGCAATATCGTCCAACACGTAAAACTTGTCGCCCGCTTCCGGGGCCACATCCAACCCCGTCAGATTGACCGGCGTGGAAGGACCGGCATGTTCCAGTTTGCGGGAAGGGCGAAGCGTATCGTACATCGCCTTGACTCGTCCGTGTGCCGCGCCGCAGACGATCACGTCACCGAGATTCAGCGTCCCGTTTTGAACCATCACCTTGGCCATCACCCCTTCGCCGGACTGCTGTTCGGCCTCGAGGCAGGTTCCCTGCGCGGATCGATCGGCGTTGGCCTTGTATTCGTGCAACTCCGCCGTTACCAGGATCGTCTCCAGCAATTCGTCCAGGCCCGTACCCTGTGTGGCGCTGGTCCGAACGACTTCGATCTCTCCACCCCATTCACTGGGCAACAATTCGTGTTGGGCCAGATCCTGCAGTGCCTTTTCCGGGTTGGCGCCGGGCAAATCGATCTTGTTCAAGGCGACGACGATCGGCACACCGGCCGCCTTGGCGTGGCTGATGGCTTCTTCTGTTTGCGGCATGATCCCGTCGTCGGCGGCAACCACCAGGACGGCAATATCCGTCACATTGGCACCGCGGGCACGCATTTCCGTGAACGCTTCGTGGCCCGGCGTATCGACAAACGCAATCTGTTGACCATTCTTGTCGATCTCGTAGGCTCGGATGTGCTGGGTGATCCCCCCAGCTTCACCCGACACCACATTGATGCCGATAATCGCATCCAGCAGCGAGGTCTTGCCGTGGTCCACGTGCCCCAGGAAGGTGACGATGGGTGGACGGGTTTCCATCTGGCCGGCGTCATCTTCATCGTCGTCAAAAGCCGCCAACACCACATCTTCCAGCGACTCCTCCTGTTTCAGATTGACACTGACGCCCAGCTGTTCAATCAACAATTCGACCATTTCGCTGTCGAGCGTTGAATTGATGGTCCGATTGGATTCATCTCCCAGTTGCTTGGACGTTAACAGCACCTGAACAGCGGGCACCCCGGCGGCCTCGGAAAACTCCCGAACCGTACAGGGCAACTGCAATTCGACTTCCTCTTTCCGCGGTGCGGCCGTATTGACCACCGGTCCCGCTCGTCGCCCGGAACGCCGGCCGTAATGCAGGCGATCGTCATCGAAACCGCGACGACGACGCTTGGGTCGTTGCTGGCGAGTCGAACCCATGCCGGAGTCGACCTTGCCTTCCCCCTTCTGGACACCGCGCTCGCGGCGTCCACCCCGCTTGGCCGTTGCCGGCGTCGGCATCTCGCCAAACACCATCTTGCCGGCGGGTGTCCCCGGCGTCTCGCCGCGCCCCTTCTTTCGGGGCTTGTCGGTTTTCTGGCGGGTAAACTGTTCCAGCGGAGCCGCGCCGAACGGGCTTTGGCAATCGCATCCTGGGGCAGAGCGATGTCCGGTTTCTGAACCTTTTCTGCCGGCTCGGCCGCTCGCATATCCGGTTGTTTGACTTGAGGCATCTGGGCCAGTTTGACATTCAGCGCCGGCTTCTTCCGCGGCTCTCGTTTTTCCGGCTTGGACTCACCGTTTTCCGTCGTCTTTCGATTCCGCTGATTCAAATCCAGGACGTTCTTCCGCCCCGCGACCAGATCATCATTCCGCACCGGCGCGGCCGGAGCCGTTTCCCGCTCTGGCCCGGGTGTGGGCGCAGGCGCCTGGGGGGCTTCCTTCTCGGGCTTATCCGCCGGGCCTTCGGTCATGAACTTCCTGATCGTCGCGATCTCGTTGTCATCGAGACTCGCCAGCGCCGACCCCTTGCCCTTGATACCGCAGTTTTCGCAGATATCAAGCAACTGTTTATTGTCGAGCCCGAGCTCTTTGGCCAACGCGTATATCCGCACACCTGCCACTGGCTGTGACCTTCCCTTTACATTACGCCACCCTTTCCCTGTCAGAAAACGATGACCAGTACGAGTTGCCGCTAAAACATTACCACATTCAATTCATCTCCCTGGTTTGACATCCAACCCCAGCCGGCAACTCGATCGACTGTGCTGCGTGTCAAAAACAGTTCTCCAATCAGCTGGCCGTTGTCTCACCCGGTTCCGTGGGCAAATTTTCCGTGACGGGATTGGAATCGTCCGCATCACCAGCCTGACCGGCAACTACTTCCTTGTCCGGATTCGACTCGTCATCGGTCACCGGGTCCGCTGCCGATTGCTCCTCCGCTGCCAGAGCGGCGGCGGCTTCGGCCTGTTCCGCGGCCGCTGCTGCTGCCGCCGCCTGAGCCTTCTCCAAAGCCGCCTGTTGTCTTCTCAATTGGACCTGCTGTTCGGCCAGACGTTCGGCTTCCTCCGCGCGAACTTCCGCCTGTTCCACGATGGCGTCCACCTGCTCCGCCGTCAGTCCGCCCATTTCCATCAAATCTTCGGGCTCGATCACTGACAGGTCATCGTAGGACAAATACCCCTGTTCCACCAGCTTGTTGGCCAGTTCTTCCTCCATGCCTTGGAGGGCACTGAAGCCCGCCACCGCCCGTTCGATCTGTTGTTCCAGTTCTTCCTGAGTCATGATCTCGATGTCCCAGCCGCACAACTTGCTGGCCAGGCGGACGTTCTGCCCCCGTTTTCCGATTGCCAGCGAGAGCTGATCTTCCCGCACCAGAACAATCGCGCGACCGATCATCTGGCACAGAATGACCTCGTCCACCTCCGCCGGCTGCAGGGCATTGGGAATCATGACCTGAGGATTTTCGTCGTAGCGAACGATATCGATTCGCTCCCCCGCCAATTCGTCAATTACGGTTTTGATCCGATTACCGCGGACGCCCACACAGGCACCCACGCAATCGACCTTGGTGTCGATGCTGCTAACCGCCACCTTGCTGCGATAGCCGGGTTCCCGGGAGATGGAGTTGATATTGATCACGCCATCGGCAATTTCCGGAATCTCCGATTCGAACAGCCGCTGCACCATCTTGGGACGGGTGCGACTGAGCACGACCTTGACCCGGCTGCCCTGCGGTTTGACTTCGGTCACCAGGGCCCGCACCCGTTCATTCGGCTGGTGCATCTCGCCCGGGATCTGTTCGCTGCGAGGCAGAATCGCTTCCACGCCACCCAGGGTGACAGTCGTGACCCGGCCTTCATTGCGGTGCACGGTACCGGTCACGATATCATCAATGATCTCGTTGAATTCCAGAATCAGCGCATCCCGTTCCGCCTCGCGGACCTTCTGGATGATAACCTGTTTCGCCGTTTGCGCCCCGATCCGACCAATTACTTCCTCGTGATCCAGCTCATCCTGATCGTGCCTTCCGGCAATCTGACCGGTTTCACGATCGATGATAAATTCCACATCCGCTTCTTCCCCGAAGTGCTTTCGGGCGGCAGAAATCAACGCCGCTTCAATCGCGCGAAATACGATCTCCTTGTCGATATTCTTGTCACGGTGCAGAGAGTCCACAATTCGCAACACTTCATTGGCATTCATGAGCAATCTCTCAATAAGTTCTCACCTGAACCGGCGTCGAACCACAAAATCCTGGACGTTTCTATTCTCAGCCGGATTCGATCGCCTTCGCCGATGCGGGTGTCGGCAGCGGCTCGCACGACGATCGCATCACTGGATTTCGCGTCATCCGGTTCGACGCGTCCGCCATGCTGATCCACGGACAAATGCAAATGGGCCGCATCCCCCAGGCGATCGATTGCCACCACCTGTCCCGAAAAATGACAAGCCGAGTCCTCGTCGCCAACGATCTGAACATCCTCGGACCGAAATCCGATCACGACGTCCCCCGCCAGTCGAATCACTGGCGAAACCCCCTTTTCAAGCTCCACATTGATCCGGCTGCTCTCAAAACAGATCGCACCATTCCGCTGGACGATCGTACCCGCCTGCAGATTGATCGGCACACTGCCCATAAACCTGGCCACAAACAAGTCCACCGGTCGCTGATACAGCGACAGGGGATGATCGACTTGCAGGATCCGACCGCCATTCATCACAGCCACCCGATCGCCGAGTGTCATGGCTTCGATCTGATCATGAGTCACGTATATCATTGTCGCACCAAGTTCGCGGTGTAATCGCCGCAGTTCAATCCGCATCTGGCCGCGCAATTTCGCATCCAGGTTGGATAATGGCTCGTCAAACAAAAACGCCGCCGGATTCCGCACAATCGCTCGCCCCAAGGCAACACGTTGGCGTTCACCGCCGGACAACTGATGCGGCTTTCGATTAAGCAGGTGATCTATACCCAACCGTGCGGCCGTCTGTCGTACCTGCTGGTCTATTCCGCGACGCAGCTGCTCCAGCTCCATCGCCCGACCAGGCTTGAAAAGGCGTCTCAATACACGAGCAAAAAACCCTCCACCGTAACGCAGTCGCAATCCAAATGACAAATTGTTATACACCGACATATGCGGGTACAACGCGTAATTCTGGAACACCATGGCAATGTCACGATCCTTGGGAGCCACGTCATTCACCACGCGGTCACCAATCGCAATGTTGCCATCGGTCATCGCTTCCAGGCCCGCGATCAATCGCAGCGTCGTGCTCTTGCCACAACCGCTGGGACCGACCAGTACCAGAAACTCTCGATCGTTCACCTCCAGCGATACCTGATCTACCGCGATCGTGCCATCTGGAAACATTTTGGAAACGTTTTCCAGAAACACATTCGACATAAAATCAGGACAACCCGACCTGATCCTGTCAGATCGAAACCCGGCTTGGTCAACCAATCGAACCCCTAAAGATACTCCGACCCGGAAACAAGGTCAACTGCAGCGGATCTGGCAGACAGGCCGGAATAGGCAGACTCGGAAAGATGTTGGCCGCCCGGCCGCGGTCATTCGACCAATCGGAACAGACCGCTATTCTCATCGGCAATTTTTTTCATCGTCCAGCGTCCCTGATGACTTCCCAGGGCAATGGTGTGGATGGGAATCTGCTGGCGACGATATTGCCGAGTACGAGCCTTGCTGTTCATCTTGTCCAATACCAGGAACACATCCTGGCGATCATTGAATTCGCCGTCGGAGAGCAGAAATATCGCATCCGGCTGCAGCGTAATCGCTTTGGCCAATGCCTGAGCGCAGAAAGTCCAACTATGGGGGGCATTATTGCCCAACCACCTGAAAGCCTTTTGTTGCTCCCGCCTGGTCGATTTCACCAGTTTGATCTCGTCATTCATGGCGATGAATCCATCGTTGTACAACAGGATCAGGAAGCGCTGGTCACTCTTGAGGTGCTCGACCGACTTTTTCAATTCCCGCACCGCCTGTCGCCAACGTCCATAATCGGCCATGCTGCCAGAGCAATCGACGATGAAAACAAAATTCGATCCCTGACCATCGACTCCAAAAAACCTGGCCCCTCCCTCGACTGACCGCCGCGGAATCTCGCCCTCGGCCAACCCGGCGGAGGAGATCCGTTCGAACAGGCGATCGTGCTCTTCGGCCTCAAAACCGGCACTCAGCATCGCGTCATCGAGGATCGGGTCAAGCTCGCTGGTTTCCATCAATTTTGCCGAAGCGGGAACGGCGATCTGCTCCGTTACCGGCTCCACTTCGGCTGGTTCGATGGCCATATCCACCGCCAAATAGGGTTCGATTTCATCCGACTCGCCGGATGTGGCCACCAATTGCATTATCTCGCGACCTCCATCACTGACTGAAACCAGAGCCAGGATCAGAATGACCGAAAGATGGAAAACCAGACTGGTCAGCCAACCCGGAACACCGCCGTATGCCGGCAGCCAGGCGGCCGGCGGATGATTCCGATCCTGCGGCGCCGAATCGGAAACAAGATCCCCTGACGATGGCGACACCGGCTGCCCGGCCACCGGTTCGCCAGCTGACGCTACGACCTGTTGCCGCTGCGGCGGTCCTTCCGATCGGTCAACTTTCCTTGACAAATCAGCGGTTTCAAAATTGGTCGACGTCTCCCCACCCGGACGCACGATCACTTCGTCGAAGATGGACACCGAGGGTGGATGAACGGCTGACTTCTTATTCAGACTTGTTTTCAGATTGCCAGCCATCCGATGCCCATTCCCCACCATTTGACGCAGTTTCCACCCAACATTCTGTGAAGGTGATTTTCAGTTACATTGCAGAAGTAGTCGACGGGCGTCTTCAGTCGTTACCTTGATTATTGCCGACCGTCTGGAATTTAGCAACTTTTTCGGTGACACACCGGCAAAACCCGGGATGCCGCCAACCTTTTTCACCGCCAGTTAACAAGAACGCTCGGCTCAGCCTTTGCAAAGACTCCATGCCAGAACTGCCCGAAGTTGAAACCATGAAACGCGGTTTGGCCCCGGTTCTGGGAGCCACGGTCCGCCGGGCCGCTCGGACACCCTGTCATTGCCGCCCCATCTCGATTCGGCCGCGGATCGATTTCCTGAACCGCAGACTGGCAGGCCGCACCATTTCCGCCATCGACCGACTGGGCAAGCGAATTGTTCTGCAAATGGATACCGGCGACCGACTGGTATTTGAACCGAGAATGACCGGAATTGTGTTGGTTGGCGAACCGCCGAACCGGGAACACCTCCGCTTCGAATTGCGACTCGCGGATTCGAAATGCGATACCCTGCGGTTCTGGGATCGGCGAGGCCTGGGAAGGATTGAACTGGTCAGCGCCGATGAGTTCCAGTCGCGAATCGATGGCGGATATCTTGGCCCCGATGCCTGCCAAATCGGAATGGATGAATTGCGGCAACGGGGCAGGGCCAGCCGTCGCGAAGTCAAGATCGCGCTGCTGGATCAGAAGCTGATCGCCGGGATCGGCAATCTGTATGCCTCGGAAATTCTGCATGTGGCCCGCATCGATCCAAGAGCCCGTTGCCATCGTCTATCCGTCGATCAATGGAAACGAATTCACACCGCCATGCAGTCGGTTCTGCAGTCGGCGATCGAGCACGAAGGATCGACCTTGTCCGATGGCACGTATCAAAAAGCACTTAACGATCCTGGTGGCTATCAGAATCACCATCGCGTCTACGATCGCGCCAATCAAATCTGCCCAAGCTGCCGCATCCGCCCGATTCTGCGAATTGTTCAAGCTCAGCGCAGCACCTTTTTTTGCCAGCTCTGTCAGAAGAAACGCTGAATGCCGCGACTGGCACCAGGGACGGGAGCAAATTTACGCCAGATCAAGCTGCTTCGGATGCAGCTGGACGATTCGGATGCAGCTGGACGATTCGGATGCAGCTGGACGATTCGGATGCAGCTGGACGATTCGGATGCAGTCCACCGTCATCGCCGCCGTGCAACCAGACCCCTTTCAGGGTGCGTTTTTCTTCAGCTTTCGCTGGAGCGTCCGGCGAGGGATGTCCAATCGCCGGGCGGCTTCCGAGATATTACCGCCACAGTCGGACAAGACCCGCTGGATGTGTTCCCATTGAGCCGATGCCAGCGAGGGTGGCGGAAACTCCGGTTCCCCGTCAAGTTCAGCTGAAGCACCGAAGGCGGTTAGTACGTCGTCCGCATCCGCCGGCTTGGTGACGTAATTCACCGCACCCAGCTTGACCGCCTCGACCGCGTTGGTGATGCTGCCATAGCCGGTCAAGATCACTACTTTCGTATCGGGAACTAGTTCTTTCAACTCCTTCAACAGCTCGAGTCCCGAACGCCCCGGCATTTTCAAATCCAGCACGGCCAGTTCCGGCCGGTGCTGTTGAGCCTGCTGGACCGCGGACTCAAAGCTGTTGGCCATGTACACTGTTAACCCGCGACGCGAGAGCGATTTTTCCAATCGCAGCCGCAAGACATCATCGTCGTCAACGATCAGGATTGAGCGATAGTCTTCCATAGGTGATCTCGTTCCTTGGAATGCCGGTCGGCGAAGGATAGGACTAACTGACATGGATTGTTTCGCGATCTGCTTGCTGTGATTGAGGTAGTATAACCGTAACTTTTGTTCCACGTCCCAACTTGGATTGAAAATCCAGACTTCCACCAAGTCGTTGAACTACGTTGTTTGCCAGGAACAACCCCAGACCCATCCCTTGACCAGGAGGTTTGGTGGTAAAAAACGGTTCACTGATCCGTTGCAGCACCGTACTACTCATACCGATTCCGGAATCCGATATCTGCCACCGCCACTGTCCCTGTTCCAGGGATATTGCGAGGAGGACCTGAGCATTCGCAGGTCCCGCATCGAGAGCATTCTGAATCAAACCACGCAACGCCTGGCAGATCGAGTCCACCGGGACCTCGATTGTGCTAACCGCAAGTTCCCGGGGCAAATTAAGCTCGATGCTTTCTTTTTCGGGCAGTTCTTCCAGTACTTCGTTCACCAGACACTGCATGCTGACGGTTTTTAACGCTTCTCCGACCGTTTCGCCCGCATGACTGGCCATCCGATCCAGGATCTTCCGACAACGGTCCAGCTGCTGGCGAATCAGATGCACGTCATCGACAACCTCTTCGGCTCCGGGAAACTGCGGTGGGTGTTCATCGAACGCTTTTTCGACATCACGGGCGACCACGGCAATCGTGGTCAAAGGTGTCGCCAGTTCATGAGCGGCACCGGCAGCCAACGTACCCAGCGCTTCGATCTTTTCGCTCCGTGCCTGTAATTGTTGCGCGATCCGCAAATCACGCTGCTGGCGATGCAACTCTCCGGTCAAGCGGGTCATGAAATAGACGATCACACAGGAACAGGTCGCGAAAGCGACGAACAATCCAACCTGAACCAGTGACATCTGACCCGTTTGTCGAATCGGCAGCAGCTGCATGCCAAAATCGAGCTGCGGCATCTGATGGTAGTCAAACAGCAGTAGGGCAAAACAGGCAATCGACAGGAAGCTCAACAGCCATGCCCACCGGCGGCTCAGGACCAGCGCACTCAAGCTTTGATTGACAAAAAAGAACAGAGTAAAGGGGTTACCCGGGCCTCCTGATGAAAACAGCAGCGCCGTCAACGACAACATATCCATGATCATCACGAATCCAAGGATCAAGTCCGTCGGCAGTTCCGGTCGTGGGGCCTGCTTCAACCAGCGGACGAACAGGAGCGATAGCAGCAGATTGGAAGCCGCGGTAAAGAGAATAATCGTCAACAACGCCCACAGCATGGGGATTTCGATTCGAAACAGGAATACGACGGTGGCCACCGTCATCAACTGTCCCATCGCCGCCACCCAGCGCAATTTGATCAGCCAGGAAGCGTTGACGATGAATCGTTCGGAACTGGTCGGCATGAGTTAATTCGCAGGAGGATTGACGGTGCCTATACTGGAAAGCGAGACGCCCGTGTATTTAACTGGACACGGCTGCCATTTAGTTAACAGCCGTTGGTGAGGATTCCAACTAACTGGATAATCGGCACGCCTTTCGTTATATTCTGGATCAGATGTCTGCGAACCTCACCACCAGCGAACCCATGGCTGAATCTGTTGCCGATGCTCAGTCCCAGGCATTAGCCAACGCCCCGCATCTTTCGGCACGCGGTTTGACGCTGCTTCTGGCTTTCATGTGTCTGGTTCCGGTGGTGACGATTATCGCACTATTCAATTACTTGCCACCGGTATACGAAGGCAAATTGGATGCATCGGTTTCCGCGGAAGGCTTGCCTCCCGGCAAGTTCTACGAAACGTACTATAGTGAACGACCCGATGTTCCGCATGGAATTCTGATTGTGCATAACGATGGCGATCAGGATTGGACGCATCTGAACATCCAGGTCAATAAACACTATCAGATCTACGAACATCGTCCGATACCTGCGGGCGAGAGCCGACGATTCCGAACCGACCGGTTCGTCAGCCGTACGGGTGCCAAGTTTGACCTGCGGTACAACCCGTTGCGATACGTTCGTATCTATGCGCGTCGTCCGGAGGGAGACCGCGCCACTTTCGCTACCGATTATCCCTGGGAAGAAGTCCAGTGAACCCCGCCGTGCTGATCACAGGCGTCAGCTCGGGACTGGGTCACGGACTGGCGGCCGAATATCTGGACCGGCGCTGGCGTGTTTACGGGGTCAGCCGTCGAATTCCCGCCGACCTGATCAATCGTCCCGAATTTCGATTCGCTTCCGTCGACCTGCGTCAGGAAGCCGAGGCCCGTCTGGCTTTGACGGACCTGCTGGCTGATCCGCGGCATCTGAATTCGGTCATCCTGAACGCGGGAGTGCTGGGACAAATCGCTGACATGCGGGATACGACCCTGAGTCAACTGCAGGAACTGATGGCGGCCAATGTCTGGTCGGCCAAGACGACACTGGATGCTGCGTTTGCGGCCTGCCCGCAGATCGATCAGGTCATTGCCATTTCTTCCGGGGCGGCGGTAAACGGCAACCGCGGCTGGAACGGTTACGCCATTTCCAAGGCCGCGTTGAATATGCTGGTCCAGTTGTACGCCCGGGAGCAGGAGGACACCCATTTTGTGGCCGTAGCGCCAGGGCTGATTGATACCGCCATGCAGGATTACCTGTGCTCCACCGAGTCCGATCCCCGATTCCCGTCGTTACAGGCCCTCAAGTCAAAACGCGGCACCGCTGAGATGCCTGATCCGGCCGCGGCGGCGTCGCGACTGGCCAAGATTTTCGATGAGATCAAAAAAATCACGTCGTCAGGCCAATTTATTGACGTTCGGCAGTTGCCCAATACGCTTTGACAAGCAAATAATCTTACAGCGGGTAACGAGCGCGTTGGTAGCAAGCGTCACCCCTGATTATGTGATTGATCTTCGAACTTACCCTGTGACTACTCTTCGCTGGCGGGCTACAGGCGACCGAATTTCCGCTGGCGGTTTGGATGGCCGTCATCTTTGACATGAATGCTGGTCGAAAGACAATTCTGGTAGTGGACGATAATGCCGTGGACCGACATCTGGTCGGTTCGATTCTCAGCAAAATTGAAGGCTGGGACGTCCAGTTCGCCAACCACGGCGCGGCGGCCATTGCCCTGATTGATGAATCGGAACCGGATCTGGTCGTGACCGACATGCAGATGCCCTATGTCGACGGACTGGAATTGGTCAAGAGTATCCGCGACCGGCATTCACACATTCCGGTTGTTCTGATCACCTCCTATGGATCTGAAAAGACGGCGGTCGAGGCGTTGAAGTGCGGCGCTGCCAGCTACTCGCCGAAATCGGCATTGCAGCAGGACCTGGCCCGGACGGTCGAACAGGTGTTGCAGATGTCCCAACGGGTTTTTGCCGGTGAATTGGCCAAAGACCAACCGGTGCCGGAAAACCTGGCCTTCGTGTTAAACAATGACCTCAGCCTGATCGGACCTCTGATTGAAAACCTGCAGGCCGCATTGCCCAGTTGGTCGGATCGCGATCGGCTGCAGATTGGCATGGCGATCGACGAAGCACTTGTCAATGCCATGCACCATGGCAATCTGGAGGTCAAATCGGACCTGCGTGACGTCGACGAGACCAAATACTACGACCAGATCAACTCCCGACGAACTCAGAAACCCTACTGTGATCGGCGCGTCAGCGTCCAGGCCGAATTCTCGGAACAACACGTCTGTATCCAGATTTCCGATGAGGGTCCCGGCTTCGACCCGAACAGCATCGAAGATCCCACCACCGACGCCAACGTCCAGCGGATCGGTGGCCGCGGTCTGTTCCTGATCCGGGCCTTCATGAGCCAGGTCGTGCATAATGCTTCCGGCAATCAGATCACGATGACGAAGCTGCGGGATCCGTCAGATTCCTGATCGTCGCCTCGAACCATTCGTTGGGATAGCCTCTGCCAGGGCCGCGTTGCCCTGACCCGACCGATTTGACCAGGCCTTCAAATTCATCGGTCGCGGCCAGTTGGAATTGTGAAACGGATCAAGTTTTGTTCCAATCATCGACTTGATTTTCGCCAAACACATTCTTCAGTCCTGTCATGTCCGACCCCCATCCCGTACCGCTGGTTGCCAAAGACGAGCGTCCGATACGGTTTCTGTTTGAAAACAGTGCCTTTCTGATCCTGGGAACGATTATCGCATTGATCTGGGTCAATTCGGGCGAACAGGGGATGAAGACCCATCGCTACTTTTTCAATCAGTTCGAGCTGTCATGGATGTTGGCGCCGCCCACGCTGAATCAGGCGGAAGAGATTGTCGACGGATTTGAAACCGTCGGTCAGGCAACCCAGGAGGCTGGCACAACGCGTGACGCCGCCACAGATCATGTGCTCTCCGATCCGGCTGACCCTTCAGCAGGGGACGACCATTCAGCAGAGGCCATTCACTCCTTGGACGGTCACTCCGAAACGCACGCTGACGGTGAACACCACCACGAACATCCCATTACCTGGTATTTCGTGATCAACGACATTTTGATGGCGTTCTTTTTTGCCATCGCGGCCAAAGAAGTCTGGGAATCGATGCTGCCAGGCGGTGCGCTTTCGAATCCCAGAAAAGCGGCCATGCCTCTGCTCGCCACGCTGGGAGGGATTGTTGGACCCGCGTTGCTGTTCATCGCCGGCGCGGTGGTGATTGGCCAGTTCAGCACGTTAGGGCGTGGCTGGGCCGTGCCCTGCGCCACCGACATCGCCTTCAGTTACCTCGTCGGCCGACTGATTTTCGGCGTCGGACATCCCGCGATTGCGTTCCTGCTGTTGTTGGCCATTGCCGACGATGCCGCCGGCCTGGTAATCATTGCCATAGCCTATCCCAAACAGTCACCCGAACTGGTCTGGTTATTGTTGAGTGTCGCCGGAATGGTCATCGCCCGGATCATGACCCGATTGAAGATCCACAGCTTCTGGTGGTATTTGTTGATCCCCGGAACGCTCAGCTGGTTCGGGTTCTTCTGGGCCCATATTCACCCGGCTTTGGGACTGGTCCCGATCATTCCCTTCATGCCACACGCCGGCACCGACCTGGGGATCTTTGTTCGAGAGGAATTGCGGCGGCACGACACGCTGAATGAGTTTGAACACTGGTGGAAGAATCCGGTCGAAATCATTCTGGGGCTGTTTGGACTGTGTAATGCCGGCGTGGCGTTTTCCAGCGTCGGCAGCGGTACGTGGCTGGTCCTGCTGGGCCTGATCGTAGGCAAGCCGCTGGGAATCGGGCTGTGTACGTGGATTGGCGAAAAGTTTCTCAGCCTAACGATTCCCGATGGCATGGACTACCGGGACGTGATAACACTCGGTTTCGTGGCCGGTATTGGATTTACCGTGGCGCTGTTTGTGGCGACGGCGGCATTCGATTCAAACGATCCAAACCTGGATCCGATCAAGATGGGCGCGTTATTCAGTTTCGGTGCGGCCATCGTTTCAATCGTGGTCGCAAAAATATTGGGAGTTCAGACCTGGAGTCGCAAAATCAATGCTGTCCGACGACAATTCGGACTGACGGACCGTTTGGGCGACCGGCGGAACGGGCCCAGTCGTGAAAGATGCGCCCCCCCAGCCGCTGCCATGTTTGCCCCGCGGCAGAATCACGTTAATCTGACACTCCGATGGATCCCCCTGGTTAGCCGTCTGGCGATTGATGCCTGAACTTCCATTTGCATACGAGAAGATTGCACCAACGACCTGGGCATATCTGAGTTCGTTGCTGATGCTCGGGCTGTTTTTCAAATTCAACCGGTTTTGGAGTTTTCGCAACTTTGACCTGTTTCTGCTGATTCTGCTGGCACCCGGTATCCTGCTCATTGATTTCGGCAGCCGATTGCAAAACCAGGCCCGCAACGAGGCGACGTTGAACCGGGAATTGCAGAACGAACCCGGCAACCAGCCTGATGAGTTGCTTTTCCAGACTACACCTGCAGGCACCCCCGATCGGTCACAGGATGCTATTCTGGACCCACCCGAGCGGGACCCGATGCAGCGAGCCACCGGCTATCTGCGGGTTGGTTTCTTTTGGCTGCTCTCCATGTGCCTGGTGTTCCTGGCGCGGTTGTTGATCGACCCCTTGCAGGTCCGAAAACCGTTATTGACTCCAAACCTGACCACCGGTGGTCTGGCCTTTCTGGTCTGTAGCCTGATGACCTTTCTGTATGCCAATATTATTTCAGCCCAGCTGACAACGGACGATCTGGCGGCCGTTCGCAGCACGATCAAGATGTTGCAACGCGAAGCGGCCGAGGAGGATGAAACGAGGGAGTTGCTGAAGCGGGGTCCGGGAATGCCGCTGATTCAGATGTTCCCCGTGATTCCGACCTTTTCCAATGGCGAAACACTGCTGACCCAGGACACGGACCTGGATCGCAACGTGGCACGCTACTCCGCCGCGGCCAAGACGCTGGCCATTCTCAGTCAATCCGCCATCGTGCTGGGGCTGATCCTGGTCGGCATGTACCATTTCGGCAATATCCGCATCGGCTTCGGAATGGCCTGCATTTATCTGATGTTACCCTATACGGCGCAATACATGGGGCACTTGATCCACGTCGTTCCCGGCGCTTTGCTGGTGTCGGCGATCGTCTGTTACCGCCGGCCCTGGATCGCCGGCGCTTTCATCGGACTGGCCATTGGTGTCGCCTACTATCCGCTGTTCCTGCTGCCGTTGTGGATCAGTTTCTACTGGGAAAAGGGCGCCAGGCGCTTTGTTGGCGGTGTGCTGGTTTCGCTGGCCCTATGTATCGGTACCCTGGTGTTTACCTCCACCGATCTCAACCACTTCCTCAACCAGCTGCGGGCCACGTTCGGAATCTGGAATCCGAAGATGGAGGGTCTCGAAGGGATCTGGGGCCTGGGCTGGGACGGCAGTTATCGCCTGCCCATTCTGGTGGCCTTCGTGGCATTGTGCATTTCCTTCGTTTTCTGGCCGACGCGAAAGAACCTTGGCACCCTGGTTGCCTATACCTGTGCCATCCTGGTCGCGGTCCAGTTGTGGCACGGCTTTGAAGGTGGCCTGATCATGGCCTGGTATCTACCCGCCGCGTTAATGACTTTTTTCCGGCCCAACCTGGAAGGGCGTGATGCGAAGAGCGATGTAGCGCGATTTCCTGGTGAAGCACCGACCGACGCCGAGACGATTCTGCTGAATCCCTGATATCGACGGACCAATCTGCGTAACCGTCAGATTCCCGTTGACGCTGTATCGGCAACGGGACTCATGCCGAAGGGGATAGGGGGCAGTCCGCGTGCGTTATTCGGGATACTTTTCATGGGACGATTATTGAAAACCCTGCCGTTGGCGCTGGTCATCTTCGCCGGCGGCTGGTTGCTGTGGCACCGCGATCAGATTGGCAGCTTTTCCGATGCCACGTCGTTGGCAAAATCCCAGCTTGGAATCGGCTGCGCTGGACTGCGCGGTCCCCTTTTCACCAGGCAGGGACTTCCCGGTTTCTACAACCACGAAGCTATCGCAGCGGTGGTTTCGGCTCGGCGGCAGCGGTCCGCGATTACTCCCAGATCCCGGTTCGCTCGGGAGCATCACCGGCGGCGGGCAGCCGCTATCAGCGAAACGACCCGTTGCCGACCAGTCCCACCATTTCCATCGCATCTTTCAAGATCGATTCCACGCAGGCAGCGGGCAACCTGGAGCTGACCGCCGACATCTGCGGTCAATTCGATGTGGTCGCCATCCAGAACAGCACGAGTCTGTCCATCGCGAGGCTGGTCAACGAATTGAATTCTCGTGGTCATGACTATCGGTTCGTCAATCAACAGGGACCCGACAACCGGTTTGCGACTCTGTTCAACCAGAAAACGGTCACGCTGGAAGAACAGCATTGGTATGCCGTCAACGATCCCAATGACCTGTTCCTGCACGAACCTCTGGTCGCCTGGTTTCGCACGCGTCATCTGCCGGAACAGGAAGCGTTCACGTTCACGTTGGCCAATGTCCAGCTGAATCCCCAACGGCCCGATCAGGAAATCGCCTACCTGGGCGAACTGTTTCGCGCGATCCGCATGGATGGACGAGGAGAAGACGATATCATTCTGGCTGGCGATTTCTGTTCCAGCGACACCCAGCTGAACGAAATATTCGGCGTCAACGGACTGGTATCGGCCATCGTGGACACGGCCACCAACACCCAGAACGACAGTCAGCTGGACAACATCATCTTCGATCAAAAGGCGACGATCGAATACGCCGGGTTGAGCGGTGCGTTCGATTTCATGAAGCGATTCAACATGACGCTCAACGAAGCGATGGCCGTTTCCCGAAGGTTGCCGGTGTGGGCCGAATTTTCCGCGTTGGAGGGACAGTCACCGGGCCGCGCTACCCGTGTCTACAGTGGCTTCAGCGCCAGCCGTTGATGCGCCATCTCGATGGCCCGCAACATGCCGTGCGCCTTGTTCAACGTTTCTTCGTATTCCATCTGAGGGTCACTGTCGGCTACGATGCCCGCCCCGGCCTGAACGTAGGCGGTCTGATCGACGACCACAATCGTCCGCAGGGCAATGCAGGTATCCATATTCTGTGAGTAATCGAAATATCCGACCGCCCCGGCGTAGGGGCCACGGCGTTGAGGCTCAATTTCATCGATGATCTGCATCGCGCGCACTTTCGGAGCGCCGGAAACCGTGCCCGCCGGCAGACTGGCCATCAGGGCGTCAAACGCATCACAATCCTCGCGCAACTGGCCGGTCACGGTCGAGGAAATATGCATGACATGACTGTATCGCTCGACCACCATCAAATCCGGCAGTTGAATCGAACCAAACCGGCAAACCCGGCCCGCATCGTTTCTGCCGAGGTCAACCAGCATCACATGCTCGGCCCGTTCTTTTTCGTCCGCCAGCAATTGCTGTTCCAGCTGTTGATCTTCGACCGCATCCTGCCCGCGTGGGCGGGTACCTGCCAACGGACGGATGGTCATGTTCCCATCCACGACGCGACACATGATCTCGGGTGAACTGCCGACCAAAGTCGTCTCATCGGTTCTCAGAAAAAACATGAACGGGCTGGGATTGAGGACACGCAGTGAGCGGTAGATTTCAAAAGGATCGCAGTCGATGTCCATCTTCAGCCGTTGGCTGATGACGACCTGAAAGATGTCTCCCGCCCGGATGTATTCGCGGCATTTTTCCACCGCCGCCCGAAACTGCTCAGGGGTCAAATTGGATTCGTAGGCCATGGGAACCTGAATCTGTTCGGTGGTATCTGCCGGATGCAAGTCTCGCTCCGGGGTGTGCAGTTGATCGACCAGTTGATCCACGCGGGCCGTCGCCTGTTGCCAGGCCGATTCCGCATCGCCCTGTCTTTTTGGCCAGGCGAGTGCCAGGACGGTGAGGGTCTTGTTGATATGGTCGAAAACCAGCATCGAATCGTAGAAGGCAAACGACAGGTCGCTCAAGTGGCGATCATCGTCGGGTGGATTCGGCAGCCGCTCCACGTAGCGAACCGTATCGTATCCCGCGTAACCGATGGCGCCGCCGGTGAAGGGCGGCATGTCGTCCAACGGTGCCACCCGGACACTTTCAATCAGCCGCCGAAATTCGACCAGCGGATTATCAACGGTCCGGGTTTCGACCTGCCCATCGGTCGTGATTTTCAATTCCTGTCCCTTGGCGGAAATACGTTGGCTCGGATCGGTCGCCAGAAAACTGTATCGGCCAACGACCTCACCACCCACCACACTCTCGAACAGGCAGGATTCCGCACCGGTATCGATCCGCTTGAATGCAGATACGGGGGTCAGTGAATCACAGATCAAACGCCGGTAGACCGGTACCGCATCGTATTGCCGGGCCAGCTCCAGGTATTTCGATTTCTCGGGCAGATGGTGCAACGTGCCGTACTACTTTGCCAGAGCAAGATACTTGTCGCAGAAATCCAGGATGGCCTGGTACCCTTTCAACTGATTCTTCTTCTTGCGGAACCCATGACCTTCGTCATCAAAGACCAGGTATTCCACCGGAACACCGTTTTCCCTGACCGCCTGTACCATTTCATCCGATTCCACCTTCAACACCCGCGGGTCATTGGCACCCTGCAGCACCATCAACGGCCTGGTAATGTTGTCGGCGTGAAACAGGGGCGAGATTTTCTTGAAGTACTCCAGGTCGTCGAAGTCACCCAGTTCCTTCTCCAGGGCCTTTCGTTGAGCTTCCCACCAGGGCGGAATGCTCTGGACGGTGCGATACCAGTTCGTGACACCGAAAATGTCGATACCGGCATCGAATTCTTCTGGACGGAAAGCCAGGGCGGCACACACCATGTATCCACCGTAGCTGCCGCCGATGATGCCGATGCGTTCACCATCCACGACACCGGTTTCGACGAGCATCCGCTTGGAGTGCACACAGTCATCCAGATCGCCTTGACCATGCTTCTGGTCGTCCATCTGTTGAAACGACTTGCCATAACCGCTGCTGCCCCGGTTGTTGATGGCGTAGATGGCATAGCCATGGTTCACCAGGAATTGAATCAGGGCTCGATAACCTAACCGCGATTGGCCGCCCGGCCCACCATGAACCCAAACCAGAGCCGGCACCCGGTTGTCGGCTGAGGCGTTTTTCGGCAGGTACAAGATGCCCGGGATCGGCGTGCCGTCAAATGACTCGAACCGGACGACTTCCCCGTTGACCAGATGATCGGACGCAATTTCCGGATTCAATGATCGTGTCAACTGTCGCGGAGGTTGACCGGACATGTCGTAATAGAACAGGTCCCGGGGCATCTTGCCGCTGGTCACGTACATCGTCATGTGCGATTCATCGTCTGACAACGAAAGACTCGCCAGACTGCCGCCTTCCACCTTCGGCAACTCTACCGGTGTACCGGAAGGATATTCCTGCATTCGATACTGGGTGCGGCCGTCTTCATTGAAACTGTAAAAGAAGTATTTTCCCTGCTTGCTGAATCCGGCGGACGCAATATCCCAACCTGCCTTGGCTACGATTTCGCTGGTCCCGGACTCCAGGTCATATTTCATCAGGTAACTGAATTCATCGTCCTTGTCCGTCGTATACAGTAGTTGGCCGTTATCCGGCGAAAACGTGACCGGCTGGTGATTGATATCCCCTTCATGTTCGGTAATACAGTTCAGTTCGCCGGTTTGCCGATCGTAAAGGTAGATATCGCTGTTGTCCCGGGTATCGACCTTGGAGAGCGCGATTTTCTGTCCGTCCCGCGAGATCGGCCCCGGAAAGACCCCCGCTTCGTTCTTGAAGATCATCTCCCGGGAAAAATCATCCACCTGGTATTCGTAGACGTCAAAGAATTTTGGATCTCGTTCGTTGGTGGCCACGTAAAAGGACTGATCATCGTGCGCCCAGCCGGCAAACTGGGCTTTCAACTGTTTCCCCGGAGTCAAATCTGTTGAGCTGCCGTCCAGTAGCTGAACATAAATATGGTTCAGTTCGTTTCCGCCCTGATCGGCCGTATACAGGAATCGCTCATCATCCGGAAAATATCCGATCGCGAATACGGAATCCTTTTCCGAATGAGTCAGTGGCTTGATCGTTCCGTCGGCAATGCTGATTTCATAGGCGTTGAAGACACCGGTCTGATCACTGCTGACCAGCACTTTGGAGTTGTCGGGTGAAAACGACGCACCGCGGTAGCTGGTCGTCTTCAAGAACTGTTCGATCGTGTATTCCGGGAATTCGCTCGACGATTGTCGACCAAACGACTCGTAATTCGCCGAATAGAAGATCACCAGAAAGGCAAACACAATCATGCTACGGCCGCGGGTTGGTATCATGGGGTTTTCCCGAATGAAATGAGCTGACGTTGACAAGGACGACGACACGACCACTGAATTCTAACGCAAGTTGACTGCGGACACGATGCGGCAAGAGTAATCACCATTCGACGGCGGGCGATGTCGATGGGCCGCGACACCACGGATTCAACGGGACTCCGCGGCGTGCGTGCTTTGCAACGGTGGCCGGCAGCGGACAAGCTGGACCGGCGTATCGTAGTAGACCGCGCACTGGCCGTGATCGGAACACTCCGCCTGAATCATCGCATTGGCACAACGGCCGGCCGACAACCAACCTCCTTTATCCATGACCACCACGTTTTCATGGACGTCGGGATCCAGTCGAAGCTGGCAGGTCAGGCGGCCGTATTGATTACGAAGTTCGACCAGTTCGCCCGAGAGGCAATCGCCCGCGGACAGAGGATGAACGCGGACCTGGCAGGGACCGCTTTGTTGTTTGCTGCTCCATTGGGAAGCCTGAGCCTCGTCGGTGGAAATAGCCATCAGCTGCAACGGGTATTCGTTGGTCTCCTTCGCTGCCGGATGATGGTAGTCCGTGATCAGTTTGCAGCGACCATTGGCGGTTTCGAATTTCCGCTCGCGATAGGCGATTGTATCGGCCACGGGATTACGAATCGTTCCCGCTTCGAGTGCCCTCAGGGTAATACCTTCCGTCCGATATTTCTGAATCATGTCGCGCAGCCAATCGTCGGCATCCCGAGCAAATGCGTCCTCCAGCCCGACCCGGAGGGCCAACTGCCGAATGATCTCGTAATCGGTCAGCGCCTGATCCGGTGGCGGCACCACCGGCTTGAGACGATTCAGGTAGTGATGGCCATAAGCGCCAATCAGGTCGCTATCCTCCAGCATGCTGGCCGCCGGCAAGACCACATCGGCACAACGAGCGGTGTCCGTCATGAACATGTCCGTGACAACGGTGAATCGCTGCGACAGAGCGCGTTGGACCGTGGTCGAATCAGGGATGTTCGTGACCGGATTGGCGGCCGTGACAAATACGAGCTTGATGGGTGGATCGCTGGCCGCCTCGATCCCCGGGCCGAGCAGAGGTTCCGGTATCCGGCGCGGTGCGGTGGCGTCGTCAACAAAGGCCAGGTCGAAAGCGCTTTTTCGCGCGTAATTGAAAGAAACGCCGGCTCCCGGTTTTCCAATATTTCCGCTGACGGCCCCTAGCGCATCAATCGCTCGAATGATCGCAGCTCCGTTTCTTCGACGCTGCATGCCCCAACCCACCAGAATCGTGGACGGACCATCGCTGTACCGCTGTGCGATTCTTTCCAACCAGCGGATGCCCACGCCGGCCAGCGAAGCCCATTCCTGCAATGAGTTTCGACCAATCAACTCCAGGTACTCATGGAAATGATCGCAGTAGGTTTCGGCCTGGTGATCCAGCAGGCCGTTGTCGTGCAGCCAACGGGCCATCCCCAGAGCCAGCGCTGCATCGCCGCCTGGTTCGACCTGACAGAATTCGTCACACAACCCGGCGGAGCGATGCTTGATCGGATCGATCAAAATGAGCTTCGCGCCGGCTGCCTGAGCCCGCTTCAAGATGGGCAGCAAATGCACCTGGCTGACATAGACATTCTTGCCCCACAACAGGATCGTCCTGGCATTCAGCAGGTCAAAAAGATCGTTGCTGTCCGACTTTCCAAAATCCGTTTCCTGGGCCCATGAGCCTGCCCCCGCGCAGATATCACCCGATTTGATCGTGACCGGACCGAACCGTTGAAAGAAGTAATCGGTGACGTACTTCATCATGCCCATGGAGCCGCCACAACGATAGTTCATGATGGCGGCCGGGCCATACTGTTTACGGATCTGCAGGAGCTTGTCGGCGACCAGATCCAATGCCTGATCGTTCGATACCGCTTGCCAACTCGCGTCGGATCGCCCCTTGCGACGCCTCACTAACGCCGTGGTTATCCGTTCGGGATCGTATTGGCGTTTCAGGAATCGACTGGTCCGCTTGCAAAGAAAACCTTGCGTAACCGGATGTTCGGGGTCTCCCTGCAATCGAACAATCCGTCCCTTATCGACCGTGGCCACGATACCACAGGCGTCCGGGCAATCCCGATTGCAAGCTGTTCTGATACGGCTACTCATCAATCACGCTGCCTAGCGGGACACGTCTGGTCCGTTTTCCTCCGTCCAGTGAAGACAGAGAAACCAGCAGGCATTGTGACGGTGTCGACGCATGACGGCAATCAGCAGCAGCTCAGGAAATTCGCCAATTTCGGTTAGGCCAATGACCAGCCGAGTCCTGACCGCGACGGATCATTTGAATATCAACTTGAATGTCGGTTTGCGAGACCAGAAAATGATCCAGCCTCTGAACACCCCACAACTCTCCAGTGCCAAGCCCCGCAGCGGACTGCAAAGCATCTCTGATCTGCTGCCCCGATTGATCGCCCAGTATGAACTGCAGGCGGAAGCTCGCCGGCAAATAGAACGGGACCAGCGTCAACGACGTCGACAGCGACGGAACCACGCCGACCGTCGGCAGTCAACATTCGCCTGGTACCAATCGTAAACCGGAGTCGGTCAAGGATTCAATCTTCGCAAGACCTTCAGTCCCAAAGAGGGGTTTGGCACGTTGTCAGCCGTTCATGGATATGGGTGGGCATCAGTATCGCAAACGGCAGGCCGGCAGCAGGAAAACGGCAACAGGCGACTCGGTAATGTCCATGAGCAATGCGATCCTGCGCCCGGTCGTACATTTCGAATTCGTAGCCGATCTGTTTGCCGTCAATGTCGCTGACCTTCAATCGCACTTCGACCTCGTCGCCAAACTGCGCCGGACGAATCACACGCAAAGTGCAATCCAATCGCGGAAACCCCACGGTGCCCCGCTCGTCGGTCACCACCACGCCCAATCCGCGGCTGCGTAGAAAAGAATATTCGGTTTCTTCCACCAGACGAATGTAACTGCCAAAATAGGCGAAACCCGTGGCATCCGTTTCCGCAAATCGGATGCGATGCCGTAGTCTGTGTATCGCGATCATGATCTCCTCCAGTCAAACCAGACACTATGAAACCACTGGATCATCAACAATTCAACCGTCTGGCCTGGAATCGGATGGCCCAGGAGCGAAATCGTTTCGCCTGTCCGGCAACGGATCGGGATTTTGCCGATCCGCTAAAGTCAGTGGACGGACCAGGTTGGCTCGGTCCAGACGTCCGCGGCCTCAGGATCCTGTGCCTGGCGGCCGGTGGCGGAAAACAGGGGCCGCTGTTCGCGGCGGCGGGGGCAATCGTGACCGTGGTCGATATCAGCTCCGCGATGCTTGAAATCGATCGCCAAATTGCACGTCAACGGGGACTGAGCGTGAGACTGGTCGAAACATCCATGGAGGACTTGTCGATGTTTGCCGACCAGGCCTTCGATGTGGTAATTCAGCCGGTAAGCACTTGTTACGTTCCCGACCTCACCTGCGTCTATCGGGAAATCGCACGCCTTTTACGGACCGCGGGAATCTATATCAGCCAACACAAACAACCGGACAGCCTGCGATCATCAATCCAACCGGGTCCGCATGGATATGTAACTAAAATACCACGCTACCACTCAACGCCACTGCCAGATTGTCCATTCAGCAACCTGGTACGAGAACGCGGCGCGAAGGAATTTATGCATTCATGGCAACAACTGGTGGGCGAAATGTGTCGTTCAGGATTCGCGATTGAAGATCTCCTGGAGCCCGATCTTGCAGACCCCTCCGCCGCCCCGGGAACCTTCGGACATCGTTGTTGCTACATTGCACCCTACGTCCGGATCAAGGCACGTCGCACGAACGATCAAATCCGCGCTAACCCGGCAGAATTCACTTGCCCCGCAGCAACTATGATTCAGGAGGCAAGCCCTGTGACAACCGCTGGTGAAGCTGGACTTACCAAACACCTACGGAGATCTGCGATGAAAAAAGCTGACGTCGTGCGCGAATTGAAACAATATCGGAATGCTGAGAAAGCGGCATTCTTTCCCCGCTTCTTCAAGACCGGGCCCGGCGAATATGGCGAAGGTGACCGATTCCTCGGGGTTATCGTTCCGCACCAACGTAAAATCGCCCGGGCTTTTCGCGAGCTGCCGGAAGCGGAAATTATCAAGTTGTTGGACGACCGCTATCACGAATGTCGATTGACGGGGCTGTTGATCATGGTTCAGCAGTATGAACGGGGTGACGAACGGCAGAAACAGGCGATCGTCGATCTGTACCTTCGCAAAATGGATCGCGTTAATAACTGGGACCTGGTGGACAGTTCCGCTCACAAGATTCTCGGCCCCCACCTGGAGCACCGTTCCAGAAAGCTGTTAACCGAACTGTCCAATTCGGGTGAATTGTGGAAGCAGCGGATTGCCATGATGACCACCTTGCATTTCATCAAACGCAGGGATTTCGTCGATACGATTCGGCTGGCCAGGAAGTATCTGAAACATGAACACGATCTGATCCACAAAGTGACCGGCTGGATGCTGCGAGAAATGGGAAAGATGGACGAGACCGCGCTGGTCGATTTCCTGGACCAATACGCTCAACAGATGCCCCGCACCATGCTGCGGTATTCCCTGGAAAAACTACCGAGCCAACTCCGTCAAAAATACCTGCGGTGAATCCGTTGCCGCAACTTGGTAAAACGTCAGACCAAGGCGTTCCAAGGGCCTGAATCGGCTTGGCAGAATTGGCTGCCATGCTGGACTTCACACGACTGAAAGCCAGGACGTAACAGTTGGAAAAAACGCTGAATTCGCCCTCATGCCGCCAAAGGTCGGAGGATTTTTTCAGATTTCAAAAAATCTTAATAATTTGATTATCCACCTGTGCGACATGCATGCGGATTGAAATAAGGCGTCGTCTCGCGTCAACAATTTAGCAATGACGGGCCGCTCGCAATCGCCGCAGGTATTGCCAAACCGCGTTGCATTCCAGATCGAAAATCTCGATTCGACAGGAATTTGCCACCGCAAGCAAACCGGATGGCGAACTCGGCCGGTACGTTGGTCGCCGCCTGCCTGCATCGCAGAAACTTGTCGCAGCTACATGAATCGCGGCTGGAAGGTAAAATAAGAGGATCAGCTGGATGGTGCCGATCGGGGATCATCGTCGTCCGGCATTCCAAATTCAGGTGAACCCACCGCGAGTGAACTCCATCATCAATGACATGACTGCATCCGCTTTGTATCAACCGACTCTTGTCCTGAATCGCAGCTGGCAACCGGTGAACATCACATCGGTGGCCCGATCCATTTCCATGGTCTACGGCGGTGTCGCCCGGTTTGTCGATCCGGAATCCTACCAGCTGTATGACTGGCGAGACTGGTCGGCGATCAAGCCGGACAACGACGAGCCGTTCCTGCAAGCTGTTTCACGGAAATTTCGCGTGCCGGAGGTCGTATCGTTGATCCGATTTGACCAACTGCCCAAATCCGCCGTGACATTCAATCGGCGCAACATCTACAAGCGCGATCGTTTCACTTGTCAGTATTGTGCGCAGCAGCCATCGTCGCGCGAGTTGACCATTGACCATGTTTTGCCGCGATCTCGCGGCGGGGACTCATCATGGACCAATTGCGTGCTGGCCTGTGTCGGTTGCAACCACAAGAAAGCCGATCGTTTGCCGGACGAGGCCGGTATGCGGTTGCGGAAGGTACCGGTGCAGCCCAAGTGGAATCCTTCCTATTCGCGTCATACCATCCGGATGGAGAGCTGGCAGAAGTTCATCAGCGACTCGTATTGGGATGTCGAGCTGGAGGGCATTAGTAATCGCATGTCCCTGGCCGTGCAGACGTGCTCTAGACAAACCTTGATTGACGATAGGGGTAGGGAGGTCCGGTTGAGCCGGACTCCCCTCCCTCCGAACCGTGCGTGCGATTCTCCCGCACACGGCTCTCCAGTTAGTAGTTGCTTACGGATTGAGCGAAACGAAAGTGGGCTTCTCGCAGACTGTAGAGGCCTAGCTTTCGTAAAGGACGCATTGGGCCAGCGTTGTTGACGTGGTAAACGCTTGGGGTTCTTCCGGTGACGCTTCAATACCAACCTTCGCAGGCTGGCTTCGCAATGTCGGCGACTAGGTCGTGGTAGATCGTCCAGCGACAGTGGCGAAAGTAGCCGAACCAGCCTACGAGAACGCGGTTCAGTTCGGCCGCAATCATCGCGATCGAGCCAGACCGCTTGCGCGGCGTCAGCTCTTTGATCCGCGCCTTCATCTTCGCGAGGCTTGCGCGCGGGGATAGATCTTGTCCCCACGAAACGAGTAACCCAGAAACGCGAAGCTGTGCGGTGCGACTGTCGACGATCTTTGTCTTCGTTGGATGCAAGGTCAGACCCGCCTGTTCAACCCACGCGGTGATCATCTGCAAAGCTTCCTGGGCCTCCGATTCGCTGCGGCACAGCACGACAAAGTCGTCGGCGTAACGCACCATCTCGAAACCTTCGGCGGCCAGCTGATGATCCAGCGGGTTAAGATAGAGGTTCGACAACACCGGTGAAAGAACCGCTCCTTGTGGCACGCCGGCGATCGGCGACCATTGGCGGAGTTCCTCCAGGATGTTCTGATCAAGAAACCGCTTGAGCAGCTTCAGCATCCGTGAGTCCGAAATGTGCTTTTCGACCATAGCCAACAAGCGATCTTTCGGAATCGTATCGAAGTAACCTTTCAGGTCCGCATCGACCACGTAAACGTAGCCTTCCTGAAGCTTCTGCTCGACGATGCGTAGGGCATCGTGAGCACCGACTCCATGCCGGAAGCCGAAGCTCCGTTCATGGAACTGGTGATCCAGAATCGGCTCGATCACGTCGAGCATCGCACGTTGGGCGACGCGGTCGCGGACCGTTGGAATGCCCAGCGGGCGAGTCTCGCTGCGTCTTCCCGGTTTGGGAATGTGAACGCGACGAACCGCACTGGGGCGATAGGTTTGGGCTTTGATCTCTTCGGAGAGATTGCGTGTCTCCACTAACAGATGCTCTTCGAATGCTTCACAGCTTTGCCCATCCACTCCCGCCGCTTTCTTCTTCCCGGTCACCTTGCGGGCGGCCGCGTAGAGATTCAGCGGGGCGTAAACCTTGTCAATTAACGCGTGCCATTTGCGGCCACTTCGTTCTTGAACCGGAGCAGCGCCTTTCGTCGATCAATTCGGCTAGCGGCAGTATTTTCAACGCTACACGACGGGGGATCGAAAGCTGTTGGGCTTCGTATACCACGCCCATCCCACCACGACCGATCTCGCGATGAATCTGAAAATCACCCAGGGTTTGATTGGCAATTGTCGCCACCGGCTGCAGTTGCGAAGTTTCTGTTTGAGCGACTTTCAGTTTCCTTAAAGCATCCATTGCAGGACGGATCTCGCTCAAGTCGTGCGCATGTTGGGGGTATCGAGACTTCAGCTGATCCCAGTCAACTTTCTTGCCCGATTCCAGATCGGCCGAAATTTGTGAAACCAGTTCATTGAACTCTTCCTGCTGCTTGTCCGTGGGTGGATTGTCGCGGAACGTTTTGGCAGATTGATTCTCAATCATTGGACGACTCGTTTTGCTCCAGTGCCTTTCCAAGCTGTTTCAACGCCCGCACATGGCGTGATTTGATTGCCGAATCACTGGCATCCAGGCACTGTGCAATCTCCTGCAATGAAAGTTCTTCCAGTACCGCATCACCAGGACTTCACGGTAGGCTGTATTGATATCGCCCAATGCCTCACTGACGCGATCCTGAATATGATTCAATTGCATGCGTCGACTGGGACTGCTTTGATTGGATACCAGAATTTCGGCCAGCATGGCGGTGGATTCGTCCGGTAACGCGGGTATCAGATCTCTATCCAGATCAATTTCTCGATCGACACTGCGTCTTGAGCGATCACATGTTTGCGGAACGAATCGACCATCTGATCCCAGGCGAGTTGTCGCAACCAGGGGTAAAAGGCGATCGGGCGATCTTTCAGGTACTCGGTCATCTTAGCGACGGCTTTCAACATCGTTTCCTGAACCACGTCCGATGGATCCAACCGGGGACTAACGCGTTGATCCAGCCGACAAACCATCCTCCGCAGTCGATCTCGATGCATCGCCATCAACTCGGCAGTCGCATCGTCGTCCTGGGTTGCCGCGCGTCGCATGAGTTGTTCGGTTTTCGGATTTTCGCTGTTCAAAAATTTAGCCCCACAATTTTCGCATGCCATCATACATATTGCCCCATTAAAATACATACCTCGCGGCTGAATCTCTGGCAAAAGGTGGCAGTTGAACTCGGTTTTTTTCTTGAAAGTTATGGCAAATAGCTGCAAATCGACCCTCGCAGGGAACTTTTCTCGAATTTTTCCGAGAATTACTGCCACCTTTTATGGGTAGCTTGCTGGGTTTGATAGTGAGGCCTGTTTTTTGATTTTAATAATGCGATACGCAACGACCTTCAAGGAATTTCTAATGCATAAATTACTCGTGGCTGTCACCTTGCTTACTTGCATTTGCAGCTATTCATCGGCCGATATCATCGCACCACTCGGTGGTATTACAAGTTATTTCGACGGTAGCGATGCCGGAATTTCAGCTGACGGTTCAACCGTGGTAGGCAGCAGAACACCGAGCGGAATTCCCTTTCGATGGACACAGGCCGATGGCATGATCGATTTGTTATTGCCCGGAGCCACCTGGGGTCGTGCACGTGCAATGTCAGCAGATGGCAATTCGGTTGTCGGCTATTGCACAGGTTTTGTCGATCCAAAAAATCAAGGTGAAGCCTTTCTTTGGACCCCAGCCGATGGCATGGTTGGGCTGGGCGGGCTGATCAATGATCCCGTGGGATTTTTCATCTTCGAGTAGTGCCCGGGATATTTCCTGGGACGGCTCCGTTGTCGTTGGAACAGTCAAGTGGCAATACCGGAGAATTCGGGTTTCACGAAGCTATGCGTTGGACAGCCGATGAGGGAATGGTTTCCCTCGTTTTCTTGGCTGATCTAATCAGATGGTCGTATGCGAGGGCGGTTTCCGGATGATGCGACGACGATTGTCGGTTCTAGTCGTAATGACGCGAGTGGTGGCATCGACTTCCCTAGCATTTCGATGGACTCAATCGACCGGCATGATCCTATTAGGCGACCTTCCAGGCGGAGACGGAGACAGCGAGACCCGTGCTGTTTCGGCCGATGGCAGCGTGGTTGTTGGATATGGTAATAGTGCATTGGGCCTAGAGGCTTTTCTATCCACTGCAGCGGAGTCGATGGTCGGCCTGGGATTTTTGCCGTGGTTAGACCTCCACTAGACCCCGCGCCGTATCCGCTGACCGTCGGTTCTCTTTGGAGAAGCCACAAATGCTTACGCGATTGAAGTTGGTTACGTCTGTACTCAAAAAACAGGCATGAGTCGCTTTACGTCATTCTGTCGCAGCAGGGTGATGACCTGAGCTATTGGACGAGCTCAAGCTAAAGGAATCTCCGCGATACGCAAAATCGTCTGAAATGGCATTAGAAGCTCTGATGGTGAACTGAAGTATTTCTCGCAACACTGGAACCTTCAATTGTATTGGTGATGTCAATCTCGATGGCGAAGTGAATCTGCTCGACGTTCAGCCGTTTGTTGTCTTATTCAAAACAGCCTACCAACAGCGATATCAATCAACTTATTAATCTCTCACTTACCTTCTCAGTTTACTCCCATCATCTCTCATTCATTCATTATTTCAATTTAAAACCTGCCTTGACCCAAACCAGGATGGGAAGCGGCTTCAAATTCGCTCAACCTCCGACGCGGGCAACCAGCCCGTCACTCCAGGCTCCCATTCAACCTTGATCCAGTCACCCCGCTGGGCAACGATCCTGACCTCGCGACCCTCGCTGGATTCGAGTTGTTGAATCACGGGAAACTCGACTCCGTCCGCCTGTCGCAGTTCGACCTGATTCGCCGTCAGTACGCCGATGGCCTGGGGTTGATGTTGATAGTGCAGTCCCAACGATATTCCGCAGAGGACCAGGCACAATCCAGGAACCAGCGCCATCGCCAAAACCGAATGCGATAACCTGCGGTCCGAATCAGTGCCAACGACCAGAACAGCACCGAAGCGATCGCCAACATCCCCAGCAGCATTTCGGGGCCGACGGTTTGAATGAACTGATCGTTCAACCGGGAGACCGCCGTCCAAACATCGCGCCAACCGCGAAGCTCGTTCCATCTCAACGGCGGAAGACCGGTGACGGAATTGGAGTCGGGACGATTCACCTTGCTGCGAGCATAGGCCAAATTGTTGGCGGCTTGGCGATTCCCGGGATCCAGACGTGCTGCCCGGCAATAGTTGGCCAACGCCTTGCCCAACTGCCCGCTCTGCAACTGGGCATTACCCAGATTGACGTACAACTTGCTATTGGCCACGCCGTCCTCAACCAGCAATTGGTATTTTTCGGCCGATTGGGCCAACAGATCGCTTGCTTCTGCCGAATCCTGAGCCGATATCTCTCGGCCCTGGTGATACATCTGCTGCGCTTCATTCAGGATCGCTTGCTGCTGTTCAGGATTCAAGTTGGCCGTTTGCTGTCCCGTTTCGGCCACGGCGGAGGGCGTTGCCGATAGCCCGATCAGCAGAAACAGCAGACCGGCAACCTGGCTACGTCGATTTTCCCTGTGACCCGCGGCGGTCTCTGTTGCCTCGCGGCCGACGGACCCGTGCCTTACCCTGCGCGGCAAAGGTGTCGAATAACCTGTCTGCCAGATCGCGGCATTCGCTTCTGGCTTGCTCAAGCGACTGGTCCGTCACGTCGAACTGATGGTCGGCGTCGTGTTGCAGGCGATCGAACAGCAATTCGACTTCGTTGGCCAATTCTGACATACCACTGATCCGCAAAGCGCCAACGGCCTGCTGGGGCGATTGGACTGACGGATTCGTTCGTCGCGCGATCAAGGCGGTTAGCGCTGCAATCAATGCCTGTCGGTCGGTGGCTTTCGAAATCGCCTGACCACAAACCGATTTGGCGGACCGAAAAATGGTCAGCCATTGGAGCAGGGCGACCAAGGCCTTGGCGGCCAACAGGATCGTCCAGGCGACAGGCGGCAGGAAGACACACCACCACAACGAACTGCTTTGCGACGAATTCCGGGAAACCAGTACATCGGCCGACGCGTGGTTCTGCAGGTCGGGCCCTGCGGCTCCCCGGTCCCGGTGTCTGCCCGATCGTTGTCGGAACTGGAACGGTTTCGCGCTGGGGAATTGCTGACGATGGCATCCAGCGACAGGGTTTCCGCCGCTTCCACCTGGATATCAATTGGTTCGCTATAGACCGTTTCAAAAGACGCGGTATCGGGATCGAAGAAACTGAACGGAATGGGAGGTATCTGTTTGACATCCGCGTTGCGGGGGCGGATGGTGGTCGCAAAAACCTTGGTATCGTCACGTACAAATCCGGCCAGCGATTGGTCCGCCACCTTGAAGTCGGCCGTCAGCGACGCGATTTCCGATAGCGGTGGTGCCTGCACCAGCTCCATCGGCCCATTCCCCAGAATCCCCAGTCGCAACGTGATCGGATCGCCAGCTTGCATGTTCGTGGGACCCGCCTCCGCCACCATCTGATAACGTCCGACTGCGCCTCGATAATCGGCGGGACGCCCTTCCGTGGGAATCGGTAGCACTTCGGTGGTATCCGTCTTTGCTTCCGCCACGATCGGGCGCGACGACGAAACGGTCAGTCGCCGTTCAAATGGGGAACGAAAGAAATCGTCGTCCATCATCTGTCGCATCAACCTGCTACCGCTCAACGACCGTTCACCGAGCAGACTGGCGAACGGATCACGAGCTCGGCTCAACTGCGTTGGGTATTGAACCACGATCTGAATATCGCTGGCATCGATTTTTCCCGGACGTGTTGGATAAATGGTGGCATCGATTTCATACAGGTAATAGCCACGGCGGTTGCCCTGGCCATCGTCCCGCAAGACTTCCCGGCCCCTGGGCCTTTCGTTGTTTTCCGCCATCTGCTGCAGGCGATCGGAGAAACTGCCGAAGGAGGATTCACTGGAAACGAGTTGCCACATCTGATCCGCGTTCAGAACCGTTTGTCGCTGACGATCACGATAGGGCTTCAACCAGATTTTCAGTTTCAGCTTCAGCGACTGGCCCACGTAGACCCGCTGGTCGCCTCCCTCAACTTCGACGAACATTAAATCACCGGTTTCACTTTGCGTGGCAACAAACGGTTGAGGTCGTGTGGTGACGGTACGGCCGTCCACCCTGACCGTCAAAGCCGGAATCTGAAACGTACCGGCTCGACGAGGCGTGATCAGGTAACGCATGGTCACGCTGCGACTTTCGCTGCGGCGACCGTTGATGATGGTAATTTGCGACGCCTGCGACGGAACGCCGGCCGCGCGGACGCTACAGCCATCAATCTCTGGCAGTTCCGGCATTTGATAGTCCTCCGCGTTGGAGATGCTGATCTGCAACACCACGGGCATGCCGACGTAGGTTTCCCGCGTGGAGATCCTGGCCGACACATCCTGGGCTGTTGAGGTACCACCAGCCAACGCCGCCGACGCAAAAACCAGGGTCGTAAAGATATTCTGAAGATTGCCGTTCATAATGTTCCTCTCCTGATTACGTTCCCTCGTACTCAGCAAGTTGATACCTGTCCTTCCGATTACCAGTCTTTTTCCACGACAATTCGCCTCGATCTTTGGCGGCGCTGTTGTTGCAAGCGTCGCAACATGTCGCGATCACGCACCGATTGAAGCAGCTTCAAAGCTTCTTGCCGTGTCATCGTTCCATCTTCCTGTTCCGATCCGACGCCAAACGCCTGGGGATCGGTGAAGCTATCAGAATCCTGCTCATTTACTGAGGACAACTCTCCCTGAGGCAACGGTTTCATGCCGGCGTCCGACGAGTCCTCCGATTCCACGGATGGATCCGGAGACTGATCCGATCGTTCGGATTGACTCTGTGGCGGATTCCTGCCGGCCGGTTGTTGACTCGACCGAGGTTCCTGCCGGCTGGCTCCCGCATTGGATTCCGCATTCTGATCCTGTTCAGATTCGGGTTGAAGTTGACGCTGGCCTTCCGAAGGACGAGTTTCGCCGGATAGGTCATCTGGCTGCGGGCCGTCCGCCGATGGTTGCTCGGAGGCCTGATCCTGCTGGCTCGATTCTTCGCCTGCCTGCCCCGACTGCGGATTACCATCCTGCTGTCGATCGCCCTGTTGTTTCTGTTGTGATTGTTCCGGCGGCTGCGACTCATCGGGGGACGAATCTTCCTGCTGTTCGTTGCCGTTCGACGGCGTCTGTTGTTCGGTCGAATTCGACTCTGCCGCCTCGTCTTCGGGATTCTGCCCCTGAGATTGTTCGGATGGATCGGACTGCGACGGATCCTGCGATTGCCCCGACTGTTGTTGCTCCTGTTGTTGACCCGACTGCTGTTGCTGCTGTGGTTGCTCCTGCTGTGGTTGCTCCTGCTGTGGTTCTTCCTGCTGTGGTTCCTCCTGCAGTTGATTCAACAGTGCAATCGCCAGTTCGATATTGGCCCGGGCGTCCGCGTTTTCATCTTGCAGCCGCAGCGAACTGCGGTAACTGGTAATCGCGCTGTGCAGTTCGTTGATTGCCGATTCGGGGTTTGCCTCGGACAATTGCAACGCATGAGCGTAATGACAATTGCCCAGATTGTACCGGCTGTCTGCAGCCACGGCGGTGTCATCCGATCGGGCCGATTCGTCGAACAGGGATTGAGCGGCAGCGAGGTCACCATGGCGATAATGGGCGACAGCCAGATTGTAATTCAGGCGATCGCGCAGTAGGCCATCGACGTCCTCGATCCGACGGAAGGCCTCGATTGCCTCCGTCGTCCGCTGGTCACGCAGCAGGGCATTGGCGGCATTGATTTGTTTGGCAACCGTCTCGTTCGTTTGTGCTGGTGCCGCCGCGGTCAAGGTCAGGCATAGCGCGATGGCTGCGGCGGTTGCTGCCGGCCGTTTCAGGGAAGTCCTGATCTTCTCGGGCGAGCGGACGGGAGACGTTTCCACCGCCTGATTCGTCCCCGCGGCCCGAGCGCTGGACCGTGCCGGTTTGGACCGCGCCGTACCGACCCACACTTCCAATAGCAAGAGCAGGAAAGCAGCGGCGGCGAACCATTGAAAACGAGGCGTGTAGACACTGATTTCCGCCCTTTCAAACTCGGTCTGTTCGACATTGGCGACATAGCCATGGTAGACATCAGCCATATTGACTCGCTTGGTTCCCGCCGGGATGTAAGCACCGCCAGACTGCGTGGCAATGGCCTGCAGGACCTGACCATTTAATTTGGACCAGACCTGTTGACCACCGTATTCGACAAATCGCTCCTGTTTCGAATCGGACTCGGGAATTCGCGCACCATGATCCCTATCGCCCAGGCCGACGGTGAATATCCGCAGTCCATTTTCCGCGTGCAAATCTCTGGCCAGTTCCACTGGTTGGCTTTCCTGGTCCTCTCCGTCGGTAAACAACACCAGCGTTCGATGATCGTTGGATTTGTCGAGAAATCCTGCCGAAGCGGTCCGAATTGCATCGCCCAGCCGGGAACCGCCTCGCCGGACCGATTCGGGG
Source organism: Pirellulaceae bacterium (assembly GCA_963851305.1). Classification (GTDB taxonomy): domain Bacteria; phylum Planctomycetota; class Planctomycetia; order Pirellulales; family Pirellulaceae; genus Mariniblastus. The sequence continues at coordinate 73,953 of CAWKOT010000011.1, read as the reverse complement.
CCCACCGAATCCAGCACCTGTTTGAAATCTCCGTAGTGGCTGGTCAATGGGACCGCCTGCCGGGCTTCACCCGCGAAGACGACCAGTCCAATCCGGTCCCCTGCCATTTCATCAATCATGTCGCGAATCTGCTGCTTCGCCCGTCCCAGCCGATGGGGCGAAACGTCATCGGCCAGCATGCTGCGGGAAACGTCCAGCGCGAACATCACCTCGATTCCGCGCTGGGGCACTTCCTGCTTGCTTTTTCCCCAGCGAATATCCATCAGCCCAACGGCCAGCAGAACCATCACCGCCGCCATCAGGGCCGAACTGATACCGCGACGCCACATCGAATCGCCGGACATCAAGTCACCAAATGACTGGTCGGAGGCGAATCGACGGATCGCGCGCCGCCGTGCCAGTACGCTCCAGATCGCCAGCGCCATCACCAGACCACCAGCCGTGATCAGATAAACAGCACCCGGATTGCCAATTTGTATATCCATCAGGCCAGCTCCCGCAACCAGGTATCCTGTAAGACAACGCGGGCCAGCAACAGGCCGAATGCCAACAGCAACATCGGCGGGAAAGTTATCCAACCCGACCGATAGGGCTGCACCGCCAGCTCGCGATAATCGACATAATGATCCGCTTCCACTTTCGTTTTTTCCAGCTGATCGATCTCCTGATAGATCCCGGTCAACGATTCGGTATCGGTGGCTCGAAAATACTTGCCGCCTGTGGTCTCCGCTACTTTCTTCAACGTGTCTTCGTCGATATTGACCGGCATCCAGCGCATCACTTTACGCCCCGTGAACATGTCTTCCACGGGTATCGGAGCCTGTCCCCTGGTTCCAACACCAATCGTATAGATCTTAATGCCCAGTGTTTCAGCCAGTTCTGCCGCGGGCAGCGGATCCAGCTCGCCGGCCGTATTCTCACCATCGGTCAACAGGATGATGACCTTACTCTGCACCTTCTCGTCCTGCCGCTCGTCCAGAGCGTTCAACTTTTCGACCGCCAGGGCGATCGCGTCCCCGATGGCGGTTCCATCTTCGCCGCGGACCGAAACGATCTGCGTCTGTGTCAGGTTGTTCAACAGAAACGCGTGATCCAACGTGGGCGGTGTCACGCCATCGGCAAATCCGGCGAAGGTGATCAGACCAATCAAATCGCTATGCCGCCCATCCAGTCCGTCGCCGCCGGAAACGAATTTCCCGGCCACGTTCTTGATGGCCGTCAGTCGATCCACCTGTTCGCCATTCAACTTGAAATCCATCGCCTGCATGCTACCGCTCCGGTCGACCACCATCTGGACGGCAATTCCTTCAGTATCGATCACCGTCTGTTCCCGTCCTTCACGAGGTCTGCGCCAAACCCAGAACCAGAAACAGCAACGCGGCCAGGGTCAGCGCCTTGGGAAGCCAGATCAACCGCTGTCGCAGAGTCGGACTGATCGAAGCGGCAATCGCCGTCGAACTGAAACGGATCGCGACCGGGCGACGCCTGGCAAACAGCCTCCAGGCCACCAACGGTAACAGCAGCAACAGCAGCAAGTACCACGGACTATGAAACATCAGCCGACCTCCTTTGCGTCGAAACCGGGAACTTCACTGGAAATGTCGATCACGTCCAGATTCCGGATCAGACAGATCGCTTCATCCACGGCACGGGACAATTCACCTGACGACATTTCCACGCCGGCGAATTTCGTCTGTTCCGCCAAACCGAGCAAGCGATTCAAACTGGCGATCATGGCCGCCGGCAGATCCTGATGTCGAAGCGATTCGGTCAAGCGATCCGCCGTGGCATTAGCCGTTGGCAATTCGAATCGCATCTGCAAATAACCTCGAACCGCGGTTTCGATCTTTTCAAATACCTCCGCCGAGTCGGCCGGTTGCGGCTGTTGGCCATCGACCGTCGATTGCAGCATGGTCACGGCCCATTCAGCCGGCGTGATCCATTTTCGGCGACCGGCCATCCGCAGCAGGGCAAAACAGAATAAAGCCGCCACCCCAGCCCCGCCCAGTGCCCAGGCAATCCAGGCATACGACGTTCGCTCGGAAGCTTCGATGTCCACCGCGTCCTTGATGTCCCGAAACTTCAACGGGTCGACCTGGTTTTCCAGTACGCTGATCACTTCCACGGTCTGCGCCTGCGACCGGATCTCCCGGGAGCCCGATTCGGCTTCGATCTCGATAGCCATTTCGGGAATTACCAGCTCGCCGGTCTGCAGACTTTCCAACGTCAGCAAGCGGGTCCAGATCCGCCGATCGGCGTTTTGTTCGTCCGGGATATTGAACCGGTCGTCGCTGTGCAGGACCGTGAACGGGCCGAACTGTGAGCCGAGCTGCGGGAACTTCACGCGGGTTCCCGCCGGTGCGGCCAACTGGATTTGCACGTCGAAGGCTTCCGCAATTCGCGGGCGGAAATTCTGAACCTCGACGGTCGCATCGAGGTCGGTCAAGCCTAATGTCAGCGATTCGCCGCCGACGGCCACGACGACCATGGACAGCCAGCAAAGAAGGTGGGTGATCATCATTTGCGACCCTCGTGCGCATGGAAGTAACGTCGCAACGGATCGACGAGGTCGCGGCCCGTGGTCAGATGAAGCGGGTCCATCTGCAGCCTGCGGAACATGGCGTCGCGGGTCTTGGCCTGTTGCCAATTCAGTTGATTGAACCGCTTGCGATTGGCTCGACTGGACGTGTCCAACATCACGACGGCGCCGGTTTCCGCATCCTGCAGTCGCACCAAACCAACGTTCGGGATTTCGGTTTCGCGGGGGTCGTTGACAATCACGGGAATGATGTCGTGCTTTCTCCGCGCCACTTTCAACTGGGATTCAAAACCGCTGTCCTGAAAATCGCTGATCAGAAACACCACGGAGCGACGTTTACTGGTCCGGTTCAGGTGCTCGATCGCCCGTCGCAGATCGGTTCCCGCCCCGACCGGTTCGCAATACAGCAGTTCACGAATCAACCGCAACACATGACGCGATCCCTTGCGGGGCGGAATACTCTTCTCAATCTGGTCCGTGAACAGCGTCATGCCTACCTTGTCGTTGTTCTTGATGGCGGACATCGCCAGCGTGGCTCCCAGTTCGGCGACCAGTTCCCGTTTGGTCTGATTCCCCGATCCGAAATCCTGCGATCCACTCAAGTCGACCAGCAGAATGACGGAAAGTTCACGCTCTTCCCGAAACAGCTTGACAAACGGCTGCTGGTTACGGGCAGTCACGTTCCAGTCGATCGTGCGAACGTCATCGCCAACCTGGTAGGGGCGGACTTCCTCAAATTCGATACCTCGCCCCTTGAAAGCCGAATGCCATGATCCGGTCAACAATTCATCCACTTTGTGCGAGGTACGGATCTGAATCCGTCGAATGTTTTGAAAGACTTCGGATGGTATCATTGCTCGATCTACGGCATGGGCAGGTGGTTGAGAATTTCGGTAACGATCGAATCCGCAGTGCGGTTTTCGGCTTCGGCTTCGTACGTGATCATCAGGCGATGCCTGAGAACGTCGAGCGCCATTTCCCGGACATCCCGTGGTGTCACATACGCCCGCCCGGCCAGGAAAGCATTGGCCTTGGCCGCCAGCGTCAGGTTGATCGTGGCTCGCGGTGAGACACCAAACTGGATCATCTGATCCAGATGCAGTCCGTACGATTCGGGCGATCGCGTTGCCATGACCAGATCGACAACGTAACCCTCGACTTTTTCATCCACGTGGATCTGGTCAATCAGTCGCCGCGCGGTCTTGATTTCATGCGGATCGGTCACCGGCTGAATATCAAACGACGTCTCGGTTCGACTCATCCGGCGCAGGATCTGCAGTTCTTCGTTCCGGTTCGGGTAATCAACGACCACCTTCAACATGAAACGATCGGTCTGCGCTTCCGGCAGCGGGTAGGTTCCTTCCTGTTCCACCGGATTCTGTGTGGCCATGACCAGGAAAGGCTCCTCCAGCTGAAAGCTCTCGTTGCCGATGGTAACCTGCCGCTCCTGCATCGCCTCCAACAAGGCGCTCTGTACTTTCGCTGGCGCGCGGTTGATTTCATCCGCCAGAACCAGGTTGGAAAAAATCGGTCCTTTTTGAACCACGAACGACTGATCCTGGGGCCGATAGACCTGCGTTCCGATCAAGTCCGCCGGCAGCAGATCGGGGGTGAATTGGATACGTTGAAACCCGGTGTTGATGGCGCGAGCCAGGCTGGCGACGGCCGTCGTCTTGGCCAGCCCGGGTACGCCCTCAATCAACAGATGTCCTCCCGTCAACAGGCCAACCAGCATCCGGTGGATCAGTGCCTCCTGACCCACCAGGACCCGATTGACTTCCGTGACGATCCGTTGAAATGGCTCGCTATGAAGGCCGATTTGATGCGACAGATTTTCAATGGTTTCGCGGGTTGTGGTCATGATCGTTTCTGCTGAAAGATGGCGGTGTCGTAGAAAGATAACCAGTCGTTGCTATTGGCCTGGTCCCGGAAATACGTGTCAGATTTACAGGAGCCATGCTGAGTGACGTTGACAGGCAAAAACCGCGCCAATCGGTCGGTTCTGGCCCTTCGTGCGAATTTCTCGGATATTTCCCCCAAAAACTTGAGGAAAAGTCGTGTTGGTCGCAGTGGATTGTGAGAACTTTGGACACCGAGGCAAAATGCCACGCTCTTGGCCCTCAGCGGTCCCGTCAGTTGACCACCCGGGTTCGGTCTCGGCACGGCCGGGGTATGAAGCCTTGCCGATATCACCACGGGCCCGACTTGCACTGATTCGGTTGGGGCGAAACTGGTAACCGATTGCGAATCGTGCCAAAATGAGGGCATCATTCAGTTTCGGATTGGAAACGCAGGATGCCTCGTTGAGATCGGTCGTTTATCCCATCGTTGTTCTGCCGGTTTTCTGGATCGGCGTCGGCTTGCACGCGATGCAGTCGGACAGCCAACCACCGTTGCCGGACGTCATATCGTATGGCCAACATATCCGGCCGATCCTGTCGGAAAGCTGTTTTACCTGCCACGGACCCGATGAAGCCGCCAATGCCAGCGGCGTCCGGCTCGACTCGTTTGATGCCGCGATTGGCGGGGCTCAGGCGATCGTCCCCGGAGATCCCGATGCTTCCGCTCTTTGGCAACGGGTCACCAGCGTTGATGACCCGATGCCACCAGCCGACTTTCGCCACCCGTTGTCGGACCAACAGAAGAAACTGATCAGCGAGTGGATCCGGCAGGGTGCGAAGTACGACCAGCATTGGTCCTACAAGCCGATTGCGCGCCCTGCGGTACCCAAGCTGAAAGCCCAATTCAGCGGCTTGGTTCAGAATCCCATCGACGCCTTCGTATTCGATCGTTTGGAAGCTGAAGGAATCGTTCCATCACCTGCCGCCGACAGGAAAACGTTGTTGCGCCGCCTCAGCCTCGATTTGATCGGTCTGCCACCGACGTTCGAAGAGGTCCAGGATTTTGTCGTGGACGATTCTCCCCACGCGTACGAGAAACAGGTCGATCGGCTACTCGCCTCGCCTCACTACGGCGAACGGATGGTGGCTGGTTGGTTGGACCTGGTGCGCTTCAGCGATACGGTCGGCTTCCATGGGGATCAAAATCAGCGAATTTTTCCCTATCGCGACTTTGTCATCCGATCGTTGAATCAAAACCAGCCCTTCGACGAGTTCACTCTTTGGCAAATTGGCGGCGATCTGTTCCCCCAGCCGTCGGAGGAACAACTGGTTGCTACCGGCCTGTTGCGATTGAACATGATGACCCGCGAAGGTGGTGCCCAGCCGGAAGAATACCTGGCGAAATACACCGCCGACCGAGTCCGCATGGTTGGAACGGCCTGGCTGGGTTCGACACTCGGTTGCTGCGAATGCCATAACCACAAGTACGATCCCTTTACGATCGAAGACTTTTACTCCCTGGGTGCCTTCTTCGACGACATCCGACAATGGGGCGTGTACCACAGTTACGGCTATACGCCGAACCCCGACCTGGCCAGCTTCACGAATGACCATCCTTTTCCGCCGGAGTTGCGCAGCCGCAGCCGGTCCCTGGACCACCAGATCCGCTTCCTCGAAAAACAGCTGGAGCGCAAGTCCGCGAGGCTCGTCTCCCGCCGCGAGTTTGAGTCGGAGAATTTCTCGCACTGGCTCCAGCAGTTGGTTCACGTCTATCGCCTGAATCCCGACTTGTGGCAGCGATGGAAGCCGACCGAAGCGATTGGCGATTCGCCGGCGAACCTGGAAGTGTTGCCTGATGACAGCCTGCTGTACCACGGAAAAACGGCCGTAAATGAGAAAGTCGATTTGTTCTTCGACGTCGACGAACCACGTGCCATCCGATCGCTGCGATGTGAAGTACTGCCCCATCGAGTGCACAGCGATCGCGTCGGCCGTTCTGCGGAAGGTCGCTTCAATCTGCGGATTTCCGTGAAGAAGTTTTCCGATTCCGCTGATTCGCCGGCCGACCCGTTGACGGACCGCGACACCCTCCCCGCGGTGGAAATTGCCTTGGCCCAGGCCGATCGTTGGGCTCCGTCGAAATATTCCAATGGCCGTTCCAGCCCTTTTCTGGACGATACCTGGCGGTCGGGACCCGGTCGCTGGCAACTGCCCGCCGACGAATCCCGGTACCCGCACACGGCCGTCTATCACTTTAACAAAACGTTGCACATGAATCCGGGCGAACGATTGATCGTCCGGATCGAAAGCCGGGACGTGGGTCGCATTCTTTGTTCCGTCTCGCCTCTGTCGCGATGGGTGGTGGCTCGTCGTTGCTCTTCCGATGATCTAGATACGGCATTGCAGACGATTGCGGGCGGTCGCGACTACCGTACCCTTGGCGGTGCGGCGGCTCGGGCATTACGAGCGGCGTTCTACCAACAGCGCACACCCTATGATCAGCAACCCCTCGAGCTGAACGAACTACGAGATCGTATCGCCGAATGTCGCTCCGGCTACGCCATGACGATGGTCAGTCAGAGCGTCGACGAAGCGGCCAGGCGTCGATCACGGATCCTGCCCCGCGGTGACTGGCAGGACACGACCGGACCAACGGCTGTTGCCGGAACGCCCCGGTTTCTGCCCGGCGCCGACGATGGATCATCTCGAGAGCTGAATCGGCTGGATCTGGCGAACTGGCTGGTTTCTGAAAGCAATCCGTTGACGGCACGGCACTACGTGAATCGAATCTGGAAGCACTTCTTCGGCAGCGGTCTGTCCAATCCGTTGGACGATCTCGGCAGCCAGGGTCAATGGCCCAGCCATCCCGAACTACTGGATTGGCTGGCATCAGAATTCCGGCAGGACTGGGACCGCAAGAAGATCACGCGGCTGATCGTCACCAGTCACATCTATCGACAACGGGCGGCCGCTCGGCCCGAGCTGTCAACCATTGACCCCCACAATCGACTGCTGGCTCAACAGTCCGCCCGCCGCCTGGAGGCTGAATTGGTGCGGGACAATGCCCTGGCTATTTCGGGACTGCTTTTGGACGATTGGGTGGGCGGCCCCAGCGTATTCCCATTTCAGCCCACCGGCTATTACGGCAACTTGCAGTTTCCCAACCGTCGCTACCAGACCGATACGAATGGTGTACAGTACCGGCGGGGCATTTACATGCATTGGCAAAGGACCTTTTTACATCCGATGCTGGCCAACTTCGACGCGCCCGCTCGTGACGAATGCGTGGCCGATCGTACGATCAGCAACAGCCCGCAACAGGCGTTGACCCTGTTGAATGATCCGGTATTTGTGGAGGCCAGTCGTGCTTTCGCCGCTCGTTTGCTACAGCGGCAACCGGATGGAGATATCGATGACTGGATCAGGGATGGATTCCGAATCGCCCTGAGCCGTGACCCGGAGGATGACGAACGCGGTGCACTTCACCAACTGTACCAGCGGCAAGTTGAATATTTTGGACAGCATCCGGCAAGCGCGGAAGCTTTCAATCAAATCGGTCCGTTCCGACCGGACAACCAGCCGGATGATCGGCCATTGGCGGCGTTGGCACAGGTCTGCCGCGTGATATTGAATTTGCATGAGACGATAACCCGCTATTGAATTGAACCGCCATGCACGATCAGAACGTCGACTTCGACAAGCGAGCTCTGGAATGGTCACGTCGCACATTCATTTCCCGGTCCTTTGCGGGGATCGGCAGTTTCGCCTTGGCTTCGTTGCTGGAGCGCGAATCGCTGGCAGCTCGGCCGAGTGAGGATCATCCCTGGCCTTCGCTGCCAAACCTCCCACATTACCCACCGAAGGCCAAGCGGATCGTGCATCTGTGCATGGCGGGGGGACCATCCCATCTGGAGTCATTCGACCCCAAACCGCAGCTGGATCGAATCGATGGTCAGCCGTTTCCCGAATCCATGACCGAAGGTCAGGAATTGGCGCAGCTGCAGAACACGAAACTGCTGGCCCGCAAGGCATTCTGCTCGTTTCGCCCCTGGGGCCAGTCGGGAATCGAGATTTCCAGTCTCTTTCCGCACATCGGGTCGATGGCTGACGACATCTGCGTGATTCGCAGCATGACGACGGAACAGATCAATCATGACACGGCTCATGCGTTCATGAATACCGGTTCGATTATCAAGGGTCGGCCATCGATGGGCAGCTGGCTGTTGTATGGCCTGGGTGCGGAGACCAGTGAATTGCCGGGCTACATCGTGATGACATCCCAGGGACCCGGCGCTCAACCGGTCTCCGCCCGACAGTGGAGCGCCGGCGTACTGCCCAGCCGTTACCAGGGCATTGCCTTTCAAAGCCAGGGGCGGCCTGTTCACTATATCGGCAACCCGGATGGTGTTTGTCAATCAACGCAGCGACAGGTGGTGGACGAAATCCAGCGGCTGAACGGAATGTTGTCCAGAAACTGCTTCGATCCCGAGATTGAAACACGGGTTGCCCAATACGAAATGGCCTTCAAGATGCAGACGGCGGTTCCCGATCTCGCAGACCTGTCCGACGAATCCGAACAGACGCTGGCCCTTTATGGAATCAAATCGCCCGGCGACGGATCATTTGCGTCGAATTGCCTGATGGCGCGGCGGTTGCTGGAGCGGGGTGTTCGGTTTGTCCAGCTGTATCATCGAGGATGGGATCATCACAGCAACCTGGCAAAGGATTTCACCACCGCCGCTCAGGCCTGCGACCAACCCAGCGCCGCGCTGGTAAAGGATCTGAAACAACGCGGTCTGCTGGACGATACCCTGGTCCTGTGGGGCGGTGAATTCGGGAGAACGCCGATGGCCCAGGGATCCGGCCGCGATCACCACATCAATGCGTTCAGTGTCTGGATGGCCGGTGGCGGGAGCAAACAAGGCGTGGTTTACGGTGGCACCGATGAACTGGGGTATCGCAGTGTCGAAAACGTGGTCTCGGTTCACGACCTGCATGCCACCATGCTGGCCCTGTTTGGAATCGACCACGAACGATTTACGACGAAATTTCAGGGTCTGGACCTGAAGTTGACCGGAGTTGAACCCTGCCGCGTGGTCCACGACATCATCGCCTGAATCACGAGATGCCATGCGAGGAAAACTAAATCGATCTCTTGTCGCCCGATTCGTCGTAGACCAACAGACGCAAGGCGTTGAAGACGACAACCAGCGTCGAACCCTCGTGAAACAACACCGCCAGCCCCATCTGTAATCCGAGGATCGTCGCCGGAACCAGAATGGCCACCATGCCCAGACTGAACCACAGGTTCTGTTGAATGATCCGGCTGGTTTGGCGGCTGAGGCCAACCGCAAACGGAAGATGGCTCAAGTTATCAGCCATCAGAGCAACATCCGCCGTTTCCAAGGCCACATCGGATCCGGCGGCCCCCATGGCAATGCCCACGCACGCGTTCGCCAACGCCGGCGCATCGTTCACACCGTCGCCCACCATGGCTACGGCCTGTTGTTTCCGAATCCTCCGAACCACCGAGACCTTATCCTCCGGCAACAGACCACCGCGGGCGTCCGTAATGCCCACCTGACTGGCAATCGCTTCAGCAACCTGCTGATTGTCACCGGAGATCATCACGAATTGCTCGACCCCCAGTTCGCGCAATCGCTGCACCGTTGCCGCCGCCTCCTTTCGCACCGTATCCATCACGCCCAGGACGCCCAGGTAGCGATCCCCCTCACGCACGATCATGGTCGTCCGCCCCTGCTGCTCCAGTTGGCGCACGGATTCCTGCAATCTGGATGGCAGCGGATGGCCGTCCGTTTTGGCAAACAGACCGTCCTTGCCGATGAACACGTTCTCGCCATCGACCACCGCCTCCACTCCGCGACCGGTCACGCTGTGGAAATCCCGAACGTCATGACGTCTCGAAGCGTTCGACCATGCCAGCTTCTGGCGTCCGGCTTTGACAACCGCCCGGGCCAGTGGATGATCGCTCAGTGATTCTACGGCCACTGCCAGTCGCAGTAATTCGTCCTGCTCAACTCCTTCACAGGTAATGACGTCCGTCAGAGCCGGCTTTCCGATGGTCAAGGTTCCGGTCTTGTCAAAGGCAATCGTGCGTACATGGCCGAGATTTTCCAAAGGACCGCCCCCTTTGATCAGAACACCGCCACGGGCGGCACGAGCAATCCCGCTGAGCACGGCACTGGGTGTCGAGATCGCCAGTGCACAGGGACTGGCCGCCACCAGTACGGCCATCGCTCGATAAAACGAATCGGCAAACGATTCCTCGACCACCACAAATGCAAACAGCAGCAGCACGACCACCGCGATTACTGCCGGCACAAAAATTCTTTCGAAACGGTCGGTAAAACGTTGCGTTGGCGATTTATGCGTTTCCGCTTCATTCACCATTCTTACGACCCGAGCGATCGTCGAATCACTCGCTCGACGTGTCACCGCAATCTCCAGAACCCGGTTTTCATTGATCGTACCGGCAAAGACCTTGTGCTCCGGGGCCACGAGATCCGGCTGCGTGCGAACCGCGTCGAAGTTCTCGACCGCCCGTTTTTCCACCGGAACGCTCTCACCGGTGATGGGCGACTGGTCAACACTGCTGGCCCCCTTGACCACCACACCATCGGCCGCGATTCGATCGTGAGGTTTCACCAGCACGATGTCTCCCGGTGACAGCTCGGTAACCGCCACCTCTTGCAATCCACCATCGCGACGAACCGTTGCGGTCTGGGGCGCCAGGTCGGCCAGGGATTCGATGGCACGCCGCGCCTGTCCCATGGCGTAGTGTTCCAAAGCATGACCCAGGCTGAACAGAAACAGCAGCAAGGCCCCTTCCGACCAATGGCCCAACACCGCCGCCCCGATGGCCGCCACAATCATCAGGAAATCAATTTCAAACTGTCCAAAACGAATCTTTTGTGTTGCTTCCAGCAGGACGTAATAGCCACCGAAGAAATACGCCAGCCCAAAACATGCCAGGGGAATCCAGGATGCGGCCGCGGAAAAACTGATCAACCAGCCGATCAACAGCGCAGCGCCGCACAGCAGGGAAAAAACCAGCTCGGTCCGCTCGCCAAACAGACCACCATGACCATGATCGTGGTGACCGCAAACATGCGAATGCGGCTCATCCTTGCTGAGAGAATCAACGTCCTCGCTGGTCTCGGATTGGCTGCCTGCCGTCCGCAGGTACGGCAGATCCCGTCCAACGATCTCGCTTCGCAGTCGCGCGGCACTGGTCGCCTGTCGGTCAAATTCAATTCGGATCACCCCGTCGGCGGACACGCCCGCGCCCACAACGCCCGGTCGCGCCTGCAGCTCCGTTTCCAGCAATCGGGCCCGGCTGGCGTGCATGGGACGAGACCAGAACATGGCGTGGCCATATCGTTGATCGAGCGCCGCGCCGGCTTTCCTGGCCAGCCGACGCAATTCGGCTACCGAAATCTGTTCTGGATCAAAGTGAATGCAGATCCGTTGCGGCGAACCGGCTTCGGAGGTCAGATGAGCTCGACCCACACCCGCATTGGTTTCCAGTAACTCCCGCAATCGTTGCTCGCAGGCCACGCAGGATGCTTCTTCCTGGCCCAGGAGGATTTCCACATTCAGCTTCAGTTTTTGCACACCCAACTTCTTTCCTGTGATTCGATGGGTCGATTGGCCGACACCCGGTGGCTTGCGGAGCAAATCCGTTGAAAAACGGTACGGACGAGGAGCGTTTGCAAGCGACGGGAATCTTTAGATAATTGTCGGTTCAAGTGGTATCAAGGCCAAACCGACGACGGTAGTCCGTTGCCGCAAGTGACGCAATGATCAATGGTATTAGATTATGAACCTTGAATCATGGGACCCGGATCGACAACTGCAGGAATTTCGACGTCGCTCCAATTCGATGTTGGACAACCTGCTGGCCGCACTCGGCAGTTCGCCCGATTCCGAACAGCCGATCGCATTTCAGCCGGAAGTCGATCTGGTAGAAACATCGCACGAATATCGGCTCTACGTGTCGATCCCGGGCATAATTGAAGACGATCTGGCAATTGACATTGACGGTCGCTATTTGACAATTCGTGGCGAGCGTCGCCCTCCCTGGGACGCGAACCGTCGAGAAGCCGCCGTGCAGGAATGGCGCTACGGCTTCTTTACCCGTCAATTTGAATTGCCTACCGCCATCCGCCTTGAAACGCTGCGTGCCGTCTACGATGCTGGCGTGTTGACCGTTGTTGTAACCAAAATCGATCATTCAGGTGAAGCTGGCAGCCAGCCATGAGTTCGACCGTGCCTACCAACGAAGATCTGTATGAAACGCTGGGCGTTGCCAAGGATGCAACGGAATCCGAAATTCAGCGCGCCTATCGCAAATTGGCATTGAAATTCCATCCAGATCGCAACCCGGGGGATGCGTCCGCATCCGACAAGTTCAAGAAAGCATCCGAAGCCTATGAAATTCTGAAAGATCCGGAAAAGCGAAAGCTTTATGACACCGGCGGCATGGAGCGGGTGATGGATACCGGCTATCAGGGATTCACCGACAACGAAGAAATCTACACCCAGTTTGGCGACATCTTCGGTCAGATGTTTGGCGAACGTGGCCGTGCAAGCCGATCCCGTCCTCGGCGGGGCAACGATCTGAAATTCAGTCTATCGATCGATTTCCGCACGGCGGTCTTGGGAGGAAAGACGACCGTCGAAGTGCCGATTCCCGTAGCCTGTCACACGTGTCAGGGCAGCGGCATCACCGGAGACGATACGGGCGAAGCATGCCGTGTTTGTCACGGTAGCGGCAACGTGGCCCGGCAAGCGGCAGAGCAGGGTGGTTATTTCACCATCTCTTCGGTCTGTACGGCCTGTGGCGGAACGGGACGAGGTGGTGCCGCGGTCTGCCCGGACTGCCACGGAGAAGGCCGCAAGACAAAGAATCAGACCATCTCGATCACCATTCCTGCCGGCATCCAGTCAGGCAAGATACTGCGACTGCAGGGGCAGGGTGAAGCTGGATTGCGAGGTGGACCCAACGGCGATCTACTGATCGAAGTGCAGGTAAAATCCGATCCAAATTTCCGTCGAGATGGAAAAAACATTCGCAGCGACGCGCATGTTCCTTTACTGACCGCGTTGCTGGGAGGCAAAATGGACGTTCCCACGATTCACGGAACCGTGACCTTGACGGTTCCGGCAGGAACCTCTTCCGATCAGTCGCTGCGAATTCGCGGCCAGGGAATCAAGTCCGGCTCGCCGCCCGGTGACCATCTGGTCCGCATCGTCGTGGATGTTCCCCGCAAGGAATTTTCCGAGAGCGAAAAAGAAGATTTGAAAACGAAACTTGGCTGACGCCCCACGGCACCTTTGGCGGAGTTTCCCAGAAAGAAAACATGAGTCCATGATCGAATCCAGAAAATTGAACAATCCGATCCTGATCGCCGCCTGGCCCGGGATGGGGCATGTCGCGATATCCGCCTGTTACTATCTGATTTCCAAATTGAAGATGGAGTTTCGCGCCGAGTATGTCGCCAGCGAACTGTTCGATGTGGATCACGTAACGGTCGAATCGGGCCTGGTGCAACCCTTCCGGTATCCCAAGAACCAGGTCTTTTCCTGGCATGATCCGGATGCCGAACGCGATCTGCTGATTTTTATCGGGGAAGCACAACCGCCTCACGGCCGATACGACTTCTGTCGCAAGTTGGTCAATTTTGCCCAGCGCGAAGGAGTCGAGACCATTTACACTTTCGCCGCCGTGGCCACGCCCAGCGAATTAAGTGATGATTCCCGCGTGGTTGGTGCCGCCACGGATAATGAAACGTTACACCTGCTGCTGGAGAATGACATCGGACTGTTACGCAGTGGCAGCATCTCCGGGATGAATGGCATCATGCTGGGTGTCGCCGCAGAAAGAAAAATTGCCGGAGGCTGCCTGTTGGGCGAACTCCCGGGCATGTTCATCAACGTACCCTATCCCAAAGCCTCGATTTCCGTACTGAATGCTTTCAGCCGCCTGACCAATGTGAAGATCGATTTGTCGGAATTGACGTTGGAATCAGAACGGATGGAAGCACACCTTTCCACGCTGCTGAAGCAGATGAAACACCTGGAACAGCAAGGCGATCAGTCGCCAACTTCAGAGTTCGAAGAAGATGAAACGTATTTGCCCGATCCGGCGGAAAACGGCCGCCTGTCCGAGGACGAAAAACAGCGACTGGAGAATCTGTTTGAACAGGCGGGAACCGATCGCGCCAAGGCGTTCGAACTGAAAAACGAACTCGACCGGCTGGGTGTGTTTCGTGAATACGAAGATCGTTTTCTCGATCTGTTCAAACAGCATGGTGGTGATTTGCCCGGAGACAGCACTCCCGATTCGAGCGATGGATAGGCGTCGACAAGGGTCAGGCCCCCGCGGCCCGACAACCGTTGACGATCGAATGGAAGCCTTTCTTGAAATCGAGGTCGGAATTGACGCCGCCTGCGGGCGGGGGAACTGTCGCTCACTACGCTTCCCGGTGTCAGACACGGATGCGGCCAACCTGCGATTGAGGATCAAAGATGCCGACCAACGACCCGACTGAATTCGACTCCACAACGCGGGTGGGAAGCGCCGCGGACCGTGACACGAACATCGCAACCGATCCGATCGCATTCGAAAAAGTAGTCAGGTCCCGCCGCAGCACGCGCGTTTATGGCGACGAAAGCGTGCCCGCGTCGGTCATGCATGCGTGCCTGGACCTGGCCGTGTTGGCACCCAATTCTTCCAACCTGCAACCCTGGGAATTCTACTGGGTGCGGGAACCAGGCAAGAAAAAACTGCTGTCCGAATATTGCCTGGGACAACCGGCAGCCGGTACGGCGCAGGAACTGGTGGTCTGCGTGGCGCGACTGGATACCTGGGAACGCAATCGCCAGTTGATGCTGCAAAAACTACAAACGATGGGTGATGATGTTCCCGATTCGGTTTTGAAATATTACCGCAAAGTGGTGCCCCTGGCCTATCAACAAGGGCCACTTTATCTGCTGGGGCCCTTGAAGCGATTGCTGCTCAAGCTGCTGGCGATCAAGAAACCGATGCCGCGAGGTCCAGCCAGCAAGGCCGACATGCGAGTCTGGCGCACAAGTCGACAGCGCTGGCCTGTCAGAATCTGATGCTCGCGTTGCGTGCCTACGGGTTCGACAGTTGCCCCATGGAAGGTATGGACGAAATTCGTATTCGAAAGCTGCTGAAACTGCCGCGACCGGCGGAAGTCTGCATGGTAATCTCGGCCGGCAAACGAGCGCCGCAGGGGATCTATGGACAGCAGCTGCGGCTGGACAAATCAATGTTTGTCTTCGAAATCTGAACGTGAATTGAATCACCAACCGAATCGGCAAGGCGAATTGACGCGCTCGTCGTTGCGGTTCACGAAATGCCTGGCAATTCGATCGTTCATCATGAGAACTGAAACGGGCTGCTTTCACCGTAGTTGGTGCCGCCGATTCAACCGTTTTTCCAAACCGCCAGAATGGAAGGTACATCTTTTCGCCACTGTTTCAGACGGGTCGTGATCCACAGCGATTCCAGATTGCCCAACGAGACCAGGACCAGCGCGATTCGGAGCGGCCAGACGGACCAGTCAAGCAGGACCAGAATGGCGCCCAGGGCCACCAGCAAATGGGACAACTTCGCGATCCAGGTATGGTAGGACGGGATCTTCCTGAACTTCCAGACGCTCCATCCGACCGCCAGAAAATAGGACAGCATCGCCAGTCCGATCAGCCACTTCTCCGTTTGGATCACATCCCACTTCATCACCACGATGCCGATCAGCAAACAGCCATTAAGCGTAATGTCTGCGATCGAATCCAGCGTCGCCCCCATGCGACTGCGTTGATTAAACCACCGTGCGATGGGACCATCGACCAGATCCGTGAATGCCAGAAACAGGTAGACGCCCAGAAACCAGGCAGCATGGCCCTGCAGGGCAATCAGGATCAACGGCAGCGATCCGACAATCCGCAGCAGGCTGAGAAGATTCGGAATGGTCCAGATACCGTCCGCTCTGTCTGGCGAGTCACTGGGCTTGACCATCGAATGATACCAGGCAGGGAGAATCGTCAAACAACAGAAATATCAGCTGATCTGGAAGAAAAATCTCGAACAAGGATTGACGCTTCGCAGGCCCAGGAACAGGCACTTGACCAACCGCTGACAAAGGCAACCATTGTTGGTCAGATCGGTATCGTCCGAAACCGGCTGGACAGCATAAACTGTCTGGATCCAGTATACACCCCTTAACGACGTTAAAACGGTCCGGCTTCCCGAGACTTGGAAGGCTGAGCATGGCTGTTGGTCGTGGAATTGAACAGGACAGGAAATGAATTACTTTGCCAACAAATCGATCGTGGTTCCTTTCGATTTCTCCGAAACCTCAGAATCTGCCGTCAAGACGGCGCTGGAAATCGCTGATGCCAGTTCCCCGCTGCATCTGATCCACGTCATTGATCCGACGCCCGTACTGATATCGGTAGATCCTGCGATGCCCGTTCCGCCAGCCTACGACGAAGATCGACAGCGGGAAGCCAGAGAAAAACTGCAGCAGCTCTTTTCGGAAGGGGAGCGGTCCCGATTTCAGGTGGCTGTTCAGCTTGGCGATCCCGGTTCGGAAATTGTCAGTTTCGCCAATAGCGTGCAAGCGGGCCTGATCGTGATGCCATCTCACGGTCGAACGGGAATCAGCCGACTGCTGATTGGGTCGGTCGCGGAACGTGTACTGCGGCTGGCCAGTTGTCCGGTTCTGGTGCTTCGTGACGGCAAATAACAAATCCGAAGCAAGACTGGAAACCGTACCAGCATACGTTTGCTCGCTGGCCCAGACCCTGCTGGTCCCCGTGCGGATGCTGACTAAGTTCTATCGGCAAGACAATCTGCTCCCCTGCCTCTACGATCTACCCGAAAGTTCGACCTTTGTTTCCATTGATACGCTCCTGCCTGAAGCAACTGTTGGCCACCGGTATTGTCTTCCGTGTCCTGGCACTGGTGCTGTTGACACCGGTTTTAAGCCTGATCATTCGACTGGCGTTCACGATGTCCGGCGAGGCCGCTTTCGCTGATTTCGATATTCTCGATTTCCTGACCAGCCCGGTTGGAATCATCTGCACGATTTTGAACCTGGCGATTCAGCTCGCGTTTTCCGTGATGGAAATTGGTGCCATGCTGAGCATCATCAATGCCAAAGCGCATCAGAAAGATGCGACCGTCGTGGGTGCGGTACGATACTCCATGAATCACGCCTGGCCGATTCTCCGGCTGACCACGGTCGTCGTGACCGCGCTACTGTTGATCGGATTGCCCTTCGCCGCGGTAGGTGGTCTGGTGGGGTACGCCCTGACAACGCGATACGACATCAACTACTACCTCGCTCACCGACCAACCGAATGGTGGATCGCGCTGGTGATACTGGGCCTGTTGGTGGCGGTGGCCACGCTGATTTTTCTGCGATTCCTTGCCAACTGGATTTATGCCTTGCCACTATTGCTGTTCAGGAACGAATCACCCCGGTCCGCCCTGCAACGCAGTGGACTGGCTGCCGTGGGAAGACGGAAGAAAACGGTAGCTTTATTGGCTGCCTGGCTGTTGGTCGCGATGTTGGCCCATTCGGGCGTGCTGGCATGCCTGGTCTGGCTGGGAAGCCTGGCGATTCCGCAGGTGCGGGACGCCATGTACCTGTTGCTGCCGATCACCGGGGCGTTTCTGGCAACCTGGTTCGTTTGCTCGGAATTGATCAATCTGCTGGCCCGGGTTGCGCTGGCGGCCATCATCTATCAGCAATTCACTCAAGTCGAATCCACCTCGCCGCAAAGTGTTCCGGGCTATCTGACGTCGATTGCGGTACCGGCCATGCGAGGTAACTGGTACCTGACGCGCACCCGGCTGGGAATCATGCTGGCCACGGGCCTGATCCTGTCGCTGGCCACGGGTTACCTGTTCATGCATTCGATGAAGTTCAAGGACGACGTGGTCATTCATGCACACCGAGGATCTTCCGCTCTGGCACCCGAGAATACGATGGCGGCCATTTTGCAGGCGATCGATGACCAGGCCGATTTTGTGGAAATCGATGTGCAGGAACTTCAGGACGGGCAGATCGTCGTGTTTCACGACAGTGATTTCATGCGTCAGGCCGGTGTCGACCTGACCATCTGGAATGCCACCACGGATGACATTGCCGATATTGACATCGGCAGCTGG
The DNA here is from genome assembly GCA_963851305.1 of Pirellulaceae bacterium. Classification (GTDB taxonomy): domain Bacteria; phylum Planctomycetota; class Planctomycetia; order Pirellulales; family Pirellulaceae; genus Mariniblastus. The sequence goes on along the minus strand of CAWKOT010000011.1, from coordinate 55,346 downwards.
TTCGATGCCCGCTTCAAGGACCAACGTGCGCCGCTGTTGAGCGATGTCCTGCCGGCCTGCAGGGGCAAAATCAAGGTCAACATCGAACTGAAATATTATGGGCATGAACAACAACTCGAACAGCGCGTCATCGACCTTGTCGAAAGCAACGCGATGCAATCCGAGATTGTGGTGATGTCCTTAAAGAAGGCAGCGGTACAGAAGATGAAGTCCCTGCGACCCTCATGGAGCGTCGGACTATTGTCCGCGGTGGCCGTCGGCGATCTGTCGCAGGTCCAAGCCGATTTTCTGGCGGTCGGTGCCAGCATCGCGACTTCAAGGCTGGTCGACGATGCGGAAAAACAGGGCAAAAGCGTGCTGGTCTGGACTGTCAACGATCCACCTTCGATATCGCAGATGCTCAGTATCGGCGTGGACGGCATCATCACCGACGACCCCGCGACGGTCCGAGACGTGTTGAACTTTCGCGCCAATCTGAGTGCCGCCGAGCGACTGGTCCTGGAGATTGCTCAGAAATTTGGCGTGCACGGCAACCTGGATTCGGCCCAGTAGTCAAGCCTTCTGGAAGCGGACAATCACGTATTTCATCAGTCCTTTGCGACTCGATTTTTCCAGCATGCGCGTCGCCCTCAGGAACTCTGGATCCTGCCATGCTGGCGGCAGACTTGCCGTATGCGCGTACAGAAAGTCGTAGGTGGGCATCGTCTGTTCGGTAATGTCAATCGTGTTGGAGATCGTGAATCCGTTGTCGTTGGCCAATTGCCGGTACCTGGGCAGGGACCAGGACAAATCGACATCACCGTAACTGCTCTGAATTCCCTGATCGTCAAACAGGTTGAAGCCTCTCAGGTATTCCGCTGCCGCGTCACTGATCACGAAATCGGAAATCGTCAGACTCCCTTCGGCATTCAACAGGCGTCTCGCTTCCGCCAGGAACGATGGTCGGTCAAAATGAAAAGCGCTTTCCACGGCCAACATCTGATCCAGACAGCCATCTGGCAAGGGAATGCGTTCGGCCGCGGCCTGAATGAACTCGATGGTATTTTCATTCTGTGGCAAAACCATTTCGCGAGCGCGCGTGAGCTGTTGGATGTCGACATTGATGCCCGTCAGTTTCAGATTGGAAAACCGCTCGTTCAGGCTGGCAATCGTGCCGCCAAAACCGCAGCCAACATCGGCAATCCGCGCGTGATGCTGAATTCCCGCCAGTTCACAAACACGTCGACTCAGTCGTTCTGCGGCAATCCCGAATGCCCTGGGCGTACAGGTTGATTCGGGCGGATCTTCCCAGTACCCCCAATGCACATGACGGCCAAAAGCGGCCAACATGCCTTCGTCCCCGGCGGCCAGGCCCTGGAAGACGCGTTTGAAGTAGGGCGGTGTTCGCGACTGAATATCCATCAACATCTCCGTCAACTGGAATGCGGCGGGTCTTGAAGTTGCTGTCTCAGGTACCGAGCCACTTCTTTGACAAAATGATGGACGGAGGCTTCGGCAATGCGATGTCCCACCAGGGCGTCCAATGCCTTGCCAATGATCCCGAACGGAGGTTCATACTCGCCCTGGAAATCGAGTTGCGTTTCTTCGGCAGCCAGCGGATAGACGTGCAATTTGGCCTGCATCGTGGGGAACAATCGAGGTGCCGAAGAAGCCTCCCATTCCAGGTTCACCGTCAATTCCCGTTGGGTGTTGGATTCCACATCGGTATAGCTCTTGATGTTGATATCGACTTCCTTGCCAAATTCGAGGCCCGCGAATTTTACGTGCAGGCCAGCGGCCACATCTTCCGCCCGAGTCTCAGCCGATCGGGTCGCCTGATGAAAAACCTCATTGCTGTGCATCACGAGCGCGTCACAGACTTTTTCGTAAGGCTGATTGACGTAGTCGTAAAATCGAATCTTCGTACCCACAATAAGAATCCTCACTCAACTGCGGCCAAACCTGGCGTCTACCCCGTTTTCGCTGCCTCAATCTATCACGTCGCCCATTCGCTGGCGACATCCCGCAATCGCTTCAATCAAGCCGCGTTCTGTTGAACGCGTCAAGGTTCGCGCAGGGCGTTTTGGTGAACGGACCGCGGATTATGCCAGGCAATTCAGTCGGCTCTTCGTTACTTCTCGTGCCGGTGTCTGGGAACCGGCTCAGTTTATCCGCCTGAACTGAAGATCAACTCATCGACTTGCCGAATTACATGCCCAAACGGAATGTGAGAGCAGACTCCAAACATCTTGTCTCGCGTCAGTTTCGCGCGGATTAATGCCGGTGACGTGATGCCACACAACAGGCGGGCCACGGAACGACTGGATTCCAGCGCCTGGGGATAGCGGCCGATCAACGCTCGAACATCTCCGATCGTCTGTTCTTCCAATTGGGGTGTTGCCGGCTGCCTGATTTCCAGTGTTCCCGAGCCTTTGCAGAATGTGCACTGCCCACAGTTTTCCGATAGGGGTTGGCCAAAATGGCGTGACAGGAAAGCAGCCTGGCATTCCCGGGCGGCAGCCAAATCGAAAACACCATCCAGACGTGCAATGTCATCTCGCTCGCGCCGATTCAGGCGCTGAGTATAGGCGGTTGATAAAGTCTCCACTTCCGCAAACGGCTTCAGTTTTCGATAACCGTGGACCAGGCCGGAGACCTTCAGTTCGATCCATCCCTGTTCGTCAAAATAGTCCAACGCTTTGACAATTCGCCCGCGGTCACAAGCCAGTTTCTGAACCGCTTGGGGTACATCGATTGAAAACCAGGTCCGCCGTTTTACCGAACTGGCCAGCAATTGTCTGGCAAACTGTTGTTTTTCCCCGGTCAGATGGGACAGCAGCTCCACGGATGTAACCAGCGGCTTGAACAAATAGGTTTCATAACGAGGTGCCGTCGATTCGAGAAATCCATCGAGTTCCAGATAGGTCAGTAGCGTCTTGGTGACAATGGACTTGATGTCGCATTCGTTTCCCAATTTGTACTGACTAACATGAAATTCACCACTCTGTTCGGCAATGTTCTGCATGAACTTCTTGATAGCCGTTGGCGAAGGCGTGTCGCCGTAGACGAAGTTTTCGAGCGTGATTCGATCCTCCGGCACCAGAAACATTTCACATTGGGAGACATTGCCATCTCGACCCGCCCGACCAATCTCCTGGGCGTAGTTTTCGATTGACTTGGGAACATTGAAATGAAAGACATAGCGAATATCGCGTTTGTCGATCCCCATCCCAAAGGCGATCGTGGCGACCACGACCTTGTCCGGCTCGCCCATGAACCACTCCTGGATTTCCGACCTTTTCTCCGAGTTCATCCCGGCATGGTAGGCCCGCGCTTCCAATCCCGATGCGGTACAGGCCGCCGCCACCGACTCAGCCGTTTTTTGAAGCGTTACGTAAACAATCGTCGCGCCCGGCGGTGAGCTTTTCAGTTTCTCCACCAGCCGATCGAGGCGCGTCTGGTAATCGACAACTCGCGTTCGAATGTGCAAATTCGGTCGAAAGAACTCGGTGCAAACGACATTGTTCGAATCGATTTCAAACGCATCGCATATGTCGACTTGCACCTTCGGAGTGGCCGTGGCGGTTAAGGCCAATATCCGTTCGACTTTCAATTGTTGCGTGACCAGGGCAAGCTTCAGATAGTCGGGTCGGAAGTTGTGACCCCATTGGCTGATGCAGTGAGCTTCATCCACAGCGAACAGCGAGATCCGGGTCCCTTCCAGCGAACTGCGAAATCTTTCGTTCGAGAAACGCTCAGGAGCAACATACAGAATCCTGGCCTCGCCGCTGCGGATCAACGACATGGCGTTTTGATATTCGGCAACACTCAGACTGGTATCAAGTCGAACGGCGACAATCCCCCGGGATTGCAGTTGGTCAATCTGATCTTTCATCAGGGCAATCAATGGGGAAACCACGATGGTCAGGCCATCAAACACCAGGCTTGGCAGTTGGTAACACAGTGATTTACCACCACCGGTAGGAAAAACGGCCAGAGAAGATCGGCCATCCACCAGTTGGTCGATGACCTGTTGCTGGCCCGCCTTGAATTCGGAAAATCCAAAGTGCTTCTGGAGAAGGTCGGCGAGATTGGTTGTCGCGGTAGAGCTCATGGTCAATCCTTTCATGACCGACAGCGACACCCTCAGGTCTGGATCCCTCGACAAGCCGCCGTCGTGTTAAAACGCCCGATCAGCATCTTGCCGGCGGAATTCACAAGTCGCTCACAGTATATCAGAATTTTTCCGTCGTTAGAAAGCAGGCTTCGCAGACATCACGACCATGACTGAATTCCCGCCAGCGGGCCCGAACCCGGCGACGCTTTTTTCCTATAGAATTGATGGGCACCGGAATACGCGGCTTGCATGTCGGGCCGAGGTATAACGACTGGCTTGCAGCCCGAATTCGGACATTTGATGGCGAGTCCGATTTTTCGCATTACGAAAACCATCCATCTACCACGTTTGGTTAACAAAATTGGCATGGCGAGGCAGTTGGTTCCGATCCCGACATGAGAACCGCCTACGCAAGACAGGTGGGGTCGATTGTTTTGGGCATGAGCGGCATGATGAATGTCGTCATTCATGGTCACAAGGAAAGGATGGTGAAATATGCGATTTAGAACACGTTGGCTGACGCCAGCCATGTTGGTTCTGCTACTGACACTCTCCGGGTGTCAGCGTGACGGCGAAACCGCCAGTTCCGCGCAAACCGCCGGGCCTCAACCTTTGGATTCTCTATCGGACCATCAGGCGCAACAAAAGCAATTTGCCCTTGCCGCCCGAGACAAACTGTTTTCCAGTCTGCTGGAGGAGCTGATGGCTTCGATGAGCGAAAACGGCCCGGTTCGTTCGATCAAGGTTTGCAAGACACGGGCACCCGAGGTCTCCTTGGGGGTCGGCCAGGACTCGGGTGTGCGGATTGGCCGCACGTCATTCCAGCTCCGCAATCCCGACAACCAGCCTCCTGACTGGGCCGCCAGTTTTGTGGCTGATCAGGTCGATCGGGAGATTAACGTGGAACTTCCGGACGAGGCATTGGGCGTTCTGCTGCCGATCCATCTGAAGTCAACCTGTGTCGTCTGTCACGGTCCTGACCAACAACTGATGCCGGACCTCAAGGCCGCCATTGTGTCCAGTTATCCCGACGACGAGGCCACCGGATTCGTCGAGGGCGACCTGCGGGGCTACTTCTGGGTTGAAGTTCCTCGTCAGGAAAAGGCAACGAAATAGGCGAGCCGATTCAGCCAGCATTGCTGACGCGACTGTCATTGGCAGAGCCAAGCTTGCCGGTTAAATCCATGCCTGAAGACCAGGAAACGCGGCTGATTAACCGGTTTGAAACCGCCGGGGTTGCAGCTGGCACCCCGCTACGACGGTGGCTGGTCGTTTTCATTTTCCGTATGATGGGGGAAACGAAAACTACCAACCAGAGGTTGATCCTGGAGCCACTGATGAAGAAATCCAAATCGCTGTTCGTCCTGTTGTTGATTATTTCCGTGCCGGGTTGGGCCCAGGAAGACGACCAAAACGCACCGGGGACCGCGGTAGCCCGCAAGGTCTCCGACGTCACGGCAAAGGAAGACCCCTACCTGTGGCTGGAAGATGTGACCGGTGAAACAGCACTGGATTGGGTTCGCGAGAAAAACGCGACAACGCAGAATCATTTCGAATCCTCTGCAGAGTTTTCCACGCTTCGTGACGATCTTCTCACGATTCTTGATTCGGATGAGAGGATTCCATTCGTCTCCAAATCGGGCGACTACTATTACAACTTCTGGCGTGACAAAGATCACGAGCGAGGAATCTGGCGACGCACCACGCTGGAGGAATATCGCAAGGAGGATCCCGAATGGGAAATCGTACTGGACCTGGACCAATTGGCTGAGGAAGAAAACGAGAACTGGGTCTGGGGCGGCGCGTCGTTACTGCGGCCCGATTATGAGCTGGCGCTGATCAGCCTGTCCCGTGGCGGCGCGGACGCGACGGTCACGCGTGAATTCAACACAGCTACCAGGCAGTTTGTTGAAGATGGGTTTCAACGCGAGGAAGCCAAAGGAGGGATGAGCTGGATTGATCGCGACCGGGTGTTCATTTTCACCGATTTTGGTGAAGGCAGCATGACGACCTCTGGCTATCCGCGGATTGCCAAATTGTGGCGACGCGGAACACCTCTGGCTGACGCGGAAATTGTCTACGAAGGCCAACCGGATGACATGTACATCGGTGCCGGACACGACGACTCGCCAGGTTTTGAAAGAAACTTCGTTCAGCGGACGCTGGCCTTTTACAATGACGAAATGTACCTGCTGGGTGACGACGGCCAATTGAAAAAAATCGACGCGCCCGAACAGCGCCAACAAGAGCGTATTTCGCGAGTATCTGCTGCTTGAGCTGCGGCAACCATGGGAAGTGGGCGACAAGACCTACCCGGCCGGATCACTGCTGGTGACTCGCTTTGATGACTTCATGTCCGGTGGCCGCAATTTCGACGTCGCCTTTGAACCGGATAAAAATACGTCGCTGGCCGGCTTTGCGCCAACCAAAAACCACATCCTGCTGAATGTTCTGGAGGATGTGAAGAATCGAATTTTTGTGTTGACGCCTGAAGGCGACACGTGGAGGCGGGAACCACTTCGAGGTGCTCCGGAAATTGGCACCGTCAGTGTCCGACCCGTTGATTCCGATGAATCGAATGACTTCTGGATGACCTCCAGCGGTTATCTGACACCGACCACGCTTTATTATGGTGAAATCGGCGACGAACCAGATCCAATCAAACAGTTGACTCCGATGTACGATGCCGATGGGTTACAGGTCAGCCAGCACTTTGCGACCAGTCAGGATGGGACTCGAGTTCCCTACTTCATGGTCTCCAAGGAAAATATCGAACTGGATGGCGACAATCCAACGCTGCTGTATGGTTACGGCGGATTCGAAATTTCATTGACGCCCGGCTATCAGGCCGGTGTCGGCCGGGCATGGACCAGCCAGGGAGGTGTGTATGTGGTGGCCAACATTCGCGGCGGCGGGGAGTACGGCCCGCGCTGGCACCAGGCGGCGTTGAAACAGAATCGCCTGCGGGCTTATGAGGACTTTGCCGCAGTGGCTGAAGATCTGATCAAGCGGAAAGTGACGCGGGAAGAGCGTCTGGGGATTCAGGGCGGGTCCAACGGCGGATTGCTGGTTGGCAATATGATTACGCTGTACCCGGAATTGTTTGGTGCCGCCGTCTGCCAGGTGCCATTACTCGACATGAGGCGGTACCACCTGTTGCTGGCCGGTGCCAGTTGGATGGCCGAATACGGTAATCCGGACGCGGACGGCGAGTGGGAATTCATCAAGACCTATTCGCCCTATCAGAATATCAGAGCATCGGTGGAGTATCCGGCGGTCCTGTTTATGACCTCCACCCGCGACGACCGCGTGCATCCGGGTCATGCCCGCAAAATGATGGCCCTGATGTATGACCAGGGCCACGATGTTTCCTACTACGAGAATATCGAAGGCGGCCACGGTGGAGCCGCCAACAACAAACAACGGGCATACATGCAGGCACTGGCTTATTCGTTTTTGAAAGAGCGCCTGTTTGGTGAGAAGTAGGCATTGGTCTGCCGTGGGATGATCCGATACTCGGCTGGTAATCGCGGGCTCCATGCAAACAAGCGCGACGGACACACGGCCTCGCGCAATTGCTTTTTGACGGCCGTTCAATGGGAACGGAAAGACGCCGCGCGTAAACGATACGCGCTTTAAACGCAGGCTTCACTTGGCGTATCGCCTCATCAGCGACTGGATCGCTTCGTCGCAGGCCAGAAAACCTGCCTGCTCACCGGTGTTCGTGCAGGCGACCGCTGCGAAGTCCCTGTCCGGCAGTATCCAGATGACGGAAAAAGAATTTGTGTTGGAGCCGGTATGTGTCATCGCGCGTCCGAAGCCGGTGTCAAGATGAATCCAACCACAGCCATAATGTCCACGGCCCTCAGGTCGAGCAATCTGACCGGTATGCAGGTGATCGATGGCTTGCTGTGTCGAAAGCAACGGAGCTGGCTTGTTCCGCAAATGCCACTGGGCGTACTTCGCATAATCGGCAATGGTAACGTTGACCGTTCCGCAGGACGCGTAGACAGAAGGATTCTCCGCGCCGGCAATCGTGGGATTGATTGGTTCCCCGTTGCTACGATGCCCCCAGAGCAGCGGAGGGGTCTGTTTCCTGGCTGAGGCCATCGTCCGAAAAGCAGCCGAGTCCATTTGCAGGGGTTGGAAAACATGGCGACGCATCATCATCTCGAATTCCTGGCCGGCACTTTTTTCCAACATGACGGCCGCAACGACATAGCCAAGATTCGAATAGTGATATTCGCCGCGCGGATGGTCTGGTTTCTTTTTCAAGATCATCTTCAGCATTCGACGACGTTCCTCGGGCGGACTGGCCTTCTCAGCGAAGAAGGAAGCCCAATCGCCGCCGCGCAAGTTCAGATCTCCGGTCAATCCGCTGCCGTGCGACAGAAGCTGATTGAGCGTTACATCACGAAGTAACGGATGAAGCTGGTCTTCGCCCAGATCTGGCCAGACCTGGCCAATCGTCGTATCCCAATCGATCTTTCCACTCTCGACGACAAAGGCGGCCAGCGTTGCCGTCATCGACTTGGTATTTGATCCAAGCGGATGTCGATCCCACAACTCGACGGCGTCGTCCGTGCCACGCTTGCGAATGCCATTGCACCGAGTTGTCACAACCCTGTCGGAACTGACGACCGCAATCGTGAGTGACGGTACGTTGTGTTTGCGACAGGTGTCCGTCAGCATGTTTGCTACAAAGTCTGATTCTTGCGCGGAAACAACCGTACCGCACATCAATGCCGCGACCAGGGTCAGGATGCCATCGGCATATCGAAACATGGGAACCACCAATCGCTGAAGAAAAGGACAACTGTATCGCAACTTGGGCCCGGCAACCAAAAAGCCAGCTATTTGCTATTTACCGCGTTGTTCGGCAATCTGGCAATGGGAGGCAATTCCCTTCTCCGGGTGGAACGTGCGAACTCACTGGACGATCTCGGTCCATTGGAGTTGCCGGGCCAAACCACGCTTGCCGGTCAACCGGCATGGCCGACGCCCTTGGACCGGTTGAATTCTGCCGGAGATAGTTCACGATAACCTGTTCGTGGTTTCGACTTCCAGCCGAAGCATGATGAAATCGGGGATGGCAATCGGAACCACCAAGGGCCGGAAAAACATTGAACCACCACGAACGAAAACAGGTGATCATCGTGGGCGGAGGTTTCGGCGGATTGCATGCCGCGCGGGCCTTGCGAAAATCAGATGTTGAAGTAACGCTGGTCGATCGCCGCAACTTTCATCTGTTCCAACCGCTTCTCTACCAGGTCGCCACGGGTGGTCTATCACCCGCCAATATTGCTTCGCCCATTCGGGCAATCCTCCGCCGCCAGAAAAATGCGTCGGTAGTACTTGGCGAAGTCGTTGCCGTCGATCCGGCGGCAAAGTTGATTGAGGTACACAGTCATGAACCGGGGGAGTCCGAATTGCAGGTCGAAACGCTCGCCTACGACTGGTTGATCGTTGCCGCCGGCGCGACTCATAGTTACTTCGGACATGACGAATGGGAGCAACTGGCTCCCGGGCTCAAATCCATCGAAGATGCAACCGAGATCCGCGGACGCATCTTCGCGGCTTTCGAGGCTGCGGAAAATGAGCCGGATGCTCAACACCGCGATGAATTGATGACCTTCGTAATTGTCGGCGGTGGGCCGACAGGGGTTGAGCTTGCTGGTGCCATCGCCGAACTCGCGCGGAAGACGCTGAAACACGACTTTCGCAACATAAATCCTCCTGATGCCAGGATCATCATTGTCGACGGCCAGGATCGAATGCTCGCCAATTTCACGCCCGATTTGTCCTACAAGGCCGAGGCGTCGTTAAGCCGGCTGGGGATCTGCATACAGACAAACAAGCAGGTGATCGCGATCCACGCCAATTCCGTTGAATTAAGAGCAGGACAGGAGATTTCAACGATTCGCACTCGCACGGTACTTTGGGCGGCGGGAGTCGCCGCGGTTCCACTGGGTCGCACCCTGGCAGCCGCGACCGGGATGGAAGCCGATCGCGGCGGGCGGGTTCCCGTTCAGAATGATCTGTCGATCACGGGGCATCCGGAGATTTTTGTCATCGGCGATCTGGCCAGTTGTCCGGGCTCAGATGGCAAGCCACTACCGGGCGTCGCGCAGGTTGCCATGCAGCAAGGCAAGTACGTTGGCCGGCAGATTGCGAACCAACTTCGAGGTAAACCGAATTCGGGACCATTCGTCTACAACGACAAAGGTAGCCTCGCCACCATTGGCCGCAGCGCCGCGGTCGCCGATCTGGGCAGGCTCAAATTCGGCGGCATCTTGGCTTGGCTGTTGTGGGTGCTGGTCCACATCATGTCGCTTGCCCAATTTCAAAACCGCGTGCTGGTTTTTCTTCAATGGTCCTGGAACTACATGACATTCAATCGCTCGGCCAGGCTGATTACCGAGCCGCATCATCTAAAAAAACCTTCGACCCGAGGCGATTGAGGGGATCCATCGCTGCCCGCTGGAAATTGTTCCGAGCGAATTATCGGTTAGAATCACTTGTATTGCACGGATGATCTTGACCATTGCGGAAATCCCAGGCCCTGCCCGGAAGTTGTTGGCAAGCCAATGAAAACAGGTCGAGGAACTTGACCTGGATAGACATCGACGGAATGATGGGCCCACGCCTCCTTCCAGATTGGAATGGCATGTTCCAGCTTTTCAAGGGAACACCCATGGTCCGGATTGGTGACGACTTCCTGAATGCCCAACCGGGCAACAGCAACCTTAAAGGAACAAAAATGACCGAGCACGTTTACAAAAAGATCGAGATTACCGGTACGTCGTCTTCGTCAATCGAAGAAGCCGTCCGCCATGCCATTGCCCGAGCTGCAAAAACTGTCAAGCACATGAAGTGGTTCGAGGTCGTGGAGACCCGTGGCACGATTGGTGATGGGGAGGTCGCTCAATGGCAGGTAACGTTGAAGATTGGCTTTTCCCTGATGGAATAGCCGTTTTCGGAAGTGATCTTGGCCAAGGCGGCTGTTGGTACTCGTTCAAGATGGTCCGAACCGGCGGTATCGGTTAATCAATTCACGGGATGGGTAGAAGCACAACATCGTGGGCCTCGCGGTAGCGACCGTAGGGCTTGGGGCCGCCTCCCGTCTTCCGAATCCCAAGCCTCGAAACCAGCTTCGGCGGACAGCCCAAGCCGCGAACAGCCTTCAAAACCTCAGACGGTTTGGCGATATCGAATTCGTTACACAGGTCACACAACCGCAATCTCGTAAGGCGCGGCAATCTTTTCCAGGCTTCCGCCAGATCGGATGCATCAAAACACTTCATTTTGGCCGTCGTGAATGGAGGACAAAAAACGGATATTCCCATTTCTCATTTCGATTCGCCCACGATGGCCAGTCGTTCGTTGTCTATGAATTGGTGCAAATCAAACTTGATGTCTTGCCACATGGCTCTGGCCGTCCAAAAAATGCCATACCATTAACAGCCATCTACATCTACGCAAACACCGATGCGTATCTCATGAAGATAGAAAACGTCAGTCTCTCCGCTGGTATTCAGTGAAAACGCACGACAAGAAAGTGTCGGCAAGCTGAACCAGTTGTTGTTCGACACGATGACGCCCGGGGACGCACAAGAAACATCACGGGCCGTTGTCGGGGCATCACGCTGGTTGTCGTTGATCCGGATAGCGTGACGAGGAAGCCGGAAAGCGGTTATGCACGCTTCGATGCGACATAGGGGCCATGTCCATGGCCCGATCGCGTTACGAATCCTTCCGAATGGGAAGAAATCCGGTTTCAGATTCTTTGCAATAGTGGAGTTGAAAGATGAAAAAGCTTGAAAAGAGTTGCTCATTGGACAGTGTTTGTTTGCTCGGGCCGCTGTTGGCCTGCCTGTGCGCCCTCAGTCAGCCGGTTTTGGCGGACGATTTTGTCTGGGAATTGATGGCACCTTCGACAAATTGGGACGGTGTTTTAAATTGGTCCGGAACGGCCAACGAGTTTCCCGACGACAACACGGATTCTGCGACCGTGACGGTCGATTCAGGAACCGGGACGGCGCCGGTTCAAACGTCCAATCGAGTGGTCGGCGCCTTGACGCTGTCCGGCGGCGGGGACCTGAACACGGGAAACGGCAGTGACAACTTCGCGTTGACGGTACAGGAGAGCCTGTTCCAGGACGGAACAACGCTGATTGAGGGCAGCAATTCGACGCTGAACGTTTGGCAAAGCCCTGCTCTCAACGACTTGGACACTGACAACCTGATCATCAGTTCGGGTGGCGACCTGCGCCTGCGTCAGGGTGCCAAGGTCCAGGTGGACGCGGTCCTGAACAACCAGGCTGGCGGATTGATCTTTGGCAACGGCATTTTGGAAATCAACGGCAGCGACAATTTCGACAACAGTGGACAAATCCAGGCCCGTGAGGGGGTTCTGCAGGTCCAACGCAGCGGATCTGCTGTTCTGGACCTTGATGGCAGCGGTGAAAACGGCATCTTGGTTTCGCGGTCCAACTCGTTGCTCGTTATCGATATGCCCCTCAATGGGCCGTTTTTTGATGGACAGGTCCGTATTCTGGGAGGGGAAGTCCAAATCAATGACGATTGGGTCCTGAGTTCAAATTTAGGCACTTTCCTGGAATTTGATGGTGCTTTCGAAGGCGACACCACGGCGACGCTCTCAGGTACAGGCTTCACTCTTTTCGGACAGGCCAACGTCCTGAGCGGTACCGCAGTTCTGGCAGTGCCAACGATCGTCACACCTTTCGGCACGGTTGACATTGCCGACGAAACAATCCTTCAATTCGACGCGCCAACCACGGTGGATGATCCAATTTCGATCGTCAACGGATTCAGCACGACGCTGGTTGTCAACGACATCGTAAACATCGGCAGCGGTTTCGGCAATTTCGACTGGGATGGCCGGGGGCAGGCAGGCAGTGTCAACGGAACGACGATCGTCAACGCGGGAGGCGCTTTGAATATCGATGTCGTCTCAGTTGACGAGCCTGGATTGAATGAACGGTATTCAGGCCAGATCACCATGAATTCCGGCAGCATCGATGTCCAAAACACCGATGGCCAATGGGAACATCAAGGACAGTTTGATTTCAACAACACCAACGGAACCACACCCCTGTTGTCCGGTGAGCAAGTCCTGTTGACGGGCAATATTGATGTCGGCGGGACCGGCCCTTCACGAATTTCTGCGCCCGCGATTCTAGCCGCATCCAGTCATGTCGACGTAGCCGGCGGCACCATCCTGGAACTCAATGGATCGAGCCTGGTAATCAACGGTGGAAACTGGTCGGGGAATGGCGAGGTGAATCTGGACGCGATTCTGACTACCGTAACCGCCGCGACCACCGTCAACATGCCTAACGGAACGTTTGATATCGACGGCAGCTTTATGACGGACACGCTGGCCCTCAATGCTCCGTTCACGTTGAACGTTCAGTCGCTCGACAGCGACTTCCCGATGGACCAAATCTGCAATACCGTTCAAATCAATTCAGCGGGGCTACTGGACATCAACTTTACGAGTGCCGACAGTTCCTACATTATTGACGGGACACTCGACTTGAACGCGCTGGGCGGTGACTTCGCTTCGACTCACCTGGATGGCGCGGATGTCGAATTGGCTGGGACCATCGATGTTAACGGCAACAGTATCAGCCGTGCACGCGTCGACATGAGTGGTTCCCTGAATCTTGGCGCTGGATCCTCCTTCAACTTGAATGGGGGAACCTTTTCGGACGCCAATCGAGTTTTCAACAGCGTTGCGTTTAATGGAGACGGCGAACTAGTCCTCTTCGCGAATCGAGCGCTTCGTGCCGAGGATGGATCGTCGGTCGGTGTCGACCTGGAAAATCGGGGTTTCTTTGAGCCTGGGTTCTCGATCGGCATGATCGATCTCCTGGGCAACTATCGCCAAACCAATTCGGGGACCGTGACGTTCGAGCTTGCCGGATCCAAGTCCGTGCAACAGGACATGCTGTCGGCCAATGGCGTGGCCATATTGGACGGATCCCTGATGGTGAAGTTGATCGACGAGGGCAACGGAATACCGGTTCTCGATGTCGGCGACGAATTCACAGTCCTGACTGCCAACGGTGGAGTCTCTGGTCAATTTGACAATGCTCCGGTTTCGATTGGCGTTGGCGAGGGATATCAATGGGAAGTGATCTACAGCCCCAACGATGTAACGATCCGCGTCGACAGTATCATCCCGAATCTGGTTCTGGGGGACATCGATGGAGACGGGGCCGTTACCCTATTGGACGTGTCGCCCTTTGTGGATGCGATCAACAGTGGCGTTTACATCATCCAAGCGGACCTCAACTGCGACGGAGCCGTCAATTTGCTCGATGTCAGTCTATTTGTGGACCTGTTAAGCGGTTAACCGTTCGGAACTTCAGATTCCTCGGGCGACATGTCGCCCGATTTTTCATTCTGCGTGCGAAACTGATCGGCAATCAGTTTGGCCAGATCCGATTTTGATTTCCGCAGGAATGACTGCGCGGATGAAAACAACGAGTCCGATTCGGGTATCGAATCGAACAACTCGATCGCCCGCTTGAGACCGGCAATGGCGTCGGCCATTTGATTGACGCTGGTCTGATATTTCACCAGTCGCAAATAATCGCGGGCCGTGCTCAACGCATTCTTCGGGCTGAAGGTGTGGGCCAACTGTTCTTCATCGAACTGGACCAATTTCAAGAGAGCCGCATTTGCGCCAGGACCGTCGCCGTTTTTCTCCAGCGCGGACGCAAGCTGCCGCTGAATCACCCGCCGCACATGAAAATTCTGTTGCTGAGCCGAAAGCTTGACGGCCTTGCCCGCTGCATCGGCAGCCAATGTCGATTCCGAAACGGCGGTTTCGAATTCATGCTTTGTCAAAAGGACGGAAGCCAATCCATGATGGGCGCGGGCCAGGCTGACAAATCCACCGGGAAACATCGGATACAACGCGTTCATTTGTTGAGCCACCCGCAAGGTGCGCTCGTAGTGTTCGACCGCCTCGTCCGATCGATTCAGCCGAATCAGTGAATTGGCCATGGCGATGTAGTGGATCGACACACCGGAGGCCCGATAGACATCGGAAAAAATCTCATCGCGTTCGAAAAACTCATCGTAAATTGCAGTGGCGGCTTGAAACTCGATCATCGCCGCTTCATGATCGCCGCTGTTGGCCAGAGCGATTCCCAGGTTGCTCGTATCGCTTCGATGGGCATCCAGAAAAATGATGTTGTCGCCGTGCCGTTCAACCAAATCGGCGGTGATCGATTTTGCTGCGCGAAACTGTTCGATGGCGAGGTCCCATTGGTGCGCGGTCACGTAAGTCGCACCCAGTCTTCCAACGGCGTTGGCAAGTGTTTCGCGGAACCCGTCTTCGTCCGGAAAATCCTTCGCCAATGCCGCCAGCTTTTCGATGCCCAGTTTCATCGTCGTCGTTGCGGCGTCGCGCTCTCCACTGGCAAATAGCAATTTACCTTTGTCAAGGATGATGGTCGCGTTCAACAACCGGGGCGTTCTGCCCGCATCGTCGGGCATCGGCGTCAACAAGTCGATCACCCGGTCGATGGACTGCATGGCTTCGGCATCCTGGCCCAGCAGAATTTGAATCTGAGCCACGACATGAAACGCCTCCGCCTGAATCGTTCGGGAAAACCATTCGTCGGACTGTGCGCGGGCCAGATCCTGATACTGATCAACGATCTGTTGCAGAAACTCTTTTTCCGTGGTGCTGAACGATCTCTGTTCCGCAAACCACTGTTGTACCACGCGCCCGGAGAGCGTTTTCAGCGCGTCCATGGCGTTGTTGGCGTAGGTTTCGGCCGCCTCTTTGGACTGCTGCAACTCGATCGATGTTTGGCGTTGGGATCTCAGGGCCAGCGACAATTCATCCGCTTTCTGATTCAGCATCCAGCGCCCAGCGATGTGCCGAGCAAAAGCAGCACCATCGCCGTCGCCAGGCTGGAAGCCAAACGTGGCTTGCGGCGAACCAGCCGCCTGAGGCTGGTTGTCCAACCGGGTCGGGAAACGGAAACACTCTCGTCGGCGAGGAACCGTTCAAGATCTTCCGCCAGGGCCGTTGCCGTCGCGTATTGATCGGCGGATTCGAACGACATCGCTTTCAGGCAAATCGCATTCAGGTCCGCCGGGACAGAAGGATCACGCGAAAGCGGCGGGGCTATTTTCTGCACCGCCAACGGGTTGGCCAGATTTGTCAGTTCAACGAAATCAATTGCCGACTTGCCCAGTAACAAATAGTACAGCGTGGCACCAAGTGAATACACATCGCTGCGCCGGTTGTGTTGGTCGACGTGTCCCATCAATTGTTCCGGGCTGGCGAATTCCGGTGTGCCGATCGATTGTCCCGGCTGCGTTTCGGGGGGCAAAGTCGTTTGAAACTCTTTGGCCGCCGGTGACGGATTCGAACCGGATTGGACCGTGGGACCCGCCTGGCCCCCGAATTCGTCGCCCCCGGATTCGTCGATGTACTTGGCCAATCCCCAGTCCAGCAGGAGGGTCTCACCGAATTCGCCGAGCATGATGTTGGCCGGCTTGATATCGCGATGAATGATGCCCTGCCGATGGGCGTAGGCGACCGTGTTGCAGACCGCCAGCAACCGTTGCAATAGCCGTCGAAACTTCCGGTTGGAAAATTTGTTGCCGCCGGATTCGATGGGAGCCGTATGGAAAGCGAGAATCGCATCCCGAAACGTCTGGCCCTCGATAAACGGCATGATGTAACAGGGAGGCGCGTCGCTTTGATCGCAGGTCGCGTACACGGGGATAATACCTGGATGCTTCAATCGGCTGGTGATCGCAGCTTCGCGAGCCAGTCGTTGATGGCTGGGCGAGTCGGGATCCGCGTCGCGCGGCAACTTGATCGCCACCGGCCGCCCCAGTTGCCGATCATGGGCGAGGTAAACCTCACCCAGCCCACCCCGCGCGTGCAACCGCTCAAGCTTGAATTGGCTGCGCAGGTCCAATTCGTCAAATGGGAACGGATGATCGCGCTCGACGCTGGACATCGAGTCACCGTCAACGTGATTCGGCCCGGTGGTGTTCTCAAACGCTGCATGAATCGCCAGCGTTTCGTTGGGAAAACGCGATTCGTATTCTTCGCGCAACGGCCGCAATCCATTGCGACGGCGGTAGTCAATTTCAAGCTTGATCAACTCGACCAACATCGAGTCGCGAATCTGGTCGCTGCAGTCGTTCAAATGGAGTGCAATGTCCGGCGACTCGCCCCGTTTCAATTGTCGCTCAAATTGAACACATACGGCGTCGATGGCTTCCAGTTCCTTGACGGACAGGTTCGGGGCCCGCCAGGATTCAGCCGAAAAACTCTTCATTGCATTTTGCCCGAATCAGTTTCAAACGCCGTTCCACCGTTCGCTCAGAACAATTCCATTCATCCGCGATCTCCTTGTTGGTCCGACCTTCCATCTTGGCCCGGGCCAATTGCCGCAACTCATCGGTGTCCAGCAGATTCAGCAAACCAATGACCTGCTCGCGCATCAACGCCACGAATTCCGGGGTTGGCTCCTGCCCGATCACATTGGCCAGTGCCTGTGGATCGCCGTCCGCGTTCCGTTGGAATACGGATTCACCGCGGACCCGCCCGCCCCCGCGCCGCTGCCGATTATGATTGCGTTGCCGGTCAATGACCTTGCGCCCAGTCATCTTTACCAATAAACGCCAAAGGCCGTCGCGATCCGACAAATCAGGGAAACGGCCATTTTCGGCGGCCTTCCAGAACGATTCGAAAACCTGCAGGGCCACGTCCTCCTCATCGCTGACTCGGCGATTGGCGTTGCCGATTTTAGCTTTTGCCAGTCGAACAAGCTGTGAGAAGTAACGCTCCCACAAATGTTGGGCTGCGTCCCGGTTGCCATCCTTGATTTCGTAAATCCAGTGAGTGATCGAACCCTCGGGCGGCATGGCGAACTCCCGCAAAATCTTAAGCAATTCGTCGAAAGGCAAGGGGGCAACAGGGTCAGGCCCCCACGGCATTAACAAGTTGTAAGTCATTGCCGTGAAGGGCGGAAGTGTTGCCAACATCAGATAATCAAACGAACCTCGCCATGGCAGCAAACAATCTCTCAAATTCCGGAACGGTGCACATCCAGAGCGACAAACTTCAACAACTCGCTGTCGGGTAATTCCGTTAACAGCATCTCACCCTCCCGATCCTGGCCAAGGATTTCGTCGGTCATCTCCTGTTTGGAACGGAGCATTTCGTCGATCCGTTCCTCCAACGTGCCGCGACAGACAAATTTGTGCACCAACACGTTCCGCTTCTGGCCAATCCGAAACGCGCGATCGGTCGCTTGATTTTCGACCGCCGGATTCCACCAGCGATCGAAATGAATCACATGAGATGCGGCGGTCAGATTCAGTCCGGTTCCGCCCGCCTTCAACGAGATTACGAAAAACGGAATCGCCTCGTCTTCCTGGAACTGTTTCACAAGCGTCTTGCGACGTTTGACAGGAGTCTTCCCATGCAGCACCAGGCCCGAATGTCCGAATACGATCTCCAAAAAATCGGCCAGCGGTTCGCAAATCGACTGGAACTGAGTGAAGATGAGCGCCTTTTCCTGCCGTTGACGGATCGGTTCGCAGATTCGTAACAGCTGTTGAAATTTTCCGCTGTCCTTGGCTGCCAACTTACCGCTGGCCGAACCTTGCGATGGGTGGTTGCAGATCTGCTTCAGTCGCATCATTGTCGAAAGCACAATGCCGCGTCGCTGGATGCCGCTTTTTTCCTTCGATGCGACCTTGTTTTTTTCCAGTTGCTTTGCCAGATCTTTCACCGATTGCTGGTACAAAACCGCTTGCCGGCGCGACAACCCACAATCGACTCGCATTTCGGTTTTCGCAGGTAGATCGGCGCGATCGACGGATCCGTTTTCATCCGCCGCAAGATGTACGGCTGCACCAGTCGGCGGAGCGCCGCATACGATGACCTGGTTTGCTCGCCAGATTCTTCATTCACCCGCTTTACAAATCGCTTGAAATCACTGGACGTCCCCAACAACCCAGGACAGCAGAAATCGAACAACGACCACAGATCACCGAGTTGATTTTCGACGGGAGTTCCGGTCAGCACGACGCGGCAATCCGAGGTCAGCTTCTTGATCGCCCGCGTTTGCGCGGAGGCCGCGTTCTTGATGGCTTGCGCTTCATCCAGAATCACCAGGTTCCAATCGATCTCACGCATCCAATCCGCAGTTCTGGCCAGCGAATAAGAAGTCACAACCGCGTCGATCTGCCTTAGTCCCTGCGACGGCTCTTCAGCCAAATTCTCCAACGTCTCGGCGTCACACTCGCTTCGATGGGCCAACAGAACGTTAAGCTGCGGCGCGAACCGGGCAAACTCCTGCTTCCAATTGCCAATGAGTGACGCCGGAACGATCAACAAGCTGGGTTTTGAAGAACGTTTCTTCTTCGTAGCTTCGTCGCGTCTCTTGAGTTGCAGCAGCAGGTCGATCACCTGAATCGTTTTTCCAAGCCCCATGTCATCGGCCAGGCACGCGCCCAGTTTTAACTCGGTCATGAACCACAACCAGCGAACGCCCTTTGCCTGATAGGGCCGCAACGTCGCTTCCAGCTCCTGCCCTGGCTGGCAACCGATATTCCCCGACGGGTCGCGAAGGGTCTTGAGCGCATCTCTCAGCCAGTCACCTGCGGCCACGCGAACCCATTCACTGGCGGCGGATGCTTCTTCGTCCGCCGTCAGGTTCGTACCGGCCAACATTCGCATCCCGTGCAGAAAATCGATCCCGCCGGCGTTTTCCTGCTCAAGTTGTTGCCAATGTTCGAGTGCGTCGATCAGTTTTTTCCGATCCACTTCGATCCATTTTCCTTGCAGCAACATCAATCCATCGTCAGCGGCAAGCAATTCCTCTTGCTCCTGAGCTGTCAAACTTTCACCGTCCAGCGCCAAATCAACTGAGAAATCCAGCAAGGCAGCTGCGCCGGTTTCTCCTGGCTGCTTGTTACCAAGCTTGATTCGAACTTCGGGCCGCGACGAACTGCGGGCCCGCCACCAATTGGGCACTCGAACCACCAGTCCGGCTCGTTCCATGTGCGGAACGTCACTGAGAAACTGGTATGCCTGCGAAATTGACAAGGCTTGCGGCCGAAACAGAGCTCGCGAATCCAGCCACGATCGAATCATTTCGCTGGACTGCGATGCCAAACTTACGGGCTTGAGCAACGCCGCCAGCTTGACCTGTTGTTTCTCACCCGCGAATTGCCGTAGCGCGTCGGCCAGCGGCAGATGTTTAACGGTCGTGTTTTTCGTGAGCCGATTGGTGTAGGTTGCCAGAAAGGCAAATGGTCTTTCTTCATCATTCTTGTTCTCAGCGAGGTGAAAAGTGACTCGCCCCAGCGGCTGCCAATCAGGATTGATCGTCGGTAGCAGGGCGTCGATCCCGCCCGTTGTTTTCGATGCTTGTTCGTGAATCCGTTGCAGAAGTTCCTGCCAAAGATTTGTCAGGACTTTCGGGGTGAGATATTCCAGCCCGCGCATCGGCGGCGATTCCGAGACGATGACGGAAAGTTGCAGTGGATCTGGTGGTGAAATTATCGCTTGCCATTTCGCTGCAGTCGATTCTTGAGCGAACTGCCGGCGTTGTTCCTCGTCGAGGCAACCTATGGACTGAGCAAGTCCCCGAGCAAACGACTTCCAGAAATCAAATTCAGCAGGCCATCCGGGCGGTAAATCGGTTTTGGCGAGGCAAAACAACCCGTCTGCGGAGCACGCTTCAAATGCGCGGATCAGCTGCGAAATCGAACTGTCATTACCGTCGTCGGCCGCATCAACCACCTCGGCTTCACCCGTGGTTCGCCAGAAATAGATCCGACCATGCGGTGAAAGGCCCAGGTGTGGCAACCTGTTTGACCTGGCTTTCGCGTTCCGCTGCGTCGAGGGCATGATGGCAGCCGCAATCACAAAATGCTGAGAGAATAATTGTTGGAGGGCGAACCGAATTGTTATAGATTATTCCAGACCAACACGCAGCGGAAGGATGACATGCAGTACGGAAATTGGGCACCCTACGTTCCCGTTGGTCGGAAAAAAGCCAAGGCGTGCCGATTCGCGGACAGGCTTGCGAAGAAACAGAAACGTGATCGCCAGCCGATCGAAATCGTCGGCCGCAGGATTGCCACCTCCTTCTGGGGTAAGGCGTGGTGCGACCATCTGGAATCGTTCAGTGACTATGCCAATCGCCTGCCGCGAGGCGCGACCTATGTTCGCAACGGTTCGGTCGTCGATCTGGTCATCCAACCTGGCAGAATCGATGCGATCGTGGCTGGCTCGCGACCTTACAAAGTCGCTATTCAGATCAATAAGCTCAGCAAGAAAACCTGGGATCAAATCAAGCAGGATTGTTCATCGGCCATCGATTCGTTGATTGATTTACTGGGCGGTCGATTATCGGACGGCGTAATGCAACGGTTGACCGACAGGAAATCGGGATGTTTTCCAACGGATGGCGAGATCGAAATGGGCTGCAGTTGCCCGGACTGGTCCTTTTGCTGCAAACATATCGCCGCCGTCATGTACGCCATCGGTAGCCGCCTGGACGACGAGCCCGAGTTGTTATTCCTGCTCCGCGGTGTCAACCAGCAAGAACTGATTTCTCAGGCGATTTCCAAAGACAATCTGGACTCGGAACTGTCGGCTGGACCCAGCGACATCGACCACGGCGAACTGGAGTCAATTTTCGGAATCGAAATGGATTCTCTATCGCCAGTGGAAACGGATCCTGTACCGAAACGGTCCAAGTCACGTGCTGCGGCGCAACAGCATACCGCTTCGAAAAAAACCGGGGCAAAGAAACCAGCAATCAGAAAGTCGTCCAAGAAAAAGCCGCCTTCAAGAGCGGCAAACAAGAAACCAGCGAAGAAGAATACTGCAAAAAGAAAACCGGCAACCAATCCTGTTACCTCCGCCAAAAAAGCCAGCACGAAGAAGAAGGCCAGCACGAAGAAGAAGGCCACAGGCGAAGAGGAAGACGGCAGCCAAGCAAATCCACAAATCCAGTTCCTCACCAAAACAAATTACGAAACAGTCACGGTCAAGAAAGACGGCAGCGACGAAAAAGAAGTCCACCAAAGCCGCAGTCGCAAGCAATCGAACCCAGAAAAAGAAACGGGCTTAGCATGGCAATTCGCCTGAAAACGAGACGGCACAACGAGCATCGGTTTAGCCGCTGTGCTGGATCGTTGATATTCTTGCGCAATGCTGCGCCGGAGAAGCAGAAGCGGAGGATGATCGCGAGTTTTTCTGCGATGCAATGGCAAGATGTCCACTCAAGACAAGATCCAAGATAGCCCCCCGGATGCCGAAGCCGTCTTGATCGATTTGATTCGACGTCAGCTGGATGAAACCAAGCTAGAGTAGCGGTGCCACCGCCGATCGAGCGATTGCATTCTGCAAGCACATGGGGTTTGGCTCGCTAAAGAACCGAATTGACGCCCAATACTCAAGTACTGAATTTGGACGCTTTCGAGCACTTCCCGTTTCTCGATATCATGTTGACATGAACCAGCCGCAATTTACCGTCTCGTTCGACCAGGGCACCCTGTTGCTGCCCGGACATGGTCGCGAGGAAGTCGAATCAATTTTCGGCAGCAACCTCTGGACATGGGATCCACGCGTTGCGGCGTGGCGGTGCGAAGCATTTCACTATCGACAAGTGATCATGACGCTTTGGAATCTCAGAGAACAGAATGTCTGCTATCATGACCAGGCAAAAAAATGGACTGGCGTTCAGTGGGCTGAGCACAACATCCACCCGCCGCGCCCCGAACAAAATGCGGCAATCAATTGCTGGAGGGCAGACAAACGGGGTGTCGTCGTGATGCCTACGGGCACCGGGAAGACCGAAGTTGCACTTCACTTACTCAACCAGACCAACTGCAGCACCCTGGTCGTTGCACCGGTTCGTGATCTGATGTACCAGTGGCACCGACGAATTTTGTTGGCTCTCGGTTACGACGCCGGAGTGATCGGTGACAACACCTTCAATGTGCGCCCGGTTTCCGTGACAACCTATGACAGCGCGGCAATCCATGCTGCCCAGCTGGGAGACCAATTCAAACTGATCGTGTTTGATGAATGTCACCACCTGCCGGGCAACTTTCGTCGTGATGCCGCCACCATGTCAATCGCGCCGTGGAGACTTGGTCTGACCGCCACCCCGCACCGCTCCGACGGCAAACATACTGCACTGAATTCATTGATTGGCCCCAACGTTTACGACTTGAAGATCGAGTCGGTCAAGGGAAAAACACTTGCAGACTTTGAGATTATCAGAATCCCGGTCCACCTGTCCGACCTGGAACAGCGGCAATACAACCGGTGCTCACAGCAAGTCCGAACGTTCATGTATGAACGTCGCAAAACCGAACCGGGTTTTCGCTGGGAAGATCTGTGCAATGAGTCGTCGCGTGACCCCCACGCGAAACAGGTATTGGTCGCCTACCGACGCAAACAGGCGATTGAGGATCGGGCTGCGGAAAAATTACGCGTCCTGGAGGACCTCTTCCGGCTTCATGCAGGAACACCCATGATTGTGTTTGCTGGTTCCAACGCCATGGCTCGCGATGTTTCGGTTCGCTTTTTGATTCCCTGCCTGCTGAACCATTGCGGCAAAAAAGAGCGACTCGATATTCTTAACGGCTTGTCTGACGGGACCTATCCAGCCATCGTTGCCAACCAGGTACTCGATGAAGGAGTTGACGTCCCAGCGGTGAAAGTTGCGATCGTCATCGGCGGCTCGGCTTCCACGCGTCAAGCCAAACAGCGTCTGGGCAGAATTCTAAGGAAATCGGGGAACGCGCGGGCGATGTTGTACGAAGTCGTTTGCCAGGACACGGGCGAAGCAAAGCGATCGCGGCAAAGGAGGAAGAGTGATGCTTACGCGGGAACTCGCTATCGCCGAATATGATTCAGGACAGATCAAGCCAGATCGGCTAAAGCGCACCCGGCACTCGCACTACTCCAGTCTCGCCGAGTCCATGCTCAGCATCTATCGTAACGGCGTTGGACAAATGCGGCAGCAACTGCGAAGCTCTATCCAGAGTCTCTTCGAGAACGAACTCGATTGCCCGACACGGCGAATTGATGCGTTCTGCAAGTTGCTCGATGAACGTGCAACGTACGACAGAGACAAACGTGGCAAGGCAGCGGAGCTGCGAAAAAGAGTGTTTCGCAGTGCAGCCGCAAAGCACCCGCTGGTCACGTTTCCCGATGCGTTGTTCGAATCCGGCGAACAGGTCGTAAAACGGCAGATCGCCGACGAACTCGGCATGGATTGGGGACAGATCGAACGCGCATTGTTTGCAGATGTAATGCAGTTTCATCGTCTCAAGGAATTCGAAGGTTACGCCTCAGCCGATGAATTGCTCGCCCGATACAATGTCGCTCAATGCCAGGTCGTTTTGTACGACGCGGTTTCAATGGTGGTATGGGCCAGGAAAGATTTCAAACTTATTCTTCGTTATGCCAAACTTGCCCGACTGATGCATGCAATTCAGCGACGTTCAGATGGCACCTGGCTGATTTCGCTTGACGGCCCCACTTCCGTTTTGCGGGAAACCCGCCGTTACGGAGTTGCTTTTGCGAAGTTTCTGCCGGCGTTGTTAGGGTGCTCGGGCTGGAAGATGAAAGCCATCATTCAACATCGGCGATCGAGCTGGCAGAACCAGTTCTGTCTCTCGCCCGCGGATGGGTTAACCACCAGCGTCAAACCTGCCCAGCTGTTCGATTCCAAGATAGAAGAAGACTTTGCGAACAAATGGGGCGACGAACCTCGAAATGGCTGGCGATTGGTTCGCGAAGGCGAGATCCTGTGCCATCATCAAAAGGTTTTTGTACCAGATTTCGTGTTCGTACACGATTCCGGCCGACGCGTACTCATGGAAATCGTCGGTTTCTGGACACCGGAGTACCTCGAAGCCAAATTGAAAACACTCTCGACGTTTTCGAGTCATCGCATCGTTCTGGCCGTTGCCGATTCGATCAACTGGCCCAATCAACACGACCCTAGTCTGGTTTTTCGATACAAGACGGCAATTAAAATCGCTGACGTTTTACGAGTAATTGATTGACCAAAGACGCGGTCAGAAGATGAAAGCGAGTCAAGAAATCAACTTGGCCTTCGAGCTGACAGCCGAAGCGATTAACTGACAGCGCGTAGCTGTCACGTCATCAACTCGTCTGGGATCTCAACCTCTTCCCCACTGCATGGCCTGAACTAAATGCTGATTCTCGATGTCGGCTTTTGCAATCTGTCTGCGCCGCTTTGGATGTTGCCACCGACGCTAAAGCCTCGGGTCAACCGGTTCGCTCTCCAAAGCAAGGACACCGAAGACGCACTCATGCACTCGTCGCAATGGCTCGCCGCGGACGAATCGCTCCAGAGCTTCTATACCAAGAGCGAATTCTCGCAATGCGAGCGAACGCTTCGCTCCGAGACCACGATTGCGAAGTCGGTTGAGATTTGGTTCGGCGGTGTAGTCGGGGCCGTAAATGATGCGGAGGTACTCCCGGCCACGACACTTTACGGCGGGTTGGAGCAAGCCCTTCTTTCCCTTGGCGATGAAGTCAAGAGGTTTCACCACCATGCCTTCGCCGCCTCGTTCTGTCAATTCGGTCCACCAATGGGTCGCCGATTCAACCTGGTCCAGGTCAGTAACATCAATCACTCTGTACGGCGTAGCAAGCAACACATTCGCGTCCTGCTTAGATACCTTGGCGAGCGTCTGCATGTGCCACTCGTGATTCTGTTGTACGTGAACTCGACCTTTGGTGGCCAGCACGTGAAACGGGGCCAGCTTGAAGTCGTCAATCGACGCGATCGACCAGCAGTAGTTGCGATAGGCGTCAACGAAACGCTGAGCGGTTTGGCCTCGTCGCTCGAAGTCTTCCTTCAGGCCTTCGAGCAGGTCGGACCCTTCGCCGCTCAGACGCTCGGCAGCAATGCTGAGCGACTTGAAAACAGACGGCAAAGCTCCATTGGCGGCTGAGCCAACGGCGGCGTACTGTGACTTTAGTAGTTCTTGCGCTTTCGCCGACCAGGGCATTAACTCGCAGTCGAGCACAACCCAGTCGGTATCGAACTCTTCCCAGAATCCGCTCGCAGTGAGTGCCTTGCGAACTCGGTCGAGCAAAGCTTCTTCAACGTCGGATTCGTTGAAGAAGCGGCGTCCCGTTCGGGTCGTGATGATTCCCGCTTCGTCCTCAATACCAAATCGTTTCCGCGCCGCTTCTTCGTTTCGGCAAATGACGACGACAGCCCGCGAGCCCATGTGCTTCTCTTCGCACACAACCTTGGGGACGCCCTGGCCGCGGAAGTAGGCAAACGCTTCCTCGGGATGTTCGAGACAGCCGTCCTTCGTGCTTGTTTCCGTTGGCGACATCGTGGGCGGCAGGTAGACCAGCCACTTGGGATTCGCGGCGAAGCGGCTCATCACCTCCAGGGCGGCCGTACCGTTCTCTTCACGGATGGTCACATTGTGTCGAAGACGTGTCGAAACGATTCGCTTGCCGGTGACATCTGCCAGGTCCAAAAGGTCGTCGTACTCCTGCTGGGTGGAGAGCGACGGGGATTTCTGGTCCTCGGCCAGGAACGGCCGAGCCGGTTCGCAGTAGGTCTGCTTTGCTTTGACGGAGACCGTTTCCAGCTCAGGGTAACGCAGAGCTGTCAATGCTCCGCCGAACACGCAACCCGTATCGATGTTGATGGTCTTGTTGAGCCAGTCGGGTTCAGGCACGGGTGTGTGTCCGTAGACGACCATCGCGTTGCCACGATACTCGCTCGCCCACGGGTAACGCACAGGCAGGCCGAATTCGTCGGTCTCGCCGGTCGTCTCGCCGTAGAGGGCGAACTCGCGGACTTTCCCCGAGCCGCGTCCCTGCATCGACTCCTTCATGCCCGCGTGGGCGACGACAACCTTGCCATCGTCGAGCACGTAGTGGCTGACGAGCCCGTCGATGAAGTCCGACAGCTTTTTGGTGAATACTTCTCGTTCGTCCTCGGCAACAGCTTCGATCTCCGCAAGTGAGTCGGCCAGGCCGTGTGTAATCTGGACATTCTTGCCACGGAGCTTGCGGAGCAACTTGATGTCATGGTTGCCGGGCACGCAGAGGCCATTGCCTGAGGCAACCATGTTCCGCACCAGGCTGAGCGAATCGACGATTCGCGGACCACGGTCGACGAGGTCGCCAACGAAGACCGCCGTGCGGCCTTCGGGGTGGACGTAGTGCAGTCTCGACCAGCCGGGGCCGGGGTCTTCTATTGGCTGTTTCTTGTATCCAATTTGCAGAAGCAGTTCTTCCAATTCGTCACAGCAACCGTGCACATCGCCGATGAAATCAAACGGCCCATGCTCGCCTCGCTTATCGTTCCACAACGGCGTCCGCTCGATGGTGGCGGCGTCGACCTGTTCCGGCGATTCCATCACAAAGACGTGCCGGAATCCTTCTCGCTTGAGTGCCTTGATGGACCGACGTAGTTGCGACCGCTGCTGCCGGATGACATGAGGCCCGAACCCTCGGTCAGACCGGTCGCGGTTCCGCTCTTGGCAAACGTCCTCAGGGAGGTTGAAAACGATGGCCACGGGAAGTGTATGGTACTCGCGGGCCAGCTTCACAAGCGGCTGTCGAGCTTCCCGCTGAACATTCGTTGCATCGACGACTGTCAACCGACCTGCAGCCAGCCGCCTGGCAGCGATGTAGTGCAGCACGTCAAACGCGTCCTTCGTTGCCGCTTGGCAGTTCTCGTCGTCGCTGACCAAGCCACGGCAATAGTCGCTCGACAACACTTCCGTTGGCAGAAAGTGTTTGCGAGCAAACGTGCTCTTACCGGAACCGCTAGGTCCGACAAGAACGACGAGCGACAGGTCAGGGATGGAGAAGCTCATTTCGCAGCCTCCTCAAGCTTTGTCACGTGGCGACCTCCGGTCCTCGATCGGCCATCCGCAGCCGAACCAGTAAATCATTCAACGCCGCCTTGCCAGTTGCCTGCTGGGGCAGCGTCGACTTCTGCATTGCCGCGTCCAACTCCGCAACCAGCCGCTCGTACTCCCGCTCGTGAAACTCAATGTCGGCAGCGTCAAGTCGGCCTTTCTCCTGCCCGGCGAACTTCCGCTCGACTAGCTCGTCGATGTATGGCAGTTTCGCCGCATCGTTAAGCGTTAGCAGGTTGGCTACGACCTTCCCGGTTCGCATCAGGTGGATGCCGGTCAGCAGTACGCGGTAGACGTACAATAGCGGCTTGACCCGGGGTGGCTCTTCCTTGCGAAACAGCTTCCACTGCGTGGCGGCGAAACCGAGGTAGTGGTGGCCGTGGAACCGGGTAATGCAATCCTTGGCGATGGCCTTCAGCTCGTCGTGCTCCGGTGTCGCATGCACGACGAGCGGTGAGAACAGTTGCTCCAGTACATAACCGTTCTTCTTCAGCATCAGGCCAAAAAACTTTTTTGCATCGTGTGTGACCAAGTCCATCTCCAGCCCGTTATGGACGCCTTCCTTCTCGACGGTCTCCTCGCCAGGGTCGAGGCCTACGACCTGGTCCAGCGGTAGCAGGTGCACGCCCCGCAAGTCGAAATCGGAGTCGGCCGACGGGAAGCCATACAGGTGGGCACCGCTAATCGTCGCAAAGACGAGCGGGTACGGATGGGCGTCGACCTGACCTTTCAATTTTTCGTAATCAATTGTTCGAGCGTTCACGGCAGCTCCTCCACCACAGCCAATCGCCGTGCATTCACCAGAAACTCGTTCGCCCGCTCATAGTCAGGCCGTTCTGGCAAGTCGGTTTCGGAGAACGCCCCGTCGAACTCCGCGTGTAGTTGTTTGCGCCATGCCTCGATGTCGGCCCACGGCATCTCTTCATTCTTGATGGCGAAGAGCCGCTCGCGGTGCTGGCCCACGTCGACCGGAACAAAACCCTCGCGAAGCACGTGGATGCCCGACAGCAGCAGGCGAATGAGGTGCATTACGTGCTTCGGCTTCACCTTGCCCTGATTGCGGAGGTCGGCCTGCATCCGCTTGAACTGCGACATCACATAGCCGTTGTATGTCTGATAGACCAGCCGCGAGAGGAACGCGGCCCGCATGGCGAGCAATTCCTCAGCGAGCGGCGTCGCGTGTTCGACCAACGGCGTGTAGAGGCACTCCAGGATGTTCGGGTTCCCCTTCAGGGCCATGATGAGAAACTTTTGCAGTTCCCAGTAGCACTCTTCGTTGTCTTCGTTCTCCAACTGCTCGGGCACACCGTATAGCGACCACTGCAACTCAGCGGGCGGCAGGTAGATGCCGCGACGGTCGGTGTCCGATTCGTCGGTGTCGAGCCCGAACGCCCGCGAGCCGACCACGCAGCGGTAGATGACGCGGTCGAACAGCCCGTGCGTCGAAAGGGCCTTGTTCGCATCGTTGATGGCTCCCTGCTTGTATTCCGCAAGCAGCATCAGGTTATGATGGTGCAGCGGAGACTCGAAACCGTCGGGGAAGCGAATCCGATAAGAATGGTGCCTGTCACGCGGTGACCGAATCACGACGCCCACCGCTCCCGCTGGATGCACAGCCTGCCCATCGGACCCTTGCACCGATTTGAGTGCAACGACCTGGGTTCCCACCGAGTAGATGAGGTTCGGGCTGTTGTGGACGCGTGATTTCATGTTGCCGAGTCTGGTTCTTCTATCTTTTTAAAGCGTTCGATCCACTGGAGTTTGTGGCTGTCTCGCATGCACCAGCGAATAAGTGCGTTGAGGAAGGCTCCAAGTGACTCGTTCCATTCCTCTTCCACGAATTTGGGCACAAGCATCAACACCGGTCGTTGCTCAACGGTATCGACTCCAGGAAACTCGTGTCCATGGACTTCAAGGTGCGGACTATCCAAAGGTGGTGAGGAGAACGGGTCCCCCTGCACGTAAGCAACCGCGAACTTCTTGTCCTCTGAGCAGATGTGCAGCCGCCAGTCGTCCATCCACCAGTGGAAGTGGCGTCCGAGGTACTCAAACCTGGTTCTTCGTTTCTTTCGGGCTCCCATATCTACACCTCGCGATACCTCCAAGCCATAAATGAGGCACTCTTCCGGTTCCAGAATCAACAATGCACGTTAGTGCGGCGATTCACCCAATGTTCTTCGTTTCAAATACCGCCATCTGTGAAGGTGCTCCTACTTCGGCTTCTTCCGGCCCAACCGGCAGGTAACGGACCGCGTAGCCGAACCGCTCAGCTACGCCGCCTGCCCACCGCTCGAACTCGACCCGCGACCACTCGAATCGGTGGTCACTGTGCCGCATGTTGCCGGCAGGCAGCGACTCCCAGACGACGTTGTACTCGCGGTTGGGCGTGGTCAGGACCACGGTTCGGGGGCGGGCGTGTTCGAAGACAACCCGCTCAAACGCCGCAAGCCGGGGCGGGTCGAGATGCTCGATGACTTCGACAATGGCGGCCGCGTCGAAGTTCGCTAGCCGCGCGTCGCGGTAGGTCAAAGCCCCGTGCATGAGACGAATCCGCTCACGCTGCCGCTCGGGCAGCCGGTTGAGCTTCAGCCGTCGATGGGCAATCTCCAGCGACCGGACCGATACGTCCATGCCGAGAATCTCGGTGAACTGCTTGTCAGCGATTAGCTCGCGAAGCAGTTTACCTTCGCCGCAGCCGAGGTCGACGACCCGCTTGGCACCCGACGAGCGAATGACAGCTCAGCACCGCCCCGAGACGTTGCTCGTGCAGGCTCAACTCGCGTTCGGCTTGTGGAGTCGGAGCCGCATCGACCGTGGGTTCTCCTCCGTCGGACTCGATGG
This sequence comes from Pirellulaceae bacterium, assembly GCA_963851305.1. Classification (GTDB taxonomy): domain Bacteria; phylum Planctomycetota; class Planctomycetia; order Pirellulales; family Pirellulaceae; genus Mariniblastus. Next base: position 24,436 of record CAWKOT010000011.1, on the reverse strand, counting down.
CTTCTTCCTCAACCAGCCGAGCCAATGCTTGGCGGACGAGGCTTTGCCGCTTCGACAGGTAACGCCGTGTGATGGTCGCCTTTTCGGGATGGTCGCTTAGCCAAGACTCGCCCTTTGAGAGGAGCTTCTCGACTTCGTCCGGCCCGATGTAGTAGTGTTTCTTGCCGTCGAATACTGGAATGAGCACGTACAGGTGCTGCAACAGCTTCGCAACGGTTGTCGACTGCTGCAGCTCGACCGAGTAGTAAGGGCTCTCGCCCCACTCGGGGAACTTCTCGTCTAGCGGATGCCGCGTTGACGTGATGGCATAGCCCAGCGGACCAAACATCCGCTCCAGCATTTGTTCGCCGCCACGCACTGGCAGCACGTCAAGTCGAGCGGTCAGCGGAATCTCTTGGCCAACAAGCTCCGCCCGCTCTTTCGACCTTCCCGACAACGCCGACCCAAACACCTGCGAAATCGCCACGCTCATCAGCGACGACGCTACAAATGGCCGGTCGTTCACGTACTGGTCGAGCATTCCGCCCTTCCAGTTACCCTTGCCACGAACCAGTCCGACGGGGTCGACATCAAGCAGCAGGCACGCGACGCACTTCTCTTCGTTCGCTTCCGGATAAAAAACGTGGGCCTTGCCGAATGGCAGATTGAACGTCTGACACCGGTCCGGGTGTTTGTGCAGCAAGTAACCGAGGTCGGTTGCTGGTTGGTGAGTTGTCGAAATGGTTAGCAGCATCTTGTACTAAGTCGCGTGTTTCAATTGAAAGGCTGATATTCACAAAAAAGGACCGCCGCCCACTGGACGTTGGCCCTTTAAGTGCTTTTGTCCCTGGTGGTTCTTCTACTCTGGGGGAGAACCGCTGTGGTGGTGCCGTTTCAGGGGGCCACGAAGGCGAGGCCCGCGTCGGATCACTTGTCCCTGAAAGTAGTGGTTTCGCAGCGAGCCGTCAAAACCGGCCCCGCTTCAGGCAGCACCGCTTGAAGCGTTTGCCGCTGCCGCAGGGGCAGAGGTCGTTGCGACCGAGCTTCTCCTCCAGCAGTTTATCGCCGTGGACGACCCGGACGCCAGACTTGACCTGGGTCTCAGACGGGTATCCGCGTCGACGCTTGCTCATGGGCTCGAAAGGACTGTTCGTCGGAAAAATCAAGACCCTCGTACATCGGGCACCTCCTTCGCGAATAGGCTCGCTCTAAGTGTCTCCAAATTCAACAATTCAGGCATTGAAAGGAAAGGACATCTACAGACCTTAGCAGGTTCGCCAAAATCGGAGCACCCCGTGTGCTCTGTCGGCTCGCTCGCTCACACCGTGCCACCCAGCATTGAATTCTCGAAAATCGTATCGGCTTTGTGACAGGGATGGACAGACAGGGATGGTGACGCCACCCCTCTGATGTCGGGTTGATCAGGTAATCTCCAGCTCCGTGCCAATGCGTCGATTCAGCTGTATCGACGCGAGCACCATGGCAATCGCGGCGAGCACGCAATAAACGCCAAGCCAACTCATTTGCGTCGTCAGCGAAATTCCCCGATCGATCAGAGTGCCTGTCAAGCCGGGGCCGGCAGCCGTCGCGAAAACCATAGCCGACACGATGACAGCGCGAATGGATCCGAGATGTGCTGCGCCGTAGACCTCAGGCCACAACGCCCCGAGCAGGGTGGACGAGAAACCGTAGCTGACGCCGAGCAAAACCATGCCAATCAGCAGCATCCAAGGCGGACCGCCCGCACCAAAGACAAAGCAGGTCGCTGCCAACGGTACGAGGAAGAACGGCAAGATGGTGCTCGCCCTAAAGCGATCGATCAACGCACCGCAGATGAGCGCAAATACGACAGTGGTGAACGCCATGACGGTCAGTGACTTCGCATAAAATCCTGCCGGCCAGCCGTTTAACGTCGTCATGTAGTCCTGGTGGTAAAAGATTGTCGTGCCGATGAATGGCGGTGCGAGTACGCCCGTTAACAGCATCCAGAAAACAGAATCGGTCAACACCTCTTTGCGCGTCCAACTGCGAACGGCGGAACGGCTCGCCACCTTGCTGGCGTTGCTGGCCTTGTGGCAGTCCTGCTGACGCGGCACGCGGAAAGACCAGTATCCGAAAGGCAACCCCACGATCATAAGTAACGTAGCACCTGCAACCCATCCGGCCTGGTAGCCGAACGCTATCGAAATGGTAGCAAACCACAACGGCAAGGTTGCCTCACCGCCCTGGTGACCGAGCACGACGAGCGACACCGCCCGGCCGCGCTCCGCCGAAAACCAACGGCCAGTCGCCGTCAAAGCGATGTGGGTCATCATTCCCTGGCCGAATAGGCGTAGCAGGAAAATAGCCAGCAACAGCAAAATGACGGACGGCGCGTAGGCCGCCAGCAATGTGGCCGCGGCCAGCACCGGCACGACGAACAGAATGGTCGTGTGCTCCGGCAGAACGTCGACGATACGGCCGAGGAACGGCAAGCACAACGCACTACCAAGCGTCGCGAACATGTACAGCCTGCCGATCTCGCCATGGCTCAGGTCAAATGCGGCCTGCCATTCGGCAATCGATGCCGACACGAAGAAAGTCTGCCCGAAACTGGAAAAATACGTCAGCAGGAAGCCTCCGGCGATCCAGCGGAAGTTCTGCTTCAGGAACTCGATCATGACGCTTCCGACGCGGAACGTTCGGCAGGTCGTAAATCAGCCAGTCCCGCCTTGTGCCACTTACCATTTGGCACGGCACGACCGCCCGGGCACGCGATTGGGGAGCGATTCCTGTGGCTTAACTTACAGCCAATATTCAATTTGTTGCAGAAACCGCTGTGGATAAAATCCCTTTTCATTACCGGCCTGTTTGCGGGCCAACGTCGACGCGCGTCAGGTTAACTATTCCTTTCGTAAACTACCATCGAGTACTGGATGCCAAACACCAAGGATCACGAAACTTGGTTTTGGCGAAAAGGATGACTCTCTCGGATTAGTATTCACAATGGTCATCGTTGATGGTCCGTTTGACAAAATAACCAGCTTGGCGGCCATTTCCCGGACCTTGAAATTTTTTTGGCTTGGGTCACGGTGACGATTGCTGGTGCGTCGGTGCCCCCTGCCGTCGGCATCAATAATTTCTTGTTTGGGTCTTGAGTCTTCGGATCCGAAAGTAGACTGAATTCTGTTTTCGGTTCTATGACAGTCCGGGTTGCAACTCAAGCACCCTGGACTGAGGCATGCACCCTGGTGATTCGATTCCTCCGGTACCGTTATCGCAACGGACGCATGCAAAATGGGCGAATTGAATCATGAAGTTTTCTTGGTGAATCTTGGGGGAATGTGGTGAGATTCACACCTGAATGAGTCTCGGCCTACGCTTCCTTCAGGATCTAATGCCGACTGAAAAACGAATCCGGTAGCCATTTCATCGACTTGCCAAGTCTGAAGTGCCCCAATCGGAAAACGCTCCGGGCCCAGCTTGATTGCCCGGTTACCGTGACGCGTTTGGGATCAATCAGAAACAAGCCAGCTGACGCTGTCATTTGACATTCTTGACGATTCCATCGACACTGCTCGATTGACTGACCTGTTTAGGGCTCCGTCTCGTGCGGGAATTTAAATCGGTCTCATCAGCCGGAAACCAAGAAACCTGGTCGAACGAACGACGATTCAAAGGGACTTCGGATGATGGACCCTCGGACTGCCCACGATCGCCGCGGCTTGGAAAGCGAACTTCAGAATATGGAATCAGTGGAATCTCGTGTCGCCGTTCTGCGCGACTTAAATGCGGCGTTGGAGCGTGGTTGCCACCCTCACAGACTATCGAACAAAAGATTCGACGAGACTCACGAGCTGTTTGAGCAATCCAGCAACCAGCAGCAACTCATTCTGCGGTGGCTGGAAGATTTGGTTCGATCACATGATACGCACCCGAATCCGCTCAGGATCCTCAGCGTCGGCTGTGGGAGCGGGATTCTTGACATTCCGCTGATCCATTCGCTCGCTACCGATTCAACACGTATCGAATACACGGGCATCGATCCTAATCCAATCGCTTGTAAACGGTTTCAGGATGAGTTCGAGAACCAAGAACTTGCCAAAGTCCAACTCAAACTCCTGGAGCAGGATGTCGAATCGCTCACATCTAGCGATCGCTATCACATCATCCATGTCGTCCATTCACTATATTACTTTAAAGACCCTGCCCACACGCTTGAGGTCTTGTTGAGTTTGCTCGCACCGGGCGGCAAAGTTGCCGTCATCCAAGCCCCGGAGGCGGAACTAAATCAGTTGTCGAAGTGCTTTTGGATGCATCATGAGGAAAACGGAATCTGGTTTAGCGATTGCCTTGCAGCCCATTTGTCAAGTCGCCGCCTGGCATACTCAAGACACCGCATTGATGGCGAGATCGACGTTGCGCGTTGCTTCGAGGCCGATTGTCCGCATGGAGAAATGCTGCTCGATTTTATCACACAGAGTGCGTCCCAACAGCTCGATGACAGTATTCTACAACGCTGCCTGAGCTATCTTCGCTGCATCAGCCGGCCAAGTAATGGCAACCTGCTGGTTGCCCATCCTGCGGATGCCTTTGTGATTGCCCGCCCGGCGGCAGCGGGGTGATTGCCTGGAACAGCCAAAACGTGGTCCCATCCGTGACCGCGGTGGAAATAGCTCGACGTTTCCGTGAAAGGCCCGGGAGCGAAAATGCCCAGGTCTGAAACGCTAATCGAGATTTTGCATGAATCGACACACTTGATTGCCACGCCATCGACTGATCTGAAACGAAAGCCAGGGGCCTCTCTCAAAAACTCCTGCCGCAATGAAAATCGATGCACGATTCTGACTATTGACGTTGGTAATCACCGATTGACTTGGCGAAGTCACCAAAGAAGATCAGCCAGACCTTTTGCGGGAACCGCCAGGTTCCGCTGCTGTCGTCGATACAGCCGCGGAGGTAGTCACCCAACAGCCGATCTGCCAGCATTTCATCCAGAGAAATGGCGTCGTCAAATAGGCACCGCTGCAGGTAGCGTTCCGCCGTGTCACGATCTTCCAGATCGAGCGTGCCTTCATAGTCAATGGACCAGCACTGGGGCGTTGCGATATCAGCATTCGCCTTGAGTACTTCGATGACTTGTTCTCCCGTGCTAAACGGCTGCGCTGGTTCGGGGCCCAGACTCTGCAAGTACAGATCGTGAAATCTGATGTAGTGCGACTGCTGGCTTGCGTGGGCGATGAAGCCGAGACCAGTCGTCTCCAGCGCCGCCAACATCTTGCCGATCGCCACCTCAAGTTCAGACTTTGGAACACAGTACAGGGCATGAGTGGCCCACACCACTCTGTGGTGAAATGGGGTGGGTTCGAATTGCTGGATCGTGCAGCAGTATTCTCTGGACGGTTCAAATGGACCGACCAGCCGCTGGCGAGCCGTACGGATGGAAAAGTCGGATGGGTCCAGTAGCGAGTATTTGATGGAAAGATTTTGGCTCATCTGAGGCCCGTTGCTCTTCAACAGGGCGGCCGGGAATTGGCCGCTCCCGCAGGCAACGTCGAGCAGGCGGATCGCGGCCGCGCGTCCCTGGGCCAGATCTTGAAACACAAGTGGCCAATTAAGTTCTTCGGCGAGCAGTTGGTAATCGTAAGTGGCAAGTCGATAGAACGCCTCCATCCCCGCGCGCCCGCCTTCACTCCAATGGCGGCAACTTCGATTAAAAGTTTCGGTCTGCGGGTCACTCTTCATCAAATCCACCAATGTTACTGCGAGCCAAGGAAGTCGCCTGGTTACCTATTTGGAAAATAGAACGGGGTTCAGCGGCGTGTTGATGACTTCCCCAGGTTCGACGCCCGGCATAAAGCGACGCCAATCGCCATTGACCATGTGCGGTGCATCAATCACGCGGGCGCCATCCTCAAAATAAGTCGTGGCCAACACCATTCGAGATGTGGTCGTCCGATTCGGGCCGGCGGTGTGAAAATTGAAATTGTGATGGAAGCTGACCTCGCCCAGATCAAACGGCGACAAATCAACCTCGATGTTATGTTCCCGAAGCCGATCGTTGACCTTTCGATCGTAGCTGGTGTCGAACTTATTGAATGGGATATCCTTGACGAGTTCGACAACGTCCATGCCCTTGGCAAACCCCAGAGGCCCCATGTCGGCGGGAATTTCCTGCAATGGGATCCAGACTGTGCAGACATTTTGGGTGGCAATCGGGAAATGATGGCCGTCGTAGTGCCACGGAGTTCGTCCACAACCAGGTTGTTTGGCCATCCCGTTGTCATGATACAGTCGAACCGCTGTGACACCGAGCAACTCGGCGGCCAGCCTCGCCAAGCGAGGACTGAAGACGAATTTCTTCACAACCTGATTGTGTTCCCACATCATTTCCAGGCTGCCAAATTGATGGCCAAGCTGCTCGTGGTGTTGCTCAAAAATTTCGGTTAGTTCACGGCGGAGCAGTGACAGACCGCCCGGCGAGAGTACGTTTTCGAGTTTTATGTACCCGTTACGACGGAAAAACTCGACCTGAGTCGGCAAGAGTTGGAAAGGCTGGCTGAGTTCGTCGCTTAAAATAGTCGGCTCCGGCGCCGGGTAGGACTTTGGCTCCGGCAGCTGGATCAGTGATTCGTCGCGCTCATCGGGATCATTCTCGGCCAGCGACATGTACCAATCCCACCATTGCTGGTTGTCTTGATCCCATTCCAGTTCAATTTCCGTCGACCTGGCATGCTCGTCGGAAAGGTACTGAGGGGATGGTTTGTCGTCTGCTGGCATCACGGATCCTGGCTTTATCTGCAAAAGGTAATTTCTTGAATCCTTCAATCTATGGGTGCTTTGGCCAAATCACCAGACCCATCAACGAACGTTTGTCGTTTTAAATGCGGTGAGCTTGCGGGCCGCCGTACTTACCGATGCAGCCGACGAAGCGCCATGGTGGCGAGTATTCCCACGATGGACATGAAGCCCAAAAACGAGAACAACACGTTGAATCCGGTCACTTCACCCGCCCAACGATCGATCAGCCAGCCACCCAACAATGGCATGAAGATCTCTGGTGTGTAACCAATGAACGAGACGGCACCAACCGCGGCACCGGTCATATGCTGCGGTATCCGCGACTCTTCGAGCAAGGCGAAATAAATTCCGCGGAGAGCGAACAGCCCCAGGCAACTGATCATTACATTGGTCCATAGCAGCCAGATGGTGAATTCCGCAGGTGTTGTCAAGATAAATGAAATGTAAGCTGTTCCGGTTACGACAAAACAGCCAATCACTACACGAGAGGAACTAAAACGGTCCGCGAGTATGCCCGCTCCGATCGCGGCGATGGGCCGCATCCAACTGCTGAACGCACTCAATCCGGCTGACCTTACATCAGACCACGCCCAGACATCACTGGCATATTGTGAGTAGTAGTCGATGCCCTTGAATGTGCAGTAAGCTGCGATAATGACGATCGCCTGCAGCCAAACAGCCGGCATTTTCATAACGTCGACAAGGTAACCGGACCAATGGGATGGTGAACCACTTACCTGTTTGCCCGGGACGGCTGCCGGGATCGACAGCCACACAAGAGCGGCAGCAACGAAACAGGCGGTGGTGTAAATAAGAATGGTGCTTCTGAGAGCCGTTGTCTTTTGCTCTGTCGTTGCGGACACGCCACCATCGGGAAGCAGTTGGGCAAACAGTAACAGGGCCAGCATGGCCAACAAAGCGGCAAGCAGACCACGTCCACCGTCCAACAGGCCAAAAGCAACTCCCTGTTGCTGGTGTCCACCCCACTCGCGAGTCGCCCGGATGAGTGCCGACCAAAACGGCAAAATGGTCGAGACTCCCCAGAACGCAAACAAAAGGCACAGGGCCGTGAACGACGGAATCGTCGCCAGGTAGAGGCCGCTTAGGCCAGTTATCAAGAGTGAGAAGACAAGCAATCCCCTGGGTGAGAATCGGTCGGCGAGCCCGCCCCCCAACAGGTAGGCAAACATCGCAACGATTCCGTAAATCGAGCCGAGTATGCCAAGCTGGGTCTGAGTGATGTCGAATACTTCCACGTACGTCGGCCGGAAATAACGGCTGACGTGAAAGGGAAGGCCAAAAATCGCTTCTCCGGCACAGACCAGACTGAACATGGTCAACGCGCGTTGAATCGGGCGTTGAAATGAGGCCGATTCGGCGACATTGGTCTGGTCGGTGATTGGTATGACTCGCGTGGTCGATCGTTTTCCGGGTCGCCACTTCGCCAGGACTCGAACGATAGCGACAACCCATTCTGTCCGTCGAAGCTAACGCCTTGTTGGAAATAAGTCAACGCGACGGAAGCAACGGATAGGCAATCGTCTGTCTTTCGCATCATGTCTTTTGCGGTTTCGGACCGGGATCCGATCGATATCTGCGACACGAAAAGTGATTGCCGTTAGACTCTCAGTCGTGAGTGCACTTGGTTCTGACTCAGGCCGCACGCGCCTTCGCGAAGCGCGGAAAAAATCCGACCGCGCTGCCAAAAGCCTTGAAGCTTAATGACGATGTGAAGTGCGCTTGGACACGCGTTTACTTGCGTGACGTCATTCGAGCCACGAATAGATGAGAGCGGACGGAGTTAGCCGCCAGCCTTGGGCTCGAACACAGGCGAGTTTTCTGCTGGAGTCGACTCACCAGCCCAGCAACGATCGTATTCAGCTTTATCCAGCTCTTTCGGCTCGGCAAAGAAGAATACTATGTGAGCCAAGCCGCGGTTGAAGACGCAGTAAATCGCTCGTCGTGCTTCAATATCATTCATTTGGCATCTTCTTTGTCACAGTTGATAGACTTAGGGCACTCTTGCGATCAAAATGATTACAACACCTGAACCGAACAACATTCTCGACACACTCCGGATTAGACTTATGAAAGCGCTAGTCTTCGCCTTCTTCTTGACGTTTTCTATGGGACTCCACAACTTATCCTGCGCTCACTTCCTGGGCACTTTCCAGGAAGATGTTGAAAAGTCGACTGAGCAAATCGATGACACAAAAGACGACAAGGGAACAGGTGACATTGATCCGGCGAATCTTGGTGCTCTGAAGTTTCGTTCGATTGGGCCGGCGTTGATGTCGGGTCGCATCGCAGACATCGCAATCGATTCAAAGAATCCCAATGTCTGGTACATCGCGGCAGGATCGGGTGGAGTGTGGAAATCGAAAAACGCGGGGACAACATGGGATCCCATCTTTGACAAGTACGCTTCCTATTCCATTGGTTGCGTGACCATTGATCCGAACAACAACAATCACATCTGGGTAGGTACTGGAGAAAACGTTGCCGGAAGACACGCTGGTTTCGGTGACGGAGTTTACTTCAGCTCCAATGCTGGCAAGTCTTTCAAGAATATGGGCCTAAAGAAAAGTGAGCACATCTCAAAGATTGTGATCCACCCTGAAGATTCGCAAACGATCTTTGTTGCTTCCCAAGGCCCGATGTGGAGCACGGGTGGCGAGCGCGGGCTTTACAAGTCAACGGATGGGGGAGCGACCTGGAACAATGTTCTTTCCAGGGGTGAATTCTCCGGCGTAACCGATATCGTGATCAACCCCGACAATCCCGAGATCATATTCGCAGCGACTTATCAAAAGCACCGAACCGTTTGGGCGTTAATGGCTGGCGGTTCTGAATCAGGAGTCCATCGCTCGACGGATGGTGGCGAGACATGGAACGAAGTCAACGGCCTTCCCGGTGGGGACAAGGGCAAGATTTCATTGGCAATTTCGCCGCAAAACTCCGATATTGTTTACGCGACTGTTGAACTTCCCCAACGCAAGGGCGGATTCTTCCGCAGCGCAGACGGCGGAGTCAACTTCAAAAAGATGAGTGACTATGTCGGAGGTGGAACAGGTCCACATTACTACCAGGAAATCTGGTGCGACCCACATCGTTTTGACTCAATCTATCACGCCAACGTTGTGATGGGAAGAAGCGATGATGGCGGAAAAAACTTTGAGGGCATCGGCAACCGGACGAAGCATTCCGATAACCACGCGCTGGCCTTTCACCCAACGGATCCAAACACGATTGTTGTTGGTTGCGATGGCGGCGTTTATGTTTCCCATGATCGCGGGGAGACCTATCGGTTCGTTTCCAATCTGCCATTGACCCAGTTCTACAAACTTTCGCTCGATAACGACTACCCGTTTTACAACGTTGTAGGTGGAACTCAGGACAACAATACGCAATATGGTCCTGCGGCGACGAATCGACGGCAGGGAATAACCAATCGCGACTGGCGGGTGGTGATTGGTGGCGACGGTCACGACTGCGCGATTGACCCAACCGATCCCAATATCATATACGGGGAAAGCCAGCAGGGTTACCTTCGGCGATACGATCGTCGTACGGGCGAAACAGTGGATATTCGCCCGCAGCCTGCCCGGGGTGAAACGGATTTGCGATTCAATTGGGACTCACCCATTGAAATCAGCTTTCACGATCATAAACGACTTTACTTCGGCTCCAGGATGCTACATCGAAGCGAGGATCGCGGCGATAGCTGGACCGCGATTAGCCCCGATCTTTCGCGCAACCAGAATCGACTGCAATTGGAAATCATGGGCAGGTTCTGGGGCATTGATGATTCCTGGGACTTGTACGCCATGAGTGCGTACAACAACATCACTTCGATTGGCGAATCGCCCCTGGATGAAGAACTCATTTACGTCGGAACAGACGATGGCTTGATTCAAGTCACCGAAGACGGCGGCAAGACCTGGAGAAAGATCGATCTGATATCCGGATTGCCGGAGATGGCATTTGTAAACGACATTAAAGCCTGCCGTCACGATGTTGACACGGTCTTTGTTTGCTGTGACAACCACAAGTATGGCGACTACAAGCCTTACGTCTTGAGGAGTACGGATCGCGGCGAGACGTGGGAGCACATTGTGAAAGGGCTTCCGGAAAACCATCTTTGCTGGCGAATTATTCAGGATCATGAAAAGCCGGGCTTGTTGTTCCTGGGCACAGAATTCGGTGTTTTTGCCACGTTGAATGGTGGAGACAAGTGGTTCAAATTTTCAATTGGATTGCCAACGATCTCTTTTCGCGACTTGGAAATTCAGCGCCGCGAAAGCGATTTGGTAGGCGCTACGTTTGGTCGAGGTTTCTATGTATTGGATGACTATTCTCCGCTACGGGAAGCGACTGCAGAGCTCTTTGAAGAAAAAGACTTTCACCTGTTCGCGATCCGGGAAGTAAAACAGTTCCCACAAGCCGATTTCCTTGGCGGACCACGTGGTTCACAAGGGAATGGCTTTTACATTGCAGACAATCCACCCTACGGCGCCGTTTTCACTTATTTCAGCAACATGGAGTACAAGGACGCGGCAGCAAAGAGGAAAGCGGCTGAAAGTGCCGCGGCAAAAGCGGGGGAGCCCGTTCCCTTTCCAACCGTTCAAGAATTAGAAGACGAATCGCTGGACAGCGCGTCGCAACTCGTTTTCTCCATTCGGGATTCAAGCGGAAACCTGATTCAAGAAGTAGAGACCGGCGTGTCAAAAGGCATGCAGCGCGTAACCTGGAACCTGAGAAATCTTGAGAACGCTCAAGTTTCTCCCGGGCAGTATTCTGTTTCCGTGGACAAAGTTCACTCGGGCGAGGTCACAAACTTGAGTGAGGCGATGGAGTTTACGGTTGTCAGGTGTATCGAGCCAACCCTGGAAGTCGCCGACCGCAATGAAGTGCTAAAGTATTTCAAGGAGCTGGGGGAATTCGAGGACACGCTGACAGATGCGACAAGTCGGTTTAGTTCTGCGAAAAAAGATCTTGAACAAGTAGAGTCTGCGATACAGGGCGCGGACGAACCTCACTACGAATTGGTCAAACAACATCGTGAACTGTTTGTTGAATGGTACAAGTTGAATGGACGTTTGACAGGAAACAATTTGTTCAAGGAAAGGGTTGGGTCGCCGACTTCGCCAACGATCCGACAAAGGCTTCGAAATGCTAATGGCGCAATCAGGTCGCTTAACTCGCCGACGAAAACCCAAAGGGAATCCTTTGAGATGGCGAAAGAGATGTACATTGAGGTCCAACCGCAGCTTTCTGAGTTTGTCGACAGAGTAGACCGATTCATTGAGGCGGCTCGCGAAGCAGGTATTCACGGTTTGCCAAACGCAGAAATTCAACCGATCGATCGCCAGTGAATTACGCCGTCATCCGTTCGCGATAGGAATGCCAGCAGCATCGGGAATCGCAGATGGTCAAATCCCCAAGAATTGGTCCATGAAAAGTGAGAGAATTGCGCCGGGCGCGGCCCGGAAGGAGTCTCTCAAGAAACAGAAACAACATACGATCGACCAGATCATCGCCAAGCTTCGTCAGGTCGACGTTAAGTTGGGCAAGGGCAAGACGGTTCCCCGGGCATGATCGAGTCCTCAGGCAGTTGACCAAAGCCATCTTACCTTCTCCTGCAGTGACCCATGGTCCGTCTTAATAAGGGAGCTACCCAAAAAAACCGGGGGCAATCGCTTGGATCGCACCCGTTTTGGATTAGGTAACATTTCAGGTAACAGCACCCCGAGCCGACTCCCAACGCTACTTTTTCACTTCCGCTAAAGCTTAGCCGTCTGAGAAAATCACGAGGCAAATATCGGCTTGAGAACCCGTAAATACGCTATATTCGAGCCATGACTATTCCAAATCAAAATTGCGATACCCGACCTGAAGCCGATGCTGAGTTAACACAGTTGATTCGGAATCAAGATCCATCAAACCGACTGGCCGGAGCTGTCGCAGCAAGCAACCGTGTCGCTCAGCAATGCAAGGATGCAATTCATCGGGCGAACCCTGGAATTTCTGTGCAAGAAGTCAATCTGCTTTTCATCGAAATCAACTACGGACGGGAATTGGCAGACAACGTTCGAAACTTCCTGGCGGAAAACAGATGAGTTCTGATCAAGGACTGATAGAAGCTTTGGAGCCAATCGCAAGAATTCTACAGACGTTAGACATTGGGTTCTATGTTGGTGGCTCAGTTGCAAGTTCGTTTCACGGGGCTGCGAGATCGACGATGGACGTTGATTTGGTGGCAGACCTAAGGTTAGAGAATATCGAGCCCTTTATCAGTCGGCTTGGCAAAGAAAAATACTATGTGAGTCAACCCGCGATCAAAGACGCGATAAACCGCTCGTCGTGCTTCAATGTCATTCACCTGGCATCAACTTTCAAAGTTGACATTTTCATCCTTAAGAATCGCAACTTTGATAAATCTTCAATGAATCGTGCCGCTCCCGGGAAGGTTGACTTGCAAAGCGACTTTGAAGTCCCCATCGCGTCGCCTGAAGATACGATTCTCAGCAAACTCGAATGGTATCGGTTGGGCAATGAAGTTTCTGAACGCCAGTGGGATGATGTCGCTCGCGTCATCAAGATTCTAGGCAATACAGCCGACCAGGAATACCTTGAACGCCATGCGGCCGAATTGGGTGTTTCCGACTTACTGCAAAAGCTGCTTCGTGAACTCCCTTGAATTACGGCAATCGAAGTTCCCTGGGCCAAAAGTAGCGGAACCAGGGTGGTTGACATCAAAAGCACCCCGAGCAGGATTCGAACCTGCGACCTATTGATTAGAAGTCAATTGCTCTATCCAGCTGAGCTATCGGGGCTTACGTCGATTTCAAATTTTCCTTTTCATTCTTCCCATTTCTGCGACCTACTGATTAGAAGTCAAATGCTCTATCGAGCTGAGCTACGAGGGCCAATCATCGCTGCTACCAGTCTATTTTGCCCGATTGATCGCATTGTCGCGAGATGCCGATGCGTTTCGAACGCCAGTCGTTTCGGCTCGCCAAACTGTTTCGTAGTTGGTCGCGAGCCGGTCATTCCCGCTGCCTGAAGCGACGGGCGTCCGGAAATACGCTTTTTTGCGGTTGGAATTCATATTGCTGGCAAGCAGCTCCTTTTTCTATACTCCCGAGCCTTTTTGGTTTCAAGACAGCGTCTTGCTCGTGACTGCCGCGCGTTTCCCGTACGGCAGCCTCATTCCAACCAGCCTCCCGGCGGAGATGAACATGCGGTCCATCACAACAGGTTCTGGATTCCAACGACCAATGCGTTCGATGCTCGTGCAACTGTTCGTGGCGGTTGTCCTGACCGGTTTGTCGTCCAGCAAATGCCCGGCTCAAACAGGACAATTCAGTCCAGCACCAGGTTCGAATCAGCCGCCGTCCGTGGTGCCCAGTCAGCAAAATCCCGCCACACAGAATCCTTCGCCCTTCCCACCTTCATTCGGCCCACCGGCCGGTCAACCTCAACCTCCATCGACGCTTCCGACGAGCCCGATCCAACAGAATCCAGGTGGTAGTCAGCCGTTACCCAATGCAACCGCTACGCCAACCAATCCACCGGCCGCGGTACCCGGCAATGGTGCAGGGGCTCCGGGATCTCAGGCCGGCTTCGCCGCCACCGGGGCACCCACGCGCGGCATGACAACGTCCAATCCCAACCCGGCCAATCCGCCGGCCGGCAGCTCCAATGGTTCAACCACGGCCGCGGGCCAGGGCAGCCAGGCCAACGGGACTCCCAGCATAACTCGCGTGACCAAGTCGATGACCAAATTGCCCAACGACGCAGGACAGGTCTGGCGGGAGTACGACATCACCCCCTACACATCGCGAATCACGGGCATCAACGATCCACAACAGGCGATCCTGGACTGGATCCTGAAGGAGACGGGGACGGAAATGTGGTTCAATCAACCACTGGGCATTCTCAGCGCCGACCGCAATCAACTGACAGTTTACCATACGCCCGAAATCCAACAGGCGGTCCACCGGATTGTCGATCGCTTCGTCAACACCCGAGGCCAGATGCAGGACGTAGAGATCAGTCTGATCACCATCGGCAAACCAAACTGGCGTAGCACCGCCTACGCGGTACTGCAGCCGATCGAAGTCCAGACACCGGGCGTCGAGGCATGGATGGTATCAAAGGAGAATGCGGCACTGCTGCGATCGTCACTGGCGCGTCGGAGCGACTTTCGCGATCATGGGACCGGCAAGATCTCGCATAATGACGGACAGACGGTCGTGCTGCAGAAAACCAAGCCGGTGCAATTCATTCGAAATTTTCGCTGGGTTCCCAACCAGGCTCCGGCCTACCAGCCATTGATCACCAAGATTGAGGAAGGCTACACGCTACAGATCAGCAGTCTGAGTTCACTGGACGGAAATACCATCGAGGCCGCCATTGAATGCCGTGTCGACCAGGTCGAGAAATTCAACACCGTCAATGTGGAGGTACCCGCCTCTCGGGGCGGCAGCTCCAATCGGATTGGACTGCAGATTCCGCAGCTCGTCAGCTGGAGGATGAAGGAAAGATTTCGCTGGCCCAACGATCAGGTACTGTTACTTAGCTGTGGCGTGGTGGCCATCCCCGAAGCACAGAGCAGCATGCCGATCAATCTGCCGTTTAACCTGCCAGATGCCTTCAGCCTGAACCGGACGCGGGCTGACGCCCTGTTGTTTGTCGATTATCGTGGGCCTCAGCTGGCCAACAATGTGCCCACCAACACGGTCGATCTGAGGACGGTACCGGTCAGTGAGCGACGCTGAACCCTGTTGTCCATTCTCGTATCCGATGTCGGATTACAACGACGGCTGGGCCCCGTTTTTACGATTCACGTCAGGAAAATGCCTTTCGGTCGGGGTCCCTGGCAAGCAGCCCGCCTTCACGCTGTCGCACACGATCGTAGAATACAGGCTTCGATGGTCCGTTCGACACTTTGAAATACCCTTCCCAACCATTGAAAAATCAGATCAGGTTAATCGATGACCCAGAACAACCGCCGCGTCGCCATTACCGGATTGGGCATCGTCAGTCCGTTGGGCAACACCATCGACGAACTTTGGCAATCGCTGTTGGCAGGACGCAGCGGAGTTGATGTTCTTCAGCGGATCCCTCCAAATCATCTGCCCTCCGGCATTGGGGGTGAGGCACGCGACTTTGCGGGCCGCATCGAGGATTTCGGCGACCTGGAAAAATCGCTGAAACGGACGATCAAGAAGGGTCTGAAGCTGATGTGCCGCGAAATCGAAATGGGGGTCGCCGCCGCCCAATTCGCGATCGCCCAGGCTGGCCTGCATCCGCATCCCTGCGATCCGGCAAGAATCGGGACGCTGTTCGGTACCGACTACATCATTACTCAGCCAAGTGAGTTCAGTTCCGGTATTCACAATTGCTCAACGAACCGGAAATTCGATTTCAGTTCCTGGGTGCCGACGGTTTACACGAAGTGGAGCCTTTATGGCTGTTGAAGTATCTACCCAACATGCCGGCCAGCCACGTGGCAATCTATAACGATTTTCGTGGCCCCAGCAACACCTTGACCGTTCGGGAAGCTTCCGCCAATCTGGCCATCGCGGAAGCGACCACCATTCTGAGACGAGGTATCGCGGACGTGATGGTGGTGGGTTCAACCGGATCTCGAATCCACCCTCTGCGAACCGTTCACGTGGCTCTGCAGGAGCAATTGGCCAGCTGCGAAGTGAATGGAGATCCTCTGGCTCCCACCAAAGCCAGCCGCCCGTTTGACGCGTCGCGATCCGGCATGGTGATGGGTGAAGGCGCTGGTGCGATTGTGCTGGAGGACCTTGAGATGGCGAGGAACCGCGGTGCCCAGATCCTGGGCGAAGTGATCGGCTACGGGTCCTCTACCGTCGTCACCCGCCAATTTGTGGCTGACTACGAAAAGGCCTTCAAGAATGTATTGGCCAGTGGCCTGGAATCGGCACAACTGGACGCCAGCGATGTCCACCACGTTAACGCCCATGGCCTGGGAAGCATTCGTTGCGATCGGGATGAAGCCCAGGCGATCAACCACGTTCTGGGCGATCGCGTACCCGTGGTGGCCATGAAGAGTAGCATGGGCAACCTGGGCGCCGGTAGTGGTTTGGTCGAGCTGGTGGCCAGTGTTCTGGCAATCAATGAAAACCACCTGTTCCAGACACTCAATTACCAGACCCCTGATCCGGAATGCCCGATCCGTGTCGTGACGGACGATCAGACCCGCGCCGGGGATACGTTCGTCAACCTGAACACCACACCACAAGGCCAAGCCAGTTGCGTCGTGGTACGTCGCTCCGACGGATAACTCCGATGAAGGCGTGTTTGTCTCGGCAGGAGCCTCGACATCCCGAGGAACGATAGGGCGTAGCGTTTGATCGAGCGTAACGTCTGGGTGTGGCATCTTCTGGTTCCCATCGATCGGGAAAATGAGTGCAACCCACGCTACACGTCCGTGCGACCCACTCTAATGCAGCTCGCCAAGGGAATCGACGAAATCGGCGATATGTTGATCCATCAAGTCATGAAGTTCACATTGCGATATTGAGGCGGCCGGCTGAAGAGCACGCTGCGGATCCGCTGGCAACGGATTGGTAGACGCGGCCGTGGAAGACTGCTGAGAATCTTGCCCGGACTTGCCAGTCAACTGATCCTTCAGCATTCGCAAATCAACCGTGGTTGCCGTTGGTCGAACTTCGGGTTCTTTACCGGTGTATCGGTCCGACTCGTATCCGCCTGCTGACGCAGTGGGTGAGGTTTGATTCGACGTAATCAACGGCAATCCGTTGGCTGTTGAAACAGTTGAAACCACATGGCGTGTCGTTTCAACTCTCGGAGGACTACCAGCAATATCGGGTATTCCCGGAACCAAGATGCACTCACACTCTGTGATGCCGTTTGTACCGGCATCTCCAGTTTTTCCAACCGGTCCAGCTGTTCCCGTTGGCTAAACTTTTCGGCTCAAGGATATTGCGTCCAATGCACCAGCTGACGAGGCATTTGCAAGGCTTTTGTTTCCGTCGATTCAACAAATAATCTCGAGAGCGCTGCCCTGGCCAGCCTGGAGCTTCCCAACCGGCAAAGTTTGCCAGCTCGCCGCAAATTGAAGAGTTTCGCAACCACCCGAATAACGTGGTCCGCTGCAATCGCTACTCCGATAGAGCGTTTTCAGAATTCATGTCCATGGCACCAGCCCGATGCAATAGCAACGGCCTACCGACCGAACCACGCGAGGGATGCACGTGCTTTCGCTGCGAGCTTGTATTGTCGTGCAAAACAATTTTGAAAATGCACTAGTCAACTAAGCCCGCCGGTTGTGGCTTGTTCAGATATCGATGACTTGATGATCGTGAGCGATATGGATGTTGGGCAGCAAATCCTGCATGGCTCGCAATTCATCCTGCACGCCGGATTCATCGAGAGGGTTCAGGTGAACCAGGTAGACGTTTTTGGCAGCTGTTTTTTTTGCAACTCGAACCACGGGAGTCAAACAGCTATGACCAGTCAAGGCACCTTTGTCTTCCCAACCGTCGGGAAAATAGCATTCATGGACCAGCGTATCGACGCCCGCGATGACCTCCACATAGTCCGCGTCGTCCCGGGCCACCGTATCCGTAATGTAGGCGAAGCTTCGGTCCGGCCAGTCAACTCGAAAGCCGACACTGCCGCCGGGGTGCTCAAGTGGAATCAAGGTCAGCTTCGCACCGTCGGGCAACCGCGAATGCGAACCGCGGAATGGCAACAGCTCGAAATCCGGTCGCGCCGGAAAAAGATCCGGATGGAGCAGATGTTCGTTCACGGCGGCCACCTTGCTCTCCTCCAGATGCACCTTCACCTTGACCGACTTGTCCAGCACGATATCGAACAGAAACGTCAATCCAACCACATGATCCAGATGAGTATGTGACAGATAGATGTTCAGTTCGGTGGTATCGACCAGATCACGGGCCCGAAAAATCCCGGTTCCCGCATCAAATATCACGCCGATTTCCGGCATCATCAGGCAAGCGGTTTGCCGGGATTCACTGGGATGATAGCCGGTGGTGCCGAGAAAATGTAATTTCACTGATCGCAGTCGGCTGGGGACTAAAAAGCCGGTATTTTATGGCTGTTGGCACCGCAACGTAATGTGAATCAACTGAATTCACTCAGGAAAAAAAGAAAAATCTTCTGTCCCGGGTTGGGAATCCCAGCGATCGGCGTCTGGATTTCGAATCGCCAGGACCGAAAGCCCTCAGGGAAGATCTCCATCGCCGCCCAGCAAGTCGCTCAGGCCCTTCCGCAATTCGCTTCGCAGCTGGTTTTCGACTTCGTCTTGAATGCCACGGTTGGCCTTGCCATCCAGGCGATTCAGTTCGCCCTCCACTTGTCGGCCCAGCTTCTCCCGAATACGACCCACGCCGTCGTTCAGTTTTTCATTGAGGGTACCCACCGCCGCCTCCTGGAAGAGCTTGCGAGTCAATTGGTTTACGATCTGAGGGTCAATACGTGGCCGCGTCAATGTGCCAGATACGGGGATGGAAATCTTCTTCCCGGCCAGCAGCGACAATTCCTTCCGGTCCCCCAACCAGTCCGCGTGAATAGGCAACTCAGCCGTCAAGTCGAGCGATTGATCGAAACCCACACTGCCCCGGGTGTAAACCGTGATCTCGTTGAACTGCCACTGCAATCCCTGATGTTGAACCCGTCCCTGTCGTACGACGATAGGAACCGTTTGCGGCTTGATCTGCAACCAGATCGCTTGCTTCTGACCGGATGCCGATGGGTCCAAAAGAGCCCGCAACTGATGTACGACGCCCGATAGTTGACGGGTCAACGGACCGGGACCGACCGTCAACTGATGAACCTCGATCCTACCCGCTGCCGTCAGCATCGCCGGGTTGAGCAGCGGCACCTGCATTTCCTCCAGATCGATCGAGACCGCTCCTTCGGCACGGGTGGCGTCCGCCATCAAGGGCGCCATGTATTTCATCCAGGACCGACTGTCCGTGGCGGAGATCTGACAGTGATCGAGCAGCCGTCCGCGGCCCATGATCAGTACCGGTTCGGCCGCGTGCAAATCGATCACCGGTTGCAGTCGCATCACCTGGCCCAGCGGACCACTGGCTGAAGAGGACGAAAGCCGGGCCTGGGCTCGCTCCAACGTTACGTCAATTCGACTGGGGCCGACGGGCATCTTGAACAGCGCCGCGCGGTTCCAGTCGACCGAAGCCGAAGCCGAAATGGCCAGTGGAACCCAGGCCTGATCCATGCTGGATGCCGATCTGGCCAGCAGCGGTCCCTGAACGGTGAAGGGTTGCCAGTCACTACCTTCAAACTGGCACAGATCGCCCAAATAGGCCCGGATCGTCTGATTCACGTTGTCCCAGTTGATCTTCGATTGACCGGACAGGTCGGCAATCATCACGCCGGTCAACTGTTGAAGCGTGCCGCGAGCCCGCAGGCTGCCCACACTGGACTGCAAACTGAAACCGTCAATCTGAATCGCATCGAAATCTTCCCGCAGCTTCCATTGGGAAGACACCATCACGACCGGTTCACGCCAAACTTCGCCGTAGGCCACTTGGCTGGATGCCGTTTGGAAGCCCGTGGGGGCAGGTCCTGCCGTCGGCTTCAGTACGACCAGATCGTCCAGTTTCAAACGCAACGCGCCTGCCAGGTCTCCGGAATCAGGTGACAAATCCAGACTGCCCGTGGCCGAACCGGTATATACCAGGTCGCCCCTGGTCTGCGATAGACCAACCCAATTGGATGCCCGCCGTAAATCGGCGCGGTAGGCAACCTGGCCATCCATCTGAAGCCGGGGGTCAAGCGATACGGTCAATTCGGCAGTTTCAGCCGCTACCGCGGGAGTGCTCAATGTCCCTTTGGTGACTAGCAAGGACTGGTTCTGATAGTCGTATTTCAAATTGGTTCTGACTTTGAGCTGTGGTTCACGGATCTGCAGCCCAAAGCCATCCAGGCTGAAATCGGTGGCTTCCAAGCGCAACTGGTTCAAGCGGCAAGTCCGCGGATTCAAGGTCAACAAACCGTGGCTGCTGAGTTTTCCGTCCGCGACAAACTGGGGCAGGTCGACCAGACTGCGAACATGACGCAACCAGTTCGACAGCGAGCCGGATGCCTGACATTCAAATTGCAGTTTGCGTGAGTCGAAGACGTTTTCAATGGGCTCCTTTAATGTCGCGACGGCAGATTCGTTGCCGAGTTGCAGATCGAATCGGGCCTGGTCCACTGTCGTGCTGACGTCGGGCGCTACCAACGCGTTAGCCGCCATCACCACCGCCAGCCGATCCTGCTTCCACGCTGGTCTCCCCGGAAGGCTCAATGCCGGGTCGCGGATGTCAAACCGCCCCTGCAACGCAATTGGCAGCCTGGACCTGTCTGCATCCGCCGTGTGACCGGTGGGGGGGACATTCCATTGCAGATCGCCGTCAGCTTGACCCGCCAACTGGAAACCACCCAGATCCAGAACCTCTCCCAATTGACGCGTGGCCTTTTCCAGATCGGCCGATATCTGCAAATGACCCTGGTCCAGTCCAGCCCGTCCACTCAAGGAGAGAAATTCGCACTCCAGCTGCAAATCTTCCAATCTCAATCGACCTTGCTGACGGGTAGCAACACTCACCAATCGTACCGGTCGATGCCAGAGGACTTTACGATTGCCCACGGAAAAATTCATGTTCGTGGCTTCGGCATTTGCAATCAGACGGGGCTGCCCGCTGTCATCCTGGGCATGGGCTACGATCCGCAGGTTGCCGCTTTCCAGCCTTACGTCGTCCCGTAATCGCATGGTACCCGGCAGCATGCTGGCCATCTTTGGCAGATCGACGGCGGCATCGAGTCGAAAGGTGGAATGGGGAATCTGCTTCCCATGTGCCAGCTGAATCAATTCGGAAAGGTCGAATCGGCCATTGGCCTCCAAGTGTGCCAATTCCGATCGGGCCAGGAATTCGTGAGCCTGGATCATCTGTGGGCCGAGTTCCAGTTTTCCACCGGCATTGAGATGAACGATGGACAGCTGATCGTCACCCAACCATCGCGGAGATACTACAGCAATCTGTCGAGCATCCAGCGAATCAATTTCGATCGCGATCTCCGAATGACCGAGATCCGCGTCGACTCGAAATTCGCCGGACAGGAAACCAGCACAATTGGTTGGTCCTGCCAGCCGGGTCAACACCGGCGCAAATACGCCCAAGCCAAAATTACTGGCGGCAAATTCAGCTTGAACCGCACTGATTCGGAATCGGCCGGATTCGGATCAAACAACAAATTCATGGCAACGGAACCTGTCTTCTGACCGGCGACCACGGTTTGCAGCTGGGGCTCTGCCTTGATCGGAACTTCGTCCAAGTCACTACATCGCACCACACCTGCTACATCTTGCAACACATGTTTGTCGTTCAGGAATGCGGAACGAAGCTGCACTTGCGATTCCGAAATCTGGATCTCGACACGAGGCGCGATACCGCCATCCGGACTCTCCGATTCCAGATAAGCCCCAAACACGTCTTCCAGATTGCTGCCGTCATCCCGCAAAACAACGTCGAAGACGGCATCACGGACATCGATCGTTCCGTAGTCTCTGGAGAATAGCAGGCCAACAAGCGACCGGGACGACTGGATGGATCTGATCAATGCGACCGGATGGTCATTCGTATCATGGATCTGCAGATCATGGATCTGTATCGGCGTGAACCAGCCTCCTGAAATCCGTGCCATCGTCGCGGAACCGTGCAGCTCGGACGATACGTAATCAATCGCCTGCTGCCGCAACGGGCTACGCAGCAGAATCGTTGGCAGAAAAAACAGGAACGGCGATAATCCGACCAACCCCATGGATATGACTCGCCCAATAGTTACCCATACAGGTCGGCGTTCCGATCTTCTTTCCTTGCGTTCTGACGCCATGTTAATTCCTGTCGCGGTTCCGTTGCGGGCGGGATTCTAGAAAGAACTCCCACCGGACGTACAGACGTATCGGCTCGACGTGGCAACAACGCAACGGCAATCTCGGTCGTCTTGGCGACAGCATCACTTCCTGGAACGGATGGCCACGCGAATTCGCAACGCGTTAAATGCTTACGGTTCGAGCGAGCTATCAGCCTTTGAGAGTCGCGATTGTGAAGCGCCGCAAGAAAAAAAAGGGCCGACTTGAAGTCGACCCTGTCCTGTACGACGCGGTCAGCGTGAAGGGGGAGACTGATGCAGAAATTGGCCGTCATGGACCTGACCAGTGCATGAAGTCAATTCAGCGCACAGACTTAATTGTCTGCAACAGACCAGTCCTTCAGATGGGAATTGTCCGAGTGGTCTGACAAGGCCTTGTCGAGATCAAGTCCCTTTTTCGCTTGGAAAGAAACCCGCCTTTTTCCGGTATCGGTGTCGATAGAGCCTTCTTCAATACCGTCAACACTTGCGAGAGCAGCTCGGACCGAGCTTGCACATCCCCTCAAGTCATGTTGGGCACGTTCAGAGAAACGAGTTGAAAATCCTCGCTGATCATGGTCGACGCATTGCCGGCTTTTTCCGTGGATTCCGTATCGCTGGCGGGCGTCGTGCTCTCTGACGAACCGGTACCGGAATGGGTCGCCGTTTCGCCGCAACCGGCGAAAATCAGTCCGGCCGTCATGAAGACGCCGAACACAAAATACTTCTGCAAACTTTTCATAATATCTCCAGGTCGAAACCAGTCTTGTTTGAAACGAAAAATACGTGCCCTACAGTATACCGAAAATACACCTCGTTTGGGCCCTACCGAAGAAACCACGAAGATTTATCACCAATCCAAGCCTCAAACGGTTGTTATTTTTGTCGTTTTGACACGGCAATCGCTGCCTCTTTTACCAGCCCCCCAACTTTCACCGAGGTTTGCACGAAAACCGATAGCAATTTTCACCCATTCGTCGCCAATCTGTTCTACAAGAGGCTGCAAACCGGGTTGGAATCGCCGTTATCGGCCCTATCCTTTGCCGGTAACAACCCTAATCGGTCCGTTTTCGGATCGTGTTTTCTTTGCAAATTTCCATCAATCAATCACGAATTCCCGAATCCATGAAAAATCTGACGTTTCTTACCATCCTGACCCTGCTGATTGCCATGACGAACTCCCACCTTATAGCTCAAACGGACTCCGCTTCGCCACTGAACGTCTCGATGAAGACAATCGACGGGGAGGAAGTCAATTTAGCGGACAAGTACAAAGGCAAAGTCGTCTTGATCGTCAACACGGCCAGCAAATGTGGTTTGACGCCACAATACAAACAGTTGCAGGAATTGCACGAAAAGTATGCGAGCAAAGGCCTCACGATTCTCGGCTTTCCCTGCAATCAGTTTCTCGGCCAGGAACCGGGTAGCGAGAATGAAATCAAACAGTTTTGTCAGCAGAACTACGGTGTCGATTTCGACATGTTCTCCAAGATCGACGTCAAGGGCGAAAAACAGAGTCCGCTGTACAAAGCCTTACCAACTGGATCCGGAGCCGACCGGATCCGGCAAAATCAGTTGGAATTTTGAAAAGTTTGTCCTGGATCCCAATAGTAAACCGATCGCCCGATTGAGCCCTCGCACCAAGCCCGACAGCGAACAGGTTATCCAGGTTATCGAATCGCCGGCAAGACTGAGCAAGTTCTGATCATGTCGGGTTTGGTATGCGATAGAATCG
>CAWKOT010000010.1:0-618416 GCA_963851305.1 Pirellulaceae bacterium | reverse complement strand
AACAAATAAGAATTTGACATCGCGTAGTGAGGGACGAACGTAGCCGATGTTCAAGTTCTCTGTTCAAGAAGCCCGTTGGCGTTAGAGCAGGTTTGGGATTTGCTTCAAAGATCTGCACTTTGCCTTGCCGCTGGAACATACCGCTCGTCGTGATGCTGGCTTGGCTGACCAAGCATGTGGTTCGGCGAGGCACATAAGGTCAAGCCAGCTGGTTCTTGTGGGGACTGTTTTCTTCGTGCATTTGACGGTTGGCGCGTACGGGCAGGGACGACGCTGCTGACGTTTTTCGAATCAATTGCGGGTTGTTGCATCAAGCTGGGCATGGCGGTCCTCGGGTGGAAACTCGTGGGCGATAGATGACCTGGCCCTGCGGCCCAGTAACGATCAGCAGTTCCAGCGGGCCTCCACATTTTCGGCAGACAGGTCCTGGTGGGATTGCGATGGATGGCTTTTCCAGCGGGCACAGCCAGTACGTCCAACCGCGCCACAGCCAGGCCAGCCAGCGAACCTTTTCCAACTTCAGTTTGCCGTTGGGGCTCATGAAGCCGTAGTAACGCACTTTCTGAAAACCCGAAGGCAGAATGTGTTGACAGAAGCCACGCACGAACTGCTCGCCGCTGGCCCAGCACTGGACCCAACGCCTGCTGCCGCTCGGTTTGACCCGGTAGCTGACACCCCGTTCGTCGACCGACTCGATACGATGGTTACTGATAGCGACTCGGTAGATATACGGTGCCAGGTACTTGAGCACCGCCTGGCCGTTTCCGACTGGTTTGATGTTGACCACCCAGTCCTTTTTCAAGACACCATCAGGCATCTGATCATAGAGTCCGGCCTTGCGAAGTTCTTCCACCAGCAGTTTCTTGTACAACATCCTTGCCGGACGGGGGTGAAACAGTTGATCCGGCTTTACCTGCAGCCAGCGTCCACCGTCCTGGCTGACTCCCCCGCCAGGCACGACGAAGTGCACGTGCGGATGATAATCTTTCAGGTCCCGCCCCCAGGTATGCAGCACGCCGAAGAATCCAATCTGCCGACTGCCCAGGTTCCGGGGGTTTGCCAGCAAGGCCTGAATCGTTCGGCTGCCAGCCTTGAAGATCGCGTCGTAGGCAGGCCTTTGATTGTCGCGGAGCAGCGACCGCAGTTCCCCCGGAACGGTGAACGTCACGACAAAATGTTGCACGGGGAGCAGCTTGCCGGTCTGACGGGCCAGCCAGAGCGAAGTCTTCTGCTGCTGGCAATGGGGACAGTGGCGATTGCCACAGGCTCGATCGACCCAGTGTTGTGACTGACAGGATCGACAGCGGTAAACCACACTTCCCAGCCCGCCCGTTCGGCACCGCATGATGTAGCTGAGGACTTTGCGGTGTCCCAGCGGTACACGATCCGCGAACTTCTGCAGGTAAGCCGGGGCATGCTGCCGCAGTGCATCGGCAACGGTCGGCATCTACTTCGGCTTTCGCCTGGAAAGTGGGTTGCCGGGGCTGCCAAGCTGTCCCAGCGGTGGCCGAACAAACAGTTGCTCGATCAGCGTCCGGGTGTTGGCCTGGGCCGTTTCGGTCAGATGCAGATACACCATGGTGGTTTGCAGGCTGCTGTGCCCCAGCAACTTCTGGATCGCCTTCAAGCTGGCTCCTCGCTCCAGTAGCTGCGAAGCGTAACAGTGCCTCAGGGTGTGGGTCGAAACTTTCTTGCCAAAGTTCAACTGCTCGGCGATTAGCTTGATGGCCCGCTGGACAGAAGTAACACTCATCACGGTTGTGGCGGTGGCTGTCGCATGGGCGGTCCGATCGTCACTGGCATGCCGACTGCGATTGGTTGCCGGAAACAGCAATCTTGGATTGCGATGGGTCTTCCAGTAATCACGCAGCCGCCCGAGGGTGGAAGTCGGCAAGGGGACGAATCGGTCCTTGGCGCCTTTACCGCGGTGGATATGAACCATCATTCGCTGGCTGTCGATGTCTCCGACTTGCAGATTCAGGCCTTCTTCGATCCGCAGGCCCAGGGAATAAACGGTCCAAAAGAACGTGGCCATTCTCAGGCTGGTGCAGGCATCAATGATCTGATGGACTTGATCTCGTGTCAGGACTTCGGGCAGTGCCTTGACATTTTGCAGCTTGGTTTGGGACAGGACTTTCCAGTCACGCCGCACGGTCCGGGTATAGAAGAACTTGATGCCGCTGAAGGCGACTCGCAGCGAACCATAGGCATATTGCCGATCGACTTTTAGATGAATCAGCCATTGCCGGACCTGTTGTTCGCTGATCTGGTCGGGGGATTGTCGGCAGAAGTCGGCCAGTTGCCTGACGGATCTCAGGTAGCCGTGGATGGTTCGCCCCGCCATGCCCGCCAAATGCAGGTCATCGAGCATCCGCTGATAAAGGGCTCCTTTGAAGAAGCTGCCGCAAGCTGGTAAATTATGGTTCGCCATGAGATCTCTCCTTTGTTCGAGCAAAAAAGAGAAATCATGACAGGGCGAACTTGTGTTCGCCCAAACTAAAACACTACGCCGCGCAGCGGCTTTCTTGAACAAAACATTGCACCCGAGTCGCGAAGTCGGGGCGTTGTCAAATGGACAATCACTTGTCGCGACCGGGTGAATGTAGACGTTATGTGGCTTGAGTTATGGAAAAGAAACGTCGTCGAAGATTCCGGTTTAGCCTCGGCGCCTTACTGATTGCGATTTTTCTCGCGTCAATTAGTTTTGCGTGGTATGCGTACTTAAAGCAGCAGTCAGACTCGCAGATGGAGGCAGTTGCGTTCTTTCGCGATCATGATGCAAAACCAATTGAAGAGACTGAGCTTGCTCAAATACAAGAGGTTCCAATTACTGTTAATGGCATTTCATCTACGATGGTAATACCGTCTGTGCGAAATGCGGGACGTGACGTCTACTGGCTGGAACCTTACCTTGGTGAGTATTTCTTCGCAAAATACACGGTTTTGCAGGTGATCTCAACGGACAGGCTTGAGCTAGGCGAGTTAAAAGACAACATGAAACAATTGCCATGGCTGGAACATGTTATTATGTCCAAACCACGGTATTCGCCTATCGAGATCAACCAACTGCGGAAAGACTTTCCAAATGTTGAGTTTTCTGTCTACCGCGATCCGCAACCAAACGCTGGATAACAAATAAGAATTTGACATCGCGTAGTGAGGGACGAACGTAGCCGATGTTCAAGTTCTCTGTTCAAGAAGCCCGTTGGCGTTAGAGCAGGTTTGGGATTTGCTTCAAAGATCTGCACTTTGCCTTGCCGCTGGAACATACCGCTCGTCGTGATGCTGGCTTGGCTGACCAAGCATGTGGTTCGGCGAGGCACATAAGGTCAAGCCAGCTGGTTCTTGTGGGGACTGTTTTCTTCGTGCATTTGACGGTTGGCGCGTACGGGCAGGGACGACGCTGCTGACGTTTTTCGAATCGATTGCGGGTTGTTGCATCAAGCTGGGCATGGCGGTCCTCGGGTGGAAACTCGTGGGCGATAGATGACCTGGCCCTGCGGCCCAGTAACGATCAGCAGTTCCAGCGGGCCTCCACATTTTCGGCAGACAGGTCCTGGTGGGATTGCGATGGATGGCTTTTCCAGCGGGCACAGCCAGTACGTCCAACCGCGCCACAGCCAGGCCAGCCAGCGAACCTTTTCCAACTTCAGTTTGCCGTTGGGGCTCATGAAGCCGTAGTAACGCACTTTCTGAAAACCCGAAGGCAGAATGTGTTGACAGAAGCCACGCACGAACTGCTCGCCGCTGGCCCAGCACTGGACCCAACGCCTGCTGCCGCTCGGTTTGACCCGGTAGCTGACACCCCGTTCGTCGACCGACTCGATACGATGGTTACTGATAGCGACTCGGTAGATATACGGTGCCAGGTACTTGAGCACCGCCTGACCGTTTCCGACTGGCTTGATGTTGACCACCCAGTCCTTTTTCAAGACACCATCAGGCATCTGATCATAGAGTCCGGCCTTTCGAAGTTCTTCCACCAGCAGTTTCTTGTACAACATCCTTGCCGGACGGGGGTGAAACAGTTGATCCGGCTTTACCTGCAGCCAGCGTCCACCGTCCTGGCTGACTCCCCCGCCAGGCACGACGAAGTGCACGTGGGGATGATAATCTTTCAGGTCCCGCCCCCAGGTATGCAGCACGCCGAAGAATCCAATCTGCCGACTGCCCAGGTTCCGGGGATTGGCCAGCAAGCGTCTGAATCGTTCGGCTGCCAGCCTTGAAGATGGCGTCGTAAGCCGGCCTTTGATTGGCGCGGAGCAGCGACCGCAGTTCCCCCGGAACGGTGAACGTCACGACAAAATGTTGCACGGGGAGCAGCTTGCCGGTCTGACGGGCCAGCCAGAGCGAAGTCTTCTGCTGCTGGCAATGGGGACAGTGGCGATTGCCACAGGCTCGATCGACCCAGTGTTGTGACTGACAGGATCGACAGCGGTAAACCACACTTCCCAGTTGACCCGTTCGGCACCGCATGATGTAGCTGAGGACTTTGCGGTGTCCCAGCGGTACACGATCCGCGAACTTTTGCAGGTAAGCCGGGGCATGCTGCCGCAGTGCATCGGCAACGGTCGGCATCTACTTCGGCTTTCGCCTGGACCGTTGGTTGCCGGGGCTGCCGCTGCCCAGCGGTGGCCGAACAAACAGTTGCTCGATCAGCGTCCGGGTGTTGGCCTCTGCCGTTTCGGTCAGATGCAGATACACCATGGTGGTTTGCAGGCTGCTGTGCCCCAGCAACTTCTGGATCGCCTTCAAGCTGGCACCTCGCTCCAGTAGCTGCGAAGCGTAACAGTGCCTCAGGGTGTGGGTCGAAACTTTCTTGCCAAAGTTCAACTGCTCGGCGATTAGCTTGATGGCCCGCTGGACAGAAGTAACACTCATCACGGTTGTGGCGGTGGCTGTCGCATGGGCGGTCCGATCGTCACTGGCATGCCGACTGCGATTGGTTGCCGGAAACAGCAATCTTGGATTGCGATGGGTCTTCCAGTAATCACGCAGCCGCCCGAGGGTGGAAGTCGGCAAGGGGACGAATCGGTCCTTGGCGCCTTTACCGCGGTGGATATGAACCATCATTCGCTGGCTGTCGATGTCTCCGACTTGCAGATTCAGGCCTTCTTCGATCCGCAGGCCCAGGGAATAAACGGTCCAAAAGAACGTGGCCATTCTCAGGCTGGTGCAGGCATCAATGATCTGATGGACTTGATCTCGTGTCAGGACTTCGGGCAGTGCCTTGACATTTTGCAGCTTGGTTTGGGACAGGACTTTCCAGTCACGCCGCACGGTCCGGGTATAGAAGAACTTGATGCCGCTGAAGGCGACTCGCAGCGAACCATAGGCATATTGCCGATCGACTTTTAGATGAATCAGCCATTGCCGGACCTGTTGTTCGCTGATCTGGTCGGGGGATTGTCGGCAGAAGTCGGCCAGTTGCCTGACGGATCTCAGGTAGCCGTGGATGGTTCGCCCCGCCATGCCCGCCAAATGCAGGTCATCGAGCATCCGCTGATAAAGGGCTCCTTTGAAGAAGCTGCCGCAAGCTGGTAAATTATAGTTCGCCATGAGATCTCTCCTTTGTTCGAGCAAAAAAGAGAAATCATGACAGGGCGAACTTGTGTTCGCCCAAACTAAAACACTACGCCGCGCAGCGGCTTTCTTGAACAAAACGATACACGCGAAGCCGCCGACAACGCGTATGTTGAAGCAATGATCACTCCGGCGGCTCGGTGATCGCAACCGTTATGTCGCCAATCAAAATCATCCATTGTGTTACTGCCGACGGCGAGCATTTCACGCTTCGTCAGTTGGACAATGGCTACTTCTGTTGTCCGGTTTGTGGAAGCCCTGAGCTGGAAAATCCCCCGTACACGCCAAACGGGTCACCTTCATTCGAGATGTGTTCCTGTGGTTTTGAGTTTGGGTTTGACGACTCAAGTATGGCATCAAAAAATGCTGTCGTCGGCGTCGAATCAAACTGGGATCGGTGGAGGCTCAAGGTCATCGAGGATCGAGCGAAGTCCAAGTCGGCACTTGACAAACTGATTCTGAACTTAAGGAACCTGGACATCGACTTGGCTTTCGACCTTTTGCCCGTAAAGCGTGCGACATAACCAGCGGATGAACCAAAGCCGTCGGGCATCTGCAATTCGTACATCAAATCTGAATCCGACGGCTGGTTATCCTTTTTGTTCTGCCACTAATTGCCCAGGACATTGGATGGATGCATTCTTACTGCTTGCCTGTCCCGGTTGCACATTCAGCAATCCCGTGTTCCTCGTGCTGTCAATGTTCGCTGGAACGGTGCCCTGTGCATATCTGTTACTCCGACCACACACTCGGACGATTCGGACGTGGGGCATCCCACGCATCGACGGTACGCGCATCGTCTCCTTGCTTCTGATGCTCTTCTGTCTCATTCCGCTTTGGTTTGTTGGGCTACAAGAAAGCTCAACGTTTCATGTCATGGTATGCATCGGCTGCCTCATCGCATGTTGCGTCTACCTTTGGGTCCGATCCTGTTGGTTGCTCGACGAACATCATGTCACATCCACGGGCAAGGAACTGCTCTTTCCGGGCGTGCTGGCTCCGGCATTGCTTGTGCTTGGAACAACCATCGGAAGCTGGGTGCTAGGAATCCTGCTTGTCGCCCCAATGTGGCCAATGATTCTCGTCCCGCATACAATTTGGTCTGTGGCGATCGGTGTGCCTGTCGGATTGCTCGTCTTTGCTGGACTGAACTACACGTTTGTGCCACCAAAATCGAGCCCATCGCTCGAAACGACTGACACCAACGCAGCGTCAACCGCCGTGGCAGAACAAAGCCGTGAACCGGAGCGGCGAAGTCGGGCGGATTAAAATGGACAACCAATCGTCGCCGCCCGGTTACGGCAGACGTTATCGGGCTCTCATTATTTTGAATCGGAAAAAGATGAAGCACATTGTCACGCTTGGAATGCTCTTTGGTGCCTTCTTGTTCTCGGCTGCCAACCGACAAGAGACCGAATCCCCCGAGCGGGCCTTCATAAAGAATCACAACCAAGTGGCGGCGGAACACTTTGGCGGAAAACTTGTCGATTTAGACATTCAAAAACTGAATCATAAAACCTCCCTGGTTCCGATGAGAGAGGTTTGGCGATCAACTGCAAAGCTGGATGTTGATGGCGCAAAAAGAAGTCGCGATCATGTATATCGACTTTGTTCCAAACGATGATCGTGTGCTGCCAATATTCACGATGGAGGATGGAAAAAAGAATGAAATTCTCGATGACAGTACCAAAGACTTTCTCGCGAAACGGGCTGCTCATTTTTTGACATTCGAGGCAAAGCTGTTCAACGAACCCGACGGTGTTAACGACAATGGATTAAACATTCGGAGCTTTGTACTTAGAAACGGTGAATCATTTCGAGGGCATTTGGTCTCACGGGACGGTGATCGGGTTGTAATTGAAAAATTGCCTGTTCATTCTGAATTTAAATTGGAAGATTTTTCGGAGGCCGACCAGAAGTGGTTGGAATCCGCCCCAACAAAGGTCGCCCGATAACAAAGCCGTGAACCGGAGCACTCATTCACGCGGCAATTGAAATCAAAGCCTACCGTTCGTGCCCGGTTACGGCAGGCGTTCGCCATCAAGGCAGTCGTTACGCGAGAACATGACCAACACTGCCGATGCATTCATACTTGCCGCTCGCAACGCCCTGTCGTTCCTCGAAAACGATTACGGCTTCACGCTCACAGAGACCATAGCGCCGTCCGAATTGCACAGCAATCATTCGTTCTACAAGGTAACCTACCGCAGTAAGGCGTCGCGTTCTCCGGAGTTGTTTGTCTGTCTTTCGACAGCGCCGGTACGACTGGAACAAGACCTCGAATTCGGACGCAGTTGGCCGCCTGAATTCCACAACACGATCAATGTGTTCGAATTGCTGGAGATCGAATCGCCCGGAGCTCAGCTCACATGCACATCGGGCGTGTACGATGGGTTTGGCGACCTGGAGAAAATGTCCGATCAATATACGGTATTGGCAAACGTGCTTCAGGCTCACGGAACTCGGTTCTTTGCGAACGACCAGTCGCTATGGAACGACGTTCTGCGACTCCGAGAATCCAAAAATCAACAACGCGAATGTGAAGAATTGTCTCGAATGGCTGAATCGGCATTCAAACAGAATGACTGGCAACAAGCCGTTGAACTCCTCGAAAGTTTGGGTGACAATCGATCGAAACTGCAGACGGCACGTCTTACCTTCGCACGCAAGCGTGTCGCGAAATGATGGCGAACCATCGCATGCACGGGAGCGGCGGTGGTCAACGGATTTTGAAATCAATGTCAACTCCCGCCGCCCCGTGATGCGGGTCGTTCGCTTAAAACCACCACAAGGAGTGACAATTCATGTCATTACGAGGCCTGCCGCTGACGATCTGTGTCCTCATGTTTGCCACAACCGTTTCGGCCCAGACGCCGAAAATGAAAATGACGACGCCGATTCCTTCTGGTATCGCGACACCGGACAATCTCGAAACGCGCATCGGAACGCTGACGTCGTTTGACGGCGTTCCCGACAAGAAGACGGTCGAACTGGTCTATGATCAGCTTGCTTTCCAGCGCGCCACACAAGCCTATCTCTCAACGATCCAGGTCGCCTCGATGGCCGGCATGGAGAAGGGGCTGCGGGAATTCGGCCCACCCAACATCACAGCGATGTTGTACGAGAACCTGATGGACTCCAAAGCCTTGTGGCTCACGGCCAACACGGTTTCGATCTACCAAGTGATGTGGCTCGAATTGGGGGATGAGCCCATGGTCTTGGAAACACCGCCCGACGTGTTAGGACTCATCGACGACGCTTGGTTCCGATACGTCTGTGACGTCGGCAACGCCGGACCCGACAAAGGCAAGGGTGGAAAGTTTCTCCTCGTCCCACCCGGATACGAAGGGATGATTCCTGAAGAGGGATACTTTGTCTACCACACGAAGACCTTCGGCAACTGGTTTGTCTGGCGCGGCTTCCAGGTGGATGGCTCGACCAAGCCAGCGATCGAGGCGACCAAAAAGCATTTGAAGGTCTATCCCCTTTCCAAGAAGGACGACCCGCCGGAGATCAACTTCATCAATATGTCCGGCGTGCCGAATTGCACGATCGGCCGAACCGACTACGGTTTCTGGGAAGATGTAAACAAGACCATCCAGGACGAGCCACTCGACCCCGAGGGCATTGATCCCGAGATCCGAGGGCTGCTCGCCGCGATCGGCATCAAAAAGGGCGAGAAGTTCGATCCGGATCCCAAGATGAAGAAGATTCTTACGGAGGCCGCGAACGTCGGCGCCGTCACTGCCCGCGCGTTGATGTCTCGCCCTCAGGATCAGCGCTTTTACGTTTATCCGGGCGAGCGCGTATGGACGAACCCATTCAACGGCGGCCCTTACGATTTTCTACTCGATGGCGTGACGTTGCTCGATTCACGCGCCTACATGCATATGTACGCGACCGGGATTACCCCCGCCATGGTGATCAGGAATGTGGGGGTAGGTTCACAGTATCTGATCACTTTCGTGGACAAAAACAACGACACGCTAAACGGCAGCGAAACGTACAAGGTCCATCTGCCGCCAGACGTGCCAGCCAAGAATTTCTGGTCATTCACGGTGTACGACAGCCAGACACGGTCGGAACTTCAGACGGATCAGCGCTTTCCGGGCATCGACAACAACTCGTCGGGTCTCAAAGCGAATGCCGACGGTTCGTACGACATCTACTTTGGCCCTAAGCCGCCGAAGGGGAAGGAAGGCAACTGGATTCAAACTGTGCCCGACAAAAGCTGGAATACGATCTTTCGACTGTACGGACCGCTCAAGCCGTTTTACGACAAGACTTGGAAACCGAGCGATCCAGAACTCGTCGAATAGCGGCAAGTGATTCAGAACTGATGCCAGCGAACCACGTCGTGAACCGGAGCGACCGGCAGCGCGTTTACAAATGGAAAGTCTAGGGCGGTCGCCCGGTTACGACCGACGTTCTGCCGCTAGACAACACGTGAGGCTCAACCTCAAATTATCCTATGCCTCGCGTCGTCTATTCTCGTCACTACAACATCGGTTTCTACGGTCTCGAGCGCCTTCACCCGTTTGACTCGCGAAAATACGGGCGAGCGTGGAAACAGCTTCGTCATCATTTCGGCGCATCACTGCGACGGTATCACGTGCGCCGGAACGTCCCGCGAATCGCGAAGAGTTGTTGCTCGTTCATACGCACGCATACCTGAAACAGCTTCGCAATTCACAGTATGTTGCGAACGCCCTTGAACTGCCTGCCGTTCGATATCTGCCTTGGTGGGCGATCGACTTCCATATACTTCGACCAATGCGATGGGCGACGCGAGGAACGATTGTCGCCGCTCAAGAGGCTCTTGAACATGGCATGGCCATTAACCTAAGCGGCGGGTATCACCATGCAAAACCCGATCGTGGCGAAGGATTCTCGATTTACGCTGATGCTGGAATTGCGGTGGCCTCACTCCGCAATCAAAATCTGATTTCGGAAACGGCTCGGATCATCTACGTTGACACTGATGCCCACCAAGGGAACGGCGTGTGCAACACTTTCATGACCGACGATCGCGTCTTCATTTTCGATATGTTCAACTGTCGCATCTATCCAATCTTCGACGTTGACGCGCGAAAACGCGTCGATTGCGACGTTGGCATCACGAGCACATGTACCGATTCCGAATACATGCGCGAACTCGAAACTCGGCTGCCGGGTTTTCTCGATTCTGTTTCCAATTCGCCCGTCGGTTTGGCAATCTACAACGCTGGCACGGACGTTTTCGCTGGTGATCCGCTTGGTGGCCTTAACATTTCGGCTGCCGCGATTCGCGATCGGGACTTGTTCGTCGTTGGTGAGTTGCGCAAACGTAACATTCCCACTATCATGCTGCTCAGCGGCGGATACACTAAACAAAGCTTCCAACTCGTTGCCGACTCTGTGACCGGACTACTCGAAATGGAAACGTAAACCAAGACACAGACGCGGCAGAACCAGTAAGCCTTTGACATCGCGAGGAACGAGCCGATGTTCAAGGGCTTTGTTCAACAATCCGTTGCACACGGAGCCGCCGACTACGCGGATTTTTGAAATCATAGTCTTTTTGCGGCGGCCCGGTTACCGCCGTCGTTGAACTTAATCGCCTCAGTGGAGTTTCACGGAGGTTTGCTGGCTGTAGTGGTTGTTCTGAAGTATCGGGTTGTAAGGACTTGCGCTTTTTGAATTTTCAAGCATTGTGGGAGTAGAAATTGACTTTCTGCTCACCATTTTCTGCTTGAGGTTGATCGTGACGCCCTGTCAACAACGCACCCTCTCTGCTGCCGTCAAACGACTGGCGGAGGACCTGAAGATCCGCAATCGGGCGCAGTCCACGATCGATGCCTACACGTTTCATGTGGCTCGCTTTGAAACGTATCTGCTGGACAACAACAGAACACTCAAGTCCGCGACCCCGGAAGATGTGCGTGATTTTCAATTGTATTTGCTGGAAAATCTGAAAGTGGGTTACAGCAGCTTCAATCAGGCTGTTTGTGGCCTACGTTTCTTCTACCGAACGACCTGCCACCGAAAATGGCCCGTCACCATGCTCCCCTTCGGCAAACGCCCCCGCAGCCTGCCGGTGGTTCTCAGTCACAACGAAGTTGAAAGTCTGCTGCGATGTACAACCAATCTCAAACACCGTACGTTCCTGATGACTCTCTATGGTTCGGGGATGCGAATCTCCGAAGCGGCTGGCCTGAAAGCGGCCCACATCGACAGCAAGCGGATGCAGTTGACAGCGACTGGCAAAGGGAACAGGCAGCGGCAGGTTCCGCTCTCGCCACGTCTGCTGTCGCAGCTGCGAACGTACTGGAAAGCGTATCGCCCGCCGCACTACCTGTTCCCCGGCAAGAGCCCCGATGTTCCCTACCAGTCGGCCACGATTCAGAAAACGATCAAGCGTTCGGCCGCTCAGGCGGGCATCCTCAAGAATGTCACCCCGCACACGCTGCGGCATTCGTACGCGACCGGACTGCTGGAAGCGGGAGTCGATCTGCTGACGATCAGCCGGTTGCTGGGTCACGCCAATTTTACCACGACGATGATTTACCTGCACGTGCGGCGAGCGGCACTGTCCACAGTGCCGCGGTGCTCGGCGAAGCGACTGGGCCGAACGAACGCAGCAGCTGTTGCTCGAGGGCATCGAATACTATCAGGTCGTCTTTACGATGCCGCAGGAACTTTCATCGCTGGCACTGGGCAATCGCGAGGCACTTTATAAGCTGTTGTTCCAGGCCGCCTGGCAGGCGCTGGCCCGGACGATGCAGGAGCAGCACGGCATCGAGCCAGCGGCGTTGATGGTGCTGCACACCTGGAACCAGAAACTCGAACATCATGCGCATGTTCACGCGGTCGTTGCCGGTTCAGGACCTGGCACGCAAGGCCAGCGATGGGTTGCCTGCCGACGCCCTGGCGACGCCAGCGGCCAGTCAGTGGGTCACTACCTGGTGGACGCCGAACGTTTGAGAACCGCCTATCGGACTGCATTCCTGAAGGGACTGGATCGACTTTACCAAACAGGCGAATTGAAGCTGGGCGGCAAGTTCACTCTTTACCGCAACCGCGATGCATGGCAGTCGTGGTTGGGAGAACTGGAAAGTGTTACGTGGGTCAGCTTCATTCAGGGGCCACCAGCCCACGCTGGCGGTCCCGCCGACATCGTTCGTTACCTGTCTGGCTACCTGACCGGCGGCCCGATCAGCGATCGTCGCATCGTCGCTGCTGACGGGAACCAGGTGACGTTCCTTGCCCGCCAGGGAACGACCCCGGGCGGCGCCGGGCCCAGGTTCCCATCACACTGTCGCTGGCCGAGTTCATCCGCCGCTGGAGCCTGCACATTCTGCCCGAGGGTTTTACCAAAGTCCGTCGTTTCGGTGGATGGTCCAATCGCCGCTGCGGCGAGTTCATCGAACGCTGCGCCATCATGATGGAGGCAGCCAACATGCCCCTTAGAGAATCAGCCAGCGACTTCGACCGGGCCAGTTTCGAACCGGACTGCCAGGCCGCGGAGCCCTGTGAAACAGACCCTTGCGTTGTCGCCTGCCCGCGCTGCAAGGGGAGCCTGCAGGCGATTCAAATGATCGAGCGTCCCTCGTGGCGTGACGTTTTCGACTTACCGTGGCGTCCCGACTGGTACAGACACTGGCCGGGTAGCGAAGAAAACTGGCAGAAAAGACCCCCGTCGGATAGAATTCGCAAAGGGCATGAGAAGCCGCCCCAAGACGAAACCGTGGACATCGACCGCACTTCCAACCCGCTCGTTGGGCGACAAAGTTCAACGCACGATCTATCCGTCTTGTCGTCAAACACAATTTCAACCTGAATATTTTTTGCTAACAACTCGGATAGATCGCAATTCGTTATCCCGCTTGTCCTAACTCAGTGAATATTGTGACTGAACAACCGATGCCACGATTTCATTGGCGAATCATCCCCGCCTTTGCCTTAATAGGTCTCGGTAGTTTGGTGGCTATACTCTTCTGCAATAACGTGATTGTTGGAGGGTTACCAATAACTCATCCAAACCATTTTCTCATATTCGTCGCGGGCGGACTCTGGTTCATCGGCGCCTTGCTTTGCTTCCGAGGGCATTGGGCACTAACGCTGATTGTAACTCTGACCGGCTTTGCCTTGCCATTCTTCAGGCCGATCTACTGAATCCGGATTCGGCTTGAAATGATCCATCCACCTAACGATAAGTATTCGAAATAGATGCATCGCTTTAGCTGATAGAACCAATTGGGACGCGAGCCGGTGCGCAGATGCGGGATAACAAATAAGAATTTGACATCGCGTAGCGAGGTACGAACGGAGCCGATGCTCAAATTTTCTGTTCAAGAGGCCCGGTTTGTCGGGGCGGTGTGATGTTGGCTGGGTGTTCGGCCTGGTAAGCTTGGAACGTTTTGGGCTGCTCTTGGGATTTCGTTGCTTCTGAACATTTGATCCCTGTTCTGTTTTGATGCCTGTTGATGGTTGATCTGCGTCGGACGGTATTGATGATGGGATGCGGAGTCGTTCGCAGGCGCTCGAACGAGTGGATTTTGGCGTGAGATGCCAGGGGTCGCGAATTTCACGGATGATTTTTCGATCGCGGCACAGACCGATGGCGTGACGTTGTTGCAGAACGTTTTTCGAAGTTCGGATTGTGGGAGTCGTTTCATCATCATGGCGGGCCTCGTTGACAAGGCTCCCGAGATGGCCGTGGCTGCCAGATCGTCTTGCCAGACTGGTTGGTGATCGACATCAGCTCCAGTTGACCGCCGCACCGATTGCATGGAGACACCCGACGCTGGCGTGGTTCTCTTTGAAATATCGCGCTGCCCAGCCAATACGCCCAGCCGCGCCACAACCAGACCAGCCAGCGGACATCGGCCAGTTGCAGCTTGCAATTGGGACTCATCCAGCCGTAGTAGCGGACTTTCTGAAACCCGCGCGGCAGGATGTGTTGGACGAAGCTGCGAACGAACGGCTCCCCCTCAGCCCGACGCGTCACGGTGTACTCTTTGCCCGACG
Organism: Pirellulaceae bacterium; assembly: GCA_963851305.1. Classification (GTDB taxonomy): domain Bacteria; phylum Planctomycetota; class Planctomycetia; order Pirellulales; family Pirellulaceae; genus Mariniblastus. Next base: position 603,824 of record CAWKOT010000010.1, on the reverse strand, counting down.
GTTTGACGTTGTAAGTCACCCCCGACGCGTCGACCGCCTGGATTCGGCTGTCACTCAGGGCCACGCGGTAATGAAGTGGACCCCAATTATCGGACCACCGGCTTAGATAGAAAAGAGCGTTTTGATCGGTCAAACTATAACCGATTTGAACCCGTTTTTTCAGGAAGCCAGTATGTCACGGAAACGACGCAACTTCAGTCCGTCTTTTAAGGCAAAAGTAGCCTTGGAGTCGATTCAAGGTCTTCGGACCATCAGTGAATTGGCTCAAAAACACAAGCTCCATCCGACTCAGATCAACCTTTGGAAAAAGCAGTTGTTGGATGGTGCAGAAACAGTCTTTGAAAACGGTAAGAGTGTTGCCAAATCCTCCTCAGATGAACCCCAGACCGCTGAGTTGTATGAGCAGATTGGACGATTGAATGTCCAACTGGAGTGGCTCAAAAAAAAAGTGGCCCAGGACGGTGAATGAAGCTCGACGCTGGATTGACTTTGATAATCCTGATTTGAGCATTCGCCAGCAGTGCCGGTTGCTGGGCTTGCACCGCAGCAACGTGTATTACGATCCGGCTCCTGAAAGCGCTGAGAATCTATATTTGATGCGGTTGATGGATGAAGAACATTTGCGACGTCCCAATCGCGGCTCGCGACAAATGGTGGATTTTTTGAGTGATGAAGGGTATCGCGTCAACCGTAAAAGAATCCAGCGTTTAATGAGGAAAATGGGGATTGAGGGCGTGGCCCCCAAAGGACGCGCGATTGACAATGTGATGATCGAAAGACTTTGGAGAACTGTGAAATATGAAGAGGTCTATCTCAAGGAATACCGCAGCGGATCCGATTGCTATCAAGGGCTCGATTCGTACCTGGATTATTACGATCACCAACGCCGACATCAGTCCTTAGCACGCAAAACGCCCTGGGAAGCCTACCGTCCCAACCGAGCAAATCGCTTTCAACTCTCTATCTAAGATTTGCCCGCCGGTGGTCCGATAATTGGGGTCCACTTCATTGACCCAAAGGCGCCGGTCATCACGCGAATTCGACCGTCGACACCGATGCCGAGGCCTTTCAAAATTCGGGTTTGTCGGAGCACTTATTTAAAAAGTTCCGCAGTTCTTCGACCGTGGGGTCATGTTTGCCGATCTCTTTCAGCGTATCCGAATCAGTTGAAAACCCACCGGTTACGGTTCGCGGCCAGCGCGTGTAGTTGTTCTCTTCTAGCCTATTCGCAAATTTTTCTTGGTCAACATCGCGGTGTCCAATAATGTCGAAGCGGTGCCGCTCTTTCGCAATTACCGAATCGACGATGGCGTCCCAGTTCTGGTCTAAACGGTCCAAAATAGGTTTGTCGACCGGTATTCCGTTAGTTTCCAATTCCGAAACCGCCGTTGAAAGATAACGTCCGCGGAAAAGACAAAAAGCGAGCGTTTCCCTGTCGCACAGCAACGGCCACATTTCCCGTAAAAGAAGCTCCGTCATGTTGACGTCGGACTGACAATAATCCAATACCTCCAACTCTCGATTGGCGAACGGTCCCCCGTCGGCACAGAGTTGGTGCATTTTTTCTTTCAAACCGTCGCTGATCGCATGAGCTCCCAGCCCCCATGCGTACATCGCGGCCAGCAGAGAATACTTCTCACCCTTCCTCAGCGTTTGCTTTTCCAGTTCCGTTTGTTGACGATCGACTCCATACCGGAGTCGTCGGTGTTCAGCATGAAGATCGAGAACAAGCATCGGAATCGGCCAATGCAGTTGCCGATGGCAGTTGATTTCCGCGGTTGCCAGGAACGAAACGTATAACGAGTCTTCTCCGGTGTCGATCGGACACGCCGCCGCCGAAGCTCCCCATAACTACTGCCGAATCACTCGACCCGACAAAATATCCTTCGCGACAAAACAGATGGGTCTGGGTGGTTCGTTACCGGACTTACCTGTCCAATACTCGAAATCGGCAACCCAGACCTCTCTGTAATCACTTAATCGGAACATCAGCTTCCCGACTGTCCCGTGAACAAACGAATGACTTCATGGTCCGCTGAGTTAATCACCAGGTCCCGACACGCCAAAGCCAGCAACTCGTCGGTGTCGTGCACATCCCAGTCGGGTGGGTCATACTCCGAATTTGATTTCCTGGGCTTATATCCTGACGGCCCGGATTCCATCGTGATCCACCGTTCCTGTGCGCCATCGCACATTGGACTCGAGTGTTCGCCCATTTGTCGGCGTTTCGATTCGAACCTGTCGGTGTTTTGACACACCAGGCAAATAGCTCAAAGTGAAAGTACATACCCAGAACGACAACAGCCGGCTTCAGTCGATCGTGCATAAAAAGCAGCTTTCCAGCATCACTTTCTCGATCGACCAGGTATTGAGTTTTGCCCAATTCGCCGGCATGTTCGTATTCGAATATGTTGACTGGCCAGCAGTTCACTGCCTCAACGAGGTCAAATGGACGAACCTGAAACCAATGGTCCCTTCTCGGTTTTTCAACCAAGTCAACAGCAATAGTTTCCTCGATCGTGATGGGAATTTTGGGTTTACAGATGATGGATTTGATGCTGCTCGGATCCGGTTTCGGCAAAAGCGTGCTGGGCACCACTTTCTTGACCCCGTTGGGAACAGAATCGTCGACCGATTTGGATTCATTCTCGGTATCCGACTCTGGCGGATTCGATGTTGAAGATTCGGGCTTGACCGGCGCCAGGATTGGTTGGCTTACGTCCGATTCAACCTCTTTTTTGATATAATTTTTATTCATGAAATGCTTACTTTCATAATAGATTCCGGTCGTTGTCACGACCGGGACAAATTGAAAATCAGATTAACGCTTTGGTTGACCGTCGGCGGCTGTCCTTTTCCTGCGCCCGACGGTCTATTTTTCCCCCTCCATGTTGGTGGATTTAGACACTCTATCGACTGCGCGTTGCGCTGCTGATTGTGTTCGGTGAACGCTGATAAACTTATCGCGCCCATCGTCATCGACGGCGATGGCGTACCACCGGCCCGAATAACGATGATCGCCCTGGCCGAGTGTGATCTTCGACTCGACAATCCGCCAACGACCGCAATACGTATCCAGTATCCGCTGCCGACTGATCGTCGTCGTCCGATGCCGGAATCGTTTCTTGAATGTCACAGTCATGACGAAATCCCCCGCTTCGCCACGGTCTCGAACCTGTCCCGCTGCTTGGCAATCGAATCTTTACCCTGGGCAGGTACCGAAACTTTTTTCAGAACGTACTTTCGAATACCCTGGGCGTTTTTAAGCAGCTCTGGCGAATCTGGTGAATTGCAGCGTGCATCCGTGGTGAAAATCATGCCGCACCGTGTTCACGCTTTTGAATCGTGACGCCAAAACTTCGGAGTCTTTCCTGCACCCGCTTTGACCGCTGTGGATCGTTGTCAAATACGGCATGATCCTGCGGCTGAAGAAACCGATCCAAATCAGATAGCGCGACGTATCGTCGGCCCCGATCAGAAAAGACCGTAACCGTCTACCCCGGACCCCTTTCAAAGTCCAGCGGTAAATGGTGGCAACATGCACGTTGAGGCGTTTGGCGACCTGATTGGGCGTCAGACGCTCATTGGGTTGGTTCGCAGTACGCAACGTTTCTCTCCAAAATCGTGTGAAATACAACGATTCGAATTAGAAACAGGTAGCGCGTTCTGATCGCGTTGTGCAGCGCACATTTTGCGCACTACTGCGAATTTGTGCTGAGCAGTTCTTTGTTGAGTTTCCAGCCCCGGGCTCTCTCCGGTTGGCTCACAGGACGGGAATTTTCGTCCAGCCCAAACGTCTCTCGCAGCGCTTTGTTGATTTTGCTAATACTGCTGCGAATATTCTTTTGGGCCGTTTCAATGGTCTGGTCACACGTTGAATCCAAACCATGCACCCATGTGTCGGACACCTCGGCCAGATCCTCGTATGTCGAACGGCGGCCCGTGCGTTGGCATAGACGAATCAAAAGGTCTGCGTCCCTGCCACGGACATCTACCAACTTCCCATGAATTTCGACACCATTGTCAACCCGTCGGAACCATGATGGTTTCCTGGGGTCCGCCTCTTTCCAAGCACTCAGCGACGATTGAATTGCAGATGCGCAGTCCCTGGTCACATTGGCGATTGATTCCGCAAGCTGTTCGATTTTTTCAAAAAGCACCAACAGTGAATGTGATTTAGCAGCCTCCAGAATTTCTTGTGAGAGGCGATTCCACTCTTCAAGACACTTCGGATGATTCTGATCTACGAATAAACCCAAATCAGGCATCGCTAACTTTAATGAAGGCAGTTGTGATAATATCTGGAAATGAAACCAGCGTGCTTCTGGGAGCGCGTCCCCGAATTCAGCCGGATCTTTCGGAAAATCACGCAAACGAATAATCCAAATCTCGGCATTCTGGGCCATCCGCTCAAATTGCATGGCATATTCATTCGCCAAACGCCATTTCTCTCGCAAAACCTCTACGTCATCATTATTCCAGGGTGCATTTCTCATGTTGTTAAACTCCTGTGCTGGTCATCCATTTTCCCTCGCGAGGTCAACCAACAGTGACCGGTTTTTTTCAGCATAGACATCCACGATGTTGGTCCGGGCGTGTCCCAATCCCAGCTGGGCGGCTTCGACTCCGTGTGTTTTTCGCATTCGGGTAGCGAAAGTGTGCCGAAGCTGGTAAGGCGTCCAATTCGGAATCAGTTCGGCTTTTGGTTCAGACTTCCTTCGATCGCAATTGGCTTTCTTGATTCCATATTCAATCGCCCTTCGATAGCTGGCCGAACAGTAGCAATTGCCTTTAGGACGTTTCGATTTGCGCGACTGGGCTTTCTTCCGCCGCTTTTCCCGCGTCCTCAATTCGCATGGATAAAACTTGGTATTGCGGTTCCGGTGGATGGCTCGCTGTTCATTGCGCCATTTTTCCGCTTCAGCTGGCGAGAACAGATAATCGGAATCGGGACGGTCCATGAATGGTTTCAGGATCTCCTGGGAACGCGGCCCCAACGGTACACGCCGACTATGGCCACGCCATCGGTTCTTGTGTTTCTCCGGCTCGTAAATCCAGACTTCGCCACTTTGGTCAATAAGCTCCGGTTTCACCACCGTCACTTCTCCTGGCCGCATTCCGGTGAGCAGCTGTAGGCGAGCCATTGCCGCCACCTGGGGCGACACGTAAGGCAACGTCAGCAACACGCAAGCTTCATCAATCGGTTTGACCGGTTCTGATTCCCTGGCCGCCGTTCGTCCATATCGAAGCCCGGTCAGGGTTCGGAGCCCCTCGTAGACCCCCGGAACCACCAACTCCTCGCTGACCGCCCATTTAAAAACACGTTTGATTCGTCCGACACGTTTATTGATCTCTGTTCGGCACAAATTACGATCGATCATGTGTTGACGAATGGTTTTCAATTTCAGCGGGCCGAATTCATTGGCGATCATGTCGCCGTAGAATTCGTTGACCGGGGAGACTGCGTCAACCATCGCTCTAAACTCTTTGCCGGGCTTTCCATTGTCACTGTAATACCCTTCCGCATGTTCCAGGTACCTGACCAGAACCTCCAACACCAGAAGCTGGGATTTGGAGGCGTCTTCCGTAATGGGCGCGGTGTCCCAACCTGGTTGCGACATCTCCGCCAATAACCGGGCGTATCGCTGCCGACTTTCAGGTGAGTTGTATTTGCCCAGGTAAACGTGACGGCCATTGATGATCAAGCGGGCCTGACCTGAAGCTTTGTGTAGCCTGTAAGAAGGCACTGCTGACTTGGGGGGCATGACATGGATCTCCAGAAAGGGGCTGGAGCCAAAAGTGGTAGGACTACCACTTTTGGCAACCTTTCCGGCCACGTTGCCCTGCACGGGACAAGTACGCTAAGTCTTGCGTTTGGCACGGTTTACACTAAGTATCCCCGAGTGGATTCGAACCACTAACCTTCGGCTTCGGAGGCCGACACTCTATCCAATTGAGCTACGGGGACCTGATAATCGTTCGGATAGCCGGATCGCCCTCTGTTGGCCGGATCAACTCGGCTGAACAATCCAAACCATTTGGGTCGTCGATACCGTTGTCCATTCAACTGATCGTTCCTGCCATCCGCCTGAATTATACACGTTTCAAACCAGGTTGTCGGCGGTCATATTACCTTAGATTCGCTGCCTGTCATTTCCATTTCCCAGCTTTTCGCAGGCCAACCGCGTTATTCCACAGGAGTGCCGCACAACGTTGTCATCTGGCTCAAGGCCGATGAGCTATCTGGGTGGGCATGAAAATCCACTCGTCGAAAATTCAAACACGGCCCCGCAACATGCCGTGCCAATAAAGATTCGGCAGTCCGTACTTCTTCAGCAAGAACATGCTGAATCGCTCCTTGGACTGATCGAACGGGAACGACTCCTGCGGCACCTTGTCGTAATCAAATTCCGCCAGCACCATGCTGTTGTAACTGGTCACCAGCGGACAAGACGTATAGCCGTCGTAACTGGCTTCCAGTGGTTTGCCTTCGATCAACGCCAGAATATTGCTAACGGTCACAGGAGCCTGTTTCCGGATCGCCGCGCCGGTTTTCGACGTCGGCAGACTGGAACCGTCGCCGAGCGCAAAAATGTTGGGATATTTGACGTGTTGCGTGGAATGCTGATCGACATCGGCCCAGCCCCCTTCGTCGGCCAACGGGCTGTTCTTGAGGAAATCGGGTGGACCCATCTTCGGTGTCACGTGGATCATGTCATACGCAATTGTTTCCTGCTGGTCCGACTCCTGGATTTGAAAAACGGCCTGTTTCGACTCCGGACGGATTTCCACCAGATCGCGATTCAGTCGCACGTCGATATCGCGACGTTGTACTGCCGCTTCCAGGGTTCGCGCATACCGGTCGACGGCAAAGATACGCGGCATGGCCACACCAAAGATGACCCGGCAATGGTTGCGGATGCCCGATCGTCGAAAATGATCCTCCGCCAGAAAGCAGATTTTCACGGGTGCTCCACCGCATTTAACGGCCCCGGCGGGATGCGTGAACAGCGCGGTTCCTCCGCTAAACTGCTGCAACGTTTGCCAAGTGGATTCGACGGTATCGTAGCTGTAGTTACTACAGATACCCCGAGTTCCCACGATCTCCTTGGACAGGCCCTTGATCGCCGACCAATTCAGCTGCAATCCGGGGCAGACGACCAGGTAGTCGTATCCAATAGTCTTGCCGCCACCCGTACGAATGCTGTTTTTGTCCGGATCAAACGATTCGACATGGTCCCGCACCCAGTTTGCGCCGGGCGGAATGAAATCCGCTTCTTCCCGCTCTGATTCCTCACGCGGAAAGATCCCGCCCCCCACCAGTGTCCAGAGGGGTTGGTAGTAGTGTTTTTCGTTCGGCTCGACGATGGTCACGTCGAAATCCGGCTCCGCAGCCAACAGCCGCGAACTGACCGTCAAACCCGCCGTACCACCGCCGACAACAACGATTTTTGCTGCGGACATTGATTCTGGCTCCTTGATACTAAATGGCGGGTAAGCTCATTAAATGGTCATGCCACACAGGTTTCCAAACACAATCTGCGATTCCAGTTACCGAGTTGGCACGTTCCGGGTCTCAATCCACCTCGTCAATTCCATCCGCAGCACATCTTCGTCAGGCAGACCTGCCGATTGACCAATTGGCTTGCCATCGTCCATGAATAACAAGGTTGGCAAACCGGATACCTTGAAGGCTTCCGTCAATTCGACCTCATCATCGGTGTTGATTTTCACAAACTTGATTTCGCCATCGAATTCTGACGCCAGACGTTCCAGCATGGGCGACAACATCCGGCAGGGGCCGCACCAGTCGGCATAAAAATCGACGACCACGGGCAAGTCGCTTTTCAGAACCTCACCCGGAAATGTATCTCCAATGACCTGTTTGACACCAGCCATGATCTCCTGCCCCTCCTGATGATGATTTTCCACAATTTCTGACGACGAATCGGACGGTCCAGAACGCAATTCATCGGACATCGAATTTACCGGTTTCGCCGAACTCGGCGTCGAACACGATCCGCTCATTCATGTCTGCACGCCGAACATCGGCAGGATCCACAATTGCAGGGCCAACCATGCTCCAACGATGGCCGCCAAAATCAGTAACTCAGTCATGGATGTTGTTCCTTTGCGTGCCCACTTCATTTGCTACTCATCGTTTTCTGTCTTGTTCAAGATGGTTGCCAAACGACCGTGCAAACCGGATGCCGAATGCCAGCGAACTCTGGATTTCCGGCTTTCTCAGGACCGCCAACAAACCCAGCAGACCGATCCGACGGTTTGCCGCGGGATCTTGATCGCCCGCCTCTGCCAGCGATTTTGCCGCGGCATCGACAACGCGAACGGCACGGGCATCCAGGATGTTGGAGTTCAGCAAATCCCCGATTCGACTCAAGTCCTCGTTTCGGATGTGACTGCCCAGCCAAAGTGCTGCTCGCAACCCCTGGGAAAGCGAGCGTTCGACGTCAATCCCGTTCTGTGAATACCGTTGTTGATGGTCATCCATAACGTCGACCATCATCGCTACCGCGTCGGATAATCCCGATGATTTCTCGACCAACGCCGCCAAATCGGGCAATCCGTCGATCAGACGGCTCACGGCATCCGCCGTTTCCGGCCGGCTAAGCCTCTCAAACAGCCCAAACAGATTCTCCAGCCGCCGCGGCACATCGACTCCAGCCTCAGCGGCGGCAGCCATTTTTTCGTCGACAATATCCGTCCCGGTTGCCAGAGCCTGTTCGACCGTGACTCCCATCTGCTCAAACAGGACCTGCTCAATGGTCTGCGATTTGGACTGGCTCATCGAATTTTCCATCCCTTTCCCGATCTGCTTTCGTGCTTTGGCGGGGACCTGCGTCAACGCCACGTTGCTCCAGTTGAATCATCGCCTCGTGGGCCGATAGAAACACGTTGCTCTCCAGAAACGTGGCATCCAATCCAGCCAACTTCAATTTGTCCATCACCGGACCTTTTACATCCGACAGGAAAAACCCCAGTCCCGCAGCATGCAACTCCTCTCGAATCGTCGCCAACACTTCGATCCCCGTAGCATCCACATCGTTGATACCGGACGAGATCAACAGTACCAATTCGATTTCAGGGCGTTCCGCGATCTGCTCCTGGACATAAGATTCGAAGAAGGGTGCATTGGCGAAATTAAGGCTCTCATCAACACGAAAGGCCAGTACGCGATCGGTTTGATGTACTTCATGCCGCAGTACATTTCGAAAATGCTCGCTGTCACCCACCCGGCCTACTTCTGCCACATGCGGTCGACTCATCTTCCACATCAACATCGCGATCGTCACGCCGATGCCGATCAGGATGCCGGATTCGATACCCAAAACCAGTACTCCGGCAAAGGTCAGTACCAGCGCCACGGCGTCCGCTCGACTGTATTTCCAGAGCTGAAACGGCGTCTTGAGGTCGATCAACCCCATCACCGCGACTACCACGATGGCTGCCAACACGGCTTTGGGGATGAAATAGAACCATGGAGTCAGCCAGGCGACCGACAGGGCCACCACGGCGGCCGTAATCAGCGAACTCAATGGCGTTCTGGCACCCGAGGCAAAATTGACCAGGGAACGACTGAATCCTCCGGTAACGCAGTAACCACCGGTAAACGCGGCCGCAACATCCGCCGCTCCCAACGCGAACAGCTCGCGGTTGGAGTCTATTTTTTCGCGCCGCCGACCCGCCAGTGCTTTGGCTACAGAGATGCTCTCGAGGTAGCCGACCAGAGTAATCACCAACGCCAGCGGGAACAGTTGACGAAGTTCCACCAGATCAAGACCCGGCATGGTGAACCGAGGCAATCCGGCCGGTATCTGCCCGACAATCGCCACGTTGCGCGCCTCGTGCCAGCCGGAAATATAAACGGTCACCGCAGCCAGCACCACAGCGACCAACGGGCCGGCACGTGAAACCGTTTCAGATATATTCCGGGCAACACCCAGTCGCATCAGGGCCGGCGTTAGAGCCTTGCCAAATCCCAACAGCAACAGACAGGCTGCCAGGCCGATGGTCACCGTCGACGGATTGGAACCAACCGCTTGACGCAAGGTCGACATGATCGTCTGTAGGGGCAAGTGACCACGCTCGACCGAAATACCCAACAGGTTCGGCAGCTGACTGAAGGCAATCACGATCGCCGCCGCGGTGGTGAATCCGATCAACACGGGATGGCTGATGAAGTTGACCAGGAAGCCGAGTCGGAAAACCGACATCAGGATCTGAATCGCTCCCACCAGCAAGGCCAATGTCAGGCACAACGATATGAAGTGATCGCTGCCCGGTTCGGCCAATTCCCCAACACCGGAGATGACCAGCAGAGAAACCATCGCGACCGGTCCAACGGCCAAACTGTTGCTGGTCCCAAACAGACTGTATGCCACCAGCGGCAGAATACTGGCATACAGACCAACCTGGGCCGGCAAACCCGCCAACAGGGCGTAGGCCATCGCCTGCGGGACCAGCATGATGGCTACAACCAGTCCGGCGATCAGGTCACCAACGAAGAAGTCCCGTCGGTAATGCGACCATCGCTCCGCCAGAGGAGAAATCGTTTTCAGCCAGTTGGGCAAATGGACCATAAATTCGCGTTCGTTAATCGAGGGCCGTGACCGGATACCTCGCAATCTGATTACGAGGACAATTCCTTTCGACAAAAATACCAATCTTGGCACTCGTATCCTTCGGACAGTCGCGCTTCAGCGGCCTGGACCGTCGCCGGCGGCGGAACAATGACCTTGTCGCCCGGCTGCCAACCTTCCGGCGTCGCGACCGCATGCTGATCCGAAGTTTGAAGCGCCTGCAGCAGCCTGAGAAATTCGTCGATGCTGCGACCGTTACTCATCGGGTAGTAGACCATGGCTCGCAGCACGCTTTCCGGATCAATCACAAAGGTTGCCCGGACGGTGGAGGTATCACTGGCACCTGGCATGATCATGCCGTAGGCGCGGGCAACCTGCATCGAAATATCATTGATGATCGGAAACGGAATCGTTACGCCGAATTTCTCCTGAATATTTCGAGTCCATGCCAGATGCGAGAACGTGCTGTCGATGGAGAGCCCCAACAGATCGCAACCCAGCTCCTGGAACCGCGGCCAGGCTTCGGCAAACGCCATGAATTCTGTTGTACAGACCGGCGTGAAATCGGCTGGATGGGAAAACAGAATCAGCCAGCGACCACGATAATCGGAAAGGCTCCGCGGACCATGCGTGGTTTGAGCTTCAAAATCGGGCGCGGCTTCATTCAGTCGCGGCAATATTGGCTGTGTTTCTGCCGGGGAATTTGCCGTCTCGTTCATGATGATCGTTCCGTTTGGTAAATCGGTAGTTGGCTGCCGTTGTTTCGTCAAACACGCAAAGTCGTCCACCAGCTCGCAAACTTGGCACAGCCCGTCAGACTTTGACTGTCAAGATGCAACTTGGTGCAGGCTGCCAGCCGTATACGTGGGGCAGGCTGCCAGTCTGAGCAAGCCAGATTTCCATTGCCGCTACGGCCTCGTGTGCTTCGCATCAATACTTCACGCCTCTTTCCCATACTGTTTCGAAAGCAGTCTCAACCAGCCGATGGTCGGCCAGAACTCGAACCACCAGGCCGGTATCCCCCTGCTTAATGTGGCAGTCTGGGTTTCAAATTGGCATACAAGAACATGCCGACCAAGGCACCGGAAAAGGTGAATAGCGCCATCCATTCTCCACCACCAATCTGGGCATAGACTGGTCCAGGGCAGGCCCCGGTAATGGCCCAACCGGCACCGAACAGCATGCCGCCGAAGACGACACCCATTTGAAACGGCTTCGGCGTGTAAACGTACTCTCCCCCTTCCAGGTTCCTGATGTGCAGGCGTTTGATGACCATCACCGAAACCATGGCCACGATCACACCCACCCCAATGATCAGGTACATGTGCGGTTCCTTGAACAGAAACATGTCGTGAACGCGTTGCCATCGAACCACCTCCGATTTCGTCAACACGACGCCGAAGTAGATACCCATCAATAGCGACATGACCAGCGCCAGGCCCGAAATACGTTTCGGTTGCCTGGCATCGGCGGCGGATCCATCCAGATTGGAATCCTGGATTTCCTGTTGGTCCATTGTGGCTGACATCATTTGCTCCTTATCTAGAAAATCAGGCTCCCCAGTCCCCAGGTCACGGATAGTCCTCCAATGAAGAAACAGATCGTGGCGACCAGGCTGGGCCAATTCAAGTTCGCCAGACCGGTGATGGCGTGTCCGGAGGTGCATCCATTGGCGTAACGCGTTCCCAGTCCAATCAGAATACCGCCGACGAACAGCCGCACCGCTCCACCCGCGTTTTGATAGGATGCCGGCAGAAACTCAATCGGCTGACTGGAAAGAAAATGAGTTGCCAGGTAGCCTCCCAGGACGATCCCGACGACAAACAGCAAGACCCACATCCCATTCCACCGATCGTAGTCCTTGAAATAGGAGAGATTGCTGTTCGGCGCGCACATCGCACCGATTTGCTGCAGACTCGTTGAAATGCCAAAACGCTGCCCGGCCAACAGATACAACAGGGGCACGGTCAGGCCAATCAGCACCCCGGAAAACCACCACGGCCATGGTTGCATGATCCAATCCACGATGCGAATACCCTCCAGATCAAAATACGTTTGTTGAGCATTAACCTTTACGGCGACCGCCCGTCGGGACGGTCAACTTGACATTCATTCCGTTCAAGGGTCGAAGACCGAACGAGGGGGATAACGCATCCCTTTGTCCAGCTTTGAAGTTTGCAACCTCGTCCGAATCTTCGCCTGGTTCCAGTGGTTCCGTGTCAGGTGCCGACCGATTCCTGCTTCCCCTGTTCTACCGGCAGACCTGCCTTCGCCCAGGCTTCGATACCGCCGTCCATGTTGATGACATGTTTGGCGCCGGCGCGCTGCGCGATTCCGGCCGCGATCATGGACCGTCTGCCGGTTCGACAATGGAAAGCATAGACCTTGTCCGTCGCCGAGAAATGTTCGGCACACTCGAGCATCTTGCCCAGGAAACAGTGATTGGTTCCCGGAATCGTGATCTCGTCACGTTCGCTTTGGCCTCGAACATCAACAATCTCGATTTCACCCGCTTTGAATCGGTCGACCAACTCGGTGGGCGATTCTTCCGGTATATGTTGAGTTTTCAAACCGGCGGCCACCACATCGTCGGCATCGAACCAGCCGCCGATGTTATCCATCCCGATCTTGTGCAGAATGCGAACGACCTCCGGTAAATCGTGTGCCCCGGAAATCAGGTAAACCGGGCGATTGTAATCCAACAGTGATCCCCCCCACATGGCGACGTACCGGGGCTGAAGATTGATGGTCCCTTTCACGTGTGCCTCCGCAAACGTCTGGTCACTACCGGTATCGACGACCATTTCTCGCGCGACCGTTTCGCGGAGTTTGTCGACCGCCAGCTGTTGAGGCAACTTGCGGCCGCCCAACAGTGCCGGGCCTTCCTTATTGACGCGTTTCATGACAGCGAAGTATCTGGGCGCTTCCGGCTGTTCGGACAAGATGTAATCCACAAAGGCCTGTTCCTCCGTAAACTGCAGAGCCGGGTTGAACATCTTTTCGTAGCCCACCGTACTGGACGGAATCGCTCCCAGACCCTTGCCGCAGGCGCTGCCGGCACCATGCGCTGGCCAGACCTGCAGGTGGTCAGGCAGCTCGCGAAACCGGGCAATTGATCGAAACAGATCGCGGGCCCCCGGTTCGGCCGTACCCATGATTCCCGCCGCTTCTTCCAGCAGATCGGGACGTCCAATCGACCCGACAAACACGAAATCGCCGCTGAAAATCCCCATCGGCTGGTCCGCACCGCCACCTTTGTCCGTCAGAATGAAGCACAGATGCTCTGGCGTGTGCCCGGGCGTGAACAACGTTTGGAATTCCACCTTGCCAACGGAAAAGACATCGCCATCTTTCAACAGCTGGTGGTTGTAATCCTTGGCATACTCGTACTTCCATTCGGCAGGCCCTTCGTCCGAAACGAACAACTTGGCACCCACACGATCCGCCAGTTCACGCGCTCCGGAAACGTAGTCCGCGTGGATATGGGTGTCGGCCGCACCGACGATCTTCAACCCCTCCCGTTCCGCTGCCTTCAGGTATTGATCGATGTCGCGCCCCGGATCAACGATGATCGCTTCGCCCGACTTTTGACAACCCACCATGTATGACGCATGCGCCAGAGCATTGTCATAGAAGTATTTAAGTAGCATTTCGTGCCTCCAAGGTAAATCGTTTACGGTTTAAGCAATTCCAATCATCGGGATTGGCAGGAAACACCCGTTCGGTCCATTGCGCACGACAAGGCCTGACATTTTGGTCACCCGAGAAAACCTCAGGACTTTACATAATGACAAGCGGTCCACACATCTCACCAACTCCGAAACCAGACTAATCGCCAAATCTCGACTGAATGCAGGCCATGATGTCTTGCAAATGCGGTTCAGCAACCGAGTAATAAACTGTTCTGCCATTGCGTTCGCTTTTCAGGAACCCGCAACGCTGCATCAATCGCAAGTGATCCGACGTTGCCGGCTGTGTCAACTCACAGACTTCCGCCAGCTGATTCACACTATACTGTTTGCCGGACAGCAACGCCTGCACGATCTGCAAGCGATTTGGATGCGCAAGGATCCTCAGGCATTCGGCCGCCGCCGACAACGCTTCCAAATCCAGCGGTTTTCTTTTCTTGATCATGGTTGTCTTATATCCCTGAATTAATATATCGACATATTCCGATATGTCAACCAGCTTTTACGGGAGAAATATCGCAGGTTGCGAACGTTCATTCCATCGCGGCTTGTGATGACGGCGCGACCAGAAGATACCTGCACGATCGGTTGTCAACGCGATGCTCCATCTGACGGTGGCGGGTGCCAAAATTTCCGCCGGCCCGTCCAATCCTGATCTGGCTCAGTAATCCATCGGTTGGATGAGGATCCACGAAGTGCCAGTCGATGGCCACGTGACGGTCCTCAGCAGCCCCGAAGAAATGGCCCAAAATACCGACCGGACGTTCGCGCCGTGCAACAATGCCTACCCCAGACGGCTACCCCAGACGCCTATCCCAGCTCCGCGACCGCGGCAGGGTCAGGCCACACGATGTTGCGAATTTCATCGGTCTTGAATCCGACCAATCGCGGACGTTTCACGGTCGGCAAAACCAGCACGTCGTACAGTTCGCGGATCGGTTCCTCCATCCGCAGCCACTGCACCACATCGCCATTGGCCAAATCGATGATCAGCAATCCGCAACGTGCAGAAACCCTGGCTGACTTCAGATTTTCCTGCAGCGGCAGATCCAGAAACGTGGGATCGTGGCGAGGCAGCGAAATCCCGACGGCCGCGTAGTTGCCTACGAAGGCCAGTCCACGAGAAAAACCCGGGCAGAAGGTCAGCCGCTGAAAATGGCCGGTATCAACATCCAGAAACCCAAGGTAGCCAGTGCCCGCATCCAGCAGCCACAATCGATCCCGGTACCAACGAGGCGAATGCGGCATGGAAAAACCCCGACCGACAATCTGGTCAGTCGTGACATTGATCACGACGCCCCCATCGGTGCGATGCTCTCGCCAACCGTCAACAATATCGGTCTCCGCACAAGCCGTCACATAGCGGGCCTGGCCATCCATCATGCACAACCCGTTCAGATGACAACGATCTTCACCGGCCAGCTTGCTGACAAAATGGGGCTTCCAAATCGGCTGAAAATGATAACGGTCGGAAATCGTAGCCAGGCAACTGAATCGAGACGAGATGAACCATGGTCGGCCCTCGACATCAAGCGCCACGTCGTGAATGTTCAGGTCGCCGGTCGTAAAACCCACCTGAGGAACGTACGAACGATCGTATCCTGCGCTGCGATTGCCGGACGACAACACATTTTCCAGTCGCCAGATCTGGAACAGCGTGGCCATGTAGATCGTCTGATCATTTCCCGCCAGTCCCATGGCCCGCTCAAACGTCCGTTCAAAAACGGAAAATCGACCGTCGTCATTGTGGCCGATCAGAAACAGCTTGCCGGTCTGGTACGTGCTGATCGCCAGTGAGACATCCTGGCTGATCAACCAATCCACAAACCCACGAGAAGCCGTCATCGGGAACGAGCTGGCTTGAAAGTTGCTGGCGGAAGATTCGGGACTCATGACCAATTCCATTTCAAGTGCTGGCTTGGGTCCTGCCTGCGGAAGCCAGTTTCCGTTGAAAAGAGACTCCCGGTAAAATGGCTTTCGTGACGACCTCGACAGTTTAGTGGAATCAAGCAACGCGGACAAACCGTCCATGGAATTGCGGAGGGACGAACCGCCAGAAAACAGTGCTTGGGGCAACCTCCAAAATTCCCGTCACAATCGAATGCCGGATCGAATAATGCGGTCGTCCACATCCGAACCGAGCCGCATCTGATGCGATGGCAATCATCTTCTTGCGTTCCGTTCACGGTGCAAATTCTGTTTGTCGGGGACAAGTAGCCCAGTCACTCACTTTTTCCTTTCGCGGACGAGGCAATCATCTTCAAACCGTGTGCGTTTTAGCCCACCCGGCCCACCAGTTGATATCAAAACGCACGTTCCCTGATAACCTTGGCCGTCAAAACCGCACGGCACATCATTGCATTCGTGACTCAGCGGGAAGGAAGTAAATGTGCGCGGGTTAGGAAAGGCCTTACCGGCAGTTGATTGACGACCAGCTCTAGCCTCGATTTTCAAGCTGGCGTTTCCAGTCTTGGCCATGCGTTCCACGGTGGAACGATTGCCGGCTGGACACAAGGCTAGTCAAGATTCTCGGAGAAATATCATGACGACCGAACACAAACAGAAATTGCGGGCATTGGTAACCGTCTTTGAAGACGAGCGGACCGCCGTTGAAGCCGTGGTGGCATTGCATGAAAAAGGTTTTGCCTCCGACGACATGGAACTGGTCACTCACGATTTGAAGGCGGAGTCTCCTGACGTCAAGACACCCAAGGAGAATGAAACGACATCGCAACGGTTGATTGCCGCGGCGGAAAAATGGGGTGCCGTTGGCGCGGGGAGTGGGACTGCGGCCGGTTTGATCGCCGCGGTATTGACCGGTTTTCCCGGTCTGGCCATCGGTGCCATCCTGATGGGTGGCGTGACCGGCGCGTTCATGGGCGGTATGGCCGGTCTGGAAGAAGCCAACGAAGATGATTCCGTCGATCTTCCCAAACCAGAGGATTACGAGAAGCTGTTACACAGTGGACACCAGATCGTGGTCGTGCATGGGAACCACGAAGACGTCCTGCGGGCCAAAGAGGTGATTTGCGATCTGCCGTACGTTCACCAACACTTGCATGCCATCGCCGGTCGCGAGTTTCACGAGCACGACAGCCACCCCGGTCGAACCAGCTGAATTCGAGCGGGAGGTTGAGGCTGCTGTCGAAACTAATCTACAAATGCGAACGGGAGCTTGAGACTCCTGCCGAAACCAACCTCGACAGTCTTCCGAATCCCGCTACGGTTCCGGGTCCGATCAGTTCAGGTTTTTGAACGCCTGCAGAGCCCGCTCCCGGCCCTGTTTGTAGTCCACGATGTAGGTCGGATAATCGACGCCGTGCTTGGCGATCGCTGCTGAGAACTTCTTTTCGTCGTGCAGAGCCGCCGGCGGTATCGGTGAAAGCTCGGGGCACAACTTCTTGATGAAGTCGCCATCCGGATCAAACCGTTTGCTCTGGCTGAAGGGATTGAAGATACGAAAATAGGGGACCGAATCCGTTCCGGTCGATGCCGACCACTGCCAGCCTCCATTGTTGGCGGCCAATTCGCCGTCGATCAGATGCTGCATGAAATATTTTTCGCCCCACCGCCAATCGATCAGCAGATGTTTGGTCAGAAACATCGCCGTCACCATCCGCAACCGATTGTGCATCCAGCCCGTCTGGTTCAACTGCCTCATCCCGGCATCGACGATCGGATACCCGGTGCGGCCCTGCTTCCACGCCTCAAATTTTGGTTCATCCGTTCGCCAATTCAACTGGTCGGTCTTCAGTTTGAACGGCCGGTGCTTTGACACACGCGGAAACCCCACCAGCACATGGGTGTAGAAATCGCGCCAGGCCAGTTCGGATATCCAGGTCGCTACGCCGTCGTCACCTGCGATCTGGCCCTTATTCGCAGCCAGAGCCGCAGCCAGACATTGGCGGGGGGAAATCACACCAGCCGCCAGATAGGGAGAGAGGAGGCTGGTACCATTGACGGCTGGCATGTCTCGTACCCGTTGGTAATTCCCAATCCTCTGAACGAAATTCTCCAGCCGACGTTGTGCCTCCGGTTCCCCGGCCGGCCACAAGTCGTCTCGCCAGGAAGACCGTTCGAAATGCTCGATGGTTTCAGGCACATCTGATGACCTGATGTTCAATTCGGGCTGTCGGCCAGGTGGGCCGTGTGTATCGACATGATCTATCGCTTTTTTTTCCCAGACACGTCGATAAGGCGTAAACACCGAATAGAAGCGGCCATCGCCGGTCTGGATGACACGCGGCGGAATAATCACGCGATCGTGAAAGGCGTGCACATCCAGACCCGATCGTTCGACCATGTGATTCAACCTGGCGATCCCGCTCGCGTTCATTGACTTCATATTCGCGATTGAAGTACACCGCCTGGCAATGGCAGTCGGTGGCCACCGAAGCCACGATTTGGGGCACCTGCTGATAGGTTTCACAGGTTTCGATCCTGAGCGGAATTTGCAGCTCTGCCAGCCGGGAAGCCAGCCGCCTCAGATTCTCCAACCAGAAACCGACCTTCGCGGATGCGTCATCGTGTTCTTTCCACGCTCCGGGGGTGACCAGGTATAAAGCAACCAGTCCATCGTCACAATCACGGGCGGCATGAGAAAGCGCCGTGTTATCTTGAAAACGCAAGTCGCGTCGAAACCAGACCAAAACTCGCATCGTTCGTCATCCTTAAAAAAACGGGATTTTGTCGCGCCAGCGGCTTCATTCGTAGCGGCTGCCGGACTGCCGAAGGTTATCTCAAATATCGGAAACCGGTTACTTTGCATAGATTCAACCGAGTTCCCGGACTGGCAACCCCGCTGGAGCCATCAACCTTGTACGTGTTGATCTTCCCCCATCAATTATTCGACCACCACCCGGGACTGGACCTGAATCCCGATCGGGTCGTGTTGATCGAAGATAGTCTGTTTTTTGGCGACGCGCGATATCCATTGCGATTTCACCAACAAAAACTCGCATTGCATCGCGGCAGCATGAAACGCTACGAGTCAAAACTGCGGGATGAAGGATTCCAAGTCGAGTACATCGAATACGAATCACGAACCAATGCCCTGAAGCGACAACTGAAACAGATCCTTCAGTCGGCGAAAAACAAACCGAAACGATTTACCTGCGCTCACCCCACCGATTTCCTGTTGGAAAAACGGCTACAGAAAGCGTCATCCGAGCTCGGCGTGGACATCGATTATCTGACCACACCCGGTTTCCTGAATCAGCCTGAAGAAAACACGGAATACCGGTCGGGCCGGAAACGGTGGTTCATGGCCGATTTCTACAAATGGCAACGACAACGACTGGATGTCCTGATGGACGGCGGCGAACCGGTGGGTGGAAAATGGAGTTTCGATGAAGACAATCGCAAAAAGGTCCCCAGAAAACGACTGGAGTCGCTGCCCGACATTCCGCAGTGCAAACAGGATGCGATCGATCAGGAAGCGATCACGTATGTTCAGAAACGTTTCTCCTCCAATCTCGGTAAGCTGGAACGAATTGCCTATCCCACGTCACACAAAGCGGCCAGCCTCTGGCTGGATGATTTCCTGGAACAACGGTTCGCATTATTCGGCGATTACGAAGACGCGATCGTTCCCGGCGAGTCGTGGTTATGGCACAGCGTGCTCACGCCCGCTCTCAACATCGGCCTGCTGACGCCCGAACAGGTTCTCAGTCGGACACTTTCCTTCGCGGATGAAAATGAGATCCCCATTAACTCGCTGGAAGGTTTCGTCCGCCAGATCATCGGGTGGCGGGAATTCATGCGGGCCACCTACCAGGATCTCGGCGTACCGATGCGCACAACCAACCACTGGAACCATCAACGAAAAATTCCCGACAGCTTCTACACGGGTCATACCGGGATTGAACCCATCGACGACACCATTGAACGGGTCCTGCAAACCGGATACTGCCACCACATCGAACGCCTGATGGTGTTGGGCGGTTTCATGTTCCTGTGCGAGTTTCATCCCAATGAAATTTACAACTGGTTCATGGAAATGTTCATCGATAGTTACGACTGGGTGATGGTGCCCAACGTGTACGCGATGAGCCAACATGCTGATGGCGGGCTGATCACCACCAAGCCCTATTTTTCCGGGTCTTCTTACATCAGGAAAATGAGCCATTACCCGCGAGGCGACTGGTGCGATATTTGGGACGGCCTGTACTGGCGGTGGATCCTGGAGCATCACGATCAACTGGCGAAAAACCCGCGGTGGGCGATGATGTGCAGCATGGCCAGAAAAATGCCCGACGACAAACGCCAAAACCACCGACAGAACGCCCGGGCATTCCTGAACAGCCTATAAGGCAGGGCGGGACTCAATTATCCGCAGGACCGTTCCGGCATTCGAACGCCGATGACGCACACACCTGCCTTCAATTCGAACCCGCAACCGCCGATCCCAACCCGCCACTCCAATAAACGCAAGCCAGATCAGGCAACCGTGATTTCGTCATCCAGGTATACATCCTGAATCGCGTTCAGCAAGGCGACTCCTTCGTCCATCGGTCGCTGGAACGCCTTGCGACCACTGATCAGCCCCATGCCGCCAGCTCGTTTGTTGATCACCGCGGTCTTAACCGCCTGTGCCAGGTCACCGGAACCACTGGAAGCGCCTCCGGAGTTGATCAATCCGCAGCGACCCATGTAACAGTTGGCTACCTGGTATCGGCACAGGTCGATCGGGTGGTCGGTGGTCAATTGGTCGTAGACCAGCGGCGACGTCTTCCCAAACTTGATGGCGTTGTAGCCTCCGTTGTTCTCTGGCAGTTTCTGCTTGATGATATCGGCCTGAATCGTGACCCCCAGATGGTTGGCCTGTCCGGTCAGGTCGGCCGACACGTGGTAGTCCTGATCGGTCTTGAATTCGCTATTCCTGAGGTAGCACCACAAGATGGTGGCCATTCCCAATTCATGGGCCTGCTCAAATGCCTGGGCTACTTCCACGATCTGACGGTTCGATTCCGGCGATCCAAAGTAGATCGTGGCGCCAACCGCCGCGGCACCCATGTCGTAGGCCCGTTGCACACTGCCGAACATGACCTGGTCGAAAGTGTTGGGGTAGGTTAGCAGCTGGTTATGGTTGATCTTCACGACGAACGGAATCCGGTGTGCGTACTTCTTGGCCACCATGCCCAGCACACCAAAGGTCGAAGCGACGGCATTACAGCCTCCTTCGATCGCCAATTCAACAATGTTCGCCGGATCAAAGTACAAGGGATTCGGGGCGAAGGACGCACCCGCCGAGTGCTCGATTCCCTGGTCGACCGGCAGGATGGAAACGTAGCCGGTATTGGACAATCGCCCATGCCCGAAGATCCGTTGCAGATTAACCAGTACACGCGGTTTTCGATCGCTGATGGAATAAATGCGGTCAACCACGTCCGGCGAAGGCAGGTGCAATGATTCCCTGGGAATCCCCTCACAGCGGTAATTCAACAGCGATTCCGCTTCATTACCCAGCAGTTGCGTCAATTCTTCGTTGGCCATCACCAGCGTATCCGACATTTCACTTCCCCTTGTTCTAATCCCAGTCCACAAATCTATTCCAGCATATCAGATACGCCGAACGACTCTGATACGATCTTCAGTGCCTCCACATTCTAACCTTCTTCACCGCGAACAACATGCCCAGCGGAGGATAATCCGTGGCCTGCGGATCGCCAACGGCTGAGGCCAGCTGCCCTCCTTAGGTTGACCGCAGGTCAAGATTCAGCAACAAAACGGACCGTCCGTGGCCACGACACCCGGGCTCATCCCTCGCTGGTCATTACGAACAGAGGTTGGCGTTCGAAGGTATCATATTTCGGCCGCAACCGCTGGCGATCGTAATACTTTTGCACATCGACAACCTTTTTGCGTCCCATGATGGACTCGATCGGCACATTGTCGTAACAACCGTTCCGCAAACAAACCAATCGACCCGAACTGCCATTGAGAATCAGATCGAGGGCCAGATTTCCAAAAGCCATGGGCACAATCGAATCGATCGCGTCCGGCTCACCGCAGCGAACCAGGTAACTGAGCCGTTGATTGACAACATTGATACGGCGGCCGTTATTGAATTTCGGGCTCAGGTCCTTCAACAGGGCCGACACGCGATCACCGATACCGCCCAATTTGCGGTGGCCGTACTGATCCGTTTCCTGGCCTTCAAACGACATTTCGTCCTGATTCTTCATCCGGGCCCCTTCGGATACCAGTACGACGGCGTAGTTGCTGGGGTGATTTCTTCGATCCTCGCACAACAGATTGGCCAGATGCTCGATTTCGAATTCGCATTCCGGAATCACACAGCGGTCGACAGCTCCCGCCATCGCTGGAAGCAGCGCCGTGTAACCGGCATAACGGCCAAATACTTCGATCACCAGAAACCGTTCATGCGATCCGGCTGACGTTCGCAGCTTATGCGTCATTTCGATCGTGCGCGTGACACAGGTACTGAAGCCGATACAGTAATCCGTCCCCGGCACATCGTTATCCATTGTCTTGGGGATCGCGATGATGCTCACACCCTCTTCATGCAAACGCTGTCCGTAGCTCAACGTATCATCGCCGCCGATGGGAATCAGATAATCAATGCCCAAATATTCGAGGTTCTTGAGGATCTCGGGCGTGACATCATTGATTTCTTCGGTGTAGCCGTCCCGCAAGTGTTCCGGTACGGCAGCTTGAGGCAGGTGGCTGGGTCGAGTACGTGACGTATGCAGGAATGTGCCCCCCGTCCGCCCAGCTCGATTCACCTTGTCTTCCGTCAGCACTTGCACGCAGTCGTCGTTGTCTGCGTTTTCATTGCGAACCAGGTCGACCAACCCCGCCCAGCCCCGCCGGATGCCCAATACCTGATAACCTTCCCGCAAGGCACGAAACGTCACCGCCCGAATGGCAGGATTCAAACCGGGCACATCGCCGCCGCCGGTCAGGATTCCGATGGTCTTCTTACCTGCAGTCATTCACTCACCTCGCATGGATCGCATCTGGACGGCTACGCTTTGGAAACCAGCCGGCAATCATACGAGACCGCTTTTTCTGTCGACAATCAGGCCAGATTGACTGCTGGTCGAAACCTCAAGTATCCGAGTTAACTATGTCTTCTCTTTTTTTGATTGCCAACGGTCTAATAAACCAATCGGCGTCGTCCAGGAACCGGTGCTTGTATCCAACGCTGGTGCGAGGCACAGTCTTCTGGCCGTTGAACGTCCAAATCAGGGCAACGACTCATGCCATCCCCGAGAAACTGAATCAGATACAAGAAAAGCCTGGTCGACTTCCGTATGCAGACGGAACGCAACCAGGCTGTTGGTAATAACCTGGAAAAATCGTTTCAGATAGCGATGGCTACCCGACGACGCCACTTGGCACGACCACTAGGCACCCGCGCTTGCCACAGCCGCCGAAGATGCAATCAGACCTTCCGCCTTGGCCATGTACGTTACCAGATCAACCATACGACGAGAGTAGCCCCATTCATTGTCGTACCAGGCAATGATTTTGAAGAAGTTGCTATTCAATTCAATACCCGCCCCGGCGTCGAAAATTGAAGAATAGTCGCAACTCATGAAATCGCTGGAAACGACTTGCTCGTCGGTGTATCCCAGAATGCCGAGCATGCTGCCTTGTGATGCCTCTTTCATCGCCTGACAGATGGCGTCGTAGCTGGTTGATTTGTCCGTTTTGAACGTCAGATCCACCATCGAAACGTTGGCCGTGGGAACTCGCACCGCCATGCCCGTCAGTTTTCCCTTGAGTTCCGGCAAGACCAGGCCGACCGCTTTCGCGGCACCCGTCGATGCCGGAATCAGATTGGTATAGGCATTTCTGCCGCCACGAAAATCCTTCTTGGAAGGACCATCCTGGGTAGGCTGAGTTGCCGTTGCGGCATGGATGGTGGTCATCAAACCTTCGGCCAGTCCGAAGTTGTCCTGGATGACCTTCGCTACCGGACCGAGACAGTTCGTGGTGCAGGATGCATTGGACACGATCGTGTCCGATTCCGGATTGTATTGCTCCTGATTTACACCCAACAGCAGGGTCTTCACCGTATCGGGCGTTGACGTAGGAGCGGAAATGATCACCCGTTTGGCTCCGGCACTGATGTGCTTACTGGCACCATCAAAATCCTTGAAAATACCGGTGCTGTCGACGACGTAATCCGCATTCAAATCGCCCCACGGCAACTGAGCGGGATCGCGTTCCGAATGACAGGTCACGCGCTTACCATTGACGATGATCGCGTCTTTCTCCGCTTCGACGGTACCATCGAAACGACCATGTGATGAATCGTACTTCAACAGATACGCCAGATTATCCGCCGGGACCAGGTCGTTAATGGCAACGAACTCGATATTGGGGTCATTGGCTCCAATTCGCATTACCAAGCGACCGATTCGACCAAACCCATTGATTCCAACTTTGACGGCCATTTTGTATTGTCTCCTGATTCTTGGTGAGAGAGTGTTTGTGTTTGGGTTGCTTAGGAAAGCGTCTCGCTTTTTGGCAGCGTTGCGTCAGCAGTTGCCGAGTGAAAAAGTCGACGCCAGGACCACGATCGTTAATTGCACCTGCCCATAGCATAACGGAAGACAAGCGATGACTTCAACGCTCCGAAATCAACTGGCCCAACTTCGGCTGCAAACAGGACGCCCGGCTTTCGCTCTTCGGAAATTCTAACGCATGATGCCCGCGGCGGCAGTAGCCACGCCCGGGGCAAAGCGTCATGGCCTTGTAATCAAGGACCGATTGATGGATGCCTGTCAAAACCTCGGACCAGAATTGTGAATATACGGTGACGTGAATGCTGGCCATCGCCCCGGCCAGAATCGGTTACTCCAGAAAGCTGTTTGTCCCCGCCGGCCGAAACCACTGCCTTGTCCAGCCGGAGTCAGGCCAGCATCCTCTGATATTCTCGATAGCATCGAACTCTACACCGTCAGCTCTCGTAAACGCGGACCAGAGCAACAGCTGATCGGGTCAAACCGTCTGGTGGATTCACATCGGATGAGGCGTTGATTGGCATCGCGGACTGGCAGAAACGGCGATTGGCCGGCTGTCGCTTGCAGCGACGACCGCCACTCAGAAATCCGCTAACAGGACAGTGCAACAGCCCCGCAATTCCGGCCCCAGGTTGCCTGGATGGTGGAACGCGGTGGCTGTGCTCCCCATCGTGCCTCATTGGTAGCGCTGTCGCATGCCACTCTCGAAAGCCACAGGTATTGAAACGGGCGGCGATCCAGCGACACGTTTTCGATCGCCGTCAGGTCTGCAGCTGATTATTCTTCGGGCTTGTACAGGCAGCGAAAAATTTTTTCATGCACCATTTTGCCATGCCGAAGCTACACTGAAATTAATAAAAAATAAATAAAAATAATTCAAAACAACAAAATCAACAAATACCATCAACCACAAAACAACAAACCATTTATCACCTTACCACACCAACAATCAACTTACTAATTTCACATTACCAACTAATACCATTTAATACCAAAAAAACCACCCCAAAACCATCATAAACAACCACTCATTTAAACAAATCTTATTAAATTAACATCATTAATACTTACCAAAACTACTAAAAACACAAACATAAATCACCTATACCTATCAATCCTACAACAAATACTCCAACCTATACATACTTAACTAATTACATTTCATGCCATTTTATATTGCCACGAGATACTAAATTAACAACATTAATAAAAACTCTATCATCCACAAAACCCAACAATATACACAAACAAAAAAAATATACAAAACCCAATTACAAAACAAATACAACAAAAACTATCACAAAACTAACTAACACCTAATAAACTCCAAAAAAACACTAAATAACATTACTATCAAATCCACCTAATATACAAAACCAACCATCTACAAAACATATAACCTACATCACCAAAAAACAAAAAAATACATAAAACCAAAACAACCACCACACCAACAACAATATTACCCTATCAACAATACATATACAACAACAACAACAAATTCTCCAAAATCAAACATATACACACATTACAAATAAATAATATACCTAACAAATCCAAAATCACTACCAAATTAATCAAATATAATACATCAAATATACTGCAGATAAACAATCGCCCGGATTTGGCGGACCAGCTGCGAGACAGGCTTCAATATTGCAGTATAGATGCAAGAGATCTGTATTTCCCGAATCGAGCTTCGATATCGCCTTCAGTGCGTCCGTATTGGAACATCTGCTAAATCTGCAAACGGTACTCGACCAACTTTACCCCGTTTTGAAGCCGCGCGGACTGACCTGTCTGCACGGTAACACTTTTTGGAATCGCGCTTAAAGACATCACGTTTACGTCCAGAGTGACGACCAACGCTACGCCTTCAACGGTAAAAATCCAGTTTCAGACTGGTCACATCTTTACCTGGACCGATTCGAAATGCCCGATCTCTGATCTTGCCGATGATCCTGTGACTCATGTACAAAGTCGTCACGGTCTTTGCCCGAAATTTAATTACCAAACGGCTGACGTCGAAGAAGTCGCGGGGAAAATCAATCCTTCCGGTTTAGACGTGGTGGCCATGGTGCCCAAAGACTGCAGAGTACCGGATAATGCAATCGAGGAAAAGTTGTTCGCGTTGCACGGCAACAAAATCTCGAATTACACCATCGGCGAGGCGGTTGTCGTACTGAGAGAACGCGTCACAGATTCAGCGACGCTTGTCATGCAACGAACGGCGGCAATTAAGCCACCCGTTTCGGTTTCCTCAAATACGGTAGCCGCCGAGTCTGAAAAACCATTCCAGACGGGCGATCCCAATCCAGACATCGAACCCCGTCTTTTGCAACAGAAAAAAGAAGCCTGTTATCAACACCTGTTGCCCATCAACGGCGCACGATTCGAGAACATTCTGCAGTTCTTCTATTCAGGATTTGTCACTGCCGGCGACTGCGTCGTCGACGTAGGAGCTCACAACGGCAGACACATGCTACCACTGGCCAAAGTTGTCCGAACAGAAGCGTGCGTCTATGCCTTTGAACCAATCCCCGAATTATATGACGGCTTGAAGGAAGTGATCGCCCAGGACAATTTGAAGTACTTTATTGAATTGTCCAATTCCGCGTTGTCCAACCACACTGGATCAACAACATTTCGCTTGATCCAGGATGCTCCCGGTCTAAGTGGTCTGAAGGAACGACAGTCTCACGAAGGTCACGAGGTTAAGGAAATACAAGTTCGAGTTGAAAAACTAGACGACTTGATACCGCCCGAGACCAGGATCAGATTCATTAAAGTTGACGCTGAAGGTGCCAATTCCTCCATTCTCAAAAGGCGCTCGCGCATCATGATGCAAGATCGGCCTGTCGTCGGATTTGAAAGTGGACGCGTCAACGCCCTTCCAGCAGAAAGTTACGACTATACCGAGGAAGAATTCAACACATTTTTCTAATCCATGAACTACGTGTTGTATGACATTGTGGGATTCTAATACGAGTCTCCATTCTGGACTCTGCCCACTCTTAACGATCTGATCGCGATTCCTTCGGAAAAGCAGCAGCAGATGCGTGAATTCCTGCAGATCGCCCTGCTGTCCGAATTTGCCGCGTCTCCCCGATTCTAAAAGCAGACTTTGCGGATTCCATTCGAATCCCGTACTGATGCCAAAGTGATGATCCGTGCCAGGCACTGGTCCTGATATTGCCTCCGATCGCGAAAGACCTTCCCGATGTATCCATCAGACCGACGCCAACAGCGTGCTGTTCCCATCGCGCGACCGAATTTCGAGTCGCGTAAGTGCGGGTCGATTACTCCGCCTCTTTCTGCGCCAACGTTGATTTCACGATCCGCTTGCGCAATCCACCGCCAATCTCCTGGCTAACTCACGGCAAGACAAAATGGGGCAAATAGGAAACCAAAGTCGTCCACATTATGGACGCCCGAGGGTAAGTGTCTCCCAACGCTGAATCCAAGTCGGCCGTGAGCCCTAAACCTTTGCCGCCGCGCACGTTAGGCCAACCCGGTCGCAAAATCAGCCCCAAAACCAATCAAATCACCCAAACCCTTTGAAAGACTTAACTTACAACCAATTTGAGAACGCTGGAGCGGTTTGAACTACTATTGAAATGGACCTTCGAGGGCCGCTTTTCACCGGCAGTGGCCTGACTTCGCCGTTTGAACACGCCCAATCAATTGCGTTCCAACGAACCAGTCAAGCCTGCTCAAGAGAATCGTTCGGGTTGAATATCAGTTTCATGCTTCGTCGTTATCGCACCAATTCGAATCGCCGCAAAGTCAAAGACCAGCAGTCTTTTGGACGATCGCAATTTCGTGGTCGCGCCAAAGCGCGTCGCGCCATCGCACCACGAAACTCGAGCCGAGGTTTTGATCCGCCGGAAGACTGGTATGAAACGACGGACACACCTGGCTATCGAATCGTGGTCCGCGAACCGGGGCGCGATTTCCGTCATGTTGTCACGCCGCGGCAGATTCGTTCGCGATTGGCTAAACTGCCACGGGCGTTCGTGCGAGAGCTGGAAATCGTTCAGTTATGCGAAATGACCCGCAAGAAACTGTACTGTCCCTGTTACGGACTGCAGTGGGGCCGTGCCATCTACCTCTATCCGTTCGATGAATCGCTGGACGAATACTTCTACAGCCCTCCGCCAGAGTCGTTTGTTATCGAAACGCGAATGTACGGTGGCCGATGGGAGCACCATGATCCGGGTGTCTGGCGATTGGTCTGGACCGAATCCACAGCGCGGGATTTTCAACTGAACAACATCCTGATCCATGAACTGGGGCATCTGGTCGACAAACGAAACACCGCCTATGCCGATCAGGAGCGATTTGCGGAGTGGTTTGCCGTTGAATACGGGTACCGACGGACCGGTGGTCTCGACGGCCGCCGACCGAAGCGCCGCGTTCGCCGACGTCATCACGGCAGCTGAACCAGGCTGGCTCAAATCCTGACTCGCCAGCTGAAATTCAGTCAATGCAGGCTACTGACGGCCTCTTGACCCGGCATTGACCGGCCCGGCAATGACCATCGGACCCGTGCCGGCAAGAACCTCCAGCGGCCGGGCCATCTACCCGAGCTGGATTCGGGTAGAATAATTCTTGTTTCGCAAGTTGCCGGCTGGCGGCGACACATCATCAATTGGCGTTGGAAAAACGCCAGTCGTGTTACAGATCAGGCCCACCGCTCGTGTCATCAGGTCCGGCCAACGGCGATATCCACGATTCACACACCGATCCAAGCCAGTACCGCTTACTGTTGTGGTTGATCTGGAGTTACGTGCTGATCTCCGGAATCGCGGTCGTGGCCTTTTATATGCCATCGAAATCAGAATTTCAGACTTACGTCCTGATCTGCGTCCTGGCCATCACGGTCGTCGGATTTTACCTCGCCTTGCAAGCCTTGTTGCGTGGAAAATTCAGCCTGATGCTGTTCGCACTGTTTTCACCTGGCCTGGCCGCTGCCGTTTGCGCACGAAGCGGGCTCGATGACGCCTGGGCAGATCTGACCGCACCGTTCGTTGTCCCGACCGCATTGAACCTGAATCTGGTCGTGGTGCTGGTTTGGGCCGTGGCGGAAACCGCGGGGTTGCGCGGGAATCGACCGACCGCCAGCAATCGGTTTGGCCATCGACTCTCCCGCTTCCGCTTGCTCGATCTGTTCATTCTGACGACGCTGGTCGCCATCGGCGTCACGGCCTACCGTGGGCTTGCCGATCAGCCAATCGATTTCTGGTTGATCATCTACGCCCAAACCGTGTTCATGTCGATCATGGCGCTGGTCACCGCATTTATTGTCTTGAGGTTGTCAGAAGCCTGAACGAGTGTGCTTGTCGCCGGAAAATTGGGTGGTCCGTCAACCTTCACGACGATCCGATATCCCGCTTGGTAACCCGAACCGGCGCACGTTGGCAACCACCACGTCAACTTTGGATGGCGACAGGAACATCAAAGGTCATCACCAAGCTGCGAATTACGCCGCCGCTTTCCGCTCCAACGCCGATTCGTTGGGACCTACCAGGTTCTTCACCAGGCCCAATTTCTCAAACAGTCGCAGCGAATTATAGGTAACGTCAATTTCCCACCATTTGTGCCCGTGCTGGGCAGAACGAGGGTCCGCATGGTGGTTGTTATGCCAGCCTTCCCCATTGGTCAGCAAGGCAAACAACCAATTGTTGGTGCTGTCTTCCCGCGTCTCATAATTCCGATATCCCCAGATGTGGGCTGCCGAATTGATACCCCAGGTAACGTGCCAGGTATAAATCGTCCGCATGATGACGCCCCACATCAGGAATTGGGCGGACCACTGCACGGCCGAATACAACGTTCCTGATACGGCCCAGCCGATAATGAATCCAAGAATGGTGATCGCGATTCCATGAACCGCGTAGACCCAGACCCAGTTGAAACCCTTTTGCAGCCACAGGTAGTAGCGATCCCGCATCAGGTCCCGTGTGTACTTGTCGTATGCGCTGGCCGTACTGAGTTCCCGGTTGTCGATAAACAACCATCCGACATGCGCCAGAAGGCACTGACCCGAGGCGTGTGCGGATCGGGTTGGTGATCCGAATGCTGATGGTGAACGCGGTGTACCAGCACCCATCGTCCCGGCGAATCCTGAAAACTGCAGACACCCAGCGTGGTCAACACGTACTCAAACCACTTGGGACATTCAAACCCACGGTGCGTCAACAACCGGTGGTAGCCAGCACCGATTCCCAGTGACGTAAAAAGGTAATTTCCAATCGGCAGAAACAGTACGCCCCACCAGGAAAAGAGGTAACTGGTGAATGCCAGGGGGATCAGCAGGTGGAATGCGACGACGGCGATTACGTATTCCCACAGGATGCGACTCTGCGCGTCGACGCCCTGAGGCTTGGGAATATGTTTCCAACGGCGAACCTCGTATGGTTCGGTCGTATCTTTCCTGGCCTTTTCGGACAGAACGTCCATCGCTTCTGGCTGTTTGTTCATTCCCTTGGCTCACTTACGAAAATCATTCAGTGCTCGACGGTTCCGTCCTGTCGACCGTTTTCAATTTATCCGGTTAACCCAAGCAATGAAACGCCAAATCGGCAAGTCGCTGGCGTGGCGACCGAGCCGGATTGTACCCCACCGATCACTCAGACAGCTGATTTTTCCACAATTGGCGAAACTTTCGGTCGAAAATGGCTGTAACACCAGTTAGTCTGAAGGCGTTTCCAGGCCAGCCGCGAATTGAGCGACGGGCTGCCGACATTCCCTCAGGCCAGCTTCCGTCTTCGAATCGCCATCACACTGTTTTCAGACCAGGACCATTGCCAGATGACCAGATCTTCCCTTGCTTCAGCATTCTGCCTGTCGCTGCTATTGGCTTCTTCGGTTTTCAGCCAGATCGAACCCTCAGCCGGCATGATGCGGTACCCGGATATCAGCGACAAACAGATCGTCTTTTCCTATGCGGACGACCTGTGGATCGTCGACCGGGAAGGGGGACTGGCCTACCCGCTGGCCAGCCCGGACGGCGCGGAATCAGCGCCCCGATTCAGCCCGGACGGCAAGAAGATCGCTTTCATCGGCAACTATGAGGGTGGCCGCGACATCTACACGACCTCTACCCGCGGCGGCGTCGCCACGCGGATGACATGGCACCCGGGTAACGAAATGCTGTGGGACTGGCACCCCGACGGCAAACGGCTGGTTTATTCCACCAACGGCTTCGCTGGTCTGGGGCGACAAATGCAATTGTTTACGATCTCTGCCAACCGCCCGTTGCCGCAGCAGCTGCCCGTTCCCTACGGTACCAATGCGGCGATCAGTGCGGATGGTCAATGGCTGGCCTATACGCCCCACAGTCGCGACAACCGGACGTGGAAGCGATACCGGGGCGGAATGGCTTCCGACATCTGGCTGTTCAACCTGGAAGACAAGACCTCCAAGCAGATCACCGACTTTGAAGGCACCGATTCGATCCCGATGTGGCATGGTACGAACGTTTATTACCTGTCCGATGCCGGTTCCGATCATCGTTTGAATATCTGGTCTTACGAAACGAAGACCGGAGAACGAAAACAGATCACTGAATTCAGCGACAACGACTGCAAATGGCCTTCGATCGGACCGGGTGCCGACGGCGAAGGGGAAATCGTGTTCACCAACGGCAAGGATATGTATGTCCTGAATTTGAAAACCGGCAAATCCAGGTCGGTGCCAGTGACCGTACCGGGCGATCGACCCCACCTTCGCCGACAGAAAATTGACAGCTCAAAATTCGTCCAGTCCGCCAGCGTCTCGCCAACCGGCAAACGGATTGCCGTGGAAGCACGCGGCGACATCTGGACCGCGCCGTCCAAGGACGGTTCGCCCAGAAATCTGACCCGATCGAATGGATCGGCCGAACGATTCCCGGTCTGGAGCCCCGACGGACGCTGGATCGCCTATCTTTCGGACGCCACGGGCGAGTATGAAATGTACGTTACGCAGTCCGATGGTCGTGGTGAAACGAGGCAATTGACGCGGGACGGCAGCTGTTACCGCTATTCCGGCAGTTGGTCTCCTGACTCAAAGTATCTGACCTACGCGGACAAGACCGGCGCCCTGTATCTTGTGGACGTCGAATCGGCGGAGACGAAGAAAGTCGATACGGATCCATTTGCCGAACGGATCGAGGCCAGTTGGTCGCACGATTCACAGTGGATCTGTTATGCCAAGACCACCGATACCCGCACTCCTTCCAGTCATGTCTGGGCGTACAACGTCAAAGACGGCTCCCGGCGACAACTGACCAGTGGCTTTTTCAACGATTCCAACCCCACCTTCGATCGCCAGGGCGATTACATCTTCTTTTCCAGTAATCGCTCATTCACTTCGCCCAAGTACGAAGACGTGGGGACCACGTTCATTTATTCGGGCACGGAAGTCATTCTGGCCATGCCTCTGCGTGCCGACGTTGAATATCCGCTGCTGCCCAAAAGCGACGAAGAGACCTGGAAGGATGACAAGAAAAAGGATGATGAAACGGAAGACAACGGCAAAGAATCCGAAGACCAGGACGATGCCGATGACTCCAAGAACCATGGCGACCAGAACGATGACGAGGCCGACGACAAATCGGGAGATGACCCGCAGCAGGACGAGGAAGATGATGCGGACGCGGACGCCGATGATCCGATTAGTGGATCATGGGATATCGAACTGCAGAACGACGCCATGCCGGCGGACCAGCGTAACGCCTCCATGAATCTGCAACTGGCCGATGATGGCTCCGTCACGGGTACCGTCCAGACCCCCATGGGAGAGCAGTCCATTTCCAGTGGAAATTTCGACCAATCAACGGGTGAATTGTCACTGACGATTGATGTTCAAGGCCAGACCGTAAACATGACCGCCAAGGTCACCAACGGATCGATGACTGGCACGGTGAACATCGGCGGCGAGGCAATTGAGTTTGAAGCCACGCGTAGCGGTACCGGTGACTCGGACGACGATGATGACCAGCAAGACAAAGCCAAGAGCAAGAAGAAAAAGAAGGACAAACCCGTTGAAATCGACTTTGATGGCATTGCCCGTCGAGCGTTCCAGTTGCCCGTGGGGACGGGTAATTTCGGTGAACTGGCCGTCAACGACAAGAATCACCTGATTTTTGCCACGGTTAATTCGCGAGGAGGGGACGGTACGGCCTCCATCAAGATCCTGGACCTGAAAGACGAAAAGAAATCGGCCAAGACCGTGGTCGCTGGCACGTCCAATTTTGACATCTCCGCGGACGGCAAGAAACTTCTGGTTCTGCAGGGCAGAAAGGCCTACGTCATCAACGCGGCCGCCGGGCAGAAACTGAGCGATGCGGTGAATCAGAAAGGAATGACCGTGATGGTCGATCCTCGCCAGGAATGGAAACAGATATTCTGGGAAGCATGGCGACTGCAACGGGACTTCTTTTACGATCCCAACATGCACGGCGTGGACTGGAAGGCGGTTGGCAAGCACTACGAAAAAATGCTGGACGATTGCGTTTCGCGGCGGGACGTCGGGTTCATCATTCGTGAAATGATCGCCGAATTGAATGTGGGACATGCCTATTACCGGCCGGGCGAGCTGGATTCGGGACCCGGTGCCGATGTCGGTCTGCTGGGCTGCCGATTTGAAGCCGATGGCGACCGTTACCGGATCGCCGAGCTGTACGAAGGGGCTGAGTGGGACAGCGATGCCCGAAATCCCTTGAAGCGGGTGGGCGCCAAAGTTGGCCAGTACCTGCTTGAGATTAACGGCCAGGAGCTGAAAACGGATGAAAGCCCCTACATGCACTTGCAGGGAACGACGGGGCAAACCATCGAGTTAACGCTTAGCGATGATGCGGAACTGGACGAAGACGACCAGCGCGTCTGGTTCAAGCCCAGCGGCGGGGACACCAATCTGCGATTCCGCGGCTGGATTGAAAAGAAGCGGAAATACATCGAAGAAAAGACCGACGGCCGGGTCGGCTATATCTACGTGATCAATACCGGCGTCCCCGGACAGAACGATCTGGTTCGCCAACTATACGGCCAGCGGAACAAGGAAGCCTTGATCATTGATGATCGCTGGAATGGCGGCGGACAGATACCGACTCGATTCATTGAGTTGCTGAACCGCCCCATTACCAATTACTGGGCGCGACGCGACGGGCGCAACTGGACCTGGCCGCCCGACGCCCATGTCGGTCCGATGTGCATGCTGATCAACGGCATGGCCGGTTCCGGCGGCGACATGTTCCCCGCCCTGTTCCGTCAAAACGAACTCGGAAAACTGGTGGGTATGCGAACCTGGGGCGGTCTGGTCGGCATCTCCGGCAGCCCACCTCTGCTGGATGGAGCCGGCGTGACAGTTCCGTCCTTCGCCTATTACGAAAAGGACGGCACCTGGGGCATCGAGGGGCACGGAGTGGAACCGGACATCAAGGTCATCGACGATCCCGCCAAGATGCTTGACGGCGACGACCCGCAACTGGATGCCGCCATCGAGTTGATGCTGGGCGAGCTAGAGAAAAACCCATATCAACCACCCGCTCGACCACCCTACCCCGATCGTTCCCGAATGGGAATCGCTCCCGAGGACAAATAGGCACACGTCGTTGGCCGGTGGTAGTTGTCGGCCGGTGACCGTGGCAAATCTGAAACCGAAATCTGAAACCGTTGCGATCACCCTGACCTGGCGGGTCAGGGTGGTTGGCCATGTTCAAGGCGTGTTCGGAGTTTCCCAGGGCATCAGAGCGCGGGAATCCATGGAATCACGAAAACCACATAGATCAGCGCCAGCGCGATCTGCACCATGGCAAACAGAAACGCCAGCCTCACAAATTGCAGGAAGGTCATCCGGATCTGATGCTTGTGCATGATCGTTACGGCCACCAGCGTGGACGCGGATCCGATGGGCGTCAGGTTACCGCCCAGGTTGGCACCGAAGATTACCGCCCACCACAATCCGGACGTATCGGGAGCCCCCAGACTGTGCAGGATACTGGCCAGCATGGCCGCCAGAGGAATATTGTCGGTCACACTACTGAAGCCCGCGGCACCCAGCAACAATACACTGGCGTCCACCGGAGAGGCGTTTTCCGCCGTGACATCTCCGATCACGGACTGAAGTGCCTGTCCTATCCAGTGCAACACGGATGCCCGCTCCATGACATAGATGATCACAAACAGGGCCATGAAAAAGCCGATCAGGTCCCAGTCAATCGCACGATACAGTTTATCGACTTCGCTGCGGTACAACAGCAACATCAGCGTGGCCATGGACATGGCCACAAATCCCATCCCCAGACGGTTGATCACCGGCAGGGCCGACGTGCCGGCAATCAGCACGATGAATAACCCCAGCATCACGATCGAGACATAAAACAGGGGCCAGTTATCGATACCGTCGTTTTCGTCGAAGCCGGAAACCAGGTCGAGCGCCTCCTCTTTTTCCTTGTCGGTGGAATACGATCGAATACGAAAAACCCTCGCCCCCAACCAGAGCGTCACTGCGGTGGTCACGATCACGTAGGGCGCGGCTTTGATCAGGAAAGTCATGAAGCTGATATTGGCGGTCGTGCCGACGATGATGTTCGGAACACTGCTGATCAAGGTCAGCAGTCCACCGATATTGGTCAGCAACCCCTCCACCAGCAGGAACGGCATCATGTATTCCCGTCGTTCCAGTTTCTCCAGCGACACGACGGTCAAGGAGCCGACAATGATCATGGCCGTTACGTTATTCAGCAGGGCGGAAAACACGACCGTCATGACGCCATACAAAAACAGCAGGCGGCGGGGATCGCCCTGGGAGAGCTTGGTCACCTTGATGGCGATCCATGAAAACAGACCGCTGCGGCTGGTGATATCCACAAACAGGCTGGAACCCAGGATGATGGCGATCACACTCCAATCGATGCCCGGGATGTAGACGGGCATCGAAATCTCGTGGCCACCAAAATGCAGCTGTGGCGATTCCTGGTCAGCCGGTTCCTGGCCCACGGATACCACCTGGACTTCGTTGCTCTGCTCATCGACGTATGCCACCTGTGCCGGCTCCGTCAAGGTGGCCGGGTGCGATCCCACTACGACTTCCTCGAAGGAAAAAATACCGGTCGCCGTTCCCAGCAACAGACAGATCACCGCGAATACGCCGGCGATCACCGATTTCTTGGCGTGCAGCTTTTCTTCCAGCGCCAGGCAGGTAATCAACCCAACCAACAGCACGCAGAACGCGGCCGTCACCGACGTCGATACGGATTCTGACGAAGCGATCAATTGAATCATGATCCAGACCCCCAACCTGCGGAACAACGGCATTCGCAGCACAAGATTCTGACGCCCCGATGCCATTTGGGAAAGTCCAGCTGACCGGACGATCGTTGCTCAGGCGTTGACTTTTGTATGCTCAATCACGACACTGAAACCCAGCACAGTTCTGACGTTTTGTGCACAATCGACTGAATGTCCAGCTTGGACAGACAAGGTCTCGTTCTGCATGTTCCCTCGCCAATGCCTGGGGATGCGCCATGACCGATCTGGAGAATAAACTATGAATCCGGTAGCAGCTGACAAATTCAATGCCCGTACTTCGATGTCGGTTGGCGACCGAGAAATTGCCTTCTATCGACTGTCTGCGTTAAGTGACGTCGGGGTGGGCCATCTTGAGAAACTGCCGTATTCGATCCGGATCCTGCTGGAATCGGTGCTCAGGAACTGTGATGGCAAGGTGGTGACGACGGACGATGTGGAAGCGCTGGCCAGCTGGGAAGCGGCTTCGCCCGCGAAGGTGGAAATCCCCTTCAAACCGGCGCGGGTCGTCTTGCAGGACTTCACTGGCGTGCCGGCCGTGGTCGATCTGGCCGCCATGCGGTCGGCGATGGGACGATTGGGCGGCGATCCAAAAAAGATCAACCCGCTGATTCCGGTCGACCTGGTCATCGACCATAGCGTACAGGTTGACCAGTTCGGCAGTAGCCTGGCCCTGGAAGCTAACGTGGAACTGGAGTTCCAACGAAACCGCGAGCGTTACGAGTTTCTGCGGTGGGGACAACAGGCATTCGACAATTTCCGGGTCGTGCCGCCGAATGTGGGTATCGTGCACCAGGTCAACCTCGAATTCCTGGCCAAATGCGTTCTGGTTCGCCCCTCTCCGGAAGGACTGGTGGCCATGCCCGATACACTGGTCGGGACGGATAGCCATACCACGATGATCAATGGCCTCGGCGTTCTGGGTTGGGGCGTGGGTGGTATCGAAGCGGAAGCCGCGATGCTGGGACAACCGATCTACATGTTGTTGCCGGAGGTGGTCGGCTTTGAATTGACGGGAGAACTGGCTTCGGGAACCACGGCAACCGACCTGGTCTTGACCGCCACTGAGCTGTTGCGACGCGAAGGCGTGGTCGGCAAGTTCGTCGAATTCCATGGACCCGGCGTCTCTCAAATGTCGCTGGCTGATCGCGCGACATTAGCCAACATGGCTCCCGAATACGGGGCCACCATGGGATTCTTCCCGGTGGACGACGAGACGTTGAATTACCTGTCACGCACCGGCCGAACGGATGAAGAGGTAGCGATCGTGGAACGGTATATGAAAGAACAACAGCTGTTCCGATCCGACGATCAACCCGTCCCCGTCTTCAGCAGTACCCTGTCACTGGATATCGGAACGGTCGAACCCTCGCTGGCCGGTCCCAAGCGACCGCAGGACCGGATCGCCCTGTCAAACATGAAGCCCTCGTTTCAGAAGTCGTTGACCGATCCGATTTCGCAGCGGGGTTTCGAATTGACTGACGATCAATTGTCCACCACGGCAACGGTCCAGAACAACGGCCATGCGGATCAGATCGGACATGGTGCGGTCGTGATTGCGGCCATCACCAGCTGTACCAACACCAGTAATCCGACGGTGATGATCGCGGCCGGTCTGTTGGCCCAGAACGCCGTGGAAAAAGGCCTGAGCGTCAAGGATTTTGTCAAGACCAGCCTGGCGCCAGGGTCACGCGTCGTCACGGACTACCTGGATAAATCGGGCCTGACCGGATCGCTTAATGAACTTGGCTTCTTTACCGTGGGCTACGGTTGCACCAGTTGCATCGGCAACAGTGGTCCACTGCCGGAACCGGTGGCCAACGCCATTCAGGAATACGACCTGGTGGCCTCATCCGTTTTGAGCGGCAACCGGAATTTCGAGGGACGCGTCAATCCGCTGACACGAGCCAATTATCTGGCCAGCCCCCCGTTGGTCGTCGCCTACGCGCTGGCCGGTACGACGGATATCGATCTGATCAACGAGCCCCTCGGTCAAGATCCGTCAGGGAACGACGTATTCCTGAAAGACATCTGGCCTTCCCAGGCTGAGATTGCGGCCGTCATTGAAGAAACGGTCACACCGGAAATGTTCACGCGTCAGTATGCCAACGCATTTGATGCCAACGAAACCTGGAATCGAATTCAAATCGACTCCGGCGATATTTACCAATGGGATCCGGACAGCACGTACATTCAGGAGCCTCCCTTTCTGCTCGGTCTCACGACGGAACCCGCTCCCATCCAGCCGATAAACGGTGCCCGTTGTCTGGCAGCGTTGGGGGATTCGGTTACCACGGATCACATTTCTCCGGCAGGCGCAATCGCCAAGGACAGCCCGGCCGGACGCTACCTGCAGGACCACAACGTTTCGCCGCGGGAATTCAACAGCTACGGCTCACGTCGCGGAAACGACCGAGTCATGGTACGGGGTACCTTTGCCAACATTCGCATCCGCAATCAACTGGCTCCCGGCACGGAAGGAGGATTTACAACCCATTTTCCTTCGCAACAGCAGATGACGATCTACGATGCGGCGATGAAATACCAGGCCGAAAACGTGCCGCTGATCGTCCTGGCCGGCGCGGAGTATGGTACCGGCTCCAGTCGCGACTGGGCTGCCAAGGGGACGCTGTTGTTGGGTGTGAAGGCCGTGATTGCAGCCAGTTACGAGCGGATCCACCGCAGTAATCTGGTCGGCATGGGCATCTTGCCGCTGGAGTTTGACGGAGGACAGACCTGGCATTCGCTGGGCCTGACGGGACGAGAGACCTTCGATATTCAGGGACTGAACGACGATCTGGTGCCGAGATCGACCGTCCAGGTGGTCGCCACGACAGACGACGGAAATCAGAT
Organism: Pirellulaceae bacterium; assembly: GCA_963851305.1. GTDB lineage: Bacteria > Planctomycetota > Planctomycetia > Pirellulales > Pirellulaceae > Mariniblastus. The sequence goes on along the minus strand of CAWKOT010000010.1, from coordinate 563,895 downwards.
TGAATTTGATGCTCTGGTCCGGATCGACACGCCGGTCGAGATGGACTACTACCGCAACGGTGGAATTCTGCAGACGGTACTGAGGAACCTGATGTAGCCGGTTTTGCGGGTGCAGCCGCGTCCGACCGCCTGCCGCCGCCCGGCGGCGATTCCACTGGACACCGATTTGACTGGACTGACTGTCAAAATCCGGCCATCCGGCTCGCCAGACCGGTCTCAAATGGTCCGGAGTTGGGCAAATCCGGTCCGAGCGTATTCACGACGGCCTGTCGCCGACTATATTATAACAAGAGCGTGCAGGATGAGATTCTGTTCCGTGATTCGTGATTCACTCCCATTGTGCCCCTGGTTTCTTATTGTCTCACGATCTGATCAATGCCGATTTACCTGCTGCCGATGCCGGTACTGAAGAGCCGCTGGAATCTCAGCGGGGCATCAGTGACAATTTCCGATCTCCCGTTGCGCCGTCGTCGGCCAGTACGGGCAAGTCGCGAAAACTATATTGCTTCAGCTGTCACCGCTTGGAAAATCATTACAACGCGCTGAAGGGCAAGTCCTATCACTACCTGCTGGTAGGCATCACCTTTGGACTCGTTTCCCTGTTCGGACCCTACCGCTGTCGTTGTTGCGGCCACCGTCGTCTGTGTCGCAGCAATTTCCTGAATCTTCGCTATCACTACCACGTCTGGCAATACAGTGGCAAATCCAATCTGGCCAAACGCGCCAAAGCCCGCGCGCTGGCAGGCAGTTCCACCAGATCGGACAAATTGGATCGGGATGCCGTCGGCGACAGGTCTTCCATCGAATCCCCCGGCGACCTTAACGGAGAAAGCCCGCGACGTCGCCGCAAGCGAAAGTTGAAAGCTGCTCCGATCGTGGATTCGATTGGCAAGCAACGGCGACAACGTGAAGCGGAACGAGCGATGGAACCGGTGCATGGCAACTCCATGGATTATTCCATCGAGGGACTACTGACATCCTTTGAAACGGTGGAAAGCCGGAAACAGAAAGCCAGAGAGGCCGCTGAACGAGCCGCCAATAATCCGTTTGTGGCCAAGAAGGCCACGCCACGCAAGAAACCCAAAGGCCAACTCAAGCGCCGCTATGCACGTAAAGCGAAGTTGAGTGGCCCGAAGCTGTACTGTTTTGGCTGCAAACAGGACAACGAACACTTCCATACGCTCAAGGGTACGGCTTACTACTTTTTCTTTTTCGGAATCACGTTTGGCCTGATCCCGCTTCTGGGCCCTTTCCGATGTTCCGTGTGCAGTCGCAAAAGGCTATTCATTTCCAACCTGCTGAACCCCAAGTACTATATTCGGCAGTTTCTGGAACGGACGGGCAACGGTTACAACTAATCAACATCCGACCTGACCAGGATCGTCCGCCACGCGCCATCCCGGATGGGCACGGCGGACCAGGTCGACCAGATGCATCCGGCGATGGCCACCCATTCGCTCACGGCATGGCAGCCAGCTCGTTCAACGACGCCTCGATTTTGGCCAGCTGCTGCTGCAGGTCAGCCAGATTATCTCGCGTGCGGGTGACAATTTCTTCCGGGGCATTGCGGGTGAATTTCTCATTCTCCAGCTTACGCTGATTCGCCTGGATCGCGTTTTCCAACTTGCTTTTTTCCTTGTGGAGCCGGTTCTTTTCCGCTTCGACGTCGATCAAACCCGCCAGCGAGACAAAGATCTCCATACCCTGTCGCGTCACCGTCGCATTGATTCCAGGTGGTTCCATGTCGGGCCCGATGTTGATCATTTCGGCGTTGGCCATCGACTCGAAAAATACGGCCATCGGTTTGAGCCGTTCAACCATTTCGTCTTCACAACGGATGGCGAATTCGATCCCGGTCCTGGGTGGCAGATTCTGCGTACTGCGAATCTCTCGAATCGCCCCCAGCGCCGTCTGGAAACAGGCAAACTGTTGTTCGATCTGGTTCCGTTGCCATGTCGACGGCAAGTCAGGCCAGGCCGCGACACACAGGCAAGTCTCCACCGGTCGACATTGCGAAAAGCCTCGCTCTGGACATACGTACAGAAGCAACTGCCAGATTTCTTCGGTGATGAATGGGATCATCGGATGCAATAGCCTCAGCAGCGTATCGAGCGTGAAGGCCAGCATCCGCTGGGCATGGGTCTTCAATGCCTCGTTGGCGAATCGTTCCTTCAACATCTCGACATAGAAACTGCAGAATTCGTCCCAGGCGAAATCGTACAGTTCCCGCGCGGCTTCCGCAAACCGGTAGTTCTGCAGTGCCTCGGTAACGCTACGGCAGACGGTCGCCAGTCGACTGAGCATCCACCGGTCTTCCAGTGTCAATTCGGATTCACGGATGTGGCCTGGTTCCATTCCCTGCAGGTTGATCATGGCAAAGCGGGAAGCGTTCCACAGCTTGTTGGCAAAATTCCTGGCCACCTCGAAGCGGTCGCTGACGATGGGACCGCGAGGCAGACGCTGGTCCTCGGGAGATTGAGCCCACTGCGTGGAAAACGATTTTCCACAAGCTTTGCATTCGATGGTGGGAAGCTCACGATTCTTCCGGGTTTGTTCGATCAGGTGATCGCAGTGGGGGCATTCGTAACGAACCGGCAGACGGACGTCCTGCGTCTCGGTCGTCAGATGCGCCATCCCAAACCGCAGCGCGTCGGCGCCGAATTTATCGATGACATCCAGAGGGTCGATACCGTTCCCCTTGGACTTGGACATCGTTTCACCAAAGCCGTCCAGAATCTTGGGGTGGATGTAGACTTCGCTAAACGGGACCTCGCCCAGGTTGTTCAACGAAGCCAGCACCATCCGGGCCACCCACAGCGTGATGATGTCACGGCTGGTGATCAGAGTGCTGGTCGGATAGAAGTACTCCAGGTCCGGCGTACGATCGGGCCATCCCAACGTCGAATGCGGCCACAACGCGGAACTGAACCAGGTGTCCAGGACGTCTTCTTCACGAACGAAACCCGCTGCAACCAGGGCCGCTTCCAGCGGATCACCCTCATCCTGGATACAGACATGCAGCGTGGCCGCGGGCAAACCCAGTTTTTCCCGTTTCTGCGGGTCCTTTTCGCCGGAATATTCAACCTGGATCGCCGCCGTCGCATCCGCAAAGGCATCCAGGCTCTCCACCTGACGTTGTGCCGCTTCGCATTGTGGCAGCGTGTCGCAGGTCAATGACCAGACCGGAATCTGGTGCCCCCACCACAACTGGCGTGACACCGGCCAGTCCCGTTTCTCGCTTAACCAGTCCAGGTAGCCCTTTTCATACCGGTCGGGAATGATGCGGACCTGGCCATCGGTTACCGCGTCCATGGCCGATTGGGACAACGATTCCATTTTCACAAACCACTGATCGGCCAGGTAGGGCTCGATGGGCGTCTTGCTGCGATCCGAGTGCGGTAATTCGATCTCCCGGTCTTCAATCTTTTCGACCATTCCCAGCGTTTCCAGGTCCTCCACAATCCGCTTTCGCGCCTCCTTCAACTTCAATCCTTCATACGGACCCGTTTCCGCATTCAGCGTTCCGTCGGGATTGAGAATATTGATCATGGGTAAACCACAGCGAACGGCCACGTCGTAGTCGTTCGGATCGTGCGCTGGCGTGATCTTCACACAGCCGCTGCCAAGTTCCGGTTTAGCCCAGGCATCGGCAACTAACGGAATCTCCCGATTCATCAACGGCAGCATGACCGTACGATCGTCACTCGCCATGTCGCGTAACTGAATCAGCTGATCCAACATCCGCACGCGGCGATCCCGCAGATCGGTCAGTTGTTGCTGGACCGCCGCCCGTTCCCCTTCCGAAACACGTGCCAGTTTTTCCTGCAATTCTGTTTCGCAACCGTTCAGCGCTGCGGCGGGATCGGGGTGGACGGCGACCGCGGTATCGCCCAGCATCGTTTCCGGTCGGGTGGTGGCGATGTGAACGAAATCGGGCTCGCCCGGCCGCGGATCGATCACGGCGTACTTGAAGTGCCAGAAGTTCCCCTTGACGGTCCGAGAAAAGACTTCGTCGTCGCTGACCGCCGTTTGCAGGAAGGGATCCCAGTTGACCAGTCGCTTGCCGCGATAAATCAGATGCTTGTTGAACAGGTCAAAAAAGAAATGGCGAACCGCTCGCGCACAGATTTCGTCAAACGTGAACCGGGTCCGTTCCCAATCGCAACTGCAGCCCATCTGTTGCAACTGGCCGAGGATGCGATTTTCATACTGTTCCTTCCACTGCCAGATCCGTTCGACCAGCATTTCGCGGCCCAAATCGTGTCGCGTTTTCCCCTCTTCCTCTTTCAATCGTCGTTCCACCACGGCCTGCGTGGCAATGCCGGCGTGGTCGGTTCCGGGAACCCATAGCGCATTGAAGCCCTGCATCCGTTTCATCCGGATGACGATGTCCTGCAGCGTGTTGTTCAGCGCGTGGCCCAGATGCAGTGCGCCGGTCACATTGGGCGGCGGGATGACAATCGTAAACGGCTGCTTGTCGGGGTCGGGCCGAACGTGAAAGTAGCCACCATCAAGCCACATCTGATAGATGCGTGCCTGACTGGCCGCGAAGTCGAAACGGTTAGGTATTTCATTCGGATCGAAAGACATGGGTCCACCCTGAAGGCACCGGAACATGCGTGCAACTCGGCCAGATTCTAGCTTATAGTCCGGCTGCCAAACGACCCCAACTGGAGAGCGGGTTGCCGCACAACGGGTTCGCGCGGCAGTCTTCTTGCAACGTCGGCGGAAATCTCCGATGATCTGGTTCTGCTCGAAACGTGCGGGGCCGTCGCCTCGCCGGTCGAGCCCAACAGCGAAATCATTTCACTCAGGAATCGCGCATGCCTGAATGGTGCCCAGCGACAGTCACCAGGAAACAGATCTGGACGGACGGTTTGTTCACTCTGACGATCGCAACTGATCTGGTCGAGCCTTTCGTGCCGGGTCAGTTTCTGCACCTGGCACTGGGTGACGACGAACATCGAATCAACCGCCCCTACTCCGTCGCTTCGCCTCACGGTCAGGAACTCGATTTTTTCATCGTGGTCGTGGAGGAAGGTGAATTGACTCCCCGGTTATGGCAGCTGAATGTGGGCGACGATGTCCAGGTTTCCAGGCGGGCCGCTGGCAGCTTTACGCTCAAGAAGACACCGGCGGCGGAAATACTGTGGTTAATTTCGACCGGGACGGGATTGGCACCCTACATCGCCATGCTGCGGACCGAAGAGCCGTGGCAGCGGTACGAGAAGATTGCCGTGATACACGGCGTGCGATACGCTGCCGACCTGGGATATTCGCAGGAATTGAAACAGTGGGAATCCGATCACCAGGGTCGATTCCAACTGCTGCAGACGTTGACGCGGGAAGACAAGCCGGGTCTGCTGCACGGGCGGATACCTCAATTGCTGGAAAATGGCCGCCTGGAACAGGACTCGGGCTGGAAGATCAGCAAGGATAATTCGGCGGTGCTGTTGTGCGGCAACCCTGCCATGCTGGATGAAATGGAAGAGAAGCTGGGGCGTCGCGAAATGAAGAAGCACCGCACGAAATCGCCTGGCCAAATCGTACTCGAACGTTACTGGTAATTGCGAAACGGAAACTGGTTATCTCATGTCGTTGACTGAAGGACTGGAACATGTCGTCCGCAAGAACGAACCGCTGGCGCCGTACACCCGGCTGAAGCTGGGTGGCGTTGCTGAATTTTTTGCCGAACCGACCAGTGAAGATGAATTGATCGAGCTGGTGAAGCGATTCGGCCAGCAACAGATGCCCATCCGTTTGATCGGAGAAGGATCCAATATCGTTGTCCGGGAAGAAGGGGTGGCGGGCCTGGTTCTGCGACTGTCCGCGCCGAAATTTTCCCGCCTTGCCGTCGACGGGGAGCAATTGACTTGTGCGGGCGGAACCCGGCTTTCACACCTTGTTTCGACCGCCGTCCGCGAAGGTTTTTCGGGGCCGGAAAACCTGGTCGGGATTCCGGGCACGGTGGGTGGTGCCTTGCACGTCAATACCAGTGCCCACGGATTTGACATCGGCAGCCGTATCCAGGATGCCCGCGTACTGACGAAGAGCGGTTCGATCGTGCAGCGAGACCGGGATTCGTTGACGTTTTCCTATCGCCAAAGCAGTCTGGATGAACTGGTGATCCTGGACGCCACCTTCCGGTTCGAGCTTGAAGAACCCGAGACGCTGACTCGCCGGATGCAGAAGCTGTGGATTGTCCGTCGGGCAGCCCAACCGATTACCGAAGGTTCGATCTACGTTTTCAAGGATCATGGCGTGGAACCGGCCAGTGGAATGATCGAGCAGTGCGGGCTGAAGGGAACCCGGGTCGGCGATGTGGAGGTATCGGATCGGGACGCCAACACGTTCGTGCTGCATGCGGGAGCGACGGCAGCGGATGTGGTCCGATTGATCGACCTGGTCAAGAGCCGAGTCAAGGAACAGCTGGGAATCGAAATCCATTCGGCCGTCGAAATCTGGTAGCCGATGTGGCAACACTTCGGGCGGACCAGAGCTCCCCTCCGATCGCGCTCGAGAGATCCCCGAATTCTTGCGAATCCGGCTACGGCTGCTCCTTCCAACGATTCCCCCGCATCAACGTAGCCGATGTGGCAACACTTCGGGCGGATCAGAGAGATTCCCGAATTATTAACTCCCCGAATTCTTGCGAATCCGGCTACGTTTGTCGCTTCCAACGATTCTCCCGCATCAACGTAGCCGATGTGGCAACACTTCGGGTGGACCAGAGAGACCCACGAATTATTAGCCCCCCAAATTATTGGCTTCCCGAATTATTGCGAATCCGGCTACGGCTGCTCCTTCCAACGTAGCCGATGCCGTACGCAACCAGGCATGCGAGCAACGAATGAACCCTATATTCGGTTCAAACCGGCCATCGCGAATGTCGAGATCATAAGGTTATCGGGGCAAGGCAAAGGCAACGGAAGATTCCCGATCCAGGATTCGATGAAATAAGTACCGTTCCTTGCCGGTAACTCGTCCACAGATTCCGAAAGTCGGGCAGAGATGTTCTTTTCCGAAGATGGCATTTCGTTGCGATACCTGTTGCTGCATCCCGCGGTGTGGTTCGTGGTCGCGACCGTGGGCCTGATGTTTACGGCCATCCGCGTCTGGGATCGGCATCAGGACAAGATCATCCAGCACGGCGGTTTTTCGCTGACCGCGGAGAAGTTCGATATCAATTCGCCGCCCCCGTGGCTGGACACGGATCTGCCTCGGCAACTGGGTCTGGACTTCTCGGAGCGTGCCAGCCTGCTCGACCTGGAACTGGTACCGGTGGTAGCGGAATACCTGGAATCACTCCCCTGGATCCTGGCTGTGGACCGCATCAGCAAGTCCGGTGAAGGATTGCAGATTCGCGTGCGGTACCGAGATCCCGTCGGCCTGCTGGACGTTCGTCATTCAGGCCCCGTGGCGGTTGACGCCGAAGGAGTCGTCTTCGATTGGAATCTGCTGGACGCCAAACAGGCAGCCCAATTGGATCTGGAATTGATGCGTATTTCCATGCCGCGGCTGGATTTATCCCACGCGCATCCGTGGCAAGTCACGATCAGACGATCGAATTCGTCAGGCGGCCCAACTGTGTGCCTTCCTGCAGCGGCAGGCGAAACCGCTGCATTTATACCGCGTCGTTACCTACGACCTGCCTTCAATGGACGCCAACAGACGGGCGGAATTTGAGATCTGGACGAAAAACGGCACTCGAGTTCTGTGGGGCTACGCACCCGGATACGAACTGGCCGACCAGCCGGTGGCGGAAGTCAAGCTTGAAGCCCTGGCTCGTTACATTCAAACCGAAGGTGAGCTGGCCGATTTTCCTGACCCTTCGGCGTTCAAGATCGACGTTTCCGACGGCGAGGCTCAGCTGATCAAGGCCGAACGGAGCGCGGAACTGCCGGAGTTGCCGATGGTCGACGTGATCAAGTAGGAACCTGCCTACGTTCGCGCAACGTGCCACGATTGCCCAACTCTTGACGAATATGCAAGGTGACGCCGGTAGTTCAATGTGCTGGTTGCCGAGGACGTTTCCAATCGGGATGTTCCGTGCGTTACGATTATTTCGCTGGTGAGGATTGCGAACCAGCAAACCAGCCAGACAAGTTCCTGTGAAATCGCGACGGTCGGGTTAGAATGAAGGTTGAATCGTTCCGGGCCGACATCGATGGCCGGGTCCCTGCCAATACCTCAACCTTTCAAGTTGAATTGTCGCTGACGTGACGGGTGCACCATGGGTGATGAATCGAATAATCCGGCAAAAAATGACGCCAACTCCGATTCCGCTCCTCAGCTTTCTGATGTCGAAATTGGTCGGTTGCTGCAGGAAAACGCGGATTTGAAAACGCGAATTCGCGAACTGGAAGCCGACAAGCAATACTTCAAACAGCAGATAGACTTTCATTTGCAACGACAGACGGCCACCCCGGGACCCGCTGCCGTTCCAGCTCAGACCAGTGGCACGCCCTTATTTTCGGGCCCGATGAATTCGGCTAACTTGCCCTACACGATGCCGGGGGGTACCGTCTATCCCCACGCCCCTGCCAATCATCCGCAGGCGCCTGTCGGCGAAGTACCGGCGAAGCCCAGGAAACCCAAGACGGAATTTGTACCGCGAAAGATAACGGAAACAGACGCCGAAGCGCTGTTACACGAGGACGAGGCTTACCCACCCGAAAAACCGCTTCTGGATCCGCAGTTAAATATGCGGATCCGACAAATGCTGGGCGTGGTCGTGGCGTTGGGCACCGTGGGTGCCCTGGTGCTCTGGATTCAAAATGGCTTCCAGTTGCCATTCGGGCAAACCCCATCGGAAACGGCCAACCAATCCGCCGTGGTCCTGCCGGACGGCCCCAGCGATGACAATACCTACACAAGCGAATTCGAGCGTGAGCTGCAACGTTTAAACGAAAGGCAACTCATAGAAAAATTGACAAGTTTGGAGGTCAAGCCCGACGACCCGTTTGTAACAAAAATTGACAATTACAAGAAGTGGATCATTATTTCGGATCGTCTACTGCGGAGGAACATCCCCGCCAAAGATCGCCAAAAAGCGATTCGCTACAAGTTGAATTCGATGATTGGCCAGGAATTGAGCAAGGCGGAACTGGATGTTTTTCGGGAAACAGAAACGCAGGCATTACTTGATTTCTCACTGGAACATGTGGATTCGGAGGACCGCCTGATTGCCCGTCTGGCGGCGACCGGCGAAACGTTGGCACGAGTCCGTCAATTCGTCAACGAAGAGGATACGAATAAACGTACGGCCCTATACAAAACCGCACTGGTTACGTTTGATGCCTTCGCGTCCGGCTTCGCCGACGATGCCCTGGCCGCCAATCAGCTGTTTCAGATTCTGCAAATCGTGAAAACTCCGGAGACTTCATCCGAATCTGCCGCTTTCCACCATGGCTACTGGCAAGCGTTTCGCGACCAGGAAGACCGGGCCACCGCGGAACTGGTCGCACAGGCCAAGCTTCTGATGGGCAAACAGGATCTGGAATTCATCGATCTGATCACCGTCACCGCGACCAAACGATCGAACGCATTCGAAAAACTGTTGGTGAAATTGCAGACGATGCAGAACGGACAAACAACGATTCAGGAATCAGAATCGGTAATTGAGATCGCGCTGCGGTCGGCCTATGATCTGCTACGAATTTCGCTGGTCGATGAAGCCAAAGACATCTTGCAAGCGCTGCGGAGCAAGGGGCTGAAAAAATCAAAAGCGTCGGAAGACCGGATTCAGCTGTTGCGAGACAGGATTTCCATGTTGCAGCGGCCGTTTGACCTTGCCGGGATACAGGATTCAGACGGCAATCCGGCTAAATTCACGGTCGAGGAGGCCAGGTATCGGATTCTCTGTTTTGTCTCCGAAGATTCTTACGAAGCGTCATTTGCCAGGGTCACGGAGACGGCACAGGTGCTGGAGGGGCATCTCGTCGAATCGGCAGCGGAACTGGTTGTGATTTATCTTCATGAAGGTGACAGGCCGACCGACATCAACAACTTGAAACGTTTCGCAGAGAAAAACCAGATATTCAAGGTCTGGTTCCTGGACGTCAACAGTAGCGCCGCAGAGATGGTGCTCTGCAGTGTACCAATCGATTCCGTTCCGTTTGTGGTCGTGTTGGACCAGCAGGATCGGACAGTCAGGATTGATCCGTCTGCGGATCTGATCCAAAAAATGATGTTCGAATAACCAGGGCGTGATACATTCAATCCACTCGGGCCGATATTTCATTAACTACTAACTTGATCGAGAAAGAACTCGGATAGAACATCTGAAGCTTTTTTTCCGCCAAGTTACTTTCCAAACCGTTCGCGACAACACAAAGGACCCGCACCTTATCGGATGCGAATTCGAAACTGCTTGAGACAAACCTCGAATGCGCAAAAAAAATCCGCTGCTTCATGGAATGAAGCAACGGAATAGTTCATTTCCAACTTGCGACCAAACTAACGTCGACGTCGACCAGCAAGAACTGCGGTCAACCCCAAAATGACCAGAGCGCTAGTGGGTTCGGGTACGGCATTGAAGTCGATCGTAACAGTACCAATTGCCCCGTCATCGCCATTAGCGTTGTCATTCAAAACGAGAAGCCAGCCAGCGCCGGAACCACCCGCTCCCCAAGAACTAGCGTCGTAGGTACCAGCCGCGATATTACCTGGAATAGCACCGACGATTCCATTTGCGGAGCCCGATGCGATGAATTCATAAACAAACGTATCCGCCAATGTAGATCCGCCGGTTCCAAAATCGTTAAAACTTCCTTGGTCGTTTGTTAATACATATGAAGCGCCGGCTAAATCAGCGGTATCCGATTGATCATCGGTTGGCGCATAGAGACCGAGCTCGACGTCCGCTGCCCATGAATGAGATAAGGTCACCGTAATCGAATTGATACTCGCTACGCCAACGCCAAAATCAATGTCATCGGAAATTATGTTTCCGGCATCAAGTCCCCAATTCTCAAGATTGTAGACCAGCTCTAGTTCATCCGCATTCGCTGAACCTGCCAACAGAATGGCGGTGAAAACAGCGGATGCCATGGTAATACTTCTCATGTCGAAAATCTCCCAGTTCAAATAAACACAAACAAACACTTCATCTGCAACGAAATGTAAATTCACAAATTCCTCACAAGAGGTTTGTAGCATAATTTCCTGCTACGCGGCGTGCAACAATTAAACGGTCTAGACAGGCAAGAAATTGGATTTAGCAAAGAATCGTGTCTACATTGTGAAGTGTCTACATTGTGGAGTGTCTACATTGTGGATAAACCACGCCTGCTCAATTCGGCAGGGGTTTCTTGAGACAAGTCGTTACATGACTAACTTGCGTGCCATGACTTCGGCCGCTTCGCTGAGACAGCAGAATTCCACGGCAAAATTAGAATGGGAACTTGCCATCGTGCGTAATTTTACGGGCTAACGCAGGGCATCCGACTTATGATAAATAATAATCGGCCCAAGAATCGTCTCGCCGTTCTTCTGAACCAAACATTCAACACCACCATGCAAGTGACCAATATCGCTCGTCCGGCGTTCGTGCATCAACATAAGACCTTACTTTGCCTAATTGTCTTTGCAATGATTGGTTGTGGCCAGACAAATCGTCGATTGGTTGAATCCGATCTGGATGCGGCAACAAGTCGAAGTGGTTTTGAGTCGATAACATCGCGACCGTTCAATCCACCAGGAACACGGGCAAATACCGCAAGCATGTTCATTAGCCTGGAGCCTGTGGATGTAGGAGTAGATTTCAGCAACAAACTGCTGCCGGAACATGAAATTAAGTACTTATTGAATGGTGCCGGGGTCTGCACCGGCGATTACGATAACGACGGCCTGGTCGATTTCTACGTGCTCTGTCAGGATGGACCGAACCGACTTTTCCGCCAAGACGCTCCCTGGCATTTTCAGGACGTGACAACCGACGCTGGGAATTTGGAGGGAGGTGCACACTGGGGAGCAGGAGCAACGTTCGTGGACATTAACAATGACGGCTGGCTGGATTTGTACGTTTGCAATACCGACGGGCCGAATATGCTGTTCATCAACGATGGGCGGGGTAGATTCACGGAGCAGGCTGAACGCTGGGGTCTGGACTACGAGGGGCCAAGCATAATGGCAGCGTTTGCTGATTATGACAACGACGGCGATCTGGATCTTTATCTGATCAACAATCGTGTCTATGCATTGGGTGACCGTACTAGAGAAATCAAGGTAATCGATTTGCCCGACGGCACCCGAGTTGTGCATCCAGACTTTCGTCATGAAGCCTACTTCCTGAATGGCCGACTTCAGGAAGCCGGTCATGCTGACATCTTACTTCGTAACGATGGAGACCGCTTCAAAGACGTTACCGCCAGCAGCGGCATCGCGGGATTTGATATGGGGCTGTCGGCCACCTGGTGGGATTTCAACGACGATGGCTGGATCGATCTTTATGTTGGCAACGACCTGAAATCACCCGACCATCTTTACCAGAATCTGGGCAACGGAAAATTCGTGGACGTGATCGCCGATGCCGTGGGGCACACGCCCTGGTTTTCCATGGGTGCGGACGCGGCCGATCTGAATAATGACGGTCGACTGGATCTGGTCAATGCGGACATGTCCAGCACAACCCACTACAAACAGAAAACCACCATGGGTGAGATGGGAAATTCGGCCTGGTTTCTGACGATGGGCCGGCCGAGGCAATTCATGAGAAACACGGTTTTTGTGAATTCGGGAACCAGCCGATTTTGGGAAGCCGCCAATTTGACGGGGCTCGATTCGACGGATTGGACCTGGTCGGTGAAACTGAATGATTATGACTGTGACGGTCGGGTCGACGCCTATTTTACGAACGGTGTGTCCAAAAACATGAACGATTCGGACGCGCAGAAGGAATTTGAAAAACTCAGGGCCGCCGGTCGGGACCAGGAAGCGGATGAACAGATTTTGAAGATGCCCGCCCTGAATGAACGGAATCTTTTTTTCAAGAATCTGGGGAATTTAAAATTTGAGGACGTTTCAGCCAGTTGGGGAGCTGATGACTTTGGCACCAGCCACGGCTGTTCGGTCGCCGACTTTGACAACGATGGTGACTTGGACATGATCGTCAACCATATGAACAAACCCCTTGGCATTTATCGCAATGACTGTAGCGATGGAAATCGAATACTCGTTCGACTGATCGGTACCAGCAGTAATCGGAATGGCATTGGCGCTCGTATCACCATTCAGTCGGGTGATTCAATTCAAACCAGGCAGCTGACTCTCTCTCGGGGCTACATGTCTGCCGATGCGCCCCTGGTCCACTTCGGCCTTGGGAAAACCAACGAAGTCGACAAACTGACGGTGCAGTGGCCCAGTGGGATCGTACAGGAATTTGAGGATCTGGATGCAGGATTCCTGTACACGATTACGGAACAGGGGCAGCCGATGGTTCCATCCCGGTCCGATTCCGTGCCGTCAACATCCTGGTTCGCGGATATTTCTGATCAATCCGGCATCACATTCAAACACAATGAGCTTCCGTTTGACGATTTCCAATATCAGCCTCTGCTGCCCAACAAACTTTCCCAGCTGGGACCGGGCATGGCCTGGGGTGATGTTAACGGCGACGGAAAATTCGACTGCTACATCTGCGGCGCTCGTGGCCAGTTCGGATCGTTGTTGGTGTGGAATCAAGAACAGAACGGATTTACGAATCGGCAAGGCCCCTGGACAAATCGGATGGCCAACGAAGAAATGAGCTGCCTATTTCTTGATTTTGATTCTGACGGCGATCAGGATCTGTACATCGTCAGCGGCGGAAATGAAGCTCCAGCCGATTCCGAACTGCTTCGGGACATCTTGTACGTTAATGACGGCAATGGCAATTTCAGCGAAGCGGCCAGTGATGTACTGCCCGACATGCGGATCTCCGGCAGCAGCGTATCGGCATCTGATTTTGACTGCGATGGCGATTTGGATCTTTTCATCGGTGCCCGACTGATACCGCGCCGCTGGCCGCTTCCGACCAGCTCGTTCCTGCTTCGTAATGACAACGGGAAGTTTGTCGATGTAACTCGGGAATTGGCTCCGGATCTGGTCGATATCGGCCTGGTGACCGGATCCATCTGGTCGGATGCCGATCAGGATGGCTGGCCCGATCTGTTACTGACTCTCGAATGGGGGCCAGTCAGATTACTCAGGAACCACCAGGGCCAATTAGAGGACGAAACAAGTCAGGCCGGCCTGGCCGATGATCTGGGCTGGTGGAATTCCATTGCGGCCGGTGATGTCGACAATGATGGCGACATGGATTATGTCGCCATGAATATGGGATTGAATACGAAGTATCACGCTGACAAGAAACACCCGGTCACCCTGTACGCCCATGATTTCGATGGCAACGGACAAATCGATCTGGTCGAATCGGAATGGGAAGGGGATAAATGCTTCCCGATTCGAGGCAAGAGTTGCAGTACTCACGCCATGCCGATGGTCAGCGAGAAATTCCCGACTTACCACGAATTCGCGTTGGCAGAATTGTCAGATATTTACGGTGACGATTCCTTATCGCAGGCATCCAAATTTACAGCCAATAATCTCGCCAGTGTCCTGTTGATCAATAACGGCAAGGCGGAATTTGAGATCGTGGAACTGCCTCGTCTGGCTCAGATTTCACCTGGTTTTGGCGTCGCGCTGGAAGATTTTGATGGTGACGGCAATTGCGACTTGATCATCGCTCAGAATTTCTTGCATCCCCAACCAGAAACAGGCCAGATGGATGGAGGAATGGGCCTGTTGTTGCAGGGCGACGGAAACGGAAATTTTCACCCTGTCGGACCGAAAAGTTCGGGTTTCATCATTCCGGAACAGGGCATGGGACTGGCCATTATGGACCTGAACGACGACTTGGCACCCGATTTTGTGGTTACGACCAACGATGGTTCACCGAAGGTCTATCAAAATCAGTTTCCGAAAGGAACCGGTCGCCGGATTACCGTCCGGGTCGATCTTGGACCGGGCAACCCGACAGGTGTTGGCAGCCAGATTCGACTCAAGAACAGCAACCGGACCAGCCGGACTGCAGAAATTCACGCAGGAAACGGTTACCTATCGCAGTCGCCGGGTGAGCTCTGTTTCGTGGTGGATGAAGCGGACCCCTACGACACGGTTGAAGTTCGGCTACCCGATGGTTCCGTGATCCGGCGGAAGATAACGGCGGACACCGGCCAAATGATGATAGCCCCCAATAACTGAACGGAATCGCAACACGCCAGTTCTCTAGTTCTGCGGTACGTTGAAAGCCAGTCTAAATCACTTGGCGGCCGAAAGTTGCTCCAATGCCAGCCATTGATCGACCTGGGTGGCGAAGGCTTCGATTTGCCCAATCCTGGATTCCTGGTAAGCGTCCCGAAACGTGGCCATGAACGCCATCCATTGGGCCCGGTCGCATCGTTGCTGGATCAGGTCCAGCAATTTGAACAGCCGATGGGCGACGACATAATTGTCGACGTTCTCGTGAGCCAATTCCTCGTACAGATTAAGCGTGCGATGGTAGTCTGCTTCCATTGTTTCTGCATCGCCATCGGTACACATTTCGCGAATGCCCAGCACGACCCGTCCCAACTGTGCCGCCTGCCGCAGTCTCGGATTCTCGTCGTTCAAAAAGCGTTCCGAGTTGGCCCGTAGTTGACGGTGCCGATCTGCGAACACCATTTCCTGCTCGATCGTACTTTCCTCGATCTTGGTCAGCGCTCTCAAGATCGTCATGTTGGCGAACAGCTCCTGTTTCTCGTCAGGATCCAGCTCATGGATACGATCGGCCGCTTTCAATTGGCAATCGAAGTTGTATATTCGTGCGGGCATGTCAGCACTACGACTCGTTGGACTGCTCCGCATGGCGTTGATCCCTGACACGATTTGATCAATCGAGGAGATCCTGAGAAATTCTTCGATCCCGGTAGTGGCGACGTCGGGACCAGCCTCAGAATTGGCCGCCGTTGAATTCCTGGACAGACTTCGATAGTGGCTCATTAAACCATAGATGCCAACCAGGCCGCCTACCGCGATGGCCAGGGCCAGGACAAAAACCACGATCGATCGTAAATGCCACAGGAGCAGCATCAAAATCGGCTCCAGTCGATCACGTATCATGCCGTTTCCAAAAACCGGGGATGGTGCAAATCAAGATGAATGGAGGACATTGGCAGGACAAGTTGGCCATGCCGTTGCCTTCGAATGAGACGCTGCCTGAACCACGTGTCCCAGAAAGCAACGGAGTATTGACCTATTATAGTTGATAAGACATGCCACCTGCGGTAGTGGAGCGATGATTTTTCTGCCACGCGGTTGGCCCTTCTCGATGCATTTTCAGAATTCATGCCCAGGGTACCAGCCCGATGCAACGGCAACGGCGTACCGACAGATCCACTCGAAGGATGCACTTGCTTGCGCTGCGAGCTTGTATGGTCGTACAGGAAGGATGCACTTGCTTGCGCTGCGAGCTTGTATGGTCGTGCAGGAAGGATGCACTTGCTTGCGCTGCGAGCTTGTATGGTCGTGCAAAACAATTTTGAAAATGCACTACCGTCCGGAATCGGGCTCGCAGTCCGCATTCTCCAACTTCTGCTTCAACTCTTCCCGCACGACCGCCAATTCGTCCGGAGCGTCGATTCCCAGACGCACGCCTCCTCCCGTGATACGAACGACGGTAACTGAGATCTTGTCGCCAATCCAGATTTTCTCGCCGACTCTACGACTCAGTACCAACATGTTCAAATCCCTGAAACGACCAAAGTCAAATCGCCGAAACCTCTTGCACGATTCCAATGCAAGCGGATAGCCAATACCCGGGTGCTGAGCAAATGTCGTTAGATCGTAGGCTCTTTCCCAACGCATTACAACCAACCCACGTTGGGTCATCATAGAATCCAACGCCAATCACCCGCTTACCCCAATTTTACAGTCCTGGTCAGCAGCAACCTTGGTCAATTCAATTCATCAAAGGGCCGTCAGACTTGCCAAGTCCGGAAATACGAACAGCGCGTTAGCCAAACTCGCCAAGCAACCAGCGTAAGGTGACTCCACGTTAACAGGCCCTGCTTGTCAGGGTCGGACAACGCAACGGGAACCGACGTGGACGTCAAATGGCCGCCGGATGTTGAATGCCTGGCCATACAGGGCCCTTACTGGGCGGCGCGGATGAATACCCGCGTGTTTCCGTTCAGGTTCTGGTTGGTTTCGATCAACCGCCAACCATCCTGCCCAATGCCCGTCAATAGCACGCTCAAGTTGGCTCGCGAATTATTCCCAATCCGCAACTGGCCTCCCAATCGCCGACGTGCGTCCTCCAAAGACGTTGTCGAACGGCCAACAAAGTCAACGACACCGGCGTTCCATATCAATTGAAAGCTGGTCTGGCCATTGTCATCTTCCAGGATCTGAGTTGTCAGCGTCGCATATTCGTACTGGGGCCGATTACCGGCCCCGTCGCGGGATGCATTCCGGTTGGACTGGGCGATCAGACTGATGGTCATCAGCACCGCAAACAGAAAAACCCCGGCCAATATGGGATTCCAGATTTTCATGGTTACCTCGACAGTTGGGAAATCGGCAATGGAATTGGATGAGGATCGGTAGCCGTTTCGGTCCTGGGCAACGTCTATCGGTCATCGTCGATGATCGAGTCAATCCGTTCTTCAAATTTGGACTTCAATTCCTCGTGTGCCTGGCCCGTGGCGGGCCCGGCAAAACCGGTGTGGACCGAAACGACTTTGTGATTGGAATCAAGGAAAATGGTAGTGGGATACGATCGGACCTGGTCCAGAAATGGCAGTGAATCTGAGGCCACTTTCTTGTCGGGCAGTCCGGCGATCAACACCGGATAGTCAACGTGGTGGCGTTCAAGATATCGTTTCACCTGGACGACATCCCGATCAAAGTCCCCCGTGACTTCAAACGCCAGTCCGAGGATGGACAGATCATCGCCGTACTTTTTCTGTAGTTGGGAAAAGTAGGCGGCCGCGTCATGGCAATTCGGGCACCACGATCCGAAGACATAGATGATTCTGGCCTTGGCATCAAATTGGGGATCGTCCAAGCGGGTCTTCTTGCCATCCAGATCCGGAAAACGGTAGTCACCCATCCGGCTGCCGCTGACAACTTTCGTCTGCTTGAATGCGTCCGGCATCCGGGCGGCCGGATTCTTGACCGCGGTCCATGTTTCGTGCCAATTATTGGCAGACCAGAAATCACCGGTTAACTCGCCTGGTTTATTCTCGCGGGCATGAAACAGAAAAGCGTGCGCCCCGTCGAACACACTCAATTCCAGCCGGCCGTCGATAATCCAGCCATGCAGGTATCGGTAGTCACCGCTGGTTGTCAGAAAGGTGCCGGAAACGTCACCACTACGATTCATCATGAATTCGGCTACGGCGGGGTCTTCGCTACCGGAAAATTTTACGGACCAGCGTCCCTGGAAGAACTGATTCGATTCCGAATTTGACTTGTCGCTGACGGCAGGCACATCCAACGTTCGTTCGGCACGAAAGTTCATCTCAGACCATTGATCTTTGCCAATTCTCTTACGCCAGGTTCCGGACATCTTGTCGGCGTCGAAGCGGGCTTCGATCACGGAATCGTAATGGGTAATCTCGAGTGTCAAATTGCGATCATTAGCCGAGACCGAGGGCACCACGACCCGTTCCGCGCCGTTGATCAGGTAAGCCGTCAATTGATCTTGCTCAACGACCTCCAATTCAAGTCTGAATCGCAGGTCACCCCCGGGGGATTCCAGTACGCAGTACCACTTTCCAGCAACCTCGTTTTCAGCCCGCGCCGCGTGTTGAAAAACCGGAAACAACAGGCAAACAAGAATGAACATCCGCATCGCATGATCCTCACTGCGGGAATTGAAAGGCAGTCAGGTTCAATGTTATCGCGGATTTCGCATCGCGGTAGCGTCGAATCCTTTTTTCAGACCAGTTAGCGGCAACTTCGCGACAACCTTCGTACTCGGTAAATCGAAAGTCGGCAAATGCAAAGTCGAACGGTCAGCCAACCGCCGGGATTTGCTGGCTGCGACCATGAGTTGCCCGACTAATCCGCGCCCTGGTCTCGCCAGTCTCCCTCCAGATGAAAAAGGAAATCGACGGCGTCCATCTCGCAGCGCCCGATTTCTCCGTTTCGGGTGCTCGCCTGCAAAAATCGGAAATCGCTGGCATGAATCTGTTGATTCTCCAGATAAACCACCGCCTTGTCGCCCATCGCCTGCAACAGGTCCAGTTGGTCAAATTGGGAAAAGACTACTTCATCAGCTCCACCGCCGCCGGAAAAATCATGGTTTTCTGCTCGCACAATCTTCAGCAGTTGTACCGTGGATTCATACTCCAGTCCGTTTTCGATGCTTCTTAATAAATCCGCTCGCTCATCCCCTACCAGATGCGTCGAATCGTAGCCCTCCACGGTATCGACCACCACCTGGTCGAAGCCGCGAACCTGCAACGTGGCCGCCTGCTCGCTGGTCACCCGCACCCGGTTGGCGATTGCCCACACGGCATCATCGCCAGCGGTTCCCGTAACGGATGCGAAATCGAATCCGCCGCCGCCAAACGCGGTGACCGTATTGAAACCTTCCGTATTCAGTGTCTGGCTGGCCGTTACCAGACGGGTCTGGAAGCCTTCCGCCACGAACGAGTCGTCGCCAGCGGTACCGTAGATTCGCGCCTGCATCCTGGCCCGCACCGGCCGCAACGTCAATTCGATCGAAACCGGAGACCGATTGCAAATAGGCTCGACTTTTTAATCGCGTGGCTTCGGCCCGATGCAGGAAGTTGTCGTCCAGTCCGGTGCCCCGCAGTGTGACCCAGTCGTTTCCCGCACCGGCATCCGCGATCGTGCGTTCAAAGCCACTGCCCCAGACTTGAACCGATCCCGCGTCGACATGAAAACTGCGGCCATACAGTTGGAAGCGATCGTCCCCGGCCGAATCAGAGAGATTGGCAAAATCACGGCCGGCACCAACCGAGACTGCGACTCGTTCAAAATCATTAACCACGACCCGCCCCGCATCGTTTCGCAGAACCTGTCGCCGATAATCGGAAACGAACCGGTCATCGCCATCGCTACCGATCAGGTCAATCCGATCATGTCCTGTCGATGCCTGGACATGGATGGTCGTAAAACCGGTTGCCCAGTTCGCATGCCCCCCGCCAGCCATTCGAATCTCCCGATTGCCGGCGACAAACCAGTCGTTACCTATCGAATCATGGACGATCAACCGATCAGCCCGGGAATCGGCGTGAAGCTCGATGGATTCAAAGTCGCGAGCCGTCAAATTCAGTTCGGGACCCCGCACTTCGATGCGCCCGACCTGCATCACAGCACGATCGATCGTGTCCGTGATGGTCGCCGTAATCGAATCCCGACCACCGCCACCCACGATCATGATTTCACTGATACCGGCTCGATCAAGTTGAAACTGGTCTCCATTGACGAAGATATCCAACACCGCCCCACTATGAATCTGAATGTGGTCATCACCGCTGGAACCGCTTATGACCAGTACGTCGTTTTCCAGTTGGACGGGTCCTTGACGGTCGGCGTCGCCAGACAGACTCACATTCTGGAGCGCGGATTCGATCGCCTGCTGCAAGTTGATTCGATGAAAGTATCCACCGGTAACCTGATCAAAAACGATATCGGCCGTCTCGCGAAATCGCGTATACAGCAGATCCTGGTCGATATCGGTCACACCGGACCATTCGAAAGCCTGTCGCAACAGCGCGCTGGCCCCGGCGACATACGGAGCGGCCTGGCTGGTGCCGGTCGATCGCAAATATTGGTCGGTCAGGCTGCCCCCAAACAGATGGTCGGGAACGGTACTGAGTATTTCTTCACCGGGCGCTACCAGCACGCGTTCATTGCGTTGGCTGAAGTCGCTCAGTTGTCCCGCGGCGTCGTGACTGGCTACGGGAATCACGAAGGGACTGGCGGCAGGATAGCTGACACTGGTATCGTGAAGTGGATCAAAGCGATTGCCTGCCGCCACGGAAACGAAGATTCCGTCGGCCTGCAGCCGGGCGAATTCGTCTTCCAATTGAACGGCGTTCTCGGCGAATTCGGCGTTCCAATGGGTTCCCAGAGACAGATTGACGGTGGTGATCGGGCTTTCAAACGCTTGCCGATGGTCATGCACCCATTGCAGTGCTTGTTCGACCCATTCCAGTTCTCCCCGACCGGCATCGTCAAAGACGCGCAACGACACCAGATCCGCACCGGGCGCCAAACCGCTGAACTGGTCACTGTTGGCCGCGATAATGCCGGCCACATGCGTGCCGTGCAATCCGACGGGCCCGTCATCGTAGGGATCGGCATCGTTTTCGGCGAAATCGTAACCACCGACGACCCGGTGCCCCGCTCCGAATCCCGATCCGAAGGCGATGTGATCGAAAGCAATTCCGGAATCGATCACGGCGATCGTCTGCCCGGCCCCGTCCAAACCGTATTGCTTTCCAATGGCATTCGCACCAGAGATCGCGTCGCCATTTCCGCTTGACCCATTTGGCGTTTGCACGTTCGAAACGACCAGTTGGCCGACTTCGACATGCGGTTCGCGGGTATCAGTGGAAATGTCAAGAAACGCTGAGGCCGAGAGCTCGCTTAGCGGTTGCCCACTCATGACCAGCCGCGATTCCAAAGTTTCGAATCGGGCAATGCGATCGGGATGGCGATCAGAGTGGCGAGTAGGATGGCGATACATATGGATCTTCAGGCGGCCCTCGCGAGCCGTTAAGCCACCGCCGCAACAACCGTCGGCGACAACAGGGCAACCCTCATTGGCATGCGGCAGCGCCCCGATCCCTTTTGGCGCATCGAACTGACAGTGAATCCAACTCACTACCGAACGTTGTTTGACTGAGTCTGGACAGTAGCCTCGGTAAACTCAGAGAAACGCTGACGGCGGTCGGCGCGGCGGACGAAATGGAGCGTGGTTCACTCCAATTTCGAAATCCCACCAGGCGGTTGATCCGGCACAACAATACGTTGCCCACCACGGTCTCGGTTCAGTTTTTCTGGCAAGTTTCGCCAGAGGAATTGTGAGCTTGGACGAGAAGGCTTGACTTTAACGGTCGGGAAAACGTTGACGGAGTTTCCGCCACGGACTACCGGGTACCAATCGTTCATGTTGTGACAAAAATCCGGTCGAAAACGTTTACGTCGGAAACCACAGTTTGCCTGTTCAGTTTTGCATGATTGAATGGATGATCCCATGAAACCAATCTCCCCGCTGGCCTGTATGTACCTGAGTCACTTTTCCAAACCGGCCTGCAATCGGTTGATCTATCGGACGATTCGCAAGAATCGGGTGTCCTCGATATTGGAATTGGGCATGGATGATGCCAAACGGGCGGAAAACATGATTCGCCTGGCGTCCCGCTCCAACGGCGCCGGGGTCGTGCGATACACGGGAATCATTTCTTCGAATCCAATCCGGATTCGAAGATCGACCTGAAGTCTTGCCACCAGCGATTGAGCCGATACGAGGCCCGGATTCAGCTGGTCCCGGGCGAAGCCGCCGCGGCGATTCAGAGAATCGCGAATTCGCACCTGCGAACGGACATGCTGGTCATTTCTTCACAATGCAACACAACCGATCTGGAAATGGTCTGGTTTTACGTACCCCGCATGCTGCATGCCGCCTCCATTATTTTTCTTCAGGATGCAGGCAGCGCCCTCGGACCATTCAAGAAGCTGGGACGGCTTGAAATCGAAAGAATGGTTCGCCAATCGCGTGTGAAAACCGCACAGGTTGCCTGAGATCAAGCCACCTTCGCGACCCGTTCTCAATCTGTTAGTCTTGGAAGGGACATGGGGAAGCGTGAGCCTGACTATCGGCGCTGCTACGTTTCAATCTTTGATCCGCTTCGAAAAACAGGCCTGTTGTGAACTACGCCGGCATCGGACCTATTGCCTTCCATTTGCCCGAGAAAATAGAAGACAACGCTTTATTGCAGGCGGAGCATCCCTCTTGGGATATGGAACTGATCGCCAAGAAGACGGGGATCAAGTCGCGCCATATTGCCGCTCCCGGGGAATGTTCTTCCGACCTTGGTTTCCAGGCGGCTCGCAAGCTGTTCGACGAAAACGATATCGATCCTGAGTCCATCGATTTTATTCTGTTTTGCACTCAGACGCCCGATTACGTACTGCCCACGACAGCCTGCCTTTTGCAGCAACGATTGGGCATGAGAACCAATGCGGGAGCACTCGATTTCAATCTGGGGTGCAGCGGTTTTGTCTACGGTCTGGCGATGGCCGACGGATTGATTCGAACGGGCAGCGTGAAACGGGTTTTACTGCTGACAGCGGAAACGTATTCGAAGATGATTGATGCCGACGATCGCAGCCTGAGAACCATCTTTGGCGATGCCGGTGCCGCTACCCTGATTGAACCGGTCTCGCATCCCACCGTATGGGGTTACAACTACGGCACCGACGGTTCCGGCGCCAACACGCTGATCGCTCATTGCGGCGGGTTTCGTAAACCGGCAGATGCGATCTCGCCACGCCATCGGAAACGATGGAAAAGCGATTTATACATGGACGGTCCAAGTCTGATCAATTTCGCGGTCGGCAAGATCCCCGAAATGGTAAATCAGATTCTGGCCTCGGCCAGCATTTCCACTGAACAGGTCAGGTATTTTCTGTTTCATCAGGCAACGTTTCGGATGCTTGAGCAATTGCGGCAGTGCCTGGATGTCGACCAGGAACGATTGCCCATCGAGATCGAAAAAATTGGCAATACCGTCTGTTGCACGTTGCCGATTCTCATCAAGCAGATGCGTGACAGCGGGCGACTGACGCGAGCGGACAAGAACCTGTTGATGGGATTCGGTGTTGGCTGGTCGTGGGCAGGCTGCGTCTGGCAGGACGCCCTCAGTCCCAACTTTTAGTGCATTTTCCGAATTGACGTTCATGGTACCAGCCCGATGCAACAGCAACGGCCTACCGACAGATCCATTTTAAGGATGCACTTGCTTGCGGGGCGAGCTTGTATGGTCGTGTAAACCGACTATGAAATTGCTCAAGTGCGAGATCCATTTTAAGGATGCACTTGCTTGCGCTGCGAGCTTGTATGGTCGTGTAAACCGACTATGAAATTGCTCGAGTGCGAGATCCACTTTAAGGATGCACTTGCTTGCGGGGCGAGCTTGTATGGTCGTCTAAACCGACTATGAAATTGCTCGAGTGCGAGATCCATTTTAAGGATGCACTTGCTCGCGGGGCGAGCTTGTATGGTCGTCTAAACCGACTATGAAATTGCTCGAGTGCGAGATCCATTTTAAGGATGCACTTGCTCGCGGGGCGAGCTTGTATGGTCGTGTAAACCGACTATGAAATTGCTACAGAGCGAGTCGCACGAACGTACTTCACGGACGCAACGCCTCCACCGCCGTTATCTTTCCGATCGGGAATTCTCAACCAGGCCAGCGGGTATGCGTGTCAGGAAGCTGGCAGCGCGATTCCAGTTATCTGACCTTCGGCGGCCAGTGTCTGACCCACAAATGCCTGGAATCCCGTCACAATCAGTGTATCCTTGCGGACCTTCAAGATCTCGACCATCACCGTCAAGCGATCTCCAGGAGCCACTTGCGACCGGAATCGCAATTTATCCAGTCCGGCCAGCCCGATTACGGCGTTGCCTCGGGCGCCCGATGCGGCCGCGATGTAGGAGGTCAGCTGGGCCGCAACTTCGGCGATCAGGACCCCCGGCATCAGGGGCCGACCAGGGAAATGACCCTCGATCCAGAAGGCGTCCTCCGGAACGTCGTAAAACCCTACCGCGCGGGAAGGATCAATCAACAGAATCCCGTCCAGCAGCAGCAGATGGTCTCGATGGGGATTGACCTCCATGATCGCGGCCTTGTCCGCAATCACTCGATCGAAGCTGAATTCGGAAAAATCAACAATGGTTTCTTTCAATTTGACTTCTCGTTCGTCATCCTGTTAGTGAACGCCATTATTAAATATTTTTCGGCAGATTTGGACCACCCCGGTTAAACCGATCAAGAAGTTTCGAAGATGATCCATCGCAGAAAACTACTAAAGTTAATCGCAGCCACAGGAATCGGCAACGAAGTCTTTCATCGCGCCATTGCTGTCACGGCGAACGACCGGAATTTGACGCGTGAATCGCTGCAGCAGGCCGCCTGGGTCAGTGATCTGGAACTGAGCGATCAGCAATACGATCAGATCCTGACCGCGGTTAACAACCATTGCACGCAGCTGGAATCTCTCCGCAACAGCGATCTGGATTACGAAACGGAGCCTGCCTTCCAGTTTCAAACGCGGGCAGCACGCCAAGCCAATCCGGCGATCAATCGTCAAGTTCATCCTCGCCAGCAGGAGGATATCGGGTTGCCAGCGGACGACGAAAGCATCGCGTTATTGCCGGTCTCGCGGTTGTCTCGTCTGTTGCAAACCCGCCAGCTATCCAGCCAACGTTTGACCGCGATCTACCTGAATCGACTCCGGAAGTACGGTCCCATGTTGCGTTGCGTCGTCAATTTGACTGAGCCACTGGCGATCAAACAGGCAGCTCGGGCAGACCAGGAGATCGCCGCCGGAAACTACCGGGGACCGTTGCACGGCATCCCGTGGGGTGCGAAGGATCTGATCAGCGTCCCCGGCTACCCAACAACCTGGGGGATGCCACAGTACCAGGATCGTGTGATTGACGAGCAGGCCACGGTTTACCGCCGACTGGAGGATGCCGGAGCGGTGCTGGTTGCCAAGTTGTCGCTGGGGGCGATTGCCATGGGTGATCGTTGGTACGAGGGTCGAACCAGGAATCCCTGGAATCCGGCACGCGGGTCCAGCGGTTCTTCGGCCGGATCGGCGGCGGCGACGGTCGCCGGACTGGTAGGATTCTCACTGGGAACAGAAACGCTGGGCAGCATCACGTCGCCCTCGCGGGTATGCGGCAGCTGCGGCTTCCGCCCCACTTTTGGCCGCGTCAGTCGCTTCGGATGCATGCCCCTATCCTGGACCATGGACAAGGTTGGACCAATCTGTCGTTCAGCGGAAGACTGTGCGCTGGTGTTCGCCGCCATCCACGGCGCCGACGCACTCGATTCGACCGCGGAGGATGCCGCTTTTGATTGGCCCATGGAATTCGAGCCAGGAGGGTTGAAAATCGGCTATTCCGCGGCGAGGGCTGAACGACAGAAGAAATATCTCGAGTGTCTGCAGGCTTTGGGTTTCGAATTGGTCGAAGTGGAATTGCCGTCGACGATTCCCGTCCGAACCCTGGCAAACATCATCGACATCGAGGCCGCTTGTGGATTTGATAAACTGCTGCGCGAAGGAAAGACCGAGGGCTGGAATGACTGGCCACAGATTTTTCGAGCCGCACAGTATATCCCCGCGATCGAATACGTTCGCATGATGCGGCTGCGAACGAAACTGATGATCGAATTCGAGCAGTTCATGTCCCGTGTCGATCTTCTGTTTAATGTCTTCGACGTATTTCACACCAACTTGACCGGTCATCCATCGATCGTCGTACCGGCCGGTTTTCGGGAAAGCCGCTCCGGTGGCCAACAACCCGTAACGGTCAGTTTTACGGGGCACTTGAATGACGATGCCCGACTGTTGGCGGTAGCGGACCGATTTTCCCAGTCGCTTGAAGCCGAACAGGTTAAACCCGACCTCGATTCGTGGTTGGACAAGTACAACAGCGGAGAACTGGACTCACATTCGAATCCTGGCGAGAAATCCGGTTGAAACGGCCCAGACACCGGCTGCGAACACCATGCGGCACCGGGTGACAGACCGGTATCCGAACGAAGACGGCGTTGCGAACCATGATCTTCCTTCGCCCGCCGGAACCGCCGAGCGGGATGCATTATGGCGGCCCTATGGCTGGACTTTACGGTCGATTAACAGGCCGATCGATTGCGGTTTATAATTGATATCGACGGGAAGCCCTGCATCCGGTTTCGTTCCCTGACCTGGGTGCTTGGGTCAAGTCAATTATGTGGGATAAGCTGCCAGCCCGTTGACAAGCAGGTCATGCCGGGATGCCAGACAATTCCACGCCCGGAATCCAGATAAACACACATCCGCGGATGTCCCCGGACAGTCTTTCAGGCAGTATGGTTTGATGGAAAATTACCACCAGAAGTTGATACCCTGGCACCGGTGTTTGCAGCTGATCTTGATGCTGTCGGTGCTACCACGACTCAGCGTGGCCCAAGTTGATACGGTCAGTTTCAATCGCGATGTGCGGCCGATTCTGTCCGACAAGTGCTTTCAATGCCATGGACCAGACGCCCACGATCGACAGGCTGACCTGCGACTTGACACCGCTGACGGCATCCGTGAAGCGAGGGATTTAATCGCTCCTGGAAACGCCGACACCAGCGAATTGTTGCGGCGCATCACCGTTCACGATCCGGACGAAATCATGCCGCCCCCGCATGCGGGCAAAGGGCTGTCGGTCGACCAAACGGAACTGATTCGCCGCTGGATTGCACAGGGTGCCGTCTGGCAGCCGCATTGGTCATTTGTCACTCCTCAGAAACCGGCCATTCCGCCGATCGAATCCAGCTGGCCGGAGAACGAAATCGATCGGTTCATCCTCAAACGGCTGGAACAGAATCATCTTGCTCCCGAGCCGGTTGCGGACCGACCGACCCTGATTCGACGTGTCTGCCTGGATTTGACCGGACTGCCGCCCTCCCCGGATTTACGGTTTCGATTTTCCACGTCCGAATCCGAAGCGTGGTATGAGGAACTGATCGATGAACTTCTCAGCTCGCCGCACTATGGCGAACACATGGCGCGGTTCTGGTTGGATGCGGCCCGCTATGCCGATACGCATGGACTGCACCTGGATAACTACCGGGAAATGTGGTTGTACCGGGATTGGGTGATCCAGGCGTTCAACCAGAATCTTTCCTACCGCGAGTTCCTGATCGAACAGCTTGCTGGAGACCTGTTGGACGAACCGACCGATTCGCAAATGATCGCCACGGGATTCAACCGCGCCCACGTAACGACCAACGAAGGTGGCAGTATTGCCGAAGAAGTACGTGTCAGAAATGTGGTCGATCGTGTGTCGACCACGGGAGCCGTGTTCATGGGTTTGACGATTGGCTGTGCCCAATGCCATGACCACAAATACGATCCCCTCACGCAGCGGGAGTTTTATCAGCTGTACGCCTTCTTCAACAGTCTCGACGCCAATCCGATGGACGGCAACGTCAAGGACCACGCGCCGGTTTTGCGGTACTTTACACCCGCACAAAAGGAGGAAATGCAGGCGTTAAAAGGGCAGGTCGAAGTGCTGTCCAGTGAAATTGAGGATGCCATCCGGCAGTTCGAATACATCGATCCACAGGCATCGCCGGAGGATCCGGTTGCTGGAACTGCTGAGCTGCCAAACCCTTCCCGGGGATTGACCAATGATGTGGTCTGGTTTGACGATGTCCTGCCTGCCGGAGCGGCGAAAACAGGCCGTTGGACCACCGCGGATTCGACGGTCCAGGCACCTTATTCGGGGCAGACATCGTTTCTGGCGATGGCCGAAAAATTCAGCCAGATGTTCTTCCTGAAAGCGGAATCGTTACTACGCCTGGGCCCTGCCGACACGCTATTCACGTACGTCTATCTGGACCCCAACGATCCGCCTCAGCAGATCATGCTGCAGTTTCACGATCGAGACTGGAACCACCGGGCCTATTGGGGTGAAAACCGGATCGATTTTGGAGTTGATGGAACCACCAGCCGCCAACGGATCGGCGATCTGCCACTCACCGGCCAGTGGGTACGACTGGAAGTGCCGGCTGACCAGGTCGGCTTCAAGCGGATTACCGGGATCCAGGGCGTCGCATTTTCCCAGTACGGTGGGCGTGTATTCTGGGACACCAGCGGGGTGGCTACATCGCTTCCTCAGCGGTTCAACGCTCACAGCTTTCGATCCTGGCTTGATTTTCAGATTGCAACCGAGGGCTATGAACTGCCCGATCCACTTCGTCAGAAATTGTCCAAGGCGCTTCAGGATCGCGACCACCTGGAACTCGTCGCGCTGACCGACGACCCGATCTGGAAGAATCATTACCTGCGAAATATTAATCCCGATTCGCGTGAGTTGATCGCGGCACGAACGAGCCAATTGAATGAACGAAAACAACAGCTTCAGACGATGACCGACTCAGCACCCACCACCCTGATCTGGAAGGAGAAAAAAAATTCGGTACCCGCCCGAATCCTGAAACGGGGAGAATACGATCAGGCAGGCGACGTGGTTGAGCGGGGGACACCGGCTGTACTGCCTGAGTTTTCAAAGGAGCTTCCCGCTAACCGGTTGGGGCTTGCGTTATGGCTTGCCGATCCGCAGCACCCTTTGACCGCGCGTGTGGCAGTCAATCGCATCTGGCAGCAGTTTTTTGGGACGGGCCTCGTGGCGACGGCAGAGGATTTCGGTGCACAGGGTGCGGTACCAACTCACCCGAATCTGTTGGACTGGCTGGCGGTCGATTTTCAACAGAACGGCTGGGACGTCAAACGGCTGGTCAAGCTACTCGTCACATCCGCGACCTATCGACAGCAGTCCAGAACGCCGCCAACGAAATTGAAGGTCGATCCAGATAACCGGCTTCTCAGTCGTGGACCGCGATTCCGCCTGGATGCCGAAACCCTGCGGGACCAGGCTCTGGCGGTCGGTGGTTTGCTGGTACCCAAGATAGGTGGCCCGGCCGTCAAGCCGCCACAGCCAGACGGTCTCTGGTTTGCCGTTGGTTACACGCGGTCCAACACGGTCCGTTTCAAAAAGGATCTGGGTTCGGACAAGGTTCACCGCCGCAGCATCTATACGTTCTGGAAACGAACGGCTCCTCCTCCTCAGATGTCGACCTTCGACGCGCCTTCCAGGGAAAGTTGTATTTTGCGTCGTGAACGAACCAACACGCCGCTGCAGGCGTTGTTGCTGATGAATGACCCACAGTATGTGGAGGCTGCACGATGCCTGGCGGAAGAGACCTTACGGGATTCGTTATCGGATGACGATGCCCGCATTCGCTTCATGTTTCAACGGGCTCTGGCACGCGATTGCGATGAAGACTCCCTGGCCATCCTCCGCAGGCAACTCGATTCATCGCGGGATGATTTTCAAAATGACCCGGAAGGCGCTCGCCAGTTGATCTCGATTGGCGAACAGCCAGCGGCCGCCAGCCAGGACGCCATCGAATTGGCTGCCTTGACGATGCTGGCCAGTCTGATCATGAACACCGACGAATTCGTTACCAGGAACTGAATGACATGGATTCACTGCGACAGTATGTGATCAACGAAACACGCCGGCAGTTTTTCGGACGCGGTGCGAAGGGGTTGGGTTTGGCCGCCCTGGCCACGCTGTTACCTTCGGTCATGAACCGTGTCTCCACCGATCACGGACCGGAACCCAACGACGATTCGCTGCCCCACTTTGCACCGCGGGCCAAACGGGCCATCTATCTGTTCATGTCGGGCGCACCTTCCCAGCTGGACATGTATGATTATAAGCCGAAGATGAACGAATACTTCGACAAGGATTTGCCGGATACGGTTCGGGGAGATCAACGCCTGACTACGATGACATCGGGCCAGGATCGTTTTCCGATTGCGCCGTCGATTTACCAGTTCCATAAACGGGACAACGGTGGCGACGGCATGTGGATCAGCGAGTTACTCCCGCAGACGGCCAAGGTCCTGCATGAGATGGCCTTCGTCCGTTCGGTCTGGACGGAAGCGATCAACCACGATCCGGCCATCACCTACATCTGCACCGGCAACCAGTTGCCCGGACGCGCCAGCCTGGGTGCCTGGCTAAGTTACGGTTTGGGCAGCGAAAACGAAAATCTGCCAGCCTTCGTCGTGCTTAATTCGACTTGGACGGGCAGGCCTGAGGCACAGGCCCTGTTCAACCGACTGTGGGGTAACGGCTTTCTGCCCTCGCAACATCAGGGTGTCCTGATGCGTAACGGTGGTGATCCAGTCCTGTTTCTGTCCGATCCCCCCGGCGTCAACCGAAAAATGCGTCGCCACATGCTGGACTCGCTGGAACGCCTGAACCGCCGAACCTTTCAGCAGTTGGGCGACCCGGAAACGCTGGCTCGCATCGCCCAGTATGAAATGGCTTTCCGAATGCAGTCGTCGGTGCCCGAACTGGTTGACCTGTCGGATGAACCCCAATCGGTTCTGGATCTATATGGCCCCGATGTCAAACAGCCCGGTACCTTCGCCTACAACTGTCTGCTGGCACGGCGGATGGCGGAGCGAGGTGTGCGTTTTACTCAGATTTTCCATCGAGGCTGGGACCAGCATTTCAACCTGCCCGTCGATCTTCCCAACAACTGTCGGGATATCGATCACGCCACCTATGGACTGCTGACGGATATGCGTCAACGCGGTCTGCTGGATGATACCCTGGTGATTTGGGGAGGAGAATTCGGGCGTACCATCTACTGCCAGGGCAAGTTGACAAAAGAAACGTATGGACGCGATCACCATCCGCGGTGCAACACAATCTGGTTGGCGGGCGGAGGTATTCGACCAGGCGTGGTGCATGGAACGACAGATGATTTCGGCTACAACGTGGTGCAGGATCCGGTCCACATACGGGATATCAACGCCACGATTCTCAATATTTTTGGAATCGATCACGACCGATTTATCTACAAGTACCAGGGACTGGATCAGAAACTTACCGGCGTCGAACAGGCCAGGCCGGTCTCGGCGATCATGTCCTGATGTTAAACGGCGGGCGGTCAGGAGATCAGCGAAACTTGAGCCATCAGTAGCGCTCTGTGCCATCTTCGAATTTGGCCATCAGAACGCGAATGGGATCGATATTACTGGCACGTGCCGGCCAGGTGGCCTTGATTTTCGATCCGTTCGGCATTTTGACTCCGCCGTCCCACCAGAACCAGCCGCCGGAAATAATGCCCACGACTTCCCGTTTCTCGTTGAACACGGGGCCACCCGAATCACCCGGCAACAACGGCACATCGGCAAAGATCTTCTCCAGCGTCGTCGGGGACGAAGCGACCGCGCTGAAATGCCTCAGGCAGCACTGCAAGTCCGAACCTCCTCCCAGTCCGGTAAATTCCAGTTTATCGCCCCCCTTGATGGGTTCGTTAGCGACCTTGGCCGCCTCGATGCCTTTCGGAATCCACGCCCAAATCAACGCGACATCGGTTTCCTCATCCGTTTTCAAAACACGACAACCCTTGGCGCGACGACCGTTTCGATAAACGACCTTGATCGAGTTATCGTTCACCTCGGCGACTACATGCCAGGCCGTCAGGCAATATCCTTCGTAGCCGTCCTTGATTGGCTTATCTTTGTTGACGTGCACAACCACGCCCGTGCCGGTCCCACCCGATGCGGTTACCTGCACAATCGACTGGTGATGCGTTGCCGTTTGCGTCCAATCCCAGAGTCCCGATTCCTTACCTACCTGAGCACTGGCCTGTGAAACCAGAACGGTAAACAAGCAGATCTGCCAAATCAATTTCTGCCGAATCATCAAAATGTCCTCCCGGACAGGTGATAGGCAAATTTTGTCGGCTAAACAAAATACCGATTGCTCATGACCTGGCCGTTTGCATTCAGGATTGAATTAACACAATCGTACCAATCCTATGGGACCACTTATCTCTTATCGGCAGCGTCCAATCGCGTCTACAGATCATTTGAGTCGACTTATTGCGACGGTTTCATGCTGGCATGCCATCACACCGCCCGAATACTCTGGCATGGACACTATCATCCGACTCTGACAGGCCTGATTCCATTTCCTTGGAAATCCCGGGTTCACCGGTTGACGGCGGACATTTTGATGGCCGCCAGCCGTCTCGGATTGGAACACAATCAGGACGGTGCAACTTCGATCAGCTGACCGCCAGTGCTTGCAGACTGCATGCAAGCATCGATAACCGTCTGAGTCTTGCGAGCGATCGAGAACCAGGATTCATCAATCTGATCAGACAAGACGAGATTGGAAAAATTCCGAAACATTGTCGTTTCCTGGGCGGTGGCCGCGTTATTGGATGACTCCGCGATTGAAAACGCTTGCTGCTTCCGTCGCATTTCAAACTGGCAGTTCTTGACAACAAACTCCGATTGATCGATCTCGAAGCTGGATTGACGGCCGTGGAACGGCAACACGAAGTCATCCAGGTGAACGTACCCGTGGCTCCCGCTGACGGTTGCCGTCTGTTGATTGGCCGTTTCAAAACCGCAGTAGAATCCTGCCGAGACGCCGTCATCGAAAACCAACTCGGCCGACAGCTCGGTTGGCACTGGTATGTCGGTCGGCGGCGGATCGGTTTGCGACAGAGTGCGAGCCCGAACGTGCCTTGGCAATGCCCAATTCAACACCCAAAGCGTAAAGCGAATGGTGTACCAGCCCAGGTCACCCAGGCATCCCAACGGCTCGAGCTGCCCGTCAACACGAATATTGCCGCGATGAAACGGTTCGTCGGCAAGAAAACTGAAATGAGACTGGATTCTTTTCAATCGGCCTAGATTCCGCGGATCGTCGATAATATTGCGTAGCGTTTCCAGACGCGATGAGTGCATGAACATCACCGCGTCCATGAACTGTACGTGGTGGGTGCGGCAGGCGGCCAACATTTCGTCGAGTTCGCGCAGACCGATGGCACAGGGTTTTTCACAAAGCACATGTTTTCCGCGAGCTGCCGCCTGAAGGATCCATTCCTGTCTCACGCCCGTCGGCAACGGAATGTAGACGGCATCCACATCATCGCGTTCTAGTAATGAATGGTAGCTGCCGAGGGGCAGAGGCTCGTTCGTGAACGGGATCTCCGCCTGGCAACGACCGATGAAGTCCATGCTTCGGTGCAGGTCTCGGCTGGCGACCGCAACCAGCGTGGCGTTTTCGGCCATTTGGATGGCACACCAGTTTTTCCGGGCGATCTGGGCCGTACCCAGGATGCCCCAACGGCAAACCCTATCTGACACGCAGTGATTCCCCGTCAATTCTCTTCCACCGCTTCCTGCACGGCTCGAACTTCCGCTCGACGGCCCAGAACAAACCGGGTTTCGGATTCCCAGTCGACCCCCAGGAACTCCGCCAATTTATAGGCCAGATGGAGATCCAGCACGCCGTAATACTGGTTGGTCAGTTGCTCATCCACGTAGATCGTATTGCGATCCGTATCAAAACCCGATTCGTAGCATCGCTTCAGTTCTTCTATCCAGATTTCGGGAACGCCCGATTCACGACAAAGCTCAACTGACCAGATCTCATCGCCGGTGCATTTCATCAGCAGCATGGCGCGCGGATTTCGTCCAAGGCCGATTCATCCTGCTATCTGGTGGGCACTTCGGTTTTTTCTTCCGTCGCCGCGCTGGATTGCTGCCGAGTTTCCGGCTTGCAGAAACGATCCAGCCAGTCAAAAAACACGCGATGCCACAAGACGCCGTTCTGCGGTTTCAAAACCCAATGACCTTCCTCGGGGTAATACAGGAATCGTGACGGGATCCCGTTTACCTGAGCCGCCGTAAACGCTTCCATCCCCTGCGTAACGGGCACGCGAAAATCTTTCTGACCGTGCACCACCAGCAACGGGGTATCCCAGTTACCGACGAAACGATGGGGGGAAAACGTATCGTACTTCTGTTGCAAATCCGTTGATTCCCAATACGGTCCTCCCAGATCCCAATTCACGAAGAACAATTCCTCAGTCGAGCCATACATCGATTCCAGGTTAAACACTCCGCAGTGCGCGATCATGGTACAAAAACGTCGATTGTGATTACCCATCATCCAGAACACCGTGTAGCCACCAAAACTGGCGCCGATCGCGGCCACGTGTTTCTTGTCGATATAAGGTTCCTTCATCATGTCATCGGTGGCGGAAAGAATGTCTCTCATTGCCTGGCCGCCCCAGTCGCCACTGATCTGGTCATTCCACTGTCGTCCAAAGCCGGGCAGTCCACGCCGATTGGGAGCGACAATGACATAGCCCTTGGCTGCCATCAAATGAAAATTCCAGCGATAGGAAAACCACTGGCCAATCTGTCCCTGGGGACCGCCTTGGCAGTAGGTTATCATTGGCCACGTGCGTTTGGAGGCGGCGTCGAAATCTGGAGGATGAATCACCCAACAGTGAATCTTCTCGCCGTCGGTCGCATCAACCCAACGTTCTTCAATGATCGGCAATTCCAGCTGTTCATAGATTTCGTCATTGATCGTCGAAATCACGCGATCCGTGGAATCGGTCAAATTCAGCACTGCCAATTCCTTCGGTCGCAGCATGTCCATCTTGGAAACCAATGCCGTCCCGCCGTCAGGAAGCACATCGATCAAATCCCAGTTAAATCGTCCTTGCGTCACCTGTCTGGCTTCTGCCGATTCCAGATCGATGCGAAACAACTGCTGCGTTCCCCGATATTCGGACGCGAATAACAGGCCCTGGGAATCCGGAGTCCAGGTGGCCTGATGGACCGTCTGATCCAAACCCTGCGTCAATTCACGAATCTCACCGGTTTGGCGGTCCACGATCATGATACGAACACGGTCCGCTTCAAATCCGCCGCGTTGCATCGAGTGAAAGGCAAGGTATTTTCCGTCGGGTGAATAAGCTGGATTGTTGTCGTATCCGGCCATACCTTCGGAGATGTTCTTCGCCTGGTCCTGACCATCAATCGCGACCAGATAGACGTCACTATTGGTGGAAGTCGCCCAGTCCGGAACGTTCTTCATCGTGTAGGCGATTTCCTTACCATCGGGGGACCAGGCAAATTGTTCCCCGCCGCCAAATGGCGGGACCGGACAATCGGCCTTGATCCCCGCCATCAAGTCGATGGGCTCGCCGACCATTCCGTCATCACGTAATGGGGCCACATGCAGATGGGAGTATTTGAAATCGTGCCACGCGTTCCAATGACGGAACATCAAGCTATCGATAATCCGCGCATCGGCTTTCGGCAGATCGGGGTACAGATCCTTGACCTCCGAATCCATCTTGATGTCCATCGTGAATGCCAGATGGGTTCCGGTGGGGGACGCCTTCAGATTGGCGATTCCACCTTCGATGTTGGTCAATTGCACCGTGTCACCGTTGTCCGGGTTTAACGACCAGGCCTGTAGCGACTGCTCAGGCCCGTCGTTCTGAGTACCCGCCTGTTCTCCGGCTTCCCCCCGCATACCGACAAAAAAGACTCGATCGCCTTCTGGCGAGCGGCACCAATGGAGAGAATTGATCACTTTCCAGTCCTGGATGATCTCGCTTTGTTTGCCAGTCAGCATGTCCTGCAGATACAAGGTCGTCCGGCCTTCATCCGCCTGCAAATCAAAACGTCGGACCGTGTAGACCAGCCGTTGGCCGTCCGTTGAAGCGGCCGTTTCGCCCAGCCGGCCCAACTTCCATAGCAACTCGGGAGTCATTCGCCGAACTACGGGTGCCTCATCTGGCGTATCATCCTGCTGCTGTTTTGCCGGGGCGGGTACGGCGGAGAGCATCGACAATAAAAGACTGACGATCAAGGCAACAAAAGTTGGCATGGTTGATATCCCGTTTCGCTGGGGTTGTTTGGCGACGTTGCAGCTCTCAAATATAAGCCAACGTCGTGGCTTTTTCATCCGGCTGGTCATGTTTGACCAGGACATTCTGGGAGATGCCAAATTGGGAACCGAGGCATGGGTCGAAGCCTGCCATGAAGGCGTGGCGGCGACACCTGCCGGTAATGACGTGCGTCCGCTACCGCAAACGAGGACGGAATCAAATGCAGTCGCCGATCTCGCAGACGTAACTGGCATTTTGAGGCACGTAGATTGACCGAGATGAATCGAGCAGACTATACGTGTCCATGCATTTGATCGCGGGCGAGTAGATGTGCAGCGTAACGAGATCCGTGCCGGCAGCTTGCAGATTCGAAATCTGGTGGATATTGTCATCTTGGGTACTGCAGACAAACCCGGTACCGACATCAGTCGAACTGATCGCCTTGATCTGGCCGCAATCGGTCTTTTCAAACAACGTCTCGGTCGCCACGCCCGTCATGATTTTCAAACCACAGGTCGATTGAGCGTGATCGTGAATCGGGCTACGTTGCCCACTTCGCCAACAGATACACAGCAACTCGTACCATTGCCCCTGCTTGATCAAATTTCTTCGATACGCCGATTCTCCAAATATCATGTACGGCGCCAGACACGACAGATCCGCCTTGTTAGCCGACAGCAATTGTTCCAACTGCTGCGTGTCAGCGCGGCTCTGCAATGATTCGAGGTAGTTGATCAGATCATGAAGTTCTGACGGAATAATCGGAGTCGTTTGGGGTTGGGCGGTGCTCATACCTGAATTGTTAATCCAACAGCCAGCCCTGTCAATTTTCTGGCGGCAGCAATGGCCTGATTTACTGCCAAATTGTCGCCTGCCAAGGTCGATTCTGCGGATCCCCGAAACTTTGACTGACGCCCGTTCGTTTTGGACCGCTGATTTCATCGCGAATTTGACGGCACGGCCGATCACAGAGAACCAGCTGGCGCCTTGGCACAATGTTTGCATCCGCGGTCGGACCGCTTTTCTTTGACCTCCTGCAGATCACCCACCGGGGACATGAAATTGTACCGGTTTAATTCCGATAGTCAGTCAGGTTCCGACCACTCCAACGGTCTTCGTGGCCAGCTGCTGGTGGCAACACCACAACTGGCCGATGATCGCTTTGACCGGTCTGTCGTCCTGATGATTCAGCATGACCAACGGGGAGCCTTCGGCGTGGCCTTGAACAAACCGGCCGCAGAAGAGGTCAAGTCTGCCTGGTATCAACTGACTGGGCATCGCCCAAACACGGCGGCGGAGAATATTTTTGCGGGGGGACCATTGAATGGACCGGTCCTGGCAATTCATCGGGTACCCGGAATAGGTGATGCCGAGATGGCGGGCGGAATTCAGGTCTCCGCCCGATTGGAGACCGTCAACCAGTTGCTTTCACGGGATGATGTAGACTATCGCATCCTGATTGGCCTTGCCGGTTGGAACGGCGGCCAACTGGAATCCGAACTCGCCGCGGGCCGGTGGTACTTGCTGCCGTTGCAGGCGAAACTGGTTTTTCAGAACCCGGATTGGATGTGGCCAGCGTGTCTGCGGGAATGCGGCCGTCTACAGATTCTTGCCTTGCTTGGTCGCGACCATATTCCGGATGATCCGTCGCTGAACTGACGGCGACGATGAACCGAACGCATCGCGGGACCGCCGCCGTACGGTGCGTCAATCTGTGTTCTTCTTGCCACCAACCATATCGCCGAAACCTTTGAAAAGATTGAAGGATGGTAACGATGACTTCCCAGACCTTTCCATATCGAAGTAGCCGTGCACCATGAACTGCGAATTGGTTTTCACCACTTCCAGCTCCAATCCACGAAACCACTTCATTAGCGGAGACACGTAGTCCTTTGGCAACTGCGGATTGGCAAACTCTGGCCAGGCGTTGGAGGTCCAGATCTCTCGACCAGGACACGTTTCCCGCAACTGGTACTCTCCGCCCAGCGAACAGACCAGTGTCACATCCAGCAATTCCTGGGCTCGATCGAGCGCCACGTGGGGTGGAAGCCCAAACTGCTGCGACAGCATGTTGACCAGTTTCATGTTGGCCAAGGAGGCTTCCCAGCAACGGCGGTAGCTTTGTACATCGATCCACTTGCGCAGCCTGGATTCCGCCAGGTTGCCAACCGTCAACCGGACATGGGAGGGGCGTTCCGCAGGGATCGTGGTGACCTCTTGACGCAGTTCAAGCAATCGCT
Organism: Pirellulaceae bacterium; assembly: GCA_963851305.1. GTDB lineage: Bacteria > Planctomycetota > Planctomycetia > Pirellulales > Pirellulaceae > Mariniblastus. The sequence continues at coordinate 525,092 of CAWKOT010000010.1, read as the reverse complement.
CGCGATCAAACGAAATGGCCGAGTATTCATCCCATTGCAAACGCCACAGTCCCAGCAAGCGGGAATGCGTGAATCCGTTCTCATCCATCTGCGAACCCAGAATTGGAATCCAGTCCAGGAACCCTGCTCGCGGCCACGATCCGATGTAGCCGGGGATCGATTGAATAATCTCCAACCAACGAAACAGCGAATTGGGCTTCAAGTCCGCGTTAGCCACGGCCTCATTCTGGATGGCACCAAAAACATGGTGTTCCGCAATCCCCTGGCTGAATCCACCACCGCGCAGACTGGCCTGAATCGTAATGATGTCGTCCGAGGAACCCTGCACGTACTGCTCCAGCGGGGGTCCCAGCATGGAAAACAGCCAGCCATATTTTTCCTGACCAAACGGAGCAATCCGCGCGTCAAGAACAATCCGTTCGACATTTTTTTCGTGTTCGTAGCGCTTGAGCCCGATAAACATCGGATCCAGCGAACGCAAATTTTCCGCCAACCATGTCCGATGTTGGGCAAACATTGACCGCTCCTGTTCCGTGACACCCGTCATTTCCACATCGGGTATTGGAACGTAGAAGCCCCTTCTGCCGCGAATCGAATCGACCCACTGACCTTTCGAGCGAGTTAGCTGGCTGCCATCGGGCCGTTGGCCGAATTTCTCCGGCAGGAAACCGTGCGATATCAGGTTTTTCTGATTGGATGCATCCAAACCCTCGTGACTGGCCGCCAACCCGGCTAATTCCACCATCTGCATATCAGCAATGCTGCGATTCCGCCGGGCCAGTTCGATTTGATACTGCGGGCCAAGCAGGTTCTGAAGAAACTGCGATGGCACGAAAACGAAAACGGTATCCTCGCGTGAAAGCGGCATCTGTTGACGGGCAAATCGAAACTCCGCATTCTCTGCCAGCGAGCGTTTGCCAGCCGAGGCTTCAATAAATCGCCTGACCAGCGATAACGACGTCGTAATCAGATGATTCGGTTCCTGCACCACGTAAAAGGAGCGGTATCGGTTATCCGGCGTGCGAAGAAACTGGACTTTGACCCCATCCACATCAACGTCGCTGATCACGCATCCGGCATCCTCATGTTGTTGGACAAACTTTCGGCGTTTGCCATTCAAGTTACTCTCCAGCGCCCGACTGCTCCTGGCATGGAACAGGACACCGACCGCCGAGCCGTCCTCGACAAACATGTCGTTGCCAATCACCGCGATATCGGCGATCAGGTTGCCGCCAAACAGCCGATCCAATTCGCCGGATTCGATCACCATCTGGTCGAGAAACTTCGATTGAACCTGGGACTGGTAGCCGCGTAGACTGACCATGGTTCCCAGATCACCATTAAATTCGTCCATCAAACGTTGCATCCAGATCTGGTTGTCCCAGGTCCCAAAACGCAGATAGAAACACTCTTCGGGTACGGCGGAGGCTATCGGTTCCACTTGAACATCTCGCAGCGATCGTGTGTCCAGGCTGGTCGGTTCCCAGAAAATACCCGAAGGCAGACCGCGATTGGCGGTTCCCGTATCCGCCAGCCCCATCATGCCTGACGCAATCGCCTCGCTCCGTAACGATTCCATATCGAACAGCAACTGGACTGCACCCAGGAAAGAATTGCTGCTGCGTTGACTGGGGACCGGAAGCGGCAGCGCCAACCGACGGGCAAGCATCGATTTCAGGTAGACCTCGATCAGTGGCGGGTAGTCACCCTTTCGCTCCTGATTTGCGGAAGCGGTCAGAAACTCACGCCACCACAGCTTCAGATTGCGGTCAAAGTTTCTTTGGTCGGTGTACTCAACATCGACCGTCACGCTGAGCATTACAGGCACCCCGTAACGTCAACTCCAGCGGCGCTTCGCCGCGGAACAGAAACCAGACCGTATGAATCGAATCGGGAGGACCATGGGGGTCACCCAGGATACGCCGAAAAAACTTGGCGGCGGCGGGCTTGGTAACAACCGGATAAAAAACCCGGTGATTTCGTTCGGTCAACACCGTCGCGCCGGATCGGTCGATCAGGTAATCCTCCGCGCACATGCGGTAGCGAATCGAACCAATGCCAAAAGGTTGACCAGCCAAGGCTTCGACGCGATAGATGGTTGGAGCCCGTTCGGGATCATCACTGTGAGACGGGTTATGAGGTGTTTCGCCCCTTCCTTCCGCCGATAATTCAATCAGTGACAGGGCCAGGAACAGCAGGGCGGCCAACGATCGCCAACCCATTTGCCAATGGAACGGTTTCATTATTGCTGATAACGGCACGGCCGTCCTAAAATGTTGAGTCTTCCAACCGAGTTGATCTCAACATCGTAACAAACCACGTTTTCTGGTACATAGCGATCGCCAATGACCGCTGGCTGTGCGCGAGCCGCCGAGAAGATCGAACAGGCCGATACGATCCTGATTGGTGCCGGTGCTGGCATGGGTGTCGATTCCGGCCTTCCCGATTTCCGAGGTGACGAGGGTTTCTGGAAAGCCTATCCGCCAATGAAGCGACTGGGGCTGTCTTTTTACGATCTGGCTGATCCTCGCTGGTTTTCGTCCGATCCGCGGCGAGCCTGGGGTTTTTACGGCCATCGCCGGAACCTGTATCGTCAGTTACGACCGCATCCGGGCTTTGATATTCTGAAGCGCTGGCTGCGGGAAAAACCCCAAGATGGATTCGTATTCACAAGTAATGTCGATGGCCATTTTCAGTCGGCTGATTTCTGCGATGATCGCATCGTCGAATGCCACGGCGCGATCGACTACCACCAATGCAGTCTTCCCTGTGGTGATGCCATCTGGCCAGCCGACATGGAAAATATCGACGTGGATTTGGCTACGTTTCGAGCACTGGGTTCGTTACCGCAATGTCGCTTTTGCGGCAGTTGTGCGCGACCGAATATTCTGATGTTCGGTGATGGCTCCTGGATGGAAGACCGGACACGAAACCAGTTCGTGCGGTTTCGACATTGGCTGAAATCCATCCGCGAATGCAAACTGGTAATCATCGAACTGGGCGCTGGTACGTCGGTACCGACCGTACGTCACCAGTGCGAAACCCTGGCGCGGCATACCGGAGGAACATTGATTCGAATCAATCCTCGCGACGCACATAGCCAAACGGGCATTTCCATCCGCGCGAACGCCTTGCCGGCCCTGCAGGAAATGGATCGCCTGTTGTCGTCTAACGCAATTTGAGCCCGGTTTTCTGGTCGCCAGTTATATCACTCTCAGAATTCATGTTCATGGTACCAGCCCGATGCAACAACAACGGCCTACCAACAGATCCACTCGGAGGATGCACTTGTTTGCGCTACGAGCTTGCATAGTCATGCAAAACAATTTCAAAAATGCTCAAGCTATCGGTAACAGCCAGCCGCCATGCAATCGCCGCTCGCGGGGGGATTCCCGGGCGTTCCGCAAAATGCACTCCGGCTCGACGGCCAGGCAAGCATCAGACGACTTTGCCCAGAGGCTCGGAGATATCATTCAACGTGACCAGCACGGACCAGTCATCGATTGCTCGATCGAACATGTACGATTGCCCTGGTTCCTCCTCCGCATTCACCGCGATCGGCTCACCGTCGACCGGTGCAAAAATGTAGTCCAGTCCGTCCGTATCGATTCTGGCCAGCGACCCCAGCGTTTTGTGTTGAATGTGCTTGATGCGGGCAAATCGTACTTCGCTGTTGGACGATGAATCCAGTTGGTTGAAGAACAGCAGATCGACGTCGTCATCCAAGGAGAGACAGTCGGGTTTCTCCTGGAAGAACCAGAATTTCTGGAAGATGCCGACGGCGATGGATTGGTCCAGCTCGTACCACGCGGGAATCCAGATCGCTTTCTGTTCAGCAGCAGGGTCAATCATGCAAATCGGCAGTCCTTACGCGGCAGCCGCTCCGAAAATGCCGGCCGTAACCGTCGCCTCATTTTAGGGACTGCCGTGGCTTTTTCCAAATGCCGATGCGTGCAACGATTGCGGACCATGGTACCGGCCCCGCAGGGCAACCAGGTTACAGGTTCAGCAGGACTCCCCGATCCGTCAAATGCCGGGTCAAGGTCGCGATGGATTGGTACTTTTCCGCCTGCAAGCCGGCTTGGCGGGCTCCCTCCACGTTGACGTCTCGATCATCGGTAAAAAAAATCTTTCCGGGCTCGGTGCTGGCAGCGTCGATGGCCCGCTGATAGATGGTCGCATCCGGCTTCATGGACCGGGTTTCGTAGCTCAGAATGCAATGCTTCATCTGAAAGGACTGCCTCAGAATTGGAAAACGCTCCAATACGAAATTCCAGTGCGCGGAGCAGGTATTGGAGAGGATACCGATCGGCATGCCAATGACCCGCAGCTGCGCAATCACCGGCACGATCGTGCGGTTCAGCCAGAAAATATCGCTGACCGCCCGCAACAGTTGTTGAGGGTCGGCACTACGGCTTGCCAGCTGGCCGAATCGAGCCACGAATTCGCTTGATTTCAGCCGACCCAATTCAAAGTCGGTCTGCAACGACGATTCAAATATCGACGTTCTGATCTCATCAACCGTCGCCCCCGTCAACTCCGATACATTGCGGCAACCGATCTCATGATCGAAGTTGAGAATTACATTGCCAAGATCAAAAAAAATGAATTCAACGGTTGGTTTCATAGGTCGGTTTTGAGCAACGGAAGGTCATCGTAGGGAGTGGGATTTCAAGTGTCCACAATCCGGTCGGAATTGCAGGAAATGCTCAAATTCCCGGGCTGGGGAGCCATAATCCTGATTTAATGGCTGTTGTTAATCAACGGAGCTTACCACTGTTATTATTGCAACACGACTTCAGAAATACCCAAGGACTAATTTTCAGGATGGTTTCATGACCACGGCCGCGCAGACCAGTACCCAACCTGCCACATTGAAGGATTTGATCGACTCCGGGTGGATATCCCGGACAGTCAAACAGGAAATCCGGGACAATTTTCTGCGACAGTTGCGGGAAGGTGAAACACTCTATCCGGGCGTCGTTGGCTACGAACACACGGTCATCCCCGAAATCAATATTGCCCTGCTGTCCGGTCACGACATGCTTTATCTGGGTGAGAAAGGGCAAGCCAAGAGTCGGCTGATGCGCGGCCTGGTGCGGTTTCTAGACCCCGAAATTCCGTACCTCGATTTACCAGATTGCCCGTTTCATGAAGATCCGCTCAAGCCTCTGACGCGACAAGCTCGCGAATTCGTGGCAGAACGGGAGCCTGACGAAATACCGATACGCTGGTGGAAGCGGGCGGACCGCTACGCCGAACGTCTTGCCCCCGGCACCAAATTCGCCGATATCATCGGTGAGATCGACCCGGCCAAGTTGGCCGGTGGGGCCAGCATGTCGGCGGAAGATGCACTGCATTTCGGTTTGATACCTCGCATGCACCGGGGAATCTTCGCGATTAACGAATTGCCCGAGTTGGACGAGTTGGTTCAGGTGGGGCTGTTCAACATTCTGGAAGAACGCGATGTGCAGATTCGCGGCTATCCCGTGCGGTTCGATATCGACGTTCTGATTCTGTTTTCAGCCAACCCCTCCACCTTCAATCGCAGTGGCAAAGTGATTCCGCAACTGAAGGATCGAATCGGATCGTTGATTCAGACTCACTATCCGGTGGACCGCGATCTGGGCATCGAGATCATGGAGCAGGAAGCCGAGATTGATTTTGGGGGCGAATATCCGGTCGTGGTACCGTATTTCATGAAGGAGATATGCGAGCAGATTACCATTCAGGCCCGCAAGTCGAAATACGTTGATCATCAATCGGGCGTCAGCGCTCGTTTCAGTATTGCCAATTACCGAACCATGATCGCCAGTGCCCGACAACGAGGGGTGGTATTAGGTGAATCGCCGGCGGTGCCGAGGATCAGCGACCTTGGTCATTTGTATTCCTCTTCATTGGGTAAACTGGAACTGGATTTGATGGGCAGCCATCAGATGAGTGAGCGGCAGGTGCTGGACAGCCTCATCGCCGAAGCGATCTCCGTTGTGTTTGATGAATATGTTACCAGCCACGGGCTCGACGAAATCGCCGAGATCTTCAACAAAGGGGTCCGGATTGAGGTCGGCGACATGGTCCCCTCGGCCTCATATGCTCAGCGTCTGCAGCGGGTTCCCCCGGCGTGGGAAAAAGCCTTCGAGGTCAATGCCTCGCAGGATGATGCCGTGCGAGCCTCCTGCGTCGAATTCGTATTGGCTGGACTGTATGCGAAAGACCGGATTTCGCGGGCCCAGGAACATGGGCAAACCTCCTACGAGATCTGAATATGTCGCGAAAAATTGGCGGAGTGGTGCATACGTATTTGAAGTACGAACCGAACCGGTTTCCCAGCCCAACTCAGCCGCCTCCGGACTTCGTATCGCCTCTGATGAATCAGATGCTGGCCTACGGCAGTATGCGTCAACTGACCGAAGAGGAATTGGCCCGCGCGGTACATCTGGATCCAGACCAGTTTCGACAGCTGGGACCCGGCCTGGACGTGATTAAGGCGATCCTGGAAGAGCGGAAACGAAAAATTCTGGAAACCTATGAGATCAGGACGGTTAAGAAAAAGGCCAAACAGGATTTTCGCAAGGGTGTGCAGCGCAGCGAATCGCCCCCCGAAAAGTTCCGTGACCGGTTCCGGATCGCAGTTGACCAGGAACAGCTCTACGATCTGGAACGACTGTGGTACGAAGTTAATGACGACACCAGCATTTGGGCACGCCAACTTGTACAGCTGATGAGTCTACTGGCAGACAAGTATCAGGTCGATGAATTGGCGGCCAGGTATGCGTTCTCGGGGCGAGAGTCCATGAGCGTACCGCAAGCGATCGCGATCAAGGAAGAGTTGGAAGAAATCGATCGACTGTTGGCGCAAATTGAAGAAGTCCGGGAAACGGCCCAGATCGCGATTCTGGACATGGATCAGTTGGGTGAATTTATCGACGAAGAGACGATGCAGTCGCTGGAAGAAATTCAACGGATGATTGAAAACTATGTTCGCGAGACCGCCGAACGCCAGGGTCTGCAAAACGACAAGGGACGTTACTCATTGACTCCCGAGGCCTATCGTGTCTTTCAGGGAAAATTGTTGTCACGGATTTTCGCCGATTTGCAGGCGTCCCGCAGCGGTCGGCACCAGGTTAACGTGACGGGCGACGGCGCCGTGGAGTTGCAGCAAACCAAACCTTACGAATTTGGTGACTCCGTCACCCACATGGACATTCCGCAGTCACTTGTAAATGCCATGTTGCGAAACGGACCGCAACTGCCCCTCCAGCTGAAGCCCGAAGATATCGAGATTCACCGGACCAGAAATAATCCAAAATGCGCGACCGCGATCATTATGGATATGAGTGGCAGCATGCGTTACGACGGGCAGTATATCAACGTCAAACGGATGGCCCTGGCCATGGAAGGTCTGATCCGATCCGAATTTCCCGGTGATTTCGTGAACTTCATTGAGATGTACTCATTCGCCAAGATCCGACGCCCGGGAGAGATCATCGATTTGATGCCCAAGCCAGTGACCATCAACCAGCCGATCGTCCAATTGCGTGCGGACATGAGTCGTGACGATATTAGCGAACACATGATCCCTCAACACTTCACCAATCTTCAGCACGCGATGAAGTTGGCCCGAACGCTGTTGGCATCTCAGGATACGCCGAACAAGCAGATCTTCCTGATCACCGATGGACTGCCCACGGCCCATTTCGAAGACTCCGAACTGCATCTGCTTTATCCGCCGCACGCCAGAACGGAATGGCATACGATGCGGGAAGGCTTGCTTTGTGCCCAGGATGGGATCACGATCAACATGTTTCTTGTGCCCAGTTGGTCGCAGTCCGAAGAGGACATCCGTTTCGCCTACCGGTTGTGTGAATCCACTCGAGGGCGAGTTTTCTTCACGGCCGGTAAGGATCTGGACCGGTTTGTGGTCTGGGATTACGTCAGCCGCCGACGTGAAATGCTGTAGGATAGCCTGCGTAAATTGCGGGGTTTGGCCATATTAAGGCCATGAACCTATAGACCAATACGTCGCACCCGGCAAAATGAGCGTTTGAATCGGCTCATGGCCCTTCGTGGATTGAACCACGGATAGCCAGAATCATTACGCGTCATCTTCTGGTCGTCGGGAATTGACTCCGGGCCATAACGGTTAACGCCATCTGATCGTTTGATTTCCATCTTGTTTCGACAACCATGATCCATCTACGACTTCCAGTAGCCATTCTGTTGTTGTTGCTGCTGACAAATCATCTAGCTTTCGCCCAGGGTGGCCCTTCTCTTCCACCACGGAACCTGGAATCCGTCGCGGACATCAATGACTATTGGATTGATGGTGTCACCGAGTCCTGGGCCGAAGCGATCGAGAATGCCATCGCGGATGAACGCATCCAATACGTTTATTTTCCTGGCGGCCCCGGCAACGGTGAAGGAGACGGTTCTTATCTCTTCACCAGACCGTTTACCTTCTCAAGTGGCGGGCTGACGTTTTTCGGTGACGGTACGATCATCCGTGGATTTTATCCTGATGATTCTCCGAATCCGGAAGAGGCGGGAACGCAGTTGCAATCTGTCTTCCAATTTGGTGCTTCCGGAGCCAGCGGCGGTGACATACTGGACCTGAGAAGCATCACGATTCATGGTTTGAGCTTCGATACCAACGGATTCGTTGAATTTGGATCTCTGATTCGCTGGAATTCGGACGACAATATCGAAAACGTTCTCCTGGAAGAACTTAGTTTCTTTGATTCCACCGGGGCCCTTCATGGTGCCGAACTGCCTGCTGGCAGCAACGGCGACGATTGGTCCATTAACCTGGGTGGGCTTGGAAGGCTGACCGACGTTCATATCCGGTCATGCATTCATGGAAGTACGGCGATTCAACGTGATTTCTCTCGCCACCAATTCCTGGCCGGGGGTTACAAACAGCTGGACAGTCAGGAATGGGCTTTGATTGATGGTTTGTACATTTATGACAACCTGATCGACAATGGTTCACGATCGATCGCGATCAGCGTCAATGCCAACCGGGATTCGTATGTCGAACTTCGTGACGTACACATTTATAACAACGTGATTGTCAATCCCTGGCGGTGGGCCATCTCGTCAGGATTCGATGCGGCGGAATCGAGCGATGGCAGTCCCCGTTCCATGCTGATCGATGGCATGAATATCTGGGGTAATTTCATTGAATGGAATCGAGCGGGCGATACGTATTCGTCAATGCAGTCGACCGCCGGTATCCGACTGCAGATTGGTGACGGCGAACAGAATGACTTCAGAAATATCAACATTCAGGGTAATACGGTACTTAACCAGTCGCACGAATCAAAAAGCATTAACGGCGTCTCCATTGCCGGTGGCATCACGGATCGACCACTGCAGGTACAGGTAGCGAACAATGTCATGCCTGGTTTGACTGTGGAGAATGTGAATCATTCCAACATCCTGGTTTCCAATAATCGTTCCCAGACGTTCGACGGTCCCCCAGCCGTTGTGGATCTTGGTGCGCACGATTTTGATCGAATCAACGATGTTCCCAACCTGACCAGATTGGTGAAACTTCAACCGTCCGGCCTGGACATCCGTTTCAGGCTGTTCGTTCCGGAACACGATGAACGAAGTTATCTGCTCTATTCCGATGAGGGAAACTACCTGCTTCTCAAGAGTGACACCGATCGCTCGCTGCAGATTCGAATGGATGGGGTCGTCAAAACACTGATCACGTCTAATAGACTTGAGGAAAACAAGTTTTATGAAGTCAGGATCATCGGAGCTCCCAATGCAGGAGCGGCCGAGCTACGCGCTTATTACCGCTTGCAGGGTTCCCTGGACGAATTCCAGCCCGGCGCCGCGGCTCATCTGTTCAATGCGGAGTTCTTCCCAATCCGGACCATTGGGGCTGGCATCCTGGATGGGCCCTTTCTCGAGACCTCGCTTCCTTTCCAGGGATTAATCTGGGATATCAAGCTGCAGGATGGCATCCAAGACCCGGTAATTCTTACCGGCACGAATCAGAATCCGCAGTTCGGACCCTGGCAGGATCTGGTGGGAACCGGTGATAACCGTGTCGACGGCATTTTGACTCCCTTGTCACCCTACGATTTCGGTGAACAGAGAGACATTCCCGTTCCCAAATTATCCATTGAACAGAATCTGGATGGGCTTGATTTACGGCTACGGTTTTACACCACCAATCTTGTCGATGAACCGTATCTTTTCTACGGCTCGGATGGTGACTATCTGCAGCTATTGGCGAGCGGCAAGGTTGCGTGCCAGCTGGCGGGAATACCGATACGGCTTCAACTCTCCAGCACAATCAAGGAGTACCAAAGCCACCAGTTGAGGATTCGCGACACCGCGGACGGGGAGAACGAAGTGCGTTTGCGTGGCTACCTGGACGGGCAAGTCTATTCTTTCAACCCGAATTCGTCCGATGGTCTTCCTGCGGAATTGATTCTGCAATTTGATTCCGTTGGTGGTCGAATTGGTAGTGCCGAAAACCGTCTTCGGGGTGCTATCTGGGACATCGAATTCTCCAACGGCAATACCGATCCGGAAAACGTATCGTATCAGGGTGCGGTCCGATACCAACCTGCGCCATGGCGCGACATTGACCACTCGGGGAACATATTCACCAGAAATGACGCCATTCCGACTCCCCATGATCCGTTTCTGTTCAGGAAAATCGTTATTCCCAGGTTGTCAAACCCTGACACGTCCGTCTCGGTACCATGGCAAAAACTGGACGTCTCTTTCAAGATCAAGATCAACGATCTCAGCGACAATGCGTATCTTTTTTACCAAGGCACGCAACATAATCTGGAACTGGTTGGGGGACTCGGCCCCGACGAAAACGAAGGTCGTATCAGATACCGTGTTGGGGACCTGATGTTCCCGATCAGTTACACCTGGTTTGAAGAAGGTGGGACCTATGACGTGCGGATTTTCAGTGAAGAAGGTGCTTTCAAGATTACCGTCAATGGCACTCCTGCCGGAGCCGAAATTCCAATTCCTAACGCTCACCCCAATCCTGTTTTCAGGTTTTCTTCCATCGGCGGGCGGGTAGTCGACGGCATTGGCAGTCGTTTATTCGAAGGCAGTTTATGGGATGTGTCGATCCGCAGTGTTGATGAAGAACAGCCAATTGCTTTTTTTCCTGGCGACTATCAAGGGAATGAGCAGTACCCCTGGACGGATCTGTCTGGCAACGAACACAACATGGTCAACATCAAGATCCTGCAGTAATGGAATTACGCACGCTCCCAGACGGTGGGTTTCCAATTTTCACCGTCATTCGAAAATCAGGGGTTGCAGCGTAGCCCGTTCATTTTCCACCGCAAGCTCTTTCCAGATATAGCGCTGATCGCCAATCAGTAGTTCCACGGAAAAAAAGAACTGGCTAAGCGTGGCCCGTTGATGTCGGTCCAGTCCCGGCGAGGTTCCCCCAACGGCTTTGGAGACTACCAGCAAGTGGTAATTGCCGGGTTCCGCATACAGCTGGAAGCGGCCGTCGCGATTGACGCGCACCACGCTGCCGCCCTGACTGGAAATCCACTCGATCGCCTCGTTTTCCAGCGGCTGAAAATCGTGCGGCCTGACGTGCGCCGGGCTCTGTCGAGAAATCCGGGAAGGCGGGTCAGGCAAAAGATACACGACGGAACCAGCGTCCGGCAAGCGCTCGCCGGCCAAGTTAAATTGAACGACGCCCTGAATTCGGCAACTGGTCGGTAGACTCGACGGCTTATTCGGGTGTCCTGAACCGAAACTTCCAACCATCACACCAAAAACAAAAAAGGTCGCTCCGACGATGCCCAGCAGGGCGGCCTGGCTGTAGATGATCCATCTGGGAATAGCCACCGCATCATCCACGGATACTGATTCCAGGGTTTCCGTGGGTTCGGTATTAGGAGATATCATGATTGAACTCCAGACACAACACGTAAGAATGAGTAAGGAGGCCCAAGTAGCGGGCGTCGGCGTCGCGGCCAGTCCAGTTTGTCCCCTGGAAAGGAAGATATTGAGAATTTTCATCTATTGTACCGCCGCCGCACTGGCGTTGAACGCCATGGCCATCGGCTACAGCCAGACCGCTCCGCAAATCGTCACGCTGGCCAATGGAACCCAATATTTTGGGCGTGTTGCAACGGTTTCCGAATATTCTTCGGAGGTTCCGAAGGAATGGAACAACGCGCAGCAGATCGCGCTTGTCGACGATGGCTTGCGACGACTGTTTTTTAATCGGGGTTCGGTCGCCAACCTCGCGCCGCTGGACGAAAATCATCCGATTGCCAATCCGATCACGTTCGATATTCCGCAGCGGGTGTTCGCCGGGAAATCAAGGGGCTACGGAAATCTTCGAGTGGGGCCCTTTGACGAACATGGCCACCGCAAAGTGCAGTCGTCCTCCAGTGAGGGCAGTACCACTTTCATTCAAGGCATTACCCGCATCACCCCCTACTGGTGTGAGCTGCAAACGCTGGCCAATCCCGCAGGCGATAAGCTGCGAGATTGGACGATGAGAATCGCGACCAGTACCGTTCCTCCTGCCGTGTTGCGGAATCTACTGATCCGGCAGATTGAAGACCGCGACAATCCGGCCGACTTTCTTTCCATCGTCGATTTCTTCAAGGAAAGCGAACAGTATAAGGAAGCCTTGGACGAACTGTCATTTGTCGCTGAAAGATTTCCCGATTTAAGCGAGCGGATTGAACAGGAACAAGCCGTCATTCGACAGGCTCGTGCCAGACGCTGGATTCGGCAGGTTCGCGAGCGAATTGAAGTCGGCCAACCCCAATTGGCCGCTGCCATGCTGCGAGCATTCGATCGCAGTGGCATCGCCGGCGAAATCCTGGCGGAAATGGCGGAACTTCAAAATGAGCTGGAGGGAGCGGATTCCATCGTAGCCAAAATCAGAAAGCCAATTTTCACGCTGATCGATGAACTACTCGCCGGATCATCCGCAGAACCGTTACCCGAGCCCGCTCAGCTGCCGCTGATCGAGAGATTCAAACAGGAGTTGAATGCGGAACTGAATCTGGAAAACGCACCGCGGCTGGATGCTTTTCTCCGCTTCTCCGGAGATCCGCAAATGAACCAACTGCAGAAACTTTCGCTGGCGATCAGCGGCTGGATGCTGGGCAGTAACAACGCCACCGAAAATTTTGCTGTTTCGCAGTCGTTTTTTACCGTTCGCCAACTGATTGTGGAATACCTGAGCTCGGCCGACGCGAACCGACGGCGCGAGATTCTGGATGAATTGCGGCAGTATGAAGGTGGTGAACCGGAATACCTCGCCGCCTTGATCGCCCAAATGAAACCGGTCAGCCCACCCGACTTGCGTGATGTCGATCCTTCCAGGCCACTGAGATTTGAACTTGAAATTCCTGGCACTCCCGCCAACGCGGAACCACAGCGGTTTCAGTATTTCGTACAGCTTCCGCCCGAATATAACCCGTACCGCCGTTATCCTTGCGTCGTCACGTTGCCCGGCGACCGGGACGTCGATCAACAACTGCTGCGGTGGTGCGGACCGTTCAATGAAACGTTGGGTATCCGAGTGGGTCAAGCAATGAAGAATGGGTACATCGTGGTTTGTGTTGACTGGAAGCGGTCCGGCCAGTTCGATTACGGCTACTCGGCGCGAGAACACCTGACGATCTTGACGGCTTTTCGCGATGCCTTGCGGCGATTCTCGATTGACACCGACCGGGTTTACCTGGCCGGTCATGGTTTCGGGGCTGACGCGGCGTACGATATCGGTATTGCTCACCCCGAACACTGGGCCGGGGTTATCGGGATTTCGGGCAAGATTGATCGCTATCCCATGCTCTATAAGCGAAACGAGCACGTTGCCTTACCGATTTATAGTGTGGTGGGCGAGAAAGATATCAACTCACGTAAATCCAGTGAAGATGCCTGGAATAGCTGGCTGCCTAGTCGCAACTCGGCATTTGACTGCACCGTCGTGGAGTACATTGGCCGCAGCAATGAGCCGTTCTCCGAGGAGATTGTCGAGGCCTTCAAATGGATGCGTGGACATCGCCGACGCCTACCCGACCGGACCGGATTCGATTTCAAATGTGACATCCGACGCCCCTGGGATAACTACTTCTGGTTCTTCGAACTACACGGGATCCCTGCCGACAAGGTCGTCTGGCCCGAGTTTTTTGGCCAAAGACATCCTCGCCCCCTGGAAATCTCCGGCAGTCTCAAGTCCCGCGGCAATGTATTTTTTCTGGGGCCCTCCAATCAGGGTACGGGCGGCACACTCTGGTTATCTCCCGAATTTGTGGATTTTGCCAACAAGATCGTGATCGACGGACGCGGACAGTTTAAAGACTATGTTTCACCTTCCCGCACGATTTTGTTGGAAGATGTTCGTACTCGGTCCGATCGCCAACATCCTTATTGGGCCAATCTCCATTGCGAGGGGAAGAAATGGACCCCGAACGTAGTGGAGTAACGTACCGGCGGGGAAAATCGACATTTCGCGCGGGCACCAGAAGCAATACTGCCCAATGATCGCGTTACCGGCGTTCAAATTCAGCTTCCGAAGCCGGAAGACAATCCGTCGATATTCACGATGGTCGCGGAGAGTGGGGATAGAACACCGCTTGGGCTAAAGAGACCCCAAGCAGGCCCAGAATGAGCATGAACAACCAGAATTTCTGCCTATTCATCCAATGAGCTTTCCGAACTTGGCCAGCGGCAACCGGACAAACAACTTATTGAGAGGCATTCGAACTCGAAGCCGGCGGTTTGCCCCCTCATCAACCGCCGCCAGGGGCGCGATCGCAGCCAACCAATTGAATGAAACTGAGGATCAAGATCAAGGTAATTAATTTCTTCATGGCGGAATTATCGGGAGTTCGTAGCATTCATCAAGTGCCCTATCGACGCCACGGCAAGGAAATATCGCTTAAAACAATCCGCCACCCAGACCGCCGCCGCCACCGCCCAGACCGCCGCCGCCCAGACCACCGCCGCCCAGACCTCCGCCGCCCAGACCGCCGCCGGCTGCATCATCGGCGTTTCCAAGAATGTTAAAGGTATTGACGTCGGTGATCTGGTTGAAGTTGGGCGAAACGTTCACCAGCACGTACAACCTGTCCGCCGTCGTCGCCGACGCGGTCATAAAGGTCCCTTCAAACAGCTGGGTGATCTCCGGTCGATAGCCGACCCCTCGGGGCTTGCGGACGAAGTCATCGTCTACGGCCGTCTGAACAACCGATCCACCAAATCCCTCACTACGACTGTCAGTTCGTGAACCGTAATAGTCACTGACGACTTCCGACGAGTAGTTCTCGCGGAATTGCTGCGCCAGCAGGTTGCGATTGACGAAAAACTCTTGCTCCGCAGCCGTCTCGATGGCGTGTTCTTCCAGGCTCCTGGTTCGGCGTCCGTCCTTCAGGGTGAACAGAACCAACGAGCCATTTTCGCCAAGGTGGATTTGTCGCTGTTCGCTGACCTGATGATCTGTTCGAAAGTGGTGATAGATCGAAACGGTAACTTTATTGGCAGTCACTTCCCCCCAGACCTTACGAACCAACAGGCGGTAATCCCCTGAGAAGCCGCGGGGCAGCACGTAGATCTCGGCCAATTCTCCCGATGCATCCGAACCGGTGGAATAGGAGTCACCCATCATCACACCACCGGCCGTCGTACGTGGATTCTTTCGATAGCAGGTGGTTCCACCCGGTTCCTCCACGAACAGGTCAACATCGGCTTCTCCGGTCCAGCTGACCTTGATAATGCAATCGCGGTAGAGAGCCTCGTCCAACTGTCGACTGTACTCCTGATACTCTTGGGAACGGCCCTGCTTCTTCAGGTCCATTCTCAAGCCGGCCGCAACCAGCAGCGCCCGTTTTACAACGTGACGATGTTCGGGCCATGCCTGATTCAAAATCCCGAGAGTCGCCCATTTGATCCCGTCTACATCGCCAATTTTCTGTGCCGCATCCAACGCCATCACGAACGCTTCCGGGTTGTTCGTTTCAAAGTCGCAGATTTGACGGAGCAGGTTAACCGCCCGTTTTTCCAAACCGTTTTCGATCAGGTACCGCGCGGCGATCAGAACATCATTCTTGTCCTTCGACAAATCAACGGCGGACGTTAGTGCCCGAGCAATTTCCGCGTCCCCGTGATTGCCGATCTTCAAAGCCAGGACAAAGGCTTCGTACATCCAGGGCTGGGCCTGATCATGTTGAATCGCCGCCAGGATCATCGCCGTGATCTGTTCGGTTTGACGTTCGTTCATCAACTCCCGCGCGGTCTCGCGAACACGGGCCGGATCGGGATGGTGTTCGGCAAAGTAAGCCGACCATGCCTCCAGCGGTGTTTCGCCAGCGGGCGTAACAATTCGCCGCGCATCTGCCTGGCGGTCGGCTTCTTGCTGTTCGTCCAACGAGTCGACCATGCAGAAGACACCGCCACCGCCGCCGCCGCCCAGGCCGCCGCCGCCCAGGCCGCCACCGCCCAAACCGCCACCGCCGAGGCCGCCGCCACCAAAGCCGCCGCCGCCGCCCAGGCCGCCACCGCCGCCGCCAAAACCGCCAATCCCCTGTATCGGGACCCGCGGAGCCACGAGATCACCCACGTTGTAGACATTGGTCACAAAGAACTCCGGGTCACTGGCGACGTCCAGCGAGATCACGTTCAAGACTTCGTCACGAACGATAAAGGTGGCGTTCTTTTCTTTCAGCATCAGACGCAAGGCGTTCTTCAGACGAATTCCCTTGAAGTTGGCTGTCACCAGCTCGTCCTCCGTCAAACTGTCGTCCCGGGCCGATTGGTCCAACACCACATTGATGCCGTATTCGTCTTTCAAATCGTCCATGACTTCAATGAACGAGCTCTGGTCGTAGTCCCAATCGACAGGCTCCTCCAACGCTCTGAGGATGGCTTCCTCCGTTTCATTACCGGCCAGCCGGACATCCTGATACTTTTTGCGTCGCTCTTTCTTGATGGCCCATTCTCGTGCATCCGGGAACACCAGAGGCGGCACGCCCGAAAAGGCAGTGGCTGCTTTTTCTGCTTCATACATCGTGTCCAGGAAAGCCGTCTGCCGCTGCTGCCGCAATTCCAGACCCCGAATCAGGTTGGAAATAATCCGGGCCGATTCCAACGCCAGGTTGGCCTCCGGTCGCTCAGGAGCAATGGCAAAGGCACGTCGCGTCACTTCTTCCGCTGCCGCAAACTGTCCTTCTCGCAGCAGGCTATCGAAGGCGTTAATCAAACTCGCCAGCTGATTTTCCCGTTCAACGTAGGCAATTCGAGCGTCTTCGATTTCTGCGGCGATGGCCGCATTTTCCTGGGCCCGGGCCAAGGCATCGTCGTATTCCAGTTTTTCTCGGCGTGCCGAATGCAAGGAAGCCAGTACCCGCGATCTCAGATCAGCCTGAACCGACGGATCCACGTTGGAAACCTGGTCCAGTATCTCCAGCATCGACTTCAATCGCTCGACTGCATCGCCCGGCACTCCACTATTGACGTCCTGAGTGGCCCGCTGCAATTCAACTCGCACCCGTGCTTTCAGTCGATCCGATAAAACACGGCTGAATTCCTCGTCCGACAGGATCAGGTCGCCCGCCCGCTGCGAATTCTGTTGCAGCAGGTCGTCGATCTCATCACGGGGCCGGGAAGCCGGTGCATCCGGATTGACCAGCCGGATATCGCCACCCAAAGCGGTTTCATCCAGTGTTTGTCCGGGCTGCAGCTGATTAGGCAGGGTCGGTCGCACATCTTGCGCCGCAGGCGCGACCGGATCGGCTTCCGATTCCATCGGCGCCGGTGGCTCCTGGTTCGATTCCGGCGATAGCGGTTGTTCCGACTCCAGGGGTTGCTGCTCGTCCAGCGGCATCGCCTCTTCTTCCGCCGGATCGTCATCGGCAAATGGATCCTGTTCGTTGTCATCGAAGCCAAACGGATCATCTTCATCCTGAGTCGCCTTGTTGAGTAAGGCCTCCGCTTCGGCACTGATCGGATCGGATCCCAGGGCTGCCTCGCTGAGAGTCTTTGCCGATGCGTAATCGCCCCGCATCAGGGCATGCCTACCCAGCGTGGTCAATTGGGACGACTGGACCTGCATTACGCGAGCCATCTCCCGCAGACCATCGGAACCGATCGTGGGCAATGTCCTGCCCTCATTTCTACGGGCATCCCTTACCAACTTGGGCAGGAACGAAAAATCAGGATTGGGTGCTTCCACCTGAACAGGCCAGGTCATCGACACCGGCCGGCCATTGGCTTCTCCTCGAATAGTGATTTCCAGATCCACGCTCTTCTTCAACGTGCCAATCAGAATCGTGTCCCGATCGGTCCGCAGGGGAATCAAACGGGTCGGAAAGACCTCGGCCACGTCTGCCGGCCAATCACCTTCGGTGGGCCAGACGACAGTTGCGTGCACGGTCGCGGCCAAGCCTTTGCAAGCCTCCGAAATCGAGCGCGAATCGTCCGTATCGACAAACACGTTGCCACCGGTCTGATTGGCCAAAGCGGAAAGCGTTTCCACATCACGCTCCGGTCCAATCGCAAAGCAGGAAAAGGCAATGCGTGATTCAAAGAGCTGATCTGTAACTTCCGTAAACTGTTCTGAACGGAGGAACTGGCCGCGACTGACCCCATCACCGATGTAAACCACGTTCCGATTCCGCTGAAATCCATCGGGAAACAGATCAGCGGCGTGTGTTAACATCCCCGGCATGTCGGTCGAACCCAACGGAACACGTTTTCGCAACTTGGCCAGTGCAACCTTGATCTCATCACTATCAGGAGCAACGAAACGTTCAGTCAACTCGATCGGTTCGATGTCCATGGCGTACAGCTTGACTCGGTCTTCCGCCGTCAAATTGACCAGTAGCCGCCGTAGCGCAACGAGTGAATCCTTGCGATACAGGCCGGTCTGGCTGGCGGAAGTATCAACGTAAATCACAATATCGCTGGATACCGGCTTGGCATCGCTCAATTGCGGGCTGAGTGAAAGTGCAAACGACACTTCACCAGTGGGATTCGAGAATGTCGCCAGCCGGGCCGTTTCGGTTCCGAATTCGCTAATCGGTGCATGGCCGTACGCTGTGGACAACGCGACGGCGATCAGGGTGACCGAAAGAAAAAATCTATTCGGACTGATTATGGACAT
The DNA here is from genome assembly GCA_963851305.1 of Pirellulaceae bacterium. Classification (GTDB taxonomy): domain Bacteria; phylum Planctomycetota; class Planctomycetia; order Pirellulales; family Pirellulaceae; genus Mariniblastus. The sequence continues at coordinate 505,963 of CAWKOT010000010.1, read as the reverse complement.
AGTGGACTCCGAACCGGAAGCGTGATGGTCAGGCCAGTCGCCTGGCCCACCTTGACGTTAAAAATTAGCATTTTGGTACACAAATATTGTATTTTGGCGACCACGGTCCTGCTACCAAAAAACCGCGATTTGAAAATCGCCAGCGGCAAAACGACCAAAAAATCCCTACATTCCGTCCGGAAACGCAACCTGCAGCAAAACGCTGTATCAGATCAGGACAGCATGTTGCGATATCGGGCGTTTCTGGCATCTTTTTTCCACGCGGAAAAATCACGGCCGAGCGGACTAACCAGTTGAACTCAGGCGAAACATGGTCAACCGGTCGTCGATTTCGCATCAGCCGCTCGCCAATCGAGCTGCCTACCTATATCAGGTAAAACCAGGCAATTCGAACCGCGAGAATACTTACCGCAAATTACTTACTGCAAATTCCATGCCGTCTTCGTCGAGCACGATCATTCAGGTCAACGATCCCCCGGATTTGAATCAACGGGCCTGACATCAGCCGGTCGCTCGTGTCTGGCTTCCGCCCCGACGTACCCTCAATTCAAAAATCGACGGAGACGGGGAAGGCGGCAGCAGATTGGCCGTCACGGCCGTTCCTGGGACGACACCTGACGATTGAGGTTGTTGCAGCTCCCCTCCAAACGACCTGGACAGGTGATTCGGCGAGCCACAACCACGAAACACCCCGGATTGGATGGGGGCAGAATTGAATGCGTCCAGTCACTGTACGTCCATCGAATCGGCGTCCAACGGCAGGCTCGCCTCTTGGTGACCGGTGTCATAGATCGTTCGACAAAAGGACTCCCATTGGTTGATTCGGCGAAGCTGATCCAACCGGTAACCCACCAATTGATGCCATGGGATAGACTTCGCAAGCTGGGTCAAGGTCCAATGGTTCACAACGATTTCCAGACAATTTGCGGTTGCTACCACGGGAGTCTGGACGTCAATATGACAGGGGCGTGGACGACGGTTCTCTACCAGCATGAATTCGACGTTTTGCAGCAGTTGACGACACGCATGTTTCAGCAGTCCTGTCAAATCCGGCGACGAGCTGGGGGGACCATCATTGAACGCGACCTCCCAGCAATCGCAGTCGGTGTAGTAACGCCAGTACGGATCCGCGTTTGCCAATCCACGATCGATACTGTCATCGACCACAACTTGCAAATCTACGGAAATATCCGAATAACCGAATCGGGTCTGCCGCACGCGTTTTACCATGCCGCCAATGATTCGTTCGTTTAGCTGATCAAGACATGAATCTGATACGAAACTTTGGCTGTTCGCGATCACGTTCGCTGATCCCGAAGGCCGGCGAAGTTCGGAATAGCCGACGAACAGACAAGCGGGACCCATGCCATTGAATGAGTGGTATGGATTGTCCTGACCACGCCAGTCCGGGCTAACGGACGCCGCTTGGGAGGCAATCAGCAGAGTGCAGGCGATCGACAGCCAGAAAATCATCAAACCTTGGCGGCTGAGCGTGGACGATTCCAGGGCGGCAGATGTTTGAACCATAAATGAGCTCCATGCTGTCGCGTTCAAACGTACAACGTATGAATCCAGTTTCCACTAAGACTTTTCGGTTTTCGTAGAACAACGCGATCGGATAATTTCTGCGGATCGGGCAAAATGAGAATTTGCCGTTGGGCTTTGCGAACTGGCGGGATTTTTCCGCTACTCTAGCGGTTGCGAACACCGCGAAAGACGGCTCGACCATGGCGCTGGTTCGTGAATCGTGTAAAATTTCCTGCGGTCGAGCAATCGACTACTGGCCGTTCCGAGCTCAATCGTGATGGCTTGAAGTGGACCGAAGATCAGGAGAGAGAATCATGAAGTCGTCGTTACTGATGTGCGGGCTGTCAGCTTTTATTGGCGCGATCGCCGGAATCTTCGCGATTTCCAATCTCCCTTGGGAATCGCCCAGCGTCGGCGCGGAACGCGGTCCTCAAATTGCGGCCCAGTCCGTTGTGCCACAGGATTTGCCCCAGCCTCCAATAACACCCTCGGTGGCCGCGCTTTCTCCGGAGGAACAAATCAACGTTGCCGTTTACGAAAATGTGAACACCAGCGTCGTCAATATCAGTACGATCACACGGCGAGTCGACTTCATGTTCCGGTTTGAGCCGGAAGAGGGATCCGGCAGCGGTTGGGTCTACGATCGGCTGGGACACATTGTCACCAACTACCATGTGATCGCCGGCAGCGATGCGATCGAGGTCACGCTGTACGATGGTTCCTCCTATGCCGGTACGGTGGTCGGCGGCGATCCGCAGAATGATATCGCTGTGTTGAAGATCGACTGCGATTCCAGTCTGCTAACCCCGGTGGTACCGGGTAATTCCTCGAAACTTCGAGTAGGTCAGAAAATATTCGCCATCGGCAACCCGTTCGGGTTGGAACGCACAATGACGGTGGGAATCGTTTCCAGTTTGAATCGTACGCTTCGCAGCAAGTCGGGCCGACTGATCAAGAACATCATCCAGCTGGATGCAGCCCTGAATCAGGGAAATTCGGGCGGCCCACTGCTGGACAGCCAGGGAAAACTGGTCGGTATGAATACGGCCATCGCCTCGTTGACGGGTGAAAACACGGGGGTTGGCTTTGCCATTCCCATTAACACGATTCAAAGAGTCGTTCCTCAGTTGATCCAGTTCGGCAAGGTTCAACGCGCGTCGCTGGGCATTGACCTGTACTGGCAGACCAGTGAAGGTCTGCGTATCGCGCGACTGATTCCGGGCGGCGCGGCCGAAAATGCCGGCCTGCGTGGCATCACGATTGAACGAGGCTATCGGCGGATCGCGGGTCAATTGGTTCGCGTTGAACGCTTGAATCGGGAAAGTGCCGATCGCATCATTTCCATCGATGGCCAGGCGGTTAGCGATACGGACGACGTGCAATCCATCCTGGACAAATACAAGCCGGGACAGCAGATCATGGTGAAAGTGGATCGCAATGGCCAGGTCCTGGATGTTCCGGTCGTGTTGGGCCAGGAATATTGACCACCCGCTGACTCTTGGGTGAGTCGAACCCCGCTCCCGACCAACGATCGAGATTACGTCTCAATGGTCGTTGCCAAGGGACTGGCGGCAACCGTCCATTCAGCAGGACCGTCCATTCAGCAGGACCGTCCGTTCAACAAGACCGTTCACGCACAAAGACCATCAGCCCAGGTCCTGAATGGTCAGCGGCTCATCTGAGCGAGGATTGTCCACACGTAAACCGATTTCGCCCTGCAGTGCCTTGTCGATGGTGGAGCCCACGATTTCCGCTCGCCACCCGGTACTCAACACCGGTGTTTCGCTGGCGGGAATCATCCCCAGTCGCCAGGCCGCGAAATGACGCAGGTCCTGGGCGGTTCCGACCAGCGCGGGTGCAATATCCTGCTGCCGACAGACGACATTCAAGACTGTGGAAAGGTACTGTCCCAGCAAACCCAGATTCAGACTGAGCCCTCGATCGGGCTTCTTCGGCAATTGCTTGTCCGGCAAATCGATACCACGCTGGATGGCGTCGGCAATCGGCGGCAGCAATCCCCGATGGACCCGGTTTTCAAATCCACGAATCGCCTTGAAACTGGATGGTCTGGATGACGACCGTTTGGCCAGTTCAATCATCAAATCGTCGGGAATGACCCGTTTGGGCGATCGATTCCTTTTTTCGGCTTCACCTTCTCGCAGTAGCCAGAGCTGTTGCAGAATACCCAGCGAACGGCGATTCAATCGCGAGACCCCACTGATTCGGTGCCACTGTGGCGCCTGTTCATTCCGTGCCAGATCATTCATCCACTTGGCGATTTCCTCGTAATACCATTCCAATCGCCCCGACTTCTGAAGTCGAACTGATAACTCTTCGTACAGGGCATGCAGGTGTTCGACATCCCCAATGGCGTATCTGATCTGTTTGTCGGACAGCGGTCGCCGCTTCCAATCGGTCCGCGTTTCTCCTTTGGGAACGCGGGCCCCGAGAATCTGGGTAACCAGGTTGGCGTAGGAAGCCGGATAATCGAATCCCACAAACGCCGCCGCCAACTGGACATCAAACAGCCTGGCTGGCTTTTTGCCGCAGGCTCGGAAGCAGAACAGGAATTCCTCGCGTGCCGCGTGAGCCAGAGTGGCCTGGTCATCGGCAATCAATAGAGACCAGAACGGATTCAAATCGGGGACGCGCAACGTATCGACAATCGCAATCTCGTTTTCAGAAGCGACCTGCAGCAAACACAGTTCCGGTCGATACCTGTTTTCCGATACAAATTCCGTGTCAAATCCTATGACATCGCCATGGCCGCATCGCTCACAGAAATCCTGTAGCTGACCGGCATCGTCAATCCGAAGGTATTTCAAAGTGGAAGACACGCAGGCGATCGCAATAAATTCAACAAACAGATAACGGGCAGCAAATGGTGACCGATGATGTCGTCGCCTTCATCCACGCTCCACGCTACCGTAGACAGGTGCTGCCGAAATATAACTTAGCGACAAGCCAGAGGGTTGGGTAGCAGTGTCGAAAACAACCGATAGCGGGTGGCCACTGGAGCGTAACGAGTTTCTTTCCAGGTGGTCCATGAATACCATCGGACTGCTTGTTAGCGTAAGGAGCGCAGCCGAAGCGCTAGTAGCCCTGCAAAATGGCGTCGATATCATCGACATCAAGGAACCCGATCAGGGTCCGCTTGGAAGGGCCGCCGGTCAAACCATTGCCGCCATCGTGGATCAGTTTGGCCAGGAGACGCTTGCCAGCGTCGCGTTGGGAGAAATCGGTGAATTGGCAACTTTGTCTGTTTGTGATTTCCTGTCAACCTTCGACCCGGCCGGTCGTATCCGTTTCGCGAAGGTCGGCCACGCTGACATGGCTCATTGCCCAGGCTGGATCGACCAGTGGCAACGGTTCGTGTCGCAGCTGCCTCAACACGTCCTACCTGTTGCGGTTGGATATATTGATTCAGAACAGGCCGCGTCTCCTCCGGTCGGACAAATTATTGCCCGGGGTGCCAGTCTGGGTTGTCGCGTATTGTTGCTGGACACCTTCGACAAAACGTCAGGCTCCATTTTTGACCAGGCGGACGTGCCAACACTGCTTGGTTATCGAAAGGCTGCCAACGCGCACGGCATGGCCCTGATTCTGGCTGGTTCGATCCGTAGCGAATCATTACCTGACGTCGTCGCGGTTGCGCCACAACTGGTCGGGGTACGGGGCGCGGCGTGCCGCGGCTACATTCGTGGGTCAACGATTGATGCGTGCAGGCTGAGCGAATTTCGATCGCGATTGAAATCCCAGGCATCGTAATCGCTGACTATCCGTGAACGGAATCAACTTGGCCGTTTCTGGTACGCGGCAGCGAAGCGACGCTGTTCCTGTTTTTAATCGGCAAAGATATCGCCGTGATCGATTTGTGGTTTGTCGTCCGTTTGCAAAAACCCCAATCGTCACAAAAAAAACTTGACAAAGGCAATTTTCGCGAGATATTAAGTCCCTGTTAAGCTATCAGATGTAACCCAACGTCCGATACAACAAGGTTGACACCTCGGCAGAGAAAGCCGTCATTTTCTTTGTTAACGACCAGGAAGGATGTACTGTGCGCGATTCAGTATTGGATGCCATCAGACAGGGTCAATGGGATTTCGAACCGGAAAAAGTTGGCGAGGATGAGTATGAATCGACGGAGGCTTTGCCCGGATCCTCGGAAAAAATTCTGAAACTCGCTGAACGAGTTCAGATTGGCGTGCCGCTCTGGCACCCGGAAGATCGCCAGTCGTATGACGATTCCGATGAAGCGCTGACCTGATGGCCAAGTTCAACGTCACGGTCAAACACTTTCGTCAACGAAGGGAAGTCGTTACACGGTTAAAGGAGTTCTCCAACAAGATTCGTGAGGATGCGACTGTCGAAGTGCGAGAACTGAGGGAGGAGTGGGATGATGAAGGCAACCTGTCCTTCTCATTTGTCGCTTTGGGTTTCCAGATATCGGGCGCGGTGACGGCCTCAGATCAGGATGTCAATGTGTCCGGAAAAATGCCGTTTGCGGCGGCCATGTTTCGTGGTGCGATCGAATCCCAAATCGCCGAGAAATTGCAGGAAGCGATCGAATCCTGAGTTCGGCCGTTGCGAGCCTGGCTCTTGAGCGTTCTGGCTTGGGGGGTAGGCTTGGCCGTTGTCGATCGTAGCTTCGAGAACAAGACTTGGCGACGCGTTGCCGACAACAGCTGCGGTCACGGGACACGTTCTGCATGCCCTAAGTCAGCCTTCGAATCATGACCGGCGGTACTGGCGAATAGTAATCCCAGCTCGTCTCTGAGGTTATTTCTTCGCTGGTTAGCGTGCTGGGCAAGAAAAAATAAGAAGCGATCCCGTACTAGATCGAAACACCGAGCCGCTTCGTCAGAACCGGGCACACTGTTCGCAACCCGCGGTCTTCGTTCAGGCAGTCGGTCCCCCCGAGCGTCCCACGGCTTCTCCCGCCAGGATCTCTACTCTACCGTCACGCTCTTGGCCAGGTTACGTGGCTTGTCCACATCGCAGCCCTTCAAAATGGCGATGTGGTAGGAGAGTAATTGCAGTGGAATCACCGAGACAATTGGCTGAAGAAACTCTTCCATCTCGGGAATATAAATCACGTCATCCGCTACTTCGGCAACGCGATCGTCACCTTCTGCCGCCACCGCGATGACGGGGCCACCCCGGGCTTTGATCTCCTGCAGATTGGACATGACTTTTTCGTAAATGAAGCCTTTGGGCATCACAAATACGCTGGGCGTATTTTCATCAACCAGGGCAATCGGCCCGTGTTTCATTTCCGCCGCGGGATAGCCTTCGGCGTGAAGGTAACTGATTTCTTTCAGCTTCAGAGCTCCTTCCAGCGCCGTTGGAAAATTGTAATGCCGCCCCAGGTACAGAAAGTTGGAGCAGTGCTGGTATTTTTGCGAGATCTCAGCAATCGCATCGTTCGATTGCAGGGCTTTTTCGATCGCGTCCGGTACTTCTTTCAGCTTATCCATCATGCGACGGCCTGCGTTGTAGCTGGTGTGACGCAGGCGGCCCAGAAACAGGGCCAGCATGGTCAGGACCGTACATTGCGAGGTGTAGGCCTTGGTCGACGCGACGCCGATTTCCGGGCCCGCGTGTAAATAAATTCCGCCATCGGCTTCCTGGGCAATCGAGCTGCCGACCACGTTGCAGATGGCCAGAGTCGGATGCCCCTTCCGTTTCATTTCGCGGAGCGCCGCCAATGTATCGGCGGTCTCGCCACTCTGAGTGATCGCAAACAGCACCGTGTCCGGTTCAATTGGGGGATTCCGATATCGCAACTCACTGGCATATTCCACTTCGACAGGAATATGGGCGATTTCTTCCAACAGGTATTCGCCGACCAGCGCCGAATGCCAACTTGTTCCGCATGCCGTGAGGATGATTCGTTTGATTTTTCTCAGTTCCTGCGGACTCATGTTCAGGCCACCGAAGACCGGTGTCGCGTCGTCGTCGTTCAATCGTCCCCGCATCGCATCCCGTACCGACTTGGGTTGCTCAAAGATCTCCTTCAGCATGTAGTGATCAAAGCCGTCCAGTCCAACGACCCGTGAATTGATATCGACCTGCTTGACATCGTGCAAAATGATCCCCTGATCGCGATGAGATATCTCGAGCGCGTCGGCGGTCACGCAGGCCACCTGGTGATCGGCCAGGTAGACGATCTGGTCAGTGTAGCCCGCCAGGGGCGATGCATCGCTGGCCACGAAGTGTTCGTTTTCCCCGACACCGATGACCAATGGACTGCCCAGGCGTGCAGCGTAGATCGCATCCGGCCATTGCTTGAAAATGACTGCCAGCCCGTAGGTTCCCCTCAACTGCGAAACCGCTTCCTTGATCGCATCCATCCCGGCGCGACGAGTCAACACGTGCCCATTGCTTTGTTGCTGTTGAAGTTGTCGAACCGTATCGGTGATTAAATGCGCAACGACCTCTGTATCCGTCTCGGAAACAAAACGATATCCTTTCTGGATCAGCTGTTGGCGAAGTTCCGCAAAATTTTCGATCACGCCATTGTGAGCCAGCGCGAGGAAATCGTCTCCGCCGATCTGGGGGTGAGCATTGGTAATCGTGGCCGCACCGTGAGTCGCCCAGCGAGTATGCCCAATACCGATTCCCGATTCACTGGGCGCGTTGGCGATTTCGTGCGCCAGCGTTGCGATCCGGCCCACGGTCTTGGTCACACGGATCGTGTGGTCCCCATCAACGGTTGCTGTGCCGGCGCTGTCGTAACCGCGATACTCCAGACGACGCAAGCCTTCCAGAAGAAATTCCTGAGCCACTCCCGGGCCAACGTAACCAACAATTCCACACATGAATTTCCCTGAAGTCCGTCTGAGGTCTAGATCTTGTTTGTAATCGATTCCTACCAGTGTAGCGTCTTTCGGATGGCCGTTTGGCAACCAGACGAAAACTCACTGCCACGGCCGGCCGCGCCGGATGTAGTGCGTAACCGCCGCTGAAGCGGCGGAATCGCTCCCATCAAGCATACTTCGCAAAGCCCCCGATTACTCGACGTCGGCGCTGGAAGTGAGAAGTTCAGTTGGCAAACACCGTCGCCGCGGTATGAAAACCGATCCTTCAAATTATATCAGAAAATCCCGGTTTGACGTATATTTCGGTTACGCCGGCTGGTTTCACAAAACCGGGCATTCCAACAGGTGAATTTGAATGAAAAACTGGAAAGCCGAAATAATTGCCATTGGTGACGAAATGATATCCGGCGCGCGGCTGGACACGAATTCCCAATGGCTGGCTCAACAATTAGGCGACATGGGCATCGAGTCCCGTTTTCATTCGACGATTGGAGATGACTTGGGGGATGGCGTGCTCGCCTTTCAGACGGCAGTCCGCCGCGCCGACCTGGTCATCTCGACGGGAGGCATCGGGCCAACGAAAGACGACCTGACCCGACAAGTCCTGGCGGATGTTGGCGCGGTACCGCTTGAATTTCATCCGGAAACCGTCGACCACATTCGAAACATCTACACGAAAATGAATCGGGCGATGCCCGCCAGCAACCAGCATCAGGCCTGGTTCCCTCAAGGTTCGTCGATCATCCCCAATGCAGAAGGCACCGCGCCTGGAATCGACTTGACCTTGGAATCGCCGAGCGGACCGTCGCGCATTTTCGCACTGCCCGGCGTCCCCTATGAAATGAAGGAAATGTGGGCCGGCCATGTTCGACCGGCCATCCAAGATCTTACAGGCTACCGGCAAGTCATCAAACAGCATGTGGTGCATTGTTTTGGTGCTGGAGAGAGTCAAATTGAGACTTTGCTCGACGATTTGACCGAACGAGACCACAATCCCCGCGTCGGCATTACCGCCAGTCAAGCCACCATCTCGTTGCGGATCATGGTCACCGGCGTTGACGACCTGGATTGCCTGAATCAGATCCGTCCCACGCTGGCTTTGATCCATGAGCGACTGGGCAACCTCGTCTTCGGAGAAAACGGAGTAGAATTGCAGGATGTCCTGGTGCAGATGCTGATCGATCGTTGCGAGTCAATTTCGTTGGTTGACTATGGATTTGGCGGCATCGCCGGGCAGACCATTTTTGACAGTGACCAGGATCGCCGCGTTTGCCGAACCACGCTCGCCCTGGCGGAACCTGCCCTGCTGCCCTGGCTGGGCCCCTCCGACGACGTGGTTGGCGACGCAGCGCGAAAAATCCGATTGGATGCTCAAACTTCCATCGGTGTGGCTGTCAGCAAACCGATCACATCGGAATCGGAGTACCATCGGTGTTATCAGGTGGCGATTGCGGATGCCGGCCAGGTGACCCGGTATACGCTGCACTACGGCGGCCACTCCGGCCTGCGTCGGTCCAGAACGACAAAACAGATTCTGAACCAGATTCGTTTGCACCTGCTACAGCAGCCGATCAACGATACGGCTGGTTGAATTCACGATCCGGTCAAGGGTTCACGTACAATCTGGCTGATCTGCTTGAATCCATCAACTTCCGCAGACATGCACCATTCAAACAGCGCCATTTCGGTGGACACGATCGTTGCCCCGGATATCTCCAGACGACGAATGGCGGACCGTTTGTCAACGTCAAATCGCGAACCCGTCGCGTCTTCGGCAACATAAACGTCGAACCCGTCGGCCATCAGGTCGAGTGCCGATTGCATGACGCAGACGTGCGTTTCAATACCGACGAGCAGAATTTTTCCGATCGTCTGCCGATCCAGTCGCTGCAACAGTTCCGGACATCCGCGACAGCTGAACATCAACTTTTCGAACTTCTGAATTTCGCCCAATCCCTGCAACCGACGGACCACTGCTGGCGCGGTTTCACCAAGACCACGTGGATACTGTTCGGTTACGAACACATTCAGGCCGAGAATTCTGGCCCCCTCGATAATTCGTCCGACGTTCCAGCATATGGCTTCGTGATCGCCGATGTAGGGCAATAGTTTCTGTTGCACATCGATGACGACCACCGCCGTATCACAGGGATTCATCAGTAGCGGGCTACGAGCACAGGACTCGGTCGATTCCGGTGTAGCTGGGTTCATTGGCTGATCGCAAACATTGGGCTCGGACCCGAATGATAATGGCTGCTCCTGAATCAAACCACGGGGCAGTTCCGGGGCCTTCGATTTTCTCGCGCAAGAATTTTCTCGCGCCACAGATCGACAGCAGATTCCCCGGTGCAGAGCTCATTTTTTCCATTTATAATCCGGTTCGACAAATCAACCAAAAGCAGATGGATGGGACAAATGATTTCGGCCACGCAGCTGAAGCCATTGAAGATTGGCGATGTCCAGATCGGATTTCCGATCGTGCAGGCTGCGCTGTCGGGTTACAGCGACTGGCCCATGCGAGTGATTGCCCGGCGGCAAGGCGCACCGTATACGATCTGTGAGGTGATGTTGGATCAGTTTCTGGTCAATTTCAAACAGCGGAAAAAGACCGGTCACTTCCTCCACATCTCCGAAGAAGAACATCCCGTCGGTGGTCAGTTGATGGGGTCGGAGCCAGAACAGTTCGCCGCGGCTTCCTTGAAGCTGGTGCAGGCCGGCTTTGACATCATCGACATCAACTTCGGCTGCCCGGTGAAGAAAGTGTTGGGCCGCTGTCGCGGTGGCTTCCACCTGGGACAACCGGAAATCGCGCTCGAAATTGTCCGGCAGACACGGAATGCGGTCCCTGCCGACATCCCGGTCACGGTCAAGATGCGACGCGGCATTGATGATAGTCCAGAGAGTCGGAGTCAATTTTTTCAAATCCTTGACGGAGCGTTTGCCGCGGGAGTAGCAGCCATCACGGTGCATGGCCGCACGGTCCAGCAACGTTACGTTGGGCCCAGCCGATGGGAATTTCTACGGCAGGTCAAGCAACACGCTGGCGGAAAAGTCATCCTGGGCAGCGGCGATCTGTTTACGGCCGCGGACTGCCTGAGGATGATCGACGAAACCGGAGTGGATGGGGTCACGGTAGCTCGCGGTGCCATTGGCAATCCGTGGATTTTTTCTCAGGCGCGGGCGCTGGCCAACGGCCAACCGCTGCCTGAGCCGCCGAGCCTACATGAGCAGCGGGCGGTTATCCGCGAGCATTTCCGTCTGGCCTGTGAAATTTACCCGGTAACTCGTGTCGGTCCGATCATGCGGAAGTTTGGCATCAAATACTCCATCCTGCATCCGCAACATGATCTCGTTCGCGCCGACTTTGTGAAAGTACGGGATCCATTCCAGTGGGATGCGGTTCTGGAACGGTGGTATGGCAACGATCAGCCGGGCGTGCATCCGGACGGACGCATGCATAAAGCACAGGGCAGTTGTGCCCATTGAACCCCATGTACAAGGAAGTCTGAGAGAACGGACAGGTCGATATGAAATTGAAAAATATTGCGACAGTTGAAAAAAAGAAGGTGGAAATGCCGGGAGCTCAATCCTGCCAGGTTCAACAACTGATCGGCAGTGATGAAGGCGCCCCCAATTTTGCCATGCGAAAGTTTGAGGTTGCGGTTGGCGGTTTCACGCCCAGGCACAGTCATCCCTACGAGCATGAGATCTTTATTCTGGCGGGGACTGGAATCGCCGTTGAGGGAAACCGGGAACATCCAATCGAAACAGGCGACACGATTTATGTCGCACCGGACGAAGTGCATCAGTTCAGAAACACGGGGCCGGAACCGTTGAAATTTCTCTGTCTGGTTCCGAATTCCGCCGCCGATCAACCGGTCACCTTGGCGCCCAAATCGGACGCCCAATAACGAATCGCCTATCCGTCACGACGCACCGGAATTCCTGATGACCGACAAGACGATCGAGGATGCGGCTCGGCGAATCGGTGAATTGACCAGGGAAATACGTCTTCACGACCGAGCCTACTACGTCGAAGCGAACCCTCGAATCAGCGATCTTGAGTACGATCGTCTGATGCTTGAATTGCAGGAGCTGGAAACAGAGTTCCCCGGATTGATTCGTGGCGACAGTCCAACTCAACGGATTGGCGACTCGCCGGTTCCGCATCTGCAACAGGTACAACACCTGGTCCCGATGTTGTCGATCGATAACACTTACAACATCCAGGACCTGGTTAATTTCGGAAAAAAGGTAGAGGCCAATCTGGGCGGACCGGCACCATGGGTTGTGGAACTGAAGGTCGATGGCGTCGCGGCTGCCGTCATTTATGAAGATGGGGATCTGGCTCGCGCGGTCACGCGCGGTGACGGCCAGGTCGGGGATGATATCACGCACAATGTGCGGACGATTGCGGACCTCCCGTTGCGGCTGACGGTCGACAGCCCGCCCAGGCTGTTGGAGGTTCGTGGAGAAGTCTACATGACCAACTCCGAACTGGTCCGGTTGAACGAAAAACAGGCCTCCCTCGGAATTCCGCTGTACGCCAATACACGGAACGTTGCCGCCGGTAGCATCCGTCTACTTGATCCGCGAATCTGTGCCGAACGGAACCTGCGAATCTTCTGTCACGGCACCGGCAGGTGCGAAGGTCTTGAAAGTACAAACCACCTCGATTTCCTGGCTGAAATTGGCGGCTACGGCCTTCCCCCCACACCCCATGTTCGCGGTTTCGATTCGATCCGGGACGTCGCAGATTACTGCGAAAGGATTGGGGATACGCTGCACGACCTCGATTTTGAGGTCGATGGACTGGTGGTCAAGTTGAATCGTTTCGATCAGCGGGAACAACTGGGGGCAACGTCCAAGAGCCCACGTTGGCTGATCGCCTACAAATGGGAAAAGTATGAAGCGACCACCCGCTTGCTTTCGATTGACGTCCAGGTCGGCAAGACGGGGACGATCACACCGGTCGCGAACCTGGAGCCGGTAGAATTGGCCGGTACGACCGTCAGTCGTGCCAGCCTTCACAACGCGGACGAAATCGAACGCAAGGACATTCGCGTGGGCGACATGGTGGTCGTGGAGAAGGCGGGGAAAATCATTCCGCACATTGTTCGAGTGGAAAAGCACGAACGCGCAGGTCAAAGTCTGCCCGCTTTTCACTTTCCTGATCACTGCCCGGCCTGCCAGACGCCGCTGTCGAAAGACGAAGGAGGCGTTTACATTCGCTGTCCAAATCTGCAGTGTCCCGCCCAGTTGCGAGAGCGACTTCGTTATTTCGCCGGTCGCAACGCCATGGATATCGAAGGCCTTGGCGACAAGCTGGTCGACTCCCTGGTTTCCAACGGCCTGGTACAAACCTATGGCGATCTGTATCGTTTGACCGCCGAGCAACTGAAACAACTTCCCCGGATGGGGCAGGATTCCAGCACCAAGCTGATCCGGGCGATTGAGGCCAGCAAGCAGCGTGGACTGGCTCGCCTGCTGAACGCGCTCTCAATCCGGTTTGTCGGTGCCACGGTCGCCCGGACGCTGGCCAATCATTTCGGATCGGTTGAGGCCCTGCGAAAGGCCACGGCCGAAGACCTGGCCAAGATTGATGAGATTGGTGAGGTGATCGCTCAAAGCGTCTTCGATTACTTTCACGGTGCTTACGGGCCTCAAATCATCGACGATCTGATACAGCTGGGACTGAAAACCGATCTGGTTGAAACCGCTTTTGGCCAGGCCAACGGCCGGTTGGCGGGTAAGACGATTGTTGTGTCCGGAACGCTGTCCAGGTATACGCGCGACGAAGTCAAGCACCTGGTACAACAGCATGGTGGCAAGGCGGCTTCCAGCGTATCGGGAAAAACCGACTTTCTGCTGGCGGGCGACAAGGCCGGCAGCAAGAAAGCGAAAGCGGAATCGTTGGGCGTTGCGATCATCAGCGAAGACGACTTCGAGTCCATGATCGGCCCGGCGGACGACTGATTGACGGCCGCGATTGCGACCCGTTACTACTTGGCTCCGACCAGCTTTTCTTCCTTCTGCTTGCGACGTTCGGCGATGACCGTTTCCTGAACGCTGGCAGGAACCTTGCGGTACCCCCGCAACTCCATGGCAAAGGTGCCCTGTCCCTGGGTCAGGCTGCGCAAGTCGGTCGCATATCCAAATGTCTCGCTCAACGGAACTTCGCAGATGATCTTTACGGTTCCATCGGGCTGCATGTCCGTCGATTCCATGATCCCGCGGCGGGACGTCAAGTCACCGACGATGCCACCTTGAAACTGTTCCGGCGATTCGATTTCGACCTTCATTACCGGCTCCAGAATGACTGGACTGGTTTTGGGCATGAATTCCCGGAATGTATCGCGGGCGCAGATCTGGAACGCCATTTCCGAACTGTCAACGTCATGGTAGGAGCCATCTTGCAGATGAACTTTCAAACCGACGACCGGATACTCCGCCAACGTTCCTTTGACGACAGCCGCCCGGAATCCTTTTTCCACGGCCGGAATGTACTGCTTGGGAATCCGTCCGCTGACGATCGAATCTTCAAACTGGAAAATTTCCTCTTCGCCGTCTTCCATCTCCAGAGGTTCCATGGAACCCACGACATGCGCGAACTGCCCGGAACCACCCGACTGTTTCTTGTGCTTGTAATTGAATTCGGCTTTCTTCGTGGGCGTCTCTCGATAACTGACCTTGGGCGCACCGACTTCGACTTCGATGTTGTATTCACGTCGAATTCGTTCGATATAAACATCCAGGTGCAGTTCACCCATGCCGGCCATGATCACTTCGCCGGTCTCTTCGTCAGTGGCTACTTGAAACGTGGGGTCTTCCTTCCGGAATCGTTGCAACGCCTTGCCGAGTTTATCGCTGCCACTGCGTTCCCGGGGCGTTACGGCAACCTTGATTACCGGTTCCGGAACGTACATGCTTTCCAGAGTGCACATCTTAGGTTTTTCTGCGTACGTTTCACCGCTCGCACAGTCGATGCCCATGACCGCGACAATGTCACCGGCAACTGCCTCATCAAGTTCTTCCCGCTTATCCGAGTGCATTCGCAAAATGCGACTGAATCGATCGCGGCGGCCCGTTCTCTGATTGACGTAGGTCTCGCCCTTGCCGATCGTACCCTGGTAGATCCTGAGAAAGGTCAATTGCCCATACGGATCCTCGACGATCTTGAAAGCCATGCCGACAAATGGTTTGGACGGATCCGGTTCCAATTCGTATTTTTCCTCCGGATTGTCATATTGCATGGCCTTGATATTGCGATCCAGAGGCGACGGCAAGTAACGACAGATGGCGTCCAGCAAAGGTTGGACACCTTTGTTTTTGAACGCGGTTCCCAGAAAAACCGGTGTGGCATTCTGTTGTTGCACGGCGCGAAGGGTAACGTCGTGAATTACCTCCTCGGATACTTCCTGTTCACTCAATAGCAATTCCATCAATTCGTCGCTGTACATTGCCAGCGCTTCCAGCATCGCCTGTCGCGACTGCGAAGCTTCATCCTCGTAATCAGCCGGAATGGCCTCTTCGCGGACTGTTTCACCCTTCGTCCCGTCGAAGTAGAGCGCCTTCATCTTGATCAGGTCAATAATTCCCTCAAATTCCTCGCCTGCACCAATCGGGATCTGCATCAGGATCGCGTCAGCACCAACTTGTCCCGCATCTGTTCCACCACGGAGCGTGGGTTGGCTCCCGTTCGGTCCATCTTGTTGATAAATGCCAGTCGGGGAACGTGGTACCGCTTCATCTGGCGATCTACGGTCAGGGACTGAGCCTGCACACCACCCACCGCACACAGGACAAGCACCGCACCATCGAGCACACGCAAGCTACGTTCGACCTCCACGGTAAAGTCGACGTGGCCGGGCGTATCGATCAGATTGATGACGTAGTCATTCCAGGAGACGGTTGTCGCCGCACTGGTAATCGTGATGCCCCGCTCTTTCTCCAGATCCATGTGGTCCATGGTGGCACCGTCGCCGCCGCCACGAACTTCCTCGATCTTGTGAATGCGACCGGTGTAGTACAGGATCCGCTCGCTGAGCGTTGTCTTGCCGGAATCAATATGTGCCGAAATACCGATATTTCGTAGATTTTTCAGGTTCATGTTGGCACCAGAATTTTTCGTTTATCTTTCTTTCAAATGCTTGTTTCGAAAAAGGGCTCGCCTCGCTTCAGCAAGGCGCCAAGTCCGTTAAATCGCAACGATGCCGTAGCGGATCACCCAGTGTTTCAACGACCAGAAATCAAGAAATCCGCTCTCGATTGCGTCGCCAGAGGTGCACAGCATCGCACCCGCCAGAGAACGATTAGATAATGGTAGTCAAATCGGGTCCGGGTGAAAGATCATTTCTGCTCGTTTTCCACATGAATTGAGACGCGGCCATCGCCGCATCCTACCGATCCTGTAGCCCGCCATGACCCAGGAAACGCCCATGTTCGGACGGGTTGCCAAGGGAAGTTATCGTCAATCGTGGACACCAATATGACAGCCAGCTTGGCGGGACTTAAGGCAACGTTCGACTCGCTTAGCGGCGTCATATCCGACAACACGGAACCATGGCCCGATTCCCGCCGGCTGGCCGCCGCGCCGGTCAGCAGATCAGACAATCGCTTTCGCATTCCCCTGAAGTCGTCTTGGCGGGGATCCATGCGGATTCCTTCGCCATCGCCTCGATTCCCGATCGCTGGGAATTCAGGTAAGTCGGCGGCCTATTTTGGACACTTCGCTATTCGTCAATGGCCGAAACCACGATCCGGTTCCCATGAATACTGATCACCTTGACTTGCCGCCCCGCCTCGATGAATTCGCCATCGCTCACCACATCAAACGAACGTCCCGCAAAAACAGCCCGGCCTGCCGGTCTTAACAACGATTCGGCCCGCCCCCAATCGCCTGCCGAAACCGAGGGGTGAGTGGCGGGTACCGGCTTGCCAATGGCCAGGCTCCCCGGCTCAATCTCGCCCTCGTCCGGAGGCTGCAACATCAGTCGATTGAATACTGGAATATAGCCAAAGTGCTTGATGATGAAGGAGGCTCCCACGGCAAACACCGCACCAGAGCATAGCAGCATCAACAGGGAAGTCAGAAACTGATTCCATTGCCTTGCGTTGCTGGGCATCACGAAGTCCTGGCTGGCCATGAAAATACTGGCAATCGTCAGCAACAAACCCATGATCCCCGAAATCCCCCAGCCGGGTATGACGAACAGCTCCATCATCAGGAATATCAGCCCCATGGCAAACAACAAGATTTCCAGCCAACCCGATGTGCCACCAAGGAATCGCGACCAGAAAAACAGCACCGCACACAACCCGGCAATCAGGCCACCGACGCCGATTCCCGGCGCACTGATTTCAGTAAAAAATGCAATCAGTCCAATAATAATCAACAATCCGGTGCCGACAGGATGATTCAGGTAGTACACCGCCGCATCGGTCGGCGTCGGTTTCAAGATGCGGGTGATCGCGATATCAAAGCCAACTTCTTCCGCGACTTCTTCGCGGCTATTTGCAAAACCCGCAGCCAGCCCCAACTCCCGGGCACGAACGCCATTGATTGTCAGGAAGCCCTTTCTGCTTTCGGCAACCAATTCCCATCGTCCGGCCGGGCGTTCCGCCGTGGATTCAACCCCTTTGAACTCGATTGTCCCATTGTTCTGACGCTGATAAACAAAGAAATCCTTGTTGATCATGGCTTCGGCCAATTCCGGCGAACGTCCTTTGGAAGCCGCCAGATCACGGGCTTGCCTGATCAGTACGGATTGAATCTTGGCCGGTGCAAAGCGAAAGGCGAACAACTGAGGGTCATACTGAATCACTCCGATATCGCCCAACCGAGCCAATTCGCCAACCAACAGTTCATCGCAGCCAAAAGTGATCAAGGCTGCTCCGCTGAGTGCTTCACGCGGGACAAAGGCAACGGTGTAGGCCCAATCGATATCGCGAATCAATTCGGCCAGGCTAAGACTTTCCGATTTCAGCCCCCCCGGACTGTCAATTTCGATCACAATCAGATCCGCGCCGTATGACTTGGCCTGGGCAATTCGCGATCGAAAAAACTTGGCCAGCTTCCAATCGATCGGCCCCTTGAATTCAATCAGCACCGGTCGAACAAATTCCGACGGCTTCTGTTTCTTCAGATTGGGAACCTGCTGCTGGGCAATCGTGGTTGATGGCATAAGGCTGGCGGCCAGGCAAAATACCAGTAAACACATGGCAAACGACTCGATCGTTTTCTCTGGAAGAGATTTCATAAAACCAGACTTGGCCGTGAATTAAGTGCGTCGTCAATAATCGGGAAACGAATCTGCTGGCAGCGTCGCTGGCAATGAACGAATGCGACATCAAAATCAGCATATCGCCATTTGCAGAAATTCATTCTAATCCGCGGCCCTGTTGGCGCAAAACCTGTCACATTATTGACAGCCTGGCTTGGCCTGGCTGCCCCAAACATCGCGATTCGAACGATTCAAGGATGAGTCGTAGGAATACACTGTTGTTTTGAGGCAATTTGCCGGCGAAAGCTGTTAGGTACCAGCGGGTGGGGGACAGAACACCGGCACTGCGAAAGCGCAGTTGCTATTGAACCACTCATCCTGATCCATGGAAGGAATTGGATGTCATCTGCAACCCGGCTAGCAGTCTACGCCTTCTCATCCATCTTGTTTGTCCACAGCCTGTCGGCACCCGGATCCTGCCAATCGCAGTCCACGGCGAAGTTGTATTTCTTCACCAACGCCAGTTGCGGGCCGTGTCGACAAGTTGAACCGGAACTGGAAGAGCTGCATCGCGAAGGCTTTTCCATCACGAAAATCGATACCTTCGCTTACCCCGATTGGACGCGACAATATCAGGTCACACGCACGCCCACGGTGGTTCTGGTGGCTGACGGCAAGGAGGTCGCTCGCCATACTGGATTCGTGGACGCGGCCACTTTAAGGCAGTGGTTCCAACGATTCGAGCCTGCGGCAACAAGTCTGGCGAGTCACTCCGGGCTGGATCGACAAAATACCGGAGACGTGATCCAAACCACCACCACCCGATCCAACCCTCCCGCCGTTTTGCCGGCAACCCGACACCGCGGCACAAATGTTCCGGCAAATGATGTCGAACGGCTGGCGCTCCAGGCTACGGTCCGCTTGAAGGTGGATGATCCACAAGGCTCTTCGTATGCGACCGGTACGGTGATTCATTACCGCGACGGAGAGGCCCTGGTACTGACCTGCGGCCATGTATTTCGCGATTCCCAGGGCCGGGGCACGATTTCCGCCGAGTATGGTTTCGCCGACGGACAAATCCGCCGGACCCGAGGCGAATTACTGGACTATAACGCAGAGGAACGTGACATTGGACTGGTGGTCATCACGACCGATCAGGAAATTCGCCCAGTGCCCGTGGCCATGGAATCGTACCCGCTTCACCATGGGGACCAGATTTTCAGCATTGGCTGCGATCACGGACAGGCTCCGACAATCCGTCGCAGCCGCCTCAAGAACCAGGCGCGTTACGACGGAATCTTCAAATATGAGATTTTTGGGCGGCCCGTCGACGGCCGCAGCGGCGGCGGTCTGTTTACTGCGGGTGGTCAACTGGTGGGTGTCTGTAACGCAGCCGTGGTGGATGCGGACGAAGGGGTCTACGTGGCACTGGACACCATCCATTGGCAGTTCCAGAAGCAGAATCTTTCGCATCTGTTCAACGCCGGTGAAAGTGTGGCAGCGAATCGATCGCTGCCGCCGGATCAACCCCCTTTGACACAGGTGGTTCCGCGCCCACCAGCGGTTCCGATGGCTATCTCTGAGGTCCCCGTACGAGATCGGGTATCGGGTTCGCTGCCACCAACCACGGGAAATCAGATCCGTGGCGCCAGCGTAGTCCGTGCCAACATCGACAGCCATCCGGTTGAATCGGAGTTGATCGTCGTGCTCCGTTCGCGCAGTACTTCCGGAGTATCGCAGAGCTGGACGGTGGAAAACCCCAGCCCGGCACTGATCCAACAACTGCAACAGATGAGTCGGTCTCCTTTGAAACCCGATCCGGTCAATCAGATGGCCCGGTTGCGACAAACCATGTCGGATTCGCCACCGGCAACGGGGCCCAGTCGGCTGAGCGGGCAGGTCCGAGCGCAGTCGCCACGTTAGCCATCCATCCACCCCGGTGGACAGTGAACGGATCAATCCTGAAACGGCGCCGGTTCGTACTGATCGAACTCGCTAAAGCGATCGGCGGCCCGGTCTTCAAATCGGGTAAATTCCCGAAGCCAGGTTAATTCCACGTCATCCGTCGGACCATTTCGCTGTTTGGCGATGATGATCAGCGCCTCACCACGGTTGTCTTCCGCGTCGTCGTCGCCGCTGCGATAGTAATCCTTGCGGTGTACAAACATGACAACATCGGCATCCTGCTCGATCGCACCCGATTCTCGCAGATGACTCAAACGAGGCCGATGGTCTCTCGTATCTTCCGCCTGTCGATTCAATTGAGCCAGGCAAAGGATCGGAACTTTCAACTCCCGCGCCAGTCCTTTCAATCGACGCGCCATCTTGGCAACCTGCTCCTGCCGCGGATCCCGGGAATCGTCTGGCTGAATCAACTGCAGATAGTCGATCACGATGACGCCCAATTCGCCCTCACGGCGGAGGATGCGACGCGCGGTGGCAGCAATCTCCGAAACATTGCGGGTTGGCGAATCGTCGATATAGAGCCGCACCCGGCTCAATTCACCGGTGACGTTGATCAAGCGTTTACGATCATCCGCGGACAATGAACCATTTCGTAAACGATGCCCATTGACCCGGGCCACCGAGCATAACATCCGTTCGATCAATTCGATGGCAGCCATTTCCAAACTGACGAACAGCGCGGGTTTGCCTGATCGCATCACGATGTTTTCAGCGATGTTCATGGCGAAGGCGGTCTTACCCATACTGGGTCGCGCCGCCAGGATCGAAAGTTCAGACGCGTGCAATCCACCGGTAAGTCGATCCAGATCGGTAAACCCCGTTTCAACCGTTCCGGCCTGAATCTCGCCCCGAACACGGGATTCGAGTCGGTCCATGGCAACCTGAAGGACTTCATCGATGGCGGCCAGATTGGATCGCTGACGACTTTCACGGATGGCGAAGACCTTCTGTTCCGCCGCATTCAACATGGTTTCCGATTCACTGGTCGGATCGTAAGCCGTAGTCAGGATCTCCGTGCAGGTCATGATCAGGTCCCGCAGCGTCGCTTTTTCTCGCACCACTTCGGCGTAGTAAACGGCGTGGGCGGCCGTCGGTACCGACGTGAAAATCTCCGCCAGGCCGGCCGCGCCACCAACCAGTTCAAAATCACCGGCCGCTACCAATCTTTCCCGCAGCAGGGTCAGATCGATCTTCTTTCCCGCGTTGTGCATCTCCATGATGTGAGCGTACAACTTCGCATGCCCCGGATCATGGAAATCCTCGGGGCGCACGATATTGACCACATCGTCACAGGCGTCTGGCATCAGCATGACGCTGCCCAGAACACCGGTCTCTGCTTCCAGGCTGAAGGGGGGCTGCCGGTCCAGCAGGTTGCCATCCTGCTTTGGTTTCCGGTTCGCCGAATCCGATTTTCGTTTAGCCATTGATTGTCCTTTCCGTGAACAATGGAACAGAGCAGAAGTCATCTTACGATGTAGGTGACCACTGGCAAGTCTTCGTCAGACAGCCGAAAATCGACAAAAAAAATCGACAGGTTGTTGATAACCTGTCGAGACGATTGGAATTCTGTGAACGCCGCGCTCTGAGAATGTTACGTCAGCTGGACGCGGCCTCTCCACCTTCGACCGTCGGCACCACCCAGACCTTCAATTCCGAATCGATATCCGCGTGCAGGTGAATCTTGACGGTATACAAACCCAGTTCCTTCAGAACCCCCTCCAGCCTGACCTGATCCGGAGCAATATCAATACCCGCCTGCTTGAGGGAAGCGACGATTTCCGCAGCACCCACGCTGCCGTATAAATGTCCCTCATCATTGGCATTGGCTTCAATCGTCACGCTCTGCTTGGCAATAGCAGACGACAGGTCCTTCAGCGTCTGCAAGCGGGCCGTTTCAATCGCCTGCAGCTTCGCCTTATGCTTCTCGACCATCCGTTTGTGATGGTCCGTAGCGATCGTCGCCAGCCCCTGAGGCAGCAGGTAGTTGTTGGCGTAGCCCGGTTTGACTTCCACGACTTCACCCTGTTGTCCAAGATTCGGAATCGTCTGAATCAACAGCAATTCCACTCCTCCATGAGGGCCTTTGGGCAGTCGTTTGAGTCGAGACTGTCGTTTAGCTGATTTTGCTTTTTCTGTACCGGGCATGTTCATGTACCAGGAAATGGATGATGGATAAAATGAATTCGAGCGGCGATTACCGAACGATCAAAACGGAATGGGTGTTGCGTCGGACCCCATCGTTGTTCCAGTGTAACACCTTGGACTGCTTTCCGGGCGTCATCAGGGTCAAAACGGGACATCGTCGTCCGGCGGCGGAACACTCCCGTGAGCCTTTTCAGCCGGCGCGGAGACCGAAGCCGCTTGAGATCTTGGCGGAGGTGCCGGGCCGCCCGATCCGGATCGGCCGCCCAGCATTTGCATCTTCTCGCCAATGATCTTGACCTTGGAGCGTTTCTGACCGTCCTGTTCCCAGGAATCATACTTCAATCGACCTTCAATCAAAATGGGCGACCCTTTGCTCAGATACTCCGAAGCCACCTGGGCCGTCCGGCTCCATAGCGTGACGTCGAAAAAATTGACTTCATCGACCCATTCATCGTTTTTCTTGACCCGTTCGTTGACTGCAATTCCCAGGTCGGTTACCGGCGTCCCTGACGGCGTGTACCGCAATTCCACATCGCGAGTCAGATTGCCAACCAGGATAACGCGATTAAAGCTTGCCATGATGATCTCACTTTTGACAGAGTTCCCGATTTCGTCGCCATATCGGCCACTTCATCCTCCCTGAAACTCGTGACACAGCTGGTCCAACTACTCGGCGGCGACCGTTTCCGACTTCGTTTTCAACTCCTTCTTGTCGTCGCTTCCCTTTTCCGCCGGAGCCTCTGATTTTTCCTCCACCTTTTCCTCAGCGGCACCCGCGGGCCTCGTATCGTTGGCCGCAGCGACCAACGTATCGACCAGGCGGGGATCGATGCTGATCACCAGATGCCGCAGAATGATATCGTTCAATTGGCAGGCGCGATTGAAAGTCGTCACCGACTGGCCCGCCATCTTCACATAGGCCAACCAGTACACGCCTTTTCGTTGACCGTTGACGGGGTAAGCAAGCTTTTGTTCATTCCACATCCGACTGGCCAACAACTCGCCGCCGACCGATTCAACCATTTCCTTGATGCCGCCGCTCGCGTTCCCAGGGTTTCTGGCATACGCATTGGCATTGAAAATGAACATGCACTCGTAAACTTTTTCTGCCACGTTTCGCCTTCCTTCGAATTTACTTTAGTTTGCCGGTTTCTTTTCAGTATTCGAGATGGAATTTTCGGTAGGCCGATCAGCCGGTCCTGCATCCTCTGGCGTCCGTTGGCCCCTGGACCTGGACTGACTCATCTTCTCCGGATCCGCGTTAAATTGACTCATTGCCTGCTGCATACCGTCAACCAGCCAGACTTCGGTCGCGTCCGCAGCTCGTGGGATAGCCAACTCCATCACTTCGCGATCATGATCGCTGAACTTGCCCGTCACGTAACTCGGCACATCCCAGCCAGCCGGCGGCCGCCCGATTCCCAGCCTCAATCTGCCGAAATCCTGCGAACCCAATTGCCGAATGACGTCACTGAGTCCATTCTGGCCACCATCGGAGCCCTTGGGACGCAGCCGGATTCGCCCCACCGGCAAGTTGAAATCATCACAGATGATCAACAGGTCGTCGAGCTCCAATTTGTAAAAATCGACAGCCGCCCGGACGCATCGACCACTCAGATTCATGTAGGTCAAGGGACAAATCAGGATCGTTTTTCGGTTTTGGATTATTGTTTCGGCGACTTCGCCGCTGAATTTTGCCTTGGGACGACCAGCCTGATAACGCCGAGCCAGTTCGCCGATCACATCGAACCCGACATTGTGCCGCGTTCCCGCGTACTTTCGCCCGGGATTCCCGAGCCCCACCACCAATTTCATGTACCATTCCAGCGAATGACCACAGGAAGACCCTGCATCTAATCGCCTTCGCCTTCCTCGTCATCGGCTTTCCGTCCGATAACTTCCGGCTCGGCTGCACCCGCTTCCGCCTCTTCCCCTTCGGCTTCGGCCTGTTCTACCACTTCAACGCACTGCACGACCATTTCGTCTGGATCCGTAATCAACACGGCCTTGCCCGGCAACGGGATGTCGCTCGCCTTCAACACACCGTCCAATTCGAGGTCGTTGATCCGCAGTTCCAGCTTGTCGGGAACATCCGAGGCAGGACATTCCACCTCCACCTCGTGCAGGACATGCTTGACCATACCGCCAGTCCGCGTGCCGGGAGCCACGCCAACCAATTCCACCTGCAGCGTCAACTGCACTGCTTCGCCGGCATCGATCCTGGTCAAATCGAGGTGCAAGACATCCATTCCAAATGGATCCCATTGCACCTCCTTGATCATGGCACTCTCGTTCAAGCCGCCCTTCAGTTCCACGATCTGACTACCGTGACGCATGACGGCGTCAATGTCCTTGGTGGGTATCGACAGGCTTACGCTTTCGCCCCGGCCGTAAAGAATGGCGGGAGTGGATCCGGCCTTCCGCAATCGCCGGTTCCGCAGCGTCCCCGTAAACTCGCGCTTTTCGCAATTTAATATGTCAGTCACTTCTGGACCTCGGTGCCCGACCGCCAGCCAAAAACGCCGCTTCAGGCTCTAAGAATACGACAGAAAACCGCGGCACACTCTGCGCCGGTGAACTTCATTCCGAGTCTGGAAATTGTGACACAATTGCCTGTTCTTACAAGTCCAAGTTGCCTTGCGGCTTCAGTTTTTAATGATTAACTTTGGGATCCTCGTCAGTTGGTCTTCCCGCCTAAAGCTCAGATTGAATCAGGTTGACCCGATCGGAAAATTCGAAATGGCCAAGAAAGCAAAAAATACGGGGGCGGGCAACCGTTTTGAGTACGTGGAACCGATCGGACACCGAGTCCTGGTCCGCAAGGATGAACCCAAAAGGGAAACCAAGGGGGGCATTGCCCTGCCGGACGCGGCCGAGATACCAACGATTACCGGTCGCATCGTGACCATCTCGGCGGCGATTGAACACGACGATGACGTTCCGCTGCGGCAATACGACAAGGTCCTGTTCCACCCCAAGAATGCGATTCCGGTCGATTTCGAATCCGACAACCAGCTATTTGTGGTTCCGGTTGAGGACGTGGTGGCTGTTTTCCGCCGCGATCCCGTGGCCCGTTCCTAGCTTCGCTTTTACCAACCGGTTGGGACAGGCGAGCTGATGGCCAGCCGATGCTTAACTACTGGCAACGGCAGGCAACGGGCTACAGCCGCCATTCCACTGGGCTCAGAACGAACACTCAACGCCGATCAACCGGTGAGACCGTCAACCGGTGAAGCGCGGCAGTCTTGTGCCGTCACGGCCGGTTCTTCGATACAGACCTTCCGAAGAGCGAAACTTCAATAGCCCGAACCCGCGCTGGTGATCCGCTCGATCGGATGCCAAGTCGTCTTGGTCTCAGAAAAATCGGAAATCAGACTGGGTGAGGCGGATTCGTCCTTCGTCCAGTCCAAATCGTAACGACGAACCCGCTTGAGACTGTCGGCGGCCACCTCCTGGACCACCGCAAACCCCTCTGCATTCTGGCGATTGAAGGCCAATGCATTGATATCCTGATGACGAGCGAGAGGACCGATTAATTCCTCCAGCCTACCGGTCACGATATTCACCACACCCGCCGGCAGATCGGCGGAATTGAGAACTTCGCTGAAAGTGATCGCGGAAAGGGGCCTCGACTCCGACGCCAGCGCAATGCAGGTATTGCCACCGGCGATGATTGGCATCAGCAAAGACACCAAACCTAACAGCGGCTGCGCCTCGTGGGCAACCAGCCCCACAACGCCCATCGGCTCCAGCATGGAAAAATTGAAATGGCTGGTCGCCACCGGATTCACCGTGCTGAAGACCTGTTGATACTTGTCACACCAGCCACAGAAATAAATGACCCGGTCGATCGCTTTCTGAACTTCCGCTTCGGCCTCGCCAGCGCGAAGGCCCTGCAGCTGCAATTCCGACTTGAACTGTTCAAATCGGCCGTTCAGCAATTCCGCAATGCGATAAAGAATCTGGCTCTTATTGTAGGCCGAACGGGCATTCCATCCCGCTTGAGCCTGGCGGGCCGCCGAGACCGCATTGCGGACATCCTTCCGTGAGGCCTGACAGACGTTCGCCACGGGCCGATCGCGATCCGATGGTCCGACGCCGTAATGACGCCCCGATTCCGTACGCGGAAACTGCCCGCCAATATATAACTTGTAGGTCTTGAAGACTTGCCGTGACTTGCGTGTCGCTGCCTTCGGTTTCCGTGCCGGTTTTCCGCTATTGTCGTTCATCGTTTTTTTCACAGCACCAGATACTCCGACAGTCCGTGCAAACCACCTTCGCGTCCAAACCCGCTCTCCCGGTATCCACCAAAGGGGGAGACGGGGTCGAAACGATTGAAGGTATTGCCCCACACCACGCCGGCACGCAGCTGGGAAGTCACGTTGAAGATTCGTGATCCCTTGTCTGACCAGACACCAGCGCTCAATCCAAACGGTGTGTTGTTGGCTTTCTGGATGGCCTCGGCGACCGTACGGAAGGTCTGGACGGCGAGCACCGGACCAAAAATTTCCTCGCGGGCAATTCGATGCGACTGGGCCACCCCGGTGAACAACGTCGGTGGGCACCAGAATCCCCGTTTCGGCAATTCACAATCGGCTTGATAGAATTGAGCCCCCTCCTGCTTTCCCGATTCCAGGTAGGCCTGGATTGTTGCCAGTTGCCGCCTCGAATGGATCGCGCCCACATCCGTGTTCTTGTCCAGAGGATCGCCAACCACCAAAGTCGACATGCGACGTTTCAGTTTTGCGAGTACCTCGTCGCAGATCGATTCCTGCACCAGCAACCGGCTGCCGGCGCAACAGACCTGTCCCTGATTAAAGTAGATTCCGTTTACGATGCCCTCCACGGCTTCATCGATGGCAGCATCTTCAAACACGATATTGGCCGCCTTGCCACCCAGTTCCAGGGTGCATTTTGTGCTGGTGCCAGCCAGGGTTTTCAGGATCCGTTTGCCGACCTCCGTTGATCCCGTGAAAGCAATTTTGTCGATTCCAGGGTGCTGAACGATCATCTGGCCAACCGCTCCATCACCGGAAACGATGTTCACCACGCCTGGCGGCAGCTCCGCCTCCCGGATGATCTCCGCCAGCTTGAAGGCCGACACGGAAGAAGTCTCGGCAGGTTTCAGCACAACGGTATTCCCGGTTGCCAACGCGGGTGCAATTTTCCAGGCGGCCATCAGCAGCGGGAAATTCCAGGGAATAATCTGCCCGATCACGCCCATCGGCCTGGGTTGGCGACCGGCAAACGCATACGACAGCTTGTCCGCCCATCCGGCGTGGTAAAAAAAGTGCGATCCCACCAGCGGCAGGTCCACGTCGCGAGATTCGCGGATCGGCTTACCGACATCCAGTGATTCGATCACCGCCAATTCCCGCGATTTTTCCTGAATCAGCCGGGCTATTCGAAAAATGTACTTCCCTCGTTCCGCTCCCGACATTCCGGACCAGACCTTCTGATAAGCGGCGCGGGCGGCACTCACCGCCTTGTCCACGTCCGCAGGCGATGCCACGTCAAATTCGCACAACTTCTCCTCAGTCGCCGGATTGATACTGGCCAGGCTTGGCCCCTTCCTGGCTGCCTGGAAACGACCACCAATGAACAGCCCGTAATGACTGTTGATACGGGCCGACTGCCGGCTTTCGAGGGCCGGTGCCAGTTTCCACGGGGAGTGAGTATTATCGTCCACGTTCAATCAATCGAAAAATAGTCGGCCGACTGATAGGCACCGGTCGACTGGCTTGCCAGTTGCATCAATACGTCGTTAGCCAGCGAACTGGCCCCAAATCGAAACCATTGTTTCGTCAGCCAGGGTTCTCCCAGCTCTTCTTTCGCCATGATCAGGTAATGCAACGCCAGCTTGGCATTCGATATCCCTCCCGCCGGCTTGATGCCAACCATCTGTCCGGTGGCCAGGTAATGATCTTGAATGGCCCGTATCATCACGAGCGTCACCGGCAGGGTGGCCGCCGGTTTGATCTTGCCCGTGGATGTCTTGATGAAATCGGCTCCCGCACGGATAGCCAGGTCACTGGCGCGACGAACCTTGTCCAAGGTTCCCAATTCGCCCGTTTCCAGTATCACCTTCAAACGCGAAGACTGGCAGGCTTCTTTGACGGCCGCGATTTCATCAAAAACGTACTGATAATCGCCGGCATGAAATCGACCACGTGAAATCACCATGTCAATCTCGTCTGCCCCGGCATCGACAGCATATTTGACTTCGTCCAGCTTGATTTGCAGCGGCGCATTTCCACCAGGGAACGCCGTCGCCACCGATGCCGTCAGAACGTCACTGCCGGCCAGGCAACGCGATGCCAGTTTGACAAAATTGGGATAGACGCAAACGGCGGCGACCGAGGGTAAATCCGGCAGCTCATGATGCAATCTCTGGGCCTTGCAGCATAGTTGCCTGATCTTCCCATCGGAATCCATCCCCTCCAGCGTGGTCAGGTCGACCATGCCCAGGACCATCCGAAGACCCTTCATTTTCGCTTCGGCTTTCAAACTGCGTTTGGTAAACCGCTCCGCACGTTCGATTACCCCCACTTGATCCACGACCGGCGAACGCCGCAAATCCGGCGACTGCTGCAAGGTGACCGATGAATCGGATTTCAACGTTTTATCCACTAGTTGCTCCGCACGTCCCATCCAACCCAATTCGCTCGTCTATGTCTCGGCCGGAGCCTCGACCTCCCGGGTCAATACCGGGAGTCCAGTCGGAATCCTAGTGTAGCTTGAAATGTGGCGGATCGAAAATGTTCCGGTTGTGGGCATCGCCGGGACATTTCCAGGTGTTCCGGCATTGACGATTCTGCCCGACCAGGGCGACCGACTGAATTGCCGCTGTATTCGTCATATTGCGTCCAGCGTCCGATCCGTAGTGGTGAAATCGCGCCCGTTTGATCAGGAAACTTCTGTATTCCCGTACCCTCGACTTATTTTTTCATCACTGGTGGCACGGATTTCGATTGCCCCCAGTGGTTTGACCATTCGTCTCGTGTATTCAATCGTGGTTTTTGTCAATGTTGGGATTTGATTCCGCAGCCCTTGTTTTTATCTCGGCCTGGTCCCTCGCTGCGGTTGGAGTTGGCCTGGCTTGCGGCTTTTTTATCGGAAGATCGTGGACTCTTTCCCATGAACCCAAACGATTGAAGAAGGATCGAGAACGCACGTTGAAGGCGCTGTCCGGTCTGCTGGAAAGCACCGAACAATTGAACGAAGATGTCGATGTGCACAATTCGGCACTGCAGTCGGCAAAACGCGACCTGGAAGACGTCAAAGCCGAAACGAAAGACACACGCGAACTGGGAACCCTGCAAGTGGAATTGCTGGATCACATTTCGCGCGTCGTGCAGTCCAACCGACGGCTGGAACACGACCTGACCAAATCGCGTTATCAACTCGAAACGCAGGCACAGGAATTGGATCGTACCCGCAAAGAAGCCCGGACCGACCCCTTGTGCCGAATCGGGAACCGGAAGGCGTTCAATGAACATCTGAACTACCGGATCACCTGTTTCAAGCAACGCAAGAAAAACTTTGGCTTGATGATAATCGACGTCGACCACTTCAAGAGGATCAACGATACATTCGGCCATGCGGCCGGCGACCAGGTCTTGTTCAGTATCGGGGAAGCACTAAAGCAATGTGTCCGGCCCGAGGATTTCGTTGCCCGACTTGGTGGCGACGAATTTGCCATCGTGCTGAACGGCCTGTCGGTCGATAACGCGGAACTGGTCGGTAATCGAATTCGATCGACCGTGGAATTGTTTGATTTTCAGGTCGGCGACGCGGATGGCTCCACCACCGTGGTGACCTTGAGCATGGGGCTGGCCGTCGCATTTCCCGGCGATTGCAAACAATCGTTGTATGAGCGGGCAGACCAGGCACTGTATCGCTCCAAGGAACTGGGAAGAAACCGTCTCTGTACGATTGTCGATCGCAATGATAAGCGAAATTCCCAAACCGGTCAGCGTCTAATCGCCGCCCGATCGGGTCGCGGCATCACTCGACCCTCGCTTCGGTGTTCCTGTCCAGGGCCTGGCTCGTGAACGGAAGCCGGGCTGCTGGCGGAGAGTTTGGCGTAAGCGGATCGCATCGAAGGCAGGACCTGGGTCTGCAGGTACCGGCCATAGGCGCCGTACACGCCCAACAAGTCCGAGTAGTTCCTGGCACAGGCCTGGCAACAGCCGGCCACGGGCGTGGTGATGGTCTGAGGCACAAAACGGCAGCGACGGACCGGAATCTGGACGGCGACCTGATAGGGAACACTAACCGTATACGGTTGCCAGACGGTATAGGGAACCTGCCGGGATACGGTGTCATAGACTGTGCGGGTCCGCGTTTTCGAGACATTGACGTTGTAGCAGCGGGTTCTTACGACAGGTACCTGTCGATAGCGAGTCTGTGTCATGGTTCGAACCCGCATTTCCGGCTCATGAACCAGGTAGGAGTACGTGCGAATTTCAGGAACCTCGCGGTACTTTGTCTGGTATTCCGTTCTTGATTTGGTGACCGGCACCATGACCTGGGTTTCCCGCGTGCGGATTTCCGGCTCGCGACGTTTCACGGTTCGGTACAGCGTGCGGGTCCGCACTTCCGGCACCATTTCCGTATAGGTAACGGCCCGGGTTTCCGGCAAGTATCGCGTGACCACCTGGTTTTCCTGTCGGAATCGCGATTCAGGAATGGTCACCGTGTATTCCTGAACCTCAACATAGGGTTCCCGGACGTAGTACGTTTCCACTTCGGTACGTACATCTTCAACCGGCACCGTCACCTGATAGCCCTCCTGCGCTTCATAGGATGACATCTGCATGAACGGCTGTTTCAGGATACGGTTTTTCTGCACCGGAACGTTGACCGTATAAGGAATCTGCTTTTCCCGAATCTCGGTTCGGTAGGTGGTCACAGGTATCTTGCGGATCCGCTCCTCCTTGCGAAGCCGTTGGAATGGAATTTGACGCGTCCGCGTTTCCAGCCGATATCGAGTCAGCGTCAGCGACTGGGTCCGCATCTCAGTTGCCAGTTCCTGGTAGGTTTCCGTTTTTTGTGCCAGTTCCCGGCGATAACGGGTAACCGGCAGGTCCTCCGAACGGATCTGTGGTTCGTAGACCGTGCTCACATACCGGTAGGGTACCTGTTCAGGGATTCGGCGATAGATCGTGTACGGAATCCGTTCGCAGACGATCTTGGGGCGCCAGACTTTGTGACAGGTCGTCACGCAGGCCGGGCCGCATTGCAGGCCATGGCACGGATCGACTCCACAATCACAGGTCGCCACGGTGTTGCACACAGTTTCCCAACAGCCCTCGTCCCGTTGGATTGAGCGATACCGGGTCTCAGGTACAAATTGATACTCGGTGGCGTATCCCGTCCGCTCGATTTTTCGAGGGACCATTTCCGTAAAGGTCACCGTCTGCTTGTCCTCGAAGGGAACCAGAATCTCATAATTGACCAGACGCGTCAGGGTTTGCGGAATCTTGACTTCGTATTGCTGCTCGACCTCCTGATCGTACGGGACCGACACCGTGTAGTATTGCGTCACCATGTCCTCGTAGGGAACCGACACGGTATAGGTCTGTTCCTGAAAACTCTCTTCGGGAACCTGAACTTCTACGGATTCCGTGCGGAAGCGAGTCTCTTTTTCATAGTCGACGTAGCTTTGGCTGATCTCACGAAACATGGTCTCGTACCGATATTTTCGAACCATCCGGGTCCTTTTCTGAGTCACATAGCGGTGAAACGGTTTCTTGATTTCGCGTTTACGCGGCACGCTACGGTACTTGACCACTTCCTTTTTTCTGGTCTGAGGCACATTGACCGTATAAGGCACTTCGATCACGCGGTTTTCGTCGACCTTACGGTAAAACACGACTTCACGGGTTTTTCGCTGTGGTACCTGAACCGTGTATTTCTGAAGGTAGGGCACTCGATCCTCAGATTCCTTGAAGACCGTATCCTGGATAATCCGCTTTTCGGGAACATAGGCCGTATACGGCTTTTCCACTGGCTCGCGATAGGGTACCTGCTTGTAGGTCGTAAACTGCTTTTCCTTTGTCTTGCAAACCAGAACGGCAAACGGCTGTTCAATCTGGACCTGATAGGGCTCGCTGCAGAATTCGAGATATTGCTCCTCCCGCGGTTGCTGGACGTACTGCGTGTACTGCACCTGCCGCGGGACTTGAGAATACTCCGTTCGATATCGGGTCAGCTTCTGCCGCCTGAGTTCCTGGCGATAGCGTGTGACGTAGGCGGTCTGGTACGTGGTTTCCCAGCAGGGAACGTAGACCGTTCGGGTCACGCAGGCGGTGCATTTGCAGCAGTCGTCACCGGGCCCACTGCCGTCGCCCTGACGCAGCGGCTGAGGCGTAACCCATTTCATGACTCCCACCGCGGGCGAGGCGCCATGTTTCGCAGCCATCATCACGACCACGAGACTTGAGCAGATCAGCAATATCAGGATCCACTTGTACATTAACTTGATTCAATCCCGAAAACGAAGGGCCATATCTTGCCGGACGTGCAGCCATCCAATATCTCAATTTAGATAAGCTGGGCAAGATTGCAAGATTTTGGGCTTCCGATCCTGGACTCGTATCCGCCTGAGGAATTCCGGGGGAATCTTCGGAACTGGGTTGGCGGGGCCCAAAATGCCCGAAACGCTAGCTTTCGCCAACTAATTGCCCTTGTTTCGAGGCCTGTCGTTGGTACTCTACGCCGCCCAAAAAAAGAGGATTAATGCCACGGTCGGTACGGTATTAAACGATGGTCACATCCGCCGAACTGTCCTGAAAGGAAGAACTCCGATGCGCACGCCGAGCGGGACAACCACCGCAGTCTATTGCCTGTTGATTTTTCTGGCGGGCTGCCGCAATAACACGATGCAATCGGTAGCCACGACCTACCCCCAAGCGGGTTTCAATTCGCTAACGGGTTCGACTCGGGTCCCGGCGCCAGCCACGTACAGCGTCAAGATTCCCAATACTTCGGGGTCGTCGTACTACAACGCGGCGGCTCAACTGCCACCTGCCAATGCGGCCATCACCGCGCCAAGCCTTGCGGCCAGTTCGCAGCCGCCGGTATTGGTCGGCAGTAATTCCACCATGACCACGATCAGCTCCGGACCTTCGGTCGAAACACCCGATTCGATCCCGCAAACGAAGACGGTTTCGTTGGAGGCTCCTCCCGTCAACAATACTTTGCCGCCCAGTCGCGTTGCGCAAAATACCTTGCCACCCACCGGACTATCGTATACTAACCATACCAATTTCCGGTCGACGGCTGTGGACGAACGGCAGGATCAGACGCGTCTGCCGGTAACCGACGCCAGCCAAGTTCGCGCGCCAACGAATTTTTCGAATACGGCAACGGGCGGTCAAAACAACTATCCCTATTATCCGCCGCCGCAAACGCAGCCGGTCGGGCCGCAGTATCCGTATTCGCCGGGGTCGCCGTACCAGGCAGGGGCAAACAACAACGCGGCCGGCCCCAATGTGGTGCGAGGCAGTTTTTCGCAACCGGTATTTGCGCAGCCATCGCAACAACCTTATTCCGGCGTTTCAACCCAGAGCACTCCGAGTTATTCGGGTTCCTCAATCTATGCTGATCCGTCGCAGGATCCCAATATCCAGAATGGATGGAGCAACGGCAATTAGCGCGTATTCCGCCCACGCGGGCGTCGATTCGGGATGACCCAACGAAGGCCCTGACATATCAACGACGAGCGACTTGCACCAGTTCCCGGCCCATGCAACTGACTCTTCTGCCCACACGGTTTCGAACTCATCGCGCAAGAATTTCCCTGCCAGCCTGGAAAAGATTCGTCGCGCAGATCCTCCGACGCTCGTCGACGATCCAGCAACTTGACGACGCGGAATTTCGAAAGCAAAGTCTGTCACTCAAATACCGGGCATTGAGCGGCGAACCGCTGGATGAGCTACTGGTGGAAGGTTTCGCGCTGGTGCGGGAAGCCGCCCGGCGAACCGTCGACATGCAGCATTATGAAGTGCAGCTGCTTGGCGGAATCGCCATGCATTTTGGCTGCGTTGCCGTAATGCAAACCGGGGAAGGCAAGACATTAACGGCCAGTTTGCCGTTGTACCTGCAGGCACTGTCGGGCGCGGCGCCCATCTGGCGACGGCCAACGATTATCTGGCCGTCCGCGACGCGAAACTGATGCAGCCGATCTTCCAGCGGCTGGGAATGAATGTGGGCGTGGTGCAATCCGATTCAACCCGAAGTCAGCGCCAGGAGGCGTATCAGGCGGACGTCACGTATTCCACAGCCAAGGAAATTGGCTTTGATTTCCTCCGTGATCGACTCTCGGTTCGGCAAGCGCAACTGGCCGGCATCGATTTCGTTTCGCGGATGTTCGAGAAACCAGGTCCACTTGCGGATGCACGTGTCCAACGTGATCCCAACTTCGTGATTGTTGATGAGGCAGACAGTATCCTGATCGACGAAGCCAGAACGCCGTTGATTATCAGCAGCCTGCCCGACGAGATCGCCCAGGCATCGGTATGCCTTTGCCGCTGGTGTGCCGAGGTATGCGATCAATTTCACTTGAATACGCACTTTCAGTTACAGGCCGATTCCCGACAGCTGCAACTGACGGCGGAAGGCCGGCGTCTGGTTCGCCGACTGAAGAAACCGAAACGGCTGAACCGGACGCCGATTACCGAAATTTACGAGCGGATGGAAACCGCAATCCATGTCGACATCAACTACCAGCGCGATCGGCACTACATTCTTCGCGACAAGGAAGTCGTAATCGTTGATGAATTTACCGGGCGCCTGGCGGAGGGGCGAAAATGGCGCGCGGGAATTCACCAGGCAATTGAGGCCCGCGACGGAATCGACGTATCCATCGAAACCGCCGAGGCAGCTCGGATCACCGTCCAGGATTTATTCTTGCGTTACGGTAAACTGGCGGGCATGACGGGCACGGTGGGCCATTCGGCCGCCGAACTCCGAAAAATTTACCAGGTCCAGGTGTTGGACATTCCCACCAACAAACCGTCGCAGCGAAAAAAATGGGACG
Source organism: Pirellulaceae bacterium (assembly GCA_963851305.1). Lineage (GTDB taxonomy): Bacteria > Planctomycetota > Planctomycetia > Pirellulales > Pirellulaceae > Mariniblastus. The sequence goes on along the minus strand of CAWKOT010000010.1, from coordinate 470,237 downwards.
ACCTGGTCTTTGGCAGCGAAAGTCGAAAATGGGAAGCCATCGCGGACGAAATTGAAGCCGTCCAGAAGGCTGGACGATGCGTCTTGATCGGTACGCGCTCGATCGACAAATCCGAGTTGCTGTCACACCTTCTGCGAAAACGCGGGATCCAGCACGAAGTTTTGAACGCCAGGCAGTTGGCTCTGGAAGCGATGATCATCGCGGCCGCCGGCCGCGCCGGTCAGGTTACCGTGGCGACCAATATGGCCGGCCGTGGTACGGATATCAAGGTGGAATCCAAGGCCCTGAAAGCCGGCGGATTGCACGTCATCTGCAGCGAGTTGCACGAATCCAGCCGCATCGATCGCCAACTGATTGGCCGTTGCGGCCGCCAGGGTGATGTCGGCTCCTATCGACAATTCATGAGCCTGGATGATGACATTCTGAAAGTTGGCCTGGGAGACCGGCGAGCGACTGAATTGAAGCGTTACGCCGTCTGCCCGCCCCACCAATTGGCTCGATTCGCCGGCCTGTTCCGCCAGGCCCAGCGACGCATTGAAAAACAGCATTTTGAATCACGCAAGCTGCTGCTTTACCGGGAAAAAGCACGTGGTGAAATGCAGCGGGAAATGGGACAGGATCCCTACCTGGATGTTGCGGGGGCGACATGAACCAGGGCGTTGCATCGGAAGTTCTCGGGTGGACAACGCGCGACGCGGCTGCCACCCGCCTGCTTTCCGCGTCGACACGCCTTGACGTCAGTGCCCAGGCGATGCGTTACCAACATGACACGGAACCGCCTGTCAGCACAACATCATCAATAGCATCATCAATAGGCTCGCGACGATGGAAGTGATAGCGAGCTGCTCTGTTTGGCCGGCTGAGAATTTGTGTCATTCGTTTATTTTGACGGTTTTATGCATCGCAGAAAAATTCGACTCAAGTTTTTTCAAATATCTATTGACCCATTTTTTGCGTTTGAATACTTTGCCAACCAACATTGAGAAATGAAGTTTTCAAGAAATTTATGACTTGCTCGCGGGTTTGCATTGGGGCTTCAGCTCTGCAGACAGCGGTTTGTTATTTCAGCATGGACGCAGGAATTCGGATTGTACAGCAGTAAGTCGTAGGAGCCGATCGTATCATGGAAGATGCGATCGTTTCATCCAATCGCTCTCGGACTACCGAGGAGTCCTTTGCCCCCCTGGGACCCAAAGTTGCCGAGAGCCTTTTTTATGCGCTGCCGTCAAACTTGATGGCCAGCCGGCCCGGTAGCGGGGTAGAATGGCGGTTGTCGCCACACCGCTATCTTCGGTGGCGGGAATTCGCCAGATATGCGAACCATGGTTTTGCTCGATGAAGAATCGCTGGACTTCAACCTGGTACCTGACCGGACGAAAAGCGTTCAGCGGGTCGACTCGTGGTTGGTGGTCGGGTGTGATCGAAGCGACGCTGGCCGCCATCCTGATTGTGCTCGGTGTCACACTTCTGGTAACCACGGTCACCTTCTATTTTCTGCATTCGGTACCTTCCGATTTCTACTCCCAGCTGCTGTATTTCGTGCTGCAGCCGTTACTGGCGGCAGCGATGTTTGGAATCGGTTCGTTTCTGGTCTTCAATGCGCTATGGAAGGTGGGCGCTTCCGCCGAACGCCGAAATGCCATCGCGGCCCGCGCTGGTGATCTGGAATTCCTGAATGAAATACGCCGCAAGCGAGGCGACTTGCCGACGGTACCCGCCCGTGCCAGCAGTCCGTTGCAAGGCCAGCATTTGCGGTATCGCATACCCGCTTCCCGACGCAGTTTCTGGGGGCTTTGGATGGCTGGCGGTCTTTGCCTTTCCTTTGTGACCATCGTGGCCGTCCTGCTGGTGACCGCCTTGGTGAAATGGAAACTGGGCCGAACCGACTGGGTGGCGGGGATGCTGGCGATTCCCATTTCGTTTGCCGCTCTCTGGTCGTTCTACCGATTCGTCCGGCAACTGATGAAAAATACCAGTGTCGGTCCGACCGTCGTGGAATTGGATCGCTACCCCGTCGCACCCGGGGTCAAGAATAAAATTTACGTTTCCCAGGCCGGCAGATTAAGGCTAAAATTTCTGGACGTCCTGTTGGTCTGTGTTGAAGAAGCGACCTTCAACGAGGGGACCAATACGCTGACAGATCGTCGCAAGGTCTATTCGCATCGCCTGCTGCGGAAACGAGGCGTGGCCCTTTCGTCCGACGCACCGTTCCGGCAGACGATAGAATTTGAGATTCCTCAAACCGCAATGCACTCTTTTCAGTCGTCAAGTAATCGCATCACATGGCAAATCGAAATTCACGGCCAGATTCAAGGGTTCCCGCGAGTCGAGCGAGTTTTCGAGATCATCGTCATTCCGCGACGGGACCACGTCCACCTCGAAACTCGGGCCGCCGGACTTCAAACGTCGTGAATCGACCGGTGATCTTCATTCGCCTGGAAAACGGCACCAGCCAGTTCCAGCCCGAAGATGTCCTGGTCTGCGAGTACCGGATTGACGTCCTACCCGAGATCAAGGTGACCGGGGTCGAATCGTCGGTAATGTGGACCACGACCGGGAAAGGCGAGGAAGATTTTGGAGTTCATTTTTTTGAGCGTCGGCCCCGCTCGACGTTGGTCGCAACACAACTTCGAAAATCGCACCGCCTGAGCACCGTCTTACCCCGCAGCCCATTGTCGTATGATGGCCAGATCATCCAGATTCGCTGGAGCGTCCGCATTCGCGTGTTCGCCGACGGGCAGCAATTCTCCAAGGATGCCACGTTTCGACTGGGCAGCATTTCCCCCGCCGAATCGAGTAGCCGGGGCGGTTGACTAGCATGAATCTGAATCCGTTTTCGTCCCGGTACACTGAATCGACAGGTTGTGACGTCATTGCGTCCCCGCGCTGGCTTCGCAACGATGATGGCCCGGCGATCAGGAAATTGGCGACACGATTTGTGGCCATGGGTGGTCTTGGCCAAATCGTTGGGCCACACGGTTGTGGAAAGTCAACGCTGGGGATGGCGGTGATGCAATCCGTTGCCTCCGATCCGGTAACACGGCAGATCGTGGTTCTGCGGAAGAGAGCCGGGCGTCCTTTCCAGCTGCAAACAACCCACGTTCTGTTCCCCTGGGCCAAGCAAGCCCAACCCGCCAACGTCCACCCGGGTCGAAGCTTCCGCAAGATCGTCCTGCTGGACGGCGGTGAACAGTTATCCGGGCTCCATCGAACCCTGCTGATTCGAGCCGCGCGACGAAAAAAAATCGGGTTGATTCTGACGACACACTCCCGGCTTTCCATCGTCCCGTTGATCGCGGAATTGCACCCGGACCTTGATCACTTCCTAGCGATTGCACGCAAACTGCAACAGCGTGCGGACAGGCCATTATCGGACGCACAACTACGATCGGCCTATCAGCAATGCGGGGGAGACTACCGATTGAGTCTGAGACGGCTATACGACGTCTATGCTGGTCAATTGGCCGAGAGGGTGGACCACTCCAGAAGTGCGTGAGACGGCAATTCACCAAGTTTCGGCCGCTGCCCACCGGGTTTAACGTGGCCACCAACACATAGCCCAGACCTCCACGCGTTTTGCGGAATCCGCCGCTGGCCCCAAAATGTCGAAACCGTCCGATTGGTAGACTCCCGCAACGCACCACCGGATCCGCCGCCTGCCGGACAAGCCGGCCGGTGCTTCGATAACGCCTCCCGTACCGGTGTAACGTCTTTTCCTTCCCATCCATTGGGAAAAGTGGGGGAGGGACAAGCTACACTTCAGGGCGACTCGCACTAATCCAGTCTCAACCAGGCGGGGAGACGGGTGACAACCCCATCGCGATTCACGCAGGCCACAGTCGTATCGCCCGCGGCGACCAGCTCTCCGTTACTTTTTATTTCATACCGGTGCTGGATCCTGACTCCCTTCGCTCGAACGATCGTTGTCGTTACGGTCAACAGGTCGTCGTAACTCGCCGGCGAGAAATACTCGCAGCCGACCGCGGTCACGACAAGCATCAAACCGGAATCTTCAAATTGCCGATAACTGATCCCGCTGGACCGCAGCATTTCAACTCGACCAATTTCAAAGTAGTTGATGTAATTGGCATGGTGCACGCGACCTTGAGCGTCGGTTTCCTGGTACCGAACCCGGATCTGAATCTGATGCTGGCGAGCGATTTGGGGCACAGGATTGACCGTGTTCATTGGATCTTCTACATTACGCGACCGAGATTCAGCCTAGGGGGGGCAACCGCCCGTGACTGTTTTTTCCAGTTTTGCCAACGACCGTATAGGCCATCCTGGTTTGTGATTGCGGTACACTACAACCCGAACCTTTCAAACGGATTTGAACCCAAAACTTCGAGAATGCAATGTCGTATGGCGAAGATTCCGGTTTCGATTTCGACGAAATAAACGGTCGCGACTATCCGACAATCCGGCAGTTCACCGTCTTTCTGGAAAATCGTGTGGGCCGACTGCTGGAAGTCGTGCGCTGTTTCCAGAATACCAGTTCCCGCATTGTGGCGATGAACATCAACGATTCATCGGAATGCAGTCTGGTGCGGTTTGTGTTGACGCACGCCGATGCAGGCCGCGATATCCTGGAATCGCTGGGGCTGAGCATGATCGAAAGCGAGCTGATCGGGATTGAACTGCCGCAGGTCAATCAACCCATGATTCACGTCTGCGAGGCTCTGCTCCAGGCGGAAATCAACCTGGTCCAGGCCTACCCGCTGATGGTTTCGTCGGAGGGTAACATGGTCGTGGCGTTGATGGTGGACAATATCGACCTGGCACAGCAGACATTGGCCTGCAAAGACTTCACGATGATCGCGGAGACTGATCTACTGGACATGCAGTAGCCCTTCGTCGCAGCCTACCTGATCCGATCCGGGACCGCCGCGGCATTATCGAACATTAGTTGGAATGATCCTGCCCGTAGGCAGTCTGGTCCTTCACCCGAGCGGCAAATGGGAATTCGCGTAACCTGTACCGGCTGTCACACACGATTCGATGTCAGCGAAAAATTTGCGGGCAAGGAAGGTCCGTGCCCCAAATGCAAGGCCAGCATCCGCATTCCAGCATTGGAAGACGAGGTCGTCATCCATGCACCCGAGCATTCCGGACCGACCGATTCCAAAGGGCGCGCGGTTCTGAAGCCGATCGCCCGCCGCGAAACCGAACTCTCTGGCGTGCAAATGACATTGATTGCCGTCAGTGTGTTGGCGTTTTTCGCCGTGGCCGTCCTGTTGCGATTCATGATCGAAAACAAGGACGATATTTCGATTTATCTGATGGCGGCCGGCGCGCTGGGGATCGCATTGCCGATCGCCTTCATCGCATATACGTTCTTGCGTAATCAGGAAGAAGCCCCGTTGGTTGGAAAGAGCTTGTGGCTACGGGTGTCGATCTGCGCTGTCGTTTATGCGGCGCTGTGGCTGCTGATGCCGTTGATGGCCTATGCTTTCCCCAACAACCAGATTGGGGCCATCCTGGCCCTGGCTGGCATGATCCTGGCGGGGGGTACAACGGCCATGTTGCTGCTGGAATTCGACTATCTTTATGGAATTCTGCATTACGGAATGTACTTGGGGATCTGCCTGACAGGTCGATTAATTGTCGGCGTCGATTTGCTTCCCTGCTTTGGTTCGACACCAACCGGACCATCCACCGTGATTTCGTTGTTGCAATCCAGCCTCGATTTTACTTTCTGACTGGCTGGCGACCGACGAGGCTGTCCCCGATTCCATGATTCCTGAAATCGCTGCACTCGACACCCGTCCCCATCTGATTCGGATCCCCCATCAAATCGATGTGCCGCTGACACGTCGCGCCATCCGCCTGATCGACACGCCCGCATTTCAACGGCTGTCAAGAATCAGCCAATTGGGACTGGTCTCACTGGTCTACCCGGGAGCCCAGCATTCCCGCTTTGAACACTCTTTGGGCGTGTACCGAAACGTCCTGTTGTTTGTCCGCCGGCTAAGTCAGTTCGATGCGTTTCGTGAGCTGGTCAACGAGGCACAAATTGAAGCTCTGTTGATCGCTTCGCTGTTGCACGACATTGGGCATTGGCCCTTCTGTCATCCCATCGAAGATATCGGGTTAAGTGACATTCCCGCCCACGAATCCGTTGCCGCCCAGGTAATTCGTGATACGGAGATCTGGGCGTTGTTGTCCGCCGACTGGGACACCGATTGCGAACTGGTAATTCGATTGCTGACCGGCAATCCGCAGGATCGCACCGAACGACTGCTGGGGTCCATCATTTCCGGTCCGATCGATATCGACAAGATGGACTACCTGTATCGGGACAGCCTGCATTGTGGCGTACCCTACGGGATGAACTTTGATGCCTCGCGGCTGATCAACTCGATTTGCATCAATCAAACCAATGATGGAATTGCGATTTCATCCAAGGGTAAAACGGCAGCCGAGATGATGGTGTTTGCACGCTATGTGATGTTCAGTGAAGTTTACTGGCACCACGCGGTTCGTAGTGCCACAGCCATGTTTCAACGCGTTTTTCTGGACTGGCACCGGGATTGTCGCGAGGTGGTGAATTTAGAGCTGTTCAGCAGCTTGGACGAGTATTCGTTTCGCGATCGGTTACGGCAACATCGTTTCGAACCGACGGTGGCGGGCATGCGGGACGGACTGTTCGGCAACCGCCGACAATTGTACAAACGCCTGCTGGACTACAATTCAAATCAGAATCCACGATTGTATCGAGAGCTTTCCCACCGGCCTCTTCCCTGGCTGAGAGACCTGGAAAACCGACTGGCCGATAATCTGACGGCCAATGGACGGGAAGTCGCGCGTGGTGAAATTCTGATCGACGCTCCGCCTCCCGGACTGGAAGTTCAGTTCAAGGTCCAGGTCTGCGATGACGACCACGTCCGCCCGCTGGAGCAGATTTCACCGGTCGTTGACGCGTTGGCGCGGAAACAGTTTGATGATTTCGTCAAACGCGTACGGGTTCTGGTGCACCCGCGACTGGTGGATGCAATCGACGTGGGCCTGGCGGAAACGCGCCTGGAAGGGCTGATGCAGGCAGCCTCCGGCTGACACCGGCTTCAGTGGCTGGGTCCGATAGCGATCGCGGGGTGGCTTTCACCTTCGAACACGGCACTGATCGACTCATGCCGATGAATCCGCTTGATGGCTTCTCCCAGGATCCCGGCCACGGTCAGTACTTCGATTTTTGGCAACTGTTTTTCCGGAGGCAAAGGGACACTGTCCGTAACCACAATCGAATCGATGGGCGCGGCCGACAGTCGTTCGATGGCCTGTCCCACAAAGATTCCATGCGTGGCGGCCACGTGAATCTCCCGGGCGCCACTTTTCTTAACCAGTTCAGCGGCACCGCAAATCGACCCGGCCGTGCTGATCATATCATCAAACATCAACGCAATTTTTCCATCGACCGGTCCACCTACGATGTTTTCCTGCGTCGTCGCGTCCGCGCCCAAACGCCGTTTATTGATGATGGCGATGCTGCCCCCTAGTCGCTTGGCATGGCCGACCGCCCGCTTGATGCTGCCTTCGTCCGGACTGACGATCACCAGATCTTCCCGGTCATATCCCCGGTTAAGAAAGTGTCGATTCAGGACGCTGGCAGCGTACAGGTGGTCCACCGGCACATCAAAAAAGCCCTGAATCTGTGCCGCGTGCAAATCAATGGTCAGTACACGGTCCGCACCGGCACGCGTGATCATGTTGGCGACCAGCTTGGCCGTGATCGGTACCCGACCTTCGTCCTTGCGGTCCTGGCGAGCGTAACCATAGTAGGGAATGACCGCGGTAATCCGCTGTGCACTGGCTCGCAGACAGGTGTCAATCAGGATCAACAGCTCCATCAGGTTGTCATTAACGGGAGGACAGGTGGGCTGCACCAAAAATACATCGCAGCCGCGCACGTCCTCGATCTTGCAATGGATTTCTCCATCCGGAAAGGTGGAGAACTTGCATTCGTTACGGTCCAGATTCAGGAACTGCCGAATGTCCTCCACCAGCGTGGGGTGGGCTCGTCCACTGAAAATCTTTAATTCCCGATTCATCGCTGGGTGCTCCGCTGCATCTGTTGCTCCACCAGTTTCAGTTGGTCGACGGTATTGACACTGAGGGCTTCCATCGAGTGCAACACGGGCAGCGCTCGAACATCCAGCCCCTGATTCAACAGGATTCCGGGGACGTCGGTAATATAATATTCCTGTTGCTGGTTGTGGTCCGTCAGGTCATCCAAAGCTCGCAGCATGGACTGGCAATCGAAAACGTACGTACTCATGTTCACTTCATCGATGGCCTTTTGCTGTGGCGTGGCATCTTTCTCTTCCACAATCCCCACGAAGCGCCCCATATCATCTCGTACAATCCGCCCCAACCCGGTCGGATCCGGGTGATGCAACGATCCCAGTACACAGGCCGGCTCCGTTTCCCGGAAGTCGTCCAGTAATTTTCGAATCGAAGACGACTGAAGCATCGGTGAATCGCCAGCCACAACGACCACCGGACCATCATGACGGGCAATTTGATCGCGACAAACCATGACGGCGTGGCCGGTACCGCGTTGTTCGAGCTGCATGGCGAAATCAAGATGGTCATAGTCCCGCAGCGCCTGCCGAACTTGCTCCGCTTCGTATCCAATCACGGCGACAATCTCTTCGACTTCGGCCTGGCGCAGTGCATCAATCACGTATTCAATCAACGGTCGACCGTTGGCCTGGCAAAGCACTTTCGGCAGATCCGAATTCATGCGGGTCCCTTTTCCCGCGGCAAGCACAATGGCGATCGGTGGCTTCATGGGCTGATGCAGTTAAATGGGCGAGCGGACAATCAGGCCGATTCAAGCGAATTCAGGCAAATCGGTCGTCTTGAACATTTTGACGAAAACGTCGTAATAGGTGATGATAAACGCCTTTGGCCGGCTGTCGATGGCGGCATTCGGTAAAAATCATCAACTCCTGATTCCTGGCCCCGGATCTCGGCACGCCGATGACCACGTACGACAAGACTCAATACCAATCCGATCGGGATCGCGTTCGTTCGCGTGAATTGAGTCTGACGTCGTCCCAACCACCCATCAAGGTCCCGGGGTATACAACGGAGCAGTTTATTGGCGCTGGCGCCTATGGGGAGGTCTGGTCCGGAACGGAAAAGAAAACCGGACGTCGTGTCGCTATCAAGTTTTATACCCGACGCAGCAGCGACGACGTGTCGCTATTGGCAGGCGAAGTCGAAAAACTGGTTGCCTTGTCCGCGGATCGGTACGTGGTCCAACTGGTCGACGTCGATTGGCAATCGCAGCCGCCCTATTTCGTGATGGATTTCTTCGAACACGGTTCGCTGGATGAAGTCCTGCGAATCGAAGGGACGTTGGCCGCGGCCACCGCGGAAGATCTTTTCCGTGAAATCTTAACGGGCATGCGGCACCTGCACGGCAAGGGAATCTTCCATTGCGATCTGAAACCCGGCAATGTCCTGCTGGACCAGGAAGGCAAGCCGCGGCTGGCCGATTTTGGGCAGGCCCGGTTGAAAACGGAATCGAATTCCTCGCTGGGCACCCTGTTTTTTATGGCGCCAGAACAGGCCGATCTGGACGCGGTGCCCGCTGCCACGTGGGATGTCTACGCCTTGGGTGCGTTGTTTTACTGCATGCTCGTGGGGAAGCCCCCCTACTACAACCAGGAAGCTGTCGACCAGATCGAAGCCGCAGACAGCGTAGTGGAGCGGTTAACGGCCTACCAACGCCTGCTCCGCTCGGCCCCTTTGCCCACCGCCCACCGCGCCGTACCGGGCGTGGACCGCATGCTGGCCGACATCATCGATCGTGCGGTTGAAGCCGACCCAAAAAATCGCTTTGACAGTGTTCAGAGCATCCTGTTTGCGATGCGGCAGAGAGAACTGGCGAAGGCCAGAAAGCCCCTGTTGCTGCTCGGACTGCTGGGCCCGCTACTGTTGCTGCTGGTTATGTCCCTGTTTTCATGGTTTGCCTATCGACAGGCCTACGCCGACACGGAATCCGCAGTCCGCACGGAAGCCATCGTGGGTAACAGCTTTGCGGCCAAACTGGCAGCCAAGTCCGCGGCCGAGACCATTGATCAGTATTTTGCGCAGTTCAGGACCTGGCCCAGGACCCGGAGTTTGTTGATGACTTCGTCAACACCGTCAACGATCCAGATTACCAGGCCCTGGCCCGACAGATCGACGACCCCAATAGCAACTCCGATCCAAGACTCGACGCGGTTCGTCAGCAAATTCGCGGCAACGTGGTGCGACTGAAACTGCAACAGCATCTCGATCAGCGTATCCTTCAACATCCGGTCTGCAACAGCTGGTTTGCCAATGATCTGCGCGGCAACCAGGTGGCATTGATCTATGCGGTGGCTCCGGATACCGTGACCATCGGTCGAAACTATTCGTACCGAACCTACTTTCATGGGGGAGATCAGGATCGCAAGCAACAACTGGGCGAAGAGATGGTGTTTAACATCGCGCCCTGGGGGCAGGAACGCCAGATTATCGATCAGCCCCATCTGTCGTCTGTTTTTCTGAGCAAAGGCACCTACACGTGGAAAGTCGCTTTTTCGGTTCCCATTCGTGTCACCAACGAAAAAGGTCAGACCAGAACGGTGGGCGTCGTCGCCTGTACGTCCGACATGGGCAACTTCGTGGATTTCGAAAACGGCGAGTCGCAATACGCCATGCTGGTGGATGGACGCGGGAGTCTTGAACAGTGCGTGATTCTGGAACATCCACTGTTCGATGAACTGGTCGCTGAGAAGAAAAAGATTCCACGGGAAACACTGGACCTGAATCAAGTCCACCAGACGGGACGACTGGTCGATCCACTGGGACATCTGCCTGAGGGAGAAAGCTATCGACGAGAGTGGATTGCTGCCCGCCAGTTGGTAGCGCCGATGGCAAAACGAATCGAATCATCCATGGACGGCCCGTCCGAAAACCGGAAATCCGCTGGTTTGTTTGTGGTCGTGGCGGAAGAATACGGTGCCGTTATCGAGCCTGTGAAACAGCTCAGTTCGCGACTGATCTGGCTGGCGATCTTCGCCGCGGGCTTCTTTCTTTTCATCGCTCTGACGATGTGGTTATTTGTATTGCGGTTGCTGAAGGACACCAATTTTCGATTGTCGCGGTCGTTTTCCAGCGGAACAACGGATGGGGTTGCCGCGTTTCCGAGCAATACCGTATCGGATCGGCGGAAGCAGCCGACCAGCTAGGACGACTCAATCAGTTCACGCCGCGATGCGGATGCCCGTGAGACGTCCGGCGGAAAACCGACTTCCGATCGAATCATTGGCGGCCTGGCAAGAATCCTGTCAAACGTTTTAAGAAATTCAGGATTCACCCAAGATCTCGGCATCCCCAGCGAACAACTTTACGGTGCTTTTCGCGTTTTCAATCAGTTATTTGTTTGGGTTTTTTGAATGATGGCCAGCTACCCACCCGTAAAACAGGCGTCGATCAAATATGTCACATTCGTGGAAGCCGATACGCACTCCAAAGTGATTGGTTACGTGGTCTGGTTTGTCGGTGGCCTGTTAGGTGCCCATCGCTTCTTCTACGGCCGACCCGTTACTGGCGTGATCTGGTTTCTTACTCTTGGTCTGCTTGGAATAGGCTGGATCGTGGACGCGTTTCTGATTCCAGACATGGACCAGGAAGCTGACGAGCGTTACGAACCAGGTCAGCTGGACTACAATCTGAGCTGGGTTTTGCTAATGTTGCTGGGTCCGTTCGGAATCCATCGGTTTTATCAGGGGAAGATATTGACAGGCCTGTTGTTCCTGTTGACCGGCGGATTATTCATGGTGGGATACGTCTACGATCTGTTGACACTGAACGAGCAAATCAGTGAACAGAACAGACAACGGGGGACGTGGGCCGCCTTGCATTGACGCGCCATCCATCCGCGGCAAGCGCTCCCTAGCGTTTCCAGAACGGGTTTCTCTTCCTGCGGTCATCGTGTCGGACACTCACCGACAGGCCTTCAGCACCAATGGTGTCGGCCGGAATTCATCGAACACGTCAAGGTTCTACATTACCGAGAAGTAGTTTTCGGCGGCAAAATCAAAAGCTTCATCCGAAAGCTCGATCGGCTTTTTCTGATACAGGCAGTAGTTCTTGATCTGCAACAGCAGGTCTCGCGGATGGCAATTCCGGAAGGGCCGATTGACGGGCAGATAGTGTTTTTCAATCAGACGTTTGATCATCTCCGGTTTCCAGTCAAACTGATATACCTTGCACATGATTTCGAACAGCTTGACGAAATACTCCAGCGACGGATTGGCGACTTCAATCTTGTAGGGAATACGGCGCAAAAACGCGTCGTCCACCAGGTCTTTCGGTTCCAGGTTGGTGGAAAAAATCACCAGCTGGTCAAAGGGGACCTGAATCTTCTTGCCGTTACTGGTGTTCAGGAAGTCATAACGTTTTTCCAGCGGCACAATCCAGCGGTTCAGCAGTTCGTCAACGCTCATCCTTTGACGGCCAAAGTCGTCGATCACCAGGGTGCCGCAGTTACTCTTCATCTGCACCGGGGCTTCGCTGATACCGGTGGTGGAGCTATAGGCAATCTCAAGGTGATCCATGGTCAATTCACCGCCCACTACGATGGTCGGTCTTTCGATTCGGACCCAACGGTGATCGACGCTGTTGTCGGCCAACAATCCATCTCCTTTTTCCAGTGGCGCTTCAACATGGTTCATCGGGTCGAAGAGGCGAATGATATCCCGATCGACCGTAATGGCCCGAGGAATCCAGATATGCTTGCCAAACGCGGCGGTCACTCTCTCCGCGATGCTGGTCTTGCCATTACCTGGGTAACCGAACAGAAACATGCCCTTACCGCTATTGATGGCCGGCCCCAGCCGCAACATCATCCTGGGATCAATCAGCAGATCGGAAAATGCCCGTTTCAGATCGTCCTCCGTCGGATTCTGGTTATTGATGGTTTGTGCTTCGACACTGGCGACGTATTGTTCAAATGGTACCGGTGCGGTGCCAAAGTAGGTGCAAAAGTCATTGAATCGTTTGCCTCGTTCGCGCCCCAGTTCGGTCAATTTGCAAACGTAGTCATTGAGCGCGGCCTGCCCGATATAGCCCAGCAATTGCTCTTTTTTCAGTCCGCCAACAATCTGCTCCGCCATCGGGATCGTAATCGCAGTATGTTCTGCGATTTCGCGGATTGTGGCTTCGCCCCGGGCCAGCAGAAACTTGGTAATAATTTCCTCTACCGACGATTCCGTAACGCCAAGCTCCTCGAAATTCTGTGGAGCTTGCGGATAAAAGGCCCCTTCATCCGGTCGCTCACCGTTGGAAATGACGTACGAATCCTTGCCAGTCGCGGGGCCATCCTCCGTCAAACCGTTAATTCGATCGAGCAGGGCGTCCAATTTGGTATTGGTGGAATCGAGATTCAGTTTGGTCGTGGCTGGAGTTTCAGCGGTCATTTTCTTGTTCACCATCAACATTGTGGTCTTGAGACGGGTATTGATTCAAACGCAGGTGCTGCAGGAAACGGTAGGCCTCAAGCTATCCACCGTCAAAGAACTCCTATCGCCGCAGGCCGGGATACGGGCACGTCATTTCAAATTCTGACGAATGTGCCGATTAGGCCTTGTGTACGCACGACGTCAGATCAGCATTTCGCCGCGAAATACGCTGACACAGTGGCCTGAGATGAAGACTCGTTCGCCCGCGATACGCATCACCAAGTTGCCTCCGCGGCGCGAAACCTGACGTGCCGTCAAGGTATTCCGTCCAATCCGGGCTGACCAGAAAGGGGCCAAAACCGAGTGTGCGGACCCGGTGACTGGATCTTCATCGATGCCCAAAGCTGGGCAAAAGAACCGCGAGACGACATCCGGCTGGGACGAGTCGCTTCTGGCGGTGACGATAATCCCACGAGTCGGGATCCGGCCCAGCCGCCGAAAATCTGGAGCCAGCCGCCGGACGCAGGTTTCCGATTTCAGCTGCAGCAAGTAATCGGAGCCATCGGTACCAACGTACTCCGCATCCGCGATTCCCAATGCCGCGAACAGACCCTCTGGTGGCGACGTCGGGTGCGGCTGGTGGACAGGAAAATCCATCTCGATCTGACCGTTGACGAGAAAAGCCAGCAATTGACCGCTGAGCGTATCAAACACCGCCGGCTGTTCGACCGACAGCCATTCGGCGGACCACAACGCATGGGCGGCCGCCATCGTCGCATGGCCGCACAGGTGAACTTCCGCCAACGGGGTAAACCACCGCAGATTGAACCGGTTTCCCCGTTGCCAGACAAACGCCGTTTCCGAGAGGTTCATTTCGGCGGCCACCGACTGCATCCAGGCATCGGTCGCTGCCTGCCGCAACAGGCAGACACAGGCCGGATTCCCCTCAAAAGGTTGCCTGGCAAAAGCATTGATGTGAAAAACTTCAATCGTCACACCCGCTCCCACACTTGATCAGGAAGACGATTTCCTGGTGGCCTTCTTTTTCGTGGCTTTTTTTTTCCCTTTTCCGTTGTCCGCTTTATCGGATGTCGCTTTCTTGCGGGGTGCAAACTCAAAGCCCAGCTTTCCCGTGGCATAATCGAGTGTTAGATGTGCGGAAAACCGCCTCCCCTTTTTTGACATGAAGCCGGGCATCAAATCCGTTTTTCCTTCGGCAAAAAGTTTGATCCCCTGCTCGCTGGGAATTTCCTTTTGCAAGATGGTCTTGCTGATACGGACCCCCCGTTCGTCGACGCTGGTCGCCATGTCGGGCGCCAGAAACGCCTTTTCCGTCTCGTAAACCTTCACCTTGGCGTCGGTCCCATCGCCCCGCGGCGCTTCGCAAATCACCAGTTCGTCGGTCAGGCTCTTCAGTTCTTCCTCGCGGAGGTCGTCGCCTTCAAAAACAAACTCCAATTTCCAGGCCTTTTTCTTCTTTTCCAGGGTCAATTCGGCGGTAAACGGCTGACCGAACCGGTTTTTGAAGGAATCAATCGGTCCCACCCGCTTCGCGGTCATCAACGTGCGCGCTTCGTCTTCGGTCAATTCGTGGCTGGCGATATGTTTTTTCAGCTTGAAGCTGCATTCGGGATTGTAGCACTCAAATAGACCATCCGTCTGGCGATGCACTCCGCCGCCGCATTCCGGACAGGGTGCTTCCAGATCCGGGAAAGGCCGATTGACCACCGATTCGGTGAACTTGCGAGTCTCCTCCACGATGTTGGTTGTCAAGTTCTTGATTTCGTCCATGAACGCTTCACGATCCAGCCGGCCATGTTCGATCTGTTTCAGCTTATACTCCCATTCACCCGTCATTTCGGGCGAGCCGAGGTCGGTGATACCGATTTCGTGCAGTAAATCGTCCAGCGCCAGGCCCTTGTTGGAAACGACCAGGTCTCGCTTCTGCTGTTCGTGTCGAAAGACGTATTTCTGACGGATCAGATTCTCAATGATGGAGGCGCGGGTGGCCGGCGTGCCCAGGCCGCGTTCACTCATGGCATCCCGCAATTCTTCATCGTCGACGCGTTTTCCCGCCGTTTCCATGGCCGACAACAGCGTGCTGTCGTTGTACCTTGCGGGAGGTCGCGTTTCGTCTTCCTTGATTTCAATGGATGTGACGGTGGCCGTCTCGCCGTCCTCGGCAGCCACGAGTTCGTCGCTGTCGCCGGCGACGCCCGCCCGCCGCCCGTAAACCTCCAGGTATCCCGGCTTGACCAACACTTTTCCGCTGGTCAGAAAACAGTCCTGTCCGACCCGCGTCAACCGACGAGTCAATTCAAATTCGGCGGACGGAAAAAAAATGGCCAGGAAACGTCGGACCACCAGTTGATACAGCTTCAAAGCTCCATCGTCCAGCTTGGGCGGTGGTGTTTTCCCCGTAGGTATGATCGCAAAGTGATCGCTGACTTTGGCGGAATTGAAAATCCGTTTCGAGGAAACGATGCGGTCGTCCTGCAGCAACCAATCGGCACATCTGGCCAGGCTTTCGGGAAAAGCGGCATGGGGTTTCTGTTTGGCCAGCGCGGAAATGGTCGTGCGAACCGTCGCCAGGTAGTCTTCGGGCAGATATTTCGAGTCGGTTCTCGGGTAGGTCAACAACTTGTAACGATCGTAACAGGCCTGGGCCAACTGCAGTGTACGGCGAGCGCTGAAACCATGCTTGTTACCCGCTTCCCGTTGCAGGCTGGTCAAATCGAACAATAGCGGCGGGGCCTGTTTTTGTGGTTTCTTCGTCTCTTCGACGACCCCGCTGCTGCCCTGACAGCGGTGGACGATCTGCTCCGCTTCTTCTCGGGTCCAGAGTCTTTCCGGTCGTGCATGGGGCTGGTCTTCCAGTTTCTGAAAGTCCTCGCGAAACCAGCGGCCGGCATATTCGCCCCGGGCCACGGAAAAATCAGCGCGTACCTCCCAATATGATTCCGGAACAAACGCACGAATCTGGCGTTCGCGTTCGGCCAGAATGACCAAAGTTGGGGTTTGGACTCGTCCCGCCGTGGTGACGTTAAATCCGCCATTGCGAGAATTGTAGGCCGTCAGGGCACGAGTGCCGTTCAACCCAACCAGCCAGTCGCTTTCGGAGCGACAAAGGGCGGCGTCGGCCAGCGGTTCCAGATCCGCGTCCGCCCGCAGGGACTTCCAGGCCTCGATGATCGATTCGTCGGTCATCGATTGCATCCACATTCGTTTGAATTCCAGGTCGTCTCGCAAGTCGACCATCTGGACCAGGTACCGGAAAATCAACTCTCCCTCGCGGCCGGCATCACAGGCGTTGACGACCGTGCTGACGTCCTTTTTCTTCAGCAGTCGTTGCAGCAACTTGAAGCGGGCAAGGCTCTTTTCAATGGGCTGCAATTCAAACCTGGGCGGAATGACCGGCAGGTGTTTCATACCCCAGGGAAGTTTCTTGCCATTGGGGCCTTCCGGCATCTTCAACTCGACCAGGTGTCCGACAGCGGACGAGATGTAGGCGTTGTCGTTCTCGAAGTAGTCCTTCTTCTTCTCGAACTTTCCGAATTCCGGCAGTTTGCCCAGAACGCGAGCGAGGTCGTTCGCGACACTGGGCTTTTCTGCAATGATCAAGGTCTTCGCCATTGGCATTGTAAATCGCTTAAATCACCGATAAATTTAGGACGCTAGGTAGCGGAGTCGGCGTAACGGTCCCAAAACAGGCCGAATTCGAC
Organism: Pirellulaceae bacterium; assembly: GCA_963851305.1. GTDB lineage: Bacteria > Planctomycetota > Planctomycetia > Pirellulales > Pirellulaceae > Mariniblastus. The sequence goes on along the minus strand of CAWKOT010000010.1, from coordinate 453,079 downwards.
TCCGTTGCGAGCATGATTAATCGCTGGCAACTCCCTTTGTCAAGACCCCGCAACTCGCGGTCCTCGTCAAAGACAGCAGTGTCAGTCTTGGTTTTCGTCGATAATCGGTGGCGTAAACGAGCCGATTTGATGTCCGCTTCAGCTCCAGTACGGTTTACAGGAAATTCCTCATGGCGAGCCCTATTCGCTGGTTTCGAAAACACTCGCAGTTCCTGATTGTTGTCTTTGGTGTTTTCCTGATGGCCATTTTTGGCCTGGGATCCGTATTCACGACACTGAATCCTAGTTCATTCGGCCGCAACAGCGGTGCTGAAAACGAAGTCATCGCAAAGTGGTCCGGTGGCGAACTGAATCAGCAGGATCTGTACCTTCTTCGTCAGCGACACTTTGCTGCCCAACGACTATTGAACGAGGTCCAGCGGTTTGCGATCGAACAAAACGACGGAAAGACGTTTCCGATCGCCGCTGAACCCATCATGCCGATCATTGGGCAGGGAGAAAATCCGACGCCTGAAGAGATGGACGCCCGGATGTTGGACCGCTTCCTGTACGCGGAACGGGCCAAACAGGATGGTTTCATGGTCGACGATGCGATGGTCATCGAATACATCGCCCAATTCGCTGGCGATGTTCCCGTCAACAAGAATCTGCTCACACAAATCAATCGTCAGGTCAATCCGCAAACGCCGTTCGTGGCAGTCATGCGGCACCTGAAACTGGAACTGCTTTCCCAGCAACTGGAGAACATGACCCAGGGCGGTCTGCCTTTTGTGGCCTACAGTCGGGCTGGAGTAAATGCCATCAATCCGACGGAAGCGATCGAGTTGTACAGCCGGACCGCCAAACGGATCGATTGTCAGGTGCTGCCCGTTTCCGTGGAGGAGTACGTCAGTCGCGTGGATGAAGTGCCGCCCGAAACCGAACTCCGTGATTTATACGAAAAAGGAAAATACGATTATCCGTATCTGAATTACGAAGAACCGGGCTTCAAGCAATTCAACCGAGCGCGGCTCCAGTATTTTGTTGCTGAACTGGAAACGTTCTTGCAAAACGAGATTGCCAAGTTGTCCGACGAAGAGGTCCAGAAAGAGTACATCCGGCTGGTCGAAGCCGATGACAATCTGGTCATGGAAGTGGTTCCGGTCGACCGGCGAAACGGGCCCGACGACTCGGCGGTAGACGGGCAAGGCGATTCGGCCGTGGACATGCCAGATCAGGATTCGGCAACCGATTCCGCAGATGTAGATGAACCGGGTTCAACCGCAGGCGGGCGGGAGCCAATGGAATCACCTGACTCTTCAAACGACGGGTCAACTCCGGACGACGGGTCAACTCCGGACGACGGGTCAACTCCGGACGACAATTCAACTCCGGCAGATGACGACGAAGAAGAGCGTCAACCGGAACCGCGGACCCAGACATCGTTCCGTCAGGATTCATCAACCGAAGAAACGGAACAGACATCCGATGAAACCCGGGACGACTCGGCCGGTGATCCGGAGCTAACTGAATCAGATGAGGACGTTTCGGGCCAATCGACCGACGGAAATGCCGCTTCCGGGGAATCACAACCGTCGAAGGATTCGGATTCCGCGCAAGAACTCGAAGAACCGGCTGCGGATTCCGATTCCGCGTCGACAGAGATGTCCAATCCGTCTGAGTCCGCAAATCAGGAAACAACACTTCTGGATCCGGTCATGGAAGATGAACCGGCCACCGAGAGGAAGCCGCGTCCGTTGGTGGAAGTGGCGGAAGATATCAAGCGCCGCTTGAAAACCGAGGCGGCTCGAATCGCCCGTGACGAGGCCATGGACCAGGCTGAAAAGGCGTTGCGAAAGTACCAAATGGAAGTCAGTAAATGGGAATACGACGGGAAAGACAAGAACGACCCCCAACCCGAACCCCCGGATTTCCGGGCGGTCGCGGATAAACTGGGCATTCAGTTTCGCGAAACCGGCCTCGTTGACCCGTCGAATATTGGGGACGACCCGATCGGGCAGATTGTCACCTTTGAAATTGGCCCCAATCGCCAACCCGTCCAGGTCAATATCGGCCAACAGATTTTCCGCGAATTCGACGCGACCCCCGTCTTCCAGCCTTCCAAGGTGGACGATTATTCCAACAGCTCAAAAGTCGTTTTCTGGATGGCCGAAAAGGTCGATCAAACGGTGCCCAGCTTCGAAGAGGCCCGGGAATCGGTCATCGACTACTGGAAGCAGACCAAGGCCGTTGAGTTGGCCCAGCAAGAAGCAGAAAAAATTGCCGACGACGTCAACTCCAAGCAACAGAAGCTGAAAGATCTTTACCCGCAGAAAACGCTGGAAACCGGCACGTTCACCTGGTATACGACCTTTGGACAGTTTTCCTATGGTCGGCCAGCCGGAGTCGAGGATCCGGGCGAAGAGTTCATGGAAACGGCTTTCGGCCTGGACGTTGACGAAGCCGGCGTGGCGATGAACGCAACCCGCGATACCGTTTATGTCATTCAGCCGATCACCACGGCGACCATGTCGCTGGAGGAATTGGGAACCGATTACCTGGAAAAGAATTTTTTCCTGACCCGCAGAATTCCGCAGGAAGTAATCTCCACCAAGGCCCGCTACCGACAGGCACTGAATCTGGACTGGCTGCGAGAATTTCGAGACGACATGCAAGTGGAAATTATCGGTCAGTAAAGATTTGATGCTCTCAATTCGCCGTGGTGGTGTTTTCCGAAACGGACCACTTCATCATGGTGACACCCAGTGGCGGCAGATTGATGACCACCGAGTTCTCACGCCCGTTCCAGGGGACCGGCTTGCTGTGGACCCCCGAGCCATTTCCTACGTTCGTGCCCGAATAAAATTTTGAATCGCTGTTGAAAATCTCGCGATAGTAGCCTGCCTGAGGAACGCCCATGCGAAATCCAGATCGGACGATGGGTGTGAAATTGCAGCAGACCGCCACCACTTCTTGACGATCGCGCGAGAACCTCGCGAAACTCAAGATGCTGTTTTCGTGGTCGTGACAGTCAATCCATTCAAATCCGGCCTCTTCGAAATCGACTTCGTACAACGCCGGTTCCTGTCGATACATGCGATTCAAATCGGCGATGCACTTTTGCAGTCCCTGATGGCTTTCCCACTGCAGCAGGTCCCATTGGAGACTGCTGTTACAGTCCCATTCATTCCATTGCCCAAACTCGCTGCCCATGAACAGCAGCTTCTTGCCGGGATGAGCCCACATGTAGGCGTACAGCAACCTCAGGTTGGCGAATTTCTGCCAGGTGTCTCCCGGCATCTTGTCCAGCATCGATCCTTTCCCGTGCACGACCTCGTCATGCGAAAACGGCAGCTGGAAGTTCTCGGTGAACGCATAAATCAGACTGAAGGTCAGCTCATCGTGGTGATACTTGCGATGAATGGGATCATTCTGGAAGAATCGCAACGTGTCGTTCATCCACCCCATATTCCACTTCAACGTAAAGCCGAGTCCACCACAGTAGGTGGGACGAGAAACGCCTCCCCAAGCTGTCGATTCTTCCGCGATGGTCAATACTCCAGGATAATCGCGGTGCACTTCTTCGTTCATTCGCTTGAGAAAATCGATGGCTTCCAGGTTCTCCCTGCCACCAAATGCGTTGGGCACCCAATCTCCGTCTTCTCGGCTGTAATCCAGGTATAACATGGATGCCACGGCATCGACTCGCAATCCGTCCACGTGATATTTGTCAATCCAGAACATCGCGTTGGCGATCAGGAAATTGCGGACCTCGTTACGCCCGTAATTGAAGATCAGCGTATCCCAATCGGGATGCTCTCCCTGTCGAGGATCGGCATGTTCAAACAGGGCCGTGCCGTCAAACCGTGCCAGACCATGGGGATCCTTCGGAAAATGGGCGGGCACCCAGTCGATAATCACACCGATGTTGTTTTGATGACAATGGTCGATCAGGTACATCAGATCTTCTGGCGAACCATACCGGCTGGTAGCCGCGAAGTATCCAACCGTTTGATAGCCCCAGCTGCCGGTAAACGGATGTTCGCTAATCGGCATCAGTTCCAGGTGCGTGAAGCCCATTTGCTGGCAGTACTCCACAAGTTGATGCGCCAGGTCCCGATAGTTTAGCCAGCCGTTATGATTCCCTTGCCGATGCCGCCAGCTACCGAGATGCACTTCGTAGGCTGAAATGGGACGGTCGAGCTTTTGTTGCTGGGCCCGCTGCTCGATCCATTGCTGATCGCCCCAATCGTATTGGTTCAAATCGACTACGATATTGGCCGTCCGAGGCGGAACCTCGGCATAGAAACCATACGGGTCACACTTGTCGGTCTGCTTGCCGTGCTGGTCGGTAACACGGAATTTGTACTGTTGCCCAACGCCAATACCGGGTACGAACAATTCCCAGATGCCGCTGGGGACCCGCTTTTGCATCGGGTGTCGGCGACTGTCCCACTCGTTGAAGCTGCCGATCAGGCTGATGCCTTTGGCATTGGGAGCCCAGACGGCAAAATTGACCCCGTCGACACCATCGACGGTGCGACGCTGCGCTCCCAGTCGTTCGTAGAGTCGGTTGTGATTTCCCTCGCCAAAGAGAAACAAGTCGAGATCGGATAACATGGGTGCAAACGCATAGGGGTCGTGTACAGTCACCTCGGTACTTTCCGTGCTATAACGAATCTGATAATCCCCGCGGTCAGCGGCAAACTGTCTATTGTCGCAGATGACTTCAAATAGTCCAATTGGATGAATTCGCTGCATTGGACGCTGCCTGCAGCCATCCGCCGATAGGATCCAGGCTTTGCGGGCCTCCGGCAGCAACGTGCGAATGACGGAAGCGGGGCCATGCCCGGTGTCGATGCGGTGCGGACCGAGAATGTGACGCGGATTCTCGCTTTGATTGGATAGGATCTGGTCGATGAAACCAAAATCGGATGCCGATAGATTGCCAGTTACAGTTGAATTCACCGTCCGTGTCCTCTTGAAATGATGTTTCAGATTCTGTTGACTACTGATTTTGACCGCCGATCTGGAAGATCAGGCACATCCACATGCCTGGTCGAAGCAATTCGGATGAAGTCGATTCGCGGGTCCATTCGAATCGAACGGAAGAGGTAATCTTGGCGCCCAGTCCGCAAAGCGGAGCGTCCTGTTTTGGCATGCACGCTCAGCGGTCTGTTCCAGCAAACGGCTGAAGTTCCAGATCCGACAGTCGATCTGATGGAATTGAGCGGCTCGATCCACTCGCCGCCAGAGATCGGAATTCTTGATGGGCGTCATTTCTCCGAAACGTTCCCAGTGCCAATCGTTTTCGCGCCAAACCGTCAGATTGTTCCGGATTCCACGCCCGACGTATCGACTGGGCGTGATCAAAGTCACCTTGGAAGGTTGTTCCAGCGCTTCCAGCCCTCGTACCACGGCCAACAATTGCAACCGCTCCCCCCGTACACCCGGTTCCATATCCCCCGCTTCGATTCGACCGGATCCGTCCAACTCTTCCAGCACGAACCGCCATCTGCCGGCCAGATGTTCAGGATCGGTTTGGGTTTCGGACAACAGCAAGTAATGGGGAGCGGCAATGCTCATGGTACGACCTGCGGATAGACAGTTGCTCAGCAAAACCGTCGACCATCCGTTGTCGTCCAATGCCATCCATTGACAATGGTTTGCTGAAGTCTTTTATCGGCAGACTTTCAGCAATCGTTCGACTTTATCGTTTCGTCAGCAACGATTTTCCAACTTTGATTTGCGGCTGACCGGGTAATTGTTACCAGCGCAATGATGCGAACGCCGACCGTCCAATCAACGTTGCGGATGGCCCTGGAAGGCCGCGGCGGTCACGCGGTTCGCCAGCCTTAAACGCACGGCATGGTCGCGCATCGCCAACCGAAACACGCTATCGCTCGAACGTCAATGCGGCGAACTGTTGGGCCGCCTCGGTGACAGCACGTTCGATGGGTATTCGCTCCGTCGAGGAGCCAGTCCAGAAGCCATGCCCGGACGTGTGGTTCAACATGTACTGAGCATCGGACGGATTTTCCATGGCTGCGCCATGGCCGACAAGGATCACATCCGGATGAACGGTTCGCACTTTCTGATACACTTCTTCCGTCTGTTCCGCCGTCGCTTCAATCGTCAAACCGCTGTCGTAACCGGTCATTCCCCCTTTGGTGGTTCCGGCATGGTAGCAAAACACGTGGGGGCGTGCCTGTTCACAGAGGGCCATCGAATCCTCCATGGTAAAAGCCAACCCAATGGTGATCATCTTCATTTCGCGAGCCAACTTGAGAAAGTCGATCTCGTGTTGAAAACAGATCCCGGCGGAATTCAGGACACGGTAGATTTCGCTGTCGTGATCGACGTAGCTGATCGAGGGCCCAATATTGGAAACCGAATTGACCCCCATTGCCTTGCATTCTTCAATCACCATCCTCATGTCCTTGAGAGGATCATTGGCATTCAGGCAAGCGCAAACGAAGGCCTGCCCCTGTAACGCGGGAATGATATCCTCTCTCGTGTAATCGAGCGTCTGCCGATTGGAGTCCAGAATCGGCCACATCATGGACATCGTGCCCATACCGTTTGCCCGCAGACGAGCTCCGGAAAAGGTATTGATGCAGTCGCAGCCCTGGGCTTCAAGGATCTTGGCGACCAGTCCGTTGCCGGCACTGGCGATCATGATGGGCTGCCCGTTGGCAACTTTCTGCTGCAGGCGCTCGAGAATTTCCGTTGGACCAATTCGTTTGGTAATCATGGTTTTGCTGTCAGGGTTCCTGGGGATCGAGGGGCGATGCACGGCCTTGGGCCAATCATGGCGAATCGAAAAAGGCGACCGTGTTCAAGACTGAATCGGAGGACCCGTTTGCAGTCGGCCAATACCAAACAACGTCGCTGCAGCAACCGCCGCCGTTTCGACTCGGAGTATACAACTGGATAGTGATAGACAATTCCATCCCGAACGGGAAGCCAGCTCAATTTCGCCATCGCTGAATCCCCCTTCCGGTCCAATCGCCACAACCACTCCCTCGGCCGGCAGCAGCGTCCGACGGCAGGCAACCGCTGATTTGGCTGGCAGGCCGGGATGCGCGATCAGGCGATGTTGCCCGGAAAATTCCTGGCCGATCAGCTGGGCAAATGAAACGCCTTCCCTGATTTCCATCAAGCGATTCCGTCCGCACTGCTTGGAAGCTTCGATGACACGGCGACGAAGTCGACCAACGGCGGCAGATTGCGCGACCGCAACGGACCGTTCGCAGCCTACGGGCCATAGTGTGGAAACCCCCAGTTCGACCAGTTTTTCGACCAAAATCTTCTGCCGATCCCCCTTCGGCAAGGCAACGGCCAGCGATAACTGAAAAGGGAGTTCGCGGGAAACCGGATCAATGCCGGTGATTTCGGCGGTCACCGAGTTTTTTCTGACGTCAGAAATACTGGCCTGAAATTCCCGACCACTGCCGTCGAACAGAACGACTTCGTCACCCGGTCCAAGTCGATTCACCACGGCCATGTGACTGGCTTCCGTGCCGCTGATCACGACCTGGTCACCTTCGATCGCCGACTCGACAAAAAAACGTCGCTTCATTTGTCTGACTTCGTCAAGCTAAGCTGTTTGAGAAAGATTATGCCGGCTGGCAACCTCAGGATCAATTTGGAAAACCGGCTTCCGCTCGTCTGAAGTACCATCCTGCGGATGGACGTTGCACTAGTGCAATTCATCCAGACCGATAGAATATCCATTCGGATTGGCGTCAGAACAGGTACGAGGCATTTTCTACACCAAAGGACCTCATGGTCGAAGTAACCTATCCTCAGGAAAACGGGGACGATGTCGTCGTTGATTTGCGGGACCCGTATTGGGCTGCCTTTCTGGCGTGGCTTTGGCCAGGTGCGGGACATTTCTACCAGCGCCGGTACGCCAAGGGTTTTCTATTCATGGTCTGTGTCCTCGGCATCTTTTTTTTTGGCCTCGGCCTCGGCCGTGGACGCGTAGTGTACGCTTCGTTCAAGAACGGGGACTTTCGCTGGCAATACATTTTGCAACTGGGGGCGGGAGCCGTGGCGTTACCCGCGGTCGCTCAGGCCTTCGTGACACGCAATGCGCAAGACCCCGCCAACGGTCATGATCCGATGTTTGTGCTTTGCGAACGTTATCCGCCATCGCATCCCAGGAAATTCCTGATCGTCGATGATAAAGCCTACGATGGACCGACACTGAAAGACGGATTCATGGCCCCCCCGGCAGGACCAATCTTCCAAAACGAGCGGGATACGCTCGGGATGTGGCACTACGAAATGGGGCACAGGTTTGACATGGGCACGCTATACTGCGTGATCGCCGGCTTGTTGAATCTGCTGGTGGTCTATGATGCCTTTGCGGGGCCGGCGATATTGACTCCGGAGCAACGAGAAAAGATCGCATCCCGGAAGAAACGAAAAAACGGTGAAGAAATCTGACGGTTTCCCGATACGATTCGTATACACCCTGGAAATGGCCGATGCATGAATTCCTTCCGATTGCCCGCTCGATCTGGGAAGCCCAGATCTGGTATGCGATCCCGCTGGTGGTCGCCATCAGCCTGGTCTACGGAGGCACCCGCCATGAGGGACTCAAGGAAATCCTGGTCCAGTCCTACCGCTCGGCCGTCTGGGTGATTGGATTCATGGCCATTATTTTCGTCATCATCTACGTGGCCGGGTACTGGAATTGAACCAGTCCAAAGTGTCTACGACGGGACCAGCGTCCCCTTGCCCAGATAAAGTGGGATGATTTGCGATTGCCATTCCCCGTTGCTGATTGCCGGTATTGAGTTGATCTTCCGGACCACATCCTGTTCGTTTTCCGGCTTATTCATGATCAAGATACCGACCCGGCCGTAACGTTTATCGTGAAGCCTAACAGAAAGCAGCACGTCGTCATCCTTCTCCCACGACACGCTCCATGCGGGTGTGGTAGGGGACGTTTGATCGGAACGAGATTGAGATTGGGTGTCGGATTTCTCAATGACGGCGATACGAAATTCATCCAGTCCTGTGGGGGAAATTCGGGTCCGAATGGCGCCTTGCAGGATCTCCATCGGGGTGGCTTCAATTTTCATGTATCCGGATGTGACATACGGATCGGTTTGGAACATTTCCGCCAGTTTTTCGCGATCGCTGGCACGAACAATCACGATTCCTCGAAGCTTCTTGTCCGGGTCTGAAACCGGACCAGCGGAAAGCAATACGCCTTCTTCTGCCAGTCGTTTGAAATTCGCCAGATGCCGCGTCTGCATTTCCTGAATCTTTTCGCTCGATTCTCCCTGTGTTGATTTTCCGGTCGTCAGGAAGATCCAAAACAGCTGTTCGTTCGGTTTCGATCCCTGATCGGCCCGGCACAGATTCACTTCCGGAATGGCCAGGAAGGTGATGGTCAGCCAGACGTTGGCCAGAAACACGATGGAAAGGAATCTCATGGTCTGGTTCCTCATGCCAGGTAGGATCATCTTTGTCGCTCTATCGTCCATATTGCAACGTTGCCGTCGTTTTACAAGTCAACGATTGAAAAGACATGTGCAATTTGTCAGATTTGTTGCCATAATGGGTCGCGACGTTCGATTCGACGTGGCATCGCATGCACGAAATTCTCTACAAGGCGTACTGCTCAATCTGGTCGGTTTTCTGCGTTCTTTTGTTCTCAGGCCCCACCTTGGCCACCAGCCCGGCCTGGGCCATCGACGAAACCGACGACGAGTATTTCGAGTCAAACGTACGACCGGTTCTGGTCGAAAAATGTGGTGGCTGCCATGGAACCGGTGCGGAATCGCCCGCTGGTGGGCTGAGCATTACGACACGAGAATCCGTGCTTGTCGGAGGTGATACCGGGCCGGCGATCGTCCCCGGTGATCCAGGGGGCAGCCTGCTGATCGATGCGATCAACTACCAGGGCATTTACGAGATGCCACCCGATTCGAAGTTGACCGAGGCTGAAATCCAGATCTTGACCCGGTGGATCGCCGACGGGGCGGCGTGGCCTGCCTATGATCGGCCCCATGCGCGTATTTCCAGCAAGACGTTCGATTTGGCCGCTCGCCGCTCCGAACACTGGTGCTGGCAACCCGTTGACGCCGTCATCCCTCCAACGGTGAAACAGTCGGATTGGCCACTCGATCCGCTGGACCAGTTCATCCTGTCCAGATTGGAAGAGATTGACCTGCCGCCCGCAGACGACGCGGACCGGCGCACCTGGATCCGCCGCGTGTACTTTGACTTGATCGGCCTGCCACCCGAGCCAGCAGTCATTGAGAATTTCATCCATGACCAATCCGAAGATGCGTGGTCAAAGGTTGTCGATGATTTACTGGCTTCGCCGCATTACGGTGAACGTTGGGCCAGGCACTGGATGGACCTGGTCCGCTACGCCGAAACCTACGGCCATGAGTTTGATTACCCGATCGCGCATGCGCACCAGTATCGAGACTACCTGATTCGAGCCTTCAACCAGGATGTTCCGTATGATGATTTCGTCCGTGAACATGTGGCCGGCGACCTGCTGGACCATCCTCGACTAAACCGGGAAGAACGATTCAAAGAGTCGATTCTGGGCACGGGATTCTGGTTCCTGGGCGAGGCGACACATGGGCCGGTGGATGTGAAAGCGGACGAAGCGGGGAGGATTGACAACCAGATCGACGTGTTGTGCAAGACGTTTCTGGGACTGACCGTAGCCTGCGCCCGTTGCCATGACCACAAATTCGATGCCATATCGGCCGAAGACTATTATGCTTTGTCCGGCATTCTGCAGAGCTCCCGGCAGCAAATCGCTCTGCTGGATTCACACGACCAGATCGACTTGGGCCGAGACCAAGCCCTTGTCCAGGTGCAACAGGCAGAAGAAGTCGTTTCCAGCTGGCTGGCCCGGCTAGAACAGCTGGATAGCGAACAAACGACCGGGCAATGGATCGGATGGCCGCCCGCGGACGATTCAAACCATGCCGATTCACCCACCGCGCATTTGACGCCCGAAGATTCGATCGACTGGGAATCCCTCCTGAGGTACCAACAAGGCAACACGCCCGGCCATCTGTTGAATCTGTTTGGGCGGACCGAAAGGGGAAACGATGATCGAATTGAAAACGATCTGAAGGCGGCCCGGCAACAGTTGCTCGAACAACAACGGCAATATCAGTTGTTCCAGAAAGAAACCGTTTTGTTTGAGGATTTCAATGACGGCATGCCCGACGATTGGTTCGCTACCGGTTGGGCGTTCGAGCCTCAACAAGTTCCTTTTGGTTTTTCGGCGGCGGGCTCCATGATTACTCCAGTTTCCACCATACACAGTGGGCGGCTCGGTGCGAAATTCCAAGGCGTTTTAAGGTCGCCAACGTTCGAATTGACACACGATCAGATTCTCATTCGCATTCGCGGCCATCGATCGACCGTTCGTTTGATTATCGACGGTTACCAGATGGACGTTCATAACCCGCTGCTGTTCCACGGTTGCCGACTGGAGGTCAACAACGCGGATGACTTCGTTTGGATGACCATGGCGGCCGACGTCAGGAATTATTGCGGGCACCGGGCATGGCTGGAGTTCATCGATCAGGGAGACGGCTATTGCCAAATCGATGAAATCCGATTTGCCCCATCCAATTTCCCGGGTCCTGTCGGTCCGCCGTCGCATGGGGCCATGTCCGTCCTGAACCATCGTCCCGGCAGCTTGGACGAATTGCGATCGGCGGTCGCGGTGGTCGTTCACCAATTCTTGCAGCAACCAGAGTCCCTGCCACCGCTTGAGGCCAGCCAGTGGTTGGGCGTGATCCTGGAACACACCCGTACCGGCAAAGCGTTACGAGCTGCACAGACCCGCTTAATGGAATCGTCCGCGGCGGTACCCTCGCCAGGGATGGCGATTGCCATGACGGATGGCAGCGGTGAAGACGAGCAATTGTTCATCCGCGGAAACCCTGCCAACCCGGGGCGGGTTGTACCCCGGAGTTTCCTGACCGCACTTCGTCCGCCAAGCGAAACGAATCCGCAACCGCCGGTCCAGGGAAGTGGGCGCTTGTTGTTGGCGAATCAGATGGCCCATGCCGACAATCCCTTGACCCGTCGCGTGATCGTCAATCGTATCTGGCAGCACCTGTTTGGCGAGGGTATTGTCAGCTCCGTCGACAATTTTGGCGTCTTGGGCAAGCGTCCAACGCACCCTGAACTGCTGGATTACTTGGCCAGGGAATTCGCGGATGATGGCTGGTCCATCAAGGCACTGATCCGGCGACTGGTGCTGTCGCGGACCTACCGTATGGCCAGTGAAGTATCCGAGCAAGGCTTGCGGGTAGATCCCGCCAACCAGTGGCTGCATCGCGCTCGAGTTCGCCGACTGGAAGGCGAAGCCATTCGTGATTCCATGCTGATGATCGCTGGACGCCTTGACCCGACCCTGTACGGCGCGGGAGTACCCGTTCATTTGACACCGTTCATGCAGGGCCGGGGCCGACCCGGCACCAGCGGCCCGCTGGACGGAAATGGTCGACGCAGCATTTACCTCGCAGTGCGCCGCAACTTCCTGCCACCGATGATGCTGACCTTCGACACGCCGATTCCGTTCAACACGATCGGCAGACGCCATCAATCGAATATTCCTGCTCAGGCGCTGATATTGATGAATGATCCATTCGTGATCCAGCAGGCCGAACGCTGGGCTGAACAGATTCAACAATACTCGAATGATCGACAAGCCCGAGTTAAGCGGTTGTTTGAAGAAGCGTTGGGGCGTCCACCGACAGACAGCGAAGAGCAGCTCGCTTTCGAATTTCTGGACAAACAGAAAGCAGCCTATCAACAGGCCGCACGTCCGATCCAAGACCAGATGCGTCCATGGCAGGATTTGTGTCACGCCATGTTTAACCTGAAAGAATTCATCTACATCAGATAGGCTTTCCCAGTTGAAACAGAAATCCTCGCATTGCGGCAGATTTCGAACCGCAGGATTAACCCGCCGAGACATCCTTAGCAACGCAGCCTGCGGCTTTGGCTCGGTGGCCCTGTCGGCCCTGATGGCGGACCACAGTTTCGCGACCGCTCCGCAATGGCCCGCTTCAGATCGGCAGCCGCGCGTCAGTTCGGCCAAGCCAACGCATTTTGAGCCGAAGGTCAAGCGGGTCCTGTATCTGTACATGGACGGCGGACCTTCCCAGGTCGATACCTTCGATCCCAAGCCCAGGCTGGCTCGCGAAAATGGCCAGCCATTCAAAATGGCGATCCGAAAAACCCAGTTCAACAATAACGGAAAGACACTGGCCAGCCCCTGGAAATTCAAGTGTCACGGAGAAAGCGGCATTCCCGTCAGTGAACTCTTTCCGCATGTCTCGAAACACGTGGACAGCATGGCGGTGATCCGCTCGATGGTCAGCAACTTTTCCGAACATACCAATGCCAACTACTTTCTTCATACCGGAAATGGTTTTCAGGGCCGGCCCAGCATGGGGGCCTGGATCAGCTACGGACTCGGTTCAGAAAGCCAGAACCTGCCGGGATTCGTGGTGTTGAATGGAGGTTTGATTCCACCGGGCGGGCTGGACTGTTTCAACAGCGGGTTTCTTCCTGCCTCCTATCAGGGTTCTTTGCTCACTTCGAGCCCCTGTCCTTTGGCCAATATTCAACGACGGGAAGCCAGCGACGTTTTGCAACGGCAGAAACTGGAATTGGTCAGGCTATTGGACCAGCAGGGATTGGGCTCCACTGGACCGGTCGATCAGATTGAATCGGCGATCGCCAATTACGAACTGGCCTACCGAATGCAGTCGGCGGTTCCGGAATTGACCAGCTTGAGCGATGAAACGCCGGCGACTCGAGAAATGTACGGCCTGGATTCCAATGAGAAGGGGACCTCTATCTTCGGTCGCCAATGCCTGATTGCCAGACGCCTGCTGGAAAGAGGGGTTCGGTTTATCGAACTGACCTGCCCGCACGTCGGCGTCGATCGCTGGGATCAGCACAACAACCTGCAGCAGGGGCACGCCCGCAATGCCCGAGCGGTCGATCAGGGTATGGGGGCCTTGCTGACCGACCTCAAGCAACGGGGGCTCTTCGACGACACCCTGATTGTCTGGTCAGGCGAATTTGGCAGAACACCATTTGCTCAGGGAACCGATGGACGCGATCACAATCCATTCGGATTCAGTCTGTGGTTGGCTGGCGGCGGTATTCGAGGCGGAACCGTTTATGGAGCCACGGATGAATATGGTTATCGGGCCATCGAGAACAAAGTAGCAATTCACGACCTGCATGCCACCATGTTACATCTACTGGGCGTCGATCACGAAAAACTGACATACCGCTGGTCAGGTCGCGACATGCGATTAACGGATGTACACGGCAAGGTCGTTCAGCCGATCCTGGCTTGAAGCAGAAACGGTGCCACCTGTTTCCGGTGACGCCATGGACCAGCGTTTCCCTTGGCGGAGCTACGGAATGGTAACGGCAACGGGATCAACAAAATCCCGGCTCAGCTGTTCGATGTCGTCAACGGTCATCGTGCCTTTGTGCACCCAGTACCGGTATCTCACCGTTAACGGCCGATCGGCAGTCAATTCGTATTTAAAGTAACTGCCAAAACGTCCGTAGTCGCGTTCGCTGAACATGGCGGGTTTGGGATTACCCGGATGATCCAGGTACACACAGGTATACGTCTGGTCATTCACCACAAAACACATGGCGTTCCACTTCAGATTGCGGTGGGACCGATTGATCTCGGTTTCTTCCGTCTTGTTCGACCAATTGCGGAATTGCCCTGGCATACCGATTCCGTCGAGCCGAATATAGAACGTCTTTTCGCGGGTCTTGTCCGCGACCTGCTGACTTGCTCGAAATTGTACGCCAGCGTGTTGCGGATCGCCGTCGAGCGTGACATCCCGACCCTGGGATTTCAAGGTCGAATGAAACTCGATCAGGGTTGTATCACCGATTCGATAACAGGCAAGTTGCCGGATTTCGGTCGCAAACGGTAGGCCGTCGCGCCCGTTCCAGAGAATCACGTTCTGGTCACGGCCGAACACGGCACCACCGATCCTGGACCGGGAGTGAGATTGAGTCTGGGATTCGCCATCACGGCAGTGCCAGGTATCCGCCTGGCGATCGTCGTAGCGGATACGATTAAAACCAAAAAAAATACCTCGATGATGAGGGTACAGCCCGCCGGGCCCCTTGGTCAACAAGTTCGTACCATCGGGACTGAAAACGTGGTGATACGTCTTGCAGGTTTCGTCACGTCTCTGTGGCGAGGCATCATCCAGCGCCTCATACATGTACCGGACCACACTCTGGCCGTCGAATTGCAGTTCGGCCTCTGCGATCTGATCATCGTGCCACTCGAACTGCGGGCCGCTACCCGAGGCCAACGGTTGCACCACATATTCGACGGTCGCGTGGGGAGGCAAGTCGGTTGCCACGAAGGTCAGCAGTTTCCTGGAGCCGCGAACATCATACTCGATCCCGGGTGTCGAAACCTGTGCCGGGATCCGATTGCCGTCGACATCGACCAACTCGACCGACGAATCCTGAACCGCTTCGGCATCGATCAACACCTTCACGAGCGCCGACGGCCGATGATCCTTACCCGTTCGGACTTGAAGGGAAAACAACGAATCATCCGACTTGGATCGTAGCCCGCCGATCGGAGTCTCTAATTCGTCGATCGTGGATTGTGGCATTGGTCTGCCCGCCGTTGCCAGAACAATCAGGAAAGGGAAACAAAACAGTGTTGGTATGATGGAACAGGAGGGCATGTTGAGTCACCGGGTTTGATCAATCAGCAAATAATTGCTCTGGCTGTCGGAAGGATTTGAATTCCAGCACGTTGCCGGCAGGATCCCGGATGAACAGCGTCGCCTGTTCACCCGGCAGGCCTTCGAATCGAATGTAAGGCGCGATCACGAATTCGACCTGCTTGGCTCGCAGTCGCCCCGCAAATTCGTGCCACTCGTGCCAGGGCAATACGACGCCAAAGTGTGGTACCGGAACCGATTTTCCATCGACGATATTTTGCGTCGCAACCGGACCACCTGGTACTCGTTGCTGGTGTGCAACCACCTGATGGCCGTGCAAGTTGAAATCAATCCAGGTATCACTGCTGCGTCCGACGCCGCATCCAAGGATATTGCAATAGAAATCTCTGGCCGCCTGCAGATCGTCGACAGGAAATGCAAGATGAAACGGTGGCAATGCGTCGTGATGCTGCATGAATGATCTATTCCCTGTTCGACCTGTTCCAGTGCAAGGATAACTTGAAGATCTGCGCCAGTGAACGGGCGACTTCCGTCCCATCGACCTTCGAGCTACCTGTTTTACGATTTTCGAAGGTGATTGGGAACTCGGCAACTTGAATCCGGGCGCGCTGTGCCAACAGCATGATTTCTTCAAGATAAGCGTATCCTCGGCTTTGCACCCGCTCCAAATCGATCTCCTGCAATTGCTCAACACGGTAGATTCTGAAAGCGCTGGAATTGTCGCGGGCAGGTAACGCCAGGATCGTTTGGGCGTACCAGTTGACGATTTGGCTGGAGAGTCGGCGATACCAGGGCCAGCCGGAAATCGAGCCCCCCTGAATGTACCGCGAACCGATCATAACCCCCGTGTTGCTCATATCGGGTTCACGTATCCAGTTGAACATGGCCCGGAGCGATACCGGATCGTGGCTCAAATCCGCGTCCATCGTGGCAACGAATCGAAACCCCGCATTGATCGCGTACTTCAGGCCCCTGATCGATGCCGTACCCAGCCCCAGTTTGTCCTCCCGGTGAATAACGTGAAACCGCGATTGCGTCTGTCCATATTGATCACACCAGCGACCCGTACCATCGGGCGAGTTATCGTCGATCACCAACACATCAGCGTCAGGCAGCTCGGTCGCCAGGCGTTCGATTAACAACGGCAGGCTGAGCAACTCGTTGTAAGTCGCGATGACGATCAGCAGTTCCCGGTCGTGGACCATCATCAGATTATAGCCGTCTAAACGAAAAAAGGTGGTTTGGGCCGATGATGCCCAAACCACCTGTAGTACATTGACCAGACTATTCGTCCAGGTTAATACGCCAGATTGACTCTAGCTTGCTGCCGGTTCAACCACGGGAACCGCTGCAGGCTGCTCCATCATGGGAGCGGCTTGCATGCCGTCTTGAATACCCGCGTCACAACCACAGCCCATGTCGTTTCCGTAACCCATGTCGCCTTCGCAGCAGTTGTCGCTGGCGCAACAAGTGCGTGCTTTGCGGCATCCGCAGCGTGAGAACAGGCCACCTCGGGCTCCGCCACCACAACGACGTCCGCAACCTCGACCACCTCGGCCAAAGCAACCGCATCCGCCACCGCAGCCAGCGTTGCCTCCGCTACCCGCGTTGCCACAAGGATCGCAGCAAGGATCGCAGGATGTGCAGCAGGGAGCAACGTTAACGGTTACCGGAACCTGCTCGCATACGCATCGCGGTACACAGACAGTGCAAGTGTAAGGAACCTTGGTGCAAACTCGCTTGCATACCTGTACTTCCTTCATCTCGCATACACGACGGCAAGTCGTGTAAGGTACTTGTCGAGTCTTGGTTTCGCAGACCCAACGAGTCTTGCAGACCGGAACTTGCTTGCACTTCTGCTCGCATACCCAACGAGTGCAGCAGTAGTTGATGACCTTGGACTTCTGCTCGCAAACGTAGCGAGTGCAGCAGTAGTTGATAACACGTGTGCGCGGCTCGCAAACCCAGCGAGTGCAGCAGTAGTTAACAACTTTTTGGCAAGGCTCGCAAACCGTACGGCAGCAAGTGTAAGGAACTTGCTCGCAGTATGTTTCGCAACGGTACTTCGTGCAGCAAACCTGCTTGGTTTCGCACGTCGGAACCCAAACGCGTCGGCAGCAAGTGCGTGGCGGAGTTTGGCAGCAAACGGTCTGGCAACAGCCAGGAGTGTACCGGCAGCAGCAGGTGCACGGATCGTAGCTCCAGGTGCCCGGAGTACGAACGACACGCTTGATCGTGCGGCCAGGTACGGTGTAGCTTTCTGTTTGCCAGCTTCCACCGCGAACGACAACGTCACGCGTAACCGTGTAAGGTACACGCCGCGTGCGAGTCACTGTTCGCATTTTGGTTTCCTGAACCTGACGTCGAACATAGTAAGTTACTGTTCGCTGCTTCATCTCCTTGACAGGACGACGAACGTGATAAGTAACTGTTTTGCTCTTTTGTTCCGTAACCGGACGTCGGCAGGTGTAAGTTACTGTTCGCTGCTTCATCTCCTTGACGGGACGTCGGCAGGTATAAGTAACTGTCTTGTACGACATTTCGCGTACGGGTCGTCGAACAGTGTACGTGCAAGTCTTGCAGTGCTGTTCCCGAATCATGCGGTAGCAAGGTACTTGTCGGGTTTCCGTAACCGTATTCCACTGAGTACGGTACCGAGTTACCTGTTGCTGATCGTAAACGACTCGTCTACGGGTTTGCATTACTGTGTAGCTACAGCCACACGCAGCAGACGGATCAGCGGATCCGACTGTGTCATAACTGGCACCACCACAACACTGGCCCCAGCTGAAGCTGGCCGACAAAACAGCGGCAACCGCAGCCGTAGTCAGCAGACTTCTTACCATTTTCATTGTATTTCTCCCAAACTGACGTTTCAAAACCTTGGAGGCGGCATCTGGTCGGGCGTTATTCGCCATGCCCACTACCTGTCAAAAATTGAAGCTCCGATTCCGGCGCGATTTCTGGCCACGAATCGAAAAACTCGGGTGTCGAGCTGTTCCGTCAGCTCAACCAGGCCCTCCTGATGTCGTAAAAATCGTCAGATCAGGGTGCTTGCGTTAGTTAGCTAAGATAAAGAGAAAAGAAAAGGCAGAAAACGTGGTAGAACGTTAACGGTTATAATGCCTGTGTCGGTTCAACCTGTGGTGACTTGTCCGTAAGCAGGATAGCGATAAACGGCGATCGCAACCAAAAGATACGAGGTTTCGGCAGTTTGTATCTCTATTCGCGAAATCGAGTATCAGGCGGTGCCGAAGCGTAACGGGGGCCGTGCCGATATCCTTGCCATTTCCTCCGTATCGACGTTGACATTTCCGCAAACCGGCCCGAAAGTGCAGAAAACGCGGAGAAAGATCTCTGGGTTGATTCTAGCGCCGCAGTTGTGAGTGCCTGCATTGAACAATAAAACTCCTCAAAATCGGGAATCCAACGTTCCCAAACCTGTCGTTAATCGTATGAGCCTGTACTTGCGCGAATTGCAACATCTGATGCGAGAAGGACGCAAGACGATCAGTTCGAACAAGTTGGGTCGACAGTTGGGGATTACGGACGCGCAGGTTCGCAAGGACTTCGCCTACTTTGGACAGTTCGGATATCCGGGCATCGGCTATCGCTGTGCCGAGCTGGTCGACGAGATTCGCCATATTCTGGGAACCGATCGGATCTGGCCGGCTGCCATGGTCGGTGTGGGTAACCTGGGTCAGGCACTGCTTGGCTATCGTGGGTTTCAATGCCAGGGTTTCAGTGTGCAGGCCGCATTCGATATCGACCCGCGAATTGTGGGACAGGAAATCTGCGGCCTCACGGTTTTTCATCTGGATGCGATGTCAGAAATTGTGGCTCGGCATGCAATCCAATTGGCTATTCTGGCGGTTCCCGCCGATGCCGCGTCGCCGGTGGCGGAAGCCTTGGTAGCTTCCGGAATCACCGGCGTGCTGAATTTCGCGCCAGTCACGCTCAATCTACCCAAATCCGTCAGCGTCGTGGGTGTCGATCTAGCCATGGAACTGGAACAGCTGGCATTTGCGGTTGTGAGCAAAACCGAAAAATAGTAAAAAACGGCGACTTACCCGGTGGTGTAATCGGCAACACTACGGATTTTGGTTCCGTCATTCTAGGTTCGAGTCCTAGCCGGGTAATTGCTCTTCGTAGTCGCCGCAATTCTTGCTGTGTCGGCCGCCAATTATACTCCGCGGTAATCCAGGCGATGGTCCTCGTCGTGCCGATACTCGCGGGATGATGACCTTGATCGCAATCCATAGCGACCCAACTTGCCTGGCTGGCCCAATCAGCGATCAGCGAGAGTCCTGACGATATACGTGAGAATGTGCCGCGCCAGCGATGATCATCCGCCCGCGAAGAAGGCCGTCGCAGTCCGTTTATTAAAAGCGGGACACTTCCGATAATACCAAGTTGAACCGCAAGCATAAACATGACCACGTATTCTCATTCAAACCGTTCGGAAACAGTTTCAAGAATTCCAGCGACACTTCATGAATTCCAATTCGTCTTGGCTTGCCTGATTTTGTTGGTAATGACGATCCCGCTTGGTGGGGAAGTTTATCGCGTTACGCCAAAGGGCAGGTGGTTCGATGTCATTTGCGGTGACCACTTGCAACCAGGGGACGAGGTGATCATGGCGGAGGGCCTTTACCGCGATCGACGCCGACTGGTGATAGCGCATCGAGGCACCGCCCAGAAAGCGGTTGTGATTCGAGCCGAAAGTGGAGCTCGTGTTGTATTGCAACGGCCGGATTCACGTCAGAACACGATTAACGTGGTCGGCGGACAGCATCTGATTCTACGCGGACTGGAAATCAGCGGTGGATCATCCGGGATTCGCATGATGAAGTCCGAAAACCATGCCTGCCAGTTTGTAACCATCGAAGGAATGCACATTCACGACATTGGCGGGGCCGCCGTTACGGCCAATAACGAGGGAAATGCCTACGAGGGTCTGATCTTACGCAACAATCATATCTATCGAACTTCCGGCCACGGCGAGGGATTCTATCTGGGCTCAAACAACGGTCCCGATGGCGCCACGACCGGCTACGTTTTCAACAGCCTGATTGAAGGTAATTACATCCATCACCTGAATGGCCCCAAGGTCAGTCAAGGAGACGGAATCGAAATCAAGGATGGAAGCTACAACAATATCGTGCGCGACAATGTGATTCACGACACGAAATACCCGGGGATTGTGGTGTTTGGCGCGGATGGCAAACAGCCGAACCTCATTGAGCGGAACGTAATCTGGAGTTCTGGTGACCACGGAATCCAGGCCGCCGCCGATGCGATCGTCCGCAATAATCTGGTGTTCAATATCAGGAATAACGGAATTCACAGCCAGAATCACCAAAGCGCAATGGTCGGACAACTGGACATTCGCCACAACACCATCGTTTGTAATCATCCCGGAAGTATTGGAATTCGCTGCAATCTGCGGAAAGAAGGCAAGACAAGTAACGTTGTCACGATAGCAAATAATGCGATTTATGCTTTCGGCGAAGGAAACGCCTTGAAACTGCCCAAATTCGACGCTTTCCCACAACAGTTAACGCTCGCCGGCAACCGGGGAAGCGGTCGCATTCATGGCCTGCCGTCTCCCGTCTTACCAGAGCAGTGGAATCCAAACGGTGACTTGGCGCGCGACCTGGACCGGCATCTTTTTCCCATCGCCGGTTCGTCCCTGATCGGCGCGGCCGATTCGCGATTCATGGTCTCGGACGATTTCAACCGCAACAACCGCGGCTCCGCCAGAGACACGGGGGCTTTCCGATTTAGCTCGACGGGAAACCCTGGTTGGCCGATCGGTCCAGGCTTCAAGCAGTTTCCGTTATCGCCGAATTAACTTCGCGTTGCCGTTACCTTACTACGGTCCGGCTGGCACCTGAAGACACGTCCGGAGACGGCGGAACATTGCGATGAGGAACCGTGGCCGCGGATCGTAAACGGGCCTGTCAAAATCTGAAAAGGCGCTCCCTTGTCTTGCCTGCTGGCTACCCGAACAATGAATCAATCTGATGGTGAACCGTTCGTTGGCAGTGCAGTTTGCCTGACCGGCACAGTCCGAATTCGGGCTGTCTTAATCGGGCGAAATTGCTTATTTTTGATAACTGAGGTCGCACGCTGACTTTAGTTGGACGTACATTACCGCGAGAAGGCCCAGGCGATCGGCTTCGTCATCTACCCCGTAAACGTGCGAGTATCCCATGTACGCCAGAAAACTGAACATTTTGTTTATTGTCGCGGCAGCTTTCGTCGGTTGGGGGAGTCCGTCGTCGGCCCAGGTCTACCAGAATTCGTCATCGCAGAATCAAAGGTGGGCCGTCAACAATTCGAACCTGCACTGGACTCAGAAGCTGGCGTCGGAACATCGATTTCATGACTTTGGTGTCGTGCCCAGTTTCTCCAAACAGGAACATGTGTTCGAGTTTGAGAACATACTTGAAGATCCGATTTCACTGATCGGCATCCGCGCCAGCTGTGGCTGCACAACGCCAGAAATCCTGACCAAGGAGGTCGCTCCCGGCGAAATGGGGAGGGTTAAGGCCAAGTTCAACACCAATCTTTTCAAGGGCGAAAAGCAAGCCACAATTTCCGTTTCCCTACGTCGCCAAGGCCGTTACACGGAATACGGCGAACTGCAATTCCAGGTTAAAGGCAAAATTCGTCGCGATGTGGTTTTGAAGCCTGGCGTGGTCTCATTTGACGATGCCACTTACGGAGGCGAATCGCTCCGCTCGGTCAAGATCCTATATGCTGGAAATCCGGCTTGGCGAATCAAGGAAATCCAGTCATCCAATCCCCATATCTCAGTTAAAGCGACGGAAATCCAACGCAACCGTCAGTCCAACCGCGTCGATTATGAGCTGCAAATCATGCTTGCCCCCCAACAGCCGATTGGTCAGTTTTCTGATCAACTGTTGATAACGACCAATGATGTCAAGAACAAGAATTTGGCGGTCAACATTCAGGGGAACGTCAAAGCCGTTGTTCAGGCTTCACCCGTTCGTCTAGGCTGGCTGTGCAAGGATCAGAAAGTGGAAAAACGGCTGATCGTTCGTGGCCAGAGGCCATTTGGCATCAAATCCGTATCGTGCGGTGATGATCGCATCCAGTTCAAGCCATCGGATGGATCCAAGACGCTGCACATTCTGGAATATCGGCTGGACACATCCGATCTCGGTCAAATCAGTTCCCGGATTACGATCGAGACGGACGATCCCGATCAACGATTTACTTCGGTTCCTTTTGAGGCCCAGATTGTCGAGGCCACGCTGGCCTCCGGCGAGTCCGTCGATCAGGAATAACCACGTAGCCGTCATGCGATGTTGCCCCTGACCTTCGCGGAATGAAGCACTGGATGAAAAAGCACGCGTGATCGCAGTGCTTTTTCCATTTTCGGGCAGTAAGCGAATGATCGACGGCATAGGGTGGTTTCATGTTGCGAACGCGATCGAAGGATTCCGCCCATGCGAACCCGAAGAGCAAGTTGCTGTGAAGTATCTTGCATTTTAGAATTTGGAATAAGCCGGGTGTCGCCTTCGCGGTGAAGAGTCGTTAGCAACCGCAGGCCAGTGCGTCTTGGGTTGCCGCGGGCAAGGCAAGCAAGGCCTGGTGGACAGCTATCTGGCGGAAATTCGATTCCGTCATTCGAGCCGCCTTTGAATTGAGCATGCATGGCAATCCGCTTCCGTTGTACAGAGATCGCCAACTTCGATCCATCGAACCGAAAGTATCAACGTTGTAACCAGATATTAAGGGTAGCGGATCGTCACGTCGGAAAGCTCGTCCGTTGTCCAAAATGCTCGTCGACAACTCGTGTACCCAGCCAATCGGATGCTGAATTGGGCAACGACGGTGATCCCTCATCGCTGGGAGTGGCCCAATCAGGCAGCCAATCGGTTGAAGCGGCAAGCGAACTGACCGAGATGCCCATCCAACAGGGTGTCATGGATCAGGAGTTCGATTCGGTACCATCGAACATTGCCAACTTTGGACGGCCGGGCAGTTCGGAACGGTGTCCATCGTGCGGTGGCGTCTTCGACGAAGAAGCAATTTGCAATCTTTGTGGCTTTGAGGATCCCCGTCGCAAGGCAATTCGTCAGTTCGGTGGACAGAAAACAGCCTTCAAGTTAACCGGTTTGCAGCTCTGGCTGTCGGACTTGACAGAAAACCCCTCTACCTTGCGGTCCATCGGCTACGCGTTCGTTGTCCTGAGCGCGGTTTTTCTGACCCTGATGATCGCACTTGGCGTCCTGATGACCTCGTTTCCTGGCATGCTGCTCTCGGTTGTCTGTGGATTCCTGCTGGTCCTACTGTTCGCCACCGTCAATCGGACCAGATTGCTGGCTCGCGATCCAGCCGCGGGACTGGGAGTGCTGTCTCCCTGCTGGAATGCCGTGTTATTCTTCGCCCGGCAACAGAATTGGCAGAAATACGATCCGAAACTTGCCGGTCGAAAAATCATCGATTTGCGAAGCCAACCATTAGGCGATGCGGAACTGGCAATGGTCGATGACCTGGCGGAATGTCAGGTTCTTGACCTGGAAGGCTGCCCCGTCAGCGACAGCGGCTTGAATTGCCTGTATGGTCATCACCATCTGCAATGCCTGGTTTTGCGCAAGACGCTCGTATCGCGACAGGGCGCGGCCATGCTGCAGCAGAGCATCCCGCGACTTTGGATCTGGCTCTGACGCAATTCAATTGCACAACGTTCAGGATACCGGCCTTGGCAAATTGAAATAGAATGATCATCTCCGGCAGTCCCCGCAAAGTCCGCCAAGCCCGTTCGTATCATTTTTCTGACCATCGTCACTTCAACGTTTAAACTCCCTTGTTCAGCCAAGACCAGTATCAGCTCGTCGATTTTGGAAACGGATACAAGCTGGAGAAATTTGCCGGCACGGAGGTTCTCCGCCCCTGCCCTGCTGCTGATCGCGTACGATCAAGAAATCGGCTGAACACGACCAGTACATCGGAGCGACTGGTCTACTGGCGGCACGGCAACGGCTGGAATCGTACCCAATGGTTGCGAGAGAAATGGATGATTTCTCATCCAGCCGCCGGCACATTCTCGTTGAAACTGACGCCCACCGGACAACTGGGTGTGTTTTGCGAACAGGCGGAGAACTGGGAGTGGTTCGCCAACTTGCCATTCGACATTCGGGGCTTGAAAGCACTGAATCTTTTCGCCTACACAGGCGGGACGACGTTGGCGTTAGCTCGGCAAGGTGCCCATGTGGTGCATGTGGATTCGGCCAAAAACGTCGTTAACTGGGCTCGAAGCAACGCGGAGATTTCCCAGCTGCAGGGATCTCCGATTCGCTGGATTAATGATGATGCGATCAGGTTCGTCCAACGAGAGATCAAACGCGGCAACTTTTACGACATCATCGTTGCGGATCCACCGGCAGTCGGTCACGGCATGAAGCGGATGACATGGAAGTTTACCCGCGATATTGCCAGTTTATTCGACATGCTTGGGCGTTTGACGGTGGACCGTTGTTCGGCGGTTCTGATTACTGGCCATACGGCGGGGTTTGATGGAAACGACCTGCTCGCGCTCGCCGAGTCCTGCCTGGGAACGGCCCACACTGGGAGGTCGGAATCTGGTCGCCTGGATTTATTTTCAACCGACGGGCGCGGTTTGAATTGCGGATATTTCTATCGCTGGCATCAATGATCGGATTGTCGAAATGAGTCTCTGTCGAAACCGGATTGACTGTGGGGACTTTACATGACCGATCACTTCGTCGATTCTGAGATTGTCCACCGGCCGAGACCAGACGGGCCGAACGCCAACCAGTTTGAAATTTTGTGCAAGGATTCCAGTCGTTGGCGCAACGATCGGTTCGTAAAGTGTGCCAATCGGCTGAACCACTGATGAGCTTTGCTGGCGACTGGCGTCCGTCGCGGCCGGAAATGGTGTCTCGAACTTTTGGGGGCTTGAGGGCAGTGCGAACGGGCGGGGGTATTCGGGGTAGTCATGCAGCGAATCACGAGTGAACAAAATGCCAACCTGAAGAAGGCGATTCGACTGCACGAAAGCAGGGGCCGCCGTCAGCAGGGTCGGATCATCATCTTTGGAGCGAAGGAAATTTGTCGGGCTCGCGACTGCGACGTGTCTTTCAAGGACTTTTTCCTCTGCGATGAATTGGCTTCAACTGCGGCCAGGGAACTGGTCCGTCAGGTCGATGGCTCACCGACAGTCCGGCATTACGCACTGCCTCCCCAGCTGTTTCGCAAGCTGACGTATGGCGATCGGACAGACGGCATCGTGGCGACCGCCCGACGGCCTGCCACCGATCTGGAACGCCTTCCGCCGCCGCCCAAAAATGCCCTGGTATTGGTCCTGGATTCGATTGAGAAACCTGGAAACATCGGGGCCGTTTATCGATCGGCTGACGCCGCCGGGGTCGATGCCATCTTGCTGGCCAATCCCATCACCGATCCCTTTCATCCCAATGCCATCCGATCCAGTCTGGGTGCGGTATTCTCGATTCCGACCGTTTGTGCGAGCAACTCCGCTGTCCGAAAATTCCTCCAAAAGTTCGGCTTTGGCATCTTCGCCACACGAGTTGACCGCGGCAGTGAATATTTCAATGTCGATCTGACGCGTTCGGCCGCAATCGTCTTTGGCAGCGAAGCTCATGGATTAGGCGGCGAATGGTCTGATGAAGAAATCACGGACATGACCGTTCCAATGCGGGGCAAGACGGACAGTCTGAACGTAGCGATGGCGGCGACAATCGTGATGTACGAGGCTTTCCGCCAGCGCCATCAAAACGCCAAACCTGACACCACCGCGTGAAGCCCCGGGGGGCCTCGAGGCGGTTTTCGATTCAGGCTGGCGAGGCCGCGTTGGTCGGACGATTGGTCGACTTGGGCGTCGTTGTACGAAACAACACGATGAAAACGACAAGCCAGAATCCCGCGAACGCCGTCACGAAGAACATCCGCGACATGGAAAAGTTGGATGTCTCCGCAAACGCGGCCACTTTCACCGGCGATCCTCCCTGCTTCTGCCCATTGACCAGGTAGTCCAATTTCACCTTTTGCTTGCTGTTCTCGTTGAACTTCTGCATGAAGTCATAATCGAGTTTGATTGCGATCTGTGCTTCCGGTTTCATGTCGGAGGCCTCATACGCCGGCAGCAGGATCGAATTGTTACCAATGCTATATTTTGAATCATCGATAATGAACTCAATCGCATTCAGCTCGTAATCCAGGCGGGTAGCACGAGGATCAATATCCAGCGAAAGCCTGATTTCATGAACCGAATCCAGACCCTGCTTCTTGAAGAACGCGTAAAGCTGACCAGCCGAGATTTCACCTTCCGCATCGAAACAGCCAGCCTGGTCCGTCGCGATGGGGGCGCTGCAGGCCGACACGAATAAATCGCCCACGGTCTGAAGCTCCGTCAGCGATTCATCCAGCACCAGTTCATCGCCATGAGATTGGGAGGCAAGGAATTGGGAAACGACAAGTACCAGGAACGTGACCACCAAGATCCAAGAGATCCCGATTTCCTGACGCGGAATGGTTGCAATGGCAAGTCGTTGGACCTGTTGAGGTTCCTCAGGCACAATCGGCATCTCCAGGTTGCGTAGACAAAGTAGAGTCGTCGTGATTCCCGCGTCAAAAAGGGGGTGGCGAGAACGCACACGACCTTTCCTATTGTATCAACAAACCGTTGGCATTCAACAAACCACGAAGAATGTGTGGTAAATACCAACTGTCTCGCTAATAACGGATTTAACGTCCTCGATATAATTCTTCATTTTCGTCGGCTTTCGTACAATAATTCGAGCCCTTGACGCGACTTTAAAGGCCCCCGCCAGCTGAAAAACGGGCGGGTCATGAACCGAACCAGCTGCCAGAGCGAATATTCGTGCAACTTGCGGGCCGAAGTATGCACCGGCGATGGCAATATCGTGAACGGCCCCAACTGTTTCAGGCTACGGCTGAAGAAGTACTCTTCGGCGGCGAAATACTCCTCGGGAAATCCACCAAATTTCCGGAATGCTTCGGCAGTACAAAACATGTAACACCCGGCCGCCCAGCCGCCCCGCTGCAGCCAGACCGTGGCGATAAACGGGAAAATCCAACGTTTGTGCCAGGGAATTACGCGACCGTCGTTGATCAGCTGGACCATGGCACCCCCGCCCACAGCACCTTGTTGAAAGGCTTCTATCGTGGCTTGCAACGTGGCCGCGGGAACCAGAGTATCGGCGTCAATGAAAACCAGATACTCAAAAATCGCGGATTGGGCGCCGGCGTTACGCACGGCACCAATGTTCCTTAGTTTGACATGGATCACCTCAGCACCCGCAGCGTTCGCCAAGTTCGCGGTCTGATCGTCCGAATCATCGTCGACCACGATGATCTGATATTCCGCATTCACTTGTTCCAAGGCGTTTCGGAGCTGCTCCAGTGTATTGAAAATCAGTTTTTCTTCATTGTGGGCAGGAATAATCGCACTGATGCGAATTACGGAATCAGGCATGATGTCTTGTCGGATCAATTTGTGCATTTGATTCGGATGGGGAGGACTTGCCAGAACCGATAGAATCTTAGGGTTGACCCGAGAAATGGATAGCGGGCGATAGGAGCCGTCGTCGTTCCAGAGGATCCGACGAAAGATCCCTTGGCCCTTTATTGGAACGAGGTACCAAAATGGATAATGTGATGGCCATCGTACTGGCCGGTGGAAGAGGATCGCGTCTGGAACCTTTAACCCGCGACCGGGCCAAGCCGGCCGTGCCGTTTGGTGGAGGATACCGGATCGTCGACTTCACGCTTTCGAATTGCCTCAATAGCGACGTTCGCAGAATTCTGCTGTTGACGCAGTATAAGGCGATGAGCCTGGATCGGCACATCAACAACGGTTGGCGCCGCTTCTTCTGTGGCGATTTGGGGGAATTTATCGACATGGTGCCGCCGCAGCAACGCATCGACGAACATTGGTATCAGGGCACCGCGGACGCCGTCTACCAGAATATCTACTCGCTTGAAAAAGAACGGCCGCAGTACGTCCTGATTCTCTCGGGCGATCATATCTACAAGATGAACTACCGTCGGATGATTGAGTTTCATCAGACGAGCGGCGCCAGCCTGACGGTAGCGGCCCTGCCGGTAACGCGAGATCAGGCCAGGTCCTTTGGCGTGATGAGCGTGGACAGTGAGCAGCGGATTACGGGATTTGCCGAAAAACCGGAACATCCGCAACCCATGCCCAACAATCCTCAGCTCTGTCTGGCAAGTATGGGGATTTACGTGTTTACGTCGGCGTTCCTGTTCGAACATCTGATGCGTGACGCCAACGACTCCAACAGTGAGCATGATTTTGGCAAGAACATCATCCCCACAATAATCGACACCGGCCGCGTCTACGCCTTTCCGTTTGACGACGAGAACAGAAAATCCCAGGCCTACTGGAGGGATGTCGGGACGATAGATGCTTACTACGCAGCCAACATGGATTTGACTCACGTCGATCCCATGCTTAACGTCTACGATCGTCATTGGCCCATTCGTACCATCTCCAACAATTTCCCGCCCCCCAAGTTTGTCTTTGGCAGTGACGAAGAGGACCAACCGCGAACGGGAACCGCGTTGGACAGCGTCATATGTGCCGGCAGTATTGTTTCCGGAGGCAAGGTGATTCGCAGCGTCCTGGGGCACGAGGTCCGAATCAACAGCTATTCCAAAGTCGAGGATTCGATCCTGTTTGATCGAGTCAATGTCGGTCGACATGCCCGCATTCGCCGCGCGATTATTGATAAGGACGTTCAGATACCGTCTGGCGTCGAAATCGGTTTTGATCTCGAATTGGACCGGCGGAGAGGTTTCACGATCAGCCCTGAAGGGGTCGTCGTGATTGGAAAATCGGACCGAGTAGAACAGAAGTCGGCCTCGTTGATGTCTCGCTTGAGCTCCATCAGCTAGTTCGAAGAGATCCAAACCCGTTTCAGGGGTGATTCAGAAGCTCTCCCGAGTCATGCGACAGGTCCGCGAAAACGGTTGCATTGCCATGAACTTGGGTACCAGTATGGAATTATCGACCAGGCTGACTTCCACGGTTACGCCAACCGATTCCGTTTCATTGGCCAGATTAACGGGGTCCGTTTCGATCCGGGCCTCGCGTACCGCGATGGTGGAGAGCACGCTGCGGACAGCCTCCTTCACCTGATCGGCGGTGGCCCCGGGCACGATTCCCACGCGAGCCCCTTCGTAGGCGGCCGCTTCAGTCGTGTGCATGATCATGTTGGCTCGGCCCAGCTCATACGCGCCGAACAGGATCAAGAACAGCACGGAGAGCGTCATCGCCAATTCGACAGCCGTTGCCCCGGTACGTTTGTGGTTCATTCGCTTGTTCATGTTGATTCGCATTTACTCGATCAAAACGACGGAAAGGGTTCGAGCAATCTCGCGGAAAGCTTCCGCCAGGTCTCCCGCACCATCGGCATGGATGTGAAGGCCGCCACCAATGTCTGCCACCTGACGCATGATGTTCTGATTCGCGCCGGAGCTGAAAGTAATCGTGTGGATGGCGTGATTTCGCCCCGCGGCGAGATTGGCGGAAGGAATGGGTGTCCCACCGACGTTGAAATTGCCATCGGTCATCAGAATGATGGTCCGTTCCGCGTACCGACGCCGCCTAGGATCCTGAATCAGCGAATCGCTTCCGTCGCGAAGCGCCTGGTGAATATTCGTCCAACCATTAGGCCGGAGACGGTTTACTTCACTACGTATCTGCTCGAAATCGGGGGTCAACGCAATATCGCGTGTCGACGAGGTGGCGTAGGTCGTCAACGAAACGTGTGAATTGGGACTGGATTGATCAATCTCGCTCAGAAAGACGTTGACGGCATCGATCAAGGCCGTCAAGCGCGTGCCGCCTCCCGATCGAGTACTCATCGATCCGGATCGGTCCAGCACCAGGGCGATGTCCCGTACCGTAGACGAAGCCGACGCATCCTGAACCGGATTAAAATGATCCACACCCAGAATGCCTCCAAAGAACAGTCCCACGGGACCATCCGGTGCTCCAGCATCCCGACGGCCAAAAACGTAAACGGATGTCAGTGGTTCCAGCCCCGCAACGAAGTCGAATCCACCATTGCCGTTAGATTGCATGCCGCCGATCGTTACCAGGTCAGGCGTCAATGTCAGGCCGTCGCCAGCGACAATATTCTGTTCCGCTATCTGTATCGCGGCGGCGACTGCGGCATCCGTGTCCTGGGTTCTGGATAGTGTTTCCGCTCCGGCACGAGCAGCGGCATCGGTGGCGGTTCTTAATTCGGCTCGCACCATGTGCATGTAGGCGACGTCCACGCTGAAAGCGGCGGCGATGATGAAGATGATCATCACCAGGGCAATCAGGACCAGCATGGCGCCCTTCCGATCGCCAACGTGACGCTTGAATTTCAGATAATCGCATTTCATAGGGCTAATCTTCCAAAGCTAATTTTCCGTTGCAGGTCATGTTCAACCGATTTTGTAAATGCTGCGGTTTGGCCGTCATTCCTTCAACATGGTGACCGATACTTCAACGGACTGACCGGCAAAAGGTCCAAACGAGAAAAAACGACTCGGATCCGCCTCGGCCCGTACCGTGACGGTAATGGGGGTTCCCTTGACCTGGTCATCGACGTTGGCCGGTTCGAACACGACCGAGGAAGCCGTGATGTTGCGGAACTCAAGTACCTGTCGTCCAACTTCCAAACCTTCCGCTACGCTACCTCGGGATCTGACGGCGGATTTGACAGTTTCATACGCCGATTGAACCACCGCCTGACGCAGAAAAATCATGGAGGTGGCGGAAAGCGTACCGAAGACCAGCAACGCCAGCACCGGAAGGCAGACCGCCAATTCGACCGTCGCCACGCCATGCCGGGCTTGCCGTTGCCGACGCATCAAGCTGAACATTACTTCTCCGATTCAAATCAGTTTGGTGGTCCTGGCGGGTACTCAACTCACCAGCAAGAAAAACCCTCGAGTCTTTTGCCGAATGGTAATGGAATTCAGACCGTGGCAGTTTCACCTACCGAAGCCAGCTTCCTCTTGAGCGATTCGATTTCCTTCTGCTGGGACCGAACGTGACCATTGACTTCATTAAATTCGCTGGCGACAGCCTGCCAGAAGTCGTTGTTTCGAAAACTGATGTCGCTGGTCTCACCGTTCTGGCTTAGTTCATTCAAATGTCGGCGAAGCCGGGTGATGGGACCAACAAAGCGATTGCTGAATCGAATCGTATCCAGCATGAAGGCTGGAAAAACCGCCAGAAAAATTATCAAGAGGACAGTAAAGTCTCCCATTTCGTCCTGAAATCGTTCGGCTAACGTCAAAGAAGGCTCTCCAAGCAATGTCTTCAACGTCATGACGGTCAATACGGTAACCAGGAAAAAGGCCAACCAGTGGACAAAAATCCTTCGAATCAGCCCGCCCTGGACACCGGAATCGATAAAGTTCTGTTTTCGTTTTGGTTCGCTGCTCATCGCCTTCCTTTTCTCGCTCGAATCCTGCATTCGTTGAGATCGTATCGGTCCGAGATTACCGGACGCCTCCAGAACTCTAGGTTACCGGTCAACGGCGAACCGGCGTATTTCCGGCACGCTTGGGCTACCGCCTGTTTTCGACCAACATAATTCCGTTTTGACGCACTTAAGGCAAAGCTGACAAAACCGGAATCCAGCTGCGGTGAACCCAGTCCCGGCGGCCAACGGCCATGACCTGACCCACGGTCGACCCCGGCCGGCTAGGGCCTCGGAGATCTGGTTTTATTAGGTCGGTTGTGGTGAAGACTCCTGAGATTCTTCAATTTCCGCTTCGACTTGTTTGGCCAAGGCGGGACCGATGCAAAGACGAAGATTAAAGAGTACAGATCTGGGGCCACATACCTGTTTGCGGCCGCCCATTGAGTGCCGGAATCACGAAAATCCAGGAAGGGCAATTCATGAGCCTGAAATTCGGAATCTACCTCGTTGAACACAAGATCATCTCGCCGGAACAGTTCTGCGGACTGGTCAAGATCCAACAGGAATCGCTGGTGTCACCCGCAGCGGTGGCGATCAGGAAAAACATGATGACGATCAGGCAGGTATCCGAAGTTCTTGACCAACAGGAACTGGACTCCGAAAAATCTTTCATTGAAATTGCCATCAATTCTGATTATCTCGACCGGGCGGATGCAGAACAGCTTTTTCAGGAGCAGCAGAAATCCTCGCCATCCATCCGGGAGTTGGTTCAACAATGCGGTTTGTTGACCGGACCACAAATGGCCATCCTGTTCGAACATTTCCTCAAGAGCTGTCAGCGAACAACGCCCTGGAGCGCGAAGGCACCGAGTGACAGCGAAAATGTCAAAAGAACGGTAGAAGCTCCAGCGGTCAAATCCTTGCCGCCACGGGCACCAAAATACAAACAGCGGCCCGTCATTGTGTCCCAATACAGTACCGCTAACGTGTACGAATAGCCAACATCCCTACGGCCCATTCGACCCGATGGGCGATTCGGTCAGAAAGAATCGCGGATGGAAATTCGCCGCGTCCTTCACAGGGTCGGCGGGCATTGGTACGAGTCCGTCAGGGCGAAACTCGAACCGGCTCCGATTAACGAGTTTTCAGCAACCGCGCTCGTTTAGATCTCCGCTCGGCACGCAAACGAGCACGCCGCTTTGTCTCGCTTGGCTTTTCGTAGAACTCGCGGCGACGCATCTCTTTCTTGATGCCGCTTCGCTCGACAAGTTTTCTGAATCTTCTGACTGCCTCCTGAATCGACTCCTTGTCACGTACCAGTAACTTTACCATTGCTTTGCCGTTCTCCCCATAAAATCAATCTCCATGATCAAGATCTTTCCCATACGTTAGTGGACGTTTCAAGCTGAGTTGACCGTTGACTGATAGCCGGGCCGACGTCGCAAGTCGCCAGCCATCCATCGTACTGGCAAATTGTTCCAGAAACTCATTTCGGATCCGGCCCATTACCAGTGGAATCGCCCATGCGTCAAGCAATGTCACATGAACCAGCCTGACAGACTGCTATTCCCAGTCTGATATTCCCGTAATTCTGGCTGCCCACCTCGCACGAACATTGGATAGCCCATCATCGTTCTGCCGGCGGAATTCGATTAGCTACCAGATTTACTGAATCCGCAATTTTACTTGACTTTTTCCTGAAGTGTCCAGAGCCATTAAGGTGAATTCGCGTCGTTTTTTTGGGCAAGGCGACGCTAATCCGCATATCTTCGCCAATTCGTTTCATCGTGACTTCCGCCGAACGGCAACTCGCCCGGTTTGAAAATTCCGATGCTTCAAGGGTAGCACACCCGAAAGCAGCCGTCCCGGGATCCAGCGATCAGCAATGGAGCTCGCGCAGGGTTGTCCCCAGCTGCCCATCTTCTGTCCAGCGTACGCCAGTTTTCAAGTTCACGAGCTCGGCATGTTTCAACTCAATGATCAGCAGCATACTCAGCTCGTTGAGCAGTTGCTGCAAAGGCAGGACGACGCCTTGAGTCAACTTGACCAATTGTGCGAAAAGGTCGAATCGACCATCGCAGAAATCGTCGCTGGCCGCGCCGCGACGGAAACGGACGTTGATTCCATAAGGCACACCCGCCACGAAACGGGCACCCACTAGCCTCTCTTGAATCGTGGCCTCTCAATCCGGTTTATCCAGATTACCGGACTTTCGAATTGCCCACGATAACCGCAGCCCCATCAGAATACTGGCCAACGCGCCCACCAGTCCCAGCAAAGACATATCCTGAATGCCCAATATTCCGGGAGCCGGAAACAACAGAGGCGAGACTTTGTAACTGAGCATCAATGCCGATCCCAGGAACAATGCGCTGGTCATCAGCCCCATCACCAGGCGATTGACGGTTGGTCCCAGACGTCGATGATCCAGGTGCACATCGAAACGGCCAGTCTGAACCTGCTCCAGAATCGAGGAAATGCGTGCCGGCAGGTTCTCGGCCAGTTGTTCCAGCTGGATATAGAATCGCTGGGCCTTCCTCATCTGGCGACCGGGCGAGAACCGCTTCAACATCAACATTCGCTGATAGGGTCGCATGATTTCCATCAGACTGAATTTGGGATCCACCAGCCGGGCCGTCCCCTCCAACGTGATCAGCGTCTTGATCAACAAGCTGGCTTCCGAGGGCAACTTGATACGAAATCGACGGACGATTTCCACAAAGTCACGTAATGCGCCGCTCATATCAAATTGCGACAGCACCATCGTAGCGTACTGACCCACAAAGTCGGCCACATTGATGGACAAGGCACTGTCGTTCAGATCAATCGGGCAATCGCCCACCCGCTTGATCAGGGCCGTCAACATGCTGACATCGCGATTAACGATCGAAACCAGCATGGCCTCAAAGTCTTCCCGGATCTGTTCGCTGATTCTCCCGACCAGGCCGAAATTGATCAGTCCGATGGAGCCGTCGGGCATCAGAATAATGTTGCCTGGATGCGGATCCGCGTGATAGAAGCCATGTTTGAAGATCATCTCCAGGTAAATGTCAGCTCCTGACCGCGCAAACTTGTTCAAGTCAACATCCTGCAGGTCAGTACCAACCCGGGCCCGCGCATCCCGCAGCTTGATTCCGTCCAACCTCTCCATCGTGATCATTTTCTCCGATGAAAGGCTGGGAATCGGCTCCGGTATTCGCACGTGGTGATTTTTCTTGAAGATCGAACGAAATTGCATCAGGTTGCGACACTCACGATCGAAAACCAGCTCGTTGCGCATCATTCGGGACAAATCGGCCACCACCGCTGTCGGCTGATACGGCTTGAAATCGTCCAGGCGTTCAGCCAATTGCGCCAATCCATACAGAATATCCAGATCGGTTTCGATTTTGGATTCGATATCAACGTGGCGAACCTTCACCACCACATCCCGACTGAAATTCTCGGACGCGTTCCTGTTGGCCAGCACGTCGTCTTGCAAACGGGCGCTGTGAACCTGACCAATAGACGCTGAAGCTATTGGCTTTTCACTGAACTCGCAAAAAATATCCGTCAGCGGAAAGCCCAACTGTTCTTCGATGATCTGTTTGACATCAGCAAAATCATCGGCCGGCGTATCCGCCTGCAATTTCGACAATTCGTCGGCAATCTCGGCCCCAATGATATCGGGCCGCGTACTGAGCATCTGGCCGAACTTGATGAAGGTCGGTCCCAGTTCGGTTAATGCCAGTCGGATGCGTACGGAATGCGGCTGGTCCGCGATAATTTCGCCTTCCGCGGCCTTCAACCAGTCCTTGATCAGTTCAATATTGAATCGACTCAGCCAGTCCGCCAGACCGTAGCGGCTCAGCACGGCGACGATATCCGCCCAGCGTCGAAAGTTTCGATACAGCTGCGGAATGGAAGGGATCGAGCGCTTCATATATCAACTATAAGCTTTCAATCAGCAAATTTCATGCTTGTTGACCGCAATTTTCCGATTCCCAGAGCTGTCGGATAAGCGTTACGGTGCCCACAATCTGTTAAACTGGTTGCGAATATCGAGAATTTATCCGCAACTTGCCAACTGTTCGGAAAGTCAGATGAATGGGATGCTGATGGCGTCATGGATCGTCTTGATGGCCGCGATGTTACCTGCCGACGAAAACTGGCCTCAATGGCGTGGCGGCAGCTGGGACAGTCTTAGCCCTGCTACCGGACTTCCGGAGGCATTGATCGAAGAGACGCTGATTTGGAGCCTGGAATTGCCAGGGCCGGGAGGAGCGAGTCCCGTTGTCTGGGGCGACCGGATCTTTCTGTCGTCTGTGGACGGTTCCAAAGTAGCGCTGCTGTGCATCAACACCGACGGCAATCTGTTGTGGCAACGTGATCTGGCAGGCAAGAATCAACGGATTCGGATGGACAATGCCAATTCGGCCAGTCCGTCACCCGTCGCGGACGCTTCCCATGTCTGGGTGATGAAGACCGATGGTCTGTTGCACTGTTTCACGCACGCGGGCGATCTGGTGTGGAAGAAGGATTTGCAAGAGGAATATGGACGGTTCAATATTCAATTTGGAATGACTTCGACTCCTCTGCTCGATCGCGGCATGCTGTATCTGCAACTGATTCATGGCGACATGCGAGACAAATCAAGCAGCATCGGAAAGATCGTGGCCCTGGATGCCAGCGACGGTTCGCAGCGCTGGGTCCATGTCCGCGAAACCGCAGCCACGGTTGAAAACAAACATGCTTACACCAGTCCTCTCTTGTTTCGAAACGCTGACCGGCAATTTCTGATCGTGCACGGTGCGGATGCCACGACGGGTCACCGTCTGGAAGACGGGCAGGAGCTTTGGAGGGTGATCGGATTAAATCCCAAATCAGGTTACAATCCGTTTCTGCGTTTCGTATCTTCGCCTGTCTGCAACGAAGACCTGATCGTTGTGCCATCGGCCAAGAGCGGCCCCGTGATCGGGATTTCGCCCGACCTGTCCGGATCCGTTTCGCTCGACAGCCACTGGATAAAATGGAAGCTGGATCGAGGTACGCCAGACGTGGCCACGCCGGTGATTTCCAACAAGCTGGTCTATCTAGCCCGCGAAAATGGCGTTTTCGTCTGCGTGGATGCCGAAACAGGAACGATGCTCTATGAAGAACGCATCCTGAGAGACAAACATCGCAGCACTCCCGTCGTCGCGGATGGGCGAATCTACCTTGTTGGTCGCGATGGAACCGCCCTGGTTCTGGGCGAAGGACGGGAGTTCAGGTTGATTTCCGAATACGACCTGGAAGAAGATACCACCGCCTCGCCTGCCATCGCCGATGGAAAAATCTATGTTCGTACCAACAAGTCACTGTTTGCCTTTGCAAAAAGTAAAATCAAATGAATGCTTGGGAATCCACAATTTTGGCGGTCTGTTTCTGTTTCATTTCGGTGTTTCACGCAGGCTGGCTTATTGCACAGAGTCCGGATTCAACCACCCCGGCAGACGGCAGCGCCAACGGTAAACCAACCTTCGCGATTGCCATTCATGGTGGCGCGGGCCGATATCCGGCCGTTCAGACAGACCAATCCGTGAGGGCGCGGCGGGAGTCGTTGCGTTCTGCTCTACAAGCTGGTACCGGCATCTTGAAGTCGGGAGGGACATCGCTGCAAGCGGTCGAAGAAGTTATCCGGTTGCTGGAGGATGATCCGCAGTTCAACGCAGGTGTCGGTTCGGTCTACAATTCAACCGGTGGTCACGAACTGGATGCTTCCATCATGGATGGCCGGAATCTGGCTTGCGGAGCGGTCGCCGGGACAACCCGCGTGAAGAATCCGATCACGCTGGCCCGCCTGGTCATGCAGAAGACACCCCATGTGCTGCTTGGCTGGAACGGGTGCGGAAGATTTTGCTTTGAAAATGCAGGTCGACCTGGTTGAGCCGAGCTACTTTGACACCGACCATCGCCGGCAGCAATTTCAGAAGTACAAATCCGAGAAGGTGGGTGAACCACAACCAAGTGGCGAGCCAAACACGGGAAGTATCAGCCCCGCCGTCCGCCACTACGGGACGGTTGGCTGTGTTGCACTTGATTCTCACGGCAATCTGGCGGCCGGGACATCCACTGGCGGTACACCCAATAAACAGTTCGGACGGGTTGGCGATAGTCCGATCATTGGCGCCGGAACCTACGCCGACAACGCAACCTGCGCCGTTTCCTGTACCGGCCACGGTGAAGAATACATTCGACATGCAATCGCCTACGACATTGCGGCGCAGATGCGGTACGCTCACCGTTCGCTCCAGCAGAGTGTCGCCGACGCAATAGAAAATCGCCTGCAGCCTGGTGATGGAGGAGTGATTGCGGTGGATCAGCAGGGGAACATCGTCATGCGGTACAACACGCAGGCCATGGCGCGGGCGGCCGCCGATTCCAAGGGACGTTTCGATATTATCTGGGAACGGGCACCTCGAATCGATGAGGACCGCAATCCAGCACCGATTCCAGCCGGTGAACACGGCACGCGAAGTCCGAAATCAAACGTCCAGTAACCGATCGATGGGTCGACCTTCATTAATTTTCATTGGTCGTCCGATCGGTGTATCCAGTTCCTGGTGCAGGTCGATATTCATCGCTTTCAAAATGGTTGCGTGAATGTCTTCGACTGCATGAGGGTCTTTCAAATCCGCCAAATTACCGGGGGCTCCCCGTTTGGGCATCGGATTCGTCTCGCCAACCACCCGCCCTCCCTGGATGCCGCCTCCTGCCAATGCAACGGAAAAACCGTGAGGCCAATGATCCCGTCCCCCAACCGCATTCAGGAATGGCGTGCGGCCAAATTCGCCGCCACACAAGACCATCGTCGAATCGAGCATGTCTCTTCGCTTCAAGTCGCGAATCAGTGCCGCGAAGGCCGGATCAAGAATGGCGATTCTGCCCGCCTGCAATTCATGATTATTGATGTGCGTGTCCCAACCCCCCAGCGTGACTTCTACGCATCGAACTCCCGCTTGAATCAACCGAATCGCGGCCAGGCAACCTCGGCCAAAGGGCGTGTCACCATATTCAGCCAGCAGGTCCCTGGACGCGTTCGATACATCAAACGCCTGCAACTGCTGTGAGGACATCATCTTCAACGCGGCGTCCAGGTTATGCTGTTGCAGATGCTGGGCGAATGTACCGTTATTTCGGTGTTGCTGACGAAAAACCTGATCGACCACCTGCAGATCGGCAATACGCTGCATCTGCCGTTTTTCGTCCACCACGGCTCTGACATCCGGAATCGGATCTCGGGGATCGCCGACTTTGAAGGCATCGAAGCGGTCCCCCAGATAGCCGCCTCGCCCCGGGGCCTGCCCGGCCAGAATCGAAATGTGACGAGGAATATCGACGTGTCCAGCATCGTGAGTCACGGTCTGATGACAGATCACGCTGCCAATCGCCGGATGGACGAGCGTGGGATCGGGTCGAAATCCAGTCTTGATATTGTAGATCGCTCGCGCGTGGTCCCCTTCTCGACTGGTAACGGCTCGGACCAGTGAAACGGAGTCCATTTGTTCCGCCAGTTGTTCAAAGCCATCGCCAATCATCACATTCCCGACGTTGGTCTTACGAGCCCGGCTTCCGGCCGCGATCTCCGTGCCGGGATGCGGATCAAACGTCTCCAGCTGACTGGGGGCACCTTCCAGCCATAACACGATCAAGGCCTTGTTCGATCGTCGAGATTTGCCCTCGATTCCCTGCGCCAAGGCCGCAGCCAAAGGGGTGAGCAGGTTCAAGCCGGCCGCGGCACCCAGTTTCAACAGAGTCCGTCGTTGAAAATGCGCGGCACCGGCACAGTGGACCACATTGCTGTCGTTCTTCATCAGTGATTCCATGCGAATTCCACGCTGTTGATCAACGTCCAGTAAAGATCCGAAATGATGTCCTGCCGACTGGATTCGTCGAACGATTCCAGTTTGGCGACGAAATGCCGGGCCTCTTCCGGCGTTGGCCGTCGCGTCAGCACCGCCAGATAAACAATTTCTACCGCTTTCTCGGGGGATGGAGACAACGCGGCAATTCGCGAAGGCGAATACAGACCGTCTTCCAATCGCTCCCTCACCATTTCACCGTTCAGCAGTAAAAGTCGCTGGGTAATTGTCTCGGATCGCGTTCGAAACTCCTCCTCGCCCGGATCTCCGTATCGTTTCACAAAATCATTCTGCTGCCCGAACTTGATTAGTCGAGATACGACGTGAGAAGTTGAGTTGATCGTCCGTAACGACGTCGATTGAATGATCGCACCAGCAACCTGCTCTGGTCGTAAACGTGTCAACGGATAACTCTCCCCTGCCTGGAGCTCCGAAGCGGAAGATTGTGACAGCGTTCCACTCTCGCGTTGAAATAACGCCGTCATGGCAATCAGTCGGATCAGCCTGTGTAGGTTAAAACCATGATCGACGAAGTCATCCGCCAGCCACTCAAGTTGGGGCGGGAACGGGCCGGCAAGGGGGATGTCATCCACCGGTTGAATCATTCCCCGCCCAAACATGATGGCCCACATGCGATTCACGATGGCACGCGCAAAAGGACGGTTGTCCGGATCGGTGGTCCAGTTGGCAAATCGCACCCGCAGATTTGGCTGGCTGGCATCATCCAATTCCTGGTTAAACGGAACTTCCGGCAAGATTGGCTCAATTTCGTCGGCATCCAGTAGCTGATAGCGGTAGGTCTCCGATTCCAAATCATCCGCAATGCCGATCAGTGAATTTTCTACCTGCGAAAAGAACGAGGCCAGCGCATGAAAGTGTCGCTGGTTTCCTGCCACAGGGTCGGCTGGCGAACCTAGATTCATGGTCCCCAGAAAGTCATCGTGGCATTGCAGGCAGTCAATTCGCATTCCCAGAAACGCCCGTGACGTGCGCGCCGCCATGCGGATCGGATCCGGTCTCTGATTCGCTTCGTCATCGCCAACGATATTGTACGTATAGAAATTTACCGCAGGAGAATCGGTCCAAAGTCCGCTACCCGTCAGAATTTCATGCACCAAATGGTCGTATGGTCGATTGTCGTGGATCTGTTCAGCCAACCATGAGACAAATCGTCGCCGACGGTAAATGAGAAATGGTCCCTCTTCCACTCCCACGGTCACCCGCGCCAGACGTTCTGCCAGGTATTCGCTGCTACGATGATCATTCAACAGATAGGTTACGTACCAATCGACGCGATCCTCCGCATGGACACGTTCGAAACGCCGCAATTCCTCCACCGACGGCAGCGTACCGGTCAATGCCAATGCCAATCGTCGGGCAATTTTCAAAGCGTCTGCACGGCCAACGCAATTCAATGCCGAATAATCCGTGTCATCGGCAACCAAAGCATCCAGACGGACCGCAGCGCTTTCTATGTCCCGTTTCAGATGGGGTTGTATCGGCAATCGCTCGCTGACGTGGATGCCGCCCGTCGCAGTCGGAAAAGCCAGGATAGCCCCCAGCAGGAAGGCTCCGACGAAAATCAGAAGCAGATCTTTCTTCCAATTGGCCACAGACACAAACTCGGCTCCCTTTCACCTGAATCGCAAATCGTCGACAACCCGGGAATTCATTGAAACTTTCCGTACTCCAAACCGGTTTCACCTGTAGTACCGTACTGCGTTTACCGATTTCCGGTTTTCGAAATCCCGCAAAAAACGGCCTTTTTTGAATCGAAAACCAACTTTCCACGAGAAAAGCCAGAATACCGCATGGGCATGGTCACCTACCAAACCAGCAGAGATTACCCTGCGGGCATGGCAGCTCCAGCCGAGTCGGCGAATGAGATTCTGGCAGACACTGTGGCAACGTCGCACCCGGTGCCCCACCGCAGCTGGGTCTTTCGCGCATGCGACGGCATCGGATGGTTAATGGCGAAGCTGTTCGGATTTGTCAGCATCGTATTCTGCACATCCGTCATGGCCAACATTCCGGTCATCCAGCTTCTGAGCCTCGGTTATCTATTGGAAGTATCTGGACGAATAGGCCGGGGTGGCCGGTGGACGGATTCATTCGTCGGACTGGAGAAGGCATCCCGCATCGGCGGGGTTTTGATGGGTACCTGGTTGATGTTGATTCCGATCCGCGTCTTTTCCAATGCATTCTGGTACGAGTCATTTCTGATCGACCCCGCGAGCCAACAGACACAGTTCTTGCAGATCGTATACACGGTTCTGATGGTACTGGTGACGATCCATATCACCACGGCGTGGATCAGTGGCGGCCGTTTTCGGTACTTCTTCTGGCCATTGATAGCACCCATCTCATTCGGTCTCTGGGGCCTTCGAAAAGCGCTCGGTTCGCGTTTTCTCCAGCCCGGGCTCTCCTTTCTCCTGAATTGGATATCGCCCCATCTGAGCCATGACATCGGTAACGCCAGACCACCGGCTGACTGGTTTGTACCCGCGATCGTCTGGAAAAAACTGCGCCGTGGAAAGCTGTACAGCACGATCCGTGACGAGCTGTGGAATTTCA
Organism: Pirellulaceae bacterium; assembly: GCA_963851305.1. Taxonomy (GTDB): domain Bacteria; phylum Planctomycetota; class Planctomycetia; order Pirellulales; family Pirellulaceae; genus Mariniblastus. The sequence continues at coordinate 410,395 of CAWKOT010000010.1, read as the reverse complement.
TATCCAGCCTTCGATTGTGGCACTACTTTCGGCTCGGCCTGATCGGATTGATCGGCACGTTGTTGTGGTTGGTCATTCCGACGCTCCTGCTGGTGGGCGCAACCAAACTGCAAGGTCCGGTCGCCATGTCTGCCGGGATATTCGGGATCCTGTTTGCCATCCCCATATTTTCACTGCTGCCATTCATCCAGGCCCATTACTCCAGGCATCAGACGTTGGCCAGTTTTCTGGATGTTCGACGGGTTACGCGAATTTTTCAACGTGCCCCCATTGCGCACGTTTCGGCGCTGCTACTGACGCTGCTTTTCGCGTTACCACTTTTCCTGTTGAAGATCGAACCCATCCCAGCAGAATTGCTCTGGATCTTGAGCGTGGTATTCATGTTGTTTGCGATACCCTCCCGCATGGTCATCGCTCTGGCTTATCGCCGGGGGGCCCAGAAAGAGTCAGCGGGCTACTGGTGGATACGATGGCCGATCGTGATGTTGGCCGCACCCATTTCGGCCATGTTTGCGGTTATCCTGTCCCTGACGCGATACGTCTCATGGCATGGCGCGTTCAGCCTGATTGAAAATCACGTTTTTTTACTACCGGCGCCCTTTTGGCTGCTGGAAAGCGTGCTCTTTTGAAGACCTGCCGGACAGTCGGCCCGCCAACGGGCACGGATCGCCCCCCGGGTGTCGCCCACTTACAGCGTTGCCAAACAAAAACGGCAACTGGTAATCGTACCAGTTGCCGCTGCGTTTCCATTTCGATCGGTGATCCGGATCACGAGGCCCCATTCATGCGGCCGGCTTTTTTTTCCGGTTGGTTCGATTGGTTTTGTCGGGATCCAGCTCCTCCCTCAAGATCAACATTTCTGGAGGTGCTTCGATTCCCAATCTAACGCGATCACCAGAGGCTCTCACAATCGTCAACACAATTTCACCGCCTAAACTTATTTTTTCGCCTTCCCTCCTGGAAAGAACCAGCATCCGTAAATCCTCCTGGTAGCGATTATTTTATCATAATGAAAATTATAAATTCAGTTGCAACCGGCCAGTTCAAGTGAATTAGCCAGATGAGTTTTGTGGAATCTCTCGCCCGTCGATCCATAGAACAGAATCGAGTTTTTCTCAGATTCCCAGACAGCTGTGAGTTTGACACTTCGTGGTCCGTGAAGACAGAAAAACAAACCACACGTTTTTCCGCATTTTGTCAACAACTCCTCAGTGACCTGGAATACTCCCTCCTCGAAATCGTTTCTCTGGCATAACGTGTGAGAGACAAAATGTCTTAGTTGATTCAAGTCCTTTATCTCTACACTTTCCTGCTGCATTTTCGACAACGTCTCCTCGTTGGTGCGTTAGCGGCTTTCCGCAGAACGAATTTGCAACTCGTAAACAGATGTTTGGGTCTACAGGTGAATATCGGGAAATGTCAAACAGTAACAGTTGAGGAAACCGTACTTTTTTCACAGCTTTTTAATGTCAGCCAAAATTTAAAAGACAACTAATATAATCGGGCCTTGCCTGATCTTGCAGCGATTCGCGCATCGGTCTTGAAGCAGTCAAGTGACCACTCGGGAACGTCTTGAAAACACGCATTCGGGCCAGGCATGATTGCCAGCGAAGCGGCCTGCGCAAATCTTCTTTGCACTAAGGCGTTATACGATCGCTCACCGACGTTCGAAGCAGATCGATTCACGGACTTTGGTACACACGCGGAACCTGGCCACAAAACAAGGCGTCGTTTCGAATCGCGTTTCGCGGAGCCTCGACGTTCAAAGTTCCATCGAAGGACGCCATAATCAAACCGGATTTGGCGCGCGACATGAAACCTGGCGAAACGAAAACGAAAACCAACCACGTCACCGCCGGATAGCCTGCCGTCACACTGCCGGTTCGCAGCCCCTGCATCGGCACTGCACCTTCCGGTTCGCAAGGAGCAATTCATGACCCATTGCCAGTGAACATCCGATCGAAATCTGCCGCTTCGGTTGTCCTCGTTCAGTCGTCCCTTACTGGTGTTTGATCCGATGGCAACTCCGGTCATAATCGTTTCTTGAACATTTTTTTTCAGCTGGAATTTCAATGACGTTTCGCGTCGATACCGATCTGTTTCGAGGCCCGATCGATCTGCTGCTGTTTCTGGTTCGGCGTCACGAGTTGGACCTCTCGGACATCTCCATCGGTCTGATTGCACAGCAGTACCTGCAGTACCTGGATGTGTTGAAGGAAATCGATATCGACCTGGTTGGTGAGTTCGTGGATGTGGCCAGCCTGTTGACCGAGATGAAATCGCGGGCCGTGTTGCCGCGGACCGACCTGGACGAAGAGGACTTCAGCACGGATCCGCGCGAGGACCTGGTCCAGAGACTGCTGCTGTATAAGCGTTTTAAGGATGCCGCTTCCGAACTGGAGGCAAGAGGACTGCGGTGGCAGCATCGCTATCGCCGCATGGCAGACGACGCGCCACCCAAACGTGTCGACTACGCGGAACAGCCAATCAAAGACGTCGAGCTATGGGACCTGGTCAGCGCGTTCGGTCGAGTTCTGCGCGACAGTCTGCCGAAGCCGGAAGCGAGTATTGTCTACGATGAAACTCCGATTCAGGTCTACATGCAGCAGATTCATCGACAACTCGTGCAAGAAGGGCACGTCTCGTTTACATCTCTGTTCGTACCCGGCATGCACAAGTCGGCCATGATCGGGATTTTCCTCGCGGTTCTGGAATTGGCGCGACACCACAACATCGAAACTCGGCAGAGCGAGCTGCATACGGAAATCGATATTGTGCCGGCCGAAGGTTTCGATCGGAACGCCACTTTTTCTTCCGATCAGGACCTCGATTCCGCTTCCGCCGCCGGAGGCGATTCGGCGTCGCTGGTTCCATAGCCGCGGCGGTCGTTCCTGCTTGTCAGCCTCCATTGAGCATTCCATGCCAGCAATACAACGGTGACGGGCATTATTGTTCATCGCCTTTGTCGTACGAATCCGGGTCCGCCGTTTCCTCGTCCAGACCGTAGTCCAGCTGGTGCGGAGGCATCTCGTTACCGCCGTTCTGAAGATAATGCTGCATCCACCGCATCATCCTCAAATTGTAATCGTAGCGAGCAGCGGCCTTTCGGTTACCGTGCCCTTCACCCGGATACAAAACCAGCCGCACCGGTTTCTCCAGGATCTTCAAATTGCGATACAACTCCATTGATTGGGATGGATGCACGCGGGTATCATTCTTGCCGTGCAGGATTAGCAAAGGCGTCTGACATTTCTGCACATGATAGACCGGACTTCGCTCAAGAAAAAACTGCCAATCGTCCCAGATCCTCTTCCGGGCATGAACCAGATACATTTCTTCGGGAATATCGGTCGTGCCCGACTTGGAAATCTGATTGCTGATGCCAACGAACATGACTCCTGCGGCAAAGCGATCGCTGTGAAAGGTACAACACCACGCCGTAGCGAAGCCGCCGTAGGATCCACCCGTAATGCCAACCCGGGCCTTGTCGACCAGCCCGCGTTCGATCAGGTAGTCCAGGCCATCGATCACATCGTTGAATTCCTTGCCGCCATAATCTGATTGATGATCCTTGGCAAACGCGACTCCGCGTCCCGTACTGCCTCGGTAATTCGGATAAAACACGAAAAACCCTCGACCCGCGGCCACCTGGCCTGGATCGGCATAGCGGGTATTCCAACCATTGGCCACACTTGCTTCCGGTCCGCCGTGGACCATGATGATCAGTGGATATCGCTGGCCCGATTGATAGTCGACCGGGTACAGCAATACGCCGTCGATTCGTTTACCGTCTCGGGATTGCCAGCTGATCACCTCCTGTTTACCCAGTTTTTTCTCACGCAACTGCGGGTTGTGGTTGGTCAGTCTGGTCAACTCGCCGTTCTCGTACCGGTAGACTTCGCCGGGATGTTGATCCGTGGACCCATGAAAAGCGAAAGTCGATTGGTCCGAAGAAGATGACATGGCCTGCAAGACAGGGGTTTTGTCCGTCTCCGAGTAGAACTTCAAGCCGCTGCCATCTCGCGCCACTTCACCCACGGCTCGTCCGCAACTGTCCTCGGCCAAAAACGCGATGCGATTATCATCCAGCCAGACAAAATCCGTGATGTTGGGCGGGTAGTCCGGAAGAATATCCTTCGGCGTTCCGCCGGCAGCGGCAACGACCATCAAGCGACCCGCAGAAGGATCATGGATGTCCTCGCCGGAACAAAGCGCAATAAACTGCCCATCCGGACTCCAGGCCACGTGCCCCAGCTTTCCAGCATTGGCGATCTTCGCCACGTCGGCACCCGTTTCGGAATCAATAACGCGAATGCGACGGTACATGTAGTAGTCATCGATCAAGGCGGTGGGGGCCAATGCGGCCGCCAAACGGCTTCCATCAGGATTGAACGAAATCTCGGAAGCGCTGCCCTCCGTCTTTAACTGGACCGGTTCATCATCAGTCTCGACGTCGCCATCAACCACATAAATTCGAGTCGCCCTGGTCTGCTCTTCATAGATCTCCGCATCAAAACCCTTTTCCTTTTCACTGTCCCTGTCGGGATCCTCTTTTTCCTTGGCCAGAAATGCGACCCGGTTCCCGTCGCCGCTCCATACGTAGTCGGAAATGGCCGTTTCAAAATCGACGAGTTTGCGGGACTCTCCGCCGTCGAGTGGAATCAGATAGACCGACGTATGTTCATCATCACCGCGCTTGGCCAGGTAGGAAATGCCCTTGCCATCCGGTGCCCACTGGATACCAGATACATTGACTTCGCCCCCCACGAATGGACGACTTTTCCCTTCGCTATCGACCACGTGCAGCTGAACAAAAGCGGCCCCATTCTCGTCATTCCTCAAATCACGAGGAACAGACAAACCATAGGCGATCCACTTTCCGTCAGGAGAGATAGACGAACTGACAACCGATCTCAAGCCGGCAACGTCCGGTTCGGTAAGCGTGTCTTGAGCCACGCCTATCGCAGAAGTATTCCACCCATTGCACAGCCCTATCGCAAGGCAAATCGCCACGATGCACTTGTCCGACTTCATATCGTTCCTCGCTCGGTTTCGCAGGTTTTGAGCGATTGTAACAAATGTCTCTAGCCATTTCATCTGTCGCCCGACCGTTTGAATCAGTCGCGACCGATCGATCGGATTACCGTCGATTCAGTGCCGGGCAAGAACGACATCGCGATTCCATAATTTGCTAAGAGACTGGCCGATCGGGTTCGGTCTCACTACCCGGCGATCGAGGTAGCGAGTTCGCAGGTCGCTGAAGGCGGAGACTGCCCGGCAGCGAACTGGAAAATCGAACCCGTTCGGAGGCTGCCGCTTCTATTTTCTGTCCGCGGCCGCCGCTCGTGCTCGACGTTTCTGCTCAGCCATTTCGGCCAGAGTCATAGCTTCTTGCCCGGCGGACGTTGAAGCCCCTTCCACGTCACTCGGCAACGGCGTCGGTGTCAGGGCTTCGTCGGAAATCGGAACCCGTTCGGGTGCCGGCTGAGTCGCAGGTATCGGCTGAACGTCAAAACCCGGGCGTTGGCAACCAACGCAGGGCCCGACTGGCGGTAGCGAAATTCGCTGGTACGGATTCATCGATCCGATCATTTCCCAAACGGGGGGTCCGTACGATCTCTGGTACGGATTCATCATGCCAATCTGATCCCAGACCGGAATCATCGGCGTTTCGAAGTTACGTTTTTTGCAGCACTGGCTGAAGCCCATTTCCGCGGGCAGACAGCAGAAGGCCAAGGCGATGAACAGAGAAGATTTCAAGCAGAGGGTCATTTTTTAACTCCAGCCGATCGGGGAGAAGAGGGGGAAGTCATCCATAGGTGGCATCGAAAGCCACAGACTTCACACTAACTGGCATCAACGCCACGTCAATCGAGCTGGTCAGGCCGATGTTTGACTGATCCGTGCGCCGGTTCAGCTGGTTTGGAAGGTAGGGATTATTCGGTTAACGCCGTGGCATAGGCCGTGGCATAGGCCTGGCAATGCGAAATACTGATCAGGATCTCAATGATCCCTTTCTCTTCACAGATTTCTCTGGCGCCGCCCGCCAGGCGAACTCGCGGCTGTCCACCGACTTCATTGTGAATCTCAATATCAGTCCAGGACACGCCCTTGGCCCAGCCTGTTCCCAAAGCCTTCAAGATGGCCTCTTTGGCAGCCCAGCGTCCAGCATAATGCTGTATGAACGACTTGCGTTGGGAACAATAGTCGATTTCCAACGGCGTATAGACTCGATCGATGAACAGCACATCGTGCTTTTCGATCATGTCTGCAATGCGCGAACATTCGACGATGTCGGTTCCAATTCCAAAGACTTTCATGCCGCTATTTTAGTCCGCAAGCTCGCTGAGCACGTAGCAAAATTTCGCTGGCTTTTGCCCGAGCCGTCGCCGCACCATCGTTCAGAATCTGCCGAACGCGGTCCGGATGCGATGCCAGTTCCTCGCGGCGTTCACGCGCTTCGGAATAATAGGACTCGGCCGCCTCGGCCAGCGCTTTCTTGACGTCTCCGTAGCCAAATCCGCCCGCGCGGTACACCTTGGCCATGGCCTGTTTTTCGTCTTCGGAAACAAAAAGTGAATACAGTTGATACAAATGGTCCGTTTCCGGATCTTTCGGCTGCTCCAAGGGACGCGAATCGGTGGCGATTCGCATCACCTTCTTTTTCATCTGTTTTACCGGTTCAAATATCTCGATATGGTTACCGTAACTCTTCGACATTTTTTCGCCGTCGGTGCCCGGAACCTTGGCACTGTCGTCGAGCACCTTGGCTTGGGGGAGCACGAAAACCTCATCGTTGAAGGCCGAGTTGAAAGCTTTGGCAATGTCGCGGGTCACTTCGATGTGCTGTGTCTGGTCGGCACCGACGGGCACGGTATCCGATCCGTAAGCCAGGATATCTGCTGCTTGCAAAACCGGGTAAGTGAACAGCCCCGTGCTGGCCGCGATGCCGCGTTCCCGTTTCTCCTTGAACGAAACACACCGTTCCAGCAATCCCATGGATGTTCCCGACATCAGGATCCAGCATAATTCGGATACCTGCGGTACATCGGACTGGATAAACAGGACCGCCTTGTCAGGATCGAGACCTAGAGCCAACATATCCAACGCCGTGTCCAGCGAATTGCGTTGGAGTGTCTCCCGGTCGCGAATCGTTGTCAGTGCGTGAAGATTAGCAACAAAATAGTAGGCCTGTTCTTCATTCTGCAGCTGAATGTACTGCCGAATCGCACCAAAATAATTACCCCAGTGCGGCCGACCCGTTGGCTGAATGCCAGAAAGTACTTTCATGAGAGTTCAGTTGATCTTTCCAAGCTTTGCCCTCGTGGGTCTGCCCCCGCCGACGGCTTCTTCCTGTGAATGTTCCAGTTCCGCCGGATGAGCGGAGCGTTATTGTAGTGACCACAACCAGATGTCCAATTGCCCCGGCGGGCCTTTCGACCGACATCGATAAAAAAAGACGCCGTGAGTAGAACTCGGCGCCTTCAAATGCAACCTGAATTTTCGCTATTGAGTGTATGGTTGGCTGTAGCTTCTTTTCGTTCCCCTCGATCGGGAAAATAAGTGCGGTGCACGCTACACGTCCATGCGAATTGCACTCAGGGGCTAAATGATGCCCCCATGGGTGCGAAGTGGCTTCTGGTGATCCGGTTGATCCGTGAACCAGAAGCGATGCCACGTCGCTCGCAGGGCCCGCAGGTCTTCGGCCGCAAAGATCAACTGGCGGGCACGAACCGCCGGATCGGCGTCGTAAATCGGCAGTATGCATCCTACGTTGGCGCTCAGTGCAACTGCCAACACCATGGCACAGATGATTCGACGCATCATTGACCTCCGTCCAATTCTCTCCACATCGACTCGCGAACCAAGCCGGCACATATCACCGTAAAATCAGTACTCAGTTCGCTCACACAGGAAGAATCGTCACATTCGGTACGATAAGTTTAATCGTTAAAGACAATTATTCACGACAATCCAAGAAACGCTTGCAAACAGAGCGAAAAAAACGGGCTGCGCAGCATGCGTTGTCTGGGGAATCACCCCCAGCCAGAATCGTCGTCAACCGGCCAAATTCAGACGGGTTTCAGAAGGGGCTTGAAATTCAGCCAAGTGTTCTGAAATCGTGAATTGCTGCGACGTCAACTGCCAATAACTCAGCTTAAAACCGCCACGTGCGCCGTGTTGCCAATTGCATGCTGGCCTCAGGTTTGTGAGCCGAAGCGTCAATCAAATCCCGTCCATTTGCCTCCCTGTTGTCAGGCCTTACTGGGAACTGCCGGAAAAGAACCACCGGAGATTCTGACGGTTGATCAAAAAACCCACCGTAGAACGGGTCTACGGTGGGCTCAAAAGTCGGGACTGTACTTCCCGTACTTGCGGTGGTTGCCATCAGGCATCCGCCGAAACCGATCAGGCAGAACCACCTCGGCTAGTACAGAAATAATTCAAGACACACCTCCTTTCTAAAAGTCTTCTCAAGCACGGCAGCAGCCGAAGAAGCGCCATGGCTTGAGGTCGGTAGTCCGTCGCACCGCGGAGTGCGACCTTTGCAAAATTGTCACCGGCAAAGCCGATTCAGGCAATCTGTATTTCAATCACCCGTATGGTTCGGACCGCCAATGGAAAGACTGGACAACCACACGGCCGGAGAGGTTCGGATGGCGACGGTGACCCCGCAAGGGATCGAGTGCCCAATTTGCCGTAAAAACCTTGCAAAAGCGTTGTTTCCGTTCAGCAGAAGTGATATATTCGCCAGATTGTATCTGGTGTGCCGCCAGCCCATTGCGGGAGCGGTCATTTTTCCCAATGCCTTTGCGAGACTGCGCTCGTGAAGCAGCCCCGACTGACGCGGCGGGTTCCCGGCGTCGAAAGAGTTTTTCATGGTCAACCGAAACCTTATCAGAACGTTAGAAGACGACGACATTTCACAACAGCTGGAAGATATTTTCAGCGGCGATGAGGATCTGGGCGATATCATTTTCCCCGAATCCGAGGTCGATGAGAACAAGTTTGAACTCAACGAGATCATCAAGGGAAAAATCGTCCGCGTGGACGACGATTTCGTTGTCGTTGACGTCGGCTTCAAGAGCGAAGGCAGTATTCCGCGGAATGAATGGGAAGGGCACGAATCTCAACCGGAGGTTGGCCAGGAAATCAAGGTCCTGATCGAGGACCTGGAAGACGAATCGGGGCGGGCCGATGACCCGCATGGCCTGATTGCCGTCAGCAAACGGAAAGCGGACCACATCATCCACTGGATGGATGTGATCTCGAAAGTCACAGGAAAACGACATCGTCACCGGAACCTGCACTCGAAAAATCAAGGGTGGATTGCTGGTCGATATCGGAGTTCAGGTCTTTCTGCCGGCCAGCCAGGTCGACATTCGACGACCAGGCGACATTGGCGACTACATTGGTCGCGTCGTTCAGTGTGAAGTGCTGAAGATTGACGAACAGCGACGCAACATTGTTGTCAGCCGCCGTTCGTCTGATTGAAAAAGAACGAAGTTACGCCCAGCAGAAGCTGATGAGCGAACTGGAAGTCGGGCAGGTCCGCAAAGGGGTCGTCAAGAACATCGCCGACTTCGGGGCGTTTGTCGATCTCGGCGGCATCGACGGTTTGCTGCACATCACCGACATGTCGCACACGCGGATCACCCACCCGTCCGAGAATGGTTTCCATGGACGAGGAACTCGAAGTCATGGTCCTCAATATCGACCGCGAAAAAGTCAAAATCGCGCTGGGCATGAAGCAGTTGCTGCCCAACCCATGGGACAACGTCGAAGAGAAATATCCGATCGGCACCGTTCATCACTGGCGAAGTCGTCAACGTGATGAACTACGGTGCATTCGTCAAACTGGAACCCGGCATTGAAGGCCTGGTTCATATCAGTGAAATGTCGTGGGTCAAGTCGCGTGAATCATCCAAACGAACTGGTCAACATCGGCGATGAGATCGATGTTGCCGTGCTGGGCATCGACAAATCGGGCGAACAGATGTCGCTGGGGATGAAGCAGACGCAGGACAACCCCTGGGACAAGGTCGAGGCAAAGTACCCGGTCGGACAAGATGGTCAAGGGCCGCGTTCGCAATCTGACCAATTACGGTGCGTTCATCGAACTGGAAGAAGGTATCGATGGTCTGCTGCACGTTTCCGATATGTCGTGGACCAGAAAGATCAGTCATCCCAACGAGGTGCTGGAAAAAGGCCAGGAACTCGAATGCAAGATCCTGGCAGTCGACACCGATCGACGTCGAATCGCGCTCGGGCTGAAGCAAATGAATGACGATCCCTGGTCCACTGATATCCCCGGTCGTTACCAGCCTGGTCAGGTAATCAAAGGCAAGGTCACCAAGATTACCAACTTCGGTGTGTTCGTCGGCCTGGAAGACGGACTGGAAGGCCTGCTACATATCTCGGAACTGTCCGATGATAAAGTCGACAATCCTGAAGACCTCGTCAAAGTTGGTGACGAATTGGAGGTCAAGGTTCTTCGCGTCGATACGGAAGAACGAAAAATCGGGCTTTCACGACGTCGCCTTGAATGGAGCGAGGAACAGGAAGCCGCTGCGCAAAAAGCAGATGAAAAGGAAGCCGCGGCACGAACGGCTCCGGATGATTTGAAGGGTGGCCTCGGATCGAGCGGACCGCTGTTCCAGGCAGGAAGCGGTTCCGATTGAGGACCAAGGCGGCCTCGAACGATTTTCAGTCGATTTAACAAGACGCAACGCCGATCCTCCGATCGGCGTTTTTTCTTCGCTCGGTTGCCTGATTATGACGGATTACGAATTTACACGCCGCCCGGGCCAAAACCTGGATGCTCTCGCCGATGGCTCGCCCTGGGAATACTATCGCAATCATCGCGAGATCATCACCGGCTTTTTACAGAAGTTCGCCGATCCCCAGGCAAAATCGCTTTGCATTCTGGCGCGGGACTCTGCCGAGATATTGACCTGAATCAACTGCTCCAACGGTTTTCGAAAATCACTCTGGTCGACCTTCATCAGCCCGACCTGGTACGAGGTATCGAGAACCAGAATCTGTCCGTTGGTAGCTCGATCGAGTTAATCGGCGGCCTGGATATTGGCGGCGTGCAATCTGAACTTGACAGGTTTCGCCGGCAGGCCGATCCGGTCGATTTGGAATCGCTGCTGAATCGGGCGGGGGGATACGAACCAGACCGGTTGGGAACCTACGACGTGATCGCTTCCACGTGTTTGCTGTCCCAGTTGTTATGTCACGCGTCCGAGTGCATTGGCGAGTCCCATCCTCGGTTCGTCGAAACATTGCAGACCATTCGGCGGCGCCATATCGAAATCATGGTCGAGCATCTGCGACCCAACGGCACCGGCTTGCTGGTAACCGACTTCGTCTCCTCCATCTCGCTTCCGGATCTGCTGACCACAACCGACCTGAAAGCGACGGTTCGGAAGGCCATCGAGCAAGGTAATTTTCTGCACGGATTGAATCCGGCGATGGTCGGACGCGTCTTCGAAGAATCCTCGGTACGCGAGGCATTGCGATCGGTCAAGATAACCGATCCCTGGCGGTGGGCGATGCCAGAGAGAATCTACGCCTGTTTTGCTGTCGTTTTCCAGCGGCTCGAACGAACGGCGTGATGACCGATTTCAAGCTTTGGAAGCACCTGCAAATAGTGTTCATCTATTCGTGATCTGATTTTGATAGTGAGATCGCCACTGCAGGCAGGCAGGGCTGCCGATTTCAAAATCGCGGCAGACCCGAGGGCGAAATTCATGGTGGCGGCATTTTCGCGTTACCGGATCCAACCAGAAACAGGGACCATCCAGATCGCCATTGCTTCGATATTTTCGTACGTAATCGATCCATTGCTGTTTCAGGTCGGCAGGTAGACGGTGCCAATGCGATTCGCCTTCGTAACCGTCCTGCAGTTCCTGTCGCGTCCAACCAGCCTGCAACAGGGCCTGACAGTCGGGGTCCTGATCGATTCGATCTTCACCGATCTCTTCCCGCGGCAGCATGAAGGCGGGATAGCCCATGTGCAAACAGCAGACACCACAGCCGTCACACCGATCCACCACTGGCAATTGCCTCCCACCCATTGGTGCCCCTTCATTCAGGACCTCTCAATTCGTTGACACCCGGATTATCGCTCCATAAAATCCGCGTTCTGGAATTGTTACCTGAATCACGACGGGAGTCGACCATGTCCGAAGCCGCCGGTAGCCAAATCGATCATGTCATGCGCGAGGACCGGTTGTTTCCGCCCAGCGACAAATTTTCTGAAGGTGCGCACATCCAGTCCATGGCTCAATATCAGGAATTGTACGATCGAGCCAGGAATGACCCGGAATCATTTTGGCGCGAGATCGCCGAGAAGGAAATGCACTGGTTTGAGCCGTTTGAGAAGGTATTTTCTCGTGACGGCGATGTCTGCTCGTGGTTTGTGGGAGGCCGAACCAACCTGTCGTACAACTGCCTGGATGTTCATATCGCTGCCGGAAAAGGGGAGCGAACGGCAATTATCTGGGAGGGGGAACCTGGTGATCAAAGAAGTCTGACGTATTGCGAATTGCATCGCGAAGTCTGTCGATTCGCCAATGTGTTGAAAAGTCTGGGGGTCGAGACGGGCGACGTGGTTTCGATTTACATGCCGATGACACCGGAACTGGCGATTGCCATGTTGGCCTGTGCCCGCATCGGCGCGGTGCATTCCGTGATATTCGCCGGTTTCTCTGCCGAGGCGATTGCCGACCGAAACAACGATGCTCAGGCCAAAATCCAGTTGACCGCTGATGGCCTTTATCGTCGCGGCCGGGTGCTATCCCTCAAGGAAACCGTCGACCAGGCTTTGGCGAAATCGCCGTCGATTCAGAAGTGCGTGGTGTTGAAACGTGTTGGTAATGATTGCCCGATGATGGATGGGCGAGATTCATGGTGGCACGAACAGATGGACTCGGTTTCGGACGATTGTCCGGCCGTGCCCCTGGATAGCGAAAATACCCTGTTCATTTTGTATACCAGTGGATCCACCGGAAAGCCAAAGGGCATCCGGCACACGACGGCCGGCTACAACATCTGGACCAGGAAAACCTTCCAATGGGTGTTTGACTATCGAGATGATGACATTTACTGGTGTACTGCGGACTGCGGTTGGATAACCGGTCACAGTTACGTCGTTTATGGACCGATGGCCAATGGTGCCACGGTTTTCATGTATGAAGGGGCCCCCAACCACCCGGCACCTGACCGGTTCTGGGAACTTATCGAAAAATACCGGATCACCATTCTGTATACCGCACCCACCGCCATCCGGGCCTTCATGAAGTGGGGCGACGAACATGTCGATAAACATGACCTCAAGAGTCTCCGCTTGCTGGGTACGGTAGGAGAGGGCATCAACCCGGAAGCCTGGATCTGGTACCACGAAAAGATCGGTCAGTCCAGGTGCCCCATTGTCGATACCTGGTGGCAGACGGAAACCGGCGGCATCATGATGTCTCCTTTGCCTGGCGCCACACCCACCAAACCGGGCAGCTGTACCAAACCCCTTCCCGGCGTGGTGCCAGTCATCGTCGACGCTGCGCTGCAACCGGTCCAACCCGGCCACGGCGGCATGCTCTGCATGGCGGAACCCTGGCCCGGGATGCTGCGTGGCATCTGGGGAGACGATCAACGTTACCACGAACAGTACTGGGCCACATTCCCCGGCAATTACCTGACGGGAGACAATGCCCGTATCGACGAAGACGGCTACTACTGGATCATGGGCCGAATTGACGACGTGATTAACGTCTCAGGACATCGACTCAGTACGATTGAAGTGGAAAGCGCGATGGTATCGCACGACGCCGTTACCGAAGCGGCGGCCGTTGGTCGCCCCGATGAAATCAAGGGTCAGGCCATTGTTGTCTTCGCCACCGTCAAGGACCGGGCGGCCGACGCCCAGTTGCGGGAGGAGTTGAAACAGCACGTCCGCCATCAAATTGGTGCGCTGGCGGTACCTTCGGAAATCCGGTTTACCGATGCATTACCGAAAACGCGCAGCGGCAAAATCATGCGACGCCTGCTCAAGGATATTGCGGAAGGCAAGGAACAAGTCCGGGGCGATACCAGTACACTGGAAGATTACAGTGTGCTGGCCAAACTTCGCGATGAACAGGGTTAGCTGATTCGCCTCGTCGACGAACCGCGGTTCGTGGCGCATGATAAGACGGTGGGGCTAATCCAGGCGAAACCAACCCCAGCTTCGACCAGGTTCCGGTCAGGCCGTTGGTTGATGCAGGTTTTCCCAGGCGTCGACTAAAAGGTTCGATGCGCGCTCGATTTCTTCCTGGTTGGTATGCCAACCCACGCTCAACCGGACCGTGCCCCGAACCGTTTCCACAGCAACCCCCATGGCACCCAGCGTGGACGAATTATGGGTGTCGCTATGGCAGGCGGCGCCGGTGGAAGCACAGATTTCCGGAATCCGGCGCAGCAATTCCACCCCCGAAACCCCGGGAAAGGAGACGCTGAGCGTATTGGGTAGTCGGTCCGCCGCTTCGCCATGAACCACCAAGGCATCAATTTCGTTTCGAAGCCCATCCGAAAGACGATCTCGCAACTCACGCATCTTCTGATAGCTTTCATCCAGTGCGTGGTCCACCATCCGGGCCGCCGCGCCCAAGCCTACGATTCCCGGAGTATTTTCGGTCCCTGCCCGCAGTCCTCTCTCGTGGGTCGCGCCGTGCATGAATGGCTCCAGCGAAACTCCCTGGCGAACAAACAACGCGCCCACACCCTTCGGTCCATAGAATTTGTGGCCCGCCATGGTCAACAGATCGACGCCCAGAGCATCGACCTGAACCGGCACTTTACCACACGATTGCGAAGCATCTGTATGAAAGAGGACGTCTTTCTGGCGACAGATTTCCGCGATTTCCCGGATAGGCTGAATGGTCCCGATTTCGTTATTGGCATGCATGATGCTCACCAGGACCGTATCGTCCCGAATCGCTGCGCGGACAGTTTCCGGGTCCACGACGCCATTCTCGTCGCAGCCAACGATGGTCAGAGCATATCCCAGCCGCTCCAGGAATCGGGCAGGCATGGTTGTGGCCGCATGTTCGATAGCCGATATGACCATGTGGCCACCCGGCAATTGACCGGGCGCGAACATGGCTCCCTTGATCGCCAAATTACTGGCCTCGGTACCACCCGCTGTAAAAACGATTTCTTCCGGATTGCAGCCGATCATGCCAGCCGTTCTGGCCCTCGCGTCTTCAATCGCTTCGGCTGCGGCGCGACCCTCGACATGAGAGCTGGATGCGTTACCAAAATGCTCGGAAAAGTAAGGCAACATCAATTCCAGAACACTCGGTGCTACCGGCGTGGTTGCGTTGTAATCCAGGTAAATCTTGCGCATGTCGACCGCCGTCGTTGTGGCGAGGAAACTGTTTTTGACATTACACCAGATCGACGACACACTCGAAAGACGACTTTGCCGATCGAGTGCCAGGCTGGCTGCCGGTTCGCCAGAAGCCTTGTATTCCTCGGGTCGATATCGAGAATATTGGTGAAAATAGTCTCAGATTCCATGGCCGGGAACGAATCCAGCAATGGAATACGGACGTCCGGTTCCGACGCGGAAAATCACTGTATCTCACTGCACCTTAAACCGAACCGCTCATGAAATCTGCCTCCGAGGAAGAAGTCTACTACCAGGAACACCCTTCCATGTTCAGGAATCATCCGCTCGGCTTTGTGCTGACCTGCCTGCTGAGCCTGGTTGGCGTGGGGCTGGTCGTTTTCGGTTTCTGGTGGTTAAAGTGTAAAGGGACGACGTTGACGGTCACCAGCGACCGCACCCGCTTGCGCCAAGGAATTCTGTCCAAGTCGATCACGGAAGTCTGGCATCGCGATGTGCGTAACGTGCAGCTGGATCAGACCTTTTTCCAGCGAATATTCGACGTCGGCAGCATCGGCATTTCCAGTTCCGGACAGAGCGGACTGGAAATCGCCGTCACTGGTATTCCGGATCCCGATGGGGTCAAGGCGCTGATCGATCGGCATCGGCAACAGCACTGACAGGATCAGTTTGCAAGGCCTTCCAGTTTCAACAGGAAGGCAAACCTCAGGGCGACATCCCGATAGCGGTCGAATCGACCGGAAGCGCCGCCATGTCCGGCATCCATGTTCGTCTTCATCAGCAGCAAGTTATCGCCCTGCCAATGATCGCGCAGCCGGGCCACCCATTTTGCCGGTTCCCAGTACTGCACCTGCGAATCATGTAAGCCGGTGGTCACCAACAGATTGGGATACGGTTTCGAATCCACGTTGTCGTAAGGCGAATAGGACAACATGTAATCGTAATACGTTTTGTCATTCGGATTACCCCATTCGTCATACTCGAAGGTTGTCAGAGGAATGGTATCATCCAACATGGTGGTTATCACGTCGACAAAAGGCACGTCGGCAATGACACCGTGGTACAAATCGGGAGCCAGATTGATGACCGCGCCCATCAATAGTCCGCCAGCGCTACCCCCTTGCGCATAGAGCCGATCGTTGGAGGCGTAACCGTTGTCTACCAGGAATCTGCCGACATCGATAAAATCCGTGAAGGTGTTCTTTTTCTTAAGCAGTTTTCCATCCTCATACCATTGCCGCCCCATCTCCTGGCCACCGCGAACGTGGGCGATCGCATAAACGAAACCGCGATCCAGCAGAGACAACAGGGAAACATTGAAACTGGGATCCATGGAAGAACCGTAGGAACCGTATCCGTACTGCAGGCAGGGTGCGGTGGAATTGATGGGGGTCGTCTTGCGATAGACAATCGACACGGGTATTTTCGTCCCGTCTCTGGCGGTAGCCCACTTTCGCTCGGTGCGGTACTGGTCTCGATCAAAATCACCCAACACCGGCTGCTGTTTCAACAGCCGATTCTCCCGAGTATTCATATTGAATTCATAGGTACTGGCCGGTGTGGTCAGCGAGGTGTAGCGATACCGCAACCAGGCTGTATCCGGGTCAGGCGTGGGAGCAGGCACGACGACATGGGCGGGTTCATCGAAGGGTAGTTTGTAATCCTGTTTGCCGTTTGTGGAGATGATCCGCAATTGGGTCAGTGCGTTCCTTCGTTCACTCAAGACCAGGAAATCGCGAAACGGCACACAGGACTGCAGGAATGTATCGTCACGATGTGGAATCAGTTCCGCCCAGAAATCCTGAGCGTGATTCTGATCGCTGCACCTGAACAATCGGAAGTTGGGCGCATCCAAATTCGATCGGATCAGAAATTGACCGTCCAGATGATTGACGCTGTACTCATGATTTTCCTGCCGCGGACAGAACACGGCAAATTTACCGTGGGGTTCATCCGCGCTCAACATTCGCACTTCCGTGCTCAAGGTCTGTGAACAGATGATCAGGATAAACTGCCGAGACCGGCTCTTGGCGATACGACAATCGAATTCCTCGTCTTTCTCTTCATAGACGACCACATCCTTTTCGGCCGGCGTGCCCAACGTGTGCCGCTTGATCAGGTACGATCGGAGCGTCTGTGGGTCGTTTTGCGTGTAGAACAGGGTCACATTGTCATTCGCCCACTCGATGGAACCGTTGACCATCGGAATTTCGTCCGGCAGATGTTCGCCCGTCTCCAGGTTCCTGATCCGGATCGCAAACTGACGTCGACCCACGTAGTCCACGGCGTAGGCCAGCAGTCGGTTGTCTTCGCTGACCTCGACCCCAACCACACGACAGAATGGTTTACCTTCCGCCAGCTGGTTGACGTCCAGCAGGATTTGTTCTCGCGCATCCGCTTGATCCGCGCGGCGACAATAGACCGGATACTGCTGCCCTTCGTTGTAGCGGACGTAGTAGGAATAACCGCGGTCCGGGAAGGGCACCGTCTGATCGTCCTGTTTGATACGGCCTACGATTTCCTTGAACAACTCGTTCTGCAGCTCCTCCACGTCGGCCAACTGCTTCTTCGTGTATTCGTTCTCCTGTCGCAGGTATTGAATGACCTCCGGATTTTCGCGGTCGTTCAACCAGTAGTATTCGTCGATCCGCACGTCGCCATGCTTGCTCAATTCATGGCGGATTTTTCTCGCTCGGGGTGCCGGGAGTTCAGTTTGGGCCATCGCGCGTAACGGAAAAGACAGTTACGTTTGAAATGATCAGCAACAAGATCGCGGTGTAAACATTGTGCAATGTCGGGTTCTCGTAGAACATAGGTCAGCCAGGAACCATTCAGGAAATGGCAATCACTGCAATGGTTCAACATTATAGCGGCGTTTCGGGAAATTGCATTTTCGAACATATTCCGTCACGCGTTGAAACGACAACCTGGTTAAAATGCGGTTGTCGGCTTCCATCGACCTCGTTCATGATTCGCAAGCAAGACTTTATGTCGCATCCACACACCTTCTTCGTTCTGTCGCTGGTCTTTTGCCTGCCGCTGCCAGCGCAAACCCCCGACGAACTGCGCCGTGACGATACGTGGTTACTGCCGGTCGCTGAACTACAGGAAAACCCGGGCATTCCAGATTGCAAAACCGTGCTGGGCTATCGGTGGGGGGATGAAATCTCCAATCACAATCAGATTACAAGATATCTGAACGCATTGTCCGAAGCGGCACCCGACCGGTCGCGGTTAGTGTGCTACGGCGAATCCTATGAGGGGCGTTCATTGAATTACCTGGTGATATCTTCCCCGGACAACATTGCCAGATTAGATGAAATCCGGCACACCAATCTTGAACTTTCCGATCCACGCCGCTGCAGTGGCTCCAGAGCCGAAGAGCTGGTTGCGCAAATTCCTGCAATCGTCTGGTTCGCCAACAGCGTGCACGGTAACGAAATCTCCCCCAGTGATGCGGCGTTATTGACCGGTTACCATCTGCTGGCGGATCGACGAAAGCTGACGCAGGACATGTTGGAAAAACTGGTGGTCATTATTGACCCCCTACAGAATCCCGACGGACGCGATCGGTTTGTGAACGTTTTTCGAGAGACACGCGGCCGATTCAATCAGAGTAATCCCTACGCCAACGAACATGTTGAACGCTGGCCCGGTGGCCGGACCAATCACTACTGGTTCGACATGAACCGCGACTGGTTTCGCCATAGCCAGCGGGAAACACGAGCCAAGGTCGCATCCTATCTGCGGTGGCAACCTCACATCTATGTAGATGCTCACGAAATGGGTCGAAACAGCTCATTCTATTTTCCGCCTCCGGCCGAGCCCAAAAACCCCTATCTGCTCGCCAGCCAGGAAGATCGGCTCAGCCGTCTGGGCAAACATCAGGCCGGCTGGTTCGATCGTTATGGGTTTGGTTACGTGACGCGCGAAATCTTCGACGCGTTCTATCCCGGCTATGGCAGCGAATGGCCATCCCTTCAGGGAGGACTCGGTATCCTGTGGGAACAGGCTGGCGCACGCGGCCTGACAACGCGTCGCGACGACGAAACCGAATTGACCTATCGCGACGGCGTTCGCAATCATTACATCAGTGCCTTGGCGACGCTGGAATTCGCGGCGGAGAACCAGATTGATTTGTTGCGAGGATTCCATCAGGCCCGCCAGGCCGCCATTGACCTGGGTCAAGATGGCAACGTCAAGGATTACTTCATCACTCGGGAGCGACCTGAACGGGCGATCAGATTTGTCAACATGTTGTCGCGGAATGGAATCGAAGTATATACCCTGGACGATAGCATTTCCGTTGACTGCGTCGATTGCAGCAATTGCAATCGGAAGCTTCGCAAGATTCCAGCGGGGAGCTTTCATATTCCCGTCGCCCAGCCGGCCGGCAGATTGATCCGCGCTGCTGGATCAGAATATTGAAATGGATGAAAAGTTCCTGCGTCGACAACTGGAACGCAATCAATTGAGACTTCCGAATGAGATTTACGATGTGACCGCCTGGTCCATGCCGTTGGCTTTCGACGTTGCCACGCTGTCCTGTTCTGAAATGATGGATTTCACGAGCAGCCGTTGGCAACCGCGCGATTCTGTTGTTCAATCCGATTTGCCTCCGGCAAGCGTCGCCTACCTGATGCCCGGAAGCGATGGCGCCATGGGGGCCCTGTGCCAATTGATTCAGAACGGTGTCCGTATACATGTGGCAGACGAGAATTTCACGATCAACGGCCGAGAATTCGAGCGGGGCACTTTGATTGCCAAAGTAGCCGACAATCCAGCCGATTTAAACCTTCGCATTCAGGAAGCGACGGAACAAAGTGGCGAATTGGATGTCGTCGCCACCGATACGGCCTATGTTGATGCCGGCGCCCACATGGGCGGACCGGACATCCAATGGGTCAAGCCACCCCGTATTCTGTTGGTCGTTCACCGTCCGACAAATTATTCCTCGGGACACACATGGTATCTGTTTGACCAGGTTTTAAATTACCCGACAACGCGAGTCACCGGGCGAGACTTTGCCTCGGTGGATCTGGACGAATTCAATACGATTGTGTTGCCTGATGGTCGTTACACCGATCAATATGGCTTCACGAAAAAGCGCGCCGAAGAATTGACCGCCTGGATCCGTCGTGGGGGTACGCTGATCACGCTGCGAGGCGCCACGCGGTGGGCCGCCGATCCGGATATCGCGCTGTTAAAAAACCGCCTTGTCAAAAGGACCGTGCCCGACGTCAATCAACCAGATCAGGCAGAAGGCGACCAACCGAAACCAGAAAAGGTCTCGCCCGATAGTGTGCCGGGCGCCTTTCTTCGTGCCCATGTATTCCAGAAACACTGGGTCACTTTTGGATTCAATCCGCAACTGGATGTTTTCTACACCGGCAATACGATCCTGTCACCCACAACGGAAACCGGTGGACGTTCTCTGGTTACCTTTGTCGACAAGGAACATCTGTTATCCAGCGGGTTTTGCTGGCCAACCAGCCTGGAATTGATCGCGGACACGCCGTTTGTCGTATACCGAGCCATGGGTCGAGGTCATCTGGTGGCGTTTACCGACGATCCCAACTACCGTGCCATGTATCCATCGCTTCAGCGTCTGTTCATCAATGCCGCCCTTTTCGGAGCGGGCCATTGAAGCGACACTCAGATTGCCGTAACAACGACCACGCTCGAAATCAGACTCGCTTTCCTTTCAGGACGGTCCGCCCACAGCCGACTGTCGCAAGCATTGACCGGTCAAGGAATCCGGGCAATTCTGGACCTCTTGCGGCGTTCCCGCGACAACCACCTGACCTCCCTTTTCTCCGGCCCCGGGTCCCAGATCCACGATCCAATCGGCGCAGCGGACCATATCCAGATTGTGTTCGATAAGAACGACCGTGTTGCCCTTTTCGACCAGGGAACTCAACACGTTTAACAGCCGCTGTATATCGTCAAAATGAAGCCCCGTCGTCGGCTCGTCCAGCAGGTACAGCGCGTTCGCAGATGAAGAAACGGACAATTCGCTGGCCAACTTGATACGCTGTGCCTCTCCGCCAGACAGGGTAGGGGAGGGCTGTCCCAGTCGCAGGTACCCCAGTCCCACGTCGTCCAGGCACTTCAATTTCTGTTGCAACCCGGAAAACGCTTCGAAAACGGACAGCGCCTCCGCGACGCTCAAGTGCAGCACATCGGCAATCGTCAGGTCACGAAACGTCACGCGTAGCGTCGAGCGATTGAAACGGCACCCCTCACAAGTTGGACAGGCAATGTCCATATCGGGCAGGAATTTCATGGAGATACGATTTGATCCATAGCCTTCACAGTCCGGGCAGCGTCCTGCTTTTGAATTGAAGCTGAAACGCGAGGCAGAAAACCCTTTTTGACGCGCAAGCCTGGTGCCCGCAAAGATACGTCGGATATCGTCCATGATGCCGGTATTGGTTGCCGGACATCCGCGTGGAGTCCGACTGATCGGGCGCTGATCGACTTCGACCAATCGTTGTACGTTCTCCAGTCCTTCAATGCGTTCAAAGGGTTCGGCCGGAATCGTCATTCGACCCAGTTTCGCCTTGATTGCCGGGGCCAATGTTCGATAGACAAGCGTACTCTTCCCCGAACCGCTGACGCCCGTAACGCAATTCAAAGCCCCGGCCTGAAAAACCACATCGATCGTTTTCAAATTGAAACCGCTGGCCGCGAAGATCCGAATCGCACCGTGATCGAGTGACAACTGGCGGGCGGGCCGTTGCATAAACCGGCGGCCGGACAGCCATTCGCCCGTGGGACTGTGAGCTGTATTCTCGATATCGGCAACGGTGCCGGCCGCAACAACACACCCCCCCGCATCACCAGCTCCTGGCCCCATGTCGATCAAATGATCCGCGGCGCGCATCATCGATTCGTCATGTTCCACGACAATCAGGGAATTTCCTTTGTACTTCAGATCGGAGAGCGCGGCGATTAATCGTGCGACATCGCTGGGATGCAGGCCAACGCTGGGTTCATCCAGAACATAGAGTGCCGCCGTCAACCCGCTGCCAATCGAAGACGCCAGGCGAACGCGTTGCAACTCGCCACCGCTCAATGAATCGGATGGTCGATCCAACGTCAGGTAATCCACACCGGTCTTGATCAGATAGTCCAATCGCTTTCGAACTTCGCTGATAATCGGTTCCGCGATTGACCACTGCGCGTCCTCCAGGGTCAGGCGGTTCAGAAATGTACTGGCATCGGTAATCGGCAACGCGGCCACCTGATTGATTGACTGGCCCCCTACCCTGACGGAACCGGCGGATGCGTTGAGTCGGGATCCACGGCATGGGTGGCAAACGATACGATCGCGGAACGGCTTCAGTACCTCCCGCCAGTCCTCGTCGATTGCGGTAACCCATTCCTTTTCCAGTTGAGTCAGCAGGCCGGGAGCCGACTTGTCGTCGCTATGAACGAACCTCTCCCATTCCGCTTCGTCCAATTGACTCAGCACCGAAGACAGCGAAAATCCCAGATTTTCGATCAGCGGCAACAGGCCACGCCAACGTTTTTGCTGTTCTTTACGGGACAGGGTACTCCAGACGACGACCGCGCCTTGATCGATGGACAATCGACGGTCCGGTATCACACGCGTCAGGTCGAACGATTCGACATACCCCAGGCCATCGCATCGCAGACAGGCGCCGTAGGGACTGTTGAAGCTGAACGAGCGAGGCTCAATCCTGGGATAACTGACGCCACAGGCCCCGCAGCTTGAGCTGCTGCTGAAATGTTGCTGAACCCATTCATCAGCGTGGGGTCGCTGGTAACTGATTGCCACCGAACCACCACCCAACCCCGATGCCAGTTGAACGGATTCGTACAATCGGCTGCGGAGGCCATCCTTTACGATGATCCGATCTACGACTGCGTCGATATCATGATTCCGCCGGGTGGATAATTCCGGCAGATTTTCGATGTCGTACAGCTCTCCATCAATCCTGACACGGACCAGGCGTTCCTTGCGGATTTGCTCTAACACTTCCTCGTGTCGGCCTTTGCGGCCGGAGACCATGGGCGCCAGAATCATGACCTTCGTCCGTTCGCCCAGCCGGCTGATCGCGTCGCATATCTGCTGCAGTGTTTGCGGAGTCATCGGCTGACCGCATTGGTGGCAATACTGCTGGCCCACCTTGGCGAACAGCAGTCTCAAAAAATCGTAGATCTCGGTAAGCGTTCCGACCGTACTTCGCGGATTTGCTGATCCACGGTTCTGATTGATACAGACCGTAGGACGCAGACCTTCAATGCCGTCTACTTCGATCTGTGACGACTGATCAAAAAACTGCCGCGCGTACAGTGAAAGACTCTCGATATACTGACGTTGCCCTTCGGCAAAGATGGTGTCGATCGCCAGCGAGCTCTTGCCGGAACCGCTCCTGCCCGTGATCACCACGATTGAATCGGCTGGAATATCCAGACTCACATTCTGCAGATTGTGGGTTCGCGCACCCATTACGCGGATGATGTCGGCATCCTGTTCCAGTTTCGGTTCAATGGTCAACGGGTCAGTCTTCATTCGCGTTCGATCCGCAGTCTAGCAGTATTGCCCGGCAAAATTAATAACGAGGATAATGGGGCAGCGAACCACGTCGATCAATGCGGGATATCCAGATCCACACGAGGCAGTACGGAGCCATCCGACTGGCATGCTGGACGATCAAGTTGACCTTCGGCTACCGGCTGGTGGCGGTTTTACTGGTCCACTACGAAACCCGCCTGATTTATTCCGCACCTAGACACCCTCACGACAACTGGCAACCGGTTGACTTTGCGTTTGAGGAATTGTATTTCGTCCAAGCCATCAACAGCGGCTGAAACCAGGCCGGTGCAAGAGAAAGTGCAATGGCCTGCGGCCGACGTGTCATGTGCCGCTTGCAAACAGCAACTCGACCGACGTGGCTACCCATCGCGAACCGTTTCGCGGTCTGAAATGTGGTTGAGAGTTCGGTGCTTGAAGCAATCGCAAGTCCTTCAGGGGAGACCGTCATGTCGATCGCGTTCGGCATCCTTGCAACTTGCCAACGGAGGAGACCGCCTAAATCTCGGCGTCAGACGCGATACAACCCAGCAGACGCGCACCGCACGAATTCAGATGGGTTACCGCCGATTTCGCAATCGCCTGATTCGAATTCTTCACGCTGACCAGCAGGTAGGATCCGTTGGCATATCGCGACCATGTACTGGCGGCCGGGCCATGGGCGTCCCCAACGTTGACAAAAATGTGGCCGAAGCGTTGCCCCAGTTGGGCGAGGGCCGGTCCTAGCATGTTCTGCATTCGATTCGAAGTATCCAACATGACGCGGCCCAGGGGCAGGAAATCGAAAGCGGCCTTGTCAACTGAATCGGCAAGGCAGCGTTGGGAATCGGCGGGGTCATCCATCAAATCGGCCAGGCCCGGTTGGCCCACGCATTCCATCGCGTAAGTCAAACCGCCCTGGTCGAAATCGGAATCAATCAGTAGTACCTTTTTACCCGTCCGGACTTGCGCTGCGACTGCCGTGGCGGCGATGACCGCATCCAGGTGGCGGTTGTTTTCAGTTGCGGCGAACAGCACAATCGCCGAACCGCCAGCCGGATAATTCGCCATGACGGAATCAACAATGGCCTCAATTTGCGGCTGCTGTGGCTCGATCTGTGACAGCCAGGCCTGTATCCCTTCCCCGTGGGCATCCGATCGCAAGGAGCGATCAACCGTGGACGTCAACACCGGTTCAGCCGTCTGGCATTCACGGCCTGAGAAATTTTCATGTTTCGAAATCGTCCCGCCGATCGCTGCCCTGACTTCCGCTTGGCTGTCGGCAATTGGGAAATCCTCTGGCCCACCTGCCTTGTTCCGGTCTGACTGGCCTGCTGCCGTAACCGGTTCAGCATCTACGGCAATCGCCATTTCGGACAAACTGGCGAAATCCTGGTTTCTCAGATCAGGGATTGCCACGGTAGTGAATCGCGGAGCGCTGGGCGCTGAGGGCGGCAGATCCGTGGCTCCCTTGGGGGAGCATTTCTGTGGCGGCCGGCGAGTTTCAAAATACTTGTCTGCGATCTGTGGATTCATGCGAGTAACTCAAATCTGGATTGTCATTCCGCGTATGGCAAAGCTTCAGTCTTCCCGCCGAAGTTGCTGAAACAGCTGTTGATAGTCCATCCTCTCGGCAGAACCAGTGGTCGTCGTTCTCTTGAGATCCGGGTGAGGTAACCGCTGATGATTGTCGTTCTCGAAATTCCTTTCGGGACCATGAATGACCATGATGTCCTGATCGTCGTCTGCGCGATCGACCATCGGCGTGTTTTCGTCCAGTGATGTCATTCCCGGTTCCGATCGAATGTTCGTGGCGTTACCATCTCTTGTATCATCAACTTCCGCCCGATCGACTGGATGCTGCTGCATTAATTCCTCGAACGGTTGATCATCTCGAGACGCGATGCCGGTTGGCCCCCAATCGGCCGTTGCCTGGAACGCAGTAGCATCCGAATCGCTTCCAGATCGCCCGTCGAACTCGACCTGCAGACGCTGCACGTCCCGTTCCACCCGGTCAAGATCTGACAGCTGCTGTTCCGATAAACGAAGGTCTTCCGGGCACGCCGGCGATTTGGCCACGGCCGGTGGGTGATTGGATTTGGGCGGAGTAAGATCGCAAGCCGCGGCTGCCGGGGAATGGTCACCCGACCAGGCTGTCGGAAGTTCATCGAGAAAGCCAAGGTCTTCCGGCTTAAGTGTCAATGCGGCGAGATTCTGTTCAGAAACCTCCGGAAAAAAATGATTCTCTACCGCTTCCTCTTCGACAAATGGCTCGTCGAACGGGTTATTGTGTTCACCACCATGGTTTGACTCTTCAGAATGGGAAATCACTGAATAGTCGAAGCGATTCGTTTCGTTTGCATTGGAAGTCTCCGCGAAATCAAGGTCGACGGTGGTCGCCCCCTGTTCTGCCATCGTGGAACCATTATCGCAGGACATGGCCATTGAATCTGAGTCTGCGTGAATCATGGGCGATTCGCCGGGATGAATCGTCGAAGACTCGGTTGGCGTCGGACGAGACAACGAATCTTCGACCAGCTCACCAAACTCAACCACGTCGGTTTCCGTTCGCGAATCGGGACTCAGGGAATCATTCCCGACGTTCAAATCCGCCATCGAAGTTGAACCAGGCAGACTTTGCACGTCGTTCCATGCCTGGCGGGCGATTTCGGCGGTAATGCGATCGGCTTCCAAACTGGAAGCAACCAGTAGAGCATAATCGCAAATCTGGTTGATGATGCGAGGGCAGCCTTCGCTGAACTGATGAATCACATTCAACGATTCTGCCGTAAACAATTCTTCACCCACCCCGCCCGCGCGTTCCACCTGAGTCAGGATGTATTCGATCGTTTCATTTTGATTCAGACAGGACAGGTAGCATCGAGCGGCGACACGCTGATTGAACGACTCGGACCTCGTTTCAATCAGATGATCTTCCAGCGAAGGCGACCCAGCCATGACCAGCGAGACGTGCGGCCTGCCATCTCGAACAAAGTTGGTAATCAACCTGAGTTCATCAAGCAGGTCGACCGACAGGCTATGCGCCTCATCCACCAGCAGGAGCATGCCATTATCACCGCACTGATCGGATTTCAAAAAGTCAATCAGGCTCAACCTCAGTTCTCCTTCGGTTAGCCCGCGGTAGTCCCTGTTCAATTCGAACAGGATATTCTGCAACAGATCTTTCCGCTCGCCCAAACGGGCACAGAGGATGCTGACGACCGTGAATTCCGACTTGAATTGTTCCGCCAACTTCAGCAGCAGCAGCGATTTACCAGCCCCTGGCGGCCCGGTAATGATGGCCGGTCCGGAACCGCGTTCAACGCACAGCCGGCATTGGGCCAGCGCGCTATGGATGCCCTCGCCCGCAAAATAGTTCGCGATGGAGGGAGTGGAAGCAAATGGTTGCGATTGGAAATTGAACAGTCTTTCGTACATTCAAGTTGATTCCCGACAGTCAGTAATTAACAGCAAAATGATCTCTGGAAGGACGCTACGGACCGAAAAACAGGTCCCCGATTCTGGATAGCCCGTAAAATGGATTTTCGACAAATGCCGATCGAATTTCCGGAATGGTCAAACAAAGAACGACGGCCAGCAGGACAAACCCGGTCAAGCCGATTTCGCAGAAACGAACAATCGAGTTCGCCACGCTGTTCTGTTTCGTATCGTCCATTTCATTCGTCGAATCGGCGTGAAGTGCCGAAACCAGCGGTAGCTTCAGTTTGCCTGCCGCATCGTCAGCCGATTCGTATCCGACGTCATCAAGCTCCGGTTTGTAGCCGAAGGCGACCGTGGCGCCAAAGGCAATCGCCAGCACGCCGAACAACAGTAGCACCCCCGGGCTTGGTCCCGAATCGGTCGGTCCGCTTCGCACCGGAAAAATCGCGTCAACAACGATCCGATTTTCCGACAACTCTTTCGTAGCCGTATTCAGCGATGCAATCTGATTACGCAGCTGGTGGGCATCCGAACGTAGATTCTGCTGTGTTTGCAAGACCCGCGACCGGATCGAATCGATGTCGATTTCATCGATGGAGCTCAAGACGCCGTGCAACGGCCCACCCTGCCGCAATGAGGCATTAACCACTCTCATCGGTGAATCACCTCGCTGCGGCGCGGCCTCAAGAATCGCGTCATCACTCAACAGCGGACCCAACGAATCACCCAGCTCCGAAACGGCCTGATTCAGCTGATCGTATTCCAGCCTCAATTCTCCTGCGTTCAGACCCTGAAGCCCAAGTCGCAGGGCATCGAGTGACTGAGTCAGCCGATTCCGAACTTCCGGATCCAGTGAGCTGCCTGGACCGGCAGCGAACGCACTGGCAGGCCGATCCATCAGGACACCTTCCACGTCTTCATGTAAGGAGCTGAGGCTTGAATTCAGTTCTTCCAACAGGTCGAGTGCGGACGATAATTCGACCTGGCGTGCCGATGCATTGTTGGCCATTTCCTGATGCAAATGCGAGTATTGCTGATTAATTTGCTGGATCGTGTTGCCAGCAGAATGCCCAGTGTTCATTCGCTCCGCCATCGCATTCGCGATCTGGTCAACCAGAAACCGTTCGCAAGCGGTTCCACGACCAACGTAACTCGCCTTCACGCGATAGGCATCGGAGCCGTCAAGCTTGGCAATTCGAATATCCAACGCGTCCTTCACCGCGTCCAGATTGAGATCACCAATATCGTCGTTAACTACGGAACCGCTGTGCTGGATCGTCGACTGCAAATATTCCATCACCTGGTTGTCGGACAGCTCAGAAGCAATCAAACGCTGCAAATAGGCTTCCGCCCGCTTGCCCGACAAGGAAACATCCACGACCGCTGACGATTCAATGTCACGAACGGAAAGCGACGCCAGAAAAATCAACAAACAGAAGGCGGCCAATGCCGCCGTCATCGCCGCAACTCCCTTTTTCCACCGAAATACGGATTGGTAAGGTAGTGTCTGGCTCATCGCAAATCCTCGATTCGACCTGGAAACACCGTTTGCGAGCACCGCGATCCATCAACTGGAAACCGGGCCGGCAACGCGTCATTGATCGCATCGACATGCGGGGTGATTTGTCTTGAGTCAACTTTGACGATTCTGCGGATTGTAACAATGGGCGGAATAACAGCAGGCCGAACCGATAGAAAACCAAGTCGCCACGCCGTCCTGGCCGGCAGATTATTCCGTTCCGCCAATGGACTCAGCCCGTCAATGGACTCAGCCCGTCAATGGACTCAGCCCGTCATTCCAGCCTGACAATTCACCCTGTAAATTCAGCCCGTTGATTCAGTCTGAATTGCCACGACGAGCGTTGTCTGCATTCCCGTTCGCCAGGCCGCCCTGCAGCGTACGGGCCGTCGACAGATGGGAACGGTTAAGAGGAGACCGTAAGGCGACCAGCGTTTCAAAAATGCCTTGCTGAACAACTTCGGCGCGCTGATTGACCAGTTTTCGGTCCCACGAGACCTTGCCCGTTCGTCTTCCGGACAATTCCCGAGCAACGCAGGTCGTTTCAACCGAGACTGTGTCGCCAAAGTACAGAGGGCGCTGGAATTCCCAGTTGCGTACGGCCACAAACGCCAGTGTGTTGACACTTGGAAAGTAGCTGCCCAGGCCGGCAACCCAGGAAAGGCCCAGCAGACCGTGAGCGACGGGTTGTCGATAATGGCTCTTGGACGCGAAGTCGTAATCCACATGCAGCGGGTTAAAGTCACCGGTCATCGTGGCGAAACCAATCACGTCGGCTTCCGTAACGGTGCGCCGAGGACTGACCCAGGTTTGTCCAACCTCGATGTCTTCGTAAAAAAGTGGTGACTCCATTCTCTTCACTCGACTCGACGCAATCATCGACTCTGTTTCATCAAGAAGTCGGGGTGATAGGATTCGAACCTACGACCCCCTGCTCCCAAAGCAGGTGCGCTAGCCAGACTGCGCTACACCCCGAATTACGAATCATGCGAGAAAACCCACGCCTCGATCCGCTGGTCGGCGACCGACTTGAGTCGATCGCAGAAGCGTATGCTACCGAGGCAGGAAGTTATCCGCAATCGGTCTTCATCTCCTGGGCTCAGGCAACACGTTGATTGAACGAATTTCCGGCGATTTGGGACTTCAGGCGTTCAAATTCATCCGGATTTGAAAACTCGATTTTGATCCAACCACTGCCACGAGTACCTCCGGTAATTCGGACGCGCGTTCCCAGAGCCAGCTTGAGCTGTTTCTCAATAGACTCAATCTGGCGGTTGCGGGTTCGCTTGGCCGCCGTGGCTATCTTGACGGTGGAACCGTCATCCTCCTGGGCAATCCGCTCGGCAACCGACCGTTCCGTTTCGCGGACGCTCCAACCTTCCTTCTGGATGCGATCGCAAAACTCCTTCTGGATGTTTTCTTCCCCCAGCGGCAACAGGGCTCGAGCATGGCCGGCGGAAATCGTTGATTTGCTCAGACAGTCCTGTACGGTCGGCGGTAATTCCAGCAATCGCATCAGGTTGGCGATAGTCGAGCGATCAATTTTCAGCCGGGACGCCAGATCCTCCTGTGTACAATGATGCTCGTCGATATAGCGCCGGAAAGACATCGCTTTCTCAATCGCGTTCAAGTCTTTTCGCTGCAGGTTTTCCACGATGGCCAGTTCCGCCACCAGCCGATCGTCGGCCTGCCGGATTTGCGCCGGGATGGTTTGCCAGTTGGCTTGAATGGCCGCCCTCAACCGCCGTTCGCCCGAAATCAACTGGTACCGTCCGTCGACCACACGGATCAGGATGGGTTGCAGAATATTGTGTTCTTTCAGACTCTCCGCCAACGACGAAATTTCGGACTCGCTGAACTCACGCCGCGGCTGAAATGGATTGTCATCAATTTCGTAGACGCTCAATTGGACCACCTCACAACCATGGTCCGTCGAACCTGGCTCGGTCGCCGTAGCCGGAGACGGTTCGCTCGGGCATTCCTGGTCAACAGGGTCACCGACAGCGCTCAGCAAGGCCTCCAAACCGCGTCCCAGTCTCTTCTTCTTAGTCACGTTCCATTACCTCCATGCAAAATTCCAGATACGCTCGACCACCTCGCGATCGAGGTGAATACTGAAGTACGCTGCGTCCGTGACTTGGTGATTCACTGACGGCGACGTCGCGGGGGATCACGGTATCGAACACAATGTCACCAAAAAACTCCCGCACCTGCTCTTCCACCTCTGACGCCAGCTCAAGAGACTGGTCATACATCGTTAACAGAATCCCGCCGAACTCCAGCGAGCCAGGCCTGGCAAGCATGACATCTCGGATAACTTCAATCATCTGCGTCAGGCCCTCCATGGCGAAATATTCGCATTGAATCGGCATCAGCACTTCCGTGGACGATGACAATGCGGTGCGCGTCAGTGCTCCCAGCGAGGGCGGGCAATCAACGACCACGAAATCAAAGGAACCGGTCCCCTTACTCAAATGGTTGACCACCTGCTCGCTCTGGCTTTCGCCGGCACTGGCCAAGCGGTCCACATCCGTAAAGGACCGGCTGCCCGGTAGTAGCTTCAATCTTTCAATCAATGTCTCAACGGCGCTTTGCCGGACCGGCTTCAGCTCCACCAACGGGTGACGACTTACGGGCTTCTTTCCGATACCTCCAGTCGCGTTGCATTGCGGATCCATGTCAACTAGCAAGGTTTGATAGCCTCCCATCGCCAAACCAACCGCAAGGTTGATAGCCGTGGTCGTTTTCCCAACTCCGCCTTTCTGATTGGCGATGCATAAGGTTCGAGGCACCAGGAAAATCCGCTAGCATCTCCGATGAATAAAAGTCGATCGTGCTAATTACCAATTACGACTTACGTCGGAAATGCCAAAATTCGAGTTGCCAGCTGGATTGTCCGACGAGACGATCATTCAGTTTCGCTCGTGACTGGACTGTTTCGAAGTTTGGCTTCCGTTGGCGGTCGGATAGCCATCCGACATTAGCCCACGGGAAAGATCGCGGAGAAAGCGACACCGGTACAGCAAGGTATTTGTTCCGTCAGGCAGGTTCCACGTGAAACACGCTGATCCGGTACGACGCATCGGCTGGCGGACATGAGGCCGAGATGCACCAGGCCGAAAAACTGGATTTTCCAGGTTCCGCCCAACATGAAGACCACTCCTTGCAAGCTGGTTCCACGTGAAACGTCATCTAGTTGATGATCGTCTCTACCGTCAGCTCAGGGATTTTCGATTCCCCGGATGTCAGCTTGCGCACCAGATCGTGGCCGATAATCTCATGGACAGCCGATTTCAATTCAGGCCGCCCCTCGAAAACCTTGTTCAAGGCGGCCCGCTTCCAAATCCGGTATTGCACGTGGGTCGCCGCCACCACATCAGCGCTGGCCGGTTCATTCGTCAGATAGTTCATCTCACCCAGAAAATCACCGCGACCGAGCTTCGCTAACAACTCGCTGTCGAAGACCACATTGGCCGTACCCTGTTCAATCAAGATCAAACCATCCGGGTGCGTTGCTCTCGTGATCAGCTTGGTGCCCACGTCTGCTGATTTGGACTCCGAGACGGTGAGCAGCCTCAACATCTCCTGGGCAGAACAGCTTTTTTCGAAAACATCGCTGAACAGCTGTTTTTGATCGTCCGTCATTTTGGGGGGTTGTCGTTCGCGAAAGATGACGACAATCCAGAAGGCGTTGATGGCCAGGAATGCCAGATTCCACAATATGCAACTATTTTGAATCGACTCCGTTCCCCACATGTAGTAAGGCAGAATCGTCACCAAAGCAATCACACAGAATATTCTGAGCCACAATACGTCTCGAACCCCATAGCAGACCAGATACAGGATATTGGCGACGTACAGAAAGTAGATCGCCATGTCGGTGCCAAGCAAACGCTGCGTATCTGCAAGCATGGTCATGTCGCACAAGCCCAATCCGGTACTCCAGCCAAGACGTAGACCGTTCACAAAAACGGCCTTGTGAACACCCTGCGGAGGCCGTCATAATAGTGATCTCCGGTCGTTAGCTCAATTCGCCCTGGCAGCCGGAGTGTACCCACCACCCATTACCGGCAAGAACAGAATCTCTGGATTTGTTCTAATTTCGGAGAAAACGAGCATGATGCGCACCCTGTTAGCCACCGTTTTGCTCAGCCATCCTTTTCTGCACCTCCCTGGCATTTCACCACGCTGGCCAGGCACCGCCGGCCCGAGTGTTCCAGCCAGACGATCCGGTTTCGGAAGCTGCGGACGAGGGATTGCTGAGCGATTCCCGTCGAATCAGGCTCGACCGAAACCGTGCTGACCATTGCAACAGAAATTACGGAGGCAGGTTGTTCATCAGTTTCGGCAAAGGCAACCGACCGAAATTTTGGCCTGCCTGCCAATTTGCCCGCACCCAGCATCATGTCGGTCGAGCAGTTTGAAGAATTGCTGTTTGATTTCCTGCACGAACGAAAGTATCAGGAGCTGGGTTGGGCTGTCGACAAGACGATTCGAGACACCGGCCCCTACATCAAAGGCCGATCCTACGGAACTCATCCGGCCGTCCGCGTTTACTATAGCCCCAAGGTCATGCAGTGGCTGATCAATGATCGCCAGGGAGCGATTGCAGACGGTGCTATCATTATCAAGGAGCAGTACCACGAACCGGCCAAACAGCATCTGGAAAAAACAGAAGAGGAACTGCGAGCTCAGCATCAAGTCCTGGACGGTGATGGTCAAGGACGCTAACGGTTCCCACGACGGTTGGTTTTGGTCGAACCCTTATACCTCCGACGCAACAGAAGATCGCAGGCCGCAAATTACGGATAACCATCAATATCCCTTCCCGCACCCTGATTCCGGATTCGGCCATTATTGCCTTCGTTGCCACGCCGCCACGCGTTCGCCGGATGCCGAGCCTTCCTCGCGAAACAACGAATTCACCTTCTCATCGTTACGCAACATCGAGGGCTTTCCTGGCGAACCGATCATCTACCGCGTCGATGATTCGTGGAGAGAACAATCCAACGCGGACGCGCTGGCCGCCGCTGAAGTTGACACCGAGATGGAGGAGAAGCTGATCCAGGCCGTTGAAAAAACGGAAGCTCAACCCGTCTCGGTCGACCGTTCTTCCTCACATCCCAAATGCACTGGAACGGATTTCCCCGAACAATGTGAATTGAATTTCAACCGTTCATTCGCGACGACGTTCGATCAAATTCCAAAATTGGATTCTTCGGATATTCAACACTTGCCCCCCGTTACCCATGACTGGGTCATCAAAGCGGCCGAAGGCAAGCAGGATCTTTTGACGTCCAATCAGTGCATGGGTTGTCATGCCGGACTGGTGGGTCCTTACGGCCCTTCCATGTTTGTTGGTCTGAAAAAGAAAGATCCACAGTATCGGGAAGATGGACTACATATTTCACCCTATGGCGAGTGGCGTTGGTCACCGATGGGGCTGGCAGGTCGCGATCCGGTATTTTTTGCGCAGCTGGAAAGCGAAATCGAAATGTTGAAGAAGGAATTTTCGGCCGAAGTAGCAAACGATGCATCGAAAATGCTGGTCGACACCTGCTTGCGATGCCACGGTGCCATGGGGAAGCACCAATTCGACCTGGATCGCACGGATCCCTCAGAAAAGTTCACACTCGACCATGTACACACGGTGGCGGACGAGGGTCAACATATTGGCCATGGCGATGCCAAATACGGGGCGTTGGCTCGCGACGGGATCAGTTGCATGATCTGTCATCGCGCAGTACCGCGGGAACAACCGGAAGACGATGATCGTTCGTATCTGCAATACTTTCTGGAAACCTCGATTACCGGCAAGTTCATTCTGGGTCCGACGGACGAGTTGTACGGTCCTTTCAAGGACGAGGAAATCTCGCCCTACGTGATGGAACACGGTATCGGAGTCAAACCAAAACACAGCGATTACATTCAATCGTCGCAGATGTGTGGCACCTGTCATACGGTCTCATTACCGCAAGTCGATCGACCCATTGAGGATGAGACACTGACGCCCGATCAGCAGTCGTTGATTGACGGTGAGGACGTAGCTTTATTCAAGAAATTCCACCATCACATTGAACAGGCGACGTACCTGGAATGGTTGAACAGTGAGTTTGAGAACGAGTTCAACCGGGACAATCCCAAAGCCCAATCCTGCCAGGACTGTCATATGTCCACCGAATTGGTGCATGAAGGACACAACATCAAGATCGATAAGATCTCAACGCGAATTGCGATTGTGCAGGACAACAGCTATCCCGACGCGGAAAACCTGGCGAAGCTTGACGATCTGGAAGTTCGAATTCGTGAAGAAGGCTATCGTCGCCACAACTTTGTCGGACTAAACGTTTTTCTCGTCGAGTTATTTCGACAATTCGACCGCGAGTTGGGCGTTCGCAAGAACGATTTCATGACCGGTTCGACGTTGGACATCGACCATGCGATCGACAACTTCGAGCGACAGGCGCG
Organism: Pirellulaceae bacterium; assembly: GCA_963851305.1. GTDB lineage: Bacteria > Planctomycetota > Planctomycetia > Pirellulales > Pirellulaceae > Mariniblastus. Next base: position 375,034 of record CAWKOT010000010.1, on the reverse strand, counting down.
TAACGATGTGGTTGACCTGGCGCTGGAGACATCGCTGGAAGGAAATCTCCTGTCCGCCACGGTCGATATTCGTAACAAAGTCGGGCACCGCTTTCCCAGTGGAGTGGGATTCCGGCGTGCTTTTGTCGAATTGCTGGTGACGGAAAAACTGGCCGACGGTCGCGAAAAGGTCGTGTGGGGCTCGGGGCGAACCGACGAAAATGGAATTTTGATCGACGCCGAAGGAAAACGGTTACCGAGCGAATTCTTCGAGGCCGATGTGGAGACGGGCGAACAACGGTATCAGCAGCATCATGAAGTGATCACCTCCCAGGACCAGGTGCAGGTCTATGAAACACTGCTCAAGAATAACAGCCATGAATTCACCACCAGCTTCATTCGAGGCTGTTTCACGATCAAGGACAATCGGCTTTTACCGCGTGGTTGGAAATCCGAAGGCCCTCACCCGGACTTGAACGGTTATTACCTGAAGGCGACTCATCCTGGGAAGATCGCGAAACGGGATCCGCGTTATACCGATGGCAGTGGCAGCGACGAAATCGTGTATCAGATCAGGCTGCCGGATGAGGTTCGTCGGGACCAGTTGCACGTCAGAGCATCTGTTTTCTATCAGGCGATTCCACCCTATTTTCTCAAGAACCTGTTTGACGCGGCTCCGGATGGGAAGGCCACACAACGCCTACACTACATGATCAGCCACGCCAACTTGAATGGGACGCTGATTAAGGACTGGAAACTGTTGATCAACACGATCGAGAAAGCGGTAGCCGATCAGAAAATCGCGATCCAGAGTGGTTCGTCGGACAACGCGACTTCCAGTCCCCCGGAACGTCCTTGAAGGCAATGGCATAGTGGATTGAACGTGGGTTGTGGAACCGGCCGGGCGCTCTCCGATCAAAAGTCGCGAAACTTCACATCCGGCTGACAGGATAGCGATAACATCCGCACGTCGTGGGTCCGTAACGCGGCGAGATCCTCTGGCGAGAGGCAAAGCCCCCAGCCGTTTTCATGTGTTTCCCCCACTTCCACCTGATCCGCCATTTCCTCCATGATTCGGGCCAGCATGCGAAAACCACTGGGAGTGCCTTCGATGATCGAATCGGAAACTTCACGCCCTTCGCGATCTGAGGTCGTGCGTACACCTACCAGCAGAGAGTTTTCGGCGATGCCCTGAATATGATCTGAAATTTTGCTCACGGCGACACCGCTTTGAAAAAGGATCGGGCGTTTCGACTGATATTTCGTACGGACTGGAATTCCACCCCAGGTTGCGAACCTCCGGATTATAGCCAGAGTCGTTCGTCGACTTCAAAGTTTTTTCGGGCAGATTTGCGCCTATTTGCGAGGCCGGCAAGGCTTGACCACCCCACGAGAGACCGCGTGGCGAGCCTCGTGGGCAGATGGGATCGCCACCAGGCTTGATCGCCAGGACGGCCGGTGGGAGCGGTCAGGAGCCCGTGGTCATCTGCGACAGACTCATCCAATCGTGGAATTCGGAAACACCTCAGCCCACTCGAAATCCGATTTAGCCGAGAAAAAGTGTCGCAGGGCTGAAAGTCGGTCTGGACGCCTTGTTCGGTTATCGCGAATGTTGAAAATCAGACGGGGTCGCGGTTCCCTTGGGAGGTGGTGAGATTCATGAGTCGTATCAGCAGATTATATTCCAGCACGATTGGCAAGAAGTTCATCGTCGCTGTTACTGGAATCGTCTTGCTTCTGTTTCTGTTGGGGCATGTGGCGGGAAATCTCAAGGTATTTACAGGTGTTAACAGTGAAGGTGTCTTCGCCATTGATGAATACGGCGAGTTTCTGCGAACGGCCGGGCATCCACTGTTGCCCGACTACTTTGCCTTGTGGTCCGCGCGGATTGTACTGTTGGCCTGTGTGGTACTACACGTGGTGGTCGTAATTCAACTGGCGACGCGAAATGCAGCGGCACGCCCGGTCAAGTACGCTCGCAGCGAAAAGGTGGCGTCTACCTGGCCTGCAAGGTTGATGATGGTTTCTGGACTTTTGATTCTCGGCTTTATTGTCTTCCACATCCTGCACTTCACCACCGGGACGATCAAGTTGGGCGATTTTGAAGAAGGCAAGATTCACCATAACCTGGCACAGTCATTTGCGATCTGGCCCGTTTCTCTGGGCTATACTCTGGTGATGCTGGTGCTGGGTTTTCATCTGTATCACGGAATCTGGAGTCTGTTCCAGACACTGGGCTTTGACAATCCGGACCGAAACCGGATGTTGCGGGCCACGGCCATGGTGTTGACGGTCGGCATCGTGGTGGGGTTTATCTCGGTACCACTCAGTTTTCTAACCGGCCTGGTTCCGGATGCCGTGCACGGTGCCTCGGAATTGACGAAGGGGGTCAAATAACATGTTTCAGCTGGACGCGAAGCTTCCGGAACATCCGATCGAAGATGCCTGGACACACCATAAGAACGATCTTCGGTTGGTCGGCCCACGGAATCGTTCGAAGTACCGCGTGATCGTGGTTGGCACCGGATTGGCCGGGGCGTCTGCCGCGGCGTCGATGGCAGCGATGGGCTACAAGGTCGATTGTTTCTGTTTTCAGGACAGCCCTCGTCGCGCCCATAGCATTGCGGCGCAAGGTGGTATTAATGCGGCCAAGAATTACCGGAATGACGGCGATTCCGTATGGCGACTTTTCTACGATACGCAAAAAGGCGGCGATTACCGTGCCCGTGAGGAGAATGTTTACCGACTAGCCGAATTGAGCACGGCGATTATCGATCAAGCGGTCGCCCAAGGCGTTCCGTTCGCGCGGGAATATGGTGGTAAATTGGCCAATCGTTCGTTTGGCGGCGTGCTGGTCGAACGGACTTTTTATTGCCGCGGTGAAACCGGTCAGCAATTGCTGCTGGGCGCCTACTCAGCTCTTGCCGAACAGGTTTCCAAGGGTACCGTCAAAATGCACACTCGGGCGGAATTGATGGACATCGTGGTCTGTGAAGGGCGGGCGCGAGGCATCGTCTGTCGCAACCTGGAAACGGGTGAGTACAGCTCACATGCCGCCGATGCGGTCGTTCTGGCGACTGGTGGTTACGGTAACGTGTTCTACCTGTCGACCAATGCCAAGAGTTGCAACGTGAGCGCTACCTACCGTGCCTACAAGCGCGGAGCCGGGTTCGCGAACCCCTGTTTCATTCAAATTCATCCGACCTCCATTCCCGCCTCCGGCGAATACCAGTCGAAGTTGACTTTGATGAGCGAGTCGCTGCGGAACGACGGCCGCATCTGGGTGCCGAGGAAGGCCGAAGAGGACCGCCGCCCGGATCAGATCCCGGAAAACGATCGCCTCTACTATCTGGAAGAACGTTATCCCCGCTTCGGCAACCTTGTTCCTCGTGACGTGGCTGCCCGTAACGCCAAGGATGTCTGTGATCGTGGACTGGGCGTTGGCCCTACGGGTTATGGCGTGTTTCTTGATTTTCAGGACGCAATACGGGAACACGGTCGTGAAACGATCAAGGCGCGTTATGGCAATCTGTTTGACATGTATTACCGTATTACCGATGAAAATCCATATCAGGTTCCGATGCGAATCTACCCTGCCGTGCACTACACGATGGGCGGCCTGTGGGTGGACTACAATTTGATGACGACGATCCCGGGTCTGTTCGCGATTGGAGAAAGCAATTTCTCGGACCATGGCGCGAATCGGCTGGGTGCCAGTTCTCTGATGCAATGCCTGGCCGACGGTTATTTCATCATTCCCGTGACCATCGGGGATTATCTCAGCCGTCATCCTCAAGGAGAAATGAAGGAGGATCACCCGGCGTTCGCGGAAATTGAACAGGAGGTGCAGGACCGGGTACATCGATTGTTGTCCATTAACGGTACCCGCTCTACCCAGTCCTTCCATCGGGAATTGGGACAGTTGATGTGGAATCATTGTGGCATTTCTCGCAGCGGCGATTCGCTACGGGAAGGCTTGCAGAAAATTCCCGAGCTACGGGAACAGTTCTGGAACGATTTGCGGCTGCCACACGATGCTGGCCCCCTGAATCAATCCTTGGAACAAGCGGGCCGCCTGGCTGATTTTCTCGAATTCGGCGAGTTGATGTGCGTTGATGCTCTCAACCGGGACGAATCCTGTGGTTGCCACTTCCGGGAGGAGTATCAAACCGAGGATAATGAAGCCTTGCGAAACGATGAAGACTTCGCGCATGTCTCCGTTTGGGAGCACAAGGGCGAGAATGAAAAGCCCGAGGAGACCCGGGAACAATTGGATTTCAATGCATTGCCGCTGGCACAAAGGAATTACAAGACATGAAAATTCGAGTTCACGTCTGGCGTCAATTATCCCAAAATGTCGAGGGTGGGTTTCAAGCCTATGATTTGGACGGTATTTCGCCAGACATGTCGTTCCTCGAGATGTTTGATGCGCTGAATGAGAAACTGACCGCTGAGGGAAAGTCTCCTGTCGCGTTCGATCACGATTGCCGGGAAGGCGTTTGTGGTTCCTGTTCCATGGTCGTTAACGGCCAGGCTCACGGACCGCAACGCGAAACGACGACCTGTCAGTTGTACATGCGTCAATTTCAGGACAACGCAGAAATCTACGTCGAACCGTTCCGAGCGGGAGCGTTTCCGGTGATTCGTGACCTGGTCGTGGACCGTAGCGCGCTGGATCGGATTATTCAGGCCGGTGGCTACATCAGCAATCACTCGGGACCGAAGCCGGAACCAAATACCATTCCGATCGATCCCGAAGTGTCTGAACAGGCACTTGATGCCGCGACCTGTATCGGCTGTGGTGCGTGCGTGGCTGCCTGCCCCAATAGTGCTGCCATGTTGTTCACGTCCGCCAAGGTTTCTCATTTGGGCCTGCTGCCTCAGGGCCAGACGGAAAGATTCTCGCGGGTCAAGTCGATGGTCGAGCAGATGGAAAACGAGGGCTTCGGTTCCTGTCGCAATTACGCGGAATGCGAAGCACAATGCCCCAAGGGGATCAGCATTGCCTTCATCGGCAGATTGAATTCCGATTTCCTGCAGGCCACACTGCTGGAACCGGTCGAACGTCGCGGGGAAATGAAAGCTCAGTAGTTGGTTATTCCTCTCGGGGTCCTTGGCAACCGTCAATAATCAACGACTGCCGATGATTCTGGCCAAGTACTATCGATGACAAGATGCAATCGAGCCAACGCCCACTGCCTCGGTCATCGGCTACAGATTACTCCCACTCGATCGTCGCCGGCGGTTTGCTGCTGATGTCGTAACAGACACGATTGATGCCATCCACTTCATTAGTGATGCGTGACGACATGGTGGCCAGAAGATCGTAAGGCAGACGAGACCAGTCCGCTGTCATGAAATCATCGGTTTCGACGCATCGAATGACCAGCGGACTTTGATAGGTTCTGGCATCCCCCATCACTCCCACACTGCGAATGGGCAGAAGCACGGCGAACAACTGGGAAGTTTTTCGATAGAGCCCGGCTTTCCGGATTTCGTCGATTACAATGGCGTCAGCCTGCCGCAGAATATCCAATCGCTGTCGGGTAATCTCGCCCAGGCATCGGACGGCCAGGCCCGGTCCCGGAAAGGGGTGCCGCCAAACGACCGCCTCGGGCAACCCCAATTCCAGCCCCAACCGTCGGACCTCGTCCTTGAACAAATCACGCAAGGGCTCAATCAACTCAAAACCGATTTCTTCCGGCAAGCCGCCAACGTTATGATGTAGTTTGATGGTAGCGGCAGGTCCATCAACAGCCGCCCCACTTTCGATGACATCTGGATACAATGTGCCTTGGGCCAGAAATCGCGCATCCTTGATCTTGGCAGCTTCGGCCTGAAAACAGCCGATGAATTGCTTGCCGATGATTTTCCGTTTGGATTCGGGATCGGAAACTCCCTCCAGTGCCGCCAGAAATTCCGACTCGGCATCAACCACATGCAAATCGGTCTGGAAGTGCCGCGAGAATTCCTCAACCACACTCTCCTTTTCGCTGGACCGCAGCAGACCATTGTCGACCAGAATACAGGAAAGCTGGTCACCAATCGCCTGGTACAACAACGCCGCGACCACCGCGGAATCGACACCGCCTGAGAGTCCACAAATCACTCGTTCCGAACCCACGCGATTTCGAATCGCCTCAATCGCCTGCTCGGCAAATCCGCTTAGCGTCCATTTGCCGCTGCATCCGCAGACGTTGTACAGAAAATTCTTCAACAGCGTACGCCCGATTGGCGTGTGCGTCACTTCCGGATGAAACTGGATTCCATACACCGGACGCGAACGATGTTTCACCGCTGCCACCGGGCAGGTATCGGTTCTGGCCAAGGCGACGAAATCATCCGATACCTTTTGGACCTGATCGCCATGGCTCATCCAGACATCCGATTCGGTCGGGACGTCTTCAAAAAATGGATCGATCGTCTCGATAACGCATTTCTTACGTCCAAATTCGCGCCGATCGGAACTTTCGACCTTTCCCCCCAGACGGTCGCATACCAGTTGCATACCGTAGCAGATACCAAGAATGGGCAATCCCAATTCGAAAATCGCGGGATCGCAACGGGGAGCTTCCTGATCGTAAACGCTACCCGGTCCACCGGACAGAATGAGTCCCGAGGCACCATGTTTCAGTACGTTTTCCGCTGGGATATCATGCCTGACGATTTCACAGTAAACCTGGTGCTCGCGAACGCGGCGGGCGATCAACTGCGCATATTGGGCGCCGAAATCGAGAACCAGGATCCGCTCCGAGGTCGTTTCAGCCGTCTCGCTTAAACCTGAATACTGAACTGCAGTCATACTCGACTTTCCAGTTGCCGGTGGCATCGACGCTGCTCACCGTAAGACCCCGGAATGATGGAAACCGCGAATTATAGAAAACTGTCGGCGGCAAATCCACCGACCCCGCGTTGTCAGCCAATGAGCTCCGCGATAGGGTGATGTCGGTTCTCCGTTTCCAGCTTTGATTACGGCCAATTGATGAAAATTCTGCTCACCAACGACGATGGAGTGCATTACGCAGGCATTCTGGAATTTGCCAAAGCACTGCAAGCGAATCATGAGGTTTTCATGGTCGCGCCACGAACGGAACAGAGTGGAATCAGTCAGGCCATCACGTACCTGAGACCGGTCATCCCCATCCAGCTTGGCGCCGACCGGGAATCCGACAGCCAGGTGTCCGGCTATTCGCTCGATGGAACGCCCACCGACTGTGTCAAGTTGGCGCTCTTCGATCTTTGCCCTTTCCAGCCCGACCTGATCGTCAGTGGTATCAACGGCGGTCTGAACGCGGGCGTCAACGTCTGTTATTCGGGAACCGTGGCGGGTGCCATGGCCGGTGCCCTGTTTGGTTATCCTGCCATGGCCATCAGTCTGGAGCATGAGGCTCGAATGGATTATGCCCGGGCTGCTGCGCGGGTCGTTCCCCTGATAGAGCAGCTGTTCGTCCGGCCCTGGCCCGCCCATACGGCGCTGAACATCAATTTGCCGACGGCAGCCCTTTCCCATGACGGGGAGGTTTGCGTCGTACCCGTCGAAACCAATCCTCTGGGATACCACTTCGATACCGGGTTTGATCCGCGGGGGCGACGGTATTACTGGGCAAACAATCAGCCGGCTCCCGAGCCTTCTGAATTCAGAACCGACGTGTCCGTCTTGAAGGATGGTCTAATTTCCGTTTCGCCGATCACGTTCAACATGAATGCCTCGCACACTTTGAAGGACTTTCACGAAGCCCTTGGAAAACCGGCCAAGGCCGGGCAGGAACTGACATGAAACCCAAGTCCGCGGTGATTGGAATTCTGACCGTATCCGATCGTGCCAGCGCGGGCACGTACGACGACTTGAGTGGCCCGGCCATAGAGGAGTACCTGAATCGAATTTTGATCGGCGATTGGGAACCGAGATACCGGTTGATTGCGGACGACCAGCCGCTGATTGAGAGATCATTGATTGACCTTGCTGATCGAGATCAATGTTGCCTGATCGTGACCACGGGGGGCACGGGCCCGGCGGTACGGGACGTTACTCCCGAAGCGACTCAAGCCGTCTGCCAGAAAATGATGCCTGGATTTGGTGAGTTGATGCGGTCGGTTTCGCTTTTGAAAGTCCCCACGGCCATTCTTTCCCGGCAGACGGCGGGTATCCGAGGGCGCACGCTGATCGTTAACCTGCCGGGCAAACCGAAAGCCATTGCGGAGTGCCTGGCGGCGGTGTTTCCGGCGATTCCGTACTGCATCGATCTGCTGCAAGGACCTTATCTGGAAACGGATCCCCGGGAACTGGTCAGCTTCCGGCCCAAACCTGGACCGGTCCAGAATCGCAGCTGACCCGCAAAACGCCGTTGCCGGTTTCAAAGCAAGCTGTCGATCATCTCGCGAATCTCTCGTGGCGGGTAATTCTTCTGGACAACGATCCGCAGCAATGGCAATCCGGCGGATTCGAACGCCCGGTCCACGAATTCGTCTCGCTGCTGCCGGTCGGGTCGTTGGTGAGAGCTGTCATCCAGCTCGATGCAGATCCGGGGCTCCAACGAGCCCGGATCACACAGCACAAAGTCGATGTGTTTGGCCAGAATTCGGTTGAGCCATTTGCGTCGATTGGTCACTTTTTCGTCCACCCGCAACAAATCGGCGATGCGGACCATGGCAAACACTTCAAATTCATCCTGGGCTGCCTTGACCAGGGATTTGTAGAACCTCAATTCCGCTTTGGTCACCAGGCGGCCCCGCGAACGATAAGGCAGCCGCGCGGGCTGCGAAAAAATTCGCATCAACAACAACGTGGCCACGACCATGGCGACGGCAACCCACGCTGGCCAGTAATCAAACAGCCATTTCATTGGAATCGGACCCAAGCGGGAAACGAGCGGGAATCCGGATCAGCGTAGCATCCGCCGAGAAAACTGAACACCGGAATCGTGAAGACCCATCACTTCCATCGACCGCATTGAATTCGCTCAGTCAGGGTAGTGGTCCTAACGAAACATGATAAAAAGTAGAGCAGATTCGATCTGGATTCCAAAGAATATGAAAATACACGGAACGACCATTTTGACTGTCCAGCACCAGGGCGTGGTGGCCATGGGAGGCGACGGTCAAGTCACACTGGGTTCGGCGGTCATGAAATCGGACGCCACGAAAATCCGCCGCTTGTTGGATGGACGGGTACTGTGCGGATTTGCCGGTAGCACGGCCGACGCGTTCGCGCTGCTGGAGCGATTTGACGAGGAGTTGAAAACTTCGCCCAGCAACATTCCCCGGGCAGCCACGGAGTTGGCCAAACAATGGCGGACGGACAAGGCGCTGCGACAGCTGGAAGCTCTGCTGACGGTTTCGGACGGCAAACATACGCTGTTGCTCAGCGGCACCGGTGATGTCATACAACCCAGCGATGGCATTGTCGGGATTGGCTCGGGCGGAAATTTTGCCATCGCCGCAGCCAGGGCCCTGAAGCAACATAGCGGCTTGTCTGCCGTCGAAATCGTCAAAGAATCACTGACCATCGCAGGTGAAATTGATATCTACACGAATACCAACATTATCGTCGAGGAACTTGAATGTCCGGCTTGATCCAGCAGATCCGCTCCTGGGCTGGTAGCGACAGTCCGGTATCGCCCACGCCGCGGGAAATTGTCGAACAGCTAGACAAGTACATCGTCGGGCAGAGTCAGGCCAAACGGGCGGTGGCGATTGCCGTCCGCAATCGGTGGCGTCGTCAGCGACTGGCCGAGGATATGCGTGGAGAAGTAGCTCCCAAGAATATTCTGATGATTGGTTCAACCGGTGTGGGCAAGACAGAAATTGCCCGCCGCCTGGCCCGCCTGACCGACGCGCCGTTCATCAAAGTAGAGGCCACCAAGTATACCGAAGTCGGCTACTATGGCCGGGATGTGGAAAGCATGGTTCGTGACCTGACCGAGAACGCCATCGCCCTGGTGCGGGAAAAGGAACGTTCGCGTGTCGAGGATCTGGCCAAGAGCAAGACGGAGGAAAAAATCCTGGATATCCTCTGCCCTCGGCCCGTAGCGTTTGAATTCTCCGCTTCGATGCCAGGAATGGAATCGGATCAACCGCCAGTCAGCAGCAACGAAAAGGAGTCCTACGAACGCACGCGAACCAAAATGAAGGCCATGCTGGCGGCCGATGAACTGGAAGATCGCGAAATTGAAATCAACATTGAACAGAAATCCGCTCCCATCATGATGGGTAATCTATCGATGGATCAAATGGATGTCGACTTCCAGGGCATGTTGGAAAAAATCATGCCCAAAAGTACCTCCACCCGCAGGCTGCCAGTTCGTGATGCCCGGCAGTTGATCTTCGAACAGGTTTGCGATTCCCTCCTGGACTCGGACAAAATCAACCTGCAGGCCATTCAACTGGCAGAAAATTACGGCATCATCTTTCTTGATGAAATTGACAAGGTCATCGCCAGTGAGGGTAAAGGGGCGGACGTTTCACGCCAGGGCGTTCAGCGTGATTTGCTGCCTATCGTGGAAGGGACAACCGTGCAAACCAAGCACGGCTATGTGCGCACCGACCATATACTTTTCGTGGCGGCGGGCGCCTTTCACCGCCACCAACCCAGTGAATTGATGCCGGAACTACAGGGCCGTTTCCCGATTCGAGTCGAGCTACACGATCTGACCCGAGACGACTTCATCCGCATCCTGAAAGAACCCCGGAATTCTCTGACCCGCCAATATGAAGCGCTGCTGAAAACCGAAGGTGTCGACCTGGAATTTACCGACGACGCGATTGAAGAGATGGCCATGTATGCCGACAAGGTCAACAAATCCACCCAGAATATCGGCGCGCGTCGACTCTATACGATCCTTGAACAACTGCTGGAAGAGCTCAGCTTCGAGGCCCCGGACATGAAAATAGGACGAGTATCCATCAACGCCAATTACGTTCAGGAAAAACTGGCCGCATTGGCCGAAGACGAAGATCTGAGTCGCTTCATACTCTGATGGTTTCCCCTGTTCGATTTGTCTGCGTAGCGGGACCAATGGCCAACGGCGACCACCATGAGCTTCTCTAACCTGATCTGGGAATCCCGCACACATCAATGACCACCGCCATCACGTCATTCTGAGAAATTGCCTTGCGATTCAGAAACTTGCCGGCCATGATCGACTTCGACGTATCTGCAACTGGAATCCCCGCTCGACGAGACCAGCCTGGTGAAGGAACAATTTGACCGCGAACCATTGGACCCATCGCCGGAGATGATGCGGCAGTATGGTTATCAACTGGTCGATCGCCTCGTTGATGATTTTTCCAGGTTGTCGCAGCAACGCGTCGCGCGACGTGGCACCGGCCAGCAACTGGCTGCGCTGGTGGACGAACCGGTCCCCGTTGATCCATCTGATATCGAAGACTGTCTGGCGTTCTTCTTCGACAGAATCGTGCCCGGGATGACTCGGGTTAACCATCCCCGCTTCCACGCTTACATCCCCTGCCCTTCCAGCTTCGCGGGAACCATCGGCATGATGTTGGCGGCTGGCATGAACCCCTTTGTAGGCAGCTGGCTGGGCGGCGCCACGCTGGCCGCGCTGGAATTGACGGTGCTCGGCTGGATCCGCGAATTGCTGGTACTTGACCCGGCGTCGGCCGGCATACTCACCAGCGGCGGCTCGATCGCCAACCTGATTGGTATGGCGTCCGCCCGAGCGAAGTTTGGACGATCGTGCCTGAGCGAGGGAGTGATTTACGTTTCTCAGGAGGGTCATGCGTCTGTCGACAAGGCGGCATCCATCTTGGGGTTTGCTCCCGATCAGGTTCGGCACATTGAAATCGACAACCGTGGGAAGCTGGACCTGTCGCAACTGCAAGCCCGGGTACGGGCCGATGGCGCCGCCGGCCAGTTTCCGTTCTTTGTCTGTGCCAATGCCGGCACCACGAACACCGGCACCATTGACGATCTACAGCTCCTGGCCGAATGGTGTGCCAAGGAAAACCTGTGGTTTCACGTTGATGCGGCCTACGGCGGTTTCGCCGCGCTCGCGCCGGAAATCCGGCAGCAAATGAATGGGATCGAAATAGCCGATTCCATCACCCTGGACCCGCACAAATGGTTGTATTGTCCGATGGGCGTTGGCTGTGCCTTTGTCCGGGAAAGACGATATCTGGAGTCCGCCTTTCGGACGCACGGCAGCTACCTGAAAGACCTTCCTCCGGCCGAGGTCAATTTTTTTGATCGAGGACCGGAGTTGTCGCGACCCGCGCGAGTCCTGCCGGTTTGGATGCTGCTTCGGTCCGCCGGCCGCAACCGCCTGGTTGATCAGATACGCACGGACATTCGACAGGCCGAGTTGGCAGCAAATTTGCTGGGCGAAGATCATCGACTTCAGGTCGCTCCCGCGCAACTTTCGATTGTGACGTTTCGCCATCGAGCACGAGACGGCGAAACCGAATCACAGCGTGCCGCCCGAGATGATGCGTTAGTGGAGGCTACCCTGGACGATGGCGAACTGATGATTTCATCGACCACCATCCGGGGTATCAATACGCTCCGACTGGTGGTGATGAACCATCGCACCACCCGGCAGGATATCGATCGCAGCGTGGCTAAAATCCGCGAATTGGCAACCTGAAATTGCCCTCCTCGGACTTGATCTTGACGCTGATTTTTCAACTGTCTAATCTCGCCGACATGAATCTCTACGCACGTCTGCTATCGGTTGCCCTTTGCGCAGTGTGGTGCTGCGATTGGCTGCCTGCCGAGGATGGCCAGCAGTTTGTGGTTCTGAAAAACGGGCAGGTCGTAAAAGGCGAAGTAATGACCGAACCGGATCGCGTGATGGTCAATAAACCAAGCGGCAGTCAAATCGTATTTTCGCCGTCACGAATCGACGAAATCTGCCAGACTTTGTCGGAAGTCTACTGGATCAAGTCCGCGTCCGTTCGTGCCGCCGATATCGAAGGCCAGGCAAGACTTTTTCGCTGGTGTCTAGATCAAAGGCTTTTTTCTGAAGCCCAGAATCAAATCGAGGTGTTGATGATGACGCCGATTGATTTGACACGGCTGAATGAAATGAACAAGCAACTGCTGGCGGCCATTGAAGCACGGGAAAAAGACCTTGCCCGCGAGACGTACCTGCAGCACTATGCCATCAGCGAGTTGCCAGCAAAACTTGAAGCAGATGCCCACGTACGTGTGGTCAGTTTCGAATCGGTAGTCCGCCAGCCACAGCCGATACGACATTCACATCGTAATCCTGCATCGAACCTGCCCGGCCCGTCCGCCATTGAGCATTTCAGTGTCGCATCGACCGGGCACCGACCGCAGCCATCATCTGCTGGAGATCGGCCTGAACGCGCGCCGGCGCTGACCAACGCCAGGCCACTGCCCAAGTCAAAAGGCAACGCCATGCTTCCATCGGATGGCACCACGGCCAATCCGATCGACCCCTTTGACCCCTCGGTATTCAATCGAAAATATCGTGATAGCGATTCAGGCCGGGAAATCAAAAACCGTCATTGAGTGGGCGGCAGCCCGTGGATCAACGCGGCCAAATGCGGCTCATCGTTGTTTTTCCGCCCACGCCGACAGTCTTTCACGGAAAATCTTGGAGTTGTGGCGGATATCCACGGGCAACGACTTATGAATCAGAACCGTTTCAATTCCCTTCGTCAAATCATGTTGGCGACACAGTTCACTTATTTCGTGCAATAGCTGTTGGCGGTCACCGGCCGTGGCTGGCCAGGCTTCAGGAAAGGGTTCGACAATGATCACGGGTCGCTGCGACGGTGCTCTTCCGACACCCACCAGGGCACTACGGTAGATGGCTGGATGCGTGTTCACGATGCCCTCGACCGGTATCGTAAACAGTGTTCCCGATTGGGTGATGACGCGGTGCGACTTGCGACCGCAAAACCAGAAGCGATCCTGTTCGTCGAGATAACCCACGTCCCCCATCCGGTGCCAGATTCCATCGTCGTCCTGAATCTTCTGCAGCCTATTGAATTGTGTTTGGGTCACATATTGATCGGTAACGACCGGCCCTTTGACGATCAACTCACCGATCTGCCCGGACGCCATCGGAACCACCTGGTCGATCTGTGAAATGGGTTCATCGGAAATCGGAATGACCTGCCATTGGATATCGTCAAACCGGTGGCCGACGCAAGTGCCCGCACCCGCAGCGGTCTTGGCCGCCGTTTCATTCAGAATTTCCGTTGCACTGTGGCAGGCGATGGGCAGCGACTCGGTCGCGCCATAGGGTGTATAGGCTTCTCCATCGGGGTGGATGATGGACTTGATCCGTGACAACACCGCGGGAGGCACGGGGGCACCCGCCGTCAACACACGCCGAATGGTTGGAAACGAAAGCTCGTGTTTCAGTGCGTACCGGGACACCGTATTCCACAGCGCGGGTGAACCAAAAGACTGGTCGGCCTGAAACGACTCAATCGCATCAAGGATATCCAGCGGATCAACCTCTGCCGGTCGAGTGGCGTCCATTTTGGGGAAGACGGTCGTCGTCCCCATCGCGACATTAAATAGAGCAAACAGCGGGAAGCCGGATACGTCAACTGTACCGGGTCGGATATCAAAATAGTCGCGGATCAGCCGAGCTTGCTCCAGAAAAATTCGATGGCGATACAGAACACCCTTGGGTGGACCGGTGCTGCCGGTGGTGAAAATGATGGCCGCCGGTGCCTCACGCGACAATTCCACTGGCTTGAACGATTGTCCATCGAATCGTTGGAAACTGGCTGCCGAAACGCAACCCGGCCACCAACCGCGGCCGACGACCACATTGTTGCGACAACCGCGGACATCTCTGAGCAGCAGCGTTCGCAGCAACTGAGCCAAGGCGATTCCGACGATGCCGTCGGGCCTGGATTGACGCAGGCATTGGATCATGTTGCTTCGACCCATGCCGGGATCGATCAGGATGACCGTGACCCCCGCTTTGAACAGACCGAATACGCAGCCCACGAAGTCGATACCGGGCGGCACCATCAATGCCAGTCGACATCCCGGCTCGATTCCCATGGATTGAACCCCCAGCGCGACCTGGTTGCTGATATTTTCCAGCTGGGCGAATGAAATCGTGCCATAACGGATCGGGCGTTTGGCCCTTCGCGAACTGGGCTCCGCCACCGCGACCGCATCGCCCATGCGGGCCGCGGTTGCTGAAACAACGTGTCCTACGTTGTCAAGATGATCGAAGTCCCATGCCGGCTGAGGAAACTTTTTTTCAATCACGAAATACTTGACCAAGCGGATTCAATGGACCGTGTTGGGAAATCGACGGCCTGCAAAATAATGGTCCACATTCTCGTTTCGGGTAACTTAAGACAAAAACATCTGTAAAATAAGGGGCGTTCAGCCACCAAACGAGACCATCTTAAATGGATATTGATATTTATCAGCAGTGCCCGTGCCATTCGGGAAAAAAGATCAAATTCTGTTGCGGCAAGGATATCGTCTCTGAACTTGGCCAAATCGTTGCCAAATGTCAGTCAAATCAGCTGCAGAGTGCGCTGGATCAGATTCAGCGAGTGATTGCCCGTAGTGGTGAGCGCGATTGCCTGTTGACACTGCAGACCCACATTCTGTTTACGCTGGGCGAGGTCGACAAGGCGGCGGAAATCAACG
The DNA here is from genome assembly GCA_963851305.1 of Pirellulaceae bacterium. Lineage (GTDB taxonomy): Bacteria > Planctomycetota > Planctomycetia > Pirellulales > Pirellulaceae > Mariniblastus. The sequence goes on along the minus strand of CAWKOT010000010.1, from coordinate 359,439 downwards.
CGAAGTTCGCAGCTCGACATCCGGGGCATCCGATCGCGCTTCAGCACGAAGCGATGAACCGTTTGGCCCAAGGTGAGCTGGCAGCCGCCATTTCCGGCTTGCAGGACGCGGTTGATGCGTTGCGATCAGATGAAATCCCGCTGACACTGTCCAATGCCTTCCAGTTGCTGGGCACCGTGCTACTATCTGGCGGACAGATTATCGCAGCCCGAGCTCATTTGCAATTTGCCCTGATGGTCCGCGGAGAAGAGGGCAGCGAAGAATTGCAACGGCTGATCCACGAGTCGTTTCGCGTGCCCGGCTTGCCCTTGATCCTGAAGGCGGATTTTCGCCTGGAGCCTGCGCCGACGGGCCGGGATTGGTCGGGCAAGTATCAGAACGTGATTCGGGCCATGAATCGCGGCCAGTTCCGGCTGGCATTAAGAATTCTGCAACGAATCGATGAGCGCTGGCCCGATCAGCCGGAGGTCGTCCGTTCGTTGGCGATCGTACATTCGATCCTTGCCGACGATCAGCAGATGCCATCCGCCTGGCATCGTCTGGCTACGTTGGATGGCATTCCCCACTGGCTGGCCGTGGAAGCGGAAGCCATGTCGCACCTGTTTTTACCGGACGATCCATCGGGTTCCCTGGACGTAGTCGCCGCCAGTACCGCCGTGTCGGATCTGGATGCCGCCTACCAGATTGCAACGTCATTGAACCGCGTCGCCCTGACCTCTTGCCCGGAAACCGATCCGTTTGAAATGGGTCCTCCGCCACGGTACGCGTTTCACCTGCTGGATCGTGAAAAACTCTCGTCGGCTTCGGATCTTTCCTCGGAGGACATCCCGCTGGTGGTAGGCGAGATGTTGTTTTATGGAAAGCAAACCGATCGAGTCGCTCGTCTGGTTTTCATCGCTACCCGAAACGACGGCTTCACGGATTCGCTGGCGTATCTGCAAGAACATTTTTCGGATCAGATCGAGCCTGAATTTGAGGAGCAGGTGATTACGACAAGCCCCGTAGCTGCGGATGTCTTGTCGTGGAATTGGCACATCCCTCCCGAACTGGATGTCAAGGACCACCAGAATCTGGTGGCCGCATATCGCCGCAAGATTCTGCTGGAACGCTGGACGCAGATCCCCTTCAGCTGCCTGGATGGCAAGACGCCCATGCAGGCTGTCGGACAGCCAGATTTGGCGATCGCGCTGGAGGCGCTGCTTCTGAATCTGGAACAATCGGTGGCGATTCAGATGTCAGGGCAGCAAGATATGGCCGAGCTGCGGAAGAAGTTGCAATTGAGCGAGCCTGAACCATTGAATGCGCAGGACCTGAAAGACGAATTATTGACCCCGCTGCGACTGCGACACGTCGATCCGACCACGTGGAGCGACGAACAACTGGCAAGGCTGTTTGCTGAATCAACACGCATTACAAACTCGTCCGTGCTCAAGCGGATTGTACCGGAAATTCTCAATCGCCCCTCTCTGTCTGACGTCATTCCCAGAGACATGTGCTATTCGATGTTGGCGCAGCTTTGTGAAGACAATCAACAGGCTCTGGAATACCTGGCACAGGCGCGGCAGGAGGCGAAACTGTCCGGACATAACGTCGGCTACTATCTGGTACAGGAGATGGAGATCCGGCTGTCGCGCGGCATGACGGACAAGTTACCGGAACTGTTGCAGACCATTCAGAAACAGTACCTGTCGGATCCGGAAGTCGAATACCAGCTGGCTCGAGTCCTGACACGCTTCGGGCTGATCAGCCCCGACGGCCGAACCGTGATGCTGCCGCGAGCCACTCCTTCCGGCGAGGAACCGCAGACAGGAGCCAATGCCATCTGGACGCCCGATTCTGGCGAATCGCCAGCCGTGGCGACCGGCAAGCCGGGCGGAACTTCCTCCGAATCAAAGATCTGGGTGCCCGGCAGCGATTAGTCTGCCGTACCACCAGGAACCAACAGCCATTGACCATCCAGGGGAAACCCATGGCAAAATACGTTGTGCGTTACGGCGCGATGCGAAGCCTGGGCGTGATGAACGCTCGCGATGACGCGGAACTTCGGCGCGGTACCGAAGTTATCGCCAGAACAAACCGAGGTTTGGAAGCGGGACAGATTCTGTGCGAAGCCACCGCCGATGCCGTTTCCCATCTCGATCAACCGGCGACAGGCCAGATTATCCGCACCATGACGGACGACGACGCCAACGAATTGCAACATATTCAGGCACAGCGTGGTGAAAAAACCGCCATCTGCGAGAAACATATCAAGGAACTGTCTCTTGATATGAAACTGGTCGAAATCGAACAGCTGTTTGGTGGCGAACGGATTATCGTCTATTATCTGGCCGCCGACCGGGTGGACTTTCGGCGACTGGTGAAATTGCTGGCGGCTGACTACCAAACCCGAATTGAGATGAAACAGATTGGCGTACGCGATGAAGCTCGTTTGTTGGCCGACTACGGCGATTGCGGCAAGCCAGTATGTTGCAACACGCATCTGGTAACGATGCCGCCGGTCTCCATGCGGATGGCCAAACTGCAGAAGGCGACGCTGGATCCGACCAAAATCTCCGGCCGATGCGGACGCCTGAAGTGCTGTCTGCGATATGAATTCGACCATTATCAGGAAATCCAGAAGTCGCTTCCGCGGGTCGGATCGCGGATTGTCACTCGCCAGGGCAAGGCCAAGGTCCTGAACCATGAATTGCTGGCAGAACAGCTTTTGGTCGAAACCGAAGATCACCGTAGAATATTGATCCCGGCCAGCGACGTGTTGACGGTGCTGAAGTAATCTGACTTTCGATTGAACGAGTTAGCCAGACCGCCAGAGATTATCTGAATTGAAATTTCAAACCGATCGATAGAAAATATAACCATTCGCTTTAATGGGGTGCGGGTTAATCTCCGATCCAGATCGTGGATACAAATATGTCGGAAGAATCTTACTCGTTACAACAGTTGCTGAAAACCGACTCGCGGTTTCCGATCGAAGCGTACCTGTTCATTCGCGAAGCGCTGGCCTACGCGGCGGATTCCATGGAATTGGGAGTGACCTGCGATGAGCTGGAATCGAATGACGAAAGCCTGAAACGAAATCGTCGAGAACGACACTTGTCCGGTCAGGAATTGTGCGAAGCCATTCGGCAATACGCCGTGAAGCAATACGGTTATATGGCCAAGGTGGTGCTGAACCGCTGGGGGATCAATGAGACCAGCGACTTTGGCGAAATCGTTTATAACATGATCGAAGTTGGGATCATGAAGAAATCGAGTCGGGATCAACGCTCCCATTTTGACAACGTCTATTCCTTCAACGACGCCTTCGAAAACGATTTCGAAATCTGCTCGTCCAATTCTCCCCGCAATCGATGATTGTCGACTCAGACAAACCGACACCGGACCAGGGAGGTTCGCCTGCTGCAATTGAGCCTGGCACGACCGCGGCGCCGGGCGTGAAGAAATCACCATGGTTACTGGCCCTGTCCTCGTTCCTGTTAGCCGGTTGGCTGATCTGGCTGATCAGTTTGGCGATACGAGTCGGACAGTAGCTGGCATTCGGTTGAGTCTGCAACAGCGTCAACGACTGCCCATTGCCTGGAGCCTGCCGGTAAACCTGCATTTTTCGGAGGTCGTCATTCCAGCGATATCTTCTCGATGGTCTCGCCCAGATCGGACATGGTCTGGATCCAGCGATTGACGGTCTCCAAGTCGCGAGGCGCTGACGATACGCCCGGTTCTGTCTGGCCAGACAAGACGTCGTCCACCGCGACACTGGTCGTCAGCGAGACAAGCCGCCCCATCGCCGATCCGCCATCGTGTCCGCACTCGTCCAGACAATAGGCTTGATGCCAGACGGTTTCCCCATCGCGATTCACTTCCAGATCAACCGCCAACACCACGCGATCCGGCTCACCGTCGTGGTATCGGTATTCCTCCCACAATTGTCCGCTTTTTTCTTCCAGAGCCCGGATTCCGTCTTCTCCATCGGCGTTTTCCACCAACGCAAAGATCTCCGCCCACGCTTCCGACCACCCGTCCAGTCTCAGCGTACCGCGTACGAACTGGCGGACATTCCAATCGTCTTCAAAGCCGTACTCCCGCATGAAGGGAATCGAATCGCGATTCGGATAGGCCTGGAACACCTCCTCGCCATGGGAAAGTCGTGCGGCGTAGTCCGACAATGACTTCCACGGCATTTGCGTTTCCCGGGTTTCTCCTTCGGAGATCCAGCGAGCCGGCGATTTAAGTGCCCGCAGGACGCCCAGCGGCGACCAGGAAAACTTGTACCGAAAATCATTCGGAATTTTGGGGAACCCACCGCAATAGGATCGAAACCTGTGCGCGTGTTTATGATCAAAATCGCCGGATGTCTGGTACTCGTGCATCAGCAGATGCGCCAGCAAATGGTCTAATCCCGGATCCAGTCCAACTTCATTTACCAGGCAGAGTTTCCGGCTGGCAGCGCGATCGGACAATTCCTTCATCTCAGGCGAAACGTAGCTGCTAGACACGAAGTGGGCACCCCGCTCCAGACAGATATTGGCGACCCGCCCGTGCCACGTTGCCGGCAGCATGGAGACTACTACATTGCCCGGTTGGATGCTGGCTGCCAACGCATTCCAATCCAGTGGCCTTGCTTCCGCTTTCGAATCCAGCCCTGCCAGAGCCGCTTCTGCCTTCTCCACCGTCCGATTCCAGAGAATCAGATCGTTGCCTTCGGCTGCCAGTCGTCGGATTCCTGGCACGGAACTCAGTCCCGCTCCCAGCCAATGTATTGTAGACATTTGTCTTCCAGTCGCATTAGACGGCTTCAATGGCCGCGGATTTGTCGAGAAACAGCTCATGGGCGCGTCCCCACACGCCCTGGTTTCCCTCGGACAACTTCAGCAGATGGGGCATCAGCTGGCTGCAGAAATCTTCACTGCTTTCCCGCGGCAGCATAGAGGGAAGATGATCGATCGCAATCAGATATAGCGGATCGGTTCCGAATACGATCTGGTTGACCGGTTCGGCAAAGGTGGTGCATCCGTCGTAAATCGGGATCGGGTTGTATTCACCATACGGATCGCAGCTGACATCGCTGATGACCGACAGTCGTCTGTCGGTTCGCTGGATCAATTCCCGCGTCAGAAACGGCGGGATCGACTTTTCGACGAACACGCAATTCAGCAAAATATCGGCATCCAGTATCTCCGGGAAGGGCCCCCCCCCTTTCGTCTCCTCCAAATCCCATTCGACGGGCGCCAAGCCAACCGACTTAAATAACTCCACCGCGCCTTGCCCGGCACGCCCGCGTGCCCCAATCACCAGAGATTGAGGCAAATCGACGATTCCCCGTAGCGATTGGCGGACTTCGTCCAACAGACGTTCGCGGCTTTCCGAAGAAGTTACCGGAGGCAGAATGGGCTTGGCCTGTTTAACGTGGTTGCACCAGGCCATCAGCGCGACGGCCGCGCCGGCAAAGCCAGCCCAATGGCCGAAGGCCGCCACACGTCGCCCCTTTTCATCGACCAGAAATTCCAGGTCGTAAAGTTCGCCACCACCCACCACAAACCGGCGCAGTACGTTTTGCCAGCCAGCCTGATTCTTGTAAACGTGAGCAAAATGAATATGCCGGTGAATTAGCGGCGTGTCCGCCGCCTCCAACTCCTTCAGGCCCAAAACCCAGGAATCGCGAGGCGCGTCCTTGTACCAGCTATGCTCGGGTACAAGTTCGCAGCCTGGCGATTGGTACTCGCTGGCCGCAAACGCCGACTGTGAAGATTCCTCGACTGTCAGGCGATAGCCGGCATCAATCAATTGACGGGCGTATTGCGGGGTCAAGGCCGTCCTCTCCTCTCCCGGTTTGGACTCGGCACGAAGCCAGATATGAGTGGACACGTTATCCCCAACCTCCGCTTTGATGGACAAATGAAAGGGAAAATTATAGGCTTGGATTGACCGCTTGTCTCCACTTGAAACGTTGGGCTAGAGTGTAATCACCCACTGGGATCAATGACCGGGGGAAGGGCCGGCGTGCCCAGCGCTGGTCGGGGCAGGTAACAGGAACATGCGGCATGGCACTATTGATCGGGACCGATGAGGCGGGTTATGGGCCAAACCTGGGGCCGCTGGCGATCTGCGGTACGTCCTGGCAGGTCGCCGAACCCGATATCGATTTCTATGCAGCTCTGCAATCGGTTATTCCTGTCGGTTCGGCGGATGACAAGTTGACGATCGCAGATTCCAAATTCGTGTATAGGTCCGGCGATTCCCTGGAAAAACTGGAAGTCACCGTACTGGCCATGATGGCCAGCATCCATGACCGGATTCCGAACTCGTTTGACGACCTGGGAGCGATGTTGGGAGACGAACTCGAATTCGCTCCACATTCGCCGTTTGCCGCCTGCCGGACCCGCTTGAACTTGCCTCTGGTCGCTTCCAGCTCAAGAATCATGGCCTTGTCTGAACTTTTTCGTCGGGACTGCGGACGGCAGAAGGTGCGGATTCGCGATATTCGTTGCCGAACCGTTTTTCCTGACGCCTTTAATCGACTGCTGCAGAAGCACGGCAATAAAGCGGATCTGCTATCCTGCTGCACCATGCAACTGGTCCGGGAATTGATGGTCCGGGAAATGGATGTAATTCGAGTGGTTTGCGACAAGCTGGGCGGTCGTAATAAGTACCTTGCCTTGATTCAGCATCATCTGACAGATGAAGTCGTGAAGATCAAAGTCGAATCGCGACCGTGCAGCCGGTATTCGTGGCGGGAAGGTCAGGGAATCCGTGACGTCGTCTTTTCGGCAGGGGGTGAATCTTTTTTACCCACGGCGTTGGCCTCGATGGTGGCCAAATATGTGCGGGAATTGGTGATGAAGGCATGGAACGATTTCTGGTCGATGCGGATCGCGAACCTTCGTCCTACCGCGGGTTACCCCGTTGATGCGCGTCGTTTCAAAAGGGACATCCAACAGGTGCAAACGCAACTCGGTATCCCGGACGAATCAATCTGGCGGAATCGTTGAGGAACCGGACTTGGATTCGCGGCTGATACGATTGCGGATGTTCATCCGGGATAGCCGCGCATCGACAAGCTCGCGCACCTGATTCGCTCTCGATTCGGCGGATTCCGCCTCTTGAACACGCCCCGCTTCCCGCAGCGAGATCGCCAGGGCTTCATAAGCGGCGGCCCGAAGGAAATAGAAAGACGGAGGCACCCGACTCTTCTTCCTTTCGCTCAACCGGATCTGGTCCAGCTGGTCAATCCAGTTCTGTAGCGCCGTGATTGACTGGTCGGCCTGGCTGTTATTCAGTTTCAAGTCAATCGCATACAGGGCGCTGAACAGAGCGTTGCGATGAATTTGCCTGCTGCGCGGCGTCTCGCGGATCAACTCCATGTAAAGCTGGCTGGCCAAGTCAAGATTGCGTTGGGCATTTCGCACGTTACCCGTTTTTTCCAGCAGGATTCCGAGTTGGAAACTGACCTGAGCCAGCAATTGGCGGTAGTCCAGATTTCGATCGTAACGGGCGGTCAGCCCGATCAGCGTCGACTTGGATTTCTTCAACGCATCGATTGCATCTTGTGTCTTCCTGCCAGCGGGCAAGGCGTTAATTTCTGCCAACAGGTATTTGTACTCAGCGGCATCGGGGTGACTTGATTCAAGTTTTTCCACCAGGTTGATGGCCTGATCCAATGCGAACTTGCTGGCACGGCCATGGTTCAAGGCCCACAACAAAGTCGCTTTCTGCGTCAGTCCCCTGGCCTTGAGCAACTGGTAATCGGTTCGATAGGGCTGCTGCTGCATCAAATCACCCGCAATCTGAATTGCCTCAGCGATCGCCTGGCGCGACTCTTTGGGCTTGCGAATGCGAATAAGATCATCGGTCTCCCGCCGGAGGTCCCGGGTGGGCAGGGACATCGACATCCAGGCCGGGATCAGACTGCGAAACCGCTTGGGCACCGGCGGCACCTGGCGAATCTGCGGCGATCCCAGCTGGACCAGCGTCCTCGCCAATTCGGCCTGCAGCTCCGGACGCTTGTGATGCGGATGGTTCCGCAATAGTTCCACCGCTGTGGAAAGTTGTTCTTCCACGGCCGACCGGCTTCCCGTCTTGCCCTGCGATTGAATGGCCTGCACCCGTTCCTGCATCGTCCTCGCAATTTCGACAGCCAATGGCACCAGCTGGGGCGCATCTTTCTGTAATTCCTCGTAAATCTGGATGGAGCGTTGATAGGTTTCGTCCGCCTGTTCAAATTCGCCGGTCAAGTGGTAGATATTCGCCACGCGGCGAAACGATTTGGCTGCCAGCGTTCGCAACTGCATGTTGTCCTGGTTCTGTTCGGCGAACTCCATGTATACGTCGAGCATCTGGTCCAGAAACTCGGCATCGGCTTCGTTCACCGTTGTCGTAATGCCCGTCAGATCGTTGAAGCCGTCCAGAGCCAGGTGGCTGTCGCTCGCCCGACCCTTGTACACCATTCCACGAAACATCTCATCAAATAGACCCACCGTAAATTCGATATTGGCATTCGCCTTGTCCCGGGCATATTGTGCCACCCGCTTTTCAACTTCCAGGCTGGTTTTCTGTTCTTCCGAAAGGGTCAACGCCCGGTTGGATATGGACAACGTAATCGTCGCAATAATCGCGACCAGGCAGATCATCAGACCGGTGGCCGTCGCCAACGAGGCGGACAGGGGATTCCGCTTGCTCCACCGCCAGATATTCTCGGTCATGGAAACGCGGCGAGCGCTGATTGGCCGATCTTCCAGGTAGGCTACCAGGTCGGCCTTCATCTCCGCGGCCTTGCGATAGCGATACGACGGCTCGCGCGAAATTGACTTCTGAATGATGATATTCAGGTCGCGCGGTATCCTGGAGTCGATCTTGCGAGGCGGAATGGGGGAGGTTGTAGTAATCCGGCGCAGCAGTTCCGGAGTACTCGCGTTCTCGTAAGCCGGACGTAAGGTCACCATCTCGTACAATGTCAGCCCCAGACAGTAGGTTTCGCTGCGTTCATCGTACTGCCCCTCAAATGCCTCGGGGGCCATGTACTGAGGCGTGCCGATAATGTCACCCGTCTTCGTGATTGAGGCATTGCTGATATTCTTGACCAGTCCAAAATCGGTTAACCAGACAGTTTCGTTCCTGTCGACCAGCACATTGGAGGGTTTGATGTCACGATGAAGCACTCCCATGGCGTGCGCATAGGACAATCCGTCGGCGATCTGCATTCCAATCCTGGCCGCCCACCGATAACGTTCGGCAGGGGACCGTTGCTGTCCTGAAACGGTCGATACGGAATCTGCCGAGCTGTGCCGGATGTTTGAGGAATCCGGCAGTGGCTTCCATGCCGCTTGTTGAGGAATCGTCTCGGTGCCGTCCAACTGTTGCGTGGCGGTGGGCAGTCCGGGTTCATTCATTCGCCGCAGGATGTCAGACAGGCATTCTCCGTCGACCAGTTCCATCACGTAATAGTGATGTTCGCCGGCCTGCCCCATCCCAAATACGCTGACGATATTGGTATGGTGAAGATTAGCCGCCGCTTGAGCTTCACGACGAAATCGCTCGAGATACTTTTCGTCATCAAACGTGCGATTGGGCATAACCTTGATCGCGACGCGGCGCCCCAGCGATTCGTGGACGGCTTCGAAAACGACCCCCATGCCCCCCCGACCCAGCTCCCGAACGATCTTGTAGTCGCCGATTCGTTTCAGTCGCAGGATTTCCCGCAGTTGCATCTTCAGAGCATGGGCGCTGGAACTACTTTGATTCTTCAACTCTTCGATCATGGCGACCGAAGTCAGCAAATCTTCGATCTCCGATTTCAATTTGGGAAAGCGGCTGGCAAATTCCTGAATGGCCGGTCGCTCGCCCTGTCGCAATCGCCCCGTGAATTCCTCCACGACCTGGTCCAGCAACTCCTGATGATGGTCGTCGGGTCTAATCATGACTGGAGCTTGGTTGATCCTGTTGCAGGGAATCCATGATCTCACGCAGCTTCTTCAAGGCGCGAATATAGCGTTTGCTGGCCGCTGCCGGCTCAATGTCAAGTATTTCAGCCGTTTCCAGATTGGAAAGTTCTTCGAAATGACGCAACGCGATTACTTCGCGATCCAGTTCGTTCATTTCATTCAGCGTATTCTCCAATTTTGATATTTGCTCCGCCCGCTCCACGATCTGGCTGGCGGAAGTCATTTGCGCCACCAGATGGGCCGCCAGGGCCAGCGACGTCTGATTGCCCTGCGGTTTTTGAGCCAGGTTGATTTCGCGGCGGATGTCGCGTTTTTCAGCTCCAAAATGCTGCCGATGCAGCTCAAGCAATCGTTGATTGGCCTCCAGACGCAGCCAGACAAAGAATGGCATGTCGGGCTTTTCCAGGTAGCTGTCGATCCGCTGAGAGGCCCGCACGAAGGTATCCTGAAGCACGTCCGATTCGGAAATCCGACCGCTTAACCGGTAGTCCAGACGAAAAGCGACAATCCGCGCCAGACGCTCCCTGACCGTCGAGAAAAAGCGCGCCAGTGCTTCTTCGCGATCCGCTGACAGCTGTCGTACGACTTCGTCATGTACGGGTAGTTTCTCGTCCATGGGCTGGTCACTTACACATTGTCGGCGGACGGCAGCAACATCGCTACGGTCGTGTTCGGCAGCGGGTGGCATCTGCGTCTCGGTCGCCCCTGTTTGAATCGGCAACCTCTATGAAGACTGAACCCATTATGACGACAATCGGATCGCTCATGAATCGTCATTTGGGCCGGAATGTGTATTAATTCCAGACATACCGGCTGAATTGGTAATTCTTGCGTGCAATTCAGGCTGTTCCGGGATAGTCCGAAGCTTCACTGGTTTGATTTTGGGCCACGGAAATTCGCCAATGCGATACCGACCAGCTAAAATATGTCTCGGATTTGGATTGGTGCCGTGTAAGAAAATGAGAGGCGGATGCTCAATACGGCATCATTTATTCCAGATATACGGAGCCATCATGCGAGCTTTTACGATTCTGCTGACCGTCGCAACCGGGTTGTTGTTGTCAACGGCTGTGTCGGCTCAGTCGAGCAAACAGGTTGAACGGGACGGGAAGCAGCGGCGGCCGCAGGCCAAGAGCAACGTGCCAACCAATCCGCGCGTTGCCCGCGCACGACGCGGGGCTCGACGAACGAAGAGCAAACCCGCGGATTTCTTCAAAAGACTGGATCGCAACCTGGACGGTAGCGTGACGGTGGACGAAATACCCGAACGCCTACGCCAACGTTTGGGACAGATCGATTCCGACGGAAACGGGATTGTCTCCAAAAAGGAATTCGCGAACTCGGCACGAAGGAGAGGCCGTGACAATTCGCCTAGAGCTGGACGGGCTTCGCGGCAAGGCATTCCGACGAAACGTTCCGCGGAGATGATTCTGCGACGACTGGACAAAGACGCCGATGATCGACTTTCCGAACAGGAAGTGCCGGTGAAAATGAGAGAGCGTTTTGCGATCATCGACACCAGCGGCGATGGCTTTCTGGACGCCGCGGAGATTGTTTCCCTGGCCGAACGGATGAAGAACAAAGGCAAACAGGGACGCTATCAATCGGATCCCCAAAAGACGCGCGGCCAGATGCCCAAACGGCCACCGCGGGGAGAAGGAAAATCGCCGGCCGCGACCGTATAGCACCGGCATGAGTTCTTCGACTGTCCTTGGAGCAGGTATCCAAACCCTCGGACGAAGGAATTTGGCCTGGTGGACGTTCCCATCGGAGTTTTCCCTTGCGGTCCGTTTTCGGGAACCAGTCCATCACTGGCAGCAATCTGCTTTGACCATTGTGACCTATTCTATCTGACGTGTTGATTTGTAAACCGATGATTGCCATTCGAACCCAGACCTTCGCAATCCTGTTCCTGGTTGCTGCGGCACTGTTGCTGACACCAGAATTGCCCGCTCAGAAGATCTCGCCGGAGCAACTGGATTTTTTCGAATCGAAGATTCGTCCGGTGCTGGTGCGAGAATGCTACTCCTGTCACAGCGAACAATCCGGCCAGATGAAGGGTGGTTTGCAAGTGGATCATCAGGCCCGCCTGGAAACAGGAGGCAATTCGGGTCCCGCCATCGTGCCTGGCAACCTGGAAGAAAGCCTGTTGTGGAAGGCGATCAACTACGAAGATTTTGCGATGCCGCCCAAGGCTCAATTGCCGCCCCGTGTGATCAAGGATTTCCGTCAGTGGATTGATATGGGCGCGCCCGATCCTCGCAAGTCGGATGTGCAAACGGTACCGTCGGCCGTGACGGCAGAGGATATCAGAAAAGGGAAGATGTTCTGGGCCTACCGCCAGCCAACACGTCCTCCGGTTCCTGATATTCTGGCGAAAGACTGGGCCCGTAACCCCATCGACCATTTTGTCTTCGCGGCGTTGGATTCGCAGGGACTGCGTCCTTCCGACGACGCCAACCCCCGTTCGTTGCTCCGTCGGCTTTCCTTTGACCTGCTGGGGCTGCCACCGGCACCAGAACAGGTGGCCGAATTTGTTCAAGTCTGGAATCGCAATCCGGATTCCGCCATCCAACAAACCGTGAACCAGATGCTGGCCGACCCCGGGTTTGGTGAACGATGGGGGCGACACTGGTTGGACGTGGCGCGTTACGCGGAATCGACAGGCCGCGAGTTGAATGCAACGTATCCCAACGCCTGGCGTTATCGCGACTACGTGATCGATGCCTTCAACCTTGACAAACCGTACAACGAATTCGTTCAGGAACAAATTGCCGGCGACCTGTTGCCAGCCCGGACGGACGAAGAGTGGGCCGCCCATCTGATCGCTACCGGATTTCTGGCCCTCGGTCCGAAGTCGTTACCCGAACAGAATGCTCGCCAGTTTGAATTGGACCTGATCGATGAACAAATTGACGTTGCCACCCGCGTGGTGCTGGGAACATCGGTTGCCTGCGCCCGCTGCCACGATCACAAATTTGATCCTATCCCTCAAGAAGACTATTACGCCATGGTCGGCATCTTCCAAAGCACATCCACGCACTATGGCACGATCAACACGGCACAGAATCGCAGGCCGAGCAACCAGCTGATCCTGCCGATCGATGACCCCAATCCGTTTGACCAATCGCTTTCGCGGGCATCCATCGACCGACTGCAGGATGAACTGTCGAATGAGCGGGCGGAGCTGCGCGAACTGCTGCGGGAACGACAACAAGCGCGACGTTCAAACGGGGGAGAAGCCCAGGCTCGCCGCACGTTCGCTAACTTGACGCGTTCTCGGGCGCGAATTGCTGCGATTGAATCCAGACTGGATTCGGTCGACCGCTCGGGCCACCCTCGTTCGTTCTGCATGGGCGTGCAGGACAAACCGCGGCCGGGCCACGCCCGGCTGCTGGTCCGCGGCGAATTTGACCAGCCGGCCGACGTGGTGCCACGAGGTTTTGTACAGGTGCTTAGCGATCGTCCGAGCCGCATCAAGGGAAATTCGTCCGGTCAGGCTTGAATTGGCCAAATGGATGACCCGTCGAAATAACCCGCTGACGGCCCGAGTCATGGTGAACCGAATTTGGCTTCACCTGTTTTCCGAAGGTATCGTGCGGACTCCCGAAAATTTCGGCGCGACAGGATTGCGGCCAACGCATCCGGAGTTGCTCGACTGGCTGGCCATCGAGTTCATGAATAACGACTGGTCTGTCAAGCAGATGGTCCGTCAGATTGTCACGTCGCGAACGTATCGGATGAGCTCCCAATTCGATCAGGAGAAATTTGAACGGGATCCGGAAAATCTGTACCTTTGGCGAGCCGCACCGCGTCAACTCGATGCGGAGGCCCTGCGAGACGCCATGTTGAGCGTCAGTGGCACGATCGACCGAAATCGACCGCGTGGTTCCTTGGTCGCCGAAGCTGGTTTGACCGTCGTACGCGACGGAAAACTGACGTCCTTCGTTACGGATTGGTCCGGCTCCTCGGAATCCATGTCGGCAAACCGGATTCGCGGCCAAAGGTCGGACGCTCGACCAAGATTGAAGCAGATCGAAATTGATCAGATTCAGCGTGTCCGAAGCGTCTACCTGCCGATCGTCCGTGAGAACCTGCCGCGTGCTCTGGAGGTCTTCGATTTCGCCGAACCAGGCCTGGTGGTGGGGAAACGCGAGGCGTCCAATACGCCGGCGCAGGGTCTGTACTTGCTGAATAATGAATTTGTACGTCAGCAAAGTCACTGGCTGGCGCAGCGTCTGATCAACGAGGCTGACAACGCGACGGAGCGCATTGACCTTGCCTTTCAGCTGGCGTACGCGCGAACGGCCACCCCACCGGAAATGCAGGCGGCTGAACAGTTCCTGGACGAATTTCCAGCTCGCAGAAGCTTTCGTCAAGGTGGAGCCACGGTTCAGGAAAACAGACTGGTTGCGTTGGCGCAGGCCATCTTGGCTTCGGCGGAATTTCGATACACGGATTGAACAGGCAACAGGCGACCTCTATCGCACGAATTCACATCCATGACCAGGTGAACGACATGATCAACGGGCAAAACAAACCAGTTGGAATTTCCAGTCGACGCGAACTGCTCAAAACCATCAGTTCCGGCTTCGGATACCTGGCGTTTTCGTCTCTGGCGACCATCGCAGCCGCCAAGGACAAAACCGGCGCGGCAGCTGGCCCGCTGGCACCCAAGGCGCCCCATTTTGAACCGCGTGCCAAACGTGTCATCTTCCTGTGCATGCGAGGAGGTCCGTCGCATGTCGATACGTTTGATTACAAACCACAATTGGCCAAGGACAATGGAAAACAGGGCAAATACGGCGGCCAACTCTTGCAATCGCCCTGGAAATTTCATCAACATGGCGAAGGTGGATTGTGGATCTCTGAACTGCTGCCCGAGCTGTCCCGACAAGCGGATGAACTCTGTCTGTTGAAAGGCATGCATACCGATCAGCCAGTCCATCCCCGCGCTCTGACTCAAATGCATACGGGCACCGCTCAGTTCATCCGCCCATCTCTGGGTGCGTGGACACTGTACGGTTTGGGTAGCGAGAATGACAGCTTGCCAGGTTTCGTTTCCATCAATCCACCGGCCGGCACAACGCGGAATTATGGCAGCGCATTTCTGCCAGCCATCTATCAAGGTACGAAAATTGGCCGCTCGATTGGTCGACGTGCGACGCGCTTCGGCGGAAGCCAGACGTTGATTCCTGATGTCAAGAATCCGCGTCTGACCTCCAGCCAGCAAAGGCAGCAATTGGAATTCATCCAGCGACTGAATGCATTGAAGCTGCAACGCGACCAGCAACATCCGGGCGTAGAAGGGGCCATCGAATCGTTTGAGCTGGCGTTTCGAATGCAAAGCGAGTTGCCGGAAGTTATGGATGTTTCCAGCGAATCGGCGGCAACCAAAGCGCTGTACGGCATTGAAGGTGGCCCCGGCGATAATTTTGGTCGCCAGTGTTTGCTGGCCCGTCGGATGGTCGAAGCAGGTGTTCGTTTCGTTGAGGTAACGCACGGCAATTGGGATCATCACAATAACCTGGATACCGCTCTGCCCCAGCGTTGTGCCGAAATTGATCGTCCGATCGCGGGCTTGATTCAGGACCTGAAGAACCGTGGGCTATTGGAAGATACGCTGATTATCTGGTCTGGAGAGTTTGGAAGAACGCCGGCGGCTCAGAATCGCAACGGTCGCAATCACAATAATCGAGGGTACACCAGCTGGATGGCTGGCGGGGGAGTAAAAGGAGGTTTCAGCTTCGGCTCCACCGACGAACATGGATTTGAGGCTATTGACGGGAAATGCCATATCCACGACTGGCACGCCACGATCTTATATCTGCTTGGTTTGCACCACAAACGCCTTACGTACCGATATGCGGGTCGCGATTTTCGCCTTACAGACGTTTATGGTCATGTTCTGACAGAAATTCTGGCATAATTCAGGATTTCTAAACATTTCCTGTCGCCTAACGATTTCCCTTGCGTGGAAGGTCTTAACGCGAGTGTGTGATTAGTGCTCACATCCGCAAGCATATCGACTCTTGCCCGTCGTGCGTGACGTGAAACTCCACGGGCTTTTGTCGATTAAACGACCTTTACGGTTACTGTCCCTCTCACCGGCTTTCGAATGTGAGCACTCACCCTCGCTTTTTTGATGCGCTATTCTTGCGTCGAACTCTCCAGGATCGATAGGGATTGATCCGGGCGGTCGTGTGGCCCTGATTTCTTTCCTTCCCGAATCGGCGGGAAGGACTTGAGTTAATTTCGGATTGCGGGATTCTGCCGCAAAAACTGAACTGCCAAGACTTTAGAGAATTTCTTCCGAGTCGGTTCTACGCCCAAACTGGCAATAGCGACACCCGTTTTGCGATCTGCGGACGATTGTCAATGAAATCTCGTTGACCCCGGTCTGGCGTGGTTTATGGTTTGGCAGTCCCGACACGCGGGCAGGAGCCGTTGTCGTTTTCGCTTCCGATTGGGCAGATGCCCCGGATGGTTGATTCCGTCGCGAGAAAGACGCTTCAAACGCCACCATGGTCGAATGCTACCGGGGCTGGATACGGCCATCAGCAATTCTGGCGACAGCAAGTTCTTACAGAAGGTTGGACGGGTAAAAAAGCATGGTATTCGATTTATTGCCACAGGATGAACCAGAAGCGATTGGCATTTACGATCAAAACTGCGTGCTGATCATGGATGAAAACCGCACGTTCCTGGACTACCTGGCGAACTCTTTCAAACAGCAGAACTTCACGGTCCTCAGCCACACTTCCGGTGAATACGGTTTAAGGACCGCCGTGAAGTCTTTGCCAGATTGTATCTTGATCAGCACGAAACTGATCGATCAGGACGGCATCGACCTGTGTCGACAAATCGTGGACGATTCAAGGACGTGTGGAATTCCTGTCATCGTGATGGGTCAACAGCCGGACGTCAAAACCATCCAGAATGCCAAGGCGGCTGGTTGCCAGTTCTTTCTGTCCAAACCAATTGATCCTCGATCCATTGTCTTTCTGGTCAACGAATCAATCGCGGAAGCCCGCAGCTGGATCTGTGATTGAATCAGCCAGGTATTGATTGAAACCGGAAGTACAGGACCAGATTGGTCCCCGGTCTTCATTCGGGCAGACAAAAAGCGCTTCGACACCGGCCGTTTTTTCGGCAAGGTCCCGCCCTTTCCGACTACCGAGGACACTAAGCGCAGAAGCGAATGCATCGGCCGTTGCCGCATCGCTGGCGAGGACCGTCACCGCGCAGCCGTTGCGAATTGCCCTTCCCGTTCGCGGGTCGATGATGTGCGAATAGAATTGCCCGTTTCTGGTTAGATTCTGTTTCGCGTCTCCGCTGGTGGCAATGCCGCGATTATGGGCGGTGATCGACAGCCGCCCCGCATTCCAAAGCGCCGAGTGCCTGGCGGGCAAACAGTCTACAGCAATCCGCCAACCTGCCCGGCCCGGGGGCGGAGCGCTAACCCGAATGTCGCCGCCCGCATCGACCAGGGCTCTTCCGATTCCGTTTGCCTGACAGATTTCAATCGCCTGATCCGCCGCGTACCCCTTGGCGACACCTCCAAAATCGAGTTGGACTGCGGCCGTATCGATCCGCAATTTATTGTCGCTGTGCCAGTTCAAATGATGCCATCCGACCTTGGTCATGGCAGATTCAATCTGAAAATCCGACGGTAAACGGTTACGCTTGCGGGCCATTCTCCAGATAACGGAAACGGAACCGATCGTGGGATCAAATGCGCCGCCACTAAGCCGGTGGATGCGAGTCGACACCCGACCGACATGCCGCAAGTCATTGCTGATCGTCACGGGGGAATCGTGGGGTGCCGATCTTGCAATACGACTGATCTCACTATCGGAATCGTAATCGCTGAGCGATTTTTCGATCTCGTGGATCCGGTCGCGTACCCGATTTCTTACCCGCACGAATTCGTCCGGCCTGTCCATGTACAGCACGATGCGAAATTGAACGCCCATGGCGGGGAACACGCTTTCACATCGCTGCGGTTCTGCCGCCGTATGGCCCTGTGTTTGGCTGGTCTGGACCGGAAGACCCAGCCCTGCGATCAGGGTCAGAAAGGGGATCACGCTGACGGAAATACCTGTGTTGATTGAATGAATAACCTGGTCACGGTACATTGTAGGCCAAATTGGGTGAGAGGCAGCCGCAGTATTACCGAGTCGAAGGAGCAAATGTTGTCCCGATCAACCGGCCAATCGAAGACGTCGCGAAGAGCATTCCTGAAAACAGGTACCCAGTTAACCGCAGCTTCCGCCGCGGCGGCCGGCGTACTGGGTACGCCATCTTTGGGGCTGGCACGCTCCGCTCATCCAGCCGGTAGCGATACCGTCCGAATCGGTCTGGTTGGCTGTGGTGGCCGAGGTACCAACGCGGCACAGCAGGCCATGAATACCGAAAGCAACGTACAACTGGTGGCCGTAGGAGACGCCTTCCAGAATCGGGTCGATCAATGCGTGGCCAATATCAAGGAAACGCACCAAGGCAAAGTTAATGTCTCCGATGACAACAAGCATGTTGGACTGGACGCCTACCAGAAGGTGATCGAATCGGATATTGACATGGTCCTGCTGGTGACGCCGCCGGGATTTCGTCCACTGCATTTTGAGACCGCTATTGATGCCGGCAAACATGTCTTCATGGAAAAACCGGTGGCCGTCGACGCGCCCGGCGTGAGACGGATTCTGGCGGCCAACGAGAAAGCGAAGCAGAAAGGGCTGGCGGTGGCCGTCGGGCTGCAGCGGCGACACGAGCGGGCCTACATGGAGACCATCGACAAACTGCAAGACGGCATCATTGGCGATTTGGTTTTCAGCCGGGCTTACTGGAACGGCACCACGCCCTGGAAACGAGCTCGTACGGCAGACCAGACCGAACTGGAATATCAAATGACGAATTGGTACTACTTCAACTGGATCTGCGGGGATCACATTGTCGAACAGCACATTCATAACCTGGACGTTATCAATTGGCTGCTTGGTGAATTTCCCATTTCCGCGCAGGGTCAGGGAGGAAGATTGATCAGGACGGGCAGGGATACCGGTCAAATCTATGATCACCACATGGTCGAATTCACCTATGCCAACGGCCATAAAATGCTTAGCCAATGCCGGCACATGGACGATTGCTGGAACAGCGTTAGCGAACACGTTCATGGCACCCAGGGATACGCTGACATCCATCGCGGGCGTATCTTCGGCAGCAACGGAGACCAGCTCTTTCAATCCAGGGGAAGTCGGGGAGGATGGCAGCAGGAGCATCACGATTTGTTCGCCGATCTTCGCAATGGCGTAATTCCCAACGAGGGAGAATATGGAGCCAAGAGCACGATGACAGCCATTCTGGGTCGGTTGGCAACCTATACAGGCAAATACCTGAAATGGGATGACGCGATCAATTCCAGTATCTCTCTATGCGATGTGGATGCGATCAAGTCCATGTCGGATCCGGCGCCAATCCAACCGGACGAAAACGGTCACTACCCCATTGCTCTGCCTGGAATTACCAACGATCGCATCATTGATTTCTAACGCAGAAAACCGGTTTGTCATCCGAACGGATACGAATTCATCGCGGGTACCACGGAAATCGCATTGGCGGTTTTTTCGCGTCAAGCGGTCTTGGTTTCCGCTATAACGGTCGGGACTCGGCCGAGTTGCGCCGAGCAAATTGCGAATCGGGCGACAGCGCTGTTTCCTCGGGGGGCGGCGCGTCCTGATCCGAGACAGTTCGTTCACGGTGCCGCTGCAATAATTCGGTAACCCGAGCTTCCATCTCTTTGCCTGGCTTGAATGTGACCACGTATTTTTCCGGCACCTCCACCTGATCACCTGTGCGAGGATTGCGGGCCGTACGAGCCGCTCGTTTCTTGACCTCGAAAACGCCAAAATTCCGCAACTCGATCCGACCCTCAGTCGACAAAGCATCGATAATCGCATCGAAAGTCTTCTGAACGATTTCCTTTGTCTTCAATTGAGTGATACCGATTTCTTCGGAGATCGACTTTACGATTTCCTTCTTCGTCATGTTCGCCCCTGTCGCTGACCACCGTCAAACAACACTGTGTGTTAGTTCCTGCCCCGCCCGTTGCACCGATCCCGAGCAATGGGATACCGACCGCAACGGCATCGAATCACCGACCGATGGACTCGAAGGCATGTCCCGGGAGCCCCGGTCCGGGTGACCTGCTCCCGCACAAACGGAATCACGACATGGCCAATCGAGATCGTCACAAGTGTAGGTACAGTAAATACTAAAGTCAAATTCAACAGGCCACCGTCAACATCAAACCAGTGGTACGCATTCCAGCAAAATTGGTTCAATCAGCCCTCATCACCCACCTTTGCGGGGCCAGAACCGAGGCGGTTGAGGGAACAAATTGGTTAAGCGGATTGTGCGGCCCGTCGTCAGGTTGGTTTGCGTCTGTTGGACAGTCAGGAGGTTGCGGGCTTCCGGGAAGCGGGCTCGTCAGCCGACGTAGCGCGTGAACCGTAGATTTCCGTCCAGGCACGACTGAACGCCGCACCATAGAACAGCACCAGCCCACTCATGTAAATCCAGATCAGCAGAATTACCAGAGAACCCGCCGCGCCGTAGAGTTCACTGGTCGTTGAATACTGCAGGTATATTTCGATCAGGTACCGACTGAAACTAAGTAGCGTCGCGGTCAACATCGCCGCGGGCCAGACATCCCGCCATCGCACGTCGGCTCTGGGTACCAACCAGAACATCAAAGACAGGACCAGAGGCATCAGCAGGAACGATATACCACGATCGGCAACCGCCAGCCATGATTCCGTGCGGGGGAACTTGTCAGCAAAAAAATTGGTGACAGTCGCTACGGCGGTACTCAATCCTAACGTGGTCAAGAGCAGGAACCCGGAAACCACCACCATCAGAATTCCAGCCAGCCTGGTCTGCACCGTCAACCAGATGCCTTGGCGCTCCTCATGAGGCACGTCCCAGATTTCATTGAACGTCTCCTGCAGTTGGGTAAACACGCCGGATGCTCCGAATAACAGGATGACGATGCTGATCGAGCCAGCCAGCGCGCCCGAATTGCGTTGCGACGCATTAGCCATCAACCCGGCCACGATACCGGCAATTTTTTCCGTCGTGTAGTATTGAACCTGCTCGATGATTTCCTGCTCCGCCAGCCGGTTCCCAAAAAAATAGCCAGCCATTGCAATCGCAATGACCAGACACGGAGCAAGACTGAGCATCGAGAAGTACGTCATGGCGGCCGCCATGCGAGATGCGCTGAGCCTTGGACCAGATTTG
The DNA here is from genome assembly GCA_963851305.1 of Pirellulaceae bacterium. Lineage (GTDB taxonomy): Bacteria > Planctomycetota > Planctomycetia > Pirellulales > Pirellulaceae > Mariniblastus. The sequence goes on along the minus strand of CAWKOT010000010.1, from coordinate 338,203 downwards.
AAATGACGACGAAATTAGTTTCCAAACACGTGTCATGATGATTGTTCAACCTGGATTTCGGCCGACACAGCAGCGATGGCTCATCCGCAAGCGTACGAGGATCGACACATCAAGATCAAGTCGATTTCAGGCCTTTCCCCGGATTACGGCCGCCGAATGCCAATACCCCAGTATCGCAACCCCGATAGCGATGCCGGGCAGGCCATCGCATTTGGATGGCAAAAAGCTCAACCGGCCAACGCCACTCGACCGGGGGCCTGACGAGCGAGCTTTATCAGAATTGCGTGGCATATAGAATCCAGCCCAGCGCCAACAGCAGCCCAAACCAGATTGCCAGGGAAATAAGGCTCGACTTTCGGGAGCGTTCCTCCTCCCACCAGGTTCTCGGCCGCACGCCCTGAACGGCAAACGTCAGCACACCGGCCAGATTAATGCAGACCACATTGGCCAACAGCAACAACAATGCTCCCGTGGCCAGCACGACGTTTCCGTCACCCAACAACATGCCGAACGTCACCAGCGGTGGCATAAGCGCCACCGCCACCATCACGCCAATCACGGCATTGGAGAGGCCACGCGTAAAGGCAAATGTACCGGCCGATCCGGCGGACAACGCCAGTGCCATGTCGCCCACGCGAAAGTCCGTCCGGTTGGCGATCGCGGGAACCTGCGGATCGATGGAAAAGGCAAAACCAATCATGATAGCCACCATCAGTGCCAGACAAAATCCAACGACATTGGTCACCAACGCCTGTCGCATGAGCTTCAGATCGCCCAGTGCAGCTGATAACGACAGGGCTACGTTGGGCCCCAACAACGGCGCAATGACCATCGCCCCGATGATCACGGCCACGTCGTTTCGCAGCAGACCCACGGCAGCGACAACAGAGGAAAGCACCGTCATCGCTACGAATACCCGATCGATACCTAGCGTTTCTGTGATGTCCCCGTACAGTTCTTCACGACTGACGCGACCGGCTTTGATCGTGTCGCTGTCCCGCCCTCCGGATTCCTCCTTGGAATCCGCCAGATCGCCATCCGCTTCTGGACGGGGCAGAACCGCCTCGACTGGGAAAAGCACCATGCGAAATCCTTCCTCATCACCAAAGGCCTGTTCGAAACGATCCATCACAGGTTCGGTTTCTTCGGCGGGCAATAGCAAGTGAATCACGACCCGGTCGTTGATCGTCGCATCTCGCCAGGTTCCCAGAAGCTGATGCTCTTCCAGGCATTGGTCAATCTTGTCGCCTGCATTGTCGGGAATGAAGATCTGCAGGAATCGAAGTGCCATGGGGCCATCCCGAATGGAGCGTAAACACCTGGTACAAAAGAAAAGCCCGGAAAACAGTTGTTTCCCGGGCGGATAGTGACCCCTACGGGACTCGAACCCGTGTTGCCGGCGTGAAAGGCCGGAGTCCTAGACCACTAGACGAAGGGGCCTTTAATTGATTGCGATTGACTGAGCCAATAGATTAGCCTTGGCATTCCAGATTCGTCAATAGCCTTGATGAGATGGCGATTCAACAAGCCAACGTGAACAGCATCCTTGCGATTGATGAAACTCCAGAGGGCCGGGATACCAATTCGTGGCCATCCCTTTCAAGAACAAGCAAGAACAAGCGGCTAATCTGCCGTTTCCGATGGATTCCGCTGTGGGGTCGGCAGATCTCCATTCTCGGATCGCTTGATGGCGTCATAAACTTCGCGGCGATGTACGGGCACCTCTTTGGGTGCTTCAACTCCCAAGCGAACCTTGTCACCTCGAATCTCAACGACGACCACAGTGATGTCATCGTTGATCACGATACTCTCGTTCTTCTTTCTTGACAGAACTAACATCCGACATTCCTTTGAGCATGGACCGAAGCGGTCTGATTGAGGCTCCTGAGATTTTTCCTGCAGAGGGGGTTGACAGTGCAAATTGCAGTATTCGTATGATTCAATCTATGCTCGAATAAGCGTTAGTCAATGAACTCCCGTGGCTTATTGTTTCTTTTTTGGCTGAATCGTGGTTTTTTGCACCTATCATTGGATTTATCGACCTATTTTAACAGCCATTTCTCCCCAACGCTCATCGGGGGCGATTGCCAGTATTTGGTAAAATTTTGCCAATTCCGGTCCGACATGGTGGGACACTTTCCCAGCATCTCGCCAATTCACGTTTTTTCAGGGCGTTTAACCGCCGCACCCCACGGACCAATGGGTATTTTCCCAAGATGGAACTTTTTGACACGCACGCCCATCTGAACGATCCCCAACTGCTGGAACATGAATCGGAAGTCATCGCCAAGGCAGCGTCTGCGGGTGTTCGCGCGATTGTCGCGATTGGAATCGACCTGGAATCGACCCACCAGTGCATCGCAATGGCCCGCCGTCACGATTCGGTATTCGCCTCAGCCGGTATTCACCCCAACCATTGCCACCTGGCCAACGCTGTTCATTGGCAGGAAATCGTTGAACTGGTCAAGCAACCCCGGGTGGTTGCGATTGGAGAAACCGGACTCGATTGCCATTGGGACGATTGCCCGCTGGACATCCAGCAGGACTGGTTCGTGCGTCACATTCAACTATCGCACGAGACCGGATTGCCGTTGGTCGTCCACATGCGGGAATCGGAACAGCAGATTCTTTCGATCTTCGAACAACATCACCGCGACCGGCGTATCCATGGGATCATGCATTCCTTTACCGGTTCGTGGCAGACCGCCAGAACCTGCCTGGACTATGGGATGTTCATCAGTTTCGCCGGCATGATCACTTTCAAGAACGCGGAGCGTCTGCGTCAGATCGCCGCTCAGCTCCCGATCGATCGGCTATTGCTCGAAACCGATTCGCCCTACCTGACGCCGCATCCGTTCCGTGGCCGTCGCCCCAATGAACCCGCCATGGTGCGGCACACTGCCCAATGCCTGGCCGACGTATTACAGATGGACGTCGAATCACTGGCCCGCGCAACGACGGAAAACGCTCGACGTGTTTTCAATCTGAGCATCTGAAAAGATCCACCGGAAGGATGCACTTGCTTGCGCTGCGAGCTTAAATGGTCGCGCAAAACAATTTTGAAAATGCACTAATCGAATTCGTCCAACAACTGCCTCAGCCGGAATACCGTTTTATGGTTGCGTACGGTGACCATCCGATACCAAGGCGACTTCGATAGTTTCATCATCGTTGTCTTCATAAGCTGCTTCCTGTCAACCGACCAGAACAGCACATTCTCCGCCGTCGATACCGTTTCGATGGTCTTGACCGGAGGCGGCAGCTGCTGCAGCAGTCGATCGGGCGTGATGTTGGCCAGCGTAAACACTGCATTATGTTTCCACTCCTCAGATTGACCCCAGCCATGATGCGCAGCATTCAGCATCGATAGATAACGCATTCGGTCCAGGACAACCGCTTTGGCAGGATAGTTGAATCGTTCCGTCAACGCCTGTTCGATGGGCGACGATGAGGGTGGATCAGCCCCCGACGGTAACTGGAACATTACGTTTCCAGTCTGGATATAGGTTCGCACCTGTTCAAATCCAAGACTCGTGAAAACGTCGATCAACTTTTCGCGGGGAATCAGGTGCTTTCCCCCGACATTGATGCCGCGCAACAAGCACAGGAACGTGTTATTCTTGTCCGTCATTAAGTGTTGCACCCCGGCACCGCAGCGGCAGCACCACGGTAGACACAAATGGAAGGAAAATCGCGACGGTTACCGACCGACCCATTCAGGCCACGCCAAATTTCTCCTGCATCAGGTCGGTCAACTTCCTGAATTCCTCGTCAATGGACCGGATCGTTTCCGTGAATTCCGTCGCATCACCGGACTCGATCAACTCCAACCTCTTCGCCATTTCGGAAGCGGCCATGGCGCCCACCGCTCCAAAACTGGACTTCATGGAATGTCCGTAACGGCGTGCGGCTGACCAATCAGCTTGCTCAACGGCCAACCGGGCCGCGGCGATCATGCCGGGGGCTTCTTCCAACAGGGTCCGCCTCAGCACCTGCGCCAGTTCCTGATCACCACCCGTTGTGGCCAACGCTTCCTGTTCATCGAGCACCAGGGGCTCAATTTTCGGCTTCGATTCACTCATCGCCAGTTTTCTCCCGCTGAATCGTTCCACGGCCGCATACAATTCTTCCGGTTTGAACGGCTTGGCCACATGTTCGTCCATCCCTGCCTTGATGAAACGGTCATGGTCGCCTGCCATGGCGTGTGCCGTCAAGGCAACGACCCGCAAATGTTGATTGGTTCCGGCTTCCCATTCCCGAATTTTCCGCACCGCCTCCAGTCCATCCATGACCGGCATTTGAACATCCATCAGCACCACATCGTACCGTTTCGCTTGGACAGCCCGCCATGCTTCCAATCCGTTCTCGGCCAGATCGACCTGATGCCCACGCTTTTCCAGCAATCCCATGGCGACCTTCTGGTTCACCAATCCGTCCTCCGCCAGCAACACGCGACAGGGGTCAATGGCTTCCCCCAGTTCGGATTCCCGAGGCGCCTCGACCACGGAGTCATCCGGATTCATGCGAGCCGTGAAACTGAATACGCTGCCTTTTCCCGGCGTCGATGTCGCGTAAGCCGAACCTCCCATCATTTCCGCAAGGTTCTTGCAGATAGCCAACCCCAGGCCCGTACCCCCATGGCGACGCGTCGTGCTGGTGTCCTCCTGTTCAAAGGGCTCGAATATTCTTTCCAGGGCGTGGGACGGAATACCTGGTCCCGTATCGGCCACCTCAAAACAGACGAGGTGTGATTCCGCGTTCCACACGTTCCCCGTCGCGTTGTCGGGCACGTTGTTCAGGTGACGGGCTTCCGGGTCAAGATCGGCGCGGAATACGCGAACGCGAACCTCCCCCTGACCGGTAAATTTGATGGCATTGCTGATCAGGTTCAGCAAAATCTGGCGGATCCGCAACGCATCGCCATCGTAACCATCCGACAATTCCGCCGCTCGTTCATTGATCAATCGCAGGCCTTTCTCCGTTGCCGTGACCGTCATCAGACCAATCACCTCATCTAAAAGCTGTTGCAATGAAAATGGTTGAGCATCCAGCAGCAGCTTTCCCGCCTCAATCTTGGAAAAATCAAGGATGTCGTCGATCAGGTTCAGCAGATTCCGGGCACTGTGCGTTGCCAGACGCAGATAATCCCGCTGCTGGTCATCAAGCTCCGACATGCGTAGCAATTCGCACATGCCCAACACCCCATTCATGGGCGTCCGAATTTCGTGACTGATATTGGCAACAAAGGAACTCTTGGCCGCGTTCGCCAGCTCGGCATCGCAGCGGGCCTTTTCCAGTTTGACGATCGCCTCCTCCGTCCGTTGTCTTGCCTTTTCCAATTCCGCGATCAATGCGGACTGTCGGCGATTCCAGACAAAGACCAGTGCTGTACCAGCAAACAACAGGCTCAGGATGGAACCGGTGACCAGCCAGAAGTTGGGGCTCTGATAGAACTGGCGGGCGAAGAAATCCTCGGTGACCCACTCGGCGTGAAATTGCCGATGCAGCGAAGGACTCATCTGATCCAGCGTAGCGGTGATGATTTCTGCCAGAATGGCCCAATCGTCTCGCACACCGAATCCGTTGCGATAATAGAAATCGGTGTAGCCGGCAATCCGAAGATTGGTCATGCCTTCCTTTTCGGCCATGAAGGCCACGACGGAGGCCCCGCCAAAAAACGCGTCCACTTCTCCCTTGACCACACGGCGAACGCCATCCAGTGGATTGATCACCGGGATCCGCACGATGTCTGGATGATGCCGCTGCAGGTAGTACGCGCCCGTGTACCCCGCCGGAACCGCCACTCTATGCCCGGCCAGATCGTGCAACTTCAGGTCGCGTTTATCGTCGCTGCGAACCACGATCACCGCCGGATATTCAATGTAAGGCCTGCTGACGGTGACGAAATCGCGTTCCCGCGACTGCACCAACAGGGAAACGGCGTCGATCTCCTTGTTCTTCAGCAGTTCCAGGTTCTCCTCCCAGCGTGTGGTCTGGACAACCTGGAATTCGACATCCAGTTTTTCGGCGAAGTAGTCCAGGTAATTGCGCACAACGCCCTGAAACTTGCCATCCTCGGTCCAGAATTCAAAAGGAGGATAATCGGGCGTCGGCGCCACGCGTATGGTGCGATTGTTTTTCAACCAGTTGCGTTGTTCGATCGTCAGGAAATCGAATTCACCGCCGTCCTGTGCCGCGGCGGATACCAGCAGACATTGGCAACAAAACCACCCGGAAATGGCAATCCACCAGAAACTGGAAATCCACTGACGAACCATCGGAGTGCCATCGGCAAGTTGATCGAATACTGTGGCAGGCGAGTCACCGCTCCGTATATCCTACGCGGAATCCGCGCGGGATACAAAAAGAGACTCGTTCGTCCAACATAATCCGAACCAACGATCGCCCGTTCCATGCCCGCGCGGTAGGGGCCATTCGCCGAAGAATCCGCGCCGCGTCGATCGACCATCGCCTTTGCTTGAGGCACAGGAAAGAGACTTTGTGGATTCGGTTACTCAACCCGAGTCGCATTACACGCTTCATATGAACGAAACGTGCTGGCCGCGCCATCCTGAACTACCTGGGCGAAAGCGCGAAATGTCAACGATGCCAGCCCCAGAATTGACGCTGATAGATCCGGTCGGGACAGGTTCCGGGTCGACACCATCCCAAAGGGTAGTCGCAGCTGTAGATCGGATCCTGTCGCATGTGCAACGGCAGCAGAATCAAAGAGGTGAAGAAATGGGTACCAGAAGCCGCGGTTTGCCAATAATCGTTGATAAATCGTTGGCGGTAACGCTCCAGTGCCACATCTTCAAAGTAGAGCGGTTGGTATCGCAGGTTGGCGCAACCCAACAATATTGTTTGGGCATCGCGTCGAACATGGTCCAGTCCCTGGAATACCGTTCAATCAGTGGATCGGCTCGATCTTCAGGAACTCTCGCAGCCATGTCGCGAGGATCGATGTTGATTTCTGACATCGCAATTCTTGGCCAATCCTTCAACGTCTGGCGACGCTGTTCGCGTATGTCCACCTCTGTCGGGTCCAGCTCCTGCAACGGCATACCGTCAATCGCGATCGGTGATTCTTCCTCACGATCGCTCAACCTTTCCAACACGTTGGCTTCACCGGGCTCCTGCTTGCCATCCCTCGATATCCAAACCACTTCCTCGGGAAGTTCATGCGATTTAATGATGGGTACGGATGCCGCCAGCGCCGACCGTCGGGAACTTACGGGACGGTTGGCCGCATCCTGAGCGAACGACGAACAGGACAAGAGGACAAGAATCGCGAACGACACCATCATTTGTCGGTACATGACAACAATACCACCGGGTTAATGGACATCTTGAGTACAGGCGATCCAAAAACTGGGATCACCGCATGAATCCTTATCGGTCACCGATAGTATCACCAATCGACAGAAACCAATCGAACTTCCATCCCGACGCCATCGACAATGTCCAGCCAGCCATCACACTCACCAGCCAATGACATGGATGACCTGATCGGCAAACTTTATCCCGGAATTTTGTCCAACAAGCGACCCGTCGTCCGCGAGTAGTTCAGGCCCAGCTCGAGTGGGAATTTCTGCAGGCCCTCTTCCCTCAATCGCGGTGCGTGGTTGCGGAAGTAGTCATCCAAGGCGGACTTGGTTGAAAACGAATACCGAATTTCGTAGGTCAATGGCTCGGTCATTTCAAAGATCTCAGCGCTGACGGCGCCCGCCTGGATCACGTCATCAATGTGTTCCGCACGCAACCACCGCAGCCAGGAATCCGCCAGCTCTCGGTTGTTAAGCCCACAACGCACTGTATAGCAAAACATGATTTCACCTGGGTATTCACTTCGTTGACAGGATGGAGTCTTGGCGCAAAAAAAAACAGCCTATCCGGTGGCTGTTTTCGCGAGGTAGATGATCATTATGCCGGATAGGCTGAAGCGGATCATCATCATAACATCGCACGCAGTCGGCGGTATCCGATTAATAAGAAATCTGTATATTCTTGCCAGATCGTGGCATGTCGGCTGCAATTTCTCTGACCAGATTGTGGAATGCTGGTTGCAAATTCCGAACTTCCATCCTGCCTGGCGACCGGAAACCCCCGTCGCGGAGATGATTGACGAAGCCCGCGCGACGAGCTATCGTTTTTTAAAGGCTTCGGGCTTTTGATACTTGGCGGCCACGTTATGGCCACCGTCTCCGCAAACGCGGTTTCGATCGATGATCAAGAGTCTCGGGAAGCAAGAATCTGATTTATCTTCGGTTCAGGTTCCTTTTTGACCTCGGGTACCGCTACCAGGCCAGGTGCGGCCATATCACGATAAACCGCGACAGGGTTGAGATCATGAAATGCTCAGATCATCGTCTTAGTCGTCGGAACTTGCTGACCGTCGGCGCCATCGGCGGACTATCCCTGACCAACTTCTTCCGCATCCGCCAAGCCCAGGCTGATCAGAAGCACTATGATTCCACAGAGGGTACGGCCAAGAGCGTTATTTTCGTCTTTTTGCCAGGCGGAATTGCGCAGCAGGAATCGTTTGACCCCAAACCATACGCACCGCTCGAATACCGTGGCCCATTGGGCAGTATTCCCACAAAAATTACCGGGGAACGATTTGGACAGCTGTTTTCCCGGACCGCCCAGGTTGCCGACAAATTGACGGTGATTCGAAGCATGACCCATGGTGAAGCCGCGCACGAACGTGGCACGCACAACATGTTCACCGGCTATCGACCGAGCCCCGCCGTGCAATATCCCAGCATGGGTAGCGTGGTAGCGCACGAATTCGGCCCCCGGAACAACCTGCCGCCGTATGTTCTGATTCCTAATCAGCCCAACGAATACGCCGGTACGGGTTACCTCAGCTCTTCGTTTGCCGGCTTTTCGATAGGTGCTGATCCGGCGAGAAAGGATTTTCGCGTTCGCGATCTGCAATTGCCCGGTGGGATCGACTTCGATCGGTTTAACCAACGGCGGAAACTGCTGGATGTGGTGAATCACCATTTCAAGCAACGCGAAAACGCCGACGCTATCGATTCCGTCGATACTTTCTACCAACGAGCCTATAGCCTGATCAGTTCCCAGGCAGCGCGGGAAGCATTTGATATCGAAAAAGAAGACCCCCAGCTGCGAGACCGTTACGGTCGAAACCAGGCGGGTGCCCGGATGCTGCTGGCCAGAAGGTTGGTGGAAGCCGGTGTCCGCTTCGTCACATTAACCTATGGCGGTTGGGACCATCACGACAATATTGAAAGGGGCATGAAAGGGCAGGTACCGGCACTCGACCGCGGCCTGGCAACTCTGATCCAGGACCTGGATTCGAGAGGCCTGCTCGATTCCACGCTGGTCTGTGTCTGCAGTGAATTCGGGCGGACCCCGAAAATTAATCCCACGGCCGGCCGGGACCATTGGCCCAAGGTCTTCAGTTCGATTCTGGCGGGTGGTGGCGTCAAACGAGGACAGATTTATGGCAGCTCCAATGCAACGGCCAGCGAACCGGAAGACAATCCGCTGACGGTGGAGGATTGGGCAACAACCATTTATCAATGCATGGGCATTGTCGCCGACAAGGAACTGATGGCGCCCGGAGATCGCCCAATTGAAATCGTCGACGGAGGACAGGTGCGAAACGAGCTGCTGGCATAGAGTACATGACATGCTGCATCGCCTGGTTCTGCTGTTACTTGTTGTTCTCTGCCCCTCCCCAGTTGGACTGGCGGCCGGTTCGACGCCGCGGCTGAATCTGATCCTTCCTCGCGGCGTTCAACGAGGCCACGAACACGTCCTGCGTTTTTCCGGCGCCAGGCTGGAAGACACCTGCGAAGTCTTCCTGTACGACCGGGGCGTCGAGATCATCGAACTGAAGCAGGTCGATGGCAACAATGTGGATGTCAAGATCTCGGTCGCGAGCGATTGTCGATTGGGCGAGCATGTGGCCCAGCTGCGAACCGAACGCGGTATTTCCGATTTTCGATCTTTCCATGTCGGTGCCATGCCGGAAAGAAGCGAAGCCGAACCGAACAATTCGATCGAGCAGCCGCAGGATATTCCTCTGGATGTCACCGTCAACGGCCTGATTACGAACGAAGATGTCGACGTCTTTCGAATCCAGGCGAAGCAGGGGCAGCGTCTGTCAGTAGAAATCGAAGCGATGCGACTCGGTTTCTGGTTCGATCCCGTCATCGCCGTGTTGAACCAACAGCAGTTCGAACTGGCGGTATCCGACGATTCTATCCTGCACCAGCAGGATGGTGTGGTCTCCTTCATTATTCCCCAGGACGGCGAGTATTTTGTTCTTGTCAGAGAAGCATCCTACGGCGGCAACGAAAATTGTCGTTATCGCCTGCATGTTGGAGGTTTCCCGCGTCCAAAGGTCGCTTTTCCGGCCGGTGGTCCTCCCGACGAGGAAATCGAACTGCAATTGCTGGGCGATCCTGTCGGTCCGATTACCCGCAAGATCACGGTGCCCGAGTCGCAGGCGTTCCGGTCGGGCCTTTTCCTAGAAGACGAAAGCGGGACCACTCCTTCATCGGTCTCGTTTCGAGTCACGGATCTGGTCAATCATTTTGAACAAGAACCCAATGGTGACCGCCGCAAGATTCAGCCGGCGCTGACCGTACCGGCTGCTTTGAATGGCATCATTGCCCAGCCGGGCGATGAAGACCACTTCCGATTCACGGCCAATAAGGGAGACGCGTTCGATGTGAACTGTTTCGCACGACGCATTCGTTCCGGACTGGATCCGGTCATCAATATTTTTGACGGTAAGGGCAAACATATTGTGGGGGACGACGACGCACGACGCCCCGATTGCTATATCCGCTTTAATGTCCCGGAAACGGCAGAGTACGTGATTCGCGTTCGAGATCATCTGGGTCGAGGCACGGAAGAGTTTGTCTATCGAATCGAAATAGCCCGTGCCGAGCCCTCCCTTTCCATTTCGATTCCGCGCGTGGACCGATACTCGCAGCTGCGACAGCAGATCTGTGTGCCGCAAGGCAATCGGTTTGCAACGCTGATTTCGGCCAGCCGCGTTAATTTTGGCGGTGAGCTAGAATTGATCGCGGAGGGATTGCCGCCGGGAATTTCCTTCGATGCCCGCCCGATGATCTCCAACTTGAACCAGATGCCGGTAGTTTTTACCGCCACCGAGGATGCGCCCTGGCAGGGAAGTTGATCGATTTGAAAGCACGACCTACCAATGCAGCACTCCAGGTTGCCAGCCGCTTCCGTCTGCTGGCCGATTTTTCACTGGGTCCACCAAACAACAGCCTGTACTATGGCTGCCCGGTAAATAAGCTGGCCACGGCGGTGACGAAACGGCTGCCCTTCCGAATCGACATTCAGCAGCCTCAGGTTCCACTTGTTCGCAACGGCAGCATGCAGCTGAAAATTGTGGCCAGCCGGGATGAAGGGTTCGACGCACCAATCCATGTTCAGTTCCCGTTTCGGCCTCCGGGCCTGGGGACCAAACCACAAATTGAAATCGCCAAGGGCCAGACGGAAGCCTTCTATCCCATTAATGCCAACGACAAGGCTCAACTGGGCCCATGGCCGGTTTATGCCATTGGGCAAGCGGACGTTCAGGGGCCGGCCTGGGCATCCTCACAATTGGCAAACCTGGAGATTGCCGCGCCGTTTGTTACTGCGGAATTGAATCGGACAGTCTGTGAACAAGGCCAGGAAACCACGATCTTCTGTCAGCTGAACCATCAGCGACCGTTTCCGGGGGAAGCCACTGCCGAGCTGCTAGGCGTTCCTCCACAAATCGAAATCCCCAGCCTGAAATTTACCTCGGAGACTAAACAGCTGGTGTTCAAGGTGCGGACCAACGACAAGAGCCCCGTCGGCCGTCACAAGGGATTGTTTTGTCGCATTACGATCACGGACAAGGGGGAACCGATCGTATCCACCGCAGCACGATCCGAATTACAGATCACGAAGCCGTCGCCGGTAGACGACGATGCGGCCGTTACCGCACAACCAGTGACACCCGCGAAACCCCAGGCGAAGCCCAAATCGCGTCTGCAGAAACTTCGCGAGGCCGCCCAGAGGAAACGGGGGCGATAGTGATCTTTTGAAAAAACAGGCAGTTTGGGAAACGCACTTGCGAACAGATCAGGCAATACCGGATTTGATCCCCGAGCTGGATTGCTATAATCTATCAACCTTCTTTTGGCGGGCTTATTCTTGGCCCGTTTTGCCTTTTACCATTCAAGTTGATCTGCCCCGTTGCAAATATGAGCAAACAATACATCTACACCATGGCCCGGCTGACCAAGAAATACGGGTCCAAGACGATTCTGAACGATATCTGGCTGTCGTTTTATCCGGGAGCCAAGATTGGGGTTCTGGGACGCAACGGCGCGGGAAAAAGTACCGTCCTGAAGATCATGGCCGGAGTCGACACGGATTATGATGGCGAGGCCCGTTTAACGGATGGCTTCACCTGTGGCTATCTTCCCCAGGAACCTCAACTCGATCCCGAAAAGAACGTCTGGGACAATGTCATGACCGCGGTCGCGCCCTGCCGAGCGCTGCTCGACCACTTCAACGAATTAAGCGGAAAGTGTGCTGAACCGTTGGAGGAAAATGAAATGCAGAAGGTCTATGACGAAATGGCCCGGGTTCAGGACCAGATCGAAGCCACGAACACCTGGGAACTGGACCGCGAAATCGAAATCGCCTTCGACGTCATGAATCTGCCGGACAAGGAAGCGGACGTGACCCGACTGTCCGGAGGCGAAAAACGGCGAGTCGCGCTCTGCAAACTATTGCTCGAAAAACCCGATCTGTTGCTGCTGGACGAACCAACCAACCACCTGGATGCGGACAGTGTTCATTGGCTGGAGCGGACACTGCAACAGTACCAGGGAACGATCGTAGCCGTTACGCACGATCGATATTTCCTGGACAACGTAGCGGGCTGGATCCTGGAACTGGATCGAGCGGAAGGATTTCCCTTCGAAGGCAATTACACGTCCTGGCTGGAGCAGAAACAGGCGCGACTGGCAGTGGAGAAAAAACAGTCGGAATCACGCCAGAAAACGCTGCAGCGAGAATTGGATTGGATTCGCATGGCTCCCCGCGCCCGACAGGCGAAAAGCAAGGCTCGAATCAACGCCTACGAGCAGATGGCGGCCGAGCAGGGGCGTCAGCAAGACCAGGAACTGGAGATCCAGATCCCACCGGGCAGTCACCTGGGGGATCTGGTCATCGAGGCGGACGAGATGTGTAAAGCGTTTGACGACAAAGTCCTGATGGAGAACGTCAATTTTCGACTGCCGCCGGGCGGGATCGTGGGAATCATCGGTCCCAATGGGGCCGGTAAAACGACGCTGTTCCGCATGATCACGGGCGACGAAAGCGTCGATTCCGGCCAGTTGCGAATTGGGGAAACCGTTGAACTGGGCTATGTCGACCAGTCGCGGGATCAGTTGCAAGCGGACCACACCGTATTCGAAGAAATCTCGGGCGGGCACGAAACCCTGGAACTGGGCAAGCGGAAAGTCGACGCGCGAGCCTACGTTTCCCGGTTCAACTTCCGCGGTCCAGACCAACAGAAAAAAGTGGGCGATCTGTCCGGTGGTGAACGCAACCGCGTGCACCTTGCGAAGTTGTTGAAGCGCGGTTCCAATGTGCTGCTGCTCGACGAACCCACCAACGACCTGGATGTCGATACCTTACGAGCGTTGGAAGAAGCGATCGTGAATTACGTCGGCTGCGTGGTGGTCACCAGTCACGATCGCTGGTTCCTGGACCGCATCGCCACGCACATTCTGGCGTTTGAAGGGGATGGTTACGTTCACTGGTGCGAAGGCAATTACCAGACGTATGAACAACAACGTCGAGAAAGGCTTGGTTTGAAAGAAGACGAGCCTCGAAGATTCCGATACAAGAAATTGTTGTCCCAATAATTCGATGGATAAACACAGGTACTAATCGATGACAGTAACGCGATCTGGATCGACCAGAAAGTACGCCGAAAACTGGTCCAAGGCTTTTGGCGGCGGGAAAAAGAAAGTCGCCAAGACCACTGCGAAGTCTGCAAAATCCACCCCGAAAAAAGCGAAAGCCGCCAAAAAGAAAGCCGCTGGCAGGCGCAAGTAGTCCATGGACTTTTCGTCCCGCCGCCGTGTTCGCCCCGTGGCGATTCTGCTTCCGGGCATTCGAATGCGTGGAATGGGATTCACGACCGAGACAAACCGATAGAACATACCGGGATTGACGCTCAACCCCAGGGATTTCCTGATATCCGAACTCCTGAATTCTTGCGACATCAGCGACCAGTCAACAGCTACCAGTCAACTCAGCTTTGAACGACCTCGATAGCGCGTATTGATTGGGTGCAGCATCTTTCCGTTCCCATCGTTCGGAAAAAAGAGCGCGGCACTCGCTTCACGTCCGTGCGGCTTGTGCTCAGCTGGCGACAGGGCTGGCATTGTCCAGCAATTCGACCGCTTTGAAGGACTTCCCTTCCAGCATCGCCAAGCTGGCGCCGCCACCGGTGCTGACGTGCGACACCTGGTCATCGAAACCAAGCTGGCTGATGGCAGCGGCACTGTCTCCACCCCCAATGATGCTGACGGATTGGCTGTCGGCGATGGCCTGAGCCACGGTCTTCGTTCCTTCGTCAAAGGGTGGCATCTCAAACACGCCCATGGGCCCATTCCAAACCACCGTGCCCGCGGTCGATATTACCTCCGCAAACTTCCTGGCCGTTTCCGGCCCAATATCCAGCCCCTGAAACCCGTCGGGAATCTCGCCCGCCTGGCACACCAGCTTATTGCAGTCGCCTCGGAAATCATCGCCACAATGCGTATCGACCGGCAGCATCAGTTTGTCACCGGCTTTGGCAAGCAGCGCTTTGGCAAGTTCCACTTTGTCCGGTTCCACCAGGCTGTCACCGATTTTGCCGCCCTCTGCCAAAGAAAACGTGTAGGCCATGGCGCCGCCAATCAGGACGCGATCGCAGATGTCAATCAGGTTTTCGATCACATTGATCTTATCGGAGACTTTCGCTCCGCCCAAAATGGCCACAAACGGACGTTTTGGATTGGCGATCGCATCTTGAAGGTAGTTGATTTCCTTGGCTACCAGCGAACCGACTACTCTTGGTTTGCCGTCCATTGCGGTGGGCACAGCAACCATGGAGGCGTCCTCGCGGTGGCAGGTACCAAAGGCATTGTTGCAGTAAATGTCGGCCATATTCGCCAGTTGGGCTGCGAACTCCGGATCACCAGCCTTTTCCCGGGAGTCGAACCGCAGGTTTTCCAGAACCACCACATCGCCGTCCTGCAACGCTGCAATCTTCTCGCGAGCGTCATCGCCGATCGTATCAGCCGCAAAAGCGACCTCCTGATTCAGCAATTGTCCCAGCTTTACCGCGGTGGGCCGCAGACTCAACTTCGGATCCGCGGCCCCCTTGGGTCGCCCCAGATGGCTGATCAATATCAGCCGACCGCCTCGACGAATGACCGATTGGATCGAGGGTAATGCCATCTGGATCCGTCGATCGTCGGTGATCTGCTGGTTTTCATTTAGCGGGACGTTGAAATCAACTCGCATCAGGACTCGTTTGCCGGCGACATCCGCCTCGTTAATGGTCTGTTTGGACATGGAAATTCCGAAAGTTTGGAGGGACGTTGAAAAGAACCGATTGTCAACCATCTCCCGTTGATTTCAATTCGTGTTGGTGTTGCCTCTGCAAAAATATTCTCTCATCCCTGATAGTCAGCTGAACCCGAGCAAATTCACCAGAATCGCCGCGCTGCCGTGAATCATCACCGGTGGGTCGCTACCGGGAAGTTCGCTTTTCGGCGGACACCTGGAGCACGTTTCGGTTTTATTTCAGGCATCTGCGCTCTGATCCCGCAGTAACGCCCTGCTTGAGTTTAACGATCAGGCAGGCTCTAGCTGCCACGGCGAGATTGACTGTCGCGGCATCTGTTTTGCGTGGTCGGGTCGCGGGTCAGTCGTGGGTTGGGTCGTTCCGATATTGACGAACGTACACGTTACAGGAATCGCGCGGATATTCCGTGGTATTCCGAATCTCCCGAAGACAAGGTCCTGCTGCCTGCAATGACAAATCGCCGACGGTATCCGCTGTTATCACGGGCAAACGACCCGGTTATTCTGCTCACGCTGGTCTGCCTGTTGCTGGTGTGGCAAGTTGGTTGCCTGAAGCCACGCAATACGTCCAATTACCCGCAGGCTGAGCCCTGCCAGACGTACCTGGAGCAGATTGAGTATCCCGATCTGTGCGATGAATCCGGTACCAGCGGTGATGAGTTGTTATCCGGCCCGCCTTTGACCATCAGCAATTACGACGAGCTGGATAAATGGATGTTGACCTTGGACGAGTGCGTGGTGATGGCCCTGCAGGGCAGCAAAATCATGCAGCGCCTGGGAGGCGTTGTCGTCAATACTCCGCAAGCAGTGACCACGTTGTACGATCCCGCGCTGCAGGAATCGAATCCGCAGTTAAGTGCCGAAGCCGCCTTGAGCGATTTCGATGCCCAATTCAGTACCAGTCTGTTCTTCAACCATAACGAAACGATTGTCAATCAGGGTTTCCCGGTTCCAAACAACAATCCGCCGCCTGACTTTATTTTTGCACTTCAGCCAAATATCATCGCCGACACCTCGACATTTCAAATTCAATTGCAAAAGATCGCCGCCAACGGTGCGTCATTCAGATTGCTGAGCCAGACGGATTATGATCGCAGCCGTATAGGTTTTCCTGCAGATGTTCCCACCGGGGTATTCCCCAGCTTTTACCAGATCCTGAACCAGGTCGAGGTGCGGCAGCCGTTAGGTCGCGGATTTGGCACGCTGTACAATCAAATCGCTGGCCCCAATGCTATCGAGGGACAATACAACGGCGTCTTGATCGGCCGAATCCGTGGCGACATTACGCTGGCCGATTTCGAGGCGGGCGTTCGCGATCTGATCCGCGACGTGGAAGAAACCTACTGGGAATTGTTTTTTGCCTACCGTGACCTGGACACCAAGATCAAGGCTCGCGACGCGGCCCGTGCCACTTGGGAAAACCGCGAGCTGCGGATGTCCGGAGGTTTGGACCGGCCGGACGACGAAGCTCAGGCACGTCAGCAATACTTTGACTTTGAACGCCAAGTTGTCAACGCACTGGCGGGAATTCCCGGCCTGCCGGGAGTGATCGGCGCTGAACGTCAATTGCGACGACTGTTGGGTTTGCCGGTCAGTGATGGCCGAATTATCCGACCCGCGACCGAACCAGTGGCCACTCCCATCGTTTTTGACTGGGGGGATTCGCAGGTGCAGACGCTGGGGCGACGGGTCGAGTTGCGGCGACAGAAATGGACGATCCGACAACGCGAACTGGAATTGATTGCGGCCAAGGAAATCAACCGTTGGCAGTTTGATCTCGTAGGTCAGTACGGCTTCAAGGGATTTGGCAACGATTTATTTGGTGGCCGGAGCGATCCTGCACGAACCGGAAGCGCATTTGACAATCTTGTCAGCGGCCAACTCGATGACTGGCAGTTGGGCGTCGAGTTGGGTGGTCCGATTGGCTTGCGTCGTGGTCATCTGGCGGTTCGGAATGCGGAATTGAACCTGAATCGGGAGAAGGCGATCCTGAAAGAACAGCAACGACAACTGCTACACGATCTATCGGAATCCATCGTTGAGGTCGATCGAGCGTTTGCCGCCTTGAAAGCCAATGTCAATGCTCGCATCGCGATCGAAGAGGAATTGATCCCGAAGCTGAATCGATTCCAGGAAGGCGAGGACCAAATCTTCTTCCTGCTGGAGGTTCAGCAGCGGCTGGCTCAAACCGAATCTCTGGTCTTCCGATCCATGGCCGATTACAACCAGGCGTTGCTGCAATACTCCTTTGCCACCGGTTCGCTTCTTTCGCGTTACAATATTTACCTGACGGAAGGACCGTGGAGCGAGGATGCGGAGCAGCGTGCCCGCATCAAGGCGGCGCGTACGGTCAACCGCGGTCCCAACCGCGACCGGACAGGCCTCGATAAACTAAGCTATGGCCCCTATGATCAAACCATGCCCGGCCCGATAGCGCAGCGGATCATGAGCGAATCGCCTCAAACGGACGATTCGCCGACGCCACCGTCGGATCCAGATGCCTCGCCTGACGCACCGGCTGATGGTTCGCTGCAGCAGATATTGAATGACATGGAAGACGAATAAACAGGTCCGTGGCACCGACGAAGCCTGGCTGACAGAATTTCGTCCACCAGAAAAATGTGAGCCGGTCGATGTTGCCCTGGAAAATCAAGATTTGCGGCATTACGAATCCAGCGGACGCTCAGGCCGCCTCCGAATACGGAGCGGACGCGTTGGGGCTGAATTTCTATTCCCGTAGCCTGCGCAGCGTGTCGCCGGAAAAAGCCGCGTCGATTATTCAAGCCACTGCTGACCAGGTTTCACGGATCGGTGTGTTCGTCAACGAAACGAACGAGGCGATCAACGCAATCGCGGCCAGGCTCTCGCTAAACGCGGTCCAGCTGCACGGCGACGAATCGCCAGATGCGATGCCCGTCATCCACGGCGAAGTCATTCGAGCCGTGCGGGTTTTCCCCGGTCAGTTCGCGCCCGCTGAGGAAGAAATACGGACTTGGATCGATGCCGGCGCGATCGCCATTCTGCTGGATGCCGCCGGGGGCGGTGGCTACGGCGGTAGCGGCAAGCAACTGGACTGGGACCAGGTGGCTCCACTACAAATCCCGATACCGTTGATCCTTGCCGGTGGCTTGAACTGCGACAATGTAGCGCGAGCCATCGCCACGGTGCGTCCTTCAGCCGTTGATGTCGCCAGTGGGGTGGAGAAGTTTCCCGGCAAGAAAGACCAGGGGCTGCTGCAGCGGTTCATCGAAACGGCCCAGGACGCGTTCGCGCGGATTTGACCGATTGGTCGCAAACCGCCCATTCCTCTGCTTTTTCGCGGACATCGGCCGCTTGGCGTTGAAATCCTGGCCCTCCCGCGCTTATCATGTTGATCTCGTAAGTACCAGCGCATTCTGAAAGCCGGTACTCGGCCGGCGTGTTATGCCGACGCAGCGTTTGCAGTTGCAAACGGAGTCAGAATCATACAAATTTTCAATATCCCGTTTCCGGGAATCGAACAGGAGCAATTCAGTGGCAAACGTGGAAACAAAACTGACCTACAAGGTCAAGGATATCGGTTTGGCCGACTTCGGTCGCCGCGAAATCATGCTCGCCGAAAATGAAATGCCGGGACTGATGGCGATCCGCCAGAAGTATGGTCAATCAAAACCGCTCAAGGGAGCTCGCATTGCCGGCTGCCTTCATATGACCGTGCAAACCGCCGTGTTGATCGAAACGCTGGTGGAACTGGGCGCCCAAGTAACCTGGTCCAGCTGCAATGTCTTTTCGACACAGGATCACGCTGCGGCCGCCATCGCGGAAACGGGCGTGCCGGTCTATGCCTGGAAAGGGATGACCGATGAGGAATTTGACTGGTGCATTGAACAGACCCTGTTCTTCCCCGATGGTCAGCCGTTGAATCTGATCCTTGACGACGGTGGTGATCTGACCGCCATGGTGCACCAGAAATATCCGGAGCTGCTGGGCGGCATCAAGGGTCTGTCCGAAGAGACGACCACGGGAGTCCATCGGCTGTACCAGATGTTTGAAAAGGGCGAGTTAAAAATGCCGGCGATCAACGTCAATGACGCTGTCACCAAAAGCAAGTTTGACAATCTGTACGGCTGTCGCGAATCGTTGGCGGATGGCATCAAGCGGGCAACCGACGTGATGATTGCCGGTAAAGTCGTGGTGGTCGCCGGGTATGGCGACGTAGGCAAAGGTTGTGCCCACTCCATGCAACGATATGGTGGCCGAGTTATCGTTACCGAGATCGACCCCATCAACGCCCTGCAGGCCGTGATGGAAGGCTTTCAGGTTACGACCATGGAAGAGGCAGCCTCGATCGGCAACATCTTCGTCACGGCGACCGGCAACTGCGATGTGATCAGCGGGCAACATCTGGAGAAAATGCCCAACGACGCCATCGTTTGCAATATCGGCCATTTCCAGAATGAGATCGATGTCGCGTGGCTGGAAGATCGCGTGGCTGAAGGCAAGATCAAAAAAGAAGAGATCAAGCCTCAGGTGGATCGCTACACGTTTTCCAACGGCCGGTCGATCATCCTGCTGAGCGGAAGGCCGCCTCGTCAATCTTGGCTGTGCCACTGGACATCCGTCATTTGTGATGTCGAATTCTTTCAGCAATCAAGTGTTGGCACAGATGTCATTGTGGACCGAAACCGACAAGTACGATGTGGGTGTCCATACGCTTCCCAAGAAATTGGACGAAGAAGTCGCCCGACTTCATTTGGAGCAACTGGGAGTCAAATTGACCACCCTGACTGACCATCAGGCAGACTACCTGGGCATTCCCAAGGAAGGGCCCTACAAGCCGGATCATTACCGCTATTAGACCGACTGGTCTTGGAGCCAATCGGATGCAACGCCTGGAACATCAGAACCCGCTCATATCGAGCGGGTTTTTTCGTCGCAACGCGGCGTCCCCAAACGTCAGCCAGGGGGCCACAATGCATCGCCTGGATTCACATTCGTTGATGGGATACTACGGCGAGCGACGTCCGTGCGACTGGCACCATTTCGCGGCTACCGGAAAATGAAATCGCGGAAAACAGCCAGTCATTTCTCGGCAGGAGCCTCGACCTCCCAAGCCGCTCATCCCATTGGTGTCTCGGCAGGAGGCCTCGACCTCCCCAAGCCGATCCGTCTTGTGCCCGCAATAACCAACATCCAATTGCGCTAAACACGAGATAACACGGGCACCTGTTTGCCATCTATTTCGCGATAGACAAGGCTACCCCTGATTTCGAGTTCAAATAGCTTCAGCCGCAAGGAACGCGCATGCATCTTTACGCGGACGGTGGCCGGCAATCGGCCATCGCGATAGGGGATCTCGAAATCAAGATTTTGGAAGAACCAGAAGATGGGCACCCGAGACACAACCGTCTTGCCATCCACCAGGATTCGGTCCCGCAAACCACGGGCGAAATATTCAATCGTAACATCGACCGGTCGTTGGACGATGATCCGACGCCGCAGCAGGCCACTCCGCTCCAGGTACGCAGCCGCGCCCCCTTTCCATTCACGCTGCGCCGGGTCCAGCGACAGCGAGGCAGAAGGACTTTGATAAGGATTCTGGTCATTCACTGAATTTTGACTTCGTGAAAGTTACCTGAAACTGGCTCCCATCGCTGAACCGCAGCCCTCGCCAACGGGCTTCAGAGTTTTCGCCATTTTGGCCTGGATTGTTATTGAATTCAGCTACGGGGCCAATCAGAGGTCTAAACCTGAGACTTCAATGGTCAGCCGCAACACCTGGCGCTGCCCTGATGAGCGCCCGGTCGCCATTCATCCCGATTCGCTGACGTTATTGACTCGACAGGCGCTCTTCATCAGCATCGTCGCCAGGTGGCCGCGGATCGAGCACTTTGACAGCGACTTCGAAAAGGAATGGTTGCACTTGCGTTTCCTTCAAAGCCGGAAACGAAATCCTGCCTTGGGCGATACCTGCCGCTACCTCTGCCGGGGCCCGAACCGGGCCGTGAAACAGAGAGCCTCAGCAAAACGCATCCAACACAAATCGCTCGACTATTGGTTGGCCGGAATTCCGCGATGCGAATTCGATCTCGATTACAGGTCCGACGCCAGGTCGAAACGCGTATTGGGCCCCATCCTGACGACGGTTCGCCATCATCGTAACCGCGCCGTTTCCATCTTCCGGCCTGGTAGTGATCGCCACACGGATATCCTCGGGCGGCCCGCCCGCGACCAAATCTCGGGGAAGGCTGCGCGGCGGAGGATCAATCTGGAACGGTTGGTCGAAGACCAGATTCCCCGGATTACTGGCCTGTCGACTCATGGCCACCTCACCTGCAAGGCTGTGCGGTTCGTCCGCCTTCACATCCAGCTCCACCACCAGCTGCTGTGGTCGTTCTTCGTTGATCGCCTGGACCGAAAGCAGCAGTCCCACTCGAATGTTCTGAAATTCCGGCTCTGCGTCGCTCGGTTTGATCTCGAAGGGCAGTTCGCAACTGGTCTTTCCAAGATAACGGACCGGTTGGATCCCATCGGCCAAGTCCGTATCCAGATAAAGCTGCTGACCACGCGCGACGAAACCGAATCGTTGTCCTGGATCCTGGCCGAACGCGACTTCTGCATAAAACGGCCGTGGCTGTCGGGTATACCACAGCGTGCTGGCGGCTGCCGCCACGACGAACAGAATCAACAGGGAATATCGATTGGACATCAGAAAACTCATTAGCGACTCTTTCAATACACCCTTGCTGAATACTGTCAGGTTACGTCAATCAGCCACGTGGGCCAGACCGCCAGCCGGTCAATTACCAGTGGGGTATCCACCATTGATTTTTCCGACTCATTCCGGTTCCTTCGTCGACCCAAACAGCGGTCTTTCAAGCCAACTATCCAAGCCACATCACGTTCAGATTCTGGAAGCAAACTTCCTGCCGGGACGATTCGGTCCTGATCCGGCTTCACGGGTATGATAGTCGGACTCACTGCCAGAAGAAACAAGTCGGACAAAGGCAACCGCCGGATTCCGGGCCCGTATCCTGTGGCAGTCCGACCACGCAGCGCAGTCTATCTTGCGTCCGAAGTCGAGGGTTTGAGATCAGGAACCAAAATGGTTCGGCTACTGGATAGCATCCGCTTCGGCTGCTTCGAGGTGTCCGATCGGTTTGAATTTCAGCGTGCGGTCTTCGAACACCAGACCATAGATGATGTGGTCGTGACAGTCGAAACAGTCGGATCCGCTAACGGAAGTCGGACATCCGTTGAAGGGCATGAAACCGACGTATCGCCAGCCCTGCAGCTGTTTGCCACAACCGTTACCACAACCAATGACCGACTCGTAGAAACCCAATGGAACATCTACCGCCGGTACCACGACATTATCCGACACCGTCTGTTTGGTCACACTCCCAACGGCGCCCACCAGATCCGCTGCCGCTTCCACCAACTCGTCCGACTGCGAATCCAGTTCCTGATTGATCGAGGTCAGATTCCATCCATCTTCCAGCTCCAACTTTACCGTGGCAACGCCCAGCCCCGAGCGCACGTTCACGGAATATTCCTCAGAAAAATCGGGCAGGTATTGCAACGCAATCTGCACGCTCCCCTCCACCTTCTCGGACGGCGTTATCAGCAGGTAGGGCTTGGGTCGGTAGTACCGGATCCCTTCGTCGCAATCAGAGGGATTCTTGATGACGCGTACTCGAGGCGCGCATCCGATGGTGAGACCGATGATCAGCACGATCATTCCAAACTTCGGAACATCGAATTGCATTTCGATGCCTCCTGTTGTTACCGCCTTAAATTTCGATATTTTCCCGATATGGTTAAAGTCGAATAATCGTCATCGTTACTACAGCACGAACCAGGAAGTTCGCCTGGTGACGGTCCGGTAAGACTTGCAGGTTGTAATGGAAAAACGACCGCATACGAATGCCATTTTGCCCAACGTTTGTTTACAGGGTGCCGCCATTCAGCGATTCCGCAACACCGTCATCAAACACGACTTTCCATTCCGGATAACGAATCGCCGCCAATCGCCATTTCTTCGGAGAATTGTCGCCGGCCTGTTTTGGCTTCCAACGACGCGATACGCCGTAGTCAACGCAAACCGCTCGAGACTGGTTTCGCGAAACACCGTACGGTTGGTTATAATGTCCAAAGAAGCAGATCGCTTCCTCCTGGTAATCTTGCCACCAGGGATAACGCTCCAACAAGCGACTCTTTCCGTTTCCGCTGGATGGCCTGCTGGCCTGGACCTCCAGACCGGAAGTCAACACCTTGACCGGGTTCAAATTCTGGTGCCGCTGTTCGCGTTGCCAAGGCTCCAGATCCGCCCGCAAAGCGAGTCCCAGGTCGATATTGTAGCGGTGCTGACGATAGTATTCGACGACATCATCCACACCCGACACCATGGCGACCATTTCTGGTTGCCAACAAGCGTGCACGATCCGAACGTCGTCCCGGCGTAAGATGAGCGGCAATTGTCTGAAAAAGTCCAGCAGTTCGATCCGGGTTTCAGCATCGGCCGGCGCGCTCCATCGTCTGGGCGGTGGCGTTGTCATTACCGCGCGTGCCGAAAAACCAGCCGTTATCAAATTTCTTCCGGTTTAGCAGAAGATTCAGTTCGTGATTGCCCAACACACACTGGGCTTTGCAGTTACCAACCAGTTGCTTTACCCGCCTGACAACGGAGGGGCTGTCGGGGCCGCGATCGACCAGGTCCCCGACGAAAACCAGGCTTCGTGAATCTGGATGATTGCCCGCGGCATCGTATCCAAGATGGGCCAAAAGTCGTTCCAACGCTGGCATATCACCGTGCACGTCGCCGACGACATCGATAGGTCCATGCACTAGGTCCCTTACCAACGATTCGTGTGTGCGATCTTTCAATTCAAATTTCCGCTAACTTAAAAGTCGATTGCTGATTGGTAACTGTGCACTTTGTGTCTGCACATTGCTTTTACGTGTCACAGGCAGCCGGACTGTCATTTTCAGGCGGTTCACGTGCTGGCCCCACCGTGGGAACAATCTCCTCGCCCAGATTGTCGAGGTTAAAGCCCGATTGGGAACCGGTCCACCGCTGCGGTACAACCAGAGAGCCGACCACTGCAACCACAACGCACATTCGCGCGCGAATTCGCTCAAAGTATGGCAAACTCTTCGGCTTGCCGATCACCAGGCAAACTTTTTCTTCTGTGTCGGCTGCGACCGTTGACCGAAGAAATCGCCATTAAATTTTCTGCCTGCCAGGAATCGGTACCAAACGAACTGGCACCCGCACCATTTACGGTACTCGATTCGCTCCATTGGCCAACCCGGTGAAGATGCAACCTGGTTGAACGTGCCTGCCAGCTTCTTGCCGTTTTGGTGCGGGCAAGCGTAACGGCGATTGGACTCTTGTATCGCCAAATCTGGTCACCTGGTCTTTTCAAACTGGAGCGAATCGATGAACGGACAGTTTTTCAAACTACTGTGCTGCGTTGTCATGGCCGTGCTAATTCAAGACACTGCCTTTGTCTCTTGCGGCCTATCGATCACGCGGGGGGATTCCGATGTACTGCTGATTGATATTGCCGCCGATCCTGTTGTTTGGGATGAGGCTGTGTCCGGCTTGACGTCGCAAATCGCCTATGATTTCAACCTCGATCCGGATTATGGTTTACAGGCCTTCTCGGGACCGTTGACGTCAGCTGGCGGAAGTCCGCCAACCCCCGGCCCCGTTTCCGCCGGCGTGCTGTCGGACAACGTGATCATCCGATCCGAGACATCAGGTATCGTGGCGGACGATCTGACCGCCGTGGGACCGTTCAGCATCTACGGAAACCCTCTCAACGCCGTCCTGACGAGGACGCTCCCGGATTACTTCGAAATCGAATTGGTTGATCCGGTCATCGCCGTGGAAGTCAACCTGGTCTTCCTTCCCATCTTGTTCATGCCCGACGAAATGCGGATTGAAGTTCTTGAAGCGGAGCCCCCAGGAATGACCGTTTTCGATCCGGTGGAGAATAACGGTATGTTGGGTAAGCGGTTCGGCATCATTGCCAATGCGAGTCAAATAGAGCGAATAAAAATTCAAATCTCAATTGTCAATGACGCGCTTGGATTCCCTGGTGTGCAAGGGACTGGCATCGTTTATTCAGAAACACAGGGCATGCTCGGCGACGTCAACCAGGATGGCGCCGTCAACCTGCTGGACGTCGATCCCTTCGTGGGGCTGTTGAGTTCGGGTGGCTACCTGTTCGAGGCCGATATCAACGGCGACGGAACCGTCAACCTGTTGGACGTCGATCCTTTTGTCGCATTGCTTTCTGGCGGATAGTGGTTGTTTGATAATGGTTGTCTGATAGCAATCGAAATCTGGTTTGCTGGCATTCAAGTTCAAGCCAGAACGATGCAGTGAAGCCTGCTGAAGTAGATTTTGAGCCTTGGGTGGTGGTAGCATTCGGGAATTCGACTCTTTGGCGAATGGCCGCGTCTCAATTCCGGGGCTGAAAATCCAATGGTCGCCTGTCCGCAAAGCGTGACACGCGGCAACGGTTTCAATTAAACAACCAAGACCTGTATGTTGGACTGTGAATAAGCTATGGACGAAACGAGTTCCTATGTTTGTGATCATTGCGGCGAAGAAATTGTCGTCGCCATCGACCTGTCCGCGGGCGGCAGCCAGCAATATGTGGAAGACTGTCCCGTCTGCTGTAACCCCAACCTGATTTACGTTCAGATCGATGGCGAGGGCAACGTTGAGATTTGCGCAGAACCCGAACAAGATCGACATTAGCCACCGGGGTTCCAGTCAGTTTCATCACTCAAACGGCCTATCGCCGCCCGGTAACATCAACCGTCCCAAACACCTACAAACGTACAAAGTTGCGTCGTCTGGCGCAAACTTGCCAACCGCGTGAACGGCTGAGCATGCGATTGTCGACGTGTGTTAGAATCGACAGCCGATTCAGATGAAATATCGACGTCGTCGCCTGTGTCGGGCAGGCTGCGAAGTTGGCGCTACTCGGCCAGGTTCGTTCGACTCCCACCCGGGCGGTCCGTCCGACCGGAAATGGCATGGGGTCATATTGGCCTCAAGCTGTCCTCCTGAAATCCCGCGACTTCAGCTGCCGGTCGACTCAGCCTGGACGGCCCAGAAATTTCATCACTTCCTGAATTTCATGTTATGAGAGACACACAGAATGACTAGAACTTTGATTACCACAATTGCCATCGTGACGGCTCTGGGATTGTCCATCCCGTCTGACGTCGCCACGGCGCAACCAAAACAGCCCAATGTCCTGGTGATCTGGGGTGACGATGTTGGCCAATCCAACATCAGCGCCTACACACGAGGTTTGATGGGCTACCGAACGCCCCACATCGACCGGATCGCTCGAGAAGGCATTCTGTTTACCGACTACTACGGCGAGCAGTCATGCACCGCCGGACGATCGTCGTTCATTATGGGCCAGAGTGTTTTCCGTACCGGATTGTCGAAAGTCGGTTTGCCCGGCGCGAAGGAAGGGATGAACACGGCCGATCCCACAATCGCAGTGGTTTTGAAAGACCAGGGCTATGCCACGGGGCAATTCGGCAAAAACCACTTGGGCGATCGCGACGAGCACCTGCCAACCAACCACGGTTTTGACGAATTCTATGGAAATCTGTATCACCTGAATGCGGAAGAAGAACCGGAGAACGAGGACTATCCTAAAGACCCCGAGTTTCGCAAGAAGTTTGGGCCGCGCGGAGTGATCAAATCATTTGCCGATGGACGGATAGAGGACACCGGCCCCCTCACCAAGAAACGAATGGAAACCGTCGACGACGACACCTCCGATCGCGCGATTGATTTCATTCGTCGTCAACACGCCGCCGGCAAGCCCTGGTTCTGTTGGTGGAGCGGGACTCGCATGCATTTTCGCACACACGTCAATGCCGAGCGCATGGCCGAGATCAAGAAAAAGTATCCCAACGCAGATGAATATTCTTGCGGCATGATCGAGCATGATATGCATATCGGCAAATTTCTTGCTCTGCTGGACGAATTGGGCATCGCCAACAATACGATTGTGCACTATTCGACCGACAACGGACCGCACTACAACACCTGGCCCGATGCGGCCGCCACTCCTTTCCGCGGTGAAAAAAACACCAACTGGGAGGGCGGCTGGCGCGTTCCCAGTCTCGTACGCTGGCCCGGAGTAGTCAAACCGGGTTCTGTTTCCAACGGCATCGTTCACCACATGGACTGGCTGCCGACCTATGCAGCAGCCGCAGGCAACAAGAACATCAAGCAGCAAATGATGGAAGGTTACACCTCGAAGTCACTGGGGCGGCAATACAACGTACATCTTGATGGCTACGATCTGACGGCTCACCTGAAAGACCCGCAGAAGGTGCCCAGTCCACGTAGCGAGATTTTCTACTTCTCGGACGATGGCGACCTGACGGCGTTGCGTTACAACGACTGGAAAATGATTTTCATGGAACAGAAGACCATGGGAACATTCCGGGTCTGGATGGAGCCGTTCACCCCGCTGCGGGTTCCCATTATCGAGAATCTTAGGCGTGACCCGTACGAGCGGGCAACGATCACCTCCAACACCTACCACGATTGGCAATTGGATCGAGCTTATCTGCTCGTCCCCGCACAGGCCTACGTTGGCAAGTTTCTGGAAACCTTCAAGAAATTTCCACCTCGGCAAAAGGCGGCCAGCTTCAGCATGGACCAGGTCCTGGACACCATGAGTCAGGGTGCGGCGGGCGCACGCTGACGTCTCAACTTCGATTTGAAATCCAACAGGCCACGCCGGGTTTTCCTGGCGTGGCTTTTTTTTACCTGATGCTTGACCGCCGCCTGCCGCGACTGCATTGGCTATCAGTTCACGAAGCCAGGATCTGTTTGGCAATCGGGAGGTTGAGGCTCCTGCCGAAACAAATCTCGATATATTCCTTGCGGCGTGATATTCGTCTCGGCGGGAACCTTGGCCACCCGTTTGGGCGTCTGCTGGCATTGACTTCGCTGTCGGATATTACCGGCGGATGATCTTGCCCTGCTCCGTCATCTTCTCTAATGATGCCCGCTTTTCGTACAGAATTTTGAAAGACCCAACAGGTAATACTGTGAGCGAAATCGAAAAATGGCGGGACGATCTGCGTCATTCAGATCCCGCGACTCGCGCATCCGCCGCGGAAAATCTGTGTTATGCGGGAACGGATGCCCGTTGTGCCTGTACACAACTGGTGGCGGCTTGTGGCGATGACGAAGCCGTGCGGACGTGGGCGGTGGCAGCGCTGGAGGAGATGGGCCCGCCGCCCCTGGAATCGCTGGCCGAACTCGAAAAACTTGCCGCATCGGAAGACGAGCTGGTAGCCGTCTGGGCGGTCACGTTGATCGGCCGACTGGAAAGCGATGCGGCCGATGCGGAGTCCCTATTGGTGCGGTTGCTGGAGGAATCAGAATCTCTGGCGGTACGCCAAAAAGCGGCCTGGGCCCTGGGCCAATTAAATGCCAGCTCGGACGCCGCCGTGGCGGCACTGAAGCGAGCCAGCCAGTCGGAAGACAAACGTCTTGCCCGACTGGCAGCCGACGCCGCCAGTGCATGACGATTCTGAGCGAAAAGGACGATCCGCGTTATCGGAATTGCCCCACTGAGCGGCATGGACAGGCAAGGAGGCCTGGCATGGCAAAATCGAAATCCAAAACGAAGCGGAAACCGCGAAAGAAAAAGAGTCGATTTTGGGTCGTCATCTGGATGCTGTTCACTGCCTTCTCGGGAGGCGGCGTCAGTGGCTATCTGAATCCGGACTGGCCGGTCGTTGGACCGCTGGTCAGGAAGATCTTGTCTGGCGATCCACTTCCGACCGATGTGGGTGGTGCCCTTTCGCAACTGCAAAACGGACAGGGCAGCATTCCCATCACGATGGGCGGTGCTTCGGTGCCAGCGCACAACGCGTCCTACGGCCAGACCGTTGCAACACCGCAAACCGCCGTCCAAAGACCGGCCGACAAGATCTATATCGCCACCTTCAATATCCAGGTATTTGGTCAGAGCAAGATTGCCAAGCCGGACGTGATGTCCATCATCGTGCAGACGATCCGTCAGTTCGATATCGTCGCCATACAGGAAATTCGTGCCAAAGATGACACGATCCTTCCCCGGCTGGTGTCCATGTTGAACGCGGACGGCAGTCAATATGCGCACCTGATTGGCCCCCGTTTGGGTCGCACGGTCAGCACCGAACAGTATGCCTACGTATTCGACACCACGCGCATCGAGCACGACCCCAGCTCCGTGGGTACGATCGTGGATGAAGCCGACAAACTGCACCGCGAACCACACGTGGCCCGGTTTCGTGTACGAACGCAGTCGCCGCAACACGCCTTTACATTCTGGCTGGTGAATTCGCACACTGATCCCGACGAAGTACCGGAAGAGGTGGCCGCGTTGGCGGAGGTCTTTCAGGTGATGAAGAATTCCAATACCGCGGAAGATGATGTCATCCTGCTGGGCGATTTGAATGCCAGCGAATCGCAGCTCGGGCCGCTCGGTCAGATTCCCGAGATGCGATGGGTGGTCCATGGCAATACGATGACCAACACCCGCCAGACCAAAGCTTACGACAACCTTCTCTTTCATGGACCCTCGACGACGGAGTTCACCGGCCGGTGGGGCGTGTTCAATCTGGAGACGGCATTTCGCATCAGTCGTGACGATGCATTGAAAGTATCCGACCACTACCCCGTTTGGGCGGAATTTCACATCTGGGAATCCAACCAACTTAACCAGGCCGCGGTCAGCAGTCCCCGCCTCCGCCGCCAGTAACCTCGCAGGAAAAGCCCCCAAATGTTGTCCAGAATCCTCAGTTGTGCTCGCTACCGATGGTGGCTGCTGGCCTGCGCCCTGTGGATGTTGCCGTCCACGGGCTGTGGTCCCGCCAAGTCTCAGGGGCTAAGGTTCTTTCAGGGTATTGGGCATGACAGTTCGCAGGCAGGGGACGTTTTACCCGAATCGTTGGCGTTGCGTTCCGCATCGGTCGATTCATTACAGGCCAACACCAGGGTAACCCCACAGTCCGTACCGGAAAAAACGCGGACGACGATACAACGGGCCCGGGACGCGGAAAAACGAGATGATCCATCCGCTGTCGACCTGTACGCCGCAGCAACGCTGGAACTGTATGGGGCCATACACGAATCGAACACGGGTCTCGATTCAGAGTTGTATTCGACCTACCACGAATGTCTCCATGGTTTCCTGGCTAGCGCTCTGGTGCACCAGAGGTGGGATCCGTCGAAGGGAATTCGCATTGAACTGGCGGAACAGTCCTATCGAATCCAGATCGCCTGTACGGGGCCACACTGGACGCTGGATGATCACGACGATGTCCGATTGGCCAGTGAATTCAACGACGTCAAACTGGAGAATTACTGGATCGACGAAGGCGTCGGCCTGCCGCTGGTGTCGATTCGTGAACGTGAGCCAGCGGAATCCTATATCGCCGAGCGAGTACCCTTTTCGACCACGGCCGTGTTGCAACCGTCCATGCCGGGTATCGCGAAACCGGACGCGGCTTATACCTCTTTGCCGGCCACCAGCGTATCGGCGTCCATCGAGAACGAACCCGTTATTGGCGTGTTGCAGCTGCATGATCCGATGATGCAGGGCCAGGTTGATGTGGGTCAGCGACAACTCCCGTTGACCCGCGATCTGTCCGCGCCCCTGGCCTGGGCCAGTAGTGAAGTTCGCCGTGATAAACTGAAGAACCTGCTGCTGGTGGATGACCAGGGCGAACGCTCCGGCCTGCGAATGATCGAGCCGTATCGACCTGGACGGCTTCCGGTGGTGTTCGTCCACGGACTGGCATCCGACAAGTTTACCTGGTTGGACCTGGTTAACGATCTACGTTCGACACCAGGATTTTCAGAACATTTCCAGATCTGGGCCTTCCAGTATTCGACCGGGCAGCCGTTTCTGCGTTCCGGCTACGAGTTGCGACAGTGTTTACAGAACGCACGCCAACATCTGGATCCCGCCAGCGTCGACCCGGCACTTTCCAACTTCATGTTGATCGGCCACAGCATGGGCGGGCTGGTCTCCAAACTTCAGATCACAACCAGCGAATCGAGAATCTGGGATCGTTATTTCGACCAGCCCTTCGATACGACGCAGATTCCCGAAGAACGGAAAGAATTCGTGCGGGGCGCAATGTTTTTCGAACCCTTGCCTTTTGTGAAACGCGTGGTCTTCATCGGCACACCGCATCGGGGGTCATCCTGGGCTCACAGTCTGGCCGGGAAACTGGGGGCGCTGCTGATTCGCACTCCGGCTGAAAGAACGCGAGTTCTGGAAGAAATAAAAAAGCTGAACCCGAACTCGAATTTCGACAAAAGTCTGGCCCGTGGTTTACCCACCAGTATCGAATTGCTACGTCAGGATAGTCCACTGTTGATGGCCATGTACGATTTGCCGGTTGCACCATCGGTTCAACTTCACAACATCATCGGAACGGCGCGTAACAGGTGGGACGGAACTCTCTCTGACGGTGTGGTGCCCATAAGCAGCGCACGACATCCCGGGACAGTGTCGCAATTGGAAGTGGATGCCACTCATACGGAGCTGACTCGTCATCCGGAAACGGTCGACGAATTGCGAAGACTATTGGAACTTCATTTACGTGCTCACCAGCAAAATCTGGTGCTCAAAAAGAAAACTGCAAATGTTCGACCCGATTGACCGTTACCTCATCCGGAACATGCCACCGTCCTGCCAGCTGCTGTTTTGTGGCTGTTTGATCATCGTGACGGCCACCGCTGCACCCCAGGCGGTTCACGGCGAATCGCCGCAGGCCGAAGCCGTAGCGTCGGGGTTATCCTCCGTCACAGACATCCAGGCGAAACAGGAAAAAGTCAAACAACGTATTGCTCGACTGCACGCAGAGTCGGTAACGGCGGAAGGCGCGGCGCCACTTCCCGAAATCGTGAAGGAGCAGCTGGATACCCTTTCATGGCTGGATCTGACCTACTCCCAGTTATTGGCCTTGAGTAAAACGGAGCAATCCACCAGGCAGGAACTGGCTGAGGTTCAACAGGAATGGGAATCGCTGGCCAAGTTTGGCATCGGCCAGCCCGCACCCTATTCGTACACATTGCTGGATGACATCCGTGCCGAACGACTCAAACTGCAAAGCCGCTTGCAGTCCTTGAGTTCACTGGAAGCGACCACGGACCATGCCCTGCAAAAAACCAAGTCGGAGTTGAAGGAGGCCGAAAGTCGACGTCGACAGGCAAAAGAAGCCCTGACCGATGAACAGCGATTGGATCAGCGAGCCACCCGTCAAATCGAACATGAACATGCCCTGCTCGCTTGCGAGGCGAAACAGGCGGCGCTGGAGCAGCAACGAGCCGAATCGTCTCTTCGGCAACTGCAGATTCAGGCGATCGATCAGAAAATCAACATCCTGAACGAGAAACAGCGGATCGTCTCATCGTCCGTGCAATTTTCCGCAGCCGAACTTGAATCCCGCATGAAAATCCTGGACGAAACGGAAAAGGAACTGCGGGACGACATGTCGGAAAAACTGCGGGAACTGGTACGTTGGCAGCTGCCGGCGTCTTCCGCGCATCAACCGCCTGACGGGGATCCTGCCAATGCCGATCCGCTGAGGCAACTGCGGTCCGAACTGCGTCAGCAGGAAGTGAACCTGACCCGGCAGATGTTACGGGAACTGGTCGAAGTTCGCGCTGCCTGGCGGTGGCGATACCAGCTCAGCCAACGAATCGGTTTCCGTGCAACAGCTGCATGAATGGCTGGAGATCGTGCAAAATGCACAGGTTCGAATCAACAGCCTTTCCGAGACGCTGAATGCCAGCCTGGACGAATTGCGGGACCAATCCTTTACGCTTCGCAAAATCATGCTGCGCAACGCGGACACGCAGGAAGACGCCAAGTTGAGAAACATCCGCCTCCAGATCGAAGAACTGGAACAAGCCTCGGCGTTTCTGAACAAGTACGTCACACTCACTCGTGCTGGAACCCGACTGCTGCAATTGACGCTGGACGACGTCAATCTGAAGCTGTCCCCTTCTTCCCGGGCTTCGATGCTGGATTCGATGACCTACTGGTCACAGGAAATCTGGAACTACGAAATTGCGGCGGTGGACGACCGCAGCATCACCATCGGAAAAATTCTGTCTGCCCTGGGCTTGCTGCTGGGAGGCCTGTTATTGGCTCGCCTTCTCAGTCAGATGTTGGGCTCACGGATCTTGCCACGGCTGGGTATCAATCGCGCCGGAGCCTTCGCGTTACAGAGAATCGTTTTTTACGTTCTGATCTGCTTTTTTGCCCTTCTCGTGCTGGAACTGGTTAACGTGCCGGTGACCGGCTTTGCATTCATGGGAGGTGCGATCGCCATCGGCGTCGGTTTCGGCAGTCAGAATATCGTCAACAATTTCATCAGTGGATTGATCATTCTGGCGGAGCAACCGGTTCGTAAGGGCGACCTGGTTGAAATCGATGGCATTTCCGCCAACATCGAACATATCGGCGCCCGTAGTACCCGTGTGAGGACGGGTTCCAATCTTGAAATCGTTGTCCCCAACAGCACTTTCCTTGAAAACAACGTCACGAACTGGACACTCTCCAATACCAGGATTCGAGTGTCCGTCAGCGTGGGCGTTGCCTACGGTTCGGATACCCGCGTCGTCATGGATTGTCTGCGACAGGCAGCCACCGAACACCCCGCCGTCCTGTCGGATGCAGAATTGATCATCCTGTTCAAGGAATTCGGTGACAACGCGTTGCAGTTTGAATGTCATTTGTGGATCCATATGCGAACCATGATGGAGGGCGAGAAGGTCTGCAGCGATATTCGCTGCCGCATCGATGAACTGATGCGAGATGCCAACATTACGATCGCCTTCCCGCAACGTGACATTCACCTGGATACCACCACGCCACTGGAAATCAAGTTGCACGCGTCAGAACCAGCAACCGGGTTCCTGAATCAAGCGGCTGCCTGATTCGGCGAATTGCGACCGCCGGTTTTCGGACAGCCATGCCAGGTAACCCCTCTGCATTAACTTCCGATGGAGTGGTCCAAAACGCAGCAAACGGGCTGCCACGGTAGGGTTCCGTTTCTGGCGAAAGCAATTGGCCAGGCTATCGGACGTAACTGATCCTGCGGAAGGTCCAGGCTCCTGCCAACTTCTGGAGGCCAGGCTCCTGCCAACTTACGGGAGGTCGAGGCTCCTGCCGAGACAAGTCAGATGATGCCCTGTTTCGGCGGAAGCCTTATTCCTCCCGCCCTTACCGCCCAGAAACAGATTACCTCCGGCCAATCCCTTGTGACCGTAAACGCATTCCGCTGCCGAACGAAATTGGTGCAGGTCGATGGCCATTTATGCTGCACGGCTGGATGGGCGATTTGAACCAGATCGGCTGGCTTGGCGACTATTCGTATTCAACGTCGTCCCAATCGTGTGTACCGTCGTACGGCGAGGTTCGATCATGTCGGGTCGCTTCAGAAACCAGGGGCGAATCCAGCCATTACGCATGAAGAACCAGAACATGGAAGCCGCAATGACGACAATCAGAACCCAGAACAGGTAATAGGCACTGGGCAACGAAAATTCTGGCATGTTGGGAAAATTCATTCCGTAAATTCCAGCCACAAAGGTCAAGGGCACAAAGATGCTGGACATCACGGTCAAGAATTTCATGATCTCGTTGGACCGGTGGGAGACCGCCGACAGATACGTATTCAACAGACCCGAAGAACGATCAAGATACATCTCAATCACGTCCGTGGCCTGAACACAGTGATCCACGGTGTCGCGCAGGAACATCCTGACCATTTCGGAAATCGATTCGGAATCGCCTCGAATCAGTGATTGCAGCGATTCCCGCTGAGGCCAGATCCCACGTCGCAGATTGGAAAGCTGATTCTTCATGCGGTTGATCTCGAACAACAACTCAGGTCGAGGATCTGCCAGCGTCTGATACTCAAGGTCATCCAGTGAATTGCCCAGCAACTCCAACACCGGGTAATAGCTGTCGACCGCCGTATCCAAAATCACATAGGCCAGGTAATCGGCCGGATTTTGACGCAGTCGTGATGAGGCCAAGTGAATCCGCTTGCAAACCGGGGCCAGGATTTCACTGTATTCCGGGCGAAAGGTCAGGACAAACCGAGGGCCCAGCACGATGCCTATCTGCGAGAACTCGAATTCTCCCGCATCATTGGTCAAAGCAACCTTGACCACGATTAACTTCTGATCGCCGTACGATTCAGACTTGGGCACTTGCGGGACGTTGATCAGATCCTCGAAGGCCAACGGGTGGATCTGAAAGTGGCCAGCAATCTGCTCCAACATTTGCTGGTTGCCAAATCCCTGAACGTCGATCCAGGTGATGTCAGCCGAATCGGCAGTTTTGGGAAAATCCCGGACATCGTTGATCGCGACTGATTCCAGGTCGGATGGTCCGTATTTCATCATCTGCACCCGTGAATCGGGGGCACCTTCGGCGATAACGATCGTGCCCGGCCGCGATCCGATTGGGGGATGGTTTTTTCTGAACAACGGTTTTACCTTTCGCTATCGTCGGTGCTTTCGCATTTCAAGCCTGTATGTAGCGATCATCTGCGTCAACGGTCAACCTGAATCTGCATGTGGCAGCTGGTCCCGGGAGATCTTTCGCCATGTTGGACCGGACGGCTGAATGGTCCTGCCTGCCCCAACCATTGGCCGCCTGCGTATTGATGGCGATGAAACGCAGGCAATCAGTCAGGCGACTTTAATGGCGTTGCGGATACTTGCCTATTGCGATACTTTCCGCCGACCCAGGGAATAAATCAATTTCTGTTGAAGCACGAGCGAGCATGACGGCCACCCTCCCTCACCCGATTCCGGGCAATCCGGTTGCGACCGAAAAAGTCATCTTGATTCACGGTACGTTCTCGGCGGCTACAGAGGATCAGGGAAATGACTGGTGGCAGGTGGGCAGCCCAACGTACGAAGCGATTCGCGAGCGGCTACCAGACCACATTGACCTGGTCGCCCAGGGAGAATTGTTTCACTGGTCGGGCGAGAATCATGAACGGGCAAGAAACAAAGCCGCCAATGAGCTGTTGAAGTATCTGAAGCCGTTGGAGGCCGAAGGTACGCCATATCATCTGATCGGACACAGCCATGGTGGATCGGTGATCTGGGCCGCCTTGCGGCTGGCGACGGCCCGCCGGAAACAGCTGACGGGACTTCGCAGCTGGGCCACCGTAGGCACCCCTTTCCTGCACCATCGTTCGCGCTCTCCCTGGCATTCCATCAATCTGTTCTACATGTTGCTGGCCGCCATGTTGCTGGTACCGGCGCTGAACGTTTTCAGCACCTTGGCCACGCTCCCGTACAATCTGTACGCGGGCAACCTGGAAGACGGGCTGATCATGCGACGCAGTGCCGAAGTCGGCATGGTCAACTCGGTGCTTCGCGCTCCGTTTGTCGAATTCTTGCGGGGCTGTGGCGTCCCCTTTACCGAACTGGAGGATGGGTATCGGATCGGCAGCTACGATCCGGACTCCGGCCAGACGGCAACCGAGTTCCTGCTGATGACCGGCGAGGGCTGGTTGATCCTGGCGACTATTGCCGCCCTCGGTTATCTGTTGCTGTTGTTGGGGAGCTGGTTTGTGGCCCCGGTAATGGAAGCGCTGCGAATCAGTTGGGAGAACCGACTGGAACGCCGCGCGTTTCAACGATACAGGAAGAGCTGGCTGGCGCTGTGGACACCGGAAGACGAAGCAATCAACGGCCTTCGCGCAACTCAGGAACTATCGGTCAACTTCCTGGGTAAGCTAGTGCCACGAGAACGGATATTCATTTCGGATACACTCTCGCTGGTCTCCCGTCCCTGGTTCTGGATGGCGGCGCCATTGTACAACCTGTTCGTGCGACCCGCACTGGATTCGGCGATTCGTGACATTGTCGTCAGGGCAGCGCAGGGCAATAACCGGCCAGCCGCGCGGGTGGTAGCCGTCGCCCCCAGCCCGCTTTTGCCGCCGGACGCACCGGAAGTCCCCTCTCTGCCAGAATCCCTGGCCGCGGAAATCCAGTCGCAGGCCGACCGACATGCCAGTCGATTGGGGGCGTCCATTCGTCAATTGTTGGCCCAACCCAATCTCACCGCCGGTATTGAAAAATTCAGCAGCAGCTTATCCGGAAAAGAACTGGTTCACACCTCCTACTTTGACCATGCGGACGTGGTCGAACTGCTGGTGGCCAATATCATCTGTCCCGCGGGCGGAAGCGGGGATCTACATGGCCATGGCGTTTCAGCGGGCAAGTTGTTCCGCCATCGCGAAAACGAATCCTGGTTCGCCGAATTCAAGTCTTTACTCGATGCCGGGAAATCGCCGACCGATGCCAATCGGATTGAGCGCAGGAAACACTCGCCAGCTGGAGTCGATCAACGAGGCGCGGCCTGATCGAAGTTCCTGAATTCGATCACGCAAACGCCGTGGTTAAACAGACGGAATCGCTGGTTTGTGCCTGCTTAATGACCAGAATAAATCGGTTGGAACCTGTCAAAAGCCGGTGGAAACAATCTGGCGGTTGTCCGTGCTCATCCGAAGTCCGGCTTGGCCCATCAGTGGCCGAATTTGAAAACGCCAGTTCGACAGGTAAGATAGACAGCCATCATTCCTGAATATTCAGATCGGGTTGGCAGATGAAGAACTTGTATTATTGCGTTGCCGTGGCGGTCGGCATGGTGGTGGCAATTCATGCGGTTGCTGAAGTGCCGGACTACAACGCTCCGACCATCTATGGCCGCACCGGGATAACCAGCTTCAATATGCCCAACGGCAGTAGTCTGTCCTCACCAACGATCAGTATCGATGATGTCGGGCATGTTGCGCTGGATGTGAATTTCGTCGGCGATACGGGAAACGCTGGAC
This sequence comes from Pirellulaceae bacterium, assembly GCA_963851305.1. Taxonomy (GTDB): domain Bacteria; phylum Planctomycetota; class Planctomycetia; order Pirellulales; family Pirellulaceae; genus Mariniblastus. The sequence continues at coordinate 299,656 of CAWKOT010000010.1, read as the reverse complement.
TGTTCTACGCCAGCAACTTATCCGGCGTTGTCACCGGGGATATCGTATTTGACGCCAACGACATCATCACCGGAGAGCCCAGCCTGAGCGGACAGCAGCAGGCCATTTTCACGGTAGGAATAGATGCAGACCTGTTCTTCTACGACGCGCTGCTGGAAGCAACGACCCCCCTGAACTTGCCGCTGGGTGCAACCGCCGCGTCCGGCCTGACCCTTGACGCGGAACAACGTATTGGTGGCCGCCTACGGTTTGGCTTCGACGGCAACGTGTACGGGACGTTTCCCGTACAGACATCCGGCTTTCCTTCCCTGGATGTGTATGCGGCCGATGCCGATGCTGATGCGTCCAGTCCGTATTCCTTTCTGTTTACGCCCGACATGAGCCGCGGCACGTCGAAGAATTCACCGCGAATCGCAGCCAAGGTTTCCACGATTGCTGACGTTGATTTTGAAGAAATCCGCATTTTTGACGCGGGTGGCGGATCGACTCTGATCGCAGTCGAAACGGAGACGGATCCCATGTCACCGTTTTCCGAATTCATCACCAACAGCATTTCGATCAGCGACGACGGCAGCAAAGTAGCTTTCCAGGCTGTCGATACCGGCGGTAATTCAGGAATCTATCGTTACGACGATTCCACGCAATTGATTGCATTAATCGCCTCCGATGCCGATGCCATCATCAATACGATCGACTTTTTTGCTCCCGACGTGAACGATCAGGGGCTTGTCGTCTTTCGTGGCGACAATCAGGACGGTTTGAGCAGCGTATTCGTTGGTGATGGCAACCAGCTGATCCGGCTCGGCGGCGAAGGCGACATGATCGAGACCGACATTGGATTACGCCAATTGGGGCGCCGTGATCAGAACTTCAGCCAAAGCGGTGCGCCTCGCATTAACAATCGCGGCGACGTCGGATGGATCTTCCAGTATTACGATCCTGCCAACCCCGGTTCGGTAGCCGACGGTAGCCTGGTCATGCTCTCGCTGGCGGTGGCTTGTCTGCCGGGAGACTTGAATAGGGATGGCGCCGTCGACCTGTTGGATGTCACGCCATTTGTTGATGCTTTGGCCAAGTCGGTTTTTTCGTGTGAGGCGGATATCAACCAGGACGGCGCGCTCGATCTGTTGGACGTCGATCCTTTTGTTCAACTCTTGAGCGGAGGCTAGTCAACGTTGAATGGGAAGGTAACGGAATTGGCGGCGTGCTTCCAAGCAGAACAAGGCAACGACCGTATGCCAAAACCAATCGCGATCCAGCGACCGCCGATCCATTAACGGCTTGCGATCCATCAGAATTTATTTCGACGAATCACTGGCTTGACGCTCAATCGCTCGCAGTTGCTCCCGTTTTTCCTCCCATTCCTGCGCCATTTTCGGCTTATCCCAAGACCGGTAAAAATCGATCACACGTTGATGAGCTAGACGAACATACCAACGATCGTCCACGGCAATCAGTTCCCTGTCCAGTCCTTCAGCCGCATTGGTCAGTAGAGGTTCAGCCTCCCGCCACTTTTTCCTGGCTGCCAGGATTACTCCCCGCAAACTGTCGACCTGCAATCGATCCGTCAATTCAAGATCTGGCAAAGCGCTCATTTTTTCGATGGCTGATTCGGCGTCAACAAGTCGCCACTGTCCTGTCAGGGATTCGGCCAAGGTGGCCATCGCGCCGGTCATTTCGGTCGGATTAACGGCCGCGGAACCATTGGCCACCTCCATCCACCGACGCGCAACGGTCTCAGCTGCTTCAAATTGTCTGTCGCGTATCAACGCCACCGCATATTCGCGAGTAATCTGCAGCGTGTCCGAGTTTGATGGGCCGTACTGGTTGCGGCAGATTTTCAGCAGTTCGGAATAGATCGAAATCGACTCTTTGAGTTGGCCTCTCAAAAAGCAGGCGTTGGCAACCTGTCGCATGTAAGCCATCGTTTCACTGTGGTTCGCTCCCTTGCTGGTCTTCAAATCACGTAAAATCTGATCCGCCAATTCGAATCCGTCCTCAATTCGCCCGTCTTCATAAAGTGCATATACCAACTGGTACATGATCGTCATTTTGATATCGTCTTCAACATCGGGATCTCGCCTGGCAGCCTGCAGCAAGTCATCGTAGATTGCGACGACGTCGGCAACTCGATTCAAGTCGTAATAGCCGGCCACCAATTCAGCGAGTACGGAAAGTGACTGGTAGGTAAAATCTCCAAACTGGTTTCGTGCCAGTTCCCAGGTTTGTTCATACAGTGCGACTGCTTCTTCCGTGCGACCATCGACGTAGTAGTGCCTTGCCAGGTCAGCAAAAATCGAAATCGAAACCGGATGCCGCTCGCCCAGGTGTTCGACGCTCAATCGAGACAATTTTTCCAGGATCGCCAACGCCTCGTCCCGCTCACCTGATTCGCTCAGCGTGAAAGCCAGTTTTCGCATCACTTCCAACGTCTGCGAATGACCCTCGCCAAGCTGCTCCCGGAACGATTCGTAAGCCTGCTGCAGCAACGCCCGCGCATCTTCGTGACGCCCCATGTCAAGATAGATTGCACCGAGGCCATATCTGCTGGCGATGGTGTCCGGATGTTCTGGTCCATGCTGTTCCTCCCTTATTTCAAGGACCGTCTTCAGTAGTGGCATGGCTTCATTCAGCCTTCCGGAAAGCTGGTATGCGGCGGCAAGGGTGGTCATGATGTGTGGGGTAGTAGGGTGGTCATCTGCATATCCGTCACGCTGCAACTTCAAGGCATCCGTAGCCAATTCGATCGCATCTTCAGCACGGCCCTGCTGAACATAGGCGTTGGCAACATTGGTCATATTCAAAATCGTCTGATAGTGTTTGGGACCCAGACTGGCCCTGCTGAGTTCGAGGGTTTGTTCAAGCAGTTCAACCGCGCGATCGAGGTTGCCGACTTCCATTTCCCCACGCGCGAGATTGATGGCGCTTCGCAGGGCGTCGGGGTGTTCCGCGCCCAGCTTCTTCCGTGATAGACGCAGCGACTCTTTGTACATTCTCATGGCGTCATCTATCCTGCCGATTTCCTGATAGACGACGCCAAGCAGGCTCATGGTCGAAAGCGTGGATGGATGCGTTGGTCCCAAGTGTTCGTTCTGCAGCGCCAGCGCCGCTTCGAAATGCGTGACGGCTTCTTCGTACCTGCCTGCCGAGTAACAGTTCATGGCCAGGCTGCTCAGAGCCAAAATGGTTTGCGGATGGGCTTGACCAAATACTTGTTTGCGGATCGCCAGCACCTGCGCCAACAGTTTCAATGCTTCATCAATTTTTCCCGCAGCATGATATGTCAAGGCCAGTCCGTTCATCGCTCGCAAAGTGTAATCATGCTGTTCTCCGTACCGTTCCAAGCTGGATTTCCTTGTCTTGATGAACAATGCCGCGCTATCTTCCAGTCTTCCCACGCGCATGTATGCGGTGGCCAGGTTGATCTGGTTGACCACCATGGCGGGGTGATCATCCGGTGCATGTAAGTTCCTAAGCTGTAGACTCAACTCCAGCGTTTCGACGGCCTCATCAAATTCCCCCAGGGCAAGCAGGGAACCACCAATGGCCTGCAACAGCGTCGCTCTTGTCAACGGATCATCTGCCAACTCCCGTTTCGATTCGAGCTGTGATCGCGCCTGATCAAGTACTTGACGTGCGGTCATACCGGCAGATACACCAGCGTTCGACGGGTCCGGGCTGCCAAAGGCATCTACAAAGGAATCCACGACTCGCTGATTGCGAGCGGCAAGTTGTTCCGCGCGAGTTCTCGCGTCGCGCTCAGCATCGGCCAAGGCGGCTGCTTTTTTGCGCTGGTGATCGACGGCCAGCAAGGCCGCCGATCCGACCAGCAGAATACAAATCAGCGAGGCGAGGACTGCCAGTGTCGCGGTTCGATGCTTGCGCAGTTATGCGCGACAGTCGTTCAACCGAAGTCTCCTTTCTGGCTTCGACAGGCAGGTCCGCTTTCCATCGTTCCAACTCATCGACTAATTCGGCCGAAGACTGATAACGATCTCTGCAATCGATTGCGAGCGCTTTCAAACAAACCGCATTCAATGCCTTGGGGATATTCTTGATCCGTTGAATCGGAGGAACGATCCGGCCATCCAGGACTTGTCTCTTAACGTCGTCGATACGGCGATTGTTTGCTTGAACCGTCGACACACCTGTCAGGACCTGATAGAGCATGGCGCCCAGGCCGTAGACATCGCTCGTTTCGTTCATCAGATCCAAATGGCCTTGAATCTGTTCCGGCGGTGCAAATCCAAGAGTTCCGATCATGGATCCTTGTGCCGTGACTGGTGCATCGCTGCCGCTCCGCAGATCAAGGTAACCGCTGGACTCCACGTATTGGCTGTCAGTAGAGTCTGGATTTTTTGGTTTTGGCCTTGGTGGTCGGGCAAGTCCCCAATCGATTACCAGAGTCTCACCGAACTTGCCAACCATCACATTGCCGGGTTTCAGGTCGCGATGCAGTACGCCACGACTGTGTGCATAACTGACCGCCTGGGCAACGTCGATAAGTCGATCAATCAGGTTGCGGAATTCTACGGCGTCATAGTCCGATAGTCCGGCCAGACGTCGTTTGTGGAAATCAACAATCGCGTTATGCAGGTTGTCGCCTTTGACCAACCGCATCGCGTAGTATGGTCGACCTGACCCATCGCTTCCAAAGCCGTAAATGGGGACGATGCCAGGGTGTTCCAGATTACCGGTGATTTCGGCTTCCTGTTTGAATTTCTCGCGGAAAACCTCTTTTTCAACGCGGTCGTTGCGAATCTGTTTCAGTGCGACGACGCGGCCCAATTCGTTATCTTCCGCTATGTGGATAACGCCCATGCCGCCCTCGCCGCCTTGAAGTAGACGAAGGATGCGAAAACGACCACCAAGATCGGTCGGCCAAGCCGGGTTCGGGTTTCGCGATGCTTCCTTGGAAATTTCAAGTTGAGCAAGCGATCTGGCAATATCAGAGTCTTCCAGCTGCTCCAGCTCGACGAAGGTTGCATCAAGATCCTCGTCAACTAATGCTTGCAGGTCTGGCAAGCTCTCAGGTAATTTGGAATCGACATGCAGATTGACCATTTCGTTCAGGGCGTGCCTCTGGGGTTCGCTTAACCAACCCTGCTCCAACAGCAGTTGCTCAAGTGATTTCTCCTTATCACCGGTCCACAGCCCAAATGCTGCTACCAGTTGCTCGCGATTTATCACTCCCTGTTGCAAAGCCAGGAGGCCAAACATCAAGTGTCGATCAGCGGATAAAGACATGGGACGGCTTCGCAACAACAGCAAACGTCGAACTTAGCAATATTATAGTTGACGCCGATTCGATTCTGGATAGGTGATACGCACGTCGGTTCCACAATAAACGGAACACAGCGACAGAGTTCTGAGAAGTCAGAGACGAACGTCATCCTTCACCTTCCGGCGACGGAATCACCCTTTACACCGCTGAGCTGGTCAAAGCTCCCGCGGACCTTAAGCATCGCTGGCAGCCAACTCATTTCCTTCCCGTTTTCAGCTGCCGCGCTGTTGTCAATTCCGTCTGACACAGTCCGGGGTTTCGTACGGCTGATTGATTTGGTGTATATCGCTTTACCGTTACGACGTGCCACAACGAAAAATTCGTCAATAGTGGATCTCCAATTCTGACAGACATTCGAGACTCTATCGGGTCAGCGATCTGCTGAAGCGAATCACCTGCCGCACTATTGGTCGATTCTGTTTCAGCACTTGGAGCGATCGTCGTTAACTTGCAGCACGTGCTTCGCAAATCCGCTCAATATCCGTAAGGATCCCAATGAAGCGACTTTATGAACTATGGTTTTCATAGACCGCTATCCTTGTTCCTTCCTGCAAAGGCTTGGCAATGCCACCCACCGATTCGCCGTCCAATATCGCCGCCCGGGCATTCAACTCGGTACAGGATTTCTGCCGCTCCGAATCTACGCCGCGTAGAACCAGTCAGAACCAGCGTCAGTTGCAATATGAATCCCTGGAAGATCGTCGCGTGCTTTCCGCCAGCGCCCTGGGATTGCCTGTCGACCCCACCCTTGCTCCTGATGCGCAGTTGGTATCCACCGAATCACTGCCCGGTAGTGATGACCATGCCAACAATCAGCAGCAGCTTAATCAACAGGCCGCCATCCAATCGCTTACCGTTCGAGTAAATCAGCAATTGCTCGAATTGTCTGCCTTCGGCGATTCACTAAAGCTTGACGCAGGCGATGAAGTTGAAGTCGTGAATCTGACCTTCGATTCGGTCGCCAGCCAAGGCGTATTCGCGGCGGAGGGTTATGTCAACAAGCTCCAGGACGATTCATCAGCCAGCCGGATCAATTACAACGATGGACGATTTTCGAATGTTCCTTCCAACTTTGCGGCCAACGGCTCGGGAGGCCATGTGCGAGGCCTGTCCGGTTCCTGGACCGCGGAAGCTGGCTGGGATCGCCTGACCCTGGTTCTGATGCACTACCAGGAAAACGACGTTGCCGTGGCTGCCCGAGCGCAAGTTCAGTTGAGCGTGGGTGATCCCGATTTTGTGTTCGATGAACTATCGCTGGACAAGTTGCGGTACGCGGACGTGCAAGTTGGCGAACCGTTTCAGATTTACGGTGCCTGGGCCAATCAGGGGACAGGCAACTTTCACAATTACGCGGAGGTTGATATCTACCACTCGTCGGACAGATCCACCATCGTCTGGGCAGGTGCCCTGGCTGGCAACGCGTCGGCAGAGAATCGCGTGGAGGGCTACTTTGTCAACACTCGCGCTAACGACGGTTTCCCGGAAGTCTTCACCCCCCAGCAGGAAGGCCAATATCTTTTTCGCTTCTATCTGGATCCGGAAAAAGTCTCCGATGAATCCAACGAAAACAACAACACCTTTGATGTTTACGTTGATGTGGGACCGAGTCATTTGGAGCCTTCAGGCCATGAAACCGAAGACACCTCCGAGGTTATCTTCGGCACCAACGCCGCTGACTTTATGGATTTCTCGCGCAATCGTTCGATGGACAACGTCGCAGCGATTAAAGGCCTGGGCGGGAATGATACGATCAAGGGTTCGAATCAGGCCGACGTAATCGACGGTGGCTCCGGTAACGATACGCTGGAAGGCAATGGCGGCGACGACAAGCTGCTGGGCGGCAGCAACAATGACAAGCTGCTGGGCGGCACGGGTAACGACATACTTGATGGTGGATCGGGCACCGACCAGTACTTCGGAGGCGCCAATAACGACACCTTCATCATTCGTAATGACGAAGCCGCCAGCGACAGTTTCGATGGTGGTTCCAACAAAGATACCATTCTGGTCGATCCCGACAGTCGCAACGTCAAATTCAACAACTTTTCGACCAGGTCAGTGGAGAAGTTCGAAGGCAGCGGCAAGACCATCGAGGGCACCAACGCAGCCAATACGCTCGACTTCTCAACCATCGGCTCAGTCACCAACGTCGCAGCGATTGAAGGTCTGGGCGGGAATGATACGATCAAGGGTTCGAATCAGGCCGACGTAATCGACGGTGGCTCCGGTAACGATACGCTGGAAGGCAATGGCGGCGACGACAAGCTGCTGGGCGGCAGCAACAATGACAAGCTGCTGGGCGGCACGGGTAACGACATACTTGATGGTGGATCGGGCACCGACCAGTACTTCGGAGGCGCCAATAACGACACCTTCATCATTCGTAATGACGAAGCCGCCAGCGACAGTTTCGATGGTGGTTCCAACAAAGATACCATTCTGGTCGATCCCGACAGTCGCAACGTCAAATTCAACAACTTTTCGACCAGGTCAGTGGAGAAGTTCGAAGGCAGCGGCAAGACCATCGAGGGCACCAACGCAGCCAATACGCTCGACTTCTCAACCATCGGCTCAGTCGCCAACGTCGCAGCGATTAAAGGTCTGGGCGGGAATGATACGATCAAGGGTTCGAATCAGGCCGACGTAATCGACGGTGGCTCCGGCAACGATACGCTGGAAGGCAATGGCGGCGACGACAAGCTGCTGGGCGGCAGCAACAATGACAAGCTGCTGGGCGGCACGGGTAACGACATACTTGATGGTGGATCGGGCACCGACCAGTACTTCGGAGGCGCCAATAACGACACGTTCATCATTCGTAATGACGAAGCCGCCAGCGACAGTTTCGATGGTGGTTCCAACAAAGATACCATTCTGGTCGATCCCGACAGTCGCAACGTCAAATTCAACAACTTTTCGACCAGGTCAGTGGAGAAGTTCGAAGGCAGCGGCAAGACCATCGAGGGCACCAACGCAGCCAATACGCTCGACTTCTCAACCATTGGCTCAGTCGCCAACGTCGCAGCGATTAAAGGCCTGGGCGGGAATGATACGATCAAGGGTTCGAATCAGGCCGACGTAATCGACGGTGGCTCCGGCAACGATACGCTGGAAGGCAATGGCGGCGACGACAAGCTGCTGGGCGGCAGCAACAATGACAAGCTGCTGGGCGGCAAGGGTAACGACATACTTGATGGTGGATCGGGCACCGACCAGTACTTCGGAGGCGCCAATAACGACACGTTCATCATTCGTAATGACGAAGCCGCCAGCGACAGTTTCGATGGTGGTTCCAACAAAGATACCATTCTGGTCGATCCCGACAGTCGCAACGTCAAATTCAACAACTTTTCGACCAGGTCAGTGGAGAAGTTCGAAGGCAGCGGCAAGACCATCGAGGGCACCAACGCAGCCAATACGCTCGACTTCTCAACCATCGGCTCAGTCGCCAACGTCGCAGCGATTGAAGGTCTGGGCGGGAATGATACGATCAAGGGTTCGAATCAGGCCGACGTAATCGACGGTGGCTCCGGCAACGATACGCTGGAAGGCAATGGCGGCGACGACAAGCTGCTGGGCGGCAGCAACAATGACAAGCTGCTGGGCGGCAAGGGTAACGACATACTTGATGGTGGATCGGGCACCGACACTCTGACGGGGGGTGCCAATCGAGACACCTTCGTATTCGCGGCGGGTTTCGGCAGCGATACCGTCACTGATTTCAAAACGGGTAGCGGCAATGAAAAAATTGACGTTTCTGCGTTTGTCGGCCTGACTGGTTTTGATCAGCTCACCATTTCCCAAAACGACGCCGGCGATACGATCATCACGTGTACGTCTGCGGATGTTGCCAACTTTGGTCAGATTACACTTTCAGGATTTCGTGGATCGTTGGATGCGAATGACTTCATCTTTGCTTGATTGACGGGAACTGTAAGCTAATCAACCAGGACTTGCATTTGGCTAAACCACTCGTGTTCTGTTTCACTACCATTGAGCAGCGAAGTTAACTCAAGATATACGCGACGCATATCGGACTGACGACTGCCCGGGCGGTCGGTGAACGTCGCACCATTGCCATTGTCGAGGCGCAAGTGAGCATACCAGCGCAGCGTCTCGAATCCTTGTCCGATTCCCGTTCTGAGCCGCTGGATCACCGAGGCCGGGGAACGCAGGGTCGGGTTCATGAAACCGGTCATGAAAGCACAGCCCGTTTTCATGGTCGCCTGCTTCCAGCGATGGTTCGCGAATGGGATCAGATTAGCGGGTATTATTCGGGCCAGATGATGTCTGCCACCCGCAGTCGCCTCAGTAGAGGTCGTTTCTTGGCTTGATGATCTCGCATGCGGGTGAGAATGTCATCCAGCACGTTGAGCGCCCGCAGGATGTAGGGTCCCTTATTCAACATGACGCATTCTGCCCGCACACTCATGGCCGCATCGGTAATTTCGGCTCGTGTTGGAATACCGGCCTTGGCCAATCCATCCAGAACTTGCGTTGCCCAAACCACGGGCATGTGTGCTGCCTCGCACATCCACAGGATTTCTTCCTGAATCTCCGCCAGCCGCTGCCAACCGCATTCCACGGCCAGGTCTCCGCGCGCGATCATGACACCCACCAGAGGGCTGTTCATCGCCGCCAGCAGCAACCGTGGCAGATTGGCAAACGCCTGTCGATTTTCGATCTTGAGCATGATCGGCATGTCAGGCCGACCGAGTTGTCGCAACGCGTCCTGTAGTCTTCGAACATCCTGGGGTCGGCGGACGAACGAATAGCCAACCATGTCGGCATGTTCAGCAATGAATTGCAAATCGTTCAAATCCTTTTCGGTCAGGGCGGCCAGATTCAAGTCCGTGTCGGGCAAGTTGATTCCCTTGTCCGGTCGCAGCTTTTCGCCGCCTTTTTTCGTCGAGAAAATTTCTACCTTGGCATGGTGTGGATGCACTTCCTCAATCCGCCCCGTAATCTTGCCATCATCGAACAGAATACGCTGTCCCGGTCGCAGGTCGGCAAATACTGCTGGCAATGTGCAACCGATATGAGCATGCTGAATCAGTCGCCCGCGTTCGTCATACCGCGCCGGTCCACCTTGTTTGCTGGCATCGCAAAGGATCAATCGATCGCCCTGGTCGACAAGAATGTACGACTCATTGGCCTGCAGTAAACCAATCCGACCGATCGATCGTTTGGCTTTTTTGCCGCTACGATGGAAAAGCTGCAACTCGGTGTCGCTTGTCAGGTAGGCTGAACGATCCGATTCCCCCCAAATTCCTGCGGTCATCGTTTCCATCACGCGGAGGGTTCGCTTCCGGCCGGCGGCGTCATGCAAACGGATTTCGTCTCCGCTCTCGACGTCATCCAACCAATCGCCCTGGACACGAACCGTAATATCGGCCGGAATGGGAGGGAGACAGGGCTGATCGTCGGATGTAAGCCAAACGCGTGCCGGCACGACTACCCGGCCCAACGAATCCCGTCTTGGTTTCCATCGCAATACCGATTCGGCCTGCCGCAGCGGACCCGTACGCAGCTTCGGACCGCCTACGTCCATCAAAATGCGGCATTTCCTGTTCAGATCATTTTCTGCGCAGCGCAATCTCTCGATCATACTGGACCAGGCGGCCGGATCGTCATGGGCGCAATTGATCCGCATGCAATCCATTCCTCCCGCGACAAAGTCACTGATCAGCGTACGACTGTTGGCCGCTTCCGATGGCATGGTCACCATGATGTTCACGCCACGGTCTCGTTGCATCTCACCAAATAATTGTCGAGTACGTCGTTGAATGATCCCGGGGCCCGTTTCAAAATCGACGGGAGCAGGGTGCAGATGTTCACGCCGGCCAGGTTGTCCGACCAGCCGCGAAAGGACTCTGATTACCGAATGCAGCGTCGCCATGACATGGGCTTCACACCGGCCCAGGGAAGACAGTCCATTGATTGCCAGTAACTGCTGAAGTGGCCGCAGGTCCTCGCGACGCAAAGCGAGATAGTGCAACAGGTTTCTGGCGCTATCTCGCTGATCCGGATGTAGATCACGAATGCCCGGTGCCAGCCGAGCTTCTAACTTCACCATTTGATCGTGCAGCCATTTAATTCCACGCAGCAGCTCACGCAGCTCCGCATCCTCGTGTGTCGGCGGCTTGGCCGTGGTCGATTCTTCGTCTTCGGTGACTTGTCTTGCTTCCTCACTCATGCCTGGTTCGTCGATCAATGCGTGGTTGAATTACCGCCAGAAAATGGAGCACCGGGATACATTTCCCCCCGGTGAGCTTGGGTTGGGTGTCCTCAGGAAGTATTCTACACTCGAATTTGTCCGCGTGCCTCGGTTGGTATCAGCGGCTTTGGATCAGGCGAGGGTGAACACGATCTGGATAACCCATCGAAACACCTGCAGAATCCAGGCCAGCGTACGAATCCAACGCACGAGCGATGAAACACTTGGGAGAGACATTTTCGCTGTGCGGGCGATCAGGATGCTCTCAATTGGATATCGTTGCGTCGCTCAATACGCACGCATCAGGCAGATCCTTTACCTGCCAATGTGACCGATGGCAATTCACCAAATCGCCTGCGGTAGTCTGCCGCAAACTGGCCCATGTGCCAGAATCCCCATCTATTGGCGATGTCGACGATACGCTCGCCTGTCGCGTTGGCAATCCGTAACTGTCGACGGACATTCGCCAATCGGTATGCTTGCAGGTATTGTTTGGGTGACATCCCGAATCTGTGGAGAAACGCATATTCCAGCGTTCTCTGGCTGACTCCCGCTGCCTGACAGATATCGCGCAAATTGATCGTATCCTCCTGGGCGTGCCGCCGGATGTAACGCTCCGCGGCCTCCAAAGCACGACTGCGTCGGCTGGTTGAATCGGCAGGACATACACCGTTGGCCTGCGCCAGCGTCTGAAGCAACCTCCGAGGAAGTTCGCTGGTCATGCAATCCGACTGCCACGATTCCGGTGCCTGTCGAGGATCGTAGGCAATCGAGCGACACAACTGCCTCAGGCAGTCCCTGACTCCGGCGATCGCTCTCGTTTCGCAACGGACGGCATCGGATACGTGGGACAGGTCATCCAGTCCATTAAGACCAATCGACTGGCCTGCGGCTGACAATATCGAATCGGGAAACGAGCAGGTGTAAACATGAAAATCGGGACCAGACACACTCGCTAATTCGGTGCCACGCGGAAAGACCAGCAGGCAATCCCCGTCGACTTGTTTGCCTCGCCACACGAATCGGACGTCTCGATGGGCAGCCAGTGCGATCGTTCGCAAGTCTTTGGGCGGGGCTCCCTTCTGATTCAACGATCGACTGAATCGGGCATCACTAATGTGCACGTCGGCCTGCCCGAACTGCAGAATTTCCCCGCGAAATGAACCACAATCCAATTGCTGAAAATCAAGATCCCACTGCCGGGCTTCTTCAGCCAGATCATCGACATCGGTGAAGGTCTGTCGTAGACGGTAATGGGCTGGCGGATCACTCATGCCATTGTCCAAAGCGTCTCAACTTTGCGAATTTTTGATGTTGGCGTTTGGGGCAACATCTTAAACTTCTTCCACCCAAGGTGCCAGCATAGCGAAACAAAGGGTTCGAACGCGGCAATGCCCAGACGACGGAACTGCCCAGACGACGGGACAGGCAAGAACAATGACCGAATTAATTTTTTCACGACGAGAACTGCTGGCGGCTGGTCTGGCGAGCTCAACGGCTATCTCAACGGGTTCCGCGTTGGGCTCGCAGTCGGATGCTGATACGGCTGGGCAAGCAGACAGTACGAATCAAATGCCAATCAGGCTGGCGGGCTACCCCTACGCGCGAGTACAGGCTTTGCGAGATGCATTGGTCTCGGTAAACGGCTGCCAAGTCCATTTCGAGGAGTCGCGGATTGGAGAATTGAATCAGCATGTTTTCAGTGGCCCGGCAACGCGAGACGTTTCCGAAGTCGGTTTGATTCCATTCTTGTTGGCTTTTTGCAATGACGATTTTCGCAAGTACCAATTGTTACCCCTTTTTGTTTTGAAGGTCTTTCGCCATAAAAGCATTTTTGTTCGAGCCGACAATGGGATCACCGAACCTCAGGATCTGCGTGGTCGGCGGGTTGCTACGGTAGGTTACTCTTCTTCAGGACTCACTTGGATTCGCGGTCTCCTGCAGGATGAATACGGCGTCAAGCCGGAAGAGATCCAGTGGGTCGTGACTCCCAAGGATTCGGCTTCGCAACAAACTGGCGGTGCTTCGAAATGGGAAAAACAGTTGCCTGCCAGTTTGCAGTTTGAAATGGCCCCTGACGGCATGAGTGATTCGGAGCTGTTGCTTGACGGGCAAGTGGACGCGATTTTTCATCCGGCTGAACCTCGAGCGTTTGTCCAAAGGAATCCGCGAATTCGAAGGTTGTTTGAAGGACCATCGTACGGTGGAACAAGCGTATTTTAAAAAGACGAGCATTTTTCCCATCATGCATTTGATCGCTATCCGCCGAGAACTTTGCGAAGGCCGAGCCATGGCTTCCCAAGGCGATTTTTCAGGCCTATTCACGGGCAAAACAACACGACTACGAACTCATGCAACGACTTCGCTGGGCATACAGCTCGCTACCCTGGTTTGGTCAGGAATTTGAAGAGACTCGCAAGTTGATGGGTGACAACTTCTACTCCTACGGTATTGAGCCCAATCGGAAAGCGTTGGAGACCGTCTTTCGTTACCTGGTCGAACAAAAATTGGCGCGACGAGTGTTGACGATTGACGAGCTGTTTGTCGAATCGACGATTCCGCTACGGGAGAATTGAGTCCCTGCCGAAAGGCCGACCGATGGAAGGCTACCGAATTCTATTCACGATTTGAATTTTGTTTGACTGGGTGCTCGGATATGTTGAAATATAGCCATTCCCGATGGTGCGGAACCGCGACTGCCGCAGCAGTGATCGTGTTCCTGTTGCGGTTGGTCGGGTCCGCTCAAGAACCTCCGAACTCGTCTCAGGATGAAGTTCGTGCCTTGCGGCAACGACTACTGGAATAACGTCCGCGAGGCCGGTCGGCTACTCGGAAGCAGGAGCAGATTGCCGCACCGCGCTGGCAAACCGGTTGGATGGTCGACGACTCATTTTGTTCTCATTATCAGATTCAGGAGCGCAGACACAATTTGTGGATTCGACGCTCCGGCTTTAACCTGACCAATATTTGGAGAAATATATGAACTGGAAATTGGCTCTAGTGATCTTGACTTGCCTTCAGGGTCCTTTGATGATTCAGGCACAGGTTGTGCATGACGCTGAATACTACATCGTTGAGGCACAGAACGGCGACAAATGGCAGGCGGAAGATCAACGCCTGAATCAACGACTGGCTGAATTGAAACAGAAGCATGGCACGCCTCCCAACATCGTTCATATCATGTGGGATGATACGGCATACGGCGATGTTGGCATTCCGGCCATCCAGAAAGTGCGCGGACTGGACACGCCCAACCTGAATCAGATGGCGAGGGAGGGAATCCTGTTCACCCGGATGTATACCGAGGTGGGCTGTACGCCCAGCCGTGCGGCTTGCATGACCGGCCGACATCCGGTGCGAAACGCCATGTACAACATTGGCATGCTGCGAGAGATGCATGGTTTGCGTGGTAGCGAAGTGACGTTGGCAGAAGTTCTGCGAAATACTGGCTACGCTACCGCGTTTCACGGAAAATGGCACCTTGGCGATATCGAAGAGAGCTACGCGCACAACCAGGGCTTCGATGAGGCCTTTTTTACCGGCTACAACCAGATCCTCTCGTTGTGGACACGAAAGGCCGAAGCAGCGAACGCCACCATGGGGCTGTTTGAGGACATGTTGCCAAGCGACCCCTACAAGTTGGACGAGACCTTTATCACCAAAGGCTGGGCCATGGTTGTGGAGGGAACCCGGGGCGGCGCGACTCGGCAATGGAAAGATAACAGTTACGAGACCTACCTGGAAATCGACACCGAAGCGCAAAAACGGACACTGGAGTTTATTGAACGAAACGCCAAGTCAGGTAAACCCTTTTACGTCGCCAACTGGCCCATGCTCGCTTCCTTCCTGCCCAGCCCCAAGAAGGTGTCGGCCGCCCGCAGTCTGTTGCAGGACGGACTGGAAGGCAATATTGATCCGTTTGTCGGGGAAGTGATGTCGAAACTACGGGAACTCGGCATCGCCGAAAACACGCTGATCGTCTGCATGGCCGATAATGGCCCGATGTCTCACAATCCACCTCCAGGTTGCGGTTTTGCCGAGACGATCTTCCGTGGAGGTAAAGGCGATTTTCTGGAAGGCGGCGTACGTGTACCCGCCCAGGCCTGGTGGCCCGGTATGATTGAGCAAGGCCAGATCGTTGGCGACATCATTCACGAAACGGACTTGTTCACCACCTTTGCCCGACTTGCCGGCGCAACGTCTGCCATTCCCAACGATCGGATCATCGATGGGATTGACCAGACGTCCCTGCTGCTAAACGGCGATACCCACAGCCGTCGCGATCATGTCTTCATCTATGCCGGTCCCAATCTGGGCGCGACAGTCAAAGGGCCCTACAAAAGGCATTGGATTTCAGCCGATCCGGCGGGTGAGGCCAGTGGCATTCCTGCCGGCTTCTATTTTCTACCGGCGGATCCAAGAGAGAAATCACCCATGCTGGTGAACCTGATCCACTTGAAAAGTCCATTTAATCGGATGCGGATGCGTCACGAATTGTGGAAGAAGAAGTATCCGGACCTGCAGGAGAAACACGGAATTCCCTGGACGGGACTGGAAAATGCGACGCCGGAAATCAAGGCGCTGTGGCAACCGCCCCTGGACCTGAATTCCCTTCCGTTCGATCCCATGGAATACATCGAACACCTCGACGATTTGCCGTTCGACCGCAGCCTTGATTCTGGTCTGGGAGATGGGCGTTAAGGCAGGCGTGCAAAGCAAGCCGGATTGGTTGCCTTCCGCAACCAATCTAAGGCTTTTGCGATTGGGTCGATTCGCTCCGTAGGGAACGGTTGGGCCGAAAAGATCATTCCATGCCTGCGGGGCTATTTTGATCCTGTTTCTTTACCGTCGTTGTCAGAGATTTGAAGTACTGCATCCTATTCGAAAGATCGTGGACCACCATTCATTAGCTACGGAGAAAATACAGTCCTGCTGCCGCATGGGATTTTGGCTAATGGTTAGTTCGTTTCGACACCCAAGTTACTGAAGGAATCAATGGGCTGTCAGAACAGGAAATTCATCCAGCTTTTTGCCCGGATCAGAAACATGATTGGAATGCCGGCAATTTGTACATCTTCGGTGTACACGGCGGCCATTGCCTGCGAACCCGCTGGCAGCCGAAGTTCGTCGGCGTCGTCCAGTTTGATTCGCACGGCAAAATTCGTCGAACTGCCGTCAATAAGCTGCGAGGGCAGGTCTCCGGAAGCCATCAACTGGCCGGCGCCCGAAACGTCAATCGTATTGACCACGCGACCAGTGAAGATCTGTCCCGGGTAAGCATGCAAAGCGATCTCCGCATAATTGCCCGCTTTGATGCGGAGGTAGTTCTTCTGTCCAAAACTGGCCACCACCATACCCAGATTATGTTCGCTGCGTTCCAGCACAAAACTCATGACCGCAGTATTGCCGGCTCCACCAATCAACATGCCGGGTTGCAATTGCAAATTGGTAACAAAACCGTCCCCCGGCGCTCTCACGGTCGTCTGCTTCAGATCGTATTCCGAGTCTGACAGCTGGGTTTCCAATTCATCGATTCGGGCATCGGCGGTCTCCACCGATAATCGGCTCTGAGTCAAGTTGGCATTCGACTGTCGGACCGACGCGTTCGCGTCCGCGACACGGTTGATGGCGGCGTCGACCTGCGCTTCGCTGGCGGCCGCCGGATTAATCCGGCGTATTTCATCAACCCGCTCTTTTTCCGTTGTAGCGAATTTCAGGTTGGCTTGGGCTCGGTCCACCGCGGCTTGCGCCAACTGAATCGACGTTTCGGCAACCTCTCTGGCTTGCCTTGCCTGTTCCAATTGGGCTCGTAATCGTTCACAGGCGTTTTGGTAGGGAACCGGATCGACTTCAAACAGAATATCACCTGCGGAAAGCGATTGGTTCGGCGTGACCGCTACCTTCAAAACACGTCCGGGCTGGCTCAACTGGGGTGCTATGGGAACGACGTGTTGAAACACGCGCGCTCTTGCCGTAAAGGGATGGAAATACTGCGCACAAAACAGCAACGTGATGATCAAACCTGGTCCCACGGACGCCAGCACGATGGCCAGTGGAAGGGATAGTCGCAACAACTTCAACTTGGCGAAGACCAACCACAGGACGCCGCAATAGATACCACCCAGAATCCAGCTCATCGACCCTTCTCCCGTGTTTGTTCGGCAAGTTTTTTAACCCGCCCAACTGCCTGATCCAGTCGCTGAAGCAAATCCAGTCGACGTGTGTCGGCGGATGATTGGGCCTTGCCGTCTGACGGGTCATTTCCAGACTCAACCGCCGAACTGGCGTTGTCATCCGCCGTTCGATTCAACGAGATATACAGGTAAATGACAAAGAGACAACTGAGAACGGCGGGGATCATGACTGCTGTCGGGCCTCATACTTTTCCAGAACCGCAATCGAATTTTCCAGTTGATCCAGTCGCCCTGCCAGCAAATTCAAATCGGAGATCTGCGATTCTTCCCCTCCCGGTTGGCAGTCATAACGCCAAAACGACCAAGTCATTGCCAGAATCCACAGAATGCCGGTCGGCAGCCCCAACCAACCAAGAGTATTGACGGCCATCGCCTGGGGATGTGACCTGGCCAACGCAATTCGACCGGGTAGCGCGGCCAGCAGCACAAGCAAGCCCAAGGCGGCCAGTGCACCAACCAACAGGAACACCAATGAAATCAGTCGCAGCGTTGGACCCAGACTTTCAAATTGGTAATCCATTTTTGCACTTTCCAGACAGCCCAATTTGAGAAATTCGCCTCCACCATGGAAGCAAACAAACGCTTCCTGATACCCTTTCCATTCAGGATTATCTTCTTTAGGTGATGACCGTCGACACGCGGAACAAGAGCGGATTGTTCGAAATGCGTTTCCCGTACAAGCATGTCAGTCAACATGAAATCTCAATCCGGATCCGGCATTTGACAGGGACAGACGACGAGCCAGGTCTTTATCAAGAACCTGACATCTCAACAAGTTCCCCTTCATGAAACAGCTTGGTTCGCATTTGGACGAGACTCGAGCGAGACGCGCATTCCATTGGCGGTTTACGATAGAAATGTCGACTTCGCGGAGGCCAACGACCGAGCCGAGAAAACGCCGGTAAAGCTCAAGGAGCTGCAAGATGAAGTACGTCTACATTTACTTGAAGGTGGACGAACTCACCGTCGAGTCCACCGTTCCGGTTCCAGCCGCCAAGCACGAACCGGCGTTCCAGTTTGTCCCCACCGCAAAATCACTCAGGATCGACTACTTCACCGGCAAAGTGACTCTGCTGATCGACGCCAGGGAATTCGGCACTATGCGTGGCATCAAGTCAGCGGGCCAGTACAGCGTTGCTACGATCAGCGTCTCGCCACCGGCAGCAACCCCAACATGCCGCTGACTCTCCGGTACGATACGTGATTCCAGTTCGTAGGAGGTCTCCAGAGGTTTACGTTGAATTGTAGTTCAGACACCGGGCTGCCGGTAAAAAGGGTGATCGGTTAAAATAGCGGATCGTCGTCTTGCAGAATCCCGCTAACTGGATTTTTGGGAATAGAATGAGAATGAACGAGTCCATGATCTACTTACTTGCCTTGGGGCTCGCCCTGACATCGTGCCTGACAATCAACGGCCAGGATCCTCTGGCCTCTTGGCAAGACGGTCCGTCCAAGCACGCCATTCTGGAATTCGTCGCCAAGGTGACGGATTCAAGTACAGACTCGTTTGTTCCACCAGCGGAACGGATCGCGGTTTTTGACAATGACGGTACGCTGTGGTGCGAGTACCCGGTTCCCAATCAGGCAGCGTTTGGTTTCGACGAGGTCCAGCGGATGCTTCCTGATAATCCCACCTGGAAGGACGACGACGCCGTACGAGCGCTGACCGAAGGTGATCTGTCCGCGTTGATGGCGGACCACCATCGAGGTTTGCTCAAAGTGCTTTCGCTGTCCCATGCCGACATGACGACCGTAGAGTTCAATCGCCGCGTCACAGACTGGCTGGGCAGTGCCCGGCATCCGCGGTACCAGCGTCCGTACACGGAAACGGTCTATCAACCAATGCTGGAAGTCCTGGAGTACTTGCGAGCCAACGGTTTTGAAACCTGGATTGTCTCCGGCGGCGGCCAGGATTTCATGCGTGTCTTTGCGGAAGAGACCTATGGAATACCACCGCAGCAGGTAATTGGCTCCCACGGCGGGCTGAAATATGAACTCAAAGATGGCAAGCCCATGCTTACCAAAACGCTGGAAACCCTGTTTGTGGATGACAAGGAAGGCAAACCGGTGGGGATCGCCCAGTTCATTGGCCGCCGGCCTATCGCCGCGTTTGGGAACAGCGATGGCGATCAGGCCATGCTGGAATACACGACGATCGATAACCCACGGCCCAGCCTGGGAGTGATTGTTCATCACACCGACGCACAGCGGGAATACGCCTACGATGCCAACCCGAAAGGGAGTGGCAAGCTGGTGGCGGCGCTGGCGGCGGCACCCGAGCGAGGCTGGACAATCGTGGACATGAAGAATGACTGGAAGCAGGTTTTTCCCACGGAAACCGCGGAACAAGATCCGCAGCTGCTGGGCAATCAGTGGTTGGTGGAAGATATCGGGGGCCGGGGCGTCATTGACAACGCCCAAACCAAGGTAGAGTTTTCTGCAGACGGTACCGTCAGCGGTAGTACTGGCTTGAATCGCTTCACGGGAAAAGCGACGATCGCTGGCAAGGCGTTAAGCTTTGGGCCGCTGGCCACGACGCGTCGAGCCGGCCCTCCCGCCTTGATGGACCAGGAACGCCGGTTCCTGGAAGCCATGGGTTCGGTGGCAAGTTACGAAGTGACCAAACCCGGGATCATTCAGTTTCTCGACACCCGTGGCCAGGCCGTCCTGCGACTGTCGCGGAAATCCCCCTGAGCGTTCGCTCGATCGCCAGCGTATCCGTGAGACTCTTTGCTCGGATGTCTTTGTTGCGAACCGTCCGGCATTGCGTTAGCCCAAAACTGGGCTAACGCACATCGTTGTTGCGTGCGAATCCGCTCAAAGGCATGCCACTTACTGTGCTTTGAGACACGTTTAGGATCTCAACGGAATGGTATTCCGCGCATCTGCAAGCCCCAAAAATGCGACAGGCCTGAAGATGCGGCATACAGCCAAATGTTTTGGAACATGTGGTACTGTTTTAGCAGTTGTCGGAACAGATCCGTCTCCACCGAAAGATGGATCAAACCGCAATGTTACGGAGCACCTGGATTCAAGTGCACCTCGACTTTCTTGATTTTAAGATCCGCAGTCACTAACTGCATTTTTTGAAGGGGAGTGATCATGATCCGCAACTTAATTATGGCAACCGTACTGGCCGCCCTGATGCTCTATTCGAACCATTCGTATGCCCAGCCGATTGAATTAACCGTCGACCAATCGCAATCCAGTGTAACAGCTGATATTCTCGGAATGTCGGACGCTTCGTCGATCACAGGCACCGGCGAAATTGAGTTGGTACCGCCAGAGGAGCCGTTTGGCACTGCGCAGTTCACGGATTACGACGTATTGCTTGCGGATGGATTCGAAATCACTTTCCTCGGAACCGTGACCGCCAGTGCGGAACCGGGAGCCGTCAGTATTTTCCTCGTCAATCCCGGTCCAGCCGGCCCGGTGGATATGGCGAATCAATTCGATCAGCCAGGCAATGAATTTGGATTCGCCGGCCTGATTGACATTGATGATCCATTTTTGATCGTAGGCGGAGACATGACAATTGATCTGGCAGATGAAGAAACAGCTTTTTACGATATCGAGGATGCCCAACTTGCAGTGGATGACGATCAATTAACCGTCACGATACCGATCAACCTGCAGGTCCCATTGTTCGACGCGGTGACTCTGGACATATCAGGTGAAGTGGTGTTGACCGGTAGTCTATCCGTTCCTTCGTCTTCTATTGGCGTCCGAAGGGGCAACCTGTTCTTTTTGGATTCCAACGGTAACGGTATGTTCGACATGGGAGTGGACGAGGTGTTCTCATTCGGACTGGCCAGTGATGATCCGCTGGTCGGTGATTGGAACGGCGACGGTACTACGGATTTGGGCGTCCGAAGGGGCAACCTGTTCATTTTGGATTCCAACGGCAATGGTACGTTCGACATGGGAGTGGACGAGGTGTTCTCATTCGGACTGGCCAGTGATGACCCGCTGGTCGGTGATTGGAACGGCGACGGTACTACGGATTTGGGCGTCCGAAGGGGCAACCTGTTCATTTTGGATTCCAACGGCAATGGTACGTTCGACATGGGAGTGGACGAAGTGCTCTCATTCGGACTGGCCAGTGATGACCCGGTGGTCGGTGATTGGAACGGCGACGGTACTACGGATTTGGGCGTCCGAAGGGGCAACCTGTTCTTTTTGGATTCCAACGGTAATGGTACGTTCGACATGGGAGTGGACGAAGTGCTCTCATTCGGACTGGCCAGTGATGACCCGGTGGTCGGTGATTGGAACGGCGACGGTACTACGGATTTGGGCGTCCGAAGGGGCAACCTGTTCTTTTTGGATTCCAACGGTAATGGAACTTTCGACATGGGAGTGGACGAAGTGTTCTCATTCGGACTGGCCAGTGATGACCCGGTGGTCGGCGTTTGGCAATGACCCATCCTGAAAATAAAATCAGCCTGTGCCAGTCCAGGGATTTCAATAAGAGCATCTCGTTGCGGTGCCCAAGCCTTGGTGGCGACCGGTGATTTTCTGAGCAAAGCGGACATCAACGAAGACAGCGTAGTCACAGGCTGGGTGAAGAGGGTCACGTGGTGCTCGACTATGGTACGGGATTTCCTCGGGCATTGGATAAACTCCGTACGGATCTTTCCTATGTTGTCGGTTTGTTTCGTGCGTCACTATTCAACCGAGCAACACCTATCTTCAACCGAGCAACACCCATCCGAACAGGTACATCAAACAAGGAATCAGGATCGTGCCAATCAGGTTCAGCCACAGTCCGTAACGCATCATCATCTGCATCGGCACGCGTCCCGTCCCGAACACCACGGCGTTTGGTGGCGTCCCAATTGGAAGCATGAAAGCGCAGCTCGCGGCGAGAGTCGCGGGGATCATCAATGACAGTGGACCATCCAGAGTCTGCGCTCCCAATCCGAACAGTACGGGCAACAGGGTCGCCGTGATGGCGGTGTTGCTGACCAGTTCGGTCAGAAGAATGACCAGTCCCGTTATCGCAACGATCAACAGCACCGGTGGAAGTGCGAGGATGACCTGCAGATTGTTGGCAATCGCGTCGCTCAAACCCGATGTGTTCATCGCCGAGCCCAGGCTCATTCCACCCCCGATCAATACCAGGACTCCCCATGGCAGTTGATTCGCTGTCTGCCAGTCGAGCACTCGTTCTCCAGACGTCTTGCCGGCCGGCAGCAGAAAAAAGGCGACGGCGGCGGCGATGGCTATGGAAGCATCGTCCACCCGGGCAACCCAAGGACACATTCCGACCAGCCATTGCCAATGAGTCAGCGGTTCCCGAGCGATCCACAAAGCGACTGTGACCAGGAAGACCGACAGGACCGTCCACTGAGCGCGCGTGACCTGGCCCAGTTCCCGGTAACTCTCGTCGATGGCCGCCTGCATAACGACAATCGCCCGAGCCTCTTTGTCCAGTACGCAACTGATGAGGACAACCCACGCGAGCGCGAGGAACAAGACTACGAGCGGAACGGCAAACAGCATCCATCGAGCGAATCCGAGCGTGATGCCATGCTCCTGCAAAAAGCCAGCAAGCAAAGCATTTGGCGGCGTTCCGACAATTGTTCCCAAGCCGCCGATATTGGCCGAGTAGGCGATCCCCAGCAACAGGCTCAGCTCAAAGCGTCCAGCCCCCGGCGACGGCATCGAACTCGATACGTCCCGAGGCATCATTCCAATCAGGCTCGCTGCGATGGGAATCATCATCACGGTCGCGGCCGTGTTGCTGATCCACATGCTCAGAAAGGCTGTCGCTGCCATAAACCCCGCAAGTAGTCGGCCCGTCGTTCCACCGACTGTACGAATGACTATTAGTGCGACGCGGCGATGCAGTTCGCTGCGTTCAACAGCCGCCGCAATCATGAAACCGCCAAGGAACAGGAAGATTACCGGCCTCGCGAACGGAGCTGCGGCCTGATCGATATCGACGATGCCAAGAATCGGGAACAGTACAACGGGCAATAATGCCGTGGCCGATAACGGAATGGCCTCAGTGATCCAGAACACGGCCATCAGAACTCCACTGGCGGCCGCAAATCGAGCGGGATCCGGAAGCTTGCCCGCCGTCATCCAGAGGACTGCCAGTGCGCACAGCGGACCTAGAATTCGTCCGATCCGTTTCTGTCTTGGCTCTGGAGGAGATTTGAGGGCTGTCGGAGTCATATTCATGAACAATATCCTGCATTCAATAAGTTTCCTCGTCAGTAAGAATGAACCGCCAAGCGATTCGGGTGCGCGCGCGGAATCTGAAATAAATTTGCATGGGGCCGACTTCCGGACCTCCTGACTCCGTGGTCACGTCCGTGTCGCCTGCTCGCCCAACCAGTTCGGTGATGCTGCGTATGGAGTATGGTTGTAGGCTTAGCCAATAACAAAGAAACGGCAGATAAACTAGCCGAGTGGAATGTCGAAAAAAACGTGGAGGAACGTGACAAGATTCTAGAACAACTCATCGAGAGCCAGGGAGAAAAAACGCCCATCGAGTTTAAGGAAATTCAACAGGCGCTAGAAGAACTGGTCAAGGAAACCGGTCCCGACATCCGTCAGAGGACATACAGCTTGTTTTTGTGCGACGCGAAAGGTAATCAGATCGCCAGGCACAAGAAAAAGGACACGCTGGGTATCAATTTTGCCTATCGCACTTACTTTACAGGAGATACGACGGACGCCACGTTAGAAGATCCAGTCGAACTTGAGTGGCCTGTAGCAGGTTTCGGTTTCTCGTCCCTGGCGCGCGAAGGTGGCATCGAGTTAGATCGGATTGCCAACCCCAATCCTAATGATAGACGCGGCACTTGGGTTGGCGGCCTGAGGTAGTTTCCGGAATTCCGCAAGGATAACGCCTAACAGACGATCGCCATGCCACGCGGTAAACCTGATCGGCAGCGGGGTCTGTGAACCCCGGGCAGATATCAATCAGGATGGCTTGGTGAACCTGCCGGATTTCGACCCGCTTACTGCATTGTTGTCGGGTACGTCGAGCGTGCCGGCCAAGGTCGAATTCTAATCCCAAGACCTGATCAGGGCTTCTGCACTATGAACGAATGTGTCTGGGTGGTGGATTTCCCTGACTCCGGCTGCCAGATCAAGCAACTCGCCAAAAAATGGAAAAGTTCGGGTGTGTCGTGGATAATCGGCATCTAGTAATTGAGAGACCACTCAACTTGGGCGACACCCCGAGGCTAGACAGCCCGCATCGGAAACACCCTACGCGTCGAAATCCTGGACTGAAAGTACCATGATGATAAGCAAACTCCATCTGATCTCCGCAACAGCATCGTTCTTCATCACGCCCGCAAACGCTCGCCTGATGGCCAGCGTCACGATCGTCTGTTTATTGCTTGCCGCCACCGCCACGGCTCAGACTTTGCAGGGCACCCAGTTCTCGTATCAGGGGCAGCTGAAGCTCGATGGTCAAGCGGTCAACGACACAGCTGATTTCGAGTTTGCGTTGTGAGATGCCAATGTGGGCGGCAACATGATCGGTTCATTGGTGGCCGTGAACAATGTTGCGGTCGAGGACGGTCTTTTCACGGTCCAGCTGGACTTTGGTGTGTTGGTTTTCAATGGCGATGCCCGTTGGCTGGAAATCGCCGTTCGCAGTCCCACGGGTATGGGTGGGTTCAACACGCTCGCGCCCCGTCAACCGCTGACACCGACTCCCTATGCACTGTCCCTCCGCGGATTGAGGACGCTTGCCAGTGGCGACGCAATGCTTTTTCCGGATAGCTGGAACTTGATTGGCGGACATCCTGACAACAGTGCTGGATCGGGTGTCGCTGGTGCGACCATTGCGGGCGGGGGCGGAGCGGGCCTGAGCAATAGCGTGACGGGCAATTTTGGAACGCTTAGCGGAGGGCGTGGCAACACTGCCTTCGGCGCAGATTCCACGGTCGGGGGAGGTTTCGATAATTCCGCCGGCGGTTTAATTTCCACGATCGGGGGAGGCTCAGGGAACACCGCCGACGGCTTTATATCCACGGTCGGCGGAGGCTCGCAAAACACCGCCAGCGGCTTTATATCCACGGTCGGCGGAGGCTCGCAAAACACCGCCAGCGGCACGGTATCTACGGTGACGAGCGGTTCCTTCTGCGTGGCAGGCGGGGATTACAGCCTGGCCGCCGGACGGCGGGCCATTGTTCGCGATGCCGACACGAGCGGTGATGTCGACGGAGATGAAGGCACGTTTGTCTGGGTCGACAGCACCGACGCCGAATTTACCTCCACCGGTCCCAACCAGTTCCTGATCCGTGCAACCGGCGGCGTGGGCATTGGCACGACGGATCCCAGCAATCAATTGTCGGTGCAGGGCGATGCGGACTTTGCAGGCAGCGTAGGCATTGGCATGGCTGATCCCGCAGCCGACCTGCATATTCGCGGATCCGACTCGCTCGGGTCCATTCTGGTCTCACCCGGGTTGAACCAATCCAACAGCCAACTTTTCCTGACCGAACAACAGAGCACCTCATTCGGAATGATCATGCGGTATGACGGTAGCGCCAATCAGCTTTATTTCATCGCCCAGCAAAGCGGCGTGGAGACGGCGCCGTTGGTTTCCATCAATCGCTCGTCGGCAGGCAACGTCGGTATCGGCACAACGGCTCCCGGCTTCAAGCTGGAAGTCAACGGATCGGCGGGCAAACCCGGTGGTGGATCATGGTCCAATTCTTCCGATCGGCGACTGAAGAAGAACATTGCCGGATTGCAGGGTTCGTTGGACAAACTGATGCAGTTGCGGGGCGTGACGTATGAGTACATTGATCCGCAGTCGATCAACGAACTGGCGGGTGAGCGGATTGGCGTAATTGCTCAGGAAGTTGAAGGCGTGTTCCCGGACTGGGTCGATGAACGCAACGACGGCTACATGGCGGTCACGTTTCGTGGGTTCGAGGCATTGACAGTCGAAGCACTGCGTGAGCTAAGAGCCGAAAAAGATGAACAGATTGCCCGACAGAACGAACAGATATCTGAACAGGCTGATCAGATTGCCAAGTTGAAGCAGGAAAAAGCCGAACAGGACGCCGAAATTTCGGAACTGCGTGATCGACTCAAACAGCTGGAAATCATGGTGACCCAACTGGCAAGTGAGGAGAAATAATCATGATGCGTATCTTCAGTTGTATCTGTTTGGCTGGATTATTCACGTTCGCCGGTCCGGTAACCACATCGGCCCAGTCGTTTAGCATGGATTGGTACACGATTGACGGTGGCTGGGGTCATTCCGGCGATGGTAATTTTGAACTTTACGGAACGATCGGTCAGCCCGATGCAGGTGCCCTGTTAAGCGGTGGTGGTTTCACCCTGACCGGTGGATTCCAGTTGCGGGCGAAGGGCGCCAGCCTGTTGGGAGACGTCAACTTGGATGGCATGGTCAATTTGTTGGACGTCGACCCGTTCATCAATTTGTTGACCAACGGCACGTTCCAGGCCGAAGCCGACTGTAATGAGACGGCGACGTGAACCTGCTGGATGTTGATCCGTTTATCGACCTGTTGTCGGGCGGGTAACGGTGCGACGAAAAACACCAAGCGACTCAAGATGGCTCAGTTTCGACGCCAGACGGAAACCATTTCTCGCGATTCCTGGTACACCGATCGCATCGCTTACCTATTCCCGGATGGCGTCCGCCGCCGTGCGGAACGGTTGGGCCAGAGAGTCGACGTCCCCCCTCTATTTTCTCCCTCTCTGCGAAGCGCGCATGGGCGTTACTGCAACATTTTCACACAGTGCAGGGGCATACAGTTTTTCTCCGGCGTGCCAATACTGCCAGCACGAACAAACCAAAACCGGGGGCAATCACTGGTTCAGGCACAACTGTCAGATTCAGACTGCCGATATACGGCGCGGCGCCAGACAGCTGGTCCAGGCTGTCGAATCCGCCCGCCCCGCGAACAATAACGTCGCCAAAAATTGAGGACGAATCAGTGCCCCACGTCGATGGATCGTCAAACTCGGCAGGTCCGAATCCAGTCAGGTTTCCCAGCAGAAAATTCTCGTCGGGGTTCGAGAATAAAGGATCGGAAATCAGTTCGATTGAATTTCCGACCTGAGTCGCGACGAGGGTTGTACCCAGTCCAGCCCAATCCGTTGTGGTGTCATACGTCGCGGCAAGTGCATCGAGCGTAAAACTAACCGATTCAACCGCATATACGCCCGTTTCCGACATGGATGTATTGATGCCAACATCAAGCGTAAACAGGCTGTCGATTGGCGCGGCGTTGCCGTCAATTGTGAAGCCCAAGACATCGTCGACGGTGCCCTCGAAAGAAAGCGTTACAAGTTGAGCTGTAGCTGGTGATGCACAGAAGATGGAAATCCATAGCAAACATAGCGAAACAATTTTCATGACACTCTCTCCTCGTGAAGTACGGCAGTCCATGAGTGTAAACCTCACGACACGGAATGCAACAAAAAAAAACGCTATTTGCGTGTGGCGGAGCAAAACGCGTGCGACTCGTCAGGGGATTGCTTCCTGCCAAAGGCACGGTTTTCTCCGTGGGTCACAAACAAACACGGTTGCTACCGTGTCATCCGAATATTTCGGGCACATTTATGCGAATCTCGCAGGGCCATTTTCCGCCAAGGATTTTTGGCCCATGGTAAGGGGTGGCGAATTGAAGCCTGCCAATCTGATCCGGAAAGAGGGGGACGAAGAAAAAAGTTCCAGCCGGGGCAAGAAGAAAATCTTAAATCGGCCTCGCTTCTTGAGACTGACGACGGGCGGCGATTTCGGCGTTGAGCCGGATTGGCTGTTCGTTAAAGGGTCGTTTTCTTGAACGACTCGAAAACGTATGGACGGAATACGTAAGCCAACCGGGATCCGCTTCTTGGTTGGAGCCATTATCGAGTGGCACCAACGCTAATCCTCAAATGCTGGGCTCGTTTTGAATCGAGTTTAGCGCAGCGTTCTGGCGACGCGAAAACCAGCCTGGTTCGCGCCGGTGCAGATGGATCAACGTTCTGATCTAATCTTGTGCGAGATTGAAAGAGCAGATTTCGCCGAGTTGTAGCGGACCGCCACTGATCTGCTTCGACAAGAAAGACAGAATAACCAATGGACCTGGTGCGCACCTCGCGAATGATCGAGAGGGACATCTTCTGGCGCTTGTCGGTGCCCTGTTGTCAGTCATCGTTGTTCGTTTCTTGCTTCTTTTTGCTACCACAATTAACCCTTGGGCTCTGGCGGCACTGTTGTTGATCGGTGCCTGGAGTGGCATCTTTTTATCCCATTTCAGCCAACAATCCGACGACGCCCTGTTTGATACACTCCGTGCTCAAACGCCCCGGCTACGTTCATTGTGTCTCAAGGTGATGCTTTGGCTGCTTGGGACGGCTGCGGTAATTGGTGTTCTGACGGTACTTACGGCCAGTTACGGAGTTTTGGGCCGCGTGGGTGGGACGGTGTTGGCAACGGCGCTCACCGCGGGAGTTTTGTGGCCGCTTTCTCTCATGGTCGACCGACCAAAAACGTTGGCTGCCGGCTTCTTGGGGATGGCTTCGGTGATTGTCGTTTATTGCCTGATCCTTCCACTGATTTGGGATTTGGATTCGTACGATGAAGAGATGTTCTTTCTCAGTCTCGTCATCGGATTGACCGTTCCACTCGGAATGGGCGCGTTGCTGATGGTTCCCATTTCCACGACCCGATTCGCAGGCAAGTTGGGAATCGTCATTTACTTGTCGGCCGTCGCCAGCTTCTGCGTCGCGATTTGGCATCCAGGCGGGTGGCGACCGCAAGCCGAATGGTGGGCCATCGGCTGGTGCGTGATCGCCTACGGAGCTATATCTGTAATATCCGTGATGGGTCTTAGTCCGACCGTTTGGCGGGACTGGAGGTGGATTGGTGTCGTGGCAAGCACGATCGCGTGGTCTATCGTGACGAGTCATATTTGGGAAAGTCAATCCGGTCCACCACCCAAAGAAGTCGTTACTCTGTTTACGAGTATTGGGATCTTTGTGGCCCACACCAGTCTGATGGGGCTCCTTGCCCTAGGTCCCGGACTATTCTGGCTGAGAATTGGCACCATGGTAGCTTTGGCAATGACGGCGGTATTTCTAAATCTCGAACTGCTCTTGGAACCGGAACGTGGTATCAGTTTTTTGGGACGCATCTCCGGTGCAGGGGGTGTCGTCGCCTCCTGTGGCACGCTCGCTCTAATGATTGCGGCTCGATTGCACAAGCACGCTCGCCCGTCCAATTTACAGGGAATCAAAGACGGCGGGTTTACGGAAATCATGCTTTGTTGCCCGGCCTGCGGAAAAAAGCAGACGATCGCCATTGGGGCAGCCGAATGTGAAAAGTGCGGGTTGTCAATCCAGATATCGGTAAACCCGAAAAGCAAGAGCCCGATCTCATAGCCGCGTTACGCAATCAACTCTTCCAGCTCGCCAAATTCCAACTTACCTTGAGCCAACTGGCGTCGATTCTCAACGTCGGCCGAAAACGGTCGTTTGATTGACGTGGCATGAAACGATCGGGATTTTTTTAAGAATCCACCGCCGGTTGGTACTCATCATCCATACGTTGATATTGCTAATGCGATTCATTTTGTATTGATCACTACTGCCCAACCGTCTGGGTCGCTGGTCCAAGCTCAAGAAGACTCCGAACACGATAACATCATTCCCCGGATGATCGCAAACGATTCGCGACTGGTCGTCAAAATGAACATTAGGGCGATCAACGGGAAGATTGGCGGTGAAGAGTATCCGAGGGCAACTCATCAAAACGTTGCCGGTAGTCGGCTGCAAATTGCCCCATGTGCCAGAAGCCGGACAAATTGGCAATATCGACCACTTTCGTCTTTCGTGGATCGGCGACGCGCAGCTGGCGGCGGATCAATATAAGCCGCATGGTTTTCAAGTATTCCTTCGGACCGATGCCGAACCGCTCAACGAATGCGTACTCAAGTGTTCGCTCGCTAACCCGAATATTTCATCGGTGTGAGGTTTGAGTTTGGATCGGGGGTTTTGTCGTTGAATTAGGGTGGATGTGGTCTGCTTTTTGAAATCGAGGGACAGCTCCCCCTTTCCCCCAAACTGAGTCAGTCGCGATTCGGGTTGTTTGGGGGTCAACTGGAATCCAGTAGAAGCCTGGAAGAAAGCGTTCGAAACAAGGCTTGATAGGGATAGCTGGTCGACAAGTGAAACCAGACTCGACGAACGGTCACGCGAACGCGTGCAGCGATTTTGAAAAGCTTCAAGCGAATCGTATCGCACTGTGCCTTCTCCAGCTCAGTTCCTTTGAGGTAGTCGCGACGTAGTTCGTCCATCAGTACATAGGCGAACGTCGAAAGCAACAACCGAAATTGATTTGCCAGGAAGTCGTGGCAGCTCGTGCGATCGGCGAACAACATCAACTGTTGCTCCTTGATCCGGTTCTCCATGTCGCCACGCATGGCGTAGATCTCGTCATAGATATCTTGTGGTTTGCCGCTGAGATTGGTGACCACGAATCGCGTGTTGAGACCTTGGTCGAGTCGTTCAGACTTGATGATCACGCGACGCTGATTGTCCCAGGTCTTGGCCGCGTAAAGGGTCTCACCGAACAAGCGAACTTTTTCTCCCGACTTGTCGAACTCCGCTTCGGCACGTGTCATCAATGGTTTGGCGTGACGCTCAAGCACCTGGTTTCGACACATCCCCAAACAGTAGAAAACGTCGTGTTTTTCGCACCAACGCATCAACTTCCAGCGGCCGAATCCACCGTCGCCACGAATCGTGATCTTCACGTCCGGCCAAGCCTGACGAAGATACTGCACCAGCAGTTTCGTGATCGCCTTGGCGTGCTTGGCCCCATCGATCTTGCTGGGCCGCAGGTAGGCCACCAGCGGTTGACTACCGCAGAAAACATAAAGCGGCAGAAAGCAGTAGTGCCGATAGTAGCCATGGAAGAAGCGACCTTCCTGCTGGCCGTGGACCGGGTCGTCGGTCGCGTCAAAGTCCAATGTGATTTCTTCAGGCGGTGTTTCGTAGGAAGCGATAAATTGATCAACGAGAATCTTCGAAAGTCGCACCAGGGTCGTCCGAAAGACGCGATTCTCGAGCCGGCAAAGCGTCGCTGGAGAAGCCATCGGGTTATCTTCTTCGGCATCCACACCGGCAGCTACTTGAAGCGCCGCGTCCGTTCGCATCGTCTGCTGATCGTTGAGGTCTTCGTACCCCAAAGCGATCGAGAAAATTCGCTGAGCCAGCATGGTCCGCTGATCGTGCGTGATCGCTGCCGGATCTCGCGGATCGGGGATGGCTGCGTTGATCGCGTCGAGTAAACCGATCTCTCGGTCGACTTCCCGCAAAAGCAAAATACCCGCATCGCTGGTCAGCCGACCACCGAGAAAATCAGCGGTAACTTGGCGACGATCAATCCTTGAAAACTCAATCGCTTTCGTGATACACTCTGTCATTGCAAAAGCCTCTTGCTTTGGTCGAAAGTGCTGTTTAGACACTCACGTTTTACCGGGCAAAAGGCTTTTCTTGTAGACCGCCAAAAATACTGACATGAAATATCCGGGCTAGATATAGCGAAGCTTGTCCAGATAGGGCGGGGTATCCTTCGGTATTTATTCTCTAACATCCACGGTGCAACCGGTGCGGCAAATCCTTCCCACTTTATTGGTGTCGGTTCTATTGCTTGGCTGTGATTATCATGAGGATTCAGTCTATTTAGGCCGTGCTGAAGCGCGCCTGCTGGATGACGTGTCCGCTGGAAACCTTGCGGCAGTCGAAAAGTTCCTTGATCAAGGCGGGAACGTGAACTTGCAAGATGACCCGGGCATGACTCCATTGCACCATGCCGTAAACGCCGATTGGAAAGGGAGTCATCTTGAGATGATCAAGCTGTTAATTGATCGGGGAGCTAATGTAAGAGCAATCGATGATACCCACCATACACCATTGCATTTGGCGAGTAATAAGGAGACTGCCCAATTGCTCATTGACGCCGGAGCAGATGTGAATGCCAAGACGCGGCGCACGGGCGAGACTTTGTTGCATTCAGCGGCGTGGAATGCGGCTCAAGGAGCGAAAAAAAGTTATCAAATGTATTTGGACTTGGCTAAGCTGCTCATTGCCAACGGGGCCGATGTAAATGTGAAACTTAAATCGGGAAGTATGATTCAAGACAATGAACCCTACCGTGATAAATCGGGAGATACAGTTTTGCATCAAGTCGCGCGAAGTTATTCGGAACAGCATGCTTCTGAGGTTTGTGAACTACTCCTTGCCAATGGGGCAAAGGTGAACGCGGTTAATGTGAAAGGCCAAACTCCCTTGGATGAAGCACTGGCAAATGGACGTAGCGAGACTGTTGAATTCCTTCGTAAATACGATGCTAAGACTCGAGAGGAATTAAAAGCTGAAGAAAAATGAAAGACAAACTGAGTTCTTGGATGTCGGGATGTGGCCGACAGACCAGACTCCACAACCCACTATCCGTTGCGAGCCCTTGTGGCCGCTTCCACTTGCGCCGGAGTTACAACCCGGCTCAAATCAAAACAGGCTCGTCAGTTGATTTTGGCGAGCCTTTCTTTTTAGCCCCGCGTATCGCGGATTTTTAGCGCTTTGTCATGGGTGGGCCAGTTCTATTTACGGGACGCATTTACGGGACGCGCTTGAGTAGAATCGGTGCCGAAAAAGGCTCAAACTGGCCGAGAGGCTCAAAGTCACGGGACTCACCCTCAACGAGTCCCGTGAACTTTCATGCGGCATAAACAGGGGTTTGAGCCAAGGGGCAAAAATGCAGTTTCTCATGCGTCTGCCAGTAGGCGTTGCCGGTAAAACCCGCGTCCCGTAGCCGAATGTTGTTTCCTGTCGTCAAACGGTTGGTTCGCCAGTTGTTCGCATTTTGATTTCGGCGATGAGTTACTCAACAACGAGCAATTGGAGATCGCGTCCGCCATCGGCTAGAATCGGAATGTTCGGGAAATCGAACGTTTTTTTCGGTACGTCGATTTCGGTGATAAGGCCATTGATCGCAAGTTCAAACTTCGTCGGTTACCATGTGTCTGCGGCCGTCATTGGCAATCCTGAGTGCTTTTCTTTACAATCCGTCCGTGTCCCCTACATGATCGATTCGCAGTAAAGCAAAGCGTGGCTGTGACCGCTTGCCAGTCATTTTCGGCAAGATACGCAACCACGTTTGACCAGCCCTGAAGTGGAGCCGCGATGCAATTCAAATGCTCAATTTTGATCTGCTTGATATTGTCGACCAGTTGTTTCTGCCTACCGGTTCAGGCCCAATCGAATCTCAAGAAGAAACAAAACCAACCTCAATTTCAATTCGAACCACTTGTCGGAAACAGCGTCCGATTTTCCGAAGTTGTAGTCGACGAAAGCTTGCCGGACGGCTTTGCTGCTGACGAACTGACTGCGAAAATTCCGGAAAATCTGAATTCGACGTGGCTGGGAAGTTTTACGTATGGCGATGATCGCTCGCGGTCGGTCGCCGTCATGATTGCTGGCGATTCTGACTCTCGCCAATTGTTCGTTGACTGCAATCGCGATCGAGTATTCCAGGTCGGCGAAAAATTCAATCCAGTAAAAACGGACAAACAACCAGGCCCGACCTGGCAAGTAAAGTTGGATTCGGAGTTTGTTGGCAAGTTCAACCAGAACCAACACGCAGCACAGCAGGTTCAGTTCCGTTGGGACGAAACAGATACCAAATTGTATTTGGCGACTTACGGAACGATGCAAGGGACAACCGAGTTCGATGGCCGGACGTGTGCGGTTCGCTACGAAGATCGAAATGCGAACGGACGTTGGTTTGATTCTGAGGATCGTTTGTTCGTCGATTGGAACCACGACGGACGAATCGATTCGTTGTTGGAAAGACTGCCCTGCGTTGGAATGCGGAAGATCTCGCGTCGCTTGATTGCCATCGGCGGCGATCCGATGGGCGCCAAGTTACAACTGACGGAAGTTGAGGATCAGGGTTTGATAATTCCCAAAATGATTTTCACCGATTCAGAATTCAAGATTAAGTCAATGGACGCGGTGCTGGCTTCCGAAAGCGGAATGCAGGCTAGGATTACGTCGCTGGATGAGCCCGTCAAAGTTCCGATCGGGAAATGGCGACCGCAACGCCTGCGAATGGAGGTCAGTGACGCGCGTCAAACATTCTCATTTGCATTCGATGCAGCCGGCTCGCAAGGCGAGTTTACGGAGATCCTGGCAGACGAATCAGCGCCTCTCGATTTACTGGGTGAGCTGGAGCTTTCAGCCATCAGCAGCTTGCAGCGACGAGGAGCCAGCACGACGATCACCATCACGCCAATGCTGACGTCGCATTCGGGTCTGTATCTGGTTCAGTCGAAATGCGGCAAATCCTCGGCCATCGCTGAAAACCGGTTGATCGCAACGAGTTCCGGACAAGGGCAGAGGATTGGTGTCGGCTCATCCGGTTTTTCGTGAGGCACATTCTGTCCGATCCCCGTGCGGGTTCCCGGCGAGATTGCCATTTCCCAAGTTGAAACATTGCTGGTTTTTGATACTGGCCCACTTGCTGGTGAGATCACCAAACAAATCAGTCAGGATTGATTCCGTTTGAACCTTCCTGGGTCCCTGACCACAACGCCGCCAGGATATTTCATCTAACTGACGTTGGTCACTTTCTATCACGCACTTTTTTTGCAGTTTGCAACCCCATGGAAAACAGATTTTTCATCCGACGCATCGTATCTCCCAGAGCAGTCCGGATTAGTATTTTGCAAACTGCGTTGGTTGCTTCAAGTTTCGCGTTGTTAGTGTTGACAGACGTTTCGAGCGGCCAGGAAGAGTTGTTGACCGAATTGCCAAAACAGATTCGCGCATTTGGAACCGTGAAAGATTCGTCGGGCAATCCGATTGAGGGTGCCGGTGTAACGCTCATTACTCCCGTTTCAAGCGAGTTTTCCATGGTTCCCTATTGGATTGAGAAACCGGAGTACAAAACGAGCGAAACCAATATGAACGGCGAGTTTTCGGTCGAGTTTCCTCCGGATACTCCAGGTTTGCGCAATGCCAATATGCAAAACAAGGTCCTGTTGGCTGTCTCGCTCATTGGTTACCAGACAACGGTAAAACCAGTCGAACTCGACCGTCTCTTTGTCGAGTTGCCGATAGAAATCGAGCTCTTACCTCATGCGCCACGAAACATTCAGGTGCTTGACTCGGATTCACAGCCGGTCGCGGGTGCGATCGTGCATGTGGCAAAATTTGCCGGTGCCCGAATACCCCGTCAACGCACGCTTTGCCCCGACCAGGTGACCGACGAACAGGGCTGGGCCAGGATAACCAATTTTGATATCCAACAAATCGAACAGATCTATGTCGTGTCTGCAGCGCACGGCAACCAACAGGTCGAGTTGAAGACAGACGAGGGCAAACGCATTGGGACGTTGCAAAAAACTGGAAAGGTGAAGGGGCGAATCGCACTTCCGGCGGATGCGGATCAATCGCAGCTGGCGGGCAAAACGATTCACCTCACCACCGGTGTCAATCGCAATTTCCAAATCGGCACCTGGCAATCGACCGAGTTGGACAAGGAGGGGCGTTTTTCCTTCGATCACGTCGGATTCGGATCGCTTTCATTTCAGTTGACCGGAATGGAGGAAATGCCATTCGCGATTCCGGCAACGCGGGCAATGAGAAATCCCGAAAATCTGTCAGGCGAGAACACCCCACTGCAGATCGAAATCCCCTACGTGCATGCCCGCCAGATGGTTTTTCGTTTCGTCGACGAAGATGACCAACCGCTGCCGGGTTTGTCATTTGGATTGATGTACGGTGCGTACGATCCGTGGACGGACAAAGAAGGCAAAATGGTTCGCTGGGTTCCCCGAGATGAAAAACTGGATGGACAGATGTTTCCCAGTGACGCGTTCAGTCGTTATCAAGTCGTCGATGCGTTTGGTGTCATGCTGGGAAGGTTGAAGCTGGATGACAATCTGCAACCCGAGCCTATCCGTCTCTCGCGTTCACGTTCCCTCAAAGGCGTTGTCGTTGATGAACAGGGCGACGTTATTTCCGGGGCGACACTAACTGCTACCTATGGCAGTGAAAGATTCACAATGTCGAAGACCGCTGTTTCCGATGTTTCCGGCCGATTTGAAATTCGTGGCCTGCCACCAAATGCGGCAATCGAAGTTCGAGGTGCGAAAATGGACCTGGCCACGACCGAACAAGACGTATTTGACGTCAAATCGGGATTCGCAGAGCCACTCAAAGTTGTGCTGACCAAGCAGGTCACGGCTGCTCCCACTGGCCGGATCGTCGATTCGCAGGGCCAACCTGTTCCCAACGCCCAGGTTTTTGGGATGCGCTCCGTGGTGCACCAGAAGGAAGGGTTTGGGGCCGAGTCGTTAGTTGGCATTCCGATGCTGGAGAACTTGCCCTACGTCACTTCCGACGATAATGGTTGGTTTCGGTATCCCGCGACCGCCTCCTTCAATCAGCGAATGCGATTCAAAATCATTGCCGATGGATTTCTGCCCATGAGCACGCCGTTTATCGACGGGGTGCGCCGAAAAGTCGTCGACGGGAATTTGAAACTAGGCGATTTCCCTTTGATCAAGGCCCCTCAATCGCGCTTGGTCAATGTTCTGTGCGTCGATGGCGCAGCGGGAAAACCGATTGGCGATGCAGAACTGGTTTTTGTCGGCGCCCTTTCCGGGAGGCAGTCAATCGAGACGGCTAACGACGGAACAGCGAAAATCAAGCTGTTCGACACGCAACAAATCGTGGCCGCTCGTGCGGAGGGTTATCAAATCCTGTTTCAGCCGCTCAAGGAGATCAATTCAGATTCACTCAAACTTACACTGCAAAAGAATGAGGCGGGCGACAGTTCTTCGACGCTCTTGGGCTGGTATTCGCGAACCCCGGAGCAATATCAAACGGCAGCCAAAAAGCTGTACGATCAATTGGAAATGCCCGGCGCCAAGGATGCAACGTACTACCGTCAATCAATGTTCTTTTCAACGCAAGTAAAGGTGGACTTCCCAGGTTTCAAAAAAACTCTGTCGGCTCCCGACTGTTCCTACGAATACCGCGATACTTTCTTGTTGTATATGAGCCGCGAGATCTTCCAGCAGGCGCCTGGTGAATCAATCGCATTTTTAAAACAAGCTCAGGTGGATGCCCAACAAAAGGCAAGCGGTTTTGCTCAATCGGCATTACTGACCGACGATCCCGAACTCAAAGACGAATTGTATGGCGAAGCAATTTTGGCAATGAACAATTGCTCGGGAACCAACCGGTTGATCGCCGCGGGCATCATTGCCAAAGCTCTCATCGTCGAAAACCGCTTTGAGACCGCCCGCTCGGTAATTGAATCCGCCTGGGAGTCGGCGGACAAAATGAAAAAATTGCTTGAATCAGAAAAGGGTGAGCTGTTGCGCGCTGAAGCACGCATCTTCGCACCGATTCTGGGAATCGTTGACCCGGACACCGCGATTCGACTCATTCGACTGGCTGCCGATCAACGTGAGGTGGAATCGTTGACCAATGAATGCCTCGCCATTATTTCGCTGACTGATCCGGAAAACCTGGCAGACATCTGCAAACGGAATCAACTCAGCTATGAAGGAACCGGAACAACCAGGCTGCTGGAACTGGCTGGCGATTCGAAGAATAACAAACTGCTGGCCGATTGGTGTTCCAGGCTGAGTGGAACAATGCAGGATTCGATGGGGAAAGTTCAATTCTGTTTGTACGCAGCGCGGCAAACCGAAGACGTTGCGGAGCGCGATCGGCTGATTCAGTTGGCGGTCAACGCGTGGCGTCAATGCAAAATTGAATTCTGGTACCATTGGAGTGACCCCGCAAAGGTCGCCGAAGTCCAACTTGCCCGCTTCGACAACATCCAGTCACAACAGCTGGATGAATTAGTGTTCGCCTGTTTGAATCGAGCACCCGGACCATTCGATACCAATCAGAAGATTGGGGTATTTGGCAACGTCGCCAGGATGTTGGCTCTGAGAGATCCGGAACTTCGGCGCCATTTATTACAGCCGGTATTTGATTCCGGTGCCTGGTTGCTCGACATCGGCCATAGGTCGGCATTTGAAGAAAATCTGTTGATCCAGTCCGCCGTCTGGGTGGACCCGGAATGGGCTTGTCAAATCGCGGAGGAAATGAGTGCCAGATATTCGTCAGATGATCCGCTTCGAAAGCTGCAACTGTTCACGACCGTGATCAAGGAGTGCATCGAGTTGGGGAAAACCCGACGGAATTAGACTGAGATACTTGTCATTGCCTCCAAGATCTGTTCACAGAAGGTACGCGATTGAATACCGTTGAACCGACGCGAAGATTCGCCAGAAGCATTCTGTTTCTGGCACTACCGTTGCTGCTGACTGTGATCCTGGTTTTCGCCAAAACGAGCTCGAGATATGCGCGTGTCATTTCGATCAATTCCGACGGAACCGATGTGTTGTACTACGCGAATGGCTTCGACCAGGAATCGCGTTACCAACTGGTTCGCGACCACAATGATCGAATGCTTGAAGTCGATCTACCAAAACCGCCGAAAAACCAGAATGCGTTGGAATATGAAGCGGGCTCAATCGAAATAAGCCGCCACTCAATTGAAATCTCGACCAAGCATGCTACTCAGTTGCCATCCTGCGAGTCACGGTCCATCCTTGATTTTGGGGTTGGCATTTCTGGTTTTTAATTCGAAGACGATTCAATTTGAGGTGCCAACCCCAACTTTTAAACTAGACAAGACACTAGTCGTTTTGCTGTCTCGCTTGCCGAATTTCCCATCTATTCACACGTTTTTTGCGGTATGCAAATAACCACCGTATTTTGAGACAGCAATACGAAGATTGATATCAAGCTTCAGTCAGCGTGACCGAAGCGGTCCAATAGACAATGTTTTAGTTGACAACGCTCAATCCACGAATCAATTTGTCACGATATTTTCGAATTGCTTTTCGGCCAGACGGCGTCATTCGATAAATCGTTACCGGCAGACGATCGACAAACGTTTTCTCTACCTTTACGTATCCTGCCTCCTCCAGCTTTCGCATATGTGCCGACAAGTTTCCGCGAGTTAGACCAGTTTTTCGCAAAAGGTATAAGAAATCCGCGTTTTTTAGGACATAAAGATTGCACAGCACTAGCAAGCGTGCGGGCTCATGGATTACGCGATTGATCTCCAGTAACGCCCCGATGTCAGATTCTTGATCTTCACTACTCATCGGGAGTTCGTTCCTCAACAACAGGGTTCCGTTTGACAAATCGCCATAGCACGTATGCACCCATCGCCAAACACAACAGCGACATCAACAAGGCCCAAACACGAAAATTGCCATACGGTTCTGACTCAAGTGGAAAGACCATCACCACTCCGAACAACACCGAGGCGATCACCAGCAAGTAATGACGCCAAGACTGTGATCGCTGCGCCAAATATAGAAATCCACCGGAAAACAATAGTCCGCCAATCGCGGGAGCCGCACGACGCCAAGCAAGATTGTCGGTAAGGAGACCAGCTATGGCGAGAACAACCGCCGACAAGAAAAAAACTCCCAGTACCCAAGTGACTACGCCCTTGCGAAGGCGGCCGGGGTCTTCATCGGGCATCTGAACGTATCCGATTCTAGGAAAAGTGAATCGGGCTTTGAGCCTTATTAATCCAGGACCGAGAATCAGTATGGCAACTAGATATGTCCATATGAAGGCCGGCCGCCCCGTGGCAAGAGCTGCAATGAACAACAATACGCCAATGACAATTTCCATGAGGCCATCGTCGTACGTTTCCCTTTCCGCCGATCTTCGAACGTCTTGAAAATATGATTCAGTATTCATCTCGTAAACTCCCAATGAATCTCTACACAAACTAGTCTATACCGCAAACTGGTCTGTGTCAATGGCACGACTGCGCCGCAACAGATACAAAACCAGCCTCAACAGCCCGGCCTTGGCCCCGAATGCTGCTCGTGCCCGAAGAATGATTGGATACCGACGGCAATGAGCCCTTCGGCTCTAGGGTTAGTCCTGGCCAAGAAGCTGTATAGTGACAAATCACTCAAGAATGATTCTTGGATACGAAACCGTCATACCCGTGAATCTTCGAAGGGTTTCAGAAAACGGATTGTTGATAAAACTCAGATCCAATTGCGATCTTTGCAAGCGTTTTCGATTCCGGTGATCCGGCTGGTCGACGACAGTGATGATCCAACGCTCTAAGTTTCAACAACTCGTTGATTGCGTTGCGTTTTTCGCGAACGACCGGATTTTGAGACTGGACGGCAGTTTTACAGATTCGCGTAGCGAGACAACGTCGACCGCGAGATTTTCAGCGTTTCGCAAATATCGTCCACCTCCAGGGATTTGTCCGCCAACAGAGTTTTCACCAGCCTGACCTTGGCGTCGTTGGGACTCGTTTTCGGACGGCCTCCCATTCGGCCTCGGGCGCGGGCGGCAGTCCAACCGGCTTTGGTTCGTTCCTGGATCAAGCGCCGTTCAAACTGGGCCAACGCCGAGAAGATGTTGAATATCAAATCACCCGAGGCGTTGGTCGTATCAATTGCACCTTCGCTAAGGGATCGGAATCCAATGCCGCGTTCGCGCAGGTCTTCGACCAGCGTGATCAAGTGACGCATCGATCGTCCTAAGCGATCCAGTCGTCAGACGACAAGTATATCACCGGGCTGCAAGACCTCCATGCACTGGCCGAGACCGGTGCGATCGCTTTTGGCACCCGATATTTTGTCCATGAATATATTTTGCTTGGCAATGCCGCAATGGACGAGGGCATCGACCTGCAAATTCAATTCCTGATCATCTGTCGATACACGCGCGTAACCAAATCTACGTCCGCCAAATGACTTTGATGCAGTGATCATCGTTCGAGATTCCAAACCGACTCCTTTCTTTGCGTGTTCGCCACAGGCATTGCCGAGAAACTAATTGCCGAAGGATTCGCGTTGCTGGCTCCAGAGGAGCGGAATCCCCTTTCCGCAGCCGACGCAGACTCAGCCCGGGCACGTCCTCCACGATCTCCGGTGACAGCGATGTCAGCTTCAAGATCCGGCTGAAAGGCGTGCGATCGACCTTCTTGGCGGGCGTTTCATGAGGCGAGTCTACCTGCTTTTTTGGGCGACCAAGGTTTCAGTTCAAAATCAACCAAATGCACCCGGTCGATGGGACCGGTTGGACCTCGCGACGGCGGTGTGCGCCACCACAGAATGCGGCTTCGTCGAGCGCAAGGTTTGCGCAGCGTTGTTTTCAGGAAAAACGTACTCGGTTTATTATTGAAATACCGGTAGCGGAACTCGCGCACAGCTTCGGTACAGCCGAAACATGGTGACTTCCGCTACCGAATAAAACAAAGTTTGGTTACGCTCCGGTCAGCAGATCTACAAAGGGCTGCACGTCGAGCAAGTCAACAATGCCATCGCCATTAACATCCGCTGCCGGAAGAAAATTTCCAGTCATCAACAGATCGACAAACGGCGCGACATCCTCCAAATTGACAACTCCATCGCCGTTAACATCTCCTGGAATGAAGGCGGGCATGGTCGTGGGTGACAAGCTGATTGCCGTCAATCCAATCATCGCATCGGAAGATGTTTCGCTCGCTGATGTCAGCAGATTTTCAACAACGATACCGATTTTTGTGGCCCCGTGTTCGAAACCGAAGCCAGCATTCTGCAGAGCCGCGTTAATTTCAAGGGTCAACGAATTGGTCCAGGTTGCATCGGTAGCCGCCCCACTCGAGAGGTCAAAAGTTTCGGATATTTCTGTACCCGGTAATACGATTGGCGTGGCGACAGGAATGCCATCCACTTCCAGTATGTTAAGTTCACTGATGCTGCACAGGCAACTGACATTGGTAGCCGAAGTTCCTTCTCCTGAAAGGGTGTAGAGACCTGCGCTGGTAACCATGAAATCCGTGATCGCTGTTTCGCTTGACGTCAGGGTGAAACTCAATCGCCCTCCCGTACTGTCTGAGCTGCCGAAGCCCGCGCTAAATACATCAAGCGGATCAAAATTCAGCGTGTCTGCAGTAATGGATGGTGGACCGAAAAGCGGCTCTTTGTCGTCGGGAAAGGACGCACTTTCCGTGACATCCAAGTACATGACCGATCCCGGAGGAATGTCGCTGAAGTCCCCGTAGTTTATCGGCGCCGGAGCAATACAGAATGAAAGGAAAGCTAAAAGGACCGCAGGCTGATTTATCCAGCGTAAAAATCCGCGCATGATTATCTCCAACTAAGTCTGGCAAAATAAAGTCTTCAATTCAACGAGGCGACATTTCACGCGTCAGGTAGCGCAAAAATCGGTTGAACTATCAGGAAAATCAGATGGTTTGCGTGAGCGGCAAATCTAAGTCGCGAAGAAATTAGCTTCTGGTACTGAGGCAGACCGCAATCAGGACAGAGTAGTCAATTTGTTGGATGTTGCCCCATTTATCGCCATTCTTGGCGGCGGCTAACGTCGAGCTTTTTTGCGGAAGCCAGTTCGTCAATCCTTGAGTATTCCCCCGACTCCAGTTCAGCTACGATTTGTTCGATCCCATCGGCGCGGAACTGCACATCAACCGTCGTGCTGCCGACATCAATTCTCTCTACCAATAATTCCAACACCCGACGCTGCTCCTCCGGGTACAACACTTCCCAGATCGGATCCAAGCGTTGTAGCGCATAGGTTACCGCTTCCAGGTCGGCGTCGGTCGCGGGGCGAGTCTCGATCTGACGGATAGACTCGTCCAGCGATTTCAACTGACCGTGCAGGTCTTTAAGCTCGGTTTGCAGAAACTCGCTTTCCGGATCATCAAGCGTTAACAGCGACCGGATGGCCTGGCCCACCTGTTTGCGACGTGTGCGTAGTTCGTCCAGTCTGGCCAGTTCGTCCGCACTGGGGCCGTCTTTGGCCAGTGTGGCAACCTCGCGGAACGTGCGGGCGATCACTTCCGGGTTCTGGAAAACGGAGCGCAGCTGATCCACCACCGTCGATTCGATTTCGCCGGCGGGCAGCGATGGCAGTTTGCACTTGGCGTAGCCGGTCTTGATTCGCTTGGAGCGGGTGTAATATCGATACTCGCGATTGTGATTCCATGTCCAAACTGGCTGAATCAGGCTGCCGATGCTAAGTTCATCCGCGTTTTTTCTTTTTCGCTTTAGCCAGTTGTTGATGCAACAATTCCACTTCGAGTTCAAGCGTTGGTTCCAATTCGCCTAGACGTTCTGGAATGTCCATATTGGTATGCAACACCGTCAGGACGAATACAAAATCAGTTTGCACGTCGCATATCAACAAGTGTTTATTGACCCGGTAGAAATACAGGTATTTGTGGAAGTTTGGTTCTTCTCGAAGAACATCCGGATTTTCAGAAATCCTTTCCAG
Organism: Pirellulaceae bacterium; assembly: GCA_963851305.1. Lineage (GTDB taxonomy): Bacteria > Planctomycetota > Planctomycetia > Pirellulales > Pirellulaceae > Mariniblastus. The sequence continues at coordinate 255,609 of CAWKOT010000010.1, read as the reverse complement.
TGCCGCTTCGATGTCGTCCAAATACCTGTTGGCGACTCGTTTCCCCCAGTTGGCAATGGAGTACTCTTGGATGGAAACGAGATCTTGCAGCGTCCGCTCGGTGAAATGAACCGAAATCTTCACCGATTTTCGTTTGCTCACTTTTTCGCCTTTTGCATGAGATCGCGCAGACTGCCCTTGAAGGCAACGGTTCGACCCGAGATCGCATCTCGATAGCCCTCGAGAATTGCAATTCTTGCGGCTTCTGCATCCTGCCGTTCCTTTTTTTCACGTAGCAAGTGACGGACAAATTCGCTCGGTGTCGCGAACATCGTTCCGTCACCCGAATTGGCGTCCACGAACGCACGCAATTCATCGGTCAACGAAAGATTCAGGGAAGAGGCCATCGGCTTAACTCGCATTAATTCGGTTTAGGACTCAGAACCAATCTTACGAATCATGACATCAAACGTCAATATTCGTCAAGCGTCCGCTCGTCCATTTCCTTGGTATCGGAGAAAGCCGCTTGGGTGGAAAACCCTTCGCCCCGTTGCGAGTTCTTGTGGCCGCCTCCAGTTCCGTTTTTGGTGAGGACGCGCAGTTAGACCAACTTTCAAGAAAGCCTGTCGCCCACGTTCGGCAGATATTGCTGTTTTTTTTTGAATCACCGACGACAACTGCAGCTCTGAAATTACGCGACATTTCAATCGCGACACGTCCCACCGTCACGTTTCCTGCGGTCGCTGAAAACATGGTGCACGCCCCGTCAAAGTCGATCATCTTTCCGTAACCCGCCAAGGGTGGGATCTCCGGTGACCTGCTGTTTGCAATCGACTTCGAGAAGACCTATAAACACAACTCGGCAAACGCCGGATTGGTCCGTTAGGCATCCTGGTTGCGATCGGCGATCGAACTACACCGGCCTGGTCGGCAATACCCCGACACACCGTGTTGGTGGGCCCTGAATTTGATTAACGCTTTTGGACCTGAAACCCCCAGGAATTAGAGCCTATGATGCCTGATCTCTCCCGCAACGTGATTCTTCGGATTTCCATTGTGTTGGCGGCTTTGATGGTTGGGCTACCGACTCTAATTGCCCAATCCGAGAATGGCGATCAGCACGCTACCACTGTTGCGCCACGATTCGAAGGCCTGGGTACCCATCGGCGCACGATTTCGACGCAATCACCGGAGGCTCAGTTGTACTTCAATCAGGGGCTCAACTGGATGTACTCATTTAACCACGACGAAGCAATCCGATCATTTCTGCAGGCGGCAAAACTGGACCCGACAGCCGCAATGCCGTGGTGGGCTATCGCCTACTGCGAGGGCCCGAATTACAACGACGACGTCATGACTCCCGAACGCTCCAAAGCCGCCTGGTATGCTCTTCAGAATGCCTTGAGCCGTCGAGAGAATGGTACGGCACAGGAAATAGCGCTGATCGAAGCGCTGCAATCTCGATATCAGTACCCTGCGCCGGAAGATCGTACTCACCTCGAAAGCAATTTCGCCGAGGCGATGGCAAAGCTCTGGAAGTCGCATCCGAAGGATCCAGACATTGGAACGCTTTACGCCGATTCGCTGATGGTTCAACGTCCCTGGAAGCTTTATTCACTTGATGGTATTCCGGAAGCAGGAACCGATAAGATTCTGGCGACATTGAACCAGGTTCTCAAACTGGCACCGAACCATCCAGGTGCGCTGCATCTGTATATCCATGCGACCGAACCGAGTCGTAATCCGGAGCAGGGACTCGATGCGGCGCAGCGCCTGGGTGACCTGGTTCCGGCTCAGCGGTCATTTGTTGCACATGCCGTCGCATATCTACGTCAAGACGGGACATTGGCAGGAAGCAATTACCCAAAATGAAAAAGCAATGGCAGCAGATCTGGCCTACCTGAAAAAATCACCCAACCAGGGACTTCAGTATCTGTACATCGTCCATAACGCGCACATGCTCGCCTACGCTTCGATGATGAGTGGCCGGGAACAGGAAGCGATGGCGGCGGCGCGGGAAATGTGGAAGCGTATTCCCGAACCGGCGTTGCGCGAGGTGGGACCCGTGTTTGATCTTTGGATGTGCTCGGTTTACGACGTTCAGAAACGATTCGGCAGGTGGGATGAGCTGTTGGCCGAGCCCGCACCGCCGGAATACCTGCCGGTCACCGTGGCGGTCTGGAGAGCACATCGGGCAATTGCGTATGCCGCCAAAAAGGACTTTCCCAGTGCCCGAAAGGAGCTGGATGAGTTTCGCCAGGCCAAGGCATCGCTTCCAGAAGACCACATGGTCCTCTTGGATTCGGCTCATACGCTGCTGGAAATCAGTGATCTGTTTATCCGTGGCGAGATCCTGTTGCAACAGGAGAAATGGGACCAGGCAGCGGCGTTGCTGGAACAGGCCATCGAAATTGAAGACGGATTGACTTATGGCGAGCCTCCCCAGTGGCTACAGCCGGTGCGACACACCCTTGGCGCCGTCTATCTCAAAGCGGGAAAGTCGGCCAAAGCTGCCGCAACTTATCGTGCCGATCTTCAGCGTTGGCCCAACAACGGCTGGTCCCTCTTTGGGCTCGCTCGAGCCCTCGAAATGCAGGGAGATCAGGAAACAGCCAAGGAATACCTCGAACAATATCAACGAGCCTGGGCCAAAGCCGATGCTCCGATCAAGACAAGTTGCAAATGCATACCTTCCACTTGATCGAGCAAGTGTCGCCGACCCGGGAGTACGCGGTCACCGTACCGCAGAAGAATTTCGAAAAATGTCTGGATTAGTTGGCACCCCCGCCTAATTCTCCAGCCGCAGCCACGATCGGTCGTGGGCCCAAGCATTTTCAGCTGTAGAAGTCGAGATTTCCAGCATTGGGGCGGCCTGCTTGACCGTCAAACCAGCGAAGAAACGCAGTTTGACCAGTTCAGCTTTACGGGGATGTTGTTGCTCGAGTTTCTGAAACGGCCGTCGAGGTCCAGGAGATCATCGCAGTCGAAAGGCAGGACTGCGGGTTCTGCATATTCAAATTCGACCCGCTCGCGATCGCCGCCCCGTTTCAAACTTGCCCATTGCCTGGCCCGTTCGATCAAGATACGCCGCATCGCTTCAGCTGACGCGAAGAAGTGCGGGAGTTAACGCGTACCTGCCAAGATAGTGGCGGGTGCCGTTGATCGTGACATAGGCACGGTCGTTGGCTTTGTGATGACAGTAGCGAGGTGCGGACTTGCTTCGTCCACGAGTAGAACGTCGTTTCATCGTGCCGTTCCTCGGTCTGGGAGCAAATTCTGTAGTACTACAGAATTTGCTCTGTCGACTTCGCCGCACGCCCGAACGTCGGACGGTTGAAACACTCGTGAATTCTCGGCTTAAATTAAATCGGGGCGACTGGATTTGAACCAGCGACCTCTGCGTCCCGAACGCAGCGCTCTACCAGGCTGAGCCACGCCCCGTAATTTGAATTCGCTCATTATCGGCTTTACAATTCGCCAGTCAATGTCTCTCGGGCTTATGCCGTTGAGCTCATGACCTGATTTCCAACATCTACTCCGGATTCTCTATCATGTTTCGTGCCTGCTGTTTCGCTTGTTGCCTTGTGTTGTCCCTGCCGGCCCTGAACGCTTTCACACAACAGGATTCCGACGTCAACGTTCGTATCGTGGAGCTCGCCTGGTTGACGGGTTCCTGGACCGGTGGAGAGGGAGGGATGCAAACCGAGGAACACTGGATCGCGCCTCAGGGAGGGATGATGCTGGGGGTCAACCGGACGACCCGGGGTACCAAAGGAACCTTCGAGTTCCTGCGGATCCAGCAAAAAGGCAATTCGCTAAGCTACTTCGCCAGCCCCGGTGGACGCCCTCCGGTCGAATTCAAGCTGAAAGAGCTATCCGGCAAGACCGTCGTCTTTGAAAATCCAGACCACGATTTCCCGCAACGCATTCGCTATCAACGTCAGGATGATCAACTGTCCGTAAAAATTGAAGGCGAAGATCAGGGGCAGATCCGTTCCACCAGCTGGACCTGGCAACGTTCCGGAAAATAACTCCGACGATTCTGTTACAGGTTCTGTTTGACGAAATCAAACATCAACCTCCGCAGATGGTCTGCCTGCTGTTCATCGCGAATAGCGTGTCGATTGCGGGGGTAGATCATCATCTCGAAGGGCTTGCCCGCCTTCTGCAGCGCCAAAGCCAATTGCATCGTATTGCCCAGATGGACGTTGTCGTCGATGGAGCCGTGGATCAGCAATAATCGGCCCGAAAGATTGTCCGCTGCCTTGACCACGGATGACGCATCGTAACCAGCTTCGTTTTCCGACGGCAGCCCCATCAATCTTTCAGTATAGATGGTGTCGTAATTTCGCCAGTCGGTAACCGGGGCACCCGCGATCCCGATTTTGAACGAGTCACTGTGGGTCAACGCATAGGCCGCCATGTAGCCTCCATAGCTCCAGCCCCAAATGCCAATTCGATCGCCATCGATCCACGACTGCTGCTTCAGCCAGCTGACGGCCCGTTCCAGGTCGGCCAATTCGTTGCGTCCCAGGTCGCGGTGAATCGGCCACACCTGCCGGGCGCTGCGATAGCTGGCCGATTGACTATCGCACTTGAAAATGACGTAGCCTGCCTGGGCCAGCATCTGGTGCCATAACGACCAACTGCCGCCAAAACGATTTCGCACCTGGGGTGCATGTGGTCCTGCGTAGGTGTGGATCAATACCGGGTATTGACGACTCGGATCGAAGTTCGGCGGACGAATAACCATGGCATCCAGTGGCTGACCGTTGGGCGAAGGGATCGTCAGGAATTCGGGTTCGGACAAATTCAGATAATTCCAGCGATCGTCCGAAGACGCCGCCAGCCGCCGGACAAACGTACCGTCATTGCGGTACAGGCGATATTCGACAGGACGAAACGCTTGGCTCCATGCATCGATGAAATGCGTCATATCGTCGTTAAACGACAGGCGATGACTTCCTTCTCCACTGGTGATCTGTGTCAATGTGCCGCTACCCACGTCCAGACGCCATGCGTGCATGTCGTGCGGATTGTCCTTGGTCGCGGACAGGTAGACCGTCCCTGTCTGCGGGTCGATATCCAGGATATCGCGAACTTCCCATTCGCCTCGCGTCAACTCACCCCGTAGCTTGCCATCGGAATCGTAATGGTACAGATGCCGGTGACCGCTACGCGGGCTGAGCCACAGGAAGCTGCCGTCGCTCAACCAACCCGGTGCCCCGGGGGATTCAATCCAGGCGGGAGTCTGGTCGCGGAACAGCACGTGACTCTCTTCATTGCTGGCGTCCACAACCAACAGATCCAGGTACGTCTGTGTGCGATTCTGAATCTGCAGAAACAGACGGGAACTTTCCGGTTGCCAACTCACGTGGGAAACGAGCAAGTCGTCGTCATCGTATCGTGACAGATCGATCCAGTTCGTATGCACGTCTGCTGCTACGTCAGCGATGCCGACCGCGACCGCAGGATTCGGATCACCCGCTTTCGGATAACTCTGGATTTCATCGTCCCCGCGATACGGAATGTGGTCGGAAATCGTGATCTGGCCCACGTTGGATTGATCCAGTTTCAGGAAGGCCACGTATCTGGAATTGGGACTCCACCAGTATCCTTTGAATTGGCCCCGACCATACAGCTCTTCCTGGTATACCCAGTCCAGTTTGCCCAGCAGCTGATTCTCCGGATCGTCGGCCGAGATCCGCTGCACTTCCCCGCTGGTCAGATCGAGAATGTTGAGTCCGGCCTGGTTAACGTACGCCAACCTGTTTTCATCGGGGCTGAATTCGAACAACTCGGACGGGCTTTCCTTTTCACCCACCAGGAATACCTGATCGGTTTTCGGCAGGTAAACGAAATCGGTAGAGGACGTATCGAAAACCAGTTTCGATCGGTCTTTGGATTCCAGCGGTTCTTCTGAGGCCAGTTCGTCGGCCATTTCCGGTTCGATACCCTGTTGCTGCAGCAACTCACGCAACCGCTCCGGTTGGAACGCCGCTGGGACGCGATCCTGGAACGACGTCGTTTCCGGATCCAAACGGAATTTGCGATTATAAAGCTCTATTTCGATCTGGTTGCCATCAACCCAACGAGGTGCCTTCGCATCGGGGATAACGGAATTCGGTCCGCCAATCATATCGAATGTGACCGGCACGCTGTTTGGCACCGACATGACCACAGACGTTGGCAGGGCCATTGGCTGGTCGACACGAAACACCGGGTATTCCTGGTCCATCTCAATCGCTCGATCAAAGAAATTCCAGAAAACCAGGCCGTCGTCGGATTCGCATTCCAGCAGATACGTGGCCAGTCGTGACAATGGTTGAGCGGTGGTCACGACGTAGGTCCCTTTTGGAATCGTTCGCTTGTCCTGCTTCGTCTGCGATTGTACCTGCAGCATGCGGTGTTTCTGGAACGCCCGTTCCTGGCGATTGATCTGCTGGATCATGTTGATGGTCACCGGGATTTCCGTGTCCTCCTCCAACTGTCCAACTTGAATGCCGTGCATCAACAACCGATCCACCGGCCGGACAAATTCCTGCGGAATCAGGTAAGCGTAGGGCAGCGGAACCGAACGCGTGGGTACGTATTTGCCGATAAAATCGCATTGATAATCGTGAGGCTGGTCCTGCTTGTAGCCCTTCAGCACGCATTGCTCGTCAAACTTTTCTGCCCGGGCATTCAGCGAGACCGATACTCGCGACGGTTGTCGCTGTGCGACGCGAGTTAAATCGCTGTCCACGGCATCAAGCAACTGCACGACGCTGTCCGCATTTTCGTGCAGGTATTCCAGACAGGCGGAAACGAAATCGCGAGTCGCGAAAATTCGTTCCTTGTAACTGATGTAAGAGTAGGCTTCGGAAAGGATACCCAACCGGCCTCGCAATCCAACGTACTCCGTGCTGTATCTTGGCTCGTGACCAAAGGTCCGCCAGACCGTTTTATCGCGGTTGAAGTTGCCGTAATAGAACGTCAACGTTCCCTGATCTTGAAGTCGCTGCGTGACGACCGGCATCATTTTCCGCCGCAGAAAATTGCGAATCGGTTCGGCCGTGGCGGGATTGTGAGGAATGTCATAGGTTAATGAATACTGGTGCTGCGAACCGTTGGTCGTGTGGCAATCGATAAACAGATGCGGGTTAATTTGATCAATTAGTCGCACCAGCGCTCGAGCCTCGGGCGATTCCAGTTTTACGAAGTCGCGATTCAGATCCAGATCCTGGGCATTTTCCCGTCGCCCCATTCCCTGTTCGGGGCCCATCTGGCCTGGCCGATTCTGTTTGCCCATGCGATCGTTGGCATCGGCGTTGTAGTTGGGAATAAAAACCAGAACGAGATTGTCGAGCCAGCGGTGATCGGGGTTGCCCGCCAGTTCCCGCATCATCATCAGAATCGCCTCTTTACCAGCGCATTCGCCACTGTGGATATTGCCGAGAATCAGCGCAACCGCGCGATCGTCATTGCTCCCAAATTCATACGGTTCCCGAGCGATCGTCACTCCCACCATTTGGCGGCCTTCGATCGTTTCACCGAACCCGAACTGGTTAACATGTGGAGCTGAACCCGCGACAGCATTGACAAAACCGACGACTTGCGCCGATGTGCTGGTCGACGTAAAATCACTTTCTTCAGCTACCGTCAGCAATGGCGCTGGCGGTCTGGCCTGTGGAAAACAGGCCGAGGCAGGATGGAAGATCAGCAAGAACAGCAGCACTTCGCGGATGAATACCATGTCTTTCTCAATGGGCATCGTAAGAAGAATTCCGTTATCAAGATCGTAGATTCGCTTGGGAGCGGTCGCAAGGGACGACGTAAAACATGCAACAAACTCATCGCAACGGAAGGTTCTGGTTGGCCACCGGTTCGTTGTTCGCTGCCGCGGGCGTCGCCTTGGGCGCTTTTGGTGCACATGGACTTGAGGACTGGCTGACCGAACGTGCCGAAGATCCGCTTCGCGGCCTGGAAAACTGGAATACCGCAACCCGGTATCTGATGTACCATGCTCTGGGCATGCTGGTGGTCGGTTTGTCAAGCTTCCAGTTGGGCCCGACACGGTCTCTGTCCATCGCCGGCTACCTGTTTGCCATTGGCATTCTGGTCTTTTCCGGCTGCCTGTATGTGCTTGCACTGACCGACCTGAAAATTCTGGGGGCCATCGTTCCTCTCGGCGGCGTTTCACTGATCGCGGGTTGGTTGACGTTGGCCATTTCACTGATGTTCAAGGGTCAACATGACTAAAAACGCCCTGCCTTGGAAACATTCGCCATGGCACTTGGGATACTGCAGTAATGTCCATGCCGGTTCGGATTATGAACAGATACTCTCCAATCTGAAGCAACATACACTGGAGGTGAAACGTCATTTTCGACCCGAATCGGTCATGGGGATCGGCTTGTGGTTCAGCCATCAGGCCAGCCAGCAACTTCGTGAATCGAGGCGGATTCATGAGTTCTCGGCCTGGCTACGGAAACACGATTTGCAACCGTTCACCTTCAATGCTTTCCCGTTTCACGATTTTCATCAGGCCGTGGTCAAACATCATGTTTACCAGCCGACCTGGGCAGAAACCGAACGACTCCAATACACCCGCGAGATCGCGGACATTCAATCGCAACTACTGGGCGATTTGAATTGGGGCACGATTTCGACGTTGCCATTGGGTTGGCGGACAATGGCATCCAAGACCTTCTACCGACAGTGCGGAGAGCACCTGAGCCTCTGCGCCCAGCATCTGCAGGATCTGGAAGAACGGACCGGGAAACGGATCATGTTGTGCATCGAACCTGAACCGGGCTGCGTGATTGACACCAGCCCGGGACTCGTTCAATTCTTTCAACAGCATCTGTTGAGCAAGGGGAGCTCCCACGATCAGCGAGTACTTCGTTACCTGGGTGTCTGCCACGACATTTGTCACAGTGCGGTGATGTTTGAACCTCAGCGGACAGCCCTCGAAAACTATCGAAAGGCGGGAATCGCGGTTGGTAAGGTGCAGATTTCGTCCGCGCCCCAGACAGAATTCGACGCGATGGACGACGAACAGCGATCGACGTTAATTGAGATGCTGCGCCAGTTTGCCGAAGACCGTTACCTGCACCAAACCACCATTCGCGATGCCCATGGCCAACATTTCTATCAGGATCTGGAGGAGGCACTGCAACAACGGTCCAGTGAACCGCGTGGTCGGTGGCGGGTGCATTTTCACGTACCGATTTTTGCCGAACGGTTGACGATTCTGGACACCACGCAGTCGGAAATTCGCCAATGCCTGGAACACCTGCAACCTCCAGACGAACAGCCCTTGCACCTGGAGATTGAGACTTACGCCTGGACCGTCCTACCGCCCCCTTTGCGACCGCCTTCGCTGGCCGAAGGAATTTCTCGGGAACTGATCTGGTTTCGCGACCAGTTTCTGACTGAGAAGTGCTGAGCCCTTCGATTCAGTAGCATTGGAAACCGACTCAGTCGCTATCCATGATGGATAGATAGTGTTCATCGAAAGCGCGGACGATACTTTCCAGACTCGAGTAGGGCCCGGGGATGTAAGCCACGTCCTCCATTCCCAGCTGGGCCAATTCACACACCTCCCAGTCCTGCCGGTTGGTCAGGTCCCAGAACTCGACCGCCCGCTTCAGATCACCAGAGGCTTCCGTAGCCTCGGTGGGTTCAAACAACCACTGGCAAAGCACACGTGTCTGATCAACCGCCATCCGCTCCAGGCGATGAATCAACACATAGTCTGGATGCGGGCTGAAAAACATCGTCGGAAAAATTGTAAAGTAGCTGACGCTCCGCGACTGGACATCCGTCAACCGCGGCAGTGGGCGAGCAACCAGCCGGCCATCGGTGGACAACGTTTCGGTATCCTGTGAGAGCTTCATCGGTCCTCCCAGAATCGGACCCGCCACCAGTTCGTTTTCGGCGTCGCGAAACGGAGTCAAGCGGTTCAACAGAGGATGCACCATCGGGCAATGATAACACTCATTGAAGTTCTGAAAAATCAGTTTCCAATTCGCCCGGACGGTGTAGCTGATTTCTGCGGCCACCCGTAAATCGTCCAGCGACCAGTCCCTGAATTGCGACGCGAGAGGTGCCAGAAAATCTTGAAGCGGCTGATGAGGCTGAAAGTTGATCCAGACAGATCCGCCGCGCGTTTGGCAGGGAACTTCGATCAGGCCGTAATCGGAGAGCTGGAAGCCATGGACGCCATCCATATGGGGAGCCGACACCAGTTGGCCATGGCGATCATAGGTCCACGCGTGATAGGGACACTGAAGCCGTTCGCCAATCTGCCGGCAATTTCGTTCGGTCACCAGCTGACTGCCGCGGTGACGACAGAAATTCCGAAAAGCCCGGACTTGACCCTTCTGGTCCAGGACCAGAAGCAGTCGCTGGTTCTCATATTTGATCGGACAGACGCCGCTACCCGAATGCAGCTGCTGCACGCGGCCAACGTGTATCCAGCAACTGTCGAAGATCTTCTCGGTTTCCTGGTCAAATACGGCTTGCGAGGTAACCCATGGACGTAGCAGGCCATTCAAACCGTGCTGATAGTCTCTATTCGGCATGCCAAAATCTTAATGCACGCAGCATTCAGCGGCCATGACGCAGCGTTTGGTGAGTGACTGGTTTCGATGAAAATTCGGCAGCGGACTTCAAATCTGGATCGACATCCATCCTCCATGGATATATCGCCCCAACGCCAGCAAGCCGCGGACAAACACGTCGATTGCCATCGCCACCCAGGCACCGACGATTCCCCAGCCCCAACCATAAATCTCCCAGCCAGTCCAATCCAGCCATGGCAAGTGTTCGAAACTGAGCCAGGCCGCCAGTGGAATCCGTATCAGGAAGAAACCGAAAACGGTAAACAGCAGCGGCACAAGTGTGTCACCCGCTCCCCGCAACGAACCGGTCAGAATCATCCCCAACGCCAGAAACGGGATCACGACCGCGATGATTTGCAGCAGTTCCGCCGATTGCAACCCGGTGGGATCGTCGGGCATTCCGGTAAAAAACGAGGTGAACTGGCGGCCGAAGCAGAACAGCAACATGGCCATGGTACTCATCACCAAACCGCCGCCGGCCAGGCAATACCAACCGGAACGCATGGCCCGATCGGGCAGACGCGCCCAGGAACTGGCCAGCCATGGTGGCGGCGGCCGCCTGAAAAGCCGCCCCCGGCAGAAAACAGACTGCTTCGATCTGGACGGCCAGCCCGTGCGCGGCCGCGGCCGCGACTCCCAGCGCGTTAATCATGGCCAGAAAGACCAACTGGCTGAACAACAGGACCGCCACGTCAAATCCGCCAGGCAGTCCGACCCTGAGTATTTTGCGGATGATAACCAGGTCGGGAATCATCCATCGTAATCGCAGCTGCAAGCCAACCCGTCCATGGATCAGCACCGACAAGATGATTAACCCACCCAAGGCATGGCCAATGGCCGTTCCAATCGCCAACCCCAGCCAGCCGACCTGTGGAAACGGCCCCCAACCGACGACCAGCGAAAAACTGATCACGATGTTTGCCAGTACCACGATCGACTTGGTGACAAAACCGGTCACCATATCTCCAGCGCCGCGCAGACAGGATGAACCGACAATGGAAAACATGATCAACGGAATCGACCAGATTACGATGTACATGTAATCCACCGCATACATGGCCGCGCTACCGGTCAATTGCATCCAGCCAATGAATTGGGTGCCGAAGCAGAATGCCAGGGCCAGCATGCAGAGTGCCAGCACCGCGCCGGTCACGAAGGCCTGATTGGTCGTCTTTAGGGCCTGCTCCGACTGATTGGATCCCACGTTGCGAGCGACCAGCGCCGTGGCCCCGATCGCGACTGCGGCAAACAGGCTGGGAATCAACCACAACAGGTATCCCATCATGCTCATCGCCGTTTTGGTCGCGTCACCGTCCTGCTGGAAGAAATGCCCCGTCAGCCACCAGTCCGTCCACATTACGGCCAGCACCAGAAACTCTTCGGCCAGAGCCGGCATGGCCAAACGCAGCATCGATCGAAAATCCGATCGGGAGTCGGCCGCGATGATTGAACGGATGCTTTGGGGTTGATTCACAGGCGTCGCCAGGTTCACTGGATTTGCTGGCGATTTATTCGGGTACAAGCAGGCGTTATGCTGTCATATGACAGCCGTTGGAACCGTGGCGGCGGGTGGTCTTTCACCGCGTTGGAATAAATGAATGTCAACCGAAAAGACGATAGGCATCATATTGCGAGTCATCGAGTTCAGCGAATCGAGTTGCATCGTGACGCTGATGACACGCGATTTTGGCAAGATAACTGCTTTGGCGAAGGGTGCTCGCAAACGCAAGAGTTCATTTGAGGGTGCCCTTGACTTGCTGTCGATAAGTCGAATAGTGTTCCTCCACAAAAAATCAGAATCACTCGATTTGTTGACCGAAGCGAAACTGGAACGTCGGTTTCGCAGTGCTGCCCGCCATCTGGACCGGCTGTATGCCGGCTTCTATGTGCTGGAATTACTGGCAGCGATGACCGACGAAGGAGATCCGCATCCGAACCTGTACGACTTGGCGATAGAAACAATCGAACACATGGATGAGGGCCAGAATTTGACCACGACATTGATCCGCTTCGAGCTGGGATCACTGAATCTGCTCGGCCATCGCCCCATGCTCGATCACTGCGTGGGTTGTGGACGGGCGAAAGTGACGGAGGACACGGCGGTGCACTTTGGTTTGAAGGCCGGCGGCATTTTTTGCTCGGCGTGCCGGTCCGGAAAGACCAGCGTGGTCAAGTTGTCAGCAGCAACGTGGCACTTGCTGAACCGATTGTCGGCAATCGACACCATCCACGATCGGGCACCGCAAGGGAACCAGAACGGCGAATGCGAGGGACCGATACCCGCGGGCGAAGTCCGTCAATTCATGAACAGCTACATTTCCCATCATCTTGGCTACCAGCCTCGATTGCAGAAATACATCACTGGAATCAAAGACTAAAGGCTCTATGACAAGGACGTCACAAATTACCCCCTGCATGTGGATAAGCGGTTGGGTCTGGCTGCTGATGGCGATGGTCACGGCGGGCTGTTCCAGCCTGCAATCGCAGCCAGATCGAGGCCAGGGGTTGAAAGGTCTGTTTGGTATTCGCGACGCTAACGACGACCGTTCGCAAGGCAACCTCGCCAGCAATATCGATCCGCTGGGAGAACGTGGCTTCAACCGGCTGATGTTCCAGGACCTGTATCCCAGTGATCTGGCCACGACCCTCAAGGTCCGCACCACATTTGAGGAAGATCGACCGGCAGCCAAAGCCGCTTATGAGGAAGGTCTGAAGCTGTATGAACAGGCCACCAAGTTGAAGCAAAGTGAGCCGGAGGGAAGCGAGCCGGAAGGGACCGAACATATCGAATTGTTTCACCAGGCGGCCAATCAGTTTCGACTGGCCGCAGGAAAGTTCCCCGATTCTCAGCTGGAGCACGACGCGCTGTATTACGAAGGAGAAGCCTTCTTTTTTGCCAATCGGTATCTGCAGGCCAATCGCGCGTATGAAGACCTGATCAGCAGGTATTCCGGAACCAGCTACCTGGACAAGGCGGAGGCCCGTCGATTTGAAATTGCCCGATACTGGCTGAAACTGTCGGAATCAGGTGCTTCGATCAGCTTGACGGATCCCGCGAGACCAACGTCCGGCCTGGAAACGGAAGGACGCCGGATTCTGCATCGGATTCGCCTGGACGATCCCACCGGCAAATTGGCCGACGACGCCACTTTGGCGCTCGCCAATTCCTACTTCAAATCGGAGAAATGGTATGACGCCGCGGATACGTACGAGGATCTCCGTCGCAACTACCCCGGCAGTCCTCACCAGTTCTACGCGCATGTGTTCGAGTTGAAGGCGAGGCTGAATTCCTACGAAGGAGCCAGCTACGACGCCGACCCTCTGATCAAGGCCGACAAGTTGTTGAAACAGATCGTCAAGCAGTTTCCAGACCAGGCACGCAAGGAAAAGGAATTTCTGGCCAAGGAGGCAGGTGCCATCCGCCACATGCTGGCCGAACGGGATTGGGCCATGGCCCGGTACTTTGAACAACAGGGCGAAAATCAGGCCGCCAGGTACTATTACCAGCAGGTAGCCGAAAATTACAGCGATACCAGTTTCGCGGACGAAGCGTCGCAGGAAATCGAACGCGTTGCGGGTTTACCTCCGAAGCCCAAGCAATATGCCAAATGGCTGATCGATATGTTTCCCCAGACCGACGAGAAGAAACCGGTGATCAATTCCAATCCGGCCAGCCTGATACGATAGTCTCCATGCCGATCCCCAAATGGAAATGGTTGGTGATCCTGCCCATCGTGGCAGCCAGTGGTTGCACAGGCTATCAGCTGGGTAACCGCCTGCTGTATCGCGGCGACATCCGGTCCGTGCATGTACCGATCTTTGAATCCGATTCCTATCGTCGGTTCCTCGGTCAACAACTGACCGAAGCGGTCGTTAAACAGATCGAACTCGACACGCCGCTGACCCTGGCGAACCGCGCCGCGGCCGATAGTTTCCTTCAAGGTCAAATCATATCCGTCCGGAAACAGCCGCGAACACTCAATCGGTTCTCCGAGCCCCGTGTGTTGCAGATCGAATGGCTGGTGGAAGTCGACTGGGTCGATCGCTCCGGTTGTCCACTGATGGAACGTCAACGAATCAGAATCACCGATTCCGTGGAATTCATTCCGGAAGGGGGCCAGTCGTTGTCCAGCGGCCAGCGTCAACTGATCGAACGCGTGGCGCAGCAAATCGTGGGTCAGATGGAAGCACCCTGGTGAACCACCGCTTACCAGGGATCAACTGGTTTGGAGCACGGGCTCTCCCAGTCCAGACGTCGCCGTTGGTTGATCACTGAATGGTTTGCGAACGACTCAATCGTTCGAGATCCGCATTCGCGCAATCCGCTCAATCTCATCCACGACCTGATCGATGGACTTACCGTCGGTGATCACGTCGAATGCATCCTCGGCCCTCTGCAGATTGCCGATCGGACGGTTCAGATCACGTTCGTCCCGGCGTTGCTGTTCCTGCAGGACCGATTCAAATTCGATTTGGCTACCCGAAGATCGCATTTGCTTACACCTTCGTTGGGCCCGCTCGGAGGGTGAAGCCGTCAGGAAGATCTTGCAATCGGCCATCGGAAAAACGACCGTGCCCTGGTCTCGGCCCTCGCAGACGAAGTCGCCCGTGGAAGCGATGCGCCTTTGCAGCTGAACCAGTCTTTGACGTACGTCCGGATGATCCGCCACCTCGGACACGCCACGAGTCACGTCCTCCGAGCGGATCGCCAACGTCACGTCATGGTCATTTACCAGCACGCGGTCGTCGACAAATTCGATTCCGATATCGGCGGCGATATCGGCCACCGTTGACTGGTTGGCAAGATCGATCCCACGCTGTAACGCGGCGAAAGTCACCGCGCGGTACATCGCCCCGGTGTCGAGAAATTGAAAACCGAGTCGATGGGCAAGTCGTTTTGCGACGGTGCTTTTTCCGGCACCGGCCGGACCGTCGATAGTAATGATCACATTCACCAGCGTAATTCCACCTGGAAAAGTTGGAATTCGCTGAATCGGCAGAAGGCTCGATCGATGTCCACTGGCAAATCCACCAGAGTTTTGCCACGCAGATTCATTCGCCTGGCTGAAGTCAACGTAAAGGGACAGGTAATCGACAGCTCACCCGATCGCCCCTGAGTTTCCTGTAATCGCATCCGGACGCCGCGCGGTTTCGTTGAATTCTCGAGAATCGGGATCATCTCAGTCATCAGCACATTTTCACAATCCAGATGAAAAAGCCAACCCTCGCCCGCGATACCAATATTCCGCGGCTCCACGGCAAACAACGGGGACAGGTAATCGCTGGCGGCTTGAGCAGCAACGGGCGCATCGACGGCGATCGCAAATTCAAACCGTCGCTCCTGTTCTCCCTGGACGACCATCAGCGTATCGAGCATCCGGCGGTTGGAGCGACGATGAAAAGCTAAACCAGCCGGCAGGAGGGTCAGTTTGCTATCGGGTAACTGCACTTCCACGAATAATGGCGATGTAAATCTGGGCTGCTCGGCCGGCTCTCGAATCTCGTTTTCCGATCGGAACAGAATGGCGTCTTCCGCATGCCAGGCGATGCGGGAACAGGCGTAGTTCCGCCAGGCATGTCCTGTGATGGGTTTTTCCAGATTCCATTGCGACTCAAATTCGATTCGATTTCGTCCGCGAATCACGGCCACGGTCTGCTGAAAACGCCCCAGCACGACTTCATTCGCGTTACCGCCGTCGTCAGGAACTCCATCCAGTAGCAACCCACGGGTAGTGATTTTTGCAGCGGCCTTGCCCAGCGTCTCGGCCTGGATCTCTTCCAATTTCATGCGACTGTAACGACTTCGGTATCTGGCGTAACCGTGCTGAAGGTACTTCTCTGTCAGGCGAATCGCCAGTTGCTGTGAAAACAGATTCAAGCGTTGCCGGGGCCGACGCACGCTCTGGATGCCACCGGTCGTGGGATTAATTTGAACTTCGAAAAATTCATTTCTCAGAATGGGATGACCGCTATCCTGATTTTCCGACAGTACAGACGGGTGACCGGAATCGACGATTCCCGGTGTGTCCTGTATAGCCCGATACTCAAAGCCGTCCAAGGCGACCACGTCCATCCCATCGACAGCCGGCTGGCGGCGACAAACGATCGGGTGTTTTCGTGATCCGCCAGAATTTATCAGCCCGACAGCGCCGTCGGTGGGATCCTCGGCCTGAACCAGCATGCGAATTCCAAGGCCTCCTCGTTCGGCCGACTGGATAATGCGATCTTCAATCACCACCATTCTTTCCTCACCCGACACGGTCGCACACTCCAGGTCGAATTGGAGTTGGCCGATTTCATGCAACCATGGCGGCAACGTGTCCAGACCCGGTCGCATCACGGACAACATGGTCACCAGTCCCTTCAGCGACCTCAGACGAAACATCGACCGCCAATAACAGGGCCACCGGGAAATCGGGCGGTCAGCCTGTCGTTGTCGCGCCGATTCAAGCCAGGGGAACTGGTACTGGTCGGCGGCAGGTATTTCACTGAAACCGTTGTCGTACATCGATTCGACGAAACCGGCCAAACATTCGAATCGGCCAAACGGACCCCCGTATTTTTCTGTGCGTTTCAGGACGCGCAGCCACAGTGAATCCTGTTGCGCCCAATGCGCAAAAATCAGCGGGCAATGGTGGTGGCTGTCGAGAGTTTCGCCGATCTTGACCCCCAGGCCCAGGAACCCATCAGCGCCAGAGGCGTCGATCGGCGGTGTCGCAACCGCAGGCAACGTAGTACCGTCACGGCCCTGCCAGTTGATCGAAGGCGGTGTTCCGAGAGGCAAGGTTCCGCCGGTGAACGAGGTGTGCATACAGAAATCGTATTCGAACAGATCCAGAATCGCGGGGAGCTGGGGCGAAAGTCCGAATTCGAAACTGGCATAGGCGGCAGGCCGGCAGTCAAGGAGCTTCCGCGCACTCTCCAGACCTAACGTTATTTGATGGATCAGAGACTCAATCGAAACCAGTTGAAGTGGCAGTTCCACCGCCGGTCCGCCGGCCACATCCGCCAATTTTTCCGCGATCAACTGCCTCAGTCGAGCGATCGATTGGGGGGAATGGTCGGACAGCGATTCCAATACCTGTCCCGTTATCAGAAAATTGGTGCGGGACAAGCTGTTTTGGTTCTCCGCCCCGCCCGAGGGATGTTGAGTCCGTCCCCGAGATGAATCCTGATTGGCGCTGTCTCGGCAGAAGCCTCGACCTCCCAGATCAGCCCTGGATTCGGGATCCGCCGTGTCTCCGCCATTGTTCAACTGGACCGCAGGTTCGACGCGGTGATGATTCTGTGGCTGGCAAATCGACGTCGTCCCCTGAGCAACCAATTCCAGTTCAATCAACCGGGGGGCGGTTGGATAATAGTTGTTTCTTTCCTGCAGCAGCAGATCAAAACACGACGCCAGCGATTGATGGTCGCGACCGTTACGGCGGCAGCAGTTTTCGGCGGCGTCCACCACCCGTCGTGAAAATTCGTCGATGTCGATGGCGCTGGAATACCGCAGCTGCCGGGTCATCAACTGCAACTGCAAAAACGAGTATCCCAATGCCAGAAACTCCTCGACCAGTTCGGGATCCGTCCCTTCGCGAGTCCAGGCCTGAACGCTGGGATCGGCAAAAATATCCGAGACTTGTACAAGACCGCTCACCAGCACGGCGCGGCCGTCTTGAACCGCGTCGGTAACTTCAGCCGGCCAATCCGCCGCACAGAGAGTGGGGGCCAAGATCAGGGAATTTGACAGATCTCGGGTAACAAAATCGACACTCACCCATTGAGGGATGTTGCGGATGGCGGAAATCAGGTCCGGATGCCACAACGCCACCCAGTTGGCCAGCAGACTTTCCGCGTCCCGTCCAAGGTGGTGACAGGGAAAATCTTCGAGGCCGTGGCAGGGCAGGAGTACAATCAGGTTCTCAAGATGAATCATTGCAGCGGCGGGATCTATCCTGGTGCCACCTGATAATCAAACCATTCGCAACAAGCGGTCGTTTCAGCAAAAAAGTCAATTTATTGGCCAAAAACTACCAGACTCAACGTGAAAATGCGACCGGCAAGGAATCGGATTCTCATCCCAAAAGTTGACAAAACGATGCTACGGTAAGAAAATCAGAGTAGGAAGTGAAGGATGCACTCGTCCCAAGTACTTGCCTCTTCCATGACTCAGGCGGAACCCGACTGTTGCCGTCCGGGGTTTCGTACCTTCGTAACTTCATGACCGAACGTCGACTTTGCACGATCAAGCGACCCGCAATCAGGAACTAAAATGGCCAGAACCAGTGCCGTCTGGGGCATAGACATCGGACAGTGTGCCTTGAAGGCGTTGCGTTGTCGCGTGGCTGCCGACGGGGAAGCGATCGAAGTCGACAAGTACGACTACATTGAATACCCAAAACTGCTGAGCCAGGCGGACGCCAATCCGGAAGAACTGGTCGAAGAAGCACTCAATCAATTTCTGTCCAGAAACGATCTGCAGGGTGATTCGGTAGCCATCAGCGTGCCCGGCCAGGCGGGCCTTTCCCGTTTCTTCAAGCCACCTCCGGTGGATGCCAAGACGTTGCCTGATATCGTCAAGTACGAAGTCAAACAGCAGATTCCATTTCCCATTGAGGACGTCATCTGGGACTGGCAGCAACTTGGCGGCTCGATCATCGAAGGACGAACGATGGACGCCGAGATCGGTCTGTTTGCCATGAAACGGGAAGCCGTTTTTCGGGCGTTGCAGCCCTTTGACAAGGCGGATGTGGAGGTCGATTACATCCAGCTTTCACCGTTATCGATTTTCAATGTCGTTGGTTACGACATCCTTGACGAATTGCCCAGTGCGGAGGAGATGGATCCGGATAATCCGCCCGAATCGATGGTGGTTGTTTCGATGGGAACCGACACGACGGACTTGATCATCACCAACGGCATCAAATTGTGGCTGCGAAACATTCCAATCGGAGGAAATCATTTCACCAAGCAGCTCTCACGTGAAATGAAACTGACCCACGCCAAGGCCGAGCATCTGAAACGCAATGCGCGTCAGGCGGAAGATCCCCAGTCGGTCTTCCGTGCCATGCGACCGGTCTTTTCCGATCTGGTTAACGAAGTTCAGCGTTCCCTGACATTCTTCCAGAGCATGGACAAGTCCGCCCGCATTTCCAAGATCGTGCTGCTGGGTAATGCGGCCAAGTTACCCGGACTACGGCAGTATCTGAACAAACAGCTGGAAATTGATATCGCCAAAGTCACCAGTTTCAACAAGCTGGTCGGAGATGAAGTGACCGGCCAGAAGTCATTCGAAGAAAATCAGCTGTCCTTTGCCCCCGCGTATGGACTGTGTTTGCAGGGCCTGGGGAAAGGCCAGATCAATACGAATCTGTTACCCAACGAAATTGTGACCGAGCGCATTGTTCGAGCCAAGAAGCCATGGGTGCTGGCCTCCGTCAGTTTCATCATGTTCGGATTGCTATTGGGCTATTTCTTCAAGGAAAAGGCGCACGCCGTTGTTCAACCCGAACACGAGGTCAACGCGATCTCGTGGGAAAACGCTCAGCAGAAGGCCACACAGGTATCCAACGAGAGCAAACAGAAAAAACAGACTGACGAGGAGCTGACCGATCGCTTGAACAAGCTGAATCGGCTCTCCAAGGAACTGACGTCCTCGTTTGAATCAAGATCGCGGTGGATTGAAGTGCTGTCCGCGATCTATCAGGCTTTACCGGTAGACGAACGGTTACAGGACAAGGACGTAATTGATCCCAGCGAGGTCCGATTCAACGATCGCGAGGAAATCTATCTGGAAAGTATCGAGACCAAGTTCTTCAAGGACATCAACGAATGGTACAAAAACAACCAACCGTTGTACGACGCACAATTCGATGAAGAATCCGACGCGAACAAAGCGGGGGAAGTGGAAGCCGTAAAGCAACAGGCGAAACAGGCCGCTCAGGCTACCGAAGCCGAGGTCAAGGGCCCGGGGTGGGTGATCGAGATCACGGGCTACCATTTTCACAATAGCAGCGACAAGGTGATTCGATCCGAATACGGTACCGGTCGTACCTATGTGATCAACCGATTTCTCAGCAATTTTTTCAAGGATGTCACGTTTCCCGGCGAGGAAAACGCCAACCAGGGGGGTGGCAGTTACAAATTTGAGGATTTCGGTATCTATCTGCCGACCATCGTTTCGAACTACGATTTCAAAGATGTTGAATTGACGTACGGGGAACTGGACGACCGCGGCAATCCAACGGAAACGGAAGCGGTTCGACAGTACGACTTTATCATCCAGATGGCATGGATTCCGCGATCGCCTCGAGAACGATTCGAAGCCAAGCAGAAACGCGAAACGGAAGAAGCGAAGAAGCGAGAAGCAGAAGAAGCAGCGGCGGCGGCAGCAGCGGCACAGGAAAATCCCGGCACCTGAGGAATGACAATGGAATTTCTGAAGAAGAACAAGTTCTGGATCGCCAGTTTTCTGCTGGTCGCCACCATGGTCGGCACCTGGTTTTACGCGACCAATGATTTGCAGAAGAAGACGGAAGCACGTGTTAACGCCATCAAATCCTCGGTCGGTCAGGTCGACGGCGTGATGAGGGTGTCGGCGGAAGACGGAGCCAATGCGCACCCCAATCAGACCACCGAGCAGGGCATGCAGGAAAAGATCCAAAAGCTGGCCGAATCGGTTCTGGAAGCCTGGAAGACCCGTTACGAGGCGCAGCGTGGTGTGATGAAATGGCCGGAGGAGATTCTGATCGGAAAGTTTGGCGCCGAATTCATCCGCGAATTCAACAAACACGATCCCCCCGAAACGCTGCCAGCGGAAAACAAGGGGCAGAGCCAGAAAGCCCAGCGTCTACTGCGGGTCTACCAACAACAGATACCGGTGCAGATGAAATATATTTCCGCCATTATCCAGTCCGATTGGAAATACCAGGATCAGCTGGATGCGGCTGCCTTTTCGGAATCGTCTACGAATCCGGAACCCAAGCCGGCAGGTGAGGAGGACGAGGAAGACTCGGATGCCGACGCGCCCGACGCTGGTGCGGGAGATGCTGATGATCGAGGTCGTTCCCCCACGGTAACTCCCCCCGCGCGGGAGATTGTGAAATGGAGCGACAACAATCAGGCGCTATGGTATCGCAAACTGACTTCCTTCCTGGGGCGGGACGACAACGAATTCCAGACGCGGCTGCCGACGCCCTCGCAGGTTTACATGCTTCAACAGGATCTCTGGCTGTTGGAGGCGATTTTTGACATCATTCGCGAGGTCAATTCGCGACGCGATGAGAATGGCAATCCCGTCATCGGTCCCGATGGCAAACCCGAACTGGTGCTGGCCAACGATCTGGCTCCAATCAAGAGAATCGATCACGTGGTGTTCGGCCGCGAAGCGTTGAGCCTGTTGGGTGAAATAACCGAAACCCAGGCATCGACAAGTACGGAAACGGTCGGAGGTCGGGCTGGATTTGCGTCTCCCAGTGGCCGCCGAGGCATGAGCACGTCGCCCACCAGTTCCGTGGAATCGGATCTGAATTTTGCCTATCTTGGCCAGCCGGCGTTTCACGGCCGGTACGTCAATTCCAATTTGGAACCCATCGAAGCCGACCAGATTCGAAACGTACTGACCGATGAATCCTTGCCGGACAACAACCTGGAATTGGTCGTGGCCAAACACGTGCCCGTTCGCCTGGCTGTGCTAATGGACGAACGGAAGATTCCCGATTTCCTGGCCGCCAGTGCCAATTCGCCGTTTGCGTTTGAGGTCTGGCAGGTTCGCGTGAACAAGCACGATCCGGAAGAAAATATCAAGTTGCGTGGAAGCGAAGGCGGTGAAGAAGGCGGCGGCGGCCGAGGCGGCGCGGGTCGCCCGGCGGTCACCGGAGCCAAAGGCCAGTCCGGAGGACTGACTTCGCCATCGCCGGGTACCGGTTCGAGTAGCTCTCCGGTACGTGTTGCCCTGAGAAAGAACTACGATGTCGGCGTTGAATTCTACGGTATCGTGAAGATCTATAATCCTCCCCAGGAAAAACGGCTGCTTGGTGAACAAGCGGCAACAGCCAGCCCCTGATGACTGAATGGCCAGTCGTATTATCCGATTCAAGCATGTTGGGACCCTAGAATGAAATTTCCGAAACCCGATCTGAGCAAAGACGGACTAAAGCGATTCGCTCTGCACCACATCGAAAAGGTTGTCCTGTTCGTTGCGCTGGTGGGTCTGGCGGCCTTTTTCTGGCTTGGCTTCAGCACCGAACGGTACTCCGCCAGCGACCCGCCCAAGTTGACTCAAAAAGCAGATTCGGCCAGATCCTACATCACCAACAACACCAGCTGGGAAAAGATTTCCGATCTCCGCGTTGCTCGCGACAATGCGGACGCTATCGTCAGGAATGCCAGGAAATCGAACTTTGACCAGTACGCCTGGGGAAAGTTTCGCGGAACGGCCATCCGTTCGCTGCAACTCCGACAGGACGCGGATCTGGCCGTAGCGAAACCGCAGCAACCCGAAGCCAGTGTTTTCCGGGCACCGGTACTGGTCCGAAAAGACGAGTTGAACATGCGTGGCGATTCCAAGTTGGACCGCTTGCCTCCGGCCACCCAGGACGAAGACGATGAGGATCAGGAGTCCAAGTTCGGTGACGCCATCACGGATCTGCAGATACTGACCGACGTCGGCTCGCGTCCTCTCACGCTGAGCGTTGACTCGAATCGTGATACCAGTATGACCATCAATATCGTATCGGTACGAGCCCTGATCGACCATAAAGCACTGTGGGAGGAAATTGAATCAAAACTGAAGGAATCGTTTGGCTATTATCCGGATCGAGATCGACCGAAATACCAGTTGGTTCAGGTGCAAAGAAAGAAAGCCGGTGGCGATGACCAATGGGAAGATTTGACGCTGCTGATCCAACAAAGAAACAATGCCTATTCCGGTCGTGCACCCGAGGTCATTGCTCCCGAAAATTACGATGCCGCGTTGACCGATAATATCCCCCCGATTGCGATGGTCGACTATCGGCCCTATTGCAAACATTCCGCTTTGCCTGGCCGAAGCTTCGATTCGAAACAGGCCAACGGTGCCGGTGACGGATCGAAAGAATCTGAAACCGACGACGGGGCTGCAGATGATTTCGGCTTTTTTGGCGGGCAACTACCAGGCAACCGACCGGACAGCGAGGAATCTGACAACCGACCGGACGACACTCGCGATCCCATCCGACTGGGCAGTAGCTGGCAGGAATACGATGGCTCTCTGGATGAAGACGGACCCGGGGCACAGTACAAGATCATTCGATTTTTCGATTTCCCCAAGGCGCAGGCTGGTACCGAGTTCGTATACCGTTTCCGAGTCTGGTTGGCCGATCCCAATAACGAATTCGAGGCCGAAACGGTAAGCACTGGCCCTTCCGGTGGCGGCGCAAGGGGTGGTGGAGACCCTACCGGCGGACGGGGTCGGGATTGGCGAGGAGGTGGCGGAGGACTTTCCAGCCAGAGTGGTAGTGGTGGTGCTGGTGCCAGTTCGGGCTCGGGTCAGATCGGCGGCCTGGCCGGCGGGGAAGGTGAAGGCGGCGGAGACAGCAAGGATGGTGGGTTCGGCGGCGGACGTGGCGGACCTCCCGGGCGCGGTGGTCAGCCACCCACCGGCCGCGGCGGCAGGGGCGGCCGCGGAGGCGATGGTGCGGACCAAAAACCCGTTTACAAGAAAACGCCGATCTTACCATCGCAGAAGCATATCTCAGTTCGAAAACGAATCGACGCCGAACGGCGAGAGCGACGGTCCGACTCCGTGCTCGCCAAGTTCATCGATGATGTTCAGGCCATCGCAGGAATCGATCTGGCCCACAGTCGTGCGACGGACTGGACTGAAGTGACGGTCAAGATACCATCCGACTCGGGTGCCTTCGTCATTGCCGGCAGCGTTTCCGGTCGCCAGATCATTGTCGATGGAAAATCGGTTTTGATCGAAGACCCGGAAGCGGAAGTGCTGGTGTCGGACTGGTCGGATGAATTTGGAACCCTGGTTTCCATGTACCGCAACGTGCGACGTGGCGATTGGCTGAGTACCAGGTTGTCGGGCTTCACCAAGGTCTTGCACATCATCGATCAGTCGGTTCGCAAGCTCACCGATTACGAGTTTCGATCGAACAAGTTCGTGGTGGATATCATGGGTGGCCAGGCCATCAATTATCGTGCGTCACCAGTCGATTATTCAACGCCAGGCGAAATCCTGGTCATGGATGACGATGGTAATGTCTTCATTCATAACTCGTTTGCAGAAAAACGTGAGTTCCGGAACCGGTTGTTAATGGAAGACGAGAGTGCGGAGTACAATCAGCGTCGCATTCGCCGCAGCGATGACGAGGAAGAGGTTGCCGGCGGCGACGGCCGTGACGATGATCAGAGAGGTAGAGGTGGAGGTGGTCTTAATGCCGGTTCATCAGGCGGCTAAGTCCGTCGCCCTCGCGAGCCTCGACGGGCAGGGAATACGACCCCCGTCGATTCGGTGATGAGTTAAGCAGACGAGCCAAGTTCAGGGCGTCGGCAGGTTAATGCCAATTCCCGGTGCTCCGGTGACTACATTGGTGCTCATGGCGGAAGCGCGGCGTTTTCATTGAACGTCGGTGGAAACCGTTTCCGCCGAACCCAGCACGCGATTATCGCCATCGCGCTGCGTAAAACCAATCGAATCCAGGTACTCGCACAACGGAATCGCGAATTTGCGGCTGGTGTCAAGAATCTGGCGAATTTCGCTCATCGTCAAACCACCCCGTTGGCTGATTTCTGTCGCCAATTGCTGACATACGTCCTCGAACACCTCTCGATGAAAATACAGATCGTCGGCAATAGCGATCAGGTCGCCGTTTTCAGCGGCCAAACGTAGCAACTCGGCTACCGAGTCCTTGTTTTTTGTTGCCGCTTTTACCAATTCCCTGGACGTCGGTGGTCTCACCCCACCCTTCTTTACATCCTGTACCAGTTGATCGATCAAATGTCGTTCGTTTTTCGAGAGTTTGGGTCCCGCTCCGGCCAAACCGATGGTTGATTCATTCAAGTCAATCTTCTTTTCAGACTGCAACCGTTTCAGCACGCTATGCAGCAGATCCCGAGACGGCAGGTAGGCGAACAGTCCCTCCAGTTCCGAACGGGGATGTCGAAAACGTAGTGGAAACCGCTCATGCAGTTTCTCCAGCGCCGACAGGACACGCTGGCAGATCTGGTCGAAACGATTGCATTGAATCAACAGGGTGCGGGTGGCCGAAAGTTTCATTTCGATCAGTGATCCGCTGGTCTTTAGTTGCTCCACGGTCCGGTCAACATCCAGTACACCGGCCAAGCGAGGCAGGTCCGCGGGAGCCCAACCCGATTGGGCATGGAACCAGGCGACCGCATTGGCTCGTTTGAATTCGTCGACGCCTGCCAGATCAGCCAGCATCTGTAGATCCAGATGGCTTGGATTCCTTATTTTTTCCGCGTTCGAATCGAGCACACGACCGCCGCCAATCGTATACACCGGTGACTCACGTCGAACCACAAACGGCTGGTTCCAGATCGCCGCCGAAGGTTCGTTCAGGTAGATCTGTGCAAAACAGGAACTGCCTGGTGCCAGTTCATCCCGATCCAGCAATTTGATCGTGCCCAACAACTCCGCCGTGCCGATATGGAAGCGAACTCGTCTGCGGTCCTTCAGCGGCTTCTCCGTCGACTGAAGTTGAAACAACTCGACAGTCATCAGCCGGGATTCGGCCAGATGCCCGACGGCGCTGAGCTCGTGGCCACGCGTAACATCCTCAAGACTGACACCGGTCAGATTAATGGCGGCCCGTTGTCCACGATGCACCTGTTCTGACGCCTGATCATGGCACTCGAGGCTGCGGATCCGTGCCGGCTTCCCACCCGGTTGAATTTCGATCGTCTCACCCACGCGGGCCGTACCACTACTTACACTTCCCGTCACCACCGTCCCGTGTCCTTCGATGGTGAATGCGCGATCGATGGCCATCTTGAATGGTGCCTGGATCCGTAAGCGTCGCTGGCTCGTTGACGCCCTGTCCGCTGCCAATCGAAGAGCCGATTTAAGTTCATCCAGACCAGCGCCCGTCTTGGCACTGGTTGGGACAATAGGTGCTTCCGCCAGGAACGTACCCCGAACCAGTTCCCGAACTTCCTCTTTGACCAGTTCCAGCCAGTCATCCTCAACCAGATCGGCCTTGGTGATCGTAATCACCCCCGCAGGGAGGTCCAGGATCCGCAGAATGTCCAGATGTTCGCGCGTCTGCTGCTTGACGGAATCATTGGCCGCGACCACCAGTAGCACCAGATCAATGCCGGTCGCCCCGGCCAGCATTTGCCGGATAAATTTTTCATGGCCGGGAACGTCAACGATTCCCAAATGATACGGTGACAAGTCCAGGTACGCGTAACCCGGTTCGATCGTGATGCCACGCTTTTTTTCTTCTGGCAATCGATCCGTGTTGATACCGGTCAACGCCGCGATCAACGACGTCTTGCCGTGATCGATATGGCCAGCCGTTCCCAGAATGAGGTCGTACAACATACTCGTATTCTAGCCATCCGACTCCCGCGTCGCGATGGCCCAGCTTTGCCAGAATCAATTCAGGGAAAGCAGCAACGCAATTGATGGATGATGCGCAGCCCCCGGAAAGGGACGCCTCTGAAACCGTCTGTCGACTTGACCTTAAATGCCGCCGTACGGACCCTTAATGGATTTCAGCGTGACCGTACGCGGTCAAGGCAAAGTTGAATGCTGTTCGAGTTCACAGAAACTCGGGGCATCCGGATTATTGACAGACTGGCAACACGCCAATTCCATTCTGACCAACCTCTAGAATCGTGACATCGCACCTTCGACCGAGCGTGAGGATCGCAGATTGGGTTGTACCGGTGGTACGTCCTTGTCCTCGCCGGCGCTTCCGAATTCACCACCCAATCCTCGCGTAATCGAATCCCAGGTGCTGCGAGAACGCTCGGAAAGACTCGATAAACCATCACTGGTTTGTCCGAATATTGCTCGCGTTCGATCGTTCATTCGCTGAAAGAACCCAGGCTGGGAGGGATCGCGTGGCGAAAACAGGTCCAGTCTTGGCAATCCCGATAGAATGCCCGTTGTATCTGAATCCGAAATTTGTACCGGCTTTGGAAAAGTGTCCGATTGAAACAGTTTGGGCATCTCAATCTTGGGGGCGTTGAACTTGGGCATCTTTAACCGCGGAAAAGCGAAAGCAGAATCCTGGTTTTTTTCAGTCTGCCCGCCCTGATAAAATCCGTACTTGGAAGAGCCCGGATTTGAACCCGTTCCCTGACTACTGGCAGTCCCCCAATTGTCTTTGAAGCCGTTTCCAGAAAAAAAGCCAGTTTCCTGCGCCCGTAGTGTATTCGCTGCCAGGGCAACCATAAAAATCAGTGACAAAGTGATTTGCATTCTCATTTAATCCACCATCCAGGCAAATTGTCCGACATAAGAAGGGCGGGGACGCTCGCAGATTTGTCATTTCAGGTCCAGTCCAATACCGGAATTCGCCATCCGGTATCGTTGCGGCGATAGCAATTTCCTGGCAGCCAGGCAAAATGGTGAAAAGCATTAAACGGTTGGGGAAAACAATGAAGCTGGGATTCATCGGCGCCGGACAGATGGCGACGGCATTGGCGACAGGGATTTCAAGAGGTGGCGTCGTGGGTGAATTTCTCGCCTACGATCCGGATCAGCTGGCGCTGGGTAGTTTTGAAAAAGCATTGGATCTGAAACAGGCTCGATTTCGAAGCTGTCGCGACAACGTGGACGTTGCTCAAACCGCCGACTACGTCATTCTGGCAGTAAAGCCGCAGCTGGCCGAGCTGGCGTTAAGTGGCCTGGAGCAGGCGGCAAACAGTAAAGCCATTTTCGTTTCCGTGATTGCCGGGCTTACGCTTGAGAGTCTTCAAAACCTGTTGCGCACTGATCAGATCATCAGATCCATGCCGAATACGCCCTGTTTGATTGGTGAGGGCGTGATCGCCTGTGCGGCCACCAGCGCCATCGAACCGAAAAAAATCGACGCTGTGACGCAACTGCTCGAGCTGGTTGGTGAGGTCATTCTTGTCAATGAAAACCAGATGGATGCGGTCACGGGACTGTCTGGATCCGGTCCCGCGTTCGTTTACAAATTCGTGGAAGCGTTGGCCGACGCCGGTGTGCTGGCCGGACTTCCGCGGCAAGTTGCCGAATTGCTGGCCTTGCGCACGGTGAGCGGCTCCGTTGGCATGCTGGAATCGACGGGTGAACACCCGGCGGTTTTGCGGGACCGGGTGGCCAGCCCGGGAGGCACGACGATTCATGGTCTGGCGGAATTGGAGAAGAACGCTTTTTCCAGTACGGTCATGGCGGCTGTCATGGCCGCAGCTGATCGCTCACGGCAACTGTCTGTTCCTGAAACAGGCGAACGAGGAAAGTGATAAGTGGTCGACACGCGTCAATGACCGCACGCGTTCCGGATTTTCCTTTGGACTTCCAGATCATCTCCAAAAGTGTTTTGCACGAACATACAAGCTCGCCGCGCAAGCAAGTACATCCTTCAATTGGATCTGTCGGTAGGCCGTTGCTGTTGCATTGGGCTGGTACCATGAACATGAATTCTGAACATGTGCTTGCCAGCGCCACTGACCGTCGAATTTGGCAGTTCTTCGCTCTCGGACGAAACTACTTGGTCGCCGAGATCTTTTCGATGGCCAGCGCGGCTGCCGCACTGATCAGGCTATCCTTGTCGCGTTTCGCCTTCCGTAACGGCTTAAGCGCCGCTACGGCGTCTGGTCCAATCGCTGCCAAGGCGTAAACAGCGGCTTCCCGATTAGCCGCTTCCACAGATTTCAATTGTTGAATCAAGGCTGGTACGGCAGCTTTGGCAGGCGGTCCGATTTCACCGATCACATCCATTGCTGCCGTTCCAAATTCCATGGTCGGCACCAGATCAATCAGACATTTCACCGCTGGCCCCGGATCGCCCGAAATCTTCCAATGGGCGCGGGCCGCCGTATGCTGAACGCTTTTCGTCCGGTCCGCCATCAAGGCCTCAATGCGAGGCAAGGCGTCGGCCGCGAACGGCCCCAGTTCCGCCAAACCGATCAAAGCCCGTTCTCGATCGACCAAATAAAACCGATCCAGACGTTCCACCAGCAATTCCATCACATCGTAGTCTTCGTGCGGACCGATGGCGCCCAATGCGATCGAAGCCCAGCTTCTGGAAGACGCAATACCCTCCTCCAACAGCCTGACGAGTCGGGGACCGGCCTTTTTCGCTTTCGGACCCAGCTTGCTGAGCACGCGGCAGGCCGAAAGTTGAACATTGAAGTCTTTTGATTCCAGGCACTCAATCGTCGGGTCCAGAACCGGCAGCAAGTCCTTGCCGTCCAGTGCCCCCAGCGCATGCAGAGCTGCCAACTTGTAGGTTCGTTCGTCACGCCCAAGCTGCTTTTGCAAGTCCGGCAACCAGATCCTGGCACCCGGTCCAATCGACTTGATGGCCTCGCAAGCCTTGACGAATTCCATCATTTTGTCCGACTGAACGTACGGTTTCAGATAGGGAACGGCACCGTCACCCAATTCAGCCAACCGCATTCGGGCTGCCGTATTGACCAGATCCGCACGATCCGCGACCGCATCGATCAGCACCTGGTAGGCCGTATCGAGCTGCTGTTCATCCTGCAAATCGGGAATCATCTTTCCGACCTGCAGAAGAGCATCGATGCGTTCATACTTGTCCTGCGAGCGCGCTTGCTCGGCCAGCGATTCCAGATCGTCCGGGGCCGTCGTTGACCAGAACACCAAGAGTACACTCACCAGGGGAACAAAAGACATCGGAGACCTCTAGCGACACGCTACGTTATTGTCAATTCACAACTGGCAGCATAGCCGATCTGCTGTGCGGCAACAGCACTGGCCGCAGTAGTCCGCACCATTTCCGACTGAAATGCTGCCTGAGTGGGCATTTAGCCTCTTTTTTCCTCGCCAGTTTGTAACACGGCCATGAACGCCTTCTGTGGAATGTCGACCGAGCCGATCGACTTCATCCGCTTCTTGCCTTCCTTCTGTTTCTGCCACAGTTTGCGTTTTCGACTGATGTCCCCTCCATAACATTTGGCCGTCACGTTTTTCCGCATGGCTTTCACGGTCTCCCGCGCAATCACGCGATTGCCAATCGCGGCCTGAACCGCGACTTCGAACATGTGCCGGTCGATTTCCTCTTTCAGTTTTTTTACGACGGCCCGGCCGCGGCGATCCGAATCGCCTCGATTGCAGATGATACTGAGCGCATCTACCCGTTTGCCATTAACCAGAATGTCGACACGGACCAGATCGGCCGTAAAATACCCGACCAACTCATAGTCCATCGTACCGTAGCCGCGGGTCAGACTCTTCAGTCGATCATGCATATCGTAAATCACTTCGCCCAGCGGTAATTCGTAAGTCAACATGACGCGGGACGACGAAACATACTCGGTGTGTTTGTGGATACCCCGTCGTTCCTGACAAAGCTGCATTACGGGACCAACATACTGTTCCGGTTGCATCAGATTGACGCGCACAATCGGCTGGCGGAATTCTTCTATGTCACCCGCGTCGGGTACTTCCTGCGGACGATGTATTTCCAGAATCTCGCCGGTTCGCGTCAGGATCTCATACGTCACGTTAGGCGCTGTTTGGACAAGATCGATATCCGATTCCTGTTCCAGCCGCTGTTGCACGATTTCCATGTGCAACAGTCCCAGAAAACCGCAACGGAAACCGAACCCCAGTGCGTCGCTGGATTCCGGCGCAAATTCAAAGCTGGGATCATTGATGGACAGCTTCGTCAAGGCATCCCTCAACTCCGAAAAATCCTGGCCATCGGAAGGATATAGTCCACAATAGACCATACGGCGAGGTTCCTGGTATCCTGCCAATGGAGCCGCCGCCTTGGCACCAGGTATGCTGACCGTGTCCCCGATCTTGACTTCGTCCAGCGATTTGATGTTGCAGATCAGGTAACCGACCTGTCCGGCATACAGCCGTTCCCGGGGAAATCGTTTTGGTCGAAACTGCCCCAGTTCCAGAACTTCAAATTCCGAGCCAGTGTGAAGAAAGCGAATGCGTTGGCCTTTGCTGATTGTCCCGTTCATGACACGCACATAGGACACAGCGCCACGGAATTCATCGTAATGCGAATCAAATACCATCGCTTGCAGTGGTACTTGGGGATCTCCTTGCGGCGGCGGGATGCGGCTGATGATGGCTTCGATCAGATGATCGATATTCATCCCGGTCTTGGCACTGACTTTGACAATGCTCTCCCGGTCGACACCGATCGTCTGCTCCATCTCGTGAGCCACCTCCTCCGCGCGTTGATGTTGCAGATCGATCTTGTTGATCACCGGGATGATCTCCAGATCATGTTCGATGGCCGCGTAGGCCGTCGCCACCGTCTGAGCCTCTACGCCCTGAAAGGCATCGGCCAGCAACAACGCCCCCTCGCAACAATTCAGCGAACGGGAAACCTCATATTGAAAGTCGACATGTCCCGGTGTGTCGATCAGATTCAATTCGTAGACCCTGCCTTGATAGGTGATGGACATCGCCACCGCCCGGGCCTTGATGGTAATACCGCGAGCGCGTTCCAGTTCCATGTCATCCAGCAGCTGGTCCTGCATCTCACGCTTGGAAACCGTCCCGGTGTATTCCAGCAGGCGATCAGCAAGCGTACTCTTGCCATGATCGATGTGCGCAATGATGCAGAAGTTGCGGATATGTTGGTTGTCGATTACTGTCATGGATGTTCCGGTGCGGCGGTGCGAAGGTTGGATGGGGAAGCGGTGCAGTTGAACTCGGTTCTGGCCATTCCCGCAGCACCTACGAAGCCGGCGTCGGAGCCTAACATGGCATATTGAATTGTCAGCTGCTGCCCAATGGTCGGCAAAGAGCAATTGCGGCATTCTGACTGTATTTGTTCCAGGAACCGGCATCCCAGGGGGCTGGCATTGCCGCCGAAATTCATCGCCCCACCCAGCAAAACCGCCTGGGGATCGATGATCTGGGCTACCGACGCGATCCCGATTCCCAGGTAACGGGCGGTCTCGTCCACCAGCTCCAGGGCCAACGGATCGCCATCCGACGCTGCCTGGGCAATCGTCAATCCGGTCAATCGTCCCGTTGACGTGGCGCGATCCAGAAGACGGCTCGTTCCGCCCGCCTGGAGCCGTTCGTTCGCGCGAGCAATCAGTCCGCTGGCACTGGCGTAGGCTTCCAGGTGCCCTGTTCTGCCACAGGAACAACGCCGGGCGTTCGCGCCGATATCGACCATGATGTGGCCGATTTCGGCCCCCATACTATGCGACCCAACAATCGATCGGCCGTCGACAATGATGCCGCCTCCGATACCCGTGCCCAGCGTGATCAGAACCAGGCTGTCATACGGTTGCCCTCCGCCAATCCAATACTCGCCGTAGGCAGCTGCTCCCGCATCGTTGGCGAACATGACTGGCCGACCTGTCAGCTCAGCCAGTCGATCACGAACATTGAAATCGCCCCAGCCTGGCAGGTTGAAAGGCGTCAACACCCTGCCCGCCGGGATGTCGAGAGGGCCGGGAACTACCAGTCCAACTGCCAGCAGTCCATCGGGATCCAAATCGGAATCCCGCAACAAATCACCCACCGCCTGAGTAACCTGTTGCAAAGCGGCTTCGGCTCCGCGTTCCTGACGGGTTGCAAAGGAACATCGCGCCAGTACGTTTCCTTGGTCATCAAGCAAACCGATCTTGATATTGGTTCCGCCAACATCGACGCCGGCGTAGACGTTGTTACTCATGCTGCAGTGGTACAGGAATGGCAGGTCGATTAAAGGCGACTATTGTCCGAGTTATCGCCGTGGCGGCAAGGTGGAAACGACGATCGCATTGAAACGGGCGACGACCGCGAGGTCCGGCTGGCTCAGCGGTCCAGGTCGCGACGCAGATCGTAGCCAAGCGTCGTATGCTGCGAAACAAACCACTCCTTCCACATTTGCTCATCAAAACCAAAACTCTGGCCAGTGATTCGCTCCAGGGCTTCCAGTACGTCGTGGTTGGAAAAGGTTCTCTGCACGGTCTTGGGTCCGCCGGTCGACAGACCGACCCCTCCGGTGCTATCAAAACCGGTCGTAATCCGCCCTGGATCCTTCCCGGTGGCGATGGTATGTGTCGTTCGAAGGGCACCGATTAAGGGCACGATTGCCGAGTTGCGATTCAGTCGCGCCAGTTTTCGAGCCGCGCGATTGACAACTCGATTGGAGACACGCGTCTTCTGATTGTCGAGGAAAATGGCAAACGAACGCGCAACGGCATCCGGGTCGTAGTGCGCCTGTTCGAGCATCGACATCGCCAATTCCGACACATCACGATCGGGATCATTCATCACCGTATCGACCAGGATCTGCCGGGCCGCATGACTTTCCACCCGCCCAACGGCTTCGACGTATAGCATTCTCAGCTTCGGTTCGCTCTCTTGACGCAGGTAGTTTTCCGCCAGAAACACCACCGACATCGGGTCGACGATCCGGTACAACTCCTTACGCACCACATCCAGGGGCTCATCGGGAAGCGTATGTTTTCTCCATTTGGACAAGGCCGTCTTGCGGGAATTGTACTGTTCTTCCTGCAAGGCCTGCTGCTGATCCACATCAACCTGAACCGCGGGCACCCACTGACCTCGCGACTTTACATACCCGATGGAATCGTAATGCTGTTCTTCGGGCAGCCACTGACCACCCACGTCGATATAGCCCAACAGCTGCCACGCCTTGGCATCCGTGGGATCGAGCTCGACAATTCGTTTCAGGTGAAATTGCATTTCACGCTTGAATTTCGACCGCCGACTGCTTTCTCGACACCAATCGTACATCTTCCAATGCGCCGCCGGCGTCTGTTGTATGCGGCCCAACTCCTGTTCGTACTCCCGGTATTCCGGCCCTACCGGAACGATTCGTTGAACCAGTTTGACCTTATCCAGTTTCAGGATACTGCCACTGCGTGTACGAAAGACGACGAACGTCCGACCGTTTTCTTCCTTTTCCGACAGGATTTCGCCCTGCATCTGGCTGCCTGAACGGAAGAAAAGAGTGGCCTCCTCGGTGGCACTACAAACTCCGATCGGAAAAACCACCGCCGCAATCACGATCAAACGGCTGGTCCAGATCAAATTAGCCAAACTCATACCTCCCAGGAACTCCGCCCTGAAAATAATATCCCGCCAGCGGGGTTCGTCAAATGCCGGACTCCGCGTCATGACCGCCGGCCAAAGTACTGTTGCCCCGGTGGACTCCATAGTTTGCCGTGACCGAAAACCTACGGCCCACGGTCAATGTCGACTAAGCTGAGGCAGGGGGATCGGAAAATGAAATTACTGGGAAATATTCCAGGCCGCCTTGTCAATCCGTGCGGTCCACGGATAAACGAAGACCGGGCCAGTCTGTTTCCACGAAACTCTCGCTCGAACGGTACCTTTCGACAGATCCGTAAATTCAAAGGGCTCACCCTGCATGTAGCCCTTGAAAATCGAATCCGTGTAGGTCGATGAAGAGACGTCGAACGATTCGTATTGCTGTTTGGCGAAATTGTACAGCTCGATTTTCTGCTCGACATTGGGCGTATTCACGTTCGCTTCCAGTTCAAACTGAATTGAATTTGGCATATCCACGGGGCACGTCGTTTCGAATTCCATCACCATGGCGTCATCGGGAGGGGCAACTTTGGCCACACTCAACTGGTAATAGACATCGTCGCTTTCGGACAACTCCGAAAGTGAACCAACGGGATTGGTGCCGGTCACGACGTCAAACTGCTCCAAGCCGGCTTCGGTAATTGCCGCCGCTCGCCAGGCAATGCCAAAATCTACGGGCAAAGACGAATCGGGTAAGACGACCACGGTGTAGATCCCGGCCGGCACATTACGAGCATAGACATGCTCAATATTGTGATTATTACTCTCGCTCGTGCGAACTTGACCGTTTCCTACAGCAATCAGATCGAGATCGGGCAGATCGTAGGAAGGCAGGAAAATGCTGGGCGAGGAATTGGCGTCGGTGACTTGAACATTCCAGGTCAGCGCAATCGACAGATGATCAACGCGTTCGGGCAGTTCAATCAGATAGTTCAACGGTTGACCGGGCAGGATTGTGCCGTAATCCCATCCAAGAAGACCCGCCGGTACTGATGGCGTGGATGGTTCGCCATCGGTTTCACCCGCCTGTAAAATCTTGTAGCTATTATACGTGTTCAACTCACCAACACCGAATGTCGTATCCAGTGGCACGGTGGAGGACTGTTGCCAATCCTCGAATTCGACCTTGGTGGCCCCCGCCAGAATCATGGCCTTGATCGCTTGATTGTTATCTGCGTTCGTGCCCACCGCCGCCTGCCGCAGGATAGCCGCCGTGGCCGCCACCATCGGCGCTCGAAAACTGGTTCCCGCATTGTCATTGGTACTGGAATGCGAAGGTGCCACAATTTCGGGTTTGACCCGGCCGGGGACGTAGAAACGGGTCAAGCCGGTCGCATGGTTGCCATTCGTCTTCCCGACCGAAAGGGAATTGAAGCCATGCACCATCAGATCGGGCGTGGTTCCGCTATTGTTTGTTCCGGCCACCAATGTGAAATCGTTTTCGTTGACCATGTAATCCACCCGTTGCAGAATATTGGCCGATTGCGAATCCGGCGCGTCACCGATCCAGCTGTGATTCTGCACGGCAAAGGGTTGCGGCTGGGGGTTCTGGCTGCCCGAAAGCCCCGTGACGACATTCACCCAATTATTGACTTCGTAAACCGTCACATCGATCACGCCGCCAGCCATACTGATCGAGTTGCCATAAAATGTCCGGCCGACCGTAGTCGCGTGACCTGAGTTGTTGGTGTTGGGGGGCGAAGCAATAATGAAATTCTTGTTCGGATTCAGAAATGCCGCATTGCCCGGGTTCGGTCGATACCCGCCACCACCGACCGGCGCTTCGACCTGGGATACATCCACGCCGGCTCCATTCTCCAAAGACGTACCCAATTCGTTGTTCAAAGCCGTCCAACCGACTCGGGTACGCCACGGCTGCCCCTGAACCAAGGTATCGGAGACGAAAACCGCCGAAATCACGAACAGCACGATCCGCAGTTCCAATTTGTTCAAGGTATTTTCTCCCAACCTACGAACGAACATCAGCCCAAGAGTCTCTTTGGCCATGTGGGCCAGCGAATCGGTCGACCCCGCGACAGGAACGAGCGAATCCTACGACCTCATTATAAACCGATTTGCCGTCGATCATCCAGATTCTGGCGCACTGGTCAGCCCGATTCGCATGAAATGCCTAAAGAGGCGAATCTCAGTGCATTTACCGAGGTTTAATAGACGGCTGCCCGATGTTCTCAGGAGAATGTAGGGTTAAAATTCCGCATTCACCGAATTGAACCGGCACTGGCAATGGCAAATATCTCTCTCGCTCAAATGGCTCGCTTGTTTCGCCGCCTGGCAACGGGATACGCCGCCGGAATCGATTTGAAGACACTGTATGCCCGAGAAGCAGAATCGGGCACGACAGCCTACCGATTGAAATCTCGCGAGGTGTTGCAGCAGATCTCGGCCGGCAACTCGTTGGCCGATGCCATGCGCTCGGCCGGAACATTCTTTCCGGAACTGGCCGTTGCGACCGTTCGCGCGGGCGAACATGGGGGGCGGCTGGAGGAATCTTTTGATCGCCTGGCTTCGCACTACGAAAGTCTGGTGAAGTTCCGCAACAGTTTTCTGATCAGCATTGCCTGGCCACTGTTTGAATTGATGTTCGCCTTGTTCGTGATCGGCGTCTTGATCCTGGTGTTGGGGATGTTGGCCGGGGACGAGGCGGCGAACTGGTTCGGCATGGGTACGGCGTGGGCCAATTTTCTGTTCTATGTCGCCTGCATTGCGACGCTGGCCTTCACGATCACAATGCTTGTTGTTGGAATACGGCATGGCTGGTTTGGTACCTGGCCAATGCGATTCGCCCGCAAGCTCCCGTTGCTGGGCAGGACCATTGAGGCTTTGGCGTTGTCGCGACTGGCGTGGACGATGTCGATTGCGGAAAACGCCGGCATGGCCGCCGTCGACACCGCCCGACTGTCTCTTCACGCCACGCAGAATTACTTCTATACGCAGTTGGAAGGTCCCGTTTGCGATTCGATTGAACGAGGCGGTAGCTTCGCCGAGTCGTTTAAGAGAACTGATGCGTTTCCGGTCGATTTTCTGATCTACATGGAAAACGGCGAACTGTCGGGACAACTTGCCGAATCGATGGATCGGGCCTCCCGCGATTTGCAAACCACCGCCGAGAACAACCTGAAGATTCTCGGTACGGTCGGTTTCGTTTGCACGTTTCTATTGGTGGCGGTGGTGATTGGCACGGTCGTGATCACGATGGTGCAGAAGTTCTATTTGAATCCGATTAACGAACTACTGAATGGCTGACTGACGACAGCTAGCACACCGATTCCCGGATTTGGCTTGCCGGTTCGCGGTCCATGGTGTACATCCGCACCGTGCAGGCGAGGTACGTCCCCGCCGTTGAAGTCACCGCCTAACGCGGTCGCAATCTGATGGTCAGTCGCTGTTCCTGTTGGGAGATCATTCTTGAAGTTCGGATATCAAACGGGCACCCTTAGCCTGATTCTGGTCATCCTGTGTGGATGTACGACAACGCGTACCAGCGATACATCGCGAACGGCAACCGAACAGCTGCTGATTTCCAATGCGGTCGACCAAACCCTGGCAAAGGCAGCACTCCCTCATGTACAGGGCCGTAAAGTTTTCATCGAAGAAAAATACCTGGAATCGGTTGACAAAGGGTATGTTGTCGCTCAATTGCGACAAAAACTGCTGGGTCGTGGTGCGCGACTGGTTGACAAGAAAGAGGATTCCGAGATTACCGTCGAGGTTTGTTCCGGCGCAATCGGCACCGACAACAATTCGAGTTTTGTCGGGATGCCCGGTTTGACGGTTCCCGGGCTTCCGGTGGAATTGCCAGAGGTCAGAATGTACGAAAAAACGAGCCAATTCGGTACAGCCAAGCTTGGCGTCGTGGCCTATTCAACTTCAGACGGTCAATTGCTGCAGGATGGCGTTACTTCATTGGCGCGGGCCGACGACAGTCGTTGGAGCGTAATGGGCCTTGGCCCGTTTCACGATGGTTCGGTGCGAACCGAGGTGATGTCCCAAACAGGTGAACGCGATCTGGCAGCGCGGGTCGCTGAGACAATCAACTTGAACGACGATTCGACGACCGAATTGAAAAAGCGTTGACCGTATCCTGGTCGTGGCCGCCATTCAGTCTGCATTCTGCCGGTCGCGAGGAAAATGTTCCTCCACCACCCGATGGAAC
Source organism: Pirellulaceae bacterium (assembly GCA_963851305.1). Classification (GTDB taxonomy): domain Bacteria; phylum Planctomycetota; class Planctomycetia; order Pirellulales; family Pirellulaceae; genus Mariniblastus. The sequence continues at coordinate 216,644 of CAWKOT010000010.1, read as the reverse complement.
TCCACTGCCGAATCGACTTTGGCAACATGGGTTCGAAAGGTCCTGGCCCCGAATCGTCCCTGAGCATAACAGCAGGCGTATTTTCGCATCAGTTGCGTCGCCTTGTTTTCGCCAAACCGTTTCACCAGCAGGCCGAAGTGTCGCAACATACATGACCTCTGTTCGCAGAGGGAAGGATCCGCGGGAATCGGCCGCCCCGACAAGGCCGCGGCTACCTGGGAAAACAGCCAGGGTCGACCCAGGCAGGCGCGTGCGATCATCACGGCATCGACATCGTATTCCCGGAAGACGTCGATCACCCTGGATGCCGAATCAAGATCCCCGTTGCCGATCAAGGGGATTTTCTTCAGATAGGGCTTGATCGCCGAAATCTGTTCCCAGTTGCTGTGCCCACGGAACATGTCCTGAGCGGTTCGACCGTGCACCGTCAGCGCCCTGGCACCCGCCCCTTCGACGACCTGCGCCACGTCGATAGCGTTCACCTGGTCTCGGGTACAGCCAAGCCGAATCTTGGCAGTCACCGGCGTCGGTGCGCAGGCCTGAACCACCTGTTCGATAATGCGGCCCATCCGATCCGGAAATTTCAGCAGATAGCTACCACTTTTCGCCTTTTCGGTAACTTGACGAACCGGACAGCCAAAATTGATGTCGACGATGCTGACACCATATTCATCGACCAGTCGGCGCCCGACTCGGGCCATCACGTCCGGCTGGTTGTCCCAGATCTGCACCGCCAACGGCCGAGGTTCGTCTCGAACGCCCCACAGACGGTCGGGATGTTCGGCCCCATGCTCATCCAGCCAGGCGAAGCCGCGAGCATGGACCATTTCCGTGGCCTGCAATCCGGCGCCTCCGTACTCCCGAACAATCTGTCGAAATGCATAGTTGGTAAAACCGGCCATCGGCGCCTGCAGCACCGGCGGATCCACGGTTACATCACCAATCTGAATCGGCCTGATTTTACTGCCACTCGATCGTCGCGGGGTTGCCGTTATCATTGCTTTGCGACCATGGTTCGATTCCAACCGCATATTCTCGTGCCGATTCGTCAGGGCTCAAGCCCTTTTCAGCATGATTTCATCATCGCCGTCCAACGTGAGTCCTTCAATGCTGGAATTTGTAATCCTGTTTCATGACATGCCGCCGCTGGCCGGGCGGGCAAAGCATTGGGATCTGATGCTGCAGGATGGAGAACAACTGTTGACGTGGGCCCTGGACCGACGCCCGCAAATTGGCCACACGATCCGGGGCTCACAACTGCCTGATCACGATATCAAATACTTGCGGTTCGAAGGAGAAATCTCGGGCGGCCGCGGTCAGGTTTATCGCGTGGCCGCTGGAACATTTGTGTGGCTGTCGGGCAAGAATTCCGACCACTGGCAGATCCGCATGATCACGGGCAAGGAAATCTGGAAGGTCGATTGCAACAAGCGGCAAGATCAGCGATTCGATTTCTATTTCATGCCCGATTGTGGCAATCCGGCCGGCTGAGGACGGTCCCCATTGGTTGGAGCAACGGGCGGTGTTTCAGCCGCCGGCTGCGGCCAATCGGACGGAGCGGCACGGCCCCCTTCCGGGGCCCCCTCTTCCCGGGTCGTTTCCGCCAAGGTCGGCTCGGTAGTTCCAGCGATCACGAGTTTACCGGGTAGTAAATCGATCGCCTGAATCACGACATGGCGATTATCGCCACGCCGGGAAAGATTGTCGGGGATCGTAAAAACGCCAATCGGGGAATCGCCCGCACTCGACCAATATAGCGGGATCCCTGCGTCACGAATGCTGCTGGCCACCTTTTCGATCCAGGGGCCAACCGGCAAAGGTACTATGCCGGCGCGCACATCTTTAACTTCGAAAGCAATTTCGTTTGGCTGTTCCGTACAAAAAACGTTTCCTCGAATCACGACGACACCAAAAAGTCCACTGCCCTGATACTGGAAGGCCAATTTCGTCTCTTGCTGATCAAAAACAATTCGCGGATCAACGATTTCACGGGGAACCGAATCCGGAAACTTTTCGCGCATGTCAGACGCAAACCAACCGTTGACCTGATCCTGAGTTATTTCCACCTTCCACGGTCGATTGAGGCGGGCGGAATTCTGCAGTCGGACCAGATTGCGTTCGAATTGTTTTCCTTGCTCCTCCGCACTGGCCATGTCGGTGGCCAATAACTCACCGTAGAAAGCCGGTATCTTTTGCGCTTCGTGGATCGCAAACCAGACTCCCGCCGCCACCAGCGACAACACCAGAACCAGCCATGCCAGCGCGGATACCACCCAGAGAGGTGCGAGCTCCGCCACGATGGTGGAGCATCCAGTGTCAGCTCTTGGCCGAGATCGGGATTTTCCGACGGCGCATGATCATCAAGTTTGGATTCAAGGTCCTGCACGTGAAGTCAGCTATCAAGTGGAGTTAAAAGAGCTAAATTAAAGGGTTTCAATTGACCCATGATTGGTCTCGAGAAAATGACTTTATGGAGAAGTCCCATGCAACCGTTCCGGACTGCGCCTTCGCGGAGAAGGCTGTTGTCGATTCAAAACCTGATCTCCATCGCGATCTTGACTTTCATTCTTACCATTGTGGCTGGGTGTGATATGGGTACATATGAAAAACGGGCCAACGAATCTCCGGAAACAAATCCGCCGGCGGCTTCCAATTAGACGGCTCACGCGAGTCGCAAGTCGTGCCCCAGCAGCGGCAATTTGGTGTTGGAATTGGATTCTATGGGATTTCAGTCCGGCCCAACATGAATTGGCTGGAACGGTCACCCCGTTGATCATACAATGTCGGTACGAAGGAGGGGCAGGCGAATGACAGTGGATGTCGTCAGATAATCACGAAAATCTGTTGATATTTCCTGAACTTGATCCAACGATCGTTCTCGACGAATTTTGTTATGAACCATAAGACAGCCACCCTTCTACTGCTGACCGCCTTTCTCCTTGCTGGTTGCAGTGGAGATTCTGAAAACGCCAGCAACACAAACGCCAGCAGCGACAATCAGTCGACCACCAAGAGACCGGGACTGCTTAGCACCGACGCTGAGCCAGATTTGCGGGAATCCCAAGTTCGCCCGGGCACCATGGCAGAGGAAGCGAAGACGGCCGACCGGTCTGGCTCGACTCCTTCTGAAAATGCACCTTCCCGGACCGTGGCCTCGAATAATGGCCTGTTCCCAGACATGGGCATGGGCGACTCGAGCAGTCGATTCGGCGGAGCTCTTTTTCCCGATTTTACTCCTGCCGAAGATGGTCAAGCGGCCAATCTGGCCGTGACGCAAGTCGACAGCGATAGCGATCCATTTGACCTGGGCGATAATTTTTTTGAAGGCCAGCAGGTTGGTTCTGGAACGACTGCGAGTGCCACCGCATCCCAGCCGGTTTCGGTAGCCAGGAAAATCTCATTGTTGCCCCAGGCGAGACTGCTATTCGAACAGCAGCGCGAGGCGGACGCCGTTAAATTGTTGTACGCCAATTACCTTGTTTCCGACCAATGTCGAGAAGAATACCCGCTGAACTGGTTTGCCGGCCTGAAAGAACCCCGGCTGTTCTTCCGTTGGGGTGTCGGCGTTATCTACAAGCAGCCTCGCGATTTCGAGGGGCGGCATCCCGTCATCGGGGATCCTGGCGACGAGAATGAAAATGTATCGGGCGGAGGGAGCAGGGCACCACGCGGCCCCGGCGGACGCGGAGGCTTGGGATTTGCTGGCACCGGAGGTGGAGGTTCCGCGGGTGGATCGCGGGGAGCCCGCGCCTATAAGAATGTCGATACTTCCCGACCCGATGGCTTCCTGATGTACTACACGGGCGATTTTGGTGAGCGGCTGATCAGTTTCCTCGATCAGCGAAGAACCGATCAGGACCGGCCGCATTACGGGAAAATTCTGAACGACGTGATGGAAGCGGCACTGCCAGAAGACGAAGATGAAAGTGACAAGGCGAATGCAGCAGCTGCCGTCGGCGGTCGTAGAGGGCGGCCCAACGCACCCGGTAATGCGGCTCAAATCGGCTCCTTGAATCTTGGGCCGGATGGTGGCAACGGCGGTCGCGGACAGGGTAACGGCGGCGCCCAGCCCGTCGTCAGAACGGATACGTCAGTGCTCGATCGAGCCATGGGTCGGAGCACAGCGGAAAAACCGGAAGATGGGATGAGCGGCTCGGTCATTCCCGGCGTGATGCTGCTAGGTGTTGGCTCCAAGGCGGAACTGGTTGAACGCGCCAAGGCCGCGGAGCTGGATTCGCTGTTCGTCTTCAATGTGAAGATCTCGAAATCGCGGCGATCATCCAGTCCCAATCGCAGTGCCCCCTCACAATTCAATACCACCAGCTTGCGGATCATTGATCTTCAGCAAGACAACCATCAGAATCTGTTTAATAGCAAGGCTTTGAAAGATACGGACGTCGCGGAAAGCCTGGAAGAGGGCGAAGATCCCGTGACTGAGGAAATGGAACGTGCGTTCGACACTCTGGTTGACAAGGAATTCCTGGCCGATCCACTTCCGGACGCTCTGAACAGCGAAAATGTCCGCCGGCGTGTGGGCCGGTTGATCCAAGACCAGCCTGCGAATCCGCTGCCGGCAGCGGTCGAAGTGATCGGGTTTCTGCAGCAGGAATTGCTTTCAGAACAGGATGCGATCACCGCGCTAGGCCGGTTATTCGATTCGCCAGATGCCGCGGTGCTGATAACCGGTACGACCAGCCAACGCATCGAATTTGTCCGACCATGGCTGCCAGACGATATCGAGATCTGAAAATGCTCTAGTGCTGGCCATCGTTCCATTCGGGACTTAAGCTTCGGTTCTCTCGGTATCTGCCGAGAAATCCACCTCAGCGGGTATGTCCAGCCGACCTGCCGGGCAATCATGCCAGCGAAACGGAATTCATTTGACAAATTCCTGCAAATGACGTTGACACCGTTTTGCCGCGCCGTTAATTACCCCACACCAAAAAAATTGCGTGCACGGTCTATGGACTTTCGCGTTGAGGTGCGCAGGCTGTACGCGCATCAACGTGGCTGCCGTAGGACGGTTCGAAAGGAGGTCTAACTGAAATGGAATTCAAACAGGCTTCGGATAACCGTTGTTCAGTCGATCTGATACCCCTTGGATCAAGCGTCAACTAGAGGAGATTAATTCGTGAAAGTCAAGGAACGACTTCAACACGGTTTTACCGCAACCGGTATTCTGGCTGCGCTTGCGATCGCCATGATGCCGACGATCTCGTTCGCGCAGATCGTTACCGCATCGGAACCGTATGAGGCGGCTGCCGAATCAACAGGTAAGCCATCCGATGAGAAGCAGTTATTCGCCGATTTAGCGGCGCATGATCAGGTCTTTCTGCGTGCCCGGCGGGCCATCGCTCAAGGTGATATCGCCGCCGCCGAAGCCATCGCACAATCGTTGGAATCGGCCGGTCCGATATCCAGCCGCCGGGGCGAATCGCTGCCATTGCTACGCGCATTGATTACCAAGCAGAAACAGTTGGCCGATCCGCAATTCCAGAAGAAGGCCGATTACAATCGCCAGGCAGCCGATTTCCTGCTACAGCAAGCTCGCTCTTTGCTCGAATACCAGGATTTCGAGACCGCACAACTGTTGGCCAATCACGCCCGGAAGTTCCCCGTCGATTTTTCGGCCGGCAGTAATTCACCGGACAGCGTATTGGCCGCCATCGCCTCCGCCCGTACAGGCTCGGCCGATCCGTTGGACGCCTCCAACCCCGTTTCTGAGGTCTTGCGTTTGATGTCGCAGGCGCAACTCGCTTTTGACCAGGGAAAACTGGACCTCGCCAGCTCGCTGACCACTCGAGCCAAGGCACTGGGCGTCGAAGACACCAAATTGCCAGCCAACCAGGTCTTACCCTGGCAACTGGAACTCAAGATTCAGGAAGCAATGAAATCGGGAGGCGATGTGATCGCCGCCAGTTTTGAAAGCACGACCGCGGATGATGTTGTGGTGCAGGCGGCCTACGATCCGGATTCCGATACCACGAAAAATGTTCAGGTCGCCGGCGTAGCCCATGCCGGTGCGGATGCCGAGGTCGCCCGAATCTCCGAATTCACTCCGATTCCCAACAAGGCCAATCAGCTTTACCAGGCTGGCGTTCAGGCGCTTGCCGCCAACGACCGCGAGGCAGCTCGCGAATACCTGCAAATGGCCTGGCAGTATCGAACGCAATTGGACGATGCCACGGAACAGTCGCTGCAGGATCAATTGAACGGACTGGTCGATCCACCCGCCAACCATTCGACCTCCAGTGAATTCCAGGCATTGCCTCAACCTCCGGCCGACGCCATCACCGACGCCATCACCGACGCCAATACCACCGACGCCAACACCGACGCCGGCAATCCGGACAACGCTGCTCCGACCATGGGTCTGGCGACCGACGATCAGGAAAAGCTGTTTCGAAAATTGCAGTCGGAAGTCCTGAGCCAACGGGCGGCGGCCGAACGAATGCGCGAACGCGATCCGCGTTCCGCCATCGAATTGCTGACGCAAATCCGCAGTCGCATAGTCGACTCGGAAATCTCCGAAACGAACAAACGCCCGCTCCTTAAATTCATCGATCGGGATATTACGGAATTCCAGAAGTACATTGCCCGCAATCTGTCCGACATTCAATTGCAGGAGGACAACGCCAGCCGCCTGGCCAGCGTCTCGGAATCCCGCGAACAACGCTATAACGCGGAGCTCCAAATCCAGAAGCTGGTAGAAGACTTCAATGACCTGATGGATCAGCAACGCTACGCGGAAGCTGGCATGGTCGCACGACAGGCCGAAGCTCTGGCTCCCGACAGCGAAATCGTATCGCTGTTGAAGGAGAAGGCCGCGATCGCCATCAATCTGGCCACCATGGAAGATATTCAAGGCAGGAAACGAGACACGTTTTTTGACCGTCTGGCCGATGTGGACGAAGATACCATCAACGATCGCAGCGAAACCGATCCACTTGGCTTTGACAAGAGCGACCGCTACAGTCGAAATCGACTCCGCCGATCGGAATGGCTGGCCAACCGCCAGTACCGCAGCGAGGCCGAGCGCAAGATCTGGAATACCTTGAAGAACGAACAGGTTCAGGGACACTACCAGGGAACCCTTGCCGACGCCATCAGGCAACTTGCGGAACAATCCGGAGTCAACATTATCTTTGACGATGTTTCGCTGAACGCGGAAAGCATTTCCACCAATCGTCCGGTCGACTTTCCAATCCAACAGCCCATTTCGCTTCAGAGTGCCCTGAATATCATGCTCGGTTCCTCTGGACTGGTGTTCATTGTGGAAGACGAGGTTGTGAAAGTGGTCAGTCGCGACGCGCAGCGCCGAGACGTGAAACCGCAAACCTACTACGTGGGTGACCTGGTTACGCCCATCCAGAACTTCACCAGTTCGCTCAGCATGAACTTCCTCTCGCCCAATGGGCAGGTGGGTTCCAATGGGTTTATCAGCCAGGGCGGAATGGCGGTTCCGCTGGCCAACCAGTCGGCGGGCAGTATTTCACCGATGCAGATGGCCGGTCAATCCGCGGCCGCAGTCGCTCCAGGCAGCGCCCTGGCTCAGCAGCTGCCCGGCCTGCCCGGCGTCGGCACTCGGCCCATTCTGGGCGGTGGACCTATCCAGACGGGCAACCCCACCTACACGAGTACGGGTCCCCATGCCCCCGGTGGTGTCACCCAGGCGGATTTCCAGCCCCTGATCAATCTGATCAGAAACACCATTGATCCGGACGGTTGGGACGACACGAATGGGGATGGAACCATCCAGGCCTTTGTGCCCAACCTCAGCTTGATTGTCTCTCAGACGCAAGCGGTGCAGGACCAGATTCAGGATCTGCTGAAGCAGCTGCGTGAACTCAATGATGTGCAAATCGTTGTCGAAGTCCGGTTTGTTTCGCTGGCGGATTCCTTCTTTGAACGGATTGGTGTCGACTTCGACTTCAACATCAATGACAACTCAGGACTCGATCCGAACGCCATCCCGGAAGAGGTTAGCCCCAGCTCAACCGTCGGCCTGACCAACTCGGATCAGGCCGGACCGGCATTTTCGCCGGATCTGGACATCCCCTTTCGCCAGGGTAGTTTCGTATCCTCGGCGCCGCTATTTGGCGGCTTCGACCCAGGCTCCGCAGCCAGCTTTGGCTTTGCCATCTTGAGCGACATCGAAGTCTTCTTCCTGCTGAACGCGGCAACGGGAGATGCGCGAACCAACATCACTCAGGCCCCGACGGTGACCATGTTCAATGGGCAGGTCGCGTCCGTGAATGATGGAGCCCAGGTCCCGTTTGTGACCAGCGTCACGCCGGTGGTGGGTGATTTTGCCGTGGCCCAACAGCCCATCATCACGCTATTGCCGGAGGGCGCCAGCTTGAATGTCCAAGGCACGGTTTCCCACGACCGCAAATCGGTCCGCATGACGCTGGTGCCGTTTTTCAGTCAGATTACCAATGTCGATACCTTCACCTTTGACGGCAGTACCACGACTCAACGTGCCACCGATGAGAATTTCATCGATGACCTGATCAATGCGGCCTTGGGCATGGAACCCGAAGAAGACGATGGTTTCATCGAAGTCGAAACCACCACGCAAGGTGTTACCGTACAGCTGCCGACACTTGGCTTTACCACGGTCAGCACCGTGGTCAGCGTCCCCGACGGTGGAACGATCCTGATTGGCGGAGTCAAAAGACAGTCGGAACAAAGGCTGGAGCGGGGTGTGCCGTTTCTCAGCAACGTGCCCTACGTCAGCCGTCTGTTCAAGAATGTTGGTATCGGCCGTGAAACGTCCAGCTTGATGATGATGGTCACGCCCCGAATCATCATTCAACAGGAAGAGGAAGAAGATCAGGTGGGCACGGTCAACTGACCTGCCTTGCAACAATAAACACTCTGAATCCGCCCACCGACTGCCGCGGCCGTCGGTGGTTTTTGTTTGGCCTGTCCATTGAGTCGGGGAAGGGCATGCGTTAGCTTTAGGGGTTTAGCCGAGGCAACCAGGAGCAACGTTTTGAAGAAGTGGGCAGTAGGCGCATTCACCAGTATTGATGCCGGATTTGGTGTCCAGCTGGACGTGGTCAAGGAACTGGGCATACCAACCATTCAGCTGCACGCGCCCCATGGTGACCAGCAAACGCCGGCCGTGGCGAAGGCGTTCACGCGCAGATTAGGCGACCTGAATCTTGAATTGACCGCTGTTTTCGGCGGTTTTCACGGTGAAAGCTACGAGAGTATCCCGATCGTGGCGGAAACCGTTGGATTGGTCCCTCGCCAGTCACGCGAATTGCGGGTGCGTGAAATGCGGAACGTATCGGATTTTGCTCGCCTGTTGGAATGCAATGTCATCGCGTTGCATCTGGGTTTCATACCGCACGACGCACAGGACAGCGATTACCATGAACTGGTGGCCGTAACGCGGGACCTGTGCCAGTATGCCGCGGGCAACGATCAGAGCATTCACCTGGAAACAGGACAGGAAACGGCGGAAGCGCTGCTGCAATTCATCGAGGATACCGGGGCCAACAACCTGTTTGTGAACTTCGATCCGGCTAACATGATCTTGTATGGGACAGGTCAGCCGATCAAGGCACTGCGAAAACTGGGCGGCGTCGTTCGCAGCGTACACTGCAAGGACGCCAGGTGGTCGGCGGACCCGGGTCGAGTATGGGGCATCGAGGTTCCGTTGGGCGAGGGCGAAGTCAACATCACCGAATTTCTGAAAACGCTGGCGGAAATTGGTTACGAGGGACCGTTGACGATTGAACGGGAAATCCCGCAGCAGCCGGAAAAGCAGAAACAGGAAATCGGTCACGCCTTTCGCTTGCTGGAGCAACTTAAACCGCAATTCATGGGCAATTGAAAACCAATCGCCATCGACATTGGTACAGCCAGCGGACCTTGATTGCCGTGGCGGCCGCCGTCTGTTTGTTCATTGCCGCGTACCTGCTGTGGTTCGGCGACCAGCCGCATAGCAGCGTGGCAGGGATTCTCGTCAAAGTCGGATTGATGCTGGGCGTCGTCGCTTTAGCGTTACCCGGTATCCAGTCGTCAGATTTCCGCTTGTCGCTGTTTCCATTGACGGTCCTGCTGGGAATGCTGGTTCTGGTGGCAGCCCGCCCTCGCGTTTTTGTGTTGGCGGCCGTGATTGCCGCCCTGGCTCTGGGAATCAACGGTCTGCTTCGACGCCTGATTCAACGTGAATGATCGGACGCGGGTTCGTCCCCGCCGTCGTCGCTTTCCTGCTGCTTCGCCAGCCGCTCTCGTTGTCGCAGATACTCCGTAACCAGCCGTTTTCGGGCGGTATCGTCGTTTTGACTGACCGTCTGCAAACTGACCAGCATCAGATCCAGAAACGCAAGAAACATCACGGCCAGCAACAAGATCAGGACCACCGAAATGAGGCCGGCAAAGACGGCCGGTTCCCTGGCCCAGACCAAGGACGTCATCAGGACACCCATCGACGCGATCATGGTGCTGGCGATGGATCGTCGACGAAACTTCCGTTGTTCAAATTTCAGCTGCCGCTTTTCTGTCCCGTTGCGATAGGCTTCATCGATTTCCCGCTTGTGCCGAATCATCAACAGCACACCGCCGGCAAACGCCATCAATCCGATCACCACCAGCGACATGCGGGAGCGATCATTGATCATCGCCCACAGGATTCCCGACTTGTAGATTAGTTCCGACACACGATGTTCCAACCGGAAAGACTAACGACTCTGCATCTCGCGAAGCCACTGCAGCACCACTCGGCCGACCTTGCCCAACGAATCGGCTGAACAATTGGCAACAACATCCTGTTCGGTGTGCCAATAGGCATTACCCTCCACCGGGTAATCGAAATCGATGATGTCGCAGACCGGTATGCGGGCAATCTGGATCAGGGGAAGGTGATCATCGCGGATACTGTGTCGCCTTTCAGGTACGAATTCCCTGATTTTCAATCGGTCAGCAATATCCCAGAGATCGCGGGTCACGCGCGGTGCCCTACGCAGGCTGTTGCCCTCATAATAGATTTGCAACTGTTTGTCGGCAACCATATCGACCAGTACTCCGGAAACGTACTTCGCCCGCACCCGGCCTTCCGCGTATTCCCTGGCAAAATGGGTGGAACCCAGGAACATCGGATCGCGGCGATGGACGTAAACAAATTCTTCGCCGTCAAAAAATACAAAGTCGACTCCGTATTTGCCTTCCAGTTCGGTCATATGGCGTCCAAGCTCACACAACAGCGCAACTCCACTGCCACCATCATTAGCCCCGATAAACAGCCCTCGCGGATTATGCGGATCGCGATCGGGGAACGGCCTCGTATCGTAATGGCAACAGATCAACAATCGTTGCGTTCGTTTTGGATGCCAGCGGACCAGCATATTCTTCAGCTCGACCTGCTGCCCCTGGACGGGATGGTTGGCATAAAAACTCTGGTAGTAAACCTGGCCACCTTCCCGGGAAAAATGCTCTTCCAGTAATTGCTGCTGTTTCAACATGCCTTCGGTTCCACTGATGCGTCGACCGATACGGCATACTCGCTCGAGAAATTCAAACGCCGTATCAGGATCGAATGGAGTAGAACCAGATTCGCCATCATGGGAATCTTCATCCACCATGGTACGCTCGTCGTTGAGTCCAACGCTCGGAATCTGCCTGGAAACTTCGCCACCAGCGCCCAGGAAAACGGGAATCAACAGCAGTCCCAGACAACACCGCTGGATCTGATTCGTGGGAGGCACGCTTTTCATTTTCAGCTCTCCTGCTGCCCGTGGCATCCGCCCTGTGACTGTTTTACAATTCGACGGTCAGCCGAACCGACGTCGAATCGAAACTGCCGGGGCACGCTTGGAATGCAACAGCCACTGGCCATTTCTGCCGCGACGGTTACGGGACGGCCCGTCGTTACCGCTTTGATTTACTGATGATACGTCGCCTCCGACAAAAAACCAATGTCGTCGGAACCATCACGAACCTGTCCACGTCCCCGTCAGGCCCAGGTGTATCTGGACCCTGTAGAGCCGTTAAGGAAGCAAAACCGTCATGAATCAGGAACCACCGAATATCCAACGACCCCGCCCCTCCGTCGCCGGTTGGCTGCTGATCGCATGCTCGTCGGCCGTTCTGTTGACAGCCTTGTTGACCATGCTTGGGCGACAGTTCTATTTTGCCGAGTTGATTAACAATTTCCGCTTGCAGATCAGCATTTTGCTGTTGCTTCTCGCGTTCGTATCGTTGCTTGCGCGAATGCGGATCTGGGGGTTTGCCCAGTTGCTCGCCGCCGTCGTCGTGTTGGCTCCGCTGGTGGTATCCTGGGTGCCAGGCCAGCAACCTCCGGCGGGCGCGGTACCTTATTCGCTGATGTCTTATAATATATTGGCCGGCCGCGAAGATAAGGAATCGACCGTTCAGCTGCTTGCTGATCAGATCCCGGATATCCTGGTCGTGATTGAGTACGAAGAAAGCTGGGTCGAACCGCTGCAGACGGTCGCCAATGCCTATCTCTACTCCATCCTGAAGCCGCGAACGGATGGTTTTGGCATTGCCGTTTTCAGCAAATATCCGCTTTCCAACACAAAGGTCGAATCCGTGTATGAACAGGGATATCCGTTCGTCCTGACCGACATCGAATTACCGGACCGCACCGTGACTTTGGCTGCCGGACATTTCCTTTCACCCGTCACTCCGGAACAGATGCAAATTCGCAACGCCCAACTGTCTCGGGCAACCGAATTGCTGCAGGAGCGACTTCAAGACGGGAACCAACCGATGTTGCTGGCGGCCGATTTCAACGCCGTACCGTGGTCTCCTTTCATTGGTGATCTGTTGCAGGCTACCGGGTTGCGCGACAGTCGAAAAGGATTCGGCTACGGCGGCAGCTGGCCCACCGCCAACCCGCTGCTGCGAATTCCGATCGATCATGTGTTCGTCTCCGATTCCATTCACGTCCATGCTCGGAAGTTATTGGCCGGTGTTTCCTCCGATCACTTTCCTTTGTGGATGGAGTTTTCGGTTGCCGCGGACGATCCGGAATAACTCACATGCCTGGCTGATGGTTGACCTGGTCCATCAAGGGGGTCCATCAAGGGGACACACGCATGGCAGGCCGAATTTCCGATCCGATCCGGTTAGTCAAGGTGTCGCCCAGATTGCGGCGAGCTCGCTCGGCTGCTGAGGTCAGTCGTTCCACAATCTCGGGATACTGATCTGCCACGTCGTGCGATTCCGAGACATCGTTTTTCAGATCGTACAACTCCAGCCCGCTACGGTGGAAATCGTAACTGGTCGGACGGCCATCACGGCCTCCGGCGCGGCCATCAAGTGTCCGGTATTGATGTGGAAAGACCAGCTTCCAGCGGCGGTCGCGAACTCCCTGCAGTTGGCCGCCCCCGTAATACAGGTAGAACTCGCGATGAGGCGATAAGGCCTGGTCGACGCCATACATCAAAGGCTGAATATCATGCCCATCAATTTCCAGCGGCGGCGGACTGGCCTTAATGATCGAGGCAAACGTCGGCAGAATATCCATTGTGGAACACAATTCGTCGCACTTGCTGCCTGGTCCGATACGGCCGGGCCACCAGAAGATCGTGGGAACCCGATAACCACCTTCCCACATCGTGCCCTTGCCCTCTCTTAACGGTGTCGCAGCCCCTGCATGATTCCCGTAACTGAGCCAGGGGCCATTGTCGGACGTGAAAACCACAAGCGTATTCTCTGCCAGCTGATTCCTTCGCACCGCCTGCAAAATTTGACCGACCGACCAGTCAATCTCCATCACCGCGTCGCCAAACAAGCCAACGCCGCTAGCGCCGGCAAATTCACCGGAGACAAATAGCGGTACATGGACCATCGAATGAGGCACATACAACAGGAAGGGTCGATCGCGGTGGTCATCGATAAATCGTACCGCGCGATCTGTATACTCTCTGGTCAGCTGTTTCTGATCTTCCCCGGTCACCACTGGGTCAACGACCTCGTTTCCATCGTACAGCGACAGATCAGGATATCCCTGCTTTCGCCGTGCCACCCCAGCTGGCAAGTCGACATAGTCCGGATGGAAGGGCCACATGTCGTTGGAATAAGGCAGACCATAAAACCTGTCAAAGCCATGTTGCAGCGGTAGAAACGATTGCCGGTGACCGAGATGCCACTTTCCGAAACAGGCCGTCGCATAGCCTTCCCGTTTTGCCAATTCTGCAATGGTCGTTTCGCGCGGATGCAAACCATGTCGAGCACCCGGGCCCAGGGCGCCGGCCAGTCCCACTCGCCGGTGATAACAGCCGGTCAACAATGCCGCCCGGGAGGCGGAGCAGACCGCGGAGGAATTGACGAAATCGGTAAATTTCATCCCTTCCGCCGCCATCTGGTCCAGGCTGGGCGTCGGAAACGCCGTTTGCCCGAAGGGGCCGATATCGGCGTAGCCAAGGTCGTCGATATAGATTAAGACCAGATTGATCTTTGTTGCCGACAACTCATCCGCTGCCGCAAAACACGATCGAACATCCAACAAGACCGCCAGGACTAACAGGAGCGAATGGAATCGCAGCGAGAAATTTCGATCAGCCACGCCAGTCCTCGATCAGCTGAGACAGAATCCAGACCAGGCTTTCGGGCTCCGAATTCGTCCACAATTGCCAGAGGACGACCACGATGCCCAACGGAATGACCCAAAAAGCGAAATAATGGAGCCGCCCCTGTTCCAGCCAGCGGACCAGCCAATTAAGCGAAAACAGGCCGACCACGAACGCCACCACGGCGCCGATCAGCAACAGACTGGGGGCTGTGGCCGAGCCACCATTATCAAACATATCCTTCAGCTCCAGAACCGTCGCGCCCGCGATCGCCGGAATCGCCAGTAGAAACGAAAAAGTGGCCGCGGATTGACGTTTTAAACCCAACGCCGCACCCGCGACAATCGTCGCACCGCTCCGTGATATGCCGGGCAGGATGGCAAACGCCTGGGCACATCCAATCAGAATAGCCGTGACATAACCGATCTGCTGATAATCCTCCTCGCCCCGTGGAATCCTTCTCAACAATAGCAGGATGACGCCGGTCAAGGGCAGCATCAATCCCGCGACCAAAGCGTTTTCGAGGAAAGTTTCGTAGTTCTTCTTCATGAAAATTCCGAACACGGCCGCCGGCAAGGTGCCCACAATCAACAAAGGAATCACGCGTCGATCGGAACCCAACAAATCCAGAATCCGACGGTGATAAAAGACCAGGATCGCCAACAGCGTTCCCAGGTGCAGAATGATATTCAGTTCCAGACTCCCTTTGCCGGTACCAAACAATTCGTTCAAGACAACCAGATGCCCTGACGAACTGATCGGCAGGAATTCGGCTATTCCCTGGACGACGGCCAGCACGACAATATTGATCAGGTCCTGCACTTCAATGGCAACGGAATGGGTTCCGCCGGAAAAGACTGGAATCGAATAACGGTCAGACGTAACCGTAGCACAAAGCGGACCCGGCAGGTAAGCCGATCATGTGAAATTCCACAAAGTCGAAACGCGGCAGCGTTTTCGCGATGGAACATTCGCTGAGGACGGTATATCTGTCACGATCGTCCGACGACCCGGCTTCAAAAATCAGTGGCTTTGACTTATGATTCCAGAGTATTTGGTGTCGCTTGGTGCTCCAGAATCCTCCAGGTATTGAAGAAATGACGCTTGCCGCCGCACCCAGGACGTTGTTTGAAAAACTGTGGGACGAGCACGTGGTTTACACGGAACCTGACAAGCAAACGATCCTGTACATTGATTTGCATCTGGTCCATGAGGTAACCAGCCCGCAGGCATTTGAGGGGCTACGAATCGCCGGCCGTCCCGTCCGCCGGCCGGAGCGAACGGTCGCGACCCAGGACCACAACGTGCCCACCACCGATCGCAGTCTGCCGATTGCCGATCCGATTTCCCGCCAACAGATCGAAACGCTCCGAAGCAACTGCCGCGAGTTCGGAGTTCGCCTCTACGATCTGGATAGCCCCAAACAGGGAATCGTTCACGTTATCGGTCCGGAATTGGGACTGACGCAGCCTGGCATGACCATCGTCTGTGGCGATTCCCACACGGCCACGCATGGTGCTTTTGGAGCGTTGGCTTTCGGAATTGGAACCAGCGAAGTGGAGCATGTGCTGGCGACCCAGACGTTGCTGCAAACCCGACCTAAAACCTGGGAATTGCGAATCGACGGGCAACTCAAGAAAGGTGTGACGCCGAAAGACCTGATTCTGTACCTGATCGGTGAGGTTTCCACTTCCGGCGGTACGGGCTATGTGTTCGAGTATACCGGCGAGGCCATCACCGCCATGAGCATGGAGCAACGGATGACCGTCTGCAACATGTCGATCGAAGCCGGAGCGCGAGCTGGCATGATCGCGGCGGATCAGACGACCATTGATTACCTCCGCGGTCGGGAATTTGCACCGGCAGACTTTGAGGCCGCCGCTGAACGGTGGTCCCATTACAAATCCGATCCTGGCGCGGAATTTGATCGCGTCCAGGCATTCGATGCCTCCACCATTGCCCCGCAGATCACCTGGGGCACTAATCCGGGGCAAGTTACCGGTGTTGACCGTCGCGTTCCTGTCCCGGCCGATATTGAGGACGATTCGGAACGACAGTCCGCCCAAAGTGCGATTGAATACATGGACCTGAAACCGGGCATGGCCATGACCGATATTGCGGTCGATCGTGTCTTCATCGGTTCCTGCACGAACAGTCGTATCGGCGACCTGCGAGAAGCGGCCAGCATCGTCAAGGGTCGCCGAGTGGCTGACTCTGTGGGCGCCATGGTGGTTCCTGGCAGTGGACAGGTGAAACGACAGGCAGAACAGGAAGGGCTCGATCGGATTTTCGAGGAAGCGGGATTTGCCTGGCGGGAAGCGGGTTGCAGCATGTGCCTGGGCATGAATCCAGATATTCTCAGCCCCGGCCAGCGTTGTGCGTCCACCAGCAATCGAAATTTTGAAGGCCGACAGGGTCGCGGTGGTCGTACCCACCTTGTCTCTCCAGCGATGGCAGCGGCGGCCGCCATCGCTGGGCATTTCGTTGATATCCGGGATGGGCACAATCGTCTTTGATGGAAAGTTGAACTGATGGACGCTTTTGACAACCACACCGGCATCGTCGTGACCATGGATCGCTCCCACGTCGATACCGATCAGATTATTCCCAAACAGTTCCTGAAACGCATCGAGCGCACGGGCTTCGGCCAATTCCTGTTCTTCGACTGGCGATTCGATGCGGACGGCCAGCCCCGGCCCGATTTTGAGTTACATCAGCCGGAAGTCGCCGAGGCTTCAATTTTGGTGGCGCGAAAAAATTTCGGCAGCGGCTCAAGCCGAGAACACGCGGTGTGGGCCCTGTCCGATTACGGCTTCCGTTGCGTTGTCGCCGAATCATTCGCTGATATCTTCTACAACAACTGCTCCAAGAATGGCTTGCTGCCAGTCGTCCTGACCAGCGAAGAAGTGGAATGGATCCATGATCAAGCGGCCAGGCAACCCGGCTATCGATTGAAAGTCGATCTGGACCAGCAATTGGTGACGGACGAATCCGGCTGGTCTGCCCGTTTCCAGATCGATGCCTTTCGCAAACAGTGTTTTCTGGAAGGGTTGGACCAGATCTCGCAAACTCTGCAGCACGAGGACAAGATCACCGCCTTCGAAAACGCGCGGTCAACCTCGGTGTAACCCACCAGGTTCGCCCACCGGAACCCTGCGATACGCCGATCGGGTCCGTGGCCGGCGTTGACCACGCGGTGAGATCTGCTCCCTGCTGGTTTCACACCCGGGCGTCCAAGTTCAAGCCGTTGGTCTTGGCATCACCCAACCACCGCAGCCGCGGCCGCGAAAGTCCGCCTGGCACCATTCTCAATGCACCCGCTCGGGCTGCGACACGATCCTCTTTCCTGTACCCGCATGTGCCGTCCAACTGAACTGGACAAATGGCACGAAACCCCTCGCAATCTGGAGACAACGCAATTTCTGAATTTCCCTGGCGGTCAGCGACGCAAGCGGGTTATTACATGATAGAGCCGCGCGGCGGCTCACAAATCCAGTTTGCCTGGAAACAGGAATCGCAATGCACGGAGATTCAAATCAGTTCGTATTGCAGACCACATTGCCTCGACATCCACCGCTGATGGAAGAACTTGATGTCGATTCTTTCCAGCCAATGGCCCCGCCGGAGTTGGTGTCCAACCAACCAACCGAAGATGACGATCTTGCCCGTTTAGGGACCACCAGCGTCACTTTGGAAACGGATGCGAGTCTTTTCTTGCGGAAAGCGGCCGTTGTCTCCTTTGCAATCTGTGGGATCGCGATACCGATTCTGCTCACGAGCTGGCTGACCCAGGAGATCTACGCTCAGTTTGGCGGATGGAGCCTCGACGATTTCATCCAAGCCATGGTGGGACGGCGATTTTGAGAGTACGCATTGCCTAACGGGGCCGCTGCGATTGATGCTCCACTTGAAAACGCGCTATCGGCGGCTCCAGGCTCCACGTTCAGGCCTTCGTCGGACCGAGAAACCCGGTCCACTGCCAAGCAAATACCAACGGGGCTGCTGGCAGCCTGCGAGAATCTTGCACAGTAAATTGGATTATCGTCTCGACCGCACTGGTGGCGACCTTCTTGAAACCGTCACCCGCAACCAATTCCAGCCACCACACTTCATTTACGCGATGTCAGATTCGTAGTGATTCACCCACGTTTTTGATTTTCTTGTTTTTGAGATTTCCTGGTTTGCCAAACGCGGCGATACACGACCGGCGGAAACCAACCTACCCGAATCCGATGGTCATCAGTCAGTATACCGCAATCGTGACGGGGCTCGTACCATGTTCGAGCAATCTCGGCGCATCCAGATGGCGGTCGCCGAAAAACCAGGCGGTCGCAATGTAGGCTCCGTTTGCCAAAATGCAAAAATTGGCGATAAACCATACCCAGTCCCGATTCATAGTCATCGCAACGACGACGGGGATCAAGACACCCAGAATCAAGCCAGCCCAAAGCGTAACCAGAGGAAAAGGATCGGGTTCGAAAATGCTGTATGGCAAACGCCAAGGCACCAGGTCAGCCGACTGAAGCGTTGCACCGAAGCATATTCCACCGATAATGTGCCCCAAATCGTGAGTTAAAGTCATGACAATCCATGACGTCACGAGCAGGAAAAAAAATCGCACCACACGGAACGTCATCCGTCATGTCTCCATCAACCCGCAGCTTGCTCTAGTGGAAGAACAAATCATTCGCGCCACAGCAACAACGTGACAGATACCCCCGGGTGGAATCGAACCACCAGCTGAGGATTAGGAATCCTCCGTTTTGTCCGTTAAACTACGGGGGCAGAATTTTGCTTTTACCCTGCTTTTTACCGTGCGAAACGCTTCTGATTGGGTCTCAAATAAAAGCAGTCTAGAACACTCTAGACCCCCTTTTCGACCCCCTCCAACCACGCTTTAATAGATTCGTTGCAAAAAGTGGCACCCACGGGACGGTACCCCGCGAGTGCCGATGACATCACCCAACCCTAAACGCGAGGTGACGCCGATGGCAAATTCTACCGCAAAGCCGAAGAAACCACATCCTGATTTCCCGTTGTGGCTCCATTGTTCAGGACGCTGGTGCAAGAAGGTCAGAGGGAAGCGATACTACTTTGGTCCGGAGGATGACCCGCAAGCCGCCCTGGAGGAATGGCTGCGTGTCAAGGACGATCTGATCGCCGGGCGGAAGCCACGACCAGCCAAAGACGGGTTTCGTATCTGCGACCTGTGCAATCTGTTCCTGGAAGCCAAGCAGGGTCGGATTCAGACTCAGACGTGGCGGGAATACAAACGTGGTGCTGAGGACATCGTTTCGGCGTTTGGTCGCAATCGGCTGGTGGATGATCTCAGGCCGGAGGACTTCAAGGAGCTGCGTCAGCGACTCACCAAAGGCAGGCGCCCCAAGACCGTTCACAATGCCATCACTCGCATCCGAACGATCTTCAATTTTGCGTACCAGAATGCGTTGATTGATGTACCGGTGCGCTGGGGGGTTTATTTTGAAAAACCGTCCGCTCGCGAGTTGCGACTGGACCGGGCGAAGCAAGACCACGCCGGGCGGATGGACCTTCGGGCGGATCAGATTCGTGAACTGCTAGACATCGCATCGCCAACGATGAAGGCGATGATTCTGTTGGGCATCAATGTCGGCATGGGCAACAACGATTGTGCGATGCTGGAGTTTCGCCACATCGACCTTGATACCGGCATCCTGGACTTTGCCCGCCCCAAGACCGGAGTACCACGCCGGGCAGTACTATGGGAGGAAACCTGCGAAGCAATACACGACGCCATCAAGGCCCGCTACGAGCCGCGTCAACGGGACCACCAACGGTTTGTATTCATCACCAAGAAACGTAGCGTCTGGTTCAAAGACACATCCGACAACCCGGTCAGCGTCGAGTTTGTCAAGCTTCTCAAGCGTACCGGTCACCACATCAAGGGTATCGGCTTCTATTCGCTGCGGCGGACGTTTGAAACGGTTGCCAGTGGAACCTTAGACCAGCCCGCGATTGACCTGTCTATGGGTCACGAGGGCGCGGCGATGGCTGACCTGTACCGCCAGCACGTTGCGGATGACCGGTTACGCCTGGTTGCCGATCACGTTCGGTCGTGGCTGTTCCCGGAGGCGCAGTCATGTTGAATTCTGACGGCATACAAGCAGACGAGACTTCGCAAGGATGGAAAGACAAGCTCTTTTCAATTGAGATGGCGACGGAGGCACGAGTTGCCGTGATAGATGTTTTGGCTGAGGAATTCGACGAGATCGTTGATCTGGCAGAGCAGGCGGTCGAGATCAACCGCCGTCTGTGGGAGGAAAACCGGGAATTGCGTTACCGTATTCTATCGCTGGAAAAGACAGATCTGGAAATCGAATTCTGCGTCCAGCACTCTGAGATTCAATCTCTCGAATCGCAGCTAAGCAAGGCGAAACGGGGCGGCCGGAAGCCCAAGACAGATGCTGAGTATCTGGCGGACTATGACCGGTGGCTGCATCACTACGAAGACGCTGACCTAAAGTACAAGCCAACGTCGGAGACCGATTGGCTGAAACGGGTTGCCGCCAACATTCGTCGGGAATCCGGAGATTCAGTGGACCGCAAGACGCTTAAGCACACCTACCAGGTTGCGCGTAAGCATGGACGGCCGGAAATCAGCCCCTTTGAAAATCCGGGGTAAAAACTGTTTACGCCCCCGCAAGAAAAATCAGCCCACGAAAATGACCTTCGTTACTTTTGAACGGAGGTTTTTTTATGGCTCGAAGCAATCAATCAGTTGACCCCACACACTTTTCCCCCCGGCAGATCGCCGAACGCTGGATGTGCAGCGTTGACTACGTCCTTGCCCGCATCCGGGCTGGCGAACTGAAGGCGTCCAACCTGGGCAGTGCTATGCGCCCCAAGTGGCGCATTTCGACCAAGGATGAGCAAGCGTTTTTGGACGACCGGTCCAATACCGAACCGCCAACCATCACACCCAAGCGATGCCGCAAGCCGGCAAAGGAATGGGTGTGATGGCAACGTCCCAACAGAAGCAAAGCAAACGCCGGCAGGACACGCCGGCGCTCACAGAAACTGAAGGAATGAACAGATGATAGCCAAGGCAAAACGAAAACGCAAGAAAAGCGAATCCAAGCCGGAAAGTGTAAATATTTACACTGATGCCGTCCCGATCGGCCAGATTAGCATGGACCACGCTAGTCAAATGCGCGTGGTGAAAATCGACCCTGCTATTGTCGAAGCCTATGCTGCTGACATGGAAGACGGCGACGAATTTCCGCCGGTCAAGCTATTCCATGACGGCAAGACCTACTACATAGGCGACGGATTTCACCGGATTGAAGCGGCAAGCAAGATCGGTCGAGAGTCTATCCCCGCGACTATCCAGCCTGGTACACAGCGTGACGCGATTCTTTACGCGATGGGTGCTAACTCGACCCACGGTCTGAGGCGGACGAACGCTGACAAACGAAATTCAGTGGAAACAATCCTACGGGATCCCGACTGGTCGAAGTGGTCGCACACCGACATTGCCAAGGTGTGCGGCGTCACAAGGCAGTTTGTTCACAAGGTTAAAAACGAACTGACAAGTGTAAATATTGACACTGATGCCAAGCCGGAAAGTGTAAATATTTACACTCCCGACACCCCGGCAAGTGTAAATATTGACACTGATGCCAAGCCGGAAAGTGTAAATATTTACACTCTGGCGGCGAAAATGGCGGCAGGAATAGCGGATGACGTCCTAATTGCGGAATGCGAGCAGCGCGGTTGGGAGGTGATCCGATGATTTCAGTTATCACGAATGGATATAGCGAGATCAAACAGATTGCCAAGGCGTGCGGATGCCGGATAACCGATCTGCTGGCGTTGGCCCCAGCGAACGACCCGTTTTATGCGGGATCTCCTGCCGGCCGGCGAGATGCGGAATGGTTCGCCCGGATTTGGGAGCAATTCAATTTTGGAAGCGGTACGCATCTCCGCCGGATTCACTACCGGATCGTTTCGCAAGATCCGCCAATCCCGAAGCCGGACGGGAAACCATATCTGAACACGGATAACGATTGGAAATATTTAGGTTCGGCATCGCTGGCGGCAAGGTATTTAGGACTAGTGCCAGCTGAGAACTTTATTGACCGACGCAACCCCAAGCCGCAGGCGTTTTGGAAATTCCAAGAATGCAATCCATCTATCCGCGTGTATGACCACTTCCCGGACATCTGGATGCCGCAGTGCCCGGATATGCCGGCTTTGACTTTGACCGGATTTGAAATGCAACAGAATTTCTTAACTGAGGTGTGGTGCGAAAAAAGCACGATGAACGACATCCTCGTTCCGTTGTGCCAATCACTGGGCACGAACCTGGTTACCGGCGTGGGCGAAATGTCGGAGACAATGTGCCGCGATTTGGTGCATCGCGTGCAGAACGCAGGCGTACCCGCGCGGATTTTTTATATCTCCGACTTTGACCCTGCCGGCCGATCAATGCCCAAAGCTGTCTGCGAAAAATTGAATTTCACGTTGTGCATGATGACCTGGATATCGAACTGGAACCAATCGTATTAACCCCGCAGCAATGCATTGAGTATAAATTGCCACGATCACCGATTAAGCGAAAGGAAAAGCGAGCGGCGAAATTTGAACAACGATTCGGCAAGGGTGCGACCGAGCTGGACGCATTAGAGGCGATTTACCCCGGTGAGCTTGAAGGGATAGTGCGGGAAAACGTTGAACGATACGTTGATCCGACACTAGAACGCCGTGTGCAAACGACGGAAAGCGAGATTGAACGCAAATTAGAGGCGATTAACAAACGCGTTTACGCTAAACACAGTGAAGCAATTTCCGAAGTTGTAGATGAATACGACGACATTCGGGAACGCATCACAGAGTTAGAGCATGAATGCGAAAGCCTCTGGGATTCCATTGCGGAAGATTTACAAGCCGAAGCGCCAGCAATTGACGCCGACGAAGTACCTAAGCCACGAAATGCCGACCCGATCCCGAAGCCGCTGTACGATTCGAAGCGGAGTTATGTCGATCAACTTGACCACTACCACAAGTGGACCAACAACATTCCGCGATAAACTTGCCGGCGCATATAAAAAAGACACCCCCAAACTGAAGGGAAGGGGTGCCTTGGTGTGCCTAAAGAATTCGCCATTTTTCACAAGGATGCTGCCGAAGCAGATCGCAGAAGGCACATCAGAAATATAACCGCCGGATGCAAAAAAACAATTCCGAAAATCATTTCAGAAAGACACTTTTCTGATTAAGAATTCAGCCGAATACTTAAGCACGAAGGGAATCCGGCGACGTCATTCGCTATTATCAAAATTCACATGGATGGTTGCAAATGCTTCGAGCATTGCTTTCTTCAAATCGCTCCCATGATCTTCGCTTCATGCGATCACGCATCATGTGTGTCTGCGTTTGCCGCCATCGTAACCCGTTCTGTCTGGACACGAAAAAAGCCACGCACCGATGGAAAGTACGCGGCTGATTTGTGTCCTATTACGGACAGCAAGGGGGATCAAAGCTCAATAAATTTTGCAGACAACTTAACGGAATCTAATCCCCCAAAAACGTGGGGCACGGATGCAAAACAACAAACAGCCATTAACGCCGGGTCAGATAACACAGTCTTGCCGGCATGGGTTACTTGATGGCAGTCACCCAGCATCGCGTGAACACCAATTCGATTATAGGTGCAGGCGGAGTGACCGGGAAGCCGGACCGAAAAACGGGGTCATCCTTTCCACGCAATGTCTTAAGCTTGACAACGTGGCTGCGTGGGGCTTCGGAACGGGCGGCCTCCCCTTTGACACACGGATGAATCGTTACCTAGATCGAACGGAAGCGTCGGCAATGGCTGAGCCAGCCCGCCATGGCGACCGGAAGAACCGGTCATTGGGGGTGCAGGTAAAAGCCACTTTACGCACCGGCGTCATCACGCTCCGTAATCTGAATGGAGGTCTCCATGAGCGGTCAGTATCCAGCTAGTTGGACCGGCACTGAAAACCAGCGTGAACCGCAGCGTATCTGTCTCCCACCTTCCGTACCGATGGACCAGACGCCAAGGTACTTCGTCAAACCGGGTGTTACCGTAGAGGTCCGGGCGGTTGACGATGAGAATTGGAAGCCGTACCGGACTAAGAAACGAAACGAGTTTGACCGGTACGAATACCGAGACGGTCGATGCCTTATCTTCCGGTCCAGTGGCTACCAGATGCGGGTGCATTGCTTGGATGTGTGCAGGCTGAACGACACTTACCGAACCTAGATCCGGTAACGCCCACACGCCTGACCACCGGGGCTAACAGGGCTGCCGATGACACTGACGCATCAACCATGACCGGCACCCCCCCACCCGGCACCACCATAGCTAACGGTTTAAGAGCCGATCCTTTTCCGCGTGGCAATTGTTGCGCAAACATGTGGTCGGCGTAGAGACGAAGAATACAGACCCTTCTGAAGGACTCCACGAAGCGGTTAGGGATAAGAGCAATTCGCCGCCGGTCCAGCCAGAATCTCCCCGCGGGTAGCTTTCAACTAGCGACACTGCACCCAGCCCCCACCGGGTGCCTTTCAGGTCCTTCTGGAGCATATCCTTGTTCGCAGTTGCGAAGCGTTCGAAAACAGGCCAGAAATTTAGTTGTGTTTCCGGGTACCGTTCGACAAGTTTTAACAAGCGACAGCCTTGACTGATAAAATCGTGCCGATATCAATTCAGTCATGCGACATTACACGATCCAGCAGTGTGCAAACTTCATCGGTACGCACCGTGCGACGGTGGCGAAGCTTATCAACAACGGGCATCTGAAAGCCATCAACATTTCAGCTTCGGGGACGTCCCACGATGGCGGGTCTCGGAGGAGGCTCTAAACGCTTTCATCGAGTGGCGGTCCAACGTCATCGGATGCGGAGATGCGGAGAGCATCGAAACCTGGATCGCAGGTTGGAGGAAGCCAAAACCGTTCTGGCAGTCCATTAACGCCAAGTGCTGACGAAGCTGGAGGCGGCTGCCAATGGATGATCCTCGCATACGCATTGAGCTCTGGACGCAAAAGTACGCAGCTGCTGAGCCGGGAGGTCAGGGAGTTGACACGGCAGCTCCAGATGATGGCGGGCTGAATACTGCTTGATCCGGGACGACCTCAAGGCACTGAAACGAAGTTAACGGTAAGGAGCAAGGTTGATGGAAAAAAAAGACGAAACGCGCTACGACGTGATGGCGGTGGATTTGCGGCAATGTACGCTCGACCTATTCGCTGAGAGGAAGATTGGCGAGTTGGAACCCGGTGAGCTGAAGTTGCTGCGGCAGGCATTGGAACTGGTGCCTGACGACACCGAAACGGAGGCGGCATGACAACATCCGGAATGATCCAGTCTGGGGCTAAACAGCACACCAAGCGTCAGCGTGCCTGCGATGAGTTGTTGCTGGCGATTGCGGCAGAGCGCCGGCAACCCATTGGTGAGGAGCTGTTGTTCTTGCGGGAGTGTGGGCGGCTGGAGCATACAAACGACTACCGGCATTCCAGGGAGCTCGAAAGTCTCATCGACCGTTACCGTCGAGTTGGGAATCTGGTGGACCAGGGACGGGGGTACGATCAAGCGGTCAAAGACCTGGAAGAGGCGGAGAAGAAGATCGTGCCCGCGTTGGAGAAGATCGACGCAAAGGTTAGCGAATTGATGGCGCAGGGCGACAAGTTCAAGACAGACTTAAATCGTCATCGTCGTGAAGTGAGCCGATCCCAGAAAGCCGTTGATGTACTCCGCTCCAAAGTGTTGTTGCCACCGGACGTCCAACAGGCGTTGCACCTTAAGGAACAGGAAGCCGCTCGACTTGGTGAACCTTACCGGCAAGCCCGGTCGGAGATACGACAGTGTGAGCGGATTCTGGAGGCGGATGCCTGGCCGGATAAGGATCCACGGAAACTCAACGTGGCGCAGGGTCACGGCGCGGCGAAGAAAGTGGTCTTACAACCCACGGATCCAGATCAAGGGAATTATCGCGGCCTACATGAATTCCAGGTCGATCCGGTCAAGTGGCAAGAGCTGGTGAAGAAGTCGAAGGCGCGGATTGCCGAGTTAGAGAAACAGTTGCCGGAACTGGCGGCGCCGCACGAACAAGCCAAAGCCGAAGCAGACCAGTCTGCTCAACTTCTGGATCAATACGTAGGAGTATCCATGAAGAATTTCATTCCGAAGAATTTCATTCCGAAGAATTTCATTCAGCTTCGCAACAAATGGCAGCAGGCAGTTGAGGCAGAGATGGCAAATGGCAAGACGCGGTACGATGCGTGCCTGATTGCCGCCAAGAAAGAACCGGCGTTACGACGTGCCCTGGTAGCCGCAGCCAATCCACCAGCTCGGCTATCACGCGCACGTTGATGCCCGGCAGGGCGGGGGTGGTCCTTTCGCCTCGCCCTGCTTTTGAAGACTGTTTTGCGGACGCGCGAGCGTCTCCAAGATTCGGTCACCCGTCTTCGCTCGGGTGGCCGTTTTTTGTTTCTAAGCTCACCTTCTGTTTAGCGGCAATTGCTGCGCGTACCGTAACGATCGGCCGTTAGGGAGCATCCTCGCGAACCGGTTTTTGCGATTAGCCACCAGCCAGTAACGCCCACGAACGGATCGACATCTAACAGGCTGACGACAATACAAAAAAAGCGTGCCTGATTGCGGCACGCTGAGGAGGAATCTTGTCTTGTGTCTATCGTCGCCGACGACCGATCAAGCCGACCAGACCGATGAAGCCGATGATGGCGGATGATGGTTCGGGGACTACTGCTGTCGTTATAATTCCACTATCACCTTCCCATGTAATCGTTACCGTTTCACCGACAACCATTCCAAGGTCTGCAAGTGTTGTGCCTTCGAACACGGCTGTCTCATTGAAGGTGCCAATAGACGGTGCGCCCTCTTGCAGGAACACACTATTCCCAAGCGGCCCGTTTGTAAGGAAAAAAGGGTTGGTCGTCGTTACATTATTCGTAAAGCGACTGCCTCCACCGCTGAGAATGCCATCGTAAGAAACCTCGTAAACATCTGCTGGCCCAAAATCAAAGCCTATATTCAGACCCAAAATGTCGTCGTTAGGTTGTACAATTGCTGGGGCACCTACGAAAGTATTGGCATTGCTGGGCGTGAGGGCTGAAAAGTCATACGACCCGGTCGCCCTTAACGTCATGTCAGTACCGTCGTCCGTTATTCTGACGACAAAATCAGCATTTGCGGATGCGGCGAAAGAAAAGGCAATGGCGACGGAAAGTAGAAAGTGTTTCATGGTGTATACCCTTGTGGTGTGTCTCCCCTAGTTAGTTAGGACCCAGCGTATTATCCGCAATGCCGATTGCAACGAAAAAATCGGATATGCAGCCGAAAGATATCGAAAACTCGATCACGGCGGTCCCGTGTCCACATGCTGAACACCACAGCCATCGCAGAGTGCGATTGGTCTTATCGTGCGGGAGTCCGAACAAACTTCTGCAACGCAGAGTCCCGTCACCTGACCGACCGGATTGCCGCGTCACTCCGTGATCGGCGGTCAGGTACCGCCATTGGCTGCTGTCGTCTGAGCTGGGTTCGGGTCAGAAAGCATGGTAGTCCAGCGGGGGTCCAAGACCCCCGATACCCCTGTTTTGACCCCCCTGCAACCGTCAGTGATTTTCGTTTGAGGCGGGAAAAAGCGTGTTTCCGCGAGTCTAAGCAACGGCGACCGAAAGTTAGGAATCCTCCGTTTTGTCCGTTAAACTACGGGGGCCGCGGTTGCTAAAACCGTGTGTTTTCAACTTAAATCATCTTCGCTTGATTGCCCTGACGCAATCGCTTCTATCGCCGGGATACGGTTGCAAGGAAAGCTACAACTGGGTGTGTAGCTGATGGCGGCAAGCCAGGCGTCCAACCGATCCCAAGGGCAGGGCGAAATGCATGACGACGAAGCATTTTAGTGGTTCTACCCAATCTGGCAATGATCTACCACAGTCTCTTCGACGGTCCGGTCACCTAACCTCGATCACGGAAAAGAACTCCTACGTACCGGGTTGTCGCCTCTATCGTTGCATCGAGATGAATTACGTCGAAGCTGTTCATATCGTTGCCCAACGGATCCCGATCCTGAACGGCAAATGATTGCTCAGGACTTTCAGTGACGCTTACGCCCAACACCTGCAGATCTGCGTATGAAGGACATAACACGCATGCCGGATTGGGGCAGGCTGAATTCATTTCCTGTTGGCGGCTACCGTGGTCAGGCAGCTAACTTTCGTCGCCGGTACCCAATGGCAAGCAAGCCCGGCAGGCTCCAACAGATCAGACTGGTTGGTTCGGGCACTACGTTCGCGTAGATTTCTCCACCCTCCGGTACATTCCACATGTAACTTGACCCTCCCCCGCTGGTGATGGATGAGGTACTGGTCAGTACCGAACCCCACGCCGGTGGGTGTTCTTGCTGTAAGGCAAAGGTGAAGGTATCCGACGGAAGATTGATGCCTTGGATAAATAGATCTTGAACGCCATTGAATCTCACCATCGTAGGGGCAACCTGCAAGAAATCAGACAACGAACCAGAGCCATCAAGGAAGCACATTTCGGTCAGTGAATCGACCTGTGCGGCAACGCCACCAATCAACAATTCCATATCCACGATACTGAATACCGCCTCGCTTACGTCGACATTCGTATCGGGACCATCGACCAGGATCGACACGCTGTAATCAGTATCGCTGACCAAGTTCCACGGATCTGCTCCATCGACCTGGATCATGCCGGTCCAGTTGTACTCCACCATGATGCTGGCTTTGGTTTCGGGGAAACAAACAATACTGATCGCCAATATTGCGATGCCGCAGCTGATCGGTTTCATGGTTGGATTCCTGAATGCAATGTGGGACTTCAGCCCTCGGTGACCATAGTAGACACAATTTCCCGTCCCATTTGCAGGCAGGTGGCTGAAAATCCCGGCTACGAGGTCCAATAGGCTGAAAACCTTAACCATTGCAGCGTGCGATTGGTCGTCTCGTGCGGGAGTCAGAACGAACTTCTGCAAAAAAGAGTCTCAGTAGCGGACCGGCAGATCCGTGTTCCGCGCCGAAAGCCAGTCATGAATACCGGTGAGCCGTTTCTTATCACAGTTGGATCCGCCGCTGATTGATCCGCTACCCAACCAGATAGTCGGCTTACTCCTGTTCGTCAGAATCTTCTTTCTCTTCCAGTTCCCGTTGGCGAGCCGAATAGAATCCAGCCAGTTGATCCCGCGCTTGCTCTTTGGCTTTGATATCGGCAATTCGTTGCCGGTACTCGGCCAGGTTTTCCGTCGCCGATGTCGCCTCCAACGATTTTACCAGCAATTCGAGAATATTCCGATTTTCGGGAATACGTGCCAAAGCAAACTCCAGGTCCTTTATCGCTTCGTCATGTCTACCAGCTTCCTGCAAAACAGATCCACGAGTGACGTGAAAAAAGCCACTCTGGGGAAACTGTTTGATGGCGATATCAATCAGCTCTATTTTCTTGTCAAAATCGAGCTCTCGTTGTCGCGAATAGACCTGGAGGAGCAGGTTGATGATTAGCGGGGTCTGTGGGAGCTGTACGTTGGCGATTTCCCAATGCCGGCGCCCTTCCACAGTGTTTCCATTCAAAATGTCTCGCAGGCCTAACACGATATGGATTATTCCTGGTGTTCCAGCCCACGTCGATGAGTCGTCGGATTCGATCCCCAGGACAGAATCGCGCAACCAGATGTCCTGTTCGCTGTCGGCATCAAAGCCATCGATAAAGTAGGCAATTTCCTGATAGGCTAATCGAGTCGCGAAGTTGGTCTGAATGGCTTCGCTGAGTGCGTATAGCCGCTGGACAAATTGTTGTTTGTCATCCATGTCCTCGTAGGACATCGATTCCGCGACCAGGATTTCGGCGCTGAGATTGGCCATCGCCCGCTTGACTTCGTCATTGTTGGTCGCTTGGTAGCCGCTGCTGGCGAATTTCTTCCCCAATTCGTAATCCTCGATCAGAATGCATGCTCGAACCAGATTAATCCATAACGGGGCGACATCTGGAAAACGCTGTGCCTTGGAGGCATAACTGTTGATGAACTTCCTGCCTTCCATTACCGCTTCAGCGTCTTTGCCCTGTTCCTGCAGGATGGCGATGATTTCGGTCCCGGCGCTAAGTTGCCCGGCATTATTGAGAGGCAGATCAAAAGCCTTCTCCAATAACTCAACGGCTCTCCGGTTAGCCGCTTCCGCCTTGATTTCCAGTTCTTTCGCTTCTTCGTCTCTGTTTTCTGCACGAAGCTGTTCCGCTTTTTCTCGAAAGTCCAAGGCCGTTTCGCGCTCAATACCAGCACTTGCGAGTATCGCCCGAACGTGATCAAACGGCTCATCTTCGCTGGAAGCGTTGTAAGCGTTTCTTATGTAACGTTCGCTTACCTGTTTTCTCGCCAAGTCATCCAAATTGCCATTCTCGGGATTGCGATAGTAGCCAGCCAGCCATAAGTGCGCCTTGGCATACCCCGGTTGCTCTTCTGAATCTTCCGGAGCCAGCCACTTCATGATCTCAATCGCACGATCCATTTCGCCCGTGACGGCATACGCCGAGGCCAGCTTGAATTTCCACAGTGGCTCTTCGGGTTGCAGATCGACAAGTTTCCGCGAATACAATACCGACGCTTCCGGATTGTAGGCCGGTTCGGCTGGATTTTCAGCTTTCGACAATCGACCTGCGGTCAAGCCGACGGCCTTATTTTCCCCTTTGAAACCCACAACCCAAACCATCGCCAGGTACAGGACGGCGAACAACATTGCCGGTATCGCCAGAATGAATGCACGACCGCTGCGTGAGGTCGTCCAGGCGAATATCATGAAAATGACAAAGCCCCACACCAGTCGAAAGGGAAAGGTCAGTACGTCCATGAATGACCCGGTACCGGAATGATCGGAAGCGTAATGTGAATCGCGAGACATCGAGAATTTCTTTGTATATTCAGATGGGAAAAATCAATAACGTCACCCTGTTCGCTATTCAGCGATGGATTATCGATTGCCTTCTCCTGCCGTGGACTGTTGTTTCGTCAATGCTTCCAGGCGACGTCGGTAGCTTTCCACCATGCGTTCATCTCCCGTTGACTCGTAGCACTTAATCAGGTTCTCGATAATCGACGTGCTGTCGGGGCGGTTACGAAACGCGACTTCCAGTGCTGCGGCGGCTTCATCCATCCGTCCCAATTGCATGAGAGCAGAACCGCGCGTATCGTAAAAGCTGGAGAGGATCTGTTCACGCGAATCAGACCGGCTGTTTCGCATACTCCGGACGTCGCCGATTGCCTGGTCCACCAGCAATAGTGCCTGTTCAGGATTCTTGTTTTCTGACTGCAAGTAAGCGTAGGCCAGATTGTTCAATATCTGCGGATTCCTCGGTTGCTTTCGCCTGGCCCTTTCGAAATAGACGATGGAATCCTCAATCTCCTTCTTGTCCAGCGCATTCATCCCCAATTCCAACAGCACAACCCAAGGTGGGTCGGGGTCTTTCCGCGGATCATAGATCGTCCGCGCGTCGTCACCGATATCGGAATCGAATCCGAGAATCGTCAGCCATCTCAAAGCATCAATGTTCCTGGGGTTGTTTTCGTACGCTTGGGCCAAATCACGCAACTGTTGCTTCTGAATCTGCAGATCCGCATCCCGGCCCTTGCTCTTCACGCTTTCGGTAAAGACGGCTGATAGCTTGTCCTTGAGGTAGCGAATCATCGAGGAATCGTCGCTGTTATCATTGATTTCGTTTTTCAACGCCGATATCAGTTCGCTGTACTTCTCCCTCATCGTCATGCAAATCACAAAGTGGTTCCACGAATCCACCAATTCAGCGACGTTGTCCTCCGCCGCGGCGTCGTTGATCCGTCGCCTGTATGCACGGCATGCCTGTTCCAGAATTAACTTCTGATCCGTTGACTTTTCCGCTAATGCTGATAGCTGCAACAATTGTCTGTAGTACTTTGGGTCATCTTCGAAAAGCTCGTTGTACAGTTCGTATGCTTGACTATACTGCCGATCTACCGACAACAATGCAGCCTTGATCTGTTTGGCTTCCCTGTTTTCCTGATCGGCGTTCAGCGCATTTTCAACCTGCGCCTTGGCTCGTTCAAGGGCTCTGCCTTTTCCTTCCGCTGTCCGGGGCGCGTGTTTGATGTAGAATTTGGCCAGATACAAATGTGCCGGTGCATATCCCGGTTCGTCGAAAGGAGCAATAACCTGCATCAACGACTCACCGCGTCCCAGGTCACCCTCCTTGATCGCCAAGTGGGCAAGATTGAACTTGTGAACCGGGTCTTCCGGATCGAGTGAAATCAGTTTCTCCAGGTAGATCCTTTCTCGATTACGTTCGTTTGCCAATTCGTCGCGACGAGAATCATTACCGAGGGCTTCCATGTTTCCCGCCGGAACGTCGAGTTCCATGTCTCTCTTGACCCGTTCGGCATTGTCTCTTGCCCGCTGGGCCAGGCTTTCATAGCGTGAATCCAGCTTGCCCTTGTTGACATAGGCCAAGCCCAAGGCCGTCATGCCAAGCACAAACGTGATGACGGCTGGCATGCCTAACACCAGAAACTGTCCGCGACCGCCATCCTGCCAGATGCCGGAAACGAATTGTGAGGGTGATTTGATCAGCTGCAATGGAATTGACAGCACTCGCGAGATAAACGACATCGGAATCTGTTAACCCCCAATAACCTCGGATTCAGTTCATATTCCCGAAATTCAAGCACGTAGACCGCATGTCGATCCTGCCAGCTTCAGCAATTACAGCTTAAACGAAAACCGGCTTCGTAGCCACTTAAACGTTTCTCTATCTACCCGATTTCACCACAGTTGTCCGCCAGCCTCCGAATATAACCCATAAATGAATGGCACTGCATGCGTTATCTGGATGGCCCACGTGCAACTCCGATCTTCCGTAGAATCATTCGATCTGGCGCATCTGCGAAAATCCGAAAAATCGTCACAAGTCCTCATCGGGAAAAGTCGAATAAAGTCAATGGCACGCAAACGATGCGCGTGTCTACCCGTGTCAACATACGAAATCGTACCCAGTGTGATTCCATGAAACCTCTAGCTGTTGCCAGAATCTGCGCATGGTCCTGCTTGATCGCATTATCAATCTCCGGAACCGCCGCGACCGGCCAATCCGAGGATCCTGGCCAACCGGATCCGTACGGTTCCCGTCAGCCGCTGCATAGCCTGCCACCCATCGTGGCTGATTCGAACCCACAGCCGGACACGCGGGTCAAATCGGTCAAGAAATTATTCCTGCCACCGATTGTATCTGGCAAACCGAAATCCGATGACGATCTGAAGAAACCGGTCAAGCAGCTGTTTCTGCCGCCGATCGTATCCACCGGGAAGGCCCAGGCATCGACATCGAAGCCAGCGCCCTTGGAAAGGCCCCAAACGCTGCCGCCTGCCGCGATGGCGGGACGGGCTACGGTGTCACCTCGAAGCGAACCGTTACGGCAGGTATCCAACGCCAACGTCCCGGTCTCACAAGCCGGCGTGCCCCTCTACACGCGAGACCAGCAGGCAGTTTTAAACCAGTCCCTGCAACAGGCTGCGAATCAGAATCGCGTCGGTACCGCCTCCTTCAATCAGAGCGGTGGTACGGCTCCCCCCATTGTTCAGGGAACGGGTAACGCTCAGTCGCTGCCGCCGGTGGTCCTGCCCGATTCAAGACAATCGGCCGGCTTCGCCAATCAGGACCTGCCGATGGTCGACCCAGCGAATTCAACCGCTCCCGGCTCGCTTCCTTCCAACATCCCGGACATTCAGGTCGAATCGCCCGCGCCCGTCTTTGAACCGGCACCCAGCAGTGGAACTCCCGGTACCAATGACTATTTTGACAACAACCAGACGGCACCGGTCGTGA
This sequence comes from Pirellulaceae bacterium, assembly GCA_963851305.1. Lineage (GTDB taxonomy): Bacteria > Planctomycetota > Planctomycetia > Pirellulales > Pirellulaceae > Mariniblastus. Next base: position 182,199 of record CAWKOT010000010.1, on the reverse strand, counting down.
ACGGCCAGGCGGCAACCGCTGGCGCCGGCTGTTCAACCTGCGGCCCCAACGGCTGTTACGACCTGGATCAGGTTCAGGCTCAAATGGGCTGCTGTGGCGCAGTCGTGTCAGCAGGCTATTACGTCTTCACGGATTTTCTGGGTTACTCGCGCGGTGACGGGGACGTCCAGCTTTCCACGTTCGCGGGATTGAATGACTTCGGAATAGCCGGAGGTCTTCGGGTGACTCTAGGTTACCGTCGCGATGCGACCTCCGGTCGAGAACTGACCTACCTGGGCACCGGCAAGATCGGCGAGTCCGTGCTCGCGGAAGATGCAAACAATGGCCTGTTTCCAACTTTTCAGCCGGGCGGCGGCTTCAACTTTGGCGACGTGAGTTCGTTTTTCAATGCCTTCACTCACTATCAAACGAAATCCAGCCAGATTCACAGCATCGAATACAATCGCGTCGAATGGGCCTGGGATCTGCTGAAGACCATTGTCGGTTTTCGATATATCCTTTTCCGTGATGACTACCTGTTCTGGAGTGCCAACCCGGTCTCCAACGGATTGTACACGATGAACATACACAACAACCTGTTCGGGCTGAATCTGGGTTACGAGTTGTTCTATGACGTTGGTTACCGCACGTCTTTTTCCTTCACCAACCGATATGGTCTTTTTATCAATGCCGGCAAGGTGGACACCAACCTGTTCAATGATGATGAGCGGGTGTTGGAACAGGAGACCAGCGATTCGACGTTTGCGTCAGCCGTTGACTTCAGCTTGATGGGACACTTTCAACTGGCACCACGGGCTCGACTGCGAGCCTCCGCCGATGTGCTGCTGATGTGGGGTGTTTACACCGTGGAAAACAATGCACCTCGAACGACCACATCCAACGGCGTTGTCACCGCCTTGCCGGTCATCACACCGATGTCCGGGGCAATGTTGAACACCACCAATCAACCCGTTTTCTTCAACGGCTTTTCCTTCGGATTTGAATTCTTCCGGTAACGTGAGAATCTGGTGTTCATCCTGCCAGGATGGTTGTCTGGCAGGCATCGGCTCGCAGGGAAGCGTACCTCATCCGCCGACGTACTGCGCGTACAGTTTTTTTGCCAGGGAAATGTCTTCGGTACCGCTGACAATCGCCCGGCCGTCGCGAAACGCGGTGATCACATAGGGATCCACGTGCAGGCGGACCAGCCATGCATTTTCCTCCACCTGCCCAGCGGTTTTCCAGCGTGCGGCCAACGGCCCCAAGGGCACTTCAGTCCGCTGGGCAACGCTGACCTGAACCGCGTTGCGGCCGCATAGAATCACCGGCTGACTTCCGCGCTCGCCATTCAACCAGCTGAATTGATGGTGCCGGCAGGTGGGGCAGTCCGAACGTTCGCGCAAGTCGGCAATATCCATGGCCTGACTGCGATTGCTCCATAAATCGAATACCAGCAACTGGCGATTCAGAGCCGATTTCTGACCCGCCAGTATTTTCAGCCCTTCATTCACCTGGTAGGCGGCCGCCACGTTAATCATGCTTGCCAGGATGCCGGCGGTGTCACAGGTTGCGGTGGTGCCAGGCGGAGGCGGACCCTCGCTGATCAAACAGTGCAGACAGGCCGTTTCGCCCGGAAGAACCGTCATCACCTGGCCGCCAGCGCCCAGGCAACCGGCGTAGATCCAGGGAATCGAATGTTTGACGCAGGCGTCGTTGATCAGGAAACGAACGTCGAAATTGTCCGTACCATCGATCACCAGGTCAGTGCGACGAGGCGATAGCAGAAAAGATTCGATGTTGCGAAAGTCGACGTCCGCCACGTGTTCCTGAATTTGAATCGTGGAATTCACGCGCCGCAGTACTCGGGCCGCCACCACGGCTTTGGGCCAGCCCACGTCGGCTTCCTCAAACAGCACCTGCCGCTGAAGGTTGTTCAATTCCACAAAATCCCGGTCGACCAGAGTAAGCTGGCCAATCCCGGCACGGACCAGCAAGTTACTCGAGACCGTTCCCAGCGCACCGCAGCCGATCACGACGACGCGGGACTGTGCCAGACGCTGCTGGCCCGCGATTCCAATTCCGGGAAAAAGAACCTGCCTGTCGTATCTTTGCAGTTCGATTGGCAGGCGGTCAGACCGTTGTTGACCCTCATTCTTCACCGTCACGTGGCTCTCCTGCTCCCGGGCCTGATTCTCGTATTCACCTGTCTGTACTACGCTGTCCTGAAGGTTGAGCCGAAATGTTCTCGCAGGCATCGCCCGGTGGCGGATTCGCCAGCGGCAGCAATATGTTCCGGTGAGCCACAGGCGACGATCTGCCCTCCGTCCCGGGAAGCCCCGGGGCCGAGGTCAATAATCCAGTCGGCGTAACGCATCAGCTGCAGATTATGCTCGACAACAATCATCGAATTACCGGCTGCCAACAACGTGGCAAAACAGTCCACCAGCCTGATTACGTCTCGCATGTGCAGACCGTACGTCGGTTCGTCCATCAGGAACAGGGTACGTTGCTGCTTCCGCGTATTCAAATACTGGGCCAGTTTCAGTCGTTGCGATTCACCACTGGAAAGGGTATTGGACGGTTGTCCCAATTGGACATAGTCCAGCCCGACATCGATCAACGCCTTCAGACGTTGTTGGATTTTTTTCTGGCCACGAAAAAATCCGAAAGCCTGACGAACGGTCATCCTGAGCACATCGTCGATGTTCCTGGAGCGGTAACGGACGTCCAGAATTTCGTCGCGAAATCGTTTTCCCTGGCAGGCGTCACAACGGACATAGATGTCGGTCATGAATTGCATGTCGATGGCCAACTGACCTTCGCCGCGGCATTTCTCGCACCGACCACCTTCCACGTTGAAACTGAAATGCCCAGCTTTGAAATTACGAGTCCTGGCATCCACCGTATCGGCAAATGCTTTGCGAATGTCGTCGAACGCTTTCACGTACGTCACCGGATTGCTTCGTGAGCTCCGACCGGGAGGATTCTGATCGATCATCACCACTTCGTCTATCTGCTTCCAGCCGAACAGATCGCCAAAGGGCAGACCATCGCGCAACGGATTTCCCTTTTTCTGGCGGATGGCCGGATAAAGCGTTTCCTGGATCAACGAACTCTTGCCGGAGCCACTGACGCCGGTCACCAGACACAGGCAATTCAAAGGAAAAGCGACATCGATCTGTTGCAGGTTCCGCCCGCTGGCGCCCGTCAACTTCAGCGTGCCACGGCCCTGTCGACGACGGTCGGCAGGGGGCGGAATGTCCTGCGGCTGGACGAAGGGGCGGGTCACGCTGTCCGCACAGTCAAGCATCTCAGTCAGACACCCGTCAAAGACAATCTGGCCACCACCCGCACCGGCCTCGGGCCCAATCTCTACGATTCGATCCGCAGCACGGATCGTGTTTTCTTCGTGATCAACAACAACTACCGTATTGCCGCGTGCGTTCAGACCACGGATGGATTCGACCAGCGCTGACGTGTTGACCGGATGCAAGCCGGCCGATGGTTCATCCAATACGTACAGCATGCCCGTCAAAGTCGAACCCAGTGCTTTGGTCAGCATCACCCGTTGCGATTCGCCACTGCTCAGCGAAGCGACTGATCGATCCAGGCTCAGGTATCCCAGTCCGACCTGATCAAGGTATTGCAGTCGACTCGCAATTCTGGATATCAGTTGCGCTGCGACATTCAATTGCAGGCGGTCCAGGGACAATTCCTCAATAAACCGGGCGGCCTGACCAATTTCCAGGCAGCCCAGCTGAGCGATGGTCTGGCCGCCGACGCGAAAGGCCAGTGCCTCACGATTGAGTCTTTGCCCCTGACAAAGGTCGCAGGTCCTGCTGGATTTCCAACGATTCAAAAAGACTGCCACCTGAACTTTGTATTTTTTTCTCTCCAGCCAGTCGAAAAACCCGCTGAGGCCACCAAATTTTCGCTCCGGCACCCCGTCCCAGATCCGTTGCACCGCGGCAGGGCTCAATGCTTCAAAGGGGACATCCACAGCCAGATCGTAATCATCGGCCAGGTCCAGTAACTCGTGGCGTTCATGCTCGTAGGCCGGCATGTTCCAGGGGGCGATGGCACCTGCCTCGATCGATAGCGAGCGGTCGGGCACGATCAAATCCATGTCCAGAAATTGCATCGTGCCAAATCCAGCGCACTGACCGCATGCGCCGGCGGGATGGGTGAAGCTGAACAAGTGAGGATGAGCCGTGGGCAATGTTATCCCGCATTTCCCACAGCACAGGTCGCGACTGAAGCTCTGTTGCACCCAGGACTTACCGTCAATATTCAGGGACGAAATCGCCTCGCTGCCTGTTCGACACTCGTACAACAACGTGGCGGTGCCAGCTCCCCAATCAAAAGCGGTCTCCAATGACTCGCGGGCCCGTTCGCTGTCGGCACCGGCAGATAGTCGATCGACCACGACCATCAGGTCCGACGTCAACTGATCCGACGTCAGTTCATCCAGCATCCGGGTCTTTCCTTGCCAGATCAGCCTGCGAAAGCCCTCCTGCCGTAACTGCTGCAACATTTCTGACCGTTCCCGGGGGTTGTCGGCCATGGTTCGTTGGAAGGCAATCTGGTAACGGGTGCCGCCAGCCCATTGCTCGATGATCTTCACGATCGAATCGGGATTGTGCCGATCGATGGGCTGATCACAGCCGGGGCAATACGCTTTGCCAATGCGAGCAAAAAGCAGCTGCAAGTACGCGACAACTTCGCTGGCTGTCCCTACCGTCGTGCGGTGTCGATCGCCGCCGGTTAGGGCGCGATGGGCCTGGATGGCAATGGCTGGCGGAATCCCGTCGATTCGATCAGCGTCCGGCTTCTCCAATTGCTCCAGATACTGCCGGGTCCATGTGGACAGGCTTTCGAAGTACCGTCGTTGACCTTCAGCGTACAGGGTGTCGAAGGCCAGGCTGGATTTTCCACTCCCGCTCAATCCACAGACGGAAACGAGTTGGCCGTGAGGAATCTCCAGGTCAATATTTTTCAGGTTGTGAACCCGCACACCCTGAAGCTCGATTTTTCGGCTAGGATTCTCTGCCATGGCCGCTTCAGTTTCTCCAGCCAGCGGTGCCTGTCAATGACGCGCGGCGACATGGTTGTTTATCGGAGCACATCGGCTACAACGGGATAATTTCGCAAAGTGGATGATGGCCGGGAAGAATACCTCGCGCGATACGTCACCGGATCTGTTGTCCGGGATCGATGAAAAGAGACTGTTTCTGCTGGACGGCATGGCCCTGATCTACCGGGCCCACTTCGCCTTGATTCGCAGTCCCCGTTTTACGTCCGGTGGACAATGCACTTCGGGCGTGTTCGGCATGGCCAATACGGTATTCGATATTATTAACCGTCAGCAACCAACTCACCTGGCCATCGCGTTTGACACCTCCGAACCGACTCATCGACATGTTGAGTTTCCGGAATACAAAGCGCAGCGGGACGAACTGCCAGAAGATATTGCCGAACAGATTCCGCTGGTCGACCGATTGATGCAGGCTTTGAAGATTCCCGTACTGCGATACCCCGGTTTTGAAGCGGACGACATCATCGGCACACTGGCCCAACAGGCCGAAGCCGCGGGATTTGAGGTCTGGATGGTCACACCCGACAAGGACTTTCACCAGCTGGTGACCGACCACGTCCGTGTTTACAAACCAGGTCGCCAAGGCAACCAATTCGAAATTCTGGGTGTACCAGACGTTCTGGAGAAGTGGCAGGTGAACAGGGTCGATCAGGTGATCGACATTCTGGGCCTGATGGGCGACGCCAGCGATAATGTGCCCGGCATCCCCGGTGTGGGCGAAAAGACAGCTCAGAAACTGGTCGCTCAGTTTGGCAGCGTGGACGCGTTACTGGATCACACGGAAGAATTAAAAGGGAAGCTCCGCGAGAAAGTCACGGAATACGCTGAGCAGGCGCGATTGTCCCGACGACTGGTGACGATTTGCACTGATGTTGATCATGAATTCGACCTGAACGACTTCGTCTGGTCCGGTTACGATCCGGAATTGTTACGGAGTTTTCTGGCGGAGCTGGAATTTGACACCATGGGCAAACGGCTGTTCGGTAAGAGTTTTACCTCAGCACCAACCCGGGCGAGGGTGATTCGTGAGAAACGCGAACAGGAGATCCAGGCTTCACTGTTCGACGAACCGGTCCAGGAAAAGTCGATCGCCGATGTTCCGCACGACTACCAGACCGTCACGACCAGTGAACATCGCGTCGCGCTGATCGGTCGACTGCAACAGCAATCGGCGTTCTGTTTCGACACGGAAACGACCGGCCTGGACGCGCGTCAGGCCCTGCCCTTGGGAATCGCGATCTGTTTCGAGCCCCACCAGGCCTACTACGTTGTCATCCCACCCGATCGCCAAGCTGCCCTGGCCGTGCTGGAGGAATTCCGACCGGTTCTTGAAAATCCGCAGATCGAAAAGATCGGACACAACCTGAAGTACGATTTGACGGTGCTGAAATGGCACGGCATTGATGTGTACGGTCGCTTGATGGACACCATGCTGGCTCATTCGATGAAAGAGCCGGAGATGAACCACGGACTCGACTACCTGGCCCGGCTATATCTGGGATATCGTCCGATTCCAACCAGCGAGTTAATCGGCGAACGTGGTCCAGACCAGTTGAATATGAGTGACGTTCCGCTGGAGAAGGTCGCTGAGTACGCCTGCGAGGATGCCGACATCACGCTGCAGGTCAATCACGTTCTGCAGCCAGATATCGAGAAACAGGGCGTCAGCCAGGTCTGCTATGACATCGAATGCCCTCTCGTACCCGTACTGGTCGACATGGAATACGAAGGCATTCGCCTGGACGTCGACGCGCTACGGTCCTACTCGAAGGTGCTGGAGGATGAAATCGCCCAGCTTCGTGCGACGATTTACGACACGGCGGGGCACGAATTCAATATCGACAGTCCCAAGCAACTGGGCGTGGTCCTGTTTGACGAACTGGGACTGGTCGACAATCCGCGAAAAACGGCCACCGGCCAGTATTCAACGCGGGAGGCCGAACTGCTTCGACTGGCGCCTCACCATCCGATCGTCGCGGATGTGCTTGATTACCGCAATGCCGTGAAATTGAAGTCCGTATATGTCGACCAGCTACCCGACAGCATCCATCCTGAAACCGGCAGGCTGCACACGCATTACAGCCAGACCTGGACAGCCACCGGACGGATGCAATCCAACAATCCGAATCTGCAGACCATTCCGATCCGCAAACAGCGTGGCCGCGAAATCCGGGCTGCGTTTGTTCCCCGCAACGACGACTACCTGATCCTGTCGGCCGATTATTCTCAAATCGAACTGAGGATCATGGCGGAACTGAGTGCCGATCCATCGATGATCGAAGCGTTTCGTTCGGGTATCGACATCCACCAACTGACGGCGTCCAAGGTCTTTAAAGTGGATCCCGATGATGTCACCCGCGAAATGCGTGACAAGGCGAAAACCGTGAACTTCGGAATCATCTACGGGATATCGGCCTTCGGTCTGCAGCAGCGATTGAATATTCCCCGAGCGGAGGCCAATGAATTGATTGAAAATTATTTCGTCAAGTATCCGGGCGTCAGGGACTATATCGACAGGACGGTCGCGTTCGCCAGGGAGCACGGCTACGTAGCCACGCAAACGGGTCGTCGGCGCTACATTCGAGATATCAATTCACGTAATTTCACTTTGCGAAACGCGGCCGAACGGCTGGCTATGAACAGCCCGCTCCAGGGCACGGCGGCCGACATGTTGAAGCTGGCCATGATCAAGATCCATCATGCCCTCCAGGAAAGAAACGCGAAAACAAAGATGCTGCTGACGGTACACGATGAGGTCGTTTTCGATTTGTACAAGGCGGAACAGGATTCCATTGTTTCGGTGATCATCGACGCGATGAAAACGGCATTGCCCATGCAAGTTCCCATCGAGGTCGAGGCAGGGGTCGGCGAAAACTGGCTGGAGGCCCATTGATCGGCGGGTGGACCCACTCTTGGCCGAGCGAGGCTTCGCGGATTTTCGGCACCGGGTTCAGGGATGTTCCAAAGCACGCCAGTTGGGATGGCAGGCCATTCGCGTAAGCCGCCATTGGTGGACATGGTGCCGGTGGTAGTTTCGAATTCAGTTCAGCCGCGGGCGCAGCTTGTATCCGTTGCGTACGAGGCAATTCGTCAATGCCACTCGACCGACCACTGACCTGCAGCGGATCAGCGACTATACTAGGAACAGCGGCGAGTGGTGTTGATGGTTATTGCAGGTTGCACTTGCCTGTCGCAGTGGCGCTTTTCCGCGTCGTTGATGTCCGGTTGCCCCGGCGATTCGAATCGGCATTCATGCCCGGGGCTTGCATACCGGCATCTTCTCCTGGTCAGTAGAAGACAGCGTTTCAGGGATTTATGACCCCAATGGCAAAAACCAAAAAAACCAATTCTCGATCACCCGGCAAGAAGAATTCAACGGGTAAAGCCGGTCGACGCAAGACGCGGCTCGCCGTACAAGGTGATATCTTGCCGGCCCGAACGACCGCAGGCATTCAGAAATACGCTATCGGTGAAGCCATCGATTCGGCTCAGGAAGCACGAATCAACGCGGTTCGTGAAGTCATTGGTAAGTCGCCTCCCTACGACGTTCAGACGTTGGCTCAGGTATTGCACACCATCATGGAAGGCACATCCACGGACGATGCCCAGGTACTCCGAAACGCCCTGTTGCGACGAACGTACAGCGGTACGGGTTCGCAGTCTTCCGACGACACCTTGGCGCCGGACTGGCGAGAGGGTGGCTATCCGTACAAGAACCTGATGAGTCGCAAGAACTATGAGGCGGAAAAATACCGACTTCAGGTAGAGCTGCTGAAGCTGCAGTCCTGGGTCAGGAACACGGGACAAAAACTGGTGATCCTGTTTGAGGGGCGGGACGCCGCCGGAAAAGGGGGCACGATCAAACGATTCATGGAGCACCTTAATCCGCGGGGAGCGCGAGTTGTGGCGTTGGAAAAGCCCAGCGAGATTGAAAAAGGACAGTGGTATTTTCAACGTTACATTCAGCACCTGCCAACGGCCGGTGAGATCGTGCTGTTTGACCGTTCCTGGTACAACCGCGCGGGTGTCGAACGCGTGATGGGATTCTGTACGGACGAACAATATGAAGAATTCATGCTGCAGGTGCCAGAATTTGAACGCAGCCTGATCCGCAGCGGTACCCATCTGATCAAGTTCTGGTTTTCCGTCAGTCGCAAGGAGCAGCAGCGAAGGTTCAAGGAACGCAAGATCCACCCGCTGAAACAGTGGAAGCTGTCACCGATTGATAAAGCTTCGCTGGACAAGTGGGATGAGTATACGCAGGCCAAGGAAGCCATGTTCTATTACACGGATTTTCCGGAGTCACCCTGGATTGTCGTGAAATCGGACTGCAAGAAACGAGCGAGGTTGAATTCCATGCGATTTGTGCTCGACAGCATGGATTACACGGACAAGGACAGCAAGAAGATCGGCGTCATCGATCCACTGCTGGTCGGACGAGCCAGCGTGGTTTATCACATCCCGTAAACGGTTCAGGGGTCCGACGGTCGGCTTTTTGCGGAGCTGTCCCACGCGAGTTCGCCCTTCTTCAACCTGGCACGCGCAGACGGTTGGTCGTTGCCTATGGCGACATTGTGTCGGAACCCTCCTGTTCGGCCAGCAGTTCGGACTGAACCTGGCGGACCCCGCCCGAACCGGCAATGTCTTTCCGGATTTCCGGTGATCCGATGTAATCGATATTGCCGCTGCCCGCGATTTCCACCGCCAGCGTTTCAGTCGCATGCACCGTCCCTTTTCCGCTGCCGGCAATTTCTACCGATACATGCCTGGCCACCAGCTGCTGAAGATCTACCGAACCGGATCCGGCAATCTCGATATCAACTCGCTCCGCAACACCGGTCGCATTCAGTTTTCCCGAGCCGGCCAGATCGAACTGAAATTCATCGCCGCTGATATCGGTGACGGTAACACTGCCACTGCCTGCCATTGCAACACTGGAAATGTTACCGGTCGTTATCTGATAGGTCGGGGTGACCATGGGATTAATTCGCTTGGTGGAACGTATTTTCAGCGTGCCATCGACGACGCGGGTTTCGATCCAGGGCATGAGGTTGTCGTCGATCGTGACAGCCAGTGTGGGTGATTGGCCGCAGGCGATCGTAATATTGGCCATTCCGGAAAAATCAACCTTATCAAAGTCGCCAATCTCCCGTTGTTCGGTAGCCGAAACGCCGGAGCCCGCTTCGCCTTGTACAAAATGCAGCAGGCTACAACCGGAAGAGACCAACAACAATGCGGCGACATTCAACAGCAGAAGCATTTTCATTTTCGTTACTCCACGTGCGACCGGGGGATTTTCGGAACCTTCCAGAGGTGCAGTTCGCCCAGCGTGGCCAGATATTGCGAGTATTGCAAAAAAATCAGTTATCAGGTTCGCCGATCCTGACCAGCACCCGACCTGCGATGCGGCCGGCCAGTATCTTTTCGATTTCTTCATCCAGATGATCCAGGTCAGTTTCCATGGCTATGTCATCCAGATTATCGATGGCCCACTTGTCTGCCAGCCGCTGCCAGAGCTCTTGACGATATTCCCGCGAGATATTCGCCGTATCCACGCCCTGCAGCGTGATTCCGCGAAGTATGAACGGGTAAACGGAAATGTCGAAATCGACCCCGCCAACCAGCCCGCAAGCGGTCACGCACCCATGAGGTCGAGTTGAACGCAGGATCGTGGCCAGGATATTGCCACCCACCGTATCGACAGCCCCGGCCCAGCGGCCCTGCAACAATGGTCGCTGGCTACGATCATCTACTTGTCCTCGGTCGACTACCGTTTTGGCGCCCAGTGATTTCAGTCGCTCCACCTGCTCACTCTTGCCGGAAACTGCAACGACCTCGTAGCCCAGTTGGGACAGCAGTTTGACGGCGTGGATACCCACGCCGCCGGTCGCCCCGGTGACAACGATTTCGCCGGAATCGGGTAGGACCCCATGTTTCTGCAATTCGTCCGTGCATTGGGCCGCCGTGAAACCTGCCGTGCCGATGATCATTGCCTGCCGAGCCGTCAGCGGTAACGGGATGGGATACACCCAGTCGGCGGGCACGTCGACATACTCGCAATAGCCCCCATTAGTTTCCGTGCCGAACCGCGCGTGAAAGATCATGACGCCGTCGCCAACTGCGAATGGCTGGCAACGGCTTTCCACGACTTTGCCTGCCGCGTCGATTCCCGGAATGATGGGCATCGTTTTGGCAACGCCCGGATGACCCGTCGCACACAGAGCATCCTTGTAATTCAGAGAAGAATATGAAACCCGGACACGGACATGGTTATCGGCCAGTGGACTCAGCTCCCAATCGCAAATATCGCCTCTGGCCATCTTGTCGTTCCCCGCCTTGGTGACGAGCATGCAGCGGGCCGTTGTCAGTTTGGGAGTATCAGGCATGGTTCCTATGCTGGTAAAGTCAGGTGGAATGATTGGCCAGGCGAATCCTTCCACCGTAGTGATAGGCAGATCGGATTGAATCCTGCATGTCGCTGAGAGGGTGACGTTCGCTCAGCCGACACCAGAACAACATAAACGGATCGATGCCTTTTCGAAACATGCGGCCGGTGGTTTCTTCAATCCCTCGGGACAGGACCAATGGCAGAAGGTCTTGTGAAACTGGATGCGGCCGCCATCAATGCGTTTCATGCCACGGTGCAGGAAGCGAAAAACGGGATAATTCGTTCGTGAAGCGTAAGCATCGGGTCGCGGGAGACCGGCAAATGGCAGTCAAAATTCAGGGATGTATTTTAACCGGTCCCTGAGGATTGGATTTAGGGACTCCTTGACCACATGGCACCGGTTGCCAGTCTGTTTTTTCCGAGTATCGCCAGAGATGTTGATCAAGCAATAATGATGCCCGGCGAAGGTTTCTGTGAAAACCAGGTCCTGGTGGGAGTAGAGTCTTCCAGGTCGCCTCAGATCGCTGCAGATTCTCGTCGAGCCATTGACACTGTTCGCCCGCGGGCTGGAACTGTTCGTCGCAAAAAAACCAATCGCCCGATTGCGGCGTTCGGTATACTTTGGCGAATCATCGTTGAACTCGACACCACCAAATCTGTGAATCCGGTTTGTCCGCAAATTAACAAGTCGACTCGCCCATTCCGGGAAGATTGTGTTAAGAAAATGCGCAACGGTCATTATGATGGCTGGAAGTATCTTGAGATCGAACCTTCACTCGGGATTATCGTGTTGTCTCGACGCATCCTACTCGTGCTCGCAATCCTGTTGGCGTTGGTGACGTTGATCATCGTCAGCCAGCTGCGTGAGCGGCCCCTTTACGTATCTGGAGAGATTGAATCGGATGAGATCCGGCTGGGCTCTCGAGTGGGCGGACGTGTCAAGCAAGTGCTGGTGCGTGAAGGCGATACGTTGAAAACAGGCATGCCCTTGATCGAATTCGAATCATGGGACCTGGAGGCAAGAGAGAAACAGGCCGAGGCAGAACTTGCGCAGCGCGAGGCCGCTTTGTCGAAAATGAGCGCCGGCGTTCGACCGGAGGAAATCGCACAGGCCAAGGCGCTGTACGACGAGGCCCAGGCGGCATTGAGTCTGAAGGTTGCCGGTCCCCGTCCAGACGAAATTGCGGCCGCTCGCGACCGGTTAACCGCAGCCAATTCGGAGCTGGACCAAGCCAACCGTGAGTTCGATCGCATATCGCAGCTTTTGCGCAGCGGCGCCGCGTCCCGATCCGAATTTGATCAAACCGAAGAGCATCTGAAAGTGGCTCGCGCCATTGCCAACGTTCGCCAGAACGAACTGAATATACTACTGGCCGGTTCGCGCGATCAACAGATTCGCATGGCCCAGGCAAGGGTCGAATTCGCGCGTTTGGCCTGGGAGTTAGCTCGACAGGGGTATCGCGATGAGGAAATAGAACAGGCACGCGCCGCTCGTGACGCTGCGGCAGCCGCGCTACAAGTGATCCGCAGGCAGATCCAGGAACTGGTGGTGAAGGCTCCCTCGGATGGCGTGGTGGATGGCCTGGACCTGCGTCCCGGAGACCTTGTCGCTGCGGGTGCTCCGGTCATGACCATGCTTTCTCGCGACGAAATGTGGGTTCGTGCCTATGTGCCGCAGAGATTCCTGCGATTACAGGTCGGCCAACCGTTGAAAATCACTGTGGATGCCTATCCTGAGGACGAATTCGTTGGTGAAGTGACCTTCATTTCCAGTCAGGCTGAATTCACTCCCAGTAATGTGCAAACGCCCGATGATCGCGCCCGGCTCGTGTACCGAATCCGAGTCGATTTGCAGAGCCATCAGAAGTTACGAGCCGGGATGACGGCTGACGTCTGGCTGGAACCGCGAGGCGAAGTCCATGACTGAACCGGTAATCCAGGTCACCAACCTTTCCCGTGAATTTGGATCGCTGATAGCGGTCGATCGAGTTTCCTTTTCCGTCAATCGAGGAGCAATTTTCGGTCTGTTGGGACCCAATGGGAGCGGCAAATCGACGATCCTTCGCATGTTGCTGGGCATCCTGCCACCAACGTCCGGGCAGGCCCGGGTATTTGGCATGGATACGGTCCGGCAGGCCGAACAGATCAAGCCACGAATCGGCTACATGTCTCAACAATTCAGCCTGTACGCTGACCTGACCGTTCGGGAAAACCTGGATTTCTACGGACGGATTTATGGACTCGATTTGGAACAACTGGCCAATCGTCGAGTTGCGGTCTCCGAATTGACCGGGATCACGGATCGGCATGGACAGCTGGCAGGAACGCTGTCCGGCGGATGGAAACAGAGGTTGGCGCTGGCTTGCGCGCTGATACATGCGCCTGACGTCGTCTTTCTGGATGAACCAACCGCAGGAATCGACCCGGTTGCGCGACGAGAGCTGTGGGATTTGTTGTTCGATCTTTCCGGGCAGGGCGTTACGCTTCTGATAACGACCCATTACATGGATGAAGCCGAACGCTGCAGCCACGTCGGTTATCTGTACCTGTCTCGATTACTGGTACTTGGGCAACCGGAATACCTGAAACAGCTACCTCAAGTGACTCCCGCCGGCAAACGAAGACTTGATCTCAGGATCAAATCCCCAGCGTCGCAGCTGAATCGGCTGCGCTCGCTGCCTGGCGTGCAGGACGCGACACTATTTGGCGAACGGATCCATCTGTTGGTCGATGACGATTTGCAGCCCGAGGAATTGGGAAACCGTTTGCAACTGGCTGACGGGGAAATACAAGTCGAATCCACCGAGCCAACCCTGGAGGATGTTTTCGTCACGCTAACGGCTTTGGCGGACCAAGAAGGGTTGCAGTCGGTGCTAACCGAGTCAACTGACTCTACTGCCAACATCTCGAACATCAACGACACGACCAACGAAAGCGGCCTCGTCCAAATTCGGTATCCCCATCCGCTGGATGGGTTGTGGGCCATCCTGGTAAAGGAATTCGTTCACATTCGTCGACAACCGACCACGTTGTTTTTCATGTTCATTGTGCCGATGATTCAGACGATTCTGTTCGGCTACGCGATCGAAACCCAGATTGAAAACATCCCTACCGTGGTATTGAACCGCGACGGTCGTACCCAGTCCAAGCTTCTGGTGGAGGCTTTCGAAAACACGCGACGTTTTCGGCTTGTTGGCGCGGCCCAGGATGAAGCCACCTTCGAGCATTTCCTGCGATCCGGTCGGGCCAAGGTCGGCATCTTGGTGCCTCCAAACTACTCCGAGTTACTCTTGCTGGGGGAACAGGCCTACGTGCAGGTCCTTGTTGATGGCAGCGATTCTCAAGTGGCATCCACGGCCCTGAACACAGCCAAGTTACTGGGTCAGACCATTTCCATTCAAAGGGCTCGCAAAAAGGCAGATTCGCTGCAGCTGGCGGTTGCCCGAGATCTGACCGGCCACGGCGCGTTGCCGATCGAGATTCGTACGCGGCTGCTATACAACCCGAATCTGGAAAGCTCCTATTTTTTCGTCCCGGGTCTGATTGGAATCATTCTGCAATTGGTCACTCTGTTCTTGACATCGTTTGCTATCGTTCGGGAACGGGAACTGGGGACGCTGGAACAGCTTTTCGTGACCCCGGTCAGTCGCAGTGGCTTGATGGTAGGCAAGCTATTGCCGTATGCCGCGGTGGGCGTGGTGGAAGTGATTCTGTTGTTGTTCGTCATGATTTACGTATTCGGCGTACCCGTGGCCGGGAATCTGTTCCTCTTGTTATCGCTGTCTCTGTTATTCACGATCTGTTCTTTAGGCCTCGGTCTGTTCATTTCCACGCTGGCCAAGACGCAGCTGGAGGCGTTTCAGTTTGCTTTCATCGTGATGCTGCCGTCGATACTATTGTCGGGTTTTGTGTTTCCCCGATCGGAAATGCCATTGCCCATTTACCTGCTATCGTTTGGCCTGCCAGCTACGTACTTCATTGAAATTCTGCGAGGTATTATTCTGCGAGGCGCTCAATTGACTGACTTGTGGGGTTCGGTTGCTGGCTTGGCCATCTGCTGTATTACCGTCCTGTCTGGTAGCGTTCTACGATTCCGGAAACGGGTAAACCAGCGATAACACGATTAGCACCATGGCGAGCAAGTCGAAGGGTCCAAAATCTGTGTATCAAGGCTGGTGCTATCCGACCGCGATTCTCGAAACAGGAGTCATGTCCTGGCCGTCAGAAAAGTGACCAGAATAGGCCAGCTGTCGGAATGAATGCTGGCAAATTCAATGGATCAATGTGATATCCGGAATTTTTGGCACATTCGATTAATCTTGCCTGACCGGCAGAGTCGATCAATGAAAGGAAGGAGTTTTCTCAAGCAAATTGGAACAGGAATCCATGAACCTTAAATTCGCGACCCCAGCCCTTGCCGCCACTTTGATGTTGGGATTACTTGTCGGCCATTTGCCTGGCCAGCAACCACAGCCGCCAAGCCAGCGATTCCAGCCTGCCAGAACCGCACCTCCATCGGTCCACGTGCCGGTCGGGCAGATCAAGAGTCTGAATACGGTCGATCCACGAGCCGAGGCGTCGTCCAACGCAATCCGCGGCGAAAATTCGACATCGTTCAATTTTTCGGACGCGACGGGTGCCGCCTTCCGGCCGCCACAGCCTCCCGTCAATAACTCAGGCATGGTGGGCCAGGCCCGGCAGGTTTCCTTCGAGCAGCCGACCAACGGAACCGGCCAGCCTCAGTCCACGCCGGCAGCTTTGACCAATCCGCGCGACAACGGAAGACCGAGAAGTCCGATCGAAAACTATGAGCCACATCCCCGCAGCACGCGAATTCAACCGCCGCCTGCTGCTTCAGCAACTCCAGCTTCAAATCAACCCATCATTGTGGATGCCCGACAATTTGCGCAGGAAGGCAACGAAGTTCAGAATCGGATGAATCAGTTACGACAGTCGCAGCAGTCCCGGGGCGGTTTGCAGCAGGTCGCCTACCTGCAGGAAGAATCCAGTCGCCAGCCGGGTCGGGGATCCAGTCGCCAAGCCCAACCAGCCGTAACATCGGCTGGAACTCTGGAACCGCAAGTGCAAAGCGAATTCACCCAGGCACCGTCAGCGAACCGCATCGCGTCGACCGGCCAGCCGCGGGAACTTGGCCTGGATGCCGTCCAACAGGTTTCAGCGGAATCGGAAATGATGAGCCAATCCCGGTTGAATCTGATGACCCCCTCGATTCAGGTGGAGGCCTTTGGACCAGAATCGGTCGGAATCAACAAGATCGCAACGTACCGGGTTACGGTCAGCAATGAGGGTACCCAGGACACAGAAAACCTGAAGGTCGGAATTGACTTTCCGGAATCCGTTGAAATGCAGAACATCAACATCACCGGCGGCCATCAGGAGATCACTGACGGCATCGAGCAATCGAGGTTGATCTGGAAGCTGGATCGCATCATGGCTCGAAGCAAGCAGACGATCACGATCAATGCCGTGCCACGATCAGCCGAACCGTTTGACATGGGAGTCACCTGGTCTTTCGAACCGCGCGTGGGAAGTACTCATGTCCAGGTAACCGAGCCCCGCCTGGAAATGAAAATCTCCGGTCCGGTCGAACTTCGATTCGGCGAAAAATCGCTGTATGATGTATCGGTTTCCAACCCGGGAACGGGTGCGGCAGAAAACGTGACCGTCGCGCTACCGGAGGCTCTTGGTGGAGAACGAACCGCCATTGGAGATATCCCTGCCGGAGGAGAAAAACAATTCAAGGTCGAATTGTACGCCCGCACGGCGGGTCCCTTGAATCTGGCGGCCACGGCCGTTGCCGATGGCAATGTAACCGCCGCCGCAGATCATGAAATACTGGTACGCCGTGCCAATCTGCAAGTAGCTGTTGATGGACCGCCGATGAAGTACGCCGGCAGTCAGGGAGAATACAAAATCACCGTCACCAACAACGGTGATGCCACTGCCGCCGACGTGGTCGCGGTAATGGCTTTGCCGCATGGAGTGAAATATGTGAGCGGCGTCAACAACGCCGAAGCCAGCGACAGTGGATTGAAATGGATGATTGGGACGATGACCGCCGGAGACCAACGGACGTATCAGGTCAACTGCCAGTTGGATGCGTCCGGCGACCTGATGATTCAGGCCGGCGTCCGTGGGGCTGCCGATCTGGCCGCCACCAGCGAATGTCAAACACGAGTCGAAACCATTGCGGACCTGGTGCTGACCGTGGAAGATCCCAAAGGGCCATTGCCGACAGGCGAAAACGTGGCTTACCGGTTGCGAGTCAAGAACCGGGGAACGCGTAGCGCCACCGGGGTCAACCTCGTCATGCAATTCTCCGAAGGTATCGAGCCGGTCAAGGCCGATGGATTCAAGAACAAGATCGCCACTGGACAGGTCGTCTTTGATCCGATCAGCCGAATTGATCCGGGCCAGGAGATCGAGTTGAAGGTGACCGCCCAGGCGTTGAAAAGCGGCACCCATATCTTCCGGGCTCAACTGGTATGTCCCGAGAGCGATTCACGAGAAATTGCGGAAGGAACGACACGATTTTTCGGCGAAGAAGTGGCCGTGGAAGGACAGCCGATCAACCAGCCGTTCAAGGCCAACACGGCGGATGCGGATGCCAAACCGAACCATTCGAACGATTTCAAATAGGTCTTTCGCAGTTCGCTTCCGGGCCGCCGACAGGCGGCCTTTTTTGTGCGCTGGCCTTTCGATTGACGGCACCCATTGCCACGCCCCACCGCCTGTCTCTGGACGTCCGTCATATCGCGAGGTAAAACCGCACCCATGGTCGATGTCGGATGCAGGCAATGAGTGAATTCGGAAGAACGGAATTGTGGCGCGCCAATGAACGCATCCGATCGTTGGTCCATCAGACTCCGGTGCTGACATCGCGTTCGCTCGATGCGAAAATCGGAGCCTCGCTGTACTTCAAATGCGAGAATTTCCAGCGATCCGGTTCGTTCAAGATTCGTGGGGCCAGTCATGCGATCGCTTGCCTGTCGGACGACCAGAAAGCGCGGGGCGTGGTCGCGCATTCCTCCGGTAATTTCGCCCAGGCGGTCGCTCTGGCCGCTCGCAACGCCGGCGTATCGGCCTGCATCGCCATGCCCTCGACCGCCGCGCAGGTCAAGATAAACGCAACCCGGGCCTACGGTGGGGAGATCATCCGTTGTGAACCGACGTCGGACGATCGAGAATACCAGGCGAGACGACTGGTGCAGCAGCGAGGAGCGACGTTTTTGCATCCCTCCAACGATATCAATGTGATCCTCGGACAGAGTACCGCCAGCATCGAGCTGTTTCAGGAATATCCGGATCTCGACAGCCTGTTCGTTCCGGTCGGCGGCGGCGGTCTGATCGCCGGTTCCGCCCTGGCAGCACACCATTTCAGCGATCATTGTCAGATCCTCGGCGGAGAACCATTTGCGGTTGATGACGCTTACCGTTCACTGCAGAGCGGGAAAATCGAAAGCAACCAGACCACCGACACCATCGCAGACGGCTTGAGGACGTCCCTGGGAGACCAGAATTTCCCGATCATTCAGAAATTCGTTCAGCGGATTATCCGGGTCACGGAGGAGGAAATCGTGGTCGCCATGCGGACCATCTGGGAACGCCTGAAAATTGTGATCGAGCCTTCCTGTGCCGTGGCCTTCGCTGCCCTGGAAAAAGAGAAACATTCGTTCCAAGGCCAAAGGATTGGCATCATTCTGTCCGGCGGCAACGTCGATCTGGATCATCTGCCTTTTCATCGGCACTGATTCCCATCGGCACTGATTCCAGAGGTCGCGACTCATGCCTCTAAATGCGTTCGATTCACAGCTGGCCTTCGTGGTCCCGTCCCGCGTTACCTGGTTTTCCTGGTGGCGGCACGAATGCCCCGCAGCTGGCTCCAAACCTTGTTGGGAACCGCTTGGCTCGGCGATGCGCATACAAACAGAAAGTTCTGCTGATTGGCCTCGTCCCGCCAATGGTCGATCTCCAGGTACAGATCCTGTTTCGCGCCGGTGGCAAAGGGTTCCAGCCAGGTCAATTTGCCGAGAAAACGCTGTTCGCGGGCGCGATCGGTTGGCTGCGGCTTCAATTGCAGGGTAAACGAATCGGTGTCAACCTCAATGCCTCGCAGCTTGGCCACGTCCACCGATAGTCCCCGATAATACGACAGCAACTCTTTGCGAATGCCATCCTCGTTCAAGGCCCGTTTGCCCGATACCCGCATCATGAATACGTAGGAGAAAAACTGTTCTGAATCCCGATTGAACATGCCCGGCGAAAACCGCACGACAGCATCGCCCCGCCAACCCATATCCGCCGCAAATTCCGGCGGCAACTTGATGGCTTCGGTTCGCCAATCATCGGGCGCGGCAATCTGCAGTTGCTGCGCTGGTACAGGGGCGACTGCCCACAGGGCCATCGCCGTCGCACAAGCATACTTGATCATGATACATTCCTTTCAATTGCAAACTGCGGCCGGGTTGGCTCACGTCCGTTGCCGTCCATAACGTCGTTGGGCAACAACGGTAGGCTACCGAAGCCCTGGTTGGGGCCATGACGCCTGAGCCGATTCGGGAAACGGGAGCCCATCGACCGCATTCCGAACGCCGTTCGGGCTGAACACCACGCGAGCATCATCCGAACGTAGGAACATGTTAACGACTGTGTTACGATATTTGACCGGGAAATGATCCATGATGGCAAGCCGAGTTCCAACATGCCGCGAATTGTAACCGGAGCGTTAATCCAGGCGACCTTATGCGAGCCGGCCACCTCTCCTGTAGAAAAAATCAAGCAGGCGATGATCGACAAGCATGTCGGTTTGATAGCTGATGCGGTCGAGCAGGGGGCCCAGTTCATCTGTCTTCAGGAGTTGTTTTGCGGTCCCTATTTCTGTGCCGAACAGAATACCCGCTGGTACGCCATGGCGGAAAACGTTCCTGATGGCCCGACAGTGAAACGGATGCAGGAATTGGCTGCGAAACACGCTGTTGTCTTGATCGTGCCGTTATACGAAGAAGATCTGCCGGGCGTGTACTACAACACGGCGGCGGTCATCGATGCCGATGGTTCCTATCTGGGCAAATTTCGCAAAATGCACATTCCTCATTGCGAGCCCGGTTTCTGGGAGAAGTTCTATTTTCGTCCCGGCAACCTTGGTTATCCCGTTTTTGATACGAGAGTTGGCAAGATTGGCGTCTACATCTGCTACGACCGCCATTTTCCTGATGGCGCCCGCTGCCTCGGACTGGGCGGGGCGGAGATCGTATTGAATCCGTCGGCGACGGTGGCTGGACTGAGCGAATACCTTTGGAAACTCGAGCAGCCGGCCCATGCGGTAGCCAACCAGTATTTTGTGGGCGCCATCAATCGCCCCGGCACCGAACCACCCTGGAATATTGGCGAATTCTACGGCCAGAGCTACTTTTGTGATCCACGCGGACAAATTATCACGGAAGCACCACGCAGCGGTGATGCGATTGTTGTCGCGGAACTGGATCTGGATATGATTCGGCAAGTCAGAAATACGTGGCAATTCTTCCGCGATCGCCGCCCGGAGACCTATCAGGCCGTAATCCAGCCTTGATCGGTCGAACTTCGGCCGAAGGCTGGATCAGCAACCATGTTTTTGACGAATTCCCAAACTGCACTGTCGGCGATTTGATCACGACGCCGTCGCTGCCCATTCCTGTTCCCGGAATTGTCCACCAACGTAGAGAACTGAATTTTGAGGCAAGATTGAATGGCCAATTTGTCCACCACGATTAACGGTTTACGCCTTCCGAATCCGTTTGTGATCGGGTCGGGCCCTCCCGGAACCAATGCCAACGTGATTGGCAAGGCATTGGATGAAGGCTGGGGCGGTGTGATTGCCAAGACCGTCAGTCTGGACGCGGACAAGATCGTTAACGTCCAGCCTCGTTATGCTCGTCTTCGCAGTCGACAGTCGGGGGAAATATTTGGCTGGGAAAATATCGAGCTGATCAGTGATCGAAGTTTTGATACCTGGCTCGACGAATTCAAGATGCTGAAGGACAAGTACTCCGACCGCGTCCTGATTGCGTCCATTATGGAGGAGTATCGCGAAGAGGCCTGGCACGAGATCGTGGAACGGTGCCAGGATGCCGGTGTGGATGCGTTCGAATTGAACCTGTCCTGTCCCCATGGCTTGCCGGAACGCAAGATGGGATCCGCGATGGGCGAAGATCCGGCAATGGTTCAGGAAGTCTGTAGCTGGGTGGCGGCGGCCAGCCGAGTGCCATTCTGGGCCAAGCTGACTCCCAATGTGACCCATATCGAGGACCCCACCGCCGCGGCTCTGCGTGGCGGCGCCGATGGTATTTCCGCCATCAACACCATTCGCAGCGTGATGGGTGTCGATCTGAAAACGCTACGACCGGAGCCCTGCGTCGAAGGATATTCCACACCGGGTGGATATTCCTGCCAAGCCGTTAAACCGATTGCTTTGCGCATCTGCTTGGAAGTGGCCACTCTGATACGGCAGCAGTTTCCCGGGCGAACGCTGAGCGGGATCGGTGGGATTGAAACGGGCGCGGATGCGGCCGAGTTCATTCTGCTGGGGTGCGACTGCGTGCAGGTCTGCACCGGGGTGATGAAGCACGGCTATTCGATCGTAGGTCGGATGAAGGACGAACTATCCCATTTCATGGAGGAACATGGCTTCGATTCCATCGATAAATTCAAAGGACACAGCCTGCAATTCTTCCGCACGCATAGCGAGCTGGTGAAACTCCAAGCCGCGGCCCGGGCCAGAAAAAAGGCCGATTACGAGTCGAAGAAAGCGGCCGATCGTCAGCAGGTCGCAGCGATGATCGTCGAAGATGCTCAATGGACGGGAGACGAATTCGTGCAGCAGAGCGATGCGCTGTCTCGCGGTTGACAAATCGTCAGCCACGCCAGCCAATCCTTCTCGCCCAATTGTAACCGGCGGAATGGATACTGGTAGCCGGATAATCCGCGGCGGTACGAGCTCGTTTTCTCAAAGCATTTTCGGAATTCATGTTCATGGAATTCATGTTTATGGTACCAGCCCGATGCAACAGCAACGGCCTGCCGACAGAACCACTCAAAGGATGCACTGGCGTGCGCTGCGAGCTTGTATGTTCGTGAAAAACCATTTTGAAAATGCACCGGAATTCTCGGCCTCCCCTGTTCAGACAGCACGAACGGGTCAGCTCAGCGGTGGCGGCGTACCAACGGAAACGCGTCCCATCTCCTGATTTTCGGCGGGGCTACCGCGTCGACGGGCGGGACGCTGCCGGCGATTCGCTCATCAGTCCATGTGCGTTCGGCAGCCCGAAGGCCAGGTTGAGGTTCTGGACCACCTGAGACGCCGCCCCCTTCCGCAGATTGTCCAACGTGCTGACCACAGCCACTCGCGAAGGTTCGCGTTCATCCACGGTGAAGCCACCAATGATCGCCCGATTGGTACCGGCAACCTGTGAAATTTCGGGGATGGCCTCAGTCGCATTCACCAGGGGCGTAGCGGAATAATACTGGTCAAATTGGTCAGTCAACTCGGAAACGGTCGTCGGTTGCCGCAGAATGATGTGGCTGGTTACCGAAATTCCCCGGAAAAATGGCGCGACGTGGGGCATGAAGCGAACGGGCAACTGCAATTGATGACTGATTTCGCGTTCGTGAGTGTGGCCGGTCAACGAATAGGGCAACAGGTTGTTGGCCAGTCGATGCGGATTGTTCTTGTCGCTCGCCTTTCGTCCCGCACCGCTGAATCCGGAAACACCAAATGCTGCCGGAACACCTTCAATCTGACCCAGCAGCGGCCACAGCGCCAACTGAACCGCTGTGGCGTAACAGCCCGGGTTGGCGATTCGACGCGATGACCGCAGGAGCTGTTCATTTCTTTCTGGCAGACCATAAGTCCAGGCATCGTCGAATCGATGATCACTGCTGACGTCGATGATCACCGGGTCCATCGGCGACAAGATATCTACCAGGCTTGCCGACTGGCCGTTGTCCTGGGCGATGATCCAGGCATCGGCCTCACAGGATTCAATCGACTGACGCGACAAATCGGAAAAATGCAGATCGAGCGTCTGACCATTTTCCAGGGGTTCCAGTTTTTCGCCGGCTCGACCGCGGGAACCGACATAAACGACCTCGTATTCGGGGATCGTCGATAGCAGATTCAACAATTCCTCGCCAACGTAGCCTCGACCGCCGAGCAGTCCGACGCGGATCATGTGACCGTCTCCTGCGGTTGCGTCACGATGGACCAGTACTCCTGGCGATTGGCCGATTCTTCCGCCAGTTGGTCATGCAATCGGCCGTCCTGGATACCGTATCCGAAGACGAGCCATTTGCCCTTCCGAATACAGAAATCGGACTTTCGCAGGTACCAGCTGTTGATCGGGTTGTCGGCTCGACTACGCCAGTACAACCTGGCAAAGTGTTTCCGGATATCTTCCCACAGCGCTGCACCGAGTCCTTCACCGCGGGCGGTGGAAGTAACGGCAAACTTGTCCAGATAGGGGATATCGCAATCGCCCCGCTGGATGACCGCCGCCGCACGACCTGACGTGGCCCAGATCAGGCACTCGACTTCCCGCGACTGGAAATAATCGTCGCGCAGACTTCGGTCGAAACAGTCTTTCAACAGCGTCTTCAATTCGACTTGCCTCGACTCGGAGATTTCCCGTTCGATCTGGAATCCCTCGCCTCGTCGAATCAGCGTGCCGGCGCCTCGATGAGTAAAGAGTTCTCGCGTCAGTTTTTCCGCCGATGTGATGGAAACGCTGCTGGTGGAAGGAAGCTGCTGCAACAGCTGCGCAATCTGGATCAGCTTCAGCCGCATGCCCGAATGCACCCAATCGGAATCCAGCAACCGCTCGTAATCGGTTTTCAGATTGATGGCGGGCATGATCTGGCCACCGTCATCGAGCAGGCCACCGGTGGGTGTCAGGAAGATGATCTTCTGAGGTTGGATTTCCAGAACCAGAGCGGCCGCAGCCACGTCGGCGTTGACATTCAACATCTGGCCGCCCACGGTTTCTCCCAGGCAGGTGACGATGGGCAGATTGCCGGCTCTGACTGCCTCCCGAATGGTTGGCAGATTGACGCGTGTGACTTTTCCAACCAGGCCGTAGCGGTCCGGATCTTCATAATCGCATTCGAAAACGCCGTGTTGTAATGATCGACTTCGAATGCCCAGGCGTTCCAGCGCGGCAACCAGTCTCAGATTCTGTTCGTAGATAACCGGACGCAAAACGGACATTACGGCCGGCGTGGTCACACGAATGCCATCAATTTTTTCCGAATCCAAACCCGCCGCCGAAAGCGCCTGATTCAGTTGCGTACCGGCTCCATGCAGAACAATCGGGAACAACCCCACGTGGTACAGAAATCCAAGAGAGGCCGCCAATTTATCGATTTCATTCTGCAGCACCTCACCGCCCACCTTCACAACCGCAAACTGCGTGGAATCGCGGCTGCTGAATTTGCTCAGGTATTCACGGGCTTCCCGGCTGCTGCCCAGCTGGCTAAGCAATTCGATGATGACTTCGCGCGTATTCATGGTTTGTATCCGACCCCAGGTGTTGGTCGGTGATAGATCGTAATGCAACACGGCGGTTAATCCTATCGCTGATTTTGTTCGGCCTGAACGAATCAACTCGTGGTCTTGACACCGAATGCCTCCCGATCCGGATATTTGAAAGTCAACTTTTCCATTGGCCCGTCAGCAGCCCCTTTATACGAGACCTACCGTGCATCCATTGATCGCTACCACCGGTTTCCCGGTCCGACGTTTCGAAGAGACTGGATTTCGTTGACCGGTTGGCTAAATTGGAAGGTTTGCCGAATCGGCAACGACCGGTTTTCGCCCTCAGAATGTCGCAACGATGCCAACCATCAACTGCACCGACGAAGCAAAGTTCCATGAGAGAATAGAAACCGAGCAGGAACCACCGCTGGACAACCGGCTGCGAAGACTGATTCTGCTCGGTCCGCAGCCAAAATTCGAGACGTTAAGACTGGGGCTCGATCGGATAGCGGCCAAACAGCCGGCGGCACTGATCACGGCAGGGTGGCAAGAGGATGAAGCGGCCGACGGTGATCTGCAAGCCGTCCTTCCCCCTGCGTCCATCAACCTGCGACTTTTCCAACGGTCCGAGGAATTATTCGAGCACGACGCGGAACTGATTGAGCTCCTGAAACAGCGTCAGGATGAATTGCGAGCATTGCGAGATGCCTATCGCATGCGGTTGGACTGTAGCCTCGATGCGGCTCGAAGGATGGTTGCCATGCAGGCCCATGAGCCCTTCGACTTTCGCCCGGAATTCGAATCGGCAGTGGAGATGTTGCGGCAACTCGACCGACAATACCTGCTGCGAGCCACGCAAATTCTGGACGGCTACGACCTGGCCCTGGATATTGAGAATCGGCCTGAAATACGAAAACATCGGGAGCAACTGCAGCAGATTCTCGATGCCAGCGGCTGCCTGGTGATTGCGGGCGGGCATGTGGCGATCATTTTGAACCGGTTGCGTCTGTTTGGTGTATTGGAGATGAATCCCGAACTGCCGATCGTGGCCTGGTCGGCGGGAACCATGGCCCTGTCCGATCAGATCGTGCTGTTCCACGATCACCCGCCCCACGGCAAGGGCAACCCGGAAGTCCTGCGTCCGGGTATCGGGCTGTTCCATGAGATACTGCCATTGCCTGAGGCTCAGCAGCGCCTGGACCTTGCCGACGAATTGCGTGTCATTCTGCTGTCGCGTCGATTCATACCCTACGCTTGCATCGGTCTGAATCAGCATTCGCTGCTTGATCGCTACCAAGGGCACTGGCAACATCATCGCTGCCAGCGGCTAAAAGTGGATGGCACGGTGGAGGAATTGTCATCATGACGGAGCTGACGATCCCACAGCAACTTGAGCAATTGGAAACCACGGCGGAAGTGGACGGGTGGTTGAGCGGTCGATCTCTGCCGGATGTGTCCGGATCGGAGGTGACCTTCGTATTCCGCGGCTATGCCGACCGCGTGGAACTGCGGCATTGGGTTTACGGCTTACCTTCCAATATGCCGCTAACGCTCGTCCCTGGAACCAACCTGTGGCACTGCGCACTGGAATTTCCGGAAGGCTCCCGCGTGGAGTACAAGTTTGAGGTCAATCGCAATGGACATACGGATTGGATTCTCGATCCGGCCAATCCCAGAATCGCCCATGATCCGTTTGGCGGTAATTCCGTTGTCCATTGCCGCGGCTACGAGGTACCGTCCTGGGTGCATGAGCATCCTGGAACAGCCCGGGGGAAGATCGAGACGATTCCGGTAGAAAGCCGGGTTTTCGGTGGCCGCCGCGAGGTACGGGTCTACGTTCCGGACAGCTACCGCCGCTACCGTCGGCATCGGCTGGTGATTGCACACGATGGTGATGACTACCTGCGTTATTCTCGTCTGGCGACGGTGCTGGACAACCTGATCGACCGTTTTGAGATTCCTCCGTTGGTCATAGCCTTGACCAATCCGGTCGATCGCCTTGTGGAATACGCCGGCGATCGGCGGCACAGTCGGCATCTGGTGGAAGAGCTTCTGCCGGAATTGGAATCGCGTTATTCGTTGATCAACGAATCATCCGGGCGGTGCCTGATGGGTGCCAGTTTCGGCGGTGTGGCTTCGCTGGCGGCGGCCTGGCATTATCCCGGCACCTTTGATTCGCTGTTGCTGCAATCCGGGTCGTTCGCCTTTACCGACATCGGTCATCACTGGCGTGACGGGGTTTTCGATCCTGTGGTGGAATTCATGAATGCCTTTCGCCGCGAACCTGGCGACTTCGCCCGCAATGTCTTTGTCAGTTGTGGGCTGTACGAATCGTTGATCTACGAGAATCGTTCCTTGATTCCTTTCCTGCAACGTCACGCCATCCATCATCGTTTTGTCGTGGCCCGCGACGGACACAATTGGGAAAACTGGCGTGATCGATTGCGGGACGGATTTTCGTGGCTGTTTCCGGGTCCCTTGTGGTACACCTACATGTAGAATACGAACCAACCCCACCGTGGTCGGCTCGAGACGCGGCGGCCAGAGTCTTGTTGATTGGAGAAAGAGGACCCGCGATGAAGTCAGTCGTCAGAAAAATCGGTTTGTCACTGGGAGCGGACCTGTGTTGGCCGATCTGTTTTGAAGAGATCATGAAACGGCTCGATCTGCACCTTTCCATCGATGGGCAAGACATTTCCTTCGAGGTCGAGCGGGTTTCCATTGAACCGTTCAGTATTCGACAACCGTGCCGTTACGATCTGGTCATCGATCGCGTTACCCACTGGTATCACACCAGTCGGGAGTGGATCAAGAAATCGATTCTGATGGACGACTTGTACGTCTACAACAACCCCTGGTCCATCCAATCAATGGAAAAACAGACCACCTATTGCGCCATGGCTCATCTTGGTCTGCCGGTGCCGGAAACCTGGATGATTCCGCCCAAGTCCTATCTGCCTCACGCCGACCTGGACACCACGTTGCATCGTTATGCCCGCATGTTCGACCTGGGGCGTGTGGGCGAAGCGATCGGCTACCCGATGTACATGAAGCCCTACGATGGGGGCGCATGGAAAGGGGTCAGCCGGTTGGACGATGAACAGGCCTTGCGTGAATCCTACGAAAAAAGCGGGACGTTCCTGATGCACCTGCAGCAGGGGGTCGAAGGCTTCGATCAATTTGTCCGTTGTATCGGCCTGGGGCCGCAATTTCTGCATGTCAGCTACAGCCCCGGCGCGGCACTGCACGATCGCTATCAGATCGAGCAAGGGTTCCTCAATGCGGAGGACCGCCAGTTACTGGAGGACATGACCATGACCATCAATTCCTTTTTTGGCTGGGATTTCAATTCCTGCGAAGCGCTGCGACGGGGTGATACCTGGTATCCGATCGATTTCGCCAACGCCTGCCCCGATTCGCAGGTCACGTCGCTGCACTATCATTTTCCGTGGATGATCATGGCGAATATTCGCTGGGCGGTATTCTGTGCGGCCACTCGAAAAAAGATGGACCAGAACCTGAATTGGCAGCCATACTATGATATCCTCGCGCAAGACCTGCCGTACCGGGAACGGCTACGGGCCTATGCCTCGGTGGGGCACGAGCGGATGCAGACGGAGCGATTTCGCGATTTCTGCCGGGAACACCTGACGCAGGTGGAGGAAGTGGTCTGGGAATATTTTGGAACCCAGTCCGCCCGTGACACGGTGGCGAAGAAGGTCAAATCACTATTCCCGCCACACGAAGTAGAATCGTTTACACAATTGTTCTGGGATCGAATTCAACTTTGGCGCCATGAAACACGCGACGCGCTGGTATAGCGAACGATTGGGCTGCGACACGCAACTGGTCCGATGGGGACATTATGGACAACCGCTGTTGCTGTTCCCAACCGCCGGCGGGGATGCCGAAGAAGTAGAACGGTTTTCATTGATCCAGGCCGTCGAACCATGGATTTCCGAGGGAAGGCTGAAGGTCTATTCGGTCGAGAGCATCTCGGGCCGCACCTGGCTTAGCAACGACAACGTGGCCCACTGTGTCTGGGTTAAAAAGCAGTTCGATGAATACCTGGTAAACGAGGCGATTCCCGCCATCAGGCAGGATTGCCAGACGGACCACGTCGAATTGATTACGGCCGGTGCTTCGATTGGGGCCTTCAACGCGCTGTTGGCTGTATGTCGCCATCCCTATTTCTTCAAATCCGCCATCTGCATGAGCGGCACCTACGATATCGAACACTGGCTGAAAGGTCAGTGGTTTGACGATTTCTATTACTATTCCCCGTTGGCATTTGTGCCCAATCTGCAAGAAGGTGAACAACTGGGGCGTTTGCGGCAGCGATTTGTGCTGCTGGCGACCGGTAACGGGGACTATGAAAACCCCAGCCAGACCTGGCAGGTCGCGGATACGCTGGGCGGCAAGGGCATTCCCAACCGGGTCGACGTCTGGGAGGGTTGGAAACACGACTGGGATACCTGGCGGGCCATGTTGCCACGGTACGTGGGCGAACTGCTGGGTTGATCGCATGACTGGTTCATCGCGGCGCCCGAACCTTGCGACGTCATTGGCCCGATAGTTGTGTCATCGCCAGCCCAGTTGCCAATCAAACGGATCTGAGATACGCCAGGCTCGATCAGGAAATGGCTCATCCGATACGCCGCCTGCCATTGGAATCCGAAGATCACGATCGGTGCCGGATTCCGGATCGTATTGAATATTCAGTTTACCGGCGAACGACTAAGAAGCGCTATGAAAAAACACGGTGCGTGGTTTTACGCACCGCGCATCTCGTACTAATTTTGCAAACGCGTCCAAGTGAGCTTCTGATTGGGAAGGGGTTCGCCACCGGGGCTCAAGCGGCCCAATTCCAGTATCTCGCGGGTGTCCCCATCGACAAAAGTATGGATCGAAGTTCCCGCACCGACGTGCCCCATGGGACCCACCCCCATCCCGCTTTCAAACCACTTACCATCCCGCTTCTGGACAATGCCCTGTCCGTGAATGCCTAACGAGTCGAACCCGAAACCCACGATACGCTGGGCAGACTTGTCCCATCCGGTCAAGGTGTGGCCGCTGACAACGTCTACGCCGTTGACCTGGGCGGTCCATTGAGAGCGGATCACCTGTTCGTTCAGCAACCATTCTGTGGTCACGCGAACGGTAATGGCATCACCCTTCTTGACCAGGTCGTTGAATTCAAAATCCTGGTAAGTCAAAAACTAAACGGTGGTTTATTGCTTCGTAACGCAATGAAGATTACATCTACCGGTACGTCAATGTGGCCGGATTGGTTGCCAATCCGGCTACACGACGCGTCGGTTCTGATCGACCGCTAAACGCCGGAAATCAACTCGATGAAAGAATCAACGTCCAGCAGGTTGACGACTCCATCCTGATTGTTATCCGCCTCGGCCTGGTATTGGCCAGCGCCGAGCACACTGATAAATGGCTGCACGTCCAACAGGTTGACAAGACCATCCAGATTGACATCCCCCAACAATACGTCCGGATCGCTGGGTTCGCCAAATACGATGTCGTCAAATTGGTGGAAAGGAGATTCCTGGACCCAGGATACCGAGGTGACGTTTCCAAATGAATTGTCGAAGAGGAACGTTTCCTGTCCAAACGCCATGCCGTCAAGCGTAAATGTTTGCGACGTTGTACCGCCATTTGTCAGTTGGCCGACAAAGTTTACATCAGCGATTTCGGGATTGAATTCGGCGAGATTTATCGACGTCATCGCAAACGATCCGCCATCATCTTTGGTTAAAGTGGTTACGCCATTGCTCGCGCCTGAATACAGGGCGGTGGAACCTGAATACCTATTGGCAAGCGTTCCCCATGATTGAAGGTTTGGTCCGGAAATCGTGAATCCATCCTCGCTATACTGGTTCCCGTGGAATAAAGAGAGAAAATCCACATGTTGCAACGATTGAAAATCAATTTTGGTGGGGTCGTTGGGAATTGCCATCGCAACCATCGTAACGGCGTTGCTCTCGTAGTTGATAATCAACTCAATACCATTCACGCCGCCGACCACGTCACCATCGGCCAGCCCGGCAAACTGACCCGTGATATTGCCACCCGAATAGATTATCCGAAACTGCTGCCCATCACTCAAAAGGGAGGTATCCACGATCTGTAAATCCAGGTTCCCGGACAAGGAGACATCTTCCTGGACGTACAATTCATCCTCTTTTTCCCCGAATAGTTGGATTTCAAGGGTCGCTGCGGAACCGAGAGTGAAATTACCGGAAATATCCGTGGAGCTTTCGAGTTCGGGAATCGCCAATGTGCCACCATCCATGGTCAAATCCCCAAAAACAGAATCGGTGACCAGTTGACCTCCTGTCATTTCGAACGTTCCTCCATTGATATCCAGCGCATTGGACACTTCCAACGATCCACCGGTCATCTGCACCAAACCTTCGACTGTCATTACATCGCCAACGACTGAGCCTCCGTCAATATTCAATATTCCTTCCGGTTCAACATGGATAGCTCCAGATCCGCTGGCAGAATTGAACCCATTGGTCACCCGCAGGGTACCTTCGGTAACCAGCGTCTGGCCAGAGTAACTGTTTTCGCTGGCCAGAGTAAACGTACCACTGCCGCGCTTTACCAGTCGCCCGGTTCCGGCCATGCTTCCTTCAAACGTACCGATGCCGCCTCCATTATTGGAATTGCCGATCACCAAGGTGGTGTTACCGTTCAATTGGACATGGCCGGTTCCATAAAGGCCCCAGATGGCGTCCGGGATCGAGTCCAGCTGGTACGTCCCATCCGATTCCACGAAAACAAGCGTCGCATCTCTCAATCGAGAGCTACCGTCCAGCTTGAGCGTACCAGCCTCTATGTACGTGTTGCCGACGTAGGTTTGGTTACCGGTCAACGTCAGCGTACCGTGTCCCGTTTTTTCAAGATGGCCGTCGCCCTGGATGATACCGTCGAAAGTAGAGTCCGCGTCACCGAAACCTACCGACAAAACTGCCGTGGAATCCAGGTCAAAGTAACCGCCACCGCTCAGCATTCCAAAACGCATCGTGGGCGTGTTGGTCGCTGATATCAATGCTCCAGTTTCGATGGTTGCCTTGTTGACATCAATGTTACCACCGGCGTTTTCCAGATATCCCTCGACGAACAAGTGAGCCACGGGATTTCCGAAATCTCTCACCCGCGAGCCCATGTCCATGATGACGTCTCCTCCCAAACGAAGGGAATGATCGCCAGAAGAGTTAAACCAAAACTCGCCGCCGGTCAACGTCACGTTCGAATCAACTCGGTTGTCGCTGGAACCCGAAAAAACGCCTATGCGGATATTACCGTTGACACTCAGCGATCCGCCTTCAATGGTACCACTGTCCAGAAACACAAATCCACCGACAGAGATTGACCCCGTATCGTCGACTTGAGTCAGTCCGTCATCGCTTACATACAATCGTCCGTCGTCGTTAACAAAAAGCCGTTCGGTGTCCAGCGTACCGCCACTGATATAGAGTCTTCCGCCTCCTTTGATACGGGTCACACCCTCCGTTCCCGCTCCCGGATTAACCAGCAGACTAAATCCATTCTGCCGGAGCACTGCGTCAGGTTGAATCGTCAAACCTCCAATCACTACGTTTGCGTACAGACGGGGGTCTTGAAACGGGTCTTCCGTAGGTTGAATTCTTGCCGCTTCACTGGTCGTATTTGGAATGGGATTAAAAATGTCTCCGCCACTCCAATTGAGAATTCCATGCCAATCGTCGTTGGTCGGGAATGGACCCCAATCAAAGATCTGTGCGTCGGAAGGAGTTGCCAACGTGGCGACCGCGTAAAATAACGTCAGACAAGTCACCACCCGCAGGCTCTGAATATTGCCTTGTCGTTCTTTCCTGTTCCGCTGGCCTCGTGTTGGAATCTGTCGATCCTGACCTGACCTGTCTTCTGCCGCGCTGAATCGTCGTCTGCAATCAGTAAACATTTTTCTTCCTCTCAAGTCTTCAGAAAACCGGGCAACATCACCACGCCTCGGCCAACCAGGAAATCAGGTCATCGCAGGGCGTCTATGAACTGAATGCCGCTTTTCGTTGGCAACCCGCCAAACAATTCGAGAATTCTGAACTTCCGTCAGAAACCACGGACCACGACGACTTGTTCAAGGCAATGGGAGCGATGCGTGGCATCGGTGGCCCGCCGCCATGACCGCGCACGCGGGCATGTGGTCTCCAAGACTATTCAGTTCGAATCCACCAGGCGTTCTTGATTTGGCCGTGATTCCCGTTTCCCGAGAGGTCGGGTACTTTCGTTTCCGCCAAGAAATCGAAGTTCATGAAATCGAACAGCAGAATGGAGTCATTGCCGGGTGCAAACTTCTCAACCGGTTCAAACTCGGCGTCATACAACGCTGTCCTGGAAACGTGAACGCTGCGGATCAATCCATCACCCCAGTGTCTCGGTTGCGGATGATAGCCGATCCAGAACGGGCGATCCGGGCGGTAGGGACCGGGTTCACTGATTTCACGGGGACCAGCAACGCGCTTTCCACCCATAAACAGACTCAGACGTCCCTGACGATAAACCAGGGCCAGATGCACCCAATCATTTTCAGGGAGTTGCCTGGTATTCGCCTGCTGCATCCGATCCAGCCTGAAATCGGGTTGACTGACGTCGACCGTCGCACTGACTCGACTCGGATCTCGCTTCAAAGCGACGGTGCCTTCGTGACCAGCCCGTAGTCCTTCATAGCCATAGCCCTGGTAAAACATTGTTCCAGACCACTTTTTGGTCCATAACTCGATCGTAAACGATTCAAACTCATCGAATGGAATGTGAGGCGCGACGACATGGTCTCCGTTGCCGGTGATCCAATAGGCGCTGGTATCCGCATCAAACGCTTCGCGGCCGGCGGCAAAATCGGTCTGAACCGCCGCCCAGTTTTCCAGTCGATTCTGGATCGCGGCACGACGCGCATACAACCGGGGCTTGTCTGGTTGGATTCGAATCTTGGCATCCAGCGAATCGAGCGCCGCCAGCCACCATCCCCTCAAACTGGCAGGCACGTCGAAATGTTCCCGATTCATACCCTGGCTGCGGAAAACGTTACCGGCGATCCGTGCGGCTCGGGAGTCATCGGTCACGGTCGCCGCACTCCGGATCCAGGCTGTCGAATCCCATTGGCTGGTCGCCAACCGGTCTCCATTCGGGCTGAAGGCGACACGTGGATTGAAGGAAAAATCCCTGAACTTGGGTCGCTCGCGCAATGTAATCACTTCATGACCGGTGGCGGTATCCCAGATCGTGGTTTGAGTCCGGGTGACCCCGGCCAACCGCTTGCCATCGGGTGTAAACGCCAGATCATCAACCCCCCCGGCAATACCGCCGTTTGCACTGGCGCACCCGTTTCCGTCTGCCGAATCGTTACCGAGCCAGCACGCTGAGCCGTTGCCAGTCTGTCATCTTCCGGCGAAAAAGCGACTTCTGTCACCGACGAATCGACAACCATGCGGTACATCCGTTGCTTCCTGATCAGATCCCACGCTTCAAGAAATGACGCCTGCGGGTCGGCAGGGGCGGGTTCACCGATCGCGACCGACGATTCCCGCTCAACCTGTTGCAACTGCCCGGAACTGGATCCGGCAACCAGCGCCACGCGCCCGCGGCCGTCCAAGGCAAGTGCGATTGGCCGAAAATTCGGCGCGGTCAGCTTCAGGCATTCGTCTTGTTGACCCACATTCCAAATGATCAACTCACCGTATTCGCCTTCGCCTGCCGCCGGTGACGCGCCGGCAGCCCGGCGGCCATCGTCGCTGATGCTGACGAATCGAATGGGTTTGGAATGACCGGACAGCTGCAGAATTTCGGATCCGTCTGCGACATCAAACAATTTCAGTTTCGTTTGATCGCTCTGGGTAACCGCCAATAACCGGGTTGCCGGGCTATTGAATGCGGTAATCTGCGCTGGCACATTCAAACGGTTCAGTACGTCAATCCGATTGCCACGATAGCCAACGGCATGGCCCGTGTTGACATCACAGACAGAAAGGTAGACGTGCGAATTGAAGAACTGCCATGCGCTGACCAGCCGCGTGTTGCCCGGCTCAAATGCCATGCTGTCGACCGCCGCACTTCCGGCGTACCGGTCAAACACGACCAGGTGATCTGGATGCCGTGTCAGGTCCCAGACTTTTACCGTTCCGTTCCAGTCACCGGAAACCAACCGGTCTCCTCGCGGGCTGAAGGCAACCGCACTGACATGATTGTTGTGACCCGCGAAGTCAAATTGTAGAATGCCGGATCCCATGTCCCAAACGTGGACGACGCCATCGCCACCGCCAGAGGCCAGCCATTGCCCCCGCGGATGGAAATCAAAATCCCAGACCGTCGATTGATGGCGCAGTTCGTGAATCAGTTTTCCCGTTGCCGCCTCGTCAACAAAGATCGTGTGGGAATACAGCCTTCGTTGTGACGTCTTGCGGACGGCGTATCTGCCGGTGGGATCCGGTTGTCCGGAAGCCATACCGGCTCTTTCTTTGAGTACCTCACCGGTCAATGGATCGAACTCGATCACCGGTCGCTGGCTGCCATCACCGGCGACGACGATTCGTTTGGAATCGTCGCTGAATTGAAAACCGTTGCCGGAAAAATCCTGCAGATGTTCCCCGTTGGCTACGCGCCAGACTCGGACGTTCGACCCCGAATTCGCGGCCAATAGCGTACCGTCAGGACTGAACCGCAAGTATCTGGACTCGTGTTGCACCGGGCACCCACGTAACACCGTTTGCGTTCGCACGTCCCACAGACGAACCTGCCAGGGAGTTGTCTTGCTGCGTTCCGCGTAGACCCAGTCCCGATCAAGAGTGGCCAGTATGTTGCCGTCGGAGCTGAGCGCGATGGCGTAGACGGACATCAGAGTCGGGTCGGAGATTTCAAACACCGGTCGGCCAGATGCCGCGTTGAAGATCTTGACTACGCCCTGGACGCCAACCGGCTTGGACATGAATTCGGCGGCGCCCGCCGCCGTCGCGAAGAATCGCCCGTCGGCACTGAAGGCAATATCGTTGATCCATTGCGCCCTTGGTGTACCGGCCGTTATCGTCATCAAGTCATTTTTCAGCTGCCGATTCAAATAGCCCCACTCCCAGCCTCGTCGATCCCTGGCTCCCGGTTCTGGTTCGGCCAGTTCGAGATTCAATGCCACCTGAGGCGGGTTGTGTAATTGGTGTTGCAGTTCCGCTTGCGCAATCTGGCTGTAATACAGATTCGTTTCCGATTGTTCGAGCAGCGTCTGAGCCAGGTTTCTTTCCTCCAGCAGCTCGTTTCCCGCCGATACCGCCTGTCGCCGGGCCTTCAATTCGTCCCACCATTTCCATGCCGTCAGACAGAACAGTGCAAGGAACAATAGCGCGATCAATACTGCAGCTTTATTTCGTTTGACAAACTTGTGAAAGCGATAGGACAGTGTCGGGGGACAGGCCTCAACCGCATCGCCATTCAAATAGCGATCGATCTCCGTGGCAAACAGGCTGGCCGTTTCTTTGACCGTCATCATGGTTCTGTGATCGTTGCTGATTCTTCAGATTCAAGATAGCCAAACTGGGGCGAAGCGGGTGTTTGGTGTTGAAGATCTTTTTTGGTAACTGTCAAGGAAAAAAAGTTGAATCGCTCAGATCATCGGGTTACAAAGCGAGGAACCGAAACTCGTTCCTTCTTCGAACAAGACGGGAGCCGACGATGGCAGCAGCAAGTAACCTGGTCTGTGTTCATCGCAGGGCGAAGAAAATCGTTCGGGGGAAAAGGGAAACGAGAAGAAAAAAGGGCCAGTATTATGGTTACGACGTACTGGAATGCCGCCGCGTGCTCAATGCGGCACCAATTGCCAATGAAGACCTGCTCTATTACACACCAGTCGATACCCCGCTGAACGTCACCACCGAAGCCAGTGGTCTTCTGGGCAATGATTTCGATCTGAATCATGACATCGGTGGAGGCGGCACGACAGGTGGAGGGGTCGGGCATAGTGGTCCGCTGTGGATCGAAGGATCGCAGGCGACTGGTTCGCTGACATTGACCACGCAGGAGGGAGGCTCTGTTGAAATCTTTGAAGACGGAAGATTTGACTACACGCCTCCCACCAGCTACCAAGGGTTTGACTTCTTTACCTATCAGGCAGCCGATGCCTCTTCCGGCGGCCAGCTGTCGCAGGAAACGGTGGACAAGATCCGCAACAATTTACTGACGATGAACAAAGGTTGATTAATCTTGCAAATGGCGATCCTCAAGTGTTGAGGGAGGTAAACGACCTTCTTGATGTCGCAGACCAAACGGGCGGCATGCCTTGGCGTCGCCATTCTTGTATACACTGGACATAGTGTTTTAGAGTCAATCGGATAGAAGGCGATGTTTATCCTGTCTTGGTTCAGCGTGAAGTGGAAGAATCGGGTTTCGAAGTTAATCTCTCTGGTTAATGAAAACGGTGCCCGCTTCCTCGCGATTCACCAACAAAGGCAGAGATGAAATCATGCTTCTCTGTCGCCATCGTCGGCCGCCAAGTTCTTGGCGAGCGACCGACCGATGGCTCCGACGAAGGCAGATTTCAAACGGCCAATTTAGCTTCTAACGATTGTTTCTGTTTCCTCTTTTCGGCCCTCATGTCGCCTAGCGGCGTCCAGTTTCAAGTCGCGTTGACGATGAACTTCGGTGTGGTTTCCGATCATGCGATCGTGAGGCGTCACGTAGCCAATAGCTGATGGAGTCGCTCAAAATTGTAATTTTCAATGAATTTTTCGATCGCTCGTTGAGCGTCGTCTTTTGACAACAACACGCTCGGCCGAATGCAATGCTGCTTGATCGTTTTGTGCCAACGTTCGATCTTCCCGTTACTTTGTGGGTAGTAGGGGCTGGTCCGAACGTGGCTCATACCAGACAGGCGAATGAACTCCTTGAAGTCTTTGGCAATAAACTGTTTTCCGTTGTCGGTGATCACGCGCGGTTTGGCAGCGGGAAACTTCTCCCGGGCCTTTTGCAACACGATCTCAACATCGGCTTCTTTCATCGACTCTCGAATTTCGCTGTGAACAATAAACCGGCTGCAGCCATCCAGAACCCTGCACAAGTAATAAAACGTTCCGCAGATATTGACGTAAGCCAGGTCGACATGCCAATGGTCGTGGGGCTGCAAAGGTTGAACAAAACCGCTTCCCTTTGCTGGTTTCTCTTCGAATTCCAACGTTCCAGTAAACCCGCGGATTTAAGGACTCGATAGACGGTCGCCGGACTGGCCGCGACGACATCTTCGTCGATCATCATGTACGTCATTCGGCGATAGCCCTCCAACAGATGCTGATGGTGAAATCGAACGATCGACTCTCGTTCGTTTTCATCAAGCCAATGATCGCGTGGCACCAACGAGTTGTGTTCGTTGACTTTTCCGTAACGTTTCTTCCAGTCGTAAAACTTGCTCGAACCGATCCCCATCCATTTGACAATCTGGCCGGAGGCGATTTCGGTACGGTGATTCCAATAGCGGACGTAGTCGACCACTTGGTCGCGAATATCGTGGGAAACCCATTGTCCGTTTAGAGTTCCCCAAGTTCTTTTTTTAACTTGACGTGCTCCTCCAGCAACTCGGCGACGACTTCATTCTTTTGAGAAATCTTGGCTTCCAACTTGGCGATCCGTCGCTGCTCGAGCGCCTTCGACCGATCCGGCCTGCCCCGTTTTCCTTTTCGCTCGAAGGCCTTCTCGCCGTTCTCGAACAGCTGGCGTTGCCACTGGTAAAACTGTGTCGGTTGGATCTGGTATTCTTCGCAAAGTTCCGATACCGCGACGCCGTCGACAAGGTGGCGTTTGACAATTTCGGCCTTTTGACG
Organism: Pirellulaceae bacterium; assembly: GCA_963851305.1. Lineage (GTDB taxonomy): Bacteria > Planctomycetota > Planctomycetia > Pirellulales > Pirellulaceae > Mariniblastus. The sequence goes on along the minus strand of CAWKOT010000010.1, from coordinate 143,359 downwards.
GCCCGTAAACTTGCGGCGTTGACGATGGGACATGAAAATCTCCTGATGACGTGTCAAGAGATTAACTTACCAAATCCTCAATTCCAGTTCCGACTGAGGCAAAACAATCCATATATCGACATTTAGTAGTAGACGCAGTTCAATGGGATTGGACCGGCCCCGGATTTTGGCAACATCACGTTGCCGTTCGAGTACGATTTCCCAGTGGTGAAATTGCATACTTGGACAACGGAGCAATTGGCAAGAATGACCATGTATTCTTTCCTGAAGATGTCGATGATTTCGGCTGGGTTGGACAACCAGCAGTCCCTTTCCCACTCCAGCCTCCAGCCCCCCCGCCATCGGATGTTCTAGTGAATGACGTCCTTCGAGTTAAACCGTACAATCCAATCAAATAAGTTTCGCAATTTTGGATAAACAGCTGGCCCGTGTGTGATGGGTGGAGATGATCGACGTAGACAAAAATTCGGAATCAAACCCGTACAACGCGCCTAACGCAGAATTCATTTGTGGCAGTAGTGCACGGCAAGAAAGAACGCAGAGCCATCGTTTACTGTTAGGAGTTTTGTTACCGACCGTTGCTTTTGCTGCGATTGGAGCGGGTATTCTGGGGTTCTCTGGATCGAGATTTCCATCCGGAATACCTGCCGTGATCGGATGCGGGCTTGGCGGGCTAATAGGGCTCTCACTGGCGGTATTGTAAGAATTATCAAGAAGCAAGCGCACGACGAAGCTTTTTATTACCCACAAGTATTAGGATTCCCTGAACGCTCAGACAAGGCTAATGTCGTGCTTGCTTAATTGAACAATTTGTTTTGCAAGAGGCCGTGACATGGATGTCTGGGTCGAGTCAGAAGTTACCAGGTGCGAGTTTCCAGACAAGCGGCTTGCGGCTCGCTTCGGTAAGCTGCTGTTCTGCCTCAGTCGGAACTGGAATTGAGGATTTGGTAAGTTAATCTCTTGACACGTCATCAGGAGATTTTCATGTCCCATCGTCAACGCCGCAAGTTTACGGGCCGTCAAAAGGCCGAAATTGTCAAACGCCACCTTGTCGACGGCGTCGCGGTATCGGAACTTTGCGAAGAATACCAGATCCAACCGACACAGTTTTACCAGTGGCAACGCCAGCTGTTCGAGGGACAGGGATGAGGGACAGGCTGCTCTAAAATCGACATCCCCACCTTTATTCTTCCAATAGAATGAATTAACGCCGTATCTCCTTCAACGTTACTAGCTGATTTGTTGCCTGTTCCTTGGCGGCCCCGCCTTCCCTTGGCGGTGGTTCCTTGGCGGTTTGCTGCGGTTAGCGGAAAGAGAAGTTGATCAGAATCGAGACGAATTTTTTGTCGAGGCATCCCCAATGAAAACAAACAAAATCAGCCAAATCGCTATGTTTTTGCGGCAATTGTCAGCGGCTATTTTTTTTGTCGGATGGTTGTTGCCATTTTGGATAGCATGCCATTTTTTCTTAAAGCACGAATTGATTGAGAGCGCAGACGCATTGGATCGCTACAGCTTTCCCTATCTCACGTTTGCTGACTATATGTTGACGGTCGCATTTCTATGGCTGGGGGTTGCTTCATTGATATGGATCATCGCAACATGGCGTAGCAACATGGGGGCACCCAGCTAATGTGAAATCAGCCCCTGGCGGACAGACGAGAGACAGGCCACTATTGATTTGCCTTTAATTTTGTATTCATAATCCCGCACTGGTCGTTCTGCCAAGGCGGCCAAGCGGGGTAGCGGCGAAATGCGTGGAATCAACGCCGCAGCAGGGGGTCGACGGAAGACAGTTTGAGATCGTGCTGCTGAATGCCGGTAGCGGAAGGCAACTCCAGCTTTAACTCCGATTGAACATTGTAGTAGAAGGGGATCTGCTCGGGTTGGAACTGGTTGTCAATCAGAAAATCGGGATCCACCACATCGGAAACGTCGGCCACAGGACCATTCTCTTCCAACGCCGGCATTCCCGACCACGAACCGTTGTCATCCGCGTAATCGCCATTGTTCATCAGGCGTTTGCTGACCAGCACCCGATGCTTCCCCGCCAGCACGCCGCTGGTTCCATCCTTAAACGCCAATTGATAGCGGCCAGCGGAGTCAGTCACGCCGTACGAGATCGCAAAGCCGCTGGTTCCCGGCGTGCTCTGCTCCGGAACGAAGACCACCTGCGCATCGACCACCGGTTGGTCGTCCAGCAAAACCCGGCCCTCCACCTGTACCACGGTGCGGTTTTCAGAGGTCATGTACTGGCAGCCAGCAAACAGCAGCAGCCAACACAGTCCGAACCGAACGGGTAACCGTACCGATCCGCCGTCGTGATTGGGCCTTCCAGGTAACTTTGACGTGGACTGCATGGACTATCGTTTCATGGCCGAATCAGGAAAGTTGTCGAAGTACGAGCTAACAGGAACGCCCTCCGGTAGATTGTAGCCGACCCGACGAACCGTCCAGCGGTGGTAGCGCTTCCTCCAGCACTCCCCGCGCTTTGGGCCACATCAGTATCGCTTCGACAATCATCCAGAATTGCAGTATCAGGGAGATGATGGCGATCGAGGCCAACAGGATATGGTTTTCAAAATCCCACCACCATCCGACCGGAACCCCGTCAACCGTTTCCGTGGAAAACAGTTGCCACAGCAGCGCCCAGGCCGGCATGATGATCATCAACACCATGGGTATGGCAATGAACCAGATCGGCTGGCTCCGCCGCCAAAGATAGAACATCGTGACCATGAATGCGAGCCCCGCCAACAACTGGTTGGTGGCCCCAAACAACGGCCATAACAACAGTCCGCCCGATCCCGGTCCGATCGGACCCGGCAACATGGCGATCGCGCCACCCAGCGTAACGGCCAGCGCTGTTGCCATGTACATGTTTTTCAATGGCGCGATGCCCAGGCAACTGCCCAGCTCCTGGATCACGTAACGTTGCAGCCGGGTCGCGGTATCCAGAGTTGTGGCCGCGAAACAGGCCACCAATACCGCGATCACACCCAGCGAAAACTTCAGAGGCAAGCCGATCGCCGCCAGGAAATTGCCGCCACCGTCCACGAACGCGCGCAATTTTTGGGCGAGGCTGAATTCGCTCCACTTCTCCGCCGAGTAGTAGCTGTTCCAGGCGTCCTTACCGGTGATCACGGTGCCGGTCGCATCGGTCTTCCACTGATAGTCCGGCGTCATGGCGTTGGCGACGGACGTCTTTTCGATCTGGCCCATGCCAATGCCGGCACAACAGGCCAGGATCACGATCGTGGCCAAAGCTCCTTCCAGCAGCATGGCGCCGTACCCGATGTATTGCGCATCGGTTTCATTGGCAATCTGCTTGCTGCTGGTCCCACTACTGACCAGACAATGAAACCCACTCACGGCACCGCAGGCGATGGTGATGAACAGAAACGGCCAGATCGGCGGCGTCCCCATCGGCAGGCTGCTGGTTTCGACCATCGCCGGTGCCGAGGTAAACAAATTGGCCTGGCCGGAAAACGACGCTACCAGCAAGCCAGCGATCAACAATCCCATCGCCGCGAACAACTGATGACTGTTGATGTAGTCACGGGGCTGCAGCAATAACCAGACGGGTAACACGGAAGCGATCGCACAGTAGACCAGCAGAATCATGGTCCAGACGGTCACCGGATTGATCCAGGAAGCGGCCGGGCTGTCGGCAGCTAACGGCAATGTCAACTCGATCGGCAGGTGATAGGCGCCCACATAAATCGCGATGTAGATCAGAATCAGGGCCACCATCGAAAGACGCAACAAGGCGGCCGGGTTCTTACGGATGATCAACCCCAAACCGATGGCGATCGGGAGCGAAATCCAGACTGGCAGGACCGACTCGGGATAGACCTTGAAAATCGATGCAATCACCAACCCGAAAATGGCCAGCACGATGGTCAGGGCGAAAAACAGAATCAGCAGGAACAACAACTTGGCTCGTGGTGAAATCAATCGACCGGCAATCTCACCCACTGTCTGACCTCGATTGCGCAGACTGACCACCAGTGCGCCAAAATCGTGAACGGCTCCGATAAAAATACTGCCAAACACAACCCACAGCAGGGCCGGCAACCAGCCCCAGAAGACGGCGATGGCCGGACCCACGATCGGCCCGGTACCGGCAATACTGGTAAAGTGATGACCGAAAACGATTGACCGGCGAGACGGACAGAAATCGACATCGTCTCGCAGTTGGTGACTGGGCACTTCCGCGCTGGCATTCAGCGAAAAAATGCGACGGGCCAGCCAGCGACCATAGGTATGGTAGGCAACGATGAAACCCGCGAAAGCTGCCACGGCAACCAGAAAGGTACTCATCGAGACCTCCCGTCAAAAAGTTGAAATGATCGTTCGAGAATTTTATCAGAAGGTCATCACCGTCTCCAACGCCGGCTACTGACAAACCACGGCAAATCGCTCTATAATTTGCGGCCATTGGAACTGGATTGTTGTCGTATTCGATGGGAGTGATTCGTGCCGGAGAAAGTTGTCATCATTGGAAGTGGACCCGCCGGATGGTCAGCGGCAGTTTATGCAGCTCGCGCGAACCTCTCGCCACTCGTTTTTGAGGGCACCGTCAAGCCCGAAATGATCCCGCTCGGTCAGCTGGCATTTACCACCGAAGTGGAAAACTATCCCGGGTTCCCGTTTGGAAACATCCGGGCCTTTGTCGAATCAGCGATAGATCAGGATCGTCATTGGAATCTGCCTCCCGCGCCCGATCACAAACGTGACGGTGTCTATCACTACGCCGTGCAGGGCGTGGAATTGATGGAGCTGATGAAACAGCAGGCATTGAACTTCGAAACCCGGGTCATCGGCGATGATATTGTCGATGTCGATTTTGACTCGCGACCGATGAAGGTCTTTCCGGCGAATGGCGAACCGGTGGAAACTCAAACGGTGATCATTGCCACGGGAGCTAGAGCGAACTATCTGGGGCTGGAATCCGAGGAAAAATACAAGAACAAGGGGGTCAGTGCCTGTGCGGTCTGTGACGGAGCCTTGCCGATCTATCGCAGCAAGCCCTTGGCGGTGGTCGGTGGAGGCGATTCGGCCGTCGAAGAGGCGACCTATCTGGCCAATTTGAAGGGTGCCGAAACGATTTACATGATTGTCCGCCGCGACCAGTTGCGGGCATCCAAGATCATGCAACAACGCGCGATGGATCATCCCAAGATCGAGATCCTCTGGAATACGGTTGTGGACGAAGTGCTGGGGGATGGCAGTCTGGTTAACGGACTGATGTTAAAAAGCACGGCGGACGGTTCCAAGCGGGAACTGGAAGTGGGCGGCATGTTCGTGGCGATTGGGCACACGCCCAACACGTCCTTCCTGAAAGGGAAGCTGGACATGAACGAAAAGGGCTACCTGAAATGGAGCAAGCCATTTCGTACCAACACCAACGTGGAAGCGGTTTTTGCCGCCGGCGATGTTGCCGACGACTATTATCGCCAGGCCGTTACGTCGGCCGGCACCGGTTGCATGGCCGCGTTGGACGCCGAACGCTATCTGGCCGAACAGGAGTGAGTCCGTTCGCCCGAGAAGATCGCGAACGGCCGCTCCGCCGACCAGGCCGCTTCGCTGAAAAAGCGAGTTTGATCAACTCTCCGAGATTCTCCGCCGAACGGACTTTGCTGACATGACATCTTTTCGCGATCGCGAAATCCTTGAGGCGGCACAGGGGCGTGGATCGTTTTCCAAACTGGGAACGTTCGCGCGACTTTCGGGACCGGGGTGGCTGCAGAGCGCCATTACGCTGGGCGGTGCTTCGTTGATCGGATCGTTATACCTGGGGATGCTGGGCGGCACCGATATGTTGTGGTTGCAGGTGGTCGCCATTCTGATTGGCGTCGTGATGCTGGCCGCCATCAGCTACGTGACACTTTCAACAGACGTGCGACCCTACGCAGCCATCAATGAATTCGTCAATCCCGTGCTGGGCGTCGGCTGGTTAACAGCTACCATTCTGGCGAATATGATCTGGATTCTGCCTCAGTTCAGCCTGTGTTACGACGCCCTGGACAGGAATCTTTTGGCGGGCGGACTGGGCCAGTCGCTGTGGTCGCAGGTCGTGGTTTCCGTGCTGATTGCCATCGCCGCCGTGACGATTGTGATCATGAGTTTCAATCCGGGCTGGATGTCCAGACTGTTCGACGTATTTCTGAAAACGATCATCATGGTGGTGCTGCTCTGTTTCGTTGCCGTCGTGGGTTGCTTGACGTTCAATGGCGATCTGGAATGGAGCCGGGTCGTGGCCGGACTGATCCCCGATTTCTCACTCTGGAATCAACCGGTATCTTCGCTAACGGAATTATTGGCGGGAGATTTCCCGGTCGATTACTGGAGTCAGCAACTGGTCGATCGTCAACGGGAAGCGATGATCAGCGTGACGGCCACAGCCGTCGGCTTGAACATGACCTTCCTGTTGCCCTATTCGATGTTGGCCCGCGGTTGGGACAAACCGTTTCGAGGGCTGGCTGTATTTGATCTGGTATTTGGCCTGGCGTTACCCTTTCTGATCGTGACCGGCTGTATCGTGATCGCGTCGTCGCATGCCTTTCACGCCAAAGCGGATCCGTTGCTGTTGAGTGATGATCCTGACGTGATCCAACAGAGTGTTTTGTTCAGGAATCTGGTTCCGATCATGCAGCAGCGGATGGCCATCGACAACGAAACGCTGGCCAGTGAGACGGCCAAGCTGAATGCCGACATGGAACGGCTCACGCGTCGTCCGTCAAACGGACAGGACGGCGAGCAGACAGACGAACCTCAGGCGTCCTCTGCGACCCGGTTGAAGGAAGCGATCGACGCGCGCGATCGGAACGTAGCTCAGTTCATGGCGGGCCTGAGTGCGAACGAACGAATGGTCGCGGTGGCGATGGTCAAACCGGATGCGGCCCAGTTATCGGCGACGTTGCAGCCTGTGTTCGGCGCGTCATCGTCCTGGGCCCGCTGGCTGTTGGGCATCGGCGCGCTGGGGATGGGTTTTTCGACCATTGTCATCTTGACTTTGACCAACAGCCTGGCGTTTGCAGAGATTTCCGGCCGATTTGATAGCCTCGCACCACGGATCATCGGCGCGGTGGCCGCGGTCGCGGTTGGCGTTTGCTGGTTCATGATCTGGAATCACGATTCGAAGACCTATCTCGTAATCGTGGCCTCCACGTTCGGTGCGATCCTGTTACCGATTGCCTACTTTGCCTTCTTCGCACTGATTAATAACTCAGGATTACTGGGAGCCGAAAAGCCCCGGGGTTGGCGGATGACGGTCTGGAATATCCTGTTGGGCATCGGTGTTATCGGCGCCCTGCTGCAGGCGTATGGAGGCATATCGACGAAGCTGAAAGATCCCGTGGCAGGGCCCTTTGTGATCGGCGGCTCCATTACATTCCTGCTGCTATCGCTGGTTGGCTTTTCGGCCCGCCGCGATTACCGTAATGATGCGGTCGCGCAGAATAGCGATTGATGGTCACGAATCCTGGATACGGTAACGTTTCGATTAACGGATGAAAGCGGAAGACATGACAACCACAGAAACGGCGATTCAAAAGCTCTCGGTCAAAGAGGCACGAGAGAACGAGGCCATCGGAAAGACATGCGTACTGGAAGGTTGGGTCCGTACTCGGCGGGATTCGAAGGCCGGCTTCAGCTTTATCGAATTGAACGATGGCAGCTGTCAGGGCAACATCCAGATCATTGCCGATCAGCCACTGGAGAATTACGAGTCGGAAGTCAAAGCGCTCACGGCCGGCTGCAGCATTCGAGCCGAAGGTGAAATCAAGAAATCGGGCGGCAAGGGACAGCAAACGGAAATGCTCGCCAACCGGTTACAGGTCTATGGCTGGGCCGATCCGGAAAACTACCCGCTACAGAAGAAACGGCATTCGTTCGAGAAGCTGCGTGAATGGGCTCACCTGCGTCCGCGAACGAATACCTTTGGTGCCGTCACTCGCGTTCGCAACTGCGTATGTAACTCCATCCACCAATTCTTCCAGGAACAGAACTTTCTGTATGTCCACACGCCAATCATTACCGCCAGTGACTGTGAAGGAGCGGGAGAAATGTTTCAGGTAACCACCCTGGACCTGGAACACCTGGCCCGGAACCAGATCAACAAGCTGGATTACGCGTTCGATTTTTTTGATCGACCGTCCTACCTGACCGTCAGCGGTCAATTGAGTGTTGAATCGTTCTGTTGTTCGCTGGGCAACGTCTATACCTTTGGACCGACGTTTCGCGCAGAAAATTCCAATACCTCCCGGCACCTGGCCGAATTCTGGATGATCGAACCTGAAATGGCTTTCTGTGAACTGCCGCAGAACATGGACCTGGCGGAAGCGTTCCTGAAACGCATTATTCGTGACGTATTGAAACGCTGCGACGAAGACATGCAATTCATTCATGCCCGAATTGACGATACGATCCTGGCCACGCTTGATCACGTCGTCAACAGCCAGTTCGTTCGCCTGCCCTATACCGAGGCGATCGAATTATTGACGCGTTCGGATCGCCAATTCGAGTTTCCGGTCCAGTGGGGAGTCGACCTGCAGAGTGAGCACGAGCGGTTCCTGACGGAAGAGCATTTCAAGTCGCCCGTGATTCTGTACGATTATCCGCGCGTTATCAAACCGTTTTACATGTACTGTAACGATGACGAAAAAACCGTTCGGGCGATGGATGTGCTGGTCCCCAAAGTCGGCGAAATTATCGGCGGCAGCCAGCGGGAACACCGACTGGACGTGCTGGAACAACGCATGGATGAACAGGAACTGGTCAAGGAAGATTACTGGTGGTATACCGACCTGCGAAAGTTCGGCACCATACCCCACAGCGGATTTGGACTCGGGCTCGAACGACTGATCCAGTTCGTCAGTGGGATGGCCAATATCCGGGATGTGATCCCCTTCCCTCGCACCCCCGGCAACGCCGAATTTTGAAGCGGTGGTTGCTCAAGGCAGGTACCGTTTCTAAGGCGATCTATGCGCGGTACAGCGCGTGCATTGCGAAGGCGTTAAAACAGGACAGCAGCAGGACGAACACCAGATAAGCGATGTTTGCTTTACTGTTGAATTGGGATAGCCAGGTGCCCACGAGCAATTCCAACGCAACCAGAATCGCAGCGGGCCCGACAAGTTCCGCAGCCGTTCCTCGAAATAATATCGCCGGAAAAATTGCCGGTCCAAAAGGAAGTGATTGAATCAGGCCACTGCTGTAGCCGATTGGCTTGTTGTACAAGATCAGCCAAACGAACGGCAAAAACATGGCAGCAACCAACGTTGCCATTCGCCAACGGACGGAACGATCGACCCGGAAAGCCCAGACAGCCGGCACCGCGATCGCACAACCAACGATCCAGGGAGCCCAATCGGAATGCAGAAACCGGGCAGCGGTCAGGGAAATGGCTGCCAGCGCCGTTGCGATCAACAGCTTCCGGATGCTGAACTGCATACGTCGAGGTTCCGACGCAGCAACTGGCTCGTCCTTGGCAGTACGGTTTTTCCACCAGACCAGCAAGGTGACGATTGTCGCCAGCAGGAATACGATGGCGGCGGCCAGTTCCATTTCCGGATACCGACTACGAGCCGCTCCCTTCTGCCCCCATTCAAAAACCGTGGGTACCATCAGGCCCCAGCACAAAGCGATACCGGCAGTGATCGGAAACAGGGGCCAGCGGTTCACGTTGCTGTTCCTGGTGATGCCGGTCGCCGCGTCATGGGGCATGGATATCCAAGCCTTCCGAGTGAATCGTCAAATGATCGTTGGTCATCTGTCGTGGTCCGTTCATCAACCGACCGGACCCCTCCAACTGCCAAAGTCGGATCAATAAGTCGGCCCATCAAAGATGCCGGTGTCTCGCTGTTGTTCCGGGTCCGTGGAACCATGGTGTTGGACCGGCCTTTTGGCAGGCGACCTCGCCGTGGAACGCCCACGACCGTGGCGGCGTCGCTTTCGCTTCGACCGATGACCTACACCACAAAAGCAGGTCATCACGACCAGCGACGCGAGCGCGCCTGCAGCGGCTCCCTTCCGATAATCGACTGCACCAAAGCGACGTTCCATCGCCAGAGCTTCGTCAAACAGAAACAGAAACATCCCGGCAATCGCACCAGCCAGGGGCGCCAGCCAAACGGTATCACTCCTGGCAAATTTCCATCGTGTACGGGCTACGTAACACACGGCGGCGGAAACCGCGAGTGAAAACGCAACAACGAACAGGTTGTATTCAAGAAACAGCGCTGCTGCCGTCACGGCGCCCAAGCTGGCCAGTACAAGCATCAGATCGACCGGCCCGAGACGCCTTCGCTGATCGCTGGGTGCCAAGTTGAACGGACGACGCTGCGTCGACGTCGCCCAAAACAACTCTTGCCAAAGTCCCGCGGAGTCTCGGGCATCCGTGTTGTTTGGATAAGCTCTTTTGGATTCGTTGACCAGAGGCATGGCCGCCAACTGTTTTTCGCGCAGGACGGACACGCAGGCCAGCGGAATCAGGGACGTCAGACCTCCCAAAACCGCTCCGATGAAAAAGCCCATGTTCCCGAATGGCACTTCATCACGAATCACGCTCAATACCGCCACCGCGGTGAGACCCCACACCGTACCGACGGCGAAACCGATAGCACGTGCTCTGGCCGGCCGAAGTCCCACTTCGTATTTGACGAACCAGTAGGCAAAACTGGTAAACAGAATGGTCGAGACGAAGAAGAAGGTTCCTGGGCCGCGAGACAATGAACCGAAACTGATCGCCCAGGTGGCTGTCAGACCAAACAACGTGGTCAATCGAAACCGAATGGCTCGTCGGGGCATCAATTGGTACTCGCGGGATCTACAACCATCCATTGTAGATTAACAGTGGTAGAGTCGACCCGCAAATCGACAATACCCAGCCTCACTTACGAAAAAGGCCGATCGTAGACCGGGAATCAGTGCATTCTTTTCAAACATGCGCAAGCGGGATCAGGACCACGAGCTAACGCCGACTATCTTTCCAAGCCGATTTTTTCAATGATCTCAGTGGCGCCAGGCGTCAATTTCCGCAATTTTTCAGCAATCAATTTCTTCTCGGATGCCGAGGCCTTGTCGGCCCGCTTCTTCAAAAGTGGTACTTTTCTTTTGCGATGTCGCCGCCGCCGCAACTCTCTCTGACGTTCACTACTTGGCATGGGTATCTTGAATCCGAAAACGGGATGGTGACAGGCCTCGCCAAACAACCGGCGATTCGAAGAGTCTACCGAAAAAGCCAAAAGGTATCAACGATCAGTTGTCGACTCGCCATTTTTTGTTGCCCAGGCGGCAACCAGGGGCCGCAATTCCGCCACCAGGAACGCGGACCCGGTAATGCAGATGGCATGGCAGTCACCTGATTCGGCCAAGGCTTGTCGCCAGGCGGCCATGGGATCAGCGGCGATGGTGACCGCCGTTGTTTGGGACCCCTTCGGTATCTGCGGGCGAATAAGTTCATACAGCTCCCTGGCGTCGCGGCCCCGAGGATTGTCGAGGAAACGGGTCAGGATGATGGAATTGAAAAGTCCAGGCAACGGTTTAAACAAGGCCGGTGCATCCTTATCTCGACTGACGGCAAAAATCAATGTCCTCCACTGGGCGGAGTTGAAATCAGCGATTTCCTGCTGCAGCGTGTCGGCCAACGCTTGCGTTGACGCCGCGTTATGGGCGATGTCCAGCACGACCAGACGACCTTTGCCAAAGCGCTCACAACGCCCGGGCAGCCTGGTACGAGCAAGCCCCTGTCGGATGTGATCTTCCGAGATATTCCAGCCACTACGAGCCAGGCGAAGGCAGGTCGCAATACTCAGGCCGGCATTGATTTGCTGATGCTGACCCAGCATACCAGATTCCAGATCTGCCATACGGGATTCGACACCAGCGCATTGTTGTACGTAACTGAATCGCTGCGGCCGATCACGGTCTGGCTCAACCCAGAAGTCCTGCTGCCACTGAAAGAGCAAACTGTTGTTTTGTTCGGCGACTTCGCGAATCACTGCTTGCGTCGATTGCTGCTGTGCGCCGCTGATAGTGGGCACGCCTGGCTTGATGATGCCCGCTTTTTCACGGGCGATCAGCTCCACCGTCGAACCAAGTTGCCGGGTATGGTCCAGGCTGATATTCGTAATCACGCAGATTTCCGGGCTGCAAACGTTCGTTGAATCGAGTCGCCCCCCCATCCCAACTTCCAGTACCACGGCGTCCACGTCGGCATCGGAAAAGGCCTGAAAGGCGGCCGCGGTCATCAGTTCAAAGAAAGTCAGTTTTCTGGTGGCTTTGCGCTCCGCTTCTTGATCCATTTCCCGCACGCAGGGAGCCAATTGTTCCAGCGTGCCGAGCAAAGCCAAATCACTGATTTCAGCACCGTCGATGACAATCCGCTCGTTGATCCGTTCGAGGTGCGGTGACGAATAGACGCCGACCTTGAAGCCGGCGGTACGGAGAATCGAACCGATGCAGGCTGAAACCGAGCCCTTGCCCTTGGTTCCGGCGACATGGATCACGGGGTAATCGAGATGCGGTTGCTGGAGCCGATCGAGCAGGCGGCGCAGACCGTTCAGCTTGAATTCCCGGACCGGACAGGGCTGGCGTTCGTAATTGACGCGGGCCAGCAGGTGATCGATCAAATTGGATGAGGTCAGGGTTGGTTCCATCGGTCACCGGAGCGCTGCGTCACGGGGTTGCCGGATACACGACCACCACGCCACTGTCAAAGATTTACTCTGTCTATCCCGCTGTCGGCAGGGCCTGGCCGAATCGCCCCAGTCTTGGTCCATACTCATTCTTCAGACGATGGGCCTGGCCTCGTTCGCCAGATCAACCGACCGGCGAAATGGTATGCCCCGCCGGAAAACGCGGCATGAAGGCCGAACTGTCCGGCAGTCCCGCACGTATCAACCGACGTGGAGCGGGATTGTTGTAAATGGTCTGGCGAGTCCTTCGAGCGGGTGCGGTTTTCGATTATCATATGCCGTCCTGAGGCCGGGAAGGTGGCCTTATGACTTCCAGGTGGGCCGGCACGGGTCGTCGGTTTTCTGGTCAGACTGCTGAAATCCGAGGGAGCAATATACAGCGATGTCCGTTGAATCCGTTTCGAAATCCGGGAAACGACGACTGGAACAATCCAATCCCGATTACGACGAAAATGTGGTCGTCGAGACCCAGAATCTGACCAAGATCTACCGCGATTTCTGGGGACGGCAGAAGGTTCGGGCATTGCAGGCGCTGGACCTGGAAATCCGGGCGGGGGAGATTTTCGGACTGCTGGGACCCAACGGCTCCGGAAAGTCCACGACCATCAAGCTTCTGCTGGGGTTGTTGTTTCCCACCAGCGGGCGGGCGCTGGTATTCGGAAAAGACGCCACCGAAGTCACCAAGAACGAACGGATCGGTTACCTGCCGGAAGAATCCTATCTGTACAAATACCTGACGGCGGAAGAAACGCTCGATTTCTACGGTCGTCTGTTCGACATGCCGGCCAGCGTCCGCAAGCAGCGGATTGATGAGCTGATTGAGAAGGTCGGACTGAACTGGGCTCGCCGGCGGCAACTGAAAGAGTATTCCAAGGGGATGACCCGACGCATCGGCTTGGCGCAGGCCATGATCAACGACCCCGACCTGGTCTTGTTGGACGAACCGACTTCTGGCCTGGACCCGATCGGCACGCGAGAAATGAAAGACATGATCATCGAGCTGAAAGAGCAGGGCAAGACGGTGGTCGTCTGCAGCCATCTGCTGGCCGATGTTCAGGATGTCTGTGACCGGATTGCGATCCTGTACCAGGGTGAATTGACCGAGCAGGGACGAGTCGATTCACTGTTGCAGGTGGGAGACGAAACCCAATTCCGGACCAGAGGTCTTTCACCGGCGGCTCAGCAGGAAATCCGTGACTTGATCGCGCGGCACGGTGGCGAATTGTTGTCCGTGGAAAACCCCCGCACTTCGCTGGAAGAATTGTTCCTGGATATTGTCCGTGAACGACAGGAACGGCCCGGCCTGCGGTCACCTGGAGCACGTGAGAAATCAGAGAACTGACAGAAACATGGTTGTTGAGAGCTTTCCCAATTACTTCGAATGGCTGATTTCCGGCAGTGACGGAGGTCAACCGGCGCTACTGGTGTTGGTGGGGATTGCCATTGCGGCGGTTTTGGCTGGCATCTTCCTGGGTTACGTGATCGCGTCGTTTCGTCATGGTCCTTTTGAAGCGTTTTATGTTGTGGCCCAGGTGATTGCGGACGCGATCCCCGACTTCCTGGGAATGTCATTCCGACGGACCATGGCGATCGCGCGACTGGCGATTCGCGAGGCACTGCGACGCAAGGTCATACTGGTGACATTCGGTATTTTTGCCCTGACGTTACTGTTCGGCGGCTGGTTCATGAATGCCAGTACCACGCACCCCGACAGAATCTATGTGAACTTTGTGTTGTGGGGTACGCAGCTGCTGGTGTTGTTGATGGGAATGCTGATCAGCGCGTTCAGTTTGCCAGAAGATATCAAGAATCGAACGATTTTCACGGTCGTGACCAAACCGGTCCGTTGCACGGAAATCGTGTTTGGCCGGATTGTCGGATTCGGGTTGCTGGGAACCGCGTTGCTGCTGGGCATGGCGCTGATCAGCTTCCTGTTTGTTTGGCGAGGGTTATCTCACACCCATCGCATTGGTGACGCCAGTTCGCAGACGATGGCGGAATTCTACGAGATTGACCCCGATACGATGCTGGACAAGCGGGGCAAACGAGTCTCGCCCGGTACGGTGATGGCGGCCGAAACGGAATTGGTCTCGGGACACCGGCACCGCCTGGAAGTGGTTACCGACGTCCGTGATCCGCGGGCGATGCAACCTGCGGACACCGACAATATCTGGCGAGAAGAGACACGAAGCGATGGTCAAGTTGTCTATTACCGGGTATTGACCGAGCCGGTGGCCAGCCACATCCACCGCGTCAAGGTGGATGGTGATGGCGACGACGCCCAGGTGTCGTTGGGTAATGCCACGGGTTACTTTCGCGCCCGCGTACCGATCTATGCGGCCAGACTGGGATTCACTGACCGCGACGGGGAACCGAAAGCCAAGGGCATCAGCGTTGGCATGGAATGGGAGTATCGTGGATTTGTCGATGGTGGTACGCCCACGGGTCCACCTTCGCTGTCCAGCGCCGTATTCGAATATGACAATCTTACCGACAAGCCATTTGGCGGTGAGGAGGTTCTGCCGCTGGAAATGACGTTGAGCGTGTTTCGCACCACCAAGGGAAAAATCGAGCGGCGCGTGCTGGGCAGCATTCGGTTCGAGAGCGTCGGCGATAACCAAGTCGATGACCGCTACATTTCCGAGCCGATCATTTTCGAAACCGACGAATTCAATATTCAGACGCTGCCCGTCAGCCGGTTGCAGCCCGGTCGGATCCTCGCGCCCGACGGCACGATCGTCGAGGAAGGGACGTACGACCTGTTCGAAGATTTCGCCCGCAACGGAAAACTGAAGCTGATTCTCCGCTGCGAAGACGTGAACCAGTACATCGGTTGTGCGCGAGCGGACGTATACTTTCGGGCCGCGGACGATTTCTACTTCTGGAATTTCCTTAAGGGATACCTCGGCATCTGGTGCCAGATGATCATTATTATTTCGCTGGGAGTCGCGCTCAGCACCTTCCTGAGCGCCCCGGTGACGATGTTGGCAGCTTCCGTCGCGATCATCGTCGGGTTTTTTGGCGAATTTATTCGCAAGTTGGCGGAACCGGATGTCTCTGGCGGAGGACCGATCGAATCGTTCTATCGGTTGGTGACGCAGAACAACATGGAAACGCCCCTGGAAACCGGTTTTGCAACGACCGTAATCGAGCAGATTGACAATCTGCTGGTCTATCTGTTGGATAAACTGACCTATCTGGCTCCGGATTTTTCCAAATTGAATTTTTCGGACTTCCTGACCTACGGCTATTCCATTGATGCGGATCGCATCCTGGTGGCGATCACGATCGCCCTCGGGTTTTGTCTGGGTCTGACCATCCTCGGGTATTTCTGTTTGAAGACCAGGGAAATCGCACGATGAACCAAAGTACCTTTGTTCGAAAAGTCATCTACCTGGCCTGCGTGGGCGCACTGCTGATCCCTTTGTCGTTGATCTCTCGGCCCGCTTCACGGAGTCGTGGCCCTTCGGCCGCCGGCGACTCCGGGCAAGGAGGCAAACTCGCGCAGCTTCGTGATGAGTTGAATCTGTCTCAGGCCAAGTTGATGGAAATCGATCCGGCCAGTGAAACGATGAAACTGGCCTCGGTCGGACTGCGAGGTGTGGCGGTCAATATGTTGTGGATGCAGGCGGTCAAGCATCGCAAGGAACAGAACTGGGACGCGCTGCGGTCGACGCTGAATGCCCTGATCAAGATTCAACCCAACTTCATCAAGGTCTGGGAGTACCAGGCCCACAACCTGTCCTATAATATTTCGGTTGAATTCGATGACTACGAATACCGCTACTACTGGGTCAAACAGGGGATCGAGTTTCTGACCGACGGTATCCCCTACAATTTCCGGAATCATCGCATCACCGACAATCTGGGCTGGTTCACCGGGCAGAAAATTGGCCGGTCGGATGAGAAGCTACAGTTTCGCCGGCTGTTTCGCCGTGACACCGACTTTCACGAGGACATGTTCCTGGCCGGCAAAGGCGTCGATCCCGATCGATACGACACGCCCGTTTACCGGCACGACAACTGGAAAATGGCGTACGAGTGGTACGACAAATCGCGGGAACTGGTGGACACCTTTGGCGAACAGTACACCAACGACATGATGTTCTATCGCAAACGCCCGATGCAGTTGATGAACCAGGCCCGCGGCCTGCAGGAGGAATTCGAGGCGGATGACATCATGCAGGAAATCTGGCGGAACGCCCATCAGGAATGGACGGAGTTCGGACAGCAGGAAATCCGCAGCACCAGTGGTCTGCCCTTGACCTTTGAAGGGCTGTCCGAAAGGGAGGACGAGTTGACTTCCGCGCGACAGGAACTGGACGTTCTGGTCCCCGGTTATCGCGACAGCTACATGCAGGAGGTGCGAGCATCCGCCGGTTTAAATGACGTCCAACAGGCCGCGCTGGACGTACCGGCGGACGAACGAACGGCCGAAGAGGAGATTGTGGCGGCCGCGGCCGAAGCCATGATCCAGAAAGCGAGCGCCGGTGTGGATCGTCGCATCGCTGAAAACGCCGATCCCGAGACTATCGTTGATGCCCGACGCATCGCCCAGAAAATCGACCGCATCATGGCACAAATGCGGTTTGCCGAATCTTACGCGGAAACGGTGAACTACAAGTACTGGTCCGTGCGGTCTGACGCGGAATCCCGCGACGACACCAAGGCCGCAAGGCAGGCCATGTATCTTGCCGAAGAGCAAAAACGAAATTCAATTTTCGACGATGAATTCCAGTACGATCCCGTTACCGGAGAAAAGAAGCTGAAGAAGAAGGGAGCGATCACACTGTTCGAAGAGGCCTTTGATATGTGGAACGCCGTGCTCGACGATCCTGATGTCCCCTTTGACATCCTGGCCGATGGCGAAATTATCGATGACCTGATGGAATCGGCCGGCGAGTATTGGGATATGCTGCGAGTCACCGGGCGAGACTGGCCGGAAGATTTTGTGTTTCAGGATATCATCGACGCAAGAGCTGTTTACGGCGAAGACAAGTTACCCACCTCCCAGGAAGTTCAGGATCGCATCAGCGGGCAAACCGAAATCGATACCGATGATCCGGTTCAGCCGGATGCGATAAAACCAGGCGAGGAAGACGAGCCTCTGCCAGCCGGAATCCGGGAACGAAGCCAGATGCCGTCAGAAACCGATTCGAATTCAGAATCCGAATCGGATGCGGGGGCGAAAACGGATTCGGGAATCGGTGCCAGGACAGGGAATGACGGTTAACCTCCAGGCCTCCTTCGAGAGTCCTCACACCCGGCGATGACCCAAACTTCGTCGCCAGACTTACATCGGGAAACCTATGAGTTGGAATGAATTGATCGCCGAATTTCAGGCGCAAAGCGACCAGATTGAACAGGGTGGTGGCCCCAAAGCCAGCCAACGTCAACACGACAAGGGTCGCATGACCGCGCGAGAAAGGATTCACGCCCTGCTGGATGACGATTCGTTCTTCCTGGAGGTCGGACGGTGGGCCGGCTGGGACATGTACACGGAATGGGGTGGAACCGTGTCAGGCAGCGTGATTTGCGGGATGGGTCGCGTCGCCGGTCGAACCGTGATGATCATCGCCAATGACGCCACCATCAAGGCCGGCGCGTTCTTCCCCATCACCTGCAAGAAAGTTCTGCGAGCCCAGCGGATTGCCATGTACTGCCGAGTACCGCTGGTGTACCTGGTCGACTCCGCAGGCGTCTTCCTGCCGCTGCAGGATGAGATCTTTCCGGACGAAGACGATTTCGGCAGGATTTTTCGCAACAACGCCGTCATCTCTGCCCTCGGAATTCCGCAGATTGCGGCGATTATGGGAAATTGCGTAGCCGGTGGTGGCTATTTGCCCGTTCTCTGCGACAAGCTGATCATGACCGAAGGGTCGGGGCTGTATCTGGCCGGCCCGGCACTGGTCAAAAGCGCCATCGGCCAGGAGGTCTCTCACGAGGAACTGGGCGGGGCGCAGATGCACGGCAGCATCAGCGGAACGATCGATTACCATGAGCCAGATGACCAGGCCGCCATCAGGCGATTACGGGGGCTGATCGAAATCATGCCCGCGGATCGGGTGGCCAGCGAATTTCGTCTGGACGAAGCGACGGCTCCGAAACCGGCAGCGCAGGATATCAATGAAGCGATCCCGATCGATCCCCAATCACGTTACGATGTCCGGCTGCTGATCGACTACCTGGTCGACGGTGGCACGTTTCAGGAATACAAGGCCGACTACGGCCAGACGATTGTCTGCGGGCACGCAAAGATCGGTGGCTTTCAGGTGGGTATTGTGGCCAACCAGCGGACCGTCGTGCAATCGGCGAAGGAAGGCATGCAGTTCGGTGGCGTGATCTACCATGACAGCGCGGACAAGGAAGCTCGCTTCATCATGGATTGCAACCAGACGTGGACTCCACTCATTTTCCTGCAGGATGTTATGGGTTTCATGGTGGGCCGGGACAGCGAACAAGCGGGTATCATTCGCGCGGGGGCCAAAGTGGTTAACGCGATTTCGAACAGTCGTGTGCCCAAGATTACCGTCATCACTGGCGGTAGCTACGGTGCCGGCAATTACGCCATGTGCGGTAAGGCGTTTGATCCTCGCCTGATCTTTGCCTGGCCGAATGCCCGCTACGCCGTGATGGGAGGCAAGCAGGCGGCCACCACGATCCTGGATATCAACATCTCCGCGCTGAAGCGGGCTGGCCGGGAACCGGATACGGACGAATTGGAGGAGCTGCGGAAGAAAGTCAACGACGCTTACGACACGTCAACGGATATCCGTTATGCAGCAGCCCGGCTGTGGGTCGACGGCATCATCCAGCCGTCCCAAACGCGCGACGTGCTGATCCAGTCACTGGGTATCGTCACGCGGCATGCGGAACCGGATGCCTTTCGCACGGGGGTTTATCAGGTCTGACGCGTAGCAGCTCTTACGTGGCGCGGCCAAATCCCTGCTTGCGATGTGAGGTGATCAGAGAATTAACCCCTGCTCAATCATTCGTCGCAATCAGGACTTCGCCCCGTGCACCTTTCAAGTGGTCGCCGTGAAAGACCTGGTACTGGCCGGTTCGCCATAGCTGGTTCAGATCCTGCCCCTGCAACCAGCGAGCCAGTAATTGTATGAAAACAGGGTGGAACGAGCCGGCTTGACTGAACGTGGGTGGCAACTGGCGTCGGTTTTCCTGGCTGCATTCATCGGAGCTGAGCAGGAGCGTACCACGGACCATGCCCTTGCCCACCATTGGCCCCACGGACTGACCGACCACAATCGTTCCGGCCAACATATTCCAGCCGGCCAGTCTTCCCACATGCCCGCCGATAACGATCGTACCCCGACGCAATGCAAATCCGACCCCATGGCCTGCATTACCGGTAACGATGATCGTCCCCCGATTCGTTCCCGATCGGTTACCGGGATAGGCTGCCCCGACGCTGTCGCCAGCATGGCCTTCGATGCGGATCTGTCCACCCAGCATTTCACATCCCACGAAATCACCGGCGTCCCCGCATACCCGGATGTTTCCGCCACGCATCTGACTGCCCAGGTGACGGCCAACCGGGCCGTTGATCACAATCTCACCCTCCGCCATGCCGCTGCCGATCCAGTGCACGGAAGACAAATCCCCTTCCCACCGCAACTGGCCAGAACCTGGAGTGCGAGTGACTTCGAACCGTTCCCCCAGTTCAACGGTTCGGTTACCTTGTCGAATCGGCAACTTGGCTACGTCGATGGTGGACAAACGATTCGTTGTTGCGGGCAGGACGCCCTGCACGTTGATCGGCACTTTCAAGGAGCCGGTTTTTTGCAGTGTGAATGACATTGCCGGTCAGAATATTTGGATCGTTAATCAACGGCGCGTGAATCAGGCCAGCCTTCATCGTGTACCAGTCTAAGCCACAACATCCGCAACTTGGAGCGGTCGTTCTATGCGGAGGGCAGAGCCGTCGCATGGGTGTCGACAAATGGAATCTGCCGCTGGGTGAGCAATCCATGCTGGACTGGATCGTAAATTCCCTGGCAGATTGTGTCGATCGGATCGTTCTGGTCACCGGCAGCGATTCCGAACCATTGCCGAAACTTCCCAAGACAGAAATCGTTGTCGACGAGAAACCGCATTGCGGCCCTCTGGAGGGCATGCGGGTTGGACTGCAGCGATTGGCGATCGACCTGGACCTGGCTTTCGTAACGGGGTGCGACGCTCCCGGATTAAGGCCAGAAATCATCAATTTCCTGGTTTCGCATCTGGGGGAAAAGCAGGCGGCCATTCCCATTGTCCGCCAGCGCATCCATCCCTTGATGGCCGTCTATCGGACGAAAATATACAAACTGCTGGGTCAGTGGATTGATGAGCGCGCGCTACGCGTGGGCGAACTGGCCAGCAAACTGGATTCCTGTCTGATTCCCGGTGACGCCTTGCGGCAAGTCGATCCAGAACTGGCCTGTCTGAAAAATATCAATCGCCCGTCCGATTACTTCCAGTTGCTGGAGTCCATGGGACTGGATTGCGACCCGGCTTTCCGACGCCAGTTGCAGCGCTACGAATCGACGTCCCGGTGATCCACCGGTTCAGCCGAGGCTGCTGACAATTTCCGAGATGTCGACGTTCGTGGCGTCGGCCCACAAAGCCTCCAGACTGTAGAACTTGCGAGTATCATCGTCGAACAGATGGACGATAACGGTGCCATAATCGAGTACGATCCAGCGGCTTTCGTCATAACCGTCAATGTTCATCCGTTTGTCGTTCAAATCGTCTTCCAGCTTGTGATCAATCTCCTCGCTCATCGCGTGAAGTTGTCGGCGGCTGGTGCCCGTCGCGATCACGAAGTAATCAAAAATGGCGGACTGACGGCTCATGTCCAGAAGCACAATGTCGGTCGCATTGTTTTCCGCGGCCGTACGGGCCGCCGCCAGAGCCAGTTGCAACGAACGTTCGGGGTTAACTCGCGAAGGGGATGCTCCGGAAGGGTGATCTTCCACTACGACCTGTTCCTGAAAACTCGGCATGAAAAAATTCTTCGATACATTGGTGTTTGATTGTACGTCGGAACGACACGAAAAAGAACGTGCTGGTTCGATATTTTGACTTGAAGTTTACATCTGAAACGGTCCTGTAAAAGGAAACCATTCAGCATCGGTCGCAGGAGATACCTTGTAGAAAACTAATGCCTTGCCAGAACTGAATCGTTGGAATTCAACGTACTTCTGGCGCATAGCCGGTGCGGCACGGTGGGGTGATACGCACCGTCAACTTCCGGGCCTTTGCCCGACAAACATCCTTCCCCAAAATAAAATCGAGACCAGGTTCCGGCTTTGTTCTGGGCGGAATTCAGCTTTTCCATCAAGAAGTTGGCCAGGAAATTTGATTGGATTCCGTGTACGTTGTTGCCCAAGGACCGGGAATAGAATCCGGTGTTTACGATCTTCGCTGAATTAGCCGGGAAATCGTCGCAACCGGTGATTTAATGGACTATGCCGCCCTTGCCGGACCATGCTCCTGTTTTATTGCTTGACCTAAACTGTTTAACTGAAACGGCTTATGGCAACAACGACCACCCCTCGAAAGTTCCCATGGTTGGGTGAAAGTTACACAATCCACGAAAACGAAAAAAACCACCGACATTGCGTTGGTTACTTGCGAAGCCGAACCGGAATACTTACCCTATTCCGTTTGTTTTAGGCAACCAGCCTCCGACAGAAACTTACTTTCGAATATTTTGGAGAAAAAGGATGAGAAGTTTTGCTTTATTGGCTGCCATGGCAGCTATGGTATTTTGCTCGAGCGACCTGATGGCGCAAGGTTGCGGATGCTCCGGCGGAAACAGCTACGCTGCTCCGATGAGTTACGGAACTCCCGTCCAGTACTCGGCGTCTACCGCCACACCGATGATGACCAGCTACGCCTCGCAGGGTTGTAGTGGTTGCTACCAAACCAGCATGGCACCCGCCACGTATACTGCCTCCAACGCGAGCTACAACTCCGGCAGTGGCTCGTCATGCTGCGGTGGTACTTATGCTTCCAGCAACAGCGGATGCTGTGACAACAACGGTTGCTGCAGTCGCCGAAGCTGCCGTCGGGCACGTCGTTCTTGCTGCTCAAACAATCGTTGTGGTCAGACTTACACAGCGGCTCCCGCCACCAATTGCTGTTCGCAGCCGGTCCAAAGCGGTTGCTGCGGCTCGAATGGTGGCATGGTTTACGGTGGCGGCATGGTCGCTTCGGGTTGTGGATGCAATTCCGGCATGATGTACGGTAACGGCATGATGTACGGCGGACAAATGATGACTTCGGGTTGCAGCGATTGCGTAAACAATGTTCCCGCAACAATGCAAAACGACGGCGCGATCATCGAAAACGCCGCACCAGTTCCGACTGGAGACAGCGAACTGGAAACAGAAAACAAAGTCGATACGCCTCCGACTCCGGATGACACGTAATCGACGAAGATATTAGACGAAGTTAAATTGGCCAGCTCTCAAAAGCTGGCCTTTTTTTGTGCCTGGAGGGGACACCTTCTCAGTGCCCGCGAGAGAGTTGTGGATCTGGTCTGCCGCTGCTTTCGAGGTTTGAGCTCTGTACCCGGTTCACGGCCAGATTCATACTTAGAGGGTCTTTCGACGGCCAGCAATCAGCTGGCTGGATTCATCGTTCCCGCTTTCAGCAAAAATCGAGAATTTCATGAGTCCTGTTCACTTGCGTCACAAACCACCCACGCGACTGGCCCGTGATCGGGAATTGATCCTGGCCTGTCCTCAATTTCGCAGCGGAGTCAATCTGGCCCGAATCGTCCGGCTGGCGGGATGCGCTGGTATCCGGCAGATCGTGGCCTGTGGGCAAACGAAAATTGACTCTCGAATTGCCCGGGACGCTGCCAGCTACGTAAACGTTGTGCGTTGTCGATCGCTCCCCGCCAGGTTGAAGAGTCTACGCGTCGAGTCGTATCGGATCGTCGCCCTGGAACAATCCGATCAATCGCATTGCCTGTTCGACTATCGTTTTTACCGTAAGACGGCACTCGTGATCGGACATGAGCGGCTGGGCGTCAGTAGTGAAGAATTGACCTTGGTGGATGATGTTATCGAAATTCCGGTTTACGGAGTGCCCGCAAGTTACAACGTGGTCACCGCCACCACGATGGCCGTTTACGAATACTGCTCGCAATTTCCGCAGGGTTAGGACCTTCAGGTCAGCGATTTGATGCTGACGTGCCAACGCAATTCAGCTCTAGATTCAACGGATCGGGTTTTTCGCTCACACACCCGCAAGGTAGAATGAAGCATCTCTTTTGTTGGCTTCTTCGTGACGGCGCGGTGGAAAACACACGGGTTGGACCATTCCTGATACTGCAACGGCTGGGTGCCAACCGTCGCCAGCGGGTCTATCGAGCCCGACAGACGGAACAGAATATTGACGTCGCATTGAAATTTCTCGGGATGCCCGACGCAGCGATGCGGGCCAAAGCCATCGATCGGATTCAGATTGAAACGGATATTCTGAAAGAGCTGCACCACCCCAACCTCGTGCAATTGCTGGGCGCGGGCGTGGAAGGGGAACAGATCTTTTTCGCCTCCGAACTGGTCAAGGGGGAATCGCTGACATCAATGCTTTCGCGCCGAGGCAAGTTCGCTGCGGATCAGGTGGTCGACTACGGCAGACAAATCTCGGGGCTGCTGATCTACCTTCACGATCAGGATATCATTCACGCCAAGTTGACGCCCGACAAGATCCTGGTCGGGCGCGATGGCGTGATCAAGGTGGCGGACCTGCGATTGAACCGCTCCCGCAAGAGGCGTTGGGATTCACCACGTCAGCGGGAACTTGACATGGCGGCCTACCTGGCTCCTGAACAGTTTTCCGGAGAAGCCACGGCCAAATCGGACATTTATTCTCTGGGCATCATTCTTTACGAAATGTTGACGGGCAAGCTCCCCTACGAACCCGACACCATGGCACGCCTGGCACGCAAGAAAATGCACGACAAGCCAGCTGCCGTTTCGAGTCTGGTAATCAGTTGTCCCGTCTGGCTCGACGAACTCGTCTGCCGCATGATTTCTCCTGATCCACGCATGCGGCCCCATTCCGCCAAAGCCGTGGCCCTGGCACTGAAAGAACTGGAACGGGTCGATGCCTCACAGACCGCAGCGGTTTCTCAGGTTTCAGGAGGATTCAACCCGCTGACGGCCGGCCGCGACAAGACGGAAGCGAATCGAATTCTGGGCAAACAGAAGCGGAAGTCGAGCGGTGAGTCCTTTTTTCAGTCGTTCGGATTTCTGGCCGTGCTGCTGGTGACCATCCTCGCCGTACTTGTTTTCGCAATGTGGCCAGCCAGCAGTCAGACCCATTGGCAGCGAGCTCAACGGCTGATGCAATCCGATAATTCAACGGACTGGATTAAGGCGCGGGACCACCTGAAAAAGATTATCGGCCAAGGTCCTGATGAACCACTTTATGCGCCGGCCGACGAGCTATATTTTGAATCGCGTCGACGAACCCTGGTCATGCAGGCCGAACGAGGACGACGATTCGGATTACAGTCTGTGCACAGTTCGAAATTCGTTGATGCGGTAGCGCTTCAACAGGATGGCGAGTTGGCCGCGGCTCACGACGCCTTCGAAAATCTGGTCAATGCCATCGATCCGCAGGGGAATGAACGGCATATCCTTGTCGAATCGTCCTCTCGCCTGAAACAGATTCGCGAACTTCAGTTGGCGGATGTACGCCGTCTGCTAGTCGAGGCGATGTCGGCAGAATCGGGCCAACAAATCGAGGTCGTAGTCGAGCAACTTGAATCATTTTCCACGGACGCCAAGCTGGCGGAACTTGATTCCCCGTTGGCCGCGGAAGTTGATGAGACTCTTGAAAAACTGCGAAATCGCCTGGAAACGCTGGGAGCTGATTCTCCTGAAAAAAACCGCTGAATCCGTTAAACGCACAGATTCGTGAAATTGATGTATCCATATTCGGTTAATCACGTAGATTGCAGGTGGTTTTTAAACGGAGTCGATAATCCCCATGAGTGAATTTCAGTATGCTGCGGAAACGTCGGAAATCTCCGACGGCGAGAAACTGCTGGTCGAAATCCAGGAGCGTCTGGTGATCCTGCTACAGACGGGCAACGAGTATTTCTGCATGGACGATGTGTGCACGCATGATGGTGGAACCTTGAGCGATGGCAGCTTTGCGGGCCATGAAATCGTCTGTCCTCGGCATGGGGCAAAATTCGATATTCGCACTGGCTGCCCGTTAACGATGCCGGCTACCCAGCCGACCAAAATCCATCAGGTCAAAGTAGACGGTAACCAGATACTCGTTAAACTCAGTAACTGAAGTGAACCGAGACATTACTTGATAGCAGCGAGGATATCTGCCATGGCATTGCATGAAGATCAGGTTCGAGAGAAATTGAAGAAAGTCATCGATCCGGAATTGTTTGTCAACATTGTCGACCTGGGCCTGATCTACGTGGTGGACGTGTGTCCCGTCGACGATGCGGAGCAGAAATACAACGTTAACGTGGAAATGACGATGACCAGCCCCATGTGTCCCGCCGGCCCCCAATTGGTCGCGCAGAGCAAGGCGGCCGTTGAAGAATTTGACGAAGTCGAATCGGTCGACGTCAAGGTCGTAATGGATCCCCCTTGGACACAGGACATGATGACCGACGATGCCCGCGATCAACTCGGCATTTTCTGAACGGTTCGCCAAGCCGGCCGTGCTCAGGAACACCGCGCCCGGGAACACCTTGTGTAGTCGTGCGGTGGCCGTAGCTCATGCGAGCGTATCCGCACATCGAAGAAAAATAGCCCGTTTTGCGATACCACACGACTAAACTCTCGGGCTTTTTTTGATAGAATAGTCACCGGCAGGAATGGACTGGGCGGGAGCCTCATTTCAAGCTGCACTATCGCTTTCTTCTCGCCGTTGTAGGGTAATTGACCCGGGGCGGTACATGTGGCTTGCCGGCTGATGCTCTGATTCAGCTTGCTGAACAGCGCAGCCGACCTGATCGCCAACCGTCACGGTAGCTGAGCTGGACACCAATGCGATTGGCCGACCAGCGTAACCTGCCGGGCGGGCGCGTGACCATGAAACGGCCTGACCACAGCAGCGCTAACGAACCTTCCGGCGTGTTTTGCGTTGAAAGTTCGCAGCCTCCAAAACCGAAATCCCTTTAAATAGCGAGATCACATATGAGTACAACCAGTTCCCCATCGACCTCAACGTCAACCGCCAACGCTACCGACCCGTTGCGTCTGATCGATGTCGACCACGTACGATTCTATGTGGGCAACGCCAAACAGTCGGCCTACTTTTACGCACAGGCGTTTGGATTCGAAATCGAGCAGATTTCCGACCTGACCACCGGACAACGCGATGCGGCGAGCTACCTGCTGACTCAGGGCAACATTCGATTTCTGATTACGACCGGTCTGGTACCCGATCATCCAGCCCAGAAGGAAGTTGGGTTGTATGGTGACGGGATCAAGGACATTGCCTTCACGGTAGAAGATTCGACAACCGCCTATGAACAAGCGATCAAGAACGGTGCCGAATCGGCTTACGAACCGACCGAGATATCGGATGAGCATGGTACGGTTGTCATTTCCGGTGTCCAGACCTTCGGACGGGTCGTGCACTCGTTTGTTTCGCGAAGTGGCAATTACAGCCTGGAAAAGGTCAAGGAACGGGGCTTGTTCATGCCAGGGTTCGCCAAGGTGCAGGACATGGCGATTAACGACTATAACCGGGAGCATCCGACCGGCCTGTTCTACGTCGATCACTGCGTGGGAAACGTGGAGACCGGGAAAATGGACGTTTGGGTACAGTGGTATGAAGACGTGCTCGGTTTCAAATTGTTCAAGCACTTTGACGACAAGGATATTTCCACCGAGTATTCGGCATTGATGTCCAAAGTCATGGACTCGGGTCGTGAGCTGATCAAGATTCCGATCAATGAACCGGCCGAAGGCAAACGCAAGAGCCAGATCGAGGAGTATCTGGACTGGCACCACAACACCCCTGGAATACAGCATTTGGCATTGTTGACTCGAGACGAAATTGGCACGGTCGGTGAATTGCGTCGGCGGGGTGTTGATTTTCTTGAAATTCCCGAAACCTATTATGACATCGTCTGGGATCGCGTTGGTGATATCCGCGAAGACACGGACCGGGTCAAGGATCTGAGGCTTCTTGTCGATCGAGACGACAAGGGTTATTTGCTGCAGATCTTCACGAAACCGTTGCAGGACCGGCCGACGCTGTTTTTCGAGATCATTTGCCGTCGAGGCAGTGAGTCATTCGGCAAAGGCAATTTCAAGGCGCTTTTTGAATCGCTGGAACTGGAACAGGCCCGGCGTGGAAATCTGTAATGGCGGTCGGTTGTCCAGCCGGCCCTTGATCTCCGTTCGCCGATTGGCCACCTGGCGGGGTCCCGCGGCGAACGGTTCGAGGGCGGTTAACCACCCTGGTCGGCGTTTTTACTGCCCGCCATCTGCCTGCGGCCATTCCACCTGATATTCGACCGTCATCTGGTTCCGCTCCCGATCAGCCATCCTGTCGAACAGGTACCGCATGGCATCGTCACGAACGGCATCTCTCGCATCCCTGGGGCCAATGGTGCCCGCACGGATTTCCAGGCATTTGATCAAATGCACGCCAAACGCCGTTGTCACGGGGTTGGAAATTTGATCGGGCTCAAGTTCGAAAGCCGCGTGACAGAACGTCTCAGGCATTGGACCGTTGTATGAAATCCAGCCAGCGACACCCTGCCTGGATGCCGTGGCTGTCGCCTCAGAATGCTCAGCAACCGCCTGTGCCCAGCTGATTTTTCCAGCGGTGACGTCTGCCCGGATCGCTGCGGCCTGATCCGCCAGGACGAGCCCGTCATTTTCTTTCGAAGGCCGAAGCAGCAGGTGGGCCACTTTCATCTGCGATCCGTCAAATCGCCGGCGATGCCGCTGGTAGTACTGTTCCAGCCGTTCATCGGTCAAGTGTCTGGTCAGATATCGCGACCAGGCAATTCGCCATTCAAACTCATACGCCAACTCCTCACGCGTCATCCCGGCACTGGCCAGATAGTCAGGCAGAATCTGATCAACTTCCTTTAAACGGTCTTCGAGCTTGGAGACTTCCAGCCGGATTTCCGCGTCGCCCACCTGGCTGCCGGATTTCCGAAGCCCTGCCAGCACGGCATGCCGTCGGATTAGCTGTTCCAGCGCTTCGCTGCGGGCGCGGTTCCGCATGGCATCCGGAATCTGGATACGGCCGATGGCTTTCTGCAGGTAGCGATCGACGCGGCCCATCGTGATCGGATAACCATTAGCCACCGCGGCAACCGCTGTTGGCTCGCGCTCCTGCGCGGCAACTGAACCACCACAGGCGCCCGCAACCGTCAGCCACATCAAACAGAAATATAAACGCATCAAGATACCAATGAACGGTCTGGATTAAGCGCGGCTGGCTATTTGTCCGATCAACCGGGCTTCACGGCAATGGAATGTTTTTCAATTCAACCGCTACCGGGACGCGAACGATCGTCGCAGGCGTGGTGTAAACGAGAGTGCGATCCCCGGGATCGTTCAAGAAATAGTATTGGACGACAACCTCCTGATTATCCTGCCTGAGCGTTTCCAACGATATGGCTTCTTCACGTTCCCGTTGGCGATTCAACAGAAAGACCTTGTTTTCGAAGACCCATCCCCGATGCGATTCCAATGCATTGTTGTCTTCATCGAAGGCCAGGCGGATTCGCACACTGTACAGATCTTCATTCTTCCGAATGCCGTCGAAGGTGACGGTCGCACCAGCGCGGCTCTGTTGCTGTCCGGCCTTCAATTTCGACACCTTGTCGAACCGGAATGATTCAACGCGACCGGGCAGGACGGCATCAATGGTGGCCTTGATCGTCTTGATGTTTTCCACCTGCCGGTCGATGCGGGGCATTTGCAACGCGAATTCGACTTCGGGAATTTGCGGTTGCACCAATCCATAGATGACCCGATTCCTGTTGGACAACGGCAGCGTATCACCGAATTCGTCAGTCACGGAAACATCGCGTAGCGGCAAATCTACCGAAATGGGGCGTAGGCGTGGTTCCCAGCGAACGCGGAAATTGACCATCGTAAAATCACGCTGGCTGGTATCCAGATTGATGGAAGAATCGACGCGGGTGATGGAAACCTGAAAAATGCGAGCGGCGGTGGTGGGCGAAGCGTCAGGGCTCGATGAACCTTCCTCTGGCACGAGCATCATTTGCCCGGACTGGCGACTGCCATACTGATCGATCCGCAGTTTGGATTGAGAGAGAATCCGCTGGAGCGCTGGCCAAAATTCGACCCCGTTCAAGTCGGGTTGAATCCGGACCTCGAGCAGTGTTTCATCAACCACGGCGATGTCATTTCCCGTTTGTCGCTTGATCTTCTTGAGTGCTTCTCCCAGGCTCATCTCGCCAATCAGATTCAACACGCTGGCCTTGGTTACCGAATTGACCGCAGCCTTTTCCAGCCGAGAGCGAATGCGGTTGACCCGCGCGGCATAGTCGGAAGTCGACTGTTCCGACGCCGGCTCCAGATAATCCAGAATGGGAATTCCCAGCTCGATCAATTGTTTTTCGGCCGCATCCCGCTTCGCGATCAGGTCAGAATCCAGCTGTTGCTGCAAATCACTGACCTGCTCCATCAGTGCCAATTCCTTTTCCTGCGCCACCGCCGACGAAAGCAGGATGAACAATAACATGATGTACCAACTGCAGAATCGCACGGGTCACTCCTCGATCAACATTGCGGAATTTAACAGTTTTGACAGTCGCTACCGAAATGGCCGGCTCGATATGCGGACGGACGGTACGGCACGCCATCCGGCGAACGATTCACGATCTACACTTTGAAAACTGCCGGACTCAACCTCCGTTGGGCCACGTTTCACCTGGATCGTATTTGATGTCTCACCGATCGTTCCGACCGACTGCCTGCTTCATCTGTATCGGAATTCTGATTTCAATGGGCGAGACCGGCGAGGTCAATTGTCAGGACATCACCGTCAAAGTCAAATCCGGTGGCAGGAATTACGTCGGCCGCCCATTAATTTACGACGGTCACGATCTCGCCCTGCTGCGTCGAGACGGCCGCATCAGTATCTTAGCCGTCCCCGATAAACGCGCGGTCAGCAAGATCGCCAAACACTTTCTACCGTTGCCGCCGGCCGCCATCCGCGAGCAACTGCAGAAGGAATTTGGAGGCAAGTATCAGGTATCGCTGACACGCAATTTCGTTGTCGTCCATCCGCCGGGAGACCATCAGACGTGGGCGATGCCATTCGAAATTCTGTACCAGCGTTTCAAGAACTACTTTAGCAGCCGAGGTTTCAAGCTGGACGAGCCAGAATTTGCAATGGTGGCGGTCGTGCTGCGAACGCGCAGCGAATTTGACCGATTCCTGAAGACTTATCATTCAGCCGACAGCCGAACGCTGGGGTATTACTCGCAAAAAAGCAATCGGGTGATTACGTACGATCCCAGTAGCGGACGCGGACCGCGCAAGGACTGGGCTTTCCAGGAAACCCTGATTCACGAGGCAGCTCACCAGTCGGCATTCAACGTCGGCATTCACCGTCGTTTCGGATCCACTCCCAAGTGGCTCAGCGAAGGGCTCGCATGCATGTTCGAGGCGAAAGGCGTCCACAACGCCATGTACTATTCGAAGGTCAGTGACCGCGTCAATCCCGTCCGGTTGACCAGCCTGAACTACTATTACCAAAAGAACCGTGTTCAGGGCAAGCTGCGGCAATTCCTGGCGGATGACGATCTGTTTGAGTCCGACCCGGCCACGGCGTACGCTTTCTCCTGGGGCTTGACGTTCTTTCTGGCCGAGAATTACCCGTCTGAGTTCTTTCAATTCGTGCGTCGGGACGCGAACCGCCCGGATTTCCGGGAATTCACATCGCGGGATCGCGTCGCTGCGTTCCAGACCGCATTTGGAGACGACCTGCCGGGCCTGGAAAAACGATTGGAACGGTACATTTTCCAGTTGAAAAACTGAGCCTGGACGGCGAGCAGGCCACGACTCAGCACAAACCGCGTTTGACAGCCCACACGGCAGCTTGGGTTCGATCGTTGACGCCAAGCTTCCGAAGAATGTTCTGAACGTGCTCCTTGACGGTTTCCACGCTGATGCCCAGCGATTTGCCAACTTCCCGATTGCTCAAACCCATGGCCACATGACGTAACACCTGCAACTCGCGATTGGTCAATGGCACATCGTGATCGATCGCCTGACGAGGTCGACGCATCCGGTTCCTGGTTTCCACCAGCAGGCTGTCAGAAGGAGGTCCCGCGCTGGAAGCGGCCCGTTTCACCGCACCAACCAGATTCTTTACGGGTTCCGTCTTGCGGACAAAATCGCAGCAACCGATGGACGAGGCCCGGGCGACATACATCGGATTGTCGCAACCGGTGAATACCACGACTTTCAATTCTGGCTGTCCCTGCATTGCCGTTTCGACAAGCTTCAGCACATCTCTTCCTTGCAACCGCACTTCCGTCACCAACACATCCGCAAACGCCTCATCCAGAAGTGATTCGAGGTCCTGAAATGTCGTCACATGGGCAACCACGTCCCATGGCTGAGGGCGGCAGCAAATCAAGCCCTCATGAACGACTGGATGCGGATCCGCCAAGACGATTCGAATGGTCATTACTGGTATTACGTTGTTGACGGCGCGTAACCGAAAAAATTCAAGCCCGATTTCAGGCCAGGGGGAACCAAAGTCCATGACCGGAACTGAGTCGTTTTCGCCTGTTCGACTAACGACCTCGCGAAAAGCAACGCAGCGCCACGGGTCAGATTCACAAGCATCGCTACCGGGCTGACCGAGATACCACTTCAGGCCCACGCAGGTTTGATCCCAGCCAAGGCAGCCTCAGAAGCAACTGTACATCGAATCGGTCCTGATCGCGATGCCGATTCCGCCTGACGGATCGGCAAAACCGTCAAATGTGGCATGGTGCGTTTTCTCAACAATAATTTTGACGGCCTGCCGGCTGCGACGTACATAACACTGTGAAATGCCCATGGTCGCCGCATCGCCTACGGGGGCAACTGAAGGCCGGCATATCGGCGAACGGGTTTCCCCTTTGGACTTTGAATACACCAGAAACGACAGACGAAAATGAAATCAACATCCGCAACCACGCCAAAGATCCTGTTGGTAGACGACGATCAACACTTGTTGCAGTCGATGGGCGATTGGTTGAACCAGAATGGTTTTCAAACCGCTCTCGCTCAGGGCATGGAATCGGCTCGGCAACAAGCGGATGAAACCTGCTTTGATCTGGCCATCGTGGACCTGCGGTTGGGTCCCGACGACGGCCTGGAATTGCTGAAACATCTTCGCACGCATCATCCCAACACCGCCGTCATCCTGATGACCGGCTACGCGACGATCGATACCGGAATTGAGGCGATACGAGCCGGCGCTTTCGATTTGGTCACCAAACCCCTGATCGACGAAGAACTGCTGATGTCGATCCGGCGAGCGCTTTCCCAGCGGCAGGTGCTGGAGGAAAATTTCCGCCTCAAGCACCAGCTCGATCGACAATTCGGGATGAACAACATCATTGGCAATGATGTGCGGATGCAGAAGACATTTGAAATTATCGACAGCATCGCGGATACCCGCGCCACGGTGCTGATCACCGGTCAAAGTGGTACTGGAAAATCGCTGATTGCCCGGGCGATTCACCAGCGCTCGGACCGGCGAGACGCGCCATTTGTGGAAGTTGCCTGTGGAGCCCTGCCGGAAAATCTGTTGGAGAGCGAGTTGTTTGGCCACGTCGCCGGGTCTTTCACGGGTGCCATCGGAAACAAGGAGGGCAAATTCAAGCAGGCCGATGGCGGCACCATCTTTCTGGACGAAGTCGGTACGGCATCACCCGGCCTGCAGGTCAAACTGCTGCGGGTACTGCAGGAGCTGGAATTTGAACAGGTGGGAGGAACGAACACATTCAAGGTAAACACGCGCGTGATTCTGGCGACCAACGACGACCTGTCCAAGGCGGTCGAGGAAGGCAAGTTTCGGCAAGATCTGTTTTACCGCATCAACGTCATCAACCTGCAACTCCCGTCGCTGAAACAGCGACCAGGCGATATCCCCATGCTGGCTCACCACTTCCTGGAAAAAGTCAGCGGCGAAACGGGCAAGATGATTGAAGGCTTTGATGCCTCGGCGATGCAGGCGCTACAACAGTATCATTGGCCGGGTAACGTGCGTGAACTGCAGAACATCGTGGAGCGATGCGTGCTGCTGGGCAAAGGTCCGCTGATCACCGTCGACGACCTGCCCGGCAATATCACCGACGAAATGGTGCCCACTCAGAGGGTTACGATCGATCCGGCGAGAAAACAGACGCTGAAAGAAGCGTTGGAGGGACCCGAGCGGCAGATCATTTACCAGGTGCTCAAGGAAAACAACTGGAATCGGAATGCCACCGCCGATCAACTGGGCATCAATCGGACCACACTATACAAGAAAATGAAACGTCTGAGGCTCGAGACGCAGCATTGATTCGACCAGCGGTCAGGCCATTCCAACGACCTGGTTTTCAGTAATCCGGTCAACCCGCATTTCCACCAGTCGACCCTCCAGATCGTCAATCCCGCTCGTGCCCGATTGAATTTCCATTATCGCCGGGGCAAACCGACAGGTCGTTCCCGAGACCGTGCGAGCGTCGCGATCCAGCTTTTCGACCAGCAATTCCAGGCGTCGCCCAATCAAGCTTCGGTAATACTGCTGACGCAATTCGGTTTCCAGCTGCCGGATTCGAATCCCACGTTCCGATTTGATTCGCTTGGGGATCTGATCCGGCATGTCAGCGGCGGCAGTGCCCCGACGGGCGCTGAAGGGAAACAGATGAATTTTGGAAAACCCAATCTGTCGGCAGGCATCGACCGTTGCCTCAAAATCGGCCTCCTGTTCGCCGGGAAAGCCGACGATCACATCGGTCGAAAACGCGGGTTGGTTTAATTCCTCGTGGATCAACTGACAACGATCGATGATATGTTTTCGCGACCAGCGACGTCGCATGCGTCTCAAGATCCGATCGCTGCCGCTTTGCAGGCAAACATGCAGATGCGGACAGACCCGGTCAGCGTGCGTCTTCATTGACCGGATCAGTTCGCGGGTCACTTCCGTGGCTTCGATACTGGACAGTCTCAAACGAAATTCACCTGGCAGGCCACAGATCCGTTCCACCAGGTGTGACAGTCTTACCCATTCCCGTTTCGGTTTGCCCCGATTAAAGTCGACGCCGTAGTGCCCGAGGTGGATGCCGGTCAAAATCACCTCGCGAAAACCGTTCTCCACCAATTTTCGAACTTCCTGTTCGATCTCATGCGGATCGCGGCTGTACATCTGCGGCCGCACTTGCGGAATAATGCAATAAGTGCAATTCAGCAGGCAGCCATCCTGGACCTTGACATAGGCCCGGTGACGATTGGAAAGTCCCGAAATACCGCTGGGAATATCAATCACGCCGAACCGCCCCATGAGGTCCGGGAGCTCCCGCTTGTCGGTCACGACTTCGGTCACGCCCGGCAACTGGGCAACCTGGCCAGGCTCCCGTGTGGCGTAGCATCCCATGACCACGATCCGAGCCTGCGGATTTTCTCGATTCAAGCGACGAATGATCTGCCGGCTCTTGGAATCACCTTCCGCCGTCACCGTGCAGGTGTTCACCACGCACAAATCCGCCTCGTTTGCATCGCCAGCTTCTTCGTATCCGGCCCGGATCAGACCTTCACGTAGCAGTTGCGTTTCGTACTGGTTGACCTTGCAGCCCAGCGTGACTGTTTTCAGTTTTGCCGACACTATTCGTCCGTTTCGGGCTCAATCGACGCGGACATGGAACCTTTACAGCGTTCGATCAGTATATCCTTGCCAAAGGCGTGAATCTGATCTCGCTTCAATTCGGCATGTTCCCGGGTGGTGGTCAGGCAAATCGCTCGCCCGTTGCTATCAACGCTCTTGGCGATTTTGAAGCCTTTTTCCAGCGAATGGGCAAACAGTTGCCTCATCATCAGAATCACGTATTCGTAGGAGTGGTCATCATCGTCCCACAAAATCACGTGATAGCGCGGTTGACGTTTCGGTTTTGACTTCCGCCTCGATTCCTTGCTGGTGGATGGCTCGGCAACAGCGACGCTTCCGTACTTTGGCATTCTTGATCCTCACTTCACTTTCTTCCGACGATCATTAGAACAACAACTGGCCCGCAATCAAGCATTTTTTGCCAGGTTCACCTGTGCCACGACTGGCCGACGATAGTGCAAGTCGGTCAGTCAAGTTATACTTCCGGACACAATTTTAGTCTCGAACAACGAAAAATACAGAACTTTGTCGGACGGGCCTTCCGTCGGGCGTCGCCCTCCCGCGAAGGCATCCCAAACTTCGTAAATTATGGCACTCGCTCAGTCTTTCCGGTGCAAATGGCCAATGTTAGTCGGCGAACGATGCGTCCCTAATCAGGATCAGATTTAACGGACATGAACATGAATCAATTGGACAGTTACCTGGACGAGCATCAGTCGCGATTCGAGAACGAATTGTGCGAATGGCTGCAGATCCCGAGCGTCAGCACAGATCAGTCATTCGCTGCCGATGTTCGCCGGGCCGCCCAATGGCTGCAACAACGGGTTGAATCCATCGGACTGGATACCGAGTTGATCGAAACTTGCGGCCACCCCATTGTTTACGCTCAATCGGCACCGATTCCCGGCGCTCCCACGGTGCTGGTGTACGGACATTACGATGTGCAACCGCCCGATCCGCTGGATGAATGGCAAACGCCTCCGTTTCAGCCCGATATCCGCGGACGGAACGTCTACGCCCGCGGTGCCACCGACGATAAAGGCCAGCTGATCACCCATGTCTTTGCCGTCGAATCATGGATGAAGACGATGGGGCATTTGCCGGTGCAGGTCAAATTTCTGATCGAAGGCGAGGAGGAATGTGGCAGCCAGGGTTTGAACGAATTCCTGGCTGGACAATACGACCGCGATCTGCCCGTTCAGGAGAAGATGCGGGCCGACATTGCGGTGATCAGCGATACTTCCCAGTACGCACCGGGGGTTCCCGCCATCACTTACGGACTGCGTGGCATTTGTTACTTCGAACTGCACCTGGCCGGCCCCAATCAGGATTTGCATTCCGGCGCCTTTGGCGGTTCGGTCACCAACCCCGCCAATGCACTGACGGACATGTTGTCAGCGATCGTTGACCAGAATGGTCGGATCCAGATCCCGGGATTTTATGATGATATCCTGCCTCTGACTCAGAGAGAAAAGGGGCAACTGGAAGAACTGCGATTCGATGATCAGGAGTACATGCAACAACTGGGCGTTGCCGGATTGAACGGCGAGCAGGGCTACCCGACGTTGGAACGGCGATGGTCCAGGCCCTCGTTCGATATTAACGGCCTGACCAGTGGCTATCAGGGTGCGGGCGCCAAGACGGTGTTGCCGTCCAAGGCCAGTGCCAAGTTCAGTTTCCGCATCGTCCCGGACCAGCAGCCGGAAAAAATTGCCACGGCACTGGAATCCATGCTTCGTTCGATCTGCCCCGCGGGCATCGCAATGAATCTTGTTGACATGCACAGTGCGCGTGGCTTCGTGCTGCCATTGGAAAGCCCTTACATGGAAGCGGCATCCCAGGCCATCGCGCATGGCTTTGATAAGAAACCCGTTTTCATTCGCAGCGGCGGTAGTATCCCGGTCGTCAATGCCTTCAGCGAAATTCTGGGTATCGACACGCTGTTGTTGGGCTGGGGGCAGGATGACGACAACCCGCACAGTCCGAACGAAAAATTCTCACTCGATGACTTTGCTCGAGGAATTCGTTCCAGCGCCCGTTTGTGGGACGAGCTGGGCAAGATATCTGTCTGAATTCAGAACCCGAATAGCCCATTCGATTACGTTTTTCTAGCGCTTTCAGGAAAGTCAAATCCGATGCTGGACCGCAAATTCATCCTGGAAAATGTGGACGCGATCAAACGCAACTGCGTCAATCGCCATGTGACCTGCGAGATCGATGAACTGATCGAGCTGGAAAGCCGGCGACGCGAAGTGATGAAGCGCGTCGAACAGTTGAACCGGGAAGCCAACGACGTGGCCAAGTCGATCGGCGCTGCCAAAGACGCGCAGGAAAGGGAGGCACGGAAACAGCAGGGCAGAGAACTTCGTGAACAAAAGGACGCGGTTCAGTCCGATCATGATGAGTTGGACGCCCGCGTCCATGCCATTCAGTTGACGATTCCCAACATGGCGCATTCCGAGGCCCCGGTGGGTGAAGACGACAAGGCCAACCTGGAAATTTCGCGTGGCAAACATCAGCCACGCGAGTTCGAATTTGCGCCGCTGGATCATGTTCAACTGGGCGAAAAATGGGACTGGATTGATTTTGAAGCAGGCGCCCGGACGACCGGATCCGGCTTCTACTTTCTCAAGGGGGATCTGGTACGCCTGGATCTGGCCATTCAACAGTTCGCCGTCAATGAACTTGTGAATCGCGGTTTCCTACCTGCCATCACACCCGATCTGGCGCTCGATTCCATCCTGGAAGGGATCGGATTCATGCCTCGTGGTCCCGAAACACAGGTGTATAGCGTGGAAAACATGGATGTCTCGCTGATCGGCACGGCCGAAATCACGCTCGGCGGTTTGTATAGCGGCCAGACACTGCTCGACACGCAGTTGCCGCTGAAGTTATGCGGCATCAGTCACTGTTATCGCACCGAAGCGGGCGCGGCCGGCCGGGCTTCCCGCGGACTGTACCGCGTGCATCAGTTCACCAAGGTGGAAATGTTTGCTTTCACATTGCCAGATCAGAGCGATGCCATGCACGAGGAGTTGCTACAGATTGAATGCGATCTGTTTGATGCCATCGAAATTCCCTATCGTGTTGTCGATACGGCCACGGGCGACCTGGGCGGCCCCGCTTATCGCAAGTATGATCTGGAGGCCTGGATGCCGGGTCGCGGAGAGGCTGGCGAATGGGGGGAAGTTACCAGCACCTCCAACTGCACCGACTACCAGTCCCGCCGACTGAACATCCGATTCAAGAAAAAAGACACCAAAGGAACGCATTACGTCCACACGCTGAATGGAACCGCCTTTGCCCTTAGTCGTACGCTGATTGCCATTCTGGAAAATCATCAGCAGCGCGATGGTTCAGTGGTGGTTCCGGAACCTTTGCGCATGTGGATGGGTTGTGATACCATCGGTCGGTGAGGCTGAGCAATCTTGCGGTTGCCGTCGTCAGCCGGAAAAGGGTGCCACTTTGCGACAGACGATTGCCAACCACTGGCGTGGTCCACTCTTTGGCCTCAACCGATTCGAGCTGGCAGCGCGAGCAGGCTATGGATGACGGCCGGCGATTCTTCTGCCGCCTTCCGCCGGTCCAACAGATACGTCTGCCAGCCGCATTTCGCGGGTGCAATCCAGTCGTTCAAACGGTCGTCTCCGACCATCGTCAACCGGCCCCATCCCTTCAGGTGAGAAGCAACTGTTTCGTAAAATCGCCGATCCGGTTTACGAAAACCCATCGCTGATGACCAGAAAATGAACCGAGATTCGATTTGCGGCAGTAACAACTGGCAGATTTTCAGGAGCCGGGAATCGAAATTCGATGCGATCCCTACCTCCATACGTCGCCGTCTCAGTGTTGACATGCAGTTGTGCACGTCGTCATGAACCCGCCAATGGTCCGGCTGGGCAAAGTGGTCCCACAAGTCATCCATGATCGCGTCGGTGTCGTCGAGATCGTCAAACACGAACCGAACCAGCCGGCACCAGAGGTCGTATTCAATTTGGTCGCTGGAGGGCCATGCAGCTGCTTTCGCATGATCGTGTCCAACCTCAACTGCCTTATCAAAATACTCTTTCCGCCCATGAAAGAACCGCAGCTTTACCTGCTCCGGTGTTCGTCGGCTTCCGTAACGATCGCCAACGGTGTGGTAAGTCGCAATCACGTCGGGCTGCGGATAAATCAAGGTCCCTACGGCATCAAACAGGATTATCCGTTTGGCTTCGGAAGTCATTGCTGCTGCGGGTCGGCGATCGGTTCTTCCGAAACCTGGCGACTGAAACTGGGCTGAAAGAAACGGGCCTCCGAGCGTTCCTCGAATCGTCGGACTCTCGTCTTGCCGGTTTCCGGGTCGCGAACCCGCGGTATCGCTCGCAAGATCACGTTTCGCATATTCGATTGACCGTCTGACTGGCGACGATGAGTCGGCAGTCGCGTGAAATCCCCTGTTTCTCCTGTCCCGTTCATGCGGAAGCTCCTGGGGGGAAGCGAGTGAAAGGTTGGGTTTTCGGCAGCCGGCAGGAAACCAGATGAATCGAAAATTTCATTCAGAAACTCGTCCATTCTGGGCGCGGTAATATCGATCGTTTCGTCGATCAAAAGCTCCGGCAGCGGTCGAAAATCGAAATCGGCCCCCAGTTCAATCTTCTCGCGGCTGGAAACCGGATTGGCACGAATGGACTCTCGGTGGAAGGAGCCCGAGGATGAACCAGATTCGTCGGCAAAGTCGACGGGCGTTTGCAAACGGATCGGTTGGCGGCCATCGGCAGCAAATTGGCGAAGCTCCTGGTAGTGTGGAACCGGCCGGGCGGTCAACATCACGTCCTCACCGGTAGACGCATTCTTGCCTGAGTTTCGCAGTGCGTTTGGTGTTTGTTGCGACGAAAGCTGCAGTTCCCGGATCAGATCCCGTTCCGGCCTACCCGAGATGGAATTCAATGGTAACCGAACCGCATTTTCCGTATCCTGGATCGTGGCCTGCCTCCCTTGCCTTTCGACACGCAATTCTGCATCGGCATTGGACTCCAAATCTACATTCGCCCCTGACTCTGAAACAGCGTCGACGTCCGTTTGGCTGTCAATGGAGAACAGGTCTTCCAATCGAAACGTCTCAAACTGAGGGTCGAAGGCGGAACGAGACACAGATTCAGCTGGGGATGGGATCGAATC
Organism: Pirellulaceae bacterium; assembly: GCA_963851305.1. Lineage (GTDB taxonomy): Bacteria > Planctomycetota > Planctomycetia > Pirellulales > Pirellulaceae > Mariniblastus. The sequence goes on along the minus strand of CAWKOT010000010.1, from coordinate 102,644 downwards.
CGTTTCCGATTCCTGAATAGCCAACCGCCGCGTGCTTTCGTGTACCTCAGCCGTTCCTACGCGATCAAGTTCATCCAAGGACGGATCTGACCCGCGGGTTACTTCTTTGATGGAACCGGCAATTTTCTCAGGCGATTGTTGGCGCGGCACCGAACCATCACGGTCCTCACGGTTGATGGCAACGCGTGAGGACGGAACCTGTCCGGCCACCTGCTGCCCTCCGTCCTCATCAATGGCATTCTCAAGTCGATTTCTCATTTTTGGCGCGGCCGGGACCGGGACCATGCGACGGCTTGTTGTCTCCTGGTCCGGAGCGGGCGGACTCATATCATCGAATCCCGATGCACCCTGAAACGTATCAACGGCATTCTCGTACACTGGTTCAACCCATGAGTCGGCGGTCTGACCAGCGAATGGAACTGAATTCTGGCGACGGTCCGTTTGCCCATCGGCAGTCGCGGACGCCACCATGTCTGCGTTCTGCCGTCGAATGCGGGCCTGACGGAATGGTCGCCGGAGTAGTCCCCGCCCGTATACGGATTCCCATTGACCCTCAACCAGGCCAACCGCGTTTGAATGAGAGCCATCGCAACTCGATCCACATGATCCATTGCATACCATGGGTCCAATTACGGTCGCTTGACGATGTTTTCCTGCACAGCCGGCAGCCATACCGATGGTCAGCAGAACCAGCACATACCGTATTTGCATTTCTCTACACCTGGGCAACGAGGATCGATCGCCAATTCGGTTATGGGAATCAGCCTTCTCATTGCGGTGTATCGACGTGAATAACAGAAACCACCGGCTTTTTGTTTACAGCAAAAACAACCCAAATAATCGGTAATCTGATGGTAGATTTTTAACGGTCATCTCGTTATTGACGCCGCTACCATCACGACGTCTCGAACGTTTTTCCTGATCCGCAAAGTTTAGCTTCCAACCTGCCCGTCAAATCTCAAACTTCCGTTTCAACCGGAAGCTGGTCGATTTTGGCCGCCAGGATGAAGTCATTTTCGCTCAAACCGCCTATCGCGTGCGTCCACAGCTCAATGGCAACATTGCGATACGATTCGAGGTGGATATCGGGATGATGACCATCCGCCTCCGCCAGCTCGGCCACCTTTTCGAAAAATGCCATGCCGGCCATGAAGTTCTTGACTTTCCACTCTTTGCGAATTCGCTGGTTGTTGTCGGTCAAATGCCAGCCGGAAAGACGTTGTAGTTGTTCCTTGACAAAAGGTAGAGGACAGGGATCCACGCCCCCTTCGCAAGGTTCACACTTCCTGGTGGTTAACTGTTGCGCTTCCTGAATTTCCATGATCTGTCCTTTCAAATCGGGTTATGGATTGGTGGGGTGCAATTGTAACTCGGCGGCGTGCGGCACCAGAGCGTCGATCACAAATTGGATATGATCATTCAGTTCCACACCCAGTTGGTCTGCACCCGCTACAATATCTTCGCGGCTGACTTTCTCAGCAAAACTCTTCTGTTTCATTTTCTTGCGAACACTTCGCGCCTGCATACCTTCGATTCCCGCAGGGCGGACCAGTGCTACCGCAGTTATGAATCCGCACAATTCGTCACAGGCAAACAGCGTTTTATCCAATAGCGAAATGCGGGGACAATCCGGCACTACATCAACATGGGACTTGATCGCATAGATCACTTCCTCGGGATATGCACGTTCGGCCAGAATCCGGCGCCCTGCAACGGATGATCCGGGGGTTCGGGCCAGCGTTCGTAATCGAAATCATGAAGCAGCCCCACGATACCCCATTTCTCCACGTCTTCGCCCTGTTTGCTGGCGTAGGCCCGCATGGCGGCCTCGACGGTCAGCATATGCCGCCGCAAACCTTCATTCTGCGTGAACTCACACATCAAATCAAATGCGGCATCGCGGTCCACAAGACATGTTCCTGATCAATTGAGCTGAAACGTAATGGACTTAATTCTTCGACAAAGCGAACAAAACTCAAGTGGTCAAACATGAACGGTGCCGACGCGCTCGTCGATGGACATTCATTTCAAGCTTGTCAAAATCCACCAGAACATGATTCAATACCACGAAACGTTCACGGCATGCCCGAATGCAGCCGGTAACCACCCAGTTCAGGAGCTCAAGAGCGGTGCCGGAAACCAACGAAGAGCAATCGCCGCCACGGCCAGCCAACCGCGTTTTTACCCGGGCGGCGCTGTCCATGCTATTACTGTGGTCGGCGTTCCCACCAGCAGGTCTGGCGGCCATCGGCTGGGTCGCCCTGTTACCGATCATCCATCTGATCAACGACCCTCACAATCTGCGGCTGCGGGACTACGGAAAAATCTGGGCGGTCGGATGCCTGTACTGGTTGGTAACTTTCTATTTTATTCCAATTCCCCACCCGGCGCTGTGGTTGGGCTGGATCGCGATCTCGATCTACCTGGCCTGTTACCTGCCGTTTTTTGTGGTCGCTTCGCGGACAATGATCCAGAAGTATCGGGTACCGCTGGTGGTTGCCGTTCCGGTGGCCTGGGTCGGGCTGGAGTTGATTCGCTCGCATCTTCTCACCGGAATGGGGCTGGTCAATCTGTCGCATACGCAATACCGGTACCCACTGTTGATTCAGATTAGTGACCTTGGGGGCGCTTACACGCTATCGTTCGCCATGGCCTGTTTCGCTGCGGCCTTGTCGCATTGGATTAGCCGCGTGCGCCAGCCAAACCACAACGCTTGGCAATACCTGCTGCTGGCGGCCACCATCCTGCTGGCTGTCAGCGGTTATGGTCTCTGGCAACTGCGGCGTGAGGTTCAATCCAGCGGCGATCCTCTGGTGGTGGCTTTGATTCAGGGCTCCATCAATACCGTATTGACCGCCGATCCCGAATTGGCTCAGGAAATGCAGCAGCGCAAAACCGAACAGTATCAGCAACTGACCCGAGACGCTTTGTCGCGGTGGGACGATATCGAATTGGTTATCTGGCCGGAGAATGGCTGGCCTTATCCTGATCTGTTGCCGGAAACCGACCTCAATCAGCTACCACTGGAGGATCAACGGGCATACGAACAGGCGACACGGTTTACCTGGCAACAACTGCAGGTCCGTCCAGATTCGCCTCCATTTTTTCTGGTGGGAGCCGTCAGTGTCGACCCCATCCGTCAGATTGTCTACGGATCCGCACTGCTGATCGATCGCCGGGGACAGGTCCAGGATCGTTACTTCAAGAATCACCTGGTGATGTTTGGCGAATACGTTCCGCTGTCCAGCTGGATCCCGTTGCTGCAGAAGGTTCCGGCGATCGGCAAGGGGCTGAACGCCGGTTCGGATGCCATGGCAATGGAAGTGGACGGTAAACGGATTGCGCCCAGTATCTGCTTTGAAACCACGGTGCCGCATTACATTCGTCGGCAGGTTAGTCGACTGACCGCGCAAGACGAAGAGCCGGATGTACTGGTCAACGTTACCAATGACGGCTGGTTTTATGGCACCAGTTGTCTGGACTTCCATCTGGCTTGCAATGTATGTCGCGCCGTTGAAATGCGCAAGCCGTTGCTGGTATGTGCCAATACCGGATTTTCGGCGGCGATCGATAGCGCAGGCCAGATCCTCGCCGAAGGTCCTCGGCGCAACACCGACACCTTGCGAACGGAAGTTCAACCGGTCCGGCGGTTCAGCCTGTATCGCCTGCTGGGCGACGCGCTGGTGTGGCCGATGGCCGTGGTTACCATCGCCGCGGGACTGGTCGGCTTCTGGTCCCGTCCGTCATCGAAGCAACAGGACTGACTGCAAGATCTCCTCGCCAAAGTAAGACACCAACCAGACCGCCACCGCCACCAACAGTGAACTGATCAGCAAGATGATTCCAAGTTCTCCCATCAGCAATCGAGCCAGCATATTGCGGGTGGCGCCAATTTTGAACATCGTCTGCATCTCACGATCTCTCAACTTGATCGACAACAGCATGATCAGAATCAGCAGCACGAACGTAGACAGGCCAATCAGCACGGCGTTGGCATCGAAAAACCGCTTCACCTGAAACACCAACGCCATCAGGTCGCTGATAACCTGTCTGGGCACGACCAGTTGTGTCGGCGTTCGGGCGTCACGGTAGCGGCCGATCAGTATGGTTTCACTTTTTTCGTCTGGTGGAATGGCGATGACGGCAGTCAATGGGAAGGTGGAGAGGTCACCATGGAAATGAAAGGAATTGATGTTCTCCGCCGTGATTTCGGTGTAGGGCAATACGGCAGCGCTGGCCACGATCCCTTCTCGATCACGAGAAAGCAATTTGTCTTCTTCAACGGTTGCCACATCCTGGTGTCCATGACCGATACCATCCATGATCCAGGCCGTCTTGAGATCAACAAAGACGGCATGATCATCAGGAGAATTGGTCGGTTCCAGAATTCCCCGGACGGTCATCTTCAATGGATAGGATGAAATGGAAATGACACTGTCGATGTCCGTTAGCAGACTGTCCCCCGGCTGCAAACCCAGTTTTCGGGCCACGCCGGCACCGACCACGCAATCGCCGATTTGAACCAGCATCTCCCCCTGGGCCGATCGGAGATTGCGGAATTCGAAGTAGTCCAGCGTGGTACCGACAATCGGAAACTGCCGAGCAGTAAACTTGCAGTACAGCGGAATCGCGTCGGCCCAGCCGGTCGCTTCAATCGCCGCCGCCTCGCCATAATCGATCGTTTTTCCCGGTTGGCCGTCCGATTCACCAACCTGGAAATAAAGGGAACGCAGCGTTAAATCGAAACGACTACCACGAGCGCCAATGACCAGCGGCGTCTCATCGGCCCGTTTGACGATCTTCGCTTCAAATTCACTTAGCAGAATCTCGATCGCAAACGGCAGAAAGACCGTCAGAAAAATACAGCCCGACAGAATCAGGGTCTTCCAACGGTAGTACATGACGTAGCGGACTGCCAACTTAAGCCATCCCATCTTGACCGCTCCCATCCCGTCGAAATCGTTCAAAATCGATGACTTCATCAAACCCCGTCAGGATGTTCATGTCGTGAGTGACGACAACCAGCGTCTTGCCGTCCGCACTGCACTGTTGAAACAGCAGGTCAAGAATCCTGGTCTTGTTCCGCGGATCGAGGTTCCCGGTCGGCTCGTCGGCCAGGATAATTTCCGGATTGGTTATCATGGCACGACAGATGGCGACCCGTTGCTGCTCACCTTGCGACAATTGAGCCGGGTATCGAGACAGTTTGTCGGCCAACCCCATGCCCGATGCCAATTCCACGACGCTGCGATTGGCGGGCTGCCGATGCTGCAACGAACGGTTTACGAAAAACGGGAACAGAATGTTGTCGGTCAGATTCAAATACTCGACCAGCTCGAACTGCTGAAACACCAGCCCGACATGGGCAATCCGAAAATTTCGTCGCGCTTCATCGGACATCCGGGAAATCACCTGCTGATCGATTCGGACCTGGCCCGTTTGAGGAACGAAAATACCGCAGATCAGATTCAGCAACGTCGTTTTGCCGCTACCGCTGGGACCCACGACAGCCACTTTGGAACCTTTGTCGATTTTCAAATCGTCCACGACCAGCCGAAAATCCGATTGCGGATACCCAAATTTCAATTGTTCGATAGCAATCAAGTCAGTCCACGGCCATCGCCGGCATGGTTCCAGGCGGTCAAATCGTCAGAAGTAATATAACCGGAATGATAATTCAGATCCGTGTGACTGCCCACGTGACAATCGCTGCACAGCTGGTATCACCGGGTCCGAATATCAACGACAGCCGCCAAATCGGTTGGGAGTAACTGATGATGACCCGAATTGCGATCCACGTCCTGGCAACCTTGACGATCACGTCATGTTGCGCGACGGCTTTAGCGCAGCGACCTCAGCCGACCTGCCAGCTGGTCGGCATCGACCTGATGGATACCCGCAATTTCCGTTTGCGGGACTACCGCAAGATGTTCATGGGTGGAACCACGCCAAAGCTTCACGAGCTGAAAGGGCACTGGCGGGGAGTCAACAAGGGGATTGCCACCATGGTCGGATACCGCCAGTTCATCAAGGAAATCCAACCTTGCGGTTCGGTCTATTTCGGCGACAACATCCAGGTTCACCAGGTGTCGTCAGCCTGTCTTCGATGTATTGGCTGGCAACCCAAGGTCGACGCCGACGGGACCATCAAACGCCATGGTAAATTTGCCGTTCAGCCACCCAATGATCGGGGCCCATTCGGTCATGGCGTGGTCTTCTCTTATCGCGATGGTGGCAACCGGAAATCCGATCCGGCTCGATTGATCGTGGACAAGGTGGTCAAGATTGACGACAACCACCTGCTCGGCCGGGCCGTGGCCAGGTTGGGCCTGATCCAGGTTCCACTCGCGTATTTCATGCTGGAACGCGTTCATTGAAGCCAGTTTCGTATCGGTTAGGCGAGGCCTCAGGCAGAAACTGTAGCCAGAATGCGACACGCGTTGTCGCTTCCAAACGACATACCTTCCACGGCCCCGCAGCCATACTCAAATCCACAACTTTGGATTTGATACTGATGGCTGCCGATTGACATGGCCTCCCGGAAATTACGCAACCAATCTTCGTTCCATATCCTGCGGCTGGCGCTGGGTGTCATCTATTTTCATTTCGGTTTCATCAAATTCTTCCCCGATCTGAGTCCGGCGGAGTTGCTGGCAACTCAGACGATCATTCGGATGACGGCGGGTTGGATGGACGCCGACACGGCGCTGTTCATCCTGGCAATCATGGAATGCAGCTTGGGATTGGCTTTGATTTTCAATGTCTGGATGAAGGCCGCCTTTCTGCTGTTCCTGTTTCACATGGCCGGCACCTTCACCCCGCTGTTTCTGCTGCCGGAACTCGCCTTCAAGGTGTCACCGCTGGCGCCAACGCTGGAAGGTCAATACATCCTCAAGAATATCGTATTTGTCGCGGCGGGCTGGGCCGTTTTCGCGCCGGCTCTGCTGGGGCCGGAACAGCAAGACGACGAAGCGATTGAAATGGAATTGGAAAATTGGCAACCAGATCTGGAAGTTGCCTCCGACGATCCCGCGGTGGATGACTTGCTCCATTCACCCACCACGACGCAACAGGCAATTACAACTTGATTTTGACAAAGGGATTAGCCATGAGCCGTCCATCCTATCGGGTCGCTGCCAATTTATTGCTGGCAGCATTACTGATCGCCTTCGGATTTGGCGTCAACGCCACCTACCAGAAGTACACCGGTACCGGATTAAGCCGGCTCCCTCAAACCGTCCATTCCGTAACGAACCCTTCACACCATGAATCGGGCGAAACGGCCCCTTCCGCCATGTACGTTACGGCGGAACGACTGGTGGACCGGCTTTCAGGACGCCGGGCCGATTCCCGGCCAACCCCGGCAGGAAACGTGACGGCCGAACTGAAACTTTATCCGACGATTGAAAAAGGGATGAGAACCCCGTTTGATCTTTGGCGATATTACGGTCGAGGCAGATCATCGTTTGGTTCACCGGTCCTGCCCATGCGGTTTGACCAGTGGTACGAATTCCATCGCAAACAGAAACCCATATTGATGAAGGATGTGCGGGATTACATGGCCGGTCGATTTGATTTCTCGGATGAAACGATGGACGGCCGGGTCATGTCGGGAGGCCGGAAACCGATCATGCGAGGACCGGTGGCACGGGTTGCCGACGGACTGTCATTTGACGAACTGGGGCAGATGTCGCCGGAGGAAATTCGGAAACGTGATCTGTTTCCCTACAAACCACTGTGCCATCCCTTACAATCCAACGCGCACATGGTCTTCCCGGAATCATGGCTGCAAGCCCATCCAGAGCATCGCCGAATCGACGTCGACATGGATATGCCGGACGAGTATCTGCCCGAGTTTCCACCGCCCCTGTTCTTGACCACCCACAAGGAATTGGGCGACGTTAGCAACGGACAGGAGATCACACTGGACAACTATTACGAGATATTCGATGGCCTGATTACGCCGGAACAGATGGAAGGACTGAAGGAGCTGCTGCGGCCATCGCCTACCACCTGGTTCAACCATACCAATCACCGCCTCACGGCCAGTCCGTCACAGGGCATTTCCTGCATGGACTGTCATGTCAACGGGCATACCAATGGAGCCATTGAGCTGGGTCCCGACGCGCGACCGAATATGGCCCGGCTGCGTGTCGACACGCCGACCATGCGGGGCAATTACAACCTGATGCAATTGTCTTCCAAACGCTCCATCCGCAGCCTCGATCATTTCTCCGAAGTCGAAGAGTATTTTGACGGTGATCCAGGCATGCAACAGGCGATCGGCCCCCGGGCGGTCAAGCGCGAAGTTACCAACCGGATGGCTGACTTCAACGCGATCATTGATTATCCGCCCGCTCCGAAACTGAACGCTCTGAATCGACTGATTCCGGCCTTGGCCTCGGAGTCCGAGCTCCGCGGCGAAGCCTTGTTTCACGGCAAGGCCCAGTGCGTTCAATGCCACAGCGGTCCGGCCTTTGTGGACGACTACATGCATGACCTGAAGGTAGAGCGGTTCTACGTGGGGCGGCCGGAGGGCCCGATCAAGACATTCCCATTGCGGGGCATCAAGGATTCGCCCCCCTACCTGCACGACGGTCGCTGCCCCACCTTGCATGACACGGTCGAATTTTTCAATCTGGTTCTGGAACTGCAATTGACCAAACAGGAAAAAGAAGACCTGGTCGCATACATGTTGACGCTGTGATGGAATCGCATCGGCTGGCAACGACTTACACCACAACCTTGTTTTCCAGCGCATAACGGATCATGTCGGCTGTTGAGCTGAGGTTCAATTTGTCCAGAATCCGGCTGCGGTAGGTTGAGACCGTGCTGACACTGACGTGCAGCTGACTGGCACATTCCTGCAGACTGGCACCAGAACCCAGAACCCGAAGGACCTCAAATTCTCGCTGCGAGAGAGACTCCAGACCATCACGATCGCTCCTGGGACGGCGAATCTGGGCCCAGACCGAGGTCGCGATCTTCTTGGAAATGTAGATGTCACCCGCGTGCAATCGATCGATTGCGTCGACCAATTCGTCCACGGCCGCGGACTTGATCAGATAACCGTGGGCGCCGGCCTGCATGATACGCACGGCGTAATGGACGTTTTCGTGAACCGTCAACAGGAGGATTTTCAATTGGGGGTATTGGGCTGACAGTTCCCGAATGACCTCGACCGGATCATGATTCGGCATGGAGTAATCCATGACCAGACAGTCTGGATTGGATGCGGAAACGATCTGCTTCACCTCCAGACCATCCCCCGCCTGCCCAACCACATTGACCGTCCCGCTGGCGTCAAGCACGCGGGCCAGTGACTCTCGCACCATGGCATGGTCATCCGCCAGAACAACTCGCACGCGTGATTTCAGTGGCATTTGCGCTTCTTCCCTCTGAGCTCTACGACGGAAAAGAATATCAACTCGCTGGGTGCAGAGGGATGGTCGTCTCCACGGTCGTCCCGTTTTCGTCGGAGTCAATCCGAAACGACCCTCCCAGCAATTCCACTCGCTCCTGCATCCCAATCAATCCGAGCCGGTTCGAATCGGACTTCTGTTCGACACCGCCGATTCCATTGTCGGCCACCGTCATCTGGAAGTAGCTTTCGCGATGATTGTCGTGCACGTTCATTTTAACTGAAACATGTCGGGCATCGGCATGCTTGACGACGTTGTTCAAGGATTCCTGCAGCAATCGATAGACGTTTTCTTGCACTCGATCGGGCAGATCGTATTGCCGGGGGCGCATCTCGAAGTCGACCGGAATACCCGTTCGGTTTTCGTATTCCCAGATGTAGCTTTCCACCGCGTCGAACAGCCCCAGGTCATCCAAAACGACCGGCCGAACCCTGCGGGCAAAATCATGCAAGGTGCTGAGCAATTGTTCATTTTCACGAATCGCGCGTTGCAGGTGGTGCCGCGCTGTTGCATTGGGCTCCTCTCGTTCCGCCAGCTTCAGGTCAAGGTTGATGGCCGTCACCTGTTGCCCAAGTTCATCGTGGATTTCCCGGGAAATGGACTTCCGTTCGTCCTCCTGGACCCGTAGCAGACGTGACGACAGTTCTCGCAATTTCTCCTCCGAGCGGGCCATCTGCTCGTTCTGCTGATTCCGCCTGGCAACCGCCACGGCCCAAAATCTGGCCAACAAGGAAATGGGAAACAGCATGATCCCACCGGCAAACAGCAACCGTTTCAACAGCTGGTCGGATACGGCAAACACCTCACTGCCAGGCAATCGGGATATCACCGTCAGTGTTCCGCGATTCCTGACGACCTGACCACGATCCTTGCCGGTCTGACCAGGCCGGATCGACCGCCACGCAAACGCGCCGTTGTTGGTCAATTCAAACCTCCGATCACCCCGGCCAATCTGTTCCCAGGCCAGTGGAAACTGCGATGCGAACGATTGAGCGTGCCCCAGCAGCCATCCCCAGGCATCTTCCGGTCGAGGCCCCAACAGATACTGGCCTTCCGATGTTACCAGCAGAGTTTGGCCTGGCAGCGAGATGGCTCCTATCTCGTTCAATAGCGGGCTGCCCAGATAGTTGATTACCAACAGCGCTCGGGGAACATCTGCCCCATCGACCACCGGAGTCACAAATCGAATCACGGGGTTCAGTGGCCTTTCGATTTCTCCATGTTCCTGATTGAGATCAAAGTCGGAAACGAACACTTCATTCTTGCCAAGGCCAACCGACTGTTGGAAATAGTACCTGTCCCGTTTGTCCTGAAACTCCGCAGGCGGCGTCACCGAAACGCCAGCCAGACTGGAATCGACACGAATCACCTCCTCGCCCCGCAGATTCAATAAACGGACCTGGTCATAGCTGTGCATCTGCCGCACGAACTTGACATACTCACTTTCCAGCTGGGCGCGAAGGTCGGTCTGCCCGGCCGCAAATCGTTTCGAAATGTCCATTTGCGACAGGAACAACGCATCTGATTTAACCCGAGTCAATTCGCGGGTCATCATCTCGCTCGCCAGACTCAACCGGTACTCGGCCTGCTCGCTGCGCAGTTGCCATTCCCGCTGGCGATCCAATGAATACAGCAGCAGAACGAACGCCAGAAACAACAGGCAGAAACATGCGACCACCATCAACTGGCGCTGGGTCACGTCAGAAAAAAATTGAGTTGACTTCGCCAAGTACAGCATGGGAGCAGTCGTCTGGTTCGTTCCGATATCCCGTTCATTCTAGCAGAACCGCATCAATTGCTGCCCGTGTTCGCCGCAAGAGGCGGCCGTGTCAGCTCGAGTTTTCGGCAGAACAGGCAGAATGCGATTAGTCGGTGTGACCCTTACCGGAAGGCTCCGGGACTCGAACCGCCGATTGACCCATCGTCCAGGTATCACTCGAGCAGCGTTTTGCAACCTATCGAAACAGGAGAGGCTGGTGCTGCCTCCAATCGTCATATCCTGGCCTATGGTCGTCTGGTTAAGAATGTCGAGCGGTGCGGATCGATCAACCTTCGCTGAATGGTTGCCAGTACCTGCTCCGCGACCCGCGCTTTCGTTCCCGAGGCGGAAGTAACCACCTGGCCGCCGTCAGCAATGATCTCAATCGAATTCTCGCTGGAATTGATAGCCTCGACTCCATTGACCACGACCAGATCGCAGCATTTGCGAATCAGCTTTGTCAAGGCGCGAAAGCGGGCATCTTCCGTTTCCAACGCGAACCCAACCGTCCACTGGTGCGGCTGTTTCGAACATCCCAGTGCAGCCACCACGTCCTCGGTTTCGACCAGCTTCAAAGTGAGGTCCTGACCTGTCTTGCGGATCTTGTGATTGGCAATTTCTTCCGGACGATAATCGCAGGGTGCGGCTGCTCCGATCAGCCCGTCACAGGAAGGAAAACAATCGCGACAGACGGTCAACATTTCCTCCGTCGAAACGACCGGCAGCACCTCGGCACCGCCAGGATACTGGATGTGCACTGGACCACTGACCACGATGACCTGATGGCCCAATTCCATGGCAGCCTGAGCCAGACATCTTCCCATCTGGCCGCTGGAGGCATTGCTGAGATATCGGACGGGATCAATATACTGCCGCGTTGGACCGGACGTAATCAGAATCTTGGCCATGCAGAACAACCGCGAGGACACTGAAATCGAGAGTGGGAAATTCTTTCATCATTCCAGAAAACTTTAACCGATCCGATGAATCAGCGGAATCTCCTGTTGCTGCAGGCTGTAAATTGAAAAGACCAGCATCACCTGGGTGCAACAGGTAACCACCAGCCAGAATTGTCGATGGCCGGGTACTACGGAAACGATCGTCCCACTTCCCAGAAAAAATGCGACAATCCACAGACTGACACGAACTGGATTTCGCCCACCCGTGACCACCCAGACATCAACCACGGCCATGGCCGCAAAGATTAACAACAAGGCCAACGCTGGCAACAGATCCCGGTTGGCAGCCACCCGGTCGCTCGCCTGCAACGCCCATTGAAATACCGCGATCAGTACGGCAGACATGGTCATCCAGATCAACATGTGACGAACATGGAATTGCAGCAACGCCTGGCTCGATTCACCGCCTCCGACCTGACTGACGGAATTGGCCGCCATTTTCATCAGGAAACAGGCCAATCCAGTCAAAGACGTGATTCCTGTCGTGAATACCAGGTAGATGGGCAACGCGTTGAAACGAAATTGATTGGCGGTCAAACCAAACAGAAATCCGATTGCCAGGCAGATGAACATGCTGACTGGAATGCGAACAAGAGAGTTGCCGAACCCCAACCAAGTATCCGGCCAGGCTACAAAGGTAAACGATGGCGGTCACATGAACGACAGCCTCGAAGTTGGGAGGCCAGGCAAGATTTGAACTGGCCAACAAGCTGACGACGGAAATGACGACCAGAGTGTAGAAACCGATTCGAAACCGTGCCCGACGTCTCGCCCCGACTATCACACAATCCACATTATCGCTTCCGAGCCCGGCGGATGTGGCGGGTCATGAAATCGGCACGTCGCTGAACGTCCTTGGAACCATTGGGGTTCCGGCTGGCTGACATTTTGCGGTCATGCTCTGCGGTCGAAAGTAGGTCGGCCTCCAGTTCCCGCATGCGGATAATCTGAGCCGAAACCGCTGGTCGCGTCGCACTGGAACTTCCCGCAACGGACCGGTTTCTAAACAGCCGACCGCCGTAGGGTATCCCGCCTGAAGCAGGGTGGCCGCGTCCCACAACACCGTACGCACCGCGGTTTATTCCACCCAGATAAAGCGATCCCCCGTCCGGCACACTGACCACCGTTCGAGTGTTGAAAAAGCGGATCGTTGGCAATTGAACCACCTGGGCCGGCAGGGTCGGTACCGTACAGGTCGAAATCACGATCGCGACTGAGCCGACCAACCAGACTTTGGGCCAATGATTGTTGTTCCACGATCGCATGGGTATCTCCGACGAAGGGGATTATCGCTCTCAATCGAGTTGACAGACAGCTGCGGAATACGCCGTACCGGCATTCTATCGGGCAATTCCGCGATCGACAAATCTCGATAGTCGCAAATAGCAGTAGACCTCGTTTGTGAAACATTCCGGCCACAAGCCGCTTCCTTCTTTAGCCCCGGGGTCTGGAAAATCGGAGAAGGTGTCAGGACAATCGCGTTGAATCAGGGCCATGGCGGCTCGCTTTCGCAGTTGGTGGCAACTGGTATTTTCGCAGTTGGTGGCACCTGGTGAATTAGCTCGTCGTAGTTATTCGCCGAAACCGAAGAAAGTTGAATGGGAACTGGAATAACTGCTTCCGCCGACGGCGAACCGTTGACAAGGGCTTGAAAGGCCAGTAACGGCGGTCAACTTATCATTGAAGTTCATTTTTCAGGCAAAAACGAACATTTGCGGTTGACGATCGCGGTGGGCGATCATAAATTTTGGATCTTCGCTTGAAAACGCTGTCGTCGTGCATGTCTTGCGCCGCTTGCGAAGCCCAGGTATTAGAACGACAACCGGCCTTTTTTCTGACGCGATCAAAACGGCGCAAGTCGCTTCCGTCAGCATGTTTACGAAATCATTGACAGAGAGATTGGGAGCGGACGCACTGTGGCTGCCGTACATGAAGTAATTCGAATTCGAATGGAAGCGTACGACCATTCGATTTTGGATCAAAGCGCTCAGGAAATCGTTGACACGGCCAAGCGTACTCATTCGGAGGTCCACGGGCCGATCCCGCTTCCGACGCGCATTGAGCGATATACCGTGCTGTCCAGCCCGTTTGTCAACAAGAAGGCGCGGCAGCAATTTGAGATCCGAACACATAAACGCCTGATCGACATCGTCCAGGCCACGGCCAAGACAATCGAGGCTTTGAATAAATTGAGTTTGCCGGCGGGCGTGGAAATCAAGATCAAAGCCTCGGCCAAGTAGCCAGTGAAACAGCAACAGGTTTTTGTACACCAGTAATTCATTAGATTTATGCCACGGAGGTCGTAGAGATACGTTGATCACGATTCGGTGCGGGTACACCGGGTCAGTTGGCAACAGTCTCTATCGACGAACCAGTTGAACGAAAGCGATAGTCATGATTAAGGGAATACTCGGCCGCAAGGTGGGGATGACGCAGCTGTTTGACCCGGATACCGGCATTGCCACGCCGGTAACGGTGGTTCAGGCAGGCCCCTGCCAGGTGCTGCAGCTAAGGACAGACGAAAAAGACGGCTATTCCGCAGTTCAACTGGGATTTCTCGACAAGAAGCGGCCCAAGAAGGATCGCCGCTCCCGCCAAAGCCAGGCCCGACGTTCGGAGCGGGGGCATGTCGCCAGCATTCGCAGTAAACGATCTCAAAAACGGGTCGCCGCTGGCATCGAGCTTTCTGGCAAAGCGGATTGTGAGCCCAAAAAGTTTATTCGCGAGCTGCGGGGCCAGACGGGTGACCTTGAGGTCGGCCAGGAAGTCAAGGTCGATCAATTGAGCGAGGTTGAGCGAGTCGATGTGACCGCTACCTGCAAAGGTCGGGGCTATGCTGGTGTGATGAAGCGGCACAATTTCGCTGGCCAGCGAGCCTCACATGGTGTCAAGAAATGCCACCGGCACGCCGGAGGCACCGGCATGAGTGCATCGCCGTCTCGACTGTTCAAAGGAAAGCGGATGGCCGGGCAGTACGGATCAAGAAAGACCACGACTCGAAATTTGAAGTTGGTGCGAGTCGATGAAGAGAACAATCTGTTGCTGATTCGTGGCGCCATTCCCGGTCCCAACGGGGGTTTGGTAGTCGTCAAGGAAACGAACAAGAAATAAGGTTGATTATGGCTAGTCTGCCCGTTTACGACAAATCTGGAAAGGAAGTCGGGAAGTACGACATTAACCCCGATGACCTGGCCAAATCCATCAACAAGCAACTGCTCCACGATGTGGTCGTGATGTACCAGGCCAACCGCCGGCAGGGTTCACATCAGACGAAGAGCCGCAGCGATGTCTCTGGCTCGACCAAAAAGCTGTATCGGCAAAAGGGCACTGGGAATGCTAGGGCCGGATCGCGTCGCACCAATGTTCGCCGGGGTGGGGGCCACGCATTTGCCAAATCGAATCGGGATTACTCCTATCGCTTGCCGCGAAAAGCAGTTCGATTGGCGACGCGGATGGCCATGGCCGGCAAGATCCAGGATGAACAGGTGCTGGTGATTGACGACTTGTCGATGGATCAGCCCCAGACGAAACAGATTGCGGCGTTGCTCAAGGCGTTGGATTTGAATGACAAGAGCGCCTTGATCGCCACGGCTCAGCACGATCCGGTGGTGTACAAGAGTGCTCGGAACATTGGCGGTGTGTCGGTTACGCGAGTCAGCGATCTCAACGCCTTGGAAATTCTACGGCCTCATCGCGTGTTGATGACGCGGGATGCGATGGATGCATTCAGGGACCAGGCTGGCAAGGCGTGAGCGTCACGTTTCGCATTGGTCGGAGAAACAGGACATGAACAAGAAAAACGACGAAACCTTGAAAACACCCCGGCTGCGGCTCGAGCCACATCAGGTGATCCTGAAGCCGATGCTGACAGAAAAGGGGATGTTTCAGTCGGAAGAATTGAATCAATACACTTTCAAGATCAACCCGCAGGCGACCAAATCGGACGTCAAGCGAGCGGTTGAACAGCTGTTTGAAGTCGCCGTTGAGAAGGTGGCGACGCAAACCAGGAAAGGAAAGCCTCGTCGATACCGCTTCAAGGCGGGCAGGACGAAGGCCTGGAAGAAGGCGATCGTCAAATTGAAGGGCGATGACAAGATCGATTTCTTCTAATCGGTCGCAGGCGGGCATCGACACCAGGTTAACGGAAGAGAATCATGGGCATCCGAAAATACAAACCGACATCAGCCGGGCGTCGCAATGCCAGCGTCAGCGATTTCGCTGATCTGACCAAGGGCTCCCGGCCGGAAAAGTCGTTGATGAAGCCGCTGAAGAAGAAAGGGGGCCGAAACAACCAGGGCAAGATCACCTGCCGGCATCGCGGCGGCGGACACAAAAGGATGTATCGGGTCATTGACTTCAAGCGGAACAAGGACGGGGTGACGGCAACTGTCAATTCGATTCAATACGATCCGAACCGCAGTGCCCGGATCGCCCTGTTGTACTACACTGATGGCGAGAAACGATACATCATCGCGCCGGACGCGTTGAAAGAAGGCATGACCGTGGAAAGTGGTTCGCAGGCGCCGCCCGCCGTTGGCAATTGCCTTCCATTGCGAAACATTCCGCTGGGCACGGTCATCCACAACGTCGAAATGCGGGCCGGTCAGGGCGCCCGATTGTGCCGCAGTGCCGGCACCAACGCGACATTGATGGCTCGCGAAGCAGACTGGGCACAGATCTCACTGCCGAGTGGAGAAATTCGTCGCGTCCCGGCGGCCTGTCGTGCCACGATCGGCAAGGTAGGCAATACGGATCATATGAGTGTTCGGCTGGGAAAAGCCGGTCGAAAACGTTGGCTCGGACGTCGTCCCCATGTTCGTGGAACCGCGATGAATCCGATCGATCATCCCCATGGTGGCGGTGAAGGTCGGACCAAGGGTGGACGTCATCCGGTCAGTCCATCCGGTAAGCCGGCCAAGGGTGGTGCGACTCGAAAACGCAAAAAACCATCGAATTCGGCAATTGTCCGCCGACGCCGATCCAAGCGTTACGGACAGCTGAAAGTGAAATAGGTATTTCTGTAGAGAGCAACCAAGCGAATCGCATGAGCAGATCACAAAAAAAAGGCCCGTTTGTTGACGAAAAACTGTTCCGCAAAGTGCAGAAGCAGGAAGAGGCAGGTTCCAAGGAACCAATCAAGACTTGGGCGCGGGCTTGCACCGTGGTGCCTGAGTTTGTCGGCTACACGTTCCTTGTTCACAACGGTCGGCAGCACATGAAAGTATTCATCACCGAAGATATGGTGGGTCACAAGTTGGGCGAGTTTGCCGCGACCCGCACATTTCGTGGTCACGCCGGATCGAGGAAAAAGTAACCACGAGATTATTGAATCACATACGGGAAAGTAACCGAGTAAGCGAAAAATCGCCATGTCCTTCAAATCGACGCACCGTTTTGCACGAATCAGCCCTCGCAAGGTCCGTCCTCTGGCCGACCTGGTCAGAGGGAAATTTGTGGACGAAGCATTGGATATCCTCCGTTATCAACCCCACCGAGGTGCCCGAATGCTGGAGAAAGTCATTCGAACGGCGCTGGCCAACGCACAGGACCCCGATCAGAATCCCGGGCGGATCGTCAACGAGCACGATCTGTTCATCGCGGAGGCTTGCGTGGATGGCGGGCCGATGTTCAAGAGACTGCGACCACGTGCTCGTGGCATGGCTTTCGTGATCAAGAAACGAATGTCGCATATCCGTGTAACAATCGACGAAGTGTAACTGAAGAATTCAACGAACACGTTTCATCAACAATACCAAAGCCAACAGCAAAAAAGCGAGTTTGATTCATGGGTCAAAAAGTAAATCCCGTCGGCTTTCGAACCGGGGTCATGGTGGGCTGGAAGAGCCGCTGGTATGCACCGAAAGAGCAGTACGCCACGCTGTTGGTCGAAGACAAGAAGATTCGAACTTTCGTTAAGAAACATCCTACCCGCAACTATCGTGCGGCGGGTATCGACCGAATTGAAATCGAGCGTACGCGAGATGAAGTCAAGGTGATTTTGTTTGTGGCCCGTCCCGGTCTGATCATCGGAAAGAAGGGGCAGGAAATCGAATTGCTGCAGAATGAAATCCAGAACCTGATCGGTCGTCGGGTCAACCTGAAAATCAACGAGATTGCCCGACCGGAATTGCAGGCGCAACTGGTGGCCGAGAGGATTTCCGAACAGTTGTCCAAACGAGCCAGTTTTCGCCGGACGATGAAACGGGCACTGGAAGAGACCATGGATGCCGGAGCCAAGGGAGTAAAAGTCCAGTTGGCCGGCCGATTGGGTGGTGCCGAAATGGCGCGAAGGGAAAAACAGATTGCCGGATCGATTCCCCTAAGTACGCTGAGGGCAAAAATCGACTACGGATTCGTGGAAGCGATGACGCCCCAGGGGCACATTGGAGTTCAGGTCTGGGTTAACCAAGGTAATTACGGAGACGCGACCGATGGCGCAGATGCCCAAACGGGTAAAACATCGAAAGGTCCAAAGAGGACGTATAAAAGGTAACGCCAGCCGCGGCAACAAGGTCGTGTTCGGTGATTTTGGCCTGCAGGCCCTGGATCCCGGTTGGTTGAAAGCCCAGACGATTGAAGCCGGACGTATTGCGGCACAGCAATACATCCGGGGTGAGGGGAAGCTGTATATTCGCATCTTCCCGCATCGTTCCATTACGTCGACTCCCTTGGAAACAAGGATGGGCAAAGGTAAAGGGGAACCGGAGTTCTGGGTCGCCACGATCAAGCCCGGGACAATCCTGTACGAGATTGCCGGTGTCAGTGAGACTCAGGCCAAACTCTGTCTGGCTCGATTGGCGCACAAAATGCCGTTTCGAGTTCGGATGGTCAAACGCCGGCCGATGTAGGCTGAGGGCCGATCAACCAGACGAAAACCGAACCGCGATTGACGAATTCATGGCAGATATCAACGAACTGAGAGAAATGAGTGACGAGCAGCTGGCGGCCAATTTAAAGGAAGCCTGCAACAATCTGTTTCGGATGCGCGTCCAGGCGCAAACGGAGCGATTGGACGTGCCGTCGGAATTGAAAAGAAATCGCCGAACGATCGCCCGGATCAAGACCATCCAGACGCAACGGCAAAAGGAAAACGAGGCGGCGTTGAAATCAGCTGCCGCCAGTGATTGAATCAAAGATTGACCAGAGAAAGCTGAAAATGCCAAAACGAGTTGCGACAGGTCGGGTCACCAGTGACAAGATGAACAAGACACGCGTGGTCGAGATTCCGCGGAAGGTCAGACACCCGAAGTACGGCAAATTCATCCGCCAACGGACCATCTGTTATGTTCACGACGAAAACAACGATTCGTCGTTCGGTGATACGGTCAAGATCATCGAAGCCGCGCCGACATCCAAAAAGAAACGCTGGGCGCTGGTCGAGGTGATTGAACGCAGCCGCGAAGTCGACGTGGCCGCCATGCGGGCCGCCCGAAAGCTGGCCGATCAGGCAGCGACCGAAGGGAATGCCGCACCGCCGCCTGACGTGGAATCATCCGCTGCGGAACAAAACCAATAACCGGTGATCAAGAATTCAAACAGTAAGCAAACGACGGCACAGCAGGCAGGGCCATGATTCAACAGGAAACCCGTTTACAGGTCGCGGACAATACCGGTGCCAAGGAAATTCAATGCATCAAGGTTCTGGGTGGTTCGCGCCGACGATTCGCAGGTCTGGGCGATATCATTGTCTGTAGCGTCAAGAGCGTGATCCCGGGCAGCGATTTGAAGAAAAAGACCATCGTCAAGGCGGTTATTGTGCGGTGCAAACAACCGACGCGGCGAGAGGATGGAAGTTACATCAAATTCGATACCAACGCCGCAGTGATTATCGACAACGACAAGAACCCCCGCGGTACCCGCATTTTTGGCGCGGTGGCGAGGGAGTTGCGAGAGCGGAATTTCATGAAGATTGTCAGTCTCGCGAATGAAGTGATTTAGTACCACGACGGCGGCGTTTTACATACAAACCGAAACAGATAAGCGGGGGTGTCGAGCGATGAAGGCTCGAATGGAACAGAAATACCTGGACACGATTCGACCAGCCTTGGCCGAGAAATTCGGTCGAGCGAACATCCACTCGCTGCCGCGACTGGAGAAGATCGTCATCAACATGGGCGTTGGTTCCGCGATTCAGGACAAGAAGGACCTGGAAGATGCGACGAGCGCTCTGGCGTTGATCGCTGGTCAAAAACCGGTCACGACGAGGGCGCGTAAGTCGATCGCCGGGTTTCGATTGCGAGAAGGGATGCCCATCGGTTGCAAGGTCACTTTGCGACAACGTCGAATGTACGAATTTCTCGATCGTCTGCTTTCTCTGGCTCTGCCCAGGGTGCGTGACTTTCGGGGCGTCAGCGCCAAGGCCTTTGATGGGCGGGGAAATTACAGCCTGGGTTTGACGGAGTACGTCGTTTTTCCGGAACTGAACCCGGACAAGTTTACCCGCTCCCAGGGCATGAATATCGTGTTCGTCACATCCACTGAAGACGATGAAGAAGGACGCGAATTGTTGCGTCTGTTTGGGATGCCGTTTCGCGAAGACAAGAAATCCGACGCGGCTTAACGAAAAATAGAAAAACGAGAATTGATCCGTGGCCAGAAAATCAAAAATCGCCAAAGCAAACCGCGACCCGAAGTATCCCGTCCGTCGAGAACGAAGATGCAAGATGTGTGGACGCCCGCGTGCCGTCTATCGAAAATTCGGTATCTGCCGTATCTGTTTTCGGAACCTGGCAGATCAGGGGATGGTGCCCGGCGTGCGGAAATCAAGTTGGTAGTTCCATTTGCTGTGCCCGTCGCGCAGCCAACCTTTTCACCCCGAGTCATTTTCAGGAAATCCAGAAGCCATGATGACTGACCCGATCGCCGACATGCTCACGCGAATTCGTAACGCGGTAAGTGTCGAACGACCTCAAGTCGAAATGCCCGCCTCCAAAGTCAAAAAGGGTGTTGCCGAAGTGCTGAAACGTGAAGGCTTCATCTGGGATTGGACCATGGAAGAGGCGAAACCGGTTGGACAGCTGAGAATTGAGCTGAAGTATGGTCCCAGTGGCGAACAGGTTATCCGAAGGATCAAAAGGGTCAGTAAACCCGGTTGCCGAGTCTATTCGCGAGCGAAGGATCTGCGACCCGTGCTGAACGGACTGGGCATTTCCATCCTCAGTACCAGTCACGGTGTGATGAGCGATCGAGAAGCCCGTCAACAGAAGCTGGGCGGGGAAGTGCTGTGCGAGGTCTGGTAACCCTCGGCAGATCAGGAATACAACTCAATTTAGTTGGTGATTAACAGGCAGAATCGGAAATGTCGCGTATTGGAAAAAAACCGGTTACCGTGCTGGACGGCGTGAAAGTCAGCCTGGATGGGGACACGATCCGTGTCGAAGGTCCTAAAGGGAAACTGAGCTACCGTCATCGGCCGGAAGTCAAAATCGTGATCGAGGACGATTCCAAGTCGATCCAGGTCTCCCGGGAGCAGGATCATCCGGAAGCGCGGGCCTATCACGGTCTTACGCGAGCCTTGATCAACAACATGATCCAGGGAGTCAAGGAAGGCTACGAAAAGAAACTGGAGCTGCATGGCGTGGGTTATGTGGCCAGCTTGCAGGGAGATACGCTTTCGCTGCGGGTCGGGTTCGCGAATGAAATCAAGAAAAAGATTCCCCAGGGTCTGGAGGTTACCGTTCCAGATAACACCCACATCGATATCAAGGGTTGCGATAAACAGATGGTAGGACAGTTTGCGGCTGAAGTTCGAGCCTGTCGCAAGCCGGAACCGTACAAGGGCAAAGGGATCCGTTACGTCGGAGAGTACGTCAAGATCAAACCCGGAAAGGCTGCGTCCTGATCCCGCTTACATCGCGCAGGAAGTTAAGCCGGTTCAATTATTCCATTGTCAGATTGAAACCATGAAATATTCAAAATCCCTGAATCTCCAGCGGTGGCGACGCAAGAACCGCGTTCGCAAGAAATTGCGGGGTACCGCCGATCGACCGCGGATGTCCGTCTATCGCAGCAACAAACACATTTACTGTCAGCTGATTGACGATGATTCGGGCAAGACCATCATTTCCGCCAGCTCCCGCGACAAGGATCTGGCGGGCGACCTCAAGTTTGGGGGGAATCTGGACGCAGCCAAACAGATTGGGACCACGGTCGCGGAGAAGGCCAAGTCGGCCGGTATCAACGCGGTACGGTTTGACCGGGGACGCTATCATTACCACGGACGTGTGGCCCAGGTCGCTGACGCGGCTCGTGAAGCGGGATTGGATTTTTAACAGATCGACGGAAACAACATATTTTGACGGGAATCGGATAGATGGCCAAGAAAGATGCGGACAACTCCTCGGGACTGATCGAACGAACGGTCAAGATCAAACGCTGTGCAGCGGTTGTGAAAGGCGGACGTCGTTTCAGCTTTGCGGCGATGGTGGTTGTCGGAGATGGCAAGGGCAAGGTCGGCTGTGGCTATGGCAAGGCCAATGAAGTTCCGCCCAGTGTGGAAAAGGCGAACAAGCATGCCACGCGGGCAATGATTGACATTCCCATCGTCGAAGATTCCATTCCCCATGAAGTTAAAGGTCGTTTCGGGGCCGCCAAGGTGATTCTGGTTCCCGCTGGACCGGGTACCGGGATCATTGCCGGTTCGGCTGTCCGGGCCGTGTGTGAGGCCGCCGGATTGAAGAATATTCTCACCAAGAGTTTTGGCAGCAACAACCCGGTCACGCTGGTCAAGGCCACCATTGAAGCCCTCGGCAAACTGCGGACGGCCGACGATGTACAGCGATTGCGAGGAGTAGAACTGTGAATCTGAACGATGTGAACCAGGGCGTTACCAAATTTAAACGCCGCAAGCGACTGGGGCGGGGTACCGGCTCGGGTTTGGGCAAAACGTCTGGCCGAGGCCATAAGGGTCAGCATTCCCGGTCCGGTGCGTCGCAACACGTCATGTTTCAGGGTGGTGCGATGCCCATGTTTCGTCGCATTCCCAAACGGGGCTTTAACAATAAGTTTGCCCTGACGGTGGGCGAAGTGAATGTCGGCGATTTGGACAGCCGCTTCGAAAACGGCGACGAAGTTACTCCGGAGACCTTGCGGGAAAAAGATCTGGCCAAGTACCGTTACGATGTGTTGAAGGTACTCGGGAACGGTGAAATCACCAAGAAACTGAAGATCTCCGCGCACCGATTCAGTCAGTCCGCCCGGGAAAAGATCGAAAAAGCCGGTGGCGAGGTGATTGAACTGCCCGGCACCAAAGCCGTTCCGAAGAACAAACAAAAGAACAAGGCCAATTCCTAGACGCTGTAACCCCAGCCGATTCGGTCGGCTGGGTTCCGCACGAGGCATGGGATCGCTATTGCCGATTGAGCGGAATCCGGGAAAATCGTTCCTGACGTCGGCGGCTGTCTGATTCGAATTTCAGGATCCAACTCATGTTAGAAAAGCTGAGAATCATTTTTACGATCCCGGAATTGCGTCAGAAGATATTCCTGACGCTGTTTCTGTTGGCGATCTACCGAATCGGATGGCAGATTCCGCTGCCAATTATTGATCAGGAAGTCATGAGTGACTTCGCGCGTAATGCGTCGGGTACGACTGTCGGCGATTTCATGGCTCGCGTTTCGGTTTTCAGTGCCAGTCAATTGAACCAGGCGACGATCTTCGGGTTGGGCATCATGCCCTACATCTCCGCCGCCATCATCCTGCAGTTGCTGGGTACCGTCTACAAACCGCTGGAAGACCTGAAAAAGGAGGGAGAAGCGGGCCGCAAGAAAATCAATGAGTACACACGTTACCTGACCGTCTTTCTGTGTCTGATTCAAAGCGCAGGTTTTCTCTGGCTGTTCATCATGGGACAGGGCATGGTGGCCGAACAGTTCCTGAACGACAGCGGCAGGCTGGGGCTCGGCTGGCAGTTCACATTGATTTTGATCATGACCTGTGGCAGTGTGTTCCTGATGTGGCTGGGAGAACAGATCGATGAATATGGTATCGGGAACGGCATCAGTTTATTGATCATGGCCGGCATTGTGGCGATGATGCCCGGTGCGTTGATCAACCTGACGCGGAACGCGAAGTTTCAGTTGACCAACCTGACCTCTGGCGAAGTCGGTCTCGAAAAAATGATTGTGCTGGCGTTGATGTTCGTCGGCGTTACGGCTGGAGTGGTGTTTATTACACTTGCTCAACGCCGCATTCCCACGCAAAGCGCCCGGCATGTGCGGGGAAGAAGGGTATACGGCGGAACGCGGCAGTATATGCCACTGCGTATCAATCAGGCCGGCGTGATGCCGATCATTTTCGCCAGCAGTCTGTTGATGCTACCGCCTTTCGTACTGACCTGGCTGGGCAGTATGGGTAACAACTGGTTTTCCAACATGTTGACCAATCTGGGTACGTCGCTGCAGAATCCGCTGTCCATGGTCTATAACCTGGTCTATATCGGCATGATCTACTTTTTCTGCTACTTCTGGACGGCGATTACTTTCAATCCCAAGGAAATCGCGGAAAACCTCAAGGAGAACGGTACGTTCATTCCCGGTTATCGTCCTGGTCGAAGGACGGAAGACTACCTGGAAAAGGTGATCGAACGAATCACCTACGTCGGCGCCGGATTCTTGTCGTTGGTGGCCGTCATTCCGACCATTATCGCGCAGATATTGAGCGTCGATTACATGGTCGCCAGTTTCTATGGTGGCACCGGGTTGCTGATTGCCGTCAGCGTGGCATTCGACCTGGTTCAGAAGATCGATAGCCATCTCGTCATGCGGAATTACAAGGGTCTGTTGGAGTAAGGTCGGGAAGATGAGGGCGGTATACACCATGCGTCCTTGCGACTCGCATCAAATCAATCGTGGTGCCAATGAAACGGTGCTGACTGATGATTGAATTTCGATATACCGGCGACGAACTCTACGCGCGAATGAATCGAGCGGTGGAAAAGGTCAACCAGCGTTTGCGGAAGACCGTTGAAACCCTGGAAGCTTCCGGTATCCCCTATGCCATTGTCGGTGGTTATGCCGTGCGGGCCTGGGTGGCCCAAGGTGGACGAGGCCGCCGGACGAACAGCCCGCGATATGCATGTCTTGATCCGTCCCGCTGACTTGCCGGCAATGCGGAAGCCGATAGAGGCGGCCGATTTTCATTACCGACAGTCTTCGGGGTTGAACATGATTTCCATTGGCCTGATCGACGAAACCTGGCCGGCGCGTTTTCCAAGAAACTGGAGCAACGGCTTCAGCATTTGCTCGATGATCCGGATGGGTAGTTGAGTTCGCCAGGCACACCAGAGTCTCACGGTGATTAGAACGCTGTCGGTGGTTGCTCGATACGGAGCAGCAAGGGTGAAGCGGTGAGACATTACCGACAACCAGGCCATGATCGGGACGTGCACCCGGCAAGGACTTTGAACGGACCGCGACCGGCGGAAGTGAATCCACCGCCAGGGCAAACGAAAAATCATCCGTGAATGTGGTCCAAAACGCGGTGCAGCGGGGCGGGGAAATGGCCAGCAAGGGCGAATTAACAAGCGCCAGATGCCAAAGAAAACGGCAGGTTGCGACCTGTTGCAACCTGCCAAGGCGGAGGACACGGGACTCGAACCCGCAACCCCGTGAAGGGCAACTGATTTCGAATCAGCCTGCTGAGCCATTCGCTTATCCTCCGGATCGTCACCCACAATTGACGGTGCAATGACGCTCTTCACAAAATTATATCAGAACCGGCTGAGGTGCGGCAGCCGATTCTTGATTCCGGATTCATGTCTCCATTCGTGGGGGCCAGGTTGGAATGAACCACCTCTATCGGATCCAGCGAGAATACGATTCGGTGTTGTGTAGCTCGGTGAAGTCGGGGTGCTGTTCGAACAAACGCGTCACTGATTCGTCTTCCGCCAATCCAAGATCAATTACCCGCTCAAACATCGCCTGGCATTGCTCCAGAAAATAACCGTACTCCTGTGAGTCTTTCCCGTGGCCATTTCCCGCGATTGCGGCACATCGGGACGCCAGTCCCGTCAAATTGAGGAACTCCCCTGGGTTGGAAGTGCCGCTGACCAGTTTTCCAAATTCGGACTCGGCACCCGCCCAGGCTCCCACGCTCGCCAGGGAGACAATACGATGCGCTCTGGCTTTGCGGATATTCGGCGTATTTCGCGGCCAGGTTGTAATGGCATCGCTTAATGCCAGGTAGTCGCCAAATCGGTTGGCTTTGTTCATGGCATTCCCGCACAGGTTGTACGCCATTTCCAGTTGGCCAACATGCTCGCCCTCCGGTTCTTGATCGTACAAATCCTCCAGAATAACCAGTCCCCGTTCGCATTCACTGGCTGCCGCTTCATACATTTTCTGCTGGAGGAAAAAAGTGGATTGCTCCATATAAAGCGTCGCCAGGATCATGCATTGCTGCGACGAAGACTGTTCGGCGTTGCACAAGGCCCGGCCCAACGCGATCGCTTTCGCCAATTCGGAAGTCGCCGACTGCATGTCATTGGCCCGGCGGAAAGTCCGCGCCCTCAGCTGGTAACAGAGCACCATCGTGGTCTGCAACACGTTTTCTTCGGGAAATTCTTGCAACGTTGTCGCTATTTGCGGCAGGTAAGTCGTCAAGACCTGGCGAGTCGCCGGAATGTCACCCGATTCATACAGCGACTTGGCGTAACGTAGCAACTGATTGGCGGAGTGCGCATGGTTGCTGGCCGTTTCCGGCTGCAGTTGGATCAGCTTGTCCAGTGTTTCCCTCTCCTTGGCCAGGTGTTTGTTGGCCTCTTCGAAATTCCGACGAAGGCTGTGGCTGGAGCTCAGATGCGAATGCAGTGTAGCCGTGGACTGCAGATTGGATATCTCATGCTCCGCATCGTGTACGTCCAGGCGGTGGAGAACATCAATGGCCAACGGAGCGTATTTCTCAACGTTTGCATGTTGCATCAAAGCCATGGACACGCTGGATTTCAGAAGCAGCAATCTGGCAAACAGGCGATCGGCCGGCCATTTCCCCCGTTCGACCCCCGGAAGCTGGCGAGCCATCGAAATGGCCTGATCCGCCAATTCCACGGCTGCCGTGAGGCTACCGCGCGTTTGCTGCTGTTCCGACAGAACGCAGAGACCATTGATCCATCGGCGTTGAGCGTCTTCCGACTGTTGTTTTGCCGCCAGCGTTTCCAATTCCTGCACCGCCGCGGCAGCCATTTCCACCGCTTCGTGATGCCGTCGCAATCGACTCAGATCCGCGGCCATCGTCAACTGCATGTCGGTTTGGGTTATGCGGTCATCCGGAAATTCGGATTCGTGAAGATCGAATGCCTGGCGCAGTATGGAAACTGCCCGGGACCGTTCTCCCAGTTCGGAATGCAGCCGGGCCAAACCGGTCAAGACCTCGATATATTCCTGTAAGACCTGTCGATCGTCAGGACGCTCTTCGGCAAGCAGTTGGTAATATTCGTTGGCCGATGTCAGGACCTGTTGCCGAAACGACTGCAACCCCTTGGATTGCAACATGGGTTCCTGCGCAATGGCTCGTTGCAGATCATCAACTGCTTTTCGTGCCAGCCGGGCTTGATTGAGTGCTTCCCGCGATTTCGTGTCAGCCAGCTTCCTTGACCGATTGGCTTGGACAGCGAAAGCGATTGAAAACGCCAGTCCCAACAGCAGCGCAGTGAAGGCCGCGGCCAGCGAGCCGGCCACCAACGGATTGTGTCGGCTCCATCGAAACAGGCGGTACATCGGCGTCAGGGGACGAGCCACAACGGGCTGGCCAGCAAGAAATCGCTGCAGGTCGTCTTCCAGTTGCTGGGCCGATTGGTAACGGTGTTGTGGTTCTTTTTCCAGGCATTTCAGGCAGATCGCCTCCAGGTCCTGCGGTACGGCCGAATTGATTCGTCGCAAAGATTCGGGAGCGTCTTTTTCGACTGCCCGCATGGTGGCCAGGTTGGACTGGCCGACGTGAGGAGGCCTTCCTGCCAGCAGCTCATACAGGATGGCGCCCAATGCATAGATATCCGAGGCAACGCCAATTTGCCGGGCATCACCACGGCACTGTTCTGGAGACATGTAGGCCGGCGTACCAATGGTCGCGCCCGTCTGTGTCAACTCCTGAGTGCTGAACGTGGAGCGGGCCAGCCCGAAGTCGGTGATACGAAGTGCATCGGGGATTGCGGCGTCCGTTTCGCGGGACACCCCATGATCGAAATGCAGCAGGACATTACCCGGCTTTAAATCGCGATGAATTACACCGTGAGCATGAGCATGCTGGACCGCGGCCGCAAGCCGGGACGCCATGCTGGCGGCCTGCAACGGATGAACCGATCGGTCGCGATCCTGAAACCACTGGCCAAGCGTACCCCCATTGCAGAACGCGGAAGCAATGAACAGGAACGGTCCGTCGGATCCCGATTCGTAAACGGGAACGATGGCTGGATGGCCCAGCATCGCCACCAGGCGGGCTTCACGGGCAAATCGTTCGCGGGCTTCCTCGCTGCCGATCCAAGCTTCCAATCGGGGAATCTTGAGTGCTACGATGCGATCGAGTTTTGGATCACGTGCTTTCAGGACGATGCCGAATCCACCTCGCGCAACGGTTTCCAGTACTCTGTAATTACCGATCCAATTCGGCGTGAAATCCTCGATCTCGCGGATTCTGGTTCCGGCATCCGGCGTTGGATCGGCGCCGTACGGCGCCGAGTCGACATCGGATTGTTCTTTCGGCCTGGCCTGCTCGAGCCTCTGCAATGCTTCCTGCAACTCCAGGAATTCGTCTCGCTGATCGTCACTCAGTTCGCCGAGCATTTCTGGTGTAACCTCGGACGCTTCACCGGATTGCAACAGCTTCCGTAGACGCTCGTTCAGCTTATCCATGTCGTGTCACGTCATCCTTCAGCTGTTCCTTGAACGCCGTTAGCGCTTTGAGCCATTTACGCGAAGCGGTGTTTTCCGAGACACCCAGTCGATTGGCAATCTCGCTGAATGTCAGACCGTCCCAGTTACGCCATTGAATGATGGATCGTTCCCGCTCGGAAAGTTGAGCCAATGCCCGGTGAATTTCGGCACGCTGTTCGCTTTGGACCGCATCGGTACCTGGGGTCGGCATGTGGTCGACCACAGGATTTGCGGTTTGCGAACCGGTCATGGGGAGCTCGTGCGCCACGTCTCTTTTTTGAGCGTGCAGGTCGCGCTTCATCTGTCGAGCTTCGTTGACCAGGATTTGACGCAACCAGCCGCGAAGTTCGTCCAATGTTTCTCCGCGAAACTGTTCGAGGTTCTCCACGGCTCGAATCATTGATTGTTGCACGATATCCGACGGCCCCATTTTGGCCTGCAACTTCCTGTCGAACTGGTGTTGCGCAACGAATCCCAGGTAGCGTTGCAGATTGCCAAGCAATTGTTCAGACGCCCCAGCATCACCGTTTCTTGCCTGAAGCAGTAAAGCCGACATTGATTGGTCGTCCCATCCAGACTGGTCAAAAGGGTCGTGGGGTGCCTCGGTCAAATCGAGTCTCCAATCACTGGATGCAGACTGCCGTCCATTCTGGCAGAAATATTGGCAATATAGCCAATATGACTCAGTTTAACCGCCGGTGCAGGCTGCCCTGCCAACGAAAGTCCTGGTGCCGAGAAATTGAGGGATTTGCCGGTATCTGCCGGGCGGATCTAACGCAGTCGCCGTGTGGGAAGTTCCGACTATCTCCCGGCTGGTTGCCGAGAATCAGGAAATGTTTGGAATTGTTGGCGGCCATGGGTCGTGTTGGCATCAGGTAGTGCAGGAAAACGTTTCTCGGGGAGTTCGACCGATGTTTGCAAGACGCCTTCAAGACAATCACCCGCTTGGGCAAGCGATTGGCCGCTCGATTTTTGCTTTGGCTTTGCCGGTCATGTTGCTGGCTTCTGTCTGGCAGGCCAGGCCCAGCCACGCGCAATCGCTTTTTCAATGGATCAACACCTCCGGAGCCTTCTACGATATCGGTAGCAACTGGTCGCCAACGGGCCCGCCCGCTTCGATCGACGTCGCCCAATTCCTCCAAAACGCGACCTATGAAGCGCGTTGGGACGGATTCACCGCCACGGCCACGCCAGATGTCGGATTCGTGGACATTGGCACCGGGTCCGTCACGTTTCAGAACCAGAATTCCACGCAACACAGTTTTACGATCAACGAAGATCTGACCCTGTTTGATGCCACGCAATTGACCAATTCCGGTTTGAACCTGAACGTGGTTGGTTCCACATTTATCCTTGGTGATGCCACCTTGTTGATTGATGGCAGCGATCCGGCCGGATCGCAATTCAATACGTCAGGTCACGTACTCATCCCTGATGGAAGCATGATTATTGATAACGGAGCTATCGGCGATCTCGACACGGTACAATTAAACGTCGATCTGGCAGGACCAGCCACTTTTGATGTGCTTGGAGGGTCGGATGTGACTGTCGAAAGGTTTCGGATTGGCGATGGCGCCTCACAGCCAGTCGGCTCGTCCGGATTCCTGAACGTTAGCGGTACCGACTCCACCTTGCGTGTGATTGATCCGAACAATGTGTTCTTCGGAAACGGCGCCGGGCTAGGCTTACATGTGATCGACGTTACCGATGGTGCTGGAATGCTGTTTGACGACGAGGCGATCGTTCGAATCGAGAAATCATGCCAACTGAACGTATCGGGAGGCTTCTTCGGAAATGAATTCTTGGGTGTTTTCGATGACCTGAGCATGAACATCTCGGGAGGCGAGTTGGTTATCGATGATGGAGGCTCTGTTCTATCGTCCTCAGGCGATGTAGTTGGCGGGGGTAGCGAAGTGTTAATCGCGGGTGATGGATCGCATTGGACGACGATGGGTTCTTTCCAAGTCAGGGGGCCCGCGATTGTGACAATCATCGAGGGCGGCCAGTTACTCAATGACGGTACGGCATTTGTTGCCCGATTGACGGGCTCTTCGAACGCGACCGTCACCGTGCAGGATCCCGGTTCTCGCTGGGAAGCTGACTTCCTGGAAGTTGGATTTGATGAGACTGGCCTGTTAAATGTGGTTTCCGGGGGTGTTGTAACCAGCGGTGTTGGACGCATCGGTGCCAATTCAGAAGCGAATGGAACCGTCAATGTGTTTCTGGGCGGTTTCTGGAGTACCCAAGTGCTGGTCGTCGGCGGCAACGGACAGGGCACATTGAGCGTCGGCAGTGGTGGAAGCGTTGCGGTCGATTCTTCCACCAACATCAACACGCAGAGCGTGGTCAATCTCAGCGGAGGTGGCTTTGAATTCGGTTCGACTGATTACGACGATCTGACGCGAGTCAATGCGACTGGTGGCGCGATGGCGGGCGTCGTCGACTTGGCTGGAGTGAACGACATTGCCTCATTGTCCGCATTGCAGAATGCGGCCGTTGATCTTCAGAATGTTGTGGCCAACAACAGCGATCTGCTATATGGCTCCGCGTTTCTGGGTTGTGCACTGAGCAATGAACCTGGAGGTGAACTTCGAACAAGCGCCCTTGACTGGGCCAGATTTGATGGAATCGGCAGTGTTAATCATGGCGTAATCAACAACTTCGGTGGCATCGTTGAATTCGCGCAGGACTTGACCAATCAATTAAATGGTTTCATAGGCGGTCGCGGACTATTTGTAGCTGAAGGTGGTTGGAATAATGCCGGGGTGATGGCGTTCAGCGGCACGACCGATATCCTCGGCGATATCGAAAACCTGCCGGGTGGCTTGGTCGTTACTTCCGGCGGCGCAACAACCACGTTTTTTGACGATCTTGTTCACAATGGCGACGAAATCCGAACCAGCGAGAACAGCAGCACGGTGATATTCGGCCAACTCAGCGGGGCAGGCACCTTTACGGGTGCCGGAACGGTCTATCTGGAAGGCGATCTGCGGCCAGGCAATAGTCCAGACATGGTAGCGTTTGAGGGAAGTCTCATACTTGGCCCGGCAGCCGAATCCGTTTTCGAAATCGCAGGTGGCGAGGACAATTTATTTGACCGCCTGCTCGTCGACGGCAATCTATCACTGGATGGCTCACTGTCCGTCGAACTGATCGACGGTTTTCAACTGGGCCCCAATCAGCAGTTCCTGGTTGCCGAAGTCGCGGGCAACTTGACCGGTCAGTTCGATGGTCTGGCCGAAGGGAACCTCGTCGGTACTTTCAGCGGACAGGACGTGTTCATCTCATACGCCGCCGGCGACGGTAACGACGTGGCTTTATACACCGCGACGCCGTCAACGCGGTTAGGTGACGTGAATCTCGATGGCGCGGTCAATCTGCTGGACGTTGATCCGTTCGTCGATCGGATTGCTACCGGAACCTATCAGGCCGAAGCGGATTGCAATCAGGACGGCATCGTCAATCTGCTCGACGTCAACGCTTTTGTATCTATCTTGTCGGGTAATTGAATCTCGAATTCAGCATCGACAAATCCTGTCCCAGCGATTGGAGTCGACACCTTTTTGAGCAGTTGAGCGCGTCCTGCTCATTTCTTGAGTCCAACTGCACGGGACGATGGTGAATTGGATCGAAGATGAATGCCAGGGCATTGCTTCGTCCCAGGTTTTCTTTGTGAGCTCCAAATGGCGGCTATTTCTACGGTAGATGCCGTGACCGATTTACCGCACCAGAAAAACTTCCGGCAAAGGCAGGATTTTGTGGTGGTCATCGCGATTCACGGCATCCGGAAGGTTGAGAAGTCGTTTTTTGGGAGTCCTACTGATGTTCAAGAATTGTCTGCACAACCTGTTCCAATCCCGGCAATCCGGAGTTCAATTGAATGCCGCTTTGGTGGTGTCCGTCGTGTTTCTCGCTTCATTTTGGTACACGAGGCATGGCTGCTCCCAATCGTTGTTTGAGTGGATCAACACAGACGGAGCGTTTTATGACATTGGAAACAACTGGTCGCCGGTCGGCCCACCCGACTCGATCGACGTTGCCCAGTTTCTCGCCGAAGAAACGTATGACGTCCGCTGGGATTCTCTTACGGCGTCCATCAGTCCCGATGTCGGATTCGTAGACGTGGGCACTGGCAATGTCATCTTTCAAAACCAGGAATCGACGCAGTACAGTTTCACTATCAACGACGATCTGACCCTGTTTGACAGTGCGCAATTGACAAATTCCGGATTGAATCTGAGCGTCGCTGGGTCCATGTTTGTCTTGAGCGACGCCACTTTGTTGATTGAGGGCAGCGATCCAGCCGGATCGCAATTCAATACGACGGGTCAGGTACTTGCCCCCTCTGGCACCATCACGTTTGACAACGGCGCCATCGGCGATCTGAGCACGCTGCAGTTGAACGTCGATTCGGCGGGAACGGCGGCAGTCAATGTGATCGGAGCATCCAATGTTACTGTGGATAATATTGACATCGGCAACGGCGATTCACAGGCACCGAGTTCGATGGGGCTTATGAATGTCGACGGGATCGGGTCGTCATTGGCTGTTGACAGCTCGTCAGGTCTTGTTGTGGGAAACTCGGCCGGTCTGGGTCAACACGCAATCAACGTAACCAATGGTGGCTCACTGGACATTTTACTGTCCACTGGAGAATTCCAGATCGAGGATTCCGGCAGCCTGGTAATCGACAACGGGATGACCACTTTGGATCAGTCGGGTTTCTTCCGTATTGACGGTGTTGCGGCAATCACGAACGGAGGTGCCTTGGATTCCACCAGTACTGTAGCGTCCATTGCCGATGGTATTGGATCGAATGGTCAAGTTACGGCCTTTGGTAGCGATACTGAATGGAACAACACAGGAGATCTGAGTGTCGGTGAAGTCGGGGATGGTACTCTGAATGTCGATGCGGGGGGGCAGGTTACAAATACCTCCGCAAGAATTGGCAATCAGATTTCCGGGACAGGTCTGGTGACCGTTTCCGGCGCTGGTTCCCAATGGAACAACTCGGAAGATTTGCAAATTGGCGTCGAAGGAACCGGCACGTTGACCGTCCAGGCTGCCGGCGAAGTAACCAGCAACGTCGGCAATATCGGTGCCCTTTCGTCCGGAGCGGGCATCGCCAATATCACTGGCAGCGGATCGCAGTGGATTAACTCGTTCGCGCTGGTGGGAAATCGAGGCCACGGGACGTTGAATATCGAAGATGGCGGCCTGGTTTCCAACACGGGCGCTGTTATCGCACTCCTCGGTACCTCGGTGGGAGTGGTCAACGTCACGGGTAGCGGTTCCCAATGGAACAGTTCGGGTGATCTGCAGATCGGCCAACGTGGAAACGGTACGCTGAACATCGGGGCGGCCGGCGTGGTTTCCAACGCCAATGGACTTCTGGCAACCGACGCCGGTAGCACGGGTACAGCGAACGTCCTGGGTCCCGGTTCGCAATGGAATAACGACGGACAGCTGACCATCGGCCTAAACAGTTTCGCAACGCTGAATATTACCGATGGAGGTCTGGTTACCAGCGAATCGGGCCTGATTGGATTCTCGGGTGATGCCCAGGTGGTCATCAGTGGTGTTGATTCGACATGGAACAATAATGGCAGCCTGATCATCGGTGACGAAGGAGAATCAATCATGTTGAATGTTGATTCAGGTGGGCAACTCAGTAATTCGGACGCGACCATCGGCAAGACCAGTGATGTCCTGTCATCAACCGTAACCGTCTCGGGTCCCGGTTCCCAATGGACTAACTCCGGAAATCTGTCAGTCAGCACCGGTGGCAACGCCGTGTTGAACATTGGCGATGGCGGACTGGTGACGGTCAGCGGTACAACGTCGATCGGCAGCAACGGCGTGGTCAACGTCGACGGTGGCCGGTTTGAATTCGGAGAAATATCGCTGGCCGCATTTTCCCGGGTGAATGCTACCAGTGGTTCCTTTAGCGGATGCGTTCTTC
Organism: Pirellulaceae bacterium; assembly: GCA_963851305.1. Taxonomy (GTDB): domain Bacteria; phylum Planctomycetota; class Planctomycetia; order Pirellulales; family Pirellulaceae; genus Mariniblastus. Next base: position 67,677 of record CAWKOT010000010.1, on the reverse strand, counting down.
ATTCGGACTTCACGAACGTGGCCACAATCGATTCTCTGCAAAACCCGAACGCTGACCTTGACGAGGTGATTCTATTGAATTCGGGCGTGCTGTTTGGGGATGCGTCGCTCGGAGCGTCGTTGGAAAACACTGCTGTCGGCGAAGTCGAGGTGACTTTTGGCGAGAGAATGCGTTTCGTCGCAACCGGGAATTCCAACAATGGCGCCATCAATCTGCTGGGAGGCGAGGTTCGTTTCGATCAGGATTTTTTCAATGCCGGTTCAGGATTCGTGGCCGGTTTCGGGACCCTGGTCACCAGCGCCGGATTGGCCAACGAAGGCGTGATGGCTTTCAGCAGCACCACGGTTATTCTTGGTGACGTGGAAAACCTGCCTGGTGGACAAATCGTGACATCAGGTGGTGCGACCACGACCTTCTTCGATGACGTAATTCATAACGGCACTGAAATTCGGACCAGCGCCGGCAGCAGTGCCGTATTCTTCGGCCAGGCCAGCGGTGCTGGCGCTTTCACGGGAGGCGGAACAGTTTTTTTTGAAGGCGATCTGCGTCCGGGAAACAGCCCCGATGCCATAACGTTTGAGGGAGACGTTGTGGTGGGGACGGATTCGCAAATGGTCGTCGAACTGGCCGGAACGGATGACACCTCGTTCGATCGCATGCTTGTTGACGGCGACCTGTCGCTGGACGGGGCGCTGACCGTCGAATTGATCGATGGCTTCCTGTTGGCACCGGAACAGCAGTTCTTAATTGCGGAGGTGGCCGGGAGTTTGTTTGGCCAGTTCGCTGGATTGGCCGGCGGAGACCTGGTCGGCACGTTCAATGGACAGGATCTGTTTATCAGCTACAGTGCCGGCGACGGCAACGACGTCGCTCTGTACACCACGACATCACCGACGTTGCTGGGGGACGTCAATCTGGACAGCGTCGTCAATCTGCTGGACGTCGATCCGTTCATCGAACGGATTGCTACCGGAACCTATCAGGCCGAAGCGGATTGCAATCAGGACGGCGTCGTCAACCTGCTCGACGTCGACGCTTTTGTATCTATCTTGTCGGGCGGCTAACCCCCCCCCCCCCCGCCGAAGAATTCGATGCGGAGAAAATATTGTCCGTTTCTTTTTTGTCGCGCGTTAAGTCTGGGTTCGGCGTCTTTTCGTTCCCCTGGATTGGAAAATACGCTACGCGTCCCAGCGACTTGCATTATTCGCCCGGATCTGGCAAGAGCGAGAAGTTGGGGGACTCGATCGGCGCTGTCAATCTGGTTTCATCGAGCGAATGGCGAAACTGGCGATCCTGTTCCTCAGGCGTAACCGGCTTACCAAGAAACAGGCGAGCGGAAAGCCCCAACAGAACTCCCATCAGGATCAAACGAAATATTGGAATCAGATAACGGAATCTCAACAAGAATGCTCCCTCACATCGGCCGGGAAAGCCCGATTCGCTGGAATTGAAAACGGGTAACGAGCGGGGTTGCCAAGCTTGGAGGCGGTAACGCTGTAATTATTCTAACGGCTGGGTTTGCTGCCGGCAGCCCGCCTTGCTGTTGTTTTCCCGTGTTCAAACGAATGGTGCCGATAGCTCAGACGCATTGCCGTCGCGCGGCCGATCTATGCGCAACTACGTAATGTGATCGATCTGTTAATTGCCGCCGCGTGGATTCGACAGGAAAACGGATACGCGAAGGCAGGTTGGGCACCGGATTTGTTCGTCCAGGAAACACGGTTTTCGGTCAACAGCCGCCAGGCAATCAAGAAGGCTCATTGTGTAGCCAACGCGGTCTGGAAACACGATGTTCTCGTCATGCCAGCCGGCGGCGGGGTTTCCATTTTGGCCGCGGAAGCCCTTCGCGCTGGGAATCTGCTTCCGGATGTGCGTCAACAAACGCAACGCCTGGCGGATTCGGTCGAGATTCCTGATGAATCGGCATGGTGGTGGGATTAGTGACGGTGGCATCTCGGGAGATTGCCAATGGCAGGTATTCGGTGCCTGTCGCGCGGTTGGCTGTCCTGGCCCATGGTGATATGGTCGACAGGTAGCTAGCCGGCTGCCGGAATTTTAGGGCCTTTCTTTCAACGAAACCGCTTTTTGCATACGATAGCGTGACGTTGTAATTTCAACTCGGTCGCCAAACATCAACGGGTCACGACAATAACTGCTCACGTTGCCACCGCTACGGAAAAGAAGGTCCGGCTGTTCCCGCTGCACCTGACACCGTTCGAGTATTACATGCTGGTCGATGATCGGCCGCGTTATCCGATGACGTTCATCGTGCAATTGAAGATGACGGGGCGGATCGATCAAGTGGCCTTTGACGCTTCGATCACCGAAGCACTGAAACGCCATCCCTTGTTGACGGCCGTGGTGGGGCCGGGCAAACGGGGTAAGGACAGTTGGATCGCCGCATCGAACCCTGGTCCGCATGTGGACTGGGGCGAGCTCGATACGCCGCTGGATTTTATCTCCGGCGAATTCCTGGATATTCGCAAGGAGGTCGGGCTGCGCTTGTTCATCCGACACGATGAACAGCGGGCCGTCATTACTTCGCAGTTTCATCACGCCGCCTGTGACGGTATCGGCTCGTACCAATACCTTGGTGATCTGTTGTACGAGTACGCCAGTCGGATGGGGGATACCGAAACCCCGCCACCAATTGCGCTGGATCCACTAAGGCTGAAGAATCGCGGGTTGGCCAGTTACGATGCGAACAACTACCGCGCGCCCGATGGAAGGTACGCCAGCTATTGGCGGCCCGCGCTGGATTATCTGACCAAGACCAGTGTGATGTTGAAACCTGAGCAGTCCAAGCCTCGCGACTTCAAGCGGCCTTTTCCCGGGATTCAATCGCATGTTTTCGATCGGGACGAACATAAGCGATTACGTCTGGCGGCTCAGGCCCGCGGACAGATCCTGAACGACATGTTGCTGGAGAAATTGTTTGAGTCATTGCATCGTTGGGACCGCCAGCAGCGAACGCTGCCCATCCGGAAGTCACTGGCCGTGATGATGCCGTTGAATCTGCGCGAGCCGAGCGACAACGACATTTCCTGCTGCAATGTTGTCGGCCACTCCTTTGTCAGCCGAACCTGGAAGGATTTACAGAACAGAGAAAAATTTCGCACGGAACTGGCCAACGAACTTTTGCAGATTAAGCGAGATCGCCACCGAATTCCATTCATGCATGTGCTGGCCGGTGCCCATCAGTATTACCCCTGGCTACTGAAACCCGCCATCAGCATGGTCCGTTGTCGCGCGGCGGCGATACTTTCCAATACCGGCGATCCGACCAAACAGTTTCATGCAAAATTCCCCCGGGAAAACGGTCTGGTCCGGTGTGGCAACCTGCTGCTTGACGACGTTGCCGGTGTCCCGCCGCTGCGACCCGGCACTAACGCGACGATCTCTATCTTCACCTACCGTCGACGATTGAAAATCTGTCTCCGCTGTGATCCGAATCAGTTTTCGGAAACGGATACGCGGGCGTTGTTGAACTCGTATGTCGATTCATTGTGCGCGGAAATCAACTGATTGTTCCCCGACGCATCGCCCATGGCAGCCGTTAACGAAAACGATCCACAAGCTCTATTCCCGCTGCCGCTGAACAGCATGGAAAAATTCCATCTGTTCGATCATTCCAGTCGATTTCTGAACATCATCCTCTGCCGTTTGCGTTTTCAAGGTATCATCGATCCCGTTGCCGCGGATCGGGCATTTCAACTGACGGTCCAACGACATCCGCTATGGCAGTGCCGCATAGAGGGAGCCGGCGAAGATCTTCGATGGGCCTGGGCGCCCGGGCGATACGAGGATATCGAATGGCAGGAGCCGTTGTCCGGGCGCCAGTCATGTGCCCGTTTGATCGTTTCCAACAACCGGGTGGTCGACCCTTGTCGCGAGTTTCCGATGGTCAAACCGAGATCAGTTTTTTCACCCAACACGTATTGTGCGATGGAGCAGGTGGCACGCAGTTTATCGGCGACTGGATGCGATTTTACCACAACCTGGTCCATTGTGATGAACCGCAAAAGGGATTGAAAGCACTCGATCCGAAACTGCTGTTGAAACGAAGCCAACTGGATCTGTTGTCGCGGCAATATTTGGGGCAACTGTGGAAACAGCCGTTGGGCATTTACGGAGCCGCCAAGTTTGTCGGCAGACAACCGATTCAGTTGGGCGCGAATGTTCAGGGCCTGTCGGATTGGAATTACCAGACCCAGCCATTGATCATCAGTCGCTGGATCGCTCCCGCCGTCAGCCGCAAGTTGAAGCTTCGGGCTCAGGCCGCCGGCGTAACCGTCAATTCGATTTTCGTGGCGGAGTTGTTCAGGACGCTTCACGACCAGTCGCCCATTTCAATTGAAAATCATCGCCGTTGGTTGCGAGTGATTCTGCCAATGAGCTTGCGAACCTTTGCCGATCGGCGAATGACTTCGACCAATCGAGCCACCGTCGTCCAAATCGACCGAAGACCGGCCGACTTTGGTAGAATTGACTACCTGCAAGCCATCGATCGAGAGATTGGCATCATTCGCAAGTGGCACTTGAGCAAGTTGTTTCTGCTGGCGATGAGGAGCATGTCGTTGGTTCCAGGGCGACTGCAGCGGGCCGCGAGAAGCGACAAGTGTCGCGGCACCATTATTTTTGCCAACTTGTCGGAACCGTTTGGACGACTGGGACTGCCCATGGAAAACAACGACATCCGGGTTGGCAATCTGTTGTTGAAGACCATTGATATGGCCGGTCCGATCCGTCATCGGACACCGGCCAATTTCACATTCCTGAAACATCTGAACCGCTATCGCCTGTCCCTGCACGCTGACCCCAGGGTGTTGACCAACCAGCAGGTGACCGAGCTGCTGGATGCCTTCTGTGACCGAATGAGTACGCTGGTTGAGTCGTAAAAATTCAACCGGCAGTTATTGAGAAGCCCCTTGCTTGAGGTGCGAGTTGGCTTGCGAAAGGCTACCGCCTTTGCATTTGACCATGGTTCACGATAATGAAGGGCACCGAATGGAATCCGTCAGGAAATCGAGACAGGAAATCGAGAGGCGATGGAATGAGTGCTGACCAGAAACTGGAGCCATTACAATCGACGATGCCGCCGCCGGCGGAAGCCGTGGGCGTATATCGGCCGGCGATTTTGGTGGGCAATCTGCTCTACACTTCTGGCCACCTGCCCCTGCTTCCGGACGGCCAGTTGATCACCGGCTGCATCGGCCGGAACGCCGACGTACAGGCCGGCTTTCACGCAGCGCGTCAGTCCGGGCTGGCGATTCTTTCGACCGCGAAACACGTGCTTGGCAGCTGCGACCGGATCCGACGCGTGGTCAAGATATTTGGTCTGGTGAATTGTACGGCAGACTTCACATCGCATCCCCAGGTTCTGAATGGCTGCAGCGAATTGATGCAAGATATTTTTGGCGACGAGTATGGGATTGGGGTACGCAGCGCCGTCGGAACGAATTCGCTTCCGCTGGGTGCGATGGTTGAGATCGAGGCGATTTTCGAGCTGGTGGATTGAAGGATGGCTGTTTCTCAAAGACTGGATATCGCCAAGCGACAGATCCGCTCCGCACGTGAATACCTGCTGGGCCTTCTGGAAGGACTGTCCGAGGATGATTGGTTCTGGATGCCCGACGATGGCCCGACGCATATCGCCTGGCAGGTCGGTCACGTCGCCATGGCCCAATACGGCTTGACGCTTTTTCGCCAGCGGGGCCGCGCGGCCATTGATGGTGAACTGCTCCCCGGCCGGATCCGCAAACGATTGATGAAGGGCACTACCCCCGACCCGGACCGTAGTCTGTATGCGTCTCCGGACGAGATCCTGGCAATATTACACCGGGTCAACGAACAGATGCTCCAGGAAATCGACGGTTTTGACGGCGATCAACTGGATGAACCCCTCGATCCGCCCTATGCCGCGTATGCAACCCGTTATGGAGCGCTACTGTTTGCGGGACATCACGAGATGTTACACGCAGGCCAAATCGGACTGCTGCGTCGATTGATGGGCAAGGAACCACTGAGGTGACCGAATTGGCGACAGGTCCGGTGCATTCTGCCGTCGCGGGGCAATCCCAAGCCATCATTCAAACGGTGGGACTGACCAAGCATTATCGGTCGGTCAAAGCCCTGACGGATTTCAGCTGCCAGATCGAACGTGGACAGGTGATCGGGTTGTTGGGCCCCAATGGATCGGGCAAGAGCACGCTGGTCCGGTTGCTGCTGGGCTTCCTTAAACCTACTGCCGGTTCCGCCAGAATCATGAACGCGGACTGCCTGACGCAGAGTGTGGAAGTTCAGAAACATGTGGCCTACCTTCCGGGGGATGCTCGGCTGTTTCGAACCATGCGAGGTCGTGACGTCTTGGATTTTTTCGGTTCGATTCGCGGCAAGTCAACCTTGGATCAGGCAACCACCATCGCACGGCAGCTGGAGCTTGATCTGTCGCGTTGGGTGGCATTCATGTCGACCGGCATGCGGCAAAAGCTGGCCCTGGCCGTCGTTTTGGCACTGGATACTCCGGTGTTGATACTGGATGAGCCGACGGCGAATCTGGATCCTTCCGTCCGGCACGAGGTCTTGGATCTTGTTGGCGAAGCCAAGTCCCACGGCCGTACGGTGATCTTTTCATCTCACGTGCTGAGTGAGATTGTCGACGTATGCGATCGGGTTTTCATTTTGCGGTCCGGGCGACTGGTTCACGAACAGAACCTGCGGCACCTGGACGAACAGCACCAGATCATCGCTCAGATGGACGGACCGTTGCCGACCATGCCAGCGGAAATCCGCCATCTCAAGCGGTCAGACCAGCCGCTCAAAATGATGGCCGACAACGCCATGGAATTATCGGCCGTGTTGCGGTGGCTGTCTTCCTGCCCGGTGAATCAGGTCCAGATTCGGCCGTTTGATCTGAGATCAATCTACGACCAATTTCATCGCGAAAGTACCTGAACCGAAGTGAACATTGCCCTCGCCAAGAAATTCGTCCGGGAATCCGTGGTACTTTGGGCGGCGATTGCCGCCACGCTATTTGCGTTTGCCTGGTTTCGCGTCTGGATTGTAAGTGAAATTGATACGTCGCGGTTCCGTCAGATTCTCGAATTATTGCCGCAGGATTGGCGGCGGTTTTCGCCGGTGGAATTTGATTGGCTGATTTCCTACCTCGGTCGCGCTTCGCTGACCTTGGATGAGCCCATGGTGATGCTGTTGATTGGCATTTGGACCATCGTCCGTGGATCCGATGTGGTCAGCGGTGAATTGAATCGAGGCACGATGGAGATGCTGCTGTCCCAGCCCGTCAGTCGTGGCAGGCTGTTCGCCCAACATGGTGTCTTGACGGTAGCGGGATTGGCCGGATTGGTGCTGTTGATCTGGCTCGCCATGACGCTGGCGGTGAACACCACGATGCTACAGGAATCAACGTATCCGGAGTTCCGAATTCCATTGACAGGCTACCGGGTACCGATTACTTTTTTCGGGCCGACGACTGAGACCGTCCCCATGATCGAACGAGTCCGACCGAGCCAGTTTATTCCCGGTTTGGCCAATTTGTTCTGCTTCGGCCTGTTCCTGATCTGCTACGCGATGATGTTTTCATCCTGGGACCGATTCCGGTGGCGAACGCTGGGGATCGTGGTGGGGATTTTTGTGGCCGCCGCACTGATCAAGGTAGCGGCAATGGCGTCCGAGAAATTCCAGTGGCTGCAGTTCCTGACGTTCTTATCCCTCTACGAACCGGCGTTGTCCATCGAAGTCGTCGATTCGCAACCGGACCAGGCTTTCCGCTTTCTGCGTTACGACCAGGAGAACGTGATCGAAGGGCTGGGGCCGCTGGGAATGAACGCCATTCTCATTTTTCTGTCCTCGATCTTTTTCCTGACGGGACTAACGGTTTTTCGCCGACGTGATCTGCCCGCCCCCTTGTAGAAGCAACGCTTCAGGTCTGGTCCACGAAGGGAATCATCTCGGGGTGGTGGGCCAGTATTTCGTCCAGATTGGTAACGGCCTGACGGATATCCTCAGGTGTATTCTTGCGCGTCTGACCGCGGGTCGAAACCCGCCCCACTTCCAGAAAATCCCAGACCTGATTCAACACCCGTTGTTCGTTTTCCAGCAGCTCTTCGTATCGAACGACAAGCTTGGGCAGGTTGAGCGTGTCGATATACTCCTGCAGACTTCGCGAGACATTCAACCGCTTCTTGGCTCGGGCAAAAAGCGGTTCCGGAATTTCCATCGGACCAACGGGTTTTTGATTCGGCTCGAACAAATTGGATGTGCCCTGGTTGTTTCGTAGAATTTTGGCACGCACCACCGAAATGATCAATTTCAGGTCGTTCGACCGGACCTGGTGAATGATTCGAAAACCATGTTCATGCAGATAGTCCGTGAAGGCCGGCAGATTATGGACGGCGTGCATCTTTGTCTTGAAGCCCACCGCGTTGATAACGGGTGCCCGCTTCTGTCGAAACAGATCATCAAGGCATTCCAGCTGTTGCTGCCAGTCGATATTCTTGCGTCCGAGGATTTCGTAACGGGCAACCACCTGCGGGTGTGATTGCATGTGACTGATCAGGTAGGTCGAACCGGTTCGACCCGGAAACAAGTTAACGTAGCGAATCGGAGGGATTCGTTTCATGGACCTGGCGGCAATCTGGGAGGCGATTCGCTTCAGTTTAATCGCGACAAGCTAAATACTTGGTGAACAACAACGACGGCAACATTCAAATGTGCGTGCCAAAAAACAGCCATTTAGTTTCGTTGCGTTTGGGATGGCACGCTCACGCCAAATCTTGACCGACCATTCTGCTTTACCGATTTTAGTTTGAATTGTCGAGATAGAAAGCGGCATCAGATATGTCGGAGTGGATTGCCACTGCGGTGCGGTAGTGCTACTGCCGCGCCATGCCCATCAATCGGTTCAAACGGACTGCGGCCGAGTGCGGATTCTTTTCAATACTGATCAACACTGATCGGCGTAGCACGCCATGTCAGGAAAATGATCCAGGATTTCGTCCAGATTGGTGACGACTCGACGGATATCCTGAGGCGTGTTCTTACGCGTGCGACCGCTTGTCTTGAGGGGCCGGACATTCAGAAAATCCCATACCATGCGCAGGACGGATTCTTCATCACGTAACAGATCTTCGTAGGTCAGTTTCAATTTGGGAAGATCAAGTTGGTCAACAAAACGCTGCAGACGCAACTGATGTTTCAATCGCCGTCTGGCTTTGGAGAAAGCTGGAATGGGAATGGCTGTGGCTTCTATCGGTTGCTGGTCATGGCGGATCAGATTGGATGTGCCAAACCGTTTTCGCAACATCTCGGCCCGCACAATGGAAACGACCATCTTAAGCTGATTCGCACGAGTCAGGTGGATGACCCGGAATCGATTTTGGTGCAAATATTCCGCGAAGGCGGTCCAACTCCGAAGGTGCCTTAGTTTCGTCTTCAAACCGATGGCCATCACCTGAGGATTGCGTCTGGTCTGAATCATCTCGTCCAGAAAGGACTTCTGCTGAGCCCACGAGTCCGGATACTGACTCAGTATTTCATAATTGGCAACCACGTTCGGATGGTCACCCAGATGATCGGTCAAATAGGTTGAGCCGCACCGTCCGGGAAACATGGTGACATATCTTACCGGTGGTATTCGATTGTGGAGCCGCATAAATTGCCTCGCGTCGCTGGCACTTTCTACGGCGCGGAAGATAGGGAATACGGATCGCGGTGAAAAGGCGGTTTTCGATGGCGGATATCGTTCAATCCTCCGCCTGCCAGCGGTTTCAATGGCAGCAGAAACATCGTATCGGCTTGGCGATCGTCTTGAGTCGTTATCAGCAGCTTGCAATCAGCCAGGCAGTGGCTTACCGATTCGCCTCCCGAAAGTGGCCAGATCCTCACACGGAGTTGGATGCAACCTGACGGGCACAGAACAACCTGCAGAACTTACGAGTCCCACGTGCCAGACGGCAGCGCCATCTGGAAAATTGCGATTGAATGGAAAAGCTTGAAAAGCGGGATACGAGGGGGGACACCGCCGGATCTACGGTTCGTTGCCGCTTTGGCGCAGCGACGATCACGCGGCACCAGGAGATAGCCAACAGGCTGGGATCAAGGGTCTGCATGATCCCAGCCTCATGGCAAGTCGCGATTCCACTTGCAGCATTTACTGTCCAAATTTGCGCGGAGGCATACTCGGCTGGCTCGCTTGGGGTTGGGACTGGTTAAATGTAGAACGAAAACTGGGGGTGGAGGGCGTTGAGTTCAGGTTGGGAGCCGGGATCTGATTGACTGCCGGCTGGCTACTCTGCGGCGGACGCATGGCGGCGGGCTGCTGAAGCATCCGTGGTGGAATGGACTTGGCAGAAATCTGCCCGTTGTCTACTAACACCTGCAGAAGCTTCGAGATACACAGCTTGTTCATGCTGGTATTGTGGTCGCTGGCTTCCGCTTTCAACGCTTCGTGCAGACTCTCCGGCAAACGTACGGTAATCACCCGAGTGGGCTCATTCCCGCTACTTCCGGGGATTTTCCGATTGCGTAGCGCCAGCACCATATTCTGAATCTCGGTATACTCTCGAGATTTTTCGAAGGCCACGTAATCCTGCTGTCTTGGGAAAACGCTTCGAGCCGCACCGCTGACTCCCAGCGTTTCACGGAAGAAGGTTACCCAATCCGGCTTGCTCTGAAACAGTTCGCGGGCGACTTGTAGCACTTTCTGGCAGCGGCTGGAAAAACCTTCCTGCGTTTGGACCATGGCATCGTTCATTGAAGACTCCTTTCGATTTGACACGTTCGCCTTTTCCCGCCCACTCCAGGCTTCTGCGGAAAAGGCATCATTTATCGTTTCGCAGTCATTTTCGGCTGCAGTCAAATCGGGTCTGTCATATCAACGTTCTGCAAGCACTTACGTCGATTCTGCCAAATTGCAAATAACCGCAGCATCGACGCTTAATTTTTGCGCAGCCTCGAGCTGCACAAGAATTGGGCAGCAGCTTGGGTCCCAATGTCCAAGTGTCCTTTTGGTGAAAGTTGGACAAAAAACCGGGATTCGCTCAAGAAAATAGACTTTTGCGTGCGCACGGCGCGATCTCGCGTTGGTTGGGCAAGATGGAAAGTCTTCACTGGCCTTGGATCACGCCAGTTGTTCGCGGCACCGCATCAGCAGATCACGGGTGGCTCGAATGCCATTGATTTCGCTTTTCCCAGAACCCTCGTACTCAATGCCAATGTAGCCGCGGTAGCCGGCATCTTTGACGATTTTCAGCATCCGCGGGTAATCCGTCCGGGTCTCATTTCCCTCGGCATCAAAGTCATGGCTCTTGGCGCTGACCGCTTTGGCAAAGGGCATCAATTCTTTCACCCCCCGGTAGCGGTCATAGGACTGGCCATCCTTGATCTGAAAATTGCCGAAATCCGGCAAGGTCCCGCAGTTCTTCTGGTCGACCGTTTGTATCACACGGGCCAGCCATTCGCCGTTGGAAGACAGGCCCCCGTGATTTTCCACGATCACATTCAGGCCATAGCTCTGGCCAATCTCTGACAGTCGTGCCAATCCGTCGGCGGCCAGCTTGATTTGCTCCTCATAGCCTCCCTGGGAAGCGGCGTTAACCCGAATGCTATGGCATCCCAGAAACTTGGCGGCTTCCAGCCACCGCCGGTGATTTTCCACAGCCTGCATCCGCTTGCCTTCATCCGGGTTGCCCAACTGGCCCTCGCCATCGACCATGATCAGCAGCGATTTCACGCCGGCATCCTGGCAGCGTTTTTTCAGTTCTTCCATGTATTTTGGGTCGTTGACTTCGTTTTTGAAGAACTGATTAACGTACTCGATCGCGTCGATCCCAAATTCTTTCTTGGCCACAGCGGGAAAATCCAGGTTGGTCAGCTTATTGCCCGCGATGGATCGATTCAGCGACCATTCGGCCAACGAAATCTGAAACCATGGTTGTTTCCCATCCTCTGCTTGTGACGATTCCGGTGAAAATCGCGGTGTCAGCGCAGCCAAGGTCGCGGCCGTCGAGACGGACATGAATTGACGTCGATGGAGGGGATGAAACATGGCGGCTTCCCGATCAATAGGTTTGGCATTCGAACGACAGCAAAGTATAGAGGCCCCCATTAGGGGACGCAAATCGACCATCCATTTCCGTCGACCGTTGGGATCGTATAGAATCAGTCCCACGGACGACAACCAAATCTACGATGACGAGGTCGCAATGAAATACTGCCAACCAATTTGCATGTTGATCGGGTGGGTGCTGATCGTTCTGGACGCCGGTTCTGTCGTCGCAACCGAAACTGCCACCGACGAGCAGGTGGCCGAGGCGGTCACGGCGGTTCGGCAGGTGGCAGCGCACGGCCAAGGGCACGACGAAGCCGTTCGTGCCATGCGGGTTCTGAATGCGGCATCGGCGGATCAGATTCCGGTCATTCTGGAAGGAATGGACGACACCAACCAGCTGGTAGTCAACTGGCTGAGAAGCGCGGTGGTCCGGATTGCCGGCGATGGCGCGGCATTACCCCGCGCGGAAATTCGAGCCTATTTTGATGACCGCCAAAGAGCGGACCTCGGTCGGTTGCTGGCGTTTGAACTGCTGACCGAGAACGACGACGACTTGCGCGACCAGTTGATTCCAACGCTGATCGATGATCCCAGCCTGCCACTGCGATACAAGGCGATCGCCAAACTGATGGAAGAATCAGAGCAGGCCGAGCCGCAGCAGGCGATCGGGATGCTGGGATTCGCTCTGGAAAAAGCACGGGACGTGGACCAGATCATCAAGATCGCGGAGCGTTTGGACGAAGCAGGGATCGCGATTGACTTGCAGAAACAACTCGGCTTCATCAATAACTGGTTGATCGTTGGCAACTTTGACAACAAGGATGAAGCTGGCTTCGATGTCGTTTATGGACCGGAGAAAAATCTGGAGGCGATTGACACTGCCGCAAGCTATGACGACGCCCAGGAACCAGCCGCATGGAATCCACACAACACCCTGGATCCCACGGGGCTGGTTGATCTGAACCGGGTCATTGGGAAGGACAAGGGCGTAATCGCCTACGCCTACGCAACCTACGACAGCGATGCCGAACAGACGGCCGATATACGGATCGGTAGCAGTAACGCCCACAAGGTATGGGTCAATGGGCAGCCGGTGATGTCCAACGAGATTTACCATAACGGCATCTCGCCGGACAAGTTCGTTGCTCAAACAGAGCTGAAGAAGGGTGAGAATCTGATCCTCGTCAAGGTCTGTCAGAATGAACAGACTCAGCCCTGGGCTCAGGACTGGAAGTTTCAATTGCGGGTTTGTGATCAGACGGGCAAGCCGTTGTCCGTCGCGAAGGAAGAAGAAGATGATTCCGGCGGTTCATGAGTGGTTGCCACGCTCGCGGCAGGCGTTGGAATTATCGAACCTTCGTCGATCGGGATCTTTTCATTTTCAATCTCAATCAACAAGTCATTTATTTGCCGAGAATTACCATGATCATTCGAGTGCTTGTCGTCGTCGCCAGTTTCCTGTTGCTGCCGGTGGTGCAGGGAGATGACTGGCCGCAGTTTCGCGGTCCGGGAGGTACCGGCACGGCGGAGGACAGAATCCCCGTCGAATTTGATGATCAGAAAAACATTGCCTGGAAAACGGATCTGCCGGCCAAGGGTGCCTCCAGTCCCATCGTTGTGGGCGACCGGGTGTTCGTCACCTGTAGTGGCGGGGTGAATCAGGAACAGCTGTATACGGTTTGCCTGAACGCCGTTACCGGAGAAATTCTCTGGACACAGAAGTATTGGGCGACCGGCCGCACGTTATGTCACCCCCTCAGTGCCAACGCAGCCCCCACGCCAGCTTCCGATGGCCGTTACGTTTTTTCGTTCTTCTCCTCCAACGATCTGGCCTGCACCGACATGGATGGGAATCTGATCTGGTACCGGGGACTTGGATTTGATTACCCCAAAGCCGGAAACGACGTCGGCATGTCGGCTTCTCCGGTTGTCCAGGATGGGGTCGTGGTCGTGGTGGTGGAAAGCCAGGGCGAAGCGTTCGCCATGGGGCTGGATGTTGCCACCGGAAAAACGATCTGGATGAACGAACGCCAAAAGTCCGCGTCCTGGACATCGCCCCTCCTGTTCAAGGCGTCAGACGGTTCAACGCAGGTGGCCGTGCAATCGGCCGATCGCCTGTCCTTGATCGATCTGAAGTCGGGTGAATTGGTCAAGGAGTTTGAGGGTCAAGGCAACGTGATTCCGTCACCCGCGGTTACTGGTGGTGTTCTGTTCGCGCCGATCAATGGCACGACCGCTTTCTCGCTGGAGAGTGGCGAGACTCGGGAATTGTGGAGTTCCGAACAGGTCAGGTTGAGCACATCCAGTTCCGTGATTCAGGATGACCGACTGTACACCATGAACCGGGGCGTCATAGCCAGTTTCAATGCTGAGACGGGTGAGCCGCTGTCCAAGTTGCGGGTGGGAGGAAATTACTGGTCGACGCCAGTCATTGCCGGCGATCATATGTACATGTTTTCCCAGGATGGAACCGGCTACGTCGTTAAACTGGGAGACGAACTGGAAGTGGTCCACAAACACGATTTTGGCGACGAAGTGATGCTGGGCTCGCCTGCCATCAGTGATGGGGCGATGTTCATCCGCAGTGATAAGTCAATCTGGAAGATAATGGACAGCCGTGGACCCGCCACCTGAAAAATCTCTGGCCATTCGGCCGTTAAACGGGCCGATTCATCTGACCATCCAAACGCCCGGTTCCAAGAGCATTACGAATCGGGCGCTTCTTTGCGCCAGCCTGGCGCACGGCACGTCCCTGCTGGATGGGGTGTTGGACAGCGAGGATACTCGCGTGATGTCCGATTGCCTGACCGAACTGGGCGTAACGCTCAACGGACAAGGCCCGCATCGGTTGCAGGTCGATGGCGTGAATGGGCCCTTTCCGGTGCGTACCGCATCACTGCAGGTCCGCAATAGTGGTACCACCATTCGATTTTTGACGGCCGTGTTGGGCCTTCAGGGAGGGCAATATCGACTGGATGGCACGGCGCGGATGCGTCAGCGTCCAATCGGCCCCCTCATCGAGGCTCTGAAGCAAGTGGGGGCCACGGCAGAAGCGGAATCGGCAGGTTCGTGTCCTCCCGTGAACATCCGCGGGACAGCTGCAAGTGGCGGAACAGCTTCAATTTCGGGTTCGCTGTCCAGTCAATACCTGAGCGGCCTGTTAATGGCTGCACCTTTGGCGAACCGGGGACTGCAGGTCGAACTGACGGGGCCATTGGTTTCGGTGCCTTACGTCGAAATGACCCGCGATGTGATGCAGCAGTTTGGTGTCACCGCCAAACTGGAATTGGACCGCGACCCGGTCCGATTAACCGTGGACGCTGGGCAACACTATGCCGGCTGCGAGTTCCAAATCGAACCGGACGCGACAGCCGCCAGCTATTTTTGGGGGGCCGCCGCCATCTGTGGTGGCAGCGCGACGGTGACCGGGCTGAACCGCGATTCGCTGCAGGGCGATTGGCATTTTGTCGAATGCCTGGAACGGATGGGTTGCGACGTCGTTTACGAACCGGATCGGATTACCGTTTCGGGCCGCGCCAAACAGGGAATCGACGTCGACATGTCGGATATCAGCGATACGGTTCAGACACTCGCTGCGGTGGCCCTGTTCGTGTCAGGGCCCACGCGGATTCGCGGTGTGGCCCACAACCGTATCAAGGAAACCGACCGCATCGGGAATCTGGCCATCGAACTGCGAAAGTTCGGTGTCCAGATAAACGAGCACGACGACGGTTTGACCATCATTCCGGGTGAATTGCAGGGTGCCGTCATCGAAACCTATGACGATCACCGCATGGCCATGGCTCTGTCGCTGGTCGGTCTGCGGCAACCGGGCGTCGTGATCACCAATCCTGAGTGTACGGTGAAGACGTACCCGGGATTTTTTGAAGACTTGAATCGGCTCTACGACTGATCGCGATTCCGGTTCAAAGGAACATCTGACGGCGATCGGGACTCCTGTTCGGTGATTCGGACTCCGGCAGTCAGTCGTCCTGGGCGGAGTCGTTGGCCTGTTTCAACTGGTCTTCCACCATCCGCAACATGGCCTGGTACTTGATGGACTGCAACTCCAGATCCAGGACACGCAAACTACTCTTCTCGATCATCCTCAAAGTCAGTTCCTGTTCGAATTTCAAACGTGGCAAAGATTTCACGATTTCACGACTGGCCGCGACCGCCTGGCGATGTTCCTCGATCGCCTGCAGCTGTTTTTTCAGCACGCTTGTCTTGAATTCCGTCGCGGCGATTTTCGACTGGATTTCCTCAGCAATGAATGCCTGCCGGTTGGCTTGTGAGGAGTTATCGATGATCCGCAGTTCGATTTCCTTCAATTCCTTGGCGATCTCCGCGGTCGCGTAAGTAGGCACAGTTCCGGATTCCACCATCTTGGCAGTTTTTTCCAATTCCTTGCGTTTCAGTTGCATCATGTCCTGCAGGATGTTCGCCTGTTTTCCCGCCAACAACTTTTCCTTTTCTTCAGCCTGCAATTCAAACTCGAAGCGGCGTTTCAACGATTCGGTTTCGGCGGCGAGAGCAGCCAGTTCACTCTGCAATTGCATGGATTTCGCATCGAGTTCCTGAACCTTCGCTGGCAGGCTATCGCCAACCCTGTTTTCGAACAGAAGATGTTCGACTTCCTGTTGTTTCTGTGCGCTTTGATGATAGTTCTGCTTCAGTTCAGCAATTTTCTGGTTGATCATCCTGGATTCGATTTCGATCGCCCGCGTTCGCCAACGCAGCGATTGAATTCCCGGCGCCTCGGCACCATCCTTCAATTCGTTGACCCAGAACCCGTAATTTTCGATAGCTTCAATGCTATCCAGCTGAGCCGCCGTGACCGTCGGAAAGATCAGGACCAACAGGGTCAGCCAACTTGAATCGAGTATGCTTTTCATTTCAGTCTCCAGTACCGTTCTGATTATTGCAAACGTCCGGCGGCTTTTTGGGCGGCGATCGTTCCAGGAAAATAAGCGACGACATCCTGCAGCCGCACGATCTGACCTTCGGTTTGAGAAGACGGATCGATGGAAGACAGGAACTGCTGTGCGGCATAATTCCGAGCCGAAATGGTTTCCAGCAAATCGGGAAAGTCGATTTGAAATGCGAGTCTTCTTTCCATTCGCAGGACAACCCGTTCGGTTTCCAGCAAGTCAAGTTTCTTCTGCAAGATGCTGGCTTGTCGTTTCAGTTGGTTCAGCTGTGCCCGGGCCGACGCGAAATCCGGGTCATGCTCATTGCTTCCAGACTGGCCTGCGTTGAAGACGTCAGCGGTTGGCCTGGCAAGGATCGGCGAATCGGGGCGGGTTCCCGTTTGTACCGCCACCAGGGCCAACATCGTCAAGCCGACCGCCGTTGCACCTGCGGTGCGCCGCCGACGTCGACGAATACGTCTAAGATTGGCCATTTCGCGAATCCGGGACCCCTGATACTCCTTGTTGTCCGTGCGGAAATGCGCATCGGCAATCTCGATCTGTCGGGTCAATAAAGGTTCATGTTCAGTCATTTTCAATGTCTGCCAAAATCTGTTTCAAATGGTTACGGGCGCGGTGAAGCCGAACTTCGATCGTATTCCTGTTCTGATTCAGCATGGCGGCGACTTCGGGAAGCGAATTTTCTTCCAGGCAGCAGAGGACGATCGATTCCCGGTCCTGGTGCGATAAACGGTTGATTGCCCATTGGATTTGTTCGATCTCATCAAAGGAACTTGCCGATTCAGTCCGATCTGGCCTGGCCAGCAGGTAGCGAGTCAGATCCGAAACTCGTTCTCGCAGTCTGACCCGGCGTCGGTGATTTCGACACAACCTGATGGCGATGGAATACAGCCAGGTCGAGATCTGCGAATCGCCGCGAAACCGGTGCAGGGACTGCCAGGCCGCGATGAAAACCTCTTGGGTAATATCCTCCCGGTCATTCCACCCCAGCAATCGTACGACCAATCGATGGATCCGCGGCGACTCCCAGGCAACCAGTTTGTCGAATTCCCCAGCATCGCCCGACCTTAACCGCCGGACATCGTAAGGCGGGCGGCTGGTGGCCGTTCTTTCCGTGATCGCCGGTTTCTGCACGCCAAGGTCTGCGGATTTCGTGATCGGAGCTGAAATGGCAATGGTCCTGTCTCGTCACTTTGATTGTTTAGTGGCGTTTCCAGTCCATAACTTACAGAAAAAATTCAGCGAAAGAACATTTTCCTGTCTGACGCGACTCGAATTTCAATGCGTCGGCGGCCACCGTATGCACCTGCTGCCGAATCCATTTCGGACGGCCGAGCAAACCGCACATTGGATCGACCTGTCTAATGACCTGCGTCCCCTTTTCCCGTCCCCTTTTGTCCCCGCTTTCCCTCTCCGCATTGTCTCCGGAAAGCATGCGTTGATGATTCAATCCGCTGGCTTCCGCAGTGGCTGAATCTCGAGATAGCTCAATGAACGCCAGAGCCATTCCGCGGGACCAAACCGGAAACAACGCAGCCACAAAGGTGAAATAGCCAGTTGGAAGGCCCAGACGCCAAGCACCACGCCCAACTGGCCGAGTCGGTCGACCTGTCCGAACAGGCCCAATCCATGCCCGTAAAAGACCGTCGTGCAGATGAGTGACTGCATCAGGTAGTTCGTCAACGCCATACGTCCCACCGCCGCCAAGGCACCCGTCAGCCGTGGCCGCTTGTCATACTTGCAGATCAACATGATCAGTCCGACCCAGGCCAGGCTGACGAATAAACTCCCGAAGTAATTCGGTATTGCGCCGATGAAAAAACAAGCCCGGATATCCCAATCGGCCGCGAAGTTGCGTGCGACGCCAAAGATGATGACAGGAAGGCCGATCAACAGGCCGGCCACAATGAGTGAGACATAGAATCCTGCCGATCGCTTCGCGCTGAACACGCCGAGCTTGTAAAAAGCCATCCCAATCAACATCAGGCCTGACGAGTCCCAGGCGAAATGAGTCAAGAACAGAAACGTTTGCATAAAGAAAGAGGTTGGCACACGGTGGTCGAGCTGCCGAAACCAATTCCCCTGATAAGCCGCAATCTCGTCCGCGGCCTGCTCTTCACCTGGGGCCCACCACTCTGCCAGCTCGTCAAGCTGTTCGGGCGGCCAGTAAGTCATCGTCTGATGAAATAACAAGGAACTTCCTGCCGCAACACAGTACACAACCAATCCCATCGGCATCAACACCTTGGGCGACCAGCGGCGAAAGAGAAAGACGATCGACCCGCAGAGCGCATACGTGTAGAGGATATCGCCATGCCAGATCAGGTAAGCGTGAAGTAAGCCAAATACAAGCAGAACGAACATCCGCCGATAGTAAAGACCCGCTGCTCGAAGCCCCTTCTCCTCCCGACGACTTGACATTAACACGATGCCCGCTCCAAAGAGCATGGCAAAGATGGGCATCATTTTGTGTTCGAAGAACAGGTGACTCACCAGCCAGACGAAGTAACCGGCACCGCTGAGATCTCCGGCTGCTGTCGGGTTCAAATAAGCCGCCCCGATCATCGCAAAGGACTGGACATTGATCACCAGAATACCCAGGACGGCAAAGCCCCGGAGGACGTCAATCGAGTCGATTCGTTCGGCTTGGGTGACAGGACCAGATGATAGACCTTCGGAGTCGCCACCAGCCATGACAGACACCTCACATAGACAAGGACCGATTGTTCCAGCAGCGTACTCGCAACTTTGCGACTGCGTCAATCACTTGGCGACTCTTGTAAACGCAATCCTTCACCTTCTTGTAGAACTCCGCACCGATCGCTTATGCAAGAAACGTTCGCGTGATGTCCTGGCTCCGAATTTTGCCTTTTGAACGTGATTAACTCCCGGTTTTGGCCCAAAAACACATCTCACAACAGCCGCCTTGATTTTCGCCAGCGCTCCACTGAATCGGTTCAGTCCAATGAGCTGCGTCCCCTTTCTCACCCCAACTAACTCACCATCGAAATGGCATCAGGCGCGAACCTGAACGGGGTCAATTGCGTCATAACTGGTAAGCGCAAGTCCGCATATTGCTTCCGTGGCTTGTCTCTTCTTTTCCTCGTCTCTTCCTAATAAAGGAAAACCGTCATGAGATCCGACCTTACCGATATTACTCTGGTTGTCGACCGCAGTGGTTCAATGCAGGACATCCAGGCAGACGCCCAGGGTGGCGTTAACGCGTTTGTCGAGCAGCAGGCTCAACAGCCGGGCGAAGCGTATTTGACGCTGGTTCAGTTCGACACCGAATATGAATTTGTCCACCAGGGAATTCCGATCCGGGAAGTGCCCGAGTATCAGCTGGTCCCCCGCGGCATGACCGCACTGTTGGACGCGGTCGGCCGAGCCATCAATGAAACGGGTGCCCGGCTGGCGGCCATGGATGAGCAGGATCGTCCCGGGTTGGTGGTGTTTGTCATCATGACCGACGGCCTGGAAAACTCCAGCCGGGAATTCACGCGGAATGAGATCCGGCGGATGATCCAGGACCAGCAGGACAAATACAGTTGGCACTTTACGTTTCTGGGTGCGGATCAGGACGCGTTCGCCGAGGCCCATCAAATGGGCATGGCCGATCATGCGGCGGCCAATTTTGCCAAATCAAAGGTGGCGATGGCTTGGGGGGGCACGGCCTCCAAGGTCAGTCGCATGCGCGGGCACACGAAGCAGGGCAAACAGGTCGTAAACGAATTCACGGACGAGGAACGGGAACAGATGCAGTGACCTGCAGCAGATGCCTACCTGCTTCCGCCATTCCTGCTGTCCAACGTGGCCCCGTCAGTCCCTGACGGGGCATCAGCCAGCCCGTTCCATTACCAACCTGAGAACAGATCCACGAACGGATCGACATCCAGCAGGCTGACCGTGTCGTCGCCGTTAACTTCGCCGAAAACGATAATGCAACCGGTGATGTCGAACAAATAATCCGAGCCAGGGTCCCGATCGTCATCACTATTGTCTCGCCCAACGACCACGGTGTTACCGTCGATCGCAACTCGCCGAACGAATTGATGAAATGTAGTTCCGTTATCGGGCAGAATCTTCGCAAGCTGGTTGCCCGTGACAGTATCAAACAAATACACGGAACCCGAATTTTCGCCGTTGACATCATCCCGATAAGCACCAACGACGGCAATCGCGTTACTAGAGCGTTTCCAGGTCAGGTCTAGCGCCATCGAGGCGAATTGCGTAGGCTAGGTAGCAACCTAAATGGAGGTCTGCTATGGAGCCATACAGCCGAGAATTCCGTGCCGAAGTATTAGCACATTGTGATAGTGGTGAGGGCACGAAAGCGGTTGCTTTACATTTCAAAGTATCGGAGTCTTGGGTTCGTCGCATCAAACAGCAACGCCGAGAAACCGGCCAGGTAGCGCCCAAGACGGCTGCGGCTCGCAAGCCTGAATGGCTTTCATGGGCAGACTGGTTGCGAGACAAAATTAAAGCTCAACCGGATATCTACTTGCACGAACTTCAATCCGCGTTAGAGCAAGAGAACCAAGAGAAGGTAAGTTTGATGACGATTTGTACTGCATGTCGCAAGCTCGGATTGACTCGAAAAAAAAGACGTTGATTGCGGAAGAACAAGATCGCCCAGACGTTGTTGAAAAACGAAATCAGTGGCAATCAACGCAGCAGCAATTCGATCCTGATCGTTTCGTTTTCATCGATGAAACATGGGCCAAAACCAACATGACGCGGACCTATGGTCGTTCAGAAATCGGTACGCGAGTTATCCAGAAAGTTCCCAATGGTCGTTGGCAAACAACGACCTTCGTAGGCGCGTTGAGAGCAACAGGATTCATTGCACCTCTGACGATCGACGGCCCGGTCAATGGGGAACTGTTTCTCGCCTGGGTTGAACAGCACTTGGTGGCTCACCTGAAACCCGGGGACATTGTCGTAATGGACAATCTCTCAAGTCACAAAGTAAAGGGTGTCCGAGAAGCGATTGAAAACGCTGGTGCAGAACTTTAGATACCTGCCACCCTATTCTCCCGACCTTAACCCAATCGAGCTGGCGTTTTCCAAACTCAAAAAGTTGATACGCGACGGTGTGAAACGAACCGTCGACGAGCTTTGGAATCTCTGCGGCCAAGTACTCGATCAATTCACCGAAACTGAGTGCCGAAATTATTTCAAGCACTGCGGATACCGCTACACCTAAATTTGAAACGCTCTAAGCGGATTCTCGTGAGTTCCGCCGGAGTCCGCCAGTACTGGGCTAACGCAGGGATCGTACCAGCGGAACTGGTGGTGGGTCATGCCCGTCAATGGGTCGGTGAAGCGGGCCGTGAAGCCGTACTCCAGATCGACGTCCGATGCGGTGCCGATGGCCGGGTCGTATTCGTCGGTCAGCCGACCGAAACTGCTGTACACCCGGTGGGAGGCGATCAGAAAATCGCCGCTGACGTTGTCCAGCCGGCCCACGTCCCGGATCGTGCCGGTGTGATCGGTGACCGGCCAGTCGACTTCGCCCGGGTCGGTCAGGCTGTCGACCTCTTCGCTGGCCACCAGCTGGTCGATGAACGGGCCCCACAGAAGAGTCATCCCATTGGTGGGTCTTCGCTTCGCGCGACCCACCCTACCCACTTTGGCCAATGAGCTGCGTCCACTTTTGTCCTTCAGTCTGATGAGTTGCTTTTCCGGTTCTTGGTTTGGTTCCGTCGCTGAAGATCGATGTAGGGGATGGGAAGGACATGGCCGTAATCCATTTCGGTCAAATGCTTGTAACGCTGGTAGGCTTCGTCGGACTGTTTACTCATGTAATCTTCCAGTACTTTGCGACCCCGGCTAAGATCGAATTCGTTGGGGTACAGTGAAGGATTTTTCACCCGTGGAGCACCATGTTCCATGAACAATCTGGCGATATCACGGTTGCCGAATCTAAGCTGTTTCTGGGTACAGCTTTCACCATTTTTATTGACGGTCCCAAGGTCAACATCGGATCGAATCAGTTCCCGCGCCACGTCCCGATCAAGGACTAAAAAGGCCGCATTCTGATCACGCGTATCTTTATCGTTAGGGTTCGCGCCGTATCGAACCAATGTCTCGACAATTTGCGGAGTGGCAAATTGTTGCAGGACAGAATGCAGCAGCGGTACACCGTCGAAATCGCGGGCGTTTGTGTCATATCCCTGCTCGCACAAGTAACGAGTCGTCTCCTCGTTGCCAACGTGGCAGGCCGCAAACAATGGGCCAAGCACGGTCTCTGACTTATAGTTCAATGCACCAAGCCTGTTCAACAGTTCCATCATTCTCCGATCACCGAAGGCCGCTCCATAGCTGCCTGGTGTCTGTGGGTACAACGCGACTTTTCTCTGCCGAAATTGGTGAAAAAAGAAAGGCATTTTCATCCAGCGAGAAGCCCATTCTGGGTGTTGATCCAAGCATTGTTCCACTTCGTTGTATCGCAGGTTGGCGATATCACGCATCAATCGGCGAAATTCCCGGTCATATTCCTCCTCCCTTTCAATGATGAACGCCTGATGATCTTCTATCTTTCCCTGGAACATCGGAATCTGTCTCGACAACAGCAGTCTGTAAAGTGTTCCACCTTCGCATTCCAAGGTGTCGATGTATCGCCAGTCGATCACATTTGATAAGGAGATCTCCATGGGGCGGTCGATGGTTTCGACTAGTCGGTTTTCCACGCGTTTTCCAATAATCCGGTCGCCAGCAATCTTTTCGACCCGAACGCCAACCGGAACCAGGCGATCATTTTCCCTGCGAACCGCCACAGCCAGAAAGCCGTTACGGCGTAACGCAGGCTGGTGGAAAGCCCGGGTAAAGTCAGACCATTCCTTTACCGATCGGGAGATCGCGGAATGCATTTCCGCGTCATCCGCGACCAACTCCAGAACTTGGCCGGCCGTTAACAAGTCGTTTTCCACAGGCAATCCAAGTCCTCCAGTTTTGCCAGAAACAAAGCAAAGGCTGATTAATAAAACCTTAAACTCGATCATTCTAATTCACGCTTGAGTAGATCCAGTTCCCGTTTGGCGACGCCTATAAATTTCATCACGGTGTTATACGAAACCCCCGCCTCAAGCAATTCATCGGGGAATGTCTGATTTCTGCCTGTGTGACCTACTTGGGTGAAAATCAGCTCCAGCTCCGAAATGGAGGTCGCTTTCAATGCCCTTGCAAGAGCTCGCGATTTGTTGATTACGTCACCGGCGGCGTCGACATCTTGAAGAAATGCCAGAGACGTACCGATCGCGCTGGCCGCACCAAGAAAACGTGGCCAGCCACGACTCCTCGCTCGCCGGTTGAAGCTTCGACGACCTCGCTCTCGAATTTCGTCGGGTGACAAACTGTCTGTACCTCGCCCCTTTTCCACGAGGCGGTTATGGGAATCAATGGCTTCGTTGCCTGTTTCGCTGTTCACTATCTTATCGACAAAAATCTCCAACTGTTCGTCCGTTGGCTTGGGCGTTCTCTTTTTGAAATCCTTGATTAGTTCGAAAACAGCGTCGTTGTACGCAGGATGCGGCCCGCGTTTCGGATGGGGCGTTCGGCTGTAACGCCCAGAAAAATATTCTGCTTCTGCCTCATTAATGACTTTTTCCTAATAGCTTGATTGACGGGCCCAAGTGCTACCCAATGATGCCCTTCTTTTTCAGCAGCATGCCCGGCGTCACCGTTCCCGCCTGCGATATTGACCGCGATCAAGCCCGTCGGATCGGTGTAGGTCAGCGGGGCGTTGGCGACGTAGCGGGTAGTGTTGATGTCGCCGGCGGCAAAGCCGAGCGGGTCTTCGCTGATCCACTTGCCCAGCTGAGCATCGTACCAGCGGAACTGGTGGTGGGTCATGCCCGTCAATGAGTCGGTGAAACGGGCCGTGAAGCCGTACTCCAGATCGACGCCCGAAGCGGTGCCGGTGGCCGGGTCGTATTCGTCGGTCAGCAGCCCGAAACTGCTGTACACCCGGTGCGAGGCGATCAGAAAATCGCCGCTGACGTCGTCCAGCCGGCCCACGTCCCGGATCGTGCCGGTGTGGTCGGTGACAGGCCAGTAGACTTCGCCCGGGTCGGTCAGGCTGTCGACCTCTTCGCTGGCGATCAGCTGGTCGATGAACGGGCCCCACAGAAGAATACCCCATTGGTGGGCCTTCGCTTCGCTCGACCCATCCTACTCGCTTTTCAGTTTAATGAGCTGCGTCCCCTTTATTCGCTTTCCTTCTTCGTTTGTCCGTTTCAACAAACTATCGTAGTGCTTCATTGAACGGTATTGGTTTTAAAGTGATGTCGAAGGTGGTAATCGTCGGCGAATCGTTGCAAAAAACGATCCGTTGCGTCTCAAATCCGTCTTTGGTGACAACTATTTTGTATTCTCCGTAACCCATTTCATCCATGTAGAATGTTCCATCATCCTTGGTTGGCCGATCGACCTTCCAGCTTCCATCCGCATACTGCAATTCAACATGTGCATTTACAATAGGTATGCCGTCCGGGTCTAATACTCTGCCCTTGACACGCAACGGGTAGTCGCAACCGACACATGTTGAAAGACCAAAGACAAAAAATAGCAGCACTCGAATTCTTATCTTATCAACTTTCATTACATCCATCTCGAATCTACCTTGGCATTCGATCTTAGGGGTCGTTGATTGGTACGCCACCCCATTGAGGGTATCCTCCTGGCCACGTGTGAACTCGCACCTTGGGAAGCTGTGTTTGAAAACCGCCGATGGTTTCAACGTACTTGGGAATCAAAGGATGTGAAGGAAAATCCCTGTTTAGGATGTAGTGATGGGCTATGATTTCCGCCTGTTGTTCCATGGTAAACGTCCACAGCGGTCGGCCAAGATCACTTCGGTTGTATTTATACGACGTGCGATAATTAAAAAAATTACGGACCCATAATCCGCCTGCGGTCAAGACATTTGTGCCGCCTTGTTGCGTCTGCAAGACGTGAGTCAACTCGTGTACGAAATGCGCTTCGAGGTCGCTTTCAAAAAAATCAGGTCGATAACTTACAGGCGGAAAATGGATAGTTGTTCCCGGTGTAACAGTATTATCGCCCGCAAAGGGATTATGCCTTCCGTTGTAGATCAACACATTGTCTGGGTCCAAGTGTCCTTGAAAAACGTCGAGAACCATCCCGATCTCTCCAGGAGTCAGTTCACGAAACGGAGGTTGTACGTATCGCAGATCTTTATCGTCTTGACTGCCGCCTTCCGCAGCGCTGTCATTTCCGTCCCCGATACTCACCGCGATCAAGCCGGTCGGATCGGTGTAGCTCAGCGGGGCGTTGGCGACGTAGCGGGTGGTGTTGATGTCGCCGGCGGCAAAGCCGAGCGGGTCTTCGCTGATCCACTTGCCCAGCTGGGGATCGTACCAGCGGAACTGGTGGTGGGTCATGCCCGTCAATGAGTCGGTGAAACGGGCCGTGAAGCCGTAGTCCAGATCGACGCCCGAAGCGGTCCCGGTGGCCGGGTCGTATTCGTCGGTCAGCAGCCCGAAACTGCTGTACACCCGGTGCGAGGCGATCAGAAAGTCGCCGCTGACGTCGTCCAGCCGGCCCACGTCCCGGATCGTACCGGTGTGATCGGTGACCGGCCAATAAACTTCCCCTGCGGTGGTCAGGCTGTCAACCTCTTCGCTGGCGATCAGCTGGTCGATGAACGGGCCCCACAGTCGGCGATGGGCCAGGTCGCTAACATCCGGGCCGTAGAATTCCAGCGTGCTGTTATCGCCGTCAAAGCCGGCAAAGTACTGGTCCCGGTCTGCCTGGCCGTCGCCGTCGTCGTCCACGCTGCGGCGGACCATCCGGTTGAAGGCGTCGTAGGCATAGGTCACCGATTGCTGGAGAACGTCCGACGCGTTGTAGAAGTCGACCCGGACCAGCCGGTGGCGGTGGTCAAAGGTATTGACCGCGTAGCTGCCCTCGGCGATCAATGTCCGCCGGATGCGGTTGCCCTCGGCGTCGTATTGATAATCGTAGACCCCGTCGGACATCGTCCGGTTCTGAGCATCGACGATGAAGCCGCTGCCGATGCGGTTGCCGTTGGCATCGTAGGTGTAGGCTTCGTTCGGATTGTGGTTGGAAGACGAATCGTGGACGTCGTGGTCGGCGGCGGTCAGCTGGTCGGTGGTGTTGAAGGTAAACTCGCTGCGGCCGTCGATCAGCGAGTCGATGGCCCTGATCCGGCTGGCGAAGTCATACTCGTAATCGTACTGGGCCAGCGTCGTCACAACTTCACAACTTCAAGTCATGTATCAAATGGACCTGTTTACTTTCACCGACCAATTCGTGGACTTTAATAACTGACCGAGATGCGGGGATTTGCATCACGAATTTTATTCGGATCAATGTCGGTACCATGAATCGAAACAGCTAACAGTTTTGGCAAACCAGTGATCACGGGAATGCTCGCGTCGGTGACGCTGGTTCTGTGAATGCCCAGCATAATTAACTTGTCCATATCTTTTAGCTTGGCAATGCCTGCGTCGGTGATGCTTTTGCCTTCGACTGCCAAATGGTCTAGGGTCTTTATTTGAGCAATATACGCCAGCATTGAGTCCTCAGAATCCACATCTGCAACTGTGAGGCGTCGAAGCTGTCTAGCGAGGATTAATTTTTGCGCCGCAGCTAGACTCAATCGGCTTTTTACAAAGAATAAGTATTCCAATTGAGCAACCGAGAAATCGGCGAGGCTAACCAGTAGTTCTGAACTGTTCTCTATGTTGTTTAATTTCAAATACCGAGTTCGTGACGGCAGCTCCCACGTTTCATTTTCACGCTCAGCTATATTGCAGTCATCGAATATCAAATGTACTAAGTTTTTAGAGTTCTGGATCGAACTCAGCTGTTCAAATGTGAGTATACACGACGACAACTTCAATTTTTCTAGACAAGACAACCGTAATATTAGTCGGAAATCGATCGGCCGATTATGTCCGTTGATGTTAAGTTCTATCGGAAAATCAAGCTGTTGAATCTTGGAAATGAGACCACTATCGAAATCCCCGTCTATTTCAATCGTGACTGATTCAAGAGAGTCGATTGCCAAAGAGACCCCCGGTTCCTGGCACGAAATGCCCGCCTCGCGCAACTCGCGACATATTTCAACCGCTTTGCGTCGTTTTTCGTCTGCGGAGTCTCCGATGTCCTTGCAACCGAAAGTTGCACAACATAGCAAGACATGACACAGGACAACGAGTTGCATCATTCTCTGATGAAAAGATACAAATCTAATCGTAATCACATCATTCAGTCCAGCTGTTGATGAAAACTGCCTTGTCACAAAAAGGTTGCAAAACAAATGGCGGACGTTTATCGCAGTCCCTCCCAGGGGAAACCACCCGAGATTGGCCTGTTCAAGAAAGGCCCCGGACTTCCGCCACTTCCTGGTTTCGGTGGCCTTGGATCGGGCCAAGGTACTTCGGGAAGAAGGGGGTGGTTTGGATCAACCGTAATCACACCAACTGTTAAAATCGCAAAATTGGGTGGTAGACGACCGCGGCCCAAGCTATCGGTGTTCGCATTGTTGACCCACTCCCATTCCCATGCATTGTTCTTCCAATGGAGGGTAGCGTAATTGTAGAGGCCATAATGATCTACACTTCCAGGCGATAACTCGCCTGGAAATTGGGGCGAAAATCCCGGCCGTCCCGGTCGTCGAGGTAGATTTGTTTGAATAACAAAGACCCGGACACTTGTTCCTCCGTTGACCATCTTTTCGACAAAATTGAAAGCATCAGGAATGTTGGAAAACAATCGAGCTCCTGGTTCCAAATCCGGGAAATTGCCTATCGTTGGGTTGCCCCTGTTGTCAGCTCTGACAACACCCAAACGATGACCTGCCAATGCAAAACATCCGTTATCGTAGCAGTTATCCCGCACAGGGCGACTAAAACCTTCACCACGAAGCGTTTTTCGAAGCAGCAGCGTTCGTGGCGTACCACCACTCTGGGGTGTTGGCGTGGGAAAGTTCTGTCCACCAATAACAACTTGCCCGCCGTTATCCGCGTCGTCATTTCCGTCCCCGATACTAACCGCGATCAAGCCCGTCGGATCGGTGTAGCTCAATGGGGCATTGGCGACGTAGCGGGTGGTGTTGATGTCGCCGGCGGCAAAGCCGAGCGGGTCTTCGCTGATCCACTTGCCCAACTGAGCATCGTACCAGCGGAACTGGTGGTGGGTCATGCCCGTCAAGGGGTCGGTGAAGCGGGCCGTGAAGCCGTACTCCAGATCGATGCCCGAAGCGGTGCCGGTGGCCGGGTCGTATTCGTCGGTCAGCAGCCCGAAACTGCTGTACACCCGGTGGGAGGCGATCAGAAAATCGCCGCTGACGTCGTCCAGCCGGCCCACGTCCCGGATCGTGCCGGTGTGGTCGGTGACCGGCCAATAAACTTCCCCTGTGGTGGTCAGGCTGTCGACCTCTTCGCTGGCGATCAGCTGGTCGATGAACGGGCCCCACAGTCGGCGATGGGCCAGGTCGCTATCATCCGGGCCGTCGAATTCCAGCGTGCTGTTATCGCCGTCAAAGCGATAGATTGGACATATCCCGTTTCTCTCCTGGACCTGTTTCTCTCTCCACTTTTTCCTCGTGTCAATTTACTTTTTGGTTCCTGACACGAATGGCACTGTCGTGATTGATTGGATTAACGGTGATTGCGCAACGGTTCTATTGACACAGTCGAGAAAAATCTTGAAATTCTCTACGATGTCTTGCGAAGATGTCAAGTTTTGTGCCCTCGCTTGGCGATGAAATGTAAGCCCTCCTTGGTTCACTCGCTGTGAAAAACCAGGGAGGGTTTTTTCATGGGTCGGTCTGATATCAAATTCGCCTCGTCGAAGCAGTAACAGTTTTCGAAAAATCGTCGACGATCTTCCTCAAGCAACCGGGCTTGCCGTTTGCTGAAGTGTTGACCGCTGAGATGATTGAACAAGTGTTTCGAAAACATCAACGGCCTGTTTGGCCTTGGAGCGATTTACAGTACCGCGACGGTGCTGTGGGCTTTTCTGGGGCAGCTTCTGCAAGATGGCAAAATGGCCGCTTGTCAAGTCGGCTGTTGCAGGCATCATTGCTCATCGTCAATTATTTGGACTAGTCGATGCCAACCGAAGACACCGGTGACTATTGCCGTGCACGAGCCAAGCTCAATGAGCATGCGTTGCACGAGTTGTCATGCACGGTTGCTCGACAACTCCGAAGCCGAAGCGGACGGAGCAATTGGTTGATCAACGGTCGTCACGCGAAACTGGTTGATGGGTTTACTTTCACGATGCCCGACACCGCCAAGAACCAGACGGCAGTATCCACAAGCCAAAACACAAAAACCGGGGATCGGCTTTCCCATCGCTCGTTGTGTTGCTGTTGTTTCGTTGGCCACGGCGTGCGTGTTGGA
The DNA here is from genome assembly GCA_963851305.1 of Pirellulaceae bacterium. Taxonomy (GTDB): domain Bacteria; phylum Planctomycetota; class Planctomycetia; order Pirellulales; family Pirellulaceae; genus Mariniblastus. The sequence continues at coordinate 37,282 of CAWKOT010000010.1, read as the reverse complement.
TCTTGCCATCGGCCCTTACGCTGGAAAAGAGACAGGCGAAACGGCATTGCTTGCGGCAATTGATGCACGGGTTCTTGCGTGGTGACATCGCCGTTTTCGACCGCTACTATTGCTCTTTCATGATGATCGCCGCCATGCTCTCGCTGGAGGTACTGACGTTTGTTGCCGTAAACACCATCTTCGCCCGTCTGACTTTAGTCGCGGCAAACGGCTCGGCAAGTACGATCACCTGATCGTTTGGCAGCGACCTCAAAAACCAAAATGGATGGACGAAGAAACCTACCAGAACGGATTCCTGAAGAAATGACGCTTGCGCGAGACTCCAGGCTCACGATCAGCAGAGCCCGGCTTTCGAACCAAGAGCATGATTATTATTACCACTTTAACCGATCCGGCCAAGTTTTCCAAAGAAGACGATTGCAGAAATTTACGGCTTTCGCTGGAATGTGGAATTCGATATTCGCAGTATAAAATCAAACTTGAATCTCGAGCACGTTCGTTGCAAGTCACCTGAAATGGTTCGACGTGAATTGTGGACGACAATCCTGGGCTTACAATCTGATTCGCAGCACCGGCAGCCGCGGCGGCAATGTTGCACGATGTCCGGCCACGAGAAATCAGTTTTACTTCGACAGTGCAGTTCGTGCTTCAAGAATGGAAGCAGTTATCCAAAAGGCGACCTGTCAGCAAGCGAAACTCTGACCGCCTTCATTGAGAGGATGCTCAACGGCATCGCCAATTGTCGAGTTGCCGATCGTCCCGGTAGAATCGAACCACGAGTCGTCAAACGAAGGCCCCAAGCCATACAAGTCCATGATGAAACCAAGGCACGTGCTCCTGACAAAGAATTGACTAAACTCCTAAGAAAAAACGCGACAGTGCCATTCGTTCCTGACACCTTTTCTGTGCCCGGAGCTCAATGGCTGGCCTGCGTTTTCCTTCACACGGACGCTCAAGACAAAAGCGTTACCGCTTTCGCCCCTCCGCTGAAGGCCGAAGTGGTTGGCTAAACTTTCTCCGTAAGATACTTTCATTCTCTATCCCAAACCGGTTTATCCCGGCACACCCTGAAGTGGACCCCAATTATCGGACCACCGGCTTAGATAGAAAAGAGCGTTTTGATCGGTCAAACTATAACCGATTTGAACCCGTTTTTTCAGGAAGCCAGTATGTCACGGAAACGACGCAACTTCAGTCCGTCTTTTAAGGCAAAAGTAGCCTTGGAGTCGATTCAAGGTCTTCGGACCATCAGTGAATTGGCTCAAAAACACAAGCTCCATCCGACTCAGATCAACCTTTGGAAAAAGCAGTTGTTGGATGGTGCAGAAACAGTCTTTGAAAACGGTAAGAGTGTTGCCAAATCCTCCTCAGATGAACCCCATACCGCTGAGTTGTATGAGCAGATTGGACGATTGAATGTCCAACTGGAGTGGCTCAAAAAAAAAGTGGCCCAGGACGGTGAATGAAGCTCGACGCTGGATTGACTTTGATAATCCTGATTTGAGCATTCGCCAGCAGTGCCGGTTGCTGGGCTTGCACCGCAGCAACGTGTATTACGATCCGGCTCCTGAAAGCGCTGAGAATCTATATTTGATGCGGTTGATGGATGAAGAACATTTGCGACGTGACACCTTTTTCCTTCCGTCGGGCTGCACTGTTTGTGGCAACAGAACCCAAATCAATGATGGTGATTTACCGCAAGCGATTTAAGTAATTCAATGTCCATCTCTGGCAGGAGATCATTGGTTGCTTCGTCAATCTTTTTCTCAACCAACATTTGGGATAGTTGTTCGTCTTGCCTATCTTCGAGGGGCCGCAGGAATACGGATGTACCCAAAATCTGCTCAACTGCGGAATGCGCAGTTCGCGGCGTTCGCGATTGGACTTTGTTTTATCTAACGCTATTTTAGCTAAATGCGAACACGCTGCCTTGTCCTTTGTGCACCTAAACGTTGAACCCCAATAATCATATGCCATGCATCGAACAAGCTCAAAACTGTCGTCGAAAAGACGACCAAAAACAGACCGTTGTTGTTCAACAGGCAGATTCCAATGGCTTTTCAATATTTCAGTTGCAGCCAGCCTGAAATGAGGATTGTCATCATTGAGTCCGTCAAGCAAGGCTGAATAATCTGAAACCATGAGTTTGATATGGTCTCGCTCTTTGTCGGAAATCAACTTGTTAAACACGAAGTCATCAAAGTCAAGATCGCTCATTGAAACCTCATAACGTAGTTCTTGTCCGCATGACAGATTTACAACAAGACTAGCGTCCATAAACTTCAAGTAAGTCGTCGATTTCGCGAAGATCCTTTTTAAGTGACCATTCCATTTGATCGATCTGACTCTTGTAAAATGAGATCAATTCAGGATCATCGGTTTGTTGAAGCCGCCTGCGAAAATCGTCAAGGTTTTTTCTCGTGAATTGACTTGCTTTGCCGAGTCGCTCGAGCCTGTTAGCAACATCACCGGGTATATCTAGTCCCTTTGGGGCGTTAAGTAAATCGCCACAAGCGACAGACTCCAACACGACCACCGAGAGGAAGCTGAAAAGAATGGCCAGCAACAGCCGACTGCTTGTTGTGTTTCTCACAAAGTTCAAGGTGTCGTCGTAGTCGCCTCCATTTAGGTTGAGTTGTCCGTCGTAGTCGTCTTCGGGCGTGGTTCTACTTCGAGTCCAGCATCATTGACTATCGTCGTATCAGCATGCCTTGCCAGAATTGACATTATGAAATCAGTCAATTGATCGTTCATCGCATGATCTAGCGTAGAAAAAACTGAATTTTCATTACGACGTTCTGCGTCTAGTTCGGCCCATATTTCGCCGCCTAATTCTCGAACCGATCTTCGTTTTTGAGTCATTTCAACAATTCCAAGTAGTCATTCATGAGTCGCTGAATTACGTTGCTGTTCGCAGCATCTCCAAGGCGATGTCCTTGGAACTTTCCAACAATGTCGTAAGTGTGGTCGTCAATTCGTTTGATGATGACTCTGCCCGCATTGGCTCCTCGCAACTCAAAGAATCCATTTCCTAAAGCACGAGTCCCAATTCCCGGATTCGCATTACCAGCAAGAAGTTGTCCAACCAAGTTGTCGACATCTCGTTGTGCCGCTTGGCTTAGGTTTTTGGCCTGTCGAATTGCGTATGTACTCTTGCCAATTTGATTGCGGGCCTCGATTACCGCTTTGGCACCCAGCGACTGAGGAAGCCTCAGTACTTCCTTTGGGGCTACTAGTAAGTCGCCTACGGCCACAGACCCCGATCCGGCCACCGTCAGGAAGCTGAAAAAAATCGCCAAGAACAGCCGATTGTTCGTTGTGTATTTCAGGAAGTTCAAGGTGTCGTCGTACTCGCCTCCAGTTAGGTTGTGCAGTCGTCTTCACTCAATAGCATCAATCCGGTTGACTCGAAAGCTAACCATCTCGCCCTCTTCAATATCGCCGGGTAGCGGCTCGTCTAAATCAATCTTGATTGGGCCAACTTCGACAATCCCCGCATCCCGATCAATGACTTTCGCGACAACTGTGTGCGCGAGGGATTCACCATCGCGAGCTATCTGGCAATCCGATCCAGACTCAGCTTTCACTAAATCTTTCACTGTGATGGCAAGCAGCGGTTCGCTCAAAACGGATCCAGAATCAATGCTGCAAGGATGAGAAAACGCCGCACATTCAACATTCTGGGTTCCAATGAATAGAATCGCTTCACCAGCACGTTCCGACAACCACTCACGTCTTAGAACAATCATTTCGACAACCCCAAGCTAGGAGCCTTCTTGATTAGCTCTTTGACGGTCTTGATGTGGAACGTCGTAATACGGTTCGTTCCGCGTTCCATTCCAACGAAGGCGTACTTGGCGCTTCCTTTTCCACCGATCAAGCGGACGTAACCATTGAGTTCTGGAACGAATGTCCCGTTATTGATTACATGGTTTGCGTCGTCTAAGTAGTTCTTGAGATTGTACGAACTCCGGCCCAACACATCGGAGAGTTCAGAACCATGGCGGTTGAAGTGTTGGATCGCTTCATCGCCGTTAAAATATCGCGTTACATTCTTTGGGGCTACAGGGGAACCTGTTGCGATTCCTGAATTGGGTCGTGCTGGTCGAAATCGAAGTTTCAGGCCTGGGGAGGCGGCTGCTGCAGCGCTACCACCAAATTTAAATACACCCCCTGCGAAATGAACCATCGGGTCGCCATCAAGGGGCCGATCGGTAGCAAGATCGATTCCGCTCGCTCCTTCTACCATGTCATTCACGCCGATTACCTCGGCGCCGGCCACAAAGGGAACACGCCAATATTCGTCTGATGAAAACGGCCGACCTGTGCGCTGTTCAATTATCCTGACCGCTTCGTCCGCAATGGCCCTTGCGCCTTCGCCAGATTTCAACTCCATAAAAATATGGAAGGGTGCGTCCTTGATTCCACGTCCTACATCTACCAAAGCTCTCCCGATATTCAAAAATTCCGTACCTATCTGGTTCACTACAGCCCCAGCAACAGATTTTGGCCCATTATCCGCGTCGTCATTTCCGTCCCCGATACCCACCGCGATCAAGCCGGTCGGATCGGTGTAGCTCAGCGGGGCGTTGGCGACGTAGCGGGTGGTGTTGATGTCGCCGGCGGCAAAGCCGAGCGGGTCTTCGCTGATCCACTTGCCCAGCTGAGCATCGTACCAGCGGAACTGGTGGTGGGTCATGCCCGTCAAGGGGTCGGTGAAGCGGGCCGTGAAGCCGTACTCCAGATCGACGCCCGAAGCGGTCCCGGTGGCCGGGTCGTATTCGTCGGTCAGCAGACCGAAACTGCTGTATACCCGGTGCGAGGCGATCAGAAAGTCGCCGCTGACGTCGTCCAGCCGGCCCACGTCCCGGATCGTGCCGGTGTGGTCGGTGACCGGCCAGTCGACTTCGCCCGGGTCGGTCAGGCTGTCAACCTGTTCGCTGGCGATCAGCTGATCGATGAATGGGCCCCACAGCCGGCGATGGGCCAGGTCGCCAACATCCGGGCCGTCGAATTCCAGCGTGCTGTTATCGTCGTCAAAGCCGGCAAAGTACTGGTCCCGGTCTGCCTGGCCGTCTCCGTCGTCGTCCACGCTGCGGCGGACCATCCGGTTGAAGGCGTCGTAGGCATAGGTCACCGATTGCTGGAGAACGTCCGACGCGTTGTAGAAGTCGACCCGAACCAGTCGGTGGCGGTGGTCGAAGGTGTTGACCTCGTAGCTGCCGTCCGCGATCAATGTCCGCCGGATGCGGTTGCCCTCGGCGTCGTATTGATAATCGTAGACCCCGTCGGACATCGTCCGGTTCTGAGCATCGACGATGAAGCCGCTGCCGATCCGGTTGCCGTTGGCATCGTAGGTGTAGGCTTCGTTCGGATTGTGGTTGGAAGCAGAACCGTGGACGTCGTGATCGGCATCGGTCAGCTGATCGGTGGTGCTGAAGCTAAACTCGCTGCGGCCGTCGATCAGCGAGTCGATGGCCGTGATCCGGCCGGCGAAGTCATACTCGTAATCGTACTGGGCCAGCATCGTCACAACTTCACAACTTTAAATCATGTATTAAATGGACCTGTCCAGGAACTGTCCCTTTCTACTCCACACGCTTTTTGGCACCTCTCTTACACCCTATCGGACTGTCTCCTTTCCTCTCTACGTTGGACGCGTCCGTATCGCTGCTCCATGATGTTATGATCCATATCAATGAAGCTGCCCCTAACCACAAAAATGCAACCATCAACATATAATCTACATATGCGAGGTAAGGAAAACTATAGCGATCCAATGCATCTGCGCTCTCAATCAATTCGTGCTTCAAGAACAAATGGCATGCTATCCAAAATGGGAGTAGCCAACCGACAAAAAAAACAGCTGCCAACAATTGGCGAAAAAACAAAATGATCGGCCTGATTCGTTTTGTTTTCATTCCCGAGGCCACTATTAAAACTCGACACGATCCTGCTCAACTTCTCTTGCCGCTAACCGCAGCAACTTGTTCCGTCGTTTCCTCGTGTTGGACGACCCATGTTGTAGGGTTTCGGACGTGGGGAACTGGTAGGTTTCTCACTTTCCACGATCAAAATGGCTTTTGAAAGCGCTTGCGGCGTTTCAAAGCCAAGAGTTCCGTTTGGATTCAAATATTCACCGGTGGTGTGTTGCCAGCATTGCGATGCCCATTCCGCACATGTATGGTTGGCCGACGATCGGTGATCCTGCTCTATGAATTCATTAAATTTCCTCAATTGTTCGGAAGTAGCATTGATATACCGATGATGATCGCCCTCTCCAAAATTGCGTTCAAAATTGACTCGAACGTCTGACCTATCCGCGTCGTTGAGCCCTCGCCGAATGACTGTTGCGTGATTATCCGGATATAAACCGTAGGTTATGTATGTTTCTCGTTCTGGAATATAGATACTGACCCAAGAATGACCTCCCCCGTTTCCATTTGTACCTGAGTGAATGCCAATGACATAGACGGGCTCATCATATGCCAGAATCCCATGCCTCGAATCGTCATTGCCGTCCGCGATACTCACGGCGATCAACCCCGTCGGATCGGTGTAGGTCAGCGGGGCGTTGGCGACGTAGCGGGTGGTGTTGATGTCGCCGGCGGCGAAGCCGAGCGGGTCTTCGCTGATCCACTTGCCCAACTGGGGATCGTACCAGCGGAACTGGTGGTGGGTCATGCCCGTCAATGGGTCGGTGAAGCGGGCCGTGAAGCCGTACTCCAGATCGACGCCCGAAGCGGTGCCGGTGGCCGGGTCGTATTCGTCGGTCAGCAGCCCGAAACTGCTGTACACCCGGTGCGAGGCGATCAGAAAATCGCCGCTGACGTCGTCCAGCCGGCCCACGTGCCGGTGTGATCGGTGAGTCACCCCATTGGTGGGTCTTCGCTTTGCGCGACCCACCCTACTCGCTTGCCCCGTTTCTCTCCTGGATTGCGATTGCCCAGCTCTGCAGCGTCCTATTCGATTACGTCAATGCCTTTGTTTGCCTGTCGTATTTTTGCACCATCAATCTTCGTACCGGTGATATCAATGAATCGGAGCTCTTGAAAACCTAGGATCGTATCAATGCTCGCGTCTGTCAGTTTCGTATTGTCCAAATGCAACATGAAAATTTTCTGAAGGTCCTTCAATAACGTAAATCCTTCGTCGGTAATTGTCGCGTCACTAAGACACAATCTTTCCAATAATTTCAACTTCGCAATGAATGGCAAAATCTTGTCGTCGGTTGTTGTTTTGATCAGCGCGAGGTGCTTTAATCTGGTAGCTCGGCAGAATCGCTCAGCGCTTTTTGGAGTGAGGTGGCACTTTTCGATTGTGAGTGACTTCAGCTTACCTGCTGGCTCAATTTCCATGCGACTGAGTAACTTGTCGCAGTTGTCAGTGTTGTTGAGTGACAAATATTGCGTCGTCGGGGGTAGTTTCCAGTCCCTCTCGAACGCTACGTTAAGAATACACTCCGACAATGAAAGATTTGCAAGACTCTCAATTGCGAGTAGACCTTCTAGATCCGCCTCTTGAATAACACAACTGTTGATCCACAGCGCTTGCAATGCGCGGATCTTTGCCAGACTTTCAATGTCAGGAACTCGCTGGCCATCCCCGTTTACCGCCAGAATCACTGGAACTTTGAGCTGCTGAAGCTTTTCAATGATCTGCTTTTCTACAAGGGCTCTTACTTCAACGCTGACAGCGATGTGAGATTCGATGAATTTTGTACTGTGCGGTCCGTCACACCTGACACCGAGTGTTCGCAATTCCTCACACGTCCGCAAGTCTTTCTGGGAAACCAAGTCTTGTTCGTCGCCGGTACAACCAAGAAACAAGGAACTTAGGAACCACAGGACGATGGTGGCGGGATAAAAGCTGTCGGCCGGAACAAGAAATTTGGTTGTCGACGAAACAGTTGAAAACTGTTGCATTATCGAATTCCTTCCCACGGAAATCCGCCAGAGGTCGGGCGGTTAGGTATTGGTCCCGGACCTGGTCTCGGTGACGGTTCGTCCCACGGAACTTCCGGTAGTCTCGGGTTATCAGGTGATACGGGAATGACGCCAACGAAACAGTTTCGGTAATTCGGAAGCCCGCCTCGAGCCAACTCGTTGGTGCGACCGTTGTTTATCCATTCCCATTCCCACCCCCGATTTCTCCAATGTAATGTCGCGAAATTATAGAGTCTCCTGAGGTCAACCTCTTGTGGTGACAACTCACCCGGATATTGGGGAGCAAAATCGGCAGGTGCTGGTCGGTTCGGACTGTTAGTCTGAATAACAAAAACTCTTACTCTAATACCCCTGTTTACTTGAGTCTCGACAAAATGAAATGCAGCTGGAATTGTCTTAAAAAGCCGGCAACCTTCTCCGAGGTGTGGATGTCGCGCAATCGTGGTACCCTGTCCAGAGTGATAAACACCCAAACGATGCCCTGCCAAAGCGAAACATCCTGCATCATGGCAGTTGTCTCGTTGGCCCCTGGTAAATCCTCCTTCCCAGAAAAGCGTTTTTTTCAATAAAAGGGGTGGACGCTTTCCACCACTTCCCGCCGTTGGTAACGGATAAACTTGGCCTCCAATATTGATGGCGATTCCTTCATTAGCATCATCATTTCCGTCCCCGATACTAACCGCGATCAAGCCCGTCGGATCGGTGTAGGTCAGCGGGGCGTTGGCGACGTAGCGGGTGGTGTTGATGTCGCCGGCGGCAAAGCCGAGCGGGTCTTCGCTGATCCACTTGCCCAACTGGGGATCGTACCAGCGGAACTGGTGATGGGTCATGCCCGTCAATGGGTCGGTGAAACGGGCCGTGAAGCCGTAGTCCAGATCGACGCCCGAAGCGGTGCCTGTGGCCGGGTCGTATTCGTCGGTCAGCAGCCCGAAACTGCTGTACACCCGGTGCGAGGCGATCAGAAAATCGCCGCTGACGTCGTCCAGCCGGCCCACGTCCCGGATCGTGCCGGTGTGGTCGGTGACCGGCCAGTAGACTTCGCCCGGGACGGTCAGGCTGTCAACCTCTTCGCTGGCGATCAGCTGGTCGATAAACGGGCCCCACAGCCGGCGATGGGCCAGGTCGCTAACATCCGGGCCGTCGAATTCCAGCGTGCTGTTATCGCCGTCAAAGCCGGCAAAGAACTGGTCCCGGTCTGCATGGCCGTCTCCGTTGTTGTCCACGCTGCGGCGGACCATCCGGTTGAAGGCGTCGTAGGCATAGGTCACCGATTGCTGGAGAAGGTCCGACGCGTTGTAGAAGTCGACCCGAACCAGTCGGTGGCGGTGGTCGAAGGTATTGACCTCGTAGCTGCCGTCGGCGATCAATGTCCGCCGGATGCGATTGCCCTCGGCGTCGTATTGATAATCGTAGACCCCGTCGGACATCGTCCGGTTCTGAGCATCGACGATGAAGCCGCTGCCGATCCGGTTGCCGTTGGCATCGTAGGAGTAGACTTCGTTCGGATTGTGGTTGGAAGCAGAACTGTGGACGTCGTGATCGGCATCGGTCAGCTGATCGGTGGTGCTGAAGCTAAACTCGCTGCGGCCGTCGATCAGCGAGTCGATGGCCGTGATCCGGCCGGCGAAGTCATACTCGTAATCGTACTGGGCCAGCATCGTCACAACTTCACAACTTTAAATCATGTATTAAATGGACCTGTCCAGGAACTGTCCCTTTCTACTCCACACGCTTTTTGGCACCTCTCTTACACCCTATCGGACTGTCTCCTTTCCTCTCTACGTTGGACGCGTCCGTATCGCTGCTCCATGATGTTATGATCCATATCAATGAAGCTGCCCCTAACCACAAAAATGCAACCATCAACATATAATCTACATATGCGAGGTAAGGAAAACTATAGCGATCCAATGCATCTGCGCTCTCAATCAATTCGTGCTTCAAGAACAAATGGCATGCTATCCAAAATGGGAGTAGCCAACCGACAAAAAAAACAGCTGCCAACAATTGGCGAAAAAACAAAATGATCGGCCTGATTCGTTTTGTTTTCATTCCCGAGGCCACTATTAAAACTCGACACGATCCTGCTCAACTTCTCTTGCCGCTAACCGCAGCAACTTGTTCCGTCGTTTCCTCGTGTTGGACGACCCATGTTGTAGGGTTTCGGACGTGGGGAACTGGTAGGTTTCTCACTTTCCACGATCAAAATGGCTTTTGAAAGCGCTTGCGGCGTTTCAAAGCCAAGAGTTCCGTTTGGATTCAAATATTCACCGGTGGTGTGTTGCCAGCATTGCGATGCCCATTCCGCACATGTATGGTTGGCCGACGATCGGTGATCCTGCTCTATGAATTCATTAAATTTCCTCAATTGTTCGGAAGTAGCATTGATATACCGATGATGATCGCCCTCTCCAAAATTGCGTTCAAAATTGACTCGAACGTCTGACCTATCCGCGTCGTTGAGCCCTCGCCGAATGACTGTTGCGTGATTATCCGGATATAAACCGTAGGTTATGTATGTTTCTCGTTCTGGAATATAGATACTGACCCAAGAATGACCTCCCCCGTTTCCATTTGTACCTGAGTGAATGCCAATGACATAGACGGGCTCATCATATGCCAGAATCCCATGCCTCGAATCGTCATTGCCGTCCGCGATACTCACGGCGATCAACCCCGTCGGATCGGTGTAGGTCAGCGGGGCGTTGGCGACGTAGCGGGTGGTGTTGATGTCGCCGGCGGCAAAGCCGAGCGGGTCTTCGCTGATCCACTTGCCCAACTGAGCATCGTACCAGCGGAACTGGTGGTGGGTCATGCCCGTCAATGGGTCGGTGAAGCGGGCCGTGAAGCCGTAGTCCAGATCGACGCCCGAAGCGGTCCCGGTGGCCGGGTCGTATTCGTCGGTCAGCAGCCCGAAACTGCTGTACACCCGGTGCGAGGCGATCAGAAAATCGCCGCTGACGTCGTCCAGCCGGCCCACGTCCCGGATCGTGCCGGTGTGGTCGGTGACAGGCCAGTAGACTTCGCCCGGGTCGGTCAGGCTGTCGACCTCTTCGCTGGCGATCAGCTGGTCGATGAACGGGCCCCACAGAAGAATACCCCATTGGTGGGCCTTCGCTTCGCTCGACCCATCCTACTCGCTTTTCAGTTTAATGAGCTGCGTCCCCTTTATTCGCCGAAACCACGAGCGTTATCCGCCCCGAAAACAATGCCTCGCGCGCCGTTTCCACTTTGGTTTAATCGGCGGCCGATGTCGATCATGCCGCCAACGTTCTCGAACGAACCACCAAACTCATCTGTAATTCTTGAGATCGGTAATGGGCCAGATGTTCGGCCTGCAGTTGCACCTGCAGTGCCCGCGAACCGTCTTTCAGTTGCAATAACACATTCAACACAGTTTTGATCGAATCCCCGCGCCGGGTAATTCGGATTAACTGTTCGCACGGAACCAGCTACTGGTCCCTTTGGGGCAAGGCTTTATTCACCTTCTGTCCAAAACATGTGACTCAAATCTGGAACGCAGACTTCTTCTCCCAGACTAATTAATGATTCCTTTGCAAGTTGCCTTGCCGTTTTCCAAAACTCATGATTGCTTAGTGATTCATTATCAACTATGGATCCGTCTGTTGGCATTCCTTCGAACCACGAATCTAGTCGCCGAATTTTGTCGTAGGCGATGTCGTTTATCAGGTTCCGACGTTGCAATTGAGGGGCCAACAAAAATGCATCGTAGAAAGTTGTCGATATTTCATCTGTCGCAACAACAAATTCAGGCAATACAGCAATTTGCGTTTCTGGAGGCGATGCCACCAGTCGCAGCGCTTCTAGCAGCATCGCGTATTGTTGTTCAGGGGTCGTAGTCATAGTTACTCCAAGAAAGCGGGAATGCGCCGCGGTTTAAGTCCTTGAATGCCCGAAACCTTCCAATAAGGCTTGCCACCGAAATGTCGCGGCGTTCCCGGATGGTATTGGATCATTCGGCCTGTGAATTCTCCGGCCTCGGTGACTTCACGGAAAACCCATCCTCCGCCCGGATTGGTTGTGCTACGTCGCATCACATCGTGAACCCAGCCGGGCGTATTGCCGATTGACGATTTTACATGCTCAAGGGTCTTGCCATTTATCAATCGTGGGTTGGCAAATACGTCGTGAGCAGACTCCATTATCTGACCGACTGGTCGAAGTCCCGTCTTTGGGGCGATTTCGTCCAGATTGCGGAGCACAGCTTTGCCGCCGTGTTTAAATCCATTCTTGACGATACCGACGCCGATGAAAACCTCCACTGCGGTGGTTCCGGCCATGGTGACGCGATAGACTTTTCCGTCGTAGTCGATCCGATCGCCAAAGCCCAGCATGTCCTGGCGTCGGATCATGTACGACGCACCCAAGGACAGGCTGTCGCCTACGGCGGATACGGCGTTGAATCCTTGATCGGTGAGGTCGCCGTTGCTTCCGCCAATCCAACGCGCGTTTTGATGCCACAAAGCGGTGCCGACGACCTTGGCGGCGACACCGAAAGTCTTAACATTGCCCCAAAGATTGCCCCAGAAACCATCCCCGCCATGCCTCGAATCGTCATTGCCGTCCCCGATATTGACCGCGATCAAGCCGGTGGGATCGGTGTAGGTCAGCGGGGCGTTGGCGACGTAGCGGGTGGTGTTGATGTCGCCGGCGGCAAAGCCGAGCGGGTCTTCGCTGATCCACTTGCCCAGCTGGGGATCGTACCAGCGGAACTGGTGGTGGGTCATCCCCGTCAAGGGGTCGGTGAAGCGGGCCGTGAAGCCGTACTCCAGATCGATGCCCGAAGCGGTGCCGGTGGCCGGGTCGTATTCGTCGGTCAGCAGCCCGAAACTGCTGTACACCCGGTGCGAGGCGATCAGAAAATCGCCGCTGACGTCGTCCAGCCGGCCCACGTCCCGGATCGTGCCGGTGTGATCGGTGACCGGCCAGTCGACTTCGCCCGGGTCGGTCAGGCTGTCGACCTGTTCGCTGGCGATCAGCTGATCGATGAACGGGCCCCACAGCCGGCGATGGGCCAGGTCGCCAACATCCGGGCCGTCGAATTCCAGCGTGCTGTTATCGCCGTCAAAGCCGGCAAAGTACTGGTCCCGGTCTGCATGGCCGTCTCCGTCGTCGTCCACGCTGCGGCGGACCATCCGGTTGAAGGCGTCGTAGGCATAGGTCACCGATTGCTGGAGAACGTCCGACGCGTTGTAGAAGTCGACCCGAACCAGTCGGTGGCGGTGGTCGAAGGTGTTGACCTCGTAGCTGCCGTCGGCGATCAATGTCCGCCGGATGCGGTTGCCCTCGGCGTCGTATTGATAATCGTAGACCCCGTCGGACATCGTCCGGTTCTGAGCATCGACGATGAAGCCGCTGCCGATCCGGTTGCCGTTGGCATCGTAGGTGTAGGCTTCGTTCGGATTGTGGTTGGAAGCAGAACCGTGGACGTCGTGATCGGCATCGGTCAGCTGATCGGTGGTGCTGAAGCTAAACTCGCTGCGGCCGTCGATCAGCGAGTCGATGGCCGTGATCCGGCTGGCGAAGTCATACTCGTAATCGTACTGGGCCAGGACATCGACGCCGACCGCGTGCTCGGCCGCCTTGTGCGAGAGCGTCAGCAGCCGGTTGGCATCGTCATATTCAAACACGCTTCGCAGACTGGGCGTGCCCAACGATGTGCTGGACGTTTCAAACCGGTTGACGTAGGTCAGCTGGCCGATGTCGTTGTAGCGGAACTCGATCCGCTTGTAGGCCACCGCATGGCCGCCTGACTGGGACTGCTGATAGATCCACTGCGGCTTGTTCTCAAAATCGTAGGCATAGGTGTTGCGGTAGTCGGCCACGCCGCCGATCGTCGCCGCCAGCGATGTGCGGCGGTTGACACGGTCCCAGGTGCTGGCCAGCTCGATTGCCGGATTGAGTCCGGCGATGGTCTCGTGCTGGGTCAGAACGCGGTCCAGCTGGTCATAGGTCCAGACGTAATCGGCGGACAGCGGCGTATCGTCGATGTCGCTTTCCAGATCGGCGCCGGGGTCGTAATCGGCGACCGACAGCAGTCGCCCGCCGGCGTCGAAGCCGTAATCGATGATCCGCACAATCTCGCCGTCGCTATCGGCCGCCACGTCCGCCAGCAGCGGGTCCACATCGGTATCGGCCAGCGTGCCGCCAAAGGTGATCGTGTAGGTGTAGCCGTTGGCTGAATCGCCGCTGCGGGCAACGTGAACATTGTCGATAGCGTGCATTGCCTGCAGCGCCGCTTGGACGACCCCGGGGTCTGCGCCGTAGTCCAGATAGAACGTTGTCTCGCCGCCGAACGCCAGGCGGAAGCGGCCGTCGGCACCGGCATGGACCGTCACCGTCTGAACTTCGTCGAATCCGCTGCCGCCTTCGGTCGTGGTGGCCACGTCGATCGCGGGAGGAACCACGCCCGGGCCGTACTGGAACCACATTTCACGGGAGTCGTAACCTTCCTGGCCGTACCAGACGATCTGGCCCAGCCGGTCGACCTGTCGCACCAGGCGGCCGTGAATGTTGTGCAGATGGCTGGTGGTGGCACCCATCGCATCGGATTCCAGTGAACGTCGACCCAGTAAATCGTACGCATAGGAGGTCGTATTGCCCAGCTGATCGATCACCGCAATCAGCTCGCCCGCGTCGTTATAACGCTGCGTGATCGTCCCATCGGCGTCTGTGATGGAAGTCAGACGGGAGTAGATATCGTAACCGTAGCTGGTCACCCGAGGTTCGTCCCCGCCGGGAGCGTTGTCCGGATCGGGCCCGGTGACCGTATCGATGCGGTTCAGTAAATCGTAGCTGTAGGTGGTCACCAGATCGTCGCTGCCCAGCTGCTGCGTCAGCGACGTCAAACGGGCCGCGTTGTCGTACCCGCGGCTGGTCACCGCACCGGCCGGATCGGTCATGCTGGCGATCTGTAGCTGGTCGTTATAGCTGATATACCAATCCGCCCCATGCTGCTGCACGCCAAAGCTGAACCTCGTGTTGGCGATGCTTTCGGTAGTATGGATCGTCCGATACAGATTATCGTACTGGGTAATCCGATAGCGGTTCAGGGAATCGGTGGTCTTGACGAGATTGCCGACGGCATCGTATTCGAATCGGTACCAGGGACTGGTCTGCGGTCCGTTGTTGCCCGTTCCGTAATCGTCCGGATCGGGCAGCGTCACTTGGGTAATCCGGTCCAGGTCATCCAGGTCGTATTGGGTGATGCGGCCCAGGACATCGGTCACCGACAGGACCCGGTTCTGCCAATCGTGCTCGTACAGCGTTGACGGCCGGGTATCGTCAGCGTCTTCTGGATTGGGGTCGGGATCCCTCACCTCGACCAGCTGCCCGCGTTGATTGTAGACGTTGGTCGTGACACGACCGGATGGATCGACCGTGTTGACCAGCCGATTCAGATAATCATATTCATAGAGAGTCGCCTGCATGCCATCGGGAACCGCCGCATCGCCACCGGTCGGTCCCATATTGCCGCCCGGCAATCCAAACCCGCCTCCGCCGCCGAGAGGATCCGAGGCGACCGGGTTGGGATCCTGGACCAGCGACTTGGCCAACAGGCCGTTGTCGTAGTAGACATAGTACAGGTAGCGGCCCAGCGGATCGGTTACCTGCTGGATACGACCGGCGTCATCATAGGCGTAGGACGTCGTGGGCCCGGTCAGCGGACCTTCGCCGTCAGGATCGTGGTCGATGATCTCGATCACGCGATGCCGCGAGTCATAGCGGTAGGTCACGATCCGGCCGGACGCATCGGTCACCGATTCCAGCCGGCCGGTCAGTTCGTAGCTGCGGGATTCGGTCTGCCCCGCCAGCGGGCCGGCGATCTGCGTCAGATTGCCTCCTGCGTCGTAGCTGTAGTCCAAAAACAGTGCGGTCGTGCCGTCGTTGAATTCCGGCCGAAATTCTTTTTGCAGCCAGCCATTGGCGTAATATTCGAACGTCGTTTGCGGGCGAGACAAGGGCCCGTTAGTGGTGCCCGTGTCGTCCGGATCGGGCAAGGTCATGGACGTCAAGAAATGCCGTGTTTCGTGGTAACCGTAATCGGTGGTATTGCCCAGCGGATCGGTTTCGCTTTCCAGCAGCAGATTGGCGGCGTAAGCGTAGGTGTAGACGGGAGATGACAATGGACCGCTGCCGTCCGGATCGGCCAACGTTGTTTCCACCAGGCGGTCCAGCGGATCGTGGACGTAAGTCGTAACTCGCGAGTGGTTGCTATCGAACCAATCGGTGACCGTGGCGATCTGGTCGGCGTCGTTATAGGTGAATTCCCGGAGGGTGTCGCCATTCAGGCGAATCTCGCTGAGTTGCAGATAGCTGCCATACGCGTATTGGGTCATCAGTTGGGAATTACCATTCGGTCCCCGTCCGGGTCCTGAGTTTTTTCTTCCACCAGATTGCCAAACAAATCGTAGCGGTAATCGACGTAGATCCCACCGGCATCGGTGTACCGCGATAGCGTCCCGTCAGGACCGTTGGCGCCGCTTGTGTAGTACTGGTAAGGCTGGGACTTAGAGAAGTTCGTCTGTCCATTGCGTGACCCGGTTATAGGTCGATGATAATCGCCCGACTGGGTCGTGTCGTCCGGATTGACGATCAGCACCAGATTGCCGATATCCGAGTAACCGAAGCGGGTGGTCGAGGATTCGTATTCGGTTTCGGACCCGTCGGGATCCGCCTCGGTCATTGAGGCCAGCTGTCCATTGCCGTCAAACAGGTAAGTCGATTCGCCCAGGACACCAGCAATCGACGACGAGACGACGTTTCCGAATCCGTCAGTAGCGAACCGGTAGACATGCCCCAATTCATCGACGGTGCGGGCATTGAGTTGGCTGACATAAAACGCATCGTGCGGACCCGCCCCGGAAACATGACCCTGCGTCAGCACCGGGTGGAGCTTCCCATTCGGAAGCATCGGCGTTGATGATCTTGCTTAGCCGGTACGTGGCCGAATCGAATTCATATTCAATCTCCGCACCATTCACATGGATCGCCGGTTCGGTCATCGTGTCCAGGAACTTCTGGCCACCCAATGTCTGGTACGTAAATTCCCACACCGGTGCCGTGTATCCTGCGAACGTTACATCGGCCACCTCGACCAGGTGCAATTCGCCATTGACGATGTTGACGTCGGTCGGCCGTGAGGCGAAATCAGTTACGATGTCGAGTTTCCCGTTGCCGTCGTAAACAAAATCGTAGTCCCGGCCGGCCATGTCGGTCATCGTTTCCAGACGATCATGGGCATCATAGCTGAAGGTAAAATCGGCCGTTGCGATGTCCAATCTGCCTCTGGCCGTCATCCAGCCATCGTCATCGAAAGTGCGCCAATCTCCCCACTTGTCGGTCAGCGTGTACCCGTTTCCCGTTCCGTGATCGACCAGGGTTGAATAACCGAGATCACCGCGGGCCAGGTCGTAACCGCTGCCGTTGTCGGCAAAATAGAACGTCGTCCCATCGCTGTTTTCCAACAGCGCACCATCGTTGTCGACGTGCAACCGGTCCAGACCCGCCAGCCACCAACCGGCTCCAAACTGGCTGGCATTGCGATTGACCACCGCCTGGCTGCCGGTAAATGTCTGAACGGTGTCGGAGGCGGCTGAATACTTCAGCGTCACGGTCATCGTCCACTCATATATTCCGGTAGAAAGCGTCGATGCATTGACACTCTGCACGAAGCGAAACGTGTCACCGGATTGATAGTCGCTATTGTCGAGA
This sequence comes from Pirellulaceae bacterium, assembly GCA_963851305.1. Classification (GTDB taxonomy): domain Bacteria; phylum Planctomycetota; class Planctomycetia; order Pirellulales; family Pirellulaceae; genus Mariniblastus. The sequence continues at coordinate 19,601 of CAWKOT010000010.1, read as the reverse complement.
GTGACTACGCCACTGGAGATCCCGCCGAAGTCCAATTCGATGTCGATGAAATCGGGTGCATTGGTACCGACCTGCAGCCCTGTTTCTACCGCCACGACCGGTACCGGTGCGGTATCGCTGCGGTAGAACAGTTCCAATCCACCCCCCCCCCCCCCCTTTTTTTTTTTTTTTTTTTTTTTTTTTTTTTTTTTTTTTTTTTTTTTTTTTTTTTTTTTTTTTTTTTTTTTTTTTTTTTTTTTTTTTTTTTTTTTTTTTTTTTTTTTTTTTTTTTTTTTTTTTTTTTTTTTTTTTTTTTTTTTTTTTTTTTTTTTTTTTTTTTTTTCCACCTGTCGCGCCGCCTCCACCGATGTCATGATTCAGATCGAAATCATTGCCCAGAAGACCACTGGCTTCGGTGGTGACGTTCAGCGGGGTATCGACTGATGTGTAATAGAGCAGGTCTTCATTGGCAACTGGCGCCGCATTGAGCACGCGGCGGCATTCCAGCACGTCGTAACCATAATACTGGCCCTTTTTTCTTCTCGTTTCCCTTTTCCCCCGAACGATTTTCTTCGCCCTGCGATGAACACAGACCAGGTTACTTGCTGCTGCCATCGTCGGCTCCCGTCTTGTTCGAAGAAGGAACGAGTTTCGGTTCCTCGCTTTGTAACCCGATGATCTGAGCGATTCAACTTTTTTTCCTTGACAGTTACCAAAAAAGATCTTCAACACCAAACACCCGCTTCGCCCCAGTTTGGCTATCTTGAATCTGAAGAATCAGCAACGATCACAGAACCATGATGACGGTCAAAGAAACGGCCCACCGACGCGAACGCAATCTGCTACGCGTGTTTTACCGGCTGTTCACGCAGCCGCCTGATCCAGTGCTGAGATTGTTCTATAAAGAAACGTCCGCAGTAAAATCGTTGGCCTGCCCCCCGCGCGGCCGCTCCGCTGTGGATGACCAGCCAACGCCAGTCAGCAAAGTAATCCGCATCACAACAAATGAGATACGGTCGGTGGAGCAGAGTTTTTCGTTCCTGCAGACGAGTTACGGCTCGTTCGATTTGACCTGGTACAACCGGTATGAGTCGGACGGTAAACCGGATAGCCCGGACTTTGGGCTGGGCAAGAACTGGTCGGCCTGGCAATTCGCCCGTTTGACCGATCACGGCGACAACATCTCGATCATGTTCTCGCCAGAGGGCTACGATCGGATGTCCGATCCGGAGGGCTCGACCAACGCCGTGCTGGCCGATTTCGCCTCGGTGTACTACCAGTACGACGCCAAGCGACGTGTGAACGAGGTCTCCACCGAAGGGGGCCAGGTGACCGAAACGATCAGCTACACGACCAACACGCCCAGTTCCTATGATCCAACCAACTGGGTCCTCAAATCGGTCATCACCCGGCCCGATGGGCTGCAGAAGACCGTGTATGCCAATCATATCGCCCAGGATCTGCTGACCGACGATCAGGACGGAACCGACCACTGGATCACGTACCGCAAGTACAACGCCGACTATCGGCTGGCGGAACAGGTCCATCCGTCTGCCATCGACATGTCCGGCACCCCCTACAACGACAGTTTCGACAACCTCGATTGCCAGATCGAAACCGGTGCCGGTCGGATTGATGTATTCACGTATTACACGACGACCAACGGTACCACCGGGTGAAGCCCAGGGGTATCTTCACAAGGAAGGGGTCAAGGAAGGAAGTGCCGGTTCCGTCGTCGATATCCGCCGGCTGAAATATGCTGACCAGACCATCAACGGCGGACAGGACAATCAAACGACGGTTCATCCGGTTTCGGAGACGACCGCCTATCGCAGCGCTACCGGAGGGGGCGATCCGGTTACCACCACGACCAGTACAACTTCTTTAGTGGCACCGTCCAGATCGAGGAAGCGACAACCGAATTGCCGAATGTCCCCGATGGCAGCCAGCCGGGCAGTCCCAACGAGAACGGGGTCAATTACCCTCAGAACGACACGGTCAAGCGTTTGTACGACATCCAGGGTCGGCTGGCGAAGCTGACCGACGCTCGCGGGATGGAAACGACCTACACGTACGATGAAGTGACCGGTGCGATCACGCAGATGGTCCAGGATGCCGCCAGCGGCGGGCTGCAGCTGACAACCGATTATGATCATGACGATCTGGGACGGCAGACCCAATCGCTGGGACCCCCGCATGACATTGATGGCCAAACCGTGCGGACGGCCACCTGGACCGTCTATCAGGACGAAGACAACGAGATCTGGACCGGCCAGGGCTATCGCCAGGGTACGAACGATACGTTGATCAATCCGGTCAGCATCAGCCAGCTGGACAAAAACGATCGGGTGGTGGATTCGATCCAGGCGACACGCGGTAGCGGCGTCGAGGATGCAGGCAAGCTGACCGCCAGCGACAGCTTTCCGCAATCCAGCTGGGTCCGTTGGACGGACAATATTTTCGGGGACGGCGGTCGCATGACCGCCACGAGAGTTTATCACGACATCCCGTCATCCGGTGATGGGAACGCAACATCCAACTACGACGAAACAAATTTTGACTATGATTCGATCGGACGCCAGAACCGGGTGGAAACACCTGCCGGAACGATAACCCGGACGGTCTACGACGTTCGCTCTCTGGTCGACAGCCAGTGGATGGGGACCGAAGATAACGGAGCCACCGACACCGATCCGACCGGCGGCGGGGCATCCCGCAACAATATGGAGAAAACGGTCCGGAACGAGTACGACGACGGATCGGACGGCGGGGACGGCAATCTGACGAAGGTGACCCGGCCGGTGGACGATACCAGTGCCAATGACCGCATCACCGAAATGGAATACGACTGGCGGGATCGGCTGACCACAACCATCGTCGATGACGGCACCAACAAGTTTCAGACCATCGCCACACTCGATAATCTGGGCCGAACCACCGTTTCGGAAACTCGGCGGGGCACGACAACGCCAGTCCTGATCGCCAAGAGCGAAACGAAATTCGACACGCGAGGCCGCGTCTACCGGACGAAGACTTACGGCGTCAACGATGCGGGCACGCCCGGTAACGACCTGGCATCCAACACCTGGTACGACGCATCGGACAACGTGATCAAATCCCAACCGGCCGGAAGCGACGCGTTCACCAAAACCACCTACGACGCCGTGAATCGAACGACCAACGTCTATTACGGCTACTACGACGGCACCGGAACCGACGATCCGGAAACGCTGACCGACAATAAAATCTTCACCGAAACGAATCAGTCTTACGATGACGCCGGCAATCTGACGGAAAACAATGCCAGAGAGAGAAACCACGACGCGACGGGTACGGGCGCACTCAACGGCCCGGCCGGTTCCCAGCCCAAAAGCCGCGACAGTTACGTCTTCAACTGGTTTGACGCCATCGGCCGCATGACCGAGACGGCGGACTACGGGACGAATGGTGGAACCGTGCCCACGCGATCGGCGACCCCGCCATCGTCCAGCGACACGATTCACGTCACACAGCATGTCTATCATGCAGACGGCGAGCTGGAAGATGTGATTGATCCGCTGGGCAGGACCGACCGCAGCGAATTCGACGACGCCGGGCGGACCGTCAAAGTGACACTGAATCAGGGCGGCACCGATACCGAGGTCACCGAAACCGAGTTCGACCAGGGCCGAATGTCAAAGCAGATCGCGGTCAACTCGACGACCGGCAATCAGGAGACAGTCTACACCTGGGGCGTGGCCCCGGCCGCTTCAAAGATCGCGTCCAATGATCTGCTGCAGGAAATGACCTATCCGGATGGCGGCGTGGTTCAGTACCAGTACAACCGTCAGAGCGACCGGATCAAGATGACCGATCCGAACGATACCGTTCATGACTACGAACTGGATCAACTGGGCCGGATGACCGAAGACCGAGTCACGCTGGCAGGCGGGTCCAGCGTCGACGACGAGGTTCTCAGAATTGAAACTGTCTATGACAACCGGATGCGGGTGCACAAGATGACCAGTTACGATGCCGCCACCGGCGGCACCGTGGTCAACCAGGTGCAGCGGGAATACAACGATTTCAACCAACTGTCCAGCGAATACCAGCAACAAGGGGCCGCGGTCAGTATCAGTACATCGCCCCGAGTCCAGTATTCCTACGAAAACGGGAGCGACAACAACACCCGGATGACGAGCATGACCTATCCCGACGGCTTGGTGGTCAACTATGATTACGGGATAGCAGGCAATGACAATGATCAACTCAGCCGGGTCCAGAAATTGAAACTCACGACCAAAACGGCAACCAAGGAAATCGTGGATTACCGCTACCTGGGATTGAGTCGCGTGGCGATCGAGAAATACACGCAGCCGTCCACCGATCTGGAGCAGACGATCGTCACCGGTAGTGGCAACGATCCGTACGCGGCGCTCGATCGGTTCGGCCGCGTGACCCGGCTGCTTTGGAAACAGGGGTCCAACGATCGAATCAACACCACCTACACCTACGACCGGGTCGGCAACAAGTTGACGCAGAACATCAATGATCCGGCGGCGTTGACCAGCGTCGATGAGCTGTACGGCTACGATGAACTGTACCGGCTGACGCAATACGACCGGGGTGATCTTGGCGGCGGTTCGATATTCAATCCGACACTGACGCAGGACTGGACACTGGACGCCACCGGCAACTGGACGGACTTTATCCAGGGCGTGACGGATGCTCTGAATCAGGACCGGACGCATAACAAAGTCAACGAGATCACCGATATCACGAAAACCGTCGGCGACGCCTGGCCCACACCGGCCTACGATGACAACGGCAACACGACGGCAATGCCTCAGCCTGCTAATCTGGCATCATCGTACGACGCCACGTGGGACGCCTGGAACCGGCTGGTGAAGCTGCAAGACGGCAGCGACACGGTGGCCGAATACGGCTACGATGGACTGAACCGCCGCATTGTCAAAAAGATCTACGACTCTGGCACTTTGGACGAAACGCGACACTGCTACTACAGCGACCGAGCTCAATGCCTGGAAGAGCGGATCGACAGTTCCACCGACGCCGCGGTGCAGTACCTGTGGGGCATCCGTTTCGTCGACGATCTTGTCCTGCGAGACCGGGACACGAACGGCGACGGCACGCTCGACGAGCGGCTCTACGCGCTCTGCGATCCCCGCTTCAGCATCATCGCCATCACCGACAACTCCGGCACCGTCCAGGAACGTTATGGCTACGACGGCTACGGGTCGACCAGCATCTACAGTTCTTCGTACGTGCCCCGCGTCAGTTCCAACTTCGCCTGGGAGTTCCGTTACACCGGCCGCCGCGCAGGACCTGGAATCGCTGCTCTACTTCTTCCGCGCCCGCTACTACCACGCCCCACTCGGCCGTTTCCTCTCCCGCGATCCGGCGGGTTACGTCGACGGGATGTCACTCTATCGGGGGTACTTCGTCCCGGGTACGGTTGATTCAAACTGGAAAAGCGTGCCTTACCTTCTAGCTCTAGCGTCCGTGATTGTGATGCGGAACATAATCAATGCTGGACGACGTGTTGGAATTCCATTCCGCCCTATCCAGCCTAGGAAAGGCGAATTCTGCGCAACACTATGCTTACTGTGAATCAACCTGTCTTGCCTGCATATTTGGAGTGTGTTGCTGAAGAATATGCTGCCAGTAGAATTTGCGGAATGGTGTCGTAGACATCCTGTCCAATGTTTTTTCGTTGGAGTAGTTGTAGTGGTTGCGGTCTGTAGAACCAACATCCGCGCAGGTGAAACAGTTGTTATTTTGACTGCCGCTTCGGTTTTGGGGCTATCGCTGATACCACCCGATGCTCCGTATTCACCACCGGGTGTGGTGGCGGTGATATTTTATGAATATAGTGCATTGGAAATGAGCTGCGAATTTAGCGACGACGATTTCAAATTTGTTTGCGACGAACTTAGACAAGTCTCAATTAGGTTGCGATTCAGAATCCAATGAACGTCACTGCAATAGAAAGCGCAGACAAGAATGGTCCATTTTGTCTTTACGCAACATTTGAAGTCGTTTAGTGAATTCAGCAAATTCATTTAATTTACCTTTAACGCAAGTCCAGCAAGAGAATTATCAAAAATTTAGGACTGAGAGACTTGAAAGACCGACGAATGATACAGGTGACCAATAAGGGGCGAACAACAATCTGATTCGCAGCACGGCAGCCGCGGCGGCAATGTTGCACGATCTGTCCGGCCACGAGAAATCAGTTTTACTTCGACATGTGCAGTTCGTGCTTCAAGAATTGTGAAGCAGTTATCAACAAGGCGGCCTGTCAGCGGTAATACTCTGACCGCGTTCATTGAGAGGATGCAGTTCAAGGCGGCATCGCCAATTGTCGAGTTGCCGCATCTTCCCGGTAGAATCGAAGCGTCACGAGTGGTCAAACGAAGGCCCAAGCCATACAAGTCCATGATGAAGTACCAAGGCATTTTCGTGCTCCGAATCAAAGAACTGTTGCTAAACCGCATACCTAGAAAAATCACGACAGTGCCATTCGTGTCAGGAACCAAAAAATGAGGAGGGAGAGGTGGCGCAGGTCCATTTTTGCTTCTCACGACCACGGAAATCGTGGATTACCGCTACCTGGGATTGAGTCGCGTGGCGATCGAGAAATACACGCAGCCGTCCACCGATCTGGAGCAGACGATCGTGTCGGCAACAAGTTGACGCAGAACATCAATGATCCGGCGGCGTTGACCAGCGTCGATGAGCTGTACGGCTACGATGAACTGTACCGGCTGACGCAATACGACCGGGGTGATCTTGGCGGCGGTTCGATATTCAATCCGACACTGACGCAGGACTGGACACTGGACGCCACCGGCAACTGGACGGACTTTATCCAGGGCGTGACGGACGCTCTGAATCAGGACCGGACGCACAACCAGGTCAACGAGATCACGGACATCACCGAATCCGTCGGCGTTGCCTGGCCCACACCCGCCTACGATGACAACGGCAACACAACGGAATGCCGCAGCCTGCTAATCTGACGTCCTCGTTCGACGCCACGTGGGACGCCTGGAACCGGCTGGTGAAGCTGCAAGACGGCAGCGACACGGTGGCCGAATACGGCTACGACGGACTGAACCGACGCATCATCAAGAAGATCTACGACACCGGCACCCTGGACGAGACGCGTCACTGCTACTACAGCGACCAGGCCCAATGCCTGGAAGAGCGAGTCGACAGTTCCACTGACGCCGCGATAGCAATTCGTCTGGGGCATCCGTTTCGTCGACGATCTTATCCTGCGAGACCGGGACACCAACGGCGACGGCACGCTCGACGAGCGGCTCTACGCGCTCTGCGACCCCCGCTTCAGCGTGGTGGCGATCACCGACGACACCGGCGCCGTCCAGGAACGTTATGGCTACGACGGCTACGGGTCGACCAGCATCTACAGTTCTTCGTACGTGCCCCGCGTCAGTTCCAACTTCGCCTGGGATTTCCGTTACACCGGCCGCCGGCAGGACCTGGAATCGCTGCTCTACTTCTTCCGCGCCCGCTACTACCACGCCCCACTCGGCCGCTTGCTCTCCCGCGATCCGGCAGGTTACGTCGATGGCATGTCACTCTACCGAGGTTACTTCGTGCCGGGAGGTGTTGATCCAAGTGGAAAACTGTGTCAACCCGTTAATTGTCGGCAGAAGTTCAACGAATGCATGGGCGCGGCAAACGACCACAATGAAAACTGTAGGCTTCGTGGCAGAGCCGTTTGTGTTACTGCTTGTTTATGGGGAGTTCACAATTTATTGAGAGATGTGGCTCAGGACGCATTAAGAAAAGCTGCAATTGGTGCCATTCCAGTCTTTTCATGTGAGGAAATATGTTTCGCCGCATACGCCGAAGCTTGCGATTTGGACACTCAGAACTGGCGAACATGTTGCAACCGCGCGTTAAATTATTGCAACCAAAACAATAAATGGCCTGGTTATTTTTGGCGCATTCGGAATGGTTGTCCGGTTATCGGCGGTTAACGAATGTCATGCGTTATTTAAGAGAATTTGGTTTTGCCATCCTTTCATGCGCCGTATTTTTGTATTTGTTGTCAATCGATGATCTCTTGGGAATAGTTATTGGAAATGACTTTTTGAGAATGGCTTTTTGCGTTTCTGTTGCGTGGTTCATGTTCTGCACCCTTGATTGGGTTTTCAAAGCAGGGGGACCGAAAAAAGGGTCAAAGAGGGAAAAGGCAACAGGGAAAAAGGTGTCAGGAACCAAAAAATGAGTTGGGAAAGGTGGGGCAGGTCTTCTTGCTTCTCACGACCAAAGGCAACCACGGAAATCGTGGATTTCCGCTACCTGGGTTTGAGTCGCGTGGCGATCGAGAAATACACGCAGCCGTCCACCGATCTGGAGCACACGATCGTGACTGGCAGTGGCAACGATCCGTACGCGGTGCTCGATCGGTTCGGCCGCGTGACCCGGCTGCTTTGGAAACAGGGGTCCAACGATCGAATCAACACCGTCTACACCTACGACCGGGTCGGCAACAAGTTGACGCAGAACATCAATGATCCGGCGGCGTTGACCAGCGTTGATGAGCTGTACGGTTATGATGAACTGTACCGGCTGACGCAATACGACCGGGGTGAACTTCACGGCGGTTCGATCGTCAGTCCGACATTGACCCAGGACTGGACACTGGACGCCACCGGCAACTGGACGGACTTTATCCAGGGCGTGACGGACGCTCTGAATCAGGACCGGACGCATAACCAGGTCAACGAGATTACGGACATCACGGAATCCGTCGGCGCCGCCTGGCCGACACCCGCCTACGACGACAACGGCAACACGACGACGCAGGACAAAGGTGTCAGGAACCAAAAAATGAGTTGGGAGAGGTGGGACAGGTCTTTTTCGCTTCTCACGACCAAACGGCAACCACGGAAATCGTGGATTTCCGCTACCTGGGTTTGAACCGCGTGGCGATCGAGAAATACACTCAGCCGTCCACCGATCTGGAGCACACGATCGTCACCGGCAGTGGCAATGATCCGTACACGGCGCTCGATCGGTTCGGCCGCGTGACCCGGCTGCTCTGGCAACAGGGTGCCAACGATCGAATCAACACCGTCTACACCTACGACCGGGTCGGCAACAAGTTGACGCAGAACATCAATGATCCGGCGGCGTTGACCAGCGTTGATGAGCTGTACGGTTATGATGAACTGTACCGGCTGACGCAATACGACCGGGGTGATCTTGGCGGCGGTTCAATATTCAATCCGACACTGACGCAGGACTGGACACTGGACGCCACCGGCAACTGGACGGACTTTATCCAGGGCGTGACGGATGCTCTGAATCAGGACCGGACGCACAACCAGGTCAACGAGATCACGGATATCACCGAGACGGTTGGTTCCGCCTGGCCGACGCCTTCTTACGATGACAACGGCAACACGACGGCAATGCCTCAGCCTGCTAATCTGACGTCCTCGTTCGACGCCACGTGGGACGCCTGGAACCGGCTGGTGAAGCTGCAAGACGGCAGCGACACGGTGGCCGAATACGGCTACGACGGACTGAACCGACGGATCATCAAGAAGATCTACGACACCGGCACCCTGGACGAGACGCGACACTGCTACTACAGCGACCAGGCTCAATGCCTGGAAGAGCGGATCGACAGTTCCACCGATCCAGATCAGCAATTCGTCTGGGGCATCCGATTCGTCGACGATCTTGTCCTTCGAGACCGGGACACCAACGGCGACGGCACGCTCGACGAGCGGCTGTACGCGCTCTGCGATCCCCGCTTCAGCATCATCGCCATCACCGACAACTCCGGCACCGTCCAGGAACGGTACGGTTACGACGGCTACGGAAAAGCCCGCATCTACACCGCCGGTTTCGCGACACGAACGTCATCAAATTTCGACTGGCAATTCCGCTACACCGGCCGCCGTGCGGACCTTGAGTCACTGCTCTATTACTTCCGCGCCCGCTACTACCACGCCGAACTCGGCCGCTTCCTTTCCCGCGATCCGGCTGGCTATGTCGACGGCATGTCACTCTATCGAGCGTACTTCGTGGCGGGAGGAACAGATCCCAGTGGTAAGAAATGCCGGATTGCGACGCGTTGCGTTCGCGTAGCCCGAGTGCTGGGTGTTCCTTTGGGAAGGCATTGTGGAATCGTGATAGACGACGACAGTGGAACAATTTCCGTTGATGGAAGTGGTGGTGATGTAAATATTTTGGAAACTACAGATCCGCCACGTACTGCGGGAAATACCGGTCCGTTTACGAATCACGATGATAAAATCTGTCGTTGTATTCGTCAGAGCATTCCGATCTGGAATGCTCTCCAAGTTGAACGGGACCATTTGAGACACAACAGCAATTACACAATGAAATGTCTCTTCAAGAGATGCGGCATGAAGATCAAGTGGGGGACAGGAGTACACGGCAAGCCAATTGGGTGGGATTCCAAATCCGATGAATGTATCCGGTGGATAACCGTCGATGGTCCATTCTCCGGGAATCTCTGTACGGGACCAAAAAAGCTGTGCGTTGAATACAGAGAATGTCCTTCCGGGTTTTGAAATAATTCTTTGACGTCAACTTCGGGGTGTGTCTGGACATGAGTTCATGCAATATTCGCTTTCCACATTTCTGATTGCAATTTCGGTTGTTGCTATTTTGTTTGTCTTAGGGTTGTTTGCTTTTCGTGCCTATGCGTATGGAATAGACGACGTTTACGCGCAGTCCGGGGCCGCTCGAATGGTGATCGCCCACATGAAAAACAATCAAGGCGAATGGCCGGCGAACTGGGAATCGCTTCGACCACAGTTCGATTCCGGAAATTCTGGCGTTGGTGGGTGGTCGTTCGAAAAATATAAGTCGAGAGTATGGGTTGATTTTGAGGTTGAAGTCGACGATTTAAAGAAACAGTCACATTCTTCCGACAAGCCGTTGTTTAAAGTTATTGGTGCGAAACTGTTTACCGGAGTCTATCCTGAAGATGACCCGAACAAAATTCTGTGGGAATATTTTCGCTCTTTGGATAACGGAGTACGGCACGACGGGGAAAACAAAGGGGACGCAGCGGCCAGGCCTCTTTGATGGCGATCACACATAGTTGCAATTGACTTTCACCGCCGACTTGCGATGTTGCCGAAGTGAATGAGGTCACCAGTCGGCGGTTTCTTCGTGCAGGCGACTCTCCAATGGGGGTTGGGGGTTTGAAGAGCGTTTACGTTGTGGGTCAGAAAAGGGGACAGGGAGATATAACCGAACGTTGTGTTCTGTGAAGAATTGAAAAGGCGGCGTATCCTGCTTGTTAATTGTTTCACGATTACGAGCAAGCCCAACGAGGGCGAAGGAGTACGCCACCATGAAGAAGGTTACAACAGAGCAGCTGTCACGTCCAGAATCAGACCTTGATCCTGAGGTATTGGCTTTCCGAAGTCAGTTTGAGTCGGTCAGTCCGCTGGATGAACTTGTTCGTCAAGGTGCCCAGCAGATGCTTCAAACGGCCATTGAAGCCGAAGTCCAGGACTTTCTGTTGACGCACTCTGGTCGCGTTGATGAGCAGGGCCGACGTCAGGTGGTCCGCAACGGTTATTTGCCTTCGGGAGAGAAACGGGGACAGGTCCAGTTATTGACAATCCGGGTAATTTTCATTAGTTTTTCGGAATGCCCAGAACCGCACGAGCCGCCCCGGGTGGGTATGTTTATCATGTCATCAATCGAGGTGTCGGTAAGCAACAATTGTTTTTCGACGATGACGATTATCTGGCTTTTGAAAGCGTTCTTGCAGAGACGCTGGAAAAGCGAGCGATGCGCGTTGTTGCTTATTGCTTGATGCCTAATCACTGGCACTTTGTTCTCTGGCCAGAGCAGGACGGCGATCTGGGTGCGTTCATGCAGCGGCTAACGGTAACTCACGTGACTCGCTGGCAGAAATACAACAACCAGGTTGGTTACGGTCATGTTTATCAAGGTCGGTACAAGTCTTTCATGGTTGATACGGACGATTATTTTTATCAGGTTGTGCGATATGTGGAGCGGAATGCACTTCGCGCGGACTTGGTGGATCGAGCGGAGCAGTGGAACTGGGGCAGTTTATGGATTCGCGCGTATGGAGAAAAAGACGACAGGTCGCTACTGTCAAGTTGGCCGATTTCCAAACCTCGTAACTGGTTGAAATACGTCAACGAACCAGCAACGGACAACGAACTGAAAGCGATCCGTAAGAGTTGTAATCGGGGATCACCCTATGGCAGCAGCGACTGGGTTGCGAAAACGATCAAGAAATTTGGACTGGAGTCGACCATCCGAAAGCCCGGCCGGCCAAAGAAGCGAGTGTCATGAATACAATCAAAAACTGGCCCTGTCCCCGTTTCCTCGTTTGTCCCCGTTTCCTCGTTCGGCGGGAGTCAAACGCCGACGTCCATGATCGGCGTGGGCTGCGCCCTCTCACTCATCATCTTTCCCGATGGCCGCGCGGGCTGGCGCTGCAAGCCGTTCTGGTTCCGTTGGAACGTCCTTCCCGATTCCGCCGCGAGCAACGTCAACCCCTTCGGCAACGTCTTTCGCGCGGCGGTTGCGATGGCAGACCGCGAACAGGTTCCGCCGCCGTGGTGAACGCGTCAGGTGGCAACGCTCTTTCGCGGCGGCGGTTCAAAGTTTTGACTTCCGTGATTTTTGAGGCGATTCAACTAAAGTATCGTATTCGTTTCCGCAACATCGCACGAATGGTTTCGTGCCAACTGAGAAGCTTTCCGCTTCAGCGTAAAACCCATTCTGACGATTTCTCATTGAAGTACGTCGATCATTGAGCAACTCATCTTGAATCCATTTTGGTGATTCACCACAGATGCTCGGTCGCCAATTCGAAGACCTGTTCCGTTCAACGGTTCAATAAACTTTTCTTTAATGTCATTATTGCCTAAATGTGGATCGACAATCGTAGCACCGATTTCAATTTCGCACGGATGCGAAAAAATAGCGCACTCGAAACCGTTCTCGCCGATAAACAACATGGCTTCTTTGGCGATTTCTTATAGCATTCGCGACGTTTGACGATCATCGTCCAAACCCCAAGCTTGCGAGCCTTCTTCATCAATTCCTTCACAGTCTTGATGTGAAAGGTCGTGATTCTGTTCTACCACGCTCTAAGCCGACGAAGCCATACTTGGCGCTTCCTTCGCCTCCAATCAAACGAACGTAGCCGTTAAGTTCCGGAACAAACGTTCCGTTGGCGATGACGCGATTTGCGTCATCAAGATGAGTTTTTGAGATTGTAGGAACTGCGGCCAAGCGCGTCGAAACTCCAGACGCATGCTTGTTGAAGTGTTGATTGGCTTCGTCGCCGTTGAAGTACCGCGTTACCCTGTTTGGGGCTACAAGTAAGTCGCCTGCGGCGACAGACCCTGCCCCGACCACCGTGAGGAGGCAGAAAAGGAGCAGTAAGGCTTTGCGTTTACTAGCCACCTTTCGCTTTCACAGCCTCCAGTTCGCTTAGAATCCGGTTCAGTTTCTCCAATTCATACCTTGCTTCTGGACCGGATGGTTCACCTACCCATTCGATCGCTCGTCTAAACGCCGGAATCATTTCGACGATTTGTCTCTCGCTTGCTATAAAGCCTGCGTCGTAACGAAGCTTGTTATCGTCCGAAACTAACCACTCTGTCAGTAATTCATGGATTTCCGCTTGTTCATCCGAAGCAAGTTCGTCATAAGCAAGCAGCAAACCGAATGCGACGGACTGGCTATCGCGGTTTTCTTCCGCTTTCTCCGCTAGTTTTCGGTAAGTTTCATGCCAGTCGTTTCGAGTATTTGTAGATGTCATCGTAGTGGTAGTACCTCCAAGAATTTCCCAGGAATCTCGAAGGGAAACTGCAATTCGTAGCCACCGCCGGGCATCGTATAGACTCGGCCATCTGGGCCAGTAACGACATTGGAAACCCGTTTTGGCGTCGGAATTTCGTACCCAGCTTTCCGCAGTCCATCTAAGTCAATTCGTATTCGAATATCTGGAGCGGAACGAGTTGGTGGTAGCGCGAGTTCCAGTTTTGCTCCAAGACCGCTTAGGTTGCCGTTGGGAGTTCCATATGACCCCGGACGCAAACCTTGACGCTTAATTACGTCACCCCATTCACGTGCCGTATAGTGGAAAGCTTCGTCTAACTGGCCCGTTACCTTGTTTGGGGCGTCATCCAATCGACGCACGACATCAGCAACGTCGTCTGCATATCGGCCGACTGCCGCTGGAACAAACGGGACCAATCCGGCGTAAGACCAGGGATTCCACGGATCGTTAAAGATCTCCTTACCAGTATACCACCAGTCCAAAGGCTCAAAAACAATTGAGCCAACCGTTCCTGCAACTTCCGCCGCCGTACCGCCGGCAGCCAACGCGTTATCGACGCCATCGCCTGCGCTTCCTCCAATCCAACCCGCGTTTTGATGCCACAAAGCGCTACCGACCGCCGTCGTGGCGACGCCGAAATTCTTGACATTGCCCCAAAGATTGCCCCAGAAACCATCCCCGCCATGCCTCGAATCGTTGTTTCCGTGACCAATATTGACCGCGATCAAGCCCGTCGGATCGGTGTAGGTCAGCGGGGCGTTGGCGACGTAGCGGGTGGTGTTGATGTCGCCGGCGGCGAAGCCGAGGGGGTCTTCGCTGATCCACTTGCCCAACTGGGGATCGTACCAGCGGAACTGGTGATGGGTCATGCCCGTCAAGGGGTCGGTGAAGCGGGCCGTGAAGCCGTACTCCAGATCGACGCCCGAAGCGGTGCCTGTGGCCGGGTCGTATTCGTCGGTCAGCAGCCCGAAACTGTTGTACACCCGGTGCGAGGCGATCAGAAAATCTCCGCTGACGTCGTCCAGCCGGCCCACGTCCCGGATCGTGCCGGTGTGGTCGGTGACCGGCCAGTCGACTTCGCCCGGGTCGGTCAGGCTGTCAACCTGTTCGCTGGCGATCAGCTGATCGATGAATGGGCCCCACAGCCGGCGATGGGCCAGGTCGCCAACATCCGGGCCGTCGAATTCCAGCGTGCTGTTATCGTCGTCAAAGCCGGCAAAGTACTGGTCCCGGTCTGCCTGGCCGTCTCCGTCGTCGTCCACGCTGCGGCGGACCATCCGGTTGAAGGCGTCGTAGGCATAGGTCACCGATTGCTGGAGAACGTCCGACGCGTTGTAGAAGTCGACCCGAACCAGTCGGTGGCGGTGGTCGAAGGTGTTGACTTCGTAGCTGCCGTCCGCGATCAATGTCCGCCGGATGCGGTTGCCCTCGGCGTCGTATTCATAATCGTAGACCCCGTCGGACATCGTCCGGTTCTGAGCATCGACGATGAAGCCGCTGCCGATGCGGTTGCCGTTGGCGTCGTAGGTGTAGGCTTCGTTCGGATTGTGGTTGGAAGCAGAACCGTGGACGTCGTGGTCGGCGGCGGTCAGCTGGTCGGTGGTGCTGAAGGTAAACTCGCTGCGGCCGTCGATCAGCGAGTCAATGGCCGTGATCCGGCTGGCGAAATCATACTCGTAATCGTACTGGGCCAGCATCGTCACAACTTCACAACTTTAAATCGTGTATTAAGTGGATCCGTCCCTTTTCGTCCACTCCCACTTTTTTGCTCGCTTGCGTTTTGTGAGAACATCACTTGACAAAAAGCAAAACGTTTATGATCAACGATATTGTAAGCAAAAGTGAATTAAGGATGGTCGATACCACTTTCTTGCCAAAATATTTAATGTAGACAGCTACGAAACCAACATTAATAACGGCCAGGCAAATTGCCAAGATACGGTTTGGAACATCGGTCAGTGTGGGTAGAGCAAAGAATATGACGACGAGCCAAACGAAAAGGGCCATGGTTAGCTTAATTGATACGTTCATAACTTGCCAGAATCACGATGCCAATACACACTTGAACATGAGTTCATTGTTGAATCGCTTGGCAGTTTATTTTCCTCCAAGCGTGACGTCTCTCGGTGGTCGGCGTGGTGGCACATAGCGTCTACTGTGCGGTGTTGGATTGCCGCCAACCGTGCCTGGCGTCTCGTTAGCAACACCACTCGGTATGTCATCCGTGAAGAATATTCCATCAGGTCCTCCAAACCATCCATTGTCAATGTAGCCGTACGGAATGCTCCCGGATGAGTCTGGCGGAAACTCAAGACGCAAAGCAGTATGCCCGAATTGAGTGTTGTAACTTGAAAACTCTACGCGAACTACGCGGATTCTAGTGGGGCCGTTTCCGGCATCTAGATCACGAATTCTATTTTGCAAGTGGTCACAGAAATTTCCACACCATCCTCCCTGTCCTGAGACATCAGGGTCTCCAACACCACCAAAAAACTCAACCCAATATTCATATAGTTGCGTGCTTCGAGTTTGATTTCTTAACATCAAGATTTGCAACAATTCTATTCGGGTAATTGGATCATTGCCTGCCAAGTCAAACATCCGATCCCAATCAGTTATTTCCCAACTAACGCTCGCTCCATCGCCATTGCGTCCTCCAATCCAACCCGCGTTTTGATGCCACAAAGCGCTACCGACCGCCGTCGTGGCGACGCCGAAATTCTTGACATTGCCCCCAAGATTGCCCCAGAAATCATCCCCGCCATGCCTTGAATCGTCATTTCCGTCCCCGATATTGACCGCGATCAAGCCCGTCGGATCGGTGTAGCTCAATGGCGCGTTGGCGACGTAGCGGGTGGTGTTGATGTCGCCGGCGGCAAAGCCGAGCGGGTCTTCGCTGATCCACTTGCCCAGCTGGGGATCGTACCAGCGGAACTGGTGGTGGGTCATGCCCGTCAATGGGTCGGTGAAACGGGCCGTGAAGCCGTAGTCCAGATCGACGTCCGATGCGGTGCCGATGGCCGGGTCGTATTCGTCGGTCAGCCGACCGAAACTGCTGTACACCCGGTGGGAGGCGATCAGAAAATCGCCGCTGACGTTGTCCAGCCGGCCCACGTCCCGGATCGTGCCGGTGTGATCGGTGACCGGCCAGTCGACTTCGCCCGGGTCGGTCAGGCTGTCGACCTCTTCGCTGGCCACCAGCTGGTCGATGAACGGGCCCCACAGAAGAGTCATCCCATTGGTGGGTCTTCGCTTCGCGCGACCCACCCTACCCACTTTGGCCAATGAGCTGCGTCCACTTTTGTCCTTCAGTCTGATGAGTTGCTTTTCCGGTTCTTGGTTTGGTTCCGTCGCTGAAGATCAATGTAGGGGATGGGAAGGACATGGCCGTAATCCATTTCGGTCAAATGCTTGTAACGCTGGTAGGCTTCGTCGGACTGTTTACTCATGTAATCTTCCAGTACTTTGCGACCCCGGCTAAGATCGAATTCGTTGGGGTACAGTGAAGGATTTTTCACCCGTGGAGCACCATGTTCCATGAACAATCTGGCGATATCACGGTTGCCGAATCTAAGCTGTTTCTGGGTACAGCTTTCACCATTTTTATTGACGGTCCCAAGGTCAACATCGGATCGAATCAGTTCCCGCGCCACGTCCCGATCAAGGACTAAAAAGGCCGCATTCTGATCACGCGTATCTTTATCGTTAGGGTTCGCGCCGTATCGAACCAATGTCTCGACAATTTGCGGAGTGGCAAATTGTTGCAGGACAGAATGCAGCAGCGGTACACCGTCGAAATCGCGGGCGTTTGTGTCAAATCCCTGCTCGCACAAGTAACGAGTCGTCTCCTCGTTGCCAACGTGGCAGGCCGCAAACAATGGGCCAAGCACGGTCTCTGACTTATAGTTCAATGCACCAAGCCTGTTCAACAGTTCCATCATTCTCCGATCACCGAAGGCCGCTCCATAGCTGCCTGGTGTCTGTGGGTACAACGCGACTTTTCTCTGCCGAAATTGGTGAAAAAAGAAAGGCATTTTCATCCAGCGAGAAGCCCATTCTGGGTGTTGATCCAAGCATTGTTCCACTTCGTTGTATCGCAGGTTGGCGATATCACGCATCAATCGGCGAAATTCCCGGTCATATTCCTCCTCCCTTTCAATGATGAACGCCTGATGATCTTCTATCTTTCCCTGGAACATCGGAATCTGTCTCGACAACAGCAGTCTGTAAAGTGTTCCACCTTCGCATTCCAAGGTGTCGATGTATCGCCAGTCGATCACATTTGATAAGGAGATCTCCATGGGGCGGTCGATGGTTTCGACCAGTCGGTTTTCCACGCGTTTTCCAATAATCCGGTCGCCAGCAATCTTTTCGACCCGAACGCCAACCGGAACCAGGCGATCATTTTCCCTGCGAACCGCCACAGCCAGAAAGCCGTTACGGCGTAACGCAGGCTGGTGAAAAGCCCGGGTAAAGTCAGACCATTCCTTTACCGATCGGGAGATCGCGGAATGCATTTCCGCGTCATCCGCGACCAACTCCAGAACTTGGCCGGCCGTTAACAAGTCGTTTTCCACAGGCAATCCAAGTCCTACAGTTTTGCCAGAAACAAAGCAAAGGCTGATTAATAAAACCTTAAACTCGATCATTCTAATTCACGCTTGAGTAGATCCAGTTCCCGTTTGGCGACGCCTATAAATTTCATCACGGTGTTATACGAAACCCCCGCCTCAAGCAATTCATCGGGGAATGTCTGATTTCTGCCTGTGTGACCTACTTGGGTGAAAATCAGCTCCAGCTCCGAAATGGAGGTCGCTTTCAATGCCCTTGCAAGAGCTCGCGATTTGTTGATTACGTCACCGGCGGCGTCGACATCTTGAAGAAATGCCAGAGACGTACCGATCGCGCTGGCCGCACCAAGAAAACGTGGCCAGCCACGACTCCTCGCTCGCCGGTTGAAGCTTCGACGACCTCGCTCTCGAATTTCGTCGGGTGACAAACTGTCTGTACCTCGCCCCTTTTCCACGAGGCGGTTATGGGAATCAATGGCTTCGTTGCCTGTTTCGCTGTTCACTATCTTATCGACAAAAATCTCCAACTGTTCGTCCGTTGGCTTGGGCGTTCTCTTTTTGAAATCCTTGATTAGTTCGAAAACAGCGTCGTTGTACGCAGGATGCGGCCCGCGTTTCGGATGGGGCGTTCGGCTGTAACGCCCAGAAAAATATTCTGCTTCTGCCTCATTAATGACTTTTTTCCTAATAGCTTGATTGACGGGCCCAAGTGCTACCCAATGATGCCCTTCTTTTTCAGCAGCATGCCCGGCGTCACCGTTCCCGCCTGCGATATTGACCGCGATCAAGCCCGTCGGATCGGTGTAGCTCAATGGCGCGTTGGCGACGTAGCGGGTGGTGTTGATGTCGCCGGCGGCAAAGCCGAGCGGGTCTTCGCTGATCCACTTGCCCAGCTGAGCATCGTACCAGCGGAATTGGTGGTGGGTCATCCCTGTCAATGGGTCGGTGAAGCGGGCCGTGAAGCCGCAGTCCAGATCGATGCCCGAAGCGGTGCCGGTGGCCGGGGCGTATTCGTCGGTCAGCAGCCCGAAACTGCTGTACACCCGGTGCGAGGCGATCAGAAAATCGCCGCTGACGTCGTCCAGCCGGCCCACATCGCGGATCGTGCCGGTGTGGTCGGTGACCGGCCAGTCGACTTCGCCCGGGTCGGTCAGGCTGTCGACCTCTTCGCTGGCGATCAGCTGGTCGATGAACGG
>CAWKOT010000009.1:0-572447 GCA_963851305.1 Pirellulaceae bacterium | reverse complement strand
TGCCAACGATTCTGCTGCGTAGCCCGTTGCGGCAGCAGGCGATTGATTACGTATCGTCCGAGCTGCACGGTTCCGCGACGATGGCACGGATTTCAGGAGGCTGGTTCACGCCGATACAGATCCATGATCTGCAGATCCATGATACGAATGACCATCCGGTCGCATCGATCAGATCATCCAGTTGTCCCGGTCGCTTGTTGGCCTGCTATTCTCCAGAGACTACGGAACGATTGATGTCCGTGATGCCGTCTTCGACGTTGTTTTGCGGGATGACGGCAGCAATCTGGAAGACGTGTTTGGGGCTTATCTGGAATCGGAGAGTCCGGATGGCGGATCGTGCCTCGTGTCGAGATCCAGATTTCGGAATCGCAAGTGCAGCTTCGTTCCGCATTCCTGAACGACAAACATGTGTTGCAAGATGTAGCAGGTGTGATGCGATGTAGTGACTTGGACGAAGTTCCGATCAAGGCAGAGCTCCAGCTGCAATCCGTGGTCGCCGGTCATAAGACAGGTTCCGTTGCCATGAATTTGTTGTTTGATCCGAATCCGGCCGATTCCGAATCAGCGCGCGTTCAACTAATTTGCCGCCAGTAATTTTGGCTTGGGCGTATGGCGCCGGTGTTGACCCGGCTGGCAGGACCAACCAATTGTGCTGGTTTCCTGTCCGGCGAATTTCCAGTCGACGCGGATCTCGGTCATTCGGACATCGCGATCGAAATCGATTCGCTGGATGTCGTCATATTGCTGTCGTATCTCCGCGATGGTTGGGTGACGATCAGCTGTCCATCGTTCATCTCAATGCCGGTGGAAAACTGGGACTCGGCCCACAGATGATCCAGGCTCAAATTCCTGACCCGATCGGAATTGGCACACTTGGAGGCCAATGGCCGATTCGACCTTTCCGAATTGATTCAGCTGGCACATGGGAAGCAGATTCCCCATTCCACCTTTCGACTCGATGCCGCCGTCGATCTGCCAAAGATGGCCAGCATGCTGCCGGGTACCATGCGATTACGGGACGACGTAAGGCTGGAAAGCGGCAACCTGCGGATCGTAGCCCATGCCCAGGATGACAGCGGGCAGCCCCGTCTGATTGCAAATGCCGAAGCCACGAACATGAATTTTTCCGTGGGCAATCGTAAAGTCCTCTGGCATCGACCGGTACGATTGGTGAGTGTTGCTACCCGTCAGCAAGGTCGATTGAGATTGGAAGATTTGCAGCTGGAGTGCGAATTTCTCTCCTTGAGTGGACGGGCTGGACTGGACCAGGGTCATTTGCAGATATCGGCCGATCTGGAAAAGGCCACGCGTCAACTGGGAGAGGTTCTGGATCTGGGTGGTTTCCAGTTGGCGGGTCAAGCTGACGGCGATCTGCAATGGAATGTCCCCCCCACCGGTCACACGGCGGATGCAGACAGGTCCAGGCTGCCAATTGCGTTGCAGGGGCGGTTTGACATCCGCGACCCGGCATTGAGCCTTCCGGGGAGACCAGCGTGGAAGCAGGATCGGCTGGCGGTGGTGATGGCGGCTAACGCGTTGGTAGCGCCCGACGTCAGCACGACAGTGGACCAGGCCCGATTCGATCTGCAACTCGGCAACGAATCTGCCGTCGCGACATTAAAGGAGCCCATTGAAAACGTCTTCGACTCACGCAAACTGCAATTTGAATGTCAGGCATCCGGCTCGCTGTCGAACTGGTTGCGTCATGTTCGCAGTCTGGTCGACCTGCCCCAGTTTGTCGCGGACGGAAAACTCAGCAGCCACGGTTTGTTGACCTTGAATCCGCGGACTTGCCGCTTGAACCAGTTGCGCTTGGAAGCCACCGATTTCAGCCTGGATGGCTTTGGGCTGCAGATCCGTGAACCACAGCTCAAAGTCAGAACCAATTTGAAATACGACTATCAGAACCAGTCCTTGCTAGTCACCAAAGGGACATTGAGCACTCCCGCGGTAGCGGCTGAAACTGCCGAATTGACCGTATCGCTTGACCCCCGGCTTCAGATGGATGGCCAGGTTGCCTACCGCGCCGATTTACGGCGGGCATCCAATTGGGTTGGTCTATCGCAGACCAGGGGCGACCTGGTGTATACCGGTTCGGCCACGGGCAGTCTGGATTTGTCACCTGATTCCGGAGACCTGGCAGGCGCGTTGCGTTTGAAACTGGACGATCTGGTCGTACTGAAGCCGACGGCAGGACCTGCCCCCACGGGCTTCCAAACGGCATCCAGCCAAGTGGCCTACGGCGAAGTTTGGCGTGAACCGGTCGTGATGGTGTCTTCCCAATGGAAGCTGCGGGAAGATTTCGATGCGATTCAGATTGACGGTTTCAGTTTGCAGTCCAGTGTGGGCAGCCTGCGGGCTCGCGGCACGCTTCAACAGTTGACCGGCGTGATGATTGCCGACCTGTCCGGTCAATCGAAGATCAACTGGGACAACGTGAATCAGACGATCCGGGCCTATTTGGGCGATCTGTGCCAGTTTGAAGGTAGTGACTGGCAACCCTTCACCGTTCAGGGACCGCTGCTGGCCAGATCGGCATCCAGCATGGATCAGGCCTGGGTTCCACTGGCCATTTCGGCTTCGGCTTCGGTCGACTGGAACCGCGCGGCGCTGTTCAAGATGCCCGTCGGCCCCAGTCGAATTGACGTAACGTTGGAGCGAGCCCAGGCCCGGCTTTCGTCCTCTTCAGCCAGTGGTCCGCTGGGCCAGGTGATGCGACTGCAACCGGTGATCGATTTGCACGCGGCCGAACCGGTACTGATCATGGGCCGCGGACGGCTGCTCGATCACTGTCAGATCTCCGCCACGGACAGTCGGTCCTGGATGAAATACATGGCGCCCTTGATGGCGGACGCCACCCGTGCCGAAGGAGCGGTCTCGATCGATCTGGAGGAAATGCAGGTGCCGCTGCTCAACCCGGCGATGCTGACGGCAGCGGGTAGGATCGAGGTTCATCAGTTGACGGTCGGTCCCGGTCCGTTGACCCGTCAACTATCGGGCGTCGTACATCAGTTGCGGGCTCTTTTGGACCCATCGGCATCCGGTCAGAAGCAAGCGATCTGGTTGCAGATCAAGCCGCAAACGGTTCCTATCGTCGTACGACAGGGACGGGTTCAACATCAGGGATTGCAGTGGCAGTTCAACGAGATCACGGTTTACACCCGGGGCAGTGTGGGTTTCGATCAATCGCTCGACTTGACGGCTGAGTTGCCTATTCACGCGGACTGGTTGGGGGACCGGAAGGAATTGTCGCTGCTGGCCGGGAAGAAGATTTCCATCCCCGTATCTGGCACATTGACGCGGCCACGTATTGACCCTCAGATCGTAAACCAATTGACTCGCAAGCTCTTCCAGGAGGCGGCGGTGGGTACCCTCAATGAAAAACTGAACGACGGCGTGGGTCGTATTCGGGAGAAGCTGGGCCGACAAGTGGAGGGCGAACTGAATCGCCTGGATGGCAAGGCCAACCGTGGCATTCAAGACGAAGTCGAAAACCAGCTGCGAAGCGAATTGCGGAAGGGCCTGAGCGACTTGCTGGGCGGCGATGGAGATCTTCCCTGAGGGCTTTCGGTCCTGGCGATTCGAAATCCAGACGCCGATCGCTGGGATTCCCAACCCGGGACAGAAGATTTTTCTTTTTTTCCTGAGTGAATTCAGTTGATTCACATTACGTTGCGGTGCCAACAGCCATAAAATACCGGCTTTTTAGTCCCCAGCCGACTGCGATCAGTGAAATTACATTTTCTCGGCACCACCGGCTATCATCCCAGTGAATCCCGGCAAACCGCTTGCCTGATGATGCCGGAAATCGGCGTGATATTTGATGCGGGAACCGGGATTTTTCGGGCCCGTGATCTGGTCGATACCACCGAACTGAACATCTATCTGTCACATACTCATCTGGATCATGTGGTTGGATTGACGTTTCTGTTCGATATCGTGCTGGACAAGTCGGTCAAGGTGAAGGTGCATCTGGAGGAGAGCAAGGTGGCCGCCGTGAACGAACATCTGCTCCATCCGGATCTTTTTCCGGCGCGACCGGATTTCGAGCTGTTGCCATTCCGCGGTTCGCATTCGCGGTTGCCCGACGGTGCGAAGCTGACCTTGATTCCACTTGAGCACCCCGGCGGCAGTGTCGGCTTT
Source organism: Pirellulaceae bacterium (assembly GCA_963851305.1). Classification (GTDB taxonomy): domain Bacteria; phylum Planctomycetota; class Planctomycetia; order Pirellulales; family Pirellulaceae; genus Mariniblastus. Next base: position 568,304 of record CAWKOT010000009.1, on the reverse strand, counting down.
CGAGTTGACTGGCCGGACCGAAGCTTCGCCTACATTACGGATACGGTGGCCCGGGACGACGCGGACTATGTGGAGGTCATCGCGGGCGTCGATACGCTGGTCCATGAATGCTATTTTCCCGACGGTTGGGAAGACAAAGGTGCCTTGACTGGTCATAGCTGTTTGACTCCCGTGGTTCGAGTTGCAAAAAAAACAGCTGCCAAAAACGTCTACCTGGTTCACCTGAACCCTCTCGATGAATCCGGCGTGCAGGATGAATTGCGAGCCATGCAGGATTTGCTGCCCAACATCCATATCGCTCACGATCATCAAGTCATTGATATCTGAACAAGCCACAACCGGCGGGCTTAGTTGACTAGTGCATTTTCAAAATTGTTTTGCACGACAATACAAGCTCGCAGCGAAAGCACGTGCATCCCTCGCGTGGTTCGGTCGGTAGGCCGTTGCTATTGCATCGGGCTGGTGCCATGGACATGAATTCTGAAAACGCTCTATCGGAGTAGCGATTGCAGCGGACCACGTTATTCGGGTGGTTGCGAAACTCTTCAATTTGCGGCGAGCTGGCAAACTTTGCCGGTTGGGAAGCTCCAGGCTGGCCAGGGCAGCGCTCTCGAGATTATTTGTTGAATCGACGGAAACAAAAGCCTTGCAAATGCCTCGTCAGCTGGTGCATTGGACGCAATATCCTTGAGCCGAAAAGTTTAGCCAACGGGAACAGCTGGACCGGTTGGAAAAACTGGAGATGCCGGTACAAACGGCATCACAGAGTGTGAGTGCATCTTGGTTCCGGGAATACCCGATATTGCTGGTAGTCCTCCGAGAGTTGAAACGACACGCCATGTGGTTTCAACTGTTTCAACAGCCAACGGATTGCCGTTGATTACGTCGAATCAAACCTCACCCACTGCGTCAGCAGGCGGATACGAGTCGGACCGATACACCGGTAAAGAACCCGAAGTTCGACCAACGGCAACCACGGTTGATTTGCGAATGCTGAAGGATCAGTTGACTGGCAAGTCCGGGCAAGATTCTCAGCAGTCTTCCACGGCCGCGTCTACCAATCCGTTGCCAGCGGATCCGCAGCGTGCTCTTCAGCCGGCCGCCTCAATATCGCAATGTGAACTTCATGACTTGATGGATCAACATATCGCCGATTTCGTCGATTCCCTTGGCGAGCTGCATTAGAGTGGGTCGCACGGACGTGTAGCGTGGGTTGCACTCATTTTCCCGATCGATGGGAACCAGAAGATGCCACACCCAGACGTTACGCTCGATCAAACGCTACGCCCTATCGTTCCTCGGGATGTCGAGGCTCCTGCCGAGACAAACACGCCTTCATCGGAGTTATCCGTCGGAGCGACGTACCACGACGCAACTGGCTTGGCCTTGTGGTGTGGTGTTCAGGTTGACGAACGTATCCCCGGCGCGGGTCTGATCGTCCGTCACGACACGGATCGGGCATTCCGGATCAGGGGTCTGGTAATTGAGTGTCTGGAACAGGTGGTTTTCATTGATTGCCAGAACACTGGCCACCAGCTCGACCAAACCACTACCGGCGCCCAGGTTGCCCATGCTACTCTTCATGGCCACCACGGGTACGCGATCGCCCAGAACGTGGTTGATCGCCTGGGCTTCATCCCGATCGCAACGAATGCTTCCCAGGCCATGGGCGTTAACGTGGTGGACATCGCTGGCGTCCAGTTGTGCCGATTCCAGGCCACTGGCCAATACATTCTTGAAGGCCTTTTCGTAGTCAGCCACAAATTGGCGGGTGACGACGGTAGAGGACCCGTAGCCGATCACTTCGCCCAGGATCTGGGCACCGCGGTTCCTCGCCATCTCAAGGTCCTCCAGCACAATCGCACCAGCGCCTTCACCCATCACCATGCCGGATCGCGACGCGTCAAACGGGCGGCTGGCTTTGGTGGGAGCCAGAGGATCTCCATTCACTTCGCAGCTGGCCAATTGCTCCTGCAGAGCCACGTGAACGGTTCGCAGAGGGTGGATTCGAGATCCGGTTGAACCCACCACCATCACGTCCGCGATACCTCGTCTCAGAATGGTGGTCGCTTCCGCGATGGCCAGATTGGCGGAAGCTTCCCGAACGGTCAAGGTGTTGCTGGGGCCACGAAAATCGTTATAGATTGCCACGTGGCTGGCCGGCATGTTGGGTAGATACTTCAACAGCCATAAAGGCTCCACTTCGTGTAAACCGTCGGCGCCCCAGGAACTGAAATCGAATTTCCGGTTCGTTGAGCAATTGTGAATACCGGAACTGAACTCACTTGGCTGAGTAATGATGTAGTCGGTACCGAACAGCGTCCCGATTCTTGCCGGATCGCAGGGATGCGGATGCAGGCCAGCCTGGGCGATCGCGAATTGGGCGGCGGCGACCCCCATTTCGATTTCGCGGCACATCAGCTTCAGACCCTTCTTGATCGTCCGTTTCAGCGATTTTTCCAGGTCGCCGAAATCCTCGATGCGGCCCGCAAAGTCGCGTGCCTCACCCCCAATGCCGGAGGGCAGATGATTTGGAGGGATCCGCTGAAGAACATCAACTCCGCTGCGTCCTGCCAACAGCGATTGCCAAAGTTCGTCGATGGTGTTGCCCAACGGACTGACGATGCCCAATCCGGTAATGGCGACGCGGCGGTTGTTCTGGGTCATTGATTAACCTGATCTGATTTTTCAATGGTTGGGAAGGGTATTTCAAAGTGTCGAACGGACCATCGAAGCCTGTATTCTACGATCGTGTGCGACAGCGTGAAGGCGGGCTGCTTGCCAGGGACCCCGACCGAAAGGCATTTTCCTGACGTGAATCGTAAAAACGGGGCCCAGCCGTCGTTGTAATCCGACATCGGATACGAGAATGGACAACAGGGTTCAGCGTCGCTCACTGACCGGTACCGTCCTCAGATCGACCGTGTTGGTGGGCACATTGTTGGCCAGCTGAGGCCCACGATAATCGACAAACAACAGGGCGTCAGCCCGCGTCCGGTTCAGGCTGAAGGCATCTGGCAGGTTAAACGGCAGATTGATCGGCATGCTGCTCTGTGCTTCGGGGATGGCCACCACGCCACAGCTAAGTAACAGTACCTGATCGTTGGGCCAGCGAAATCTTTCCTTCATCCTCCAGCTGACGAGCTGCGGAATCTGCAGTCCAATCCGATTGGAGCTGCCGCCCCGAGAGGCGGGTACCTCCACATTGACGGTGTTGAATTTCTCGACCTGGTCGACACGGCATTCAATGGCGGCCTCGATGGTATTTCCGTCCAGTGAACTCAGACTGCTGATCTGTAGCGTGTAGCCTTCCTCAATCTTGGTGATCAATGGCTGGTAGGCCGGAGCCTGGTTGGGAACCCAGCGAAAATTTCGAATGAATTGCACCGGCTTGGTTTTCTGCAGCACGACCGTCTGTCCGTCATTATGCGAGATCTTGCCGGTCCCATGATCGCGAAAGTCGCTCCGACGCGCCAGTGACGATCGCAGCAGTGCCGCATTCTCCTTTGATACCATCCATGCCTCGACGCCCGGTGTCTGGACTTCGATCGGCTGCAGTACCGCGTAGGCGGTGCTACGCCAGTTTGGTTTGCCGATGGTGATCAGACTGATCTCTACGTCCTGCATCTGGCCTCGGGTGTTGACGAAGCGATCGACAATCCGGTGGACCGCCTGTTGGATTTCGGGCGTATGGTAAACTGTCAGTTGATTGCGGTCGGCGCTGAGAATGCCCAGTGGTTGATTGAACCACATTTCCGTCCCCGTCTCCTTCAGGATCCAGTCCAGGATCGCCTGTTGTGGATCGTTGATGCCCGTGATTCGCGATGTGTAGGGGGTGATGTCGTACTCCCGCCAGACCTGTCCTGCGTCGTTGGGCAATTTGGTCATCGACTTGGTCACGCGAGTTATGCTGGGAGTCCCGTTGGCCTGGCTGCCCTGGCCCGCGGCCGTGGTTGAACCATTGGAGCTGCCGGCCGGCGGATTGGCCGGGTTGGGATTGGACGTTGTCATGCCGCGCGTGGGTGCCCCGGTGGCGGCGAAGCCGGCCTGAGATCCCGGAGCCCCTGCACCATTGCCGGGTACCGCGGCTGGTGGATTGGTTGGCGTAGCGGTTGCATTGGGTAACGGCTGACTACCACCTGGATTCTGTTGGATCGGGCTCGTCGGAAGCGTCGATGGAGGTTGAGGTTGACCGGCCGGTGGGCCGAATGAAGGTGGGAAGGGCGAAGGATTCTGTGTGGCGGGATTTTGCTGACTGGGCACCACGGACGGCGGCTGATTCGAACCTGGTGCTGGACTGAATTGTCCTGTTTGAGCCGGGCATTTGCTGGACGACAAACCGGTCAGGACAACCGCCACGAACAGTTGCACGAGCATCGAACGCATTGGTCGTTGGAATCCAGAACCTGTTGTGATGGGCCGCATGTTCATCTCCGCCGGGAGGCTGGTTGGAATGGGGCTGCCGTACGGGAAACGCGCGGCAGTCACGAGCAAGACGCTGTCTTGAAACCAAAAAGGCTCGGGAGTATAGAAAAAGGAGCTGCTTGCCAGCAATATGAATTCCAACCGCAAAAAAGCGTATTTCCGGACGCCCGTCGCTTCAGGCAGCGGGAATGACCGGCTCGCGACCAACTACGAAACAGTTTGGCGAGCCGAAACGACTGGCGTTCGAAACGCATCGGCATCTCGCGACAATGCGATCAATCGGGCAAAATAGACTGGTAGTAGCGATGATTGGCCCCGATAGCTCAGCTGGATAGAGCAATTGACTTCTAATCAGTAGGTCGCAGAAATGGGAAGCATGAAAAGGAAAATTTGAAATCGACGTAAGCCCCGATAGCTCAGCTGGATAGAGCAATTGACTTCTAATCAATAGGTCGCAGGTTCGAATCCTGCTCGGGGTGCTGTTACCTGAAATGTTACCTAATCCAAACCGGGTGCAATCCATGGGACTGCACCCGGCTTTTTTGCTGCATACAACCCGCCAATTCCACGCAGAGCCACGTAACGATTCACTGCCAATTCAGGCTGATATAGATGAATTTCCAGCGATCCGAATAACGGCCCTGCCCCGCCAAGTCTCGTCCATTCGATTTGGAAGAACATCCTCAAATCGACCCAAACGCGTCAATCGTCAGGAACCGCTATCCATCCCAATTTGTCCGTCTGGCATGAAACCAATACGGGTCCAAACGGGAGACGGAGTACGACGCAGCCCGTGGAATCGAACATCAATGCAGTAGCCGTATTTCGCTTACCGCCGGCTTGACGTCAGCCGGATATCGCCAGTGTTAATGGCCATTGCGACCAGGACAGCCGCCGCGATGACGAAGACAAGCCAGGATCCAAACAGGCTGCCAATGACGGCGGCCAGGACCAAGGATCCCAGGATATGAGCACTGTTGAGTTTATTGCGTGCGTTCAAACAATACCTCTCTGATAGGTGGTACGGGATTCCAGATCCCAGTCGACGACCAGCGGTTGGTTGCGTTCGTCGATTGGCATCCGTGTTTCCAGGGCATGAAAGCCCCGGCGTCGGATCGTGCTGACCGACTCGCCCGTTCGTTGGGCGATCTCGGTTTCCAGTTCTCTTTGCTTCATGATTCACTCCCGGTAAAAAACAAAAAAAGCCCGAATGACAGGCACTCGGGCTACAGCGTTTGAAAAATGGATAAGCTGAGCGTTACGTCGAACCCAGCCAGTGTTGTTCCAGCCAGCGTCGCTCTCTGGATAAAGCCTGCGACCGGAACTCAAAGGGACCCAGTCGAGGTCCACCGACGGGAGACAGATCAACGATCCAGCGGCCGCCAGCAATCGGCTCGACATGGCTACCGCGGCGGATCTTGATGCGGCCCAGCGCTGGAAGCGATATCGCTTCGCTGTAGACACAGCGAGCGTTACCATGAGGATCAATCAGTATCTGCACGACTCACCTCGCTCTTCGGATCAGGTTGCGGCGGGGACGATCGACCAGCAACTGATCCAGCTGGCTGCCAACCGATTGCAGCTGATTGGCCACGGTATCCCGCAGCACGCGGTTGTCCCGCAGTGACTGCGGCGACCGGCCCTGGACGATCTGCTGACAGTTTTCGACCAGACGATCGAGCTCCGGATGGGAGCGTACATTCAGCCGCCGGAAGCGATCGAAGAACTCGGTCAAATTGTTGATCGCGCTGTCGCGAAAGATCTTGGGCTTGCCGTCGACCTGCCCGGAGAGCCGCTGAGTCAAATGCTCGATCAACTCGCTGAGCTCCTGCATGAAAGCCGATTCGGCCATCTCCAGGGCTTCGTCAAATCGGCGAGCGATCCGCTCCGCCTCCTGCTGATACAACTGCGGGTTCAGCCGTCGGAGATAATCGGGCACCTCGATGCTGGGAAAATCCCACTGTACGGAGAACAGTCCGGTCAGGGAGGCCGGATAATCGGATTCGTTGAACAGCTCGCCCAGTCGATGCCGCGCCGCATCTTTCAACGGGGCATACTGCTGATCCAGCGCGACAACCGCCTCATCAAGTTCAGCTTGATACTGAGTCATCCGCTGGTTGAATCCTTCGATATCATCCTGTCGGATCAGTCGCAGACCGGCCTGGGGATAGGGCAGCGTCTGATCCCGCCAGTAGAAGGTGACCCGGCTCTTGACTCCGTTGACTTCCCGGTAGGCGGGGTGCTTGGTATCCAGCAATTTTTTGGCGGCCGACAGGACCTGGCTATCGGCCCCAAACGAACGGGCCACCGTTGCTTTCTGTGAATCGGTCAGTGATTTGGTCACACCAAACCAAGTAAAACCCAGCCGGCTGGCGGCCATCGTGTGTCGCAGCCTGCTGGCCGCCGTTTGATGCGTGGAGCGGTTCTGGTTCTGGCCCAGTTCCGGCTCAAGTAGGGTACTCATGTCTATTTCTCCTGAACAAGAAAGAGCCCTGATCGTCGGGGACGATCGGGGCTCTGTTTAAAGTGGTCGATGTTTGATCAGTTATTGGAAAAGTCCGGCCCAACGGACTTCAGTGGTCGGCGACGTTTGGCCGACCGTGTCGCCCTGGACTGGTAGATGCCCGGTTGCGTCGCCGACAGGCAGCGATGGGTAGCCCACGTACGAAGCTGATCCACCGATTCCCGATTGGTAACGGCGATCGGCACCACCTGCTGGGCTGCCTTTTCCAGTGTCACTCCCAGCAATGACGACAATCGACAGCACGATCGTATTTCGCTGCCGGTCCACAGTGCGTCATCCGGAATCGGCTCCACCGGATCGATACCGTAGTAACTCATCCAGATCTGCCAGATCGCCAGCCTTTCGGCTGCCGACGGCAGGTCGCAGAAGAAGATCCCGTCAAAACGCTCAGCCCGCGTCAATTCGGGCGGCAGTTGGGAAATATCGTTGCTGGTGGCCACCACGAATACATCTGAATCGTGGTCCGACAGCCAGGTCAACAGCGACCCCAGTATCCGGGTCGCCACCCCACTGTCGTTCCTGCCACCGGAAGACGATCCACTGAGTGCCTTCTCCAGTTCGTCGATGAACAGCACCGCGGGCGCCATCGCATCGACAATTTCGAGGGCGCGACGAACATTCGATTCGGATTGTCCGACCAGACCACCCATCAACCGACCGATGTCCATCACCAGCGTGGGCCGACCGGATTCCTGCCCCAGTGCTTTCGCAAAGGCACTCTTGCCGGTTCCCGGTACACCCAATAACAGGATCCCCCGCGGACGGGCGACGCGTGAGTTCGATTGCAATACCCGGGTGCAGAAGTCCTTGACCGCATCCAGACCGCCCAGTTGCTCGAACCCCGTTTCGCTTTGGTGCAAAGTTAGCAGCCCCGATTTCTTCAGCATCTGGCTTTTGAGTTGCTGCACCGTGTCGGACTGGATCAGCCCATCCCGGACGATCGACAGGCTGAAGGCGTTTTCCGCTTCGTAGCGGGTCAGACCGCTGGCCGAATCCAGCACGGCACCGAGCTTACTGCCTGGTGGCAATTCGTTTTCTTCGGTGGCGACGCCGCGGGCAATGGCTTCTAGCTGCGACTTGTCCGGCAACCTGTGCTGAATAACAACGAACAGTTTTTCCAGTTCCGGTGGGATGTCTGCGGCGGGGGATAAGACGAGAAAGTAGTTTCGCCGCTGTTTACCGGACTGAATCTGCTCCGCCAGCGTCTGGACGATCTCCGCATTGCCCAGGAACCGATGGAAATTCTTCAGAATCAGCAGAGACGGCTGGTTCGCGTCGGACGTACGGTCGAACGCCTTCAATACCGACAGCGGATCGGCGGTGTCGTTGGGTTCTGATGTTGGGGTCCCGGAGGACAGGCCGTGGCAGACATCCCAGGTCGACAGCTGCCAATCGTGGTCACGGCAGAGCGCGGCGATGTCCGCGATGGCATCGGGGTGTTCGAACGATTCGATCCAGATCCCGCTGAAACAGGCCGCGATATGGTCGAACAGTTCTTGGGAAAGAGATTTCATTCGGACTCCTGTTGTTCCGTGTTGGTGGATTGGTTCTCGAAGAACTCGGGTTTCCGTTGATCCGACTGCTGGATGCCCAGCGCCTTTTCAAACAGCCGGCTGGCCAGTTGACAGGCCCGCCCCACAAAGCCGAACGTTTCGATGCGGCTTTCACCCTTCGGTGAGATAATGACTTCGATTCGTTTCATGCTTTTTCTCCTACATTGATGGTCAGTTTGACGCTGCCGTCCGGCAGTGGTTGTTCCACGGTGCGGTAACCTTGCCTGCGGGCTTCCAGTCGGGTTTTCTCGACCGCGTAGCCCTGCAGAAACTCGTCCAGCCGTCCGGGGTCACCCCAACGGCCGTTGAAGTTGTCATACTTCAGTTCTCCGGTTTCCAGTTGACAGACGACCGGATATCGCCAGTCGCGCAGTTGAACACCGCAGCCCGATTCCTCCGCTGCGAACAGCTTGAATCGGCCCTGCACCGGCGGAGCCAGTTTCAATCGCTGGCAGGCCTGCTGGACCGCGCTGAAGTCTCGGACTTCCGTCTTGATTTGAACAATGTGTGACATGTCTTGCTCCTGAAAGCGCACAAAAAAAGCGGCGGATTCGATTCCGCCGCAGACAAAATTCGTTTGCAATGATCAGACCCTCGATCCGTCAAAATCTAAGATCGACCATCATGTTATATGACGCGTTTTGGTCAGAAATTTAGTAAGCCAGGCTTTCGCATCTACTATCACTCATGACTTGGTCGCCGTGTGACGGAAACCGGGGGCAGGCTGGGCTAAGGCCGACGCTTTTACCGTTCATCTGTCTGTGGTCCTGCTAAGGGTGCACAGCGTATTCGATTGCCAGCCAAATTCGTTGCCTGTCCCCTGACATGACCTGTTCCCTCTTCATGACGACGCGGTGCGAAGTCGAATTCCTCGAGGTCGAACGCACCACGAATGAGATGTCCGATGTCATCCGGTTATCGCACTTGCTCGTGCCTGGCAATGGCAGAAAGAGCTAGAGTCTGGAGATTATTCGACAGTCCAAGAATTGGCGTCTGACACACAGACTCTAGTTAGTCTTTGGCGAGCCAAGCCCCATGTTTGGACTGACATACGATAGAAGTTGATCGGAATCGTCCCGAGTAGCCCACCGCGCTGCGCTATCGGCGAAGTGAGGCGTCTCCTCTTCCGTGTGCGCCTCCGTCCAGTAGGAAAGGCGTATTAATAGACCGGCGATAAAATAGAAAGGATTTAGCCGAGCGCCGACGGTGCAGGTGAACTTGGTGCGATTTTCATCGACCGGCTCAACTTTCATGTCCCAGGTCACCTGGAAAGTCATCGGGACAAAACCCCAAAAACGCGCTTTGGTTCTTGGACTTACCAGGAAGATGTGCTGCGGCTCCATGATCTCTTCGCGGTAGAGCTGGGTCATCATGAAACCGGCCGCCGTTTCATCGTTGCGGAACACCCAGCGACCATCGCCGCTACGGTAAACATACATCACTTTGTGCGCCCCGGTGGCTGGAGTACAGGCCACGTATTCTTCGTTCGAGAAATGCACGATCCAGTCTGCCAAGTCAAACTTCGCCGCAGGCAGGTCAACGATGACCGACTTGGATGTCTTTAGGTTGTCTCGCTTTGCCATGGCTATTTTTCTCGCAATGCTGTCTCGGAAGATCGTGTACTGGCACTTATCAGAGTGCCTTGTGTTCGTTAGTCACCCAGTTGATGACCATACTGAGGAAAGCCTCATGCTGGTCCTGATAGGAATAATGTCCGCAGTTCTCGAACACGTGCAGCTTACTCCGCCTCAGCCGCTGATTGAGTCGTTGGGAATTTTCCACCAGCAGCAATTGGTCCTGTGCTCCCCAGAAGATCAGCACGGGCTTGTCGATTTCGGAGAGCTTAGGATCAACGTAGGCCAGGCTTTCCGGATACTTCTTGAACCACTCAGTGATCGGTCCGATCCGCCCAGAATACGAATTGATGTAGTCAGAAGTCTCTTCCTCATTAGGGACGTAGTTCACATAGCAGAGGGCATTGCCGGCTTGCACAAAAGTCGCCGCTCCCGCGATCTTGAAAACCTGCCGCCAGAAAGCCGAATTCACAATCTTGTTGATGACGCTGCCGTTGTTCGAAGGTGCGATGCCGGGACCATCTCCAATCACGAGACTTGCGACTTCATTTGGAAAGTGAGTGACATAGGCCAAAGCCGCAGACATTCCCACGTCTGGCCCAACGAGATGGGGACTCTGGATATCGAATTCGGCAATGAATTCGTGCAGGAAGCGCCCCTGAGCTTCAAAAGTCATGTACTCAAGGCCGCCCTCGCTACCACCGAATCCCGGCAGGTCGTAGGCGTACAGATTGAAGTGACTTGCCAGTCCGTTCCAGAGGGGAGCAAACGCGACAATGCTTTGAGGCAAGGGATTCATCAGCAGGACGGTCGGACAGTTCTCGCGCGGTCGGCATGGGCATAACGCACCTTCACGCCGGCGATGGTCTTAACTTCCAGGGGCATTGAAGCGGGCTGGTTGAACGTTGGCCGCTTGCCGTATTCCTTGCCCCGTGCATCCTTGATTGTGGCATACTCGGGTGTGACCGCAAGCAGTGCACCCGCGTTGAGCTTATCCAGCCACGAGACTTTTCTGAGAGGCTTTGCGGGGGAATTTGATTGATCTGGGTTCATGCGAATGGTCCTATTTTTCAGTCTCGGATCCGTGCCAGGGATTCCAGTCATCAGCGACCGGAACGACTTCTTTGTCTCTCGCGTACTGTTCATAGATAGCAATCATTTGCTTCAGCCTCTCATGCATTTCCTCGTCCAGAGGACGGTTTTCTCCCGGATCGTTCTTGATGTCGAAAAGGTGCCAATTGCCGTCGCCATACATGCCAGTGCGGACTCGGAGAGCCTTGTAGTCGCCCGCAATAACGTAACTGTTCCCAAACAGCTCAAACGCGACCCATTGTTCAGCGGTGCGAGGTCGATCCGTTTTGCCTTCAAGGAAGCCCCTCATCGACACGCCAGAGGGTGGCGTAATCTTCCTTCCCTTGTATTCACGTTGCGGATGTTCAACGCCTGCGTAATCGAGAATCGTCAGCGGTACATCTTTCACGCTGGCAAACTCTCGGGTCATCTCTCCGGCTCGCGCCGGAGAACTGGTTTTTGGCGGAACCACAATCATCGGAACACGAATCCCCCCCTCGCCGATGAACCACTTCCACCATTGCAACCCTCCGGTCGAAGCGTTGGCCCAGTCAGTGCCAATGAACGCAAATGCGTCTCCACGTCCGATGTGATCGAAGTCCTGGCTGAAGTTATTTCTGATCCAGCTGGTCGACTTAGGATTGCTCAACTCACCCCGCTCATCCAATCCCTCGGGACCGTTGTCGGCCAAGTAAACAATCAACGTGTTGTCCAGCTGCCCAGTCTCGCGAAGATAATTCAGCACGATCCCGATGTGGTAATCTTGGGACTCCATCATTGCGGAGTAAGTCGCCATGGATCGAGCCTGTCGACGTTTCTCCTCGTCAGAAAGACTTGACCACGCACGAAGCAACCGGTTCTTGCTACTATCGGGGAAGACGGCATCCTGGGGAATGATGCCGAGTGCCTTTTGGGAATCGAATCTTGCACGCTTCAGCCCTTCGAACCCCAGCTCGAGGTAGTGCTCGTAATACTTGTCGATCAAGAAATCGGGCGCTTGAAGGGGAGCGTGTGCGGTGGTGTAAGCGACGTAGGCAAAAAACGGCTTTCCGGTTTCACGCTCTTCTTCGAGATATTTCAACAACTTCGAAGTGTAAAGGTCGTCGGAATAGATGCCTGCGGGACGATCGACTTCCTTGCCGTCCTCGTAAAACGGCTCTTGGGGTATCTTGCCGGCCTTGATCAGGGCGACTCACCGCCGGATCGTGCATGTCGACGTGGAACACGCCCTGGTTCCAGTGATTGGAACCGCCGGTGTAGATGGCGTAGCTACGGTCAAATCCCCATTTGTGCGGCCCCTCGCCGCCGTGATGCGTTCCGCCCAAATGCCACTTTCCGACCATGCTGGTCCGATAACCAGCGTCTTTGAGTAATTCCGCAATGGAGGCGGTTGTACGCGTCAGATACGACTCGTAGCCGGGCTTACCTTTCGCAGGTGGATAGAGAGCGTAGTCGAAGGCACCCAGTCCGACGTCGATCGGATCGTTCCCGGTTAACAACATCGCTCTCGTTACCGAGCAGACCGGCGATGCATGGAAGCTCGTATACGTAACGCCTTGCTGCGCAAGACGATCCAGGTTGGGCGTCTGCGTCACGGAACCACTAATGCCGAGATCTCCAAATCCTATGTCGTCGCCTACGATCAGCAGGATGTTCGGGGGCTGACTTGCGCTCTGATCTCCGGCACCCTTCGCCGCAGTGCGGTCGATTCGCTCCGTTGCGGTTTCGTCTATCGTGGTAGCCGCCGGCGCCTGGCCTTCCGGGCGATCGGCCAATCGATTGTCTGTATTTTCGCTTCCTGCCAGACCCTCTTTGTTGCAACCCAAGCTGAAAATCAGAACTACGGCACACAGAGTAGACAGAACAGTGAGTTTTGGAAATCTCATGAATTAACCGCTTGGCGTTAAGGATCAAGTTACTTTTTATATCGGGCACGTCGGAGTTTTGTTACCATGCGAGCAGGAATTATCCGCTTTTGGCCATCGAGGCAGCAGGAACATTTAATGACGACGCCCAAGGATCCACGAAACCCGGTGGCTGAGGTATCCTCCACCCGCGCGATATCTAGACGGCTTAATGACTTCTCGGAATTTTCGGAAGTTTTTGCCCAATGGAAGGGGCAGTTCTGCCAAATGTCGCGAGGGCAATTTCGTGGATCTATTCGAGTGGTCGCTGGGCAAAGAGTGCGAGCGTTCGAGGCAGAAACGAATCAGTCCATTCTAACTCGCGGTATGGACGGCGAGTTTGCAACTTTCCTTCCAATCACACGTCGAAATGAGGCGACAATCTGGCGGGGACGAAACTTGTCGGCCGGTCAGATGATCGTCAAACTTCCCGAGGCCGAATATCACAATCTGACAGCTCGCAACACGGCGATACGGGCACTGCTCGTGCCAGTTCAATTGATTGAGGAATCAGCCCGGATTCTCACCGGAGGTAAGGCTGACTTTCAATTTCCAACCTGGGAGGCGCCGCAGATACCAACAAGAGCAATGAATCGCTTGGAAAGCGGGCTCGACGAACTGATGGCTGTTGCCCTTCAAAATCCTGACTTTTTGGGAAGTACGGAAGGCAGGGCGTTTGAGATGGATTGTTTACGCCGAGTGATTGCTGCCGTGAAGTCATCCCGAGTGGCGGAGAATCATCCTCTCGGTCGAGTCAGTCGAGTCGCGTTAGTTAGGCAAGCGGTTGACTATATGCACGCACATCTCGACCAGCCATTAACAGCGTTGGACTTATGCTCGACGCTTGAAACGAGTGATCGCACGCTACGTCGCGTTTTCCGTGAGACGTACAATCTTGGACCGATTGCTTACTTTCGCGTAATACGTCTGCACGCTGTAAGGGCAGCACTCCAGGCCGCTCGGGGCAGTGACGACTCTGTTGTCCGTATTGCTCGTCGATGGGGCTTTCATCGCCTTGGTTCCTTTGCAAATGATTATCGTGTTCAGTTCGGCGAACTTCCGTCTCACACGCTGGGAGTACGCGGCACCGCCGTGTTACAAAACAAAACCGCACGGTCAAGTGATTTCGCTACGGTGGGTTAGTAGTTGCACGGGCTGGATTAGAACGTACACCAGCGAGGTTACGCGTTTCCCGTCACGAAGCAACGATGCTCACAGGACACGAATTTTTCGGACTGTTGCTACTGGCGTTCCGAGGTAAAACCCCATTTTGGGACCAGCTGATTTCAGATCCGTTTTTCGACTTTTTCATTCACAAAATACATTGGCGGTGTATCCGGTGAACCTGAACTTCTTGGCGCCGATTTTCGGTGGTTCATGTCCCGCGGTTGGACCCGGCGACGATTGGCGGAGCGCGACAAGGCCGCGATTCTTGGGGTGAAAAAAGAAGCTCGCCGGCATCAGCTGAATAGCCAAAAGGTTGTTGAGACGGCGCTATGGTCCGGCGCGAGTCGGGCGACGGAAATCAAACCTGGGTTTCGCACGTTGTTCAATAAACGTTGGGTTTCTTGAAATTGCTATTCCAGCCGATGGCGGACGCGATCTCCAACTATCCGTATTGGAAGAACTCGTCGGCGAAATCAACGTGCGTGAAACGGGCGAATCAACCGTTTGATGACTGGGATCAGCCGCGACGATTACGTGACGCGGGTTTTACCGCCAACGCCTACTGGCAGACGCATGAGAAACTGCTTTTTGGCCCCTTTGCTCAAACCCCTGTTTTTACCGCATGAAAGTTGACGTGACTCGTTGGGGGTGAGTCACGCCAGTTTGAGCCTTTGGGCCCGTTTGAGCCTTTTTGGAGGCAAAATCGGGGCAGGTGAGTCACGCGGCTCGGCGAGGTCGAGAACTCACGAAACGATAAAAACCCGCGATACGTGGGGCCAAAAAGAAAGGCTCGCCAGAATGGTACTGACGAGCCTGTTTTCGTTTTGAGCCGGGTTGTAACTCCGGCGTCAGTGGAGGCGGCGGGGATCGAACCCGCGTCCCGCGACATGTCCATGATGGCATCTACGTGTGTAGCCGATTATTTGAGGTTCGCCCGGCTGACCGTCAATCGACAGACTGAAAACCGGACTAGACGAGAACAAGGTTTAACTGCTGGTGTACTCGACATGACCCGCAGCGATCTGGAATTGGTGACCAGATTTCAAGGCTCTCCAGCAAAACCTATCATCCGGGGCTACCGTTTTTCTTAAGCAGCCAGAGCCAAATTTTCGTTGGCAAGTAAAGTTTGTGATCAGATTTTTACGTGGCCCTCTGATCAACCACGACACGCCACCAGCACTTTCATTATCCGGTCGAATCCAATTCGCCCCCGTGCTTGGACTATCTCAGAAAGCCAGTCGCGCCAAATGCGGACGGGATTCTGCATCAAGTATCGACCCCATCGCTGAGCGACGCGGCCGATACCACCTTTATTATTCGTAATCTGAAGAACAAAACCAGTAACAATTTTCCCGGCACACCCCCAAAATCACGAATCCGCGAGCCACAACGCCGGTGCACTTCGGTGCGCTTCCAACGGCCAAGTCGCTGGATTGGCCAGATTTCAGGATCGAGGACTCCCGGAATTCGGATTTCCTGCCACTCCGCCTGACTTCAAGGCATTGTGCTGCCGCACGCCGAAATTGGCTAACTTCGACCCACTACTCTCGCCTTGAGAGGGAATTGCCGGTTCAACCATCGTCGAGCCTAGACGTGATTTACCGTTGAAAGCATTCAGAACTTACCCCTAGTTACATTCTTTGGCATTTGTGATAATTCCTGATTGAATATCGCCGAATCCGCCTGAGTTACCCGCAGAAATCCCGCTTCGCATAATTACGGCAAGAAAACCAACCATTAATAGATAAAAGGGACCCTCCAATGGAAAAGATCTTGAACACTACCGGCCTGGGAGTATCCGGCCGCCAAAACGAGTTGATTGAACTGGCCCTGACGTTCAAATTTGACACCGTCGAGGTCGACATGAACGATCTGATCGGTCGCCACGATACGATGGGCAAGGAATTTGCCTGCCAGTTTCTCAAGAGCGCCAATATTGACATTGGCACATTCGTCCTGCCGGTCGATCTGGACGCGTCCGATGAGGATTTCAACAAGGCCTGCGAAAAGCTGGATACGATCCTGTCGCTCTGCGAAACGCTGCACGGCAAGCGTTGCCGGGTACCGATTGCGACATCCAGCGACACCGAATTCCAGCCAAATTTTGAACGCCAACGCACACGTTTGTTCGAATTGGGAGAAAAGTGTGCTCCGCACGGCATGCACCTGGGACTGATGCTGCAATCACCTGGCAGTAACGAAAAGGGGAACAAGTTCATCCAGACCGCGGAAGAGATCCTGACCCTGGTGAAGACGGTTGGCCATGATAACGTGGGGCTGTTCCTGAACACCTGGCAATGGCAGGCCAGCGGAGGGGGTATGGATCAGATCTCCGAGATCGACGTCAACAAAATCACCGAATTGGCAATGGCCGATTTGCCCGAGACGGCCGATCCTGGCAACATCAAGCCCAGCGACCGCGTGATGCCGGGCGAAAATGAAAAGTCGTTTTCGGTCGCTGTGTTTGAACATCTGAAATCGGCAGGATATGACGGTGCGATTTCGTTCGCCACTCATCTTTCGACCTACACTCACGTTTCCCGCGACAAGATCATCAACCTGATCAGCAAACGGCTCGATCGATTGCAGACCGGGCAACCACTTGATGCACCCATTGAGGATTTCCGCGGCAGTTCCGATTACAGTTCGAACGACTCAAAGTCTGCCCCCAAGGAGGATGTGGATAAAGAGGCCGCCGCGGATGCAGATCAAGAGGCCGCAGCCGAAGCCAGTGGCGACGAGGCGAAAGAGAAAACCAAGAAGGAAGACGCCGGAAAAGAGTCCGCAGCTGCCGACAAAGTGGCGACTGCCGATTAGTGCGAGTCGGCACGGAAGGGTAGCTCTTGTCGGACACCATTTTCCGACCGATGGGAACGAAAAGCCGCTCGATCCAAACGATCCACCATGCGGCTGGCTGGCCGGTTTCTCGCCGGCCGGGGGGTTGGTGCACGTCGAAACATTTCCTCCTTCTGTCTCGGCGGGAGCCTTGACCTCCCGATCAATCCGCCGACCTACTAATTTCTGTCTCGGCGGGAGCCTCGATCTCCCGGTCATTCCACTCATATGTGTATCCAGGAGCGATCCACGGGTGGGCCGGCAACGAACCGCTGCTTCGACGTGGAACGGATACCTAATCTATCGTGACCGGTACGACACATTGCGGGTTGTCATGGCGGGGGCTGTTGACCAGCTGACTCACGGGAGTAGCCTGAAAGGTGCCGTCGGCGGCCGGTTTCAGGATGGATTGCAATTTTTCCTGGCTGGAGCATTCCGTGTCCAGCCAGAATGCAAAGTCTTTCGGCTGGATAATCACCGGCATCCGGTCGTGTATGCGAGCCAATGATGGTAACGCATCGGTGGTGATAATGGTGCACGATTCAATTCTTTGATCTTGCGGATCCTGCCAGGATTCCCACAGCCCGGCCAGGCAGAATCCCCGTTCCGGATCATCACCAGTGATGTAATACGGCTGTTTGCCGCCGTTTTCCTTTTTCCATTCGTAGTATCCATCCGCAAACACCAGGCAACGTCGTTTCTGGAAGGCGTTTCGAAACGAGGGCTTTTCGGCCACGGTTTCCGCGCGTGCATTGATCATTTTCGCGCCCGATCCTCGGATCCTTGGCCCAGAACGGAATCAGGCCCCAACGCAACAGGGCAAGTTCATTCTTGCCGATTTTCCCCTGCCGCACGCAGGCAATGTTCTGGGTCGGCGCGACGTTGTAACGGGGAGCCAGGTCAGGAATCACCAGCCCCGGAAACAGGCTGCCGATCGTCGCGGTGGGCGTCTTCAGCGTAAAGCGTCCGCACATGTTGTCACCGTTCTGATTTCCATCAACCGACACAAAAAAAGCCTGGTCCATTGTAACGGACCAGGCCTGTTCATGTTCAAGCTGATTCGGCTGGATTCGGGTTAACGCATTCGTCGGCGTCGCATCGCCGCGCAACCGGTCAAGGCCAATGCCAGTCCGGCAGCGGTCGGCTCGGGCACGGTCACGAAGGTGTTGAAATCGCCGGGCGCGAGGGTGAAGGTCGTTCCGCCGTTACCAATGTTGCCGCCAGGCACCGTGGTCTGAGAAACGCCATGAAATTCGTCCGAGCGAAAGGCGTTGCCCGAATTCAGATAAGTTGCAACAAAATTGAATGAGTCACCATTGCTTAAGCCAAGATCACCTAGAGAAAATTCCCATTCGGTCTCAGCCGTACTGGGATCAATCATTCCCGGATTGATATTACCTTCGGTGACAAATGTCAGGGCACCATCCCCTTCAATCCGGTAAAGCTCAGCAAAAACGCCAAACTGATAACTTAAGGCAACGGCGTAACTGGCATTGAAACCGGGAGCAAATATTAACTCGGAGGAATCCATAAATTCTCCGTTCCCGGAAATCGCCGCTCGTCCGCGGCTGGTGTTGTCCGTAATTGCCGCCGTTCCATTTAAACCGCCAGTGCCCGTGTCGATATAGATTACGCCTACATCGTTAAATCCACCACCACCTTTTCGTAGACCAAAGTTCAGCATTCCTGTGCTGCTGCTATCGACGAACAGCTGAGAGTCCGAACCAATCACATTTCCAAAACCGCCATTAATCCCAGTACTGAAACCGACATATTCTCCCATCCCAATGATTCCGTCATTAGTCGCCGACCCCGGCGTGGTGTCGACGATCGTGGTCACGTCGCCCACGGCGTGACCGGTAACCAGTAGCAAACCGGTAAGAAGGCAAATCGCAAATGATGTTTTCATGAATGCACCAACGTCCTCAGTTGTCTTTTCAAGTTGCTCTCCGGCAGCGATCAAGCGGAGCCGGTCTCCATTTATTACATCAACCGATCGAGCGGATTTCAACAGTTTTTTGCCGGGCTGACGAGAATTTGCCGGGGCTGCCCATCGCCCGAACGGGTCGCCCATGTTGGTCGGCTGTCCCCACCTGAGGGTTGCCCACCTGTGGGTTTCGCCGCGATTCCGAGCATCGCCGGGCTTGCCCCGGAGTTCCGCCGAAGCAGGCTGATTTTGGATTTTCCGGGGCCTGAATTCTGCGGAACCAGCTTTGCATCCAAGAGTCCGATACTGGAAACGCATCCAGAGTGTGTCGACTGACAATTGAGAGGACTCGACACCGAATCGGCCATATACTGGACAACGGCCGTCGGTAGTCACACGGTCCGGCGGACCAACCAACCGGCAAGCAAGCAGTCTGTCACCGTGTGCTTCTCGAGTGGGAAGCTCCGCGCGGCGGGCAGGCATGCCGCAAGAGTGCGGCGAAATCCAACCCAGTGCATGGCCACGGCAAGCGTGTACCGTGCCCGAAAATCAAGGAGCGTGAGAATCCTAGTCCGCCTCACCGATGGTGGCGATGCATTTCAATTCGATGGCAATCGGTGTCGGCAGCGACTGGATTTCGACCGTTGTCCGGCATGGCTGATTGTCGGCAAAATATTCTGCGTACAGACGATTATAGATACCAAAATCGTCCTTCATGTTCGTCAGAAATACCGTGACATCGACAATCCGATCCCACGAGGATCCGGCTTCCTGTACTACCGTGCGGACGTTGTCGAATACGCTGCGACATTGCGCTTCAATATCGTAGCCAAGGATGTTGCCATCGTTGTCGAGCTCCACCCCCGGAATTTTTTTCGTACCTTTTTCCCTTGGGCCGATACCGGACATGAACAACAGATTGCCGACGCGACGTGCGTGCGGGTACAAACCGACCGGTTCCGGTGCCGATGCGGAGATGATTTTGGATTCGCTCATGGTACCAACTTTGCTGGATGGAAGATTATCGGAGTCGTCGTCCGCGGCTCGCTGTCCTCCATGGGTTACATTATGCCACGGCTGGCTGGGGTTGCGGATTGAGGATCAACGAATCCGCCATCACAAGTCAAACGCTCAATACTTGACACACACATTCTTGGCCTGGGTGAAGAAGCGAAGTGCTTCCTCGCCTCCTTCTCGACCGACGCCCGATTGTTTGACACCACCAAAGGGCGTCCGCAAATCGCGGATCAACCAACAGTTTACCCAAACCACTCCCGCCTCGATCCGTTCGGCCACACGATTGGCGCGACTGATATCCTGGGTCCAAACGGATGCGGACAGGCCATATTGCGAATCGTTGGCCAGGGCAATCGCCTGATCATCCGACGAAAACGGCTGCAATGTCACCACGGGGCCGAATATTTCCTGTTGGTTGGTCGGGCACTGGTTGGGCAGGCCTTCAATGACCGTGGGCTGGATGAACCAGCCTTGTTCGCACCGACCACCGACGTTGACCGATTCACCACCACACAAAACCGTACCCCCATCCTGCCTGGCCTGTTCGATGCAGCTGAGGATTTTTTCGAAGTGTTGCCGGGAAACCACCGCGCCCAGTTTGGACTGCGGTAAAGCAGGATCTCCGACGACCAATTGCCGCGCTCGAGCAACAAATTCCTGTTTGAAGCGGTCGTACAAATCGTGCTCCACCAGGATCCTTGATCCGCACAGACAGATTTGTCCCTGATTGGAAAACGATGACCTTAACGTCGTCTCCAGCATCGAATTGTAGTCACAATCCGCGAATATCAGGTTTGGATTCTTGCCGCCCAGTTCCAATGAAAGTTTCTTGAAGGCCGGTGCCGCGATGCGGGCGACCTGCTGCCCGGTCCGGGTACCACCGGTGAACGAAATCGCTTTAACTTGCGGGTGCTGGACAATGGCATTGCCCGTGCGGGGGCCCGAACCATGCACCACGTTCAACACCCCCGGTGGCAGGCCGGCATCACGACAGATCTGCGAAAAACGGAAGGCGGTCATGGGGGTTACCTCGGATGGTTTTCCGATCACGCAATTCCCACTCGCCAGACGCGGGGGCGATTTTCCAGGTGAAGAGGTACAACGGCAGATTCCAGGGACTGATGATGCCGACCACCCCCAGCGGTTGCCGCAACGTGTAATTGATCGCGCCGGGCATGGGGTGCGACTGGGAAGACTGTCCAATGACCGTGGCCGCAAAGTGCCTGAGGTTCCTGGCACAACGAGGAATGTCGACCGAGCGGGCCAGCCACTGCGGCTTGCCATTGTCCTGTGATTCCAGCCGCACCAGTTCCTCGGTGTGATTATCAATCCCGTCCGCAACACGGAACAGTACGTCAGCCCGTTCCTCAGGACTGGCGCCCGCCCAGGCGGCACCTGCACCGATCGCCGCCTGAACGGCTCGATCAATATCTTGTTGGCTGGAGTCGGGAACCTGGGAATAGACCTGGCCGGTGGCCGGCTCGTAATTATCCAGCCAATCGTCACTGGCGGGATCGACGAGTTGGCCGTCAATATAGTTCTGAAGCCGCATTACAGACATCCGGTTCGACCTCCATCGACCGGCAGGTTGATCCCGTTGATATAGCTCGCCGCCGGACTGGCCAGGAAGGCCGCGGCTGCCGCAATCTCTGCGGCGTCAGCCAAACGCCCCGCCGGAATTTCATCCTTCATTCGCTGAGTCACCTCTTCGATCGACAGTCCCGATTTTTCGGAACGGTTGCGAATGATCGCGTCCAGCCTCGCGGTCTGCGTCATGCCCGGGAGCACATTGTTAACCGTGATTCCGTACGGCCCCAACTCAGCCGCCAGCGTCTTGGCCCAGTTGGCCACCGCACCCCGGATCGTATTGGACACCCCCAGTCCCGGTATCGGCTGCTTTACCGAAGTGGAGATCACATTAATGATTCGGCCAAAACCCTTGTCCTTCATCCCGGGCACCAACGCCTGGACCAACAGATGATTACAAATCAGGTGGTTTTCAAAAGCTGAAATGAAATCCGCCGGTGCGGCGTCCATGGCAGGGCCGCCGGGCGGGCCGCCGGTATTGTTGATCAAAATGTCCGCGGTGCTACCTTCATTGACAAACTGGTCGATTCCCAGTTTCACCTGCGCCGGTTCCGCGAAATCGGCCACGATCATGCCATGCTGTTGATGATCTGGCCGATCCAATCCCGAGACGACCGATTCCAGTCGCTCGGGACTACGAGCCATGACGGTGACCTCCGCACCCAGTAACGCCAATTCACAGGCGATGGCCCGTCCGATACCTTGACTGCTGCCGCAGACGACAGCGCGACGTCCGGTCAAACTGAGGTTCATTTCCTACCCTCGGAATTTGATTTGAAAAATGATCATGTATCCGGCAGACAGGATAACAGGCATATCGCATACCGCGAAGCACCGGGGTCGGAGCGATGGTACTCGGTACTCAGTATGAGCCTTCGAAGTACTGACGCGGACCCATCGACGAAATATGGAACTCATGAGATGAGCCTGAAGCGGGATCGGGATTCCACTCGGTGGTCGGGTCGAAGTCACAGGCCAGATCGAGACCGACGGCGGCTTCGTCGCGCAAACTCATTTCGCGATCCATCGGCGGTCGGCCCAGCTGGTCCCCAATCTTATTCAAAATGGCGTACGCGGAACTGCTGCGATTCGCCGGATGACCTTTGAGAATCCCCATGCCAACGGAAAACGTTCCTGCGACCTGGGCAGGTCAGAATCGGTATCGTGAGCTCCATCCCGGACTCAATCTGCCTGCGAGCTCGGGGCTGACGGCATGTTCTGCGATCGGCGGGATCAGGCAGCCAGTTTCTTCTGCGTCCATTCGCTGCGGGCGAACACCAGGTTGCTGCTCAACAGGATATCCGTCCGCGGACATCGCTGGGCATCGGTTTCATCAATCAACCGAAACCCGATCGCCTCCATAATGGCATGGTAATCGGCACAGGACTGGGTGGCTTGTTGATTGGCAGCCAGACTGACGGTCAGCATGATCACGTCGACGTGGTTCTTGATGAAATCCATGCCGCCCGCCAGGAACCTGCCGCTCTCGATTCGTGCGTCGAATTTCAACAGACTCGAACCGGACCAGCCATGCGAACGTGCCAATTCGTCGAGCGTCTGTTTCCGGGCCCGACCGTTGGCCGTTTCCTGGACAGGTTGTTGCAAAACACCCGCACGCGATGGTGGCGGCAGGACACCGGTCAGGCGGTCGTCATGCTGGCCGCCCAGGTTGACCTGAAATAGCTCGTGCCGAGGCAGAGATCGTTGAAAACGCTCGCGATCGAGTCGACTGTACTGCGAAGGCTGTGGTTCGATCAGCAGGTAGCGGGCTTCCGTAAATATCTGGGAAACGGCCCACGACCAGCCACCGTCGCCAGACCCAACATTGATCACCAGATCGGGTTGCAAACCCAGATTCGCCAGTCGGCGCATCACCTTCCACAAGGCATTGCGATCCCCATGGGCACGGGCAACGGTTTCCATGCGGGCCAGACGATCCGGAGTTTCCTGAAAGAGGGATTCGAATCTCTGGTCAACCGGCTGCCCCAGCTGGATGGACTGGCCGATCCAATCGTCAAGCCGTTCAGCAGAAAACGACTGGGCCAACTCGCCGGCACGGTTGCGAATCTGTCGCTGTCGGTCAGGTTCGAGAATCTGGTTGATCGCGGAACGAAATTGATCGGGTTCATAATCAATCACGGCCCCCAGCTGAAACCGATTGACGAACCGTCCCGCAGCCGTTTCCTGGCTTCCCAGCACCACGATCGGAATATTGGCCACCGACATGACAAACGGCAAACGGGACGGCAGACTTAACCGCGCCAGGCTGGCGCGTTTCTCATCGGCCCCCAGCATACTGGAGGGCATGATCGCGTAGGGGCGACGTCGCAGTTCCTGCACCAGGTCATCGCCCCAGATTGGGTCATGCAGGTGAATTCCCGATGCCAACAGATCTTTCTTTTGCACGGCTAATCGGATCGGATCCGGATTATTGGAATACCAGTCGACTTGATGTCCGCTACCGGCCACCATGCTCTGCAGTCGTTGCAGCCACTGTTCGTTCCAGACGTTTCCGATCAGAATTCCGCGCGGCGGTTCAACGTGGGCTTTTCGGCCGCGACCTCGAACCGCATGGAGCAGATTGCTGACGCGACTACGGAGGCGGGGGACCTGAGGCGACTGCGTGGGCGGCGGATACTCTTGGGAACAGAGCATTGATTGCGGAACGACCGGCGGCAGAATGAAGGTCCGCGATTTGAATTGCTGCCGGTAAGCGTCTCGCATCTCCGGTGAAATCACAAACACCAGACTGGCCTTGTCCATCGCTTCAGCCATCAACGACAAAGGAATCTCTTCTTCCAGCAGGCATTGGTCATCCATCACATGTAAACAGACGCGGGTACCAAACAGGTCCGCCATGGCAATCGCGACCAACAGTTCCGTGCGATAATAGGGAACCACAAACGCCCGCGCAGGTGGCGAATCCTTGAACCAGTTCAACACCAATTCGTAGATCTGGTGCCGATCGACCTGCTCCGACGGAACTTCAAAGTGCCTGGCGGACCGGACACGGTCATCATCGAAACAGCGTTTGGAGGAGACGGTCGTGATCTCGCTGAAATCCTTGAACATGAATTGGATCAACAGTCCCGTACCGTGACGGGAATTGATTTCCACGCTGGAAACGATCACCAGATCACTGCTCTGGAAAGACGAATGACCGGTGTCGACCGGCAGGGGCTTCACCGAGGTTGAATCATTGGGCAACTTCATCTCCCAGATCGGCAGAATCGGGCTGGGTGATTTCAGACCGATCAGTTTTCTGATTTTGGGAAAAGCATGAGCCGGTCGCCACAGCCGGGAACGGGATTTCGTCGGATTGGCGAATTCGGGTTCGTTCGTACCGGTCTGATCGAGGCGGATCCATTTGATCGGAATACCCAGTTGACGACGGCCCTTTTCCGCGTTCAAGGGTTTGCAACTGAAGGTCATTCGCTGTTCGTCATTGCGGATGAACATCCCGCGAGTGACGGTGAATTTGATCTGGCCCTGTTCCACACGAATGGACCTGGCTGGAATCAGCTGATCATTCCAGAAAATGCGAAATGGAAACAAGCAGCCACCGCACCGCAGGGACGCCGTTTCGATCGTAATCTGGTAATCGCTGGCGGGGACGTCCAGTCGAACCATGGCGACCGGTTCGCTCCAGCGAAAACAGTGATCGCCCACCACTTCGGCTTCATAGAAATTGACCAGGTGGTTGCGGGCAGAATCGTCGAATTCCAGCAGGAAACTCTTCAGTGAATCACCATCGAGCGTCTGCGAGCCGGTCATGTCGCCGACCGCAGCCGCTGTAGCAATATTCAAAATCGGGGTCGTTGCTTCCGCATCCATGCAATCGGCTCATTACCCAAATCGGCTGACAAAGCGGACGACAGCTTAAAAGTACCCATAGCGTTCCAGGATGGCTTGAAAAACCGTGTCCAGGTGCTGAATGGTTTCAGGCTGCAATTTGTCGACGTGATCGCCCGGTGTGACTTTGCGGATGTGCCGGTTCGGGTCTTCGTCGGCGGGCCGCTGGTCGACTTGCTGTACGATATGATCGATCTGATCGGGCTGCAATTGCAAACCCACGAATTCCAGCATGTCCAGCAGCCAGTCCCGCTTGGCAAAGATCACGTCCTCGTAGCGAAACAGCCGCAGGTTGCCATCGAAAATCTTGGCTTCGTATTTCTCGATCCGGGATTTCAATCCGTTGGCGGATTCGATCGCGTACTGATCTATCGTTTTCGATTCCAGTGAAGATCGCATCTTCAACATCTTCTCGCCCAATTCGCCGGGAGCAATCGCGTGGCTGACCTTCTGCGAAAAATAGTGGGAGACGAGGATGTCCCGCGGATCGCGGATCAGGAAAATCTTGCGGAATGGTTTCAGGTCGAAATCAGCCAGGTACGGTGGCAGGATTCGGAATCCTCCAAAACAGTAACCTGTCCGTTTCAACAGCGACCGGACATCGTCACCCAGGCTGCCCAGCGCCACGCCGTGTCGAAATTCTTCCACTTCCGGTTCGAAGATGGGGATCTCAAGAAAATCACAGGCTGTCCGCATCATCCGATTCAGAAGCGTGCTGCCGGCCTTGTGCAGCGAGAATACGAAAAAGCTGTCGATGGCCGCCGGAGGTCCAATACAGACCTGTATCGGTTGGCCCGTCCGGGTCGTCAGCATGGTTTGAATTCCGGTTTCCAACTTACATCCTCCTTCGATTTCGCGAACCACCGTTTGCCAACAGGGGCCTGGCCGCCCGACCGGCGGTCAAGCAGCGGCAGAAATTCTGATTTCCGATCCGTCGTCGGCAGTGACCTGGACATTCATGAACAACATGGCCAGGTCTCGTGTCCCGTTCTGCTCCTTGACCGTCTTGAGAAACTCCAGCCGGAACCGGTAATCGCCCGGTCCGGCACGACGAGCCAGCGTGATTCCCACCGGTTCGAGGAAATCCGAACCGGTTTCCACCGGGATCTTTCCAACATGTTGATCGTTACAGAACACTTCCACGTATTGATCCTGAACCGGATTGAAACACAACAACTTGATCGTTCCGGATTCCGGTCCCGCGACGCGTACGCTCAATTCGCAGCGGTTGCCCACGGCCCAGCGGACCGTCGTGCTGGTCCCGTCGCGCAATTGCAAATGCTCCGGGACGGAGAAGCCGGAACCGATCAGCACCCGGTTTTCACCTTTATCCATCAGGCCAAACGTTCGTCCTCCATTAGGCGCCGAACCGTTGGTTTTCAATGGTTGGAATTGAATATTGGGTGGCGGGCTGAATCCGATATGCTCAGGCACTTCCCGCAGCACGTTATTGAAACGGTGATACGCGCTGCGCAGCGACCATTCGTTTTCCACCTCCATGCGAGCCCAGGCACCCAGGTGCTCGCGGTATTCAGCATCGTCATACAGGCGACGGATCTCATCCGCCAGCGCAGCCGGGTGGACCTGTGATGCCAGGCGTCCTGTGACGCCGTGCTGGATGGCGTCAGTTACTCCGCCGACGGGGTACGCTACCGAAGGCGTACCACAGGCTGCCGCTTCAATGAAGATCTGGCCAAACGCTTCCTGCAGGCTGGGGCCGACAAACACGTCAGCTGCCGCGTAGATCATCGCGGCCCGCCATGGATCTTCGACATAGCCCATGGTGACCGTACCGGGATAGAGATCGGTATGATCGTAGGCGTGGCCAATGCAGACCGGCAACAGATTCTTCAGTTGCAACCGGTTCAAGGCCTCAAACAGATGACTTAACCCCTTCCGTTCGTCGCTAACATTAACCGAAGCAAATAGAACGATGAAATCATCTGGTGGTAGTCCGAGCACTTCGCGACAAAGGACTTTGTCGCGCGGTTTGAAGACATGGGTTGGGAAGCCGTATTTGATTGTCTTGACGACGCCCTTACCGGTAATGGCACTGGCCTCCGCCTGACGTCGCGTCCACTGGCTATTGGCCAATACCACCACTTTCCGCGGCTTGGAAATTACGTTCAGCTTGTTCGTGAAGGCCGTTTCGATCCGCTCGGGGTTCATCGCCGGGTACTGGTCGGCTGTGGGGCAGGAATAATCGCAGCTGCTTTTGAATTTTTCGCAGCTACCCAGGTAGCAGCAGCGGCCTGTCGCCAGCCAGAGGTCGTGCATGACAAAGCAGGTTGGCCATCGTTCCGCCACGTTTTCCACCAGCTCCATTCCCAAATCGGCGTTGTGCAAGTTGCCGAATACCACCAGATCCGGATCGCTTTCTTCGATCTCAGCGTACATCGTGGCCTCAGTTTTCGTTCCCCGGGCATCGTCCGGCCGGGCACAAACCATCGTGGATTCGTGACCGGCAGCTTCCAAAGCGTCCCGCAAACGACCATGCGCGATTCCCGCGCCGTAACGCTCGCCCACATCGTTCACCAGCGTAACCCGGTATTTGCGCGTTGGCAGCTTGTTGTTGCCCGAATTGGGCGCGCCAAACTTTTCAATGTACCGCCGATTTACGGTTCTCAATTCCGGTTGGTAGTCTTCGTTGGTCTTCTGTTCGTCATGCATCCGGTACATCACCGTCGGCCGACCGATCACATGCATGTTTGCCCCGGCCAGGGCAAATCGGAGCCACAATTCGTGATCCATGCTGTAGTACAGGTCGGTATCCACGTATCCGCCGGCGCGTTCCCACAAATCCCGGGTAAACATCAATTCCGGTTGGTAAAAGAACCGGCCCTGCAGCCAGTTAGCGTCCAGATCCAGCAATTCGGACAACTGCAGCGGGCCATTGGGACAGGAGGTCAGGTGCTCGGCCACAATTTCTCCATCGCGCATCAATTGCACCGTGCCCACCACCATGTCGGCCCTGCTTTTCCAGAACGCCATCGCCATCGCGTGCAGTGTTCCGGCCGTCAACATGTCGTCTGAATTGAGCCAGCTCAGGATCTCGCCAGTGGCAAGGCGCATGCCCTTGTTGATGGCATCGCTCTGACCGTCATCCGGTTCGGAAATGAGATGATCAATCTGATCCTGGTAACGTTTCAGGATCCGCGGCGTTTCGTCAGTCGAACCGCCATCGACGACAATGTACTCCAGCTCCGGATAGCCCTGATTCAAGACTGAATTGATGGTCTCTTCGATAAACTTGCCCTGATTATAGGTGGGAGTCACAATCGAAATCTTTGGCCACGGTGTGCCATCGGGCAGGGTAGGGGGGTAGGCTTCGCCGCTCCTTGTAAACGGCCATTGCTTGCCAGGCTGAGACGGCGGTCGGTTCTCCGGTCCCAGCCTCCCGCGACTCAAGGCATCCCGGACCGCTTCGCGATTCTGTATCAGCTTCGCATCACCCTTCACACCGAATTGTTGGCGTACCTGTTGAAACTCCCAGGAAGAAAACGTCGATGGCAATTCGCCAAGCTGATTGGAACATTGCAACAGAACGCTCTCGCCAAATCGCCCCCAGACATCAAAGCCGTCAATCCATGGCAACGGTCGTCCATCGGCTCGCGATTCAAACCAGTTGTTCACCAATACCGGGGTTTGATCAGCCAGAAACAGCGTGAGGTGCCTCAAGGTACGCTCGACCACTTGATCGGCATTGACGATCACCATTGTCGGCGTGATGGGCAGTGCATTGCGGAATTCAAACAATGATCCGCGAAACAAGACTGCCTGGCCGTCAAGTCGGTAGCGGCGGAACGTCTTGTCCGCGGCAATCAACCGGGGAGTATCCGTATCGATTCCGAAGTAATGTGGCTGCAACCCGGAATTCTCGGCTGCCTTCAACGCCAACACCGCATGGCTGGCCGTCGGCAATCCGATCTCCAGAATCACGGAGCCGGCGTAAAAACCCATCTCATACAATTTGTAACGGATGGTCTTGTCGGTATCGCTGCCAACACCGCTGCCGGAACGAGTCGACAGCCAGTGTTGCCAGGAAAGATATTTGCGCCGCCGCTGCCAACTTGGCGTGCAAAATTCAATCTCCGAATCGAATCGAACGTCCGGGGCCGAGAACATTCGGTTTTCCATAATCCTGATCCATCAAGAAAAATGAAACTGCGGGAAGTCGCCTGAAACTCTCCTCCGGATGGCGAGTCATGGATTCACGCGCGTTAAGCGTTAACATCGCGGACCTCCAAGTTTTCAGCCGATCAAAAAATGTAACGCTGCTGCCGACTTTTCGCAATAACAAACTCTTCGGCAGCCAATGTGGGCCTCGGCAAGGCGATTGCCAGTCACCGCACCCGATTCTGGCCCTTTCGATGCGTTTGGCCGCATGGCCGCATGCAGTGCCGGTGTGCGAACCGATAGCAAACCGCCATCGGCGAATCGTGGCGACGTGTGTCACGCCGTGTGAAATCCCGATTGGCGTCCATGGTCGCCAGGAATCGACGTCAGGCGCAACTCGTGGCCCCACCTGTTCACTTTGCACTGTAGCCGTTAAAAACAGGCTTGATTACACGTAAGCGTATTCTTGAAGAATTTGACGAGGGTTGACATGAGTGAAGGCGTAGTTCAAGGCACCGTACACGTCGTGGAAGATACCAAGACTTATGGGCAGAATGGTTTCCGCAAACGACTGGTTGTTCTCGAACAGGAGACGGGGCGCTTTACGAATTATGTTCCTTTGGAATTCGTACAGGACGCCTGTGATACCGCGGACGGCCTGAAACAGGGTGACCAGGTCGAGATTCGCTACCGCCTGAATGGTCGCAAATGGCAGAAAGACGCCAAGAGCGAGGTCAAGTATTTCCTGAACGCGGAGGCGCTTGGGTTCAAAGTGCTGTCACAATCGGCCGCGGCAAACAATACCAACGCCCCAGCGGCAGACGAAGAACCGCCGGTCTATGAAGACAACAGCGACGACATCCCATTCTGATTGCCACCTGGCGGAACCGAGTGGAATTAATCTCTGGTCCGTCCGTGGATCACACTCGTCAAGCTGCTTTCCGGCTGGACGACAAGAAGGCGTGTCGAACGGTAAATGTCGAAGAGGTGTCTATTGGAACGCATTCAAAAACGCTTTCGCCCGAAAGGGCAATGGCACAATGGTCCAGCGACACAGGCATCTCGAACTCCGACTCAAGACTGCACAGTGAGCGTAGCGATGCTGGATCCGGCGTTGCAAAAAAACGCCAGACCCAATGGCGGAAGTGCATGGGAATCGAACCCACCAACCGCATGCTTTACATGCAGCTCAACGGTTTTGAAGACCGCGCTCGGCACCAGCCAGAGATCCACTTCCAAGTTGGTTATTGAAGGGCTTTTCGCCGTCTCCGCTCCAGCCGATTCAGTTGTGCCATACTCGTCTGAACTTATCCTCGGCGTCGGGCAATCCAGACAGGACGGTTCCTGAACCGAAACCGACCGATTCTGAAGTCCGGTTGCAGATCGTGTTGCCGCGCCTGTTGCGCGTTGCCTGCCATGACAACGTAATCGTAACCGCGACATGTTATCGCGGCAATACAACGCCGTGACAGCCTGACGACCGCCTCGGTCTGCCATTTTCGCCGCCGTGATCAAGCAGCGGATTGCTATCAGCCACGTTCTATCGCGAGCTACTTCTTGCGGACTGCCGTGCCGGACATGAATGTAGTCCAGTTTCCATCATCGCCCTGCATTTTGGAATAGACCGCAATTTCGTCATCCGATTTGAATTCGTAAATATCTCGAAATTTCGCCGTCTTGCCGGCCGCCATCATGTTGGGTCCTTCCGCTTCCAGGGTCAGAGTCATTCCCGATTCGTCAACGGTCCCTTCGTAGTGCCAGATGAAATCGGTCATGGAATCGACCCATGTGCCGACATATTTTTTCTTCTGCCTGTTGTAACCAATCGTCTGCACGCCGGTAACCGACATGCCCGGCATTTCACTCTTGAGTTCGTTAATCACCCAGAATCCACCCAAATCCCTGGACTCAATGGAGCCTTGCATTTCCATCGGTGGCTGGTCCGGACCCATCTGGCCCTGATGTTTAACGGTCCATTGCCCGACAAATTTTTTCAGCCACTGGTGCTCCTTGGTCGGTTGGGGCATCTGAGGCATCGCGTCCTGAGCCTTGAGGGTGATGGTGTTGACGAAAAGTAAGCTGGTGGTAACCAGCGCGATGGTTGCGCAACGCAACATGATGGCGCCTCCCGATAATGTATTTTTCGAAATCCCACTGACGGTTCGCACGTCCGGCAACCGGAAGACACGAATAAACGACAATCAGTATGACAAAGGCGACACCGCCCTGCCAGTATTTGCCTGTCGTCCGGAACGGAATTGGCACGATCGTATGGATGGCAAATCTGATTCGGCGTTCGACGACGCGGGGATGCCATCCTTGGGAGCCAGGCCCTGGCCGGCACTCACGGAATGCCCGCCCCGCCGGCCCACGCCAGCGAGGGCAGGGCACTCGAACACCATTGTCTCAATCCATCAATAACACCAGGAATATCGAATCCTGCCGGGATCGGCGGGCAGCGATCAGGATGCCCGACATGGCCTGCCCGTCTCCCAGGGTGAACACCCTTAACTCCACAATCTGATCGTCATCGAAGACGCTCACCAGTGCTGCCTGAGCCTGAATCCGATTGTCGTTGTCATCGAGCAACAGGGAAACCGATGTGTGGGCCGCGGAATCGCGGATGGATCGCAGCTCCGAGACGATATCGGGTTTAACGCCGACTTCACGAACGTAGATCGGTCGCCAGGCATTCAGCCAGTTTTCCTCGCCGTAGCGTTCCCAGATTTCACCAACGAAGTATTGGTACCTGGCCAGCGAGGCCTGTTCCAGCGTCACTTCCGGCGGCGGGCATTCTCCGCGATCGTAGAACACTGCGCTGCCAAATCCGCTCTGACTGGGCGGTCCGTAAAACTTCTGCAACCGGGCAACTTCATCCGGTATGTCGCGGCCGGGTTCCAGTGTGGCTGACATGCGTCCCTCCTTGTGAAAACGATTCCACGCCCGCAACAAAAATCGCAGATACGGCGAATCTGCAATCCTCAAAAATCGATTCGTATAACCATCCGGATCGCCTCCGCCGTAGTGGATTGGTATCCGTCGTTTAGACCGCTATTGGACCGCTAACCCGACAACAGGGCCACGAAGGGATCGACATCCAACAAATTGATCTCACCATCCTGGTTGATATCGGCTTCGGCCTGGAAGTCGCCAGTCGTCAACAAATTGACGAAGGGATCGACGTCCAGCAAATTGACCACACCGTCCAGATTGACATCTCCCACCAGCAGGGACGAACCAAAGACGGCACCCGTCATTTCGATTTCATAAAACCAACCGTTACCCGGGTACCAAAAAAAAGGACGCGCGCTCGGATCGGGACCACAGAGCGCTCGGTAGTCTTCGCCGTCTGGCAGGAAGATCGGCTCCCCCGTGTCATCCTGCGGATCGCCACCGAAACCACCAACAGACAACACGATCTGGTCTCCGTCCTGCAATACGGCCGGCATCCCAATCAGGTTGCCTGGATGATTGCCTCCATGCCCAAAACCAAAACCACGTACGAAGAGAAAGCTGGCCGTATCATCATTGGAAAACAGTGGATTGCCATCCAGATCCCAGACGAATGCCGCCGTATCCGACGGCGTAATGTCCTCGATGAAAAATGTCGACGCATTGGTAACCGTAATCAACCAGGAATCGATTCCAGAAAACGATTCTCCCACGATTCGGTCATAAGTGATGCCGTTGGATACGGTGGCGTAACCCTCACCGGGAAACTCTGGGGCATCGCCGATATCCGATTCAAAAAACGTTTGCGAATAGCTGGCCGTCGTAAGGACCAGGGTGGCGATCACCATCATGCAAATGGGAATAATCCGTTTCGAGAAAGTAGTTTGATTCACGTTTAAGCCTCTGATTCAAAAAGTAATAAATGTAGTTGAGGTGGTAAACACCGTGTGATCTTCTGTTGTCGGATCCAGGTTTTCAGTCCGTCCAGGCGATGTTCCATCTCGTCATTGCAAATAGCCTGACCCTACGCTCTTATTCCGTCAAAGCGCAGTCGCTTGGCCGTCGCCAAACCTCAGGAAACCCAAATTGTTGCCAATCCGGCTACGTTGTCTTCCAGCCACTCGAATCGTTGGCAATCCGAGGACGCAAGCTCGATGCAGCCCGAATTGTTGCCAATCCGGCTACGATAACTCCTGAGCCCCGAATTGTTGCCAATCCACGGTAACGCCAGACTGTCAAAACCTAGCCGCCACTCAGCAAGGCTACGAACGGATCGACATCCAACAAATTGACCTCCCCATCCTGGTTGATATCCGCTTCTTCCTGGAAGTCGCCGGTGGTCAACAAATTGACGAAGGGATCGACGTCCAGCAGATTGACCATACCATCCAGGTTCACATCGCCTACCAGCACGCCGGACTCGACTCTGAAGATAAAGGCGACGAAGGGAAAGGCGTTATGTCCAATCATCTTCGTACCGTCGGTCGAGATTGCCTGACAAACCTGCACGCCGATATCGCTGGGAATTTCTGCGCCACGAGCAATGGCCCAGTTGCGTAGCAACTGCAGATCGCCTTTGCCCTGGTACTGGATGAAGGATCGGCGAAAACCCGTATTGATTTCAAAACCTACAATGGTACCGTCGTCCGCAATATCGGTGGGAATACCGGCATAGCTGGAGGCAACCGAACCATTGCCGATAATCTCGCGCACCCAGTTGGAACCGTCGAACGTCCATTTGGATGCGTCACCGTCCCAGTTGCCTAGCAAAATGGACCCGTCGTCGCTAATTCCATGAATCTCACCCAACGCATCGCCGTTAGGGGGGTCAAGCAATTCACCGGTTAACGTGTCACCATTCCAGATTGCGGGCGTGCGACTGAATGAACCCTGGGCAAAGCCGGCCATCAATGATCCGTCGGCTGAAATAACGGACGCGCGGTCGCCGCCCGGCGGACTGGGCGTAACCATATCCATGGCCTGCAAGCCGGTCCCTTCCGTCCAGCGGAAGGCTCGCGCATTACAACCGTCGACCCAGCCCAACCCCGTGGCGATGGTTCCATCGGCGGATAACTCATACGCGCTGCTCAAACTGCCGCAGGCTGCGGCGGCCGACTTGAAAAAGCCCAGACTGACCCATTCGTTCGTTTGCTCTCTCCAGATTCCCGCTGTGGACTGGTTTCCACCTGGTCCATCTTCATCAATGTTTCCCACGATGATCGTGCCATCGTCCGAAACAGCGATGGCCGAAGCGTTAATTTCAGAACCGGGCAAGATCAGCATATCGCCGGTGACCGTGTCATACCGATAAGGCGAAAATTCACTCGTTCCATCCAGGTTACCAACGACAAACCGCCCATCAGACGTCATGTCATTGGCGGACGAGGCGCCGGGAATCAGTTCAAACGTGACCTTCTGCGCGAGGAGTGAAGAACAACAGCAAGTCAATGCCGACATCAAGCAGATCTTCATGACAATGTTCATATTTTCATTCCCTTGTATTTTCGGTTTAACCGTGGTCTTGAGTATTGAGGCCAACACCATCTGATTTCCGCGAACCGACGTTGGCAAGGACTTAGCCCGACAGCAGAGCCACGAACGGATCGACATCCAAAAGATTGACCTCGCCATCCTGGTTGATATCCGCTTCTTCCTGGAAGTCGCCGGTCGTCAACACATTGACGAAAGGATCGACGTCCAGCAGATTGACGTTGCCATCCAGGTTCACGTCGCCCAGCAGGACGTCAGATTCGACCTGGATGATCCACGCAAACTGCGTCATTAAATCCAGAAAGTCATGTCCAATCATTTTTGTTCCATCCGTCGAAATAGCCTGGCAGACTTGCAGACCAAGTTGGTCAGGAATAACGGCCCCATTGGCAATGGCCCAGTTCCGAAGAAGAACCAAATCACCTTTTCCCTGATACAGAATGAAGGATCGTCGAAAACCGAAATTGATCTCGAATCCGACGATCGTCCCATCGTTCGCGATGTCGGTCGGGATACCGGTATAGCTGTTAGCCACCGACCCGCTGCCGATCGTCTCGCGAACCCAGTTAGATCCATCGAGTGTCCATTTGGTTGCGTCGCCACTCCATTCACCCAGCATGATCGAACCGTCGTCGCTGATTCCGTGGACTTCACCAACGACATCGCCATTGGGAGGATCGAGCAATTCACCGCTCAGATCGGCTTGCCAAAATGTGGGCGTACGGCTGAACGAACCCTGGGCGAAGCCGGCGAAAAACGATCCATCAGCCGACATCACCGAAGAGCGATTATTACCATTGGCCAACGATTGCAGTTCCAACATGCCGGTCTTTTCGGTCCAGACAAATCCTCGGCCATTGCATCCGTCCCACGACAACCCGGTGGCGATCGTACCATCGGCAGACAATTCGTAAGCACTGCTGCGACTGGGACAATTCAACGCGTTGGGCAGAAATCCAAGACTTTCCCATTGGTTGGTGGATTCTCTCCAGATTCCAGCGGTCGGACCCAATCCTCCCGACCCATCTTCATCGATATTTCCCAGCACCACGGTACCGTCGTCCGAGATGGCAACTACGTTGGCTGGCCTGTCGGCCGGAGGCGGCAACGTGGGCAGAATGGTCATTGTTTTGGTAACGCAATCGTAACGGTAGGCAGCCCCGTTGTTGTCGGAATCCAGATTGCCGACGACGTAGCGGCCATCGGGAGTCAAATCGTTGGCAGACGCTGCGCCAGGGATCAGCTCAAACGTGACCTTCTGCCCGAACATCAATGACGACGAACAGAAAAACAACACCAACGTCAGACTGGCCTTCAACATCATCTTCATTATTCATTCCTATGCGACAACAAAATTCAGAATCACGTTCACGTACGAATCATTCTGCGAAACCAGAATTAAGGACCGGGACACGAGTCCCGTTCTCGGTTGCTACTCAACTTTTTTTCAACGTACACCAATTCAACAACGATCAGCTTCATTTCACTTGGCGACGACGTCAGTCCGGCAAGTCATGGCCAGACAGATGCTGTTAGGTGGAGATTCTAGATAAATTAAAACAAGGTCAAAGCTAAAACTCTGCTGGTCGCGCAGAAAATGACAAATTCGAGGCTCGGATAGGTCACGGCTACGGGAAAGTGCGTACCGTTCTGGGCATCTCCATGAGGCAAACGCCTCCTCCACGATCGCTAATCCGGCGGGGATCTTTGCGACCGTGACGTCATGAGTCCCTGGGTTGATCGACCGCTTCCTGGAATTGTCGCTGGGAAATTCCTGAATCGGATTGCTCGCAGAAAAGGAACACCACGACATGTTGAAGCGGCAGATGAGTCATGGCCAGGACCAGTTTATGGTTCTGCGACTGACGACGAATCAATTTCCACGTCTGGTTTTGACGTTCGCCATCCTGATGTTCAGCTCCGCCAAAGAACTGATTGCCGAGCGACCGAACTTCGTGATCATTCTAGCCGATAATCCGGGATACTGAGATCCAGGCTGCAATCCGCCCAACCCGAGTCCATTCGCCACCACCTGATCCACCATTCTTCCAACGCAATGTTTGCGATTCGCAGGGGTGGCAGCCCGATTTGTCGCCAATCCGGCTACGTTAGTATCCGCCGTTCAAAATGCTAACGCGACGGCAGAGACATGAACTCTACCCAATGCATCGCCGTTGGGAGGGTCGAGTAATTCGCCGGCCCAGGTATTGCCCCGCCAATATGAACACACATGACGCCGCTTCAAAACATTTGAAGCCAGCGATCACCCAACGTGGCAAAATGCACTGTAAAGCTCTACTGAAAGGGAATCGCCGCCTGGTTCGAATCGTCAGATCGTTGGGTGCGGCCCAAAAACGAGCCCACCCCACGATTCACGTCCAGTCCGCTTATCCGACAATTCGATCGATCGGAGATGTCATTCTTTGCGTCGTGCCCGCAGTTAATTGCCAGACAACAAATCCACAAACGGATCGACATCCAACAGATTAACCATCCCATCTTCGTTGATGTCGGCTTCCGCAAGATACTGGCCGTTCGTCAACAACTCAACGAACGGATCGACGTCGAGCAGATTGACCATCCCGTCCAGATTGACATCACCCAATAGAAGGGACGAACCAAAGACAGCCCCAGTCAGTTCGATTTCATAAATATCTCCGTTGCCCGGATACCAAAAAAAAGGACGGGCATTGGGATCCGGACCACATAGGGCTTCGTAATCCTCGCCGTCTGGAAGGAAGATCGGCTCGCCCGTGTCGTCCTGTGGATCACCACCAAATCCACCGACGGTCAATACGATCTGGTCACCGTCCTGTAGCACGGCCGGCATACCAATCAGATTGCCCGCGTGGTTGCCGCCATGCCCGAATCCAAATCCGAAAAACTCGAAAAAGCTGGTGGTATCGTCGTTCGAAAAAA
Source organism: Pirellulaceae bacterium (assembly GCA_963851305.1). GTDB lineage: Bacteria > Planctomycetota > Planctomycetia > Pirellulales > Pirellulaceae > Mariniblastus. The sequence continues at coordinate 530,391 of CAWKOT010000009.1, read as the reverse complement.
GGGGATTGCCATCCACATCCCATACGAATGCCGCCGTATCCGACGGCGTAACATCCTCGATGAAAAAGGTCGACGCATTGGTGACCGTGATCAGCCAGGAATCGACACCGGCCAAGGCATTGCCCACTATCCGATCATAAGTGATGCCATTGGAGACGGTGGCAAAACCCTCCCCGGGAAACTGCGGGGCATCGCCGATATCCGATTCAAAAAACGTCTGCGAATAGCAGTCTGAGGGAAGGACCATGATGGCGATCATCACCATCCAAATGCAAGTCACAAGCCTTGACAGAGTAGTTTGATTCACGTTTGAACCTCTGTTTCGAAAAGTAAAAATGGAGTTTCCGGCGGAAAACGCCGTGTGGTCTTCTGCTGTCGGATCCAGGTTTTGAGTCCGAGCAAGCAATGTTCCATCCCGTCGTCGCGAAGACGGCAATGGAATAGACCAACGCCTGAATTGACCGCTTGCCCACTTCGCAACGAGATACGCCATGACGAACATCCTGAATGCCAGCCGGTGTCGGTCAACATCGCCTATAAGAAGCAGTCAGAATAAACAGTCAGAAAATTGGACTGGATACCATACCCTTGTCAGGCCCAACACGAGGACCTTCAAGCAGACGGGAATCAAATCCGCGGCGAGGCCCGTCCAGCGGCTTCACGCGATTGACTTCGGTCCCCTGACCTCAAAATCGTACCCTAACCCAAGAACCCCCTTTGCCAAAAACCTGCCCTGCGCTCTTACATCTTCATAGCGCAGTTGCCTGAACGTTGCCTTCGCACGACCTCAAGTGCCCCGAATTGTTGCCAATCCGGCTACACCAACTCAAGAACTCCAGGAAAGCCGGGCTGTTGCCAATCCGGCTAAGCCCATCCCGGAAACCCGAATTGTTGCCAATCCGGCTACACCAACTCAAGAACTCCAGGAAAGCCGGGCCGTTGCCAATCCGGCTAGCCATCCCGGAAACCCGAATTGTTGCCAATCCGGCTACACCAACTCAAGAACTCCAGGAAAGCCGGGCTGTTGCCAATACGGCTAAGCCCATCCCGGAAACCCGAATTGTTGCCAATCCGGCTACGATAACTCCTGAGCCCCGAATTGTTGCCAATCCACGTTAACGCCAGCCTGTCAAAATCTAGCCGCCACTCAGCAGAGCCACGAACGGATCGACATCCAACAAATTGACCTCCCCATCCTGGTTGATATCCGCTTCTTCCTGGAAGTCGCCGATGGTCAACAAATTGACGAATGGATCGACGTCCAGAAGATTGACCATGCCATCCAGGTTCACATCGCCCAGCAGGACATCGGATTCGATCGTGAAAATAAATGCCACGAAGGGAAATGCGTTATGTCCAATCATCTTCGTACCGTCTGCAGAAATTGCCTGACAGACCTGCACGCCGATATCGCTGGGAATTTCTGCGCCACGAGCAATGGCCCAGTTTCGTAGCAACTGCAGATCACCTTTGCCCTGGTACTGGATGAAGGCGCGACGAAATCCCTGAAGAATCTCAAAACCGACGATGGTACCCTCATCGGCGATGTCTTGTGGAATACCGACATAACTCGAAGCAACCGAACCACTACCGATCGTCTCCCGAACCCAATTGGTTCCATCGAACGTCCATTGGGTGGCATCGCCTTCCCAGGTTCCCAGCATGACTGAGCCGTCATCGCTGATACCGTGGACTTCACCCACCACATCCCCATTGGGTGGATCGAGCAGTTCACCGCTCAGATCAGCTCGCCAGAATGCGGGTGTACGGCTGAACGAACCCTGGGCGAAGCCGGCGAAAAACGATCCATCGGCCGACATGACGGAAGAGCGATTACCACCATTGGCCAAAGGCTGCAGTTCCAACATGCCAGTCTTTTCGGTCCAGACAAATCCTCGGCCACTGCATCCGTCCCACGACAGCCCGGTAGCGATCGAACCATCGCCAGACAATTCGTAAGCACTGCTGCGACTAGGGCAATTCAACGCGTTGGGCAGAAAGCCGAGGCTTTCCCATTGGTTGGTCGATTCTCGCCAGATTCCCGCGGTCGGACCTAATCCTCCCGAACCATCTTCATCGATATTTCCGAGCACCACGGTACCGTCGTCCGAAATGGCAATCGCATCGGCCGGGGACGGTAAAATGGTCATTGTTTTGGTAACGCAGTCGTAACGGTACGGAGCCGAATTGTTAGCGGGATCCAGATTGCCGACGACATACCGGCCATCGGGAGTCAGATCATTGGCAGACGCTGCGTCGGGAATCAGCTCAAAAGTGACCTTCTGCCCGAACATCAATGACGACGAACAAAAAAACAACACCAACGTCAGACTGGTCTTCAACATCATTTTCATACTTCATTCCTATGCGATAACAAATTCCAGAATCACGTCCACGTGCGACTCATGCTGCGTGACCAGAACTAAAGACCGGGACATGGGTCCCGGTCTCGGTCTCGGTTGCTACTTAACTTGTTTTTTTCAACGTTCACAAACTCAATCGCGATCGGCTTCGAATCGACTAGCGACGACGACGCAGAGCAGCCAGACCGGCGATGGCCAACAGACCGAATGCACCGGGTTCCGGTACCGCGTTGAACGTGATGTTGTCCACGTAGGAGGTAAAAGAATTGAAGGCCGGATTGAAAAACCGAACTTCATCGAAAGAATCGCCATCGGTGGCCACGACATCAAACCACTCGTCGCCAACACCGCCGAAAGGCGCGAATTCGCCAAAGTAGGATGCCACTTCCTCGCCGTCATTGAAAAGGAACACGTTGATGCCACCAAATGGGAAACTGGGGCTGCCCGAAGCCCAACCCTGCCAGGAAAGTTCGGTGACATCTTGGTCAAATTGCATGGTGACATTAAACCCGCCGGCCAACTGAATGCCGCCCGGACTGGCACCACCATCGATGCCATCCAAATCATCCCATGTATCTGCAACCAGGAAGCCGTTGCCGGAGCGGAACGAAATTCCATCCGATGCCTGGTAGAACGTGAAGGGATCCAACGACTCACCAATCGGGACTCCGGGATCTTCAAAGTTAACCGACGCGCCGTCGTAAACGGTCTGGGTATCGCTTTGCGTGATCATGAAGTCCGCAAACAGGCTTGACGACGCCACCGAAATCAAAGTGGCAAACACGATACAGGGTGCAATTAAACTTTTCATCAATTCTTCTCTCAGCTGCTAAACAATAAAACAGAAAACAACGACGACGTCTGTCTGGCAAGTCACGTCCAGACCGGTGTTGTCACGCTGAGATTTTAGATAAATTAAGACAGTTCGAAAGCTGAAACTTTGCTGATCACGCAAAAAATGACAATTGCGAGGCTCGGACAGGACATGGCTACGGGAAAGTGCGTACCATTTTCCGGGGTCTCCAGGGAGCAAACATCTCTTCGACGATCGCTAAACCGGCGAGAGTCTTTGCAGCCGTAACGTAACCTGGCCATTTGTTGATAGATCTCTTCCTGAAACTGCCGCTGGGAAATTCCTGGACCGGGTTGGTATCTGAAACGGAACATCGCGAAATGCAGGAGCGGCAGATGAGTATTTGCGAGGACCAATTTGTGGTTCTACGACTGACGACGAATCGAATTCCACGTCTGGTTTTGACGTTCGTCATCCTGTTGTTCAGCCCCGCGAATGATCTGTCCGCCGAACGACCGAACCTCGTGATCATCCTGGCGGACGATCTGGGGTACGGCGACCCCGGCTGCTACAACGACCAGTCCCGGATTCCCACGCCGCACATCGATCGACTGGCGAGGAAGGGAATGCGATTCACCGACGCGCATACGCCTTCCAGCGTATGCACTCCCACGCGCTATGGACTGTTGACCGGCCGCTACTGCTGGCGGACACCACTGAAACGAAGCGTGTTATGGCCCTGGGATCCGCCGATCATCGAATCCGACCGGTTGACACTACCCCGGATGTTGCAATCGCAAGGCTACGCCACCGCATGCGTCGGCAAATGGCACCTCGGTTGGGACTGGCCGCTGAAGAATGGCAAGATCATCCGGGACGAATTCAGTGGCCATACGATTCCGCCCAAGCGGCGGCCGGACTTTGCAGCACGACTCGATTTTTCCCGCCCGCTCGGCGGCGGCCCGTTGAGCCGGGGATTCGACTACTACTTTGGCGACGACGTCCCCAATTTTCCTCCTTATTGTTTTATCGAAAACGAACGTGTAACGGCGATCCCGACCGTACAGAAACCAGCTTCTTTTTTTGGGCACGCCGGTCCCGCCATGCCCGCATGGGACTTGTCGGTGGTGATGCCCACCATAACCCAGAAAGCGGTGCAATACATTGAACGTCAGTCGCCCGCGGATCAAAGGCCGTTTTTCCTGTATGTCCCGCTGACGGCTCCTCACACACCGATCGCGCCTTCGCCCCATTTTTCTGGCAAGTCTCAAGCCGGTCGCTACGGAGACTTTGTCCATCAGGTCGACTGGACGGTGGGTCAGATCGTGAGTGCCCTGGAACGAAGGAATCTGACAGACAATACGTTCCTGATTTTCACATCCGACAACGGATCGCCTCAACGAAATGGAGTTGACATGTCCGGTCCGATTGGCTCGGTACTTGCAACCGGCCATGACCCCAGTCGCCCCTGGCGAGGCATGAAAAGCGACGCCTGGGAAGGTGGTCATCGCGTACCCTTTATCGCCCGTTGGCCCGGACGGATCGCCGAAGGAACGAATTCCCGGCAACCCATCATCTTGACCGATCTGATGCGAACGCTGGCTGCGATCACTGGTTATGACTTGCCAGACAATGCGGCTGAGGACAGCTTCAACGTTTCGGCTGCCCTGTTCAAGCCGATCCAGTCTGAACCGATCCGGGATCACTTGATTCATCATTCGGGCAAGGGCGTGTTCGCAATACGTCGTGGTCAGTGGAAATTGATTCTGGGAAAAGGTTCCGGCGGTTTCACCAGGTTCAAACCGGATGACGATGCCCCGGCGGGCCAGCTTTACAACCTGCTTGGCGGCCCGGGCGAACGTGAAAACCTGTACGATCGACATCCCGACATCGTCCAGTCGTTGACGCAACTGCTGGAACGGGCACAGAAAAACGGACGTACTTTTCCCGAATGACCAACGTTTCGCCAGAAACAGGATGCCAATTTGTTCCGCTTCGCGAGCATCAGCGGTCAGTCAGTCTGGCGAATACCGATATTTCATTGAAGCGATACCCGGCAAGCCCGCGTTTCTCTCCGCGAAGCTTCCAAGCTGAAATGAGTGACGGCTGGCGATGTAGACCTTGTGAATCCATGGCTGCCAATCCTGCTACGTTATTTCCAGGCCTCTCGAATCGTTGCCAATCCGAGGTCGTAAGCTCGAGGCAGCCCGCATTGTTGCCAATCCGGCTACGTTGTCTTCCAGCCATTTGAATCGTTGCCAATCCGAGGACGAAAGCCCGAGGCAGCCCGCATTGTTGCCAATCCGGCTACGTTGTCTTCCAGCCATTTGAATCGTTGCCAATCCGAGGTCGTAAGCCCGAGGCAGCCCGCATTGTTGCCAATCCGGCTACGTTGTCTTCCAGCCAAGGCTGCATTGCGTGGTTCGTTTTCCATCTGCCAAGCACCTGAGTGCTTTGAACATTCGCAAAGTCCGTTTGCACGACGATACAAGCTCGCAGCGCCAGCAAGTGCATCGCTCCCGTGCATCGTTCGACATGAACTCGCTCGCGTGTTGAGCTGTTGCCATGATCACGGATTCCGGAAATGAACTAGCGGCTGATCGCCAGCACGGCGTTGTCGAGGCGGTACTCCAGCGGCGTGCCGGCCATGGCCCGCTGCAGGATTTCTTCCAGTGTGGCGTCGACAATATTCAGTTCAATATAATCCTCCAACAGCGCTCGCGATTCTCGATCGAAACGGAGTTGGACATTCAACTGCTGGGCCACGGTCGCCAGAATCGAGCCTCGCGTTCCCTTCAATTTCACCGTGTAACGCGCCTCACTGGATGCGACCTTCAGCGGCACCTGGCGATTGACCAGTTCCTGGATGGCAGGAAGCATCGTCTCGAATCCGCCCGTTACCTGGATATTCGATTTGCCGATTTTTCGGAATTTCAGCTGTGGAAACCGGGAACTCAGATCCGCCGCCGTTGCTTCGGCATCGCCGACCTGGGCAACGACAAACGAGCCAGAACTGGTGGCAGGAAAGTTCACGACCTTCATCCGGGCCCCCGTTTTCGAAATGGCAATCCATTTATCGAAGCCAAGGGCCAGCAGAATCGCCTGTTGATGCAGGGGTACTTCGGGCAAATCGGCCGCCGGCCATAGATCATGTGGAATCCTATCGGCATGCAGTAGCACGATCCCGTTTTCGGCAGCCAGTTTTTGTAACAGCAACCGAGGCCGACTGAGTGCGGGCCAGGCCAACGGAACCGTCTTGCTCCAGTCGATCTTCAATTCTCGGCGACGCTTGATCAATTGGTTTTTCAGTTTCGCATACGCCCCTGGCAGCGACAGGCTGATTTCCGCCGGTCCAAAATAGTACAGGTCATCCAATCGACAGAACCCGTATCCGTGGTCGCTTGCCAGCGCCTGCAGCAGTTGCTCCCAGGTCAAGTCGTTGGCGGTCAAGGTAATGGGCAGCGAAGGATCGACGCGGCGGTCGATAAAAATGGCAATCCGTTGTTGATCCGAAAGTTGACGCAGTAGCGGCCCCAATGGGGCAGCGGACCATTGTCCGTACAGGGCCAACCGGGTCTGTCGATCGAGTCGTCGCCCGCTCAACCAGTTTGATGGCTCGTCGGTCATCACCGTCGCGAGCGAGGACAAACCGAGCAGTGTCATCACAAAGGCAGACAGCACGACATCACCCAATCGTTATATTCAACATCACTTAACATTCTCCAATCACAACCGGCCCTGAAATAACCATTTCGCGAAAATTTCGCTTGCCTGTTCGTTGTTTATCGGGCCGGACCAAATTAGACTCAGGACTTGACGTGCAAGTGGCAGTCGCGTTGTTAGTCCAGTGTCATTATCTGTTGGGGCTCGTTCTCGAACAATGTCGGAAATTCCTGTCCGATACCCGAAGCTGACCAGATTTTATCAGCAATTCCTGGAGACAGAGGACTCTGCCCGCTTCATCAAGGAAGTGTCGCAGCATTACCTGACCAGTACGCTGGAGCGGGTTTACCAGATTGGCGACAAGGCCACTCGCCGAGCCGCCATTTTGGCAATTGGTTTGTTGGGTGATTTCTCGCTGAACGAAACGATGGGGATGGCACTGTCCGATGCGGATCGGGCCGTCCGCCTGTTGGCCGAGCATAATATTCGCCAGATCTGGCAACGGCAGGGGTCGCCCAATGAACAACGCCTGCTGCTGCGTCTGGAAGCCATGAATTCGGCCAACCACCCCGAGGACGCCCTGGCGTTGGCCAATCGTATACTTGCCACTAATCGCGGTTTGGGAGAAGCCTGGAATCAACGGGCGATCGCCAATTCCAGCGTGGGAGATCACGAGAGTTCCATATCGGATTGTCGGCAGACGCTGAACTGTAATCGCTACCACTTTCCGGCAGCGGTCGGCATGGGACAGGGCTATCTGCATCTGGACGAAGGCTCGACCGCACTGGACTGTTTTCGACTGGCGTTACAGATCAATCCGGACCTTGAATTTCTGCGCGTTGAGATCCGTCGGTTGGAACGGATGCTGGAAGAGAAGTAGCGGAACGACTGGTCCGATGGGCGGCTCGTTAACGCGCGGGTGGGATAGGTATTGCGTCGACCATGCTTCAAAACAACACGGAACCCCGTGCCGTGGCGTTGCGATCCGGTGGTCCGCCCGATAGGCTGAAAGCGTACCCGTTGTCTGGAGCTGCCAACTTGAGTTCAACACGAATTGCCGTATTCGCTTTGCTGATGATGATGTCGACCTGCGGTTACGCTCAGCAGACAAGACTACCCGCATTGGGAGAGGCCTTGACCGATCAACAGGTAAGCCTTTTCGCCCAATTGGCTCTCAAGGGCATCCAGACCGAATTTCCCAACAAGCCATCCAATGTCATGGTCGGTCCTCAATCGGCCCGGACTCCTCAACAGATGCACCCCGCTTTCTACGGCTGTTTCGACTGGCACAGCAGCGTGCATGGCCACTGGATGCTGGTGCGTTTGTTGCGACTGTATCCCGATTGCAGCGTAGCGGCGGAAATCCGGCAGAAACTGGCGGCCAACCTGACGGCCGAGAATATTGAACGGGAAGCGGAGTATTTTCGTGCGAAGCATAATCGAAACTTCGAACGGATGTACGGGTGGGCGTGGCTACTGCGTCTGGTCACCGAACTTCATGGTTGGGACGACGATCAGGGGCGGGAATGGCGAGAGAACCTGCGACCTTTGGAGGAAATCATCGTTGAAAAGTCACTGGATTACCTACCCAAACTTAGCTATCCCATTCGGACGGGTGTGCATCCCGACACGGGCTTTGCCTTGGCACAGGCGCTGGATTACGCCCGCGAAACCGGCAATGCGGAATTCGAACGTCTGATCATCGACCGAAGCCGGGATTACTACCTGGAGGACCGGGATTACCCGGAGAACTACGAACCTTCGGGAGAGGATTTCTTTTCCAGTGGCCTGAACGAGGCCGATCTGATGAGGCGCGTTCTGGATGAAACCGAGTTTGCCCGTTGGCTGGACCGGTTTTTGCCCAGACTGTCGACCGCCGACAGCCATTTGTTTCGACCGGTCGAAGTAAGTGACGTCACCGACGGGAAAATTGTCCATTTGGCAGGCCTGGACCTGTCGCGTGGCTGGTGTCTGCAGGGGATCGCGTCTGCGTTGCCATCCTCCGATCGACGTCGGTCAATTCTGCAAAAAGCGGCTGCCGATCACGCGGAAGCCGGATATAAATACGTCTTTAGCGGACACTACGAAGGTGAACACTGGCTGGCAACCTTTGCCATCTATTTGCACACGGACGTGGGTCTGCCCACCGAAAACCGAAAAGTGACGGATTAAGTCGATTCGTCCTGAGAAAAACAAAGCGATTGGAGCAAATTGAAAATGCGTTTATTTCAGATGACGTTGTGTTTACTGTTCGTCTCGTTCGTGGCGAGCGCGTTCGCCCAGGACGAAAATACGGCTCCCGCCGGCGATAGCCAGGCGGCATCTCAAAGCCAGCAGCAGGCAGATTCCTCTGCGACCGAGGCCGAACCAGAGGACGAAGGATCGACGATCGAAAAGGCCAGCCTGCTGATCGGTTTCAACACGATTTCCCGAATGAAGCAGCAGGGTGCGGATTATGATTTCGAACAGATTATCAAAGGCATGAGGGCCGCGGATGAGGGGCAGGAGATCGGCATGACACGGGAGGCTCAACAATCGGTCTTGAGAAGTTACCAAACCCTGATGCGCCGCCGCATCACGGAAAAACGGAAGGCGGAGGCGGAGAGGAACCGTATCGAAGGAGAACAGGCGATTGCCGAATTCATGAAACAGGAAGGTGCCCAAGAACTGGAAGAGGGCGTCTACTACATCGTGGTTGAAGAAGGAGATGGCGAATCCCCGGAAGCTCCCGATCGCGTTCGAGTCAACTATGTTGGCAAGTATCCCAACGGGGAAGTCTTCGATTCTTCGATCGACAAAGGTCAGCCGCTGGAAAACGGAGTGACCCAATTCGTCCCTGGGTTTTCCAATGCATTGCAGAAGATGAAAGTGGGCGGCAAATGGAAGGTGATCATTCGGGGTGATAAAGCCTATGGCATGCGACCTCGTCCACCGATGGAATTGAACAAGACGCTGCTATTCGACATCGATCTGCTGGAAATCATGCCAATCAAGTGAGCTTGAGCCGGCCATTCCCAATTCCAAGGCAGTGCCCATCATGGGCACTGCTTTTTTTGTGATCTGGCAGTTCACTCTTGCCATGAATCCCTATTCAACCCATATCGACGCGCCAGAACCGACGTCGGCGTACCCGTCACCGCAGCCACGACAATGGACCAGTTCTTGAGCGTCTGCCGAACAGGACCGTTGCTTTGCCACCGTCGAGCGCTGACGGTCAGGGGGCCACGTAGCAGGCGGAAACGGAATTGACGCCTTAATTTCCGGGAAAAATGAAAGTCTTCCATCAACGGCAACTCGTCGAATCCGCCGCACTGTTCGAATACGGGCCGGCGTACGAAGATCCCCTGATCGCCATAGGGCATGGCCAGAAACCGGCCTCGGCAAGCATTTCCGGCTTCGATGGCGCGGTAAATCCACCTGGGGCTGTCAATGGTCTGCCAGAAGGCCCCCCAAACCGTGCGGTCATCCGTCAAAGCGGCTCGGATCTGGTCGCAGCCATCTTCGACCAGGGAGTTGTCAGCGTGCAGAAACAACAGCACATCACCCGTTGCCGCGGCGGCGCCCACATTCAACTGATGCCCTCGTCCAGCCGTCGTTTCCAACAGCTTGCCAGACTTGTTTTGGGCGATTTGTGGTGAGGCGTCGCAGCTTCCGCCATCCACCACAATGACCTCGTTGGCACCGCTTCGCCAGGCATCGTCAATGGACGAAGAAAGAAGGCGTGCTTCGTTCAGGGTCGGAATAATGACCGATATGTTCACGAAGCACAGGAATCGACTAGTTGTTGGCGTTCGTGTTCATCGCTGTCCTGGCCGCCGCGCCCTGGGAGATGAAAGCCTCCACGGTCTCGACGGTCTGAGCGCCGCGAAGGTAGCGACGTTGCCATTTATCGTCTCTCTTTTCGTAAACGATCAACTGTGGAACCCCTCGTTTGCCGATCAATTTACGGCCCAACGTTTCCTGCCGCGACAAATCGACGGTCGCGTAGTGGAAATCCTGAAACGCATCCCGTGACATCAGCTTTGGAATGGTTGAAGACTTCATCTGTTGACATGGTGCACACCAATCAGCCGTGACCAATACAAGCAGAGGCTTATCGCCCGTTTGAGCCCGCTTGTATGCTGTCTTGTAATCCGTCGGTTCACTACCATTTGAAACAATGAGGGTGCCGGCGAAGAAAAGAACAAAGAACTTCATGATTTTTCTCCTAATGTGGCGTCACTACGCCTTGGACATATCGTGACCCAAGAGATTCGGAAAGATAACGCCAGAATTTAAATTCCGTTTTCAATCCGGGGGCTCTGGTCAAAGCTGGTAAAATTATTTATCGACCAAAAGTGACAGCACTAATTTGCAATTCTGAACGCAACGGCCCAACAAAATCTCTGCAGATGATCCTTGGAGTTAAGAGCTACCAAATTTGAGGAAAAACCCCGGGGCGTTACGTCCGTTAAAGTCACCGCAAATTATCGTTAGATGCCAAACTTCAAAAAGGCGTAAAAGTTGGCAAAATGCGTAACGAATGACGACAACACCCGCTAACAGCGTTTTGACAAACATTAGAGCCAGTTTTGTGGTGCCCAGAGGTTCGAAAAAAATCGGTCAAAAATGCCAACCGACCTGATTCAGGCTCGAGATAGGGAACGATTTTCCGTACTTGACAAAACGCACTTTATTTATCTTCTCGTCTTGCCGTTGCCCTATTAATTTGGGGGCCATGAAAGATCCGACAAGATCTCGGGCCGCGCGGGATGCTTGTCGCGACAATGATTAGCGGGGACCGTTGGCCCCCACAGACTGACGCAGCCAATCGCGAGAACATCGCGAGTTAAGTGAGTATGACATGAAAATACGGGTGGGCTTGATTGGGCTTGGCGATCATTGGCAATCGCGGCATCGTCCGGCATTGATGGCCATGTCCGACCGTTTTGAAGTTCGAGCCATTTGTTGTGAGATCGCCGAGAGGGCCAGGTCGGTGGCCCGCGAATTCAATGCGGTGGCGGTCGACGGTTTTCGGGCGATGATTGAGCGGAACGACATCGACGCCATCCTGGCCTTGGCGCCCGACTGGGTAGGTCCCATTCCGCTGATTGCCGCGTCGGAGGCGGGCAAGGCGGTCTACAGTTCCACGGCACTGGATATCTCGCCCGACCAGGCATTGGAAATCCGGGAAAGAATCGATCGTTCCGGAGTGGCATTCATGGCTGAGTTTCCGCGTCGCTACTCACCGGCCACGCTCCGTCTGAAAGAGCTGATTGCCACGCGACTGGGCAGACCCAACCTGCTTTTCTGTCACGATCGGATGCCGGTGGAGAGCCAGTCCAACAAGCTTCGCCGCGGCGACAATTGTCCGCTGGTGTGGAAACACATGATGGAACAAGTCGACTGGTGCCGTTACATCGTGGCGGACGAGCCCTCGTCCGTATTGAGTGCCGTTTACGATGCTCCACAAGACGCGCACACCTTTTATCAAATGGTCAGCCTGGAATTCCCACCCACGGCGGACGCGACGAGACCATTGGCCCAGCTTAGCCTTGGTCACTACATTCCCTCCCGCTGGTCAGATGCCCTGGCCTATCGGCGTCCGGCGTCGATACAAATATGTTGCCAAAACGGGATGGCATTCCTGGACCTGCCCAACACGCTGATATGGTTCGACGATGCCGGTCAGCACAACGAATCGCTGGAATCAGAGAAGCCGGTCGGCGAACAGATGCTGTCGCAGTTCTATCGCAGCATCACCAGCCTGGTGAGAAAGCAGTCCGACCTGATCGATGCTTATCGCGCAATGAAAATCGTGCTGACTTCCAACGAGAGTGCCAAAACCGGCCGGCGTCTCCCTTTGGCATTCGGGGTCTGAACCCCAGTCCCGGGCCCGAAAGTAAGCGGTAAAACGGTCGACGCGGTACTGCGTCGACCGTGCTGGTTATCCAGGAAATTCCCTTCCGGCGTCGACCCGGACCACACCTCTCTACGCAATGAACTCGGCCTGGACCGCCTTCTCCGTGATCGGCCGGACAGCACCGGAGAAAGCCCGAATCAATCTGTGGCGTTCTGATTTACCTACTTCGCTTCGAGCCGACGGAGTCTATCGATCACCAGCTGATGCTCAGGAAATTCGTTACCTTCGGCGCGTTTGGAAAACACAACCTGACCGTCCGCCTGCACCTCAAAGATGCCACCGCCACCACCAATCAGCGTCGGTTCGATACCCAGTTGATCACGAACAACGGCGGCCAGACTGTCCGCCTTGGGTTTGTAGTTTCACTGGGTGCAGTAAGTGATCGCAATCTTCATGAATAACTCCATGGCAAGAGCTGCCGCGCGGCTCAATTGACACTGAAATCGGGAGGGAATCCAGGAACAGACGGGTCTTGCCGGCCCTGGTCCTGGAGAAATTGAATCAGTTTGCGACACCGCTGTTCAACATCGCTTGATTCTAGGAGTGCCTGTCGCTGCCTGCAATCCAGACCGGCCGAGAAACTGATCAGATCGACAAACAGACCGAGAAGAAGATCCTTTTCGACCAGTTTCTTCATTTCAGCTTGATCGATCAGCTCGTCGAACAGTTTGATCGACTGGCAGGTCTTTACCAGTTCCGAACGCAGTTCCCGAATGCGTTCCGGTGCCAGAAAACAGGCATCATCCATGACTTCTACTTCAGCCATCCGGTACGGCTTCTCGACAGCGATTTCCCGCACGATTCGGGCCCGTTTGACTCCCATCAACAAAAGATTGAAGCGGCCATCGTCAAGTTCCTTGTGGGCCATGATGCGGCCGATACAGATCACATCGTGAACCGGTTCCGGTGGGCCACCAACGAGTTCCTGTTCCTGGTCGCGGTACAACGTCATCGAAATCAACTCATCCGCCGCCAACGCGTCACGCATCAGTTCTCGATACCGTGGCTCAAAAATGTGCAGGGCCTGAACGATGCCCGGAAAAAGAACCAGATCGGACAACGGAAATAGTCGTACGATGCCTGAAAACTGAGATGGAAGACTGATTTCTGGTAGTTCGTTCGTCATGATTTGATCCGCATCAGCCTCTGATCCCGGCAGCATGAAAAACGACGAGAGAGGGTAGCCGGACCACCTCTGAACCAATGTTACGATTCTCCACAGTATTGACATCTGGTGAAACCGGCAACACAATCTGGTCGCAACCAGGCATCGTCTTCAACGACATCTGATCTGATCCAACTTCTTTTCTCAGCATGGGAATGGCGCATGATATTATCCGGCGACGAAATCAGACAGAGTATCGGGAAAGACATCGAAATCACGCCATTTGACCCGGAAAATCTGAATCCCAACAGCTACAACCTGTCGCTGCACAACGAGATTCTGACGTATGAAGAAGTGGTTTTGGACATGCGCAAGAACAACCGGGTCCGCCAGTTGACGATCCCCGAAACTGGCCTGGTTCTGGAACCCAACCGGTTGTACCTGGGCCGTACGGTGGAACATACGGTGACCCACAATCTGGTCCCCATGATCGAGGGTCGGTCGTCGATTGGCCGGCTGGGATTGTTTGTGCACGTCACGGCGGGATTTGGCGATGTCGGTTTTCGAGGCTACTGGACCTTGGAGATGTTTGCCGTTCAGCCAGTTCGGATTTATCCCGGCGTGCAGATCTGCCAGATCTTTTATCACCAGGTGGTTGGCGACATTCAGGAATACTCCAGCGACAAGTACCAGAACAACGGCGGCATCCAGCCAAGCATGATGTACAAGGAATTGTGCCCCGACGGTCTGGTTGACGATCCTCAATTGTCTCTGGGCTTTCGAAACTGAGCTGCCGTGCGGTTGACGACTGCCAACACATTGGCAGCATTTCTGGTTGACCTTGCCGCTTGTTTCGATTCGGCAATGTCAAGACTTTCCGGCCGCAACAACTGTGACCTTGGGGACAGCGGTTTCCCCGGATTTCTGCCGGCAAAATTAAAGTTGCTGCTTGTTAGCCACGTTTGCTCGGATACATTTCCACGGCTCGATGCAACCAGCTCATCGGCGTTGTAAACAACCTCCACTTTCGTTGCAGGTCCCTGCCATATGTCCGAAGTTGAACTCTTGATGAGAAATGCTCGCTTGCGAGATGAGATTGAGCCGTTCCTTGACGAATCGTTGTACGTGGTCGACCTGGATCGCATGTCGACCGATCACGAGAACGAATACCTGGCCAGCATGCTGGCCTGGGAACGGGCACCCGTATTACCCATCAGCCGCTGGTTCGAACCGGAATTGGTGATGCTGCCCCACGATACGCTGGCCGACAATGAAATCAGGCAGCAACTATATCAGGTCATCGGCCGGCTTTACGAAAAGAACATCACGCTGGTGATGACCGAGCATTTGTCGGATCGACAATTGTACTGCCTGATCGCGCGGGATATCTTGCCGGCGCAGGAAAAACGGGTTCGAACCGTCGATTCTTGCCTGCAATGGCAATGCATCGACCCGGAATTGGAAGAAGAGACCTGGCTACGGTTCTACGCCACCGCGGACGACCGGACGGCATGGGCGGAAGAAACCGGCTTGAAACTGCCTCCCGCTGAGGCCCTGCCGTTTCCTCGCAAGCTGCCTCAGGACGGATGAGCCTGCTCGCTTGGAATCAGGCGCGTTTTTTAAACGCGGAAAAGGTAATCGACGATTCTTCCGGTATCCGAGAGATCCGCAAAAAGCAGATCGGGTTGGGCGTCGTTTAACTGCTCCCGGGACTGGCCACCCGTTTCCACCGCCAAAACCCGTGCACCAATCGCTCGAGCACAGGTGATATCATGTATCGTATCGCCAAGGACCCAGAGCCGATCGGGGTCAAAATGGCGTTCCAGATGAATCTCTGCCGATCGCCTTGCCCGGCGTGCCACTTCATTGCGACAGCCGGTATCATCGCCGAACCCACCGAAGTCCTCGACCAGCGAATGAAGACCAAATCGTTTCAGCTTGATGATCGCCGCCTGGCGAGCGTTACCGGTTAACAGGCCCACGGCGACATCTTCGCGACAGGACACGGCCCGCAGAAAATCGTCGACACCCGGAAGGGCATGTCCCGTCTGCTGATCCAGATTGACTTCCAACAGATCGCAGTACTTTTGTATCAGCGGCGACAAGTCATCTGGTGGTTGGACACCTGACTTTTCAAAAAGCTCGATCCAGATGCCGTAATCAGTGCGGCCGTGTACGGCCACCTGAGGCAATTCCAGCAGCCCGAACTCCTCGGACATCACCCGAGCAATCGACTTGAGGCCCGCCCCGGCTGTCGAAACCAAAGTTCCATCAATGTCGAGAAAGATCGTCCACATTTGCGGTTACTATCCAACACGTCGGAGTGCGACGCTCCATTGATCCGTAAAAAGGGTCATTCGGCAAACCCTTGTGCCTGAATGCACAGCTCTATCGGCCTTTAAGACCGTTCATGTTCACGCTAACTCAAGCCGCCGCCAGTCGCATTTCCAATTTTTCGGTTGCGGTCTATAACTTGCGGTTGAAATTCTTGAGATTCAATCTCAACGAACACCGGACGGAACACGATACTCGCTCTACGGTGGGCGATCAATAACAGGAAACCATCAATGAATGTTGAACAGCTGCTACAGGAACCGCAGATCTCCGAAATGGAATTGGTTGACGACGATCTGTTTGAAGAGATCGAGTCGGGCATTTCCAGCGACGAAGGACCCGTCGGCGAACTTGAGCCTGAGGCCTCCAGGCGTCAGAAAATCATGATGTTGGCCGCCGTTTTGCTGCCTTTTGCCGGCGTAATTGCCGTTGTGATCATGTGCTCGCAGATCGGCTTTGTGAGCTGGGAATACATCGTGATGATGTTGGCCGGTTGGTGCATCACCAGCCTGGGCATCACGATTGGTTTCCACCGACTTTGTTCGCACAAGTCGTTTGAAACCTATCGCTGGGTACGAGCATTATGGACGGCGATCGGAACGATGAGCATCGAGGGCGCTCCGCTGACATGGTGTGCCGTCCATCGCCGCCACCACAGCCACAGCGATCGGGACGGAGATCCTCATTCCCCCAATTTGCATGGACACGGCCTGGTGGGCATGGTGAAAGGGCTGTGGCACGGCCAAATTGGCTGGCTGTTCAGCGGCTATTGGTCTCAGCCCAATTATGAGAAATGGATTCCCGACCTGATGAAGGATCGCCTGCTGGTTGCGATGAACCGGAACTATGTTTATCTGGTAATCACCAGCCTCGCGATTCCCACCGTGATCGGGTTTCTGATCGAAGGGACCTGGTTCGGTGCCCTGCTTGGATTCTTGTGGGGCGGACTGGTGCGGGTCTTCGTAACGCACCACATGACCTGGTCGATCAATTCCGTTTGTCACGTGTTTGGTCGCCGGGACTACAAGTCGAACGATCGTTCCACCAACAATCTGATTTGCGGTCTCGTGGCCATGGGAGAAGGTTGGCATAACAACCACCATGCCTTCCCCTCCTCGGCGCGGCATGGTCTGCGTTGGTGGCAATTCGATTTGAGCTGGTTGGTGATCCGGGCGATGGAGAAATGCGGACTGGCGTGGAATTTGAAACTGCCCAGTGCCCGAGCGTTGGCTGCCAAGAGCCGTTAATTGATGCCCGGTAACCGGCCCGGTGGAGGTTCTCCTTCGGGCCATACCAGGTGCTTCCGACTCCACCAGAAAGCGTCAAATCACCAGAACCCTCGGACATTGATAGGTCCCTATCGCCGGTCCGGTCGTGATACGCTGAGACGACTTGTAAAAGCGATTTCGCAACGTGGTGACTCGCCGTGTTCCGATATTCTTCGCGATCAAGCTGTCTTTACCCGGAATCGCGACGGAGAAAGTGATCAGGTCTGGACCAGGTTTGGCAACGCAAGGGCGTTGCTTCCCATCTTGTGCAGGGACAACACCAAATCCGGTAAATTGAAACGAGACGCCCTGGCTCTTATACTGATGGCGTACTTTTCGAAACTTTAATCGAGGCAAAATAATGTCGCGTCTGAATTTCGTTGCCCCCTTGAGTCTGCTGTGCGTCGCCATGTTCTTCGCGTTTTCGCTGGCGAATCCCGGCGAAGGATCACTTGGGAAACGATCGACTTCAAATGCCGTGGATGCGAAAGGACGGTTTGCCGAAACCGCTGTGGCGACCACGGCGAATTCCGGCCCTCGAGTCCAACGGGAATCATCGATCGACCACTTCATGCGGGTGCGTCGAGACCGAAGGAAGAAACCGGTGGCTTTTGAGACCTCGATCACCCGGTATCTGGGAACCAATGACGAGGATGAAAAGGTCTACGTCGATCTGATCGGGGTCGTGCACATTGGGGAAGAGGATTACTACCGGCAGATCAATGATCGGTTTGGGGAATACGACGCCGTCTTGTACGAACTGGTAGCCCCCGAAGGCACTCGGGTTCCGCAGGCCGGTGAGCGTGAGGCGGGGGACGGACTGAATCCGATTGCCGCGCTGCAGGTGGGAATGCAGACGGCGCTGGGTCTGGAATTCCAGCTGGAACACATCGACTACCAACAGAACAACCTGGTGCATGCCGACATGTCACCCGAGGAATTTCTGGAAAGCATGAAAAACAACGACGAGAGCTTCTCCAAGATTTTTCTCAAGGCGATGGGACAGAGTATGGCGCAGAGCGGCCGCTCCAGTGCCACCAATCTGGATCTGTTGCGGGTCCTGTTTGCCAAGGACAAGGAAATCCGGATGCGTCAGTTGTTTGCCGTTGAGATGATGAACATGGAAGGTGGTCTGTCGATTTTTGAGGGCAAGGACGGGTCGACGATTATTAATCACCGCAATGGCAAGGCGATGGAGGTTCTGCAGGAGGAAATCGACAACGGCCGTAAGAAAATCGCGATTTTCTACGGTGCCGGTCATTTGCCCGACATGGAACAACGTCTGCTAAGCGATTTCAAAATGAAGCGCGGTGGACAGTTCTGGCTGCCTGCCTGGAAGCTGAAGCGGTGAATGCCGCTCCCGACGTTGGCCATTTTGCCGAATTCGGTTCACGCTTGGCCAGCGATAGCGAGAGCATTCAGAATTAAGCCTGAAGCCCATCTGGTATTCACATCGCTTGGAATCAGCGTTGGAATTCTGCGGTGATTCCGAAGCCCTGAAAACCCAGGAAACCCAGCGTGGGGGCTCCTGCTTCGGCCCACAATGAGCCTTCGTAAGTGCCGCGAACCAGCATCTGATTGCCGTTCCTGAATCGCTTCGCCGCCTCCAGCCCGACCGATAGTTCGCCCACCCCGACGACTTCGTCGGCTTTCAATAGTGACAGGAATGGCGCGGCAGGCGGTATGCTCTGATCGCCGAAGACTGTCCGATCAATCGTCTTGTTTCCGAACAGGAAGGCACCTCCGCCCGAAACGACAGCCGAAATCGGTAGACGTCCCAGTCTTCTCTTCGCATCCAGCGTGATCGACGGACCAAAGCCCTCAAATTCACGAACCCAGTACAGCAAACCCGTTGGGGTCCCTGCCGGATCGGTCACACGGGCCGCCACCTCCTGGGCCAGTTGCACGTAGCGAAGCCCAACTCCTCCCGTCGCCTCGATCCCCTGAAACTGAAAATCGGCCGTGCCGTACAACTCCAGGATTTGAGTCAGCAATGAATTCTCGGTGGTCAGTGATTCGCCGGGGAAAGCGGCGAAGATATTGGCCGGAAAAATAATCGTCACCGCATGGGCACCATAGAGGTTGGCACCGTCGGCGGTATCGAAACTCGAATTTCCGCTTTGATCAAATTGCCAATATCGGCTCATTACGCCCACTCCGCTGGGCGTCCGAAATCCCAGCCAGGCCCTGGGCGTCGCGGCATAGTCGTAATCGAAAGGAAACAGAGACTGCTGACCCGTCTGCAGATTCGTCTGCGAGTACTGGAACGATTCCTTGAAATGGGGACGGGCAAAGACGATGCCCATCCCGCCATAGAATCCGGCTCGCTGCGGGCAACAGTTGAGATCATTGCCGACAAGGCACTGGCCGCCGTCCAGATACGGACCCGTACCGAGAGACGGGGCATCCACCATGTCGACCGGTCCGTCACCATCGACCAGAATCTGGCCGGGCAATACCGCATCGGTCATCTGTTCCCAATGCCCGCTCGGTGAATCTACGTAGTTTGTGTCACTGATCGACGTGGTTGTGCTGGCCAACGGCTTGGCCGCTACGGGGTCGTTCGCCACATCAGAAAAATGCAACGTGGAAACGCTGGGCGAGTCTCCCAACGACGCTTGGACGGGGTGTTGGGCCTGGATTCCAGGGGACGCCAAAAAGATCACCAACCAAAGGACGGAAGAGAATCGGATAACCGGCATTTACAAACCCCCTTGCTGCAAGACGGCCAAAACGAACAACTCGCCGGCCTTTCTGGGAAAAATCGGTAATGGAGATAGCGCCGATCAGCTAAACCTGCTCAAAAAGTAAAAGTTTGCCGAAAATTCGGCTGCCAGCATCCACTCTGCAACTGGCGGATCATGAACATCCGCTTGCATTGATGCGTGCCCCAGCGGTGCAGCTATGCCACAATGTCAGGATCAAATCGGCGGCCCGGGCGTCCGTCTCGTCGCCCATCAAAAAACGACGCAAAAACGTGCCTTGCCATTCTTTGTTGGCCCACCAGTCTTTTGGCACAACGATTGCTGCTAACGGCGGGGAACCTGCTTCGGCTGACGTCTTCGTCGTGGCAGAGCATCGCTTGAGATTCCCGGGCATCCACGGAACGGGCAACAGCGTTCATACCACGAACGAACCGTTCAATGGTCTGCTCACAATTCAGATAGCAAATTCACACAGTAATCTCGACAGTACGGAGGTAGATCAGTGGCCAAACAAATGGTATTCGACGAGGCCGCCCAAAAGCCGCTGCTTAGCGGCGTATCGAAATTGGCGCGAGCCGTCAGAAGCACCTTGGGACCGCGCGGCCGCAACGCGATTCTGGACAAGGGCTGGGGCAGCCCCAAAATCACCAAGGACGGCGTGACCGTCGCCGAAGACATCGAGCTGGACGATCCCTATGAAAATCTGGGTGTGCAACTCGTCAAGGAAGCCGCCAGCAAGACCAACGATGTCGCCGGCGACGGCACGACGACGGCCACGGTTCTGGCGGAAGCAATTTTCCGGGAAGGGTTGAAGATTGATTGCGGCCGGTTACGATCCGATGGCTCTCTCGCGAGGAATCAATAAGGCCACACAAGCGATCTGCGAAGAAGTCTCACGTCTTTCCAAGCCGATCGACGCCAAGAGCAAGAAAGAAATCCAGCAGGTCGCCACCATTGCGGGCAATAACGACCCGACCATCGGCAGTGTGCTGGCGGACGCCTTCCTGAAAGTCGGCAAGAACGGTGTCATCACCGTTGAGGAAGGTCGCGGTTCGGAAACGACCGTGGAAGTGGTCGAAGGAATGCAATTCGATCGCGGATTCCTGTCGCCCCATTTCGTCACCAACCAGGAAGACGTGGCCGTCGAACTGGAAAATTGTTTCGTGCTGATCTACGAAGAAAAAATCAGCTCCAACAAATCCCTGATCCCGATCCTGGAAGCCGTCAGCAAATCCAAAAAGCCGTTGTTGATCATCGCCGAAGACGTCGAAGGTGAAGCGTTGGCGACCCTGGTGGTCAACAAGATGCGTGGGATTCTGCAGGTCTGTGCAGTGAAGGCACCCGGATATGGCGATCGTCGCAAAGCGATCATGGGTGACATTGGCGTTCTGACGGGTGGTCAGGTGATTTTCAAAGACCTGGGAATCGACCTGGAAAGCGTACAGCTTTCGGATCTGGGCGTCTGCAAGAAAGTACGTATCACCTCGGAAGAGACCATCATGATTGGTGGCAAAGGTGAGAAAGAAAGCAATTGACGGCCGAGCGGAACAGATTCGGCGGGAGATCGAAAACTACGACCAGCGACTACGACCGCGAAAAATTGCAGGAGCGATTGGCCAAGCTGGCTGGCGGCGTGGCTCAGATTAACGTGGGAGCTGTCACGGAAACCGAATTGAAGGAACGGAAGGACCTGTTGGAAGACGCCAAGAGCGCGACCGCTGCTGCTTTGGCGGAAGGCATTGTTCCCGGTGGTGGCATTGCCCTGTTGCGAGCGGGATCCGTGCTCGACACGCTGAAGGGCCTGCAGGGTGATGAAGAGGGTGGTGTTAAAATCATCCGCCGCGTTCTGGAATACCCACTCCGCAGCATTGCGGAAAATGCAGGGTATGACGGAGCGGTCGTGGTCAACCGCGTGCGAAACATGAAGGGGAAAAAGTCGGCCGGATTCGACGCCGACAAAGGCGATTACGTTGACCTGATCGAACGTGGCATTATTGATCCGACGAAAGTCGTTCGAACCGCTTTGCAAAATGCGGCCAGTGTTGCCAACCTGTTGTTGACGACCGAGTCTCTTGTGACGGAAATTCCGAAGCAAGAAGAGCGAGAGGCGATGGCCACCACGATCATGGCATGGGTGGAGACATGGGCATGGGCGGCATGGGTGGCATGCCTGGCATGGGTGGCATGGGCGGCATGGGTGGCATGGGCGGCATGCCCGGTATGATGTAATCCTTCGAAAATCAATCAATTCAAGAACTCTGATACAGGAATAAGTAACATGGCTAAATTTTCCCTTCGACCTTTGGATGATCGTGTTGTTGTTGAACCGCTGGCCGCTGAAGAGACAACGGCGGGTGGCATTGTTCTGCCGGATTCTGCCCAGGAAAAACCGCAACGTGGCAAGATTGTGGCTGTCGGACCCGGCCGTTTGCTGGACAGCGGCGAACGCGGTGAGCTTTCGGTGACCGTTGGCGACGAAGTGATCTTCGGCAAATACGGTGGTACGGAAATCGAACTCGACGGCGTCGACGTCAAGATCCTGCGAGAAACCGATATTCTGGCCAAGGTGCTGTAAGCACGGAAATTTCAACGATAAGGAATCATTAACGTGGCAAAACAACTTCTATTTGACGATTTTGCACGGGCAAGAATGCTGCGTGGAATCGATAAACTGGCCGACGCCGTGGCGATCACGATGGGCCCAACCGGGCGGAACGTCATTATTGACAAATCGTTCGGGGGACCAACGGTAACCAAGGACGGCGTTACGGTCGCCAAAGAAATTGAGCTGGAGGACCGGTTCGAGAATATGGGGGCCAAACTGGTGGTCGAGGTGGCCCAGAAGACGTCCGATCTGGCTGGTGACGGAACCACCACCGCGACCGTCCTGGCTCGGGCGATTTTCAAGGAAGGTTTGCGGAATATCATCGCCGGCAGCAATCCGATGGCCGTTCGACGCGGTATCGAAAAAGCGGTAGCGGCGGCGGAAGCGCAACTGCACAAGATGGCCAAGAAAGTCTCCAAGAAGGAAGAAGTCGCCAGTGTCGGTGCCATTAGTGCCAACAACGATATGGTGATTGGTGAATTGCTGGCCGAAGCATTGGAAAAAGTCGGCCAGGACGGCGTCATCACCGTGGAAGAAGGCAAGACGGCGGATACGACTGTCGAATACGTGGACGGCATGCAGTTCGACAAGGGCTACATTTCGCCCTACTTCATCAACAATCCGACCGAGATGGAATGCGAGTTTGAAAACGCGGCGGTGCTGATCTATGAAAAAAAGATCAGCAATGTGCGTGATCTGGTTCCGTTGCTGGAGTCCATTGGACAGTCGGGCAAGGCGTTATTGATCATCGCGGAGGACGTGGATGCGGAAGCGTTGACGCTGCTGGTGGTCAACAAATTGCGTGGCACACTGAATGTCTGTGCGGTCAAGGCACCTGGTTTTGGTGATCGACGTAAAGCGATGCTGGGCGATATCGCCACATTGACGGGCGGTACCCTGATCAGCGAAGACCTGGGCATCCAGTTGGAAAACGTCAAACCGGAACACCTGGGCAATGCCAAGAAGATCACCGTCGGCAAGAGCGACACCACCATCGTGGAAGGCGCTGGCAGCCGTAAGGACGTGAATGCTCGGATCGAACAGATTCGGCGTCAGATCGAGCAGACGGACAGCGATTACGATCGCGAGAAGCTGCAGGAACGGCTGGCGAAGTTGACCGGCGGCGTGGCCGTCGTCAGCGTAGGTGCGGAAACCGAATCGGACATGAAGCAGAAGAAGGCTCGAGTCGAAGATGCCTTGCACGCCACACGGGCGGCCATCGAGGAAGGCATTCTTCCGGGGGGTGGCGTCGCGCTGCTGCGTTGTGCCGAAGCCGTTCGGGAAGTGACCAAATCGCCCCTCAAGGATGAGAATGGCAAGACCATATTTTCGGCTGCCAAGGGGGACGAGGCGATTGGTGTCGACATCGTGCTGAATGCTCTTTCGGCACCGATTTGCCAAATCGCCGAAAACGGCGGCATTGATGGCGGTGTCGTGGCCGACAACGTGCTGCAAAAATCCGACAACGTCGGTTTTGACGCGAACAGTGGCGATTATGTCGACATGTTCAAGGCCGGAATCATTGACCCGGCCAAGGTCGTACGAACCGCGTTGGCTAACGCAGCCAGCATCGCCGGACTGTTACTGACAACCGATGCGATGGTTTCCACCTTCGACGAAGACGACAAGAAGAAGCAACCGATCGAAGGTGCTATCGCCTGATTCGAATCGAAACGGGTATCTTCGTTGTTGAAATTAACACCGAATGCGTCAGGCCACCTTTACCGGTGGCCTGTTTTCGGATTCTCACAACGGTCAATTCGGTGACGCGAGCATGTCAAAACGCGACTACTATGACGTACTGGGCGTTTCCCGGGAATCGTCGGGGCGCGATATTTCCAGAGCCTATCGGCAACTGGCCGTCAAGTTCCACCCGGACAGCAACCCGGGCGATGAGGAAGCCAGTACGAGATTCAAGGAAGCCGCCGAAGCCTACGAGGTGCTGAGCGATGAGGAAAAGCGTGCTCGCTATGACCGGTTTGGTCACGCGGGAGTTGACGGCGCGCACTTCGGTTCCGCCGAAGATATCTTTTCGGCATTCGGCGAAATCTTCGGTGGCGGGATGTTTGGCGATTTTTTTGGCCGCCAGACGCGTCGTCGGCGTGGAGCCGATATTCGGGTCGATGTTGAATTGACAATGGAGGAAGCGGCCACGGGAGTGAAGCGTCCGATCGAGATCACGCGAAGCTCCGTATGCGTCGACTGCAGTGGCAGCGGCGCGGCGCCCGGGACGCGACCGGAGCGCTGCCAACAGTGTGGCGGGCGCGGTCAGATCGTCCAGTCCGCCGGAATTCTAAGCGTCCAGACAACTTGTCCAATTTGCCGGGGCGCCGGCCAGATCATTGTCTCGCCTTGCGAAACCTGCCGCGGCAAGGGTGCCGTGGGCAAGTCGGTTGAATTGGACGTCTCGATCCCGGCGGGAGTGGACAATGGGATGCGCGTTCGACTGACGGGCGAGGGAGAACCTGGCCCGGCCGACGGTCCGCCCGGCGATTGCTACTGTTTTATCAGTATCAAGCCGCATAAACTGTTTCACCGAGACGGGCAAAACCTGATTCTACAGATGCCCATCTCCTACACCCAGGCGGCGTTGGGTTCGGAAATCGTGGTACCGACCCTTCAAGACCGCGACACCCTGAAGATACCTCGCGGTACGCAATCGGGTGCGGTCTTCAAATTGGCGGGGAAGGGGATGCCCGATCCACAGGGCGGTCGACAGGGCGACCTGCTGGTACAAACATTCATCGAGACACCCAAAAAGCTCTCTTCGGAACAAGAAGAACTGCTCAGGCAACTCGCTGATGTGGAACATTCCCAGGTATTGCCGGAACGAAAGAATTTCATGGACCGCATCAAAGAGTACTTCGCCACTTCAGAGAGTTAGAATGGATCGCAGCGGACGTGGATGCCGCTTTATTGACTGCTTGTCGTACAATTGGAGAAATGAGTTCCCGCTGGGATCGGGACTTTAATGAAGCATCCGGGAGGTCAAGGCTCCTGCCGAGACACAACGGAGGGGGCGTGGTCGCAACCGGCCTGAGGCGAGACCTTATCGGGTGCGATGCATTCGGATGACGGCTAATCGTTGTTTGAACCAAGTGGACAGGCCACACGAAGGCCGACGATAGAAAACTGAAAATCATGAGCAAGAATCCTCGACGCGATATTGACCGCCCGCCAGCGTCCACCGAAACCGCCGACCATGCGGTCGCTGCCGAATCCGCGGGCCAAGCCGATCCGTCAGCCGGCGGCCACGATGATCGACCGACCTCATCCGAAGTGGAACAGTTGAGAACGGCGCTCGCTGAATCGGAAAAACGGGTGATGATGGCAGCGGCGGATCTGGAAAATTACCGCAAGCGCGCCAGTAAGGCGGCGTTGGATCAGGTCAAATATGCATCGCTGCCGCTGATGGTCGATCTGTTGGAATCGGTCGATAATCTGTACCGCGCGTGGGAATCTACCGAAGACAATCCAACCAATGCCTCGATCAAGGACGGGGTGAAGATGGTCGCCGATCAGATCATTCAGATTCTGCAGGCGAATCACTGTACCCGTATCGATGCTGTCGGTCAGGCTTTTGACCCCAACCTTCACGAGGCGGTTCAGATGCAGCCCAGCGACGAATACCCGGCCAACACCGTCATGAGAGAATTGCGGCCGGGCTATGTGCTGCACGACCGGGTGGTCCGGCCGGCGCAGGTTTTTGTATCCACGGGTCCAGCCGTGCGCACCGATCAGGCCCGGCATTAACAACCGATACAACGATATGCCTACTTACGATTACGAATGTAAATCCTGCGGAAATCGCTGGGAGCTGTTTCAGAAGATCACCGACGAGGCCGTCAAGAAATGCCCCGAATGCGGCAAGAAGTCGGCTCAACGTCAATTTGGAACGGGTGCCGCGATCGTGTTCAAAGGCTCGGGATTCTATCAAACGGATTACCGCAGCGATTCCTACAAGAAGGCGGCCAAGGCCGAATCCAAGTCCGCCGATTCCGGCAGCAACAGCGCGGGGAAAGGTGATTCCAGCAAGGAAGCCAAGGGAACGGACGCGGCCGGAACGACGAAATCGTCCAAGTCGGCCAAATCAACCAAGCCTGGCGGCACCGAGTGAACCGCCTTCGACCGGCGTTCCGGCTCACGACGCCTTGAGGGGTCCGGTCGATGGATGGTATAACTGGGACTGGCAAATCTGAAATGACACGCGGCGAGATTGCCAATCATCCGATTTTCGGAAGTCTTCCAACTTCAGCTTCCAGTCCAACTAACATCCAAATCGGCTTTGACGATCCGCTAGAAGATTACGGGGTAAGTATTTTGGAGAACATGACCTTGATGAATCAGGCTCCTGATGTCGAGCTCAAAGATCTGCTCTTGTCCAACAGCTCGTTTGGTCCGACGGAAATTCAATTCATCTCCGGGCGAATCAGCAATGACTTCTCCCAGTTTCCGGCGTTGAAGGAAGTTAGTCAACAGCTCGAAGGCCAGATGGATCGCACGCCAGCCACCAATGTGAGGCTGGGAATCTGTCAGTTCCTGTTGGGGCGATACGACGACGCCATTACCACACTGGGGAATGCGGACGGCGGGGCGCTGGCTTATTTCTACCAGGGCCGCGGGCACTTTGCCATGAATCGGTATGACAAGGCGATCGAGTGCTATGAGTCGGCGAAAAAGGCCGGCTACGATTCGGACACGTGTCTGCTGGCCATCGCGGAATGCCGACGCCATCTTTGCGATCTGGATGGTGCCATGGAAATTCTGGACAACATGTTTGGGCCCATCGAACAGACCGCGGAGTACCTTTACCAGCGTGGAGCCACGATTGCCGCGATTGGCAATAATCCCAGCGAAGTCATCGCGCTGTACGAACGGGCGGTCGAAATCGACGAGTATCATCCCGGCGCTTTATTCGGACTGGGGCTGGAAAACGATCGTCGGGGCAACGATGAACGCGCGATTGAATTGTATCAGCGCGCCGCGGCCGTCTTCCCGACCAACGTGGGCGCCCTCTTGAACCTGGGACTGCTTTACGAAGACCACGATCAAAACGAACGGGCAGCGCGTTGCTATGATCGGATTCTGGAATCCTATCCGGACCATCCCCGAGCCCGATTGTTCCGTGGCGACGCGATCGCTTCCCTGGATGGCCCCTACAATCCGGAACAACTTCGCGAACAGCAGCAGATGGCCAGCGTCATGGGCATCTCGATTTCCCAGTTTGAACTGTCCGTTCGCAGCCGCAACTGCCTGCAGAAAATGGGCATCAAGACGTTAGGCGATTTGACCAAAGTCAGTGAACTTGAATTGTTGTCCAGCAAGAACTTTGGCGAAACCTCGCTGGTCGAGATTCGCGAAATGATGGGGAACAAGGGTCTGCGGATTGGCCAGTTTGTTCACGAAAAAGAAGTGGAACTGGAGCCGCTGGACACCAGCACGATGAGTCCGGATGAACAGGCGCTGCTGGAGCGCCCGATGTCCGATCTGAATCTTTCCGTGCGTGCCCGGAAGTGCATGACGCGGCTCGGCTTGACCACGATTGGCGAGCTGGTTCGCAAGTCCGGCGATGATCTGCTGGAATGCAAGAATTTTGGTGTCACCAGCCTGAACGAAATCCGCGAGAAGCTGGAGCAGGCGGGTTTGAAGCTGCGAGGCGACTGATCAATCTGTTCGACCGGGTCTGGGGCGGGTCCACCGCAGGATTCATCAAGCTCGATAATTCATTCTGGGGAAAACGGTTGACGTTTTCCCTTTTTTCATGCCTTCCTTCGATTTTCAGTTCGAACTTCTGCACGTCGACGCTCATTGCGGTGCGCGACGCAGCCGGCTGACGACCCCACATGGTCAAATCGAAATGCCCTGCTTCATGCCGGTGGGGACCTGCGGGACGGTCAAAGGGTTAACGGCGAGGCAATTGAAGTCTGCCGGTTCGCAGATTCTGCTGGGGAACACCTACCACCTGGCTCTGCGACCGGGAGATGAGGTGGTGGCTTCGCTGGGTGGACTGCACCCATTCATGGGCTGGGACCGGCCCATCCTGACCGACAGTGGAGGATTCCAGATCTTCAGTTTGGCGCGACTGTCTGATATCGACGACGCCGGCGTACGCTTCCGGTCTCACATCGATGGCTCCCTGGTGGATCTATCGCCAGAGCGCAGCGTCCAGATCCAGGAGCGGTTGGGCTCCGACATCGCCATGGTCCTGGACCACGTGATCCAGCTTCCCGCCAGCTCGACCGACATCCTCGAAGCGTCAGAACGGACGGCCGCCTGGGCCCGTCGCTGCCGCGATGCCCATGCGCGTGGCGACCAGATGCAAATGGCAATCGTGCAGGGGGGGCTGGACGCGGCGCTGCGACAACGGTCCGCTCGCCAACTGGTGGATCTGGATTTTCCCGGCTATGCCATCGGAGGGCTGAGCGTCGGGGAGAGCCCGGAAGAGATGTACGCCACGATTTCCTGCACCGAGCCCCATTTACCGGCGAACAAGCCCAGGTATCTGATGGGAGTGGGCCGACCGCAGGATCTGCTGCAGGCGATCGGCAGAGGCGTTGACATGTTTGACTGCGTGATGCCCACACGCAACGGTCGCAATGCGATGGCCTTCACCGACGACGGGCCGTTGAAGATGCGGAATCAAAAACACCGGTCGGATCCTCGGCCTCTGCAGACCGATATGGACAATGAAGCTTCGCAGATGAGTCGAGCCTATGTGCGGCATCTCTTTACGGCGGGCGAAATGCTGGGCCCCATCCTGTTGTCGTTGCACAACCTGCATTACTACCATCGCCTGATGCGAGAGGCACGCAATGCGATCACTGCCGACTGTTTCCTGGAATTTGCTCAGCGGCGAATGAGCGGTTGGGGCGAGAAATCGCTGCCGGATTCCGTGGGGCGGCGAGGTTGACCCATTTTTTGGCAAGCGGAGTGGATGATCTGCCGTAACTTGGACTTGTTGATCGCCATTTCAAGACATAAGATTGCGATTTGATCTGCACCTAGGTTGGCCGTGGAAAACGGTTTTCAACTGGATCACCGACCAATTGAAGTTCGGTATTCGTTTCATTGACAGGGAGTTTCACGAGTCGTTTCGTTGTCATCACTTGATCGACATCGAAACCGGTCCGGGACATCCGATATGGCGTCGTTGTATTACATTTGCTGTTGGCTCGCGATCCAGGTCAAACCTGGAGGTGGCGGCGGCGCTGGAGCCGAGGCGGTTCCAGCGGACGGTCCGCAGCCGGGTGGGGGCGGTTTGCTCGACGGTCTTGGATTCTTCCTGCCGGCGATGATGATCGTGATGGTCCTGTATTTTCTGTTCATGCTGCCCAGGCAACAGCAGAAAGATCAAGCCAAAGTATCGGAAATGCTGAGCAACCTCAAGAAAAACGATGAGGTGGTCACGGCCGGAGGCATCCGGGGGACGATCGTCAACTTTCGTGATGACGGAGAATTTCTGACTATCCGAATCGATGAAAACACGAATACCAAAATGAAGATTCTCAAGAAATCGGTGATTCGCGTCCTGACGGGTGATGAGAAGAAGAGTGATTGACGCTGACCTGGCGTTTCACCCAGGTGTATGGGAATTTATCTGATCAGTATTCATTTTGGGACATCCCGCGATGTTTGATTTGATTTCAAGCAGGCTTGTGAACACGGTCGTTGGCCGATGGGCGGAGGGCACCACATTCCTGGCACAGGTTGTTGAGGAAACGGTGGACGAACCCTCCGGAATCTTTGCCTTCATGAATGAAGGATGGGTCGCTTTCCTGGCACTGGTCCTGCTGGTCGCGCTGGCCATTTTCCTGGGCCACTTTCTCGCCCGCTCGCTCCGCTTGCCTGAGTACGGCGCGAAATTGTCGGTGATCTTCGGCAGCATCTTCATCGCCCTGCTGCTGATCGCCGCCAATCAGTTCACACCGAAATTCGGGATCGATTTGCGGGGCGGCATCAACATGATCGGGTCACTGAACCTGGATGGCACCGAGGACGCGGATCCGTTTTCCCAATCCAAGACCACCGCAGAGAAGATCATTCCCATCCTGTTGCGGCGTGTTGACCCATCCGGAACCCGGGAAATCATGATCCGCCCGTTGGGCACGGACAAGATCGAGGTCACGATCCCCACCAACAGCAAAGCGGAAGCGGATGAAATCTGGACCCGCCTGGTGAAGACTGGAAAACTGCAATTCCTGATCGTTGCCGAGAGCAACTTCAGCAAACACAACGAGGCGCGACGACTGGCGACCGAACAGGCGGCCGCGGGGAATCTTTCCCGCACCGTCGGTGAAACGACCAAGACCGTCGATGGCGTGGAAAAGGCCATGCCACTGGCCAAGTGGTTTACACTGGCGAAGGAGGACGACGAAGATCAGGCGATTGTGGCCTATAAAATGATTCCCGATTTCCGTCAGTTGCTGCGAGACAGTCGAACAGGTCGGCTGGTTGACGTGACCAAGATACCCATGAATTCTCGCGACGAAGAGTTTCGCGCGGAGGAATTCACGGTCTGGTGGGACCAGAACCAGCAGGGTGCGCCTCAGATCCTGTTGATGGAACCGGATGAAGAATCCATGCGGGTGGAAGGAAAACACCTGGATGCCAACCAGCTCAAGATCGGTCTGGACGAACGGGGCCGCGACAGTGTGAATTTTGAAATGACTGCCGAAGGCGCTTCGCGGATGTTCGACTTCACCTGGGAACACAAGCCCAGCAGCGAAGGCGAATACCGCATGGCGATCGTGCTGGATAACCAGGTTCACACGGCACCCTCCATTGAAGATACGATCCAGCGTAGCGGGCGAATCACCGGGAACTTCTCCAGGGAAGAAGTTGACGATCTGATCATTAATCTGCGCTCTGGCAACATCGACGTCGCACTGAACGACAACCCCATCAGCAGCCAGTTTATCGAATCCGACCTGGGGCAGGAGCTGAAGGAAAAAGGTCTCTTCGCGATCGGATTTTCGTTTGTTCTGGTGTTGATCTTCATGATCGTCTACTACCGTTTTGCGGGACTGGTGGCGGCCGCCGCTTTGATGTTGAACCTGGTTTTCATCCTGGCATTGATCATGGCGATTCAACAGCCACTGACCCTGACGGGATTGGCTGGTCTGGTGTTGACGGTCGGTATGTCGGTCGATGCCAACGTCTTGATTTTTGAGCGAATTCGGGAGGAACTGGATAAGGGAGCGGCCCTGCGGATGGCCATCCGCAACGGATTTGACAAGGCGACCACCACGATTATCGACGCCAATGTGACCACTCTGATCACGGCGATCGTGCTCTACGTGATTGGAACCGAACAGATCAAGGGATTCGCCGTAACGTTGATCTTGGGCATCCTGATGAGTATGTTCACGGCCATTTATTGTGCGCGGGCCGTATTCGACATCTGCGAAAGAAAGCGCTGGATCACCAGCTTGAGCATGACACGCATTCTGCGCAAGACGGACTTCAATTTCATCAGCAAGCGGTTGGTGGCGGGTGTCTTTTCCGTGATCCTGATTGGTATTGGAATCGCCGCCATTTTTGGTCTCAAGGATAAGATTCTGCATCATGACTTGAGAGGTGGCTCGACGGTTCGGGTAGTGTTCAAGGACCCTCCAGGAGGGTCGCAGGATGAAAACGATGGCCGACAGATCGTGTTCGACCAACTGAATGCTGTCGACATGGAACTCAACGGGGAAGAGATCGAATTTTCAGTTTCCAAGCTGAACGACGAGGTCTTTCCCAACCGCGTGTTCAAGGTCGATAGCAATCTTCCCATCTACGATGGAGAAGGGGAGCCACACGAAGACCTGGCCGACCTGATTGGGCGGGTATTCGAGGGGCAACTGGAATTACTACAAGTCAACGTCAAAGGCCTGTCCAGCCAGCCGGAATTGCCCGGTCAACCGGCTGATACGGAAACAGGCTTGATTCCGTGGGGCCGAGGCTCGCTGCTATCGGCGATGCATTTGACTCGTCCGCAGAACATTTTGGCGGCCACGCTACAGGATCCTGCCGGCGATCCGTCGTCCGGAAGTTCTGAAACAACTTCTGACAATGCGGCCGCTTCGCCACTATTGAACACGGCTAATCAACAGGCGGGCGATGCCGGGCTGGATCTGTCAGATCAGTCCGCGGCGGGAACGGATACGGCGGAGGAAGAAAACGCATTTCTGGGCGGAGTGGAAACGCCATCGGACACGCCAATTCCATTGGCCACCACGAAAACCGAACTGGAGTTCAAGTTTCCCGTTTCCGGCAAGGAGCTGACTACTTTCATTGTCGCCGCGGGGGAGGCAGCGGATCTGGAGATTGAACCGGAGCAGATTCGGCTTAGGTCTCCCGATGCGGTCGAAGAGCAAACGATCAGTTCGTTGAGGTCGCAAAATTGGACGGTGGAAATGAATCTGCCGAATGCAACGCAAGCCGAAAGGATCTTCGCTCCCTTCCAGGAGTCCTACAACAGCAAGCCCTACTTTCCAACGATTAGCGAGGTCGGCGGACAGATCGCCCGCGATACCCAGATCCAGGCGCTGGTCGCGATCATCGCCAGTCTGCTGGGAATCATTGCCTATGTCTGGATTCGCTTTCAGAATGTAGCCTTTGGCTTGGCGGCGGTGGTCGCACTGATCCACGACGTATTGATCGTGCTGGGCGCGATAGCGATCAGCCATTACGTGGCCGGGGCACTCGGTTTCCTGTTGATCGAAAACTTCAAGATCAGTTTGCCCATCGTGGCCGCGCTGTTGACGATCATCGGATATTCGTTGAACGACACGATCGTCGTCTTTGACCGCATTCGCGAAGTGCGCGGCAAGCGGTCCGAATTGACCGCCGATATCGTTAACACCAGTATTTCGCAGACGCTCAGCCGGACGATTCTGACTTCGATGACGACGTTCCTGGTGGTATTCATCCTGTACCTGTTTGGCGGTGACGCCATCCACGGATTCGCGTTTGCCCTGGTGATCGGCGTGATCGTCGGAACCTACAGCTCCATTTTTGTCGCTTCACCGGTCCTGTTGTGGCTGATGAATAGCGTCGGATTGAATCCGGGCGAGCCGATTGCGGTGGATAAACCGGTGCCGTAGCTTCCACCGGGAAACGACAGATCAAACAAGCTTGCATTTGAACGGATCCGCCGTGTCGGGGTGCTGGACGAGGTTGCGTCGATGCGGAAGAACGATCTCTGTTGCCATGGTCCCCATCGTTAATCCATCGGTCGTTCGGCCGCTGGGAATGCCAATCGGCGGTGAAGACACAGACCGCATCGGATGCCCGCATGACCCTCCCACCGGAATCCGCGGCGTCCGCTCGTAACGGATAAACGGTCTGTTCGATGCCAAGCGAAGTCCGACTCATGACAGGCACGGCTGGCAGATACGCTAGGATCGGACTCCGCCTGTCGTGATCCGCGGATAATCAACGATATCGCGGTTTCACGCCGGATACGGTCTCGCTATTTTGAAACTTGGCAACATGGTCGAAATTCGGCAGCGTGGATTGGTGCGGCAACTAATCCAACGCCGGCAGAGTGGTTGAGGTGGTGGAGTTACGATCCGACGGTTCACGATCCAGACAAGTTTAATGCAAATCAGGTAATTCATGAGCAACTCGAATCGGGTCCTGCTGATCGGCTGGGACGCGGCGGACTGGAAAATCATTCACAAACTGATGGATGAAGGCCGCATGCCCAACGTCCAGAAGCTGGTTAAACATGGCGTCATGGGAAACATGACCACGCTTTTTCCATCTCTGTCGCCCATGCTCTGGACCACCATCGCAACGGGAAAGCGACCGTACAAGCACGGCATCCATGGGTTTATCGAACCCGCACCCGATGGAAAATCGGTCCAGCCCATGACAAACCTGTCGCGGAAGTGCAAAGCGATCTGGAACATTCTGAATCAGCACGAGAAGAGGTCTGTGGTTGTGGGGTGGTGGCCGAGCAATCCCGCGGAACCAATCAATGGTGTTATGGTTTCAGATTTTTTTCACAAGTCACCTAGACGCCCGGGAATGCCATTCAATTTGCCGAAGAATTGCGTCCACCCGCAATCGTTAATGGAACCTCTTTCGCAAGTACGCCTGCATCCCAGTCAGCTCCGCCCCGAACATCTACTCCCATTTGTTCCTCACGCGGCGGACATTGACCAAGACACGGACCCCAGGCTTTCCGCTGTGATGAAAGTCCTGTGTGAATGCGTGTCGATACATCGAGCTGCATCGTTGTTACTGCGGACTCAGGAATGGGATTTCGCGGCAGTCTACTACGATGCCATCGATCATTTCTGCCATGGATTCATGAAGTACCACCCTCCTCGCCAGGATCACATCTCCGAAGACGATTATCGGATATACAACAACGTCGTGACACAGGGTTACATTTATCACGACGCAATCCTGGGTGATCTGTTGGATCAAGTGGATGACGACGTGACGGTAATCTTGATGTCTGACCACGGCTTTCACCCGGATCATCTTCGCCCGAAAGGAATTCCCACGGAACCCGCAGGCCCCGCCGTTGAACATAGAGACTTTGGGATCTTCGTGGCCAAAGGTCCGGGAATCAAACAGGATCATATTACCCATGGTGCCGGCCTTTGTGACATTACGCCGACGATCTTGACTCTATTCGGCTTACCAATCGGAAAAGACATGGATGGCCGGCCGTTGTTGGATATTTTTGAAGACCCCTCTGAGATCGAGACCATTGAAAGTTGGGAGGACGTTGATGGTGATGACGGTCAACATCCTGAGGGAACCGGCCTTGATCCAGCAGAATCGAAAGAAGCCCTGGAACAATTAATTGCTTTGGGATACATCGACCGGCCAGATACGGACGCGGGAGTTGCGGTTCGCAAGTGCCAATGTGAATTGGACTACAACCTGGCCAGGGCCTATATGGATGGCGGACTGTTTGGCGATGCGATTCCACTTCTGAACGATCTCTACAATCAGTTTCCGCTTGAATTCCGATTTGGTTTACAGCTGTCAAATTGCCTGAAGGCGATGGGACGAATGGATGACCTGGAATCGCTGGTCGACGACTTGAACAAACGATGGCGAGTCGCATCGCGAGAAGCAAAAAGCAGAATTCGACAGATTGCCGATGTTGCCAGGGAAAGAAAAAGTCACTGGCAGGAACTGAAGAAGATCGATGAAGAGAACCATAAACGAGGAAATCCTCATTCCAAACTCGCTCGCGTGAATGGGCGCGGAACTCCCGTCCTGTTCAACGACCTTGAGCGAGCCAATATCAAAAAAATTCGATCAGTGGCGAAAGGAAATCCATATGTCGTGGACTTCCTTTCGGCGACGATTGCGGCAACCAACGGCGATTTCGATCGAGCGTTGGAACTTCTGGAGAAAGCGGGTACGACCCGGACAAGAGATGCCGATTTTCATTTTCAACTTGGAAATGTCTACCTCGGCCTGAATAGACTGCAGGACGCGCAGACGGCTTTCGTCAGAGCCTTGGAGATTGATCAATTTCATCCCAACGCGCTGATGGGGCTATGCCGCACTTACCTGCAATTGGGGAGCTTCGAGAAAGCCGCTGATTTCGGGCGGCAGGCCATTGGTTTGAAATTCTATTTTCCAGTTGCACACTATTTTCTTGCCCAGGCAAGACAGGAACTTGGAGATGTTGATGGTGCCGTTTCATCTCTGAATCTGGCCCTCAAGCAAAACCCGAATTTCGTGGAAGCGCATGAGTTGTTAGCAGACATTTACCGTGGCGTGGACGATGAACTGGCCGGGGAACACGATGTCGCTGCATCTGACCTGAAAAAAGGACTGGCGGAATACGACAAGTCCCATATGCCGATTGAGATTCAACCTGTCGAGGAGCTTGATTTTTCCAAGATCCTTCCTGACTTCGCATTGCAGAACAACGCAGAATTTCTGCGTTGCCTCGCACAACCAAAACCGATTGTTGAAGGGGGTTTGGAACCGATTCCAACGAACGCGGGGGACGTCGTTGTCGTTACCGGTCTACCAAGATCGGGAACGTCCATGATGATGCAAATGCTTGCCGCTGGTGGAATTGAACCATTTTCGGACAGCCAACGAGCTCCGGACGACAGCAACCCTCGCGGTTACTACGAAACGACCTTGTCCAAAGGACTGGCGAATTACAATAGCTGGATTCGGGAATGCCCTGGAAAAGCTGTCAAAGTCGTCGCACCACTCATCCCGTATCTTCCTCAGGGAATCAGTTACAAAGTAGTGATGATGATTCGTGGTTTAGACGAGATTCTTGAATCCCAGGGGAAAATGCTTGAGAGACTGGACCGACCAGGCGGAAATCTGACACCGGAACGATTTCGTGCCGTGTTCGATCAACAGCTCCAAAACTGCAGGAGTCTCTTCAGGATTCACGGGATTCAATATCTTGAGGTTCGCTACTCGCAGGTTGTTTCCGATCCGATTTCGTCCGCATCGTTAATCAACAGTTTTCTTGATTCAAACCTCAACATCGAGAAAATGGCTGCGGCCGTCGCCCCGGAACTGTACCGTCAAAAAAAACCACAGTCTGGCGTTTGACGGTCTTTGGCAAATCCAGTCGCGGCCCGTTGGTGCCAGTCGCACGGTCGGGTAGCCTGTGCCGCACTCATTCTCCCGATCGATGCGAACGAAAAGGCGCTACACCGAATCAACACGCGCTGTGGAAAACGAACAAGCCGGCGCCGCCCTGTCCACAATATGGGCAGGGCGGCTCTTGTCCTCTCGGAAATCGTACAATGCGGATCCAGTCGCCGAGCCAACTATTGAATTTCCTGAGTCTCGAAATTAAGGTAGTTCTGAGGGTGTAAGTCTATACGTTTGAATCCGGGGAGAACTCCACATGGTTATGAAGAAGAAAATTTCAAAAACGGCGGTAGCGTCGACTGCAGTAGCGACCTTTGGAGTCGCAATGACATCCATGTATCTTGCACCTGAAATGCAAGCGGACGTGCTCGATATTACCTGGAATGGTGGAAATCCAACCGCCACTGCTCCGATTTCCTTCGGCACGCTGAATATTGTTTCACAGAATATTGATCAGGTCGCTGGCAGTAGAAACTTCATTCAGTTCAACGATCAGTTTAATGGAACAGGCCGAACCTTTGACTGTTTCGCTTCTACCTATCTTGGAGGCACCGTTTCGGGTCTCGTCTCGGTCGCAAACGTAGTGTCGGGTGATGTGCTTGACCCTTCTACTTTTACCGGCATTACAACGGGTGCGTTGGGCGGCGGATCAACTGGTACTGGTGGCGGTACGTTTGACGGATCAGGTTCCGCATTCATCGCTTTCCGTGAAACGGGTACAGGCAACCTTGGCTGGTTCAAACTGGAATACACGGTAGACGGGGATATTTTTTACGGTCCTGGAGAGTACGCATTCATGGGTGAATCGCTTACCGTCGGTGGAAGCAGCACGGGTTGCGATTTTGAATTGGCGGATGTGAACCAGGACGGAATCGTCTCGTTGCTGGACGTCGATCCATTTGTCGGATTGTTGACCAAAGGTGTTTATCAATGTGAAGCCGATATCAACGAAGATGGTGTGGTAACCCTGCTTGACGTCGATCCGTTTGTCCAGGTACTGACTGGTGGTTAAACGATTTCGACTACGTCCACGTTCATGAGTTACATGGCCTGCTCGCCCGGCGAGCAGGCTTTTTTTATCGCTATCTCGCCACTGCATGGTTTGCGTGATCGCGTTGAACCTGAACCAGGCAGGGCCTTTTTTTCACGTAGCCCTGCTGTGCTTCATTGGTGAAGAGTGATTATCGCATGAAATCGCCAACGGAAACAAAGCCATCCGTTTTTCTTACGCGCTGGCACCGCTAAAGAAGAAACCGAGTGCTTTTCGCATCTCCATGGGCAGCACGGGCAGGTCGCTGCGTGGAATGATGAAGGTGGAGAGCTTGAACAGATCCGTGAAAATCCGGTTTTGGCGGGTGGTTTGAGCCAGGTATTCATGTCCCGATGAGCCGCCCGTGCCGATCTTGGTGCCCAGCATCCGCTGGACCATGATGACATGCCGCTGTCGCCAATTGGTAAACATCTCGTCGATGTCCGCCAGCAGGGTCAGGTATCGAAACGGGGAATACAACATCGGCTCGTCCCGGTACAGATTAATGAACAACGCGGCCAGAAAACCGCGATGGGAGAGCCGGAATTCTCCGTCAGCACGCAACTGATTATATTGGCCTTCGTCCAGGATCGATTGGAACAGCTGTTTGGTGTGGGTAACCTCGCCCAGCTGAAATTCAATCTCTCGTTCACTGAGTGTCGTATTCGCCTGAATAATCTGCTTATCGGAGAGCAGCATCCGGTCGACCGCCCGCTGATACGCCTTCCAGAATGCGAACTCGCCGAATTCAAGGAAGGGCATCCGTTGCAGCCACCGGTCAGTCAATTCCAACAAGCTTGGTTTTTCTTCCAGCTGATCAAGCTGTTGCCGATCGGGTTCCTTGAGTCGGGATTGAAAGAAATCCTGATCCGCGGGAATCCGATTCTGGCGTTTGATACCCAGCTTGATTTCAATTTCCTTGAACTGGGTGCTTTGGAATCCGGACGCGGGGACCAGCAAATCGCGAAACTCCAGAAAGTCGAGCGGCGTCATCGTTTCGATGATGTCGATCTGATTGATCAGCGTCCGCTGGATCGTCTTGATGCGAGCCAGTCGGTGGATGACTCGGCCCATTTTCTTGTCTTCAACGATCGGGTCGTCGAAAACGTCGATGACGGAGTTCAGTTCAAAGATGATCTGTTTAAACCACAGCTCGTACGCCTGGTGGGTGATGATGAACAGCATTTCATCATGCGCGGGGTTTCCTTCCAGCTCACTTTCCCGTTGCTGCGCGTCGAGAATCTTGTCGAGCTGCAAATACTCGCTGTAGTAGACCTGCTTGTCTCTCACCGGCATGGTTACCAACCATCTCCGCCAGGCATGGCGACACTGGCGGGTTGGAAGTCACCGAAACTCATTTTCTCCGGCCCCAACCGTTGATCTGAATTCAACAGTTCCGACCATTTGATCTTCTTGCCGGTGTAACAGGCTTCGCGACCCATGATGGCCAGCAGCGTACTCTGGCTCATGATTTTTCCGTCGTTGATCGGTTTGCCTTCTCGAATACTGCGGAACAGATGCTGGTGTTCCACATCGTACATGCTGGGTGTTTTTTCGCGAAACTTCCAATCCATCCGCTATCGTTGGTAATCTCCTTGCGAAGCACGCGTGCCTGACCGCGGGTGCCCATCACGTAAT
This sequence comes from Pirellulaceae bacterium, assembly GCA_963851305.1. Lineage (GTDB taxonomy): Bacteria > Planctomycetota > Planctomycetia > Pirellulales > Pirellulaceae > Mariniblastus. The sequence goes on along the minus strand of CAWKOT010000009.1, from coordinate 490,396 downwards.
CATCGACATCGCTCATGCAATTGGCCATCTGGCGACAATTGGAAAACACTTTGACGCCGTTTTTCCATTCGAAAACCGTGGAGAAATGGTCGTAGATGTTACCCCATTTCGGATCCGTCCTGACCTGCCGGCCACCACTTCCGTAGGCCGTTTCGGGTGGTTCGTCGCCCATCAACCACATGGCCTTGTCGAGGCTGTGAATATGCTGTTCCACGATGTGATCGCCGGAAAGCCAGGTGTAGTACAACCAGTTTCGCATCTGATATTCGATTCTGACCAATTCGGATTGGAGCCGCGGTGCCAAAGTGTTCCCGTCAGATAGTTTTCCTGGATCGCACGGATCTCTCCGACGGCGCGGTTATCAAGAATCTGATCCATCACGGCGTTGACGCCAATGTCATAGCGGTAACACAATCCCGTAACGATGCTCAGCCCCTTCTGTTGTGCCAATTCGCAGGTGGCCATCACACTGCGAACTCCCCACGGATCGACCGCGACGGGCTTTTCACAGAAGACATGCTTGCCTGCGTCCACCGCGGCCTTCAGGTGTTGGGGACGAAAGTAGGGTGGTGTCGCCAACAAGACCACATCCACGCCAGCCTGAACCAGTTGATCGCAGCAATCGAATCCTGCGAAACGTCGCTCCTCGGGCACATTCAGATGATCGGAAACCGTCTCGTTTTCGCTCAAACTCCGGTGACAACTATCGATGCGATCCGCAAACGCATCGGCCAGCGCCGTGACTTCCGTGTTGCCGTCCGCATTGATCGCGTTGATCACCGCTTGCGTCCCTCGACCGCCGCAACCCACCAGACCAATCTTCAATTTGTCGTCGACGCCATGATGCACGGGAAAAAGACCTGCCTGGGCCTGGTGAGTCGACACGGTCGAAGCCGCCACGCAGGCGGAAGCGGTAGCCAGGAAACCCCGACGATTTGTCGATGACTGATTTTCATTCATTTTCTTGACTCGAATGGAGTGGGATTGGAATGACGGTGCCATGGACAATCATAAACCGCAACGTGATGCACCCGCAAGATATTGTGCGGAGGTTGCCTGAGCGAAGCCTTTTCCCCTTGAGCCGCCAAGAAACGCCTCGACGACACCCCAGGATGTACCGACGGCTATTTTCCGGATTGCCTGCGTCCAATCAGGTCATGAAATCGCTTGATGTCAGAGACCGTGGGAATGCCAGCCTGAACACTCAGTGGACGGCCCTCACAATCGGTCAATATGGTACTCGGTTGCGCATCGGTACCGAGTTCATTCCGGATCCATTGTGCGGTCTGCTGCCGATATTTACTCTCGAGGTCGTCGAGCATCTGGTAGGGCACCGCGTACTTATTCGCGTAGTCTTTCAGTTCGATGGATGAATCGGCCCCATCCACCGGTACGCCGAACCACGATATGTCAAGTTCGTCCGTCTCTTCCCGCAGTCGGCCAATGGCTCCCAGATGCTTCCGGCAGGATTCACACCAGGTCGCCATGGTGATCATGACGCGCATTTCCGATTCATCCGATTGCACGGCCGGAACGGGATAATTGAAAATTCCATCCGTCACGACAGGAGGGGGGGATATGGCGACGGTTTCAACCGCCTTGTATTTTTCGACGACCGGGCTCCTGCCTCCCGCCGCGTGTTCCGCGTTTTCATGGAAGCTGACCAGCAACCGGCTTGCACCGACCCGTAATGCCTGATTGCCCCGTGGCCATTTCACGGCAATCTGATCTGCCGACCGATTGTCGCCAATTCCGACGACGATCGTATCGCAATTCTGTGAGCTAAATCCTTCGCCACAGCGCCTCATGATGAACAGCGATCACCCACGGTAACGATAATTGCGCACCGTTTCCATTGCGATTGGACCATTGTGAGGATGGCTTAGAATCGTGGTTTCCCCCGATCAACCGAATGGCGATGAAGCCGTTCGTCCGTTCGGCCCGGTCGGGAATCTGGTTGCGTAGAATCTGCAAGTGAGGCGAGTTCATGTTGATCAACGCCAGATCCTGTCCGCCGTCATGATCGTAATCCCAGATGGCGAAGCACCGTCCATCGGCGATGGAATCTCCGCCGGACCAAAGGGAAACGTCTTCAAAATCCTGGCCACCATGATTGATGAACAACTTGTTACGTTCATGTCCACTGATGGAATTAACGCGAGGTATTGTCACGCCGTCAACGTTCTCGAATTCAAGCGCAGCTATACCGCTGGCCCCGCACAAGGCGATCATTCCACCTCGAGGAATTGACGAAGTCGGAATCAAGTCCACCCTGCGTACGCACGACCGTGCGCCAAAACTCACTTCACAAGTCTTTCTCGGTGGCGAATTCAGGTGGCGCGGTAAAATACCCGCTGGTAACGTAGATATCCTTGTAGCCATCGTTGTTGACATCCACGAATTGACCACCCCACGACCAGCCCGCCTTGTGCACATTCAAGCCGGGGCCCTCGTTTGCAGAAACCAGTTGAAATTGATTCCCGTCAAATCAATACAACCGGTTGCCGTCAGCCCGACCGGCGAAAACGTGGATCCAGACCATCAAAGTGCTCGACGATGCGGATTCCGGCCTTGCTGTACATATTGGAGACGTACAAATCCTGCCAACCGTCCAGATTGAAATCGCCCCAGGAAACTCATATGCAAAACCCCATCATGGTGTCGCCACCGGTGGTCAGCGTGACATCGGCGAAGCCTGACTTTCCATCTTGCGATACAGGTAATCCCGGGCAAAGTCTTGGCAACATACAGATCGGCATGCCATCGAGATCGAAGTCGGCCCACGTCGCCTGTAACGTGTTGGCATTCCCCGCCAGCTGGGCACTGTGACGGGAAATCTCGAATCGTTCGCCACGATTTTCCAACAACAGGTTTGCCGGGCCGGCCGCGCTCAAGTAGCGATTGTAATCCGGAGAGCGAATCAGACTCATCACTTTCGAGGCCTGCGCCGCGTCGAGAAACTCGCGAGTCCATTGTCGTGGCCTTCCGTTACCGGGGAATCCATAGGTCGATACGTAGATGTCCAGCAATCCATCGTTGTTGTAATCAACGGCAGATAATGACGAAACCAGAAAAGGGAGATCAATGTTAAACCGCTGCATGGAGCGATCAACAAACTGCCCATTTTGATTTTCCAGATACTGGCTGCGGCGCAGGGAGCGGCCCAGAAACAGATCCTGGTCTCCATCGTTGTCGAAGTCGGCAAACAGAGCGGATGTACCATAACCGGAAATATCCAGGCCGAATTGAGCGGCCATTTCCTCGAAGGTTCCATCGCCACGGTTGCGAAACAACAGATTGGGCCGCCATTGCTCCACCACGTACAGGTCATCCCATCCATCGTTGTCGATGTCCACAACGGAGAGCGATGGATGACGTCCGGTGGCAATGTGGGGAAAGTACCTTTCCTGCCGGGCATCCTCGAATACGTTTGGTTCTCCACGTAATACCCGGCCAATAATTTCAAAGTGTTTGGCGGATCTCACGTATTCTGCATCCGCAGGCGACAGACATTGAAGCGTCACATCATGAAACAATCAATAACGGGATTCGGTCAATCGAAACGAAGGGAAATCCAAAACCGCGATCCGCCATCCGTCTGCCGATGATTCCCATTCAATTTCGCCAACCGATGCAATCGATATCCAGGTCCCTTCTTTCGTTCGGCCCAGCGCCTGAAAGCCAACTTGCGTGGTGAACGACTGCGGCAGGTGATTCGTTTCGGTGACCTTGATTCCATAGAATCGCGCCTGCTCAAAAAACTGGATTGGCTTGATCAGCGCGGCCCAGAGACCGTCAACCCTTTGTCGCGCGTTAATCTCCAGAGGCTTGCCCGTCTCCACTTCACGCGTATGCCAATCGTTGATCGGGCCAGCCGACAATGCAAATTCGACCGCATCACGTCCCACGAACGAATCGCAAAATACCGAGTACGTATCCTCGTTCAACAGTCTCAAATCCAGAACAGCCCGATTCAAACGGCTCAGCAATGGATTGATTTCCCTTAAAAGTTTCTCCTTATCAATCACCGCTCCAACGATGGAATCCGGATCAGCCACATTCTGTTCCGTCTCGTCGACGAAGACACCGGGTTCAGCGGTTCGTTCCCGTAGTAGATTCACTACCCAAAACAGGGTAACGGGAAGAACGATGACCAATAGTACGATAACAAATATTCTTTTCAGCACAGCTTCGCACCGCAGGAACAAGACACGTTATTTCTTCAATGCACCAACAAACGTCCTGAATTCGCGATCCAGTTCATCCAGATCCGTATCGATAAAACCGAGAAACTCCTTCAACCGCTGCTCGGGATTATCATAGATCAGCCGCGGCTTGTGCGACATGAATTTCAGGTATTCTACGTAAGGTTTGCGGTGCTGATTGAGCAGAAAATAATTGAATGCCCAGGCCTGCGCGTACATGTTGATGGCATCCGGGCCGCGAAATGCCTCATCCGAACAGATCATTTCGGCCAGCGAATTTTCCGGCCGTTGGCGAAAATACCGCAGAATTTGTCCGAACCGAAGAAAATTGATCTCTCCGATCTTTCGCCAGCCCCGGTGGGCGGTCAGGTCGGGTACTTCGAAATACATCGCTAATCCCTCGTTGATCCACAACGGCGTATCGGCAAACCGCGTCTGCATGCCGTTGTTAAACATCAGCAGATGGGCACCTTCGTGGATGATCGTCGCGACCATGGCAATCGCGCCGGGATTGTTCAATACGGTCGTGATGCGTCGTGCGTCGCCAGATCCGCTCGCGCCCGTTTGCTCCGCCGTCAGATCAAACATCGCGACGCGATTGGATTCAAGATTGTAGTAGGCAATCATGGCGGAATTCACGACGCCCAGTTCCTTCAACATGTACTGCTCGTACTCTTGACGGGTCTTGAAAATGATCACCGCCAGCGGAAACTCGGGATCACTGGTTTTGTATCGACTTTTTAACCAGTACGCTCGAAAGGCCCGGTCAAACCGTCGGTACAATCCGGCCACCCAACGCGCGTACTCCTTTTCCGTGTTGTAGACAACGACGAATTCATCGGCCTCGTGGATTCGGAACTCACCGATCAACTCGGACTGAATCTGCTGGCCCAGCTCCCTGCGCGACAGCGGCTTGAATTCTTCCTCCTGTCGCGTCGTCGATTCAATCTGGTGGGCCTTTAATGACCAGATTCGGCCGTCCCGCGTTTGAAACAGGAGCCCGTTATCGCCTTCCGTTTCGGCAAGAATCCGGCCCTGGAGAACGCGATTGCCTTCGCCCTGCGTGATCGTGACTTCATCCGATATCGCCACCTCATGGGCCAGCACGAGGCACGGCAGCAGCAGTAACGGAGCCATCCGACGCATCAACAACAGCCCGACCATGCGAGTTGATTTCCCTCGTTCTTTATCTCAGTGCATTTATCCGCGGTAAGGCAATTATGGACGATCGCCCGAACGAAACCAGCGGATTATCCCCCATCCAGCCAGACAAACCAGGATAATGAACAGGAATACAACGATCGTCAGGCCTGCGGTCTCGTTATTGACACCGGCATGCAGTAAGCCCAGCATCCTCCGCGGTACGGTGTCGATCCCGGGTGGAATCGCCAGTTGGCTGGCAGACAGTTCCCCGAAACAGATCGCGAAGATCAGCAGCCAGCATCCAATCATAGGCACCACGTTGCCGGCCAAGGCCACGCGAGTCAAGCGGTTCCACGACGTCGCCCCCTCCAACCGCGCGCTTTCCAGCGCATCTCTGGCGGTCGAACGCAGCAAAATCCAGATCAACAGGCAGGTGATCGGCCAGCAAAAGACCAGGTTCGCAATCACCGGAGCAAAGATGGTCCGATCAAATAGCCAGTTCGTGATCGACGAATCGATCAGGTTGCGTCCATCCAGCAACGTAGAGCCAATCAAGGGCCCGGGGATACCGGCTGTGATCGCCACCAGAGCAAACAACCAGACCATCCATCGTCGGCACTCGCAGGCTTTCCAGGCAATGGCGATGGCCAACAGCATGCTGATCACGCTGGAAATCAGCGCAATGCCTGCCGACCATTGAAATTCTGCTGAGTAACGAACGGGTACGCGGGTGACGACACTGGCCAATTGTTGAAAAGAGTAGTCAATGGTTGGTGTCCCGTTGACCATTTCGACCGACTTGCCTGCCCGCGCGAATAGACTTATGGTCGGCACGACGATCAGAATCAACATCATGATGAATACAAGAACCACATCTCGGAACCGACTGGCAGGGATATGGACAGGCTTGAGATCCGAACTTTGAAGGTAATTTTTTGAATAGCTGGAAATCGCCACCAGTACCACTACCGAAATCAAGACCATGATGGCCATGGTGGGGAACCAACCCAACACCGGCAGCAGAACGTTGTTGCTGCCATCAAATTCGCCCAGCGAGTAGCCCAGGTAAATCTGCTCCGCCACGGTACCGATCCGATAGATATCGGTGACGGCGATTTCCCGGGCACAGATAACCGCAATCCAGACCATGCCTGTCAACGCCAAAGGCATGATCCGCGGTAACGTGATATGCCAAAACACGTGATAGGGGCTGACATCCAGCCGAGCGTGATCTTCGCAGGTCCGTCCGGAATGAGAGAGCCCAAACCAGAAGATGACGGCGACCTGCGGTACGGCCGCCAGCGCGTGAATCCAGATGGCTGGGGCCCAAGCCGCAACGAATCGACCCGGGAATGTCGGAAGACTAATCAACCAACCCAGTTTACCGAATGCACTGTCCCAGGCGCTAACCTGGACGAACAAGGGTACAAACAGCAGCCCCAGGCAGGTCACGGACAACCACCTTGCCAGGTTGCTTCTGGTCAGGCAGGTGATCGCCGTCAGCATCGCGATCGGCAAGGCAACGACGCAAACGCCAAGGGCCAATAACCCCGTATTCAACAAGGCGCGACGATCCGTCGACGTCGACGCCGCGACGAGCACCGCCACGAGGATGAAACCACAGGCGCCAAAAATAACGGGGAGGCTGGACTTGCGAATCATGAGCATCATTGACCGTGTCAGCATCATGATATCTGACACGGATCCATCCAGCGCCCCGTCATCTCACTTTCGAATCGCCGGTTGATCCTCAGGAGCCTTGTCGCGGGACGATTTCCGGAGATCGGAAACGCGATCCTGTCCGGCACGGGCAACATCCGGTCGGACGATCGTTTCCGTCATCTTTCCGGTGTACTGCAGGAAGCTGTCCGGACCGGCGTATTCCTGCACCTTTTCATTCCATTCGATTTCCTTCTTGACCATCCGGCCACGATCAATGTCGAAAACCAGGAATCCGTCGTTCAGCTTCTGTAGCAGTTGCGATTTAATCTTGTCGTTTTCGATTGGCGTCAAGATCTCCGTGCGAAACGATATGTAGGCTTTTCCATCCACCACTTTGGTCAATTGATAATGCAACCGCGCCTTCAATTGTAAGCGACGGCCGTTGTCGTCCGTGGCCGTATAGGTGGTAGGAACATACCAGCGATAGCCGATACCGACGGCTTTCTCAGGCATGGGCGTGCAGATATCTCCGATGCCGAAATCAAGCTGTTCGACTTTGGTATTTCGATCGACTACCTTGCCGGATGGCGTGATGGTCACCACCGCCAGAGGCTTGCCGATCATTTGCACCGCGGCATGAAATGCTTCTGGCGCCGGCTCGGAGGAAAGGCTGTCAAAAGCAGTCGGTTCGTCGTCACCGATCTGTTGCCACAAAGACATCCACTCGACACTGTGGTCGAAGGTAAAATTACCTTTCGAATCCACATCGGTGATCGTCCACAGCTTTCTCGATTGCGTGCGACTGGAAGTGGTTTCATGTTTGCCGGAAATCTGGGCATTCGTGGTTGCGGTGTGTTCCACGTTCCAACGAATTTCTTCTCCCGGCTCGAATTGATACCGCATCAGAAAACTCTGCTTGCGAGCCAGATTGCGGGCCACCTTACCGGCCCGATCGGCCGACGATGGGCTGATTGATCCGTCGGACGGAGCGGAATCTTGTGCGGACCCAGGACTCGCTGCCAGAACCATCCATAGAACAAGCAATATCAACCGTTGACTTTGAAGCATTGTGATCCTCCCTTGATCGCGTTTCGACCTTCGCCGGCGTGTTTCAACGCATCCCGGTTTCAGTGCGCCGTCAGCGCACCGCGCCAGCCAAGTTTCTCTCTGAGCGTCCGATAGTAACCTTTTCCGGCAATTTCAATCAATTGGAATATGCTATCCGCGCGGCGAATTTCGACGCAATGATCGGGAGTCAACTGCGTTAACAACTGACCGTCGAGCACGATCGAAGTTGAGGCGTGAGACTGTTTGGCGAAAACCTGGTACACCCGATCGGCCGCATCGACCACCGGACGTACGGTGAGCGTGTGGGGGCTGATGGGAGAAATCACGAATGCCTGCAAATCCTTGCGAATAATCGGGCCGCCAGCGGAAAGATTGTGAGCCGTAGAGCCAATGGGGGTGCTGATTATCAAGCCATCGCAGCTGTAGGTGGTAGCAAATTCGCCGTCGACAACCAGATCGATCCGTTGGATGTGGAACGGCGGTCCTCCCAGGACAGCCGCCTCGTTCAGTCCGATCTCGTCGAACAGCAGCTCGTCCGATTTGAAAACCTGGCACCGCATCATCAGGTGATCGATCAGGCGAAACTGACCTTCCGACATCAATTTCAGGGCTTCGTCCAAATCCGCGGGCTGGATATCCGCCAGAAAACCAAGTTTACCAAGGTTAACACCCAACACGGGGAGCTGGTTTTGCTGCATCCTCCTGGCAGCCCGCAGGATGGAACCATCTCCGCCCAGCACGATAGCCACGTCCGCTTCAACGCCGTCCAGCTGCTGGTCGTAGTTCAAATCCTCGAAAACGACATCCAGGTAGTTGTCGATAACCGGACGGATCTGGTCAATGGCATCTTTGATCTGCGGTCGGCGGTCTCCCGAACCAAGTAGAATCGCGGTCTTCGGCTGGGACATCGATCGGTCCGGGAGTAGAGGGCAGGGGATCAGGCCATGGTCTGCTGACCATCGCTGACATCATACACGGCGACCTCGCGCGCGGTTTTTCGACAGACTTCCGCAATGCCGCTGGCGTCGAGCTTCAGTTCGGCCAACAACTCACTTCGACTTCCATGTTCTACGAAAATGTCGGGAATGCCAATCCGCCGCAGTCGGCGGATGTCGAGCCCCATGTCGGAAGCGGCCTCCAGAGCCGCGCTGCCAAAGCCACCCATCAACATTGCTTCTTCGACCGTCACGACAAAACCTGTTTCCTGCAGTGCCCGTCGCAATACCGTCCGATCGATCGGCTTGATGAAGCGGGCGTTGACGACACCGATATCCAGTCCATCCGATCGCAACGCGTCGGATGCCTCGATGGCTGCCGCCAATGCCGTCCCGGCAGACAGGATGGTCCCGTCCGCGCCCCACCTGATCACTTCCGCCTTGCCCGTTTCAACAGGCTGGAGCTCGCGGCTGATCTCCGCGGCCGTGTCCTTGGGATAGCGAATCGAAGCGGGTCCGTCATGATTCAGGGCATAATCGAGCATGGCGCCGATGTCGTTGGCATCTCCCGCCGCCATCACCGTCATGTTGGGAAAAATCCGCAGATAGCCGAAATCGAACGTCCCATGGTGCGTCGGTCCATCCGCGGCCGTCAGTCCACCCCGATCCAGCATGAAGGTCACGGGCAGATTCTGCAGGCAAACCTCCTGGAAGATCTGATCGTAGCTACGCTGCAGGAACGTGCTGTAGATATCAACAATTGGACGCAGACCGACCTTGGCCTGGCCGGCGGCAAAAGCCACCGCATGCGACTCACAAATGCCCACATCGAAGAAACGATCGGGAAAAGCATCCCGTACGGGTTCCAGCTTGTTACCCTGGCACATGGCGGCGGTAATCACCGTCACCCGTTGATTGTGTTGCATCTGATCGAAAATCGCGTCGCGGGCGTGATTCGTATACGCCTTGCCTCCGCCCTCCGACTTAGGCACCGGCTTTTCGCCGTCCAGTTCAAAGGCCGGTGGCGTGTGAAAATAGACGGGATCTTCTGCTGCCGGCTTGAATCCATGCCCCTTATTGGTGAGCACGTGCAATAACACCGGGCCGTCCAGGTCCTTGACCATCTTCAGATACTTTTTCAACAGGGCGATGTTGTGCCCGTCGATGGGCCCGAAATAGCGGAAACCAAATTCTTCGAACATCATCCCGCCGTGCAGGCCCGCCTTGACCCCCTCCTTGATCTGGAACAACAGCTTTTCAGTTGGATCACCCAGTACCGGGACCCGATTGAGGACGTTGACGATTTCCGATTTCATGCCGGCGTACAGCGGGTTGGTACGCAGTCGGTCCAGGTAACTGGCCACGCCACCCACGCGAGGACAGATGGACATTTCGTTGTCGTTGAGAACGACCAGCATCTTGCTCTTTAACTCGGAAGCGTTGTTGATGGCCTCAAACACGATGCCCGATGGAAAGGCGCCATCGCCAATGACCGCCACCGCGTGGTTGTCCGTGTTCCCCAGTATGTCATCACCGCTACGCAACCCGACCACCGTCGAAACGCTGCAGCCGGCGTGACCCGTCATGAACAGGTCGTAATCGCTCTCCAGTGGATTCGGATAGCCCATGAGTCCGCCACGAGTGCGGATGGTGTCAAAGTGTCGATACCGGCCCGTGATCAACTTCTGCGGATAAATCTGATGGCCGGTGTCCCAGATCAGCCGATCCTTCAGGAAGTCAAACGTACTGTGCAGGGCCAGCGTCAATTCGACCACGCCCAGATTCGACGCGAAGTGCGCGGCTCGAAGACTGAGCAGGTTGCAGAGCGTTTCGCGAATTTCATCGGCCACGGTTTCCAGCTGTTCCGTGGTCATGCCATGCAGTTGCAGTGGAGATTCAATCGTGGGGAGAATTTGTGCCATTAGTCAGAATTTCCTGTTGACAACGAATGACGCGAACCGACGCAAATCGTCCGCAATTTCGCCAAACTCACTTAACGCAGCAATCGCCTGAAACGTCATGCGTTCAGCCAGCTCATGGCTGGCCTCCACTCCAATCAACTCCGGGTACGTCGTCTTGCCCCGCTGCAAGTCTTTTCCAGTACGTTTCCCTATTCTCGCTTCATCATCACACAAATCCAACAGATCATCGATGATCTGAAAAGCAAGTCCAAGATGTTTTCCATAGTTTGTCAGAGATTCGAGTTGTGAACCGCTTCCTTGAGCGGAAAAACAGCCCAATCTTAACGAAGTGCCAAATAAAGCACCCGTTTTTCGCCGGTGAATCGATTCCAACGTCGCCAGATCCGGGCTCGCGTGCTGCCAGCTCAAATCGTCCGACTGGCCGCCAACCAACTGGCCAGCACCGGAGGTTGCAGCCAATTCTCGGACGCAGCGGACCGCCACGTCCACTGGATGGACATCCCGGGCGATCACCTCAAAAGCCAATGGAATCAGAGCATCCCCGGCCAGAATGGCCGTAGCCTCGTCGAAAGCCACATGGCAACTGGGCTGGCCGCGACGCATATCATCGTCGTCCATCGCCGGCAGGTCGTCATGAATCAGCGAATAAGTATGGATCATCTCGACCGCGCAGGCGACCGGCAAAGCCTTCTCCACTTTGCCGCCACAGACGTGACAGGCGGCCAGAACCAACAAGGGTCGAAGTCTCTTGCCCGGAGACATCAATGCATACCGGATGGCTTCTGCCAGTCGTTCCGGACATCCCATGTCAAAGGCGATGTACTTTTCCAGCCGCTGGTCGACCAACGCGCGGGCATCGACCACGGCTGGCCCAAGAATTTCAACTTCGGAGATACTCATGCAATAATCCTGAATATCCAGGCGACCTCGGGCCGTTCAGATTCCTGGAAGCGGGACGCGAAAGCCAGGTTAACCCGGTTACATGCTGTCTATTCTAAACTGGCTTAAGTCCCGGTGCATTAACAACTTCGGCCCCAATTAGGCGTTTCGCAGCGGCCACCCGAGGCCATTCGGTCAGGCGTCTCCGATCAGAACAGCCCGTCTTCGTCGACGGGCTTTTTTTTTCGGGAACCGCGAGAACCGCTTCGATCCGCCGTCGTTTTGCCAACCGATGTCCCCTCCTGGTCGAATTCCGCCAGATCGAGATTTCCATCTTCGTCGACTTTGGTCAACAGGCGAATACGATTTTCCGCCTCGTTTAGAGCCCGGTGGCAATCCTTCAGCCTTTTGATGCCCTGTTCGTAGCATTTCAGGGAATCCCCCAACGTCAGCTGCCCCTCCTCCAGCCGGGCAACAATCTGCTGCAGTTCTTCGAAACAATGCTCAAATGAGTCGTCATCGACCGGACGCCGGGTCTTCTTTTTTGCCATCGTTTGCGTAGTTCAATCCTGATTCAACCGCTTCAATCCTGCTGGTCAACCTGCCGTCGGAAAGCCATGTCAGAATCTTATCATGCTTACCGGCATTTTGGCAGCTGACCAGTGGCGTACCGTCCGCCTTCAACGTCAAACTGTAGCCTCGACTCAAAACGCGATGGGGGTCAAAGGCAGCCAATTTCTCCGATAATAACTGCACGCGGAACTTCTGACCTTCGATGGACTTCTGCAGGGACGCCTTCAATCGCTGTTCCAGCTCCAGAGTCTCCGACTGTTTCGCGGCGATGCGCTCAGCCGGTGCGCGAAAGGCGGTGGAGTTTGCCAACTGTTGCAACCGCAACCGCGCACGGGGCAGACAATTCACAGCGGATAAACGAAGGACATCGAAACAGCGGCCCAGCTGATCACGTGTCTGTTCAAACCGACGTCGGCACAGTTCCGCCAGCCGACTGTCCACAGAATCGAGCAACTGAGCCCTTTGTTGAATTATTCGAATCGGCTGACGGACGACCGGTCGATCCGCCAATGCCTGCAATTGCTCACGTTTAAGATGGCACTGATGTATCAACCACTTGTTCAATTGGGAGTATTGGTGATCCAGTTGCGTTATCACATCCAATTTGTCAGGCACCAGCTTTTCGCCGGCTTCACTGGGCGTCAAGGCCCGCAGGTCAGCTACCAGGTCGCTAAGCGTGATATTGATTTCGTGTCCCACGGCGGAGATCACCGGAACAGGACAATTGAAAATGGCTCGAACCAGCGGCTCCTCGTTGAATGCCCATAAATCTTCCAGGCTGCCACCGCCGCGTGTCACCACGATCACTTCCGGTTTGAAATTCAGATCCTGTCCGCAAAATTCCACGGCGGTCGCGATCTCCATGGCCGCCCCCGGGCCTTGGACCTTGACCGGCACAACCAAGATATCCAGATGGGGCCAGCGTCGATTGACAACCTGCAGAAAATCATGGATGGCGGCTCCGGTCGGGCTGGTGACAACCGCCACGCGGCGGGGGATCGAAGGCAGCGGCAGCTTGTGTTCCGGGTCGAACAACCCCTCCGATTTCAATCGCATATGCAGCTGCCGAAACGCCAACTGCAAAGCCCCCACGCCCAACGGCTGCATGGCCTGAACGATCAACTGGTAGCTACCCCGTTTCGGGTAGACATCGATATGACCGCGGCACAGTACTTCCAACCCGTCTTCCGGCACAAAGTTCAGCCGCGCCAGGGCACTGCGCCAAACGACCGCCGCCAGCTGAGCCTGATCGTCTTTCAGATTCAGGTAGATATGCCCGGACTGCGGCTGCTTCAAGCCCGAGACTTCACCGCTGACCCAGACTTCCGCAAATTGTCCGTTCAGACAATTTCGAATTTCGTCGGTCAGCTCGGAAACCGAAAGGACGTGCGTTGAATCCAAGATCATCAATCCCGTAGCTTGGCAGCAGGTGCAGTGATGCCGGGATTATATCAGGGATTGAAAGCCACGAGGATTGCGCGTGCAAATCAATTATCGGGAGAGCAAATGTACGAATTGCCAACCTGACATCCAGTAGGCTGGACCAAATGGTTTGCACCACCGGCATTCGGCCAGGATTTCCGATGACGGCACATCGGTCAAGCGGTAAATCTCCAGTGCTCCGCGCTGATGCTCGAGAAACTCACAGGAGCTGATAATCGAAATACCGGCCGTCGAAATATTCCGCGACACGCAATGCTGTTCTTCGTCGTCTCCGTTGACACGCAGTACGACGGGGCAGACCAGTACCTCGCGGTGAAACGAACGCAATTCACGCTTGTATCGGGAATTTTCCAGCAGGATTTCCTGCACCAGGTTTTGAATCTCAGGTCGAACGGTTGCGTCGTTTACGTTCAGCATGGTGGTGGCTACCCGTATCAGTGGTGTTTATTCAATCAAGGAGTCAATCAAACCGGGTTGTACCAGGTCCCATGGAAACTGTAGTTCACGATTGGTCCCGATTCGGAAAAATTTCACACGATACAACAGGTTGGCTGAATGATGTGTTACGGCAACATGCCGGTCCGATTGTCAGTAAGGCGTAGCGATTGCATAATGCGGAAAAAATTTCGTTTTCCACGGCGTCCACATGAAAAACAAAGTACTCACAACGGGAATCACCTTCGATGATGTGCTGGTGCAACCGGCCTACAGCGAAATTGTGCCATCGGAAATTGACGTATCGACCCGATTGACTTCTCAAATTCGACTGAATGTTCCCCTGCTCAGCGCCCCGATGGACACGGTCACCGAAAGCGAACTGGCCATTGCGTTGGCCAAGGTCGGTGGACTGGGCGTGATCCACAAGAACATGTCCGTGGCCGAACAGACGGAAGAGGTCTACAAGGTCAAACGGAGTGCCAACGGGATCATCACCGATCCGGTCACTCTGCCCCCCAGCGCCGCCGTGGGAAAGGCCCGGGAGCTGATGGAACAGCATAACGTCTCCGGTGTCCCAATCGTGCATGCCGATGGCACGCTGAGCGGGCATCCTGACCCGCCGCGATCTGCGGTTCCTGGAAACGTCCGACACACGCATTTCCGAAGTCATGACGGCCGACGGGCTGGTTACGGCGCGGGGCAATGTAACGCTTGAGCAAGCTGAGAAAATTTTAACGGCTAAAAAGGTGGAGAAACTTTTACTGGTTGACGAAGATAACAAACTGAGGGGCCTGATAACGATCAAAGACATCGACATGATGAAGAGGTTTCCCAATGCTTGCAAGGACAAGCAGGGGCGACTTCGAGTCGGTGCCGCGATTGGGGTTTATGACCTGGAACGGGCAGAAAGCCTGATTTCCAAGGACGTGGACGTCTTGATCGTCGACAGCGCCCATGGCCATTCGCGGAACGTGGTCGAGACCATCGGACAACTGAAGAACCGATGGGACATCGACATTGTCGCCGGCAATGTCGCAACGGCGGATGGATGTAAATCACTGATCGACGCTGGTGCGGATGCCGTCAAGGTGGGCATTGGTCCAGGTTCGATCTGTACGACTCGCGTTGTCAGTGGCATTGGCGTGCCGCAGATCACGGCGATTCACGATGCGGCGAAAGTGGCGGATGAATGCGGAGTAACGATCATCGCCGATGGCGGTGTGCGGTATTCGGGCGACATCACCAAAGCGATCGCTGCCGGAGCACATTCGGTCATGATCGGAGGATTATTCGCCGGTTTGGCGGAGAGTCCCGGCCAGACGATCCTGTATCAGGGACGAACCTTCAAGGTTTACCGCGGTATGGGTTCCATTGGTGCCATGAACCAGGGATCAAGTGAAAGGTATCGCCAATCCGATTCATCACCCGGCAAACTGGTTCCCGAAGGCGTCGAAGGACGCGTTCCCTTCAAGGGACCGCTCAGCGATTTTGCCTACCAACTGGTGGGCGGGCTGCGAGCGGGAATGGGTTACTGCGGTGCAAGAACGATTGAAAATCTGCGGACGGAAGCGCAATTTATCCAGGTATCCGCGGCCAGTGTTAAAGAGAGTCATCCCCATGATATCGCCATTACGCAGGAAGCGCCCAATTACAGTCCGGAAATACAAGGCGAATCAAGTTGATTCAACATTCGCGGTGGTCAAGGTTCGGACCATCGTGATGGCGAGCCTATTGATGCTGGTGGCTCAATGCGGAATCGCGCAGGAACAGCCGACTCCCGATTTTCGAACCCGGGAATTCGCTCCGCCGGTTCATATTCCACCTCGTACGCCGGTCCATGATCCTGGTCTGCCGGAATCTCTGAACGGCAAATCGAATTCGACTCAATACATCTTCAGCGATCAAATGTCGGCCGGCCACCGGGCCAACATCACCGATTTGCCGGAACCGGCGTCAAATCATTCGACGCCCGCCAGTCGGTCGACGCAACAGCCTTCCTTTGTGGCAGACGGAGCGCCCGTGCGTCGACCGGGGTTGCAGGACAAGATTTCGAACTGGATGGGCGGCAACCGGCAGCCCGTCGCCAGACGAGCCGTACCAGCCCAATCCAGGACCAGGCAAGCGACGTCCAATCAATGGAATACGGCGCAAGCGAACCAGCGACCCGTTGCTCAACCACCCAATGGAATGCGAGGGCTCTCAACACCCGGCCAGCGATTCGCTTTGTTCGGTACTCGTCTTGCGAACCAGGCAAACGGCCTGGCCCGCAATCCGCTGAACCGCATCGCGTCCACTCGCTTTCAACAGCAGCCAGGACCAGGCCAACCCCGTCGTGTACCACGAACCCAACCAGCACAACCGCAAAACGACTTTGCTGCCCGCGTTCCTGCGGCCAGGTCCATCCAGGCGGCAAGCTCACAAGTACCGGGCCGCGAATACAGTAATGCAAACGACGTGGCTCAAGCTCCGGAGGCTGCATTCAATTCCCAGCCGTCTCGGATTCCTGCACAGCTGGAAGATCCGGCGTTTGCTAACCGGCAACTGCGGCCGACCGGGTTGCAGCAAGCCGAAAGGGACGAGCTGGTCATCGATGACGCCTTCCTCCCACTGGATTCATCAGAACAGAATTTCGGCGATGAGATTTCCGGGCAGGTGGATGATTTCCAGCCCGAGTTGCGGTTCAGCGAAGCCGATTCCGCGTTAACCCCAACCGACCGCACGGCGATGGACCATTCACCGTTTGAGGACTTCGGAGACGCCCGACCGATTTCCGTCTTGAAGAATCGTGAGGATGGAAGCCGGGGGGAACCCAAGTTACTGTCCGGGGACAACATGGACGGTGCCGGCCGGGGACCCGGTAAACTGGATGACTCATTTCCTGTCGAATTGCACGAGCCAACATCGGAGAACGTGCTGAGAACCAATCTACGCCGCCGTCAGGAACCCACGATGGTCTCACGCGACGACGAAATGCAACTTGACCTGTCGCTGGTCGATGAATTGCAGGATGAAAACAAGAATCCATTGGAAAAATCCTGTGAGTATTTCCGGGAAACGCTGCTGAACCAGCCGATTAATGAAATCGCCCTCGACATGAGTCCGCCGGCCAATACCGATTTGTTTGGAGACAATGAATTTCGCGTCTGGCGAGATGCATCCGGGCAACGATTGACGGAGGGTCGGATCAGCGATATTCGACAGGGTTATGTGGTGATCGATACCGGCAATGGGCAAGTCAGACTGCCCTACGCCAGGCTTTCCGATGCCGATTGGGCCGCGATCTCCGAATACTGGGGACTGCCCACCGAGTGTGGTCTGGGGTATTCGGAATTCCAGGGTCGCTTCTGGGCCAGTCAAACTGCGACCTGGCACGCGTCCGCACTATGCCACAAACCACTTTACTTTGAGAACCGCCAGCTGGAACGCTACGGCCATTCTCATGGCCCCATCTTGCAACCCATCATGTCGACCGGCCACTTCTTTACCCGACTGGTTTTCTGGCCGTACAACTGGGGAGTCAATCCACCCAACCAATGCCAGTATGCCCTGGGCTTCTACCGGCCCGGCAACTGTGCTCCCTGGCTGAGCGATCCGGTTCCAATCAGCCTGCGAGGGGCAGTTACCGCCGGCCTGTTTTACACCGCTGTCGGCACACTCACCCAATAAACGACTTCTTTGGAATCAATAGTTTTGAGAGCGATTGGCTCCTGGGCCGCAGGAATTTCCTGCGGCCTTTTCTTATACTGTACCGATCTCGCATCCGTTTTCATTTCATTGGATTGGGCAAGCACATGAACCCAGCTGAGATTTACTTGACGCGGGCCCAGAGTCGGCGTGTCGACGAGCAAGCGATGGCGGCGGGCATGGAAGGCCTGACGTTGATGGAACATGCCGGCCGAGGATGCGTTCAGCTGTTGCTGGAAAATGACGTGCAATCCGCCACGATTTGCACCGGTGCGGGCAATAATGCGGGGGACGGATTGGTCATCGCACGACAGCTGTTCGAAGCCGGTGTTCCCGTGAAGATCATCATGTGTTGCCCGCCGGACGGGTTCACTGGCGACGCCAGGACCAACTTCCAGCGCCTGCGAACCTTGAATCTGCCAACGATTGAATGTCTTGATCGCTGGGACGATCCATCCCTTGGGCAGGAACTGGACAACGTCGATGGACAACCAACGGACTGGATCGTCGACGCGTTACTGGGTACCGGGGCCACCGGGAATCCGCGACCGCCGATGGATCGCTTGATTCGCCTGATGAACCAGAGCCAGGCCCGAAGACTGGCGGTCGATATTCCATCTGGACTGGACTGCGAAACGGGCCAGGCGGGAGAGCCTACGCTGCGGGCGAATGTGACTTGTACCCTGGTGACGCCCAAAATCGGATTTCGACAAGCGTCGGCTGCGGATTTTCTGGGTGAGGTTCACGTGATCGATATCGGAGTGCCGTCGGAGATCGTGGCTGCCATTGCGGCTGAGTCGGAGTCAGATGGAAATCACCATGCGGGGTAATTTCCGCCTGCAGGTCAGGCGGATCTACTGCGTCGATCGACCGCCAATCGAGAACGGCTTTGTCCAAGTAGTCGACGGCCTGGTCACCGATCTGGGTCACTCGAGTACGCCCAGCGATCAGACAATCGACCTCGGGCCAGTCGCCATTATCCCGGGACTGGTCAACGCCCATACCCATCTGGAATTCAGCCTGCTTCAGCAGCCTCTGGGCGAACCGGGCATCCCTTTTACTCAGTGGATCAAGGAGGTTGTTTCCTGTCGCACCGCGTTGGGGAAACACGCACAATCGAAGGCCCGGGCCATCGCCTCGGGAATCGTAGAATCGCGCGAGAGTGGCGTCATCGCCTTGGGGGAGATAGCAACTCTGCCGATTGCTGCAAAGGACTACGGTCAGGGAGATCAGATCACGGTCTTTCTGGAAAGTCTGGGCCGTGACGCGGAGCGGGTGGAGGCGACGGCCCAATCTGCGGCCAACTGGCTGCGTGCGTTCTCATCGACGGGCGGTCTTGTTCCCGGGATCAGCCCACACGCACCGTATTCCGTACACCCGCGGCTCATGGAACGTTTGATTCAACAGTCGCAACATACCCGTTGCCCGTTGGCGATGCATCTGGCGGAGACCCCCGAGGAACTGCAGTTGCTCAGCGATCAAACAGGTCCGTTCGTTGAATTGCTGGTGGAACTAAACGCCTGGTTCCCTGATTCCTATACGCCTGGAACGCAAGTACTGGACTACTTGAAGATGTTGTCCCGGGCACATCGTGCGCTGATCGTCCACGGAAATTATCTGGCGGACAACGATATCGCCTACCTGGCGGATCACGCAGAGAACATGTCAGTTGTTTTTTGCCCTCGAACACATCAGTACTTTCGTCACGCACCCTATCCCTTACTGGCGCTGCTGGACGCTGGCATCCAGGTGGCGGTCGGTACCGATTCGCGGGCTTCCAATCCAGACTTGCACTTGTTTGAAGAATTGAGGTTGATTGCCAACGATTTTCCGCAGCTTGAGAGCGACGCCATTTTGAGTATGGGCACACGAGCCGGAGCGATCGCGCTGGGCCTGGACAACGAACAGGGGACGATTCAAATCGGCAGCGTGGCCAACTTTAATGTAGTGCAGTCCGATGGCGGCGATTTGTTTGAACCAGGTTCCCGCTGCCTACCGGTCGCGCGATTTTTGCAGCAGGGCTGAACGCGGCAACTGGCAAGGGCGCGTCAAACTCCGGTTTCCCGCAGGGCCAGGATCGCAGACAGCTTCCGATTGAATTCAGTCAATAACAGGGTCGCACGGATTGTGCCAGACAATTTGAGTCGTTTGTATTGTTCCGCAACATACTCCGGCACACCTCTCTTCTTGACCTCCAGTTCACCGATATCCAATGCCTTGGTGGCCTCCGCCACTTTCCTGATATTGCCGGGCAGGACATCGAGTACCTTGAAGCGGGATAACAGTCTGTTGTGGACCACCTGGTCGCCGGTGAAATAGACGATATGAGGAGCCAACCGGGACAGATTGCATTGGACCGACAAGGCATTGGCCAGGGAGGCGGCCAGCACCACGTTGTGCGGTTCATACAGATAATCGCCCATTCGACTGGCAACAGGCACCGGCTGCTCGACCTGATCTTCTTGACAGAAAAACTCGGTAACGCTTCCCGATTTCCCCAACCTGGTGGCCACGCGGCAGCCGGGGTGCCGTACCAATGACCCGGTCCACAACACTTGCTGTTTGCACTCACGGCGATGGCCAATCCACTGGCATTCGGTGTTCTCAAGCGGATGGTCCGACAAAACGGTCGCGGGCGCCACTTTCAACGCCATCGCCGGGCACTCGCCAGTCTTTTCCAGTACATCGGCCAGCGGTGGTGAAAAAGATTCGCCGCGGACCGCGCGGGATCCTCTTCGCCGTTCGGGATCGATATGAACGGCGTCAAAATCGTCGCCATCAATTTCCTCGAAGGAAGCGCGAATGACTTTGGCTTCGGCGGAACCGATGGCCGTCAAATTGGCCTGGGCGTATAAGACGGCCAACGGATCCAAATCGAATCCAGTCACGGTTGCCGAGCTGGATAACTGGGAAAGGGCCATCAAATCGCCGCCGATCGAACAACAGATGTCGCAGATTTTCCGGCAACCAGCAAATCGTTGAGCCTTGAACGCGGCAATGGTTTCATCGGTCGCCATTTCCAGCGCCGGTCGCGTAAAGAACAGCTGGTCAGCAGCGGTAAATTTTTGACGGCCGCGAAATCGCAACTGGCAGAGCTCCAACACCATGGCCGACCGCTGGGGCGAAATCGACTTACGTAATCTGGTGGCCAGCGACAGCACGGAAATGCCCGTCGACAAGCCCTGTTGCGTCCGTTTTAATAGAAGTTCTGCCTCGTCGGACAACAGCCAACGGAAGTCTGCCAATGCGTCTGACGTCATTCAGATTATTCCTGTCGATGGATCATGAAAATCTTACTGGCAGGCAGGCAGATTTCGAGCCGTAAACACGGCATCTTCGCATCTCAACGGATGTTCCCTACCACGCTCGTTCCGAAAATGGACTGCTGGCGGAATTAATCCTCTCTCTGCGGTTGGCCAACGGATTCAAAGACCGGCTGCCGATCGCCGATCGGGATCGATCGTTGGTGATCGCTGCCTGTTGTGCGGCACTGAATCAGACGCCAGCGGTGGCGGAATTCTGCCGAAAAGTGATTCTGCAGAATAATCATGGACATAAGCTCCGCCACTGGTCCTCGATGGAACGGGCGCTGCAGGATTCGGATTTCATCCATTTTCTACGTCAGCTTCGACGGAAGATGCCCCTCGAGGCAGCGGAAGTACAGCTGATCGCCACGGGTTACCAATGCAATGCGCAACGCCCGGACTATGCCGACGATAAGGAATATGTGGCAGCGATCATGGGTATCGATTCCAAATGGCTGGATGAACATTTCGGTTAGAGCGACTCGCCGCCAGTTTGGATAACACGTCGACCACAGCGATCCCTAATATCCGCATACTTCACGAGTCAATTTCAGTTTATCCCATAGCCACAGTCGATCGTGGCATGGAATCCGTAAACACCGCTACCGCAATCAGCTTCTGCATGACCGAATCGAAGGGACACGATCACGACGAAAGTTCTGTCGTAACCGGATTGGCCTCGTCTGTGCACGTTGGTCGACCGATACGGAGGGAGTATCACGCTGTACTTATTCAGGAACCAACATGTTCAACAGGCACGTTCTGTTTGTTGTCATCCTTGCCGCTGCCGCTTTTGGTCCGGCAATCTATTTCAGCGATTCGTGGAAAAATCTGAATACCGTTGAAAACTCAGGTTACGCCAACGGCAGCCTGGTGGGCATTCCCGTCCGCGGGCAAACGGCTCCCAATCTGTCGCCCGGCGGACTGGCCGATTCCGTAACCACCGTTCCCGCCCGGGGGCCCGATTACTACAACGACTTCAATCCGGCGCTGAATTACCCAACATCGCCCCCCCCCGCGGCCGTCAATCATTCCGTGATACTTCCGGGTAATGCTTATGGACCCAACTTTGCGGCCATTCCCCTGGAATTCATGCCCGTTACCAATCTGGCGGAAATCTTTCGGTTCGACGTCAATCCCGACTGGGTCAAACAACGATGGGATCGGGCCTCGTTTCGCACAGGGGAATCGGATCTATCGGGACTTCGCGTGCCATTGGTGACCGGGGTAAACACCAACGATCTATTCGGATCACTCACGTATTACTTTGATTCCAATCAGAGGGTTCAGAAAATCACTTTCCGAGGCTGGTCCGGCAATCCTGACGTCCTGGTAAATTTTGTGACCTCCCGATTTCAATTCCGTAAACAACCAACGTCCGCCGCGGGCCTGTATGTTGCCGGCAGCCGCCGCAAAAAAACGGGAGTCCTGCTATTACAGTATCCGACGGTCATCCAGGCATCCAATCCGACTCAGCAGGTCGCTATTCTACTGGAAATCAACAACCCCAATGGCTCGCTTCAGATCAGTAATGAAGTCGCTGCCCTGACCCTTTCCAGTGCCCGTTAATGCCGTTGTTTCCAGCGACATCCCGTTGGCAAAAAGAACATCCTTCCGCCTTGGGGGATTGGTCGTTGGTGAATATCATCCACGCGACGCTGCTCGACAACTTATCCACCAGCAACAATTGCTTCGCCAAGAAGAAAAGTTTTTTTTGATTCCGCAAACGTCACGAATCCACCTGTGAATCTGCGGTGCAAACTAATCTTTGCCTTTTTTCCGCTGACAGGTTTGACAGTCTTGCTCAGCGTCCATAGAATCTCGTTCCTGCATTTAGATTCCTTAACCGTATGTCTTGAAATGCGGTTTTGAATTGAAGAGATGAGGACTCGGCGACAGGGAGGCTGGGCACTATGGGAAACATAGTGCCTTGGCTTTGGTGGCCGCGAAGGAGATACTTGGAAGTGTCGTCGGCAAACAGGGACAGGCTCGTTTTGCAGCATACGGAAGACAACCGAACGAGCGATTCCCGGCATCATGGACGCATTCTTCGATTGTTGTCGCAATCTCTGGAACCCACCATTATCGAGATGTGGTTTGACCAAGGGCGTTCGATCGTCGTCAAACCACAACGGGTGCAGATTCGGGCTGACAATGAGTTCCATTTGAGCCGCTTACAGAATCGTTACGCCCGGGTCATTCGCCAGGCGGTCGACGATACGTTGGGACCATCCGTACCGATCGACTATCACCTGGCGTCGGCACCTTCCACCGTGGTCGAAACGAAACAGGGTTTTCGATCGAGGGTGGATACCGGATACCGTCTCACAGGGGCTGGCAGCATTACGCCCAGCCCGTCAAAACCGGCGAATCAAAATGCTGACAGCCATCGCGATCGGCCCAAACGGGGCGTCGATTCCTTCTGGTTTGGTGAAACCAATCGCTTGGCACAGGCTGGTATCATGCAGATGTTTCAGCAACTGGGCCAGATTTCTCCGATCGTACTGTATGGTCCAGCCGGCAGCGGGAAGACGCATTTGCTGGAAAGCCTGGTGGTCGATGCGCGACGAAAACACAAGAAAAGCCGCTGCGTGTTCCTTTCCGCCGAACAATTCACGGCCAATTTCGTTCAAGCCCTGCGAGGGACGGGACTACCGGTTTTTCGAAGGAAGTATCGCGACCTGGATGTCCTGGCGGTTGACGATGTTCATTTTTTTGCAGGCAAGAATGCCACTTTGGCCGAATTCCAACACACGATCGACAATCTTTCGCGGCACGGAAAACAGGTCATTCTGACATCCGATCGGCCGCCAATTGACCTGGGAAAACTGGGAAGCGATCTGACGGCCCGAATGATGTCAGGACTGGTTTGCCCGTTGAATTACCCCGACGCGGCGGGCCGGGCAAAGATCGTTCGGGAAATGTGCCGGCAAAGAAACGTCAAGTTGCCAAACGATGTGGTTGAATTGATCAGTCATAATCTGGCCCGTGACGTCCGCCGACTCTCAGGTGCCATCAACCGGATTCATGCGATTTCGATAGCCCTGAACAAGCAAGTCGACCTGGAATTGGCTCGGCAGGCACTGACGGATCTGTTTTCGATCAACGGCAACATCACTTCGCTAGGCAGCATTGAAAAAGTGGTCTGCGAATTCTGCGGCGTCAAGCCGGTCGAATTGAAATCCAATAGCCGGCACAAGCGAATCTGTACGGCTCGCATGCTGGCAATGTACCTGGCTCGCAAATACACGCCCAACGCCTACTCGGAAATTGGCGAGTACTTTGGCCGCAGTCACAGCACGGTAATCGCGGCCCACAAGAAAGTCTCCTCCTGGGTCGTGGACAACGAACCGTTAGACCTTCCTCACGCCCGGTATCCTGCTCGAGACGCCGTGGTCCAGATCGAATCGTCGCTGCGTATCGGTTAACGCAACTTGTCTGATTCCTGCTGGCACAAGAATCCGACTGCATGCATGCGGATTCCGCCGTCTCCCAGCTGCCTGCAACGCCACGATAATTGGGGCAAGCGTTGTGTCTCGGATCGGGAACGCCTTCGCGATCAGACAATTTTCGAATTGTTATTGACGACAGTCCGCAATGACAGGAACATCCTCGCCTTCAACCTGGACCCGGCCTCCGGGTCGTGAAAGCAACGTGATCCAAATCGGATGCAGTCCATAGGCTATGGCAAGGGGCTGCATGTAAACTGGCATGGCAAAATTCAAACACGCAATCTGGTTGTCGCTGAAATACAAATGGACCATTCTGGGTTCCGTATTGGCATCGCTGGGCATCGCGCTGCTATGGGGTGCCAGCATCACGACGGTATTCCCGGTCGTCAAGATCGTCCTGGAGGGCGAAACCGCCCAAATCTGGGTCGCGAAAGAAATCCAGGATGCGGAGTCGGAACAACGGCAGTTCGACGAACAGATTGCCGAGCTGCAAGCACAGCAAAATCTGGCCAATGTCCAGTCGGAACGGGACGAATTGCAGAAGCAGATTGATCTGAAGTCCTCCCGGCGAGAAGCGGAAGCGAGGGCTCTTCAGCGCTACTTATGGATGAAGCCGCTGATCGATCGGTATGCACCGAACAAGCCCTTCAACACACTGGTCGTGGCCATGATCTGGCTGTTGGGGACCTCGATCCTGAAAGGGATTCTGCTGGTATTGAGTGCCATTCTGGTCGCCCGGGTTGCCAATCGGACGGTCTGGGACATGCGGCGGATTTACTATTTGAAAGCGCTCGAACTGGATCAGTCCAGGATCGATCAGATGGGGACCGCGATGATGATGACCCATCTTTCAAACAACATGAACATGGTCAGCGGTGGATTGAGAGTGCTTTACGGCAAATCTCTGCGAGAGCCGTTCAAGATGATCACTTGCCTGATTGGTGCGGCGATGATCTCGCTGCCCCTGCTGATGATTTCGCTGGTGGTTGTCCCGGCAGGAGCGATCCTGATCAGCAGCATTTCCCGTCGAATGAAGAAATCGGTGCAAACGGAATTGGGTGGGATTGCCGAAGTCTTTCAAACCCTGATTGAAACCCTGAGTTGGCTGAAAACCGTGCGGATGTTCAATCGAGAGAGCACGGAACGGAAACGATTCAAACACAATGCCGGAGTCATGTACCGGATGTCCATGCGGATCTCGTTGTACGATTCACTGCTTCGCCCGATCACGGAAATCCTGGGCATCATCGCCATTGCCCTGTCGATTCTGGCCGGATCGTACCTGGTATTGAATCAAACGACGACGCTGTTCGGATTCCAGATTCTGGATCGTCCCTTGAAACCGAGCATGCTGGTCCTGTTCTACACCATGCTGGCCGGCGCCAGTGATCCGGCCAGAAAAATGAGTGAAATTGTGAATGTTCTGGTCCGCGGTGGCACGGCCTGCGAAAACCTGCTGAATTGCTACGACACCGCCCCAACCATCAAGACGCCGGATCATCCGATCCCCGTACCGAATCACTGCGAGAGTATTGAATTTCAAAATGTGTCGTTCTTCTACAATCAGAAACAACCCGTTTTGCAGGACGTCCATCTGAGTGTACCTTTCGGACAGACCCTGGCCATTGTCGGCGGCAATGGTTCGGGTAAGTCGACGCTCATGAATCTGGTGGCACGGTTTTACGATGCAAAATCGGGTGCGGTGTTGCTGGACGGCTGCGATATTCGAAGAATGAATCCCAAGCGGTTGCGACGACAAATCGCCTGGGTCACGCAACAGTCGGTCCTGTTTCGCGGCACCGTCTGGGAGAATATCGCCTACGGTTCGCGGACAGCGACCGAAGATGAAATCCGCAAGGCCGCGGAACTGGCTCGCGTCACCGATTTTCTGCCCAAGTTGGAACACGGTTTTGACACGCACATCGGCGACAACGGTACGCAATTATCCGCTGGCCAGCGGCAGCGAGTCGCGTTGGCCCGAGCGATCCTGGCTGACCCTCGCATTCTGATATTGGACGAAGCCACCAGCCAGATGGACGGTCAGACCGAGAGCCTGATACATGATTCCCTGCGCTCGTTCATCCAGAATCGGACAACCTTCATCGTTACGCACCGCGGTTCGTCGCTGAAACTGGCGGATCGGGTCGTGGTCATGGAGCACGGAAAAATCGTCCACGATGACACGGTAAATAACGCCCGTAATGAGTCAGAACATTTTCAGTTTCTTTTTGCGAAGTCCGCTTGAAACGAGACGGCTGATCTTTTTTCCTGCCACGGAACCTGCTACCTTCCGCCGCGAATTGAATCGCCTTGCAATCTGAAACCTCCGCACGGATCACCAGATGAAGATCTTCGGAAAGAAAACTTCAATTTCTCCGCCGCAAGCTTCCAACAAACCACGCGTGCTGTTTGTGTCGCACGAAGCAACGCGTACGGGCGCACCCAAAATCATCCTGAATCTGCTGAAACACTTCCAATACCTGTGTGATGCCGATTGCGAAACGATCCTGCATGAAGATGGTCAAATACTGGGCGACTTCAAGTGCTATTCCAAGGTCCATCACCTGTACTTACCGCGGCAGCGGTCGACCGAATTACAGAAGCGGATCCGCAACATCATCCATCAGAGACGTAAACCACGCCCGACCGTGGCGCTATGCAACAGCATGGAGTCACGATTTGTCGCAGAACAACTGGCCGTCCATGGTGTTCCCGTGGTGGCGCTGCTGCATGAACTGCCCTGTTCCTACTCGGACACCGACTACCGTTTGATTTACGAATACGCGACCAAAATCGTCTTTCCCGTCCAGGCCGTGCGTGACGCGTCACATCAAAAACTGGCCATTCCATTTGGCAAGGATCTGGTCCTGCCCCAGGGTCTGCTGGATCCCGAGTTTGGCAGTGGCCTCGATCGCGAAGCGTCCCGGCGGCAGATTCGGATGGAATTGAATCTGCCCGACGATGCCTATATCGTACTCGGTTGTGGTACGTTGGATCTGCGGAAAGGAATCGATCACTTCGCGGCGATTGCCCGGAAAGTTCTGAAGAAAGACAAGCGGGACCGGCCGATCCATTTCGTCTGGGTGGGTGATGGGCCACGCTGGCCTCATTCGGCTTTTTATTACGTGCAAATCGATCTTCGTAATTCCGGGACGGCAGCCAACGTTCACTTCATCGGCGAACGTGAGAACGTCGAGCCCTATTTTGTCGGATCCGACATGTTCCTGCTGACCTCGCGAGTCGATCCATTTCCCTGCGTCGTGCACGAAGCGATGGCATCCGGACTGCCCGTTATGACCTTCGAAGAATCGGGGGGAGCCAGCGACGCCCTGTCCAACGGGGGAGGCCTGGTCGTGCCGTACGCCGATATCGAATTGGCGTCCAGCCTGATCTGCAGCCTGGCTCGCAATCCGTCCATGGCGGATGCCATGCGATACAAATCACTGGACCGGGTTCAAACCGAGTTTCGATTCGATCAATATGCCGAAGACATCATTTCTTTGGCGGAGAGTATCGCCGGCCGAAAGTTCCCGCGGCGCGATTCACAACAGCCAGACGATCCACGGTCGACGATCCCGATCCGACAGGCCGCCTAGCCCTTTTTCAGAATTCATGTTCATGGTAGCAGCCCGATGCAACAGCCACGGGCTACCGACAGATCCAGTCGAAGGATGCACTTGCTTGCGCGACGAGCTTGTATGGTCGTGCAAAACAATTTTTAAAATGCGCGTAGCCACGTCAAACACCGGAGCGACTTCACCGGCCCTGCAGCGCCCAAGCCGCCCCACTGAATTTCTCTTCTCAGCATGTCGCCATCCACGATCGTGGATACCATTGTTTATCGGCAATTCCCGTCATGCAGTAGGGCTGGGACGCATCAACGAGGCAAGGCGATCGTGCACTCGCCCCACTGCCCCTGATTCTCATCAATACCGACCCGAATTTTCTCGACCGTCGGCTGACCCCAGCTATCCAAATTTTCGATCAACTGATCCGCAACGTATTCGGCCAGCAATTCCGCCGTCGTATTGCGGACAGGTAATAACAGGCAATCCGCTGCGGGAAATACCCAGCGACGCTCCTCAAATCTTGCCGTAACTTCGCCGTCGTCCATCCGTACTTTGATCGACGGATGCTGGGTCGGCAGCAGCACGCGATGGTCCATGGTCAAGGCAATCTCCGCCAACCGATCCCGCAGCGCGATAAAGTCCACTACGTATCCATGTTCGTTTAATGGACCAGAGACCTCGCACCGCACTCCGTAGTTGTGACCGTGCAAACGCTCGCAGATATTGTTTCCAAACGTAATAAAATGCGCTGCGCTGAATGTTAGCTGCTCCTTCTGTACCACAACGCGAAACGATTCTTCTGCCATGGATCAAACAAACGGGGGTGAGATTTTTTCGTTAACCAGACCCACGAAAATGCCGGCCGTAATCAAGTCCGCGGTCGTTCCGGGGTTGCGTCGATGACCATCGCTACGCATCCAGAAATCGAGATCGGCGAGCGCTTCGTACCACGCTTCGCGGGGTCCTTCCAGCAATTGTTGTAGTGCTTTTCTGGCCAGCGTTCTGGCCGTTTCCGACGTCGCAAGTCCGCATTTGCGTTCAATCAGACTGTCGCCATATCGCGCCAACAGGGAGACGTGGGCGTAGATGATTCCATCTCCGAGATTGCCAAACTGCGTCTGCCCGGCAACCAGCAGTGGGACAACTTCCTGGAAAATCTGTTCAAAATTATTCGTGTATTGCTGGGCCACCAGATCCCGTTCACTGGCATGCTGCATGGCCATCAACAGATCTTCCGGCGGTGTGTCGGCGACGTCCATCTGAGGGGACGTTCCCAGCCCCCCCGGTTGGGCAATACGAATCGCTTCGTAAACCTGGCGCGCGTCGTCCGACGTCAGTCGTTTCAGCTGCCGTTGTACCGCGGAAGGGATCAGATCGTCGCCGGCGGCTACCATCACCAGGGGACACACCAGCAGGGCGATCCCGAGATTAGTGTTGGTGCCCACAATGGTCCTGGTCGATTGGACGGTTTCCCGAATCAACTTGCCCACCGAATCCGATTTGCGGCTATCAATCGTCTGACCGAGAATCTCGGCACTGACAACAAAATCGTTCAACGACAGGTCCTCGAAATCGGCACCGCGATGGACGTTTCCCGGCTTGCTGGCCATCACCTCCAGCAGACAGGCGAGCGACGCAATTCTACCAAGGGAGAATGTTACCGATCCTGTTTTTGTGACATTCATGCGGTTCTTCGCAGGAAATCCATGACCGCTGTGACAACCTTACCGGGAGCATCTTCCAGCACGTAGTGCCCGGCAGCTGCCAGGCGAAGCACCTCGGCATCCGGCCAATGCCGCACGAACCGCTCCAGGCATTCCGGTCGAAAACACCAGTCTTTCATGCCCCAAATCAACTGAATCGGCAATCCATTCAAGGTGGGTAAACCGTCTTCAATTTCCTGTAATAGCGACCACGTTGGATGAGAGGTGCTGGCCGGTATGTCTCGCACGAACTGGTAGATGGCGGTCCGGTGGTTCCACGAATCGTAAGGCGACAACAGTCCGGCCGCGACGTCACTGGTTAAGCCGCCCGCCTGTTCCGTGGCCATCACCGTGGCGGCGCGGGCAAACAGATTCAAACCCTGAACGCCGAGTCGGCCGACTACCGGCCAACGGCAGACTCGAATCCGAAAGGGGATATAGGGAGGTGGGAACGCCCCCGTGTTCAGCAAGACAATCCGCGCGAAAACGTCCGGCCGCTTCAATACCGTACCCAGCCCGATCGCGCCGCCCCAGTCGTGGGCGATCAACGTCGCGTTGGTCAGTTGGTTGACGTCGATCAAGTTCACCAGGTTGTCGATATGTTGACGCAAACGATAGTCATATGCCACCGGTTTGTCGCTGAGACCACAACCAACATGGTCGACCGCAATCGCCCGGAACTGCGTTCGCAGGCTCTGGATCAAACTTCGATAGTAGAATGACCAGGTTGGGTTGCCATGAACCATCACGACGGGCGGGCCAACGCCTTCATCAATGTAATGCATGCGAACGCCATCCAGTTGGACGAAGTTCGACGCAAAAGGATACAGCGCTCGCCACGTCGCATGACGATCATGGATGTCTTTTTTCAACAATTGCGATCCCGAGCCCTCGGTCTCTTGAGCCAGCAGCGGTTACCGATAACGATCGTTTACGCGACTTTCTTCATACGACAATCAACGCACGCGCCACACCGAACAGCATGGCGTCCTGACGCGCGTTACAAGGCGACTTCAGTTTAGCACATTATGATTTTCAAAATACCACGCCCTCGGATCAAACCCCGTCCAGTAAGCGATCGATTTCGGGCTGCGTACATGGCCGACGGACCCTCGCCGCCGGACCGGAAAAATTCGGCTGTCAAAATACAAATCGAGAATCACGAAACGCACTTACTGAGACTGGCAATCCCTATCACGTCCGCGACGCAGATTGAAAAATCAGCTACACTCCCGGATGGCAATCAAAATCAATGGCGGCCATATCAGTCGACGCAGAACAGGGGCAGGAACAGGTTGGAAAGCTGGGATATTCACCAGCTATTTGGTGGAACGCCAACGAACGCAAATGCTGTCATTCAACACGAATACGGCTTGCAATTCTGCTATCAATTCAGCCGCAAGGCGGCGGCAAAGCTCGTCTTGTTGTAATGCGGGCGTTGGGATAGCCTACGGGCCAATTCCGACTCCGGAGAACAAGGATGTTCTGTTCGCGAATTCGTAGCTTTTTCACTTGTGCCCGCTGGCATCTTGCGGTTTCCTGCCCCCGAACTGCCCGTCGTTATCCACATCCTATCGCAATTTCCTGGCAGGAATGATGAACGAATTCCCTGGCAAGATGTTGATGTATGCGGACGTCGGACCCGCCATCGGGACACGACGCCTGAATCGTTGCCTGACTCTGGCCAGCTCCTGGGCTCGCCTGGGAGGTACCGTCGAACTGGTCTGTCGGCAACTGCCCGGGACATTGCGGCGCCGCGTAAAACAACTCGGTATTGCCCTGCACGAATTTCCAGCCAGCGCTGCAATGGAATCGAAGCCATTTGATTGGACGATTCTGGAAAACGAACCGCCTCCCGCATGGCTGGTAATCGACGGCCCAGGGTTTGCGTCGCCCCGCCGCTTCGAGCAAGGTCTGGGAAAGGGGATACGCGTCCTGAATATCGACGCGGATGAAGGAAACGGCGTCCATGGCGATCGGACGACGCACTTGCCTGAACATGCCGACGACGCCGTGTCGCCAAGGCAACTGGAAATCGATACCGTCCGAGGTACCGAATTCGCGTTGCTGAGCACCGCGAGCGAGGAAAAAGTCGATACCAGACGCCAGCCGAAACAAGTCCGCCGTCTGTTAGCCTTGTTCGGTGGCACGAACGGGACCGCTGCAGCCAGCGGCGTGCTGGCGGCGCTGAACCAGCTTGACTCCGTCTGCCTCAGCCTGGATTTATTCGTTGGACGTGAAAGTGCTGATCCGGGGCCGTTTCAGCAACAGGTGCGCGACAGTCATCACCACATCCGATTTCATCGCAATCCGGATCGGATCGCCGCGATTCTGCCGCAGGCGGACCTGGCAATTTGTCAGGACTTGACACATTTTGTTGATTTGGCCTACCACGGCATACCCATGGTGACGCTGAACAAAAACGATTGTCTCAACAACCCCCACGAAGGCCGTTCGCTGTCAGGGGCTGCCATTATGTTGAAAGGGGCCAGCGATCCGGAAAACCTGCAGGATCGCTTGCGGGCCGTTATCCGGGATCGCGAGCTACGCCAGTCTCTGTCACAACAGGGTCAGCAGTTGGTAGACGGCTGCGGGGCCGATCGGCTGGCAAGGAGGATGGCCGTCCAGCAATTCAAGCTGCGACCGGCCACACTAAACGACAGCCATGTGCTGTACCAGTGGCGGATGGATCCTGAAGTTCGTGCCCTGTGCCTTGAATCAGAACATGTTTCGATGGAAACGCATCGCCGTTGGTTGCAAAACAGAATCGATTCGGAGCCGACCCGGTGTTGCATTGTCGAAGATCTTCAGGCAAAGCCGATCGGGCTCATCCTGCTGGACTATCCAGCCGGCACCGCGACGGGCGAATTGACGATTAGCCTGATTCCCAGTCTGCGGGGCCGGGGATTGGGGACGGGACTGATCGAGCATGCCTGCCGAATATTTGAAAGCCGACACCCGCGGGCAGGCTTCCATGCAGTCATCAAACCCATTCACCTGCATGCGAAACGGGCTTTTCAAAAAGCCGGTTTCCGGCCGATTGCGATGACCGCCATCGATGGCCAGGTGGCAATAAAATTCTACCGCCCGGCGTCACCAGGCCCGGAAAAACAGAGACCGGTTACACCGGCTGCGTTCAGGCGGAAAGCCTCCTGAATCAGCCTTACAACACTGGAACGGATTCCAAATACGGATGAAAAACCTGAGACGAGCGCTACGGATGGCGCTCAAATATCGTTGGTCGCTGATCGGCTCGGTCATCTGTTCGTGCTTCGTTGCGCTATTCTGGGGTGCAAATATCGGCGCGGTTTATCCGTTCATCGAAGTGGTACTACACAATAAATCCCTGCATCAATGGGCTGACGACCGCATTCTCAGCTCGCAGCAGGAAATCGAACTGCGTCGACAGTCGATTGCGGATCTGCAAGCAGAAATCTCCGAAGTGAACGACAACGGGACAGCAGAGCGGCTGGCCGAAATCCAAACTCTGGAAAGCGAAGTTCGGTTGCGCGAGAAAATGATCGCGCAAACGGAAAAAATACAACCGTGGATTCGCGCGTATGCGCCGAAAGACCCGTTCACCACGTTGCAGTTGACGGTGCTGTTCATGGTTTTCGGCACATTGGCCCGAGGGATCTTCCTGGCCGGGAACATGTACCTGGTGGATCGAGTTGGTCACCGCACGATCCTGGACCTGCAGAACCAGATATTCAAAAACGTATTGAACATGGAGATGTCAGAAATCGGAGTGAAGGGGACCGGGGATCTGACCAATCGGATCCGTGGAGAAACGATGTCGATTGGCGGTGCATTGACGACGCTGTTTGGGAAGACCGTCCGCGAGCCAATGAAAATGACCGCCTGCCTGGCAGGTGCCGCGTGGGTAAACTGGCGTCTGCTGCTGCTTTCGATGATTGTCTGCCCGTTGGCGCTGGCCATCATTATCTTTCTGGCCCGGTTGACGAAACGAGCCAACAAGAAAGCCTTTGAGGAATCGGCCCGCCTGATGAATCGACTCTACCAGGCGCTGACGTATCTGCGCGTCGTCCGGTCCTACAACATGCAGTCGCACGAAGCGGCCCGGTTCAAGATCGTCGCCCGCGATGTCTACAAGAAGGCCATGCGGATATCAATGTACAGTGCACTGTCCCGCAGCAACAATGAACTTCTCAGTGTGCTGGTGATTGGTCTTTCCGTGGTGGCAGGCGGCTACCTGGTCCTGAATCAACAGACACACCTGTTTGGGATTCGGATGAGTCTGACGCCGATGGACTTCGGTCAGGTCATGCTGTTTTTCGCCTTTCTGATTGGTGCCGTCGATCCGCTAAGAAAACTGAGCGATGTCTACAATCGCCTGCAGGGTGGTGTGGTCGCGGCGGATCGCGTCTTCCCCCTGATCGACCAGCAACCGCAGGTCCGCGAACCGTCCCAACCGAAAACGATTCCCGGCAGAACACGCGAGATCGAATTTCGCGATGTCAGTTTTGCCTATCAGCCCGATATCCCCGTGCTCAGCCATGTTTCGTTCCGACTGCCCGCCGGTTCGTCGATGGCCATTGTGGGGCATAACGGTTGTGGAAAAAGTACGCTCATCAACATGCTTCCCCGGTTTTTTGATCCGGACCGTGGCGAGGTGCTGGTTAACGGAATTGATCTTCGCGACCTGACACCGCAGTCCGTACGGGACGATATCAGCTACGTTACTCAAACCACCATGTTGTTTGGCGATTCGATCGCCGCCAATATTGCCTACGGCATGCCCGGCGCAACGGACGAGCAGATCGAAGCGGCCGCTCGCAAAGCGCACGCCCATTCATTCATCTCCGAATTGCCAGATGGCTACGCGTCCGAAATTGGCGAACATGGCAGTCGACTGTCGGGCGGTCAGCGGCAGCGTTTGTCTCTGGCCCGCGCCATTCTGAAAGATCCCAAAATACTGATTCTGGATGAAGCGACCAGCCAGATCGACACCGAAAGCGAACAGCTGATTCACGAGACCCTACGAGATTTTATCCGGGGCCGAACGACGCTGATCGTCACGCATCGCATGTCGACACTCGACCTGGTGGATCAGATCCTGGTGATGTCCGACGGAGGCGTAGCGGATTGCGGTTCGCATGAACAATTGATTAACCGATGTGCGATATATCAACGACTGCGAAATGTCACGTTCAAGGAGGCCGCCTGATGCCCACGATCAGCCGTTTACAGAAAATGGCCGGAGCCGATAACGAATTATTGAAATTCGACGTACTACGTCAGGCCCGCGACGTCCTGAAAGCCGAAGCCCTTGCACTGGAAAAGTTGTCCAACAGCGTTCCGGACAGCTTCCATGAAGCGGTCGAACTGATCTTCCATTGCCAGGGAGCCGTGATTGTGACAGGGGTCGGCAAAGCCGGTTGGATAGGCCAGAAGATTTCGGCCTCCTTCGCCTCCACCGGTACGGTCAGCCATTTTGTTAACCCCATTGAAGCGGTCCACGGAGATCTGGGCAGGATCGCCGAAAACGATATCGTACTCGCCCTCTCCAACAGTGGAGAGACGGCCGAGTTGCTGCAAATCCTGCCTCGCATCAATCAATTCCAGGTCCCGGTGATTGCGGTCACCGCCAGACACGATTCAACGCTTGCTCGGCATTCACAGGTCGTACTGGATTACGGCCGATTCGATGAAGCCTGCCACATGGGTTTGGCACCTTCGACGACGACTACGGCCATGCTGGCCCTGGGCGACGCGCTGGTCCTGATCACTGCCCGGATCCGAAATTTTCAACCGACGGACTTTGCCCGATTCCATCCCGGCGGCAGTTTGGGAAAAATGCTGTCGCTGGTCGAAGAAGTCATGCGTCCCCTGGCCGATTGTCGCATCGCGAGCCAGAATGAAACCGTGCGGGAGGCTTACATTCGCCAAGGCGGCAAAGACCGGCGTGTCGGTGTTATCCTGGTAGTCGACGACGCCGGACGCCTGGCGGGACTGTTTACCGATAGCGACCTGGCACGACTGCTCGAGGCGGAACAGGACAACTTCTTCGATCGTCCCATTCAAGATGTGATGACCCGATCTCCCTATACCATCCAGGGCGGCACCAAGACCATGATCGCGGTGCAGATGCTGGCCAGCCATAATCTGAGCGAATTACCCGTTGTCGATGCCACGCAACGTCCCGTGGGACTGATCGACATTACCGATGTGGTTTCGCTGATGCCGAACGATTGATCTCTTGGCGGAATTTATCCCGCCCCGACGGAAACCGTCAATTGCATTGACAACCGGCTAATCGCTAACATGTAGTCTAGCGTTATACCTTGCCACTGCCGCGGTGGCTGTTGCCTGGCCTGGAAAACAGGACCCGTCTGGCACCGACCGCGGTACGACAACACGGAAACAGGAACGGGAATATGGACACGAAAAAGCCGACGATTGCTGACACCTGCCCGAAACAGGTGACACTGGAAGCTGGAAAAAAATATGCGTTTTGCACCTGTGGTCTGTCGGCCAGCCAGCCATTTTGTGACGGGCAACACTCCAAGAGTGGTTTTGTGCCGCTGATTTTTGAAGTTGAAGAAACCAGGACGGCGTATCTTTGCCAGTGCAAACAGACCCAAAACGCGCCCTATTGCGATGGCACCCACGATCAGCTCACCGGCACCCCTTGACTGCTTTGGTCGAGAGATTCCGGTACACAGCAGCGCCTTGAAAGCTGATTGATGCCCCGCGGTCGCACTTCGGTCTGGAATACGGCATTTCTGGCTTTTCTGGTTTTGTACCTGTTGGCATTGGTCTTGTTGCCAATGGCCATCTCGACGGTGATCAGGATCAGCGATTCGTATTCGTCGGCGGTATCCAGGTTCGTATTCGCCGCGGAATCCATCCACAATTGGTTAATGGCTGTTTTCGCGGCAGCCTGGGTTTTCTTTCTGGGAGCGGTGTTTGCCAGTTTCTTGAATGTCGTGGCTACCCGCGTTCCGCGAGGTGAGAGCATCCTGGGCTCAAGTCGTTGCCCTCGCTGCCTTACCAAACTCACTTTCCGAGACAATATTCCGATCTGGGGTTGGCTGAAGAATCGAGGCCGTTGCAGAACCTGCCGGTTGCCCATCGAGCGTCGATACGTACTGGTGGAAGCCGCACTGGGAGCAATTTTCCTGTTCCTGGTCTTTCTGGAACTCTCCACGGGGGGGGCGACACTACCCGTTCGGCCTGCCGATCGAATCACCGACTTCCTTCATATGCTGTTCGAACCCACGGCCAGCCTGCTGGTGATCGTGATCTATCACCTGCTGCTGATTCTGTGCATCTTTCTTTTCGCGCTGATCGAATTCGAAAACGACCGATTGCCGCCAGCCGTTTTCTGGGCAGCCGCGTTGATGGTCTTGGCCTTCCCTTTGCTGTTTCCCGATGCGTGGCTGATGAACTGGGACTTTCCGGTTGTAAATCGGATCCTGCCGCTGAATCGAAATCAATTGGTGACAGGAATGCTGTTGGGCGGTTTTGTCGGATGGCTGGCCGGCCAGGCGCTGGAACCGTGGGGGCGTGCCCGCGATGACACGGTCAGCCACCGCACACTTGGGCTGGGCTGCGTGGTTATCGGCATCGCCCTGGGTTGGCAATCCATTCTGGTCATCGCCATGATCTTTGGTCTCATATTGGTGGTGCACCGGCGGATCCTGCTCGACAAAAAGGATAATCGTCGCTGGCGTGAGAGTGTCGTGCGTTTGCCCAACGCGATCCTCCTGCTTCTGCTGCTGATCCACCTCTGCTGCTGGCGATGGTTCAATCTGCTGGCGTGAACACTTTTGGAATGGAAACCGTCGTGGCGGCCCTCCGTCGGTCCCTGCGGCCATCCATTCCCCGGCGTCGGCCGATAAAGAACCGCAGTTGACCGTTCTCAAAAGTGTGAAATTGTGTTTTACTGGTAACCGACATCCGACAAGCCTTGGACAGAAACACGTTTGGTAAACCATGAATCCAGTCAATATCCAGCCGGAATTGCAGACGGAGCAAGCGGTTCAGAGACGATACTCAGCGGCTTCACAACAGAAAGAAACGGCACTTTGCTGCCCCGTGGTGTACGACGATCGTTATCTGCAGGTCATCCCCAAGGAAATCATCGAGCGGGATTACGGTTGCGGAGATCCGTCACCCTACGTACGACCTGGTGATACGGTGCTGGATCTGGGATCTGGAGCCGGCAAGTTGTGCTACATCATAGCCCAGTTGGTGGGCGAAGCGGGCGCGGTCATTGGTGTCGATGTGAACGCCGACATGCTGGCGCTGGCGCGATCGCATCAAGCGGCCGTCAGCGACAAGATTGGTTACCGAAATATAGCGTTCAAGCGCGGGCGGATTCAGGATCTTGCACTGGATCTCGATTTATTGGCCGAAGAGATCGGAGGTCATGAAATTCAAGACGGCGAAGATGCCCTCCAATTGCTACAGCGGTTGGACAGCATCCGTCGAGAGCGACCGATGATTGCGTCGGAAAGCGTCGATTGCATCGTCTCCAATTGTGTCCTGAATCTTGTCCATCCGGCAGATCGGCAAGCGTTGTTTGCGGAAATGTACCGGGTACTGAAACCGGGAGGCCGAGCCGCCATCAGCGACATCGTTGCCAGCCAGGACGTGCCCGCGGATATGCAGAAAGACCCGGAACTGTGGTCGGGCTGTATATCGGGAGCATGGCGGGAAGATCGTTTCGTCGAAAAATTTGTTGGCTGTGGTTTTCAAGGTGCTCGCCTGGATCATCGCCAAATGCAGCCATGGAAGACGATCGATGGAATCGAATTCCGATCCGTAACGGTGCTTGCCTTTAAACCCTTTCACCTGAATGCAACGGCTCCGCGGCAGACGGTGATGTATCGCGGTCCGTTTCAACAGGTCATCGATGACGAAGGGAATGCGTACCGACGAGGCGAACACGTCACGGTCGATGAAGCTACCGGCCGACTGTTGGGCGAACAGACTTTTGCCAATACGTTCTACCAGATCGGCCAAACCACGACGCTGCCCGGCGGTGGCCTGAATTGCTGCCCTGACGTGAGCGGTCGTTTGGTGCCGTCGCCCGGAACGCAGGCGTCCTCGGAATGCAAAACGAATTCCGAACAGCAAGAGGACAAAGATCGTGGCGGTTGCTGTTGAACCTTTCGGTGCCGTGATTTCCGCAGTATGAATTTACGCTGCGGTAGCACGATATGACGGCCGTTCCAGCAACGGTTTCCAAACTTGTAAACCCCGTCTTCCGTGAAGATGGAAGCCGAAACTGATGGGAGAAGCGGCGTTGGCCAAGCTACCGGTGTCAAGTCTACAGCGAAGAGCGTCGGAGCTGGCGAGACCTTCGAATCAGAGACGCATTCTTGACCAGAGCCATGGTCTACCGCGGTTCGACAAGGTACTTGAGGATCACCATCTGCCGCCGCTGGTGGCCGATGGCATCAATATTTTGCAGATCAACCTCGGCAAACGTTGCAATATGACTTGTGTCCATTGCCATGTGGACGCCGGGCCCGATCGACGCGAGACGATGACACGTGAAACCATCGACCAGTGTCTGCAGGCGGTGGATGCTGCCCGAATCCCAACCATTGACTTGACGGGTGGGGCTCCGGAGATGAATCCCCATTTCAAATTCCTGGTTTCGCAGGCCAGAGAACGGGGTTGCCAGGTCATCGACCGCAGTAACCTGACCATCCTGTTGACGACCGGATTTCTTGATTTGCCTGAATTCCTGGCGGAACACGACGTTGAAATTGTCGCCTCACTTCCCTGTTACATGGAAGACAACGCCGATGCACAACGCGGCGACGGTGCCTTCCGCAAGTCGATTCAAGCCTTGAGAAAACTGAACTCGCTTGGGTATGGCAGGGGAAACTTGCAACGGCAACTCACGCTGGTCTTCAATCCGGTCGGTACGGCGCTGCCCCCCGACCAACAGCAACTGGAATGGACGTACCGCCGGGAGTTGGCCACGCGGTACGACATCGGTTTTGACCGTTTGTTTACGATTACCAACATGCCGATCAGCCGTTACCTGGAATTCCTGCTGGATCAAGGTGAGTACGAACGATACCTGCGGAAGCTGGTCGACGCCTTTAATCCGGCCGCGGCGGCGGGAGTGATGTGTCGCCGAATGTTATCCGTGGGCTGGGACGGGTCGCTGTTCGATTGCGATTTCAATCAAATGCTGGAGCTGTCGCCAAGTGGCGATGTGCCAGGCCATATTTCCCAATTCGATTGGCAGAAGTTGGCTGCGCGTCGAATTGTCACCGGTCGCCACTGTTTTGGTTGTACCGCGGCGGCGGGATCGGGATGCCTGGGCGCAATCGATCAGTCCTGATCAGGAAGCGGTTCGATGATCGGAATTCTGATTTTCGTGCTGACAGGAATCTCGGACGGATTCTTCAACACGCTCCGATTGGCCAGATAGATATCAAGATAATACTTGGAGCTGCCAAAAAACTTGATCGACAGGCTGTGCAGGGTATCGCCAAATACCGTTGTGTATTCGACAAACTTTCTTTCGTCCAGCGTCAGCCTGCTACTCTTGGTCTGAACAGGAACCAGCTTGCCGGCCGGCTGTCCGATACGCAAGACGCCGCGGCGGGTCATGACGTCCTGAACCGGAGGTTGAATCGGCTTCCCTGGTGCCAGCCGATCCGGCGGACGGCGATTCAGATTCAGGGTGGCCACGCCCGGTTTCGGCATCGACTTGGGCGGTGCATCGGTCACCACATCAGGCGGCCTGACGGCTACGGTTGGCGGCCCCGGATCAAACGACGGATTGCTGATCGGTAATCGGAACGGTGATTGATCGGGAGGAGGCGGCAACGCCAGATGATCCGCTTCCAGGTGCGAGAAATCGGGTGCAATAATGGCGGTTTGTGGCGGCGGCGCGACGACGTTGGCCACCTCTCGTTTGTTCGGCGATCCAGGTGGATCCGGATCCGGTTGGGGTTCGCGCTCCGCCCGTTCGCCTAGTATCCGTTCCCTCAGCGTCTGTTGCAGCGAGGCTTCGCTACCTGGCGATGTTGATTGCGGCAACGTGGGACCATCGCTTGGCGAACCTCCACTGAACGCCACCGGGACATCCGTGGGTCGGGTCAATCCGTTTTGCTGATTGGTAACGTATCGGCCAAACAGGAATGCCCCAATGAGCAGCATTCCGCTGACGATTATCTGTTGATAGGAACCCATTTGACGTACCGACCGAGCTTCCAGAAGAATGGGACCGGTGAACTTACGCGGCGCAATGGCTGTACCCGGACACCGGATCCAGCTATCAACTATGACACGCCGCCAGGGAGAGAAGGTCATTTTCCCGGGTTTTCCGGGGAGCGCGGCAGATCATCGATCGGATCGTGCGGGACAGTAAAAGTATACCTGCGTCAGAGTGTACCTGCGTCAGGCGGCATGACTTCGGCACGCCAGCGGTCGACGGCGCTTGCGGCCGCCATTTGGACGGGTTACCGGTCGATTCAAGCCACCCGTTGGCGGCGATCAAGATGGTACAGCGTTGCCGCTTGCCCCATCCAGTCATCCCGTAGAATCCGATCCTTGAAGATCAGCAATTCGGAGAACTTGTCGACCGCACGGTTATCCCATTGCATGATCTGTTTGAAGGTATAGATACCGAATCCGTTCAGTCGTTCCTGCAGCACCGCTCCAATTCCATGGATACGTTTCAGGTCGTCGCACACTCGCGGCGGTGCAGTGAAGACGATACCTCGTTCGCGGTCCCGTTGAGCGATGCCGCCGTATTCCCGTGCCAGCTCGTTGACGTCGGCCGCTTGCTCGAACATGTTCTGATGAATCCGTGGGAATGACGGTTCTGTCTGGCGGTTCCGCATCAACACCGCACCCCGTTCTCGGCGCAGGTTCCGGATGGTCCGCTCATTGGCTTCCGCCTGTCGCCGGACACGATTCAATTCATCCTGCAATTGCGTGTTTTGCTTCAACGCCTGATCACGCTGCTGCAGCAGTGAATTCAAGCGAACATCCGCCTGTGCCGACGAATCGACCAACAGCCGTCGCATATCGTCCAGCTCGGTTCTGATGTCGGCGTTGGCCTGGGCAGCCAGCTCCAATCGTTTGACTTGCGCTTGATTCCGTTTTTCGCTGTCCGCCAATGCTTGTTTCAGTTCCAGACACTGCTGCCGAAGCTCTTCGGATTCGTTAACCGCCTGCCTCACTCTGACTTCGGATACACACGCCATTTGATGCCGCAGTTGTCGGATCGTAACCTCCTGATTACCTGACCGTTTCTGGTAGGCCAGCATCTTCGTGTGGGCCTGTTCGGCCTGAACCAGCGCCGCATCCCGTTCGCCGGTCATGGTTTTGATTCGGCTTCGTTCATTCGCGATCGCTTCTTCCAGGGTGCCACACTGCGACTTGACCGAGGCAAGTGCCGCCTCGACATTTTCCAGTTTCTGGAGCTGGAGGTGCAGTTCGTCGATTTCCGCTCGACACGCTGCGAGATCGATTTCAGCGATTTTGCGGGCCGAATTTTCCGCAGCCGCTTGCCCGCGGGCTTCGTTCAGTTGTTCAATCTGGGACCGCATCGTCGATTCCAGCGAAACATGTTCCTGCTCCAGGCCCGCCGCGTTTCTCTTGGCCATCTCCAGCAGCTGAAACTGCGCCTCAAGCTCGGATTTCAGTTCCGCGTTCTCTGTCCTGGCCTGATGCAACTGCTGCACGGCCTGCTCTCGGGACGCCATCTCCCGCGTCAGTGCCTGCCCTTGTTTATCCGACGCGCAGCGGGATTCATCCATTTTTGCCTGCCACTGCCGCTGCAAATCGGCCACCGAATGAAGATAGTTTTGACGAGCTTCGTGAAGCCGTTGTTCGGTTTCGTTTCGCAAGCCGCATTCGGCCGTCAATTGCTCACGCACCTGTTCCAGTCGACGGCGCGTCTCGTACAACTCGCGTTCCACTTCACTCGCGTGGCGATCTGCGCGTTCTCGGCCCGCCAGCAGATCGTCACAGAGCTGTTGCATCTGGGATTGGCGATCGTTTCGAAAGTCAAGTTGTGATTCTAAATCCTCCAATCGAGATCTGGTGTCGGACAACTCGGCCGCAAACTGTTCGTTTTCCCTTGTCAGACGTTCGCTGCGGATAAGCTGAAACGCTCGATCGCGATACCATAGCAAGTACCCCATCAGGATCCCGGCGCAGATCAGAGAAACAGCTGTCACCGCGGGAAACAGAAATTCTTGCATGTTGGATTCCGCTTGCTCAAGAGGTAACGGTGTGCCGGCAGCGATGTTAAAAGACAGAGGTTCGGTCGTATTTAACAATTCGACCAATCATTCTCAATGTCTTGAGCCCTAACCTGTCAAAGCCAACCGAAATGCATGCAATCGGCAGCTATCAGCCAATCAAAAGGGGAAAGAAGGGGGCTTCTGCATGATCGCTGGCCCGGATTGGGCCCGACACGGAGTCACTTAGAATTCCGTCAGTTCAGATTCGATCAAACGCCCCGCCTTGTCCAGGTCGATTTCACTGACCCTCGATTTTCCCTGAATGACCTGTTCAAGAATCTGTTGCTGGACACGCCCACGCGACAACGCGATCGAATAAGGCATGCGGTGGAACATCACCATCGAGTACTGAGGGATGAACCGGTTGGGATATTTCATTTCCAGTTCAAAGCCGAGTTCCTTCTTCAGCTGAAACTTGGGATCACGAACACTGTCGCGCATTGTGATGTAGTTTTCCAGGGCCATATCTGCGATCGCCTCGGCATCCTTCTTGCGCGTTCGATTAAATTCCTGCATGGCCCGGGACCAATCGTGGTCGGTATCTTCCAACAGGTTGGTAAACAGCTCGCAGTCCTCGAATCCCGCGTTCATGCCTTGGCCATGGAACGGGACGATGGCATGGCAGGCGTCTCCAATCAGCATGACTGAGTGATTCAGAACCCAGGGAGAACAGCGGACCGTTCCCAGAATTCCCGTTGGATTGTCGAAGAACTCGGTGCCCAAATCGGGAATCAGCTGCAAGGCATCGGGAAATTTCGTCTTGAAAAACTTTTCTACCGCGTCCCGGTCCTGCAATTCTGCGAAACTGGGCGATCCTGTTTTCTGCAGAAACAGCGTCACGGTGAAACTTCCGTCCAGATTGGGCAAGGCAATCAGCATGTAGCCGCCACGAGGCCAGATGTGGAGGGCATGTTTATCGATTTGGTGAGTTCCATCGGCAGACGCCGGAATCGTCAGCTCCTTGTAATCGTGATCCAGCAGAGTTGATTGATCGGTACCGCCCACGGCCGGCAACAGGGCCCGCCGCACGCGCGACCCGGCACCGTCGGCGCCGATCAGGATCTCATATGTGCGTTGGTACGCTTGGGACCGATTCTGTAGCGCGATCGAATTCGCACCGAAATCGACATTGGTCAGATCCGTTTCGAAGACCAGCCGCACCTGATCCGATTCCTCCGCTGCGTCCATCATCAACGCGTTCAATCCAGAACGTGAGACGGAATAAATCACTTCGTGGGGTCTTTGTCCGTAGGACATGAATTCCAACCCACCGTCCTCGTTGTGCAGCAGACGACCTTTCATGGAGATCAGCAACGGCTCGACGCGATTCAACAAGCCGGCTTGCCG
The DNA here is from genome assembly GCA_963851305.1 of Pirellulaceae bacterium. Taxonomy (GTDB): domain Bacteria; phylum Planctomycetota; class Planctomycetia; order Pirellulales; family Pirellulaceae; genus Mariniblastus. Next base: position 445,818 of record CAWKOT010000009.1, on the reverse strand, counting down.
GAGAGCATGGATGCCACGTTCGGCCAGCGCCAGATTGATCGAGCGTCCGCCATCAACCTCGTGATTCCGCATATCAGCCCGTCGCTCCAGAACGACAACCCGATACCCCAGCCTTCCCAGCATGACGGCCAGCAGCGATCCGACCAGCCCCGCACCTACAATCGTAATTTCCTGCGGTCGATTCAAAACTCACTCCCGTTGCCAGATTCCATTCGCCTCAGCCACAGACGATACGCTTTAATTGATTCACAAATTCGAAAACTTCACTGTACGTATTGTAAAGCGGAACCGGCGCCGCCCGGATGACATTGGGTTCCCGCCAGTCCGTACGCAGTGCGGCCTGCTCCATCTGCTGATGAACCGATTTTCCATCCAGCCCCTCAACATTCACCTTCAACGAAAGCTGACAGCCCCGCTCGGCGACCGGACGCGGCGTAATAATTTCGACTTCTCCGCCCAGAAAATACTCGATGCAGTCGATAAAGAATCCGGTCAGTGATTTTGACTTGGTCACCAGTGCTTCCATCCCGGCCTGCTGGAATACGTCCAGTGATGCCCGTACGGCGGCGAGGGACAGGATTGGCGGGTTACTAAGCTGCCAACCTTCTACCGTTGGAATCGGCTGGAAGCGGTTCTCCATCAAAAATCGACTGGCTTTGTCCTGCCCCCACCAACCGGCCAGCCGCAACCGTTCGGTATCGGTGGCATGTCGCTGATGAATGAAGCAGCCCGCTACCGCTCCGGGGCCGGAGTTCAAATACTTGTAAGTACACCAGACAGCAAAGTCGACATTCCAGTCATGCAGTCGCAATTCGATATTGCCAGCGGCATGGGCCAGGTCGAAGCCGACCGGGATCTCGTACTGATGCGCGGCTTCGCAGATCGACTTGATATCAAATACCTGACCGGTGTAATACTGTACGCCAGGCAACATCACCAGGGCCAGCGAGTCACGGTAATACTCAATCGCCTGCAGAATTTTCTGTGTATGGATCGTTTCATCGTTGCGATCTGGACTAAGCACAACCATTTCCTGCTGGGGATCCATTCCGTGCCAGCGAACCTGCGATTCGATGGCGAAATAGTCGGATGGAAACGCATTCTTTTCCAACAGGATTTTGCGGCGCTTTCGTGTGGGCTGGAAAAAGGTCGCCATCATCAGATGCAAGTTGGTCGTCAGCCCGTTCATCATCACGACTTCTTCAGGCCGTCCACCGACAACCCCGGCCATCGGTTCGGTCAGGAATTCATGATAGGGCATCCAGGGAAATTCGCCTTCGAAGTGCCCCCGCACGCCGCGGTCCTGCCAGCTGTCCAGCGCTTCGAGAACGAATTCCCGCGTCTGCTTCGGCTGCAATCCCAATGAATTACCAACGAAGTAGATTTCCGGCTTGCCTTCTTCGTCCAACGGAATGTGAAATTGCTCTCGGAATCCGCGTAAGGCATCCGACCCATCCAACATCGCGGCTCGATCAGCCAGTGATTGCGTGTCAACCGTATTATTCATGGGATCGTGACAGGAAACAGAAGCGGACGAGACGGCGACGCATCACTGCATAGCGGCGCGACCTGTAAGTTAACAAGGTAGACACCATCTTTCAAATCGTCGGGCACGTAAACCATTTCCGTGATCGTTTTGTCGCAGGTGGTTTCAGCGGCCAGGCAATGGGTCCCTTCGGGTACATCCCAGAATAGATGGTGATTTGTCAGCAAACCGTGGTCGTGGATGCGATCGATCGATGGCAAGTCTACCAGCAAGTGGTCGATGCCCAGTTCCTTGATCCACAGCATCGCTTCGCAGCTATAAAATGGAGGCTGGTTGTCGGCGTCGTAGACTCGTCGACGCTTTCCGGTCTCATTCGGCAACGTCCGAACGATCAGGCATTGCGGGGACTCAATCCCGTTGCGGTGGACGGCGTCCTGGATCTGTTGACGAGTAATGACCCGGTCCTCGGGTTCCAGTGGTGGTCGGTAAGCGTCCTCGGTCCGCCCGGCGGGTACCGGTTCGATCGAAACCAGCATACCAGTGAAAAGTCCATCCATCGCGGCAGCGGCGATCGGTACCCGTTGGTCAATGATATGGCTGACCGTTTCCGTGTGGGTTCCATTGCAGTGCGGAACCAGTTGAATCTGGTCCACGTTGCAACTGCTGCCTTGCGCTGTCCTGCCGACAAACTCTCCTGCGACCACGGGTCGCCGTGTGGCTGGATTGACGCCGAAGTGGAGTGGCTGGGGACCATCGAAATCGAGATCGATCGCAATGGAACGTCCGTCCGCCAGATTTGCGGTCCGCCTCACCCCGCCCAGTTCAAATTCGATCTCCTGCATGGCATCCAACCTGTCTCGTTGACGATAACCTTCGACGCGCCTGCTCCATTCGGCATTCCACCATTTTCCACCCGTCCGTTTCGGCCATGCTGTTCTTCCGTTGACCGAAGACGACGGACGCTCCACGAAGCCTCAGAACAGGCGTTGCAAATCGACATCCAGCCAGACAAAGCAAAGCATTCTCAACTTGGCCCCGTCAGACCAGTAAATCAACCACCGTCCTGAACTTCCAGCGGCTTGAACTCCCTGGTGCCTGCCGACTCGACCGCCTTCCCTGTCGCGTCCAAGGGTTTGGACTGTTGTTCAATCTCGCGTTTGACCTTGGCAATTTCAACCTGCAATTCCTCCAGTTCCTCCATCTTTTCTTCGTACGCCAGCTTCAGTTTCTGCAACTTTCGGTGGGGTGACGCGGGCAACACACGTCCGAACAGATCAAGCAACATGAGTGCGCGGACCGCTTTCATGGCGACGCCGCGGACGCGGTAGACACGGCTCAAATTCGCCAGTTGTTGTGCTTTGGCCAACTTGGCCAATCGCATTGCCCGTAGTGCCCGCAGTGACCTCAAGAACATGATGACGGGCAAAAGAATAATGGCCAGGTCGAGCCAGTGTTTCTTGACAAACGCCCATCGCTTGTCGGAGGCGTTCAACAACACGATGAATTCCACGGCAAACGCGCACCAGATCAAGCCTGTACAGCAGTGCATCAACAGCCTTAGCCAGGTATGCTGCTCGACAAAGCCGTGCAATCCGAATTCGATCAGCAATACCGGCAAGATCAACAGAGCAAACCACAGCATCGGCGTGCTGAAAACCGCTTCCAGCTTGCGGAACAACTTCCTTCCACACCGTTGCCAGCCGATCCACGGTAGCCAGATCTGCCCATTATTCTCAATGCGAGGCGATGCCAGTCGTAGCGGAGGGCAGAGACAGTGGGCCAACAGTTGCAATCGCCATCGCAGCCTGTCCTCCAACGGTTGCTGACGGATATGCAGGGCATGCGCCGAAAGTGCATCGCCCACAATCACAAAGCCTAGAAACCAGACAATAACCACCACCACGTTACCCACCTGCTCGGCCGATATGGTGATCGGATCGTTGATTTGACTGGTCGTCACCACAGCGGATCGGTTGAGGGCTGTGAAGCGTGGGATGTCCACCCAGACCACAATCAGAGTTCCCAGCAGACTGACGAAAACCAGCGACAGGGCGAAGATGCACCTGGCTCGCAGGTCTTCAATCTGGTCGCTGATTTTTCGCATCCAACGCATCACAATGACTCACGCGGCAACGGTACCGAAGGCGGCTGGCGCCAGAGGGACGTTCCCATCGGCGGGGCATTTAACGGGTTTCGGGTTACGGGGGTACCTTGCATTCGTTTCTGCGGGCGAATTGTTGTCATGAATCGTCGCCAGACAACTGAGAACAAACGTGCGCATCCAACCCCTGGTTTCATTTTATCCTGAGCGACTGGCCAGGCATTTCAACCCACCGGCTTGCTTCGGCTGGGTCCACGTCTGTTTCTGGACCGGGCGGTGGCCTGTTCTGCCTGGCCGGTCAATTCGTACAAAAACCGGCTGGGCAGCGTCGCATGTGGTTTTCCCCATTTCAATCGCGATAGCGAAAGTGACAACGTCAGCCGCTCCTGTGCCCGGGTCACGGCGACGTAGCAGAGTCGACGTTCCTCCTCCACGCCCGCCTCGTCATCCTCCAGCGAACGATGGTGAGGCAGGATGCCCTCTTCCATCCCGACCACGTAGACTTCCGGAAATTCAAGCCCCTTGGCACTATGGATCGTCATCAACGCGATAGCATTCTTTTTCAGCTGCTTTTCCTTTTCGTTTTCCAGATCCTGTTCACCCACGCTCACGCGGTCCAGGAAGTCGGATATCTGGGGCGAATCGACGCTCGATTCATACTCGCTGAGGGCGTTGACAATCTGTTCCACACTGGACCACCGTGACTCACGGTCCGCCGGTTCCCGGTAGATCCGTTCAATCTCACTGTGGTAATCGACACGTTTGATCAGGTCACGAGCCAGAATCGAAAGCGAATGGCCGGGTTCGGCCCGGCATTGATCGATCAGTCGCGTCAGTTGATGCAGGCCTTTGTCGGCTGCCGCGGGCAGCGTGGGCCGTGACGCAGCCCCGGAAATCAACTGCCAGAGCGGGATCTTATGCTGCAGACTGTGATCGAGAATCTGCTCGACCGATTTGCGGCCAATGCCACGTGGAGGCGTGTTGATAATTCGCAGAATCGAAACTTCGTCATCGGGGCGATCAATCAAGCGAAGATAGGCCAACACGTCCTTGACCTCCTTGCGATCAAAAAACGACGTCCCACCGATCAGGACATAGGGCAGCCGCGCCTTCCGCAACTCCGTTTCGAATGGTCGTGGTTGTTCGTTGGTGCGAAAGAGAATCGCAAAATCACGCGGCTCCACACCCGTTTTGCGCAGACGACTGCGGATGGCGTGCACGATCTCAGACGCTTCCCTGGCCTCGTTGGCGAACTGAAGGATCTGCGGTCGTTCGCCGCCCTGGCGGTCCGCATCCAGAACTTTATCGTGACGCTGACGGTTGAAGCGGATCAGCGAATTGGCGAAATGCAAAATGGCGGCAGTCGAGCGGTAGTTTTTCTCCAGTCGAATTTCGGTCGCCTGTGGCCAGTCGTCCTTGAATCGCAGAATGTGCTCCACCTCCGCGCCTCGCCAGCCATAGATGGATTGATCGTCATCACCAACCACGCACAGGTTCCGATGCCGATCGGCCAACGCCCGTACAATGCGATACTGGCTGCCGTTGGTATCCTGGTATTCGTCCACCAGGATATGGTCGAACCGGCCGGCTTCTTCATCCAGGCAGTCCTGGTGGCGACGAAACAGCTTCTCCGTCAGCAGCAACAGGTCGTCGAAGTCGACACAACCACGCGTGCGTAGCAACTGTTGATAACGATCGTAGGCAATGGCAGCCAGGTGGCTGGCATCGGAATCGCATTCGCTGGTCGCCAGTTCGGGGGTAATGGACCTGGATTTCCAGTTGGACACGAAAAACAACAACTGCGACGGGGCCAGCAGGCTGTCGGCCACGTTGATTTCCCGCAAGACCTCGCGGGCCAGCGACTCCTGATCTCCGCGATTATAGATGGCAAATCGCGCCGGGTAGCCCAGTCGTTCGATGTGACGCCGCAGGATCCGGACGCACAGGGAATGAAAGGTCGAAATCTGAGGTCGCCGCTTATCACGCTGGCGGATCAACTTGGCCAGCCGCTGCTGCATTTCGTTGGCCGCCTTGTTGGTAAAGGTCACGGCCAGAATGCGGTCGGCGGGTACTCCCTGCCCGATCAATTTGGCGATTCGGCAGGTAATCACGCGGGTTTTACCGCTGCCCGCGCCCGCCAGGACCAGCATCGGCCCGGTCAGGGTATCGACCGCTCGTTGTTGTTCAACGTTCAGCTGCGACATAATTCCAATCAATCCAATGATCAAGCAGTGCCGGATACGACCGGATGATGGGACATCCTAATTCAAAAGAACTTGTCTGCGGCAGGGGGTCAGTATTGACCGATGTTTTGCATGGTCAATATACTGTCGACTTCACGAAATTTTTGTCTAATGTCCACCTGGCCAATCACTGCCGGTTGCTGAAGCTGCAATGCCTGATGAATAAAAAGAAACAACAGGAACACGAAATCGAAGAAAATGAACTGGTTTCGTGGTTGGACCAGAAAATAGGTCACCTCAGACCCTATTTTTCACAGATTCTGCTGGGAATCCTGCTGCTGCTGCTGGCCGGCTTGGCCGTGGCCTTCTTCTGGCAACAGGCCCAGGCACGGGAAGCCGCCAAATGGCAGACCCTCGCCATTGCGCAGGGCAATTATCTGCGAACCCTCGACAACACCAGTCTGACCGATTTCGCCGACCAGTATCCGGATGACAAAGCGGGTTTATGGGCGTTACTGTACGCCGCAGACGCGGAGATGCGGGCGGGACTGTCGGATTTCACGACCGATCGCAAGGCAGGATTTGACAAGATCAAGAAAGCTCAGAACTACTACCAGCGAATCGTTGATTCCCCGGTTGCCAAATCAACCATGTTGCAGCGTCGCTCGCTGTTTGGTTTGGCCTACGCCTACGAAAGCAGTGGAGACTTTGACCAGGCGCGCGATCTATATCAACAGATTGTGGAACTGGGGGATGAAACGCCATTTGCGGATGCGGCGGCAAGGGGGCTGAAGCGGTCGACAGACCCGCAGTTCGCGGCACTTTTTCAGACGTTTCGTGATTACGAAGATGCCCCGGAAACGGCGCCCGGAGTCCGACTTCCACAACGGCCTGATATTTCCTTCCCGCAACCCAATCCTCGCCAACCGGATATCGGTGGTGGTGAATTTGGTGTCGAGGATCCGTCTGGCACCGGGAATGATTCCCGGGAATGATTCGAACCCCGGCTGAAGTCATAACCAACAGGCAAGCCGGTCCCAGTCCGACCGATCGTCGCATGGACGAAACGTTCTCCCCAATCTTCAAGGGCTGGAGCGCGTGTCGTGTGGATGTTGTTTCCAGTTGAATCCGATGGCAACGATCGTGGCCAGCGATTTTCAGTCAAGACTGCGTGGGTGGTGGAATCGGCTGGTTTTCAATCCTTGGTTGACCGGTCTGTATGACCGCATATGGCCGCAAGAGAACCTGGGTAATCTTGGCGAAAGATATGCTGAACGGTTTCTGCGAAAGAAAGGGCTGATCATTGTGGAACAAGGCTATTCGGATGAAATGGGCGAAATCGACCTGATCGCCGTTGACAAACGGACGATTGTCTTTGTCGAGGTGAAAACCCGCCGGTCCGATATCGCCGGCAGTCCTGCGGAAGCCGTTGATCAACAGAAACAGGAAAAAATCGTCCGGACCGCGCTGTCCTACCTGAAACGGCATCAACTACATGATTGCCGCAGTCGATTTGACGTGATTTCGATTGTCTGGGCCGAAAACAGCCAGTCTGCGCAGCTTACACACTTTGAAAATGCCTTCGAAGCGGGCCCCAACTGCTGGTAGTCCCGTGATGGCGGAAATTGACGCCGCAAATACGTTGACAGGATCGGGCTTACTTCGTACGTTTCGGCGACCGGCTCCGGTTTGAGGAAATTCCGGAGGCCCGATAACCGTTCAAAGCCATGGATCGGCTGGCATGCACACAATAAACGTCAAGCGTTCAACTTCTGAACGATCGCTGACCTTCCCGCTCATGTTGCTCGCCATCTCGGTTTGCCTGAGTCTTTTGACCGGGTGCGGCAACGTGATTCGACGCGGACAAAGCCCCGATAATTCGTTCAACAGTCTTGCCAGCAATTCATCCACCGAGACCAAGTTCATCGAAGATTACTGCGGCGTCAAGGGGCTCCGACCGGGTCGAATCGAGGGCATCGGTCTGGTGATCGGCCTGGAAGGTACTGGCAGCGAACCTGCTCCCAGTGGGCAGAAAGACTATTTACTGCGGGAGCTTCGCACGGATAAGACGACGGAAAATATCAAGTCAGCCGTGGCCAGTGAGAATACATCGATGGTCCTGATTCGCGGACTGATCCCGGCCGCGGCGAACAAGGGGGACCGCATCGATATCGAGGTCATCACGCCACCGAAGAGCGACACGACCAGTCTGAAATACGGCCAGTTGCTGCAGACCGACCTGCGGCCGATGGCCTTCCTGAGTCGATCCGTCAAATTGGGCAATACGATGGGCAAAGCCCGAGGACACGTGTTGGTCGACGGCTTGTTTGAGGGTAGTAACGAAGACGGGCACCTGCTTCGGGGGCGAATTCTGGGCGGCGGTATCGTTGCGGAAGATCGACCGTTGACGCTGGTGGTCCGAACCGATGATACCTCGGTCAAGGTCAGCCGCAGCATTGCCCATTCGATCAACCAGAGGTTCAGTAGTTATTCCTCCAACGGTCGCGAAAACACGGCCAACCCGGTCACCGATCGCGTCATCGAACTGAATATTCCGAACGAGTATCAGCACAACCTGGGTCGTTTCATTCAGGCCTTGATGGCGATGTCGTTCGACGAATCGGTCGATGATCGAATCGAACGCATCGACAGCCTGGACCGACGGATTGTCGATCCCGCCACGTCTCAACGTGCGTCCATCGAGTTGGAAGCGATTGGAGAAGAAGGCTTGCCCGCATTGCAACGGGCGGTAACTCATCCCGACTTTGAAGTTCGGTTTCACGCGGCCGAAGCGTTGGCCTACCTGGGGCAGACCGAAGGCATCCCCCATCTGAAGCTGGCGGCAGAATCGGAACCGGCCTTTCGCTGGCATGCGCTGACCGCACTCGCTTCCATGGACAGCAAACAGGCCAGCCAGGCGCTGTTTGATTTGTTCGACGTGCAGAGTGCGGAAACCAGATACGGTGCATTCCGGGCCCTGCAGGCCTGCCGTCCGGACGACCACCGAATCGTCGGCAAGTTGTTGGCTGACGAATATTACTTTCACGTGATTCCCTCGAAAGGGCCCGGTTTGGTTCATTTTGCCCGTACGAAACGCCCCGAGATTGTCATTTTTGGAACGACCGATCGTGTCACCGATGATTTTCTCTTTGTCGAACCCGGACTGACAGCCAAAGCGGTGGGCGCCGACCGAGTGCAGATTACCCGTTTTGATCCACTGGAAGGCGAGATTCAAATGTACTGTTCATCCAACATCGCCGACTTGATCAAGACGCTCGCACGGTTCGGTATCGACTACACGACCATGCTGGAGATGTGCCAGGAGGCAAACGCAAGTGGATCATTGAATTCCCGGTTGGTCATCGATGCCGTTCCCTCCATCGGATCCAAGTCACTGGAGGAATCCGACGCGCAACCACGATCAACGCAAAGCGAAAAATATATTGCCAGTCCCATGCCGGATCTGTTTTCCGATATTCAGCCGGAGGAAACGGGAGCCTCGGCCGTTGCGGAACAGTCGCCTTGATGTTCAAGCAGACGATGGCGGCAAGATGACGGTGAACGGCAGGCATATCGGCCGGACGGCGTGAGCTGTTCCCGATGGAACCGGATGTACGCCCGGCACGGGCAATCGCGAAAATTGCTCTGGCCAACAGCGACGGCTTGGCGAGAATACAGGTTTTGACTCAGGTTTTTCGGAATATCGCATGCTCAAGGCCCTTGAGCTGGCCGGCTTCAAGAGCTTTGCCGACAAGACGCGTTTTGAGTTTCCTGCGGGAATCACCGTCGTGGTCGGTCCCAATGGATCCGGCAAATCCAATATCGTTGATGCCATCAAATGGGTGCTTGGTGAGCAGAGCGCGAAGAGTCTGCGCGGCAAGGACATGGCCGACGTCATCTTCAAAGGTGCCGGCGGATCCAACGGTCGCAAACCAGCCAACAGTGCGACCGCGACGTTGATCCTTGACAACACGGACCGTCGTTTCGCGCATGATGCGGACGAGGTCCTGATCTCCCGACGCGTGTACCGTAGCGGTGAAGCAGAGTACCTGATCAACAATGAAACGGCGCGACTCAAGGATATTCGCGACATGTTCCGGGGAACCGGAATCGGCACCGACGCCTACAGCCTGATCGAGCAGGGCAAGGTCGACCGATTATTGCAGGCGTCATCGCGGGAACGCCGCGCGATTTTCGAAGAAGCCGCCGGTATCAGCCGATTCAAAGCCAAGAAGACCGAGGCCCAAAGGCGTTTGGCGAGGGTGGAGGGAAACCTGGTCCGCTTGGCCGATATTGTCGAAGAAGTCGGTAGCCGATATCGCAGCGTAAAAAACCAGGCCTCGAAAGCGGCGCGTTACAAACAGTACACCGAACGATTACAGGAACTGCGAACCTTTGTCGGACTCAAGGACTGGCGTTCGTTGACGGACAACCTGTCGGCGATCGATAAGCAAAAATCCGAATTCGATCATCAGTGTCGCGACCTGGAAGCCCGGATTGCCGGCCATGAAAAACAGGCCGATGCCGTCGAACAGCAGCTGGAGGAACTGGGAAAACGGATGGCCCATTGGCAGCAGTCGGCGTCGCACGGCCGGGAAGAGGCCGCACAACAGAAGGCGCGGATCGACCTGAATCGCAGCCGGGCCGCCGACATCCTGGAACGGGACCAGGAACTGCAGTCGCAGTCTCAACGGCTGCAATCTCGCCAGGCCGAAATTGGAACGAGAAAATCAAGAATCGAAGAGGACATGGCGGCGGCCTCGGAAACGCTGGTCCATGCCCGCACGCGGCGAGAACAGCTCCAATCGGATTTGCAGTTGGCTGATGGCGATCTTGCCAGGCTGCAACGGGAAAACGATGCCGCGCGGACCGAGTCGGGTGAGCTGATCACGACCATCACGGAATTGGGAAGACTGGTCAGCGCAGCCGATTCCCAGATCCAGTCGTTGACATCGCACCGGACCCAGATCACTCAGTCGATTGCGGAACTGGAAGCCAGTTTGACGGAGCGAAAACAGTCATTGGCGGCCTTTCAGCAGCAGACACAGGCGTTGCAACGCGATGCCGCATCGGGGGACTCAGCCCTGGCCGAGGCCCGGAATAACTTGCAGCAGGCCCGCGAATGTCGTGACGACGCCGAACAACGGCTGCATGAATTAAACCATGGGCTGACGGCCAAGACACAGCGGCGGAAGGTGTTGCAGGAATTGGAAAAAAGGCTGGAGGGGATCAATACGGGTGCCCGCCAGCTTCTGGAACAGGCGCGGAAGTCCAGCCCGGGTCCTTACGGGGAGATCATTGGCGTCGTGGCCGACATGCTGACGGTCAACGTCCAGCACGCGGGCATTGTCGATGTCGCCCTGGGCCAGGCGGCTCAGTACATTGTGGTTGACGGACACCAACTTCTGGACCTGATGGCGACGGAACAGTTGAAAGTTCGGGGCCGAGTGGGCTTCATCCAATTCAGCGATCCCCCGACGCTGGGCGCGGACCCGGATATCGACATCGACGGCCAAGCGGGCGTGATTGGGCGAGCAAATCAGCTGGTCCAGGTTCAACCCCAGTACGCGGAATTTGTTCGAAAACTGTTGGGGGGCACCTGGATTATCCGTAGCCTGGCGGATGCTCTGGAATTGCATCAACGGCAACCCGGCCGCGTGCGGCTGGTAACACTGGATGGGGAAATCGTGGAAGCGGATGCCACGGTGATCGTGGGACCCAAGGCCGTCGTCACCGGACTGGTTTCACGACGGAGCGAGTTGCGTATGCTGGCGATGGAAATTGACGAGCTGAATCGTTCCATCAATACTGCCCGGGAACAGCTGTCCCAGTCCGTCGAAAGCCTGCAGCACCGCGAGCAGGTCGTGCAGGAACTGATCAACAAAAACACCAGTCTGTCGCGACAATTGAGCGATATCGGCGTCCGTTCCGAGGAAATCCAGAAGCAGATCGCAGACATCAGCTCGCGGTTGGAACAGTCGCGGGATGAATGGCAGACCAATGGTGGTGCGCTGTCCCGAATCGAATCGAAGCTGGAGGAAAACCGACGACGACTGACTGACGGCGAATCACGATTGCAGGAACTCAATCAGCTGGTGGTGGCCAACGAGGCCGAGTCCACCGGGCGGCGAGCTGAGCGTGGCCAGCTGGAAAAATCGTTGACCGATTCCCAGATCGAACTGGCGAAATCCGAACAGTATCTCGAATCACTGAATCAGCAACAGCACCAGGTGAACAGCGAAGCAGCGCAAGTCGCCGATGAACTGTCACGGATACGAGAGCAGATCCAGGCCGATGCCGAAATGCGTGCAGCGGCGGAGAACGAAGTGCGGGCGGCCAGCGATCTGCTCGAGAAACTGGAAACGGATTTGGCTACCGTGATGGAACAACTGAATGCGGTTCAAGCCGAAAAAACCGAGGTCGACCAACGTCGACAACAAACCGCTCAGTCCCTGATCACGTGGCGAGACCAGCTGCGTCAGCTGCAGGAACAATTGCACCGCTCCGAGTTGAAATCCAATCACCTGAAGATCGAGCGGGACAATCTGGCGCGACGACTTCAGGAAGACTACGACATCAATATCTCTGCGGTGCAGGCGGAACCGGCCGATGAATTCGAGCTGGCCGAACGGGACGCGGTGGACCGGGAGATTTCCGATTTGAGAAAGAAGATTGGCGCCATCGGATCGGTCAACATGGACGCATTGACCGAGCTGGAAGATCTTGAACAGCGATACAAGCGGATGGACGAGCAATACCAGGATCTGGTCTCCGCCAAACAATCGCTGGAAAACATCATTCAACGGATCAATTCCGATAGTCGCCGACTGTTTGTGGAAACGCTGGACGCGATTCGTGGAAATTTTCAGTCGCTGTTTCGACAGACTTTTGGCGGTGGCCAGGCCGACCTGGTGCTGGAAGAGGGTGTGGATCCGCTGGAAGCGGGCGTGGATATCGTGGCCACGCCACCGGGCAAACCCGAATTCAACAACTCGCTGCTGAGTGGTGGCGAAAAGGCATTGACGGCGGTTTCCCTGTTGATGGCCATTTTTCAGTTTCGCCCGAGTCCCTACTGTGTGCTGGACGAAGTCGACGCGCCGTTTGACGAAGCCAATATCGGACGTTTTATCGAAGTCTTGAAGAGTTTTCTGGGGTGGACCAAATTCGTGATCGTGACCCATTCCAAGAAGACCATGACCGCCGCCACCACGCTGTATGGAGTGACGATGCAGGAATCAGGCGTCTCCAAACGGGTCAGTGTTCGTTTTGAGGACGTCGGCGAGGAAGGCGAAATTTCCGCGGAGGCGTTGACTCGTTCTTCAACCGAAACGGAACGTGGCGTGGCCTGACGGAGCCCCTCCGGTCACCAACTGATTGCCGAGCGAGGCTGACCCAAAATGCCAGGCGGTTTCCGGCCGGGAGATTAAAGCACTCATTCCAGATTCGACCTCGTCGCCGCACACGGCGGATCATAGACTATAGCAGAGTGGCTGTCCGCTGGATTGATTGATTGCTGGAATATGATCAACACGCTTTATCTTCCGGAACTGCGAGAATTGCTGTCCGACGACAACGCGGAGCAACTGCGCGAATTCTGTGAAGCACTGCATCCAGCGCGGACATCGGAATTCATGGAAGGCCTGACCGCAGACGAAGCCTGGGCGGTACTGCGGCACGCGGATCCGGTTCGGCGAGGGGAAATCTTCAGCTTCTTTGACCCCGATCGTCAGGAGCAGATGCTCCATATCCAGGACCGGGAAGAGGTCGCTGAGCTGGTCGCGGAAATGGCACCCGACGATCGTGCCGACGTCTTGCAGGATCTGCGCGATGACGTTCTGGAAGATATTCTGCAACGATTGCCAACCAATGAACGCCGTGACTACCTGCGGCTGAGTCAATATCCCGAAGGAACAGCTGGCGCGGTCATGACCACGGAGGTGGCCAAGCTCGGTGCCGACATGACCATCCAGACAGCGATTGCTGAAATTGGTCGACAGGCAGAGCAGTATGAAACCATCTACTATCTGTACGTGGTGGATGCCGAAGATCATCTGTTGGGACTGGTCTCCGCGCGACAGCTCCTGTCCGGGATGCGGGAGCCATCGACCCGGCTGTCGCAGATCATGGATACAGACCTGATCACCTGTACGGCCATGGAAGACCAGGAAGAAGTGGCGGACAAGGTGGCCCGACTGGATTTGCTGGCCATTCCGGTGGTCGATGAAGAACGCAAGATGCTGGGGATCATCACCCATGACGACATCATCGACGTCGTCAGAAAAGAAGCCACCGAAGACGCGCACCGGATTGCCGCGGTCGATCCACTGGATGAAACCTACCTGCGAACACCGTTGCTGACACTCAGCTGGAAACGCGGAATCTGGCTGATGATCCTGTTTTTTTTCGCCCTCTTGACCGCTCTGGCCCTGGAACAGCACGATGCGAAGCTGAAGACGTGGGTCTGGCTGGTGCCGTTTATTCCGTTGGTGATCAGCAGTGGAGGAAACTCCGGCAGCCAATCAGCGACGCTGATCATCACCGCGCTGTCGCGAGGCCATATTACGCTGCAGGACTGGTCGCGGATTATCTTTCGCGAACTGTTGATGGGCTTGATGTTGGGCGGCCTGCTGGGCCTGATGGGCTACCTGGTGACGTTTTTTTTCGAACCCATCGACATGCTTTCCACGGCGTCGCTCGTGGTTCCCATTACGTTGTTGCTGGTGGTGGTGGCGGGAACGCTGACCGGTTCGATCCTGCCCCTGGTGTTTGAAAGACTGGGATTGGATCCCGCCATGATGAGCAATCCGTTCGTGGCCGGGATTATCGATATTCTGGGAATCCTGATCTATATGAATGTTGCCATGATCTTTCTCGGTTAGCGAAGTCGGCGACGAACCACCAGGCGACCCCCTGTTGGCGCCCAATTCCCTGAGCGGTGGCTGTCGCGGCACCGGAAGCTTGCGTCCATCCGAACTCATTCCGCCAATCGACGGGCGTACATACCGAGGTCTTGGAAATCCGGATTGGCCGCGATCAGATTATTCCGGGCATCGACCAGCAGCAGATAAGGCAATCTGGGTATCGGAAAGCGGTCGTTTCCGCCGGAGAAAGTGACGAAGCTCAAGTCTTCCATCTCGGCGGCAAATTTCTCCAGGAACTCCCGATCGCCAGGCTCCGGTTGATCACAAACCGCGACCAATTGCAAATCGCGCAGCGAAGGCTCACCCGATAACGCCGAGACCATCCGCATCGATGGCTGATCCTCGGGCGACCAGAACACGAAGATGCCACCGCGGGTATCCCGCTGGAATGGCTGACCGCTGCCAATCATCGCGAACTCGGCGAAATCCAGCGGCTCCTCGAACCAACGCAGGCGTGTCTCCAGCCCTCCCAGCCAGGCCAGTGACGTGGACGCCAATTCCGGGTCCGTCGCTGTCGAAAAATACGCAACCAGCTCGTCTTTCAACTGTGCTGCGGATTCGATTTTTCCATTGCTCAACAGCAATTCCAGCAGACGGAAGATCTGCTCCACGGCCTGCTGATCCAACAGTTCATCATTCAACGCATAACGGATGCGGCGGCTAACCTCCTGCTCGACCGCCGGATCCTGCTCGCGAAAGCGGTTCTGGATTCCCACGATCAGAAGATTCGCGGATCGCTTGTCCGCCGTCTGATCACCAAAAATGATCTCAAAATACGATTCTTTGGCTAATCGGCTGGCGACCGCATTTTCGCTACCCAGATACGCGTCCACGACCAACTGGAAGAACTCGATGGAATCGGAGACCACGCGGGGAGTACTCTTCATCACCCTGGCATACACGAACAGGGCCGCAGCCACTTCTTCGTCATCTGGCAAACGCGCCACCGTATCGCGGCAGGTTTGCAGCGATTCTCTGCGAGTTTCCGGATTGGGTTGATTCACAAATTTCTGCAGGTCGGTCAACATCAGCGTCACGGCCGCGATCTTTGCTATTTCCGGATGACCATGATCCAAATTGGCCAGGCTTAGTTCATTCAATTCCGCATCGACCGTCGCATCGCCCAATCCATATTTGCGATTGATGTAGGCATACCGCTGCAATGCCTCAAGGCGATACAACACCCCTTCTTTTTGCGCTATTTCATCGTTGGTCTTACCCAGCAGCAATTTGGAAATCTCTTTTTTGTCGTTAATCCATTTCATCTGCACCGGCAGCGGCGCATTTGCAGACACCTTCAAACCCGCTGCCAGCGCAATCAGCTGATTGGTGGTCAACTCCTCTTTTTTCTCAAGCAAGGCGTCTTGCTCGGATTCCGACAATCGATCGGTCTTCTCCAGGCCTGCTGTTCCCGCTGGCGTTCTTTGTGACCAGTAGATCAGTCCAAATGCGGCTACGGCCGCGACCGCGAGCAATAGCAGCGTCCGAAACCCGGACCGATCTTCCGCGTGAATCGGCGAATCGCTTGAGCTGGATTGATTCATGACCTGTTCCGATAAGACTCACGACGCCGGGCAACGCCCACCATAAAACACCAGCATCCCCCTGCGTACGCCCGGGTGATTCGTGATCCGCCTTCCACTGTCGAACGGATCGATATCTGCAACTGGCTTTCTCTTGCCTTCATTTTACTCCATCCGGCGGTTGGATGAGCCAGCTGAAAGCCAGGCCTTGCTGGAATTTCCGCGTTGCCGACCTCCGGATTCCGCCACTGGCCCGCGCATTTGAGTGGCCGAAGTGGTATTCCTGCCTTTTCCCGCACAATCGAACCCCGGTAGGATTCCGTTTGGAAAGTCCGCGAGGTAGTCCAAGCGACATCAAACCTCGACCAGCGCACCTTCTGGAGCCTTGATATTTGAGGCGATCCGGCTCCGCTGCCAGTCAACGGCCAACATGATGCAGTTGATGCCCGAACCGATGCCCAGCAAAGCCGTTTGATGACCTGATTGAATAAAGCCGTTATCGCAGGCAACGGCCAACGTAACAGGCAGTGCCGCCGAACCCGTGTTACCTAGCCACGGAAAGGTAGGATAATCCATGGCCAGGTCCAGGCCCAGCGATTCGAGCATCCGCCGCCGGTGGGTTCCCCCGACCTGGTGACAGATCGTCCGATCAATCTGATCGACCGTCCATTCTGCCGCTGGTAGGAACTCGGCCAACGTGGCGATACCAGTTTCCACACCCTTTTCCAGCAGCAATTCCGAATTGGTTTCCATAAGCGGGGCCATCTCACTGCCGGCCTGATCGTGATGACTTTGACAAAGATCGTGGCAACGAGTGTGGGCCGATGCCGCCGCCGCGATCAATCGATTCCCGGTGGTCGATATTGACTTGTGCGTCAACAGAATGGCGCAACTGGCGCTGCCGATGGTTAGCGAAGCGATCGCTGGTTTGACGGACCGGCGAGTCAACGTTGTGTCCCGATTCAAATGATCGATCGTAGCCTCCACCAATTGCCGCCCCCCTTCGCTGCCAACGACCAATGCGGCCGGAATCTGTTCCAGTTCGATCATGTTGGCGGCCTGCAAGATTCCATTCAACAGACCAAGGCAGGCGTTGGATACGTCGTAAATCAGGCATTGCGACCGCAGACCGAGTTGATGATGAGCGGTACAGGCCGTCGCGGGCTCCAGGAAATCGCGGCAAACGGAACCGTGGATCAGACAGCCGATCTCCTGCCGCGCGATGCCACCGGCTTCCAATGCATATTGACAACTCGATACGCTCTGTTGGCTTGGTCGGCTACCCACCGGCCAGAATCGGCGTTCACGAATGCCGGTCATCAACTCCAAACGCCCCGCGGGCAGTCCCAGTCGACCATAGAGCGGTTGAAGACGTTGTTCGATTTCGTCAGATGTACAGACGATTTCGGGCAGGGTGTAGCCCAGCGATTCGATGCAGACCTGTTTATATTTCATCATGCTCGGGACCAAAAGTAACGGACCATCGCGGCGTCAAGACAACGAATTCAACGGCATGATCCGAAAAAAATGGCAAAAACCAAGGATGCCGCCAGCTGAATGCTGTCAAGCTTGCACAACATCTGGGAAGCTCCTGCCGAATTTCCACTAATTGTAAACAATCAGTTGCCTCGCGTCACATCCGCTTCACAATGTGCCGCAACGTCGCGAGGTGTTTCGCGACAGGGAGTCTTGAATTCAGGAGGATCACCGACGTAGCCAGGGACGCAAACGTCGCAGTCAAGATTGAGCTTAAGGAATGCGCCGTTTAATTCAAGATCGAATTAGACGTGATAGTTTTGCTGCTTCAGAGTTGTTTCCCGATTTCCGGCACGCTGGGCGATTCGCCAGGTTGCTTATTTGTCACAGGAGATAGGGATGTTTGACAAGCCGTTTATTGGTGTGAACGCGGATTTCAGGAGTTGCCAGGGAAGTCAGCCAGCTTTTTCCGTTGTCACAGCGGGCTATTTTGACTGCATTACGCGTTCGGGGGGTATCCCGGTCGTGATACCGCCCGTGGAATCGGAAGACGACATCAACGCCATCCTGGACAAATTGGACGGCATTGTGATGATTGGAGGGGCTGACCTGGATCCTCGCCGCGATGGCTTCATGAGGCACCCTACCGTACGACCGATGGACCCGCGTCGCGAGGAGTTCGATCGAAAACTGATGCAAATGATCGTTGACCGGCGGCATCCCGTATTTGGTATTGGCGTTGGCATGCAGTTGTTAAACGTGATCACGGGTGGCAACCTGTTTTTCCACATTCCCGAAGATCTGCCATCGGCCATTCCTCACAAGGATCCACAGGATCCGGCCCACCGCCACAGCCTCGAAGTCGAGCCTGACAGCTTGATGGAACGCGTGTACGGGGATGGCGAAATTCGGGTCAGCAGTCGCCACCACATGGCGATTGACGAAGTCGCCGATGGTTTTCGGGTCACAGCCCGTTGTCCCGATGGCGTTGTCGAAGCCATCGAAAGCGAGATTGCCGGCTGGGTTGCCATCGGCACCCAATTCCACCCGGAAAACGAAGCGGCCTCCGCACTGGATGTACGCGTCTTCGAAGAATTCATCGAAGCAATTTCACAACCGGCTCCTTCGGTGCTGCGAGTCGCTGCTTAGCGAATCAGGCCGGAATGATGCACAAGCTATCACCCTGGTGCTGACCGTGGGTCATCGCCAACGCCAGTCTCGATTGAAAAAGGTGGTTTCCGATTACGATCTTTGACGAAACTGAACCATAACCACCTTTTTCAATTTCCGACTTCGACACAGCGTGCAATTGCCATCATCCGGCAATCGGCTGAACCGCCAATTTGAAATTTTCTCCGTTTTTGCCCAAGAGCATGGTTCGGGATCCGTTCGATCCCGTTCAACGAATCGACCGCGAGGTGGCCGACCGCGCTCGTCGACTGGCCCTGGGTCTTACCCTGGAGGATGATCTGAGAACCGTTACCGGTGGCTTGATCGTTACCGAGGGGAAAGGCCGATTTCTGCGAATTATCCGGGCGGTGACAGGTTCTCGTACGCTGTCGACAACAACCAGTCGACTGTTACGCCGACTGGTCGAAAATCAGGCAAACAACGTGTTTGATTTGCGGGCCGTCCAAAGCGATCTGGCCACAGCCCAGGTTGGTCTTGCGGAGGAATTACTGGGACACGCTGGCAAATACGTTGATCGCATCCTGTTCGTTGCCACCGCCGATCCCGGCCTGCATTTGCAGGAAGATGAGGCGAACCGGTATTATATGCCGATTGGTGATCCAGAACTGCTGGTCGAAGCCACTGGCATTTCGGTTATCGACGCTTTTCCGGTTCGCGACATTTCCGCCGGTGGTTCGGGCCAGGGTTTGCAAGCCTTTCCCGCCTGGTTGCTCTTCGCAGACCGTTCACCCCGGACGGCCTGCCGCAATCGCCTGTTGTTCCTTTTTGGTGAGCAAACGAAGGTGTATTTCCTGCCCGCGTCCGACGGATTGGATGCCCAGCAGCCTGACATCAAAATGGTCCGTGGGCCAGGCCTGGGAGCCTTGCGTGATGTTATCCAAGATGATTCAAGTCGATTCGTCGACATGGAATTGCAACCTTTGGAACGGACAGACCGTGACGATGATCAGTTGAGTCGGCTAGTTCGGGAAGGTGCAAGCGAAGCACTGCAAGAGGCCCTTGACGCTGGAGACATGACGATTACCGATTGCGTTCAATCGCTGGCTGCCGCCGTGACGAATGGCATCTCGGATCAGATTATCGATCTTGTCGGGGATGGCGGTGGTCCGCCCGAGATCGTTGTGGATAGCCCGCCGGAGCTACTGGCGACAATCATGCATTACTTGCGACAGCGTTGGTCTCAAGCGGAATTCTTCTGCAACTGCTTTGACGATGAATCGACCGGCAACCTGAATGCGATACTTTCGGCGACGCTGGGCATGATGACAGTGGACCAGCTACCTGCCAGTATTCCCGATATTACCGGGGCGCGGACGAAGAGAATCCTGGGGCGTTTCACACCGGGCACCCCATCCAACTGGCGGCAGCTGTTGCGTGAAATGGCGGATTACCAGCCTTCGGCAATGCGCTTGCGCGACGCGATCTGATCCCGCAGCCCAGACCATCATGCCTGATTCCGTGCGTCGGATCACCCGTGCCGCAAATGCTGTTCGGGCAAGTTGGAATCGGCGGTGTGTCCCCTACCGATGACTCAGCCGTTACATGCTACCAAGTCAGCTTGGACGCTAGCTGGTATCGTCGGTTCGGTTCATTTTTCCCAGTTTTCTGGTGGGAACAGGTCGGGGATCTTCACCGCTGCCTGATTTAGCCGCGATTTTGCCGTACGACCATCCGATATTGACTGTAATTGGGATTCTGTCGTGCCCTCGTTGGAGGATCGGCAAGACACGCCAGGGAGTGCTTCATCCAAATGATCCACCGCAGAAAATTTCTTACCTCCTCGGCCGTGGCCATCGGAACCTTATCCGGCTTGGCCAGTCGCTTCGCGTTCGCCGGTCCAGCTTCGCATCCGGATGATCGACGTCTTCGTTGGCGTTGCGACATTATTCGAACGATGCCTCACGGCCTGGGGCGTCGGGCCCCCGTGGTGACCGGCGTTTCGCTCCAACCCCGGGGTAACCAGCTTGCCATTGTGGGAGACGATCATTACCTTCGCATCTACGATTTTGTCCAGAAGAAATTTGTGTCGCAGTTGAAGGACCATACGGACTGGGTTCGGGTGACTCGCTTTTCACCGGACGGCAAACTGCTGGCTTCGGCAGGCAACGATCGCCGGCTGCGCATCTGGAACGCGGAAAATTTCCAACAACCACCAACCGTGCACCCGCATTCCAGCGCCATCATCGATCTGGATTTCACATCCGATTCGAGTCGACTGGCGACGGTCGGTTTCGGATCCGAGTTGCGGATCTACGACCTGTCGTCGCGTCGTATTGTTCGCAAGATGCAATGCGAATGTCCGGACAACCACGCCGTGGCCTTTACTCACGACGATCGCCTGGTCGCCGCCGGTGGCCGCAGTGGCTGGATTCGGGTTTGGAATACGGCAACTGGCGAAATGCTGCATCAGTTTCAACGACACCGCCAGCGGATTCGTTCGTTGGCATTCACGCCGGATGATGAAATAGTCAGTTGTGGCGAGGATCAGAAGGTACAGATTACACGACTGGATCGCATCGACCAGCCTCGGAGCCTGGCTCACGATGCAGCCAAGTTGTACGACGTGCAGCTACTGGACGACGATGTGTTGGCGACTTGCGGCAGCGACAACCTGATCCACATCTGGAGGATGAAAGAAGCGGAACCACTGGGAACGCTGGAAGGGCACCGGGGCACCGTCTCTTCACTCGATTTTTCCGGAAACAGGATGGCTTCGGGCGGCTATGACACGCAGGTGCGTGTTTGGCACTACGAAAAGGACTTCGACCCGGCCACTCGTCATACGAAATGGATGCCTGGCTGGAACCAGCGCGTGTTGAACTGAATCCGTGAATCACAACCGGGTAGCAGGTGGAACGGACGCGAGGAGTGCATGAGACCAGTCTCGTGTGCCTGGCTAACAACCGTCCCCAACGAAAGCGGCTCGTTCCGCCAAATTCATACCAGGAAACAAACCGAAATTTACAACTCGAAACAGGGAGGGCTGAGAGTTGGGTCTGCTTGATCATTTATCTGCCATGGCATCACGTTTTCGTGGACAACGCCCGGCGGACAGGGAACATAAATTCGCAACGCAACGTCAATGTCGGTTCGAGGTAATGGAACCCCGGATCGTGTTGACCGCTGATCCGGTCATCGCCGCCATCACCTACCTGGAAGGTGATTCCGGTCTCGACACGGCCCCCGACCATTTTGAAGTCACGTTCGTGGGGGGAGCCGAAACCACGCAACTGACCCAGTTCATCATCAATGGCGACCAGGATGGCAACGGCGTCCTGAGCGATGGCGACGTCTTCTTCGATGTCAGTCAAGGACTGCCCGGAGTCGGTGGCTATTTTGACTTCCAATTCAACAACGCGGAAAGCGTGGGCTTGAACGACAGTGACGTGCTGAACGTCCAGGTGTCTGAAAACGGTCTGATGCTGATCGTTGATGTACGGAACTTTGAAGCGGGCGATGTGCTGGCGTTTACCATGGATGTTGACGAAGTTGAAAACCTGAGCGTTGACCTGATTGCTTCCGGGGTCGAATTCGAAGGTTCGCAATTCATCACGACATTTCAGGACGACCATTATCTGTTGGTCGATCGAAGCATTGAGATCGACGTCAATCTGGAGGGCGGTTTTGTTCAGACCCAGAGCGGCGGAATTTTCTTCGATCACTACGACGAATTATTCGCCGAGGCGGAAAACCAGAGTCGCGAGTCGATTCCCTTGAATCTGGACAATGCCACGGGGCAGGCGAATCGGACGGCCGGAGCCATTCAGGGATTCGACCTGGTGCCCAAACCGATCACCATTTCAGGGACGGTCTTTGAAGACAACAATCTGAATTGGACTCAGGACGAAAATGAAACAGGGATCGAAAACGTACAAATCACGCTGCAATTGTACGATCAGTCCGTTGGGATGTATCAGACCGCAGCTACGACCACGACGGATGCTCAGGGAAATTATGCATTCGGCCTGGATCTCGGCCTGCTGCCGGGAACCTATCGTCTGATACAGGACCAGCCGGATGGCTACCTGGACGTGGGGGCTACTCCGGGTTTTGTGGACGGCGAGCAGGTGGGACAGGTTCGCACTACCGGTGAGGGTCAACAGAACGTAATTCGTGATATTCGCATTCCGCTTGGAAATACGGCGGCCACTGATTACGACTTCAAGGAAATCCGCCCCGCCGCATTGTCAGGCTTTGTCTATCATGACCGAAACGATGACGGCCTTCGCGACCCCGGCGAAGAAGGTCTGGCCAATGTGCTGATCCGGGTGACGCGCGTGGCCGCAAAAGACGGTGCCACCTTCGATCCATTTGAAAACGCCCCGCCAATTTTCATTCGCACGGATGCCAATGGATTTTACCGCGTCGACGGGTTACCCCCCGGCATCTTTGAAGTTGTGCAGATCAATAACTACCCGAATGGCGACAATCCGCTGGCGGGTCTGCTGGACGGAAAAGATACCGCCGGCTTCACCCATGCGGCCACCGTTAACGGAGTCGCGTTGAATGACCGATTTGAACAGATTGAGCTGTGTGCCGGCGACAACGGTGCCAACTACAATTTTGGTGAGCTGAAACCGGCCACGATCAGTGGATACGTATCGGTCTCCACCCCTGATGGAGAATGCGTTGACCCCACCGACCCCAACCATGTCGGAATCGGTGGTGTTCTGATGCAGTTGCTCGGTGCGGATGGAAACCTGGTTGACGAGGTTCTCACCGATGCAAATGGCTTTTATGAATTTGTCGAGCTGCATCCAGGGACTTATAGCGTCGTTCAGGTTCAACCAGATTACTATCTGGATGGTCTGGACAACCTGGGCCGCGTCGCCGGCGTTGAGTCGGGAATGCTGGTGACCAATGATCGCTTTGATGGAATCACACTGACATCGGATTCCGCAGGCACGATGTACAATTTCTGTGAAAACCTGCCCGCCTTGATTCGGGGAACCGTCTATCACGACCAGAATAACGATGGTGTGCTGGACGAAGGGGAACAGAGAATCGAGGGAGTCACCATTCAGCTTTTGGACGCCGATGGAAATCTGATCGCCGAAACGTTGACCAACGTTCAGGGCCGATACCGCTTTACCGGACTGACGGCTGGTAATTATACGGTTCGAGAGATCCAGCCGAACGGATTCGTGGATGGCATTGATTCGATCGGGCTGGTCGATGGCGTGGCCGTGGGCGACCTGGCGGACGATATGATTCGCAATATCGAATTGAAATTCGGCGACCGGGGCATCCGCTATGATTTCGGCGAAATCAGGCTGGGGTCCATTTCCGGTTACGTTCATACGGATTTGAACGGAAATTGCGTGTTGAATACGGCAGCCGGCGAAGCCCCCCTGGCCAACGTGACGCTGGAGTTGCTCGATGACCATGGAACGGTGATGGCCACGACGGTGACCGACGTAAACGGATACTACGAATTTGCCAACCTGATGCCTGGCCGTTACTCGATTGCCCAGCAGCAACCGGTGAATTTCTTCGACGGCGACTCGAAGGTTGGAAATGGCGACGGTGAACGGGTCAGCTCGAATCGGATTGCCGATATCAATATCGCATCAGGTCGGCATCTGTCCGAATACAATTTCTGTGAACACCCCGGTGCATCGATTCAAGGTCAGGTATTCGTAGATGGACCTGCCTTCGAAACAGCTGATGGCAATGTTCCGGCAGGTTATCGCGGTCTCCGCGATGGAGTCTATCAGGCAGGCAGCGATACACCACTCTCGGGGGTACGCATGTACCTGTACTACTTCATTACGCCGGAAGGGTCGACGACCCCTCGTCCGGTAACACTGAATGACGTCTTGCCGGGCATTTACGACCACCTGGATGCAAACGACCTGGACTCTCCGGTCTGGGTTGTCACGGACGAGAACGGCGAATATCGCTTTGAGGGACTGTCAGCCGGAAATTACCTGGTACTGCAGGAGCAGCCCGAGGGCTATGTGGACGCCAACGATATACCCGGCACCACCAGCGGTTTCTCGATCAATAGCACGCAGCAGACCGTTCCACAGAGTCTGATGACTTTCTCCAATTCACAGATCATGGATGCCGTGGCCAATATCCGTGTGGACGTGGGTCAGGCTTCATTAGAAAACAACTTCACGGAAGTTTCAGCCATCCAGGTTGACCAGCCGACGCTCATTTTCCCGCAGATCGACACGCCGCTGCCCCCGTTTATCGGCATTGGCCCGACGCCGGGCATCCAGGGTCTACCCGGTCTGTTCGGGGCGCAACCACTATTCCAGACCGAGTTGGTCGGCTCGAACGTGACGATCGCCTTACAGGCCGAAGCCGACATGGGCTCGTCCTACAGTTGGCACTTGAGCGTCATCAACGGCGGACAGCCTCCTGCAGAAGGAACAGCAAATCAGTTAAGCAATTCGATCTGGAAACAGGCGTCATTCATCGCGGAAAGCGACTGGCAGCGTTTCGATATGAATTCGGCACTGTGGGTCTTTACGGAAACCAAATCGGTGGGCAATATTGTGCCTACCGCCGATTCAGCTCAATTCGGTATGATCGGCGGGACGCCGTTGGCAGGTGATTTCGACGGCGATGGCAAAGACGAAATCGCCGTCTTCCATGATGGCTATTGGATGATCGACCTGAATCACAACGGAAGCTGGGATCCCGCCGACTTGCTGGCAACGTTGGGAACGGCCGAAGATCGACCCGTGGTCGGTGATTGGGACGGTGATGGCAAAGACGACATCGGAATCTACGGGCCAATCTGGGAACGAGACCTGGAGGCGATAGAAAACGAGCCAGGCCTGCCCAACCCGGAAAATCTGGCCAATACCAGGCCCAAGAACATCCCCGCGACACCGCAGGAAGCGGCGAATGGAGCTCGAGTCATGAAGCTGACCAGTTTTGGCCGGCAACGGGCAGATATCGTGGATCATGTCTTTGGCACAGGCCGTAAAAGCGACACGCCGATTGCTGGTGATTGGAATGGCAATGGGATTCGATCCATCGGTTACTTTCACGCCGGCAACTGGCGGTTTGATGTTAACGGCGACGGAAAATTCAATTTCCAGGATGCTTCAGCCAGTTTCGGCCAAGCGGGTGACATTCCCCTGGTGGGAGATTTCAACGGGGATGGTGTAGAGGAAATCGCTATCTATCGCGCGGGAACCTGGTTGATCGATACCAACGGGAATCTGGAACACGACGCTACCGACAAGACATTCCAGCTCGGGGGCATTGGCGACAAGCCCATCGTGGGCGACTGGGACGGCGATGGCGTGGATGAACCCGGGCTTTATCGCCAAACGCAGGTGAATGCCTCACATCCATAACGGTTATTTCTGGTGATGATTGGCAACCAAGTGACCGGTTTGCATTTCTGTCGCAATTTTTTCGTGTAGAATTCGAACTACACGGAGCGTTTTCGATTCCGCAACCTCCTGTTTCGCTCCGATCCGGGGTTTCGACGTGTTTGCTCGATTGCTACTGCTGTTCATCCTGGTTCCACTCGTCGATCTGATGCTGTTGCTGTGGATCGCCAACTGGACCCACTGGACGACAACGATTCTGCTGGTGATCATTTCCGGCTTTATCGGGGCCTGGCTGGCCAAGCAGCAATCGGTTCGGGTGGGCATGAAGATTCGCCAGCAGTTGGCCAGGAATGAAGTGCCCTCCGGACTGCTGACCGACGGCGCAATGATTCTGTTCGCAGCCGGTCTGCTGCTGACCCCGGGTGTCATTACGGATATCTTCGGGTTGTCGTTACTGATTCCGCAGGCCCGCAACTGGTACAAGCAGCGAGTCTGGAAGTGGTTGAAGGATCACTACCACGTCCAGGTCACGGAAATGCGATCACGCGACTTTGAATCTGATATCGTGGAAGGAGAGGTCGTGAAACCGCGCGAGCCTGCCAAATCGGATGTAACTCAGTTGAATACACATTGACGGCAAGTTTGATCCGCAAACCGCCAAGCCCATGACGGTCACCTACTTCAAGCGATATCGCATGCAGATCGATCTGAGATCGGTGATTCCGTTTTCGATTCGAGAATACGACCGATACCAGTTTCTACCGTGGAGTTCGAATCTGTTACAAGATCATGCTCAGGCAAAATACCTGAGCTTCTGTGATGAACTCGACGCGCATGTCTTTCCCTGCCTGGGCAATGCGGAAGGATGCCATAACCTGATGCGCGAGATCAGTTGTCGTCGAGGGTTCATCCCGGAGGCCACATGGTTGTTGGTCTTTCACGATCCCTTCACGGATCAGTTGGAAAATTGCGGCACGGTTCAGGGAATCCGCGAGTCATTAACCCATGGTTCGATTCAGAATCTTGGCATCGTAGCCGAGCATCGGGGATACGGGCTGGGCACGGCATTGCTGAAGCACGCCTTACTTGGCTTTCAGCATATCGGCCTGGAACAGGTCAAACTGGAAGTAACGGCCCACAACGAAGGCGCATTGAAACTGTATCACCGACTCGGATTCGAGATCGTCAAGACGGTCTACAAGTCGATCGATATGGCCTATCCCTGAACGGCAAGCAAGTTTTTTCTACCAATTGAACGAGCCACGTTTTACTCTACACGGTGTCTTGGGTCCCGTGTCGGTTAGCGGCCTGATTGGCGTGGTGATTTGTCAGCCTGCCAATAGCGATTGGACTCGTTGGCAGGGCGGCGCTCAACCGGCACGTCGCGACGTCCCGATCGCTCGCGCCAATAGTAACCGGCGTAGCTCGATTGCCGAGTTCGGTGAGGATTGGTGCACGCGCACGCACTCAGCGCGTTGGTCGTCTCCAGGCAGGGACAATGGTCCGCCCATTCATCACAACAGTCAAACTTTCCAATACCGAATACGTCGCCAAACAGGAATGGGTAATCACCAGCACGGTAGTCTTTGTTGGCTTCAGTATCTGAATTGCTTAAGCCGTTGGAGTATTCAGAGCCACGCTGATGCGATGAACCGTAGGGTGCGTTGGCCGTTTCCCACGGGCCCATATCCAAGGGCATCGGCTTCGCTTGACGCCAAAAACCGTCGGGCGATGGCTGTAATTCCCGGTCTTGTTGAGAGAAAGAACCGTAGCGATCCGAAAATTTAGACGCCTGGTTGGACCGTGATGCGGAGGGCGGAACCATGCCGGCACGAGAACGTCGGTTACCGTGACAACGGCAACCTTCAGCACGATGGCTGACTTGCTGCACTGCACCATATGAAGGCAGGCCGGTCACGCGCTTCTCACGTACGGACGGTCGGAGAACATTGTGACGCTGCTTGTCCGCTTGCCGATGGAACTGGGCAGCCACCTCATCCACACCAAACGAGCCGATGACCGACAACGTCAAAAACAGAGCTGGGATTCGCATCGCGTTTCCTGTTGAAAATGGCAAAGGTATTCGTTGAGGTGTAACCAGGGTTCTCCCGAGAGTGTTATCGTGGCTTCAAGAAGACGCCGATGAGCATCATCGGCGCAGCACGATTCTTCTCCCAGTTGCGCATTTGCTTCACAGAGCCCGCAGTCTACCCATTTTGGACTTTCAGCTAGCATTTTTGCGAGCAGGCTCCGGGGCGATCGAAGTGCTACCCGGCGTTTCCCTTAACGTGGCATGGTCCGCGGTCAATCAGGCGGTCAATTGTGCAGGCCATCAAATCGCAAGTCTCCGATGGGTTCCCTGACTCGCACTCGGCGGCCAAAAACCGTTTGATGGATCCGGGATCCACCGAGCGTTCAATGAAGTGCGGCATCAAGAAGCCGGAGGTTAACACGAGCCACGTTTTAGACTGGGTTTAAGCCGTTAATGAGAAGTGCAACCCGATGGCCACGGCCGTTGAATTTGGTCGGGCTGCCGGTCCCACAGCTGGCAAGCCCATGTCCAGTTCACCAGGCACTTCGCGTACAGAATATTTGGACTTTCCACCGATACAGGTCTGTTACAATATGACTTGAACGTCGACTTTCTGCCCAGCTGCCAGCGTCAAATTCACCGGACTGGCAATGGGCCGGCGTTGACCGTTTAGGCCATGTTATCGACGCGTCGACTGACTACCGTTGCTTGTTGCAGATCCGATCCAAGGCAGCCAAAATGCCCATTTTGACATCTAATGACGCATCGGTAATCAAACGCCGGCTGGAGTTTGAGGACCGCAGCATCGTCATCGGCCGGCACCCGGATTGCGACATCATCATAGACGACGCGTCGGTCAGTCGTCGTCACGCGAAGATCGAGAATGATGATGGTCTGTACTACATTGAGGATCTTGAAAGCCGCAACGGCACGCTATTGAACAATCAGGCCATCCATCGGTCGACACGGTTGTTCGACGGTTCGGAGATCATGATCTGCGATGTTCGATTCACATTCCAGATGACCGAAGGGTCGTCCTACCGGAATCCTCGCCCCACGACCGAAAGCGAAAAGAAGAAGTTCGAATCGGTAGAGCTGGAAGACGAAAATGGCGAGACGTCCAATATACTCACCCAGCTGGAAGTACCGTCGCACACTCAGCCCGTTTCCAATCATGCCAATGCCGAATTGAAGCTGAATGCACTGATGCAGATCACCCGGGCGCTAAGTGAATCGGTGATGCACAGTGAGGTCTTCTCCAAGATACTCGATTGCCTGTTCGACCTGTTTGCAGCGGCCGATCGTGGCTTCATCATTCTACGGGACGAGGACGGGGAATTGCGGCCGAGTGGCACGCGGACTCGCGACGCCGGGGAAGAACGGCTGAAAATCAGCCGAACCATCGTCAACAACGTGATCACGACAAAACGCCCTTTGCTCAGCAGCGACGCTGCGGATGACAGTCGGTTCGATTTGAGTCAGAGCCTCGTCGACTTCCGCATTCGGTCCATCATGTGCGCCCCATTGATCAACAACGAAGACGAAGCGATCGGTGTTATTCAACTGGACACGATCAAGAACCGCGTTGCTTTCGACGAAAAGGACCTGGAGATCCTGGTCACCGTCGCCATGCAGGCCAGTCTGGGGATCCAGAAGCTGTTCCTGGTCGAAGAAGCGGTCAAAAACCGCAAAATGGAAGATGACCTACGGCTTGCACACGAGGTTCAACAGGCATTTCTGCCGCAGCGCCGTCCGGATTTCGGCGATTACCGATTTTATTCCTTTTACAAAGCCACCAATGTGGTCGGCGGCGATTATTTCGATTACATTCCGATCGACGATCAGCGGCTGGCGATCGTGGTAGCCGATGTTGTCGGGCATGGTATTGCGGCAGCCCTGTTGATGGCTAAGGTGGCGGCCGAATCTCGTTTTGCTCTGGCATCGTCACATGATCCAGCGATTGCGGCCGACCATATCAACAAGAATCTGTCGGGTTTGAATGTCGATCGTTTTGCCACGGCGCTGCTGGGAATCCTGGACGCGTCCGACAACACGTTCACCTATGTCAATGCGGGACACATGCCTCCCGTCGTACGGTCCCAGGACGGTACAGTCAAGCTCGTCGAAGGCGAATCGAGTTTGCCGATCGGCATCATGGACGACGCGGAATACGTGGCCACTCGTTGTGAATTGCGGGAAGGCGACGTCTTCGTACTGTTCACGGATGGCATCAATGAGAGCATGAACCAAGAAGGCGAAATCCTGGGGATGGAAAGACTGTTGGAGGGCATGCGCCAGAGCCAAACCAAGACGCCTGCGACGATTGGCAAGGAAATTTGTCAGATTGCCAATCGCCACATGGATGGGGCTGAAGCGCTGGACGACATGTGCCTGGTTTGCTTTCGGCGCGGATGCCCGTGACGGTTCGCTCAGTCACCAGCCTCTTGCCTGAATCAAACCGGGGCCGGCCAGCGACCGATACGAACGCGGCGCCACAATCGCGACGCTGAATGGGCCGGTGCATGACCAACGAAAAGGTAGTGGTTCGCCCGATCGAAAATGAGATCTGGACCCATTGGCCAGCGTTTGCATTTCTGATGTATTGGCCGCACACCTTAACCAAACAGGCTTTTGGTGGATCAGCCAACTACCGCTGCAGCACGTCTTGCCTGAGTTGTTTCAGGAGCTGGCCGATCGGCTTGACGCCACCGCATGCATCAACCATGCCGGCTTCGGGAAAACGTGGATCATCCACATCGGACCATTGCCGCCAGATGATTCCATGTAAACCGGGACGGGCAATGGCCATCGGAAGTACCGTCTCAATCAAGTCCAGTCGCTGTTTCGACGATAGCGTATCGCGGATCGAATTCACCACGGCTGGCGGTGTTGAATCATCCGAAGGCAACGTCGTCTTCAGCTTTTCCTTGACCCGGCTGAAGCCGTTCTCTGAAGTGCCCTGCATGGAATTGGGGCCGTCGTTCCCTGCGGTTTCCGCGGCGACCGTCTGGGGAATTCGCAAACAGAGAATCAGTGGGAGACCGAATTGACACCAGATATCAAACATATCAATCCATTGCAGGGGATCGCGTGACAACGAACCCGTCGGCCAATAATCCAGATTGATGTCCAGCCCAATACAGGAAATGGGAGCACCACCTCGCATCAATTCATCCGCGATCTGCAGGGGATGCAGACCGCCTACCGACCACGCCAATTTCTCCGCCCACGGATTCTCGAAGCTGACCATGACCGGTTGTTTCAATCCAAGATCGTCCACCAGGTTCAAGAGATCGGTCGTCACCTGCATCTGTTGCCGATAGCCCAATCGCTGATGTCCCACGCCGTTCAACCCACAGGCGACATGGATCAGCGAGGTTGCCGAAGATATCTTCTGCAGGTCGCATCGGCTGCTCTGCAGTAACGCGTGTCGCCGCGCCTTGAAATCCTGCTCGCCTGCCGAAAAGGCACCAGCCGGGCTGGCGTCCAGCAGCGGTCCCAGAATTCCCTTGTGTGAATTAAATGCGGCTTCGTGATCAGCCAGCGATTCAATCAAGTCAAACGCCGCTCCGAATTCGCCATCTCCAGCCTGTCCGTGGCATTGGGCCGCCGCCATCCAGAAAGCTGGAATTTCCTTTTGAGAAACGCGGTAGGTGGAGATCCGTTGTCCGAATTGATGGGACAAAGCAAGAATGGCCTCCATCGTCAAATCCAAAGACGCTCGAGCCGCGTTATCCCGTTGTTCATCATCACCCGTGACTGCCTGTGACAGGGCCAACGTTGCCTGCTGCGTCCATTGGCGGACAGATTGCGAAATCGCCAGTCCACCTTCTTCCCAGATCGCCGTCTGATTTCTCAGCCGGTTCAATGTTCCCCGAGCCAGCTCGGCGACCAGATGGTAGGGCCGGTTTGTTTCGGGAAGTGTCCCCGTACAAACCGTCAGCTCACCACCGTTGGTGAAGGGATAGGCGATATAGGTCCGCCCCGATTCATTCTGATTCCTGGTAACGATCAACAGCTGGTCTTCAACGCGAACGCGGCAGGCACCTGGTATCCCATCCAATCCGATCACATGGACCGTACGCAACAGTCGCGGTTCGAGTTGCCAGTCGGCTGGAATGCGAAATTTGAACTCGCCCATAAATTCAATGAACCGTCTTCGTAAAAACTGGTAAATGTCGCGACAGGCCGCCCTGCCATCCGCTGGTAACATCCGCAACCGCCGTTCTATAGTCTATCCGGATTTCTGCGACTTGAAACGACGCCCAGAGCAGGGGACTTCCACCTGTGGATACGGTTTCTATACTGATCGACCGATGGGAGTCTTGCTCAATGGACGCCCGTCGATCAACCGATCGACGCTTTAACGAAACACGGGGAGCCCAGTGATGACGACCTTGGTGCGACAGGGCAAAGTACGTG
Organism: Pirellulaceae bacterium; assembly: GCA_963851305.1. Lineage (GTDB taxonomy): Bacteria > Planctomycetota > Planctomycetia > Pirellulales > Pirellulaceae > Mariniblastus. Next base: position 413,185 of record CAWKOT010000009.1, on the reverse strand, counting down.
ACGTCTACGATATCGGTCAATACTTTCTGATGGTCGCCACAGATCGGATCAGCGCTTTTGACTGGGTGTTGCCTACGGAGATCCCCGATAAGGGAAGGGTGTTGAATTTGATCAGCAAGTTCTGGTTTGATTTTTTCAACGTTCCCAATCACCTGGTGTCGACGGAAACGACGACGGTTGAATTGCCAGAGGGTCTGAATCACGACGACCTGGCCGGACGCGCGATGATCGTCAGGAAATGCAATGTCGTCCCCGTGGAATGCGTTGTCCGCGGCTATCTGGTGGGCTCCGGCTGGAAGGATTATCAGCAGACGCAAGCGGTATGCGGTATCGATCTGCCGGCCAATCTGTTGAACTGTGCCAAGTTGCAATCGCCGATCTTCACGCCCGCGACCAAAGCCGAAGCAGGACATGATCAGAATATTTCCTTCGATCAGATGTCGCAGATCGTTGGTCATGACGTCGCCCACGAGTTGCGCGATCGCAGCCTGGACATTTACTCGCGGGGGCGGGACTATGCCGCCGATCGCGGCATTATCCTGGCCGACACGAAGTTCGAATGGGGCTGGTTCGACGGACAACTGATTTTGATTGACGAGGTGCTGACGCCTGACAGTTCCCGTTTCTGGCCGGCCGACCGCTACCAACCGGGCCACAATCAGCCTTCATTCGACAAGCAATTCGTCAGGGAGTGGCTGGAACAGACCAGCTGGGACAAGAATAGTCCGCCACCGGAACTGCCGCGTGACATCGTGGCACGCACCCGGGCGAAATATATCGACGCCTTTGAGATGTTGACCGGCTCGACCTTTCCCTGGAAGTAGCGCAGGGCAGGGGGTAGAGCAGAACCGGGCAGCGATCGCCTTGGCGGGTCAGGAAGCCTCGGTCAGTTTCTTCAGTTGCCTCCGACGGATCAGATCCCCGTGAAATTGTTCAGATTCCTGTCGCCCGTAGGCCTCCTCGGCAGCCTCGTAGTTCCGCTGCGCTTCGTGAGAGCGGCCTCGCAGATAGTTGATCGCGGCCTGCCATCGAGCGGTATCCGCAATTTCTTCCAGACGAGTCAGCCAGTTTTCGGCGGTCCCGAAGTTCCCGTTGTCAAAATGGCATTGGGACAGAAAGAAGCCGGAATCACGACGAACCAGTCGCATATTTTCCTGCACCGACCGAACGGTGTTTTCAAATTCCGCCAGAGACTGCTTTCCCTGGCTGAGGGCCAATTGTGCCTGAAACAACTTGTCAGATGCCAATGATTCGATTTTGCTGTCTTTGTAGATCATCTTGTAGAACAGCTCGATCGCGTTCAAGTTGCCATCATTACGAATGGTTTCAAACAACCCCTTGAAGTATTTCGCGCGGGCGGTTCGATACTGCACAAAATCGTAGACATACGATTCATCCAGAAAGTACCAACGGATCTTGTCACGAATATCGTCCTTGTAGCTGGCCTCGGCGATCGCATCGCGCAAGGTGCGGCGAAATTGATGTGTCTTGAAATCGATATCCCAGATCTCGAACGGGATGTTACCCAGATCCGGCATCTTCTTGACGATCTCCGAGGGTCGGACCGCCAATTTCAGACGCGATTCCCCAACCAGTCGATTCTCCAATTCCCAGAACCGATACGACAACGATTCGGGGCCAGCCAGCACCGCAGCGCGGACCTGATCGAGCTGGTCAGATTTGACCCAGTACCGGGTTTCATCCTTGAGCGATTCGTTCACGCTCAAATCCAGCGAATCGAGGATTTCGGGTGACGACTTGACTCCCTCCCACGTCGCGATCTGCCCTGCCGACTGACCCGGAATGGGCAGCCCCAGTCGGGTATCAAACAGAAACAGCTGATCGCCAATGCGAACACCGACCGCCCAAGGCTGATACTGCGAGTTACCATCTTCATCCATGGGCGCCAACAACATGACTGAGTCGATTCCCGATTGAAACAGCATCTGCATGAACAGCCGGGCTCGATCGACATAGTCGCCACGACTGAACAACATCGTTTGCCAGGGGAACCGGGTATAACCCAGTCCCGGCACACCGGCGGCAACCAGATTTTCATCATCGTTCAGTTTCAGATCTGCCAGATCATCGACATCCTGGGACAGGTAGTCAGCTGGCAAGAGGTGAATATTGCGAACAATCCAATCGAACAATTTCACGCTTGTCGCCAGTTGTTCCGCCTGATCGTCCGTCAAACCATCATTCAGTTTCTGCATGACCATCGCCAACGGCTCGATCGTCTGATCGTCGGCATCCGGGATGTCGCCGGCGGCCAGACGATACAACTCGAAAGGTCCCAGATCCTGCTTGGCGAGCAGTCGTTTGGCCAGCTGTTGAATCCAATAATCCTGCTGAATGATGTACGAATCCGTGTTCAGAAAACTCAACTCATCCAGCTTCTGAACCGTCTGCAGCTCACCATAGGACTCCAGCAGATCTTTACTCATCGGATCCCGGCTCCATTGGCTCGAGTCCATCAAATCGGCATCGGCCCGGACCCAGCGGTTCAACGAAGCGGCCAATTTTTCTTCAAATTCCGATTTCTGGAAACGCGTGGGGCTGGCAACAAGATCCATCGAACGGGACAGATTGTCGATCTTGTAATTGGCCATCTGCGTATCGAGCATGTCCATCAGTGGATCAGGCTGCGGCGAGCACCCGCTCGAAACCAGGAGCAGGAAACCGAAAACGAACGCGGTAATCGAGTAGGGTCTGGATCGCGTGTTGAGCAACATGACGTCAACCGGAAAGCAATTTCCGGATCTCCACCAGGGATTTAAGGAGTTCATTCAAATCGTCCAGCGGAACCATGTTCGGTCCATCGCTGGGCGAATGATCAGGATTCGGGTGTGTCTCAAGGAAAACCGCATCGCAACCGACCGCTACGGCAGCACGGGCCAAGGGACCCACCAGCGTTCGATCGCCGCCGGTTTTTCCAGCAGCCGCACTGGGCTGTTGCACGCTATGGGTGGCGTCAAAAATCACCGGGACCCCCAGGGATTGCATGCGAGGGATACTCGTCATGTCGTTTACCAGCGTTCCATAGCCGAAAAAAGTGCCTCGTTCGGTCAACATAATCTGGTCACAACCCGAGCCCTCCAGTTTACCGACGACGTGCTGCATATCCCATGGTGCCATGAACTGGCCTTTTTTTACATTGACTGGCAGGCCGGTTTCCGCCGCCGCTACCAGCAGGTCCGTTTGACGGGCCAGGAATGCCGGGATCTGAATCAACTGGACCACCTCCGCCACGCGGCCCGCCTGCTCGGGCAAGTGGATATCGGTCGTTACGGCCAAGCCCAGTCGCTCGCGTACCGCTCCCAACACTTCCAGGCCCGCGCCCAGCCCCATCCCTCGATACGAATCCAGGCTGGTTCGGTTCGCTTTATCAAACGATGCTTTAAAAATTAAAGGAACTTTCAAAGTCTGGCAGATTTCCGCCAGAGTCTCAGCGGTCTGCAGGGTCACGGCCAGCGATTCAATCACGCACGGACCGGCAATCAAGACCAGCGGGTGGGATTTTCCGCAAACGACATGGTCGATCTGAACGGGATTTCGGCTCACGCGGCTACCATGGTGGATTTTGGATCAAGGGAGAGGTGACCCGTATGTTAACGATGCGTATCCATCACCAAAACCCATCACGGACCTCCTGGCCTGTTGGAGTTTCATCTCGAATTCGCCTCGATCCATGCCTCGGAGACCACGACTCGCAATCGTTTCGGGACCACGCTGATTTCCACCGGTAAATAGCCGCCCGGATCGCCATCCAGTTCAAAGGGCACGCGTGCATGCGATTCGACCGAAAGCCGTTGGAACCGCGTGAATCGACTGGACGACAACAAGCGATGTCGACGCAACAGAACGGCGAAGAAATAGACGATTCCCTGGAAAAATCCGCCATCGCGAAACGTACACAGATCCAGTTGGCCGTCACCCGCGTCGGCGTTTTCAACAAAGCGAAGATCCATCGCATATTGGGGAATATTGAAGGCAAACGCCCAGCGGGCAGCTTCCAGTGGTTGGCCGTCCGCGATCAACCGCATGGCGGGAAATCGGTATCGGCGAATCGAATCGATGATGGGCAATCCATAGGACCAGTAGCTGATGTGACCCGTTCGCTGCCGGTGAATGCGATCGACCACATCCGCATCAAAGCCACAACTGGCGACCACCAGAAACAGTCGCTCATTGGCCTTGCCAGCGTCCAATCGTACCGTCCTGCCGCCGGCAATCGCCTCGACCGTGTGCTGAATATGCCTGCTCGTCTCCAGAAATCTGGCCAGTAAGTTCGCCGTACCCAGCGGAAAAATGGTAAAAGCCACTTCGGCCGGCAGGCGATTGACCAACATCGACGCGGTACCATCTCCACCAGCCGAAACGACCGTCCGCAATTGGCCCTGCCCCAGCGCCTCTACCGCCGCTTGACAGAGTGCTTCCACCTCGTGAAAAACATGCGGCTCGAATCCGTGCTCCGTCAACTTCAACGCCAAAGCGTCGATAAGCTCCTGACGATTGCTCGCACCGGATTTGGGATTGAACGAAATCAGCACCTTGCGGGCCGACGCGTCAATCTGCTCGATGTTGCCCGTTTGCAATTCCATCCGGCGAATATGATTTGTGCAATACTGCTGTACTTGATCGAGGCGATGTTGCAAATTGATACAAAGCCGGCGTGCCCGAGTGCTGACAACGACCGTTAATCCCCTGGTCTCTGGAATTCTGCCATTTGGCACAGGAACTGCCTATACCGCTTCCAACCGGAAGACGAGAAATCCCTCCGGTTGGCCCGCGAGCGACTGGATTTGTTTGCCAGGTGGTTGCCTTGCCCCTGATCATCTGGTCTGCCATACGTTTGGCGACAGCAGCGACCGGGCTTTGCATCTTTTTTACTTATTCCAGACCATTGGGCAAAATACGGGGAAACTGTTTTTGACTACCGGCCGGATTTGTCGGTCGCCGCGTTGGACGTTTGAATTTCCTTGCCGGTCAGCGCGGTGGGGTCCATGGTCACCAGAAAATGGCCATGGTCGGCAGTCACGATTACCGCCGATTCTTCCCAATTGCTGTTGTTTTCAATCCAGCGGATGACCGCGTTAAACGCAGCTTCGCCGCTGAATACGGCGCCGATCGAATCGTCGATGTTGTTATTGTGATTCGCCCAATCAACATCGGCCGCTTCGATCATCATCCAGAATCCGGCCGAGTTGTTTCCCAGCACAACCAGTGCCGCTTCGGTCATTTCCGCCAGCGTCGGATTCTCCTGGATATCGGCGGTCGAATAACGCTCCGCCGCAGAAACGCCTCGGGTCGGATCGTAGCCACCGTCAGCTGTCTGGTAGGGCAGATGACCGCCCCGGGTACCGAAAAATCCCAACAGCCTGGCGTCTTCAACCACCGCCAGATTGGCGGCTTTGAATAACACGTCAGCTCCTGCCCGACCCGCGGTCCGCTCCGCGATTACGTAGGGCCCCCCCTTTTTGAAATCAGCTGAATACTTGTCGCTTTCTGCCAGATACTTATTGCCTGGAATAAAATTCTTTCCCTGTTTTGCACGATCGTCTTTTCGATCTTCACCCCATCCACAACCGATCAACACGTCGACCCCAGGTAACGCCTGGGAATGGGAAACCGAGGGTAACCCCAACATGTCACGAGTCAGATCCTGGTAATCGTTGCGGGTCACGTTATTGGCATACGCCGCCGCTGGCGTGGCATGGCTGATTGGACCGCTAACCACGACACCGATCTTGAAACCACGGGCCTGCAACTCGCGCGCGATCGGCGTCAATTGATTGCCGTCTGGTTCCACATTGATCGCAGAAACATATGTTTTGGCTCCCGTCGTCATGCTCGTTGCCGAAGCGGCGGAATCGGTATAGACATGATCCACGCCTTTAAATTTCCCCAACAGGTAGGATTCGCTGGGTGGTTTGCTCCACGAGAAATAGCCGCCATACGCCGCTGAGTAACCACCCTGCTTGTCGCCACCGATATTGGTCACGGTTTGGGAATCGACTTCCGTCTTGGTACCGGTGTTGTGCGGACTGCAAACAAAGTCACCCGCGTCCTTCGGGCATTTGTCATAATCCAGGAAGGCCAGTCCAGATCCATAACCCTTTTCATAGCCAACCCGTTTCGAGCGGTAGATGGCTGCCGCCTGAGTTGTCTGCCAATCCATACCGTCAAACAGGATCAGGAAAATATGCTTCTTACCCGCTGCCAGGGCATCTTTCTGTAGCGAGTAGACCTGGGTTTGATCCATATAACTCGCCTGGGGATCCACCGTTCGATCGGGAACGTAGCCGTAGATCGATCGCAATGCCTGTTCATCGCGATAAGGGCTGTTTTCGCCGGTGTACCTGGCCAACGTCAGGCCGAACGTGTAGATCGGAACCAGCCGGTTGGAATGATTGGTCCAGCTGGAATACCGCGATGGGTGATCGCCCCAGCGAGCCCAGGTGCAAGACTTGTTTTCAACGGCATCGAATTGCATTTGCCGAAGATAATCCGGTTCCCGCTGAGACAAACCGGGGCGGGTACATACCGTGAAACTGATCAACAGGACAAGAACGGGAATGTAACGATGCATTTTTGTTTGCTGTGAGAGACCTGAACATGGAAAGCCTGAGTCGATTTTAGTCCGCGGTCGTATTTGCAACAGTCCCGAATCGGTCGCAATCCATTCATCGAAAGCCTGAACGAAGCAGTCGGGTCACGCAGCGCGGAAACGCGGAACAGCCAGGTAAACCGAAGTCCGCCTGCGAAAAAATCAGGAATTGCCAACGAGATCCGTTAAGACAAGATGAAGGTGTATCGCCTCGCTAACGATGGATACGCCGGATTGGAAACCGTAAATTGGCCCCTTTCGACAGCGAGTATTTCCGGAATATCCGCTTGGCCAGGTCATCGCAACGATGCCCGTCAGCCCAGGTCGACCACCTTGCCGTACCATGCGGGGCGGCGATCATTGATCCGGTGAACCTCGTGCTCCCCGGGAATATTGACCAGGTGTTTTGACCTGGCCAGGTCGACATTGATGTTGGCGTACAGGACGGCTTCCTGATCGTGGTCAGCGAAGACCAGCGTCTTTCCCGTCGGATCACAAATGCGACTCTTGCCAATGAAACGAAAGCCGCGTTCCTGGCCGATCCGATTGATGGCCATGAAGTAGACGTGATTTTCCAGTGCCCTGGCCGGCGGGATCACGTCAGCCGTCAGTCCAGAAGTTGGTGGCCAATTGGTTGGCAACACGATCAGATCCGCACCCATCAGCGATAACACCCGCGCCGACTCCGGGAATGAAATGTCATAACAGATGTTCAAGCCGATCCGGATTTCCGGCAAGTCCGCAATTGGAAATCCCTGATCTCCCGAAGTTGTATATCGATCCACCCCCAGCATCGGTAGATGGACCTTGCGATAGCTGGCCTGTACACCGTCGGGGCTGACGAGCGCCAGCGAATTGAAGAGATGGCCGTTGGCCCGTTCCAGAAACCCGAAAATGATTCGTGTCTGAAGCTCCTGGCACAGTTGATGCACTCGCTGGACACTGGGTCCGTCCCGTGTTTCGGCCACGTCCAGGGCTTCTTCTTTGGACGAAAAACAGTAGCCTGTCGTCGTGCATTCGGGAAAAACGGTCAGCCAGGCTCCCTCAGACGTCGTCTGCTGCGCGAACGTTGCCATCGCCTCAAGGTTGGCTTCCACCTCGCCCAACGCCAGATCCATCTGTACACCGGCAACTTTCAATTCCGGCATCATTCATCCTCGCTTTCATTCCAGTTTACTCCTTCGACGAATCAGCCAGGATTTCTTCCCGCAAACGCTGATAGGCCGGATGATCGGGTTGCAACTCAATCAACTGGTTGACCAGCGGAATCGCCTTTCGATCGTTCAATTCATGGTACAGCGTTGCCAAGGCCAGCAGGTAGCCTGCCGTTTCAGGTTGCTGTTGGTGGGCTTTCAGCAGATACTCTTCCGCCTGCTCCCGGTCACCATTGACGTAGCAGGACAATCCATAGCGATAGTACAACCCATGGGCTTCCGGCAGCCCCTCACTGCGCTGGACCTCTTCCCGCAACAGGCGGTTTTCTTCCGCCCGATATTCGGCCGCTTCCGCCATCAGACGTTCGATCCGTTTCCGGGCGGCTTCCAATTCCCGCGGCTGCCGGATCTGGCTGAGCTGGCCCCCGAGCTGACGCGCCCGGCCTTCCAATAACGCCGCCAGGTTCGAACGCGGTCCGGTAAATCCGTTCTGCGCTGAAATGGCCGTTCGATAGGCGGCTTCCGCTTTCTGGAATTGACCCTCCGATTCCAGCAGCGTACCCAGCATCATGTGCGCCCCGGCCAGATCGTTGTTCACCAGCAAGCTCTGCTTGTACTCCTCCAACGCATCGGAGAAAGCCGGTCGGTACCGCGAATCGAGGAGACGTTCCCGCAACTGGCGAGGAATATTTGAAATGGCATGGGCGGTCTCGATCCGAACCAGCAGAGATTCATCAGTCAACGTGGGTCCGATTTCGTTCACCAAGTCTTGCAGTTCTTTCATCGTTGCCGCGGCGGAAGTCGAGTACTGACTCATTTCCAGTCGATCCATCAGATGCGAGCTTAACAACCTGACAGCCGCTGCGACCACTTTGGGATCTTCATCCTTAAGTCTCTGGATCGCCACATCGATTGCGTCCGCGTCGATGCGTTCCGACAGGACTTCAATCGCCGAGGCGCGAAAAATTCCGGGAGCCCGCTGATTCGCTGCCAGTTTCCGCAGTATCGAATCGCTTTCCGGGGAATCGGATTTCCCGATGACAAGTTCCTCATAATATTTCGATCGCGTCCTGTCGGTGGCATAATCGGGGTACCATTGCTGAAATGCAGCCGCCATGCGGCTATCCAATTTTTCCAACTCCGTGGCGACCGTTTCGTTGCCCGCCTCCGCCGCAATCATCCAGTCCAGATACTGAGTCAATGATTCCTGTTCCTTGGGCGGCAATTCAATATCGGAGATATGACAAGCCGTGCAGGCGTTGGGCGTTCCAAACCGTACACTCAAGTCCGGACGCGGTACCCGTAAGCTGTGATCGCGCCGCTTGTCGATCGACATATAAGTGGTGGAAGGCATGTGGCATTCGACGCAGCGGGCTCCCGCGGAACCATTGGCATGCCGATGATGGGCGGGAGTGTCGTACTTACCGGCCGGATGCTGATGGCACGACGTACACAAGCGATTGTCGTCGAACTTCACTCGCGCCGAATGCGGATCATGACAGTCCGTACAACGGATTCCCTGATGAAACATGCGACTCTGAATGAACGAACCGTACACGTAGTCTTCATCCCGAATCTGACCGTCGTCGTGATACATGGGGCTGGTAAGCAGTTGACAGGAATAGAAGTCGTCGTAACTTGCCCCTGACTGATGACCCGCCTGAATCTCGGTTCGACGTGAATGACAGGGCGCACAGGATTCAATCTGTGGCAGATTACTGCGGGACTTCAACCGCGTCAGTCCATAGCCATGATTGCGATCCCAGAGAAAGCGACGACGTTTGGCAATTTCTACATGCAAACTGCCCGGCCCATGACACGACTCGCAATTGACATTGATATCGGTGAAAGTCGTCGAATAGGTATTGGTCAGGGCACTGTAGTTCTTTTTCAGATTCGTGCTGTGACAGATCGCACAATTAGAATTCCAGCGTTGTGTGATTCCCGTCCAGTGCAGTGGATCGCCAGGTTCGAGTTTTTCGTCCACGTCCGGCGCTGGCAGGTAGAACCATTTCTCGTTCTCGACATCCCACGATAATCGTAAAACCTGATACTGCCCCAGTGCATCTTCGCTTCCCGGCTCCTTCAATTCGACCATGTACTGCTGCAGCGGCTCGCACCCGAAAACCATCTTGACCTGGTAATCGTGCATCTGGCCGTCCGGCCCCTCCGTGTGAACCATGAACCGTTCACCGTCGCGGAAAACTCGCGATGTAACGCCATAGTGTTCGATTTCGGCACCATCGAAACGAGCCCGCACGGTATCTTCGTTAGCAACATCCATCGCCAGGTCGTGATGGGAGCCTTGAAACAGCTCGTACTCCTTGCGATGACATTCAATGCACGACGCTCCGCCAACATATGTCGGTTGGGCGTCGGCTGGTAAAGGATGGGACCACTCCGAATACAGCAGACCGGACAGCAGAAATACGATGATTGCCACAACCGCAATCAGTATGACGGGAAAATTGCGTCGAGGTCGTTGCGGCAGTTTCGACATGTAATTGAGCGTGACACGAATTCAGGGCAAACTATGGCTTCATCTTAACTTTCGAGATGCGATCACTCCAGTTGGCAACTACGGCGCATCAAATCGTCACATTACGATCCCTGCAGCCGGGCAGCTCCGGACTGGCCAACAACCTGATCGCCTGGCGGGGCCAGCCTATGAATTCAACCTCGAACAGAAATCCGGACCATTCGGTTGACCGACCAGAACGTCCCGATTTCAGTCGACTGGCATGGCTGCTGCAGGGAAACCGGGAGAGCGTGACTGTCGAACGGGATACGATGGCTGGGGGCCTCGTTTCCAACGGGTTGCCAAGTGGCCACTTCCGGACTTTTACTGAATTGGACCGATCCCTGTTCTGGTTTCCAAGCGGTGTTCCCGACGGTCGCTCGCTGTTACTTGCCAGCTCGCGAATCGGCCGCCGGCCGGAGCAGAAATCCGGCCTGTTCGATGCGATCCGGACCGTTGCCTGTCGGTTCGATTCCCGACGGGAATTTCTGATTACGCATGACGCCATGGCCACCCATCCCTATCTGGTCCGTGCGGCCCGGTTATATGATCTGCCTCTGGTGGAATTCAAGCCTCTGCCAACCAGCATCGATGAGCGCTGGTTGCAATTGACCTGGGACGCATGCCGAGGGCACCTTGCCCAACGCGACATACCGGGGTGTCTTTGCTACTACCGTCTTTCCAGTGACGTCGAGACAATGCAACGAGACCAGTTCATGATGCGTCTGGCCTGGTCCTTGCGGTTACTTTCGGTCAGCGCTCGCGGGAATTGCTTCCACGGGGCCATCCATCGGCTGCGTCATGATCCCGCAGACACCTTTTTACTGGTGGATCGCAGCTTGACATCCGCTCGCATCACCGAGCAATTGTGTGACGCCGGTGCGGTCCGATGGTGGCTGTATTCCCGCGCGGGGGAAATCCGGCTCAGGCCGCCAGGCCATGCAGCGCGATCGTGTCTCTATCCACCTTCGTCAGTCAGCATCGACTGGACGAGTACCTGTTCCATTGGACACGGGGATGCGCCGGGCCCTGGCCCGGGGAAGGGACCAACCAGTATATTGATGATCTGATTTTCGGACGCCCATCTTCCGACCACAGTCGACTGGCGACCCTTTGCCGGATCGTTGCCATGCGACGACTGCAGGGAAATAACGATATCACCCGGGACAGCACGCCCGTCGTCTGTTTTACCGAGCAGACCGTCGATCGTTTCGCCAAACTGCGGACGTTTCGTTCGCACTTGGCCCGCTGGGACTTCGAACTGGCCGGAATCGCAATTAAACGAGAAATCATTGAGCAACTGGGGGCTCGACCGGTCATCTATGGTTCCGACGCGACCTGGCATCAGCTGAAACGGGAAGACCGACCATTCTTCCAGATACGAACATCTGGGCAAACGAAGGAAAACATGGACTGGACAAGCGAAATGGAGTGGCGGATTCGGGGTGACGTCGATCTGGACCGACTGAAGCCCAATCAGGCGTTTGTCTTTGTGGAGACGGAAGATGAAGCGTGGGAGGTCGCCTTTTTCAGTCGCTGGCCCGTGGTTGTCATCGGTGATTTTTTGTAGCAATAATCCGCTTGCGGACCAAGTTGCTATCACAGTCGGCCTATCTTTGCACGGCTGAGAAGCACCCTGCCCACCAACCCGTTACCACGCAGTTGCCCATCCTCGTCAGTTGACTGACGGCGAATCGCTTTCTGCAAATCTGCCTTGCCGTTAACAGGCCGTTGCTGTAATTACGCGACCTGACCGGAAGATTGGGAGTATCAGGCCTGGCAATGGACGAACCTCTAGAAAAACCAAAACCGAATTACGCGATGCATATATCACGGTCAGCGCTTATTTTGACATGCGTGAGCATTTGCGTTGCCGCCCAGCTGGGTCTGGTAGCATCCCTGCCAGCCCAGGGACGTGATCAGCTTCCCGCCGTGGCACCGCGCGAACGGGCCCCGGATATCAGTGCGGCCGCAGCCAATGTCAAACAGGATGCCGAGAACCTGATTGCGGAAGTCAGGTTTCGGGGCAATCAATTCGTCGAAGAATATCGCTTGAACCGCAATATCGGAACCCGCGCCGGGCGTTACTTTGATCCAGACCTGGTCCAACAGGATGTCGACAAACTCTGGCGCATGCCGGAAATCAAACGGGTCAATGGTCCCTTCATCGAAAAGACGGCCGAAGGTCTGGTGATCACTTTTGAAGTCGTGGAACGCAAACACATTCGCAGCCTCAAATTTATCGGCAATCGGGCCATTTCTGATCGAGCCCTGAAGAAACAGACGGATCTGGAATTGAACCAGCCGCTGGATCTGCACCAGATCCGGATGGCCAAGAATCGAATCGAAGAATACTACAAGGAAAAAGGCCACCCCAAGACCCAGGTGGAAATATTGAATGTGGAAGAAGTGGAAAACGGCGACGTCGCCTTTCTGATTCACGAGGACGAAAAGCAACGGGTCTGGGCAGTGGAGTTTGTCGGAAATCAATTCGTTTCCGACGGTCGACTGAAAAACTTCATCAAATCCAAACCCGGCATCATGAAAGTGGTCGGTGGTGCGGTCAAAGAGAATGAAATTGAACAGGATATCCAACGGCTGGAATCGTATTACAAGAGCTTCGGATACTTCAACGCCCGGATCGGACGGGAAGTTCAGGAAAGCGATGATGGTCGCTGGTTGACGATCCGCTACATCATTGATGAGGGGCCGCGATACAAGATCAATGACATCAAATTTGTCGGCAACCGCGTTTTTTCCACGGAGCAGTTGAACTCGATGGTCGAACTGAAACCCGCGGAAGGGACACAGCCAGAATTCAATGTGGCCAAATTAAACGCGGATCTGGTCAGCTTGCGCGACCTGTATGGCAGCCAGGGTTTTGTCTATAGCGATGTCGAAGCGGAAACGCGATTTCTGGAAGAACCGGGAGCTCTGGATATCGTCTACAAGATTTCAGAAGGCGAACAGTATCGCGTCGGCAGAATCAATGTGCATATCCAGGGTGACTTGAATGTGACCAAGCGGGAGGTCGCGTTGAACCAGATGGGGGAAATAAAAACCGGTGATTTGATCAACGTTCGTGAAATGCGGAACAGTGAGCGTCGGCTGCAGGCATGTCAGGTCTTTGCCGGCCAGGATGCTGGCCCCGGTCGGACTCCGCCGCGCATCGTGGTCAAGCCACCCGAACTTTCGGATATGGAAAAAAATGCGAAATCTCTCTACAGGTAGACGGTTCACAGGTCGCGAACCCATGAACAAAAACATCTCGTTATGCCGTATCCTGCGACCGGCAATGGTGTCGTCGCTGGCGGCCATCGTGGGCCTGCTTGGTATCCTCGTATCGGGGTGTGCCACGGGATTCATGCAACCGGTTAAACCGTGGTATCGGCAGGACCCGCTGCAAGGCCAACCGGCCGTCGACGCCTACGACGCACTGGGCACCGAGATCGTCGATCCCGACACGGCGGTGAATCCTGCCACTTCCAATCCACCCTACAACACGCAAACAAGGTTCAAGCCCTATTCCGCCTTTGAGAACCCTGACTCGACGGCGATGAAGCATATTCCCGTCCGGCATCCCGAATCACGGCTTTTGCCCGACAACGCTAATCCCGCTTCCATCCCACGTTCCCATACCCGTGGATCTGGTCACGCCTCCAGGTAAGACAACGAATGATGCAAACTAGAAATCCTTGGTGGAATGAATCGCTGGCGGTCCTTGGCCGTTGCCTTGTTCCGGTATGCACCCTGGTTGGCGTCATGTTGTCAGGATGTTCATCGGGACTTTGGCGTCCAGCGACGCCTTGGCCCGACCAGAATTTGGCCTATCCGACTGGCACGCAAGGTGTCAACGCTCAGGCTATCGGGTCCGGCGTCGCCGCCCCCAACTCGATGACCTCGCCAGCCACACCGTCTACACTGCCTCAACCGATGCAGCCCGGACAGGTTCAGCCGCCCCGGCAGACAACGCAACCCATCCCAGCTCAACCGACCGGGCCGATGACCCAGCCCATCCAGAACCCAGGCCCAGCCAATGCCACGGGGCCGTCCCTGCCGCCCGGTTACGCGCCTTCATCGTACGGACCACCGACTTCCTCTCGCGTGGTAGGACAAACAACATTCTTCCGTTCTCAAAGTCCACAGGACGGAGAAGCCATCCAGATTCCTTCGGGATATGGCCAGGGCAACACCGTAGTCCAACCCACAGCCGCCCAGTTCCCGGACGCGAGCCTGGGCGATCCCGTCGCGCCTGGTCCGGTCTCGACCATTCCGGGCAGCGCGATCAACGCCGGTTCCCCCCTGTATCCGTCTGCCGTCCAAAACGGACCCAATACGTTTCCGGTAAACTATGCCGATCTGGATGTCTACGTCAGCGAAACGGAAACCGGCCGAATCAACCTGGGAGGTGCCTACAATTCAGACAGCGGACTGGTCGGTCAATTCGTGATCGATGAACGCAACTTCGATATCCTCCGATTCCCTCGTGGATTTCGCGATATCGTGGACGGCACGGCCTGGCGAGGTGCAGGGCAGACTTTCCGTCTGGAACTGGTTCCCGGTAACGAGGTGCAACGATACCTGGTGAGTTTCTCAGAGCCGTTTCTGTTCAATGGCCCGGTCAGTTTCAGCACGAGCCTGTATTATTATCAGCGTCGGTTCTTTGATTACGACGAACAAAGACTGGGAGGTCGATTCGCCTTTGGCTACCGGCTCGGCCCAGACCTGTCGATCAGTGCCGGTCTTCGCATGGAAGACGTCGAATTGTACAACCCCCGCAACAACAGCTCGCCCGAGCTGAATGATTCCCTGGGTAGCACGGATCTGTACCTGGCGAACGTCAGTCTGATCCGCGATACGCGCGATCATCCATTTCTGCCGACCCAGGGTAATTTCCTGTCCATGACCTACTCACAGGGATTTGGCGAAGTTGACTTTCCCCGTGGCGACATTGATTTCCGGACCTACCGACTGATGTACGAAAGGCCCGATGGTTCCGGCCGGCATACGCTCAGTTACGGTACCAAACTTGGATTTTCCGGTTCGCAAACGCCGATCTTCGAAAATTACTTCGCGGGTGGCTTTTCGACACTACGAGGTTTTGACTTCCGTGGCGCCTCGCCGGTCCAGGGTGACATCCGCGTCGGCGGTACCTTCCAATGGCTCAATACGCTGGAATACATGTTCCCGTTGACCGCCGACGACATGATCAAAGCCGTCGTGTTCACCGACTTCGGTACCGTGGAAGAGAACATTGAAATCAACGCGGAAAACTTCCGGGTGGCTCCGGGTTTCGGTTTTCGGGTTCACATGCCTGCCGCCGGAATCGGGGCTCCACTGGCCTTCGACTTCGCGTTTCCAGTCGCATCCGCCGCCGGCGACGAGGAACAGGTCTTCAGTTTCTACCTGGGAGTTGCCCGGTAACGAAGCGAAGTCCAGTGCCACGGCCAACCTGGCGGGCCATCGCCATGTTCTGCCGACAGTCAGGCCGGCAGAACGCGATACTGGTTGAAAGGAGGCAACGCGAAGTGGCCGATTCTGGTCACCGCAGCCGCGCGTTAGCGGCGGTCCCTAGCGACGGCCACCGGAATCGCGGTCTCCCCAGCCATCGTACTCCTCACCACCGGCGGCCGAACCTTCTTCCTCCATGGCTGCCGCCTCGGCATCCATTTGCTCGGCAATATCCGCCGCTTCCTGAGCTTCTACGGAAACTACCTTGCCCTGGTAGCTTAAAATTTCTTCGATGCGAGACAGCTTGCCGCGGAAGAACGGGAAGATGGGAATCCGATACAGGCCAACCACCCGATCCATCTTGAAGATCGGCTTGTTCATTCTGGTTTTCAATGCCAGCGAACCAACGCCGGCCAGAAACAATTCCAGGTAGTCCAGCGGTTCGTTTTCGGTCTTCAAACCAATCAACTCGAATCGCTCACCCTTACCGCCCAGCCGATTCAGTGTCAGGCCCGATTCATCGATCTTGACCTTCATGTGGGTCCGGCTCCAGATGAAGTTACCCAACCAGATGACGAAGAAAACAATCGCCAGCACGAAGAAGGCCCCAGCATTGACCATCGGCGCAAGCGAGCCGAGCCAGCCGGCGATGATCGTGAAGGGGCGGATGTAGCCCGTCAATTCCAGGATGACGGGGATACCAACAAAGGTTCCGAACAGGCCGAAGATCAGCCAGAACTTGTTCTTTGGCAGATTGAACTGGTAGGCGATATACCAGACGATCATGATCGAAAGCCCGATCCAGAACAGCATGTGCGGATTGGGAACCCACCAGGGATACGCTTCAACGGTTTCTTTGCTGGCAAGCGGTTGATCGGCATTATCCGCCGTCACAGCTACGGCCGGAGTTGATTCAACCGCCGGCTTCTGAACATATTCCTGGGGAAGCGACAGCAACGCCAATATCGCGAACAAGGCGGCCGGGTATCCCGCCAGGATTCCAGGCAGATGATCGTACAGGATAATTGGTTTCAACGACCCAGGTCCATTAGCCATGGTAACTCCCGCTCAATAACGTGCTCGATGAGGACACTATTATTCCCACAATGACCTGGTACGCAATCACTGGTATCAAGGGTCGGCCACATCCAACCGTCGTTCCTCATCCTTTCGGCTCGGCAATCCAGTCCACCATTTTCTTCAACACGATGGGGCTGAACGTCTGTTCGATTTGCGCGTATTTTGCCGGGCTACCGTCTCCGCATTCCTGGAACAGGTGATTCAGACCGGGAATCAACAGCACTTCAAAACGTCCATTCGTTCGGTCGGCGGAAATCTTTTCTGCCATTGGAGAATTCAAGGCTGGATCCACTTGCAAATCTTCTCCCCCGTTAATGATCAGCACGTCGCACTTCGCGTCACGCAGTGCCGGGGCTGGATCGTACTTCAGGAAAAACCGGAACCAGGGCGAATCCAGCCCGACCAGCCGGGCCCTGGCGGCGGCGTTCATGACGAACTTGTTCCGTTTCTCCTCCGGCATCGCCGACTGGGCGTCTTCAATCACCTTGTCAACGAATTCCGCATCCAATTTGCCCGCCTGCAATTGTCTGATGATGCGCTCCATCATGGCATCCTGAGCATCCAGCACTGATTCGTCCGCGCCGGCATGGGCCGCAATTCCTCGCGTCTGGTTCATTACGATCTTCGCTCCCGTCACGGTGGGCCCGGCCAGCAGAATAATGGATGCCAAGTCGTCACGACCGGCGGCCACCATTGGAGCGATGATTCCCCCTTCGCTGTGCCCGATCAGATGCAATCGCGTTGCGTCAACCCGAACCTCCTTCGTGAGCCAATCCAGCAAATCCCCGACGTCCGCAGCCAGGTCTTCGCTGGTGGCTTCAGCGAAATTGCCGGTCGATTCACCAATGCCACGCTCGTCGTATCGCAACACGGCGATCCCCCGCCTGGCGAAATGGTCGGCGATGACCAGGAATGACTGATGTCCAAAGATCGTACAGTCACGGTCCTGCGGACCGGAGCCACTGATCAGAATGGCCGCCGGAAAGGGACCTTCCCCCTTCGGCACCGTCAACGTGCCCGCGAGGGTGACTTCCGGCTCGGTGCGGGAAGGAATCTGAACCTCGACCGCTTCATAGTCAAACGGAGGTCGCGGTGTCTGGGGCCGCTTGAATTGCAGGAACCGGGTCTGGGCAAGTGGAATGGAAGAAAAATCGAGTTCGAATTTGCCACCTGACTGAAACCAGTGACCACGTATGGTCTGACGGTCGTCATCCAGTTCGCCCTCGTATCGCGCCTGCGTGCTGGGCAATTCAAATTTAAAGCCGTCCGATTCGTCCAACTTTATCGGGATGTTGGGTGCATTCTCATTGAAGCTATCCAGAACGGCGGTTCGTTGCCCATCCAGCGTCTCGAAAACTCGCAACTGGAATTCAAACTCCTGCGTTCCAGCTTTCATCGTCCCCTGCCAGGATTCCACGTGTCGTGGAACGGCCGTCTTATTTCGCCGCTCGAATTTCATGGCGGTCTTTCGGCCAAATTGAATGAAGGTCCCTTCGGCAACATCACCGGATGCTTCCAGCTCACCTTCAAAAGTAGCCTGAATGCGTTTGATTTCGAACGTCATCATGTCATCGTCGATCTGAAAACGGTCAAGCTTCAGATCGGCATTGCCTTGATCAAGACTGATCATGCTGCCGACGTAATTGCCGTCGGGGGATTTCGTGACTCGGATTTCCAGTCGCAGACGAATCGAGTCGACTTTCAGTACGCCGAACCAGATTTCCTGTTGATCATCCTCAGCGACCAGGCATTGACTCAGCAGGATGATGACAATCCACGTCAGGCCGTAAACAGGTTTCATGAGATTCTCTCCTGGATTGGGCAACTTCTGACGGCGACGTTTCCGACGGAGTTCCGTTTCCAATACGGATCAAGTCGACATCTCCACGCCAGCCGATCGGATACCGCGACGATCAGGCAGGCAGCGATTCGGGTTCTCGCTGTTTCGGCCGACTACGGATACGGATGTTCAATACTTCCACAATCAGTGCGAAAAACATGGCGAAGTAAACATAACCCTTGTCCAGCGACGCACCGGCGGATTCGGCGACCAGCATCACGCCAATCAAGATCAGAAAACTGAGCGCCAGCATCTTCAGCGTGGGATGGTCTTCCACGAAATGGCTGATCGGTTCAGCAAAAATCAACATGACGATCACCGCCATTACGATCGCCGTCGCCATCACCCACAGACTATCCACCATGCCCACGGCGGTGATCACGGAATCCAGGGAAAAAATGATATCCAGCAACGCGATTTGCACCAGCACACCGAAAAACATCTTCCGGCTGGGATGCGTCTGGATCTCCTCGTCCTCGCCCAATTCATCGTGAATTTCCCAGACGCTCTTGGCGATCAGAAATACACCTCCCAGAAACAGGACGATATCTCTCCAGGAAACCTCGTTGGCTTCCTTGAATTTTTCCGCGATCACCTCGGTCGGCAAGGCGTGAATTTCAGCTCCATGCAACCCTGTGCCGCTACGCGTACCACTGATCTGCCGGACAACTTCTTCAGGTAGGCCCAGAGACGTCAATTCAAACAGCGGCGCCTGCAATTGGTTGACAATATAATAGAGGCTCGCCAACAACAGCAATCGCGTGATCAGTGCCAGAATCAGTCCCAGTCGACGGGCCAGCGGCTGTTGCTCTTTCGGCAAGCGGCTGGAGACGATCGTGATAAAAACGATATTGTCAATGCCGAGGACAATTTCCATCAACGTCAGAAACAGCAGACCCAGTACCAAATCCATAGCCCCAATCCCATTCCAGCACCAAATACCAACCGACAATCATATTTGGTCGGAACCGCGTTGGAAAAGGGTGGAGCGCCAGGCTGCCCAATTGGTCGGGGCCGAGCGATAGCGCGACTGGTTTGGGCGTGGCCTCTTTTCGTTCCCGACGATCGGGAAAATGAGTGCCGCACACGCTACATGTCCGAGCGATTCGCGCTAGCCGGTAAAATCGTAGTAGACCTGTTGGATCTCAACGCGACGTTCAAAGAACACGTCAACCACTTCGGGATCGAAGTGTGTTCCCCGTCGTTCGTGGATCATCCGGAAACACTCTTCCAGTTCGAACGCTTGGCGATGAGCATTGGGGTTGCTGAGTGCATCGAACACGTCGCAGACGGCCGTGATCCGGCCTTCAATGGGAATATTGGTTCCGCGCAGACCATGCGGGTAGCCAGTACCATCCCATTTCTCATGGTGGGATTCGGCAACCATGGCCGCCATCCGCATCAGCGAGGAACTGCATGATTCGATCAACAGCAGATGCGGGCGATCGTCGTCATCACTGCCGAGTTGCGCTTCGTCGCGAATGATGCGGCCACCCTGGTTGCAATGGGACTTGACGACTTCGAATTCCTCATCGGTCAGTTGATCCTGCTTTTTCAAGATCGATTCCGGAATTTCGATATTGCCAACATCGTGCAACTGGGCCGCGTGCTCCATTTCAATCACCTGCGGCTCGGTAAACCCCAGTCCTTCCGCAATGATCGCGGCGTAGCGACCAATTCGGATGATGTGTCGCCCCCCATCGTCGTTGCGAACCTCCGCCGCGCGGGCGAGGCACTGAATGGCCTCGCGACGAGACGCAATCAACTCGGCCGTTCTCAATTTGACTTCGTGTTCCAGCTTGGATGTGTAATTGGCCAGGAATCGGGCATGCGCACTGGCCAGCAACATGTTGGTCACGCGGGCCAGTAACTCGCTGGCGATTACCGGTTTGTGCAAGACGTCATTGGCACCCAACATCAGAGAATTACTTTTGGTTTCGGCGTCGGTGTGTGATGTCAGGATGATCACCGGCATGTTGCGAAACCGTTCTTCTGCCCGTACCCGTTTCAGAATGGTCAAGCCATCGACGGCTGGCATTTCGATATCCAGCAGCACCAGATCCGGACTAACTGAATTGATCCGGTCCATCACGCAACGTGAATCCGTTTCACAAAGCAGATTTTGAAACCCGCCCCGGTCAAGATAGTGGCGGACCAGTTTCGTAATCGGCGCGGAATCGTCCACGATCAAGATCGTCGACGCGCTGACGTTGAAAACGTCGTCATGAACAGCCCAACTCCACAGGGATTCCTGCGAAATCAGCTTCTGGTCATCGCTGCCAGCGTCCGTTGCCTTGCGGATCGGAACACAGCGGGCGCCGTTGTGAAAGGTCACACAGTTGCGGCCGCGTTGCTTGGATTCGTACAATGCCGTATCGGCTCGCTTGACAATCAATTGCTGATCGTCACCCTTCATGGCTTCCGCCACACCGATGCTGACGGTCAATTTCAGTTCCTTCTGCTCAAAACGGAAAACTTCCGCTTCGATTTTCTGTCGAATCCGCTCGGCGGTTTGAGTGGACTCGTGGGGACGCTTGATCGGCAGGATGATGGCAAATTCTTCGCCGCCAAAACGGCAAACCAGGTCCATCTGCCGCAAACTGGCCTCGATGGACCGAGCGGTCTGAGCCAACACCTTATCCCCCGCAGGATGCCCATGTTGGTCGTTCACTCGCTTGAAGTAGTCGATATCCAGCATGACCAAGGCGACGGGGGTACGCTGCCGCTGCCATTCGATCATCTTTCGGGACAGCTCGAAATCAAAAGCCCGACGGTTGGCGATATTGGTCGTCGGATCGATCAGAATGTCCGTTTCCAACAGGCTGGAATAGCGGGCCAGTTTTTCCGCTGCCAACCGGTTCTGCAACAGACTGCCAACTCGGGTGGTCAATTCGAATCCGTCGACGGGCAGTTGAATGAAATCGGAAACGCCAACTTCGACCGCCAGTTGGCGACAGACCTTGTCATCACGTTCGGCCATCGCCAGCATTGGCAAACGGTTTTCCGGACCGCCGGCGGCCAACGCCTCCTGGACCGCTTCCAACGCCAGTTTTGAGGCTTCCACGAGAATCAGATCGGTTTCCCGTTCGCCCAGGGTGACCGAGAACTCCGCTGGATCGCTGGTCGCCGAAAGCTGGTCGTATCCCGCCGACGTCAGTTCGTTTTTGGCGGTCGAAATGCACTCCGGTCCCGCCAATATCAAAATGCGACAGGATCGGATGGCATCATTCTGAACCCGCAAGGCGGACGTTCCGGCAGACGCTGTCGTTGGTACGGCAGGGATAATGTCGAACGAGGGGGAAGCAGGCAAGTAGGGGTGCATATGGAATCGAGCGCGGATTTCTGGAACGGAAATGCTTTCCAAACTCTACGTCCATTCCTGCTATTACGGGCACAATTCGCAGCTTAAACCTGCTCCGGTCTCACCGGGCCAACGCCAGCGAGGGTTATGCGGAAAATAACAAACAACGGGCCCAAGATGGCAAGCCACCAGGTTCCACGACGTCTCGGTTGAACTGGACGTCACCGCGGGAATCCGATAGTTTTCCAGCCGCAAAAAACGTGGAACGGTTACGAATATGGCAATCGACGCAACCAAATTGAAGTCGCAATGGCCAGAATTGATTCTGCCGCTGGGAATCATCGCCTGCCTGTTCGTGATTTTTGTCCCGCTTCCAGCAGTGCTGATGGATGTGCTGCTGGCAGCCAATATCGCGATTGCGGTCGTGATTCTGTTGACCACACTCTACGTGCGGGCACCGATTGAATTAAGTGTTTTCCCGTCAATCCTGTTGGCGACGACGCTGGCGCGACTCTCTCTGAACATCGCGACCACGCGGCTGATTTTGAGTAACGGCGCGAATGAACTGGATAACGCGGCAGGCCAGGTCATTCGCAGCTTTGGCGAATTCGTTGCTGGAGATCAGATTGCCATCGGTCTGGTGATTTTCTCCATCATCATCATTATCCAATTCGTGGTCATCACGAAAGGTGCGACCCGGATCAGTGAGGTCACGGCTCGGTTCGCGCTGGATGGCCTGCCGGGACGACAACTGTCCATCGATGCCGATCTGAATGCCGGTTTGATCGACCAGGAAACGGCCCATCAACGTCGCGCGGAGCTGTCGGCGAACGCCGATTTCTATGGTGCCATGGATGGTGCCAGCAAGTTTGTACGAGGCGATGCGATTGCCGGAATCCTGATCACCCTGGTGAATATCGCCGGCGGATTGATCGTGGGCATCATGGCCAACATGTCCATTGCCGAAGCCGCGAGCGTGTTTACCAAGTTGACCATCGGTGACGGACTGGCCAGCCAGTTGCCCGCGCTATTGATCTCCATTGCGGCCGCCATGCTGGTGACCCGATCAACCAAACACTCCAATCTGCCTCGAGAATCGGTAAACCAGATCTTCAGCAATCCGGCCGTGATGCTGATTACCGCCGGATTTCTGATCGCCATGATTTTCACCCAACTGCCCAAAATCCCGATGATCGGACTGGCGGCCGTTTTTCTGTTGGCCGCCCGCTCGCTGCAGCAACGCAAACTGCACGCAGTCGAAGAATCGCTGCCGACCGAGGGGAAAACCGCTACGCCGGAAGTACCCATTGAACGGCTGCTGGGTAACGAAACACTGGAAATGGAACTCGGCCTGGACCTGATTCCGCTGGCGGATCCCAAATGCGGCGGGACACTGCTGCCGTCGGTCACCAGGATTCGCAAGCAATTGGCGTCCAGCCTGGGCGTTATCCTGCCGAGAATACGTATTCGAGACAACCTGCAACTGCCACCTCAGCAATACCGGATTCTTGTTCAGGGAAACCCGGTTGATATCGGGACGATTTTTCCCGAGCATGAACTGGCTGTCGATCAAGGTCGGGCCTCCGGTCCCATCGAAGGCGCGGTCGCCACGGAATCGACAAACGATGGCCAGGCCTTCTGGATCGAACCGTCCCATCGCCATGGCGCTGAACGACTCGGTTACAAGGTGCTCAGCGCGACTGCGGTACTGTCCAATCGAACATCCGAAGTCGCCGACCGGTACGCGCCCGATCTGCTGACCCGGGACGCCACCAATCAGTTGATCGAAGAAACACGCAAAACCTCACCGGCAATTGTGGACGAGTTGCTACCACAATTGCTGTCCCTGAAGAAACTTCAGAAAGTCCTCAAACAACTTGTGGCCGAACAGGTGTCCATCCGGCCATTGGGCTTGATCCTGGAGACCATTGGCGACGTCATCACCCACGGTCAGACTGACACGTGGCAGCTGGTGGAATCAATCCGACAGAAATTGGCACCCCAGATCTCCGCCAAACAGCTGGGAAACCAGCATTCGATCAAGGCGGTCACGATGGGCGATTCGATTCAAGCGCGGATCGGTCAAACCTGCCGCATCGAGCACGACGTCATCCAGTCCTCATTAAACGACGCCACCATGTCCGCCCTGAAACGAGCTTTGGCGGAAGGTGCGGAGAACATGAAGTCCAATGGACACCGTCCCGTGTTTTGCGTCAGCCAGGACATTCGCCCGGTGATATCGTTGCTGGCACGAGAAAGTCAGGTGGATGCAATCATCCTGGGATCGAAGGAAATTATTGGCACCTACGTTGAGTCGATTGGTGAAATCTCAGTCGATCAAATCGGCATGGAATCCGCTGCAGCCTGACCGTGAACGGCTGCTGGCAGCTTCCATCGACGGCAATGCAACAAAATTCCCGCTGCCGTCAAATCCGTCATTTTTGGTCATTCACTCAATCGTTTGCGACCGATAAGTAAATCATGGTGGTTTGTGTTGGGGTATGCGCAGATGACGGTGAATTCGCCCAAAACAGTTGATACCACGGCACAAATAATTTCGGGAAGTGTAAATATTTCATTGACGCGGTTGTCTCAGATCTGTTATTCACTCGTCCTGTTATCGGCAACGAAAACTGACTGAATAACGGAGTTGCAGGACGCAACTCTTGCGATACAAGCGTTTGCTTAGTGATCACGGAGGATTTTATGGCGACACCGGTTGCGACAAACGAAAAGGATGACATCCAGAAGGTATGGCAAGCCTATAAACCAGATTGCACCGACAAGGAATTGCGCAACACGCTGATGGAACGCTACTTCCCTCTCGTCAAATACAACGGCGAGCGGATCTGGCAGCGATTACCGGATGGCGTTGAGCTGGATGATTTGATTTCGGCTGGTGTCTTTGGCTTGATGGACGCGATCGATGCCTTCGACATGTCACGCGGCGTGAAATTTGAAACGTATTGCGTGCCCCGTATCCGAGGCGCGATGCTGGACGAATTGCGATCGATGGACTGGGTTCCTCGACTGGTCCGGTCCAAGGCCAGCAAATTGGCTGATGCGACCAAGAAACTCGAAGCCAAGCTGGGGCGCGCTCCAACCCACGCGGAACTGGCCGAACGACTGGAGATCACGATTCCTGAATTGGAAAAAATGATCTCAGATGCCAACGCGGTCAATCTGATCAGCCTGAACAAGAAGTGGTACGAAACCGACAGCTACAAGGACATTCGCGAAATCGATATCCTTGAGGATAAGAAGGGCGAAGACCCGACTCGTCGCATCCAGAAGAATGACCTGATGCGATTGGTCACGAAAGGTCTCAATCGCAACGAACGACTGATCATCATTCTTTACTACTATGAAGAACTGACGATGAAAGAGATCGGCGCGACGCTCGATCTGAGTGAAAGTCGCGTCAGTCAGATGCACAGCAGCATCGTCCAGCGATTGCAGCATCAACTCGGTCGCCGGCGTGTTGAATTTGGAGGTTAGCCCCGATTGGATTCGCGGTTCGCATAAACGTCGTCGCCGGAACACCGACTGAATCCGTGCTCGATCGCCGTCTGGAAACAAGATTCTCCGAAAAGGCCTGCCGCCCCGGCAGGCCTTTTTCTGTTGAACCATTCGTGCATGATCACGGGACAACCGATATGATCTAGTCATTCTACCAGAGTGTGGTTGCCCGGCTTGATGGCTGGCGGTCGCCCGGTCTATTTCGAGGTCAAATCATGAACAAGCCGTGGATTCTGCTGACCCTGTCTTTCATCGTGAACCTGGCCTCTTTCCCGCCAGCCGAAGCCGATGTGAAAACGGGCAATTCGGTTACCATTGCCGCCGATCAGACGATCGAAGACGATCTGTATATTTTTGCCGATACCATCACGGTCGAGGGCACGATTCAGGGTGACCTGGTGGCCGCCGGACGCGAAATCGTTATCTCGGGTATCGTGGAAGGAGACATCATGGCGGCAGCGCAACGCCTGGTCATCAGCGGCCGCGCCGAAGATGATGTCCGCATCGCTGGCCAGACGTTGGATTTGCAAGGCAGCGGCCACGTTGGCGATGATCTGCTGGCTGCAGGATTCAGCCTGTCATGTGCTGCCGGTTCAAATATCGATGGAGAAGTTCAGTTTGCGGGCTATCAGGCCACCTTCGCGGGCGATATCGGGCAGGATCTCGACTGCGCCGTGGCCAATTGCCTGTTGAGCGGAACGGTGGGCCAGAACGTCCACGTGGTCGCCGACGGTAGCGGACAACCGCTTCCCGCTTACTTCCCCAACACCGGTGACGCATCCGTCCCAGCCGGCGTGACGGTCACCGAATCCGCCATGGTCCGGGGAGATATCACGTATGTGGCGGGCCGCGAAGCCCATATTGATCCCGCTGCTCAGATCGCCGGGCGTGTGAATTACCGCCCAATCGTTATCCACCGTTCCGGCGACAAAACGCAACCCAGCAAACTGGCGGCCGCAATGGTCAGCCTCAAATATTTTGCGGCCCTGTTCAGTATTGGCGTGCTGCTGGTAGCCGCCTTTCCTGCCTGGACACAAACAATCACCGGAAATATTCAACGCCAACCATTGGCCAGCCTGGGATGGGGATTGGCTACGTTTGCCGTCGTGTTGGTCGTGGCGGCTTTGCTGCTGTTTGGAACCATCATGGTGGCGGTACTGTTGGGTCTGGTTTCCCTGGAAAGCCTGATCCTGTCGTGGCTGGCGTTGGGTACGGTGGGCACCGCCGGCCTACTTACCACCTATGGCATCGTCGCCGTCTGGATTTCCAAAGTGGTGGTCAGTCTCTGGGCCGGTGGACGGATCGCGAAACTGAAACAGAGGAATTTGGGTACAAGCCTGCTGGCATTGACGCTGGGCCTGCTGATTTTCGTCGGGCTCTCGTCGATCCCCTGGCTCGGTGGCATTTTCAGCGTATTGGTATCTCTGTGTGGTACCGGCGCTGTGACTCTGTGGGCCTTTCCCGGCTTGTTGCCGGACCACAAATCAAATTCTTCACCGCCCGTCAAACCACTGCTCTAATTGAGTTCCCGATCTGTATGGAATTCGGACCAGCTTGCCAATTATCCGAATTTCAGAAATCTGCGAAGACCCACCATCGGCCAGCTCGGTTTGGCAACGCCACCCGCCCGCCACCAGATTCTTGTTATCCGCAATGCCAGCCCGCACCGGTTCACTTGCGGTTTGTCGAGTACGCCGGAATCTGCCCTGACATCCGCCCGGATTTCCTTTCATGACCGTAGCAAGCTGCAACGACTTGCCTGTTTCTGTTGAGAGATGGACAGTCCCTGTCAAATGCCGATTACCGGGCTTGTAACGGAAACGCCGCCATCAGCACCAACTTTTTTGACACATGGCTCCATCGACGTACTTTTGGGCATTGGCCAAATGGCATGTCATTCGCAAATTTGAAACGAGGGCGATGTCGGGTGAACAAGGCAACCTGGATTGGATCACTATTGGCGTTCATGATTCCGATTGGATTTGCGATCGCGCTGAATTTCGATTCCCTGATCAACCTGGACGGGCGGTCACAACAAACGTCGGCAGGTAAACTGCTCTACTTCTATTCGCCTTCCTGAGGCGCGTGCTCACCGCAACTGCGATCGACGGTCGTCGGTCTTCAACGAGAAGGATACCGGGTCGAGTTTGTAAACGTTCGACACCACCGGCAACAAGCTCAACAGTACTCAATCCGCAGCATACCCACTTTCGTGTACGTCAAAGATGGCCGGGAAATCAGCCGACGACGCGGCCGTCAATCAGCGGATTCGCTGCGGAGAATGTGCCGCGGCTACTGGTTCTAGTGCATTTCAAAATCGATTTGCACGACCATACAGGTTCGCACCGCAAGCAAGTGCATCCTGCGAGTGGATCTGACGGTAGACCATTGCTGTTGCATCGGGCTGGTACCATGAACATGAATTCTAAAAATGCTCGGAAGCGAGTCGTCCGGATGTGTAGCGCGAACCGTCCTCATTTTCTCGATCGAGGGGAATGAAATCAGCCGACCGAGTGAACCGGTTCGTCGGATTGAGGTTGCGTTCGCCAGTGCGAATAACGGGCTTCCAGATCCAGCAGCTCTTCCGCCATCCAGAAACTGAATTCGAAGAACTTTTGCATGTCCATCGTCAGCGGTACGGTGCCGGCTGGGACATTCAGATTGATTTTAGGTACAGGGATGTCTCGGATTGCCATGGTCGATTGCCGTTTATGATTGGATTCACGACAGCAATCCCTGCTGAATAGCGACTGGTTCCTTCCTGGAACAATGACTGGTCTTCGTTCGGGGCGGTGAAATATCACTCCCAATGGGCATTATATACGACTCAACCTTCAAGACGGTTCACGCTAGCGTGAATTATCCTGATTGCCGTGGTTGCCGTTGTTTCCAAACCACCAATTTTCCTATACTCCCGCCGGTTCAAATACGTGCATGCGTGAGAAACAATATTATTGACGCGAAAGTCATAAATTCCGAACTTTCGAATGACCAGGCACGTACTACGGGCTGTGTCAAACAAAGTTGGCAAAAAAGACTCGACCTTTTCGAGACTGGACGGCAGACTTTTTTGATCAGTGGATCGCGATGTGATCAGATTGAAATCGACCTCGGGCGTTTAACGGGAACAGCAGGCCTGAATTTCCGAGCCCTGAAAGGTCACAGATTCCAATTTGTTATTCACGAACGATACAAAGATGTTCCGCAGATGGATTCAAGGTAAATCGTAGTTCATGGTCGATGAATACAGTGCTTCCAGGACGCAACGTCTACAATGTTACGGATGGCACAAAGTCGACACGGAACGCAGCCTTTGGAAATTTGTCGGAAGCAATTCGGTCATGGAATTGATCGACGTGGAATTGGCCACAGCCCAGAAGTAGCGTGCATGGCCGCCTGAGTTCGACCTCCGAGTTGTTACGAAACCATAATTTGTGCCAATAGAAACAGGAATCGCTGGGACCCCAGCGACCACAACCCGTAACCGGGGAGACTAATATGCAAATTCGAAGAACAACAACGGTTCAAAATACGAACGCTATCAACCTGAAAACGCAGAACAAGACGGCCACGGTTTCAACTGGCAATGCCATTCCCGTCGACCAGCTTGATATTTCAGCTGAGGCTCAGGCGATCCAGTCGGGCGCGGAAATTCGTTCGGAACGAGTCGCCGAAGTTCGCAATCAGATCGCAACCGGTCGTTACGAAACCGCCGAGAAGATCGAGGTGGCGGTCGAGCGTATGCTCGACGAACTGGCTTGAAACATTTCTTGAAGGCCTGGTGCGGATGGCACCGTGAAACCGCGTCACTCGTAAGACTCTCGATCCTGCAGATGCCTCATCGCCGATCAAGAGTTGCTGGCCCACGCCAGCCGAGTGGCGGCTACGGTTGCCTTTGCGATTCTGTTCTGCATCTGGCTGCCTTAATCGTCGTGCAAACAATTCTGGACACTCTGGGGAAACTGCGTCTCCGCCTGAAACACCACGGATCCACAGAGTCATTTTCAGCAGCCTGTCCTGAGCTTCGTAGCCCAAGCCGAGTTTCCATAGAGCGGGACTCGGTGTTGCTTACCAGTCCATTCGCCCGCCAGACGTCGCCCACCCGTTTTGGACTGGGATGATTCCAATTCGCCGGAAACCGGACAAATTCCTGTCTGACGCTGCCAAGGCCGCGGCACCACCACCCTCTCGCAGGCCAGGAACCTTGAAGACAACCGCTTGAATGTCGCGGACGCAAGCGAGTCACGCTATCGAGAAAACTTAATGTTGTTCCTAAATCGTGGCCCCACAGCAATTTGATGCAAAGCCGGCATCAAAGTCACCCGTCCCAAAACTTGTTTCCGCCAACGGGTCTGGTATATTCCGCAGCAACTCAGGAACATTGCCGGAATGCAGTCAAACACTCGAAAGGTAGAATCCGATGAGAATATTGGCCTTAACACTCGTTCTGTCCTGTGCTGCGGTATCGTCGCTACAGGCACAATTGACGGTCTTCACCGATCGAACCGACTGGGAAAACGCCCTCGGTGGATTGACCGTTGTTGTAGAAGATTTCAATTCCATTGATCCGTTTGTCTTTAGTGACGGACAGACGCTGGTCACTTCCAGTTTGTCGGTTACCCGTGATGGCAGCCAAAACAATGCCGATGGCTTCCTGGCTATCGCGGATGGCAGCGAATTCGGTAATCTTGACGGCACCAATTTCCTCGATGGAGAAACGGGAGTCGAGCCTCACGAAGTCGTTTCGCTGGGCTTCCTGGGCCGCTCAACCTTTGCCTTTGGCGCGGACTTTTTCAGCCCGTTTTCCGGTGATGGAATCGCGCTCAGCATCGCAGGAGAGACCGTCCTGCTGGACAGCATTGCTGGATTTGACAGCGGTTTTGTAGGGGTGATCTCCAATAACGCATTCGATACGGTTGACATTATTGGCAACCCGGATGCGCTTTCGTTTCAGGAACTCTGGTCGGCCGACAATGTCAGCTACGCGGTTCCCGAGCCCTCCAGCGCCGTATGCCTGGCGTTCGCCTGTGTCGGCCTGGCCATGCGACGTCGCAAACGTCGTTGAATGCCCCCGCACGGGCAATGTGAACAAGCCAGCGTGAGGCCGAATCGCTCCGTCTTCTGAGTTGACAACCCGACGACTGACATTCCGCATCGACGGACGTTCGGCCGAACGCGGCCTGTTTTCGATCACCTTTCCCAAACCCCGCGACTGGTATTACTTCTTAATTCGCAACGCTTGCTCGACCACAACATCCCATGGTTGCGTGTATTCAATCGGGTCCTGCAAACCGAGTTGATGAAAGGCCAGAATCCGCTCGATATCGGATCCCGTCGTGCCTGGGGAACGACCGTCGGTCTTTGGATCATAACTGGTCATCGTATTCCCAAAGACGGTTGCGAAATCGACGCCCAGCTGTTCGACCGATCGCAGGGCGTCTTGCAGAATTTCCACCTTGCTACCATTCAGATAGGGCAAATACAGCGAAACCTGATCCGCGTCCC
The DNA here is from genome assembly GCA_963851305.1 of Pirellulaceae bacterium. Classification (GTDB taxonomy): domain Bacteria; phylum Planctomycetota; class Planctomycetia; order Pirellulales; family Pirellulaceae; genus Mariniblastus. Next base: position 382,207 of record CAWKOT010000009.1, on the reverse strand, counting down.
AGTTGCCCAGTTGGAAAGCCGCGAAGATCGACTGGTAAAATTCGGGGCGGCAGTCCGGATAGATGGCATGATCGCCGCTGTGAACCCCCAAACTCAGATTGCAATGGCAGTCCAGTCGTTGTGCCAGCGAAAGGGCATGGGCGAAGGCAATGGAAGCGAAGATCGCGTTCCGATTGGGCACCACGGTTTGCAACATGTTGGTTGATTCGTAGTGGCCAACCGGAACCTGCCAATCGGCATCGGTTAATGATGAATGCAGGAGTTGCGAAAGATCGGACAAATCGATCAATCGCCAGTCCACTTCCAGTCCACAGCCACGTAGATAATCCAGATTGCAGACCAGGCGTTCCAATTCGACCTTGTGTTTCTGGCCGTAATCGAAACTGAGCCCATAAACCGGTCGCTGCTGATTGAGCAGGTGCAGCAGAAGGCTGGTCGAATCCAGTCCACCACTCAAACAGACTACCGCCGGATTCACAACCGCTACCTCTCTCCTTGCCGGTCGGATGATTGAGCTCCGACTGCATCTGCCGAAACGAGACGGGCCGGACGCCCTCAATGGGCTGAAACGGCAACCCGGTTCAAACGACAGGGTGCATCCAGACTAAGCACGGCAGCTGCCAAGGCTGCTGCTAGTCCACTGCCATTTTACCGCTAATCAGCGTAATGAACTCTTCGTTGGTCTTGAATCGTGTCAGCTGTTTCGTTAACTGCTCCATGGCCTCCACCGGATGCATGGTCGTTAACGTACGTCGCAGCATGGTCACTGCGTGAAGCGTTTCCGGCGACAACAGCAATTCTTCCCGCCGCGTACCGGATTGGGAAATATCGATGGCTGGCCAGATCCGTCGATCGGCCAGTTTGCGATCGAGCACCAGTTCCATATTCCCGGTCCCCTTGAACTCCTGAAAAATCAGGTCATCCATCCGACTGCCCGTGTCGACCAGCGCGGTGCCGACGATCGTCAGAGACCCTCCTTCTTCGAAGGATCGGGCAGTGGCAAACAACTTCTTGGGAATATCCATCGCCTTGATGTCGACGCCCCCGGACATTGTCCGGCCGGTGTTTCCCACCCATTTGTTAAAGGCACGTGCCAAACGGGTGATCGAATCCATCAACAGGAAAACATCCTGACCCATTTCCGCCAAGCGGCGGCAACGCTCGACCACCAACTGGGAGAGTCTGACATGACTTTCGATGTCCTCGTCCAGGCTACTGGCAATCACCTCGCCATTGACGTTCCGTTTCATGTCGGTGACTTCTTCGGGACGCTCATCCACCAACAACACGATTAATTTGGTGTCCGGGTGATTGGTCGAGATACCATGGCTGATATGCTGCAGCATGATCGTTTTGCCCGACCGAGGCGGGGCCACAATCAACGCCCGCTGGCCTTTGCCCAACGGCGTCAACAGATCCATCACCCGCGTCGTCAGCGGTTCGGGTCCGGTTTCCAGACGATACCAATGATCGGGATTGATCGCCGTCAGTTCGTCAAATCGCTTGACACTCGCATACTCTTCCGGAGGCATGCCATCCACATCAAGAATCTCACGCAAACGTGGGCCCTGTTGACGTCGAGCCGGTTGTACCATGCCCCGAATCATGACACCGGGCCGGAGACCAAATTTTTCGATGGTCGTACCGGGCACAAAGGGGTCAGTTCGCTCTCGCGAGTAATTATTGTCCGAATTGCGAAGAAAACCGTACCCATTGGGATGCAGTTCCAACAAACCGACGCCTTCAAACAATTCAGCGTCGTCCACTTCCCCGGCGTCCGCATTGCGTTCACCGCCGCGTCGGTTGGCCTGGCCGCGATAGTTTCCACCACCAGAGCTGCGTCGACGTCTTCCGCCACCGCCGGAGCCGCCACCCGAATTGGTACCGCCACCCCCGCGCGATGAACTCCGGTTTCCACCACCAGAACCGCTTGATCCGTTCCGAGCACGGTATCTTTTTTTGGCCATAAAGCACACCTAAACCATCAGGTAAGAAATCGCTATTCGCTGTGTAGATGTTTGCTGAATTAACTGAAATTGATCTGATTGAAGCGGTCTAAGCTTCAAGATCAACAAGTTGGATGCATCCGTGGGTTGAATGCGATTGTGTAAAGCAAATACAAATCTATTGCAAATTTGTCTGCGTGAGTTTGATACGTTTGCTGCTTCGCAAACCGCATCGCGAAAAATCCTTCTCTTCCGCCGGGTGCATTGACTTCGCTGTCAGCAAAGCCGAGATTCCCGGGGCAAAATTCGAGTTCCCAACTCGCTCATCCAGGACGTGAACTACCGTTCACGAAAAAACGGTTCAGCAGGAACTTTGAATGACCACGGTGAAAGTTCTACCGTGGGCGAAATCCCGAGTGGCATTGACCACATAGATCAAGCGGAAGCTTACTACAGCGAAGTGTTATCCAAATCGCCGGTCGTGTCAAGCGAATCCAATTGCATTATTTTACGAAATTGCGCATTTTTCCAGACTTTACTGTGCTCGCGAAAGTCATTTTCCGCGACCGGATACTTTTCCTTAATCCGTAAATTTCAACCAAACTTGCCAATCCAAATTGCCGATAAAGTTTGCAGAGTCGTTAGATGTCTCTGGTGCAAGTTGCACCTGGCTGCCCGTTGGTGACGTCGTTTTCGTACGCCAATCCACCAATCAAAACGAGGCAGCCAGAGAAACTCGTGGGAATCGCAGTGATAGCGGACGGATTTGCAATGATACGGCAAGGAATAGCCATCGCGTTGATTGTACTTGGCACGACGGTAGCGGGGTGGGCTCAGGAAGTGGACTGGCAAATGGACCTGGATGCGGCGAAAACCAGCGCTGCACGGCAGGGAAAGCTGGTTCTGATCCATTTTTCCGCCGACTGGTGCCGGCCATGTCAACATCTGGAGACCTTTGTTTTTACATCGCCCAAGCTGATTACCGCCATCGATGAACGGGTGATTCCCGTCCACATCGATACCGATCTCCATCCGGAGCTGGTCAAACAGTACAACGTCACGCAAATCCCGACCGATGTCGTGATCGCTCCCACGGGTCGCGTCGTTCAAAAACGGCAGAGCCCCAAAGATGTGAACAATTACTTGCGGATGCTGGAGTCGCTGGACTCGGTCGAAAAGGAGCTGTCGCAGGACCGTGCTGCACTGGCCCAGAAAATAGACCATATTCTCGAATCGGGATCAAACAAATTGCCATCGCCCACGGAGTCCAATGCCTTCGTACCGCAACTGGCGCGAACGAAAGCACCTGACGCTTCACCACTGGGCTCGCAATTGCAGGCCAAGGCAGCGTCCCAGGCGAAATTGCTCCAGCAGGTTTCGGCCAACGAGTTCCAGGTCAACCAGACTGATGGGAGCGATCGACCATCGAATCAACCGGCTGAGCCACACCGAATCATTAACGACCAGTTCTTGAACGATCAATCGAATGAGTTCCAAGCCAAGGCACGAGCCTGTATCCAGCACGATTCAAGTCAATCGAGTTACGCTGTCGTGCAATGCAATGACTGCCAGAGTGATGAACGCACCGAATCCTCGACGGCTACACTACGACCAGTGGCCGGGACCCTGGCGACCGAGGCGCGAATCGAAAGTGTGTCAGCGACCACCGATCCCGGGCACGTCCGCACCGCCTCCAACGAGACCATGGCCCAACCGCAAGATGCGGCCGAGTCCGCCAGGATATCGAAAACTCCAACACCAGCTCTGGACGGCAACTGCCCCGTGACGCTGCTGCAGGAGGGCAAGTGGCAACCGGGCAATCCGCAGTTCGGCTGTATCCATCGCGGTAAGACGTACCTGTTCACTGACCAGGAAAAGTTGTCCCAATTCCAGACCGATCCCGATCGCTTCAGCCCCATTCTGGCGGGTTTTGATCCGGTGATCTTTCACGAACGCGGTGAGCTGGTTGACGGCCTTGAGCAACATGGCGTATTCATGGGCAAAGCACCGCGGCAACGGGTGGTTCTGTTTCAGAGCGCTGAAACGCGCCGTCAATTTCAACAGAATCCACGGCTGTACATGTCCACCATTCGGGTCGCGATCAAGCAGTCCGACAATCTGAAGTAGCGGATTGCGAAAGTGAAACATTCGACCGCGGTTCGCGCACGGTCCGACGATGGCGCGGGTCACTTCATTTCAGAACGCAATCAACCTCCGCCCGCCGTCGCTATCGGCCTTCGCTGGCCTTGTCTTTTGACGACTTGTCATTGCACCGACCGGGAAAATACCTCTTTTCCCTGAGAATCCGTTAACGAAAACGAAATTTTGCCGGTTCCTTCCGTGCAGCTGCTTGACAATTCTGACGCTTCGTCAAAAAATACAGAGATGGCTACCTTATCCCCCAAGAAACGCGAATTGGCGTTACGCGAATCGAGAATTCTCGATGTTGCCCGGCCGATAGTCGTTCAAGACGGCTATCACGGGCTGAACATGGACCGTATCGCCGCGGAATTGAGGCTCTCCAAAGGTACGATCTACAACCATTTTTCCTGCAAGGAAGAGATCGTGATTGCGCTGGCCGTCGAAACCGTAACCAAACGTATGGAAATGTTTCGCCATGCGGCCCAGTTTCAGGCGGGATCCAGGTTTCGGATGCTGGCGATCGGGGAAGCAGCCGAACGGTTTGTTCGCCGTTGGCCGGAACATTTTCGATTTGAACAGATCCTGCGTCTTGACAGTGTCTGGGAAAAAACATCGGAGAAGCGGCGACAAATCGTGCGTAGCTGTGAAATGAATTGTATGGGAACCGTTGCCGGTATCGCCCGCGACGCGATCGCCAACGGCGATTTGAAACTGCCTGAAGACATTACACCAGAAGACCTTTGTTTCGGTTTGTGGTCGTTGACGTCGGGCGCCTACAGCATCGTGTTGACTTCGGATTCGCTAACCCACCTGGGCATGAGCGAACCCTATGAAACGGTCCGCACTCACATCGCGGTGCTGCTGGACGGCTACCATTGGAAACCACTTTCCGTTGAATACGATCGGCAAAGCATCATGGCGCGGATCGGCAGAGAGGTATTCGGCGATGGCTGACTCAAGCACAACAGGTTCGACTCGCGGCAAAGCAGGAAATTCACCCCCGTCTTGGCTGCGGTCCGTGCCAATCTGGCTGTGGATCTTGGCTTTGGCAATCGTGGTGCTCACGGCAGCCGGCTATCAGTGGACCGGTGCTTTGCCATCTTTACTGGCCGCGGATTCGGATTTGTCCACCAATGAAGTCGCCGAAGCGGACCAGATTCATCGCTTACCCGTCCGCGTTCAAGCCATTGCGCGCGTGCAGCAGATTTCCCGTCAACGCGAGTACACCGGCATCATTCGAGCCAGGAGGCAGGCGGGCCTGGGTTTCGAGTTATCCGGCCGATTGGACGAAGTTCTATCTGAAGAAGGGGGCCAGGTGAGTGAAGGCCAGGCGTTGGCCCGCCTCGATACGCAAACGTTGCAGGCCCGCCGTGCGGCGACCAAGGCTTCGCTAGATCAGGCACTGGCGGTTTTGCAGGAATTGCAGGCCGGTCCCCGAGTGCAGACGGTGGAATCCGCACGAGCTCAATTGAACGAGGCAAAATCCCGTTTGAAGATTGCCGAGCTGGATTTCGCCCGTCGCAAAAAGTTGCAGGAGAGCAAGTCGATCTCCGTTTCGGAATTCGAGGCGTCCCTGTATCGCTATCGCGAGGCCGAGTCGAATGTGAATGCCTTTCAAAAACAACTGGACGAACTACAAGCGGGGACGCGACCGGAACGGATTGCGGCTCAGGCCGCCGCCGTAGCGGCCTTGGACGCGGCGCTGCAGGAAACGGATGTGCAGATCGAGAAGAGTTTTTTGAAAGCGCCGTTTGCCGGGCGCATCGTACAACGGATGGCGGATCCCGGAGAGATCATCAGTCCATCCCAGCCGATTCTGCGGTTGGTCGAGACGGAGAAATTGGAGGCGGTGGTGGGTTTGCCCCCCGAAGTCGCCGTCGATCTGTACGTCGACCAGACCGTTCCCGTGACCGTTGCCGGCCAGCCCTACGATTCCCGCATCCTGGCCAAAATACAACAGCTTGACACGACCACTCGCACGCAGGATGTGATACTGCAACTTGCCGCCGAAGCCGATGGTCAGGTACTACCCGGACAGTTGTGTGAGATTGAGATTGAAACACAATCGGCCATGGAAGGGTTCTGGGTTCCCGCAAATTCTTTGAAAAACGGAATTCGCGGCTTGTGGACCTTGCTGATCGTTGATTCGGCGGGCGATCAGGCTGTCCAACGGGACGTGGAAGTGATTTACAGCGATGGTAAACGGGCCCTGGTTCGCGGCCCACTGCAAGATGGCAATCGGGTTATTGTCGATGGAACCCATCGCATTGTGGCCGGACAGCCGATCCGGATCATTAACGATCATCGGGAAGCAAGATCCGCCGATTCGAGACCATGAGCGCCCTGTTTCTGCGAAATCCACGACTGACGGTATTGTTGATCTGCCTGATTCTGGTCAGCGGACTATCATCGTTCTTTCTGTTGCCGCGGATGGAAGACCCGAAACTGGTAGAGCGGGCAGCTCTGGTCAATACGATTTTCCCGGGAGCCGATCCGTCACTGGTGGAATCGCTGGTTACCGAGAAAATCGAGGACGAACTGCAGGAAATCGACGAGATCAAGGAGATTCGCTCGTCCAGTCAGGAGTCGTTTTCCGCCATCTCGATCGAGTTGCGGGACGACGTCTACGAAGCGGATGCCGTCTGGTCCAAGCTGCGTGATCGACTGGATGATGTCACCAGTGAATTGCCTGTCGGAGCGATGAAGCCTGAATTTGTTGAGCTGGATTTCAAGGCCTTTGCGCTGTTGACTGCGATCACCTGGGAACCCGCGACGGAACCAAATTACGCTATCCTCCGTCGTTGGGCCAAACAGCTGGAAGATCGCCTGCGGAGAATTACCGGTACCGAAAAAGTAAAGTCTTTCGGGCAACCGCAGGAAGAAATTCAGGTGTTGCTTGATTCGCGGCGTGCCGCCGCGCTCGGATTGTCGGCGGAGGATGTATCGCGGCAGATCCGCGATAGCGACGCCAAGATTTCCGCCGGCGCTATTCGTGGTCCGGAAACCGATCTGCTGATTGAAGTGGCGGGAGAGTTTGAATCGGTTGCACGTATTGAGCAAATCCCGATTTATCGCCCTGAGTCCAACGAGTTCGTCCGATTGGGTGACATCGCCCGTATCGAAAAGACGATTGCGCAACCCCGCGTCAGTATCGCCATGGTGTCCGGCAAGCCGGCTATCACGTTGGGTGCGCTGGTGCGGCCGAATTACCGTATTGAATACCTGGACCGCGGATGCCCAGCAGGCGCTGGCCGAATTCGCTGAGGATTTGCCGGCAGGTTTGGGCCTGGAGACTTTTTTCGAACAGAACACCTATGTACAAACACGACTTACCACGTTGCTGGGCAACTTGCTGATCGGCGGCTGCGCTGTCTTCCTTGTGATCCTGGTCATGATGGGCTGGCGGAACGCGATCGTCGTTTCGCTGGCCCTGCCACTGGCATCGTTGATGGTGCTGACGGGGATGCGCGTCCTGGGGATCCCGGTGCATCAGATGTCCGTCACCGGGCTGATCATTGCCCTCGGGCTGTTGATCGACAATGCCATCGTGATTGTAGATGAAGTCTCCAGTCGGATTCGCGACGGAGCCAGCCAGACGGAGGCCGTTTCGAACAGCGTGTCGCATCTGTTTCTGCCGTTGCTCGGTTCAACATTGACCACCGCTCTGGCCTTCGCACCCATCGCCTTGATGCCGGGACCCGCGGGCGAATTTGTCGGCTCGATCGCCATCAATGTGATCGTCGCGATTTTCAGTTCGTTCTTCCTGGCGATGACCGTCGTACCGGCCATCGCTGCCAAGCTGAATTCGTGGGGCACCGCCACGGATACCGGTCGCCAGCGAACACCATCCTGGCTGCTGCACGGCATTTATAACGAACGATTGGCACAGTGGTACCGTTCGTTTCTGGGTCTTATCCTGAAACGACCGGCTGTCGGCCTGTTGATCGGTGTTTCATTGCCGTTGGCAGGATTTATCCAGTCCCGGCATTTACCCGAACAGTTTTTCCCGCCCGCAGATCGGGACCAGTTACATATCGAAGTCGAATTGGGACCGCAGGCGTCCGTGGCCGGGACGCTCGATACGGTCAAGCAGATGCGTTCAGCCCTCCTGCAACAAGATAACATTCGACGCGTGGACTGGTTTGTGGGAGAAAGCGCACCAACGTTCTACTACAACCTGTTGCCCCTGAAACGGCGCAAATCACAATACGCCCAGGGCATCGTTCAACTCGATTCGGCAGACAACATGTCGGCGGTCATTCACGGTCTTCAACACCGGCTGGACGAACAATTTCCCGGAGCTCGTGTGCTGGTCCGCCAACTGGAACAGGGACCTCCATTCGATGCACCCATCGAGGTCCGGATTTTTGGCTCCGACCTTGACGAATTGAGAAAGATTGGCACACGAGTCAGAAGCATCCTGGTTGAAACGCCCGGAGTGATTCACACCCGCAGCGAGCTGGATGACGTGCTGCCCAAGATTGAATTGGCGGTCAGTGAAGAAAAGGCTCGTGCTACCGGACTGGACCTGACCTCCATCGCCCGCCAGGTGGATGCGTTTACGGAAGGTTCGGTGGGCGGCAGTGTGATCGAAGCCACGGAAGAGCTGCCGGTACGTGTGCGACTGAATGATCAGCGGCGTAGCAGCCTGGACTCGCTGGGCAGCGTGGATCTGGTGGGTCGCAATCCAAACATTGGCAATCTGGATAATGGCCGCGACCGTTATGGTGCGATCCCGCTGAGCGCCCTCGCGGATGTGCAATTGACCGCCGACTTCGGGTCCATTCCGCATCTGGTCGGATTGAGGATGAACGAGATCCAGGTTTACATTCCGGCCGGGGTTTTGCCGTCAATCGTTCTTGATCGCTTCAAGCAACGGCTGGAAGAAGCCGACTATCAGCTGCCACCGGGTTACGCCATTCGATACGGTGGGGAAGCTGCCAAACGCAACGAGGCAATCAACAACCTGATGGCCAACGTCGGTGTCCTGCTGGTCTTGATGATCGCGACCCTGGTTTTGTCTTTCGGTTCATTTCGACTGGCTGCATTGATCGGCGTGGTCGCGTTGTTATCCGTCGGATTGGGTCTGGGCTCGCTCTGGCTATGGGGCTATCCTTTTGGATTCATGGCGATCGTCGGAACCATGGGTTTGATCGGAGTAGCGATTAACGACTCCATCGTCGTGCTGGCGGCGATCCGGGGTAATCCGGCCGCCCAACAAGGGGATCTGGATGCCATCCGGGATGAAGTCTGTGCTTCGACTCGCCATATCGTTTCCACATCGTTGACCACGATCGCCGGATTCACTCCGCTGATTCTGGGCGGTGGCGGATTCTGGCCTCCCTTGGCCGTGGCGATTGCCGGCGGCGTGGGCGGGGCCACCATCCTCGCGCTGATCCTGGTCCCATCCGCGTACGTATTGCTGAAATGCCGCTGGGCGCGGCAGCCGCAGAATTCCGCAGCGGGCCCTTCGTCGACGGTGCAATCAACATCGCTGCCCGAACCGGCATGACAGGCCAGCGTTTCAAGCGGCCTGGTCGGGCATGTATGCCGGAGTCAGTGACGATGTTAACTCCCGCGCCAACTCGAAGCCGTCGATTTGTTCGTCAAACCCCAACAGCAGCAGGCGACGGCGAAGGTCGGCATGGTTTACGGTGATATATGCCGTTTCCATGATCTTGCCCGCGGTAATCGCACCGGCAAAAATTTCGGTCCAGTAGTCATCGCCATGAGGCATCTGCTCGCAAGCCGGCGCGGCCGCTGCGATCCGGTTCTCGTCGCAGTATAATAGTGCCATCAACATCGATTCGTTCCCCTGGTCGGACAGTCGCAACCTGGTGCGAGTCGCACGGATGGGTAGCGTGGGCCGCACTCATTTTCCCGAGCGAGACGAACGAAGAGACGCTACCTCCAAACGATACGCGCTATCAGGATCTTACGGTTTTGGGTTCCTGGACTTAACCCGGGTTTTTGATCCAGGTTCGAACGGGAGCCGGAGCGGAGCGTCAATCATGATTCTCTGGAGTATTCGCTGAAAGCAAGCCAGCATACCCAAGACAGCTAGCAACGGTTTGCGGATCGGCCAGGACGGGAAGGGTAGAAGACCCGAGACTGACAACCAACAAATGCCAGTCCGCGTACTTGCTACAAACGGGTTTGAATGAAACGAAGGATTTGTGAGTTCAACTCGGCTGTCGGGTCTTCGCTTGGATCCGGCTCCCATACGAGGTCGTCGCGGATCGACTGGTATTCTTCCTCCGCCAGTTCCGGTCGCCCTCGAACCCTTTGGGCTTCAGCGTGTTGCAATCGTTGAATCAGTTCGGGGGAGATGCCGGGCGTCGCAATGGCGGTGGAAATGATTTCGTTGAATCCGGGACCGGTATCGGGATCGGACCTGCGATTCTGATCCCGTATCAAGAGCAGGGCGCAGCCGCCAAGACAGAGCAGGGTAACCACCAATTGCATCATGGTCTTCATGGAACCAGATGATTTCCGGCCTGATACCGGCGGCAGGTTGGTGCCTGCTGCATCGGTCAGCGCTTCTTCGACGCCCGATTCTTCTTCGTCCGGAAATACCTGGTAGGGGTCGTCGGACTCGTCAAGATCCAACAGTAATTCAATCTTCTGGCCGAGTTGAAGGATATCCGTCTCTGGCCACTCGGCAGCATGATCGGGCTCGACCACGTGCGCGCCGATATAAATGTTGTCGCGGCAGCGATTATAGACCAGACACCCGTCATCACGGAATTCGAGTGTCAACGCATGACCCGGCACATCGGCGGTGGGCAGGCAGACATCGGATTTGGGGTCGCTGCCGATGCGGGCCACGCGACGTTCGATGCGGTGCGAAGTACCAGCGGCGATTCCGGATTGAATGGTGATTCTTGCATTCATGAGACACTGGGGGTTGATACGGACGGTTGAAGAAACTTGAAGACACTACCCTTCCAATAGCGTGATAACTACGGGTAGCAGAATCGGAGCCATGATGACCAGCAAACAGGCGACCATCGTAATCATGCCGGGGAAGACCATCTGTACTTCGGCCTCCGAAGCCGCTTTCTCACCCCATTGCGAACGCTTCAGTCGCATCTGGTTGGCTTGCTCGCGAAGAATCTTGCTTAACGGCGTACCGAGTTCTTCGCCTTTGACGATGGCAAATACGACTTCGGAGATATCGTCGTCGGACAGGCGATCACGAAAACCTGCCAGCGCCTGGCTGCGTGGTCGTCCCAGTGACATTTGACGGACGACTTCGGACAATTCGACACTGAGCGGATGTTCCTGATTGTCGGCGACCACCGTACGCAAGCTGTCCTCGAATCCGGCTCCAGCTTCCATCATCAGCGAGATTTGGTCGATCGCGAATGGCAATCGCAGCTTGAGCGTTTTCAGTCGAGCCTGCGCACGGCTGATGATCGAGCCTCGAGCCAACGTGGGATAGATCAGTCCGGTCAGCGCGGCAAAGACGATTCCCAACACCGGCATCCCGAGCATGGTGATAAACACGAAGATCACGATACCGACCAGCATGGCCTCGATCGTCTTGATGGCCATGAATTCCGCCGGTTTCCAGGGCAACGACTCAAGGTTCAACCTGAGGTAATGGGCGAGTTGTTCGGAGGCGTGATTATCGGGAAAAAATCGACTCAATTCATCGACAAGGGGTTCCAGACGGCGATAGACACCGCTATCGCGTCTCAACTGTTGGCGACGCGATTCCTCAAATGTCTCATAGGTCGGCCGTTTGCCGTGCATGATCCGGCTGACGACCAGTACGGCGATGGCGATGCTGCTACCGGCGGCAAGACAGGCCAGGGTCAGGGCGATGGGCTGGAGTTCCTGCATAACGGCCACCTCAAATCTCAATCGAAAGAATACGGTTGCTCCACCAGACACTGGCCACCACCAGACCGATGACGACCAGCAGCACCAGTTGACCGATCAAGGACTGAAAGACCAGCGACGTGCCTTCGGGATGCAACAGATAGAAACCACCCAGAAACACGAACGGGAACAAGGCCAACAACAGAACCACCTTGCGTCCACTGGCGGTTTCCGATTCCAGTTTTCGCTCCACGCGCTGGTTTTCCTGCAAGGTGTGGCCGATACGTTCCAGCGATTCGGTGATCCGGCCTCCGCGCCCCAGACTGACACAAAGTGCTGATGCAAACAGGGTGAAGCTGTCCAGCTTCAGTCGTTCTTTCGTCGTCGTGATGGCTTCGGCCAACGAACGACCATGTTGATACTGGCTGACAATCCGCTGCAATTCGCGAGCCAACGGTTGAGGCACTTCCGCGCTGACCGTTTCCAGTCCCTGGGCCAGAGACAGCCCGGCACGACAGGCGTTGGCCAGCGACGTGGTACCTCCTACCAGCTGGTCGCGAAGCTTCGTTCGTCGCCTTGAGATCATGTACGACAATACCCAGCGCGGCGCAAACAATAACAGGATCACCACCGCCAGGGCGATGGGCAACATGCCGAACACGAAAGTCAGTATTACGAAACTGGCGACGATGCTGATCCCCCACCAGCGAAGCAGTGTCCGGGTATACCGCTGATCGATCGATAGGGAATCCAGTATCGGCTGCAGATCGGCGATGTACCTTTGGGAGATATCATCCCAGGCACCCACAAGGGAACGACCGGCTATCAATCCGGCGAGAAGCATCATGCCCGTGGTGATCAGTGGAATCATGCACGCTCTCCTTCAGCTTGTCCGTGGTAAAACGCATCGAGCTGCAACATGTCGGCTTCGATTAATTCTCCAATGAACGTCGGAAGCCGACCGGTTGGCTGAAGCGTTGCTTCCGGCGAGCTGTCCACATGGTACAAATCGCGCAGCTCAATGGTGCGGGTACGCGGGTTGACACCCGTACATTCCGATATCTGACTGACGACGCGGCGTCCATCCCGAAGTCGCTTCAGTTGCACGATGATATCTATCGCCGAACCAATCTGTTGGTGGATCGACGATATCGGCAAGTCGGCCGCCATCTGCACCAGTACTTCCAGTCGCAGCAACACGTCGGCAGCCGTGTTGGCGTGGATGGTGGTGAGCGATCCATCATGCCCCGTGTTCATGGCTTGCAGCATATCGAGGGCTTCCGGGCCTCGGCACTCGCCAACCACGATCCGATCCGGCCGCATCCGCAAGGCATTTCTGACCAGATCCCGGATCGTATACTGACCTGTTCCTTCGACATTGGCCTCTTTGGTCTCCATGCGAACAACATGCTCCTTGGCCAACTGCAATTCCGCGGTGTCTTCGATCGTGACAATCCGTTCATGGTCGGGAATGAAATCACTCAGGCAATTCAGCAAGGTGGTCTTACCGGTCCCGGTCCCACCCGATATCAGAATGTTGCGGCGTCCCAGCACGATAGCGCGCAAAAATTCGGCCACCGTCCGAGTCAACGCCCCGCGAGCGACGAGATCGTCGATCAACATTTTCCGGTAAGGGAATTTCCGTATCGTAAGCGTCGGTCCGCTGACCGCCAGCGGAGCGATGACCGCGTTGACCCGGCTGCCATCGCTCAATCGCGCGTCGACCAGTGGCTGCGATTTGTCGATTCGACGACTGACACGCGCCACAATCCGCTGGATAATCGTTTCGATGACCTCGTCCGAGATGAATCGTTTACCGGAATTTTCCAGCACGCCGTTGCGTTCGATATAAACATGTTCCCGATCGACGACCATGATTTCGGAAACACTGGGTAGCCGCAGCAGGTCTTCCAGCGGCCCATAGCCGAATACAATGTTCTTGATTTCTTTCTTCAAGTACCGCAGCGCCAGATACTGGCGAAATTCTCCATGCAAGCGGTCGCCAATCGCATCCCAGGATGGCCAAAAACCGGCATCGATGGCATCGATTCGCTGTTTGTCCGACGTCCCGTCAGAAATTTCCAGCAGTCCCTCGACATACTGCGAGGTCGAAGCGAGTTCCTGCTCACGATCGGGAACCACCGTCAGAATCTCGCTCCAATGACGCCCCGTTTCCGTCAGTTCGCTGGTGACGTCGCTGGCCGCGTGCGCGATCATATGATCGCGCAGACCGTGTCCGGCCGTGTGGGTCACCACGGTCGCGAGATTCTTCCGCAATAGTCGATTTCCCGCGATCGTATCAATGGTGCGTTCGAGTTCCAGCAGATATTCTTCGTTATCCCGTTGCCCTGCGGTATCCGCCGTCAAGTTCATTCGTTGCAGCAATTCCAGGTGAACCTGTCCGATGATCAGCGACATGGCCTGGTCAAGCTCCTTGCGCTCGGTTTCGCGACTGAGTTCGACTTCGTGTGGCAGGTCGAGTGTCAGCGTGAAGGGAAACAGACTGATCGTCTGATTCGTGCGAATTTCGCAACGGTCGCCGTTGTATAACTGCCGGCTGCCCAGTTTGACGCCATTGATACCCAACGCGATCAATTCCCAAACGCCGTTGCGCTTGTACAACACCGCCGCTTCGCCGGCGATGAAGGGGCTGTCGAGCACCACATCGTTGTCGGCATGGCGGCCGATGCGAACCCGGTTGCCCGTCACTTCGGCCACACTGCGTTCCGTGTCAATCACATTGTTGAACCAGATTTTCATAGTCTCAGATCGGATCGACCGTTAGTAGTCAGGGCGTGCGGGCACCACGAAGCGGATCATCTCGCCTGCCAATAAAACGCGCGGCACGTTGGCAATGCCGTCCAGCGATATCGTCTGGTACACCACGTTGGGCGGATCTGCTATCTGAAACTGTCCATCGCGCTGATTCGAGGGTAAGACCTGCACGGCCACAATCGCGGGCTGTTGCTGATCGGCACCTCGATCGGTGCGAATCACGTCCAGCAGCTTTTTCGTACGGGCATCGAAATTGGCGTCGACCGCGATGGTCAGGTTGTTGCCGTCCGTGCGAGCGTAGTCGATTCCGTCGTCGCTGCGCACTTTGAAACGCTCGCCCACGCTGATCAATTTGAACGGGCCAATCACATCCCACTGCGAGTTTTCGGCTGGAGGCAGAATATCTCGATGAAAGACAATATCGCCGGCCTGATAGTCGCGGTTCGCGTTGGTACCGAACAGGATGGCGCGATTCTGCCAGGGGATCAGGGATTCCCGCAGCCGGTCCCGGTCGCCAGGTACCGGCACGGCCATCAGATCCTGCTCCGTAACCTCCTCGCCCAGGGCCATATCCGTTTTCAGGGCCACATAATCATCGGGCGTTGCCAGCCCGGAGATCCAGACCCAATTCAAACCGGCCGCCGCGAAGCCCAGCAGTACGGCGAACCCAAGTCCCATCATGTGTTTCATCAGTTAATCTCCTGTCGAATCGAAGTTGTTTGCAGGCGGTGACCGTTGGCCAACGTATTGTGTGATGGATGATGGGGGGATGAGCTGAACATGATCGTGCGACTTCCTGCCGCCGTATTCGACCAGGTATAAACAACCTGGTCACCGCGAACGCACAGATAGCTGAAACTCTGATCGTCGCCCCAAGGCGTGTGACGAATATCCCAGCCAGCCGACCGCCATCTTGCCAGAAGCTGTTCCGCGGTTTGTGAAGTGTCGATCAATTCCATCTGCAATGCGTTGGCGTCGTTACGCCGAGCGCAAATCGTGCGGGCTTCGGCCGGAAGCGGCAGCAGATGGTCACTCAAGGGCGGCTGAGGTTTGAACATCGTGAGCTGCCATTGCTCCGCATCTCGGATAGCCACGGCGGCCACAACGATACAGGGCTGGTTCGAATCGGTTGTCACCAGACGCACGCGAATTCCGGCTTGTGCGAACTCCCACAGCCAACCCGCAGGGCAGGCCTGTCGCGTCGCGCCATTCGACTTCGCCAAGGCGACCAGATGGCTGGCATCAGGTTTGGAAACCGTCTCCGAACCCTCCATGGCCAACAGGTTCTCCAGTCGCCGTTCCAGTTCGACGTCGTCACAACCGATTGTTTGAACGGACAAGTCCGTGTTGGCGAATGACCAGTAGCCGTCGGAGGGCAGCCATTGATCCGGGATGCTGGAGAACGCGACCGCATTGCCGGCACCTTCGCCGCCCGAACGCCACAGGCTTCTAAACGATCCCGCGACATCGACAACCATCAGACCAGACCAGGCCACAGCGCCCAGACAGATCAAGCGCGTCGCATACCGAATCACGGTTTCCAAAAACGGGCTGCTTGGTTCGGCGTTCATCAGTCGATTGCCTCCAGATCATCTTCCAGATCTTCCAACTCCGACTCCAGCCGGTCGACTCGATTCTTCAGCACCTGGCGTTGTGCATCCGTCGCATCGTCGTCGAGATTACGCAAGTCTTCTCGAGCTTGCCGCAGTTCATTTTTCTTTCCGCTGATGTCACGATTGATTCGGTCGCGCTCCCGGGCCTTCTCGCCCACTTCCCCGTTTTCAGCTCCTTCCAGTGCGGACTCCGTCGCGTCGCCAAGACCTGTCAGTTCCCGAATCAGATTGACCGCCAACGTATTCCAGATATTGCTGGCGTCGTTCTGGAATTGGGCAAACTGGTTGCGAGCATCAACATAACCGGTTTGGATACCGGCGGTCTTGGCATTGGCGGCCGCCAGCGCATACAGTTTCCAGTTGGGCGGCTCGTCCATTGGCAGTTTTTCAAAGTCCCAGGCACTGGCCATCACATCGTGCGATGATTCCGGTGATTCGGTATCGTCAAAAATCGGGCTGACGCTGACGGTCTGCGATGCCTGATCGCTGACGACATCGTCTTTGAGAAACAGCAACGCCGTGCCGGTGGGATCCGATCGTTTGGACCATGCCTTGTGTCGCGCTTCAATCGTGACCTCCGTCTGGGCGATCACCGCAGAACCAAGCCACACGATGCCTACAATCAAGGCCAACAGGATGGGCATGCTGAGCACCAGTTCCAGCGTTGCAGAGCCCGCGCGGCATAAGCCGATGGGGCAGGCAGCATCGTTTTGACGAATCGACGAAAGACAGGTTGTCGGCCCCGCTGGCATCAGTGATTTCCCAGTTTGTCAAAATGATCGGCGGCATGTTCAGTATTCTTACGTGCATCGCCGTCAAGTGTTACAGTGGCTTCACGTAATCTTTCCGTCTGTACCGGCATCAGCTTGGCCTGCCAATTCAGTTTGACTCTGGCAACCGCTTGCTGAGCGGAGCCATCAAACGCCTCCCAAGGCCATTTCGGAGCTGATTCATGCGCCGGGCGCCCCACTCCGCCACCCGAATGGCTGGATCCCAGTTCAGCGTGTCCCAACCAATCTTTTCCTGCCACTGGCCTCGGCCCGGACCGGCTTGCTGCCGATTGGCGTTGTAGAAAATTGCCTGAGAATACGAAGTCATACCGGTTTTCGCGGGAGCCGGATAAAGCACCTCGGAGAACAGCGGTTGGTAATCACGATGGGCCACGCCGACCAGCGTAAACCGTTTCTCCGCTTCGCGTTTGGATGCCGAATCGGTACCGGTCCACTTTTCGTACCCTTTGCGATCGCGAGCGCCGCGAAAGGTGTCCTGCATGACAAACATCCGCACGGGCGTTTCCTGATTGGACCACGAGACCTGATTTCCCGATCGGCGACTGCGGTAGCCACTGCGAAATTGCCAGGCTTTGACCAGCGTGTAACGATTCGTCCATTTATCAAAGTGTTCAGCCGCTTTCGATTTGGGAGCCCATTGGTCCAACCAGGCCCGAATCGGTGCCCGAAACGCATCGGTTTGCGGATAGGTGGCGCGAACCCATTGGGTGTATCTTGCCTGTTCCTGATTCATTTGGCGCGGGATGCTTTCAACGCTCGGATTGTCCGACTGAGTTGGCAATGGCTGATTCATGGCCTGTTCCAATTGGGTTCGCGACGCGCGAAGTTCGCCCAGCTTCTGCTCAATCTCCGCAATCCGATCCTGTTTCGCTTGCCGTGATTCCTGAATCGCCTGTTTCTCGCGTTGCAGTTCCGATCGTTCGGTCTCGCTGACGTCACCTTCACCAAGCCGTTCGTCAACGTCTTCTTCGTAATCGTCCAAATCGTTCAGGTCGCGGCGAATTTTGTCGACGCGTTCCTGCATCTGGTCCATCGCCCGGTCAAGCTTGTTTTGCATGTTGTCCAGATCCAGATCCGGCATCGGGAAAACTGGCGGCGTGTCCGAGCCCCAGCCCTGAGTTGGTTGACTTGAACCGGCCATGTCGGGCTTCGGTTCCAGTACCACGGGCAGGCGGAGTTCCTCGAATTCGGGAAACAGCGATGCCTGCACATCGAGTCGCCTCTCCAGATCCAACACAACACGCTCCACGGCTCCGTTGACAATGCCGGGCTGGGCCTGTTGCGAACGGGAATCATAGCTGGCAACAAAATCCGCATGGGCGGCCAACGCGGGAATCAACTCTTTTTCGATTACCGATTTCACGGGCCTAAATATACGGACGATTGCTTCCAGCGCTTCCAGCACCACCCATTCCTTACCGATCAACACGATGTTGGCCGTTCCCGCAATGTGAACGCCATAGGCGACGGCTGCCGTTGCAAATCCCCATGGCGGTGGCACCAGAAATCCCAGGTTGGCAAATGACTTGGCCGGCAGAATCACGGCCAGCTGTCGTTTGAGTGCCATGCGAGAATCATAAATGGCGGCGAAGGCGGACATGTCTCCATTGGCCGGAGACGTCCGATCGGTGATCCTCCTCAAAATGTTGCGATCAAGCCCCGGAATCGGTGCCGGTGTGTATGGTGACGGAATAACGGGAGCCGTTTCCCGCAGCGATCGGATGATGCCGTCCAAGGTGGCATTTTCAGTGGTATTTCGTGTGATACCGAGATCCAGCTCCGGCCCGCCGAAGGCCTCGTGAACTGCGGCGATGGCCGTGGCCTCGCCAAGCAGGTGATTGGTTGCGGTCAGCGCGTTCATGCCACGAGCCATCCACAGCGACGATGAATAGGCGATGGAATCTGCCGCGTTCTGGACTTCAAGCTTCTCTTTTGCGACATGACCCGTGTTGCCGATCAGTCCCGCCAGCGAAACCAATGCCAACATCATTAACGATGCCAGCAGGGAAATCTTGCCGGATTCATCGGCGTGGAATCGCGCGGGAAATCCCCGGTCGGCAGTTTCAGTCGAGTTTGCCATATCCGATTCCCATATCCTGTTGATCGTTCCGGGGACCTTCATTCTGTAAGGTGGCCGTACTCTTCAGGGGAAAAGAGTATCCGTCGCCATCTTGTTCACCGAGCATCTTGCCAATGCCGGGAATGTTGAAATGGAAACGGTATTCGACCGTCACACTGATATCCGAATCGTAGGAATCGGGCGAGCCTTCGGTCGTCACGTTCAAACGACTGGCGGCATTGGCATACTTGGCCCGGATGTAGGCGTCCGATACCGATTCGTCGGCAAAAGCGCTATACGACGAAACATAGTCCGCCGCCCGATTGGGCGGAGAGTCCTTCGTACCGGTGCCACTGGCGAACGGAACAAAGGACTGGATCGCGGCCTGTTCAATTCTGTCTTCCACATCCGACCAGTCTTCACTTGCCGATGACCACACAATGGCCGTACGAGCACCGGAGTAGGCCGCGTAGGCGGTTCCGACTTTCGCGGACATCACCAGAGTGGTTTCGACGATGACACAGGTCAACAGCATCAGCACCGGGATGACCATCACATACGAAAGCGTATAGGCACCGCCCCCTTCGTTTAGCAGCAGTTGTCGACCGAACCCTGTTGCTTTGCCAACCATCGCACTTCCTCACACAAACGGCATCGAAAGCAGGCCTGAAAGGGCCGCAAACACGTAGCTGCAGATCTTGAAGCCCAGGAACAGCAAGCCGCCCGCGATCGGTATCGCCACCGCACTGGCAAGCACCAGCTCCAGGCTGGCCGCACCGGACCGTTTCCAGGACGCGACGGAGCGATACGTCCGCATTAGCCGCTCCCCAGCAACGTTGGAATGTCGAAAACCACCAGCAACGTGGCGATGGCGAAAAATCCAGCCAGGGGAATTGGCTGGTCCAGCAACAGGGTGTGTTGCCTGGTGGGCGGCATGACCGATTGCGGAAACCATCGGGAACCCACGCGCCTGAATATGGCAGCGAGCAAATTGAATGGGCCCTGGTTCCAGACGGTCCATCCAGCAATCATCAACCCGGCGACAATGTAAGTGAATGCGATCACCAACAACCCGCTGTCGACTCCCACCAACGCACCGATGGCGGCGGCCAGCTTGACGTCACCTGCGCCACCCCGGGCCAGGGTGTAGGGGATCAACATGATCGCCAAACAGGACGCCGCGCCAGACAGACTCTGCGACAGCCCGATGGCACCCGTCCAGGAAGCATGAGGCCCGAGATTGATCACGACGGCCCAGCTGAACGCCGTGTACGTTGTCCAGTTGAAAATCTTACGTTGACTCAGGTCGGTGGCAGTCGCAACCGCCAGCAACAGAAACAGCGTCAAGCCACTCAGGCTGCGAAGCTGGCCCGGCAGAAGGGGGGGCAAGGCAAGCCACAGCGGTGCGATCAGTAGCGGTGCGATCGCCGCAGCCAGCCACAGATAATGGCGGTTGGGCTGCGTGAGCAGGATTGTCGGTTGTATTTCGCTGCCGATGGACATGATGCTGGCCTTGGCTTGTTCAAGAGTTTCAGGTCAGGAAATACTCTTCCCTCGCAGCTCGTTCCATTTTTCCTTCAGCCAATCCATTACTTCCTGGCCGACGGTCATGACGGCGATCAACACGATCGCCGCAATCGCGACGATCATGATCACCTGCACGGCCTCGATACCGTCTTCTTCAGTGTGGAAGTAGTTCAGTGCTTTACGTGACTTCTTCAGCATGGAAAGGCTCCTGCGTGAGATTGGTTGATCGTTTCCGCTACGCTTACGCGGCAGACGGCCGGCTGTTACAGCATGCCAATAAAATCTTGCTGTTTTTATCCAGGGTCTGCTTGGTCAGGCCTGTCAAGACACGCAGGCCGATGGCCAACCATCCGCCATCCTTGAATCTCGCGACTTCCGAACGCTACGACCAGTCAACCCGGCTGGACCATAGCTGGACCATTACTCGTCTTCCCGGTGGGAAGATTCCGTGAACAGGGCGGTGGTCAGTTCAATGCGGTCGTTGAGACCCAGCTGTGAAGCCAAAACCGAAAATGTTGGCTGATGACCACAAGCGGACAATGTTCCGATGATTCGGCCTTCGTCATCACGGCCTTGACTGGTGAATCGGTACAGCTCCTGAAACGCATATTGCCCACCTGCGTCGGTTCCCAGGCATTCGCTGATCGACTCAATGCGCCGCGATCCGTCACTCTGCCGATTGATGCAAACCACCAGTTGCAGTGCCGAAGCCACCTGCAGTCGGGCCACATGGGCCGGCAAAGCCACATCGCTCATCATGCTCAGCGTTTCCAGTCGCACCGCCGCGTCACGTGCCGTCGTGGCATGAACCGTGGTCATGGCACCGGAGTGCCCGGAAATCATCGACTGAACCAGGTCCAATGCTTCGCCGCCCCGGACTTCACCGACCACGATCCGGTCCGGTCGCATCCGCAGCGAGTCTCGGAAAAGATCGCGAATCGTCACTTTCCCACTGCCATCGGGCCGGGCCGGCTGCGCTTCAAGATAGACGGCGTGCGGTTGTTGCAATTGCAATTCCGAACTGTCTTCGATCACCACAATCCGTTCATTTTCCGGTATTTCAGCCGACAGAGCATTCAACAGCGATGTTTTCCCCGACCCGGTTCCGCCCGCGATCACGATGTTCCGATGAAGCTCCACGCACAACGAAAGAAACTCGGCAGCTTCTGCCGAGACGCTGTTCCACTCGATCAGCTTTCCCAAGTCAAAGCTGTCGTTGCGGAACTTGCGAATCGAAATGCAGACCCCGTTTCGGGAACTTGGCGGAACGATCACGTGCACACGGGATCCGTCGGGCAGGCGCGCGTCCATGCTATGGCTGTCCGCGTCCAGCGAACGACCAACGAATTCGGCAATATTGCGTGCCGCCGCCCACAGCGTCGCTTCGGATGGAAACGTCACCTCGGCACGGCTCAACCGTCCGGCTCGCTCAAAATAGACCGTATCCGGGCCGTTGATCAGTATTTCCGAAACTTCAGGATCGTCCAGCAATGACAGCACTGGGGCCAGAAAATGCCGGCTCGATTCGCGATAGATGCTTCGGTGTTCCATGGGCAGTTTTCGTTTCCTGGCCAGTGGCCGGAAGCCTTTTTCTTTATCAGTTCAAAAATATCCGTTCGCGGGAATCGAGGACTTTACGACAACTCAAACGTTGCTTCGCGCGATTCCACAATACAACTTCGCAGCACGATCAAGTGGATCTATGGGCATGCATTGGTTAGCGGGTCGCGCTTGTCATATCAACACAAATCCTGAAAACCCTCCAACTCGGTTCGAGAACCGGGGCCATCGCCAACGGTATGCTTACGCCGCCCTGGCGACAGTATTTCAATTCACTGTGAATATTTTTCTGTAACAGCCGTCCGCTGAGGGCGTAAGAGCGACGTAATCAACCTGTTTTTCAAGCGAAACCATGGCTAGACATCCGAACTACGAATTATTCGAAAAACTTGGCCAAGGCGAAAATTCGGTCGTTTATCGGGCATGCGACCTGGTGCTCAACCGCGATGTAGCCATCAAGGAACTTTCGTCAGAACCGGGATCGGACGGAGGGCAGACGGACGCCGAGCGGATCCGCCAATTTTTGCAGGAAGCCAGTTTTCTGGCCCAATTCGAACACGAAAACGTGCTGCGAATTCACACGGTCGATCAGGAGCGCGGCTGGATCGTAATGGAATTGATGAAAGGTTCGTTGACCAGTCAGATCGCCACCGAACCAATGCAGCCGGACATGGTTCGCAGCGTTCTTCGACAAATGCTGGGCGCACTCGACTTCCT
Source organism: Pirellulaceae bacterium (assembly GCA_963851305.1). Taxonomy (GTDB): domain Bacteria; phylum Planctomycetota; class Planctomycetia; order Pirellulales; family Pirellulaceae; genus Mariniblastus. Next base: position 359,250 of record CAWKOT010000009.1, on the reverse strand, counting down.
GCACCAGAAGGGCAAAATCCACGGTGCGGTTCGACCTTCGAATATCCTGATCAACGAACATGGCACCGTTAAACTGAGCGATTTTGAAGCATCAGGTCGCGATGGCGAACTGCGTGTCCCCAAAGGCAGCAAGAAGTATCTGGCCCCCGAGTTGATTCGATCGGATTTTGGCCAGTTTGGTCCGGCCGTTGACCTGTACTGTCTGGGCTTCACGGCACTCGAACTGTTGACCGGCAAGAAATTTGATTCGCTCTTCTCCGGAACCGGAGAGGGTGCGATCGATGCCGATGTCGCCTGGTTGCGCTGGCATAGCTCAGATGAACCGATGCGTCCGGTCAAGGAAATTGCGGCAAATATCCCCGATGATCTGGCGCGAGTCATCGACCAACTGTTGAAAAAGCCGGTTGAAGAACGGCCACAGACAGCCGCCGCGGTTCTGAAATTGCTCGATGACGCTCCGCTGGTGCCGGTGCCCGTTCCGGAACCCGTCGTCAAGGCGGCGAAACGAGAAGATGTTGGTGCGATTCTGCCGAGCAAAGCAGTGAAACTTCGCGAGGCATCGGCTGGAAAGCAGACCAGGCGACGGCCGCAAACTGCCCCTCCCGCCAGCGGCAGGGATCGTTTGAACGAAACACTCGGCAAGCCCTATGTGCTGTGGCCGATTTGCCTTGGCATGCTGGCCGCCGCCTTGCTGATCGGCCTCCAGTTGCGCGGCGATCGAGACGAGAAGCCGGTCGACATCGTTGAAAAGGAAAATCCCGTTCTTCCGGTTCCGGAAGTTCAGCCGCTGGCGGTCCAGTTGCGCGTGCTACCGGACGCCTCAAATGCGAAGCTGACGATCGGCGGAGAACCTCGTGATTTCGTTGACTTGCAATTGGAGCCCGGTTCTCACGAGATCGTGGTGGAAAAAGATGGCTTTCAGACCTTTTCGTCGTCTCTGGATATCGACGCGGAACATACCGCGTTTGACATCGTCCTCACGGAAACACCAATGGAGGTCTTGATTCCCGAAGCCGACAGGAAACGGGTCGAACCTGAACCGATCAAACCACGTTTCATCGACGTTCGCATCGCCGTCTCTCCCGAAGATGCGGAAGTGCTGATCGACGGCCAGACGATCGAATTGCCCGAGGGTGTGTTGCGACTGAATCCCGAGGAAATCACGGAACTGGAACTGGTCGCAAGGGCTGAGGGATATCAACCTCGAACGGCGCAATGGTCGTTGGCCGAACTGGAAGACGCCAATTACGACTTGAAACTGTCGCTCGACAAATTGCCAACGCCCGAGCCCGAAATCAAGCCAACCATGGTGCTTCCGACGGCTCTGCTGCCAAAACCGGGAACCGCCTTCGACGAACTGACGGGACTACCGCAGCGGGCACTGGTAAGAACATTACAGGATTCATCGCCATTGGAACTGGCATTGGTCCCCGCCGGCAGCTACCGGTTTGGCGTAAGAAAGGGGGAGAAGCCGCGTAAAGGTGGGAATCTTCGTGCCTGGGAACTGCCTGACCGGACGATTAGCATCGAGCAGCCATTCTATATGGGCATCGCCGAAGTCACCCGCGGTCAGTACCAGTCCTTTGTCAACCAAGCAGCCATGGAAGACGAAGAGACCAACGAAACCAACCAATCCAATTTCCCGATCACGAACATTTCTGTCAGACAAGCCGCGAAATTTTGCGATTGGGCAGGTGGCCGCTTGCCGACAGAACAGGAATGGGAAGCCGCCGTTCGTGGGCCGCAGGATTCGGGTTACCCACTGCCGTGGGGCAAACTAGTGCCGCGGGGCAACGGAAGTCTTGACGAAGATAAATGCCGACTCTTCCGTGGTGAGTCCAACGAAGACAACGGACCAGTAGACGCTGAGGCCCTGCCCGCGAGTGCCAATGCACTCGGCTTGCTGCATACGATTGGCAACGTTGCCGAGTGGTGCGACAACCAGCATGGTTCCAGTCTGTTCATCATCAAAGGTTGCAGCTATCGCATTCCACCCGGTGACCATGTACGCGTTACCTGGCGAAACGCAGCGCCATGGAACGGAGCGGATGACATCGGCATGCGACTGCTGGTTCCGGTTGTCGGGGAACCATCTTCGGGACCGGCACTTTCGTTTGTTCCTCCGTCCAATCTCGATTCGCTGCTGGTCAGTACCCAACCAGGTGGCCAGGAAAAACAGGCGAAGGAAGAAGCCTACACGAAGACGGTTCAGGAAATCGCCAATCAGTTCACCGGACCCGCGGAATTGGTGATTGATAGCGGTGGTTTCATGGGTGAGATCGCCGACGTCAGCTTCAGCCCCGATGGCCAACAGATCGCTGTCGCCGGCGGCAAAATCGTCCGCATTTGGGACATCGATTCGGGCAACCTGGTCAAGACGCTGCGCGGCGACATGTCGCGTACGTCGTACGGCAATGTCAACGCCGTCGCCTGGTCGCCGGACGGCCAGTTCCTCGTGGTGGGCGTCAGCGATTACCGCCCGCACGGCAACATCCGCGTTTACTCCACCGATAATCTTGACGAAATCGCTGAAGTGTTGACGGGCCATCTGGCACCCTGCCGGAAACTCTGTTTTTCGCGAGACGGAAAACTGTTGGCATCCGCCGATGCCGATGGCCTGATACTGGTCAGGGACTGGGCATCGCGGGAAGTTCTGCAACGCGTCGCCGCCCGGGATCGCGACCAACCGATTTACGATGTCGTGAAGTTTCCCACCGACGAACCGTACCTGCTGGGTGTCGATTTCGACGGGCCCCAGGTCATTTCCGCCTCCAGCGGCAAACGACTCGGTTCCCAGGACAATATGCCGTCCAAAGTTCGCGGCTGGCTGGTCGATGTTTTTAACAACCTGATCAAGCTCCCCTACGGCGATGACTCGCAACCGCGGGTAATGGACCTTCGCATGGAGGACGGTCGCTGGGCGGGTGCCGGCAGCGCGGTGGCCGATGGACGCAGCCGTTTCTGGATTCGCATCTGGGAATCGCGCGATCCGGTGTCTTCGGCGATTCCGGCCAAGGAGCTCGCGGGCTATGACAAACATCGCTGGAATATCACCGCGATCGCGCTGCAACCGAACGGTTCCCTGGTGGCCAGTGGCGACAAGTTCGGTGAAGTGCACGTCTGGGATTCGACAACCGGCGAACGGAAATTCAAATTCGCCGGTCAGGGCAAACCAATTTACGAGGTGGCCTTCGACGAAGGCTCATCGCGACTGGCTTTCGGCTTGCGACCCCTGCCTCCCGGCGAGTGGAATCGAAACAACTACGGCACGGCCACCCGTGTCCTGGATCTGAGACAGCGGACCATTGCAGACGTGGCTTCCCGCGACGATCTTCAACTGCGTAACGAGCAGGCAACGCGGGGAGAAACGAGCGTCAAGGTTCGCCGTGAGGGCGGCTACTATCTGATCGAACGATTCCTCGGATCCCAGCGGCAAGCCCAGTATCGCATCAGCTCCGGCCGTAATCCGACCGTTTTCACCCTGCTGGATGAGCCCCAGCTGGCCGTGCAACAGCCGGTTGTGTTTGGCGATAATGAAGGATTATTGGCGTTGTGGGATTCGGCGGGAGACGAATTGAAGCGGGCGTTTATCGGTCATGGAGGCCTCGTCTCAGGCATCAGCCCGGCCAGTAACGGCAAACTGATCGCAACCTCATCCACGGATCGGACGATCCGATTGTGGAGTCTGGAAGATTACGTGCCCACCGGTATTTTTGACTTCAAGTTCGAAAACAGTGCCGTGCGCGAAGTGGTGCCGGGAACGTCATCGGCTCGGGAAGGCGTAAAAATCGGTGACCAAATTGTCTCCATCGACGGCAAAACGCTGACCGACATGTTCGAATCGATGTTGCTGGGCCAGTTCGATTACAAGCCAGGGCAGCGAGTCCCCGTCAAAATGAAACGGGGCGAGGAAACATACGAATACCAGATGGAAATGGCGGCGGGGTATGACTTCGCCGAACCTATCCTGAATTTCTTCATGGGGGACAATGGACAATGGATCATCTGGCATCCTCAGGGATACTACGATGCGTCACCGGGTGCGGACCGATTGATCGGTTGGCATCTGAATCGAGGATACGACAAATCGGCCAACTTTTTTGAAGTCCAACAGTTCCGCAAACAGCTCTATCGCCCGGACGTCATCGACGGCATCCTGGAAACGGGCTCGCTGGAACGGGCGTTGGCTCGGCTGCCAGAGAAAGTTCGGGAGTCGGAAGAAGTCGATTTTCGCAAACCGGACGTGATCGCGGAAAACTATCCTCCCAGCGTGAAGATCACGTCGCCCACGGACAGCTGGCAAACTGATACACCCACCGTCACGGTGAAAGGCGAAGCCAACAGTGTCAACGGCCTGCCGCTGACCGCGCTGACCTTGCTGCACAATGGTTCCGTGGCCAAGGTATTCCGGCCCACCGAAGTCAATCAACTGGCCATGACCATCGAGTACGAAATGGAGTTGCAGCCGGGTGCCAACGACCTGGTCTTGATCGCCGCCAATGCGAAGTCGAGCACTCAGGGCAAACACATTGTTGTCGCCCTGAATCGTCCCGACAAACCATTGCGGTCTGATGTCCATGTACTGGCGATCGGCGTTTCCGAATTCGACGATTCTCTCGCCCCGCTCCCCTCGGCCGCCGGCGATGCCAAGGCATTTGCTGAGGCGATGATGGCGCATGAAAACGGACGGCTGTATGGCAAGGTGAATACCCGCCAGCTGTTGGGGAGAGTGACAGACCGCGAGATTCTGGAGGGCTTCCAGTGGCTGTCCGACAACACCAAAGTCGGAAATGTCGCGATGGTCTACATCGCTTCCCATGCCATCGTTGACCGTCGCGACAACTTCTATATCGGCACCAGCAATTCGATTGAATCCAAGGCGCGATCGACCGCCGTTTCATGGCGGGACCTGCTGGATACGCTGCAGCTGGATCTGCCCGAATGCAAACGCGTGGTCTTCCTTGACCTGACACCAACCAGCAACGCCATCAAACCTGGTCTGCGGAACCCCCTGATGGATCTGGCCGCTGCGGAAATGGGCACCATTTTCCTGTCTTCCAATACGCTACAGCAACAACCGGTGCCAGTGGCAGCCTCGGACAAGGGTGCGTTCTTGCGAGCTGTGCTGGAAACCGTTGGCGATCGTCAATTCGACACCATTCCCCAACCCGGGGACGCACTGTTCAATCCTGTCGAACTCGCCGCCGGCGTGGTCAATCGATTGCAGGACTTGACCCGAGACCAACAGCAACCCGTTTACTTTATTCCCGAGTTCGCGAAACGGGCCAACGTACTCGAACTCCGCAACTAATTCGTAATGACAATCAAATTCACAAGGCCGAAAACATGAACCGTTTTATTCTCCCGACCCTTGTCTTCTATTTATCGATCAGTTCGAGCGTCTTCGCCCAGAATGATTTTTTTGGAAAGCTGAAAAACGAATTCAAAAACCAGGGGCGGCAAATCATTGATCAGAACTTCCAGAATCCGCCAGGATGGCAAGAGCCGCAAGAGCCGCAGCCGACGCCTCGTCAGTTTCAACTTCCATCCGAAGGCGGGCCGGGTTCAGGGGGTGATGGGCGGAGATTCAATCCCGGCGACGGCGGATTCCAGCTGCCAGGAAATGGCGGCCAACCCTATCCCGGCGGCCAACCCTATCCCGGCGGCCAACCCTATCCCGGCGGCCAACCCTATCCGGGCAGCCAACCCTATCCGGGAGGCAGCGTTTCCTCCACTTCGGGTATGCTGCCCAGCAGCCCCGTGATGAGTAACCAATATGTCATGATCCGTTGCCCTCAATCGGTAAACGGCAGCCTCAATTACACCTTGAAATCCAACCAAGGAAGTTTCGGGTTTACCATGTCGGCGGGCCAGGAACAGCGATTCAGAATCGGCAGTGGCTGGCTGATCCGCTACAACGACGGCAGCCAACAGCGTCTTTACAAGCTGGAAGGTGGGAAGTCATACAAACTGGTACGCAAGGAGGACAATCGTTGGCAATTGTATGCCGCGAAACAATAACCGGTCACCAGCAGCGCGATAGCGGCAGTTCATTCAATCGAATGGTCGCCACTCAGTTGGGTTTCGACTGAGCACGAAACTGGTCCAGCGCCGCCCGACAATATTCGAGCAACTGCAATTCGGCCAGTTCCTCTTCGATATCATCGGCGGAATTCGAATTCAATGAATTTGAAATCGTCTCGATCAACAACACGGAAAACTTCTCCCGTGACCGATGCAACAGCACGCGAACGTTGGCGGAGGTCATTGGCTTGTCCAGCTGCTGACCGACAGCACGCGCCAATTCAGCCGATCGCATCTGTGGATTCTGGACCCGCTGCTGCAATACGGAATACCATGGTTTGCCGGAACTCGCCTCCAGATCGTACAGCCCATCCCAGGCCTTTTTCAGCATCTCGTCGCGCCAGGCCTGCGCAAATTGTTCATCCCGCAGATCGTCATCGTCTTCCGCCGCCGGTTCGACCAGCTTCACATCCAATGGGACGTCGCCGCGTCGTTTTCTGATCCGATAGTAATCCGCGATCTGACGAAACAATACCGTACGAATGAAAGTCCGAAACCTCCCGATTTCCGGAGACGCCTTTCGAAAGTCACCTCGAACGAATTTGATTGCGAATTCCTGGTATATGTCGTCGGCCGCGGCTGGATCGCGAAGTTTCGCCTTCAGATAGCGTTGAATGGCGCTGCCATACTGCTGCAGCAACTGCCGCTGCGCGTTGCGAGCGGCCTCTTCGTCCGATTCATGCGCCTGACGCACCATCGACCAAAGTGTTTCGATTTGGCTAAGTCGTTCAAGCTCGCCCATCCACTCATGGTACACTGTTTTAGGCGGGCTTTAAGACGCCATCGTCCGTCTGCAGTCGCCCTGGACAAGGCCTTCAGAATTCAATCGGTTGTCGAAACCGGATACACTTTCCGCTTGTACGTTTGCATGAGGCCAGGTAGTGAATAAAGCAACCGGGGAAGTTGATCTGGCTGTACAGGCTTTTGAAAGCGCCTGGGAATCCGGAGTGGTCAGGGACTTTGTGAGCTCGATTCCCGAGGACGCGGTCAGTAACACCGAATTACTCACCGAGCTGGCTTGCATCGATCTGCAGTATCGAGTTCAGCACGACGTGGAAACGCGGGTCGAAACCTACACGAATGCGTTTCCGCAGCTGGCCCAGGACGATCTTGTCATGCTGGAGCTGATCCGAACGGAATATTCGTTCCGCGCGGATCGCGATTCGCTGGATGCGGCTGTCTATAGCGAGCGGTTTCCGCACCTGGCCCGCCAGATCGCCATGATGTTCCAGCTCGAATTCCATGGCTCGGACATCGCCCATACACGGGCGGCCGATGCCAACTGGCATTGTTTGTCCTGCAACGCCGCCGTGGCGGGCCGGGAGACCGGCGAAACGAGTTGCCGGCAATGCGGAAAACCGATTGCTATCGGGCGGTACGAGCTATTGGAACGGGTTGGAGAAGGGGCCTTCGGGTATGTTTACCGTGCCCGAGATCCGAAGCTCGATCGTGAAGTGGCGATCAAATTGCCACGATCCAGCCAGTTCCTGATGCCGGAAGAGAGCGAACGTTTTCTACGCGAATCCCGTAACGCCGCGCAGCTGGATCACCCGGGCATCGTCCGTGTCTTCGATTCCGGTCGTCAGGATGGGGTTCCCTACATCGTCTGCGAATTCGTGGATGGGCAGCCGCTATCGAGTCTGCTGGCCAACCGTGAATTCGACTTTCGCCAAGCTGCGGGGTTGGTTGCCGAGATCGCCAACGCCGTGGCGCACGCTCATCAGCGGGGGGTGATTCATCGTGACCTGAAACCATCGAACATCATGACGGGCGTGGCTGACGAGCACTTGAAACCACGTGTCATGGATTTTGGTTTGGCGCGGCGAAATCAGTCGGACACGACCGTCACCATCGAGGGCCAGGCGATTGGAACTCCGGCCTACATGAGTCCAGAACAGGCTCGAGGTGATCTGGCGGAAGTCGATCAGCGATCGGATGTCTACAGCCTGGGTGTCATCCTTTATCAATTGCTTTCCGGAGAAGTACCGTTTCGTGGCAACGTCCCGATGCTGATTCAACAGGTGATCAACGACGATCCGCAGCCACCGTCTCGATTTCGCATCCGCATTCCCCGCGATCTGGAAACGATCTGCATGAAGGCCATCCTACGCGAACCAGCAAGTCGCTACGCCGATGTACAGGCATTGGCCGGTGATCTGGAACGCTGGCTTCAGGGTATCCCGATCCAGGCAAGGCGGATTGGTCCGGCCGGTCGAATGGGACGATGGTGCAAGCGACGACCGACCGTTGCCGCGTTGTTGGCGACGCTGGCCATTGCCGTTGTGGCCGGTATGGCCGGTATCACCTGGCAGTGGCGACAGGCCGAAGCGGCCCGGATGGCCTCCGAAGCCGATCTGAGCGACGCGCTGGAATCGGTGGATCGAGTACTGGAACATCTGGGGTCCGATACGCTCGTCGATATCCCACAAGCCAAGCAGTTGCGGGCGGACGTGTTAGATGACGCTCTGCTCTTCTTTCAGCGGTTTCGGCAACGCAATCCCGATGATCCGCGAATCGCCATGCAGGTTGCGCGTGCCCACCACAAAGTGGCCCGAATCCAACAGGCGCTGGGAAAGACGGAAGAAGCCGAAACGGCGTATGAGGCGGCGACGCAAGGCTATCGGAAACTGCAGGATCGCGCCCCCGATCGACAGGAATGGCAGGTGCAAACCGCAGCCGCCTATTCCGGGCACGCCAGTTTTCTCCGTCAGCAATCGCAGCTGGACGAGGCTCAGCAACGCCAAGTCGACAGCCTGAACCTGTATCGGCAACTTTACGAAGAACATCCTCAGAAGGGGGAGTACGCGGCCCGGTACGCGACGGCCCAGGCCGACCTGGGGCGGATCCTGACCGATGCGGACGCGGTCGAGGCCGCCTACGATTCCGCGATTGATCATTTGCAGGCGCTGGTGCTTGAGCGTGACCGCCCGGCATACAAACAGGATCTGGCGCGGGTGTTGAACAATTACTCGATTTATCTTACCCGCGTGGGCCAGCATGGTCAGGCCGAAAGCTGTCGCGGGCAGGCGATTCAATTGCTGGAAGATGTCATCGCCGACGATCCGGAAGACGAAAGTAAACGTGCTTTGTACGCGAGCTGTTGTTTGCAACTGGGAAAATCTTTGCGGGGCGAATCGCGTTTGACCGCTGCCCGAGAGTACCAGGAAAAGGCCGTGGCAGCCTACCAGCGACTGACGGAGGACTTTCCGGCTACGCCCCGTCACCGCGATCGTTTTGCCAGCGTGTTGCGCGAAGCGGGCTCCCTTGCGGCAGTCCAGGATCGCACGCCGGATCAACTGCAGGCCTACCAGGAAGCCGTCCGACAACGCCAGATGCTGGTGGCCCTGTTTCCGAGCAGATCGAATTATCAGCGGTCCCTGGCGGAAGACCTGGGCAATCTGGCAGGTACCCTGATTTCGCTGGATCAGTTAACGGAGGCGGAAGACCGACTGCGCGAGAAATTGGATATTCAGCGACAATCGGCATCAACGGAATCCGTTCGGGATACCGTGCAGCTGGTGATTGGCATCCGGGATCTGGCCGCTCTGTTGGCGAAATCCAGTGCAGAAGCCAAACAGCAGGAGACCGAAGCGCTGCGACGCGAAGCCGCACAGCTGATGGCCGACATCGACGTGGAACAGATTATGGAGGCGCAGCTTTCCAACAGCAGCAAACGGAGTTTGTTGAGTTCGCTGGTATCGCTGGCCCGCAAGGAAGATGACGTGGTCGCGTTGGAGAAGTATCATCGCGCCAAGATCGAACTTTACCTAGACGTTGTGAACCGTGATCCAACGCGGCCAAGTCGCCGCAGCGAGCTGGCCAGACAATGGGCTTCGTTGGGCCAGACGCTGCGTCAACTCGATCGCAAAGAGGATGCGATCACTGCCTACCGGAACGCCATCGACATCGATGAATCGTTGCTTCAGGACGATCCCCAATCAGCAACCTATACAACGCAGCTGATATCGCACAGCAGTGCGTTGGGAGCGATACTGATTCATTCGGGTGATCCTGGGGAGGGTGCCAGGGTGATTCGGCGGTCGCTTGATCTGGCCAGGAACTTGTTTGAAGAGCGGCAGAATGAAGGTTTCCGCCAGGTTCGCGTGGTCATGGCCTACTACCAGCTCGGCACCGCGATGGCGGTAGAAAACATGGACCCGGCGGGTGCGCTGGCCGCGTTTGACGAAGCCGTCTCCATGGCCGACATTCTGCGCGAACAACCGGGCATGCAGAAGTTTGAAGCCGTTGTCTTGAATTCGGCGGCCTGGTTTCTGGTTACCTGCCCCGACGAAACGCTGCGGGATCCCTCCCGCGCTCGGCAACTCGCGCGTCGAGCCGTCGCCATCGGGCCCGATAACGGGAATCACATCAGCACGTTGGCTTTAGCTTTGTACCAGATCGGCGATTACCAGGCCGCGATCGAGCATTTTGAAAGGTCTTCCGAACTGGGACAGGATCTGGCACCGTTGAACACCTTGCTGATCGCGCTGGCTCAAGCGAAATCCGGTCAGCTGGACGCGGCGAAGGCGTCGTACACCAAAGCAGTCCGCCTGAACGAATCGAATGCCGCCGAACCGGAACTGTTCCAGATCTACCAGCAACAGGCCGAACCGATCCTTCTTGAAGACGAATCGAATTAGCTCGAGTCGCACGGTCGTGTAACCTGTGGTGTACTCATTTCGCCAATCGCTGGAAACGAAAAGACGCGACACTCAAGAGTTCTAATTGTTTTGACACCAAGTGATGTCGTACTCGGGCGCCAGCCGGCAAATCGTCCGCCAATGATCGATTCCGTCCTTCGATGGCCCACCCCGTCGTGTCGGGTAAGACCTCCCCATTGGCGAGTTTTCATTGATTACCGCCGCTGCCCTGATCTATTGGTCTTTTCGATTTTCCAGCTGCTGTAGACGTCGTTCCATTTCCGACAGCCTCTCGGAAAGATCCGGCTGGTCGTTTGATGCTGGGTCTGGTGATGGGTGCTCATTCTCGGCTGGAGAATCTGGAACCACGCTCTTCCACATCTCAAATCCGGGAAAACCGGGTATCGGCATTGCCGTTGCCCCTTTCATCAGCTTCATGGCTTGTCCGAAGTAGACGGTCAGCCAGTCGATCACCAATTGGTCGGCGCGGAGTAGAGCGTGCAGAAACGGCACCGAAAACACCTTCATCCGTTCCGGGTGACGCTCCAGAATGATCTGCGTCAGAATCACGCCCGTCAGATCTTCCTCCGATTTGCTATCCCGAACTCGAACGGCCTTGCCCGCCAGAACCACGGCCTCGATGTCGCCCAAGGTCACGTATTTCTTCTGACTGCGATCGTAAAGCCGGCGATTGGGGTAGCGGGCGATTTCTATCGGTTCGCTCATCTTTTCAACGCAATCGGGTGTCGTGCCGGAACCAGCATTGTGCGAATGCAGCAAACAATCATACCGATTCCTCTTCACTTAGACAATTATGCTATAATAATGGATCAATACAATGTTGATTTTTTTGCTGCGACTGCAGCATTTTATACTTGACCCTGCCCTCGAAATGCCGAATAACTGAAATGGTCAGAGTCAGATAACTGTATTTTGAAACAAACCGCGAGGGGTGCGAGCCATGTTCGAGCAAGCATTTGAGAATTTGAAGAAGGCCACGGAATCGTCCGTCAAACTGCAGCAGGAGATGTACCAGAACTGGATGGAAGCCTTTCCGTCCGTCGCGACGTCAGGCATACCCACGCCGGCCGACGAAATGAAGAAGTGGCGACACAAGCTGGAAGAGATCACTACCGAGATGCTGCAAAAGCAGAAACAGATGGTCGATCAAAACTACGATGCTGGAATTAAGGCGATGGAAGACATTTTCGCCACGGCCGAGGCGACCAGCCCGCAGGAATACCAGCAGAAGGTCACCGAGCTCTACCGGAAATCATTCGATTCGCTTCGACAATTGTCCGAAGCCCAGATGAATGAATTCAAGTCCGCTGCTGCCAAGTGGACGGAGCTGATGACGACCACTTCGGTCTGAGCGGCTGGGATGGCGGTGTGCCATCACGCACTCATGGCATTTAAGGTGTGCGAAATCGCGCTGCTGGTGCCATCGCATCGAGGTCGCATATCCCGGATTTGCAAACGAGATAAACGGCACAAGCGTTGCTGGTAACCAGGAATTACGACCGATGATCGTGGAAGTGATTGGGGCGCCGTCCTCTTCCGGGCGGACCGTGTTTGGGCCATTGTCACGATGAAGTCTGAAGGCGACTGGTTGAAGTCGCCAATAAAGTGAGCTTGTTCGCGCGGTTGTGCCAGATCAGGTTCTTGAAGCCTGCGGTGGCACATCATGGCGCCCTTGTTTGGCGTCGCAACGGACACCGTCGCCGCGAAACGCTTGGGTTGATTCGGAGTTAAGATGATGAACGATAACAGCGGACAATCGACACTCAACAGCGACGATGGAAGCCAGCAGGTGATCCAACCGTGGCTTGAATACTGGACGAAACTGGTGGAACAAAACACGCAATGGTCTCAGGCGCTGATGGCGGGTGTGCCACCGGACGTCGATCCAGCTGCGGTGCGACGGCAATGGCTGGACGCCATGTCCAGGAGCATCGAAGCCTTCATGCGGACCCCGACGTTCCTGGAAAGCATGAAACGCCACTCGGATACGACAACGGCGGCCAAGGTGACATCGGAACTGGCTCAACGGGAAGTTGCCCGTGAAAGCGGACTACCCCATATCGAAGACATCAGCGGTTTATATGATCGCCTGGAAACCGCCAATGAACTGGTCCTGCAACGATTGCAGACCATTGAAGACCGCCTGGAAGCGATTGAACATAATCTTAATGGTAAGCCCAAAAAGTCATCAGGGAAAAAGAAATGACCAACCAAACTGCCACGCAGACAGCCGATTTCGTGCCTGCCAGCTTTGACCTGGATGGAAAAGTAGCTCTGGTTACCGGTGGATCGCGAGGGATTGGCAAGGGGATCGCACTCGCGCTCGCTTCCCGCGGGGCCGATGTGGCCATCAATTGCAACACCGGCGGTAAATTGGCCGCGCAAGTTCGAGAAACGATCCGTGACATGGGCCGAAATGCCGAATTCTATGCCCACAACGTGGCCGACGAACAGGAAGTGCGGAAGATGCACGACGAAATCCTGGGCGACTTCAAGCAGATCGATATTCTCGTCAACAACGCCGGCATCACGCGCGACAAGTCATTCAAGAAAATGACGCGCGAAATGTGGGACGATGTTATCGACGTCGACCTGAACGGCGTGTTTCTGGTTACCAAACAGTTTATCGAGCCGATGGCCGAACGCCGCTGGGGACGGGTCGTCAACATCGCCAGCGTGATCGGCGAGATTGGAAACTTCGGACAGACGAACTATGCCGCTGCCAAGGGAGGTTTGATCGCGTTCAGCAAATCGCTGGCACGCGAATACGCCCGTAAGGGCATCACGGTTAACACGGTCGCACCGGGCTTCATCAAGACCGACATGACGGATGCCGTTCCTGAGGAGGGCCTGAAGCTGGTAACCAACGCAACTCCGATAGGACGACTTGGTTTACCGAACGAAGTCGCTGCCGGCGTTGCTTTTCTGGCCTCCGATGCAGCCTCCTACATCACCGGCCACGTGCTGGATATCAACGGTGGTTACGCCATGTAGGGCATGGTCAGCATCATGAATAAACCGTCAGTGAAAGCCCATTAACAGGAGCGTAGCGTTGAATCCTTCATACATGGAACTGGCCTTCGACATGCAGAAGAAAGCATGGGAAGAAGGTTTCAAACAGTGGAATCGTCTGATCAATGCGCCAACCATTCCCGAAAAAGCGATGCGAACGCAGGTGGCTGGCACGCCGCACGACGTCGTGTACGAAAAGGACGCGCTGAAATTGCTGCATTATCGCCGCGATACCCCGCCGATCGTTGCCGAACCGGTACTGGTCTGTTACGCACTCGTTAACCGGCCTTACATTCTCGATCTGCAACCCGATCGCAGCGTCGTTCGCCGCTTGCTGGAGGGAGGCCTGGACGTTTACCTGGTCGATTGGGGCGTGCCCACGGCCGCCGACAAGACGCTGGGGCTGGAAGACTACATTGGCGGCAGCTTGAAACGGGTGGCGGACGTGGTCTGCGATCGCAGCGAAACGTCAAATCTGAATCTGCTCGGCTACTGCATGGGCGGAACGCTGTCGACCATCTTCACCGCACTCTATCCGCAACTGGTAAAGAATCTCGGACTGATGGCGGCGCCAATCGATTTCAGTGGAGACGCTTCTTTGCTGCACGTCTGGACCCGGGAAGAGTATTTCGATGTCGACCGACTGATCGACGCTTACGGCAATTGCCCGGCGACATTCCTGCAAGCCACATTTCAACTGATGAAACCCGTTCAGAACTTCATCGAAAAATACACTGGCTTCATCGAGAATATGCACAACGAACGATTCCTGGAAAACTACTTCGCCATGGAAAAGTGGACAAATGACAATATTCCCGTCGCTGGCGAGACGTTTCGTCAGTTCGTCAAATGCTTCTACCAGCAGAATCAACTGGTCCAGGGGAAATTCAAGCTGGACCAGCAGCCAGTCGATTTGAAACAGATTACCTGCCCGCTACTGCTGTTAGCGGCCGAATTCGACCATCTGGTTCGACCGGAATCGACGTTCGGTATCATTCCGCATGTTGGCTCGACCGAGATTGAGAAGAAGGAAATTCACGCTGGACACGTTGGCCTGGCGGTCAGCTCGAAAGCGCATAAAACATTCTGGCCGGAAGCAGCCGAGTGGTACGTCAATCATTCTACGCCCTCAAGTTCCACATGAAGGGTTGGACAATCCGAACTGAGCGATTCGCGAGAATGCACTCGCGGAAACCCGGTTCGGGTCCGCGGCGAACAATCAGCACTCGACAAGCGACAAGGAGTTGATGCTTTGAACATATCAGAACGTGTCGCCATCGTTACCGGCGGCGGCAGTGGCATCGGACAGGCGACGGCCCGGGAATTGGCGGCCCGAGGCGCGAAAAAGGTCGTGTTGGTCGATTTGAACGAATCCGTTCACGAAGTGGCCGCCAGCATTAATCATGACCTGGGAAACCATGTCACCGAAGCACTGGCCGGCGACGTCGCCAGCGAACCCTTTCGTCGGCACTGTTTCGATGTGATCACGGAACATCATGGGGTTCCCACGATCTGTGTGCCTGCCGCCGGCATCACGCGCGACGCGATCGCCGTAAAACTTGACAAGGAAACAGGCCGTGCCAACATCTATCCCCGCGAGACGTTTGAGTTGGTGATCGACGTGAACCTGATCGCGCCGGTTTACTGGGCGCTGGAAATGGTTGGCCGTATTGCGGAAGACCGCCATGCCCGCGGCCTGGGGCGGTGGAGTCCCGAAGAGGAAACTCAGGGAACCATAGTGTTTATCGGGTCGGTTTCGTCCCAGGGAAACAAGGGCCAGATTTCCTATGCGGCCAGCAAGGCGGGCCTGCAGGGAGTTGCCGCAACCCTGAACAAGGAAGCCATGTTTTACGGTATTCGATGTGCCGTCATTCATCCCGGATTCACCGATACCCCGATGGTCCGCGCCATGGGCGAAGACGTTATCGAACAACACGTTTTGCCCTACACGCAACTGCGTCGCCTGATTCGCCCCAGCGAAATTGCCAACGCGATTTGTTTCCTCGTTTCCAACTCTGCCGTCAGCGGCGAATTGTGGGCAGATGCTGGCTGGCACCCCCAAGCCTGAGAGACGTTATCGAGTCCGCTCGATTTCGGAAGTCGGCCGGGGCAGGGCGGGCTGGTTGGCCGCCGCATTGCTCACGCTCCAGATCGACCCGGACCAGATGACCTCCGCGTTTTTTGCCGGGACTTGTTCCTCGCTCGATCGATCAGAATCCGCCTCATGGCCTCGGCGGCGGCCGCAAAGAAGTGGCCGCGATTGTCCCAACTCAGGTCGTCGTCTTTACACACCAGCCGCAGGTAGGCCTCGTGCACCAGGGCCGTGGCCTGCAGGGTCTGTCCCGGCTTTTGATGGGCCAGTCGCTGGCGGGCCAGCGTTCGCAGCTCCTCATACACCAGCGGGAGCAGATCTTCGGAAGCGGCCGGTTCGCCTTGCTGGATCGCATTCAGAATTCGTGTCACGTCGGTCATGGAAGGTACGATAACCATCGCAAATTCAAAATGCGATCGTGGAAAAAAGCTCTAGCCAAGACGCGGGTATTCACCCCCGCCTGTAAGCGATCCAGCGTCAATCCATGTTCTCGGCCTACCTCATTTCGCCATTGTTTTTGCAAGGTATTCTATCTCACGACGCGCAGGGGCGTGGACCCGGTGACTTGCAGCCTGTTGGTCCGATTGAGCCTTGTTGGTGTCGATTTGGACCCGCGTGTATCCTGCGAAGATGGCGAACGCGAATTCGGCAGAGTGCCAAAAACCGGCGAGCGATTAACTTGCTCGACCGGATATCCTGTTTGGCAATTGGCTCGACAATGCCTCGGCAGGCCATTCATCACCAAATATCCATCACACTTTCCGAGGCTGCGCCGCGATTCTCCCTCGAGGGAGAGTGACTGCGAACGAGAAATACCCGGTACACAACGTCTACCGTGAAGTCGACTGGATCATCGTCAAATTCCGGTTCGGTTTCGCCGGCGCAACGGGCGGGAGACGATCGTTGCTGCGGAATGGTGTGAGGTGAGTAAAGCAATGTCGGACGGCAAAGCATTAGGACTGGGTTGGAAAACACCGTTGTTGATTTCGGCGCCGCCGGGTTAATCCGATCAATGCCGCACCCAACCAGCAAAACAAAGAAGTAGGTTCAGGGACCACCCCGGTGGTCGGCCCAACCACAATGAGCCATCCGGTCGTATTCCCACTGGCCGGACCTGGGACTAACTGTGATTGACTGGATGTCACATCGGTGTCTTGTAGTGTGATTATATCCCGGCTAGATGAGTCGGATTCCGTGCCGTCCGGGTCTGTGAAAATATTCGTCAGAATGCCCCCCCCACCATTGAAGGTGATCCCTATGATTTGTTGTAAGGCTCCCCCGTCGTAATTTGAACCAGTGGAAAGTCTGAGTGTTTGACCGGTATCGAACCCCGACGCGGCGGTGAGGGATGGATCGTTGTATATAATGCCTGCTGCCTGAAACAAGTCATCAAACTCCATGGCGGTGGCTAATCGGGCGTCCGCATATATATCTCGCGCGTCCGTAAGGGCCTGGTCAATGGTGAGGCCGACACTGAATGTGACGTCCAGGTAACTCAGACCGTCAGATGCATTTCCGGCCTGGTCAATGGTGTTTAACATGCCGTTTTCAATGATCGACGCGCTGGAAACTCCTGGCTATACTCCGTTCGAACCGAAAACGACGACTATTGCGAGAATCAATGTTTTTGTGGAAGCTTTCATGTTGGTAGCACTGAGAAAAAAATTGGTGGATATACGATTGTCGCGGCCCCTGTGGCTATGCCCCATGCTTGGCACTACACAAAGTAAGAGAGTTTCAGGTTGATCGACTGTGCTAACGGATTGGGGCCGTAGGCGGAGCGGAGTTAGCACAGGCGGTCGCAAACGCGGCGGGCGTTTGTACCGGCATGCATTGCTGAGCTTCGGCGGACGAGCCAAACGCTCTCAAAATCGGTATGGCGAGTTGAGACCAAACATCATTCATGGTCGATTTTTTCGCTTACTGTCCAAATGGGTGATTTTCGTGAGCATCCAGTAAATACAGGAACAAAATACAATGCGACGTCCACCAGAATTTGGGGACACGAAAAACTGGATTTTTTTCGAGCGTATTGCCTAGAATTCGCAAGCTTTCAGGACGCGTCCCATAGTGGCCCGCGCGTAAGCCCAATCCCGCTCGGCCATTCGGGTAGAAATACCGAGGGAATCGGCCTCTTCGTCCAGAGTCAAACCGGTAAAAAAATGCAACTTGGTCAGTTGTGCAGATCGAGGTTCATCCGCTTCCAATTGCTGCAAGGCCCCGTCCAGATAAAGTACTTGCTCATCAATCCGTAAACCAATTCCCGCCCATTGAGCCAGTTCGTCGCGCGTGGGTCTCCACCAGCTTTCAGCCGCCCTTTCCACCTCGCCGCTTCGACCATTATCCGCCTCACGGCTTCGGCCGCCGCCGCAAAGAAATGGCCTCGGTGGTCTCAGCTGGCGTCGTTTTCTGTTCCCAGGAAGGGGCGAGGATACGTTTCAGCTGGGCAACAATGAGCATTCCATGCACCGAAATGAAATATGATTCGGCAACATTACAATCCTTGGGCGCCATTAATCGAATCAAATTGAGCGCTGACAAAACGACGATTGGTCGTCACCCGGATGCCGACACACGCTTGGATGTCAATTCTGTCCGTCGATTGGATTGTTCATTCATTCGTCGGAATGAGCGTTATTTCCTTAAACGCATTTACGTATTTCCTCACGGGATCCGCTGGGAACTTTTCGGACCTCGCGCGAAACGTGAATCAAGGCAGGGTCTTGGATGGTGCATCGGAAATCGAACTTCAGGCGGGTGATCAAATCACGTTTGAAGTAGCCGCACCGCACGATTTTTGGCGGGAACTCCGCAATGCAGAGCAGGGTGCCTGACGTCCGGATCTGATACCGACGGGCAGTCCGTGGGATTGCCGGAGAAGTGGTGAAACGCGTCGTCGCCTACTATTGTGGACAAACCTGAAAATTTGCCGGTCAACTGCAGAACTGCTATCTTGGTCCGCATCCCAATCCTGCGACCGCCCAATTCGAGGTTTGTATGAGAATTCTTCCGCTGTCGGTAATCGGACTGTTCATTTCATTTTTGACGTCCGTCTCAGCACAGGATTTTGTGTCGCCCATGGGTGGCATCCCCTATCAGGATTGGACAATCGTCAACTACGTTGACCTCGATCCCAGCTCTGGAATCGTGGATTGGATGGGAGGTGGCTATTCATACAACGGACACAACGCAATTGACTATACTTTGCCAAATTTCGCGGCAATGGACCGAGGGGTCGACGTTTATGCGGCCCGTGAGGGTACCGTCACCGCAGTGCACGATGGCGAGTATGATCGATGGTCGCGAGTGAATCCCAATCCCGGGCATCTGCCCAACTATGTTGTCATTGACCATGGAGGCGGGATCGTAACGGAGTATCTGCACCTGAAGGCGTTTTCGATTCTGGTGACGGTCGGGCAGAACGTGGCAGCCGGTCAAAAGATTGCTGAAGTAGGAAGTTCAGGTTATTCAAGTGACCCGCACCTGCATTTTGCTGTATACGATGCTGGCAATGTTGTTGAGACCTACGAGAATCCGGGCTACTGGTGGCTGTTCCCGCATGAATACGCTGGCGACGTGTTCGGCACGTTGGATTATGGAATTATCGACCACGTGCCCACTCTGGAAGAATTGGTTAATCGTCCGGTCGATCAAGACGTTTTCTCTCAGGCAGACGGAGCCGGTCAAATAGCGCGTAGTTGGGTCAGCCTGTTTGGTTTCAAAGACGGAGACCAACTTGATTACTTTTTCTATCGACCAAACGGGACGGAATATGCCCATTGGAACTGGACCACGGGTAATATTCGATATGGATGGTGGACAGCGTCCATCGCCTTGCCAAGCCTGCCCGACGCTGGTGAGTGGAATATCCTGGCAACTCGAAACGGAAAGTTTCTGTACAGCGATTCCTTTCTGGTCGTTTCAGAATACATGTCGGGTGATGTCAATCAGGATGGCATGGTCAGCCTGCTGGACGTCCAACCATTTGTTGATCTGTTGATCGCTGGTGAGTTCCAAGCCGAAGCCGATATCAATGGCGACGGCGTTGTAACCCTGCTGGATGTCGATCCGTTCGTGGCATTGCTGGTAGGCGGTTGAATGTCCTCGACGCGCAATCAGTGCATATACAACGGCTCAAGTGCATACGAATTTCAAGTCAATGACAACTTACCGAAACATTGCTGTCGCAACCACGTTGCTGGGTATCGTTCTGTGGTGGTTTGGTTACGCCATGGGTGGGTTCCATTCAGTCACGTGGGCAGGATTCATTGGTGCCGGAATTGCCTTGACTATTCATGGAACGCTGGCAACGATCGGTTCATTGTTATTTTCAGGCAGGCGATCTGAACACAGCGACGCCGGCGCAGGAAGTGGGAAGCATGACGGTTTTTGACCCAGTAGACGTCGCCGCTTCGATTGAACTGCCATTTCGCTACATTCATTGCGGTCATGAGCATCGGTCGTCTCTTGAAAACGCCATGGATGGTCGGCTAAACATCTGGCACAATTCGTTGCTGTAACAATCAAACAGACCAAACGGAAACTGAAAATGAACTCGATTCGAATTGCGATCGGCACCTGTTTGTTCTTCAATTTGGCTCCGGTCGTTTTTGCGCAAGGCGACGTATTCGTCTTCAACGACGAAACCAGTTATCTCAACATGCTGTCCTCGCTCGGCTACCAATCGGTTCACGAAGGCTTCGAAGATGACTCCGTGTGGGGATCGGTTCGAACGACGGTGCCGGGGGGCCCGCAAACGGCGCCCAGTATTACGAATCATGGAATAACGTGGACGGCGAATACAAATAACAGCGAAGTGACGACGGGAAGTGGTGCGGCGCGAACCGGTAGCTGGGGTTTTTTTACGCTGCCTCACGGGGACCCACCGACGATTGGCGATGGATTCATTGGCACCAGCGATTCGCCCATATTTGGCGTCGGTGGATGGATTGAAACCAACACGCCACCAGCAGGCATTTCACTTTGGCTCGACATCGGATTACCGGGGCAATTGGAAGTCGATTTCAAGGGTAATGACGTCCTTGGTACTGTCCACGCGTTCTTTGGAGTGATCAATACTGATGGATTCACTCGATTCGATTATCTCGAAACCGAGTTTGATGTGGATGAACAGAAGTTGATTTTCGCGGATGATTTTACATTTGCGATCGCCAACACCTTCACATTGGGTGATGTTAACCGCGACGGCCTGGTCAACCTGCTGGACGTCCAACCGTTCGTTGATCTCCTGACCACAGGAGGTTTTCAGGCCGAAGCCGATGTCAATCAGGACGGGGTTGTCAGCCTGCTGGATGTTGATCCGTTCGTGGCGTTGCTGGTGGGTGGATAGTCTGCAAATGATGATTGAACAGATCTTCTCAAAGAACAAAGCCTACTTGCGAAAGGTAGCCGTTCGAACCGAAAGAACACTCGAAAACGCCATCGCAAAGGCAATCCAGACCATTACGCCCGACGATTGCGTCAACTGTTTCCAAAATGCACGATACTACCTACGTCAAAATAAAATTGCTCTAGCACAAATTGATCCAGCGTATTCTCGAGAACTGCGAGCGTACTTTTCGACAGCGGCTCCTTGTCTTTCGCCGGAAAAACTGACGAAAAAATGAAAGACGTTTGGAATTAAGCCTTGCGTACCTGCCCGGCAACAGTTGCTCAAGGTCCTGCGAATTGTTAATTGGGAACGGAAACTTCGAGGCATGAAACCACTGGATCCGTCTACGATCAGGTATCGACGGAAGGTTGTCGCCCGATCTGTGGAAGCTGGTCAGGGACGGCAATGCGACGGTCGCCACCCACGCCTGCTTGGCGGCGGCAGTCAAACACAGTGGTTGCTGGCCGACTTTCTGGAACTGGTCGTCAAAGAGCAGTACCGCGTCTTTGCCAAGAGGCTCACCTATCAGATGTGGGACGATTTTGTCGCCGATTGCCAGAATCGTGACGCCGAATTGCCTGCGTGGAGCGTATCACCGATTGAGAGGTTGCGGTCGTCAGTAATCCAAATTTTGGAACAGGCAGGATACATCGACAGCACCAAGTCGCTGCGACTTCAGACGGTGCATATTGCCGACGAGGTCATGGGTTGCCTAAAGAACCACGACGAGGACATTGTCTTGCGTTGCATCGAGATTGCAACATGAATGACCGGCTGACCGAACGACTGAACGCCATCTTGCCGAAGATCATTTCGCCAGACTTTCTTGGCGGCCAGTCGCGTAAAGCCACCGCATTGGCGAATCGGAACGCAATTCATCCGTCAGACTGCGCTCGAGTTGATCGAAATACAATACTGGCTCGCTCCTGGCAGTTTTCTGTTCAGTGGAAGCTTAACGATTATCTCAATTTTAATGGCCTGGTGTCCAGTAATTCGGGTTAATCGTGATACCCCGTTTAATCTTGCTGTACGTTTTTTTTCGATAAGTCTGCAGTAAGTTCAATTCCCGCATTCCAGAGCATGTTGATGCGAGCTTTTAAAATTGGCGTAGTGATGCTGATGCTCTGCACCGCGTTTTCGGGATGCTGCGGACGTCGAGGTCATGACTGCCGAGGCATTCAAACGCTGCCTCCGGTCGATCCATTATCGGTTCTGAGTCCGGATAATGAGGGTGTTTCGGTCAGTTTTGACACTCTTGACAACACTGCCGATGAAAGACTGTTGAGCTTTTTCAGTGCTGAGCCACTGGGGCTGTCGCTGAACCAAGCATTTTGCCTTGCCTCGCGGAACTCCAGACTCGGGAATCTGATCGATCGGGAACGCAAGGCCATCTGTTGTGAATCAGGTTGTATTGCCTGTATCGATAAGTTTCTTTCCGGCCAGGCCACGGAACAACGCAGCAAGTCGGCGGCCGATGCAGGAGAACTGGTGATTCAACTGGCAGGGATTCAGCTGCAATCGCAGATCATGGAACAGTCCATGAACAAGATAACCGAGCTGCAACAAACCGTTGATGCGGCCGATGAAAGTGGTTTGGCGACGGCTGAAGCGCAGTCTCAGCTCGATTACCAGTCGATCGAAATCATGCGGAAGCAGTCCCAGCTTCGTTCCGGGATGTTTGAAATCAACTCCAAGTTGAATCTGCTGTTGGGATTGGACAGCTGTTATCCACGACTGATTCTGCCCTGTCACCATTTTGAGCTGGAGCGGGATGTAGTGGATACCGAGCAGTTAATTATCGATGCATTAACGAACCGAGCCGAATTAAACTCCCTGTCAGGTTTTGGGGCGTGTTCCGGTGACCAGCGGTGTCTTGCGATTCTGTCCAACCTCGATCAACGTTTGGGCATTTCTGCGACTCAGCCGGTAACGCGACTTCTGCTTTGTGCGAAAAAGCGGAAGTCGCAAAACGATTGCTGTTGCCATATCCGTCAACAACAACTCGATGAGTTGCGTGATCTGCGAGAGGAATTGATCCGCCAACAGGTTCTGCAACGCGTCAAAGACCTTCACCTTCACTACGAGAGTCTCAAGCTGGAGAATCTCAACCTTCAGCGACTGCAAACGGAAGCCCTGAAGATCAATTCGTCGGCCGAGTTGAATGCGTCCGAGGCGTTCGTCGATTCCATTTCCAATTTCGCCAAGCAACAACTGGCCAAGTCTCAAAGGATCGAAGCGATGGTCGAATTCCAAGTAGCCAAAATTCGCCTCGACGAAGCAACGGGTGCCCTGATGGACAATTGTCAGGGTGAAATTGAAACGGATTGATCCAGGCGTGACGAATAATCTGGATTAAATCGGTTCTCAGATCTTCCATACCTCGACAATTTCGTAGCGAATTGGCCGTTTTTTGCCGCTGTCACGGTTGAATCCCTGTTCAAAAAACGTTCCCTGCAAACCCGGCCCAAAAATTGATCGCAAAAATTGGCCCGACCGATGATAATTGAGGTTTCAAACTTCAAGGCCTGACTTGGCGGTGTGACTGTTCGGTAATGCGAATCGCGTGGACTTTCCTATTGATTGTGGCGGCAGCTGTGGGTGGATGGTATTTGGGTACCCAGTATGGAAGCCCATCAGAATCGGCAAACGCCCAGCGGCCGGTCGGCACATCCGAACCGATACCGCAAACCGCCATTCGGGGTATAGGAAAACTCGAACCCCGGTCGGGTGTCTTAAAGATCATGGCTCCTGTCGGTCAACGGGTTCAATCGTTGTACAACCTGCAAATCGGCAGCGACGTGGATGTCGACCAGCCGATAGTCGAGTTGGCGGGTACCGAAAAGGCGGAGATGGAGCTGCAGATTGCAGTTGCAAAAAAGGCGGATGCCTTGAAGAAGGAATCGGTCGAGAAAGCCCAGGGTCGACTGCAGCGGCAGACTGCTGATCTGGCACTGGAGGAAGCCAGATCCAGTCGTCGGGACGTTGCCAGCAAGAGCAAAGGCATCGATCTGTTGCGAGCCCAACTGGAAAAAGCCAACGAAATGCTCCAGAGTTTGCAGAATCTGAAATCCGATCCCGCCACGAAACGACTGGTTGGCAAGGCCGACATCGACAAACAGCAACTAGTGGTTCAACAGCTTGAAACCAGGATGGCACAGTCCGAAGACGAAGTTCGACTGGCCTTGGAAAAGATCGAGCGGGCGGAGAAAGGGGCCGAGTTGGACATAGCCAGAGTGGATTCGATGCTCAACGAATCGGCACTGCCAGTACAGTCGATTGACGCAGCCATCAATGCCGCCCAAAAATCGTTGGAAATGCTTGAAATCAAGTCACCGATCAGCGGCACGGTTCTGGACATCGTGGTGCGACCGGGGGACACGGCAACCAATCAACCGGTCATGTTGATCGGTGACACATCCGTGATGGTTTGCGTTGCGGAAATCAACGATTCCAGTTTGATCAATGTTGAAATTGGGGCTGCGGCGACCCTGACAAGCACCGCCATTGCCGAGCCATTGACGGGGAAGGTTGTGTCCAAAGGCGTGATGATTGGGCCTCCTTCAATGAACGACCCGAATCCGTTTGCCAGTGTCGATCGAAAAACGGGTCGGGTTGTCATTGCACTGGATGACTCCACAAGTGCGCGGCAATTTGTCAATCTGCAGGTTGACGTGGCCATTGAGCTGAAGCAAGACACCAACTAAGCCCTCCATCTTGGCTGTCATGGCAACTCCACTGTCGATACACAATCTGATCAATGGAGGCTGGAGAACCGTTCTCTCGATTGTCGGGATCGGCATTGCCATTGTGCTGATCTTCATGCAACTTGGATTCCTCGGTGCGGTGACCGATACGGCGGTCGTGTTTTACGACAAGATGAAATTTGACTTGATGATTTGTTCGCCAGATTACTATAACTTCGTCGATTGCGGACGATTCCCTGCCGAATACATGGATCGTGCTGCATCGGTGGATGCGGTTCAGACGATCGTTCCTTTGCACATCAGTCTTGGAAAGTGGAATTACGAAGAGCGCGAAGTACAACGGGGCATGCTGATTCTCGGTGTGGATCCCACACAGGCAACCTTCATTGATCCTGGTTTGAACGCCCAGCTGAACGTCCTCGGCGACCGCCGGTCAATCCTTGTTGATTCCAGCTCTCGTCCCAGATTCTTGGGGGCGGACAACAGAGAGCCATTTGGCGCAAAGCACATCGGACTTAAAGTCGAACTCAATGGTGTTTCCTGTCGGCTCGCGGACCTGTTTGACATTGGTACCGGGCTTGCCTCCGACGGCGCGACCATGGTCGATCAGGAGCAATTCTTTCAAATCGTCCCTGCCTATACTTCCCGGGACGTTTCGCTGGCGCTGGTCCAGCTTCGACCGGGAAGCGATCCGGTTGCAGTCCAACGTGCCATCCGGAAACGGTTCGCGAGGCAATGGGGCCAACCCGTCGAAGTGCAGACCCGCTCCGAGCTGGAAGCCCGTGAAATCGAATACTGGCAGCGGGGAACACCGGTTGGGTTCATCTTTACGGCCGGTGCGCTGGTGGCGTTTGGCGTCGGAGCGATCATCGTCTACATCGTGCTGTCTGCGGATATCACCAAACAGATCGGTGAATATGCCACGCTCAAGGCGATGGGCTACCGAAATCTGTATCTTTCCAAAACGGTGCTGGAACAGGCATTCGTTCTTGCCGTTACCAGTTATGCGGTTGCACTCTTTATATCTCTCGTACTTTACGATGTCGTCGGGAACCTGGCCAAGTTGCCAATTACCATGAACGCAACCCGGTTGATCGTGGTTTTTTTTTCATCACTGCTGATGAGTTTTTTTTCAGCAATGATTGCGATGAAAAAATTGCGACAGGCCGACCCGGCCGACTTGTTCTAGGGGTATTGCGTGTTTCTTTATCAAGCTGCCCTGCTCGCATGGTCCAACACGTCCGATGACTGGCGTCGTCTGTTCGTCCGCTGCACAGGTATCACGTTTGCTGTGGTGCTGATGTTCATGCAAACGGGATTTCGGAACGCGCTGTTTGACAGCAATGTCCGGGTTGCCGAAGTGACCAACGTCGACATCATCATCCGGACCAGGACACGATTCATGCTTTCGTCCGGTCAGCTGATGCCGTTTCAAAAGATCATGGAAGCCCGCAATGTCCCCGGCGTCGCAGACGTGCAGCCGGTCTATTTTGAAAACGTCGTGTCGCGATTGCGGAAGTATGGGCATCCATCGCGACGGCTCCGTGTCATCTCGTTCGATGTTTGCAAACCCGCCTTTGACAATCTTGGCATTCGCCGGTTTGCCAAAAAACTGGCCGCTCCCCTGACGGCCATCGCGGACAAGAAAAGCAAACCGATGTTCGAATTCAATGAGGAAACCTGTGAACAGGGGTTTGAAGAATACGGCGAACTGTTCGACAAAGAGATCCGATTTGTCGGTTGTTTCCAGTTGGGAATCAATTTCTCCAACGATGGAAATATCTTCATGATGCCGGAGAATTTCGCCAGGTATTTTCCACACCGTCCTCTGGATCGGGTTGACTACGGATTGATCCAGATTGAGCCCGGTGCCGATGTGCTGACCGTCAAGCAGGCCTTGCAACGCAAACTGGGGCCACACGTGATTGTCAACACCAAGGCCGGTTTCCTGAAATCGGAACGGGACTTTTGGGGCAAGGCGACGCCGATCGGCCTGATTTTTACATTCGGAACCCTGATTGGATTCGTCGTCGGCTTGATCATCTGTTACCAGGTATTGGCGACCGATATCGGTGACCACATGGGTGAATTCGCGACACTCAAGGCGATGGGTTACCCAACCGTGTATTTCTCGGCGGTCGTGATTTTCCAGGCCCTGTTTATTTCCCTGATTTCATTCATTCCCGGAACGTTGATCACCTTCGGCATCTTTACGATGGTCAACGCCAATTCGGGGCTGATCATGTTTTTGAATGCTCAACGACTTTCGCTGGTGCTGCTGCTCACCATAGCGATGTGCGTCGTTTCAAGCATCATCGCATTGCAGAAACTTCTCTCATCCGACCCAGCCAATCTGTTTTGAATGTTGAGGCTTTGCCATGACAAAAAATTCCGCCACCAGCGACGAGCCAGTCATCGACGTCAGTGGATTAAATCACTTTTTCGGTGGCGGTGACGCCAAAACCCAGGCGTTATTTGAAAACGATTTGAAAATTCGACGCGGAGAAATTGTCATCATGACCGGTCCGTCGGGTTCGGGCAAAACCACGTTATTGACACTGATCGGAACGTTGCGAACGGTTCAGGACGGCAGCCTGAAAATCCTTGGCAAAGAACTCAACGGCATGTCGCCCCACCACATCAACCAGGTTCGCAAGAAAATCGGGTTTATTTTTCAGGCCCACAATCTGTTCGGTTCGCTGACGGCTTTTCAGAATGTTAAGATGGCTACCGAGCTTGTGGGAATGGATGGCGGATCTGCCAAACCGAAAATCCGGCAGCTGCTGACCCGACTCGGACTGGGAGAACGGATTCACTACAAACCAAAATCACTGTCGGGAGGCCAGAAACAGCGTGTTGCCGTTGCCCGGGGGCTGATTCACAATCCGAGAATCGTGCTGGCCGACGAACCGACTGCCGCACTCGACGAAAAATCCGGACGCGAAGCGGTGACACTTTTTCGTGAGATGGCAGATCGACAAGGCTGTACGGTATTGATCGTGACACACGACAACCGAATTCTTGACCTCGCCGACCGGATCATCAACATGGTGGCCGGCGAAATCAAGAACGACGCGAACGTCCATTTGACCCAGAAGATCTGTGAATATCTCAAAGTCACGGATTTCTTCAAAGACCTGACGCCGCGAACGCTTGCCGATGTGGCAACCATGTTTCAATCGGAAGACTTTTCTGCCGGCGAAGACATCGTCGTGGAAGGTGACGAAGGGGACCAGTTCTACATGATTGAAAAAGGCAGGGTGGCTGTAAAAACCCGTTCCACTGGTGATCAAACCATCAATGAACTGGGGCCAGGCGCCTATTTTGGAGAAGTAGCACTGATCAAGGATCAACCACGTAATGCGACCATTGTGGCGACCGAACCGACGACCTGCTTTGTGCTCGATCGCGACGAATTCCGCAAGGTGATCGATGCCAGCGATTCCTTCAAGGCTGAAATTCGCAAAGTGCTTTTTGCCCGAAGTTAGAAGGTGGTTTGTCAACCAAATGTTAGCTGGCAATTAATGACAAAAAAGTCTGCCACGTTGAATTACTCTTTCCTTCTAACTCATTAATAATCCTGCGCTGGAGAGAGTCAAGTCCCCGCCGCGAGCAAGGCTCCCTTTTCGGAAACAATCACAACTAATCTCCAGTACAAGGCATGGCGAACAATTCCCACTGCAACATTTGATGATCCCAGGTTGCCAGATGTACTTGCTGACTGCCGGACTGTTTTTGAAAACTTTCCGTTTGATCTTATTCGCTAGAACTGTGCTATGAAAAGTGAGAGAATTAGCCCGGTTTGTTTAAGGGTCAATGTTGGTGTTGCCGAGCATCTCCGATGCCGGAGTGTGGTCGTCCTTTTCGGCGAAAAAGTCAATCACACCCGTTTGCACATTGTACATCGCACCGATTACCAGCAGGTCGCTTTTGTCGATTGCCCTGCGTAGGGCATGGCTACGGTCGACAATCTCCCCAACCGTCCGTTCGACATTTCGTTTTGCCACGTCCTCGATGTATCTGTCCAGCGCTTCAAGGGAAATCGAGTCAAAACCCTGGCACTCACCGTCAGTAATGGACATTTGTATTTCTTCCATAATCCCATTCAAATACAGGCAACCGCTATCCTGTCCGGCCGTCTTTCCTGCTTCGTGCAGCTTGACGGATGAAGTCACTGCTCCACATCGCGTGTGTCCCAGGACCAGGACCAGTTTCGCGCCGGCTAAGGAAACCGCGTATTCGATACTTCCCAGAGACTCCGTTCCATTTACGTTGCCTGCCACGCGGACGCTGAAGATATCACCGATCCCGAGATCGAAAACCAGTTACGCTGGAACGCGCGAGTCAATGCAGCTTAGCACGGCGGCCAGGGGGTTCTGGCCACCAGCGGTAGCGTCAATTTGGCGGTTGAAGTCACGGGAAATGCGGCGATTGGTGTGAAATCGCTCATTGCCATCGGCCAGGATTTTCAGCACCTGTTGAGGGGTCATCCTGCCCTGCAATTCGCGTGTGGTGTAGTCGGCAAACTGAATCCCGTCCTCAAGCTCATACTTTTCGCGGAAACCGCGCAGGCTGATGCTGACTCCAGGATCAGGCCCTTTCTTGTCCTTGTATTCCCGGAACAGGCTCAACACATCCGGATCGATGTAATCAGAACCCGAGGCGTCAATCAGGAATCTCGTCCCAGGCTCTGCATCGTTAAGCACTTTTTTCAGGGCTGCCAGATTCAGGAAACTGACCTGGTTGGGAAGTTCGACATGCACAATGTCACCGTCGGCATGGGCTTCAACGATTCTTCGGTCAGGGATTCCGCAATTGGAATCTGGACCAGGTGGGATTCTCCGATCGAGAATATGGGCCCCCGGTTTTCAAACAGGATTTTCAGTCCTACCGCGATCAATACGACTACCAGGGGCCCAGGCACTCCCGATTCCTTCAATGACTTGATGCGACCCCAGAGGATCAGCAGCAACAGAGAAATCAGGCCAATGACGGCGGCGCCGACATGCAGATCCGCTTCGAAAAGTTTCAGTAATTCCGAAAATGTGTTTTCATGATCAGGCTGCCGAAACGACATCTCACCTTCGGGGTCGTTGTCGTGGCCCAGCAAGTGCGGGATCTGCTTGAGGATCAGCAAGACGCCGATAGCAGCCAACAAGCCTTTTATAACGCTGGACGGAAAAAATCCGGACAACGCCCCAGCCTTGGTAATCCCCAGAACGATTTGAATAATGCCGCCGACCACGACAGCCAGCAGAGAGGCTTCAAACGTCCCCAGATTCGATATCTGAGCAGCAACCACAGCGGCCAGGCCGGCTGCGGGACCGCTGACACTGGTGTGCGAACCGCTAAGAAAGCCGACGACGATTCCTGCCAGGAGCCCTGAGAACAGCGGTGCACCCGATGCCAAGGCAATACCCAGACACAAAGGAAGGGCAACGAGAAAGACAACAATGGTCCGCCCTTTCGGCGTTGGGCCGGTGGAAATACGCCCGCCGAAAGCCTAATTGCTCGCAGTAGAATTCTTCCGCAGCGTCCGACTTGGCTACACCGAGAATCGGGAGGGCGGTCTGAAACATTAATCGCTCCATGAAAGGTCGGTGCAGCTAACGCCTGAGGTAACCGGGTTGGTGTACCAACAGAATTGACGTTGGCACACCAAGAATTGTAAGCTATGGAATTGATGCCGAAATTTCGATAGGCGAGACAACTCCGGTGCATTGCATGGGTACGCCCGGCATGGGCGTAATTGTTGTGGGTTGAAAGCCCCCTGTACGAGACTGGAAGTCCCAAGGAGCTCAGTATACCAAATGACGGCTCCGATTGACAAAGTGTGAGACGAGGGCAACCGCGGGGAGGCAACAAGCCGTGGGAAGGAAGCCTGCGAACGTGTGCGTAAGCGCGGGGTCTGTATTTCGCCACCTGGACATCTTCTCATCCAAGCTGCGAGGCTACGAAAAGAAACGTCGTACCACGCCGGACGGGCCAAGCGAGCGAGCACAACATCGTAAAGCCGTTTTCAGTCGGTCGCTCAGGAAAACGACGAGCTTGCGCAAAGTAAATGACCTTCTGCAAACCGTCACCCGTAACTGAAGTTCCCCAAGATTGGTAGACAGTGAGTCACCTTATGCCATGATATTGGTGAAAGGAAGATTCATGAGTCAAAAACGTCGAACATTTAGCCGCGAGTTCAAATTGACGGCTGTCAAGAAGGTGGTTGAGCAAGGATTGTCGTGCCGAGAAGTCGCCCGTGATCTGGATGTCCGGGACAACTTGATCCGCAACTGGCGAAAGGCTTTTGAGGCCGATGGAACGCTGCAGGCTGAGGCAGGCGGTAATCCGTCTGTTGACGCAGAACTGAAGCGACTGCGTGAAGAGAATCGCCAGCTGAAGATGGAACGCGACATTTTACCTCTGGCAATGTCAATTCATGGCTCTGACATTTTTTGTTTCTCTAGATTCACATTAGCTTGGAGCAAATATCAACGAGTCACGTTGAAGATGTGCTTTTCGATTTTCTTTTCCGAGGAACGCGTCGTTCGGTGTGAATTTGCGTTACGTAGTCGATCACTCCAAGCCTCTTCAGGACCTGTTGTTCTCCCACGGGTAGTTTCTCGAACGAGTTCGCTTTTGGCAGACCTTCACGTTCGCAAACCTGTTCGATGGACGGCACGATTCGAGTAGGTGGATTCTGACCATTCTTGACTCCGGGACGTCGGCCCTTTTGTTTTGGTTTACGAGTCATCCCAGTGGCGGCAACACGTAGCCGCGACAATTTCTGTTGGGTAGTCGCCGGGTGAGCGTATTGATACGGTTCATTGTTCTTAAGCATCAACCAGGCAATAACCACTAATTTCCTGGCCGTCGCACAAACGGCCACATTCCAACACTTTTTCTTGGCCAGTCTGCGAAAAAACACACCAAGAGGGCCTGGGTGACGTGCCATGTTTTGAGCGGTTTGTGTTAGCATCCAACGGGCGTGTGAGTTTCCACGCTTAGTTATTGGACCGTAATGGCAAGTGTTGGCAGACTGCTTGATTGAAGGCGTCAGTCCCAAGTAACTGGCTGCTCGATCTCCGTCTTCGAAGCGGGATACATCACCAATAGCCGCAATCAAGGTTAGTCCAGTGCAGTAGTCAATGCCCGGAATTGTCATTAACAAGCGAACTTGAGCGTCGTTCCAGGCTTCTTTCTGAAGTAATTTTTCAAGAGTCTCGATCTCATTGTTGATCGCCTCCATCAGTTTCAGGTCAGACATAACCAACTCCTTTTCATTGGTCGGCAAATCGTAGTCAACCAACCATTGCCGTCCGGCTTTGCTGAACAGCGTTTTCACGGGAATAACAACCAGCAAGCCGGCAAGAATACTTTGAATTCGGTTCTTAAGACGTGTCCGTTGGCCAACGAGCCTTTCTCGACGAGCAGTAAGTTGACGCAGTGACCGTGTCTGGACGTCAAGGATCCAGACACTCGGCAGATAGTTACATCTCAATAACTGTGCGAGCACCTCCGCGTCAACTTTATCGGTCTTCACTTTGGCTTCGGATATCGCCTTGGTCTTCATCGGGTTGGCCACCACAACCTGCCCGACAAACGGCTTGAGCAAGTCAGCTACTGCCCAGGCATTGGTTGTAACTTCCAACGCGATCGAATCCGATGAAGTTAACTCTTCAGCAAACTTCAATAGTGTTTGACGATTGCAAGTGATACGCCGTCGGAATAACTCCCTGCCGGCCTCGTCGATGGCGCACGCTTCAACAACGGACTTGTGCACATCAAGTCCAATAAATCGTTTCATCATTGCTCCTTTGCAAATTCGCAACGGACGGGATGGGGCCGCTCGGCAGCTACCTCTTCGGGCTCGAAGCCCAGCCGGGTGGGCCGTTGGGGTGGCCAGTTAAAAAAGCGAGCTCAAGGCTCATAAAATGTCTCGGCCAGCCCCCGGAATGAGAAGCCCGTCACGTCACTGTTTTTATTGCGATCATTCCGTCCCAAACCCGACTGGGGTATCGGAACATCACGCACAAACAGACTCAAGTACAGAACCATACCCGTTAAAAAAAGCGACGGCCTTCTTTTGCGTTAGCCCAGTACTGGCGGACTCCGGCGGAACTCACGAGAATCCGCTTAGGAGGGATCAATGTCAAGCTATGGGAAACGTCAGCGTAGGACTTTTACAGAGGAGTTCAAACGCGATGCGGTCAATTTGATCGTGGTGGAAGGTTATTCAATTCGGGCTGCGGCTGATGCCGTCAATGTCAGTGAAAACAGTCTTCGCAACTGGCACAAGAAGTATGCTCCCGATCCCGAATCATGTGGGCTGGATGCTTCGTTAGAGCAAGTCCTTGAAGAGAACAAGCGTTTGCGGAAACAGCTT
This sequence comes from Pirellulaceae bacterium, assembly GCA_963851305.1. Taxonomy (GTDB): domain Bacteria; phylum Planctomycetota; class Planctomycetia; order Pirellulales; family Pirellulaceae; genus Mariniblastus. Next base: position 325,928 of record CAWKOT010000009.1, on the reverse strand, counting down.
CGCCAGGTCGAAATGGAGCGTGAAGTCCTAAAAAAGGCCACGGCGTACTTCGCGAAGGAGTCGCAGTGAAGTACGCGTGGATCAAACGGCATCGCGACGATTTCCCGATCACTTTGATGTGTCATGTCCTGGGCGTCAGCAAGAGTGGTTACTACGGTTGGCTTGAGCGTCCCGAAAGCAACCGGGCTCAGCGTTCTCGCAAGATTCGCGAGTCGGTGAAACGGGTTTACCAGCAGTCCAGGCGGATCTATGGCAGCTACAAGATCACGGAGGAACTTGAGAAGAACGATCAGCTGGAGTCTGCCTGCCGCAATACGGTGGCCAGGGCAATGCGGGAAATGGGCATCAAAAGCTGTGTTTCGCGAAAGTTCAAGCCTACCACGACGAAGTCTGACCCGAGCAAGAAACCCGCCGATAACGTTCTGGATCAAGAGTTCGCGGCCGAAGCACCTGACCAAAAGTGGGCGGCAGACATTACCTATTTGCCGACGACTGGGGGATGGGTCTACTTGGCCATCGTGATGGATCTGTTCAGTCGCAAGGTTATCGGCTGGCAGATCAGCAATCGATTGACGACGCCGATCGTCACGGCAGCCATGAAGCAGGCCATCGAATCACGACGACCGGAATCAGGCACGTTGCTCCATCACAGTGATCGAGGGTGTCAGTACACCAGCGAGGCCTTTCAAAGCATCCTGCAAACGATGAACATAGCTTGCTCCATGAGTCGCACCGGATGCTGTTATGACAACGCCGTTGTGGAAAGATTCTTCTGGTCACTGAAGCACGAATGGACCAAACATCGCGACTACGCCAATCTTGAAGAGGCTCGCCTGAGCGTCTTTCAATACATCGAAACGTTTTACAACTCAAAGAGAATTCATCAAACTCTGGGATACCAAACCCCAGACGAATTCGAAAGAAAGTATCACGCAGCATTAGCTGCATAAACAAAAACCGGAGTCCGCCAGTACTGGGCTAACGCATTTGCCAAAGAAAACGGCTGAGGCTTAAATTCATTTCTGAGCACCGAATTCGCTGGCCGGTGTCGGTACTCTGTCGCGTACTGCAAGTCACCCGAGCCGCGTTTTACAAGTGGCTTAAACGTAAACCGTCAACAACTGAAGCCAAACAGAAAAAGATTGAGAACGAAATCAAACGCATTCATTGTTTACCCCGCCATCAGGATTACGGTAGTCCGCGGATGCACCGCGAGCTCATCCACCAAGGAACCGATGTCTCGCTCAATACGGTGGCCAAGCTGATGAAGCAGGAAGGTATTCGAGCTCGCACTACCCGGAAATTTCGAGTCACCACCACTGATTCCAAACATAATTTACCGATTGCTCCCAACCGTTTGGGCCAATGTTTTGCCGTGTCAAAATTAAATCAGGTGTGGCTGACCGATTTCACATACTTGCCGATTGTCGACGGTTTCTGCTATCTCTGCACGGTGCAGAATCTTTGCTCCAGGAAAATTGTGGGCTGGGCAGCCAGCCTGAAGATCGATACCCGACTGGCCCTGGCGGCCTTGAACCAAGCCATCGCACTGCGTCAACCGAATCGGGATTTAACCGTACACAGTGATCGTGGTTCTCAGTACGCAAGTTTGATGTTTCGTCATCGGTTGGAGCAATGCGGGTTTCTGCAGAGCATGAGTCGCAAGGGCAACTGCTACGACAACGCGCCGATGGAAAGCTTCTTCAAGAGTTTCAAAGTGGAAGAAGTCTATCACAGCAAATATGAAACGCACGAACAGGCCATTCGTGCCGCAGCTGGTTACATTGAACGATTCTACAATCCAATTCGATTACATTCGTCATTGGGATATGTCAGTCCCAACGAATTTGAACGGAAAAAGTTGTTTGAAAATAAAGCGAGGCCAGAAATCTGCCTTCGTCGGAGCCATTCGTCGGTCGCTCGCGCAGCATTCGCGACAGCGAACTTGGCGACCGACAATGGTGACAGAGAAGCAGATTTCGAACCTGCCTTTGTTGGTGAGTTCAGAGAGAGTGATGTCACCGTTTTACCTGATCATTAAACACTGATTCACTGTCAACTTTTCTTGGGGAATTCCAAACCAATCTCAGCCACCGCTCTTCAATCACGCGATTTCAAATGCTTAGTGGTTCTGTGCTGGAGCTTATCAACACTCTTGCACCCATGATCGCACGCCTTGCATGATCATTTCGACGGCCACCGTCCCGACGTATAGGGCAGTTATACGTCCGGCAATTTCGATGTATCGCTGGACGAGACCATCATTTGTCGTTCGGAAATAGTCATGCAGCGTTTTCAGTAGTATCATCACGCCAACGGAAATCACTAGCGCAATGACGATCGCGCTACATGCGGGGGCGGCGGGGCGACTGGGTTCGGGACGACTGGGTTTTTGGGGAGGCTGAGGAGGTCATGGTCGAGCCACTTCCCGGAGAACTCTCCGCTACAAATCGCTACAAAAGCGCTACAAACGGAGACTTCCCTTGGAAGTGGATCAACGCAAATGCCCGTTGTTCAAGCGTTTGTAACAACGGGCATCGGAAACAGCGGAGACGACAGGATTCGAACCTGCGGATGGGTGTGACCCCATCACCGATTTAGCAAACCGGCGCTTTCGACCACTCAGCCACGTCTCCCTTGGCAGGCCACCAGTTTCCGCGATTCGCCGGGATTGATCAAGGCTGTAGCTGGACACAAAAAGCCACTATCCGGTTCTGACTTTTCTTGCCAAATTTCTTCGATAAAATCCTGGGATTCGGATGACTTGTGGCAGAAAAGTTGATTTGTTAATTTATTCACGCTTGTGCGAGGATTCGGGTCTCGGTGCCTGGTTCGCCGGGGACTGGCTGCCGGCCTGCAGGAAGTCTGGAATTGACAGGCTGGCAGCCTATCCCTCTGCGGGATAGCGAGATCAAGACTCAATCCTTCGTACTTCTTTGGCGGTGTAGCTCAGCTGGTTAGAGCAGCGGAATCATAATCCGCGTGTCGGGGGTTCGAGTCCCTCCACCGCTACTTTCGATTGTCGCCGCATCACGTTGCATCTCATTGCCCTTCTGCGCTTCATCTACAGCCAGTTCGGCGAATAGACTCCGGTGCGGGCAGCCCTTGCTCCGAACCGGCTCCAGATGCTCAAGCTAAAAACACCTCTTGAATCGGTTGGGTTCGGTCCGCTATCCACGCGGACGTTCTATTCCTTTCGCGGACGTACATGGATTGCACCTGCTTGAACTTCGACCGTTGTTCTGCATTCCAAAAGAACAACGTGCCAACACTCAGTGGAACCATCATTCAGATTTGATCGGGAATCCACAACGGCAAGAGCGTCAAGACGACCAACAGAGCCGTGAACACCGTTCCAACGACAAACAGAAGCGGCCGCAGCCATTTTCCGCTGTAGCCCAGCCAGCGGATGTAGGATTCAATGATCGGGCCTGCAAAGAAGCACAGGTTCGCGATGACGGTGCCTTCGGCAATGACGATCAGCGTTCGCATGTGCATCAAGCCCGGGCCGGCGAGCAGCAGTGTCAGGGCCCCCAGAAACAGGACGTACAAGATGCGAAGCTTTTCCCAGGCAAGAAACGTCTGCCGGGCAGTGACGCCAGATCTTCGGTCGACGCCGGCTGGCGGTACGTCGTCGCGAAAATGCGAGCCAGCGGGTGGAGCGGAATAGGGATTTTCGGTCATCAATAACTGCTGAATTGGTTCGCCGCGTGGGCTTCATTTCACATTGTAATCTGACCTCGATCGTAGACGAAGGCAGAGGCTACCCGAAATGCTGCAACGGTTTCGTTTACCGGCCGGACAGCCTATCGCATTGTAAAACCATTGCCGCCGAACCGGCTTGGTCGGATGGATCTCAACAAGGCACCCGCTGTCAAATCTTCGACCGCGACAAGAAGCGTAGCCAAGTGTGGAGGTTCATTCGGTGGCGGTTGCCAATCCTCATTTTCTGGTGACTCGCCCCTTCCGATGATTTCTGAACCCAGTCAAATGCGCCCGGTGCTTGACCGCGACGGCTTTTTGCCGGTCATCGGCGCAGGCAAAAAACGTGATTTCGACTATCGCTGCCGCCGGCAATCGAGTATCGTCTGTACTCCAGAGTCGATACCGATGATGCTCTCACTCGAATACGACTCGGCAGCGACAGGTCTTCACTTCCTCCATCCTCGCCGACACTCTGTCAATCCGAGGACTCCGCGGAACCGGTTTTTGATCGAAGCAGCGTCGCGATTTGTACCCATGTAACCACGCGACGCATTCAGAATTCGACTGCCCCGACGGGTGCCGTGCTCTGTTCCTAATCGCTAACGCACGCGCAACTTGAAATTCTTGCGCACCATCCGCCCGAACCGGGTAACGAAACGGAAAGAAAATGTTGGAAAATCAAAAGGAAGTGTCTGCCTCAATTCCGCTGGCCGATGAGTTCCGGGAAGCCATCGCACGACTGGAAGAAGGGGCACCGCCGGTTCGTCTGTTGACCGGCCCAGAGGCCGCGGTCAGCGAGTCTGAACAATTGCCGGCGGCGCGAAGCAAAAGAAAAAAGCCAGGTTGGACGGCGCTTCACATGCCAATCCGGATCCTCAGCCCAAATTTTCGGAGATGCCACTGACGGCGGAGGTCCAACAAGCGGTTAAGGCAGTGGGCTACGAGCGACCAACGCCGGTGCAAACGGAAATCATCCCCCACCTGCTGGTCGGCCGCGATGTATTGGCCCAGTCGCAGACCGGAACCGGGAAAACCGCGGCCTTTGCCCTGCCGATCCTGTCCCGGATTGAAACGGAATCACCCGTTCTCCAGGTACTGGTACTGGTTCCGACGCGTGAGCTGGCCATTCAGGTCTCGGATGCATTTTCCACCTACGGAGCCAACACCAAAGGATTTCGACAGGCGGTGATTTACGGGGGTCAGGATTATGAGATTCAGTACCGCCAACTGCGTCAGAATCCGCAAGTGGTGGTGGGGACGCCGGGACGCGTTATCGATCATATCAAGCGGGGCAAGCTGGACATCAGCGAAATCGAATGCCTGGTACTGGATGAAGCGGACGAAATGCTGAATATGGGTTTTCTGGAAGACGTCAAGTTTGTTCTGGACCACGCTCCCGATTATCGACAGATCGCGTTGTTTTCGGCGACGTTGCCCGAGCCGATTCGCAAGATTGCTCACCGCTATCTGAACAATCCGGCGAAAGTGACGATCCAACGGAAGACGATGACGGCCGATTCGATTCGTCAGCGAGCTGTGTTTGTTTCGCCTCGCGATCGCATCGAACTATTGATCCGGTTTCTGGAAGCGGAAAATGCGGATGGCGTGATCGTATTTACGCGAACTCGCGAGTCGACGACCATTGTGGCGGAAAAGCTCGCGCGGGCGGGCGTTTCGGCGGCGGCGTTGAACGGCGAAATGCCGCAACGATCCCGGGAACGCACGATCGAGCGGCTGAAGTCGGGAAAACTGGATGTGTTGGTCGCGACCGACGTCGCCGCCCGCGGTCTGGACGTTTCCCGAATCAGCCATGTATTCAATTATGATTTTCCGGAGGGTTCTGAATCGTACGTCCATCGCGTCGGCCGCACCGGTCGTGCCGGAAAAGCTGGTGAAGCGATCATCTTCCTGACCCATGCCCAACGCAGCAAACTGCGTTTTGTCGAAAAAGCAACGCGGCAACCGATCGAGTTCGTGGAGCCGCCATCGATCGATCAGGTTAATGCCGCGCGGATCAAACGATTCTACGAGAGACTGGACCAAACGATCGCGCACCGGGAATTGCGAGTCTTCACGAAGCTGGTGGATGATTACGCTCAGCAATCAGGACACTCGGTGGACTTGATTGCAGCCGCCATCGCCATGACCAGCCAGAACGGACGGGATTTCCTGATGAAAGACCGTCCGATTGGAGGCGATACAAAACGGTCTGAAAAACGGAGCCGCAAGAAAAACGAGGCCCGCGATCAGCCCCGCAAGGGTCGTCGTGAAAGATCCGATGGCCCTCCAGCCCCCGGCATGGCGAGATTTCGTATCGCCGTTGGCAAGCGGGATGGCGTGCGTCCCGGGAATATTGTCGGAGCCGTGATCAATGAAGCGCGGATTGAAAGTGATGAAATTGGCCCGATTCAGATCCACCAGTCCTACTCGACGATTGATCTGCCATCTGACAAAGGGTCGAAAATCATGGGTATGCTAAAGGAGACACGCGTGTCCGGGCGGCTGATGAAAATTCGATCCATGGACGCAACCGAACGGGCGGGCAGCTCGTCCGGTAAATGGAATCGCAAGCCTGCTGCGGCGAGCCGGAACGACAAACGACGCAGCAACAAGAAAAAGTTCAATCGGAAATAGACTGAGCGCTACACTCTACAACTGAAATTATCCTGAAGCCTGAAGCTTTTTCCGAGACGTGAGAAAGGCGGTTGGTGTCGGCAAGATCCTCAACTTGCCGCCCCGAACCGACATCGTTCGCTATACTCGTAGTCGTACTTGGCACTTGCGCGGTTCCAAGCCGACGCCGCAATTAGCGCGATTCGTACGGACAGACGTGTAGCGTGCGCCGCGCTATTCACGGATGCAATATAGCGTCTTGACGCCACGCAGCAGCAGTGACTCTCCGGCAATCGCGGGCGTCGACCAGAAAAGATCATCGATTTGATTGGTGGCCACAATCTCCATCGACGGTCCGGTTGCCAACACCAGGGTCTTGCCGTTCTCATCCAACAGGTACACGCGGTCGTCGTCGCCCCACATCGAAGCGACCATGGACTTCAATGGCAGGCGTTTCTTGTAAACGACCGACCCATCCTTTGCCGAATAGCAAGTCAATATTCCTCGTCCGGGGACGTACAGGTATTCGCCCGATACCATCGGCGACGCCATCCCTGGCCCGGCCTGCATTTTCGACCAGGCCAGGTTTTCCAGCTGGGCATCAGGCGTGAATTCCTGTTCACCGGACATCTTGGCCGTTACAGCCAATAAAGGACCACTGCTGCGCGGTCCACTGTTTCCAAAGTAGACACGCTGACGATCCGACGCCGGAGAGGCACTGAACGCCGAGCTGATACCCGACATCTTCCAAAGCTGCTTGCCCGTCCTCGGTTCGTACGATGTCACGTAACCGGAACCACAGGCGATCAACTCAGTTCGATTCTCGTTCTCCCACAACAGCGGTGTCGACCACGACGTGCGACCGGCACGATCGGACCGCCAAGACGGTTCGCCCGTCGAGCAATCAAACGCCACAACGAATGAACGGTCATCGTTGTCACACTGGACGAACACGTGTCCCTGGCCGCAGGCCAGAGAACTGCCTGAACCGAAGCCGTTTCCGGTGGGATAAGCACCGATATCCTGTCGCCAGATTTCATTGCCGTCGAAGTCCATCGCCGCGACAATGCCCATCGCGGCAAAATAGACAAAAAAGCGTTCGCCATCGGTCGCCGGAGTTTCTGTTGCGAAGGAGTTTGAGCCATGTATCGGAAACTTGGGAAGGCCTTCAGCAACCACCGTCTCCCAAAGCTTGGAACCATCCTCCATTTTCAGGCAACTGACCGTAAATCTGACTGACTGTTCGGGCAGTTTTGGCTTCATATCGCGAACGCCTTCAGCAAAATTCACTGGCAGCGGAGCGCCAACCGCGGACGTCACCAAGATCCGATCTCCCGAGACGATTGGCGATGACAATCCGCCACCCGGCAACTCGACGCGCCATGCGATGTTCTGGTCGGCCGACCAGGTTCGCGGATGCTCAATTTTCTCGACGACGCCATTTCCGTTCGGACCACGAAACTGCGGCCATTCTTGCGCCTCGATGACACCGAACGCCGTAACCATGAACCAGCTTGCCAACAACGTCTTGGGAATGCTCATGTGGGTGACCTTCTTTCGAATTGCAAATACGAGCGCATTGCTGGAACCTTCCCTTCGACTTGCATCCGCCTGACCAACGAATCGGTGTAAGAACCCGGATTAGAACCGGTTTTGGCCAATTTGTCACGTTGCGAAGAGAGGAGGATATGAGGCGGTAAAAACCGAATGAGAGCGCTGGGGCTCGAACCCAGGACCTACGGATTAAAAGTCCGTTGCTCTACCGACTGAGCTACGCCCTCGTTACCGAGAAATCAGACGAATCGAAGTAGGACACTTCTTGTCGATCAGGTGGCTAGAAGTCTAGCAAAAAGCGGTTCGTCGTGAAACCCGTACGACGTTGCCGCAGGACCCACGGATAAGAAAAAAAAACGGTGCCTCAAAGGCACCGTTTTCTGGAATCAATTCGATTCAACTTCCTGGATGTCTGGACAGCCAGAAAACCGATTAACCGCCCAGCAGTTGAACAAAACCGTCAACGTCCAGCAGGTTGACTACGCCGTCCATGTTGATGTCGGCTTCCGCTTGGAATTCCCCATTGGACAAGAGATCCACAAAGGGAGCCACATCCAGCAGGTTGACCACGCCATCACGATTGACGTCCCCGACAACCACCTCGTCCTCACACTCGAAGAACAAGACCTGGAATCCATCTACGGCCGCCTCGACCACCGAGCCATCACCCAGATCCGAAGCATTGAACCGCAGTCGCATGTTGGCCGTGGGCGTTACAAAATCGGAAATCCTGAACTGCTTCCGAATCCATCCACCGGATACTTCCGGACCACTCGGACCAACGGTTTCCAGATTAACCCAGGTTGCTCCACCGTCATTGGAAATATCGACGACGAATACGTCTGCCATGGGAGCATTACCAAACACGTTGGAATACCAACGGTAATAGGCGATATACGCTTGTTGATCACCTGAAGTGGTGGCGTCCAACACGGGAGAGGTCAACACGGTACTGCCGTTATCGACATCCGAATTATTGTCTCCAAAATTGCCGTTGTCCGTCACGTAACAAAAACCATTGCCGTTGTCTTCGGCGTCCTCTGAAGGATCTCCGCGGTCACCGTTATTCGGCACTCCGCGTTCCCATTGACCATCAGACGCATTACCGGTGACAGACCAGCCCAGGTTGGCATCGAAGGTATCTTCGAATTCAACCGTAACGCCAGTGGCACTGATCGAACTGAAGGTCGTGGCCGGGGCATTGGTCGGCAGAGTCACCGTGTCGCCGCTGTCGGCGTCGACGGAGACGTAAAAGCTCACCGCCGCTCCGCAATCCGTCGGCGGGAATACGGCTGAATAGGTATCGTCATCAACGACAGTCATGGGAACCTGGACGAATCCACTGCCGCTATCTACATACAGGACACCCGTATCTGGGGTCGCTGTCGAAGCACTCTGCAGCACATCCACCTGGAACGATGTGCCTCCGGCCGGGTTAACCAGTTCGGGGGTACCGTCAGTCAGGGCCAGCAGGATCGGTTCCAGTTCCGGTACCGTCAGATTCCGCGGATTGAACGCGTTGGCAATCTGCTCGTAGTGCGGCGTCCCATTACCTATGAACTCGTCATCGTCATCCAGTTGGAGGAAGATCAAACCGATTTCCGGACCGATCGTGCTGCTACCGGGAAACATTTGACCTCGGACAATTAACATGCCGATCCAAAGACGAGCGGCAATGTCCCGTGCATTGTCCGGATCGGACACCCGCAGTTCGTTGATCGTGTCCCAAACCACGCCGGACAACAATTGGCCACACGTGTGGATGGGCCCGTCACAGGGAAAAGTCAACGAGTTTTGAGCGGTTCGAATGCCATCGTTGCAACTCCCTTCAAAGAAACCGAGAGCCAAGTTTGGGTCGTCTTCCATCAACACACCGATGGTGTCGCCAGATCCCTCGCCAAATTGCCCCTGGCCGTTGCCCGTGACATTGACCAGATGGTGGCCGTATTCGTGATAGATTACGTCCGGGATGGAAGTACTGTTACATGAACCGGCATTACGGAACATGTTGATTGACGACCCGTTGTAGAACGCATTGCAGGAATCGTTGAGGTTCGAATTCACATCAAACGCCAATTGATTTGCAATCACGGGAAAATTCGGCTCGAAATCCAGAACGAAGTCACGAACTTCGTTGGATCGGAAGTAGCAGTTGATATTGCTGGTGGCAAATTCGCCAGTCGGATTGGGGTTGTGCAGAATGTCGACACTGCCGGGTGCAGCGACATTGATATCGATAAACGGAGTCGAGCCACCTGCCGACTGATCGAACAACTCAAAATAGCGACCCCGTAGCGGCGAACGCACGGTGACATTACCGTTAGCCCCGCTAGGAATGTTGAAGTCTCCGTTTTCATCAGCAAAAACGGTGTCGCCCCCGAGGATTTGTACTTCAACATAAGGAAGCGCAAACGGTGCTTCCGGCTCGCACTCCAATGCCGCCGGTCCGTCGCTTTGCTGTCCCGAAACCGTGCCGTCCACATCTGCCACGACCTGATTTTCCGAATACAGAACCTCGCCATTAGTTGCGGAGGCCACGACAAGATGCTTTCCATAGGTTGACGGATCGCTGACCGTTCCACGCTCGGCGACAAACACAACCGCCAATTCCGGCTGGTCGACGGGAACATTGGTAACACCTGCCCAAATAACCAGCTGTTCATCCGAAACCTGAATCGGCAAAGGCTCGGCCTGTCGAACGCCATCCAGGACAGATCGGGCTCGGTTGCCCCCAGCAAACAGTGGCATTTCGTCCATCAATCGGCCGGCGTTAGCGATCATTGCCGGCGTCGCCCTGGGAGGTACGAACGCTCCGGCGGCCGCATCAAAACCCTGCATCTCTTTCAGGTTGTTACTGGACATCACGAGCGGGAATTCCGCTTCATTTCGCACCAGGAAACCGATCCCGGAGCGAAAGACCGGAATGTCACCAACCGTTTGATTAAAGCGGAAGGTTGAAAAACGGTGAGTCTGGGTATTCGCATCCCACATCACGCCGTGCCGTACGATACCTTCGGCGTTCTTGGCAGGAACCAACTGGCCGACTTCGCGGGCGTAAATCCCCTCAATCTGACTGTAGAAATTCCAGGCACTGGACTCCGGTGATTGTCCGGTCGCCAGTTTCGTCCCGTAGATCGTGTTTGCTGTGCCAACGAACTCAAAGAATCCCTCGTCGTCAAAATACTGGCTACCTTGGAAACGAGCCTGTGGATTCTGATTCTGGAATTCTTCCAGCCGACTGGAATCGATCGTTGGCGATTGCGCCGCCAAGGGCGACGTACAGAAAAACGTGGCTAATAACAAAAATGAATAATGCTGTCTCATACCTCTTCCTGTCCGAAAGGTGGGGAATGTGAGGCCGGTGCATGCTGTCGCTTACCGACCGTTGATATAGAATAACCGAAACAAATCATAATTTGGAGAACAGCAACGAACCGCCAACTGTTCTGGTTGCATTTCACGCCCCTGATGAAGACGCGTCGGCCAGTTGACCGCCGTAAAGACCGTGGCTTCGACCGCCAATCAACCAAAAACGAGGAAAATCCTCGCTTCGCAGGGCCGCGACTACCGCTCTGGAGGGTAGCCCAGTCGCCCGGGCAGATCAGCGATCACGAATGCCGCGACGGCCACGGTGATCACGCAGTCTGTCAATTCCCGTGGTTTGACCTTGTCCACGGTGTCGGCGTGGGTGTGATGGGTGTTGAAATACAATCGGCCATCCACACGCAAACCGAGGCAGGCCGTACCGCTGGGTCGCAGCGGGCTAACATCGGCACCCGAGTAGCCGGGGATCACTCGCGTCGCACCGATGGGTTCCAGCAACTTCAGGATCTGGCCCAATTGTTCGACGGCCAGTTGCTGCGCCCGTTCGTCCTCCATTTCAATCGACAGTCCTTCCGGTCGGAAACCGCCCGAATCCGATTCCAGGGCAGCGACATGAACTTCCTGTTGATGACGGGCCGCGTAGCTTCTGGCCCCGGCCAGCCCGTTTTCTTCGTTGGTCCACAAGACGACTCGGATGGTTCGACGGGGTTGCAATCCAAGTTTCCGGATGACGTTCAGAGCTTCCATGGCGACGACACAGCCGCAGCCATCATCCTGGGCCCCCTGTCCGACATCCCATGAATCGATATGACCTCCGATGGCGACGATTTCATCAGGTTTTTCGCTTCCCACGATCTCCGCCACCACGTTGGCCGATGGAACTTCGCCCTGATCAGCTGCCTCCATGTACAAATTGACCACCGGCTGCTGGCCTCGGTCCTGCAAACGCTTTAACCAGGTTGCAGCTTCTATCGTAATCGCCGCTGCGGGAACCTTGGGAACGTCCGGCGCACCGGAGTAGCGCATGGCTCCCGTATGGGGTGTCTGCAACGAATAGGCGCCGGCCGAACGAACCAGTGCGGCTAATCCACCTCGCTCGGCGGCCCAGCGGGCTCCATTGGTCCGATATCTTACCGCTTCGCCGTATCCCGATCCCGACGTTGGATTCCACGCCGCCATGGGAAAGTTGAATACGACCATTCGATTGCGAATCGACTCGTCGGGCAACGCATCCAATTCGTCTTTGTTGTCGACCACGATCACCGGCGCGGTAATGCCTTCTGTTGGCGTGGCGATCGATCCGCCGAGCCCCAGCATCGGAATCGGGCACTCACGCGGCGTTACCATCTCCAGATATTCCCGACCACGGACCCACTTTCGCACCATCACCTTCTCTTTTCGCACGTTCTCATGACCGTCTTGCTGCATTCTCTTGACGGCCCAATCGAGTGCCTGATTCAGTGATTCGCTGCCACTCAGTCGATGACCGATGTCGTCACACAATTCCTGCAGCTTCAAATATGAGTCGTTCTTTTCCCTGGTCTGCCGAATTATCCGTTTGGCGACTGGAACGTACTCATCCAAATTGAATTGGTTATTCTTCTGTGCTGGCAACCGTTGGCAGCAGATAAGCAGGGTCAGACAGGCCGCTAATGCAACAATTGGACGGTTGGACAGGCTGTTCATGATCATTGGATCGTTGAAAACAAGGCAGGGGATGACAACGTCTGTTGTATCCGTTGGATGTCGTTGGCGAAACCGGCGAACCAATCAGGATATGGGCCTCGGATCGGGCGAGCCCCTGGCATGGATGGAACGCCTGTAGCGGGGTGGGAAAGAACGAGCCATTGCCCGGGTAATCTGAATTCCCGTTGCCGGCAAAACAGATGTCGATTCTGCTGCGACGGGTCGAATGGTTGCAATGTCGTCAGGCATATTCTTAATTGTAAAACGCGTTGCCCACATGATTGTCTAAAGTCTCACCCCCGAAACAAACGAAATAACAAGTCAGGTAGTAGTGTCGGTGACTGTCGGGATCGGAAGTGACGGATCCCTGGTCAACGACGACAACCAGAGGGGGGAAAACTCTGGTGAGACTCCGGTTTCACAATCCGATATGTCCGCAGATCCGGCGTACCTATCTGTCTGTTTTTCTCGCTCGACGACCTTGATTGCCGCCTGTTTGGTAACTTGGTTCGATTTTGCCGGTCGTAGAGGCATCTTTATGCAGACTCGATCGATTTTGGCGCATTGAATCGGTTTACAGCAAACAGAACACGAAGTCGTTAAGGAACGAAGTGCTGCGTAACGTGCTTTGTTTGAGTATGCGAGTATTGTTCATCCTGACCCAGAAACGGCCGGTTGCGAATGGATGCATGTTCATGCAAACAGACGTGTCCTGCCACGATGGATGACTGGTTGTGTGAGTTGAAGCGACTCAGTTCGATTTGGCGACCACAGCGAAAGACGATTCAAAGTGATTTAATGGAGAGCCCGCGATGAAGGTGTTCACAACTGGACAGGTCGCCAAGATCTGTAAAGTGGCCCCACGCACGGTCAGCAAATGGTTCGATTCGGGAAGGCTGAAAGGCTACCGAATCCCCGGATCGCAGGACCGTCGTATCCCACGCGAATACCTGATCAAATTCCTCAAGGAGCATGGTATGCCGCTTGGGGATCTCGAAGATGAGGCCATGGCAAAAGTCCTCATCGTCGCACAGGATCAGGTATTAATCGAGAATTTGAAGCGAGAACTTCCTCCCGAAAAGTCGTTCAAAGTTGCCGTGGCAGCGAGCGGATTCGAGGCGGGAATTCAAGCCGAGAGTTTTCACCCGGACTGCATCATTACCGACTTCTCGATTGGGAAGATCGAAGCACTGCAGATCTGCCAGAACCTGCGAAAGAATAACGATTTCACTGAAACGATTCTGATCGCACTGCTGCCGGACGATGGAAATCCCATTTCCTTCGATCGCTCGGCAATCAACGAGACGTTCAAGAAGCCGTTCGACGCCAGTCTGTTGGCCGAGCGACTTAGAACGCTGATCGGTTCCAGAAAAGAACTGGTGTAGCCCCACCGGATCGCCGTTGATCAGAACCGCACTGATCAAGAACCGATGCAAGATTCGCCGTCTTTCGCATAATTCGTCGTCAAAGGCTGACCCCCCTTGGCGACGATTTTTTGCGCCGGTCGTCCGGCGACTTGTCGGCAACAACGTCCACACCCGACGACGACCAATTTTCGTCGCCCGTCGAGTCGACTTCATTTCCTGGCCATTCCCACCGAAGTGGTTCATTTTGTCGCACCCGCCGCCCCCTCAGGCTCGAACAAGCGTGCCCTTGGGACGGATTTCGGTTATCCTGATCAACGTCGGTCGGTTGCATAAAGGTAGTCTCGGGCCACTGCGGCAGAATCTCGTCTGGTCCTCCATGGATTGCGTTGCTGAGGCTCTGATTCAAGTTCATGAGCAAAATGAATCACTTCGACGCCGAGGGGCGATACCGCATGGTCGACACCAGCGGCAAGGTAATAACGCGGCGAACCGCCAAAGCCGGTGGACGACTTTCCATGAAAGCTTCCACTGCCGACGCGATTATGGCCGGAAGGGTGGGCAAGGGTGATGTACTGGGGGTCGCCCGTCTGGCGGGTATCATGGGTACCAAGCTGACCCCGCAGTTGATTCCGCTCTGCCACCCCATTTCGGTTGACGCCGTTCACCTTGAGTTTCGTCATGACGAAAGACAACAGGAGCGCCGCAGTCTCTGGATTTTTGCCACGGTTACGGCAACTGGTCGCACCGGCGTTGAAATGGAAGCAATGACTGCGGTTGCCACGGCGGCGTTGACCGTTTACGACATGTGCAAAAGCATGGATCGCGAGATGGAAATTTGCGACATTCATCTGATTGAGAAAGCCGGAGGGAAGAGCGGCGATTTCGTTCGATCAGAATTCAAGCACGAGGATCAGAAGTGACTCAGGCACTACCACACCGTGAAGCCCGGCGGCATCCGACACCAACGGAATTGATGGATATCTATCGCCCGGTGCTGGGTTCTCTCAAATCGGTAAACGACCTGCTGGAGGCCCAGATTCGGGCGGGCCATAAAATTCTGGCTGAACGACTTCTCCACGCCGGTTTGACGTCCGGTAAACGAATGCGGCCTGCGTTGTTACTGCTGTCCGCCGCCTGTTTTGGTGATATTAAGAAAACCCATACTGCTGCCGCCGCGGCGATTGAACTGGTCCACTGCGCCACGCTGGTCCACGATGATGTGCTTGACGGCGCGGATCAGCGTCGGCACCAGTCGTCAATGAATTCACGGTGGAATAACACGACCAGCATCCTGACTGGGGATTACCTGTTTTCCAAAGCGTTCGACATCTGCTGCTCATCAGGCAGCATGGAGGTCATGCGGCGTGTATCCAAGTCCAGCTGTCGAGTGTGCGAAGGAGAAGTCATTCAAAACGCGAGGGCGGGCAATCTGTCGATCAGCGAGCAGGAATATATTGAGATCGTTGCACTGAAGACAGCCGAATTGTGCCGCTGTGCGTGTGGCCTGGGAGCGGTATTGACCGAGTGCGACCCATCCACAGTCCAGGCGTTTGAGCGGTTCGGTGAAGATCTGGGGATCGCTTTCCAGATCATTGATGATGTCCTGGACCTGGTCGGTTTGCAGGAGAGAATGGGGAAAACGCTGGGAACCGATTTATCGGGCCAGAAGCTGACACTACCACTGATTCATTGCCTTTCCCATCTGCCTTCGAACGATCGTTTGCGGCTGATTCAGTACCTTTCATCTGGACAAGCCGAATTGGCGGAGGTTCGTCATCTGCTGGAACGTTCGGGTTCCGTTGAGTATGCCCGACAGGCGGCCCGTCAGCGGGCCACCTCGGCACTGGACTTTGCCCATTCGTTGCCCCGCAATCCGCATTCGGCGTCGCTGGTTCAATTGGCCTCGTTCGTGATCGAACGGACCTTCTGAAAAACCGTGTCTTTGCTCGCCAAGCTCTTAAATTATCGCGGCGACGACCTGGGCCTCGGATAGCAATCGCCAGAAAAAAGATTCTTCGAAATCTAATTTGGAAATATCCGATTACACGCGGCTCCCGACCATGCATTGCATGGAACGGATGAAAGAAGCCATTCGGCCCTGAATTGATCAGCAGTGATCGTCCGGATCAG
Source organism: Pirellulaceae bacterium (assembly GCA_963851305.1). Lineage (GTDB taxonomy): Bacteria > Planctomycetota > Planctomycetia > Pirellulales > Pirellulaceae > Mariniblastus. Next base: position 309,549 of record CAWKOT010000009.1, on the reverse strand, counting down.
ATCTGAGACAATCCGGAGGCAATCGCCAGGCCAGGACAATAACACGAGAGACCAGACTGGTGCCTGGTCTCTCGTGCTATTCGTCGAAGTCGATAACGGTCGAATTCGCAAAAGGCAATGCCGACGACCTTTATGGGACAGAGTGAGAGCGGCTACGGTCCGGTCGGCGTATTGACCAGGACGTCGTTAATCTTGCTTTCGAAGTCGGGATCGTCGATGGAGTTGGCCCCCCCGCCGTCCAGCGGTCGGAGCAGGTTGTCGAAGATCTCGTTGGCAATTCCGTAGCCGGCGCGGACTCCTTCGGATCCATCAAATCGCCAATGCACTCCATTGAATACTCTACTGGCCGCGTTTTCCGCCGCCAGACAATTCAGGCTTTCGTAAGCTCGTATGACGACGGGTCGTACACGGTTGAACTGGTCCGCCGTTATTCCATTCCATTCCTCCGACACGAATTCCAATGGATCGTCGGAGCTAATCACGCCGGGAATCGTATCACCCTGATAGAAATTGGCTACGACCTTGAAGGCGGCCGCGCCAAATGTGGCGTGCCCGGAAGTGTAGGCCGGGAAGGGAGGCGAGAAATTGGCTTCGCCGTCAAAGGGATTGCTGCGCGATCCGCCCAACGGCATCCAGTCCTCGTCGGCATCGGTATTGGGGTTGCCATCCTCATCCGCCCGTTGAATCCCCAACACCGGTCGCCAGTAACGGAATGAGTACTTGGAATCCCAGGCGCTGACGCCGGCGTCTCCCAAGGCGACGTTGACCAGCGCGAACAGGCGGGCATTTTCGGCTACATCATTTCCGGCGCGAATGGCAATCTCGCGGACAAGCTGGTTGTACAACCTGGGTGGCGTTCCCGTACCCGGGCTGCCATTGTAGCTCCAATAATTGGCAATCACGTAAGTCTCGTCGTCGGTGGTAATAGGTTCACCCTCGCCGCCGCCGCGGAATACACCCAGGTCCCTTACTTCCGCGAATGCATCGGCGTAGATTGCCGAGGAGAGCTCGGGTGGCGCCGGAGCGCGATAAGGCAGAACGCTGGTGACTCCAAATGGTGACAGACCGCCAATGTCGGGGCTGATAAACGACTGTTGTGGGTTGAAAGGATCGACATCATGATCGCCTGGCGAGCCGGTGGGCTGATAAATACCGCCGAGAAACAAGTCATCGTGTCGTCGCGTCTTAAGAAGTTTTCGGGCCACAATCTTCCCTACTGTTCGTCCCTTATTTCTGCTGGAGTTCCGTTTAACACGAGACAAGGTCGTGTGCAGCGCATCGTCGACAAATTCCCGGATGGCAGGCCGCGGAGCGCGGTTGCCGGGAAACAGACCGATGACCACGTCGTGAGCGGCCTGCGCGACGGCGGCGTCCACCGATGCCCCCGGAGGATTCGGAATCGGCTGGCCAAGGTACGGTGTATAACGCGGATCGATCGTGTTATAGGCGTCAAACATGGCCGCGTGCACCAACGCCAACACTCGGGCCGAGGCCGGTGGCCCCTGCGTGTCGGATAGTTCATCACCCGGCGTATCGCGGCCATTGTGATCTATTACATTCACCTGCAACGCAACCGCATTCCATTCCAGGATGACATCCTCGCCGCAAACGGGCGCCATGATGATCAGCATCAAAGCCATACCGGTCGCCGTCCAACTTATTCGTTTTGACATCGCCAACTCTCCTTCAAGTAACCAAAGCGAAAAGAAACTCGAAAACACGAGACCGAACTTATGACAGGAATAGCCACCGCTCAAGCGACGGCCAGCATCCAAAACATTGCCCATTGGCCAGCAGAATTCTTCACAGATCCGGCGGAGATTCATTCGCAGATTGCGAGCGATTCGAAGGAGTGAGCGTTAATGCGCGGGAGCGATAACGCACGCTGACGTTTTAGCCGGCAATGCGTGTTGCCTGTTGTACACGCCTTCACCGACCACGCCGTCGAGCAAAATTCGTACCTGTTACTTTCCAATCAAGACAAACAGGGGAAGTTATTGCCAGACAATCTGATATCGCGCTCGCCAAAGGTTGCATTTTGCTTCCGGAAAATCTCGGATCTTGAGCCACGACGTAGCAATTCTCGCACGCCCGATACCCCATCCGTGCCGACCCGGCAACGAAGATCAGGTTGGGCGCGAAAGGAACCAGGCGATGTGATTCAACCGTGCCTCATCCACTGAAAGATTCAGTCAATCAGCGAAACGACCGAAGCCGACAGCAACGTGAATAGGACGCTGGCAAGTGTGTCTGAATTCGTGGGCGGGAATGGAAGCAACTGGTCCGTGCCTGTAAGTTCACACGCTTTCCCGTACCGAAGCCAACCATCAACGGCCTCCCTGATGAGGCAGATGGCAACCCCGGAGAGGTCGGCGATTGCCCCAATTGGAGGACCGTCGATAGGGACGGTCAAGGAATCGCCGCCCGTGTCGCCCTCATTTACAACAATTTGACAAATGGACGGACGTCGCGCAAATCGACGCGTCCATCGCCATTGATATCGGCTTCGGCAAGGTAACCCCCGTTCACCAGCACCCGAACGAACGGGTCCACGTCCATCATATTCACAACACCATCTCCATTGATGTCTCCCAAAATCGGTTCATCTGCCGCGACCATGATCGTGGCGATGCCAAAGTCTGCGTCGAACGCAGCGCCGCCATTCACGATCCCACCGGCTCCGGCACTGGCGACGATATCCACCGTGATTCCATCGGGGCCAGGATCAGCCAGAACCTCAAAATCCACGCGACCAAACAGGAACGCGCCCGATCCGGCGTCAAACCCTTGATCCACCAGATTCCCGGATCCATTGTTGGCTTCCAGGATACCGACCCCGGTGAAGATCTTGAACGCCGACATCTCGTCGACCAGGTTATCCGTAACGGTACCGGTTGTCCCCGAAGCATCCCAGCGAGATTGCAACGGAGAGCCAAAGAGCGTGATGTCGAAATCAAAAGTCTCGGCACCCGTGAATCGAATAACACCACTCTGTGAAGTGGTGATATCGAGGAAGGCACCCGTGTCCAGATCGGAGTCGGCAGGACCATCGGTCGAGTAATAGATGAAAATTGAACCGCTACTGCCTCGACCGTATTCGCCAATAGCCGATTCGTTCACAGCGCCCTGGTTCAAGTCGCTGAATGACAGGAAAAAATCATGTTGCGCAAACAGGGTACCGGGAACCACGGCAGCCAGAGCAAGAAACAACGCCAATATTCTAACGGTCATGGGAGAATCCTCGATCGGTTGGAGCGCGGTTGAAAAGGATCCCGTTGGATTCAACACACGCAGTGGACTTGATGACAAGTAGAGACGGGGGGGTCGCGCACCAAGGAGTCGAATCTACCGCGAGTTCGTTCTGGTACGGCGAACGTTAACTTCATTCTAGTTACGTCGCGTCAGGGAATGACTACCAAAACGCGAAAACGACCCGCGAGGCCGATGAAATACCGCGCCGAGCCGAGAGGCTCGCCGTGGCTGAGGCCGGTTTTGTCGGTCGCAGCGGTAAAACGGCGACCATCATTTGGTGCCCCGTTTCTGGGAACGGTCCAGCATCGGCCGTACTTCGTCCACAAAATCCTGAATGTCCTTGAATTGACGATAGACGCTGGCAAAACGGATGTAGGCGACTTCATCCAGATCGATCAGCTTCTCCATCACCAGTTCCCCGATCTCCTGGCTGTCAATTTCAGCGTCGGGATGCAGGTAGATCTCCTGAACAATTTCCAGGTATACCGATTCCAACTGGTCCGTTCGAATGGGACGTTTCCAACACGCACGTTCCAGACCCAGCTTGATCTTCTCCGGTCGAAATGGCTCACGAGCCCCATCTTTCTTGACCACGCGAATATCCATTTCGACCACCCGTTCCAGAGTGGAAAAACGTTTGTCACATTGCAGGCAATGACGACGACGACGAATTAACAGCCCATCTTCCACCGCCCGGGAATCGATGACCTTGTCATTGTCGCCTTGGCAAAAGGGACATTTCATAAGAGTGGCCGGATGTTCTTACCTCGATTTTCGACGCCCACTGACGCGACGATATTCCACGTTAATCCATCGCGGCGACGAATAACAGCGTAGCGTGGAGGTTTACCGGCGGTTTCCGTTTGGGCAACCCGAACGTGAGTGCGTCGCCTGGCAGACTTGAATTGACCTGTACCCAGATTGACAAACATTCAAATTCCCGAGTTGTTCCCACTTCAGAGATCTGGGAAAGCAGTCCGGTCGGGCCATGAAAGCGCGTATCGATTGGGCATCGCGACTGATGGCTCCCATCGTTCGGGAAAGGAGTCCGGCACACGCGATATGTCCCTGCGACTCGCGCGAATCGCATCAGGCCTTGCGCAATGCGATGGCTACCTGGACCCGGCATCCGGGACAATGGTCCAGATGCTGTTTGAAGGCCATCATCAGATCGCGCTGCTGTGGTGATCGGTGCTCACGTGATCGCCGATAGGCATCCACATATCGACCCAACTGGCCTTTGATTTCTCGACAACTGGATCGCCGCGGCGTCATGGCAAACTCCCGATCATCGCCTTTCGTCGTCACAACGGTTGGCGCCTCAATTGCAACGGATTGATGATGGCGATTTTCCATTGGATAAGATGATGCCGTATGCGCCGTCCCCGTTGTCGCCACAGGGCTGGCCGCTTGCGGCAGGATGGATCGCGAAGTGACACCTTGCCGTCTACCGTGCGACAAGACAAAAATCGAGGAGAACAGCCCTATTCCGGCGACGACGGACGCCATAGCCGATCGAACCAGGAACTTCCGACGATCACGATGAAAATTGGAATCCGCCACGCTCAGGATCGTTCCTGGGCGACAAGGTCTCCAGTAGTTTTTTCGATCGTGAAAGTTACTCATCAGGAGCCATGGCCGGGAGGAGATTTTGCGGTGGCGATGTATTCAGAAATCGAACCGATTCTTCGCCGCCGGCCGAAATCACGCAATACTCATTTCAGATATTCGCAGGAAATTTCCAAGGATTGACTGGGCAGACTAGCGTCGCCGCCTGGTGGGCGGTCTGTCGTTGACTCAATCCGGTCGCTGGTCTTGCCCGGTATTTCCGAACAGAGCCGCCGCGCCCGTTTTTTCTTCCAGGCCATCGGTTTCCCGACGCGGATCGTCGGTCACGGACTCATTGACTTCCTTGAAAAGAGCGTCCAGATCGACAATGGTAATCCGCCGACGGGCAATCCGGATCAGTCCTTCCGTTTGCAACTGTCCCAGCATCACGGTAACCGTTTCTCGAGTGCTTCCGATCGTGCTGGCCATTTCCTGGTGGGAAAGCTTGACACACAATTCCGTTCCACCGGCGGTTGGGGTACCATACCTTTCGGCCACTTCGATCAGCAAATGAACGACTCGCTCTCGATTGGAGCGGAACAACACATTTCTCAGGCGACGTTCGATTCGTTGCCGCCGGGAGCCGATCAATTTGGTAATTCCGATGCTTAGATCCGGATGATCCGCCATTAGCCGCAACATGGACAACTTGGGAATCAAGACAATCGTGCTGGGCTCGATGGCCTCGGCAAACTGGCAACGTTCTTCATCACCGATCAGGGATAATTCACCGAATAACTCGCCGGCGTCGACAAAATTCAGAATCGACTGTTTGCCCTCGGGAGTCACATTGCAGATTTTGACTCGACCTTTGACGACCAACAGCACGCCATCCGCGGCATCGTTGGGAAGATAGACCGGTTCTCCCCGCTTGAAATTGCGCGTTCGCGATTCCGATTCCAAACGCTGTATCTCCTGATTCTTGAGAAACGCGAATAGATCACAGTCTTTCAGGTACCAGTAACAATCCGACATGGAAGGCCTTTCCGATCTTCCGCCAAGATTCTGATCAACTTCTGTCCGGACATCGGCGAATCAGATCAGCGGTTGATGATTTTCAGCGATGGATTTTACTCGCCTGTTACAGCCATCCCGATCGATCGCCATCTCAACTAGAAACGGTGGGAAGACAGCCAATCGGGAGAAACAACAAAGCCCATTTCCGATGAACAACGTTCCGCAGGCCAAACCGGCGTGTAATTGAAGACGCAACCGGATTCCTGTCCTTCCAACGCACCGTTTATCAGCGACCACCTCGGCCACCACCTCCGCGACCGCCACCTCCGCGACCGCCACCTCCGGCACCGCGGACAGCACCACCGCGGCTGCCACCTTGCTGGTTGCGGAAGGCATTGAAGATCTGACTCCGGATATCCTGAGAATTAGAGGACGATTGCCCGCGGCGGCCCGTCAATCCTGCTCCAGGCGTGCTGTTCGATGGACGCGACGTGGACTGACCGGTGCCATTTTCCTGTTCCTCGTCATCGATGATGATCTTGTCGGAGCCGAACACCATCTGGATCTGTTTGGCCAAAGCCATGGGGGACAGCGGCCCCGAGGGCATTGGTTGGCGGATCAGATTGGGGGGTACGTCCAGTTTTTCGACCAATTTGAGCACTTCATCGAAGATAAACCTGGGACCCGTGATCAACAGGGCACGATTCGCCTCGTCAACACCCAGCGTCGCCTTGGGCTGTTCCGCCTCCGGGTTACTGGATCCCCCGCCTTTGCCTCCACCTCGCAGCGTTTGCTGAATCTGACGCATCATCTGTTGCTGCATCTGCTGCTGCGCGTTCTGCTGATTGGCAGCCGCGTTGCCGCCACTCTGCTGGTTGAAGTAACCCGACAGTTGTTCCTGGATTTTCTCTTTCAATTCCATGGGGTCGCGGTGACGTATGGCAATCACGTAAGTTTCGCCAAGCAGTTGAGGTTTTTGGGGAGGTCCGGGCTGATCAACATAATCTACCAGTTCCGTGATGATATCGATATCGTTGTCGGTTGCCCCGGTAACGATCAACGCATTCAGTCGTACGTCGGTTCCAATTCGCACATTTTCTCCTTCCAGTTCGATAGCCCCTTCCGAGTCGCCTGCAAAGCCGCCTCCGCCACCGCCCAGCAGTCCCCCCAGCGCGTCGCCAGCAGCCCCACCAACGGCGTTCTGCACCGCACCACCAATCAACCCGCCGATGCCTCCACCGCCGCCACCACCTGACGACGATTCAATACCCAGAATGTTTTCCAGTACGGCTTTGGCTTCGGTGACTTTACGGTAACGGAGAAACAGGATGGAGGGGAGCTGGAATTCGGAATCGGAATCGGCCCAATCCGAAATGAACGCTTCCAGATCATCGCCCGCGTCCAGATCCTCGGAATATATCATCAACCCCTCAGGTGTCATGCGTACCTCCACCGGGGCACCCGGAACGGATTGCGGTTCATCGCTTGGCCGATAACCCGGTTCAATCCCTGAAACGGACTGTTCATCGGTCGTCTTGCCAATGCCTTTCACATCCACCGACCCGGCATCGGGATCGTCTTGTGTCTGAACGGTACCAACGTAGAAGCCTCCGGCAGCCGCCACCGGATTCACGGACACCTTCCACTTCCGCCGTGACGGTGCCTGGTTGCGGTAGTCCGATTGCGAATTGTCGCGATTATCAAATTTGCCTGAGGGCGGTTGCTCGGATGGCAAGTCCGGAGCCAGACGATTCAATCGGATACTGCGCCGAAATCGATCTCGCTCCTCAGGCAGGATCAAATTCAATCGATTTCTACGACCCAGCGACTCCATGATCCTGGGTGTCTGCAGCAGATTCATCATGTCTTCCGCCTTGCGCGGCGACATGGGGATCAGCCTGGCCGGACGGCGAGAACCCGTAACCTTGATTTCGGCGGCATCAATTCGCTCCATAATTCGACGCACTTCGGTGATCTGTTGCGGAGTTCCGTGGACGAAGATCTGATCATTATCCTTATCGGCAACCAGCTTGGGGCCATTGTTGTCTTCCGAAAAACTGTCGATCCCCAGCAGATCTTCCACCGTATCCACCGCCTCGGACGGGCGGAGGTTCTTCAGCTGGATAATGTCAAACGAATCGCCGCCTAGCAGGTTGTTCAGGAAATCGGAGACTGATTCGTGGATTCGTTTGGGGGCTTCCAGGTAGATGTTGCCATTGTTGGAATCCTGATCCATTTTCACATTCGGTTCACCGTCCAGCATCGTCTGCAAAACCTGGAAAATGACCTCCGGGTCACCGCCGGTCACCCGGTGGACCTGAAAATATGGCGAATCCGGCAGACCGTCGGCCAGCTCCGGCTTCACGTCAATCATAGATGCCGTCCGTTTGAATTCATCGATTCGGTCGGGCGAGCCCTTCAAGTAAATGATGTCGCCAAATGGCTGAACCGAGAAACTGAGCGAACCATCTTCCAAAGTGGTCGCATCGTCCGCGAATCCCATCAAGGGCCTGAGATTCACCAACAAGACTTCGGCTTCTACGTGTTCAGCCTTGTATTGCTCGACCGCCACGGTATCACTCTCGCCCTTGACGTAATCAACAATCGCCTTGATTCGCTCCAGCGTCCGCACCCGCTCTCGAATCAACAGACGATTGGCGGCCTGGATATAGGCAAACCCGTCAAGATGAACCTGATTAACGTCCTCCCGCAATTCATTGGCTAACTGACTGCTTTTGGTTTGATCCAGTTTCCCCAGGTCGAATTCACAACTGACTACTTCAAACTGCCCGTAGTCCTTCAATTCGTCCGGCGTTACGGTCGCGATCAGATGCTCCGGATAAGGCATCGACTCATTGACCAGCACCAACTGGTTGCCGTTTCGCACCAATACATGGGACGGCTGCAGGATTGCCAGACGGCTGTTCAGAAAATCAATCGCTTCTACGATGTCACGTTCGACTGAATCGAAATAGGTAAACGTTCCCTGAGGCGGCCCGGTCTGGCCGAAATAGACCCCGAAACCAGTCTGCTCCGCAAACCACTCGATCACGTCCTTCCATTCCTCATCGACAAAATTGAAACGGACGCGGATATTCGGGTCGACCTCGTTGACCGAACCCTTCATCTCAGTCGGCTCCGTGAATTGAGGCTCTCCAAGCGCCGACTTGGCTCGAGGAATCCCACCCGTTGCTTCGCCCGAGGGCAGAGACCCCGAATCGAATCGATCGGCGTTGGCATCCGGACGTGTCTCCGGCCTGGTGCTGGACTTCGAACGCGTGGGCGGCTGAGGGCGAGACAGCGCTGCCTTTGCAGACTGTCGAGATTCCAGTTGTTTAGCCGCCTGCTCTTTCTTTTTCTCCTCGATCCGCTTCAGAATCAAAGCCTCCAACTCGGACTTCTCTGCAGACTTGTCCTGCGGATTGGGGGACGCTTCGACAAACGATACAAAACCCAGGCAAACCAGAGAAAAACAGAGAGTCAAAAAAAGAACTGCTACTACTTTCGGGGAGTTTTTCATCTTTTTTTCCGTTAGCCAGAATTCAGCAGCTGTCTTAATGGTAGTCGGATTGCCAGATTTTGGACATTTGAAGCAGTGTTCGCTGGTTCAAAACCGAATCAAGGGCCGGCACAACCAGAACAACTTCGAAATTTCACACTAAATCCGGTTTTTGAGGGCAGAGAACGCCATCGCCCCAGTTCCAAATGTAATCTTTATGTCATTAAACTCGATTGCCCGCCAAATGTTTCGACATCTCGAAATGAAACCCCGAAACTTGACACTATTAACGATAGAAACGACCTGCGACGAGACGGCAGCCGCAATTATTAACCACGATTTGAAGGTGTTGTCCAGCGTGGTGGCCTCGCAAGACGACCTGCACATGAAATACCAGGGCGTCGTCCCCGAAATTGCCGCCCGTGCCCACGTCGAGAGAATATTGCCCGTAATCGACTCCTGCGTCAACCGAGCCGGAATCAGGCTGGGTGATATTGATGCGGTCGCCGTGGCCAATATGCCCGGCTTGGCAGGATCACTACTGGTTGGCTTAACGGCGGCCAAGACGCTCTGCCTGGTACTGAATGTCCCACTGATTGCCGTCAACCACCTGCATGCCCACGTATTTGCTTGCCAACTGGATCAGCCCCAAAGCATTTTTCCCTGTATCGGAATGATTGTCAGCGGCGGGCACACTCATCTGTACCGATACGAGTCCGCCATTGTTCACGAGTTTCTGGGCGGAACCATTGACGATGCGGCTGGTGAAGCGTTCGATAAAGTGGCCAGCATGCTTGACCTGCCTTATCCCGGCGGTCCAGCCGTTTCCAAGCTGGCCCAACAGGGAGATCCCCGGGCCGTGAAATTTCCGCGGAGTTTTATTCACGAAGATCGCCTTGATTTCAGTTTCAGCGGTCTAAAAACGGCGGTCCGCTATGCCATCGCCGGGCCTGGCAACGTCGATCTTTCAACAATTCAACTGTCGGAGCAGCGGAAAGCGGATCTGGCCGCCAGCTTTCAGAAGGCCGTCGTCGATTGCCTGGTGGCCAAAGCGATGCAGGCCATCAAGAAATCGAACCTGGCACGATTGTGTGTCGGTGGTGGCGTCGCGTCCAATCACTTGTTCCGAACCGAATTGGATCTTGCCTGCCAACGACAATCGGTCGAATTGCATATCGCTCCAATCAAACTGTGCACCGATAATGCCATCATGGGAGCTATCGCAGTAGAGCGTTACCGCGCTGGTCTGTTCGAGCCTCTTGATCTGGACATCAAACCTGGGCTGGTGCGGTAATGTTGGTTATCCCGCTAAACGGGGCAAACTCGGCTCGAATTCGCCTTGCCCGTCGTTCTTCAATTGAACTGCGTAAGATGCGGGCGACAATTCAGTAAAGGAAGCTGCGGACATCCCGTTCCATTCCGAATGCCATGTCAACCAATTTCAACCGAAATCAGCTGGAACGTGTATTCGCGTTGGACCTGCGCTCTCTGGCGGTTTTTCGAATCGCGGTGGGTGTCCTGATTCTGGCCGATTTGTTGATGCGTTGGCCGATTCTGGTTGCCATGTATACCGGGAAAGGCCTTTTCAATCAGCCGTTGTCCTACCAGTATTACGAAAGCGTATTGGGTCCGGGCTGGGAGCAATGCGTCTGGTCTTTGTACTGGCTTTCCGATTCACCTCTCTTTGCCAACGCGTTGTTTGTGACGGCAGCGGTGGCTGCGATCTTGCTGATCGTGGGGAAATGGACCCGCTTGGCCACCGCAGCTTCATGGTTGCTGCTGGCGTCGCTGCATGCCCGCAATCCGCTGGTCACCTCGTCCGGAGATTTCGCCTTCAAAATGATGTTGTTCTGGTCCATCTTCCTACCGCTGGGCGCAAGATGGTCATTCGACGCGCGAAGACGATTGGCAACAGAAACCTCAACGGCTGACGCCGTGGTTTCGGTCGCCACGGTAGCGTACATCTTTCAGTTGTTCGCAATCTATTTTTTCCCGGGCATCGCCAAATGGAATGACGTCTGGTTCAGCGGCGACGCGATGTCCTATGTACTGCGACTGAACATCTATATCACCGATTTTGGACGACAACTGCTGGGTCATCCGGAACTGTTGACCTGGATATCGTGGGCCACTTTGGCGGCGGAAGTCATTGGAATCTGGACGCTGTTCTCACCCTGGCAGAACGACTGGTTCCGGATGATCAATCTGTCGTTGTTCTGGCTGTTCCACCTCGGGATTGCACTTTCCATGTCGATCGGATTGTTTCCCTGGATCTGTATGGTCGCGTGGCTCCCGATCATTCCGTCGTCATTGTGGAAACGTCCCGTCTCTGAACCGGCTTTCCAATCGTTCTTCAACTGGAACCTGCTTTCGGTCCCACGCTTGGCCGTTGAGATGTTTTGCCTGGCAGCGCTGTTGCTGACGGTGATTTGCAACCTCTCCAACACCGACCACCCCTGGACGCGAGCATGGCGGACACCGCTGGTGACGCAGTTGACGTACCAGCTTGGCATCAATCAGCACTTTCAGATGTTTGGAATACCACCTCAGGACAATCCCTGGTTTGTCTACGCAGCGCAACTGGCCGACGGCAGTCAGGTCGATATCTTCCGGGATGCCCAGATTGATCTGAAACGCCCGGAACAAGTCCAGCTCGTCTATCCTCAGTTCCATTGGCGGAAGCTGCATCGCAACGCGGTTCAACCCCGGAACGCGTTTATCCGCGAGCCTTTGCTCGATTACGCCGTCCGTCAATGGAATACGACGCATCCGCTCGAGAAACAGGTCGCCCGCGCCCGTTTGATCTGTTTCAAAGAGAGAGTTGGGCCGGATTACAACGCGGAAAATTTCCACAGCGTCGTTTGGGGCAGTTACATGGATGCGTCGCAGGGACCAGGCAGCCTGTTTGAAGCCGTCGCCAACGAAGTAAGCGATGACTCATTGTCGCCCTGATCGACTGCCATTCAACCTGTCTCGCGTCGACTCCCTTTGATTCCGGAATGGCCTGATCATCCGATAGGAATCATGGCTACCACGGCAGCGCACGGTTCTTCCGGAATCCGGGGCTTTGGCGAGGCGATGGTCGAACGGATTGATCCGATCTGGTGCGAATTCAAACCATTCAGGGTGCCGATCCGGAATCGAAGTAGAATTTTTCCGGAACTGGCGCGAGTGGCCGTTTCAGCCCGAATGGGCGACGCAAATTGCCCGGTCCCGGTGCGGGTCGCGTCATGGCCAGCCAGCGGCGATAGACCTCCATCGACTTTCGCGTATCCACGACCACATCGCCGTATTCATCGCCGGTTCGCGCCGCTTCGACCACGACTTTCTGGTGCCAACACTGCATGCCGCTGATAGGGTCTGGTTGTACGGGAAAGATCAGGTTCTGGTGCACGCCACCGTCAGACCAGTAAATCCGTCTTGAGTCCGCATCGTTGCTGGACCACGGTCCGATGCCCTTCTTCAGCTTCATCTTCCAGACGCCTTCCTGGCAGGTGATGTCCACCGTATTCATCGACCAGCGATTGGCCCTCGGATCCTGATCTCGACGCCAACGTCCCAGGTGGTGGGAACAGGCCACCACGCCTGGCCGAATGGCTTCGGTGACCCACGCTCGATCAACAAAATGACCAATCTCCGTGGAGACCCGCAATAAGTCACCATCATTGATCCCCAGTCCCTTCGCATCGGAGGTGTGGACCCATAACGGATTTCGGTTGGAAATTTCCGCCAGCCACTTGGCGTTCCCGCTGCGAGAGTGGATCAGAGTCGGCAATCGAAATGTCGGCAGCAAGACAAATTCCGATTTCTCGCTGCGGATGTTCTCGGGATGCACGTGGGAGTGAATATATGCGGGCAACGCGTATTCTGGCCATTTCCAATCGACCATGGTTTTTGAGAACAATTCCTGCTTTCGTGAAGGGGAATGAAAGCCCTCGACCACTTCACCGTCAATTTCGATACCCAACATGTTCCCCTGCGGACCGGCCACCAGATCCGAATCGGCCATTTTGCTGGCCCCTTCCAGTTTTTGAGGTGGGACCGGTTGTTGGTAACACTGATACGTCTTCCGCTCGACTTCAAAGGCTCCGTATTTCCTCATATAGTCCAGCGGACTCAGCTTTTCGGCAGCCGCCGCTTCCGGCAGGCCGGGCGTATGTTCGAAGATGAACTGGTAATACTCGTCAATCGTGATCTTCTGTTGCCCATCCGACTGGCGGTAGGGTGACAGGAAGTGTTTCCGGATTCCCAGGCTGCCATCGTGGTCGATCCGCCAGGATAATTCGATCCAGAATTCATCTTCTTCCCAGACCTCGCCGGGATTCGCCTGATAGGTAAATTCCACGGCTTCGCCCCGGCGGCGGGCCGCTTCTCTCAGGATCGGTTGGCGAAACGCAATCCACTTGCCACTGTGCGTTTCGTAACTGTTCAGATCGTGCCGTTCGCTGGAATGGCCCATGGGAAGGACATAGTCGGCAAAGTAGGCGGTTTCATTCCACGTCGGTGTCAGTGCCGCATGGCAACCGACTTGGTCGCGGTCGGTCAACATTTCGATCCAGGAAAAACCATCGGGATAGCTCCAGACCGGATTGAACACGCGGGTGAAATAGGTGTCCAACCGGCCGCGACCTTCCTTGAGAAAATGCGGCAGCAGGATACTCATTTCATAGCAGGCCAACGGATACTCGTTGGGAAAATGTAATTCATTCCAGAATTTGTGTGCCGGCGGCTCGTTGAAAAAGGTCGGTTTGAATTTGTTCCAACCGCTGGGCGAGGTCCCTCCGGTGGTACCGACACTACCGGTTAACACGTTAAGAAAATGGAGACACCGCGAAACGCACCAGCCGCCCAGATGCCCCGCGCACGCCCCTGCGCCAGGTGTGCGTCGCAAAACGCGTCCCGGCCCGGCCAATCTGGTCGGCCACTTCCATGATGGTCGCCGCCGGAATGCCGCTCTCGCTTTCCGCGAACTGAGGCGTGAATTCGGCGTAATCGTCGATTAACTGCTCGATGAAGGACTCGAACGAAACGGTCACCCCCGGATGCTGATACTGCAGATAATCCTGCCAGTTGACCCACGTCTCCAGGAATTCCCGATTGTAGGTCCGATTCATCAGGATCAGGCGTGCCATCGCCAGCAGCACCGCGGCTTCACTCCCCGGTACGGTGGGCATCCAGTAATCGGCCACACTGGCGGTATTGGAGAGTCGCGGATCCATGACGGCCAACCGGGCCCCGTTTAACATGCCTTCCACAATCCGCTGGGCGTGCGGATTGAAGTAATGCCCTGATTCAAGATGGGCGCTAATCAACAAAATGAACTGGGCGTTCGCGTGATCCGGTGAGGGACGATCGAATCCATGCCACAGGGAATAGCCCAGTCGAGCCGCGCTGCTGCAGACGTTGGTATGACTGTTATGTCCATCCACGCCCCATGCGTTCAAGATCCGATCCATGTATCCTTCATGTCCGGGCCGGCCCACGTGATAGACCACTTCGTTGTTCCGCTGCTCCATGATGGCGGTGCGAATCCGCGCTGCCAGATCATCCAGGACTTCGTCCCAGGAGACCCGTTTCCACTGACCAGCGCCCCGCTCACCCACCCGCTTCTGCGGGTACAGTATGCGATCGGTGTCGTGTATCTGATTGATGGTCGCGGGACCCTTGGCGCAATTTCGGCCGCGACTGCCAGGATGGTTGGGGTTACCTTCGAACTTCTTGACGCTGCCGGTTTCCTTGTCGATATAGCCCAGCAGCCCGCACGCGGATTCGCAATTGAAACATGTCGTGGGCACGATCATGTATTCCTTCTGCTGGCGATCTGGCCAGGTCGCCGGATCGTATTCCGTCCAGTGGTCCCATTGATCCGGCGGCGGAAAACGACTCAAGTCCGCCGGTGCGGCAGGACGCTCGATGCCGGCTTCGGCACGCAAGTCCGGAATAATTTTCAACTGCGTCGCCAGACGTTCAATCCAGCTGGTTTTCTCTCTGTCGGACATACCACCTCAAATCAACTAAGGGGGACCTGTTGGGGTGCACGAACCCAGATATGTTGCGATGTAAAGACACCGATCAATAGCAGCACCGCCGTCACCCCTATCCAACTTGCCGGAATGCCAATCAACAATACCAAGGGCAAAATCGTTCCGCCGACCATGGCGACCCACCAGAACAGCCATCGATAGCGACCGGAGATGATCGCCTGCGTGACCATGCGGACTTCCGCGTTTTCATGGGGCAACAACAATTCAACCAGGGTCACGACCAGATGAAGACTGGCCGTGACGATCAACAGGATCCGCAGAAACTGCACGAACTCCGGATTCCACCACGCGGAGCACAGGGAAGTAAACGCCGCTCCGCAAATGATCGCGTGCGTCACCATGTTCAGCGGCACCGTGCGGGATCGCCAGAACTCTCTACCCTTCGCCTGGCCAAACAGAAACGCCGTGTAGACCGCCGTCAACAATGCACTGACCAACAACAACACGTTAAACGCCTGCGGGAATGGATTGGTCACCCCGGGCAACTGAAACAGCGCCTGGAACAGCAACAGAACGGAGTAACCGGTAATGATCCAGGCACCACGCACCAGCCAGCTTTTCCATTGCGGCCGCAACAGCACATATGAGAAACGAGCCGGTTTGTCGAGGTCGGCCACCAGCAACAATCCGGTGACGGCCAGGAAAATTAGCGCCGTCATGATCGAGAACCACTCCAGCGACGGTGTCACCAACCCGCTACCAATCAACTTCGCCAACGCCACCACGATGATCACTCCGGCAGCAATCGACTTCGTCCACAAATATCCGGTAACTTCCCAACCCCATAGAATTCCCTTCTGCGGTGCGTCGTAGGCTCGGCGAGGCTGCCCGGCGACCACACTCAGGGCATTCTCGATTCGTTTTGAGGACAAGTCGGAAAGGGTCTCAGAAGCCTCGCCAAAACTGAGCAACCGACCAAGTCGATCGAGGACATGTTCCTGTTCCGCTTCGGGCTCGGGAGCAAAATGGCCCACGCCCTGACTCTGTTGATTCCACATCTGATTCACCGTCGCCGGAGTGGCCAGTGGGTCCAGCGAATCGGTTTCGCCGTCAATGTAAAACAGGGCAGGGCGTGTCCCCTTTTCTGTCTTTCTGGCTTTAACGTCATGCTGCTTACGCAACACGGAAATCCGTGATTGGGGATCATCCAGGTCGCCCGAAATAATTGCCTGCGTCGGGCAGACGTTCACGCAGGCCGGTTCCAGACCGACGTCGATTCGATGCGCGCAGTAATTGCATTTGGCCGCCGTATGGCTCTGCGGATCGATGTATAGCGCGTCATATGGACAGGCCTGCATACAGGCTTTGCAGCCGATGCATCGTCGGTTGTCAAAATCAACGATTCCATCGGCGCGGGTATACAGGGCGCTGACCGGACAGATTTCCACGCAGGGTGCATCATCGCAGTGATTGCAACGCATCACGGAAAACAGCCGTTGAGTATTCGGAAACTCGCCCCGCTCGATGTACTTGACCCACGTCCGATTCACTCCGACCGGAACGTCGTGCTCCGCTTTACAAGCTACCGTGCAGGCATGGCAACCAATGCAGCGACGGTTATCAATAATAAATCCGAAGTTGGCCAATTTTCTCGTCGTGATGATGCAGGATGATCGCGGCAGTCGCGAAGGCAGGATGCCGTTCGCTTCTCGCTACTGCCTACTGTACTGCAAGGACGCTTTGGGGAGAATCCTCTGCCAATCAGAATGCGTGCGACAATAAATCACACGTAACCGTAGATCTTGAACCAGTCCCAGGCGTCGGCCAGAGCGATATCAACCTCACCGATGGTGTATCCCAGTTCCTGCCTCGCTTTCTCACTGGAGTACCAGTGTCGAAGCGCTCCCATCTGCGTGGCGGCGGAATTGACCACCAGTTCCTGCTCAAGGAATCGGCTCAACCAGTCTCCAACTTTACCCGCCGACCAGTTAATCCACCGGGGCAGCTTACCGATCGGCGGTCGGCTACCGGCAATCCTGGCCATCCGCACCCACAGATCGTAATAGCTTGTGTTCTCTCCAGCCAGAATGTAGCGTTCCCCCAGACGTCCATATTGCAGAGCCGATATGATTCCGCTGGCCACATCGCGGACATCCACAATGCTGATTCCACCGCAGGGGGCCAACGGTGTGAATTGGGTCCCCACCGCCAGGATCATCTGCCCCGACGATGGCTTCCAATCCCAGGGTCCGAACATCAGCCCCGGATTGACCACGATTCCCTGGAGCCCGCGGTCAACCTGCTCCAGAAACTCGCGTTCCGCTTCCCGTTTGGTCAGCACGTAGGTGCATGACGGCTTGGACGGATCCACGTCGGATTCGGTTGCGGGTTCGATATCATTTGCGGAGGCCAAGGCATCCACGGTACTGACGTGAATCATCCTGACGTTCTTCAGTCGCGCTGCCTGAGCCAACTGGCGAGTGGCTTGCACGTTGATCCGCCGGGCGGCATCCAGCTTCGTCCATCCCAGTTGAATCAAAGCGGCCGAGTGAATCAGCCAGTCCATGCCCTCCAGCGCGGCCACGATCTCTCCCGGTCGATCCAGGTCGCAGACAATCCGTTCCACCGCCAAGCCGTCCAAAGGCCGCAGGTCCGAATGGGGGCGATGCGTTACCGTCAGATTGTGTCCGTCGTCCAGCAGCATGCGCAACAGGTTGTTCCCCAACAAACCGGTCGCGCCCGTTAACAGTATTCGCATCTCGTGTGTTCGCCCGTTGAGGTCAGGAAGTTCGTCATTCTGGCGTACGCGGCGCCAATCAAGAAGTCGAGTTACGACGTGCCAGCCTGGCTAAATCCCTATCCATGGCCGCCGCGCGAGTTTGCCATCCCAGTCTCGACCGAATTTCTTCGGTCAAGCGTTCCGCTATTCGAATCCGCCTATTTTCCGCTGTTATCGTCGCGATGAATTTGATCGCGTCTTCGATGGTGTCGTACAACAGGCAGTCTCGCTCCGGACAACCATCCGTGTCCAGCAGTTCCGGATAGGCCAGGCGTCGCGGAACAACCGGAATACAGCCGGCCGCGATCGCTTCGGCCGTTGCCAGGCCAAAGAACTCGTGCCGGGCCGTGGACAGAAAGATATCTGCCTGTCTCAACGCAGCGAGGTATTCGCGACGTGCTTCCTGATAACCCCAGAACACGATTCGTTCCCGGTGTTTGCGATGAATCTCGGTAAAACAGGACGGCCGGATGGTGAACTGCTGGCCCACGACGCTGGCCTCAAAGTCGATTCCGATCTCATGAAGTCCATCCAGCAATTCCAGGAGTTCCTCTGGATTCTTGTCATGTTCCCATCGTGCTGCCCAGATTACATGCAGTCGTTTTGCGGCAGCCGGCGATCGAACATTCTCACCAAGCTCAATTCCGGGAAACTGAATCACCGATTTTTTTCTGACCGCTTCCAGCCCCCGGCGAGGCGGAAAATCCGGCCAGCGTCGAATCAATTCATCCAGTCCATCGAGCAGGGTTCGCCGGTTGTACGCTGAATTGAACCAGACCTGCTTGGCAGCCAGCGACGAAGTGAAGTTCGTGAATGCATAATGAAGATCACGGCGATTGTTTTCCCGATCGGGATAGGCCAGCTGGTTTTCGTGAAAATAGAGGACCACGGGCAGGTCACGCGCGTCCGATCGCAGCAGGCCCTTCCACTCCCCGACATTTAACATGTCGGTGCAGAAGACGATGTCCCACCGCTCGCCGGCCTGCCAGCGGTCGTCAACCCGCTCCGCGAATTCGACCGCCGCATGTCGCATCCTCCATTTCCAATGTCTCGGCGGCAAGGTCAACATCGTCCAGGCGTGTTCGCTGTTTCGGATCCAGCCATCGATGAACTGCTGGTGGCTGCCTCCGTAGAACGGCTGGAGCGACAGGATGGAAAGGCGATCAGACGGACACATAAGATTTCGGAAAATCAAATCCCACCGTCTGCCAAGGTTGAAACAGGTCAGCGTGACGACGTACGGTCTGGTGGGAAATCGGATGTTCAAACTCGATCGCACGGGCATGCAGCGCGATCCACCGTTTTCGCACATCATGAGTGGCCGGACCGAATTGCTGCGTCGATCCATACAAGGCATCACCCAGAATCGGAAATCCACGACAAGCGGCCTGCAGACGAATCTGGTGCGTGCGACCCGTTTCCAACTCGATTTCAATCCAGGTCCTGCCGGAAAGCCGATCCTTGACCTGATAATGCAACACCGCCCGCTGACTGCCGGGCGTGTTGGCGTCCGTTATTTCTGATCGCGCTTGATCCGGCAATTTCCTCATGAAATCCCGCCACGTCCCGCGATCATCCCGCATCTCGCCTTCCACAACCGCCCAGTAAGTCTTCCCCACAACGCGCTGCTGAAATTGTGCCGCCAGGCGTCGGGCCGCCCGAATATTTTTGGCAAACAACATGATGCCCGATGCAGGCCGATCAAGCCGATGAGGTACCCCCAAGTATACTTTGCCCGTTTTCTGATCCCGCAATTTGAGGAAGAGTTTGAGTCTCGCTTCCTGGCTATCGATCCCAGGTGGCGCCTGCGTCAATAAACCTCCCGGCTTGTTGACGATCAAACACCCGGCCGATTCTTCGACCAGTATTGGCTGCGGCAACCTTTTCATTTCAAGGAATACCTCTTGAACCGCGGCTCCGGTTTGCCGTATTAGTCTAAAAGTCTAAACGTCCATTGGTCAGTTGATTCCGCGAACCCTGTTAAAAACAGGCAATCTGGGAAGTCGTTCGACCAGGAGACAATAACAGCTGAGCGACAAAAATTAGCTTGCCTGCGAGGATCGATGATCAGTCCAGGCATGGAATCGTCGATGACAACTGTGGCATCTGTTTGCCGACACCAGTGTTTTCACTCTGAAAAAACCCAGAAGGATCATCGTGAAAATCAATACGATGTTTAAATCGCTATTCACATTCCTGATTCTGGCAACGATCGTTTTCACCTCGGGCTGCGCGACCGGAAACGGACTGTTCGGTGGAGATGGCCTGGTCAGCAGTGATCACGCATACTCCGCCCGGTCTTGCTCCAGTGGCTCAACGTGACGACCGTAGCCGACGCATCGTGAATGCGCACTTTCC
This sequence comes from Pirellulaceae bacterium, assembly GCA_963851305.1. Lineage (GTDB taxonomy): Bacteria > Planctomycetota > Planctomycetia > Pirellulales > Pirellulaceae > Mariniblastus. Next base: position 289,112 of record CAWKOT010000009.1, on the reverse strand, counting down.
CATCTGAAACCGTCATCAACAATCGCAGGCTTTCCGCGCTGTCGATCAGGTCTTGGCCGTTGATCCTGACGACGCCGATCCAAAACCACGGGCTAACTGATACGCAATCAGAATGCCCAATCCGGCAAACACGTAGGGCATCCAGTAATCGTACCATGTCTGGTGTCGTTGCTTCTTGATCAACTCCGCAAATCGTTCTTCATTGATCTTGGAGTTGTCCGGTCCGCCAACACGTTCGGGAGCAATGCCGCGCTCCTTAAACGCCTGGTTTGGGTCAACCCGGCCGACCGATTGATCGGCGGCTGCGGAATCATCTGCGGCGTCCGTTTCCGCGGAATCAGGCTCCATCCCTTCCGTGTTGCCCGAGTCATTCACCCTGTCGGATTCGTCATCCCGATCCCTCGGACGATCGTCGGAATCCCCTTCAACGTCGACGGAAGAAGAATCGTCGTCGGCGGCGTCGGTTGCGGAATCGGTTCGCGTTTGATCACTATCGGCGGAACCCGCATCTTGAACATTATCTCCACCTTTGTCATCGGAGTCTTGGAGAACGGTCTGCACACGATCATTACGATCCTTGAGATCGATAGATTGATATTCCGCCTCGCCAGCAACCAACGTGGGTACGACATCGATTCCGAAGATGGCAACTCCAGCGATGATCCCCGCCAACGCGCCAGCCAAGTATCTGGCAACATTGGAGCCCTTATTGCCCATGAACATGCTTGCGAACAAGCCCGTCAAGACACCGGTGACGATGGGGAACCAGATAAACGTCTGCCCCGTCGCCTGCTTAACAACGAAATAGATACCGATGGCGATGGCGGCACCGATCAGACTGCCCAACAATGACTTGAAAACACTCATTCGTACTGCCCTATATGTCCCACTCTGCTTCGGGTGAATTGAATCGTGGCGACGGCTGAAAACACCAGTCAATCAGCCGTCCAACGGACGCGGCCGGATCATGGAGGATACGGGTCAGCTGTCGAACCCGGTAAGTCGAGTGTAATGTATACGCTTTCAAAATGAAGTCAATCAATATCCGAAATGACGACTTACCTGTTCTGCGAGGGTCGCGGAGCGAGCCAAATCAGTCTGGCACTTGAATTGGTCGCAATTTCATCTGCTCGACGGCGCATCCGGCGGCAAGAATCCGCCTGGCGGCGACCAAAAAAGCGGGCTCGATCAAGATCGGTTGGGGGAGAGTTTCAAAATTGGCCAACATGGCGACCATGGTTCGGTTCGCCTGTCCCTCTTACGCGATCCCTCTCAAGCGATCCTCTAAAGCGATCGCCGCGACATGAACTTTCAGGCTCCCGCCGATGTTCACTCGAAGGGTATTTTATCGGGCAACAGGCGTCGCCCAGCCTGCCATGCGATTCGGCAGGTCGAAAAGGCCATGGCAATGGAATCTCAGTCCCTGATCAGATCCCTTCGAATAGAATGGAGCCGATCCGCACGATCGTTGCTCCGGCAGCAATTGCCACCTCGAAGTCGCCACTCATACCCATTGATAATTCGCGCATCCGAATCCGCTCGCTATCGACCTTCCGGTAACGGTCACGCAGCTCACGAAGCAGGTCATACTGTCTCCGACGAGCATGTTCGCCGCCGGAAAGACTGGACATGCCCATCAACCCACAGACCCGCACATGCGTTAGTTCTTGCGCTGATTCCAGCAACTGGGGCAGCGCGTCTGGTGAAAGCCCGTGCTTGGCCGACTCGCCCGAAATGTTCACCTCCAGCAGACAATCAACCAGCCCTTCAGTTTCTGCGGCGGCAACCTCGATGGATTGCAACAATCTTGCCGAATCGACGGAATGAATCAGCCGACAACAGGGAACAGTTCGTTTCACCTTGTTACGTTGCAGATGACCGATCAAATGCCAATCGACAGAGGTATCCGACAACGCTTCGGCCTTCTGCCAGAGTACCTGCGGGCGACTTTCTCCGATCTGCAACTGCCCGGCGTCGATCAGTTGTCGGGTGATTTCCACATCGACATACTTCGTAACGGCCACCAGTTTGATGTCGTCACTCCGTCGGCCGCTTTGTTCGGCAGCGATGTTGATTCGTGCACGAACTTCCTCCAGATTCTGCAACAGCCTCGAATTCGACTCAGATTCTTTAACGATCATTCAACTTCCAGCAAGGACTTGACGGTACCGTTGATTGAAATCGAACCCACAAAAAACTCGTCCGCAGAATTCTGTCCCAGGAAGGTTCGATTCCCCTTGGCCGTGACCGCGCGATAAAACAGCCACTGTTTTCGCCCTACCTGTAAACGGTAGGCCGCGGCAACATCCGGGCTGACCGACCGTCGACGTTCCGCCACGGTAAGATTTCGCCACGTTCGCGGTTTCACGCTGCGGCGGGGATTCAAGTCAAACACCACGGGCAACCAGAAACCCCGCCCCTGCATCGATTGGCTAACGGTCAGGCTGTCGGCTTCAGCCCACAGCCTGGCGGCAGAAAACGCGGTTTTCCATTCTGGCAGGAACAGCGGTACGACCAGGCAAAAATGAGATCCATGGCAGAGATAATGCTCGTTCGTTTCGGTTTCCAGCATCGTTGAAACACTGTTACCCAGCGGGAAAGTGCATCGGTAGTTGAAGGTCGTCGGTCGCCTGCTGGCAACATTGTCAGCCACCATCAACAATGCATCAGACCGCAGCAGCAGGAGCTGTCGATGGATCCTGACATCGCCGTAATCCAGCTGCAATTCGACGTAGTCGATTTCGTCAGAAGTCAGGTGACAGGAAACGCCAATCTCGCTATCGAGGGTTTGCAACTCGCCATCCAGATGCAGCTTCGGGGTAACGTCTCCGCGGACCAGCGTGCAGCGATGACCCATTTCCAGTTCAACGCGAGATTGGTTGAATTTGACGCCCAACAAGGGACTGTTTCGGAACCAGCCGGACCGCAACACGCCCACCTGAGCCCACTCCGATATCGAGCTTTCGACAACGTCGCCTACACCGTGAGCGTCCTCGGGCCGGCTTTTCAAGCAGTGGTCGGCAACCGCCTTGAGACTGCGATCGTCAGCGATTCGCAACAGCTCCCGCCGAAAAGCGTTGCCATTGATCCCTCCTCCGGGATCCGCGAATACCAGCGAGCCATCGGTCCGCGTCGACCGCAACAGCTGTTGCGTTACCCAGTACATTAGCGACTCGGTTTGCTGATCGATCGAGCATTCGCAATATGCCGCCAGTCGCAGGCAGCGCGTCCAACTGGCAGCCAACAATCCGAAATCCGCAATGGCGTCGGCCATCGGCCAGCCATCGGCATCCAGAAGTCTTTCCAGACGTGACCCCATTCGCCTCAACGCAGCCGGCATCCGTTGACGATCGCCCTCATGGACTTCCTGCCACATCGGCAATTCCACGTGGTGCCACTGCTCGGACAAGTGACTCGCCATCGACGGGCCGGAGGACGCAAACAGATTGTCGCAGGGAATGTCGTAAGCCGCCGCTGCCACCAGCAGCAGACTGTTGGCGATAGACACCCGCACCTGGCGATCCTCCGTGGGTCCGGGGATCGAGGTCACGGTAGCCGATTTGGAATTTGGGTCGGCTGAGGCCCGGTGCATCGCCTGGATAGACTTTCTGATCGTTTTCCAGACGCCAACGCGGGACACCGACCAGATCCATGGTGATTTCCTGGTATTGCCAAAGACTCTGCGTACCAAATGTCGATCGGAAACGCGATTCGATTCAGTGCAACCCGGGGCCGCCGCCATACGGACCGTGGTTGATCCCGGAACCGGTTCGTCTTGATGCTCCAACAAGATTGACTGTCCTGACACAGAAGGTGGTAAGTTGCCGCAATCCGTAATTCAACACGGATCGACTTTTCAATTTGAATTTCTGCTTCTGGAAAAGTCAAACAGCCCGTAGAATTGCCGCACCGCATCAAACCGAGACGGAAGGCCCTCATGAATTCTGCATCCTCTTTTTCACGTTTGTTCTGTCTGGTTGTCTGCCTGGTAGTGTGGATGGCTGGTTGTCGCACCGAACAGCAATCCGATGTCACACCGGAAAATGAAAATACGGCAACCGCTACTCTTCCTCAGGACGAATTGCCCGTCGTCCCTTCAGCCGCCGCGATTGCCAATGCTCCAGACCAGGCACTGGCGAAGCAAAAGGAATCTCGTGGCAATGTGAATTCGACGACCGCCATGGAAGAAGAACAGCTTCCCGATCTGGAACAGGCGTTGGCCGCGTCCAGCCAGCGAGACCTGGAGCGCCAGAACGGCGATGCGGCGGAACCGCAGGAGGTACAGACGATTGAAATTCCGCCGACCTGGAAACGTCTCAGTCAGCAACAGGAAGTCTGGTTGGACATGAAGAACAAGCAGGTCATCGCCGGCGGACATATCTGCATGAACGCGGGTCCGCTGGAAGTTTTTGTCTGTCCGCGCTACACCAAGGAACACGAATCGGTCGTATCCGTGAACGCCCTCTCATCCCAGATTCACGCCGCCCTGTTGGCCCTTGGCGCCGAGCCGGGACATCCCGTGAAATGGGAGGATGAATACCAGCCGGCCAAGGGTCCGGTGGTCGAGATCACGATCATGTGGAAAGACGACCAGGAGAATCAGATCATCAAGCGACGCGGGCAGGAAATGGTGCGGAACGTGGTCACGGACAAGATCATGCAACAAGACTGGGTCTTCGGAGGCAGTCAGGTCTATACCGATCCCGAGTCCGGTGAATCATTCTACTACGGTGATTCGGGCGAACTGGTCTGCCTGTCCAATTTCTCCACGGCGACCATGGACGTTCCCGTCCAAAGCAGCGATGCGAACGATGGCCTGCTGTTTGCTGCCAATTCGCCCAGGATTCCACCGGTCGGTACCAAGGTTTACGTGGTTTTCCAGCCGCAGGTCGACCAGCAAAAGGAATAGCGCGACGTCGAACGACGGCGGTCGTCGAATTCCGCTAATCCTGCCGCCCGGTTTCAGGAGGAATCGGCGAGCCATGAGGATCGATGACCGGCGCGTCCGTCCGGTCATACAACTGCTGTCTCAACCGGCGGTCCGTGAAATGCTCCAGTTGTTCGGCCCTGTCGTGGATCCGCTGAGAATCCAAACCCGCTTTGGTTACCAGGTATTGCTCCCACAGACGATGCGATCGCACCAGCTGGGCCGCCTGATCCAGCCCTCGGCCAGTCAACCGGTAGACCTGATCCTTCAATTCGATCAGACCTGCCCGCGACGTTTGCCACAGAACCCATCGCAACATCCACGGACGGGCAAAAAGTTTCGTACGCAGGAACTGAAAGTCGGGTCGCCGTTCCTCAGAGGCACGGGCCAAACCGGCCGGACGCGACTCCTGCCGGCGATACAGCAACGCGATCACATCATCACCCAGAATCTGTTGCGACAGTCGCAGTTGACGAAGCCAGCCAATGACGATGCCCTGCTCAGGAGCGAATAGCACGGTCAGTATCAGGATCAACCCTGCGACCACGGCCATCATGCCTGCCGTGGTGGTACTTTCAAATCCAAACCAGCCCGGCACCGTGATCGCGGCAAGATGTCCGACAACCGCCGCCACCACGGCCAGGATGACACTGATCACAATCATCCACGACAGCCGGTTTGTCAACATCCAGGCCGCCGCCGGCGGCACGACAAACATTGCGACCACCAGGATATTGCCGACCGTTTCGAAACTGGCCACCGCCGTAATGGCCACCAACACCATCAAGGCGTAATGGATGAACCGAGCGTTCAGCCCGGACGACGTAGCCAGCGCAGGATCAAATGAGCTGATCTTCAATTCCTTGAAAAACAGGATCACGAATGCCAGGTTGATCGCCGCCACCACGGCCAGTGTGCGAATGGACGGCGGCACCTGCCACCCCAGCAGACTGACCCGCGGCTCCAGCGGCGTCAATTCAATCGCACCGTACAACACGCAACTGGGGTCCAGGTCGACATGATCGGCGGCTTGCACGATCATCACCAAACCCAGTGCGAACAGCGATGTGAATACGACACCCATCGAGGCACCTTCGTCAACATCGCCCACACGCCGAATCCATTCCGTAAAAAAGGCAGTCAATACGCCAACGATCACCGCGCCCAGAAACATCGGCCAGCTGTTACGACTGCCGCTGATGATAAACGCCGCCGCCAGGCCCGGTAGAACGGCGTGCGAGATGGCATCGCCCAGCATGCTCATTTCGCGGAGCACCAGGAAGTTCCCCAACAGAGCCGCCGCCACCGCGCACAACACGCCGGCGGCAACAATCCATCCATCCAGCGACCAATTCCAACTTCCCATCAAAACAAATTCAATTGCCATAACGGCCTCCATCAGGTACTGCCGTGGAAGCCGCTGAATCGGCCGGAATCAGAACGTGTGGACTGGCGGGAAACTGGGGAAACTGCTCGGCCAGAAGTGATTCCAGCCGACGAACGATTTCCGGTTCCAGAATGTGTTCGATGGCGTCGGCGTCGCGGTCGACGCGGGCCGTGGCGACATCGGCGTTGGTAATCAGATAGATTTCCCACAGGCGATGCTGCCGCGTCAGTCGCTCCGCCTGCTGTAACCCGGCCGCGGTCAATCGCACCTCACCGTCCGCGTTCGCATGAATCAGTTGCGCCGCTCGGCGCGACGAAACTCCCGTCGCAACTGGCCTTCCGTCCAGCTACGCAGCGACAACAGGTCGTCCAGCGATACGCTCTCCGCCAGCTCCGCCGTGTCATCCCGGTCCGCCATGACGGGCAGCCCCAATCGGTTCTCCAGTATTTCATAGATGGCTCGCAACAGATGCTGTTGGGCAATGGCCCGGTTCAGTCGCCGGCGTCGCCACCATCGGACCAGCACTCCCCGTTGAATGCCAAACAGCAGGCTGATCAAAAAGAAGCCCGTGCAAACAAGCACAATCATGGCACCCGACGGCAGCCGCGGCAGGATGGCACTGCAGGCCGCACCCAGCATGCCGCTGACCGCACCCAACACACCGGCCACCAACACCATCGGAACCATTCGCTGCGTCCAGAAACGGGCGGCGGCGGCAGGAATCACCAACAGCGCGATCATCAGTATCAGTCCGACGGTCTGCAAGCCCACGATCGTCACGGCAACGACGAGCGTCATCAGCAACAGATCCAGCAGCACGACCGGATACCCGGCCGCACTGGCGAACTGGTCATCAAAACAGAGCAATTTGAATTCGCGGAACAAAGCCAGGCACATCAGCAGCGAAACGGCGGCAACGATCGCAATCAAGCGGGCATCGGCGGCACCCATGGAGGCCGTTTTGCCATAGATGAAAGCCTCCAGACCGGCAGCATGCCCGGCTTCCATCTGCTGGATCAGGCCCAACAGTGAAATTCCGGCTCCAAAAAAGACACTCAACACTGCGCCCAGTGCCGTGTCTTCCTTCAATCGAGTCAGGTTGCGAATCAGTAACACGGCACACACGCCGACCAGCCCGGTCATGGTGGCCCCCAACAACAGGATCGGCAAGGACTTGTCGTGATAACCGATTGCCACGGCCGTCATGAAGGCCAGCCCAATCCCGGGTAACGTCGCATGGCTGATCGCGTCCCCCATCAAGGCCCGCCGTCGGAGCAGTGTAAAACTGCCGATGATGCCCGCGGCGCATCCCAACAACGTGGTACAGAACACAACCACCCGGGTATTGTAATCCCGCAGCGTCAGCACCCGCTCCCACTGGTCCCATGTTGGCCATCGCAGGCGGCGGTCCGCAATCGATCTGGCAGGCGTCTGACTACCCGCAGGATCATTGGCCGGACCATGGCCGACAATGAAAACGGGGCAGAAGACGTTTCCAGATTCCTCCGTCATGGCGTTGGAGACGACCGGCTCCGATGGATTGGCCGGCAGCAATCGGCCACCCACAACGGGCAGGGCAGAACATCCTGCCAGCAGGATGATTGCAATTCCGGTCCGCCGGGTGTACATCACAGCGCCCTTTCCTGCCTCCGCATGGCCTCGGAGACTTCCTCCAGCAGAGTCAGGCGGCCTCCATAGGTCTTCTGCAGATTTTCATTGGTGAACACGTCGGCTACCGGACCATGAGCCACGACCCGCATGTTCAGCAGGATCACGTAATCGAAGTATTCGGAAACCGTTTGCAGGTCGTGATGGATCACGATCGCCGTCTTGTGATCCTGCTTCATCTGTCTCAGGATCTCAACGATCGCCTTCTCCGTTGACGCGTCGACGGAGGCAAAGGGTTCGTCCATCAGGTACAGGTCCGCATTCTGTACCAGTGCTCGTGCCAGGAAAGTACGTTGCTGCTGACCGCCGGACAACTGGCTGATCTGGCGATGCGCCAGTTCGCCGATGCCGACGCGACGCAACGCTTCCCGTGCCGCGTCCCGGTGCTTCTTTCGCAGCGGAACACACCAGCCCAGCTGTCCGTACAAACCCATCGTCACCACATCCAGGGCATCCACCGGAAAATCCCAGTCAACGCTTTCCCGTTGCGGAACATACCCCACCCGATGCCGACTCTTGCGGTACGAGGTGCCAAATACTTCCACGCGACCCGAGGCTCGCGGCACCAGATCCATGATCGCTTTCAGCAACGTGCTCTTGCCGGCACCATTGGGGCCCACGATCCCGATCAGCGAACCCGCCGGGACCTCAAACTCAACATCCCAGATCACCGGTTTACGATGATAGGCAACGGTCAGGTCGTAGACCGACAGTGGAATACCGAATTCACTATTCACGACGCGGACTACCTGAAACGGAAAACAAGAAGATTTTGCAGTCGCAAATCAGCCAGCATGGGAACACTTGCCCTGCAGACCCTTGGAGGGTGCCTGCCCGCCCAACGCGCGTGTCACGACGGTGATATTGTGGTCCAGCATGCCAATGTAGGTACCTTCGTAGGTACCTTTTTTGCCCATCGCATCAGAATACAGTTCGCCGCCGATCTTCAAGTCGTACCCGCGGGATCGGGCTCCTTCAACAATCGCCTCGATGCTTCTCCGCGACACGCTGCTTTCCACGAAAACCGCCGGCACCTTTCGGCTGACGATCAAATCGACCAGCTCGTTCACCCGTTGCAAACCCGCTTCCGACTCGGTGGAAATGCCTTGAATTCCCATGACCTCCAGACCATACGCTCGGCCAAAATAATTGAACGCATCGTGCGATGTGATCAGGATCCGACTCTCTGGTGGAATCGTCGCAATCGATTTCCTGCCGTACTGGTGCAATTCGGCCAACCGTTGTTTGTACTGTTTCGCATTGGCCTGATAGTCCGCCGCGTGTTCCGAATCGAACTGGGCAAGCGCCTCCGCCGTCGCGTCGACACATTTGGACCAGGCAGAAACGTCCATCCAGACATGAGGATCCTGGTGCCCGGCAAAGTCATCCGGCTCCAACAGGAACTGGCTGTCGATCAACTCCGTGACCGCATAAACCGGCCGCCGGCGGGCGACCTTGACCAGCGTATCGGACATCTTGCCTTCAAGTAACAGGCCACTGTAAAAGACCATGTCGGCGCCCATGATCTTGGCCACATCATCTCGAGTCGGCTTGTAAAGGTGCGGATCGACGCCCGAGCCCATAATCTGTTGCACTTGCACGTGTTGGCCACCCACACTGCGCACAATGTCGGCCACCATGCCGACCGTCGCCAGCGTCTTGATGGGATAGGCGCCCGTATATTGATCCTCGGGCCCTTCGATGGATGACCTGGCCTCCACCGTCATCGGATGTGGATGAAAGCCCGTGAGCAAGACAATGATGGCAATGATGAATGCTCGACGCTCCATGCTGATCAACCTTTCGCAGTGCTTGACGGTCAGTCAGTACACGTTCTGACCACCGCCGAATTGTAGCTACAGCTACTTACGAAGTACAGCCGTGACGCCAACCACGACAAGCCACCATCGGGCAACGTACCGGACCATGTGGTGGGCGCAACCCATGCCAGCTTCTTCGGGACCGGCGTTACGATGATGAAACAACCCCTGGCACGCCTGGCGACGCCCCCCGATAGCATCACTTCATCAATGCCTGTTTCTCACAAATGGTTGGGATCGAAGCATATTCCTTCAAATGAGCCGTTTGAATCCCCTCCGCCAATAACAGTCCGCTAAGGCGGGCAAACCATTCATCGTCAAACGTGTTGATCAAGGCGGAGACGCTGTATCCCTGTTTTTTCAGGCTGCCCAGAGCAACCGCCTGTTGCATGGTAACGTCCGTCAGGATCGCCAGCACGGTAGCATCACGCGGTAGCTGGGTGGCGGAATCGAGTATCAGTTCGGCGAAGGTCATGCCATCCGTTTGCTCCAAACGGGACAACGACCGCAGGATTCGCATCGACTGCTCGACGCCTCTTCTGGTCGGCACCACGGTTGGCCGTAACCGCTCGTTCCGGTCAGGCTGAGCCGCGCTTCGAGCATCCGCGCGCGTCCGGTGATCCCCGACCCAGCCTTCGACCCGAATCCGGTCCGCGGCGTCACGTCCGTTGGATACCAACCCCACCTGTTGCCCCAGTTCCATCAAGGCGTGAGCGATGCTGGCGGCGGCGGTGACGGCCAATTCGCTGCGGATCGGTTCCTGTTTGCGATCGAATGAATCGACGTGAAAGTCGATCAGGATCGTGGCCCCGGCCAGCACCGAAGGCTCGGATATCTTGCTCTGCAATTTCCCGGTACTGGCACTCTTTTTCCAATGAATGCGGTTAAGCGGGTCACCCAACTGGTAATCGCGAACTCCGGCAATTCGGGTTGGGTCCTCAAACAAGCGATTCGTCATGATGACATCGCCGATGGGCCGTTTGGAGGCTATGTCATAGCCACCCAGCGGCACGACATGCGGATAGATCAGCAGGTAAAATGGCTCCGATAGCACACGGTATTGGCGGTGAAAGCCGAACATGTCACCGGTCTCGACCACCGTGGGACCAATCTGAAAAAAGCCGCGTCGACCGGCTGTTACGTTGTAGCTCAAACGGATTTTCTGGTTTCCGCTGAACTTCAGCACCGCCGCGCTCTCACCCTCAATCGTCAATGCCGGACGCGTTCTCACCCGATCGGTGACAGGAATCAGGTCTTCTACCAGCATCCAGGTAATCGGCCAACGAGACGTGTTTTCGATTTCGATCCCAACATGAACCCGGTCACCTACATTGGCTTCGTTGCTGGAAATTCTCCGGTCAATACGGACACTGCCGGACCATAAGGCGGTCACGTAGCCCGCCACGGACAGAATCGCCACCAGCGCCAACACGGCATAGACCAACAGGCCAAGATCAAAGACAACGGCCAACACCAACAGGGCCACGGTGGCAACGATCCATTTCATCATATCGGCGATTCGCTGTCCGTTTGTCCCATCACCCGTCGCCAATCACCGGCACGGCAATCTCTGCCAGCAACTTGGCCACGATGTTTCGGGTCGTGATTTTCCTCAACCGGCTTTCCGGATGCAAAATCAGTCGGTGACAGAGCACCGGTTCGGCCAGCAGCTTGATGTCGTCGGGCAGCACGAAATTACGTCCACGGATGGCGGCCATCGCCTGTGCGGTTCGAAACAGGGCCAGTGAAGCTCGCGGGCTGCCTCCCAAGGCAAGATGTTCGTGATGACGCGTCAGATGCACCAGCTGCAAAATGTACTTGCGAATCTTGGGATCCACGTGCACCTGTCGCACATGTTGCTGACAGTCCACCAACTCACCGGCGGTTGCCACAGGCTGCAATTTTTCAATCGGATGACCGCGTTGCAGTTTTTCCAACAGGATCAACTCATCCTCCATCGACGGGTAACCGATGGAGAATTTCATCAGAAAGCGGTCGAGCTGAGCTTCGGGCAACGGGAACGTCCCTTCATGATCGACAGGATTCTGGGTGGCAATCACCAGGAAGGGCGCCTGCAATTGATGCGTCAGGCCATCGATCGTCACTCGACTTTCGGCCATCGCTTCCAGCAAAGCCGCCTGAGTCCGCGGCGTCGTTCGATTGATTTCATCCGCCAACACGATATTGGCAAACAGTGGACCCTGCCGAAACTCGAACTCCGTCGTTTTCTGATTGAAAACGGAAGTCCCGGTAACATCGGAAGGCAGCAGGTCGGGCGTGCACTGAATCCGCTTGAATTGACATCCCATACTCTGCGCCAGCGCACGAGCGAGCATCGTCTTGGCCACACCCGGCACATCCTCTAACAGGAAATGACCTTCGCAAAACCAGTTCACCAGAGAATAGACCACCGCCTGTCGTTTGCCGACGATCACCTTCTCGACATTTTGGATGATCTTCTTCGAAACGTCCTGAACCTTGTTCACCCACTCACCCGTTCTGTTCCTTCCGCCAGCCCACCCGGGCTGCAATTATGGTTGCTATCGGTGGTGATTGCCAGTGAATGCGACGACCTGCGGCCAAAGCTCTTGACGAATCGAGTGTTTGTTGGCAACATCCTCCGCCCTGCGAATCCAGGATGAGGAACCATGAATTGCACTTGTCATTGCCCTGCATTAGCCAGCCACCGCCATGCATCGGTGATGATCTGCGGCCTGATCATGCTGGCGGGTTGTCAGTCCTGGGGACCGAATACAGCCCAGTCGAGCGCCATTGGTGGTTTGACCGGCAGCCTTGCGGGAGCCGCCATTGGTGCATCAGAAGGCAAGTCGGCCGAGGGTGCGTTGATTGGAGGATTGACCGGTGCCACGGTCGGCGCCGTGGCTGGTAACGCCGTGGATCGCGATATCGAACGCCAACGTGCTGAGATTCAAAAGTCGGAATATCAACAGCGACAGTCCGCGATCACCACCGAGCAGATCATTCAGATGACCCAGAGTGGTCTCAGTAGCGATGTGATCATTCGCCAGATCCACAATCAAGGGACGGTCGTTCAGCCGGATATCAATCAACTGATCATGCTGAAGAACCAGGGCGTGGACGATCGAGTAATTCACGCATTGCAGTCCGCGCCGCTCGCCGGTCAACCTTATCTGGCAAACCCGGTTCGAGTTCCGGTCGCCAGACCGCCGGTGGTGATTGAAAGCTGCCACCCATTCCCAGGTTATCCGCCCGGCTGTTTTTACCGCCGCCGGCCCCGCTCCACGGTTGGTTTTGCATTCGGTTTTTAGCTGAAGTTACCGGAATCGCGGCGACAACCACGGCGGTGTCGTCTCGACAAACCAGCTACCGACGGCTCGTGCCGTGTCGATAGTGCCGCGGTGGAGTTGGCCAGGGCATCACGGTTTGCCAGCTGCGGGAACGATCGGGATCCGGGGTTCCTTGGTCAATCCGAAGGTCAGCTGTTCATACCAGGAATCATGGGAGCGCGCCAGTGCCTGGATGTTCTTCCAAATTTCAACGGGAGGACCAAATCCGCTCCAGTCGACCGTTAACACCTTAACCCCACGTCGACGCATTTCACTCAGCAGTTTCTGATAATTGTCATACAGCTGTTGCAGATAATCGAGCGGCACGCCTTCTTCCTGCTGTCGGCCGCGGCTGTGCATCCGCTCGTAACACTCTTCCGGAGAAACATCCAGGTAAACAAAAATATCGGGAGGCATCACGTCGCGACTCATGTTGCGATAGACATCCACATACAACTGGTATTCCTCGGGCGTCATGAAACCGCGCTCCATCGCCGTGGTGGCGAAGACCGTATCTCCATAAATTGGCCGGTCCTGAACGATCACCTGCCCCTGCGAGCCCCAGGCGGATTCCACGGCCAGGCGGTGTTGTTCATACCGTTGGCAAAGCATGAACATCTGCATGGCAAAGGCCCCGCCGGCATTCCTGCCCGTTTGCAGATCGTCGTAGTAGCGCTGGAGGAAATGATTGAACTTGGGATGATGCGTCGGTTCTTCCAGCACCCGGGTTGGCCAGCCGGACGCCGTCGCTGCCGATGCGATTGCGTGACAGGCGTTGGTTTTACCGGCACCAATGTTGGCGTCGATGGTGATGAATAATCCCTTCCGCTCCCTGCTTACCGCATCCAACACGACCGATCCTTTCTGGAAATTCTCCATGCGCTGATTTGGTCAACAGGTTAATGATGACCCACGACAATTTCAAGCATGTCGACTTTCGAAACTCCCCAGCACGAACAAGTTCATGCCTCCCGCGATTCGTCCGCCAAGCCGTGTCCGCCAACCCGTAGGTACCTGCCGCCCTGGACGATCGTTTTCGATACTTCAGCGGCGGGACGATCGTTTTCGATGCTTCAGCGGCGGGACGATCCCATTTGGGATTCGAGCAAGTCGACGTAGGCCCGGGAGATCAACCACCTCCGGTCAATGGCAAGTCGGCTCATCAGGGCTTCGGCCGCCGCCTGCCCGTCCTGATCGCTGAATGGATCATCAAGCAAAACTTCGATTTCGAGAAATCTGCCGAGATTGGATACGGTATCCAAATGAATACGAGTGGACTGCACCAGAAACAGATCGCGACGCTTCTGTACGACACCGCGGACTCCCAACATCCGGCTGAGCATTCTCTCCAATTCGCGAGGGTCTTCCACCGCCGTTCGGGAATAACTGGAAAGGGTAGGTTGTTCCTGATCCTCGCGAAAATAGGCAATCAATTCCGCTTGACCGCAATCGAATTCTCGCAGTTTCAATCGGCCATGCGGAACATTGAAAAACGTGTCTCTTTGACGCAACACGGCGGGGGGTTGCGTGGCCATGCCGGCGGCTTCGCGGAGGATCCGATCGAACTGCGATTCCGGTAATTTCGCCTTGATTTCAATATTGCTTGCCAATCCTGAGCCTTGGAATTCGAACTTGCGATTGCGGAACCTTCACCAATCCAACTAGACTCGTTGCGTGGAATTTACGCAAGGACGGATCAGATGCCCATCGAAATTGTCTGTTCAAATTGCCAATCGTTGCTGCGAGTAGCCGATGAACACGCCGGCAAAAACGCCCGCTGCCCAAAGTGTGGGAACATTGTCCCCATTCCCGGAACACCCCCGACGAGCGATGGCGATCCGATGGAGCCTGCGGCTGCGTTCCAGCCGTCTCCCGATTCTCCGTGGAGCACCCCAAAGGTACGACCCGAGTCTTCCACCCCCGAGTACTCCAACCCCTATTCCACACCCACCTCTGATTTTTCCTCGCCCGGGCCACAACATTTGCCGCGTCACCGCGGCGAGATCATTCTGGTGCTCGGAATCTCGAGCCTTCTCTGTTGTCCATTTCTCGGGATTGCGTCCATCATCATGGCCAATAACGATCTGCGGCAAATGGATCGCGGCGCCATGGACCCTGGCGGCCACGGCATGACGATGGCCGGAAAAATCATCAGCATCATTGCCCTCGTGCTGGGAGCCTGCGGTTGCCTGTTGCAGGTTGTGCTGTCGATTGCCGCCGGCGTTCAGTGACCGGCCGCCGAAGTTATTGCGATCCCACGAAGGAAGGTCTCCATTTGCACGCACGGGTCGAAACGCATTGACAATTCACGCCCGGGCGACGGCCCGGACTTCAACCGCCGTTGTTAACATCAATCCGCCGCGTGAGTTTCGCCAGCCCAGCCAGCGGAATCAATTCACGCCGTAGGCCAACATCGCGTCAGCCACCTTCACGAATCCGGCAATGTTGGCGCCTTTGACATAGTCCGAGTAATGGTCATCGACACGGCCGGCCCAATAACACTTGTCGTGGATATCCTTCATGATTTTCTTCAGCTTCTCGTCGACCTCCAGACGAGTCCAGGACAATCGCAGTGCGTTTTGACTCTGTTCCAGCCCACTTACGGCCACACCCCCGGCGTTGGCGGCCTTGGCGGGTCCGTAAAGAATCTTGGCGTCCATGAATTTATAGGCACCTTCCAGCGTGGTGGGCATATTGGCACCTTCGCTGACCGCCTTCACGCCGTTGTCCAGCAACGTTTGCGCTTCATCGCCACTGACCTCGTTCTGTGTCGCGCAGGGCAGGGCAACATCACACGGCACGCCCCAAGGCCGTTTCCCCGCATGGAATGTGGCGCCGGAAAACTTGTCCGCATATTCACTGACGCGGCCCCGCCGCACCTCTTTCAGTTCTTTGATGAATTGAAGTTTGTCAATATCAACGCCGTCCGGGTCGTGAACGAAACCACCCGAATCGGACAGTGTCAGTACCTTGGCTCCCATTTCAATACACTTTTCGATGGCGTAGATGGCGACGTTTCCAGATCCCGAAATGGCGACCGACTTTCCGCGAATCGAATCGTCTTGCTGGTTGAACATGTTCTCGCAGAAGTAGACGCAACCATATCCGGTCGCTTCGGTTCGAATCAGACTTCCCCCGTAAGACAGACCCTTGCCGGTGATGACGCCAACAAACCGATTGGCCAACCGTTTGTATTGGCCAAACAGGTAGCTGATTTCGCGTGCTCCAACACCGATGTCGCCAGCCGGGACATCGGTATCTTCGCCAATATGATGGTACAGACCCGTCATCAACGATTGACAGAAGCGCATCACCTCGCGATCGCTTTTGCCCTTCGGGTCAAAATTGGAACCTCCCTTACCACCCCCCATCGGCAGTCCGGTCAGACTGTTCTTCAGGATTTGTTCAAATCCCAGAAACTTCAAGACGCTCAACGTGACCGTTGGATGAAAACGCAACCCGCCCTTGTAGGGTCCGATGGAGTTGTTGAACTGCACTCGCCAGGCCCGATTGACGTGCACGTTGCCACGATCGTCTTCCCAGCAGACGCGAAAGATGACCATTCGGTCAGGCTCGACCAACCTCTCCAGGATTTTTTCCTCGCGATACTGCTTATGTTCCAATGTGTAGGGAATCAGTGTTTCGCAGACTTCCTGAACGGCCTGATGAAATTCCAGCTCGCCAGGATTCTGTTTTCGGACACGGTCCATGAACCGATTCAATTCAACTTCTGCAGATTTCTTTAACATGGCTCATTCGCACTGGGTTGAGCGACCGTAATTTTTGTGAAGATACCATAATCTAATTTCGTGAAAATCGTCAGCTGGAATGGGCTCCTGCCGCCAGCAGAAAAAAGCAAATCCAGAGCGAGAAGGCGGATGGGAATTGGCCCCGCATCGGCTCTTCGGCAGAGACGATAGTCGACAGCAGGGTCCGTTGCCGGCGAGCCGTAATCCGGAAGCTCAAATCCTACCGATACCAGGCGTTAAAGAGTGCGGGTGAGAGGATTTGAACCTCCACTCCCTTGCGGGAACATGGCCCTCAACCATGCGCGTCTGCCAATTCCGCCACACCCGCTGAAAGCAGCCTAGAGTGTACCGAATTGATACTGATTCGCAACGTGAAGCCAACCCTATTTTCGATGCAGCAGAACGGCTGGCTGGTCGGCCAATTGCCGTTCAAGAATTCCACGACAACCCGATACGGTCAGCGGTTCGCCTGGATCGAGTGCCTCCCTGATCGCCGACCGCTGCTGTGGTTTGATCCCGACGATCAGAATCTCTCCGGCAAAAAGCGTCCCCTGAAGGTCCCCAGCCGCCAGATCGACGACCGTGCTTGACTGGACATCAACCAGACAAAGTCCTCGTTCAACCTGCTGTCCAGCGATGGCGTATTCTCCCGTGATCGGATCCAGTTCGACCGTGGCGTGCCACTGCATTCGGGAATTGGACAAGAGGGAATGCTGCAGAATTGTTGGCAGTATCGTGTTGACGTCGTTTATTCGCGTCGGCATTTGACACAGCGTCTCGAAGACGCCGGTCAGCATGGCACCACCCAGCGCCGCATCGGTTTCGCATTCGTTCGCCATGCCAGCCGCAAACAGACGGACCCGTTCCTCCGTTGTAATCGACCAGGAAACCAGCTGATCGCGGTCGTAACCCGTCCTGCCGCCCAGCTGCCACCAGTCGAACGGGATCTGCACTACATCGCACAAACGCCATTCGAGTTCGGATAATCGACGGCGTTCGACAAGAATGGTCTGTATCAGATCGTTGAGCGTCTCTGCCAGCTGGTCGCACATGACGCGATGCCGGGCGGACTTTCCGGCGGGTAACTTGTCCGACATATCGGATATGATCAATCGCCCGGAGCTTGGACGCGGTTGACCGATGTTCATGGGGGCTCGATGCCGGTTCATTGGCTCGAACGTCAATTTCCAACCGGTCACGGCTTCGAACCGATCAGACAATTGGGCGAGCTGCGTCCAGGGTTGGTTGACAACCGTCTGAACACCGGTTTCATTCTCGCTGCTGAACAGCCGCAAAGTTGTTTCGATTTGATCCTGGCAGTTTGTCATCCGATTGCTCTTTTTTGCAACAGAAGGAAGTCGTGAATTGGCTTGCCGCAGCGGTTCCATATTTCGTGACCGGCAGAGAAGTCATCGGCGGCAGGTCTTGCCACATCCGTAAGGATTCACTGAAGTCCCACCCGAATTTGACATTTCCGATTGATCTTTCCGGTTATGCCGATCAGGCTGGGCGACCTTGGGGCAATGAGGGATAGCCTGAACTGCTGGTCGATCTTGCTCGAGCACCACCACCGATCCGGCGAACGGGCAGCACGAGTCGAAATTGACCCTTGCCGGAACTTTCGCCTACCAGTAAACTTCGTGGTTCTTGAAAAGCCGAAGAAAAGGCAGACAACCAAACGAATAAACGACTGATTGATGACGGTGCCGGGCATCGTTTGATAGGAGAAATCATTGTGGCTGGCACGAAGACATACGTCGCAAAACCTGGTGAAATCGAGCGGAATTGGTGGATCGTCGATGCCCAAAGCCAAATCGTTGGCCGTTTGGCGTCCGATATCGCGGTCGTCTTGATGGGTAAGCACCGGCCTCAATTTACTCCCCATGTCGATTCCGGGGACTTTGTCGTCGTGACGAACGTTGACAAACTTGTGTTCACCGGTTCCAAGTGGGAAAATAAAACTTACACCTGGTATACGGGCTATCCAGGTTTGCGAACCGAAACGGCCGCTTCTCGATTTGCCCGAAAGCCGGATCAGGTACTACGGGATGCGGTGCGTCGAATGCTTCCCAAGAATCGGCTCGGCCGTAAAATGCTGAGCAAATTGAAAATCTATACGGGTGTGGACCACCCGCATCAGGCTCAAAATCCTCAGCCGTTTGAGTCCAGACTGACCGTATCCAGGTAGTCGCTTTTGCCCCCTACCGATTTAGAACGACAGAATCATGGTTGCAATTAAAAAAGATCAGAATACCGGAGAAGCCATGGGTACTGGACGACGGAAATCGTCGGTTGCTCGTGTTCGCATCAAGGCCGGATCCGGTAAGATCGTTGTTAATGGAAAAGATCTTGAAGCTTACTTTCTTACGGCCGCCGACAGGCGGGCTGTTACCGATACCCTGGATGCCGTCGAAGCGCGGGACTCGGTTGATGTCAGGATTTCGGTCAACGGCGGAGGTAGCACGGGACAATCCGGTGCCTGCAAAATGGGAATGGCCCGAGCGCTGTCCAGTTATGACACCGAGTTTTTTGGTCCCCTGCGGGATGGTGGCTTCCTGACCCGTGACTCCAGGATGAAAGAGCGGAAAAAATGCGGATTGCACGGCGCACGTCGTGGAACCCAATTCTCCAAGCGTTAACGGTTTGACGGCCAGCTTCGGCTGCCCCTGCTCTGCTGTCGGTCGACGTGGTGATTCCCGTTGCGATGCGCGGTATCGCGAGATCCGCTGTATTCCGTTTGGCAGGAAGAATGATGCGTCGTCGAATTCATTCACGACCTTGACCAGGTCTTTCCGATAAGTTCTCTCCGTGATCGCGTCCCATTCCGCTTGGCACAGCGAACACGGCTTGACACTTAAGCGGCAACAAGAGGAATTCGATGTTCAAACGACATGCATGGCTGATCTTGGTCGTCGCGATGGCGCTGCCGGTTTTCACGCCAGAAGCCGAAGCAGCGGCCTACGTCCGCTCTGTCGGACGAGGCCCGATCATTGCCACCGGCAGCCAGCGATACATCATCAAATCGACACCGATTGTGCAACGCCAGAATCGACTGTTCCATATCTATGGTAATACCCTTCGTCGAATCAACCGCATCCGACGCCGATAGCCCGGACGGTCGCCTATGGACAGCCCGCCGTTTTCAAAAGCTGGTAGAGGGCCTTGTCAACATGTAAGCACTGCGGCTTGTTATTCGTGTGTTTAACCCACCATCTGCCGGCCAGCTCGCCAAATCCATTTTTTCAGCCTGGACGCCAAGCAGAATTTGTCCAGAAAACAACAGAACCACCTCGCCGCTGCAATCCTCGATTCGGATGTTGCCGGAGCGGTCAAGTGCTGGAATCGCGATAAGTGATCATGGGTGCTGTCGCCGGGATGATATTCAACATCTGGTTGGGGACCTGATTCCTGGCCAACACCTGCTGACGGCGCCAACAACGGCGATCGGTAGTTTGCCACCGCGCTTTCGGCGGCTGAGATCCAACGGTTGCTCTTGCCACCAAGTCATACGACAATCATTGTGAGAAATGTGGTTCGTTTAATGGCATCTCTGGTTACCTTTCTACCTGCGACAATCTCCCAGATCTTCGGTTTCCGAATCGACAACCCAACCGATCAGAAGCCCACGGCATCCGCTCCTGAGCGAACCTGGAAGCTCAATGGCGAATTCGGCGGCCGCGCATGGTTACCGGCCGTTGAAATTCTGGTCGTGTTTTCGGTGTTGGCGGCCCTGACGGCTGTCCGACCTCCCGACGTCAACGAATCGCATTATCTGATCAAGGCCAAACACTATTGGAATCCCGACTGGTGCCACGACGATCTGTTTCTGCAATCGGCCAACGCCCACCAGGTCTTCTTCCTGGTGGCGGGCTGGCCAACCTTATTCCTGTCGTTGCCATGGTACGCGTGGCTGGGCAGGATCTGCGTATGGCTGTTCGCCGCGGTGGCGTGGGTTCGCGTTAACCGCGCACTGGGAATCGGCCAGTTCATCAGTCCGTTTTCCGCCGCCCTGTTTGTGTTATTGAATTTGCGGTTCAACCTGGCCGGGGAATGGGTGATGGGTGGATTTGAAGCCAAGAGCATTGCCTACGTGCTGGTGATCTGGTCAACCGATTGCTTCATTCGCGGGCGGATGCGGTGGTTCTGGCCCATGCTGGGTCTGGCCGTCGCCTTTCACCCAGTCATTGGGTTCTGGGCGCTGATCTGCTTTCTGTTTTCGCAATTGGTTTATCGGAAGTTGCAGAGAAAAACCACTCGCGGGTCGTCCGGAAACTGGGCGGCCTTTTTTCCCATCCACTCCGTGGCGGTAACAGTGCTGTTGATGTTGGTGGGCTGTCTGCCACCGTGGTTGGCCAACTTTGGAACATCGTTAGAGGTCGTACACCAGGCGAATCAGATCCAGGTCCATCAGCGATTGGCGCACCACCTGGTTTTTGCCGGTTTTCCGACGACGGCCGTCGCCCGTTTTGCCGTGGCGGTCTGCATCTGGTGGACACTGATGCGGCTCTTACCCTGGGATATTGGATTTCGAAGACTGCAGTGGTTTGTCATTGGCAGCCTGTTGATTTCGTTTGCGGGACTGTTGTTAAGTGCCATCGCGGAATCGGGTTCGAGCGGCACCTACCTGGCCGATTCGCTGCTGAGGTTCTACTGGTTTCGTTTCTCGGATTTCGCCGTCCCGTTCTGCCTGGCTTTGATGGTTGGCAAACTGGCGACAGGCTTGATCCGTTCACCCGATCCGCGACGACGAAGGATGACCGTGGCCTGTGCGGCGTTGCTGGTCATTGCCACCGGTCTGTTTATTCAGCAACGACATCACGATAGCCGTGCCCCGGCGGACGTCGCGGCGCTGCCGAATTACCCGGATGATGCAAAACGAACACTTGAAACGGCAGAAAACTGGCAGAAGGCTTGTAACTGGATTCGGGAGAACACGCCAAAAGATGCCGTATTTATTACGCCCTTATCGCAGCAGACGTTTAAATGGTACGCCCATCGCGCGGAGGCTGTCTGCTGGAAGGATATACCCCAGGACGCTCAGGGGATCGTCCAGTGGCATCGAAGATTCAACAAGCTTCGCGAAATAGAGAATGTCTTGCCTTCCGGCTTCCTGAGTTTGCCCAGGCAGCGACGCCACGAAATCGTCAGTGCATTATCGGCCACCCACCTGATCATTCCTCAATCACTCGAAGATGCGGCAGAGGCGTCATCTCAATTTGATCGTGTGGGGCTACGCCGGATATACCCGACCGAGCCGGATGAACGACGGACCTACGTGGTCTACCGGATTGGCGATCCTGTGATCGTATCGACAGACGAATCCCAGGTGGACAACCCGGAATGATTTTCGATTGAACGCTGAAACGGCGGGTCGCTGACCACCTGATCAGGATGGCGATGCAGCCGTCAAACGATCTAATCGACTGCCTCAATATCCGACTTCCACTGGTGCAGCATCTCCAGCGCTTTCATGGGCGATACGTGGTTGGCATCCAGGCTGCGGATCTTCTCAATCAACGGGTGGTCAACGACTTCAAACAGAGTCAGTTGATACTCGCTGCGCTCCGAGCTGGTTGCCAAATCGCCGATCGGCTGTTGCTCCTGCCGCTCATCCGATTCCAGTCGCGTTAGAATTTGCTGGGCGCGCCGATTGACCCAATCGGGAATGCCTGCCAGGCGGGCCACATGGATCCCGTAACTCTGGTCCGCCGCACCGGCCACGATCTTGTGGAGAAAGACAATTTTCTCCTGCCATTCCCTGACCGACACGTTGTAATTCTTAACTCCCGACAGGGTGGATTCGAGTTCGGTCAGTTCATGATAATGCGTGGCAAACAACGTCCGACAGCCGATATGGTCATGAATGTATTCAACAATGGACCAGGCCAGCGACACGCCATCGTACGTGCTGGTGCCTCGCCCGATTTCATCCAGAATCACCAAGGATCTTGCCGAGGCGGTATTCAGAATTCGAGCGGTCTCCGTCATTTCGACCATGAACGTACTCTGGCCGCGGGAAAGTTCATCGCTGGCACCAATCCGGGCATAGATGCGATCGACGATGCCGATCCGTGCTTGTTCGGCTGGCACAAAGCTGCCGATTTGAGCCATCAGCGTGATCAAAGCGACTTGGCGAATGTAAGTGCTTTTTCCTGCCATATTGGGACCGGTGATCAGATGCACAAAACTTGCATCTTCGTTGATAACGGTGTCGTTGGGGACAAAGGCTCCGGTCGGCTCCAGGATGTCCAGTACCGGATGGCGTCCTTGAATGATCTGCAGATGCTGATCCTGGCTGATCTCCGGTCGGCAATAGCCGTGAAGGGCAGCCAGTTGCCCCAGCCCGGACAACACATCCAGGTCGGCGATGACCTGTGCATTGGATTTCAAGCGGGAGATGTGAGAATGAACCAGTTCACGCAAGGCGGAAAATATCTCGTTCTCGCGTTCGACGGCCTGTTCATCCGCCGTCAGAACCTTTTCTTCGTATTCCTTCAACTCTGGCGTGATGTAACGTTCGGCGTTCTTTAACGTCTGCTTGCGGATAAATTTGGCGGGTACCTTGTTCGCATGGGTGTGAGTGACTTCCAGATAGTATCCGAAGACCTTGTTGAAGCCGACCTTCAAGCTGGGAATACCGGTCTGCTCACAAATGGTGCGTTGGTAATTGGCGATCCACTGCTTTCCGCCCCGGGCCAACTTCCGCAACTCATCCAGTCGGCCATCGAAGCCGTCTCGAATGAAACCGCCATCCCGGAGGTGGGCCGGACAGGGGTCGATCAACGCCCGTTCCAACTCCGACCGCAAATCTGCGCACAAATCCAGATCGGCTTCCAGTTGTTGCAACTGCTCGCTGCGGCGACCCGCCAGTTTGGCCTTCAGCAGCGGAACCGTCGCCAGAGTCTTGGCGATGTTGAGCAGTTCGCGGGGCGAACTGCGACCACTGGAGACGCGTGCGATCAAGCGTTGCAGATCAAATACCTGATTCAGCTGGTCGCGGAGATCGTTCCGCAGTGTGCTGTGATTCACCAATTCGGCGACGGCCTCCTGCCGCTTGTGTATCTTTTCATGGTCTCGTAAGGGAGATGTCAACCAGAGACCAAGCAGCCGGGCTCCCATGGGTGTTACGCAACGGTTGATCACGCCAAACAGCGAACCCTGCTGATCAGCGGTACGAATTGTCTGACTGATTTCCAGCGTGCGCCAAGTCGCCTGATCGATTTCGACGTGAGCGCTGGAGCGATATTTTTCGATACTGTCAATGTGCGTTAGCGCGTTGGGCTGGGACTCCTGGACATACTGCAGCACGCCGCCGGCCGCTCGAATCGCTTCCGTATCGCTGTTTTCGATGCCAAACCCGTCCAGTGCCGCTACGGCCAAGGTGGAGGCCAACAGGTTCCACGCCTGTTCTCTTCCAAACGTCCAGGAAGGACGGCTGGTAATCCGTGTTCCTTCGCACAGGGATTGCAGCGCATCCTGTTCGGATTCGTCAACCAGAATTTCACTGATCTGCAAACGCGCCAATAAATCAACCAGCGATGGTCGGTCGACCTGGGCCAGGAAGAACTGCCCCGTGGAAATATCCAACCAGGAGAGTCCGAACTGGTCGGACTTGCCCTTGGATGGGGGACGGACGATCGCGGCCAGATAATTGCATTGCGTCGGCTCCAACAGAGCGGCGTCGGTGACCGTACCTGGCGATACGATTTGACTGATTTCCCGTTTGACCAATCCCTTGGCCGATTGGGGGTCTTCGACCTGCTCACAGACCGCGACGCGGAACCCCTGCTTGATCAACTTGTTCAGGTAGCCATCCAGTTGGTGGTGAGGGAAACCGGCCATGGCGACGGCATTTGCGCTTTTATCGCGACTGGTCAGCGTCAAACTAAGCGCTTTGGAAGCCGTCTCCGCGTCTTCGTAAAACAGCTCGTAGAAGTCACCCATGCGAAAAAGCAGCAAAGCATCACCGCATTCGCGTTTGGCTCGATCATACTGCTGCATCATGGGGGTTTTTTTCATGAACTCGAATGTATCAATGCCCATCGAGCTTTTACAGAGGCGGTTGAAAAATCGAGACAAGCCAGGCGTCAATACCCGATTTACCGGGTCAGAGGGCGAAAATGACGGCAGAAATCGCTTTCATTTGGATTGACTAAATGTCCGGTACCAACGGCTGCACAACCTGGGAAGAATAGTCGGCCTGTGGAGACAAAAGAAAGAAAACTAAACGATTTAGAATCTTGAGTATCGAAGCCGCGTAGTTATATTGAAATTCGTAAACGTCACTGGAGTAACGTTTCTCTCGCCCCCTCTTGGACTCCCGTTCACGCTCGCGGGGCTCGGTTTAAGTAACATTGTTTTGCGACTTTTGGAGGAAACCGTGGAAAATCTACCTAGTTCTCAGGTACCACCAAACCAACTTGCTAATTCGACGCCATTTGTTCTGGCGAATTTGGGCGGTGAAGAGGAATCCAGCAACTTCGATTTCTGGGGTGTCGTCAATCGACGGAAATGGCTCATTTTCCTCGGTTTGCTGACCGGTGTCATTCTGGGTGCGCTGTACAACGCCCAGGCGGACGTAATTTATGAAAGCACCGCAACGATTCGAATCGAACCAAAGGACCCCGTTGCTCTGCGGTTTGATCGCATGGATCTGATGCTACCCGATTCGGAGCAGTTCAATATCCGCCACGACCGTCAGATTGCCCAGTACAACATGGTTGAGCAGTGTCTGGAAAAGAACAATCTGTTTGTGCTGGATTCCTTCGTCGATTTGGCGAAGGAAGAGGTGATAGAGCTGGTACTGCAAGATCTGGAGATCATGCCGGACCGGGAGGATCCACTGATTTATGAACTAACTTACCATTCTACCAATCCGCAGGATTCTGCAACGATTCTTAATAACGTGGTCAAGTCATACCGCGACGCCCTAAACGACAAATATGACAACGAGACCGACGAATATATTCAGGTCCTGAAGAGTACTGAACTGGTATTCAAGACCCAATACGATCAAGTGCTGCAGGAAATTGAAGCATTGCGGCAACAGGTTACGGATCCAGCCGTCAAGAACGGTGCCACGATCCACGAATTGGCGTTGGTGCAATTGTTTACGGATATTGAATCGTATCAGGCGGCTCTGAAGGAGTTGATTGTTGAAAAGGAACGCGTGGATGCGGCGCTTGCCGGCGGACCGAAGTCCGTGGAAGACATGGTCTGGAATTTACGTCAGGAAAGAAAAATCATCGAAGGCGGTGGCAGTGAACAGATGGTTCGCGCGGGCTTCGTTACCGAACAGCAGGTGATGCAGGCGAATATCCAGTTTCAGACTGCATTGCTTCGATACGGCCCGAGTCATCCTCTCGTTCAAGGACTTCGAACTCAGGTCCAGATGTGGCAGCAGTTCAGCGAGTCAGCCAACGCTGGAATCGACCTGGATGAAGGTGACGATGTCGTTCTTCAAAGGATGTCCGCGCTGCTTCAGACTCAGATTAACGATCTGATGGTCAATCTGGAGGGAGCTCACAAGAAGTATGAAGATCATTATGCCAAGGCATCGGAGTATCAACGACTAAACAACTTGATCAGCGACAAAGAAGGGCAACGCGACGAAATCAGCAAGATGTTGGAAGTGTCTCGCCAAAAGGTTGTCGAAATCGCTCCAGAAGGACTGGACGCCAACAAACCTCAACAGGGCTTCTATTTCGATAACCTGATGAATGCTCGTGTAGGCGAACAGGTGTGGCCGATTTTACCAGTATCACTGGGCATCGGCGGATTGTTGGGCCTGCTGGGCGGATTCGGTCTGGGCTGCCTGGTTGACCTGGCTGACAAGACGTTCCATAACCCCGACGAGATTATGAAGCAACTGAGTTTGCCGCTGATCGGGCATATTCCGGTGATCAGCCAGAGCAAACGATATCTTGTCGAAAATTCGCTGATCGACCCCATCATCTGCACCTATCATCGACCAAAGTCTCAGTCATCTGAGGCCTTCCGGGCGGTGCGAACGGCATTGTTCTTCAATACCAAGGGAACGCAGAGTTCCGTCATTCAGGTAACCAGCCCGACGCCGGGTGATGGTAAATCGACCATGGCGGCCAATCTGGCGGTCTCGATCGCTCAATCGGGTAAGAAAGTCCTGCTGGTGGATGCCGATATGCGTCGGCCGCGACAGGGCATCACCTTTGGAATCAACTCCAAGGAAGGATTCGCTACGATCTTGAGTGGGCAAACGCAATGGCAGGATGTCGTGTTCGATTGTGAAGAAGTCGAGCAGCTGTACATCATGCCTTGTGGAGCGAAACCAAATAATCCGGCCGAATTGAGTACTTCGCCGCAGGTCAAGGACCTGATCGAAGAACTGCGGGAACAGTTTGATTTTGTTATCATCGACACGCCCCCTCTGTTGGCCGTTACCGACCCCTGCCCGGTCGCTGCCCGGGTTGATGGAGTGGTACTGACGCTGCGGATCAAGAAGAATGTCAAGATCAGTGCCGAACGGGCAACTGACATTCTGCGTAACCTGGGTGCTAACATCGTCGGCCTTGTGGTCAATGGTGTGGGTGCTCAGTCAGGTTACGGTTCGCAGTACACCTATGGGGCCTACCGGGCCGGTTACGCCTACAACGGCTACGGTTATGGCTACGGTTATGGCTACGGCTACGGAGGCAAGTACTACGATGAAAGCCAGCCAGCACGGCCGGCCACGAAAAACATAGAGGCTCAGCCTGCGGGCGGACCTCCATCCGAACCTCCAGTGACATAGTCAATTCGCAAGAATTGGCCTGTCATTTAGGCACCTTCCATCCTCCGAAGGTGCCTTTTTTTATGCGCGAAGGCCTCAATCTGGCCGGTTGATGACCATGCATTATCCATGATCGGAATCGTTTTCTGGCTTTGCGCGTTGTCGGTCGGAGTCGCCGAATCAATCACTTGACAGCAGGAGAGCTTTCATCGAACAGCATTTTCAGAATTCATGTTCATGGTGCCAGCCCGATGCAACCGCCGACCGACAGATCCACTCGAAGGATGCACTGGCTTGCGCTGCGAGCTTGTATTGTCGTGCAAAACAACATTGAAAATGCACTACAGCAATTTTACAGACTGGCGAATCACGAATCGGCCGAATCGCGATCTCAATCGCTGCTGCAGCTCATGCTCCCGTTGTCCAGCCATTCCGCCTTGTTCGATCGCGACATACTCTGATACAGTCCCGCCATTTCGATTCCTGAATCTCAGGGCGAGTGCCGTGCGAAATTCCTGTGTACCGTTACTGCTATTGCTAACTAGTTGCCTGCTGGCTGGTTGCGCCGAAGGTCCGCTGTGGAGAACCGGGTCGCTGGTCCCCTGGGCTCGGGAACAGTGGGAGGAGGAAGAACGGTTGGCCGATACGCTGTTCGAGCGTAAGCGGGAACTCGACGCATTGGTCGAAAGCGCCAATCAGAGCGATCAGGAAACGCAGGAACAGGTCGCGCTAAGACTGAACGACATTGTCCAACGTGACCCGGTACTTCTGATCCGTCTGCACGCGGTCGATCTGTTGGGAACGCTCAGTGGTGCCCAGGCAGCGGAAGCACTGCGACAGGCGGGCAAGGCTCCCGATTCGCGAGTCCGTATTGCTGCCGTGGGTGCGATGCAGCGATTGCCAGCCGAAACGGCCGTCGGACAGATCCAGGAAATACTTGGCAACGATACCGATGTCGACGTGCGACTGGCTGCTACAAGGGCACTGGGCAGTTTTCCGGGAGATGACGCCCTGAACGCTTTGTCTTTGGCGCTGGCCGACTCCAATCCGGCTGTCCAATACCGGGCAACCGAATCACTTACCCTGGTCACGGGCGAAAATTTTGGCGCCAACGTCAGTGCCTGGCAGTCCTTTATTTCCAATCGGAACGACACGCGTGTTGCCAGCAAGCCTTCGGATTCCATTGAGCCACGTTAAAGGCTTCAACGCATCGATGATCCCTGTCTGCTTGTCATCTTCAAAATAAAACCATAGATTGTCGTCACGGCTTGGCCCTTGACGTCGCATGGGCCGAATCACCGGGTCGTTGTTGATTTTTATGCCACGCTGATGAAGGATGCCAGTCGGAATAGATGGTGGTCCGCAACAAAGAAAAGACCTTTTTCACACTGGTCGATGCCTCGCTGAAATTGGCAAAAGCGACCGATGCGGAGGCCGTGTTGCTTCTGTTGGATCGTTCTTTCGACTGGTCGCAATTGAAAAAAAAGGGCGATTCGGCCGGCATGCGGATCCTGGTCGCATCGGCCACGACGGATACCGTACAGGACGCGTTGGACGCCGAGATTGCCACGATCGAACTGGACCTGCCTGAATCCTCGGTACAGGATCGTCTGACGCAGGCGGTACTGGAAAGCGTCGCTTCCGAACATGTCGCTTCAGGCTCCACAGTAATTGCGGTCTACAGCAGCTTTGACGCCGAGAATCTTGACACGATGAGCGTGCTCAAGTTGACGGAACGTCTGGTCCGTTTGACCGCCCGGGATTTGCGCAAGTTGGAAACCAAAGTTCCTCTGGAGACGCTGAAAATCGTCGTCGACCTGGCGGTCGAAATCGGCAAGGAAGGCCGCGAAGGAAAGCCGGTGGGCACGATGTTTGTTGTGGGCGATCATCGCCGCGTCATGGAGGAGAGTCGACCGGGCGGATTTGACGCCATGAAAGGTTACAACCGCAAGGATCGCAATCTGACGGATCCGAAGGTTCGTGAAGGCATCAAGGAACTGGCGCAACTGGACGGGATGTTTGTCGTCTCCGCTGACGGGACCGTTGAGTCCTGCGCCGGATCATTGATACTTCGCCGGTGGAATTGACGATGACCACGGGGTTGGGATCACGTCACTTCGCCGGGGCAGCGATCAGCAAGAACTCGAAGGCCATTGCGGTCATCGTCAGCCAGTCCAGTGGCACGGTGCGAATCTTCCAAAATGGCGAAGTCGTTCTGCGAATTGAACCCATGCAACGTGCGATGAAGTGGAAAGACCTGGACAAGGACGAATCCTCGTGAGCCAACCCGACCTCGAATATCGTTGACGATCGCCGGTTACTGTGGCTTCTGTTGACCATTCAGCCCTGGCACCGCCCTACTTCATCTTGCTCCGCCGCAGCCATGCGATCCGTAACCACCGCGATAAAGGATTGATCTCACGCGGTTGTGGCTCAACCGGCTTGCGATAGCGCCAGAACCAGCCGATCAACGACAGACCAGCCAACGTCATCATCGAGCGCTGGCATCAGAGCGTACTCGAACCCGCCGGATTCTGTTGGCTGGAAGAATATCTGCAACAACGGATATCGGGACATGACGGCTGGCTCCAACATCGAAATCGAAATGGACAGACCATTGTGGGTCGCATGATACAGCATGCAGGGAATCAGACTCCTGGTCCGAACCGCAATAAATCCCAGGATACAGCCAATGAAAAAGGTCACGATCGATTGCTGTAAGATCGTGTGAGCCGCTCCGAACAGGATACTGGAAATGATCACGGCCTTGATGTTGTTCCGTAGCGATTGCAGGCCGGACAGAATGAACCCGCGGAATGCCAGTTCTTCGGCCACGGCCGGCGCGACCGCCAGGATCAGCAGAATGGCCCAGAAGCCGGGTGCATCGGCCAACACGGCGCTCATCATATGCTGAATCCCCTCCAGATCACCGGTAGGCGGGTAGATTGCCAGGACCAGATTCGTGAGCCATGTCATGCAGGGATGCAGGAAGATGGCCGCCAGAATAGCGGCACAGGCAACAGGAATTCGACAGGTCGAAAGCTTCAGACTCTTCAACGGATTGCGTGTCAGGAACATCGCCATCAACACCGCGGGCATGGCGACCGCAGCCACCAGCACAATCAGTGTTTGTTTGGCAAAGTGCAGCCAGCTTTCCGGAGCCACGACACCCAACCCCATGAAAAACTTGACGACCAGTATGACCACGCCACACAAGATCGCTTGCCCCGCCAGAGGCAAATCCGCCCGTTCGCGCATGACCTGCTTCAGCCAGATATTCACGCTGAATCGTTCACTGGGGCGGAAGATAACCGACTCGCGACTGAATTGAACGACCACCCAGCGGATGGCCAACCAGCAACAGATCAGGGTCACGGCCACGACCGGTCCAAAGTATTTGAGCACGGCCTCATGTTGCCCCTCGATCAAGCCGCGCAACATCAACATCAATCCGCTGACCGGAATCAGACTTGATCCCAGGTCGAGCTTGGCTGCCGGCATCATGGGCAGCATCATCAGCGGCATGGAGATCATCATCAAAGGCACCAGGTAATATTGGCCCTCCTTGCTACTCTTGGCAAAGGAAGCCGCCGCCAGCGCTACGGCGCTAAACAGGGCAGAAATGGGAATCAAGGCCAAGACCAGCCAAAACAGGGAACTGATGGGTGGCAAGCCCAAAGGTGCAAACGATCCCCCTTGTCCCATCTGGGCACCCAACCGCGACATCACGAAGATTCCGGTAAACCCCATGCTCAGCAGATTCAACAGGGAGGTCACCATGCTGAACGTGATAACGGTCAGGAGTTTACCGATGGCGATTTCGTTCCGCAGCGCAGGGCTGCTTAACAGCGTTTCAAACGTCCCTCGCTCCTTCTCGCCGGCGCACAGGTCCACAGCCGGATAGAAGGCTCCGGTCAGCGACCAGATCATGACGATAAAGGGCAGTATCTTTGACCAGGTGGCAGCCTTCTTCAAATTAGAATCAGCAACGTCTGAATTGGTGATATGAAACGAATTCAGCAGTGATGCATCGATCTGATGGAACGACAGAAACTGAGCCGTCCACTGTTGTCGAAATCGCTCCAGAATCGAGTTGAATTTCCGCGATGCAATACTGGATTTGTCCCGAGCCGAGTCGTGGAACAACTCGATCCTTGGCAGTGGCAGAGTGGACGCCGAATTGGAGGTGGTCGGTCGTTGCCAAATGATGACGGCCAGATCCGCCTGACGGGCCGCCAATTCCTCGCGAACAAACTGTTCCAGCAGCACCTTGCCATGCTGAAACCGATCCGAGTTGGTAATTTGATCGACCAGCTTCAGCATATCCTGGTCGTCGCCATCGAAAACCAGGTCCATGGGTGGAGATTTCTGCTGCGCGATCAGTTCCGAATTAATCTGTCCATCGATGATCAAAGGGGGCGACGCGGGCAAATGTTCCGCGCCCACGATCCAGATGCGGATTGGATCCTGTTTGGAAAACTGGGCAACCTGCAACAAGGCCATGCCCAGCAACGGATACAACAACAGGGGCAACACCAGCACCGTGAACAGGGTTCGCCGATCTCGCAGCTGATCCTTCAGCTCACGGCACCAAATCAGATTTACGTTTCGCCATTTCATTATTGGGCCGCTTTCAGATCGGACTGGACTGGGCGTGCATTTCCAGTTCGGAGCGGGAAATCAGCTGATAAAACAGCTCTTCCAGATCCGGTTCGTCGTGTTTTCGCGACAGTTCCTCAGGCGTTCCGTTGGCCAACATCCGGCCTCGATGCAAGATGGCCACTCGGTCGCACAGGCGTCCTACCTCGGACATGATATGGGAGGAAAACAGAATGCACTTACCGTGGTCGCGCAGCAACTCTATCGTATTGAGCACCTCCCGGGCCACCAGGATATCAAGCCCGGAGGTGGCTTCATCGAAAATCAGAACGGCGGGATCATGAATGATGGCCCGGGCAATCGAGACTTTCTGTTTCATCCCGGTCGACATCTTGCTGCCCAGCAGATTGCGAATGTCGTTCATCTGGAATCGCTCAAAGACTGTTTCCATCCGGATTTGCAAATCCTCCTCATCCATCGCGTACAACTGTCCGAAGAAGCGAACCAGTTCCCAGGCCGTCATCCGATCGTAGATCGCGGTGTTGGTCGAAACAAATCCGATCTGGTGCCGCACCATTTCTGGCGACTGCAGGATGTCAAAGCCGTTAATCTGGGCCGTACCGGCCGTCGGTTTCAAGACCGTACTGAGAATGCGTAGCGCCGTCGTTTTGCCGGCGCCATTGGGACCCAGCAGACCAAATATCTGACCGGGCATGGCATCGAAGCTGACTCCGTCCAGGGCAACGAATTCGTCCGTCTGCAGGTCCTGGTAAATCTTGGTCAGATGTCTTACGTGGATCATGACGATTGAATCAAATTTGACGCGCTGGCCTGCCGTCGGCCGGATGGAAAAACGTAGCTTACCGGCAACGATCCGGTTGCCGATTTTTCCAGGTAGTCCGTATTTGTTGGGTTTATTTCCACGGGAACAACGGCAGCGATGAATTGACGATGAAGCAGGAGTGCCAGTACATGGCAAAACCAAACCACGATTGAGCAGGAAAGCCGCATGAACACTCAACCAACTGACCATGGATTTGGTACGATTGATGTCACCGCATCGCTGGCGGCCACTCCGACCGTCGCGGCTTCGACCAACGACGGCGGCAGCTTCCCAGCTGGTGTGTCCGGACTGCCCAACGACGAATTCGTTCCTCTACGGCCACAAACATTGCGACAGGCCGGTCTGTCTTCCAATGAAATGAGCCCGCTGCTGCTCCGCTTTCTGTTTCTGCACGGTCCGCAATCGGGAAGGCAGATCGCTGATCAGGTGAAACTTCCGTTTGACGTGGTCGAGCCGCTATTGACCGAATTAAAATCCGATTTACTGGTGTCGATCAAATCGGCTTCCGTGGTAGGAGACTATGTTTTTGAGCTGAGCCCGAAGGGGATGGAACAGGCGAAGTTGCACATGGAAAGGTCATCGTATTGCGGTGCCGCGCCGGTCAGCCTGCCGGATTACCGAAATGCCGTTCGCCGGCAATCGGTTCGGAACTCGCGGCCCCGCTTCGATGATGTCGCCCACGCGCTCCAGGGTTTGGTCACCTCCCGCACGCTGGTCAGCCAAATGGGGCAGGCCATCAATTCTGGTCGCAGCATGTTTCTGTACGGACCGCCAGGGAACGGCAAGTCGACGATGGCGCGGCGCGCCATTCATTGCGTTGGAAACGTGATCTGGATCCCGCGCAGCATCTGTGTGGGTGCTGACATTATCCGGCTATTCGATCCCACGGTGCACATCGAAATGCCGCTGCCCGCAACCGATGGGTTGACGCGAAACACTGAAATCGACGAGCGGTGGATTCGAATCGAACGTCCCTGCATCGTGGTCGGCGGCGAATTGACGTTGAAGATGCTGGAAGCCCGTCTCAATGATGTTACCGGCATCATCGAAGCGCCCATCCATTTGAAGAGTAATTGCGGATGCCTGGTTGTAGATGATTTCGGCCGCCAGCAGATCAGTACCAGTGAACTACTGAATCGCTGGATCATTCCCATGGAAGCCAGCCACGATTTCATCAACCTGCCGGGCGGTCGCCAGGTCCAGATACCTTTTGATCAACTGTTGATTTTCTCCACCAATCTGCCCCCTCAAAGTCTGTGTGACGAGGCCTTTCTCAGGCGGATCCCCTACAAGATAGAAGTCCTTGATCCCACGGAAGTCCAGTACCGCCAGTTGTTCAACCTGCTGGCCAGCAAGCACAGCGTGCGGACCGAACCCGATGTATTGGACTATCTGGTAGAACACCATTACAAACGTCCCGGTCGACCGTTCCGATTCTGCCACGTAGAAGATCTGCTGTTGCAGGCCCGTGATTTCTGTGAATTTCACGGCAAACAATGGACGGTCAATCGAGAAATTATTGACCTCGCCTGCACCAACTACTTCTCAGGCATCACGTACGAAAACCACACCGCCAGCTGAAGCGCGGCGTTCCCAAGCCGCTGGTGACCTGTTCCGATCAAATGAAGCGATTGATGTAATTCTCCAGAAACTCCTGGCGACCACTCCTGGCTGTCGGGAGAATCTCGGCTTCCCGCAGGTATTGGGCCAGCGTTTGGAAGCTGTGTTGGCCATTTTCAATCTCCTGCCCCAGACCGCTATCCCAACTGGCATAGCGTTCACTGACGAAATCGGACAACCCGCCTTCGGCACGGATGGCGGCAGCGATTTTCAAGCCGCGGGCAAACGCATCCATCCCACCAATATGGGCAAGAAACAGGTCGGCTGGCTCGATACTCTCGCGCCGAACCTTGGCATCGAAGTTCACACCACCGGAGCCCAATCCTCCGAACTTCAGAATGCTCAACATGCACTCCGTCGTGAGGTAGATGTTTGTCGGGAACTGATCCGTATCCCACCCCAGTAACAGATCACCCGTGTTGGCGTCGATGCTGCCCAGGCAGTCCTGCGCACCCGCGTATTCCAATTCGTGCATCATCGAATGGCCAGCCAACGTCGCGTGATTGGTTTCCAGATTCAATTTGAAATGATCGATCAACTCGTAGGCGCGTAAAAAGTTGATACAGGCCGCGGCGTCGCTATCGTATTGATGTTTGGTGGGTTCACACGGTTTCGGTTCAATCAGCATCGTTCCCCTGAAACCAATTTGACGGGCATGTTCGACGGCCATGTGCAGGAATTTTCCCAGGTGATCCAGTTCCCGCCCCATTTCGGTGTTGAGCAGCGTCTGATAGCCTTCCCGTCCACCCCAGAAGACATAATTCTCACCGCCCAATCGTTTCGTTACCTCCATGGCCTTCTTGACCTGCGCGGCCGCGTGTGCGAACACAACCGCATCCGGATTCGTCGCCGCCCCATGCATGTAGCGAGGGTGGGAAAACAGATTCGCGGTTCCCCACAGAAGTTTAACGCCAGTACGCTGCTGCTCTTCTTCGATCACATCAATCACGCTGTCCAGGTTGGCCTCCGTTTCACTCAGATTGCAGCCTTCGGGCGCCACGTCCCGATCATGAAAGGCGAAATAGGGTGCTCCCAGTCGTTCGAAAAACTCAAACGCGACACCGACCCGGCGTTTGGCATTCCCCAACGAATCGGAGCCATCATCCCACAGCCGTTGCATCGTGGGAGCTCCAAACGGGTCCGCTCCCGTTGCACGAAACGTATGCCAATAGACCACGCTGAATCTCAAATGGTCTCGCATCGCCTTGCCTTCCACGATTTCGTCGGGGTTGTACCAGCGAAAGGCAAACGGATTGTCGGAATCAGGGCCTTCGTAGCCAATCGGCGGGATATCGGAAAATTCAGCCATGGTCTCGTTTGTGTTTGAGATTGATAACGATCTGATCGCCGAACGATTTACTTGCAGAATCTGCGAATCAATCGATCGCCGATCGAGGGCCAAAGCTGCAGGATGGAAAACAGCAGTCGACTCTTCACAGGGACAATCAATTCTGCCGTTCGTTTTTGGCAGGCAATTACGATTTTGTCCGACAGCCAGGCGGCGTCAATCGCCCTGACGGGAGCACCGGCACCTGGTTTGTGAGCTGCGGCGGGCAAATCAACCGTCTGATCTGCATAACGCTCGGTTTGCCGCATCGATTGGATGGGGCCGGGACAGACAAACAGGAAGTGGACGTTGGCAGGACCTTCAATCCGAAGCTGGTGGGCAAATCCGGCCAAGGCGTGTTTGCTGGTAACGTAGGGTGCCAGGAACGGCCAAGCGGTCTTGGCCGCCAGCGAACCGATCTGGACCAGGTGTCCATTGCTTTCCTGCAGTCGCGGCAGAACTTCCAGCGAACAGCCCACGCTCACAAAAAAATTCTGTTCCATCAGTTGGCGATAATCTGCCATCGTTACCTGTTGAAATTCCGCGCGTGTCGACTGCCCCACCGCGTTCACCCACACATCCACCGAATCCGGCCGTGCAAGAATTTCTCCGAGCACCCGCTTGCGATCCTGCTCGTCGCACAAATCAACACTGATCCCCCTCGCGCTGTCGGCTCGCCGCCGGTTCAGCGCTGCAACCGCGACCTGAATATCCGCTACATTTCGCCCCAGAACGGTAACTCCTGCTCCACGTCGATGGAACGCCTTGGCGATCTCCAGTCCCAGCCCTCGGGAACCACCCGCCACGACTACCGTTTTCCCATTCCAGTTTGACATCATTTTCCTGTACTGTCTGCCAATTGACCGTCGGCCCCACCATTCAGCGATAACAGCAATTCGCAAGCATTTTCCAAGACAGCAGTCACGATTCGATCGAAAGTTAAAGTTTAACGGTTAGGATGTCGATGCGGAAAATGTGGGCTCGATAAGTTCGAGTAGAAACCAGCCGATTCTGGCATGCGATGTGAGATAATGATGACTGTTTACTTTAAGACACCAGCGATTGTGTTGTGGGTTGTTGTCACAGCCGGATTGTCCGGTTGCGCCAGCCTGCCGACGTTGGGTGACCGAGATGCTATTGCACCAGAATCACAGGCATCGGAAAACCCGCCCGAATTTTTTGTCGAGATGCATCCGCTATTCTCCAAGCCAAAGGTCTATCGCGGTGTGATCGAGGCACCCATTACCATCCAGGAGGCATTGGATCTGTCCAACGCCTCCAAACTCGTTCGCGCTCCCGAAGTCGACGTGTATCGGCAACTTCCCAACGGCGGCACGCTCAAGTTGCCGGTCGAATTCAACAAGAAAAAACGAGTGAAATACGAACAAGACTATGCCCTGCACCCCAATGATCGGATCATCGTCCGCTCGAAGCCGCAATCACCCTTGGACAAGATCGCAAATTCGGTTTTCGGCGAATTGTAGATCGCGCGTGAACTTCGTTTTTCGCTCGGCATCCGTTAGAATAAAGGGCGAAGCAGATCAGGTGATCGCTGGCGATTGTTCGCGGGAGGAAAGTCCGGGCTCCACAGGACAGGATGGTCGGTAACGCCGACCGGTCGTGAGATCAGGGAAAGTGCCACAGAAAGTAAACCGCCGAATTCCGATTCGTTCGGAATGGCAAGGGTGAAACGGTGAGGTAAGAGCTCACCAGTGCCAGGGGTGACTCTGGCGGCTTGGTAAACCCCATCTGGAGCAAGGTCAAGCAGAAAGGAGCGGCGGTCCGTCGCGTCTGACTTTCGGGTAGACTGCTCGAGCCGTACAGCAATGTACGGCCTGGATAAATGATCACCACACGCTTTGGCGTGTACAGAACCCGGCTTACGATCTACTTCATCAAATCAGGAAGGTGCCAGGCGGATCATTCTCCGACTGGCACCTTTTTCTTTGCCATCATCTGATGGCGATTCATCTGACAGTCGATCACCTGGTCCCGCGGCATGAAACGGTCAAACCAACGTGCACGAATCTCGTTCCGATCGCGGAACCGACAAACTTCCCGTCATTCGATCAACCTGATTTTCGCTGCTGACCGATCCAACATTCCATCGTCAGTTGCCTGGCGAGTCACCGGGTTTGGCCGTTGCCTGCTCCGCTTTTCAGCCGATGCGCCTGCTGCAAACTGATTATTCGGTTCGACGGACTTGCCCGAAGCAGGATTAGCTGGCGTCCGTCCATCCCGTTTCGAGACAATGAACCGGGCTACCGGCAAACGGGTCGAAACTGTCTGAGGAACCGGCAGTTGCGAAAATTCGAAATCCCCCCCGTCGGGCCGCGCCTGCCGGCCAATTCGCGTTTCCAACGCTGCCGGAGGCTGCCGATTTTTCATGACATGGGATGCTCGACCCTCAAGCGGAGGTAACAACTGGATGACATGGTAGTCATGCGATACCAAATCGCAGTCGACAGGAAAGGGCATGATGGCCACCCGACTAACGCCAGGGTCGTGGTGCGGCGGAAGTGCTGGCAGGTTGCTGAACCTGAATTCTGCCGGCGATTCCTGTTCCGATTCCGACCCGGATCGTGGTTCAGAATCGCTCTGAAAGTACGCAACCAACGCAATGGCGGAGTCAATTTTTTCAGCATTTCCCAGGTGCTGGTCGCCACCGGAATCGCCTCGGCAGGCAAGGGCCGATGCTCCCGCTGGCGGGATATCCGGCAGCGGCGCAACCAACCGCAATGGCACAGCGTCATGGCTGGCCCAGCGGACCATTTGACGACCGATGGGGTAACCGAAACCTACCACCACAAGCGTGGTCGCGACAATCCGAATCAGTTTACGAGGCGGTTTCACGCGTTGGCCTCCGTGGGAATGCGATTTTTGCCAACAGCAAAACCGATCGAATAGACCAGGCCGTCAGCCTGTTAGCCGTTATCGACGTGACGGCAAGGAAAATAACGAATAATCGGATTTTGATATCTGTAACGACGGGTGTTGGCCCGAACAACCGCTACAACCGTCAAAGTCAACCAGCATCGCTCAGGGAGCTACCACGATTACGGTAGTTCGCCAAAGGTGAGCGACCTGATGGTTACCATGCGGCGTTTGCGACGCGACTTACGGCTCGCGGAATCCTTCGTCCAGATAACGGAGAAGCGGGTACAGGAAGTACTGGATGACGCGTCGTTTTCCGACTTTGATCTCGGCCGTCACGGACATGCCCGGCATCAGTCGAAAATCGTCTGGGACATTTTCCAGCCTGGTTGGTTCCATCAATTGGACGCGGGCCTTGAAATTTGCTTCGGGATTCAATCCGGGGGCGGCCGACGGTTTCTCAAAGACGCCTTCGCTGATTGCCCGTACGAAGCCCTTGAGCGTGCCGTGATCCTGATAATCGAAGGCCGTCAGTTTCAGTGTCACCAGAGAACCATTGGGAAATTCACCGCCGGCGGGCTCCCCGTCCAGGACCCGCAGCTTGGCCACGTCCCGTCCGGATATCTCAACCTCGGCTTCCAACAAGACGTCCACCGGGATCAGTTTGTAGAGAGGTTCACCAGCCTGCAACACGGAACCGACCGAACGATCGGCGACCTCAAAGACCACAAACTCGTTATGGCCCACATCCGTCGGAACCCGCAGTTCCAGCAACTCGTCCATCCGATTGGCTTTGTTGATTTCCTGTTCAACCGTCGACAGTTCCTGACTGGCTTTCAGCCATTCATCCGCGATTTCCGATCGATTGGCCGCGATAAACGACCCTTTCTGCTTATTCTTGGCGTCGATATCGGCCGTCAATTCACGGAGCGCGTTACTGGACGTCTTGACCGCCTTCTCGGATTCCATGGTCCGCAGTTTGGCACTCAGTTTTTCCATGTTGGAAACCGAGCCTCGACCCGCCAGTTCTTTCATCTTGTCTTCAACTTCACGGTAGATCTCCAGCTGCTGGCGGTTAAATTCCAGATCGCCTTCGGTATTCTGCTTCTGAACCTGCAACTTCTGCAGGTCGGCGTCGAAACGTTCCAATTCCGAATTGAAGGCCCGCCTTCGTTCCTCGAACAGAACCAATTGCGTAATCCAGTCACGATCATCTTCGTGCCCGTCGATGCTGAACTCCGCCTGTTCCAGCTCACTGCGCAGGCGTTTGATCGTGGCTTCCGCTGAATTGCGACGGACATCAAGCTGGCTAAGATCGGCATCCGAAAAAGTCTGTTCCAGCGTCGCCACGATCTGTCCCGCCCGAACCCGGTCGCCGAAAGCTACATTCATGCTGCGAATCGGCGCGGTGGAAAACGATTGAACCACGATCGCATTCTGGGTCGTAATCAGCTTTCCCTGGCCAACAACGATTTGATCGACCTGGGCCCAATAGGACCAGAGGATGAACGCGGTAATCAGGCCGATTACCAGATACAGCGTCCAGCGAGCCCCCCCCGGTACGCGACGATGCTCGATTTCGACCGCATCCGGCTGAAATTCGTTGATGGTCTCGCGGTGGCGCCCCCGTTGTCGCGCCTGTTCAATCCTGGCCTCTTTCCTGCGTCGCAAACGTTCCTGATGAACGTCCGGCCTTACAGTCGACCCGTTTGTTGTTGCCATAATTCCCGATAGGTTGTGCTGTCCTGGAGTAATTGCTGATGACTGCCAAACGCTTCCATCCGCCCGCGTTCCAACACCAGGATGGCGTCACAATGAGTCAACGTGGATAGACGATGAGAGACAATGATCACGGTACGTCCGCGGGCGATATGATTCAAATTACGCTGGACGATCGCTTCGCTTTCCGGGTCCAGTGCACTGGTCGCTTCATCAAAGATCAGGATCCGCGGATCCTTCAGCAGCGCCCGGGCAATAGCCAGTCGCTGTTTCTGACCGCCGGAAAGATTCGACCCATTTTCTTCCAGCATCGTGTCATAGGATTGCGGCATACGTTCAATGAACTCATCGGCACCGGCCAGCTTGGCTACATAGACCACTTCCTGGAAACTGCAGTTGGACTTCGCCATGGCAATGTTGTCGCGCACGGAACCGCGGAACAGGAAATTATCCTGCAACACGACACCAATATTCTGCCGCAGGTGAGCGATATCCAGTTCCCGCATATCCAGATTATCGACGCGAATCAATCCCGACTGCGGTCGGTACATTCCCTGAATCATCCTGGTGATGGTGGTTTTGCCTGAGCCACTGCGTCCCACGATTCCATAGATTCGTCCGGCGGGGATCTTGATCGAAACCTGTTCCAGCGCGGGCGGACTGGTCGGCAGGTAATTGAACGTCACGTTTTCAAATTCAATCGAGCCCTCGATCGTCGGCCGCAAACCATGTCCGATGCCGGCTTCAATGTCGCGGTTCATGACGCTGCCCAGCATCCGCACCGACAAGGCACAATCCTGGTACGAGTGCACCAGCGAAACCAGTTGCACCAGGGGGCCAGTCACGCGTCCGGCGATCATCTGAAAGGCCACCAATTCACCGACGGACAACGAACCCTGGAGGACCATTTGCGCTCCCGACCAGATAATGGTCACGGTCAACAATTTCTCCAGAAACTTGGACATCGTGGTGGCGGTGATCGAAATCTTGCCCACATTGAAATGCATGCTGACCGCCTGGGCCGATGCCTGATCCCAGCTTTTCCGCTGCACCGGTTCCATGCTCAGGGCCTTGACCGTCTGAATCCCATGAATGGTTTCGACCAGCATCGCCTGGCGATTGCCTTCCGCTTCATACAAGGCTTCCAGGCGACGGCGGTACGGACCCAGCAGGATACCGATATTGACCGCCAACAGACCGGAAAATACCAGCACGATGACGGTCAGCGAAACGCTGTAAAACAGCAGGATCGGCACGAACACCAACAGGGCCGTCGAATCCAGCAACGTCAGAAACAGATTTCCCGTCAGGAATTCGCGGATCTTGGAGGTCTGCTGCATGTGTTTGGTGAGCACACCCGCCGTAATCTGTTCGAAATACTGCATGGGCAATTGCAACATATGCCCAAAGGTCCGCGTGGCAACCCGGATATCAATCTTGCTGGTAGCATGCAGCAACAGATAACTACGCATGAATCCCAATAGTCCATCGAAACACAATGCGATGAAGATTCCGACGGTCAGAACCTGCAAGGTCGACAGGGCGTAATTGACCAGTACCTTGTCGATCACGATCTGAAAAAACAGCGGCACCACCAGCGCGATCAGGTTAATGAACAGCGCCGCAACCGCCACGTCGACGAACGCGGTTCTCTGTTTCAGGACTTCCGGAATGAACCACTTCAAACTGAAGGGCTGGTCGCTGTCAAACAGCGAGTACTTCCGTTTCAGGAAGATTGCTTCGCCCTTCCAACGACTCTCAAATTCATCCTGGTTGACAAACAGAAAATCGGGCCGGTCGGCCAGGGGGTCGAAGATCGCCACCTGATCCACCATCTTGCCGTCTTCCGTTTCGTGTTGCCGAATGCCGACCACGATTACGCAGTTGCCATTTTCCAGCCGTACGAGCAGCGGGAAGGCCTGGCCAAGCTTCAAGAGATGTTTCCAGGTCAGCCGAACAAATCTGGTCTTGAAACCTACATCCTTGGCGATTCGCATGATCCGCCGCAGGCTGGGTTCTTCATCCTCCAACGAATAGTCGTGAATCAGACGATCCGCACTGACGTCCAGGCCATGATGCCGAGCGACCAGTGCGAGACATTTGAGTGAAGTATGGTGAGCCCGAAAAGGACGGTTGGCCTGGCTATCGTCCGAGGAGGTTGACTCGTCTTCGCCCACTTCGCTGAGCCGGTTCGGATATCGAGTCGTTGGCCATCGCCTCCGATTGAGAGGCGTGGTTCCGTTCCGGGTCGACGGCTTCAGCTGGTTCGGGAAGATCGGGTTGAGACGGTTCAGCCATTGAATTTCGGCAGCGGTTGGTTCCACAGTGAATTGTCCGGACAACGCAGTGTTAACGTCGTTACCGAGTCGCAAATGCAGGCGTCTGCAAATCTACCCTGCAATAACCCGGAAAGCCGG
This sequence comes from Pirellulaceae bacterium, assembly GCA_963851305.1. Classification (GTDB taxonomy): domain Bacteria; phylum Planctomycetota; class Planctomycetia; order Pirellulales; family Pirellulaceae; genus Mariniblastus. Next base: position 246,106 of record CAWKOT010000009.1, on the reverse strand, counting down.
CTGTTCGCCGTTCGATCAACAATTTAGAGGCAATTGTTGCACTGATAACCAAGAAAAAAAGGGCATTCAATCAACTCCAGCTGTAATGCACGCCTGCCCGTCTGCCGACCTTGACGATTCTTACCGTTGTGCCGAACACACAGGATTTGAGAGAGCCTGGCCGAAGCGTTGCGACGATTCGACGTGTTGGCAACCCATCAGGTCGCGTCGCTCGAAGTTCATTGAGGTTCCAAGGAGCATACTGGAGCATGGACCATTGACGGCCTCAAATTCCTCCAGTGCCGCATGACCTAAACGAAAGGAATGGCAATAAAGCCATTTTCCGTCTGTTGGTTCGTCAAGGTGAAAAACTGGGCCGACGTCGTCGCCTGCTGATAGATCGAATCCAGGTCGATATCTTCACCGATCTGATCGCCACTGGCTGTAAACAGGCGAAGCGTTTCGATCTTCGACTCTTCCGACTCCTGATCAATGATTCGTATCGAACCTTGAGCAGCTTGTCGGTCGAAACGCAAGTCAACTCTCAATTCATCTCCAAAGCGGCGGAAGACCAGGTCGTTTTCCAGACTATCCAACGCGGTGTCATCGAAAATGTGGATGGCATCGGAACCACCCTGCATTTCCTCCTGAATCCGGTCGCGTCCATCGCCCAATCTCCAGATGTAGGTATCGTCATTCGCTCCGCCGCGGAGGACGTCGTTGCCACCATCGCCTTCGAGAACATCATTGTTTTCGTTGCCGAACAGCAGGTTTCGATACGAATTGCCCAGAATCGTATCGGCGCCACTGCCGCCACGAGCGTTTTCAATGATCGCTCCATACCCGATCATCAGGCTGTTGGGCACGCCCTGAATGGTCGAGAACGCACCTTCGTGCAGGTCGATCGTTTCACCGATAACGTGATTGGTGTAATTGATCGTATCCTTGCCGCCGCCGTCCCAGAGCAGTTGCAGATTGGGCGTATTGAAGCGGTAATGATCGTTACCGGTATTGAAGTCCTCGTTGGCTCCATAGAGTCGCTGCAATTCCTGCACATCCCATAACATCAGCGTGCTTGGTTCCTCCGGATGCAGATTGAACCGCGTGTAACTCATGATGCTGTATTCGGCAAAATCGACGAAGATTGGCAGCACCGGATCTGGCGTGAATGGGTGTTTGAAGCCCAGTGTATGGCCCACTTCATGCAGCGTGGTCGCACGAAACTCGCTGCCGGCGCCAACCTGCGTGCCCTGGAACGGATAGTCAGCGATGTCGTACCACACGTCGCCCGGTTTCGTACCGCGGCCGTCACCAATGGGCAGGAACGCGTGCGCCAGCACATTGAACGGCCCGTCATCCATGTGCAGACCAAATGTCATCACGGCTTCGGCAGCATCCAGTGTAAACGGCACTTCCACAAAATCGATATCCGCATACGTTTCGATGATGGCGAGTGCTTCGCGCACATCATTACGCATGGCAAAGTCCATCGCCGTTGTCATGTCCGCTTCGTCATCATCTTCCGAGTAGTAGGTTGGCAAGGGTGGCGATGGCGGATCGTCGCCATCGTTGGTGCCGTCGATGAAGGTGTAGGTGATCACGTGTTTCTGTCCGTCGAAATATTGATCACCCCAGGACGTACCCGAGACCAGAGCATCCGGGCCGACCGGATCTGTATTGATCCGGAATTCCTCCCAGTCGGTGTAAAACAGGCTGTTCTTACCGCGCACCAGAAACTGGTCCGCAAAGCGACCTTCCGCGGTTCCGCCTTCGATCTGCAAATTGGCGAACTGGTTGGCGGTCAACGTATGCACGACCCCCTGTTCGAGACGCTGGCCATTAAGCAACAGCCGCGCCGATAGTGGAAATGCGTTCTGGTCGATGACCTGAAACGTCTCCAAAGGCGGGCCATTGTCACTCTGAGTCAGGAGGTCAGCGAAGTCGACCCGTTCCAGCGTGTCAACAATTACCGTGAAGTCATCCACATCCAGTTTTGGCCGGGGAATTACATTCACGGTGCCGGAGGCAACTTCACTGGAGAACCGGCCGTCGCCCGCGAATACGCGAAAGATCTCTGAATCGCTGGAGGATGACGTGTTGTAGCGAACCGTCGAGAGTTGATCGGCGTCAATAGTGAAATAGGAGCCCGCTTCCTGCACCACACCATTGATTGTGAAATAACCGCTGCCCTCCGCCAGCCCCGTATCCAGGAATCCGAATGTCTTGGGGGTGTTGCCGTCCAAGTCGGAGTAACTAAATAACGATGCCGCCGCCAGGGAACGGTTTGGCCCCGTGTTGACATTGAATGCGTTTACCACGGGCCGAAACATGTTAGCCGTCGTGGTTACCGACGTGTTAACAACCGCACTGTAGAACTCGCCGTCAAAGGCCTGGATGCCGATATTTTCCGTCTGCGCAAACCGACCGCCCACGTACACCAGATCGTCCAGTTGATCCGCTTCGACAATAAAGAACACACCAGATTCCTGCCGAACACCATTGAGCAGGAAATGACCGCCACTGTCATTCGTTTTCCGATCGACCACGAAGTAACGAACAATCGGATTGCCTTCGGGATCCGACACCGAAAACAGACTGCGAGGATCCAGTTGTTCGGTTTCCAGCACACTACCGGGAATCGGAGTCACGGTGGGCGGAAAAAAGTTCTGCGGAACCGTGAAAACGGAGGCCGCATCCGGCATGCTGACCTGCCCATCACTCACGCGAACCGAAAACGATTCTGTACTTTCGATCAGGCCTGCATGATAACGGACCGAACCCAGGTCGGCGAAATCGACTTCAATAAAGACAAATGGATCCTGACGCACGCCCGCCACCGTGAAAAAGCCGGAAGTGGCTGCGCCGTTGTTATCTCGAAAACTGACGGTCAAGATCGGATTGCCGTCCAGATCACTGGCCTCGAACATATTGTTGAAGGCAACGCTGTCACCAATTTGGACTGACGTCGTTTTGGCCGTAACTGTAGGGGGGAAGAGATTCATGTTTTGTGTTCCGTTTGAAAGTTCAAAGTGATAGCTCTGCGCTCGAATGCACGCCAAGCGCACCAGCCCCAGTACGCAGAGTCAACACGACTTTCATTATATCCAAAACCGCGCGTTAGACGAATTTCGTATCAAAAATTGGGAGATTTGGGCGGTTCGGTCCCTTGGTTCGCGCTGGTCGTAACAGAATTTGCGGAATTTTCTCCGTCTCGCGGCTTCACCAATCCGGCGTCGATCAGCTGTTTGACGAGGTTCTCCATGGCGCTGAAACTCCGCAAAAATCCGTCCGGAGGCATCACCACTCGCTGGCGGAACTCCATTTTTGGCGGCTGACTCTTGTCTTTTTGGGTTCCTACCATGGCAACGAGGTCCAATCGGACCATTCCACCGGACAAGGTGATTTCGCCAATTCCATCAGCGAAAATCTCGCGATTCGAATCCATTTCAACTCCCAACTCAATTCGAGGTTTCTGACACGGGCGGAAAACAGGAATTTTAATCTACTGGCCACTGGTCAATCTGGCAACCAATCCGATTTTGCCACGTCCTCCGCCAGGTCGACACTCAAGGTCTCGATGCTGCGCTGGTCCTGTTTCACGAAATAGAAAATGACAGCAGCCGGCAGCCATCGCGATTTCTGCGAAGGTATTGGCTCTGGCGGCAGCTGCGGCGGTCCCGCTCAAACCAGCATCGACAGCATTGTCGTAATTGAGTACAAGCCTCAGCCCTGTTTTGACGATATTTCCAATCAGGGGAATTCTACTTCACCGGTATCACTCAATTGAACAAGGCAAAACGGGTGGAACAGGCAATCAACGATCCGCAGACCGACACCAATCTACTGACGTCGATTTCCGGGACGGTGCGTGGCATTGATTCATCGCACCAACTCTCGATGGGGGTCGTACTCGGATCGATGATCGGTTTGATGCCTAAAGACAATCTGATGGCCGTCGGGATCTTTATCCTGTTGATTCTATCCGCCAACCTGCTGACCGGTGCCATGGCGGGCATCGCGCTGACGATGTTGTCGCCGGTAACGGCACCCATCGCGAATTCTTTTGGTGAATTTCTACTGGGTATGAACGGCCTGCAGGTCGCATTGGGCTGGTTATTTCAAATGCCCTTTGCCGCCTGGACCCGACTGGACAATACGCTGGTGACGGGTAGCCTCGCCATCGCGCTGATCGTGTCGGTGCCCGTTTATCTGGCGTGCCTGTATTTTTTCAACCGATATCGAGCATTTCTTTATCGAACGTGGAACAAGGCCCGAGTCATCAACTGGTTTATTGGCTATTCGCCGCAAGAGGCGTAGACATCGCATGATTCGCTGGAGCTCCCTGATAACGCGGTTCGCCATCCTGATACTGATCGCCGCAGTACTCTGGATCGCTCGAGATGCGCTAATCCGCAAAGCGTTTATTGTGGCAGGAGAATCGGCGGTTGGTGCCAGGTTGGAAATTGGACACCTGAGATCCTGGTTGGCCAGTGGTAAACTGCACGTCAAACAACTGGCCATTGCAGACCCCAATGATGGCATGAAAAATCTGGTCCAGGCTGATTCAGCAGTGTTGCAAATCAGCCTGGACGATCTGGCCCGTCGCCGATTGGTCATCGACGAAGGAACCGCAACCGACGTCGTATTTGGCGCGCCACGTTCGAAATCCGGAGCTCTTTTCGGCCGCGCGACACCCGAGAAAACGACCGAGCCCTCTCCCATTGTCCTGAAATTCGATGCGAACGATGCTCGCGCCGCCTGGCTTGATCGGTTTCAGTATGCCGGTCCAAGCATCGACGAAAGCCGGCTGCAACTTTGGCAGACTTCGCAGCAGCTGTTTGAGAACTGGACCTCCCTGCTGGATCAACATCGCTCGCGAGTGGGACACCTGAGAGGCGCCCTGGGAGAGATCGACCAATTGATTTCTCTGGAAGCCAATCCGTTGCGGAATCAGGACGAACTGCAGGATGCCGAAAGTCGACTGTCGAAACTGAATCGAGAAATCGAAACGATTGCCCAACAGATCGCCGAATTCGATCAACAACTGATCCGCGATCGCCAACGACTGACCGATGCCAAACAGCAGGACGATCAAATGATCGCCGCCAATACCCGACTGCGCGTTCTCAGTGGCGCCAACATGACTAAACTGCTGTTACAAGAGTCGCAATTGCAACAGGCTCAGGAAGTACTGGACTGGTTTGCCAGTTTTCGGGATGCTGTTCCCGATCCTCGACGTGACTTTCGCCCGCGCCAGACGGATGATCGGAATGTCGCTGTCCCCGGGTTGGATTCCACGCCCGTTTTTCTGATCAAATCCTTGCAACTCGACGGCAAGGGACGCCTGGCTGGGAACAATTTCCATTTTGCAGGTACCGCCCGAAACTTTTCCAATCGACCCGATTTGCATCAGGAACCCATTACGCTAAAGATGCGTGCCCAGGGTAACATGCACGCCGTGATCGATTGTATTCTCGACCGGTCCACGGAATGCGGTAACGATTCAATCACCATCCGGTGTCCTGATTTGCAACTTCCGGCCCGGCAACTGGGTGACGAGAACAGCTTGCTGGTCAACGTCAGTCCGTGTCGAGCATCCGTGGAAGTGTCGCTCGTCTGCCGCAACGGCCAAATTTCAGGTCAAATTCAAATTCGGCATTCAAATCTTGTCATGCAGATCAAGAAACTGGACGAGCTGGCGGGAGGCCAGTCGGTTGCCGATCGAATCAACCTGGAACTGGCTTCCATTTCCGATTACCAGGTCGAGGCGAAACTTTCCGGACCCGTTCAACAGCCAACGATTCAGTTTGAATCCGATCTGGGCGATCGATTTGCCCAGAAGTTCAATGAAATCATCAATGGACGATCGCGAGCGGTGCAGGATCAGTTAGACAAGTTGTTCACACAGCAGGTCAGTCGGCTGGACGAAGAAATCTCGGCCGGCGTGCAACGATTGGCCTGGCAGTTTGAAAACGAAGTGATCCAGCGGAAGGCGTCGGTCGTGGCGGATCTGCGCAGTCGCTCCGGGCGAAATTCGATCAACCGTTTTTGAATCGAGCCTGAGGCCCAGGGCGATCGGCCAGCTGGTCAGTACACGATTCACCGATGGAATTCAGTACGGACCCCCGCCAAGCCAATCGGCCAACACATCAATCGAATGAACAGCAACGTCAACGAACGCTGATCTTGCCCAATCTGCGGCTGCGGACACTCACCTTGTCAATCAGACTCAACACACCAGCCACCCGTTGACATGAATTCAATGCGACCTGCTTTTCGTAGTACGATCGCAACGAACCCGAAAGCGTAACCGAGCCATCGTGGACGTCGACGTGCAGTGATTCAAAATCCGGAAAGTGACGCGTCTTCAGAAAAGATTCGATTCGTTGCCGAAGATCTTCATCGGGAAACTCGATGCGAATACGGTCCATAACTTGCATGACACACTCCTTTATTCAGCGGCAGCGTTACACTCGGCTCCTTGCGTGAATACCCGCTGACACGGATACGGAGTCAGCAAGCGGTGTCGGTCACAGGCGTAAGCAAATCACGGTCGGCTAAGCGTGGATGATACACCTTATACGCTTCGAATTTCCAGAAGATTTTCTAAAAGAATAAAAATCTGGAGATTTAGCGCGAGAGCTAGCATTGCCAGGACCGTCGCCGGACTGGCAACATCGGACGGTTGACCAGGGGGTCGGAGGGGAAGATCCGTCAGGGGTGAAATGATCAGCAGCGACGCTCGCGCTCAATCGTGTGCGCGTTGCGGCACCTCAATCGTGTGCGCGTTACGGAATGAGATTTTCAGAATGTGATTTTCATTCTGGCAGTCGATTTCAAGAAGCCTGACAAGAAGCCAAGACACGGCGCGACGCTTTCCGCGAAGATTGCTTTACACGATTTCAATATCTCGGCATACTATGTGGCCTGAACAGAACGCATACACGAATGAGGCAATCGAGCATGCAGCGTTTGTCGATCAGTGAGTTCTCAAGTTTTCGCTGGACATTTTTCCAGGACGTCATCCGTTATTCGCAACTGGGCGTCCACTCAATCGGCGTATGGCGTTCCAAGACAGAAGAATTCGGATACGAGGAAGCGGCCGACCTGCTGTTTGAAATGCAGATGCGCGTCTCCAGTCTAAGTTGGGCCGGAGGTTTCACTGGCAGCAACGGTTTCTCCCATGTCGCTGCCGTCGACGACGCGATCGAAGCGGTCTACCAGGCCCATCTGATCGGAGCGAAACAGCTGATCGTTTACCCGGGCGGCCGAAATCACCATACCCAGTCTCACGCTTTTCGATTGGCCAAGAATGGCATTGAAGCCATGCTGCCCACGGCGCGAGACCTGGGCGTCAAGATTGTGATCGAACCCATTCTGGACAGACCAAGTCCCTGGAGCTTCATGAACGGACCGGAGGCGTACCTGGACCTGATCCGTCATTTCTGCCCCAACGAAGTCGGGATCGTACTGGATCTGTTCCATGTCGGTCAAAACGTCGGATTTCTGGCTGAGATCGCCAGTCTTGCTGATCGAATTGCACTCGTGCAACTGGCTGATGGTCGATTTGAGCATCGAGAGTTCGTTCGTTGCCAACTGGGGCAGGGGCGGATACCCATTGGACGCTGGTTGACGATGTTGCAGCAGATTGATTACGAGGGTGATTTCGAGATCGAATTGCACGGTTACGAATTTGAGGATCTGGATTACCGCGACGTACTTGAACAGAGCCGTGACTACTGTGAGAACGCCATTGACGTGCTGCGAACCAAGACGACCAGCTGATCACCTTCCCTGAATGGTTGCCAGGCCCAGCCAATTCGACTCCGGCCATCCTGCCCATTCAGTTCGGCCGTTACTCGATATGGCGTAACGTCTAAAGGGAGCATCCTTTCGCTCCATTCGTTCGGAGAAACGAGTACGGCACACGCTACACGTTCGGGCGACTCGCTCTAATCCGTGGCAACCAGCTGCAGGCAAACGAGCTTTTCCTTGCCTCGGACAAACAGTCGACCGTTGGAGATCACCGGCGCCGCCCAACAGGGGTATCGAATCGGCAATCGACCAGAGGACGGGTCCGTGTATTCGGTCACGAGCTGAAAGGAATCCGCCGACGCCTTCACCAGCGCCAGGCGTCCATTCTCGTCCAGCACGACCAGATGCCCGTCGATCCATGTCACCGACGAACGGGCAAAACCGCGCTCCTTCCAATGTACCTGGCCGGTGTCCCAATCCACGCAGCGGAGTTCCGCACCGTTACGATTTTCTCCGTGACAACCATACAATTTCCCCTCGTGCAAGACAGGCGTATTCCAGTGCGTTGCCAGGGATCGCTGGCGAACGTTGGAATCACGCCAGACTACTTGAGGTTCGCCTTGCGATAGGTCCAGCAGGATCGCGCCCGGACCGTAGCTCTCCGACAAGAAAAGCTGCGTGCCTTGAACCACGGGTGTCATCGCGTTCACGCTTTCGTATTTTCGAGCGCGATAGGGGAAGCTCCACAACGTTCGGCCCGTTTCGAAATCAAATCCCATCAGGTTGTTTCTGAGCCAGCCCAACCCATACATCTTGTCCGCATCGCGATACAACTGAATCGACGAGTAGCTGGCCAGATCGTCTCCAAACTGATGCAGGACGTCCCCGGTATGTTTGTTGAAAACAACGATCGCGGTGCCGTTGGAGCTGACACGATCAAGGCTGTTGGGTGGCAGTTGTTGATCCTCCTCGGGACTGCCGCCGATCATCACGATCAGGTGTTCACCGTGTACGGCAGGTGTACTGCCGACACCGAAAAAGTTCTGCACCACTCCAAACTTCCGTTGTGTATCGACCGACCAGATGACCTTGCCGTCTTCCCAATCCAGACAGTGCAACATCCCTTCCACGCCAAAAATGTAGACCCGATTCTCGTCGATGACCGGCGTCGTTCGCGGGCCATCGTCAAAGTTGTACAAGTCCTGGTATTCGAACTGGTACCGAAATTCCCAAATCGCTTGCCCGGTCCTTTCATTCAGGCATCGCAAACGACATTCGTCACCGATAGCGTCCAATTGGAAGTAACGACCTCGCGAAGTGGACCCCAGCGAATACCCCTTGCCCAATTCTCGTTGCCACAGGATCTTCAACTTGCCGGCGGACCAGTCGGTCAGAATCCCAGTTTCTGCAGATCGGGAATTCCGGAGCGGGCCCAGGAAACTGGGCCAGTCATGGATCCGCGCGGTTTCCGTATCGACCACCTGGCTCGTCGCTGCCTGCGAATTCGTCGAATCATGAATCTCGATGGATAGGCCCAAGGTCATCAACAGCGCCAAGGAAAGCGTCATTAACCTGTCTCGCATTCGTAAAAGAAAAAAGCAAATTCCAGTACCACACCTGACCGTGACCCTGGCATACCGTAACATGGATGGGTCGAAGTAACGTTGGGGATTCTATTCCGTCGACGGTTCGGATTCGACCCATCGCCCACGATAGCAGGTTGGCACCCGTTGGGACGATGAATTTCGGCAGATGAAAATCACAACACCCACCCCTGGACACAGCCGACACCCATCCGCGGGCGAATGGGTGACATTGGCAGACCGGTGAAACGGCGTGACCGCCGGGTACGTGGTCAAGGCACCGCGAACAGGTACCAGACAGGCATGTTAATCATCAACGAAACCATCTCGATTCCCCATCGCGAATTTGAACTCAGCTTCTCCCGCTCGCCAGGGCCGGGCGGACAGAACGTCAACAAGCTGAATACAAAAGTCACGCTGCATTGGAATTTGAACGAAAGCCCCAGCATTGCCACGCCGATCAAGAAAAGATTACATTCGGAATATGCCGGTAGAATCAACAAGCAGGGATTTATCGTTATTACCAGCCATCGTTTCCGCGACCAGGGTCGTAACATTGAGGACGCCTTAAATAAACTGAAGGGGATGATCCTGGCGGTTGCCGAAGAACCGGCTGTCCGCCGCCCCACACGACCGACACGGGCTTCAAAACACCGTCGATTGGACGAAAAACGGCGGCATGCCGAAAAGAAACGGTCGCGACGCGATCCTCTGGATTAGCACCAGGTTGCTTTGCATCGAGATTTCGATCCGCTTCGCTGACAGGGACTATAATATGGAAGAACGGTACTGAGTGCGGCCTGGCAAGCACACAGAAGCCGAATCCATGTAATGTTTTGCTGACACGAAAATGTGCAGGGTGCAACATGAGCAAACAGGACATTGACCATATTCTCAAGCGCTGGCCATTTGATCCACTCAGTGTGAACGTCCGAATGCTGGAGTTAAGCCAGCGGCAGGTGTTGCAGATGCGGGTCGATATGGGCGTTCTGCAGCTTGAAATCGAAGGTCGACCGGACGGTGGCCGGCCAGGTGGCAGCAATACCTATTATGAACTGTTGCAGGAAAAGGCCAGCAAGTCAGATCCCAAATTCCTGCTGAACGAGAACGAATGTATCGAAGTCGATCGGGAATTTGTCCAATTTTACCATCGCCGTGTCTGCTGGTTGCAGCTGAAAGAGTTCCAGCGAGCCGTCAATGACGCGGACCACACGCTGGGACTGATGGATTTCTGCAAGGAACATTCGCCCGATGAACAATGGACGATCTCGCATGAACAGTATCGCCCCTTCGTGCTCTACCATCGAACGCAGGCCGCCGCGCTCGCCAAATTGGAACTGGAATCGGACGATTGCGCGGAACTGGCGATCGAAGAAGTCAACCAGGGTCTGGAACAGCTTCGGAAGCTGTTTCAGGATTACGAAGCGGAAGAGCAATTTGAAGACGATGAGCTGATTCAAAGATTGGTCGAATTCAAGAACAGTCTTCGAGAAAAGTATGCCATCGGCAGGACATTGAACGAGCAACTGTCGGATGCCATTGCCGACGAAGACTATGAACGGGCAGCGGAGTTGAGAGACCAATTGGCGTCTCGTGATCGGGGCGGCGATTTTCAAACCGATATCGAAATCTGAAATCGCCGCGCAAGTCCTTGCCCAGCAACCAGGTCATTGCTGGCACCCCCTGCTGTCATCTACAGAACGACCTCACGGTGCCGTTTCAAGTTGTGCCGTTTGGTCTCAATCTGAATTTTTTTCATGACAGATCGGCCCCATTCGATCAAACTTGCACGCCATCATTTTGAATGCTGGCGCGAGAAACCCAACGTTTTCAGGGCTTTCCGACAACTTTAGGTTTTTCAGATGAATTTGGCACAAACTCTGCGGGGTAAGAGTATCAGTTGAATATCGCCGCCGGCGATCGACGGATCAGTCCCACAGCAAAGGAGTGTCACATGCTGGTTTTATCAAGGAAGCAACAACAGGAAATTCTGATCGGTGATGATGTCAAGGTCACCGTCCTGAAGGTCAAGGGAAATACCGTACGACTGGGCATCGAAGCCCCACGAAACGTCAAGGTGATTCGCGGCGAATTGCCCCGCGAACCCCAGGACGATCAGGAGCCCATGGCCAATGTGACGATCGTTTTCAACAACACTGTCGATCGAACGGACTGCCTGCCAGGTCGCGAAGTGGAAGTCCTGAAGTTTGAAAAAGATAGTGATGCGGACGAAGGGTCTATCAGTTTTCGGCAGTTTACGCCGGCCCCGCTGAGGCACCACAATTTGAAGAAGATCGCTCAGGATATTGTCGATACCAGGTAACCCCAGTCGGCCAACTCGGCTGGGATGCTGGGTATTTCAGCAGTCCGGATGCAATGTGCCTTCACGTAGCATGTTGGTTACGCTGATCGTGGCCAAACGGGCCAGCCCGGCACATGACAAGACGTCATTTCGTGGTTATTTCCGCGACATGCCTTGAAGATCCGTTGAATCATGATCTGGCAATCCGTGAGACACATGTTTAACGCGATCGTCGTAAGCAGGCATGCGTCCCGTGTTGACCAGTTGTTCAATCAGAATCCGCCGGACCTCGAGAATCGACTCCGGATGCTGATGGACTTCCATATGCTCCGCTGGCACCTCCAATTCGCTGACCGCATATTCCAATCGGGCACTCTCGACTGAAACAACACCGTCACCCGGCGTATCATTGCCCAGGCCAAACGGCAACGACGAACCGCCGGTGTTCCCGTAAATGTTATGGTAAATCACGTCGTGTTTGTTGTCGGCACTCAACAATGCTTGGATAAACGGGGATTCAGGCGAAAGCGAATCAACACTGGTGGGAATTCGGAGATGCCTGGTGTTCCTCAGGATCGACTGGTTTTCGTTCACGAATTCTGAAAAACGAGTGGTCAGCATCTTAGGCATCTTGAACACCTGGTGACTGAGCCACCGCGTGACCGTGTTGGCATAGCTGCTGCCACGATGCGGCGAAGCGATCGTCACCACGCGACTGATGACTGGGTCTGCCTCGAAATAAAACAGCCCCCTGATCCGTTCCAGCGTCTCCGGCGAACCCTTGACCTCTTCCAACGGTGCCTTACTGACAATGTTCCAGAAGTCGTCGCCACTATCGACCGTTTGCATACGGGACAGCAGACCACCCATGCTGTGGCCAACGAGAATCATCTCCTGCATTCCCCGGGACTGGTTCTCAGGATCGACATCATTCCGCAGATTCTTCAGATCGTCACGCATGTTGGCTGCGCTGATCCAGAATGGTTGCCCGGTGGGATACATGTAGAACCAGAACTGGCATTCCCTGCGGATCCATGGGTTGGCCCGCAGGTCATTGAACATCTTCATCCAGGTCACCGGGTTGGACCACAGTCCGTGAACCATCACGACCGGGATTTTTTCCGGATCAAATGGTTCCAGCATGTAGAAGCCATAGTACTCATTCGCGATTTCCGCATTCACCAATGAGACGGTCGCCAGAATATCCGTGTTGAGTAGCGGGTCGTTCAGGTAATAGGCCAACGGCGCGCTTAAATCGCTTTCCAGTGGCGCGTTACGGGTCTTGGTGTTTGCCACGGTTTTTTCGAGCGGATCATATAACGTGATGACCGCCCGTACCCTTGATCCGTCGTCGCCGTTATCCAGCGACAACACGTCACAGAAAGCCGTCATCGGCAGGGCCAGGGAAGGGGGATAGTACTTCTCGAAGGCGGATGCATTGGCTACTTCGCGTTTTCGAATCGCGATCAGGGGAACTCCCAGACCATAAGTGTGATACTTGTTTTCCAGGCCGCCCACCTGAAAATCATTCACGAGTTCAAAGCGTTCAAACTCCTCCTGTTTCCAGCGTCCGTCAATGACGACGTCGAATTCCACATCGACCCCCTGGTCACTGAGCTGATGGCGAGCACCCGGCTGGAAGTCGGTGGAATTGCAGACGATCCGTAACAGGCTCTCCAACGAGCGATTGTAAATGTCGCAGATTTCACGAAACTGGGGATCATAGGCGTTTCGCTGGATGTCGAGTTGGGGGTCAAACAGAAACTGGTAGGCGTGAATGACGGCCGTAATATAGTGGGCTGCCGCTTCCGTTTTTTTCCGCGTTCTCAGTTTCCAATCGGCCTCCAGTTTGGCCAACTCCGCAATTGCGTGAAACGTCGCCATATCGGGTTTGCAGAGACACTCTTCCTGAATCAAATCCACCACCCGTGCGGGATCCACCTCGTATTTTTCAGCAAGATTGTTCTTGCGCAGAAACAGCTGGGTTCGTGGGGACGGATCGGGCCGACCGACGATCAGTTGACTGATCGGATCGAGGCTCCGCGCCGGTTCCAAACGCTTGACTTTGACCAGCGGCTTGCTGCCAATGGAGGCGATCTGGGCCGCTCGTCTGGCGGAATCGATGCTGGTGATCCGACAACCACTGCCCGACAGGAATGCCGCAGCGACCATCACAATCAGCACGATCTCGGCGGTCCACGACCGGGGAAATCCAGTCGAAGGATTGGTCCAGATTGATCGACCTGGGCTGCCGTCCCGATTCTGGCTGTAAACAGTCATATCGTTTAGGTTGCCACAGTTGCTGAACAGAAAGAAATCGCGTGCCGCGTCCGCGGTGCGATCCACGGATTCACTTTAACTGGTGTCTATTACACTTCCGTTTCGTTCCGCTCAACCGCAACCACCGCCGCTGGCAGCTGAGCTTCCGCGTCCAACTCGAAGAACCAACAGCAGTCGAAAAAGCAATTCGACAGAGGGGGCCAAGGCGATGCCGTTGCGAGGGGACCATTTTCTGATCATGCCCCCCTGAGAATCTGCTACCGCCTGTGGTTGAGTGGCTGACCTGGTTAGCCGGGACCTGGACGCACGTGTTTCAGGGGCGTGCCATCGAGCGCTTCGGACTGAGCACCTTTCAGATTCTTGATATCCTGAGCCGTCAGCTCTGGGCGGTCCACCTTGATCGTCAGCTTGTTCAATTTGGCGGTCAGCGGAAACGGCGGTCGATAATCTGCATCGTTCACGCCGGTCAGCGTGTCGGAGCCAATGTCAAAACTCTCGTCCCACTGCAGGATCATGGGCAGCGTACGTTCCAGTTTCTGAGTCTGAACAACTTTTCCATCCACCTTAAGCGTGCCGGTCCCGGGCCGCCCCAGGCCGCTCATGTTGTTGAAGGCCAGCGTGCCTGTTCCCAGCCCTTCGTATTGAAAGTCGAATTCCAGCGTGTGCCGACCAGGTGTCAGGACATCCGGGCCTTCCCACTTGAACCGCTTCAGGTCGACCAGGTTCCACAGGAAAACAGGCTTACCCTTGAGAAGATAAAAGCCGTAGCCGGCAAAACGTCCGCCGGAAGTCAGGATCATACCCTCCGCGCCCTGTGCCGGAACGGTAATGTCTGCCGTGATCGTGTAGGAGCTGTTCAGCAGGAACGGCGAGTCGCCTTGCGGCAATCCGACCATCGGCCGGGTGTAAACGAATTCGGTCCGGCCCGCAGTGATGTTCGGACGCGGGGCCACAATTCGGGCTGCGACCGATGCATCCAGAGGGAAGACATGATACTTCCTGGCCTCGGCAACGAACCGTTCCCGCATCTCCTGGACTTTCTGCGGGTGTTGGGCGGCAATATCGTTAGCTTGAGAGAAATCGGTTGTCAGATCGTAGAGTTGAAAAACCTGATTATTCAGCGGATCCGGGTTGGCCACACCAAAGGCCTCCCACGGCGCACGATTGACCTTGGTGCTTAAAAGCCAACCTTCGTGATACAGCGCCCATTGGCCCATCATCTCGAAGTACTGGGTCGTGTGGCGCGAGGGCACCGTGGCATTTTCCGCATCAAACGTGTAAACGAAGCTGGTACCTTCGATCGGGGCCTGCAGGATGCCGTCGACCATTTCGGGTGCGGGGATACCAGCGGCTTCGAGAATCGTGGGTACGACATCGATAACGTGAATGAACTGCTGGCGCAACGCCCCCTTGTCCTTGATGCGATTCGGCCAGGAGACCACCATGTTCTGGTTGATGCCGCCTAGCCGCGAAGCGTTCTGTTTGAACCAGTCGAAAGGCGTGTCGAAGGCCCACGACCAACCAGCCGACATATGGTTGTACGTCTCTTCGGTCCCCCATACGTCATACCATTTCATTTGCGTTTCGACGGGAATTTCATTCAGGCCGTTGAAGAATGCGACCTCATTGAAGGTGCCCAGAGGCCCTCCTTCGGCACTGGTACCATTATCGCCATTGATATAGATGATCAGGGTATTGTCGAGCTTGCCCAGATCTTCGAAATGCTGAATCACCCGACCGATCTCATAATCGTTGTAGGCGGCGTAGGCGGCGAAGACCTCGACTTGGCGGATAAACAGCTTCTGCGCTTCGGGACTGAGCTCATCCCACGGCGTCAGCAACTTGCTGGGCCAGGGGGTAAGCTGTGTATCGGCAGCGATCACCCCCAGCTTCTTCTGGTTTTCAAAGATCCGTTCGCGCAGTTTCTCGTAGCCGTCATCGAACAGATGCATTTCGTGGATCTTGTCCACCCATTCTTTGGTTGGATGATGCGGCGCATGCGTCGCTCCGGGCGCGTATTTGATGAAAACCGGCTTGGAGGGATCGGTCTGGTGAATTCGAGTCATCCAGTCGATGGCATCTTCCGCCATTCCCGTGATCAGATTCCATCCGGGCTTACCCTGAAACGGATAAATTTGAGTGGTGTTGCGAAACAGGTTCGGCTGCCATTGATTCGCATCTCCGCCAACAAAACCGTAGAAGTATTCGAAGCCCAGACCAGTCGGCCACTGGTCAAACGGGCCGACCTGGCTGGCTGCGAATGCAGGCGTATTGTGATCCTTGCCAAACCACGAGGTCGAGTAGCCGTTGTCCAGCAGAATGCGGCCAATGGTCGATTTGTCCTGGCTGATGATACTGTTGTACCCCGGATAGCCAGTGGATTGTTCCGAGATCACCCCGAAGCCGGCCGAGTGATGGTTGCGCCCGGTGATCAGCGCAGCCCGGGTCGGGGAACAGAGCGCCGTAGAGAAGACCCGATTGTAGCGGAGGCCCTGGCTGGCAATGCGGTCCATCGTCGGCGTCGGAATCACGCCGCCAAAGGTACTCGGTACACCAAAACCGGCATCGTCGGTAATGATCAGCAGCACGTTGGGGGCCTCAGCTGGAGGAACGATCCGTGGCGCCCACCAGGGAGTCGAATTCAGCGCGTCATCCTTGATCACGCCACCGAATTTCGGATCGGGCGCAGGAAGTTGTTTTCCATCAATCGTGGTGGTCGCGCTGGGTGAACCGGTCTTTCCCGTGGTTTCCTGACCCGAGGTCGATGTGAATGAGATCAGGTTCAGAACGATCAACAAGCTCCAAACGCGTCGTAAATGAAAGCGTTTCATTTGGTTACTCATTTCGATTTCCGACAAAAAAGGGACCCACGATTGGCCATTGGGCGGTGGCTCTGATTCGCCCTTCCAAGCCCATCAGCAATCATGCATTGTTGAGTTGTTAAGTTGTTGAAACTATCGACCCGGTGAACGCCAATCGACTTTGGCCGTTGCACCTGAATCTCAATTCCTGGACGAATTTTCGACTCCGCCACCAGATTCATCCGGATTCTTCAGCCGCACCAGTAACCACTGTTCGGTGCGCTCTGCTGAAAAATGAATCAACGCCGGCGCTTCGTCTTTGGTCAGGTTATACAGCCCCGTTTCGACCACTTCCGAGCGGTTATCTCCCACTGTGAACGCCACGCGTTGGGTTTTCTTGTCCACCGACCCTTGAATCACTTTGGTTTCACCGGTCGAAGTGTTTGAGTAATTGCCTCGAATCATGCCCTGCTTGTTGATGGCCAGCTGAATGGTGACGTCCG
Organism: Pirellulaceae bacterium; assembly: GCA_963851305.1. Classification (GTDB taxonomy): domain Bacteria; phylum Planctomycetota; class Planctomycetia; order Pirellulales; family Pirellulaceae; genus Mariniblastus. Next base: position 228,903 of record CAWKOT010000009.1, on the reverse strand, counting down.
ATTTCGTGCGATCGGTTTGCGTCAAGGCAAAAACGCCCAGCGGCAACCAGTCGCCATCGGTAGTCGCATCGGCCTGAGCGCCAGACGAGGCCAGACTGCTGGCCTGATCGTAATACTGTTGCGCTGAACCGGTATCCTGCCCGTTAACGTAAACGTCGTTGTTCTGATAAGTCACGTTATTGCCATAGTCGTAATACACCGGAGTTTCGTCAGCATAGTTCATCCAGGTGCCAACGGATGCCCAGGTTGCCGCCCGCCAGGCTGCTCCGGTACCCCAGGCCGCCGCCCGCCACGCAGCGGGATGCGCCGTGTACCAGTCGGCACCATACACGCCCCAATGATCGTAGTTGCCGCGAACGGCCGCGGCCGCGGTGTATCGCCCACTGGGTGAAACACGGGCAAACCCAGCTGCCGCCCTGCCGTAGGGACCGACCGCTGCACCACGCACGCCTTCAGCCCCCCCCGGTCCTCGAAACCCCTCTCTGGCAGCCACTCCGCCTCGCGGTCCCTCGGCAACACCCTGAGCAGCCGCGGCACCGCCAGCCCCTGCCACACCACGACCAGCCGCCACACCACCGTCGGGCCCTTCAGCGGCACCGCGATAGGCCGTATTGCCTTTGGGGCCCGTCACACTGGCACCGGCGGCGACTCCGCCGCGTGGGCCCTCGGCCGTCCCACGGTTCACGTCAAACTCGTTGCGGAGCGCGTTGCCGCTTCGAGCACTGAGGTGGTGCAGGCCGTCGTCGGTGGGTAATCCCAGGAAGTTGTTCAATTGACTGCGGTTGGGCGCACCGCCGGAAAATCGATCGCCAAGACTATCGCGTGACGCACCATCACCGATTCCGCTACGCCCTTCAAGCGTTCCACCAGCGCCACGGTCGCCAGCGGCCAGGCCTCGTCCGCCGACACCACCGCCCAGGCCACGCTCACCGCCAGCCCCTCCGCCACCGAAGCCACCGCCACGCTGGGCTCCCGAAAGGCCGCCGCCGCTCAATCCGCCTCGTGCGCCACCGCCAAAGCCACCGCCGCCGAATCCACCTCGTGCGCTGCCACCAAAACCACCGCCGCCAAAGCTGCGCCCACCACCAAATCCACCGCCGCGTTGCGCTCCCGAAAGACCACCGCCGCCAAAACTGCGTCCACCGCCGCCGAATCCACCTCGTGCGCCGCCACCAAAGCTACGCCCCCCACCAAAGCCACCACGTGCTCCTCCACCAAAGCCACCACGTGCACCTCCACCAAAGCCGCCGCGAGCCTCCACGAGCGCCACCACCAAAGCCGCCGCGTCCCCAGCTATCGGCCAGAGGCAAGAATGTCATCAGGGCCATAGCCAAAACAGATAAGCCAAGTCTTCGAGGCATGTTAGTCGCCTTCCGTTGTATTTCGGGTTTGCGGGGATCTTCAATGGTCTTGATCTTCTCGGACTTGACCTGACCGCGTCGGTGTCTGACGTTTGAGCACGATCTCATCGGTGTCCGGCAACGACGTGTCGCCAACGATTCGCTGGATCGACTGCCAGGCATAGGCCTTGTCGTCTAACCTGGTTAGCTGGTTGACTGCTGTGGTCGGAATGCCTTCTGCAGTAAAGCCCATCAATTCGACCGTCCACCCTGACTGACGCGGGATCCAGGCACCGATGGCGTGTCCGCCATTCCCGCTGAAATTCCAGGACTGCAAATGACCCTGCCGGGGATTCCAGCCGATCAATTGTACACCTGTTGTCTTGTTGCCATCGACACGAGTGGTTGTGTAGTCGCGTTGCAGGAAATTCCTGTCGGCTACCCAGCGGAAAACCGACTCGTGCTTCGCTCCATGTTCCTCGGCTTGCCAGCTTCCGACCAACCAGTCCAGATCGGAAAGATGGCTGTGGGCTGACGAATCTTCGACCCATGCATCTCGAACGGAAGCCATCAACCATTTGCCGTCGACCTTGACATGAATGGTGGTGTATTTGCTGATTTCCGCAGATCCAGAAGAAGTTGATTCGACGATCGTTCGTCCTTCCTCGATGGCTGTCTGGTCGCCCAACAGCCGCAGTGAATCAATCACGACCCGGATCTTGGCACCGGCGTTACCGGCAAAGAAATCGGCATAGCCCTGCTTGATCGCCTCGCGTCCATTAAAGGACTTTCCCGATTCGTCGATGTACTCACAGTCTTCGGTCCATAGATCCGCGATTGCCTGGGCGTCTCCCGCGTTAAACGCCCTGACAAAGGCATCCGCACCGGCCCGTATCATCTTCAATTCGGGATCGCCGGTTTCCTTTCCGGACGCCGGCGTCGCCGGTTCGGTATTCGCACGATTCGTCGGTTCCTGAGCCATACCGACCGACAGGGCTGCTCCACCCAGCAGGACGATACCGATCATGAATGGAAAACGAAGGCTGCCACGATGGCCGTAGTTCATTGTCTGCTCCGATAAGCCGATGATTTATGTGCGTGCGATGACGCGGTCGAAAAGAGATCCCTGGATGCCTGCCATCAGACAATGGCCACGTCGCTGCCAGACGAAACTCGCTCCGAAGAGGAACTTGCGTTCGGCTTTTCCCGCTTACCTCAGTCCCGCATTGTATCACCGCGGTAATGGCACGCCATCATTCAGCATTGGAATTTGCATTTTTTTCACCGTTCACGTGGATTGTTGTGTCTATGCGGATCCCTTATTTCGCGTAGCTTCTTCTTGCCGGAGATAGTCTAGCGACCGCCGAATGAAAGGCGGGATTCTTCCCATGAAAGACGGAACGTCAGAGGGAACGTCAATGTATTGGGAAAAATTTTGTCCCGCAATACAAGAGTACCCAGTACTCTGTTACGCGGCATCCGTCGATGCAATAGCCGGGACTACGGGGACGAAGTGCTTTAGTCCGACTGGCGGCAGCACCAATGACGGATCATCTTCTCGTAAAGCTCCGTTCCCAACACCAGCTGGTCCATCGAAATCCATTCGTCCCAGGTGTGTGCCTGTTCAATACTCCCGGGACCAAACACGATTTTGTCTTCCAGCTCCGTAAAAATTCCACCGTCCGTGCCGTAAGAGACGGTTCGAGACTGTGGGCGATTTACCAGCTTGAGCGATTGCTGGACAAAATCCGATTCGGGATCGGTGAACAGTGGATCGTCAAATCGTTTGACCCTGACCTGCAGTCCATGAAAATTGGCACAGGCAATGGTTCGATCGATCAGGGGCTGCACATCCACATCCGGCATCGTTCTCAGGTAGACCACGCAAGTGCATTTCGAGGGTTTGATATTCATCGCCGGTGCGTTGTCGCGAAAGACAATGTTCCAGCTGAGCGTGGGCGGATCGAACAACGGATTCTGCCATTGCGACTGCGATTCGGTTTCATCGTGAATCGCTTTCATTTCCTGCAGGAACGGGATCATGGCCAGATTGGCATTGCAACCGGCGGACGTACCGGAATGCGCGGCTTCGCCTCGTGATTTGGCCACGATTTTTACGGAGCCCTTGTGGGCGTGAACCACATTCAGCGACGTTGGTTCGCCGATAATGGCCTTCGTTCCACTAACGACCATTTCCCGGTATTGTTTGCTTTCCTGGACTACGCACCTGGCGCCTTCGAAGCCAGTCTCTTCATCGGCCGTAATCACAAAATAGAAGGGCTGTTTGAATTCGTCCCAGGAAAACTGTTGGGCAGCCGTCAGCATGGCGGCGATCGAACCCTTCATATCGCAACTGCCCCGCCCATATAGCCGCTCGCGCACCACCCGCGGTTCGAATGGCCCAAAATCGTCGGTGAACCAGGTCTTGGCTGGAACGACATCGTTGTGAGCAAAGTAGGCCAGCCCTCCGGTTCCACTGCCTTTCTTGGCAACCAGGTTGACCTTGGGAACATTTTTCCGGTCGTGGTACTCCAGTTTTTCCACGACGAACCCATGTTTGGTAAGCTTGGTCTCAAGATAGCGGCTGATTAACTGGTTTGATTTACTGCTGCTCGAATCAAACCCGATCAATCTCTTGGCGTAACGCAAGGCTTTCATGCGAACTGAACTGACTAAAGGAGGAGCGGCGGGAGCGGCCTTGCCCAGACAACCTGAATTCAGGGTCAGGTTCTGACCTGATTGAAATCTATTTTTGCGATTCAACGAAGTCCAGCTTTAAATGTCAATCTCGAATCAACAAATCCATTTTTTGACCGGTAAACTGGCAGAATCGGCGGTACGCGATGTTCTGGACCAGTTGGCCCGCGAGATGGGTCTGCAATATACGCTGCAAGTATTGCCCATTACGGTTGCCGCCCTGTTAACGACCGAATGGATCGAACGGAAGATCTCCATTCCGGAAGGAACCGACCGAATCATCCTGCCAGGATATTGTCGTGGCGACCTGAACCTACTGCAACGCCAGCTATCTGTGCCCGTTGAACGTGGACCCAAAGACGTCCGAAAATTACCGGAATTCTTCGGCGTGGAAACCACCTCGCCAAAACTGGATCATTACCACATCGAAATCATCGCTGAAATCAATCATGTACCGGAACTTCCGATAGCCGCGGTCGTGGAAATCGCGGAACGCTATGCCCGCGATGGTGCCGATGTGATCGATCTGGGTTGCATCCCGGGTGAGACGTGTTCACAAATCGGCGAATATACGCGAGCGGTTATCGACCAGGGGCTGCGAGTTTCCATCGATACATTCAATGTACGAGAGATCGAATTGGCAACATCCGCCGGCGCGGATCTGGTTCTGTCGGTCAATCGCAGCAATCTGCATGCGGCTACGGACTGGGGCTGTGAGGTGGTAGCTGTCCCTGACGATCTGACCCGCATCGCTTCGTTGGAAGCTACCATCGACTGGCTGGAATCGAAACGTGTTGCGTACCGGATCGATCCAGTCATTGAACCGATCGGACTGGGAGTGGCAGCCAGCCTGGGACGCTATCTTCAGGCTCGTGAACGATGGCCGGAGGCCGAAATGATGATGGGCATCGGTAACCTGACGGAGTTAACCGATGTCGATTCGGCCGGCATCAATTTCCTGCTGCTGGGTATCTGCGAGGAGCTGCGGATTCGCAGCGTGTTGACGACCGAGGTCATCAACTGGGCGCGATCCAGCGTAGTGGAATGCGATCTGGCGCGGCGAATGGTCCATCACGCCCACCAGAATCAGGTTCCTCCCAAGAATCTTTCCGAACAACTGATCGCGCTACGGGACGCGCGTCTACTCGAATTCGATGGAGAACAGATCGCGGAGCTGGCCAGCCGGATTCGGGACAACAACTACCGCATTCTCAAGAGCGACAATCGGATTCATCTTCTCGGTGCCGGGATGCATTTCAGTCATACCGATCCTTTCGAGCTATTTGACCAACTGGCCGCCACCAATCCAGGAAACCTGACGCCCTCACACGCGTTTTATCTGGGCCATGAAATGTGCAAGGCGATGACGGCTATTACGTTGGGCAAAAACTACGAACAGGATGAGGCGCTGAACTGGGGTCACCTGACTGTCGACGAACAGAATCGGCACCGGTTGACCAGGCGTTTCGGTCGCGAATCCGATTGAATCTGTGCGACCGCTCAAGCTCGGTATCGGAATGGTGGACGCGACCAAGCGGAACAGACGACGGTGGTGAAGAGGCAACCGGTTCGGCTGACCGTTCGGGTCGCCACTTGCTAAATGCACCGATCGGCGGTTAACTAACCAGATCCAGGAATCAACACGGAACTCGATGACCAGCAAGAATTTTCCGCCTGCCATACATGAATTCTCGCTTGCCGAGCCAGGCCGGGAGCTGGGCAACCTTTTTCTGCGTTTGAGTGCGCTATCGTTTCCCGTATTTCTTGACGGCTGTCGTGACATTATCCACCATGGCCCGTTGAACCGGTTCTCTTTTCTTTCCGCCGATCCGGTCGATCAATTGATTGTCGAACCAGGACAACCGTTCGATTTTTCCGAGCTGCGCCGCAAGATGGCTTCCTATCAGGGGCACCGCGTTGAGGGCTTGCCGCCCTTTCAGGGCGGTCTGGCCGGTTTCCTGGCCTATGACCTGAATGCGCAACTGGAATCGATCACGACAACCGCTATCGATGATTTCGCCGTGCCATGGGCGGCTTTGTTCGTATACGACGTGGTGATTGCCATCGACCACGATGCACAGCGAGGCTGGATCATCAGCCAGGGTTGGCCGGAGGTGGACTGGAGGAAGCGTCGCCATCGCGCCGAGATGCGATTGGAACAATTCATGCAATGGATCGGCACCGACGAAGGGAATCACGCTTCGCTGGTATGGATACCGCCAAGCGCTGAAAACGTGCTGCCACGGGGGGCCATCTATCGACTTGATCACGCCGTCGAATTGTACAGTGATTTCGCTCGCGGAGAATTTCTCGATGCCGTGGATCGGGCGGTTGAATACATTTACGCGGGCGACATCTTCCAGGTAAATCTTTCCCAACGGCTGTTGACGCCGGCGACGCGAAACTCAACTCAATTGTACCTTGACCTGAGAACCATGAATCCCGCGCCGTTTTCGTCCTATCTGGATTTTGGCCAGGGTCAAATCATCAGCGCGTTGCCCGAACGCCTGGCAAGTCTACAGGACGGAAGAATCGAAACGCGACCGATCAAGGGAACGAGAAGAAGGACCCGAAATCCCGAGGTCGATCTGGACCTGAAACAGGACCTGGTCACCAGCCGAAAAGATCGAGCGGAAAACGTGATGATCGTCGACCTGATGCGAAACGATCTGTCCCGCGTGTCGCATCCTCAATCGGTGGTTGTGCGGAAATTGTGCGGCGTGGAGCAGTTCCAGAACGTCCAACACCTGGTTTCGGTGGTTGAGGGCTTTCTGCAGGATCCGCATGACGGAATCGACCTGTTACGAGCCGTATTTCCTGGAGGCTCGATCACCGGTGCACCCAAGATCAGGGCCATGGAAATTATTGCGGAACTGGAGCCGACGGTGCGGGGCGCCTATTGCGGCTCGCTGGGATATCTTGGTTTTGATGGCAGTCTGGATTTCAACATCCTGATTCGTACGATCACGGCCAGCGACGGTTGGTGGCAGGTCCCTGCTGGCGGCGGAATCGTCAGCGACTCTGTGTCTGACCTGGAATACGAGGAAACCTGGACCAAGGCCGTGGGCATGTTGAATGCCGTGACGCAATCCACGGCACTCCAGCGTGCAAACAGGATGGTCGGCAACAGCCCATGATTCTGGTCATCGACAATTACGACAGCTTTGTCCACAACCTGGTGCGGTACGTTAACCAGTTGTGCAATCGAAGACGTGCTGGTAGTTCGAAATGATCAGATTGACGTCGAAAATTTGCGACCAGATGATTTTTCCGCGCTGTTGATTTCTCCCGGACCTTGTGGACCAGCAGAGTCCGGACGCAGCCTGGAACTGGTGCGAAAGTGGATTGAACGAATACCGATGCTGGGCGTTTGCCTGGGCCATCAGATCATTGCTGAAGTTGCGGGCAGCACCGTTGTCCGTTCCGCCAGCCCGATGCACGGTAAGAGCTGCGAGGTTTTGCATGATGGCCGTTCAACTCTGTTCAAGAACATTCCCAGTCCGTTTGTCGCCGGTCGCTACCATTCGTTGACCGTGGAACCGAAAACGATTCCGTATCCATTCCGGGTGACCGCCACCTCCCAAGACGGATTGGTGATGGCGGTACAACACGTTAGCCTACCCGTGTTTGGCGTTCAGTTTCATCCTGAATCGGTGTTGACGGAGCACGGGTATCAACTGCTTTACAACTTTCTTTCGATTGCAGGATTGCAGCCTTTTTCCCCGGACCGTCTGCGGATATTCGCATGATTCTGGAGACCATCGTCACCACGTTGTCGGCCACAGGCGATTTGAACATTGCGCCGATGGGACCCGAAATGAAACCGGGCCAGCTGCTATTTGAATTGCGTCCCTTTGAGACGTCCGCGACGTACCGCAACCTGCTGCAGAAGCCGCAGGGTGTGGTGCATATTACTGACGATGTATTGCTGTTTGCACAAGCCGCACTGAATCGTCTGGATCCGATTCCCGCGTGCCAGCCGGCTGAAACGATCGAAGGTCGGGTGCTGAGCGACTGTTGTCGCTGGCATGAATTCCGGGCCACGGCCAAGCCCACCGATTCCTCTCGAAAACTTTTTCATTGCCACATCGTGAAGTCAGGGCGTGGCCGCGAATTCACGGGCTTCAACCGGGCCAAACATGCGGTGCTGGAAGTCACCATCATGGCCACGCGCATTAACTTCCTGCCGATCGAAGCCATTCAACAGCAGCTGAACATGTTGGCCCCGATTGTGGAAAAAACGGGAGGCCCGCGCGAATGTCAGGCCCTGGCTTTTCTTCGAAATTTCGTTGCAGGGCAATCAACTTCCTGATTTTGTCTTGCCTTTTTGCAGGAACGGGATTGGTCTTAATTCCTCTTCGCGAACCGATTGCAGGTACTCCAGAACGTCGCGAGAATCTTCCTGTCCGACCTGGGCGTGAAAATGCAGCGAAAATCCGTGGGGGCCCTTGGCATCGATCAGGTTCGGCTGCAACGTCAACATCTCCTTGACCGTCGTCAACATGCCAAGCATGGCCGCGGAGAAAAGATTCAGACGGGCGCCGCGACTCAACAGGAAGTTCACGATATCCTTTCGCCCCATGTGGGTGGCACCACCCAGCGCGTCTTCCCAGTCACCCGCTCCCCAGTCGATCGTGGCATTCAGCAGGCCGGGTTCCTTGTCGAGCAGTTTCTTGACCAGGTCCAGGTCGCTGTGAGCGTAGATCACAAAATCCGCCGCCAATTGTCGGTTGATCTGTGGTTTTTTCCATGCCGGCTGGAACGAAGGGGCAGGGTAGTCGCGGACAAATTCCGACTCCCTGGGCTGCCGCTCGTCAGTGGTTTCATCGTTCGCCGACATGGGTCGATTCAACCCAACGGCTGGAGCCACCGTCAATGCGGCCCCGGAAATCCCAAATACTCTTCGATTGATTCGGATCGTCATGCTCAGCTCACGAAATTCAGTAACGTCTCAAACCGGCTTTATCAGGTTCTGCCGCGGCGAAGGCAAGTACAGGATCTCACGGAAGCCGATTCAATCCTGGCGTATGATGACGGGTGCCTCGACTTCACGAATTATTAACAGAATTCGAAGCCGGTAAAATGTGGATCTTTCAAGTGTAAAATGATTCTTTCAAGTGTCACGTCAATTCGACATTTTCCCCGGGGAAAATAAAGCCGGGAACGTTCCGAGTTGCGTAACGGGCAGGGACAGATTCGATCGATAAGCGGTTGAAGCAAATCGTAAGACTCGAATTTCTCCAGGGAATCTGCGAAACTGGAAAATCTATGATCCCGTTAGCAAACGATTTCAGCTTGACGATTACCGCTCCTGCACGGATTCACTTTGGATTGTTGCCAGGCAATGGCCTGCTTCGCCGCGGTGGAATGGGGGTGATGGTACAGGCGCCGTCCACCTCGCTTGAATTCCAGAAACGCCGGCGTTTGGTCATCGATGGCATACATCAGGAACTGGTCCGGGGTCTGGTGGAAACGTGGTTTGATCGCTTTTCCGGTCGACTGGACGGCATTCGTTCGGTGCAGCATGTCCCGCTGGGGATTCGACTGCATCGTTCCGCGCCTCGGCACGCCGGCTTTGGCACCGGCACCCAATTGGCCCTGGCTGTAGCGACGGCCGCGTTCTGTGTTGTCGACGTCGCGAGGCCACCGATCACCCAGCTGGCCATCGCCATGAATCGGTGCAAGCGCACGGCGATCGGTTCCCGTGGGTTCTTTCATGGTGGTTTATTGATCGATCATGGTGGCCCGGCCGAAACGGATTCGGCATCACAGGTTAGCCGTCTGTCTTTTCCGGCTGCGTGGCGGATTGTGCTGATCCGGTCGCGGGGACAAAGGGGGATTCATGGTTCCTTGGAATCGGCCGCCTTTGAGGACCTGAATCGTCGAGAACCTGTCAACCGTGCGAGGATGCTGCGCCTTTGTAGCGAGACGATTGAGCCGGCTGTGCAAGCGGCCGATTACGAAAAACTGGGAGATCCCCTGTTTGAGTTCAATCGTTTGACCGGGGAGTCCTTCTCCGATTTTCAGCATGGCGTTTACAATGATCCGCGGAGTGCCAGGATTGTCGAAGCCGTTCGTCAATTCGGAATCACGGCGGTGGGTCAAAGTTCGTGGGGGCCTTGCATTTTCGCGATTGCCCGCCACGATGAATCCGCCTGCGAGCTGGTATCGCATCTGAGATCGTCTTGCCGCGCAGTGGGCGGACCCTCCCAGACAGAAATTACGATTACTCAGGCGGACAATCAGGGTGCCACGGTCGTAGATCGGGCAATATCGTTGGCGGTAACTTGACACGGTTGGCTCCCTGGACGTGGCCCGGTTGACCAGCCGAAAAACTGACACACTCAGGATCAGGATAGAGGTCGCATTGAGCAGGGTAGGCAAGTGGTAAAACTGGGTGTCAACATAGATCACGTGGCCACCGTTCGGCAGGCTCGGAAGACAACCGAACCGGATCCCGTCTGGGCCGCAGCCATGGCGGAATTAGGAGGTGCGGACCAGATAACCGTTCATCTCCGCGAGGACCGACGTCACATTCAGGATCGGGATGTTGAATTGTTGCTTCAAACGGTCAATGTGAAATTGAATCTGGAATGCGCCTGCATTCCGGACATGTTGCAACTGGCATGTCGCGTTAATCCGGATCAGGTCTGCCTGGTTCCAGAGAAACGAGAGGAAGTGACGACCGAGGGCGGACTGAACGTGGTTGGGAATCGACAACTTGTCGATGAATCCGTTAAACAGTTGCAGCAGGCCGGCGTATTGGTCAGCCTGTTTATCGACCCGGATGTGGCTCAAATCAAGGCGGCAATGAAAACGGGGGCCGAGGCGGTCGAATTGCACACGGGCAGTTACGCCAATTGCCGCGGTGAAGCCCAGCGGTTGCAGGTATTGAAACAGATAGTCGAAGCTTCCCGAGTTGCGCTGGATTGCGGATTGCGACTGGACGCCGGGCATGGCTTAACGTACACCAATGTCCTGCCGATCGCGCGGGTCGATGGCATGTCGGAATTGAATATCGGCCACAGCATTGTGGCCCGCGCCATTTTTGTCGGGTTTCAGAATGCGGTTCGCGAAATGAAAACGCTGCTGGCTTCGGCCTGACACCCGCGGGGATCCTTGAAGTCAGGCGTCCTTTTTTCGCAGCAGACCGGCACTGGAATCAAAATATTTCTTGCGACGGTTTCTGGCTTGCGACTCCAGATTCGAGCTCGTCTGGTTTTCCAGATCTTTCATCAGGGCGATGGTATATCGGCATTTCAGCACCTGCATGCGAAAGTCGATGTAGTCCACGTGTTCCGCAGATAACTTACCGGCCAGGTAATCCTCCATTTGCTCCGGCGCAGGTACCCCAACCTGGTGTCTTCGCCAAATTTCTCCCAGCGTATGAATCCCGGCGTCGCGTCGCCCGTTTATGTGACCCAAACGGGACATCAACCGCTGATCATTCTTCAGACTGTGTTCCAGATCCGCCGCCAGATCAGGATGAAGAGTCTCATCCAGATAGGATTCCAGATCGGCATCAGTGAATTCGTTGTTCATCCCGCAACAGGAACTCCAGGACCACAATAGAGACCGGTTGTTCTATAATATCGAATCCCGTCCGGATTTGCATCCGCCAACACGGATTCAAATTAAAGTTGGCCACCGATCTTGCCGGAAGTGGTCCGGCATCCGCATGTCCAGCAGTGAAAACACGTTTTTCGAGTAGATTGCGATGTTTGATGGCACGAAACCAATCACCCATCTCGTTTGTAACGGAACTTCCATTCTCCGGTTACCAGCGACATAATCGTACGGTTTACGGGGCAACTTTCCGGCTGGCCGCCAGCTTGAACCATCATCGTCACTACCCAAAACCGTGGGTTTTGATGCTCCAGGAGGATTACATTCCGTGAGTGAGAAAACACACTGCGAAGTCGACATCGACAGCATCAAGAAGGCCGTCCGAACTATTCTGGAAGCCGTCGGCGAAGACCCGGAACGTCCCGGATTGAAGGAAACGCCGCGCCGCGTCGCCAAAATGTACGAGGAGATGTTTTTCGGGTTGAGATCGGATCCCAGCAGGCACCTCTCGGTCGTGTTTCCCGAGAGCTATGACGAGATGGTATTGATTCGCGACATTCCCTTTACCAGCATGTGCGAGCATCATCTGCTGCCCTTCAGCGGCATCGCCCATGTGGCCTATATTCCCGACGGCAAAGTAACCGGGCTAAGCAAGATTGCACGGGTCGTCGATGAAGTGGCACGGCGGCCTCAGGTTCAGGAACGAATGACACAGACGATCGCCGACATGGTGGACGAACATCTCAACACGCGCGGCGTAGCTGTGGTTGTCAGCGCCGAACACTCCTGTATGGCGATTCGAGGTATCAAGAAGCCGGGTACGACAACGATCACCAGCGCCTTGCGAGGATTGTTCAAGACCAGCCAACCGACCCGCGCCGAGTTCATGGCGTTGATCAAGGGAGACTGACCCGGCATTGCGGCAGGAAGCGGTTGGTCAGGCGGCCTGTTTGTGCGGTTGCAACTCGCTCGGCATTTCCATTTCGAAGGGCAGGCAATGGGCGTCTGCCGCTTGCGAATCCGACGCAAATTCAGGCCGGTTCCAGGAATGATGCTCGATCTGTTCCAGCACTTGTCCGGCGATACGAACCGCCTCGGTAGCGTTTTCCGCGGTATTCCGCATCGGCTTACCCGATTGAATGCACTGCACCCACTCCCGCTGTTCTTCCAGAATCGCGTTGACTTTGCCTGGAACGGTTTCTTCCATCGGCAAAATCTGTTCGAAAAGTTGCTGCTTGACAAATTCTCGTTGTGCCGGCGTGGCTGACTGGAAGTCAAACTGTTGCCGCTTCAACCACTCGGGAAATCGCACGGATTTGACGACGTGGTTGTTCAGGTCAATGGAAGCGAAACCGTCGGTACCAAAGATCTGCATGTGGCGTTCTGCGTTAAAGCTGCATCGCGAAGCGGTCAAGGTGGCCACGCCGCCACAATTGAATTGAATTCTGGCCTGAGCCATATCCTCATGCCCTCCGAACACCGAGAATCCACAAGCGTGACTTCGAATCATCTTGCCCGGAAAGGCGGTCTGGCACAGATCGATATCGTGAATCATCAGGTCATGCACGACGCCGATGTCGGTTGACCGGAAAGTGTATCCACTCAGGCGAGACGCCTGGACAAAACGGGGTTGGCCAACGGATTCGAAAGCCAACCGTACTGCCGGGTTATGCTGTTCCACATGCCCTACGGAGAGGACGCAGTCATTTTCCCTGGCCAATTCCAGCAGCTGCCGGGCCTGGTAGGGACAGTCGGTGATCGGTTTTTCGATCAGGACGTGAACCGATCTGGACAGCAATTCCTGAGCAATTTCAAAGTGTCCGTGGGTTGGGGTGGCAATCACGGCGGCGTCGAATTCGTCGATAATTTTTCGAAAATCGCTGACGACGGGGACGTCGGTTTGTTCGATCAATCGACGCTGAATCGCGGGACTGGGATCGGCAATCGCGACCAGCCGGACACCATCGACCTCGGGCAGGAGTCGAGCGTGAACCTGGCCCAGATGACCGGCACCGATAACTGCAACTTGTAATGGTCTCACGCCGCGTTCCTCCTGACTTCCCGACCTCGACCGTGACGACCCGCCTGACTGGTTCGAACAAAGCCCAGACAGTATTCCAGTTCAGGCATCATCAGCCCCTTGTTGTTCAGAATTTCCACCGCGTTTTCCAAACCGACTCGCGACCGGTACAGCAGTCGGAAGGCCTCGTTGATGCCCGCGATCACGTCTTTGTGGAAATCGTTGCGTTTCAGCCCGACAATATTGATGCACCGGGGCCGGGCGGGATTGCCATCGGACAGCATGAAGGGCGTGATGTCCTGCAACGCCCGACTGGATCCACCCAAAAAGGTATAGCTGCCAATTGATACGTAGTGCGAGACGGCCACGCAGCCGGAAATGGTCGCGTGATGATGAACATGAACATGGCCCCCCAGCATGGAGCCCTGTCCCAACACCACATGGTCGCTGATCTGACAATCGTGAGCGATATGGGAACAGGCCATGAAATAGCAATCGCTGCCGACCCGTGTGAATCCCTCTTCCTTTTCCGATGCGCGATTGATGGTCACGTTTTCACGAATGATATTGCGATCGCCCACCACCACTTCCGTTTCGGTACCACGGTAGCTGATATCCTGAGGCTCGCCTCCGATCACCGCCCCGGGAGAGATGCGGTTGTCGGCACCAATGGTCACCTTGCCCAGCACCGAGACGTTGTTGATCAGGTGATTTCCCGGTCCGATGCTGGCTCGCGGTCCGATCACGCAGAAAGGACCGATCACGCAATCGTCACCGATTTCCGCCTGCGGATCGACGTCAGCGAGGTTTGAAATCTGAGGCGGATTTCCAGGTCGACCCGTCTCGTTGGCAAACTGTTTGATAGGAATGATGTCCACGTTATTCACTGTCGGGCTAAGCAGATTTCCTTACCGAATCAAAATAGCCGGAGTAGATCTCTGCGTGATTGATCAATGCATTGGCCATTTGAGCATTCAACTGATGTCCGCTGCGATAAGCGGTAAAACGTCCTTCGATATCGGCTCCCACCAACGCCAGATCACCGATCATGTCCAGCACCTTGTGACGAGCGCATTCGTTCGTGTACCTTAACTCGTTCCTGATGGGACCGCAGGTATCATCAAACACAAGAATTTCACCGTAGGCGACGTGCAGCCCAAGTCCCTGCTGTTGCAACAGATTGGCTTCGGACTGCAATACAAACGTCCGTGCTCTGGCAATCTCGGATTCGAAAAGTTCGGGCGTGATGACACAGGAAAATTCCTGCCTGCCGATGGACGGCTGCCAATACGATAACTGGTAGCCAAGTTCGAATTGACCGGTAGGCGAAGGTTCGCACTGGATCCAGCTGTGATCGTTGCCCACCCGCAACACGTCTCGAATGTTCCAGACGGTCCGCGGACTGGCTTGCTGCTGGATGCCCGCATCCAGCAGCGCGGCGACAAATTCCGCGCTGGAACCATCACAACCTGGCATCTCCGCCTGATCGACCAGGATTTCACAGTTGTCGATTCTCAATCCGGCGAGCGCCGCCAGAACGTGTTCGACCATTTCCACGCAGGTGCCGCCGGAAACCAGCGTCGTTCGTCGCGGTCCCTTGACGCGGTTCAGGACATTGGCCTGAATGCGGGGACGTCCAGGCAAGTCGGTCCGGACAAACGAAATACCATTGTTTTCCTGAGCCGGTCGGAATTGAAGACAGACGTCTCGACCGTTCCAGTATCCACGGCCCGTGACCATGGTGTTTTTTCGTATTGTCGTTTGTGGTCGGATTCGTCGCGAGACAGCAATTCCAGGGTTGTTCATTTGGTCAGGCCGCCTGTATTCGAGGCCTGGCGGTTGCCCTGTGCGACGCGGGCGATAACCTGATTCGTTATGTCGGCTGACGGCGAATAGAATACGACGCCCCCATTGACGCTTTGCATGATCGTACGGGGGTTCTTGGGGTCCATTTCCTCGCTGTTGAAGCGCAGCACCAGTTGAATCCCGTATTCCTCGCAAATCTTGGAAACGTGGCCGGTTATTTCCACATAGGTATCAAAATGCAGGCGAGCTTCCTGCTTCAACAGCTCGCGCATTTTGCCCCGCTGATCCACTTCCATGGTCGCCGACTTTTTTGCCAGTTCGGCTTCACCGTCCCGGTATTCGGGCGACTCTTTCTTGAACTGTTGGTTCAGCATTTCAGCTTCCCTGATCAGCTGCTGCTGCAGACCCTCGGCTTCGGCCTTGAGAGCGTCGGCGCGAACTTTCAAATCGGCCAATTGAGCCGAAAAAGTCTGGTGGTTTTTAAAGACTGACCCAATGTCGATCAAGGCGACCCGGGTTTGCCCGCTGGACGTGGAAATCAGTCCGCAGAGAATAAGCAGATGACAGCTGGCGGTCGTTGCGATCCATCGCGTAAAGTTCACTTTCAGCACTCCTTTGCCGTCGTGATAGTCTGGCTGCCACAATCCATTGCGGCAGGCGGAAATTTTCGGGCGGCATTCTGCCGATCTTTAACAAACGTGTAAAGATCGAATTCCTGCCAGCAAGCCAATTTTTTTTCGATTCCTTTCTACATGGTCGCCGTAAAGGTCTCTCGAATCTCGTCTGCCAATTCGTCGTAACGCATGTAGAAACCTCGCGCGATCCACGACAGATAGAAATTCAATCCTACACTGCACAACATGATGAACCACAAGGCACTGTTCTGTCTGCGAATTCGTTTGGCATCGGCCAGCGGCTGGTTGTCCATCGTGGACGAGCCCGTGACCGGATTCGTGGCAAAACCGGCTGGCAACGCCTGGTTTTCCTGTTGAATATACGCCGGCGGTTTGTTGCTCTGCCGTGGCAGTCGGGAGACCCGCTCCGGCGGCGAAGGTGGGACGTGGCTTCCCACTGGGGAACCGGTCAGAGGCTGATCCGGATGATCCTGATAATGCCGAATCGGCAAACTCGCGTTCGGTGGAGCAGTACCCGGAGTAAAGCCTCTCTCCGACCTGCTTACAACGGGTGATTCCAGTGGATTCGGCTTCTCCGCTCGTGCCTGTCTCGCCTTCAGCAGTTGACGTCGTAGCTGGTCGTTTTCCGACTCCAGTTTTTGACGTTCCAGTTGTTCCGCTTCCCGCCGGTGCGATTCCGTTTCGCTGGCCACGGTCGCTGGGGATGCCACGCCGTTGGGTAACACCCCACCAGAATTGCCGTTGGGTGGCAACACCAGGGAGTTGGCATAACGCGGCTGCTCGGGTTGTGTGGTCGGCGGCAAGGTCGGGGACCGTGGCCAGGCGTTGGACGTTTCCGCAGGCGAGCCGCTTGGCGGGCTGACCGCCGCTGCGCCGCTTGTCCGGCCAGGCGGTCGTTGCGAGTCGTCGAAAACAGGTGGAACCGTGGGATTGCGCCGAGTTGCCACGGGACTTAGTCGCGGCCGCCCCATATCGGCATTGCCGTTGTCATTGCCCGGCAACACCGAACGACTGGCCGGATTTCCCAGACCCAAGTCGCCGCGCGGGCTGGACGCAGAAAGTGGAGGCGTATTGGGGGCGCTATTGTCGAGGCAACTGGCGGATTGCTGCCGATGGGAATCTGATTAAAAGCCGACGTTGTCGACGCCGGTTTCCTGTAAACGACCACCACTTCTTCAAATCGGCCGCGGTCCGCCGGCGCAAGGATATAGATCAAACCGTTAACGCGCATCTGCGCGATCATTTGTTCGGATAGTTCGAATACAATCCGCCTCCCTTCCGTTTTCGAAGTTGGCTGAATACCGACCGGATTCAGATCGGTGCGATTGCTGTTCTCGTCGCTGCCATGGAAGACGATATGGTCAATGCTTTCCCGATCTGCGGCATCGATCCGAGAACTCAGGGAGCCTTGGCTACGTAGACCTTGGAGAAGCCCCTCATCCAGCACCAGCAGAAACTTGGCGGCCAACCCGTTTGCTGACACCGCATTCTGCTTGCTCTGAAAACTGGAGTATTGGGGTTGCTGGCCGCTGACCATCCCGGTCATCATCACCGCCAGCAACGTGGCAAACAATCCTTTCATGGAACTCGCTCCAAGGTACTTATCCAGCAACCGCTAATGTTACGCATTTTGACGTGAAAGCGTAAATACGAGTTTCCGAGTGGAGCTGCCACCACGTCAATATTTCTCCGACAACACCGAACGACTGGCCGGATTTCCCAGACCCAAGTTGCCGCGCAAGCTGGACGAAGAAAGTGGAAGGGGGGGGGCTATTGTCGACGAAACTGGCGGATTACTGCTGACGGGAACCGGATTAAAACATAATCCGACGTTGTCGACACCGGTTTCTTGTAAGCAATCACCAATTCGTCATATCGGCCGCGGTCCTCCGGCCCAATGATATAGATCAACCCATTCGTGCGCATTTTCTCGAGCACTTGATCCGACAATTCGAATACAATCCGGCTCCCTTTCGTCGCGGGAGCTGGTTGAATACCGACCGGATGCAAGTCGGTCCGCATGCTGTTCTCCTCGCTGCCCTGGAAGACGATATGGTCGATTACGGGTCGAGCCGAGCCATCGATGCGGGCCTTCAGCTCGCCCTGGGTTCTCAGCCCCCGGACAAGGTTCTCATCCAGCACCAGCAGATATTTGCCGACCAACCCGTTTGCTGACACCGCATTCTGCTTGCCCTGAAAATTGGTGTATTGGGGTTGCTGGCCGCTGACCATCCCGGTCATCATCAACGCCAGCAACGTGGCAAACGATCCTTTCATGGAACTCGCTCCCGGGTATTTTTCCAACAAACACTAGTGTTACGCATTTTGACGTGAAAGCATAAATACGAGTTTCCGAGTGCGCAGCCACCACGTCAATATTTCTCCGCCAACGGCCCGTCTGAAGAAGAGTGTCATGACGAATCGACGTTCTTCCTGGCTAACCGTGTTTCGCTGGTCGATTGCTGTCCTGGTCCTGCTGGCGATCGGGTACACCGTCAGAAACGTCGCCAACCAGTTCAAGGCCCACGATTTCCAGCTTGCCTCGATCGATTACCCGATCCTGGCTCTGTCCATCGTTTGCTACATTTTGGCAATGCTGTTGTCCTGTTGCTTCTGGAAACTGGTACTGAAGCGATTTGGTTGCCATCCCAGCTGGAATCGGACATTGCTGGCATTTTTTCTGAGCCAATTGGGAAAGTACGTCCCGGGAAAAGCCCTGGTGATTGTGATTCGAACCGATGCGATTCGCGATTCGCAAACGGGTGCGGGTCTGGCGGCGGCGTCGGTTTTTGTGGAAACGTTAACGTGGATTTTCGTCGGTAGCGTGATCGCCTGTCTTTTGACGGCGATTCAATTCAGTCAACATCCTGCCATGCTGTGGACGGCCGCGATCCTGGCCGGCATGGCAGGCGTGGTGACGCTGCCACCGGTTTTTCGTTACCTGGCCATCCGCTTGACCCGAACCACCGACCCACAGGTCTTCGCTCAACTCGATTTCGGAACCATGGCCCAAGGCTGGCTGCTGATGTCGCTGGGCTGGTGTCTCAATGGCCTGAGCTTATGGCTGGTACTCTTCAGCCTGCCCCATACTGATATCACTCTGACCGATTATCCGTTATGCCTGGCCTGCGTTTCGCTGGCGACCGTCGCCGGATTTGCCTCGCTGCTGCCAGGCGGAATTGGTGTGCGGGAACTGGTGTTGATTCCGCTGCTTGGACCTCGATTCGGATCCGCCACGGCCGTCATTGCTGCTGTCTTGATCCGAATCGTCTGGTTATCCGCGGAACTATTCACTACTGGTATAATATATCTCACGTCCCGTCCGCAGCCCACGAACCCCAGATTGAGCGATTGATTTGTCTGTCATCTCTGTTGTCGTGCCGGTATTCAATGAAGTGGATTCCCTGGAGACATTGCACCAGGAAATCTGCACCGTGGCAGCCCATGATCAACTGACACTGGAAATCATCTTTGTCGATGACGGTTCGGACGATGGCAGTTGGTATGTGTTGAACAAAATCGCCCGCGACGACCCCCGTGTTCAGTGTCTGAAGTTCCGCAGAAACTTCGGTAAAGCGGCCGCCATCCAGGCTGCCGTGGACGTGGCCACCGGGGATTACGTGGTCACCATGGACGGCGATCTGCAGGATGATCCGGCGGAGATTCCGAATCTGTTGAATGCGTTGGAAAACGGATTCGATGTGGTCAGTGGCTGGAAGAAAGATCGAAAAGATCCGCTAACCAAACGTTGGCCATCGAAAGTATTCAATTGGCTTGTCAGCTGGTTGTCGGGAGTCAAACTGCACGATCATAACTGCGGTTTGAAGATGTATCGTCGCGAAGTATTCCAGGATTTGAAGCTGTACGGCGAACGGCATCGCTTCATTCCCGTCTTGGCCGCCTCCAAGGGATGGAAAGTCACGGAGACGATTGTCCATCATCGACCGCGAACCAACGGCGTCTCGAAATACAACTGGCGACGTCTGCCGAAGGGCTTTCTGGACCTGATTACGATCACGTTCCTGACCAGTTTCAATGAAAGACCACAGCATTTACTGGGTGGGCTCGGCCTGCTGTCATTTGCCCTGGGAACGTTGGGCATGCTTTGGATGGCGATTTACTGGGTCCTCCGCATGATCTGGTTCCCCGATTGGGCACCCGTACATCAACGCCCCTTACTGCTTTACTCGGTAGCCGCCCTGCTATTTGGCGGGCAGATGCTGAGCATTGGCATTCTGGCCGAGTTACTGCTGAGTAACAGTCGCGAAAATGCCACCGTGGCAACCTATTCGATTGCGGAGCAGATCGGACCGGCCGCGGTGGCAGCCAGCAAGAATTCGACCGGTGGAGCGGCAGCCAATTCCGAGATTCGAAATGCCGGATCGCGACAGTCCTAGAAGACCGGGTCGGCAGAATCATGAATCATGATGGCGAGCGGTGCGAACTTGCACATATCTGTTCCGCCAGACGCTGGCCCATCTACTGGCTGATTATCGTAAGTTCCACGATCCTCGTCAGCAGCCGAATTGCCACCTTGGGTATCGTCACACCAAGGCGCGTCACCTCGCCGTTGATGAGTGCCAATGACTGTAGTCGATGGTCCACCATCCGTGCGCTCGGCGATCACGGCAGCTACTCGATTGACGATGTGATTAAACACAACCCCAGCGGCATCCAATGGGACACGATCGACAAGGTTCAACATCGCAACCGGAATGGCGTACCGCGGTTTTACTCCAGTAAGCCGCCCCTTTTGCCGACCGTATACTCATGGCTGTATCTGGGGGTCCGGAGCGTAACCGGATGGAATCTGCGCGAGCATCCACTTCCGGTGGTTCGAATCATGTTGCTGATCCTGCACGCGATCCCCTGGGTCGTCTATCTGATCCTGTTGGGAAAAATCCTGGATGACTTCCCCATCCGTGACTGGTCACGTTATTTCATTTTGTCGGTGGCCGGTTTCGCCACCTACCTGTCCACTTTTGCGGTTTCGCTGAACAACCATCTGCCTGCCGCATTCTGCGTGATTGTCGCGACGTACGGTCTGATACGGCTGGCAAATCATCATCGTGATTCCTGGTTCCTTCACGTGCTGACGGGGCTGACCGCTGCCCTGGCAGCTGCCAATGAACTGCCGGCGCTACTGTTTTTTGTCTGCGCTGCGGTGATCAGTGGCATTCGCTCACCACTTCGGTTTTTGCTCGGCTTTTGCCCGCCAGCCTTGCTGATCGCCGCCGGTTTTTTCTGGACCAACTACCTTGCCCACGGCGATTGGCGACTTCCGTACGCACACCGATCGGACGGCGAGTTGATTGCGACCGTGACGGGCGATCTGGAACCAGAATTAATTCTGGGACGATTGCCTTTCGAAATCCAAAAATCGTTAAGCGATTATTCTCTGGTTGTGCCGAAAGTTGAATCGGCGGCTTGGCCTTGGTCCAACGACAAGGAGGCGACACGCTGGATCGTCACGGATCAGGACAAACGCATCGCTTCGATTGTGGCGGACGGGCCTTCTGAGCCGTTCCGTGTCCACGCGTGGGATAACTGGTACGATTATCCGGGCAGCTACTGGCTGACTGACAACGAAAAAAAATCGGTGATCGATCGGGGACAGCAGGATACTGGTCTATACCTGTTCCACGTCCTGTTTGGTCATCATGGGATCTTCTCGCTGACGCCCATCTGGCTGCTTGGCCTGGCTGGCATGTTCGCTTTGGCCATCGACAAGCAGTCGAACCTGCGATGGTTGGGGGCCATGACCCTGCTGATTTCCATTGTCGTGATCGGGTTCTACGTTTTGCGGCCCGTTTGCGATCGTAATTATGGCGGTCGAACCAGTGCCTTCCGCTGGGCCTTCTGGATGGCTCCGCTATGGCTGGCCTGCATGAGTCCCATCGTGGACTGGCTGGGGCGGAACCGGTGGGGGCGAACATGCTGTCTGTTTTTGCTGTTCGTCAGCGGTCTGTCCGCCATGTACGCGTCGCAGAATCCGTGGATCCATCCGTGGTTATACGAAATCTGGGATCTGACCGGTTTGCCCAGATAGAAGCCCGCGAAACAATCTGTATTGTCGATTTCGTCATGAAATGATCAGATATTTGCTGGCTTGATCCAAATCCACTCTCCATCCTGACTGCAGTGCTTAACGATCCATGAAAATTCAGCTTTACAACACTTTGACCAATCAACTGGAGGAATTCCGTTCGATCGAACCGGGAGCCGTGAAGATGTACAGTTGCGGACCGACAGTCTACGACTTCGCGCACATTGGCAACTTCCGATCGTTCCTGTTTGGCGACGTACTGCGGCGATTTCTGGAATTGGCGGGTTACCAGGTGGATCATGTCATGAACATCACCGACGTCGGACATATGACCGATGGCGAAGAAGACAAGATGGAGCTTGCCGCCACCCGATACAAGGAAAACAAGAAATCGTATCGCGTCGAAGAAGGCGATGTCGAGGATCCGAATGACCCTTATCAGATCGCTGAATTCTACACGCGGGCGTTCATGGAAGACGCCCGGAAACTGGGTTACAAGATTGCTTTTGAACCGGACCGCGTGCCCAGGGCAACGGACCATGTCGAAAACATGATCAAGATGATCACTCAGCTGATCGACCGCGGACACGCCTATGTGGCCGACGACGGGGTGGTCTATTACAGCGTGGAGACTTTTCCCGAGTACGGTCGGTTGAGTGGCAATACGCTGGACAAGATTCAAAGCGGTGCAGGAGGTCGCATCAGTGAATCCGATCAGATCAACAAGAAACATCCGGCCGATTTCATGCTATGGAAGCCGGACCAGCATCATCTGATGAAATGGGATTCGCCCTGGGGCGTGGGCTATCCGGGCTGGCATATTGAATGCAGCGTGATGGCCCGGGCCTTGCTGGATGCGGACGTGATTGACATCCATACCGGCGGCGAAGACCTGATCTTTCCGCACCATGAATGCGAAATCGCACAGACATGTGGCGCGACAGGACGGGAACGTTTTGCCAACTACTGGATTCACGCGCGTTTCCTGTTCGTCGAAAACGAGAAAATGTCCAAGTCCAAGGGCAATTTTTTTACCGCCCGGGATGTCTTTGAGGGACGTGTTATCGAGGGATCAAGAGTCCATCCGGCGGTCCTGCGGTACGAATTGATCAAATCGCATTACCGCGCCAACATGAACTTCACGATCAAGGGGCTGAAGGACTCGCATGCCGTGGTGTTGAAGATGTTTGAGTTTCAGGAATGGCTGGAGAATGAAACGGGTGGCGAAGCGGATGAGATTGAACTTGACCATCCCGTCCTGCAGGAGTTTTCGAAAGCGTTGGCGGATGACCTGAATATTGCGGGAGCGCTGAGTGTGGTCCATCCCTGGATCCGCTCCAGGGCGGCCGGGGTTAGCGCGGGAAGCGCTGGGGGTCTGGCAAAAAATCAACTCCGTGTTGGGTATCGAAGATACGGTTGGCCCCAGCGAAGAAGAAGAAGCCACGCTGGAACTGGCAGAGCAATGGTGCCGCGAAATGAACGAAGCCCGCGGTCGCAAAGATTGGCCAACCGCCGACGCGTTACGCCAGAAAATCATTGACGCCGGCTACAAGGTAAACCAGTCGCGGGATGGCGCCACCATCCAGAAGCAGCTGGTTTGAAATACCACCCGGAGAACTCGAAGGACGCACTGGCTTCCGCTGCGAGCTTGTAATGTCGTGCGAAACAATTTTGACAATGCTCTAAATGAAGCGGTCGACGAAGCGAGGGTCCAGTGGAATATCCGACACCTCGATATCCGCAATTAGATCGCGATGCAGATCCGAGGACCGGTTCATCATCAACTGGCCGATTTCTGCCCACTGCCGCTGAAGCTTCGACGAGCAGGAATGCCCGTCCATCCGCAACTGCGACTCCAGATCCAGAGCGCGGGCGACCTTGATGTAATCGGGATTCTCTTTTTCCAACGAAAGAGCAAAACAGATCGACGCCAGATTCTGGCAGAGCTGATCAAAGATACCCCCTTCATCCCCCAACAGGAAAGACTGGTCAATAAAGGACTTCTGGTAGCGGGCAATGATCATCAGAATTCGGCGGCCCAGAATCCGGTTGCGTTTCAACCCCCGCCTAATAATTGCGTCTTTTTCCGGAAAGCGATGCTGGACACCCGACAGGTCGGCCGAACCAAACCAGGAACCCAGGACGGTCTTCATCAGGAACCAACCGAATTTCATTTTGGGCATCAATCCGAATCGCCGGTTCATTTCCGCCACACCAATCGGCTCCAGATATTGCTTCCGCAGGTCGCGAGTCATCGCGTTTGGTGCACCCACATCGGAGAGCACGGGGTTGGGACCTTCGTAGACGGTAGCGATGGCGAATTCATGTATGTTTTCGCCAATGTAATTCTCGATGGGGTATTCCGGCATCGCGCCGTTCCCCAGCTGTGCCTGCAGGCGCGTGTATTTCTTGCGTTCGTCCGAATGAACGCTTCGCCCACCCTGAACCTGATAGGCATCGATCGCGGCCTGCAGCAGTCCCTTTGTGGCGTAGACTTTGGCGATCATGCCCTGCGTTTCGTCGCGCACGCCATTGGCCGCCAGCCGAAAACAAAGATCGCCCAGCACTCGGGAAGCCAGCCCCCGGACGGTGGCCCGCCCCACCCAGGATTGAATTCGCGGCGAACAGCCGATCGGCTTGCCGAACGTATTTCGGAACGATGTCCAGCCGCCTCCACTGGGTTGCTGAGAATCGACGGGCAGATCCGATTCGCTTGCCGTTCCGGCCTCGACTTCGGGGTCCAGTATGATCTGTGCCAGGATCTTGAAGATCTTGGCCGCGCTATTGACTCCGATACCACCCCGACCCTTGGCCAACGAACTGAACGCCATCGCCAACCCACGGCCGGGAGGCCCCAACAATCGGTCAGACGGTACCGCAAAGTCTCTCAAACGAAAGCGAGCGTTCCATAGATAGTCGAAGGCGAACAGATCGTTTCGCTTCATCTGAAAGTGTGGCGTGTCTTGATCAGGAACTTCAAGAATGACCATCGCCGAATCCCGACCTGGTGGAAGACCCTGACCTTCCAGCTTGACGACCAGGACGCAGACCCCGCCGAATATCACGTTGGTGATGGGCCATTTCACTCCGTTCAGAATAAACTGGTCGCCTTCGCGACGTGCCGTCATGGACAACCGACTGGGATCCGCCCCCACGCCCGGTTCGGTTAACGCGAACGACCCCAGCAGCTCGCCACGAGCCATCCGAGGCAAGTAGTTTTGCTTCTGTTCTTCCGTGCCGAAGTCCAGAATCGGCGTCACCGGACCGAGGAAGTTATGCACTTCGAACATGACCGCCAGGTCAGGATGAACGAATGTCAATGCGCGAAGCAGAGGCCCCAAGTCACCCAATTTAGCTCCACTACCTCCATATTGCTCAGGAATCGCCAGACCGAAGAAACCTCTCTCGGCCAGCCCGGAGATCACTTCTTCCGGGAAGAGCATTTTTTCGTTGTCCAGCAGCGTTCCGGCTCGCTTGTGTTCCATCAGGAAATCCAATGCACTGCCCATGACGGCCGCAGCTTTGGGGGACGGCGAAAATTGACCCGCATCAAACTCGATCGCCTTTCCCCGGCCAAAGAGAGAAGTAATGGTGGGAGCTTCACCAGAAAACTGGTTCTCGGCAGACAGATCAGCGTCGTCCAGTGTCGATAACGCGGCGGCCTCCGCAGCGGTCTTGCCCGCCTGTTGAAGGAGCAGGGAAATCGCGTCATCTTTGTTTCCGCTGGCTGCTCTCTCTTTAGCGTCAGCTTGTTTCAACATCAGGTAGTGCCTCTCATTAACTAAGATCCAAATGCGGTCGAGTTCGCGATCCAAATCTACCAAGACGCGTCGACGGACTTCGCGTCAGGACGTGTTCAAAAGATTTATTGGTCCGGCGTGCAACTGCAACACGAATTACGATTTAACACTCGCGAAGTGCGTCAATTCGTCGTCGCAGGCCTTTTAGGGCAGCTTCCTGACCTTCAATCAGCCATCGCCTTCATGATTTTCGGCTTTCGACCGATCAGTATTTAACCGGGCCCGTCAAAGCTCTTGGTACGACCACGGCACGGGCATCCCGGAAACGCGGTTTTTTAAGGAAATCGGTCACAACCGTGCCCATCACAAAATACCACGGACAGCTGAGCGGACACAATTAGCCGAACAATCTGCACCATTAACGAGCTCTTTCCACAACTCTTCCCGCCATAATAGGCATGCTGCGAAGGCTCTTGGCAAACACTGCGATCAGGCAAATTGTACGATAAAAGCAAAATGTCGAAGCCCCGATTCAGATTCATCCTGCCCAACTCGCCAGATTTTCGGCAATCGATTTCGATTTGAATGGATCGTCGGCACAGCCGGTTTTCAGCCATGCCGCTGGGAGATGAGAAGCAGGACACGACTCAAGCGTTTCCTGCTGGACCAAAGAAACCGGGGCTTCGGGTGAGGGGAGTCCATTGCCGGTCCGGAGCTCCGAGAGCTTCGCACAACGGACTCCGTCCTCTGAATGGTGATCAATCGTGACGCGGCGCTGGCAACCGGTTCAAGGCATGAAATACCTGTGATTGCCGAGGCATTTCGGTCATATTTCTCTGCAAAAAATCCGGCTGTCTTCCATATTGGCACCGCCAAACGGTTTTGCTAACCTGACGAGCATGTCAGCGAATCATGGTGAAATTTCACGATTATTTCGCTGACGATTAGAGAAGTCAGCGAAAGTTGGACGATTTAACGAAACACCAACATTCGTATGGATTGTTCCGGGATGGATACCCAATCGTCGTTGGTTTTCAACGCGATAATGACAAAGGAAAATGTCGATGAGTTCAAAAACGGATTTTGAAGTCAACGTGCATATCCGATGGATGATTCGTCGTGATATGCAGGAAGTTCTTGAAATTGAAAAAACCAGTTTCGAATTCCCCTGGTCGGAAGAGGATTTCATCCGATGTCTTCGCCAACGCAACTGCATCGGCATGGTTGCAGAATTCGATGATCGAGTCGTCGGATTCATGATCTATGAGCTGCACAAGAATCAGTTGCACGTATTGAATTTCGCCGTCAGACCAGACGTTCGCCGACGCGGTGTTGGCACGCAAATGGTGGAAAAGCTGAAGGGAAAATTGTCTCAACAGCGCCGCAATCGCGTGGCGTTGGAGATTCGCGAAACGAATCTGGCGGCGCAGCTGTTCTTCCGCAACACGGACTTCCGTGCGGTTTCCGTGCTTCGCGATTACTACGACGATACAACCGAAGATGCCTACGTGATGCAGTACCGTTTCAAGTCCGATGTCGCGGCACACCAACCGGTTAATCGGATTGCCCGGCTGGCAGGCTGAATTCGCACATATTGGCACGACCAACTCAAATCAGTTCGAAGCCGGATTCGGTTTCGAACTGATCAACTTTTGCTGGATGTGTCTTGCCGAAAGCGACAGTCCGCGGAGGACCTCCGCCACACAACTTCCGCTGTGATAGACCGTCAGGACGGGAGCACCGACAGCCAGACGGGTGCCCGCGTGCGGTATATCGGCAATCGATCGCCGTAGTGGCAGCCTGAAATTCTCGATCAGCCAGCGAAAATCGCTCTCGCTGACGATTCGTTCCCGGTCGCAGTACAAGACAGCCTTGCCAACCATGCCGCTGCCTGTCCCCCGCTGCACCGGCAGCGTCGACCCGCAATCGGGGTCGATTTGGATTCCGACAACGCTTGGACAGGCCCCCGAAAGCTCCAGGATCTCGGCGGATGAAGGTAGGCGCGGGTTGATTTCCACCAGCCAAATGCGCCCTGCTCGATCCTGGATCCAGTCCAGTCCGAAAACCCCTTGAAGTTGAAACGCGGCAGCCAGTTGCATACCCATGCGGAGCAATTCCTGGTTGACACCATCTGGCAGCTGGAGCGGCCCCACCGAACCGCAGTAGGCGAACTGTCGGGCATGCGTTACGGGCAAACCGACCAGTTGCCGGGTCGATCCCAGTAAATGAGTGCCCTTGTGACTCGCAACAAAAACAGAGCTGTAGTTCCAACCGGGAATCTGACGTTGCAGAAAGTATTTTTCCCGACCGTCGCCAAACTGTAGCGCCGATAATGAGCATTCGGTCGCCATACCAATCCCGCCTCCACCCGACGAACGGAAGGGCTTAAGCAGCCATCGCCCAAGGGGTGACGAATCAGGTGACGAATTACGGTCGTGAAGTGAAACTGACGTGGGGAAACGAATTGCCTCCGCTTTACAGACATCGGCCAGGACGAACGGATTTTTACAACGGATGATCTGCTCGGACACGGTCCCCCGGTAGACAAGACGTTGGCTCAGGCGTGCCACCAGCTCCGGTCGCTTTTCCATACCACCAGTAACGATGAACTGGCCAGGCCATCGCGACATTCCTGCCAGTAATGCCTTAACATCGATTCGACGGAAGGAATCGACGCGATGCGTTTCGGCCACCTTTTGTAAATCCCAGTCGGAAAACAGGTCCACCGCGACACAGTCAAACCCGGCTCGATTCGCACTTTCGGCGGCATAACGCGCACTGGCCCCGATAATCAAAAGGATTTGACGCTGATTGAACACGGTCGAATGTGCCAGCTTGGTAGTTGGCACCAAAGTAACGGTCTGATAATTTACGCCTTACCGTGAGCGGTTTACAGCGCTTCGGATTAATTGGTCAAGATACAGCCCGACAGATGAATGGAGAAGAATAATGTCAATGCACATCGGTG
Organism: Pirellulaceae bacterium; assembly: GCA_963851305.1. Classification (GTDB taxonomy): domain Bacteria; phylum Planctomycetota; class Planctomycetia; order Pirellulales; family Pirellulaceae; genus Mariniblastus. The sequence continues at coordinate 200,085 of CAWKOT010000009.1, read as the reverse complement.
AAGCCCTGGCCGGAGATGGTAACGAAATAGCTCACATTGATTTGATGATCGGCAGCAAGGATGGTCCCGTCGGCAATGCATTTGCATCGGCGTTGGCGACGCAAAGTGAAGGGCATAACAACCTGTTGGCGGTCATCACGCCCAATTTGGCGGTCAAACCGGCTACGGTGATGGTCACCAAAGTGACGATCAAGGGCATGAAACAGGCGGTTCAGATGTTTGGGCCGGCACAGGCAGCCGTGGCCCGCGCGGTGGCGGACAGTGTCGATGAGGGCATTATTCCCGGAGATCAGTGTGAAGACCTGGTGATCGTCTGTGGCGTCTTTATTCACCCGGCCGCCGAGGACGACAAGAAAATCTACGAATACAACCATGAAGCGACCAAGATGGCGATTTCCAATGCGATGACGGGCAAACCATCCGCGGAAGAAATGGTCGCGGGCAAGGAACAAGTGCATCCTTTCCGAGGCTTTTGAGCCCGCTTCTTTCGCATGGAATCGATCCGGTCCAGTACCTGGCCGTCCGCGGTCCCGTTCGAAAATGAATGGCGTTATCTCCGTGTCGGCAAGACTGCCAGCATCCGCTACGCTGCCAATCGGTGGGCCGTGATTTGTTCTCTTACACGCCGTCGAACCGATGCGCCGACGCCGATTTGCTCGATTCGATTACCATGACCAAGAAAATTCTCCTGCAAATCGATCACGATTCGCATGCCAGCCCGTTCGATTCAATCGTGGCAGTAGATTCCGGTGTGGACCAGCTGTTGACGTACAGTGAAGTGGAGCCGCTGCACATTGAGCAGGTGATTCACGGTGCCATCTTTACAAGAAGTCCAGAAGAGTTGAAAAACACCGCCGTTTTCTTTGGCGGTACCAACGTCGAGAAGACGGAGGAACTTTTTCAACAGGCCAGGAGATGCTTTTTTGGATCGCTGAGAGTATCTATCATGGCCGACCCGAATGGCAGCAATACCACGGCGGCGGCGGCGGTTCTGAGGGCCACGGAACATGATTCTCTGGCCGGGAAGCAGATCACCATTTTGGCAGGAACCGGCCCGGTCGGTCAGCGAATCGCGCGATTAACAGCGGCCGCCGGCGGCCAGGTCCGGATTTGCTCCCGCAGTCTGGCACGAGCCGAGGCGACCTGCCAGCAAATCGAACAAGCCACTGGGATCGGCCCCACGGCCGCGGAAACAACGGTAGCCAGCCAGGCGGCCCAGGCTACGGCCGATTCGGATATTGTCTTCGCGGCTGGTGCTGCAGGCGTCGAATTACTCGACAAGGACTGGCTTGCCCTGAATGCATCCACGCACATGGCGATTGACATCAATGCCGTTCCACCGGTCGGGATTAACGGCATTCAACCAACGGATCGGGGTGAATTGCGTGATGGAAAAATCTGCTACGGCGCGATTGGCGTGGGCCAGTTGAAAATGAAAATCCATCGTGCCGCGCTGCGACAACTATTTGAATCCAATACTGCTATCCTGGATATCGAAGAGATCTTCGAGATCGGAAAAACACTGGTCGGCAAACGATCCAAACAAGACCAGCCGACGGACCGAATCTGAGCCGTTCGGTCGCCCTTTCGTCAAATCCACCAATCCACGGTGTCGTCAGTGGATTGCGGTTTCCGAGAGGACCATGGACCGGAACTGCCCAAACAGATACTGGCTATCGTGGGGACCGGCGGAGGCTTCCGGATGATGCTGAACGCCGAAAGCGGGATGCACCCGATGCCGCAAACCAGCGATCGTGTTATCGTTCAAATTCCGATGTGTGACGATCAGATCTTCCGGCAAACCTTCGTCCGCGATCGCAAAACCGTGGTTCTGCGAAGTTATTTCCACGCGATTATTCTCCAGGTTCAACACGGGTTGATTGGCCCCGCGATGCCCAAATTTCAATTTGAAAGTCTTGGCGCCACATGCCAGCCCCAGCAATTGGTGGCCAAGACAGATGCCAAACACCGGCAATTTACCCAACAGATTCGAGATCGTATTCGATCGCATAGTCCAACGGTTCGGGATCGCCCGGACCATTGGAGAGGAAAACTCCGGATGGTCGATGCGTGAGCACTTCTTCGGCGGTGGCTGTGCCCGGCAGGATGGTCACATCGAAGCCCTGAGAAGCCAGATGCCTGGCAATATTCCATTTCATGCCGTAGTCCAGGGCCACCAGTTTGGGGCGATCGGGCGACGAACCATTCGGACCCGGATCTCCGCCCATGTCCCACCACTGGCTTAACTTGGCGTCCCACTCCACTGGCGATGCCGGCAGGACGCGTTTGACCAGATCCTGACCCACCAGCCCCTCACTTTGCCGCGCCTGCTGCACCAACGCATCGTTATTGTCTTCTACCGTCGAAATCACGCCCTTCATGGCCCCATGCTCACGAATCCGGCGAACGAGGGCACGGGTATCGATATTGGAAATGCCGATCAAGCCGTGCTTGTTGAGAAAATCATGCAGTGTTCCGCTGGATCGAAAGTTACTGGCGATGGGGCTTGGATTGCGAACCACAAAACCGGACAGATGCGGACCACGACTTTCAAAGTCCTCCGCATTGACACCGTAGTTCCCGATCTCGGGATAGGTCATCGTGACAATCTGGCCACAGTAGCTGGGATCGGTCAGAATTTCCTGGTAGCCCGTCATGGACGTGTTGAAAACAACTTCGCCAGTCGTTGTCCCTTCCGCTCCGAACGAGCGACCGGTAAATACGGTACCGTCCTCGAGAGCCAGTTTCGCCGGTTTAAAGTTTTCAAAATTCAAGGTGGCAATTCCCATTTCTTGACCCGAAATCCGGTGGGCAATTGGCCCGACCAGGCCTGCGGAGGCAACGCGATACAAATTCCCGGCCCGTCCCGTGACTTTTCCAGTTATAGGGAATGGTACCGTATTCTGCCTGCATTTAAAGATGTCCGGTGAGGACGTCGATGACCATCAATGGCTGTGGGTCTCCGAACGTGGATTCACTTCCATGTTTCGGACAGCCAATTTTCGAAGGGTTCCTGTAGCGGCGAGCGGGAACCCTTCTTTTTTTGCACTTCGGTCGCCGGCACCCGTTTTGAGGTCCGCCAGGACGGCCGATCCCGCCTTCCAATTCCGCGACATCAAGGGTTTCAAGGCCGAGACCTTGTCCCTGCGACGTTCTGCCGACGATTCTCAACACGAATCGGCATTCTCCAGCGATTCGGGGTCAAAAGCGGTACCTGATATCGAGATGTTCTTCGCAGCTTACGTGGTCGGCACAACCAACACAGACTACGTTAGCGATTCGATCGTTGTCACCGCAGGGTTTGCGAAATCGTAGTTCCTTTGGCGAACGAAATTCTTCAATTTCGATCAAGGCGGCGACGATACCGACATCTGCAAACTGGGGATCCTGTTGCCCAGCGGTCAATTCCTGGTCGATGGCGATATTGGTTCCCAGCAATTCCAGGGCATTCTGCGCAAGTTCCTGGGTCCGGGTCGTTAACGTATCCATTCATATGGATACCAGTTTGAGGTCGCCGGTACTACTCATGCGGACCGACAGGGTCCGGTACGTTCGGCATGCCGGCCTGTGAATCACCAATGCACGCGGAATCGGCAAGTCACTAACGGGACTCGCCATCGACACACGTTGGCTCTACGACCAAAGATTCCAAGACGTCTTTCAGGACATCAATCGCCAATCGGTACTCATCGATAACGACGTGTTCATCCGGCGTATGATCCAGTGAACTGTCGCCCGGACCGTAGGCCACCACAGGACACTGCCAGGCCGGGCCGACCACATTCATGTCGCAGGTTCCCGTTTTCACCTTGAAATGGGGGCGCTGCTGGCGTTTGCGAAGGGCAATGTTGAATGCCCGAGCCAGTCGGTTACTGCGATCGGAACGGTATGCGACCTCGTATCCATAAGTCTCGATCATCGCCTCCGAGTCGAATTGGCGGACACTCGCCTGAAAAGCCTGCGCATCAAATCCGGGCGGCAAACGGACGCTGACATGCAATTTGACTCGATCATACAATCCATCGCTGTTGAAATTGAAATCGCGAATCGCCGGAATCAATTGATCAAAATAGCGATCATGGTCGGCATTGAACTGGTTCGTATAGGTCGACAAGTGATTCCAGAATGCAATCGCCTGTTCCGGAACCGCGCTCTGCAGCCCGGAAGCATGCCCCATCGGCCTCTCCAGCAGGTAACTGATCTGCACGATTCCCTTGTAACCGATGGTGACCCCGTCCCACCCACTGGGCTCGCCGATAATGCAAAGATCGGGCGAATACTGTTCCGCCACAAATCGGGCACCACGACTGGTGGATGATTCTTCCTCGACTGCTCCGATCACGCGCCAACGCGTTCCGGGAGGAATACGTGCCGATGCGGCCGCCGCCACGAACGTTGCCAATGACCCCTTGGCATCCACGCTGCCACGTCCGAATAACTTGCCGTCTTCCTCGCGGACATCAATATATCCCCGAACCGTATCCATATGCCCCAGCATGACCACCTCCTGCCGGATACGGCCTTCCGCGTCGGCTCGTTCCAGAGTGCCGACCGCATTGCCGACCTGATCGACATGGGCGTCGAAACCGAGTCGCCGCATGGTTGCCACCAGGAAATCGGCAACTTCGGCTTCCTCCCCCGAGTAGCTTGAAATCGCCACCAGTTTGCCCAGGAAGTCGATGCTGTCGAAACTGGTCGAGTCCACCCCGCCCGTTTGCGACAGCACTGCATTTGATGTTTCCGATTCCATATCCTGTCTCACAGATTAGAGCGTGTCTCGTCCGGATGTCGCTCGCGTTGGTTCCCTCAGTCCGCAGCCGGCACCAGAGGAACAGTCGATTCAATCACCGTTCCCCGCCGCTGGAGCGCTTTGGCTATCGGTCGTTCGATACGGGCATCACCCAGAATCACCCGTTTGACCCCCGCTTCGATCGCTTCCCTGGCAGCCAGCAACTTGATTCGCATTCGCCCCTGGGCGTATTCTTTGGCCACCCGTTCAATATCATTGACATCGATCCTGGACAACAGGCTCGCTTCGTCGGGAAACTGCTGCAGGACGCCCGGAACATTCGACAGGATGATCAGGTCGTCCACCCCCAGTGCGATCGCCGTGGCTGCCGCCGCGCGATCACCGTCCACATTGATGGCTTCGCCTTCGTCACTGATCGCCGGTGGTGTCAGGACCGGAAGATAATGGTCGTTCAACAGGTTTTCCAAGAGCCCTGAATTCACCGTGCGGACGCGACCGGTGTAATTGTCGCGGACGACGCGTTTCCTGCCACATTCGTCTACGGCATGAACTGCCTTTTTTCGAGGCCCTTGCCAGAGACCGCCGTCCATTCCGGACAAGCCCAGTGCGTTGACTCCCAGTGCCTGTAGTTTTTCAACGATCATCTTGTTCATCCGCCCGCAATAGACCATCTTGAAGATCTCGAGCGTCTTCTGGTCGGTCAGGCGGCTGGTATAGCCCGATGGTGAGGTGATGAACTGTGGCGGATGCCCCAAAGCGGTGGCAACTTCGTTGGTCAGACTCGAACCACCATGAACCAGCACAATACGAAAATCCCGTTGGACAAGTTCAACAATGTCGCGGCAAACCTGATCGTAATCAACTCCCTGGCTACCCCCCACTTTGACAACCATCTTGTTTTCCAGCTTCATTGGCCTCAACTCCTGTCCAGGGACGATTCAACGGAATCACCAGCGATGAAGATCACGTACGGCGACACGATTCGCGGCGGACGCTGTGTCCACGCGGCAAGGACCTTGGCGGTCTGAACCACCGTCAATCGAACTTGACGAGACTGAAGACATCGTACGGCTGCAGTCTTTCCGCACCCTGAAGAAAGCCGAGCTCGACCAGAAACGCGCAGGCCACGATTTCGGCCTGGCACTTTTCGATCATCCGGCAACAGGCCTCCACCGTCCCGCCGGTAGCCAGCAGATCATCCACGATCAATACCCGCTGATTTTCCTCAATGCCGTCAATGTGCATTTCCAGCGTGTCGGTGCCGTATTCCAGTTCGTAACTATAATAATGCTTCTGGAATGGAAGCTTACCCGATTTGCGGATGGGTACCACGCCAACTCCCATTTCGTAGGCCAACGGTGCCGCCAACAGGAATCCGCGAGCTTCGGCGGCCGCAATCACGTCGATCCGTTGATCGACAAACCTTTCGGCCAACCGTTGAACACTGACCTGTAACGCTTTGCCGTTAGCCAGCAGAGGAGTAATATCTTTGAATACGATGCCCGGTTTGGGAAAATCCGGTATGTCGCGGATAAAGGTTCGTAAATCGATATCGGTCATGGGTTCCATCGTTATTCCTCGCACTTTCGCGACAACAATATACGGCCTATGTCCCGCCAACAAAAGGAGTTTTAAGGCCGGCTCCTGCACTTCGGACGATTGAGGTAGCTTGGAGGTCAAGCCCACGAACTGGCGTGTTAAACCGTAGTGTTTGGAGGTTGCGTCTTTTCGGTCGCATCATTTGGGAAAATGAGTGCGGCCCGTGCGGCGCGCACTAGTCACCAATCATGATAATCTTGCGTTGCGCATTGGCGGGAGCCACGTAGCCGTACCGATTAATGACCCACTGGCCGTCGATCTTTTTGAACTCCAGTCGCACGGCAACCGAAGACGAGATAAGTCCTTCGATCCTGCCCGTTTCCGATCCAGTTGCCCACACGGAAAACGCAACGTCCGCCATTCGCGGTGCCGTGTCCGGGGGATTCAATTGCACTTTGCTGAAACCGACCACATTGCATGTGCTGAAGTCATACCGCGCCATGTTTTGACGGATTCGACTCTGCAGAGCGACATTCTTGTCGTCGACATGCTGCAAGATGCCTGCCGCGTTGTTGTTCTGGACATGGCCCGCCAGCACGTAGATGGTGTGAACCAGTTGTTCCTTATCGGTGACCACTCTCTTTTCGATCACCACCGCCAAGACCAACAGCCCAACGCAAATCAGCGCCGCGACCAGGAAGGCAAACCGGCGAGTAACGAACCACGTCGTGCCCAGAACGCCGATCGCCAGCAGTCCCCACAATACTGGCCAGGTAACGTCCTCGATCAGCCAAAGAGGCAATTCCATAAGCTGCACCGTCGTTCGCCGTGTATTCCCAAGGGAGTCCCGGCGTTTTCGCACTCTCTTGGCTCCAAGTTGCTGGTTACCAGCGAAAAGAGCCTTGCCAGAAAAAAACATCGCCAGCGATAGTCGCCGGCGATGTTCCTATGATAATCCATGGTATGACCATGGTTTGGCTTCCCTGGAGGGGTGGCGATCAATACATGTCGTAGTCGCCGCCATGGCCCTTGGCACCTTTTTCATCCTTGGGCAAATCCGCAATCAAGGCATCGCTGGTCAACAGCAGGGTGGCGACGCTGGCCGCGTTGGACAATGCCGTCTTGGTTACCTTCGCCGGGTCAATGACACCCGACTTGACCAGGTCCTCAAACTCGCCTGTCAAGGCGTTGAAGCCAAAGTTGCCTTTCGCTTCCAACACTTTTTCACAGATGATACCACCATCCTGACCGGCATTGCTGGCGATCATGTTCAGCGGAGCGCGACAGGCTCGAATCACGATGTTGTAGCCGGTCACTTCATCGTCTGCCAGTTTCGAAGGCACCTTCACATCGCCAGCGGCCCGGATCAGCGCCACGCCACCACCTGACAGGATACCATCTTCGACGGCAGCCCGAGTGGCATGCAGTGCATCCTCGACACGTGCCTTTTTCTCTTTCATTTCGCTTTCTGTCGCCGCACCGACGTTGACCTTGGCCACACCGCCGGCAAGTTTGGCGAGGCGTTCTTCCAGCTTTTCACGATCGTAGTCGCTGGTCGAATTTTCGATCTCACGACGAATCTGATCGATGCGGGCCTTGATATCGGTGCTCTTGCCGGCCCCTTCGATGATCGTGGTGTTATCCTTGTCGATAATTATCTTCTTGGCCCGACCCAGATCGGTAATCGGCAGGGATTCCAGCTTCATTCCCAACGCTTCGAACACGGCGGTGCCGCCCGTTAGAATCGCCAAATCTTCCATCATTGCCTTACGTCGGTCACCGTAACCCGGAGCCTTGACCGCACAGCAGTTAAACGTGCCACGCAGTCGGTTGATGACCAGAGTCGCCAACGCTTCGCCTTCGACATCTTCGGCCACGATCAGCAGAGGCTTACTTTGCTGAACGATCTTCTCCAGCAACGGCAGCATATCCTTGATATTGGTGATCTTCTTTTCGAAGATCAGGATATAGGCGTCTTCCATCACGCATTCCATCGAGTTGGGATCTGTCACGAAGTAGGGCGACAGATAGCCACGATCGAACTGCATCCCTTCGACCCACTCGACTTCCGTCTCGAGACTTTTCCCTTCGTCTACCGTGATCACGCCATCCTTGCCAACCTTTTCCATGGCGTGAGCTAGTAAGTCGCCAATCTCTTTATCGTTGTTGGAAGCGATGGACGCCACGTTGGCCATTTCCGACTTGTTCTTGATCTTGATCGACATGCCAGAGAGCTTCTCCGTGATGTCTTTCACGGCCCGTTCGATACCCTGCTTCATCTGAATCGGGTTGACACCGGCTGTGACGGCCTTCAGACCTTCGTTGAAAATGGCTTCAGCCAGAACCGTGGCGGTGGTGGTGCCGTCGCCAGCGACATCGCTTGTCTTGCTGGCAACTTCGCGGACCATCTGGGCGCCCATGTTCTCGTAGGCATCTTCCAGCTCGATTTCCTTCGCAACGGTGACACCGTCCTTGGTGACGGTGGGCGATCCGAAGCTCTTTTGAAGGATAACGTTACGGCCTTTGGGGCCCAGCGTAACCTTAACCGCTCGCGCCAGTTTGGTTACGCCTCGACGAATCGCCTCACGGGCGTCCTGTTCAAATGCGATCATTTTTGCCATTGCTTGTGCTCCTGAATTCAATTTTTTTGTAATTTGGGTTACTCGATGACCGCCAGGACATCGTCCTCGCGCATCAGCAGGAATTCGTCTGAACCAATCTTGATCTCATCGGGACCGTAAGACGTGAAAATGACCTTGTCGCCAACGTTAACCTGCAACTGCGATCGGCTGCCATCGGCCAGTAACTTGCCGTTTCCGATGCTGATGACCGTTCCACGCTGCGGTTTGTCTTTGGCGTTTTCCGGCAGATAGATGCCGCCAGCCGTAACATCTTCCGTGGCTTCGCGTTCGACAACGATTCGGTCACCCAAAGGCTGAAGCTGGATCGAAGACTTCGTTTTGCGGGATTTCTTGGCCGTCACTGCCATTTTTCAAGCTCCTGAATTAACAATGCGTTCAATTGGGATATCATCATGCCAGAGCCTGTGCAGGAAAGCACACCGGAGGCCCTGCCAATTTGGCGATAAAACACCTTGAAGCCCTACCGTGTGGCAATTTGCGCGCCAATTCTTATTGCCCAACAAATTGTGTTCCAGTTCGACAAACGGACGTCCACGATTGCCCGAATTTTGGCCCCTGGGCGTTGCCTTACCCCGTTAACCAGTCCTCCCGACGGAAACAACCCCCCGCGGGATCGCATGAAGCACCCGGACGCCAATGGCCGTCGCTTCCGCTCGAAATCCCCACGAATCGACAAGAACAGTTCCAGCCCATTCTGATGTTTACACGCTTGCTTCCCTCATTCGTCCCTTCCATCGTCGTGTTGCCATCGGCGGTCCTGTTTCTGGTGGTTTCGGCTCAGTTGGAAATCGAGTTGCCGATCAGCAAGGCCGGAATTCCAATCACGGGACAATCCTTGGCCGTTCTGCTGGTGGGGTTCCTGCTTCCACCACCACGTGGAGCTTGCGTCGTCGCAATCTACCTATTGCTGGGCGCATTCGGCTTACCCGTTTTTGCCGATGGCGGTGCGGGAATTGCTGTCATAAGGGGAGGAAGCGGCGGTTACTTGGCCGGTTTTCTGGTTGCCAGCCTGATGATGGGCATGCTGGGGCAGAGGGGCTGGGGTAGTTCGTTCCGCTGGAGCCTGTTGGCAATGACCATGGGGACGATCGTCATTCTCGCCTTAGGCGTTGCCCGGCTGACGATGATTTACAATTTCGATAAGGCGATGGCCTACGGCCTGTATCCGTTCGCAGGTGGAGCGATTGTCAAAATCGTGCTGGGAGCTGCCATTACGCCAGCCGTCTGGAGATTCCGGTCATTCGTGGGCGTTGCACGAGCCAAGTGAACTTCGCGGGCAACATGAGCTGAATTCATCTTCTCGTCGTTCACTGGTGCATTTTTAGAAATCATGTTGAGGTTACCAGCCCGAAGCAACAACTACGGCCTACCGACAGATCCACTCGATGGATGCACTTGCTTGTGCTGTGAGCTTGTATTAACGCTCCAGCCGTCTCATTGGGAGCAGGCTGTTATCCGCAGGCGGAGGGGAAACCCTGGCGAGATGTGCTGGAATAGCTGTCATGATGGTGTCGGGCGGCGGCAAAGATCTGGATTAGCCGGCGAGGCCCTTCGACGCTTCGAGGGACGCCAGGCCCCAGCTTAAATGCTTGTCAAATCGTCGAAGTCGACCAAAATAGGAAAAATTTTCCAACGTTCAGGCCATTGGCAAATTCGAGCGTTTCTACAACGACACGTACCGAATATTATTGTTTACCCACCTCCCTTGTCGCCAGGCAATTAAACCGGATCAGACTGCAAATGACGATTTCAGCACAATGTAATCATTGCCAGGCGAAGCTGAAGGTTCGCGACGAGCTGGCGGGAAAACGGGTGAAGTGCCCAAAATGTTCAAAGGCGTTATTGATTCCCGGCCAGGCATCGACGATAAAACCGGCGGCCGAGAGTGCGAAACAGGCGAAACCTTCATCGGCAAGACCTCAGCCGAAACTTCGGCCGGTGCCACGAGCGTCCAATCCAATGCTGGATCTGCTGGATGAGGCAGGCGTTGAAACCGCGCCGCGAGGTCCGATTTGCAATAACTGCGGGGCGGACCTGTCTCCTTTGGCCGTGATCTGTGTCGAGTGCGGGTTCAATAACGAAACGGGAAAACAGCTGGAGACCACCGTCGTAAAGGATCCAGTGGACGTCGATTCTGGCATGACGGAAGCCGAGAAGATGATCGCCAAAGCGGAACAGGAAATCGATGACATGCCTGTTTCCGCCAGTGAACAGAACTTTGGCGATGGAGCCGAATCTTTGTTGATCGCTGCCGTGGCCTTGATCGTGATGCTGGTCCTGGCCGGCATCGGCGTGGGCACGATTTTCGTTATGGACCGGATCGGCGAAAACATCAATACGGCTTGGATCAGCTTTTACGGTGCGATGGGGATTTACGCATTCTGTGTGGTCTGGATCACGGCTATTGCCTTCCGAGCCAAACCGATCCACGGACTCGCTTGTATCTTCACGGCCGGACTGTACTGCATTGTCTTTGGCTTCATGCAGGGCAAGGCGCTGTTATTGCCAACGCTGATCTGCTGTTTTGGCATCTTGATCGGATTGCTATCGTGGGTCTTCGCATCCAGTGGTCTTGCCATGATCTGGGACGTGGGTCAAATCCCTATAATTGTCTAGGATTAACAGGTTGGGCGAAACAGTCAGGATTCTTGCCAGGTATTGGCATGGACTTGCTCCGGCGCGACCAGTAGGCTTTGTTCAGTCTCTGATAGCGTTCGGCCCAACTGGATTTTTTGTCAATCGCAGTTTCACAGGTCCAGCTGCAAAGTCGTAGCAAGACTCTGGCAGTGACCATGCAATATCACCGGCATTCGAGGCGACGTTTCCACGTCGCTCGACACTTAATGAAGTGAAAGCTTTCTACTCCAAAAAATTTCCGGTGTTTGGCACTTATGCCATGCTGATCCTGTGCATGGTCTGCTTTCTGTTGCCCTTCGCCTTGCGCGGCGCACGTCTGGCCATAACCAGCATGCAGAACAATGTGGCTGACTGGCTGCCCAGCGATTACGAAGAAACCCAGGACCTCGAAGAATTCCGGAAGTACTTCGTCGGCGACCAATTCGTCTTTGTCAGCGGTCCCTGGTGCCAACAGGGCAACAACAACTTCATCAATTTTGTCCGCAAACTGCGGGAAGAGTCGCTGGAATACGAGTCGGAGTTGAAAGAAACCGGGCGTCTGGAAGAGCTGCGGGCTCACCAGAAAGGGGACGAGCTCGGGCTGTTGTATACCGGTGATTACCACGAGACCTGGGGGGAACAGCGGGAACGCTGGTTGCGTGGAAAGAAGGGGCAGTGGTACTGGATTAACCGGAATGGCCAGCTGTTTCGCTGGGATGGCCAGAACAATTTCTTACAGGGGATGTCCCGGTTTTTTGAACGCCAGGTTCATGGCCGCAACAAGGCGACCGGCACCTACATTGATACCTTTGGCGAGCCACCCGATGATCAAAAAGGCATCGAAAACGAATTTTATGCGGATCCCCTGAAGCTGTGTGCTCGACCATTCAAGTCCGTCACGACGGGCCCTGACGTATTTCAGCGGATGGCCGGTAGTAACGGAACGCGTCGCATTGGGCTCTTTGACGAAGACGACGCCACGTCCTTTGCCACTCAGATCAAAACTCATCAGCTGCTGACCGGATCCTTGTTTGGTCCCACACCAGACGAATCCTTTCGCTGGACGTTTGAATCGTTATTGCAACAAGTCGACAAACCCAGACGGGACGAATTGCAATCCAACGACATCTACCGTGACCGTTTCAGAAAGTTCGTCGAATACGAAAGGGAAAACCGTTTCGATGGCAGCTTCGAACAGCTTCTCAGGGCCAACCCGGAGGTCAAGCTGGAGCTGTGGTATCGCATGTGGGATGCGATTGAACTCGAACCACCGCCAAGGCAGACCTGTATCATCGCGACGTTGAATGAACCCGTCTTGAATGAACTGGACCGGGTCGTTGGTCGACCGATTCTGGGTAAGCCGCGAGGCAGGATCCTGGAACTGGCGACCGGGCGATGCGGGATCAAACCGGAGAATCTGCATATCGGAGGCCCGCCGGCCGATAACGTGGCCATCGATGAAGAGGGCACGACGACCTTGCTCAGACTGGTCAATCTGTCGGCTATCATCGGCATCGGGCTGGCCTACATCAGCTTCCGCAGTATTCGCATCACCTTCATGCTGTTTTTCGTCGGCGGGGTGTCCGCCATCTCCAGCCTGGCCTACGTCTGGTTCGGGGGTAGCACGCTGGATGCCATCCTGATGTCCATGCCTTCTCTGGTCTACGTGCTGGGACTGTCGGGGGCGGTTCATATCGTCAACTACTATCGTGATGCATGTCGGGAAACGGGGCCGGCGACGGCAGCGGAGGTTGCGGTCCAACACGGCTGGTTCCCCTGTACGCTGGCGGCCTTCACCACCGCTCTTGGTTTGGTATCGCTGTATACCAGTCAATTGGTGCCGATCCAGAAGTTCGGGCTGTTTTCGGCGATCGCCACGCTGGCCACGGTGGTGCTGCTGTTCACCTTTTTGCCGGCGGCGCTAACCATCTGGCCGCCCGGCTTCCGCAGGCGGGAGGACGATGAACCGGAACAGTCCTCGTGGGTGACGACCCTGGTCACCAACTCCTGGATGCGGATCGGCAATTGGGTCATTCAGCACAATCTGTTGGTGGTTACCGTTTCGGTAATTCTGATGGCGTTCTTTGCCTACGGCGTCTCGCAGATCAAGACGTCCGTGCATCTGCTGAAGTTGTTCGACCAACAGGCGAAGATCCTGCAGGATTACCGATGGCTGGAACAGAACATTGGCAAGCTGGTGCCAATGGAACTGGTGATCTGTGTTGACGACGACGCACAACAGGAACAATACCTGAAAGAGCAGGCCGCGATCAGTGAAAAGCGTTCAGATGCCAATTCGGATGAAGCTTCTGAACCCGTTGACGTGCAGTACGACAAACTGGCATACGATCTGAAGTATTCCATGCTGGAACGAATGGAATTATCCAATCGCGTCCGCACGAAACTGGAGTTGTTTTTCGGTCCCACGGGTCTGGATATTGTCGGACCCGGAATGTCAACCGACGTTTTTGCGCCGATCGAGCTGATTGAGACCCAGCTGCATCCCGGCACGAGCCTCGATGCCAAGTTCAGTCGACGGTTACTGTTTGAAGAGCAGCTCAGCGAAAAACGTAATCAGATGGTCGAGGAAGATTATCTGGCCGTCGGCGGAATCACCAACGTCGATCCGATCGAGGCGTTGGCCGACACCTCCGACCCCAAGCGGGCTGGACGCGAAATGTGGCGTGTCAGTCTGAGGCTGGAGGCTTTGAATGACGTGGACTACGGTGACTTTGTCACGAACATCAAATCCGTCGTCGAACCAATCATGACGGCCTACCAGGATCGCACCAAGATCCTGACCAGAGTACAGCAACAATTGGGCGTGGAAAGCCTGAATTCCGGTCGGATTGTCGTGTTGGGAAGAAACCCGGACCGGATCGCGGCGAGTCATCGTGACCCTGGCGAAGAAACCGACAACATCCTGGAAATGGTCGATCAGACCTACATCTTTTCCGACACTCTGCAGGATCTGCTGGAAAACCGCAGCTTTGCAAACTACGGCAAGAAAGACAAACCGTATCGCGACAAATGGTATCGCTGGGTCGACCCGACCGTGATCGATCCCAGCAACCGGTCTGCCGAAGAATTGTCACGTTCGTTTGTGGATTTGATCAAGAACAGCGAGTGCGTGGTTTTGATTGAAGATCATCCGCTGTTCGACGTGGAGTTGATCAAGGAACATGCGAAGGAAAAATTCGTCGATTGCCGCGATCATATTTTTGAGATCGATCCTGCCACCAACATGCCCGAGCCCGGCGTTCTGACGGCCATGCAGCGGATCAAGAAACAGGAAGATCTGGACATTGGCACGATCTACACCGGGGTGATCCCCATCGTCTACAAAGCACAAAACCAGCTGCTCAAGAGCCTCGTAAAAAGTATCGCGCTGGCGTTTGTGATGATCGCCTTCGTGATGATGCTGCTGTTGCGAAACTGGCGGGAATCGATCACGGTCGGTAATCTGCTGAACATTCCCGGGGGCATGTTGTCGATGTTGCCCAACGTGTTTCCGATTGTGATCATATTTGGTGCGATGGGACATCTGGATATCGCTGTGGATATCGGATCAATGATGACCGCCAGCGTCGCGATGGGGGTAGCCGTGGATGATACGATCCACTTCCTGAACTGGTATCGACAGGGCCTGGCAAGCGGCCGTTCGAGACTTGAATCCATACGGCTGGCCTATCAGCGGGTGGCGACGGCCATGTCCCAGACGACACTGATCGGCGGTTTGGGATTGAGCGCATTTGCTCTCAGCACCTTCACACCCACGCAGAAATTCGGCATTCTGATGCTGCTGCTGTTGGCGGCGGCACTGGTTGGCGACTTGATCCTGTTACCCGCGATCCTGGCCAGTCCGCTGGGTCGCTTCTTTGGCAAGGAGCGGAAACAGGGTAATCCCGATGCCAATGTTGGCGAGGCTCACGAACCGTCCGTTCCAGTGATCCACGAGTTTGAACAAACGGGAGGCCTACCGACTTCAGCTCGTCCTCCCCAAGGGGAAGACCTGCCAGATATCCATCCGGACAGTTTACGGCACGTGAAGCGTCGAGGGCCGGATTAGGGCAGGGCAGTTGGCCAAGGAACGTTACGTTCCGACATCCAAATTCGATTGAGCCGCGGCCGATGTTACTTCTTCAGCGTCGCTTCAATTTCCGCAATCCGACCGGCTTGCTCGGCCTGTTTGAACCACTCAACCGCCGCTTCCGGAATCGCCGGCGGCGCCACTTTGAAGGCGGTCAATCGCGAACGGTCAAAGCCCCGGGCAATCAGTCGTAGATTGCGAATCGCGGTCCGTGTCAGGCAATCGTCCAGTGGTTGGTCCGCCATCAATCGAAAATACTTCTCATTGGGCGACGTGACGAATGAACCGACGTTCAAGACCTGGTCACCGGGCACGATTTCTCTCCACGTGTAATGCGGCAACTCCATGGCCAGCTTGCTGACCGTCAGGATGCGTTCCGCCGTCAGGGACTCCAGACAATCAAAACTGTTCATTACAAAATACGTTTTCTGGAATTCACTGATCAGATAATCCGTGGTCGCCAGTCGCAACAGGTCCTGGTCGTCAGACGGATCAATCAACACCCGACTCGATTCAGTACTGGCAATGCTGTAGCGAGTCTCTCCGGGCGATGAGAGGATACCCGCGCCGAAATCCTTGACCTGCCCGTCCTGCATGACCTGGCCAAATTCCACCGTATACCAGTACATCCGACCAGCATACAGCAGCAACTCATCCGCCCAGTCCCGTATTTCGCGGGCCTCAGATTCGGATGTCGCCAACGCCAGTTGATCGTCGCGTTGGGAATAGATCATATCCCGTGCGTCGCCGTGTCGCTTCATCAAATTGGCCACGGCCGGGATCGTGAAGGTCGCTACATGGCCAGCCACGTCGTGACCGATATCCGGCTCTTCCAGGTAGTCCTGCTCCAGCTCTCGCATGAATGTGGTTACGGGAAAGAACCTCATACTGTGGCAAGTGAAAAACAGCTCGGCCGGTATGATCTTACTGACGGTGGCCAATTGCCATTGCGTCTGCTGAAAGATGCGGGCATTAAGCAGGTAGTAATCCGGAATCACGACTCCGCCGATTTCGAAGGTCTGTTCGCCCTCAAGATACTCCCGGCAAGCAAACCGATGTTTGGTGTTCTGCTGATCGGCAATCAGACAGGCCCAGCTCAAGTGTTCCTCAATGGTGTATTTTTCATAGTTCTGAAAATTGGAAAACTCACCCAAGTCAACCCGGTCGCCGCTGAGTGTCCCGACGCCAAAGGGTATCTTGTCTTCAAATGCCTGCAGATAGGCCTGCTGTCGATCGGGCGTAATCGGAAAGGGGACGTCCTGCCGACGGACGATTTCCGCCAATCTTTCCGCCCGCTGCTGACGGTTCATCGGCGCCACCTGGCGTAAATCGACACCATGTCGATTTGCAATTTCTGATAATCTGTGTTCGGTCACGGCCATCTTCAGAACCTAATCAAATCCCGCCTGGTTGGCAGCCTCCTGCACAACACGTCGGGCGAAGGAGGCTTCTGAATTCTAGTGCAAGTCACTCTTCACTGTCGCCTTTGTAGTGTCGTTTTTTTCGCAAAAAATCCCACGACCCGAAGCGAAACGGAGGCATGACCCGTTCAGGCAGGTACGTCAACCCGGATTCAAGGCTCTGGCTGCGTTTCGCTGGAAACATTGATCGGTTTATCCGGTGCCGGTTCCGGTGACCCATTATTTTCGCCATGGGATTCCGCCTGCGATTCCGACAGCGTCGGACGCCGGCTATTGACCTCTCCATTGATCATTTGGCGAATCTGCTGGTGGTCGGGAACCACCACACCACAACTCACACAGAATTGGACCGCCTGGTCGATGGTAATATTCAGATCAATCGTCTCGCTTTTGGGCACCGAGATAACGAACCCGGTCGCCGGCATGGGACTGGTTGGCATCAGGATCGTCAGCATGGGTTCCCCTGCGGCATCCTTGATATCCCGCATACCTTCCCCGGTCACAAACCCCATCGACCACACCCCGCGGCGCGGATATTCCACTGCCACAATCCGTGTGAAGGTCATTTCGTTTTCGTTCAGGGCAAAATCGGTAACCTGCTTTACCGAGGAATAGACATTGCGAATGATGGGCAGCCGGGTGATCAGGTTTTCAAAGTAATGCAGGAAAATCCGACCAATGCCGACAGCCAGCAGTTTGCCCAGCAGATACAACGCCCCCAGAAACAACGCCAGGAAAGCCGGGATGAACAGGTACCGCTTGAGATGGACGCGTTGGACATAGTTGGCGTAGTAGTCCGCCGCCGTCTTGGGCTTCGTTTCCGGCGGATTCGTTTCGGCGACCTGAATAACGCGTGTCGGGATCCACTGCCCGGTTTCGATCCGGGACAAGGGCTCGTCGTGCTGAGAGTAGATCGCGGATCCGTCGCGGCGGAATTGCCGGTTGGCGATCAGGCGATCGACATCAGCCTGGTCATAGACCTCCTGAATGGAATAACCGATCGACCGGGTCAATGCGCTCTCGACGGGTCGCAACACGTAGCTTTCAATAACATTCCACGCCCAAACGAAGAAAATAATGGTCAACAAGGGGGGCAGGATAATCGCCAGTCCGCGCAGCGTCGCGGTCCGGAAAGGTCGAAACGAACTCGACAACCAACCCGTCGTTTTTCGGGATCGGGAACGCCTGGTTGCCGACCGGTGTTCAGCCTCTTGGGGCATCGCTCGCAATTCAGAATCAGTGGAAGCTGGGGACCCTTGTTTTCGTGTCAAAACCTACCTCACGCCAGTGGCCCGTGCGGTGACCGCCGCGAAAACCGCCGTCGCACCGGCACGTCTCAATATTCGAGTGCATTCCCCGATGGTCGCCCCAGAAGTCATGACGTCGTCGATCATTAAAACCCTTAAACGCCGAACCTCAAATCCGGGGCGAAGGGCAAAGGCGGCTCGAACATTGGCCATTCGCTGCCCGGGACGCAACTTTGACTGTTTCTCCGTATTTCGAACCGATTTCATGGCCCGCTGGGATCTGGCTATTCCGGTCATCGCACAAAATCCCTCGCTGATGACGTCAGCCACGTGAAATCCCCCCCGTGAAACCCGTCGCCGCCAATGCGACGGAACCGGTATGACCAGATCAATTTTACGTGGCAATTTTGATTGGGCGAACCGATCGCCCAGCAACATGCCCAGTTGCCGCGCCTTAACATCGTTGGACTTGCTCTTGATTTCGATAATCGTCTGCTGCAAACGGCCCCCATAGTCTCCCAAAGATATGGCGCTTTCCAATGGCGATTTCAAGGAATGACAGGCATGGCAACGTTCACCAAACGGATTCTGGGCGGTACGGATAAAGGCACCACAGAAATTGCAGCGCGGAAAACCGGCACCGGTTATCTCCTCGTGACAACGTCGACAGATCATCGGTGCAATGGACATAGCGACCCCGGCGGTCGGTTCCCGGACCGTTTTGTCGCAAATACAACAAATCGGCTGAAACACGAACGAAATGAGTTTCTGTTTCAATCCCAAACTGTCCATAAAGCCACCGTGAAGCAGTCGCCAGCCGGTGCCGTGAAGAACACCAATCGTAATATTCGGCGGCATGTGGATACAGGTAGCTGGCATTTCCTGCTTCCATGCCCCTCAGGCAATCTGCTGTCGGATTATCACCACGTCGCTGCTAAGATTCCCCTCGCCCAGTCCCTCAAACGAAAAGCCGCAGCGGAAAACGGCGAATGACCATCTTTGACCGATACCTTTTGTTTCAGTTCAGCAAGATTTTCCTGATCTGTTTTGCCAGCATGGCTGGGCTGTTTGTCGTCTTCCACATTTTCACCAACCTGGATGAAGTGGTTGAAATTTCCGGCACCACGGGCGGCTTCCACCGACTGGTCCAGGAGTTTTACGGCCCCCGCGTTCTCGATTTTTTTAATCGCATGGCGGCCGTTTTGATCCTGGTGGCGGCCGTTTTTTCGCTGGCCCTGATGCAACGACGTCGCGAAACGACGGCCACCGAAGCGGCTGGAATCACCAAGGCGCGTTTGGTCAGACCGCTGCTGATGGCGGCTCTGGTGATTATTGCCGCAGCGGCCGTTTGCCGCGAATTGTACATCCCTCAATACAAATCGACGCTGGTTCGCAGCCTGCAGAACTGGACGTCCGATGGCACGATTCCCATGCATTACCAGAAGGACTGGAATACGGGCATCCTGATCCAGGGTAAAGAGCTGGTCATCGACGAAAAAAAGATCACCGAAATCCGATTGAATTTGCCCAGACACCTGAGCGCCGAGCTGCTTAATATCCGCGCCGAAGCGGGATTGCTGCGGGAAGCAACCGAAGATCTGCCGGAGGGCGTTCTGCTGCAGAATGTTGTCGACTATCGAAAATTCACCCGGATGAACAACATCACCTGGAACGACCAGATCGTGATCTACACGCCGCAACAGAACCGCTGGCTAAAGCAGACCGAGCTGTTTGTCGTCTGTCATGTTGATATCCAGGAAATAGCCTACGGCAACAACCTGTATCGCTACAGTTCCGTTAACGAGATGATCGAAGCCCTGAAGACACCGCGGCAACGATACGGCATGGGCCGCCAGGTTTCCATTCACGACAGGATTCTCAAGCCCGTGCTGGAGCTGACCCTGGTGTTGATCGGTCTACCGTTGGTGGTTGCCAATCCTGATCGCAACATCTTTCTGTCTGCCGCCATCTGTGCTGCGGTGATTCTGGGAATGGAATTGACGTCCACGGTAGCGCACTCACTGGGTTCGTTCAGCCTGATTCGACCGGCCGCGCTGGCGGCCTGGATTCCGATCATGCTGATGCTGCCGTTCACGGCGTTTTCCCTCCCGAAACTATTCAAATGAAAGGAATCGTTGCAGATCGCGATACAGCTGTTGATTCGACGTTGCGATAAAACGGGGGTCATCCCAATCGAAGGGTCGACCGCCAATATGCCGGATCTGGGCGCCGGCTTCCCTCAAGACCAATACACCGGCGGCCACGTCCCAGATTTTTGCATTGCCTGACCAGTAGGCGTCCAGCCGCCCGCAAGCCAGGTAACACAGATTCAAAGCAGTCGAACCCAAACGTCGAACGGTCATCTGGGAATCCACCATCACGTTGATCAGTTGTTCCAATGCGACCGAGTCCCGTTCGATCTGAGCCGGCAGACTGACCGCCGCCATGGCTTGCTCGCAGCGGCAAACGGAACTGGGTTGAATCGTCCGTCCGTTCAGGAATGCCCCGCCACCGTCGATGGCGGAATAGGTTTCGTCCAGCAGCGGGTCGCGAACACAGCCCACCAGCACTCTGTTGGAAGCCATCAAAGCGATCGACACACTGAATGACCGAAGTTGGTGGATGTAGTTGGTTGTGCCATCCAGTGGATCGACGATCCACGTCGGTTCGCCCGAAATTGCCGGTGGCGACCGTTGGTCAACCGATTCTTCGCCCAGAAATCCATGATCGGGAAACTCCCGCCCGAGGACGTCCCGAATGATCTGTTCCGACTGAATATCGGCTTCCGTGACGAAATCCATCGGGTTTTTCTCCCGAACCGAAACCGCTCCCATCTTGGCCACCAACAAATCGCCCGCTCTTGCGGCGGCGGCTTCGGCTACCTGCAAATAACGATCCAAATCTTCGCTTCGCCAATCGGATTGCATCTTGAATTCCCGCAGTTAGAGACTGGTGCCGGAACAGGAAAACCAGGTTCGTCACCCAGAAGTATGGACATCCATAATAAAGCGGTTAACATGTAACTGGACTGGCAACCAATTTCGTTGGCAGTCCCCAACAATGCCTCTTCTCTGTTCCGGCCCCATCGTCTTGCTACCGCGAGCGATGGGGTTTTTTCTTTTTTGGGCTGTTTCTGTTCTTATCGGTTTTCGATTGCCCCGACAACGGCAGCGGCTGATTTGGCCGTCGGTTTTTCTGATCTGCCAGAACGATGGCGACGCTTTGGGGTCCGGGAAAGAGACCGGGAACCCGGAAATGGTCAGACGCCAAATGTGACAATACGGTCCGATGCGCGACGCCATTATGGGTACCTTGCCGACGGTTCCACGCGATAACTTCTGGTCGGCTGCTGTTAGCCCCTTCTAAAAACGGGCATCGCTTCCATAATGTTGTCTTGCGGTACGCGACCGCGGCAGTTTCATCGGGCTTAAGTTGCCTGTCCACAGAACCCCTGGCGGGACACAAGTTGAGTCCATTCTGTCAGTTTTAGCAGGAAGTATCTGGTCAATGTTTTCGACAGAGCTGCTCGCACAATCGCCCAACATCACGAACTGGCTGACACCGGTCTGGTTGTTGTCGGTCGGCGTATCCCTTGGTTTCGCTCTGGTTCTGATCACGCTGCTGAAGCTTTACGCGTTATCCAGGATCTCCGCGTTTAACGCCGTAGCCAACACCCGCCTGCACTATGTTTTCGGCGCGTTGCTTTCGCTGGCTTACCTGGCGATTGCGGTCAGCTTCTATCTGTGGGCCTGGTACGACTTCAAATTTTCCGCGGCCCGTGAAAACCTGGGGCTGTTTCTGGTATTTGCCATTCCGCTGAGCGCTTTGATCGGATTTGGTGTTTGGCAGTTGGTCACGCCTCGAGGCTGGAAGGAACTGCTGGCTCTGTTTCAAGAAGGGTTTCTCTATTGGACCAACCTGATTTGCCTGGGCATGCTGGCCTTCGCGATCGTCGGCTACCTGTTGTGGCTGGTTAATGGATTCGGGATCATCCAGATTGTTGACCATCCGTACTCGCTGCTGAACTCGGCAACCCGCCTGCCGGTAACCGGTTCGACGATCATGGAGTGTGAAATTCCTCCGTCTGAATCCAAAGTGGGAGGCACCGAGATCGATGCCGGATTCTATGGAGAAGAAGTCCGGTATGTCATTATTGAGACAGACCAGCCTCTGGAAATTGCTACCGAACCGGTTTCCAAAGAACTGCCGGTGAATCGCGTTTACAGTTTATCAGCGGACACTCGCCCCCAGATGTTTCAGCGTCGGGACGATGGGACTGGCCGGATTCCCGATGGTCGGATCGAAAAGTTTTATGTTGTGAACGTGGGCAACGCACCGGCCGATTTGAAACTCGGCTATCTGACCGCGCCCGTCCACGCGGAGGTCTGGCTGATACCCTGGGCGGCTTTCCTGGTGCTGATGCTGTACCTCGTATACTGGATCTCAGCCGTCTCGTTTCCCAAGGTTTTTGCGATCGCCTATTCCACGTTCAAGACCGAAATCAACCAACCGCTGTTCACCGTGATTGCGTTGATTGGCGCCGTCTTCATCCTGGTGTCGATTTACATTCCGTACAACACGTTCGGCGAAGACATCAAAATGTACAAGGATTCCGGGTTAACGCTGATCCGTGTACTGGCCATTTTTCTTGCGGTCTGGGCCGCCAGCAAATCCGTAGCAGAGGAAATTGAAGGCCGGACCGCCTTGACCGTACTGTCGAAACCGGTGGGTCGCCGGGAGTTCATTCTGGGAAAATTCGGCGGCATCGGATTGACCATCGCGCTGCTGTTTATCCTGTTGGGAATCTGGTTTGTGATCTGGACGGCGTACAAGCCCATTTACGACGGCAAGGAATCGGTTTCGGGACTGGTTGAGTGGGAAACGTGCTTTGATCATGCGATAGGCATGATCCCGGCCATGTTTCTGGCTTTTCTGGAAGTCCTGATTTTTGCCGCCATCAGCATTGCCATTTCGACGCGAATGGGCATTCTGGCCAATTTCCTGATCTGTTTTGCAATCTATGTCCTGGGTCACCTGACGCCTTTGATCGTGCAATCAGCCGTCGGCGAATTCGAAATCGTTCAGACCTTTGCCAATTTGATTGCCATTGTCTTTCCAGTCCTGAACCATTTTGATGTTCAAGCGGCCATCAATACCAATCAACCGGTACCGCTGGTCTACGTCGGCTGGTCGACGATCTATTTTGTCTTGTACAGCGCGATTGCGATGTTGATTGCACTGGTTCTATTCGAGGATCGGGACCTGGCTTAAGCCGGAATCGTTCCACGTTCCTATTTCCGCTGCCGACTTTCCCAGGGAAAATCTTCATTCCTGTCGGCCACTTTTTTTTCGATGAACAGGGCGACATCGGGGAACAGCATCGACGATTTTTCCTCCAGCAGCCGTTCGGCTTCCCGATCAGAATCGTAGACGACTCGAAACAGGTTCTGTCGTTGCCACTGATCATCCACGTCGTCGAATTCCTCGGGCTGGTCACGCGATTCTGCCAGGGTTTCGTAAATAAAGCTGCCGTCCTTGTCCGCTGGTGCGTGCTTGTCACCCCACACCAGCAGTACGGGCAGGGCTTCGTCTCGGCCAGCCAGCAACACCGATTTCAAACTGTCGTTCAGTTTCAGTGATTTGAATCGTCGGCGCGGCGAAATCAGGATAAGGGCTTTGACGTTTTGCCCCTGCTTGACGCCTCCGATGCGTGGCCAGCTCCAGTCCGTGACGCACCAATTGGTGGCGTGAATGCCCGTCTTCCCGCAGGCCAAGACCACCAGCAGCGACAAATTCAACTCACCCGCGTCGTTCTTTTCCTGCAAGAACCGGCGGCAACTTTCGATATCTTGCCACATGCTGGCCAGCTCGATTTTCTTGAATCGCGAGCGCTGCAATTCGTCGTCGCTGCCCTTTACGGTCAGGCTCTCGCCGTGACCGCGTAGATCGGGAACCAGGACTGCGTACTGACGCTGCTTCTGCAGGTAGGCCGCCAGAGGCAACAACTTCGATCGATCGCTGTCCCAATCGTGCAACAGGATCACCGGAACCGCTTCTTTTCCTCCGGCACCACCGTACCAGTCAGCATGCAGTTCAACGCCATCCCTGGTTTCCATCAGGACACGTTCAGGCTCCGGAACCTTGGGCTGTTCCGGCATGGTTTCATCCTGACCAACAACCAGATTTGAGCTGACCAAGACGGCCAACAGTGGCACCATGGTGAGCCGCAGCCTGGCGGACGTTTGCGAGCAGCGATCCATGACCGTTCAACGGGCAAAGCGGACGATACAGAAATTCAATTTCATGTTAAATCATACGCCTTACCCCGTCAAATTTTATTGGCTGCCAAACCGACGTGGGGCCACGATATTGCTTGTCTCAAGGGTCAGTTCTGCGGACAATGGCAAAGGGGAACGAACGGCAAGTTGAACATGTTAAATCCGAGTCTGAGAAAATTGCGTCGTTGGTGGCAGATCCGTACGGGCCAATACGACACGCCCATTGATGGCGAGACCCCGTTTTGGATCTTCAGCCTGTGCGTCAACCTGATTCTGGTGGCCATCCTGGCACGATTACTTGTCCCCAACTCGGATTATCGCAAGACATTGGTGGTTACCGGCGAACAGCACGAAACGATCGATATCGCCGATCAGCAATTATCACCGGACGTAACTTTCGAGAAATTTGACATCGCCGAACTGGGTAACGAGAACGATGCCCCGCTGGAAATCGAAGTCAATCAAGAGGTAGCTCCTGTCGAATTCCAGATTGAGTCACCGTTATCGCATGATGCCGGTCCTCCCGATGCGAGCAGTTTACTTTCGGATAGCAGCTTTTCGGTCGACCACACCCAGATCCTGTCCGCCGTCAATACGACGGGGACCGCCAACAATGCCGTAACCGGCGCCACGGGGGCTGTCGATCGGCTGACTCAGGAGATCCTGCGATCGCTGGAAACCCGTCCGACCACCGTCGTCTGGTTGTTCGATCAGTCGGCCAGCCTGACCCGTCAGCGCGAACAGATAGAGGGCCGCATTGATCGGATTTATCGGGAATTGAATCTACTGCAGGACGCCAACGCCGTCGAATTCAACAAGCCGGATAAACAGCCGCTGCTGACTCAGGTCTACGGCTTTGGGTCATCCATTACGCCCGCTCTAAAACAGCCAACGGCCGATGTGCAGGAAATCAAGTCGGCCATCGCCGCCATCGACCGCGACACCAGTGGTATCGAAAATGTGTTCAACGCCGTGCTGAGAGGGGTAGAGGATTTCAGCCGATTTCGACGTGTCAGCCGATCCACCAATCAACCGGATCGCAACATCATGTTGATCGTTGTCTGCGACGAAGCCGGCGACGACGCGCATCTGGCTGACGAAGCCATCCAGGCGTGCGAGAAATATGCGATCCCGGTTTTTGTCATCGGTGTTCCAGCTCCGTTCGGCCGCGCCGAAACGAAAGTGAAGTGGGTCGATCCCGATCCAAATTTTGATCAACGGCCTCAACTCGCCCTGGTCTCGCAAGGACCCGAATCATTGTTGCCCGAGAGAATCCAACTTGAGTTTTCCGGTGCCGATGTTGGGGATCTGGAGATGATCGACTCCGGTTTTGGTCCATTCCAATTGACGCGGCTTTGTTACCGGACCGGAGGAATCTACTTTGCCGTCCATCCCAACCGCCGCAAAGGCCGGGTCAGTTTTGGCGAAACGGCCGTCTATTCCTCCGATCTGCGGTATTTCTTCGATCCGGTCGTGATGAAAAAGTACCAGCCGGACTATGTCTCCGCCCGCGAGTATCAGCGTCGTCTAGGCGATAACCAGGCCCGTTTGGCGCTGGTTCAGGCCGGGGCAATCCCGCTGACCAGTCAACTTGAAGCACCGCGTGTCCGCTTCCCAAAACTGGATGAAGCCAGTTTTGTCCGCCAGGTCAATGAAGCGCAACGGGCGGCGGCCGTACTGCAGCCCCGCCTTGATCGACTGTACCAGATCCTGAAAGAGGGAGAACTGGATCGGGAAAAGGAGGCCTCGCCACGCTGGCAGGCGGGATATGACCTGGCCATCGGTCGCGTGATTGCCGCCCATTTACGATCGAAGTCCTACAATGAAATGTTGGCCCTCGCCAAGACGAAACTGCAGTTTGACGATCCGGACAATAACACGTGGGTCCTGCGGTCCTCGGAAGACTTCGAAGCCACCGGCAGCCAAAATGAGAAACTGGCCGCCAAAGCACGCCGGTATCTGGAAAGGGTCGTGGAACAGCATCCTGAGACACCGTGGGCGATGCTTGCCCGACGAGAGTTGTCGACACCTTTTGGATGGCAGTGGCGAGAAACCTACACGCCGCCACCTCCGCCGCCGGCAACACGGCCTGCCAACAACAACGCGGCTAACCCGCGAAACCCGCAACCGCGACCCAATCAGAATCCTCGACCGCTGCGGCCAATTCCCAAGTTGTAGCTTGCCGGAATGCAGCCGGTCGCTTCCGATTTCTTGGCACGTCCAACGTCGTCGACCAGGCCTGGCAGGATCTTGAATCAGCCTGGCAGTCAGGCCTGCCGGTTCGATCAACCGGCGAATGCGGCGTCGTCGGCAACATCTTCCAGCGGATTGTACTTGTAGAATTGCCGGGCGATTCGCTTTGTCAGCCAGGCGAGGTAGAAAACCTCGAATTTGCGATCATCGGTCTGCAATGCCGGACGACCATTTTCTGGATACTCGAAGATCTCGGGATCGGTCGTGTAGGTCGTTTTCCCCGTCGCACAGTCCACCACCGTGACGGTCACTTCGGAATGCCCTTTGTAAATCGTACTCCCTTGTCGGATCGAATAGTCATCCAGGTAAATACCCAGCACCAGATCCGCTTCCACTCCCGATCCAACTTCGGCAAAATCCGCCCCGCTCCAATTGTTTTCGTCGATCCACTGCGCGATCTCGATCTCTGGAACCACGTCGATTTCCTCGATGTTCATTTCCAGTTTACTGGCAATGGACCGTGCGATCGTTTTCCGCAACGGGTCCGGGCCGTGGGATGGGTGATCGGCGATCACGACGACCGCCACCCGTTTTTCATTCAAACCGGCATACTCGGCTGGCACATCATGCCCCTTGATCATGTAGATCACCTGCGCCAGACCACCAATGCAGCCCGTCGAAACACCGCAGACGAACACAATGGCCGCGATCAACAAAAGCTTCGTTTGCCGGCGGTTGGAAAACATAGTTTCGCCCTGAAAAAACCGATAGTCCGATCCGTCAGCCGCCGTCGGCCGGTGGCTGCTGTGCGGAACATTAGCCGCGGCCTTGAATTGGATCAAGTCCAACACGATTGACAGCAGGGATTTCGGCATCAAGCCCGGAAACGGCAAGCATGGCGGACAAGCCGCAGCCCGCGGGGCTTACGATCGCTCGACTTCAGCTTCTCAGGACAGCGATGCGATGGACAGCAGCTCGCCCCTCGTTGACACGCCAGGAACGGTCGGCGATTGCCCGACCGGTCAGCCGTGCCGGCCAGTTCAAATGTCTTCGTAATTGGCCGCCTGTTTCTCATTCACCGAAAAGCGGCGGATCGATTCTGCCTTTCCCGTTCGCGGGTTGACGTCGATCAGTGCTCCGTTAATTCGCACATCGTTGCTGGCGACAGAAAAGGGAAGGGGACGAAAGGTCAGCGTGGCCGTCAGGACCTTATCGATCTGCCGCCCCAGGATGCTTTCGTGGGGGCCGGTCATCCCGGCATCGCATTGGAACGCCGTTCCGCCCGGCAGTATCTGGTCGTCGGCGGTCGCCACGTGGGTATGGGTTCCTATGCAAGCGGACACGCGGCCATCCAGGTGCCGACCCATCAGTTGCTTGTCACTGGTCGCTTCGGCATGAAAGTCGCAGAACCGTATTTTGACAGCATCCGGTATCTGCTGCAGTATCCGCTCAGCCGCATGAAACGGACAATCGACCGGCTTCATGAAGACTCGACCCATCAGGCTGAAGATGGCCACGTCGTGGCCATTAGCGGAGGTCACGGTCGTCCAGCACTTTCCGGCGCATCTTCCGGAAAATTCCCCGGTTTCACAATATTGGATTCCGCATCAAGGACTTCAATGATCTCTTTCTTCTTGTAGATATGATCTCCCAGGGTGATGCAATCCACTCCAGCGGCAATCAGTTTCCGGTAGATGGAAGTGGTCAAACCGGAGCCACCATCCGCGTTTTCCGCATTGGCGATTACCAGGTCGACCGATTCTTCCCGGCGAATGCCTTCCAGTGATTCCACCACGATGCTGACGCCGCCGCGGCCTACGATATCACCAATAAAGAGAATGCGCAATGAATTGCTTTCGCGAAAAATTTAAGCGGTTTATCGAGCCAGATCTGAGAATCGGAATTCGCGGATCACGGTCACTTTGACTTCGCCGGGATAGGTCAGATTCTCCTGATAGGCATTGGCGATATCCCGACAGATCTTGGCGGCCCGTGCATCGTCGGTCTCTTTCGCGCTGGCGATCACGCGAACTTCCCGGCCAGCCTGTACGGCAAACGCCTGCTGGACCCCTTTGAACTCAAGCGCAATGGATTCCAGTTCTTCCATCCGTTTGATGTACCGGTCCAGCGATTCCCGTCGTGCACCAGGCCGCGAAGCGCTGCAGGCATCGGCGGTCGCAACGACGACGGTATAGGGGTGTTCAACCAGGATTTCGTCGTGGTGCCCGAAGGCGGCATGGACCACTTCTTGGCTTTCGCCGTGGCGTTTCAAGATGTCCGCCCCGATTTTTGGATGGCCGCCCTCCATGTCATGATCGGCCGCTTTGCCAATATCGTGCAACAGTCCGCAACGCCGTGCCAATTCCCCGTCCATGCCCATCATTTCGGCAATCATGCCAGACAGAAAAGCGACTTCGATACTGTGCCGCAGCACATTCTGGCTGTAACTGGTGCGAAAATGAAGTCTGCCAAGCAATTCGACAATCCGGTCATGCAGCCCATGCACATTGACCTCATCACAGGCTTCCAACCCTTTCTTCCAGATCAGATCATCGATTTCCTTCTGCGTTTCCTGGACAATTTCTTCGATTCGCGTGGGGTGAATCCGACCATCGGCGATCAGTTTTTCCAGTGAGATGCGCGCGACCTCCCGCCGCACGGGATCAAAACCACTGACAATCACGACACCGGGCGTATCGTCGATGATGACATCGACACCGGTTTCTTTTTCGAAGGACCGGATATTGCGGCCTTCACGACCGATGATACGCCCTTTCATTTCATCATTGGGGATATCGATCGAACTGGTGGTCGAGTCGGCTGTCAGCCCGGCCGCAAACCGCTGCGTCGTGGCCAGCAGAATTTCCCGACTCTTGTCCTCACACATCTCCTGAACTTTGCGTTCGTGCTTGAGAATCCGATTTCCCACTTCCTCTTCCAGATCATTCTCCAGCAATTTTAACAGGCGGTTCGTTGCCTGGTCCTTGCTCAAGCCCGTGATTTGATGCAGCTGCTTGCGTTGTTTTTCGAAGATTTCGTCCAGGTCCTTTTCTCGCTGGACAGCATTTTCCAGCTTCACCTTCAAGCGATGCTGCATTGATTCGATAATGCGTTCCTGTTTTTGCAGATCTTCGGTACGCTGAGTCGCGGCCGTGTCGCGTTTATCGATTTCACGCTCCCGATCCAGTTGCTTTTCGCGCAGTTGATTCAGCTCACGTTCCGCAGCGGCCTTGCTTTCGAGTTCGCGTTCTCGAATCTTCAATTCCGATTCCTTCTGCCGGGCCTCGACATCTCGTCGCGCGGCTTCCAGAATCTCGTTGGCTTTCGTCCGGGCATCCCGTTGAACGAGCAACGAATACGCCACCGTCAAACCGACCCCGACAACTAAACCCACGACTCCATACAACCATTCCATCGCTCCGCCCCTGTCGATATTTGCAATGGCGAACCAAGCGAGTGGCGGCGGGGAAGGGGGGGCGACTGAAATCTTCAAACGCGCGGGCGGTGAGAGACCCGAGTCAACGGACAGAGCAGTTCCGGTCAATAACCAGTCATCGGTACCAGATCAATTCAACAGCGAGTACCGCAAAAACGCGGTTTGGACTGGCGTCGCCAGCGCGACAACCCGTGCTGAATATGCGATTTGAATCGCGGATCTCCCGTGAACTCATCCAGTGTCATCCAAACCGTCCAGCATCCCGCTGTGGACAGCCAAGACGAGTGACTGGTGTCGCTTCGTCGACCGCCATCAGCAGGAATCACGTGGCAGATGCGGGGCACGGAAGACAGCCATCCGGCCGCCGGCAGAAGCATACGACACACGAGACTCAAGATGATATAAAGGAATCCCACGGTAAATGGACCCAGAATTCGGGAATTGACCAAAACTTGTCACCTGTTTGCGTTTGAAATCCAGTCAACTTCTGCCGTCAAATCACATTTGTTCGTCAAAAAGTCTTGCTTACCAGATTCAAATGTGGCACACCGCGGTGCGGATCTGGCCACGGCGACAATGGTAGCAGACCCATCGGAAAACGCAACATTTGAATCGGAGAGCCTGTTTAGACCCATGCGCGAAATCCCTGCCCGTTGCCCGGCTGAACGGCTTGTACAAATCGCTCGTGGAGTCTGTCACGCATGGCCGCCAGATAAATGGACTGATTCAGACTCGCTGGTCGCCGTTTCCGGCGGTTGCGACAGTGTCGGCCTGTTAAGAGTGCTGTTGCATGTCCACCAACAATCGGCCGGTTCGGGCCGGCTGATCGTAACTCACTTCAACCATGAAACCGGTGAACAATCCGACCGGCATGCCGACTTCGTCCGGAAACTGTCGGCACAATGGGACCTCCCCTACTACTGCATCCATCGCAGTGAGATGTTGCCAGCCACCAGCGCGACTTCCGAGCTGGCTTTGCGGGAACTCAGGTTTGCCGCCCTGTTTCAAGTGGCCAAACAGTCCGGCGCAAGAAATATCGTCACCGGCCACACGGCCGATGATCAAATTGAGACGGTACTGTTCCGACTGTTTCGCGGAACGGGAATGGCTGGATTGCAGGGAATTCCCGCCGTGAGAGTCCGCGGTGACATCTCCATCGTGCGCCCCTTGCTGGCAATCAGGCGAGACGATCTGATCGACATGCTGCGCGAATTGGATCAGCCATGGGAAACGGATCTTTCCAACCTGAATTCGGATTACACCCGCAATTTTCTCAGAAACGAAATCATTCCATTAATTGCAGAACGGTTTGGCGAACAATATGCCCATTCGATCATCCGACTGGGACAACAGGCCCGCGAACACGACCTGTTTCTGGATCAGTTGACTGTGAGCCATGAATCCCAAGCGGTATTGAAACCATACCGCATTGAGATCCCGTTGCCGGCGGCGGCCGGATTGCATCTGGTTCTCCAACGGCATTTACTGAAGAGACTTTGGCGTGCTGGAGATTTCCCGGAACAGGAAATGAATCAGGCCAGCTGGTGGCGGCTGGCCGACTTGCTAACGGCGGAACCGGGTACCATCAGGCAGTTCCCTGGCAAGGTGCAAGCGTGCCGCGAACCCGATCGGCTGGTGATCCTGCGGCTTGGCAACTGCTGCAGCGATTCGCGCCGTTAATCTGCGTGGCAGGCATCAGCAAAATGATCTAGATAAACCGTTTGCGTTTATGCGTTCATAAATAATCGACAGCTGCCACTGAGTCTGCGCTGACATTGTTGATGCCTCAATCGCGGTCCATTTCCGGAACTCTCGTTTTCCTGGCCTTACTGGCATTCTCTATCGTGATGCTGTTGCGGCTGAATGTGGATTCGGTGGCCGTGCGTGTCGTGAATTCGGCGTTGCAGCAATGGACCCAGGGAACGGGCTACACCGCCCGTGTCCGCAACGCCGTTTATCTGGATGGTCGCGGATTCAATCTGCAGGGACTTGAACTGTTCGACAACCGCAACGGACGTCGACCGCTGCTATCGATCGAATCCATGTTTGTTGCCATACCCACGGAATTGACCGACGTCGTCGCCCTGAATTGCCGTCCCACTTCCATCGAAATTCGACGCGCCAAGCTATCCATATCACAGGCCGACGTACAGGAGCCGCGTTTGCGGCAGTTGATTGCCGCCATCGAGCAAAAGCCGGATCAAGCGATGATCCCGATTCATATCCGCGAATCGACCTTCAGTTTCCGACCCAAACAAGGCTTTGCCGCAACCCACTTGTCGAATGTCGATCTGGACGTGATTCCCGACCAACGTCAGGCCGGTCTGATTAAACTGGCGGTCAGTTCGCAGGGTCAACGCGTTCAGCGGTTCGACGCCCAGGGCCTGATCGATCTACAGCGGCGCACATGGCAACTGGAATTCAACCGGATATCGGCCACCTGCGATTTCGACCTGATCAATCTGCTGCCTCTGAAATTCGAGACGCAGGCCTGCAATCTTTCGGGCGCGACGGGACGGATCTCTGTCTCGGGAGCGATGCAGGGAGGATTTGATTTCCTGGCGGAGCCTGACTTTCGATTGCGTTGTCAATTGGATAATTTCTCCGTTCACAATGATTCTCTACCCGTACCTTTTCGAAATTGCCACGCGGTCTTGAATATCGACAACGACGGATTTGAAGTGGAACGGGCGCAAGGCCAGGCTGGCAGCGGCACCTTTGACCTTTCCTACCGACAAGACGGCCTCCATCAGCGGCGTGCCTGGGCGTCATCGGGTTCTCTTTCGAACATGTTGTTCGAGCATAGACTGCTGTCGCTGTTCCCTTACGAGTTTCGCAATTTCTGCCATGATTACTCGCCGGCCGGCATCTACGACATGCAATTTGAAGTCGATTCCAGCGGCCATCGCAATCTGACGGCCCAGATCAAGGACATGTCGTTCAATTTCCGCCGGTTTCCCTTTCAGCTCGATCACTGCATCGGGAACGTGCGTTGGCGAGGCAGTCAGTTGGACTTCAAGATCCAGACGCTGGAACAGCAGCAATTACTGGAATTTGAGGGACAGGTCAGCAATCCCGGCAAGTCCGCCACCTACGTTTTCCACTTTGGTACCGAAGGTCGCTTGCGAATTAACGAAAAACTGCTGAAGTCCTTGCGCGAATATCCCGTCATGGAAAACGCGTTTCGGGACTTTCAACCGTCGGGTCTGATCAGTGCCCGCGGCACGATCCGCAAGGACCGTCCCGACGCCGAAGCCGTTCGCAAACAGATCCGCATCGAATTGCATGACTGCGACGTAAAACACCGCAGCTTTGAGTATCCGATGCAGAATGTCGGCGGCACCATCCTGGTCAACAGCGATGGATTCCGTTTCGAACAGGTGACCGGCTTCAACAACGACTCGCGGACCGTCTGCAACGGATTCTGGAATCCACGTGACGGTCTGCGCTTGGCCTTTCAGTGTGACGCCATTCGGCTGGATCAACAACTGAGAAACGCGTTGATGCCCCGACTGCAGGAGATCTGGGACGGATTGCGGCCCGATGGAGAACTGAAGTCGGGCAGCGTCTGGCTGAATTGTCCGCCGGGAGGGCGTGGCGTCGACATTCGTATCCAGGCCCGTCTGGGCGACCCGACGGTGGAATCCCATTCCCGGGCAGCCAGCATCTTCCCCACCTGGTTTCCGTACCGCCTGGAAAAAATGCAAGGTTCCATTGAGATTGGCTCAGGACAAATCGCGATGACCGATATCGTCGGCCGGCATGGCAAGACGTGGGTCACCTGCGATGGCAGCGGTCACTATTCGGAATCGGATTGGTCGGTAACGTTGCACAATCTGCTGGCCGGTTCGGTCGTGTCCGACGACGACCTCTTACAGGCGTTTCCAACCCAGATGGGCGCTGCCTTGCGGAGTCTGCAATACCAGGGCCAGTTGAATCTGAGCGGCAAAATATCGTTTGCCGGTCGTTCGTCAAATTTGCGATTCGCGACTGACCGGAAGACCCGATCCGCCGTCCAGCCGGTCGTCTACGAAAGTCCGGCCGGGACGTCCTCCAATGTCAAATGGGATCTGCGATTGGACCTCGATCAGTCGTCCCTGACGGTCGGCGTGCCACTCGAAAACACCTTCGGCTCGTTGTCGCTGGCCGGACAATCCAATGGGGATATCACCGAATGCCGAGGCGAAGTTGCCTTCGATTCCGTCACCGTTTACGGCATGCAAATCACCGATGTCAGTGGACCGATCTGGATCGACAACCAGCAGACGCTGACGGGGAAGTTTGTACCCGCAGCAGCCCAACAGGGAGAGTCGCTGGTGGGCAATCTGTATGGTGGCAGAGTCTTTCTTGACGGTTGGGTTGCCCACCGGGACAAGTATCCATTTTTCCTTCAGACATCCGTCGAGAATTCGGAACTGGAAGACCTGGCGGCCGAAATTGCTCCGGATATGGAGGAACTGTCAGGTGACGCCTACGCATTTTTCCGCCTGCGGGGCAACGCAGAGGAAACGCACTCGTTCACCGGCAACGGCAATGTGCATTTGCGAAACGCGAAAATTCACCAACTGCCGGTGATCCTGGCGCTGCTGAAGATTCTCAGCGTCAAGGAAATCACGCGGACCGCCTTCGACACCAGCAACGTCGATTTCACCGTCAAGGGCGACCAGATTCGACTCAGTCGGATTGAGCTCATCGGCGATGCAATCAGTTTGATTGGCAGCGGCTACATGGAGTTGTTCCGATACGCCGACATCAACTTCTATACGGTGGTCGGACGAAACCGCCTGTATATTCCTCTCTTGAGCGAGTTGTATCAGGCGGGTAGTCGGCGGATCATGTGGATCAACGTAGGGGGACCCATGAACCATCTGCAGACGACACGTCGCGTATTGCCCGGGTTGAACGACTCCATTCGGGCCTTGTTCGAAAACAGTCGCGTCGACGGTCCCGATCCGGTAAGCTCCGCCAACCGACCACGCTTGGGGTTGGAATCCACCTCCGCGCCCTTCGAATCCATCCGGGAATGATCATGAATCATCTGACCCCTGCCATCTCGGCCGCTGCGGCCAGTACCCCGGTGAACTTGCAAGCCACGGTTCGGCGGGCCGTCCCCAATCCGGCGATCCCGGTCAACGGACGATCCGATTCGATATCTGACACACTGGAAACCAGTGATCACGACGGTGCCAGCCAATCGCTGCCGAAGGCTACCGGCGAACCGACTCCGGCATCCAACAGACCGGCCAACGACGGCGAAGATTCCGGCGACCGGCTGGACATTATCGGTTGAATCGTTGCACCATTCAAAATTGAGTCATCTTGGCATTGGAGGCTGCGGTTCGGTTTTGCTACATTTCGATCAAAGCAAGACATCGCCTATAACGACCAGCGAATCGACGGATGGCCAGGAAAACAAGCGGGATAACGTCACAGGATCAGGCAACGGTCTTTCAGAAGATCGCCGGCCGGATAGGTGCCTGCGTTGTGCCAGCGGCGATTGACCATTTGCTGGACTTGAAGATTTGTCATTACGATAAATCGGTCGACCCGGCTCGCGCGGAATACGACGAGCACTGCATTTTTGCCGTCTGGCATGAAAATATCGGTTTGGTGCTTCCTCGCTGGGGGCAGACTCCCTTGACGGCGCTGGTCAGTCAACACCGGGATGGAGAATGGGTTAACCAGATCGGGCAGTCGCTAGGTATCAATATTGTCCGGGGTAGCACGTCTCGGGGTGGCTCACAGGCCATCCGGCAACTGAAACGCAACAGCCGTTTCAGCAGTATCGTTTTCACGCCCGATGGACCGCGAGGACCGCGACGCGAAATGGCGGCCGGCCCCGTCTTTCTGGGGTCGTTATTGCAGATGCCGATCGTGCCGGTCGGTGCGGGGTTTGAAAACCCCTGGCGCCTGAAAACCTGGGACCGGTTCATCATGCCACGCCCCTTCAGTCGAGCTCGTGTGATCTTTGGCCCCAAGATCTATCTGCCCAGAAAAATGGATCGGACGGCGATGGAAAACTCTCGTCGGAAAATCCAGAATCTGATCAACCAGCTGACGGACATCAGTGAAGCCTGGGCCAACGGTCGATTCACCTTTCGTGAAGAACAGTCGTTTGTGCGTCAACGACGGACGGCAAGTCTCCATTTTGATCGGCGGGGGGAAATCATCGGCAGACAGGCCGCGTGATTATTCCAGCATTCCGCCGCCCTCAACGGACTGGATTTCCGGTACAACGTAGAGGGTTATGCGATCTGAAATGACAGGTGGCCAGGTCGCCTGTAATGCGAAGCTTGAATGACTTGCGAGTTCCGCTGCCAGTCAAATCAGTTTTGACATGTTCGTCGTCAACTGCCATGAATTACCAGATACGGTTGACGGTTCCCGCTACTGACTCCGGATGTAGATACCATGTTCAATCGATGTGCGCTGTTCCTGACTCTGACCGTTTTTCTGTCGGCCACGGTGCTGCGAGGACAAACCCTCAACAAAAACAACAACTGGGAACCGTTATTCAACGGGAAAGATCTGGATGGTTGGTACGGCATGGACTCGATGAGTCCGGACAAGCTGCGGTCACCGGAAGTCCAGGCTCGCCGAAATGAGTTTCGCACCGCCACCGCCGAACACTGGACGGTTGAAGACGGCGAACTGGTCAATGACGGTGCAGGCCCCTATCTGACCACAAATCGCAACCTCGGCGATTTCGAGCTGTCACTGGAATACAACACCGTTGCCAAAGCGGATAGCGGCGTTTATCTGAAGGCCACGCCCCAGGTGCAAATCTGGGATTACACGGAGGAGGGCGGCAACTGGCACCTGGGTGCGGACAAGGGCTCGGGTGGACTGTGGAATAACACTGCGGGTCGACCGGGAAAAGATCCGCTGGTGCTGGCCGACAAGCCGTTCGGGGAATGGAATCGGTTGCGGATCCTGCAAATCGGAGCCCGGACCTCCGTTCACCTGAACGATCAACTGGTGGTTGATCACGCGATCATGGAAAACTACTGGGATCGATCCAAACCGCTGGCAAAGACTGGCCCGATCCAACTGCAGACCCATGGAGGAAACATCCGATGGCGCAATCTGAAAGCCCGTGACATCGACGCCGAAGAAGCCAATCGTGTTCTGTCAGATCAGAGAAACGAGGGATTTGTCTCGATCTTCAATGGGCGTGACTTCAGTGGTTGGTCCGGACCCACCGCCAACTACCAGGTCCGCAACGGGATCTTGATGTGTCGCGAGGGCAAGGGGGGAACCATTTTTACGGACAAGCAGTACAGCGATTTTATCGTCCGGTTCGAATTCAAGTTGCCGCCGAAAGGTAATAACGGGTTGGCGATTCGATATCCCGGACAGGGCAACGCGGCTTACGACGGCATGTGTGAACTACAGATACTGGCCGCAGATTATCCCGAGCCATTGGACGACCGTCAGTTTCATGGATCCGCCTACGGCATGGTCGCGGCGGAACAAGGCTACTTGCGCGAAAACGGCCAATGGAATTTCCAGGAAGTCACCGTCAAGGGTTCGAAAATCAGAGTCGAGCTCAACGGCACCGTCATCCTCGATACCGACCTCGCGGAAGTGGACGAATTCCTGAATGACCAACCGCACCCCGGCCGAGATCGGCAAACGGGCCACTTCGGATTTGCCGGTCACAGTGACCCCGTTCAATTTCGGAATATCCAAATAAAGGAACTGCGGCACTAGTTGGGGAGGAAAGCTCGCAAACCCACTGAATTCCAAGAGCGATTTCCACGATATTGTCATGCCGTCTACGCTGAATTACCGGGGTGATCCGAGAACTCGATCCCTTCTGGTGAGAAATGCGGACGACAGGGCGTTTCGTTGGGCGGTATCGCCATTCTGTCCCCTCTTTCGGAAGAATGAGTGCCGGACGGGCTACCAGACTATCAAAGCCGCGGTATCAACAGGGCTTTCCGCGGAAAGCGCCTCATTGATTCGCCAGCCCCTTGTTTTGTCCAGATAATGACAAGCGTTTGGCCGCCTTGTCGACGCACGGGGATTGGCACAAGAACCTCGCGGCAGAGCAGCCAATTTCTGGTCAAACCCGAAGTAGAAACCGACGAAATGAAACCGATTTCTCCCGTCCTGCTTCGGCTCCCACCTTCGGTAACGAGGGGCGCGTATCAGCCGTTATCAAACAGCGCACGGGCCGTTAGCCTTTGATGATTTTTTGTCAGAAAGTCCCAGTCAGGGCTTTGCAACGTCAATGGGCCATCTGTTAAGATAGGCAGCGTTTGAGGCGGCCGCAATCCGCCCAGCTTACCCAAAAGCTTATCAAGCTTATCAACCATCTTGTAAGTTGTTTGCCGCCGCGGTGGCAATTCCAAACCGTAATATTTGGGGTATTTACTTTTCACTTTGGGAGACTGATGAATGACAACCAGGTTTTATCAACTCGCGATTCTGCTCGGGCTGACATGTTTCGCTGCCCCAGTTTTCGGCTTCCTGCCGGAAGGCAATGTGAATGTCATGCAATCCGGTGGTTCTCTGTTTATCACCGGGGATGACACGGCCAACGGTATCCAGATTGGCCAGTTCTACAACGGCGATTTCTTTGTCATGGGTTTCGACTGCAATGGCGGAGAAACATCACTCAACTACGGAAATGACGACGATTACCTTGTCTTTTCCGGCGTGCACAACATTTTCATTAACACCAAGCGGGGCGACGACTGTGTCGCGGCAACGAATGATCTGTGGGGCTTGGCGAATTGTCTGGGCTTCGACGACATTCCTGATACGGGCCCGGTCGATTCGTCCGAATATGACCTGGCGGACGTGATTTACCTGCCAGGTAATCTGGTGATTAATTCCAGTGGCGGGTGGGACGCTGTTGGGATTGGCTGGTTCGAAACCGGTGGCACCATGGAGGTTCGTGCCGGCTACGGTCATGACCTGGTCGGCGTGTGCCACGTTCGGACGGGCAACAATCTCAATATCTTCGCACACAATGGCGAAGACGACGTCCTGATTACCGGCGAACCATTTTATGGAGGAAAAAATGAGGAGATGTTCGCTAACGAAATCGGTCGCACTCTGTTGATTAATCTGGGCCGACACGACGACAACCTGTGCGTGGAACGCCTGCGAACGGAAAACGGATCAATTATCGTGGATGCTCGAGATGGACACGACAATGTCTTTATTGGAGACTGCCTTGAGGACCATCAAGGACCTCCGGAAGGCGGAACAGGCGGAAATTTCGCGAGTGTTCAATCCGGGCTCGATTTGGTGATCAACACCAACAACGGCGATGATGACGTAGGCGTTTTCAGAACCGATGTCTACGGCAGCATGATCCTTAACGCCGGTCAAGGCTACGACGATGTCTTTGTCGACGAATGCTACGTGGATCGTTCGGCCATCATCAATTCCGGAAACGAGAGTGACTACGTTCAGATATCCTATCTGGAAACCAATCTGGACTTGATCCTGAATACGGTCGGCGGAGACGATTATGTTGATCTGTATTACCTGTATGTCGGACGGAACTTTGTTTCCTCGCTGGGCACTGGCGATGACCACATGTACATCGACGACATGAGTGTCATGAATCTGTTTCAAGTCGGCGCTGGCAACGACAATGATTATGTGGATGCCTATTACGTCTACTGCAATCTGCTGTATACATTCATGAACGCCGGAGACGATGAATTCAGTCTGCGGGATTCAACCGCGACAAGACTGCTCACAATCGGAGGTGCCGGATACGATTGTTTCAACGACGATTACAATTCGTTTGATGTTGAGACGATTCTATCCTACGAGGAATTCGACTGCGACGATTACGACGAAGACTAGTTAGGTAGAAGTTATCGAAGCCTGTTTCGAGGCTTGCCTTCAAGCATCGCTGCGGCCGTCATGACGCCGCAGCGTTTTTTTGCGCATCCGGGAGAAAGTTGAAGCAGTAAACAAATCACACCGAATCATTGACGCCGGGAGACAATTGTCCGCGAGCGATGTGTGTGGGCAGCAAGAATCTTGGGAAATCTGCAATTGGCTACTTGCCAGGCAGCGAGCGAATACTATCATACCGACTATAGGGATTTGTGCCGCTTGCAGCCTTTATCTGCTAAAGAGCCATGCTTCATTTTGCGATTTTACCATTCGATTTTCGTTTGAGGTCGCATCTTTTGCCCCGTTCGCGCAACTTCGCTACGCAGTCTAGCGCTTCACTCAGGTTGGTTTGCCTTTCATCATGGCAATCGAGCGTGAAGTTTCAGTTGGTGTGGATCCCTGCAAAATTCACCACTTTGTCAGGAGATTTGAAACGCCATGATTGTCCGCGAACCACTCTTGAAACCCGTTGAAGCGGGATACGGTAGAAACCCGAAAGAAGGTCTTTCCACGCTGAGCGTTCATGCCGGGGAGCAGCGACAAAAGCCGATGCATTCGATTACCGATCCGATCGTCTGTGCATCGACGTATACCTTTCGCGATACCCAGGCCGTTATCGACTATATCGAACAGAATCAGACGCGCGGAGAGTATGGCCGTTATGGTAGTCCCGGCGAGCAGGTCGTGGAAAAAAAGCTGGCCGCTTTGGAGGGCGCGGAACAGGCGATCCTGTACGCCAGTGGCATGGCGGCCCTCGTCGGCTTGTTGACCGCCAAATTGA
Source organism: Pirellulaceae bacterium (assembly GCA_963851305.1). Lineage (GTDB taxonomy): Bacteria > Planctomycetota > Planctomycetia > Pirellulales > Pirellulaceae > Mariniblastus. Next base: position 159,225 of record CAWKOT010000009.1, on the reverse strand, counting down.
GCGCTGGCGACGAAGTCATTTTCTTTGATGAGTGCTACCACCGCAGCCGACAATTTTGTAGCGACCACCTGTCCCGGTTCGGTGTCGTCACCCGTACGGTCAAGACGGGCGACTACGATGCCATGGAACAGGCTATCAATAGCCGAACCCGGTTGTTGATCAGTGAATCGCCAACCAATCCGCACTTGAGTATCGTGGATCTGGAACGGTTCGCCGAAATCGGTCGAAAGCACCGCATCGAAACGCTGATCGATGCCACGCTGGCCACCCCCTACAACCTGCGGCCAATCGAATACGGCGTCGATTTCGTACTGCATTCTGCCACCAAGTATCTGGGAGGCCACAACGACCTTCTGGCGGGCGTGGTTGCGGGATCAGTTCAGAAACTGGCAGATGTTCGCGAGTTGCGCGGAATCACCGGCAGTATCAATTCGCCGCACAACATCTATTTGCTGGAACGGGGATTAAAGACCTTTGAGCTGCGGATGCAGCGACAAAATGAAAACGGCCAACGTGTGGCGGAGTTTCTGGATGAACACGTGGCGGTCCGGCGCGTTTTCTATCCCGGATTGTCTTCACACCCCGGCCACCAACTGGCGCGGCAGACCATGAGCGGTTTTGGAGGTCTGGTCACGTTTGAAATCGATACCGACGACTGGCGGCAAACAGCGGACGTGGTTGACGCGACGCAGCTTGCACGCATCGCGCCCAGCCTCGGTGGAGTCGAAACGTTGATCGAACAGCCGCTGGTGATGAGCTACTTCAAATGCTCCGCCGCCCAACGAAAGCAGTTCGGTATCAGCGATAATATGATCAGGTTATCACTGGGCATCGAAAACACGGCGGATCTGATCGCCGATCTGGATCAGGCTTTGGACGTACTGTAGGAAGTGCCAGCGATACCGGACGCCAGGTACTTGGGAACGTGTTGCAGATCAGACGCCCCCACTCTGGTTCACCGTGCCACGGAATCTGCTGAGGTTGGAACTTCGGTCCTGATCGGCTGACTTGCGACAAACTTTGGGACCGCGGTCGGACGATCCGATACCAATTCAGGAGCATCGGCCAGTCTTTCCGTAGCATGGATCCCCGAGTCCGTGCACTGACTGCCGTCGCTGTAACAGGAACCATCGCGAATCCGTTGCCGAATCGCATGCAGATCACGGCGAATACTCTTGGGAATGGTCTCGCAGGGCCAGGGAGGATCAGCATGTTTCCAACAGATATAGGGCGAACATCTTTTTCGCTCTTCGCCATCGCAGTTGTAGAACAATCCACCATGTCCCGTCTGCCAAATCCGCACCCAACTGCGACACCACGGATCACTGGGCCGGTAACGGGCCGTTGAATGGGTAAAATAATCCTGGCGAAATTTGGCGCAGCCGCTAACCGAAACCGCCAGAATGACAAGCAAAGTTGAGATCAGAAAGTGATTCATGGATAAACTCGTGTGCCGAATCGGACTGGACTCGGCGATAACCGGGATCGAGAAAGGTAACGGCCATCAGCCCGGTAACAGGGCGTTTGGACACGGCCAACCTCCGGGACCAGCAGCAAACAGGATTTCGTGGCCCGAGGTTGACCCGGACCGCTGCGCATCGGGAATGCTGTCGTCCGTTGGTGCTGACCAGTTCAATGCCTCATCCTTGACAACATCGGCGTGGCCAGTCGGTAAATACTGTAATCGTCGCATCAACGGCAGGGTCATCGCAGTTGACAAAGCTTGCCTCCGTTATCGTTTGCCATCGCGATACCGCGTTGTAAAACGGCGTTCCTTGCGGTCCTTGGGACGGACGCAGTGAGGCTTGGACGCTCACACCCGATAGCGTAAACTGCTGTGATCCCTTAGTTTATGGCCCTGCCCCTGACCGACAATCGATGGACGAATTGAGAATAGGAGCGGTTTCGTACCTGAACACCAGACCGCTGGTGTTTGGACTGTCAGACCATCGCGCCGGTATCGATTTGAGTTTTGACCTGCCGAGCCGATTGGCCGATCGCCTGGCCGCGGGTGAGTTGGATGTGGCGTTAATTCCCGTGGTCGAGGCCGTCACGAATCCACAGTATGCGGTCGTCTCCAACGCCTGTATCGCCTGTCGCGGACCCGTCAGCAGTGTCAAGTTATACGGTCGTGTGCCTGCCGAGCAGATCCGAACCGTGTCACTGGATGAAGGCTCTCGGACCAGTGCCGCATTGACCAGAATCATCTTGAAACAGAAGTATGCGTTGGAGCCCGAATATATTGAATTACCCATTGATTCAGCCTGGCAGGAATCGGATGCTGATGCGGTACTGGTGATTGGTGACCGGGCGATGAACACGGGTTCGCCGACGGTTCGCGGTTTCCAGTTCACCTGGGATCTGGGCGAATTCTGGTTTCGCTGGACTGAGTTACCATTTGTGTTTGCAGTCTGGGCCGCACGCCCCGGTGTTGACTGCGGTCTACTGGAACCGCTGTTGTCTCAGGCTCGTGACAATGGACTGAACAACCTGACCGCGATCTGCCAGTCGGTCTCTCAGGATTACCCTCTGGACGAGTCAGCCTGTCGAAAGTATCTGACGGAGTTCCTGCACTACCATCTGGGTCCCCGCGAAAAACTGGGGCTCAAACTGTTTCTCGAATTCGCCGAACAGCAATCCATCATTCAATCCAACCTCAATCTTCAATTCCATGATTGCCAGACTACTGGATAAGGCGGTTTCCGGACTGCGACTGACAGAACAGGAAGGATTGCAGTTAATGCAGTCTGACGACCTGGCGGCCTTGGCTGCCGCGGCCGATGCGGTCAGTCGAGCGAAGCATCCGGAACCGTACCGCACGTACAACATTGATCGGAACATCAATTACACCAACATCTGTACGGCCGTCTGCGATTTCTGCGCATTCTATCGTTCTCCCAGGAGCGACGAGGGATACGTGCTACCGCGGGAAGAATTGCTGCAGAAAGTGGAAGAGACGGTGGCCCTGGGGGGCAATCAGATTCTGATGCAGGGCGGTTTGCACCCGAAATTCAAACTGGACTGGTACGAAGAGCTGTTGCGGGACATCAAGGATCACTTCCCGCAGATCAACATCCACGGCTTCAGTCCCCCGGAGATCCACCACTTCACCAAAGTCAACAAATTGTCGCTGCAGGAAGTTCTGCAGCGACTCCAGGCCGCCGGATTGGGCAGTCTGCCGGGCGGCGGCGCGGAAATCCTGGTCGATCGCGTTCGCAGCGAAATCACGCGTGGCAAAGTCATGACCGACGATTGGTTGGAAGTCATGAGAGTCTGGCATCAACTGGGAGGCCGCAGCAGTGCCACAATGATGTTTGGCCATGTGGAAACCCCCGCGGAAAGAATTCGACATCTGGAACGGCTAAGGCAGCTACAGGATGAGACCAGCGGCTTCACCGCCTTCATCTGCTGGACCTTCCAACCGGATAATACGGACATGAGCGAGATTCCGCCGGCGGGTGCCCACGAGTACCTGAAAATGTTGTCCATTTCCAGGCTGTACCTGGACAACTTCGATAATCTTCAGTCCAGCTGGGTAACCCAGGGCCTGAAGATTGGGCAGCTGTCGCTGATCTACGGTGCCAATGATATGGGCAGCCTGATGATCGAAGAAAACGTGGTCGCCGAGGCAGGCACTGTGCATTACCTGACGTTGGAGCAGATCCGTAATGCCATTGCCGAAATCGGCTACATGCCTCGACAGCGAGATGTCCACTACAACCTGATCGACGAGGATCGCGAGTTGCAAGCCGTCCAGGCCAACAAGGAATGGGAAACACGCCGACAGCAGGCTGAGAACGCCGATCTGGTTCAGTTGGCTTGATCCGTTTCGTTTACCGGTTGCCGGTATGCGGCCAACGAAAAGGCTTTCCGATGGACGGCAGCAACGCCGCTCCCGCGTTTGAGTTGACATCGGCAATGGCCAGCCGCTGGGAACGCGTGTTAAGACGGGAACCCCGCAGACGATCTGACCTGGATCGCTAAGGAAATAAAATGCTCCAGGATTCGATCCGACGACCTTGAACGTATCGCTTAAAGAAAAACGTATCGCTTAAAGAAAAAAAAGACCGATCGAGCTAGATCGGTCTTTGGATTCACCTTGTAATCTCAAGAGTGCGCTGATTAGGGATTAGTCAGAATCGCAACAAATGGATCAACATCCAACAACGTGACGGCTCCGTCCTGATTGATATCCGCTTCGCACTGGAACATTGTCTTGGTCAACAAGGCCACAAACGGATCGACATCCAGCAAACTGACGATACCATCCTGATTGACATCGCCCAGGGCGAAATCGCAGCCCTTGCTGGCGCCGCTGATCGCCATCTCCAGCTCGTAACCGGTTCCAATCGGATCCTCAAACGCCTCTAGCGGTAGAATTTCGGTGAACACGCCGGCATCCAGATCCCAGAAACCGTAACTTCCGGTTCCCCCGCCGGTATAAATTGCCTGGTAGAGCGTGTCGGTCACCGGATCGAAATCCATGCCTTGTGGAAAGAACGCATTGACTTTCAGACTGCCAATCGGGGTTGCGAACCCGCTGATTTTATCGACTGTGTAAAGCGTGTCGGTAAGCAGGTCGAAAGCATAAAGTTCCCCTTCAGCATCAAATGCAATTTCGGCGATCTCAATCAGTGGATTAAGTGCCGACGTGAAATTGGCCACCAACTCTCCTACACCCGTTTCAACATCCACAATCAACAAATCGTCGCCGAGGATTCCATCCTGGACCGCATAAAACGTGCCCGTCGTTGGGTCGCAAGAAATTCCCGTCACAGTATTAACAATATCACCCGAAGCAACTGCTAATGGCGTGAAACAACCAGTCCTTGAATCTATCTTTCCAAACGTGTTAGTTAATGCATCGAAGATGAACAGAGTCGTACCGTCCGCGGCAAAGTCCATGGCAAACGTGTAGTACACCGGTATGACCACTTCAGACTCCAATGGCAGCGGCAACTCCGCTTGGAACGTGATGAATGAATCATGACTGCCTCGAATATCGTAGGCGTACGCCCTTCCTTTAACGATGGCCAATTCCAGCTCGACTTCTCCAAACGACTGCAGGTCGAGGATTTCCTTGAATACGCCGTTGGTTACATTCCAGATTCCGTAACTGCCCATTCCGTTGCCAGTGTAAATTGCCGCATACAACAAGTCGCTATCCGGATCGAAGTCCATTCCTTGGGCAAAGTTGGAATCCAATCCACTGCTGCCAATAAAGGTGCTGGCCGCGGATTCCTTATCCACCGTCCAGAGATTACCCCCTAATTCGTGCGCATACATTTGTCCGGACGCATCGATTGCAATATCGATCACGGTTTCGATGCTGCCCGTTCCCGTATCGGTGAAACTTCCAATCCACAGCGCCACACCGGTTTCAATATCAAGTATGTGCAGGTCCGATGCGGAACTAATGTAGAACGTGCCGTCGATCGGATCGACCGCTAACCCGGTGGGATTCCCACCAACGAAATCCGTGAGCTGAACGATCGCGTTGAATTGCCCCGTCGCCTGATCCAATGTTCCAAGCTCCAAAGTATTTCCATCCACGGCGTAAAGGACATCTCCGGATCGGTTGAAATCGATAGCGAATGGAGTTCGGTTCTTATTTACAAATTCCAAGCATGAAGGAGCGTTGGCGGGAAACCTGATCAAATTGTCACGAGTCCGCACATCAAAAGCGTAAGTCATCCCTTCCTGGGCTCGCCTGTAACCGCTCGTTAACACCAAATCCGCCAACATTATCAAGAGAAAAAGACTGCGGATCATGGCCAACATTCCGGACAAAAATCTAAACTACTTGTGCTTATTCGCTCGCAGCTGGAAACCGCTTTGGAGCGATCGTGATCCAATCAGCAATTTACCATTAGTCAGTCGTTTGCCAAGATTATTCAAGCTGCCATTCTCCGTGGGCAGGAACGGGGCGGCGATGGTCGTCCATTCAGTCAAAATGAGTAATGGGGATCCTTGGCACATTACGCAATTCCAAGTACGCTTGTCGCGGTAATAGCCGTTTGAAACAAGGGAAACGTCGACGCATGAAAGCCGTTTGTTTTCAGGATGTGGGGCAGGTTGAAGTGCGTGATCTGCCGGAACCTGCCGTCCTCGAGCCGACCGATGTGATTGTGAAGTCCAGACTGGCGGGCCTATGCGGTTCGGATCTGCATCCGTTTTTTGGTCGTGAGATCGGTCTCGAGTGTGGGACGGTTATGGGCCACGAAGTGGTTGGCGAAGTCGTTGACAGGGGCGATGCGGTACGCCAGTTCGACATTGGCGACTCCGTCTTTGCCCCCTTTTCAACCAGTTGTGGTGGCTGCTATTTCTGCCAAAACCAATTGCCTTCGCGCTGCGTTTCCGGCCAGTTGTTTGGTTGGGTCCAGGATGGTCGTGGATTGCAGGGGTGTCAAAGCGAGTTCGTGCGGATCCCGCTGGCCGACGGAACGCTGATGAAACAGCCGCCCGGTCTGAGTGATGTTTCCGCCCTGTTGCTGGGAGATAATTTCAGCACCGGATATTTCTGTGCCGAAATGGCCGAGGTTCGATCGGGTGGCCGTTATGCGGTGGTAGGCTGCGGAACCGTCGGACTGCTGTCCATTGTCGTGGCACGAACGATCGGCGCAGCGCAGATTTTCGCGCTCGACCCCGTCGCCGACCGGCGTCAGCAGGCGGCCTCGCTGGGTGCGGTCGCGCTCGACTCCACTGAACAGACCGTGAAGACTGTGTTGGACCAGACGGAAGGCCACGGCGTCGACGCCGTTCTGGAACTGGTCGGTATACCCGCAGCACAGGCAATCGCCTTTCAGCTGCTTCGTCCCGGTGGCATCATGTCGGTGATCGGTTGCCATTGTACGCCCCATTTTACTTTCAGCCCCGTGGCGGCTTATGACAAGAATCTGACCTATCGCACCGGTCGTTGTCCCGCGCGGCATTACATGCAGCAGTTAACCGACCGCGTGGTCCAGGGCGAATTTGGGATCGATGCCTTTGTGACCCATCGGTTCGATGCCAACGATGGTGTCGAGGCCTATGATGTGTTTTCCAACCGCAGAAATGGATGCCTGAAAGCCGTTTTCGAATTCTAGAGATTGAGCGGTTTCTCGCCACAAGTTCCGGAGTCCATCGTGATGCGTTGGCCGTGGGGATACGGTCGCAAGTGGCATGGCAGTCGCGAGCCTGTTTCTTGATCGGCGTGTGAGCGCTCGCAACGCCGCCCATACCATGACCGGACCCATCCAACGATGGTTGCCGTCGACCGTCTGGATTTCGTCCAACATGACGAGCAAGCTATCTGGCTTTAGGCCGTCGGGCCGGATAGTTATGTACTCGCAGGAATCTGCGCCTGACACGCCCGGGTAATGGGTGACAGGCTGCGCACGGTTCCAGCCTCAAATTCGGTGACGGACAGATCCTCACTGGATTCCCGGACATTCGAGTAAACGGTATCCGCCGCTGCCAATTCTGTCTTGGCGGCCAGCTTCCTGCTGGCTTTCCTGATTTCACGCAAATAGTCTTCCGCGGAATCGGCGAATTGATTCCCCTCCGCCCTGCCAGCAGCCAACAACATCTCGCCAACCATTTTCATTCGTCGCAGATAGGCCAGCGTGTCACTGTTGGCACCGCTGGTTCGATCTTGAAGTTTTTTGAACAATGGATCTTGCTCAAGAGCCCGCAGGTGCACGGCCACGTCATCCAGCAGCAAGGCAAAATACTCAGGGCGGCCAACATCCCGCGGAGCCAGGAATTCGAAGCCGTTGGGCGTATCACCGTACATCGCCACCGTGGCTCCAACTTCGATCCGCGCCAGCGCGTCCAACCATGCCAACGTCTGACGGTGGAATCGACGATGGGTGCCTTCATCCGCCCGGCTGGATTCCGATTTGACCAACGCATTACGATTTAACACAGACAACAATTCACCACTAAAAAAACTGAATTCCGGTTGTTTGGCCAGTATGCGATCGTAAACCTCAACCTCCTGTTCGTCCGACGATTTGATCAACTGTCCCAGTAATTCAATGGCGTTCAGATATTCATGAGTTCCTACCAGTCGGAATGGAATCGTCTCATCTTCCGGCATAAAGGCGCGTTGTACGGTTTCCCTAATGAATTCTCGAGTCGTCGTTCTCGCACCATCGTACGTCGTGGTTCTCCCGGAACCAACAAATTGCGCACCTCAGTAAAAGAATTCCTCGTTATTGAACTTGCGTTCGGATTTTACATTCAGCTCCCTCGTACGACTTTCAGAAGCCCGACGTGTTTCAGTAGTCCGCTCCCGTGAGTAGGCGGATATCAGCGGCCGATACTCGACGGCCCAGCTATAGAAGTGACGTCGCTCGAAACCTGAGGAACCCTCGGATGCGTTTATCCTTTCGGAGCGATTTCTCGGCATGTACAAGGCGTTCATGAGGGCCGGATTGGTCATCGCCAACTCAGGCTTCAGCAGCCCGTTTGCCAGGGAGGATTGTCCGTAACGTCCACGAAGCCACCAATGCATGCCTTCACGAAACAAGCGGGCTTTGGCCACGACTTCCGGTTCCTGTCGGTGTACCTGTTCCCGTTTTTCCCGCAACTTTGCCAACAACTGTGGCTGCTGCAACGCGGCGCGAGTGAACGCATCGGAAGGCACCTGTGCCAAAAACGGGATCAGGACTTCACCGTCCAATTCAATACTCATCGCCGCTGTCAGACGGGTTTCGAAATCACTGGCCTCGGCTAACGAATCGTAGGACTGATTGAATCGAATCAGACGCAATTCGGCTTCGCGTTCCAGCAATTCCTGTTTTAGGCGTGGCAAGTCCGCCGCCAACGATTCAAACTGCCGCACGACTTCTTGTGATTCCGGCTTCGCACCGCGTTCGATCTTATTCCGCAACGGCTCCAGGATCGCGGCACCCGCTTCGACCAATCGGAATGCATTGTCCGATTCATTCTTGAAAACATGCAGTTCCCAAAACAGGTCACGGCTCTCTTTCCAATCCTCTGGAACCTGCAATGGGTCCGACATGACCGTATGCGAACCAACATCATGGATAAACTTCTCCAAACGCTGATTGATGCCGTCGACCAGAAAAACGGACTCACCTAATGGTTGTCGATAGCCAACCGATAGCAGCCCCTGTTCCATTTGCATCAGCCTGATTTCCAGGAAATGTCCGGCAGGGGAGGGCAGCTGATTTGCAGCCGCATCGTCTTCAATGGCTTGCATGCGGGCCGGACTTGCATTCCGCAGAATCTTCGAAAACGATTCACAAAAGTACAAATCGTTGCCGCTCACCATGGCCGGGTAGATTTGGGACTGCAGTTGTTCCCGGATTTTGCGGGGCAGTTCATCATTTCCCGGACAAGTTTCGACCCCGACGCCAGTAAGTGCGAGACTGACCAGGATGGCTGAAATAGCCTGCAGCAAGCTCGGCCCGCGTTCCAGATTCATTCGTTGACCCTTGCAAATTCGCTGAAGTTCATCGAAAAACACCCGTCCCATGTGAAGGTTGTCGATTATTATTCCGATTCGTCATGCGTTTTTCCAATATTTCTTGGAGAAACATCCAATTCAACGACCCATTCCGAGCCAAGCGCAGGCGTACCGGTTCGGGAAGACTAAGAACAGGCGAAATCAACCCAGGTCAACCACATTTAATCAGCCAATGGGGGGCCCCTGCATCACGCCTGCAATCCGGGGCGCCTTGAACCGCCCATCGGCGGCTGCCACCTGCTGAAAGGCTGATTGGACTTTGGGTCGGCGAATATCGCCTTCCGAGTAGGTACTGTTAAACGAACGACTGGCGAAATGATGGGCAAATTCGTCGAAGGACGCGAAGGAACGATAGTTGTGGTACGTCATTACGCGATTTTCGGCAAAAGTTGGCAGCCACAATTCGCTGACAGCCCGCCAGGCAAGTCCTCGCTGGACTGTTTCGTCGTGGAACAACGAGATGACGTCCAGCAAAGGACAATCGAGCGGTTCAATCACGATCACGAAACCGTCTGGCTTCAGCACCCGGCAGACTTCATTGAACACCGCCGGAAACTGTTCTGCTGGAATATGATGTAGCGAATAGACGAAGAAAACGCCGTCGATTTGCCCCTCATCGAAGGGCAATCGTTCTGCACCCGTTTCGAAATAGCTGACGCCCGCAGGGATTTCCACCGACCGATTACGTTCCGCCTGGATCGGATCCGGATCGATGGCCATGACCCTGGAACCCAGCTGAGCCAGTTGTCGAGAGAAAGACAAATCGCCACAGCCGGCATCGATCACGGTTTTTCCAGCGATCGAGACGCAGCGATTGATGAACTCCAGATTATCAAGGCAGCCCAGATCTTCGATCAACATGTACCCCGGTCCTTCTGAACGATGCATATAGTTCTGCCGCTCGGCCTGTGTTGCACGCACTTGCATACGTCAGATTCACGCTCCACGAATACTCCGAATTCTTTTCCCACCCCCATTGGGAAACTTAATCATCTGCATCGTCCAGCATAATCCAAGCCGATCTGGCAACGATCATGGTTTTTTCCATTGAGAAAACCCAATTCGATTTCAATTCGTTCTGCAGCCGTGAAATCGGGAACCGCAATGCCGCTGGTGATCTGGAACAGAATCAGCGGATTTGACGAACTACTGAATGCAACTGGCTACGCGAATCGTCTCCCAATTTCGCGATCCCGAATATCTGGAACAGACCGGAACACGTGCGGCACCGCTCATTCGCGCGACGATTCGTGACAATGGTCCGACTCGCCTGGAATAGATTGCTGCTCATTGCCCGGATTCCTGCGTGATCGTTCCGTACGGCACACACTTTGCAGTTGTGACTTGGCATCTTTTCAGTTGCTGCTGTTGCTTTTGGAGATGTTGCTGATCGCGTTAGATGCAGCAGCTTTTCCGTATCACAACGGGGGTGTTAGCCATGTACGGTATTTCAAAAACAGGCGGGGGCATCCTGATCCTGCTTGTCGCTTGCCTTGCCTTTATCGGGAGTTCAACAGCTCTCGCCGACGACTTGGTCTATGCGTTTCGCGGTGTACTGCCGTCAGGCGCGTCGTCTCATGCGAGTGTCTCGGATGGGGAGACATTTACTGCCTATTTCACGATCAATCCGTTTACAATGGACTCGGACGCGGCTCCTGAGATCGGTCGGTACGCCAACGCCGTGGTTTCCGGAACGTTGACGTTTTCCGGTGGTTATGTGGCGTCGTTAGATTTCAGCAATTATGACGCATTGGTCTTCGATAATCTGGGAGGCGAGCCCGTTGACGGGGTCAGTGTCCGACAGGGATTCGACATCGTTTTCCAGGCGACCACCCGTGACTTATCCACACTATCGTCGGATGCGTTGGTTGCTGGTGGAACGGAATTCGCATCGGGACCCGATCCGGATACCGAGACCTATTTGCAGCTGATTTATGCGGACGCTGGTGGAACGATCGTCTACGACGCGACGTCTGCGCACAACGTCCTGTTTCGCGCCAAAGACAGCATCCCATGGCGGAACGCCACGGGTTCGAGCCCCAGTCCCTACTACGATCTCAATGCCAACTGGCTGGACGGTTTGGACGGCGGGCCTCCCAGCGACACGGACGGAGCCTGGTTCGGCCTGGTTGGCAGCTACGACGTCTGGTGGGACAGTATCACAGGTGATCGAACGGTCCGCGAATTCTGCGTCAGCGACGGCGAGGTTTCCATCGATAATCGAGATGACGGAACGTATACATTAAACGTCATCATTGACACCGTCGTGGAGGGACCAGCGGAATTGACGCTCGGCGACGAAACCGACACGGTCCATATCGAGTCGGGTGGCCTTCTGATTGTCGACGGTGAGTTATCTGCCTCGACCGGGACTCTGCTTACCGCCGGAGGGGCGGGCGACATTGGCCGCGAAGATTTCGGTCGAATAAATATCGACGGAGTTGGCACCATGCTGAATATCGGGGAAGGCGGACTGTACGTGGGCGTCAACGAGCTGGGCGACTTCTTCGTCACCGACGGAGCCATCGCAAACGATGAAGGCAGCCCTCGCCTGGGTGCCTTCCCGGGCGGGAACGGACTGGCCGATATCAGTGGAACTGATTCACAATGGAATGTCATGGGTGCACTCAACATCGGCAACTTCCCAGACACCGTCGGCTTTTTGGCGGTCCGCGACGGAGCGGACGTTTCGGTTATGGACAATATTGAAGCCGGGTTCCATGGAAATGCCCCGTTCAATGAAATCTTGATCCAAAATGCCACAATTTCATCCGGAGATTCGATCCTGATTGGGGGCTCAGGAGACGCTTTGTGTTCGTTGGTCAACAGCGCCCATGTGACCGCGGACAATCAGATCCAGATTGCGCCGGGCAGTTCGATTGTCAGCAACGGAACCTCGGGCATTCCTGAGATATCCGCCGGCTCCATTGTCAATGCGGGGCAAATCAGCCTGACGGCGGATGTCGGCTCCGATGTAAACGCTGCTGTAATCAATACCGGTACGATCCACTCTCAGAATTCCAGCGTCAATTTCTTCCTGGGCACGGTCATTCATGACGGCGCGGAAATTCGCACCGATGTCGATTCGGTCAGCAGTTTCATGGAAGCGGTGGGTGGAGCCGGCAGCTACACTGGCACAGGCAGTGTGGCGTTCGGGGATGATTATTGTCCAGGTGCCGGTTCCGGCATCGGCACGATAGCCGCGGTTAGCCTGGAAGGAGATGTTTTCCTGACCAATGCGAGCAGTTCCTTGAACATCGACATCGCGTCGGCCGCTCCGGATGACTACGACCGGCTGTTCATTTCCGGTGACCTGTCCCTCACCGGAAGCAACCTGTTCGTCAACGTGATCGGAGATTTCGTGCCGTGCGGTGGTGACGTGTTCCGGATCATTGAACTGGACGGCATTCGCAACAATATCTTCAGTGGCCTGCCGGAAGGTACGGTGGTGGCCACGGTCGGGACCACGGATCTGGTAATCACCTACAACGGTGGTGACGGCAACGACATCGAGCTAATCGCCGAAAGCGGTTTCCTGTTGGGCGACGTCAATGGCGACTGCGAGGTCAATCTGCTGGACGTGCAGCCATTTGTCGACCTGCTTGCGGCCGGCGGTTTTCTGCCGGAAGCGGATATCAACGGTGATGGCATGGTCAACCTGCTCGATGTGGATCCCTTTGTGACTCTACTGACTGGCGCCTGACGCAGGTTATCGATGTTGGTCGCTCCGCTGGATCAACCCCGTGACGAACAACCATGCGACCACGGGGCGACCAACACGGCTTCCAGCCATCAGGCAAAGTCCACTTCGCGTGCGACCTGGGCATCGGTTGGTTGCGGACTGGTCCCCAATTGCAAGGAAAACGCCGACGCCAATTCGATCAGTTCGTGATCGTATCGACAACCGAAAGTCAATCGCCGTCCGTCATCCAGCACGATGGCGTTGGTCCACCAGCCGCGATCCAGTTCCGCCAGGCCTGACAATTCCTCCGTAACGGTTGGCCTTAGCCAACGGGGCCAGATCAATGTCCATCCCGATTCCCCGCGATTCACCAGCTGACAACGCGCTCGTGCGGGAATGCTCCCCATCTTGTCATGTGGAAATACCGTCAGCCTTTCCGGGATGGTTGTCGCCGCCGATTTTGTGGAAACCGATCTCTTCCACCAAACCACAACCCAGTCAATCAGCATACTTCGGTAGAAAAATTCTCGCCGTCGGATCCAGGCGAAGACCATCAAGCAGGCCAGGAACAGGATCAAGTTTAACAGCAAGGCGACCATAGGACTGAACGCATATACCGCCATCAAGGCCGCACAAAATGACTTGTTGGCCACTTCAAAACAGGCATCCAGAAATGGAATTGGAGTGACCCAGACCAAAAACTCAAAAAAGAACTTGACGCTGTTGATCACGATCAGATTGATCACCATGGCAACGATCAACAGCCCCTGCCAACCGACCGACAGGATTCCAGCCTGTACCGCCATCTCGGTTTCCGGAGCTTCCGTCGTCACCGCAAAAAGCCGAATGAACACCAGGATTACGATCGCTGACCAGGTTTCCAAAAAATCCGCGAACTGGGCAATCGGCTTACTGACCTTGGAAAACCGGGGCAGGGAAGTGATCACGGTCAGAACAAGGAAAATCCAGAAGAACCTGGGGTCCGCAAACGGCGATCGCTCATTCAACAGTGGGTTGTCCGATAACCAGTCGGGGCCGTAGCAAGCCATGCCAGACAACAGCGTCAATCCGAAGAATGGCGAAAGCGCGATGGGCGCCAATGGAGCCAGCCATTCCACGTTGGAAATCTGCTCGGTGAATCTGTTGGCCAATTGATCCGCGGCGGCCTGCTCCTGCGGAAGAAGCCCGCCGACCCGCTGCCGTTCCAATGCCGAAGACCGGATGCTGGCCGAGGCCATATGCGGGATACCGTTGATGAATGTCACCAGCGCCGCGGCGATGACCAGCCCCCAAACCACGGCACGTAAATTCGCGTGTCGATGCGGCTTACCGTTCTCGTCCCGATCTGGCATGTCCTGTTGTGCCTCAGCTATTGACATTGGTCTCTCAATTCCCCGCATCACTCAGGACGCCTTCTTATGAATCGGGCGACCTTGATTTCCAAGTGATCAAGTTGGATTCGAATCCACGATCTGCTTCGGCCGTCGCCAAGGATGGTTGTAAATATGTTCAGGATGATCGTCTGCTGGTCGCGACCCCTAACGACGATATTCGAATCCGATACCGTAGTTACCCTCGAATGTCATGGGCATCATACGGAAGTTATCGAATTGCCGGGAGGTTCTGGTGGTCGCACGCACGGAAATATGCGCGAAAGTCCAGCCCAGCATGACCTGCGAAAGGAAATGGGAATCGTTGCAAATGCGATTGTAGCCGGCCAGACCCGAACCCGCATACCACAGCATCCTGGCAAGCGGCCGATCCGTCATTTCCGCAGCGACCAGAAAAGGTATGGCGCCGACGAAGGCATGGCCACTGACACCATTGTCGTCGTTGAACGGCATCCACCCCGAGGCAAACCGCGATTCACCCGGACGCGAAGCTCCGGTCAATGACTGGCTGAACAGCATCGCCGGTGCGCCAACCAGCAGCGATCGGAATGAACGGTAACTCCATTCACCACTGACTTCGGCCAGGAAATTATGCTTAGGCGTCAATTTCTGCCAGACGCACGCGGCAACGGTACCGGCAAACATTGCCGGCAGAACAATTTCCCCCGCGCCCAGGTCGTCAAAAATGCAGGCCACGTCCGGTTCCGTCACACCTTGCTTGATTGCCCATGAGCGGAAATTTTCGTCTACCCGCGTGTTGGCAAACGCAGCAGCGACCAGAAACACGGTCGACAATTCGACCATGTTCCGACGATCAAAAAAATTGCGAAAATCGTTTCTGATGTGGTCACGAAACAGGCAGACATGATCACAGACGGAACGACCACAGTTTATCGCCGTACCGCAAAAGACGGATCCGAGATGGGTGGACTGGGCAGATTGTTGGCAATGCGTTGCCGAAGCATTCAGTACCGAATCGACATGGCTCTCGTAAATCGAGTCATCGAAGTGCTCAAAGACCGGGCAATTGCCACATGAAAACGCCGACTCCTGAGCTACCCCTTCCGTACAGCCCAGCGATAAAATCAGTATGGCGAAAGCAATCGCCAGATGGGCAAACGCCGAGTCGACAGGTTTCGCAAGCGACATATGCAATAGTCATCTGCCCGAAAATGGGATAGGAATGGTTGATACAAACCAAACGAGCACTCCAACCTGATTTAAGGGAAAAATCGGCAACCCATCCGTGGCGACGCTACCCAATCAGCGACGAAAGAAACGCTCAAATTGGGCCAGCTGAGAAGGGATACCGATTTTCCGGCCTGTAGCGGGTAACCGACTCGGTTTGACAGCATCCAATTGATGGCAGTCCGGACTTCCACCACTCATTTCCAATATTCTCGATTGAAAGATCAATCGCCGGTGACCGTTATAACGATCTCACGCTGCCGCGGCCTGATGTCACATTCCAGGTGAAAAATCTGCTGCCACGTACCCAATACCGGTGTTCCGTGGGCGACGGGAACGCAAATGGAAGGTCCGAGTGTCGTCGCCTGAAGATGGGAGTGTCCGTTGCCGTCCCCCCACGCCTGTTCATGGCCATATTGGCGACTGGGAGGCATCAGGCGATCGAAAATCTCTGGCAGATCTTTCTGCAAACCGGGTTCGAATTCGATCGTTCCAATCACGCCCGTACTGCCGACATTGAAGACGTTAACCGTCCCGGTAGTAATCCCGCTGTCTTGCACCAACCGGGTAACTTGCGAGGTAATATCCTGCATGTGTCCATGACCCGTCGTGTTGATTGCCAATCGTTGTTGACTCACCATGTTATGCGAGAATCTCCTGACACCGATCAAAAAACTCACTAAGTACACACGCGGTCGTCGCACCTTGATTTGAACTCGTCGACCTGGAGCCAGCAAAATTTCCAGCTACCGGCGATTTTGAAATGTCCAGTCAATGTAATCAGGTCGACGCGAACCGTCATGTGGCTATTCCAAGCGGCCAACGATGGCCACGATTCGCAGCGGGGCACCGCTGCCCCCGCCGATCTTCATGGGCAGCGCGATTACCGTGAATTTTTCGGTGGGTAATTGCTCCAGATTGGCTACGTTTTCGAATGCCGGCACATTGTATTTGAACAGCGTCACGTGGCTCTGGAATTTGCGGGATTGGCCGTAGTCGATACTGGGTGTGTCGATACCAATCGCCTTGATGGCGCGACGCTCGACAAGCCAGCGGGCAGCATCGGGTGAGAGTCCGGGAAAATGAAGTTCAGCTACAGCAGGCTCGCCTCGATGATCCGTTCCCAGGTATCGTTTTCGATCGCCCCAGTACTTGCCGTGCCCGGTACGCAGTAACACGATCACATCGACCAGTTGACGGCGATGTTCGGTTTCCCAGCGATGCAAGTCCCCAATTCCAACCTGGTAGTCAGGGTCGGACTCGCATTTTTCCGAAACATCAACCAAGACTCCCTCGCCAATCAGCTGCTGAAGGGGGATTTCATCAACGGTACGGCGATCTTTGTAGAAGTGAATCGGTGCGTCGATATGCGTACCACCATGTTCGGCAGATTTAAACCGATTCGCCGCGTAGTAGTAACCCTTGCTGGTAAACCCCGCCTTGCCTCGAATCAGGCTAAATCCATCCTCAGTAGGCCAGTAAATCGTCCGATGATCAAATGGATACGTTAAATCGACAAACTGGCCGGATTCTGTTGGGGTCTTTCCAATGTCGGCAACTTGACCACACGACTGGCTCACCGAAATCACGTACACCAGCAGCATCATGAATACGAAACTACTCTGACGCATAATTTGAGCTCCCGGATTCAGACGAAAGTAGTGGCTTTGAAACGTTAAGTGACGGGTCGCTGCAGTCACAGGACGTCAGGAATCTGGATTTCCTCTCCAAACAGATCCGTTCGCAGATCCTTAAGGAAATGGCATCGTGCATACGATCGGTCAACCTGTTCCATATCGATATCGACAACCAGTGTCGCCGCTTCACCTGCCGCGCTTGCGCCACGATCTGACCAGCGGGATCCGTTACAAAAGAGCGGCCCTCAAATTCCACGTGAGTCTCCTGGCCCACCCGATTGACCAGTGCCGAAAAATAGCCGTTCTGAAACGACGCCACCCGTACCTCCGCCTCGTACAAACCGTCTGGCCATTCACCGATTGCCCCGGCCTGTGGAATCACAACGATCTGAGCACCTTGTCTTCCCAAACTGCGCATCACTTCCGGGTAGTGCCGGTCGTAGCAGATCGCCACACCGATCCGACCGCACCGGGTATCGTACACCGGTGCGCCATGGTTGCCGGGTCGATAATAGCCCTGTTCGTGAAAGCCCGGCATCTCGGTGATATGCAACATGCGGGTCACGCCCAGGATCGTGCCGTCGGCATCGATCACGGGAGAACTGTCGTAGGCGTTTGAGCCGCTACGTTCGTATAGATTCAGCACGACCACAATGCCCAACTCTTTGGCCAGCTCGCAAAAACGATCCGTCGTCGGACCCGGAATGGTCTCGGCCAGAGAAAGAGGCAGTCTTGGCTCGGCTGGTTGTTGAGGATAAAAAGGATCGAAAGCGAGTTCCGCAAAGGCAACCAGTTGAGCTCCCTGGTCGGCAGCCGCGCGTGCCGATTGGACGCCAAGTTCGACGTTCTCCATCCGATTACTTGACGCCGGCTGTTGTATCAGTGCGATTCGGGTCACGGCTTGCTCCTCTGTTGCGTTTCTCGACGAGCCTTGATTCTACTGAATCGACGTCGCTATTTTCAGTACCGTTCACGCCTGAAGCCAGCGACCGCACCTTGCTCCGACATCGGGTGCTTCCGCCAGTCAGTGTGAGTTTTCGCAACTGGATTCAGTTGGCAACGTCGAATTTGACCGGCAACGGATACCCCAGCGTGTCCTTGTTGGGCGTGAAACCATTGCCATCGACATCGACAAAAACCGGATTGGTCAACGCGGCCGGATGTTGAGATCCACCCATCGGGCCCATCACGTCTCCCAGCCTGGCCACCCGATGACCGGCGACAACGATCAAATGGCTATCCTCCGACAATTCAACTACCGCCGTATGTTCAAATTTGACGGTGTCCTGCCCGAACCAATGCGGATGTTCTTTCCGTTTGTACGTATGCTTTGCGGATGGACGACCGTTAATCAACACGAAAACCGTATCCACATCGTGCCAGTTCGGGCATTGCACCCGGATGTCGATCGAGACTTTACCATCGGCCACGGCAAACTCCTGACCGCTGACAAACGACGATTCGCTGCCCGAGGGTGAAAACCTGGCTTCCAGAAAAGGACCATTGGACATGATCAAGCGTCCCCGTTCGGATGCCCGCACGATTTCCATCGGATCGATTTCCGCCGGATCGTCCGTGCTGCATTGAATCCAGTTTCGCAACCAACCGCTACCGTGATAGTTGTAGTGTGCATCGGTGTTGACGACCCCATAGATACGAAAGCCCTGGTTCAACAACTGCAACCAGTTCAACATCCTCTGGTTGGCTACCGGCTTATCATCTCGCAATTCGTAGCGGGAAAGTTCCAGGATCTGATCGATGGGGTGGATTTCCACAACGTCCATCAGACGCGGCGATCTCCAGAAGCCTCGGTCCGGCGCTCCGTCACCGTTGCGGTCGTAAAACAGCCAGCCGAAATCCGGGTGGTTCTGCTGTACCAGTTTCTCGCTGCGGTCGTCCCACATGGTGGCCCGTTCAATCTGTTTTTCCGGATCCTGATCCGGTTGGGGGCCACCACCATCCTGGGTTCTCGGCACCCGTCTCATTGGAAAGACGTTGTGGTGGTTCAGCGGCAGCGGCCGACCCGTCAGTTCGATGCCCGAAACGGTCGCCAGGTAAGGCGTCAGCCCCAGTTCGGCAATATGGTCTTCGTAGGTGCTGATCCGGTTGTGCTCCGTACAAGGGGCAAACTCCACATGCTCTGCGGCCAGATTCAACACACGACCCAACTGGCTGCCCGTGTTGTCCCCCGAAGGAGAACTGTGGCTATGAAAATCGCTGCTGATCCAGCCGTTCGTCTGCACCGAATGCCTCAGCCTGGCATCCCAATCCTCTGTCGAACCAGCTTTAATATGGATACGAGTGAAGACGGCATCGTACTCCGGGCCTCGACTGGCAATCACGTTGTATCGTCCGGCCGGTAATACCACCTCGAATTCACCATCTTCCGTATAGGCCAGATTACGAACAAAGTGCTCCGCGGAATCGGGTCCCCAATCCGGTGTCGGCGTAGCCAGGTGGCCAATAAATTCCACCTTGGCGGGAATCCGGTTGCCCTCACCGTCGGAGACCTTCGCCCGCAGTCGTCCCGGCCGGTAGGCTGGCGACTTGAGACGAAATTGGGTTTCACCAGCGGCAACGTTGATCCGTCTTTTTTTTCCTTGATCGGACAGCAAGGGGAATCCGGCAATCGTCGCCGAAACCTGGAAACGGCCGGCAGGCAATTTCACATCGACCTGTCCATCCCGGTCGGTCTGCACGATGCCCCTCAGTCGATTTTCCTGCATCAATTCAATATCGGCACCAGCCACCGGCTGACCGAGGGCATTGACCATCGTGAATCGGCAAGACTGCAAATCAGACTCACCCGACAATGCGTCCAAGGTTGCCAGGGCGCCGACGAGGTGACGATCGACGGCCAGTTCTCGACGAAACGAAAACGAGTCACCCGGTTTGATTGCTTCGATGTCACCATCAGTCGGTTCGTACTTCAACAGACTGTCGCGGTCATTGCTGTTGCAACGAATACGATATCCAGGTGCCCGGATCGCATAGGCCTGTTGCCAATAGTAATCGTTGACGAAGTAGCGGTCGTGAAGGCCGTCCGGCGATTTCCGCATTCTTTCCTTTCCACCATCGGCTCGAATTTCATCCTCCAGGATCAGTTGCCAGTCACGATCGGTCGTATTGGTCCAGGTCGTGGTGATTTCCATTGCGGCCAGGCCCTCCAGCAGACGATAATCGACCCGGCACTCAGGCCGGTTCCTGTCGGGTCGAGAAAATACCGTCACTCGATCTCCGTCGCGTCGAAGGCTGCTGAACAGAAATTTGCGGGCCCCCGGATAGAAGCAGCTTAACTGGTCACTGGCGAACGAGTTGACCGTGAAATCAATCAGGCAGCCACCGACCCGACGCACGGTCATGTTGGCGTTTCGTCCGTAAACGGGCTGCGCAATCACCCCCTTTACCATGGCATTGGCCAGCGCAAAATCACCATAGATGGCATCCACTTCTTTGCCCGCCGGGGCGAATTGCTGCCAATTCCGTTCGTTCAACGCCTGGCCGCATGCCGTCGACGAAAACCAGCCGACCAGACTCAGCGGAAACAGCACAAACACATGGATCGGCAGATAAAACACGTGCATCAGTCAACCTCGGGTATTGAAAATTGCAGATTGGCATCGCGAAGCGAACTGTCACACACTCGATGGCGACTATCGCAACTGTAATCGACGCGATTCTATTGTGCTGGCCCGGTAGTTGAACCGTCCTTCTTCAAATCGAAATCAATAAACACCGTCCCGAGTCGCAGCGGATCACAACGAGCCTGGATCGTTTCGCGGCGGGACGTCGATTCCTGTGTCCGGTTGCTGACCGGCGGCTGAGCTGTCAACGGTCGAGTGGGCTTGAATCCGGTCGAATGACGACTCGACCGGATTTTCTTTTGCGCTCACCGTGGAAATATGAAAAAGTCAGCTGCTTTTCCGTTGCGTCTTCAGGAAACGGTCGTACGATTCCTCATCGATAAAGAATCGCCTGCCCGTGCGAACTTCCAGCAGTCCCAACAGGCCCAATTCGGGTTCGTTCAGCCGGATAATTCGCTTGCGGGAAATCATCAGCGAAACGAATTCCTGGAATTCGACCAACTCGCCGGATTGCCTGGCAGAGTCGGAAGGACTGTCGCTGGTGCGTGCTTCTACCATGATGATCGTTTTACCATGTTTGCCCTTACCCTGGGCCAGCCAAAATCAGGCCGGTCATGCAGGAAGTCTAAACTCCAGAGACGAACTTCCTGTTTTTCTGAAACAAGCCTTACTCGGAATAACCGCCCCGAATCAACCCCTTTCGTCCGATCGATATCAACAACTTGAAACTCCAAGCATTCAGGGCGTGGTTAAGGAGTCCCACGGCTGCCCCCAATTTGTGAACGTGCCTTCAATTTAGAGATGATCAATGACTGATCAAAGCAGTCTGGTAAAATAAATCAACCGCCTGTAAATATGCATAATCGAGGCGGTTTAAGCAACCTGATTTGAAATGACCGGGTTCACGTTCTTTCTGATTTGCGTTGATTCTGATTGTGGCGGAATTGGAGTTTGCGGATTGCATATGGACAATGACCTGTTGACAGCTGCACAGGTTCTGGAGTTGGTCGCACATGACGCGGAATTGCATTCCGCGATCTCCCGATGGATAAAGGAATGGTCTGACTTTAACAGGGCTTTTCACCAGTTTCGCCAGAGAAAAGTCGGTTTGTGTGAGCAGACTCCAGCAAGCTACGGAGCTGCCTTTGGTGATCGAAAGATGCTGGCATTATTGAACAGATTCGATGCATTGAAATATGAATCAGAGACCGTGCTCGGCCCGCTGTTCGCGGCCTGCCAAGTTGGCAACCGTAACATCGCAAGATTGTTTATGGAAAATGGTGCTTTACGTGTCGAGAATGCCGCGTTGTTGCCCAACGAATTCGATCTTAGCCGTGGTCGCAAAGTACTGGGAAATTACATGTAAGCAATCCGACGAAGCCTGCCAGCGTTACAGACATGTGACCGAGATGGATTACAGCCATGTCCTCCCCGCCCCTAATTCGAGGCAAAAGAGGACAGAAGATAGAAAAGGGCCCGGACCAGTACCAGGGAATCAGGGCTCTTTGAAAAAACGAAACCTGACCCGTTTTCTATCTCTGACCCTTTCTCATTCCCAGCTTATTCCGTGCGTTTCATGACTCGCTGCTGTTCGCCGACATGTCGGGTCATGGAAACGACCGCTCCCGATTCATCGCGTTCAAACGTAACCGACATTTTCGGACTCTGCTTTATCAGCCAGCGCCCCACTTCGACAGCCGGTTTCAATTGAAACTGCAAGTCGGGCGGTGCCTTCAGATTGAGAACATTGTCCTTAAGGAAGACGACGACATCGGCCTGGTTGAATTCATCATAGTAGGTCCCGACCAGCGTCTGCATTTGCTCCGGAGAAACCGCGCGAGTTTCCGACTGGTTGTTTGCTGACGCGGTCCCTTTTCGCGGGACGTCAAATGACTTTCCACCCTGATGCAGCTTGAGCGCCACGACAGCGGATTCTTCCCGGACAAACGATACCTTGACCTGTTCCGGAGCCACGATAAACGCCCACTTTCCTTCGTCGTCCGGCTCCATCAACTCAAACGTCATCTGGCTGGGAATATCCAGTGCCAGCCGACCATTTTTTGCCAACACCGTGAATTCCTCGTTCTCAAAATTGGCAAAATTGGCGACGTATGTTCCCAGATAGGGCTGGTATTCTTCAGGTACGTTGTCCGTGGATGGCTCCTTGCCGCCGTGCAGCAACCATCGGTCAATTTCACTCTCCATCCGCACGACGGTCGTTCCACCACGAGATTGCGTGAAATACATGACCATCAAATTCTGTTCGGGAAACGCCCAGGCCCCCGTCCCATCCGAACCGGTATGTCCAAATATTTTCGGCGTGGCTTGCTTATCATCGGGTTGGCGATAGACTGCCATCAGTTGGCCGTACCAGGCTTCCAGACCTCGAAAGCCAGTCGGGTAGAGTTGATCGGAACCCAGCATCTTCATTGGCGAAACAGGCTTCATTATCCGATCGATCGCGTCAGCCGAAATTATCTGTTGGCCGTCGTACTGGCCGCCCTGCGCCAACATGCGCAGAAATTTGGCGTAGTCCTCGGGTGTCGAGTAAATGGTCTGCGATCCCCAGGCGTACGGGTAAAAGGACTTGTGCCGCGGCTTCCAGAAACGCAACCAGGCTTTGGCGCTACCAACATGTAAACTGGCAATCCGCTTGAATCGCGGGTCATCTTTATCGATGCCGTAAAATGAATCTCGCATCTTCAACGGCTTGAATATTTCCGCAGCCACGAATTCGTTCAGTTTCTGGCCAGTGATCTGTTCCACCACCGCGCCGACCGCATCCGAACCAGCATCGCTGTACCAGAACTTGCTGCCGGGTGGAAACTTGGGGCCACCTTCGCCCACGGCGTTACTCATTTCCAACAAACTGGGATATTCGTCAATCCTCAGGTTCAGAATCGTCAATGGCAGCCCGGACCGGTGTGTCAGAAGCTGCTCAATGGTGATATCGCGCGATTTCGGGTTATCGAATCCTGGCAAATACGTGGCAACCCGGTCGTCGGGTTTGAGCTGCTGTCGGTCAATCAGAATCTGCGCGGCCACGCCGGTGATCGGCTTGGACATCGAACGAATGTTGCAGATAACACCGACTTTCCACGGCGTTTCGTCCACGCGATCGGATTCCCCATAGGCTTCGTGCAGTATCGGCTGCCCGTCCTTCAATACCAGCAATTCCCCCCCGACGGCGTAGTCACTTTCAATATACTCGCGGACCACGTCTCCCAGCCGTTGAAGAGACGTCGGGGAGATAGCCTGGTGAACCGGGGGCGGGGTTTCCGATGTTTGCGACCACACCACCCCACACAACGGCGCGACCAGAAACAGAATCAAACCTCGTCTTGCCAACGCGTACACTACCGCCTCCCGTTACGATGCCTTCAACCAGATTGTACTCGATTTTGTACTCGATTTCACAATCGATGGTTTCAGCAAAATCGAGAGCCGGGCGGTAACCGTTTCGCGCGGATTCGATTTTTTCGAACTCGTGCGACTTCCGCCACCCTTCACCTCGGTCGCGTCGGACGACTATTTGGTTGAGGATACGACTTGTTCAATGACGATATCCAATGCCCGCAATTTGGTCCGCAGACTGCCTCGAGTAATCCCCAGCAGTTCGGCCGCGCGTGACTGGTTGCCACCGGTTTCCTGCAGGATACGCGTAATCAACTGCCGCTCCATCATTCGCAGGGTTTCAGCGTAGATATCCTGGGATCCTTCATCCAATTGCTTCTGAATGAACCGCATGATCTCATTGCCCGAACGATGCCCGGCCTCGATGGCGTCCACTGGCAGCGGAGCCCCCTCGGTCGAACGGAGCAGTTCTTCCGTCAGATTTTCCGGCACAATGACATTACCGGCAGCCATCAGGATGGCCCGACGCAAGACACCCTGTAGCTCGCGGACATTTCCGGGCCAGGAATAACGGTGTAGCTGATCCATGACTTCGGTCGACAGGCCTTCAATCGGCTTTTTCAATTCGGTACTGAGACGCTGCACGAAGTGTTGGACGAGAAGATCAATATCCTCTCCCCGCTTGCGGAGCGGCGGAATCGTAATCTCGAATCCATTGATGCGATGGTACAGGTCGAGGCGAAATTCATTCTCTTCAATCATGGATTCCAGATCCCGATTGGTGGCGGATACGATACGGGCGTCTGATTGAATCGTCTCGTTTCCACCCACACGTTCAAAGGTCTGTTCCTGCAGCAGACGCAAAACCTTGCTCTGCAATAGCGGAGACATATCGCCAATTTCATCCAGAAAAATCGTCCCCCCGCGGCACTGTTCAAACTTTCCGATACGCCGCGATTCTGCCCCGGTAAAGGCTCCTTTTTCGTGGCCGAACAATTCGCTTTCCAACAGTGTCTCTGACAACGCCGCGCAGTTGACGGCCAGGTAACATTGATCGCGTCGATGGCTGTGCTGGTAAATCGCTCGCGCGACCAGCTCTTTGCCGGTACCACTTTCGCCCCGGATCAGGACCGGCACCTGCTGATGCGCGACGCGCCCAATCTGTTTGTAGACTTCCAGCATTTCGGGACTGTTGCCGATCAATTGATCACCACTGTCCGCTGTCGTACTGCCCGATTCCGGAAAGGTGACGGGCGATCGCATCAGCCGCCTGGCCTCCAACGCACGTTCCACCAGATCCTGAACCTGCTGGATATCGAGGGGCTTGGAGCAATAATCGTAGGCCCCCAGCTTCATCGCTTCGATGGCGGTTGCGCTGTCATCCAGCGAAGTCACAAAGATGATGGGCAGTTGGGCATCGATTCGGTGGATCTGTTTGGCCAATTCCAGGCCGCTCATTTCCGGAAGCATGATATCCAGCAGGCAGACGTCGACATTATGCCCGCGAATCAGTGGCAAACCGTCTTCTGCGCTGGAGGCGAAAATCACTTCCGTCGCCGAATTTTCAAAAGCTTTTTCGATCAGCCGCAAGACGGTCCGATCGTCATCGATGGCAAGTAGTTTAGGCACGTCCATTCTCTCCTTCCGCCTCATTCTAGCAGATGGAACAGAGAGAAAACCTGCTTGACGGCTGGTAACCGCCATCCGCTGCCGCGGACTCACTGGATCACAGCGATTCCGGCTGGACATAGATGTCATTGCAGACATTGGTGATTTGAAAACGACGAACGGTCTGTTCGGCCATTTCCTTCTTCCAGATGGCATCCACGCTGCCGTTCAATTGTGCGGATTCATCCACCACGGCCACCATCAGGTGTTCACGCTCCATGCCAATCACCCGGCCAGT
The DNA here is from genome assembly GCA_963851305.1 of Pirellulaceae bacterium. Lineage (GTDB taxonomy): Bacteria > Planctomycetota > Planctomycetia > Pirellulales > Pirellulaceae > Mariniblastus. Next base: position 133,008 of record CAWKOT010000009.1, on the reverse strand, counting down.
CGCCGCTTTGATGGTGGCGGCCAGTTCCTGGTTGAACAACGCACGATCGGGGTTGATCATTAACATATCCTGCACGTCCCGGACGCCGTCGACGCCCGACACGATATCCGTCACAAGCTCCGTTTCCGCACCGGAAGAGACGTAGCCGGAATTCGTAACGGCCCCGTCCTGGGCATCGATACGAATGGAGTGGGGACACAGAACAGCCTCTCCCTCCAGTGCCTGTCTGACCCGATGCAGCAATCGAGGATCGGAAATGGGCTGAGGCGGATCAACGGCCAATTCGTTGACGACCTCTCGGACATCACGGAACGTCGACACGATTTGCTGGGCCTGAAGCTTGCGTCGAAAAGACTGAACGCTGCCTCGCAACGTCACATTGCCGCCGTCGCACACCACTTTGATCGGCTGCGACGAGAGCGTTGGGGCCGCCTGTAATGACTGCTGAAGCTGAAATTCGAGATGTTCATCTTGCATTTTGGATAACCTCCTGAAATCAAACCTCTAAGCAGTTGGCATGCCCAAGCCAGATTTTAACGATTGACCCATTTGTCTGCCTGAAAGCCGGGCGGCTTGGACGGCTCGTTGCTCGTCAATCAACCAGGCTGGTGGCCAGGCAATCAGCTGCGGCCATGAACCGTTCTTCACGTCGTACAGCCGACGGACGAATTGACGCGGCAGCACTCCAGCATTCGCCACATAGGGATAGCGGTCATCAGACCAACTTGTCGATAATCAGGGTGGCGAATCCCAGCACCAGCAGAAAACCGCACATGTCGGTAACCGTGGTCAGAATGGGGCCGGAGGCAATTGCCGGATCCATCTTCAACATCCGCATGATTAACGGCAGCGTACCGCCCAGGGAGACAGCCACAATCGTATTTAACATCAGGGCCAATCCCACAACCAAACCCAACCATGGGTTGTTCTGCCAGACGGCGCCGACGATCGCGGTCAGAATGCCCAAGGCCAGACCGTTGATTAAGCCCACGCTCAATTCCTTGATCCAGACGAACCACAACTCAGACGGCCGGATCACGCCCAGCGACAACTCCCGCATGCTGACTGCGACCGCCTGATTGCCGCTGCAACCACTCATGTCCGATATGATCGGCAAGAAAACGGCCAGCGCGATTACCTGGGAAAGTGTTTCCTGATACATCGCGATTACGCTGGCCGCCGCAATGTTCAAGACGATGTTGATGCTGAGCCAACCGAGTCGACGTCGTGATCGCAGAAGCAAGGGCATCGTCCGCAACTCTTCCTGAACGATCCCTTGCGCCTTTCGGTAGTCTTCCGCATTATGATCCGCCCAGCATTGCTCAACCGCCGTTTCATCGACGACACCCAGCAACACGCCATTGGAATCGGTCACGGGAACACCCACGTAGTGATGCTCATCAAAAAACTGCCGAAGCTCCAACAGATCCGCCGATACAGGGATGGAGACCGGTGAGCCAATCATGATCTCACCCAGCGCCTGTCGGCCTTTGGCAAGCAATAGATCGCGCAATCGCAATACGCCGACCAATCGATTGCGGGCGTCAACCACGTATGCGTATTGGACCTGAAAGTCACTGTATCGGTTGGCGTTTTCGCGCAATCTGGCGATGACTGAATCCACGCACTCATCAACGTGAAATGCCAGAAACTCTGTCGTCATCAAGCCGCCAGCAACTTCGTCGTCATAGCCAATCAGTTGCCGCAGCTGGGCAGAGTCACGCGGTGGCATTTCCTGAAGAATCGCTTCAGCATCCCGCTGATTCAGATCACCAACGATGTCGGCTCGCTCATCTGAAGGCAAACTCTCCAGAATGGGCACGGCCGCATCGACCGGCATTTGCGAAATGACGTCTACCGACTGCACCGCAGGCAAAGCATGGACGACGTCGGCCGCCATGTCAGGATCAATTCCAGTCAGCAAGTCCTGTTGGAAGTCACTGGAAAGGCGAGAGACAAGGAAAATCCTCTCCTCAATTGGCAGCTGTTCCAGCACCGCTTCCAGATCATCGAAATCGCCCGCTTCCACCAGCGACTGAATCTTTGTCGTTTGTTCCTTGCCCATTGGCGACGCCCTCATTGCGCCTATCGCTTGAACCAAACCCACCGCACCGACTGAGCCACGGGTCTACTGTTTCATTCACCCAGATTTGTGGAATCGGCCAAGCTCGGTTCCGCCACCAGTCGCCGGGTGGCCTGCAGTTGAACTCGACGGCATTGGTTTTGCAAGAGAGCGTTCAAGGGAAGTCCCGACTTGACCACCCAGCTTGGCCGACTGCCCCACCGCGCCCGGTCGGACGACCAGGCGATTCAATCTGATCACAGCCCGCCAGATGCCTCGTTGGTCCGCGCGCTTGGCGGCAACGTCATTTCGAGCGTTCGAACAGCGCCAGCCGCACCCTCAACGCTGGGCAGATTTCGGATTGGCCTGCATCCAGTCCTGGTAGCCGCCCGGATAGGTAAAGACGTTACCGAACCCGGCGGCTTCAAGTTTCTCGGCAGCCATCCTGGGCGAGTCGCATTTGGCATCCGCGCCGTAAAGAACAATCTTGGCATCGTGATTGTGCGTCACGACCAGCGACACTCGTTCAACGAAGTCGTCAAGTCGTTGGTCAACATTGATCGATCCGGGAATCGTGGTCTGGTCAAAACGTTGTGGCGCAAGCGTGTTGATCACTGTGACATCGCCAATGTCATTTAACTTCTCTTGAAGTTCTTGAAGGTTTATCAGCTGCATGATTGAGGTCGAATCGGAAAACATTGAGATAGAAGAGTTGTATTCTGCATGTGATCCTGCATGCGAAAATCATGCCAACAACCAGGTCGACGGGTAGCCGTATTTTTCTGACCAGCCAATGCTGTGCTGATGCAGGGCAGCCTGACTGTTCTTCGATCAACCATATTCATTTGCTATCAGCTGCCACCCTCACTACCAGGCGTCAGAAAGGCTGTATTCCCGAAGAAATGTGCATGACTTTAATCATTCTGTGGATCAACGCAGGATTTGGCGCAAAAATTGTTCATGAGTGTTACCAGGTTGAACTTCACCGATTACGAAAGGACTCAACATGCTCGTTCTCACTCGACGTTGCGACGAGGAAATTGTCATGCCGGACAGCGGCATCACGCTGAAAGTAATCGAAATCAAAGGCAATCGGGTCAAAGTGGGTATTTCGGCACCGGATTCTGTGAAGGTTGTGAGGGGAGAACTGGCATTGGATAGGCACTTGGAGTTTGCGGCTTCGCACCCTTTCACTCTGCTGACTGAAAGTCCGCTGCAGGACAAGAGCTGCCAGATGGTATGACCTGAGAACCGGGTATTTCCGTGGCCGATTTTCTGCTGCGAGAGAAGAAGCCGAAGTTTGGACTCGATGCCCGTCGACTCGGCCTGGAGCCGATGCCAATCCCGCACGGCAGGCGAGCGTTTGACCACTGCGTGTTGTATTGGTCGGTCAGATTGGGGAAAAAAAATCCTGCGACGGGATGGTCAACCATTGGAATTTCAGAAGTCCTGTGACTGCAGCTGCGGATCGACTCAGTTGAGAAACTTCTCAGCTTGACCTCCGCGCACGCTCGTGATTTTTCACCATCCCGTCGGAAAGTCGCCAGCCCCCTGATCGTCTGGCGAGCAGAACGAGCGCCCGGCGACCAGCCAAATTCAAGTCAGGCCCGAATTCCCGACTGTTCTGCCGTTGGCATCTGCTTTGCTTTGACGTTTTGCGGGCCGCGGCAACGAGCCAGGCGGACTTTGGTCATCGGGTTCTGATTGCCGAAAATTTGCGGCGTTTCAATCAATGGCAATCTGGAAGGAATGGGAGGAAAGTTGCGGACATGGAAGAATTGCAGGGTCAGCAAGAAAATGAAGACAACGCTTCGTCCGCAATTGTGATCGAAAGCGAAAACCAGAATCAACCTTCTCCGATCGTCGAGTCTTTTTCGACGCCCATAATGAACGTGGCCGCCTCCAGCGGAATTCCGCTGCACCTTCTCAAGAAATTTTGCGGGACGTTGAAGGCGTCGGACCAACAGTTTTTCCTGAGTGATGACGTACAGGAACGATTGAATTGCTTCCTCTCTTTGGAGGCCTTGGAAGACCGCGAGCGGAAAGCCGTGCTTCGCGTCTTTCGCGGTTGCAGCGAAATCGTTTTGGATGGAGATGCCGCCTTTGCCGTATTGCGTCCGGGAATTGGTCGCAAACAGATTATTTGTATTCATCCGGAACTGGATGACATTGAGCTGGTCGAGCGCCGTCGATTCCTCGAAATCAAGGATGCACTGGTGCAAGGTCACGACGAAGCCAGCCGACCGCGACTGTGCATTGACTTCTCGCCCTTTTTCAGGAACTACCCCCGAGTCGCTAACCCGCGTGAAATGGGGCAGGGCATTTCATTGCTCAATCGCCATTTGTCGGCTCAGCTAACGCAAAAACCCACGATTTTTCAGCGGGAACTCCTGGAATTCATGAAGCACCGTCAGCTTGACCAGACCAGCATTCTGGTTAATGAGCATCTGGCGACGCCGGAAGTTATGCTTCGCGAATTGTCCAATGTTCTGTTACTGCTGGAAGACTATCAAGAAGATGAACCATTCGATCACGTGGCCCACGAATTGCGCAAACATGGTTTCGAATCGGGCTGGGGGAACTGCGTTGGCCGAATCATTCAGAATCTGAATCTACTGGTGGATGTCTTTGAAAGTCCTAGTCCTGCCCAGCTGGAACGATTACTGACACGACTCCCTTTGATCCGCACGGTCCTGATGGTTTCGCCGCACGGTTGGCTGGCGCAAGACGATGTGCTGGGCAAACCGGACACAGGAGGCCAGGTGACATACGTACTGGATCAGGCCTTGGCCTTCGAACATGAACTCCGCCGACACTATGAGCATGCGGGGGTCGTGGCAACGCCCAAAGTAGCGATATTGACGCGGCTGATCCCGGACTCCGAAGGCACCACCTGCAACGTGGTGCGGGAGAAGATCATCGGGACACAGGATAGCTGGATCATCCGCGTTCCCTTCCGCAATCCGGGCGGCGAGGTGATCGAAAACTGGATCTCTCGTTTTCAGTTGTGGCCCTACCTGGAAGATTTTGCCGCTGAATCGCGGCAGATGGTCGTGACCGAACTGGTAGGGAAGCCCGATTTGATCATTGGTCACTATTCGGATGGCAACCTGGTCGCGCATCGCCTGGCGGAAGACCTGGACACGACGCATTGCGCCTGCATCCATGCACTGGAGAAAACGAAATACGCCCTCAGTGATCTGCACTGGGCGGACCTGGAAGAAGACTACCATTTTTCGCTGCAATTTCTGGCTGACCTGCTGGCTTACAATTCAGCCGACTTCATCGTCTCCAGTTCCTACCGTGAAGTTGGCGGCACGCCGAGTGAGATGGGCATGATTGAGTCGTACGAGCTGTTCACGATGCCGGGATTATTTCGAGTGCAGTCCGGCTTTGATCCGCGTTTGGCGCGGCACAACATCGTACCACCCGGCGCCAGTCCGAAGTACTTTTTCCCGTTCACGGAGCGATCGCGACGGATTGAGGCACTCACAGCGAGATTGACCGAACGTTTTCTGGAGAGTCAGCCCGACGAAAACGGGTTCGGTGAATTGGCTCATCCAGAAAGGCCCTGCGTATTCGCGATGGCGCGGATCGATCGCATCAAAAACCTATCTGGACTGGTCGAGGTCTTCGGCCAGCACGAATCGCTTAGAAACACGGCCAACCTGTTGCTGATCACCTCCGTCAACCAGATAGTCGACGCCAGCGATCACGAGGAAATTGAAGAGGTACGCAAGATCTACGAGCTGATCGAACGGTACGAGCTGGAAAGGCAAGTTCGTTGGTGTGCCGCGCGGCTGGACAAGGTTGAAACGGGAGAGATTTATCGCCTGGTGGCTGACGGCCACGGCGTCTTTGCCCAGCCTGCATTAATGGAAACCTTCGGCTTGACCGTGGTGGAAGCGATGGCCTGTGGGCTGCCCGTGGTGGTCACCTGTTTCGGCGGGCCGGCGGAAATCGTCGAAACGGGCCTTTCGGGCGAGGTGCAAAATCCAAACCAGCATCAGAAATTCGGAGACGCCCTATACCGGATCATTTCCGACAAGCCGACATGGGATCGCTATTCCAGCAGCGGGATCGAGCGGGTGGAATCTCAATTCACGTGGAAGCGACACGCGCAGCGGGTGTCTTCGTTGGCCAATGTCTACAGCTACTGGAATCACATCGACATCATGAACCGGCAAGCGCTGGACCAGTACATCCACACACTCTATCACACGGTTTATCGGCCACGCGCTGGAAAATTACTGTAAGGATTACCCGACATGTACATTCAGATGATCAGCGTCCATGGGCTTGTCCGCGGCGAAAATGTCGAAATGGGACGTGACGCCGATACCGGCGGACAGGTCCGTTACGTCCTGGAGCTGGCCAGGACGCTCAGCCAATTGCCCGAAGTTCAATCGGTCGACCTGTTTACTCGCCGAATCCGGGACAAGCGGGTCGCCAGCGATTACGGTCAGGACATTGAAGAACTGGGCCCCAATTGCCGTATCGTGCGACTGCCATGTGGTGGAGGAAAGTACATCCGCAAGGAGAAACTCTGGCCGATCCTGGACGAATTTGTCGACGCCATGATCGCATTCAACCGTCGCCAGCCGGATTTGCCGGACGTCATCCACGGCCACTATGCGGATGCCGGCTACGTCGCCAAACAGGTTGCCAACGCATTTCAGATCCCGTTCATCTTCACCGGCCATTCCCTGGGGAAACCAAAGATGGACTACCTGACGAGCGAGGGTATGACGCGTGAAAAAGCCGATCAGCAATTCGCTATCGAGCATCGGATCCAGGTTGAACAGGCCTGCCTGGACGTGGCCGACCGAATCATCACCAGCACGCAGCACGAACGGGACGAGCAATATCGTCAGTATGACAAGCACCCCGAACTGAAATTCGAGGTGATCCCGCCTGGCACGGATCTGGAGAGATTTTTTCCGTACTACGATTACGACTTGCACGGTTCGGAAATCGACGAACGTTTTAAACAGGCGCGGGTGCGGATGGTCGACGAGCTGGGTCGTTTTCACATCAATCCAGACAAGCCGCTGATTCTGGCGCTCTGTCGTCCGGATCGGAGAAAAAACATCAATGCCCTGATTGATGTTTACGGAAACAGTAAGGAATTGCAGGCCATCGCCAATCTGGCCGTGTTCGCCGGTATTCGGAAGGACATCGAAGCCATGCCCGAAGCAGAACAGAGCGTCCTGACCGAAATGCTGCTGGCCATGGACCGCTACGACTTGTACGGCAAAATGGCCATTCCCAAGAACCACGATTCGGAGTTCGACGTGCCGGAGTTGTATCGTCTGGCGGCCTCGTCTCGCGGCATCTTTGTCAACACGGCTTTCACGGAGTTGTTCGGACTGACGGCCATTGAATCTTCGGCGGTGGGGCTGCCTTTTGTCGTGACCAGCAACGGCGGACCTCGCGACATCGTTGAAAACTGCCAAAGCGGCCTGATCGTCGATGTCACGCAGCCGACGCAGTTGACTGATGCGATGATGAAAATGTTAACCGATCGTCGGGCCTGGGATCGAGCTTCGACCAACGGCATCAATCTGGTGCGGAAACACTACAGCTGGAAAACGCACTGCGAGCGGTACCGCGATGTCATCAAGGACTTGCCAGCCGTGCCGCGAAGTACCGTGACAGGTGGATCGGCACCGGGACGCCGCTTTGCCTCCCTGGAGAGGATTCTGATCACCGACATTGACAACACGTTAATCGGCGATGAACAGGCCCTCGAACGTCTGCGTGCTGTGCTGGCGGACAATCGAGACCGGTTGGGGTTTGGCGTCGCATCCGGTCGGGCGCCCGCACTGGTCTACGACATACTGGATCAACACGGAATCGCCGATTTGGATGTGGTGATTGCTTCCGTTGGCAGTGAGATCTATTACGGTCCCAAGCGTGAACCGGACCAGGGCTGGGCCAGTCAGCTGCAGTCCAAATGGCGACCGGAGGCGATCCGGGCTACGCTCGATCAGATCCCGGATCTCGTACTGCAGTCGGGCGAACATACGCAACGTCAATTCAAGATCAGTTACCTGATCGACCCCCGTGCGGCCGAGCACCTGATCCCGACCATCAAAGATCGACTGGCGAGTCGGAAGATCTCCTGTTCGTTGATTCACTCGCACGGCACTTTTGTTGACATCCTTCCGCATCGCGCTTCGAAGGGCAAGGCGATCCATTATCTGGCCGACAAGTGGAACATTCCCCTGAACTACATCGCGACCGCCGGCGATTCAGGAAACGACCGGGACATGTTGACAGGCAAGACGGCGGGTATCGTCGTGGGAAACCACTCCGAAGAGCTATCACCGCTTCGAAACGCCAAGAACACAGGCCTGTATTTTGCCGACGGCCACTTCGCCGACGGTATCCTGGAAGGTTTGCAGCACTACGGTTTCATTGAGCGTTGGCCGGAGAACGGCTCGATATCGGACAATCATTACGGGGAATCAACAGCGGCGGCAGCGCCGTGAACCAAGCTTTCTTGACCGGAATTCAGCAGGAACAATAAAGTCACCTTCACATTTATCAAACCAAAACAGGCTACCGTAGCAGGTTGCCAGATAGCGAGTTGACCATGGCCTTGCAACGCTTCTCGAATCTCACCCAGATGACGCTTCGGACCAGTGAAGGCGAACTGGGAACGGTTTGCGACCTGTTAGCTGAAGACGATCGTTGGAATATTCGGTATCTGGTTATTACATTGAATTCGCCCCGCCGTCCTCGCCGGGTTTTAATATCGACGGCCGCATTGAGTGATGTTGATTCTGCCAATTCAACGATCACGACCGAACTGAATTCGACTCAGGTGCTCGAAAGTCCGCCGGTCAACTTCAACAAACCGATTTCCCGACGTTACGAACAGGCGCTGGTAGACTACTACGGCTGGCCGATTTACTGGTTGGGGCGTTTGATCCGACGCTCGCCTCGCGAAATGTATCTCGATTCGCAGGATGTCGTCGCCACGTCAGTGGATGAGGAGAATCGGACCAATTTGCGAAGCATCAACGAGATTTGTGGTTATCAATTACGTTCAACCGACCGTGCCCACGGCTATCTGGAGGACCTGGTGATCAACATCCAGTCGTGGACGGCCGTTCGCGCGATTGTGAATCCGGTGGCCAACTGCCCCATCATGCAGCCCTATTCGATTCTGCCATGCCGTGTTTTTAAAGGCGTTGACTGGGCCCACCAACGGATTCAGGTGGATACCTCGTCAACCCTGGAGCGGCGCGATTCGGCCAACGTTTCAGGTGACTCCTGGCAAGGTCAGCGAAGGTTCGTCGGCCAGTCAACCGCCTGATGCCAAATTAATCCCAACGAGTCTCAAAATGAATCATCGGCCACTTGTAATCGGCGAAGTCCTGTTCGACCAGTTTCCGGATGGCTCAGTCGTGTTAGGCGGAGCGCCTTTTAACGTCGCCTGGCACCTGCACGGCATGGGATTGAATCCGCTGTTTATCAGTGCCGTGGGAGATGATGCTGCTGGTCAGCAGATTCGGGACACGATGGCAGCCAGGGGAATGGATACGACAGGGCTTCAAATTTCCCCGACACGGTCAACGGGAAAGGTATTGATTCAGTTCGATCAGGGCCAACCGAATTTCACGATTCCGCCAGAACAATCCTTCGACGATATTCGTTATCAGGAACACGACCTGGATGAGCAAACGTTTTCCCTGATCTATGCGGGTACGCTTGGCGGACGATTCCCTACGACCCGGGCGACCATCCAACGGTGGTTCGAGGTCCAACCGCTTCCAATTTTCGTCGACGTCAATCTGCGGGATCCGTGGTGTGACCCGGATTGGCTGGATGAACTGCTACAGCGGTCCACCTGGTTGAAGATGAACCGCGAAGAACTGGCTCGGATTTCGAAGTCGCCGTGTCAGTCCGAAATGGAGATTGGAACCGCCATCGTCAACCTGAAAGAAGGGATCGGCAACAAGCCTCTGTTTGTCACCTGCGGTGCCGAGGGGGCGTACGCCATGGAGAAAACAGGAGAGCTGCATTTCAGCAGTTCCACACCACCAGGCAAGGTGGTCGATTCGGTTGGTGCCGGCGATGCATTTTCAGCGGCAACGATGTATGGCCTGATCCTCGGCCAACCACTGAATCAGACATTGCGGAAAGCGGTTCGCTTCGCCGCGGGGATTTGCACGATGACTGGTGCCGTCCCGACAAGTCCAGACTGGTATCAACCATTCAAATCCGATTCCCTGGTCGCTGATTCATCGTGAGTCCTGCGGAAAGGCAGTTCGCCATCCGCTAGAATAACTGGAATCTGAATTGTGCATGCTGCCGCCGAATGAATAATCAACGCTCACGAAGCCGAGTTTTCCCCACACCACAAACTCAATTTGCGGTCCTGGATTCGATCGCCGATGGGATCTTCTGCGTTGACACATCAGGTAATTGCACCTACTGCAATGCCAGCTGCCTGGCTTCGCTGGGTTATAGAGCAGCTGAAGAATTAATTGGTGCCCCGATGCATGGCACCATTCATCACCGGCATCGCGATGGCACGCAAAAATTGCCGGCCGAGTGCCCGATTCAAGAAGTCTGTCGCACGGGTAAACGACTGCATGTACAAGACGATGTCTTCTGGCGGAAAGACGGAACCCGGCTGGATGTGGAATACCGCAGCAGCCCGATCAAAGAAAATGGTGCCATCTGCGGTGTCGTCGTCAGCTTCACGGATACGACATTGCGTCGCGAAGAAAATGCGTATCGGAACCGTCTGGCGCACCTCGTGGAATCCTCCTTCGATGCCATTATCAGCAAGGATCTGGATGGTCGCATTACCAGCTGGAATCGGGGTGCCTGCGAAATCTACGGCTACGATGCGGAAGAGGCAGTGGACCAGTCGATCCGCATCATTCTGCCCGACGACCAGATCGCGGAGGAACGTGAAATTGTCACCGCCGTCAGGTCGGGCGTCGAATTGAAACAGTTTCATGTCAAGCGTCGCAGAAAAAATGGCAAGCTTTGTGACGTCTCATTGACCGTATCACCGATCTACAACGCGGACGGGCAACTGGTTGGATCATCGTCCATCGAACGCGATATTACGGCACAACAAAGCTGGCAGGACGACCTGCTGCATGCCAAGTCCGCTGCCGAACATGCCGAGTCGTTGGCCAACGCTGCCAACCGGTCACGAGCGGAGTTCCTGGCCAATGTCAGCCACGAATTGAGAACTCCCATGAATGCGATTCTGGGTATGCTGCAACTGGCGCTGGATGAGCCCCTGGATTCGACCGTGGAGGATTACCTGAAGACGGCCCACTCGTCGGCCGATTCACTGCTGGAGCTGGTCAATGAGATTCTCGACTTCTCGAAGATTGAATCCGGCAAATTTGAAATCACCAACCAACCCTTTGACTTGCGACAAACCATCGACAACGCGGCCAGGGCCCTGGCACCCCGGGCCAGCGAAAAGGGGTTGGAGATCTTCTGTCAGGTCGATTGCAACATCCCCACCCAGGTCGTTGGAGATGGCCGGCGTTTGCGACAGGTGATCAACAATCTGTTAAGCAACGCAGTCAAGTTTACGACGCGGGGTGAAATTCTGATCGATGTGACTCTGGTCAACAAGCTTCCTGCTGAAGTGCGGTTGTGTTTTTCTGTCACGGACACGGGTATCGGCATCCGCAAGGCCGATCAGGAAAGGATTTTTTCTCCCTTTGCCCAGGCGGACATGTCATCAACGCGGCCACACCACGGCACCGGATTGGGCCTGTCGATCTGCCGCGAATTGATTGCGCTGATGGGTGGGAATCTCAAACTGGAAAGCAAATGGAACCAGGGCAGCCGTTTCTTTTTCGAACTTTCTCTGCCTGTCGAAGATGCAGCCAAGCCGGCAGAGCAGTTTCCTTCCCATCTGGTCGACAACCTGAAGGTCCTGATTGTAGACGACAACCCGACCAATCTGCGTATCCTGGAAAAAATCCTGGTCAGTTGGGCGATCCAGCCCGTCGTCGCCGAAAATGGCGAACAGGCGTTGCGAATTCTGGATGAACTTGCGGCTCATGGTCAATTTCCAGCGCTGGCCATCGTCGACGGCCTGATGCCCGGCATCGACGGATTCGAACTGGCTGAACGGATTGACGACCGACCGGAAAAGGCCAAGCTGCCTGTCGTCATCATGCAAGCGACCTCGGATTTGGCGATGTTCTCCGATCGAAGTAATCATCTGTCGATTGCCGATTACATTACGAAACCCATTTCCCAGGCGGAACTGCTGAACACCGTCGTCCAAACACTGAATCTTTATTCGCGGCGCGGTCAGAAACGTTCGGTTGACCTTGAGCCGGGCGACCGACCGCTACGACCACTCCATGTACTTTTGGTGGAAGACCTCGCGCCAAATCAGAAAGTGGTCAAGGCCATACTCCAGAAACGGGGACACGAGGTCCACACGGCCGACAATGGCCGCGTGGCGCTGGAACGCCTGCAACATGGCGACCGGGATTTCGACGTCATCCTGATGGACATCCAGATGCCGGTGATGGACGGATTCCAGACGACGGCGGCCATTCGCAATTTGCCCGAGCAACAGGCATCACAGATTCCGATTGTGGCCATGACCGCGCACGCCATGCCGGGCGATCGGGAAACCTGCCTGGCGGCCGGCATGGATGCTTACCTTGCCAAGCCGATTGATGCCGGCAAGCTGATACGTGTCACCGAAGCCATCGTTACGCGATCGAATCCGACGGATCATCAGACGACAAAACAGACGAGCCGTATCTCAAACGCTGCCGACGTTCCATCCGTGGATACCCGACCTGGCAAGTCACCAACGTTGCTCGACCTGGAATTTTCGCTCAATCGTTTGGGGGGCGATCAGGAGCTGTTCAAGGAATTCATCGAAATCTTCCTTGAGGATTCCCCGCAGCTGATGGGGACATTACGCAAGGCCATGCTGGCTGGCGATGCGGCCAGCCTGGAAAAAGCCTCGCATTCGTTGAAGGGACTGATCTCCAACTTTGGTGCTCGATCGTGTATTGAAATAATGCAGCGGTTCGAGCAAGCGGCTAAACAGAACGAATTGCCACCCCTCCGAGACCATCTGGAGGAACTAAATCGGCTATATCAGCAATTGTGTGGCGAGCTGCGGGGGTTTGTGGGATGATTCGCAGTTTCGACAGCATGTCCGGAACCGAACAGGAGACTCGTGAGCACCAGGGAACCGAGGCAACCGGATCAGCGGGAAAGTTCCGGCCAAGACAAGATCATTCTTCCCGATGGAAGCCACCTGGAGGAAGCCAGTGTTTCCGATCGGAGCCGGCAGCGTTCCTCCGAGGATGACCGATATATTCCCGTCGTCATCAAGCGAACCGATGAGACCCGCCGTCACCCGGACGACGCGCTGGACAACGCTATTCATGAAGGCCTGGAGCAACTCAATCGCCCGGCGATCTCCCTGGGATTGTCTGCCGTTGCCGCCGGACTGATTCTGGGCTTTTCGGCCATGGCGGTGGCGGTTGTCTATTCGGCCTGGCCCGGACAGGAATCGGCCGAGTTATTCACTCGCATTGCCACAGCCCTGGTCTATCCGCTCGGATTCGTGGTATGCATCATGAGTGGAGCCCAGCTGTTTACCGAACATACCGCCACGGCGCTGTACCCGGTCCTCGACGGTAAGGCCAGCCTCAAGCAACTGTGTCGATTGTGGATCATTGTCATTACGGGAAATCTGATCGGCGCCGGGGTGTGCGCGGTTCTGCTTTTCCTGGCCGACGAAGTGATCCATGCCAAAGCCGGATACCTGGAATTGGGACGGCACCTGACGGGTTTTTCCGATGCGGTCCTGTTTGTCAGTGCGATTCTGGCCGGTTGGCTGATGGCCCTCGGCGCCTGGCTGACGGTCACCAGCCCCAGGACCATTTCTCAGATTACGTTCATCTACATCGTCACCTTTCTGATCGGCGTTGGTGGTTTACATCATTCCATCGCCGGCTCCGTCGAAATGTTTACCGCCATGATGATGAGCCCGGAGTTTACGGGGCTCGCGGCAGTCAGGTTCATCTTGATCGCACTGACTGGCAATCTGGTCGGTGGATCCTGCCTCGTCGCCCTGTTGAATTATGGACACATTCGGAGGACGCGATGAGCTCGTGGGCTGTTGGCTCGCTGGTGCCGGTGGATGCAATCCGCCCACGCATAAACGCGACCGTCCAATCCAGTGGAAGCACCACACCAATCGTCTTACCAATTGAGATTCCCACATTGATTCTCGATAATTAGCCGGCAGTGCCAATTTGAACACGTCGCAAAATCAGGTCCTTTGACAACAAAAACCGGGAGCTTCGAATGACGATCCACATGGACTGCTTTGGTGCATCCGATATCGGATTGGTCCGGGATTCAAATCAGGATCAGTTTCTGATCGGTGATCTGCGAAAATCGCTGGAGGTTTTTCAGACCAGCATGGATGTAGATGACCACACCCAGGTATTCGGTGGCTCGAAGGGCAAATTGTTACTGGTCGCTGATGGTATGGGAGGCCATGCCGCAGGTGAGCGAGCCAGTACGTTGGCGGTCGATACTTTGACGACGTATCTGCTGAATTCAATGCACTGGTTTTATCGCCTGCATGGCGACAACGAAGACGACTTCGTGGAAGAATTGGTCGAGGCACTGAAGAACTGTCAGCAGGCGGTCCTTTCCGAAGGAGAAATATTCCCGGACCGGCGGGGCATGGGTACGACATTGACGATTGCCTACATCATCTGGCCGCACGTCTACGTGGTTCACGCCGGTGACAGCCGTTGCTACCTGATTCGCAATCGGGAGTTACGACAAATCACCAAAGATCACACCGTCGCGCAGCAGTTCGTCGATCGCGGAGAACTTGAACAGGAACAAGCGGAAAAATCGAAATGGAGCAACATGGTCTGGAACGTGTTGGGTGGAAACAATGCCAACCTCGCTCCACAAGTCATCCAATGGGAACTGCAAGTGGGAGACGGATTGTTGCTATGCACCGATGGGCTGACAAAGCACGTCGGAGATGGCCAAATCCTTGAGCTGTTCCAGCAACGGAGTTCGTCGCAACAGGTATGTAACGCGCTGGTGCACACGGCCAATGAAAACGGTGGATCAGACAATATCACCGCAGTGGTCGCCCGTTTCAACTTGTCGCCCAACCAGGAAGCCGTGCAAACAGAAACCGCGGTAGACCAAGCGGCCGGGCTAACGGAGGCTCTGCCTTCTCCCACCACCGAATCACTGACCATCCGTTAGCGATCCGGCCACCGGGCAAGTGTTGGGTCGGGGATCAGCCGGGCCCTGAGGCGAATGACGACAACTTTCAACATCGGGCGCGAATCCGACTGCCCGCCGGAACCAGTGCGTCGCAGGCACGAGCCTGTCCCTGACATCGCCGTGTCCTATCCCTGACGTAGTGTCCCTGACATCATGTAGAAAGAAGCTTGAATAATGACATGTAATTACCGTTAAGCCTCCAGTATTCTCGACGGTCGTCCCGCAGAGTTTGAACCGTTGGAAGGATTCGATGGCATTTCGGTTGGTTATTTCGACCCTGATTTTGGGGGTAATTCCAGGCTACGGATTCGCTACCGCCTTCCAATCCAACGAAAACCCTCCTGTTCCTACGATAGCTGACAGCAGTTCTGACAGCGGCGGTGATAGCAACCTTCCTGCCAGCCAGATCACTCCGGAGCTCGCCGTCCCACCCTCCATTCCCCGACGCCCACCGATCGGTTGGCGTGCCGAGTGGATTACCGATCCGGATTCGGGTCTGGCAACGTCTCAGGTGGATGCAACGGTTCCGCTATTGGGGCCGTTCGGCAAGCCGCCGCCGTTGATCAAGATCGGCTTCGGTTACACCAATCTGTTTGGGGCGGATTCGTTCGGATTGCCTCAGGATCTGTTCGAGTATTCGATCGGCATGACGTGGGTACGTCCCATCAACGATCGTTGGACATTGCTGACAATAACGGGTGCCACCATGGCCACTGACAACGAGAACCGCTCCAGTGATGCCTGGCAGTTTCGAGGCGGGCTGCTGGCTTTATGGAAGTATGGTCCCAACTGGACGTGGACGTTGGGTGCGATTGCGACCGGTCGAGAAGATCTACCGGTAATTCCGGCCGTCGGTGCCGTCTGGAACCCCAACCCTTCGGTGCGGTTCGATTTGACCTTTCCACAACCGAAAGTGAACTATCTTTTGCGTGACCATGGTGCCAACCAACATTGGTTGTTTGCCGGTTTCGGTATCAATGGAACAACGTGGGCGTACCAGCGCGGCAGCGACGTTGATGACCGGCTGACCTATCGAGATCTGCGCGTGATGGTCGGTTGGGAACGCCGACCTACCGCTACGGCCCGGCTACCGTTCCCGGTCGGCAGGACCATTCGAGCTGAAGTTGGCTTAGCGTTTGCCCGTGAATTCGAGTATTTCAATGATACTTTTCAACAGCCGTTGGACAGTTCTTTCCTGATGGGCTTGACGACCAGGTTTTAGGGGACAGCGTGACCAGCCGACGCCCGCCGTCCTCCACTGCGAACCGCACTGGCCGCGAGGCGCAGCTCCGGGAAAACACGCGAACGTAACCCGTGCGCTGTCACGACAGGGAAATCGCGATGGGCGGGACGAGGTTCAACCCGATTCGGTGCGATTAAGCCACGGTGATCAACGCGACAGCCGAACCCGACTTGTACTACAATAATCGTTTTCTATTCGCGACCCATGTGGACGGGGAAACGATGTGTTTTCTGGCAACCGTCAACGAATTCAACCTCCGTGGGCAGCGGTGGGACATCGGCGACCACGGGCAACTGATCCTGTCTCAGACGGATCTGCCATCTGGACTGCCAACTTTCATGATGGTCTTGGCCGCCTGTCTGCTGATTGGACTGCTGGTCTGTTACTGGACGCTGCAAAGACACGTCACGCCGGCTCAGCGAGACCGGGGCGATCAGCAGACCTCGATGGATTGGACCGACCTCTCGGAAAACCGTCGCAAGTTGCTGTTGTATTCCATAGCCATCATGTCGCTGGTGACACTGGGCGTGTTGACCCTGGCGGAAGTCATGTTGTACCTGACATCGTTTGAACAGCAACGCAATCGGCTGGTCGAAATGGCGTCGGCCCAGGCCAGGTTGATTGAAGCGGTGGCTCGTTTTGACAGGCAACACGATGGCCGCACGACGGATGATGCCCTGGCGGCCACCATCAGTCAGATTGTCGATGCTCATCAGCATCAATCCGGACTGGGCCAAACGGGCGAATTCACCATGGCCCGCCGACTGGACGGACAAATGGTGTTTTTGCTGCAACGTCGACACGGAACGGCCCAGCAAACGATGCGGATCCCGTTTCAGGGCACGGCTCTGGCGGAACCCATGCGGCAGGCGCTGTCCGGCAAGTCCGGAACAACGATTGGCCCCGACTATCGCGGCGAGTCGGTGCTGGCCGCATACGAACCCGTCGGGGAGATCGACTTCGGCATCGTGGCCAAAATTGACCTCGACGAAATCCGTGAACCGTTCCGGAGGGCAGCGCTGGCAGGATTGGGGATGGCCACCTTGTTGATCCTGGCCGGCGGACTGGCGCTGGTCCGCGTAAACACGCCGCTGCTGAATCGACTGGAAGAACGCGAACAGAAGCTGAATGCGATCGTTGGCAACGTGTTTGATGCCATCTTCACCGTAGACGAAGCGGGTACGATTCTGTCGTTCAATCCGGCGGCCGTATCGATTTTCGGTTATCAAGGCGACGAGGTCATAGGGCAGAATGCGTCGATGCTGGTTGCCCATGAGCCAGGCAAGCCCCGCGGAGAATTGAATTACCAGGATTTGACCGGCCGACGTTACGAGCTGGTCGGCCGCCGAAAAAACGGCGAAATATTCCCGATGGATGTGGCGCTGAACGCGATGGACAACAGCTTGCCATTGACGTTGGTCGGTATCGCTCGCGACACGACGCAGCAGAAAAAGACCGAGCGAGCTGTGGAACAGGCGAAGCAGGCCGCCGAGGAAGCGAACCGCGCCAAATCCGACTTTCTATCCCGGATGAGCCACGAATTGCGTACGCCGCTGAACGGCATTCTTGGCTACGCCCAAATCCTGCAGCGTGGAGGATCGGATAAACTGGTGCAACGAAAACATGTTCAGGCCATTTTAAACTGCGGCGAACACTTGTTGACCCTGATCAATGATGTCCTTGACCTGTCCAAGATCGAGGCTGGACAGATGGAGGTGGAAATGGCACCCTGCGATCTACCTGAGCTGATCAACGCGGTCGGTGACGTCGTCCGCCAGCGGGCGACCAGCAAGGGACTTCAGTTCACGATCGACATCGCCGCTGACGTCCCCCGCAGGATTGTGACCGACGCCGCCAAGCTGCGGCAAATCCTGATCAACCTGGCGGGTAACGCGATCAAGTTCACGGACCAGGGCAGCGTGACGATTCAAGTAAGGGATGAACCGGATGGCATTTTGCGACTGGACGTGATCGACACCGGCGTCGGCATTCGGGCGGAGGAACAGGAGATTATTTTCGATGCATTTCGTCAGGTTGCCGCGGGCAAGAAGGCCGGCGGGACCGGCTTGGGGTTGGCGATCAGCAAACAACTGGCCGAAGCGCTGCAGGGAGAGCTGCATCTGGAGAGCAAGGTAGGGCAAGGGAGTCAGTTTACGGTGACGTTGCCGCTGATTGCAACCACGGGTGATGAGCCCGGCCTGCCGCTGGCCGCTGGCAGGACCTCAGGCGCTACCCTGCGACTGGTCCCGGGCCAGAAATCGACCATTCTTGTAGCGGACGATCAAGAAACGAATCGAGAAGTCATGCGGTCGCTTCTGGAAGACCTGGGATGCGATGTCGTGTCCGCGGAAGATGGTCAGGACGCGCTGCGTCTGATGCGGGAGAAGGCGGCGATCGACCTGGTGTTGATGGATATCCGCATGCCAGGTATTAGCGGCCTGGATGCCATTCAGATCATTCGAAACGACAGTCAACTGAAAGAGCGCAAGGTCATCGCCGTCACCGCCAGCGTCTTTCCCGAGTTTCGTCGTCGGGCGATCGAAGCCGGTTTCGACGATTTCCTCGCCAAACCATTTCGTGTGGAAGAACTGGTGGGTAAATTCCAACAACACTTGTCGCTGGAATTCGAAAACGTGGCGGACCCCGAAACGGCAGGCGAGCTTTCCACCAACGAAACGGAAGCGTTGCAGCCTGCCAGGTTGCCGTCCAAGCTTCAGCAACGGTTGATGCGTGCCATCCAAATCCGAAGTCTGACGACCATCAACGAAGTTGCCGACGAGCTGGCTGGCCATTCGGAAACCACGGAACTGGGTCAACGGATCCGGGAACTGGCCGGCAGTTTTCAATTCAACGATCTGCAAGGATTGCTGGACGAACTGGATCAATGATATAGAGAAAGTGCGATTGCCATGAAAGATCGACTGTTGCTGGTGGATGACAATCCAGACAATCTGCAGGTCCTTTATGGCGCGCTGGAACAGGAAGGATTCGAATTGCTGATCGCCCAATCCGGTGAGGAAGCGTTGGCGATCGCCCGCGAGGCACGACCGCAACTGATTCTGTTGGACATCAACATGCCCGGCATGGACGGCTACCAGACCTGCCGACGGTTGAAGTCCGCACCACAGACCAGGGAATCGGTAATCGTTTTTTTGTCGGCAAGAGGCAGCGTCGGTGACAAGGTACACGGACTGGAGCTGGGTGCGGTCGACTATATCGAAAAGCCTTTTCAATTTGAGGAGGTCGTTGCCCGCGTTCAACAGCATCTTTCGACTTATCACGAACATCGCAAATTGAAATCGGAGAACCAGCGGCTGAAGGCGCTGATGGATGGCGGATTTCGCGAGGTCAATGAAGAAGACGTGGCCGTGCTGATCAGCGACGGCCAAAGCGAGCGGGTGGAATTCAAGCCGGCACTGCGATGGAACCGGCAGACCGGTAAACCAGACCAGCAACTGGAAAACGCCTGCCTGCACACGGTCGCTGCCTACCTGAATTCGGAAGGTGGATTTCTGTTGGTGGGGGTGGATGAGACCGGCAATCTGGTAAGCCTGGAAAACGAACGCTTCGCCAACCAGGAAGGTCTGCGACGGCACTGGAACGGACTGATTGAACAGTGCCTGGGAGTTCCGACCACGCCCCGAATTCGGTCGACGGTCCTGACCATCTCCGCAAGCCAGGTACTGGTTGTCCAGTGCTTAAGCTCCAGTGAGCCCGTCTTTTTTCGCCGCGGTAACGAGGAAGCGTTCTACGTACGAACCGGCAACGGCACTCACCGTCTGAGTCCCAGTGAAGTGCTGGACTACCAGAATCAACGGACTTCGGCGCGGCCAGCGGAGATCAAGTCAGAATCAGCCGCTCCCGGACGCCTGGGGCCATACACGCTGGGAGACGTGATCGGTTCCGGTGGCATGGGAAATATCTATCGCGCCAGTCACGCCATGCTACACCGACCGGCCGCCATCAAGTTGCTGAAGAAGGATCGAGCCAACGAAACGACGATCGAGCGATTTCAGCGCGAAGTGCAGCTGACCAGTCAGCTGACCCATCCCAACACCATCACCATCTACGACTACGGACGGACGGCCGAGGGTAGTTTCTATTACGTCATGGAGTTGATCGCCGGCATAACGCTGCACGATCTGGTCCATCAGAATGGTCCGGTGCCTTCCGGGCGGACGATTCATATTCTGCAGCAGGTCTGCGGTTCGTTGATTGAAGCGCATGACAAGGGTCTCATCCATCGGGATATCAAACCGGCAAATATCATGCTCAGCTACCGGGGTGGCCTGGGTGATTTTGTCAAGGTACTGGATTTCGGGCTGGTCAAGTCCTTTCGGGAACATCAATCGGAGGTCACCAGCGCGGGCCGCTTCTGTGGGACACGAGGTTATGTCGCTCCGGAGGTCGTTCATGGCGATCGAGATATCGACGCGCGGGCCGATCTGTATGGATTGGGCGCGACCGCCTGGTTCCTGGTGACCGGACGACCGATGCTGAAAGAAGGCAGCTCATTCGATGAATTCGTGAAGCATGTCGATTCCCCGCCGCGGCGGCCGACCGAAGTTGTCGACGTAGACATCGATCCCGACCTGGAGAATCTGATCATGCGTTGCCTGGCCCGATCACCAGGAAAACGGTTACCCAATGCGCATCAATTGCTGGAAGGGTTGGGGAATTGCCGTTCCGCATCGCAATGGTCGCCTCATAAAGCGGCGGCCTGGTGGAATCGCAAACCCAGGACAGTCCGGGGCGGCGATGCGCAAACCGAGGCTTTCAATTAGATCGCCAAACCAGCCGGAACGATTGTGAGAGAAGCCAATTGGAATATCAGCCATCGCCACGATGCCCGGCTACTGCCAAGGCTGGATAACTTGCCAGCGGTTCAGCCATCGGGTGATTTTCGGGTTCACCCGCTGTTGATCGGTTGTCTGTCCCGAACAGAGCTCCGAAGCAGTCAACCAGCGAAAATCGGGGATTCCCGAAAGCGTTTCGATGGTTTTGGCACGGACCACGTCGACGGAATTGAAGATCAGTTCCACTTCGTCATCCTGATCGGGATTTGAGGAATCCCCGATGGGATTGACATGCAACTGCGACATCCTGGCCACCAGAAATTCATTGCGGTCGATGTTCAATCGCCAGGCAATCTCCCGTTTCAACAGCGTCTGAACACTCTCATCTTCCAATTTTTGAAAAACAGGAACATCCCAAAAGCCCTGCTCCGCCTGCCAGATACCCAACCAGCGGAACGAGTCCACTTCGGTCCGCCGTATCAACGGTACCACGTAGACGATTTTTGTCATGTTGGCCATGGGAGTCGATTGCCGGGCAGTTTAAGAGTCGATACCAGTACGGGTATCCCGTAAATCAAGGCGTCGCTTCACTATTTTTCGGCTCCTGGACGCAATTTAACGAACAACCACCGCTATTGAAAATTCCTTCAAGCCGTGCCCCAACAGGATACTCGTGCGATTGCCTTTGTTGGATTGCGAATTCGCGCGAAATGGATGACTCGGCAAAGCAGGATCAGATAACTTTAAATACGGCTCGCAAAGATTCAAGCACAACCGTCATGTTTGACTTCTTGAAAAACCGGGTAACCGAAAAGGATATCCGAGATTGGCTGTCCAGGAACGGCTACTTTGGCAACTCGGCAAAATTTGGCGAGTTGGAATTGCATGCCATTCAACGTCCGGGGTGGTACCAGATCTACCGATTTCATGCCCAGGTCAAACGGAATGACGATCAATGGACGTCGCTGTTCGGGACCGCGCGGGACGACGAAAGGTTCCGCCTGTTTGAAGTCGAAATCTTCTACACGGAAACCGATCGCGATACCAAGCTGAGCCGAATTATCGCAGGGCTTGATCGTGGCACGTCGCCGACGATGATGCGTTTCCCTGTCAACGGATGCAACGTCGAACGGACCATCAGGCTGAATCATCATATGCGGCTGATTCAACGTGGTGCCTCTGGGATCGCCTGCCTTGAGCCTGCACACAAAACGAGGTTGCCGGGCAAGCCATTGCCCGGCAACACTGAAATTAATAACGATACGGTCAGGGAGGCGACACCACCGGGGCAATGAACTTGCCTTCGAGTTACCGGCGATTGCGTTTAACGAGAACCAGTGTGCCTGCACAAATCAATGGTAGCAAAGCCATCGGTTCCGGAACGCGGGTAATGGTCAGATCGGAAAACACCAAACCTGCGGCATCGAATGGGCCATCAGTGATCGTCCAGTTAAAACTCTTCAGGCCATCAAAATCATAGAATCCCTCGGCGTCAGCGATATCCAGAGAGGACAACGTATCACCTGTGTAGGAGACGGCGAAGTTATTCCCGAACTGTTCAATCAAACCGGTCTGATCGAGCGGCAGCGAACTGGGAAAATCCGTACCGTTCGACAGGAAAAAGCCGTCTACGGCCGGGTCGTTATCCCGGATTACAAAGTAGGGCGTCTCACCCATTGGAAACGGGTTCTCCAAGCCAATCGATGTCCCACCGCTGAAATCCAACACGAATGAAGACTGATCAATAACGTAGCCTCGCGTGGGGAAACTCATGCTGTCGACAAAATTGCCAGAGTCCAGTTGAAACGACAAGGTCACCGTTTCTCCTGTCATCACGTTTCCCAAAGGTGGCGCGTTGATCTGGTTAAATTCCATGAAGCCGTTGATCGTCACGTCGTACAATTGATCGGCAGACGAGCTGGTCTCCACGCCAGGCGTAAGAACAAAGGCTGCCGTACAGAACGAAAACACAAGCCAGTTTCGGGCAATCGAATTCATCATAGGTGCTCCCTTATGTAAGGTCTCGGGTGTTTGTCGCTGTCTCGAAAGCAACAAAACCATTTCTCCAAGCCCTCATCGTAGAGCCTGGGAAGCGCGTTTGGCAACAAACGGAACCAGAAAGTAGGACTTTATAGATGATTTCGGCCAAGACTTTTCATTCCTGACAAATTGCGAACTGACTTGGTGCCCCTCGTTGCCAGTCACTTCCAATTGTCGAAGTCAACCGAATCTTGCCCCGTGAAAACCAGATTCGGTCCGGATTGGTCGAATTGTGAGGTAGGCTAATTGATCTGTGGCTTCATCCAGATCAGAAAATTTGGGGCGGTAATCATGCCCCAGCTGACGGATCAAGCCCAAGAAACTTGCCAAAGAGCGTGTTGGCTGGCATGCTGTTTTCGCCAATGAGTTGTCGATAGCTACAGCAGTAAGCCACTGTGGCGGTTAAGTTCTGATTTCACGCAAAATGGTAACGCAAATGAACAAGATTTTTTTGGCGACGATGGTGCTTGCCCTCGTGTGTGGCGTCGGCTTGTATTACGCCGCAACTCAGGGTGCCATTACGGTTCAAAACCTGTCCCAACGGAGGATTGACCTGCTCACCGTCCTGTTTGATGGTCAAATGGTGCACGAACAGGCATACGTCAAGGATGGCGAGAGCTTCGATTTGCCGTTCTCTCTCAACCAGACCAGACAGATCGAAATCAAGACTCAACTGGCCAGTGGAGCCACTTCTACAGGGGTTGTCTCGCCCGGTTGGTTCGCCAACATCACGGCACAGATTCAAAGGGACGGCTCAATTGATTTTGGCGACACGAAATTCGCAACGTCCTCGCAGGCCGACCGTTCGTGGGGAAAAGCAACTTCGGGACGATAGCCGAACGGGTCTACAGACACGGCTTCTGGTCAAAGTGTCCAACTCGCCGGCAGACGGTTGGATTTTTCGCGAATCGCCGGTCGCCGGGAAACAACGGCGAAGTGGCAGCACCTGTCACGAACCGCCATGGTCGACTGGACCGCCAAACCAGCGGATTCCGGGTTTCCAGCCGATTGAGTGCAAACGAACCGCTTTTGCCTGCTTGGAACCGCGAAACGTCGCCGAATGTGTATTATAGTTGTACAAACAGACTGTTCTGGCGGATAGGTAATTCGAGCAAGCGTGTTGACTGGCAGAAGGATACATCCGGCAGTTGGTACTTCAGTGCAGACTATTTGACCGACCGGTTGCCCCTGAGACCCCAATAGGGAAGCAATAAAATGAACGTTTCCGATCTCTGTTTTGAAGGCGTCCGTCGATTGAAGTTTCTGGTTTTCCTGTTCATCCTGTTTGGCTTGACCGTCAACGGGGAATCGCAGATCGTCATCGGCGGCCCGGATGGTGTTGTCATCGGACGCGGATTTGGCTTGCGAATTGGGGGCAATAACGGCGTTCATCTGGGCGGAGGCCGTGGTGCACGATTTGGCCCACCAGGGTACGGAGTCCAATTGGGCGGTGGATACGGGGCACAGTTTGGGCCATACCCCAACGGAGTTCACCTTGGTGGCAATGGGCAGCCCCCCGAAATGGTTGTGACTGGCAACGGCAATCGCTACTACGGAACTCGGCCCACGGCCACGCCACCGCCTGGTTCCGCAACGGACCGCTCGGCATTGCCGACTCAAGTTCGTTCTTGGGAACGCGGAGGTGGATTGGTCAGCTCACTCCAACGGCCCGCGGAACGGGATCGCAAAACCCTGTTTCTTCCGCCAGGAGCGCGGCGACCGGTTACCTATGCACTGAACGGAACACGGTTTCGATTACGACCTGGCAATCAGATTGACTTGAGCCGCAGCCAGACGTGGACGGTGGAATTTTCTGCCGGGGCCGGTCTTCCACAGCGGTCGGTTGTCGTCGACGAACCAGGATTGTATGTGTTCCAAGACACTGCCAGCGGGCTTGACCTGGTCCGCGCGGATCAACCGGAACCCGCGCCGTCCGACCAGGGTCCTCTGCCACCTCCGCCTCCCGCAGATGAAATGGAGGAAATCCTGCCGTCGCCTGAATCGACCACCGAAGAACTGATACTGGACGACCAATCCGCCACCGCGATTCGACCACGCGTCGAAGGGCGAAGCGGTGATCCGGGCAACGCGAAACCACGGCGATCCGTTTTGAAAACGCCGGCTCGCGTTAAACAGGATTCCACGAAGAAGCTGAAGTCTGTGCTGGAAAAATCCCGTTGACTTTGGCTGCGAATAAATCAGTCCATGGAATCATTCGATAACTCGTCGTCGATTATTTCGAATCGACTTCCACCTGCTTTTCCGCCGACCTGGCATTGGCGACTGGTTCCGTTTC
The DNA here is from genome assembly GCA_963851305.1 of Pirellulaceae bacterium. Taxonomy (GTDB): domain Bacteria; phylum Planctomycetota; class Planctomycetia; order Pirellulales; family Pirellulaceae; genus Mariniblastus. The sequence continues at coordinate 107,278 of CAWKOT010000009.1, read as the reverse complement.
GGTCACGCGGGCCGTCAATTCCAACGTCAACTGATCATCTTCATTTCCGACCGTGATGCTGCCCGTGGTATTTTCACGGACGATCATGGACGGGGCCGCCAGGATTTGGGTCTTTCCGTCGACGGTTCGCTTGATTACCGCCTTGATTTGAATCGTCGCGGATTCTCGATCCAGTTTCTGAATCAATTGTTCGAGTTCGTCGTGCAACGTAAAAGCATCGGTCGTGGAAATAACCAACGTATTGGATTCCACCTCAGGCACGATGATGATCGGCGCGTTACAGATAAAACCATTCACCTTGGCCTGTTTCGATTTCAGTTTCTGCTGCAGCCATTGGTTGATGGTTTCAGCGACGTCGGCTACCGCGCTATTTTGGAAGCGGTAAACCCGCGTTTGTCTTCGTGTCTGCCGGCATACATCATCAATTAGTGAAAGATTGATTCCCGAATTCTGCTGCATCGGTCGCAATAGAACAGGAGGACGGTCCAGCGAGTCCTGGGCTGGTTTACCTGTATCGACGGGAATTTGATTGTCAGTCTGGCCAGCGGCCAAAGAAGGCAGTAGCAGGAAAATGGCAAACAAAACCTGGAATCGAGACATTGTGCTCCTCCTTCTGAAACGTGATTCGTTTGGGTGCGTTCAGGTGCTTATTGCTAATTCGTTGATAAACCGATTCGGTTAATCGTTGAGCCGACTGCTTACCGCTGCTATCCGGCTCCATGTACGGACCCCAGTCCATCCAAGGGTTGATGGCGGTAACCATTGCCGCACCGCCTGAAAAAGTCAGCCGTGGCAGACGGCTGCCAGCCTCAACCGTGGGGCAGCTTGTGCTACGAATGCCGTTAAACCTGAAATCAACGCGCCAACGGCGCGGATTACAGCACGACTTTTCGCTTGGGGCAATGCCAATCCTGTCTGTCGGGCGCCCGCAGCGTTTGCTTACCCGGGAAGCCGGTCTGGGAGCGGTTTCGATCACAACGAACGTTAATTGTCCCGCCGGAATCCGGTACTCCGCTGACACCGATAGAGAATACTCAGTGCCTTTCTTGGCTGCCGCGTCGATGAATTTCTACGATTTCCTCAGGAACAGCGTCTTCAACGTCGGCTACTTCAATTGGTGGCTGGTGTCAATTTACATCCTGATTCTGGGCGTTTTCCTATATGGCATCCTGCAACCCAGGCGAAAGAAGGAGTGGAAATCCGCGGGAGCTGCCCAGGCCTGGGTGATTGCCTTGTATGCGGAGATGTATGGCACGCCATTGACTGCCTATCTGGTCATGGGCCTGTTGGGTCGAAGCCAGGCGGATGCAGAAAAACACATCAACGGCCATCTTTGGCCCGTATTCTTGGGGCTAAGTGAGGATTCGCTGATTCGGGCCCAGTTTCTGTTTACGCTCTGTGGCCAACTGATGATTCTTACCGGCGCTCTGCTGGCCATCTTTGGCTGGCGACAATTGCACCGCGCGGTTCAGCATGGGGAAATGGCCTCGACCGGACTGTACCGATACATTCGCCATCCGCAATACACCGGTTTCTTCCTGTTCTTGCTGGGCAGCATGATCAATTGGCCGACGCTGGTGACGCTGATTACGATGCCTATCCTGTGGTTCGTCTATCTACGGCTGGCGATGTCAGAAGAACAGGATGCCATTTCGGAATTCGGCCCGCGCTATCGCGATTACATGTCGACTACCGGCCGCTTTCTCCCCTTCGTGGGCAGACTGAGCGGAAGTTACACTTGACCGTAGCGGCAAGCGGCTGAAACGATGCGCCGCTGGCTTTCTTACAATTCGGTACAAAAAATGGATATCCGCCCATGGCCAACAACGCCTTGATTGTGATCGATCTGCAAAATGACTATTTTGCCGGTGGAAAGTGGGAATTGAAGGGAATTGATCAGGCAGCCAACCAGGCCGCCCGACTGATTGCCGCAGCGCGTTCCGTAGACGACCTGATCGTTCATGTCCGGCATGAATTCCCCGGCGAGTCAGCGCCGTTCTTTGCACCCGGCTCAAAGGGCGCGGAAATTCATCCGACAGTCGCCCCGTTGGCGGGTGAAACGGTCGTATTGAAGAACCATGTCAATGCGTTTCTGGAGACCAATCTGAAGTCGATTTTGGATGATCGCGGCATTGATGACCTGACAATCTGTGGCGCGATGAGTCATATGTGCGTCGACGCGGCGACCCGTGCTGCCAGCGATCTGGGGTACAACGTTTCGCTGATTCACGATGCGTGTGCCACTCGCGATACAGAATTTCAGGGTCAGACCGTGCCCGCGGAGTCCGTTCATGCCACACTGATGTCGGCGTTGGGATTTGCCTATGCCACACTGTTCTCTACGAACGACTACCTGGCCAGCCGGTAAGCCGCTTCCGCATGAACTTCGCCCGGTGAACGTTCCCGCGTGCAATCGCATCCGTGGGCGCATGTATCGGGACGAAAAATGGCCGCTTTCTGAATCGCCGGGAAGCTGCCAGATTTCGGTGGATTCAGTTACGGATTCCGTAATAATCGTGGGTGACCTTGATATCGCCGCGGCATGCCCACGTTGAATCCTCTTGCGGCCTAGCGCGAGCAGGATTTGTCTCTAATTTGGATCGGTTGAATGATGACAAAGCAACTACCACTGCATCACGAAGTGTTACTCTTGGCGTTAAGCGATGACAAGGGAACCTTCAACGCCGGCATGTATCTATACGCCGTCGCGGGAGCCATGGTCAGCGAATTGATGTTGCAGGAACGAATCATCTGCAACGACGACAAACCACAGACGGTGGCCGTGATCAACGATGCTCCCACCGAATTTCCCGAACTGAATGAACTGCTGGAGATGATCGACCAGGCGCCAACGCACCAAGGGCTGCAGCATTGGGTGTCAACCGCGGCCGGATTCAAGGATTTGAGTCATCGAGTCGCAAAAGCTCTGTGCCAACAGGGGATCCTGAAACCAGGCGAACGGAAAATCCTGTTCGTGTTTTCCCAACGCGTCTATCCGGAACTGGATGGAACCTGGGAAGACCACATTCGCAGTCGCATGGCAGACACCATGTTTCATCCCGGCACCAAACCGGATGTTCGAACGGCCGCTTTGATCGCCTTTGCCTATCACGCCGATCTGCTGAAACCAAATTTTGTTCCGGAAGAACTTCGACAACACAAGTTTCGCATCAAGCAGTTGGCCAGCGGAAATATCCTGGCCTCCGGTGCCACCAAGGCCACGATTGAAGCCATGCAGGCAGCCATCATGACGGCGGCCATCCTGCCGTCCACGATTCACCATTAACGTGACTCAGGTTTGCGAGATCTTGCCCCTCTTCAGCGGATCGAACGATTTTCCTGCTGAATGGCAGCCAGAACTCAGTCGTCGGCTGGGACGCGTTGGCGGGCCTGGTTTCACGGAGTCAGGGGTCATGGCTTGATGGTAAGTCCGGCTTTTGCAGGTTGCAAAAAAGATTAGACTCGTTGTTCGCAGCCAAATTCAAATTCAAAGGAGACAACATGAAACATGGTGCCAGAAATGACATCGCGGGTGAAGTAATTGACGTCGATTCCGGTGACGGCATCATGGCACAAGCCACGGTGAAGGTATCTGGTGAATTTGAGATGTCATCGGTTATGACCCGAGATTCGATTGCGTCGTTAAATCTGCAGCCGGGCGACAAGGTCCGAGTGATTGTCAAAGCGGTCAATGTATTGTTGGTCAAAGACGACTGAAACGGTCTGTTGGATTCCGGTCATATCCGTGGTCGCCCTCTCCGCCGGCTCGTTTTCCGACACACTCATTCGTTCCTGCTGGCGGTGACATCAATGTGGTCGGGCTTTTTATCGTGGCCAGGCTTTGGGACGGCGTAACGAAGAATCGAAACGGCGCTGATGCGGCCGCCCGGCAGTAAGCGTCTTCATGAGTGAAGATCCGCTGGCCATCCGCTGCACCGGAGTAAATCTGGATGGTAGCCTGGCTACGGCCTTTGACGGTTGCGCCGAATAATCGCGTCAGACGCCCGCATTTCGATATGAATTCTGCGGCCCGGCTGCGTCTCGGGCCATACCGATGACCTAGGATTCGTTGTTCCACTTCAGAATTCCTTTGTCAAACGGGTCCTGATATGTCGACAGTCGCTTTTGAACCACTGGCTTTTCGCTGTACGAAATGCTGGCAAATCGCGTGCAGTTCCACGGATAAGTCGGGTCAACAGCTGGATTGTGCATCCTGTGGTCAACAGCTGGAAGTTCCAGAAGCGACGCTGGAACGCATCGAGCAAGGCCGCCAATACCTGGCTGAGCTGGAAGAACCAAACACCGGCTGAAACCGTCGCGGAGCTTGTTGAACCCGAATCGCAGCTGACCGACCGCGAAATCTACCGCCAGGCGCGTCAGCAATCGCGGGAAAAGGCTGGTCCCGAACAGCTGGTCTGTTCGCGTCTCCGTCGTTTCCTGGGACGGTTGATCGATTCGGTAGCGTTGATGGGGGCCAGCGTGGTTGGCGCCGTGATCGCTTTCCTGATTTCACCTCCCGTACCCGAACAATTGAATTTGGGATTCCTCGCCATTCTGCTGGTGCCTTCTTTGATGCTGGCCTTTGTGCAGTGGAGCATGACCGCACTGGATGGTCGAACGCTCGGAAAGTACTGCGTCAACACCCAGGTCGTTAATCTCCAGGGCGAAGCACCAGGATGGCTTCAAGGAGTTATCCTTCGCAGCTGGCTGATCGGTCTGCTGAACATGGTTCCGTTTTTCGGCCTGCTGGACGCGGCCTGGATATTCTCCAATGAGTCCAATCGTTGCCTCCATGACCTGATCGCCGGCACGTATGTGATCGAAGCCAGTTAAAGTCGGGAACCACATTGATCCTGATTCCGGTTTGGACGTTGCCAGCGGGATGTCGTCACCCGGCCAGCCCTGGATAGCTGGCAACGGAGAACGAATTCAATCGTCCAGCATTTCAGCAAATTCGGATTTGCGAATTGCCGCGGCAACTTCCGGGAAGTTTTGAATCGCATCACTCAACCGTTCCGGCGTGACTTTTCGAAAGCGGGAACGCAGGGGATGGCCCACTTCGACTTCCAGAAACGTCTCCAACCGTCTTCCCACGTCAGCCGCGTTTCGATGCAGGTCGTCGTATTCAATCGACAGGCAATGGTGGAATTGGCTGGCCAGCTGCTGTAACTCCTGTCGTTGATTCCGCGCGCGATGAAGTTGCCCCAGCAAGTCGTCGACATCCATGGTGACCGCAGAGAACAGTAGTTCGGCTCGGTCTCTGCGGAATGCTGGATGCCGCCGCAGTTGCTCCAGTATTTGTCGCGACACCGCTTTTCTGAGCAGATTTTTCCTGTCCAGATGGATGACCCGCACATCGGATTTACGTCCGACAAGCCACTCGAATACTTCCGGAAACCGCTGCAGCTGCAGCGGATACTTGTACTTGAAGCCGGCGGCCCAGCGGGAACGCGAAAAAATCGACTCCAGGTGTTGGATTGTCTGCTGCGGACTGGGATCGATAATCTCAGTTCGTCGGGCATGAATCTCTCGCACAGGCAAATCGTTGCCGTGCGATTCCTTTTTCCTGATAGTGAATTCCTCAGCACCACAACTGATCTGCGGATGAGAATCCAGCAGCGAGCACAAATGCGAGGAACCCGACCTGTCCAGAAACAAAACGACAAATGGTGTCCTGGCCTGCAAAACCTCCTCCTCCGCTTCAAACTAACCCATCTCCTCTTCCAGCGTATCAGCAACCGCTGCGGTTGTGCAGGAACGGTTGTGCAGGAACAGAAGGGAACCGTTGGCTGAACGGACGCGGCGACTGGTTCCGACTGGCACGAACCACGTGCCCGCCAGCACCCGCCGGTCAGGGTCTGATACGGCAGCGCTGCAATGCCAGCAAGGCGAAGGCCGTCCCGTACGGCTTGTGGTAACTGTACAGCGGGTAATCGAACCACGAGCCATCTTGTTCCTGCCGATCGATGATGATCCGCGCCAGGTGGTTTTGGTAAAACGGACGCTCCTGCGGCGGCAGTTGTTCGATACAGACGGCACCGTAATAGACGCCGAAATAGTAGAAGTAGCCGGCCACGCCCGCGTGCGATTCGTGCGGAATGGGTCGCTTCCGCCCCATGTCCAACCAGCCGTGCCGGGTAATCAGGCGATCCAACCAGACGGCAATCACATCGTCGGTGATGTTCTTATCGCCCCACAATCGTAGCGCTACATTGCCCGCCTGAGAGCGGCCCAGGCTGCCGGCGGGGCGATTGATGGGATTCATTTGCCCCGTCTTGTCGGTGGGCAATCGCAGCGTGTACATGAAACTGGAATCGGGCTTCCGCATCAATTGGGTCACTTTCAGTGCTTTTTCGACCATCGGCTGATCGGCACTCAAGCCAACTTCCCGAGCGCAGGCCAGCGCCACCAGGATGGCGGCATTCACGAAGCTGCAAGACGGATTGATGGGCTGGCTCATCCCGCTGCCGTAGTAGAACCAGCCGCCGTGAATCGACTGCCACCGCTTGAGGCCCTGCATGTGCTTCTCAATGGCCTCGGACAGCTCTTTCTTCTTCATGGGGTCATCGGTTCGAGGCAACATGCGGGAAAACGTCTGGATGCAGTAACAGTGAGCCCAGACGTTGGGCAAATCTCCGGGCCCGGCACGGCGAATGTTGTCGGTTCGGCCGATCAGAAACCGGTAGGCCTTGTCGCTGGCCTGTCGCACCTCTTCGCAGTCGTCGACATCCAACAGCGCCTCCAGGCACAGCGCCGTCACGGCGACATCGAAGGACGGGAACGAGCCAAATGGATCGCCGTCCACACCCCCCGTCCATTGCGGCCCGCCCCAGCATCCGCTGCCGCGCTGCGAATCGATCAGGTATCGCGTGCCCTGAGCAATCGACTGCTCCAGTTCGCCGGAAGAGATTTCTGCAGGCGGATCCGGACGCAATCGGGACAGGTCATCCGGCTGAGCCACAGCATGCACAGGCAGCCAGAAAATGATGGCCGACATCAGGCCACAAATCAGAGGAGAGACAACGCCAACAAACCGACAGGCATTCAACATGGCAAACTCGCGATAAGAAACCAATTGCACTGCCACACATGTTAGCTGACCAGGCCACCGAAGTCTTGGTTCTGCCGAACACGACATTCAGCTCCTGCGCTCCACAATGGAAGAAAACACACAGCTGCCAAGCGTGCTCAGCTGATTTTCGTCATCATGACCGTGACCGCAATTTCCAGATTGCTTCCATCTGGAGCCGTTTACGTTTTTAAATACAAAAAAACGTGGCCAGCGAATACTGGCCACGTCATTGCAAACTGCATTAATTCATCTTCTTCAGATGTGACTGAAGATTAGCGACGACGACGGATGGCAACCAGCCCCAGACCGGCAGCCAGCAGACATGCCGAAGTGGGCTCGGGCACAACATTGACCCGAACATTGTCGACGAATACTTCCGCTGTGCTACCCATAATGGCTCCGGTAGTTGCGGTGAATTGCAAAGTAATGCCACCGCTCACGTCAGGTCCCGCATTCCGGAAGAACGTGAAATCCTGGTAATCAGTTCCAGATTGAGGGAAAGTAGTCAGGATCTCAGAGGACGATGTACCACCACCAGCAATTTCGGAGAACAGTTCCACGAAGGAAACTCCGCCTGGTCCGTAGTTGCCCTTAATTGAGAAATCGATTCGGAGCAGATCGCCAGGGTTAACCATGCCAACTCCGATGTTGGCTTGCTTGATGAGGGCAGCTGAACCCTCGATGTTGTTTACAAGTTGACCAGCGAAATTGCCAACAGCTGAATCGTTAGTTACACCGAATGAAGATCCTGGGGGATCGGCAGTCGGAAAAAACTCCCATCCGGCCGTGTCACCGGTTTCAAAACCTCCGTTGACGGCCAGATCGGCTGAGGCGGAGAGAGAGAGCAACAGGCAAGTGCCCAATGCCACAAACGATGAAGATAAAATTCTACGGGAAAGCATGTCGTTTACTCCAAGGAGATAAAAAGTTCTTGAGTTGCCGAGCGACGACGCTCGCAAATCAATAAGAACAAGAATTTCTACAGAGGCGGATTCAGCCTTTCAAGACTCGCACGAAGAAATAGAATAACTATGGTTGGACGAGCCTTGTACGCTATGCGTACAGATCAAGCCGAAGATCCGGAAAACTCGTCAGGAATTCGCCTTTACTCAAAAACAACGCGGAATCGTATATGGCAGCCATCGCACTGTCGGTAATGCTCACTCATTCCGGCACCATTACGACGCTTACCCGTCTTGGCAAACGTTCGCACGGACCCACAGGCGGGGCATTTGATTTCAGGCACAATCACTTTCCAAAGGCTTCCTGCTCTGGAAGGTGGAACGTTGATCTGGCTGCTGGAATCGGAATCTAAATCGGACATGGGATCGTCCCATTTGCAGACGCTCATCGGTTGACCAATACGCTAGGGATCAGGTTGTCAGGAAGCGGATGTTTGAGCCCGGCTTCCCATGAAACCGGTTTCACACGTCGACCCCGATTTTGCCAGCCAGACAACAGGAATTCAAGTAAAATCAGGAAAAATCAGTCAGGAATCTGAAATCGGCACCAAGTTATCGCGGCCGGGTTGCAGGCAATTGGCTTGCGGCGATTACTTGCAGGGCATGCCGAGGGAAGGGCATGCCGAGGGACAGGCAGCCCGTTTAACGTCAACCAAACTTCCGCTTGACAGGGTCGTGGTGAGGGACAGTCAGGGTCGTGGTGAAGGAGGGTTGTGGTGAAGGGAGGCTGAGGAGGGAGGCTGAGGGACAGGCAACCCAATAAACGTTGACCAAACTGGCCGTGGCGCAGGCTGCCAGCCTGCGATTCCCAGACTTGACTTCAAAGGCTGGCAGCCTATGCCACGTGGAAGCTGAACCAAGGAAAGCCGAGACCATGGGCTTACCGTACCCACGGGTAAAACCGTCTACGCGTGGGCAGCCCGAGGATTGTGGATGGCATCTTGCCGATTGAAACCTACCCGGCCAAGACGTCAATCGACTTATTCAACGCACGAAAAACCGACCATAATCATCAATCCCCGCGAGTTTTCGCGGGGGTCACGATCCGCTTCATCATTTTTTCAGATTTTCGCTGGTTGCCTCTTGAGCATTCGGTCGATCGTTGTATACTTCCTGCCTCGCTACTGAGATTTAACGACTTTGCTGCTTCCCAACCGCCTTAATGTCACTCGCTGATGTTACCGGATGGGGATGGTCGGGGGCTCTTTTTAGTTGACCCACAGATGAAGATTGGTTAACTTACGGAGCTACGCGAGACGGCCGATTGGTAGCGGTTCGAATTGAAGACTTCGTCTTGGCAGTTCGAACCGCTCTCAATGGAGAGTCGCACCCTCTGGGTGTTGAATGTTCTTTGACAATTTAGTTGTGATTTTATAGATGGCATCTTAATGGCCTCGGCGGATTGACGTCCGCACACGGAAGTGCTTTTTAACCGGAGCACCGAAGTGAGGTCATCTAGAAAACCACTCTTGAGTAGCGCCGTGTAGACTGGCCAAGGCGAGGCTTGTTCTTGCTGAGGATTCAGTTTGCATGTCGAAAGATGAAAAGAGCGAAAAAACTAAGAAATCGTTACCTGGATCTAAGTGGATTGGAAACGAATGGATAGTGGCTTTCGGAGTTGAATTGGATTGGCCGGACGGTTTCCGACTGGCGGATGTGGTTCAGCGGAGTACGGGGTACCCGGTACCGAGTGCTTGTTGTTTGAATGGTGAGCGATGGTAATCAATCATTGGCAAACCATTGAGCGAATCTGAGAGGGCTGGATATTTGTGGTCAAGCTACTAAGGGCGTATGGGGGATGTCTTGGCATTAGAAGGCTGAAGGGCGTGGAAGTCTGCGAAAAGCTTGGGGTAGCTGACAAACGAGCATTGATCCCGAGATTCCCGTTGCTAACCCGGAGAACTGAAACATCTAAGTACCCGGAGGAGAAGAAAGAAAAATCGATTCCGTCAGTAGCGGCGAGCGAAATCGGAATAGCCCAAACCCTGAGGGTTTCCCTTGGGGGGTTGTAGGACCTTTCATATGGGAAGAGTGCTGGCTAGAAGAACGACTTGGAAGGGTCGACCATAGAGGGTGAAAGTCCCGTATTCGAAAGCTTCGCACCTACCGAGAGGCACCTGAGTAGGGCCAGTCACGTGAAACCTGGCCTGAATCTACGGGGACCATCCCGTAAGGCTAAATACTCTCTAATGACCGATAGTGAACTCAGTAGCGCGAGTGAAAGATGAAAAGCACCCCGTCTAGGGGAGTGAAATAGTATCTGAAACCATACGCTTACAAGCGGTCGGAGCACTATGATTCGTTCAGTGTGACGGCGTGCCTTTTGCATAATGATCCGGCGAGTTGTCGTATGCGGCTTGGTTAAGGCCTTACGGGCTGGAGCCATAGGGAAACCGAGTGTTAATAGCGCGACCATTGTCGTATGCGGCAGACGCGAAACCTGGTGAACTACCCATGGGCAGGTTGAAGCGCGGGTTATACTGCGTGGAGGACCGAACCCACTTATGTTGAAAAATGAGGGGATGACCTGTGGGGAGGAGTGAAAGTCTAATCAAACCAGGAGATAGCTCGTTCTCTGCGAAACGCCTTGAGGGGCGGCGTCGCGGCACTATGTTACGGGGGTAGAGATACTGAATTGGATGGGGGCCCTTCCCGGGGTACCTCACTGAACCAAACTCCGAATACCGTAATAATTATCGCGGCAGTCAGTCCGTGTGGGATAAGCTGCACGGTCAAGAGGGAAACAACCCAGACCATCGTCTAAGGTCCCCAAGTCATACTCAGTCACTAAGGAAGTTAGATTGCTGAGACAGCCAGGATGTTGGCTTAGAAGCAGCCACCATTTAAAAAGTGCGTAACAGCTTACTGGTCGAGCAGTCTTGCGCCGATAATGAACGGGAGTAAGTATGACACCGAAGACGTGGACTCCACTTATGTGGATTGGTAGCAGAGCGCTGTACGGGAGACACAAGCCGGACGGAAACGACCGGTCGCGGCCCATACAGGTGATTATGCCGGAATGAGTAACGATAAAACAGGTGAGAATCCTGTTCGCCGAAAGCCTAAGGTTTCCTGGGGAAGGTAATTCCGCCCAGGGTTAGGCGGTACCTAAGTTGAGGCCGAAAGGCGTAGACGATGGATAGCAGGTTAATATTCCTGCCCCGACGTGTGGACCGATGGAGGGACGGCGTCCGGAGAATGAGCGGTACGAGCAGAAATGTCCGTGGCGTGCACTGAGATGGGGGAATGTAAATGCGTCCCCGGAATTCAAGGTGCAAACCTGACTGACGTAGATCGGGAAATCATTGGAAGGACGTCCAAGAAAAGCTTCTAAGGGTTGAAGCACGTTGACCGTACTAAAACTGACACAGGTAGGCGGGTCGAGTAGACTCAGGCGCTCGGGAGAACGGTGGTTAAGGAACTCTGCAAAATGGCCCCGTAAGTTCGCGATAAGGGGTGCCGGTGCAAGCCGGCCACAGTAAATCGGCTCCTGCGACTGTTTATCAAAAACACAGGTCTCTGCTAACACGTAAGTGGACGTATAGAGACTGACGCCTGCCCGGTGCCGGTAGGTTAAGGAAGTGGGTTAGCCCTCGGGTGAAGCTCCCAACCGAAGCCCCGGTAAACGGCGGCCGTAACTATGACGGTCCTAAGGTAGAATTTTTCTGCCCGCTCGATTGGTGACAATCGAGGCAGTACTTGGCTATATGCTGGAACATCTGAGTATCCGACGGTACTCGCCAACACATCCCCTCTTGAAGATGAGTTTTTCAGATTCAAGTCGGCGTTGGCAGTGACAATCCGGTCGGTGCAGACAATCAGCAGGAAACTGAACATCAGAACGCTTGAATGACCTTCAGGCGATCCAACTTCAGGATCCTCAGAGACTATACGCCAGGCAACTCGTCGATCATGACTCAACGCGTAAGCGATGGATCGGATTGGCAAGTTGAAGATATAGTCCGAGCTGCATGGCGACATGCAGAGGCTGACAGAAATGATCAGCCCGCCGAATGCAGTCCTCAATCTCTGGATTGCAATTTCCTGATTGAATCAGTTTCATTTCGATGATTCCGTTCGATCAGGCGCAGTTTTTCATAACACAAATACATTCGTTCGACTTCTCAAGTGGTTCTATAGTTCACGCATTTTCTTGACGACAATCGTTGATTAATGCGTGCTTGGCAATCGCATGGGCGGTTGGGCAAATGGTTGATGTGCTTTGAATCTTTCAGCTGTGGAACATCGGTAGTAACAATACTGAGCGAAGTTCCTTGTCGGGTAAGTTCCGACCTGCATGAAAGGCGTAACGACAGGAGCACTGTCTCAACCACCGACCCGGTGAAATTGTAGTGGTGGTGAAGATGCCACCTACCCGCGGTTAGACGGAAAGACCCCGTGAACCTTTACTGTAGGCTGATATTGGGCTGAGGTATGTTTTGTGTAGGATAGCTGGGAGACTGTGAGACCGGTACGCTAGTATCGGAGGAGTCGTCCTTGAAATACCAGCCTGGATATGCTTTAGTTCTAACGATGACGCTTGAATCAGCGCATCGGACAGTGTCAGTTGGGCAGTTTGACTGGGGCGGTCTCCTCCCAAAGAGTAACGGAGGAGTGCAATCGGTACACTCAGCCTGGTTGGCAATCAGGCGTCGAGCGCAAAGGTAGAAGTGTGCTAAACTGCGAGACTTATCAGTCGAGCAGGTACGAAAGTAGGTCTTAGTGATCCTGTGGTTCCGAATGGAAGGGCCATAGCTCATCAGATAAAAGGTACTCCGGGGATAACAGGCTTATCGCATCCGAGCGTCCATAGCGGCGATGCGGTTTGGCACCTCGATGTCGGCTCATCACATCCTGGGGGTGAAGAAGCTCCCAAGGGTTTGGCTGTTCGCCAATGAAAGTGGTACGTGAGCTGGGTTCAGACCGTCGTGAGACAGGTCGGTCCCTATCTGCCGTGGGCGTACGAAACTTGAGGAGGTTCTTCTTTAGTACGAGAGGATTTGGAAGGACGTAGCTCTGGTGTCCCAGTTGTCACGCTAGTGGCACGGCTGGATAGCTAACTACGGAAAGGATAAACGCTGAAAGCATCTAAGCGTGAAGCCCTCTCCGAGATAAGGTTTCGTTGCGGTTTACCGCTAAAGTCCCCTTGAAGACGACAAGGTTGATAGGCCAGATGTGTAAGCACAGTAATGTGTTCAGCTGACTGGTACTAACGGACGAATGCTTGACCACATATATCCAGGTCTCTTGATTTCATCAGTAGCGACATGCAGGCGTCCATCGCGACGCCCCATGCGGCGCACTGAGTGGGCCATCTTGAATCACAACAAATTGTCTTTTGACATGTCGAAGAACATGGGTGCCGACGGGTGAACAAGCCGTCGGCATTCTTACGGCGACCATATCGAAGTGGTCACACCTGTTCCCATCCCGAACACAGTAGTTAAGCACTTCGAGCCGATGATAGTACCGCAAGTGCGAAAGTAGGTATCGCCGTTTTATTTATGAAAGCCCCGCTCGAGAAATCGAGCGGGGCTTTTTCGTTGGTACTCGGATTTTAGCTTCAACCTTGTCTCCCTCGGTCCCAATCGGCAACACACGAACACGATATCGCCCGAGCCCCTTCTTGAATTGCTGATGGATGGCTTCTAAGTTGTGAAGAAATACCGTGGAATTGTCTTCAGCCGAGCTTCGATGAACTGGTCATCATCGCTTGGACCGAATTTTCGGAAAGGGAAATGAGAATGTTCAGGACTCTGGGATGTTGGTTGGCAACGATGGCGGGAGTCATCGCGATTGGATGGACGTTGGCCAATGGACTGGCGGCTCAGGATGACTCACTGGACATGGTGCCCTCGTCCGCCATGGGGGCGGTGTTCCTGAAACCGAAAGATGCACTTGGCGCAGCCGGGGATGGAACTGTTGCCGTATGAAATCATCACCGCCTTTGGCAAGAAGGAACTGGGCTTCGATCCCTGCAAGATTACCCGCGTGGTGGCGCTGGTAGAGACCATTCGCAACCTGGAAAACCCGCCCCAATTTGGTCTGTTTGTCGAATTCGATTCCCCGCAGGAATTGTCCGACGACCTGATCAATCGGATGCAGATGACCGCAGGCGATCTGAACGGCAAGCCGATCTACCGCGGCCGATCCGAATATGGCGAAGCACTTTATCCGTACAACGATCGTTCCTTCATCCTGGGTAGCGAAACCTTCATCAACAAAATGCTTTCGTCCCGAGGAGCGAAGAGTCGGCTGTTGGAACAGATCGCCCAATCGCCTCCCGATGGTCATCTGGATATCTACGTGGCCTTCGAACCCGATTCGGGCCCTGATCAAACAGCAACTTACCGCCGGCAAACCGATTGCCACCGCCGCTACGAGACTTTCTCAAACTGCCCGACCTGATCGACTCGATGGCGCTGAACGAAAGCTTTTCGCCGCAAGGAAACAATCGCTTGCAGATCAATGCCGTCAACGAAGAAGCAGCGATTGAAATTGAAGCGATCCTGCGTCGAGGGCTGGGGCTGGTCCGACAGTTGGTGTTGGCAAATATGATGGGCGAACTGCAGGACGAAGATCCGGTCCTGCAGGAGGCGATGGTGGCCTACGTCAATCGCATTGCCGACTACATTCAGGCTCAATTTCAGCCGCAAGTGGACGGTAACCGGCTGGTGTTGGATTTTGGCGGTGGCCAGGCGGATCAACTGGCAAATGTTGGCTCGATGGGCGTGTTGGTCGGTCTTGCTGCTGCCGGCGGTTCAGTCCGCTCGTGAAGCGGCCCGACGGACGCAGTCAGTCCAACCAGCTAAGACAACTCGCCATCGCAGCACTGAACTACGAATCCTCGTATCAAAAGTTCCCGGCCCAGGCCAACTATTCCGACGATGGAAAACCGCTACTTAGCTGGAGGGTCCATCTGCTGCCCTTCATGGAGCAGGATTCGCTGTATCGCCAGTTCAAACTCGACGAACCATGGGATAGCCCACACAACATCAAACTGCTGGATCGAAATGCCGGAGATTTACCGTGGCCCGAATTCCGTGCTCGACAATAAGACGGTATTTCTGGGTTGGTCAGGCGAAGGAACGATGTTCGATGGAAACCATGCTACGAAAATCAGCCAGATTGCCGATGGCACGTCGAATACGATCTTTTTTGTCGAAGCGAACGATGATGCGGCCGTGGAATGGACAAAACCGGCCGACTATCGCTGGAATGCAGAAGATCCTCTGTGGGGTCTGCGGAACAACCGACCGGGCGGATTCAACGCCGCTCTTGTGGACGGCTCCGTCCGTTTCATCTCGCTGGACGTTGATTGGGAAAACTTGAAAAATGCCACGTTGAAGGCCGATGGAAAGGCGATTGACCGCGACTGGTAGATTCTCATTGACGAACTTGCGCCCGCCGACAACGACATTCAAATTCCGTCGGATTTCGGTTCCACCGGTCGGGGAAGTACAAACGGTAAGCACGTTGACGGGGGTCAGCGGCTGCCAGGCGAACATGAATCAACACGACAATTCATCGCCCAGGCAATTGGCAGCCCACGTTCGGCAGATCCACTTTGGTGGCAATTGGACCACCGTTAGTCTCAAGGATCAACTCGCTGGTGTCGATTGGCAAATGGCAACGCACGAGATCAAGGAATTCCACACCATTGCGGCGCTGGTTTATCACACGCATTACTTTGTGCAGGTGGTCTTGCAGGTATTTCAGGGCCAGAATCTTGACGCCCACGACAAATTCAGTTTCGACCATCCTCCTGTTCACTCGGAACAAGACTGGCAAAATCTGCTCACCCGAGTCTGGTCAGATGCGGAACAGCTGGCCGCCTTGTTGGAACAACTTCCCGATTCCCAACTGTGGGAAGACTTCACCGCCCAGAAGAACGGGAATTACTACCGAAATATTCTCGGTATCATCGAACACAGCCATTACCATTTGGGGCAAATCGTACTGATCAGGAAACTCATTCAACAGGCAAACGAATGAGAAGCGATTCGTCCACCGCAGACGGATTGCGGTAGCGGAGCTCACGCCCAGGGGTTCAAGCCGCGTGGAAAAGTGGGAATGGACATTGAAATTGCGGCAGGAATCACGGTGCGGTCCCGCCCCATGACACCCCAACGATCGGTAAGAGCGAGTTTGTCGCCGAGTTTGACTCCATGCCCATTGCCTTTGCCGAGTGAAGTTGTGAAGCGGATAATATTACGGTTGAGAGCGGGGCAGTTCAGTGTCGGCATGAGCCTCGACCTCCGCTTTGAGTTGCGGCGGCCTGTCTCGGCGGGAGCCTCGACCTCCCGTTATACCGTCCCGATTCGACTTCGCCCCCGGTTTGGTCTTGATCTCTTGATTACTGAACGAAATCCCCGTGCACGGATTCCGTTTGACTTCTTGATACGATCAATCGCCGATTCGCTGCTGGTCTGTTAAAATTGGATCGTTACAGATGGTCTCGAATCCGACAGGGCTGAGTTTTGGCAACCGGTATTGGACGTGACCCAAGAGGTCACCCAGGATAGACATTCATGCGACTTGCAAAAACTCCGATCGTCGGGCTTCACACTCGTCGAATTGCTGGTTGTGATCAGCATCATCGGTGTATTGATCGGGATGCTGCTGCCAGCCATCCAGGGAGTGCGTGAAGCGGCCCGCCGAACCAGTTGCATTAATAATTTGCGTCAACTGGCATTGGCCAGTGCGAACTTCGAATCCAGTTTTGGACGTTTGCCCGTTGGTGCGGAATCGAAACCGTTTGCCGACAACCCCGCCCACCCACACAGTTTCTATCGCTGGTCCGTGCTGGCTCATATGACTCCCTTCATGGAGCAAGCCAATCTGTTTCGATCGCTCGATCTGTCGGTGCCGCTGTTTGCGCCACCGGGATTCAATGTGCATCCGAACAACGTTCAGGCGGTAGAGACCCGAGTTCCGGCCTTTCTATGTCCCAGTGATTTGAGGCAGCCGGTTTCGTCGGGCTACGGTGCTGGAAACCTGGGTCCCAGTAACTATGCCGGGTGTACCGGCAGTGGGGCAGGGGGCGGCACCCCGTTCGCCGACGAGGGAGCAGACGGCGTTTTTTACGTCGAATCCAGAACGAAGATGGCCTCTTTTGTCGACGGAACCAGTCAGACCGTGTTGTTTTCCGAGAGCAGCCTGGGAACGGGTCCCGAGAACACGACCGACTCCAGCGTTGTCGTGGCCAACCCGCAAACGGTATTTGGTTACGTGATGACCGCGCCACTGACGGACGCTCTGGCTGAGAACGTGTTCCAATGGAACGTCAGCAATCGGCGAGGCTTCATGTGGGCCAACGGTGAATTTCGCTGCACACTTTATAACCACTATTACCTGCCGAACAGCGACCAGCCCGACCTGATCGGTGTGACCTTTAATCCGGCCCCATCCAGAAGACTTACCGGATATGGCTGGCGAGCAGCCCGAAGTTGGCATCCCGGCGGTGTTTCGATTGCATTGGCCGATGGATCGGCGAAATTCGTCAACGAACAGGTGCAGCTGGATGTCTGGCGAGCGATTTCGACACCCGACGGCGGAGAAGACTATACTGAATGACCGGCTCAGTGGACGATTCTGCGGAATCCCCAGCGGCGCGCAGGATCGTCGCGATCATTCGGTGGCTGTTGTTCGGTCTTAGCTGTAAATCTAAACCATGCTACCCAACTTTCACCCATTGAATGACCTCGAGAAGAACCCAAATGAAATCAAGTCTTTTACGGATCGGACTGGTTGCGGCCTGTATTTTTGCCTGGGCCATTCCGGCGTATGCCCAGTTACTGGTAACGGATAATTTCGGCAATCAGGTCATCCGCTACGACGCGGTTACCGGCAATTTTGTCGATGTCTTGATTACCAGTCAGCCCCAGGATAATGGTGGATTGAACGGTCCGGTTGGCATGTTGATCGACGCGCATGGCGATCTGCTGGTCGCCAGCCAGAATACTGATTCGATTCTGCGTTACAATCTGGAAACGGGCGAATTTCTGGGCGAATTTGCCTCCGCAAAAACTGGCAACGCGTTCGCCGGACCGGCGAAAATCTGCATCGGACCGGACGGCAATATTTACGTGGCCAATTTCTTTGGAAGTTCGGTTGATCGCGTCAGCCCCGATGGAACCGGTTTGGGCCCGTTCACCAACGGAGGCCCTGGTATCAGCGGGACGGCTTCGTTTGCCTTCGGTCCCGATGGAAATCTGTATGTCGCCAGTTTCAACACCGGGAATGTTCAGGTGTTTGATGGCATGACGGGCAACTTTCTTGAGACGCTGGCTTCGTCGCTGCCGGGAGCTACCGGTTTGCTGTTCGACGACGGTGGAGACCTGTGGGTGGCCAGCCTGTTTGTCCATACGATCAGCCAATTGGACGCAGATGGGCAGGTACTGCAGAGTTTCAGTACCGGCGCGGACACCTTCCCGTCTAACATCATTTTCAATCCCAATGACAAGTCGGAGCTGTTGATTGCTTTAACCGGTGCGGCGGGCGTATTTGGCTTCAGCAGCCAGGGTTTGCCGCTGGGACCGTTTGCGTCCGGTGGAGGATTGACCGTGCCCGGCCAATCGTTGGTCGTGGATTCCATCATTCTGGGCGACGTCAATGGTGATGGAATCGTGAGTCTGTTGGATGTTGACCCGTTTGTCGAAGCCATCGCCACCAGCACCTTCATTCCCGAAGCGGATGTCAATCAGGATGGGATCGTCAACTTGCTGGATGTTGATCCATTCGTCGATCTGTTATCGGGTTAAGAAATTTGCCGACTGAGCCGGTGCCGTAGCAGCAGCTGAGCGGTATCGGCGAGGCCAACTTCTGCTCTTCATCTGGAACCCGGACTTGCTCTACCCTGACCAGGGCGGTTGAGTCCCCGAAGAGGCTATGCATCGGGTGTGCTCTCCGCCAGATTTTTCTGAAATCAATCCAGGGATCCGGATTATGGAATTGAAGAATCCATTTCCGCCAGCGGGCAGCATGGTCATCCGCGGCACACCGATTGTGATCTATCAGATGGGCAGAGTGGGTTCGCAGACGATTCGAGAATCGTTGAGGAAATTGGATTTACCCAACTCCATTCACCACATTCATTATCTGTCAGCTACCCGTTTGAAGAAAGAGACAAGGTATCTGTCCCGCCATGGGCTGCCGGTTTGCAAACAACTGGAACAGGGCAAACTGGTTCGAAAATATCTGGACACGGCAGCTTCGCCAGCCTTGAAAGTGATCACGGTCGTTCGCGAACCTGTTTCCCAGTTGATTTCCTCCCTGTTTGAAAATCTCCAAATACACTGCCCGGAGGGTATTCGAGACGACGACAGCCTGGATGTGGCCACGATTCAGAGCTACATGCGCGACGCGATCGAGCGCTACGACACGGCAACGGCTGAGAATTGCAACTGGTTTGACAAGGATTTTCTGCCGGCCCTGAATATTGATGTCTATTCCCACATCTTCGACCAGCAACGGGGAAACACCCAGTTCAAGCAGGGCGAAATCGATCTTCTGATCCTGCGACTGGAGAACAGTGAGACCTGGGGCACAACCATTTCACGCTTCCTGCAGTTGTACTCCCCGATGCAGATCACCACGACGAATGCCAGTCGCGACAAGGCGTACCGCCACGCGTTCGAGTACGTCAGCAGCAATCTGCGATTTTCATCGGAGAGCCTGAAACGGGTCTACTCGTCCAGATACTGTCAACACTTCTACTCGCCCGAAATGATCCAGCAGTTCATCGGACGCTGGTCGAATTCCGAACGAATGGCGGCCTGATCCGACTGGCGTCGTTGACTGGCAGAACTGAGTCGCCTGGCCTCTTCGGCATGGGCTTGCTGCCGCCGGAATCTATTCGTTGGTTTGTGTTTATTGGTGAGCACCTTGCAGACAAGCAAAACGGGAATTCGAATGGTGGTTACGCTTGATCCAATCCATTTCCTGAAGTTTGAGACCTGTGGTGACTTCTGCAAATACAGAACACGAGACAACCGACGCGGAAGCACATCTGCCAAACAGGCTGGTGCATCCCCCATGGAGCAGGAAAGCGACGATCTACGAAGTCAACCTGCGCCAGTACTCCCGCGACGGCAACTTTCGTAGCTTCCAATCCCATCTTCCGCGATTGAGGGAGCTGGGAGCCAATATCCTGTGGTTCATGCCGATTCATCCGATCGGCGAAAAAAAACGCAAAGGTAAATTGGGCAGTTACTATGCCGTCCAGGACTACCTGGCGGTGAATCCGGAATTCGGAACATTCAATGAATTCCGCCAACTCGTGAATCAGGCTCATGAGATGGGATTCAAGGTGCTGCTGGACTGGGTGGCCAATCACACCGCCTGGGACTGCGTTTTGACGAAGACCCATCCGGAATGGTACACGCGTGATGAACACGGACAGTTCCAATTGTCGGTTGATGATTGGCCGGATGCGATCGATCTGGATTACAACAACCCGGCGTTGTGGGACTACCAGATTGAGGCCATGAAATTCTGGATCGAGCGATGCGACGTTGACGGGTTTCGTTGTGACGTCGCCGATATGGTCCCCACCGAATTCTGGAACCGGGTACGAAAAGAGCTCGACAAAATCAAGCCAGTTTTCATGTTGGCCGAAGCGGAGACACCCGCGCTGCACGACGTGGCGTTTGACATGACCTACAATTGGCATCTGTATTACCTGATGAATGATATCGCCGCTGGAAAGAAATCTGCGGTGGAGCTGCGGAATTATCTTCAAAAA
Source organism: Pirellulaceae bacterium (assembly GCA_963851305.1). Taxonomy (GTDB): domain Bacteria; phylum Planctomycetota; class Planctomycetia; order Pirellulales; family Pirellulaceae; genus Mariniblastus. Next base: position 86,499 of record CAWKOT010000009.1, on the reverse strand, counting down.
GAACAGCAGACGTTTCCTCGCGACGGTTATCGGATGAATTTCACGACCAACCACGATGAAAACTCGTGGCACGGGACCGTTCACGAGCGACTGGGTGCCGCCGCCGATACGTTCGCCGTACTGGCCGCCATGCTGCCAGGCATGCCGCTGGTTTATAGTGGTCAGGAGGCGGGCTTGGACAAACGCCTCGCGTTCTTTGAAAAGGACCTGATTCCATGGAGATCATCCGAGTTCGCCAGCTTGTACCAGCAGCTATTCCGTTTGAAGCGGGATCAGGAAGCCCTATGGAATGGCCTGGATGGTAGCGAGGTTATTCCGGTGACCACCACGCAACCCGAATCGCTGTTCGCCTTCCTGCGAAAGAAAAACAGCAGCCAGGTATTGTCGATCTTCAATCTGAGCGACCAGCCGGTTACGACGCGATTCGCCCAAGATCAGGACCTGTTTGGGCGATACACGGATCCGTTCACTGGAAAACGGCACTCGATCGAAAAGCAGGTTGCGATCGAATTACCGCCCTGGGGTTGGCGGATTCTGGCGTCCTCGGATTATCGTGAGCATTGACGAGCGTCCAGTCGATACCTGCACCGTTAAATCCCCTCCCTCTTTCCCTCACTACTTCTCCCGCAAACACCCTCGCTTCTATCTCTTCCTTCTTGCTTTCTCGTTGAGATAGCGGTGATTGCGCTGACAAGTTGTGTTGGCTGGGTTCCAATTTATCACTCCATCAATCTTCCCCAACTTTCATGTCTAATGTTGATTTTGCTAAAACTGCTGCTGTGTTTTTTATTCTCACCCTCTCATCCTCTGAGGGTGGACCACCCATAGACTGGGAGCAGGACATTGCTGTCGGCAATGCCGGTCCGGCCGTCGCTGAGGGGAAATGGTGGTGACTGACTTTGCTACCGAAGCGGACGTGAAAGTTGCCAACGTTGAGCGGCGCGAATTCGAAGGCACCGAGCGTGTACCATGCCTGCAGGAACAGACTGCCAAATTGCTTGGGACGCACGAATACCCGGTCAAGTACACGATCTACTATCCATCGGTCCGCGGTGCACTCCCGCGTTTACGTTGTGCGTCTGTGCTTCTGGTCTGCCGCGGGCGTCTCTGTCGGCCTCGGCGTACACGGTCCGCGCTGTGGGCTTTCCGCCCTCCGCTTCTCGTGCGTCATCTGTTACTTTGCCGGGGGGGGTCATATCGTCTTCCGCGGCGCACCGATTGCGGCTTTCGCCCCGCGTTATTCGCCACCGCGTCATCGGCCTGGCTCGCGCTGTCTGTTTTCGCCCGGCGGCGTCTCTTCCATTCCGGCCACGGGGCTTCTGGTCGGTCCCTTTGGCCCGCGTTCGTGTCTTCGCCTCCGTCGCTACCTGTATGTCGCGCTATTCCGCTGCTGCTGGTTGCCACCGTCCGCCCCATCGTCTGGCGGCGGCGTATCGCGTGTCACCGTCGTACGCCGTTTGCGATCGCCCGTCATCTATGCTGCCACCGGATCTGCCCTGTTCCCCCCCCTGCTGTGGCCCCTCCTATCCCGTCGCTGGCGTGTACCGCCTTCATCTCACGACAGTATTGCTGTTCTCGAGCTGTCATCCCCGCTTCCAAGCTATCACTTCCCGTATCATCACCAACCCTTTCCTATGCATCCCCTTCCCCCCTACCCCCCACCCTCCTCCCCTCTGCTCGTTGAAAGCCGATATGGCCAGGCCACGACTGACACTTTCCGGGGGCGATCACCGTCATCAGGAGGGTGAATCGAGATTGTTGAATTTTCCGATGCGGGAAAGCTCCCTCAACAACTCGGCGGGGCTGGTGAAGCGGTCGACGGGGTTCTTGGCCAGCAGTCCCCTCTCTTCGTCTTCCGGTGGTCGTCTGTTGCCGCGTTGGCTCATTCCGTTCGTCACCCGATTGGGTCTCCGTCGCGCGTGCGGTTGCGCGTACATCCGCGCGTTCACCGTCGCATCACTTTGGTCTGTTCGGGCGTAGGGGAGTCCCCAGTCTGACCGGCTGGGTCACCGTGGCCGGTACCTCCGCGCTTGGCCACATGTCCCCACACACGCGTCATGCGCGTGATATCTGGGTCACTGCGTGGGATCGTGTCGACCGCAGGCCTGCCGATGTCCAGCACCCCCACACCTCCCAGTCCATCATCCGCCGTACCTTCCGATTCCCGCCAGATTGCCCTCGAAACTCCATCCCGACCACACCGCTCCCCTCCGAACGCAACCCCCCACCCGTCCCTCACCACAACACCCCCCACCCACCCCCACCCCACCCCAACCCCCACCCCCCCTGGTGGCAGAGGCCTGGCCTGAACAGGGTCCACCGTGGAGCCGGGCGCGATCGTCTGTCAGGCATCGCTGCTACAGATCAATTGCAAACAGGAATCTCCCGCGCGGACCCTTTCCCCAATGCGGATCGTCCGCGACTTGATCGGCTGGTCTTCGAAAAAAGTCCCCGAGGAACTTCCCAGGTCCTTAATGTGCGCCGAGTCAATCTCCGGTGTGATTTCAAAATGCACTCGAGACACCGACGGATCATTGATCCGAGTATCGCTGTTCACACCGCGGCCGACGACCAGCGATTTTCCCGAATGCAGATCAAACGTCCGTCCGATATCGGGGCCTGAAACGACCGTCAACCTAAGCATCCATCACCCTTGCCAACAACATGCAATACCTGGCAGAATCATGCCCACACAAGGATGCCCACACAAGGCAGCAAGGCCACGGCCAAATGACTTATTCATCGTCTGCGCGGTACCAGGGAGTCAAACAGGCATGGAAATCGCAGATTTCCGCGTCATCGAAATACAACGCAATTTCCCGGACGGCCGCATCGGGACCATCGGAGGCGTGCACCAGGTTCATTTGCCGACTACTGGAATAGTCGCCTCGAATCGTCCCCGGATCGGCCTGCAATCCACTGGTTTTCCCCAGCATCTCGCGAACCACGCGGATCGCGTCCAGACCCTCCAGAACCAGGGCCACGATCGGCGCTCCGGTGATGAAATTCTCCAGCGACGGATAGAAAGGTTTGTCCACATGTTCTGCATAATGCTGCTTGGCGAGTTCCGGCGTTACCTGCATCAGTTTCATGGCGACAATCGATAGCGCCTTGTCTTCGAAACGGGTTACAATTCGACCGATCAAACGCCGCTGGACCGCATCCGGCTTAAGCAGAATCAGAGTTCTTTCCATCAAAATTTGTCTCGCAAAAACACGGGATAGCACGCAAAATTCCAAATCGTTTTCGAATTCTAGCAGACTTTTCCCCCTTTCGAAATCCACGGATTTTTGCCAAACTGAACAGCTTATGGCTTTGGAAATCTTCGCCGGTTGCGTCCCGTTCGACTGAGTTGACTTGGAGACGAAGACCGTCACATTGGCAGTAGATTCCACTCAGGACGCAACGTTCATTCTTGATGGCACGGGCCTGCTGCAAGGATAACGAAACCGCTTTAGTCGCCCGCTCACGAGAATGTTCATGATCAGCTCCACGGATCAGTTTTTACCGACAGGCAAACCTGCCCAAAGCGTCACGGGCGTGACGGTTCGATTAGCTGGCGATAGTGGCGACGGGATGCAACTGCTCGGCTCGCAACTGACCAACACGTCAGCGCTGTCGGGCAACGACGTGGCGACTTTCCCCGACTTTCCCGCTGAGATCAGAGCACCACGGGGCACACGGGCTGGCGTCAGCGGTTTCCAGGTACAGTTTTCCGCGGAAGAAATTTTTACGCCGGGTGACGGACTGGATGCGTTGATCTGCATGAACCCCGCCGCTCTGGTCACGAACATCGGCGACCTGAAAGAACACGGGATACTGGTTGTCAATTCGGACAGCTTCGAAGCCAAGGATCTGAAGTTGGCCAAGATGGACCACAACCCCTTGGAAGATGGATCCCTGGAGAGATATCGACTGATCAAGGTCCCGATGACCCGGCTAACACGAAAGGCAGTGGAGGATACCGGAGTTTCCACGAAAATCGCCGATCGCTGCAAGAACTTTTTTGCCATGGGACTGGTTTTCTGGCTGTACGGGCGGGACGCGGAACCCACTTTGAATTTCATTGCTGCGAAATTCAAGAATAAACCCGAGATCGCCGAGGCCAATCGCCTGGCGTTGAAGGCTGGTTGGAACTACGGAGAAACGACCGAGCATTTTGCATCGACCTATCACGTGGCTCCGGCTGAACTGTCCCCGGGGACCTATCGTAATATCATGGGTAATCAGGCGTTGGCATGGGGACTGATCGCGGCATCGCAGCTGAGCGGCAAGGATCTGTTTCTGGGATCGTATCCGATCACACCGGCCAGCGACGTGTTGCACGAATTGAGCCGGTTTAAGCATTTTCGCGTCCGCACGTTTCAGGCGGAGGACGAGATTGCAGCCGTCTGTTCGGCCATTGGAGCGGCGTTTGGTGGCAGCATGGCCGTGACGACCAGCAGTGGACCGGGTATCTGTCTCAAGGGCGAGGGCATTGGCCTGGGCGTCATGTTGGAACTGCCGCTGCTGGTGATCGATATCCAACGCGGAGGTCCAAGTACCGGACTGCCTACCAAGACCGAACAATCTGATCTGTTGATGGTCAAGTACGGACGTAATGGAGAGTCTCCGCTGCCGATTGTGGCCGCCCGAAGCCCCAGCGACTGTTTCGATACGGCGATCGAAGCCTGGCGAATTGCGACTCAATTCATGACGCCCGTCTTCATTCTTTCCGATGGTTACATCGCCAATGGTGCTGAGCCGTGGAAGATTCCGACGGAAGCGGATCTGAAGCCGATTGAGGTCGCGCATCCGCAGGCGAACGGCCAGGCATTTTTGCCGTACAGCCGGAACCAGGACCTGGCCCGCCCCTGGGCCCTGCCGGGAACAGAGGGACTAGCCCATCGGATTGGTGGACTGGAAAAGGAAGATGGCACCGGCAACGTCAGCTACGACCCGGAAAATCACCAACATATGGTAAATACGCGGGCGCAGAAGGTGGCCAACGTCTCCCGCTACCTCGATCCTTTGACCTGCGATGGACCCGAAGGCGGGCTGCTGGTACTGAGCTGGGGTGGCACGTTTGGATCGGCCCGCACGGCCGTTCACCGCTGCCAGGAAGAGGGCATCCAGGTCGCGCATACGCATTTAAGGTGGCTGAATCCATTTCCCGGCAACCTGGAGGAGCTGCTGTCCCGTTTCCGGAAAGTGTTGATTCCGGAACTCAATACCGGTCAACTGCGTATGATGATCGATAGCCAGTTCAATGCAGAAACGGTGGGCCTGAATAAAGTCCAGGGCAAACCATTTCGAGTGAGTGAGATTGTTGAAAAAATCAAATCGATCACCGAACCAACGATCGGAAGCCGATGACCACCGAATTACCCGTACTCAAACCTGCCGATTTCGCTTCCGACCAGGACGTTCGCTGGTGCCCCGGATGTGGTGACTATTCGATCCTGGCCCAGATGAAAAAAGTATTGCCGGATCTGGGTGTGGTCCCGGATAACACCGTTTTCATTTCCGGGATCGGCTGTTCCAGCCGGTTTCCCTACTACATGAACACCTACGGGATCCATAGTATCCATGGCCGGGCGCCGGCGTTTGCGACGGGATTGAAGGCTTCCCGCCCCGATTTGAATGTCTGGGTAATTACGGGAGACGGTGATGCGCTCAGCATCGGCGGTAATCATCTGATGCATACGATTCGCCGCAATGTTGACATCAACATCATTCTGTTCAACAACCGGATCTACGGATTAACCAAAGGCCAGTATTCGCCCACTTCCAAAGTGGGCAGTGTGACCAAGAGCACGCCGGCTGGTTCGATCGATTATCCGTTGAATCCGATTTCGGTCGCCCTGGCTGCAGAAGCGACGTTCGTCGCCCGCTCGATCGATGTGAACGCGAAACACCTGATCCCCACACTGATGCGGGCGGCGCAACATCGCGGAACGTCCTTCGTGGAGGTGTACCAGAATTGCAACGTATTCAACGACGGTGCCTGGGACTACATGAAGGACAAAGATGTCAAAGACGACAATTCACTTTTCCTGGAACACAACAAACCGATGATCTTCGGTGGCGGCAAGAAGGGGATCCGTTTAAACGGTTGGAGTCCGGAAGTTGTGGATCTGGATGGCAGTATCGCCCACGACGACCTGCTGTTTCACGACGAATCTGCAGACAGCCCGCAACTGGCCTTTCTGCTGAGTCGCATGTGCGTTCCGGAATACCCTGAACCGCTGGGTGTGTTTCGTTGTGTCGAACGCGAAACTTACGATGCCGCGATGAACACGCAGATCGACCGATCGATCGCCGCCAAGGGCAGCGGCCATTTGGACGAACTGTTTGGCAGCGGCGAAACCTGGACCGTGGAATAGTTGGATCCGCTTTGACGAGTAACAGAACCATTCTGGTCCTCGTCGAATACGGTTGGCGAAATGGTGGCGAGAACTCCTGGCTGGCCGTGGCCCCGTGGTTGCGTGATGCCGGTTGGCGGTTCGTGGTGGCCTGCCCATCGGTCGGCGAGTTTTCTGATAGTGTCAGCCGCGGCGGATGGGAAAAACGGTCCTGGTGCTGCACGGACGAAAACGGGATCCGCCGCAATCAGGAGCAGACCCGGTCCGAAATTGCGACACTGATTAAACATTGCCAGCCGGCAATCGTTCACGCCAACAGCCTGTCCACCAGTCGACTGGCCGGTCCGGTAACGCATTTCATGCGCGTGCCGTCGGTCGGTTGTTTGCGCGACATCTTGAAATTGAGCCGACAGGCGGTCGCCGACATCAACCGACTGAACCGGACCGTTGCGGTATCGCATGCTACGCGGGAGTACCATCTGCAGCAGGGATTGGACGCCAACCGCTCAACGGTCATCTACAACGGCGTGGATACCGCGGCCTTCCGTCCAAGTCAACCGACAGGCTATCTCCATCATCAGCTGCAGTTGTCGCCAGGTAGACGACTGGTTTCCTGCATCGGACAAATTGGACTTCGCAAGGGCACCGCAATTGTCATCCAGGCGTTTATCGAGCTTTGCCAACATGTGAATGATATCGAGTTGTTGATATCGGGCATTCGAAACTCACGCAAACAGGAGGCGATTGAATACGAACAGGCATGTCGTCAATCCAGCCGAAACTGCGACGTTTCCGATCGAATTCACTGGCTGGGTCGGCGCACCGATGTGGCCGATATTTTGCGTGAATCCTCGTTGCTGCTGCATGGTGCGCGACAGGAACCACTGGGCCGTGTTTTGCTGGAAGCCATGGCGTCGGGCTGTCCGTTTGTGGCCACGATGGTCGGCGGCACGGCAGAAATTGTGGCGGGCAGTGACTGTGAGTGGTTGACATGCCGCGTCGATGACGTGACGAAAATGGCCGAAAACGCCAGGAATCTTCTCAGCCGCGACACCGCGGCCACCATGGAAATCAGGCAGCAATTGGTCGGCATGGCAAAATCTCGATTCGAGGCCAGCATCTGCGCTGCCGCGTACGACCGGCTTTATCATGACTTGTTGGCCTGTTCCGCTGCTCCCGGACCGTTGCCCTGATTGGATCGAGTTGCGACAATGATTTCGGTACACCGCCCACTCGCTTGGTCAGGTCTGTTGAATGTCTCCTGCATCTGTTGACGACTTCTTCGATAGTTTGCGACAGTCGGGCATCGTATCGTCTTCGCGAGTCGAGCAGTGGCGATCCGAGTATGCGGAATTGAATAGCCCTGCACAGCTTGCCCAGCGGCTGGTCCGGGATAACCGCTTGACGGAATGGCAGGCCAGCTACCTGCTTTCCGGGCGACATCGGTTGAGATTTGGCAACTTCATCCTTACCCAGCGGCTGTTTCGTGACTCCACCGGCGATGGATTTGTCGGCCGTCATGCCCAGCTCGATCGCCAGGTCGACATGCTGTTTTTCTCCGCCCAGATTTCCGGGATTCTCGCAGAGCGTGGCGATTGGCTTCGGGAAATCGCCGCGGCGGCTGACATCGACCATCCCCAGTTGCAGCACATCCATCTGATTGACAAGGACAGTGGCCGCGTGATCGTGGTCCGAGATCACCTGTGCGGACGCAACCTGGACGATCTCGAGCATCTGGTCGCACTTCAACCAGAACAGGTTGCGTCGATCCTCAAACCTCTGGCAGAGGTTCTGGCAACGGTGCATGAACACGGATTCGCCTTTGGTGGCGTAACCGAAAAAGATCTGTATATCGACGACCGTGGAAAATTGATCGTGACCGGGTTGATTGAATCCCTCGTTCAACAGAAGCTTGAACCCGCAACGGAGATCAAGGGGTCGTCCGAATCATTGGCACCCGTCATGGCAGACATTCAGGCCGTCAGTGCCATCGGCAAAAAGTTGATCGCCAGAATGCACAAGACTCGTTCAACGGAACAATTGCGACGACTGCAGCAGGTGTTGGACCAACTGTCGAGCGGGCAGCTCAATCTGAGATCCGCCGTAGCGTCCATGGCCGACGTTCAACCCGCGAGCGGCGCCGACACCGCTCCGACAACCTTCCGGTCACAACGCTCCGAACCGGACAATCCAATCGCAGTCCACTCCAGTGAGGATCGCCCGCCGCGGGTCGCTGGCTTGCCAGCGACCAAAACGGGCAGCGGTCAACCCGTCCTGTCCAAGGCGCTAGTCTTGGGCATCCTGGTTGCCGTAGCCGCTTTGGCTGTGTATTTCGTCGGCATGACCACTGGCTGGATGGGCTGGGCCTCGCCGACCGCAGAACAGATGGCATCGCCCGCTGTATCCGAAACCGAAGCAGATCTGCCGAAATTGTCCCCGCCGGTCGAAGTTGCCGCGACACCTGTCAACACCGACTTGGGGCGGCAGCCATCGATGCTGGAGGACGCCGTTAGTCAGTCGTCGGAGACACCCGAACTGCCAGTCGTGGCTGTCGATCGGATCACGCAGCCACCGGAAGAGCAGGGGACCCGGGAAGGGCGCAACTTGCAGGCTCAGGCCACAGACAGTCTCCCGGCAGATGTGGAAGACAGGGTTGTGGAAGACAGTCAACCGACAGAAACCGATGTGACATCCATCCTGACTGAATTCAGTACCCTCAGTGGAGCGGATGCCGACGATTTGGATCAACCCCTACCGGGAACTTTGGCGGATGCGTCCGTGCCCACGACCGTCACCACCGACGACGACGATCAGTCCACACCTTCTCCAACCTCCACCACCAGCCCAGCCGAAAAGCCCGAATTCCCTACGTCGGTCGATTTGCCTGATATTTCCGACACGCCATCCGTCACGTTGTCGGAACTGCCAGTCGCGCCAGGGATCCCAATCAGAATGGAACTGCTCTGCGACGAAAACATCAGCAGAAATGACGTGGCGTTTGAAATGGTTGCAGCCGGAAACGAACACGGGACCATCCGGATGCGTGAATCGAGAAGTGATCGCTACCTCCCCGTGGCCTCGTTTTCGATAGATGGCCACCAACTTCGATTCCGGTGGCAGCCCGGGGCTGCGGCGGCAAGATTTTCCGACTATTTGCGGAATTGCGTCCTGAAGCTGAACACCGGGGATGTTGCCCGATACCTGGCTCTTCGACAGCCCCTGCAGGTCAAGGGTTTCATCTTGAATAGGCAGGAACCTCGGACGCGGGTCTATCTGCCCGAACTTGACTTCCTGCCCGACAATGCCGTGGCGGAGTTGGAACCTTTGGATGAAAGCACCTATGGTTCAACGTTCATTGGCAACGATAACCAGAATCGACAATTCGTCGGCAAGAAAAACCTCAGGCTGGACTTCTCCGATTTGCCCGAATATCAGCTCGTGTTTCTGGAATTGTCTTGCGAATTGAAGAACCGTTCAGTGCTGGAAGGATCCCTTAAATTGCAACTGGAACCGGGTGGCAAGCCTACTTTGGCGACCAGCGATTCGTTGCAATCAGCGAAAAATTGGTTGGAATCGTACTTTCAAGGCGTCCAGAATACGCACGACACCTTGAAGAAAACCCGGATTGATGACCTCCGCCGCCAGCTGAATTTGACCAAGGATCAGCTGAAGAATGATGACAAACTGGCCAAGGTCCGAGAGTTGAAAATGGCCATGGAATTGGCGGCGGAACGAGCAAAATCGCTGCGGGAAACATTGAACAAGCTCGAAAATTTTTACGATCGTCCCGTTCCCGTTACGATCCATTACGAAGTAGCCGGTCAACGGATCGTGTTGGCAACCACAACACCGCCACCTTAGCCGGACCAGCCAGAGGCCGGCATGCCTTTCGTTTCATCGGCCGACTCACCGCCAATTCAGTGGGGCGATCTTGATCAAGATTCTGTCTGGCCAGTCCGCCGGGTTACGCGATCTGCCGTCAGGTTTCTCTGGTCCATTTTTCAGATTGGGGACCTGTCCTTCATTGCTTGTTGGTATGCTATTTGCTTTTTCAGCAGCTACTACAAAGCGAAGAACGCGTTAGCGGCAGACTGGCAGCTCCGGGCCATCCGATGGACCTGATCGCCGGAAAAAATTGGTTGACAACCTGGCCGGCAAATATACCTTTAATCTTGTCGCGACCAAATCAATCCAACAGCCCCTGGGAGTAGCCCATGTCGACGGATCCCGAAGAAACCCCCAAGAATAAACTCGAATCGGAACGACCTGAAACCGTCGGTGGCCTCGTGCCTGAGCAGATTGAAATCGAGGTCACTGATCCGTCACTGACCGAAGATTTCGATGAAGCGGACTTCGACCACGAATTCGACGACGATTTTGAAGAGGAAGTTGAAGGCGAATACGATCTGGAAGACGACCAGTACGGTGAGGATTTCCACAAGGAATTTGGACACCTGACCAAGGAGAGTGACGACGACGACTTACCCGTTGCCGACAACTGACTTCTGATCGCCCGATTTGGCCCAATCCAGCGAATCCTGTATCGTTCTTCCGCCCTGAATGCCGGCCCCGTTGGGCAGCGCTCTCTCGTGACATTTACTTGCGGTTGCCGATCGGCGATATTATGGGTTTTCCCTGCTCTGGCCACGGATGGACATCCGGCTGATCCGGCCGTGCCCTGGGTCTGGAGCGCACGTTTGTTCGTATAGAAAATTCATGTCTTCATCTTCGTTAGCCGACGCGCAGATATTCCAACCGGTCGATCCGAACCCCGATTTCCCCAAGCTGGAAGAGCAAGTTCTGGAGTTCTGGAGCAATCACTCCATCTACGACCGCTCTCTGCAACGACGCGCCGGCCAGCCGGTTTACGTTTTTTTCGAGGGTCCGCCGACAGCAAACGGAAAGCCTCACCCCGGCCATTGTCTGACACGCGCTATCAAAGACCTGTTTCCCCGCTACAAGACGATGCAGGGGTATTACTGTGAACGCAAGGCAGGCTGGGATACGCACGGCCTGCCCGTGGAGGTTGAAGTCTGCAAGGAGCTGGGAATCCACTCCAAGGAGGAAATCGAAAACTACGGGATCGAACCATTCATCCAGAAATGCCAGACAAGCGTTTGGCAGTACATGCGTGAATGGGAACGCTTGACAGAGAGATTGGGTTTCTGGGTCAAGCTGGACGAAGCCTACGTGACGTACCACAAATCGTACGTGGAGTCCGTCTGGTGGTCACTGAAGAATCTGTTCGATCGCGGCCTGCTGTATCAGGGCCACAAGATCATCTGGTGGTGGGCACAGGGTGGTACGGCTTTAAGTAGCGGCGAGGTCGGGCAGGGCTACCGGACCGTGATGGATCCCAGTGTATTTGTACTTTTCCCTCTTTTGGATCGCGAAAAGACCAGCCTGCTGGTTTGGACCACGACCCCCTGGACGCTCCCATCCAACCAGTTTGCCGCGGTCCATCCCGATATCGAATATGCCGAAGTCTACGACGAGGAGCTCGATCAAACCTACCTTTTTGCGGCCGAGTTGGTTGAGTCCATTCAGGGTAAATTGAAACGTGATCTGACCGTCAGGAACACCGTTCCCGGTTCGCAGCTGGTCGGCCTGCGGTATGAACCACCGTTCCCGTTCTATTATCAACAAAATGCGAACCGCCAGGGCGAACTGCGGGATGGTACGAAACAACACGTCGCCTGGCGAATTGTCCCGGCGGATTTCGTGACCACCGACAGCGGCACAGGCGCGGTACATCAGGCGCCGGCATTTGGCGAAGTGGATTACGAAGTGCTGATTGCCGAACAGGCCCGCTTCCAGCCGGATCAGGGTCCGCAGATGATCTGCGCCGTCAATTCGGACGGCCGTTTCAACCACAAAGCGCCGGAATTCCAGGGCCTATGGGTGAAAGAAGCGGACAAGCTGATCACGCGGAAACTGAAAGAGACTGGCCGACTGTTGCACCAGGAGCAGTACCAGCACGAATATCCATTCTGCTGGCGGGCTGAGGAAGATCCCCTGATCCAGTACCCGCGACGAAGCTGGTTCATTCGAACACGTCAGTTCCGTGATCGGATGTTGGCCAACAATCGACAGATAAACTGGCTGCCGGAACACATTCGCGATGGCCGCTTCGGAAATTTTCTTGAGAGTAACGTAGATTGGGCATTATCTCGCGAACGCTATTGGGGCACTCCCCTGCCAATCTGGCAATGCGAGCAAACGGGCCAGCACCAGGCGGTGGCGAGCTACGATGAATTGCTGGCCAAGCCGGGCATCGCGGGCCTGGAGGTCTGGGAAACGGCCAAGGCCAATCATCCGGAACTTCCGGATGACCTTAAGGTTCACAAGCCATATATCGACCACGTCACCTACGACTCCCCTTTCGCCGACGGTGCCCGCATGGTGCGGGTGACCGAGGTCATCGACTGCTGGTATGACAGTGGAGCCATGCCGTTTGCCCAGTGGGGCTATCCACGCGAGTCGGTCGAGCAGTTTGAACAGCAGTTTCCTGCCGATTTCATCAGCGAAGCCATCGATCAGACACGAGGTTGGTTCTATAGCCTGTTGGCCATCAGTACGTTGCTGTTCGGAGACGAAGCCGATGACCACGCCGTGGAATTACCCCATCCGTTTCGCAACTGCATCGTGTTGGGGCTGATGCTTAGTGAGTGGTTCGAAGAGAAGAACGCCGAGGGCAAACCGCGGATCGCGTTGAACAAGGATGAAGCGGACTCGACGTTTGGTACGGGAAATTATGTGCAGCGCGTCGGCAAGATGTCGAAGCAGAAACGGAACTATCGCGAGCCGAGCGAAATTTTCGACCGTTACGGTGCGGACGCCTTGCGATGGTATTTCTTCGCCAACCAGCCGCCCTGGACGCCCATTCGGTACAGCGAGCAATCGATCAAAGACAGTATTCCCGAGTTCATCTTGCGGTTTTGGAACGTCTACAGTTTTTTTGTCTTGTACGCCAACATTGACGGTTTTGATCCCACCGAGAACGTCTCAGCCAGCCAGTTATCGGCGGACGAATTCTCCAGTCATCCGGGCTATCGACCCCCATCTTTGCGGGGCGAACTGGACCGTTGGATTCTGAGCGAGCTGAATCGGACCACTGAAGCCGTGACCCAATGCATGGATGCCTACGACAACTACGGCGCGGCCAATCGACTGAAGGAAATAGTCGACGCGGTCAGCAACTGGTATGTACGACGTAGTCGTGAAAGATTCTGGAGCAGTGACAAGCAGGCTCAGGAAAAGATAGATGCCTACTGGACTCTGTTTGAATGCCTGCTGACACTTTCCAAACTGACCGCGCCCTTCGTACCGTTTGTCTCGGAGTCCATCTGGCACAACCTGTCTTGTCCATTTGAAAACGCGTTGGAAAGTGTCCATCTGTGCGATTACCCGCGTGCGGATCGGGCGTTGATTGACCAGACGTTGTCGCAACGGATGAACCTGCTGCGGGAAATTGCGTCGCTGGGCCGCTCAGCGCGAGCCGATGCCAACATCCGTGTCCGTCAGCCGCTGGCGGCATTGACCGTTGTCTTGACGGACAATGAACATCTGGCGTGGCTTGAGCAACACGATGAAATCCTGAAAACAGAACTGAACGTCAAACAGGTCACCTACACCTCCGACGCCGGTGACTACGTTTCCTACCAGATCATACCGAACTTCAAACGAGTGGGACCGCGAGTGGGAAAGTTGATGCCCACCGTCAAGTCAGCGCTGGCCGAAGCGGACGGTCGTAAATTGCTGGCCGATCTGGAATCTGCCGGCATGGTCGAGTTGATTCTGAAAGAGCAGAAGGTGCAACTCGATTCGGAAGATATTGAAGTTAGACTGCTGGCCAACGAAGGCTGGGCGGCGGCCCAGGGGAGAGAATCGGTGGTCGTACTGTCAACGGAACTGACGGATGCGTTGATCCGCGAAGGGACCGCCAATGATGTCGTTCGTCTGATCCAGGATCGACGGAAAGAGCTGCAATTGAATTACACCGACCGCATTCGATTGGGCCTGCTGACCGACGATGAAGATTTAAAACTCTCCATCCAGGAAAATGCGGAGCACATCACGCGAGAGACCCTGGGCGTGGAAATTCGGTTCGCACGGATTGATGGGGCGGCACCGGCGGAACGGGAAATCGGTGAGAGTCGTTTGACGATCTACGTGCAGGTTGTCGAGTAGGTATCGATGGCCGATCCGTTAAAGATTGTGGTGTTGATTTCCGGCGGTGGAACGACGCTGAAGAATCTGATCGAACGAAAATGTGCAGGGCTGCTGCATGCGGATATCGTGGGTGTCATTTCTTCAAACCGACGCGCTGCTGGTAATGAATTCGCGGTTCAAGAGAGCATTCCACTGACGGTAATCGAGAATACCGCGGATGGGACTGATACCGGATTCAGCGAGGCGATTTTCGGCCAGTGTCGGGACTGGCAGGCGGAATTGGTGGTCATGGCAGGGTTCCTGAAGTACGTTTCTATCCCGCAAGATTTTGAAAACCGGGTAATTAATATTCACCCCAGCCTGATTCCGGCGTTTTCGGGTAAGGGCTTTTATGGCGGCAAGGTACACGCCGCCGTCATGGAATACGGTTGTAAACTGTCCGGGTGTACCGTCCATTTTGTTGACAACCAATACGATCATGGCCCGATCATTGCCCAGCGCGTCGTCGCGATCGCAGCGGATGACAACGCCGAGACACTGCAACGCAAGGTGTTTGCCGTGGAGTGTGAACTTTATCCCGAAGTCATCAATCGCATTGCCGGCAAAGCGGTAGTGGTTACCGACCGCACGGTTTCTTTTACGTGAAGCGGCAGATGGAAGATTACACCCACCAGAGAGAACAGGTTTGCCGAATTGGCCGACGGGTTTACGAAAAGGGATTTGTGGCGGCCAACGAAGGCAACCTCTCCTTACGGGTCGCCCCCGATCGAATTCTGATCACCCCCACCATGCACTCCAAGGGCTTTCTTCAGCCTCAGGAGCTGTGCCTGATCGATCTTGACGGCAAGCTGCTTAGCCAGCCCAATCGTCCGTCCAGCGAATTCCGACTGCATCTGACGGTCTATCGCGAAAGAACGGACGCCCACGGCATCGTCCATTGCCACCCGCCTCACGCCACGGCCTTCGCTATTGCGCGGGAACCCATACCGATGGGCGTGATGCCGGAACCCGATATTTTTCTGGGCGAGGTTCCGATCGCCAGCTACGAAACGCCGGGCAATCAGGCGTTTGCCGATACGATTTTGCCGTTCGTGGCTTCATCCAACACCATCGTGCTCGCCAATCACGGCACGGTCAGCTTCGCGGAGGACCTGGAGCGGGCATTCTGGTTCACGGAAATCCTTGACGCCTATTGCCGGTCACTGATTCTGGCGAAACAACTGGGACACATTGAATTCCTGTCGCCCGAACAAGCCCTCGAATTGAAGCAACTTCGGAAGGCCTGGGGCTTCGAATAGGATCGTGCCGACGGTCCCGGATGACTACGCACAAGTCGCGCGGGGTACTTGATGCCGTTGCAGTGGTAATGGCTACTACCTCCTTGCCGCTTCTGTGGCCCAGCGCGATCATTCCGGTCCATACGACAGGATGGACTGTAGCGTCAATCTGTAACGACTCTGTCGTCTGCGCTGTTAATCTGTACCGATTTTAACCCTTGTCCCGTTACCGTTCGCAAAAAAAGTACAACTTGCCAACTAATGATTCTGCAAATAATCAGCACTTGTCGAAAAGACGGAACAGTGGTCTCAAACCGCATTGTTGGTCAGGTGTACAATGTTTGCCATTCGATTCTTGTTGTTGTTTTCAATCTTTCAGTCGTTCCTGGTCGGAGTCTCCTGTGGTCAGGCGGCAACCGCTCAGGAATCCGATTTTCTTGGCGTAAGTTACTTCCAGGGCTCGCCGCAGGATGAGGAACCCCGGACTGACGGAATCGACTACCGGCAGGAATATGAAAAGCTCGAACTGCGACTTCGTGAACTGGAAGACGACTTTTCCGATTACGCGCAAGCGGATCGAAAACAGGCGGAAACCGCCCGCGAATCTGCCGATGGGTTCGCCGAATCGCTGAAGGGCCTGGACAATCGACTGGGCGGGCTGACGCAGACCACGGATGAGATTGCGTCCACCCTGCCGCGGCTGGTCTTTAATACCCGCAACGGCCCGCCGATCGAATTGTTCGGTCGGATCCATCTGGGCTATTACGCCTACCCCGACGTGGACCAATCCGTGCTGCCAGCGGTGGGCGGCCAGCCATTGCAAGATGTATTCGGCCTGCGGCGTCTGCGTCTCGGAGTGCAAGGCGACATCACCGACAACATGTTCTATCGATTTGAGAGCGAGTTCGCCGTTCTTGACAACTTTGACCTGGTCGATGATTTCCGCTTTCGAGACGCGTTTATCGGCTTCAGTAATCAACCACTTTTCGGTCAGATCTTCGTCGGTAACCAGCGACGGCCGTACAACCTGGATCAATTGAACGACAGTAACGAGAATGTTTTTCTGGATCGATCGTTTATCGGAAATGCATTCAACAACCTGAATCGGCGATTCGGCGTCTCGGCCGCCAACTACACGCAGAATTTGCGGTGGAACTGGCGATATGGCGTTTTCAACATGCAGGACATTCAGCAGACCGGATTCTACCAGGGCAATGACTATCAGCTGGAACTTGCCAGTCGACTGGCCGGTACGCCCTGGTATGACGAATGCTCCGGCGGTCGTGGTTACTGGCACGTAGCCGCCTCGGGGGCCATTCGCTATCCCGACGGTTTGAACCCCAACAATGCGTCCCAGTATTCATCGATCCCGGAACTGGTGGGGCCGAATTTCCTGGATACGGGAATTATTGCAGGGGCCGAGCAGGAAACGCTGTTTGGCCTGGAAACGGTCCTGAATTTTGGTCCCCTACAGATCGGTGGGGAATACATGGAAGCCGTCGTCGATCGCTTCTCCGGCTTCGGTTCGGACCTCAATTATCACGGCGGTTACGTCTATGCCGCTTACATGTTGACCGGCGAGCATATGCCGTGGTTGCGACGGTGGGGAACGTTGGGGCGGGTGCAGCCCTTCGAGAACTTCTTCACCATCCGCGATTGTGAAGGGCAGGTGCAACGCGGCCTGGGTGCCTGGCAGATTGCCGCTCGATATTCGTACCTTGATCTGAACGATGAAGAGATCGTCGGTGGCAGGGGAGAGGCTTTGACGCTGGGACTGAACTGGTTCTGGAATCGGAATGCCCGTATGCAGTTCAATTACGTCGACGGACAACTCAGTCGTGAACCACTGGCGGTCGGCAGTTACGACCTGTTCGGCGTCAATTTCCAGGTCTTTTTCTAGGTCGGTCACGAATCGGCAAACAGAAACAATGGACAAACAGGTCGGAAGGAAAAAGATATGAACCGTACGGCGATACTCTCGAAATGCACAACATGGTTCATCGGTTCGATGATCTTGATCGCGGCGGGTTGTGCCACGCATTCGACCGAAACCACCGTGATGGAATCGTCACCCACGGTTTGTCAAAATGGCAACTGCGGTTCACGTTGCTCCCGTTGTCGAAAACCATGCCGGCAAAATCGACGTTGTCCCAAATGCGAAACGGACGCCTGTTACTTGTGTGCCGAATGCGTTTGCGAGGAATCCGAGTGTTTTGAGGTTGAGCAGAAAGTCATCTGTATCCCGCCAGTCAGCCTGCCTCGGCTGCGAAATCGAGGATGCAACGACGATTGTGGTAGTCGCTGCAGCCGGAAATGCGCCAAGACGAAAGTGGTCAAGGTCCTGAAAACACGGACCTGCAGTTGCCCCACCTGCAAATACACCTGGAAGTTGTGCGAGACTCCGCTGCCGGAGCGATCACCCTTCAGCCAGGTCGGTCCTACAGGCAGCGAAGATACTCAAGGCGACGAAGATTCTCAGCTACCGGCGATCAGACAACCCGGTTTCGAGGAAAACGAATTGTATGACCCCTCGGGAGGTGACGTACCGGCAGCACCGGGAACGGTGCAACCGACGCCGAACCAGACGACATCCAGATGGTCGAACCTGGGTGGTTGATTGACGAACCGGGAGCGCACTGGCGATCGCCATCAGATCGGTGTGACCAGGTTCCCAAAAATGGTCGATTCGGGCAGGATGGCGAATTGCTGGTTGGTTCCGTCCGCCTGGCTCGTCAGATTTTCGAGATCGACGATCGCGGTTCCAAACACCAGTGACTCGATACGATTCGCCCCTCTCGTCTGATCTTGAATTGTCACCGTGGTATCGGGAGAAGAGCTTCCGTCTAACGTCAGCTGAATCACCAGGTCGCGGCCATCCAGCCGGAACGTGAAGTCTTCACTAAAGTCATCCAGCCCGGGGAACTCGAGAAATTCGACTCGATCGCGACCCGCCAACTGCATCTCGTTGATGATATCGTTGCCGTCACCGACGGTGAAGACAAAGGTGTCGCCGTTGGTTCCACCGGTCAGGATATCGTCACCGCCGTTGCCGCGAAGTGTATCGTTGCTGTCGCCTCCGAACAGTCGATTGTTCAATTCGTTGCCGATCAAAACGTCCTCGCCGACACTGCCAATGGCATTTTCAATCTCCGCGCCGAATGCGATGGCGATATTCTCTTCCAGATTACCAATCGAGCTGAAGAAACCGGGTCGCAGGTCGACGACCACGTTGTCAATCGTTGAACCTTCGCCCGACAGGGTATCCGTACCAGCGCCGTCCCAGATGACTTCTCGGGAATTGGCACCGAAAATCAGATTCGAAGCGATGCTATAAAGTGTATCGCCCGCGTTGTGCGACGTATTGGCACCGTAGATCTGCTGGAAATAGTTCACATCGTACAGAGAATAACCCGTGACCGGATTCAAATCGGTTTGTCCTGCCTGGACTGTGAACTGATCTGTGGACGTTTCGGGTGGTAGAATCGGGTTCTGATCACCGCCGCCAACCAGGTCGAACGGAAATCCCTGTCCAATGGCGGTGGCCACCGCGTCCAGCATGACCTGGTACTCAGACGTCCCTGGACCAACGGGCTGAAACAGGAAATCCAGTCCCGCACAGGGAGAAATGGCCGGCACGCCGTCGTCATTGGTAAACATGGGACCGGTGCTACCAAGATCAACGTTGATCCAGACATCCCCACCTTGCGGAGCGGTCGACGGACCAAATGGTTGCGCGCAGAAAACTCCGTCATCGGCTCCCGGAGCACCGCCCAGCGGTTCAGCCAAAGCGCGATAGTAGTTGGCAAACCGCATGGTACCACCACGATTTCCCGAGACGGGATCGATCACCAGAGGCGAATCTGCGACCTCAATGAAATCGATGTTGGCAATCGTCTCAATGTGGTCCAACAGCTGGCGCATGCTCGCGCGTTGTTCGTCGGTAAAGGGAATAAACAGCCGCGGCACGGGATCGCGATTGGGCTCCTCTGCCGCCTCTCCCGTTTCGTAGTCCGGAAATTGCTGCATGAAGCTGAAGGTGACCGGAGTCGGATCCGATTGGATGATGAAATCAGCCCAGGTCGCGACCGTGTTACCCAAGGGAGTCAGTCGGGTAAAGGCATCAAAATACTCGGGTTCGGTCATCATGTTGATGCGGGTCCAGTCACTGTCAAACGTACCGTTATTGGTCCGCACATAGATTTCGTCAAAATGCCGGCTTTCGAAGGTACCCGTTCGAACCTGCAGCTGTTCAAACTGATCGTCGGTGAAAGTCAGTACCTGACCGGAGGCGAGCTGTTGGCCATTCAGGAACAGACTTGCCGAAATCGGACTGGTATTGGTATCGATGACCTCAAACGTGACTCCCGGCAACCCACCATCCGTCTGAGTGATCAGATCGGTAAGCGCCACGAATTCAAGTTGTTCCTGAACGGATTGAACCAGGTTATCCGCTTCCAGTTTGGGAATGCCTGCCTGCGGACCACCACCGGACGCCACATTGTCAAACACGATCGTGTTGCGATTGCTGCGAAACCGGCCATCGGTCACGAAAAATCGCACCTGTTCGCTGATGTTTCGCTCACCGCCGCGGAAGAAAACTTCATCCAGTTCTTCCAGCGTAAAACTGTGAAACTCTTTGGGTGCCAGGTCTTCTCCGCGAAACACCAGCGAACCGCTGAAAAACTTGTCATTGCGGTCACGCAGTTCCACGGTCTTGATGGAGTTGCCGTCCGCATCGGAAAAACTGACCAGCGGCGCGACCGGCGTCAATTCGTCCTGCAGCGACATGGCCGAGGCAAAATCGACCACCGGACGATTCAGATTGGCCAGCGTGTCGACCACCCCACTGGCCTGTTCACTGTTGACCGAGCCGTCAAAGGCGAACACATCGACAATCTCGTCGCGTCGCCCCACCGCGTTGTATTGCAACCGGGCGAACTCGGCTTGCGAATACGTTTGGAAAACCCCTTGTTCAATGGCAACGCCATCCAGGCTGAAGAAACTCTGGTCGATCGTGCGATCACGAATCGTGTAGGTTTGAATCGGGTAACCATCAGGATCAAAGGCACTGATAAACGACGAAGCCAGGATAAATTCGTTGCCCAGCACGGAGACGTTATCCACCATGGCGATCG
The DNA here is from genome assembly GCA_963851305.1 of Pirellulaceae bacterium. Taxonomy (GTDB): domain Bacteria; phylum Planctomycetota; class Planctomycetia; order Pirellulales; family Pirellulaceae; genus Mariniblastus. The sequence goes on along the minus strand of CAWKOT010000009.1, from coordinate 65,571 downwards.
GCGGAACCGATTCTTCCCGCGCGGTATACACCTGAGCCAGTCCGGGATCGCTGAAAAACTCGCTGTCCCGGGCTTCGATCGAGATAAACTCGTTGCCGATGACCGGTCCGCCTACGTAGAACAATTCATCCAGATCATCGGCGTCGATCAACAATTCGATACCATTGGCCTGGATGACGCCCTGAAAGACGAAAAAACCCGACGAGTTTAACGAGGAGCTGTCCGAAATCCGGTATTGCGTGATGGCGTCGCCATCCGGATCGGTCACCGTAAACAGATCGGAAACCGCGATGGTGGTGTTCAAGAGGATGGCGGTGTCGATACCTTCGACAATTGGCTTGAGATTTGGCATTTCTGTTCCTGAGATTGGCACTGAGGTCGGTTGTTTACGACTGCCGATTCTCGCCCCAAAACCGGGCAATCGCTGCACTCAATCCGCGCCGCGCGCCGCTTGAATAGTCATCAACCGACTTCCATTCTACATATGAATTTGCCACGTGCAAATTTTCCCTCGCTCGGATTCGTAATCAAAAATCGAGGATCCGAGGGTTATTTCCCGGATTTCCCGGAATTGACTCGGGCCATTGGTTGTCCAGAGGCCAAAAGTCCGCCGCGGAAATTGCTTCATTCGGCAGAATCCAGTCCAGCCATCGCCCTGGTCACCCGGTCTCCAGCAACCGGCGATCGTTCATCCGCAGAAAATCAAACATGGGGTCGGATTCACGTTCCAACAGCCCCACCAGGCGTTCTCCGAGCAGCGGAGCAAACTTGAATCCGTGCCCCGATAATCCCGCGGCGAAGGCAACAGCATCCGAATCGGGATGGATATCGACGATAAAATGCCCATCTCGACTCATCGAATACATGCATGCACTCTGGTGCACCAGACGCCGACGGCTGAAATGAAAACTCTCGTCCAGGAAACGTTCGGCATCCGCCAATTCGACCGGATCACATTCGCGGTTTAACTGACCGGGCTCATCGACCAATGAGCCGCCCGTATGCTCGGCCACCTTCATTCCCAGGTAGTCGATTTCCGGAAAACCATAAAAACAACGCCCGTTGGCAGATTCAATCAGATAAGCCGGGAATCCATTCTGGTACTTGATGTCATGGCGATCCAGTTGGAACCAGTGTTGCTGTTTTCGCAACACCCGGATGTCAAATCGCGGCCTGGAAAGCAGTTGCCTGGCCCATGGGCCGGCCGTCAAGATCAGCCGCCGAGTCCGGATCGAATCCGTATCCGTATGAATCGTGATGGAATGATCGTCGTTGATAACGATGCTTTGCGCCGTGAGATTGGTTGCCAATTCGGCTCCCCGATCGCGGGCCAGCTTGATGAACTGGGCAACACAATTTTCGACTCGCAGGAAACCGGCGGATTCCTCGAACACGCCGACCGAATCCATTTTCAGCCGCAAAGCGGGAAACCGCTGCATCGTTTCGGCAGCCGACATCCATCGAACGGGAAGATCGTGCTCTTCAGCACTCTTGAGAACTCCACGGATCAGTTCGCCGTCCGGATCGCCAACCTGTAACAGACCGGTCCGCCTGACCAGCTCGATCGAATCCAGCCCCTGAATGGATTCCCAGGCATCCCATGCGCGGCGGGCAAGAGGAACGTAGTGGGGGTGTTCGAAATACGCCGTTCGGATGATCCGTGTCCGGCCGTGTGAGCTGCCACGGTCGTGGGCACTGCCGAAGCGTTCCATGCCCAGCACCGACCAACCTCGCCTGGCCGCGGCATACAGGGCAGCGCTGCCAATCCCGCCAACACCGACAACCACGCAGTCATAGGGCATTTTCAATTACCGTGATTCAGTTCCGCGGACGGCCGTCTGGGAGGTCAGGAACATCGCACGACCTGCATGAATCCGCGATTCGGTGAATCAAAAATTCGGCGTGGGCGGGCGATACTGGTCGACGTCAATGGAGCGAAACCACTCAATGGTCCTGGCGAGACCATCTTTGAGAGGAGTTTTCGGCCCCCAGTCGTAATACTTCCGGGCCAACGTGATGTCGGGCTTCCGTCGCGTAGGATCATCCTCAGGCAACGGCTGGTAAACCAGCTGCGATTGGCTGCCAACCAGCTCAAGGATGATTTCGGCCAGTTGCTTGATCGTGTATTCGTCGGGGTTCCCCATGTTGATCGGACCGGTCACATCATTGGGACCATTCATCATTCTCAGGAATCCTTCCACCAGATCGTCGCGATAACAAAATGACCGCGTTTGAGTTCCATCGCCAAAAATCGTAATGTCCTCGCCAGCGAGTGCCTGGCGAATGAAGTTACTGACCACACGACCATCGAAGGGATGCATCCGAGGCCCGTAGGTATTGAAGATACGGCAGATCCGGATGTTCAGCCCGTTCTGCCGGTGGTAATCCATGAACAGGGTTTCGGCCACCCGCTTTCCTTCGTCGTAACAGGCACGGGTGCCGATGGGATTCACGCACCCACGATAGCTCTCCGGCTGAGGATGTACTTCGGGATCTCCATAGACCTCGCTGGTCGATGCCTGAAAGACCTTTGCCCGACATCGCTTGGCCATGCCCAGGACATTGATCGCACCAATCGCGGACGTTTTCAATGTCTTGATCGGGTTATACTGGTAGTGACCCGGCGCGGCGGGGCAAGCCAGATTAAAGATCTCGTCCACTTCCAGCCAGAAGGGATGCACGACATCGTGACGGATCAACTCGAAATTCGAGTGATCGAGCAAATGGGCCACGTTTGATTTCTGACTGGTAAAGAAGTTGTCCAGGCAAATGACGTCGTGGCCCTGATCCACCAGTCGTTCACACAGGTGCGATCCCAGAAAACCGGCCCCTCCGGTAACAACGATACGTTTGATCATGGACACGAATTAGATGCCTCGACGTGTTTCAAAACCGTGCAAACTAAACACATTCGGCCGCCAATATGACGCAAACTTGGCGGTCCGTAAACGTCGGTTGCTGATTCCGAGGCCACCAGCCGGCCAGCGATGCTGCACCGACTCCAGCTTCCGAACACGGTTCGAATCGCTGTTCGATCGTCCGCCGCCCAATCCCCTGCCAAACCCACCTTGGCACGATCAAAGGCCGAGATGATTCGGTTCGCCAATCCACCGTTAGCTGACGGCAAGGTCTCCATCTTTCGTGGCGAATGGAGAGAAGAACTCCACCAAGCCAGCTGCGGAAAAGCAGACCAGGAGAAGCGCCGTCCGCGTCCCCGTTGGCCCGCAATTGTGAGGCGCAATCAAGCAACGAGGACCTGATGCTACCAGGCCAAGCGGACGGAGAGGGATTCGAACCCCCGGTAGAGTTTCCCCTACGCCGGTTTTCAAAACCGGTGCCTTAAACCAGACTCAGCCATCCGTCCTGTTGGTCTACGCCCGTACGTAGTTGAAACGTTATCAGATCCGTCGACGATCGTGAAGAGGTTCAGCCACCTGGCGATATCCGGAAGTTTCTCCCTATAAATGAAAATGCGATGATACCGGAACGCCAGGACAACGTTTTTCATCTGACTCAAGTTGACGGCACGGATTGGGCCAATCAGGGCCGGAACATCGTGGACGGGGAAAAGGAATGGAATCCGCGTCGTTCCGGACTGGCGGCTGATTGACTGCGCCGTGTTGAGCATTAAGAAAAAGGGTTTACCATTTCCTGTTCTGACTCTCTGGCTCAAAACAGATCAATGGAAAAAACGGGCGTCGCCATCGTAGGCATGGGAACGGTCGGCACCGGCGTGGCCCGATTGCTGCTCGATCATGGGGATCGGACCGCCAGGCATGCGGGCCGCCGATTGTGGCTGACGCATGTGGCGGTCAGAAACCTGGGTCAGCGACGCGATCTGGATTTGCCGGACGGAGTCCTGACCGACGATCTGAATCGCATCATCGAAGACGATTCCGTTACGGTCGTGGCCCAGTTAATGGGCGGGATCGATCCGGCCAGAGAAATCATGTTGCAGCTGCTTGACAGCGGCAAGGACATCGTCACGGCCAACAAGGCCCTGCTGGCCGAGCACGGCCCGGAGCTGTTCGAGCATGCGCGTCAACGCGGCCGTTCCATCGCGTTTGAGGCGTCCGTGGCTGGTGGGATTCCCATCGTGACCACCATGAGCCAGTGTCTATCGGCCAATCAGATCGTATCCCTCCGCGGCATCCTGAACGGTACCAGCAACTACATTGTCACCCGCATGGACGAAAACGGTACCGACTATCATGCCGCCCTGGCCGAGGCCCAGCATCTGGGATTTGCCGAGGCCGATCCCGCTTTCGACGTCAATGGCAGCGATGCCGCACAGAAACTCGCGATCCTGGCCAATATTGGCTTCGGCGTTAGAGTCCACTGGAGTGACATTCCCCGCCGTGGAATTGAGTCAATCGACGGCATCGATTTCGGTTTCGCGCACAGGATGGGTTTTCGAATCAAGCTGATTGCCTTGGCCGAATTGAGTAACGGCGCGGTACAGTTGGCGGTGGCTCCGATGCTCGTTAAGGTGGGCAGTCCGCTGGGCGAGGTGAGAGAAAACTTCAATGCGATCAGTGTTACCGGCGATGCCGTGGGTCCCGTGTTCCTGCATGGCCAGGGAGCCGGCCAGATGCCAACGGCATCGGCCGTGGTGGCCGATTTGATCGATACCGCCGTGGGGCGAACCGGAATTACCTTCAAGACGCTGGAACTGTGGTCCGAGCATAGCCCCGCGATCATCGTCGATCAGCCGGACAAGCTGGAAGGACGATTCTATCTGCGGTTCAACGTGGAGGATCATCCTGGCGTGCTCGCCAAGATTGCGGGCATTCTTGGCGAGCGTGGCATTTCCATTGCTTCCGTGTTTCAACATGCCGCGTTGCAGGAAAATGACAGTGTCCCGGTCGTGATCATGACGCAAAACGCACCGGAAAAATCGGCCAAACAGGCAATGGAACAAATTACCAAACTTTCGGTTGTGCGTGGTGCGTACGAGCGACTGAGAATTCTGGAATAGGAATTAAACGGATATGAAATACGTCATCGTCATTCCGGATGGCTGCGCCGACGAACCGCAGGATACACTGTCCGGGCGCACACCTTTGGAAGTCGCCAAAACACCGGCCATGGATCGCGTCGCCGCGCAGGGCATCGTCGGATCCGCCAACCATACTCCTGCCCATCTACCGGCTGGCTCGGCCGTGGCCAATATGAGTCTGCTGGGATATGACCCGGTGGCCAACTTTACAGGGCGCGCTCCGATCGAAGCGGCGGCTCAGGGAATCGAACTGGGCCCCGATGATTGGGCGGTACGCTGCAATCTGGTCACGGTAACCGATCAGATCATGACCAGCTTCACCGCAGGCCAGATTACCTCAAAAGAGGCCCAAGCCCTGCTCGAAACAGCCCAACAGAATGTCGGATCGCCAGCGGTTCAGTTCATTCCGGGTGTCAGCTACCGAAATCTGATGATTTACCGGGGCCATGCGAACGACCCACCACCTTTTTCCATGGAAACCAGGACCACGCCGCCCCACGATCTTTCCGACCGTTCCATCGAAAACGACTTTCCCCGCGGGCCCGGCAGCGATCTGTTGTCTTCGCTGATGAGTCGCAGCAGCGAGTGGTTCTGCAATCATCCCGTCAATCGCCAGCGCGTCGAACAGGGAAATTTGCCGGCCACCAATCTGTGGCTGTGGGGACTGGGAAAACAACCGAAGCTGGATTCGTTTGAATCCCGTACCGGCCTGAAAGGTGCCATGATTACGGCGGTCGATCTGTTGCGGGGACTGGCCAAGTTGATTGGATGGGATCGGATTGAAGTTCCCGGTGCCACCGGCTACCTGGATACGGATTACGTGGCCAAGGGCCGATACGCGGTCCAGGCCCTGGCGGAATACGATGTTGTCTGCGTGCACATTGAAGCACCTGACGAAGCGTCACACGAAGGCGACGTCGATCAAAAAATAAAGGCGCTCGAATCGATCGACGCCGCGATCGTGGCACCGCTGCTGGACGAATTGTCCAGTCGTCACGAATATCGACTGCTGGTCACGCCCGATCACCCCACCTTTGTGCGAACCAAGACCCACACGCACGGCGATGTTCCATTTGCCATCTGCGGGTCGGGCATTCAGCCGGACGATGGCCAGGCGTACAACGAACAACTGGCCTCGGCATCGTCGATTTCCTGCCAGCAGGGATACCGGCTGATGAATCAGTTTCTATCACCCAGCCCATTCGCATCCTCCCCGGTTTGAAAGTCGGACCAGACTGAAAAAGTTGGTGTCTCGGCAACCCGAGCAATGGCATCGGCCAGCGTGCGTCCGTAGGTGATCTCGACGAACCGCAATCTCAATCCACGTTCATCGAGTTCCGGGTGCCCCGTCGGATAGCATCGAAAGCCATCCTGCGAACTTCTTCGCTGAGATCCAGCGCCAGCGACAACCGGCGCCGTGGCGACATTTTTTCGATCCCTCCAATGGTCTCGCCAGGGCTTCTGGCGATGTGCCTACGCACCCATAAGTCATGGAGACGATTGAAAACTCCGTCATGGATTGCGGCCAAAACTCAAATACAGACCGGTAGAACTGGTCAGGTTATCGTACTTGAAACGCCGGGAGCCTGGGTTGACTTCGTTCATCGTCAACCAACCAGCTTCAACGGCCGATAACAAGGAATCGGTACGGTCGATGGGTTGCGACACGTTTCTGACAGAAGCATGTCAGGTTGGCGATGAAGAATAGGCTCGTAGACTCAGGTAGGATCTTAGACTGAGTCGACTGCGGAAGGAGATTCCGCTGCTGTCGAGTGGGCAAATGAATGCATTCCAAGGTCGTTCTGAATGCTGCGACAAAGGTACCGACACAATCAATGAACTGTGTACCCTTTTCATCCAGTACTTGCGTGTTTGGTGGCCAAGTCTTCGAGCGTGGGTCATTTTTCACGTTGGACACTGTCTAACTTCGCCTAGCACCGGCTACCGCAGTGCGAATCCACCTCCTTATGCAGGCGGACTCTAGTCAGCGGTGTTCTTGGCCATTTCCTTTATGATCGATTCGAATTCCACTTTGCCGAACCTAAGACTTCCCAATGCCACCTCCACGACTTCGTAGCCCTCGCTTCCGAACTGGATGCAATAATTTGCCAAGTCGCTTGAGACGTCAGTGGTCAGCGAAGCCTCAGCAATTCTTTTTGCCGCGGATTGCGAATTATTGCAAGAGTAAACGTGTGCGATCGTCTCTTTTTCTAAATCCCAAGTCACCAATCGACCGTTGATAGAAATACTGGCCAGATGCGTCGGTTTTTCGTCGAACTCCAGATCCATCACAAGACTGGTGTGTTCATTAAATTCGACGACGGTCGATGCGTCGACTACTTGGATGAGTTGGACGTTGAAGTCGGTATCCGCGACGGCAATGAGCTGACCATCGCCCGAGAGGTCGAGTGACGTCACACGTCCAATCCTCTTTTCAAGGACGGGCTTATCTCGAGATTGGCCCAGATCCCAAAGCGTCACACGTTCATCATGATGGCTGCACAAAAGCTTTTTGTGGTCGCGAGAGATCGCAAGTCGCCCCATGCGAGGCGTCGCATCGTCGTCAGTTCCGTCAGGTAGTTGCAGTGAATCGAAAATACTGCCGGTGCTGGCATCCCAGAACAGTACGTGGCCATCAAGACCTCGCGAGACAACTACTTTTCCGTCCTCACTGATCGTGACTCCGATCACTGGACAACCGTGCTCGTTGAAACTCAGGATCATTCGGCCCTTCAAGGCATCGAACACATGCACTTTTCCGCCCCACCCAGCTGTCACGATGCGTGGAGCCTCCCAACTGGATGCTACACCGGTAATGACGTTGGCATGTCGATGGGACGTCGTAAGCGAGAGCGTTTTGGTTCCGTCCCAAACACGGACATCGTGATCGTGGCTCGAAGATACAAGAAACTTGCCGTCACTGGTCAAATCAAGACCACTAATCGTCGCCCCGTGTTTTCTGAGACGAACTAATCGGACATACGATTCAGCATTCCAAACTTCGATGATGCCGCGGCCGCTCGCCGATGTACCTAGGAAAATGCGATCCCCCGACGGATTAAACTCGATTTCGACGGCGGAGGTCGGCACTGAGACTAATGACGCCCCGGTTTGACCATTCCAGACTCGCATTAGGGTTCCTTCTCCAACGGACAGCAGTCGCTGACCGGATGGATCGAATTTGATGCAGGCGCAAGCATCAAAGTTGTTGACCCGATAGATCTCCTTGCCGGTTGAAACGTCCAAAACAGGAATGACCACCTGACCCAAAGCCACCTTTTTGCCGTCGGCCGAGAAAGCAATTCTTGGCGCTCCCTGCGGGAATTCCAGCTCGAATGGAGTTGCCCAACGTTGCCTCAAGGACTCCAAATCGAAGAGCCGGATGTGGCCATCAATGTGTCCAGCCACAAAACGACCGTCGGGACTGACGCAAAGTCCAGGAGACTCTTTGATCAGTTTTCCGTCTTCCCGACTCCAAACGCTCACGACGTTGCGCAAATCGCTGGTGTAAACCTGCTTGCCATCAGGACTGAATGCCAGGAAGCCAACGGGGGTCGCTGCCATCTGGAACTCTTGCAACTCCTGGCGGGTAGCCAGATCCCAGATCTTCACCTTCCCAGAACTGTCCACCGAGGCGACCTCCCGATCGTTAGGGCTGATGGCGACTCCTGCCAACGCCTTCTGGTGTCCGCGAAAAACAGGATCCTGAGAATCCGGGGCATAGACCCCGGTTTGCGAGTTCCATTCGGCGACCGCCACCAAATTGGTTGCGTTATTGGCGGAGAGGTCGACTGCCGCATCGCCCACATCAATCGACTCGAGTTCCTCCCCACTAAACAGATTCCAGAATCGCAAGGTCCCGTCCCAGCCCGCACTGACAAGACGTAGATCGTCGCCCATAAAGGCGACGGCCATGACCATGTTGGTGTGGCCGGAAAAAGCACGGATTAGGGTCCCGTCAGCGACATCCCAGAGCTTGACCGATTTGTCCCAGCTACCGCTGATCAATTGCTTTCCCTGCGAGTCCAGGTCAACGGACGCAACGGCAGCTTCGTGACCGCGAATCGTACGAATTAGTTTTCCCGTTGTGGTGTTCCACAATTTGATCGTGCCGTCGGCGCTTGCGCTGGCCAGGACTCTACCGTCGGCACTGCTGGCGACGCTGCGAACCTCACCCTTATGGCCTTCCAATTTGAGCAGCTCGGCACCCGTATCCACATCCCAAACTCTCACGGTCTGATCGCCGCTTCCGCTGACAATTTTCGCTCCGCCGTTGCAAATGCTCAACGAACGAATTCGGTTTTCGTGGCCGGCAAGCGTCAATAACTCTTCGCCTGAATCAACGTTCCAGATCCTGATCAATCGATCGTAGCCACCGCTGACCAATCGACCACTATCCGGCGTGAAAGCGAGGCTGGAGACAGTCTTTTCGTGCGCGTCGATCGTCTTTAACAGAATCGAATCACTCGACTTTTGAAGTTGCCAGATTTTGATCTTGCCGTCGGCTCCTCCAACAGCAACTCGATCACCCCTGGCATTGATCTCGATTGACGTGGTGCGACTGCTATGATTCAGCAAGGCGAAGCTGTTAGCGGTCGTTCTGCCTGTGAGGTAATTATGCTCCCATCCGCGCAAGTCCCAACGCGCATCATACAACTCTGGAACCAACAGCCCACCGTTATCCAAAGCAAACTGAGCCGAAACGATTTCACCGACATAGGCGCTTTGCTCAGCCGCCTCGAGAAGTTGCTCAGTCTTTTCGCGTAGGCGATTAGCCGAGTTTTCGTTTTTTCTTGCTGTGACCAGCGCTTTGTCGGTTTCCGCTTTGGCTGCTTCAACGGCAATGAGGGCATCGCGCTCGCGTTCGGTCGCAGCGTACGCCTTATTCCGCTCTTCTTCAGCCTCACGCGTTTTTTTCTGTGCGCGTTTGCGCTCTTTGACCTCGGCAATACGCGATTTTTCGGCACGATAGAGACCAATGGAGGTACCGAAAACACCGGCGAGCAAAGCGACGAGCACCAGACTTGCCGCAATCACTTGCACCTTGTACCGCCGTACCAGCTTCATCACCCGATACCCTGTGCTCGGCGGGCGCGCCTCCACCATTTCTTCCGCGAGATAACGTTGAACATCGCGCGCCAGCCCGGCCGCCGTCTCGTAACGCCGCGATCGGTCTTTTTCCAGCGCCTTGGTGACCACCCAGTCCAGGTCGCCGGTCAGGATGCGGTTCAAGCTGCTGCTATCCGTGCGACGCTGTTTGGTAATTTCGGCGGCCCGATCGCCGCTGCTCGAAAACCGCCGGCTGGGTTTAACCGGGTCTTCTACCCGGATCATTTCCAGCACTTCCAATACCGATTTATGGCTGAGCGTGTCGTCGTCCAGCGGCGTGCTGCCGGTCAACAGTTCGTACAGCACCACGCCCAGCGAATAGATGTCCGTCCGTGTGTCGATATCGACCAGGTCCAGCGTGGCCTGTTCGGGACTCATGTACCGTAACGTCCCCACGATCTGTCCGATCTGCGTATGCAGCGATTCTTCGGTCAGCTGCTGTGTGCTTTCCAGGGCCTTGGCCAGTCCAAAGTCGATCACCTTCGGCACCGGCTGGCCATCGAAGTGGGCCACCAGGATGTTGGACGGCTTCAGGTCACGGTGGATAATCCCCTTCTGATGCGCATGCTGTACGCCGCTGCAGACATCGACAAACAGTTTCAGCCGATCTTCAATCGACAAACGGTTGTCATCACAGTATCTGGTGATCGGTGGTCCCTGGACCAGTTCCATGGCAAACCACGGCTGACCGCCGTCGGTGGTGCCCACGTCGATGATTCGGGCGATGTTGGGATGGTTCATCAGGGCCAGCGCCTGCCGTTCGGCGGCGAAGCGGGCCAGCACGTTGCGTGAGTCCAAACCGGCGCGAATTACCTTCAGGGCGACGTTGCGCTTGATCGGCTGAGACTGCCGGGCCAGATAGACGGCACCCATGCCGCCCCGGCCGATGACTTCCTGAATCTGATAATTGCCAATCGTCGATCCGCTCAGGGTGTCATCAGGATCGAGGTTGACCGTGTCGACATTGGGCCCGGTCCTGTTTTCATTGGGCGGCTCCAGGAAATCCCCCAGCTTGGCATCCTGGGACAATAGGTCTTCGATTTCCGCGCGAAGATGAACATCGTGGCCGCACAGGTCGTCCAACAATTGCTGTTGCTGGTCCGCATCCTGGATTTCCGCGGCGAGGTTGAAAATCTGTTCCTTGCTAACCGGCTCGTTGCTCATGTCGACTCCGTAGCAGATTGCTAAATCAGTAGTTCATCCTGCGGTACAACCAGGCTCGGGCGAACCGCCAATAGCGTTTGACGGTGATCACCGACAGGCCGAGTATCTGGGCCGTTTCTTCGTGGGTCAGTCCGGCGAAGAAACGAAGTCGTATGACCTCTGCCTTCCGCGGATATTCGACTTCGAATTCCGATAACGCGTCATCCAGTGACAACAGATCGAGCTGATCGACGGGAACGCCGATTTGAACGCTATCCAAAAACGCCCGTTGAAAATCACCGCCGTTCTTGATGCGCTTCTTGCGTCGGGCGTTTTCAATCAATATTCGCCGCATGGCCGTCGCCGCCGCCACGAAGAAATGGCCCTTGCTATCCCATTGCAGATCCTGATTGTCACGCACCAATCGCAAAAAGGCCTCGTGAACCAGCGCCGTCGGTTGCAGCGTGTGTCCGGGTGTTTCAAGCGCCATCCAGTTGGCCGCCAACTGTCTCAGCTCCTGGTAGACCAGGGATAGCAGCTGTTCGGATTTACCTGTCTGGCCTTTATCGATCAGATGCAGGATGTCGGTGACGTCGGACATGGTTTGTGAAGATAAGGCAGATCCTGCGTATCGTAGTCGATCTGAATGATCGATTCACGCAGCAGACTCAGGCCGCCGCCGAAAAACACAAAAAATTGCCAGAAAGTTTGATACCCGACCCAGCGAGAAATCGCATTGGTATGCAGAAGCGGGAGAGAGTTTTCGGTGGTACCGGCCAATATCCGTAACCAACACGTGAAGATTCGATCCGTTCGACATTCCATTCCCTTGTAGAGACTTGATGAAGGAGTTGCATACCATGCTTACGACAATCCAGAAAAGTATTGCTTTGATGACCAAACTTTCCTTATTGGTGGCGATCGCCTTGTTGACCCAGCAAACGGACGCGCAAGTGGTTCCCTATCGCGTGAACGGAACCGGCTTGGGGAACCTGGAATTCTTTACAGCTGCGGGCGAGGCTCGTGGGTTGCATTTCGGCCGCTTGACGTATGCGGTAGATACGGAGGGAGTGGATATCCAGGTAGCATCCGACGGATCCACATTGGAACTACATCGCGTCGGTATCCTTTTGTTTCAGACGAGCGAACCCGACTCGGACGGCAACGTGGTAACTACAATTATCGATGAATGGGAGATCCAGGGCGGTACCAAGCGTTTTCGAAGAGCAGCGGCGGTTCCCAATAACAACATCATTTCTACGGCCGTAACGGATCCTTACGATCCTAACGGGGATCTAACGGCCATTCCATTTGTGTTCCAGAAGCTGGGACGAATTGATCTGGGACGACGCAGATGAGTAAGACCTGAATGATATCGGTGTGCATCGTAGCGGGAGTCATTCAGGCTCTCGCTACGCACCGCCGTACCAGTCGGCAAGTTCCTATCCGGGTGAGCGTTCTGTGAACTACACTTCGTTTGCTTCTCGTTCTATCCGGCACGTCAATCGGCATCAGTATCCAAGGAAAACAACCAGTTCCTGCGGCGTGACGCGGGTTTTTCCGACAACGCCTTCTGACACTAGCAAATAAAACAGCTTTTTTGCCCCGAAGCTAAGACCGCTGTTTTTACCACTTGAAAGCGGGTAGTGACTCGTTGGTGGTGACGAAACTGTCTTGGTTTGAGCCGTTTTGAACGCCAGCGTTATTATTGGCGGACGTCAGGAAACCAAGACGATGGGAACCTCGTCGGTTACGATCAGGGAATAACGAACCGGAACAGATTGCGAACCGGTTGGCCATCGCGATAGGTTTGCGGCTTGCCAAACATGCCCTCACCGACATAAACACCGGGCGGCAGATTGGCCATCCGGAATACCGGTTGATACGCGCCTGTGGCTTCAACGGGGGGATAGTAGCAACCATTGGGCTGGATTGCCAACTGGGGGTCATTGGCCGGCCCAAACCAGCTTCTTCGTTGGGCACCGACAAAGCTCGGTGAACACGGATCCGGGCATTGAGCGACTCCTGCGGGAGGCGACGTTGGCGGCGTTTGTACCGGTATCGCGGCACTGCTGGTTACCGGAGGCCGCAGCGCGCTTTGCGCATTACAGGGACAGGCAGTAAACGATTTATTTTCTCGATTGGTGATCGTGTTGGTGATGCCCAATGTTGGTATCTGATAGGGAATGCTGTTCGTCTGGGGTGCCGTTGCCCGAATCGGTGGGTGTAATACAACGGAACGTGGCTGCGCGATTGAACTGGCATACGAAGTTGGATAAGGATTGGTTGCAGGATATGGCTGGTACACGCCACCGCTGACCACCGGACTTTGCGGTCCCGATTGATAACTCGAACCCGGTACCAAATTGGCATTACGGTTTGGCACCGCGGGGGTGTGGCCGTTTACCGTTGCTTCACCGGTGGTTACCGTTTGCACGCTGGCGTCGGGGGCGGAACGGCTGATCACTCGACCACCGCCGGGCAGAGGAGAAGTGGATTCGATAAATTCCGCGCTTCGATTCTGAGCCAGCAGGCTTGGCACGCTAACGAACGACAAGACCAACAACAACATCCGAGACCATGGAGAACGCACGATTTTTTTACTCAATCCAAGGGGGCCAAACGAGTCAAGACATACCGAATTACGATGCTGCTTTCGACCTGGCTTAACCAACCAGCCGAAAACGACCGATCGTGAATCCATCTATCAAATTATCGGCGTCGCTCAAATCCCATCCTTACCGCTGAGCTAACGCGACCAACGCACCTGGAAGTGCCCGACTTGGTGATCTGGAATCGGGGCCTTGCAGAACATTGAACTAACCGAAGCTATGGCCAATGCTTACGCAGACTACCTGGATCGGGAATTTTCCTGTCCCAAAGTCTGAATGTCTTGGATCTCCGGGTCTCCGGGCAGGACACGCAGGCCAGGAAGATGCGCGTCTGCCGCGCCGCGACGGATCAGAAATCGGATTTGCTTTCGCCCGGATCTTCAGAAAGTTTGGCAATTTTGATTCCCAACCAGGCAAACAGCATGGTCATCAGAGGGCTGACATAATTGAAAACGCAGTACGGAGCGAAGGTCAGAACGGATATTCCCAGAACGGCCTGTTGGGTTGCCCCGCAGGTATTCCAGGGGACCAGTACCGAGGTCACCGTACCGGCATCCTCCAGCGTTCGACTCAGATTCTGGGGTGCCAGATTTCGTTCGCGGTACGTTTCGCGGAACATCCGGCCGGGTACCACAATCGCCAGATACTGATCGGACGCGGTGATATTGACCACCAGGCAACTGCCAGCCGTTGTGGTTACCAACGCGCCTGTTGATTGTGCGAATTTGACGAGAGGCTGGGTCAGACGGAGCAACATTCCACAGGTTTCCATCACGCCACCAAAACACATGGCCGCCAGAATCAGCCAGATGGTGTTCAGCATGCCCACCATCCCTTTTCCTTTCAACAGATCCGACGCCGTGACCTCGGCCTGGACCTGATTCAGTTCCAATTGAAGTTGAGCGGCCGACGACTGATCCTGCGTCTTGTCCTTCGTTTGACTGTCGATCGCCGACTGCAACGATTCCGCTCGTGCATCCAGTTCGGCCAGACGTTGGTCACCGATCAAGGAGGTCTCGATGGACATGGCGTTGATAAAGGCCACGTAGGCGTGTTGATAGTAGGGTGTCTGCCTGGTGGGTTGCGTTTGCAGATCCTGATCATCGGCCGCCTGAACATCGGCAACGGGTAAACCCGACACCTCCCGGACCACGTCCGGTTGCAGGGCGATCGCCATGATACCACCACCTACCGCACCAACGAATAACGCCACCAGCGCGTCGGCTTTCATCACCACCATGGCCAATACGACCAGCGGCACGGTGAAAATCAACGGATTCAGATTGAAGCGGGTCGCAATCTGCTCCTTCAACAATTCGTGATTCGAAATCAGCTGCTCCGGTTCCGAAGTCATGCCCGTGATCCAGAATACCGCCAGCGCGATCAGGAAACTGGGGACGGTCGTCCACAGCAAATAGCGAATGTGCGTCGCCAGTTCCGTACCAGCCATCGCCGCGGCCAGATTGGTCGTATCCGAGAGCGGTGAGATCTTATCACCGAAATAGGCACCGGAGATGATCGCCCCGGCGATCAGACCTTCGTAAACGCCAAGGGCGGTTCCGATGCCCAGTAGCGCAATCCCCACGGTCGCAACCGTCGACCACGAGCTGCCCGTGACGACCGATACGACCGCACAAATGACCGCCGCCGCAAACAGGAAGATCTCGGAGCTCAACAAACCCAGACCGTAATAGATCATGGCCGGGACGATACCGCTGATCAGCCAGGTGCCGGTCAGGGAACCGATCAACAGCAGTATCAACATCGCTTTGACCGCCGATCCGATGCTGGTCTGAATCCCGTCCATCATGGTATGGATCGAAATTCCCCGCATCGCTCCTAGCGCTCCAGCCGTCGCGGCCGCAATCAGCAACGCAATCTGATTGGGACCGTACGAAGAATCCGCCTGATAGAAATAGACGTTGGCGGTCAGGAGCGCAATCAGAATCAGGATGGGAAACAATGCGACCCACAACGGAATCCGCTTTTCCGGCTGTGCGGCAGCCACTTCACCCGAGGATGCATCGCGCATGAACTGGCCGTTTCATGAATTTCCTGGTCGTGCTTCAACCAATTTCAACCAACCGGAAACAGGTCCGATCGCAGTTTCAAGATACCCGGAACGCCGACGGCGATCCCACGCGTCGCATTCTTCATGCTGCTTGTACCTTGTCAATCGGTTGACTGGCCGCATCCCGGGATTCGATCTGCCGCAAGGGCAGGGTGATGACAAATCGGGCACCATCGGTCCAAGCGTTATCCAGTTCGATATCGCCGCCGTGCAGCTGGATAATCCGCCAAGCTTTGCTCAAGCCGAAACCCAATCCGCGACCCGCCTCGCGTCCGGAAAAAAACGGGTCAAAAATCTGACTCGCCATTTCCGGATCCACTCCGGGCCCGCTATCGGTTACCGCCACGGCCACGCAGTCTTCAGCGCAGCGCCAGATCTGTACGCGAATCTCACCCGACGTTTCCATGGCGTCGATGCAATTCTGCAGTAACGCCTTGATCGCCACGGAAAACTGCGTGGCGTCGATGTCGAAGATCGGCACATCCGGATATTGTCGAATCACGACGTTGATACCAACCGCACTCAATTCCGGCTGTAATTCGCCGGCGACCTGGCGAATCAACACCGACGGCTCAACCGGCGCTGGCTCCAGCCGTGGCGGTCGCGCAAACAGCATCATGTCGGAAATCATTTCGTGAGCCCTCATGGCCTGGGCGTAGACCACGGCCAGCTTGTTCCGACGCTCGGCTGACGTCTCATCCGCCATCAGCGTTTGAGCGCGGGTTGCGATATTGGCCAGCGGATTGTTAATCTCGTGACTGGCTCCGTAGGCCAATTGCTTCATCGCATCCAGTTTTTCCCGCTGCAATTGCCGGGCAAAATCCGTCCGCAACTGGCACAATTCCTCAGCCAATCGCCAGACCGATTTGATCGGTAGCCGGCGATCCGCCTGGTCGCTCCAAGAACGTAACTGGCTCTCCAGCTGATCCGGATCCGCGGGTGCCGACGCAGTCAGTTCATCTTCCAGGGAACGCGACAAAACCGACTCGACAAGCCTGGCAAGCAGCCTGGATTTTTCCGCAGTCAAACGATGCAGAAGTTTCTTCAGTCGTTTGCGGTTCGGTTTCAACAACCATCGCTGAAGGCGATGCAGCTGATTCAAATCCAATGCGTCCGTGGGCTCAAAAGCGTCGTCATCATCCAGGAATTCACCAAACCGATGGTGGCTTAACCAAGTCGTCAATTCCGTCCGACTGGCGGCGGCACGACCTTGATCGCACCAGTACTTGTACAGCGCGTAAACCAGCAGCGATGGACAGGCCATCAGGACCCGTTGACCATCGCCTGAGTCTTGCCCGCACCCCGAATTCGCCGCACACAGCTCCAGTACCAGACGATCAGGACACGGCAGCCGAAGCAATCGTTCCTGGAATTCGATTGCCGGCAGATACAACATGTTGCCACGACCATTGGTGGTTGCAACGCGGAAAGTTGACTCCACCATTTATTCCAAAGCCTGCATTATGGTACAAGCATGATTCAGCGTGCTACCCGGCCTGACTATCCGACGGCTTCAAGTCGATTTCCAAAGTCGAACGATTTCAACAACGAACCGAATGCTCCCACCTGAACCGATGTTGACGCCAGCCGCCCCAACGGATCACGTGCCGGTTGCCGCTTTATCCATTTCCAGCATTTCGCAACAGCGGTCAAGCAACTGATCGACTGCAAATGGCTTATTCATGAAGTCGTCAGCACCCGCCAACCGCAGGTCAGCAATCTTATCCTGCTCAACCATACCGGAGATGCAAACGATCTTGACGGATGACATGGTCGGGTCGCTGCGAACTCGCTGACAAACTTCTTTGCCGTTGATGTCGGGCAGCATGACGTCCAGCACCACCAGGTCCGGTCGAAACTCCTTGACCAGCATGCCTGCATCGAATCCGTTATTGGCGGTCTTGTAATCAAACCGGCCGTCGCGGACAAAAACGTCCACCATCAATTCAACCAGATCTTCATCGTCATCCACGATCAAGACCTTTCGCTTGCCATCCTCCAACGCATCGGTAGGAATCCCGTTTTCCTTCATGAAGGCATATAACTGATCACGAGGGATCCGACGAAAACGGCTGCCGGGGACGCGAAAGCCTTTCAATGTGCCATTATCAAAACAGCGAATGATCGTTTGCTGGCTGACCTTGCAGATCTTTGCGGCTTCGCCGGTAGTAAAGACAGTCTTGGTATTCATTTAACCATCCTCTCCCTAGGTTGGTTTGACGTGTTGTCTGGATGCCCGCTCATTCGCGCCGTGTCACAACTGGAAGATGGGGATTCCAGGGGACGGGAGTCAATTGACCGTAGGGACTTTAACGTGCTTCGCACAATTGACTCCCGTGCCCTTACCCAAAGATCTAATCGTGACACTGAACCAGTTTGAAAACAGACACGCTTTAACCGATTGATGTTTGAACGAACAGGAATTTAGTCGAATCTCTGGAATCTCTGTCGATCGCAGCTGTCCAAGACTTCAGAAACTGCCGATAGCCCCCGAACAGCCATAAACCTCTGCGGCGCTTCAATTAGCAATAACAACCACTTCTTCCAGGATTGCCAACCTTGCCAGCGCGACCGAATTATAGCCATCCCCTGAAATCGGTCAAGATTGATGTATTCTACTTAAACCTTTTCAATTTAACATCTTACGGCGACGCTCAGCCGATAACGAACGAATTTTTACAATTCTTCACTTGCTTTTTGTTCCGAGGACGAATCTGCATCTTTTCCGTGAATCTGCGGCAACCGGCGTTTCTGTTGCCTTCGCTTTTTCGCTATAGTCTGCCGCCTTTGTATTGTTGGCCTCATACCCAAACCTCAATGAACCCGACCACGGTACGCTCTTGTTACGTACGCTCCGCAGTCGCTGCGGTGTGGATCTGGGTCTGTATCTTCCTGCCCGGTTGTGGAACCACGACGCAGCGGATGGCAACGGAACAATTGCTGATCTCGGATGCCATTGACCAGGCGGTTTCGGAGATCGATTTTTCGTACCTCGCCGATCAGGATGTTTTTCTGGATACGCAGTACCTGAAAGGCGTGAAGGGTAGCGGCTTTGCCAATGCCGATTACATCATCAGCTCGATCCGGCAAGAACTGTCCGCTGCCGGTTGCCGGGTTCACGAAGAAAGCAAGGACGCCCGCATTGTGATCGAACCCAGAGTTGGCGCGTTGGGTACGGATGGTCATGAAGTGACCTACGGAATTACTCAAATGGGGCAAATCACGACAGCCGCCGCGGCGTTTGCCAGTTCACCGGTCGTACCAGCCATTCCGGAAATCTCGTTCGGTCGCAGCGACGAACAATTGGGAATTGCCAAGATCGTCTTATTCGCTTACGAACGCGACTCGAAAATCGCGCTCTGGAAATCAGGCATCAAGAAATCCGAAAGCACCAGCAGCAACACCTGGGTTCTGGGCGCCGGACCATTTCAGAAGGGATCCATTTACGAAGGTTTTCGATTTGCTGGCCGTAAACTGAAGGACAGCGAAGATGTCAGTGGCGACGAGCAGATCCTGGCGGCTTACGAAGATTTGCAAAATGAATCGGAAGAGACATCGGAACCGGTTGATCGCCTGGCCGAAAACACATCAGAAGCCGACGATTCGACGGTTGATCGTTAGTGCCAGTCGCGCGGAAGTGTAGCGTGTGCCGCACTCATTTTCCGATCGCTGGGAACAAAAAACGCCACACCGGGACGATACACGCGACCGATCGCCGGTTTGCCGGACCTGATTCCCACACGACACCACGGCGGCCATCGATTCCGCTTACCGTCTTTCGATATGCAGCATCAATTGAGCGATATCGGCTGGTGTGATGCCACTGATTCGTCCCGCCTGATCAAGATTGATGGGCCGAAAACGAGTCAGTTTTTCCTTGGCTTCGGCACGCAGGTGGGACAGGCTGGCGTAATCGAAGTTTTCGGGAATACGTCTGGCCGCCTGGCGTCGCTGCCGGTCGATGGCGACGTTTTGTCGTTGAATGTAGCCGGAATAACGGGTGTCGTAGATGACCTGTTGTCGTACTCCATCGTCAACGTTTTGCAGCCCCGGTTGCAACTCGGTCAGTTCTGACCAGGTGGTTTCCGGTCGTCGCAGTAATTTTTCCAGGGTTACCCCGTCGTGGCGGCTATTGTTCAACAACTGAAGCGTTTCGGCGATCTCTGCTTCCTTCCGCCGCAATCGTTCGGTGCGAACGAAATCGACCAGCCCCATCTTGCCAGCCAGCTCCGTCAGGCGACGGTCGGCATTATCCTGACGTAACAACAGACGATATTCGGCCCGACTGGTGAACATGCGGTAGGGTTCATCCACGCTGCAGGTCACCAGGTCATCGATCAGGACACCGATATAAGCCTGGTCGCGTGTCAGAATCAAGCTGGATGCCCGCTGAAGTTTGCGGGCGGCGTTGGTGCCCGCCACCAGGCCCTGGGCCGCCGCTTCTTCGTAACCAGTCGTTCCGTTGATCTGCCCCGCGAAGAAAAGCCCATCGATCGTTTTGGTTTCCAGTGTGGCACGAAGCTGATCGGGAGGGCAGAAGTCATATTCGACCGCATAGCCGTACCGCATGATTTGTGCCTTTTCCAGTCCGGGGATCAACTTGAAAATCTGATCCTGGACGTCCCGGGGCAGACTGGTCGATACGCCATTGACGTACACTTCCTGCGTTTCGCGACCTTCCGGCTCCAGGAATAGCTGATGTCGTTGCTTGTCCGCAAATCGCACGATCTTGTCTTCAATGGACGGGCAGTAGCGCGGCCCTTGGCCATCAATCTGTCCGCTGTACATCGGCGCCCGATGCAGGTGCTTTTGAATGAGTTCGTGGACGTCGGGATTCGTGTAGGTAATCCAGCAGGGAATCTGCGTGGTGGCAATACGGTCGTTAAGAAACGAAAACGGTTGGGGTGGTTGATCCCCCGGTTGGATTTCCGCCTGCTCAAAATCAATGGTTCTGGCATTCAGCCTGGGTGGTGTACCCGTCTTGAATCGCTGCAACCGAAACCCGAGACGATTCAGAGCCCCACTGATCCCTGAGGTCGTACCCTCGCCGGCTCGCCCGCCAGCCGACTTCGATTCTCCCGTATGCATGATCGCGGAAAGAAAAGTTCCGGTGGTCAGAATCACTGCCGGGGCCCGGTATTCCGCATCGCCGCCGACACGAACCCCAGTGATCTGACGGCCGTCCGCGCTGGTTACCAGATCGGTGACGACTTCCTGTCGCAAATCAAGACCATCCTGCCGCTCGATGTAGGCCTTGACCCAATTCTGATATGCCTTTTTGTCCGCCTGGGCCCGCGGGCTGTGCATCGCCGGGCCTTTTCGCAGATTCAGCATTCGAAACTGGATACCGGTAGCGTCGATCGCCTGAGCCATGAGACCGCCCAGGGCGTCGATTTCGCGGACGATGTGCCCCTTGGCTACGCCGCCAATCGCCGGATTACAACTCATCTGGCCGACGGTGTCCAAGTTGGTGGTCAGCAACGCAACTTTGGCCCCCATGCGGGCCGCGGCGGCCGCCGCCTCGGTGCCAGCATGGCCCGCTCCGACCACGACAATGTCATATTGATAACAAATCCCAGACACAAAATTCTGTCCTGTTTTCCAACCTTTTTTGGGGTTTCCCAGTCGACGTCTGACGGAGCTTCGAGAGAGCGAAAACGACCACAACGTGGCGTGCATTCTGAAACCGCCACCAGCCATTTCAGGGCCATCCTGCACTTAGCCCTTTTAGAGACGCCAGAACGGGAATGGCTTGCCACCGCGAGGGTAACCCTGACGACACTTTCCGTACGGGGCTTAGTTTAGCATTTATCGCCCGATTCAAGGACCGGCCAATATGGCTACAAACGGGTCGACATCCAGCAGATTCACCAGCAAGTCGCCGTTGATGTCGGCCTTGTCCAGATAAGTACTCGACGCAATCGCTTTGACAAAGGGGTCGACATCGTCCAGGTCAACCGCTCCATCACAATTGACGTCCCCCAATACCGGTGGAGGCAATTTTCCGGTCAAGACGGCACTCCCATCCACAATGATGTTGATCGTGTCCGTGACGGGCAATTCCAGATTGATGTTCGCGCCGACCGTCAAGGCGATGCCCTTCGCGTCCACCGCGGCGTCAATGATATCGACCGGCCCGGTAATACCATCCAACAGCAACGTGCCCGTTCCACCGGCCAGATTCAAGGGATCGAAAATTTCAACGGAACCCGCCAACGCCGCTTCGTTCCCCGGTTGATCGAACTGGCCGCCTGAGTCCACGACGCCGGGCGGTCCGACATTGATCAGCGTCACGCTTACCACTCCCGGTTCTGCGGAAGCGGAAACCAGGCCGCCCAGAAAACCGATCGAAAAACCGTCAGCGATAGTCAACTCCAGCGCCTGGATCTGGGCCGTTTCAAATGGTTCCCCAGGTGGCGTCAACTCAATGATGCCCGTCCCACTCAATGACGAACTGTCGGAGTTGCCCAGAATCGTGAACGTGATACTGGATTCCGCCGAATTGACAGTCAATTCAATCGGCTGGGCATACAAGCCACCAGCAATAATGGCGCATGACCATGCGGCAGTCGCGGCTATCAGGTTACGTGGTACGCGAATCATTCGGAGACCTTGTTTTTGAAATGACGGAAAACGGAATGGAAAATCATTTGCAGTCACTCGTCGCAACGACTCCTATGAACCGTGGCCCACGACTTATTGCCAAGTTATTGAAGCTTCAATACTGGATGCTAAATCGCTATAGTCGCAAGGCCTCGGGATTCCCGAATGGTTGCCAATCCGGCTACGTCGATTCCGGAATTCCCGAATTGATTGCCAATCCGGCTACCTCGAATCAGGATGCCCGATTAGCTGCCAATCCGGCGAAGTCGACCGGTCTGGCAAACCCATAGATTTTAATCACTTTCAAACCAAATGCCCGGCGAATCCTTGCAACCAGTGAAAACCTCGCCAATTTCCAACTAGGCATCCTCACTTTAGACCTCGCCAACGCCATTCTTGATCGCAGCCAGTACCTGCGGAATCTCATCGATCAAATCCGTCGCGATCAAGCTGGCAGAATCACGATTCGCAGCAAACCGATCGCCCGCCATTCCATGCAGATAGCAGCCGGTCCTGGCCGCTTCGAATGGCTTCATTTTCTGCCCGATCAAACCCGTTATGATCCCCGTCAAGACGTCTCCCGAACCGGCGGTCGCCATTCCGGCGTTCCCGCTGCCGTTACGGTACTCCCGTTTTCCGTCGGTGACCAGCGTCCGCTGTCCTTTCAAAACGACCACCAGCGCATTCTCGGCCGCCAAGGCAATCGCCCTCTCTTCCAGTTGCTCTCGAACCTGGATCTCGCCACCGATCATTCTCCGGAATTCGCCGGGATGGGGCGTAATCACTCTTGGACCAGCATGTTGCCGCAAATTCAACTTCGCGTCCGCCAGGTTGTTCAGGGCGTCGGCATCCAACACCACCGGCAACGGGCATTCTCGATATACATCGCTCACCAGGGTCTGGCCGATGGAGCATCGCCCCATGCCCGGCCCGATGCCCAGGACGTCAACGTCATGGATTCGTCCCGCCAATTCAACCAGTACCGGTTCGGAAAACAGACCGTTGTGCGAGGGGACCCCTACCGTCATCAAGCAGGGCGTAAAGCCAGCCACCACCGGCTGCGCCTCTCGCGTGGTCAAGACCGTCACCAGTCCGGCGCCGATTCTTAAAGCCGCCATGCCGGACAGGGCAATTGCTCCCGGCATGTTGGCCGAACCACCGACCATCAGCAGGCGACCAAAATCACCCTTATGACCATCGTCCGGGCGTTCGGGAAGCTGAATTGTCGCTGCGTCAGCCCCGCTCGCCGGCGCTGTCGGCGTTTCTCCCAGAACGAGATTGGTGAATTCACTGATGCTGATGCGGCCACCACGGAATTTCCTGGCCAGAGCCTGCAGCTCATTTCGATTGATCATGTCGGCATCCAATGCGGCGGGTGGAGCTTCAAAACTGACGTGCGAGTCAGCTGGCGTCGTAAGACTTCAGGTTTCCCAAATGGTTGCCAATCCGGCTACGTCCATTCAGCGAATCCGGAATGGTTGCCTATCCGGCCATTTCAAATCAAGGCATCTCGAATGGTTGCCCATCCGGATACGTTGAGTCCGGTCCGCCGACCGTCAGCTGTTTGATCCGATGTTATCCAATTCACGGATCAACTACAATCTTCAACATGCGTGTACATCAGCACGTTGGTGGACAGGACGGTCGATCCGTTGTCGACCACGATTCGTCAGGACTAGACCGGGTCGATTGCGGAAATTGAATCGTTCAGATTCGCGACCGTTGGCCGCCCTGTATGTTTGTCAGAAACCGTCGAAAGGCAGGGTGGTAGATGCCCAGTTGTGTGTTGGCTTATTCGGGAGGATTGGACACTTCCGTTATCCTTGGCTGGCTGATTGACCAGGGATACGAAACCCACGCAGTCTATGTTGATCTTGGACAACCGTGCGAGGATCGCGGGGCAATTCTGAAGAAAGCCGAGGGGGCGGGAGCGGTGACCGCGCGCGTTATCGACGCACGAGAAGAACTGTGCCGTGATTTTGCTTTTCCCGTCATGCAGTGGCAGGCCAAATACGAAGGCCCCTATTTGCTGGGAACCTCGATCGCCCGGCCCCTGATTTCCAAAGCCTGTCTGCAGACCGCCCGGGAAGTGGGTGCGGATTCGTTCGCCCACGGGGCAACCGGTAAAGGAAACGATCAATGTCGCTTCCAATTGGCCGCCGAAGCACTCGACGCCGGTATTCAAGTCGTCGCTCCCTGGCGAGATGAACGCTTCCGTGACTCCTTCCCTGGTCGCAGCGAGATGATTGACTACTGCCAGCAGAAAGGGATTCCGGTCAAGGCAACCGCAGCCAAACCCTATAGCAGCGACGAAAACTGCCTGCACATTAGTTACGAAGCGGGCGAGCTGGAGAATCTGGAAGTGTGCGGTGTCGATCTGGTTGAATTTGGCATGACGGTCTCGCCTCAGGAAGCACCCGATCAATCAGAAGACGTCGCGATCGATTTCGAGTCCGGCGTTCCGATCGCCGTCAACGGGCAACCCGGTTCGCCGTTGGCAGTCGTTGAACAGCTGAATCAGATAGCGGGCCGCCATGGTGTTGGCCGCATCGACATGGTGGAAAATCGGTATGTCGGTATGAAGAGTCGCGGTGTCTACGAAGCACCAGGGATGACGGTCCTGTACGACGCGCATCATTACATCGAACAGCTGACCCTGGATCGCGATTTGATGCACCTGCGAGATCGACTGGCGCCGGAGGTTGCGGAAATGGTCTACTACGGTCACTGGTACTGTCCGAAAATGGATGCCCTGCTTCCATTCATTCAAACAGCGCAGCAACCGGTCACCGGCAGCGTTCTGTTACGGTTGTACAAGGGAAACGTTTCCGTGGTCCATCGCTCCAGCCCCAACAGCCTGTACGATACCGCCATCGCTACCATGGAAGGGGGTGGGTCCTATAATCAGGATGACGCGGAAGGCTTCCTCAGAATCGCGGGATTGCCGGCACGTGTGCAGGCGAAAGTCGCGCCGCGTCCCTACTGAGCCTGTCGCTACCACAGCCACCGTCCATGTATCTTTTTGAAAACCCGGTTTTACAGCGAGAGCTGCTGGTTAATCTGCGGATGCCTCGGGCATTCATTCTGCTGCTGCTGTATCAGGTCCTGCTGGCGTCCGTAGTCTATTTTGCCTGGCCGGCCGACAATCTGAAACTTGATCTTTCACGCAATCCGGAATCCACTCAGCAACTGATCAACCTGTTTTTTCTGGGCCAGTATATCCTGGCTTCGTTGATGGCCCCCAGTTTCGCCGCGGGAGCAGTGACCGGCGAGAAGGAAAAGAAGACGTACGAAATGTTGCTGGCCAGCCCTTTGCGACCGGAAGCGATCGTGATGGGTAAACTGGTCGCCGCGTTGACGCACCTGGCGATTTTGATCTTCGCTTCGCTGCCGATCGTCATGCTCTGCCTGCCGCTGGGTGGTGTCTCCATCTACGAGGTATTGGCAGCCTATCTGGCACTGATTTCCAGCGTGATTGCGTTTGGCATGATTAGCGTTGCCTGCGGAAGTTACTTCAAGCGGACCAGTGCCTCGCTGGTGGTGTCCTATCTGCTGATTTTACCCTTGGCGATTCTGGGCGTGCTGTTCTGGTATTCGCTTCGCGATTTTGGTATCACCCGAATCAAGATCGCGGTAACCGTCATTCCGGGGCTGGCCGCTGCTTTGTCGATTGTGCTGTTTTACACGACCAGCGCCCGCATGCTGTACCCGCCCGACGTGGGCAGCGAAGGAAACGAAGTAGTCGACCTGGAAAAGGAGGCCGCCGAGGCGATCGGACTGGTCATTCAGAGCGACCAGTTTCCCGATCGTCTGTTTGCACCGCCCAAACGCGATACGTTGATGGCGGACCATACCAATCCGGTGTACGACAAGGAGATGCGGAGTGAAATTTTTGGCCAGGGCACACTGATGTTGCGGCTGGCCATTCAGATCAGCATGATCCTGGCCATCCCATTCATGGCCTTTTTCCTGTACATCTATCCCTCGCTGGCCGCCTGGTACATCATCTACGTCTGTGTTTTCAATATCCTGGTGGGACCCGTTTTTTCCGCCGGCAGTGTGACCAGTGAACGGGAACGTCAGACGCTGGATCTGCTGCTGACCACGACCATCACCCCCTGGCAGATTCTCTGGGGCAAGCTGCTGTCCGGGCTAAGGGTGTCCAGTGTCTTAAGTTCATTTCTGCTCTGGCCCTTGCTGTTGGCGTTGATCATGGTGCCGGTCTACTGGGAAAACCTGCCTGCCGTCATCGCCTACCTGGTCATTTTCGCTTTAACCTGCGTTACCACGGCGGTACTGGCCCTGTTCTGTTCAACCTTGTTCAATCGGACCAGCGTCAGTCTGATGGTGACTTACTGCGTGATCCTGACGTTGTACGTTGTTCCGATCGCCACCAGCCTGTTCGCAAACAATTACTTTCCCTACGCGCGTGCCACACCCTGGGTACAGTACGCGACGATCACCAGTCCGTTTGCCGCCGCCATACAGATCCCGCTCTATACCGACACCGATTCGAATGGAGAAACGGAGTGGGTATCGTCTCGCCGGCCAAAGGGGTTCCTGGGGTATCCCCGCGAGTCCATTCGGTACTTTGCGGGCTACGTCGCCTTTACCATCAGTCTGAATGTCGTACTGTTCATGGCCATGATCTGGATGTTTCATTCCCGCTGGCGGGTTTCCACATCCGACGGTTGACTGCCACGTGGAGCTCCAGCCGATTTGTCCACCCGACCCGTGACGGATTGATCAACATGTCTCTTCATCCCGAATTTCTGCGAATTCCAATCCGAAGGACGCTGTGGCTGTCCGCCTTTATCTGGGTGTTTTCGAACAGCGGTTGGGCTCAACAGCCGACGGCGGAAGATGCCGCGTCGGCAAGTGCAGGTAATTCAGTATCGGGCTCCGAATCTGGGAATCAGGAAAAGGGTATCCCGGATACCGCGGACAGGCCCAGCAAAATCCCGCCGGCGCTGGATGTGTACATGGGCCGTGAAATCGCTCGGACGATGCACTACGCTGGTGCCCCCTGGTTGATTCGCGAGGAGCGCGAACGAGAAGAGCGATGCAGTATGATGCTGGCCAACCTGGGCCTGAAAAACAGTATGACCGTATGCGATATGGGCTGCGGGAACGGATTCCATACGCTGAAAATCGCCCAACTGCTGCAGGATCGAGGCCAGGTGTTTGCCGTTGACGTGCAACCTACCATGTTGAAGCTGTTACGGGAAAGAATGGAAGAGCAGGGCATCGACAACGTGATCCCCGTCCTCGGTTCCCTTCACGATCCGCGATTGCCGATCGAATCGATCGACCTGATTCTGCTGGTCGATGTCTATCACGAATTCTCACATCCGGAGCCGATGCTGGCGGCCATGAAACGCAGCTTGAAACCGGATGGCATGATCGTGCTCGTGGAATTTCGTGCCGAAGACGATAGCGTTCCCATCAAGCCGCTGCACAAGATGAGCAAGGAACAGATCAACCGGGAATTGCTGGCCAACGGCTACCGATTGGTCCGCGAGTTTGACGGACTGCCCTGGCAACACATGATGTTCTTTGGCCGGGCCGAGAATTGATGTAGCCGGATTGGCAACAATTCGGGATCGCTGTCGTCATGCAAATCCCGCTGCCAAACAATTCTTGTTTGAAACTCCAACCGCTTGATTTTTCCCTGCAAAACAGACGATTTCTTGTCACATCGGCGAACTTGCCTGTACGTCGCACGCATCCCTTTCGTCTTTTTTCTTGATTTTTCACGGATTTTCTGCACAAGTTCCGTTTCATTTGCGTGGCTTGCTTCTGAAAGGCGAAAATGATGGGAATGTTCAATCTGGATACAGATCAGCTGATCGAAAAGGCGATGGCAGGCGATTCCCAGGCTCAACAGTCTTTGTTGACACGGCATCGCAGTCGGCTTCAACGGATGATCGGAGTGTACCTCGATCCGCGGTTGTCGGCACGGGTCGATCCATCCGACATTCTTCAGGAAGCTCTTACCTGCGCGGCCGAGCGACTGGTCACCTACCTTGAAGAGCAACCAATTGCCTTTTATCCGTGGCTACGTCAATTTGTCCACAATGAGCTTACCAACATCCATCGTCGTCACGTCCTGGCTCAGCGTCGCGCGGTAGGACGCGAGCAACCGTTGGGTTCGTTGATCAGCGATGGATCAGCCATGCATCTGGCCGACCGACTGGTCAGTCGCGATTCTTCGCCGAGTCAGAAATTTCAGGAAAAGGAGTTTCGGGACCAGGTAAAAGCCGCATTGTCAAAGCTTTCTGCAGCCGACCGGGAATTGTTGCTGATGCGTTGTGCAGAACAGTTGAGCGTCGGCGAAATTTCGGACACGTTGGGCATCACCCAGGCGGCCGCGAGATCGCGGATCACCCGCGCCTTGCAGAAATTGAATCGTTGTCTCGGAGGGCCCAAGTGATTTCCGAACGCCGAACGACGGAACCAGGCCAGTTTGACATTCTGGTCGATCAACTCTGTGCCATGATCCAGGCCGGGGAAGAGATCGATATGGATCGCCTGGCCCGGGAAAATCCGGGCTACGCCAGCCAGCTGCGCGAACTTTATCCAACACTGGTTGCCCTGGCTTCGTTTGATCAAGCATCGGATCCCCAACCGTTGGATAGCGACACATCCGGCTCCGAACAATTACAGATTCTGGGTGATTTTCAACTGATACGCGAAATCGGTCGCGGTGGGATGGGCGTCGTCTATGAAGCTCAGCAGCAGACTATCCGCCGCCGCGTGGCCGTGAAGATGCTGCCCTTGGCCGCATTGATCGACCCTCGAGCGTTGCAGCGGTTCAAAAACGAAGTCACGGCCGTGGCCACGCTTCAGCACCCCAACATTGTTGCGGTTTACTCGATCGGCGAAGAGCGGGGCATCCACTACTACGCGATGCAACTGGTGGACGGACAAAGCCTGGCCGTGGTGACTCGCGAATTGCAACAGCGGGCAGAACAACAGGATCTGGTGACTGGCGAATCATTGCAGCAGGTTGTGGAGCAGAAGGGGTCAGGCCCCTTTTGCCGAAACGGCCCTTCGAGTGCTATGCACAAAAGGAACCAGACGGACCAGCCCCCTTTTTCAGAAGACACCGAGGAGCAAACTCGGGCCGAAGAAACGCGGGCTCGCGGTCAATCGCGAACCATCAGCAGGCAGGTGGTCGATCGCACGTATTTTCAAAATGTGGCTCGGCTGATGATTCAGGCCTGTGACGGCTTGGCGCATGCTCATCTGCAGGGCATTGTGCATCGCGATATCAAGCCCGGCAACTTGCTGCTCGATGCGCAGGGCAATTTGTATATCACGGATTTCGGGCTGGCCCGGATGGAAACCGCGCCTGGTGTCACCATGACCGGTGACATCCTCGGCACGCTGCGTTATATGAGCCCCGAACAGGTCTTGGCCGGGAGGGTTACCGTTGACCAGCGGACCGACATCTATTCGCTCGGCGTGACGCTGTATGAGTTACTGACCCTGCAGCCAATGTGGCCTGGCCATGACAAAGCCGAGTTGATTCGACAGATTTCATTCGACGAACCCGTCCAACCTCGCAAACTCAATCCATCGATTCCGGTTGATTTGAACACGATCGTATTGAAAGCAATCAGCAAGCATCCCGGTGAGCGCTATCAGGATGCACAATCCTTTGCCGATGATCTGAATCGTTTTCTGCAACATCAACCGATCGTTGCCCGTCGTCCCACGTTGATGCAGCGAGTTACCAAATGGAGCCGACGAAATCAGCCAATCGTGATTGCGACTTTAGTCGTTCTGTCGCTGGCGACGATCGGCCTTGCTGTCAGCAATGTATTGATCCGCCAACAAAAAGAAATCGCCGATCAGAAAACCCTTGAGGCTCAGCAGGAGAATCACTACGCCCGAGCCATCGCAGATTTCATTAAGAACGATTTGTTGACCTTGACCACAATCGATGGTCGGGAACGGCTTGACGAATTCGGCGATTACCAATTGGACGAAACGGCGACATTCCAGGATTTGCTGGACCGGGCAGCGGAAAAGCTGGAACGAAGGGATGACCTGGAGCCGGGCATCAAAGCCGACTTGAGCTGGATTGTTGGTGTCAACTATCGAGCGCTAGGAGAGTATGGTGCCGCCGTCAGCTTTCTGCGCCATTCGGTCGACCTGAATCGAACAGCATACGGTGATTTTGATGTCCGGACGCTGAAAGCTCAGCTCAGCCTGGCGACGGCATTGGCCGCTGCCAACGAACTGGACGCCGCGATTGCCTTGGCGGAGGAGCTCTTTGCGGATTGCATTCGGGAATTTGGGGCCAAACACGAACTGACTATTCTAGCCGAATATTCGCTGGGAGCCTTATACGCTCAAAAGAATGAGCTGACTAAGGCGGCCAAACATCTTGAGAATGCGTTGCCACGATTGAGAGACTCGCATGGAGAAACTGATGTTAATACCTTGTTGTGTTTGCAATATCTCGGCGATGTTTACGTCGACAAAGGCCACACTGAAGAAGGAATCCGGCTGCTACAGCAAGTCCTGCGGGTCCGTAAAGAAACGCTGGGCATCGATCACAAAGATAGCTTGCGGAGCATGGTCATTCTTGGACAGGTCTTTCGCGAACTTGGGATGTACAAGAAATCGGCGGCACTGTTGGAAGAACAATTGGAATTGCGATCTGCGAAATTGGGACCGGAGCATCCGGACACACTGGTCAGCATTCACCATCTCGCCTGGGTTTACCGTGAAGCAGGTCGATGGAACCAGTCAAAGAAACTGTTTGAATTGGCGATGGAAAAACGGAAAACCGTTTTAGGTGCCGATCATACCCTGACGTTGAAGAGCACCTTACGCTACGCCGAAAGTTGCGTGTCATGCGGGGACGTTGACCAGGGGCTGACGTTGCTTGAGAAGCTAATGGAGTTCGATCGGGAACAGCTGGGTGCGAGTCATCCAGACGCGTTTTTTGCACTAACCAGCCTGGCCTGGCATTACGCGAACAGCAGTCGATACGACAAAGCGATTCAGATATTCGAATCGGTCGTCAAAATTTGCCAAAACGAACATGGCATCAATCATCCATGGACCATCAACACCATGACACAATTTGCCTGGGTGCTGAACAACGCCGGTCGGCTGGATCGATCACTGCCGTTGTTTCAAAAATTGGTGGACGCCGATGTCGACAAACAGTTTGAAGAAAATGCCCAACCTGATAGCGAGGTTTGGAAGCATCGCAGGCTGTTTCATCTCGCCTGGGCTTATTACAAAACGGGCCAACTGAATGAGGCCATCCCTGTTTTTGAACAATGTTTGGCGCTGATGAAGGCGGCCCTGGGTGAAAACAGCCACCACCTATCACCATGCATCTGTGATCTTGCCACGGCATATTCAATCACGGGTCAGCCGGAGAAGGCGATCAGCATGTTGATCAATCTGGTTGACCGGGAAACCGAATATTGGGGCGAGGAACATTACAAGACGCTATTTGCTAAATGCCATTTGGGCGGGGCTTACCGAGAAGCAGGTCGGATTGAAGAAGCGTTAACGCTGCTGGAATCGACGACAAACGAGTTGGCTCGCTCTGAAGGTGTCGTACACCCGCATACGGGACTGGCCCAAAGCCAACTGATTGCCACGTACGGTAAGTCCGGTCAACTGGATGCAGCATTGCGGCTGTCGGAACAGATGATGGAGGTCGCGCAAACCAAATTCGGGATACGAAATGCCGGCGTACTCCTGGTGGCTAACTTAACTGCAACGATCTATCTTCAACTTGGTCGTTGGCAAGACGCAGAATCATTGCTCCGCCCCTTGCTGGACCACGATGATCCGATTTACGGAGATCTGTCACAACAGTACATCTCCAAGATGATGTTGGGACAGGCGTTGCTGGGGCAGCAGAAATTTGCCGAGGCGGAACCGCTGTTGCTCGACGGCGTTTCCTGGCTGGCTGAAAACCGGTGGCGTGTCCCTCCCTGTTTCCCACTGTATGACCATTACGACAATCCAATTGCCCTCGATCGATGCGAAGGTCCGTCTCGAATCGCTGAGGCGATCAAACGGGTTGTCGAGTTTTATCGTGCGTGGCACGAGGCTCAGCCAGACGCCGGCTACGACGCCAAGGTGGAATCGTGGCGCGTCAAACTGGATGACGAAATCAGTTTCTGGGAGAACTAAACACCATTTTGCACCCACAAATGAAAACGCGACACAGAATCAACGAGATGTAGCCGCCGCAGTCCCTGACGCGGAACGTCACAACAGTGCGTGCAAACAAGACATCCAGGAACCCGGAGCAACCCAATGAAAATCATGAACAACAAATCGATGGATTTTGCGCACATGGATTTGGCGTTGGTGTTTTCCTTGTTGGGGTGCATAGCCCCTACGTCGCTTCGGTGATGTCAACCTGTTAGAGACAGAAAGGCCAATTCGTTACTGACTTTGGCGAGGTAGTATGCCCGTTTTTGCATCGCTGAGATCACCGGTAAATCTGAGTCTGATCACAAATTAGGTAAAATGACATAAAACAATTCAACTGTGAAATCACATTTGTGTTCGCAATGTTCTGCGTCTCTGCAAGTTCTTTCAACGCTGTTTGGGGCGATGGAACTGAAGATCAGGGGCAGATTTTTTCCACGTCGGGCGTTCTCGCACTTGCTACAGATGATTGGTCCCAGTCGGTTACAACCGGACTTAGCGGCCAACTGTTGGGAATCGAGTTTCAGTTTGAAATGGCATCCATCGATCTGTTGCCGAGTGTATTTGAATTTTCAATATATGACGGTGGTAATCCACCACTTGATACTCCGCTCTTTGGGCAGCAACTGACCATAACCGAAACCGACTTGGAGAATCCGCGTTTGTATACGTGGGACATATCTGGTGAACAACTCCATTTTCAAGCTGGAGACGTTTTTACGGTTGCATTTCGTGCAATGGAAGATGGATTTGAAATTGCGGGTAATGACAATCCGGGATATCCCGGAGGCGAGCTATTCAAAAACGATAACCCGGTAAATGATGAAGCTGGCGACATCGCATTTCTTACTTATGTTTGCGTCGCTCCTCTCGGTGACGTGAATCTTGACGGCGAAGTCAACCTGCTGGACGTCCAACCGTTCGTCGATCTGTTGACCAGTGGCAGCTATCAAGCCGAAGCCGACATCAATCAGGACGGTGTCGTTAATCTATTGGACGTGCAACCGTTTGTGGATCTGTTGTCGGGTTAGATGAGGGAAGGGGATGCCCCGTCAGGGACTGACGGGACTACGGAGACAACGACAACATGTGGCCGCGGCAGTCCCTGACGCGGAACGTCACGACAGTAACGAAGAACCGAGCCGCCAAGCGGCGGCTGATGATGCCCCGTCAGGGACTGACGGGACTACAAAGAGACGACAACAACATGTAGCCGCGGCAGTCCCTGACGCGGAACGTCACGACAGTAACGAAGAACCAAGCCGCCAAAGCGGCGGCTGATGATGCCCCGTCAGGGACTGACGGGACTACGGAGACGACGACAACATGTGGCCGCGACAGTCCCTGACGCGGAACGTCACGACAGTAGCGAAGAACCAAGCTGCCGCCGGAACACTGCTGAGTTGGTCATTCAATGTCGAATCCCAGTAAAATCAAAAAGCGATTTCAATCCCTCCAAGCGAGGCTCGGTCACTACCGGTTTCATGCAAATTATTTGGCTCGTATTTGCTTTGCCCGTTTCCGTGTGACACGATGGGGATTGAGTTGATTTGGGTTTCCGGCGCAATCCGAAGTCGATGAATAACTTTCATGAGGAGAATGCGATGCGATGTTCAACTTGCCTGATCCCACTGCTCTTACTTGTTTCAGCCGATACCCTTTCTGGACAGGCGACGGATTGGCTTCCCACCATCCCTGTGGGAACCATCGAAGTCAAACTCGAATTGCACTCGGACGGTTTTACCGGAAGCGTCCTGGGCGTCGAACAGATCCTGCCCAGCAAGGTGGTTCCCATCCCCGACGGCAGCGGCCGGATGGTCGTCAGTACGCTGGGCGGGCTGTTACGGATCATGGATGCCGATGGCAACCTCTCGATGTCCAACAGTGGCGTCTACCTCAATACGAACACCGCCGAGACCAGCATCGCACCGTTTGCCTATGGCGTGACCAGTGTTGCCTTCCACCCCAACTTCGCGAAAAGCGGTGAGACTGGTTTCGGCAAGTTCTACACCCTGGTTACCGAGACGCCCAAGCCAACGCCTGCGGGGTACGATTTCATCCCGGTAGTGGGCAACGGTAACGACCACGCCGCCGTGCTGGTTGAATATACGGTCGATGACGACGCGATCGGATCGGATGTGCTGGTCACGTCCGGCAGTGGGCAAAACGTAACACGGCGCGAGCTGTTCATCGTTCAGGAACCGGACAACGAACACAACCTCGGTGACCTGGTGTTCGACGCCAACGGGTGGCTGTACATCACCGCCGGCGACGGGCTTTTTGAGTTCGACGGTGGTGTTAATCCGGAAGCGCAAAACGCCCAGGAACTCGGGACCGTATTAGGCAAGATCCTGCGGATTGACCCACTTGGCAACAACAGCGCTAACGGGAACTACGGGATCGTCAAGAGCAATGTCTTCGCTGCCGACAACGACCCCAGTACGCTAGGCGAGATCTATTCCTACGGGCACCGCAACCCGTGGCGGATCAGTTTTGATGGGGTCACGAGCGACCTCGTCATCGGTGAGGTTGGTCACTTCAATATCGAAGAGGTCAACCTGTGCAGCAACGGTGGCAATTTCGGTTGGCCGCAATTGGAGGGCTCCTTCCTGATCAACCCCAATGACGGCTTCGACCTGACGCCGGATGTGGGCGATGTGCATGCCATGGCCAACGGGTTCACTCCCCCGGTGTTTGAGTACGACCACCAGGACGGCAAGTCGGTTACCGGCGGATTCGTTTACCGGGGCAGCAGAATCCCCGCACTCCAGGGCAAGTATATCTTTGCTGATTTCGAAGGCGGCAACGTGGCCACCAGTCCTCGACTGTTTGCCGGTGACCTTGCCACGGAACAATTCGAGCAACTGCTGCTGGCTTCGGGCAGCACCAATCTGGGGAATCCCGTCAGTTTCGGAGAGGATGCCGTTGGCGAATTGTATGTTACTACGATCGATGGCCGGGTGCTGTCGATCAACCCGATCATCATCTTTGGTGACGTCAATCAGGACGGCGTCGTCAGTCTGCTGGACGTGCAACCGTTTGTCGATCTGCTCACCACCGGTGGTTATCAAGCCGAAGCTGATGTCAATCAGGACGGTGCTGTCAATCTGTTGGATGTGCAGCCGTTTGTGGATCTGCTGACGGGATAGTGGGGATATGGGATGCCCCGTCAGGGACTGACGGGACTACGATGTGCGACGACATCACGTGGCCGTGGCAGTCCCCTGACACGGCAATCACGATAATGACAACAGGCTGCATGACCCGTCAGGGACTGACGGGACTACGATTTGCGACGGCATCACTTGGCCGTGGCAATCCGCTGACACGGCAGAACAACATTCAGGCAATATTTCCGATCGAATAATGCACATATTCCCCGACAGCCAGTCCAGCCTTGCGCGGGTTGTCGGCAATGTAATGCTGGAATCGTTCGAAATGCTCAAGATCGCGGACAAGATGATCAAAACTCTCGGTCTGCCAGAATCTGCCGCCGGTCCCCAGGACACGATTGATCTGCCGTGCCGTGTAGTGTTTCCATGACCGGCATTGGTCGCGAACATGAATCCCGTCAAAAAAACAGACCAGTAAATGCACATGGTTCGGCATCACCACGAAATCGCCCAGGCAATATCTTACGCCGTTAAAGTGGTGCAGCGCATCAGAAACAATCTGAGCCAACTCTGGCCGCCGCAGTAGGCATTGACCGTGCAATTCGTCCAGGCTTGTTTCCAGTGTCGCGGCAAACGTGCGATTGAATTGTCTTTGAAGATCGTGGCTCAATCGACGGAATTGTTTTTTTCCAGTCTGGCCGAGTTGAGTCAATGCCCTGCCGCTGAAGCCAGTAGCAACGCTCTCGCTGCCAGAGTTCGATTACGGAGTTCGGGATGGAGTCCGCGGCGCGAAACGTGATGAAACAGGTCGCACCGGCCTGTTCCCAATGCGGAAGGTCTCCGCATGTGACGTCATACTCTTGTGACGAATCAAAAAAGCGGAATTCTTGCATGGTCAAATTGTAAACAACTTTGAATCAACACAGGGTCCTATCAAGGGCTGACAGGGTTGCTGGATTGATGATGATCCGTCAGGGACTGACGCGACCACGATCAGACATCAACATCCCGTAGCCGCGGCGGTCCCCGACGCGTTACGTCACGACACTGGCGACAATAATCAACGGCCGAAGTGGCAGCGGATGACCCGTCAGGGACTTGCGGGACCACAAAATGTGGACGCGGCAGTCCCTGGACGCGGAACGTCCTGTAAATGCGGCGGTCCCCGACGCGGCAACCAGCATTAACGTCTTTGATGGCCCGACCAGGGTACAATCACACCGGTCACGACGAAAACAATGCCCCATTTTGCCTGCACCTGGTCAATTAAATGAAAGCCATTCGAATGCAGATTAGTATATCAAGGGAAGGGCTGGGTCATTGGATTCATGTTGTCGGCCTTGCAGCCGGACGGCATGTCGCAACCATCGACCCAGTTTCCGGCCAGGTTGCCATTCCCTGTAAAAGTGTCGCGAACAACCACGCGTATCCAGAATCGGAATTCATCCGTACTGATTCGCGTGTCCCGATGAGGGCGTCGTACTTTCAAGGGAAACCGTATGAAAGTTCACCCATCGTAAAGCGGCATTCGCAATTCCGGGGATCCGATCGCACACTGTAGCTCAACATGACTGTCAACCCTTCTCGAATGCGAATCGGATTCGGCATTTGCCCGCCGTTTCTGGAGTCGATCGACACCTACATTGACCGTTCCCAATTTGAATACGATGCCATCGATTTCAAACAGCCTTTCGACGATTTGCGGTACGATATTCTGGTCCCATTGACCATTGGCGAGACCTTGCGATTGGGCCGCGAGCGATCGGAATTGAATCATCGAAAATTCGTGGTTACCGAACCGAAGACGATCATGTTGGCGGACGACAAAGCTGCATTCAATCGATTCCTGCAGAGTCACGGATACGATCGACTGCTTCCCCGTCCGACGGATCTGGATAATATGCCGTTCGTCGTCAAACGTCGGCGAGATTCCGGGGGTCGGCATACCCATTTGATTGACAGTGAAATCGCTCGTCAAAGGTGGCAACATCTGTTTGACGATCCGCAGTTCTTCTGTCAGCAATACGTCCCCGGTGACACCGAATACACGACGCACCTGATTTACCATCAAGGCATTCAATACTCGTGCACAATCCGCTTCAACATGAACCGCCGGAATTATATTCGAGGTGCCCGCATGCAGCCCTTTCGCCGGGTGCAGATGTCGATTGTCGATTCGGAATTCGATTCCACCTTTGGGGACATCCTGGCATGCCTCGGCTTCCAGGGAATCGGCTGCTTCAACTACAAGATCCTGGGGGGCGAACCGGTCATTTTTGAATTGAATCCCCGGTTTGGTGGCAGCCTGTCTCGCGACATCAACAACTTCCTGGCGGCGATGTGCAAGACCGTGGCTGGGATCAGGCAGTGACGCACCGGAAGCGATCGACCAGCTGTCGGTACCGATCGTAGACCTGGAGGTATTCAATCGTATTTTCTGGACATGGCTGAAATACGATCCCTTCCGTCTTCCGTTGGTCCGCCAGAAATTCTGTCCAGGTCACCGCGCCCGCGCATTGCATCCTGTTAAGACGATACTTCGCCAAGCAGGCGGAACCGACGGCCGTTCCTTCGTCGGAGCCGGGAGGCACCTCAACCGGGGTCGCAAAAACATCGGCCAGAATCTGGGCCAGCTCGGGAGTCCTGGTCAAGCCACCCGTCAACACCATCCGGGTTCGTGGCAGTGACTGGCGATCGAGCACATCGACTCCCATTTTCAGATTGAAGATACTGGCCATCAGGGCAGCTTTAATGACATGACCGGGTAGCCCATTGACGGGATCAAAACCGAAAAAACCGGCCATGCCTCCGCGAGCGATTCCCAGACCGGGCTCGTCATCCATGAAGGGCAGGGCCAATAGTCCGCCACAATCGGCGGGGGCATGGACTGCCTGTTGGATGATCGCGGCGAACGAATCGTGATCCTGTTGGGCAACCCGGGCGAACATCTTGATGACCGAATTCATGAAGGTTGTGCCGTTACGCAGAAAGACCATATTGATCGGCTTGCCGTCGACGGCACAGAAATGGTCAATCATCTGACTAACCCCTTGAAACGGTCGATCTCCGACCGCGTTGACGCACACGGAGGTACCGAAACTGGCCGCAACCGCCCCGGCTTCGCCGATCATCGATCCGGCCAGTGCCGCGGGCTGATCGCCTTCGGCTGGCGCGACCGGTATGCCGGCTGTCAGTCCCAGCAACTCTGCGGCAGTGGTATTGAGCACTCCCGCCTCCTCGCCCGCCATTCTGACACGGGGCAGCAGTCGTTTCAGCGGTGGCACACCCGTTCCGTGAACCCGTTGATCGAATTGCTCCAGCAAATTCTGGTCGTAATCCAAAGTGGCCTGGTCAATGGGAAACATACCGGAAGCGTCACCGATCCCCAGGTCCCAATTCCCGGTCAATTGATTACTTATCCATCCGGCAGGCGTCGTAATCCTTACTACGCATTCCGCGAGTTGTGCGCGATTGCGCAGAGTCCACAACCACCGTGCGGCGGTCATTCGTTTGGGGAACTTCGTATTGAGCAGTCCAGTCAACTCCCTGCCTTCGGCCTCGTTGCGGCCATCGCACCACAATCTTGCAGGGCACAGGACCTGATCATCCCTGTCCACCAATACCTCACCATGCATCTGTCCCGACACACCGATGGCCAAAACATCCCAAACCTGGGTAGCAGCGGTCAACTTTGACCGCAAATCAT
This sequence comes from Pirellulaceae bacterium, assembly GCA_963851305.1. Classification (GTDB taxonomy): domain Bacteria; phylum Planctomycetota; class Planctomycetia; order Pirellulales; family Pirellulaceae; genus Mariniblastus. The sequence goes on along the minus strand of CAWKOT010000009.1, from coordinate 26,018 downwards.
CCATGGCCGACGACAAGGCAAGCAGCCAGTCTTGCGGTCGCTGTTCGTAACAGGCTTCTGCCAGGCCGGCGACCATTGCGTAGTTGCTTTCACCGACTGCGAGAACCCGCAAGTCACTGTCGGCCAGGACCACCGAAAGTCCCTGTGTACCCACATCGATTCCCAAATATCCCTTGATCGTCATGGCCATCCTACCACCAGGAAATTCTCATGTCGTTTGGCGTGCATCGTACAACCATCCGCGGACCTTGTCGAAGAGGACCGACCGTATCGGCAGGACTGCACGTCGCTGATCGCGTTAGCCCAATCAAGTTTCAAAGCTCAGACGATTTCATCGGGCGACAGAATCGTCGTCGCAATCGGCCGGGGCCTGTCCAGGCTGTTTGGCTGGGCCAGCATCAACTGCCTCTTCGATTTCTTCCCTGGTTACCAGGCCCTGATCGATGATTTCCACGGGCACCTGGATACGGCGGTCAGCGGTTTCTTCGAGTGTCAAATAGGCTGGAATCCGATGAGCGCCTTCGGTCGCATCGACAACAGCATTTCTGTCGACGTAAACCGCCACCACGTTGTCGTCCGCACCGTTCTGTGAATTCGACAATCGCACAATCCCCAATCCAACCACCCCCGCCAGTGCGGACAATTGTTTTTCATGCAGCTCCAGTGCCCGCTGACACTGACGTCGAGTTGGCATCGCAAACCCCGCCACTTCAGGTTTCATTGGTCACGATCGAAATATCGAGTTGATCGATGACGTGTTCCATCCGGTTGAAGATGCTGGTAGAGGGCGAACCGGCAAAATGCAGGCCAACCACCTTTCCACTCATGTTCAACACCGCCGACCCGCTGTCCCCCGCCGCCGTAAACCGCGTGCAAAGGACCTGGTCCCGCAAGCCGACACGACCAAACGTGGAACCAGACTTACGATAATCCAGGGCCAAGCGATAATCGATGTCCATGATTTCACCAATTGTGTAGTCGGTGGTTCGGCCGGTTTTCTGAACCTTCATGCCGCGGCGCACCACCTTGCTGACGCCGGCCGGAATTCCAATTCTTCGAATTTCAGGATCCACGTCACTCTCCCGAACAACTTTGGCAATGGCAGCATCGACCAGATTGGGAAAGCCGTCGCGTGTGAATTCAAAAGGGACCCAGTCCGCAAGTTTGGCGACCGCATCCTCCGGTGGACGACCTCCGTCGAAACGGCCGGGTTGAAGAATCAAGTCACCTATTTCGGCCACGCCATCGTTTGCCAGTACATGGGAATTGCTCAGGATATACAACCCGTTCTCGTCGTCATTGCGTCGCGCCAGGCACCCCAACGTACCCACCGTTACGTCCACATGACTGACACCGAATCCGGGAACCACCGGCCGAATTTTCATGGTATTGGGTTCGAGTTCCACCTTTCCGATTTCTTCAACGTCGGTCATCAGCGGCTGTTGGATTCCCGGTACACGGACCGCCGTCGGCACGGGATTACTTACTTTTGCAATCGGCAGTTTCTTTTCCACGTAGATTTTCAAGGCCAGTTCTTTCTGTTTCCGGCCGTTGACCAATTTCGATCCAATGCCGATCCCCTGAATGCCCGCACCCTGCGTCCATGGTACCGAATGCGCTCGCAGCTGTTCCGCCTCCGGTTTCAAGGTCGCTCGAATCGGCGCCCGCTGGCCCTCCGTCAGCATCTCCAATGCTTTTCTCAGTCTACCAATCGTCGACACGGCATTCTCCTGCGCGAGCTGACAGCCATCCGATCAAGTCCTGCGGAGCGGGCCACGGATCCTCGCTGAGGAAAAAATTGAACGGTTCCCGCCAACAGATTTTCTGTAACGGAGCGGTACCGGGCAAGCATGGCGAAGCCGATGAAAGGCAGCCGGAAAGTGTTTATTTGGCAAGCTGGTTGATCGACGAAAGCACAGCCGTTCGCCGAATGGACGTTTGCCGGCGGCAAAATCAGGAGTCCAGTACGCCCGAAATAGCTTGGACGGGTTTTCTGCTTCCCGGGCGAATCGAGCAGGATCGCGACCGGGAATACTGGACAAAGTAAAAAAAAAAGACGCTGAATTTGAAATTCAGCGCCCGTACGCAAGGCTGCATTCCGATGGAGAAATGTCGCAACCAATGGTTACGATAGTAAACGGGAGACCTTCACGCGGAATGCAGTCTGAAGGGAAAACCGGGCTGAGCCATTATCAATAACAGGAATTTATTGCCGCAAAGGCAGAAAAATGACTTATTCCGTATCTTTCGACTTTTTTCATTCATTCAGGTTCCTCGAGGGTCCCGGAGGGCGCACTTGCCCTCGCCCGACATGATCGGCTGAACGCGGAACGTCGTCATTTTGGAACGTTGCCATCGTTGGCAATCCGTGAAATGCCGGCGCGGGGAAAATTGAGGACCAGAATCCATCGACCAAATGACTCGTTTTTTTGAAACCAACTACCATCAAAACACGGACGTCATAGAGTGCTGACAACCCGGACCCGAGTGGAATCGGGAGGTTACGGAACCGGCAGGTCAGCGGTATCTCGATGAAGAACCACGTAGTTTTGCTATCAATATCGGCTAGAATAACCATATCGCGGTCGCGAGTGGGTCAAGGTCTGTTGACGGGCGGCATCGCATGTCGTGGCGGTATTCAAACTGAGATGTAAAGAAAGGACAGCCATTGGACCAACGCATGCCCAATACGCGTCTTGAATCAGCGCAACAGCGTTTGGCCAAGGTTCGTCAACATGCCGGACGCTGGGCGGTGGTCGCAATGGTTGCTGTACTGCTGGTTGGGTTATTTGGCCTGACGCGTCAGTTCTGGCATTCCGGAACATCCATTGATTCACTGATTTTCTACGACGCTGCGAAGGGTGATTTGCTGATTTCGGTGACCGAACGAGGCAATCTGGAAAGTCAGGAACAGACGGTCATTGAATGCCAAGTCGAAACCTACGACCGAAATAGCGGCAGCGTTGGCATCCCGATTCTGTTTATCGTGCCAAACGGCAGCGTCGTTGAAAGGGGCGATCTGCTGGTCGAGCTCGATTCCTCCGCCATCCAGGACCGACTGGAATCGGAGTCATTGGAATTCCAAAGCGACCAGTCAACCCTGCTCCAAGCCGAAGCAAGGAAAAAGAACCAGATTACCCAGAATACAACGCGAATGGCCGAAGCAAAATTGACACTGGAGCTGGCCAGACTTGATCGCGAAATGTATATCGACGAAATCAGTGGTGCCTTCAAATTGGCCGTGGAAGAGATTGAGCGGCAAATCGATGACACACGTAATTCGATCCTCGAGGCTCAGGCGGCGTTGAAGCTGCAGGAAACGGAAAAAGCCGGTATCGAAGAGCTGTTCCGACTGGGCTATAAGGGCAAGAGCGACCTGGAACAGAGTCGGTTTGCGTTCATGAAGGCAGAAGCTGCGTTGGCAGCGGCCGTCAACCGGCTATCCAATCACGAGGCCAGCCGTCGACAACTGCAGACCTATGAATACAAGAAGGAATTGCTTCGCTTGGAGGGCGCGGTCGCGACCGCAGAGAATAACCTGCGACAAGTTGAAGTTACCAACGAATCGGAACTGGCTCAGGTCGATGCGCAGCTTTTCGAGTCCCGGGAACGGGTGAAACGACAGGAATCCAGAATCAAACAGCTGAAACGCCAATTGCAGAACTGCAAGATCACTGCGCCTCACGCGGGCATGGTGGTTTACGCCATGGACGAAAATCGCAATGCACCCATCGGCGAAGGCATCATGGTTCGGCGTCGACAGGAACTGTTGCGTTTACCCGATTTAACCAAGATGCAAGTACGGACCCAGATTCATGAAGCCGTTCTGGATCAGGTGCGACCGCGACAAAAAGTGACGATAAATGTTGACGCCTTTCCCGACAGGACCTACCCGGGAATCGTCAGCGAAGTGGCGGTTGTTCCGTCCAACAATGCCAGCACCAATGCCAAGACCTACGATTGCGTCGTTCGCATTGATCGGGAAGTCAGCCAATTGAAACCCGGCATGACCGCCGTGGCTGAGATCCATGTCGAGCGGCTGGAAGATGTGATTAGTGTTCCGGTTCAGGCGATTGTTCAGGCGAACGGCAAGACCGCCTGTTACGTGGAGAACGATGGCCGGATAGAGAAACGAGAGGTCGAACTGGGTCGTAACAATGACATGTTTGTGCAATTGAACACTGGAATCGAACCGGGAGCCCGGATCGTTCTGAATCCGGCTTCGATTTTGGAAACCCAATCGGAAAGCCCTCAGGACTCCTTTACCGACGACGACGCATCTCGGGAAGACACCGAAAAAGAATTGGTGCAGTCGACAACTGCTGCAGCGGTAGAATCCGCGGACCCGGAACCGTCTCAAGTTACTGATCAATCCGTTGACGTTCGTCCCTGATGTTTTGTCACAACGCGGGTTTTGGGTCATCGGACGCGAGTCAGAACAGGGAACACGGACGGGCCGTTCCAGCAACAGAAGGCCTTCCCTTGGAAGTCCCCAAATTCCGGTTTTGACGCGGCACTGGCGATCGTGCCACGCTTCAATTAACCGATGGCTTGAATCGCAACTCTTCAGGAATCACGTCTATTGGCGATCTGGCAAGTGCCAATCCGGGTCAGAAGCTACCATAAGGTAAACTCATGTCGATATAGCCGGTGAGCCTTACCGTCGGGTTTTCAATTGAAGATTTTCAACGAAAAGCGGCTGTTGTTTTCGCAACGGAATCCATCAAATTGAACTTCAATACCCTTAAAGTCGGTGTCAAAAATCTGCTCTTGCATAAGTTGCGGAGCCTGTTGACCGTACTGGGCGTAATTCTTGGTGTCGGTTCGGTGATTTCCATGCTGGCCGTTGGTGAAGGCTCAAAGAAGGAAGCGCTGGAACGGATTCGACAACTTGGTGCCAACAACGTTATCGTCCGTAGCGTCAAACCGACGGTTTCTTCCAATGCATCCCGACCTGGCAACGAGGGGACCACCAACATCCTTGAGTACGGCCTGACCTATGACGATCTGAAACGGTTCAAAGCCACCCTTCCCACGATAGGCCTGGCCGTCCCGGTATCGTTGTTGACAACCGAAGCGTCTTTTCGACAGCGACGCATGCCCAATGCGCAGGATTCTGGGAACAACGCCCGAATTTCTTGACATCAAAAATCTGAGAATGGCCAAGGGACGATTCATCACCGAAGTCGATATATACAAGACCTGGAACGTCGCGGTTCTGGCGGCAGGCGCCGCGGAACGGCTGTTCAGTTTCCAGGATCCGATCGGCCAGAGCGTTCTGATCGGTCCAGATGTATATCGCGTGGTTGGCGTGCTGGCAAATCAGGCGACCGGGACGGCCACGCCCGGTGCAGTCGGTCAGAAAAACTACAACCGCGATATCTACATTCCGCTGTCCTGTTCCCAACGTCGCTTCGGCGATGTGCAGGAGATCGTTTCTTCCGGTGCCCGCAGCCTGGAGTCGACCGAGTTACACGAAATTACACTGTCGGTTGTCGATTCCCGCCAAGTCAGGCAGACCGCTGAGATGGTGCGATCTCTGCTGGAAAGAGCTCATCCGAAAGGGAACGACTACGAGGTGCAGGTCCCCCTACAATTGCTGGCCCAGGCGGAAGAAGAAAAACGGATCTGGAATATTGTTCTGGGCTGTATTGCCGGCATCTCGCTGCTGGTCGGAGGCATTGGCATCATGAACATCATGTTGGCCAGCGTGACCGAGCGGACCAGAGAAATTGGCATTCGCCGCGCGCTGGGAGCCAGACGATTTGATATTACCTCTCAGTTCCTGATCGAGACCGTAGTGCTGTCATCGGTCGGTGGAGTACTGGGTGTCTTGTTGGGCATCTCGATTCCTCTGGTGGTGACCCATTATGCCAAGGTCGAGACCGAAGTCAGCCTGTGGTCCGTGGTGCTGGCATTCGGGATCTCCGTCGGCATCGGCATCATCTTTGGCATCTATCCCGCAAGAAGAGCGGCCCTGATGGACCCTATCGAAGCGCTGCGGCACGAGTGATTCTGGCGACGCAGCGGGCTCAAACAAAGCGCCTGGGCGCTACATTCACCCCATCTTCTGCGTCATCTCAGACGAATTCCTTCCCCGACCGCCAAACAACGTCACGATCGACAATCTCAAGGTCAAGCCCCAAATCATCGCAACCGATAATATCATTGCGGGAGAAAATGTGTAGTCACACTGTTTCCATGGGCTTGCAGTCTTCGTGCGCGGGGCAGCCCAGTAAAAATCAGCATAGGGCGTGGTCTGACCTTGCCAGGTAATCGTGATCAACCAATACGACGTTGCCAATCTTGATATCGTTGGTCTTGATTGCAACTGGCTGTTCGCGGCAGCACTACCGGTTGCGCACCGACCAAGACTCGTACTGCGCCATATCCGAGAAATCGAATGGCACGCCATGGAGAGCACCGGCCGGTTATTCTGTCTATCCTGACGCTGCTTCGCGACTGCGCCGCCTGGTTGCCTGGATGATCCCTGCCTGCCCGATCCTTCACCCAGCCTGTACTCGTATCCGTTGCCGCTGCACCACCGCGACAGCCTGACTACGAATCCGAAGGAACCCCCGACGACAAGAATTCATCAGATGCCGAAGACCAGCCCACCGTCAGCCCGATCCCTCCCGACGCGTGGACCAATATTCCGCTGGGTTGCCGCCAACGAATGGCCGATTTTGCGAGCCTGCAGAAGGAAGCGCGACGGACCGATGAAAGGTTTGACTCGAGCATCAGCTTGACTCCGGTTGCCGATGTTCCTTCTCTCACGCTGCGCAAGATCATCGACCTGGCCCTGCTGAACAGTCGAGAGTATCAAACCGAAAAAGAGACGCTGTATCGAGTTGCCCTGCAATTGTCGTTCGAAAGGTTTGATTATCAACTGAAACCCACGTCTCGCGGCAACGGAACCCTTCTTAATTACACGCATGATCGTGCCGGAGGTGAGACGGTCAACCGCCTGGGCATCCCTTCGGGCCTGGGTCTTGAAAAGGCACTGATCACCGGTGGTAACTTTGTCGCCATCTTCGCCAATGACGTTCTGCTAACGTTCAATGGCCCCAATGGCTTTGTTGCCGATGTCAGTTCTGAATTGCTGTTTGAACTGAGTCAACCACTACTGCAACGGGATATCCAATTCGAGAATTTGACCCAGGCGGAACGGAATGTCGTTTACGCAGCCCGCGATTTCGCACGGTTCCGAAAGGAGTTTTTCTTCGAGTTTGCTGCCCAGTATTACTCGCTGATCCGCGAATTCCGTGACATCGAAATCCAGGCACAGAATTATTTTTCGCTGGTTCGCGCGTTCAACCAGGCCGAAGCCGAATATCGAGCCGGACTGGTACCGCGAGTGCAGGTGGATCAGGTCGAACAGAATCTGCTGGCTGGACGCGGCACACTGATTGGAGTCTGTAACAGCCTGGAACAATCTCTGGATGGATTGAAAATCAATATCGGTTTGCCGACGGAAACCCTGATCAATATCGACCTGGAGGAACTCGACCAACTCACTCAAACGGACCGACTGGCCGTTGCCGGCGAACTGATCCGCCGCTCGCAGCGTCGATTGAAAGCCGCTTTCTCCGACCCCAATCCGCTGGAACTGCTGAGTACCGGCATCGTGCTGATCGATCGCATCCTGGAAACCCGGAAATTGCAGGAGCAATTGGGCAAGGAATCGACTCAGACGGCAGCTATTCAGCTGACCCGAGCCCGCATCCAGATCGAATCATCGCGGCTGGTGTCGCGAGATATTGCCACCGAACTGAACGCCGAAATCAACAGCGAATCCCCCTCGCTGCCGGTGATTTTTCAACGCACACTGGCGCTGACGGAGACCTGGTTGGAATTGGCGCAACGTCAGCTCGAATTCGCCCAGCTGAATTCGGTCGACCCCGCTTCTGTGGAGCCATTGCAGCGTCGCCGGGACGCGTTGTCGCAAGAAGGCCGCCGACTGGAAAACCAACTGCAACAGATGATTGAACAGGAGAATCTGCAGCTCCTGCCACGACTGGTGGAAAACGCCACCGAATTTCGGCGGCGGGTCGCAGATCTGGTCCGGGCAGCTGACCAGTTGAATGGTGTGGCCGCCGATGACGCCGGGGCCGAGCAATTGCTCGCCGACGCCATCGAACTGGTTTCTGAACTGCTGTCTTCCACTCAGCAGATGGCTTTCGAAACCGGCCTCAAGCCTGTTGAAATTGATGTCGATTCGGCCATGATCACCGCCCTGGCGTTGCGTTTTGACCTGATGAATGAGCGGGGAATTCTGGCGGATGATTGGCGGGCCATCAAATTAGCGGCGGATGATCTGCGCTCCATACTGGATATCGAAGCGGGTCAGCGGATTGCGACCGATAGCAATGTCAACCAGCCTTTCAACTTCACCTTTGATGACAGTCAAACCGCTCTGCGTCTGGTCTTCAACGCGCCGTTAAATCGCCGAGGCGAGCGCAATTTCTACCGTCAACGTCTGCTTGATTATCAGGCTGCTTTCCGCAACCTGATGCAGTTGGAGGATGAGATCAAATTCGCGGTGCGCAACGATCTCCGCAATCTGGCTCTGGATCGAGAACAGTACGTGATCGCAGTCGCCAGCGCCGCGCTGGCGTATGAGCGGGTAGTCAGTACTTCGCTGGAATTCCGTCTGGGCACCGGCGGCGTCTCGGCGCGTGACTTTCTGGAAGCGCAAACAGCCTACACCGACGCGTTAAGCAACGTCGCCAGTCGACGGATTGAGTACGTCGTGGATCGGGCTCAACTGTTTCTCAGCCTGGAACTCTTGAACGTCGACGATTCGGGCTTCTGGGAGCCGTTATACGACGACGCCTACCAACCAGAATCCTACTTTGAAATTCCGACCTACGGTGAACCGGTGTATGGCTGCCTGCCCTGTGTCTGGTATTCCGAGGATGTCCGTCGCATGCTTTGCGTTCCGTCCGGACCGGCCACTATCCTCCGTGAATTGCCACCGGAAGTAACGGCATCGCCATCCACTTCGGACCAGACCGATCCCCCTATGCCGACACCTCGTGAAACGCCGGATGATTGAGGAAGTCCGGATCAAAACAAGGGCGGCTGCAGATCCCAATTGCAATCTGGATTGGCCGCCGCGCGTCAACACGCGGTTCCCGCCAAGGATGCCACGAATCTTCACGTAACGAGTGAAAAAGGTAAAACGAATTGTCAGGAATGGACATGGCACTACCCTTGCTGTAGCTGACTCAGCGGCGGCAAGACGGCCCAACAACTGTTTCTGACAGGTTAACCCGCCCAAGACGGCATCTGCCGCTACCGCGATGCCACAACGGGCGGTCGTCCACCAGAAGATCTTCTTTCAGGGCCAACATCATCTATACTGCAATCCCAACTCGTCCAGCCAGTCGCATTTCTTTCCATTCCCGGACACGAACATGAAATCAGAACGAGGACAGGCCAGCCAATTCGACCAGGCCGTATTGGATCTGTATGACGACTACGCGCACGGACGGATCACGCGGCGGCAATATCTCAAAGGCCTGACCGCATTCGCTGTCGGTTCCGTGACCGTGGAAGCGTTGCTGCAAGCGCTGGCCCCCAATTATGCCTGGGCGCAGGAGGTAGCGACAAACGACCCGCGCATCAAGACGGAAAAGGCCGGCTATGATTCGCCCAAGGGCGGAGGCAAAATCAGCGGCCTGCTGGCGTACCCTTCGGAAGGAGAGCGATTCCCGACGGTGCTGGTGATTCACGAAAACCGGGGCCTGAACCCCTACATCGAAGATGTTACCCGACGGCTGGCCGTCGCCGGCTTCCTGGCGTTTGCGCCGGACGCGTTATCACCATTGGGCGGTTATCCCGGAAACGATGATGAAGGGCGGGCCATGCAACGTCGTCGTGATCGCCGAAGAAATGACCGAAGACTTTATCGCCGCCGCGATCTGGTTGGATCGGCATCCGAAATCCACCGGCAAACTGGGTGCGGTCGGCTTCTGCTATGGCGGTGGCATGGTCAATACGTTAGCTGTACGAATGCCCGAGATCCTGGATGCCGGAGTTCCGTTTTACGGCAGCCAACCCGACGCATCGGACGTACCGAAAATCAAATCTCCGCTGTTGATTCACAATGCGGAACTCGATCGGCGTATTCTGGCCGGCGCGGAATGCATTCGAACAGGCGTTGAAAAAGAACGAACTCAAATTCGCGGCCTATGTGTACCCGGGCGTGAACCACGGCTTTCACAACGACACCACGCCACGCTACGATGAAGCCGCCGCGAAACTCGCCTGGCGACGGACCATCGATTTCTTCAATCAGCATCTCCGCTAAATCCACCCCGAAGATCAGGTCGTTGTGTTTCGCCAATTCAGACAATTCGGTTTCGGACCGCCGGCCGCTGCCGGAATCCTGGACCAGTTCATTCACCATGGTTTTCACCGCGCACCTCGGTTCCACGCCGACCAGCTATTTCAATGAACAAGAAATACGGATTCTGGACGCTCACGTTCCTGGTGATCGCCAACATGATCGGGGCAGGGGTATTTACCACGTCCGGTTTTTCGTTGCAGGATCTGGGTTCGCCGTGGCTCGTCATCCTGGCCTGGGCGATGGGTGGCTTGATCGCCCTGGCCGGGGCCGTCAGTTACGCCATGCTGATCAACGCCATGCCGGAATCGGGCGGCGAATACCTGTTCCTGTCCCGGTCGGCTCATCCGTTATTGGGCTTCATCGCCGGTTGGGTCTCTTTGATCGCCGGATTTTCCGGGGCCATCGCATTTGCGGCGACGGCGTTTGAAAGCTATGTCTTGCCAGCGGATGTCCAGCCGGATTGGTTTCCGACTGGAACGCTGGCAGTGTTATCAATTGTCGTAGCGGGAGGGTTTCACGCATTCAAACCGCGGGCTGGCGCCCTGGTTCAGAACGTCGTTGTCATTCTCAAACTCGGCCTGCTGGCCAGCATCCTGCTGTTCGCCGTTTCCAACTGGGGAGCAAACCGCTGGCAAGCGGTGACCGGTGATACGGTATCGTTTTCGGGCTGGCCGTTGGCCGGTGCCTTGGCGGCCAGCCTGGTCTGGATCTCACTCAGTTATTCAGGATTCAATGCCGCAGTCTATGTGGCGGGCGAAGTCGAAGATGCCAGGCGGCGTGGTACCTCGATCCCTGATGGCCGGGACGATAGTGGTGATCGTTCTATACGTCCTGCTAAATACCGTGTTTGTTTATTCAGCGCCAGCGGAATCCCTGATGGGAAAGGCGGATGTGGCGGCAATCGCTGCGCGATCGCTCGGAGGCCCGGGTTTTGAGCTGTTTGTCCGCGGCACGATCGCCGTCTGCCTGTTGACTTCCGTATTCAGCATGATGATGGCGGCGCCGCGGGTCTACGCGAAGATGGCCGACGACGGTCTGCTACCGGGTCACCTGCGGTTTCAAGGCAACCGTCCTCTGGCCGCGACCCTGGTCCAGATCGTGGTGGCCACGTTGCTGGTCGTGATTACGGATCTGCAGGGCCTGTTGTCATATCTGGGGCTGACGCTGTCTATTTGCGCCGCCTGTTCCGCCGCTTGCCTGTTTCTGCCGGCCGTCCGTAACCGACCACTGTCGCATCCTTTGTACCTGGTTCCGGCGTTCTATATCGTTTGCACATTGGGCGCGGCCGCCCTGATGACCGCCCTGGATCCCTGGCAACTGCTGGGCACCGCCATCACCTTCTCGATCGGCGCGGTGGCCTACGTCGCAACTCGCCAATTCAAGTAACGCCTCGCAAGAAAGTCTTTGCCGCACCATGCCCCGAGAACTCTGATTCGAATTCGGATCAGAGGAAGACTTGACTCTTCCGATGGTCGGTCACTGTTGGGAAGGGATGTCTTCAGCCTTCAGGTCGATCAATGCCGGCTTTTCGGATGAAGACTCAATTGCCGCCATGGCCGCCTGCTTGTCGTTAACCGGTAAGAATCGAATGCTCCACATGAATCCCGTCAGCATCAGACTTAACAGAATGCAGGTCGTGATTGGAAAATAGAATGTCGAATTACCCCTTTCGATAACGACATCGCCTGGCAAACGACCCAGCCAGGGAATCGCTGGGCTCCACAACCAGAGGATGCCAAGCAGGACAATCAACAGGCCGCCAGAAATCAGCAGCCACCCTGGATTCTGGAACATTTTTTTCACCCGCTCTCTGAATTGGTACGTTCGTTGGTCCGCCTCTCGCCTCCTAGTCTGCGCCTTTCTACGCGAATCCGGAAGCCACTACTGCGACTTCACGAATTCAGTTCATTGGCAACCCGGCCCCATCCCATCTCAGGCCGGACACAGCGCCAGCGCCTGCAGTCGATCTCGATTTCCCTCGTTGGACAGGCCGCAACTGCTGGATGGCAAGTTGGTTGACAATTATTCACCACTTACCGACATTGCACCGGCAAGCGTTCGAACTCCCGATGATGCTCCAGGCGGAAAACCATGCAAGCCAATCAACAACATCTTTATCAGCACGTTGAATTTCTGACCGGGCTGCGGCCGTTTCGCAATTTCGAAAATGTGGACTCTCTAAATCGCGTTGGGGACTACCTGGCGACGGAATTCCGAACCCACGGTTTGGACACATCGGAACAGACGTTTATGGTCAGGGGTTCGGAATACCGGAACATCATTGGCACATACAACCCGGACAGGACCAGGCGATTGATTGTCGGTGCCCACTACGATGTTTGCGGAGATCAGCCGGGGGCGGATGACAATGCCAGTGCCGTAGCCGGATTATTGGAAACCGCCAGAATGGTTGCCCAGGCCAGGCCGGACTTGGGTTACCGAATCGACTTTGTTGCCTTCTGCCTGGAAGAACCTCCCTTTTTCGGTACTCCGGAAATGGGTTCGTACATTCACGCGGCGTCCGTAGCAGACTGCAAACAGGATTTGATTGGCGTGATCAATTACGAAATGATCGGCTACTTCCACGATGGTCCCCAGCAATATCCGGATCAGCAGCTCCGAGCCGTCTATCCTGAGAAAGCGAATTTCATTGTCGTCGTGGGAATCCAACGATACCAGGAATTCAACCGGAGAGTTTATGAGCTGATGGAAAACGACGCCGGCATTGACGTACAGTTGATTGATCATCCACTGGTCGAATCGCTGGCCGGCCTGTCAGACCAGCGCAGCTACTGGGAATTCGATATCCCCGCACTGATGATCAATGACACGTCCTTTATTCGCAATCCAAATTACCATCTGATAAGCGACGACATCGATACGCTCAGTTTTCCGCACATGCGGGAGGTCGTTACGGCCGCCTACCAAGCGGTGATCGGCTTCTGATCACCGATTCCACTGGAACGATGGGCGTGTGCGAGCTGTTCTGCGGGTGAAGGTGATCGACTTCAGAGTGAGCAGGCTACTCACCGCTGAGAAGAATGATAAACGGGTCGACATCAAGCAGATTCACAACGCCATCGAGGTTGACTTCGCCAGGTAGAACGGCGTCCACCGCGGGGAGCATATGGAATTTGTTTATCATCGTCGTACCGTCAGTCCAGGTTTTCGACGAGCGCCGTGCTTCTTGTTAGTAGTTTTGCCCGGGATGTCACGACCATGAGTGTTCTCCGATTTACTGGATGCAGCTTATCCACAGCACACCCCAACATTTCCATTTATTGACGATTTTTCTCGAATCTGGCAGTCTCAAGTAAGAGAATCCGGCAACCGGCAAGACCGAGTTGGCTACCTGATCGTGGATTGCCGCGCGATTCCGAAAGACGTTGTAGCTTGGTTGGACATGGCCGGACACCATGATCGACGGTAACGGGTCCTTCACGGTTTGGTTTGTTCAATGGCAGTTGCGATAATTGGCTAATACGGACGTGGCCCGATGACGAATTGACCATTTTAGAATCAACCAACGATTAGTGGGGATGTTCCGTGAGAAACAAGATTCAGATGGTGCGAGAGAACCCGCCATGATTGATTTTGAGTATCTTTACAAAGGCATATGCGGGCTGGCCAACGCTCATCACGCCGGGACGATGGCGGGGCATCTGGGGGCCGCCGTGGTCGCTGGATACTTCGTGGGCGAAGAGTTGAATTATTTGCCTGACGTTGCCGTCAAGGGTGTCCAAGGTGAATTGGACCGTGTGATTCAGGGCGAGGAAGCCATCTGGTTCAATGCGGCGAAAATCGGAATCACGCCAACCGATTTGTTCAAGCCGTTTCCCGAAGAACAGGCGCAAAGCGGTTCCATCAAGTCAATTGCTGCTGCCCTGGAAGCGAATGTCGATAAGCTGCGACAATCAGGCCATAACGTCATATTCACTTCGATTGCTGTGCGTGCTTTACACGACCACACCAACTACGCGACGCCGTCGATCACCACGGGAATCCAAAAACTGATTGAAGGATTCAACCACGCTCATGCCGGGCGCGGCTATTTTGGCAAGGAAAAGGGATGGCTCAATGGCAATCAGGTCAACCTGCCAGACGACGATTCGTTCCCGCCTTACCGGGATGTCCGGCAGATGGTTGAAGTGACCGTCAGCGAGTTGATTGCAACTGCGGCGGTCAAGAAACAGGGCTTCGGCGGATTGTGGCACGTCATCAACCACGCTGCTGCGATCACCGAGCTCGACCGCTTCGGCTACAAACATATCGCACAGCAGGCATTACCTGCCCACCACCGTCACATTCGCCTTTGGCGCTCACTTCCCGACGTGGGGCACGAACTGGGTGCTGTTGTGAAATCCAAACACGATCCCTGTCAGCCAGAGTATTGGCAGGCAACGCTAAGACGTGACCAGGCTCGCTTGACACACCGAATCAAGACGATCTATGGTTTCTTCACTCTGAAACGTTTCATCGAACGCGACGACATCAAGCAGCAGGCGGAAGATGCATTTCTGAATCTGATGGCGTGAGTCCAGCAATCAAAACGAAGCGCGTGGCCGGCTCAGGAGGCTGACGCCTCCGGACAGCCAATTCTTCGAACGCTTCCTGCAGCATGTTCGGCTCGACCGGCTGACGCGAAACTGGCACGATGGGTTACTGACCAATCGCTCCAAACAAAAACGGCTCGACACCATACGTCAGTTGCTCGGCCAGCACCCGATGTTGGCCAGCAAACCGCTGCGATTCGCCAATACCTTGTCTGTAGTCCCTCGATCTGGCAGGCTGTCCACAATCTAAGCCGCCGGTCACTCGCGTCATTCGCGAGCCGCTTGCGGCGATTAACGCGACGAATCGTGTTGAGACCATTGTGGTGAGCGACGACATTGATACGCTTGGTTTCCCGCACATGCGGGAACTCGTCACGGCCGCTCAACATGCGGTGATCGGATTTCGATCACCGGTTCCGCTGGAACGTTAAGCCACTTTATTGAACTGGAGTTCAGCAGATGTCTCAATCGAATAAAATTGCTGCAAGATGCCCTAAATGTGAACCAGCCGATTTGCCAAAACTGCCACCGAATCAAATTTTCGTTACCCAGGCTTTTTCTGTCCGCACTGCTAAATCAAGTTACGCACCAGCAACTCTACTCTGATTTTGGCGGGAAACGTCCTGCCAGGAACTACTCTGGCTGTCACTTGCGCATTCATCACCTTCGTAGGGTTGCCGGAAAAGGTTGCTACAGTTCGCCGAAGTCCAATATTTCTTTTGATCGCAGGTGCGGTCGTTTCCTTTTGGGCGACCAGACAACTTTTTATTCCGAAAGCAGTCAAATGAAATGTGGTAGATTGCTGTATTTGGGCATGCCGGTCCCTTTCGAAAAAAGATTTCAAAAGATAAATCATGCCTTACGTTTTTCACGTTCGAGAAGGTCTCCACCGGTGCGGTCGAGCCGATGCTCAAATGATCGGTTCAAGAAGCCCGTTGATGGGCCATGTCGGCAGCGGGTTAGCGCGTCCAAAGTTCGAGAAACGGCGTAAGGAGCATTTGACGACAGACGAAATCCAGCAAACAACGCTTGAACATTTGGGGACAATACCCGAGTTGGGGAACCAATCGAATCCGAAAATCCTTAGCCTTGCTGGCGTTCGGGAGCGCTTTCCAAATTGAAACGGACCTTCGTCGCGCTATCGTTCTTCATTTCAAGAACCTCGGCGACCGCTCCCTCAAGAACGATCTTGTCGCCCTGCGACAAGATCTTTTGGGAATACTCCATCAACAACCCGCTCACGGTGTCGGCTTCCGTTGATTCCTCTAACGGAATGTTCAGCCGTCGGCGAACTTCTTCGATTGGCGTTGCTCCATTGACGATGAACTCCATCGGGCCTTCGGGAACGATATTTGGATCGGCATTGTCAAATTCATCGTCGACCTCGCCGACAATACGTTCGAGCACATTTTCGAGCGTGACCACTCCGGTGATTGTTCCGTACTCGTCGATGACGAAGGCCATCAGCTGATGGGTTGCTTGAAAGTGTCGCAGCACCTTACTGATTGGCATGGTTTCGTGGACCTTCTTGGGTGGCCGGATGATCGACCGAACGTCGAAGTCGTGGTCGCTTTCAGGCACCGTTAGCAAATCTTTGATGTGGACGACTCCCAGCACCTTATCGAGCGATCCATCGCACACCGGATATCGGGTGTGCATCGTGGTTCGCACGAGCTCGCGCAACGCGGAGATCGGCTGGTTGACGTCGAAGAAGGCTACGCTGCCACGCGGTAACATCACTCGACGGACAACTAAATCATCAAACTCAAAAACGTTGTTAATCAACGAGTGCTCGTTGCGCGTCAAATTGCCATGCACATGAGCCTCTCGCAGCAAAGCGCGAATCTCTTCCTCCGTGTTGACTGACCCATGATCTGAAGCACCATGAATGCCGACTAGGCGCAACAGGAAAGATGTCACCAGGTTCAAAAGCGTCAAGAAAGGAAACAAGATGACATAGAAGAATTTGAGTGGTACCGCACACCACAAGAGCATCTGTTCTGGACGGCGGATGGCAAAGATCTTGGGAAACTGCTCGCCCACAACAAGGTGTAATCCTGTAATAACAGAGAATGCCATCGCGAAACCGAGCAAGTGAACGACTCGTTCGTCTGTCACGCCAACCCAACCGAGCACCGGTTCAACCAACGCAGCAAACGCGGGCTCTCCTACCCAACCAAGCGCCAGACTGGCCATCGTGATGCCCAGCTGGCATGCGGAAAGGCTCTCGTCGAGCCGCTTCGCAAGCCACTTTGCCGTCCCAGCGAAAACCCTTCCTTCCTTTGAAAGCTGTTCGATTCGAGAGATGCGAACCTTGACCAAAGCGAACTCGGCAGCAACAAAGAATCCGTTCAAGATAATGAGAGCGATGGCGAGTCCAAGAAAGAATGGCGTCACGGCTGTTGTCCAGGGGCGGTTGACGAAAATGAAATCACGTCAGAATGCCGGGACAAGTCTGCCGCAAAATTATCATAGCGAACTCGAAGCAAAATCACATCTAGCTGATTTTCTGAAGGGTGTACAACCTGTCCTCCGAATGTCGCGAACCATACGATCAACGCCTACCTCCTTCAATCCAACCCTTTCGCCAGAAGAAGATTACCATTCCCGATGCGACGACACCCATTACGAACCAGAGAATCGCATAAGAGTATTCGTACTGCAATTCCGGCATGTGTTCAAAGTTCATGCCGTAGATCCCTGCCATAAAGGTCAGCGGAATGAATATGCTGGCCATGATCGTTAGCACTTTCATGACCTCGTTGGTGCGATTGGCGACGGATGAGAGATAGGTGTTCATCAGGCCAGTTACCATCTCGCGGTACATCTCCGCAACCTCGGACGTTTGAATGCAATGGTCATACGTATCGCGCAGGTAAACGCCGACCTCGTCGGAAATGATATCGTGATCTCCGCGGACAAGCTCGTTGATGGCTTCTCGTTGCGGCCAGATCGCTCGCCTCAGATTGATGAGTTGATTCTTGAGACGATTCAACTCACCGAGTACGGCCGGGGAAGGATTATCAATCACGGTTCCCTCGAGGGATTCCAAGTGATCACCAACGACCTCAAGAACGGGGTAATAACCATCAATGATCGTATCCGCGATCACGTAGGCCAGATAATCGGCTCCTCGCTGACGGATAATGCCTTTATTGGAAGCCAAACGTTTGCGCACCGGATCAAGGACATCTCCGTGTTTCTCCTGAAATGTGATGAGATAATCCTTCGCAATCACCATGCTTACCTGTTCCAGGTCGACCATTGATTCACCGGTCCGATCATCGTCCTCCAGGCGGACCATGCGTACGATGACTAACAGCTGATCGTCATACGGTTCGCTTTTGGGACGCTGGGGAACGTTGACAACGTCTTCAAGCAAAAGCGGATGAAGGTTGAAAAGTGCGCCTAGCTTACGCATGATGCTGCGATCGCCGAACCCCTGGATGTCGATCCAGGTCACTTCATTCTCGTTGAAAGCCTCAGTCAATTCGTCAACGGAATCAAACGATGCGGTTCGATGGTCAGTGGCCGAATAATGGATTGATGTGATCCTCGGCGGCGGTGCATCCTGGGCGATGACGAGTGTACCAGGGCGTGCACCAGCCCTGGTGTGCTTTTTCCTGAAGTAATGAGGGCTCAAGTGATCATCCTTAGGTTTATTAGCAAGACCGTCTACTGCTGGCTTTCGCCAAAATAGGTGGCAAGTACTTCGTCCCATTCTGGACTCGATATCTGACGCAGCAGCACTTGATTGATCGGTTCACGCAATGGGCTGTCGCTTGGCAACGCAAATGCATAATTTTGACGCTCGAAGAAGGCCGGCAACACGAAGGCTTCACCGGACCATCTCTGATAGACCTGGTGTTTGAGAATGGGTGCATCGTACACGACGGCGTCGCACCCACCAGCGACCAAACTCTGCAACGCAGAGTCGACGTCAGTGTGTTTGGCAAACATGATATGACGGGATCGCAGATAGTCGGATGATGTCGACCCCTCGACGGTGGCAACTTTGATCCGGGAAAGGTCGGACGGACCACTGATTCGTGATCGCAGTTCGGTCAGTGTCAGCGCCGATGTTACCGCAGCAGTGAATCCGGCGATAATGAACAGACCGGCAAACATCCAAATCAGTCCGATCAGGCGACCGCCCAGTGTCCGCGGAACCTTGTCGCCATAACCAACCGTCGTCAAGGTTACGGCAGCCCACCACATTCCAGCGGAAATACCTTTGACCCAGCCCTTGTCGAATTGCTCGCGGTTGGATCGCCTTTCAAACAAATAGATCCCAACCGCGCTGATGAACATGGCCAGGACCAAGCCGGCGACGATGCGGAAGAACGTTGTCGACAATATCGCGTCGACAATTCCTGACCATCCTGATTTGCGTTGCTTCGCACCGACAGCGATTCCGAGGCCGGAGGTGTGGAACGAGTGCGTAAAGTCCATCCGTTTTTCGCGTTCGTAATTCATCGTGATCGCGGCAACCGCCAAATCAACTTCGGAGTTTTCCGCAGCATCGAGCATCTCGGCAAGCGTTAAGACCTGGAACTCAATCTCAATCTCTTGCCCGGACTCACTCTCAAGTTCTACCTTGACTTCACGAAGCAGGTCGATGCTAATTCCCGTCCATTGGCCTTCCTCGTTTTGCATTGCAAACGGTGGAACCTCACGCGTGGCAACTCGAAGCCTGCTCGGCACTTCCAGCTTGACGGGATCGTCCGCCGGCATTTCTTCAGCCGTGCCATCTTGCCCGGAGACCATCGTCGAGAAGAAAACAAGGGCGGTTAGCGATACGCCAATGGTGCGCGAGAATGTTCCGCATCAACTCATTCTCCCAGGTAACGGTAGATAAGTTCATCCCAAGCGTCGCTCTCTCGGAAGCGAAGCAACTCCTCGTTCAGACGTTTGCGAAGACTGTGATCAGGAGGAAGTGCAATCGCGTATTCCTGCACATTGAAGATCACCGGCAGCACGTCGATACGATTGGCAAACTCATCGCTTGCGAAGTATTTCAGAAGAGCGGCGTCGTACACGACCGCATCCGCCTTGTTGGTGTCGACCGCTTCAATCGCATCGACGGGTGTTTCATAGCCGCGATAGAAAATACGGCGATGACGCAAGTAGTCAGCACTCGTGCTCTCGGCCACTGTTGCGACGCGTAAGTGATGCAAGTCGGTCGATCGTTTGATGCCCGTATCAAGCTGGCCCACGGTCAATACCGAGGTGATAACGCCTGTCAGTATCGAAAGGACAATGAGGCTGGCGACCATCGCCAGCGTTGCCAGCAATCGCCCCATCGTGCTGACCGGGATGATCCCTTTGTGCCCAAACAGCACAATCGTCGACCACCAGACTCCCATGCCGAGGCCTTGCGTTTTTTTGCCGCCGAACATGGACGTGTTCACTTTGCGCTCAAACAACCAAAACAAGAAGCCGCACAAGGCAACGATTAACACCATCGCCGCAATGATCTTCACCAAACGGTCGCTGACAACGCGACTGAGCAACGACCAGGAAGTTGTTCGCTCGCGAGTGCTGACGGCGATGCCCAGCCCGGTGGAGAAGTGCGGGTGACAGAAGTCAACTCGATCGTGCCGCTCCGATGTAACGCTGATGGCTGCCACAGCTGCGTCCAACGTTCCGTCTTCCAATCCCGAAAGCAACCTGGGAAGCGTGGCCTCCTGATACTCAAACTCGAGGTCTAGTTCATCCGCCAAATGATCCCAAAGCTCGATGCTGATCCCGGCCCACGATCCGTCAGGGTTCTTAATTGCAAATGGTGGACTCTGCTTGGTTCCGACTCGGAGGACGACGGTCCTGGGCGTCGTCTCGACAGTGTTAGAGTCACCAGATTCTTGAGACAGCACAACACCTGACTGGGCGAGCATACCGATTGCAACCAAGGAAATCGACATCCGCCAACGCGTTGCGAAACTCATGCCAGTGGTCCCGTGTCATCAGGACCGACTGCACGTGGAGCCTCAGAGCCAACGATCGTCTCGCTCAGGTGCCTGCACAAATTCCGGAGTAGCAGATTGCCGAGCCGCGGAAGGCGCCTGGTCAGACGGGTGAAACTCCGACGGTCAATCAGAAGGACTCGCGACGCTTCGTTTGCGACCAAACTCGCGGGCGAACCAGCCGGCGCGTTCAAAGTCGCTTGGCCGAAGCAATCACTCTCGACCAATTTGGATTCGATGAGCGGACGCGGTTGGCTAACGTTTTGAGGCTTCGCTAGCAACGCCGCAACCACAGACGAGTCAGGAAAGTAATTACTCAAAACATCGGAACAAAGAAGATTTCGGTCACCAGGAAGCAAGTCGAATAGCAGAGTGTCGACAGCAACAGATTCGTGTGGCCCAATGCTGCGTGTCAGAACGTGTTGATAGCGACTTTTCGCGGCCTGCTCTTTGGTCAATTCGCCAGCGAGAAACATCTCGTTCGCCGACGTGTGACCGACGGTCAATTGATGTATCTCTCCGGCTCGCATCAAATACAACCGTGAGTCGTCTACGTGTGCAATGATCGCTTTTTCGCCAAGAATCACCAGCATCGTCAGTGTCGTGCCCATTCCCGCATATTCGGGCGACGACCGGGCGAGTTGATGGACTTTTTGGCTCGCTCCGTGAACCGCCTCCTCAGCAAGTTTCAGGATGCGAAAATAGCCGTCAGGTTTTTCCACGGCAGGTTCCACGTCTTCAGCACGAGAAGCTATGTATTCCGCAGTGAATTCAATCGCCCGTTCGGCGGCGACTTCGCCCGCCGCGTGACCGCCCATGCCGTCGCAAACCATATGGAGGCCGAGAGACTCGTCAATCAGATACTGGTCCTCGTTTCCATCCCGTTTCAAGCCGCGATCACTTAGGGCGGAGGCAGCAATTTTCATGGCAATCCTTAATGCGAAGCGAGGCCGTCGTGAGTCTTCACCAAAAACGATCGCTCACCATTGAGATACGGCAGCCCTCGATTGTAGCGGTTTTCGGGGGTACCCCCACCCAGTTCACGTCGGAATACCGAGCTTTGAACGCAAAACGAAGTTGCTGCTTCAAGCAGCATCGCGCATTTGTTTGTGGTCTTGATTCACGCTGGATTGAAACCCAAGTGCATTCGCAGCTGCCATCGAGCAAACATGCAAATCACGCTGCGGAAAGGCAGTTTCAAGGCTCGCATCGCTGAACGAAAGGTTGATAGTCGTATGCAATTTGGTGATGACTTGCAAGCAACTGTCAAGCGTGCGAAGAAAGGTGCTCCGCAGAAGGTTCAGCAAGTTACCACCGAATCCTTCAAATAACGCGGTCGGGGCAGCGTCCTTCAAGACAGACGAGTGGTTATTGGCAACCTTCACAAGAAGCTCGCGAGCCAAGTCGGGTGACTGCTCCCCGGGCAAGCCATACTTTCAGAACGACGCACTTTACTTTATCCGATAGCGACCAAATTGGCGGCCGGCCGGTGACAAACTCTTTGTTAGGAATCACATACTCGTTTCAATCCGATTTCTTGACAGAAGTAGCGGGAACACGAATTCGTGATACAATGCCCATGACTTCATGCACGTTCACGATACCAAGCAGCACCCTGACGCCATAGGATTCGCGGTGGCCAGGCTGGTTAGGCCATCACCGTTAAAATCACCGTTCGTGATGGATACCGGAACGACTTCCGCTGCATGGTTCTGCCAGGCACCAAAGAGCCAGCAGCACTGCCCCGATGCGGCATCCACCAACAGTTTCAACGTCACAGCCGTGGCCAGCAGGGTAGCTTCGGCACGTGCACCACTCTTCCTGGTCGAACGACGCCGATGGGGTCGGTGAGAGCGAACGCAATCGACTCGATGATCGACATGATAGTCTTCGAAAGTCAAAGTTATACACGCATCGTGGAGGGCCTACCCTGAAATACTCCAATAGATGGATATCAGTCCCACAGCAGACGCCGCGTTGGCATTTTATCTTCGGTTAGGTGCCATACTTGCCTATCGCAATTACCCACCAGCCAGCAGGGCCACGAACGGATCGACGTCAAGTAGGCTGACAACCCCATTCTGATTGATGTCGGCTTCAACCTGAAAACCTCCGGTGGTCAGGAGATCGACGAACGGTTGAACGTCCAGCAGGTTGACCCGGCCGTCGCGGTTAACATCACCCAGTTCAAATGCATTGGCGATCGCAAATATCAAATCATCTGCGAGAATCAACTTCTGTTCATCCATGTCAAACTCGGTTTCGAGATAATCGAATCGAGTGAATCCATCAGTATTGATCACACCAAAGAATGCGTGGGCAGTGCCAAGTACGTCGTTACCCTTGAAATCGACTTCCAATTGCCCCGGTAATCCGATGTCGAGCCAAAGTGAAATGCCTGCTGGTGGCGTGTTCGTTTCAATCCATCCACCGACGCCAAATATGGGCGAATCGCTCGTACCAATGAAACCATCGCCAATCGTCGGTGGGTCTCCGTGAGGCAGCGCAAAAAAACCCCAGCTACCAATTCGCGCCGCACTACTTCCCGTCGTCACTTCGCTGTTATTTGTGCTCGCCGTCCACGTTATTCCGTGATTCGTAATACTGGGCGCCGTTTGCGGGCCCCCCGGAACCGTCGTTCAAACGGATCCCCATACGGAGTCATCTTCGAATCCTTCGTGAACCGATTGGTAGCCGAGCGAGGAAAACATGTTGAAATAACTGGTTTCATCGGTGAAGACGAATACGTCGCCTTGCGCAAGATTAATCGGAGCCAATATGAACAAAAAAAGGTGCCCATCGCAATTCGATTCGAATGCATTTTCAGTTTCCGTTGGTTGTGTTTGGATTATTCTAACAACGAATTGCGCCAGATGTTTTGGCAGACCATTCCACGGCGTTCCTATTATACCACGGTTGTTAACGTCCGCGATGAACGTTACGCAATGGCAGCCGCACCGAAGCGGCGACGTCTGCTGGGTCAAGAACCGCCATGCGTCGCACTTCCTGCGCGGGCGTCGCCGTGTTCAGATCGCCTGCCTGAAAATAACAATGAACCGGTCGTTGCCAGCACCCGTGAATGGTCAAGGCAATTCCGGCACCAATGAATCCTGCCCAGGTGACTGAGTGGAACCCACCCATTGCGTAACCAAGCCACCCCAGAACGATACCCAGCAACGTGTTTGCGACAGCAATATTTCGGTAACTTGACAGTGATTTGATAGACTTATGCACCGAGCCGGCGTACCTTGCACTATTTGCGCGTTGAGAACACTAAACCGCCCGCCAGCAACGCCACGAACGGGTCGACATCCAGCAGGGTTACGGCGCCGTTGATATCGGCTTCCGCTTCGAACTCACCATCGATCAACAGATCAACGATTAGTTGCACGTCGAGTGCATTGGCGCTGCCGTCCAGGTTCACGTCCCCCAATATCACGGCCCTGCACTGATGCAGCAGCACCGACACGTGATTGGAGCCCCTGTTGGCGGTGGCTAGATCCGCCCGTCAATCTCCGTTAAAGTCGCCCGTCGTTACCGAAGACACATTATCTTCGACGGCAGAATCTTGCTGGTCGGCAATTTCCCGTCGCCGCTGCCTAGCAGCACCGACACGTGATTGGAGCCCCTGTTGGCGGCGACCACGTGATCGTTAAACTTATTCCGCTTAGGCGTTAAGAAAGTTGAACCGATAATGAAATCCTCAATTGCGATTGTGCTGTTGTTGTGGCTTGCTGGCAATGCTGCCTACGCGCAGACCGATAGCGATATCAAAGCAATCAAGAAAACACTGGAGAGCTGGAATCAGGGCTGGGCGAAAAAAGATGTCACGCTTGCTGTTCAGGACTACGCAGAAAATATTGACTGGACAAATGCGTTCGGTGATCGGTTCACGAGCCGAGCAGAACTTAAAAAGGGGCTAGAATTCATCTTCAGTCTCGACTTCGTAATGGCCGGTGATTCAGGTGAAAACGAATTTGAGGATGTCACCCTCTTAAAACCCGACGTGGCGCTGTTCCGCAGCAAACTGATTCGTCGTGGGCAGAAAACCGCTCATGGGAATACGATGCCCGACAGACACATTCATCACCTGCGGGTTTTGAACCGCATTGACGGCAAGTGGAGAATTGTCAGCCACCTGATTTCACAATCCCACGAAAAGACGATGGTGAAAAAGAATGGCGACAAGTAATGTGTGGGTCGCACGAGCGATTCGCGGTATAAAATCGCCAGGAATTTGACATCGCGTAAATGAAGCGCGGTGGCTGAGGTTGATTGCGTGTGGCGTTTTGCAGAAGTTCTTCACCGGTGCGGTCGAGCCGATGCTCAAATTCTCTGCTCAAGAGTCCCGCGGTTCAACAATGGGACGTCGTTCCCATTTCCCGGACGGCGGGTGTTGTTACGCGCAGACTGGAGATGCTGGCCGATCGATCCGCAGGGTAGATGGTGAGGGAGAATCGTTTTCAGGCGGCTTCGATCAGCCCTGGTCGCTGCGAACGCCGTTGAGGCGAGCCACGTTCATAACTGGGGTAGGCAACTTCCCTGTTAAGCTGCCCCACAGCTTTCCACGATCGAATCGAATGGGACAGTGGAGACTGATGAAACGGTCGCGGGTTGGGCGCTGGTTGGGCGCAGCGAGGCCGGACCGTTCCAAACATGAACCGGCCGTGGCGGTTGGTGCCCCCCGTTTCGCCGCTACCGCCAATCTCCAGAGGGCAAACGGCGGCGATGGCGAATTGGGGTTGGGTAGGGTAAATCCGCTGCCACGTCGCGACGCTAACCACGTAGCGCAACCGACCATTCCCAGGCTCGCTGGACTAGGGCCAGTCAACCTGCCCGACCTGGTTAGCGTGCTCGGCCTGTCCGGTTGGCCTTCAACAGCTCGTAAGGCGCCGATCCACCACCGCCCAACCGACTGGATTGACCGGCATGGACTTCGTCGCGCCTGCATGTGGTCCGGCAATACCGCGGCCACTGCCATGAAGAATTACGCGTTGGTTCGCAGCGAAGACTACGACGACAGCGGCAACCAGAAATCCGACGCCAAATCCGACGCCATATTGGACGCTATTGAGCCCCATCCAGACCCAACAGCGCATGAAAAACCCGTATTTCCTGCCAATGCCTTGGAAAGAAACACGGGTGGAT
>CAWKOT010000008.1:0-47079 GCA_963851305.1 Pirellulaceae bacterium | reverse complement strand
GGGGGTGACAGGAATCGAACCTGCACGTCCAAGGGACACTAGATCCTAAATCTAGCGCGTCTGCCAATTCCGCCACACCCCCGGTGTCGCATTTTCGTCTGGCGAGCCGGTCTTGCCATGTCGACTCGCCGCCAATGTGGTTCTGGACCAGAAAGGAGATTTGGAGCTCGATCGATATCCGTTACCATCCGCGTGTCTCGGCAGGAGCCTCGACCTCCCGAATATCCCGTTTCGTTTCGGCAGGAACCACGCAGTGCGAAGCTCTGTCGAATGTCCACAACAACTTATTCTAGGTTACCTCATGTCACTCGTAAACGGAGCCAGACATCAGGAATCGGCAATCGATCACGAACTTGCCTGACTTGACAGAGACAGATGTAGGACACGTCGCCCGATCAACGGGTTCGGGTTCGGCTTCGTTCGGCTGGGTGCTGGTGGAGTTGGCCCTCCAATCGGACCTGGATGTCGAGTCCCCGGCTGGCGGCTTGGGCATTCGGATCGGATCATTGACCGAGAGCAAGCAGTGGCGATAGCGTCCATAGCCCGCCGATGATACAAGCCACGATCGCCAGAACACGGCCGGCCTGTGTCAACGTGTTGCCACCGGGATCACGCGTGCCAGCCTGTATTTCGCGGAGGTCGCTGCGAGCATAAATCCAGGTGACGACAGCCAGGATCAGGCCCAAAACGTGCAAGCAGGGCACAAAAGCAAACAGCAGCGACGCGATGCCCATGAACAGAATCAACCGCCCTCGATGAGGCTTGACGGGTGACCAGCTATCGTGAGAACCGTTTTGCCCTGGTTCGGATATCGGGGTGGAGACCGTTGGCGTCGTGGAGGTGATCGACGATCGTGTCGGGTGGTCAACGCCCGGATCACTCCCTGTCCGATTGCCCTGCCCTGCTGATGCTGGTTCACACCTCAGATCGACGTCGGATTCAATGACATCTGATGTGAACGAAATTTCGTCCGCCGCGATGCTGTCTCGCACCAACGTGGGCTGGTCCGCACTTGACGATCGACCGGTGTCCACGACTTCGATATCCGTTTCCACAATCTCGCTGACTGACGGCGTATCCAGTTCCTGGCTGAGACGCTCCAGCTTTTGGATCAGTGCCGTCGAGGTTTGGATCCGGTCGTCCGGATTCTTCGCGACCATGGCGCGAAACAGGGGTTCGATTCGCGCCATCGCCGGATTAATCGAACTGGACAAATTGGGGATGGGTGATTCCCGGTGCGCCAGGATGGTCTTGACCATCGTGTCCCGGGCGAAAGGTGCTTTGCCGGTAACCAACCGGTACAGCGTGCAACCGAGCGAGTAGATGTCCGATCGGGCATCGGCCAGGCGAGTGTCTTCCGCCTGTTCGGGCGACATGTATTCGATGGTCCCCATCACCTGGCCGGTGGTGGTCAGATGCACCGAAGGTTCGTCACGACCGCCGATGCCATGACCCAGTCGTGCCAGTCCCATGTCCAGGATCTTGACGGTCCCTTCGTCATTGAGCAGCAGGTTCGACGGTTTGATATCGCGGTGAATGATTCCCTTGCGGTGCGCATACTCCAGTCCCTTGGCGGCCTGGGCGATATAGTCCACGGCAAGATTAACCGGAATCGGTCCGAGTTGTTCCAGCACATGGGCCAGGTCATGACCGGGCACATATTCCATCACCAGATAGTGAAAACCATTATGCTCGCCGGCATCGTAGGCGGTAACGATGTTGGGATGCGTCAACTGGGCCGCTACTTTAACTTCCTGATAGAAGCGAGCGATAGATGCTTCGGTATCGAAAGCGTTTACCGACAGGATCTTGATGGCCACCTTGCGATCCATCCGGCGGTGCCGAGCCAACAGCACCGTGCCCATTCCGCCCCGGCCGAGTTCTTCCAGCACGATATAGTCGCCGAAACAGATATCGGCGGATTGGCCAGCCAGGAATTTCCTCGCCTGGTAGGGGGTAATACGACTGTCCTGCAGCAGGCGATCGATCAGGGCTTCGGCGCCCATCGCGACTTCCTGATTGAAATGCGTCACTTCCGCGGACGACAACAGACCGGCCGATGACAATTCGTGAATCATCTGTTGAGCGGATTGGGGCATGGTCATGAATTGTCGGGTGGATATCTGGTCAGTCGGCGACGGACCCCGGCCTGAGGTCCAAGAGGATGTCGTTTTCGCCTGTTGACAGCCGATCGCAAGAACGCAGTCGTGCAAATGTCCCCGGATTCGTCGAATTCAAGGCGCTTTACCGACCATCGTTGTTTCCTAATTTAGTTGATTCGGGGGAAATGTTGCACCGAGGTTATTGTCCCAACGTCAGGAATTATTGGCGAAATACGGGTTGCAGTATCAATCTACCCCATTAACGATGCAGAAATGCCGCCGAGTTCAGTCTTGGTTAACCCAGCCTGGGACCGGATCCGCGGTGGCCAAGTTGGTTTTTGTTCCATTCGGAAGGATTGCGCGATGAAGGCAAACGAAGCGATCAAGGTTTCCATTGATACCGCCGACCAGATGTGTCGAGCCTACCTCGACGATTTGACCGAGGAGGAATTGATGCATCGGCCGCATCCGGAGTGCAATCATATCAAATGGCAACTCGGCCACCTGATTGCTGCCGATAACCAGATGATCAACGGCTGTTGCCCTGGTACGTTGCCCGATTTGCCGGAGGGATTTGCGGAGCGGTACGCCAAGGAAAAGTCGACTTCGGATGACCCGCAGGGATTTGATTCGAAGGCTGATCTGATGCAGTTGTATGAACAGCAACGTCGTACCGCCATGGCCCGGCTGGCCGAATTAACCGAACAGGAACTGGATGCCGAGGCGCCGGAGGAGATGCGGTCGTATGCACCGACGCTGGGAGCCGCGTTTGGCCTGGTGGGACTGCATTGGACCATGCACTCCGGTCAATGGGCGGTGATTCGACGACAGCTGGGACGACCGCCCATTATCTGACCGCCTGGTTTTGCTGTTCGGCAAAGGCGGCACAGATAACGACGTTGCATGTCAACTTCTTCGGTTCCAGCCGATGGAGGGAATGTAACTGAGGCATCGAAAAGCGGTTCTAAGCACCCCGTCGCACCTGAAAATTTGCCGGTCTGTTGCGTGTTTCCAGCATCGAGGGGGAGCGGAAAAGCTCGCTTCGACTCACGCAATTCGCTGTAGTCAGATTACAGGAGACCAGCGGCCCGCAATCGCCGGGGGGACCTTGATTGCCTCCAAGTCGGATTTGGATCAGAATACGAATCCTAACACGACAGTTTCCCAATACGGCGGATCGGTATGGCGAAGGAATCCAAGACGTCGGAGACGGCAAAATCCAGAAATTTCATTGTCCGCGCGCTGGATCTGGTCGAGTGGCTGGGCAACAAGTTGCCCGATCCGGCGGTGCTGTTTCTGATCGGCCTGATCGTTACCTGGATTCTGTCCGCCTGGCTTTCGGGGATGAATTTCACCGAAATCGATCCGCGCAGCAATCAGCCGGTGGAAGTCATCAATTTGCTGACGTTGGGACAGTTCGCTGAATTTCTCTCGGGGATGGTCAAGAGCTTTACCGACTTTCCTCCGCTGGGCGTGGTTCTGGTCGCGTTGCTGGGTGTGGGTGTGGCGGAACATTCGGGCTTCATCAACGCCTGCCTGAAAAACATGCTGGCCATCACGCCCAAGATGCTGCTGACGCCGATGTTGATTCTGGTGGCGATTATCAGCCACACGGCGGCTGACGCGGGCTATGTGCTGGTGATCCCGATCGGTGGTGTGATGTTCTATGCGGCGGGCCGGCACCCGTTGGCGGGGATCGCGGCGGCGTTTGCCGGTGTGTCGGGGGGCTTTAGCGCCAACTTCATCCCTTCCGGTATCGATCCGCTGCTGTCCGGGTTGACGGAAACGGGGGTGATTATCCTGGATCCGGAACGGCCCGTTAATCCGCTGTGCAATATCTACTTCACGGCGGTCTCGTCGATTCTGATTGTGGGGCTGGGCTGGTTCCTGACCGATATGGTGGTCGAGCCTCGACTTCGCGGTACGGTGATCGACGGCGATGAAGATGAGATTCCAAAATTCGAGGCCCTGTCGTCTCGTGACGTGACGGGCATGTGGTTGGGCATCCTGTCGATTGTGGTTGGACTGGTGCTGCTTGCCTGGTGGGCCTATCCCCAGGATTCCGCGTTGCGTGATGCCACCGGCGCGCTCACTTCTTATGGGCCGGCGGGTGCGCCCTAATGAAATCGATCGTCCCGTTGATCTTTCTGTTGTTCATTATTCCCGGCCTGGTCCATGGTTACGTATCGGGCACCTTTAAATCCCATCGGGACGTCGTGGCCGGCATGACCAAGACGATGGAGACGATGGGATATTATCTGGTGCTGGTATTTTTTGCGGCACTATTTATCTCGGCGTTTTCGAAATCCAATATCGGTGTTCTGCTGGCCGTCAAAGGCGCTACCTTTTTGAAGGAGCAGGAGGCTTCCGCTCCGGTTACGATCGTCGGCATCATCCTGTTGACCGGTTGCGTCAATCTGCTGGTGGGCAGCGCTTCAGCGAAGTGGGCCATGTTGGCACCGATCTTCGTGCCCATGCTGATGTTGGTCGGCATTTCACCGGAACTGACCCAGGCCGCCTACCGCGTGGGTGATTCGACGACCAATATCATCACGCCGATGATGCCCTACTTTCCCCTGGTCGTTGTTTTTTGCCAGAGATATGTGAAAGATACGGGCATCGGAACGGTAGCGGCGATGATGCTGCCCTATTCGATTGTGTTCATGATTTGCTGGACATTGTTTTTGCTCGCCTATTGGGCACTGGGTATACCGTTGGGGCTGCAGGCGCCATACGAGTACATGATGGCTACCGACGCCGCATTGCCTGGTAGCTGACCGATGATCGAAGCGGACCAGGTTTGCAAGAGCTTCGATGGGGGACAGACATTTGCCGTCCGTGACGTTTCGTTCATGGTGGAAACTGGGGAAGTCCTCGCTCTGTTGGGCGGGTCTGGATCGGGCAAGAGCACCGTGGTGAAGATGATCAACCGGCTGATCGAACCGACTTCGGGCCGCGTGCTGGTCGAAGGGCACGACGTGCAGGATGGCGACCCGGTGCAATTAAGACGAAGAATCGGTTACGTCTTTCAGGCGATTGGTCTGTTTCCGCATTTGACGGTGGAAGAAAACGTCTCCATCATCCCCAAACTGCTGGGCCAGAAGCCGGAACAGTACCGTGACCGCGTGCGCGAGTTGTTGGACCTGGTGGAAATGCCCTACGCCGAATTCGGCGACCGCTTTCCGCACCAGTTGTCCGGAGGGCAGAAGCAGCGAGTCGGTTTTGCCCGCGCGTTAGGGGGGCAGGCTCGTGTGATGTTGCTGGACGAACCGTTTGGCGCTCTTGATCCAGTAACGCGAGACAGTTTGCAGGTGGAGTTCCTGGAGCTTCAGAAGAAATTGAACTTGACGGCCTTGGTGGTGACCCACGACATGGCGGAGGCTTTGTTGCTGGCCGATCGCATTGCGGTCATGAGGCGCGGCGAGGTCGTCAGGATGGGGACACCGCGCGAGCTGTTGCGGGATCCAGGTAACGATTACGTGGCTCGCCTGCTTTCGACGCCGCGACGACATGGCGAACTGATTCGCTCACTGGAATGCGGATGAACCAGCCGTTACGGATCGTCGCGGGAAACTGGCTGAGTCGGCATCACGGATTGACTTTTTAGACCGAAACAGGAAATCAGGAACGATGAGTTTCGCCGAGTTCCAGCAGCGGTTCCTGTTGCAGTTCGAAACGCTGCCAGAACGACTGAGCGGACACATTGGCCTGTCGCTGGCGGCGTTGACGGCCGGGATTCTGATCAGCATTCCGCTCGGCATCGCGGTCTATAAACGGCCTCGCGTCGAATCGGTCGTGATGACCCTGGCCAGCATCATTCAGACGATACCCAGCCTGGCCTTGCTGGCGTTAATGGTATTCGCTTTCCAGACCATCGGTTGGCTGCCTGCCCTGATCGCACTGATCCTGTACAGCATTCTGCCGATGCTGCGGAATACGGTCACCGGCATTCAAGGGGTCGATCCTGCCTGTACGGAGGCAGCCGCCGGTATTGGGATGAATCCATGGCAGACGCTGTTTTCCGTGCAACTGCCCCTGGCACTGCCGACAATTGTTTCGGGTATTCGCACGGCCAGTGTCTGGGTGGTGGGTGCCGCGACGTTGGCTCAACCCGTGGGCGCGACCAGTTTGGGGAACTATATCTTCGTCGGTTTGCAAACGTGGAATCTGGTCGCCATTCTGTTTGGTTGTCTGTTTTCCGCTTTACTGGCTTTGGCCTTCGATTGGTTGTTGCATGGGCTGGAAATCGCTGCCGCGCGGCGCAGTCTTCGGTTGGCGCTTGTCATCGGTGGTCTGATCGCCGCGTTAGCGCTAAGCCCCTTGATGCTGAATTGGTTCGATCGCAGCGGAGGTCAGCTGGCGCGTGCTGCGGGGAGTGGTGGACGAGCTGCGGAAGTCGAATTTGACACGCCTTTGGTGATTGCCAGCAAGAACTTCAGCGAGTCCTATATTCTGATGGAGTTGATCAGTCGGCGACTGGCGGCCGCGGGGTTGCCTGTGGAAACAAAGGATGGCATGGGTTCGACGGTTGTCTTCCGGGCGTTGGGTACGGGCGAGGTGGATTGCTATGTCGATTACACGGGGACGATCTGGGCCAATCAAATGAAACAGGTGGAGGTCACCAGCCCCGCCGAAATTCTGGTCGATGTCGCTACCTATCTGAAACAGCAATTCAATGTGATATCACTGGGGCCACTTGGGTTCAGCAATGATTACGTGTTTGCCATGCGACCGCAGGACGCACAGCGATTGAAGATCCGCGACCTGAATGATCTGGCGCAACAGAGTGACCAGCTTCGATTCGGAGCGGATATTGAATTCTTCGGTCGACAGGATTGGCTCAGCGTACGGGACGCGTATGGATTGACGATCGAGGAATCGCGTCGACGTACGATGGAGCCGACGCTGATGTATCAGGGGCTGGACAACGGCAGCTTTGACGTGATCGTGGCGTTTCGAACCGATGGTCGGACACTGAAGCTGACCGTCCTGGACGATCCCCTCAGGGCCTTACCGCCCTACGACGGCATTTTGATGGTATCACGGCGTATGGCCAGAAACCGAAAAGCGATGGCAGCCTTGCGGCCGCTGATCGAGGCGATCGATTCGGCAACGATGAGTGAGGCCAATGCGATGGTCGATGTTGACGGCAAAACGGTGGATGAGGCCACGGACTGGTTGGAGAGCCAGCTGGCTGCGGTCCGTCCGTGAGTCATCAAGCGGACCGTTTGGTGGTGAAATCGCGGTTAAGGTTCACGCCTGGATTCATTCCTGTTCGTTGACCAGGTGCAGGACCGCGAACAGATCGTTCTTGTCTTTCCAGTAGCGGTGCAACGTGAAATCAGCCTGTGACGCCAATTTGACAAAGCCGTCGATCGTATACTTGTGGGAATATTCGGTAAGAATATGTTCTCCCTCAGTGAATTCGAATTCGTGGTCGTTCAGGTTGACCGTCTGATCGCATTGGCTGACCACAAAGATCTCCACACGCTCCGCCAACGGATTATAGATCGCTTTGTGATGAAACTGGTCGACATCGAAGTCGGCATCCAGTTCGCGATTGACCCGGTGCAACACGTTAAGATTGAATTCATCCGTAACTCCCTCGGCGTCGTTGTAGGCGGCTTCGATGATGGTCGGGTCTTTTTGCAGATCGATACCGATCAGCAATCCACCTTGCGGTCCCAGCATACCGGAAATCCGTACCAGCATCTCGGCAGCCGCCTGCGGCGTAAAGTTACCGATCGTCGATCCGGGGAAATAGACAGCGGCGTGCGACGGCTTGCGAGCGGAAACAGGCAATTCGAACGACTGCGTAAAGTCGGTCACCAGCGGCAGAATCTCGATATCCGGATAGCGCCTCCGTAGCCGAGACGTGGTCTTCAGCAGGTGCTCTTCCGAGATGTCGATCGGTACGTAGGCTACCGGGTCTTCCAGCGCGTCGAGCAGGACCTGGGTCTTGATGCTGCTGCCGCTGCCAAATTCGACCAGCATGATCTGGCTTCCCAGCTGGTCTGCCATTTCCTCGGCATGGTCCAGCATGATCTGCTGTTCCGTTCGAGTCAGATAGTATTCGTCAACTTCGCAGATCTGATCAAACAATTGCGAGCCGCGTTCATCGTAGAAGTATTTGCAAGGCAGTTGCTTCTGCGACTTGCTCAGGCCGTCAATCACATCTTCCAGGAAAAGTTCTTCGGATTGGTCAACGGCGGATTCGGCCGAGTTTTGATTCATGATATCGTTCCGGCGATATGGCTGAGTTGCTGACTGAATCAAAACGCGTAATAAAAGCCCGCTTTTTGGTGGAGCTCCGAAGCCGATTTGACCTGTGTCATGAAATAATTCCTTCCATGATTGCGGACTTGCACGGCAAACTCAAGTATTGATGTCTTTTCGTCCCGTCCAAAGGTCACAACATTGGCAAGCTGGCGAAAATGCCGGTTGGGATAGTGAGGACTGAGATCCCCTTTTGATAGCGGTTGTTATGTAGATTACACCCGCAGCCTTGCCGGCGAGATTCGAGTTCCTTGGCGTGACTTCATTTTTTCTACCATAGACACTTGGCCCACGTCGACGACACGAAATCGTCAAGATAACCAGCTGGCAACCCCCGGTCGGATCGGGCAACTGGCCGAACGATCCGGGGCTCTGACCTCGGTTGGCTCGTAGGCTGACTCATTTGCGGGAAGCGATCGCTCCGATTCACCGAGTTACCGGCAGACCAGAAACCGCGGCGGGACCGGCTCCTGCGTCCACTACAGCCGCCTGTTTGGCGACGAAAACCGGTGAATTAATGCTCGATTCGTCCTGATCGCGGAATTGCCGCAGGCAAACGGTGTGGAATCGGGTCCAATTGTTCGCAAGTTCTTGAAAATTTAACTATTATCAAGGATTGCCAGATCGCTCCACTGCCAGATCCAGCCAGATTATTCTCAGCATTAAGAAATCGGAACGACTCCTGATGACACGCCAAGGCAAGAAATCCTTCAGCAGCAGGCGGAAGAACTCACGTAACGTGGCCAAACGGTCTCAGACATTGGCTTACGAAGCGCTGGAGCGACGCCAAATGCTGACGGCCAGTCTGGGGTTTAACACCATTGGTGCCAGTTTTTCGGATGCCGACATAACGTCCGAACTGCCCAATCCGGAAGGGGATGTTAGTCCGGACCACTACGTCGAAATTGGCGAACAGACGTTTACCGTCTTCAATCGCACCACTTCGTCCGTGATCTTGACCAAGAGTCTGAATCAGTTCTTCAGCGATGCCGGAGCCGATCTGGTGGGCGAGGACTTGCAGAATCCGCGGATCGTTTTCGATCGCGGAACGCAACGCTGGTTCGCTGCCGCCACCGGGGATGGTGAAGGACCGTTGGCCGGGAATTGGGTGCATATTGCCTTTTCCGACACGGCCGATCCCAGCGGCCAATGGAAGCAGGTCCAGTTTGTTCCCGATATCACCGGATTGCGGTTGCATACCGACCTGTCCCTGGGCGTCGATGCGGACGGTGTCTATCTGGCCACTCGCAATTTGATCAATGGCGTGCAGCAAGACATATCGATCTACTCGATCCCCAAAGCGGAGTTGTTTCTGCCCAACCCCACGCTGACCAATATCTCGAAATTCGACAACCTGGCCCTTTCCGTGTATGGAAGCCAGATTCAGTTCGCCAGTAATTTCGAGGCCTCGGACGGAACGATGTTTGCCTTCAGCAATCGGGACGGAGGCAATCTGAATTCGATTCAGATTACGAATGCCGATACACCGAACGCGGTGTTGTCGACTCCGGAAATGGTGATGGTCGATGTGGGGAACAATCCGGATCCGCGCATCTTTTTCGATCCCATGTCTCCACCTGTCATGGCAGCACCGCGGACCATCGACCAACCCGTTTTTGATGAGGCCGGCGCGCTGGTGACGTCGGAGCGGTTGACGATGCCGGCGGGTGGGCTGACATCGTCTCTGATCGAATCCGACGGCACGATTTTCGGTGCCCGCACCGTCAGCATCGCATTCAATCCGGCGGCCGATTTCCGGGTCAATGGGATCAACTGGTTTGCCCTGGATGTGGTGGCGGGCCAGACACCGGTCTTGAATGAATCGCCGCTGCGAGGCGCGATCTCGCACGTCATTCTGGATACCGACTTCCTGGGCACACCGGGCGACGATGACGGCGACCTGGTACCGGAATATGGACGTGTAACCTACTTCAACCCATCGGTTGCCATCAACGAGACAGGGCTCGTCACCGTCATCTTCAACGGGACCACCACGTTCGATGCGGCCAACCTGGGGAATGTGCAGGCCGACGATTTCGGCAACATCGATCCCATTACCGGCGGGTTGATCAACCCCAGCGCGGTTCGCAGCAGCGTCTACGCATCGGTCGGCTTAACCGTCAATGGCGCTCAGACCGGCATGGACATGAACGGCAATCCCGTTTTTGGCCGCCGCTCGATCCAGCTGGAAGATCCGCAGTTGATCGTCAATTCGCTGGCCAACGACGCATTTACGCAGCCGGGG
Source organism: Pirellulaceae bacterium (assembly GCA_963851305.1). Classification (GTDB taxonomy): domain Bacteria; phylum Planctomycetota; class Planctomycetia; order Pirellulales; family Pirellulaceae; genus Mariniblastus. The sequence continues at coordinate 36,456 of CAWKOT010000008.1, read as the reverse complement.
GCGATTAATTTCTGGGGTCAGTACAGCAGCCTGCGGCCGGACCCGGTCAATCCCAACTCATTCTTTGCGGCGATACCTTTTGCCGGCACGGCGAATGATGAATGGTCGGTCCAGTTGGCCCAGGTGCTGCCCACGCAGTTGCGTCCTGTTGTGGAAGCGACCGGTATGGCCAATGTGATCGTCATTCGTCGGGATGCGTCCGATTCCCAGTTTATTGAAGTGGAAATTGACGGCCTCGTCACTGATCGTTTTGACGAAACGATCCTTGATCAGATTATCGTCTTCGGACACGGTGGCCCGGATCAGATCATCATCGATCACGCCAACGGCGACCCCACCCCGGTCAGTGGATTTGTGCTGTTCGGTGGACGCGGTACGGACACGATCGAGACCAACACGAGCGAAGATGTTGAATTCCTGATCGATAGTCTGGGGGCACAGGTTGACATTTTCTATCCGGCCTACCTGGCACAACAATTGGCCGCCAGTGACATGGTGGGTTTTCCCATTGATGATCAACTTGGTGCGGCCGATGGGTTTCTGACGCAACTGACCGCCAACGGCTTGCCGATTCTTGATAGCTCGCTGGTATCGTCGCAACTGCTGGATATCGAAAATATTATCAGTGGTTCGGGTGACGACACCTTTATCTTCGAGCTGGGACCGCTGGCGGGCGACGCGGAGGGACGCGACGGGGATGACCGCTTTGTCTTCCTGGGAGCGGCTTCGGTGGACGGTAGCGTGAATGGGGGGACCGGGTTCAACACGTTGGATGTTCAGCAACGAAACGCCGCGACCCAGATTCAGCTTTTTTCCACCGGCTTGAACGCCGGCTTCAATGGTCGCACGCTGACGGGGCCGATTGGCCAGTTCAACGAGATCCTGGATCAGTTTCGCGATATCAGCCTGGTTCGTGGTTCGATTGACAACACCAGCGACAGCATTCAGGCGCTCAACCAGTTTGCGGCCAATTTCACGATTGTCATTCCCGATATCGATCCCAACGACGTCGCCAACCCGGACGACGCCAATGCGTTTGTCGCCTCCACGCTGGTCCAGGATGGCGTGACGCTGTTCCTGACCGATTTCGATATCTTTATCGGGTCGGTGCTGGATGATCAATTCAACGTGCAATCGAACAACCTGGACCAGATCACGCTCGTCGGGCGAACGGGTGACGATGAATTCAATTTCTCCTCCGACGCGCCGAACAACGGCGGCGTGGTGGGGAATATTGGCGGCATTGTGTTTGTGGAAGGCGGGACCGGTGCGAACTCGATCGTGGTCAGCGATGATAGCCGTCTGGGTCAACAGGATTTCCTGGTACTGTCCGCACGCATCTCCGGTCCCGTGGAAATCGTGTACAGCGCGGAAGATTCCGGCACGTTTGAAGTCACCATCATCGGATCGGATTCCGCGGTCGACCGCTTCATCCTGCAGTCGTTCCTGTCGATCAATGAATTGACCGTTTTCGGACAGGGAGGCGATGACCAGTTTATCATCCAGGACCTGAGCCAGGCGGAAGTCAGTCTGTTCGGCGGCGAAGGGGACGACGAATACGTGATCGAGCAGGTCAATGGTGTCGACAATCGCAACGTGTTGATCAGCGACAGCATTGATGCCGAACGGGATCGGGCAATTATCGCCGGTACGTTGCTGGATGAGATATTCATTGTTGACCTGAATTCATTTGAGTCGGACCAGTTCACGTTTATCGGCATCGAAGAGTTTGCTTATGACGGCCGCGGTGGTGATGACGAATTCTACGTGAGAGCGATAGCGGCTGACTTCCCGATCCTGCTGCTGGGTGGTGACGGCAATGATGTGTTTTACGTCTCGTCGGACGCTCCCATCAATGCGGGCACGCTGTCGACGCTGAACAATGACCTGACCATTGATGGCGGAACGGGCATCAATCGCATCATCATTTCCAACGAAATCGGCGCGGCGCTGGATGTCGAAATCCGTACCGAAATAATCACGGGATTATTCAACGGTCTGTTGACTTACCGATCCACGGGCGGCGTGTTTGGTCTGGTGGATGAAAACGGCGATCTGGATGATGAGAATTTCGGTGGCATTGATATCACCGGATCCAACGGTGGCGATGATTCGTTCCTGATTGCCAGCTTCCTGGCAGAAAACTCGCTGGTGATCAACGGACGACTGGGCGAGGATGAATTCCAGATCGGGGATGAAAGCGGCGACAACGTGGAGGGCGTCGTGATTCTGGACGGTGCCAGCGACGGGGACACGTATTCGTTTTTCCTGGCCGATATCGAAAGCCAGGATCTGTTCATTGAGGATACCGGCTTCACCGGTATTGATACGATCGAGGCGATTGGCTCGATGAACAATGATCAGATCCAATTGACGGAATCCGGAATCGCCACCAACGATGTACAGGCCGGGTTCGATGATTCCATCGAAGCGATCCTGATCAGCGGTCGCGGTGGAAGCGACACCATCGTGATTGATAACGCCATGGCGGCGATGGTGACCCTGGCGGGCAATTTTGGCAACGATCAGTTGATCGTCAACGGTACCGCGGGTGTCACGGATCTGATACTGCTGGGCGGCATGGGCAATGACGAATTGATGATCAACGATACGTCACCGTCGACCATGGTCTCCGCTGCCGGCAGCGATGGAAATGATGTATTTGTCGTTTCCTCTGCGGTCCTGGGTGATGTCTCGCTTTCCGGACAGGAAGGTGCCGACGAGTACCAGGTCGACTTTGTGGGCAGCGGCACGCGGATGGTTGAAATCATGGATGGCGGTTCCGACGCTGGTCAGGATCAGGCAACGCTGTTCGGTAACGCCAACGCCAACGTTTTCCAGATCTTCAGTGACCTGGTGCAACTGCAGGACGAAAGCGTCAGTTATGGAAACATGCTGGAAGCATTCAGCGTGGTGGGCGAAGGTGGCGGTGACGAATTCAATCTGACTTCGGCCGCGATGGACATCACACTCGATGGGGGTGCTGGCAATGACCGCTTTAATCTGTCGTCCGATGCCCCGTCTCCGACCGGAGATGCCTCTGGCATTCTGGGCGACGTGATTATCTTTGGTGGAGCCGGGCAGAACCAGTTGAACGTGGTCAACGAGGGGGGCTCACCTGGAAACATTACCATCACCGCAGCATTCATTTCCGGGATCATCGGTGGTGACATCGAATACAGTTCGGAAGGCGGGCGGTTCGCACGTACCGATGGCGAAATTGGAGGTATCCGGATTGTGGGCTCCAATGCCGGGGGAGACGTGTTTGATATACAGAACCTGCGGACGGACGACACGTTGCGGATTGAGGGCCGCGGCGGCGACGATCAGATACTGATCCGCAGCGGACTCGCCGGAGATGCCTGGTTCGATGGCGGCGAAGGTTCGGACAGTTATGTCTATCAGTTTGGATTGGCGTCCAGTCGGGAAGTCGTGATCAACGATACGGGCACGTCGGGCGCGGACATGCTTCTATTGCGGGGAACCAACGGTGCCGACCAGATTGCCATCTCGCCGAATGAAGTCTCGGACATGTTGAGCAGCCTGATTTACAATATGCCGCTCTCGGAGATTGAAATCGACGGCCAGGCAGGGAATGACACCTTCACGGTCAACGGCGCGTCGAGTGGGTGGGTTCGGCTGTACGGTGATCAGGGCAGCGACCGGTTCGTGGTCAACAGTACGGTGGGCGTGATGGATCTGGACCTGTTTGGGGGCGCGGACAATGACGACTTCGAATTTTATGGTTCGGCCGCGACAACGCGAATCGACGCGGACGGATCCACGGGCGATGATACGTTTGAAGTGGGTGCCGGCGCGTTAGGCAACCTGTTTCTGGACGGGGAGTCCGGGTCCGATTTATACACGGTGCAATTTGCCGGGTTCGGCGAACGCCGTATCGACACGCGGGATAGTGGGGTGGATGGCGAAGACGTCACCGAGGCCCTGGGAACGGTCGATGACGATCGGATCGCCGTCCGGACGACGCGATTCCTGTACGACGATGAACTTGTGATTTTTGACGAGAACACCGAACGCGTGATGCTGGATTCAGGCGCCGGGGCCGACCGACTGGTTGTCTTTGGTTCCCGTTCACCGTTGACGGAGCTGTTTGCCGGCAGCGGTGACGACAACTTCGTGGTCAATGGTGGTTCGGCCGCCGAGGTGATCAATCTCAACGGAGAAGCGGGTAATGATCGCTTCCTGGTCCGGAAGACGACCGTCGATACCGTCAGCAATCTGATTGGTGGTGATGGTAACGACCGGTTCAACGTAGGATCCACCGGCAACCAGGATGACGGAAACCTGGGCCGAATTCGCGGCGAACTGAATCTGTTTGGCGGCGACGGCGACGACGAATTGCTGGCCAATGATAATGGAGTCAATGCGGCTTACAGTTATAGTGTCACGCCGACCAGCATCACCCCGATCGCTGGCCCAGCCGGTCTGGATCGCACGAATTTTGCCGGAATCAACTACGGCGCCGGCATGGAATTTGTCCGGTTGGACGGAACGCCTCAGGCGAATCTTTTCGAAGTCACGGCCAGCCAGACGACGCGTTTCTTTATCGATGGAAATTCACCGACGACGGGCGTGGGAGACCAGTTGGTGGTTACGCCAGATTTCAATGACGGGCGAATGTTAACGGCGACGGATCCTGCGACAGGTTCCGGCTTCGTTACCTTTACGGACGGCAAACAGATGGTCCAGTTCGAAGACATTGAAACGGTCATGCTTAACGGCGGTTCCAATCTGATGGCGCCCGAAGATTTCGACCCCTTCCCGTTGGGGCCCGTGGCGGCGGAAACGCGTTTGTTGGATGCGATCGACCCACACCGCGTAGCCGATTCAGAAGAGGGACGCCGCGACCAGTATTTTTCCTCGCTTGATCTCGACGACTGGTCGGCCATCGAGGATGAGTTTGCCGACTTGGGATTAAGCTGGTAATCCGGGAGAGGAAATTTGTCGGCGAAAACAAAAAAAGGCCGAGCGTGGTAGCCCGGCCGTGTAATTCTGATTTCAACTTGCGAGATTCCGCATCGCTAGCGGCGAAATTCGGGTGTCAGTGCATCGCTGACCTTTGTGTTTTCCGCCTCGAATACAAAGATGCTGTTTTCGCTGCTGATGGTCTGCATGGAGCCCTGTTGGGAAACGGTTCCGCGAACCACATGCTCTCCTTCGGCTGACGCCACGACCCGGAAACTGAAGGTCTGTGTTTCGCCCGCCTTGATATTGACGTCATCAAAGGTGATGTAGTTGCCCGAGGGATTGACGGTGTATCCCTGTTGATTGACGGGCATCAAACCACCGGGCAGGTCGACGCTGACGGCGACTTGCTCTGCATCCCGACTTCCATGATTGGTGACTTCAATCTTGAATTCGGACTTGGTGCCGATGCCGACCGGTTCCCCTTCGTCAAACACGCGAATGCTCAGGTCAGCTCGTCCGTTGACTGCCGTATTCAGCGCCAGTTGCTTGGAGCCGGCTTCCCTGGTGATGACGCTTAAATCACAGATTTGACTGCCCTCTTTCATGGCCTTGGCACGGAACTGGATGATCTGTTTCTGCTGACCCTCCATCCGCTCGAATTTCCAGTTCAAGCTGCCGTTTCGCTTATCCACTTTGGCCTGCTGGGAAATGGTGTTGACCTGCAGTCCCGGGCTGACGTTCAACTGAACCACGACATCATTGATTTCGATCTCGCTGGCATTCTCCAGCTCAATCCGATAGATGCCGTCACGACCCAGGTAGTTCTGTTTCGGTCCCCACATCTGTACGGCCAGTTCGGGGCGAATCACGCGAATCGACTTGCGGCCTTTTTGCGCTTCCGCACCATTGGCCGAGACCTGGTAGATGATCTGTGAGCTGCCGGATGTCCGGGCAAAGCTGGACAGCTGGAACTTGGCGGTCTGGCCGGGTACCAGTCGGCGGACCAGTGTTTTCTGCGGTTCTGCCACGGTCTCGATATTGTCTGGCAACTCGCTGGTGATGCGAACGTTGTCTGCCGCTCCGTCCCCGACGTTCTTGACAATTACGGTATTCTCAATCGTCTGACCCATCTGGATCGAATCCGGTCCGTCGATTTGAACTTCCAGCACCGGTTGCTTTACGGATACCGCTACCTGTTGCTGACTGGCGATCTGGATTTGCGTCGAAATATTCAGAGGCAGTTTCTCGGTAGGTGTGACATCCAATTGCACAACCTGCTTGCCACCAGCCTTCAGCGAATTCAGAGTGAATTCGAACTTCTGGCCATTCACGCTGGTCGGCCGCGGGATGGAATTGGAGAATTTCGCATGACTGGGCAGCGTGGCAATGACCTTCACCTCATCGACATCGAATTCGCCCACGTTTTGAGCCTGAATGTACATCCGGGCCGGTTTACTGATGGTGATGGAACGGGGAGCGATAATCTGCGTCTGAATCGCCGGTGTGCTACGGGTTTCCAACATATCTTCCGTCTTCATCGGCATGGTTACCATCGGTGCCGAATTCGTAGAGATGTTTCGGCCACGGACGGGTTGCCGCGGCGCGGTGGGCAGACGGGTGGAATCCTGATTGATGACGGTCGCGGCGCGGTTTGCCGAAGGCTGTTGTCGAGGGACCGCCGGTGGAGATTGCAGCTGAACCGCCCGGTTTCCATCTCGACCGTACCGATTGCCGGTGTAATTCGGGTTGGATTGAGGCGGGTTGCCCGATGGTTGTAGATCGATCGCGGCGCCCTGGATCATTTCCGATTCGATCAGACCCGGATCAAATTCCCCGATGTCACCGTCGTCAAGATTCTGGTAGCTGTCGGTGGCATAGGGTTCCTGGCAGACGGATGTCGCGATGGGGACACACGAAATCAGCGTCAAGATGATTAACAAATTCTGTGTTTTGCGGACTAACATTGATTTTACTCCTGACACTCGTGCTTTGTGCACTGGACCGAGGCGTCGCGGCGCCTGACGAAAAAACCGATCGCTTTCCGCCCAAGTGGCCCTCACCAAATCGAGAGGCGAACGTTGCAACGTCTTCCTGAAACTAACTGTTTCTTGTTTCGATCGTCAGCGTTGCTGTGATAAAGCAAATCTGATCAGGCGGCAAAGTCGACTCAGAAAGCCCAGACGACCGTGCTTTCCGGGGCCGGTGAATCTGCTGGCAAAAACGTGAATCGTGTCAGCAACGAATCCTCGCCGGAGAACCTGCCAAACCGCCTCTCACCGGAAAATGAAAGGCCTTTAACGGCCGACGGCGTGTTGATCGATATCAGGCGGGATCCCAGAATAGGGAGCGGGTGAACGATTGTTCAACTTGCGTGATTGCAGAAATGAAGTAACTCGTGATGTGAGATTACCGATGTCTTGCCGTGCTGTCTTGAAGTTGTTCCTGGTGTTTTTGATCAATTTGTCGTTGGCAATGTGCCTGGAATCGGGTCTGACGGCTCAGGAAAGTAAGAAGATGGACTATCCGGAATCCAGAAAGTCAGACCATGTCGACGAGTATTTTGGTGTGCTGGTCGAAGATCCCTATCAGTGGTTGGAGACCGATGTTCGCGAGTCCGACGAAGTCCGGGATTGGGTCCAGCGGCAACAGAAATTGACATTTGACTATATCGCTGAATTGCCCTTTCGCGAACAGATCGAATCGCGGCTGACGCAACTGTGGGACTATGAAAAGTACGGCGTCCCATTCAAACGGGGAGGCCGCTATTATTACTCTCGCAACGATGGTCTGCAAAACCAGAACGTCGTCTACCAGCTGGATTCCCTGGATGACGAACCCGCGGTGCTGATCGATCCCAATGAGTGGTCCAGCGACGGCACGATTGCTCTCGGTGGTCTGGCCTTCAGTGACGACGGTCGCTTCGTCGCTTACGGAATCCAGGATGCGGGCTCCGATTGGCGTACCTGGCGAGTAATGGAAATTGCGACCGGCCAGAAACTGGATGATGAAATTCGCTGGATCAAGTTTGGTGGTGTGAGCTGGACTCCCGATAATCGAGGCTTTTTTTACAGCCGCTACGACGAGCCTGTCGAGGGAGAAGCATTTCAAAGCACCAATACGAATCAGAAAGTCTATTATCACAGATTGGGAACGAAACAGAGCGAAGACAAACTGGTCCACAAGGATCCGGAACATCCCGAATGGGGCTTTTCGCCGACCGTCACCGAAGATGGAGAGTACCTGGTGATTACGGTCTGGAAAGGGACCGACGACCGGTATCGCATTCTGTACCAGCCTCTGGAAGTTCCCGCTGCTCCCATCGAGGAGCTGATCGACAATTTTGACAATGAATTCACGTTTATTGGCAACGAAGGGCCGCTGTTCTACTTCAAGTCGGATTTCAACGCGCCGCGGAAGAACATCCTGACGATCGACATCAATCATCCGGATCGGGAAGAGTGGAACATCATCATCCCCGAATCCAACGAAGCAATGCGGGGCGCCACGATGGTCGGAGACACGATTATCGTCGATTACCTGAAGGATGCCAAAACGCAGATCAAACTCTTTGATCTGGCCGGCAGCTTTGTCCGGGAGGTCCGGTTTCCCGGTATTGGCACGGCTTCCGGATTCGAGGGAAAACGAAATCACGACGAGACATTTTACTCGTTTTCCAGTTTCAATCGGCCACCCAGCATTTACCGATATGACCTCAACAGCGGTAAGAGCCGGTTGATTCGGGAGTCGAAAGTCGACTTCCTTCCGGATGATTACGTTGTCGAACAGGTTTTTTACAGTAGCAAGGACGGTACGAAAGTGCCGATGTTTATCGCCCATAAGCAAGGCCTGAAGCGAAACGGCAAGAATCCGACGCTGCTTTACGGCTACGGCGGCTTCAATATTTCGCTGACTCCCGGTTTTTCCATCTCTCGTTTGCAATGGATGGAGATGGGAGGCGTCTTCGCCATGGCCAATCTGCGGGGCGGCGGCGAGTACGGCAAACTGTGGCACAAGGCGGGAACGAAAACTCAGAAACAGAACGTCTTTGATGACTTCATCGCTGCGGCCCAATGGCTGGTCGACAATCAGTACACGTCACCGGAACACCTGGGGATTCAGGGTGGTTCCAACGGTGGGCTGCTGGTGGGTGCCTGCATGACGCAGCGCCCGGACCTGTTTGGAGCCTGTTTACCAGCTGTTGGCGTGATGGATATGCTGCGGTTCCAGAACTTCACCGCTGGCCGATTCTGGGTGGATGATTACGGTAGCAGCCGCCATAGCAAAAAGGAGTTTCAAGCGCTATTGGGCTACTCGCCGTACCACAATATTCAACACGGAGTGGAATATCCTGCGACCTTGATTACGACCGCCGATACGGACGATCGGGTGGTTCCCGGGCACAGTTTCAAATTCGCGGCGAGACTTCAGGAAGCCCAACAGGGAACGAATCCAACGCTGATTCGGATCGAAACCCGGGCGGGTCACGGCTCCGGGAAACCGACCGCCAAGATTATTGAAGAGGCCGCGGACCAGTGGGCTTTTCTGGCAAAGCACCTGGGGCTGAGGCCCTACTTTCCGGCCACCCGGTAGCTACTTCGATTGCCTGCCAATGACCAGGAGCCAATGGTCAAGGGCCAGGCAAATTGCCTGGCCCTTGCAGTTAAATGGGAGACCTTTCAGCCACTCGCTGTCCCAATTGCGAGCAAAGCCGGTGGAGACGTTACTTACACGTTGGAAAGACAGTTACGGTTACGTTTGACTGTCCGGGAACCCACTTAATCATGATTATCTCAATTCGCGATAATCGTGTACTTCTCTCCCTCTTATTGTACCCAGCGAGTGAAAGACCTCAAAATCGACTTGCGATGACAACACCGATACGGAGCCATCGGCGAAAGCAAACATCGTCAGGCCACCCGCGTGAGCGCTGTTGAACTGTGCGAACGGGTGATAATGGATCGCCCCAGGCTGATCATCTGGTCGATAATTGGGCGGCTCGCCCGTCCAGCCAACAACGCGCCAGGAAGCGAATTCGCCACCATTTACGACGCCGGTCCAGGTGGACTCGGAAACCTGATAGGCGCTTCGTTCGCCCAGCAGAATCGTGTGACTGGCCCCGTCCAGGATGTCGATGTGGGACGTTTTGCTGTTACCGTAGAAAATGCCGTTCTGTTTGTCTTCACCCACGGTGAGATTGATCTGGGGCGGTCATGTGCCGCCGCGGATCGCTCGAATCGGAATTACGGAACCGATACAACCCACGTATTGTGATCGGGCCAGTTCGACCGGAAAGGTGACGTCCATTCGTTCGGAGACGCCTGCCAGCGGAAATGTATCCGTCGTGTTGTCGGGAGACGAGGGACAGAACATCAGCGGAATTCTGACCGTTCTCAGTTCGTCATGCACGGGATCGGTGACCATCCGCTGTAAATCGATGGCATCGAACAGATTCGCTTGCTCGACGAAAGGCAAGTTATACGCCATCCAGCTCCAGCCGGTATCTCCCGTCGCGTTCTCTTCGTTCCATCCATAAGGAAATCGATTTCTCTGGGCATGGAAATTCTCCAGTCCCAAAGCGATTTGACGAATCTTGTTCTGACAGGCGGCTCGTCGAGCCCCTTCGCGAACCATCTGTACCGCCGGTAACAGCAGGCCGATCAGAATGCCGACGATGGCGATCACGGTCAGCAACTCGACCAGCGTAAAAGCGTGACGACGCATGGCCCCTACTCCCTTGTTCGCAGTTCTGCAGAAAAAACGCCGCTGAAGAATTTGAACGCGCCACGGGCGCGGGCTGGCGAGCAATAGAGACGAGGCGGCGCGTCAACCATCCGATGTCCTTCAAGACGTTCTAACGATAGCGACTTTCGGGAGTTCCGTCAAATTTTTCTTAGTCGGACCAGCGAAAAACAGCCAGGGCGACAACGAATGTGACCACTGACCAGACCACCATGATCAGAATTTCATACCACAGTGAGCCCAATGTCGCACCTTCCAGCATGACCGCGCGGAGCGAATCGATCAGTGGCGTCAGTGGCAGCCATCGGATAATGGGGTGAACGATTTCGGGGAATCGGTCATAGGAAAAAAAGATGCCCGACAGCGTCCACATCGGCAGCATCACCAGGTTCATCAACCCCGAAACCGACTCCAGCGTTTTCGCCCGAGAGGCGACCAACAGGCCGATACCGGAAAATTCAATCGCTCCCAGGATGATCAATAAGACGATCGCCAGCCAGTTACCGTAGACGCGGACATCAAAGAAGATCCGGGCAAAAACAATCAACAGGATGATTTCCGGAATCATGAAAAACAGCCGACTGATCATCACGCCCATCAGGAAATGCGACCGCTTCATCGGTGTCGCCAGGAAGCGTTTGAGCAGTTTGCGAATGCGCATGTCGACGACAGCGAAACCGACGCCCCACAAACCACCGCCCATCAATCCCATCCCCAACAATCCCGGCACCAGGAAATCGATATATCGTCCTCCCGGTTCGGTGACCACCTGGTCTCGTGTGTTGACGGGATTTACCCGGCCGGCGGCCTGTTGCAAGACGGCGTCGACGGTCTGGCGTGCCACGACGCTGCCCGGCCGAGTATCGTCAAAAAAATAGTCGACTTCCCCGTCCGGATGGCTGATCAGAAACAGATCAGATTTCCCGCTTCGTAGTCGTTGCCTGCACAATTCCCGTGACCGCTCGCGGCTGTCGAATCGTTCGTCAGACGCCAATACGCTGGCCATCGCTGCCGAATTCCCGGAAGAACAGATATCCACCGTAATGGTCTCGACGGGTTTATTCCGAAAGGCGATTCCCAGCGCAACAACCATCAGGAGCGGAAAGAAGTAGACCCAGAACACCGCCTCCGGTTGTCGATAGAACTCCTTCAATCGCGCCAGGGTCAGATTCCACAATGGCGAAGATCGTCTGGTTTGTGGCCCGGGCTGGGACATCGGATCCGACTCGGTGCGTTGTTGGTGGGGCAATTCAGCTCAATCGACCGGAAAGCCGCGTTTCCTGAGCAGCGCCACGGGTATCGACGTCGCGTCCGCGGAATCGGCGGAATCCTTCCGCGGGATCGATGGTGTCACCGACCGACATGATGTTTTCCCGCAGGCTGCGGGCCACATCGGGATCGTAATAGGATCCCGCCTCCTCAAATACCTCCGCCGCATCAGCGGTCAAGGCATCCGACCAGAGATAGCTGTAGTAACCGGCGGAATAGCCATCGCTGGCAAAAATGTGGCTGAACTGCGGTGTTCGATGCCGCATCACGATTTCGGCGGGCATGCCCAGTTCGGCCAGCGTCTGTTTTTCAAACTGGTCAGGATCGATCGGCGTGTCTCCTGCCAGATGCAATTGCATGTCCACCAGCGCGCTGGCCAGATACTCGACCGTCGCAAATCCCTGATTAAACGTTGCCGCCTGTTCTATCTTCTTCAACAACTCGGCTGGCATCGGTTCACCTGTTTCGTAATGCACCGCGAATTTTTTCAATACTTCGGGCGTGGGAAGCCAGTGTTCATTCAATTGGGAAGGGAATTCGACATAATCGCGGGCCACCGATGTACCTGCCTGAGACGGGTAACGGCAATCACTGGCCAGCCCGTGCAACGCGTGGCCAAATTCATGGAACAGCGTGACCGCGTCGTCCCAGGAAATCAGCACCGGTTCCCCGGCCTGTCCTTTCACAAAATTGGAGTTGTTGCTGACGATGGGCGTTACCGGCGAATCCAGGTTTTCCTGGATCCGATAAGCCGTCATCCAGGCACCACTGCGCTTGCCACGGCGGGCGAACGGGTCGAAATACCAGAGGCCCACGTGTTCCCCGTCACGGGTCACTTCCCAGACTTCCACATCGGGGTGAAATACGGGGATGTCTCGCAAACGTCGATATTCAAATCCGTACAACTGGCCGGAAGCCCACATCATGGCCTCCTTCAGCTTGTCAAGTTGCAGATACGGTTTGACCTGATTGAAGTCCAGATCGTATTTCGCCTTGCGTACTTTTTCCGCGTAGTAGCGATAGTCCCAGGGCTCGATACGGATATCGGCGTTTTCCTGGTCGGCAATCGCCTGCATGTCGGCGACCTCCTGTTGGACGCGGGCGACCGCCTTGGGCCAGACGGCCATCATCAACTGCATGGCGGCTTCGGGCGTGGCAGCCATTTGAGGCTCCAGTCGCCAGTGGGCGTGGGTAGGATAGCCCAGCAGTTTTGCCCGTCGCGCGCGAAGCTTCAGGATGGACGAGATAATCTCGTTGTTGTCGCGCTGGTCGCCATTGTCACCCCGGCTGTAGTAGTTTCGCCACACCTTTTCCCTCAACGCGCGATTATCGGCGTAGGTCAGGAATGGATCCATGGATGAACGTGTGTTGGTAACGGCCCAGTTTCCAGGTTTGGGGTCATCGCCGGCCGCTTCATCCGCGGCGGCAGCCATGTTGGCAATCAGGCTTTCCGGCAGTCCCGCCAGGTCTTCCTGGTCGTCAATCCAGGTGACGTAACTTCCCTCGTCGGCCAGCACGTTCTGGCTGAATTGTGTGAACAAACCGGCCAGTGCGGTATTGATGGAAGACAATTCTTCTTTGTCGGCCTGGTTCAATTTCGCACCGCGTCGCACGAAACTCTTGTATGTTTTTTCCACCAGACGTTGCTCGGCGGGTGCCAGGTTTTTCATTTCATCGCTCTGATAAACCGTCTCGATCCGCGCGAACAATTTATCGTTCTGCGTAATCGAATCGGCGTGTCGGCTGAGCTTGGGTGCCACGACCCGTTCAATATCCGGGACCTGTCCCAGGTTCAGACTGGATTGATAGACACCGAAAATGGCCTCCAACCGGTTCAGCGCCCGCCCGGCATCTTCCAGGGCGACCAGCGTATTCTGAAATGTCGGAGCGGCCGGGTTGTTGGCGATTTCTTGAATATCGTCGTTGGCCTGTTTGATGGCGGCATCGAACGCGGCCGAAAATTCATCGACTTTCACGTCCTTCCAGGGAGGCACTCCTCCGTAGGGGCCGTCCCACGGTTGTAAAAGAATTGAATCAGATGACATGGATTGATCCGGGTTTTCGTTGTTCAGGGCGAATGAGCTGGCCTGCGGAAAAACAGTTGTGACGACCAACGCGATTACGGTTTTCCAGTTGAATGAGTTCATTTGTAATCCAGTTGTGATCCAGATAAGTTCGACAACATTTTCTGCGATATGAGCCATCAGGATGAGTGCCTTGTCAGCTTCAGGAAATGGAACCATCAAGGGGATGGGAGTCAATTACCAGGGCGGCTTCTCAGTTGCCTCACCACGTCGCCTCCCCCTCCCCTTGGAACAAAATCATAACCCGACACGGCCTTATTTCCCAATTACCCCGTACGGGCACCCTGATGATCATCCGCCAGCTGCGTGGAGTTGACAGCGATCCTCACGGGCCTTTCGAAGCCTCGCCGTTGCGGGCATGGTAGACGATTTTTCGCTGCTGGGATTACTGTCAATTCCGAATAGAATATCAAAAACAGGTTAACAAGCAACGCATTGCTGTCCCCTGAAACGCGAACGATTCGATCCTGAATCTGGATATTAACTATCAAATCTGGAGGTAACGGCTCAGTCCGATTTATATTATGGCCACCGATTTAGATCTCTCCAATCTCGTGCAGCAGGCTCGAGAAGCTCTGGACCAGCATACCCATGCTGTGGTGCAAAGACATTTCCATGAATCAACGGGCTGCCCATTCTGGCTGCAGAAGAAGGCGGAATTGAAATTCGATCCGCTGAAAGAGGTCAATTGCTTTGACGATCTGAAAAAGTTTCCCCTGTTCGAAGACGATTGGCTACGGGGCGGTCCGGTAGAACGGTGGCGAATGCGTGACATGTCCGATCGACCGACCTACGTATTCGAAACGGGGGGGACCACGGGCATACCCAAGAGTCGTGTGGTGGTGGATGACTTTCGTATCGATTACGAGTTGTTCAGCGAGACGTTGCCGGACCAGTACTTTCCCAAAGGCAGCAACTGGCTGATGCTGGGACCCAGCGGACCTCGCCGGCTGCGACTGGCGGTCGAGCACCTGGCCCAGTTCCGTGGTGGGATCTGTTTCTGCATCGATTTGGATCCCCGCTGGGTGGTCAAGTTGATCAAGCACGGTTGGATGGAACACCTGGAGGCCTACAAGCAGCATTGCATTGGTCAGGCGATTACGATTTTGAAGGCGGGACATGACATCAAGTGCCTGTTCGCCACGCCCAAATTGCTGGACTCGTTGTGCACGCAGCTGGAAGACGAAGGCCTGAGTCTGGCGGAGACTGGCATTACCGGAATTTTCTCGGGTGGGACGGAGTTTACGCCGCAGTGGACGCGTTATGCGGTTGAGGAGTTGATCGGCGGCCCTCCCGAAGAAAGTGGTATCTATATGACGCCAACCTATGGGAATACGCTGATGGGATTGGCGTGCAGCAAGCCGGTTTCCGCCGCCGATGGTTACAAGATCAGTTACTATGCGCCGCAACCGCGGGCGGTTACTGAAGTCGTTTCGTTCGATGATCCGAACGTGCTCGTCGGCTACGGAGAAACCGGGCGAGTCAAATTGACCACCCTGACGCAGGAGTTCTTCGTTCCCGGTTTCCTGGAGAGAGATGAAGGCGAGCGGGAAGAGCCGTTTGACACGTACCCCTGGGATGGGGTTAGCGGTGTGAGACCGTATCATGAACTGGCGGCTTCAACCACCGTTGGTGTTTACTAGAAACGGGTCCGACCAGAAATGACACGCGGCCAGATTGCCCATCATGCAAATTGCTGATGTCTTGCGTCGGCAACACCCCGTCGTTCCGGCTTCGACGGACTAACGGGTTATACAACGCGACGGGAGGAACACGACGGGAGGCTGAGGCTCCTGCCGAAACATTTCCACCCGGCAGACGCCTCGATGGAACATAAATTAACAGTATCACAATGGGAGAAGACAACATGTTGGAAATACCGGTTATTCGGTGGGGGAAGGAGTACGAATCGCTGGAGAAATCGGAGATCGTCCATTTCGCCAGTGGAGAGCCCATCGCCACCGTCAGCCAGGCCAACGGGGGTCTGGTCACGCGCGACATGCGTAAGTCGCCGCAGGCGCGGGAATTATTGAAACAGTTCGACTGCGAAGAGCTGATAGAAAAGGTGGCCAAGGCGGCGGATTTATTCGAACACGAAAACCTGCCACTGGGCAATGGCCATCAGACGCCGGATGAATTCGTCGTTCATCAATCGGCTTCCACCGGCTTGCCGGAAAACATGTGCCGTTCCAACATGCAGAAGAATTGTTTCGTATTGCGGAACATGCGTGAAATCCTGGACTGCCTGACTCGCGGACTGCCGTTGGACATCCTGACGCGTGGCTATGGTGTGGAATCCCGGGGCGTGGTTGTCAGCTACCAGGCCCAGACACCGGTGCTGGGCGCGGTGTTGCCCTCCAATTCTCCGGGTGTGCATACGTTATGGCTGCCGGTGGTCGTGTTGCAGATGGGTCTGGTGCTTAAACCGGGATCATCCGAACCATGGACGGCCTACCGTATGGTGTCGGCCTTTGAACAGGCGGGAATCCCAAAGGAAGTCATGTCGCTTTATCCGGGAGGCCATGATGTCGGTCAGAGTATTCTGAGCGCGTGTTCACGAAGCATGATTTTCGGCAGCGAGAAAACGGTCAATCAGTATGCGGGTAATCCCCGCGTGCAGGTTCACGGACCAGGTTTTTCCAAGATTTTTCTCGGCGACGATTGCGTGGATCGCTGGGAAGAATTCCTGGATGGGATGGTCGAGAGCGTGTACATCAATGGGGGGCGCAGCTGTATTAACTGCAGTGGTATCTGGGCGTCGCGACATACTGAAGAGATTGCAGCGGCATTGGCAGAAAAGCTCGGTCCCATCCAGCCGATGGCGCCCGACGATCCGGATGCCGGATTGGCCGCCTTTACAACCGCCGGTGTCGGGGCGGCAGTCAAGAACATGATCGATCAGGATGTGGCCGAGGAGGGGGTGACGGATTGTACCCGCGAATTTGGTGACCGCCTGGTCGAACACGAACGTTACAGTTATCTGCGACCGGTCGTGGTTCACGCGGCCAGCCCGGATTGCGCTGTGGCATCCAGGGAGTATATGTTCCCCTTCGTGTCTGTGGTGCAATGTCCTCAGGATCAGATGATTCGCAAGGCCGGTCCGACGCTGGTGGGGACGGCGATCACCGAGGATCCAGACTGGATCGGGCACCTGACCGATGCCACCAATATCGACCGCCTGAACATCGGACCCATTCCGACCAACCGCCTGAATTGGTTGCAGCCACACGAGGGTAACCTGATCGATTTCCTGTTCCGTTCCCGGGCCTACCAGGTGCCCGCGGAAAAATTGGCTGCGGCAACTGTGTGACGATATGACGATGGCGGAAATTTTGCAGTCCAGCGACCTGTTGATTCCCTTCGATTTCCAACCCCGAACGCGGGTGGTTTTCGAGGAGCATGCCATCGATCGACTTGGCCAATTGGCGGGTGAACTAGGAGCGCGGCGGGCGTTGGTGGTAACGGATCCAGGCATTGTAGCCGCTGGCCATGTGGAACGCGGCCTGGCCGCGTTAAGGAAAGCGAATATCGAGTCGCTGGTCTTTGACGGCGCGGAGGAAAACCCGACGACGCGACATGTGGATGCCGGACTGGCGGTGGCTAAACGGTTTGAACCCGAGATATTGATCGGATTAGGTGGCGGCAGCAGCATGGACTGTGCCAAGGGGATCAATTTCGTTTATTCCAACGGCGGGTCCATGCACGATTACTGGGGGGTTGGCAAGGCGCTTCAGGAAATGTTGCCGATGATTGCCGTGCCCACCACCGCCGGAACGGGCAGTGAGTTGCAATCGTTTGCGTTGATATCGGACGCCGAAACGCATGTGAAAATGGCCTGCGGTGACAAAAAGGCGAGCTGTCGAGTGGCCATTCTGGATCCCTGTCTGACGTTGACGCAGCCACAGCAGGTGACGGCCTTGACCGCCGTCGATGCGCTATCGCATGCGGTGGAGACTTATGTCACCACGCGGAGGAACCCGGTATCGCTGTTGTTCAGTCGTGAATCGTTTCGGCTGCTGGCCGCCAACTTCGAAACCGTCTTTGCGGATCCGGACAACCTGGCGGCTCGCGCCGGGATGCAATTGGGGGCAGCCTACGCGGGATGGGCGATTGAAAATTCGATGCTGGGTGCCAGCCATGCCCTGGCCAATCCGTTGACCGCGACCTACGGCATCGCTCACGGACAGGCGGTTGGCGTGATGCTACCGCACGTGGTGGAATTCAACGGCGTACATTTTGATTCCCTGTATCGTGAATTGTTGAATCTGGTGGAAGTCCCGCGGACGGAAACGTCCGATCATTCCAGCGCGGAGACATTGGCGCGTTTCCTGACCCGGCTGGTCGCCACGGCCGGGCTGCAAACGCAACTCGAGAAATTGGAGGTCGAAAGGGAACGACTGTCCGAGCTGGCCGTATCGGCAGAAAAGCAGTGGACCGGCAATTTCAATCCACGAGCCATGACCCGCGAAGACCTGCTGAGCGATCTACGAACAGGCGTTTTGATGATTGATTCGCCTCTCGCTGAACGGGATCTCGCTCATGGATCGACGTTTCCGGTCACTCCCGGCCAGTCGTCGGTCCGAAACGGACTGGCAGGCAACCCGGAATCGTTGGTCAGGTTGCAGCGGTCTGGATTGTCGGCCCAGGCGTAACGCACCGCCACCGGTTGCTCGACATCCGGGCTGGAAACGACAATTTCTTCTCCCTCCACCTGGGCGTCGGCCCAGGCGAATTTTCGGTCCTGGCCGGCGATGGCGAATGATCGTAGCGGCTGGCCATCGGAAGCTTGCAAACCATCGGCATAGTTAAATCGTAACCGGATGCGATGGCCTTCGATCTGCATCTCGCGGTACTGAGGTCCTGAATATTCGACAGCGACACCGTAATTCTTTTGCAGCGCATGCCGGGCCAGGCGACGGCCGACATCCTGTTTGTTGCGGGGGTGGATATCCTGGGCTTCGCCGATGTCGATGATCACGGCCTGACCCGTCGCCGGCAGCTTTAAAGCAAGAGACTGCGCTTCCCGCAGCTCGGCCCAGGCGCTCGAACCGGGAGCATCGACGGCGGGCCGGAAATTGGCCAGTTGGACCCAATAAAACGGCACCTGGCGGTTCCATTGTTGACGCCAATCACGGATCAACAGCGGAAACAGCGACCGGTACTGAAACGCCCGGTTGGCGTTGGATTCTCCCTGGTACCAGATCACGCCGCGGTAGGCGAACGGAATCAGGGGGTGGATCATGGCATTGAACAACACGGAAGGATGGTGAGGCCCCTCCAAACCAGGCGGCTTCGGTTGGGGCGGTAACTGCCTGGCCAGATCGGTTGTCTGAAACTTCCATTTTCCTGAGATTGGAATCGGTTCGCTGCTGCCGTGGTGGATCGCCATTTGATTCGATTGACCATGAAAGCCTCCCGCTCCCTGGAAATCACGGACCTGTACCGCGATGGTCATCGCGTTCTGGTTGTTGACTTCGGGCGGAACGGTGTACCGGCGGGCGACGTTGTGGCCCGATGTCGTGCCGATCAGTTGACCATTGACGAAGGTTCGATCTTCGTCATCGATCTTGGCCAGCGATAGAGAGAGTTTTTTTCCCCGCAGTGGTTCGGGCAGATCGACGGTGCGGCGGTACCAGGCCACCCCATCAAATGAACCAAACCCCTGCTGTTCCCAATGGCCTGGTGCCTGCAGTTGCGTCCAGTCCGTGTCGTCGACGGTCGATGCGGCAAATTCGTCGGTGGCCTTCATCGCCTGATCGAATTCCTGCTTCCACAATTTGAACTGCTCCGCATAGCGGCGGCGAGCCGCCGGCAAATCCGCAGCTTCCCGTTCGATCTGTTTCATCCGGGCCGCGAAATCGGGATGGCCCTTCAGCGACTCGGCAGACGTCCATGCTTCCACCATCGTCCCGCCCCAGCTGGAATTGATCAGTCCGATGGGAACATTCAACTGCTGATGCAGATCGCGCGCGAAATAATATCCTACGGCGGTAAAATTTCCGACGGTCTGGGGTGAGCAGACCTGCCAACCGGAATTCCGGGTATCCGATTGAGGTTCCAGGGCGGTCTGACGGGTGATCTTGACGTGTCGGATCAGCGGATAACTGGCCGCAGCCATTTCCTCGGCGGCGTTGGCTGAGGCGACCACCGGCCACTCCATGTTCGATTGGCCGCTACAAATCCAGACCTCTCCGACAACGACGTTCTTCAACGTGATCGTATTGTCCGGCCCGGCAATCGTAATGGGAAATGGCTCGCCCAGATCCATGGGCCTCAATCTTGCCATCCATTTTCCGTCGGCGTCCGCCCGCGAGGTTACGCTCTGGTCTCGGGCCGAAACCGAGATTTCGTCATTCGCCGCCGCCCAACCCCAGACAGGGACTTCGACATCCCGTTGCAGGACCATATTGTCGCCGAAGATCTCCGCCACGCGTACGTCGCCGATCGCGACATGGCTACCGAACGACAGGCTGACCAGGATCAGTCCAATTTGACCAGTCACGAACGTACCGCATGCGTTTCGCATATCCGCTCCAATAGACAATGAGAGTCGATGCGGCAGTATAGGAAACCGACGCGACGTTGTCAGCCAAGCCATGCCGAAACACGGGTCCGGTCACAAGAAGGGCCTGTCGAATACACAGCGAGGTTGTGAACGCGGCCTGATTGGCAAACACCGAAAATGCGCACACAAGGAAAACGAACCTCGAAATTGCGCGGCCGACCTACGGCGTCAGTTCGCAGATCCAGATGTTCTTGTTGGGAGCCTGAACTGCGATACTGATGGAACCCGTACACTCTTTCGCGACGCGGAAGGTTCGGGGCTCATTCCTGCGCACGGTTGCGGTCTCGTACCAACCTTGCTGGTTCCACAGGCAGACCGTGCCATCGGATTCGACTTCGATCGCGACCTCGGCGAATCCATCGGCAGTTGATTGCAGCCTGGCATTGGCATTGATTTGGGCCACCGGTCGAGCGCGAATGTCCAGCGTCGGATCACCGAGCAGATTCAATTCGCATAGCACAAAGTGGTACCCGGCCGAATTTCGAGCCCGGGGTTCCATGTCCTCCTTGGCTGCACGAAAGGCTTCACCAATCGTACTGCCGTTCTCCAAGGCGTATTGCCAGAACCGGGTTAGTGTCTCGGTGGTACCATCCAGTTTGCCGTCGGTTAACATCAAATGGAAATCATCCACGTCGTCAAACACGGGAATGCCCTCTCTGGAAGGCGCAATGATGGCAATGGCACCGCCACCGTCTTTTCGCAACATGGCTTCGGTCACGCACGGATCGCAAAAGGCATCAAACTGGCCGGTGAAACACGAAACCGTGGTCATCACAGGATACGCTCCCGTATTTTGCAACAGTTCCACGGTTTCGGGGGTTGCCTTCGATTCGTTTTCCAGGACCCATTGCTGGATCAGACCGTGTCCATGCATGTGAATCTTGGCTGCCTGTCGATCATTGAACAGAGCCACCCAGTTCTCAACCGACAGGTCGTAGTCTCCATCGACATCCAGGTCCCAGGGACTACGGTCGGTGAAAAATTGTTGAACGTTGCCATTTAGCCAGCAATCGGAGACAAGACTGCAACTGGTATGCAGTTTGCGGTTGGCATGGGGTACGGCGCAGGCGACCACCATCCGGTTGGCAAAAGCTCCGTCGGGATACCGCGATTCGTATTCGATGACTTTACGCGTGTAGGCCTGAACATCCGCCATGGTGCGAACCGGGATCCGCCCGATACAAGCTGCCGGATTGGTGTAATCGACTGCCGACAGATCTTCTTCGAAACAACCATATACCTCGTCGTGATTGGCGTCCCAATTCCCTTCGCTCACATAATATGCGTCGGTGGGAAGATTTCGATACTTGTAGAAACAGAGATGATTCGAGTCGCGATCGGGAACATGACCTCCACGCCTGGCTCTTGAATCGCCTCCCAGAATGACCCAGCCCGTTTCATCGAGTTCGATGTGTTGCAGACAGCAATTGCGGATCTTCTGTTGAATGTCTTTTCCCTCATACGCGTCCTCGATTTCGGCAACCGTGACAATCTTCGTCGGCCTGCCGGTTCTGGTCTTCCAGACGGCGAAGTCCTGCCATGCCGGCTTCAATTGATCGCTGGTTATCAGCAGGATATCTGACCTGCCGTCGACCAGGTATTTTCCAATCCGTGCCGTCTCTCTTGCTTCTACGGGATTGCTGGTATGATGATCGCCGGCCTGAACCAAGGCGAGATTGAATAAAAACAGAAGGAATACGGCGATTGCCGGCAGCTGAAGCATGAGTCAGACCATGGGAAAATTTTTCTGACGATCAGGATAGTCGACGCTGGCGTTGTGCGATAATCCAAACGACTGTTTTGAGGGGTTTTTCCTTGCCTACTCCGCAAAAAGGGGATGCAGTCGGGTGCTGTCATACCGGTAAGTGCTATCAAACGGGAGTCGGATCGATCTGAGGCCCCAACATCGAGGACTCACCTTGATGCAGAATACGTCTTGCATCTTCCTGTCCCGCGGAAATCAACCATGGGCCTGCAACCTGACGACATGAGGACATCGGAAGTTCGAAGTGTTCATGAAATCATCGGATGGCGACGCCACCAAGACCCAAGTCTTGACTAACGCTTTGCCGGGTGGCGTTAGGCGTTCCGGCCCAGGCGACCCATGGACGCTAAAAGCCGGCGCTAAGGATGTAAGGACCTTCAGAGGATCAGACGGGTTGTGACTGGGCCAGCGCGAACCAATCGATCGACTCCGGTAAACCGGCTTGCTCGTATCGAACCCGGGCCAGAACAGGAACTTCGGTACGTCTGGCGATTTCCGTTTCGTTACTGTCGACACTGATATCGCCTTCGAAAATCTGTGCGTCATTCAGTACGATACCGGCGACATCGATCCCCTCTCGAAAGCAGGAGGCGGTAATCAACGACTGCAGTGTCAGGTTGATCGCTCCCAGCAGGTTGGCCGTAACCAGCACCAATGGATAGCCGAAATCGTAGGCCAGGTCGGCCGTGAATTCATCTTCGGTAACCGGCGACATTAGTCCCCCGGACCCTTCAATGATCACAATATCACATTCGTCAGCCCAGACCGAAACACCGGTCCGCAGCCGTTCCGCATCGACCTGTTTACCCTCCGATTTGGCGGACAGATGCGGTGCCAGAGGGGAACGAAACCGCTGAGGGCAGACGGCATCGAGGGTCAGCGGTCGCCCCGCGGCGTCCCACAGGGCCAGCGCGTCTTCAGCAACCAGCTGATTTCCGTCATATACACAATCGCTGGCGGCAGGTTTATAAACACCAACGCGATGGCCGGCGGCAACCAGTGATTTGACGATCAAAGCGGCGACGTACGTTTTTCCAACTTCCGTATCCACGCCTGCCACAAACAAACCGGCGGGAGGCTTTTTCAGCATGAGGGCGAGTCTCGGTTATAGCTGTTCAAGCCTTCCCCGTTTCTAATGGAGGAATCAGCTTGCTTAGGGATCTGTTTAGGATTTGCATTACATGATTGTCGCGATAGGCGTTTATGAAAAGCCCTGATCAGAAATGCCTTCAGGTCGCCGCGATTCAATTGCGTTGTGGCCCCGAACCGGCGGAGAATAAGCTTCGTGCGATCGAACAGATTCGGCAGTCGGCAGCGCAGGGGGCAGATATTGTCTGTTTGCAGGAGCTGTTTTCGAGCCCGTATTTCTGCCAGAGCGAATGTCACGACCATTTCTCGTTGGCGGAACCGATCCCAGGCCCCACGACCGTCCAATTCGGTGAATTGGCCGCCGAGCTGAAGATTGTGATCGTTTGCCCGCTGTTTGAACGCCGAGCGGCCGGGATCTACCACAATTCGGCCGTGGTGCTTGAGACAGACGGCTCGATGGCCGGTGTTTACCGCAAGATGCATATACCCGACGATCCGTGTTACTACGAAAAATTTTACTTCACGCCAGGTGATCTGGGCTTCAAGACTATTTCCACATCGAAAGCGGAGTTGGGAATCTGCATCTGCTGGGATCAGTGGTTTCCTGAAGCAGCCCGATTGACGGCATTGGCGGGAGCCCAGATCCTTGTTTACCCCACCGCCATCGGCTGGCTGTTAAACGAGAAAGAGTCGGTGGGCGCCAGTCAGATTAACGCCTGGGAAACGATGATGCGGTCCCATGCCATCGCCAATGGCGTATATGTTGTAGCATCGAATCGCGTGGGCAGCGAAGATCAGATTGAATTCTGGGGAAGCTCGTTTGTCGCTGATCCCTATGGAAATATCATGCAACGAGCGCCTTCGGATGCACCGGCCAATATTCTTGTCGATTGTGACCTGGCACGGATTGAAACGGCAAGAACTCACTGGCCCTTTCTGCGTGACCGGCGAATCGACGCCTACGCTGGACTGATGCGGCGATACCACGACGAATAGAACGATGCTTGATTCGGAATTTCTTGACCCGCCTGCACAGCGCGGGTTTTGCATGCCGCCGGAATGGCATCCCCATGCTTGCACCTGGCTGGCCTGGCCACACAATCCCGATACCTGGCCGGGGAGTCTGGCGGCAGCCAGGATGGAGTTCGTGCAATTGATGCGTGCGATCGCCCAGGACGAACCGGTTGTGGTGATCGCTGCCGATGACACGGTGGATGAACTGACGTCGGCTATCGTCTCGGCCGATCTGACCGGCTTGCCGATCTGGCTGAATCGTATTCCCACCAACGATGCCTGGATTCGAGATTATGGGGCCACATTTGTTAGCGATGCCGCCCAGCTGCTGGCGATTGACTGGAAGTACAACGCCTGGGGAGAAAAGTACCCGCCGTTTGATCTGGACCAGCAAGTTGCCAAACGGATGGTGCAACAGATGCCGCCCCATGTGGCCAGCGACCAGGTGCTCTTGCATGAATCCGACATCTGTCTGGAAGGGGGAGCCATCGAAATCAATGCCGATGGGGTCCTGATGAGCACCCGATCGTGCCTGTTGAACCAAAATCGAAATCCGGGAATATCCGTTGCCAAGATTGAGCGGGAATTACGGGACTGTTTGGGGGCAAAACAGATTCTGTGGCTGTCCGGCGGGGGAATATCGGGGGATGACACGGATGGACATATCGATCAGATCGCCCGTTTCGTGCCCGGCAACAAGATCGTGATGGCCAGCCCGTCCGATGCCGACGATCCGGCTGCGTCGGAGCTGGATCGCAACGCCGACGATGTGAAAACGCAAATCGATCGACTGGATCTGCCATACGAAGTGGTGCCGTTGCCCGTACCCAGTACGCTCCACGACGAGGGTCGTCGGTTACCCGCCAGTTATTGCAACTTCTACATCACCAATCGAACCGTGATCGTTCCACAATTCGATCGTCCGCAAGATGAAGTCGCCCGACGGACACTGGCATCGCTATTTCCCGACCGAGTGATCAAAGCCCTGCCCAGCGTCCATCTGGTGGCCGGATTGGGGTCGTTTCACTGTCTGACCCAACAACAACCGCGACCGGTACCTCGACAGTAAGCACCAATTCGAATTGCGATTCTATCGCATACCAAACCCGACATGATCAGAACTTGCTCAGTCTTGCAGTGCTGATTCAATAACCTCGATAACCTGTTCGCTGTCGGGCTTGGTGCGAGGGCTGAATCGGGCGATCGGTTTACCATTGCGATCCAGGACGAACTTTTCAAAATTCCAACTGATTTTGCCGGATCCGGTCGGCTTCAGATCCATGTTGGTCAAGGCTTTGTACAGCGGACTCTGTTTTTCGCCCTTGACGTCGATCTTGGAAAACATGTCGAAATCGACACCGTAGTTCTGCTGACAAAACTGTTTGATTTCATTCTCGCTACCCGGTTCCTGGCCGAGAAACTGATTGCAGGGAAAGCCGAGAATCGTGAGGCCTTTGCTCGCATACTTTTCGTGCAATTCCTGCAACTGTTTGTATTGTGGCGTCAAACCACATTTGCTGGCCGTGTTGACGATCAAGACGACTTTGCCTTTGTACTTGTCCGCTAAATTGACTTCCTCCCCGTCGATTGTCTTCATCGAGACGTTCAGTGGCGAAGCGGAGTCTGTTTGAGCTATAAGGTGGGAGTTCGTCATGGCAATCAGCAGGGTCAGGATGGTCACAAACGTCAGATTTTTCATGGATTCGGGAATTTGTGATTGATTGATGGAAATTTGCAAAGAGAACACGATCCGGACACGGACCGATTAGGGTTCTCTACCGGCAAAGGATAGGGCCGATAACGGCGATTCCAACCTGGTTTGCAGCCTCTTGTAGAACAGATTGGCGACGAATGGGTGAAAATTGCTATCGGTTTTCGTGCAAACTTGGTGAAAGTTGGGGGTCTGGTGAAAAGAGGCAGCGATTGCCGTGTCAAAACGACAAAAATAACAACCGTTTGAGGCTTGGATTGGTGATAAATCTTCGTGTTTTCTTCGGTAGGGCCCAAACGAGGTGTATTTTCGGTATACTGTAGGGCACGTATTTTTCGTTTCAAACAAGACTGGTTTCGACCTGGAGATATTATGAAAAGTTTGCAGAAGTATTTTGTGTTCGGCGTCTTCATGACGGCCGGACTGATTTTCGCCGGTTGCGGCGAAACGGCGACCGATTCCGGTACCGGTTCGTCAGAGAGCACGACGCCCGCCAGCGATACGGAATCCACGGAAAAAGCCGGCAATGCGTCGACCATGATTAGCGAGGATTTTCAACTCGTTTCTCTGAACGTGCCCAACATGACTTGAGGTGGATGTGCAAGCTCGGTCCGAGCTGCTCTCGCAAGTGTTGACGGTATTGAAGAAGGCTCTATCGACACCGATACCGGAAAAAGGCGGGTTTCTTTCCAAGCGAAAAAGGGACTTGATCTCGACAAGGCCTTGTCAGACCACTCGGACAATTCCCATCTGAAGGACTGGTCTGTTGCAGACAATTAAGTCTGTGCGCTGAATTGACTTGATGCACTGGTCAGGTCCATGACCGATCCAGTTTCTGCATCAGTCTCCCCGTTCACGCTGACCGCGTCGTACAGGACAGGGTCGACTTCAAGTCGGCCCTTTTTTTCTTGCGCCGTGCAGCAATCGCGACTCTCAAAGGCTGATAGCTCGCTCGAACCGTAAGCATTTAACGCGTTGCGAATTCGCGTGGCCATCCGTTCCAGGAAGTGATGCTGTCGCCAAGACGACCGAGATTGCCGTTGCGTTGTTGCCACGTCGAGCCGATACGTCTGTACGTCCGGTGGGAGTTCTTTCTAGAATCCCGCCCGCAACGGAACCGCGACAGGAATTAACATGGCGTCAGAACGCAAGGAAAGAAGATCGGAACGCCGACCTGTATGGGTAACTATTGGGCGAGTCATATCCATGGGGTTGGTCGGATTCAGCGCTGTTCCTGTTTTTTCTGCCAACGATTCTGCTGCGTAGCCCGTTGCGGCAGCAGGCGATCGATTACGTATCGTCCGAGCTGCACGGTTCCGCGACGATGGCACGGATTTCAGGAGGCTGGTTCACGCCGATACAGATCCATGATCTGCAGATCCATGATACGAATGACCATCCGGTCGCATCGATCAGATCCATCCAGTCGTCCCGGTCGCTTGTTGGCCTGCTATTCTCCAGAGACTACGGAACGATCGATGTCCGTGATGCCGTCTTCGACGTTGTTTTGCGGGATGACGGCAGCAATCTGGAAGACGTGTTTGGGGCTTATCTGGAATCGGAGAGTCCGGATGGCGGCATCGTGCCTCGTGTCGAGATCCAGATTTCGGAATCGCAAGTGCAGCTTCGTTCCGCATTCCTGAACGACAAACATGTGTTGCAAGATGTAGCAGGTGTGGTGCGATGTAGTGACTTGGACGAAGTTCCGATCAAGGCAGAGCTCCAGCTGCAAACCGTGGTCGCCGGTCAGAAGACAGGTTCCGTTGCCATGAATTTGTTGTTTGATCCGAATCCGGCCGATTCCGAATCAGCGCGCGTTCAAGCTGAATTTGCCGCCAGTAATTTTGGCTTGGGCGTATTGGCGCCGGTGTTGACCCGGCTGGCAGGACCAACCAATTGTGCTGGTTTCCTGTCCGGCGAATTTCGAGTCGACGCGGATCTCGGTCATTCGGAGATCGCGATCGAAATTGATTCGCTGGATGCTCGACAGATTGCTGTAGTATCTCCGCGATGGTTGGGTGACGATCAGCTGTCCATCGTTCATCTCAATGCCGGTGGAAAACTGGAACTCGGCCCACAGATGATCCAGGCTCACGAATTCCTGGCCCGATCGGAATTGGCACACTTGGAGGCCAATGGCCGATTCGACCTTTCCGAATTGATTCAGCTGGCACATGGGAAGCAGATTCCCCATTCCACCTTTCGACTCGATGCCGCCGTCGATCTGCCAAAGATGGCCAGCATGCTGCCGGGTACCATGCGATTACGGGACGACGTAAGGCTGGAAAGCGGCAACCTGCGGATCGTAGCCCATGCCCAGGATGACAGCGGGCAGCCCCGTCTGATTGCAAATGCCGAAGCCACGAACATGAATTTTTCCGTGGGCAATCGTAAAGTCCTCTGGCATCGACCGGTACGATTGGTGAGTGTTGCTACCCGTCAGCAAGGTCGATTGAGATTGGAAGATTTGCAGCTGGAGTGCGAATTTCTCTCCTTGAGTGGACGGGCTGGACTGGACCAGGGTCATTTGCAGATATCGGCCGATCTGGAAAAGGCCACGCGTCAATTGGGAGAGGTTCTGGATCTGGGTGGTTTCCAGTTGGCGGGTCAAGCTGACGGCGATCTGCAATGGAATGTCCCCCCCACCGGTCACACGGCGGATGCAGACAGGTCCAGGCTGCCAATTGCGTTGCAGGGGCGGTTTGACATCCGCGACCCGGCATTGAGCCTTCCGGGGAGACCAGCGTGGAAGCAGGATCGGCTGGCGGTGGTGATGGCGGCTAACGCGTTGGTAGCGCCCGACGTCAGCACGACAGTGGACCAGGCCCGATTCGATCTGCAACTCGGCAACGAATCTGCCGTCGCGACATTAAAGGAGCCCATTGAAAACGTCTTCGACTCACGCAAACTGCAATTTGAATGTCAGGCATCCGGCTCGCTGTCGAACTGGTTGCGTCATGTTCGCAGTCTGGTCGACCTGCCCCAGTTTGTCGCGGACGGAAAACTCAGCAGCCACGGTTTGTTGACCTTGAATCCGCGGACTTGCCGCTTGAACCAGTTGCGCTTGGAAGCCACCGATTTCAGCCTGGATGGCTTTGGGCTGCAGATCCGTGAACCACAGCTCAAAGTCAGAACCAATTTGAAATACGACTATCAGAACCAGTCCTTGCTAGTCACCAAAGGGACATTGAGCACTCCCGCGGTAGCGGCTGAAACTGCCGAATTGACCGTATCGCTTGACCCCCGGCTTCAGATGGATGGCCAGGTTGCCTACCGCGCCGATTTACGGCGGGCATCCAATTGGGTTGGTCTATCGCAGACCAGGGGCGACCTGGTGTATACCGGTTCGGCCACGGGCAGTCTGGATTTGTCACCTGATTCCGGAGACCTGGCAGGCGCGTTGCGTTTGAAACTGGACGATCTGGTCGTACTGAAGCCGACGGCAGGACCTGCCCCCACGGGCTTCCAAACGGCATCCAGCCAAGTGGCCTACGGCGAAGTTTGGCGTGAACCGGTCGTGATGGTGTCTTCCCAATGGAAGCTGCGGGAAGATTTCGATGCGATTCAGATTGACGGTTTCAGTTTGCAGTCCAGTGTGGGCAGCCTGCGGGCTCGCGGCACGCTTCAACAGTTGACCGGCGTGATGATTGCCGACCTGTCCGGTCAATCGAAGATCAACTGGGACAACGTGAATCAGACGATCCGGGCCTATTTGGGCGATCTGTGCCAGTTTGAAGGTAGTGACTGGCAACCCTTCACCGTTCAGGGACCGCTGCTGGCCAGATCGGCATCCAGCATGGATCAGGCCTGGGTTCCACTGGCCATTTCGGCTTCGGCTTCGGTCGACTGGAACCGCGCGGCGCTGTTCAAGATGCCCGTCGGCCCCAGTCGAATTGACGTAACGTTGGAGCGAGCCCAGGCCCGGCTTTCGTCCTCTTCAGCCAGTGGTCCGCTGGGCCAGGTGATGCGACTGCAACCGGTGATCGATTTGCACGCGGCCGAACCGGTACTGATCATGGGCCGCGGACGGCTGCTCGATCACTGTCAGATCTCCGCCACGGACAGTCGGTCCTGGATGAAATACATGGCGCCCTTGATGGCGGACGCCACCCGTGCCGAAGGAGCGGTCTCGATCGATCTGGAGGAAATGCAGGTGCCGCTGCTCAACCCGGCGATGCTGACGGCAGCGGGTAGGATCGAGGTTCATCAGTTGACGGTCGGTCCCGGTCCGTTGACCCGTCAACTATCGGGCGTCGTACATCAGTTGCGGGCTCTTTTGGACCCATCGGCATCCGGTCAGAAGCAAGCGATCTGGTTGCAGATCAAGCCGCAAACGGTTCCTATCGTCGTACGACAGGGACGGGTTCAACATCAGGGATTGCAGTGGCAGTTCAACGAGATCACGGTTTACACCCGGGGCAGTGTGGGTTTCGATCAATCGCTCGACTTGACGGCTGAGTTGCCTATTCACGCGGACTGGTTGGGGGACCGGAAGGAATTGTCGCTGCTGGCCGGGAAGAAGATTTCCATCCCCGTATCTGGCACATTGACGCGGCCACGTATTGACCCTCAGATCGTAAACCAATTGACTCGCAAGCTCTTCCAGGAGGCGGCGGTGGGTACCCTCAATGAAAAACTGAACGACGGCGTGGGTCGTATTCGGGAGAAGCTGGGCCGACAAGTGGAGGGCGAACTGAATCGCCTGGATGGCAAGGCCAACCGTGGCATTCAAGACGAAGTCGAAAACCAGCTGCGAAGCGAATTGCGGAAGGGCCTGAGCGACTTGCTGGGCGGCGATGGAGATCTTCCCTGAGGGCTTTCGGTCCTGGCGATTCGAAATCCAGACGCCGATCGCTGGGATTCCCAACCCGGGACAGAAGATTTTTCTTTTTTTCCTGAGTGAATTCAGTTGATTCACATTACGTTGCGGTGCCAACAGCCATAAAATACCGGCTTTTTAGTCCCCAGCCGACTGCGATCAGTGAAATTACATTTTCTCGGCACCACCGGCTATCATCCCAGTGAATCCCGGCAAACCGCTTGCCTGATGATGCCGGAAATCGGCGTGATATTTGATGCGGGAACCGGGATTTTTCGGGCCCGTGATCTGGTCGATACCACCGAACTGAACATCTATCTGTCACATACTCATCTGGATCATGTGGTTGGATTGACGTTTCTGTTCGATATCGTGCTGGACAAGTCGGTCAAGGTGAAGGTGCATCTGGAGGAGAGCAAGGTGGCCGCCGTGAACGAACATCTGCTCCATCCGGATCTTTTTCCGGCGCGACCGGATTTCGAGCTGTTGCCATTCCGCGGTTCGCATTCGCGGTTGCCCGACGGTGCGAAGCTGACCTTGATTCCACTTGAGCACCCCGGCGGCAGTGTCGGCTTTCGAGTTGACTGGCCGGACCGAAGCTTCGCCTACATTACGGATACGGTGGCCCGGGACGACGCGGACTATGTGGAGGTCATCGCGGGCGTCGATACGCTGGTCCATGAATGCTATTTTCCCGACGGTTGGGAAGACAAAGGTGCCTTGACTGGTCATAGCTGTTTGACTCCCGTGGTTCGAGTTGCAAAAAAAACAGCTGCCAAAAACGTCTACCTGGTTCACCTGAACCCTCTCGATGAATCCGGCGTGCAGGATGAATTGCGAGCCATGCAGGATTTGCTGCCCAACATCCATATCGCTCACGATCATCAAGTCATCGATATCTGAACAAGCCACAACCGGCGGGCTTAGTTGACTAGTGCATTTTCAAAATTGTTTTGCACGACAATACAAGCTCGCAGCGAAAGCACGTGCATCCCTCGCGTGGTTCGGTCGGTAGGCCGTTGCTATTGCATCGGGCTGGTGCCATGGACATGAATTCTGAAAACGCTCTATCGGAGTAGCGATTGCAGCGGACCACGTTATTCGGGTGGTTGCGAAACTCTTCAATTTGCGGCGAGCTGGCAAACTTTGCCGGTTGGGAAGCTCCAGGCTGGCCAGGGCAGCGCTCTCGAGATTATTTGTTGAATCGACGGAAACAAAAGCCTTGCAAATGCCTCGTCAGCTGGTGCATTGGACGCAATATCCTTGAGCCGAAAAGTTTAGCCAACGGGAACAGCTGGACCGGTTGGAAAAACTGGAGATGCCGGTACAAACGGCATCACAGAGTGTGAGTGCATCTTGGTTCCGGGAATACCCGATATTGCTGGTAGTCCTCCGAGAGTTGAAACGACACGCCATGTGGTTTCAACTGTTTCAACAGCCAACGGATTGCCGTTGATTACGTCGAATCAAACCTCACCCACTGCGTCAGCAGGCGGATACGAGTCGGACCGATACACCGGTAAAGAACCCGAAGTTCGACCAACGGCAACCACGGTTGATTTGCGAATGCTGAAGGATCAGTTGACTGGCAAGTCCGGGCAAGATTCTCAGCAGTCTTCCACGGCCGCGTCTACCAATCCGTTGCCAGCGGATCCGCAGCGTGCTCTTCAGCCGGCCGCCTCAATATCGCAATGTGAACTTCATGACTTGATGGATCAACATATCGCCGATTTCGTCGATTCCCTTGGCGAGCTGCATTAGAGTGGGTCGCACGGACGTGTAGCGTGGGTTGCACTCATTTTCCCGATCGATGGGAACCAGAAGATGCCACACCCAGACGTTACGCTCGATCAAACGCTACGCCCTATCGTTCCTCGGGATGTCGAGGCTCCTGCCGAGACAAACACGCCTTCATCGGAGTTATCCGTCGGAGCGACGTACCACGACGCAACTGGCTTGGCCTTGTGGTGTGGTGTTCAGGTTGACGAACGTATCCCCGGCGCGGGTCTGATCGTCCGTCACGACACGGATCGGGCATTCCGGATCAGGGGTCTGGTAATTGAGTGTCTGGAACAGGTGGTTTTCATTGATTGCCAGAACACTGGCCACCAGCTCGACCAAACCACTACCGGCGCCCAGGTTGCCCATGCTACTCTTCATGGCCACCACGGGTACGCGATCGCCCAGAACGTGGTTGATCGCCTGGGCTTCATCCCGATCGCAACGAATGCTTCCCAGGCCATGGGCGTTAACGTGGTGGACATCGCTGGCGTCCAGTTGTGCCGATTCCAGGCCACTGGCCAATACATTCTTGAAGGCCTTTTCGTAGTCAGCCACAAATTGGCGGGTGACGACGGTAGAGGACCCGTAGCCGATCACTTCGCCCAGGATCTGGGCACCGCGGTTCCTCGCCATCTCAAGGTCCTCCAGCACAATCGCACCAGCGCCTTCACCCATCACCATGCCGGATCGCGACGCGTCAAACGGGCGGCTGGCTTTGGTGGGAGCCAGAGGATCTCCATTCACTTCGCAGCTGGCCAATTGCTCCTGCAGAGCCACGTGAACGGTTCGCAGAGGGTGGATTCGAGATCCGGTTGAACCCACCACCATCACGTCCGCGATACCTCGTCTCAGAATGGTGGTCGCTTCCGCGATGGCCAGATTGGCGGAAGCTTCCCGAACGGTCAAGGTGTTGCTGGGGCCACGAAAATCGTTATAGATTGCCACGTGGCTGGCCGGCATGTTGGGTAGATACTTCAACAGCCATAAAGGCTCCACTTCGTGTAAACCGTCGGCGCCCCAGGAACTGAAATCGAATTTCCGGTTCGTTGAGCAATTGTGAATACCGGAACTGAACTCACTTGGCTGAGTAATGATGTAGTCGGTACCGAACAGCGTCCCGATTCTTGCCGGATCGCAGGGATGCGGATGCAGGCCAGCCTGGGCGATCGCGAATTGGGCGGCGGCGACCCCCATTTCGATTTCGCGGCACATCAGCTTCAGACCCTTCTTGATCGTCCGTTTCAGCGATTTTTCCAGGTCGCCGAAATCCTCGATGCGGCCCGCAAAGTCGCGTGCCTCACCCCCAATGCCGGAGGGCAGATGATTTGGAGGGATCCGCTGAAGAACATCAACTCCGCTGCGTCCTGCCAACAGCGATTGCCAAAGTTCGTCGATGGTGTTGCCCAACGGACTGACGATGCCCAATCCGGTAATGGCGACGCGGCGGTTGTTCTGGGTCATCGATTAACCTGATCTGATTTTTCAATGGTTGGGAAGGGTATTTCAAAGTGTCGAACGGACCATCGAAGCCTGTATTCTACGATCGTGTGCGACAGCGTGAAGGCGGGCTGCTTGCCAGGGACCCCGACCGAAAGGCATTTCCCTGACGTGAATCGTAAAAACGGGGCCCAGCCGTCGTTGTAATCCGACATCGGATACGAGTATGGACAACAGGGTTCAGCGTCGCTCACTGACCGGTACCGTCCTCAGATCGACCGTGTTGGTGGGCACATTGTTGGCCAGCTGAGGCCCACGATAATCCACAAACAACAGGGCGTCAGCCCGCGTCCGGTTCAGGCTGAAGGCATCCGGCAGGTTAAACGGCAGATTGATCGGCATGCTGCTCTGTGCTTCGGGGATGGCCACCACGCCACAGCTAAGTAACAGTACCTGATCGTTGGGCCAGCGAAATCTTTCCTTCATCCTCCAGCTGACGAGCTGCGGAATCTGCAGTCCAATCCGATTGGAGCTGCCGCCCCGAGAGGCGGGTACCTCCACATTGACGGTGTTGAATTTCTCGACCTGGTCGACACGGCATTCAATGGCGGCCTCGATGGTATTTCCGTCCAGTGAACTCAGACTGCTGATCTGTAGCGTGTAGCCTTCCTCAATCTTGGTGATCAATGGCTGGTAGGCCGGAGCCTGGTTGGGAACCCAGCGAAAATTTCGAATGAATTGCACCGGCTTGGTTTTCTGCAGCACGACCGTCTGTCCGTCATTATGCGAGATCTTGCCGGTCCCATGATCGCGAAAGTCGCTCCGACGGGCCAGTGACGATCGCAGCAGTGCCGCATTTCCTTTGATACCATCCATGCCTCGACGCCCGGTGTCTGGACTTCGATCGGCTGCAGTACCGCGTAGGCGGTGCTACGCCAGTTTGGTTTGCCGATGGTGATCAGACTGATCTCTACGTCCTGCATCTGGCCTCGGGTGTTGACGAAGCGATCGACAATCCGGTGGACCGCCTGTTGGATTTCGGGCGTATGGTAAACTGTCAGTTCATTGCGGTCGGTGCTGAAATGCCCAGTGGTTGATTGAACCACATTTCCGTCCCCGTCTCCTTCAGGATCCAGTCCAGGATCGCCTGTTGTGGATCGTTGATGCCCGTGATTCGCGATGTGTAGGGGGTGATGTCGTACTCCCGCCAAACCTGTCCTGCGTCGTTGGGCAATTTGGTCATCGACTTGGTCACGCGAGTTATGCTGGGAGTCCCGTTGGCCTGGCTGCCCTGGCCCGCGGCCGTGGTTGAACCATTGGAGCTGCCTGCCGGCGGATTGGCCGGGTTGGGATTGGACGTTGTCATGCTGCGCGTGGGTGCCCCGGTGGCGGCGAAGCCGGCCTATATCCGGAGCCCCTGCACCATTGCCGGTTACCGCGGCCGGTGGATTGGTTGGCGTAGCGGTTGCATTGGGTAACGGCTGACTACCACCTGGATTCTGTTGGATCGGGCTTGTCGGAAGCGTCGATGGAGGTTGAGGTTACCGGCCGGTGGGCCGAATGAAGGTGGGAAGGGCGAAGGATTCTGTGTGGCGGGATTTTGCTGACCGGGCACTACGGACGGCGGCTGATTCGAACCTGGTGCTGGACTGAATTGTCCTGTTTGAGCCGGGCATTTGATGGACGACAAACCGGTCAGGACGACCGCCACGAACAGTTGCACGAGCATCGAACGCATTGGTCGTTGGAATCCAGAACCTGTTGTGATGGGCCGCATGTTCATCTCCGCCGGGGAGGCTGGTTGGAATGGGGCTGCCGTACGGGAAACGCGCGGCAGTCACGAGCAAGACGCTGTCTTGAACCAAAGGCTCGGGAGTATAGAAAAAGGAGCTGCTTGCCAGCAATATGAATTCCAACCGCAAAAAAGCGTATTTCCGGACGCCCGTCGCTTCAGGCAGCGGGAATGACCGGCTCGCGACGAACTACGAAACAGTTTGGCGAGCCGAAACCACTGGCGTTCGAAACGCATCGGCATCTCGCGACATGCGATCAATCGGGCAAAATAGACTGGTAGTAGCGATGATTGGCCCCGAGAGCTCAGCTGGATAGAGCAATTGACTTCTAATCAATAGGTCGCAGAAATGGGTAGCATGAAAAGGAAAATTTGAAATCGACGTAAGCCCCGATAGCTCAGCTGGATAGAGCAATTGACTTCTAATCCATAGGTCGCAGGTTCGAATCCTGCTGGGGTGC
>CAWKOT010000007.1:0-293120 GCA_963851305.1 Pirellulaceae bacterium | reverse complement strand
TGTCGGTGGCGAATTCAGTTCATTGATCCTGCGTTCAAGTTCAGCAGATTGATTTGGCAAAATGTAAATGAATTCGAGAAAATATTCAATTAAGTCCAACATCATTCGCGGAACGTGTGGTCAGGTTCACGCTCAAGGTCAAAATGTGCACCAATATTTCCGCCCTGTCTCAACGTGTGCGTCAGGTGAACAAGTGGTTGCGACAAGTCCTGCCCGTTGAAATAGTCTTCGAGTTGTTGGAAAAGGGTTGTCCTGAGGAATTGCCCTGAGTCTGTACAATTCCTTCCAACGTTTTTCGGCATGATGTCATGCATGCATCCCACAGTCCGACATTGAATGCTCGCACGGCAGATTGGTAGGCCCGATCAACTGCTGGGCTGTCAGTTACATCAGAGTCCGAAATTGGATTTCGAGCAATTGGTGCCGGGAAAACATATACGCCGCGAGATTGTTGCCCAGGATTGTCCGGCTCAATACTGTAATTGTTGTCACGCTCTCGTTACAACCTGGGCAACGGGCAACGGACACTGCAGTTTTTGTTACGTTGTTTGATTGATGATTTGACGTGGCTAAGATGCCAACTTCGGAACAGTACGGACACGAAAGAGAAAGAGTAGCAGCGAATGATCCGCCACCCTGTGATGCCCACTGCCGAACGTCGGTTTCTGGTATCTGGTGCATTAATGTTTCAGATGAGGTGAATAACGATCAAGCTAACCGGGCCGGGGGTTGACGTCGATGAGCGCAGCGAACGCGCGACGATGTTCCGGCTCCGGTTCAGCGTTTTGTTAGCTGGCAATCACCTTGATGCCATTGGGACTGACCCGGTCGCGAAATGCTATTGCCGCGCTTTCTGCGTTTGCAATTGCTGCAACACTTTGTCGACACTCAAGCTGGAGCCCTTCGTCGGTGGGAATTCCTTCAGGGACTCCAAGTGATTTCGAACGATCGTCTGCGATGGCACCATCGTCCACATTTTGTCGGCCATCCAACGCATGTACATTTGGCTCTCGCCGATAAAACGTTCGTACGGATCCTGTCGAAGGTTCACGATTTTTGGCCAACTCGGCTCTTGCGGTAGGCCGTGGTGATATCGCCTTCCTGAATCGCGAAGTGAAGTTTCCAGTCCTTGTAACGAAGTGCATTGAGGTTGCCGCCAGCGTCGAAGTAGAAGATCTCCTTGCGTTTGCCGGGACCTTTACCGGTGAGCAGATCCATTTGGTTGTAACCGTCCAGGTGCGCTTTGAACTTCTTGTCTCCTGCCTGGTATCCCGTCAACAGCTTTTCCTTGACATTCGGTTCGCCCACGGCGGCCATAATCGTCGGCAACCAGTCCTGGTGAGAGAAGATGTCGTTGATGATTTTGCCCTTGGGGAATTTCGCCGGCCAGCGAACCACGGAAGGGACGCGGAATCCACCTTCCCACGTCAGACCTTTCTCGCCTTGGAAGGGAGTGTTTCCACCCTCAGGCCACGTGAAGACTTCAGCGCCGTTATCTGTAGAGAACATGACGATGGTATTGTCGGCGATGCCGAGTTCGTCAAGTTTGTCGAGCAGTTTGCCGACAACGTAATCAAGCTCCATCATGCCGTCCGCGAAGATGCCGTAGCCCGACTTGTCCTTCCACTTGTCACTTTGGCGGATCCAGACGTGATTGCGCGTCGAGTTGTGCCACAGGAAAAATGGCTTTCCGGCTTTGTGCGATTTATCGATGAACGCGAGTGATCGCTCGAGCAAGTCGTCTTCGACCGTTTCCATGCGTTTGCGTGTCAGTGGACCCGTATCTTTGATCTTCTGCTTGCCGACACGGCCCCAGCGAGGATCAACGGTCGGATCGTCAACGTCCGTTGCGACCAGTCCAGCAGACCGCGCGGGCCAAACTTGCGCGGAATTCCGGGTCCTTCGGATAGTCGGGATCCTCGGGTTCTTCTTCGGCATTCAAGTGATAGAGGTTGCCGTAGAATTCATCGAAGCCGTGGACGGTTGGCAGATACTCGTTGCGATCGCCCAGGTGGTTCTTGCCAATCTGCGCTGTCGCATAGCCCATCGGCTTGAGCAATTCCGCGATCGTCGGATCCTTGGCCTGAATGCCCTGATCGGATCCCGGCATGCCGATCGTGAGCAAACCGGTGCGGAAGGGATTCTGCCCGAGGATGAATGAGGCGCGGCCAGCAGTACAGGACTGCTGAGCATAGTAGTCGGTGAACATGATCCCTTCTTTGGCGATGCGATCGATGTTCGGCGTACTACCACCCATCATGCCTCGGTGATAAGCGCTGATGTTACTGACGCCGATGTCATCGCCCCAGATGACCAATATGTTTGGTTTTTCCTGCGCCTTGGCTTCGGTCGCCACAGCCAGCAGCCAGATCACCGCGAGCGTCAAAAGAACGCGCTTTAAATACAGTCGCATAATGTCTCCTCGGTTAAGTTTGCTAAATAGTGTGGAAGCAGCATTCGGTTCGTGAATTCGTGAGCCGCGTTTTCGTGTTGCTTGCCAGATAACAATTATTATACAGCGTGCCGTATAAGAGCGGCCGCGTTCCGGTCATAAGGCTACCTAACGTTCCGGAATTTGTCAATTTTGCGAAGTTTTTGCCTGGCTTCCGCGTTTATACGGCAGGCCATATATTGAGATATTATGAATGAACATTTGTACATTAATCTTGGCAGGCCGGTGGAATGCCCGATAAACCAAAACTTCTGGACCAGGTTCGCGATCTGATGCGGTTAAGGCATATGTCCAAACGCACAGAAGCCGCATACACCCACTGGATTCGCGATTTCCTTCATTTTCACAAACAGCGATCCGGCCACTGGATCCATCCGTCAGAGCTGGACAGCAGCCATGTCAACGAGTACCTGACATTTCTGGCCGCCGAGCGAAAGGTTGCCGCCAGCACCCAGAATCAGGCTCTTTCGGCTCTACTGCTACTATACAAGGACGTGTTGCGACAGGCCGTGAAGTTCGATGCCATGCGGGCCAAACGGCCTCACCGACTACCGGTTGTCCTGAGCGTGAATGAAGTCCGCGATTTGCTCAACCGTATTCCGCAGGGTACGACCCGGCTGATGGCGGGTCTGTTGTATGGGGCTGGCCTACGCGTCATGGAATGCTGTCGAATACGCATCAAGGATGTTGATTTTGCCAGACTTCAAATCATGATCCGCGACGGCAAGGGGGGAAAGGATCGCGTGGTACCCTTGCCCAGGCGACTTGTGCCCCACCTGCAAAAACAGTTTGACCTGGTTGACGCTGTGCACGAACAGGACGTGGACGCGGGTGCCGGTTGGGTGTGGATGCCTTACGCGTTCGATCGCAAAGATCCCAATGCCGGTCGAAGTCTGGCCTGGCAGTACCTGTTTCCCTCCAACCAGCTCAGCCGCGACACCCGTTGGCGTGAAATTGACGGTCAGCTAGTTGACTCCAGCCATCAACTGCGTCGGCACCATCGGAATGAAAACTGCGTTCAAAGGGCAGTCAAGAAGGCGGCGGCCAGGGCCGGATTGAACAAACGAGTCACCTGCCACACACTGCGGCATTCGTTCGCCACACACTTGTTGGAGGCCGGGCAGGACATTCGCACGATCCAGGAATTACTGGGCCACGCCGACGTGAAGACGACGATGATTTACACCCATGTCAGCACCACCGGAGCGACCGGCGATCAAAAGCCCACTGGACCGATTGTAGGCTGTCC
Organism: Pirellulaceae bacterium; assembly: GCA_963851305.1. GTDB lineage: Bacteria > Planctomycetota > Planctomycetia > Pirellulales > Pirellulaceae > Mariniblastus. The sequence continues at coordinate 289,419 of CAWKOT010000007.1, read as the reverse complement.
GCCATTGCAGAAACGCGCCAGGCACTTCGCCTCATCCGGCGTTTGCATCGCGGACACACTCCCGGCCGCTTCTGCGCGTCAGACGTCCGTTTCATAGGCTGCGATTCAGCCACCAGATCGAGAAATTCAAAAGGGCCGCAAACGACACCCACAACAAATAGGGCGCCATCAACCAGGCCGCCAGCGGACGGTGGCGAGCGAAGACTGAAATCGTGACGGCGATCGAGATCCACAGCAGGACCATTTCGATTGCCGCCAATCCAGGCTCACGCATACCGAAAAACAGCACGGACCAGAACAGATTCAGGCCCAGTTGAACGACAAACCAGCTCAGGGCCAGTCGAGCGTTTCGGAACCCGGCCTGTTGCCAGACCAGCCACGCTGCGACGGCCATCATGAGATACAGGATCGTCCAAACCGGTGCAAAAATCCAATTGGGCGGATTAAAGGAGGGCTTTTCCAGATCCGCGAACCAGTCGTCAAGACCAGAAGCCGTGGCCATGGAGCCCAGGCCGGCCGCTGCGAAACAGATCGCGATGGCCACCACGAGCATCGCGATATCGAACCACAACGATCGTGAGGTGGGGGCTTCATTCAACGCCGGAGGGCTCTCTACGCATGGACATCGGCGACCAAAGCGGATGATCGTAGTCCAGCGATTCCTGGTCTGCAAACGAATGCGTTGGCAACGACACAGCCTTAGTCGAGAATTCGTTCGAGAATGGTCTTCACGTGATTTGCCGGGATCGCGTAAGAGGCCGCCCGACTTTCACGAGAGATATTGATACCCAGCACATTCCCATGCAAATCGCAAATGGGACCGCCGCATTGCTCGGGAAACAATTCGCTGTCGTGTTGAAATACAACAGGAAAATTCGAGTCTCTTTCACTCGGGACCGCACCCAACCGGCTCATCATCTTGAAACGTGCCGCCCGCATGCCGGTCAATTCATTGCGGGCCAATTTCGCCTTGGCAAACCTGGCTGCCCCGTTGCGGATGAAACCGATGTGGATTTGATCCCCTGCATGCCGTTTGCGGATTTCATTTACCAATTGTTGAACGTCCAAGATCTGTACGCCGTCGATGGAGACAATTACGTCGCCGCGGGCCAGCCCCGCCTGATAGGCGGCTGTATCCGGTTCCACCGGCTCGGCGATGACGACCCCTTCGCTGGCGGTTTGAGGCACCACGCCCAGCAGCCCTTCTCCAATCGTGGAGCGAGCAACCACGCTGTATGCACCCAGGGAGATCACTCCGCCCTCAGGATCCGGTGTGACCACGAAGCTGCCGTTCAACGGCTGACTGTCCGACCAGGAAATCGCCGGCAGATTACGCTGATTGATCCGCAACAGTGCCAGATCATTCCGCTGGTCCATTTCAACAATCGTGGCTTCGTGAGTGCCCTGCAAACCGACGTCGCAATAGATCGCGGACCGATTCAAAATTTCGCTGGCTTTCGTCAGGATCAGGCCGTCCGACCGTACCACCGTGCCAAGTGCGATCTGATCCGTCCCATCGGTAATCTTGACAACGCTTGAGGCGACCTCCGCCACAACCGGCCGCAAACGGCGGCGCAGACTTCTTGATTGCCGTTCAAACGGCTGGACAGGACGATTACGGATACTGGGCAACTCAAATCGCAGCTCGATGTTGCCATCCAGGTCGTCCGGATCAATATCGCTGATGTCAAATGGATTGACGGGATTGTTGCGAAACTTGCGGAATTGCTGGGGCGTCAATTCGACGACCGGAGAGTCATTGGCAATGGCTTTTTCGAATTCGATGCGAATGTCCTGATCCAGGTCCAGCAGGATCGCTTCGAATTTCTCCCGCACCTCGCGACTCAACTGGCCGTTGACCACCGCGGATGCCGGTCCGAACATCAGCAATAGACTGACCAATGACATCAGAATCCCGGTACGAATATCTGCCATATTGTTCTCCATGATCTCAGAAATCACTGGCAACCACGTTCAAGTCTACATCTAATCCCGTGGCATTACAAAAGTATACGCCCAAACGTTGGGCCATCCCGGTGTCAAAACGCCTCCAATACCACGTAAACCCGAAAAACGAGGCCGTTTCTTTGCACATCAAGGGCAATCCCCTGCCCCGGTTGTTTCTTTTTCACGAGTTCGATCAATTGATTTCCGTCCACGACCGGTACCTTGTCCAGGCGAATGATCACATCGCCTGCACGGATCCCGGCCCGGGCGGCCGGACTGTTTTCGTAGACGCTCTTGATCACCGCGTTGGCCGCGGCTCGATCGACGATGATCCCGATTTTCGCCCGTTTCGGTGGCGGCTCGTCGGCCGTATCGAGTTCAGGCAGGGTACCCCACGACTCACCGGCAGACATCCGCGCCCAGTGTTTACGAAACGTGTCGACGGAAACATGACGATTTTCCGCGATGGAATCGCCAATGGAAGAGTGAATCGCGACGACTTCGCCTTCCAGATTGAATAGCGGACCGCCGGAATCACCGCCAATCAGTACGGCATCGGTAATGATCTGGTGATCGCGAATCGGGTGATGTCGATGTTCCAGTACACGCCCCGTTCGCACGGGAGGCTTGCGACCCAGGTCGTATCCCCCCGAATGCCCCAGCGTAATCACCCATTCTCCTTTTGCCGGTGGCTGCTCCGCAATCGGCGAGAAGGCGTAGGGGCCGGGATCAACCAGTTTGATCATCCCCGCGTCAACATTCAGATTCTTGCCCAGCGGATGGGCCTTGACGCGTCGACCATCGGAAAAAATCACTTCGTAACTGCCCTTGAATGGGCTGGCCATGACATGCCCCGCCGTCAACACCAGCCCGTCACGGCTGACGATGACACCGCTGCCGAATCCCTGTCCGTCCGTCACCGCGACCACGCTGGGCATCACTCGACTGACCGTCCGATGAACCTTGGATTCCACTTCCATCAGGTCCGCCAGCGTTTCATCTCCATTGGCAGAGGGAGCTATCCACAAGAATGACAGGAGAAACACGAAAATGAGTCCCGATTCCTTTTTCGCAAAGAGCTTCATCTTTTTCTTTCCTGTGCAACCCGGCCGTTCAGCGTCTACCTGTTTCGTCCGATCTATCTGTATTCTACTTGTCGTTGCTTGACTAATACGCAAGCGAATAAAACTGGCTCGACGTCATTATCCTGAATTACCCTCATATTGAAAATTTCCAAACCGATTTTCGCAATTGAGATCATTCGCACAACCGATCGCAAGTCATTTAATTGCAGTGACTTACGGCGCAAACAAAGCGCCTTGCCAGCTTCCTGGTGGAAACACGAGACTTTGTCGTCCGCCGTTACCATGCGGTCAGCCAGTCGAAATCCGCGAATGACACTTCAGAACCACCGGAAAACCAGAATCAGAATGGCAAGAGCCAGCACGATCACGACAGTATTGATGATTATTCGCCGGCGACGTCTTGCGGCTGGTGGCAACGCAGTCAGTTCGATGGTTCGACCCTGATGTTCGATGCGAACGACATGACTGTCAATCGAATGCACTCCGCCTTCGCCATCGGGCAGGAAGACTCGCCCTGCCGAGGCCGATCCCTGTCGATAGTCGATAAAGTCTGGATCGTCGACCAGAAACCTGGGTGGCATCAGGCGATCGATTTCACTGGCGGGCACTGATTGCGGATCCACATTCGATTCAGACAACACCGCCGAATCTGGCTCGCCCCCCAGGCAAGTCCTGTGGCAATCAGGACATCGCCGGTCCGTCGCCGGTGACGAATTGTCAACGACGAACCTTTTGGCGCAATGTGGGCAATAGACTGATGAATCTGACATCCTGGCGATGTTCCTGCTATTCGAGCGTGAACCTCTAAACGGTGGTATTGAAAATGCGGTCTCCCGCATCACCCAGCCCGGGCACGATGAATTTCTGCTCATTCAATCGCTCGTCGATAGCGCAGGTATGGATCACCACATCCGGATATTCTGATTGCAGCCTGGCCACGCCTTCGGGTGCCGCAATGATCGACAACATCTTGATGTTCACAACGCCCCAGTTCTGCAATGCTGAGCAAGCCATGCAGGCCGAGCCGCCCGTGGCCAGCATGGGATCCAGAACAAAGGCCGAATCGATGGTACGGTCCGCTGGCAACTTGTTGTAGTAATCGACCGGTTGAGCCGTTGCTTCATCGCGATACAACCCCAGATGCCAGACTTCGGATGTGGGAATCAGATTCAACATCGCATCGACCATGGCGATCCCGGCCCGCAGGATGGGAACCAACCCGATACGATCGACCAGGCAGCTGCCCACGGCCGGACACAGTGGCGTTTCAATCTCGATCTTCCGTGTCCGCAGATTTGCTGTGGCGGAATAGGCCAACAGTGTGGAAAGTCGATCGATGGACTGTCGAAAATCACTGGGAGACGTCGACTTCTGACGCAGAATGGACAGATGGCATGCGACCAGCGGATGGCGAATAACCTCGACGTCTGACATGGCTGACACCGGTAAGCGAGCGAAGCGGACGGAAGGCCTGATCATAACGGCGACGTGGCTGGCAACAAAGTAGCTCGTTTCAACGCCAGCGCGATCGAAGCGCCCATATACTAAGGAAGACGGCGGGAATCAGACAGCAAATCAGCAATCCCAGCCAGAATTGGCCCCGATCGGAGAACCAGCGACCCAACGAAACAAAGGTCACCGCCACCAGGAAATTTCCAGCGATCACCGGCGGCCAGAACCAGCGGGTGGGATAGCGGTAGGTGCCCATTAACAGGATGGACGCTTCGGATAGCACAGGTACGGGTCGCAAGGCAACCAACGGCCAGATACCCCAGTGGTCGATCTGACGCTTCACGGCGTGCAGATCGGCGTCATTGGTCAATCGACGCGCCAGCGGCCAACCGAGATGAAACGCGGCCCGATAGCCAATCCAGGCGGACAAATTCAGTCCCAGCCAACAGAGTGCAATGCCTCCCGGTATGCCGAAGACACGACCGGCAACCGCACAAACTGCGGAAGATGGGATTGGCAGGAAAATATCCAATGCGAACAATGCGACAATCACCACCGCCGCTAACGACCGCTGTTCCGCCAACCCGTCGCCTTCGATCAGTTCCTGAATATGCGCCTGTCGACTCTCACTGAATAAAATGAGAGGAATGGCACAGGCAAACATCAACGAGACGATGATGATCGCCATGGAATTCTTGTTGAGCAAAGGATTGTTCCCGATGCTTTCTGATCGTGAGCAAGTGTTGCCCCGTATCCTGATTAACAGATCATCATCTTGTCTGACTCGCCGACAAGCTTATCCGTTCTTGCCGCTGACACTCTGGCTGCTGCTGATTGTCGCTGGATGTACCCCGGATGAACAACCGGCAATCATCAGTGGAGCCTCCATGTTTCCCGCTTTGAAAGGCCAGCACTACCCAATGGATTGCGACGACTGTGGATTTCACTTCGCCATCGACGCCACGTCAACGCCCAGATCTGGAGAAGCCGTCTGTCCGAATTGCGGTTATCCTCATAATTCGTTTGCCGATTTAAACGTCCGTCCATCCGACCGTTACCGTTTACTGCCCAGTCCGTCCGATCTTAACCGATGGGATCTGGCAGGCATACGCATGCCACAACAGACTGGCGTGGGACCGCGGGCGGTGAAACGCATCGTCGGTTTACCAGGAGAGCGGATTGAGATCAGGGGCGGCAACGTGTTCGCGGACGGCCAATTGCTGGTTAAGCCGCTGGCGGTCCAGCGACAGATGCTGGTTCCGGTATTTGATTCCCAACACGTCCCGCCCAACTCGCCAGTTCCTCGATTTACTACGGCCGATGAGGGCCTACCATGGCAACGGCAGGCAAGTGGCGATTGGATCCTGACCAGTACATCGGGACCAACGGCCAGCCCATGGTTTACGTACCGACACCTGCGTGGCTATCGGCACCGCGGTGATCGGTACCAGTACGCACCGATTGAAGACAGTTACGGGTATAATCAAAATGTGGCCCGTTCGCTGCACGACGTTGACGAAGTGATGGTCACCATTAATGTCAATTGCGAGAAAAAATCACCGTTGGCGATCCGCCTCGTTACGCATTGCCAACAGATCGACACATTGATCGATTTCGAGCATCAGCGTCTGTGGTTGGCTATCGATTCACAGCGACATACGATTCCCTTTCCGGATAACCGGACTCCAAAATCCGTCGCCCTGGCCCATTGGGATTCCGAGATCACGATCCTGCTGAACGACCAGGCGATTGGCCGTTTTCCGTTGTCGAATACGTCGGTTCCAACCACCGAGGACCGGCCGTTGGAAATCAGTCTGGGATTCGTCGGAACGGATCGATTGCCCCGCATTCGTTTGCATCGCGATATTCACTACTTTGTGGACCCACCAACGCAACTGGCCGTTTGGCAGCTGAGGGAAAATGAATATTTCCTGCTGGGTGACAATGTACCGGTATCCGTTGACTCGCGGCGGTATGGACCAGTGCAGCGCAGCCAGATGATCGGAAAACTGTTGATCGACGGCGAGCCGGCAGGGCTTGAAACCGGAAAATCGTCCAGCGACACCAACATCCGATAGCAAATGACGAATGACAGGCATTGGCGAAGATTTACGCCGGAGGCCGCCTTCGCGTAGTCCGCCATTCCCAAAACCACTACAATCAGGAAACGCTCTCCGCAGCGATCGAAAACCACTGAATCAACTCGGAACCTCATGGCCAAAAGACCGCATCGACGTGCTTTCCCCACGGTAGACAAGAATCCAAAAGCAAACCCGTCTCCGCCCCGCCCGGAAAAGCTGATGGATACAACCTCAGGGGTATTCGGCTTCTTTCGGGACCATGGCGTTCGCGAGACGGTGGAATCCATCATCGTCGCCGTGGTCCTGGCACTGATGTTCCGGGCTTACGAAGCCGAGGCCTTCATAATCCCGACCGGTTCGATGGCTCCGGCTCTGCAGGGCGAACACATGGATGTGGTGTGCGAGGAATGCGGATATCAATACCGTGCTGGAGCGAGTGCCAGTTCGTCCAGTTTTGATCCTTCGCGACAGGCCACCGTCACGGAGACCTGGTGCCCGATCTGTCGCTACGGCATGACCATGCAACGAAAAAATCCCGATCATTACTCCAACAACGGTGATCGGATTCTGGTGAACAAATTCGTCTACGATTTCCAACCTCCCAACCGATTTGATGTCATTGTTTTCAAGAACCCCAATAATGGGAAACAGAATTACATTAAACGACTGATTGGCCTGCCTGGTGACAGGCTGCTGATCGAAAACGGCGACATTTATAATTTTGTACCCGATCCAGACGGCGAACTGAAAAAGACCATCGTCCGCAAACCGGTGGATAAAGTACCCGTGATGCTGCAGCTGGTGGACGATACGCGGTACCAATCCAGTCAACTGAAAAAGATTGGCTGGCCAAGTCGCTGGGCACAGTGGTCGTCGCTGGACAATCCCAACTGGATCAAGAATGAATCAAGGGGCGAGACGTTTTTTCGTATCGACTCCGATGACGATCAGTTGCACTGGCTAAGGTATCGTCATCTCGCTCCTAGAACTGCCTTCGACGAATTCGTGACCGCCCTGGACTATCGGCGAAAAAAACGGGGAAACTCGGCACCGTCCACCGAGTGGGATCGAATCGAGAACGGAGAAATCCCCCGACGAATTGTGAATGAGGTCGGGAAAGTCAATCCGGGCACTCTGATCCGGGACCATTACGAATACAACGATCGTCGATACCGCTATCAAAAAGACTATCTTAGCCAACAGCGGTACGCTCAGGATTTGTCGGCCGGCTCGCATTGGGTAGGGGATCTGGCCATGGAATGCGATTTGGAAATCGAATCGGACACTGGGCTGGTGGCATTTGATCTGGTGGAAGGAGGTGTCCATTTCCAGTGTCAGATTGACATCGCCACCGGAGAAGCCGTCTTGAGTACCTCGGGAGACGAAGGTCGGATCGTATTCGATACCAGCGACGGGCAACCGCCTCAGGCGCGGACGCCATTGAAGGGATCTGGAAAGTATCGCGTGCGTTATGCCCACGTTGATGACATGGTTTATCTGTGGATCAACGATCGCCATATCGATTTCCAAGGCAGCTCCTACACCAGAAAATCGGACCGTCGCCCCATTCCGCAATACAGTAGCGGAGATCCTGGTGATACCGAACCTTTGGGAATCGGCGCGAAGAATGCGGTGATTCGCGTCAATCGATTGAAGGTCTTTCGGGACGTCTATTATGTCGCGCCCATGTATGACAAGGATCGACAGGACGCCGATATCCGAAATGAGACAGGGCTTTCTCCCTCCCTGCTGATGAACGTCTACGAAAACCCGCGGCTGTGGAAGTCGCCAGAAGCCCTGTCCTTGTTCGACCGGCCCGTTTCGCAGGACCCGGTGTTTGAACTTGGAGCCAACCAGTATTTTCCGATGGGCGACAACAGCCCGGCCAGCCAGGACGCGAGGATCTGGGACGGGCCAAAATTTGTCGACGAAAGATTTCTGATCGGACGTGCCATGTTTGTCTATTGGCCGCATAGCCTGAACCGCCCCATCAAGTTCTTTCCCAATTTTGGCCGTATGGGATTTATCCGCTGACACCAACGGTGCTCGGCGGAACGCAACAGCGAAAGATCGGAAGGATTCCAGATGTACATTTTGAATGTCGAAGGACTGGTAAAGGCGTATCACCGTCGCCGCGTCGTCGATGGCGTTTCGCTGAACGTGGCGACCGGTGAGATCATCGGATTACTGGGCCCCAACGGTGCCGGCAAAACAACTACCTTTCGCATGATCTGTGGCATGGTTAAGCCGGACGTGGGGCAGGTTTTTCTTTCCGGGGAAGATGTTACCAAGTGGCCCATGTATCGCCGTGCCCGCGAAGGTGGCATGGGCTATTTACCTCAGCAGTCAAGCGTTTTTGGGAAGCTCTCGGCGGAAGACAATCTGCGGGGCATCATGCAGATGCTGGGTTTCAAGAAAAAACGACAACGCGAACGCTGTGAAGAACTGCTGGAACAATTCAACATCACTCACATTCGCAAGACGGCTGCCGGAAAACTCTCGGGAGGCGAACGCCGGCGTCTGGAAATCGCCCGCTGCCTGATATCAGAACCGAAAATTATCATGTTGGACGAGCCGTTTGCGGGTATCGACCCGGTTACGGTCCAATCCATTCAGGTCGTGATCCGTGATCTGGCGGATACGGGAATCGCCATCCTGATCACCGATCATGCCGCTCGTGAAATTCTGCAGATCACCGACCGCACCTATGTGGTCAGTGACGGCAGGATTCTGATCAGCGGCACCTCAGAACAAATCACGCAGAATGAAATCGTGCGTTCCAAGTACCTGGGCGAAATCGATATTGCCGCAGAAACGGCTTCGCAACAGAAATGGAAAAAGCATGATGACTCGCCCGAAACCCGCATCCGCTTCAAGTCTCGAAACCAGCCATCGGTCACGGCCGCGTCGACGGATCCGGACGGACCGGAATAGCTTTTTTCGTCCGGACCTGTTTCTCGTCATCCGTGACCCCTTATGCGGCCTTAACGGTAATGCATCGGTTTGAGATCCTGGCGATAGTTGCCAAAGCCGAAATCGGTGGGCTGATAGTCACCCACAAAGGCCACGCTGGATTCCGGTCGAATGGCCTCTTCCATTCCCCCACACCAGTAAACGGCATTGACGATCAAGCGCCGCAGGTCGGCGGATTGGAAGTCGGTTGCCGCGCCCATCGTTGTGCAAAAGATCTTCGCCTTGGTCCCGGAGTCTACCGGGTAACTCCGAACCCAGGCCAATGGCATCATGGGGTCGTTTTTGCTGCCCGCCACCGGTCCTGCCTGCGGTGTCATGCCATCAACCACTTGCCCGTGTAGCAGTACTTTCGCGGAGGGTGGCAGATGTTCAATGGCGTAAACGTCGGTGGGCCCCCAGATATCATTGACACCGGCCAGCACGGGGTGGTTGCGGAATTCCGGATTAACGATCCCTCGCGTACTCTGCTTTCCATGCCGGCCATGGTGTCGGATCCAGGTATCGCCAAGTACACGCCGGCCAAATCCTCCCTCCCAGCCTTCCACGGTGGAGTTGTAACTGTACCTCGCAAATTTTCGATCCCGTGGAATATTGAAAGCATGCGTCGAGGTTCGGATGGCCAGAATCGGCTTGCCCGAACGCAAGTACTGGTCCAGGATCTCCATGTCCGAGTCGGGCAGATTACGGAAACGCAAACCCAGCAGCAGAATGTCGGCTTGATTCAGCAAATGCATGCCCGGAATATTCGTTTGGTAATCGGGTTGAATGCGTCCCTTCTCATTGATAGGAAAAAGCACGGTGCAGGTAAAGCCGTGATGTTTCGCCAGCATCTTGGCCAACATGGGAAGGGCTTCCTCACTACGATATTCGTCGTCTCCGGCAATCAGAACGATCCGCTTACCCCGTCCGGGCCCGCTTTCGCCCGTGTAGGTGCACCACAATTCCGGTTCGGTGTCCATTGACGGGGTCTCCGCGGACAGGCTGGTGACGCCCCAGATCAAAATTAACAGAAGTGGCCAGCTGGTTCTCATGATTCCGACTCGCAATGTTAACAGGGGTGTAGTCCGCAAAAATCCAGACCGCAAACTTCTTCGAATCCCAGCATCAGATTCATGCATTGGACAGCAGAACCCGCGGCACCCTTCATCAGGTTATCGATCGCCGACATGGCCACGATTCGGCCGGTACGTGAATCAACTTCAAAACCGACCTCAGCCATATTCGTACCGGCCAGAATCTTGGGCTCCGGATAGCGGTAGACGCCTCGACGCTCTTTGACAATCCGGACAAACGGTTCCGCCTGATAGGCGCTCCGATACAACTTCCAGAGATCCTTTTCGTCCAATGACCGGTTGCTGAAGACATGCGCCGTACACATCACACCCCGAACCAGTTCCACCGCCGTAGCCGAAAAATGCAGCTCCAATGGGCCAATGCACTGCTGAATCTCGGCTTGATGCCGGTGCCCGGTGGGTGCGAACGATCGAACCACATTGACACGTTCCGCGTGATGGGTTGCCAGTCCCGGCTGGTTGCCAGCCTCCGACGAACCCACCTTGACTTCGACGACCACCCGCTCGATCACGATTCTTCCCGGGCCAATGGCAACAATGCCAGATTGGTAGCGGTCGCGTTGCAACCGACCCCCGAGACCAGTTTGGCTTCGCGAATCTGGTCCCGATAGACTTCGGGCAACCCATAGACAAATTGCTCCAGCAACGCGGGATGGGGGTGAGGTTGGCCGTACCAGGATTCGTAAACGTCCGGATCGTGCAAACGGAAATCGGCGGAGCAGTCGACGATCCGATCCGAAATGTTCATGAATTCGGGCATCCGGGCGGCAGCCTGGCCATGGGGCAGACACAGAAACAGAAAATCGCAGTGTTGAATGTCATTCAGGGAACAGAATTTTCCCGAACTGACACCACGCAGGTTGGGATGCAACTGGTGAAAAAACTGGCCCGCGTTCCGTTCCGACGTGGCCTGATGCAATTCCACTTCCGGATGATGCAACAACAGCCGCAACAATTCGCCTCCAACATATCCGGAGGCCCCGACAACACTGACTTTGCTCATGGCACGCGTACCGTGTCGGCTCCTTCAACCCGCCGAAACGGCGGCGGCTGGTGGTCTACCGGACGGATCTCGATTACGGCCGACGCGAAGTACATAATCCACCATCTTTCGCGGGATATTGACACCGGTCGGTTCGATACTGTTGCGGAATTCCATCGAGTGATTGACCTCGTTCACCATCCAGCGGCCCTGCGTGTCCTGAAACAGGTCAATGGCCAACAATCCGCCGCCGACCGCCGCAGCGGCTCGTTGAGTCAATTCGTCAACGATGGGCGTCAAATCAAAATTCCCCGACTGAGCGCCTCGCGCCGTATTGGTAATCCAATGAGAAGACGTTCGACTGATCGCACAAATGGTTTCGCCGTCGACGGAAAAACTGCGAATATCCCGACCTTCCGCTTTTTCCACGTATTGCTGGATGTAGAACACACTGTGGTTGTAACTGCCCAGCGTCGCCTTGTGTTCGAGGACGGTTTCGGCCGCGTCGCGGTCATTGATCTTGCTTAGTAGCCGCCCCCAGGATCCGATGGCCGGCTTCAAGACGGCGGGGTAACCCATGGCTTCTATCGCTTCGATGGCCGATTCAGGCGAGTAGGCGATGGCGACCGGCGGTGTGGGAACTCCGTTGCGTTCCAGTGCAATCGATGTCAAAAGTTTACTGCCACAGACTTCCGCGACGGCGGCGGTGTTGACCGTGGCCACGTCCCAGCCCGCCAGGATCTGGAGCGTCGCAACCGCCCTCGAAAAACTGACGCTGCGGTCGAAGATCACATCAAACGCCTGCCACGCCTGCGGATTGTCCAGTCGCAGAACCAGTTGGCGAATATCGATCAGTTCCAGCTCGGCACCTTGCTCCCTGAACTCGCTGATCAACAATTTTTCTTCGACGCCAACGCGATCGAACAACATGCCCACCCGCATTCAATCGGCCCCCGCCATTGCGTTATGACAAACGGAAATTTCGATGCGAATTGACAACTATTCGCCCCAGTCTTCTTCGACTTCCGGTGCTTCCTGAACCTGAATGGGACTGAGTCCGGTGACTTCAATTTCCGTGCCGCATTCAGCACAAGTCGACAACTCGCCCACCACGGTATCTGCGGAAAACTGGAGTGCTGCCTCACAAATTGGGCAAACGGGAGAAACGGCCGGTTCCATGACTGCTCGCTTTCAAATAACTTCCTTACAGAGAAAACGGCATTTTATAGCTCTGTTTTGGCAGTGAAAGTGCAAATAATGAATCCCGTCCAATCGGCCCACGGGAACTAAAGCAAGCCATGTCGTCCCTGGAAAACAAATCGTTCATACACCTGCTCTTGCAGGTGATCGGGCCCGCCCTGATTGCACTGCTGGTCTGCAGCCTGGTCTTCTTTCTGATCGAGGTGTTTTATCGTGGTCCGCATACGAGCCGTCTTTATTGGGTGATGGGCCTGTTCGCGGCCGCGACGGTGTTGGTCAGTCGGATTTCGATCGAGCAAGGAAGGGAACGTGCCGCGCTGTTTGGTTTCGCACTGGCCGTCGCCACGCTGATTACCTGTTTGCGTCTGGTCCAATTTTCGCCGCAATTGCCTGGCTTTCGTGGGGCCGCTCATGATCATCTCGCTGATCGGCGTGGTCATGTGGACGTCCGCCCAATTGACCTGGGACTGTACAATTGTCGATCGCAGCCGAGACCCCTCCGAGATGGGGCTGATCGAGAAACTGCAGCAACGCCGCGATGACGGATCCGTCAGCCGGGAATTCGAATCGGATCAAGCTGGTGCACGTCGGGGCGTGGCGTCACTTTTTTTACCGGCCGCCGGCAAATCACCGCCTGGTAGCACGGTCCTCTATTTTGCGGTGGTTGCACTGCCTGTTTTCGGATTCGGACAGTGGTTCGTTGCCGAAGCGTCGCGGGGATGGATTTTTCTGCTGTTCGCCATGTATCTGGGAAGTTCTCTGGGCTTACTGTTGATCACCAGTCTGTTGGGGCTGGAACGGTATCTGGGCAGGAAGAACCTGCACGTCCCCGATGGGGTGGCCCGCAACTGGATCATCGTGGGATCCTTGTTCATTGGTCTTGTCATGTTATGCATTCTGATCGTGCCGCGACCGGCAGGGATTAATTCCCTGGACAGACTGGTCGCTTTCATTAGCAGCCCCCAGCGAACCTCAACCAAAATGGCTGGCGGACGTGACGGTCAACCCGGTCAGGAAAACGCGGATCGCCAGATGGTGAACGATGACGGGGGGCCCGGTCAGGAAAACGCGGATCGCCAGATGGTGAACGATGACGGGGGGCCCGAAATGGCCTCCGATGGTGAACCGAAAAAAGGGTCCGCTCCAAATGACCAGGGGGAAGCGTCCGGGGCTGGTAATCGCTCCGATAATCAGCGCCCCTCGCCAGAGGACGAGAACTCCGGGCGACAAGAAAACGTTGACCAGCCCGCCGACGCCCGCCAAGGTGACCAACAACCAGATCGCCAACCGGCGGCGGCAGAACAAGCCAGGCCCCAAGGCGATCCCGGACAGGGTAGACCGCCTGACAAAGCGGAGGCGCGTCCCGATCAACGGAATCGGCAGGCCAGGCAGGGCAAGGGTAATCGCCGCCCCAAGGCCACACCCGCCGACGCATCACCGCCTCGCTTGAACCGACTTTCTCAATCCATGCGTCCACTGCTGTACCTGATGGGATTGGGTGCGGCGCTGTTGTTGTTGTGGATGTTCCGCCACGAGATTGCCGCGTGGCTGGGTCGTCGAGGCGATCGCCGGCAACGCAAACAAGGGGGTGCGACCGAACCGCCTGGCGTCGCGTTACCCTCGTTTGCCAGTTTTCGCGATCCGTTTGCGTCGAAGCAGGCGCCTGGCATGACCCCCAGCCAACTGGCCAGCTACTCGATGGCTGCGCTGGATGCACTCGCCAGGGATCTGAATATCGATCGGGAAAAAGACCAAACGCCCACCGAATTCGCACGACGATGGGAAACGATTGATTCCGAATTGTCCGCGCATGCCAGACGATTGGCCGACCTTTACGGTCGTTGCGCATACGGCCCTGACAACGTGCGAACGGAAGATACCGAACCGCTGGTTGCCCTGTGGCGATCGATGCGATCGACGTTTCAGCGGGCTCGATCGGCGGTCAACAGCAGGCGATCCAGTTAATTGAGTCTTGTTACGAGAGACAACCATGGCAGAAAAGCACTCCTTCGTCACCTTGGACATGATTGCGGACGTACCAGCACAGGAGATGATCCAACGAGCGCGGGACTTCTATCAGATGATCAAACGTCGCCGAACCGTGCGGGATTTTTCCGATCGTGCGGTTCCTCGGGAAGTCATTGATGATTGTCTGCTGGCCGCTGGCACGGCTCCCAACGGTGCCAATCAACAACCCTGGCACTTCGCCGTCGTCAGCAGCCCGGAAATCAAGTCGGAAATACGCCGGGCTGCCGAACAGGAGGAGCGTGAGTTCTACCATGGTCGGGCGCCGCAGGAATGGCTGGACGCGCTGGCCCCACTGGGCACGGACGAACACAAACCGTTTCTTGAAATCGCGCCTTACCTGATCGTGGTGTTTGCCAAGTCGCACGATGTGAAGCCCGACGGCACGCGGGTCAAGAACTACTATGCCACCGAATCGGTAGGCATCGCCACTGGGATTCTGATCACGGCACTTCATCAATGTGGACTGGCCACACTGACCCATACGCCCAGCCCGATGAAATTCCTGAATCAGATTCTGGATCGACCACCAAACGAGCGGCCCTTCGTACTGTTGGTGGTGGGCTATCCGACCGCCGACGCCAAAGTACCGGCCATCACCAAAAAAAGCCTGCAGCAAATCACCTCATCTCACTGACCCTGGACTAGCGGCAATCATTTGCGACCCAGAGGATTCAGCGGCGCATCTTTGGTGTCATTCAGTCGGTACGGCCGACCCCGCTTATACAACTCCAGACGATCCTTCAAAGCTGCCAGTTGCCGAGGCGAATATTTCTCCATGGTCTTGCGGCTCTCAATGGTTTCAATCGCCTGTTGCTGGACCTGCATGGCCTGGTCAAAGTCATTCAATTCGGCGAGACAGGCCGCCTTGATTTCCAACGAGACCGCCGACAATTCGCCAAGGTCGTCGGTAAACGGTGCGATGATCTTCAGTCCGACCTCACCATCGCGGAAGCTTTCGTAGGGGCTGCAGGCTTTCAACCAGGCGAGCATCTGCTTGGAATGGGAAAGCCCGGGTTCCGTTTCCACAACCCGTTCAAACAATTTTCCCGCGACGTCGAAATTCCCTTTCCAGAATTCCGCTTCCGCCAGCAGCCGCTTGAAGTTGGGATCACTTGGCTGCAATCGGGTGGCCAACTGCAGGAATTCCGCCGCGTCGCCATACTGGTCATTCAAAAGGTACAGCAAGCCCAGGTCGCCCGCCACATAAGGCAGCGTTGGGCGGTTTTCGATTGCCGTGCTCAGATACTCAGCGGCTTCGTAATATTCGCGTTTGTGAAAAAACAGTCGTCCCACGATCGCATGAACCTGCCAGCATTCCGGATCCAGTTTCAGATAATTGATCAGCAGGTTCAACGCATTTTCAATATCTTTTTGCAGTCGAAAGACGTCCGCTCTGGCCAGAATCGCTTCGAGATTATCGGGTTCCAAATGAAGCGCCTGGTCCAGTACCTCACCCGCGCGTCGGAGCATTCGGGTTCGAGCCTGCGAATCCGCCACCAACGATGACTGCCGCAGGATGTCCGCCAGCACGATTGCCCCCTCCACGGAATCCGGATCCAGTTCCTGACTTTTTTCAGCTGCGGCCAGCGCCGCCTTGACCATTCCGCTGGAAGCCAGATCAACGGCCCGATACAGATAATCCCGGGCCTGTTGACGGTTAGCGAATTCTTCAAACGATTCCGCATCTCGTCGGTACCCCATTTCCTGAAATCTTGTGATCAGTCGATCGAATCGGGCAAACCTCCGCTGATCGGCCCAATGGGCCTGGGCCAACGGGGAGGCGTCATCTGCCAGTACACCAGCGTCAGCCATCTGCCGCAGGTCGCCGATCACGATCTGGGTCCGCTTTTCCGGATCCGACAACGCCTCCAGCGAATAACCAAAATGTATATCGCCGCTTCCATCCATCAGAATGCCGAAAGGTTCTTTCGGCGATTGTCTTTGAAAAAACCACTGGCCGAACAATTGAGCCAACTTGGCATTGCTGCTCTTGGAAAGAACGCCCCACCGCATGTCATAGTCCGCCTGTTGGATCTGCCCCATCGATTTAGTTACGAGGCAATCCCGATCCTGAAAATTACCGGTGAACGCAATCAACAGATCCGAATCGGTCTGCTCAAACTCGCGTTCCAAACCGCTCCAATCTCGGATCAATTCGACATTATCACGATCGTTGGGACAGAAAATACAAAGCAGCGGTCGATCGCCGGCGTTTTCGATCTGGTACCACTCCTGTTTTTGCGGGCTTCCAAAACGGCGATACTGAAGGATGGGCAGTCGAGCGGGTGGATAAAAGTAGACGCGATGGGTTTTCGGCAGGCCTTCGGCGATTGGCAGCGGTTCGGGATCGAGAGCAATCCGTAAACGGTCACTGGCGCGTTCGGCGGCTTCCGACTTGCCCTCCACCAGCAAATAAGTCTTGTCCGGTTCAAGATCTTCGATCGTCTGAGGAACTCCATCCGGCCAATGGACCACGATTTTCTCGATCCGATCTGCCCGGCCCAAACCAAAATGAACCTCCTTGCTTGATTGCGATTGCCGCCCTGATCCGGCGGAAATGGTCTTCACCAACGGCCGCTCTGCGCCAGGCAGGAACACTTCAATGCGACTTCCAATGGCATCCCGATTGGAGGTTGTACCCTGCAGGCGAAGTTTCAGATATCGGTTGCGGCTACGGTATTGATTCTGCAGAATTCGCAGACGTGGCCCATTGCGGTTGGCCAGGATCAGATCCACGTCACCGTCTCCATCCCAATCCGTCGTCGCCACGCCGCGTCCATCCTGCAGAAAGTCCAACCCGGAAGCGTCTGAATAATTGGCGAAGGACAGCCTGTCAATCGACAGGAACATTCGATTTCGCTGGTGACCATGGAACGAATGGCCGCCGCGAATCAGATCGGAAACTTCGTGCTGAAGTTGATAGGTCTGGCGAGCCGCCATGGAAAAATCAGCGGATTCATCGAACAGTTGGCTGTAAAACGGTATCGCGGCATCATCCTCGCCACGCGAGATCCATCCATTGGTGACCACAATGTCGTCACGCGAGTCGTTATTGAAATCAGCGGCAACCGAACCAAAACTGGATTCACTGTCAAGCAGCGGCGCGGGCATGGGAAATTCCTGCATCTCCTGTTCTTCAACCGCGCGATAATAGATCCGGTTTCGACCTCCAAAACCTTTCGCCTCTTTCAGGTGACGCCCCCCCAAATCGATATAGTCACTGGTTATCCGGTGGACCGTGAACCCGACATCGGCGGCCACGAAAAGATCAGGATAACCGTCATGGTTGAAGTCTCCGACCGAAGCGGTCGAGTTCCTGGCCGCGTCCTGGGCCAGTTGAAATTTCTCGATTTCGCGAAACCAGCCGTTGCGGTTTTCGAACAGGGAATCCTGGCTGAAGTCATTGACCAGATAAAGATCCAGATCACCGTCCACATCGAAGTCCAGCCAGAGGGCGGCGGAAGTGTAGCGATTATTGTTCACGTCCAGGCCGGCACTGGCGGTTACTTCCTCAAACTCCCACGCCTCGTTGTTCCTCAGCAGTACATTTCTGCCGCCATTAATGGACTCCATCCAGGAATTTCGGGGCTGGGGAAAAATATCGTCGAAGCGGGAGGCAGGTCGGTATTTGCAAAGCAGCAAATCCAGATCGCCATCCTGATCGTAATCGGCAGCCGACAACGATGAGGTACCGAAGCCGATTCTCAGGCTGTGCTCCAGCTGAAACGAACCGTTTCCGGTGTTGGAAAGCAGCAGCAACCGGGTATCCGTAGCCACGATCAAATCCTGCCGGCGGTCGTTATCCACATCCACGATCAGCGCGGCAATGGTATTGTCCATGAAATCAACACCCGCCTCGATCGCCAGGTTATCGGCGGTTCCATCCGGATTTTGCACCAGCAGCAGGTTCCGCAATCCGTGCGGCTGGCAAACGTAAACATCGTCGAGTCCGTCCTGGTTGACATCACCAAGCGCCAGGCCGTTGTTACCCGTAACATCCAGGCCAACGATACGGTTTGCCCATTGATCCAGCCCAAACGAGAGTCGTTCTTGTAACGACGGATCGGATCGCAGGACCGATTTTGTGCAATCGGCGAACAGGGTCCCGCCTTCGATGTAGTTGATGGTTTCCTCGTGGTCCAGCATTTCGATGGCTTTGATTCGAGGTTCAGCATCGTCGCCGGGGACGGTCCAGGTGATCCTCCAGCGGCCAACGGCCGAACGACCGATCTCCTGACTGACACCGGTCGACTGGACGGTTCGCGCATCGACTCGCCCGGCAATATCCACCTGCAATGTCGCCTGTTGGTAGTTGGGCCGATGTTTGACCTCGTAGATCCTCAAATCAATCCGGAAATCCCGTGCGGTTCGCCACGGTTCAAGTAGCGTTCGGAACAGGCGTCGCACGGCGATGCTTTCGTAATAGGTCGGCGTCTGATTCGTCAGACCCCAACGGGCAATTCGAATTCGTTCGCCAAGATAGGCCGATTGCAATTGGTTGCGATCGATAAACGAGGTCTCGAACTGCGGGTCAAAAATGTCGGGGATCGTCGGGTATTTTTCCCCCTTACGAACTTCGTCGGCAAACTCCGTCAATTGCTGCAGGTGCCGCTGAAACGACTGGTTGGCGACCTCATGTGCGCCGGTTGCTTTCGAGACGACGGTCAAGGCCTCGCGGGCGTCGATCGGTCGCGAGGAATAACGCAATCGGGCCAGCCTGGGCGGCGGAGGCTCTTCCTCGGTTTTCTTGCCGCATCCTGTCAACAACACCATAGCGACCACCGCCAGGGTGCTGGGCATCCATGACACCCAGCTTCCAGGTTTTATCCACACGCCTTTGTGATTACGTGTTGAGCGCGTTTGGCAAATGCGACGTAGAATTAACATGCTCTTGAAGCCACTGCCAACCGCCAATGAGTTGACTATCCTCGCCGAATTTTCAAACCAGCTGGACACGGAGACCTGAATTCTGGGATTTTCAACCGGACACGTCCGCTACACGGCACATTGCAGGCCATTCAAAGGATAACTTATCTGCCGGCCAACCTGATTTCAAATCGGAAAATTGGAAATTCCGCCTGCAGACCGCGGGTCGCCGATATTGCCTTCGATCAACCAAGGCGACCGGAATGTGGACGCCCTGCCGTGACGGTTGCAAGGTCTGTAACGATCGCATCAAACGCTTTGCGATTCTGTCCCTCAGTTGGCAGGCATCCGATCGGCAATTCCGGTTTGTCCTTCTAGAATAAGGCTTTAGCTCGTTCTCGCTTTCCATTCGTTGTTTTCTCAAGTCAAACCAGCGTGTGTTTTGAGTATTTCCTCTGATCCCTCTGTCATTATTGAAGCCAGGAACGTCTGGAAAATCTATTGCCGCCAGCTGAAGCGGGCCATGTGGTACGGTGTCCGCGATCTGGCCACCGAACTTTCCGGACAGGGTCATGACCGCCCCCTGGGAGATTTGAGACGGGGCGAATTCTATGCCATCAAGGATGCCAGTTTTCAGGTGCGTCGTGGGGAATGCGTGGCCATGATGGGGCCCAACGGGGCCGGCAAGAGCACGATGCTGAAAATGATCAACGGCCTGATTCGGCCCAATTCCGGCACGATTGCCATTCGAGGACGCATCGGCGCTTTGATTGAACTGGGAACCGGTTTTAACCCCACCCTTAGCGGTCGCGAAAATGTGTACGTGAATGCATCGATCCTGGGACTAAAGAAACAGGAAGTGGACCGGATTTTCGACGACATTGTGGATTTCGCGGAATTGGGACATGTGATCAACGACCCGGTGAAAACATACAGTTCCGGTATGAAAGTCCGCCTCGGGTTTTCGGTGGCTGCGAATCTGAGACCAGATCTGTTGATCATGGATGAGATCCTGGCAGTCGGAGATGTTGGTTTTCGCATGAAATGTTTCGCCCATCTGAAAAACCTGATTGCCAGTGGCGTGGCGATCATTCTGGTTTCCCACGCGATTTCCATGTTGCAGCGCGTTGCCACGCGGGCAATCGTCTTTGGTAACGGCGAGATTGTCCACGACGGCGATCTGCAGACCGCCGGAACCGTTTACGAAGAACTGGTCCATGTTATCCGGGAAGACGACCATAGCGATCCGGATGCTGAACCCCCTCGCAACATGGCCGCATCGATCAGCAGCGTTCGGTTGCTCAATGATGCGTCTCAGGAAACTTGCGAATTTGAAACCGGTGACAATTTGCAGGTCGAGGTCACGGTTGATGCCGATCGCGAAATCAGGCACGCTCGCCTGATTGTGGCACTCGCGTCACCTTCGCACGGTGTCATGTCGGCTGTTTCGACCGTCTACCGCAACGTCGAACTGAACTTGCCGCCCGGCAAGACCGTGGTCCGGCTGCGCGTCGATTCACTGCCATTGCTGGTCGGATCGTTTCATTTCAACGTCTCGCTGTACGGGCCGGATACCGCCGACTTCTATCATCGCGTCGTGGGCCAGGCCCCATTTCGAATCACGGGCCCTCCGATCAATACGGACGGCAGAGGAATCCGGGGCATGATCCAGATCGACCACGATTGGACAATCAACTGAACGCCCACCAGTCAGGCGGGTTTGTGACCGGCGATCGGGCCGCCATAAGGTGCCAGGCGGATCATACCGAAGCCATCGCAAGTGGCGTCTGCCGCTTCAGGTCGCGTCGGCGGATGGGCCGCGTAACCCATTTTGATCACTCAGCGGAGTTGACCATTTCGTATCCCAGCTGCTCAAAATCGTCTCGATAAAACTGTTCCACCACACTCCGGGATTCGGCATCATAGTATCCCAGGTAGTCTTCCTTGCCGTCGGTTCGGTTCCAATGCGGCAGGCTCTCAAAGTGGATCTCGAGTCGTCGGCAGACTTCGGCAAAATCGGCCTGCAGGGTCTCAAACCGCCCGACGAAATCGGCTTCAGACAGGCAATGGAACGGGTGCGTCTGCGGGATGACGTGGTGTCGAATCTTCTCCGCTGTTGTCGCCCGAGCCCCGTCGTACCGGATCGATTCGTCTGTCGAGATCTGCAGGAATTCTCGAAGCGAAATATCGCATGTGTCGGTCGGCCGTTCCCAAACCGTTTGTTCCATACCCGATCGAAACATCTTCCAGGCGGAAATCAATCGATCGTAGGGATTGCGAACGAAGGCGAACTTGAAGCAGGGCTTCCAGCTTTCCGGAATAAAACCGTGTTTTGGTCCTTCGACATTGCCCGCAAAGAAACCATGACGGATCGATGCACCGCCCGTCTTGGGGATGTGGATAAAAACGCTTCTCGGTTTGCGAATCAGGAATACGGACATGGCGGACCGGGTTTGGTGGCGTGCTCCAGGGGCAGACGAATCCTTATTTTAGTGAATTGGTGCATGTTGGCACATGGAAATCAAGAACGTACAATCGTCGCTATGTTGCCAACAAGGAGTCTCCGTGTCGCTATTTGAAGACAACCGGTATCAGTATCGAGATACCTACTTTGTATTTTTCGAGAAAACTGATCGGCCTACCATGGATGCCATCGAAGCCAGCCTGGCTGAACTTGGTTCGCGTTACCAGTTGGTCAAACGTGCTGAGCAGGATGGTGAATTTGAGTCGTTGACTTTTATCAGCCCCTACGATCATTCGGCGATGGACATCGCCACGGTCCGGGGCGAAGAAGTCGCCAACCAGATCCATGAGTTGATGGACGAATTCAAGACCATGACGTTGTCCGGTGACGATGCCAGCAAGCTGCAGAAATTGACGGCCTGCGATTCACGGTTTGACATTTTCCACTTTGAACGGGTTCAGGTCGACGAACAAGATGAGTTTCTGGATCCCGGTGGGTTGCTGCTGGTAATGGAAAAGCTGACGGAGCTGTGCCAGGGCGTGGCACTCGATCCTCAAAGCCATTCGTTGATGTAAAACGGTTCAGGAACTTCGGCAAACATGCAGGCCAAAGAGATCAAGACCGGCAGTGTGGTGGTCTACAACGACATGCCGGTGGTTATCGAGAAAATATCCGTCCAATCACCTTCCGCACGCGGCGCTTCGACACTGTACAAGTTTCGAGGTCGAAATGTGGTAACCAAACAGAAACTCGATATCACGCTGAAGGGGACGGAAGCACTGGACGACGCCGATTTCCAGAAACGGCCTGTCGACCTGATGTACGCGGACACCTCCCAGATGCATTTTCTCGACAAACAGGACTACCAGCAATACAGCCTGGATTTGTGCGATCTGGAATCGGAGTGTCCGTTCATCAAGGAGGGGCTGGAGGGTGTCGTGGCATTGATCTACAACGACGGTTGTGTGGGCGTTCAATTGCCCGCTGCCGTCGAATTGGAGATCAAGCAATGCGATCCCGGTATCAAGGGCAACTCCGCCACCAGCCGTACCAAGTCGGCAACACTGGAAACCGGTTTAACCATTCAGGTGCCGGAATATTTGAAGCAGGGTGAGACGATCAAGGTGGATACTCGCACCGGTGAATTCCTGTCTCGCACCTGAAGTCCTGTCCCCCACCCAAAGTTCCTCGAAAGTTGAATTAGCTGGCAGGCGAAAACAAATACGCCAGACGCCTGGACACGCGTTAATCCACGTCTTTGATCAGCACCAGCTTCCCGGGATCAGGTAGCAGCTCATCCTCGCCTTGCAAATCGTCCGGAACCGCCTTATCCACGCCGCAGATGGTAACGTAAAGGTCACCGTTTCGGTCAAAGGCCATGGCCGTCGGTCGTTGCAGCGATGTGATCAGCTTGGCTTTGCAACCATTCTGGGAATCAACAGCAATCAATTGATAAAGCCCGCCCTGCTTCGGATCCGCCCAACTGAAATCCAGGGCGAACAGCCGTCTCTTCCGAGGTCCGTACTTCAGCGCCACAATGTCGTTTAAACCGGTTGGGAACTTATCGAGCAATTCCCCGGCCGGGCTGTAAAAGGCCAACACCGAATCGCCAGGCGTGTCTCGACTGCCCATCTGGGTGACGACCACATGTCCTTCGGGGCTGATGGTCAGGCCGCCCGGTCCAGCGACACGCGCAAGTTCCGATGACGGAATTTGTCGACGCAGATTTGAGATTCCGTCATCGGCCAGATCGGCGACGGCGATCCAGCCCTTGTCTCCGACCCCACCGCACGTCACGAACATCCTTGTGCGAGTCAAATCGAACGAAAAGTAATTGCCTTCCGCAGGATTTTCCGAATCGGCCGGCAGTGTCAGGTTGAATTCGGCGTCTTCGGGTGTCAGGGGCACGGCTCCCAACTTGGTCAGATCGAAAGCCATGATGGCATCCTCTCCGTCCTTTTCGCCTCCGCCGCCGACAATCAACGTATCGCGACCACGAAAGATCACCCCCAACGGCCCAAACTTCAGACTGCCGTCCAGTTCAAACGGGTTGACCGGGAAATCAACAATCACGTCGACCGGTTTCTTTTCCGATATCTTGAAGACGCGTCCGTTACCGCTGTCGGAAACAAATACCATTCCGGTTCCCGGCTGAATCGCTACACCGCAGGGATTGTTCAGGTCTTCCAGAATCACCTGGGACGTCTTCTCCTGGCCAAGGGTCGATGACGCGACCGGCGATGCCCAGGCAAACGCGCAGAGCAGGGCGATAATTCGATATCCATTCATGCTGACTATCCTGAGCTTGCTACCGATCGGCAGACGGAAATGGAAGCTGGTTGCGAGACACGGCTGGCCATGGCCCAACTGGACGTTTTGCTACGGCTACAGTGTGCCGTGTTTGTCCGTGCATGACAAGTCAGTTTCAGCGAGTCCATAACGGTCGTCTCGAAGGACTTCCAACAGATTCCGGAGGAACGGTTTGGCGACTTTGGAAATTTGGGGTACGCTACTGGCGCACGGCCCAGCCACGTTCAAACGGAAGACACGCTGCTCTCGAATCCAATCGACGGCCTGCCGCACCAGGCGATTTTCATCGGCGGCCCGAGCCTCCCGCAGGTCGATCTTCAGCAGCGGTTTGTCGTACTTGCGAACCAGGTAAATCGTCAGCGCCGTACCGCCCGTCGGCTTGCCAAAATGCAGGATCAGGGTTCCGTCCGAATCACGGACATTGGCCTCGGTTCGCTTCTGATATTGGCGGGACGACATCTCCTGAAGCTGGTAGCGATCGGGAATCCGACCAGCTTCCGATAGTCGCCCCTTCGGGCACCAGCCGCCGTGGGGGATGTCCTTCTCAATGGCCACGTCCAATGCGATGCGATCCACGCCCGTCTGACCGCCACTGATGACCATCAACTTCGTTGTCGAATTGGAGCACACGAGGACCACCAGGTTGCGCGTCGCCGGGATTACTGCGGCAGCATCAGTTGAATGTCCGGAGGCAGCCGCGTCAGATGATTGGCTCCCATTGGAAGGCGATCGCGGTTCAATTTCAAGAGCTCCAGATAACGCGACGCCTGTCCGGTAGACCGTCGCGCAATGTCAAACAGCGTATCGCCATCGATCGTGGTGTAAACGCGTCGACTGGAATCCGAAGCCAGTTGATCCGGAGGACACAGGTTCCGATACTGCAATTTCAGATAATCCAGCGAGGGTGTCTTGATAAGCGTATTGATTGTTAAGCGATCAAAATCCTCAATCATGGAACGGTTGTGTTCATACAAGGCTCTGAAAAAGCGGCCATCGCCGTATTTCAGTTCAGCGATCGTCCAGAAACTGTCGCCTTCCTGAGTCTGGTACGTTCCTTCGTCGTCTATCGACATCGGCCGCGGCGTAATGACTGGCCGACCGTCCGTAGCCTCAGCTGCTATCTTCTCAGCCGCAGGGGCAGCATGTCCTTCAACGGGGCGGAAAGCCGTTTCGTCGTCGGCTGGATGGGACGCCTCTGGATCTACAGGGTCTCGCTGGTAGTCGACCGGTTCGACATCGGCATCCCGGGTGACCAGTTGCGCAGCGTCTCGGTCTGCAGCCGGTTCCGAAGCGTGAGGACGTTGCGGCCTGAACTGCCCATCATTGTCGTCGTTCTCTGCCGATACAGGCTCTTCCGATACAGGCTCTTCTGATAGGGGCTCTTTCGTGCGACGTTTCCGACTTCGTGTCTTTGACTGGCCGGCTTCGTAGGCCGGCAGCGAGGCTGAAATATCACGGGAGGCGCGCTGCAGCGGATTGACGCTCTGATTGATAGCCGGTGGAAATGAATGCGTTGCTGATTTTGAATCCATCAGCGATTCCGCCAGTTTCTCCAGGCGATCGACCTTCTCGGTCAGGCTGACCAACACCGTCGACGGGGAACCGGCGGTAAACGAACCATCAACCGTTGACATGTCCGCCGGGCTCCCAACGGCTTGCGTATCGGGTCGCTTGACGTCGGATTCAAAGGATACGGTTTCCGTCTTGCCAAGTACCGCTTCGTAATCCTCGTGCCGTTCCCGACGCGTGTCGGCAGGCCCTTTGGCAATCTGGTCTGCGATCATGGATTCCGGTGACTGCTGACCCACTTCCGGATCGTCAAGATAGGAATCTGGGCCCACCTGCGTCGCCACCGGCGCATTGCGGATATGATCGGGCACGTTGTGACGAATCTGTTGGTAGCGGTGAAACGACCAGTAGAGGACGCTGACAAGCACGACCATGACGATCGATAGACCTACCTTCGCTTCACGAATGAGCTGCGAGTGGCTGCTGTCTGGTGAGAATGGATCGGTCATGGCCCCGGTCGTTTTGCAAGGACGGGGACTTATACAGAATGGTGTTCGCGACAGATATGTCGATTTCTGCCGTCAGCCAGCAGCGATTTGATAGCAGAAACCGTTTTCAGATCCGCTCCGCGACCCGCAATTTGGCACTCCGCGATCGCGGATTCGACGATATTTCCTCCTCCGTGCCCGTCACGGGTTTGCGAGTGACAACGCGTAAGCGATCGTCAGAAGCGAATGACGTCTTGACGATCCGGTCTTCCAGCGAATGAAAACTGATCACCGCCATGCGTCCACCCGGATTCAATAGTCCCGGCAGGCGGCCCACCGCGACTTTCAGCCACTTCAGTTCCTCGTTTACCGCGATCCGCAATGCCTGAAACGTTCGAGTTGCTGGATCAATCGTCGATTTTCGTTGTCGCGGCACACAGGATCGGACCAATTCAGCCAGTTGACTGGCCGTCTTGATTGCCTGTTCATGACGCTGCCGGCAGATTTTGCGGGCAATGCGACGGCTCATCTTCTCTTCACCAAACTGGTAAATCAAATCCGCCAGGTGCTTCTCGCTGAGACGATTAATGACCCGCCATGCGGCCTCTCCCGCATTGGGGTTGAAACGCAAATCGAGGATGCCGTCGCTGCGAAAGCTGAATCCACGATCCTCGTCGGCCAATTGGTCGCTGGACAGACCCAGGTCCATTAGTATTCCATCGACCTTCTCAATTTTCAGTTCCTGAAGGCATTCCGGGATGTCAGCGTAATTGGACGCCACGACAGTGGCGTTGGCAGGCAGCGCTTCGCTTGCCCGGTCCACGGCGATCGGATCGCGGTCAAAACCGATCAACCTACCATGCGGACCGAGTCGCTCCAGAATTGCCCGCGCATGCCCACCACCTCCCAACGTCGCGTCTACGATCGTTTGCCCCGGTTTGACTTGCAAACCATCAACGACTTCGTTCAACAGCACAGGAATATGCACGCTCATGTCGAAATCGCCAATGGCTTCTGATGTCAAATGATGACTGGGGAGGGGCTGACAAAGAAAACAGGACAAGCGATCCAAACACATCCTGTGTTCTGAATGGATCGATTGTCCCTGAGACCCCAAGGGGTCCCAATCGCTGGCAGGGAGCCATCCTGGCTACCTGCCATCTGGTAGGCGAACGTCATTCTGTGGCCAGACATGACATTCCGCTTACCAGACCAATGGCGCTACGGAGGATTCTGGTGGTCGAGTAACAAGGGTTCCACGAAACCAATGCTCCGATTTTGTGCGTTTTGCCTAACGGCCTCAGCTTATGTTCCAGCAAGAAATCCCACAGTCAATCAAAATCCGGTTCTGTGATTTCCGTGCACACGGTTCGGCTTGAACGGCGAACCGACCAATATCGCTGCTTGTCGACCAGGGTTGCCTTGCAACTCCCACCAAAACACGACCTCCCGCTCCCCATCGTTCGTCCCCGGGACCTCATAAACTAAGGATTTGGTCAGGTCCGTCAATGCGATCAAAATCCGGCAAATTTGCGGAAGAATCGATCGAAATCGCAGATTTTTGCGAGTATTTAAGGGTTCAGAAAAATACGACTGGACCAGAATTTTCTCGAGATTTTCCGGGGCATGGTAGCAGGGTCCGTTAGGGCTGCTTTGACGATGGCTGGTCCTGCGGTTACAACATCGGCCCAGCGCGTTCGAGGGGAAAAACATGGTGAATGACAAGCTGACGAGCGATCGTTTGCAATCAAGCGATCATTACGATTTTGAACTGCCCAAGGAGTTGATTGCCCAGGAACCGCTACCGGTTCGTACCGATTCGCGGCTGTTGTACGTGAATCGCAGCGAGGAATCGATAAACCATCTTCATTTTCGAGATATCGACAGCCTGCTTGAGCCCGGTGATTGCCTGGTCCTGAACGATACCCGCGTAATCCCGGCCAAACTGGTGGGAAAACGACAACAGACGGGTGGACGCTGGGAAGGCCTGATCGTGGGTTCCGACGACAAACATTGGAAGATGATGGCTCGGACACGGGGGAGGATCCAGCCAGGCGAAACCGTCCTGCTGCAGGACCGCAATGGCAAACCGCGGTTTGAGTTGTTGCTCGTTGCCAGGCTTGACGACGGGAACTGGGTAGGCCGCCCGTTGACGCAACCAGGCGAAACAAACGACGTGCACTTGCACGGCCTGAATCTATCGCAGCTGTTGCAGATCATTGGACGGGTTCCGCTTCCCTATTACGTTCGCGGAGGCAATATGGTCGACGCGGATGTAGCTGATTACCAGACCGTCTACGCTCAGAAGGAGGGGGCCGTCGCCGCCCCTACGGCAGGTCTCCATTTCACGCAGTCGCTATTGAAGCGGCTGATTAACCGGGGTATTAACATCGCCACGGTCACGTTGCACGTTGGTGCAGGCACCTTCCGGCCACTATCAACCGACCAACTGGAACAGCATAGGATGCACAGCGAATCCGGTTCCATTTCACAATCGGCCGCGGATACGATTAATCGCTGCCGTCAGAATCGTAAGCGGGTAATTGCCGTGGGCACAACCAGTGTCCGATTGCTCGAATCCGCCGGCCGAGACGGTCCAATTCGTGCGTGGGAAGGCGAAACGGACCTGTTTATCAAGCCCGGATTCCCGTTTCAGGTCATCGATGGACTGCTGACGAATTTCCACCTGCCACGCAGTACGCTGATCGTTCTGGTTCGAACGTTTGGCGGCGACGAGTTGATCAAGCAGGCATACGAGGAAGCGATCGCGGAGAAATATCGCTTTTTCAGCTACGGCGACGCGATGCTGATCATGTAGACGAACCACCGATGCTTCTTGAACTTGGGCACCGCAGTACAAACCAGGGAACCCGCAAGAAGAACTTCAGCGATGGCCATCGGCTACGAGTCTAACTGACAACACGTCTAACCAAGACCCGCATTAGCTGACGGGTTTCTTCTTGACCGGCTTTTTCTTCTTCTGCGTCGACTGGTACTGCCCGCCAAACTTCTTCTTGAACTTCTCCACCCGTCCCATGGTGTCCACAAACTGCTGTTTACCGGTATAGAAGGGATGCGAAGCACTGGAAATGTCGACATAGTAGACGGGATATTCGTTACCGTCTTCCCACTTGATCGTCTCGTTGGTCTTGATGGACGACCGGGTCAAAATCGCAAAATCAGCGGTTTTATCCTTGAAAACAACGTCGCGATATTCCGGATGAATGTCGGCTTTCATTACTCTGCGCTCAAGCGGTGTTGGATTAGCGTAATCCGAGAGTCTAATGCAAAATGAAAATTCGTCAAACCATATTTCCGCCGGTAATATACAAGTATTACCGATCCATTCATCCCATACCCACCGACCGCTGAAATGGAATTACAAACCGGGAAATTGCTGATTGCGATTCCAAGTCTGCCCGATACCAACTTCTACCGAACCGTTGTGTTCCTGATCGAGCATTCCGACGATGGGGCCATTGGGGTGGTCCTGAATCGACCCGCCAAAGTCCGCGTCGACCAGTTGTGGGACAAACTCGCTCCGACTCTCGAGGTCGATCGTCGCGACGCGGTTTTTCTGGGTGGGCCGGTCCAGGGACCGGTTCTGGCGCTGCATGACAACTACGCCCTTTCCGAACGGCCCGTCATTGATGGGGTCTACATGACCATGTCGGGCGACAAATTAAATCAACTGGTAATGGAACCAACAGGAAAATTGAAGGCATTTACCGGTTATTCCGGTTGGGCGCCGGGCCAGTTGGAATCTGAAATCGAACGTGGTGGCTGGCTATTGGCCAACGCCCAACCCGGGCACATCTTTGACGATTGCGATGAACTTTGGAAAGAAGTCTGTTCGCAGGTAGGCGATGAAATCATGCTGCCGTTGGCCGTCAAGAACAGGTTTCCCGGTGACCCCAACCTGAATTGAGTCCGGCAGTTCAAATTCGAGGGTCCGGGCATTGGCTGCTGAAGTCCCTTGCCGCCGCTCACCTGACGATCGACCGTGACAGCTGCTGACGAAGTCGCGCGGATCTTCCCGTCACGTGACCGATATGTACCAGACGCCCAGTACAGCTGACCCGGTTTCCGTGTAAACTTGCCGCGATGTTAATCGGAGAATTGACCGCCCTGGTAACGGCGCTGTTGTGGGCACTCTCGTCCATTTTCTTCACTATCGGTGGCCAGCGTGTGGGTGCCGATGTGATGAACCTGACGCGTTTGTTCCTCGGTCTGATCTTTATCGCCGTCACTCAATTCGTTTTGACTGGCGAAATATTTCCGTTGTCGGTCGAAAATTGGCGACATGGAGTCCTGTTTCTGTCCGCTTTCGTGGGTTTCGTGCTTGGTGACGCCGCTCTGTTCTACGCCTTCGTGATGATCGGCCCCCGATTGGCGATGCTGATCATGACCCTGGTTCCTGTATTCAGCGCTTTGCTGGCCAGGATACTTTTTGGGGAGTTGATCAGTTTTCAGGAAGGACTGGCAATTCTGACGGTGGTGGGGGCGATTGGCTATGTTCTGAATGACGATCGTTCCAGTGCCAATTTCAAGTCACGCGACAGGGCCGTTTATCTGGGGGGCATTGCCCTGGCCGTGATTGGCGCGCTCGGGCAAACGGGCAATCTGATTATTACCAAATACGCGCTGGTTGACGGTTTTTCTGAATTGGCCGCCACGGAGATTCGCGTCCTGTACGCGACGCTGCTGATCGGCATCTGGATGGCTACGACGGGCAAGACGCGGAAAGTGATAGTCAGTTTCCGGGACCGCAAAGCCACATTGGCGATTGCCATGGGCGCCCTGTTTGGGCCCTTTATCGGCGTCTGGTTGAGCTACGTGGCGATCAACTACACTCGAGTTGCCGTCGCCTCGGTCATCATGGCTACGGTACCACTATTGCTGATTCCTCTTTCATCCCTGTTCCTGGGCGAGCGGATCTCAATTCGTTCCATCATTGGTACCACGGTGGCATTCGCTGCGATCGCCGTGCTGGTGCTGGCGGATCAACTGGTCTAACGAACATCAAGTGAGTTATGAACCTTCACAATTTTCTTGATTGCCATTACGGACCCGATGGAGAAATCGAACTGCGACAACGGCTGCTTCAGGGGCAGGATCCAGACGCAGTGGTCGATGGAGAGACCGCGCTGCATGTAGCGGTGCGTCGTCGTCGCAATGACAGGCTTATCGGATTGGAAGATAGACATTTGACCAGGGCCTGACTCGACAGACTGCCGCGACGACGGTTAGATTGAGGATTGTGTCCAAGAAAACCAACCTCGAAATCCTGGCGTACGAGAACACTCCGCTGGGACCGTTGTGCCTGCGGCGTCGCGAGCTGCTTTCCCAGCCGGGTACGCTGGTGACCGAGGTGACACTGAATCACGAATTCCTGATGTCCAGCCTGTATACGGATTCAGAGCGGGCGCTGGCGGAATTCGCATTGCGAATCTGTACTGAGTCGCAACTACGCGTACTGGTGGGCGGTTTGGGACTGGGCTATACGGCCTGGGAAGTACTGAAGTCAACGCAAGTACAGACAGTGGAAGTCGTTGAGTACCTACCCGAGGTCATTCAATGGTTGGCACGTGATCTGCTGCCACTGTCATCCGCCTTGAATAACGAATCCAGACTAAGTGTGAAGCAGGGCGACGTATATGCACGCCTGGCGAACCCTCCAACGACACCGTTTGACGCTATCCTGATCGACGTTGACCATTCGCCCGATGAGCGACTGGATGACTCAAGTGGTTCGTTCTATACCGAACCGGGAATAATCGCTGCAAAAAAACACCTCACTTCTGAAGGCGTTCTAGGCGTCTGGTCATGCGCTGCGGATCCTGAGTTCGAACAGGCTTTGCGGAATCAATTTGCGAATGTCCGCGTTGAATCCGTCACCTACGAGAATCAACTGGTCAACGAACGGCCAACCGACTGGCTGTATTTTGCCTCCGGTCAACGTGGTTTGTCGGCAGGCGAAGCGCCGAACTGTCGTGAATCCAAAGGGTCGCCGTCATCCTCTGACGTGATGGCCGTTGATGATGGTCACGCCCAACCATAACCACTAAAATCTGGTTACTCTACGCAACACGTTCCCATCCAGGAGACTTTCGATGCCAAACCGGGACAGCTACACCGAGGGTGAATTCAGTTGGGTTGATCTGACTTCGCCAGATATGACGCAGGCCAAGACGTTCTACCGGGGATTGTTCGGTTGGGATGCGATCGACATGGATACCGAAGGCGGCCCACCGTACGCCGGTTGGATGCTGGGCGATCGAATGGTTGGCGGGCTGGGCCAGATGAGCGAAGAAATGAAATCGCAGGGATTACCGCCCACATGGAATTGCTACATCCGGGTTGACGACGCGGCAGCCATGGAACGGAAAGCCAGTGGATTGGGTGCCAAAATCCTCGTCCCCACCATGAACGTGATGGATGCGGCTCAAATGAATTTTATCGCCGACCCGACGGGGGCGGTTTTCGCCACCATGCAGCCGCTTGACCACATCGGATCGCAGGTTTGGGCGGAAGACAATGCACCGTGCTGGTGCGAATTGGCAACGCCCGATATTGAATCGGCCAGACAGTTCTACCAGGACCTGGTTAATTGGACCTGCAATCCCTTGCCCGACTCGCCGTCAAAATACTATGTGGCGAACGTCAATGAAAACACGATGGTCGGTGGTCTGTTGGAGATGAATGAGCAATGGGGTAATACGCCTCCCCATTGGAGCGTCTATTTTCAGGTCGCCGACGTCGATGCGGCCTGTACCCAATGCGAGGAACTGGGCGGCAAGGTCTGTGTTCCGGCATTCGACGCGGGAGTGGGTCGAATCGCCGGATGCGCTGATTCGCAGGGCGCCTTTTTCTACCTGATCAAACTGGCCTAGTAAGCGGGAACCTGGCGCGAGTCGCAATCGCACATGCTCAACGCCAGCACGTGTCTGTTTGATAAACCGTCGCCCAATGCATCAGATCGTGGAAGGTCGACTTTTTTGGAGATGATCCTGTTTTTTGCTTGGAACAGGAAGTCCATCCGTCTAAATTGATCATCAATTCAAACATTGACACGCGCCCGGACCGAAGAAAGACCCAAAACTATGAAACACATATTACTGTCCATCGCCATATTCATCGTGCCACAAGCTCTGCATGCGGAGCTGATTACCTTTGAAGGGGTGGCTGCCCCGGGAGATGCCGCATTCGACGTCGCTCCCTATATGGAGGGCAATTTTCTGATCACGGCCAGCAGTCCAAACAACGCGATTTTCAGTGCCTCCAATGTCGTTAATTCTGCCGGATTCGCGTCAGACTTTTTCGGCTGGGACAACACGATCGCTCCCCCGGAAATCACGTTGGCCGAATCCAGTGGTCTTCGATTTGATTTCGACAGTATCGAAATTGGTGATCTGTTCTTTGAAGGCCCGTCGGAAATCACCTTTACGGGATTTCTTTTCGGCGGCGGAACGGTATCACAAACATTTTCCGGAATCACGACCGCGACGGTGGTAGAACCCATGGGCTTCCACAATTTGACAAGTCTGAATATCAGTGCGGCATTCGACAGCGACGCGGCGTTTGACAATATCAGTGTCCAAGTTGTCCCGGAACCTGCGGCCTCTACGTTTTGTCTGCTGGGCCTGTTCGGCTTGATGGGTCGTCGCCGACGATAAAGAAGAACGAGCTTTCCATACCGCGTGTCACTTTTCTGGCACGTTTTTTTTACGCGCTCGGGCCAAGTGCCTTAGCCCAAAACTGGCGGACTCCGCTGGACAACGTCGCCAGAACTTCGACGGCGCTGCTGACAGGTGTTCGCCCATCAGCCGTACCCCTGATCGCCAATACCGGAATGTCGCTGACCCGATGGACTTCACCCGCGTGGGTTAGCTGCGGCAGACGTAGTCAACTGGGCTCCGCACGCCGAATGAATCTGCTTTCCAGCCGGTTGACTTACGGGGGCGGTTTACCAGCAGCCAACCAGTCGACCAAAAAACGTAGTATCATGGAAGCCAATCGTTCGATTGAAAACGCGACAGGAAATCTGCTGCCCTCGAGAAACACTGATGCCATCAAACTCGGGATTATTTTTCTCATTGCTGCTCCTGGTCGTGTTGCCTCCAGTCGAGACCACCGCTCAACCTCCATCTACGTGGCATGATCAACGCTGACCCGTCTTTCGATGTTCGGCTCAAGGCCGCCTTCGATGCAGCTATGGCCGCCGGTCTCTGGCAAGGCAAGTACGCCAGTGTAAATCATCATGAATACTTTGCTGAGGCGTTACAGTCCTGGTTCGACAACAACCGGGAGAACGATCACGACCACAATCATGTGAACACCAGAGAGGAGCTTTTGAAATGATCCGCGTATCGCTGAAATTTGCCGCGTGGTGTTCGGCGACACCGAATTGCGATACAGCAAGCCAGCCACGCGACTCGTCGCACATTTGGAGGGTTACGATCCTGCCCGTGCCCCGCGATTCACGTGGCCGTTTCGACTGGCTCCCAATCTCAATGATGCGAAGAAACGGGATACCGGACGTCAAGTTGTCGGTTTTGGTCAAACCAGCCAACGAGAAACCGGAAGGGTTTTGTTCATGTCGTCAGCTCCCCGATGGTTGCGGCTTTCCTAACGACTTGCGTAGCTCTGCTGCCTGAACTTCCTGCCCCGTGGTCGTGTAGACCTCGATCAGTTTCTCAACGGTCCACCTCGTCTCGGGATGATCGATACCGTGATTCATGAGCCTCTCTTCGTAACACTGCCGAAGCGACATTTCCGCGAGTTTGAATTCCCCGGCGTCAAATAGCAGGCTTCCAAGGTTACCCAGGTAACGTGCCCTCAGCGGTTGCCCCAGTGCCAATTGTTGCTCAGCATGGGCGATCAGTTCACGGTAGAGCGTTTGTCGGTCGAGTTGACGATCGAACTTGCGGAGCTTGAGCTCAAGCTGGTCGATCCAATAGTCCGCAGCCTCCCGTCCGCTTTTGTCGTGGTCGGCGGTCCGCAAGATAGAGCGAATAAACAGGCGGTGGTAACTCTCTGCTTTGTCGACCTTGCCCCATGCCCAGTAAAAGCCATGGACGTTCTTGAGATAGAAGAGCGTGCTTTCGTGATCGGGGCCCAGCGAATCGTTGTTTGTGTGGTAGGCCAGCAGGACATGTTCCTCGGCTTCTTCCATCTGCCCCAATTTCCCAAGGCAGGCACCGTAGTTTCCGTGGTAACGAGCAAATGCGGGATGGTGTTCCGGGAGGACCAGCGGAAGCAACTTGATAATCTTCGCGAAAAAAGGCGCTGCCTTGGCGAAATCGCCACGCGCATAATAGAGGCTGGCAAGCTGGTTCATTGAACCGAGCAATTCCGGCGACGACGCGCTCAGTGTCGCCTGACGGGCGGCGTAGACCTGCAGAATCAATTTCTCTGCCTGTTCCAGATTTCCCTCGGCCTGATACGAGGCGGCCAGGTTATTCAGACTACTAAGTACATCAGGATGTTCGGTACCAAGTTGCGCTGACTGAATGCCGATTGCCCGTGTCAGAAGTTCCTGGGCTTCATCGTGACTACCCATCGTCTGGAGCGTCTCGCCCAGCATGGTCATCGCAATCGCCGTTAGCCGATGGTCTGAGCCAAGGTGCGATTCGGCACAATCCAATGCCTGCCGCAGGCTGAGCTTCCGCCTTGCCGAATTCCCCTTCTTCGTCGTAGGCGTTCCCGAGATGAACCATCGTGGAAATACCTTCACTGGAATTTTGTTTTCCAAGTTGCCTCCACAATTCTTGGGCCTGTTGAAAGTGCGATCGTGCTTGTTTCGGTCTTCCTAATGCGAGATACGATTGACCGATCGTATCATGCGTTACCGCGGCTATCTGCGGTCGATTGGCGAAACGCTCATCAATGCTCTCGGCGGCTTCGTCGAGGACCTCGACAACCTTGACGTCGTGAGATCGCAGGGAGGGGTTTGCGGCCCCGAGCATGTCGAGGACAAGGAATTGGAAAATCGCCTGCTTTTCTTCTGATTCTTCAATCGCTTGCCGGGCTGCCGTATTGGCTCGATCCGCGTTGGCCTCGGCACGCCGCCATTCGTTATTGGCCCGGAACATGGCAAGGCTGGTACCAATCACGCCACCCACCAGGCTCAGCAGCATCAGCGTTGCCAGTCCCACACCCAGTCGATTGCGCCGGACAAATCGGCTCAACTCATAAATCACACTGGGCGGGTGCGCCGTGATGGGTTCGTGGCGCAGAAAGCGACGGATGTCCTCCGCCATTTCTGCAGCCGAACGGTAGCGGTCTTCACGGTTCTTGCTGAGGGATTTGCCCACGAGGGTTTCAACATCTCCCCGAGCCGCGGGAGTCAGCGAACCCAATCGCGGAGGTTGACGATGTTGAATGGCTTCCAAAGCTCGAATCAAGGACGCGTCCTGGACGTCATAGGGCAGTTGACCGGATAACAGCTCGAACAACACAACACCGATCGAGTAAATATCGCTACGGGCGTCGATATCCAGTTCGCCGCCACTTGCCTGCTCCGGACTCATGTAAGCCACCGTACCCACCACCTGCCCCGTCAGCGTGTTGCGAACGTCGCCAACATCGGCTGCGACGGCGCGAGCGATGCCAAAATCCAGGATCTTTGTCTGACCTTCCTCGGTGACAAAGATATTACTCGGCTTCAGGTCACGATGAACAACTCCCTTCTGGTGGGCGTGATGGATGGCGTCGCAAACTTCTGCAATAAGCGACAACCGTTGCGCCTGGTTCAACTGGCGGGCGACGGCGTAGTCTGTCAATGGCAAACCCTCGACAAGCTCCATGGCGAAGAAGGGCTGTTGATCACTGTCGCTGGATTCGTAAATTTGGGCGATGCCAGGATGCTGCAGTCGACCTAGTACCTGTGTCTCATAGCGAAATCGTTCACGCGTGGACTCCGAGTGCAAACGGGTTGTCACCACCTTGATGGCCACCCGCCGATCGGGGCTCCGCTGACGTGCCTCATAGACGGTCCCCATGCCGCCCTCACCCAACTTGCGGATGATCTCGTAGTTGCCGATCCGGGCTGGCATGCCGGGAGGATTGGAGGAGAGCACGTGCTGCCGCACGGCTGTATCGGACGGGACAATGCCCATCGAAACATTCAGGGTTGAATTCTGCGACGGTTCGTCTGCGACAGCAGCCAACGCAAGCACACGACTAAGCAGCAACTCGTCGCCTGCACACTGTTGCACGAAGAACGGTTCTTGTTCTGCAGGTGTCAGCCGATTCGCTGCTTCGAGAAGATCCTGCGCACGTTGATTAAGAGACGGTCGGTTCATTCACTAAAGAATAACCTCTGGAATTTTGGCCGTCCAACCGGCGTCGCCAGCGTCAGCTGCATGGAACAAAAGCTGCCACCTTTTCAGGCACGCGGACTAACCGTGTTGGTTTGTCGATTCAGACCACAGCATTTTCAAATTTGCGTTGCTCGGCACTACAAGCTCGCAGCGCAAGCAAGTGCATCCTGCAAGTGCATCCTGCAAGTGCATCCTGCAAGTGCATCCTGCGAGTGGATCTGTCGGTCGGCCCTTGCTGTCGCTTCGGGCTGGTACCATGGACATGAATGCTGAAAATGCTCTAACCGCCGCTGAGAATCACAATAAACGGATCCACATCCAGCAGTTTGACGAGACGGCGGGGCTGGGAATCAGGGCGAGATCGGTTCACGACGATGCGACAGAAACGCTGATCTCTAAGCCCTGCGATGGCTGCGCCCTTCGGATGATTTACGCCACGTCAGCCGTTCGAGCGGCCGGGTATTTCATCCCCGGTTGCTGGCTTGGATTGGCAAGCTGGAACCAGCTAATTATCACGTTGGCTGTGATATGGGCAAACACCTATCTGGGTCGATCAGGTCTGACCGAAGCGTTCGGCGCGGTGTTTTTCGAATCACGGCGTGGTATCCGCCAGCGCACTTCATTATTGCATCGTTTTTTTGGTTTTCTGTAAGAAACAGGAGCTCAAGGTCCAATAGTCTTTTGGCAACCCGGCGGCCGTTGACTCATAAAGCAACCTTTTTTCAACCAGTGCAAATCAAATGAAGCATGAAGAACAGGAAGAAAAGTTGGTTGACTGGCTGAGTCGCCATAAAGGTCTTCTGTTCAAGGTGGCTCGCTCATTCGCCCGTTCGAGTCATGACCAGAATGACCTGTTTCAGGAAATCGCGGTGCAGGTCTGGAAGTCGATTCCAACCTATCGGCCCGTGGTCAAAGAGACGACCTGGCTCTATCGAGTCGCTCTGTATACGGCGATCAACTGGAATCAAAAGGAAACGAAAAGAAAAATTCGTGTCCAGCAAGTTGATCCAGAACTATTTGTCGCTGACGCCAATCCACAACCTGGCGATCCTCGTTTGGATTGGCTATATGAAAAGATCAGCGAGATGGACCTAATAAACCGTTCGCTGACCTTGCTCATGCTTGAGGGTTGCAGCTACGCGGAGATGTCGGAGGCACTCGGAATATCGGAAAGCAACGTTGGGGTCCGAATCAATCGAATCAAGAAACAGCTAACAGTCCAATTGGAACGGGAAAGAACAAATGACATTTGACGAAATTCAGGCGATTTGGGACTCACAACAGCCTGTCGGCGGAACCGTTGAAAGGAAAGAGCTATCAAAGTGGCTTGAGGCCCGGTTCCGCTGGTTCAACCGGATTATCGGGATCATTGAAGTCCTAATGATACTCACTTTGTTCTTTGTTGGCGCAATGTTCATGAGAGATCCGCTAATGCAGGGCCACGATCTGGTATTGGTTATTCCGGGCATTGTCAGCATTGCCGCTGCGATTTTTGTTTGGCGTGGACGGATCGTCCGAAAGAAGCGGGAAATCAATTTTGACGACTCAATAAAGGGAATTGTTGAGAAGTCACTTCACAGGATTAAATATCAAATCAGGCGAATGCAGAGCTTCGTTTGGTGGTTCTCGGTCCCTTGCGCCCTTGGGTTGGCGATCGGGCTTTTCATCATCTCCGAAGAAAAGCGTTACCTGTTGTGGGGAATCTTTATTCCGGCGTTTGTCATTTGCATGGTACTGGCGTATTGGCAAATCCGGAGGGAAGTTCGATACAAGTTATTGCCCGAGCAAAAGCGGCTCGAGGAACTGCTTTCTGATTTGTCAAGAAACGAACCAATAAGTTCGAGTAGTTGAAACCCATTTGAGGAAATACACGCCAGTCGCCCACGAATGACGCGGTTGATTTGGGAACCAGTGCGGCACCTTCGCCCGTTTGGCGGCTCGCTGAATCGCCCGGCGGTAACTACACGCCGTGTATTTGGCTTTGCCTCTTGACTCCGGAACGAAACAAAATGCCTGATGATCACGAAGCAGATATGGCGTCAGGATCGCCTGTGCCTGTTGGCCCAGCACGATGACCCTCTGCTTGGACGCCTGCGTCTTTCGGTGCTGGTTCTTGTGAACCGTTGGGCGGTATAGCCACGCCTCGCCAGTTCGGTCGATGTCACATGGTCGCATCTGGCACAACTCCGATGACCTCATCCCGGTCAGCCGGTGGATACGCACCATGGCCTTGAGCACGTCACTGGCCAGCTCACTGATCGTCTTTTCCACGATGGCATCACCGACCGGCAGTACATCATCAGTCTCCCTCGCCGCCGACCTGCCCTCCTGCAGCGTCCCGATAGTGGTCAGCCGTTGATACCATCCAAACGGAACGAACTCGAATTTGGCAGCGTGTTTGAACATCCGGCAGACGTGGAAGGCGTAGTGATTACAAGTCGCCCTCGAAAGATTCTCGGCTATGAGGGAATCCCGAAAGGCTTGAAACTTGAGTGGGCCAAACTCTGACGCCAAAGTCGATCCGTACAGGGCACGCAAACGGCGGATGGCCGACTTGGCCGCGTACACTTCAGTGGTCGGCTTGCCGTTCTTCCTGTAGTGCTGTTCGGCGTGCTGAATGTACCGCACAGCCAGTTCGGTGATCGTGATCCGCTCCGACGGATCGGGCGGACCAAGATCGGGAACATTCCAATGCTCGGCGATCAGGCGTTTGTATTTTTCCTTCGATTCAGCCGAATTGTATTTGCCGAGGTGATGGATTTTACCGCGAATGGAAACACGGGCGTACTTGCCAAATTTGACGTATCGCGGCTTACGAAAAAGAAGCTTGGGCATTGCAGCATCCTCTCCGGGAGACTCCCCCGAAAGATCCGCAAACAGATATTATCTGTTTGGGACGTGCCGCACTGCCTTACGTCAGGCAGGTTGCAAATCGATTCTACTCGGCTATTCGTTGATAAGATTCAGTGGACCCGATCGGGATCGAACCGACGACCTCTTGAATGCCATTCAAGCGCTCTCCCAGCTGAGCTACGGGCCCGTAACTCGATAACGGTAGCAACTGAGTTTGCGACTGTCAACGACTCTCCAAACGCAAGCTGGCCAACCCGCGAATTGACGCTCATCCGACGGCCAAGGTGTAGTGTAAGATGATGTCAGCATAAGAGACGATCATGATTTTCCGAAGCGATTCCAAAACACCTTTTAGGGATTGGAACTTCGAAGCTTGATGACTCCGCCCTATTTACTTCCGCTGTTTCCATTCTTGTGGTTGCTCTGTTCACATACGTCGATCCGAGCGGCGGCCGACTCGCCCGAATTGTTCGTGGTGGTTCTGGGCGTTGCCCAGGATGGAGGTTACCCGCAGGCGGGCTGCCGCCGCGACTGTTGCCGGGAAGCGTGGGAAAACACAAGACTGAGACGATCGGTTTCCTGCATTGCCCTTGTCGATCGCCTTGCGGGTCAACGGTTTCTATTTGACTGTACGCCCGATTTCCCGGAACAAATGCAACGGCTCGAAAGCATCGCTGCCCGCTCATCTGGCAAGTGGTTGGATGGCATTTTTCTGACTCACGCTCATATCGGACACTACACCGGGTTGATGTACCTGGGGCGCGAAGTGGTTGGAGCCGATGGTGTCCCCGTATATGGTACGAACCGGATGTGCCGGTTTCTGTCGCGCAACGGCCCCTGGGATCAACTGATCCAATTGAAGCATATCCGATTAAATCCTGTCGTCCCGGATCAGCCGATCCAGCTCAATGAGCGGCTGTCGGTAACCGCGTTCACGGTACCCCATCGTGACGAGTATTCCGATACCGTCGGATTCAAGATTTCGTCGCCAGGCAAAACGCTGGTCTACCTGCCTGACATCGACAAATGGTCTCGTTGGGATCGGTCGATCGAGCAACTGATCGAACATGTCGATTTTGCATTGCTGGATGGGACGTTCTTTGCCGATGGAGAATTGCCGGGTCGAGACATGACGGCCATTCCGCACCCATTCGTTCAGGAGTCGATCGCCCGGTTTTCCGTTCTGGATCAAAGCCTGCGGAATCGCATTCGGTTCATCCACCTGAACCACTCCAACCCGGCGATCCGACAAGGCAGCGACCCCCACGTCAATGCGGCCGTACGGGAAATCCAGAAAGCCGGCATGGGCGTGGCCGTCGAGGGAGAGGTTATTTCGTTGGATTAGCCCGCGAAGGCGACGGGTTGAGAGGCAACGACTCCGGTCATAGCTCGTAAGGTTCGAGGCTCGAAGCGAGCACGGCTTGACCACGAAAGGGGTTCAGCACGTTGGCAACTTTCGCAATGGCGATGTGACCATGGGGAAGTCCTGCGATTTCGGCTGCTCACTCTGGGTGGCTGCTCACTCTGCGGCGATTCTTTATCACGGTTCACGAGGCGGCCAGGCTGCGACGCTTCCGTCCGATCAGATCGATCAGTTTGATTTGAGGGTCGGCGAATTTGGCAATGCCTTCGGACATGAGCGTATCGTGCAGGTGAAGAAAATCGACCTTGTCATCCATTTCGTTCAGAATCGCGTCCGCCGGGAAAGTGTCGACGGTCCGCGTGAACTGCAACCCACTATCGGCCACGGCCTGATTGGTCTGGGGTGGATTGGTTTGAATATCGCTGCCCGCCAGCGCCTGGACGTACTTCCATGGCGGATCCTCCGGCCGTTTGGTTCCCGTGCTGGCGAAGATGATCTCCTGTTGCAACGGGCAATGCTTGTCTTTCCAGAATTCGTGGTTCAGTGCCCAGATGCGTTTTGCATTGACAATACCGACCTGACCTTGTGCTTCCTCCGAAAGACTCGGGCAGTGCTTCAATGTGTAGACGTCGATTCGCGAAACGAAAATGCTGTATACGCTCTTGAACCTGCCCAGCTCGCCGTGTCGTTGGGCGCCGCGCCAGATGGCGTCGCGGGCTCGCATGTATTGATCGATCGTAAAGACCAACGTCACGTTCAATGGAATTCCGGCGGCAGCGATAGGTTCCAACGCCTCCAGTCCTGCCGGTGTTGCGGGGACCTTGATCATGCGGTTTCGTTGTCCAGCTGACCATTTCCGAGCCAGCGTGATGTAGCTTTCCACACGATCGTCATGGGGTGGTCCCGCCTGAGGATCTTCCAGCAACGGATCGACTTCAAAACTGACGTAACCATCATTGCCATCGGACTGCTGCCAGACCGGCTCAAAGACCGTCTGCGCTTCGGTCACGAGCCGATCGGTCATCCGCCAGGCAATTTCCGAGTCGCCGATCCCCTGCTGTAATAGCGTCGTGATCGATTCGTCAAAGCGTCCGGAATTAATCAGATCCGCGATGATAATTGGATTGGACGTCGCGCCCGTGGCTCCCGCAGCCCGGTTTTCCTGAACCAATTGGGGATCGATACTGTCGAGCCACAACTTCGTGCCCGACTGGATAAGCGAATTGAGTGCTTCAGCCATCGCGATTACTCTTTAACAACTTGATCATTGGAAACGGCCCGTAAGAACTGAAATAACATGTGACCCGATTTCCATTCATTCGCATACCTGAAATCTCGCGACCAAGGCTTTCGGTCAAGATGATCCAGTCGCCAATTCATCGGCGGATTTTTGCTGATCGTGGAAATGCGGTACTGGCTTGACGTGTTGTACTTTTGCTTCGTGGGGCACCAGATAGGTGTACGAACCAAGAACATCCTCGAAAAACTGCACGAAATCCATGTTTTCATCGGTCGTAATATTACCTTGGGCTTCGGCGGCCGAAAGCATCGCCTGCAGCGAGTCTCGCATCGTCTGATTTGAGTGATGGACATGTTCTAGCACACCAAGTGTCGTCGAGCCCGAGCGACATGCCACTGCACCATCATTCGAGACGGTGACCACATGAAAATCCCCCATCAAATTATGGTCATCGCCCAACGCTTCCTGATACGCGCCGATCAGGAAAATGCCCAGGTAGTAGGGTGCTTCGCCCGGGTCATGCAGGGGCAGCGACCGTGCCGTGCCATTGGATCCCAGAAAACAGCCGATCGCACCATC
Source organism: Pirellulaceae bacterium (assembly GCA_963851305.1). Classification (GTDB taxonomy): domain Bacteria; phylum Planctomycetota; class Planctomycetia; order Pirellulales; family Pirellulaceae; genus Mariniblastus. The sequence continues at coordinate 245,602 of CAWKOT010000007.1, read as the reverse complement.
GGAATCGCAGCTGATGTCGCCAATCACGCCTCGACGACTGGGCCGTTCGTTTAGACGATGTAGCGGGACGACTGGAAAAATCTGGCCCATGGCCCAGGCATCTGGGATGGCCTGGAAGACGGAAAAATTGGCGATGTAGGTATCCGCCAGTTGATGGCGCAAATCGCTTAATTCGTTCGGGACAAAATCCAATTCGTCCAGGCGTCCGGCAACTTCCTGGCAGATCCTCTCAAACATGCACTCTGCCCAGCTGCGCTGCTTCATCGTCAAGGCGCCATGTGAGAACATTTGCCAAACCGTTTCGATTGCGTTCTGGGCATCGTGGTAGCTTTCCGACAGGTTACGCGGACAGATATTTGCGAGAATATCGTGCAGCTGCGCCAGATTCGGATCCAAATCATGATTCAAATCCTGATCCAAATCCAGCAGATTCTTCAGCGATTCGACCGTGCTCTCGTTCTTCAGTATCGGCACCACCAACAGGCTGTGATGTGCCGTAATCGCCCGTCCGCTTTCCGAAACAATGTCCGGTTCGGGGATACCCGCTTGTTGACAGACCTGCTGGATATAGTAGACCACGTCGTTGGCATATTCTTCCAACAGGTAATTCATGCTGGATGGGTCACTGTTTCGTTGGCCGGTGTAATCGACGGCCAGCCCGCCTCCGACATCCAGAATGGTCAGGGGCACGTCGTTGTCGATCAGATCGGCATAGATCCAGGCGGCTTCAATCAGCGATGCTTTAATTTTGCGGATGCTGGCAATCTGACTACCGGGATGAAAATGCAACAACTGCAGCTCGTTTAAAAGTCCGTATTGCTTCAGCTGATCCACCAGTCGATTCAATTGCGAAATCGACATCCCGAATTTTGACTTGGGCCCGCCCGTTGCACTCCAACGGCCACCCGAACGCGCGGCCAGTTTGACCCGCACGCCAAGTCGCGGTCGCCGTTCGAAACGACCGACGGATTGCATGTACAGATCGATTTCGCCAGGTTTTTCCAGGATCACGGTAATGTCTCGACCCAATTGAACGGCGCGAAAGGCCATTTCGAAGATCGTCCGATCCTTGAATCCGTTTACGAGAATCGGGATCTGATCGTCCGTCATCATCAGCATGGCCATTAGTTCGGCCTTGCTGCCCACCTCGACACCACTGCCAAATGGTCGCCCCGATTCGATTGCCGCAGCGATTACTTCGCGATGTGGATTCACCTTCATCGGATAAAAGCAACGATAGCGACCTCCATAATTCAAATCGTCGATGGCCACGGCAAACGCGCGATTGATTTGTTCAATCCGCTGGCGAAGTATACCGGTAAAGCGAACAATCAGCGGTGCCGAACATCCTTGCCGGGTCGCCTGATCAATCACTTCCATCAGCGAAATATCGTTTCCGCCTTCGTGATGAGCATGGACAACCAGGTCCCCCTGCTCAGCGATACCAAAAAAGCCAGCTCCCCACCTCGCCAGATCGTACAGCTCAGCGGAATCCTCGATTGACCATGAAGATGAACTGACCATCGGCTGTTCCATGCAGGAAAATCAGGAGTATGATGACCGGCGTCGAAACCGTCTAGCGGGGCGGACAGTTTTTCCAGGCATGAACATGACATGAAACGCCTCACTGCCAATCTCGTCTTCTATCCCACGTTATTGTGGAATCTGCTGTTGGGTCGCGTGCTGCGGTTACGTCACTGGTGGGACGTCGTCGACGAAGACGTGGTCATAGGCGCGTTACCCTTCCCACGCGACGTGCCGAAACTGGCGGAACTGGGCATTGGGGCGGTTGTAAACACCTGCTACGAATACGAGGGACCCCAGGCCGCCTATCAGCAATACGGGATTGAACAGCTTTACGTTCCGACGGTCGATTTTGCCCATCCGACACTGGAATCGTTGGAACTCGCCGTGCGTTTCATGGAACAGCAGGTGGGCGAGGGCAAGCGGGTTTACGTGCACTGCAAAGCCGGCCGAGCTCGCAGCGCTACCGTGGTCGTCTGCTGGTTAATCGCGCAACACCAAATGACGGCCAGGCAAGCACAACAGATACTGTTGCAGGTCCGACCTCATGTTAACCCACACGTCTGGCAGCGCCCGGTGGTGCAGGAATTTGAAGCGCGGCATCTGAACCGCCCCGTCCGGTCGGCAAACGCGGTTCCAAAGCCCCCATCGGACGACGGAATCAGTTCTGGCCATTATCGCCAGCGATTTCCACCACGGCCTTGATACTGCCGGCCGTTTCCTGATTCAAGTCCGTAACGAAATCCAGATCGCATTCGTACCGACCTGGCGGTTGATCCGCCGAGTAATAGACCTCGACAAAATGCACTTTACTACTCTTATTCGAATCGAACTTGAAAGCAAATGAAGCGTTCGGACAGGTAACCGACTTGATCCGGAACGGAGTCGAAGCTTTCACGACTGCATTTTTCTTAACCGTCGATGATGACGGCGTGTTGATTGTGATAACTTCTGGACTGATTTGCAGCGCGGAAGCAACTTTGGCCGCAAACTTGATGGGAATTTCAGTGATTCCGCCAAAATCATCGGCGACGATGATCAACTCACCCTGAACATATCCAGGAGGCGCCGATTCTTTGAGTCGAACGTTCATTTTGTATTTGACCTGGTTGCCAAACCGAACCGGTTCACCATCAAACGAAACTCCGATATGGGGAAACGTGCTCTTAACGTCCACAACTCGCCAAGTCGGATTGTTGAACTTGGTAAGTTGCACCTGACGTGAGTGTGTACCGGACACCAGACTGTCCTGAGTAATGGATCCAAAATCGATCTCACCAGGTTCAAACATGACGTCATTGCGGATGTTGCCACGTACAGTCAGTTGAACTTCGCCCACGAATGGCGGGGCAAACTTTACGGTCACGGTGGCCTGTTTGAGTCCCACGAAACTTCGCGTATTGAATTTGGCCACCAACCGGGCAACCTCTTTGGACTTCAAGACCCGATTATCCAACTCCAGATCGGTACAGGAACAGCTGGATTTCACGTTGGCGATCGTCATGTCTTCTTCGTACAGATTCGTGATTTCAAAGACATGTTCTGCCTTTTCATTCTTGGCGACCGTACCGAAGTCGTGATTTAATTCCGAAAACATCTTGCGGGCCCACTCCTGACCCATCAGACCATTTGATAGTCCGATGGACAGGATCATCCCGGCTAGGGGAATCGACAGCAGGCGGAGGGCGGAAAAGCGGAACGCTGGATTCATTTCAGGGCGACAATCTCAACTTCGCAGCAAACCGGCGACAGACTCGAAGATCTGCAAACCGTCGCCACACTTCATCAACCGCGATGGACAGGTCGTCAGGACAGACAGTAACGGGACTTTATCAAAATTCGCCGCGATGGTCGAGCGTGATTGCGCAGCCGATGCGAGAATACGTTGGAAAAACGCCGGTCATGCCGCCCGGGAACTGTGGCGGGCTTTGCCCTCGCGCAACCTTGGTTAAACTCTGCGACCAGAAGAACCGTCCCATCTAATCGTTCGTTGCAGGAAGATAGGTAATCGGCGGGATGTTGTCAGGGAAAGAAGCTCGCAAATCGCGACCGATCCACCGTCGGATCGGACCGGGAATTTTTGTTACGGCGGCGTTCATCGGGCCGGGTACGGTGTTGTCGGCCAGCCAGGCGGGTGCCGACTTTGGCTTCACATTGCTATGGGCCGTCGTCTTCTCGGTTGTGACGGCCATGATTCTTCAGGAAATGGCGGCGCGATTGGGTATTGTCAGCGGTGGGGGACTGGCCGAATCGATCCGGGCCACGATGTCTTCCCCGGCATTGCGTTGGACGATGTTCGCATTGGTACTGAGTGCGATCCTGCTTGGCAACTCGGCTTATCAAACCGGCAATATCCTGGGTGCCGCGGCGGGCTTGAATCTGGCCACCGGAATCAGCGATCGGGTCTGGTGTATCCTGATTGCCGCAGTCGCGTTGAGCTTGATTGGGATCGGCCGATTCGAGGTATTGCAGTGGTTGTTGATGACCCTGGTCGGGCTGATGGGTGCCATTTTTGCGTTATCGGCCATCATTTGCGGCCCTGATTTGATCGCGGTCCTGGCTGGATTGAGACCCTCGCTGCCAGATAGCGGCGGCCTGATCGTAATTGGCCTGATCGGAACCACCGTCGTGCCATACAACCTCTTTCTACACTCCAGCAGCGCCGCCGAACGCTACGGTGAATACCGGGACAAGCGTATGGCCATTCGCGATTCCCTGTTTGACCTGGTCCTATCAATCATGGTGGGAGGAATCATTTCGGCGTCTTTGTTGATCACGGCGGCCGTGACCTTCCCGGAAGGTGGGTTGGATTCGATAGCCGATATCGCACAGCAACTCCGCCCCACGCTCGGCGCCTGGGCGGAAACTTGGTTTGCGATGGGGCTGTTTGCGGCCGGATTGACCAGTTCCATTACCGCACCGCTGAGCGGCCGGGTACGCGGCGGCCGGTTGCTTTGGGTGGCCAGCCAACTTGTCCAGTCGTTCGGTTCGAGTCACGGCCGCATTGGTTGTAGCGATGGGTTTGGTCGCAGCACTTGCCGCCGGCGGAAGTCCCAGGGAAACCATCATTCTTGCTCAAGCGGCCAACGGCCTGCTACTGCCGGCGTTGGCCGCCTTCCTGTTGTATACGTTGAATCGGGAAAACGTGATGGGCGAGCTGCGGAACGGTCGGGTCGCCAACCTGCTGGGAATGATCGTCCTGGCGGTCACCATGCTGATTGCTGGCCGGCAATTGGGTTCCGTATGGAGTCAGATTGAGAGCCTGTGGTAGATCGTTTGCATCGTTCGTTTTAGCGGGAGCTGGATGAGGTAAAGTTCCAGGGGGTAGAGCGTGAAGATCACGAACATCGAGTGCAAAAGGTACTGCGCGCCGATCGCCCACGCGTCGCACCGGAAAAACGATGAAAAGTGGGACGAAAGCAGCTGCCCTGAATATCAAATTGCGAAGGAGGTTCAGCAGACGAATCCCCCGTTGGTTGAAGAGTCGCCCAGCCCCTGGTATCCGGAATACCCGCATCTGGACGGAGGAGAGAAGATCTGGTCGCCCTGCCGAATGCAGAATTCGTATACTACTTCGGGCAAGTTGCCGGCGGACAAGACCTTCGCGATAATGTTCAGGGTGACGCAACGGCGATCAATTTGGAGCATTCGGCAATCCTGGCCGCGGTTTGATTTCCTTCAGAAATGCAGCAAAACAGGCTCATCGAATGCCTGGCCCTGGCCAAGGACAGAAATTGTAAGCGTGCCATAATTGCCCTTCATGGTTTAGAATCGAATCGCCCATGACTTTGGTTTTTCGTTACCGTGACAATTCGAAAACGGGATCGCCGATGATACCCATTAGAATCACCGCGCAAATGGCATTCATCAGCCCAAATCAACTGGAACAACTAACCCCCAGCAGCCATCGGAATCCAACATGAAGCTTTTTCGCTTTTTCATCTTGCTCGCATTTCCTGTCATGGCCGGCATGGCTTTCGTATCTCCGGACCACCTCGCGGCGCAGGCCAAGCCGATTTTCGAAGACGGTCAGGCACAGGAAGTTGAGGCGTTTAAAGACGACAAGCAATGGATTCGGGAACACCTGTGGGTCGAAACGGAATTTGATTCCGACGGGGATGGCCAACCGGATCGCGTGCATGTTGACGTGACGCGACAGCAACAGACCGAAACCGAAGGCTTGAAGGTGCCTGCGATTTACGAAACGAGCCCCTACTACCTGGGTACGGGCACGACGGCACCTGATTTTTTCTGGAATCCCCGACAGGAACTGGGTGCGGAACCGCCGGAACGAAAGCATCAGCCAGGAATCAAGCACCAGGGGAAGACCACCATGATTTCGCGATCATTGTCACGGCAATGGGTCCCTCGCGGATTTGCGGTCGTGCATTCCTGTTCGCCCGGTACAGGCAGATCGCAAGGTTGTCCGACCGTCGGCGGTGACAACGAATCGCTGGCCCCCAAGGCGGTTGTCGATTGGTTAAACGGCCGAGCCAGGGGATATACCACACCCGATGGCGAAGAGGAGGTAACGGCGGACTGGTGTACCGGAAAAGTGGGTATGACGGGCACTTCCTATAACGGTACGTTGCCCATCGCCTGTGCCACCACGGGGGTCGACGGCCTGGAGGCCATTATTCCGGTTGCACCCAATACGTCGTATTACCATTACTACCGTTCCAACGGTCTGATCCGCCATCCCGGAGGATACATGGGAGAAGACATTGACGTACTTTATGAGTTCATTCACAGCGGCGATCCGGACAAGCGTGAGTATTGCGATTGCAACGTGCGAGACGAGGAATTGCAGGGCGGTTTCGATCGCGTCCATGGTGACTATAACGAATTCTGGGCCGGCAGAGACTATTTGAACAAACTGGATGACTACAAGGCCGCCACGTTGATGTCCCACGCTTTCAACGATTGGAACGTGATGCCGGAACATTCGGTTCGCATTTACGAGGCCTTGAAATCGAAAGGCGTGCCCTGTCAGGCTTATTTCCATCAGGGGGGACATGGTGGCCCGCCGCCGATGGAACGGATGAATCGCTGGTTCACTCGATATTTGTACGGCATCGAAAACAACGTCGAACAGGATGCCAAAGCGTGGATCGTCCGGGAGAACGACAGCCGCCGAAAACCGACTCCCTATCCCGATTATCCTCATCCGGAAGCCGAGTATGTGACGGTGTATCCGAATCCGGGTGGACGAGAAATGGGCGGTTTGCAGCTCTCCGCATGCGATACGCCTACCCAGGAAACGTTAATCGACAACTATTCGTTCAAGGGTTCTACGTTGGCATCGGCCGAATGGTCGACCCACCGCCTGCTGTACGCGACGCAACCGCTGACCGAGGAATTGCATCTTTCCGGAACCGCGCGAATCGCGATCCGATTGGCCTGCAATCAGCCGGCCGCCAATCTGTCCGTCTGGCTCGTCTCACTGCCCTGGGATCAGTCGACCCGAAAAATCAACGACAATATCATCACCCGGGGATGGGCGGATCCGCAAAATCATCAATCATTGACGGAAAGTGAACCGCTGGTGCCCGGAGAATTTTATCAGCTCCGTTTTGACTTGCAGCCGGATGATCAGATCATTCCCGTCGGCCAGCAGATCGGATTGATGATCTTCTCCAGTGATCGCGACTTCACCCTGTGGCCGGAACCAGGCACGGAACTGACCGTAGATCTGTCATCCACCCATTTGGAACTGCCCGTTGTGGGTGGTGTGGAGAGATTCAAGGCGGCCCAGGTGACGGAGCCGACACCGGTGGAAACCGGCCAGTAAAATCCGGTTTCGAATCATACGGCCAGCGCCGGAATGGGAATCGGTCCACGCATCCATCCGACAGAAATTCCACGCGGACGCATCACCCCGGCGCGTCAAGGTCCACGGATTCCCGTGTCTTGATACTCGTCGCTGGATACTGGAGTTTCAAATCCCGCGCGAGGATCGCTTGACGCGGCAGCAATCCAGGGGCTGATCAAATTGGCAATAACGTCGACCAGAATATGAAGTAACACCACCAGCAACAGAGACCTGGACAGAGTAAAGATGAATCCAAACATAACGGACAACAGCGCGACCTTGATCGCGTCCCGCCAACCCAGATACAGGTGGGACAGACCGAAAATCAACGAGGTGATAACGATCGCCGCAATGACACCGAAACTACTGCTCGGCGATGCCAGGTCGCTCAAAGGTCGGCCGGAAAACAGTCGGACAAAATAGTTGATCAGGTAGCCGCGAAAGACGATTTCTTCCGTCACACCGGCGCAGAACGCCAGCTGCAGTCCATGGATTAGCTCAACGCGATTTTCCGGCAGGAATGGCGTGTGCTCCCGCCAACGGGCGGCTGCAATTTCTCGTTTGCCCGGCAACAGGCAACCGACTGCCAGATCAACGGCATATAACAACAGAAACAGAATCGTGAGCCACACGTACGCCACCCGATTCTGACGACCGGGCCAGGCAAATCCCAACTCTACCGCCTGGCGTCCGTTCCAAAGCCAGATCAGGAGACCCACACCAGCGATAAGATACAACAACAGACTCTGCCCCCAATAGGTAGCCATCTTGTCGCCCGTGGAGAACTTCTGGCCCGAGATCCCCGGTTGAACGACGGTCAAAGCGACCAGGAATAACATGCACAACGCCAGTACGTAGGCGTGATCCAATAGTGTTAAAGTCGTCATGAAAATTCCCGCTTGATGATCGCCGTAGTAGGTGATCTTAATCGATAAACGGCTGGGCATTCGATCCAATCATCAACGCCACCGCGTTACCAAAACACTGTTCGTTACCCTGCCAGGCTTGCTGAAATTCGGTCGTCCTGCATGGGTAACGACCGGCCATGATCAGGCACAAGCATCAAGGCCGGTCGGCCTTTGTGTATCGTCGTTCAGTCGATAAACTCGGTGCCTCGGCAACTGTGCGCGGAGCGAGAGTGATTTAGATGATGCAGATCGTAATTACAGCCGTGGGACCCGACCATACGGGGCTGGCCGACCCCATCATTCATCATGTCACCGGATTGGGGGCGAATATCGCCGAGATCCAGATGTATGACCATGACGAAGAAGCCCTGTTTGCCATGCTGTTGCGGATCCAGCTGGAAACGGACAGTTTGATTGCGTTGCGAGAGGCCCTGGTTCGGATTGGTGAATCGAGTGGGCTGTCTGTCAGGGTCTGGTCGCCGCAGGAACGTGCTGATTGCCCAAGACTGGCGATCTGTGTTACGTTTCGTCCCGAAACTGCGATGGCCATTTTGGGTGGCATGCGCGATAAGACGATCAATGCGGAGCCTGCGGTGCTGATCGGCAATCGAAATTCACTCCGCCGCATCGCGGATCAATTCGACGTTCCCTGGCACGGTATCGGTGACGAACAGGGCCGCCCAGACGAACAGCAGATGATCGAGCTGTTCGATCAATACCAGGTGGATTACGTGGTATTGGCCCGCTACATGCGGGTGTTGCCCGCCGCCACCTGCTGGAAATATGCGGGCGGGCGGATCATCAACCTGCACCACGGATTGCTGCCCAGTTTTCCCGGGCTTCGCCCCTACCACGATGCCTTTGCCGGCCGCATGTTGACCTATGGAGCCACGTGCCATTTTATCGTGCCGGAACTGGATGCCGGAAATCAGATCATCCATCAACAGACATTCACCGTCGCACCGGGAACGAAACTGGATCAAATCATCCGCCGTGGTCAGCGGGAAAATGAGCCTCAGTGTCTGGTTGAGGGTGTGCGACGCGTCGTCGATCAGGAAGTGCAGCTTCATTTTCACCGAGTGATTCGAACCGGTCCGAATTGAGTGGACCGGGCGTGAGCAGCCGTCAGTGCATTCACTGACGAATCGTACCGTTCCCCTGGACCAGGTACTTGAAGCTGGTCAGTTGTTCGACACCGACCGGACCGCGTGCGTGGAGTTTTCCAGTGGCAATTCCAATTTCGGCACCCATTCCGAATTCCGCCCCATCGGCAAACTGAGTCGATACATTCTGCATCAGGATCGCACTGTCCAACTGAGAGAAGAAATATTCCGCCGTCTGGTTGTTTTCGGTCAGGATGCAGTCGGTATGATCGGAGCCGAATTGCTGAATGTGCGCGATCGCCTGGTCAACATCGTCCACGATGCGAGCGGCCATGACGTTGTCCAGAAATTCCTTTCCGAAATCGTCGGCGGACGCGGCGACCACGCCTTGGCGTTCAGCCAGTTCGCCGTCCCCCCGGATCTGTACACCGGCCGCCAACAGGTCGTCCAGGAAAGGGGCGCCCTCAATCGCGTAGTACGATCGATCGATCAACAGACATTCCGCAGCGCCACAAATCCCGGGGCGTCTGGTCTTGGCGTTCAGGATGACTTTCCGCGCCTTTTCCGTGCTGGCTTCTCGATCCACAAAGATATGAACAATTCCTTCCAGATGGGCAAACACCGGAACGCGGGCCTTTTCCTGAATAAGTCCGACCAGGCCCTTTCCTCCTCGCGGCACGATGACGTCGATGTACCGATTCATCGTCAACATTTCGTTAACCGCGGCCCGGTCGCGTGTCGGCACCAACTGGATCGATTCCCCGGGCAGTCCGGCGACGACAAGTCCCTGCTGCAGGCAGTGCGCAATCGCGGTAGATGTGTGAAGTGATTCCGAGCCACATCGTAGAATGACCGCGTTGCCGGCTTTCAAACACAGGCCACCCGCATCGGCCGTCACATTGGGGCGACTTTCATAAATGACTCCCACGACGCCCAGCGGAGTGCGAATACGTCGGATCGAAATCCCGCTGGGGCGGTCCCAGGCTGCCAAGACCTGGCCGACCGGATCTGGCTGCCGGGCCATCTCCTGCAAACCGAGGATCATGCCATCGAACCGATGGTCATTCAGCGATAATCGGTCCAGCATGGCTGAGGTCATTGCGTCATCGACGGCTGAATCCAGATCACGTCGATTGGCGGCCAGTATCGCCGCGCGGGCAAGTTCCATTTCCTCCGCTGCGGTTCGCAACGCCAGATTCTTCGCATCGCTGCTCGCGGTGCGCAATTGCCGACTGGCCTGCCTGGCAGCACGGCCCAGGTTTTCCATCAGTGCAGTGACTTCGCATGCCATATTCGTACCGTCGCTATCGGTTGGTCTGGAGCATTTTCAGAATTCAGCATCATGGTACCAGCCAGATGCAACAACGGCCTTCCAACAGATCCACTCGATCCATGCACTGGCTTGCGCTGCGAGCCTGTATTGTCGTGCAAAACAATTTTGAAAATGCTTTAGATTGCCATATTATCGCGATGAACCAGCGCCGTTCGCATAGCTACGCCCAACAGATTCTCAATTTCTTCACTTCGCAGGCCTATGACTTGCTGGACCAGCTCCGCATCCCACGCCACCAGTCCCTGGGCCAGGTGTTCTTCCTCCGGTCCCACAATTTCCAAGCAGTCGCCACTCTGGTATTCGCCACGGGTACCGGTCAGTCCCGCCGCCAGTAGCGACTTGCCGTCCTTGATCGCCTGTGCCGCTCCAGCGTCAATGTACAGTTTGCCGGAAACCTGCATGCTGCCAATCCACTGTTTGCGAGCGGTTTTCGGATCGTCCGCTGTGACAAACCAGGTACATCGAGCTCCCCGTTGCAGCTCTTTTAAAGGATTCTTCGCCTGGCCACGCGTAATGGCCATGGCGCAGACCGGCCCGCATGGCGATTCGTGCGGCCAACAGTTTGGCCTTCATGCCTCCCTTGGCCAGCGATGTTCCAACCCCTCCCCCCATGGCCATGATGTCCGGGGTGAGTTCGTTGACAAAGTCGATGTGTCGAGCGTCGGCGTCCGATCTGGGGTCTCGATCGTACAGGCCGTCGACGTCGGACAGTAGAATCAGAACATCCGCGGTAGCCAGGGCAGCGACCTGAGCCGCAAGGCGATCATTATCGCCAAAACAAATCTCATCGGTGGCCACGGTGTCGTTTTCGTTGATCACCGGTACACACCGCATTTCCAGCAGTTGGGCGATGGTGGCCCGGGAATGCAGGTACCGCTGCCTATGCTGCCCGACTTCCAGGGTTAACAGAACCTGGGCCGCAACAATGCCGTGCTTTCCCAATTCTTGCTGGTAGGCCTGCGACAAGCGAATCTGTCCCACGGCGGCCGCTGCCTGTGCGTGCTCCAGCGAGGACTGCCGAGCCGATAATTTCAGCAGGTTGCGGCCTAAGGCAACCGCACCGGATGACACCAATATCAAACGCTTCCCTTCGCAATGCCAATCCACCAGGTCGTCGATCAAGGAAGCCAGCCAGTTCTGGCGTAAGCAGCCTGACGCCGAATCGACCAGCAGATTGGAACCGACTTTCACGACGATCGTTTGCGCCTGGGCCAGTCGAGACGCGCTCAGACTGGTACTGGATTTACCGTTCATGGCCACGGGAGGCTGGGTTTGCGTCTGGTATTTTCGATTGATTATCAGCTTTTCTTCTGTTGACAACAATTCGACCAAATTTTCGTAAATATTTGAATCCATCGTGAACAGGTCACGAATCAATCGGTACGGATATATGAACTCCAATCAACCGAAGGATTAGACGCGATGAAAAAATCAATCTTGTTACTTACCTTGGTGGCTGGTCTGCTGGGATCATCTCTTGTTCAGGCACAGCAAAAGAACATTGTCGAAACGGCTGTTGGCGCTGGCAACTTTGATACGCTGGTGGCCGCAGTCAAGGCGGCTGGTCTGGTTGAAACGCTTGGCGGCCAACAGCAGCTGACTGTTTTTGCGCCCACGGATGAAGCGTTCGCCAAAATTGACCAAGCCCAGTTACAGGCGCTGCTGAAGCCGGAAAACCGGGAACAACTGACCGATATACTGACTTATCATGTGGTTCCGGGGCGTGTACAAGCCAAAGATGCGTTTGACCTGAATAATGCCAAGACCGTCAACGGCCAGCGACTGCCGTTGAATTTTCGAGGCGATTCGTTGCGAGTTGGTAATGCGGGGATCAAAGTCACGGATATCCCATGCTCCAACGGCGTGATTCACGTTATCGACACGGTGCTGATGCCCGAATTGCAGAACATTCCGGCCACGGCCCAGGCCGCGGGCAAGTTTAACACGTTGCTGGCGGCAGTAGACAAGGCGGGTCTGGGCGATGCCCTGTCGGCCGATGGTCCGTTAACCGTGTTCGCTCCGACGGATGAGGCATTCGACGCCTTGCCCGATGGCACGGTGGAAACGCTGTTGAAACCGGAAAACAGGCAAAAGCTGGTCGACATTCTCAAATTCCATGTCGTAGCCGGGCGATTATACGACAGCGACCTTGTCCAAGCGGGGCAGGCACCGACCTTGTTGGGTAGAAGTGTTAATGTCAACTTCTCGGCCGATGGCATCTCGGTGAATGACGCCAAAGTGGTTGGTCGAAATATCGACACGTCCAATGGGGTGATTCATGTTATTGATTCGGTCCTGTTGCCGAAAGCCATGAGTCGAACGGATGCCATGAGTTTCCTGAATTCGGCCATTAATGAGGGCGTTCCGGTCTTTAACGCGGGTCATCACGGTCGGTGTTGTGAAATCTACATGAACGCGATGCAGCAGCTGATGTCGACCGGCATCGCATCGACGGACGATCATACCATGAGCCTGGTCACGGAAACGCTGGACCGCGCCCAAAGCACCCATGACATGACCGATCGCGCGTGGGTACTTCGCCGCGGGATCGATTCAGTCTACACCCGACTTTCCGACAGGAATCGCTAATCGCAGTCCTCCGATCGCAGGCGTCCGCATCACAGCGACCTCTTCGGCGTCAACGATGCATTGCCAGATCGACCCAATCGGTTCTGGACACGACGCGGCAATTCTTTTGCGGGCGGCCACTCTTCGGCCGCCCGTTTTCGTTCGTTGGGTCCTTGATCTTTAGCTTGGCCCACCTTTGACTTTCGCTGCTTGTCGTCGGTCCAAGTCGACATCCTCAGATGCGACCGCCAGTCAGCGTCGGATAATAATATTGGCGGTTCGCCCTAACGATCGGGCGAATGATCGTTTCGAAATTGATCGCCTGGTTTTCACATCGGCCGCCTTTCGAATAAATTGATGCTGATCAAAATATCGCTGCCGGCACGATGGTCGCTGGAAACTGAGACGGCAATATCAATGGATTTCTGAGCGTTCTCGATTACGAAGGATTCGAGTCAGCATGAATAGCGGTGGCAATTCGAACAGTCATGGGCGAGCGACAATATATATTGTCGTTGCGATTGTTGCGGCGGTGCTGGTCGCGATTGTCGGACCCACCATCGCTGGTGAACGGTTCTGGCCCTTCGTCAGACTCTTTGATATCGGCGGCGAAATCTTCTTGCGCACACTGCAAATGGTTGTGGTTCCGCTGGTCATGGCCAGTGTGATGAGCGGCATACTGGGTCTGGGTGATGTGCGAAAACTGGGAAAGCCCGGCCTTTATGCCATCTCCTATTATCTGTGTACCACCGTCCTGGCAGTGATCACCGGATTGATCGTGGTCAACCTTGTCGATCCCGGCAAAGGAATAGACCGGAAGCTGGTCGAGGATGCGAGGAAGCAGGGGGAAGAGACGATCGCCCGCGTGACCACCAGCCGTTTGGGCAAGAAAATCCACTGGCACAATGTCACCGGCGATCGAACCGCGAGTGCGGATATCAGCCAGAATCTGTCGATTCCCGACGAAGGTATCTGGAGCGTACGCTTAAGCATCGATCAAGTCGGGATGGCTACCAGACCCGCCGTGGCCGAATTGCAATGGAGCCTCGATGGAAACCGTTTTGAACCCGTGCCCGACGGCCAGTTTGTGGCCGGGTTGCAGAAGCGGATCTACACCACCCAACCGGTGATCCCGCTGCCTGAGGAAGCCCGCTTCATTCGGCTCAAGTTCATGCCCTCCGAGGGCGGTACCAACAGCATCGTGGAAGGCTACCTGGTGGAAGGCTCACCCACGATCGGCGACATCCTTGAAAATCTGGTCCTGATGCTGTTTACCAACAACCTTTTGAAGTCGATGGTCGAATTCAACTTGTTGCCCTTGATTCTGTTCAGCCTTGTTTTCGGAGCAATGTTGACGACCATGGGCGAGCGAGCGGAGACGATTGCAAACCTGGTGATCAGCATCAACGAGGCCCTGATGAGTTTCATTCTGCTGCTGATGAGATTGGCTCCGCTGGGTATTTTCTGTCTGGTGGCTGCGCGATTTGCGAAAGCCCAGTTGGATGGACAGTTCCTGACGCTGATCAAATCTCAGGCCTGGTATATGACCAGTGTCTTGACCGGACTGGGAATCCACGGCTTTCTAACGCTGCCCCTGCTGCTGTGGGTGTTTACTCGCCGCAATCCGTGGCGCTATCTCGGCCACATGTCCCAGGCAATTCTGACGGCGTTTTCCACTGCCAGTTCGACGGCCACGCTTCCCATTACGATGGAGTGTGCTGAACAAAGGGCGGGTGTCGCCCGCCGGTCCACCGAATTTGTGTTGCCGCTGGGTGCAACAATCAATATGGACGGCACGGCGTTGTATGAAGCGGCGGCCGCCATTTTTATTGCGCAGGCCTATGCGCTGGTCGATCCGGCATTCACCATGACCTTTGACAAACAGGTTATCATCGCCGTTACGGCCACACTGGCGGCGATCGGCGCGGCTGGAATTCCGGAAGCCGGGTTGGTGACCATGCTGATTGTCCTGAATGCCGTCGGACTGCCAATCGAGATGATTGGGCTGATCATTCCAATCGACTGGCTGCTCGACCGGTTTCGCACCGCAATCAATGTATTCGGCGATTCCGTCGGCGCAGCCGTTGTTGAGAAAAGTTTCTCCTCGACATGATGTTGTTCAGCGATTAGCCGGACGATGATCCTGAAACCAATGCCAAGATGTCGGTGACGGCTGGTATATCTGCTGGTTCAGCTGAACGATACGGCATAAAATTTGGCGTGGATGGGAAGGTGTTCGCCGGTGTCGCACGATTTCGGGATTGCCATGATTCTCTGCTTGAATTCCCGCGAACTTCTCAATCCGCTACCGCAACATTCAGAACCTGGAGCCAGCGATGTCTACCGTGCAGCGGATCGCCAAGGCACTTTTGCCAGCCGGCTGGTTTAATCGAGTTCGACAGTCCTCCGAGCACTGGATGATACAGTGTACGCGATGTCAGTCCGAGCGCTCCGTCTGGTCTGCAGGTGGTATCAGATTCGGCGCTGCATCCGTCGGGAAACGGATTGCTGCTCGATGCAAGAAGTGCGGAGGAATCGTCGCTGCTCGTGTATATTACCGCAAATCTGATAAGGAAGTATGACCGTCAAGCCTGAATCAAACTTCTCAAGACACGCAGGTTCATGACATCGTAATCCTCGTCGTCGCGTTCTCCTTTTTCGGTTTCCAGATACATCGGAATGTTCTCGAAACGCGGGTCATTCAGCAGGAAACGAAAGGGCGCCAGCCCCATTTCGCCTTCGCCAATGTGATCGTGCCGGTCTTTGCGAGAGCCAAAGGGCTTCTTGCTATCGTTCAGATGAAAGGCCTTGATCCGGCTGAGCCCGAAGCCGCGTTTCATCTTGTTGATTGTGGCTTCGTAGTGTTCGCGCGTATCCATCGGATAACCCGCTGCGAACGCGTGACAGGTGTCGATACAGACGCCCAGCCGACGAGGCTGATCGACGCCCCGGATCATGATTCCCAGCTGCCGGAAGTCCCAGCCCAGGTTGCTACCCTGTCCGGCCGTATTCTCCAGTAGCGGGATGGTCGTCAGCGACTGAGTGTCGCGATGGACCTGATTTAGCGAGTCAACAATCCGGTCCAATCCACTCGTTTCATCACTGGTGGTGAAACTGCCTGGATGAACGACAACGTAGGCGATACCCAGCATGTCTGCCCGTTGCAGTTCGACAATCATGGCGTCAATGCTCTTCTGTCTCAGTTCTTCATCCGGGCTGGCAAGATTGATCAGGTAGGACGCATGGGACAGGGGATGACGGATGCCGGTTTCGCCGAGCGTACACGCAAACCGCTCGATATCCTCAGGGGTAATCGGTTTCGCTCGCCATTGGTTGTTGTTCTTGGTGAAAATCTGCACGCAATCGCATCCCGCTGCGGCGGCGGCTTCGATTGCGCGGTAGTAGCCACCGGCGATCGACATGTGAGAGCCAAGAATGGACATGGAGTGGATTTTTTCCGGTATTTTTCCGGTAGAGACCTGGAAATTTCTGGAAGCGGTGACTTGCCGCCTCACCAACGCGTCAAACGTAACGCGTCACTGATTACCGGGCAGGGTCGTGAGTAACTTGCGAATCCGCCGGTCAAACTGACAGTGGATGCCACCGCTGATGACTTGGGGCTTCCGCGTCCCACGATTGTATCACGGCCACGGCGGACGTCAGCGGGGCTGCAGCGGCTTCCCGGGAATCTCACCGCGTTGAACGACCGCTGGATGGCACTCGATCGCGGTTTGCGTCACCAGTGCCAGGTTACTCGGCGGACACGCTCAGGAACGAAATTGTCCTGGTAGGATCGACGCAGGATCAATTCCTCCGTGATCGCCCAGCAGGTCACCATTTTCTGAGCCAGGAAATAGACTGGCATCAACGGCGTGGCCAGTCCCAGCACCACGTCGCCAGGCCTTTGCTGTGAATAATAGAACAAAATCAACAACTGGATAACGTCGCAGGCCAGGTAAGCCACGTAGAAAGTGATCGCCAGATAAATGACATGTTGCACGCTGTGACTGCACAATAGATAGATGATGAAAATGACCCCCGCATAAACCAGAATGAAATTAAACAGCCATCGTTCAACCATCATTACAAAATCGGAAAGCCGAAACTGTTTTCGAAAGGGGTTGCCCAGATCCACGTGTTTGCGGCACTCGAAAGTAATGGCTGCCCATTCCCAGCGGCGGCGTTGTCGAATCAAGGCGCCAGCTTTCACGGGAGTATTCGTCAAGCAGTTGGCGGCAGGTTGAAAGGCAATCCGGTAGCCCGATTTGCGGATCTTGATGGTCAAATCACCGTCTTCGCCGGGTCCTACGTCCCAGCCGCCCACGCGATCAAGAACGTCTTTTCGAAAGGCTCCCAGGGCACCAGATACGATTCCCAGTAATCCCAGCCGCGACAGGAAGATCCGTCCCAGCAGAATGGACCGGCGATACTCCAGAGCCTGAACCCAGGTCACCAGATTCACAAATGGGTTGCGTGAACTGATGCAGCCGGAAACGGCTCCAACAGCTGCATCCTGAAACGGCTGAACGATATGCCAGATGGTGGCATCATCCAGATGCGAATCGCTATCGATGACGACGACGATTTCCGCACGCACCAGCGGTAACGGCATATTCAGGGCGGAAGACTTGCCCCCGCGTTTCTCCCGTCGCAATACCGTGACGCCGGAATGTTGACGTGCAAACGCGAGCGCCTTGTCTGCCATACCGTCCGTCGAACCATCGTCCACCACAAACACCTCCATCCGTGGATAGGTCCCGTAGATTGACGATAACGCATGCTGAATCGTGTCACCCTCGTTGAAACCAACAATGATCACCGCGACCGAGGGGCAATAACGGCAATTCGTTTCGGCTGTGCCCCCGAACAGCCACCGAAATGAATCGCGCACGCAATCAACGATGGCCATGCCACTCATCAGAAAAGTGTAGCGCATGCCATCAAACAGCAGGAAGGGCAGGAATATCCAGACCAGCGATTCAGCTTTGATGGACGAGAGCCAATGGATCCAGTCGGTTAACACGGTAGCCTTTGATTTCCAGTTCGACGGCGTGATCCAATGGAAACCGGCTCGAGCATCGCATGCAATGTCCGATCAGGATTTCCTGTAGATCGTTATGGCCGCATTCGCGGCATTGAATCGGTCCATCCAGGTATTCGTAATCCGCTCCAATGATCATTTTTCGTCCGCGACACTTGGGACAGCCCATTTCGTCCTGCTGTTCGAAACGGTTGACGAAGTCAACGTGGGCGCAGGCAAAATGGTGAATCATCTTTGATTTTTCGGTATCGTGGGACAAACAGACACTGCATCCTCGCCGCGTCGTGGGCACCGACTGGCAATCGGGACAGACCAGCACGGTATCGACCACCAGCGGCTGGACGGCACCAATCATGGCCAGCGAAGCGAACACGTTTTCGGGAAAGGCGTGTACGTACTTGAACTCTTTCGAATCGAATTCGGGATAGGCGATATCGGCGGCGAACAGCGACATCAATGGGCCTTCCAGGGTCGTTTGAAGTCGCGTGGAAGTGCAGCCGTCGACCATCGTGCCTAACACGGTCACGTTGGCATACTGGGGCCGATTCGATTCCGTTTCGACGCCGATCAAAAGTTGATCACCGACGTTCACGTTCCGCGAGGCCACTCGCACGCCAAGTCCCTGGCTGCTGATATCCGTGATGATCCCGTCAAATTGAGCCGCCGCGTTTACTTCCAGGCTGGGTGCCATGGGAAAACAGCCGACAGGGATGGTAATGTCGTAGCGCACGCCTCGTCGGCGATTTTGCGGTTTCCTGGCACTTTCGGTTCCCCGGTCTGGCGGTGATGGCTGCCCGATCGAGGCCAGTTGGGCCAGCAGTTGCTCATCCCCTCCAATGATCGGCAGTTTCAGGTCATTCTTCATACTTGGCACCACGAACGGACGTCTGCCAGAACCGAGGGCGGTCATTCGCATTGCTGTTTGCTGCTGGGCGTTCATCCTTGGCAACTTTCCGGAAGGGCTTTTCGCGATAGCCGGCTACCACATCATCGTAAAATGACCGGATCTGATGACAGGTGGCGTCAAACATCTCGGCCAGATTCTTCTTCCATTCGACTGGCAACTTGATCAATCCATTGACACGAAACGACATGCACTGTTCGTACTCCGGCAAAGGCTTCAGATGGACCGGCACCAGAACCTCATTGGCCCGGTAGTATCGCTCGATGTTGGTTGGCGGTGGCTCGAGCTGTTGATCCAGACGTGTCACTTCACATCGAACATGATGTTCATAAGGTGCCAGCTCCACTGCCAGTAGCTGCCCTTTCTGAAAGCGATTGGCGTCCTGTTGAGGGACGTACAACACGGCTTCGGTGGAATTTTCTTCCAGTATTTCCACGATCGGTTCGCTCAATTGAACCGATTCGCCCGTTAACAGGAAACGCCTGGTGATCCGCCCGGTCACCGGTGCCATCAAACGCCCCTGTCGGATCTTTTCTCTCAGTCGCTTGATTTCCGATTGCGTCGTTTCGATCTTTGCCAGCAGTGGCTGGATCTGTTGTTGATGTTCCTGATGTTCTTCTTTAACGGATAACTCCGCGCGAATTCTCAACGCCTCGACAGCGGTCCGCAACTTCACCAGTTTTCGTTCCTGGCCAACATGTTGAAAATAGATCCGATCGTACTTCTGTTGCGACAGATTGCCGGACTTTATCAGCCGGCGTGCTCGTTCCAATTGCTTTTGCAGGTCGGAATACAGCGCCCGTTCCGCTTCCAGCTCACCGAATGCCTGCAGATACTCGGCCTCGGCTTTCTGGCGTTCGTAATCGCGGCCGTGCTGTTCAAATTTCAATCTTGCCGATTCCGCCTGTAATTGTGCTTGAGTTAACTTCAGGTCATCCACCAACGCTTCCACGGCGTGTCGCATTTCCAGGTTGGCGATTTCCGCCAGGGTCTGCCCCTGCTCGACAAGCTCGCCCTCCTTGACCTGCCAATTCAACAACACGCCATCCCAGGGAGCGGATACACTGATCATTCGACCCTGAATCACGCCGTAGGATTGATACTGAAAATAGGTCGACCACAGCAGGTAGACGGGCATCGTGATCGCGGCCAGGAACACCGTTCCTACGAAAAAACGGCCTTTGCTACGCTTCGGCAACGGTGGGCCAACGGCTGAGACCGTGGTCGAGCTGTAGTTGCCCTGGTGTGCCCCGGACGTGGGAAAACGGCGAACCGGTGTCCCATTCTGAGGACGGGCTCGAAAGCCCGTCGGGCGACGGAAATCTTCGGTTCCGGTTTCGGGGGCCATCGTTTCGGGCATGGAATTCGGATTGTGGTTCGAGGCAAACAGCTATTTAACGCTGCCAAAACTTAGCTTGTTACCAACGGGCAACGATGCCTGAATACCACCAATGTGCCTTAATTCAAGCCAGTAAAGGTCAGAATCGTTGCCACACGAAAAAACGGTAAACATCGTGAAAGGATGGCGAACTGCGTTAACGGTTTTTCCGTGTGAATCGTTCTTCCACCTTGCACTCGGCCCCGGGAACCACATCCCCCGTCGTCCGGATCATCACCGTGGTTTATCGAAAACCACGTTCCGTCCCGCGGCCAGCCGCGGTCGTTAAGCAATGCCTGCCGGCCTCAGCTTGAAGGGCGGCGCGATACCGGTCTGAACATGCGTCCAGCGGTAGGATTACGGAACCGTGTCGACACAATCGCCTGCATCGTTAGTCAAAGCTCGATTTCTGTCTCAGGATATGGTGATAGTGCTGTGCAAATCGGTGCGCTTCATCGCGCACGTACTGCAACAACCGCAGCGCGAACGAATGACGGCTCAAGACAATCGGTTCCGACTGACCGGGGCGAAAAATCTCCTCGTTCTTCTTGGCGATGGAGATCAGGAAAGGGGGTTCAATCTGCAGCGATTCGAACGCACTACAGGCTGCATTCAATTGTCCTTTACCACCATCAATCAGCAGCAGATCTGGAAAAACATCCTGATCGTCGTACAGCCGCTTGAATCGCCGTGAGACCACTTCGTGGATACTGCGAAAATCGTCCACGCCTCGTACATTCCTGATCTTGAACCGCCGATAACCTGGTTTGAAAGGCAGGCCATCGATGAATTTGACCAGGCTGGCGACCGTTTCGCCTCCTCCCAGGTGCGCGATGTCGACTCCTTCAATCGACCGCGGCGTTTCTGGCAGATTGAAGACTTTCTTCAGCCCCTTCAGTCCTTTCCTGGGATCAATATAAAACACTTCCGGCTGGGCATGCGTATCCAGCTCGCCCCGTTCATCGAGTGACCGCAACATGCGAATCTCATCACGCAACTTGGCTGCCTTTTCAAATTCAAGCCGTTCCGATGCCAGCTTCATCTCGGCCTCCAGCTGCTTCAACAGCTTCTTCTTGCGACCAGACAAAACCATCTGCAGCTGCTTGATATCATGGCGGTAGTCTTCCTTCGAGATCCTCAAATTGCAGGGGGCCGTACACTGGTCGATACTGGCCAGCAGGCAGGGACGAAACCATCGCCAGCGTTCATCCTCGGCCTGGATATCCAGCGAGCAAGTACGAAACTTGAAGATTTTCTGTAATACCTGTACGGCGCCCCGCAATGATCCGGCACTGGCAAAGGGACCGTACAGCTTGACACCACTGCCCTGCGGTTCGCGAGTCACTTCGATACGAGGAAAATCCTCTCGCGTCGTGATCTGCAGGTAGGGGAAGGATTTGTCGTCCTTCTGTTCCTTGTTATGTTTGGGCTGGATATCCTTGATCAATCGGGATTCGACCAGCAACGCGTCGACTTCACTTTCGCATTCGATGCAGTCGGCATCGCAGATTTCTTCGATCCATTGGGCCGTCCGCAATTCTTCCCGGGCGGCTTTTTGAAAATAGCTGCCGGCGCAGGATCGCAGACTAACCGCCTTGCCAACGTAAATCACAACCCCGGCTGAGTTCTTGAACAGGTAAACGCCGGGGCCGGTGGGAAACTGCCGGACTTTTTTCGCGGCGTCTTCGAACGAGCCGGTCACGCCCGGGGCCTGTTCGTTCTGCCTGACCGCGTCCGCAATGGCATCCAGTTCCGGTTGGGAATCGTCTCCCGTATCGGCAGATTGCAAGTCAGACATCGGTATTGATTTCAGCTCTCAGACCGTGGCCGCAAATTCTTCAAGCTCGCTGCGGAACGCATCCAGCCTGTGTTGCATTTCGGATTTGCATTGATCCAGGTCAATAATTTCGGAAGGCGGCAGGTAGGTGAACAGATAGAATTTGACCTTCGGCTCCGTTCCCGAAGGACGGACCGCTATGTAATTTCCGTCCCGCTGCGTTTCCATGATAATCAGGTTTCCCGTGGGTCCGTCAAGCGATTCCTTGCGTCCGTCTGGATAGACCGTAAGTTGTTGCAGGTAATCACGGCCTGACTTGACCGCTGTTCCGCCGAATGAGGACGGCATCTCGTTTCGGAAACGGTTCATCAGGGCCTGCATCCGCGCCATGCCATCGGAGCCTTCCATGCGGATCGTAATCAGGTCTTCAGCGTGATATCCATGAGTACGGTACAGTTGGTCCAGGTGCTCAAACATCGAAATGCCGCTGGCCTTGACCTCTGCTGCCAATTCGGACATCAGCATGCACGCCACGGCGCCATCCTTGTCACGACAATACTGGCCCACCAGGAATCCGTGTGATTCTTCGCATCCGAAAACAAAATCGTCCGGTCCCTTTTGGTCGATCAGACTGCCGATCCATTTGAAGCCGACCAGGTTATTGTCATGGCATTGAACGTCGTAAGAGGCGGCAATCCGTTTGATCATCTGGGTCGTTACCAGGGTGGTCACGAGATAATTGGAGGGTGCCAGTCGGCCGGCCTGGCGGCGCTTGGACAGAACGTAGTCCGCCAACAGCACGCCCAGTTGATTGCCGTTAAACGTGTCCCACGGACCGCTCCGATCGGTCGATAGGGGGGCGGCAGCTCCCATGCGATCACAGTCAGGATCGGTGGCCAGAATCAAATCCGCCGCCGTGCGTTGAGCATACCGGATCATGTCCTGGAAAACCTCCTTGTTTTCCGGGTTGGAAACGTGGCCCGGCACGTTGGGAAAATCGCCATTGGGTTCCCGGTGGGGACCATAAATCTCCAGTTGGTCAAAGCCGACTTCGTGCAACAATGATTTGACGTTGAATTCTCCAACACCATGCAATGGCGAATAGATGATCTTCAAGTCGCGGGGCCCGTCAAAACTCTGTTTCAGATGTTCCTGCAACAGAGCACGATCCGCCTCATCAGTCACGATCAGGATCTGGCCTGCCTCAACCGAGGATGCAAAGTCGGCAATTTCCAGTCGCTGTACCCGTTCTACTTCCTGGATCACCGCCGCATCGTGAGGCGGAACCAGTTGTCCGCCGGTCGACCAGTAAACCTTGACCGCGTTGTCGCTAGGGGGATTGTGACTGGCGGTCACCATGATGCCACAGTCACACTGTTTCAGGCGGATCAGGAATGACAACTCGGGCGTGCTGCGGTACTGATCGATGAAATAGACCCTGAATTTGTTTGCCACCAGGATGCCGGCGCACAATTCCGCGAATTCGCGGCTGCGGTGTCGGGTATCGTAGGCGATAGCGGCCGACCAGGGGCCGTCCGGCTTGGTTTTTTTCACGTGTTCGGCGAGGCCCTGGGCGCTTTCGCCAATCGTGCGTTCGTTGATCGCGTTGCTTCCAATAGGGTACATCTTGCCGCGTCGGCCTCCGGTGCCAAACGGGATCACCGTCCAGAAGACATCGTCCAGTTGCTGCCATCGCTCCTCTTCGATGTGCTGGCCAATTTGGGCAAGGTACGCATCGTAACGACTGTCGGTCAGCCACGTGGTGATGTTCTCGACAGCCGACGGACTGATTTTTCCCTCATCCAGGGCGACCGCCAGCCTTTGCAATTGGGATTGCGATTCACTCGTTTCCGGCACGATAAAACCTCATGGTACGATCTAATTTCCGTGTTTGGCCCGACGCCGTCTTTCGCCGCTTGAGCCGTGATTGTAGTTTTGACGGCAAATGCTTTGCAATACTGCCGCAGTCGTCACCGCAAACTGCAGGAAGTAGCCTACAACGTCCCAGAGGGAAACGAAATGACCAACTTCGCAGGAGCCATATTCGATGCCTGAACCCATCATCAGTGTTTCCGGCCTACGCGGGATCATTGGGGAAAGCCTCAACCCGGAACTGGCCATCCGTTATGCCGCCGCCTTTGTTTCGGCGATGGGAGAGGGGCCGATCGTTGTCACCCGGGACGGACGCCGCAGCGGCAGCATGCTGGCCGGTGCGATTTGCAGCAGTGTGGCGGCCTGTGGTCGGAACGTCCTGTACGGGAATGTCGCTGCGACCCCCACCACGGGCGTTCTGGTCCGAGAACATCAGGCTGCCGGCGGGATTCAGATTTCCGCCAGCCACAATCCGGCTCCCTACAACGGTATCAAGCTGTTCGGACCGGAAGGTCGCGTGATTTCCAGCCGGCAAGGTGAAAGGGTACGGGACGCCTATGAAAATCAGGCCCCCCGCTGGTGTTCCCATCAGGGAATCGGCTCCGTCGAATACCTGCAGAATACCACGCCTTCGCATCTGGAGAGGATTCTGCAGACCGTCGATTCGGATAATATTTCCCGCCGCCAATTCAAGATCGTCGTGGATAGCAACCGTGGCGCCGGTTCCATCCTGGCGTCACCGTTATTGAAATCGCTAGGTTGTCAGTTCGAAATCCTGGGTGGCGAGCCAGACGGACAATTCGAACATACGCCGGAACCGACGGCTGAGAACTTGCAAGTGGTGACCGAGAAGGCCCGGAACTTCAATGCGGATGCCGTTTTCTGCCAGGATCCGGACGCCGATCGCCTGGCGATTATCGATGAACAGGGCCGGTATATCGGTGAGGAGTATACACTGGCAATAACGCTTGATCACGCGCTTTCACAACATCAGGGTCCGGTCGTGGTCAATTGTGCATCCAGTCGAATGTCCGCCGACATCGCCGCCAGGCGTGACTGCGAGTTTCATATCAGCGCAGTGGGTGAAGCCAATGTGACCGAAAAGATGATCGAAGTGAATGCAGTCTACGGAGGCGAGGGAAACGGCGGGCCCATCGATCCACGAGTGGGTTATGTGCGGGACAGCTTCGTGGCCATGGCACAGGTGTTGGATGCCATGGCCAGCCGGGGCAAGTCGATCAGTGAACTGGTTGCCGATCTGCCGGATTACCAGATTTACAAGACGAAGGTCGAAATCGCATCGCCACGAATCGGTCCGCTGATGGATGCGGTGGAGCAGCATTTCAAAGATTCCAGGTCGAATTGGCTGGACGGTCTGCGACTGGATTGGAATGACCGCTGGGTGCTGATTCGGCCCAGCAATACCGAACCGATTGTTCGCGTCATTGCCGAAGCGCCTGATCTGGAGACCGCTCGCCAACTTTGCCAATCGGTTGTGGAACTGGCCCGGGACGCCTGATGGTAACGAACCACGGCGGCCGACAGCGGATCAGACGCCCACCTCGTCGGCCAACGCATTGTAGAAGCGAAACTGATGGTCGATTCTCGGTCGACGAATATCCGAGACGATCTCCCGGATGCGCTGTTGATCGACAGTGCATTCCGGATCAAAAAACAGAATAACTTGAGACAACCATTCAATGGGACGGCTCAGGTATTCGTCGTAATCCAGCATCAGTCGCGGGCCGATGTCCGCCTGAACCCACTTGCGAAAGAAGCCGTCGATGTAATCGCGATGACGCCGCACAAAGTCCCGGAATCCGTCCGCTGTATCGATTTCTCTTCCTTTGGCTAATCTCAGCTCGAACCAGGAGATCATCACGCCGGGTGCGTCGCGGGTCTGCACCAGATGTTTTTGTTCCGCGTTGACGGGCAGATCGAGTTTGAAATCGTGGGATTTCTGAAAAACGTTGCCAGGATTGCGGCAGGGGCGGCAACGGCAACTGTAGTAATATTCGCAGTAGTGAAAGCGGTTCGTGGACAGACGTGCCGCCGCTGGAGCTGATCGAGGAAGAAAAGAAAGCGAAAGACGGGGGCCTCTTGGGGACGTACAAATATCCTGACTGCCAAAATACGATTGCAGATGACTGACCAGCAGATTATGACCCGACCGGGGCAGGCTGACGCCTTGAATCGTTTGCATGAGATATTCCTGTCGCCAACATCACGATGAGATTAGCGACACCCTGCGGGTATCGTCAACGCGAATGTCCCGAATTCGGTCACGGTTGTATATCCCTGGCGTATTTGTCACCATTTGAATGCCAGATCAGGACCACGACGCGGTTTAAGCTGGTGAGCTCGAATGCTGCCCGGTCGCCCGTCAAACCAGTTGATTCCAACCCATGACCTTTTTCGCCAACATCAATTTCGATGATCCCCTGTTCTTCCTGGCCGTCGTTCTGATGTCGGGTATTATCGGGGGTGAGGTCTTTGCGTGGATCAAGCTGCCGAAGGTCACCGGCTGGATCGCAACCGGCATCTTCCTGCGGTCGTTTCTGGTGCCGGCACTCAGTTCGCCAACGGAACCGTTTGACCTGAATACGTTCCAACCGGTGATGAGCTTTGTACTTGGGTTTATTGCTTTCACGGTGGGAGCCACGCTGTATTTTTCCAGTCTCCGCAATACGGGAAAGCGAATTGGACTGTTGTTGTTGGGGGAAGCGTTCCTGACACCGTCCATTGTGGCGGGACTGCTGATTCTGATTGGACCCTCGCTGGGTCCGATGACCTGGAAACCCGCCTTGCTGCTGGCCACGATTGCCATCGCGGGATGCGCCAGGGACTACCGTGCTGGTGATTCGGGAAGCCAGGGCGCGGGGGACGTTAACCAAGACGTTGGTGGCGGCGGTGGGCTTGATCGACATGGTGGCGGTAGCCGTGTTCGTGTTTGTATCCACGGATATCGGCACGGATTCCACCTGGATTCAGGCGTTGGGTCGGGTTGGCATGCAATTCCTGGTCACCTTTGCGATCGGCAGTGGATGGGCCTTGCTTGCGCTGTTGCTGATTCGTTATTTCGTGAGTCCCGCTTTTCTGGGACCAACGATGGTGGCGGTGATCCTGGCGCGTGGGGAGCTGCTTCGGGCTTCGGGACATCGGGAGGCATTTTGGCCTGTACGTTCGCCGGCATTATGGTGACGAACATTCGTCACGATACGGTACGATCCACCGAAGCCTACCTGAATTCGATCGGCGGCGTCTTATTTGCCTTGTTCTTTACGCTCAGCCGGTACGCGACTGGACTTCAGCCTGGTCCCCACAGCGTTGGGCCTGGTGCTGTTGTATTTCGTGGCTCGATTGTTGGCGAAAATCACCACGGCCTGGATTGCCATGAGGCTGGCGGGAATGCCGAAGAATATCGGCAACTACCTGGGACTGGCTCTGATGCCGCACGGTGGCGTGGCCGTGGGGCTGATTCTACTGGTACAGTCGGCACCTGGATTTAGCGAACAGGTCCAAGCCCTGGTTACCACGGTGGGGCTTTCGGCCCTCGCGATCAATCAGTTACTGGGCCCCAGCGCGACGCGTTTTGCCTTGAAACGGCTGGGCGAAGACCATAAGGACCGCCCCCAATTGCTGGATTTTCTTCAGGAACAGCGAATCATGGTCGATTTACAGGCCGAGTCGCGCGAGGACGTCATCCGAACGTTGGCTTCGTTGCTGTATTCCTCCTACGAGATGCAAAACGATCAGGAAAGCTTTGTCCAGCAGGTTTTGCAGCGTGAATCGGAGGAAACGACCTGCCTGGGGCGAGGCCTGATGATCCCTCACGCCATCCTGGACGAAGGGGACGAGGTCAGGGGTGTCCTTGGCATCAGCGCCAAGGGACTTGATTTGGACGCTCCCGATGGCCAATTGGTGCATGCGGTGTTGTTGCTGGCGACGCCGGAATCGGAGCGCGACCATCACCTGGAGATTCTGGCGGCCTTCGCTTCCGCGATCACCCGGGACGATAATTTCTGCGAACAATTGTACCACGCGCGTAGCCCCGCTCACGCCTACGATATTCTCCATCACGACGATCAGGAAGATCTGAATTACTTCCTCGAAGATGCGGCGGTCCGAGCGGGGTTACGCGATCCGGTCGACTGATCCCGGGAAGTTACTTGGCTTGCATCAGGCGGCCGCCGCCTGCGTCCGTTTTTTTCCGCGGACTGGTTTTTCCTTCCAACGGCGGTGCACCCACCAGTATTGATTCGGGTCGTCATAAATTGCATCAGCCATACGATCGTTGTACCACTGTGTCAGCGCTCGGACATCGTTCGGATAGTCGGACTGCAACGGATCGGCGACGCCCGTACAACCAATCTCGAAACTGAGCGGCCTGCCGGCGTGACGGCAATAGCTGACCATCATCGGGGCGGCTGATCCCAGCGAAAACAAAGCGACCGCTTTGTGGCACGAGGCCGGACGACCCAGGAAGTCGATCCAGCATCCTTTCGTTCCGGCATGCTGGTCTCCCAGGATGGTCAGTATCGCACCGCTTTCCAGGACCCTTTTGATTTCGCCGGCGCTGCCGTCCTTGTCAATGATGAACTGGCCATTGATCTCGCGAAACGAATTGATGAATCGATCGAGATAGGGATTGTCCAGTTTCCGGGCTACCGAGTAGCTGGGCATCCCCAACAGACCGGTAACGTAGCCCGCCATTTCAAAATTGCCGTAATGGCCGCTGACGGCGACCAGCGGGCGGTAATCGATCAGGTAACTGGTCATCAGTCGAATATCGCGGATGAAAACGTACTTCCGCCAATTCGTATGGTGTATCTTTCGCGGCGCGTGGATCACATCGAAAGCCATCATGATCAAGTGGTACCACATCTTCCGGGACATGTTCAGCCGATCGGGCGATTCCATTTCCGGATAGACATGTCGGATGTTGTCATTGATAACCGCACGGCGAAACCGCAGTACATCGTTAACCAGATAGGCCAGCCTTCGCGCCAGCTGGTCGGCGTAATCCAACGGCAGGACCTGCACGATACTGATCAGAAACCGCACCAGGAAATATTCTAGAAGATGTCTGAGCTTCCTTGACATGAACATCCTTCCGGAACGCATTTTGAATTTCGCACCGATGCTACCATCGGCAACCATCAAACCAACGCGGCACGTAGACTGTCGGACCGTCGCGCCGGATTCCGATTGCTGACCCGCTCGATTCTTGCAGTTTTCGTTATGCGGGAAAACAGCAAACTCGGGTAGATGGATGGCGAACGATTCAGGATATCAACCGCATTTTTCGGGATATCATCGGATAATGGCCATGCCGGATGACTTCGAATCTCGGTGGTTCGCCGCAGCGCGAAACTGGACGCCCGGTGACAGTTGGACAAGTCTGGAAACGCTGGATGTTCAAACTGCCGGTGAACCGTTGCGGATTGTCATATCCGGATACCCTGAAATCGCCGGTCGCTCGATTCTGGAGCGGAGACGATTCCTGGTTGAAAATCTGGATGCCTACCGCCGAATTCTCATGTGGGAGCCGCGCGGTCATGCCGATATGTACGGGGCCATCCTCGGTTTCCCCCGAATCGAAGAATTCGGATTTCGGAGTTCTATTCATGCACAACGCCGGTTGTAGTTCCATGTGTGGCCATGGCATTATTGCCGTGACCAAAGTCGCATTAGAAATCGGACTGATTCAACCGGTTGAGCCACGGACGAGCATCCAGATTGAAACCCCGGCAGGAATTGTCAACAGCACCTTCGATTCCGCCACCGGCAGCATTGAGTTTGAAAACGTTCCCTCGTTTGCCCTGGTTCAGAACCACGTGTTTGAGGTCCCTGGATTGGGGCAAGTCATTTGTGATCTGGCGTTTGGAGGCGCTTTCTATGTGTATCTGGATGCGGAGTCGATCGGGCTTTCTCTGAAAATGGAAAACAGCCTCGAGATCGTGGCAATGGGGCGGCAAATCAAGCAGGCGGTGTCCGATCAGTTACGTGTGAAACACCCGGTACACGACGATTTGTCGTTTCTGTATGGAACCATTTTCGTGGCACCTGCGAATCACGCCGAATCCCAATTTCGAAATGTCTGTGTATTTGCCGACGGTGAGCTGGATCGCAGCCCCAATGGAATCGGGGCAGTGGGCTGGCCGCGATTCTGTACGCCAAAGGCCAGCTGTCACCGAATCGGGCGATTCAACTCGAGAGCATCATTGGAACCACGTTCCAGGTGGAAGCCGCCGACAAAACGAAGTTCTGTGGACTGGATGCGATCGTGCCGTGAGTCGCAGGAACGGGGTATATTGCCGGGCGTCACCAGTTTCTGGTGGATCCCAGTGACCCTTTGAAACACGGTTTCCTGATCCGGTAGCGGATGATTTTCTGGTTGCGCAGCGGCAAAACATCCACGAAAGGCGTTGTCGTTTCCGCTCAAGAGTTAACAATGAATCAGTTCAAAGATTTCGGCGAATATTTTACTCACGGGTGACGCCATGCGAACCGCAAACAAACGCTGTAACGGTTTCACGCTGGTCGAGTTGCTGGTGGTGGTGGCCATCATTGGAATTCTGATCGGCATGTTGTTGCCAGCCGTGCAGGCCGTCCGCATAGCGGCTCGACGAACGGCCTGCGTCAATCAGGTCCGCCAGATTGCGCTGGCTTTGCACAATTACGAATCGGCCTACGCACGATTTCCTGCCGGCGTTGTCGATGACGACAACAACCACCGCGAATGCCAACATTCAGCATTGGTCTTCATACTCCCATTTCTGGAACAGCAGAATATTTCCGACCAGTACGATCTGGATCTCGATTGGAAATCCGGTCCCAACTTGGCGGTGGCTCAGATTCCTGTTCCTGTCTTTCTGTGTCCGGAAAACAACGCCAATATCGAGCAGGATGGCGGTATCAGCGGGGCACCTCTCGACTACGCGTTGAATAAAGGGACAACGGCTTATCTCAGCTTGGACGGCAAGACGACAGGAATCTTTGATATCAACAGCCGGACGCGGTTTGGTGATATCCAGGATGGTACGTCGATGACGCTGCTGCTGGGAGAAGCGGCCAGCAATCCCGGAATTCCAGCGGCTTCCACATGATCGTGACCGGGCTTGCAAATGGGCCAGGTCTGGTCCAAGGCAGATTTTGACGGAATCAACGAAACCGGGTTTCAAGGTGGTCGTGGCAGTGTCGTTGCCGTAACCGCACAAAACGCGGGACCCGATGGTCTATGGGATACTGACGACGATCTGGTCACACCGCTGAATTCTCTGCCATCGGAAGTCTCAGTCGATTGGACGACCGACGACAACGATCGAGATCCGCTCGATCGCGTTCGCGGATTCTACAGCTTTCATCCGGGCGGTTCTGTATTCGGTTTTGCTGATGCTTCGGTGACCTTCATCGACGAGGCCGTCGATATCCGCTTGTATCGACACCTGAGCACACGCGCATCGAACGAAATCATTCGAGATTTTTGACGTCGGCTTGTCAACGAACAGTTCAGATTCAGCTGCCGTAGCTCCGTTTGCAAACCGCACGTATTGACTGCTTGCTGAAACAGGAAGTCGGCACCGGAAGCTGTGGAGTTTACTGAGTTCTCCGTTTTCTCGGTGAGGGCATTTACAGGCAAGCCTTGCTTTCCCAAGCTTCCGGATTGACTCATGAGGTTATCGGATCAGCAATCGACGTCCATAAGGACAGCGAGCCAGGACAAGGCGTTATTGGGTCACATTGCCTGAACCCATCCGTCCCGTCGTGCATTCTCGCCTCGAAACGACCTGCTAATGAAGCTTGTCTGAGAGGCCGAAATCTAAGCGGTCGCATGGGTCGCTCCGCTTCGCGAAGTGCAACCGAAAAATCAGATGCAGCGGCTCGACATTTCATTTCGCTGATCATCAACCTCACGGAACCGAAAACAATCGATAGTGATTCGCGGTTGATATGCGTTTCCAATCTGATCATCCGACCAGGACGACCTCAATATTCTGCTTTGTTTTTTCTGAACAACCGACTAAATTTAAAGACTCTAGTCACTGACCGGATGAATGAAAATGAATGTACAAGCGAGTGTCGTCATCGATCGGCCGATCGACCAGGTTTTTGACTACACCAATAACCATGTCGTGGAATGGAGCCGGACCGTTGTCGAAGACACGGTGTTGCAGTCCCATAATGACGGCGGCGTGGGAACGACATTCCGTTGCGTTACCGTCGAGAAGGGGCAGAGAATGGAATTTCTGGGAACCGTCATCGAATGGGATCCGCCTAAACGCTCTTCAGTGTTATTACAGGGCCAACACTTCGATATTGGTGCGGAGTACCTGTTTGAAGCGATTGATTACCAGAAAACGCGGGTTACGCAGAAATCCACGATTGAAGGCAAGGGCATCGTGAAACTGGTCTTCTTCCTGTTCGGTCGGATGTTGAACAAAGCCGGCTGCGACGCGCATGCAACGGAGCTGAACAATCTGAAAAAGATGTTGGAATCGAAACCGGTGCAGGTCGTGAATTGAAACCGTGCAGGTCGTGAATTGAAACCGACAGCATACTGAACTTGGCCGAGCCATACTTGCCATCGACCCGGCTCCCTGGCCTTGGAAGGGAATCCGCGGTGACGGCCATCTTATTGCTCCAAATTCCGGTACAATCCTGGAATCTCCATCGTCAACTTACAGGTAATGCCCGTTGAAACTTGTTGCCGCGTGCGCTTTTGGTCTGGAAACCCCGGTTCGTTGGGAATTGGAAAAGCTGGGATATCAAGCCCGGCCATCCCAACCGGGTCGAGTGGAATTCGAGGGTGACTGGATTGACATCGTCCAGACCAATCTCTGGCTGCGAGTGGCCGACCGCGTTCTGATCGAAGTGGCCAAATTTGATGCGCCCGACTTTGACGCCCTGTTCGAGACTTTGAAATCGATCCACTGGAAGGACTGGTTGCCGCACCGAGCCAGGTTTCCGGTAAACGCCCGCAGCCGCAAGTCCCAGCTGACCAGCATTCCGGCCGTTCAACGCAGCAGCAAGAAGGCCATCGTCGAAGCGTTGCAACATGGCTACGATCGAGTCGAAATCCCGGAGGACGGTCCGGCCTTTCCCATCGAAGTCGCCCTGCTGGACGACGTCGCACGCATCACGATTGACACGACCGGCGCCAGTCTGCACAAGCGAGGCTATCGCAAATCGTTCGGCGAGGCACCATTGAAGGAAACGTTGGCGGCGGCGATGGTGATGTTAAGTGTCTGGACGCCTAGCCGGCCCTTGCTGGATCCCTTCTGTGGCAGCGGCACCATCCCGATTGAAGCGGCCATGATTGGCCGCAATATAGCTCCCGGTTTGAATCGCGCCTTTCACTGGCAACAGTGGCCGCAAATCAACAATGACGCCGCCGTCGAGTTGTTCGGTCAAGCCCAGGCCACCATCGATCATGAGACCCCATTACAGATTAGCCGGCACGGACGTGGATGAAAACGTATTGAAGTCCGCACGCTTAAACGCGGAAAATGCCGGCGTTGCGAAGGATATTCACTTTCAACAGAAAGCGTTTTCCGATTTACGTAGCAAGCGACGCTACGGCTGTATCATCACCAACCCACCCTACGGTCAACGGCTTGATGAACGCCGAAATCTCCTGTCGCTTTACCAGTCGTTTCCATCGGTATTGCAGCGTCTACCAACATGGTCTTTCTACATTCTGACCGACCTGCCAGATTTCGAAGGGATGGTACAGAAATCAGCAACACGTCGACGCAAACTTTTCAATGGTCGCATTGAATGCATGTACTACCAATACATGGGTCCCAAACCAACCAGTTTTGCCACCCGGACGACTCCCATTGCCGAACAACCTCAGCCCCGGTTGCTGCACCACCACGGCCTGCCCCTTCGCGCGCGGAAGCGGATGCCGCCCACACAGAGACACCCGTTTTTGGCGGGTTGTCGGCTCGCGATCGTGAACAGGCCGATCTGTTCGCCACTCGACTGAAGAAGCGGGCCCGCCACCTTCGACGCTGGCCCTCGCGCCGCGGCATTTCCTGCTATCGAATCTACGATCGCGATATTCCTGAGTTGCCGTTTGTTGTCGAACGATACGAAGATCATGTCCATGTCACCGAATACGATCGACCTCATGACCGCGACCCGGGTCGACAGGCGGCGTGGCTGGAATTGATGAAGAAGACCGTGGCGGCCACATTCGAACTGCCCATTCAGAATGTCTCAATGAAACTGCGACAACGGCAAAGTGGAAAACGACAATACGCACGGGTAAGCGACTCCGGTCGCAAGCTGGTCGTCCACGAGGGAGGGTTGAAATTCCTGGTCAATCTTTCCGACTATGTCGATACCGGCCTGTTTCTTGATCACCGCACGACACGTCAACTGGTTCGTGAGGAATCCTCAGGAAAACACGTTCTCAATCTTTTTGGATACACGGGTTCATTCACGGTCTACGCCGCTGATGGGGGGGCTGAATCGACCACGACGGTCGACTGGTCCAGGACGTACCTTGACTGGGCCCAGGAAAACATGCGACTGAACGGTTTTGTCGGCCCGCAACACCGGTTCCAGCGGCAGGATGCGATGGAGTTCCTGGAAACGGGTTTGTCCGGACGAAATTTTGACCTGGTGGTGGTCGATCCGCCAACATTTTCCAACAGCAAACGAACAGAGAAGGTCTGGGATATTCAACAGCACCACGCGGAATTACTGAGTCGACTTTCCGACCGGGTGATTTCCGGTGGGATCGTCTATTTCTCGACGAATTTTCGCAAGTTCAAGTTTGAACTGGAAACCTCGGACGTCTACCGGATTCGGGAAATCAGCCGGCAGACGGTCCCCGAGGATTTTCGTAACCAACGCATTCATCGCTGCTGGAAACTGGAGCGGGTTTAGATCATGTCCGGTGTGCCCACCGCTGTCAATTGATTCGCGGCCCTCTTCTTTACACCTTTGTATCTGTCCTGCTGGCTTCGATTCTGTCAGCTGCAACGGGCCGCCATTTTTCCTTTTTGATTGCGGCGGTGTTCGCGGGGGCCGCGGTCAATGTCTGTATCATTGCCGTTTTGAGCCATCGATTTTACCAGTCCGACCACAATCAACCACGTTTTTCGATCGGTACGTTGATGCTGATGACGATTGCTTTATCGACCTACCTGGCCTACATCAGCAACTTCATACCTGAAGTCACAGGCGCGGAACTCTCCTTCGGCGGCGGTTTACGATTTGCCATTTACGCGCTGATTTTTTTCGTCGTCACGACCATCATCCTGATCCGTTTCACGGAAGCCCTGATCGCTGTTGCCGTGGTTCTACTTGAATTGATCAAGTTCTGATCGCAGGAATGGATCCGCCCTCAAGGCCGGGCCCCAAGCACGTAGCTACGGAATTCGAGGCCCGGTGTTACCACTTCGGGCCTGCACGACGCCGGCCGGCATGGATCGTCAGATCCTAACCGTCCTGGTCATCAGGGGAACCGTCATCTTGGGCCGCTTTTTCTTTCAGCATTTTCTCCAGGAAAGGCTGAACTTCCGCTTTCAGGGAACCTGCATTTTCCACGGCTTTCGTCTGGATCTCGATCGCCTTGTCCAGATCTCCACCAAAATAAACCAGATGCGCGAACGTATCCAGGATGGCCGCGTCATCGGGGGCGCACTTGGCGCGTCACGGGCGACTTTGGTCGCGGCCTGCAGCATTTTTTCATCTACCGGTTGTCCATCGTTTTTCATCTCGACAACCATCCAGGCGATTTCGTTCAGGATCTCGGGATCCTTGACGTCCGACGTGAAATTGATCATCGCCTGGGCCGCCTTTTCCCCACCCAAGGACAGGAGAATCTGGAAACGCAGGCCCTTTAATTGATTGATGGCCGGATGCTTGGCATATTCAGAAATCAACCCGTCCAGCGTCTCGGGTTTGCCGTTGCTATCGCCTTCGCGCATGCTACGGAGTGCCTCGCGTACCCGTTTCTCGATGTCCGCCGACACCCTCTCTTCGGCTTCTTTCTTTTTGACGTAGGCCACGCGGTCCCAGCGATCGTTAATTACTTGATCGAGCGGTTCGTCGATTTCCATCGGATGGCCGATCCACTCGATCACACCACTCTTGCCGACGATGAATGCCGAAGGAATTCCGTCCTGTCTCCGCCGCCTTCAAGTAGTCCACATGAGAAGAAGAATCGGGATCCGTCGTCAAGCAGTAATTGCTGGTCAGTTGTGCGAAAGTCGACGCCGTCATCTTCCCTGGTTGGTCGCTCCAGAAAAGCCTGTACGGTCTCAAGATCTTCATCGCTGATGCTGATAATCTGCAGGTCCTTGTCCTGATACTTCTTCTGCAGTTCGCTTAGATGCGGCATGGAGGCCACGCAGGGTCGGCACCAGGTTGCCCAGAATTCGACGACATAGACATGGCCCGGTTTGAACTGGCTGACCGATGAAAATTTCCCGTCTCCATCACTGATCCAGTGCTCGACATCAAGAGCCGGTGCCTTCGATCCGACACCAAGTCGATCCTTATCTGTTTCACCATTTGCCGACGTGGCAAAAGCGACAACGATCAAAACAGCTACAGTCAGCGGCAAGCGATAATAAGTGTACATTTCTCATCCAGTGGGCATTCAGGTTCGTAAACTGACGACAAATGGTAAGCCAGCGGACAGCTTGAGAAAAGGTGTATTGGTCCTTCGGACAGGCTCGCCAGCAAGAAATGGTGAGCAAACTTACAACAGATTCGCTTGCCGACAGCATTTGAGCCGATCGAGCCGCGTCAAACATGATGCCGGGGCGGCCCTCTTTTCAGACGGCAATCAGTTTCGTGCATTGCCGGCACCGGTCAACCCAGTGGACCTGTCTGAGAAACGGGTGCAAAAATGGACCGACCGGTCAGGCAGGCCAGCCGAATGGGTGAACGAATCCACAATATGGTTTTGGTTCCAAAACGATTTCCGCCTTTAACCCATTTGGAATTCGCCATTCTGGTAGTCGATCTTCACGGTATCTCCGGCCTGGTAATTTGATCGCAACAACTGGTGGCCAACGGATTGGCCAACTGCATCTGGATCACTCGCTTCAATGGACGAGCACCGTATGACGGGATCGTAGCCGCTGAACAGCAATCCCATCGCGAGCTTCATCTGTCACGTCAATTTTGATTTCCTGTTCTCTCAGTCGATTGCCAGCTGATCGATCTGCAAATCGACGATCTGTCGAATTTCTTCTCTCGAGAGCGGATCGAAGACGATTTTCTCATCGATTCGATTGAGCAATTCCGGAGAACCGGGCTCGCAACGATTGGTCGACGGCCTCACGCATCTCTTCGTCGCGTGCCACCTTCCTCGGTGATTTTCTGAATGATCTGGCTGCCGACGTTGCTGGTCATCACGATGATCGTGTTTGTGAAATCAACCGTGTGGCCGTGATTGTCCGTCAATCGGCCATCGTCGAGTATCTGCAGCAGGATGTTGTAGACATCGTCATGGGCCTTCTCGATTTCGTCCAGCAGAATCACGCTGTACGGACGACGGCGAACGGCTTCGGTCAGTTTGCCGCCTTCTTCGTAACCGACGTATCCGGGAGGGGCGCCGATCAAACGGCTGACGCTGTGGCGTTCCATGAATTCGCTCATGTCGATCCGAATCATGGCGTTTTCATCGTTGAACATGACTTCGGCCAGTGCCTTGCAGACTTCCGTTTTGCCGACGCCCGTCGGCCCGAGGAACATAAACGAACCGATTGGCCGATTGGGATCCTGCAGACCACTGCGGCTGCGGCGAACGGCGTTGCTGACCGCCGCGACCGCTTCGTCCTGCCCGACGACGCGCTGATGCAGTCGTTCTTCCATGACCAGCAATTTTGCTCGTTCGGTTTCCATCATGCGGGTGACCGGGACGCCCGTCCAGGCGCTGACGACTTCCGCGATTTCGTCTTCGGTGACCTGTTCGCTGAGCAGTCGTTTCTTCGGTTCTTCCTGCTGCTGTCGGCTGTCCGATTCCCGGGTTTCGGCGGCTTCGATCTGCTTCTGCAGTTGCTTGCGCTGCGTATCCAGTTCGTAGAGTCGTTCGGTAATCTTCTTCGCTCGACGGCATGCCCGAGGATTGTTTGGTCTTGATCTCGGCGTCAAGTTGGTCGAATCCCAGTTCGACATGCCGCCAGTTGTTGCGCGGACATTTTGAATGTCGGTCATGCCCAGCTTTTCGGATTCCCACTGTTCGCGCAGGCTGGCCAGCTCTCTTTCGCTTTTCTTCCATCTCGGCCTGGACGTCGTCCAGCCGCGCTTGCACGCCTTCGTCGTTTTCATCGGCCAGTTGCCGGGCGGCGAGTTCCAGCTGTGTCAATCGGCGTTGCACCGTGTCGATTTCTTCCGGCACACTGTCCATTTCCATTGCCAATCGCGAGGCGGCTTCGTCGACCAGGTCGATGGCTTTGTCGGGCAGGAATCGGTCGGTGATGTAGCGATTGGAAAGTTCGGCAGCAGCGACCAGGGCGGAGTCCTTGATTTGCACGCCGTGATGGGTTTCGTATCGCTGCTTCAGCCCACGCAGAATCGAAATCGTGTCTTCGACCGATGGTTCGCCGACGTAGACCGGCTGAAAACGCCGTTCCAACGCAGCATCTTTTTCGATGTACTTGCGATACTCATCCAGAGTCGTGGCACCGATGCAATGGAGTTCGCCGCGGGCCAAAGCCGGTTTGAACAGGTTGGCGGCATCGCTGCCGCCTTCCGCCGCACCCGCGCCGACGACGGTATGCAGTTCGTCGATGAACAAAATGATCTGGCCGGCGGCTTCGGTGACTTCCTTTAGGACGGCTTTAAGTCGGTCTTCAAATTCGCCGCGAAATTTTGCGCCCGGCGATCAACGCACCCATGTCCAGCGCCATCACGCGTTTGTCTCGCAGGACTCTGGGGCACATCGTTGTGGACAATTCGCAAGGCCAGACCTTCGGCGATCGCGGTTTTTCCGACGCCTGGTTGGCCGATCAGAACCGGGTTGTTTTTCGTTCGGCGGGAAAGGACCTGGATCACGCGGCGGATCTCTTCGTCGCGACCGATGACCGGATCAAGTTTGCCGGCTTGCGCCAGTTCAACGAGATCGATGCATATTTTTCCAGTGCCTGATATTTGCCTCCGGATCCTGGTCCGTCACACGCTGGCTGCCACGAACGGTTTTCAGCGTTGCCAGGATCGATGTTTCTTCGATCGCATTGATTTCCAGCATCCGTTTGGCCTGAGAATCGTCTCGTCCAGGCCCAGCAACAGATGTTCGGTCGAAATAAATTCGTCCTGCATTTCGCGTGCGGCGTCAGTGGCCGCTTCGAACACCTCTTGCAATTCGCGATTGATGCTGGGCGCATGCCGCCGGAGGAAGACGGCATCCGCGACAATTCCGATTCGACCATCTGTCTAAGTTGTTCGACCGGAACACCCATTTTTTCCAGCAGTGGATTCACGATTCCATCCGACTCGGCCAGCAGCGACTGCGAGCAAATGCAGGGCGGATTTCGGCATGTCCCTTGCCACCGGCCTGGCTTGCGCGTTGGCGACGGCTTCCTGGGCTTTGGTGGTCAGTTTTTCAAATCGAAACGACATGGATCGTCCCTTTACAAATTTAACTGTTCACGCCGGCGAAGCGGATTCATCCAAATCGTAACGCATGAAAAAGACGCCCGTCAATTACCAGCGTGCCGAGCAGAAATCGCTGCGGGGAGACCGGCAATGCCATTACCCCGCAGCGATCATTGGCTCAGTCTTCTTGACTTCGAATTCCGCGTCGATGGCATCATCTTCCGCTGAACCGTTTCCGGCTCGGTGGTGCTTCGGCTGCCTCTTCAGCACCGCGCTCCGGCGGCGGCCGTTTCGTACATCGCCTTGCTCAACGCATGGGAAGCCTGTTCGAGCTCCTTGACAGCCGTCTTGATCGCTTCCGTGTCATCTTTCTTGGCCCTTCACGGACCTTTTCGATCGCAGCCTCCAGCGGATCTTTGTCGCTTTCCTTCAACTTGTCCTTGTGCTCTTCCAATCATTTTTTCCATCTGGTAGCACATGTTGTCCGCTTCGTTGCGGGCCGTGGCCAGCTCATATTGCTGACGATCCTCTTCGGCGTTCATTTCCGCGTCGGTTTTCATCTTCTCGATTTCCTCCTCGGAAAGTCCTGAAGATTCCTTGATTTCGACATTGGCTTCTTTGCCGGTGCCCAGATCTTTTGCCGACACGTTCAGGATTCCGTTTTGGTCGATGTCGAATTTGACTTCGACCTGCGGAACGCCGCGCGGAGCTGGCGGAATACCGGTCAAATCGAATTTGCCAAGCAGCCGGTTGTTGGCCGCCATTTTTCGTTCGCCTTGGAAAACCTGGATGGTAACGGCCGTCTGGTTGTCGGCAGCGGTGCTGAACATCTGTTTCTTTTCCGTCGGAATGGTTGTGTTCCGCTCGACCAACGCCGTCAACACGCCGCCTTCGGTTTCGATTCCCAGCGTCAGAGGAGTCACGTCCAGCAACAAAACGTCTTTGCGATCACCGGCAAGAACCGAACCCTGGATCGCCGCACCGATGGCGACGACTTCATCCGGATTCACGCCTTTGTGCGGGTCTTTGCCAAAGATCTCTTTACCATCTGCCTGGACTTTGGGAACGCGAGTCGAACCACCGACCAACACGATTTCGTCAATGTCGTTGGGCGAAAGTTTCGCATCTTTGAGGGCCTGTCTGAACCGGCTTGCAACGCTCAACCAGCGGATCAATCAACTCTTCAAATTTGGACCGGGTGATGTTCATCTGCAAGTGTTTGGCATTGCATCGGTCCTGGCAGATAAACGGCAAGTTGATGTCCGTGACCGGCCGGCTACTCAGTTCTTTCTTGGCCTTTTCACAGGCTTCCTGCAGTCGCTGCAACGCCATCGTGTCGTTTCGCAGATCGACACCGTTAGACTTCTTGAATTCGTCGGCGACGTAGTGGATCAGGACTTCATCGAAATCATCACCACCGAGGTGCGTATCACCACTGGTGCTGATCACTTCGAAGACTTTCATGCCATCGTCATCGTTCAGTTCGAGGACGGAAACGTCGAACGTTCCACCACCCAGGTCGAATACGACGATCTTTTGTTCGTTCTGCTTCTTGTCCAAACCGTACGCCATCGCGGCCGCAGTCGGCTCGTTGATGATCCGGGCGACTTCCAGTCCGGCGATTTGACCGGCATCTTTTGTGGCCTGTCGCTGGGCGTCGTTGAAGTAAGCCGGAACCGTGATCACGGCCTTGTTGACTTTGTGCCCGAGGTAAGATTCGGCAGCTTCTTTGAGTTTGCGAAGTGTCTTGGCGGAAATTTCCTGCGGCGTGTATTTCTTTCACCGATGCCAATTTGGACGTATTCGTCGGCGCCACCCTAATTTTGTAAGGAACCATTTTTTCTTCCGTCTCGACTTCGCTGTGACGACGCCCCATGAACCGTTTGACCGAGTAAACCGTCGTTTCCGGGTTGGTGACGCGTTGGTTTCGGGCCGGAGCACCGACGATACTTCCACCGTTGTCGGTAAATGCGACGACGCTGGGAGTCGTTCGATCGCCTTCCTGGTTGGCGATCACCGTCGGCTCATTGCCGTCCATCACGGCGACAACCGAGTTGGTCGTTCCCAGGTCAATTCCGATAATTTTTTCGCCTTGAGCCATTTGTAGTTCTCCTTAACTAGATCTGCTGATTTATGTTGCGAATTGCGATTCGTAGCTGGTGACCATCGGGTATGGGAACGGTTCGTATGACAGATCTTGGGATGGCCTACATACAAGCAAAGGTTGTGCCAATAGAATTTGGGGTAGGACGGCGCGGAAATCCACCCGTTGCGGCTGGTTGCTCCACACCTCGGTTCAATCCGGTTTTGATCAGCCATCCGCAAAGCATAGCTGACATTTTGGCATTAGTTGGATGTCCCGATTTTACGACTTCGGTTTGTCGGTTTTTTCTTCAAGCCTGCGGTCGAGCAACGAATTTCCGAAAAGTTGTCCAGCTGCTCGTCTTGTGGAGGGGAACCGTACGCTCCCAGTTCATGTGGATCGTAGTCCAGTTCAAATTCGTGTTTTGCGAACTTAACATTGGTACCGGGATCGACTCGCTTGCGGAACCCGACCGTGATGCGCTTACCGTCAACTTTGATCCCGTTACGCGAACGCAAGTCCCGGACGAACCAGTAGCCTTCTTCGATCTCCATCAAAGCGTGGTGGCCAGAAATATTTGAAAATTCAAGACGATGTCGCATCCTTCGCGACGACCGATTCTTAACCGGTCCTTTAAGCAGGGAATCGGGTCCCCTCCGCCGACGGGAACCAACTCCCCATATTTACTTGGTTTCTCCAGACATAGAGGATCCATAATTGAGATAGAAAAAAGGAATAAGGTTTGCCGAGTTTTCATTCGGCTTGGGAACAGCCACTTAAATTGATAACGTGTATGGACTTAACTTTATTCGGTGCCTATTTTGTCGTCAACTAAATCCGTCAACCCGAACACGATTGGCGTGCGGAGGGTTACCGATTTTTCGGATATAACTACTATTTACGGCAGACATTTGGTTTTCGCGTCCAGAAGGTCAGTGTTGATGCCGGCTTCACATGTCCCAACGTGGACGGGACCGTTGCCATGGGCGGTTGCGTTTTCTGCGATAACCGCAGTTTCAGCCCCAGCCGACGATTGCCTCGGCTACATATTCTGGACCAGATGGATGACGGCATTCGCCGGCTGAAGATGCGGTATAAGTGCGAGCATTTCATGGCTTACTTTCAGCCCGCAACCAATACCTATGCCCCAACGGAGAAGCTGGGAGGGCTCTATCGGCAAGCGATCCTCATCCGGACATTATCGCGTTGGCGATCGGTACCCGTCAGGACTGCGTTCCCGACGATGTACTTGATCTGCTGGAGGAAATGGCGAGCAGATTCCGCTGACTCTTGAATTCGGGATGCAAACGATCCACGACAAATCACTTGACTGGATGAATCGTGGTGATGACCACGATTCGTTTCTGGATTCCATGGAGCGCAGTGTGGGCCGCGGAATGAGTTTGTGCGCACACATCATGCTGGGATTACCTGGTGAATGCACGACGACATGATGGCGACCGCCAGTGCGGTGGCCGCCAACACTCGATGCGGTCAAAATTCACAACCTGTACGTTGTCGAAAATACGCCGCTGGAAAAACAGGTTCGCGACGGCGAAGTGGAATTGATGGCGCACGAACCTACGTGAAAACGCTGGTCGATTTTCTGGAGTGCATTCCGGCGACCATGGTTGTCGAACGCGTTAGTGGCGAAGCACCGGGCGACTACTTCGTCGGCCCGCTGGTGCCGGGACAAACCCAAGGTGTTAAACGCGATCAAACAGGAATTTGAATTACGGAACACGTGGCAGGGACGACAATTCGATGACCCGCACGCCAATCGACGGCCTGCTTGACTCTTTTCAGGTAGATGGATGATTATCGAAGGCTTAAATAACACAGCGTTAGAGCATTCTGCCAATCGGCCGGAGGAATACGCCGAAGCCATGGATGTTCGCGTTGTTCGCCATGAGAATGGTGGAACGGTGCTCGATTTTCGAATCGACCAGCCTGGGCACTCTCCTGGGTGGCATTCGATTATCTGAAATCTGCCTGTCGGGCCAGGCCCAGGTCACGATTCTGGCCAATGCGATGCCCGGCTATCCGTTGCCAGCGATCCAAGTGGCCACCGATCACCCGCTGGCAGCCTGCATCGCCTCTCAATATGCCGGCTGGCCATTTTCCACGGAAC
This sequence comes from Pirellulaceae bacterium, assembly GCA_963851305.1. GTDB lineage: Bacteria > Planctomycetota > Planctomycetia > Pirellulales > Pirellulaceae > Mariniblastus. The sequence continues at coordinate 201,604 of CAWKOT010000007.1, read as the reverse complement.
GATTTTTCTCGATGTGCTCGGGACCCGCCCGTCTGGCGCGGGGACGGGAAGAAATACTGACCGAATACGACCTGGCCACTACGGAGCGGACCATGGTGGGAATCATGGAAGCCAGCCAGTTACCCGATGCCAATGATCTGGTGGAATTCGCTCAGCAGTGCCAACGCGATGTGGCCGATGTGGTCGTTTGCATCCCCCGGACCAGCAGTCTACCCGGTTCGATGCAAGTGGTCGCGAGGAGCGTGGAAACCGCGTCCATAAACTGCACGAAATCGGATTCGACCTGACGCGAGTACAGCGGGCCATCGGCGTGGCTCCCCTGCCACCGGTCGGTAGCGACGACTACCAATCAATGGGCTGGACCAACGATGCCATTCTGTATGGCAGCCACGTCATGCTGTGGTTGAGTCAGGTGGACGACCTCTATGCGCTGGCCGATCGGTTGCCCAGTTGTACGTCGGACGAATTTGGACAGCCGTTTGTGAAGATATTTGAAAAGTACGACCGGGATTTCTATCGGGTCGACCGGATGCTGTTCAGCCCCGCTCGCGTAACGCTGAATTGCGTCTGGGATGGCAAGGTGGTCATTAGTGGCGCGTGCGACTCGACCTGCTGCAATCCTCCTTCGGGTCGGACGCGGTCGATGTCCTGATCATTGACCGGCCCCACAGTTGGCACGTGCGGGAATTGCAGCGAGCTGCCGGTACCAGACAACGATCGACACGGTATCGTACGAGGAATTGCAGGTACACTTTGACGATTCCGGTCCGGGCTCATTCCTGGCTCCGCCTTTTCTGCCGCGAAGCATTCGCTATCGATTACGACTGCGTCCTGACGCGAGCCATGCCGGCGTCCATGCTGGAACAGGTCGTTTTTTGGATGGACTGGCTGGATCAAATCGCCCGTCAGTACGGTACGCTGGTCATCGATCCCGGCCGCACGGTGGAAGCCAGTGTAGACAAATCTTGAGTCTGGAAAAAATGCGATCCGCCGGGATCCGGTTCCTGGCTGCCACGTCTGCCAGACTGCCGAGCAGGCGCTCGCCTTGTTTCGCAGCGCGGGTGGCGACAGTGTGGTCAAACCGATTTTTGGCAGTCGGGGCAGAAACATCGTCCGTGTCCGCGATGACGAACAGGCGAAATCCCTGTTGGACCCACTGACGGCGGAAGGTCGCGTCATTTATCAACAGCGATATGTTGAACATGGCGATCAGGATTTTCGGCTGCTGGTCATCGGCGACCACGTATTTGGTTTGCGTCGGCACCGGCCTGGTCACTGGATCACGAACGCCAGTTGTGGCGCCGAGGGCTATGGCCGTCAGGCCTCCGCGCCGAACCGAAACTCGCCATCGCCGCCTGCCGGTTAGTGGATGCCGTCATCGCGGGTGTGGATCTGGTTTACGATCGCGAGACAGGTAGATCAACCATGGGTCGTTGAAATCAACGCCTGCCCCTCGTGGCGGGCAACCCAGGCCGTCGCGGATCAAAATATTTCTCGCCATCTGTTATCAGAGATTGAAACGGCGCTCGAACTCGCCGGACATCCCTCCTCGTGCCACCGAACGAACGGATAAAGAAGTCCGATAGCTTCGGATTGATCTCACGTAGCGTCATCGAGCCCGTTGAACCAGGACACTTTCCAGTAAATTTCTTGTACACTCGATCCCGATTTTGGTTAATGGAATCTGGCCAGACTTTTCTGAAAGTTTGATTGGCAGCGCAACACCGTCAAGCAGATGATCTTCGACGCCAGTCGGCGGGGACGACTGGCCAGTTCGTGCCGGCTGCCCCATTGGCCTCATCAGGCGGCGGAGGTGTACGTCGACTCACAGCTTCCAGATGCGGTCATCCGACTCAATCCGGAAATCGCCGCTCACCGTAAGCCTGCCTACTCTTGGTGTCTACAATCTCAGGGCCATCTCGCTGGCTTTCCAGAACCGGCAGAGCTCGGTTCGCTCGAACGAAGCAACCCCAGCTTGCCACTGGGTGCACAGAAGCCGACGAGGTAATTGTCGGAACAAGCATTCTGTGTACTCGGTGCTCTCGGTTGCTTCAAGAATTCTGGTCGGCGATCCTGTCGGACAGTATTGAGGAGGTGCGTGAGTAGGTATCTGCGTTCTAATCAGTTCGGTTCAAAAACAACTCGAAAACGAACGGATCGGGGCGCAGGAAATTCTGCGTACCGATCCCTTGCTGAAAAATCGCTGCATTAAGGGTCAGCACCAACGTCAGCCGACGGCGCTAGCCGCGGGCCCTACAGCCACAGTCTTGAATCCCGTCAGCCGAACCCAGTACCGTACGCCGACGCTGACGCGTGCGGCTTACTTACGGAAGCCAAAATGAATAATCCCATTAGCTCGCTGATTACGTGGACGACGTACGGAACGTGGCTGCCAGGCGATAGCGTGGCTGGCAAAAGCGATCCGGCGGTGAGCAATACCCACAGCCCATTATTGGAACGTTGCTGTCGCAAACAGAATCCGGTACACAGTGCTGCTATCGCCCGACGATCGCACGAGGTCGGAGATGCCTGCACGAAACAATATGAATTTCGCGGGTGGCACGCTCCTTCCGGACGTGTACGATCGAATCAGTCCATGGCGTTATGGCCGCGGGCGCCAAACCACAGAAGGTTCGTGATCAGCTAATAGCAAATACCATACGAAAAGTCGCAGAAACAAGACAAACCTCTGGTTGCCGAACGAACCTGGACGCGCGGGGGTGATTGATGCATTTAAGGATGGGGATGATGCGGTTGAATAGGCAGTGTTGTACGTCAATGAGGTACAGATAGGAAGGGATTGGATGTCGCACCGGTGAGGCCCGACGCTAGCACGTGCGGCTCGCGGCGGCCAAAATGAACACTATGAAAAATCACTGCCTTTCGGGACATTACCAACGTCAGCCGACGGCGACTCGCCGCGGGCCCCACAGCCACCACCTTGTATCCCGTCAGCGTCAGCCGAATAACACTTACCCGACGCTCACGCGGGCAGCTTACGGTATCCCAACCCGGTCTATGGGATGTGGATTTCGATCCGGTCCTGGTGTTCCTGTCCAATCTAATCGATCATGTCCAGCGTCGAAAAAGACGTCCAACACGCGGGGATCGAATCGGGTGCACCGCTCCAACAGCATAATTTCCAGGCATTTTTCGCGAGGAAAACTGGGCTTATAAGGTCGCTCGCTGCACACCGCATCGTAGACGTCGGCACACGGTAATCCGCCCTTCGATCGGTATTTCTTCGCCCTGCAGCCCGTCCGGGTAACCCGTCCCGTCCCATTTTTCATGGTGGGTTCTGGCGATATTCGCGGCCAGGGCAAGCATCGGGGATGCAACACCTGTCACGGGTTGACCGTGCAGTTTGGATTCAGTCCGGACATCTCAGCCCGAGCCAGGGGCGCCATGATCTCGCAACCCAGTCGGCAGTGTTCTTTCATGATTTCGAATTCTTCGCGACTGAGTTTCCCGGATTCGACCATTTAAATACGGGATTCCGATTTTGCCGACGTCGTGCAACTGCGTGCCAGTTCAATTTGCCGACAGTAATTGGGGCCGAATCGAGTTGCTTGGCGATGACGGCTGAGTACTTGCCCACCCGAAGCACGTGCCACTCCGTCTCGTTGTCGCGATACTCGGCCGCTCGGGCCAGACATTGAATGATCTGTTCACGTGACGATTCGATCTGTCGGGTACGCAGAGACACCTGTTTTTCCAGCTGAACTGCGTAATCACGCAGGTAATCCTGATGTTGTTTGACGATCAATGAATTCTGAACCCTCAACACCAGATCGACCGCGTCGACCGGTTTGGCCAGAAAGTGAGTTCACCAGAGTCAACGCGTCCCGTTTGATGGATTTCTCCGAATTGGCACTGAGTATGATGAACGGAATATGCTTGATCCGGTCATCCTGCTGTCGAAGTTTGAGGATATCAATTCCCGACAGGTGCGGCATCATGATGTCCAACAAGACGATGTCCGGTTGGTAGGACTTCATCTGCTCCATCACATCGCGGGGATGTGTCAAAGTCAGAAAGTTGCTGTACCCATCGGAGGACAGAAAGCGGCGTACAACGCGGATAACGAGTTGTTCGTCATCGACGATCATGATACGAGACGTCTTCAACAGGTCCTGGTTGGAGCTGTTTTCCCTGGCCTCCTGCTGAGGCAGCACCTCGACGGCTTCCACAGTGGCAGTCGGTAGAGACACCCAGCCGACAACCGCGGCTGGCGTGATGGACGCGTTAAGTGCCTCGGTATTGTGCATCCTGGTTCTCGATCTCGATCAGTCGAAATTAGGGATCGGGTATTTTCGGGATGTTCGGTCCAGCGTCCTGCAATCTGGATACCGTTACCGGCAGACCAGCCCACACGCACGCCCGGTACCTTACGGGTTGGGAATCGGCCGGCCCCACGAATATCCGTTGGTTTGGTCATTGCCGGAGCCTTGATCTTCTGAAAGACCGAAAACCAAGGGAATCTGGCCTTGAGGTCATCATCGACTGCAGGGGTAGATCGACAATAACAATTGAGCTGGACAACGATTCCAGCATGTCGATTGCCTGCCAATATTATTGGATTTTTTCGCCTTTGCCAGTTTTTCCAGCTCAGCAGACGGTTCGTAGAACGGCTGAACGCGACATGTTCCTGCGGCACCCTTCAGCCAGTGTGCCAGCGGCCGATTCCTGATGGTCGTTTTGTCATGCCGCTCCCGCATCTCCTTAAGTTTTTCATCCAGCGCTCTTTGAATTCCTGAACGATTTCGACAAATTCCGGTTCATCAATCGGCAAGGTTGATTCCATTGGTGCAACGACGCTGGCTCAACCTCCTGACGACCCATCTCCCCGTTGGCCGAATCTGTCGCCGCATAATTTAACTTATCGCTGGATGTCGGCTGGTGCCCCTTGTTGGTCGGCTGCTGTTCTTCCGTGGGCTGACTGAGATGCGGATCCACACCAGCAATTCCGCGAGAGTCTGAACCAGGACATCCATATCAATTCGCTTCACCAGTAACTCGGTACATCCGGAATCCAGGCAACGGCGAATATCGTCGGCCAGAACATTGGCGGTCAGGGCCACAATCGGCCGGTCGAAGTTCAATTCACGCAACTTGGCGGACGCTTCATATCCGTCCATGATGGGCATCTGCATATCCATCAGCACGATATCGAAATCATCCTGAAGGACTTTTTCCACTGCTTCCTGTCCGTGCACTGCTTTTTACCCGGCAACCGGCTTTTTCCAGGATCAGACGAACCAGTCGCCGATTGGAATCGCCATCGTCCACCACCAGTACCCTTTTGGGGCCGAGATAAATTTGCGGAATCTGCTTGCGCTGGTAACCATCTTTTTCTGCTTCCGCATATGCCTGATATGTGATCAGTTTGGTATCGCTGGTGTCGCCCACATTCGCGTTCGCCGCAAAAACACTTCCCTCTCCCGGTTGACTGGTGACGGTCAAGTCGCCGCCCAGCCCTTGGCGATCTTTTTGCTGATTGCCAGGCCAAGCCCCGTACCGCCAAATCGTCGAGTGATTGTGGAATCGGCCTGGACAAAGGCCTCGAACACCTTCTCGACCTGTTCGGCATTCATTCCGATGCCCGTTCCGCCACATCAATGCGCAGAAAAATCATCTGTTTCCTTTTCGATGATCGTCACTCGAATGACAACGCCACCCTGTTCCGTAAATTTGATGGCGTTGCCCACCAGGTTGGTCACAATTTGTCGCAACCGGACGGGATACGTGCTGACGGTTTCCGGCAGGGAATCGGGAAAATCGGGCTCAGAAAATGCCCTTGTCGTCGGCTTTAACTTTCAGGATGCGGTGGACGTCGCAGACGATCTTGAAGGGTGAGGCGTCCATTTCTCCAGTTCCATTCGGCCCGCTTCAATTTTCGACAGATCGAGGATGTCGTTGATCAGCTCCAACAGATGCGTTCCGCTGGAATGGATGGTGGTCAGGTATTCCTGTCGCTCGTTTTCCGATTGCACCATGCCGCGGCTGAGCCAGTCGGTAAAGCCCAGGATCGCGTTCATCGGAGTGCGGATTTCGTGACTGACGTTGGCCAGGAAATCGCTTTTGCCTTGTTCATCGGCGGCCAGTTTGCTTTGTTCCAGTTCCGTCATGTCCCGAAACGACAAGCACGCCATTGCTTTGAGAATTTTCCCCCAGCACCGGTGTGCAATTCGGTTTGAGTTTGATCGTCGCGTAACTGCGGCGGTGAATTTTCCACGACCAGTGGTCCGTCTGGATCTGTCCGTCAATTCTGGGCATCACCGGTACCTGATCGGTGACGATCTGTCCATGTTCGGTTGCGTGATGCCATGGCAGTTCAAGCTCAGCCCGGCCACTGCCATCCAACCAGACGAATTGGTCCGGTTTCTTGCCCACAAGTTCATCTGCCGGCAAACCGGCAATCGCTTCAAACGCGCTGTTGGCGAGCACAATCCGGCCCTGAATATCCAGCAGCATGATCACCTCGGTGAATGTGTTTAACGCCGAACGAACACGACTGGGAACGGTTTTGGTCGGGTTAACTTCGTTCAGCATCCGCTTCAGGTAGAAACTGAAAGCCAGAAGCGGGCCAGCGCGAATGAATCCTGCCAGCTGAATCCAGGGGTGGCTGAATGAAGACAGCCAGGTATTGCCGGCGAAAAAGGGTTCGAATTTCAGTTCCAGATGGCCCCAGACGCGGTCTTTCTTGTAGATGACAACGCTGACCTGGGTCTCCCCCACATCGACCGAATCGCCCTCGATCCACAAGTCTTCGTGCGCTGGCGTGGCATACACCAGCGTGTTGTTGCTGCGCCGTAATGCGACCGATTTCAATTCGGAATTGCGTTCCAGACTGGAGTCGATGATTTTTCGAATCGACGAATAGTCGTTTCGGTCTACCAACAACGCGGAAGAGATCGCTAACCGATCACAGATCATTTTGCGGTGGTTGGCAATCGCCTGTTCGCCTGAGGGAACCAGCCCCAAGGCGACCGCGAGAAAGTAGACCGAGATCGTGATTGCCACGAGCCCCAGCGATAAGCGGTATCTCGCGGACAACCATTTCATTGCCGAGGCCAAAAAAACGTCAGTTCAGGGAAACAGGTCCAAGCCGCAACTCTTTGCGACACCTGCAGGAGCCTATACCTGAACTGTATCGACCAGTTTTTCCAGCGCGTCTTCGTCATCACCAAATTTACGGGGTATTCCTTTTTCAATAACTGGGAGGGGGTCAAATTGCGTCCAGGCGGGCATGGAAATGAAGGTTGAAACGAGTGCGCCGGCCCGGATCAACCAGACCAGGTAACCCACACTCAACAGACTGGATGTCGGTAACGCGATCGGAATATCCGATATTTTCAATGAAGTCTGCGAATCCAGTTTCTCAACCGACTGATCCAACCGGACCAGGAAATCGGTTGAAAGGCCGAGCGCGTAACCGGAAACGTCTTCAAGCAGTTCCAGAGATTCGGCCGTCGTGGCGGCTGCGATGGTGACGACCGCTTCGCTATATAGCTGACTGCCAAAAACCGCGTATCGTGGCTGCCACAATAGTCCACGAGCAGATTCGTCCCGGCGGTCCGCGAAAACGCCCTGGTCATCCGTCGCATCCAGTTCCAACATGGCGGCCGCCGGTTCGTCGCTGGATTCTCCGGTCGATTTCTGAGGCGTCGACTCCGCCGTCAAGCTGGTCGTGGCAAATTGTGGCGGCTGCGGATCAATACTCGTCGGATCCGGCGTTGTCTCCTCCGCCGGCTCAGCACCGGATTCGCTTTCGACCAGGGAGTTGTCAGGCTCAGTCTGTGAATCGGATTCCGCTTTGTCCTCCGCGTTCGAAACCGACGGCAAATCCATGCCGGGAATCACCATGGGTCCCCCCACCGGGACGTTCACCACGTCGATTGAAACGAGAGCGGCCTGGCTGACTTGATCTTGAACCTTCGCGCGATATTCAAAACTGTCAACACCGTCTGCCATCAGGTCGGGGACGTAAGTCAGGCTGCCGTCGGCGTTGGCGATCAATCGTCCCTGCGTCGGTTGGGTCAGTATCTCAATGGATGAAATCCCCGGCTTGATGAAGCCGTCATTTTCCATCGGCTGGATGCTGATCGGCGTAATGGAATCCGTCTGGTAGGCGTCAGCATTGGCTACAGGCAGATCATCCACCGGCGTGATATTCAAACTCACGGAAGAGACGACCTGATTTCCACCATCGTCGGTCGCGACATACTCGAATCGATCCTGGAAATTTTCCGAATCGTCATGAACGTATTCCCAGCGACCATCCGGAGCGATCGTGATCTGGCCGTGATCCGTCGCGGAAAGCAATTCAAATCTCATTGAACCACCTTCCGGATCCTGAACCTGATCCTGCAGCCGGCCACTAACCGATCCACCTTCGCTGAGCGATCGAATCAATTCCGTCGCCACCGGCGATTCGTTCACGTCCTGTACGCGAATGGAGAAGGTCCGGGTCGCCGAAAGTCCCGTGGCGTCGGTCACCTCAACCGTCAAGTCGTGCGATGTCGCAGCTTCAAAATCCAGCAACGCCGGGTTCTTGACGGTCACCGCTCCCGTTGCCGAATCGATTTCAAACAGGTCGTTGCCTGGATCGCTATCGTCGTCCAACAGGCTGAATCGCAGGTTATCGGCATTCAGGTCTAGGGCGTCCACGTCGCCAACGACATCACCAGCAACCGCCATTTCCGAAACCATGTCGTTGTCCAACGTGATTCCGTGGGGTGGCTGCTGGATCACGATCCTGACCGAGGCCACGCCGGACTGAATGCCGTCCGCATCGGCAATCTGGTATTGGAATTCGTCACGGTTGACGAAGTTGGCCAACGAGTGCTGGTAACTGAACGTGCCATTCGTACCAGCGATCAGCGTACCATGCAGCGGACCGGATACGATTTGCAAGGTGGCGTCACCAAGCAACCCATCCGGATCGAAATCATTAGCAAAGACGGAAAACGCTATCGTATCGCCAGCTTCAACGGACAGGTTATCATCGACGACCACCGGCGGCGCATTGACCTGTATGTTCACCATCGCCACGTCCGACACGTCGATTCCGTCGTTCAGTCGATAACCGAATGTGACCGTGCCAAAGTAGCCGGGCGATGGAGTATAGACAAACGAGCCATCCGAATTCAGGTTGAGAATTCCATCAGATACGTCGTTGACCAGTTCAAAAACCAGTCCATTGCCGTACAGGTCGCTGCCCGTTGTGGTGATCGAGTCCGTCAGCGGTCCGTCAGTCAAGGTCGTGAATTGATCCGCCAAAGCGATCGGCACGTCATTCACGACCCAGTTAACGGTTGCCGTATCCTGTTGCGGAGTACCGTCGGTAATCGTGTAGGTGAATGATTCAGGACCCGAAAACCGGGATTCGGGGTGTAGGTCAGATTCCCGTCCAATTCCTGCACCAACGTTCCATTTGCGGGCTGGGAAAAGCTGACGAGCGCCAGCGCATCACCATCCGGATCGGAATCGTTGATCAACAGATCAGACAATGCAATGGTCGTCGGCGTATCGGCGGGGAATACGCCCAGATCGTCGTCGATAGACGTGGGACCCGCATTGATCCGATTGACATCGATCAACAGCTCAAATTCCTGCGCGACGACACCATCCTCCAACCCGTCCGCCAGTTGCAGTGTCATGCTGTCACCGGATGCTCCCGATCCGCCGTGATCATAGGTCACGTTTCCATCGATGACGTCTTGCTGAGTAAACGACTGGCCGGCCATCACGGCGACGCCCGACAATCGCAACGTTCCGTCGGTCGGCTCGGACACCAGCGTATAAGTCAAGCTCGCTCGGCGCATCGTCGACGTCGCTGGCATTCAGGATGGCCGTGTTGATCAGGTTGCCTGAGGAACCCTCGTCGACCGTTAGAGGATTATGGATTAGAGCGAACGTGTCATTGATGGCATTGACGTTGATTATCAGATTCAAATCCTGGGCAACCACACCATCTTCGAGGCCATCGGCCAGTTGCAAGGCGATGCTGTCGCTGGTCGTTTCGCTGTCGTCATGGTCGTACGTGACGTTGCCGTCAATCACGTCCTGCTGGGTAAACGATTGCCCGGCAATTAATTCCACTCCGAAGAGCCGCAACGTACCTGAAACTGGTGGATTCACGATCGTATACGTCAATTGATCCGCGGCGTCGTCCGCATCATTGGCGTTTAATTCTGCGACCGTGATCGGATTGTCGAAGGAACCCTCGCCAACTTGCAGAGGACTCGCACTGACCACAAAAGGATCGTTGATCGGATTGACGTTAATCGTCAAATCGAAAACTTGCGGCGTGACGCCATCGAGCAGGCTATCAGCAAGCTGCAACGATACCGTGTCGCTACCCGCTTCGCCGCCATCATGATCGTAGGTTACACTGCCATCGACGATGTCCTGCTGCGTAAATGTCTGGCCGGCCGTCAGCGCCGTTCCGGACAATCTGAGCGTTCCCGATCCGGGCTCGTTAACGATCGTATAAATCAGCTGAGCTGGCAAATCGTCTGGATCAGTTGCATCCAGAATGGAAGCATCGATCGTATTGGCAGACGAACCTTCATCTACCGCCAATGGCGAATTGGAAAAAACGAATCCATCGTTCAGAGGGTCAATACTGATCGAGAAGGTGCCGGTGGATACGGAACCGGCGCCGTCGTCGACGCTGAATTCGAAACTGTCACTTCCCGCCTCACTGCCGTCATGAATGTAGATTAGCCGATTGTTATCGATATCGTCCTGCGTGAATTGACTGATCGTTGCACCAGGATTGGACGTCAGTTCCAGTCGACCGTGGTCCGGATCGCCGGTAAGCGTATAGACCAGATCAGCCGGTAGGTTGTCGACGTCACCGGTCAGCAGCAGGCTGTTGTCGATTATGGCGCCCGTACCTTCCAGCACGGTCAGCGGATTGTTCAACTGCAGGAACTGTTCGTCATTCACCGGATTGATATTGATCGTCAGCTCCAATTCCAACGGCATCACCCCGTCCTCCAAGCCGTCTGCCAACTGTAGCGCGATCGTGTCACCACTGGCCTCACTGCCGTCGTGGTCGTAGGTCAAGTTGCCATCGATGATGTCCTGCTGCGTGAACTTCTGGCCGGCCGTCAATTCTACGCCCGACAGCCGCAACGTACCGAAGCTCGGCTCAAACGCCAGCGTATATACCAGCTCGGCCGGAACATCATCCGCGTCGCTGACTCCAAGACTTGAGACTGTGATTAAGTTGTTCGAAGTTCCTTCGGTCACCGACATTTGACTGACGGTGGCGACGAACGGATCATTGACTGGATTGACGTTGATCGCCAGGTTGACGTTCTGGGCCGTTACCCCGTCCTCCAGGCCATCGGCCAGTTGCAAGGCGATACTGTCGCTGGTCGTTTCACTGCCGTCGTGGTCGTAGGTGACGTTGCCGTCGATCACATCCTGCTGGGTAAACGTCTGACCCGCGGACAAGGCCACACCGGAAAGGCGGAGCGTGCCCACGCCCGGTGCGGATACCACGGTATACGTCAATTCGCCCGGGGTATCGTCGACATCGCTGGCGTTCAGGATCGACGTGCTGATGGCATTGCTGGTCGAGCCCTCATCCACGGTCAGCGGGCTGCTGGTCAAAACGAACGGATCGTTGACCGGATTGACATTGATCGCCAGGTTGAAGTTCTGGGCCGTCACCCCGTCTTCCAGGCCATCGGCCAGTTGCAAGGCGATACTGTCGCTGGTCGTTTCACTGCCGTCATGATCGTACGTGACGTTGCCGTGATCACGTCCTGCTGGGTAAACGTCTGACCCGCGGACAAGGCCACACCGGACAGCCGCAAGGTTCCCGCGCCGGGAACCGACACGACCGTATACGTCAACTGGTCGGCCGCATCGTCCGGGTCTCCCGCATTAAGCACGGATAGATCAATCAGGTTACTCGTTGAACCTTCGTCGACCGTCAACGGGCTGCTGGTCAACACAAACGGATCATTGACTGGATTGACATTGATCGCCAGGTTGAAGTTCTGGGCGATTACCCCTCTTCCAGGCCATCGGCCAGTTGCAAGGCGATGCTGTCGCTGGTCGTTTCGCTGCCGTCATGATCGTAGGTCACGTTGCCGTCGATCACGTCCTGCTGAGTAAACGTCTGACCCGCGGACAAGGCCACACCGGAAAGGCGGAGCGTGCCCACGCCAGGGGCGGATACCACGGTGTATGTCAGTTCGCCTGGAGTATCGTCGACATCGCTGGCGTTCAGGATCGACGTGCTGATGGCATTGCTGGTTGAACCCTCATCCACGGTCAGCGGGCTGCTGGTCAACACGAACGGATCGTTGACCGGATTGACACTGACCGTAATCGTTTCGCTATAGGTATTCAGTTGCGAATCGATGACCTGGACGATTACCGAATAACCACCCAGATCACCATCGTCGATAACACCGTCGGTCAGGATCAATTGCCGGTTGCCCACGCCACCGATGGAGAAGGCAGCAGCGTCCACCCCCCCTGAATCACGTAGGAAAACGTCTCGCCGGTATCCGGATCGCTGGCGGACAGCGTGCCTACCACGTATCCACCGGTCGAATCCGTCCCTTCGTCGACCGAGAAACTGACCGGGGTAATGGCCGTCGGGCTTTCGTTGATATCGGCAACCACGACCGTGAATTGTTCGTTGTAACTCAGTCCGGTTCCGCCTTCATCCACCACCGTCAGGGTCACATCGACCTGGTTTTCGGCCTCGAAATTGAGACTCTGGCCAGATCTAAGTCGCAGCTGACCAGCGACCACCTCAAAACGCGCATCGTTAACAGTCCACAGGTGGAAATCACCGGTGTCCGGATCAACAACGGCCAGATTGCCAACCACGGCACCCGACAGATTCTCTGCGACGGACAGATTATCAAGCGTGATGTCGACAGGCGCATCGTTGACGCCATTGACCGTCACAAAAACCGTGGCCGAATCGGTATTGAACGAGCTATCTTCGACGGTGTACGTGAAACTGTCGACCACCGATTCACCACTGCCGAGGTAGTCGAATTGGGAACCGGGATCGTAGGTAAAGCTTCCATCCGCCGCGACATTGACCGTGGCACCATTGACGCTGGTGGCATCAAAGCCAGTAACCGTCAAACTGCCGCCACCCCCGCCCGACTGAGTGATCGCGTCGTAATTTTGTTGGACCTCAGTCGATGAAAGCACGGCTTCATAGAAGCGGAAAATGGCGATCTCACCGTCTGAACAAATCCGCGTTTGGGCTGTTTTAACAAAGTTACTGGTCTGATCAAGCCATCCCAGCCCACTGCCTTCGCCTACATCGGCCCAGTCGTTTACTCCAATCACCGTGTCCGTGCCAACCAAAATTCCATTTACGAATAGTCCGGAATCCCCAGTCGTTGCGTCAATAGTCCCGACCAACTGGATGAAATCACCTGAAGCCATTTCGTTCGATATGTCCGCCGTTAACACTGCTTTATCGGTCGCACATTGAATGCAATGTACTCGACGAATGATCTTCCACCTTATTCGTACAATCGAAAGTTCGTTCCCGTATTGGCACTCCCAGTATCAAACAACATTCCTGTCTTCACGCTGACATCACTCGGTCGAAACCAGATCTCGAACGATGCCGGACCATCCGTTGGATCCCCAGGAAGCGACTGAAAATCTTCAAATATCAACCCGCCCGTCGATCCGTCAAAAACATAGGCAGCTGTAATCCCAGGTGGAGACATTAGCTAGACTTCCGTTTCGATCAAGCGTTCCAAAAATAGACCAATCAAAACCTGAAATTCCTGTACTGTCCTCCCATGTGCCATTACCATCCGTATCCAGCGAGGCGTCGTAGTTAAGTGTCGCACCACTGACCACCGATGGAGCAACGCCTTCCGCATCGTCATTGCCAAGAACTCCTGGCGACGTTTCATTCAGCGATTGATCCGCATCGACCACGAAGTTGTCATTGTTGGCCGTGGCGGCCAGCACCGAATACCAGCTTGCCTGAGTCGATTCACTAAATGCCGTGCTGACGTCGATCACACCGGTTGCGAATTCCAGCGACCAGTCGCCACCCAGTGATTCATGACCCGTCGCGTCGACACTGGCGGCCACGTCCGCTCCGGTCAGTTCGCTCAGTGATTGAACGAGCAGCTGACCTTCTTCGTTGGCGACCAGATCACATCCGTAAATCAGAATATCAGCATGCGTGACCAGGGCATCTTCCCACCTGGAAATCTCTCCCGCGTGCCCGGCCAGCGCCGCGTTGTCGACAATGCTGCTACCCAACTGAATCGCCCCCGCGCTGCCGTGCGAAACCAGATGGACGGCCTGCAATCCACTGCGTTGCTCCAGTAAGCTGGTGATCTGTTCAATTCCATCGGTTTGGGCATCCAGATAGACAATCTCCAGATTGCGATCGCTGCTGCTTACAAGGTCTTCCACCAGCTGATCTGTATCCTCCACGCCAGCATCGATGATCACCAGTTCGGTAGACAAAACGTCGTCCACCGGCCCCTCAATGCCTTCGGTTTCCAACCAGAATGGTTCCCACGCTTGATCAATGTCCGCGGATTCGAGTTGATCTAACTCCACGGCATCCAGATCAACCTCTCCGACGCTTTCCGCTGGCATTTCCATCGGCGAGGCGCTATACAGCACCCGCTCTTCCAACTGGACAAGATGTAACGGAGCATCTGCCTGATTGGCAGACTTACCCTCGGCAGGCAAAGCAACTTGATCAATACTCTGTCGAATCAATTTCTGGATCGAACTTCTTAACTTGCGCAGCATGGATTCACGGCGTGGGCTTGCAAGGAATTGAAAGTACATGACGGCTAATCTGATGGCCGACAAGCACCAGACTCCATACCAAGATCTACCCGGGAGTCACGGATCGAGGCAGGGAAGTTCCGATTTACGGCCACTAATGATATTGCGACTCATCGAAACTGTAGCTCACAGGCTGTCGAGAAGAATGATTCAACAGGTTTCGGCTGCGCGACCGATGCGAGCATCAAAATCGGACGATGGGGTTGCCGCGAGACCCACAAAAAAACCCACGGAGAATTCCGTGGGCCAGTGCGGACAAAACACTTCCTATACGAGCGAACTAAGACTCAATCTCAACCAACCAAGTTGCCTAAGAGACTGTTCGGCCTAGTTTGCAAAGCTGAATCCGACGTCATTAACCCAAGACATCGAGCAAATCAAGCAACATTTGTTCAAGCATCCAAGTATGCCCGATTCATCGACATCTTCGACAAAATCATTCGGCGCAGGCAAGTCGTCACAGCGACGAATTGCTGTTTGGGTTACGGCCCGAGCAGCATTAAAATTGCCACGGCTAATCAGGAAGTCTATCGTTTCGAGCCTCCTGCCCATTGCATCAAGACGCCGATGCCTAGCAGATTCACTATTCCCAATTCCAACAAGACTTGGGTTAACGCCACTGGAAGACTCGTCAAAGAATTCAAGGATATCCGTAATCGCGCACACTTCAGTCGACTCACCCGCGGTTCCTATAAGGAAGACGTCAAATTGTTGACTAGTGCTAGGTACTTCAATACTAACTGTCGCCGTGAAATCACCGGCATCTCCTGTCGCAGGTTCAAACAAGACCTCAATCGGAAGAACGACAGCGTTGCCAAGTACATCAGGAGACGGAGCTAGAATTGGCGATTGACAGCCGTTAGCTAGCGAGAATATGGGATCGCCGCTGCAGCTAACATCGCTCTCGATGCAAATATTGACTGAAATTCCAGGCTCAAACGGAGTATCAGCGGGATATTCAATCTCAACGAAGTCACTGTACGACACGCCGTTAAAAGCAGCAAGACATCCAAAATCCAATATCAGTTCACCATTATCATTGGGAGGCGGATCGTTAACGATGATCTGGGCATTCAAGGCGGACGGGCTGGAAAACACAGCCGAAACAACCAACAAGAAACTTAATGCTCTATTCATTTCGAACCTTTTACTAGCGACGACAAGAAACCGGAAACCGAACGGCCTGATCGCCAAAACGGAGTCGAAGCAGCGTTCTCAACGACGTGTTTGAGCCAGACCTTCCTCACAACTTAATCGCCCGTATTCTACCAACACCGCGAATAAGGTTGCTACTTGTGTTCAACATGTTGTCTACCAAATTTGCAAAAAACAACCTCCGCGTACGTATTTACACTACGATTTTCAGCGCTGAACATATGACAACAACCCAGTCTGACCGAGACCGACGCACCAATTGAGAGTCAAACTGACAATTAATGGGCGTCGCTCGAGAAGTTCCATCCATCCCGACCGTCGCCTTCAACTCAACGGTTCCCACCTGCGAACCAAGTGCCGCGGATCGATATCCATAACAGCCCAATGCAACGGTGTTCGGTTTCACCACTCACTTCGCCTTCGTTTGCGAACCAGCAGGCTGCCCGCAAAGCTCACTGCCCTTTCTGGGAAACACTGAGCCTTGGGCGAGGCTGGATCTGGCATGCCATCACGTTACGATAGCAGCCCACCGTCAGGGCTTGCCCCGGTGGTCGTCTAGAGCGAGTCGCAGGGACGTGGAGCGTCTGCCACACTCATTTTCTTGTTCGATGGGATCGAAAAGACGCTACACCTCAACGATTCGCGCTATCAGCCGACCAGATCACCACGACTCCGCAATACGCCGTGCTGGTCAATTGGGTGGTTCGTACAACAACTGGCAAAATTCGCAAAGGTTACCCAGTCGGAACAACCGATACGATCAGAATAGGGCGGATAAGTTACCGCCCCACGGTGCGCGCTGGAACCTGGCGTTTTGCCAATACTCATCGAAATCCAAGGTGTGTTTCCGGCCGCTGGACGTCGCTAACCGACGCGGCCCAATGGAGTTACCTGAGTGATTGTCACCATACGAGCCATGGCGGGTTTGATCAGTTTATGGCTGATCCACATCCCACTGTTGGTGTGCGCTCAAACCGGTTCCTCCGGCGGATGGCAGAAAAACAACACATTCGAGCACCATTCCGAGGCTCCGCCGGCAACGGCCGCCGACATCCGTCACTTCGAGGAAGATCAGAGAGTCTTTACGCGGCGCAGTCCAAAACAGCTGGCCAAGCGCAAACGACAAGCGATTGCCAAGTTGCCCAGCCAGGATTTCGTGTCGCGAGCGGCCGGTCTGCCGCCGGATGCCCAGGAGGAAATTATCGTCGATGACGCGACGTTACCACCTCCCCGTCGGCAGCCGAAGTATTCTCTTCCTGCTGAATCCCGGAAACCGTCGCAGCCCAACCCATTCAGCACCGAAGTTATCCCTACCGATCCAATCGACTACATTACTCAGACTCCGGGCGGTTCGCCCTCCGATCTGCCGGAATCCGAATTGATCTGGTGGACGGGCAACGTGGTGCGACCGTTCATGCCGGATCATCAATCGGAAACAACGACCTCCGATGAACTGCTTCACATGTCACTGTATTCCTCTCCCCGGATCCTGGCGATCAGCAAGGATCCGCTGATCCGGGAATTGCAGGTTATCGAAGCCGACGCCGACTTCGATCCCGCTTTCTTTACCAGAAATCTATTTGAGGATCGAACCGACCCGGTGGGCAATTCGCTAACGGTGGGGCCGGGCCTGGAGTTCCTGCAAGACCATATCTTCACATCCAACAGCGGAATCCGACGGAAACTGAGAACCGGTGCCGAGTTCGAAATTGGCCAGAGAATCGGTTTTCAAAACAACAATTCGCAGTTCTTTGTGCCACAGGATCAGGGAACGGCCACGCTGGCCATCAATGTCTCGCAGCCCGTCCTTCGCGGAGGGGGTAAATACTTCAACCGCATCCAGATTCTGATCGCCCAATCCGCCGGCGAAGTGGCCTGGGAGGTCTTTTCCGCGGAATTGCAGGACGAGTTACAACGCGTGCTGTCGGCCTACTGGCAACTGTATTACGACCGCAGCAATTTTCTGCAGAAACGACGAAATGTAGACCGGGGGCAGCGGATCCTGGAAACACTGATTCAACGCAAGAACCTGGACTCGTTGCCCAGCCAGATTGCCCGCGCTCGAGCCGCCGTACAGTCCCGGAAAACTGATCTGGCAAATGCCTTTCGCGATGTCCGTGACGCCGAAACCAGAATCCGACAGTTGGCTGGAGAGGAAGACTGGCTGAGCAAGCAAAACGTAGAGCTGCTTCCGGTCGAACATCCTGTCGCCTGCGATCTGGACATCCCGTTGGATCGTGTTGTTTACACGGCTTTGGAAAATCGTCCCGAAATTCGAGAGGCGGCCAACCGAACGCGGATCGCCGCGCTGCAGAAGGACATCAGTCTGAACGAAATCCTGCCGGACCTGACCATGTTGCTGGGAACATACGTCGCGGGTCTGGAGGGGGAATCGGATATCGGCCAGGCCTGGGTCGAACAATTCAACAATTCCACTCCCGGCTACTCGGTCGGCCTGGAATTTGAGATACCTTACCGCAATCGCGCGGCCAAGAGTCGGCTGTGCCAAAGTCAATTGCAACTGAGGAAACTGGAACAGGAATACCGCGAGAACGTTCAGCGAGTGATCGCCGAATCCCAAATCGCCTGGCGGCGTGTCAAATCGGCCTACCACACATTGCAGGCCGCCTACTCATCGATCGAAGCCGCTCGCCAGGACTTGCAGCAGCAGGAACAGCGCTTTGAAACCTTTGCGTTGATTGAGGGTGATCTGGCCGATGGCCAATCGCCGACAACGTTGCTCGACCAGTTACTGGATTCTCAGGAGCGGCTGACGTCGGCAGAAAGCGTTTACGCCCAGGCGGTTCTGGAACTGCAGATTTCTTCGATCGCACTCAACCGGTCCACAGGAACGCTGTTACAGCACAAGCGGGTCTGCTTCGACCGCAGTGACGATTGTGGCGAACCGGATTTGCGTCTGTATCAGGAAGCCACAGCGGACGGCCAGCCGCCGATCCAGTCCATGCTGCCCAGCCGCGGTCGTTAGTGCGGTGGTTTTGACAACGTCCCGGCCCGTTCTGTCTCGCGAAATGGCTTTCTCCCAAATCGTCCATCGGACTGGGTATTGAGTAATGGGTACTGCGTACTGAGGATTGGGTACTGAGTACCGTGAGTTTTGTCTCGGCGGGAGCCTCGACCTCCCGAAAAAAACTCCGAGCAACACCCAATGGTCCGACTACGCATATCGACAGATACCCGGATGTTGGTCGGTCGAGATGTAACGGAAACGAACAACTTTCCGGAGATGCCGATTGTATCGCCCGGATTATGCTCCGTCCGTCGTGCGCGATGATAACCAAACTTCGTTTCTTGACCTACATTTGAGAAAAAGCCCGCCTCACGTCTGCCCAACTCGAAAACAGAATCATGAATGCCGATTTTTCGTTCGCCTGTCCGTTCTACAGTCGACGCTTCGCCCTCTGTTTGCTGGGACTATGCGTGGCAACCTTGATTGTCACCGCCGTCGCAGACGGACAAGTTGAAGGATTCACTGAGCCCTTTCGATCGATCGAGCTCTCCAGCGACGAATCAGGCGCCATCGCTTCGTTGCATGTGGAGGAAGGTGATTTCATCGAAAAAAATGCCATCGTCTGCAAACTCGACACCAGCGTCCAGGAAATTCAGGTTGAGATCGCCAGGCATCTGGCCGAATCGACCAGTCAGCTGAAAGCGGCGCAGGAAACCTATCAGAAACGATTGGCCATCAACAACCGCATCAAGGAACTGTTGAATAAGGGGCATGCCACGGACAGCGAACTGCTGCGAAGCGATATGGAATTATCTATCGCAAACGCCCGATTGTTGTCAGCTCGAGAGGACCTGCAGGTTCGCAAAATCGAGCATCAGCGGGCGTTAATCCAGTTACAACGCCGAACCATTCACGCACCGTTTGCGGGCGTGGTTTCCAAGGTTCATCGCCGAGAGGGAGAGTTTCTGTCACCCTTGCATCCGGAAGTCGTCAGCCTGATCCAGATCGACCGCTTGTTGGCCCGCTTCAACGTTCCCAGTTCGCAGGTCGGTGCGTTCGAACCCGGACGACAATTTGAACTGGAATTATACAGTGGTGAAAAGGTCATCGGTACAGTGTACAGCATTGGCGTTCGGACCGAAGCGCAAAGCGGTACGGTGGAAATCAAACTGGTGATTGACAACGCCGATGGCGACCTGCGGGCTGGCGAAATGTTGACTCTGAAAATCTAAGTCGCGGCCCCGGCAACTCAGGCACGACCGAGTTACGTTGCCCTCCTGGGCGATACATCCCGCTGCGTATCGTTCCACCGTTGATACGGTATCAGCGACAGATTGGCGTTGTAATAGCGTGGATCGTGGGTCACCTCCTCGCCAACCCAGTCTGGCATTTCAAACGACTGGGTTTCGGATGCCAATTCGATTTCGGCCACGACCAGACCTTCATTCTCGCCGTGAAATTCATCGATCTCCCACTGCATGCCGGCATACGGTACGACGTACCGGAATTTCTCGATCAACGAGGGCTCACACAATTTCAACATCTGCTGCGCGTCGTCGACGGGTATCTCGTATTCGAATTCCAACCGAGTCATGCCACTCGCCAGACTCTTGACCGTGAACCAGCCCTGGTCGCCAGCGATTCGCACGCGGACGGTCCGGTGCTGGTCGCGATTCAGGTAGCCTTGACAATAATGGGTTGGAGCATGTGTCTTCCATGGGGTTCCCGTTACCAGAAACTTCCTCTCAATTTCAGTCGCCATGATTATCCAGCCATTCTGACGCGTTCATGAGATCGCACGCGACTTGCGAGCCAGTGCCCTGACCATACGATCAGATAACTGGCGAATGAATAGACCATCGAAAAAGGGGCACCCACCAGGAAAGGACCGAGCACTCGCCCGGTATCCGAGGTCACTTCATCCATTTCGGCGGCCGTGGTGGCGTTGTTTTCCATGGCCGTCCAGATCCCTTCCGAGTAGCACCAGAGGCTAAACCAGATTCCTACGGTCGCCATCATCATGACCACCAACGTCAGCCAGATATTCAGTCGATGCCATCGGCAAAGCATGGCCAGAAACGGGGCCAGTAAAAAAAGAGGGAACAGCCAATAACTCCACCGTGCCGCCGCCACGGCGTCAACGTACTGCGGGCTGAATTCAGCGGGATTCATTATCAACCTCTGCCGGAACGTACCGGCGTGAATTTCGAATCATTGGCTTTATTCGCCAAGCAGATGGAAAGCAAACTGACGCTGAAGGCGACCTCCATTCTAACCGGGGCGACCATCACGAGGCTACAATCATACGGTCGTTACTGGCACTCGGGTCCAATGGAAGAATTCCGATGAACAAAGCTGACCATCATACGCCGCGAGAGTCGATTCGCCATTTCCAGCAAATCGTCAATGTCGGACCGGCCACGGCTGATGACTTTCACCGTTTGGATCTGACCGAGCCTCAGCAGTTGATCGGACAGGATCCCTGGCATTTGTACGAACAGCTATGCCGGCGTGACGGCGTGCGGCACGATCCCTGCGTGCTGGACGTATTCATGGCCACCATCGACTTCATGAATGGCAATCCACCCCGGAAATGGTGGCATTACACCCCGGAACGAAAAACAAGACATCGTCACCGCTTGCGGGAATTGCCAGAAACCGACCCCGGAACTACGGCGGATAAGCCTTGAAGGGAATCTTGTTTCGGCAGGAGCCTCAACCGCCCAAGGACGCGTCAGATTCTGGTTCGGTGACGATTTCAACCGTGACCGAACATTTCGAACCAAGCGTCCCAGCAGTCAGGGTCAACGTTGCCCGACAATATCGAAGACGCGTAGCCAGCGTTGTCCGATCGCCATGCCAATCCGACACAGCACCAGCGTGATCATCACGATCATGACGCCTCCCGAATCGCTTGCAGTATGTCGTCGACACTGGTCTTGGCGTCACCAAACAGCATGGCCGTGTTGTCCAGGTAAAACAGCGGATTGTCGACACCGGAATAACCGGTGCCCATACTGCGTTTCAATACCACGGTGTGATCGGCGTTCCAGCATTCCAGCACCGGCATGCCGTAAATCGGGCTCGATTCATCATCCAGCGCACCCGGATTCACAATATCGTTGGCTCCGATCACGAGCACCGTTTGGGTATCGGCAAAATCGTCATTGATTTCATCCATTTCCAGCACGATGTCGTAGGGCACCTTGGCCTCCGCCAGCAACACATTCATATGTCCCGGCAAGCGCCCGGCCACCGGGTGAATGGCAAAACGCGTCGTCACGCCTTGTTCCTTGAGCGCCTCACAAATTTCCCGGACACTGTGTTGCGCCTGGGCCACCGCCATGCCGTAGCCGGGAACCACGATTACCTGATCCGAATCCAGCAGCCAGCGGGCGGTCTCTTCCGCGGAGGTGGTGTGATACGTCCGTTCCACCCCATCATCCGCCCGGATCGCACCCGACGTTCCCTCACCAAATCCTCCCAGAATGACGCTGACAAAGGAGCGATTCATGGCGTGACACATGATGTAACTCAGGATCGCCCCGCTGCTGCCCACCAGCGCACCGGTGACAATTAACAGATCGTTCGGCAGAAGAAAACCAATGGCCGCGGCCGACCATCCACTGTAGCTGTTCAGCATCGACACCACGACGGGCATATCGGCGCCCCCAATCGCCATGATCATGTGCCAGCCAAGTACGCAGGAGATAATCGCTCCCAACAACAGTGGAATCGTTCCAAGGGGTGCGGTCGCTGAAACATACCAGAACAACAACAAGACGGTCGCAATCGCCATGGCCAGGTTAACCAGGTGACGATGGGGAATAATCAACGGTGTAGAATTGATCCGTCCATCCAGTTTTCCGAATGCAATTACCGAACCGGCAAACGTGTAGCCTCCGATAATCACGCCCAGAAAGACCTCGATCCGGTGGATGGTATCGGCGGCGTTTTCCGGCTCCCAATGGATGAAATGGTTGCTGATCCCGACCAGCACCGCCGCCAACCCGACAAAACTGTGCAGAATGGCGACCAGCTGTGGCATTTCCGTCATCTCGACGCGTTGCGCCAGATAAATACCGAACCCACCGCCCACGACCAGAGCCAACACCAGAAGAGTATATCCGCCCCAACCCGCTCCCTGATTGATAACATGAGGCTGCATGACGCCGTCCACCATCGTCTGGTGTTCGACATGTCCGATCAGCCCACTGAATAAAGCGGCCAGAATGGCG
This sequence comes from Pirellulaceae bacterium, assembly GCA_963851305.1. Taxonomy (GTDB): domain Bacteria; phylum Planctomycetota; class Planctomycetia; order Pirellulales; family Pirellulaceae; genus Mariniblastus. Next base: position 178,417 of record CAWKOT010000007.1, on the reverse strand, counting down.
ATGACCATTCCGATGATGCCCAGGATGTTACCGCGGCGGGACGTCTCGTGTTGACTGAGGCCGCTCAGGCTGAGAATAAAACAGACGCCGGCGACCAGCCAGGCCATGGTGGGGATGCTGTTGACCATCTCAGTCCTGCTTTCTGAACATGCCGAGCATGCGGTGGGTTACAAAGAATCCCCCGGCGACATTGATCATCGCGATCAACACCGCCAGCACTGCCAGCAGGGCCGCGATGGAGTAGGCGGGCGTTATGATCTGCAGCATCCCACCGATGATGATGATCCCACTGATGGCATTGGTGACGCTCATCAGCGGCGTATGCAACGCGGGTGTCACGTTCCAGATAACCTGGTAGCCGACAAAACAGGACAACACAAAAACGGTCAGATGCGATACGAAATCGGATTTCGCCGGTACGCCCCAACCAATCAGCAACAGCAGCGCCCCCGCCGCCAGTGCCGTGGCGACGGTGGTTAACAGCTTCGTATCCAGCGCCAAGACGGACTTGTCCGCACTGGCCGCCGGTCCCGCCACCTGCGCCGTCGGCGTTTCCGGCGACTTCGCCACCACCTTCGGTTTGGCCGGTGATGGCACCGAAATTTTTGGAGGCGGCCAGGTCACTTCGCCCTCATGTGTGACCAACGAACCGCGAACGACCTCATCGTCAACATTGACAATCAGCTGGCCATCCTTGTCCGGTGTCATATCGGTGATCAGGTTGACGATATTGTTGGCGTATAGCGTCGAGGCCTGCGTTGGCAGTCGACTGGGCAAATCGGTGTAGCCGATGATGGTCACGCCGTCTTCGACGACTTTCTTGCCGGGCTGAGTCAATTCGCAATTGCCCCCCTGTTCGGCGGCCAGATCAACGATCACGCTGCCGGGCTTCATGCTTTCGACCATTTCCCGAGTGATCAGTTTCGGTGCCGGTTTACCCGGAATCAGGGCCGTGGTAACGATGATGTCGACCTCTTTGGCCTGTTCCGCAAACAGTGCCATTTCCGCCGCGATAAACTCATTGCTCATCGTCTTGGCGTATCCTCCTTCGCCTTCGCCCGTTTCGTCGAATTCCAATTCCAGGAATTCCGCACCCATGCTCTTGACCTGATCCTTGACGGCCAAACGCGTATCGAAGGCACGGACAATCGCGCCCAGGCAACCGGCCGTTCCAATGGCCGAAAGCCCCGCCACCCCTGCCCCAATCACCAGGACCTTGGCGGGAGGCACCTTGCCTGCCGCGGTAATCTGGCCGGTGAAGAAACTGCCGAATTCGTTGGCGGCTTCTACAACCGCTCGATAGCCGGCAATGTTGGCCATGGAGCTGAGCGCGTCAAGCTTCTGAGCTCGCGAGATCCGTGGCACGCAGTCCATCGCCAATGTCGTGATCCGTTTCTTGTTCAACTGGTCCACGAGTTTCTCATGCCGGGCCGGCCAGATGAAACTGATCAGATTCGAACCGGGCTTGGCCGACGCGATTTCATTCGGGTCGGGAGGGTCGACCTTGATTACGATCTGACTTTCGGACCAAACCGCTTCCGCATCGTTTGCGATCGTCGCGCCAGCGTCTTGGTACTGATCGTCTGGAAACGAAGCATCGATTCCGGCACCGGCTTCCACGACCACGTCATAGCCCAGGTTCTTCAGCCGTCGGACCGAACCCGGGGTTGCCGCAACCCGTCGCTCGCCGGCGGATCCTTCCCGTGGTACTCCAATTTTCATTGCCGCCATGCTGATTCCTGTTTCAAACGGGGAGACGATTCAAGTTGTGAGTACACCATGACTGATTTCGGTTCAAATTGCATGGCGTTGCCAGCGGCGTTCTCATAGTAATTGCGGGTAGTAGTCATCACAAGCGGGCGAAATCGCACTCTGGCGTGCGGTCCCAACAAGTGTCAACCACCGATCGGATTGGTTGTTGCGGTCCACATGGAATCGGTGGATACGTGGGCCGTCAATGGAATGGCCGGCCTGATTTGAAAATGGGGGCGATGGATGTGCGTTTGCACCAGGTGCGGCATCCACAGGGATCTTTCGACAAGTGAAATCAATACCGCAGGCTCGAATGGTTTCTGGATATGGTAGGCACCGCCGAAATCGTGCTGACGCCGGATAACACCACTCTCCTGCCCCTGCGAAGTGAAGATGACCGGCACGTCCGCGCGCTGCGGTATTTCATGTATCTCATCGATCAGGTTTGGCTTGCCCCCGTTCGCAACCAAAGTCCAGTCGCACAAAATCAGGTCCAGCTGGACCTGACGAGCAACTGACAGAGCCGACTCCCGGCAGACTGCCGTCACGATATTGAAATCATCTGGACCCAAAATCCTCATCGACTCAGTCAATGCACTCGGATCATGGTCCGCCACCAGCACCCAGGGTTTGTCTTCGGTAGACATGGATCAGCTTCCTGTTCAGGGAAATCCCATGCCAATCCTTCAGCACAATACAAGTCCGTTGAAGCGGCCGAACACCCGACACCCGACAACCGTCTGGATCATGCAGCGTCCACCATCCAGACCGTCCGGCTATGCTGAGCCGTTTAAGCCCGCACGAATCCCAACCGTGATCCTTTATTGATATTCTGGCCGAAAATCTTGCCAGTATTTTCTGATCCGTAAAATTCGGACAATCCGATTCAAATGTTAGGCGCTCCGGGCCAACCCGCATTGCGGGCGAAACGTCATGCGGAAACGTAACGTCTTACCAAGCATCGAACGCGATCAGCCCCGGCCAGAGGAGCGATCTCGCCGTTTCGAATTTCTTTCCGAGCGGGAACCGGGGCCCCACTGCGGCCGGACCAGTCCGGACGCCCAACGATCGAGCTTTTCCTGCAACTTCTGCACCCGATCGGGATGATCGGATGCCACATTCTTCGATTCACCGATGTCGACAGACAGGTCAAACAGCAGGCGGCGGCGATCGCCCGACCTTTCCACAATCATCTTCCAGTGGCCGTCCCGGATCGCGTAGGTACCGTCGGTTCCGCCCGTCCGCCAATATAACGAGCGGGGCTCGAGTTCGTCCTGTCGCCCGGTCAATCGTGGCAATAGATTGACGCCATCCAGTTGCCAGTCTGTATCGACCCTGCCACCGGCCGCCGCAATCATCGTGGGTAAAATATCGATGGCGATGACCGGATCGTCGACGACGGAACCGGCTTGAATGCTTTTCGGCCAACGCATGACCCACGGCACGCGGATTCCTCCTTCAAACAGCATTCCCTTGCGGCCACGTAAGGGATCATTGACCGCGCCCGTCTGCGTCTGCCCTCCATTATCGTTGGTAAACAGCACGACCGTGTTCTCGCGCAGTCGATTCCGATCCACGGCCGCCAGGATTTTGCCCACGTTGTCGTCCAACGAGACGATCAATCCGGCGTACTTCCTTCGTTTTGCCTGACGAATGTGGGAAACCCGCTCCAGAACATCCGGTTTCGGTTGCAGTGGACCGTGAGGTGCCGTAAACGAAACAAACAGAAAGAAGGGCTGGTCTCGGTTGCGGTCGATGAACTGGCAGGCCGCATCGCCAATGCGGTCGGTAATATAGCCCTCTTCCGGAGTCGGCCGATCATCTTCCAAAAAGACGCGATGTCGGTGCGGCTTTTCGATTGGAAAGTAACTGCGGGAACCCTGCAGGCATCCGTAGAACCAGTCCCAGCCCCGCTGGTTGGGTTGGAACCTGGCCGGATATCCCAGGTGCCATTTGCCAATCAAGGCCGTCCGGTAGCCGAATTGCTGCAGACGCTTCGAAACAAACGTTTCCTTTAAAGGCAGTCCACTTGGGGTGCCTGGCGGCAAATTATTATCGAATCCGAAGCGACTCTGATAACGCCCTGTCATCAACGCGGCTCGAGACGGGGAACAGACGCAGCCTGCCATGTAGGCGTTACTGAATCGTGCTCCATCACGGCAGATGGTGTCGATGTGCGGGGTCAGGTCCCGCATGTCTTCGGCGACCTGCGGCTGAAAACCGAAATCCGCGTAACCTGCATCGTCAGCGTACAAAATCACCAGGTTGGGTTGGTCGGCGACAACCGACGCCGGCAACAAAGCGACCGTCAAACACCACGGCAGCACCCACGCCAATCGCCCCATCATTTTTTCATCCATGATCCGATGGCTCCACCGACAACACCCGGGTCCAGTCAACGGCGGGTGACCGACGATTCCGGTTTTTTCCCCCGATCAATTCAACGTCATTGGCCGTATGGCCATTAACAAACACCGCCGCCAGAAGTTTTTCGCCCCCATGGATTCCCAGCTTCTCGAACACCTCAGAGCTCCCCAGTTGTCCACCGCTGGACCAGTAAGTTCTCAGGTTCTCTGCCGTCAATTTCAGCAGCACAACCTGGATGGCCGCGGCGGTCGCCGCCAGATGTTCTTCGTTGATTTGAGTCTGGTGCAGGCTTTCCGCGTCCGCCGCGAACTGAGGCAACCAATTCACCAGGATCAACGCACCGCAGGCCGCCAGCATGGATGGCAGCTTGTTTCCCGGCTTGAGATCGGGACACCAGATCGGCAGCAGGCGGCTCAGCCTTCGACAATCCTGATGCCAGAGCACGTAAAAACGCCAAGGCTCGGCCAGACCATCGGACTTGCGATCGTAGTGAAAGGGCGCGAATCCCGCATCGGCGATCGCGTCCAGGACCTTGGTATTCAGTTGGGCAGCATCCGAGTCCGAGATCGCTACCGGCGAATCAACATTAGCCATTACCTTGGTGGTCCGGCGGTGCCGAATCAACTGGGATAACTGATCGGCCAGGTGTGGACTGAAGGCAGCTGGTTCCGCTGATTCCATATCTCGATCCTTCATCTTGGCGGTCTCGTTTGCATGCGTGGAGCCTTACGGTGAGATTATTGTCGCGTTACAATCAGGCCTTCTGGAAATGCACCCGTCGCAATTGGATGTCCGCACGGCAATAATCGGATAAACCATTTTCCATTGCAACGGATAGTCGCGCGAAAATCGATCCTTCCCTCAAGAGAAAGTCTATGACAACTTCCCAGTCGCTGCGAGTCAATATCGCCAAGCCAACGTTTGTATACGCCGTCTTGATGGTCACTTCGGTGCTGGTAGGGCGTGCGTCGGCCGTTCAATCCGATCAACCATTGCCAAATGGAGTGGAGAAGGTGACCGAAATCGAAGGGATTAGCGAATACAGACTAAGCAATGGTGTTCAGGTTCTGCTTTTTCCCGACAATTCCAAACCGCAGTTCACGATCAACGTGACCGTACTGGTTGGGTCGCGACACGAAGGCTATGGCGAAACCGGCATGGCCCACTTGCTTGAACACATGCTGTTCAAAGGAACGGCTCGCCATCAGGACATCCCGGCCCTGCTGAAAGAACGCGGCGTGCTGAACCTCAATGGTACCACGTCGTACGATCGCACGAACTACTATGAAACCTTGCCAACCAGTGATGAGAATCTCGAATTTGCGATCGATATGGAGGCCGACCGACTGGTCAATTCATTGATTCGATCCGAAGACCTGGCATCGGAAATGACCGTGGTGCGCAGTGAATTTGAAGCCAACGAGAACAACCCGCAAGGTATCCTGTTCCAACGCATGTTGGCGACCGCCTACGAATGGCACAACTACGGCAAGTCGACCATCGGCAACCGTACGGACATCATGCGGGTGCCGGTGATGAATCTGCGACAGTTCTACAAGAAGTTTTATCAGCCCGATAACATCATGGTGGTCTTGGCCGGAAAATTCGATCGTGAAAAAGCGCTGAAGCTGCTGGAGAAGCACTTTGGTTCGCTGGAAGTACCTGATCGGGAACTTCCCAGGACCTATACGGAGGAACCGGCTCAGGACGGAGAACGAGTGGTTTACCTGCGTCGCGTGGGTGACACACAACTGGTCGGAGCCGCTTACCACGTAGTTTCGGCCGCCGATCCGGATTACGCAGCCCTGCAGGTTCTGGGGCGCATCGTCGGCGACGTCCCCTCCGGGCCGCTATACCAGAATCTCGTCAAAACCGAACTCGCCGCCAGTACCACCGCCACGGTCGTTGCCGGTCATGACCCCGGCATGCTGCTGGCAGGTGCGGACGTACCCGTGGACGTGGATATCGAGAAATCGAAAGAAACGCTGCTGAGCACTTTGGAGAACCTGAGCGAAGACAGTATCAACGATGAAACGGTTAAACGAGCCATCAACCAGATTTTGAAACGGCGCGAACAACAGTTTGCCAACAGTGAATCCTTTGCACTGAATTTGAGCGAATGGCGAGCCTATGGCGACTGGAGACTTTACTTTCTGCATCGGGATCGATTGGAGAAAGTGAAACCCCAAGATGTGCTGCGCGTTGCAAGAGCCTACCTGATACCCAGCAATCGAACGGTTGGCATCTTTCAACCGACTGAGAATCCCGTGCGCTCCACGCTTCCCTCCAAACCGGACTTGAACAAAGCCCTGGCCGGTTATCGTGGTCGCGAAAAAATGTCGGAGGGCGAGGAATTCGAACCCAATCCCGACGAAATCGAACGCCGCACAATCCGCGGTGAACTGGCATCGGGCATCCAATATGCGATGTTGCCAAAAAAAACCCGCGGTGAACGCGTCAATCTGGTCGGCCAGATTCACTTTGGCGATCAGGAAAACCTGAAAGGGAAGGTCGCGGCGGTGCGATTGATGTCCAGCGTGCTATCGAGGGGCACTCAGCAGATGACTTTCCAGGAATTCAAGGATCGACTGGACGAATTGAGTGCGACGTTGACGTTTTCCGCTGAAGCGGGCACGCTGAATTTCGGCCTGCAAACCAAACGTGAAAACTTCGACCAGGCGCTGGAATTGCTGAAACAGGCGCTGCGTGAACCGTTGCTCGAAGAAAAAGAACTGGATGTCGTTCGACGCCAAATGATAAATCGGATGGAATCCATGCAATCCGATCCGCAGGGACTGGCGGTGAACGAATTCAGCCGCCAGACATCGCCCTATCCCGCCGACGATGTCCGCTACTCGCCGACGATTGAAGAGAGCATTGAGCGGTTGAAAGCGGTCGATATCGACGACGTTCGGCAGATTCACAAAGACTACCTGAATGGGCAACATGGCGAGATCGCGATCGTTGGCGACTTTGATGCTGACGATGCCGCGGAACGACTGGAAGCGATCTTTGCCGACTGGCGATCGGATTTGAATTATCAGCGTATCGAACGTCCTGCCGTGACCGGTGTGGCAGGGGGACGTGAGATCATCATGACGCCGGATAAGCAAAACGCCATCTACATCGCCGGCCTGGCAATCCCCATGCGCGATGACGACGTTGATTACGAACCAATGCTGGTGGGGAACTACATTCTGGGTGGCGGACCACTTGCGTCTCGCCTGGCGGATCGTGTCCGCAAGCAGGACGGCCTGTCCTACGGCGTCGGTTCACAATTCATGGCGGACGCCCAGGACCCACGCGGCATGTTCATGATGTTTGCCATTTCCAATCCCAGGAACACCGAAAAAGTGGTGGCTACCATCGACGAAGAATTGACTCGGTTTGTCGAGAGCGGCGTCACAGGAGAAGAACTGGAAAAAGCGAAGGCCAGCTTCCTGAAGACCCGGCAAGGCCGACGGGCTCAGGATCGCGGCCTGGCACGCATGTTACTGAACAATCTGATCAACGATCGCACCATGGATTATCAGAAGGAAAGCGATCTGCGGATTTCCGAACTAAGCAAGGAACAGGTTGACAACGCCTACAAGCAGTACCTGAAGAAAGAGAATCTGGTCATTATCACCGCCGGTGATTTTGAAGAATCAGAAACCGCGTCAGGCGATTCGGACAAGGATTCATCGGAGGGTGAAAACCAGAATTAACAGGCTCTCAAAACGTCTCTGGGGCCTCCGGGGACGGGATTCAATTACCGGCAAATAACCTTCGGGGGTATTTCCCATTGATTCCCCCCCTGCCCCGTTGTTATCGCCATGCTCGCGATCGGAGGTTAAGCGCGGGACAAACGATTCCGCAGAACATCGCCGAAAGCAACGGCAAACGGAACCTCAAGGATCGCAGTCGGTTTCTTGTGCCGCAAATTATTTTCAAGCCGCTTTGGGCAAGTCGAACAGTTTCTCGTAGCCTGCTCTCGTCAAAACCGGTCTCAGTTGCCGCTTCATTCGCCAGAAGGCCTGATTGCGGCCGTGATCCAATCGCCGACAGATCGCACCCGTTTTAAACTGGCCAGGATCGACCTCCAGAAAATGGCTGAGTTTAAGCAGCACCATTCGGGAGATGGCTCCCATCGGATTGAACAGCGCTGGATAGCTGATTTCCAACAAGCAACCGTCGGCCAACCATTCCCGGAACCGGCTGCCTTCGCTTTTCATCTGGCTGATCTGCTGCAAAGCGAAAGCGGCCAATTCTTCATCGGGATTGACCGTTTCCGCATCGTTGGTTTCGGACAGAATGCGTTCAACGAAACAGTCCAGAGGGTTGTTGCCCACCACATGGATCGTCGGAAAACGGTTTTCGACCAGCCAGCGGATGAACAAGGGAACCTGATCTTCGTCGCGGCCATCCTGCGGCATACGGCTGATTGAATCGTATTCCATGCTGATCAGCGTGTAACGTGATTGATTGGTCAGGATACCGGCGAACCAGGAATCCAACGCGGCAAATCGGGGTTCACAACGACTGCCATCGATGGCCGACTGGTTGGCGGCAACTCGACTGAAATGCGAAAGAAAAGACGGCAGATTCGTCTCAAATCGGGTGCTGGGCTGATGAAATAGCGGGGATTCGCAGAAGCTGCAACGAAACTCCTCGGCGGCGCGGCCGGAAGAAATCACAAAGACCGGTGTTGTCGGGTACAGCGTTGCGTTAGTTTCAGAATTCATGATGATCGATTGTTGGTGTTTCCATCAATTTCAAGGAAGCGGACGCAGAAATTGAACAGCACGATATAGCGATTATTGTCGGGCGTTAGAAGATGAACGCTGCCAGCATGCTGGCAAACCCGGTTCACACGCCTGCTGCCGCTTTCCTTGGGCAAGATACCATGCTACCCCCCGCGATTTTTTACCAGGTTGTCGAGCAATTGGCCGACGCGATTGTGATCCTGGACCGCACGGCACGCGTGCGGTATGCCAATCGAGCTGCCAGGTCGCTGTTAAGTCTGCCACATGCCTGCCAAGACCACCGCCTGATCGACGTGACCATTGCGTCAGTCGCACAAGCAATGATCGAGATACTGGATTTGACTGACGATCAAGGCGAGAAGGAAATCCAGCTTTCGCACGACAGGCGCGTCTGGATCGAATTTCGCCGCGCTGAGCTACAGGTCGATGAATCGTATTGGACTGAGTTAACGCTGAAGAATATTCACCGACAGAAACAGACGGTCAGCCGTCTCGAGAAGCAGGCGACGACGGACTTTCTTTCCGGTTTGAGCAATCGCCGTCAGTTTCAGAAGCTGCTGGAGTCCCATCGCGATGCCCGCGTCTGCGTGGCGGTGATCGATGTCGACGACTTCAAGTCGATCAACGACCGATTCGGTCATCTACTAGGTGACGCCGCCATTCGATTCGTCGCGGAGTTGCTGTTGCAGGCCTTCAGCGATGCAATCTGCACGGCCAGACTGGGCGGTGAGGAATTTGGCGTGATCGTTGGCTTTGACGACCGCGCACGGGCCTGGGATCGCTTCGAAACGTTTCGCGCCGCGATTGAGCAGACTCATTTTCTGGATGAACATCCGACTCTAACGGTCAGTATTGGCTTGGCCTGGTCCGGAAATCACGAACGTCATGGTCACACGCTACTGCATCAGGCCGATCAGGCACTTTACGAATCGAAAAACGCCGGCAAGAATCAGATTCACCCGATAGATGTGGAACGTTGAATCCGCTACATGGGTAAGGAGCGTGGAGAATGAGCACGTGATCCTGCACTGTTACTACCTGTATTCCAATCGAATAGTCAGATGGCCGGGCCGGAAAAACCGAAAACAACGATCACGGACTCGCCGGAACGGGACCGTCCGCGGGAAAGACTGTTATTGGTGGGTGCCGAGAGAATGAAATTGGCGGAACTGTTTGCGATTCTGATTCGCTCGGGCCGACCGGGGCAATCTGCTTTGGAGGCGGGAGAAATTCTGGCGACGCGGTTTGGCGATCGCCTGGACCAACTTCCCGACGCGGGCCAGGCGGAACTGAAGGAGCTCAGTTTTGCCGTCGCGAAGACCGCCTATTGCCAGATCATGGCCGGCATCGAGCTGGGGCGTCGCGTTGCCAAGGCAAACGATCCGGGTCGTTCACGATGCAAAATCTCCGGCACCAGGGACGCCAAGGACTATTGTGAACAGCACTTCGCGCGACTGGTCAGCGATAGCCATCGTGAGGAATTTCATATCGTGACGCTGGACACCAAGAATTTCGTGATCGATTCCCACCAGATTTCCGTGGGCACGCTGGACGCCAGCCTGGTCCATCCCCGGGAAGTCTTTCGACCAGCGATCAAGGATGCCGCTTCATCGCTGATCCTCGTGCACAACCATCCTTCGGGTGATCCCAGCCCCAGTCGCGAAGACCGGGCTGTTACCCGTCGATTGGAAGAGGCGGGCGATAATCTGGGCATCAACGTTCTGGACCACATTGTCCTGGGCCGTTTGGGAAGCAGCAGTATCCGGGAAGCCGATTGACGGATGCCCGGTGTGCATAACTTCGGGAAACTCCACCCTATCCCGAAACATGTCGATCCCCAACTGGCAGCCGTCAGAATCAAAAAAACGGCCGACCCCACTGCGATACCGAGGACATCTGGTCTTTCAACGCCACAAATTATCATCTGCAAACGGATGAATTGGAGCGTCAAATCGCGGTGCCGGCACGGCCTGCAGGCAGGCGGCAGCCAAAGCAAGGTCACGCTTGGTCGTGATTTTGATATTCAGCGGGCTGCCATGAACCATCGTTACCGGTTGGCCTTGACGCTCCATCAATTGGGCATCGTCGGTAGGATTGAAATCACCAATCTGTCGATAGGCGCTGACCAGCATCTGCCGATCGAAAACCTGAGGTGTCAAAGCCTGCCAGAGCGAGCTGCGATCGACCGTTTCATCAATCTTCTTACCGTCGGACGATCGCTTCAACGTGCTGGTGACGGGAGATGCCAGAATCGCGGCTTTGGTTTGTATCGCTGCGTTAAATACCGACTCGATATCGTCGTCTTGAATGCAGGGTCTGGCCGCATCGTGAATTGCTACAAATTCGGCGGAATCGTCGACGTGTTCCAGCGCGTTGGCAATGGAGTGGCAGCGTTCCCGACCTCCGATAACCACATCGATACCCCATACGGCCAGGTTGGCACCGAATTTGGACATGAATGTATCCTGATCGGCTTTGGCGATTACCATAATCAACTGTTTTACGTCGCTTCGCTTCAGGAATTTTTCCGCCGAATGCAGCCAGACTGCTTTCTGTTTCAGAATTGCAAATGGCTTCCGGTAATGCTCATCCCGGAATCGGGAACTCTTGCCAGCGGCGGCCAGGATGACAGTGAAATTGGGCATGCTTTTCCCCGGACATGGATTACCATTAACCGTTCCAATTTAGGTGGCGATCCATCAGCCGGCAATGCTGGGTCGACCTGCCGGGAAGCAAGACAGGTCATCGGAAGGTCAAACGAACGAAGGCCATTTGACAAGATCAGGTAATCAACAGGCTTTCCAGCAGCAATCGCATCTTGCGGATCTCGCCCATATGGTCGACGTCTTCCTGACGGCCGATATCGACGACCAGGGCTCGATCATAGCCCTGTTTTCGCAGCAGATTAATCAGCTTGCCGTAATCAATAATGCCCTGCCCGACTCGGACCTGCAATTGGTCTTTCGTCGAATCCCGCAAATAGACCGCTTGCACGAACGGCAACAATTTCTCGTAATTGGCAGAGCGTTCCTGCTTGTAAATATAGTGCGACGGATCCAGTGAAAGACCGAGTCCTTTGACATGCTTACAGATAACCGAAACGGTATCCGGATCGGCGGAAAGATGCCCATATTGACTTCGCATGCCCACGCGAACTCCATAATTCTCCGCGATCGCCACCATCGACTTGAAACGCTCAACCTCCTCATTGAAGGGAGTTCCATGTTCGCCCGACTGGACGGTCAGAGAGACCACGCGCGTGGCCTTCGCCAATTTGCAGCATTCGGTAAACGTTGAAAGATACTCGTCGCCTTCCGCATTGATGACCAGGTTATAACCAGCCACATTCAAACGACGGGTGGAAGAACAACGCACGATGGCTTTGTCCAGGTCGGCCACGACTTCCGAGGGACGAATATGGTGACCATTCTCGTCGATCGACATTTCGACACTGGAAAATTCCAGATCGACTAGTTTCTCAATGCAATCATCGAGGGCGAGTTCCCGAAAGCAATCGGTGGATGCCGCAACAAACACGCAGACTCCTTTAAGCGTGAGAAGTGAATTCGAATCGACTGCAGTAGCTTAAAGTTTGCGTGTCGTTTGATCAACACCGGCATCGGCGGCCCAGCAATCGTAGCCGGTGACTCTGGTAATTCACCGGAAAATAAGTCGACGGGACGCCGCTGACAGGCTCCCGCGATCGTCAGGATTGGTAACCGATTGGTCAAGACGACTGGAATCAGCCGGAAACCTGATATATTAAGATGGCGGACCGATTGGTTCCACGTCGCTTTTGCGCCGTTGGTCGACTTCTTCCATCGGAGACGGACCCGGAAGAAGTTTGTTGCGATGGTCCTGGCGTGACAGCGTGGGCCACGGAATGGCAAGATCGGTCCCAAACGTTAATCAGAAAACTCAGGTCAAAGCTGGATATTTAAAGATGTCTGTAAACATGCAAGCCATCCTGGCCATCATCGTCTTCTCAGTCATTTCCGCACCGGTTTACGGAACCGCCATGACTCTGGAACAAGGTGCTTCCGGTGCCTGCTGGCAAGATTCCGCCGAAGACGATTCCGATACCGGCGATGAGGTGGACGCTGACCGACAGCGTCGCCTCGAGAAATTCAGAAATTCGCTGACCAATACGAAGTTCATTGGCCGTTATACGATCACGGGCGACGAAAAGGCCGGACTACCCAAACCGGAAGAATACACCATCACTTCAGTCAAGAAGCTGCCGAAAGAAGACTTCTGGGAAATTACCGCACGGATCAAGTATGCCGACCACGACGTCACGGTTCCGCTGGTGATGGAAGTTAAATGGGCCGCATCGACACCGGTGATTACCGTGAACCAGTTATTTGTGCCGGGGCTGGGTACGTTTGATGCCCGCGTCCTGTTGCGAAAGAACCAGTACGCCGGCACCTGGGCACATGGCGATGTAGGGGGTCATCTTTTCGGTCGGATTGAGAAGCTTGCCAAATAAACGAAGGTCAAACCATGAGTTGGAATCCCACGATCAACCCGACTTGTCCTGACAGAACCAGCCTCGATACGATCGAGACACTGATCATTCCGCGGGCCCGCGATCTGGGCGGATTCGAAGTGCGCCGCGCTCTGCCAGCACCGAAACGTCAGATGGTCGGACCATTCATCTTCTTCGATCAGGCCGGGCCGGCAGAGTTCGTCACTGGCGATGGCATCGATGTGCGTCCCCATCCGCACATCGGTCTGGCTACGGTGACGTACCTGTTTCAGGGTGAATTCCAACACCGCGACAGCCTGGGCAACGATCAGATAATTTATCCCGGGGCCGTCAACTGGATGATCGCAGGAAACGGTGTCACGCATAGCGAACGTACCAGCGAGGCAACTCGCAAGGCGCCCCATTCGTTGTTCGGTATCCAAACCTGGGTTGCGCTGCCGCAGGACGCCGAGGACGTCGACGCTGGCTTTGAACATGCTCCGCAGGAAACACTGCCGGAATTCGAGGACGCGGGCACCCGAGTGCGGCTGATCCTGGGTAATGCCTGGGGTAAGAGCGCACCGGTGAAAACATTTTCCGAGATGTTTTATGCGGATGTGCAATTGGCGTCGGGAGTCACCATTCCGCTACCTGACAATCACGAGGATCGTGGTATCTACATCGTGCAGGGTGCGGTGCAGATTGCCGGGGAGAGTTACGAGGCAGGGCGGATGCTGATATTTCGTCCAGGCGACAAGATCGCACTTCGGGCTGGCCCGCAAGGCGCACGAGTAATGGCCTTGGGCGGAGAAACACTAGAAGGACCAAGGTTTATCTGGTGGAATTTCGTATCTTCCAGCCTGGAGCGTATCGAGGCGGCCAAAGAAGCCTGGGCGGAAGGTGACTGGGAACATGGTCGGTTTCGTCTTCCGCCTGGGGATACCGAGGAGTTTATTCCTCTACCATGAGCTGCGACAGAATGATCGTGACCGCCTCGCCCGGTCCTTGACGAATCACATTGACCTGAATGACGTCCGCCGTTTGCTTGTTCAACAACGCGTTATCTGACCGCCGACCTGATCCGCATCAAAACGGGTCCCCGATGGGAGTGGCCTGTGGCTCGTCGCGAAAGCACCAAAAACGAAGTAATGTCTGCTCGTAAAAGGACCGATCTGCATGAGGCGCAAAAAAAAGCAAACGATCGATGAACCGTTTGCTCATTGAGTTGTTGGCCTGAATCCAGGCAATCAGTCCCGGCTCATGAATAGCTGCAGGATGTACCAGAACAGCAGCGCCACCGAGGAAAACAGTGCCAAGGCCGCTGCCACATACTGGTCAGTGCGGTAGTGATGAAGAATATTGGATGTGTGATACAGGATGTAGCCGCTCGCCAGAACGATCATCGCCCACGTGAACCATTGTCCCAGGAAATCGCCGGAAACAAAAAACGAAACCACGATGGCGGCCATGGCGGCCATGCCACCCAGATACAGCGCGTAACGCATGAATGAAAAATCGGCTTTGGTGATCAAGACCACCGCCGACAGACCGGCAAATACGATCATCGTCACAACGCCTGCAGACTGGATGGCACCCGGATAATGCAAATTGGCGATGTACAGAATGGGCGTGAAAATGACTGCCTGGGCAACGACAAACAATCCCAGACCAGCGTACTGCATGCCCTTGGAAGTATCGGACATGGCCCACTTTTCCGCGATGTAGCTGACGGCCATGAACAGGCCCAACACAATCAACCAGCCGTACCGCGTTCCCACCATGACGCCGGTCATTTTCTCAATCGCCTGCGGGAACAGATTGAACATCACCAGCTGCAACATCACAAACGCAAATACGGCACCTGCCAGATGCAGGTACGTATTGCGGATAAAGCGGACTCGTTCGTCCGTCGCGGCCGCTGAGGCGATCGGATCGAGCTCGTACGACGGCGTCATGTAGGGATTATTTGCATTACTGTTCATTCATGATCTCCAAAAGATCGAGTCAATCGTCGTTTAATATCAACAAAACTGCCACTTGTTCCAGATTACAGACCTGGATCCGCCGCGACAGTCTGGCATGCAGGAAAGGATCCTCCTGAAACTGTGAAAGGATTATCCGCAATTCCGCCGACGGGTCAATCTTTCCGGGCTGATATCAGGCAGCCAGTAGGATTGGGGCCGAATTTGACGGCATTCGAGATTGTGCCAGATCTATCGCTCTCAATTGGGTCACTTTGGGCGGGCCCATCTAACGCGGACCCGAGACCATGACCCGATTGGCCACCGCGTCGTAAAGCATGATGCCTCGAGGTGTCAGCCGACATTGGCCATCACTGATGGTCATCAGTTCCTGATCCAGCAGATCCTGAAAATTCGCAACCAACAGCTCCCCGACATCAAATCCAGTCGCCGCTTGAAATCCCGCGACGGAGAAGCCATCAATTTGCCGTAGCCCGAACACGAGCCGGTCGACAGCCAAATCCCAGGCATCCAGCTGTTCGCGGTCGGTTACGGGAGATTGTCCGGCCGCGATCCGTTTCAAATACGTGGTGGTGCTGCGGTGGTTGGTTTCTCGAATTCCGTCAACGAAGCGACTGGCGCCCGGTCCAAAGGCCAGATAGTCGCCGCCGCTCCAATACGATTGATTGTGGCGACACTCGAAACCAGGAGTGGCAAAACTGGAAATCTCGTAGTGCCGTAAGCCGCGGGCCGCCATCATCGACATCGTGACTTCGTACATCTCGGCACGCAGATCCTCATCAATATCTTCCAGCTCCTGGTGATACCGGCGATTCCAGAACGAAGTCCCTTTTTCAATGGTCAATTCATACGTGGAAAGATGGGGCGGTGAAAAATCCAGGGCGGAACGCAAATCGGATTGCCAGGCATTCACGTTTTCATGGCTGACGGCAAAAATCATGTCCAGCGAAATGTTGTCGGTAACCCGCCGCGCATTTTGCAAAGCGCGATAAACATCTTCTGCCCGATGGTCTCGTTCAAGCATCTCCAGTTTACGGTTGTCCAGGGATTGTACGCCAAAGCTGATTCGATTGACCCCGCATTCGGCCAGGCAGCTGGCTTTCTCCAGATCCAGATCGTTGGGATTGCATTCGATCGAAATTTCGGGCGATTCCGTAAACTTGAAACCGGCTTGCACGATCTCAAACAGCCGGCGCAGCTGATCGACGCTCAGATGGGATGGTGTACCACCTCCCAGATAGACACTGGAAATCAGCGGACGACACGTCAACCAGCCAATCTCCGTCGCAATGGCCTCAAGGTACGCATCAATCAGGTCATCGCGTCCTGCCACCAGTGTGAAACTGCAGTAGCCACATCGGTGCCGGCAAAACGGGACATGCAGATAAAGCGACCGCGATTGGCTTGCCGATGGACTGAATGTCGACGACGGATGCACAGAATCAGCACGAATCATGAGGGTTCAGAACGGGTTGGGGTTGTGGTCAGCGCCATCCGCCATCGTCTCAGGAAGTCAGAACCCGGACGATGGCAGTCAGTCGACAACCGGCCTGCGCGCCGTCGGCTTGCCCAGGGCATTACCACCATAGATGAAATCGACCATCCATCATGTCCGGCAGCCGTTTCTTGACGATTCGATGAGCCTGCTGATCGCTGTATCGCGTACTCAAATGAGACGCAATAATCAATTCGTTCTTGAACTGATCCTGACGATCGACCAGGTCATCCAGGTGGATATGGCCGTGTTTATGAATCAAGTGTTTGCGATGATCTGGTGCCAGAAAGGTCACTTCGGTCACCAGCACCTGGGTCTCGTAAAACAGGGGATTCTGATCCAGACCAGCCGGCGCGGTGTCGCCGGTAAAGCCGATCAGGGGCACACGGACTTCGTAGGTTACCTCCGTACCCGATTCCTTCAGGATTCGAATCTGTTCGCCCGACAATGCGGTCAGCTCCGGTCTCAGTTTCTTGCGACGGTCAAAAACGACATAACCCAGGCTGGGAATTCGGTGCTGGGTTTTCAGCGCCTTGACTACCAGTTCTCTGGAAAGTTCGTATTCCGTATCCGGCTGCATGGCGACCATCTGACAGGGCAACCGACCTCGATCCAGTTTTTCGAAGGAGCGCAGCATGTTTCGGACTGAATCCATGGCGTATTCCGGCAGCAAGATCTTGGGCGGAGCCATCTTCATCAAGCGCCGACGCGCAACGTACAACGGCAAGGCGGCAATGTGATCCAGGTGGCAGTGCGTGATCAACCAGGTAGGCGTGCCCATGAAGTCCCACGGATGTGCACCCAGATCGACGCCCAACTTCAGTTCGGGAACCCGCCAGTATGTCTGAACGGCCGCGCGAGAATAGCCCTCGATGGTGAGGTTTCCATGTTTCAAACTGCGAACAGGTGCGTTGTCGAGCATTGGATAGCGTGAAATGACGAGGGGATAATGAGTCTATCGCGTTGCTGCGATCAGGAAAACGGCTGTATCCGATTTCGGCAGGCGGTTGGCCACCATTCCAAACACCAAACGATTTCGTTTTCAGGGTCGCGATCTGGCTGCCCGGTGCGATTCTGGATCAAAATGGTACGCTGGAGCCGTTGCCGGCTTTACATGTCACCCGTCGAGCGTTGCCGGTTTGCCCAAACCTGGCGGCGGAACACGGTACCTCAAGGCGATAGTCAGGACAGGACGATCTCATGGAACTGGATGAACAAACCCGCAGCGATGCCCTTAAATTGGCTGAATTGGCGTTAGATGAAGACCTGGGGGGGCACGATCTGTCCACGGCTCGCGACTGCACGACGCTGGCGTTGGTGCCCGAAGACTGGGATGCCCGCGCGACATTCGTTTCTCGTCAGGAGGGCATCCTCTGTGGTTTGTCCATTTGCCAGGCGATGATCGATCAATTTTCATCGCAACTACGATTGGAGACATTTCTGCGGGACGGTGATTCCGTTACCGCCAAACAGCCGATCGCCGCACTGGTCGGCGACGCCCGTCAGATACTGATGCTCGAACGGACCTGCCTGAATTTCTTCTGCCGTCTGTCGGGTATCAGTTCGTTGACCCACGAGTTTGTTCAACGAGTTGTTGGAACGGAAGTGGTGATTCTGGATACGCGTAAGACCCTGCCGGGCTGGCGACGCCTGGAAAAACATGCCGTCGCCTGCGGCGGCGGCCAAAACCATCGGATGGGACTGTTTGACGCCATCATGATCAAGGATAATCACCTGTCAATGTACGGTAATTTTCTGCGCGATCATCGGTTGTCCGTGTCGCGGGCCGTGGAATTGGCTAGAACATGGGTCCAGACGCACGCCGCTTCGCTGCCCCATGGCGAACAGACGATTGTGCAGATCGAAGTTGACACGCTGGAACAACTGAGGATGGCACTGCCGGCCGCGCCCGATATCGTTCTGCTGGACAACATGCGACCGGAGTCATTGTCGCAGGCAGTGGCCATCCGAAACGAAATTCGTCCCGGTGTCTTGCTGGAAGCGTCAGGAGGGGTCAACCTGCAAACCGTTGGCGCGATTGCAGAAACAGGCGTCGATCGGATCAGTGTTGGCGCGATCACGCACTCCGCGACCAACTTGGACATCGGGCTCGATTGGCAGCATCTTTCGGAAGATTGATTGCCTCACCATTGACAGACGGGCTTGATACTCCACGGACCCCCAATGGCTGCCCATCCGGTCAGGGATTGGGGGAAGATCCAGAGGCAGCATCAACCAAGGCGTGTCAGTCAACGCACCGATATTCGCCAGCAGTCACTATCGCCGCACTCGGAAGAATTCCATGTAGCCGGATTCGCAAGAATTCGGGAGAAGTGTTGGGGGACTTCCAGAAGCCCGAATAGTTGCCAATCCGGCTACTTTCATTGTTGATTGGGGGGATCCCCCGCGGTGGCCAACCCGGCTACGTCCATGGAAGTCTGATCGATGCCCAGGAATCAGTCACTTTGCAGCCGATACAGCAGGACATTCATCGCCAATCGGATGGCGTCCTGACGCGTATATCCTTCACACTGAGATACCGTCGCGTTTTCCAGAGCGCAGCTCAAATCGTACGGTGAAAAGACCACGACTAATCGCCCATCGATTTCGACACCTTCAAATTGGGGTGGCACGCTCTTTTTCTGATAACCTCCGGGCTGGCTGCGATCGGGTTTGGTGATCGTCACGGTATCGATATTGAATCCGCCGAATTGATCCGTCCAGATTGGGTGATTCGGTGGAATGGGTTGCAGTTCCTGGCCCGGCAGGATCTTGCCGATTTCGAACGCGAAATCCTTACGAAACTCTTCGCTGGAACAGATCGCGTCGGCAAACACGAACCCCCGATTGCCACCTTCCAGAAACATCGAAAGCGCGTCGCGTTCCGATGGTTTCAGTCGCAGCCGCGATCGACCGTGCAGGAATACGAATGGATGATCCACCAACTGTTGCGGATTGGCCTCGATTATTTTTCTGTCAAGATCGACGCTCAGTCCAATTTCGTTTGCACGTCGCAACACGTTTCGCCAGGCGTTGGGGGCGTCGTCCGCGCCTCCCCGGTGAGACAATTTGGGAAGAACCAGCGAACGATTATTCAGAACCGAAACGGCATCGCTCGCGATATCGGGCATATCCAGCTTGTCCCGCAATTGGCGGCCGGTGGCGTAGGAAACGACGTTGACCCCCAGTTCGGTGGCGAATTTCACGTCCGCGGCGGCCCGCTTGGGCAATTCTTCAATCACCACCGGGCGATTCAGTTGCCAATGCCCCGTCAGACTACGGGGCACATAGACCACACTGGTCCGACAGCAGGCCTGTAATCCGTAAACCGGCCATTCGGAATCGGGCACGATCGGGAAGTGGGCATTCCAGATCGGGTGACTGGCGGAAAGTGGCTGCAGATCCGTGTCGGGAAAAAGCTCGGCCATCAGGCTCCGGAACTTTCGATCGAAAGGCACATCGGTGCCGCAGCCGTTACCCTGCGACGCCTCCGCAAAAATAAAATTGCCATTCTCGACGTAGTCCTTGAGCGCTTTCTTCTGAGCGGCAGTCAGATCCAGTTGATCTCGACCCGATATGAACAGCACGGGGGTTTCCGCCAGATCGCGGACGTCAGCATTATTGCCGTCGATCGTCTGCCAGTTCAATTTCGTCTGCCACTGGTTCTCCAGTTCCCTGGTCAGGTAATGGACTCCCTGAGGATGACGATCCCAATCATCAGCCACTCCAAATTTGAACTTGCCCATGGCAATGGGACGCTTGCCCTTCGACAGAAACAAGAGGGCAAACGAGGTGGCAATTGCTTCTTCGTTTTCGCTGTAGCCGCGACCGACCCACGAACCGTTGATCTTCTGTATCTTCAGCAGGTGTTCCGTTCCTTCGCGGTACCAGTCATGGGCGCCGATAAACCGGCGTCCGGAAAGCCGGCCGACGCGTTCCAGGCCGTACAGGTAGTAGAATTTGGAACCGGAACGCGTTCCCTGATTGGGATTTTCCCGGACGGCAAATCGTCTCGCCAGCCAGTCCAAAGCCCGTTCAATCATCTCGCTCCGCAGATTGGGCTGACAACAGGCGACACGACCGTTCTGGACCAGATTACCGACTTCCGCCAGGTTTTCTTCGGCAATGATCAGGGACGAAATACCGGCACAGGTCATGCTGCCGACCTGCGTATTGCCACCAGGAACGTACGAGAAACCTCCTCGTCGGCGATCGAACGAACGTTCCCAATATTGGGTTGCCCGTTCCCAAACCTGTTTCGGAATGCGTGCGCCTATCCGTTTCGCTTCGTGCAATGCCAGCAGGGCAAACTGCGTATTGGACGCATCAGCAATTCGCCGGCCCGCCCCCGGATAACTCCATCCGCCGGTCAAAGGGCCACTATCAATCTGATACGAAATCAGCCATTCAACGTCTTTCTGGATCTCGGGACGGTAGAATCGGCCATCGGGGTCCGCGGTCGTCAAGGCCATGATCCTGAGGGAGGCCACGTAAGTCGTTAATTGATCCTCTGGCAACTGGATGATCTGCTGAAGCGCCGTCCGGATGCGGGGATCGTCGGCGGGAACTCCGGCGTTGAGCAGGGCCAGCGTGCAGAGGGTCGTGACCCCTTCGGGAAACCGATTATCGGTGCTGCTGCGCCAACTGCCGTTGCCCTGCTGTTTGGAAAACAGATACTGGGTCCCACGATCGATCCCGGTGCGAACCATCTCGGCCGTCAATTCCTGGCCCACGGTTTTGGCCGGCGCGGCGATGGTCAACCCCACCAGGACCGTGGCGGCAAGCAGCCCACAGTAGCAAGCAGTGGTTGAACGATGTGGGATTGTTGACATCGGTGCGTTCACCTGGTTGGTCTCGCTGGAAACGACCGGTCCCGGCTTCCGGATCAATGATAACGATCGTGTCACCTCATCATACCCGATTCGGTCGGTGCGTTGCTGACAGGGCATGGCTTACCTACAATCGGAGCACCGGGAGCGAGTGCGGGACCACCGCTGGCAAACACGCCAGAAATCGGGGGCCTGACGTTCCGCGACAATCCACGAACCCGTTGGAAAT
The DNA here is from genome assembly GCA_963851305.1 of Pirellulaceae bacterium. GTDB lineage: Bacteria > Planctomycetota > Planctomycetia > Pirellulales > Pirellulaceae > Mariniblastus. The sequence goes on along the minus strand of CAWKOT010000007.1, from coordinate 156,550 downwards.
TTCGGCTTCTCTCCGGTGGACAGCTAAATTCAAGGCTGCGGGCGTCTACGCTTGGAAAGCACTGTAGGGACAGGACATTTCGCACCGCAAAGATTCCGCTTTTGTCAGATCGAGGAAAATGTGACCAGCAAACAACGCAGCTTGGGAGATGTCCTGCAGGAATTCAGCCAGCATCGTCAGCTGATGCGGGACGAATTGGGCAAGGTGATCGTTGGTCAGGACGAGGTCATTGAACAGTTGTTCGCCGCGATCTTCACCCGTGGGCACTGTCTGCTGGAAGGCGTACCGGGATTGGCCAAGACGCTGATGGTCAGCATGATCGCCCGGATTCTGGATGTCAGTTTCAAGCGCATTCAGTTCACTCCGGACCTGATGCCGTCGGACATCACGGGGACCAACGTGATGGAGGAAGACGACGATGGTCGTCGGCAGTTTCGCTTCGTGGAAGGGCCGGTTTTTACCAACATCCTGTTGGCGGATGAAATCAACCGGACGCCACCCAAGACTCAGGCGGCCCTGCTGCAGGCGATGCAGGAACGGGAAATTTCGGTGGGACGCGAGACTTACGACCTCCCCAACCCCTTCTTTACCATTGCCACGCAGAACCCGATCGAACAGGAAGGAACCTACCCGCTGCCAGAAGCGCAACTGGACCGGTTCATGTTCAATATCATCGTGGGCTACCCCACGGCGGACGAAGAGGAAAAGATCCTGGCCGCCACCAGCCGGAATGAAGTGCCCGATGTGCGCAAGGTCCTGTCCGCCAAGGCGATCTTGAATTTGCAGAAGCTGGTGGGCAGCGTGGCGGTTTCCGATTACATCATCAAGTACGTTTCCAAACTGGTTCGGGCCACCCGACCAGCAGATCCCCAGTCGCCCGAGTTTGTGCGTGAGCTGGTGGATTGGGGCGCGGGCCCGCGGGCAGGCCAGTTTCTGATTTCCGGCGGAAAAGCGATGGCCGCCATGGATGGCCGGTTTTCCGTGGCGATCGAGGACGTACAGAAAGTGGCGTTGCCCGTTTTGCGGCATCGTATCAGCACCAACTTTCAGGCCCAGGCCGAAGGCATGTCCAGCGAAGGCGTCATCCGGAAACTGTTGGAAATGGTTCCCGAACCCGGCATCGACAAGTTCGAATGATCAGCTCGCCCAAATCGCGGCCCGTGAAAGACGGTGGCTGATTCCGCCCAGGTTTGCCCATGTCTGTCGAAAAATATCTCAAGCCGGAAGTCATCAACCAGATCAAACGACTTGATCTACGGGCCCAGTTCGTTGTCAAGGGCTTTCTGCACGGACTTCACAGCAGCCCGTATCACGGTTTCAGCGTAGAATTCTCCGAACATCGCAAGTACACGGCGGGAGATGATCCCAAGGATATTGATTGGCAGGTCTTCGCCAAGACGGACAAGTACTATGTCAAGAAATTTGAAGCCGAAACCAACATCACGGGCTACCTGGTGATGGATTTGAGTCGATCCATGGCGTACACCTATCGACAGGAGCTGTCCAAATTCGATTACGCCATCTGCCTGGCTGCGGCGCTGGGTTACCTGATGATTGGGCAACAGGATCCCGTTGGCGTGATCACCTTCAACGAACGGGTCCGTGAGAGTCTGGCACCTCGGTCGACTCGCAAGCAATTGGGAAACGTACTGTCGCTACTTTCCAAATTGGAGCCGGCGGGCAAGACCGATTTCAATACCAGCATGACGCAGATCGCCGCCATGCTGAAGCATCGCAGCCTGATCATGATTTTCTCTGATCTGTTGTTCGAAGGGGATGATACCATGGATGCTCTGTATCGGTTGAAACATGGCGGTCACGACATCCTGCTGTTCCATGTTCTGGACGAGGCCGAAGTCAGCTTTCCGTTTCGCGGGGCCTGTCGATTGACCGATCCGGAAACCGGGCAGGAGATCAAGGTCAATGCCGACGGTTTGCGCAGCGAGTATCAACAGGAGGTCGAGAATTTCAGAAACAAACTGACGATTGACTGCAGTCGCAGTGGGATCGATTACGTTCCAATCGATACCAGCATGCAGTTTGACAAAGCCCTGATCGAATACCTGCACAATCGTCGAGCGAGGTTCTGATCCGATGATCTGGGCGAATTTGGGCGTACTGGCGCTGGGAGCCGGCTTACTGTTGCTGCCGATAGTCCTGCACCTGCTAATGCAACCCAAGCCGAAGGTGCTTCCGTTTCCGGCACTGCAATTCGTTCGAGAACGCCACGTGACCAACCAGAGTCGCATGCGGTTGCGGCACCTGCTGTTGCTCCTGTTGCGTTGCCTGCTGATCCTCTGCCTGGCGGCGGCGCTAGCCGGACCCGCCGTGGCATCGCGGCAATTCGGGCAATGGGTCACATTGGGAGGCGTTGGTATCTCTGCCCTGATCGTTCTGTTCGCGTTATTGACAGTCTGGTTTGGCCGGCGAGACCGCAGCACCCTGGTGGTTGCCGTATTGTCTTTGTTACTGCTGGGCCATCTTGTTTTTGGTGCCTGGTCAGCATTCCGGCTGTTGACTTCCGATGCTCCACGATTGATTGGGGATTCCGCCGCCCCGGTATCGGCACTGGTGCTGGTCGACAATTCATGCCGGATGGACTACCGACGGGAAAACCAGTCCAACGTGTCGCGAGCCAAGGAGATGGCCGATTGGATGGTCAAACAGTTCCCACTGGACAGCCAGGTCTGTGTCTTGGCCACCGATACGGAAGCGCCCTTTTTCTCCGTTGATCCAGGTGCAGCCAGAAACCGTCTTGAAAATCTGGAAATTGAGTACCTGAACCTGCCGATACCCGATCGCGTCGCCGCCGGTATGGAGTTGCTGGAGGATGCCATCCACGAACGGAAGGAAATCTACGTCCTTTCGGATCTTTCCCGCAGGAGTTGGGATTCGGCCACGCAATCGTTGGCCAGTCAATTGGAACGATCTCCTGAAATCTCTCTGTTTGTCATCGACGTTGGCCAACAGGAGGCCAACAATTTTGCCCTGGCACCATTGCAGCTGGAGTACGAATCCATCGCGCAGTCCGGCGAGATCGAGATTGCGACCGGGGTCAATCGAGTGGGAGACGCCGCACAACGCAACGTCCGTTTCCGGCTGGAACGACCTGACAATACCCGACCCGTCGTTCGCGATCGACAGGTGCTGTTGCCAGATCAATTCACCGAACGGGTGAAAACGCTGGACATACGCAAGGATTCGACCGCGCCGATCAGTTTCAAATTCTCTGAAAAGCTGCCGCTGGGCATTCATCATGGAAAGGTAGAGATCATCGGTACCGACAGCCTGGCGGTGGATGACATCCGATATTTTACTGTGGAAGTCGTTCAGTCGTGGAAGGTGCTGGTAATCCATCCCAGCAACGTGGTTCCCGACAACTTGACGGAGGCGATCCAGGACGAGACGGAAAATTCGTTGTACGAATGCACCGTCGTTTCGCAACAGTCCATGCCCAACAGTCTTGATGCGTACGATGCCGTCTTTCTGCTGGATCCGGAACCCGGTCTGTCAGAAACGACGTGGGCCACGCTGCGGGAATACGTGGCCGCCGGCCATGGTTTGGGAATCTTTCTGGGAGCCAACGCGGCCGATGGAGGATATGGAGCCTCTTCCTTTACGACGGCAGAAGCTCAGCAGGTCCTGGGCGGCAAACTGTCCCGGCAATGGCGTCGCCCGGACGCCGACCTGTTTCTTAGCCCCGACAACCTCGCGCACCCAATCTTTGCACCATTCCGGTCCTGGGAGTCGTCGGTGCCGTGGAATCAATTCCCCGTGTTTATACACTGGAGCATTGAACCTGATTCTCGGTGGGAGGAGTTTCCAACGCGGACCGTGCTGCGTTTTGGCAATGGCAAACCGGCGATTCTGGAACGGCAGATTGGCGAAGGTCGCGTGATCATCATGACCACCCCAATTACCGAAGCAGAGCAGATGGAAGGTCGCAGCTCATGGAATTCCCTGTTCAGCGGGTTCCCGTTGCCGGCCTGGTTGCTGGTTCGCCAGATCAGTCAGTACCTGGTCCGCAGCCAGACCGATCGATTGAACCTGCTGGTCGGCGAATTAGCCCGGCTGAGGAATGACTACCGACGCTATCCTGAAAGCTATCGAATTTTTACTCCGCGTACGAATCACACGCCGGAAAAGGTGACCGCCACGGACGGCTTTGTAAAATACCGATTCAACAACAGCCCGGGCCAGTACCGCCTGAAAGGGAACCGTGATGGGCCGATACAGCGTGGATTCAGCGTCAATCTCGCGGCGGGGGAGACCGACCTGACGCGAATCGAGCCGGCGGAGCTCGACCAGATCCTGGGTGCCAATCGATACCAGCTGGCGACGCAACGCGATCAGATTCAACGTCAACAGGGAACGACGCGGCGTGGACAGGAATTTTACCCGTTGTTGTTGTTGATGCTGTTGGTCATTCTGGGCGTCGAGTACCTGTTGTCCAACCGTTTTTACTCTTAATCCGTCCGCACGGCTGAACCATTGCATGTTGAACTGGACTATTCAACCCATCGTCAATCCGATCCTGCTGGCCGTGATTGCCGCAGCGCTGCTGATGTTGTTGTGGGCCGGTCCATCGTTCACGAAGGTCGATAAACGACGACGGACAACATTGACGGCATTACGCCTGGGCGTCATTCTGATGGCCCTGCTGGCGACCCTGCGGCCCGGTTGTGTGCAACGCATCGAACGGGCTCAATCGGCCGTGCTGATCATGCTGCTGGACCTTTCGCGAAGCATGGATTTGCCCCATCGCAAGGACGATTCGACCCGGTTCGCTGCCATGAAAGAGATTCTGCAGGAGAACCGATCCCTGATTGATGAGCTGCAGGAAAACCAGATTGCGATCCGGATGTATGGCTTTGACAGCCAGGTGACGGAACTTCAATTCCAGCCGGACAACGAGCTGCCCGATAAGCCAACCGGTGGCGAAACGGATATTGGCTCGGCCATCTATACGACTTCCATCGCGGCCCGCAAAGAAAAACTGATTGGTCTGTTCTTGCTTAGCGATGGGGTGCAAAACGCACTCGATCCCAAGATCGAACTATCTCAGGCGGCCGATGCACTTGATGACATGGCGGTCCCGCTGTTTGCCGTTCCTTTCGGATTGCCCGGTGAAACCGGGCAGGTCGCGGACGTGGCCGTTATCAGCCTGCCCGAGCAACATCGTATTGCGGTCAAAAACCAGTTGTCGGTGGAGGCCACGGTGTCCGCCCGCGGCTATGCCAATCAGCCAGTCACCGTGCAGCTGTTTGTTTCCGACGAGACCGGCGAAGAGCAGTTGGCGGATACGATTCAATTCGTGCCGGATCAATCTTACGTGGAAGAAAAGGTCCTGCTGCGGCACGTGCCCACCGAACCAGGTCAGTTTCGGATGCGGGTCGCGGCGACTCCTGTCGGCAATGAACTGGCTACGCGGAACAACGAGCTACCTTCGTTTCTAAATGTTTACGAAGGCGGATTGCGCAGTTCTTTATCTCGACGGCGGGGTGGGCTGGGAACAGAGTTTTCTGCGACGGGCTATTGCCACGGCCTCCCAAGGCATTGAATTGATCCCCATCACGATTTACTCGGATGAGGAAAGCCGCAAGAAATGGCCGCTGGGAGGTGAAATCACGCTGTGGTTCAAGGATCCGACCATTGATGTCTTCATTATCGGCGATGTCGATTCGCGGGCGCTTTATGATCCGGTCTCGCAGACAGAAAATCTTGATCTGCTGGTCGATGCGGTCGATCAGGGCAAGGGACTGATCATGTTGGGAGGACTGCATAGCTTCGGTCCCGGCCTGTATCACTCGACTCCGCTGGATGACATCCTGCCGGTGCGAATGAACCTGGATGAGCGACAGGATTTTCCTCCTGCCAGGCTGCGCAAAGACCTGCACATCAATGAGCCGGTGAAACTGATTCCGGCCAAGGAACACTTTATCACGCGACTGGGAGGTGAACAGGATTACCGGCAGGCCTGGATGTCGCTGCCGCCGCTGGCAGGTGCCAATCGCTTTGTGGGTGTCAAGGACAATGCGGAAATCCTGTTGAAATCGGAAGCCGGCAATCCCCTGCTCGTATCCGGTCGATTGGCGGGCCGAGTGCTGGCGTTTGCTGGAGATTCCACCTGGCGGTGGGTCATGCAGAATCACGAACAGGAATATAAGCAGTTCTGGCGACAGGTGATCCTGTGGCTGGCTTTTCAGGATGGTCGTGAAAACAACAGCGTCTGGATCGACTTGCCCCAACGTCGTTTTCAACCCAACAGTTACGTCACGTTCAACTGTCGAGCGAGTGATTCGAGCGGGGCCCTGATCACCGATGCTGAATTCGAAGCCACACTGATTCAACCCGATCAGACCAGCCTGGCCCTGGCGATTGATATCGCCAGTCAGAAGGGTGAAATCACTCGGAACATGATGTCTCAACCGGGCATCTACCAGATCCAGCTGCGAGGGCGTCGCGACGGTAAGGAACTGGGCGAATCCAAATTCGAATTCGTCGTGTTCGATCGCGACAAGGAAAAGGCGGTGGCTTCCGCCAACCCCGAACAGATGGCTCGCCTGGCTGCCCAGACCCAACCGCACGGCGGACGCGTCGTGCTGCCGGAGAACTTGAATCAGGTTCTGCAGAATCTGAAAGACCATCCGCCGGAATCGATCGAGGTCCCGCTGACCTGGCAGCTGGGACAGACGGCCCTGGACGGCGCGATCTACCTGCTGGTTTTCACGCTACTGTTGGGAACGGAATGGATTCTGCGAAAAAAATGGGGACTCGTTTGACGCATTTGCAACGCCGCACGGCTTTTAACCGGAAAATTAAGGCAATAGATTCTGTCGCCCCAGTGCAAAAAACCTAGAATAGAACGAACAAAACAACCCATTTGGACCAACATAGTCGGAGTTTTGAATCGATGCGAAAAATTGCAATGGCCGTCGGATACTCACTTGTTATCGTGCTGTCGGGTTTAGCCGTGGGTCAGGACGAACCGTCGAAGACGGAACCGGGACAGTCTCCAAAAGATCTGGAAATGACCATCGAACTGTATGCGACGATCATGACCAAGATGGTCGAAAAAGCGGAGCTGTCCGCCGAACAACAAAAACAGGTTGGGGAGGTCGTTGATCAGTACGTACCCCAACTGGTACGTGCCCGACACAAGTTGCAGAATCTGCTGACGGCCGAGCAGAAAGATATTTACCAGAAAGCGCTGGCGATGGCTGCCAAAGCGAAGTACTCGCCCAAGGATGCTGCGGCATACGCCTTGCGAAAATTGAAGTTGGATCCCGCCGACGCTAAGACCTACAACGAAACGAATCAACAGGTGGAACAGCTTGACAAACAGATCAATGAAAAAATTGGTCAGCTGTTGACTGAGGAGCAGAAAGCTCGCCTGCCGTTGTTTCAGAAAAAGCCGCAAACGACCCCCTACACGGTCAAGCTGCCCAGGATGAAGAATCAGCAAGACGCTGCTTCCATCTGGATGGAAATGAAGAAGATCGAAGGCGTTTCCGACTTCCAGCCTGATTTGACAAGGAACACGATCAAGTTCAATGCGCCGCTGAATGCCGATCTGAAAGGCAAATTGACCGAATTGGAAGCGGCCAAAGAAAATCTGTTCAAGGACTGGAAGATCGTTCCCGCTCCCAGGAGCGTTACCGAAGCGGCTGACGAGTCGGACAAATAACCACCGTAGCCATACCCCGTTCCCTCGCCACGACCGGCGAGGGTCCGGTGGCGGCGTCGTGCGGCGGAGCCAGTGTGTCGCGCGGCCGAGCCGGTGCGTCGTCTGACGCTCCGGTGATGGAAATCGCCACCGCCACGACAATACAAGCTCGCTGCGCAAGCAAGTGCCTCCATCAAACGCCTCCGTCAAACGCATCCATACGGCCCATTTATTGCCAGTCACTCGCTGGCGGGTCGAGCTGGTATCATGAACAGGCGTTCTGGAAATCGATTGGGCTTCAGCAAAAACCAATCTTCGTTCGCCCCATCAACACCCCGGCAGATTTGGCCTTCGCCAGCCAACAGGCTCCTCCAACATCCGCAACCGGGCAACTTAATCCTGCGACAGGATCAGCGTTGTGTACGGACCAATTTCAATGATCCCACTGAAATTCAGGCCATCCCGCGGTTCGCTGATCGTCGTCACGTCCGGCGAAAAATAGTTACTGAACTGTTCGGAATAACCATTGAAATCGCTGTTGAAACGTACACGCCAAACCCCGCTTCGGGGAAAGCCAATGCGGTATTTACTCCAGGCCTGATTGCGAAAGTTACAGACCACGATCACATCGTCTCGCGGTCCGCCATTCTGCCAGCGGTGAAACGCGACCATCTTGTCGCCGTTGTTCACGTGAAAAACGTTCACATGTTGACCACGCAGTCCCCGCGTGTGGTCAAACCAGTTTCTCCGCAACCTGATCAGATCGGTGTACATTTGCCGGATCCCGGAAAAGGTAACCTTGCGGCTCCAGTCGACGGGGTCCGTGTCCTGAAAGAAGCCGTCTTCCAGTAACTCCTGCCCTTGAAAAATCATCGGAATACCGGGAGACGTCATGACCAGCGCGGCACCCAGCGTCGATCGTTTCTGCGACCAGTAACTGTCCGCGTTTCCCGGAAAGATCTCTTCGGGAACGCGGGCGCGTCCATTGGCAACTTCGTCGTGCGATTCGGTATACACGACGCGTTCAAACGCGTCACCGTTATAACGGTGCTCGATGGCGTCCCTGACCGCCCACATGTTCCGGCCGTTGTCGTCGGACGGGACGATCACGTCCCGAATCGGGTGCACAAACGAAGGCGTCCATTGCGAATCGAATCCGGCTCCACCCTGAGCGGTGGGCCGAGTCAGGAATTCGTTGCTCTGCAGGTCCTCCGCCACCGACAGTAGCGACGGGTCGATGGCGTCGATTTCATTGTTGATCCATTGCATTAACGACCAGCCCTCCGGGTTGTCACCCAAAATCGTGGTCCGGATATTCGAGGTGGAATCCCAGCGGAAGCCATCCACGTGATAATCCTGAATCCACATTACGGCGTTGTCTCGAATGTATTGACGGACCTCACCTCGACCGTAGTCGGGTCGCGTGTCTCCCCAGGGGGTAAACGACCGTTCATCCTGGTAAAAGAAAATGCCGCCAAAAATGCTCTCGTACCAGCCGTCATAACGCCACAGGTCCAGGTCGCCCGGTCCGTAGTGGTTGTGGACCACATCCAGCAGAACGGCCATCCCCCGCGCGTGAGCCGCATTCACGAACCGCTTGAATGCGTCCGGGCCACCGTAGGCTGATTCGACCGAGAAAGGAAAACTTGGGTTATACCCCCAGGAGAAATCGCCAGGAAACTCATTGACGGGCATGACTTTCAGCGCGTTAACTCCGATGGCCGCGATGTCGTCCAGTCGATCGATGGCATCATCAAAATTGCCGGGCGAACCGCCAGGTTGGTCGTTCACGGTCCCGACGTGCATCTCGTAAACGACCAGTTCGTTCCAGTTGGGCATCACGAAGTCCTGATCCGACCACGGAAAAGACGGATCGTGAGTTACCGAATTGCCGACCGAATTCTGCAACTTCAACGCATAAGGATCATTCTTCCACAGAGTTTGACCGTTGTTTCGAATCACAAACTTGTACTGTTCATCAGCCCCTACATTGCGAACATCGACCGACCAGAAACCGTCACCTTCGGGTTGCAGATCGATGTGGCTGGCATTCCAGGCATTGAAGGAACCGGCCACGTTGACCGTGTCCGAGAACGGCGCCCAGGTACGGAACGTGGTTCGTTCAGGTTGAACCACAGCCCCCCCGCCCGGAACTTCTGACGCCAGCGAATACGACTTGCCACTGATGACGAACTTCGTGTTCGTTCTGGCGTGAACACTGTAGAAATAGGTGCCGCTTTGTATCTCGGGTAAGGAATCGTCGCTGACAACGACCGTTTCATGCAGTTGAACAACGGGCCTCGGAATGGCACTCTTGCTTTGGACCGGATCCTGATAGGGCCGGAAGTCCCACAATTTCAGGGTGGGTTGTTGGCCATAACGAACATACAGATCAGGATTACCAGACACGACCAGCAACCGGAATCGGGCCAGATTTTCCCAATCTTCAACGCCGACTGCCAAATGCAGCCACTGGCCCTTTTCCAGGTGTCGAATCTGAAAGCCGCCGTTAAGGGGCAGCTGTGCTTCGGCGTGCGCGAGAATCCAGGTTTGCGTTAATGCGAAAGAGAATACTAGCAAGAGGGCTGCTGCAACCGTAGACTTTATTCTCACGATTCTTCGCCCTCCCGCTCTACCCGCGTCTTGTGCATCACGCAGTCTGCACCATATGAATGACAGAATAGTTCAACATCAAGACGAGGGAAAGTCGCGAGAATCGGTAATTGGTGCACGGAAGGGGCGAAAATTGCAAGATTTTGATGGCCGTACCAGTCCAGATCGACCCAAAACATCATCGCTTAAGGCCTGTACGAGACCTGATACCAGAAGCACCGCGGTTGCAAGAAATCGGCTGATTGCCGCATGCGGGCTTTGTTCACAATATGAAAAAAGCCCGTGGCGTTTTTTCCGCTGTTTCCTTTCAATATGCGGCGATTTTAGACGTAAAACGGCGACTCTGATTTATCATGAAAGCCGGCGTCAAAGTGGTGCAATCCGCCCGGAAATCAATAAGATGGTGGTGTACCGACGCATAGGGATTTGCACCAATCGTTTTCTATCAGAGTTATCAGAGGAATTTTTCATGAAACGCATCATTGTCGCGGCCGCGGCAGCCCTGGTTTGTTTTAACTCTCATGTAGCCGCACAGATTGTTGTCGACGGCGAATTGGATGAGGGATATCAGTGCCTTTCCGTGCAGACAAACAATACTCAGTTCGGCAACCAGAATTGTGAGGTCGTACCGGCTATCAACGGAAGCGAGTTATGTGCTCTGTACTCAGCAATTGAGGATGGACGCTTGTACGTGATGTTGACTGGCAATCTTGAATTCGGAAATTTCAACAAGCTTGAGGTTCTGTTGGATTCCGTCGAGGGAGGCGAAAACGTCGTGAGCGGAACGCCCGGATATGATTTTTTCCAGGTCGACGAAAATATCTGGAACAGCCAGAGGCTGGGAAACATCCTCAACCCCAAAAATCCGGGTTGGACTATGGATGAGGGGTTTACTCCAGACTACCACGTCTTCTTCCGACTTGGTAAACGTCGATGGAGTCGACGTATTCGACGCCACGATCGTCAACCGAATGGGTGGCACATCGAGCATGGTTCCGGGTAACGAGGCCCGAGTGGATTTCGACTTCGACTCAAAAACAGGAGTCGGCGTGATCACATCGGCCGATCTCGGACCGAATGCTTCTGGACCGGCAATCGCCGAAGACGTTGAAGTTGGGATTGTTAACAGCAACAGTGCTGGTGTCGGTGATTTCAATACCGACCCTGACCTGGCTGATGAGGAGGCTGCCAAAGCCGTAACAACAGGAATTGAATTTTCTGTCGCTTTAAGCGACTTGGGCATTGGCGATGGGTCCAACGGCTAATGGCGTAATTAAGATCATGGCCGCAGTAAACAACGCGGACCATAGCTATCTTTCGAATCAGTTCCTGCCGGGGCTTCCAGTGGGACAGGGAAATCTTGGTGGCGATCCTGATTACGGTACTCACAAACGAGGGCGGTTTTATTGGCGACCTCAGTCTGGTTGACATGAACTTGCTCGATGGCGATCAATTTGCCTGCATTGCTCTGGGCGGTTGCGACAATCCCATTGGGTGACGTCAACCTGGACGGGTTTGTCAATCTCGAGGACGTGGACCCATTTGTTGTAGCCATCAGCCAGGGCTCAATCGCAGTGTGAAGCAGACATCAATCAAGATGGTTCGGTTACCCTTGAAGATGTCGATCCGTTTGTTGCCTTACTGGCTGGCGGCGGCTAATAGGCCGTACCTTGACACCGATCGAAGGACCGGTGGATTGCCGGTCCTCGATCCCGTATTTCCCAGAACGCTTGCCTACAAGATGATCTCAATTAAACTTGCGTAGCCGGGGCTACGGTGCCCCACGTGATGTCCGGTAGCTCCGACCCTGCGATAGGTGATGCCACGGACAACATACCAACCAATGATCAAACAACGATTGAGGAGTTAGCGATGAAGAAAACCATTGCCTTTGCGGCAATACTTGGATTACTTTTTTCGGCCAGCGTTCAGGCTCAGGGGCTGGACGGCTCGATCGCCGGCGACCCCTACGGTGACGCCTTGGCGGTCCAGACCGTCAACACTCAGTTTGGTGACAATCTGAGCGAGTTGAATGCGGCTTACGGGTTTGTCCGTGGCGGGAATTTGCACCTGGCATTTACCGGCAATTTGGAAAACAATTTTAACAAGCTTAATATCTTTATTGACTCGGTGGGAGGTGGCGAAAATGTGCTCACGTCCTCCACGATGAATGGCGGAAACAATCCTGGAAATGATGGCTGGGCGAACAATTACGCCGGCTTCACATTTGATTCGGGATTTGAGGCCGATTACATGTTCATTGCTCGGCGTGGCGGTGACGTGTTCGATCTGGATTTCAGCGCGGTTGGCAGTAACAACGTATTCTTCGAAGCCGACTTCGGTTCGGGTGCGGCCGCGAATATTTTTGGTGGAACCGCCGAAGGTGCTAATGCGAATGTCGCGGGATCCGGTGTGGGAGCAGGATTTAACAACATGAATATGGCGGGTGTGATCGGTTTTGACGCCGTCAATCCCGATGCCTGTCGACGAAGCGGCCGCACTGGCTGTGCAAACGGGATTCGAATTAATTGTGCCTCTTTCGGACCTGGGTAACCCCGCGATCGGCGACGAAATTCTGATATCCGCGCACATCATCAGCGGCGGCAATGACTTTCTCTCCAACCAATTCCTGGGAGAAGGCGGCGGATTGCCGTTTGACCAGGGTAACCTCGGATTTCCCGGGCAGCATCGATTTGAATTCCTTTGCCGGAAACCAGTTCTTTCGAGTGACTGTCGTACCGGAACCATCGTGCTTCCTGGTCTTGGGCCTGGCCGCGATGGGATTGGCGCGACGCCGCAGAATTTGATCGAAATTGATTTGCGACCCTCATGGCAATTCACGATCCTGCATCCGCGTTTTGGGTGCAGGATTTTTTTTCGCTTTGCTGGCGCTAACAGATAACCAATATCCCCAAATTCGGATCGACATCGTCGCGGCGCCATCCGCGAGCCGGGAATTGAATTACAGCCCCGAAAAGCATTTAAGCCTCAAGTGGTATTCATGCGGCGAGTTTTTGTAGGCTGTAATACCGTTTCTTGGAAATTCCGCTGATCATTCGACTCCAGGTTGCCATTTGCCACACGGTTGCTTGGATCCCCAGGACCCGGCCACCCATCAGGGGGCTCGTTGTTTTTGCACAGCGTTCCAGGAAAACGTGGCGACCAAATTGCCGGGATGGGTTACAATGCAGCCGTTGATATTTGGTTTGCGGTCAGTCGTCTTTCTTAATTGATTTTTTTCCAACTGACCAAATAATGTTTTGCATTCATAATTTTTTTGATCGAAGGCATTTGAGGAGTGGTAATGAAATTGAACAGAACGGGGAAGCGGCCCGCCTTCACGTTGGTCGAACTGCTGGTCGTAATCGCCATCATCGGCATCCTGATCGGCATGCTTTTGCCGGCGGTACAATCGGTGCGCGAGGCGGCCAGAAGAACGGCCTGCAGTAACAATATCCGTCAACTTGGCCTGGGTGCGATCAATTATGAATCGACATTCAACCAGTTCCCCACGGCCGGCGGTTGTTCGGACGCCTACTGGGATCCGGCCCAACAGCAGGAATCCCTGTATGGTTTCGAGCATCTGGGCTGGAGCTGGCAGATCCTGGAATACATTGAAGCCGGCAATCTATTCAATCAACGGCCCGAATTCGGCGTTTGGCTGCCGGTACCGGCACCCCGGAAAGCCGCGGCCGAGGTGGGTGCCGAGGCATTTATCTGTCCTTCACGCGGTCCTCGGATCACCGTTAAGGCGCAACATCTCTTCCCTGTCGTGCAGAACGATTATGCGGGCGTGATTGCGGCTTGGACCGACGAAAATGGCTTCAACGGCATGCATGGATTCCAGTTCAGTTATGGTCAGCCCAACGTTCCTCGTGAACAACGATTTACCTGGCGCGGACTGATCAACAAAGGCGGACACGCCAATGCGAACTCTGGAACGGCATCGGTCTACCGCAAGATCGGTACACGGGATGCCAGCGACGGTCTTTCCAACACAATTTTGTTCATGGAAAAGGCGGTCAATGCTCAGTTTTACAGCTTCGTGGAAACTTCACCCTATACGGATTGGTGGGAATCAGGACTGTTTCATAACGCCGACTATTCAACCATGCGACTGACGACTTTGGGTGCTGCTACTGGCGGTTGGTGGGCTGGAGCCGATCCGGTGCCTCTGTTGAACGATTCCGCTGCTCGTCCACCCACCTGGAACCAATCGACAGGTCGGACCCGGGAAATTGGATTCGGCTCCGCTCACTCGGGCGTGACCAATGCCGTTTCGGGCGACGGATCGGTTCGCAGCGTCAACAACAATGCGGATACCATCGTTGTTAATAATCTGGGACGCCGTGCCGACGGAAACGTCACGAACTTCGATCAGCTGTAAGTCGTGATCTTTCAAATCGCTAAATCCATTGTCGAGTCAGGACCTGATACCAGGAACAGGAATCTATGTATCGTTGTGCACTTGTTATTGCCGCCGTTTGCGTGACGGTATGGCTGACCGGTTGCGGCGGATCCAACGCCGATAGCATGTTTGCGGCGGCGGCGGACACCAACGCCAAGCGGCTGGGGACGCTGTACATGCAGTTCCAGGTTCAAAACATGAAGAACCGACTGTGCGGCCCCAGCGACCAGGCGGAATTCGAAGCATTTATCCGTAGCCAGAATGACGAGGGCCTGGCACGCATCGGCGTCGACAAGAGTAAGATCGCGGAACTGTTTACCAGCAGCCGCGATAACCTGCCTTTCAAGATTCGCTGGGAAGTCCAGACCTTCGCCCGAGGTCCGGCGCAACCGGTTGTTTTTGAACAGGAAGGCGTCGACGGAAAGTACGTGGTCGGATTCACCGGTTTTCTGGAAAAGGAAGTTGACCAGGCCGAATACGATCGTCTGTGGTCGGGTGAAGCCGATGACGGATCCTGAGACGTCGCTGAGTCGAATTCTATCCGTCAAAATGGTGACGCCAAAAACGTTACGCCCCCAGGGAATTGTAAGCATGAAAGCAATCGCTTTCGGAATCGGCCTGCTGATTTTTGGACTGTCTGGTCTGTCATCGGACGCTGGCGGTGTGATTCCGGTCGAGAATGAAACGGCGCAGGCCGCGAAAGCGACCATTCAGGTCGACGGCAAAGTGGACGCCGCCTGGGAGTCGACGGAAGCCTTCAGCGTTCGAAAGATCGATCAGAAAAGTACGGCCGTCGATCACGCGGATGCCTCGACGGCGACCGTTCGCTGCCTGTGGGACGAAAAGCACCTGTATGTCCTGGCCGATATCCAGGACGCAGCGATCAGTACGAAGAGTCTCGATCATTGGGCCCAGGATTCGATCGAATTTTTTCTTGACGAAAATTTCAGTCGTTCACCAGCCTACGAATCCGACGACGCACAATACCGCGTGTCGGCTATCGGCGAAGTCTCCTGCGGTTACGGTTTTTCCGAAAACATTGTCGCGAAAGTGGTTCCGATCACCGGTGGCTATCGCGTCGAGGCCGCGATCAAATTCCAGACCTTCAAGCCGAAACCGGGCCAGCGGATTGGATTTGAAATCCAGATCAACAACGATCCCGGATCGGGACAGCGGCAATCAGTCGCCAAATGGAATCATCCGCTCAACGTGTCATGGCACGATACTTCCAAATTCGGGACGTTGGTGCTCCTGGAAAAATTGAAGGGGGACGCGAGCGACAGGAACGAGGCGGATGGCCAACCCAAGGAAAGCCACACCGACAAGAAAGATCCCGGAGAGCTGTTTGTGCCAGCACTCGCCCCCTCGACCGACCAGACGAAGGCGGTTCCTGATTGGGCCGCGGATGCCGTCTTCTACCAGATCTTCCCGGAGCGGTTCCGTAACGGCGACACCGGTAACGACCCCACGCGGGAGTCACTCGAATTTCCGGATGTGGTTCCCTCCGATTGGAAAATCACTCCGTGGACCGCCCAATGGTACGGCCGAGCGGACTGGGAAGAAGCGATGGGACCCGACTTCTACAATAACGGCGTTTTCCATCGCCGTTACGGCGGGGACCTGCAGGGGGTGATTTCCAAGTTGGATTATCTGTCAGACCTGGGCATTAACGCGATCTATTTCAATCCCGTCTTTTATGCCCGGTCCATGCACAAATACGACGGCAACAGCTTCCACCACATCGATCCCTATTTCGGTCCCGATCCGGAAAACGATTTCAAACTCATGGCCGCCGAAACGGCCGATCCCGCCACCTGGCAATGGACGCAAGCCGACAGGTTGTTCCTGGAGCTGCTAAAGCAGGCTCACCGGCGCGGCATCCGGGTGCTGATTGACGGCGTGTTCAATCATACCGGTCGAGGGTTCTTCGCCTTCGCCGATATTGTCGAAAACCAGCAGGATTCCCAGTACGTCGATTGGTATATGATTGAATCGTTTGACGATCCAGCGACGCCGACCAACGAATTCAAGTATCGCGGCTGGTGGGGAGTCGAAACGCTGCCAGAATTCGCGAATAACGAAACGGGACAGGATCTGAACCCGGCTCCCAAAGAGTACATCTTTCAAGCCACCAGACGTTGGATGGATCCCGATGGTGACGGCGACCCTTCTGATGGCATCAATGGCTGGCGACTGGACGTCGCCAATGAAGTTCCCAATCCGTTCTGGCGGGACTGGAACCGATATGTCCGCAGGCTGAATCCCGAAGCGTACACGGTTGCTGAGATCTGGGATAACGCAGGCAACTACCTGCAGGATTGCGGATTTTCTGCCACCATGAATTACCACGGCTTCGCATTTCCCGTCAAGGGATTTCTGATCGATGGTCGATTACCCGCGAATCAGTTTGCGAAGATGCTGGTGGATCGCATGCAGGAACATCAGCCAGACGTGATGTTCGGGCTGCAAAACCTGATCGATTCGCATGACACGGATCGAGTCGCTTCGATGATCGTTAATGCTCGTCGACAAGCCCCTTACAAGGAACCCGCACGATTTGATTACGATGTGGGGGAACGTGTCAGTCCTCGCAATTCCAGTCAATACCTTGTCGACGGCCCCACGGAAGAAGACAAGCAGATTCTTCGCCTCGTCGCCATGTTTCAAATGACGTTTGTGGGAGCACCGATGATCTACTACGGCACGGAAGCGGGCATGGACGGTGCCGATGATCCTTGCGACCGCATGCCAATGGTCTGGGACGACTTGCGGTACGAGCCTCGTACGCTGGGTCCTCGCTCTCGGCTGGACCAATCCTATCCGGTGAAATTCGACCGCGACCTGTTTTCGTTCTATCAGGATCTGATCCGCATCCGGAGCGAACATCCCAGCTTGCGTCGCGGTTCCTTTGAGATCCTGCATGCGGACGAATCGGCGGGATTGTTGGTCTACGGGCGACGACTGGGTGATCAGCGAATCGTGGTCTGTTTGAATCGAGGCGATCAATCCGCCAGCTTCGATTGGGAGGATTCGTTCTTTGCCGATGGCGCAACCGAATTTCAGAATCTGATTTCCAGCCGTCGCTCTCGGGACCAGTCCAACCGAACCGAGGCCAAACAAGACACATCGCAGCTGAGTATCCCTGCGCTCTCAGGTGAAGTGTGGCAGATTCGATAGCCTTTGGCCACGTGAAGGGTTGGCCCGGTTGCAGGTGGAGCTTGAATTACTGTCATCATGCCTGATCACATCCGCTCCATCGCCCATCGTCTGTTCGTTTTTTCTGGCGTGCTGACGATATTCTGGCTGGGGGGGTGCCGCCCAGCGAGCGAGAAAACCACGGTCACGCTCTGGCACCAGATGACCGTCGGCGAACGGGTCGTCTTGATGGAACAGCTCCAGCGTTTTGAACAGCTGCACCCCGACATTGTGGTCAAGGCGCCTTACAAGGAAACGGAGGAATTGAGGAGCGGTTTTCAGGCGGCCGCCCTCGCCGGTACCGGACCCGAGCTGGTGTTCGGACCATCGGATACCTTGGGGACATTTGTGACCATGGGCATCGTTCAGGACATGCAGCCCTGGTTTCCCGCATCCCGGCAGGAAGACTTTCTGGAACAGGCGTTGACCTGGCTGCCAGCGCCAGGCGACGAGGGACAATGGCTGGTGCAGATCGGTGATCGCGTGGGAAATCATCTCGCGTTGGTCTACAACCGCAACCTGATTTCCGATCCGCCACGCGATACAAACGAGCTGGTTGAATTGGCCGTCCAGTCCACCCGCAACACCGACAACGGCAAACAGTATGGACTGGTGTGGAATTTCGTGGAACCCTTTTTTCTGATCCCGTTTATCACCGGACAGGGCGGTTGGGTCTTTGAAGAGGGCACATCGATCCCCAACCTCGATACACCGGAGGTCACGGCAGCGCTGGCATTCGTCGCGGATCTGCAGAACAAGTACAAGGTGTTGCCGGCCAACTGCGACTATGAAACGGCTGATTCGCTGTTCAAGGATGGCAACGCGGCCATGATCATCAATGGCGACTGGAGCTGGTCGCAGTACCTGGAGAATGAAAAAATCGATGCGGTGGTCGTGCCGTTACCCGTGGTGGCATCCACGGGCCTGCCGATGGGACCGATGGTGGCCACCAAGGGTTATTCCCTGAACGTGCACACCACGGGTGAACAGGCCGAAGCCGCGATGAAACTGGTGCAATTCATGACGGCGGCGGAAACTCAGCGTGAATTCACCCGTCGTCTGAAGACTCTCCCTTCCCGCAAGAGCCTGTTGAATGATCCGTTACTGGCCAGTGATCCCACGCTGGTCGCATCGGCTCAACAGATGAAGAACGGACGAGCCATGCCGGTTGTCCCCGAGCTGCGGGCGATCTGGGACGGCATGCGGCCTTCGTACCAGGAGTTACTGGGCGGTGGTGTGACCCCCAGTCAAGCGGCGGCCCAGATGCAGACGGATGCCGTGAAAAAGATCGCCATCATGAACCAGGACAACCGGCCGACCATCGTGGGGTGGTTGCTGCAGGTGGCCGGTGTGGCTCTGCTGGTTGGTCTGGTTGCCTGGCAGCGGAAAAACTGGGCTCAATTGCTGGGTGATTTACGGGAAAAGCCTTTTGCCTACCTGCTGATATTTCCCGCCATGCTGGTTATTGCAGCCACGATTGTGTACCCCTTCGTGTACAACATCGTCCTGTCGTTTTCCAACATGTCGCTCCGCAATTTTCGCGACTGGCAGATCACCGGATTCCAGAATTACACGCAGGTCCTGACGGAAGGGACGTTTTTTTACGTCTTCATCAAGACGATTATCTGGACGGTGGTTTGCGTTTTTTTCCATCTGGCCATCGGTTTGCTGTTGGCGGCCTGTCTGAACGGACCGGTTCGCGGAAAGGGACTGTATCGGATTTTGCTGATCCTGCCGTGGGCCATTCCGGCCTACATCACGGCGTTGACCTGGCGAGGCATGTTCAATTACGACTACGGAGCCATCAATTTGATGTTGACGCAGTGGTTTGGATTCAGCCAGGGATTGAATTGGCTGGGGGATGAATTTCTGGCGTTCGCTTCCTGCGTTATTACCAACATCTGGCTGGGCTTCCCATTCATGATGATCATTGCGTTGGGTGGCATGCAGGGCATTCCCGCGGAAATGTATGAAGCGGCCCGCATCGACCGGGTCTCGCGATGGAAACAGTTCTGGCACATTACGCTGCCGATGTTGAAACCGGTGCTGGTGCCCGCCACCACGCTGGGCGCCATCTGGACCTTTAACAACTTGAATGTCGTCTGGCTGGTAACCAATGCGGGCGAACCGGCCGACAAATCGCATATTCTGGTTTCGTACGTTTACAAAGCGGTATTCAATCTGTATCAGTACGGTTACGGCGCGGCTTTGTCGATGATCATCTTTTTCCTGCTGCTGGCCTTTTCACTGGTATTCCTGGGGCGCACTCAGGCGACCGAAGGTGTGACCTGATCCATGCGAGAAAAACCCCTGATCACCGTCGGTCGACATGCGATTTTGATCCTGTTTTCGCTGATCGCAATCTATCCGGCGCTGAATGTCTTTTCGATCTCCATTCGCCCGGGAGATCGACTCCGCAGCACGGATCTGGCCATCATCCCGGAGAACTGGACGTGGAATTCGTATCTTGAGCTGTTCACCGAACAACCGTTTCTGCGGTGGTTGGGTAATTCACTGACGGTTTCCCTGGCGGTGACCTTGTTCGGGGTCGCGCTGGCGGCGATCGGCGGTTACTCGCTCAGTCGTTTCCGGTTTGTCGGCCGCAACGCGAGCATGTTGTCGATCCTGACGACCCAGATGTTCCCGGCGACGATGTTGCTGTTGCCTCTGTATGTCGTGATTGCCAACCTGAATCTGGTCAACACGTTTACCGGCTTGCTGGTGTTCTATACGGCCACCGCCCTGCCCTTCTGCCTCTGGCAGATGAAAGGGTTCTACGACACGATTCCGTTTTCTCTGGAGGAGGCGGCTCGTATCGATGGTTGCAGCCAGTGGAATACCTTTGTTCGTGTGGCGTTGCCGCTGGCGGTTCCCGGACTGGTCATTACGGCGCTGTTCAGCTTCATGACGGCCTGGTCGGAATACATTGTCGCCGCCCAGGTCCTGCAGGAGACGGACATGTTCACTCTGCCTTTGGGCCTGAAGAGCTTTGAAGCCACGATGTCGACGCAGTGGGGCCTGTACGCGGCGGCATCCATTCTGGTCAGCATTCCGGTCGTTATTGTGTTCGTAATGCTCAGCCGGTACCTGGTATCCGGTTTGACCATCGGCGCAGTCAAGGAATAGTGCAGGATTCGAGATGGCCGAGATCACTTTGAAAGACGTAACCAAGCGCTACGACAATGGATTCGTGGCGGTCCACGACGCCAACTTGCATATTAACGATGGCGAGTTTCTGGTTCTGGTGGGGCCATCGGGTTGCGGCAAGTCGACGTTGTTGCGGATGATCGCCGGGCTGGAGCAGATATCGTCCGGTGAGATCCTGATTGGTGATCGTCGTGCCAACGATCTGGAACCGGGTGATCGGGATATCGCCATGGTCTTCCAGAATTACGCCCTTTATCCCCATATGTCCGTGCGACAGAACATGTCGTTTGGACTGCGAATGCGGAAAGAGCCGGCGGATCTGATTGACCAACGGATCGAAGAAGCGGCTCGCATTCTGTCCATTGAATCACTACTGGACCGGAAGCCTCGAGAGCTTTCGGGAGGACAACGTCAGCGGGTTGCGGTGGGACGGGCCATTGTTCGGAAACCCGCGGCGTTTCTGTTTGACGAACCTCTGTCCAACCTGGATGCCAAGTTGCGCGTCCAGATGCGGACGGAGTTGTCTCGATTGCATCAAAATCTGAAAACCACCACCGTCTACGTCACTCACGATCAGGTGGAGGCGCTGACTTTGGGCGATCGGATCGTCGTGATGAAAAACGGAATCATCCAGCAGATCGATGTCCCATTGAAGCTGTACCATCATCCAGGCAATCGATTCGTCGCCGGGTTCATTGGCAGCCCGTCCATGAATTTCCTGCAGGGCGCGCAGGCTGGCGGGCAGTTTGAAGCTGGAGACGTTCACTACCGACCCGGGAATATTCCGGACACGGCGGCTGAGGGGCCCTGCTTTCTGGGTTTTCGCCCGGAAGACCTGTCAACCGATGCGCAACATCCCTTCCTGGCACCCGGTGACGTGGAAGTCGTTGAGCGGATGGGACACGAGACCGTCGTTTATTTCAGTATGTGCGGGCACGCGATGGTTGCCCGATTGGGTGGTGACGTGGACGTTTCCGTCGGCCAGGCATTGCAATTGCATTTACCTTCCGAAAACTGGCACTTGTTCGCCGTCGATGAGAACCAGGAGATCATTGCTTCAGGAAAAGAAAACGGATGAATGGCCCATATTTCGCGCCATTCATCCGCTCAGGTCAACAGCAATTCAGGTACGGCGAGCTGCCACCCAGTCCCCGCGATCAGTCTTTGTCGTGGAAGTCCAGGTACCACCAACCGTCATCCCATTCCAGCGCGACTTTTCGCCAACCCAAAGGTACTTGCGGATAGGGGTAGAAGGGACCAATGTACGGCCACGCCGACGGAGAATACTGTTTGGGATACGTGACGGCTCCATAATTCGGATGGGCCGCATAGGACGGCCAGGCATATCCGGGCAGCGAAGCGTTGCCGCCCATACCGCCGCCCATACCGCCGCCCATACCGCCGCCCATCCGCCGCCCATTCCGCCGCCCATGTTCGGATCGGCCATCGGGCCCCCGGTTACGGCACCGCCGTTGGGACCGCACGTTCCCGGAGGACAACCCGGAGCCGCCGGAGGCATGGCCGTAGCGAACGGCAGTGGAGCACCATTCGTGGGTGCTAAGGGCATTTCACCAACCATCGGCTGTTGAGCAAAGGGTGCCGGTGGTGGCGTCATTTGCGGTTGGCCAAAGTTCTGTTGCGGTTGAGCCGGGTATTCAATCTGTTGGCGCGGTGCCGATGCCTTGGTCGCCGGAGTCTGGCCGGACAATGGCTTGGCGAACAATCGCTTCAAATCCTGTTGAGTCGCCGGTTCGTTACTGGCCTGGCGAGCGGTCGCGGCGGCACGCATCGGATCGTAATCAAACGGTTCCTGATATCCGGCGATCTGTGTATTCCGATCGGCGTTCAGCTCGTTTGACTGATCCGTTTCGTTCGCTGCAGCGAGGTTGGCCATCTCCTCCGCTTGAGCCGCGGCCTGTTGCTGCATTTGCTGCAGCAGTTCTCGTTCACGTTCTTCCTGTTCCTGCAACAAACGATCGCGCTCTCGCAACCACTCCTCACGCATCTGTTTTTCCTGCATCAGCTGCGTTTCCAGTTCCCGTTGTCGCTGGATCAGCTCCTGTTCATTAACCATCGCTGTCCGGACCTCTTTCTGCTTGTCAACCGAACGTTGTTCCGTCGTCTGGGCAGGTGCGGAATCACCAGCTGGTCGCTGCGATGCGTCTTGAGGATGTGTCTCCTGCGGCTGAGCGGTTTCCACCACATCTTCTTGTTGAGAATTGGCCGCCTGTTCATCCGCCAGATTCTGAATCACCCGCTCCTGAATATTTTCTGGCACGTTGGGCTGATTCGCGTTGGCCTGTTTGGCGGCAGCAGGAAGATCGCCCGGTTTGCCCAATGCCTTGACATCAATGTCGTCCACCACCTGGACCACTCCCAGGTGACCAGCCAGTTGGGCGGTTCGCAGAATCAACAGTTCCTGCGAGCGGTTGGAAACAAAACCCTTGAACCATACGGTCCCGCGGTCCACTCGCATATCGACATTGAAGCCGACCAGTTTCCCGCGTTCTTTTTCCTGTATCAGCCTGGCCTTGATGAACTCGGCAATCTGTTGATCATCGGCCGAGGCGGTCGCTGGCAAAGCTGCGGCAATCGCGAGTACGATGCCAAGCATTAAAACTCGCATTGGATCCCTCCTGAATCAATGGTTGACTTCCTTGACAGTCTGATTCGAGTCTTGGGTCTCGACCGTCAATTCCATCCTGTGCTGAATTGCTGTTGTCTGCCTGGCCGGAGTTTCCGGCTCAAGATATGGCACAGGGGAATCCAAACCAACGCAACTGACTACGTGTTTCAACCACGTCTGGAATCATGCGAACCCCCCTGTTGGGTTCAGGACAAGAACCCGATCTTTTTCTTCGACCAGAAGGGACAACGAGCGAACACGTTTTTTCTGATTTTGCCAATGTTCGCGAGAATTCTCCGATTTCCGATTATCAGTCTTCAGATCGCTGAGCGAATGAACGTGAGAGTTTAACGATCGCGCAGTATTGAACGAGCTGACAAATGGTCGATTCGGCTACGGAACACCCCGACTGCCCAGATCCTTGGGTTACCAAACCCCTGCCGTGGGTGAGATTCCCGTGATGCACTGGCTGGCGCGTCGAGCTCGTATGGGATGATGCCGGTGATGCACTCGCTGGCGCGTCAAGCTCGTATTCCGCCGATGCAGTACAAGCTCTCAGCGCAAGCAAGTGCATTTTTTTGAACGGCAACCGACTTGTGGACGTCAATTCACGGGGTCAGCTCGCAGGAATGGTCGAGATCTCCGGAGCGCATTCATTGAGATATTGGCGAGGATGCACTCGCTGGTGCGTCGAGCTCGTATGGGATGATGCCGGTGATGCACTGGCTGGTGCGTCGAGCTCGTATTCGGTCGATGCAGTACGAGCTCGCAGCGCAAGCAAGTGCATGTTGCGAACGGCAACCGACTTGTGGACGTCAATTCACGGGGTCAGCTCGCAGGACGGTCGAGATCTCCGGAGCGCATTCATTGAGATATTGGTGAGGATGCACTCGCTGGCGCGTCGAGCTCGTATGGGATGATGCCCGTGATGCACTGGCTGGCGCGTCGAGCTCGTATGGGATGATGCCGGTGATGCACTCGCTGGCGCGTCGAGCTCGTATTCGGTCGATGCAGTACAAGCTCGCAGCGCAAGCAAGTGCATGTTGCGAACGGAAACCGACTCGTGGACGTCAATTCACGGGGTCAGCGGAATGTGTCAACAATTTTGATACAGTTTTTCTATTTGCTTGAGTGTTTGAATTCTGTTCACGGAAGCGAGCCCCCGAACCCCTGGGATTTTTCGGGCATGACTCG
Source organism: Pirellulaceae bacterium (assembly GCA_963851305.1). GTDB lineage: Bacteria > Planctomycetota > Planctomycetia > Pirellulales > Pirellulaceae > Mariniblastus. The sequence goes on along the minus strand of CAWKOT010000007.1, from coordinate 131,701 downwards.
GGTGTTCAAAGGTTTTTATTGTTGTAGCCTGCTCACAACTGGCGAAACAGAAGCGAGCTCTGCGGGGACGCAACTCGTGGAGGAATGCTCTTCGTAGTACCAGGCAAAGAACTGACGACAGTGGCTCAGTACATCCTGATAGCTACCGAACCTGCATGGGAACTCAGCCTGGCATTTCATCGTTTTGAATTGGCTCTCGGAGAACGGGTTGTCGTTGGACAAATGCGGCCGGCTTTGTGATCTGGTGACGCCCAGATTGGCCAGCAGGTGGGCGATTGAGCGTGACACAATCGACGGTCCGCGAAACGTTCGCTATTGAGTTGCTCATACACTCTCTCGTTGCTAGGATGAGAGTGCCCGACCAGGACGAGGGCGATCGACGGGCGGTTGGTCGGGTTGTCGACGGCGGAAGTACGTTGCCCGTGAGACGTTGAGTGCGCGGCAGGCCGCCGCCCCAATCTCTTGGCAACGCTTCGTTGCCGCCTCTAATCGTCCTTCTCGGGTGACGGAGTCATTGCAATACAAAACCAAGACAGCCAGAAAATCACAGTCGCGGGAGTACAAACTTACGCTTGTCGACGTTTACGGATGGCTGGCGGCTGATCGTTCAACTCGTCCAGCGTCCGCGCAATGCGTTGCTGGGCGTAACGAATAATGGCCCGATCTCCAATCACGCCCGTGACCGCTTCGATAAATGAGGATGCCAGGCGGCTGGGTCGATCGGACCATCTGAAATATTGCAATTTATCCAGATCGATTACCCATAGCTTGCCTGTCGCATCGACAATGAAATTGGCCGGATGACCGTCTGCCAGATTCACACCCAGCCGGGCGTGGAACTTCCAGATATCGGCCAGTTTGGAAACGTAATAGCGAAGCAACCGTTGGTTCTTCATCCCCGTGGCCAGTTCCTTCAACGTTCTACCTTCCACAAACTGGTAAACGTAGTACGAGCTGCCTCGCAGTGGACCGAACCGGTTTTCAAGGTAGGCGACCGGTGCCGGTGTGGGGTAGCCGTTATCCACTAGAAACCATGTGTCATGCCAACACTTTTCGGCTCGTGAGCGGCAGAACAACTGTTTCGTCTGGTGCCGCCAGCTGCGTTCCAGGTACCGTTTGATCACCAGGAATTCCGGATTGGCGGCCAATTTCACGGTCGTTCTGACACAACGTTTGGCCGTCAGGCGGTCTCCCTCTTCGATCAATTGGTCGGGTTGATACCAGAAGCGTTCCATCAAATCCACATCGGCGTCGGGCACGTATTTCATCGCCTTGCCCAAGCGATGACGAACCTGAAATCGTTCGCTGGAATCGGACCCGGTCATCACGGATTGGCGGTGTAAACAACTTTGCCGGCAACCATCGTATACAACACTTTGGTATCCAGAATTTCCTCGGCGGGACACTCCAACAAATCCTTGGACAGAACGACCAGATCGGCCAGTTTCCCAGGGACCAATGATCCCTTCAACGATTCCTCGAAGGCTGAATACGCGCAATCAATCGTGTAGGATTCCAACGCCTCCAGACGGGTCATGCACTGTTCGGGAAAGAACGTAACGTCATCATCCAGTCTTCGCGTCACGCTGGCAAACAGAGATGCGAAGGGATCAACCGACTCGACCGGTGCATCGGTACCGTTGGTCACCACCGCCCCCGAATCGATCAGCGAACGCCAGACGTAGGCGCCCGTTGCCGACCGCCGCATGCCCAGCCGTTTGGGGACAAAAATGGCGTCGGAAGTACAATGCACCGCTTGCATGGCTGCAATCACACCCAGCTGGGAAAATCGTGGGATATCATCGGGATGCAGGTGTTGAGCGTGCTCGATTCGCCAGCGGCGAGGCAGCTTGGTGGGGTGTTTTTCAAACAACGACTGGTATATGTCCAACACTTCACGGTTGGCACGATCGCCAATCGCATGAACGCAGACCTGGTAATCGTTCGCCAACGCCAATTCGGCCGTTCGTCTCACCGATTCGACCGTCGCGGTGTTCAGTCCCGCACTATTGGGAAGATCGGAGTAAGGAGCCAGCAGCCAGGCACCGTGGGGTCCCAACGCGCCATCAATCGATCGTTTAACCGCTCGCACGGTCAGGAAGTCGTTGGCGTATCCGATTTTCTTGTAACGGGGAAGGAACTGTTGCAGTCGGTCGTTGGAATCCCGGATCATCACCCACAGCCTGACGCCCAACTGCCCCTGGTCGGCCGCCTCGGTCAGCAGGTCGACGGTATCGAAGCTGGAGCCGGCGTCCTGAAAACTGGTAATGCCATAACGCAGACACTCCTTGGAAGCCAATTCAATAGCTTGGCGGAAATACTCTATCTTCTCCGCCGCGGTTCGTTTCAATTGATCGCGTTGATAGACGCTTGTAATCAACCCCGCCGCCTTCTCGCGAAATACACCGATCGGCTGTTGCGAATCGTCCCGCACGATCTCGCCTCCATCCGGATCAGCCGTTTGGTCACTGATTCCGGCCATCTTCATGGCATAATCGTTGGCCACACTCATATGACCACTGGCATGGGTCAGCAACACGGGGTTATTCGGCGTGCGGGCACTTAACGAAGCCACGGTTGGATAGCCATCCACATTCGGTTCGGGGGCCTGTTTCCACTTCGATTGGTGCCATCCTCGACCAACGATCCACTGTCCCGGAATCGCTGATTCCGCGGCTGCCGCGACTTCCGCTACAATTTCATCCCAGGTTTCCGCGTCCTGCAGCCGCAGCATCATCAAGGATTCGCCCAGGCCCGTAAAATGGCCGTGTCCTTCAATCAACCCAGGCATAACGAATTGGCCGTCCAGCTGAAGCTGCTGTGTCCCTTCCGCCATGAACTTCTGCATCGCTCGGTCGGAACCGACGGCCAGGATCCGGCCGTTCCGGATAGCCACGGCCTGAGCCTCCGGTTGCGCTCGATCCATCGTCACGACCTTGCCGCCTGTGATCACCAGGTCGGCTGCTGGTTGCTGGGCCTGGCTATTGGTCCCGGCCCAGATCAAACCGGCTAGCGTTACGGCCAGAGTGACCCGCCAGGAGTACGAAATCGACAGGTATTCGTTGAACATACTGCTGGTTTCCTTAAATCGTGACCACCTCAGTGTACCGGATTGCCAAGTTTCTGCGAATCACAACTGCGGCGTCATGGGACGTTAAAACCAGTAGAGCCTTGTATCTAACGCACGCCGACTTGGCCCGAGCATGCCCCTGATCCGTCACAGTTTGCCAGCCCAAACGGCCACAAGCCGCTGAGCAGCTGCAATCCGATTCATCAGAGGAATTGCGTGCGTCGATAAACCAATCAGGGTCCGAACGGAAACAGCCTGCCGCCCATGCGTGCGCTGTCGCCAGTCTTCCGTTATCCGTTTCACTGCATCATGCCCGGTATGATCACTGCTTTTCTACTGTTGCCGACACGGACGTTGCGGTCCGTTCTGATAGGATGCTTGCTGTTCGCATGCTCTGCCGACGGCCAGGAATTATCTGTTGCCGTTGATGAACAGTATGGTATGGCCGCTGGTTTCTACGAGCGTGGCGAGTATGCCGAGGCGATTGATACTTTCCGAGATTTGATCCAGTCGCATCCCGAAACACCGCAGGCAGCGATGAGTCATTTCTTTCTGGGTGAATCGCTGTTGCAACTCAGTGATTATCGAGCAGCCTACCCGGCTTACCAGATCTTTCTGAAACGGTTTCCCGATCATCCGAATTCGAAACGCGCCCGCTTCCGATTGGCGGAATGCGCCAGTCAGTTGGACTGGTCGGAGCAGGCCGTGTCGCTATGGGAAAGGTTCATTGACACCTATCCCACCGATCGCCTGAACGAATTTGCTTTGAATTTTCTGGGCGAACTGAGGCTGCGGCGAAATGAACCTCAACTGGCAAGACGAGTCTTTGAGCGGGCGTTACAGCAGTTTCCCAACTCATCCCAGTCCAATCGCAGCCGGTTTGGTTTAGCGAAGTCATTGCAGATGATGGGGCAGGTCGATCAGGCAACTCGATTTTACCAGATGATGACATCCGACCGTGCCAGTCATTTTTTTGGCCTGTCGCGAATCCAACTGGGAATTATTTCATTTGACCAAGCCGATTACGCCCGGGCTCGGGAATACTTTCGGGTCGCCGGCGACGTCATGCTGCCATCATCCAATCGCGTGGAACTGGAATACTGGTTGGCCAAAATCGAATTGGCGACTGGTTCGCCTGAGGCCGCGTTTGAATACCTTTCCAGCATCGCCGACAGTCAGATCCATGAACATCTGAAAGCGGCCATTGTATTTGACGCTGCCGTAGCGGCTTCCCGCATTGAGGAATACGCAGCCTCACTGAAATGGTTGAAACAACTGCAGACGACTTGGCCAGACAGTCGATGGGCTGACGTCGCGCTGCAACTGGAGATTGAGCTGTCATACAAACAACAGTTGTATGACGAAGCGCTGCAACGGATTGCCACATTCCAGGAAGATTTTCCGGCCCATCGCAATTTACCCCAAATCATGGAGTATCGCGGAAGAATCCATTACGACCGGCAGGAATATGCCGCGACCGTAGACACGTTTCAGTCCTTGATCGATTCGTACAGCGATCATCCTGATGCTGACCGCTACATCTCGCGTTGGCAATACTTCACCGGCCTCGGTCATCTGGGGCGACAGGAATTTGAACTGGCGACACGCATCTTTGACACCATTGAGGTACATCCAGACGATCTCGTTCTGCGGGCCAACGTTCTGCTTGCCAAGGCGGCGGCTGCGGCCAGTTTGAACCGCCCCCAGCAAGCGAAGGAAGAGCTGGAACGTTACCTCGCCACCCGACCGGATGAAGATCAGGCCAATCGAGCCCGATCGGAACTGGCCATCGCGTGCGCGCGCATCGGGGATTGGGAGCGGGCCTCGCGCGTTCTGGAGGAAATGCAGACCACCTCGGCCGATTCGCAGCGCCTGCTGGAAACCAACCTGTTATTGGCTGATCTGGCTTTACAGGATCGGCGCTTCGAGCAGGCGGAACAGCGATTCCGGGCCTTGGCAAATCCAGGTCATCCACGATTTTTTGTTGTCCGCGGATTATCGGGGCTGGCTTGGACACGCATGACGCGAGGTGACGCCGAAGATCCGGTGCCGGCATTTCAACGTCTGTTGCGGGAATTTCCCGAGACCCCTTTCGCGGCGGAATCCGCAGTGGTCTGCGGTCGATATTTCGAGGACAACCGCGAATTTGAAGCCGCGCTAAAAATGTACACCTTGGTTTCAACCGACTACCCGGATTCAGACCTGGCACCAACCGCCGAGCTGCGGCGGGCTTATAGCCTGCACCAGATGGGAGGCCCGGAAAACCTGGCTGCCGCTGAACGGCTGTTAGACCAGTATCTGGCGACCCGGACTGTACTGGTTGATGAAGCCACTTATCAATTGGCGTGGTTACATCTGGACACCGGGCGCGAGGAACAGGCTCGGGCCGCATTTCAGGCAATCGTCAAGGAACACCCGAAAAGTCGATATTGGCCGGACGCTGCTTACCGGATTGCGGAACAGCGGCTCGTGACAGGTGATCTTACGGCGGCCGATGACCTGCTCCAACGACTGCTCACCATGCCCACCAAACCGGGAATCGCCGTCCGCGTCCGTTTCCTGGTGGGGCAAATCGAAATCGAAAGAAAAAACTGGCCAGCCGCATCGACCTACATGCAGGCTGTACTCGCGCAAACAGACGATGAAGACCTGCGAAAGAAAGCTCGCTACTGGATTGCCGAGTGCCTGTTTCAGACTGGAGAGCATGCCGCGGCGCTTGAGCAGTTGCAACGACTGACTGACGACCCCGACCGGATCGCCGACCAGCGACTGGCGTGGATTCACCTGCGCCGTGCTCAATGCCAGGTTGCATTGGAAAACTGGTCGACCGCGATCGAGTTGGCGCAGTCCGGTCAGCGGCAACATCCAGGATTTGAGGCGTTGCACGAATTCGATTTTGTCATCGGGCAAGCGCATGCTGCACAGGGACGCCTGGCCGATGCCCGCAAATCGTATCAAAAAGTCGTCTCATCCCCGAACGGCAGAACCACCCGGGTGGCAGCGATGGCTCAATGGCGTATCGGAGAAGCCTGGTTCCACCAACAGTCGTACGAACTGGCGATTGCCGCGTTTTACAAGGTTGATTCGCTGTACGCCTACCCCAAATGGAGGGCGGCGGCGCTGCTGGAGGCTGGCAAGTGCCAGGAGCACCTGGGGAATTGGCGTCACGCGATCAAATTGTATCAACAGTTGATTGAACGATTTCCGGATAGTGAATTGCAATCCGCCGCCCGCGATCGATTGCGATTGGCCACCCGACAAGCCAGCCGTAAAAGGGTAAACCGTAACCAATAACACGTGAGTTCAAGAACGATCATTATGAAACTGGCACTTGCGACGGTCCCTGTTTGTTGCCTGTCGATGATCTTGATCATCGCCTCCGAATCTGCGCAGGCGGAGGATATTGGACTGCCGGACAACGGATTCGAAGTTGCCGCGCCGGTCGAGGGATCCACCTCTGCAGATACACCGGTCTCGCTTGACGGAACCACTCCTGCCAACAGCAAGAGACTGACCGATATTCTCAAGAATGGCGGTCCCCTGATGATCCCGATTCTCTTCAGTTCCTTTGTATTGGTCGTCTTTACGTTTGAACGCCTGATCAGCCTTCGCAAGGGGCGAATCGTACCCAACCCGTTCGCCAGGAAATTCGTTGAACAACTGAGCGATGGCACACTGGAGAAGGATGCGGCCATCGAATTGTGCGAGCGCGATGGCAGTCCCATCGCGCAGGTCTTCCAGGCCGGGATTCAAAAGTGGGGTAAGACATCGGTGGAAGTAGAACAGGCTGTATTGGATGAAGGTGAACGCCAAAGCAATTGCATGCGTCGCTATCTGCGATTGATCAATGGTATCGCCACCGTTTGTCCCCTGCTCGGATTGCTGGGCACGGTACTGGGTATGATCCATGCCTTCGATGCTATCTCGGCCGTTACCGCCGAAACGGTGGATCCCAAAATTCTGATCGCCACCGGCATCAGTCAGGCGCTGTTAACCACGGCCGCAGGGATGACCGTAGCGATCCCCGCGTTAATTGCCTACATGTACTTTTCCAGTCGTGTCGATCAGCGGGTGATGGAAATCGACTCGCTGGCGATGCAGGTTGTCCGCAACGTGTGTGCCGAAGCGGAACTGAATCGAAGCAAAACCAAAACCAAAACCAGTCGAAAAGCTGCTGCCTAATGCCGCGTCACCGTATAAATGAGGGCTTTCCGGGGAGTCGTGTCCATTGCCGGTATGCACCTTCGGGTGTTCCGCACAAACGACGCGCGTCTCCTTGTCCAGAACTCAAAGCGTGAAACGGCACCAGATCTTGGCCGGGGAGGCAGAATGCCGCTGAAAGTACAAAAAGACATTGATTCGTCGATCAACCTGACACCCATGATCGACATCGTTTTCCTGTTGATCATCTTCTTCATGGTCGGAACGAAGTTTAGCGAATGGAATGAAATGGAGCGCAATCTGCCGCTGCAGGTACCGGCCGTCAGCGACGCCACCGCCCTGACATCCGCCCCCCAAAAAAGGGTTATCAACGTGCTCGGCAACGGTCAGATTCTGCTGGATCGGGTGGAAGTTTCCCTGGGGGAACTACGAGACGACCTGGCCAATGCCCGGCAACAGTATGACCAACTGGGAGTGGTCGTCCGCGGTGATGCCAGCGTTCGATATCAACGCGTGGCCGAGGTGATTGCGACCTGTCGTGAGGCGAATGTGCTGGATTTGAATATCTCGGTTCGCCTGGCGGAAGGAAGTGCCGATGCGAGGACAACTCGATGAACCCGTTCATGACGCCACGGCATGCTGGAGGTTAGCTCAATGAACTCTGCAGCAACCGTCCTTGCCGCTCAGCCGTTCTGGCAACGATTGGCGGAGATCTTCACCACGCCCAGCTTGACTCTGTTTCTGATCCTGGGATCGGCGGCGTTCATCATCATGCTGGTGGTCTTTACCTTGACACGATGGGGACAGGCGCGACCAATTACGACCTGCGTGATTCTCTCCGTGATCGCACACATTCTGCTGCTGGGATACGCGTACGCCACGCGCTTGATCCTGCAGGTCCCGGTGGCGGAACCAAATCTACCAATGCAAGTGCATTTGATTGCAGATGAAAGTAACGTACCGGCTGAAGGAAACCCGTCTGCGTTGGCCGATGATCCGGGGGCGTCTTTTGATTCGCCGACGGCGGCCACGGAGTTGAAATCCGAACGGATCTCTCAATTCGATTCGCCGTCGGAACTGACCCCGGAGCTGGAACCACCGACCGACGCCGTGCCTGCTGATCCCCAGCTGATAACGGTCAATGCGGCAATGGAACCGGCCCGATTTCAGTTGCCGGTCAGCGAAACCGAAATTCCGACACCCAATGTCGACTTTACGGCTTCCAATCTGGACACCGCTCCCTCCATGGAACCGCAACCGATCGAATTCCCGCGTCGCGGCACGGGAACCGATCCGCAGCAGTTTGAACCTTCGGCCGACACACCTCTGGAACAGCCAGATATATCGCCGGAACTGAAAAACGTCGACATCACGCCACAACTCCTGGACGAAGCCGTCTTGTCAGACGAAGAGTTATCCGAGCAATTTGAATCCGAATTGGTCGTCCCCGATTCCCAATATTCGCTGGCGGAGCAGATGTCGGCTGCGACGCGGGAAGTAGCGCCCAGGAGCCAGGCGGCACCGACGGCCGCGGCAATCGACGCAGCGGAGCTGATCGCCGCTGCCGCCAGTTCGGTCCGATTGGGCGACGGCAACCTGATGCCACGCCCCTATCAATATCGTTCCGGCGTCAGTCGCCGAGCGCTCGCGAAACTGCGTGGCGGGTCCGACGAAACGGAAGATGCGGTTGAAGCCGCCCTGAAATGGTTGGCCAACAACCAGAAAAGCGACGGCCGATGGGATCCGCTGGAAACATCCGCTGGCCGGGAAGACAAGGTCTACGGACATAACCGTCAAGGCTGTGGCGCTCGTGCCGACATGGGCATCACCGCTCTGGCAACCCTGGCTTTCCTGGGTGCAGGACACACGCATCTGGAAGGTGATTATCAGGCGAACGTGCAGCGAGCGCTGGAATTCCTGGTACGACACCAGGCGATTGATGGTGATCTATCCGGCGGCGCCAAGCTGTTCGCTCGCATGTACTGTCATAGCATGTCGCTGTTGGCGATCAGTGAAGCGGCCGCGATGACCGGCGACCCGCGGCTACAGAAACCGCTTCGACTGGGTATCGGTTACAGCGTACAAGCCCAAAACAAACAGGACGGTGGCTGGCGTTATCAGCCAGGTGACCGAGGCGACATGAGCCAATTCGGCTGGCAGGTGATGGCGTTTCACGGTGCCGCGCACGCTGGCGTGGCCATTGAGCCGGCCACGCAAAGCCGCATGCAAGGTTTTCTGAACTCCTGCCGCTCAGGTCAGCACCGCGGGCTGGCAAGCTACCGACCAGGCGAGGGGCCAAGCACGACCATGACCGCCGAAGCGCTGGTTTGCAACTATTTTCTGGATGTCCCGATATCCGGCCAGGCCGTCGATGAGGCATTGCAACGAATCATATCCGAGTTGCCGTCCAACGCGCGAACCAACCTGTATTATTGGTACTATGCGACGTTGGCCGTCAATCAATCCGGGGGCGCGGCCTGGCCTCGCTGGAATTCGACCATGCAAAACGTGCTGTTGTCGCAACAGGAAAGCAGCGGTGCTGAAGCCGGCAGCTGGCCACCCGTTGGATTATGGGCCGGTTACGGAGGTCGAGTCTATTCGACCGCGCTGGCCACCCTGTGCCTGGAGGTCTACTACCGATATCTGCCCGCCAAGCAAGGCCAATCCGATCCGTGGTCGGAATCCGCTCGCCAGGATACGCCGACGCGGGCCAGGTAACCTGGTTTGACACATGTCCGGCGGCTTCTAGAATGGAAGCAGTCTGCGGCCTTCTGAACCGTGGCAACGGCGATGTTGAACGAGTATCAAACCGATGACAAATCTCGACAGTCTGTTAGTTCTGGGTTGGGGGTTTGGCACGACCGAACTGATTATCTTTGCCGGCATCATGTTGCTGATGTTCGGTAGCGCGAAACTGCCCAGCTTGATGCGCAACATGGGCCGCAGCGTCAATGAATTCAAGGCAGGAATCCGTGAAAAGCCCGTCCCGGAAAATCCGAACGTCGAAGATCACTCAAACTCCGATTAGTTCGTTCCGAGCATGATTCCTTCGATTGGCTACACTGAATTAATCGTCCTGGCGATCGTAGCCGTGGTCTTGTTCGGCCGTAAACTGCCTGAGGTGGCCCGGTCCGTGGGCAGTTCGTATGCACAATTTCGTAAAGGACTATCCGATTTGCAGTCGACCATTGACCATTCCGATATGGACCTGTCCGCGGCAAACCTGGAATACGAACAGGAGTTAGCCGATCGCGTCGAACCGTCCGGCCCTCGTTTTCAGCCGCCTCCGGTGGAAGACTTGTCGAGCCAGGACAAAACGGATGGATAGGCCGTGAACCGCCTTTCCGTCGCCGCGATCCCTACCCGTACTCCGCTGTCCGACGTTACCGTATGATCTGGCCCAGGAATCCCTGTTTGAGTCGTTCTTGGAGTTAGCCTTTGGCCGCCATTCTGACCCTTCTGGCAACAATTACCATGTCGCTGTTGGTCACTCGTGTGGGGGCCATTGCCTTGAGGATGACGGGCCTTTCCCATGATGTAGCCAGATTTCAGGCGCGGTCCGCTTTCAGCGGTGTCGGATTCACCACGAATGAATCCGAAATGATCATTAATCATCCGGTGCGCCGGCGAATCCTGATGTTGTTGATGCTGTGGGGTAATTTCGGCATCGTGGCCGTTATCGCCAGTACCATTGCTTCCTTCACCATCCAGATACCCGAAACGAAAACGACCACCGAGCTTTTTTTGGAGTGGTTCAAACGGTTGAGCCTGTTTGGCCTTGGAATTTCCGTGCTCTGGGCGATATCGACCAGTCGTTACATTGATAGCCTGATCTCGGCCATGGTCGAAAAGGCCTTGTCCAGATTCACAACGCTGGATGTTCAGGACTATACGTCCCTGTTGCATCTGCAAAGCGGATATGTGGTGATTGAGTTACCAGTCAAACCGGACGACTGGATCGACGGCAAGAATCTGGCCGAATCCAATCTCTCCTCCGAGGGGGTCCTGATCCTTGGTTTGACCCGCCGATCGGGCGAGTACGTCGGAAGTCCCAATGGGGATACCCGGATTCAACATGGCGATGTATTGACGGTCTACGGGCCGGTTGATCGACTGGGGGAATTGGATATTCGCAAACGCGGATATCAAGGCGATCGAGCTCATAAGATTGCCATTGAAGTTCAGAAACAGGTAGCCGAAGAAGTCGCCAGGCAGTAAAGATCTATCGAAGCCGCATCCAGATTCACGGTGTCACCGCCAAAACAGCCAGAGTTCCATGGATTCGGACACCAGGCGAACCTGTTTGACAAACCAGACCGCACCATCAATTAACTGTATCAGCATCTGGAAATGCCTTGATTTCACTGTCGCATCACGTAAGAAATCTGTTGCAGAGTTTCCGTGGCGGCCAGTATCTGGTTGATGAAGCTTTACAGATTCGCAGTATCGATCGCGTTGAAAGCGCCTGGCAGCTTATCAGCCAGAAACATGAGGAACTGGCTTCGACACTGCTGGACTGCGTTGCTTTTCTTGAATCGCCGCGACCGGAAAGACGACCGACCGATCTGAATCAACTGTTGGCGGAGCTGATTGCATCCGTGCAGCCGAAGGCTGTGCGGCAGAGAGTGCGGTTTATTTTCATACCCAAGGAACAGCCCAGCGTTTTTCACGTTGATTCGGTTTTGCTGAAGCACGCAATCGACAATATTCTGAACGCCTCGATCAATTCCTGCCGAAATCACACCGAAGGCCGGATCGACCTGCGAATCAGTGGCAGCGACCACGCGGGTGATGGGCGAATCGAGATTCGAGACGACGGTGCACGACTGGATCCGCAGCAACTTCAGCAGCTTTTCGATCCCCTGATCTACGCGTCGGAACTTGACGTTTCCGGCCTGTCGATGGCCGTTTCCAGGCGGTTGATCGAGTCCCTGCCTGGTCAATTGTTGGTCAACAACAACGACGGTCCAGGAAAACATTTTGTTGTTGAATTGGGCGAACGGCCGTAGAGCATCTGCGCCGAAGCCTCGGTCACCCAGATTCTGACCACCGGGATAACCCCCACAGAAAGTAACGGCTTTGCCGATATTGAGCTTTCATCGCATCGATCACCGTAAATCAACGTACTTTTCCGTCGGCGGCGCTGGCTTATCAGGCCGGCAAAGTGCGATAACACAAATAGCGATAAAATGCGAGCACGCTAGCGTTGCATGAAATTCCCGTTACAGCGGTTTCAGGATACGGGACTAAATGCTAACTACAGACGCCACGTCTGCCATTTTTGTACAAATCTTCGATCGCCAGTCTGTCCTGCTGGCAACCGGCCGTCTGATCAAGGAGGATCGAATGCAAGGCAATTCACTTTTTCGAATTGGAATCACCTGTCTCACCGTTTTCTGTTTCAATCTCCCACTAAATTCGGTGGTTCGAGCACAGGAAAATTCGGACAAGAATACCGTGGAACCCGTTTTTCGCGTTCCCAATCTCAAGTCAGCTAACGAGACTCCCGACCAACCGGCGGCGGACGAATCTGCCACGGCAGCCGCGAACGGCGCTTTGGATTCAAATTCAAACTCCGACCGTAACGAAGGCGAACGGGTCGCCGACGCACGGGCTGGAGAATCCGCCGCTAGTTCGGCGGTAGAGAAACGAGCCGTTGAGGTCGCACCCAGCCGCGACCTTGCCAAAGCGGACGCGACGATCCACCCACTGGATCGGGCCATCAACATTGCCAAGGATGGACTGGTCAATATGCGCGAGAACATCCACGATTACACGGCAATTCTGGTCAAGCGGGAGCGGATCAACGGTCAACTGTCCGAACCCGCGTACATGAAGGTCAAGATTCGCAACCCACGGGAGATCAATGGCCAGTCGATCCCCTTCAGCATTTACATGAAATTTATCAAGCCAAAGGCGGTTGCTGGCCGGGAAGTTATCTGGGTCGAAGGTCAGAATCAGGACAAATTGATTGCCCACGAACCGGGTCGTATCCGAGGTTTCAAGAATTTCCATCTGGATCCGACGGGATTCCTGGCAATGCAGGATAACCGGTACCCCATCTATGACGCGGGCCTGGAAAATCTGGTCATCAAGCTGATTGAAAAGGCCGAACGGGACCGTGCCGCCGGTGTCTGCCAGGTCCGATACCTGGATGGTGCCGAGATCAACAAACGCCCCTGTCAGTTGATCGAAGTCGTCCACGAACGTAAAGCTGAACCATTCGAATTTCATAAAGCGAAGGTCTACGTCGACGAAGAGATGTTCATCCCCGTCCGTTATGTTGCCTATGACTGGCCCGGTGCCGATGGTAAACCAAAAATCCTTGAGGAGTACACTTACATCAACGTGGCGTTGAACGTTGGTCTCTGTGACGACGATTTCTGCATCAGGAATTCGCGGTACAACTTCGCCCGTTGATCGCTGGCCTGTCGGCGAACCGACAGCATGCACTCGATTTCTCGCTGCTTCACGATAAAATGAGTGATCGTGTAGATCCATTGACTTTAGCGAGAATCAAGTCATGCCGGTTCGCAATCTTTTCGTCATCGCGTTGACCACTATCCTTTCGATGACGTGTTATTCGACGGCGTCCAGGAACCGTTACGCGAACCTGTTTGCGGAAGCGGTCCAGACGATCGAAACCCAGGCGTTGCAGAATGTGCCTCGGCAGCAGTTGTTCGCTTACGCCATGGACGGCATGACATCGCGACTGGATGGACATTCCCGGTACATCAGCGGCGAGATGTTCAAGATTTTTAATGAGGATCTGAAGCAGGAATTCGGCGGGGTTGGCATGTACGTCGATACGGATCCGGCAACTGAACGGCTGACGGTGCTGGCTCCCATTCCTGATACTCCGGCTTTTAAGGCAGGCATTCAGGCGGGCGATGTGATCACGGAAATTTCCGGGAAGCCCACCCAGGATCTGACTCGGTTCGAGGCCGTGGAATTGATCCGTGGTCCGCGTGGCGAGCCCGTCGACATTGTGGTTGAACGTCGTGGCCAGCCGATCGCCTTCACTCTTAAAAGAGAATTCATTCATGAGCCGTCTGTGCATGGTGACTATCGCCAACCCGATGGGAACTGGAATTTCCATTTGAAAGATTATCCGCGTGTGGGCTATATCCGACTGCTCCAGTTTGGCAACAAGTCATCCTTGGAAATGCGTGACGCCATCGACGCCATCAAGGATGAAGTGGACGCATTGATTTTCGACCTGCGAAACAATACCGGAGGCGTCCTCGATGGAGCCGTCGAGATCTGTGATCTGTTCCTCGAACCGGGCCAGCTGATTGTCAGCACGCGGGGCCGCAACAACAAGTTGTTGAGTCGACACGTTGCCGGCGTAAACCCCGTCTTTCCGGCGGACAAACCCGTGGTGGTACTGGTGAATCGCGAATCGGCCAGCGCCAGCGAAATTGTCGCGGCCTGCCTGCAGGATCATCAGCGAGCATTCGTCGGCGGGGAATCGACATGGGGTAAAGGAACGGTTCAAAATGTGATCCCAATGCAGCGTGGCCGCAGCGCATTGAAATTGACCACGGCCAGTTACTGGAGGCCCAGTGGTCACTATATTGACCGCTTCGACGAACAGGCGAAAACTTCCGGGGTATGGGGAGTCCAGCCCGATAGCGAATTGAAATTGGAACTCAGTGAAGATGAAATCTTCAAGAATCGTCGCCGCCGCAGCCTGCTCGATCTTCGCGGACTGGTCGATCCACAGGATTTGATCGACCGCGACGAGGAAGTCCTGATCGAAGCGGCGGATCGACCGCTGCAACAAGCCATCGACTTTCTGATGAAACAGCTCGACCAGCGAGCCGCGGCCTGATTCGGCCGTCGTTTGTCGGTCATCGTGTGCAACACAACTCCGTCCAGGAAAGGACTTCAGTGGAACAAAAGGCAAAACAGTTCTTCGCGAATCTGGTTGGCACCTCCGGCGTATCCGGTTATGAAAACCCGGTGCAGAATGTCGTTCGTGAATATGCCTCCGATTTCGCTGACGAAATCACGACCGATTTACATGGCAATGTCATCCTGGGAGTCAACCCCGACGCCGAACTTCGCGTGATGCTGGCCGGTCATTGCGATCAGATTGGCTTGATCATTTCCCACATTGATGAAAAAGGTTTCATCTATTTCCAAACCGTGGGCGGCTGGGATCCTCAACAACTGGTCGGTCAACGCGTATCCATCTGGACCGCGGGCGGCCCGGTCAACGGATTGATTTCGCGCAAACCGATCCATCTGCTGGATGAAGGTGAACGGAAGCAGGTGGTTAAGACCAAGGACCTGTGGATCGACATCGGCGCCGAAAATCGCGAGCAGGCCTTGACCGTCGTTGGTGTCGGGGACTCCGTCACCCTGCAACTCGGTTACCAGGAATTGCAGAACAATCTGGTGAATGGACCCGCGATGGACGATCGTTGTGGGGTCTGGGTTGTCGTCGAAGCGCTGCGGAAGGCAAAACAGCTGGGCGTAACTTGTGGGCTATTTGCGGTTTCGACCGTTCAGGAAGAGATTGGTTTGCGAGGGGCCAAAACCGCAGCCTATGCCATTGACCCCCAGATCGGTATCGCGGTCGACGTGACGCATGCCACCGACTGTCCGACCATTGATCAGCGCCAACAGGGTGAGGTGCTGTTGTCGGGCGGACCAGTCATTGTTCGCGGGCCCAACGTCAATCCCCGGATATCGGAAAAACTGATGGAGATCTGCGGAAGCCAACAGATCCCTTGGCAAACCGCTGCCCTTGGCACCGCCGCTCCCAACGATTCCAATTCCATGCAGATAACCCGGGCGGGAGTTGCTACCGGCATCGTGGCCATCCCCAACCGCTATATGCACAGTTGTGTGGAGACGATTTCCCTGCGGGATATCAGCCATGCCGCGGAACTACTGGCCCAGTTTGCGGCCCAGGTCAACACGGTTGAGGAATTCGTACCCGGCAACTGAGCCCAACAGGCATTGGTGAGCGTCCGCAGCCCATTTCCGATGGGGCAGAGCACCAACCCAATCGTGGTCATTCCTTGTCCGCAGAATCACTTTCCAACGACCCTACCCGAGCCGAGTCTGCCGACTCTGAATCGTCAAGTTGGCCGTTTGACGCGTCTTCGGGCTGTCCATCCGGTGCCTCGGCGTCTGGTTCCGGTTCCTGCAACTTGTGCTCTACGGTTTCCAGAACGCCCTGATGGATATCTCTGTGGACCGACTTGCCGATCAACTGCCGGATTTCATGACGATCCAGTTCTTCCTGTTCAATCAGGCCTTCCGCGATCCGCTGCAGATCCTGCTTTTTTTCCTGCAGCAATTCGATGGCGCGGGCGGAAGCTGCCTGCAGAATGCGAGCCACTTCCTCGTCGATGACTTCCATCGTGTGTTCACTGAATTGTCTGTTCTGGTGAATTTCGCGCCCAGAAAAGGATCGTCTTCGGTCATTTTGTAACTGACCGGTCCCAGACGTTCACTCATGCCCCAGTGGGTCACCATTCTTCGCGCCATGGAGGTCGCCCGTTCCAGGTCATTTTCGGCTCCGACCGTCAAATCGTCGTAAATCAGCTGCTCAGCCGCCCGGCCGCCCAGTAATACGACCAGGTGGTCCTGAATTTCATTCTCTGTCAGATTCATGCGATCTTCATCGGGGACCATTTGCGTCACGCCCAGGGCCTGACCGCGAGGAATAATGGTCACTTTATGAACCGGATTGGCTCCTTTCAGATTCCAGGCAGTCAGCGTGTGTCCCGCCTCATGCCATGCGGTCCGTTCCTTCTCCTTGTCCGTCAGAATCTCTTCCCGCTTGGCGCCCATCAGGACCTTGTCATGGGCGTAGTAGAAATCCGCCATTTCGACTTTTGACTTGTGATGCCGAGCAGCCCACAAGGCGGCTTCGTTGACCAGATTCTGAATATCGGCCCCGGTCATGCCCGCTGTAGCCTGGGCAATCGCTTTCAGATCGACATCATCGGCCAGGGGCACGTCGCGAACATGTACCTTGAAGATTGCTTCTCGCCCCGCCAGCGTCGGTCGACTGACCGTCACGTGGCGATCGAATCTGCCCGGTCTCAGGAGCGCGGGATCAAGGATATCTGGCCGATTGGTGGCCGCCAGCACGATAACCGAGTCGTTAGCCTGGAATCCATCCATTTCACCGAGAATCTGATTCAATGTCTGTTCCCGTTCATCGTGACCTCCGCCCAATCCCGCTCCACGCTGGCGTCCCACGGCGTCGATTTCGTCAATAAAGATGATGGCCGGCGCCTGGCTTTTGGCCGATGCAAACAAGTCGCGGACACGACTGGCACCAACACCAACAAACATCTGAATGAACTCGCTACCATTCACACTGAAATAGGGAACTTCCGCTTCGCCAGCGACCGCCCTGGCCAGCAGCGTCTTACCGGTTCCTGGCGGACCGACCAGCAGCACTCCTTTGGGGACACGGCCGCCAAGCTTCTGAAACTTCGCCGGATCCTTGAGGAACTCCACGATCTCCTGCAGATCCCTCTTGACGCCTTCCAACCCGGCCACATCCGCGAACGTGACCGGCTGCGAAGTGGCTTCGTATCGTTTGGCCGGACTACGCGAAAAATTGGAGAGAAAGCCGGTACCACCCATCATCTGATTCTGCGCCCGCCGCAGCGACAGAAACATCAACAATAGCAAACCGAGAGAGATGAAGATGAACAGTCCTAGGTAGTAATTCAGCAGGCTATTGGTTTGAGGAAACGTGATGCTTTCGACACCCGCTTCGTTCAGCCGTTCGACCAGGCTCTCCTTTGTTTTTTCGTCGAGCCCGACATAGAACTTTCGCTTCAATTCCAGAGGTTTCGCTTCGGCGTCGATGCTGCCATCAGCATTGCGGATCGGTTCGGGTGTGGGGACCCTGCCTTCATAGAATGTGCCGTAGGCGCCATTTTCAACGAACTCAACCGTCTGGACAGGGCAACCTATCAGCTTGCCGTCGTCCCCGGCAAACGTCTCCAGCTGCGGTTTTTCCTGATCGTAATCGTATTGCTTTCCATCAATCAGCTTATCCAGATAGCTGTAAGAGATCTGGGAATAATCCAGATTATTCAGACCAAAAACCAGCCACGCGATCAACGCCCCAATGACGAAGACCATAATCCAGAAGTTGATGCTACGTGCGGGCTGACGAGCATTTTCGTCTGAATTTCGTTTGTCATTCTGCGGACTATTTTCCATGTTTTATCCTGAATACGGACGAAAATCCCCGAGGCGGTCCCGATTGGCGACGTGTTTTCGATCGACCACTGATTTTAGTCGAACCCCACCCATTTGGCGATGCGGGCGACCCTCATGCAGGCAGGCTGGTTGGATCGAAAGCCACCGGGCTTCAAGAGTACCGCCAACTTTCCTCCCGATTCCAACCACATTCGAAAATCGGGTGAAACGGCAAATCATTCAACCCGGCACTGAACCACCACGATCTTCGTGGACCGTCTGTCTCACGTCCGGTTTTTCTAGACCCGATCCTGCGAGCGGAGCTGTAAATAGTACATCAATTTTTGCGTTGTCAGGCAGCCAGGCAAGTTTGAAACCAACTTTGTCTTGTCGTCGGTCCGTTGGTCCCGAAGATATTGCTGCAGACGTTCAATATCATCCGATGTTAACAGCCATGCAGGTTGTAACGACAGCTGATTTTCACCAGCCATTAGAAGATGCGACGCCAGCATCTCGCCATTGATCTGTCGCGCCTGTTCGACCTGTCGCTTCGAATAGCCATCGGAGAGCAGTTTCCAAGTCCAGTAAAAGGACGGTTTGACCGTATTTTCCTCCTCCGCCAGATCGATCCTCTGGACACGGGCAGCCGCAGCCGGTTCGCCACGATCGACGAGCGATTCAATGTCATCAACTGAATTCGATTCACGTGGGGCCTTGTCCGATAATCCAGGTCTTTGCTCATCCGATTCATCCAGCCGATTCTGCAGTGCCGCCGTTATCCGGCTCACCAATGGCTTGTTCATCTGGCCGCCGCAATCGACCCGCAGCTGACCGGACATCAAGCTACGACCCGAATCGGTCAATCGAATAATGGGTCGGAATCGTGTCGTTTCGACCTGCTGCAGAAAGGCCTGTTCGATCAGCCAGTCGATAATCTCCACCGCGTCGGATTGACGCAGGGGCTGAAGCAATCCAAACGTGCTTAAACGACTCAAACCCGCGGTCTTGACCTTTTTGGAACCGGATCCGCAGAGCATCTGTGCAATCAGGGTTTTTCCCACCCGACCGTTGGACCGGGCGACGCCGCTCAAGACAACCCGAACGGCGTAGAGACAGATCTCCTGATCCTTCGAGTTGACGGCGCCAGGCGAATCCTGTCGACTCGCTTGCCGGCAGTTGTCACAGCGTCCACACTCCCGCTGATCGGGGTCGCCAAAATACTCCAATATTTCCAGTTGCCGACACCGATGGGTACTGGCCAGCCTGAGCATGCTCTCCAGTTTCTGATACTCCGACTGCTTGCGCCGCTCCAGTTCCTCGAAGTCAATATCCAACTGTTCGAAGGGCCGAAGGCGATTCAGCAGGTGCAACGCCCGACCGCGAAAGGGTGGCACGTAGTCAACCGCATCCAGTCGATTAAGCTGACGAAGAGCCCGGCTGACGGCATCCCATTTCATGTCCAGACTGGCAGCAAATTGCTGCGGCAGAAAATAGACCCGTTCGTGACGCAGCGATCCCACCTTGCGGTCCACTGCCTGCATGACTTTCCGCTGCACGCGGGCGTCTCGCGGACACAGATCGACCAGCGATGGAATATCGGTTGCGATCCTGATCCCGGCCATGTTCTGTCGGGAATCGAGCCGTTCCAGCGCCCCCGCTTTCTCCAACAGATTTTCGCAGTTGGAAATTCCATCGGTGCCAATGCTGACGCCCGCCAATTCACCGACTTCCTGCAGCGTCAATTCGATGGGGTCGCAATCGATTCCACGCAAGTGGTCGTAGACCCGTTTCACCGTCGCACGGGAGGGGTAGGAATTATCGATGAAGAATTGTTGGATCATACGATCCTGGTAGGAATACAACAGCAGACATCGTGATGGCTTCCCGTCGCGGCCTGCTCGACCTGCCTCCTGATAGAACGCCTCGACACTGCCAGGAAGGTTGTAGTGAACCACGAACCGCAGGTCCGACTTATCGATACCCATACCGAATGCATTGGTCGCCACCACAATCGGCAACTCGCCGGACATGAAGCGATCCTGTACCTTCCGACGACTCTCAGCCGACAAACCGGCATGGTAGTATTCCACCGGCCGTTCAATCTGCTCTTTTAACAACTCCACCACGTGTTCGCAATTTTTTCGGGTGGATGCATAAACGATCCCGGCCCCCGGATTTTCTTCCAGGAATTCCACCAATCGACTGTCGCGAAAACTGTTGCTGGGGGACGCTTCGACATTCAACGCCAGGTTGTCCCGCGCAAAACCGGAAACGAATACAGCTGGCTCCACCAGTTGAAGGACGTGGCAGATATCCTCCCTCACCAATCGAGTTGCCGTCGCGGTCAGAGCGATTGTCTGCGGGTTACCCAGTCGATCGCGAAAACGGCCTAACCGCGCGTAATCCGGTCGAAAATCGTGTCCCCACTGGCTGATGCAATGCGCTTTGTCGATGGCCAACAATTGTACTTTCACACGTTCGGCCGCCCGGATAAAGGAACTGCTCCGCAAACGTTCGGGCGCGATATAAACGAGCTGGTACTTTCCTTCCTGCATCTCGCGGATGCGCGTCTGCTGAACTTCTGGGGCGATTGAACTGTTGATCAGCGTGGCCGGGATTTCCAGCCGAGACAACGCGTCGACCTGGTCCTTCATCAAGGCAATCAGGGGACTGACAACGATCGTCAGACCTTCGTTGGCAATGGAAGGAAGCTGATAACACAGGCTTTTGCCGCCACCGGTAGGCATGATGCAGAGCGTATCGTTGCCTTCCAGAACGGAAGATATGACCTGCTGCTGTCCCGGTCGAAACTGACTGAGGCCAAACCGTGGTAGCAGTTCTTCCATGTTACGTGCAGCGTCGTTCACAGCTGGCTACCCGATCCGTAGGTCAAGGCTCGCGGTCCTTCGACCGCCAATTATTGACGCTCCGTGGAAATACCAACCAGGGCACGAGCCGACTGGATGGCCCCCTGCCTGGATGGTGACTTGCGGCCCATGGATTGAAAGACCAACCAGGCTCCCATGAACAGACAAAGGGAGCCCACTCCGATCAGGATATAGCGGGCCTGGCTGCGACCGACGTTACGTTCCAGCATCCGCACCGATGCCAATTCAAAACACCGTGCATTTTCGGTGATCGCCGCGTAGACGATATTGATACCCAATCCGATGGCAACCAACGCCACGAGCAGATCGCGCGGTTGATTCTCGGAATACTGGGCCAAGGTTGCCAGATCGGCCAACAGGAAACTGGTCATGGGAAACTCGTCAACTATGGCGAAAATACCGGCAGAAAATTCAGAGGCATTTGCAAAATGATCGCGCCCATCGCCGCACCATATTCCGGACCGGCCTCGCTGGAAGCCCAGGAACCGTCGGCGGATTGAGATGAGACCAGCTGGTTGCGAATGGCGGGGTACCATTCGTTCCAATACTGGCCGCCGGCATGCCACATCGCCTGGACGGCGTAGTAGTGCGAATAGAAGTAGTGGCCACCTCGGGCGGCACCACTGGGCTTGAATTTCTTGAGGTAATTCAGCGCCTTTTCGACCTGCTGCCCTTCGTAGATTCCAGCACTGTACAGCGACGTGACGCCAGCAGCTGTCATCGCGAACGTCGTATGTCCACCGTTGAGCGTGTAGCGGAAACTGCCATTTTGATTCTGGCTTTTCTTGACATAGTCGATGCACTTGGTGCGGACTTCATCCGGTACATCAATGCCCGCGTCGCGGGCTCCCCGCAGAGCCATGATCTGGCAGACGGTAATGGAGAGGTCCGCATCGCTCTTGACCGGTTGGTACCGCCATCCACCTCGGTCATTCTGGGTGCGACAGGTCAGCTTGACGGCGGCCCTCAGTTTCTTACCGATTTCCGGTTTCCGGGTCATGCCATAAGCTTGCGAAAGAAACAGCATACTGAAGCCATGGCCATACATGTTCTCACGTGTGGAATTGTCCGCCTTGGCAATGTAGCCGTCCTCGCGAACATTCTTCAAAACGAACTCGACACATAGATCAATTGCCTTGCCGAACTTCCCGAATCCGGGAGCATGACCACCACACATGAATGCCAGCCCACTGAGCGAACACGTGGCAACGCCCGAGGCCAGGCCACTGTTCCCCATCCCGCCGCGATTGCGACCACTCTTGACTTGTCGCTGCGCCAGGTAGACCAAGGCCTTGTCGACAGCTCGTTTGGTTTCGGGCGTGACAAGTTCCGCTGGTGATTTTTCCGTGGACGAATTTTTCCGATCCCAGACAACCGACGCGTCCACGGCGGATGGAAATAGCGCCGCCGTGCCAGCCGCGCCGACAATTCGATGAAAGTTACGGCGATTAATCATCATATGATTGCGATCCTTCGATGGCGTTTTCTCCATCATAAGCCGTCAGGCAAACCAGGTCAAAATGGATTGGACGTTGCCCGAGGCATGCGGTTGCCGATTTGTCCATCAGGTCAACCGGGGCAGGCTGTTACACCGCAACCGCAGCCGATAAGATGTTGACCATTTGCTGGAAGAAACCCAGCGCAGCTGTCGGGGTCACTCGTAAGGAGTCGCGATCAATGGCCACATCTGCCGTGGATATTCATCAATTAGCCATCAACACCATTCGCACACTCGCCATGGACGCCGTTCAAGCGGCCCACAGCGGGCACCCCGGCACGCCCATGGCGCTGGCTCCCGTGGTTTACACTCTGTGGACTCGACACTTGAAGTATGATCCGCGGCACCCAAACTGGATCGCGCGGGACCGATTTGTGTTGTCATGTGGGCATGCATTGATGCTGCTTTATTCTGTGCTGCATCTGGCGGGCGTCGCAGACGGCCAGGGACAGCCCTCCATCACGCTGGACGATATCAGGAAATTCCGGCAGCTGGCAAGCCCTTGCGCTGGACATCCGGAATTTGGCCACGCTGCCGGTATCGAAACGACAACGGGTCCGCTGGGCCAGGGAATTGGTAACTCCGTCGGCATGGCTGCCGCCAGCAAGTGGTTGTCTGCGCGTTACGATCAAAACGACGCAGGCCTGGCACAATTCGACGTTTACGCGCTGGCCAGCGATGGCGATATGATGGAAGGGGTTGGTTGTGAAGCGGCATCGTTGGCGGGCCACCTGAAGCTGGATAATTTATGCTGGATCTACGATGACAACCACATCACGATCGATGGGCGTACCAGCCTGACGTTCAGCGAAGATGTGGCGGGCCGGTTTTCGGCCCTCGGTTGGCATGTCGTGCACGTTCACGATGCTAATGACGTTTCAGCGATTGACCAGGCACTGGCCCAGTTCAAATCGACAACGGGACGACCGACCCTGATCATCGTTCGAAGCATCATCGGCTTTGGTGCCCCGCACAAACAGGACACGGCCTCCGCTCATGGCGCGCCGCTCGGCGAGGAAGAAATCCGTCTGGCGAAAGAGTTCTACGACTGGGATTACGAGAAGTTCCAGATTCCTGATGCCGTGTATCAGCATTTTCAGACAACGGTCGGCCAGCGCGGTGCCGGAGCCTTCGAACAGTGGCAGAAACATCGCGACGAAATGGCCAGCCGCGAACCCGCAAAATCCGGGGAACTGTCGCTGATTGAACACCGCCGGCTACCGAACGATTGGCAGTCCGGGCTGCCTCACTTCGATGCCGACGGCACCGCCATGGCAACACGTGTGTCTTCGGGGATCGTGTTGAATGCCCTGGCTGAATCGATCCCCTGGTTGGTCGGTGGGTCGGCCGATCTGGCCGGTTCGAACAAGACCCGGATTGAAGATCAAGACGCCGGCGATTTCAACGCGAGCAACTATGCGGGTCGCAATTTTCATTTCGGTATTCGCGAACACGCCATGGCATCCATCTGCAACGGGCTGGCCCTGGCAGGATTGCGACCCTACTGTGCGACCTTCTTTGTCTTTACCGATTACCTGCGACCGTCGATGCGATTGAGCAGCCTGATGGGCCTGCCCGTGCTCTATGTTTTTTCGCACGATTCCATCGGCCTGGGTGAAGACGGGCCGACGCACCAACCGGTGGAACACCTGGCCGCTTGCCGGGCCATTCCTGGTCTGTTGACGATCCGACCCGGCGACGCCAATGAAGTTGCCCAATCCTATGCCGTGGCTCTGGAGCAGTCTTCCAGACCGACGGCGTTGATTCTCACACGTCAGAACGTAGCGACTTTGGACATTGATCATCGTACCGTGGCCGAGGGAGTGCCCAGAGGCGGCTACGTCGTTCGCGACTGCGACCGGCCGCGGTTGATCATTATCGCGTCAGGCAGCGAACTTGCCATCGCGATGGAAGCGGCGGCCGAGTTGGAATCGATGGGACGACAGATACGCGTTGTGAGCATGCCTTGCTGGCGACTGTTCGATGAACAGCCGGAATCGTATCGCCACGACGTTCTGCCACCGTCAATAACAGCTCGCGTGGCGGTCGAAGCCGGCATCGCACAGGGCTGGGAAAAGTACATCGGTAACGACGGGCGATTCATCGGAATGTCGGGCTTTGGTGCGTCGGCACCGTATGAGACGCTGTTCGAGCACTTTGGCATCACCGTTGATCGTATCGTGCAGGTCGCTCAGGAAATCGCCTGAGCCGTTTTCAAGTGCCAGACGGAGTATGGATTCACACCGCCATGCCAGACGTTTCCAGGGATTGGTTGTTGTCACAGATACGCAAACTGGGGCCGTGGCATCACGACATCCGCATCCTTCAAGACCTTACCGTTAGCGATGCTTTCAGCGAAGACGGAAAGCTCGCACGGTCCCAGAACGACGGGGTTTCGTTGATTGAACCTCGTGAAAAATTCTTTGAACGTTTATGGGGCGTCTTCCCCGATGGTTTATCAGGAAAACGCTTTCTGGACTGCGCCTGCAACGCTGGAGTGTATTGCTTCCTGGCTCGCGAAGCCAAGGCCGAGTTTTCGTTCGGTTTTGATGTCCGTGAACACTGGATTCGGCAAGCCAATTTTGTGAAGCAATACCGTACCGTCAGTCCCACCGATCGGATCGACTTTGAAGTCCTCGACTTGTACGAATTGCCCGAGAAAGCCACGGCCCCGTTTGACTTCACTTTCTTCAGCGGAATCTTTTACCACCTTCCCGATCCCATCCATGGGCTCCGGCTGGCGGCTGAAATGACCAGCGATGTGATCGTGGTGAATACGGCTTCCATGTATGATCCGGAAAATCCCGGTGGCCTCACGCCGCGGCGGCGAGCGAGTTCCAGTTATGTGATGTCCGGCGTGTCCGAACTGGCCTGGTTCCCCAATGGCCCCAAGGCCATTTTACTGATATTGAATTGGCTTGGCTTCCGCGAATTTAAACTGACGAAATTCATCAAACGCAACGAACGTCATCGGTTCGAAGTTTTCGCTGCCCGGGAGAAAGGCCGACTGGCCGATCTGCGCGGGGAGTTGATGAAGGTTCGCGTCTCCGACTTCAGCTGACAGCCCGACTGCTGCAGCAACCGCCGCCGTTTATGGCGGAGTCAATTTATGATATTTCAATGGTTTGCCGCGATTGCCGGCGGTCAGATTGGCCGTGCCGATGCAACCGCCCCAAGCCAACTATACCCAACTGGAATTCCGCCAAACCCTCGGTCAACGTCGTGATACATCCGGGTCATTCGGCCACAGCACCACTTCGACAGCAAATCCACAATCAGATCGAGCGCCTCCAGCCGTGGCGGATGAACATCCAGATCACGGACAGGCTGTCGACGGGCCAATTCCTGTTGGCAAATGGTCATCCTGGAACAGGAATCCGCAACGATCGTTGTCGCGAACGAGAACGGTTTCTGGATCTGCTGGATCGATTGTACGTCAATGGCATGTGCGACAAGCGGTTTCTGGATTGCGGCTGCAATGCCGGTGGTTACTGTTTTTGGGCGCGGGAACGCCACGCGGAGATTGCCTACGGTTTTGACGCCCGGGAACACTGGATCAAGCAGGCACGATTTCTGAAACGCCATCGAACCGTGGGAATCAACGACCGAATTCAATTCGAGGTCTTGAACTTGTACGATCTGCCAGAAAAAAATCTGGATCCATTCGAACTGGTTCAATTCCGAGGCCTGTTTTCCCATTTGTCCGATCCGATCGGTGGACTGAAAATTGCCGCGGATCTGGCGCGAGATACGCTGATTTTCGCGACTTCGTTCGTGACGGGTCGAGAAGACGGAGCCCTTATCTCAAGCACGGTCGGGCAGGAGTGTTTGCACGGAGGCGTGGAAAAAATGGCCTGGCTGCCGACCGGTCCCCACGTGTGTGCTGAGATCATCAGGAATCTCGGATTCGACGAGGTGAAATTGACCAAGATCCGACGAATCGACACACAACCCGACCGGGGCCGAATCACGCTGATCGCCGCGCGGGATAAACACCGACTGCAAAGCCTGCCCGGTCGAGTAATCGGTGCCTGATGGGGCATCAGGCGTCCAACGGTCGACCCAAAAACGAGTCAACGCGCTCTTGAGTTGTCCCCGGAAGTCGAGATAATCTTGGGCGACTGCGGTCAATATCACGGGCCGCGGCTGCTCCGATTACGTCAGTCGCAACCGGACCGGTGACCGACCAACCGATTTCCAACGGGCGATCGTTGAACCGTAGTCGATTTCAGGATTCCACGACCGTTCCAACAGCTGCGATGCAAGAATGAGCCAGACGCTGTGCAAAATCAAAAAGCTTCTCAAGAAAGACCTGAAGGTCTACGTGAAACACGTCAATGATCCGAGGTACGTGTGCAAGTCATGCGGTCGAGTTGCCAACGAAAAAAATCTGTTGTGCAAACCCGTCAAGATCAAGTCGCTGTAGCGCCTGGAAAATCGAAACTCGCGGAAGAAATCGCACTGCCGCTGGAGAATGAGAAAGGAGAAGAAGGCAGGGGGGTTAGTCCTGCCGTCTTCTCAGAAGCTGAATTCACAGCTGATTTGGTCCATCAAGACGCACGAATATCTCGACGGTCCAGGGCGGGTTGAACTTGCGCGTTCCTCCCATAGCCTCAGTAAAACCGACTTTTACCTTTTGTCAAGTTGCATGAACCGTTTTTCACAAACCGAAGAAACCTGGGGCTGGGCTTGATCACATCGTGAGAAATTTCGGTGCCCCGCTTGCCATATCCATGAATCGACGAACTGCGTCCTATGGGAAACGTCCTCTCTGGTATTGACGGGCGGACTGCAGACGCCAATCGCTGATTTCCAATTCTTTTTGACAACAGGTCTCTGCCGCCAGAATGAGCTCTTTCGTGACGTTTCATTCATCTCTCAGGGACAACCGAAATCGAAACGGACGGATTGTTGGTCATCGGACAAGTCATCGGTAATCGCAGTGTACCAAAGCTTACGGATTTCCGGCGGTTGAAGGCAATTTGCAAATCAGCTGGATTTTGACCATCATGCCGCCTCAACCAATTCGACGGACAGCGGAAAAGACGCCCTGCCGAATTGCCCGTGAACCGCAACGACCGCTAAGACGCGGATCAAGTCACGTCAAAAATTTGTTGAGCCTTCTGGTCACCTTGTCTCCGGCAGGCCCAATGGCGGCGCTTACTGGCGGCCAATTTTGCGAAACTTGAGGAAGTAATTTTCCTTCAAGCCCTCAATCTTGATTTCGTCGACTAGCGCAAAGCCGGCATCTTGAATTTCCGCGCGAAATACCTCTTTGCCAGCGCGAACGTGACCCATGATCCAGTCACGCGAAACCCCCGCCACCCGTTCAAAGTCGATGACAACCAGGAGGCCGTTGTCGCGCAACGCCCGATAAATGGAAGCCATCGATTCCGCGGGATGTTCAAAATGGTGGTATGTATCGCACACAAATACCACATCCACCGATGCCGGTGGGAGATTGATGCTGTCTGTGGCACACAAGACAGCCGTGATGTTACGCCGATTCTGCTCGGCCGCATCGCGGGTGACATGCTCAATCAGACGGGGAGCTATATCGACGGCAAACACCCACCCCTGTTCGCTGACGCGATCGGAGAACATGCGAGTAAACAGCCCCGTTCCTGATCCAACGTCCGCAATCACCTGGCCGGGCTCGATTCCGCAAGCTTTAACGATCTCTTCCCGAGCCGAGTAGATCTCACGGCTTTCAACTTCAAACCGCTCCTGGAAATCTCTCACCTTCAAATTGGGATCCAGGAAACTGGCATTGATACCAGGCTTCTCTGATCCGTCGCTGCCGACAGGGTTATCGGATTTATTTTTCCGTCGATCAATGTAATCGAGCGCTTTCTCCTTGAGAAACGGCGTTCGCAATCCAATCTCTTCGGCTTCGGTAACTGCCTGCTGCAGTTCCACGCCCTGATCCAGCACGCGAAATGGCAGCCAGATTCCCGCCACCCGGTTGGCCGACCCGCAATGAAACAGGGTTGGACCCGATTGTTCCTTCAGCAGATCGCGAATCTTGTCGAACACTTCGTCATTCAGTGAATCCGGCGATCGAAACGGCAGCTTGATGAAATCGATTCCCGCTTCTTTGATCAGCTTTTCTTCGTCCCAGTCGATTTCGCCGTCCGTCCGCAGCGTAATCACGCGGGTGATGCCGTTGGCCTTGATCGTCTCCAAATCGTCCTGAGTGAATTGCCCGGCCAGGAACAGGTCGTCCAGCCGATGGACATTCTTCGTCGAACCCAACTCTACTGACTCAAGCCTTCCCGATACCGCTTCGACCTGGGCGATCACAGGGCAGACGTTCAGCCCACAAATCGAAAGCGCTAGAATCAGTCGGCGGAATGCAGTCATCTTCATTTCCTGAAAATATATGAAAGGATGCCAGTGCCGACGCTTGCATCGCAATCAGCAGGAAACATGGTATCGGTCGAAGTGGTATTCCGCAAACGCTGTTGGTCGCCTCAGCTTGTTACCATCAACGCCATGGGTTTTTAGATAAGCTGCCTTTCTCAGGCGGCTTGCTCGGCTCCAACAGGGAAATAACGGGGAGAAATCCGATGCCGTCTGAAGAAGGTCTGATCCTCTGTCCAAATACTGGCAAAGATTTTATACGATACCAGGCAACACGCTTGGCTCGGCGGTTTCTGCGACGTGAACCGACTGACGATATGGTTTCACTAACCCGATTTCCAAACGGTAATTCGTTGACGAGCGTTAGTCACCACCGGCAGACAACACTTTTGGCAGGCACTTCGGAATGGAGGCCCCGTGATACTTGCACTCCCATTTCGTCTGATTTAGGCTGTCATCGGCTGTCATGAAGATCTCCTTGTTGAAGCCTGGCGCGGTTCACGAAATGGAGACGTTCATCTTTCTGCGGAACGATCCAATCCACAAGCCCCTTGGCAAAGCCGGGGAGGGTTGAAGTTGCCGATCGTTTTTCACCAAGGCATTACGTAACGCGTATTGTTGGCAACGTTGATGGAACAGGTGATACCGACACGATGGAAAACCACTCCAATCGAGGCAGCAAATTGATCCGATGAAAACCCAACTCATCACCGTCAACGGCCTGCTGGCCATGCTGATGGCCAGCGCGATGCTGATAGGCCAGGAGACTTCGATCACGATCGTTGATTTCGAAGAAGAGTCCAACGTCGGTCCGTACGCCGTTGAGACGGTTACGGTTGACCGCGAACCAGGCCAGTACCTTGGCCACCCTACCACCTGCCTGTTGGAGGATGGCCAGACCATTTTGTGTGTGTATCCCCAGGGGCATGGTCGTGGCCCGCTTGTCTTCAAGCGCTCGACCGATGGTGGTCGCAACTGGTCCTCGCGACTGCCTGTCCCGGAAAACTGGAGTACTTCCAGGGAAACACCAACGTTGTACCCGTTCATCGGCCCCGATGGCAGGAAGCGGCTGGTCCTGTTTTCCGGACTGTACCCGATCCGCATGTCCGTCTCGGATGACGCCGTCCAGTTTTCCCCGCTGCAAAAGATCGGCGACTTCGGAGGCATTGTGGCCATGTCCTCGGTCTTTCCTCTGGATTCGGGCGCGGGCCACTACCAGGCTCTGTTTCACGACGACGGCCGGTTCATTTCGGCTGGATCGAAACCGCAGGACCCGGTCGTATTCACCGTCTATCGCACGAGCACTCTGGACGGCGGCCTGTCCTGGTCAACGCCGGTCTCCGTGATCCGCTCCGGTCGGAAGCATCTGTGTGAGCCGGGTGTCATTCGCTCGCCCGACAGGAAACAGCTTGCCTGCCTAATGCGGGAAAATTCCCGTCGATTTCCGTCACAAATCATGTTTTCGCAGGACGAAGGCCAATCCTGGTCCGAGCCACGCGACCTGCCGAACTGGCTGTGCGGTGATCGGCACACGGGCAAGTATCTTCCCGATGGTCGACTGTTCATTTCCTTTCGCTGTGTCTGGCCGAAGACGATTGACGCCCATGCTTTTCAGGGCGACTGGGTCGGTTGGGTCGGTTCCTACGAAGATCTTGTCGCCGGCCGAGACGGCGACATGTTCATACGCCTGCAAGACAATACGAAAGGATTTGATTGCGCTTACCCGGGCGTCGAGGTTCTTGCCGACGGCACCATCGTGACCACCACCTACGGCCATTGGGAAAATGGCGAGCCGCCGTTTGTGATGGCGATCCGATTGCGCCTGCCGTGACGCCATGGATTAACCACAGGACCAGAGTTTGTTTCAAGCGAGTCCGGTCGATTCCGGATCGGCTTCGTCGTTTTCGACCGTCGTTTTGTCCCAGAACAGGACGAAAAACAGAACCAGGATCGCGGCGGCCATGATCGCGGGGACGATCCAGAAATCCTTCCACTGCTGCATCGTACCCGAAATCAAATCCGCATCCACGCCGTCCGGCATTTGTACAGAAAACATTTGGCCCAGTTGATCCGAAAACGAAACCGGTTCATTGCTGCGGGCGGATTGGATCGCCGCATCCAGGTCGGCGTATTGAGAAACCTGCGACTCAAATCGTTCGCCGGCAATCTTGAAGCCGAAGTACATGCCCAGGCCCTGCGTCACGAATACCAGCAGACTCTGAGCCTGGCCTCGGGCCTTTTGCGGGGCAATCGCGTCGGTGTACATGAATCCGGTGACGAAGAAGAAATCGTAACAGATGCCATGCAACGCTATGCCCGCGAACAACATCCAGGCCACCTGATCGCTGGCACCGAACGCGAACAGCAGATAGCGAATCACCCAGGCAGCCATGCCCACCAGGATCATCCACTTGACTCCCAATCGGCGAAAGAAAAACGGAATCATGACCATGAATACGATTTCCGACATCTGGCCAATCGTCATGGTCGAACCGGCCTGCGTGAAACCGGCGTTACTGAGAAAGTTTGAGGTATAGGAGTAATAGTACGCCAGCGGAATACAGATCAGGCCGGAACAAATGATGAAGACCAGAAACCCGGGTTGGGTCAGCAATTTCCAGGCATCCAGCATCAGCAGCGACCGCATATCGACTCTTTCACCTTTGGCGGGAGCCGGCGTGTGGGGCAGAAAGAAACAGAAAATTCCCAACACAACGCAGCTGCCGGCCGCCAGTGGGAAAATACTCAATTTTGAGGTCCAACCCAGAAAACCGATCAACAGTCCCGCCACGATCCAGCCAATCGTACCCCAGACCCGAATCGACGGGAATTGAATCCGGTCCAGATGCGTGAATCCAATCGTGTTGCCCAGTCCCAGGGTCGGCATGTAGCACAGCATATGACCTAGCAGGAAATAAACCATGGCCTGCCCGTTGCCCGCTTCGGCCGCCATTCCGGCCAGATACATCAAGACGCCGCCGATCAGAAACAGAACGCCCATCACGATCTGTGACGGGAAGAAACGGTCAGCGATCAATCCCAGAAACAGCGGGGCGAAGATCGCGCCGATCGGTCCGGTTCCGTAAGCACTGGCGATCGAATCTTCCAGCCCATGCGATCCCAACGCCTGCCCCAAGGTGACAAACCACGCTCCCCAGACAAAGAACTGCAGGAACATCATCACGCACAGTCGGAGAAATACGGAATTCATGATCTGATTTCGCTTATATGAAGACGGCCGATCGTTCGGTAGTCCAACAATTAAACGATTTGAAATGACAACGGACAAGTAGTCACAACGGCTGGAGACCAGGACCATTGGCCGTATCCCCGACCCAACGGAGACGATCCACGGATCGCGGTACCCACCGATCGATCTCAAAACCGCAGAGCTCCGCATTTTGACGATCTTGGCGATTGGTCGATCCTGCTCGAAATTCCTAACTTTGTTGATTACGAAACGCGATAAATGACTCAATGCGACGCGGCTTCTGGTCAGCGTCCAATGCGCCTATGGAAGCACATCGCCCGGTACGTCATTGATGCCACCCACCTCCATTTCGAACCACCCGCTGGATGCCACGTTCGACCCGGTCCGTACATCGGTATCGCGGCGGTATACCGGCGACACCAACTCAGGCGGTGCGGAAGTTGAACAGATCAACCTGTTCCAGGCGTTAAGCCAGGTCACGGCCCGATGCAGCAATCTGGAAGAATTACTGTCCGACGGAAGTGACGTCATTTGTGGGCAGTCCGAATGTCTGGGACTGTGGTTCATGCGGAAGTCTGACAAGCAGACCTACGCTCAGCCGGTTTCGCTCCTGACGGCACCTGGAGCGATGCCGTGGCAGACCGTCCGGTCTGAAGGCCAGAAAATGATTCGGCTGGCCGACGTCAGTCGTCAGGTCCAGAGCTCCAGCCTGTCGACACATGCCGAATATCAGCTGATCGTCGCACCGGTGATTTTCGGCAGTGGTGTCGACACGGTCATCGCGGGGTGTTTTCGCGATGACCCGGACGTACCGCTACGAAATTCATGGCTGCTGGGAATCCTGGCACAATCGGCAACGACGTGGCTATCGCAGGATCAGATGAAGCGAGCGGAATCGCGTAGCCGCAGTTTGAATGATGTGGTTTCGCTGACCCACGGAATTGATCGTGCGGACAGCATCCAGTCGGCATCGGTGATCCTGGTGAATCAACTCAAGCGGTTGACGCAGGCACAACAGGTCGTCTTCGCGTCAGTCAACCACCGCGGGCTACCGAAGTTGCTGGCCGTCTCCAACGTGGAATCTGTCGCGGGGCAATTTGAGGGCGCCAAGACAATGGCACAGGCCTGCATGGCGTCCATACAGGCCCGCAGGTTGCTGGTCTATCCGGAGCGACGTCAACCGACGAAGTCGGCGGAAGGCTTGGCGTTGGAGGATTATTGCAAATCGAGCGGATGCGATGCCTGCATCAGCGTGCCGCTGATTACCGAGGACGATCAAGTGATTGGTGCGCTGCTGTTGGCCGTTACCACACGACAAGCGCAAGAGAACAGTTATACGCAGTACCTGGTCCAGGTCGCCAGGATGACCGCGGGCCACCTGCAGCTGATGCTGCGGGCCAATCGAAGTGTCTGGCAACATGCCGTGGCCGTTACCCGAAATGCCGTGGCTGGCAAGTCCTCCCGCATGGTGCTGGCGTTGGCCCTGTTGATCGTCGCGTTGATGCTGTTGCCAATGCCCTACCGCGTCGCCTGCAATTGCGAAATTCAGCCAGTCTTGAGGCGTTTTATTGCTGCTCCCCACGATGGCGTCCTGCAGACCAATCTGGTTGAAAACGGTGACGTTGTCAAACAGCATCAGCCGGTGGCCCAACTGGACGGTCGGCAATTACGGATCGAACTGGCGGGACTGGAGGCGGAACTTCAAGGCGCGTCAAAAAAACGATCGGCTGCGATGGCCAACGGTCAGATTGCGGAAGCTCAAATTGCGTTGAGCCAGATCAACAAGCTGACTGCGGAAATCCGACTGGTCCGCGACAAGCTGGACAATCTGGAAATTCGCAGCCCCATCGACGGTTTCATCGTGGCGGGCGATCTGGAAAAAGTGGAAGGAGCCCCTGTGGCAATGGGGCAGACCCTGTTCGAAGTCGGGCCTCTTGACCGCATGCTGGCGGAAATCGCCGTGCCGGAGCAGGAAATACCCTATGTCCAACCGGGTATGCCCATTCACATCAAGTTGAATGCCTTTCCATTTGAAACCTGGACCGGCGCCATCGCCAAGATTCATGCCCGCTCCGAAGTTCGCGACCAGGAAAGTGTCTTCATCGCCGAGGTCGCGTTGGACAACGACGACTTGAAACTGAAACCGGGAATGAAGGGACGCGCGAAGGTCGTCAGCAAATCCCGGCCGCTCGGGTGGAATCTGTTTCACCGACCCCTGGAACAACTTCGGTACTGGACGATCTGGTAGGGCACCTCTGGCAGGCTGTTGTGAATAAACACGCCAATTACGACCCGCGCGACCCGGTTTCCCAGCCGCTGGTATTGACCGAAGCGCAGCAACAGCTGCTGTTAACGAAATTGCGACTGCGGGCGGAACTGAAGAAAGATCTGCGTAACGAGCATGATGGATTGTTCGTTGTCATTGAGGATCCGGTTCGCCATCGTTTCTTTTCCATCGGTCGTCGTGAATACCAACTGCTATCCATGCTTGATGGCCATCACTCGGTAGCGCAGATCGTGGAACAGCACGGCTCGACGCTGGCCATCGATGACGTAACCGCGATCACCATTTGCCAATGGGCGATGCAGTCGAATCTGGTCGTGGACGACCAACTGGATGGCACCACACGATTGGAAAAACAGTCACAACGATTGCATCGCCAGAAGTGGCTGTCGGCACTCAACCCGATTTCCATCAAGATTCCGCTGCTGAATCCCAACGCTCACCTTACCCGATTGACGCCCTGGTTTTCGTGGTTGTTCAGCCCAACGTTCCTACTGGTCTGGTTGGGATTCGGTGTGTGGGCCTTGACCAGCGGGTGGCAGGAATGGGAGCGATTGACCAACGCATCGGTCGGAATCCTGTCCGGTTATCGCTGGGTCTGGTTGATTGCGGTCTGGGCAATCTTGAAGGTGATCCACGAGACCGCGCACGGGATCGCCTGCCGCCGATATGGTGGTGAGGTCAACGAGGCGGGCATGCTGCTGTTACTGTTTACGCCCATGGCCTATGTGAACGTCACATCATCATGGCGATTCGCCAATCGCTGGCACCGGATCGTCGTCGCGGCGGCGGGGATGTACGTCGAACTGTTTATTGCCTTCCTGGCCGTGATTGCCTGGTCCCATTCAAGCGACGGCCTCATTGCCGATTTATGCTACAACCTGTTTTTCATGTCCGGCATCACCACGATTCTATTCAATGCCAATCCACTGATGCGGTTTGACGGCTACTACATCCTGTCCGATAGCCTGGGCATTTCCAATCTGTACACCAAAGGGACCTCCTTGTTCACCGACCGGTTGCGGAGCTGGTTTTTCGGGATACCCAGAAGCGCGAACCCCTGCCGCCCGGCGGAACGCTGGATCGTCAACCTGTATGGGACGATGGCATTTTTCTGGAAGATTCTGATCAGTTTGAGTCTGATCATTGGTGCCAGTGTGCTCTTTTACGGCGCCGGCAAAATCCTGGCGGTTGTGGGCATGGTCTTTTTCTTTGCCATTCCCATCTGGAGGACATGTCAGCAATTGTATGGCCCGCAGGCCATTCATCGTCCCGATTCGCGTCGCGTCGCATTGAATACTCTGCTGGTGGGTTCCGTGCTGGTTGTTCTGTTTACGGTGGCTCAAGCGCCGGCCACCCGGTCAGCACCCGCGATCGTCCGATTCAAGGATGAAACGCCGGTCCGAGCAGAATGCGACGGGATCGTGGACGAGATTCTGGTGGCCGACGGCCAGCGCGTGGAGGCTGGCCAGCTGTTGATCGTGCTGACCAACCCGCAACTGCAACTGGAAATCGAACAATTGCAAAACGACGCGGCGGCGGCCCGGATTCAAGCGCGTGTTTACCAACAGCACGGAGATTTGGCGCTGTTCCAGGCCGAAAAGGAAAAACAGCTCGGTATCCTGCAACAATTGGGAGAGAAACAGGCGCTGGCGGACGCGCTTCGTATCGAGGCACCCTTCGCCGGATTTGTATTCGCTCGTCAGTTGGACATGAAGTCGGGTACGTTCGTGCAGCAGGGTGATACCTTGTTAACGATTGCGGAAAAACATACCAAGGAGGTCGTTGTCGCTATTCCTCAGCGGGACTGGGACTCCTTGAAGGGAAAGCAGGGTACCACCATGCGGGTGGCGATGACCTCGTTACCCGTTTTTCAGGCGCACATCTCCCACATCGATCCAAGAGCCAGTGATATCCCTCAACAGGATACCTTGTGCGCGGATGTCGGAGGTCCACTGGCGATCCGAACCATCAACCGGCAGGCAGGCCAGACGGACGACGATCACGAGGTAAGATTGTTGACGCCCCATTTCAACGTTGATTTAACGCTCAGTCGCCCCATCAGCAAGCGGCTGAAATCGGGTCAACGAGGCCGGGCGTTTTTTGATGCCAGCCGACAATCCCTGGGGGCGTACTGGTTCCTTGCCGTGGAGGAATGGTTGCGAAAAAAAGTTGAAATCGCGACACGAACGGCCGCATTCTGAATCTCGGAACGTCTATCGCCACGGAGTTGCTATCGCCGATCTGGATTGCCTTGTAATTGGTATCGTCTTACCCGATACCAGCCCGGCCCCTTTCGAACGAAGATTAAAATCCAGCCAAGTTATCGACTGTGTGGCGCAAGTCTTGACGTTTTGTCTCTGACGGCAATAGGTGCCAAAAGCTGGTGGAGCGCCTATAATGGAGTCAAACATTGAGTACGGGTGAACCCATCTGGAAGCTGTTTGTCATGATTAGTCGATACACTCATTTTTCCCGGGAGACCAAACCCCATCGTGCTTGAAAGAAAACGCGCACACGCGGTCGAAAAGGAAGTTGCCATTCTGGTCCGCGTTATCCTGCCAGACGACCATTTCGATACCGATCGAATCGATTCCGATCCACTGAACGAATTAGACGGCCTGGCGGAAACCGCTGGTGCCTTCGTGGCCTCAGGGCTGACTCAGCGAAGAGACAAACCGGATACGGCGACATACCTGGGCAAAGGTAAGGTCGAAGAGCTGGCACGACTCGTCGAATTTCACGCGGCCGATGTCGTTATTTTCGATAACGACCTTTCGCCGGCCCAGACCAGGAATCTTGAACAGGCGGTCAAGACTAAAGTCCTCGATCGAACCGAGTTGATCCTGGACATCTTTGCCACGCATGCGCAGACCTACGAATCACGTCTGGCGGTGGAACTGGCCCAGCTGGAGTACTCGCTGCCCCGCTTGAAACGGATGTGGACCCACCTGTCTCGACTGAAGATGGGTGTGGGCATGCGTGGCCCGGGCGAGAAGCAGTTGGAAGTGGATCGTCGATTGGTGGAAAAACGAATACATGATCTGAAGACTGAATTGCACAAGATCGAAAAGCGAAAAGAACGTCAAGTCAATTCCCGTCGAGGCATGATGACAGTCTCGCTGGTGGGATACACCAATGCCGGCAAGAGCACGCTGATGAACGCCTTGACGGACGCAGAAGTCCTGGCGGAGGACCGGTTGTTCGCCACTCTGGATACGCGGACGCGACGTTGGCAATTGCCCAACTGGGGACCGGTCCTGTTAAGCGACACCGTGGGCTTCATCCGCGATCTTCCTCACCGTCTGATCGCCAGTTTCAAGGCGACGTTGGAAGAAACTCGACGGGCGGATTTGCTGTTGCATGTCGCGGACGCCGCCAATCCCGCCGTCCAGGATCAGGTCAGCGCCGTCTTCAAGGTTCTTTCCGAAATTGGAATCGAAGAGAAGGATACGCTGCTGGTTCTTAACAAGGTCGATATGCTGGAATCGGAACGAACGCTGAATTCGATGCTGAAACGTTACCCCAATGCGGTTCCCATCAGTGCCGTCTCCCGACAGGGATTTGACCGGTTGGCGTCGACGGTTAGCGACGCACTCAGTCGATCCTTCCGGGACGTCGATATTGAAATGCCGATCAACAACGGTCGCCTGCTGGCCTACCTGGCAGCCAAAGGCGAGGTCATATCGACCGACTATTCGGAAGATCGCATGACGGTCCACTGCCGGATTCCCCAAAAGTACCTGGGACGAATTACCGACGAAGGCGTTTCGATCGAGAGACATGGCGGTGGCGAATTGACGTTCGACGAATCTGAGGTTGATGACCAGCATGTCGAACCGCTGGACTGTCCCAGTAGCGGATCGATCGACGTGGCATGACCAATGGCCGAACGCCAGTTGCGTGGGAAACGCTTTGTCCTGACGGGTGCCTCCAGTGGAATTGGGCGGTGTCTGGCAAAGCGATTAGTGCAAGCGGGTGCCCGGGTTCTGATCTGTGGGCGCCGACTGGATCGGCTGAAATCGCTGCAACTTGAATGTCGCGTCAGCCCGAAACGTTGCCTGATTCAAGCCGGTGATATCTCGCTGGCGGCGTTTCAGGATCAAATCATCATGGCCTGCCAGGAAAACTGGGGCGGGCTGGACGGCCTGATCAACAACGCGGGCATCACCGCCCTCGGTCGATTCGAAACGGCAACCGATGATCGCTTGCGACAGGTATTTGAAGTCAACTTCTTCGCCCTGGCGTCATTGATCCGACGCAGCCTGCCCTTGCTCCATGAATCGGACGATGGCCTGATCGTGAACATTGGCAGCGTGCTTGGCCATCGGGCCGTTCCGCTGAAGAGCGAGTATTGTGCGAGCAAGTTTGCCGTGCGGGGACTTTCCGAGGCTCTTCGTGCGGAACTGGTCGGATCTGGAATCGAGGTACTGCTGGTCAGCCCATCCACCGTCAGGAGCGAGTTGTTTGAAGCAGCGATTGACGATACGACCGGCAAGTCCTGGCAGTCCCGTCACGCAATGGACCCCGACTTCGTCGCGCGAAAAATTGTACGTGCCGTGCAGCGGCGAAAACACGAGATTATCTTGCCGGCAAGCGGAAAACTGCTGGTCTGGTTCGATCGCTTGCTGCCTTCGCTCGCCAATCGAATCGTCGCACGTTTTGGACAGTAGCGTCCGACCCCTTTCATCGCGACTCGCTTCGCCTGGTCGTATACCGGCTGGTGCAGCCAATCCGCCATGGCCACCGATCCGCGTCGCTGGCCGGCCACACCGCATTTATTGTTTTTCAAACTGACGTTAAACTTCTGCTGATAAACGGCCAGGCAGTACCTTGAACCAATCGAACGCAATGATGGCAGCAGAAAATTCCCGAATCAATGATGATTCGCCTCGACGCCAGAAGCTGGAACAGATCCGCCAGCTGGGGCACGACCCCTTCGGACAACGATTCGACAACCGGACATGGATCGCGGACATCCGCGCGCTTCAATCCGAGATCAAATTCAAGCCGGAACAGGGGAACCTGATCGACCTGCCATCGGAAGACCTGGTCCCCCCAGCGGAATTTCGTCAATGGCTGAAGGATCAGGGGCCGGGACAATTGCTGGGGCCCGCGGTGCGAGCGGCCGGGCGGATCATGTTGCATCGCGACAAAGGCAAACTTCTGTTTATCGATATTCAGGACTGGACGGGGACCATCCAGTTATTCGTTGGCAGAAACCAGGTGGGCGACGAGAATTGGGAGTTGATTCAATGCCTGGACCTGGGCGACCTGATCGGCGTCGACGGCCAACTGCGGAAAACCCAGACCGGCGAAATGTCGATTTTCGCCGACCGCATCCACATTCTGGGCAAGACGCTCGACCCGCCTCCCGCCAAACACAAGGGGATGACCGATCCGGAATTACGGCAACGGATGCGGTATGTCGACCTGGCATATAACGACGGCGTTCGGGATCGGTTCCTGGATCGATTTCGCATCGTACAGTCCATTCGAGAAACGCTGGCCAGTGAAGGATTCGTTGAGACCGAAGGTCCCACGTTGCACTCGATCGCCGGTGGCGCCGCCGCGAAGCCCTTTACCACCCACCATAACGCGTTGGGATTGGATCTGTTCATGAGAATTGCTCTGGAATTGCATCTCAAGCGTTTGATGGTGGGCGGCATGGAACGTGTGTTTGAAATGGGTCGTGTATACCGGAACGAAGGGATCAGTCCGCGACATAATCCCGAATTCACGATGCTGGAGGTCTACCAGGCCTATGGCAACTACGAAACCATGATGGACCTTACCGAATCGTTGATTGCCGGCGCCTTGGACGCCGTTGAGACTGGCCCACAGGTCCAGTACGGTGAAACGTCCATCGATTTCAGCACCCCTTTTGAGCGCGCCAGCTACAACGAACTTTTTCAGAAACATACCGGCGTCAGTCCGCGAGACACGGGGGCGGTCAAGGAACTGGCCCGGTCGATCGGCTTCAAGACCGAGGGCAAGCACGAGGATGTGATCAAGAATGAGATCTTTGAAGACAAAGTCGAAGACCAGTTGACGGGACCGATTTTTGTACTGGATTACCCCGCTGAGCATCTGCCCACTGACAAAACGCAAGCACGATCGTCCGGAAATTGCCGAACGATTCGAGTTATTTGTGAACGGGATGGAAATCGCGAATGCTTACACGGAATTGAACGATCCGGACTTGCAGGAGGAGCTGTTTCGAACGCAATTACAGGGCATGGCGGAAGAGGATTCGATGGCCAAAATGGACCACGATTTCGTGCGGGCGCTGCGCAACGGCATGCCGCCGGCAGGCGGATTGGGCGTGGGCATCGACCGGCTGGTGATGTTGCTGACGAATTCCTTGACGATTCGAGACGTAATCCTGTTTCCGCTGTTGCGTCCCGACGGACATTAATGCTAATCAAGAGCACGGATCCATGTTTCGCGTCGCGAATTTGGGCTTGGGCGAAATAACATTTTTCCAGGGATTGGAATGTACAAACTGCTGCTGTCGTGGCGTTACCTGAAAACACGCTTTATCGCGCTGGCGTCCATCATCAGCGTCACGCTGGGCGTGGCGACCCTGATCGTCGTCAACAGCGTCATGTCCGGTTTCGTTTCCGAAATGAAGGACCGGCTTCACGGCATCCTTTCGGATGTGGAAATGGCCGCGCCCGGCCTGGGCGAAATCAGCTGGCCGGATTTGCACGTGCAAGAAATCGAAAAAGTAGCGGGCGATCAACTGGAAGCGGTCACCCATGTGGTCCGTGTTCCGGCCCTGATGAATTTCGAGTTTCGTGGTCGTCAATGGACGCAGCAGGTGATGCTGTTGGGCATCGATGAACAGACGTTCGGCCGCGTGACCGATTTTCTGCCCTACCTGATGAACGAAAACAAGCGGCGGAACCTGAATTTCGATCTGGAAGAGGCTGGCTACAACAAACGGTTGGGGAACGCCGGTTGGTCCTATCGACGCATGAAGGTGGAAAACGAGGACCGACTCGCCAGTCTGCTTGGTCCGCAACCAAATAAATTGAAGTGCGGCAGCTGAGGGCGGACCGCTGGCCCAGCCGTTACCAAACGACCAGCCAGCAGTCAATTTTCAACCTCTACCAGATGAACCACCCGATCTTTCGACACTGGAATCGCCAGCGACCGCCGAAAACGGAACGGACCAGAGCGTCGATGAACTCGCCTTGCAAGCGTACGACCAGCGGGCGGAATTGCGACCTCAGCTGGCCGCCGACGAGATGTTCAATCCCGCTCGCGACCATTACACCGGCATCGTCCTGGGCGTGGCCATATCCAATCGGAAATACGTCGACTCGGATACCGGTGAATCCAAAGAATTGTTCATGATCCGACCTGGCGATGACGTCCAAATCACGCTGCCCACGGCCGGCAGCAGTCCTCAGGCGATCACGGAGAACTGTACGGTCGTCGATTTCTACTCCTCCAACATGCATGAATACGACTCCAGTTTTGCCTTTGTTCCGCTGCGCAAACTTCAGGAAATTCGTGGCATGATCGATCCCCTGACCGGTGCCACCAGCGTTTCATCGATTCAGATCAAACTGAAACCGGACAGCGATTTAAATTCGATCCGCGATGGATTGATCGCCCGTTTTCCACCCTCGGAATTTCCCTACGTGATTCAAACGTGGCAGGATACGCAGGGCCCGCTTCTGAGCGCGGTGAATCTGGAGATGACCATTCTGAACATTTTGCTGTTCCTGATTATCGCCGTTGCCGGGTTCGGGATCCTGGCAACGTTCTACATGATCGTGGTGGAAAAAACCAAGGATATCGGCATCCTGAAAGCACTCGGAGCCCCCAGCGGCGGCGTGATGACCATCTTTCTGGGCTACGGGTTATCGTTGGGTATCGTGGGAACCGGTGTCGGCATTGTTCTCGGTCTGCTATTTGTTACCAACATCAACAGTATCGCCGATGCCGTCCAGTGGATCACCGGACAGGAGGTGTTCGATCCAGCGATCTACTATTTTGATCAGGTCCCGACCATCATCAATCCGTTGACGGTTTGCCTGGTTGCATTGGGAGCGATTTGCATCGCGGTCCTGGCCAGTGTCCTGCCGGCGCTGCGAGCCGCGAAACTGCATCCAGTGGAGGCCTTACGCTATGAATAAACCGATCCGGGAAATCGACAGGAAAGCCGAACAAACGCCGGGCGGCATCAAGTCGCGATTGAAGGTCACACGGCCAGTCGCCATGAACGTGACGGGATTGCAGAAGAGCTACCGCAAGGCGCGGCATCAGCTGCATGTGCTCAAGGGCGTCGATCTGGAAATCAGTGAAGGCGAATTCACCGTCATTGTCGGACAGAGTGGTTCCGGCAAGAGCACATTGCTGCATTTGCTGGGTACGCTGGATGCGCCGGACGCCGGAGAGGTCTGGTTTGACGATCAACGCATTGACAACCTGCCGTCACGCCATCTGGAGCAGCTCAGAAACCAGCAGTTCGGCATGATCTTCCAGTTCTACCACTTGCTGCCTGAGCTCACGATGCTGGAAAATGTTCTGATTCCCAGAATGATTCAGCATGGCATCTGGTCCTATTGGCGAAACCGCAACAAGTATCGACAACGAGCCTTGCAGTTGCTGGAAATCGTCGGCTTGTCGGACCGTCTTCATCATTACCCGCGACAGTTGTCCGGCGGTGAAATGCAGCGTACGGCGATTGCCCGCGCCCTGGTATCCAGTCCGTCGATTCTGTTTGCCGACGAGCCGACCGGCAATCTGGACCACGAAAATGGTGAGGAAGTGATGAAAACGCTGTTCGATCTGCAGCGTGAGGAAAACCTGACCATCGTGATGGTAACTCACGATGACGCCATTGCGGAGCGTGCCGACCAGCTAATTCGACTAGTCGACGGACGTGTCGTATCCGCCTGACCGGCCTCTTGTTTCTTGCCGGTTCCATCCAGCATGCGTGCCGGTGACCCCATTTCGCACGCGGGAACCATCGCTCCCGCGGCTGACGGTCATTTTCGCTCTATCTCCTGCAGTCCATTCAGCAGCCCCAGCGGTGAAATCTGACAATCCAGCTATGGAAGAACGGCACGGGCAGTATTACAATGCTGGTGTTGGCAGCCGTTAGCGAAATGCAAAGGCAGCCTCTTTTCCGTTAACCATCGTTTGGGAGCGATTGATAAATGTCCATTGCGGAAGTTGATCCGATTTCTCAGAGTGAAGACCTGTTCGACCGATTTGCCGACGAATTCGGTCCGGAGAAAATCGTTTATATCTATGAGCCTCGGTGTGGTTTGCGTGGCATCGTGGTGATCGACAACAGCAGCATTGGGCCTGCAATCGGTGGAATTCGCATGACGCCCACGGTCAACACGGAGGAGGTTTTTCGGTTGGCCCGAGCTATGACATGGAAGAATGCGCTGGCAGGCATACCCCACGGTGGAGGAAAGGCTGGCATAATCGCGGATCCCAACGCGCTCACGCCCGAAAAGAAAGAGACACTTATCCGCCAGTTCGCCCGCGGCTTCGAGAATCTGAATCAGTACATCCCGGGTCCCGATATGGGCACGGACGAAACGAGTATGGCTTGGGTTCGCGATGAGATTCGACGCAGCGTAGGCCTGAGCAGTGTGTTGGGAGGAATCCCGTTGGACCAGGTGGGTGCGACCGGCTTTGGACTGGCGGTATGCGCGGAGGCGTGCGACGAGTTTGTCGACTTTCCGCTGCGAGGAGCTCGGGTCGTGATCCAGGGTTTTGGAAACGTAGGCCAACATGCGGCCCGCTACCTGGTTGATCCCGATCGCGGCGCCATCGTCGTGGCAGCCACCGATCGGGATGGAACCGTCTATAACCCGGACGGCCTGGATGTGGAAAAACTCTGCCATCTGATGCGAGCGCGGCGAGGGGTGACGGCTTACGAAGATGGTGAAGTTCTGGATCGCGATGCGTACATTGGTATTGAATGCGAGATCTTTGTGCCGGCGGCGCAACCGGACGTGATTACCAAGGACAATGCTGGTGACCTGAAATGCAAACTGATTCTGCAGGGTGCTAATATTCCGGCGACCACAGAAGCGGAAAGAATCCTGCATGAAAACCATATCGTCTCCGTCCCCGATTTTGTGGCCAACGCCGGCGGTGTGATTTGCGGTAGCGTCGAGTACC
The DNA here is from genome assembly GCA_963851305.1 of Pirellulaceae bacterium. GTDB lineage: Bacteria > Planctomycetota > Planctomycetia > Pirellulales > Pirellulaceae > Mariniblastus. The sequence goes on along the minus strand of CAWKOT010000007.1, from coordinate 86,884 downwards.
GTGGAGGAACCAAGTCGGGGGCATTCGCCGAGATTGAAGAGAAAATCAAGGAGAATACCTATGTCGTCCTCAAGAAGGCGCGGGACCAGAATTTGACGCCGCGTGACGCCGCCTTGCAATTGGCCAAAGAACGAGTCCGTGAGGCCATGAGCTATCGCCGGGCTAATTGACTTCGATCGGGCTGGCCCGATTTCGTGGTGCTGGCATCACTCCGCGTGGCCGCTGTCGGGCTACGGTATAGAAAACGGCTATTGCCGAGCGGACGTCGGAGTCGCTGGTCGCCATCAAACGAGTTAACGCTAACGTAATCGACGGTTCGATCCCGCCATCAAGAAACCGCTGCCGATCGTCGCAAAAAGAACCAGTGCGGCAAGCACGACTTGACCAGGGAAAATCCTGGTGATCATCCTGCCGTTTTCGGTTCACGCTGCTGGCTTTTGGATTCCCCCGATCGACCGATCGCGTGTTTTCCATCCCCTCGGCTGCCTCCTCCCGTCGTTCCTACCCTCCACAACACCCACCCCCCAGGGAGATCGAGGTGGTTTGTTTTGCACGTCAATACAAGCTCGCAGCGCAAGCAAGTGAATCCTTCAACTGGATCGATCGGCAGGCCGTTGCTATTGGATCAGTCTGGCACCATAGACAGGAATTTTGAAAATGCGCTACAGTACCGAGAATGGCGGTGGCAGTTCAGTGGATGCCCAGGCTCGTCAGGCCGGGTCAGCTTCCGCATCAACTACCAGGACGTTGGATGCCAATTCGTCCGCAAGCTGCTCTTCCAATCCAGCTTCTTCGGAGCGCATCCGTATCAACTTGCGTGGGCTGATCGATGAAGGCAGCCGTCCCAGGTGGCAGATCGGCTCGCCCGGACTGACCGCCGGCAGCGTCGTCATTCCAATCACGACGGCGTGGAAGGGGGACAGGATCACGTTGGTCTCATCGCCCAGCAGTGTGGTATTGGTAGCCAGCGGCTGTCCCTTGTCCAAAACGTCACCGGGCTTGATGTGGTATTGCAGAAATCCGCCACGTTCGGCGCGGACCCACTTTGTTTTCTGAACGTTCACCTGGTAATCGGGCCGGTCGATTTCTCCTTCCAGCATCCCCAGATGGCGCAGCACGTTCTCGATACCGCGTTTGGCAGACCGCACGATTCCCGGCTCGACCTTCCAGACCTCACCCCCTTCCATCACAATCGTCGGGCAACCCGCGGCGGAACATTCGCGTCGAAAGGATCCCTTGGGGCCGCGGTTGTTGATGATCACCTCGCAACCAAAGCTCTGGGCCAACTGGTGAACCGCCGGATCCTGCAGGTCACCACGGACATGAGGGTAATTCGTCCGCCGTACTGAGGCCGTATGCAAGTCGATGCCAAAGTCACACCGGGAGACCAATTCATCGAAAATCGTAAAGGCCATGCGACTGGCCAGGCTTCCGGTACGGGTGCCTGGAAAGGAGCGGTTCAGGTCACGACGATCGGGCAGATAGCGCGAGTGACGGTCGAAGGCCAGGATATTGAGCACCGGAACCAGGATCAACGTACCGCGTAGCAGATCGATTTCGTCGTCCTGGATCAGTTGGCGGATCGCCCCCGTTCCATTGATCTCATCGCCGTGCATGGCGGCCGTTACAAACACCACCGGGCCCTCCTTGACGGCCTTTCGGATATGCAAAGGAATTCGAACGTCGATGCTGCTGTAGCTTTCACCGACCGTCAGCATGACATTGGCAGCCGAGCCCGCAGCAATTTCCATCTGCTCCCAGCGATCGGCAGGCTTACGATGACGAGGAGCTTCGGGAGAGGGCATCATTTAATCTGTTCGACGTTGGTTTCGCCCGCTTCGTGGGCTACCGGTAAATCGGGAAGCTCGTGGACGTGCGGGTGTCGTCGTCGACGGGATTTCTTGGGGACCAGTCGACGCATCAATTCCAGTTTGCCGAAACAGAGCAGGCGGTCGGCCGACTCCAACACCCGATCCGAACGGGGATTGGGAATCACCGTGTTGCGTCGGTAGAGCGTCAACACGTTGATGTCCTGATCCCGAAGATTACCAATCGGCTGCCCCACGTACTCCGAGCCTTCGGGAACGTGAATTTCGGTAACGCCGTAACCGCGACTGACGGTCAAACGTTGGCGAATATCGATTTCCGGAAAATCGACCTGGGCCACCAGATAATCCACGATCGCGCCGGCAATATCCAGTTGCGTGCATCCCTCAATCCCCTCCAGCCCGGGTGAGGAGTTGATTTCCATGATCTGTGGCCCGTCTGCGCTTTCCAGCATATCCACACCGGCGATCCGCAGACCCATAATCTGCGCTGCTCGGACAGCTGTGTCGCAGTATTGATCATCCAACTCCACGGACTCGGTCAGGCCGCCGCGATGGACATTGCTGCGAAATTCCTGCCCCTGCGCAACTCGACGCATGGCACCCACAACCTGGTCGCCTACAACAAAGGCCCGAATATCGCGCCCCTTGCTCTCAGAGACGAATTTTTGAATCAGTACGTTCTGTCTTTGCGCCTGCAACAACTCGATGATCGATTCGGCCGACTTGACCGATTCAGCCAACAAGACGCCGATCCCCTGAGTCCCCTCCAGCAGCTTGATAATCACGGGCGCACCACCCACGCGATCGATGGCAGGTAGCACATCCGCCTTTTCGCGAACAAACGTCGTTTCGGGAATTCCAATGTTGTGTCGGCTCAGTATCTGCATGCTTCGCAGCTTGTCGCGCGAGTTGACTATTCCTGCGGATGAATTGGCGCAGAAAACATCCATCTGTTCGAACTGTCGAACGACGGCCGTTCCAAAATAGGTGATCGAGTTGCCGATTCGGGGCAATACGGCGTCGTAGTGCGGCAGCTGTTTGCCTCGATAGTACAGATCGGGTTCGCTGCGTCGCAAATCAATCGCAAATTTGATCGTATCGAGAACCCTGACAGCGTGCCCCCTTTGCTTCACGGCTTCAACGAGTCGACGGGTGCTGTAGCACTGGGGACTGCGGGACAGGATAGCGAGTTTCATGGGGATTCCTTGCGGTTTGAATCTTTTCCCATTTGATTGGGAGATTTATTGCCCAGATCGGCGTGAGACCGCTTCTTTCGTTTGGGTCGCTCCGAATAGTAGGAATTACCCGAATCAACCAGGAATCGTTGCCGAATCGCTTCACGCCCCAACAGCATTCGGAATCCCATGGCATCGCGACTGGCCAGGGTTAATTCGACAGGCCAGCGGACCCCCAGTAGCCATACTTCCGTTACGATCACCGGTCGTTCGTCTGTCTTGCCATTCGAACTTCGAACAGGCCGGTATTCCAGCACCTTCGCCTCGGCGTCTACCGTGGTTCTGCTTTCTCGCTGAATCGGGTGAACCTGAAAATGGACCCAAAGTTGTCCATCGCGTTCAAAGCGGTGAATGCGGGATGCGTGTAAGGCCGAAGTGCGAGCCCCGGTGTCAACCTTTACCTTGATCCGATCGATGTCCAATTGAGGAAGCCCAACCCATTCTCGCCAGCCGATAATCGGCAGGTCTTTCGCCAGTTTTTTTCGCATGGAATTACTTGACGACCGATGGGAAGATCATGAATTATGAAATGACGATGGACAACCATTCGGTTACTTTCTCAATCGCTGATTGTAAACGATTTCTTCCCAATTGGCGTCCGTAGTGAGGAAGCGTTGTTAGCGGCAAGCATGGTTTGCCGGGGCACTGCGGCTGACCAAAATTTCCAAGCCGGACAGATCACGAGTGGTCGTTTTTAACGGCATTCTGGCTGCTCGCCAATTCAGCTATGCCGCTCACCTGGTCTGGCAAAGAAGACTCAATTCCTGAAGACAAATCAAGGCCAGTTGGCTGATCATCCTCCGGAAAAAACAAAACGCATATGGCCAGCCCCGGCAGTAGGTTTCGCGACGAACCTGGCAGAGAAACATAACCGCAAATTCAATTCGTTTGGGTTTAGGGTATGGCCTGGCCCAATCACGCCGCAAATCGGCAAGGGTGATTGCCTACCAAGACTTCGATTCATGGCCCGACTTTCCACTTGAACCAATTGATATCGCAGGACCAGGGAAACTGGAGCACAGGACCCGTCGGCCGCCATGAAAGTCGAGCCAGAATCTGGCCATCGGATGCAACAAAGGACCCGACGTCTCCTGAGGGCGTGATTTCGATCTGGTCATCGGAAAGTTGAGATTCGGCGGTGGCGATCGATTCCCAGCTGCCCGCCGCGAAATTAAACAGCTCCATGGTTAATTCAATATGGGGCGTATTGACCCTGGACTCCAAAACTACCGACAACGACGTCAACTCAGGCGAGGGCAACGATCCCGCCAAAACAAGTTGAATCCAGGCATGACTCTTGTTTTCAGGTTGGGAGGCGAAAAATCGGATTCGCTGGTCATCGGACTGATTCAGATCCTTCACGCTGCCGGGGCCCTGAGCACCGTTGGCCAAACTGAAACTGTCGACCAGGATATCGATCACATTGTCATTCACCTCCAGATCCCCGACCAATTGCGGGCCGCCCAGCGTGCTGGCGAACCCAGCGTACGTTGCCGCCGTGGCTGCCTGATCGGGTGTGATCAAAAGCCGCAATATCCCGTTTCCGTTGATGGCCGAAACAACGGCCGTTTCAATCTGCTCGCCAAACAGACGCATTGGATCCAACGTCCCGTTCGGCAGATTGGCACCCCCCCCATTTCCGGTGCGGTGAACCGCCGCATAAGTCGCGACACGGACGGCGCCGTCTGCCAGCACAGCTGGAACACAGTTCAACCGATTCTGGCCAGATTGGTACTGGATTGTCCCATTGATGGCAACTTTCGCGGCAGCATCGGTGGCCAGATAAATACTAACTGGTCCATTCTGCGAAAACCCCGCATTTGACTGACTCAATTCAAGCACCAAATTGCCGGCCACCGACGCGGCGTCAGTCGCTGCAATCTGGCTGCTGAGGTCAAAATCGACGACCCCAAAACTGGCAAAACTGCCGTTGGCTGAACCTTCGATATTGAAGAAAACGTCTCCCGCGTTACCCACCACCGGACCCGTCGGACGGACGGTTCGTGACACGACCGCCGGGGCCTGCATCGCGACGTTAAACGGCGTCGCGAGTTGCCCGTATTTCAGTTCGCAGACCACGGGCAAGTGATCGCTGAACGCGACCAACTCGCCCGCGAATCCTGCACCACCATTGCCGGTATTCACGCTTTGCCCAAGGTTGTGTGTCCCGTTATTCCCGAGAACCGAAAGCGAGCCAGGACGGTAATCCAGACCGGTTCCATCCGCAAGTCGCGCGTTGACCAGAATCGCATCGAATCGGTCGTCCAGATTGCCAGTTGGATCCTGGGTATGAAAGGGCTGAAATGCCAGATTGTCGTTCCACAACACGTTGCTGCGAAACCCGAACGGTACATTCCAGGTATTGATCGCCGTGGCATTGTCGCCAGCTTCCAGGAAATGCTGAAACGCCGGCTCGCTGCTACCCCGAATATTGAAATCGCCTACATAAAAAATGTTAGCACTGCTCGGCAGGGTTTCGGCGTTATTGCGGATGATGGCGGCCTCTCCGGCACGAATCGCCGCATCGTCCTGTCCAGCCTTCAAGTGCAGTGAGTAAATATAGAATTCGTCACTTGAATCCCCATCCACGGGCCGAAACCGACATCGCCGCGTGTTATGGGTCAAATTGCCACCCAGCGTCGTTGAATTCAGCAGTATCAGACGATCCGCGTTGTAAATGAACCCGGTACGACAACCAAAAAAATCTGCTGTCGAAATCGTGCTTTCGTAGTTCCCGCCAAACACCGATTCAAAACTGGCTTCAAATTCATCGTAGACGGAAGCGCTTTGCGGTCCTTCCTGAAAAGCAAGCAGATCAAGAGGTGCGACGCGGCCCAGAATTTCCAGTTGGCCGATCGCCTGCAGGATGACCTGCAATTCCGCGTTCTGATCCGACGTGGTCGGCTTGTCCAGAACGTTGTAAGTGCAAATCCTGAGCGACTGTGCTGAAATTCCGGCGGCCAACAGGTTCAATAGAATCCCGGCCGCGAATGCCAGTTTCAAGGTAGGCAACGACTTACGAATAGTGACATGCAAATTCATGGGGCAGTTTCCATGGGTAGCGGACAGCAACCACGCAACGGTCGGGGGTTGCCGGCAAGGGGTGAACGGCTGGCATTTGAATTGATGAACGGCCGGCCTCGGTTCCCAGTTGAGGATACGAACAACTTGCATTCAGAGCAAGCAATCAGCCCACAAATCGACTCTCAAATCCTGGACTTGCCTACTCTACGCACCCCAAGGCCTGACGCCAGAACCGGCCAAATGGGGAGCCCGCGTGAACCACGAGGTGGATCAGTACAAGTGGCAAATCAGAAATTTCCATGAAAACGGGAATAACCGCGATCTTCGTTAAATTCTGCGTCTCTGGAATGGCGATTTACAGATTGAGGTCATGCAGCAGCATGATGTCTTGATTGTTCTTTGAGGCTTCGGCTTCGAGGAAGTTGAACAGGGGGAAACATGTACACCGAACATGTATCAGATTTGAAATCGGAAGTCGAATTGCCGTCCGAAAGAGGAAGAAGTTGGTCCGGCCGGCTTCTGAACTTCTTGCCCAAACTGGCAGTCGCTTGCCTGATTCTGCAGTCGACCGGTTGTATGACCGGGCCTTACGGGGCGTTCATGGACGAGCAGATGGGGGGCTATCGCAATCACGTTTGGGCTCGACGCGCTTACAACCTGCGATACGGAAATTGCGATCGCGACTATCCGGATCACTTTAGACAGGGCTTCGTTGATGGCTACAGCGACGTTTGCAATGGCAGCGATGGCTACGTACCCGCAGTTCCACCAGAAAAATACTGGAGTGTCAAATATCAGAGCCCGGAAGGTGCCAAGTGCGTGAACACCTGGTTCAAAGCCTACCCACTGGGCGTCAAGGCTGCCCGGGAAGACAGTGCCGGTGCATTCCACAGCGTTTACATCTCCAAGATGATCCAGTCCGCCCTGGTTCAAGACAAGGCGGACCACGTACTACCGGATGACGTTCCCGTTGTTGCCGCGAAAAACGAAAAGGAGTCGCCGTCGGTCGATTCCGAACTGGCAGACGCTGATATTCCGGTTTCCGAGGATCTTCAGCAGACGGCCGAAATGCCAGTGAACAACAACACGAACCGTTGAGTGAACAACTGAACACACATTACCAACACATTGCGAAAATAGCGCATTCGTGCAGGGGGATTCAAGGACGATGATCACTGATCGAACTACTACGGCGACGACCAGAATTTTCAGGAAGCTTGCCTGCCTGTCGTTGTTGGCTCTGAGCGTTTCGATGACCGGTTGCACGGCACTGCTGTCCCCGATCGATACGATTCCCGCTGAACGCGTACCCAAGCAGTTTCTGGCCAAACCTCAGGCCAACAAAGTGCCTATTGACGCATCGCGTTTGCGGATCGACACGCCCGAATTCTATATCCTGGACCAGGAAGACGTTCTGGGGATTTTCATCGACGGTGTTCTGGGCCAATTCGATTCGGCACCGCCGGTTCAGCTGCAACCACCGAACAGCAATCTGCCCCCCGCGATCGGTTTTCCCATTCCGATTCGCGAGGACGGTACCATCACGCTGCCCTTTGTTGACCCCATACCCGTTCGAGGTTTGACCATTCAACAGGCCGAAGACCTGATCAAGCGAGCCTATTACGGCGGGCCGTCTCCGTATTTGCAGGCGCAATCTCGTGTGATCGTGACCTTGCTGCAGGAACGCCGCTACCAGGTGTTCGTGATCCGCAAGGACCTTGGACAAATCAACGCACAGGGTCGAACCGGGCAAACGGCCACGGGTATTGCCGCCCGAGCCGATGAATCGGGACGGGGATTCGTGCTGCAGATGCCGGCCTATCAAAATGACGTGCTAAACGCTCTGGCCCAAACCGGCGGAGCGCCGGGCGTGAATGCCAGCCCTTTTATTCGCATTCTACGCGGTGATCGAATCAGCGCTGCCAGACGAGATGAACAAATCCGCGAATTCTACCGCACCAACCAGCCGGACGACTTTCCTTACGGGATTGTGCCCACCGTACCAGACGATTCTTCCACGCTGAAGATCCCACTACGCCTGGACCCCGGACAGGTGCCGAATATTACCAAGGAGGATATTGAATTGCGGGACGGTGATATCGTCTACGTAGACAACCGTGACACCGAAGTCTACTACACCGGTGGTTTCCTGGGCGGCGGTGAATTCCTGCTGCCTCGGGACTATGACCTCGATGTTCTGGCAGCCGTTTCCCTGGCTGGAGTCAGTGTCGGTGTTGGGCAAAACCGGGGCGGTCTGATCGGTCAGATTGGTGGAGGTGTACCGCCATCCAACCTGATCGTTCTGCGAAGAATACCGGGCAATCGACAAATCGCCATTCGGGTCGACTTGACCAAAGCGATTAACGATCCTAAGGCACGTATCCTGGTAGCCCCCGGCGATTCACTGATCCTCCGCTTCAAGCCACAGGAAGAGGCAGTCAACTTCGCCCTGGCGACCTTCTTCACCTTTGGCGTACGTCAACTGTTCAGAAACTGATACGGACAAACCGTTGAAAACAGACTGCTGACAAAACGGCCGGCTCCACCGGCCGTTTTCTTTTGCCCGCAGCTTGAATCGAATCATTCGTTGGGCCAGAGAAACCCAAGATGATGTTCGAAATGCCGCAACTGCAACTGCTCCGCCACGGCCTTGTCCATGGCGCCAAACAACGGGGAGGGTTGAATCGTCTGATCGAACGCCTCAAACCGTTCCACGGTTCGTGACAAAGCCGCCACCGCTTCGTCATCCGTACCCTCGTTCACCGACGGTACCGTCGAAGGCATGGTTGGCAGGCCCGCTGAAAAACCATTTCGCATCACGGACCTCAACTGCCAACCTCCGATCGAGTGTCTGACGAGCCAGAAAACTCCGCCCATCAAAACGCCGGGCTGAGGGTAACCGTCCATCGGAAAGGATAACCACTGATTCAAATGGCCACAACATTGGGCCAGATTCCAATGACCGCGGGATTCATAGCCAACCTCTTGAAGGTGTAAGGCCTCTCGAATGCCCGCCTGCAGGCTCCCCAGTTGCAGCTTTCTTCTGGCATCCATGGATCAGCCGCTCACGTCGAATCCGCCGAAGCGTCGGCGGTCTTGGCCTGACCCTTCGTCTCCTGGCCTTGATCAAGGAACGCGCCCTGCCTGAATTTCAGCAATTGCCCGTCCACCTCCATGGTCAATGAATGAATATTGATCTCGCGGACGATCCACTTCTTGTCATCCAGCTCAAATTCATCGCCATTGGACAACTCAAACGACTCCCCGGTGGTTCGCACGCGGATCTTGGCCTCGAATACACCATTGGTGGAACTGATCCGGTTGATCTGTGCTTTACTGGCATGCGCGATTTTCGGCTCGGGTTCCGGTTCCCTGCGAACCGGTTTTTCCTTGACTACAAACTGGCAGGTCTTTTCGACCGATTTCGGAGGCAAACCGTCGTCGGTCACTCGCACGGTGAATTCGTATTCCCCCGGTTCCTGTTCCGGGCAATTCAATGTGGCCCGAGTGCTTCCTTCTTCGTGTTCCAGTACCAGTCCTTCCAAACCACCATTATCGACCAATTCGTACGTCAACTGGTCATCGTTGGAATCCCGCGCAGACAGGGAGATGTTGATCGTCTCACCCACGTAGAATGACTTCCTGGGTGGCGAGAAACTGGGTTCCTCATTCGGCAAGTCCCAGGGACTGTTCTCACCGATCTGCTGCCGGTATTCCGCTAGCGTGAATGGTAATTCACGCCGACGGGCAAGGAAATCACGCTCCTCTTCCGCGTCCACCAGAGAAAGGACTTCGATCTTGAACGTGAAAACCTTCTCCTCCAGAATCCTGTTTTTGCTGGTTACGGGCTTCACGGAAACCGATTCGATCTTGTGCAACAGATCCAGGCTTTCAAACTCATAGATGAACTGAATCGCCTGCTCCAATTCTCCACGCGTCGAGAACGAATACTCAAATTTATCAGCCACTTTGGAAATGCCGGTTCTGGATTCCTTATACTTGATCTGCGTGGCTTCCGGATCTTTGATTCCCAGGAACGATAGTCCACTGTCACGGATCAGTTTTTCCAACCAGTCCCGGTAATCGATAATGGCGGGGCTGTAATCGGAAGGCAACGACTTGGCGCGATAGAAATAATTTCGTCTCAGATTCGCCTGCGCTGCTTCCAGCCGCTTGTTGTTTTCTGCCGTAATCTGCTGCTGCAGATTACGAATCTCCCGCCGCCGCGAATCGTATTGATCCATGAATCCGATGAAGACCAAAAACACCACTACCAGAGGGGCCAGACTGCCCACGACAGCCGCCAGGATCTTTTCGCGTTTGGATAGATTCTCAAACATCAATTCTCACGACGTTGATTCATCGACGGAACTCGAATCGTCCGCCTGGTTGGCGTCGCCGTTGTCCACGGCCTGACTTTCCTCAAGTTTCACCCGCTCCAGATCGGCTTCCCGGTTGACCTGCTCCACAACCGATTCCACGTTAGCCAGCTTGGTCAGGGTGATGTCATGCATGACGGGATACTTGTCGTCATCGGTGGGATCCGTATCTCCGAACTTGACATCATCGAAGTGCTTGAACAACTCGTTCTTCCACTCCGTTTCCCGACTGCTCGCTTCTTCCGTCATGCGGAGAAACATCACGATCTGGTTACCTTTTTGACGTTGTGCCGGACCTCCGCGAAAATCGCCGGCAATCATTTCGTCACGGGTCAGCAACAGGCTGCTGACCACCGCCGCTTCGTCGAGCCAGTTGACTCGGGTCGTCTGCCACTTGTCCAGTTCATTCACCTGGCCGATCATCTCATCCAGCCCCGGCTGATTGGAGTCGCCCTGATTGATACGGCGTTCGTTGTTCAGTGTCGTCTGCAAGCGCTGGATCTCCGCATGCTGCGAAGCCAACACATTCCATCCGATCACCAGGCCCACCAGGGCCAGCGCAGCCACCCCGGAGGCAACCAACAACGATTTGCGATAATCGCGTTTCCTGACTTCCGGTTTCCGCGGATTCAGAAAATCGACCAGTGGTTTTCGACCAGAATATTCCCGCACCAGCCCCCCGACCAGTGGCGAATACAGCTCGGCCTGAACGGGTCGGGGCGCGACCAGGTTGGATGCGTTGATGCTCCGCAACGGATCGCTAAAAACGACCGGCATCTCGAACCGGGCCGAAAGTGCTTCGTCCAATTGCGAAAATTCTTTCTTGTCCGCTCCAATCAGAATCTCGTCCAGATCCTGGCCCCGCAGTGCCGATCGGGTCGAAGCGATCGTCCGGCGAGCTTCGTTGACGATCTGATGGGCCAGTTGGTCGCCATCGAGAGCGTTGACGGCGTTGACTGATCGAGTCGCAATCAGGCGATCGCCGCAGGTGATTGTGAAATCCACCTGTTGTTCGTTGGGGTGGATCAGCAGCCTGTTCTTGCCATCGCTCAAACGATTTTCAAACAGATCGCAGAACGCGTAGGGACGAAACAGAATCCGCTTCAGTTTCAATCCGGCGGCTTCAGCCACGGCCAGGCACTGCGCCTTGAGTGTGGGCGGAATGGCAATGGCCAGGACCCGGGGTTCTTCGTCATCGTTTTCGAAGGGGACAAAGTCCAGCAACCAATGTTCGTTCATGGACGCGAACACGTTCCGCGCCTGGAATCGAACCAGATCAGGCAATTCGTTTTCCGGTGCGGGCGGTACACTGACCTCGCGAATTTCCACATGTTGGCGATCGATAACGAAGATCAGTTCCGAACGGGCTACCCCCTTTTCGGCCAGCCCTCGTTTCAGCTTCTCGCCAATGTTCGCATCGGTGTCCTCCGGCAGCACATCCACATCGAACAACTGATGGATCTGAAACCGGCGACCCGCCGACTTCGCGCAGGCCACCAACAGTCGGCTTTCCGTCAATTCTACCGCTACATAATTCGACATGGCCCTACTCGATCAGATCCCGCCCCAGCACATTGATATTATACCCCGACTGCAGATGGCTCTTGTCTCTCCAGAATAATATTCTTGGCAGTGGCACCGTAGTGTCCAGAAATACTTCCGCGCGAGAAGTCCCCACGCCATCATCGAAATAACCGACAACCTCTGCCTTATAAACATCACCACCGACACAAACGAATGGCAGGATGGCCCGCATGGTTGCCAAATCAATCAAACCCTCAACCACCGGCCAGGTTTCGTAACGACGATTTAAATCCGCCCCGTCCGGGTCACTTAGTTCAAATTCGCGGACGCGAATAATTTCATCCACCACCTCCGGCTCCAGCCCGGGGATGCCTTCCAGCACCAGTCGAGGGGCCTGCATGATGTTGATCCGCCCCGGAATGGCATCGCCCTGATACGTCGTGATATTCTGCATCGCGTTGGCCAGATTCAATCCAAATTCGGGATTGAAGATGTCGGCGGGAATGGGCGATCTCAGAACAATCGCTTCCCCTTCGCCGCTGGGGTCGGGGACCGTTGTGTAGGTGCCGACCAGATCCAGAATCTGATTGTATGTCGATGTCGCCTCCATGCCATCAAAATCCAGATCAAGAAATGGCAACGTGTTGACCGGCGATGCGCCTTCTTCCAATTGATCCTCGGTCAGCAGACCGTTGACCCGCCCCATCACGATGAAGATCGACCATTGCTCGTTGAAACTGGCTCGTAAATCATCGTACAACTGCTCCAGATCGGGATTGTTGATATTCACACGGACCAGCGATTCGTCATTCAGATTGGACTCCTTGCTGTACAACGTCATGTAGTTGATCCAGCCCAGCTCCATATCCGCATCCAGCAGAGTCTCGCTGTCGCTTTCGCCCTGATCAATGACGCCGTTGCGGTTGATATCGTTGCCAAACAACAGCTGCGGCGTGATCCCGCGGATTAGCAGCAATTCATCCAGGCTGTCCAGCGGGCCATTCTTGCATTCGTAGGGAGGTAGCAATCCGGTATAAAAACCGCTCTCGGCGCCGAATTCGCGGACGTCATCGTCTTCGTCCAGCCAATCCAGAATGGCATCCGCCACTTCCTCGGACATTTGCGGAAGCGCCATCAATAACTGGCGACCGGCACCGCCCGGAGGATAGTTATCCAACAAGGGAAGCACGTTCAAATTGATCTTGTTCGATTCGTCCAACAGGCCGTAACGAAATCCTTCCGGATTGCCCTCGTCATCGATGGAAGGCGAAATGATCGTAAATCGGCCGATATTCTGTTCATTTTCTTCATCCGCCGTGACGGGCACATTCTGAAAGATGGGATTGTTCCAGAGACCGCCTTTCTCGCGGATCGTGGCCTGATCGTAGCTGAGCAGCAAACGGGTAAAGTCCACACCGGAATCGATCAGGTATTTTGACTGAACCCGTCGCGTCATCAAACGCGCCGCTTCCTCTTCCGTCTGCATCAACGAAGTAAACGTATAGCCGGCCAGCGATAGCAGCACCACCACCACCAGCACGATGATCAAAACCGATCCGTGGCGTGAACCTTGACCTGGTCGGCATGCGTGGATGCCGTTGGTATGCCGGGAGGATCGTCGCAACGAATTCACCGCGCTCATTCCATCACCTCTTCTTCCTCGCAGGGAATTTCCGCAACCGGTAGATGGATGACCGTGCGATAAAATTCGCGAGGTTCTTCATTGCTTCGAGCCAGTCGGTTTTCCGGTCTCGTTCGGGCCGGGTCGATTACCACCTGGACTTCAATCGCCAACGGAAAACTGCCCTCTTCGGCACTGTCCCAGTCTGTCCGCCATTGCTCGCCGTCCCAGTAACGGAACTGAACGGCTGCCACTTCCGGCGAGATCAATTCGGAGTATTTATCCGGTTCAGCGGAGACGTTCTCGTTTCCCAGGTAAGCCTCGACGGCACGATCGACCTGCCGTCGATAGAGACCACCGACATTCCCAAATTCGGGATCAAATGGTTGCGGGGTGGCGGGTCGCGCTTCCGAAAAAAAATAGGTCACGGTCTTGATATCCGAAGGCAGCCGATCCTCCGCGGCCTGTCGCGCCACTAACGGATTGTATTCGTCCAGACGGGGCAGTCGGCTGGTGTCCACGCGGACCAGAAATTCGTTCCCCAGCAATGTCGGGCGACCCAATTCCTCCTCTTCCATCGCTTCTTCGTCATCCACCGTGTCCTGATTGGCGGCGTCGGCCTGGCCCGCATTTCCATCACCCGCGGCGGCAGCGCCAGCTCCACCGCCGGTGGCGGCATCTATGATACCCTGTTCCAATTCGCCGGGATCGATATTGCCGGGATCGACGTCGGCCATCCCCCCGATTCCAGCCAGGCTTTGGGAGGCCAGCAGGTTCTCCAGCCCCGAATAATCCTGTGGCTTATACTGAATGGCCGCTCTCAAGTCCTCGCCGATCATTCGCACTACGCCGCGAGCCACCTGCTTCCGCTCAATCTCCCGTTGTTGCGAAGTCAATTGGAACAGGTACTGATAAATGGCCGTGGTGATGGCTCCGACCACGATCACCGTCAGGCCCAGTGCCAGCAACAATTCCAGCAATGAAAAACCACGTCGGATCATCCCGATTCCTCCCCAGCGGCCAGTGGTTCATAATCCGGATCCGGCATGAAACGAACGATCGACATGGAAATCGGATTGGCGACCTGCGCTTGTTCGACCGTCACCGTGACCACCAGCAAACCAAGCTGGCCAGGAGATTCCCGTACGTCCACCGAATACATCCACGTAGGCGATTCCGCAATGATCGTGGCCGCAATCGGTTTGAGTTCAATTACGCCCGCCGACACCTCAGCCATTTTGGCATCACACAGGATATTGGCTTCGCTTCTGACACGGGTTTCGATAGCGCTGATGACACCAATCCGCACCAGTTCGAAAATGACCGCCATCGATCCCCCCAGAATGGCAATCGCCAGGATCACTTCCAGCAGGGACAGGCCGCGGCGGTTTCGGGAAAGAAAATAATTCACGGTCTAACGCCTCGCATCCACCATCGCTGCGGTGGATGTGCCGGTCATCCCACGCAAACGAATTTGCATCACGTCCTGATCTTCGCTACGAATGAATATTCGGGCAGTTTGGGACGAGCCGTCCGGATAAAACAGAATGGGCCGTAGAGAACTGGTATCCGGCGTGTTGGCCAAGGCGTTCATGGCACGGGCGTCCTGCAATGCTTCACCACCGGTAAAGACGATGCCCTGGGGCAGCCGATCATTGCCAAAATCAAAATTGCCGGTCCTTTGGATCTGATTATTGAAACTTTGGTTCAACACCTTGGACACTTCGTTATCGAAAGCCGAAACCTTGAAATTCGGTGATTCGAGCTGGTAGAAGAACGCGTGAATCTCGCCCGTTCGCATCGCGCGAACACGCGCACGATTCAATTCCCCCCTAACCAGGTCCGCTGCCTTGGCAACTTTCTGTGAAGTAAAAGAACGCTGAATCGTAGGTACGGACCACGCGGCCACCACAACCAGGATGACCATCACGATGATGATTTCCAACAGCGTCAGCCCGGCTCGCCGGTCAAGAGTTGTGGTGTTTCGCATGAGCGAGCTTTTTATTGGCTTGGTGCGTCGGGTCTGACCATTCACGGAGTAACACGACGCCCGGGGCGTTGTCGTTGGTGACAACTTGAATTAACCACTGGCCTGTGGATCTGGGATATCGTCCGCCGTATTGATCTGGCCGTCCGGACCGGCACTTCGGATGAAGACCCGGTTCATTGCTTCATCTTTGGCATAAGTATATGGATTCCCCCACTGATCCAACGGGATGCGATTGGTATCCAGGTAAGGCCCTTTCCACGAACGTTCGGTCATACCGGAAGGAACCACCACCAGGTCGTCCAGCGAATTGGGGAAGCGGGAATGGTTCAATTTGAAGCGGATGCAGGATTGCTTGAAGGTATCAATCTGAGTCTGCGTCAAATCCATGGCCGCATTCTGACCGATCTTCAGGAAGGCAAAGGTGACCATGCCTCCCATGATGACCAGAATGGACATAACCAGCAGCAACTCCATCAACGTGAAGGCTTCACGGCGTCGGTTTCGATTACGGTTTCGGTGCATTTTTTCCTTTCACTATACTGGTCTATTGAATTGCCGCGCCCATTTTCATGACGGGCAACAACAAGGCGATCACGACAACCAAAATGATGCCCGCCAGAATCACGAGCATCATGGGTTCAATTAATTTAACCATCAAGTCCAGCCGACGGACCGTCTGTTTTTCCATGCCCTCGGCAATATTGACAAGAACGGTATCCAGGGTATTCGATTCTTCCGCCACGCTGATCATCTCGGTGACATCGCGGGGAAAATGTCCAGAAGCTGCCAACGGGACCGAAAGCGCCTCGCCCGATGTGATGTTGTCCGTGGCGTCAGTGATCGATTCCGACAGCACCCGATTGCCCGCGGCGTCGCTGCTGATATCCAGGGCCTTCAGGATCGGCACGCCATTGTGCATCAGGGTTCCCAGTACCCGACAGAAGCGGGAAACCGCCAGATTGGTGAAAATCGGACCAAACAGTGGCAATCGAAGCTTCAATCCGTCGGCGACGCGGCGACCACGATCAGTTCTCAGCTGGACCCTTAAGAAGAAATACAGACCTATCAACCCCAGCAGCACCAGGATCCCGTAGCTTCTCAGGAATCCACTGAACGCCAACAGCCAGTCGGTGGCGGCCGGCAGCTCACCCTTCTCACGCAGCGTATCAAACATCTCGCCAAATTTGGGAACAAAAAACACCAGCAACACGGTCACCACGAAGACGCCGACGCTGGCCAGGACTGCGGGATAAATCAGCGCACCGATCGTCCGCGATTTCAATTCGTCCTGTTCCTGTGTGAACTTGGCAACCCGCTCCAGCGCATCCTCCAGGAAACCACCTTCGGCGCCAGCCCGCGCCATGTTGATGGCCACTTCGCTAAAGACGTTAGGGTGCCGTTGGAACGCATCACCAAGCGGCTCGCCTTCCTCGACCTTCGATATCACGTCATCCAGCGCGGTCTTCAAGGCGGGCACGGAGGACTGTTCCCGCAAGACCGTCAGTCCGCGAATCAACGGGACACCGTTATTCAACAACGCCGCCAGCTGGTCATAGAAAACGGCCATCTTCTGACCGCTGATTCTGCCTCCCAGCGACAGCGAAACGCTCCGTTTTTCCGGCTCGACGGAAACCGGAAACAGGGACTTGCCCGCCAGAACATTGATTACGTCCCGCTCCGTGGCAGCGGACATGGAACCAGTCACTCGCTGCCCGCTGGCGTCTCTCGCAATATAGGTAAAGTCAGCCATTGGTTATGCAACTAAGCGATCCGGTCTCCCTTGGTAATCCGCAGAATTTCCGAGATCGACGTATCCCCCTTGAGCACCTTCAGCCAGCCGTCATCCCGCAAAGTGGCCATGCCCTCCTGCTTGGCCGCTTTCTTGATCTCCCAGGTACTGGCACCATCGTGAGCCATTTGCCGAATCCTGTCGGTGGTGATCAGCAATTCGTAAACGCCCATCCGCCCCCGAAAACCAACCTCGCGACACTCGCGACAACCCACCGGTTCGAAGACGGTGTTATCTTCAATCAGTTCCCGCGGAAAATCATCCGGCAAATCGACTTCCTTCAAATCGGTTGGACGCTTGCATTTGTCGCACAGCCGACGCACCAGTCTTTGGGCCATGACTGCCTCCACCGTGCTGGCCACCAGGAACGGCTCCACCCCCATATCCACCATCCTGGTATAGGCCCCCGCGGCGTCGTTGGTATGCAGTGTACTGAACACCAGGTGACCGGTAAGGGACGCCTGAATCGCATTTTCGGCCGTTTCCAGATCGCGAATCTCGCCCACCAGCACGACATCCGGGTCATGTCGCAGAATACTGCGAAGAGACTGGGCAAAGGTCAAACCGATCTTGGGATGGACCTGGATCTGGTTGATCCCCTCCAGTTGATACTCTACCGGATCCTCCGTCGTGATGATCTTGGTCGAGGCGTCGTTGATCTCAATCAAAGAACTGTACAGCGTCGTGGTCTTGCCAGAACCGGTCGGACCGGTGACCAGGACAATGCCGTGAGGCTGGCGAATCAACTTGCTGAACAAGTCATGCGTCTTCTGAGACATTCCCAGATTCAGCAGGTCAAACTTCATGGACCCCTTATCCAGAATCCTCATGACCAGCCCTTCTCCATGAATCATCGGAATCACCGAGACTCGCACATCGACCTCCCGGCCCTTGATCTTCAACTTGATGCGGCCGTCCTGGGGCAGACGCTTTTCAGCAATGTTCAGCCTGGCCATGATCTTCAGTCGACTGATAATGGCGGCCCGAAAGTGGTTGATTTCCGGAGGAACCGGTTGCGTATGCAGGATGCCATCGATTCGATAACGCACCACCAGCCCTTCCCCCTGGGATTCAACATGCACGTCGCTGGTCCGCGATTCGATGGCTTCGAGCAGGATCTCGTTGACCAGGCGGACCACGCTGGCTTCCTGGGCCATTTCCGAAAGCTCGCTGCCGTCGGTCTCGATCTCCTCAAGTAGCTCGACCCCTTCCTCCGACTTCTGAACGATCAGGTCCTCGATGGTCTCACCACCCACCCCCAGATGCTTCTTGATCAGCTTGGAAATCTCGGAGCGGTCGGCCAATAACGGCTCGACCTGCAACCCGGTGGCGGCCGCAATTTCATCCAGAGGATAAAAATCGAGAGGATCCGCGGTGGCGATCTGAATGGACCCATTCTGGCGGGCAACCGGAAACAGAATCTCGCGGTAGATCAGCTTCTGCGGGAAATTCTCAAGCAGGCTTAAATCGATTTCCGCGGTCCGCAAATCAACAAAGTCAACTCCCAATTCTTCCGCAGCCGCCTGCATGGCCTCGTCGGAATCGATCGAAGGATTACTCATCATCCAGTCCAGAAAATCATCGCCGGATGTCTGGTATTGTCGAATCTGATTCTCGTTGATCAATCCGCGCTTAAGGAGAATTTCCGCTAGTTCCATAATCCTTTGCCGTCTATCGCTGGTACCATCTGACTTACATCTTAACCGATGCGACACACAGGTTCAGTGATGCCTGCATGTTAAAACGGGATTCGCACGGCCAACAACTGACACGCCAACTGACTACAGGGAAAATGCTGATTCTGGCACAAGGAGCGGCATACGTTGCCGCTCCAACGATTCCCATCTGAATAAAAAACGCTATCCGTACCACCCTCACGTGCAACTTGCCGCGCCGTGAACCGGAGGAAACGCACCGCCCTGCTGGGCTGAAAGGGGATACCCGCCCTGTCCACCAATTTCAACCAATGGTCGAACGAGGAAAGTCGATTCAGACATCTATCCAACCCCGCTCCAAGCGGCAAGTTTCGAGAAATCGTTATTTAACGTGAGACGCGGCAACAGATAACCGCACCCGGCAGATGCTTCGTCGCCATGCATGACAGCTGGCGGGATATCAAGAAAGCCCGGGGGTCACCCGGGCTAGAATATTTAAACACATTCCGCCGGCGGCGACTGGTCCACCACTTTGGCCGCTTCGCCTCAGTAACTGGTGACGAAATTGGTCAATGCGTTGACCGAATCCGTTGTCTGCCAAGATCGAATCGCTGCGACTAATCGCCCCGATCTTGCAGGCCACGTCCTCGGCGCCCTCGGCCACCCTCGTCTCCGCCTCCTCGACCTCTGCGGCCGCCAATTCCAGCACCGCGCTCATTACCAAAATCGAACGTCGCACCAATCTTCTCACGGTACTTCTTACGTTGGTCAGAACTGAGCACCGACAGGATTTCATCTTCCGCCTGGGCTCGCAGCTTCTTGATTTTTTCCGTGAGTTCCTTCAGAACCTCTTCCGATTTCTTTTCCAGCTTCTCCCTGGTGGCTTCGTCGATCCCCAGCTCTTCGCAAATTTCCTCGTTGTCGAGAATACCAATCGTGCCACGATCGCCACGACGAGCCACTCGTTGAATCTGCAGTTCTTTCAATCGCTTCAACTGGTTGGGTAGCAGCACCTGCTCAATTTTTGCCTGATATTCTTCCCGCCGTTCCGTAATTTCTTCCCGCAGTTCGGCAAATTTCTCTCGCCGCTCTTCCGGGGCAAGATCTCGTATCGATGACATCTTCTGCCGCATCTCCGTCCACATTTCTTCCTGCAGCATTTCGATTTCTTCCATCTGGTCGTCTACCAGCTCGATCTCACCCTGCACGGATTGCATCCGCAGGAGACCAAACAAATCCGCGTCGCGGCCACCGCGGCCACCGCCGGGTTGTGCCGACAAATGGTCGGTCAGGCCAAATGCCAATCCCGCGATAAGCAGTGAAAATAAGCCGAGTCTCATAACGTTCGCTCCTGTGATGTTTATAGTTTTGCCTGATTGGCCAGAAATTGGACGCTCAATCAACATGTTTAACCATTGCGCAGCGGCGAAGTTCCGACAATTTCCAGAATTTTCCTCCATTTTACCGGTGGCCGCTGTGCGGCGACACCTTGGTGCCCGCCGCCTTCAAAGTCAGGTAGCGACACGGTTGGAGTTGGCCAGATCGGCGTGAGTCATCGTTCGAACCTGAGCATCCAGCAGTGATTTTCTGATTTTTTCCGTAACTCGGGGATAGATCAACAGCTTGCTGGGGCGGGCCTGTGTGAACAGAGAGCCGACCGAGAATGTGATCCTGACGCGGTCATCTTCGTCCAATTCGGACAGGAATCCGGCCAGAAACAACATCGGATTCGGCGCCTCCGCAATGGCGACGCAGTCGTGGATTTCCATCGCCCGCCGCAGGCGATCAAACCCGCGATTGTCCACGGCCAGGCAGCCGCGACCGATGTCAAACATCGACGAATCGGACAGTTCAACCTCTGGCAAACGGCTCCCAGGAATACTCTCCAGAAAAAGCGCGCCTTCGGACTGAGCCACCAAGGCGAACAGGGCGGCATTGTAACGGAAACCGGACAGCTGCTCCATTTTCAGAATGATACTTAGCGTCAACGCCCCCTCAAACAGTCCTTCCTCACTTTCGTACTCGGAGTAAATCGTCCGTGAGCAGGCGAACAGGTCACCGGGTAGCAGATGAAAGGTCAGGCATTCCGATCGTCGTTCAATCAAATCGGACAGCGTGGGTGCCTGCTGGAAGAGACATTGGGCAACGGTCTCCTCGACTCCAGGAGATCTTCCAACGAATCGTCGATTATCGCCCGCCGCAAAAATGATCGTCTGACTTGCCAACATCTGGCACCTGCCTCCCCAGGGTCGATTAGGAATGATCCGCCAAGGACTTCGAATTCCGTTTCGCCATCCAGTCGCGACGTTCCGTTTCCAGTTGTCGCCAGCCTTCAATCAGTTTTTCGCCAGCCTGATACAAGCGATCGGCCTCCGCTTCGCGTTGCCGCTCCCAGTCCAGCTTCTGTTTCTCGAAGTCCGCCAGGATCCGTTGCACAATCTGATTCTGGTTGACAGCGAGCTGGCATTTCTCCAGCGCTTCTTCGATCCGCGCCACCTGGCTCAACAGGAAGCTCTCGATGCTGGCCGATACCTGTTCCAACCGCCGGCCGGTCTGAAGTTGTATCAGCGACTGATCCAGGGACCTTACCCGGCTGCCGGATCGAGATTCCATTTCGCTGTTGTTTTCTCTTTCGGTCAGCGTCGTGTTCATAGGCTACTCGGGACTCGTGTTAATCTGGTTCAATCTGCCTTAGGCGAAATACAGCTCAAAGTTTTCCCAGGAGCCGGGAAATGCGACCGCCCAGTGAATTCTGTCTCTTCTCCATTTCGACCGTCTTTTCTTCTTCGTAGATTTCTCGCAGGTGTTGACGCATGGCCGTAATCCGCGACTCCACCTCTCCATTGGCTTCCTGCTGTGCCCGACGCTGCAATTCCTCGCGGACGCGCTCCAGCTCCACCCGCTGGCGGCTGATTTCCGCACGTTCACGCGACGATTCCAGTTCCATTTGAGCCAACTTCTGTTGCAACGACCGAACTTCCTGCGTCTGGTCATCCTGCTGCACTCGCTGCAACTGCTCCTTCAATTCATCGTTCTCCTGCCTTAGCGACTCGGTGGCGCGGCTCTCCTGTTGCAACCGGTCCTGCAATAACGATTCGGCGTTGGCATCGTGTTGAGCATCCGCTTCTGCCGGCTTGCGTGCCATCAGCTGTTTCAGCTGCTGTTCTGCCTTGGCTCGCTGCTGTTGTTCGCCCTGCCATTTCTTCCGCAGGCGCTGCATTTCGCCTTCCATTTCTTCTTCGCGCTGCGAAACGCGGCTTTCGATTTCGTTCAGCCAGGATTCCAACTGGCGGCGTTCCTCCTGGTCAGCTTCATTCGCCTGCTCCACGGCCCGCAGCTGATCATTCAGCGCGCTCACACGATCGTCGGACGACTGCAACTCGGCCAATAGCTCTTCCAGCCGATTGACAAGCCGGCTGACTTCTTCTTCGTTGTTCCCCACCACGACGTCGCCGTCGGAGCCTGGCTGCCCGGCCAACAGAGCGTCTTTTTCAGCGATTTCGCATCGCAAATACTCGATCTCGGACCGAAGTAATTCCAGCTCCTGTTGCACTTCGTCATTCAAATGAAAGGCCGTGTCATCCTGAACCGTTTCGCCAAAATCGACCGACCAACCGTCGGTATCCAGATCCTCCACTTCGGCATTCTCCCGATCCCCACCTGGCGGTTCCCAACCATCGCCTGCGGGGTCCCCCGGATCCGCTGCGTCCAGCGACGATTGAGGTGATGTCAGAGCCTCCCCAGCTTCCGCCGCCAATTCGGGGCTGCCCAAGGGTTCCAGAGGCAACTCAGCATCCGATGGTTCGCCAGCCTGTGGGGCATCCGCTTGAGATTCCATGAATTCCGATGCGGTATTTTCGAGATCGATGTCCTGGCCAACCGACGAGGATGGCGTGGCTGTCTCAGGCTCCTCGGACTCCTCATCCACCACGTCATCCGCCACCTCGTGGGTCGCAACGGTGGCATTCCAAACCGCGTCAAGATCTTCAATCACATTTTCCGCATCCTGTCGCAGGACGGGGACAATCGTGGTTTCACCGACAACGACTTCATTGCCATGCTCCAGTACCGCCTCGCCCTCCAAAGGGTTTCCGTTGACCATGGTCACGGCGGAGTTGCTACAGTTGTTAACCATCAATTGCCCTTCATTAAAACAGAACAGGCAATGAAAGGAATTGATTTGTTCTCCGAACAACTGCACTTTGCAGGTAGCGCTGGAACCGGCAAACACACTCTCTTCCTGCGACAGCAGGACCCGCGAAATCACCCGGCCATTGCGTTTGATCTGCAGAAAGGGGGGTGCCAGTTGCGGTTCTCCGTCGTTTCGTTTCTGTGTTCCAAACATCAGTTGCCTCCCTCGTTGACTTCTGCCGACATCACGTTGCTCGCCACGGCGACATCGTCGTTGCTGGCTCCCTCGGTTTCTAACGGGGACGCGACCGAAGTTGACAGCGCATTCCCGGGTGACGGCTGCTGTGCCGTTTGCAAGTCCAGTAGCTGGGCGAGAATCTGTTCTGGTTCAGCATGTCGCGACATCGCAAAATCGAAACCGGACTGAGCCAGATCGACTTCGGGCGATTCCGCTGAATCGGCCGTGACGGCAACCAGTCTGGCCTGAGACAACTCCGTTTCACGATGCTGTTTCAGATGTTCAAACTTTTCGATACTCTCCGCATCCGAAACATCCACCAGGATGGCATCGGGGCGCTGCCGTCTGAGAAGCAGGCCCAACGCCAACAGATCACTGACGGTCTTCAACAAGACCTCGTCCTGATGCTGACTCCAGGCATTACCAATGTTCTGCCGAAACTGGGCGTCGGAGCTGACACAGTAGACAACCGATTTGTTCTGCACCGTTTTCCGTTGAACCAGATCGGCCAATTCAAAGCCCCACAGGACGCGCCGCGTTTCGTCTTCCTCCCAGCCCAGTTTACTGGAAATTTGCTCGAGTGAAGTTGGTTCGGCCAGTACTTTCATCAGCGTCATGTGCTTGCTGGAAAGCCCCGCGCGATCCAGATTCTGGCCTCGCACTGCTTGTCGCACGAATCCTTCGTCCGCTTCCAGTTGGGGCAATTGCTCCGTATCCGCGTGTAGCGCACCTTCGACAAGCAACGCCAGCAAACTCAAATCCAGGGGTAGCTTCGCGAACAACGGAGGAGTGGCACGGCCCTGTTCAAAGCGAAACGAATGTGCGTTGCCGGTAAAACACATTTTCAACAGCGTCGCCGCTTGAAATCGAAGCAACGTTCTCAACAGCCGCGGATCGAGCACCTTGTTGTCCAGTAATTCAACCAGCCCATTGACTTCGGTACCCTTTTTGCCACCCACGGTAAACTTCACTACCGGTGCCAGGTCGGCCAGGCTGGACGGGATCTTCTTCACGAATTCATCGGGGTCAATACCCGAGGCGGTTACCGCCTGGATTCGCCCCTTCTCGGTGTACACATAGACCCGGAAATTGCTGGCGGTGATTTCCAATACACCCTGCTTCATTCCGTTGTTGACCAGATCAATCACTTCACGCAGTGAGAAGCACTGGAACGTCCCCCCCAGATCCGAGTCGCCGGATTCGTCCATCACTTCAGGAACCGCCGTTCCGCCCGACTGAGACTGCACCACGATCTGGGCAGTTTCAATGGCATTTTCTACGGTCGCGATCAACACCTCCGGACTGTAGGGCTTGGGCAACATGTCGACCACGTTGTCACAGTCGATATATTCCGAGTAGGCCTTCTTCCTCAGCGTGGAACTGGCCACGACGGGAATTGAAGCCGTATCCGGGTTTTCCAGCAATCGACAGGCGACTTCGTAACCGGTGGTGCCTGGCAACTGGTGATCCAGAATGATCAGGTTCGGCTGCTCGTGAGCCGCCTTGTCCAGTCCTTCTTCCGCGGTGGGCGCCAACAAAACCCGGTAACCGGCCGAACTCAATTCCGAGTCGACCAGGCGACGAATGGTTGCACTGTCATCAATCAATAGGACGGTTTTTTCACTCATCTTCTTTCTCTCCGTTTTCCGGGTTGTTGTTTTCTTTCTGATTCAATTCCAGTTCATCCAACAAACGCTGCAACCGCTGGAAATCGACCGGCTTGGTCAAATAGCCATATGCACCGTAGTCCATTGCCTGATGTCGAAATTCATCTTCGCTACGAGCGCTGACGACCACGACGGGCGTTTTGGTCCGGCCATGCTGCTGCATGTCAAACAACATCTCGAGCCCACCCAGGCGGGGCATGTCCAGATCGGTAAACACGAGATCGAATTTGTCCCTTCGCAGGATTTCCAGGGCCTGGATTCCGTCACCAGCTTCGGTGCAGCCAAAACCAAGCTGGGACAGCCGTTTGACCAGCATCTTGCGGGCACTCAGGGAATCGTCCACGACCAGGACACGTTTGACCTGTTGGTGAACCGTCTCTTCCGTTTCCACGGACGGCTGGCAAACCGAGTGGAATTCCGTGAAATATTCGACAAGCTTGTTGCCGTCCAGAAGCAGAACCGTCTCGCCCGCACCCGACAGCGTCAATCCGCAAAACAGTGGATGTCCACTCAGCGGACCCGGGAGATTTCGAACCACGACCTCTTCCGGGCCGATGATCTCATCGACTTCCAATCCCAGTTTTTCGGTTTCGGCTATCGCTTTACGATCAGCCTGATCGCTGTCACTGATGCTGGATTCGGCCCGCAACATCAACACTTCCCGTTCCGCGGTATTGGTCTGCAAAGGCAGTGACAACATCGCGGACAACGGCATCGTTGTGTCGCTGGCACGATGTCGACGGGAGCGGGCGGCCGCCGATACGGCCTGCATCGGAATACCAAACAGCTGGCCCGAACAACGAATGACCATCACATGTTCAATCGCTGAACGTAGCGGCAATACCAGTCTCATGGTCGTTCCCTGGTCAGGCCGCGAGTCGATTTCGATGCGGCCCCGCATCTGTTCGACCGCAGCAGCAACCACGTCCATGCCAACCCCTCGACCAGATATCTCCGTCGCCTGTTCGCGAGTCGAAAACCCTGGATGAAAGATCATCCGGCTCAGTTCTTCGTCGGACAGTATCGTATTTGGACTGGCCAACCCTTTTTCGATCGTGCGTCTGCGGATCGCGTCATAATCCAGTCCACCACCATCGTCACTGATCTGGACGGCCAACAGTTGCGAGTTGCTGTGGGCTTCCAACGTCAGCGTGCCGGTGGGATTCTTGCCGCTCTGTTTTCTACGGTCCGGATGTTCGATTCCATGACTAACCGCGTTGCGGATGATATGCATCAACGGCTCGTACAGCTTTTCCTGCAGCTCCTGCTCCAAACCCGATTTTTCGCCCAGGCAGACCAGTCGAACCGCTTTGCCCTCTTTTTTGGCAGCGTCGCGGGCCGCTCGCTGCAACCGGCTGAACAAGCCAGCGATCGGCACCCTTCGCAGCTGCATCAATTCCTGACGAAAGTCGCGGATGAACTGCGAGATCGCCAGGTTGTCCTTGCCTACCGGTTTCTGCAACTCGCGAATGCTATTGGAGACGACGGAAATGTCCTTGGCAATTTCCTGGATCGTATTGGAGCCGTTGACCCAGTCCGATGACGGGATAGCGGTGGGGTCCGTGGCATCGTGAACATGCAGATTTTCGTGACAGAAATTCAATCGGGCCGCGCAACGAGACAATTCTTCATTGAATTCGCTGAATTCCGCAATATGGCTCTCACGTCGGTTTCGCAACACCACCAGCTCCGCCAGCATATCCATCAGCCGATCCAGCTTCGAAGCCCGAATTCGTATCAGTGACTCGTCTGCCCCCGCATGCCCGGAGAGGACAACCGAGGGACGATCTCCCCTGGCCGACGTTGTCGACGATGGGTTCGTTCCGGGAGTCGGGTCGGCGTCGCCAGATGACGACTGATCCGTTGAGGTAATTTCCGCGACCACTTCGCGCACCTTGTCCACCGCCTCCAGCATCGATTCGGCCGCCCCTTCGCTGGGTTGCTTGCCAGCGGCGGTCAAACTGGATTCAATCTGGTGGATAAAGTCGGCCAACTCCGCGAGTCCGGCGCTGGCCGATGCGCCTTTCAGAGTGTGCAACTCGCGACAGAATTGCTGGATGGAATCGGCATCGGTGGGACAAGTCTCAACGGCCAGACTGCATTTCTCCATCGCATCCAGGCAGCGCGTGGCGTCGTCCAGAAACGCCTCACGCATTTCATCGTCTTCAAAAATATTTCGCAGGATGTTGGATGCATTCTCAAAGCCATTATCGGAAGCGGGTTGCGTGTTCGGTCCCTCCCCCACGACCGCAACTTCGACTTCCTGATCTTCGCTGTGGTGCAGCGCCGAAAGCAGCATTTCGATCTGCTCCCCCACATCGCCAGCCGGGGATTCCAGATCCACTTCATCCGGGGCGTCATCCATGGAATGGCTCTCCAATGGCGGCGCTTCCAACCAGCCATCTTCCCGGCGGTCGGTCTCTTGATCCAGGCAGACAAGATACTCGCTCCATCGCGATTGCGCTTGCCGGATAAACTCCGCCACCGCATGTTCCGGATCCGCGTTTTCCTGATCCCCTTCCAGCACGCCCAGCAGCGAACCAACGTGCTGGCTGACAAACCCGACCAGTTCGCCGCTCAGTTCCTGCTGTCCGTCACCCTCGCTCCGCGCCGCAACCGCCAGCTCGGCCAATTGGGCCAGCACCGATGAGCCCTGGGACAACAGTTCTTCGGATGATTCCCGCGCCGCGTGAGACAGTTCACTCAAGCGGTCCGCGACAAACTGCAGTTGTTCATCCTGCAAGTTGTCGGACGCCAGTGTTTCCTGCAGTTCTCGCAGGTCGGTATTTTTCAAGATGGTCATTTTGATGTGCTGGTTGGTTACCGAAATGGATCACACGAGCAGGGCACCCGATTCCTTGCCTTCGGAATCAGACATTGGCGACTGAAAGCTCACTGACGCCTGTTGTTCAACATGCTTGAAAGCCTTCACCGACTGGCTGAGCTGATCACCGATCTGTTGCAGAGTCTTGGCTGTCCAGTGAACGCCCTCCGCCTGGATCCGGTTCCCCTTGGCGACATCGGAGGAGGTGCCCAGTTCGTCTACAATGTCTTTTAGCGCCTTCAGTTGGTTCTGGGAGGCGTCGGACAGTTCCGAGGCGTTGGCTACACAGTCGTTGGCGGCATTGCCGACATTTTTCATTTCTGCCAGAGTTCCCGACAGTCGCTGAATCAGTCGCTGAATCTGATCCTGTTCACCGGCGGCTACGGAAAGAGATTCCTGGGTTTCCAGTTGAATCAGCTCCAGTCGTGAAGAAATATCCACGACCGCCTGGGCCGACTGCTCGGAAAGCGTTCGCACCTCTTCTGCCACCAGCGCGAATCCTCGCCCCTGTTCACCGGCACGCACGGATTCGATCGAGGCGTTCAATGCCAACAAATCCGTCCGCGACGACAACTTGCCGATCGATTCGACAATCGCGCCGATTTCACGGGAATGCTGACTGAGCACCTGCAATTTCCGTTCGCGGGCGGCAACCAGATTGCGAATCTTCTCCAGCTCTTCACCGATCTTTTCAAACTCCTGCATTCCCTGGCGAGCACTTTGGTGGGCTTTGGCGGATGATTCCATGGCGAATTCCGCGTTTTCGCCGGCTGTCAGAATTTCGGACGACAACGTTTCGATATGTCGAGTGGTTCGATTCACGGCGTCCGATTGATCATCGGCCCCCAGCACAATCTGCTGGGTATTGCGTTCGATTTCGCGGGCGCAGGCGACCGCCTGTTGAATCGTTGATTCAAATTCATTGCCGTATTCACGCAGAATGTCGACCAGCCGGGTCACCAGGGTGCAACGTTCATCCGTCGCGTCCCAGGACACATCGCGTCGATCAAATTCGGTCAGGAACATCCGCAGTTCTTCCAGCTCCGGATCCGTTTCATCCCGGGCAATCGCCTGCTCGCGCAATACGCTCTTCTTGAATGTCTGAACCAGCTGATCGGTCAGCTGATCCAGTTCAACCAGTCCCGTGTGGGGTCGGCTTTCCGTGGTCACATGGCCGGCAAAAGCCGACCACTGTCGCATGACCGCCTGTAATCTTTTACGAAACCAGTAAACGGAAGCACCGGCGATTGCTGCTGCCGTAAACGTCCCGACCCACATCAAGACGACATTGGGCTGCTGTATCGCGAATCCGGCCAGAAAGCCGGCCGAAAGATTGGCAAACAACAGAATGGAGATGGCTTGAGAGATACGCATTTTCTTTTCCGGTACCTAGTGAACGGTTTCAATTTCCAGTCGCGTCGCATCCGACCAGTACGAATCCATCAGTTTCAACGCATACGAAAGAATTGCATCGGGATCGAGAATCTGCAGCACGTGGTTGGACCAGGAAGCGGAACCAACAACGACCTTGGACCATTGCTGTTCCTCTTTTGGCGATACGGCGGAATAACTCGGTTCCAATTCGGCCAAACCAACGGCGCGGTCGATCAACAAGCCCCACGGACTGGAAGTGCTGCAGAAGATCATCAACTGTTGCTCGGATTCGTTGGATTCGTATTGCACGTTCAGCAGCGATCGCAGGCTGACAATCGGAATAAACTCGTTCTGAATGTGGCTGACGCCTTTGAGGACGGGATCGCTGAAAGGCATGCGAGTCACGGTCGGGCGAGGAACGATGCTGCGAACACTCAGGCAGGGAATGCCGAACCAGCTTTCTTCGCTTTGAAAGACGCAATACCGCTGCGCGTCATCCAGATTCAATCGACTCATTGAAGTTTGCTCATCGGTCATCAAAGGTCCTCGCTTGTCTCGTCAATCCTGCTGGCGATCTTCCGTTTCAACTCCGAGAGCGCACCCTCGGCCCGGCTTTTGCGTTCGGCACCAGGTTGCTGTTGGGTCTGCCGCGATCGGCGGGCGGTCAGCGACAGAGACGGCTTGTCGTCACCCGACCGGGAAAATCGGGAGGCGAGTTGCTCGTTGACTTCGGACAAATCATCAAACGTCGTCTCTACGAACGTCCGGATTTCGCGTCGCCACTGCGCAACATCGATCTCCAGCGCTGTCAGATTCTCCGCGTTATCAGGGTTCTGGTTCATGTCAGGGTCAACCGTCGCGATCAATTGGATTCCTGGAACGAGATCTGCGTCCGCACGGTCGACAGAAGTTGTTCCTCGTCAACGGGTTTTTTCAAATAGGCGCCGTATTCCTGGCCCAACAGCTCAAGAGCGTGTGATTTGACGGATGTCAGAAACACGATCGGCAACTGGGCATGGCGGTCGCCCAGATCAGTCAGCTGCTCGCAAACGCCGTAGCCGTCCAGCTCCGGCATCACCACATCCAGGACCATCAGATCGGGATCCTGACTGAGTTGCTCGATTGCCTGACGACCGTTTTCAGCCGTGATGACCTCGTATCCGGCATTCGAGAGAATGCGCTTGATGTGCACACGGACGGATTTGCTGTCGTCTACAACCAGTACTTTTTGGGCGGACATATCATCTTCTCCTGGACGAATCGCACGATGGATTGGCTTGCGATCCTTCTGAAGAATATGTCAGGAAAGGTCGTTGGCTGACGTTTTCTGAAATTTCTTTGCCGCGTTGCGTAGCCGTTCGGTTGAATCGAAAATTCAACGGGTGTGGCAGAAAGGCATCATGTTGGAGCTCGAATCTGGCCTTTGTTCTGGCCCCGCGGCAGACGTTAAGAGCGGATTTGGCAGTCCAATATCCCATAACCACCGCCGCTGGTTGAAGCTTGGATGCGTCGCCCATGGCAGACTGAAATGCCAACATGAAATGCGGAGGCCACTTCCGACTGCCAGAAAAAAATGAAAACGTGCCTCACGACACATCTGGCGGACTCAGCCGCGTACAATGGCCATCATCGTTACAATCGGGACTGTCGTCCGCAGCTCTTTGCCTCGAAGACTTCCAAGACTTCCTATTGGATTTTTTGACGAATGGTCCGAATACGGCTGCTCCGTTTCTTTGCAATGGTTGGAACACCGACTAGGATCCCCGGTTTTTCAGCCGAACGTGTCTTGAAAGGGCCCTGCATGTCTGATGCCGGATTGATCTGTACGCTCTGGATGTTCGGATTGCTATCCCAGCCGTATCTCGCAGCGGAAGAAGCCACGTCCCCTTTCGCGAACAGGACAAAGCATTGCAAGAACGCGTCAAAGCTCTGATGCAACCTTTGATCGACGAGCGATGGGCCCGCGGGATGATCGTTGGCGTGTTGCAGGACGGTCAGAAAGACTATTTCCGTTTCGGAACCGTGGGCGTTCAGTCTCGCCGGCGACCCGACAAGAACACGGTGTTCGAGATTGGATCCATTACCAAGGTCTTTACTTCCTTGCTGTTAGCCGAAATGACAGTCAAGGAAGAAATCGGGCTGGATGATGAGTTGCGAAAATACCTGCCGAAAGAACTCAAGCTTCCCGACCCCGGCGGAAAACCGATTACGCTTCGGGACCTGGCGACGCATGCCTCCGGATTGCCGAATATCCCGTTGAATTTCTGGGAGCCGGTCGACAACCGGTACGACAGTAACACCGGCGGAAAACGTTGGGGAGTCTATTCACGGAACAAATTACAGCGTTATCTTGACCGGCCATTTCCGCCCATCGACAACTCCCGCCCGTACGCGTACAGCACCTTGGATGGGCTTGCTGGGATACGCATTGGAGCGAAAGGCCGGAGTTTCACTCGCGGAGCTGTTTCGAGAATCTGCCAGCCGTTGGGAATGACGCGGAGCGCTTGAATGTGGCCACCACCGGTACGGGCCATGATGCCGATGGAGAACCGGCGGATCTCTGGCCGCTGAATGAATCGATTTTGGGCGGTTCGTTCGCCATGCGTTCCAACAGCGGAAGACATGCTGAATCTGGCCGCCGCGCATCTGGATCCGGAATCGCATCCACTGGGTACGGCGATCCGGTCTGCGCTGAAACCTGGAAAAAGGATCTCAGAACTGGAACAATCGGCTTGGGATGGAGAATCAACAAATTCGGCGTGATTGTAAGCAACAGCACACGGGAGGTTATCCGGCGGCCATCCTGATCCACCCGCCGACAGATCTGGCCGTCATCGTGATGGTCAATTCCCAACTCGGCGGTGTCGTCGGTGGTCGGGCCGGGCTGTTTGATCAGATAGCGGCGGCATTGGTGAACGTCGTCCTTGACGCCGGCTCCTGATTTTAAATCCCGCATCTGATAGAAGTCGATACAGCCAGTACCCTCTTATCAGGGCACCTGGGTGAACCAGGATGGCAGCAACAACCCGCGGTTTCGTATCCACGCGAAGGCCACCGACTGATGCTCGTTGGGCCGGAAGAATTCCAATGCGTTTGTGGCCCTCGGTAATCGGAAGTTTTTCCTTCGCTCATACACCTGAAATCGTTACGTGATAACCGGCAGTCACTGGAGCCGATTTAGTTGAGTCAAAACTGAAGATGCGGTGCAAGATTCCCCAGGTCCCGTGATCCAGTTCGCACACCATGTGCAAGTTACCTGGACCAGCAGCGATTCAGATCCAGCCATGCCGCAGGTACCATTTCCCCGTCTCCTGCAAACGATCAAACAGCGTTTTTTCAACCTGAAAGCCCAGCTGCCGCCGGGCCTTTTCGCCCGAGCAGGCCCAACTGTCGACGGTCGCTTCACGGATCTTGTCGCGGTTGATCAGACTGGGCCGACCGGTCAGCCTGGATATCAGGCCCCCCGCGTGTCCGAACCAGCCACCCAACCGTTTCGCCATGGGCAGAACGAAAATCTGGCGATCGAGGCCTTGAGCAATCCAATGCCCCAGTTGGCGATAATCCGGATGAGCGGCATCATCGACCGCAAAATAATAGCCACTGGAATCATGATCCGAACTGCGCAACCCATTCAGGACTTCTCCCGATTCAGTCGCTCTGAGGGTCAGTTCGATCAGATCATCAACATGAATCAGTGACAGGGCAGGTGTGTGCTTGAAGCCGACGACCAGATGCAACCGGAACCGGTAGATCGACCGATACAGCGCGGCCATGGCGGTATCCCCGGGTCCAAAAACGATACCGGGCCGCAGCACGGTGATCGGCATATCGGCAGCGCGAGCTTCCAGTAGCGTCTCTCCCAACCGCTTGCTTTCACCATATCGCGAGATCGGCTGTGGCGAGTCCGTTTCCTCCCGCACGGACTTGCCGGCCGGAGGTGGGCCCGCGGCCGCCAAGGACGACATGTAGATCAGTCGTGGCGGTGTGGGTACGGCACGGCAGCCATCCGCCAGATCCGCACAACCCCTGCCATTCACGGATTTCAATTCATCGAAGGGTCGACCGAATTTCATCCCGGCCACATGAAATACAACATCGCAATTT
The DNA here is from genome assembly GCA_963851305.1 of Pirellulaceae bacterium. GTDB lineage: Bacteria > Planctomycetota > Planctomycetia > Pirellulales > Pirellulaceae > Mariniblastus. Next base: position 53,500 of record CAWKOT010000007.1, on the reverse strand, counting down.
CGAATCGCATTTCGGTAGCTGTCAGGTTCGGTCAGCGTCCCCGGTACCAGTTCGATCGCATCATGTCGTAAATGGTCAACATTCGAACGGCTTCGAACGAGACATCGGCAGTGGACTCCCTTGTCGATCAACGATGCAACCAGACGACTGCCAATGAAGCCGGTTGCACCCGTGACGAAAGCGTGACGCATCGTTCAGGAAAACAAATCGCGGTCTGGAATCGAATTACACGTGGTAAAGTGCCGAACGGCTTTTCTTGTTTTGCGACTTGATCCAGTTTTGCTGGACCTTGAATTTCTCAAGCCTATCGTTGGACCAACATCAACCGCCGCCGTTCATGCCGGAGAGGCGTCGGCAAAGGCCGCCAGAATATCCATTGTCGAAATGATGCCAATCAGTCGGTCTTCGGTATCGACGACCGGTAGATGGTGAACGTGATTTCGCAGCATTTCCTGCGCCGCTTTCTGGATGCTGGTCTCCAGTCCCACGGTAACCACCGAATCACTCATGAAGGTCCGCACACTTTCATTACCCAAACTGTGGGCCACTTTATCCACCAGCAGTCTGGCGTGGACAGGTCCACCAGGTCCAATTCACGAATCTCTTCTTCGGTATCGCGGGTCAAATCGACCAGATCGGCAGCGGATAGGATACCGACACATCGATTCTTGCGATCAATCACCGGCAAGGCGGAGACCAGATTCTGCCCCATCAATTCGAGCGCCTTGATGGACGGTATCGTCCGCATTCAATGTCACGGTATCGCGGGTAACGATCTCTTTGACACGTTTCTGGAAGACATTTTCGCCCATTCCTGTTCCTTCGATTCAACGGTTCCCAACGGATGACTGCTGTTGGCCGACGTGGCCAATCAGAATCGTATCAACCCGGACTGGCCCGGTCATTATTGCCCCAGCGTCTCCAGATATTCATGACAATCAATACAACTGAGTGTCAAATCGAAATAGCGCAGTGCCGCGGCTTCGATGTTTTTCGCCTCGGCAGCCTGCTGCAACCGCGTTGCCGCCATTTCCATATCCCGACTGTGATCGCGATATTCCGGCGTATCCAGAACAAACCAGTGTTGGCCTTTCACCAGTCCGACTACGCCCTGGGCACCGGAGGAAACCAGATCGAAATTCTTCAACGACAGTCCTTCGACAATCTGTTGGTTACTGGTCAGTTTTCCCCGCATGAATTGCTTGCGGGCGTCCTGTTTCAACTGGTCCGCCTGCTCTAATTCTTCGTCCTGCCGGACGTTTCCGGAATCCACGAATCCGGACAATCCAAAACTCAGGCACGCCAGAGCTACCACAACTGTTCTCATGCTCATCCTGCTCTCCCATTTTGCCGAGTGCCAGCCGGATTCGAGACAGGGCCAGCCCTGGACCAATCCAGTTCCCATCGAATTACACCGGCATTGATGATCTCAACATGCTCTAATGTTCGGCGACAAATGTCAATCATTGACCGATAATGTAATTTTCAGTTTGCCCTATGCTCTGGCTCCATAGTTACACTGGCGTGGCGGCTACGCCCAGATCCTGTACACCATGGCAACCCATGGCCGATTCCATCCGATGACCAGCGAATCCTCCACTGACTGCACCGTACCGCCCGGCAACCGGGCATTGGCCGAAAAACTGCAAGCCGTTTCGGACTTGCTTCGTGCCCAAGGTGCCGATCCGTTTCGGGCGCAGGCATACCAACGGGCGGCGGAGACCATTGGCAGCCTCGATCGACCGGCCTGGCAAATCTACGAGGCGGATGGGATTGACGGATTGGATGCCTTACCCGGCATTGGTCGCACCATTTCGCGTGCTCTGCAACAACTGATTCGTGGGGGACGCTGGACATTGCTGGAACGACTGACAGGCAATCACGCGGTCGAAGAGACATTTGGGTCCGTACCCGGCATCGGTCCCGGGCTGGCTCAACGCTTGCACGACGAATTGGGCATCGAAACGCTGGTGGAATTGCAGGCCGCCGCCTGGGATGGTCGCTTGCAGAAGATGCCCGGATTTGGCGTGAAACGAATTCGCGCTGTTCGCGAATCTCTCGCTGCCCGCGGCCGAACGCCCGATACGGCAGAGTCAATTCCAGGCCAGCGGTTTCCAGGCCAGGAAGACCTGACATCCGAGGTCCCGGTGGCCGAACTGTTGGATATCGACCAGCAATATCGGAATGAAGCGTCGCGCGGTCAACTGCCTCGCATCGCACCGCGGCGACTCAACCCGACGGTAAGGCCCTGGTTGCCCATTCTGCATACCCGGCGCGGCGCACGAGATTACACGGCGATGTTCTCCAACACTCCACGCGCTCATGCCATGGGAACGACCGACGACTGGGTTGTAATTTATCTGGAAGATCATCAACATCGCGGCCAACATGGTCGCTGGACCGTGATCACCTCAAGATTCGGTGGCCTGAAGGGACGCCGCATTGTTCGGGGCCGTGAACGTGAATGCCAAGCGTTTTACCAGTCGAGCTCAAGCTGACGAGCCCTGGCTGGCATGCACTTCGTGCTCCCGAATCTTCTGCTCGATCATCTCGGCCAGACTCTGCGAGTCATCGGAACCGATTCGAATGACTTTTCCCGATCTTTCGATTTCGACGCAATCGAAACCCCACAGGTTCAAGGTCCAGCCACGGAAAGGTACAAAGTGGATGCCCCAACCATTGATCCAGGAAGTCTGGCCCTGTTTTACCGCCGTAATATCCCGGTAGGCGATACGCGTCCCGAACAGATTCAGCGGCCCATAACGGACATCCAGTTCTTCGCCGTCATCGGATACCGTCAACGTCTGAAACGACAGTGCAAGCAACAACAGCACGAAGCCAAGCCCAATGACCAAAAGGCTTGGCCCCTGATTATCTCGGCCCAGCCATGCGACAAAGAAACTGAACACTGCCGGAAGGTATAACAGCACGTGCAATGGAGAACGTTGAGTATGTCGATACATCCGTGGGTTCCATATTGTCATTTGGCTCGTGTACATCATGGACGATGGGAGGCGTCGCCATCCGGTGGAATGCAGAAGACGCCACCGATATTGTGACAACCCCCATGGTTAACATTGATACCGCTTCCGCGCGTTTCTGCCAGGGTTACGGATTCCAGGCCCAGCCGGATCTTGACGAATTGGGAAGGATACCTGCCCGACCCCATCGCGGCAGGCTGCTACTGCTCCGCACTTCCAGCCACCAAGCTACCATTTCGCTCGCCGTGGAAACCAATCCCGACGGATTATTTCTCGGGACAGCCTCGACCTGCCGACTTCTCGGACAACGCCCTGAGGCTGGGAATCCAGTGTTGTTCGTGATGGCAGCCTGATTGCCGTAATCTATCGGATCCTGAATGCACCTGTCCACGTCGAAGTGGCGGATTGAAAACGGGCGCGGTTCGGTTATGCTCTGAACGCGAGGAAAGGTCCTCAACACGCAAATTTCCAACTACAGCTGCCAGGTGTATTCGTGCCCGCGATTGTTTCACAGAAAGTAGATGACGTTCTGATCCTTGGTTTTTCTGACGGGAAAATTTTGGATGAAGCCGCCATGCGAGCGGTCAGTGACGCTTTGATTGCAGCCGCTACCGACGCCAACAAGAACGATAAAATCCTGCTTTCGTTTCAGGGGGTCGGATTCATGTCGTCATCCATGATCGGCAAACTGGTGATGTTCATGAAAAAGTGCAAAGCAAGCGGCGCTCGACTGAAACTTTGCAGCATATCGCCGGAGATCATGGAGATCTTCAAGATCACGAAACTCAACAAGACGTTCGATATCGTCAAGGACGAAAAAGCGGCGATGGATGGGTTTTCCAAGAAGAACTGGTTTGGCGGTTAGTGCGCGGATTGGCTTGAGCCCGTTTAGCCAACGGTTTTGACGCCAACCGAAACGCTGAAGCGTGAGACGGAGCCGACTCGCACCGCCTGATGATGATCTGCAGCCAAGCCTCATTCCCTGATTGGACCGGGCTCGCCGACCGACGCGACTTCCCGGGCGTCCAGCTTGAGACGGACACCGCGTCCATGTTGACGACGTGTCCGAACGACGGCCTCGAATTTCCGGACCCCGATCTCCCCCTGACCGTCGGCCGATATCTGCGGCTAACCAGCCCGTCAGACCGGAAAACGGTGTCGAATTCCCAGCGATTCGACTGGTAACCGTTGTACTGATAAAACGGCCCAAATAGACTTGAGTGACGTGGCCCTGGCAGAAGGTTTATCAACGTACACCTGTCATCCGCGGCAATTCCTGCTCGAAGTTTGCCAAACATGGCCGCCGGCGGGGCAATCGACTTGATTGCCACTGCCATCGTCCTATCTTGCTGTTGTCCCTTTGATCCCAAATAGCCATTTAACTCCATCGGCAGAACCATGGTCGATTCCCGGTCATCGGCACCCACACACGTGGAGTCCGAAAAAAAGAAAACGCGGCAATTCGTCGGCTTTGAATTGGCGGATCAGAAATATGCCTTTCCCATCCACATGATTCAGGAAATTGGCATGCCGGGTCCGGTGACCCCGTTGCCGCAAGTCGCTGAGTGTGTGGAAGGGGTCAGCAATTTGCGTGGCTCGATCATTCCAATCATCAATCTTCGTTTGCTGCTGGGCCTGCCCCCGAAGGCCACCGATGCAGAAACCAGAACGGTGGTGGTTAATGCCGGAGATCGAACCCTGGGATGCACGGTCGATTCGGTACATCTGCGAAGGATACCCGAGGATGAAATCCAGCCGGCGCCCGAATCCGTGAATCTGGATGGCAGGGATTACGTCAACGCAATAGCCCAACAGGAAGATGGCCTGGTCGTTTTATTGGACGTTGAAAAGTTACTTGACCCGGACGTACTGAATCGTACGACCTCTTGATTCCACTTATAATATCGCGAGATGAACCCATGGCCATTCGTAAGGACAACGGCAAATCGCAAGCTGGCTCATCCAAAGGCGCAATCCCTGAAGCGTGAACTGGATGCCATTTACAACGCCCATGCCGTCGTCGAACTTGATCTCAATGGCGTGATATTGACTGCCAACGAAAACTTCCTCCGCCCGCTCGGCTATAAGATGGAGGAACTTCGGGGAAAGCCGCATTCGATATTGCTCGCACCCGAACAACGAACGTCGGATGAGTATCAGCGGATCTGGGAAAAGCTGGGGCGGGGAGAAAGTGCGACGGGAGAGTACGTTCAAGTCGGCAAGAACGGACAGGAAGTCTGGATTCAAGGCTGTTACAATCCGATCTTCGATCGAAACGGACATCCAACGCGGGCGGTGGAATTCGCCATAGATATCACCGAACAGAAACAGCGGACCTCCGATATCGAAAGTCAAATTGCGGCCATCGAAAAGTCGCAAGCCGTGATCGAATTCAGTATGGATGGCATGGTTCGTTGCGCCAACGATATCTTCCTGAATGCGATTGGCTATACCCGGGAGGAATTGCAAGGCCGACATCACAGCCTGCTGGTGCCACCGGAAGACCGAGACAGTGACGAATATCGGGATTTCTGGTCACGATTGAATCGGGGTGAATTTATTCGGGGTGAGTATCGACGGATTGCCAAAGATGGCAGCGATGTCTGGATTCAAGGTTGTTACAATCCGATCCTTGATTTCAATGGCAAGCCGTACAAAGTCATCAAGTATGCCACGATTGTCACCAATGACGTGGCCGCCCGAAACAAGGCCCGGTTGCTTTCTCGTGTGTTCGAGGATGCCGCCGATTCCATCATCATCGAAGATTTGAACGGTGCGGTGATGTCGGCGAATCGGGCCGCTGAGCGTGAATACGGATGGTCTCGTGACGAAATGATCGGTCAGCCGATCAAGATCATTGTGCCCGAGAGCGGTCATGCGTTGGCAGATGAAATGCTGTTGCGATGTAAATCAGGCGAGGAAGTACGTGATGTGGAAGGCGTCCGGGTCACCCGCGGAGGACGCGAAATTCCGGTCCTCGTGACGCTTTCCTTGTTGACGAATCAGGACGGCAATCCCTGTGGTGTGGTTTCCTTTGCCAAAGAAATCACCCGACTCAAGCAAGCCCAGGAAGAATCCAGGCAACGGATGGATGACTTGCGCAACATCACGACGCAGATTATCGAAGCGGCCACACAACAGACCGATGGCGCCCGCACCATTGCGGAAAGCAGCGCCTTGCTGAGCGATGGCGCCCAGACGCAAGCGGCTTCCGTGGAGGAGATGACCGCTGGTGTCGACGACTTGACACGCTCGATCCAGGTGATCGCCAGCAGTAGCAGTGAATGCAAATGCCAGGCCCAGGAGACGGTTCGCGTCGCCCGCTGCGGTGGTCAAAGTGTCACCGAAGCCGTTCAGGCCATTCGCCTGATTGAGAAATCAAGTCAACAGATTGATGAGATCATTGCCGTGATCAGCGAAATTGCCAGCCAAACCAACCTGCTGGCCCTCAACGCGGCGATTGAGGCCGCCCGGGCCGGCGAACACGGTCTGGGCTTTGCGGTAGTCGCGGACGAGGTGCGAAAACTGGCCGAACGTTCCAGCGAGGCCGCCAAGGAAATCACCCAACTGATCAAGGAATCCTCACGACGCGTCAGCGAAGGGGCCCAGTTGTCCGAAAGAGTCGGGGAAGCATTGAACACCATCGTAACGGCCGTCGACAAGACCGCCGAAGGTATCGCCCAGATCGCCGATCAAACCGAATCGCAGGCGGTCAGCGCCGACGAAGTTCAGAAAGCCATCCGTATCGTCTCCGAAACCACCGAGGCCAACGCCGCCAGTGCGGAAGAACTGGCGGCCAGCGCGGAACAACTGGGTGCCCAGGCACACAACTTGCAAGAACTCGTTGCCAGGTTTCAGGCCTGAGATAAGCTGTGACAACCGAACCGTTGAATCCCAGAGAATTCGAGCAATTTCGTTCACTGATCTACCGACACAGTGGTATTCGAATCGGGGAACGCAAAATTTCTCTGCTCAGCAATCGGATTCGACGTCGCGTGAAGGCGGGCGGGTTCGACAGTTTCGGCACCTATTATCGCTACCTGACCTCGACCCGTTCCGACCAGCAGGAAATGGAGTATTTCCTGGACGCCATCACGACCAACGAGACGTTTTTCTTTCGAACCCCCGCCCATTATGAATGGCTGAACGATTCCTTCTTGCCGGAAGTGGCCCAGGCACAAAGCCGCGGGGAACGATCCCCGTCGTTGCGATTCTGGTCCGCCGCTTGCGCCGATGGTGCCGAAGCCTACTCGATTGCCATTTCGGTGCTGCAGCATCGTTGTCGGTTCTCACGCTGGCAGGTCACGATTCACGGAACCGATATCAGTGAACAGGAAATCCGCAAGGCCAACATTGGACAGTTTAACGAACGCGACCTGGAATCCCTCAACGATCGTCAGCGGCGAACGTTCTTTCACGCCAACCAGGACGGAACATGGCAAGCCGAGCCGGCGATCAGAAGCCTGGTCCAGTTTCGCCAGCACAACTTGATGGCTCCCTCCCGGATTCAGTGTTACGACTGCATCTTCCTGTGCAATGTCTTGATCTATTTCGACCGGCAATCGAAACAACAGGTGCTGCAAAATGTGATCCGGCGTTGGCACCGCAAGGATACCTGGTGGTCGGCCCCTCCGAAGGGGTTTACGACATGCTGGGGACCATGCAGAAAGTGACGCCCTTGGTCTACCAGAAGGTTGCGGCATCCGACAGTCCGTCTGACCATCATCCCGGCTCTTTGAACCATGGCTGAAAATAGCAGCAACCCGGGTGGATTCGCCGAAGACATGGCGGAATACCTGCAGACCTTCGTCGATGAAACCGACGAACAGTTGGACGATCTGGTGGAATCGTTGCTGACGTTGGAACAGGATGCCGGCAACCGGGAAGAATTAAACGAGGCCTTTCGGCTGATCCACTCGATCAAGGGGTCGGCCGGTATGATGGGCCTGGATAACATCAAGTTGTTGACCCACCGGCTGGAGAATCGCTTCGAACAGTTTCGCTCCGGCGTCGCGCGTCTGGATAAAGCCACCATGCGCGTTGTCTTGCAAAGCATTGACTTTCTGCGGGAATGCACACAACGACTGCGACGGGGCGAAGCGCCGGGAACCGCGGCCGAACTGCTGGAGCAGCTGGAGCGGATTGAAACGGAGCACGCGGAAGCGCCGGAAGAACCTCCCCATTCTACCAAAGAAGTGGCAGACGAAACGTCGAGCCGCGGCAATGCCGTCGAACCAGACCAATCCGGGATCGTTCCGCCTCGCAAGCTGGGTCTGTCCGTCCGATTTCGAACCGGCCTGCCCCTGGCCGATTTGAAAGCCCGTCTGATCGTGTCTCGACTGGAGGACGTCGCGGAAGTCCTGTCGATCCGTCCCGCTCTTGACGAACTTTCGGAACTCTCGGAATTGACCGAATTCGAAGTCCATTTGCAATCCGACCATCAGCCCGAAGCATTGCGGTCGCGTGTCGATGTGGACGGCGTCGAAGCGATCGAGTTCTATGACCTGGGCGCACCGCCTACGGAAGCGGCCGGCAGATTGCCAAACCTGGAGGATTTGGCGGTTCGCGAATCCGCGGAGCTGGATGCGGACCAGCCAACCGGCACGCAGCCACTATCCCGTTCTCCGATGTCGACGCGAACGCCCACTCCACCAGCCAAGGTGCCGGAAAACGTAACCGCCCCACCTCCGTCGTCGGTCCCTGACAGCGAAGACATTCAGCCCTTGCCTCTGTCGCCTACATTGGCGGAACCATCGACCGCGATCAAATCTGAGACGATGCGCGTCGATATTGGTCGATTGGACGATCTGATGAATCTGGCCGGCGAATTGGTCGTCAATCGTTCCCGGTTTGAACAGATTTCCGGCCAGGTCAATCCAGAGCTTCGCAAGACACGGATGTTGAATCGCATCCGCCAGTTCAGCAACGACCTGCAGCAGCTGATCCAGGCGATGCAGGAAGACGAAAACCAACCTGACCAGGATGTATCGCGGATTCAGCAATTGCGAGAAGGCCTGAAGTTGTTGAACGAACAAACGGAGATCTGGAACAATGGTCGATCGTGCCTGGGACAGATGAGTGAGGCGATCGATCAACTGGGCCGAGTTTCCCACAGCCTGCAACGAACCGTGTTGGTCACTCGCATGGTCCCCGTGGGTCCCCTGTTCAGCCGATTCAAGCGGGTCATCCGCGATCTCTCCGATGCCGGCAACAAGCAGCTCAAGCTCGTGATTCGCGGCGAAAAGACGGAACTGGACAAACGCATGATTGACGAGCTGGGCGATCCGTTGATGCACCTGGTTCGCAATGCCGTCGATCATGGATTGGAAAATCCACAGGAACGCCTACAGGCGGGCAAGCCGGAAACGGGTACCGTGACGCTGGAAGCGTTCCACAGTGGGAATAACGTCTGCATTCAAATCCGGGACGACGGTCGAGGGATCGATACGCAGAAGATCAGAAACCGGTTGGTGGATCGCAATATCCTGTCGGCAGCCGAAGCCGAATCGTTGTCGGATGAACTGGCGCTGGACTACATCTGGCACCCCGGTTTCAGTACCGCCGAAGAGGTTACCGATGTGTCGGGACGTGGCGTTGGAATGGATGTCGTAAAGACCAGGATTGCCCAATTGAACGGGTCGATTCATGTTCAGACCAACCCCGGGCACGGGTCGATATTCGTGATTCGTTTGCCGCTGACCCTGGCCATTATCAACAGTTTGCTGGTCGAGATGCGAGGAGTCATTCTTGCGGTCCCGCTGGACGACGTCCAGGAAATCGTTTCCGTCATGCCCGGGGATATCGAGACGGTCAGCGGGCAAAGACACATCAGTGTCCGCAAACAACTTGTGCCTCTGCTGGAAGTGGGCGAACTGTTTCACTGGAATGCTGGTGATCGGGAGCACTCCCATCCGGATCCACGATCGGCTGAGGGGAAATTTGAAGTCGTTATCATTCGAACGGGCAATCGAACGATCAGCCTGCGAGTGGACGCATTTGTCGGTAGTCAGGATATCGTGATCAAATCGTTGACCGATAATTTTGTTAAAATCGATGGACTTGCCGGAGCCAGCATTCTGGGAGACGGTAGCGTCGGTTTGATGCTCGATTGCGGCGCGGTCATCCGCATCGCCTATGACCGGCTGTCATCTTCAAGTGAAAAGTCCTTGATCAGCGAAGCGGGCGTGCAATCATGAATTCGACACAGGATGAACTGGTCAAAAGGGCCCTGCACAGAATTTCGACCCATCTTTCGGATACGCTTTCCATCTGGCTGGGCAAGCCCTCGGTCATCCTGCTAGACGACCTGATCCGCCTGCCATTTGCCGAAGCGGTCTCCGCGCTCGGCAATGACGGGCAGCCGGTATGCTGCTGCTGTATCGAGTTAACGGGAGCGGTCAAAGGTTGCCTGATCCTGGCCTTTAGTGATCGGGAGGGCCTCGCGTTGGCTCAGATCCTGACCGGCAACTTGGCCGACGAGGAAGACGGCTGGAGCGAACTCCGGATTTCTGCTGTGCTGGAGACGGCCAATATTCTTGGTTCGGCCTATCTGAATTGCCTGTCCGAAATCCTGTCCAGCGATGAAGCGATGGTTGAATTATTGCCCTCGCCACCGGTATTCCAACGAGACTACCCGGAATGTCTGATGCAGTTTGCCTTGCTGCAACAAGCGGCCACCGGTGAAAACGCCGTCTTCAACCGAACCAGAATCGAGATCGCCGGCGATGATTTACATTGCACGCTGTTGTTCATCCCCGACGCGAATACGTTTGACACCCTATCCCGTACGATGTTCGATTCCCCCTCCAGCGATGGTACATCAAGCCGGTGAAAAATTCAGTTCGCAAGGGCGGTTCGATTCGTATGGGCGAAATTGGGATTGCCCGCGACGGAGAATGCCTGCAGGCTCTGTTAGGATCCTGCCTGGGCCTGGTTCTTTACGATCGTCGTCGCCGTCTGGGAGGGCTGGCTCACATTCTGCTGCCTGAATCGACGGGCGAATTGCACCAGCCAGGTAAATACGTCGACACCGCCGTGCCCTTCCTGTTGGACGAGATCAAGCGGCTTGGCGTTGGACAATTGAAACTGGAAGCGAAACTGATTGGTGCGGCCAGCATGTTTGCCACGACGGCTTCGCCACGCCAGATTGGACAACAGAATGTAGCGGCCTGCGAACGAATACTGGGGCAATTGCAGATTCCGATCGTCGCCCGACATTGTGGTGGCAACCAGGGACGCCGGATAACCTTCAATAGTGGTACCGGGGCCGTTCGGATTGAGATGGTCGGACGGAAACGGATCGAGCTTTAACGGAAAGGTGAAGGTCATGAATCAGAAATTCGGAAGCCTTCTGGTCGTTGACGATGCGTTGATCATGCGTCGTCGGATTGCTGAGATAGCGACCGCTGCCGGTTGGCGGATTGCCGGCGAAGCTGAGAATGGCGTACGCGCCCTGGAAATTTACCGGCAAGTACGACCGAACCTCGTAACACTGGATATCGTGATGCCGGAAATGGACGGATTGGAGACGTTAAAACGACTGATCCAATTTGATCCGCAGGTGCGAGTGGTTATGATCAGTGCCGTCAACCAGAAAGAGATGCTTACCAGGTGCATCGAATCCGGTGCTGCGGATTTTATTGTGAAACCATTTGAAAAAGATGACCTGAGCCAGTTCTTCAGAAAACAGCTGGATATGGCCAATTAATGCATGGGAATGGAAAACGGAATGACGTCGCCAGTTCGAGTTCTGATTGTTGACGATTCCGCCCTTTACCGGCAAACCATTCAAAACGTGTTGCGCGACGTAGACGGCCTTCGCGTGGTGGGAATTGCCAGGAATGGGTTGGAAGCGTTACAGAAAATTGAGGAATGCGAACCCGATCTGCTGACGCTGGATGTACAGATGCCCGATATGGACGGCATTCAGGTGCTGCATGAAATCAAACGCCGACGGTACGCTGTCGCAGCGATTATGGTCAGCAGTTTCACCGACCACGGGGCACAGGTCACGACGGACGCCTTGCTGGAGGGCGCATTCGATTTCATTCTAAAACCATCCAGCTCCGATATCGCAGCCAACCGTGAACAGTTAAAGCGTTCGCTGGTATCAAAAATAACGGCTTTTCGCGAATCTGGCCGGACGCGTCGCCATCATCCCTGTGCTGATCGGCCCGTCCGGGAACTGGAATGCGAGCCCCTGTCGCCAACAACGTCGACTTGCCGGGCGATCGTGATTGGAACGTCAACGGGCGGTCCCGAAGCGCTAAAAGCCGTGCTGCCAAAATTGCCAGCGGACCTTTCGGTTCCGGTTTTCGTCGTGCAACACATGCCACCGGTCTACACAACCTCGCTGGCCCGTCGCCTGGATTCCAACAGCGCCATTTCCGTCGTGGAAGGCAACGACGGTATGGTTGCCGGCGGTGGGATGGTGATCCTCGCACCGGGCGGTCAGCAAATGGGATTGCGATCCGAAAACCACGGTCTGCGGGTGGCGGTTACGGACGCGCCACCGGAAAACGCGGTGCGACCTGCCGTAGATTACCTGTTGCGGTCGGCAACCGGGGTGCTACGGGGCGACCTGCTGGCCATCATCATGACCGGTATGGGAAAAGATGGCCTGCTGGGATGCCGGCTCGTCAAACAGGCTGGCGGTTGCGTGTTTGCGCAAAGCCAATGCGATAGTGTGGTCTACGGGATGCCCAAAGCCGTTATCGACGATTGCCTGGCTGATCGCATTTTGCCGTTGGGAAAAATGGCACCCGCCATCGTAAGACATGTGAAACAAAGTCGTCGACGAGAAAAGGAGATTCGGTGACCCTGGAACAAGACCCTGCCACAGCTTCCCTGTTGGTGGTCGAGGACAGTCGAATTCAAGCACGAGTACTGTCGGACAAGTTGACTCAGGCCGGCTACCAGGTGCGGACCGCGGAAAATGGCCGCATCGGACTGCACATGATTCGGGAGAACCGTCCCACCCTGGTCATCTCCGATATTGAAATGCCCGAAATGACCGGCTACGAACTTTGCCACGCCGTCAAGAACGATTCGGATTTGCGAACCATACCCTTTATACTGCTGTCTACGTTGTCCGATGCGCAGGACATCATCAAGGGATTGCACTGTGGTGCCGACAACTACGTCACCAAGCCCTACGATCCGGAATTTCTGATTGGGCGGGTCGCTTCGTTGCTGGAAACTCCGCTGGCCACTGACGAGGACGAACAGCAGCTGGACGTGACATTGGGTGGCAATCGGTATCGCGTCAAGGTCGGTCGACAACAGGTATTGAACCTGCTGGTTTCCACGTTCGAAAATGCGGTCGAAAAGAATAACGAATTGCTCCGAACCAATGAACAGCTGGCCCAGGCCAAGGAGCAGCTGACCCGCTGGAACCAGCAGCTGGAATCGCTGAACAGCCAACTGGAATCCGCGAACGTCCGCATGACTCGGGATCTGGACGCAGCAGCGCGAGTCCAACAGTCGCTATTGCCCAGCCAGGATATCTCCTGTGCCGGCGTCAAGACGGCCTGGAAATACCTGCCGTGTGACGAGCTGGCCGGAGATTTCCTGAACTTCTTTCCACTGGACGATCAACATGTCGCCGCCTTTCTGGTGGATGTCAGTGGACACGGCGTGGCATCATCTTTGTTGTCGGTAACGATCGGCAGGCTGCTGACGCCGCAGGTTTCCGCTTCTTCATTGCTGGTCCAGAAGTCCCCCGACGGAAAAGATCATCGCATTGTTCAACCTTCCGAAGTCGCCAGCGAATTGAACCGGAGGTTTCCGATGGAGGAACAGAATGGACTCTATTTCACGATGTTGTATGGCGTCCTGAACCTGGAATCGCTGGAGTTTCAATTCGTATCGGCCGGACACGATCCGTTGGTCCACGCTCCGAAGAACCGCCAGCCGCAGCTGGTGGAATCCGAGGGTTTTCCGATTGGCTGGATGGATGAGGTTGATTTCGAGGATTACCGAATTCAGTTGCAACCCGGTTCACGCATCTATCTGTACTCCGACGGCGTTCCCGAAGCGATGGATCAGGACATGAATCAATTCAGCATGCAGCAGATGCTGGAGGTCATGGAATTGGGACAGTCTCGGTCACTGGATGAAAGCGTGGCCCTGCTGTTGAGCTCAGTGCAACGATGGAGCGTGAAAAATGGCCCGATCGACGACGTTTCCATCCTCGGTTTTGAAATCGCGGACTGATTCTGTTCGTTGGCCGATTTCCGGTCTTTTTTTTCTTCTGGCAATTATCCGACGTCTCAGCTCTGCATGGCGTTGCGATCAACCCCACGGTTTCGTTTTTTCGATTGTCGGCCGCCAAGGCGAAGTGACCAACCTTTTTCGCCGCGTAGCGCGGCTGATCCTGGTCTGCTGCTTTCCGTCGAAACACCGGTTTATGGCGTGTTTCGTTCAGGTGTATCGTCTTTTCGTTTGCAGGGATCGGGAAAATGAATGTGGCAACCGCTACACGCCCCTGCGACTCGCATTAAACTTGTACCCATGAGAAATCTGGTCACGGGCGCATCGGGATTGATCGGCGGACAGATTACGCAGCAGCTGGTGTCCGACGACGAAGACGTTCGCATTCTGATTCGTCGGAACAGCGATACGCGGCGTTTACCGGATCGCCGGATCGAGAAGGTGGTTGGGGATCTGCTTGATGCCGATTCGCTGCGTACCGCTATGCAGGGAATTGACGTCGTTTATCATTGTGCCGGCCGGGTATCCGATTGGGGAAAACGCGAAGACTTTATTAGAGCCAATGTGGAAGGTACGCGGCGCGTTGTCCAGGCTGCCCTGGCTGCAGACGTTCGCCGTCTGGTCTACTTGAGTTCGGCGGCGGTGTACGGTTATCGCGGTGGACAGCAGGTCCAGGAATCGGAAGGTTTCGGGTCGCGGCGAATACCCTACATCGAGAGCAAAATTGCGGCAGAACAGGTCGTCTGGCAGGCCATGAAGGAATTGGATGTGGTGATCTTGCGACCCGTGATGGTCTTCGGCCCCGGATGCCAGAATTATGTAGGGGAAGTCGTGCGGCATTTGCGAAATGGAAGCATGCTGTTGCTCGATCACGGGCGGCATCAGGCGGGATTGGCTTATGTGGAAAACGTGGCCGACGCCTGTCTGCTGGCCGGACGAATCCGGCATCCCGACATGCGCGTCTTCAACATCTGTGACGGACTGCCAACGACGTGGCGACAGTATCTGGATGCTCTGGCCGATGGCCTCGGGGTTCGCCGAGTTCGTTTCTCGCTGCCAAGCCGGCTGGCTTACTGCTTGGCGTTCGGCATGGAAAACTGGGGACGATTGCTGCAGCAACGCCGTCGTCCCCTGCTGACGCGTTTAGCCGTTCTTGAATTGGGGACACCGCAGAATTACGACATATCCCGGGCCCGTCGCCAGCTGGGTTTCGAACCGGTCGTTGATTTTGACACCGCGATGCAGAAAACACTGGACTGGGTCAGGAAACAACCGTGACTGGGATACGCATCGAACCGGTACGATCGTCGCGGGATCGTCGCGCGTTTATCGGTCTCGCGCGACGGTTGAACGGAGACCGCAAATTGTGGGTTCCGTCGTTGCCGTCGCATCAACGTCAAGAGATCGATCCGGATCGAAACCCATTCTATCGTCATGCGGATGCGGAACTGTTCGTTGCCTGGCGGAACAATGAGCCGGTGGGTCGCATTGCAGCCATCGAAAATCGCGCCCACAACGAGCATTGGAATGACCGGATTGGTTTTTTTGGCCATTACGAATGCATCGATGAACTGGACATCAGCCAACGGTTATTCGCCGCATCGGAAAACTGGTTGGCCGACCGAGGACTGAAAATCATGCGCGGACCGACCAACCCCTCCATGAATGCCAATGTCGGTTTCCTGGTTGATGGATTTGATTACCCGCCAACCATTCCCATGCCGTATACCCATCGCTATTATCCCGCTCAGTGCGAAGCGAGCGGGTTACGCAAGGCAATGGACGTTATCGTGTACGGTTGGGATTACGACGATTATTCAGACGGTCATGCCGAAAACCTGATAAAGCGAATCGAGCGATTAAGCAGCGATGTCAGGAAACGGAACCGGATTCAGATACGCGAACCGCGATTAAATCGTGTTGAAGACGAGCTGGAAATTATCCGCACGATTTGCAACGATTCACTTGCTGACAATTGGGGCTTTGTGCCGATGACTGTCGAAGAGATCCGGTCCGAAGGCGAAGACCTGAAACGAATCATCGATCCGGACATGTTCAGTATCGCCGAAATTGATGGTCGCGCGGAAGCCGTATTTCTGGCTTGCCCCGATTACAACGAACTGCTGGCCCGAATGAATGGAAAGATTCTGCCGTGGGGCTGGCTGACCTATTTGAGATACCGGAAACAGATTCGCAAGTACGTCGTCTATGTCTATGCGGCTACCCGTGCAGCCGACGCCAAAGGTGTGGGAGTGCTGTTGTATGAACGTTACTTTCGGGAGTGTTTTCGGAAAGGAATCAAGTATTGTGAAACCGGCTACGTCCTGGAAAACAATTCACGGATGCGCAATACGATCGAGAACTTTGGCGGCATTGCCCGCAAACGATACCGGTTATTTGAAAAAATAATCGTCTGAGTACAGGCAGAAATACAGAACCTGAGGCCTAGTTACGGAAATACCTCAATGCACTACACGGAATACTCCGGATTGTTTGGCACCCGGGCCTCCATATCGTTTGACATTGCCTACGTCCTGCTGTTGGCCATGATTCCCGTGCTGACATGGAGCCTGGAGCTGCTGTTTTTGAAAAAGAAATACTCGCTGCACAAGCAGGTCATGCTGCTGCTGACCATCGCCTTTGCCGTCGCCACGGGACTTTTTTTCTTCGATTTTCTGTCCAACGGTTGGAAGCATCGTGCCGCCGCGACCGTGGAAGATATCCCGGCCATTACGTACATGACCCTCACGATTCATCTCGTCTTCTGGGCGGTTACTGCAGGGATCTGGATCGTGCTGCTCATTCAAAGCCTGCGGAAATTTCCCAAGCCGCCGGAACCGAACGATTTTGGCCCCTATTACGTCTTCTGGTTGATCCTGTTGGCATTGCAGTTCTTTCTGACCACTTTGACCGGTTGGGAATTCTACATGTTGGCGTTTTGTTTTTGAAGCAATTTTCGGATGCTCCCCATCACGGTAATGATTGTCGACTCTGGATACCGCACAACGCCAATCTGGCAGATTCAATCCCGACCCATTTCCCTGGCGTAGCTGTTACAATGTGGTCGGTGGCAGTTTGAACTGACATACGCTTCACTATCAACCGAACGCAGCATGAACTTCGTCCTTCAGATTTTCCTCCAACAGGTGTTTCTGATCGCCCTGTGCATGATCATTTGGACCTTGATCAAAGCAAACCTCGGCAACCAGTTCGGCTGGCTGTTGGCCGCATTCTGGTTGATCTGTACCGTTTCGCTGGTCGCTTCCACGACCAAGCATCATTTTTTTCGACGTACGGAGGGATTTGTTCCCGTGGCGTTGAACACCGATGGTGACGCCAACCGTCGAGTTCAGGACCAAGTTGGCGGTACCGACCAGAGCGATGGACGGCTGTTCGAACAGGCTTTCAAACCGACAAACAAATTGCCGGTTCTGTTTGGAAAGAAACATACCGAGTTCTTCGACGCCCAGGTAATCGAAGTACTGAGTGGTGATACGGTGGTCGTCAACTCGATCGACGATGAACAGTTGACCGTCCGGTTGGCCGCCATTGACGCTCCCGAAGAGAATCAACCTTTTGCTGAAGCTGCCAGAGAAATCCTGGCCGATTTTGTTGGGGACGAACACATCCTGGTGTTGCAAACCGAAATCGGTCAGGAATCCGACCAGATTTTTGGCTGGATCATCAAGGGTGAATTGAACATCAATGAATATCTGGTGCAGCGTGGTTACGCCTGGTACGACTTTCGGCAGCTGGAAGATCAACGTGTGGCCGACCTGCAGAACCGTGCCAGAAGCAAGCGACTCAATGTCTGGTCCGTGCCCAATCCGGTACCGCCGTGGGATTGGAAAAGCGAACTGGTTCCCGGAACCTAGTAGCGTCAAGATTGTCTTGCACGACAATACAAGCTCGCGGCGCAAGCAAGTGCATCCTTCAAGTGGATCTTTCGGTAGGCCGTTGATTTTGCATCCGGCGGTTACCATGAACATGGATTCTGCAAAAGCTCTGAGTGCCAGACGCACGGACGTGTAGCATATGCCGCGCTCATTTTACCGATTGCCGGGCATCATTCTTCGGAAGCTACCACGCCACCTGGACTGACTTGAGTCAACTCAACCGAATCGTGCAACAGCTTCATCTCGAAGTTACCCAGAAAACTCATGCCCAGTAGCGCGACGGCATTGTTTTCTCTGGGGCTTAAAACGGCGCATCGAACCCCCTGGACCTGGAATGGCCCCAATTGCACCGATTCGATGTCCACCATTTTCGCCGTAATGATCTTCCCGTCCGCCACGGAGAGTTGGATATCAGGATCCCCGGGTTTTGCGACGATCCCAGCCTGGGCGGCCACGCTGGAAGGAAGTGTTACCAACGAGGCACCGGTGTCAAGAATCATCTCGACCGGCTGACCATTGATCAGGACGGACGCATTCTTCGTGTTACCCACGACTCGCAGCGGGATCTTGCTGGAAAGTATTGAAGAGTTCAGGTCAGCAAGCAACTTGTTGCGCCGTTGCCCATGAATCGGTTGGCTCAAATCCAGATCGGAAACGAACGCCCCGGCCAGTGACCGGGCCTTGTCCAGCATTTTCAGCCGATTGAATTCATCTTGTTTGCGCTTCAGGATACTCAGCTGTCGTTTCAATTCCTGGGCTGAAAGCAGATATTGGCTCCGAGCCATTGCCAATTCTCCCCTCAGACTTTCGGTTTCCTTCCTGACCGCCTTCGCCTTCAATTCGAACGACTCAATCTGTGCCGTGATGGCATTCAACATGCCAATCGCCCGGTTGCGTTGATCGATGTTTTGTGGGCGTGCAGCGGGGACCGCTCGTTGCGCGTCAACGTAGACCTGCCGCAGGCGAAATCGTTCCTGATCCAATTGGCTCGAAGCTTCCGCGACTCGTTCCAACTGTTTTTCTACCTTCTTGATCTGATTTTTGTTGGCTGACAACTCACGAAGACAACGCTTGAGGTCCCTTTCGCATTGAAAACGGATCTGGCTGCCTCTCAGGTTAAATCCATGGCCTTCAAGATATCGGGTGATATCGGTCAGTGTCTTGTTTTTGGCGGCCGCCAGGAATTCTCTATCGTCCTCGCACAATTGACTGATAACCAAATCCGTCTGCCGTCCATCTTCGAATTCAAGTTTTACCTGGTCATCGGATAGCGAAACCAGCTTGGCCGGTTGGGAAGCGGTGCCCTGGCAACTGGTCCAACTGCGAAAACCGGAGAAATCGCCTCCAGCCATCGCAACTTCAGCCGCTGTAGTCGGTGGACGACGGCTCAGCATCCGATTCGCTGGCCACGCAAACGACTCGGAAGCCCAGACTGTCCTCAAGCCAGACGTGTTGCGGCCGATCCAACGTTGGCCGGGGAGCTCGCTGCGCGGAACGCGCTGAAACGCCCCCCAGACTCCAAGCGCCTCCACGAATCACCCGGCAAGCATCGCTGCCATGTTGTCTTCCCACCGGATCAACAGCCGGCGAACGCAAATAATAGTCCCGGTCATAACGATCCAGACACCATTCAGCCACGTTGCCGTGCATATCAAAGAGCCCAAAAGCATTGGACGCATATGATCCGACCGGAACGGGTCGCTGCAGGTCAGGACCGGCTTCCACTGGTCCATAGGGCGAGCGGCCACGGATATTGGCTTCCTTGGAGGAAAGCGTATTACCAAAGCCAAAGACCTGGCCATCGATTCCACCTCGGCATGCTCGTTCCCATTCCGCTTCCGTCGGCAGTCGGTAGACCCGGCCCGCTGACATCTCGTCCTGCAAACAGGACAGACGCATGCAGAATTCCATCGCATCCGCAAAAGAAACCCATTCCACGGGAAAATCAGCCGTGTCGATTCCTTCCACGACCTCAGATCGGTTTCCTGTCCTGGAGAAACGGCTGGGGTTGAATCCCATCACTTCTTCAAACTGAGCTTGAGTGACCTCGTGAACACCCATGTAATAGGGCTGGGAAATTTTCACGGCATGTTGATGTTCAATATCCCAACGGTGTGCTTCTTCTTCCGGAGAACCCATCGTGAATTCACCCGCAGGAATCAAAACCAGCTTCATGCCGACCGAATTCGTGAAGCTGTTGGCGTTTGTAGAGCTTGCGTTTCCGTCGGCCAATTGCGCAAAAACGATGCCTGGCCAGCTGCACGCAATCAAGAAGTGGCAGAGATAACAAGTGCTCATGATCAGCTCCCGGTTGAAGTTGGACTGGACTCTCGGAATCGCGAACGGACCCAGTTGGATTGGAGGCCGGGTGAATAGCAAGCTGACAACGTTCCAGTTTCACAATGGAAACCACGGGACCGGAAACAGACTACCCGATGGCCTGGCCTTCGTCCAATTATTCAGAGGTAATGCGACGGGAAGCTGGTTGGAGTGTCACGTTTTTTTCTGAAATCCGCCATTTATTACTGATGACTTAGACGAGGACGTAGCTTCGGATGATGGACGCGAAACCGGCAGGGCGACGCCGATGTCCAATAGGGATCGCCGATTGGGTGGACAAGGCGGGTGTTTCCCTTCGCAATCATTGTTGTCGAATCCTCCACCTCCACCTTTAGGTGCCCCATTCCCAAGCTTCGCAACTTCGGTTTTTTCGGGGTTCGGAAAATCTCGATTATCCGGACTTGACAGCTTGCAGCCGATATCGTGGGGCGATGCTTAAGGAGAATTATCACACCAGAATTGGCCGCTAATTGACACCTGGACTACACTGCGGACGATTCCATGGTTTACCATCCCGGATCGGCCGATATTCGGGTCTGTCATCACAGCTGTCGCTTTACTTTCTTTTCAAAAAAAGCTGAAAATACAGGTCGATCTTTCCCGATCCTTAAATTACAAAAAGTCAATCGAATGGGCTACGCAGGTAACCCGAACACCCTTAATTGATACGGAGTAACGATGAAAACTGCAGTTGTGAATTGGGAGGATGATGACAACAACCGACACATCCAGTTCTTGATGGAATATTCCATCGAGAATGGACGAGTCGCATTGGGTCGCGTTACTCCCAAATCGGTGTCGTTTATTTGTCCTTCCAGTGGCGTCCCCTCTCGTACCATCGGTGTCCATACCGAAAACGGTCGACAGTTGATTGCAGCAAAGCTGAAGCAGTCGGGCCATTTGTCGATCGTGGCCGATCAAATCGCTCAGGACTCCGGTCTGCTGACCGCGGTCTAGTTCGCGCCAATTGAAATGAACAGGCTTGCTGGCCCATCGGTAGCTGGCCGTCGCTCACATCGCGGGCAGGAGTTTTCAACTCTTGTCCGTTTTGCATGCGCGATGATGAGAGCCGGCGATCAGAATCCCAGCGTCTTGACGTTTTCAATCCAGCGGATCCGATCAGCTCCATTGCGCCCGTACCTTTCAGCGCATTGATCACTCGCAAGTTTCAGCCGAGCGACGCCCGTGCCGAGACATGACCATCGGAGATCGACTTCGGCAGAAGCTTCAACCTCCCGCTGGGACGAAAACACGTCGACGGCTTGTTCCGGTAGCATTCGTTCCGTCGGAATACCCAAACGAGCATTCTAATGCTGGCAAGAATTGTGTTTCCTTTGCCAGGCAGTTAGCATTTCAGAGCAGGTTTTACCATCTTTTATGACTCGACCAAGGCTGTGATTTTCAATGCGTATGCGATCGTGGCTGGCTGCGGTTATCCGCTACATCATCAAGTCGATTCGATTGCACCCCAGTCGGTCCGCGCGGCGTCGTTCGTCAAAACGAACTGCTTGCCGAGCATCAGTGGCCTTGTTAACCGGGGCCGTGATTACCTGTCCGGTATTTGCGATGGGAAGGGAATGTGATGAGCTGCCTTTTTTACCTTCTCAATCATACGACGCGTCGGTCTTGCTGGGCATTGGGGATGGCAGCTTTTTAGAAACTGAAAACTATGCTGTGGAGGACGAACCCTGGTCGATCATCGTTGGTGATTACAATGGCGATGGCGTATCCGATCTGGCGACGGCGAATTTTGGCTCTGACAACGTATCGGTGCTGCTGGGTAATGGCGACGGCACGTTCGCAGGGCAACAGTCGTTTGCGAGCGGAGTTGCTCCAGCGTCCATCACAACGGGCGAACTCAACGGCGACGGGCTAATCGACTTGGCCACGGCCAACCTTTATTCCTTGAACGTGTCGGTATTCCTGGGTAACGGCGATGGTACTTTTGGGTCGCAACAAACGTTTTCCGCAGGAGACCGCCCTCGTGGCATCACGACCGGTGACATCAACGGCGACGGTCTGGCCGACCTGGCCACGGCCAACGCCAATTCCTACGACGTGTCGGTGTTGCTGGGTATAGGCGACGGTACATTCGAACCGCAACAAACCTTTCCCGTAGGAGATCGACCTAATTCCATCACGACGGGCGCCTTCAACGGCGACGGCCTGATAGACTTGGCCACAGCCAACGAAATATCCGATGACGTGTCGGTGCTGCTGGGTAACGGTGACGGCACGTTCGCGGCACAACAGACTTTCGCTGCGGGTAACTTCGCGATTTCCATCACGACGGGCGACTTCAACGGCGATGGTCTGATAGACCTGGCCACCGCCAACGGATTATCTGATGACGTGTCGGTACTGCTGAATGGCTGCCCTGAGGTATTGCTGGGCGACGTCAATGACGACGGTGTGGTCAGTCTTTTGGATGTCAATCCGTTTGTCAGACCGTTGACGAACCGAGCTTATCAGGCGGAGGCGGATAAAGCGTGAGTTCCGAGAACTGAAAGATGGAAAGGATTGCTTCAGACTAAGAATCGCCTGCAGGACGGCCGACTGGCCCGCTTCGTTGACGGATTTTTTTAGCGAGATCTGGGGTCGGGATGAAGTTGTTGTCGCTAAAGTACTTCCGCTCCGTCGAAAAGACGTTCTTGAGGCGGCGTCAAGGCCGTGGAATTATTGCCCTGCGCGAAGTTGAAATCAGACGCGGGGAAGGCAAGGATATCGCAACTGGTAAGGGAAAAGGAGAGCGGACGGATGTTCACGTAACCGGTCTAGTGCCTGCGATTACACCTGGAAAATTCGATCCGGTACGCGTAATCGTGGAGGTGAAAGGGTCTTGGCACTCGGAAGTTGACACAGCGATGGAGACCCAACTTCGCAATCGCTATCTGCGCGATAATGACTGCTCGCATGGAATCTATTTGGTCGGATGGTATCTGTGCGACCAATGGGATAAGAAGGATGGCCGTAATGCGAAGTCCCGCAAAGAAACTTTCGAAGAATATGAATCCAGGTTCAATTCGCAAGCCGCAGACCTAGTTTTACCGCCATCCATAGAGGCATTCGTACTGAACTGTTCACTTCGTTAGGTGGGCATCGGTCGACACGTTTGCTCCACTAGCCCCGTTGCGAGTCCTTGTGGCCGCCTCCACTGACGCCGGAGTTACAACCCGGCTCAAAACGAAACAGGCTCGTCAGTTGATTCTGGCGAGTCTTTCTTTTTTGCCCCATGTATCGCGGGTTTTTGACGCTTCGCCGTAGGTGGGCCAGTGTCATTCACGGGACGCGCTTGCACAGAATGGGCGCCGAAAAAGGCTCAGCCTGGCACAAAGGCTCAAATCCACGGGACTCACCCCCAACGGGTCCCGTGAACTTTCAGGCGGCAAAAACAGGGGTTTGAGCCAAGGGGCAATAAAGCAGTTTTTCATGCGTGTGCCAGTAGGCGTTGGCGAAAAAACCCGCGTCACGCCGCAGAAACTGGTTGCTATCTGTCCGAGCCGTTTATTTCAATTGACGTGTCGCATAGGAACTTGAGAACGGCACGACGGTGCGTAGCGAAAGCTTGGTTGACTCCCGCTACGCTTGTAGCGCCGTTCTCGGCCACATTCTCCCGCCTTCTCACACATCAATGCAACCAATTTGAGGCCACATTCGATGTGCCTCACAACCCGAAAACGTCGCTTCCAATATCGGCGGAATTCATTCGCGTTCGGCGGAGGGTGACGGCATCGATCAGGACGTCCCCGTCGTTGTAGATGCCACCCCCAAAGCCGGTTCCATTGGCGGAGCCGCTGCCGCCTGACGCCAGGTTCTTCGAAATTCCACTTTTTGCCAAGTCGATGCTGGTACCGGATTCGTTATAGACGCCACCACCCAGACCATCGCCTCCCGAACCACTGCCTTCGCCTCCGATGGCACAATTGTCGTTTATTAAATTGAAGGCTGACGTCGTCGCGCTTACCGAGCCGTTGGCGAACCCGCCACCAAATGCGGTGCCGCCGTTGCCGCTACCCGCATTGCCACCTTCGGCGCTGTTATTGCGAATTTGACAGTGATTCATATCGAGAACCGTTCTCAGTCCAAAAGGTGAATCAAATGATCCAGCGGCCAAACCACCCCCGGTCGCCGAACCTGCATCGAGATCGCCGCTTCCAGCGCCTCCGATAGCACGATTACCGGTCAGACGCATATGTCGCAGATCCGCCTGTAGCTCACCGACGAAACCGAGCAGAATGATGCCCCCCCCGATCGCACCGCTGCCATTGAAACTGGCACTGCCCGTACCCGCCTGCGCCACGTTGTGCGCAACGACGGTGTGGTCGATTCTTGCACTGCCGTGCCAGGCAATAATTGCACCGCCGTGCGCATTGCCCGGTCCGACGGAACGTGTAATCTTGGACGGCGGTAACAACGGTATATTGTCATTGCCACCCATGGCGAAATTGTGGGTAAAACTGCTGTGATGGATGGTCAGATCGGCGCCAATGGCGTCTGGAAAAAGTAACGGCCGCAAGGTCCCTGAACTGATCGCCCCGCCGTTACCCACGCCGTTGTCATTGGGGCCGACGCATTGATCGCCTCCAAAAGAACAGTTGTGATCGAACGAGCACAGATTGATCGTCAACTCGGTCGTGTTCCAGATCGCTCCACCCAGCGTAACTCCCGCAAAATCGCCGACGCAGTCATCCCCAGCTTGGGCCATGTTGTTTTCGAACGAGCACAGATTCAGATTCGCAACAGCACGCTCGTCGATCCCCAATCCATTGTCGTTGTAGATGGCTCCCCCAACGGCCAGTCCAATACCAAACGGCGCGGCGGGAAATCCCGGAATGGTCCGAATCGTGTCGTCGGCGCCTTGTGCCAGATTGTCGAAGAAGTTGCAGAGATTGGCTTGCAGGCGGCCAAAATTGGCGATCGCGCCGCCTCCTCCTGATCCAGCGTAAATTGCCCAGTCGTTGACCTGAATGTCGACGCCGGCGTCGCCCGTCGCCTGGTTGTGGCTGAGATTGACTCGTTTTAACGAGAGGTCACCCAAGTTCAGGATCGCGCCGCCAAAGCCCGGATAGTCGGCAGCCGTCCCATCGGAAGCACCGTTTTTCAGGGTCAGGCCGGAAAGATGTACATTGGTCGAAATTGCAACATGAAAAATCCGGCTGGTCAGGTTTCCGCTGATCGACAGGCGGTTGGCATTAGGCCCTTGAATGGTCAAGTCGTCAGTGATCAGTAACTCACCGTTGGTCAGCACGATGGTGCCATTGAGCCCGGCGCCGAAGCGGATTAAAGCGGAACCCGGTTCGGCGTTGGCGGCCTCGATCGCTTCTCGCAAGGAAAGCAGACTGTTGCTTGAATCGGTGTCGTCAGCCAGCGTGTTGACGACTTGCGCATCGCCTCCCACAGGCGCGGCATTTGCAAGTGGCGCGGTCATTCCAGTCAGCCACGGTACGGGCAGGAAAAGCAACAGTCTAGTCGACAGTGTAATAGTTTTTTGGATCGTATATTGCATTTCGCAACTCCTTGAAGAAATCGGTACCAAGACTGGAAACTTGTACGGATCAAGATTTCCCATACCGGCCGAAACCAGAAAATTGGCTTCCGCCATTTGTCATCAATGCGATTTCTGTCGAAGGTTAGTATCACGCATTCTGAAAAAAACTTGGATTTTTTTCGTTTTTGAAGCGTTCTGAACTGGCTGGTGGACAAATCCGTCATATGGAACGATTAGGATGAATCGACAATGCCTTTTTCTGTTTGCACCCGATGTCCGATGTAACCGAAATCCTGCAACTGATCGAGCGAGGCCGGGCAGGTAAAACGGAAGAGCTGCTGCCACTGGTCTATGACGAGCTGCGACAGTTAGCTGCCAGCTGGATGTCAAACGAAAATCCGGGTCAGACTCTGCAGCCGACGGCGCCGGTCCACGAGGCGTTTGTGCGACTGCCAAGTGGCGAGGCAGATTTGAAATGGGATAATATGCGTCATTTTTGCGTGGCGGCGGCCATGCGGCGAATATTGATTGAAAACGCCCGACGCAAGAAGCGCATCAAGAACGGCGGTGATTTTCAACGGGCGTTTTTGGATAGCGTCGAAATCGGCGTTCCCGTCGACCAGCTTGATCTCCTGGCACTGGACGAGGCGTTTTCCGAGTACGAACTCGAATATCCCCGAAAGGCAGAGATCGTACGGCTCCATTTCTTCACCGGACTGACCCATGAAGAAATTGCCCAGATACTTGGGCTGTCGGTGATTACCGTCAAACGCCACTGGCGATTCGCCCGAGCCTGGTTGTACCGAAGGATGAACCACTGATTTAGCAATCCGCTACGGAGATGACATGAACAGCGAACCGGTCAGCAAGGAACAGATTTTCAATCTGGCAGCGGAAGTCGAGGATCCGGATCAGCAACGGCAATTGTTGGAGGATCTGTGCGGGAACGATGGACGCCTTCGCGCGGAGATCGAAGATTTGTTGTCCCAGGACGCCAAGCTGGGAAATTTCCTGGAACCGCCCAATGAAAACAGGACTGGGCCAACCGTCGACACGGTCACCCTCAAATCCGACGATACGCTCAACGGATCGACCATCGGCAATTATCAAATTCAGGAAGTCATAGGCCGGGGGGGAATGGGCGCCGTCTATCTGGCCCGGCAATCTCAGCCGATCAAGCGCAAAGTCGCCTTGAAAGTGATCCGCGCGGGCTTGGACTCACGCAACGTGCTGGCCCGCTTCGCCGCCGAACGGCAGGCATTGGCCCTGATGAACCATCCCAACATCGCCCGAATCGTCGACGTGGGCACAACCGATGGGGGTCAGCCGTGGTTTGCCATGGAGCTGGTCCAAGGACCGCCGATCACCAAATACTGCGATGACAATCGCTTATCGATCGAAGATCGCCTGAGACTGTTTGTCGATGTCTGCAGCGGCGTGCAGCACGCGCACCAGAAGGGGATCATCCACCGGGACCTGAAACCTTCCAACATTCTGGTGGCTCTCGCCGATGGTCGGCCGGTGCCGAAAGTCATCGATTTTGGGCTGGCCAAGGCACTCAAAAGCACGCAGCGGCTGACCGATGAATCGCTGCATACGCAAATCGGACAGATCGTGGGGACGCTCAAGTATATGAGTCCCGAGCAGGCCACGCTGGATCTGATCGATATCGACACGCGAACCGACATCTATTCCTTGGGCGTAGTGCTGTACGAACTGCTGACCGGCAGCACTCCGTTGGATGACGACACGCTTAGCCACAAATCGGTGCTGGAAGTACTGGAACTGATCCGGGAAGAAGACCCGGTCAAACCGAGCCGTCGACTGACGAGCAGCGGGGATCGGGCGTCGAAGATTACTCAGCAGCGTTGCACCGACAGTGGCAGTCTGAACCGGATTCTGATTGGCGACTTGGACTGGGTGGTTACCAAAGCACTGGAGAAAGATCGGCAGCGACGCTACGAAACCGCCGACGCTTTGGCCGATGACGTTCACCGATTCTTAAACAATGAACCAATCAAAGCCCGCCCTCCATCAACCGGATATAAGGTTGGCAAATTCGTTCGGAAGAATCGAGGTTTGGTCACCGCGGTCGCCACCATCGCCACGTTGCTTTTTGCAGCCACGATCGTTTCCGGCTGGTTCGCGTATGACGCGTCTGTCGCCAGGAAAGACGCCGAACAGAAAGCGGAACAGTCGCGCATCGACAAACTTGCCGCCGAGAAATCGGCCAAGCGCTCGCGGGGTGCCTTGCAGATTTTTACTGATTCGTTTCGCAGCGCCGATCCCTTTCAAGGTGCCGCAATGCTGGCCAAGGACGTATTGTTCAAAGCTCAAAGAGGTCTCGAATCATCTGATTTGGATGCTGAGGGTAGAGCGAAGATGTTTGCAGCATTGAGCGAATCCTTTGGCGGAATTGGTGAATACGAAGCGGCGGTTGACGCGGCCACTGAACAATTTGGGATTCAAACATCACGACATGGGCCGCGACACCGAGAGACGCTTATTAGCAAGAGCAACCTTGCTAATTTTCATCTGCACGCGGGACGACATACGGCGGCATTGGCGATTATTGAGGAAACGCTAGCTGCTCGACGAGTTGAGCTGGGCGAAGATCATCTGGATACGCTCGCCAGTATGAACCTGCTCGCGGTAGCCTATGAAAAAACAGATAGATTGGAGGAGGCATTGCCGCTATTCGAAAAAGTGTTGGCAAGAAGGAAGAAAAAGCTGGGCCACAATAACAGTCTCACACTGGAAAGCATGAACAACCTCGCCGCGGCCTACGATTCTGCAGGTCGCTTGACAGATGCAACCCACATATATGAAGAAGCCGTAGAATCGGCGAGAAACACCTTAGGAGGTAACAATATTCGTACCTTTATTTGCATGAATAATCTTGCCGTGGCCTACACGACTGCCGGCCGGTACAAAGAGGCGCTAGAGTTGATGGAAAAAAGCCTGCCGGAAACGAAGTCGAGATTGGGCGCCGATCACCCTCATACGCTCACGCAAATGATGAATTATTCGATGGCTCTCAAAAATGTCGGTCGACTCAGGGAAGCTGTGCCAATAATGGAAGAAGTGGTTGAAGGACGAAGGAAACGTTTGGGAGTGGATCACCCCAAGACACTCGCCAGCATGGATAGACTGGCCGGATTTTTCAGATCTATTGGTGGGCTGCGCAAGGCTTTGCCACTACTGGAACAAACGTTGGCCTACCGTACAAAGAAACTTGGCGACGAACATACTGACACCCTGGAAAGCAAAAACAGCCTTGCCTTGTTATATCTTTCAACGGGGCAATATTTGGCTGCAGTGCCTTTGCTGGAACAGACGTTGTCAGCAAGGAAAGAAAAACTCGGTGACGAACATCCGGAGACAGTAAAAAGCATGGGCAACCTTGGTGCTGCCTACTTCCATGCTCGTCGACTGGGTGACGCGTTGCGATTAATGAAACAATCTGTGGCGGTTAGCACAAGAACTTTGGGTGAGGATCATCCCTCGACACTTGCACGGATTAACAATTACGCAATGGCTCTTCAATCGTCAGACCAGATTGCCGAAGTGCTCCCGTTATTGGAACAAACCCTAGCCGCAACCGAGGCGAAACTTGGGGATATGCACCCAGATACGCTTTCCTCAATGTCCAATCTTGCCTATGGCTACTTCAAAGCAGGACAAACGAGCAAGGCGGTCGAGCTAGGTGAACAGGCCCTGCTCCTTAGAAAATCCGAACTGGGTCCCGATCACCCCGATACGTTGACAACGATGAATAATCTGGCTCTTAGCTACGCCGATGCAGGGCGAACAGATGACGCGATTGCGTTAGGCGAAAAGGTCATTGAGCTTAGTAAAAGAAACCTTGAAGCCAATCACCCGAAAACCATCAAAAGCATGGCCAACCTCGCCAAATATTACTCTGACTCAGGACTCAAGGACAAGGCGCTTGCATTGTATGAGCAGGTGTTGATTTTTAACGAATCAAATCTGGGAACGAAACATCCTGCGACTCGGAGCACTATGGTCAAGCTCGCGAAGTTGCTGCTTGCCAAGAACCCGGAGCGGGCTACCGATCTGTTGACTCAGGTGTTTGACCATCGCCGATCGGCAGATCCGGAAGCCTGGACCACGTACAATGCGCAGTCGTTGTTGGGTGAGGCGTTTTCGCAACTGGGTGAACTTGAAAAAGCAAAGCGGCACTTGGTGGAATCGTTTGCAGGATTGAAGCGGACGGCCGACGATATTCCCGCTGCTGGTCGCTCAATACGATTGCGGGAGGCGGTCGATCGACTAATCGCGTTGGCTGAAAAGGCGGATGATCAGGAAGCGTTGAAGAAATGGCAAAAGGCAAAGGACCAACTGCCTTCATAAAAATAGACTCTCAGCGGGAGTGTAACACAACGACTGATCGCCGAGTCGGCGACGCCTGACTGCTCAGATCTGTCCACTGCCACCCCCAAAAGCTCTCGGGCTGAGCCCATTTTGAGGAGGCTGTCACAATATGGAATTTTTGTTTTTTTTTGAAAAGTCTGATACTCCCTGAACGCCAATATCGCATTGTGATTAGTCGGTTGTTGCTTCACGACTCGGGGTGGGGCTACTGGGTCGACGAAGCCCGCCCGACTGAGACGTCAATGCCATTACCTGCGTCAGTAAAGGGAGAAACAAAGACATGCGTGTACGAAATTGGGTCGCATCAGCTATTAAGTCGATTATCAATAAAATTCGAATTTTGCCGAATCGCTTTCGACGA
Source organism: Pirellulaceae bacterium (assembly GCA_963851305.1). GTDB lineage: Bacteria > Planctomycetota > Planctomycetia > Pirellulales > Pirellulaceae > Mariniblastus. The sequence continues at coordinate 22,828 of CAWKOT010000007.1, read as the reverse complement.
AAAAGAAGAACGCGACTCCGTTTACGCGGTGCAGCGACTTTGTTGACAGTCTTGGCAACTCCTTTGATGGGAGGAGTCGCGACTGCCCAATGCGATGGACTGCTTTTCCCGGGGGGGCTGCTCATTGATGCCGGCGACCAGCCAGCAGCAGTCACAACCGCTGATTTCAACGGGGATGGTGTCATCGATCTGGCCACCGGGAACGTGGGGTTGAACGGTAGTGACGTTTCGGTGCTGCTGGGCAACGGTGATGGGACGTTTGGCGCTGCTTCCAATTTTGACGTTGAAAGTCAACCAGAATCAATTACCACAGGTGATTTCGACGGTGACGGCGACACTGATTTGGTTACAGCCAACACTTTCTCTGACAATGTCTCAATTCTGCTGGGCAACGGCGACGGAACCTTTGTTGCAGCGTCCAATTTCACCGTCGGCGATAGTCCATCATCGGTCACCACCGGTGATTTTAACGGGGACAGTGTTACCGATCTGGCCACGGCGAACAGTAGCTTTAATGGGGGCGTTTCCGTGCTGTTGGGCAACGGCGATGGAACGTTTGGTGCAGCAACCGGTTTTCCTGCTGACATTTTGTTAGCAGGTTCGATCGCGACAGGTGATTTTAATATGGATGGTTTCGCTGATCTCACAACCCCAAGCGCGTTCATGAGTGAAGTTCTCGTGCTGCTTGGCAACGGCGACGGCACATTCGGTGCGGCGTCCAGTTTCGGCACGGGCAATTCACCCTCATCGGTAGATACCGGTGATTTCAATGGAGATGGTATCACCGATTTGGTCACCGCCAATGCCGTTAATTTTGGCGAGACGGTTTCAGTGTTGCTGGGGAACGGTAATGGTACATTTGGCGCGCCGGCCAATTTTCCTATAGGGGGAAATGATCCAAGTTCGGTTGCGACTGGTGATTTCAATGGAGACGGTTTCACCGACGTAATCACGGCGAACAATGCGAACAATTCGAATGACGTTTCGGTTCTGCTGGGAAACGGTGACGGAACTCTTGGCCCGGAATCCAGTTTTTTCGTTGGTTTTCAACCAAGATCGGTCGTTACCGATGATTTCAATGGGGATGGCATCATCGATTTCGTCACGGCCAATGCCGCCCAATACAATCAGGACGTTTCTGTGTTTCTCGGTGACGGCGATGGGACCTTTGCCAATGGACTTGAATTCGCCACAGGTGAAACCCCAGTATCAGTCACGACGGGTGACTTCAACAGCGACGGTGTTAACGATTTGGCTACTGCCAATATCGGAACCGATGATGTCTCGGTGCTGCTGGGCAACGGCGATGGCAGCTTTGCCGCGGCGTCCAATTTTGCAGCCGGTGGTTCTCCACGGGACATTGTGATGAGTGACTTGAACGGAGACGGTGTCGCCGATTTAGTCATGGCAATCTCCGGCAACACCGTCTCGGTGCGGTTGGGTAATGGCGACGGCACATTCGGTGCATCGTCCAATTTTGATGTCGGCGCAAACCCTTTTTCAATTACAACGGGCAACTTCAACGGTGACGATTTTATTGACATCGCCACGGCAAACGGTCTTTCAAACGACGTATCGGTATTGTTGGGCAACGGCGACGGCACATTCGGTGCGCCGATCAGTTTCGGTACCGAGGCTCCAGACGACATCACAACTGGTGATTTCAATCAAGACGGTTTTGCCGATCTCGCAACACCAGCTGGTACTGGAGTTTCGGTTCTGCTGGGCAATGGTGATGGGACCTTTGCCGCTGCGACGATTTTTGCGACCCCCTTCACATTTCCGAGCTCCGTCGCGACGGGTGATTTCGATGGGGACGGAGTTACCGACCTGGCTGCCGGAGGAACTGGCGTGTCGATTTTACTGGGCAACGGTGACGGGACATTTGGCCCTGCTTCCAATTTTGACTCCCCTGGTCAATTTGTCCGAAACCTAATAACGGGTGATTTCAACGGGGATAGTGTTACCGATTTGGCCGGTACAAGAACTGGCGTTACGGTGCTGTTGGGTAATGGCGACGGGACATTTTTTGCCTTGAACTATAGGTTCGTCACGGGAGGAACTGCACAGGGTGTCGCAGCGGGCGAATTCGACGGCAAAGCGCAAACTGATCTGGCAATTGTGACGGGGTCGGGGGATAGTACTTCAGTGCTGCTGAATCAATGCAGTACCGAACCCGTTATACTGGGCGATGTCAATGGCGACGGCTTTGTTAGCTTGCTGGACGTACAACCGTTTGTCGATTTGCTTGCCAAGGGGGGCTTTCAGGCGGAAGCCGACATCAACCAGGACGGCGAGGTAACGTTGCTGGATGTCGATCCGTTCGTGGAACTGCTGGCAGGTGGGTAGTTTCGTGAGAACACTGTAAACGAAAAACGTGATTAAGCCAAAACCATCAGCCTCGATCTGCCGGTCGGGGCTTTCTTATGCCCACAACTTTCGCTGCTCCTCCCACACCAACGGAATCTCTTTCCGCAGCTGACGCAGACTCAGCCCTTGCAAGTCCTCCCCAGACAGCACGGCCTCCACGATATCCGGCGCCAGCGACGTCGGCCACTGCATCCTGCTGACAAAGCTGCGATCGACTTCCCGGTAGAACATGCGTGTCACGGGTTTTTCTCATTCAGCGCTGGCTCATCGCCCGGCGAGCTGCGGATGCATGCCCTGATTCCATCTGATCGATTTTCAATTTTCTAGTTGGTCGCCGAAAACAGCCGACCTTTCGTCTCGCCAAGACCCGGCTTCGGCTGGGTCTTTTTGATTACCCTAATCACACCCGGAACAAACAAAGCCACAAAGGAGGCATCATGCCGACTACTACTTCATTAACACGGAAACTGGCCTCGATGCGACGGTAGCTGGTATCGACCAGGACCCAAAAGCAAAACGCCGTTCAACGTCCAAGGCAGTCGGTCCTGCCGCTTCTTTAAATTGAAGTTAGCTACGTCGGCAGTCCACTTGACCTGCTATCGTCCATCCTCCCATCGATTTCGATTGACAACGTTGGATTCGTGACGATTGCCCCGGCACTTCCTGCGTATTCTCTGCGCTGCGGTTCAATGCGGGTATAGAGGGAACAAGCCCAAGACTGTCGCACTGGGATGTTTGTGGCCGGTGAACAATTCAACTCACGACGCCCGGGTTCGCCATGCTGCGGCCCGGGTGATTTTTTCTTCACTGCGATTCGAAAGGAAGAAACCAGGTCGTGAGTACAACAATCACCGATGATGTTCGGACCAGGTTAATCGCGTCTGGACAATCGACTGGAACGGCTGCCCGAACGGAGATATTACATTTAACGTCGAAATCTCGACTGGGGTTGGGAATGTAAAATCGTCAGTTGTTTTGAACCGAAAATCTCACCGAGTCTGCCGGGTGTTGCCGATTACCCACACCGTCAATTGCTCGAATTCCGCCTCGATATTCTCCGTCGGGCAACAGCACCGAATAGCGCCACTGGTTGTCGCCAAAAAGTTCCGTAGGAATCTCGAAACGATCAATCTGGAATCCACTTCCATTGAAGTATTCTCCCGTTCCCACGCGACGAATCGTCAACAATGCCTGATCCACTTGATTGGCGTCGAAATGCAATCCAGTGAATTCGACCACGCCGGCAAATGTCTGTTGGTGGATTCCGTCATCGAAACTGGCAATCGGTGCTTTCGCATCAATCTGGTTGACGTGAAAGTCAACGTATGATGAGAGTGTTGCGTGTGCCCCGAACGTCCGATAGGTGAAGACCAGCAAGTCGTTACCCGATTGAGTCTCCGTAAAGATCTCAGCGTTATACTTCCACGTCGAAATCGGCTGGTTCGGATTTTTTACCGGCAGGTGATGACCAAACCAATTGTCTTGCCAACCTTCACCATTCCAGAATCGCTGGGTTTCATGGCTGGTCACCGTCAAGAGTACGCCGAACACGCCGGAATCGTCCTCTGAGAATCCTCGAATTCGCACTCGTCGGGAATGATGCACATCGTTGAAATTCGAATCGAGGGTCGTGATCGGCTCGATGCGTTTTGTGCGGAATCTTCGGACCGCTCTCTTAAACGCCTGCTTCTGAGGCGTTGTCAAACTGGCATGCGCGTTTTCCAGCTGATACGGATCATCGTTCAGGTTGTAGTATTCATAGAGTCCGTTGGCCCAGCTGACGAAAATCTCGTGGTGCATTCGATAAGCAACGTACGAGCCGAGTACTCGATCGCCGTAGTTTGTTTTCTTCGACCAGTTTTCAATCAAAATTCCTTCCTGCCATAGCGTTTCCGCATAATTCTGGGGTTCGAACAACAACGGAAAGAACGATTTTGCCTCAACGGATTCTGGTATGGGAGCACCGGCGAATTCCAGGATGGTTGGGCAAATATCAATATGGGCCAGCAAGTGACCGGCCGTTTGGCCAGTAGGAATTCCTGGACCCTGGACAATCAGTGGAACATTGGTCGTTCTATGAAAAGGATCCGTTTTATTGTGCAGGTTGTGGTGGCCAAGTTGATAGCCATTGTCACTGGTAAACAGAATGAACGTATTGGCTGTCGCGCCGATCGAATCAACTGCCGCGACGATCCGACCAACCAGGTCGTCCACCGATTTGACCGCCCGAACACGACTGATGTGGACCCGCTCCAAAAACTCTTTCCAATTCTGCGGTGTCGTGAACTGTAGATGCCGGGGCTTGTCCGACACGTCCGCTTCATACAAGTCTGGAGAGTCGTCAATCCCGTGATAAACTACAAATTCCTGATACTGATTTTCAACCATATCCTCAGGCACAGCCGAATTCGCCAGATGCGGTGCAATCGGTGCCACATAAAGAAAAAAGGGCTGCTCGCTGTCTTGTTGATTCTCAATCAACTCCACGGCGTCATCACCATCCACCGTCGTTACGTATTCGTCTTGGCCGGTTTGGTACCACGCCCCCGATGGATTGTTTTCATTGCTGAAACGGTAACTCCCGTAATATTTAACTCCTGCGGTCATTCGGAAATCATCCCAACCGGGAGGTACTCGATTGTCGAAGTTGTGATGATGAAACTTGCCCACGTGCAGGGTTTTATATCCGGCGTTGCGCATCCAGACGCCAAGTTCGTCGGTGTCGTGGCCACGATCAATGAATTCTTGATAGCCGCCGGTAAAACCATTGCTGACGGGGCCATCCGGATCGTTCACTTTGATTCCCGTACTGAACGCATACTGGCCGCGAAATAGCGCAGCACGAGACGGTGCACAGAATGGGGTAGTCGCATGAAGATTCTTGAACTGGATCCCGGACTGAGCCAGCACTTGAAGATTTGGATAGTAGGTTTGCAGCATGTCGGGCCGAAACAGGTCCGCGTCAGCATCATCCAGATTAATCAAAATGATGTTAGGCCGGTCCAGGGCGTCCTGGGCGGGACACGTCATTGGCTGAACGCATGAAAGCCAGACGAGTATCTGTGCGACGGCGATCAATGTCGGCCTGGCAGGCCAACACATTGGTGAAATCATGATTCGGTCCCCAATGAATTCGGACTCGCATGCTATCGACCACATCGCGAGTTTGCAAATTATTGCCGCGAATCGTTATTCTGTTATGCATCGGTTTTCCAATAAAAACCTGAATACGGCACAAATATTCCGATTACGGATGAATTCGTGGTAAGCGGTTTCATCAACTCGTGGAGATCGGACTGGGGGTTTCGCAGCCACATCCGTCACATGGCTATCCAGGGCTCAGGCACTGGAATGGCTTCGACTTACGCAACTATCTGGAAGAGTATTCGTTGGATTCCCAAGCGATTTATCAGGGGGCGCAATCCTTGGCGTCGGCATTCAGCGCTCGGCATTGTTAAACTGCCCGACGTTTATACGCTGGGTTTTTGTCGGGTGGGTAACACCTTAATGTCCGGGCTCCGTGCATAAAATTTGACTCGGGGAAATTGACTGGGTAGTCTGAAGCCGCATCTGACAACCGAGGAGACCGCCATCATGCGCGTCAAGTTTTGGCTGAAAGGCATTATCAGGGCCATTATCGAGTCGATTTGCATTCGCTCTAACCGGTCTAGTCGGCGACGTCGGAGTAAACGGTGTAGCGCACGTGTTTCGGTTGCACTGCTAACCACGGTGGCGGCTATGCCCTTGCTTGGTAACACTGCTGCCGGTCAGTGTGAAGGCCCGTTGTCAGGACAGACATTTCCAGTCGGAGACGCCCCGGTTTCTGTTACAACGGGTGACTTCAACGGCGACGGTTTGGTCGATTTGGTAACAGCTAATCGCAACTCGGATGACGTTTCGATGCTACTGAATCTCAATCTGTGCGGCAATCTATCTTTTCTGGGTGACGTCAACCGGGACGGAATCGTCAGCGCATTGGACATTGCCCCATTCGTCGACCTGTTAGTCGCTGGCGAGTTTCAGCCCGAGGCCGACATCAATCAGGACGGAGCGGTAACCCTGCTGGATGTCGAGCCATTTGTGGCCGTATCGTCTGGAGAATGATGCGACCTTTTGGACAAACAAACATCCTGGAAGCGTAACCTCCATATACTTAAGCAAATTTGCTGAAACCGAGACCGTACCGGAGTTGATAGATGACATGTTTTAGCACCCTCATTCTTGTCACCGTTTGCATCATTACAACGATTGCCCAAGCGCAAGGCCAGAAAGCGACATGTGTTTTCCCAGGGCGAATCTATCGCGTAGGAGACATACCCGAATCGATCGCAGTTGGTGATCTCAACGGTGACATGGACCTCGACCTTGCCGTGACGAACCGTTTCGACGACACCATTTCCATACTTCTCAATAACGGAGACGGTACGTATTCGAACGACTCCGGCTACGGTGCATGGCGACAGTCCAGAATCGATCGTGATGGGTGATTTCGATGGAGACACGGATCTCGATCTGGCAACGGCCAATCGTTCCGGTGACAGTGTTTCGATTCTCTTCAACAACGGTGATGGTACTTTTGGTTCAGGTGTCACATATGATGCTGGCGATGCGCGGAATCGCTGGCTGTCGGTGATCTGGATGGTGACATGGATCTGGATTTGGCAGTAGCCAATCAATCCAGTGATGACGTTTCCATCCTGCTCAATAAAGGCGACGGTACATTCGAACCAGACGTGACGTACGCGATCGGTAATGTGGCTGAAGCGATTTCACTCGGCGACCTGGATGGGGATCTCGATCTCGATGTAATCGTGGCCAACAGTGCTGACGACAACGTTTCGGTTTTGCTGAACAATGGAAACGGTACATTTACGCCGCACGTTACCTTTGCAACCGGAGAAGAACCGGAGTCCATTGTGGTGGCTGACCTGGACGGCGATTCGTTTCTCGATCTGGCAGTATCCAACGTTTCCAGTGGCAACGTCTCGATCCTTTTCAACGATGGAGGCGAGGATTTTGCTGCGGCGATCCAATACGCCGTGACCGGGCCTGCGACGTATCTGGTGTCCGGTGATCTGGATGCCGATCTGGATTTGGATCTTGCTGTTACTACGTCGTCTTTTTCAACCGGTAGAAACGTCGAGCTGTTATTGAATGACGGTAGTGGGAACTTCACAGCTGCATCAATCTACGATGTCGGAGAAAACCCCGTCGCTGTCGGCATCGGTGACCTGGACGGCGACAACGACCTTGATCTGGCAACGGTCAGACAGAGTTCCAACGGGACAATCACAGTTTTGTTAAGCAACGGCGATGGAACATTTGCGAGTCATGTTCCGTATCCTTCCGGGAACGGAGCAGCAGCCGTTGCGATCGGAGATCTGGACGGCGATTCTGACATGGATTTGGCCGTCGCCAATGATTCGGCAGACAGTGTCTCCGTGTTGTTGAATATTGGCGATGGCACATTCGAAGACGACGTTGATTTTGATGTCGGCAACAGCCCGGAAGCAATTGTGATGGCTGATTTGAACGGGGACACCAACCTTGATTTGATTACGGCCAATCGTTTTGATGACAACGTCTCTGTCTTGATAGGAAACGGAGATGGAACCTTCGCGAATGACGTAACCTATGCGGTCGGCAATTCACCGCAAGAAGTGGTTGCTGGCGATACCGATGGTGACGCGGATATCGATTTGGTCGTCATGAACCGATTGGATGAAAACTTGACGGTGCTGCTGAACAACGGAGATGGTGCGTTTGCAGCGAGCATAACAATACCAGTGACAGACAACCCTGTATCAATCGCACTCGCGGATTTCGATGCCGACCTTGATCTTGATCTGGCGGTTGCGTCTCCGGGTACCGACAACGTATTGATTTTGACTAACGATGGTAACGCTTCGTTTTCCAACACCGGCACGGTCGCGGTCGAAAACGATCCAACTTTCATTGCGGTTGGTGATCTGGACGGTGATCTGGATCTCGACATTGCCGTTTCCCACAGCCTCGTCGATAGAGTTTCACTGTTGTACAACCATGGTGATGGTACATTTGCGTCGAATGCGGCGATTGACGCCAACCGTTCTGTTGAAATTGCGCTTGGCGACACCAACGGTGATTCCAGCCTCGACTTGCTTTTGGCTGGCGGATACGTGCTCAACAACTTGGGGGACGGTTCGTTTGATAATGGCGTTCGCTACTACCTTCCCGGCTCTGCGTTGGCCGTAGCTGATTTAAACGGCGATAGCGATCTTGACATCGCCGCAGCCAACGGGGCCGACGATAGCGTTGCGGTTGTTTTGAATCAGTGTTCTACGAAAGTATTACTTGGCGACGTAAACGCGGACGGCCTCGTCAGCCTGCTGGATGTCGATCCATTTGTCGACCTCCTGACCACCGGCGGCTATCAGCCTGAAGCCGACATCAATCAGGACGGCGTGGTCAGCCTGCTAGATGTTGACCCGTTCGTGGCACTGTTGATTGGTGGGTAATTGCCACAGATCGGTTAGCGAGGATGCCGCGTAACAGCCGATCGCCATGCCACACGGCAAACGTTGGTCTGGTGAAGGGACTGTGCGTTGCAGAAGTTCGTCCTGACTCCCCAACGTTGACGCCAATCGCATGCAGCAATGGTCGCGTTATACAGCATGTCGACTTGAATTGCAGGAATATCCGAATATCCAAGAGGCTGCTTGCAATTGGGTTTGAAACCAGTGTGTAATACTGGCTCCAATCATCTGAATTCCTGCCCTTCATCCAGAGTCCAACCATGAAATCAATCATCTGCGGCATCGCAATCTTGTCGATCAGCATTGTCTGTTCCCCCGAAACCAAAGCCAGCATCATGGTCGAATACAGTTGGTCGGGAACGATTGAGCTAATTCCGATTTTGGGCGATCCATGGGGTCTGGGTGGCGACACCGCTTACAGCGTTTCGGTCCTGGTAGAGGGTCCGGATCTAGATCCAAGTATTAGTCGTGCGGAATTCAATTCAGTGTCGATTGAATTGCTTATTGACGGCGTTGCTGCTCAGGTCGATACGCTGGGCACGATGGAGTTTCTCGCTGACGATGAACTCATGACCATTAATCCATCATTGGTCACCTTCAATGGAGCTCAAGACTTTTTTGTGGCAGGCGTCTTTTTGCCGGATGATACCCTTGCATTTACTGAGGCCTTCGAAGACCCACCGGCGTGAGGTTCGGTACTGACCAGTACTAGCACCAACACCAGCGGGGGAGGGTCAAGTTATAGGTGGGTTATATCGAACGGGTCGGAAATCAATGCAGGCGTAATTCCCGAACCAACCAGCGTGATCTGCTGGAGCCTGCTGGGCTTTTTGGGCGTTGGATATCGGCGAAGGAAGTCAGGCACCTGACCACTGAAGGCCAAGCCGAGAATTGAGTTTAGCGTGCCTTAAATCGGGCACGCTTTTTATTGTCGTCAACCTGCTCGACGTACAACCTTTCGTTGACCTGCTCACAAGCGGCGGTTTCCAACCAGAAGGCGACATCAATCAGGACGGCGTGGTCAGTCTGCTGGATGTCGATCCATTCGTGGCGTTGCTGGCTGGCGGTTAGATCGCACTGATATGCGAAAAGGGCAATGTAAATTGAAACCAGCTGCCAACCCCGATCTCACCATCGGGGTTTTTTCATTCCCTCAACTCCGCTGCTCCTCCACACCAGCGGAATCCCTTTCCGCAGCTGACGCAGGCTCAGCCCTGGCACGTCCTCCCCGGCCAGAACGGCCTCCACGATCTCCGGTGCCAGCGAGGTCAGGCCACTGCATCCTGCTGACAATAGTGCGATCGACCTTCCCGGTAGACCATGCGTCCCGGGTATTTCTCATTCAGCGCTGGCTCATTGCCTGGCGAGCTGCGGATGCATGCGCTGATTCCATCTGATCGATTTTCAATTTTCTAGTTGGTCGCCGAAAACAACCAACGTTTCGTCTCGCCAAGACCTGGCTTCAGCTGGGTCTTTTTATTTACCCTAATCACACCCGGAACAAACAAAGCCACAAAGGAGGCATCATGCCGACCACTAATTCACGAACGCGGAAACTGGCCTCGATGCGGCGGTGGCTGGTATCGACCAGGACCCGAAAAACGAAAAGCCGTCCCACGTTCAAGGCAGTCGGCCCTGCCGCTTCTTTGAATTGATCCAGTTTCTAACCAACCAGATGACTTTCCCTAGAAGGAGAACTAATTTGAGCACGACCATCAACGAAGTCACTAACGCCCAACCCGCCGCAACGGCCAGGCTGGCCCCGACGGCGGACTCAACGGCGGCGCAGAGGCTACGAAATCGATTTGCTGCCTGCCGGGTGAAATTCAAATGGCTGGGTACCACCCGGTCCCTCAGCAGCGAACAGAAATCCCTGGCCGCCGAGACATTTGGCGCTGCCGGCGATTCCATCTCGGCCGGCAAAAAACTGATTGATACCCGCAACGAGCATTATCAGGCATTGACCTCCATCCGTAGCCAGATCAACCGCTTCTGGAAGGAGAACAGCCTGCCGTACCCTGAACCCGGTATTCGTCTGATCAAATTGGACCGCATCGACGAGTTCAATGAAACGCTGGAAGGTTATCGGGGTGACCTGGAAGCCGGTGTGGAGCGATTGAATGATCATTATGCCGAAATGCTGGACGCGGCCCGTCAGCGACTCGGTTCCCTGTTCGATAACGACGATTACCCGGCCGACCTGAATGATCAGTTTGCCGTCCGCTGGGATTTTCCTTCAGTCGAACCACCAGATTACCTCCGTCAGTTAAACCCCGATCTGTACCGGGAACAGAGCCGGCGGGTGGCCGAGCGATTTGACCGGGCTTTGCAGATGGCAGAACAGGCTTTCATGGATGAACTGGAACGCCTGGTCAACCATTTGGCCGAACGCCTGTCGGGTGATGACGACGGTCAGCGGAAAATCTTCCGGGATTCGGCCGTCACCAATTTGAACGAATTCTTTGAACGGTTCCGGGATTTGAACGTGTCGTCCGATGAGGAGCTGGAAGAACTGGTGGACCGCTGTGAGCATTTGATACGCGGAGTGGAGCCCCAGCGATTGCGAGACAGCGAGACGCTCAGGCGAAGTATTTCCACGCAGCTGTCGGCGGTGCAGAGTTCACTGGATCAGCTGATGATCAACCGGCCCCGGCGGAACATCATCCGGCCTCAACCGCAATCGGCGGAGGAGCAGGCCTGATGCAACTCGTTATTGATTCTGGCGGGTCCGTTCGATGCCTGTACAGCGAAGACCTCGACCTGCTGCAGCTGGGCCTGGTGACCATAACCCGCGCCAGCCACGTCGAACCCACCCCCTCAGGCCACTGGATGGTAGATCTGAATCCGGTGGATGGTCCTGAACTGGGGCCATTTGTTAACCGCAGCCTGGCCCTGGAGGCCGAAGTGGACTGGCTGGCCAAACACTGGTTGCCGCAACCGGCGACCGGTTAAGCAGTCGTACAAAGAAACCACTTAACGTTTCATTAATGCCCGGGCGGCACTCGCTCGGGCTTTTTTTATGCGCCCTGCCTATGGAGCAATGCCATGACCCAAAGAGAACTTTATTCGCAACTGACCAGCCGTACTGGAGACGATCTGGACACAATCAGCCGCCTGGGATTTTCGGTCGAAGAGCCCAATGTCGCCGTGCTGGATCCCGAGCCCAACCATCATCGGCCCAACGTTGTCGACTGGGACAAGCTGGCTGCCGCCCGCAATTGACCATCATCCATCCCACATCAATCGAAAGGAACAGGATCTTGTCCATCAAACTGAACATTGGAATAAATCGTAAAGTTGGCGAGCCCAACTATGGCAGCCGGGGAGCCAGCTGTAACGTCGAGTTCGAACTCGATGGCTCATTCGACAACGGCGGGGCTGCCCGGTTTCAGGAAGCCGCCCGGAAAGCCTATGCCGCCTGTCGCCAGGCGGTCGAAGATGAATTGTCGGCAGGCAATGGGAGTCCCCATCATACGTCGGGCGGCCAGCATGTGGCGCCAACGCCTGACAACGGGCACCATACAACGGCCAACGCAGCCCGTAACGGTATCCGTATGGCGACCGGGAGCCAGGTGCGGGCCATCCACGCCATTGCGGGCCGCTCCCGCGTGGATTTGACCGACCTACTGCAATCGCAGTTTGGCGTCGGCCGGCCTGACGACCTGTCAATCGTGGACGCCTCAACTCTGATCGATCAGCTGAAGGGTGCCGGTACGGGTAATGCCGGCAACGGAGCGAGGCGATGACATTACCAATCGCTGATTCGAAGCCGGCTGATTCCCAGCCGAGTGGAGTTGCTGGACGGGATTTTGTTTCCTGGTCACAGCTCTCCACCTTCCGGCAGTGCCCGCTGAAGTACTATTTTCGGTATATCGAGCGTCTGCCACCGGCGTTCATTGCCTCGTCGCTGGCGTTTGGCAGTGCTATCCATCGAGCGATCGAGTTTCATCATCGCCAGCAACTGGAGGGTTTGGCGTCTCCATCGCTGGATCTGCTGTTGGCCGAATTCTGGGATGAATGGAAGCAGCGTACGGCAGAAGCACCCGAGGTTCGGTTCGGCAAGAACGAAGATCTTAATACCGTCGGTCACGCCGCCGATCGCATGCTGACCCGTTTTCTGGAAAGCGAAGCGGCCCAACCGTTGGGAACGATTGTGGCTATCGAGGAGCCGTTTCGCGACGTGTTACTCGATGGTCATCCCGAGTTTCTGGGCTACGTCGATCTGATCATCGACGACGGTCAGGAATTGATCGTTCGTGATTACAAGACCGCCCGCAGTCGCTGGAGCCAGGGTACGGCGGAAGCATCGGCACAGCAACTGCTGCTGTATGGCGAGTTGATTCGGATGCGGTTGCCAGACAGAAAGCTGCGCTTGCAATTCTGTGTGATCACGAAATCGAAGACGCCCCTGATTGAATCGTTCGAGGTTCAAAATGAACCGCACCGTATTGAGCGTACCAGGCTGGTGGCGGAGCGAACGCTGGAAGCCATTGCCACGGGTGTTTTCTATCCCAATCCATCGGCCATGAATTGTTCTACCTGTCCCTACCGTGCCACCTGCGCGGCGTGGCGGGGTTGAATATTGAAAATCAGAAAAGCAACAAAAAAGGAGGGGCTATTGACTGCGCGCCATAAACTGAACACGGCTTACCTGGCCGGGGTCGCGATTATTTCCGGTTTCCTGGGCCTGACGTTTGACTCGCTGATGGTGTTTGTCATCAGTTTCGGTTTGTTGGCCACGTTCCTGTTGGCCGATGGATCCGTCCGTATTCGATAAGTGAAATCGTTCGGAATGAACCGGTCCCCGGCCTGGCGCCGGGGGCTGGTTGCTTTTTTTTTAGATATTGGCGGCCGTGCCGCCCGACGATGGCGTGCTGGTTGATATCGGTGTCGGCGGCCAATGAATAGACTAAGCCCACTCGGTTGACTTCACCGCTGTCACTTAGCCACCGGGCACGCACGCTTTACCACCAGTTAGATCTACACGATCAAATTGGTTTGACTAACGTTTCGTTGCTGCATTCGGGGAACGCTTCTCAGGCATGTCAAATTTGACACTAATCTCGGGCGTTGATATGCTGGCAAACAGTTGAGTTTAACAACCTGATGGCTCGAACGATGAACATGCTCCGCCTTGCTGTAGCTTTATTTCTCTCTGCATCATTTTGCCTTGCTGCTCAGGCGGAGATCGAATTCTTTACAGACGAGGCCACATGGGCGACAACGGTCGGCGGAAACACACAGGACTTTATTTTCACGGCTACAAATGTTGCCCTTGCTGACGAGGTTGATGGTCCACCAACTTTCGGATCATTTCTGGGTCAGAACCTCACATTTCAATCTGATCTTACCGCAGTTGTATTCGACTTCGGCTTCCAAAATTCAAGTCCGGATGCCGGAACGGAAATTGTTTTTACCGCCAACGGGTTGGGGTCATCTCCGACCAGCCATCATGACTGGACTCTCACTACCGGTCCACTAGATGCTCCTACGGAAATCGGCATCGAAATTTTCACTGGGGGTGCGCCGACGCTTATCGACGCGATCACTGTGTTTGATGTCAATGGAGTGCAACTAGGTTCATTCACTTCGGTCGGCGCCGTTGGTGGCGAAACGTTTATAGGGATTACGAGTGACGATCCAATCGGCAGCATCCTATACGACGACAATCCGACTTCGGGTGGCCAAGTTCTGAAGCGATTTGTGACTGTTTCAATTCCCGAAGTGTCGACATTTACTTGTTTGTTAACGGCGGCGATCTTTTGGTTTCTGCCGCTACGTCGCCGGTCGCAGTAAGAAATGTCGATCTCCAGCAGGTTGACTTCACCGAAGCGGGTTGACCACCGCGAGAATGGCAATGAAATCGTCCTAGTCCAGAAGTTGCCTACACATCTTGATTGTAAATCCGCAACTATAATTCCCGTCGAAATCGGCGAGATTTCCTAGAGACTGCCCCCTGGCCCGTTAACAGCCGTCGAAACAGCCTGAAGACGTGAACGCCTTTCATGCCATTCCTGCGAAGTCAAAAAACGGATATCGCCGTTTGGCTCGAGTTCCAGGCCTGTCCAAAATTCCACCCATGCCTTCAAGTCTGCCAGCTCACCATTGACCATCTCCGCCAGATCCCAGACATGGATATTGCCATGGTAATCTAAGCTTACAATTTGGGTATCATCCTCAACCAGCCAGCAATTTCCCGCTGAACTGCCATGCTCGCGTAGCGGCCCAATCCGTTTGCCGGAGGCCACCTGCCAAAGACGGACGTATTTATCGGTACAACCAGTGGCCAGGATTTTTCCGTCTTCAAAAAAACGCACGGATTGGACGTAGCCATCGTGTCGCATCGGTTGCGAAATTTTCTCACCGGAACTCGTTGACCAGATCTGCACATTGCCGTCTGCCAATCCAATCGCAACCATGGCCCCGTCATCACTGATTGCTACTGCGCCAACCTCTCCTCCATGTGAAATACTATGAACCAGCTTGGTGGCCGTTGTTCGATCCCACACACGGGTGTTGTCGGACCGCGTACCGGCAGTGACAAAAAATCTACCGGCTTTATCAGCCGCAACGTGCATGCACCCTTTCTGTTTCATTCTGTGGTTAGTCAATTCTCCCGTTAAAGTATTCCAATGCTGAATGCTTCCCAAAAGCGATGCAATACAGACGTTTTCGTTGTCAAGAAATGTGACCCCGAGAATTGAGCCTTTTGAGTTCCTGGTTTGTCCCAGAACTTGCCAGTTCCTTGTCTCATAGACTTTTGCTGATCCACGATGTCCACCAACAACCAATCGGGATCCATCGGGACTGAATGCGACGCCGGCAGCGGGTTCACCGAAATCCAGCGGCGATCCGGCAGGTTCACCGGTGAGCACATTAAACAATTGCACTCTGCCTTCCAAATATGTGATTGCTACTTCAGAACCATTGGGATGGATTGCAATACGAGACATCATTTGGACTGCAGTTTTGATTTTGTTTTCTACATGCCCCTCGTTCGGCAGCATCCAAACCTTTAACTTGCCCTCCGCGAGTGTTAAAACTCGCTTGTCTCGCTTCCCAAAATCTAGGGTCACGGCCAGTCCTTCGAGTGGAATGGACAGGATCGGTACGGATCTGGAGATATCCCATATCTCGACACCAGAAGCTATGCTAATGGCAAGATGCTCTCCCGAATGACTCAACGTCAAAGAACTAACGATTCCATCAAATTGCTGGGAAAAGCCGATAGCATTCTGTGATTCCAGATCCCAGTGTTCGACTTTAGCCGTGGCATCGGCGATGACTACACCATCGCCATGATTTGACCAGAGCGCCGCGTGAATGGGGTATTTAACGTCCATCGGACGGGAAAGCTGTTTTCTCGATGCCAGATCCCAGACGTAGGCCTTGCCGCCATCTCCGGCCGTGAGCAGGTACTTCCCATCCGGTCGGAATTTCGCGACCCGCAGTCCTCCTTCATGTTCGATTATTTCACCAACTTGTTCTCCAGAGGGTACGTCGAAAATAGCAGCAAAACCTTTATCCGTGGCAGCAGCCAACCTTTGTCCTTGTTTGTCAAAATCCAGTGCCCGGACAACGCCCTGGATCCTGATTCGTTTGTTTGCGGCATTTCCGCTGTTCAGGTCCCAGATCTGGATTTCTCCTTCGGGGCTGCCGGCAGCCATCCAATTGCCGTTTGAAGATATGGCGAGCGATGTCAATTGTCTGAACAGTCCACCGGCGTGTAAATTCGGGCGATCGCTTGCCACTGTTGCTGGAAACGGGAATTCCTGAAGCGTGTTCCCTGACTCGGAATCCCAGCAGATAACATTTCTTTCATGCGTGGAATAAACTCGATTGTCATCAATTCCAAACCTCGCGACGGTGCCCATTGATTCGCGATCCAGCTGCATCGCCAGTCTTACACCGATTCTGCTCCACTCCGATAGATTTGCCTTGATCAAGTGCGCTAATTGTTCGTCTTCGCTTGGCCCCAATTCGAGCGTACGGACAAACCACAGTAACGATTGCGCAATCTTATCATCGTCGCCAAGTTGTTTTGCTTTCTCAAATGCGAAGCTGGCTGAAACACGTTTTTGTTCGACTAATGCCTGATTCGCTGCTTGGGTCGCGAACTCAGCATCCTGCCAGGCTTCAATTGCCCAGAACATCCCCATTGTTGTACCAAGCAATCCCAAGAAGACCGATAACGTCAGGAATGCGCCTGATACAACAGCCACACGATGTTTGTTGGCGAATTTTTTTAATTGATAGCCCGTAGACGGAGGTCGTGCCAAGACGGGTGCTTTGTCGAGAAATCTGTTGACGTCGTCCGCGAACGCGGCTGCCGTTTCATATCTGCGACTACGATCCTTGTCCAGGGCTTTCATGACGATCCAGTCCAATTCACCACGCAACACCTGCTGCAACCGAGTCGGTGCGATTCGTCGTTGCTTGCTGATTCCGACGATCTCTCGCTCGGATTTACTCAGCCGCGTACTTGGTCGTGGCGGATCCGTTTCCCGCATGACTTCTAACACCTTTAACAATCCTTCATCTTTAAACTCTGCGCGATCTGCCGGCGTACTTCCGGTCAAGAGTTCATAAAGCAAAACGCCTAACGAATAGATGTCTGTGCGCGTATCAATATCGATAACATCATGCGTAGCTTGTTCGGGACTCATGTATTTGAGTGTGCCCACAATCTGGCCGATTTGGGTATGCAGCGATTTGTCGGTCAGACGTTGCGTGCTTTCGAGCGCTTTTGCAAGTCCAAAGTCGATCACTTTCGGCACCGGTCGGCCATCCTCCTGGCTGACTAAAATGTTGGATGGTTTCAGGTCTCTATGGATGATCCCTTTCTGATGCGGCGTGTTGCAGCCCAGAGCAGACCCGAACAAACAACTGCAGACGATCTTCAATCGATAATCGGTTGTCGTCACAGTACCTGGTGATCGAAGGTCCCTGGACCAATTCCATGGCGAACCAAGGCTGGCCCTGTTCGGTAGCGCCCACGTCGATGATGCGGGCGATGTTGGAATGGTTCATCAATGCAAGTGCCTGGCGCTCCGCCTCGAAGCGAGAAATGATCTGACGTGCATTGGTATCAGAACGAATCAGTTTTAGCGCCACTTGACGTTGGACAGGTTTTTCCTGCTCCGCCAACCAAACGGTTCCCATTCCTCCCTGCCCAATGATCTTGAGCAACCGATAGTTCAGGATCGTCGGCGGTGTGGCTGAATCAGCGTTAGGAGTAGTGTCATCATTTTCTGGTTGAAGTACCGTTGGCGGTTTTTCGAGGAAGCTGCCTATCTGTTGATCCCGATATAAGAGATCCTGGATTTCGCGGCGCAATTGTTCGTCATGTCCGCACAATTCGACCATTCTTTTTTCCCGTTGCCCCGGATCCGTGATCTGAATGACTTCATCAAAAATCTGATCCTGCCTCGCTTGTTCGTTGTTCATTATTATCGAATTCTTTCATTTGCTTTGTCTTCGTGATTCATCGCTGTACCCGGTAATGTCAGGGATGACCAGAACAGTTATGGTACAGGAAACTAGCCGGAATTTCGAAACTGTTGGAATAGAAACGCCGCAATGTTGTCAAGCGATTGCTCCCCTGGGAGTGCTTTGCCCAATCATTTCAACAGAACGTTCGCATTAGCGTACTGGTATTCTGTTTTTTTTGTTTTTCGCCAGAAACGATTTGCTTAGGTGCCAGGAATGAGTGTTCTTGACGTACCCCAGCACAATACCTCGCGCTGGCGGTCCTCGTTGTTTTCTGCGGGTGAGCCAAGCAGTTGTTGCCGGGATGGGATGGGGCTGGTTGGGTGATCGCTTTGGACTTTACCGTTTATTCAACGCTGCGTTCCCTCGCCATGCGTCTCCATGAATTCGTCGACGCGATGAAACATAGTTGCGACTGGAAAAGTGGAAAGCAGCTGAATGAGGAAGCGAGCTTTGTTAAGACCTGCTACCCACCAGCCAATAGGGCGATAAACGGGTCCACGCCCAGCAAATTTACCACGCCATCCTGATTGATATCTGCCCTCGGATCGAATTGTCCGCTGCCCGATTCGTACGGCCTGGTGAATGCGATCATGAATGTAATTGCTGTACTGGTATTGGTTCTGATTCCACAGGACCGAAGCGAAAATGAATGGACTCAGTTGATTCAGGCATCCCAGCCTGAGTTTGCCAGTTTTGAGTCGAACGTGACGCTGTGGGATCGAACGCGACCTGATCATGAAACCCGGTTACATCAAAGTCAAAGTCGGTCCAGTGGGCTTGTGATCCCGGTCGCTCCGGTGGTGCTGACATGGGTGTAAATCATCGTCGTCTTCACGTCGGCGTGGCCCAGTAATTCCTGGATCGTGCGAATGTCCTGCCCGGCCTCCAACAAGTGTGTGGCGAACGAATGCCGCAGTGTGTGGCAGGTGACTCGTTTGTTCAATCCGGCCCTGGCCGCCGCCTTCTTGACTGCCCTTTGAACGCAGTTTTCATTCCGATGGTGCCGACGCAGTTGATGGCTGGAGTCAACTAGCTGACCGTCAATTTCACGCCAACGGGTGTCGCGGCTGAGCTGGTTGGAGGGAAACAGGTATTGCCAGTTCAGGCTGCGACCGGCATCAGGATCCTTGCGATCGAACGCGTAAGGCATCCACACCCAACCGGCACCCGCGTCCACGTCCTGTTCGTGCACAGCGCCAACCAGGTCAAACTGTTTTTGCAGGTGGGGCACAAGTCGCCTGGGCAAGGGTACCACGCGATCCTTTCCCCCCTTGCCGTCGCGGATCATGATTTGAAGTCTGGCAAAATCAACATCCTTGATGCGTATTCGACAGCATTCCATGACGCGTAGGCCAGCCCCATACAACAGACCCGCCATCAGCCGGGTCGTACCCTGCGGAATACGGTTGAGCAAATCGCGGACTTCATTCACGCTCAGGACAACCGGTAGTCGGTGAGGCCGTTTGGCCCGCATGGCATCGAACTTCACGGCCTGTCGCAACACGTCCTTGTATAGTAGCAGTAGAGCCGAAAGAGCCTGATTCTGGGTGCTGGCGGCAACCTTTCGCTCGGCGGCCAGAAATGTCAGGTACTCGTTGACATGGCTGCTGTCCAGCTCTGACGGATGGATCCAGTGGCCGGATCGCTGTTTGTGAAAATGAAGGAAATCGCGAATCCAGTGGGTGTATGCGGCTTCTGTGCGTTTGGACATATGCCTTAACCGCATCAGATCGCGAACCTGGTCCAGAAGTTTTGGTTTATCGGGCATTCCACCGGCCTGCCAAGATTAATGTACAAATGTTCATTCATAATATCTCAATATATGGCCTGCTGTATAAACGCGGAAGCCAGGCAAAAACTTCGCAAAATTGACAAATTCCGGAACGTTAGGTAGCCTTATGACCAGATCGCGGCCGCTCTTATACGGCACGCTGTATAATAATTGTTCTGTCACTCAAGCCATGACGACGTATGACAAGTTACGACCGTGGACGGCAATCGAGGCGTGTCAATGCGAGACGCTGACCGAATTGCTACTCGTTGACCTGCTGACTGACAACCCGATCCATTGTGCATCTTGCCGTTGTGAAGTTGACCCTGAACGCCTGCAGTTGACAGACAATGAGGTCGAATCGATAGCTGGATGGTATTCCGTGGCAAGCGCCCTGTACCGCCTGTGGCTCGACTCTGGGGAATACGAAGACTACGCGAAACAGAAACTCCTTGACCCGTGCGGCCAGCTCAACCAGCAAGCACGGGAATTGGCGATCGCAATGTCGATCCGCCTACCGACGCGATTCTGGTACTTTCACGATGCAGATGACGCCGATCCCACACATTGCCCTGTCTGTGGCGGGCAACTGGAGACTGCGGTAGATTGGGGCATAGGAATCTGTCGACCGTGTCACGTTCAAATGTAGAGACAACGGAGCGTAACAGAACCAGGCCGTGAACCGGAGCGGCCGATCACGCGGGTTCTGAAATCAGAGTCTCTTGGCGGCCGCCCGGTTACGGCTGTCGTTATCCGGCTTTAACATTGATGGATAATCCATACCAAACACCGAATGTTGAACCAACGGAATCTATGACGCCGAGGCACCGAAGTTTCCACTTGACTCCGGGTTCGGCATCGCCGGACGACGCAACCGTTACGGTTGGCACTTTTCGCAACGCGATTGTTTTCACTCTTTTTCAACAAATTCCTTTATTGATGCTGTCCGCAATGCTTTTGGATGGTGGTTGGGTTTTCAAACGTGTTGCGATCGCGTCCGTCGCACATTGGGTCATGACATTAATAATCATGATTCGACGCGGACGAGACATTCCGGAATCGGATATACTATGCGTCAAATGGGGATTTCTGCCATTGTTACTTGCGACATGTATAATTTGGCTGGTTGCATCGGCAATGATGTTTTGACATGAATCGACGCTAATCGCCGGATAACAAATAAGAATTTGACATCGCGTAGTGAGGCACGAACGCAGCCGATGTTCAAGTTCTCTGTTCAAGAAGCCCGGTTCAGATGTGCCGGAATTTCAGCTCGTTCGAATGTTCCGGCCAATGGCCCGATTGTTGCTTAATGGGGTTTGCTTCGGGCCTGTTTCTTTTGTACTGCTTGGCAACCGAATTGCCGCTTTTTTCGCAGTCGTCTTGCTCGGTACTTGGATTCACTGCACACCTTCGTCGCAAAACGTCTTGAATGATTTTTCAAGCGCCACTTGTAAGAATCGGGGTGAAGCAATGATTCCAATCGCTTCAATTTCGTTCGGAACTAAACCGCACTCACACAGCCGGTGGTTTAGCACTGATTCTGTGTCACCTGTACGATGACGATTCAAACCGCTAATCCTGTCTTTGAATCTTCACAGAATGTCGTCCGAACTCGGGTATCCCATGCTGCGGTGCAGACCCACCAGCAAACAGTGTATGACATTTTGCTATCAATGTCTAAACTTTCACCGACATCCTGAAACTACGCCGCAAAGCGGCTTTCTTGAACAATGCGATGGACCGAAGCGGGTTTGGCCGTCGCTTGGGCTAAAGAAACTATTGGTGATTCACGATGACTGGCCCGCTCGGTCATCTCGGTCGTTATCCCGCTTAACCAGTTTTGACTTGTCCGATTTGAACAATGATGCAAAGTCTGAAATCGTGACCAATCAAAACCCTTCTAGTTTTAAGCTAACCCACCTGTTTTTTATCACGGCAGTCTTCGCGTTGTTCGCCGGAATTCGGGGATGGGAAATACAGCTATACCAGGTGGGGGCTAAATCACATGGGGCGGATGCGGTAGGTTTAGACTTTGAACAAAGCATACTGATTACTTCCGCGGCTCTATTCGAAGGTTGGGCCTTTGCGGGCGGCCTATTTCTTGCCGTCAATTACCTTTGCCATAAGCGGACTTTGCAACATCCGGGGCATTGGTTGTTAGCGCTATCTGCCATTTCTACCATTTTTTATCTAATTGAACGTTGCCTCTACATGACCCTCGCATATTTTGATGGGTTTTCGTTTCAATATCAACAGTTCTACTTTTGGACTCCGGTAATCATTCGAATACTTATTGCGGCTGCTTGGATCACAGTAACCGTGTTTGTCGCAAAACGATTTGGGAAAATATGGTGGTTGACTTTCGGATTGTTCACGACGTTTCATTTGGCAAGCGTTGTTTCACTGGTCGTGGGATTTGATTTAGTTTTTACTCAGTTCGTGTTGCTGATGGCTACGATGGGTAGCCTTTGGCAAGATGTCCGACAGGGCGTGGCACGTGATTGGTTGCACTGGTTTGGCGTACTTTTCATTGTGTTCAATTTGGGGTTTGTTACAATTGGGACGTTGATCCTTCGGGCATCAGGTTGACGCAGCTTTGCCACCAACATGCAATCAACAACTTACCCAATACATTCCGCAATAAATCGGCCTTCAAGAATTGGCGTAGATTGCGGGA
>CAWKOT010000006.1:0-100547 GCA_963851305.1 Pirellulaceae bacterium | reverse complement strand
GTTGCGGGTGGCGGATTGCAGCAGGTCTCCAGCGGTGCGGTCGCGCAGGCAATGACGCGGGAGAGGCCGACCGTGTTAAGCACGAACCGGCCCTGGCTGTTGGTGCCCCCAATTCGCCGCTGCCGCCAAACCCCAAAGGGTAAACGGCGGCGACGGCGAACTGGGGGAGAGCAGAATGACGGCAGCAGCCCTTCAGTCGACAACGAGGCTGGATAGCATGGACGCGTGCCGGTTCGTTGATACCAATCGACGTCCATCAACTGCCAGTGATCGGTCGGTAACACTGAGAAGGGGGTAGCCGGTAAACGAGCGGGCCCAGGTTCCCATCACACTGTCGCTGGCCGAGTTCATCCGCCGCTGGAGCCTGCAGGCGATTCAAATGATCGAGCGTCCCTGGTGGCGTGACGTTTTCGACTCACCCTGGCGTCCCGACTGGTACAGACACTGGCCGGGCAGCGAAGAAAACTGGCAGAAAAGACCCCCGTCGGATAGAATTCGCAAAGGGCATGAGAAGCCGCCCCAAGGCGAAACCGTGGCCATCGACCGCACTTCCAACCCGCTCGTTGGGCGACAGAGTTCAACGCACGATCTATCCGTGTTGTCGTCAAACACAATTTCAACCTGAGTATTTTTTTACTCCCTACTCGGATAGATCGCAATTCGTTATCCCGCTTAGTCAACAGCCGTATTGCTGGACCAGTCTAACATTGTTGAGTACAATCAATTCATCGTCACAACATTACTCGTTAGCACAATGACCAACGACCAAATCATTTCGAGTATTTCGGCGTTGCCTATCGACGAACAGATCCGAATTGTCCAAGCTGTCTGGGATCAAATGCCGCAGGAAGCGGGAATTACTCTAAATCCCGAACAACACGCCGAACTTGATCGGCGAATGGAACAGCACCGAAAGAATCCGGATAGTGCTCTAACTGTTGACGAGTTGCGGCAAAAACTTCGAGATGCACGTAAATAGATGCGTGTCATAAGCCGTCCCGAAGTCTACGACGATATACTTTCTGCCATTGAATGGTATGACCAACGACGTGATGGGCTTGGGACCGAATTCGAAAAAGAATTTTTTGACGCCTTAACGATTATTGAATCTCGCCCAGACTCCTTTGCCTCGGACCACACGGGTTATCGAGCATGCCGATTGAAACGATTCGCTGCCGTTGTCTATTTTACCGTCACAAAAGATTCGATAATTGTGGCAGGCGTATTTGTGAATGGCAGAAACGAACAACGGCTCCGGGATCGCGGATGAATCGGGTCAGGGCCATCCTCTCGGATGACCCTCCCCACACCACCTGACATGCGGGTCTGCATCCGGCGGTTCGTCGAAGTGGAGCAAGCTCGGCCCAAAGTGCTTCTAAGCGAATCAGTCCTTGCTCTTCCAACCAGGCGTTACTCATACCGACGCCGATTGCTCCGTTGGTTTCTGCTTCGCAGTGGACCGGGTTTGACTGTGAGACGATGGCCCTGGCAGCGTCGAACTGGCCCAGTAAATCGGACGCTCCGTTTGGCCCCAACCGTCGTCGATGGGAATCCCGTCCCGGACATGACGACGTTGCACTGGCTGGACGGCCGTTTCGATATTCGCTAAGGGGTCAGCGCAGACGCTCGCCGCAACCAATCCCTGGCTCGTTTTTGTCTTATCCGATGGTTGGCTCTGCATCAATCGCATGGTGGGCCTCGCGGTGAAATGGCCTTCCGCCAGGTCAACCGATGATCGGCGCGGGTCGTCGCGATCAATTCCAGCTCGCCGCCGCAACGGTCCGTTTGGCTTGGCCGGCCCGTTGCCGATCTTCGATCAGCTGGCGACACCCTTTTCCTTTGAAATAATCGCTGGGCGTTGGTAGATTGTTGAACGTCAGCATGCTGGTCCCTTTTGAACAAACAGGTATTCAAAAGAGAAATCATGCCCCACGTTTTTGACATTCGAGAACTACGCCGCGAAGCGGCTGTCTTGTACCATCCGATGCACCCGAGCACGCGAAGCGGTTGGTTTGAAATGGAGAACCATCCGCGCCTGGCGGGTGGCCATTGACGGTCCGCGTCTTGGTGGAGGCCGCAATCGAAATTCTTAGCCAACATGAACGATTGTCATTTGGCAATTCCACTCGCGGGGTAGCTCTGTACTCGCTAAAGGAGCGTGCAGAGCCTGATGACATTGTGGTCTATTGCTCAGACGGTCAAAGTACCGGAGCGTTTGCTCAACAATTCTATGACGCAATCGGAGCCGATTGCTTTTGGTTCGTTGGGGTGGACTGTTCGACCGAGCTTCGCAATGCGGAATACGTGATCGGCCGAGATGATTCCCATTTCAAGGTGCACGAGTTTTTTTTGTAAACACGGTAGTGGATTGGGCCACCAAATTGATTGGCATAAAACACGCCAGGGATCGATCAGCCGTTTTTGGATATTCATGCGGACACGCATTTGCCGCTTCGATTGGAATCCGGCATCCCGGTGTTTATGGAACCATTCTTGCATTCTCGATTGCTGGCAGGCCAGTCACCCGTTTTGACACGGAACCGGACTCAGATTTATCGGATGTGGGTTTTTACTTTCGTGCAGGATCACGTGAACCCAAGGGAATGCGGAGCTATATGAAACGCCTTGAGAATTGGCTCCGGTCCACCGATGTCCAGGTCAACAACAGGACACTTCATGGTGGACATGAATTCGCAGTATGGTCCGATGGACTTAATGAATCCATCTGTCTGGCGTACAAACCGACACAAAACCACTAGAGATTTGACATCGCGTGAATGAAGAGTGGTGGCTGAGCTTGGTTACGCGTAGCCATTTGCAGAATTCCTTAACCGTTGCGGTCGAGCCGATGCTCAGATGTTCTGTTCAAGAAGTCCGGTGATGGGTTGCGTGTCTAAGCGGGTTGGCGGCGATAGCAAACTGGGGGCAGATCAACTGACGCGTCGCAAAGGTAACCACATAGCGCAACCGACCATACTCAGGCTCGTTGATCTGTGAATAATCAACTTGCCCGAACTTGTCTGCGTCTGACGCGCCTCCTTTTTCGACTCAATCTCCATTGAATCAATCTCAATTGCTAGCGGCGTGCTCCCGGGGAAACGACCTTGGCTGGGCAAAGCTTGGCAGGACGGCCTGCGAAGATTTCATCCACCTTGATATTTTGCCTCACCCGAAAAATCGGAATCACCCGATGAAAATACTGGTTTGGCGCGCAAATGCTCTTATGTTCCCAAGAAATGGAATACCATGAATTCGACGGCATTCAGCATTCGCATTCTCTTGCTGACAGCTTTTGCTTGTTGCTGGTTGGCGTCGATCCCCATGCGTACCAACGCACAGACTTTTGGCACGGAATTAGGCAACACGATGATGCCGGCCTCGGGCGGTATGGGCGGTGTCAGCATTACTCAACCACAGGACGTCATCTCGGCGCTGCATGGGAATCCCGCGACGCTGCGACAGTATTCGGGCACCCATTTTTCGTTCTCGGGTGGATGGCTCGAGAATACGTACAACATTTCTCACGAAGGGGGTTTGTTGCCCGGAATCGACACGTTTTCGGCGAAATCTTCCAGCCCCGGCATCGTGGTCGGGAATATCGGCGTGTCACAGGACTTCGACGCGTATGGGCGCCGGATTACTGCTGGGGTGGCACTGGTTTCCGCTGCAGGTGCCAGCTTCGATGTGTCCAGCGCCCCCGAGAGTAACGGGACCGCTTCGTCATTTTACGTGTTGGAGGTCATTCCCAGCGTCGGATTCAACCTGACTGACAGACTCACTGCCGGTGCCGGTTTTGGCATTGGGCTCAGCACGCTGGACGGACCCTTCACCGGCACGTCCAAGAATACGCCAGACTATGGTGTGCGAGCAACGTTCGGATTGAACTACGAACTGCCATCCGGAAGATCGATCGGCGCCTACTGTCATACTGAAGAAGATTTCAACTACTCCGACGCCATCGTGCTGGAACTGTTCAACGGCAACGTCACGTTGCCGGAAGATCTGCCTCTGCAATTGCCCGCCAGTGTCGGCATCGGCATCGCCGACCAGAGTTTTCTGAGTGGACGATTGCTATTGGCTGCCGACGTTGTTTATCGATTCTACGGCGACGCGACCTTTTTTCAGGACATCTTCGACGATCAACTCGCGCTTCAATTCGGTACGCAGTACGATGCCGGTCGCTGTAAACTGCGGGCCGGTTACGTGTGGGCGGAAAATCCGATCAAGAAGGATCCGGGGATCTCGATCGGGGGCATCACGCCGCCCGGTGAAGTGGATGCTATCCAATACATTCAGGCCCAATTTGCCGCGATTGCGAAGCACCGAATTTCGGCCGGTATCGGCATCCCCAATCTGTTACCCGGGGTGGACCTGGATGTTTTTGCGGGTGGCATGTTCAAGAACAGCCAGCAACTGGGTGCGTCAGCCGCTTCGATCGAAAGTTACTGGTTGGGTGGCGGATTTTCCTGGCATTTTGGAGCAGGCTGAACGGAAAACATTGTAGGTGGCTTGCCGCTGAACGCCGCATCAGATCAACCGGACGGAACTGGGACGACGCAGTACCGCCGTCCGAATCGGAAGCTGGCAGCCGCCACGATTGACCAGGCTTCATGGCCAATCGATCTACTTTGGCGATTGAGATCTGGCGATGGATCCGATCCGAGCTATTCCGAAATTGCTCTGCGCGATGTTACAAGCTCGCGGCAAAGACAATTCAACGATGGGATCTGTCGGTCTGCAATCGCTTGCGCGTTGAGCTTGAATTATGGTGTCCAAGATTGTGTTGTGCAGGCGGAAGATCGTACCGACCAACGGAATGGGGACCACGGTCTGGACATTGGATGCGGGGCAGTGACTTGGGGCAATAATCATCATCAGTGCAGCATTTGACGGCGCGAACACAGGGCACTTTTTTCCTTGTGAAATCGTCGCTTTGCGTTTTACAGACGGGCCGGACATGCGGCAGTTGTCTGGGACAGTAATCGTCGCACGTTCGATCGATGCAGTCCGGGATGCCGTTGCCAAGCAAACGCTCGATCCAGGTATCGCCCAACGAAAAGGCAGCGAGCTCGAACACAAGCAGGCCGCCGGCAAAAAAAACAAGAAACAAATTCATAATCACGCTCCTTCTGCGGATTCGTTGGCAACTTCGTCTGCGTCCACGTCCGGTTCAACCATGGGACGGTCAGGCTCCTCGGTCTGCTCCAGCTCGCTGGAAACGGCCGTTGCGAAGTTGATCGGCACCTCTCCGTCATTACAGCGAATCTGCCAACCGCCACCGAGCGATTTGTAGATTCCGATCAACCCCAGCGCGATATCACCCTGAGCGACAGCATAGGCGTCCTGTTGGGCCACCAGTGATTCCTGCAGATTGAAGACGGTATTGAAATTGATGGCTCCGTTTTCGTATTGATCGGTAACAATCCGGACGCCGTCCGCCGCAGCTTCCACCGCATCCGACAGGTATTCGGTCTGTTCCTGGGAATTCAGGAAGCTGGTGATACTGTTTTCCACTTCGGTATTCGCGTTCAACACCGCGTTCTGGTAGGCCAGCGCCAGGGCCTGAAAGGCTGCTTTCTGGGCGTCGATATTGTTGACGAGACGACCATAGTTCAACACGTCCCAGCTCAACCCGGGTGCAATGACGCCAAAATTGCCGTCTGGCACAAATTGAGCCCCCACGGATTGGGCTTGCCATCCGATCGTCCCGGCAATGGCGATGCGCGGATACAGGTCGGAAACCGCGATGCCGATGACCGCGCTCTGCGCGGCCACGTTTCTTTCGGCGCGGCGCACATCCGGGCGCCGCCGCAACAGGTCGCCGGGAATCCCCACGGCCACGGTCGGAGGCGCTGTCGGAATGGGCGCTTCACCAAGCGCCGGGATCAGATCTTCCGGTGGGCGTCCAAGCAGGAAACAGAGCAGATTGTTTTGTTGCCGCAGGGCCGCCCTCAAGACCGGTACCGAAGCCTGAGTTTGCGCGAGACTGAGCTCGGCCAGTCTCAAGTCAACGGCGGAAACGGCTCCACCCTGGAACTGGGCGTCGGCAATGGCCAGAGTGCCTTGCTGGATTTCGATGTTATTCAGGGCGTATTGCAGTCGTTGCTGCAGCGTCCGAATGTTCACGTACGTGGCGCCCACTTCGGCCAACAGACAAGTCAACACGTCATCGTAATTCTCCACCGATGCGTCCAGGCTGGCATCGGCCGCCTCGATCGCCCTCCGGAAACGACCCCAGAAATCAAGTTCCCACAACAGGTTGGCCGAAGTAGCCCAGTTATCAAAGGATCGGTTCAAAGTCGGCGGCGTGTTGGCCGTGTTCAGGCTCAGCAGACTGCGAGAGTAGTTGGCATCCAGGCTTTGTACCTGTGGAAACAGGTTGCCAGCCGCCACTCCGCGTCGCGCTCGCGCTTCCAGCACCCGCATGCCGGCCTCGCGGAGCGTCAGGTTCTGGTTGTAGGCTTCAAAGATCAGCTCGTCCAGAATCGGATCATCAAAAACCAGCCACCAGTTGGAACCGTCCGTATACTCTGGACTGATTCGCTGATCGGTGGCATCGATCCAGTCGGGAGCCACGTCCGCCACCGGTTTGCAGTAGTTGGGGCCCACTTTGAATCCGTTGTCCCGCCACTGTTTCAGCGAACAGCCGGTATTTGCGACGATCACGATCGCGGAAGCGGCGACAGCCCATCGATAGACTAATTTGCCCAGCATTCTGAATCCATCGTCCAAACGTTCTTGCCAACTGGCAGCGTCATCAACCCGAGCAAGCTCGGCCTGCAATGAATAATTCGGTTGTGACTTTAATCCAGCTTCAAACCGTGTTGCCGCAAACACGTGTTTGTCTAGACAATCCGAATACGGCGACTTTGAGGCAGGTAACGGTTGGGGCATCTTGACGACGTAACGTCTGTCAAAATGTAACGGTCAGGCGGATGGTCGAGAGATCGAAGGCATCCTTCAATTCGAGAGCAACTTCACGACCTGGGCATGGCCATTCCGGGCGGCAAAATCCCGCGCCGTATCGCCGTCGACATCGGCAATGGAAGTGTCTGCTTCACGTTTCAACAACAACTGTACGACGCCAACATGTCCTTCCGCTGCCGCGTGCATCAGGGCGGTGAATCCCTCCAGACGATCAACCACATTAACTTCAGCGCCGGAATCAAGCAGTAACTGGACGGTTTCAACGTTGTCACCGGTGGCGGCGAACAGTAAAGCTGTCCGACCGGCGGCATCACGACGGTCGACCGCCGCGCCCTGTTCCAACAGTAGCCGCACCACGGGCGTGTGGCCGTTGAAGGAAGCAAACATCAATGCGGTGCGTTGCTGGTCGTCGGACGTGTCGATGTTGATTTTTTCATCGATTGCCTGCCGAATGGTTTCCAGCTGGCCCTGCAGCGCAGCCTCCAGAAACATCGATGGCTTGACCGCTGGCTCTTTCGGCTCCGTTCGCCTGACAGGGCCGATCGGACGTTTCGTGGTCGTCGAATCGTTTGCTATGGTCGAATCGTTCGCTATGGTCGAATGGTCTGTGGCGTTCGATTCCTGATTGGAATCCACCGAGCTTGTCGCTGGTTTGGGCGTGATCGGTGTCGCTGTTTCCGGAGGTGGTGTCGACTTGACCGTTTCCGATTCAGGATGCTTCCCGCACCCCATCAGGATTAACAACGCGATGAAAAGCAGTACGTTTTCTGGACGCCGGGCACCGACAAGTCTTCGTGGGTGGAAATTCATAGCAGGATACTAGCAGCATATCCTGCTGGTTTGAACCAGCACCTGTCTTTGAAATCGGCTTTTGACCCGATGCATGACGATCAAGGACCAGGTTCAACGGAATTCCGAATAGCGGTGCTGCGAAGCGAGCGAGTTCGCACGCTCTACATGGTAGTCGCACTTGGAAGGTTTATGCTGCCGGGTTGGTTTCCCATCTTGAAGCTGCCAATTCCCACCTACACGTACACTCGGCTCGTTTCGCCCACGTATGAATTCATGTTGGTGTTGATCCGAGTATCCGTATGCCAGTCGATCAACCCGAAGCGCGTGTATCGGATCGGGAAGCAGGAAGGACTGCAAGTATCCATGAAAAAACTAATTATTGGGTAAACCAACCGGAGTCGGTATCATACCGCCCGGAGGAAAGGCCGGTTGAGTCGCTTGCGATGCCATCGCCCAGCTGATTTCCAACCATCCGTCGTTTGCGACCATGTCGGCCACCGGCATGGCACCAACCTTTTTCCAGGGTCCGGGCACAACCAGGCCCTGTGGTTCTATCTGTTCGGGAAACAGATGGTTCAACTTGCTGGCCATCACGCGTTTGGCAATCGCCAGCTTGGGTGACATCCGCTGGGCCAGGGGTAGTGGTTTTGGCGATTCAATCTGAATATCACCATCGCGGACAAGCTTGACCCCTGAATCTGTCTGCTCCAGTCGATACCTGATTTTGATATCCAGGGCATCAACTTCCCAGTCGCCGGCGGTCCACTTCTCACCAGAAATCACAATCTGGTATTGATCATCACGAAATTCGGCCGAGATGGGTTTCTGATCCGGAAACGTAACCGACCAGTCCTGGTCTTCCCCACTCAGCTCGTATTCCTGATGTCGCACCAACACCAGGAATTTAACCACCTCGGTTCTCAACTCGTCGTCGGTCAGTGTATGCCCGGCCAGCAGTGATTCGGCAAAATTATTAAACGCCGATTCGTGCATTCGGAAGCCGATATCATGTTGGAGTTTGAATTCGGGTGCCGGGAGGTCAGCGCCGAGCTGTCCCGGTGCCGCCTTCAGGAGACTGACGCGCAATTCCCGGTTAACCGTGGAGAAATCCAGATACTGCGGAAATCGACCCTTGGCTTCCAACGGCTGTCGAAAATTATGGTTGTAAGCTGCGTTAGCCTCATCAATCACTTTCTGGGAATCATCCTGCAATTGCTGCCTGGCTTGGGCCGCCGTGTGTTGTGCGATTTCCTGGTCGGCTTCCGGTTTCTTGTTTTGCACCTGGCGGGAAGCGATGTGACGAACCAGTTTCGACCGCGGTTCAAAAACGCACTGGAGCCGATTGTCCGACCGCGCACAACTTGTGGTCGTACTGCCTGTGAATCCATACTTGTCGAACATCAGAGTTCGCTGGGCGGTGAAAGCGATGGTGCCCCGAGACCGGAACTTGACGCGCCTTTGCGTTCCCACAGTTGAGGTGTAGGTGTTGCCGTTGACGTTGAGCTGAATTGCTGCATGGTTCGCATTCGAAGCCAGGCTGGTGGTCATCGCACCGATGGTTTGGCCCTGACCGGAAATCGAAGCACCCACAATACAATCGGTAATCGGATCGCAGCTATTCAGTGGAACGGAAATGCCTGCCGAGACAAATCGCTCGGAAACGTCGATCAGGACATTGGGGTAATTGGCAAGCCCTGCCTCCGCCGGCGCCGTTTCCAGCTCAGTTCCCAACGACGGTCCCGACGACTCCTGGGCCATCAAAGGCATCACAAAAAAACAGGCGAATAGCGTCCATAAAGGCACCGCGATGCCCGGGTTCATCGGAAAAGTAAATTGGTATTTCATTTCAATCTTGGCCATGGAAATGCCGCCTGCCTGTTTACGAAACGAATCACGTGATTCCGACCTGTTCAATCTAGTTGAGAACAACAGTGATACAAGTAACCGTGGTGGGATCTGGGGACTAAGACGACCGCGCCATCAAATATGCATTTTCGGTCAAAACGACGTGATGGCCGCGCGTCGAATGCTGTTGGGCTGAATAATCGGCGTCTAACACCTACAATGTGCCTGGAACGGTTGGATTGTTGGGCTCATTTGGTCGGTTTTTCTTCAAGGTGAGAATCATGAAAGTTTCTTGTTTGGTCATTGCGACGGTAATTCTGTTTTCAGGTATCTCCACCCCCCGGGACGATTGGCAAGGAGTGACCACCGCTGACGGTGTTCTGCATGCCATGCTCCCAGGCAAGCCAACGGACTCCGAGACGCGGGACAAGACCATTGCCGGAACTGTCGTTACAAAGATCAAGAGCTATAGCAGCAAGTCCGCCCAGTACTCGATCAGCAGTACGAAACTTTCCAAAATTGTTCAGCGGTTCGCAGATGAACAGACGTTATTCGACAATGCCAAGGCTGGAGTCTTGAAGAATTCACACGGAAAAGCTACTTCCTTTGACAATCAGACCCTTAACGGGATTCCGGGCCGCCTGTTGAAGTATGCTGCCGTCAGTCACGACGATGAAAACCACCGAGGCTTTGAGGGCCTGGCGTTTATTTTTGTGCATGAGGGTACGGTCTATACTGCCGATGTTCTGGCCGAAAAGGCGGCAGGCGAAGCTGACGTAAGGAAGTTCAGGGACTCAATTCGCATCAAGTAATCAAACCAGTTCGAAGCCAGTCGTTATCGCCTTCCCGCCGATCGACTGGGCAACGAATTGACAGACAGGCGATCGGCAACGGAAATGCCTTTGGACTCGGTAACGCGCTTGGCCAGCCTGCGGGTAAATTCTTCCGCGCCACGCCGATTCAGATGGGCGCTGTCATAGAAGCCGCCGTCATGGACCCAGTCCCATGACATGACGGTCTCGAACTTATACTCACGTCTAAGATCAGCCAGAAACGATTCGATGCCGGGCACAATTTCCGGCCGGTAGTTCTTGCGAATGCCTTCTGGTTCCGGTAGCCAGATCAATACGCATTGGATTCCAAGCTGATTGCACAGGACCAGCGTATCGCGCAGCGCCTGACACGAGTGTCCGCCTATATGATAGGGATCAGCAATCTGGGCAAACCTCTGAATCTGTTTTTCACAAAGCTGTCGATCCAAACCACGATCTACGGCAACCCAGCCGAAAGCATCGGCTTCGACCGCCCAGTTTTCACGCAGTCTCATGGGCAACAGCTTGGGCGCAATGCAACTCAGGATATTGAATCGATAGGTATGCCAAGACGCCAGCCATTCGCTGTACCAGGGCCTGGACACCGATTCGATTCCGTAGCGTTGCGTATTTTCAAAGTTCTTCGATCTCAGCTCGTTGGCCTTGAACCATTCCGATTCCGAGTTGGGAACCAGAAAACCCGGATACACCTCCACGAAGACCAGATCAGGTCGAATGCCCTCGTCGATGATTCGTTCCAGTGACAGGTGGGAATAGATGTTTCCGCTGCCGGTAACACCAAAGTTGTAAACCAGGGCCTGGTGGCCCGTGCGTTCGCCCAGCTGTTCCGCCAAACCGCCCGCGTTGAATCCATTCATCACGCGCGAGCTTCCAAACGCCAGTGCGACGACCACATCTTCAGGAGAAGCAGCCAGTTGTTTTTTGAAATATCTCAGTTTGCTGGCAAAGTTGGTTGTATCTTCCAGATTGACCAGGCCGGTCTTGATAGCTACCGCCAAACCAACTTGCAGCACGATCAGCATGACGATCGACCAGATGAAATCGTTGCGATGATTGGCTCGTCGTCGACAGTGCGATTCTGCAGGCGTTGAGCCAGCGGCGGGTGTCAAATGCATGATTCAAAACTGAAAATAAATGAAAGCCTGATCGATTTCGGGCGAAAGCACCATCGCCGCGGTGACGATACTGGCATAGCCCAAGCCGCGAACCGGTGACGGAATCCAGTCCACCAGCCGTCCAAAAAACGCCCGTTGGTGGCCGATGAAATGGGCGACGATCAACACCAGCAGCAGCATCCAGAAGGCTCGTTCGTTCATCGGTACTCCGAATCCATCGGCGGGCACAAACATGCGAGACAGCATAAGCAAACCGTCGGACACGGAATGAGCGCGAAAGATGACCAACGTGGTGCAGAACAGCAAAACGGTTACCACATTGCCCAGTATCGAACCCAACACGGATTCCATCGCCCGTTGCCATGTTGGCCGAGCCCGACAATATTTCCCGAATCCAAGGTGCAGAGAAATCAACAGCCCGTGCAGGAAACCAAACAGAACGAATCGCCACGCGGCTCCATGCCAGAAACCGACCAGGGTCATCGTCACGATCAGGTTGCGACAGGTGACCCAGGCCCCGTGACGACTGCCGCCCAACGGAAAATAAACATAGTCGCGGACCCAACTGGACAGAGATATATGCCAGCGCCGCCAAAAGTCAGAGATGTTACGAGCCGCCAGGGGCATGTCGAAATTCTTCGTCAGCCGATAACCCAGCAGATTGGCTGTGCCAATCGCCATGTCGGAATAACCTGAAAAGTCGCAATAGACCTGAATCATGAATGCCACGGCCGCCAACCATAACGCTCCGGTATCGTACTGACCGACATCGGCGTAGACCGGATCGGCGTAACCGGCCATCCGGTCCGCGATGGCGATCTTCTTGAACAGGCCGATGGTGATTAACTGCATTCCCGCGTGGGCACGTGTCCAGCTCCAGGCTCGAATCTGATCCAGTTGCGGCAGGAACGTGCGGGCACGGACGATCGGTCCGGCGACCAGTTGGGGAAAGAAGCTGACGTAAAGGGCAAAGTCAATCAGCTGACGCGTGGGTTCGATTTTCCGGCGGTAGACATCAATCGTGTAACTGAGTGTTTGGAACGTATAAAAACTGATTCCAACCGGCAGAATGATGTGCAGCGTGTCGGTCTTCATCGGCAATCCCAGCAAATCAAAGAGTTGCTGCGCCGATTCCACGAAGAACCCGTAATACTTGAAGAACGCCAGCATCCCCAGATTGGCGACCAGGCTGGCAATCAACAGACCCTTTCTGACCGGCTGGGCTGTCGGTCCTGGTCAAGGCCATGCCAACCATATAGTCGACCAGTGTGGAAAACAGGATCAACGACAGGAATCGCCAATCCCAGGCGGCGTAGAAAAAATAGCTACCAGCCAACAACCAGTACTTGCGCCACCGGTTTTTGCGCAGCGACCAGTAAATGACAAGTATGGTCAGAAAAAAAGCGCAGAATCGAAACTCATAAAACGCCATCGTCACCTGTCCAGAATCGCAGCGTTTCGTCCATCATCCAAAACCCAAATTCGACGCGGCACGAGGCAGATTAACTACAGAAAAGTCAGTTCCGCGTGAACGGCAACTCCACAACCTGCTGTTGTATTTGCCGATCGCCAATTCAAGCCTGCTGGGAAAGCTCTGGTGCTCAGCAACGGAAGCACTGCACTTCCGGCAGCACGTCGCCTCCCGGCCCTGCGCCGAATTCCGTGGGCTTAGTTCCGGTGAAGACCGGTGTGCCATTGAAAATTTCAGTTGTCATTCGGATTCGAATCTGCCGAACGGGCAATTCCTGTCTGGACAAGCAGGTTGCCTGCGTTCTATCAATTGAAAGCTGGCGGCAGCCGCTGAAATGCTGGTCGCGTTCGCGTCTGAAGTGTCATACGATTGTCCTGGGATAACCCGCCGTTGCTGGCATCGACACGGCACTGGCAGCACGATTGGTCAACTATGAATTGGGACTACGCCTGGTTTGAGTATGGATTGTCAGCCTCGCTGCTGTGTTTTGCCATGTTTGGCATGGGCGCTACGCTGCGGGTTGGGGACTTTCGGAGAGTAGCGAGATCTCCGCAGGGCATTCTGCTGGTGCTCGTCATGCAGACCCTTGGATTACCGCTCACGGCCTTGCTGCTGACCATGATATTCCCACTGCCGACCGGCGTGGCCGTCGGCATGATTCTGGTCGCAGCCTTGCCTGGCGGTCTGTTTTCCAACCTGATTACATTCGTTGGAAAAGGAAACGTCGCGCTGTCGGTATCTGCCACGGCAGTTTGCACGGTGTCTTGCCTGTTCACTTCCGTATTCGTGTTGAAGACGTTTGCAGCCAGCGAGTTACCGGACGACTTCTCGATGCCGGCCGGCAAGATTCTTGGCGAAGTCGTATTCTGCATGTTGCTACCTCTGGTTCTGGGCATGGTCTTCTTCCGATTGGCACCCAGGGTGGCCCCACGGGTAGCCTGGTTCTGTGTCTGGTTCAGTGTGGTCCTGTTATTGGCCGTGGTGATCGCCGCCATGGGAGCGGGACGATTGAACGTCTGGAACTATGGCTGGCTGTCACCGCTGGTGTTGACGCTGTTCGCGATCATCGCCTTGTGGCTGACGTATGGAATCGCCAAGGTGATCGGCATGAACACAAACGACTCGTTTACGGTGGTGATCGAAGTGTTGATCAGAAATGCGCATCTGGGCGTACTGCTGAAGGCCTCGCTGTTTCCGGCCGGCAATTCGGAACATCAGGCCATGGCTGACGGTATCTTGTATACGTTGTTCATTTACAGTCTGATCGTGCTGTTGATCGCGGCGATGGAGGTCAACGCCAAGCTCCGCCACTGGGGCCCGATTTTTCGCCACCAAGAGAAACCAAAACTGGATTTACCAGCTCCCGAGGGTCTTCCGCCGGAACAGAATCCTTCCTGAGCGTTCCATGGCATCGCTGCATTGGACCGGACATTCAATGATCTGTAGTTTTTGCTACAACATGGAGCATGAAACCAATCGGCGTCCGCTTCGCCAACCACACTCATGACGGGCTTATCGATACGCCAGTCATCCCTGCCATTTGCCAACCCCTCCATCTCATTCGACGTTGTGGATGCGAACCCAACTGACATGCTCCAGATGATGATCAGGGCCCAGGCGAATTGGAGGCTGTTGCCGCGAGCGACATCAAAAACGTCAGGGCATTCGATCTCGAGACCGTTCAGACTGGCCAAGAGGAATTCGATGAGTCTGATTGCATGGTCGTGGATTTTCCTGATCGTCTATATCGCTGGCATGTTGGCACTCGGCTTTATCGGACGACGGCGAGTTCAACACGCCGACGACTTTGCCACCGCTCGTGGATCGTACGGACCGATTTTTCTGGCCTTGGCATTTGCAGCAACGACGGCCAGTGGCGCGACATTTCTGGGTGGACCAGCGCTGGCATACCGCTGGGGATTCGCGTCGCAATGGAGCAACCTGCTGTACCCGGCCGGCGTCTATTTCGGCGTCTTGATTTCGATGCGACTGATTTCCGTTGCGGGCAACCGGTTTGGTAATCGTTCGATACCGGAATACCTGGGGGATCGATACCAGTCCGAGGGCATTCGAGTGATGACATCACTGTTTTCGCTGGTGCTGTTGGTCTACCTCGCAGGTCAACTGGTTTCCGGAACCGTCATTTTTGCCACGATGCTGGGACTGGCGCCGTTCTGGGCTCTGGCGATCACGTCCGCGGTCCTGCTGGTTTACGTCTCCCTGGGCGGGGCTCACGCTGATATCCTGACCGATGGCATCCAGGGATTCCTGATGCTGCTGTTAGCGGTCATGGTCGTGCTGATGTTTCTATTCGGTGCCGGCGTGGAAGGCGGTTTCAGCGGTGTCCGCGATCGTTTAATGGTCCTGGATCCGAATCTGGTGCGGGCTCTGAACCCGTCCACACCGCTTTACCATTCCTGGTGGTCAATCGTGGCAATTTTTCTGGCCCACGTACCCTTGGGACTGCTTCCGCATATCGGCAACAAGTTGTGGGCGTTGAACGACGAGCAACAGCAGTGGTCATTTGTCAAACTCGCGTTTTTTTCAGGATTGACGCTGGCAACGATCGGCGTCGGTGGGTTATTGGCTCGCGCGGTGCTGGGAGACGCGCTGCTGCAGGAGGGAGCCAATCCAAATCAGGCATTGCCCAGCCTGTTCATCGCGTTATTCCCACCGTGGCTGGCCGCGCTGATCGGCGTCGGCGTGTTGGCGGCGATCATGTCGACGGCAGATGGACTGGTCATCGCCGCGTCACAGATCGTCGCCAATGATCTGTACCGCCGCACCATCGTTCCGCGCCTTACCAATCCACCTTCTGCGGAAAAGCTGGACCAACGCGTGCTGGCCATCAGCCGCGTCACCACCATCCTGACGTTGATCATCTGCATGTGGTTGGCCTGGTCGCTGATGGAAATCAACATCGCCCTGATCATCTGGATCGGAACCGGTGGCATGCTGGCGGCCTTTGCCGGCCCTCTGATCATTGGTGCGTTCTGGCCGGGAGTGACTCGATTGGGCGCCTACGCCGGACTGATCGGCGGGTTCGTGACGTTTGCCGTACTGCATGTTCCGTTATTCAGCCCAGACTGGTTTGAAATGGGTTGGTTACACCGCATCGCCGCCCGGCTGTATGTGGAGTCCGTGAACCCTTTCTCCTGTACGGCGATCGGAGAAATCGTCTCTGTTGCGGCGACGGTCCTGGTCTCCAAACTGACCAAATCTCTGCCTGATCAGCATCTCCACGATCTGTTTGGCACGTCGAAAACCGTTCCAACGGCCGACGGCAAAATGGCTCGTCAAGAACCTGCTGAGCAATAGCTACCCGATGGTAAACCATGCCCGTCGCGCCGACCTGTCACGCCGGGCGCGCGAAGCCGCACAGCGTGCAGCCAGTGGTTCCGTTATTCCGATCGCCGCCAAGTTGCCTGCGCGGATGCAAGCTCATGAACACTCGAAAACAACAGGTAATCGCTTGCCGCCTGGCAGCCACTTTGAGTTCAGCGGTTATCGGCACTCACTTTGCAGCTGACAGGCCATCCTGGAAGTCGGTAAACCAGTGACTTGATGGGCTTGCTCACGTGAAGGCTTTCTTGCCCGCCGCTGGTTGATAACAGCGCGACAGCTGACCCGACTTTCTACTCCCGTTCAGGAGGCCAAAAAATGTTATCGCGACGTAGATTTCTGGGTCACACTGGCATGGGCCTGATGTCGATTCCGGCCGGTTGCCAGCTGCCATGGGGAATGATCGGCGCCGAACAGGACGATATGCCTGATTCACCTTTATCGCCAATGCTCCCAGGTCATATGAAGAAACGGATGCTGGGCTATCCGGTCAACATGAACGACCCACCAGCCGAGTTCCTGGCCTGGCGGCGACATCTGACGGAACGTGGTATCGACACGTTTGCCCATAACAACGTGGGCAATCCCTTCAAGACGAGTCCGTTTCCGTTCAACACGCATGATTTCGAGCGAGCAACAATCAACGCATTCGGCGAACTGCTACAGTTTCCCACCGATGACACCTGGGGATTCCTGTCGCACAGTGGCACCGACAGCAACATGCACGGGATGTACATGGGCCGAACGATTTTGAAGGGGAAAACTGGTCAGCTACCCAAGGTTTTTTTCACTCGCGAGGCGCATTATTCGGTGCAGATACTGACCGACCTGTTGGGACTGGAAAGGATCAACGTCGATACGCTGCCCGATGGTGGAATGGATCCAAACGACCTGGCAATCAGACTGCGTGAAAACACTGCCACTCCGGCGCTGGTGGTCGCGACGGTCGGGACGACTTTCAAGGGGGCCATCGATGATCTGGATGCAATCCAGGACCGGTTGCAGGGACATCCCAGCTACGTGCATCTGGACGCCGCCCTGTTTGGCGGGTACCTACCGTACACGTCGGGTGCCAACCTCGTTGCCCACCAAAACGGATGCGACGAAACCAGCCGGTACGATTCCATTGCGATCTCCTGCCACAAATTTTTCGGGTTCGCTTCTCCGGCGGGGTTGTTCATTACCACGCAGCAAGCGTACGACGAATTCAACGACCGGTTTAGCCGCATTCACAATCCAGAATATATCCACCATGTACCGGGGACCATTACCTGCTCGCGTGACGCCGTGAAGCCAGCGGAGTTTTTTTACTACTCAACATCATCGGCCCGGGCCCGACAGGCTGCCGACGCCGAGACCATGTTGCAAAACACGAGCTACCTGTTGAATCAGTTGCATGCCCGGTTTCCCCGACTGCAGGCTGTCCGCGCCAATCCGCTTTCGAACACCGTCTACTTCCGCCATCCTGGCGATCCGCTGGTTCGGAAATACTCGCTGGCCACGATGAATCTGGCGATCGATGGAACAAAGCAGCAGTTTGCCCACGTCGTTGTCATGCCCCATGTCAACCGGGATGTTATCGACGGTTTCCTGAACGATCTTCCAGCAAGTCTGACTGGGTGACCGCCTCCACCTGCCTTGCATTGGTGATCGGCAAACAACGACCGATACCCTGAACGAAATTGATACGGCAAACCGTTGGCCGGAGACTGTCCGCCAGTTCTACCAATGGTCGCGTAGACGGCGGAGGTTCAGAAATACCTGTTGCTCGCCGGGATCGGCCGGCATGTCTGGAAAAGACGTGCGCAAGCGATCGATCAGGGTCGGGCTGGTCAGTCGCAGGAAGGTGTTGATCTCTCGTTCCAAACCAATCGTTGTGATCAGCGGCTGATCCGGATCGTAGTCCTGCCCAACTTCCTTGATCAAATCTGCCGCCCGAATATTGTCCGGTTCGCGGTCGAGTGTGAAGCCCAGGTTATTGAC
Organism: Pirellulaceae bacterium; assembly: GCA_963851305.1. GTDB lineage: Bacteria > Planctomycetota > Planctomycetia > Pirellulales > Pirellulaceae > Mariniblastus. The sequence continues at coordinate 82,239 of CAWKOT010000006.1, read as the reverse complement.
CAGATACTCGTGACCCGGATAGACACGCGTCTCACCGGGCAAACCGGCTATTTGTGTCGCCACGGTCCGGTACAGGGCAATCGGATCCCCTCCCATCCGGCAATGCCCCACCCCTGCGTTAAACAGCGTGTCGCCACAAAAAAAGCAGGGCGGATCGGTTTCCGACAACAGCCCCAGATGGCACATGGTATGCCCGGGGGTGTCCAGGACCCGCAGTCGAACCGAGCGACCAACGTGAACGACGTCTCCCGCCCGCAAGCCCGCATCAATACCTGGGATCAATGAACCCGCATCGCGGTGAGCCAGCAAACGGGCTCCCGTCTCTGCGATGACCTGGCCATTTCCCGCGATGTGATCGGGATGTTCATGCGTATTGATCACCTGGGTGATATTCCAGCCTTTTTCGCTGGCTCGGGTCAGGCACTTCCGGTAATCACAGGGATCGATCGCCAGCGCCTCGCCCGTTTCCGCGCAAGCGATCAGATAATTGAAGTTGCGAGCCCGGTTTCCGGTCCAGATCGGTTCGACCATCATGTCGTCAACGCCGTCGATATCGCCAACAGGATGATTGCCACTATAGTGAACATTGCCGTATTGCGCTGCTTTCATTCATCCTCGATTCGATGGCATCGAACATCGGCTGGGCGACTTGCACCTTGCCCGCACGCTCAAGTTCACGAATACCAGTCGGACTGGTAACGTTCAATTCGGTCAGATAGTCACCGATCACATCGATACCGGTAAACAACAGACCCTTGTTCACCAGGACCGGCGCAACCTGTTCGCAGATCCAGAGATCGCGATCGGTCAGCGGTTCAACCCGGGTCACGGCCCCGGCATCCATGTTGCCGCGGTGATCGCCTTCGCCGGGAATTCGCACGAGGGCGCAGGGAACCGGTCGACCATCGATCAGAATGATTCGTTTATCGCCAGTCGTCTTGATGTCTGACAGGTATTTCTGCAACATCGTGAAGCGCGTGCCCGCCTGTGACACCGTCTCCAGAATCACATTGCTATTACCGTCATTCACATCGGCCACGAAGACGGATCGCCCACCCATCAAGTCCAGCGGTTTGACGACCACGCGCTGGTGCTCCGCCAGGAAGGACCTCATTTCATCCAGGCTGCGACTGATGAGCGTGGGGGGTACGCAATCAGGAAACCAGGCAACAAAGGCCTTCTCGTTGGCGTCCCGCAGCCCGCGCGGACTGTTCACGACCACCACACCTTCGTCTTCCGCACGCTCCAGGACGTAGGTGGCGAAGATGTACTCCATATCGAAAGGCGGGTCCTTTCGCATCAGGATCACGTCCAGCTGGTGCAACGGCATGATCTCGGCATCACCTTTTTCGAACCAGTGCTCGGTACGGTCCGCCACCTTCAAGGGGGTCAGATTTCCAAAGGCGGTGCCATTCTTCAACCAGATATCCGACAGTCCCGCCTCGTAGATCTCCCAGCCCCGGGACTGGGCCTGCACCAACATCGCCAGGCTACTGTCCTTGTGAGGCCGGATCGATTCGATCGGATCCATGATCGACACCAATTTTCGACTGCTCAATTCAGCGTCTCCTCGCATAAATCCGACAGGGCATCGTCGATATTTCCCTTCCATTGCCCGTGGAAACGATCGAGCAGATCTTCCGCAAACGTACGGCCGGCGTCCAGCACCTCCTGCAGCGGGTTCAGGTAGACCGATTCATCGCGACCCTGCTGATCCACGATGTCACGGCGCTGCAGACCCTGCCTTGAAAGGTCGACCATCCAGCGGCACAAGTCAAGCAGGCAGCCATCACGAAATGGCGTCTGAAACCCCTGGCGCGCGACTTGGGTTTCCAGCTGACGACGTTCATCGGCGGTCCAGGTGCTGACCTGTTGCCAAGCCGTGTCCAGCGCTTCCACGTCGTACAACAAGCCGGCCCAGAGAGCGGCCAGCGCCGGTACGCGCGAGCGGATTTCGCCGGAATCGGCACCTCGCATTTCCAGATAACGGGTCAACCGGACCTGCGGAAACACCGTGGTCAGATGAAGGATCCAGTCGCTCAGTCGTGGACGCTCAGCCGGCAACGCGGGCAAACCATCGCTCAAGAATTGCGCAAACGACTGGCCTTTCGTATCAATGTACTTCCCATCCCGAATCAGGAAGTACATTGGCACGTCCAACAGATAATCCACATAGCGTTCAAAACCCATGCCCTCCGCAAACACAAACGGTAATGAACCGCACCGTTGGGGATCGGTGTCATGCCAGATGTGATCACGCAGACTCAGGAATCCGCTGCTCCGACCCTGGGAAAGTGGCGAATAGGCGAACAGCGCGGTGGCCAGCGGTTGCAATGCCAGTGCGACCCGAAACTTCTTGACCATGTCCGCTTCGCTGGAAAAATCGAGCGTCACCTGCAACGAACTGGTGGCCTGCATCATGTCCAGTCCCATCGTTCCCTGACGCGGCATCAGGTTCCGCATGATCTGATAGCGCTGTTTTGGCATCCACGGCAGATCTTCGCGTCGGTGTTTGGGTTGGTGGCCAATCGCCAGGAACCGCAGGCCCAGATCGGTCACCACCTGTCGCAGTTCGGCATGCCAGTCAAGTGTTTCCTGGCGGACCTGGTGAACGTTTCGATGGGGTGCACCGGAAAGCTCCACTTGCCCTCCCGGTTCCAGCGTGACCTTGCTGGCACCACGATGCAAGGCAATCGGGACTCCATTTTCTTCGACCGGTTGCCAGCCAAAGCTTGCCAGGCCCTCCAGCAACGCCCTGATGCCCTGGCCGGGTGCGTAATAATCGGCCGGCTCATAGTCACCGGACGTATACACGAACTGTTCCTGTTCAGCGCCAGCAGGTAATCCCCACCCGGTTTGCAACCTGCTTCCAGATACTCAATCAACTGGCTACGGTTTTCGACGAGGGGATCGTTATCCTGGTCCGTCTTCTCAAATTTCTCGCTTAAATCAATCATGATCAGGCCTCACCAGGAACAACTCGCCTCAGTACGTTTCGCATCAGGAAACCGCCGTTTGCGAAGCGAATCTTGAGATAGAAGGTTATCAAACCCAAATGAAAAATCCATTGAATTTTGTTCCGCGACCGCCCGAGCGGAATACTTGGGATATCCAGGTTTCGAAAATGGCAACTCGCTCGGCGTCACCAGCGTTACTCATCGCGGTGGGACAAAAATCAGCTCTTCAAACCGACACCCTTTTTTAACAAAAACAGATTCAGCAGAAACAGGCCAATCGCACAGACCGTCAGCACCGCCACACCAAAGACCACGCTGACATCAGCCACTCCCAGCCAGCCATAACGGAACCCATTGACCATGTGCATGATGGGATTGGCCAGAGATACCACCTGCCAGAACTGCGGCAATTGATTGATGGAATAGAAAACCCCCCCCAAAAACGTCAGCGGAGCGATGACAAAGGTGGGCACAATGGAAACATCATCGAATTTTCGGGCCAGGATACCATTCGTCAAACCAGCGAGAGCAAAAACAAAGCTGGTCAACACCAGAAAGGCCATGGCGATGCCGCCATGGACAATCTGAATTCGCGTAAAACACAAAGCCACCAAGACCACCAGCACGCCCGTGACCAGGCCCCGGGCCATGCCACCCATCACATAGCCCAGAATAATGACCCAGTTGGGCGTCGGTGAAACCAGCAGTTCTTCCACACTGCGATGAAACTTCGAACTGAAAAAGCTGGTCACCACATTCGTATACGAGTTGGTGATCACGGCCATCAGTATCAGGCCCGGCACGATGAAATCCAGATAGGACACTTCGCCGACACTGCGGATCTGGGTTCCCAGAAAACGGCCGAACACCAGCAAGTACAGACTCATGGTTATCGGCGAAGGCAACAGTGTCTGTGGCCAGATCCGGACAATGCGGATCACTTCCTTCCGCAAAATGGTAGCCAATGAAACCGAGTTGGTCAGCATGGCGCCTCGATCATCTCCAGAAACAGTTCTTCCAACCGATTGGCCTTGTTCCGCATACTGCGAACCTTGATCTGACGTTCGTTTAGTTCCTGGAAAACGTCATTCAGGTCTTCGCCCTGACCAATCGTAATTTCCGCCGTATGGGGATCCAGCAACTGGAATCGACCATGCCGCAACTCCGGTGCCACCTCCAGGTCCCGCTCCAGATCCAGAACATAGGTTTGCACGTGCAACCGCGATAGCAGACTCTTCTTCGATGTGTGTTCGACAATCTGACCACGATTGATGATCGCAATCTCGTCGCACAATTGTTCCGCTTCTTCCAGGTAGTGGGTCGTCAATACGACCGTCGTCCCTTCCCTGTTGATCTCCGTAAGAAAATCCCACATGCTGCGTCGCAGTTCCACATCCACCCCCGCCGTCGGCTCATCCAGAAACAGCAGCCGTGGTTCATGGACCAGGCCCCGGGCAATCAACAATCGCCTTTTCAGGCCACCCGACAGCGAGCGGGCTTGATCATGGGCCTTGCCAGACAGACCGAGACGTTGCAGGTAGTTTTCGGCGCGTGGAATCGCCACGCTGCGGGGTATGCCGTAGTAACCAGCCTGCTGAATCACGATATCAATGACGGCTTCAAACGGATTGAAGTTGAATTCCTGTGGAACCAGGCCGATTAATTTTTTGGCCTCGTTCACCTGCGCGATGGTGTCGACGCCAAACACCTGAACCTCGCCAGCCGTACGGTTGACCAGCCCGGCAACGATGCCGATCAGCGTCGTTTTCCCGGCTCCATTGGGCCCCAACAATCCGAAGAATGATCCCTGTTTCACGTCCAGATCAACACCATCGAGCGCACGTGTCCCCCCTTCGTACGTCTTTTCCAGATTCCGAATGGTCAGGGCATCGGCAGACATAGGGGTTTTCAGCAGTGGTTCTGGAAGCGAAAGGGTCGGTGGGAAGCGGTCATCAAGCAGCCGACCATCCGCCCGTTAAAGACTGCGGTTATCGCGCGGTGGTTGTGGAACGGCAACGATTCAAGTTTACCAGAATCCGTGTTGGTTCAAATTGGGCACCAAGAACGGTGCGCTCTGGATCTGCCAGCTTTCGCCGCAAGGGAAATCCAGGAACCAGTGTATGCCTGCAAGGGACAACGCGTTTCCTGACGCCGTGGCGATCTCCTTTTCGCCATGGTCGTGGAATGACGGACTAACCACTGTATTTCAGGGCTCTCGCAAAAAAACCGATCTGATCGCTGACGGTGTCGGCTCGCACCTGTCCATGGTAGACATCGAAGTGGTCGCCTTCAAACGGATGCAGCTCAACCTGAGGGATCTTTCGAGCCGTCTTCTCGACCGAAGCAGGCGGCACTCCTCGATCGTTCAAACCGTAATGAATGCAGACAGGACAACGAATCTGGGCAGCTCGGTGACCGGGACTGTACCGGACAATCGACAACATCGACCGCGCGGGCAGCGCGTTGACCCAATCGCTATCCGTCGGTTTCAGCCGCAAGACCTCCTCCTTCCAGCCGGGATAGGTCATACCGCCAACATCCCCCGGATCGCCAAGGATGGGAATCGTGTGGTTCCCGCCAAACAGGCAGACCATGGCGTCCCATAACGCGTGAGCGGTTGTTCGGACAGCGGCTCCCAGCGGCACCGCCTGGACCGCGGCCATCGCGCTACAATGCGGAACCTGCGCTGCGGCCGCCACGATACCGTGATCCTCGGAGGCGATGGTCAGCGCATGCCCACCTCCCAGAGAACTGCCCCAGAGGCACAACCGGTGCGGGTCAATTCGTTGATCCGCTCGCACGAGGTTCAGCGCGCTTCGCCAGTCGTTCAGTTCGCGACCCACGTACAGCAGCTGCCGCGGCTGCCCAGCACTTTCGCCGTAATGGCGATAGTCGAAAGTAAAGACCGCAAAACCGGCTGCTGTAAAATCGGCGATGGTTTCCGCCGTTCCGAACGTCCATTCGGCGCTGAAACCGTGTCCCATGACGATTACGGGCAATGGCTCCGGACCCGCCGACGGAGGCCAAAACCAGTGACCCACACAGGTCGTGCCGTCGCTCAGAAATTCCGTACGCTCCATGGCGATCAACTAACAAACGTCTCAATCAAAAACGGTGATCCGAGGTAACTGAAGCGAGACGAAAGTCGCGTTTCGTCGACCACAGGCAACGTCTTCGGTTTTCCGGTCCCCGTTGACGGGAATCGCAATCATAGCTGGATCGAACCCATGATGTCACCCGCGTTGCCAGCCTCATTGGCCGACCGCATCTCCGTGAAAAAGGCCAGGTGCGTGCCACGCTTCTTTTGCCGGACCAATGACAATCTGCCAAGAATCGTTCACAATGACTCCTTACCTTTGCAACCTCCATTCGGACGATTCGGGAGCGGACGTGGATTCATCGATCGATGCCAGCCAGAAGGAAATGATGATCGCCGATCTGAGGCGGCTCTCCTGGGTCAAGGGAATCGGCGACGATGCGATCGATGAAATCGCCGAATACGGCCATTTCCTGGTGGCCACGGAGGGTGAAGTCATTCACAGAGCAGAAGATCGCATGACCGCGGTCTATTTTGTGCTGCGAGGTCGCGTCCAGGCAACTGTCATTGATATCTTTGGGCGCGAGGTGATGGAACGGCAGTTGATGCGCGGGGGTGTTTTTGGACTGTTTTCCATCGCGCATCCGGATCAATCCAATGTGACGATTACCACGCTCGAGCCCACGACGCTGATCAAGCTCGATTTTGAGAAGCTGCATGACCTGGCCGCCAGGTATCGGCAACTTCAATTGAACCTGTTTCGACTGGCCGGCCAGCTGGTTCGCCAGATTGTCATGGTGGACCGCACCAAACCGCAACCCTCTTCGGTCGCTGTCGTTCATCAATCCGACCGCTCGCGTCCGCTGACACGAAAACTGATTCAACGGCTGCTGCCGATTGAAGATACGCCCTGTCTGGTCAGTGACGATCCCGATTGGCAACCAATCGAGGGAACCGCTTTCGTCAGCATGGCCGAAAAATTGATCACCCCGGAAGAGGGCAAGAAGCAACTGAAAGAATGGGCGGATCTGGGGCGGATCTTTATTGATCTATCGGTAAACCGGGCGATTGAACAGGAGCGCAGTCTGGAAAGCCTGGGCCGTTTGATGGGCTTTGCGGAATTGATCTTGTGGTGCGTTTGTCCGGAAGATGCTGAACAGGCCAAGTCGATACTGCGACAAGTCCAGGATCGTGTCGCCGGCTGGCGGGACAAGATCTGCCTGGTCTGGATACTTGATGACACTACGTTTGTCGCCCCTCACCAGCCAGATTTGACGGCCCTGGTTGAGCGAACGTTCAAAGTTTCGTTTTCGCCACCGGCGATCCATCAGGGCCGACTGATGCAAGACGGACTGGAACGCATCGTCCATCAATTGCGTGGCATTCGGATTGGCATCGCGCTTGGCGGTGGCGCGGCCCGCGGCATGGCCCACCTGGGGGTGTTGAAAGCGCTGGAACGAAACGGCATCCACGTCGATATGATTGCCGGCACCAGCGCTGGCGCCATGACAGGCACCGTTTACTCGTATGGCCTGGAGGTGGACTACGCGATCGAGAGCTTCATGAGGGATCTGAAATTGCCCTGGCACTTTCGACGAATGCCCGGCGGCGGCTACTGGTACCTGCTGTACAAGTATCGAAGGGGGCAATTCGATCCAATGCTCAGAAACTACCTGGGCGACGCGCGACTGGATCAGCTGTCGCTGCCAACCTATACCGTGACCGTTGACCTGGTCAAAGGCGCACCCGTGGTCCGCGAAGAGGGAGATGCGGTGCGGGCGATTCTGGAAAGCATCAATCTGCCCGGACTGGCTGCCCCCATTTTGGGAGATCAGGAAGCGCTGGTCGACGGCGGACTGGTCAACAACATTCCGGCCGATGTACTGGTCGAGAAGGGCTGCAATTTTGTGATCGCCTCCAGCGTGACCGCCCAGCTGGAGCAGGAATTTGGTGGAATCCGCATCGAAGACATCGGTGGAAAACAAAAGCGAGTCGGCAGGAAGACAAAGGCGTCAACGCTGCAGGTGATCCTGCGTGGTCAGTTGGTGCAGAGCGTCAACATGAATTCGGTCGGCGTCCAGCCGGCGGATTACGTGATCGCACCAGACGTCACGGCCTTTGATCTCTCCGCGTTCGGGCAGACGGATGAACTGGCGGCCGTTGGTGAACAGACCGCCCGGGAAGCGCTGGCCGGAATCAAACAGATGCTCTCGAAACTGGACAGCAAACTGTTTCCGAGCAGTTGACAATGTCGTTGCATCGAAAACGTCGTGGCACTGAATGGCCGGTCATCCAGATGGGTCAGCAATCAGGGGACGCCATTGGCCGACTGGCGTCATCGCGGAATCAGGGCTGTCGAACGATCAACACCGGACAGGCCGCGTGGCGAACCACATTTTCGGCAACGCTGCCCACCAGGACGTGACTCAGACCGGTTCGTCCGTGCGTGCCGATCGCGATCACGTCGATACCATGGTCGTTGGCATATTGGACAATCTTGTCGGCCGGACGACCGTGGGCGGTTTCGCAGATGACCGGTCCAATTTGGTCATCTTCAGCTTCGCCCGATAATCGCTGCAATTTCTCCCGCGCTGCGTCGGCCGATTCCTCATTCCGCTGCGGAACAGCCAATCCCATCGTAAATTGCGGAGTTACCTGGACCTCCAAGACGTGTAGCAGATGCAGCTCAGCACCAAATTTTCGGCACATTTCGCGACCGTATTGTAGCGCGCGATCGGAAAAATCACTGAAATCAACGGGCACCAGCACCCGCTTGAATTGGATCATCGACGGTAGTCCTTTCTGGTTGGCAGGCTAACCGAGCAGCAGTCAGCCTGACCTCCGCTTGCGGATCATTATTGTGTGCTCTTTCATTCTAGAGGATTTTCAGATTTCTTGTTCCTGGAAAAGCTGGCAGACTGTTTCCCGCGATGACCGCACCGCCCAAATCGCATCACACGGAATGCCATTCAGTCCTGATCACGGATCAATGGAACGAAGCGAACATCGGCAATGGTCTCCGCTTGAAATTCCGATTCCGAAATCCGCGTCAGCCGGATCAATTCTTGATCGTCGGGTGATGGGCCGACGGGAATCACCAGCCTGCCGCCGAATTTGAGCTGCAACTTCAGCGGCTTGGGGATTTCGGTGCCGCCGGCAGCGACGATGATCGCGTCAAAGGGTGCCTGGTCGGGCCAGCCGTTGGTCCCGTCGTCATGTCGGACGTGGATGTTGTTGTAATCCAGCAACGCGAGCCTCTGTCGGGCCGCTTCCGCCAGTTCCTGAATCCGCTCCACCGTGAAGACCGTCCCGGCGACCTGGGCCAACACGGCGGCCGCATATCCCGAGCCCGTGCCGATTTCGAGAACTTTCTCTTCACCTTTCAAATGGAGTGCTTCGATCATGAACGCAACAATGTACGGCTGGGAGATGGTCTGATCGAAACCGATGGGCAACGGTGAATCATCGCAGGCAAACTCCCGTAACCGCTGGGTCACAAACGCTTCACGCGGCACGATCCGCATGGCCTGCAACACGCGTTGATCACGGATACCACGTGCGCGAATCTGGTTCTGCACCATCGTTTCGCGGGCATCTGCCCAATTTTCAACATTCATGCTGACGGTTCCTCTCGATGTTTGACCCGGGCGATGCGGCTTTCCGATTGGACCAGCTGATGGGGGCCATGGCTGGCGTAACGGCGTTCTGCTTCGGCAATCGTCAGGCCAGATTGCGGATCCGAAGGCAATCGATCGCCAACCTGCCGGGGCGTCATCTGATACCAGTTGTTTTCCCTCTTACTCATCGAGCGTTGCTGGTAACGTGTGCCTTGCGATTCGCCAGAACCGGGAATTTGCCAAGACTGGGATGTTCGTTATCCTGATCACGCGATCACTTGGCAAGGCCTGAGTACGGCGTTCGCGGCCAGCTGCCTCTGGAAACGTTGCGTTCATGAGAGCCCAGATACCATGAGAGCCCAGATTCTAACCCACACGGCATCGCTACAAAGCAACCCCCAACCACTGAAATTGGTCGATCTGCCGCGGCCCAAGCTTCGAAGCCATGACATTTTGATCCGGGTGTCCGTGTGTGGCGTTTGTCACACCGAACTGGACGAAATTGAGGGCCGGACCACACCGCCCCGTTTTCCCGTGGTTCCCGGGCATCAGGTGGTGGGCCGGGTGGTGGAGACCGGTAGCCAGGCCTCGCGGCACCGCCAGGGCGATCGCGTGGGTGTCGGCTGGATCTTCGAATCCGATGGAAGCGACCGCGAAAATGTCAGCGATGCGTTTCAGGCGACCGGCCGCGATGCCAACGGAGGTTATGCGGAGTTCATGTCCGTGAACGAAAACTATGCCTTCCCCATTCCAGATCGTTTTACCGACGTGCAGGCGGCACCGCTGTTGTGTGCCGGCGCTATCGGTTTTCGTTCGTTGCGATTGACCCATCTGAAAAATGGTCAACCGCTGGGGCTGACCGGATTCGGCGGATCCGCTCATCTGGTGATTCAGATGGTCCGGCACCTGTTTCCCGATTCCCCGGTTTACGTTTTTGCCCGTGACCAGAAGTCACGTGAGTTCGCGCGGCAATTGGGAGCCGTCTGGGTCGGTGATACGAACGAACCGGCACCGGAAGCGTTGCAGGCCATTATCGACACCACTCCAGCCTGGACGCCGGTTGTCGAGGCGATGAAGAATCTGCAACCGGGCGGACGCCTGGTGATCAATGCCATTCGCAAGGAAGATGGAGACAAACGAAGCCTGCTGGATTTGAGCTATGAGGAACATCTCTGGCTCGAACGGGAAATCAAGTCCGTTGCCAACATCACGGGGAGAGATATCGCGGAATTTCTTCCGCTGGCGGCGGCCATTCCGATTCAGCCCCAGGTGGAACCTTACAAATTCGGGGATGCCAATCGAGCACTGCGCGATCTGAAAGAGGGTAACATCCAGGGATCCAAAGTACTGGTCATGCGGACCACCGGCAGCGGAGAAGAGGATCCATCTGATTGACACCTGACGACTTTCGCCGCCTCATGACTTCACTTCCGCAGGATCTGGTTCAGCGACTGGGCGACCGCCTGCGGATCCGAAATCAGCCAGACGGCGGACCCGATCGCCAGAATGCCCGCCAGCAACAGCATTCCAAAACCCATCACACCCTGTCGCACTCGGATCGAGCTGAGCGCCGATCGCAATTCCAGTTCCAATTGACGCCAACCCTCAAAACTCTGGTTGTTGCCAGCCGACATCAATTGCACGTTTCGCAACCAGTCGACGGCTTCCACGTGCAGATGCACGTTCAAGTCGGGAATCAACAGGCTGTCTCCGGTCCACCGCGACTTGCGATCCATTTTCATTGCGACCTGGTTCAGCACCGGCCGCAACTGCTCGGTGGTGATGTTGTAGATCACAATTCGACTACGCATCAGCAGCACGACCAGGGAAACGCACAGGCCGTAAAACGAAATCAGCAGAATCCAGACAAAACTACCGTACTGGCTGGCGGCAGCTTCCGGAAAAAACAACTCCATTGGCCCGGCAATGATCAGGCCACTAATCGCAATACCCAAAGCCGCGGCGTCGCGGGCACCTGTCGTCACGAAGGGGCGATTCATCAGGTTCAAACACCCGATCATCACCAGGTACACGCTCAGAGGCGCAACAGCGATACAGAAATGCAGAGGATCCATGAATGGATTATTACAGAAGGTCCCGTCACCGGCCAGTAACGATAGCGATCGCCGACAATCACCCGTCAATACCAGGCCTTCATGCTGGCAGCGACCAGCATCAACCAAGCAACCTTTTGGCCGTGGCAATGCCGAGGACCACCGCCAATAGGCAGAGCGACAAATTCGCCACGATGTTGACCAGGACAATCATCAGATGCCCATCGTGCGCGTGCTTGATCGTTTCCGCGCTGAACGTCGAAAACGTCGTTAACGATCCCAGAAAACCAACGCCAAAGCCCAGGCGAACCGCTTCGTATTTTTCGCCCTGCCCACTACCGATCAGCAGGCCCATCAGAAAACAGCCGACCAAATTGGATATCAGCGTCGCCCAGGGAAAACTCCCTGGCAGCAGATAATAGGATGCACTGGCAATCAGATGTCGAAACAACGCACCGCACGCGCCTCCCGTCGCCACCGTAAGAAGATCCAATCCAAAGTTCATTACATCTGAAACCTGCGTTGGTTTGGCTTTGCCGCTCCACCCGCCGTCAACTCCTTTAGAAACGCGTGCGAAAACCGAAGAAAATGTTGTTCGTGTCATATCCAACGTTACCCAAGGCCGCGATGGGTGCATCGAGATTCAGCCGGATCGACTCGGCACTGAAGTAACGGTATTCGACAAAACCGTCGATGTGGTAATTCAATTGGCGACTGAATCCCCCCATTAGCTGCCAGGCGAACGACGAATCGCTGCGGTAATCCTCGTTGACGACAGGAACGGAACGGTTTGACACTTTGGATTCGACGAAGGCAAACCCTACACCGCCACCCAGATAGGGCCGAATGCAGGCCAAGGCGGGCTGCGGTCGAAAATCCCAATACAAGTTGAACATTCCCGCATACGATTCGACCGAGCCGTCCAGCGGCAGAATCTGGCTCTGAGCCTGCAGTGAATCCGTGCCGTTGTAACGGTAGCTGAATTCAAGCTCCGTCCGCAGATTTTCACCCTGTACCTGTCCCACCGCCAGCCCAACACCAAATCCGTCGTTGTAATTCACACTGCCACTGGCTTGGAAATCAGTGCCCGGCAGGAACAACGGGGATGAATCTTGCAGCCCGGTATATCCTCCGAAAATGGAAACATAAAACATCGGTTCGCAGCAACATTCAAAGTATTGTCCACCACCCGGGCCACAACCATCGACACCGGTTGGACAGGCGGACATCCTGCCTGCCCTGCCCTGCCCCGGCAGGCCCGCATGACAGGTCGAGCATTCGTAAGCCGGATAGTCATTGCCTTCGACATCATGGGCAAGGCCGCGGTACAGATCCCTTTTCTCAAACCCGGTCGTGCCGGTCGCAGACAAGGTAGGCTGGTCCAGGTATGACTGACCAGGCGGAGTCTGCACTGGATTAGGATTCACGGGATACTGCCACTCGTCCGGCGCACGGAGTAGGCCGCGCTCGTAGGCGGCCGCCGGTGCTGGAACCGTCGGCAGTGGCTGCGCGTATTGCTCGAACTCGCGGTATTCCGGTGCCTCCAGCAACGGCGACGGCTGGTAACCCGGTTGCTCAAATGGCCCCAGGATCTGACGCGGCGGCTGGATCAAGGGTTCGCTGGCAAGCGGTTCATCCACTTCCAGAACACTGGATTCATCGGTTGGTGGCCCCGTGTCCGGCATTTGCAGTTCCGTCGAAGGCTTGATCTCGACCGATGGATCCGCAGTGGTTTCGTCCCCGGGCTCCTGCACCGGATCGCCAAACGGATCCTGGACCCGCGCGGGATCCATGTCCTCCGGAGGATCAGCGAAGGGATCCTGTTGTCGATTCTGTGGCAGCAAATCCGGAGGCGGATCGGCAAACGGATTGGGTCGAGGCGAGGCATCATCTGGTGCCGGATCCTGAAATGGATCATCGGGATAACGAGCAGCACGGGAGGCAATGGGCGAGTTGACCTGAGTGGCCGTGGCCTGGGATGCGGTACCCGCAATCACGATCGATGCCCGCGTTACCATCTGATCGCGTTTCGTGGCTTTCCCCGCAGCTGGCATCGTTGAAGCGGAAGACAGCGAACGCGTTGCGTGAACGGATTTGCTGAATGCCACCGACGAGTTCCGATCACCGGAAGCTGGCACCGAAGCGTGAGACCGACCCTTCATGGTCGCCGAAGTCGGTGGAGGATTTTTATTGCCGGTGACTTGCGGCGGTTGCACGATCGGTGGCAGAGGAAACGAAGGTCGGACGCCTGCCCCCACGTTAGAATCATCGAATGGAATTGGCAGCGAAGATGGATCATTCTCAACCACCGCCCGGTTGGCAGCATCTGGAAGGAAGTCCGTCCCGTTTGAATTCCGTTCACGTCCCGGCGGAATCAGCCTTCGCGGCATGTTCCGGCGAATCTGATCTGGCCTGGCATTGGAATCGGCTTGTTCATGTTCCGTACCGGTACGATTTTGATCCGGTTTGTGGTGACCGGAATTTATCGAACGGACTGGCCGCCCGAGATAGGGTGACGGCATGGTACGCGACCAACCACCCTGGTCAAATTCGGTTCCGGGTGGCTGCAACGGACGACGCTCGTGGTAACCTTGAGGCATCGCGCCATCAACCGACTGGGTAGCGGATTCGCAGACGGTCAGCTGCCACAGCGGGGACAGCATGACCACCGCCAAAACCGACCGAGTTAAACACCACCGCGACATCCTGGAATTGCTCCGCAGAAATTGACCAACCGATACAAACGGGCTCAACTCTGTCATCGGCAAAACCGCTAAACTTTAGCCAGTGTGAAATGGGCGATTTATTGAAAAATGTTTCGAAAAACTCGAATGCCAGCATCGCGAGCGGGATGAACCACCGCCTTGACCTTCTCGCGTTCGAGCCAACCAGTTGGCGGGTCGCGTTCATCCCCCATCATCGTTACCCCAATCGCCCAGCATGAAACCGGATAATCCATCCATCAACTCCGCGAAGACATCGGAACCGGCCTGGCGGGTTTCCATTCGCCGTTTTTTTGGCCGTCCGGTCGTGGAAATCTGCATTGGCATTCTGGTCCTGGTTTCCGTCGTCTTGACGCTATTGGAGCTCTGGTTGGAATCGGCGTTGAACGCCGATTTGGAGCCGGTTCTGCCAGGCATCGGCCAACTTAATCGCGACAGCCTGCATTGGATGTCGATGCTCAACGATTTGATCACTTCGATCTTCGTGGTCGAATTGACATTCCGATTCATCGGGGCCCGCCGCAAATCGGAATTCCTGACTGAGTTCTGGTTGGACATCCTGGCCACGTTGCCGCTATTCAGAATCTTTCCGGGCGGCCAATCGTTGCGCTTGCTGCGATTGATTCGTCTCGTCCGGTTGCTGGGCGTGATGAGTCGGCTCTCGAGTCACTTTCCGGCGATCTTTCGTCGCGGAGCCATCGACTTCCTCACGATCACGGGGCTTCTCTTGATGGCGGTCCTGCTGGGGACCGCCGCGATGACCATATCTGAAAACGTGCACCCGGCGGGCAGTGCCGTGTCTGCGCATGGCGAACCCGCGGGCGCTGATTTCGATATCGAAAGTTCATTCTGGTACAGTTTGTATACGCTGTTTGCGGGAGAGCCGATTCCGCAACCACCAAGAACCATCATCGGAAAAATTGTGACGGTGATGTTGATGTTCATGGGTCTCACGATCTTTGCCATTTTTGCCGGTACGGTATCGGCTTTCATGGTCGACCGATTGAGGCTGGAAGGACGGGTTGTTCGAATGAAAGACTTGAGTGATCACATCGTGATCTGCGGCTGGACTCCCAAGACGGAAGTAATCTTGAAGGAGTATCGCAGCAGCAAATCGACGCGGCACATGCCGATCGTGATCATTTCCGAAACGGAAGTGGATCGGATTGACGCGGAGATCGAGAAGCTGGCCAATGTCTTCATCATCCAGGACGATTTCACCCGCGTCTCCGCGCTGGAGCGGGCCTGTATTCAGGAAGCCAGGATCTGTATCGTGCTGGCAGACACGACGGGTAACCGCAGTGAACAGGACGCCGACGCACGAACCATCCTGGCATCATTGACGGTGGAAAAGGTCAACCCGGACGTATACACCTGCGCCGAGCTGTTTAATCGCAGTTACGGTACGCACCTGGAGAGCGGAAAAGTCAATGAGTTCGTTGTCAGTGATGAATACGGTGCCTACGTTATCGCTCAGGCGGGAATGCACCGGGGTTTGATTAGTGTGCTGGGTGAATTATTGACGTACCGACACGGGAATGAATTCTTCCGAACGCCGATACCGGAAGCCTGGGTAGGCCGAACGTTCAATGAAATGCTTGCTGAGGTCAAACAGACTCACAATGCGATTCTCGTGGCCGTGCACTCCGGTGACGACCAAGTCACGGTCAATCCCGATCACCATGTCTTTGCCCACGGCGACGAAATCGTCGCGATCTGCCATCAACGCGTGGATTTGTCCTAGAATATCGGCTGGAACACGCTTGGGAAACCTTCGGCGGATGGTAGAGAACGGCCCCCGCTTGGTTTAAGATAACAAGCCGCGACAATCAGACAGGGCCTTGGGCATCTCAATGGCGGTCACCTGGGCGAGCTTCGGCGACTGCCGCCGATACGCGACGGCAGACGCAGCTTCGGACACCTTTTGTTTTGGACACTTGATCCTCATGCATCACATGCGAGACGGCCTGGCGCTGATGGCCTTCACGATGGTGGCAGCCATTTCCAACGTCTCGGCTACAGGTGATATCGCACTGCCCAAACTCTTTTCCGACCACATGGTACTGCAACAGAAGCAGGCGATGCGGATCCGTGGGACCGCCGACGCGGGAGAACGACTGACGATCAGGTTTGCTGGCCGCGATGTTGATACCGTGGCCGATCCCGATGGCAACTGGTCCGCCGTCATTCAAACCGGTCCGGCCGGAGGCCCTCATCAACTGGAGATCGCTTCACGCGATTCGACGACCAGTGTGGTGTTCCAGGACGTGCTGGTGGGAGAAGTCTGGATTTGTGGTGGGCAATCCAACATGCAATGGCCCGTCGCCAAGTCGGCCCGGGCAGACGCGGCCGTGGAACAGGCCCAGGACTTTCCGGATATCCGCGTCTTCAATGTCAAACCAGACGCGTCGACGGAAACCCGTGATGATTTCGAAATGGTCAATCCGTGGTATTGCTGTTCGCCCGAAAGCATCAAGGACTTTTCGGCCGTCGCCTATTACTTTGGACGGGAATTGAACCGGAAGCTGGGCGTTCCCATCGGTTTGATCAACGTGTCCCGTCATGGATCGACGCTGGAGGCCTGGACGCCATACGATGCGCTGGAACGGGACGGCCGTTTCGATAAATTGCTGAGTCATTGGCGGGAGCGAAACGAGCCCAGCAATCCCAATCGGGTCTCGAACGCGTTCAACGCCATGGCGGCCCCATTATCGGGGTTCGCCTTTCGGGGCATTGTCTGGTATCAGGGGGAAGCCAACGTCGGTCGGGGAGCACAGTACCAACGGATGTTCCCGTTGATGATTGAAAGCTGGCGGAACCAACTGGGACAGAAAAATTGCCCTTTCTACTTCGTGCAACTAACGCCTTATCGATACACTGAACGACCCGTGGAAGCCCTGCCGGAAGTCTGGGACGCGCAGCTGAAGACCTTCAAGCAGGTACCGCAGACGGGCATGGTGGTCACGACCGATATTGGCGATGACAGGAACCCGCACCCGTCGGATAAACTGACCGTAGCCAACCGCTTATCAAGATGGGCGCTGACCGATTGCTACGCACAGCCACAGTCCAGCCGGCGGCAGAGCGGAAATGGGCCATCCCTGGTCGAGGCCGGCGCCGGCGCAAAATCGACCGACTCCCGGATCTCGACCGCCATGCTCTGTGGCCCGATTTACGACTCGCACCGAATCGACGGCGATCGAATCGTGGTCGATTTCCGCTTCGCGGGCGAAGCCCTGCAAATTAACGAACCGGTCGGCAACGCGTTCACCATCTGCGGACCGGACCGAAAATTCGTCCCGGCCACGGCGACCATCGACGGTACATCTTTGATCGTCAGTCACCCCCAAATCAGCCAACCGATAGCGGTTCGCTATGGTTGGCAGGATACCGCCCGCCCCGTGCTTAAAAACGATGGCGGCATGCCGGCATCGCCGTTTCGAACGGATGACTTTCCTCTGCTGTCCGAAGGTATCGAGTTTTGACTGCGTCCATGCGAAGACGCGGTCGCCTCCCGTTCGGTCAAGGCTTTTGGATCGGATCGGGTTTTGCTTCTACACAACGGGGCCGGGCGTATTAGAATGAGGGCCCTGTGTTCATCCGGATTACAACTGAACTATCATGACTACCGACAGCAATTCTGACCCTTCGTCTCCGGGCGATTCCTCGGACGCGTCGACCGATCCAGCCGCCGCGACCTCCTCACCGACCCCAGACCAACCACCCCGAAAACCGAAGATTCAAATTGGTTCCCAGCGTGATGCGGCTGACGTATCCCTGCAACCGTCTCAACCCAAAGCAGTACAGCAGGCCAAGTCCAGGCCCGTTGAAATCGTACCGCGAGAAGAAGTCAAAGACGAAGAGCCGGTACCGATTGGCTCTCCCGAAGGCCTGGGCGATGACATTGAATCGGAAATCGACGCCGCCCTGGCCGACGTCTCGATGGACGCGGTGCTGGACAAGTTGAGTCCGGTCGATGAAGAACTGGAATTGAACAGTCGCGTCAAAGCCTCCGTTTCCCGGGTCCATGGCGACAACGTATTCGTATCTTTGAAAGGTCGATTCGAGGGCGTGCTGCCGCTGGCCCAGTTCAAGAGTCCTCCGACTGACGGTCAGATGATCGAAGTGGTCGTTAAGAACCTCAATGAAGAAGACGGACTGTACGAAGTGGCAATCCCCGGTTCGGCGGTGGCTGTTGCTGACTGGGAAGATCTGAACGAAGGAGACCTGATTGAAGCCCGCGTGTCGGGTTCGAATACGGGCGGACTGGAGGTGATGGTCAATAGTATCCGCGGCTTCATTCCGGCCAGCCAGATCGATCGCTTCCGGGTAGAAAATTTTGGCGATTACGTCAACCAGAAATTGCAGTGCCTGGTCACCGAAGTCAATCCGCAGAAGCGAAAACTGGTGCTCAGCCGAAGAGCGATTCTGGAACGGGAACGGGAAGAACAACGAAAGGCATTGCTGGCTTCGCTGGCCGAAGGCGATGCATACGAAGGCGTGGTGACCAAGCTGATGGACTTTGGTGCCTTCGTTGACATCGGCGGTACCGAAGGACTGGTGCATATCAGCAAATTGAGCTGGGATCGCGTTACCCATCCGAAGGAAGTGGTATCCGAAGGCGAACGGGTGAAAGTAAAGGTTGAAAAAGTGAACCGGGAAACCGGCAAGATTTCGCTCTCCATACGGGATACGCTGGAACATCCGTGGGACAATATCGGCACCAAATATACGGTTCAGGAAACGGTCCCGGGCACCGTTACCAAGATTGCAGATTTTGGTGCTTTCGTGCGGCTGGAACCAGGGATCGAAGGCCTGGTTCACATTTCCGAGATCGCCCATCATCGCGTGGTCAGAATCAGCAATTACCTGAAACAGGGCGATCAGGTCGAAGTCAAGATCTTGTCGATCGATCCGGAAAAACAGAAACTGGGCCTGTCCATCAAGGCCAACCAGGCGGCCCCGGTGAAGGTGGAGAAAACCAGCGAAGATGAAGCAGATGAGCCGTTGCGTGAATCGGCGGTCCCGCCCAGCCAGCAGCCACTACGTGGTGGTACCGATCGCAAGACCGGCGGCGAGGACATCGGACTGAACTGGTAACGGAAACAGGCAGAGCTTTGAGCTGGCAGTCGATCGTCCAACCGGCATTGTTCGGTCTACCGGCGGAAATGGCCCATCACACGGCCATGCATCTGTTCTGCAAATGGGTCTCGATACCTGCCGTCGCGGACCGATTGGCACAACGGTATCGCGTCTCCGATCCACGATTGACCTGCCAGAAATTTTCGCTCACCTTTCCCAATCCAGTCGGCTTGGCGGCTGGATTTGACAAGGACGCCCACTGGTTCCGGCCATTGGCCGTGCTGGGGTTTGGCAGCATTGAAATCGGCACCGTGACCGGCCAGGCGCAACCGGGTAATCCGAAACCGCGGCTGTTTCGTTTGCCCCGCGACAAGGCACTGATCAACCGGATGGGCTTCAACAGCAGCGGTTGCGAAGCCGTGGCCGATACCCTGGCCCGTCAACGGCAAGACGCCGACCTTCCGCTGGTGCTGGGCGTCAACATTGGCAAATCGAAAGTGGTGGCCCTGAATGATGCGCCCGCCGAACATCAAAAGAGCTTCGAGACGCTGTTCGACTACGGTGACTATTTCACGATCAATGTCAGCTCGCCGAACACGCCGCAGCTGCGTGAGCTCCAGAATCGAGAACATCTGATCGCCGTCATTGAAGCGGTGCAGGAATCCAACCGACGGCGAAGCGCCCGTCAACCCTGCCAGCCGAAACCCTTGTTGCTGAAGATCGCCCCCGATCTGTCGGATGCGCAGATCGACGAAATCGCGGTCGTTGCTCGACAACAGGGCCTAAGTGGAATCATCGCCACCAACACCACCATTGACCGGCACGAATTGAAAACCGACCAGGCCACCGTGCAAGCCATCGGCGACGGCGGCTTGTCCGGTCAGCCTCTGCGATCCCGTAGCCGCCAGGTGGTTGCGCGTTTGTATCGGCAACTGCGGGGCGAGATCCCAATCGTGGGCGTGGGTGGCATCATGAACGGTTTCGACGCCTGGCAGATGATCGCCGCCGGAGCGGATCTGATTCAGTTGTACACGGGCTTCGTGTATGGCGGCCCGGGCGTAATCCGCGACATCAATCGGGAATTGCTGCGTCAACTGGAAAGCCATCGACTGGACCACATCTCGGAAGCCGTGGGACGAGCCTGCGACCAGTGAAGGGTGCTTCGTGGGGACTGCCTATTCAAGTTGACCGCACTGAATTGGCACGGCGTGCATGACGCAGACAAGGCGCACAAGCGATTGTCGGTGGACCTAACAGACGGCGAACTTTGCACACGACCCATAAACGCGACCAACCGGATGGAACAACCAACAACCCGGATGGGACACACCGCTGGCCACTTCAGCGCATGAAAAAACCGCCAGGAACAAATGTACCGAGCGGCATCTTCACTTCTCCAGTAATCAACGCAGCGATGGGAGCTGCTGGGAGACAGGCGAAAGTCCGGCGTGCTTTGCACCAGCCGTTTGGTGACTTTGGCCTACCCTATAATTGGTCCCTCAGCCGTGTATTTACCAGAGAATTGACTTCCAATCTGTCTTGTCTGTATCCGCCAGAGAAATCACTTCAGTTTAATCTCATCGTGGCTGAATCATCTTTTCTATTATCGGTTGCAGATCCAACAACAACAAATTCAATCTGCACATTTTCCTTGATTTACATCGTCGCGACGATGCCAGTGAGATTATATAGGAGACCCGTTTTCAGCGGTCCAGCCCAACTGAAAATTTTAGGCAAAATCCAGTTTCGTGCCCGCTTCCCAACCGGCGTGGCGTTGATCCGTTCGAATCCCGGGAAATAATCATCACGGGCGAACCCGACCGCGGCTTCCTACCTGTGGCACCCGTTTTGCGGGCTTAAGTCGGCGCGCGTTTTGCACGCAGTTCGAGGATGGTACTTTTCCAACCAGCTTCTGGAGGTTCGTATTCCGCGGCCACCGTTAAATCAACGCCCGCCAGCAAGCCCGCATCCCGGGCTTGCCGTTCTTCCTCGACCCATCCTGGACCCTTGATCGCCAGGAGACGCCCCAGATGGGGCCAACGATCCTCAAAAAGCTGGCACAATTTTGAAAGTGGGCCAACCGCCCTGGCCGTCGAAACGTCAAACCGAAAATCGAGCAACAGCTTTTCCGCACGGTCAGCGTAAATCAGCACATTCAAGGACAGAGCCTCTGCGAACTCGGTCAAGGCATGGGCTTTCTTGCCTGTCGATTCGGCCAGACTGACCTCGACATCCGGACGAAGGATGGCCAGCAGCAAGCCGGGCACTCCACCTCCGCTGCCAATATCCAGCACCTCCTGATCGGCCGGAATCAGACGTGATAGCTGCAGCGTGTCGACCAGATCGCGGCTGACGAATGTCTCCCAGTCGCAGTGACGCGTCAGGTTCAGTTCCTGATTCTTGTGCCAGAGCAGCACGCAGTAACGTTGAATCTGCAGACGGATCGACTCGGATTCCAGTTCCGGTGCCTCGATCGCGAACTTTTGAACCGCGGCCTCAAATTCATTGATGACATTCAAAATGCTTTTCCAGGACAAACCGCGTTACAGAAAAATGACCACGCAACAGAGCGAATTGATTGGGTCCAGCATGCCCGCGTATTCGTGCACCCTGTGCCGCAGTCCCGGATATCGTGTATCCGCACGATGGCCGCCAACGTCCGATCCATCCGGGTGACGTCATCGCGCTGATCACATGGGCCATGAAGCCAACTCCATGCCAGGTAAAGGAGGCTTTTCCAGGAAAAACCGCGTCACGTGGAAGAAAATGGGGGCAGCAAAACAGAGTGAATCGATTCGGTCCAGCACGCCCGCGTGCCCCTGCACCAGCGTGCCATAATCCTTAACGCCGCGGTCCCGTTTGATGGCCGACATCGTCATCCCACCTGACGACGCCATCACACTGATCACCAGAGCCATGAAGCCGGCACCATGCCAGGTAAATGGCGTGATGGGTAACAGCAATTGCACGAGAATCCCGACGACCGTGGTACTACAAGCGGCACCGATCAGGCCTTCCCATGTCTTGGTCGGATGGACCGTGGCAGCGATCACTCGTTGCCCGGCGACTCGATCCCAGACAAATTGCAGCATATCGCTGACTTGCACCATCACGAGAAGAAAGAACAACAGTCCAGCCGGGCTGCCCGACCATTTCTGCAGATCCCCCGTCATGTAGCTGGACAGATTCAGGTACAACAGGGCCGGCGCGTGACTGAGGGAATAGACACAAATCAAAAGTCCGAACTGAATTTTCGCCGTCCGCTCCAGAAATCGGCGGTGATCGCTGGTAAACGCGATACGAGCCGGAATGAACAGGGAACCATAGACCGGGATCAGCAGCATAAACAGCGTGAATTCGTTCATGCCCTGCAGGTAGTTATCCGGAATGCGGGCCACCAGGACGTACTGCATCGGCGTGAAAAAGAAAAACACCCAGAACAGGGTCCGATGATCACCTCGACGAGTGGGTGTCATGGTGATGAATTCCCGCAAGGCCCAGAAGGAAACCAGGCCAAACAGGATGACCGTCACGACTTTGCTGAACATCAACGCCACGACCAGCACCACACACATCGTGAGCGCGGCGATCACACGCTTGTTGAACGTGCGGATGATGGCAGGATCAAAATTCGTTTCCGGCTGCCGCTTGAGAATCTGGCCAACCACCAACAGCATGCCCAGGATCACCACCGTGATCAAGACCAGCAGAATCGTGTAGCCGTCATCCAGGAAGGAGGGCGTCGTCGCGGACTGCGGCACAACGGCAAATAACATGATCGAAACTATTCGCTTTCCTTCAGCCCCCGCACGGCTGCCCGCGCTCTGGCCAGAAACTCGTTCTTGCTCTCACCGGTTTCCAGCCACATCGGCGGTCCGATCGTGATGCAACTCAGCAGCGGAACCGGCAGGAACTCTCCTTTGGGCATCACGCGGTTGAGGTTGTCAATGTACACTGGAAGCAGCTCCAAATCAGGCCGTTTTTTGGCCAGATAATACAACCCGCTTTTGAATTCACTCAACTCACCCGTCGTGTTTCGTCCACCTTCGGGAAAGACGATCAACGAATGGGTGTTACCAATTTCCCGGATCATCATGTCGATTGGACTGTTGTGCACCTTGATCTTCGTGCGATCGATCAGGATCACATCAAAAATCGAAGCCATGTACCGGCGAACCGGTCCGCTCATCCAATAATCCTGGGCAGCCACCGGGCGGGTGATGGCCCTCAGGTGCTTGGGCAGCGATGACCACAGCACCAGCGCGTCAAGGTGGCTGGTGTGATTGGCGAAATAGACGCGCTGGCAGTCGTCCGGTTCGCAATCGGTCCACCGCAGTGTGGCACCACTCAACAGCTTGGCCACCTGGGCCAGGACGGGTACGGTGAGCTGTTTCATTCGCTGCAGATGCAGTTAAACCAGAATGCGTGAAATCGGGCCATCCAATCGCGACCCGGCCCATCGAATCGTTATCGACCGACGACGCGCCGCGAATGAATCGCAGCGCGTTATATTACTGGAAAAACAGGATCAAGCCGATGGCGGTGCCCCGAATTGGAACGCCTTGATTCACATACGCCTTGGTATTCGAAGGGGCTGTGGGATGAGCTCGCCACCCGCTTGCGTTTAACGCGGGACCCCATCAACGGATCAACGGCGTGAATCCCCTGACGATCAGAGCCTGGCAGGGGTGCCTGGATGCGGGGGCTGGGCCGGGAGCAATTACAGTATTCGTGTTCATGATACCAGCCCGATACAACAGCAACGGCCTGCCGGCAGATCCACTCGAAGGATGCACTGGCTTAAGCTGCGCGCTTGTATGGTCGTGCAAAACAATTTTGAAAATGCGCTAGACGTCCGATTCGACCAGACAGCTTGCGCTTTCAGTTCGATCCAGATCGGATTGCCGGGTCTGCAATCTGGATTGCCAATCGTATCGCTGGACGCGAAGCAGGTTCGGATCGAAGGTCAATCTGTTCTTGAACCGGCTCAGCCGGGGATCGCCATGCATTCGCTGCAGATGAAATCCGTCCCCGTGGATGGCATTGTATCCTCCATAGGCGCTGCAGGCGGCCGAGAAGCCGTGGTCCGCCAGTAGCTGAAACGCAGCTGGATTCAAATGGCTCCGTTTGCCAAACGGAAAGGAAAAATAGCGAATCGGCCGATCGATCATCGATTCCATTTCACGCGTCGCGGCAATCACCTCATCAAAAAGGGTTTCCGGATTCGCGCATTCTCCCAGATTCAGATGGCTGCGAGTGTGACTGCCGATTTCCACTCCCGCATTGGCCATGGCCCTTAACGATTCAATCGAATTGGACGGCAGCGGCAATTGTCGCGATAGATCATGAGGAAAGGGCTTGTTGTGAACCGTCTGATGGGTGGTGACGAAATACGTGACCGGTATGCCTTGTTCAATCAAAAGCGGAATCGCCCCGCTGCAATTGTCGGCGTAGCCATCATCAAACGTGATCGACACCGCCGGGCGTGAATTGCCATGGGCAATTCGATGCTGGGTTTCATCCAGTGAAATCAAATCGAAGTGCGCTTGCAGCCAATCGATCTGCTGTCGAAATGCACTCCGGGAAATCGTCCACGGTGTGGGTTTTTCATCGGCAACACGGTGGTAGTACACGATCGCGATGGGAACCGTCTGCGCTCGGGTCATCCGCTGCAGAAATGCCTGGCGCCAGGGCCAGGTTGCCAAGCGGTAGGCGTTCGTGACGCCGTCCTTCCATCCGGACATAACAATGCCATCCAGCACGAGAGAAATAGGTCTGCATTTAATTCTTGGTTACACTGCCATGAATTCAATGGCTGGGATCCCAATCCGACAACGTGATCGGACCGATGCACTCGCAAAGATCAAAATCGCTACAAACCGGTATCTGCCCTGCCGCCATCCTTGCCGGCAAGGCAGCCAACAAGACTCATTCCCCGCTTCGATCGCACCGTGCCACCGCAAGTGCCAGCACAGAAACCGGCACGCATTGCGGTCGAACCCGCGCTGCCTTGGGTAACGATTGACTTTACAATGCCGGGCATGAAAGTCATACCGCTTCAATCGGGCAGTCAGGGAAACTGCTTCTATATCGAATCGAATCAGACGCGATTGCTGATCGATGCGGGGATCAGTCCCCGACAGACCGTCCGGCGATTGACATCCCATGGATGCGATATCGAGAACGTGGATGGCCTGCTGTTAACGCATGATCACAGCGACCATGCCCGATATGTCGATGCCCTCAGCCATTGATTTGCCCTGCCGGTCTACCTGACATCGAAGACCTGCCAGACGCTTCGGCAACGTGCCCTGCTCAAGAAGTCCAGCCACTACCGTGGTTTTACGGCCGGCGACAGCCTCAGGATTGGATCGTTACAGATACATTCCATTCCCACACCCCACGATGCCGCGGACGGCGTCGCCTTCGTGATCGAAGATCACCAACATCGCGTTGGAATTCTGACGGACCTGGGCCATGCATTCGATGGGCTCCGCAGCGTACTGGGCTCACTGGACGCGGTCGTACTGGAGAGCAACTACGACGAAGCCTTGCTGGAAAATGGCAGTTATCCGGAGTTTCTGAAACGGCGGATTCGCGGTCCGGGCGGCCATCTGTCCAACCAGGAAGCCGCCCAACTGCTCCACCGGCACGCCGGCGAACAACTTCAATGGATCTGTCTATGTCACCTGTCCGGCGAAAATAACTGCCCGGATGTGGCGATCCGGACGCACCAGAACTGGGTTGGAGACGACCACCCGATCTTCATCGCCGAACGTCAGGCCGTCAGCCGAGCGATGCGAGTCGTTTGACCGGTGGCGATCAGGCAACAGGCTGGCCGAATGATTCTCGGGATGTCGCGGAATCACGAATGGTCCGACAGCCCCGCCGGAGCGGGTGTATCGTCGCGAAAGTACCAAACCAAATGCGCCGCGCAAATAATTGCTTCGCCGCAACAGGAATTCGATGATCAGCAGGAATTCCGTGCCGCCAGGAAATCCCCCAGACCAGCCCTTTCCTGATTGCTTCGCGGCCCCGCTTCCTTCATCATGCTTGGGTTGGCGCTTTAATACTTGTCGAAGTGTCGCCGACGATTGCACCATGATCGGCTGCCGATCATGGTCCTGTCTCATCCGAAAGGTCAACCATGAATGAAAAATCTGGCGCAAATACGCCCCTCTGGTTCACAATCGTCAGCATTCTGTTTCTGCTATGGAACCTGTTCGGACTGGCCCTTTTTGTGATGGCGATGACGATTCTCAATAACAAAGAGTCATTGGTGAAAGCTGGCCTGAATGAACAACAGGCCGAATTGACCCTTTCGACGCCGACCTGGGTCAATATCGCATTTGGTATTGCCGTCATTTTCGGCGTGTTGGGATGTATCGCGCTGTTGATCAAAAAGAAGGCGGCGATTGTGCTGCTGATCATTTCTCTGCTGGGTGTTCTTGCGCAGTACAGCTACATGTATTTGCTCAGTGATACGGTTGAAATCATGGGTGTCGGGGCCTCACCGCTGGTTATCGCGGGGGCGATAGCTCTCGTTCCATTTTCGATATTCTGCGCGAACAAGGGATGGTTGAATTAAAGCGAAACGAGCGACCGATCCCGGCAGCTTTGACGACACCATCAAGAAACCCGGCGGAATTCCGCCGGGTTTTATAATGATCGCAGTTCTGAACTGGTGCGCTAGAAATTACGTATCGGAACCAGCTTCCGATGCAGCTTGCTTCTGAGCTGTCGCCAGAGCTTTAACCGCGGCCGCGTATTTGGCTCTGGCCAGGTTCAAGCGGGCTTCCAGGTCGCAGCAAGTTTCTTTGCCATCGACGACGTACTTGGTCGTCTCGCCGGAATCGCTGGCCAACGTTTTCGCTTGTGTCGGGCATTGGCATTTTTCCTTGCCAACGACATAAGTCATTTTCACATCGCTGACAGCTTTCTTGATCAATTCGGCTTTCTGCCGCGCTTCCACGGGACAACCGCAGCTGCTGCCCGCGATCGTAGTGGTTCCACTGGCTTCGCACTTGCAAGGCTTGACGAATTTCGCAACAAAGGCTTCTGTTGTTTCGACGAGTGCCGTGTAGGCTTCCTTTTCCGAATCGTACGTCTTGTCAGCCACGACGTAGTGCATCGGTTTGTCATGTTTCTTCGCCAAAGCCGAAGCTGATTCGCTGCAACAAACCGCTTCATCGCCAACTTTGTAAGTCATCTGCGGCAGTTTCTTCATCGCGGCAGTGACAGGACACTGGCTGCATTGCTGGTCATCGCTGTCCGCGTCAGTGGAAACGACATTGGATTTTTGAGACGGGCACTTGGGGCACACGGCGTCTTGAGCGACGGCCATATTGCACAACAACACGAGGCTCAGCATCAGGCTGAAAGTCTTGAACATTTTCATTGAGTTACTCTCCGGGTAGTAAATTCGACGATCCCGAATCCAGACGATTCGGACAACACCCGAATTGTATCATCTGCCAGGACCTGGAAAAACGCATCAGTAATTTTTCGAAAGAAAATCTGGTCGGTATGTTAACCATCCCACAATGCTATCTGGATTCACGGATTCGCGAAACGGCGATCAGTAGACGTGCTGGCAACGGATCCGTCGCCCAATAGCCCCCAAAACAGCCTGGTTTCCTGCTTCGCCGGCAGTAAGAAATGAATGGCTGGTTTCAACCGATCTGCGACAAGATCGCATAGCCTGACGATGGATTGGTCAATCGGCGGCTACGCTCATGGCCAAAAGAGTTAGAATGCCAGGTCGCGGACGAAGCCCACCCAGCTTGGGGTTCGTCACCTGGTGTTTACTTGAACCCATGGTATTTGAAAAATGTCTCGGACAGTCCATGTTTTTCCTGTTTTCTGCCTGCTGCTGTGCCAGGCGGCGGCTTCGAGTATCGGTCAGACGCAGTCGCAATCAGATCCGCCGTCGCGGCCAAGACACCAGAATGCGCTGGCCCGGGAAACCAGTCCCTACCTGTTGATGCACGCCCACAACCCGGTCAACTGGTATGGATGGGGTGAGGAAGCTCTTGAACGGGCCAAAACAGAAAATAAACCCATCTTTCTATCCGTGGGTTATTCCAGCTGCCATTGGTGCCACGTGATGGAACGTGAGTCTTTTCTGGATGAGGAGATTGCGAATTTCCTGAACGAAAATTTCATCTGCATCAAAGTCGATCGGGAAGAACGACCCGATGTGGACGCAATCTACATGGAATCTCTGCGCGTGGTCAATCGACGCACGTCGGGGGGCTGGCCCCTGTCGATGTTTTTGACACCCGACGCCAAGCCTTTTTTCGGTGGCACCTATTTTCCAGCCCGGGATGGTGATCGCGGTGCCAACGTCGGATTTCTGACGGTGGTTCAACGCGTTCACGATGCCTGGATAAACAAGACCGACCGAATCCGACAGGATGCGGAATTCGTTTCCGAACAGGTCAAAAAACGGCTGGCGGGATTCGCGGTCGCGGCAAATGCAAAGGTCGATGCCACCTGGCCAGCTGATTGTCTGGCCGGATTGGAAACCACGTTCGACCAGGAATTTGGTGGCTTTGGCCGTACGGCCCAAGTTGACAACGCACCCAAGTTTCCCGAGCCTTCCAATCTGCTGTTTCTGGCTGACCAGCTTCAACGGGAAGATCCATCCGATGTCGCCAGCCCGTTGTTCGTCACCACCTGCGAACGGATGATGATGGGCGGACTGTGGGATCACCTGGGAGGCGGATTTCACCGCTACAGCGTGGACCGTTTCTGGCGAATTCCCCATTTCGAAAAAATGCTGTATGACAACGCCCAACTGGCATCGGTTTACAGCCAGGCCTTCCAAATCACTCAACGTCCGGACTTCCGCATGGTGGTGGAGGAAATGCTGGAATTTGTGATTCGCGAATTCCAGGATGAAGGCGGCGCCTTTTATGCGTCGCTGGATGCGGAATCCGATGGCGAAGAAGGCAAGTTCTATCGCTGGTCGAAAGAAGCAATCGAGTCGCTGCTGACCGATGACGAATTTCAGCTGTTTGCCGAAGTGTATGGCTTGAATGGTCCCCCCAACTTTGAACAGCAGTATTACGTACCGCAATTGACACGGACACTTGGCGAAGCGGCACGGGCAAGAAACGAGGATGTGTCAGCGCTGATCGAAAAGCTGCGACCGATAAGAAAGAAGTTGTTTAACGCTCGCGCGGACCGGCCTCGGCCGCTGACTGACAAAAAGATCCTGGCCAGCTGGAACGGAATGATGATCCGCGGTCTTGCCGATGCAGGCCGGATACTGAACAACGAATACTACCTGACCGTTGCCGGCCAGGCCGCTGACTTCGTGCTGCAGAAGATGGTCGATAACGAAGGGCGTCTGGTGCGAACCTACACGGCCGGCCAACCGAGACTGAATGCCTACCTTCCCGACTACGCCTGCTTGATCGATGGCTTGTTGGCTCTTCATCGAGCGACGGGAGAACCGAAATGGCTGAAGCAGGCGGCCCAACTTCAGGCCGTTCAGGACCGCTTGTTCTGGGATGAAACGGGCGGAGGTTATTTCTACACTTCCAACGACCATGAATCTCTGCTGGCACGAGCCAAGAGAACAGCCGACGGCGCGGTACCGTCGGGCAACAGCGTGGCGGCGGGCAATCTGGTTTATCTGGCGGCTCAATACGATGACGACCAGTACCTGAGTAAAGCCCGTCGCACCACGCTGGCCGGGGCCCCCTTGCTGGATCAGATCCCGGTAGCCGCGCCGCGACTGCTGATCACCCTGCCCGCACTGGTTCCGGGTCAGGATTTTGAGTAGGTCGACCGGGGGCCGGGAACATCCTGCGACTCACTCGCCTGTCGCGCCAAAGTATTCCTGGCCAATCGGCCCAGTTTCTCGCCAATGCATTTTAAAAATTGTCTTGCACGACAAATACAAGGTAGCGAAGAAGCCCGCCGGATTGCAAGAATGGCCGGCCAGCACGAATGCCGGTCGGCCATGGTGGGTCCGGTAGACACCAGGATCAAGCGTCTGAATCTGGCTCCCCACCTATCGGACCCACAGAAGCAGTATGCAATGTTTCTTACCTGCTTTTCGTCTGATTGGTTTCCACCTTGGCTGAAATTTGTTCTTTTCCTTGCCACGACAACGAGCGAATCGCTGCCACCCTTTGCTTCGCTTGATAACGCACCACTGGCGACATGTCGCGGACCACGCTGGCAGCCTTGCCCACATGATGGAAGGACAGATCCTAGAAATCGTTGGGGGCTGATCCCGGCTTCCTGATCAACCGGCGAAAACGACCATCGCGATCCTCGTCGCTGATCACCAGATCGTCGCCGATCAACTCTGCCAGTTTCCTGCGTTGGCCCGACGACAGCTCCTTGATCAATTGCTGCCTGGCATTCTCTCGCAGTTCCGCCACTTTGCGATTCAATTCTTCCTGCAGCTCTTTCGCTCGGGTTCGAATCCGATCTTGTTGTTGTTCGGATAAATCCAGTTCCTCCGCCAGTTGCTCCGTCAACAGCCGCGACGTACCCAGTCGTTTCATTTTCATCTGTCGAGCGACCTGTTGTAACCGTTGCTGCTGATTGGGCAGCAGTATCTTTTCGATCTCCTGCTGCTGTTGCTGCTTCAGCTCACGGATCAATTCGCCCAGGTTGGCGCCGGGATTAAAGGAGAAGTTGCCCTGTTCATCTTTGAATTCGCCCAGTTGCGTTTTGATCTTCTGTGCAAATTCCTTATTGATCTCCTGGATCTGTTCCAGTTGATCATCGACCAGCAGCAGATCTTTCTGAACGCTGGGGTTGTTCAGCAGGGAAAACGAATCTCCGCTGCTGCCCATGGCCAGGTCAAACGGTCCTCCGAATCCCTCGGTGATCACCGCCCCGCCCTCGCTCAGATCGGCCACGTTGAACGACATCACCTCGGTCGCCACCCCGGATTCACCCATTTCCTGGGTGGCGCTGACGATAATAGCCTCTCCCGCCACGGTCTCCTGATGGGGTGGCTGTGTTTCGTCCTGCGACAGGACTGCTGAGGCAACCATCAGATTCAATAACGGTAAAACGAACAGAGTCATGCGAAAAGTCATCGTCTTCTCCGAGGTGGAAACTGGAAATCAGATTTATTCTTGGGAGTTCTGGCTATCGAACGGATGGTTTGATCAATCGTCGTCTCGATCCTTCTGTTTCCACTCCCGCAGTTCCTCCTTCAATTTTTCCAGCTCTTCCATACGAGCCTGAATTTTTTCGTCCATCTGTTCGAATCGGTCCAGCAATCCCTCGGGGAGTGATCGTTCAGCCTCCAGCAGGACACCAGGACCGAACTCTTCAAACTGGAAGTCGACCTCGCCTTCGGGCAGCAATCGGGCCTTGCCAAATACCATGTTCGCACGCTCGACGGGTTTGACCTTCAATTCGATTTCTTTTCCACGCCGCATCAGTCTAAATTCGATTTCCTGTTCTTCTTTTCCGGCCGTTTGAACGGCCTCGACCAGATCATCCACGTTGTTCAAAGCGTCATCTCCGGCGTACATCAACACATCATGATTCTGGATGCCTGCTTTCCCGGCCGGACTGTCTGCCGTTGGTTCCCCGGTCACCATCAGGCCGGCACCCTCTGGCAGGTCCAGATGAGCCCGCAGGGACTCGTCGACCTGTTGGCAACTGACACCAAGCATGTATTTTCCGGGCATCTCACGACGTTGAAAAAAGAAATTCTGCGGCAATCGCCGTTTACCATCGCCCTCTTCAGACGAAAGCGACCGCTCGAAAAAAGGCGTCAGTTCCAGCCGTGAAATCACTCCGCCCAACTCACCCAGTTCGTCCAGTCCTTCACCCAACTGGATCACCTGTTTCTTGCCATCCGGTCCCACAATAATCGCCTGGCCAGTGATCTCCTTCTGTTCCTCACCATCACGGATAATTGACCGAACCGATTTGTTGACGATGATGTTCCGCGCACCCGACACATCAATTTCCCGTCGATCGCCGTTGTCATCGATAATGATGATCTTGCCGTCCTTGGCCTGCAGGTCGGACGTCACCACAACATTGCCCTGCTCTTCGTCCTGCCAATGCACGCCCTGTACGTTGACGCGAATGCCATCCTGGTTGACGATCTCCAGGACTTCTTCCTCCTGTTCCTGTGCGATCGATGGGCCAGCCAGGGCGACCAGGCCGACGACCAGTGAGGGCATGAACCACTCCTGAATCAGATTTTTCATGTGACCATTCTCCTGTAAGTTAATGGGTAAAGTCAGATTCGTGGTTTGGTGTTTTCTGTTGACCGGTTTTGTTTTTGCTACTGATTGGGTGAGAACCGATAATTACGAATCGGGATGATGAATCGTCGGCCATCATTCAGTTGACCTGAGACATACCGGATATCCTGGTGCACCTGGTATCCAGAATTCCTGGCCTGTTCCTGTACCACAGGCGGAATTTCGCCAGCATCCAGCCGCCGCAAATCGGTGGACTGCGTTACGGAGTACAGTGGTATTTCCGAATCCAGGTAGCGGTTGCCCTGCGGATCCTCCAGTTGCATGTGATAGAAAGCGGGATTGATTTGAGAAGCCGGGGCGCGATTGTCATGTTGCGCCAAGGCCATCGGAGCAGAGGGAGACCCGGGGTCGACCCACTTTCGATCCGCGGTGACCGGATCCGACAGTGGAGCACGCTGTGCAAAATCACCTCGACCGCTCAAAAAACCGACCGTCAGCGCCAACGCCAACATCGCGGCGATCGACCACCAGCGAACGCCATTTGCCTGGCCCGGCACCCCCGCCTTGGGTGGTGGTTCCGGCTTGACGGGTGCCACGACTTGCATCGCCGGCATCCCGGCATGGTCCGCGAACTGGGCCAGCCAGAGTTGATCTTCAACAAAAGCCGACGCGATCTGTCGCCACAATTCCGGCTTGTTTTCCGCCGACTGCATCAGCTGTTGGATCTCAGCGAAATCAAGTTCACCGTCGACCAGCCGTTGCAATTGCATGGATTGCTGTCTTGTAATCTTCATCGGATCTGGTTTTCCTGATCCATTCCCGTCCAACGGGCAATGGAGACTAGGGGTTTCCCACCTTGGAAAGAATCAACGCACGCAATCGTTGCCGCGCTTTTGCCAATCTGTACTCCACCGTTTTTTCCTTGATCCCCAGGTGCTGAGCCAGTTGCCGATAACTCCAGTTTTCCGTGTACTTGAGCATCAGGATTTCCCGGTCCCGCATTCCAAGTTCCGCAATGGCCTCCCGCATGATGCTCGATCTCTCTATCGTCAACAGCCAATCGAGCGGTTCGTTTTCCTGGCTGCTAACATCCAGATTCGGCTCGGGTCGCGCGTTCGACTTGCGGCCCTTTTTACGATGAAAGTTAATGGATTGTCGGACGGCCAGGCGGTACAACCAGGGAGCGACACGCAATGGATCGTCAGGCAGCGATTTCTGCCGACAGACCGCCAGCGCGATCTCCTGCATCAGATCGTCGACCTCGTGTCGATTTCCTATCCGGCCGCGCAGAACCCGTCGCAGCCAGGCATCGTGCTGCTCCAGTTCCGCGGTCCAGTCAATTGCGCCGCAGCCAACTTGTGACATCTTTTCAACCATCAGCCGATGTCGTTTTATCCACTCTACAGTCGCCTTCCACCTGATTTTCCCTGCCACAAAATCAGCAATTAGGCAGGAATTCAGACCTGTTAGGGGATAAAATATACAATTTCGCTTGCCAAACCGCTGGCTCGGCAAGAAATGCCAGCAACTTCCATTGAGTCGAAGGAACCATGAGCGAAGACCAACACGAAAATCCGGCAACCGGGCCGAAATCCATTACCCGTTTTCTGACGATCCCCCCCATATTCCACAGCGTGGAGAAAGACGGGCCATTCGACAAGTGTATCGGATGCGGAGCTGATCTGCTGGCTTCCAACCATCACTACGTCATCGAGAAGGTTTTTCGGGGCAGCGAGGTAATCATCGAACTGGCGATGTGCCTCAACTGTCGATCGGATCAAAGCGATGAAGGGATGTCGGAATCATCGGCTTTGCGGATGCAGGAATTCCTGCAGGACAAGGTTGATTTTCGACGTCGACTGGAGTTGATGTCGACGGTCAACGATGCGGATTCACTGGACCCCTGGCTGGAACGCTGCATCCTGTCCGATCGCCCGGGTCAGATGTTCCGGGAGTACCAGCTGGTCGCCCTCTGTCGCGGCCCATGGATCCAGCGCGATTTCTACCCGGCCCTGATTTCCGGACCCTCAATCGAGGCCTTGGCAGACTTGCTTTCCGAACAGACACGTGATTGGATGGATGACTTCATTGGCTCCAACTTCGGCATGCCATCGGAGTTCTGCCGGCCTCCCGGCATCACCCCCGTGTTGATTTGACACGCCACGGCCGACCGAATTTCTGTCAACGGTATGGAATGGCTCCATCAAGCGTCGTGAATACCAAACGCACCCTGCGCCACCGCCAGTTATTGGGCAAGTACCGAGTCGGTCGGCTGATCGCCACCGGCGGCTTCGCCAGGGTTTATTCGGCACTCGACACCATTGAAGGTATTCGCGTCGCGCTGAAAATTCCCTTCGAGAACCATGTCGACGACGACATGCTCAAATACTTCCGCCAGGAAGCTCGACTCGTGGCGCGGCTGGACCATCCCAATATTCTGCCAGTCAAAAACGCCAGTTTCATTGAAGATCGATTTGTGATTGTGACACGACTGGGAGTAGAGTCGTTGGATTCGCGGCTGCGGCGGAGAATTTCCGTGGTCAAGTCGCTGCACCTGATCGCTCAGATGATCGCGGCCCTGGCAGCAGCACACGATGCGAACATCATTCACTGCGATGTCAAACCCGAGAACTTCATCCTGTTTGATGACGATCGAATCCGGCTGACGGATTTTGGTATCGCCCGAGTTTCTCGACTGACGGTTGCCGGATCCGGTTCGGGCACGGTCGGACACATGGCACCGGAGCAGGCCATGGGGCGACCCAACAAACGATCCGACGTTTTTTCGCTGGGATTGATCATGTATCGCATGCTCTCCGGCCATTGGCCGGAATACCCGTTTGCCTGGCCGCCTCCGGGAGCGTTTAATCTGCGACGCAAGCGAGTCCACCCACAGTTGATCGAGATGATCCGCAAGGCAATCGCGACTCGACCTCGGGATCGCTTTTCCGACGCCATCAAGATGGAATCCGCATACGAAGAAATTCTGCCAGTGGCGTTGCGGAACCTGAACCGGGGAACGCGCGGATGAAACCCGTGAAGCATCATTCCTGGTTTGAGGTTGAACAGGGTGAGATTGAGAAGATACCGTTCTGCCGTGGGGCGGTCACGCACTTCTCACAACGATGTCCTACGCGGGTATTATCCCCGAATCAGGATGCGGCCTGCCTGATCCAGTTGACCGACATGCATGGTGTGCTGGCCGTGGCCGATGGTGTGGGCGGCGCGTCCGCGGGCAATAAAGCGGCCCGGATGGCGATTGAGCAACTGCTGAAACACGTGGCGACCGCCAGCCCCGGAGTCAGCGCTCGAAGTCATATCCTGAACGCGATCGAAGATGCCAACCAGAGCCTGCTTCAATGGGGAACCGGGTCCGCGTCCACGTTGGCCGTGGTGGAATACCATGAACACGAGATCCGAACCTACCACGTGGGAGATGCCACCGTCGTCCTGACCAGTAACCACGGTCGCATCAAGTACTGTACCGTGCCTCACGCCGCCCGTCGCCCTGGCCGTGGAACTTGGCATGCTCAACGAACAGGAAGCGCTGCGCCACGACGATCGGAACCTGATCTCCAACTTTGTTGGTTCGCAAGAAATGAAAATCGAAATCGGACCGGAATTGCCGATGGCCGCTCGCGATTCCTTGATCATTGCTTCGGACGGATTATTCGACAATCTGACGACGGCCGAAGTCGTGGAAAAGGTCTGTTCCGGACCGCTGTTGGAAAAGACAGATCAACTGGTCCAGCTGGCGGCAGCACGGATGCAAGGTTCGTTACCCGACCAAACACCGTCGCTGCCCTCGAAACCGGATGATTTGACCGTGCTCTGTTTTCGACAATTCGTCTAATGCTGCAAATTCGTGGGACTGCCGGGCAAGTACCACGGGGAATATCCGGCGGGTAACCGATGGCGAAGTTCGGGCCGTAGAATCCCGTTCGGGTAAATCACATGTGAGCTGCTGGGACCCAGGCGAAAGCGATTCCGGTCCTCATCGCTGCGGGCCGTGAACGCGGGCGTGTTGACGCTCACTTGGCGATCGAACTGCCCGTCCCGCGACCGATACAGCGTCCGACTTCCAGATTGGTTGGCCACCGGTGTAACCGCCTGCGCGAAGGAGAGTGGCAGCGCGTGTTTCAACCTGGGTGTCCGTGCCCGTTCGCGGACGAAGTCAAAAGCAAAATATTCTGGTACATAGCGGACCATGACCAGGTTCCGGTCTTCCGTGTCAACGTCGCTTGCCAGAAAACAATCAACCCTTCCACGTTGCTGCAGCATCGTTGCGGTCATCGCCGCGGGTTGCAACAGTTTGCCGATCCCAAATGCATCCGGCTTGCGAATCTGTTCCAGCTGCGCGACGAAGCGCCGCTCTTCGAGGGCCACGATGGCCATCTGCTGGCCGATCCCCCTGGCGTATTCTTCCAGATACTGGATCTCCCGCGACAGCTGTTGCCGCTCGCATCGATGCCCGGCGGCCAATGATTGCTGCAAACCATTCGTTGCCGCCGCGGCGTGTTCGTTGTCCGTCATTGATTGGGCGACGTGCTCCAGGCGTCGGCGTTGCTCACGCCGGAAACGTAATTGATGATGGTAGGCGGCCAACTGACCCTCCAGACTGAAGTACTGTCGGCAAAGATCGATGAGATAGCTCAAACGAGCTGGATGTTGCAGCACCGCTGGCGGCCAATGGATGTCATTGTCCAGGCGGGAATCAAATACATGTTCGACGGCCACGGATTCTTGATCGTGCTTGACCAGCCGATACGCGTCGGCCCGACGGGCAGATTGCGATGCGAGGTGTTGCCGATGCGAAATCACGTCCGCCAGATATTCGGCCGACTGTTTGACGGTTGCATTGGAAAGAAACCCTTCACCGTGTCGCTGCGCGACCGCGTCCAGTCTGTCCTGAGCCTGCACAACCTGAATCGTCGCGGCGTCCAGGAATGCCGTGGCTTTGGCTTCGGCCAAGGCGAGGCGATGGGTCGCCCTGTGCAGTGCGTCGCCACGATGCGGCGTTCGCCGTCGCAAAGTCCTGAGCCGGGAAATGGTGGCGTCACCAGCCCTGGAAACTGAGGATCCGCCCAGTTCTGAGGATCCGCCCATTTGAAACGCAGCACTGTGCTTCCATTCCAATAACTCCAGTTCGCTTCTGGCAAGCTGCATTTGCAGACGAGCCTGCTCTCGCGCGAAAACGCTGCCGGGCTCCGTATCCAACAGTCGCTGGTAGCGGGCCCGTTTTTGTTCGAATCCGCGGCGGGCCATCTGGACTGGCGATTCCGGCTGAGCATCCAGATCGCCTGGCGACGCAATCAGATCCGCCTCGCCGGACGGATCGTGTTCCAGCCAACCGAGCAGCCGCAGCGATCCGGGGCGATAGACGGTGACGACGATTCCGGCATCCCTATTTGAATCAGCCGCAGAATCAACTACAGAATCAGCGGGTGGATTCAGTTGCCCGGACCAATCCTGAAGCGACTGCGAAAACCTCTCCAGGGAATGCAGTTGACTGGCCAGGCTGTCGACCAGGACCTGTTGACGCGCCACCTCCAGCCAGGAAGCCTGTCCCCGTTTCAGAAGCTCGGCCCGGTTACGAAGGTTGAATTGTTCCAGTTCCAGTTTGGCCGCCATGAAAGCGTGCAGCGACTGATTGGCGATGGACGTACGTTGCAGCACCTGCCAGTGACCTTGATCCTGGACCGGACCATCGAAACCAACAGCGAATTCTGCCGTCAGAATGGCAGGACAGAGGCACAACAGCGACAGCCAACGCCGGACAGAAATCATGGCGATGCCTTACGAAAAGAGAGAGTTGAGAAGCCGGGGTGGCCAGATTGGCCCCAGTTCCAAACTAGTCAGCGCGGCACCGGCTGTCAAAGACCTGCGGTCTGGCTGGAGCGGTTCAAGGCGTTCAGGGTTTGATCGTAGTAGGCCTGAGCACTTTCGGGAGTATCCCCGATACTGACCAGGCCGAATTTGCCGAATTCCGACAACGCACCGATCAAATGGAATACGACACCCTGTTGGATCGTACTGTGAAAATGCAAATTGTTTTCTACCGCGATATCGATCAGGTCGTCGGGGACCAATCCCTTGAAATCAGGGCTGCAGACGTTGTCGGAGGCAATGTAACAACGCGATTCGCCTCCCGGCACGACGAATTCGCCCGTCGCGCAGTCGTAACGTCCGTTGGTCAGGAATTGCAGCATCATGAAAGGATGGGTGGTTCCCCCTTTCCGCAGGTTGATCTCAATGGCGAAGTGTTTCCAGCCCTCGCTGGTCTTGACGGAGACAAAGTCGACGCCGAACCGGCCAATCACTCCCCGGTCGCGTAACACTTCTCCTACTCGACGACCCGCCTCCTGCAATTCCAGTCGATATTCCTGATTGGCCGGAAAGCGGCAGCCCAGAAAGACCTGACCCGTGGGTCCACCCAGAATCTGATCGTGAGTCGAAATCACTTCCACCTCACCGATCGGGTTGATGCGACATTGGACGGATGGAGACTCTTTCTGTTGACCATCAATAAAGGCTTCGACAATGCCTTCCATCTCGATGAACTTGACGAGGAAACGATCCCAGGTCTCGGAAGCCGCCTCAAACTTGATCTGGTGAGGCAAGTTTTCCGTGAGCCACTGTTGCCTCTTCTGCTGGGGACAATCCTCCAGCGAAACGGTACCATTCCCTTCGCCCGAGAACCCCTCGTTCAATTTGACGACCGCCTTCCGCAAATCCGGTTGTTTCGTTTTCAGCTCAATCAGCGAAGCGATGATCTGATCATGAGTCTTCAAATTGCTGAATCCCGGCGACATGGGCACCCCGGCCGCAGCAAAAACATCACGGCTGCCACTCTTGGATCCCAGATGCTCCAGTTCCGGATCGGTGGCATACAGCGGAATTCCCAGTTTCAGCGACAGTTCCCTTTCCAGGGCGGTCGAATTGAAGCAACTGATATGAGCCGATTCCGGGTGTTGGATCGCCTCCCGGATTTTGCGGATCAGTCGAGGTCGATCGAGAATCTTCTGAGCCAGTGGCAGCGAGGACGCATCGTAACAGCTGAAAAATTTCAATCGTCTTCGCGCGTGGATGGACGGGATCCCGGGCAGCAGATGCAGAAAGTAGTCCGTGACCGTGGGCGAAATCGGCTGACTGGTGATGTAGATCAGACTGGTGTTGGGCATCTGCAACAACATCAGCAGGCATAGCATCCGTTCCTCATAGTGATGCACCCCTTCGATCTTGGCCAATTCTTCGACATCCAGAGACAGACTGGGCACGACAACAACCGTTCGTTGAGCCAAGGGGTCGGGAAAGATCCGCCCGTACATATCGATCAGCTGTTGTTGCAACTGCCTGAATCGCTCCACCGCCCCGTCTCCTGTCGCTATCGTACCTGTCACTTCTCTGGCTGTTTCGACTGTCCCCACAGGCAATCCCGCCACTCGAATCCAGTTGAAAAGATCGCCGATCACGAAAATTCGTTCGACCTGACGCTTCATTCTAAGTTGCGATCAGCCCGCGGTATACCGACCAGGATACCGATGATTGCGATTGAGAAAACAGTTGACAGACTGTGGGCAGAACCTCTTGCCAAGGCCATGGGGTGCAGGCGGGCAGCTTCATCGA
Organism: Pirellulaceae bacterium; assembly: GCA_963851305.1. Lineage (GTDB taxonomy): Bacteria > Planctomycetota > Planctomycetia > Pirellulales > Pirellulaceae > Mariniblastus. The sequence goes on along the minus strand of CAWKOT010000006.1, from coordinate 41,944 downwards.
TGGCAGGCAGGCTGAAACCAGATTCGGCCACCGCGGATCATGCTGACCGCCACGTTTCAGGCCAAAGAGCTTAAGGAAATCTTCATTTCTGAATGCTATGATTGAGCCGGATACAATCCTGTCCGACCGAGCCTTTGAGATGACGCCGTCGCGCCGTTTGAATCATGGGAACGGATTATCGAAGACGCAACTACTGTTGAAAAATTCCCCGAAGGTTATCCACAGCCATGCCATACCTAATGCACAAGAGCCCGGTTTGCACACCGGTTGAACGATACGTGCCAACGGTCGCAGTTCGCCATCAGCTCCGTACCCCGTGGATGTTAACGCTCGGTCTGTTATCGATCGGGTTGACAACTTTTCTGGCGGGCAACCCGGTCTGGGGACAAACAACGTCCAACGCCGCGCCCGAGTCCGCGGAGCTGTCGGGCAATTCTCCAACCCCCGCTGCCCAACCTCACTCCCATCCGCATGATCACGACCACTCCCCGCATCGTCACTACGAGCTGCGAAAGCATCCGACGACGGCCGACGCAACCCGCTTCGTGACGAACCGCAAAAGCGATGTTGTCCTGCCGCTACCAGAGGAGAAGGACGCGTTCGTATTCGGTGTCTTCGGCGATCGAACGGGTGGCCCACCCGAGGGAGTCGAGGTTCTGGAGCAAGCCATCCAGGACGTCAACCTGTTTGAACCGGATCTGGTAATGACCGTGGGCGACCTGATCCAGGGCTACAACACAACCGATTCGTGGTTACCCGAGATGAAGCAGTACAAACGGGCGATGAGCAAATTGCTCTGCCCCTGGTTTCCGGTTGCGGGAAATCACGATGTCTATTGGCGAGGTCCAAATCGACCGGAGGGCGAGCACGAAAAAAACTATGAAATGCACTTTGGTCCGCTATGGTACGCCTTTGAACACAAGAACTGCTGGTTCATCGTTCTGTACAGCGACGAAGGCGACCCGACCGATGGCCTGAAGTCGATCAATGACCCGCGGGCGCAGCGAATGAGCCCGCAGCAATTCAGCTGGCTGAAGGAGACGTTGAAGAAGGCTGAAGATGCCCAGCACGTTTTTCTGTTCCTGCATCATCCGCGGTGGATCGGCGGTCGTTACGGAGATGATTGGAACAAAGTCCACGACATCTTGAAAGCTGCCGGAAACGTGCGGGCCGTGTTTGCCGGCCACATTCACCGCATGCGATACGACGGGCCCAGGGACGGCATCGAATACGTCACGTTGGCCACCGTCGGCGGCGTCCAGAGTGGTGTTTCGGCGGACGCCGGTTACCTGCATCACTACCATTTGATCACGGTTCGCCAACAGCAAATCGCCATGGCCTGCCTGCCCGTCGGTGAAGTGATGGATATTCGCAAGATCACGGGCGAAATCAGCGACGACATTGGGGAACTGGCGCGCACGCCGCCAACATTTCAGACGCGGCCGGCGGTGGAAGCGGATGGACGCAGTGAATCTCCTTCCGTGATTGAACTGTTTAATCCGGCCAGCCGACCAGTGGAAGTGGAATTGCACGTGGAATCGTCGGACCGGCTGTGGACAGCCGCACCGGACCATGTCCACCACCTTGTGCATCCCGGCGAACGCGTCACCCAGACCATGACGCTACGCCGCTTCTCCGGCGATATTACCCAGGACTATCAGCCGCCCCAACTGGTCATACGTGCGGATTACCTGGCCGACGGGGCTCGCATCGCGTTGACCGAACGTCGCGTCAATATTCCGGTCAAATTGAAATTGACCGCCCCTCCACGACCCGCCATCGAGACCGCCGCCGTGATGGACGGGAACGATTGTCTATCGATTGACAGCGGTCTGCTCGATCTGCCTGACGGGCCGTTGACACTGGAGTGCTGGTGCAAGGCCCGTACGTTTGGCTCCCGCGTAGGACTGATCACCAAGGCACAAGGGTCGGAATACGGGTTGTTCGTCAGTAACGGCAATCCCTACTTCACCGTACATGCCGGTGGGCAGTATCGCGAAGCCGATAGCCCCGATACGCATATGGAAACCGACCGCTGGTACCATGTGGCGGGCGTGTTCGACGGTCAGGAAGTTCGAACGTATCTGGACGGGCAACTGATCAGCAGCGTGCAGGGCTCCGGCGAGCGACGACAGAACGGCCTGCCACTGCTGGTCGGCGCGGACGTCGACGCCAACGGACAAGGCGTCAGCCATTTCACGGGAGCGATCGACGGGGTCCGACTGTCGAAAGTAGCCCGCTACCAGGGCAAGTCGTTCGAGCCGATTCGCCGTCACGAATCGGACGAGCAGACGCTGCTCCTGCTGAACTTCGACGGCTTCGTCGGACCGTGGGCGTACGATGAATCGGCCAACCAGGCGCACGCCATCAAAGTCGGTGACGTGCAATTGCAGCCCGTCGAATGACCATCGGGATGACCGAGCCGCTTTTTTACAGATTCTGTCAGAGTCAACCGGACGGGTGACCCAACCCATCCGGCAAGATCTGCCGGATCACGGAAGGTTCGCGGGACGTCGTCAGTTTCGCTGCGAACCCGACCGCGGATCAACGATCGTTTTCGTCGTGACCGTGCTCGTCGTGACTCGAGTCGTGGTGATCGTCGTGCGTGTCGTGGTCCGAGTCGTGGCCCTCATGGAATTTTCTGGCGTGCGCTCTGGCAAACGCCAGAATGCCCTTGATCAAATCCTCGTGATGACCCATCGCACCGGCGATCGTTTTACCCAGATCGTCGTGTCGCCGGGAAATTGCCGCGTGCTTTGTCTTCAGTGCATCGTGCCGGGAAGCATCTCCCTGCTCTTCGTGGGCCTGCATGGCCTGGTCGTGCGTTCGCATTTCGGTGTCATGAATCCGAATCTGCTCCGCGAGGGATTCAATCTCGGCCTCGTGTGCCAGAATCTCGGCGCGAAGCCGGGCAAGCGCGGCCAGCGCCCTGAGGTGCTCAACGCGGATCCGCCCAATTTCTTTCAGCCAGACCTCATGTTCCTTGGAAGCCGATTCGTGTTCGGACCGCATGGTTTGATGATCATCGTGCTGATGTTCCTGGGCGATACCGATCGTCGGTACCAACATCCAGGTCACCCACGCACAACACAAACTTGTTCGAAACATCATGGACTTACTGCCTCCGGGGAAAACATACTGCAAGGTTCCAAAGGGGCCGACCTTGTCGATTGCTTGATCTGTCGACCCGGACCAATTGGGGGCCGTTCCGCCCGCCCGGATCCTGCTTGATCAGGCGGCCCATGGGCAGCGGGAAAAGAGACAGCCATCATCTGGCTGCCCTCCAATTGGACCGCTGCTATCACGGACCGTAGCTGATCTTCAGCGCTGTTTCGATCGTTGTCAACCTGTCAGCAACGCCACCATCGGGTCGACATCCAACAAGTTAACCAGACCGTCCTGATTGACGTCCGCTTCGGCTTGAAAACCTCCGGAAGTCAACAGATCAACGAAAGGCTGTACGTCCAGCAGATTCACCAGGCCGTCGCGGTTGACGTCTCCTAACAGCAGTTCGTTCCCGATAAAGGCCGGGATGGCCGACTGCTCAAAATCAACGGGCGACATGCCGTAGTTGAAAACCAACCATGAGGGTGTCGAATCCGCGATCATCGGATTACTGCTTACCAGGCGAAACAGCATGCCGTAGGCGCCAAATTGAGCGTCCGCCGACAGCGTGAAATTGATGTGCGTATGGATTTCTCCCAAGTCATCCGCCGTCTGCAGAAATTGCGGATTATCACCCATCAGGTCCAGATTACCGACGATCAAATCGGAAGTATTGGAACCCCCATTATCATCAATGGTGATGAACGCCAGGGTAGGCGACATGCTGGCACTCACGGGATCAAAAAAAGTCAGGTACGAACCAAAGGTGGAACTTTCCAGCAGCTCGATTTCAATCTGATCGCCGGGCAGCAGCACGTCACCATCGATAAGTTCTGCCGCAAAACCGGGGTTCTCGGTAAATCGAATGGAAAACCCGCTGATCGGAAATGTTCCTTCGTAAATTTGAAGACCGTCGGTAAATCCCTGAATGCCTTCGCGCAGAACGATCTGGTCGTCCTCGTACGATAGACGGATATCGGCGTGCTGGGCCCAAACACCATGGGTCAGGACTATCGTCCCCAATGCCATCGTAAGGGTTAAGATCTTGTTCATGTGTCCTTCCAAGAATAATCGTTTGTGAGTTTCTCGAAAATAAAACCGGGCCGGAGGACCGGCCCGGTTATCGGTTAAGATCAAACGCGACGACGCCGCAACATTCCAGCCATCGCCAAGGACAGAACCATGAACGAAGATGGTTCCGGAACGACAAACCGCTGAACTGCACTTTCAAAAACTGCGTCGTCCAGGCCGTTGTTGAACACGATCCAAAATCTATCCGACCTGACATCGCCCAAGTCACCGCTCAGGTTGTCCGATTCCAGATTGAGCAACAGACCATAGGCACCATCCTGGGCGCCGCTGGAGAGGATAAAATCAACGTGGGTATCGATTTCCGATCCATCCGAAGTGACGAGGAACTGCGACATGTCGCCCATCAGTCCGTCTTCGCCGATGATCATATCCATCGTGCCGCCCGGGCTGTTGTCCTCAACGACAAACGTCGCGTCGGTCGATTCGAACTGACCGGTCGCGGGGTTGAAGTAGGCCAGATAGGTGCCCAACGTCGAGCTTTGGTTGGCATTCAAAAAGATGCTGTCACCGCTGGTTACCAGGAATGATTCCGAACCTTCCATGAAATTGGAGGCGAAACCCGGATCTTCGGCTTCCTGAGTTCCATCGGGGTTGAACACTTCAAACTCGGCCTCGAAAACGCCCGCCGCGTTGATGCCGGGACCATCAGATTCGAAGCCAATCCCGCCGTCGAAATATCCGAATTCAATGTCGGAATGCTCTTCCTGAGCACTGGACGTTGCCACAGCCAGACAACCACACAGCATCATGGTTAAAAATTTCGTTTTCATAATCATCATTACTCCCAATTGGTATTCCGACCATCGTCACGCGCACCGAGCGACCACCAGGTTTGTTGATCGATGGTATCTCGCACAAATCGTGTCGAGCCATCGACCAGCACCATGTTGACTCCGCCGGTATGGCGACTGCTGGGTGTGACCACAAAATCACCTTCGGTTTGCGAGGTGTTGAAATGGCCCATCAACGTATTGGGCGTGTTGACGTGCAGATAGGTTGGTGCCGTCAAGGCAAAACCGGAAATCCACGCGCGTCCAATATGCCCTGATTCAAACACATGCGAATGCGTCTGATCCGGATCGATTTCGGCTGAAATCTCCGCCAGTGTTCTGGCGCCTCCGTTATATGAAAAGACTCCAGGCGACGGTCGTAGTTGCTGATTTCATCGGGAGTATTCCCGTTCTGTATCAACCGCTCGGAAACCATCGCCGTATTGGAAGTGCCATCCAGGACATCGTTGAGCTTCACCCTGGTGTCGTGCCAGCCGATATCCGCAGAGGGATTGACCGGCGCCACGATTCCATTGAATCGCCCGGGCGTATTTCGTTCCCCAAAAAAACCGGTTGCGTAGGATGGCCAGCCAGCATTTCCGACATAATTGTCGGATGCTGGATTGGCCGAGCCCATGGCAAGTTGATTTTCGTGTTGAGTAAAGTCGGAAGGACAAAGAAAAATATCAATTGCGGTTTGGGCGGCGACAGCATTCGGATGTCCATTGCTGATCGTGTATCCCACACCATCGCCGTTGCTCATGTCATGTTGAATCGAATCAAAGACATTGTTTTGCTCGACATACGGCAGCAGCGGAACCAGCCAACTGTAGTAGCCGCTTCCAAGACCGCCGGAACCATTCGGTCGTCCCGGGCCCACCTGATTGACGGGAAAATCGCCTATTCCTGACTCGCGATTCAGAACCGCCAGACCGATTTGGCGCATATGATCAGCGCAACTCGTTCGTCTTGCAGACTCCCGCACGCTTTGCAGCGCCGGTAGCAGCAATCCAATCAGGATGCCGATGATGGCGATCACCACTAACAGTTCGACGAGTGTAAAGCCGGCAGGCCGTTTTCTGTAAACCTGAATCATGGCAGAAGTTCCTCTGCGGAGCGCAGGCGCGCGTCAAAAAAGATGGGCAGCCGCGAATCCCCTTTACGCGATCACTGACTCAGGCAGCAACGACATCAAGCGTCGTTACGCTGCCGGCACGTCCGTCAAACGCGGGAACTCGCAAACACAAAGAGGGAGGTCCAGGCGACCGGAGGACCGCGAGCCCTGTGTAGCAACAGAGGCTGGGAAGCGTCGATTTTCCTGTGATGGGCAGCCTGATGAACGACTAATTTTAAGCCGTCGACGGTCGAGCCGTGGAAGGTGACATTGTACTGTTTGAAAAACTTGCAGACTGCACAATCGCAGGAGGGCAAGTCGATTGAGCCAGCTTCGTCGGCCGTTGATTCCCGTGAAGCGGATTCACCGGCGTGATTGTGGCCGCAACTGCAAACACCGGCATCGTGGCCTACGGTCCCATGATCGTGAATCCCGAATATCGGGGCGCGATGCCAAGCCGGACCCAAGTTCAACAACAGAACCAGGTAGCCTAGCAAAAACAGATTCGCAGATGATTTGCGTTTCATGGAACCGCTTTAAAGAGAACAACCAGCATTATTGTGTCGTTCCAGTCAAGGATCAAGCGAATTCTACCGCTTCGTCAAGAATTCCGGCAACATGACTTCCCCTGGCAACCTGGCTTCCCGTCGCACCGGCGGAAACTGTTAGCAAACGCACACGCCGGGCAGCCATCATCATTTTGCCCGCCGCGGTTTTCAAGCTATGATATGGCTGGGACCGGAATTCGGCATTTATTCATCGCAGGTGCATCGTGTTACTGTCGCATTGCAGACGAGCTGCTTTCACCTTGGTGGAGTTGTTGGTCGTGTTGGCGATCGTGGGAATTCTGATCGCGATGCTGCTACCCGCCGTGCAGCAAGTTCGCGAAGCGGCGCGGCGTACGGACTGCGGTAACCACTTACGCCAGGTCGGTCTGGCGACCCAGATGTTCCACGACAGCCAGGGAGCCTATCCTCCAGCCCGGTTGGTGCCGGCCTTCGGCGATGACAACCAGAACTGCACGGGGCCTGCGTCATGGGCGGTTCATCTGTTGCCATACATCGAACAACAGAATCTGCATGACTTGTGGGACTTCTCGCTTGATTACGAAGATCAACCGGAAGCCGCGGTCGCCACGCCTGTCCAGCTGTTTCTTTGTAGCAGCCGTCACACGATGTCCAATGCCAACGCCCCGGACCTGATCGTTACGGAACGGGGCGGCGGCGGGGGCTGAGGATGAGGCACGTCAAACCGGACCGTCGTCGGCGGGGCCACAGGAGATTATGCGGGAAATCATGGCGATCCGTCGCCCGGTGCGGCGGGTGACGGGACGGATTATTTTTACCCGGGAAATGGAACCGGTGTGATCGTTACCTGTCGGGCGGTGTGCGACGCCAACGGACTGCAGGTGGGATTATGGAAGGACCGAGTTTCGATTCGCTCAATAGCCGACGGCACATCGCATACCATTCTGGCAGGAGAAATGCACATTCCCGCCCAGGAGTTGAACCGGACGCCCTTCAACGGCCCCCTGTTCAATGGCCAGGAACTTGATTCCCATACGCGAATCGGAGGACCGGGCGTTCCGCTCCTGACTCCAGCGGACGAGGCCCTGGGACTGTTTGGATTTGGAAGCGCCCATCCGGGCACAACCGGATTTGTCTTTTCCGACGGCAGCACGCTTTTCGTGAAGAATTCAATGGATACGGTCTTACTCGGGAATCTGTGTCATCGCGATGATGGACAAATACCGGCAGACGATAACTAGCAAGTCGCTTGGATTCGCTTCGACGGGGCTATGTCTGGCGCTGGTGATCGGCTGTCAGGAAGAAGCGAATCGAGTTTATCCGGCGGCCGGAAAAGTTGTGTTTAGCGACGGCTCTCCGGCAAAATTCGGGATCATTGAATTTCGTTCCCTGTCCGCCGAACCCATCGTCGCCCGGGGCAAAATTGAACCATCCGGGTCGTTTCAGGTAAAAACGTCGGGCCAACCGGGATTGGTCGCGGGCACGCATCAGGTCATCATTCTGCAAGTCATCGGAGACCCCGCGAGCAGGCGAAAGATCATTCATCGGCATGGCCGCGAAGTCGCCAGGAAATACCGCTCGTACGAAACCAGTGACTTGACGGTCGAGGTTTCCGCTGAAGGCGATAATGATTTCACTCTTGAGGTCGATGCCAATTAGTCCGTGATGAAACTCTGGCAGCATCAGCAACGGTGAATGTTCAGTTTGTGGCCGACGTATTGTATCGGCCAGACGGCGACGATCCACTCGGATGAGCGATCAATCCTTTGCAATCGCCCCAAATCGCCCTAAACTTTCTGCTTGGTGAAGCCGTAAACATAACGATAAGGCGAACAAGATGGCAACCAAAACGACCACCAGTCAAGCGAAGAACGCGGACGTCCGAAAACTCGAACCAAATCGACTGTGGAACCATTTCGCGGATTTGAATTCCGTTCCGCGGCCTTCGAAACAGGAACAACGTGTGATTGAATTCGTCCGCGAATTCGGGGAATCGCTGGGATTGGAAACCCGGGTCGACCAAATGGGTAACGTGATCATCCGCAAACCAGCGACGGCCGGCATGGAAAACAGAATCCCGGTCGTGTTGCAATCGCACCTCGATATGGTCCATCAGAAAAACCGGGATGTCGAATTCGATTTCGAGAACCAGGGCATCGAAATGGAAGTCGATGGCGATTGGGTGCGTGCCCGCGGCACAACGCTGGGAGCCGACAACGGGTTGGGCGTAGCGAGCATCATGACGATTCTGGAATCGAACGACATCGCACATCCTCCCCTCGAGGCGTTGTTCACGATTGACGAGGAAACCGGCATGACCGGAGCCAAGGGCCTGGAAGAAGGCTTGTTACATGGCCGCATTCTTCTGAACCTGGACACCGAGGAAGATCACGAGTTGACGATTGGTTGTGCGGGCGGTGTGGATGTGACGGCCACGGGCCACTACCCAAGCGTGCCGACACCGCCGGATTCGGTAGCATTTCAATTGATGGTTCGTGGCTTGACCGGGGGGCATTCCGGCACCCAGATTCACGAAGGCCTGGGCAATGCCAACAAGATCATGAATCGCCTACTCTGGAATGCGTCAGAGTACTTCGAACTGCAAATCGCCGAGATCGATGGAGGCGGTTTGCGAAATGCCATTCCCCGTGAATCGCAAGCCAGAATTGTCGTATCGCCAGAACGGGCCGATGAGTTGCAGCGCTGGTTCGCACGGACTGCCTCAGCGATCCAATCGGAATATGTCAGCACCGACCCCGATCTGGTCATCGAATGCAAGCCCCAACAACCCGTCCCCGAAAACGTCGTGCCGCGGGAAACCCAACGGCTGCTGCTAGGCGCGATTTACGGAGTGCACTCCGGAATATTTCGCATGAGTCCGGATGTGGACGACCTGGTGCAGACATCCAACAATCTGGCCCGGGTGCTGGTCCAGGATGGAGAGATCTCAATCGGCTGCCTGACACGAAGCAGCGTTGACAGCGAACGCGATGACTTGGCCAACGCGATCAAGGCGGTACTTCAATTGACCGGTGCTACCGTCGAGTTCGGATCGGATTACCCCGGTTGGCAACCGAAGCCGGATTCGACCATCGTCCGCTTGATGTCATCGCTGTACGAGGAACTGTTTGGCGCGTCCGCCCACGTCGCGGCCTGCCACGCCGGTTTGGAATGCGGCATCATTGGGACCCACTATCCTGAGATGCAGATGATCAGTTTCGGACCCAATATCCTGGCCGCGCATTCACCCGACGAACGGGCCCAGATCAGCAGCTTGCAGAAATTCTGGAAATACCTCGTCGAAATTCTCCAGCGTATTCCTGAGCCCGTCTGACCAGCGTCAGAAAATGCGACTTCGCCATACCATTACCTCAGGCATTCGAGTTGCATTCGAGTTTGAAAACGGTCCCAGACCGGCTCTTCGAGGGCCGTCTGCGAACCGGCCAGGCAGGCGTCAAATAAATTTGTCTTCAGGATCAAAAAACGTAAGAATGGTCAGGCCTCCTCTGCCCGTATGAACTCGGACAGGCGGAAGCGTTTTCCTCAATCAACAGGAGAATGTGATGAGTGTCTGGCTAACCGAGAAGGAGTTTCAACCGACAGAGGCTCAGTCGGCAGGATTGACGTTGAACGTCGCTTTCCTGAGAGACATCAAACAGGACAACCGTTCGATCCTTTGTCAGACCGACGCCCTGTGCCGGGCACTGGATTCCCGAAGAACGACAGCCCGGCAGGCGGTCGATAAACTGACTCGTTACCGGGATGCCGTGGAAACCTGTTTCGCGCTGGAAGAGTTCTACGGCTACTTTCAGAATGCCGCAGTCAGCAATCCCGCCGTTTCGATTCGCGCCAATGATTTGTGTCATGAACATGAGCAATTGTTTCTGACCTTGAATCAGATCGTCGACCTGGCAGAACAGATCGTGTATCGCGAGTGTTCACCTGACATCACGCTGCGTGAGGTCCACGATTCCTTTCGGCATTTTGCCGACCAGTTACACACGCATGAGCAGCACGAAATGGAGTTGATGATGCGGATGTGCAACGAAGAACTGGGCGTTGGAGATTGACAACGAAAGCCAAGCCAACCGCGGAGAGGGCGTCCGACGCGATCCGCTGAACATCCTCCCTTGAAAATCGGCCGACCGTCGGCAAGTCCCGTGCGGCGCTGGCCAGAAAAATTCTGAAATGACGTGCCCCTGGCTGGGTCACCAGCTTAAAATGTGGCTTTGGGAATACGAGAGAGATTACGCGTGAAAATCCTGTTGGATGAAAAACAACTCCGGGAAGGGGTGCGTCAGCTGGCCGAGCGGATCAACGGAGAATATGGCAACCAACCATTAACCATCATCGGTGTTCTGACCGGCAGTGTGGTATTGCTGGCCGATCTGATCCGTCAACTGGAAATGCCGTTGCGGGTCGGCGTCGTCCAGACCAGCAGTTACCACGGCACGCAGCGAGGTACACTTTCGATCAACGCCGAAATGATGCTGGACATCACCGACCGCGATGTGTTGCTGGTCGATGACATCTTTGATACCGGCAACACGCTGGCCGAAGTCATCGAAGTCATGAAGGACCTGGGACCCACATCGCTTAAATCGGCGGTGTTGTTGTGTAAGACCGGGAGACAGGAAGTTGACTGGCGTCCGGATTTTGTCGCATTTGAAATTCCCGACGAATTTGTTGTAGGTTACGGTCTCGACTACAACGATGAATATCGGAATCTGCCCTATCTGGCCACGCTCGAACCATCCGATCTGCCCAGCACCTTGAAATGAAACCCCTTGAAATATTGCTGGTCACGCGACGGTTCTGGCCGCACTCCGGTTTGACCGAACTGGCCCTGTCAAATCTGGCTCGCCATTTTAAACAGGCGGGCCACCAGATCACGGTGGCCACCGTCCGCTGGTCGCGGGATTGGAGCCGGAAGATCAGCTTTCATGACATTCCCGTCGTTCGATTCACACGACCGGTGACCGGTCCGTGGAGTTCGTTTCGATACGCGCGGGCGCTGACCCGGCATTTTGCCATCAACACCTATGATGGCATCATCGTTTCCGGACTGGGAGATGAATCCCTGGCGGTGACGCGTATCGCCAGGCAATTATCGCCGGTGCTGATCCGGGTCGATGATGGTTGGGACGGCGTATCCGGTCGTCTGCATCGCCGGCATGTCGAATTGTGCCAGTCGGCCGATGCCGTCGTGGCCAATGGCCCGGGTGTGGCTGAACAATTGGCGGGACTGGAGCAGATGCCGAAAGTCAGGGTTGTCCGTGACGGAATCCCGCTAACCTCCTCGTCGTTCCCCGCGGCCCCCGGCGGCCGGGTCGCGATCCGCGAATCTTTGTCGAATACTCACCCGGTATTGAAGCTGGAAAAAGACCAACGACTGGTGGTCTGTTGCACTCGAATGGACGCCGACAGTGGCCTGAGCCAACTTGTGCAAGCGTGGCCAGAGGTGTTGCGACGGTTCCCCGATGCCAAGCTCTGGCTGATCGGGGATGGAAACCAGGCGTCCCGCATCTGGCAGTTGATCGTACGCCTGGATTTGATGCACGCGGTCGTGATGCCCGGCTATTTCGACCAACTGGATGATATCCTGCAGGCAGCGGACTTGTACGTGCATCCCGGTGGACCTTCTCAGACCGGTGAAGGACTGCTGCATGCGATGGCCCTTGGATTGCCCGTTATCGCGGCCACCAATCCTTGGACGTCATCGTTTCTCGCTTCCGGCGTCAATAGCTTTCTGATTCGGTCGATGGAAGCAACGGCCTTGGCCCAGGAAATCAAACAAAGGCTGGACCATTGGCAGGAACTGGCCTCGATTGGCCGGCAGGCCAGATCGGTCATTGCCCGGGAATTTTCACCACAAACCCAGGTTGATCGTTACGTTTCACTGCTCTCCGCACCCTCCCGCCAACTTGCGGTCGCCGCCAAGTGAAACGTCGAATCCTGTTCATTTCCGACAGCCCCTACATGCTCGGCCCAAATGCGATGCTACAGTCGCTGGTAGCGGCACTGGTGGAATCGGATTGGGAAGTCCGCGTGTTGCTTCCCCACGATCGGAACCGAACACAAACCTGGTCATTCCAGGCGGGGGTGATTCCAATGCGTCTCGGTCCCGATCTGGATGCCAACCGACTTTGGGAATTGCGAAACCAGATCGGCGAATACCAACCGGATATTCTGCATGCCTGGGGTCACCAGTCTCACTTGCGAGCGATGGCGACTTCAATGGGTCTGTCGGTTCCCAGGAAGATTGCCTCGTTCTTTGAAATTCCGGCCCCGCCATCGCTGACCCGACACTGGTTCGAAGTTCGCTGTGCAGCCGATGCCCAATTGACCGCGACGCACCAGGGCATCGTGGACCATCTTGCCCAGGAAGGTTGGCAGCGGGAATTCAACATTATCCCCAACGCCGCAGACTCAACGGCGCCCGATCGTCACCCGGCCAGAAAGAAGCTGCTGGAGTTGCTTGGCCGTGATGGAGACTCGCTTTACCTGGCGGGCACCGTATCGGACCTCTCACCACGATACCGGCTCAAGGATCTGGTATGGGCCGTGGATCTGCTGGGCTGCATTCGCGACGATGTCCACCTGTTTATTTTTGCCACCGGCGGCGATGATCGTCCGCTGCGACGGTTCATCTCCAAAACCGCATCCATCAAACACATTCACTTCGTCCCCCCGCAACTGATGTCGGCAGAACATCTGGCCGGCCTGGACGTCTATTGGAACGCCCAACTGGAAGAACCGCTGCCATCGTCGATGATGAAGGCCATGTCGTGGCAAATCCCGGTGGTCAGTGTCCTTGGACAGGGAACCTCCGAATTGATCCAGCCACTGCGATCGGGCCTGGCCACGAATCTTTCGGCTCGCGACGAATTCGCAAGATGGACAAAGTACCTCATCGAGCAGCCCGAGTCCGCGCAGCAAATCGCGGAACAGGGGAAGAAACATGTGGAAGCCATGTTTCCCACGGCAAGAATGATTGAGGGCTATCTGGATCAGTACTCGACGAACTGAACCCAGCCGCCAGGGATGAAGCTATTTCTTGCGATGACGAATCTTGGCACGCATGCGCCGTTTTTTCCGACCGATCTTCCGCCGACCCTTGCCGGTTTTCTTGGTTCCCACTAACAGACACTCCCGGGATGAAAAATGAAACGGCCGAGCTGACGGCCTGAATGTGTTGCGAACCTCAAAGTGTAAACCATGGATTACGTAACGAGCAAGTCAAAAACAACAAATGATTGGCAATCAGGCTGATTCGACACGATCAGATCGCGTCGATTATTCGATCCTGGCCCTACAGGTGACGGTTCAATGTACTGCGTCAGCCCAGCCGTTGTCTGCTCAATCGGATGGGCACTTCACCGGTCGCGGCCGCAGTCGGCCGTTCGACCATTCATCCCAGGTTGTGTTGACTCGCCAGCTCGCCGGACAGCCAACGGGAAGGCCATCGATCAGTTGCTGTCATCCGCCGATAGCGATGTCGATAAGGTAACGCGAATCTCGACCGTCTGCAGCGACCAACACCGCTCGAGATGGATGGAAGAAACACGAAACCGAACAGGACGCCGCATCGCGGATCGCGTTGCCGGGAGGTGTCAACCAATCCCCGGATCCGGGAGATTCATCGCGGGCAAAACCACCACAAACCAGATGCGATTTTTTATTCCATCAAGGCGGTTTTCGATGAATGACCAGGCGATTGGCCAGCTCAACCTGACCGCCGGAAGAAACGCAGGCTGACGCGGTAGTATAAGGCTTGACCGGCAAAAATGCGGTATTTTGGCGATATTTGATGCTTCTGAGCGAATCAGAGGGTGAGAGAAGGCAGCAAGCCATTCCAATCTGCGGCCGGCCTGTTTCGCCGCCGTCCATGAACCGTCAAGCGGCTCCGCTTGAGACTCGAAATCGCGTGGATTCTACCCGGTTATTTGGGCGAGAATTGCGGATAGTCCTTGAGTTGACTACGTTGAACTGGACTTATTTCGCTATCGGTATATAAAATGACGGCAGTTTTACCAGATCCTATGGAGGTTTCATGCCCAAAGAAGAATCATTTGAAGTTGATGGAACGGTTACCCAAGCTCTGGCGAACACTCGTTTTCGGGTGGAGCTTGAGACCGGTAACGAAGTTTTGGCGCACGTCGCTGGACGAATGCGCAAGCACTTTATCCGTATCGTGCCAGGTGACAAAGTTCGCGTCGAGCTGTCGCCATACGACTTGACCAAAGGGCGAATCGTATTTCGCGAGCGGTAGATCGTGCCGGGCCGTGCGGCCCCCGTCTTATTCGCCCCCGCAAACTGACATTCCTTGCGGGTAGTGGTATCCCGTTGCGGCTAATCAATCTCCGTTTGCGGCCCCGCCGATGTCTCAACATCAACCAGGTTGACGCCTGGCTGGCAATTAAGCAAAACCCGCCGACGGATTGACGGGTACTATTATTATCGCAGCTCGACCCTGCCCAGATCACCGGCCCATTCCAAAATAGTTGTCGACCACCGCGCCTATCCCATTGCGAGCCGTAACGGCCAAGCCGAAAATTGCGGTTGATGAAGCAGACGGATCAACAATCAACCAAAGCTTAACCCATTGGAGAATCATGTGAAAAATTTCAACTCATTGCGAATCGCGATCGTAGCACTGATGCTGACGACCTCGTCGATTCTTTCCGTAGAAGCACGTGGGCAGCAGAAGCCGGAACCCTCTGCGATTATCTCGGTCGCGCCGGTGAATGAGCAACTGAAAGATATTCAGTATCTTGCTTCCGCGACCAGCGAGGCCATCGGACAGATGAGTGGCCTGGTGGAATTTCAAGTCAAGGGATTTCTGCCGGGCGTCGATTATTCGAAGCCGGCCGGCGCCTTCCTGTATTTCAAGGAAGGACAATCCGAACCCGATGCACTGGCTTTCTTCCCTGTCAAGGACATCGATACCGTTCTCGACAAGATATCGGAATTCGCGGAAGTGGAAGAAGATGGCGACATCATCACGATTATCCCGGACAACGGACAGGAAGTCAGACTGATCAAGAAGGGGGAATACGTCTTTGTCTCCGACAAGGCCGAAATGCTCTCCGTTCTGCCGGATGATCCGGCAGCGATGCTGGGCGAACAGGGCACCAATTACAATTTCGCGGCCACCATTTTCCCCCAACGGATGCCCGAATCGCTCAAGAATCAGGCGATGCAATTCATTCGCGAGGGTTTTGAAGCCTCGCTGGAACAAATGGACGAACTTCAGGCGGAGCTGCAGGAGGCTAACTTCGACTTGCAGATGAAGCAGATGGAGCTGCTGCTTACCGATACCGAGCGCCTGATGGTCGGCCTGAAAATCGACAAGGACGCCGAGCGCCTGTTTATGGACCTCAAGATGAAAGGGGCGGCCGGTTCGGAAATGGAAAAGAAACTGATGGAAGCCAGGCAGGCGGCACCTTCCCAGTTCGTCGGTTTTCTGATGGACAAGGCCGCCTTCACCCTGCACAACTGTTCCGGCATCAACCAGGAAGACACCAAACTTTACGTCGAATCGTTGAAGAATCTGACCGATACGCTGCTGGAAGAACAGCAAGACAATTACGAACCGGGGCAGATTGCTGTTTTCGAGAATCTGGCCAAAGCCCTGACTCAACACGTCGAAAAAACCCTGATGGCGGGGACACTTGATATGGGTGCGGCTGTTTTCACCGACGACGGACTTAATGCCGCGTTCGGGGTCAAACTGCTGGAGGCCAGCAAGCTGGAAGCCGAGATCAAGAAAATCGCCGCTGACGCGAAGTCGCAGTTCCAGGATGGACAGGTGGAGTTCAAGCTCGATTCGGGCAGCTACAACGGATTCAACCTGCATCAAATTACGATCAACGTCGATACGGAAGAATTGGACGAATCGTTCCAAAAGATCCTTGGTGAAAAACTGATACTGCTGGTTGGTATCGGAGATGACCAGGTCTACGTCGCGGGCGGCAAAGCTCCCGAAGCGACGCTCAAGAAATCAATCGACGCCAACGCCAGCGCATCGACGGGCAAGTCGGAGTTCCTTGGTCAGTACAATTTCTACGCTGCTCCGATCATGAATCTGATCTCCCAGATCAATACCGAACAACAGCTTGTGGAAACGATGCGTGACAGAATCCGGGAAGTGGGCAAAGATCGCCTGCGTTTTACCTACGACGTCATGGACAAGGAAATGCAGGTCCGGATGGAAATCCAGGACGGTATTTTCCAGCTGCTGGGTGTCGCCGTAGAAAATCTGCAAGGCATGGGAGGTGGCGGCGCCGATTTCTAGAATGAATTCAGATGGGCGTGACACGACGATGCGAGTTTGCTGCGATCAGATCCTGGATCGTTTGTAGAGCTTGCACCTTGAGCACCGTTTCTGACAAGGTTCTCGTTCGCCAGACAGCGGAACGTCCAAGCTAATATGGAATTTCAGTTACTGAAGTCAAGCGTCAAGCGATAAACAGAAACGGCGACCCAATCGGGTCGCCGTTTTTTTTCATGGTATCAGGGTCCGTTAGTCGGGAAAGAAAATCCGGTTGATTCGATTATTGAATCGGTTGATCAGGCGTTTCTCTGGCGGCATTTCACCACGTGGCGGTGGTCGGTATCCGCCGGGTCGCAAACGGTAGGGAACATCGGAACAGGTTGGCCGATAGGGCTCCTGATATTCTTCATACTCCGTCCGGGGCCGGGAGATGACACGTTGATAGGCCGTTTCCAAGGCCACATTATTCAACCATCCCGTGGTTTCCGAGGTGGTCATGCAGAAAGAAATCGGTGCAAACTGATTTTGCCCAACGCCTTCATCGATGTCACTTAACGACTCGCCCACATTAATTCCGATACATCCCAGTCCATCCTGCCCAACCGCGACGCAGGAGTATTCACCCGTCGGAATATCTTCAAATTCGAAAATCCCATAGCTGTCCGTGGTCACCGCGGCATATACATCGTCTTTCTGCAACAGCATGATCCGCGTATTGCGCAATTCGACCGGGCGACCACTTCGGCTGGTCATCTGGTGAACCCGTCCCACCAGCCGTCCATCTGCCGTGGGAATCACCTGGTGGCTGGCGATCGACGTCGCCGGGCGGGCGGGCGGCAGAAACAGGGATTGCCCCGTGTATCCGTACAATCGGGCGGGATCGTCTTCCGTCTCACCGGTTTCGTGGACACCGTAAATGGGAAACTTTACGCCGGGCGCAAAGTAACGAATCCAGTCCGTATTGATTGTGGTTTCATTGGGAACGGCTGTGATAAACAACTCCGTCGGAACGTTTTCGTCATAGGCCTCATTAAAGTTCAGAATGTTGAAACTGAAGGCGAAGAAGGCGTTTTCGCCCCAACCGACCAGCGCGTAGCAGCCCTGCCGAACGTTGGGAAATTCAAATGAACCGTCGTCTGCCGGAAGGGTCGACGTGACGACACGCCCCCGGTTCAGCAGATGGACTTCGAAGTTCCCCAAATCCGCACCTTCAACGCCGTACACTAAACCCGACAATTTGCCGTTCTGGTTAGCCATCACCCACTGGGATCGGAGCGTCTCATCCAACCGCAACCCTTCTCTCCCGTCGCTGGCCTGTCGCCAACCCGCGAATTGTTCGTCAACAAACGCTTTTGGGCCAAGAGCCGGGCCGGGACCCAGGCCAGGTCCGGGTCCAGCCAATGGATCCTGAGGCGTCGGCAATCCCGGCACCCCCGGCAGGGGGAACGCATCGGTATCTTGAACGCCCGGCGGAGCGTTGCCACTCGGGTCCAGACCATTCAACTGGCCATAACCGGCAGCGCAACAGGATGCGATGCCAACCAACATGGCCAGCACGATTACTGAGCGGATTTGTCTTTCGGTCGTGAAGTTTATCATGAGTCCAATTTCTGTTGATGATGATGGAACTGGGTAACATTCCATCGAGGTACGGAGCGGCAAGTAGACGTTGATACACGCAACTCACTAGCTCCGAAATCGGTTGATCGACGACCGGAGCTGCGCGCGAAGTCGGAAAAATTACCGCCGATGTTCGTTCCGCGTTCGCTTCGCAACAGCAGGAATTCCATTCGCGATTTCGACAGCTGTCCGCATTGGTTGCATTAATGTGGCTGCCGGCCAGTTTGCCGATGCGTCAAACCGCTCGCGAACCAACGATTCTGACAACTGTGCCGGTCAGCTCCCGATTAATCCAGCAACTTCGCTTCCAGTTCATCCATTCGATGCGCCAGTTGCCGATACTTTTCCTCCAACTCCAAAAACCGTTGC
Organism: Pirellulaceae bacterium; assembly: GCA_963851305.1. Lineage (GTDB taxonomy): Bacteria > Planctomycetota > Planctomycetia > Pirellulales > Pirellulaceae > Mariniblastus. The sequence continues at coordinate 23,071 of CAWKOT010000006.1, read as the reverse complement.
TGCGTGGCATCGTCGACGGTTCCGGATAGAACCGGACTGGAGCTTGATCTGGCAGGGGCAACCGTTGCTACCGTCTCCATTGGATGAGCATCGAAACGGCGATGCAGTTCGGCCAATTCGACCGGAGGATAAAGACCATGAGTCACCACTTGACCACGCCCCTCTGGTGTTAACGCCAAGACCAGATTCTTTTCGATCAACTGCCGAACCACGGGCTTCAGACTGTCCAGACCATCGATCTTTTCCATCCGGGATGCCCGCGCTCGCAAGTCGCCCAATGACTGCTCACCTCGCAGCAGCAACTCGGCCATCACGGCCAGTTCCACTTTGTCGACGCCCAACCAATCGTACAACAGATGCCGGTATTTGTACTTGCGTCCATCTCCCTGGATCTCGACGACCGCACCGATTTTGCGTAATTCCTCCAGCGCGTCTTCCACGTCCTCGGCGGACAGTTCCATCTGGGGGAAACGGTTGCTCTTCTGGTTTGAGCCCGTGGCAATCGCGTTGATCGTCATGGGATAATTGTCCGGCGTGGTCTTGGCTTTCTCCACCAGCACGCCCAGCACGCGTCGCAGCACGCCCCCAATCGGCTTCCACTGTGGCTGTTTCGTTTCACTATCCATCTGGTCCATTCTCCCAACGCCATCGCGGCAGCGATGGCGAGCATCGGATCAAGTTTGACCCGCGAATTCAGTTGTGTTAGCCTGCTCCAGCGGTATACCCGAACGCCGCCTGCATAATATGAAGTTTGATCATTCGGATTATCTTGACATCATCAGCCGCCGACGAAATGGACCGTTGGCGGGTTCCATTCGCCTGATGCTGTTCTGTCTGTCAACAGTGTATCGTGTCGCGATTCGAGTTCGCAATCAGGCATTCGATTGGAGACTGAAACGGACCCACCAGGTCGAGGCCGGCGTGATTTCGGTCGGCAACCTGACGGCCGGCGGAACCGGAAAGACTCCTTTTGTGATCTGGCTGGCCGAACAACTGCAAGGGACACGGGGGGTGGCCATTGTCAGCCGTGGCTACGGCGTGGAAGCCGAGGCAGACCGACTGAATGATGAAGGACTGGAAATTCAGCAACGTTTGCCAACGGTGATCCAGGTGCAGCATCCCGATCGGGTGGCCGCCGCCGACCGGGCCATCCAGGAGATCCGGTTGAATGGATCCCATCCAGATCGGCCGCCGGTGATTCTGCTGGACGATGGATTTCAGCATCGCCGTCTGGCTCGTGACATCGATATCGTACTGGTCGATTCAACCTGTCCCTTTGGCTTCGGCTACCTGTTGCCGCGGGGACTGTTGCGAGAGCCCGTCGCATTCGATTCGTGCGCGAATCTGGTGGTACTGACCCGCTCGAACCTGGTGGACGCTTCGCGACGTTCTGACATCCGGCAACAGTTGCTGGCGCATCACCCGCACCTGAAACTTGCCGAAGCGGAATTGGTTACCGAAGGGTGGCTGTCTGCCGACCAGCAGTCGCACCCGTTGAAATGTCTGCAGGGCCGCCGGCTATTCGCCTTCTGCGGAATCGGCAATCCCGCCGGTTTCCTGGAAACGCTGAAAGACGCCGGCATGGATGTTGTCCAATGCATCACTTTCGAGGATCATCATCGGTTTCGACCAGACGAACTCGAGTCCATTGGTGAACAGGCCGGCCAGCTGGAATGCGACGCCATCGTCTGTACGCCTAAAGACCTGGTCAAGTTGAATTTCAAACTGGCCGGCAGGCCACCCATCTTCGCACTTCTGACCAGGGTCCGCATCAGCCAGGGTGAAGAAGTAGTCACCCATCTGATTGGGGGCCTTCTATCGAAACTGGAAAATGCCGGGGGAAGCGAAGCGGCGAAAGCGCTGTCGCATGGTTGAACGGGTCGGGGAGTCAAGTTGGGTCTCGGCCGAACGGGAAAGCTTGTCCGCTTCATCGGGAAAGTACTCCCGCAAGAACGTGGGCCAGTAACCATTCAGCACCTGTCGACATCGCTCCATCTTTTCCGGCTGCTGAATCAGAGGCCCGATACTGGCGAGCATCTGCGTCAATGCCTTGACATCGTTTTCGTCCAGCCAACGGTCAAACAACTCAACCCGATCGATCCAGACACTCCCCTGCCCCATCATGTCAAACCCGATCCTCAGTGGCCCCGCGCCGTGCTGGGGCAGATCGTCAAAATGAACCGCGAACTTCTTCCAGGACGTTGTCAACTGATTGCGTTTGCCGTCGGAGGTCAAGGAACCGACTTCACCGAATTGATAGTAGCCGGAGCCGCTATCGCTGCTTTCCAGTGAAATTCTCAACGGCGGCTGGTGGTTTTCATCGGCAACTTTCAACCAGACAGAAACGGAAAGCCGCCCGGTCGTGGGCGCCGCGAACGGATTGCTGCGAATCCAGACGTTGCGATCGGCCGGATTGTCCAGTCGCAGCGACTGCTGGCCTTCGCATGCCAGCGATTCATCACCTGCCAGAAAATCACGGGCTTGACCACCAATCGTCCAGCCGTTCAGAAGCGTGGAGCTTTCAAAGCCGGGATTTTCCAGCAGGTCCACCGCCGGTGCGGATGCCGATGCGAGTAGTTTGGATCGCAGGCGGTAATATGCCTTGTTCAGGTCTCGTTGCGCCGACGCAGGCAGTTGATAGCGGAAGGATTCAATCCGGACATCCGGATCTGAAAATCGACCCGCCACCAGATCGAAAGGAGCGATGGTGATCCGCAATCGTTGCGGGTTCTCGCCGGGCGCAACGGCCGACGCGGGCGATTCGGCCCGAGATTGAAAGGTGTTCCCAATGGCCTTGTCGGATATCAAGGTTACTTCCACCTGCCAAGGCGAACCATTGACGGCATACAACAGTTTTCCGTCGGGTTCGTTCAAATACCGGACAGCCACACAGTGCAACTCCGAAGGACAGGTCGCGTGGGGAACGCTCTGGAAGGCCACATCCGGGAGAGAGTTATACGTCTCGATGAATCGCTTCAAAGGCTCGTCTCGGTGGGTACTTAACAGCAGACCGCCATCGACCAGCAGCCTGGCGTCGGACGTCAACAGGGCCCGCGCAAACCGTTCCCGATTCCAGCCTCCGGCAGGTTGCAACTGCTGCAGTCGCAGGATGGGTGCTTTCTGATCGGAAAAGAACCGACTGTCCTCCAATGTTTCAAATCGAGCCCATGACGAACGGTGCGAAAAATTACTGGCAGCGTACCCGCAATCCATGAACCAGTTGTCCAGCTGACGCATCCCTTCGATCGAGCTTTCGCATTTCTTGGCAGCCAGCGGATGAACTGGTGCCAGTCGATGCGGCTTCATCAGGACGATCCCGGAATCAGGATCCTGTGCGATGCCGGACGACAGGCCCAGTCGATGCATGGCCTGGCTGAAGTCTGATGGCCGATGAAGCGAAGGGGAAAGCATGCTGGCCACTTCATCATTACGAAAGGGGTCAATCAAAGTCAGATACAGTCTTGATTCCGGTTCATGTTGCGAGACGATCTCTTCCATCTGTCGATACCACTGCGACATGGACTCCACCCGCCAATCCAGCCAGCGGGAAAAATTCTCATCCGACAAGACGGTCGATATCTCCGCCGGACCGCTGGTCTCATCGGGTAACGTAGCTACAAATCGAGACAGCGATAGACGGTCGTAACCCGCCATCTGACTTCCCGGCAACAAGGTATAGGTATCCGGCCGACAGACCACCGACAGCCCGTGCCAATGGTTTCTGCCGCGATAACGATCGGCTATCTCCTGAATAATCTCGTTGACAGACTGTTGCACTGTCAAACTGAGCGGATTGTAAACGGGCCAGTTCACGTTACCGTCCGGGCGACGGATCATGTTGCGGTAATCAACCAGCTCTCGATCCGACCCGACTTCTTCATCTGCGAATTCCAATGCCGCCAGTCGATGGTCAAATGTCAATACCGGCACGAGGACCAAATCGGCGCGATCGAACATGCGATACAGCAACTCCAATACATCTTTCCGCATCGGATCTCGGCCATCGGAAGCAAATACGCCACTGTCATATCGAGGTGTTGTCTGCGTTGATTTCAACGGCATCAAGGCGCTGCCTTCGCCGTAAACACTGATGAAGGCACCACCGTTTCCGGTCGCTTGAAGGTGATCGATCAGTCGTGAAGCGCCTTCGTAAAAGGTCAGCCAGTCATTAATCGACTGCCCCAGTTGCCGATCGACAAAATCTGCCACGGCAAAGTTTTCCGGAATCAAGGGCTGTTCGTAAAACACCATCAACCGTCGCCGCGCCGCTTCCCGGGGCTGGAGCATGACGGGGCTGGGGGCCGAGTCCCGATCGGGATCGCGCTTCTTGATCCGCACCGCTCGAAAGGAACCGGACCAGGTCTGGCTGCGATTGGCAATCAACAGGAATGGTCGTTTCGATGTCGGCCAGAAGGAGAAGGTATGGGTTTGCACGGTACCCGAATCCGTCTCGTTCAGCCTGATAATGGAATCCGGAACATGCAGACCGGAATCGAAACCGAAAACTGGCACCTGACCCGTTGCATCGGGCTGCAGAATACTTAATCCCAGCGCCATCGGTTGATCGGCATCGTATTCGATCTCCACCAGATGCAGTTGGTTCAACTCGGATATTTCCAGCGGGATTGCCTGCCAACCGCCCACGGGCAGTGTCACGGCTGAGGCCTCGGATTGATCGGAGATCTGGAAGGTACCGACGGCCGATTCCGTCTGCATGCCGATCAGGCGCGTGATCTGATTCAATTGCCGGGGAAGCGATTGACGCAAACCATCTGGCCCAATTTCATAAACCGTTTCCCACAACGTTTCCGGCGGTTTTTTTCGAGCTTCATTCGCCAGCACCACAAACTGGATATTACGCTCAATTCCCGCCGGCGGCTGCTCTTCCCGCTCGCTTGGCGTTTGCTCCGACGACGCAAACGAGATGCGCAAATCGTACACACCTTCGGTTTCCGGTACGTCGATCTGTTGTTCATGGATAGTCGTCGAACCATCATCGTTCAATGGCAACTTCAGCTGACGAGATGACAGGGGGGCATCGGTTGACCGTGCACGAAACACCTCGATCCGACAATCACCTGTCAGTTTCTGCTCGGTAACGTATCGAGCCTGAAAGTTGAAGGCGAAGACTTCACCCGGAGAAAATACCAGATGCTCCCGATCGGTGTTAAACGGAATCTGATCCCCTGGGGCTCGAAACATCGAGATTCGATTGTGCTGTTCGTCCAGCTTGAATACACGAGACTCCGAAACCAGTTCGCCCAGTGTGCTTTCATGAGTGACCGGTTCCAACTGCTTGCCGGTTGCCAGACGTACAAGAATTCTGGCATCCCGGTGACCGGCGATATCCACATCGACCCCCTCAAACGTCGAGGGGTCGTTCTGTCGAATCTCTATGGACTGTTCCGAAATCCGAATGCCCGCTGCCGATTCCGTTCCGATGCCCAGAATGGTCGGACGATCGAGCTGGGAATCCGGAAAACGGATACTGCCGTACCAGGGCTTTGGCGTCCCGCCACCCCAGGTAATTCTTAGCCGCAACTGCGTTGGGGCGACTTCGTTCCCGGTGGGGGTGACTTCATTCTCGCGTTCGGTCTGCCTGGAGCCCGTGCTCGCCGCAAACAGGTTCAACGCCAGCGTGGCCCACAGTGCGCAACACAACAACGCGGCGGATCCGGTTCTCAAAACCCTCGGATTCAGAACGTGCATCAAGCGGACTTCCATGTCCGACATCGGGCGTCTGGATTGAACTAAAGCGCAATCTGGAATCGCGTTTGTAGCAGCCCGATGGTGGACCGACCAGATCACGGCAGCTCAGCACCGCATCTTTTCATTTGATAGCAGCGGGTTAGGCTATGCGGGAAACTGACGCGGACGTGGGTATTCCGAACGTTCAAGTGCGAGACCACGGTGACTGATCTGGCCATTTTCCTGTTCCTTTCGCTGCTGCTGTTCGCCATCGCCCAGGGAATCTACGTGTTGGTCTTTGCCCGGGCGGTCAAGCATGTGGCCAGCACAACGTTACCTGACGAATGTTGCCCACCGGCAGCGATCATCCTGTGTCTGCGCGGCAGCGACCCTTTTCTCTCGGATTGCCTGTCGGCCCTGTTTGAACTGGACTATCCAGATTACGAGGTCTGGATCATCGTTGATCACGCAGCAGACCCATCGCTGGAGATTGTCCGCGACGTGGTAAACAGGATTGAAAGCCGGAAATGGCACCTGCGAATACTCGACAATCCCGCGGACAGCTGCAGCCTGAAATGCAGTAGCCTGGTGCAAGTGGCGCGCGAACTCAATCGCGACCGCGAACTGACGGCCTTATTGGACGCGGATACGATTCCGCATCCGAACTGGTTGCGTGAATTGGCGGCCAGTCTTCAAGCGGATGACCATTGGGGTGCGGTTTCCGGTCTGCGATGGTACATGCCGGAAGAACAGAACTGGGGTTCGCTGATCCGACATATCTGGAATTCGGCAGCGGTGGTTCAAATGTACTGGTATGGCATTGCCTGGGGCGGCTCGCTGGCCATTCGAACCGATCTGGTCCACTCCACTCCATTGCTGGAACGCTGGCAGCGAGCCTTCTGCGAAGACACCATGCTTTCGCGGCAGCTTGGGCGACACGGCAGCAAATTGCAGGTGATACCATCGTTGTTGATGGTCAATCGGGAATCCTGCACCGTTCAAGGCTTTTTTGATTGGGTCCAGCGACAATTGCTCACGGCGCGACTGTACCATCCCTTTTGGTGGCTGATCGTGGGCCATGCCTTCAGCACAACCATCCTGAATCTGTCGGCCGTCACCGTGTTAATCGTGGCTTGGCAGCAACCTCGCCCCGTTGCTGCGGCCTGGGCGGCCGCCGGTTTTGTCGGATTTCAGTCGGCCAACCTGGTGTGGCTGATGATCCTGGAGCGCACCGCACGCCAATCACTACGGCGTCGCAACGAACCGACAGCATGGTTGACGCGCGGCAAGCTGGCCCGACTTTTCCTGGCCGTTCCCGCGGTGCAGATCATTCATTTCGTGGCGATCGTGGCAACTTTGCTGCGGCGAACCATATCCTGGCGAGGCGTCACCTATCGCATCGAAGGGCCATGGAACATTCGTCGCCTGCAATATCAACCATTTACCGATTCAACATCTGCGAAAAAACGGGCAACCGATTCCCTTTGAATTGATCAGCAACTTGCGGTTCATTCGACTCCAAAAGCCAGATCTTCCGCCAATGCGAAGTCGGGACGTTGACCGATCCGCAGCGACTCCATGGCCTGGCCAAGCTGCCTTTCCAGGTCCATCACCACACCCGGGCAAAGCGTGGCCACATCATTGAATTCCCAGTAATCGTCAGGCCGGACGAACAGATGGCTGGCTGGACCGGAAATATACTTCCAGGCGTGGGTCTGGATGGCGGAGTAACCCGCGTCCTTCGAATGGCAGGCGGAAACCAATGCCGAAGTCGAATGGGCCGGAAGGAAACATGTCGGCGATAACTGTGGAAACACCGGTTCATGCGAATCGCCAGTCGCCTCACTGCCATGCCAGTCGCGCAGCAATTCATACAACGAACCGGGCTGTACCAGTTGCTGGCTGCGACCGAAGATGCGCTGATGAATCGGCCAACGAATCAATAGCGGCACGTGGATCGCTTCCACGTTCAATAGGGGGCGGTAACAGCCGACCACCCCGTGCTCGCCCAGCGGAAAGCTGCGTGTGGCGGTAAAACAGAACAGGGCCGTATTGGCCCACGACGAATGGTCGATTTCACTCAACAGAATCTGCAGAAGCTGATCGAACAGGACCGTTTGACCACCGTAGGCCAGTTGAAAATCCAGCAACTGGTCTGGATCGTCCGTGGCAGGGTTATACTGTAGTGACGGCGGCTGGAACAATTCCGAAGGACTTGGATCTTCGCTGTCTGCCAGTCGAAGTCGGTACGGATACGGCGCATCCCAGCAACAGTTCAGGTCGGGACAGTCCAACATCAAAGTCGTTGCAGGCCGTGAATCGCGAATCACGTCGACAGCCGCTGCAAAAAACGTGGCCATCCGCGTCGATTCCAGTTCCGTGGCCAATCCCGTGGCTTCTGGCAAATCGACTTCAATAATCTCGTCAAACGGTTCCACGAATAATGGGGCCAGATCCTGCGAGGAGGTGACCAGAATCACCTGCGTTCCCGTTGAACCGATCGCATCGGCCAGGTGTTGCTGACGGCGATCGTCCGCTTGATCCATGACATGTTTGCCGTACAAAATACTACCAAGCCGATCGTCGGCGTCCGGTGAATCGGCAATGCACTGTTCGAGCAACAGCGACTCGGATGCGAGGCGGTTGAAACCGGGTGTGTCAAACCAGGTGTTGCCATAGGGGCCGATCGTCGCGGGGCGCAAACCGTCGGCCACAAACACAATGGAGCTTTGTCGTTTTTCTGATTCTGTCACATCAATTCCATCTGGCGGGCAAGACTGTCTTCCTGTGAACTTGGGCCAGCAGCGCGAATCTCATCGGACGCAGTTCGCCTGCCGCTTTCCTATTGCCATTGAACCTCAGCAGGTACACCAAAATGACTTCCAATTGCCGCTATGACAAGTCGGCCCTGATCGAACTGATCCATCAACATGCGCTTGAATTTGGCGAATTCGTCCTGGCGTCTGGTCAGAAAGCAAACTTTTATCTCGATTGCCGGAAGCTGACATTGACTGGGCAAGGCGCCAACATGATTGCCGCGGGGATGATCCACACGATCCAGCACGACTGGCCAGACGCCGTGGGGGGTATGGCGATTGGCGCCGATCCGATCACCGCCGCGGTGATTACCGTCGCCTGGCAACAGGGGCACGATCTGAAGGGCTTCATTGTCCGCAAACAACCCAAGGAACATGGCATGGGGAAACAGGTGGAGGGACCGGTGGCGGCTGGCGATACGGTGGTGATGCTGGAAGACGTCGTGACAACGGGAGGCAGCTCGATTCGCGCCATCGAACAGGTCCGCGACGCCGGGCTGAAGACGCAGCAGCTCATTGCGGTGGTTGATCGCGAACAGGGGGCAGCCGAAAAGTTCGCTCAAATCGGCGTCGAACTGCATGCCCTGGTCAAATTAAGCGAGCTGAAAATTCCCGAAAAGGCCTGATTGCCGGGTTCCAATGAAGGGCCACGGAGTCGGCTGAAATCGGGTCAACGCTAGATTAACGCCGCCAACAACATCGGACCGAAAACTCGGTCCGATGATGATAACCGGCAGATCGCGTCACAACTTCCATCGGCTGGTTTCGCGGACTACGAAGCGGATTTGCTGTGATTCGATTCCGGGAAACCAAACGACCAGCGTGACCGACACCGCAACCCTTCAGCCTGAACGATGTTGAGGCTCAGCCTACTTCGGCGCAATGGTACACATCATTTTCCGGGACTGCTGAGATGGATTGCTTTCGAGTTTGCCGTACTCCGACAATTGTTCAATGACGCCCTGCATCACCTTGCGGCCCTCTTCGATATGGGCCATTTCGCGGCCTCGAAACATGACGGTCACCTGAACCTTGTCACGATGCTTCAGGAAATTGATCGCCTGCTTGACCTTGAAATCAATGTCGTGCTGGCCCGTTTTGGGACGCAGCCTGATTTCCTTCAGCTTGGTTTGATGCTGCTTACTGCTTTTCTGCGTTCGCTTGCTCTTGTCGTACTTGAATTTGCCGAAGTCCATGATTCGACAAACGGGCGGGCGAGCTTCCGGTGCCACTTCAACGAGGTCGTATCCAAGTTCGCGGGCTTTTTCCAGTGCATCCGCCGTGGGGATGATGCCAAGTTGCTCTCCTTCAGGATCAATGACACGAATTGGACTGATCTTGATTTGTTCATTGATTCGGTTTTTCTGGTCGATTTTCAGTATCCTCCATCGGGACAAAAAACTGACTAACGGTGACGTGGTTCGCTCCACGCGGCAATACCGATCTTCGGCGGTCGTATTTTAAGCTGAGTCGAACGGCCAGTGCACGGGCAATCGACATATTCCCACGAAAAATTCGCGGGTTTCCTGCGGTCGCGGTCATCATCAGGAAGACTTCGTTTGACCGCGGACGGATTTTTCGTCAACTTCACGTGAGAATTTTTCGATGGCATCCAGAATCGGCATGGCCCCCAGGTCATCGCCCACGCGAGGTCGTACGGAAACCGTTCCCGATTCCGCATCTCTCGGTCCTACGATCAACATATAGGGGATCATCTCATTCCTGGCTTCGACGATTTTCGCGCCCAGTTTCTCGCTACGGTAATCGCCCTGTACCCGCAGTCCCGCCTGCTTCATCTGTGACTCGACGTCGCGGGCGTAGTCTTCCGCTTTCTGGCTGACGGTCAGAATCCGGGCCTGCTCGGGTGCCAGCCACAATGGAAACTCGCCGCCAAAGTGCTCGATCAGGACGCCAATGAAGCGTTCCATCGAACCAAACGGAGCGCGGTGGATCATGATCGGACGGTGCGGCTTATTGTCCGATCCGATGTACTGCAGATCAAATCGTGCCGGTAGATTGTAATCGACCTGCACAGTGCCCAATTGCCAGCTGCGTCCGATGCAGTCCTTGACGATAAAGTCAATCTTGGGACCGTAGAAAGCGGCTTCGCCCGGCTCTTCGGTGAATTCCTGGCCCAGGCTGGCGGCCGCATCACGACAGGCTTTTTCCGCGAGGTCCCAGTTTTCCGGATCGCCCACATACTTGCTGCCATCAGGATCCCGCAATCCGACCCGCACGCGATAATCGTCCATCCCCATCACGCCAAAAATGATCTTTACCAGATCCAGGCAGCTCGCAATTTCCTCGGCCAACTGTTCCTGAGTCACGAATAGATGCGCGTCATCCTGGGTAAACCCGCGGACCCGGGTCAAGCCACCGATCTCGCCAGACTGTTCCCAGCGATAGACCGTTCCGAATTCCGCCAACCGAATCGGCAGATCGCGATACGATCGCTGCTGGGAATCGTAGATTTTCACATGATGAGGACAATTCATCGGCTTCAACAGATAGCCTTCAATCTCCCCATCGCGCATCCGGTTGGCCAACTCACCGCAGCTGCAACCTTCCTCCGCCAGCTGCGTCAGCTGCTCACGGGACACCAACGGCGGGTACTGGCTGTCCTGGTAATAGGGGAAATGGCCGCTGGTTTTGTACAACTCCAGCTTGCCGATATGCGGCGTAAAGACCTGGTGATACCCTTGCCGTGTCAGATGGCTGGAAATGAAATCTTGCAAAGCCTGACGGACAAAGGCTCCTTTGGGAGTCCACAGGATCAGGCCCTGGCCGACCGTTTCATTGATATGAAACAGCCCCAGCTTCTTGCCCAGCAGGCGATGATCGCGTTTCTTGGCTTCTTCTTGCTGTTGAAGGTAGTCTTGCAAATCCTGTTCATTGAAAAACGCCGTGGCGTACAGCCGCTGCAACTGTTCCCGCGACTGGTCCCCCATCCAATAGGCACCGGCAATGGACAGCAACTTGAATGCGCCAATGAACCGTGGTGACGGAATATGCGGGCCGGCACACAGATCCAGAAACTCGCCCTGCTGGAAAAACGAAACCGTTTCTTCGTCAGCCAGACGCTTTTCGATATGCTCGACTTTGAAATCCTGGTTCATATCGGCACAGATCTTCAACGCCTCGTTCCGAGGGCTGATGATCCGCTCGAAGGGTTCGTCCGCTTGGACGATCCGCTGCATTTCCTGCTCGATCGCGTCGAAGTCGGCCGCGGTCAACGGTTGTTCCGATTCGATATCGTAATAGAAGTAATTCTCCTCGGCGGGACCATAGGCCAATCGCACTTTGGACTTCAGTCGCATGACAGCCCGGGCCATCACATGAGCACAGGAATGCCGCATGGTCAGCAGCGCTCTGGGATCCTGTTTGGTGACGATTTTCAGATCGACACGGCTGCCTTCCGGGATTTCGTAATCCACGCTGACCGGCTGATGATCGACCTCACCCCACAGTGCATCCTTGGCCAGCCGCGAACCGATACTCTTGGCCACCTGTTTGACCGTCACCGGGCCTTCAAATTCCTTAACGCTACCATCGGGCAGCCTGACACTGGTCATGGATTATTCTCTACTTATCGGAATCACTTGTATCGTTCACTACTCCACGCCTGGGCCCAGACGTGGGTAAAGTCGAGGGAATTGTTCAGTATAAATTCAAAAACGACTGACGAATACGGCGGATGCATCGGCCAGAGCTCGTTCCCCATCACCGTCGTCGCCAATCCGCATGAATTTGGGGTTAATCTGTGGACAAGACTGCCAGCAACCGCGTTCGCCTGAGGACTGAAAATCTACCCCACCGAAGCCACCTTTTTCGCTCACCGCAGCCATCAATTCGGAGGAGATTTCGGAACAAACCACTCGAATGGTTCGCCGGTTCGCCAGAATTTGCTTGCGGGTACGAACTTACGTCTAGAAGAGTCATTGTCACGATATGGTAGGAGCAGCAGTAAACGGCCGAACGCGATGGGAAGCCTTCGCCCAGCACGACTCGCGTCTCCGAAAAAATTCTCCATCCGATGAAAAGGCAATATTCCAACCACGTCGGGTTTGCTAAAATCACCAACATCGGGCGGTTAGCTCAGCTGGCTAGAGCGCCACGTTGACATCGTGGAGGTCGTTGGTTCAAGTCCAATACCGCCCATTTTTTAAGTCTCGCCGAAACCTATAGTTAGGTTACCTGCCGGCCCCGGCAGTGCGGCTCGTATCTGATGCCAAAAACGGTACATACCGTTTTGGCAGTGCATTCAGGATAGGAGCTTCACATGCCCCAACTAAAAAACAACACCCTTCCAAAGTACCGGCGACATAAGGCCAGTGGTCAGGCAATCGTTACACTTGCCGGTAAAGATCACTATCTTGGGCCCCACAACACACAAGCCAGCCGGGCCGAGTACGATCGCCTGATCAGTGAATGGCTGGCCGCCGGTCGACCATCCATTTCATCCGCCTCAACACACATATTGATTAATCAGTTGTTGTTGGCATTCTGGAACTACGCCCAGTCGCACTACCAGAAATACGGAACTCCGACCCGCACCGCAGGCAACTACCGCACGGTAATTGGTTTGTTGGGCGACCATTATGGCACAACTCGAGCCGAAGATTTTGGGCCGCTATGCCTGAAAGCACTCCGCCAAGAGATGATTGCCAGAGACTACAGCCGCCGCTACATCAATGAAAATGTTGGCCGGATCCGCAGGATTTTCAAATGGGGCGTCGCTAACGAATTGCTCGATGTACACACCTATCAACGTCTAGAGACCGTGGAAGCGCTGGAGAGAGGGCGGACCTCCGCTCGAGAGACCAGCAAAATTCGGCCAGTCAGTGAGCAAATTGTGGAAGCCACCCTGCCCTGGCTGCCACCAGTAGTACAGGACATGGTTAGCTGCCAGCGATTATGTGGATGCCGACCGGGCGAAATTATCAGCATACGACCATGTGAAGTGCACAAATCGTACGCGTCTTTAGAATCAGCAATCGGTTCGGAAATGCCCATTGAATGGGTGGATGGTGTCTGGCTGTACGTCCCGACACATCATAAGACCGAGCATCACGACTGCCGCCGCGTTATTGCCATTGGGCCCCAATGCCAAGCGATATTAAACCCGTATCTTGATCGACCACCCCGCAAATTCTGTTTCTCACCCCAGGAATGTGAGCAGGAGCGTCGTCGAGCAGTCCATGCCCGGCGTAAAACACCGGAGCATCGCGGTAATCGTCCAGGCAGTAATGTCGTGCAGAAGCCACGACGAAAACCGGGCGAGCATTACACTAAAGACTCTTATGGGCGGGCTATCCGCCGAGCCTGTAAATCGGCTTTTCCCATCCCCGACCGGTTGACGGAAGCGGAAATACGGCGCTGGAAAGAGAGATATTTCTGGAGCCCAAATCGGTTGCGACATTCGGCAGCAACCCACATCCGACGCGAGTTCGGCCTGGAGGTGGCTCAGGCCGTGCTGGGGCATTCTCGCATCACTACGACGCAGACTTATGCCCAGAAGAACACCAAAATCGCCATGCAGGCCATACTGAGCGTCGGGTAGGCCCTTCACGCCAAACTCCATTCCATTCAGCACAGCCATTCTTCATCCGAAGAATGGCTTTTTTGTTTGCCCGGCAGTTTTGCATGCGGCAGGTCAAATTCCTCGGCGGCTTTGTGAGAGAAACCGCAAGACTAGGCCAGGGTACCCGCCGTGAGGCTTCCTACTAACTGATTTTTAGAAAATTTGTGATTCTGATCTTCAGCTGATCTCTATCTGATTTTCGTCGGGTACCACTAGGAGGTTAACGAGTCATTGCTGAAACAAGGCGAAAGATTTTATGTGGAACTCCTATGAATTGACGCTGGGTGAAATTGCCCAGGAACTGGATGTGCACTTGTCGACTGTGTGGCGTTGGAGTTTGTCAGGCGTGAAAGGTCGACGCCTGAAAACACGCCTGAAAGGCGGTCGCCGATTTTGCAGCCGAAGCGACTTAGAAGAATTTCTGGCTGGGGGGGATCTTCATTCGACGCGCAGTCGGCGGCGACAAATGCCCTGCGAGCCGAAGGCCTCATCAGTAAGACAGAAACCGAGCGCGATGGAGGGCGAAATAACACTTCTGGAAATCGCTAACGGCTTCCTGGATGCCGAGCCAATCAAAATTTCAACTCTTCGTCATATACCGAGGACCCGTAAACGCCACTGGTCACAACGTACGTAAGCCAGCTTTATGAATCTGATTCAAATGAAAATGTCTATTTCTATTTAGTAAGGAGTTGAACCATGAATAAAACACATCAAAAGACGACAAAAACCAGCAACCCTCTAAGGCTGATCAGCTCAGAGACCCTGGCCAAAAAAAATATCCAGCATCGGTGGTTGATCGAAGGAATACTGGCGGCCGGCCAGACGGCTGTCATAGGGGGACCTCAAAAATGCCACAAGACATCCATAGCAATCGACATGGCACTGAGCCTGGGGATGGGCAAACCGTTTCTAAATAGATTTCCCGTGCCCCGTCGTCATCGAGTCGCCCTGTTTTCAGGTGAATCAGGGCAGGAATCAATCAACGATACCATTCGACGGATTTGCCTTTCAAAACGGATAAAGTTTGAAGAATGTCGCAATAATTTCTGGCAGTTCCAGCTTCCAAAATTTAGCTGCGATAAGAGTCTATCGCACCTGGAGACGGCAATTCAGAGGGAAGAAATAGAAGTCGTTTTCATTGACCCTCTTTATCTTTGTCTTAACGGTGACGGTCGAACCATTTCCCCGTCCAATGTGTACGAAATTGGACCGGCATTACAGAATATGGCGACTGCGGTGATGAAGGCAGGCGCAACGCCTGTTCTAGTGCATCACACTACGAAAACTGCGGCGAAAGCTGCGAAAACAAGTTCGGTCAAACCGCCATCGCTGGACGATCTGGCTTACGCTGGAATTGGAGAATTCTCCCGGCAATGGTTCATCCTGAGGCCTCTGCAAGAGTTTGATTCAACAACCGGGACAAGCAAATATTTGTTTGCCGTAGCAGGATCGGCAGGCCATGCAATGACCAGAGAGCTGACCATTGTCGAAGGTAAAATGCAAACTGATTTTTCCGGTCGAAAATGGTCCGTAAGCGTAGGCCCTCATGATGACGAAGAAACGGCCTAAAACGTTTCGTGTTACCCCCCGCACCGGATGAGACCAAATTAATTGACGTTATTTATTTCTTTCAGTCGGCAATCGCGTCAGCCCTGTGGCAGCATTAGACACGCGCCTGAAAACCTTCGTTAATTCGGACCTTGCCGGGTCGCCTGGCCGGGTTGAGGGCATTGAGCGTGACGATGCGGTATGGACGGAGTTTAATGCACTTCGTACTGGCGATTGGCAACTGGCTGAAATCATGTATTTATACAACAGGAATTAAAATGCCGAAAAACAACAGGAAGCCATCCCACAAACCGTACATCAATGAGTTTGAAGACGCCTTGGGAGTGTATGGTGGCAAAACTTGCCACGCACATGCCTGGGAATCAATGGAAAAGGCTGCCGTTCAAGCGGTCGATTGCATCGGGAATCGGCCAATTGACTGGATGAAGCGTCAATTGCTTGCAGGTGCCGCGGGCGATGACCGCCGGAATTGGATGTATCGCGCACTGCTAAAGAATGACCCCTCCTTTCTGGTGCAGTCCTATGATCAGCCGTTATCTCGCGCAAAAAAAGCACCACGATTCGAGAAGCACGGGTCTTCGATTATCTAAATCGTCGTCATCAGCTCACTATGCTTGAAAATATGGAAAGCGGTACCCCTGAGTTCGAGGCTGCAGCTAGCGCGTCCGTCTGCCCAACCAGCCTTTACCAAACGTTTACTCAAATACCACACTCTTGGGAGTTCGTCCGCAAGTCTAACGTCTGCAATAATTCATGGTCATGCCCACACTGCTATGCGCGAAAATGGTGGAATACTTCGAAGTGGCTTCACACAATTTGGAGGCAGATAACCTGCGTACATCGTTCTTCTTTCTGAAGAATGCAATGTGGCACTTGAGGAAAGAGAATGGTGCAAATCAAAGCGTCAGGCCATGAAGTTATGCCTTCAGTCTACCGCGGAGAACATGGGCGGAACGGGCGGATTATGGACGGTTCAGCTTGGTCCGATTCTTGATCAGCGGCACTTCTGGGACGGCAAAGAGGCCCGTTATGAAGATGTAAGAGAGCTCGATCTCCGTGTTGCCTTGATGACGTACATTGAATAAAGACCCGTCATCGCTTACCAAGCTCAAGGACTTTGTCGATGGAGCCCGCGCCATTTCCCAAAAGATTGATATAAAACCCACCCGAGAGATCGGGGCTCTCCGGGCAATCATGGTTAAAAGCAGGACCACTAGCTATGCAAGCGTACAGCTAGAAGAGAACTGCTTTGGGCTCTTCTACTGGCCGATCATACCCCTTTGTACGCCACAGCAATGGCACAGCCGATTTCTCATGACTCGTGGTCAACATCCCGTCGGACGCTGGGGGGAATGGCGTCGGAGGCCATCCCATTCGTCCGGCACCAGTTCTGAATCTAAAGCCGAAGTGCACGCAGCAACCTCCTGGAAGCAGCAACGCCTGTTCTTTTGAATTCCGGCTACCCCCAAATGCCACTCCCTGGAAGAATCGCATTCCGTGAATTACTTCGTGAATCGGGAATTAGCACAAGCGAGCGGGATGTCCGTTGGCTCATTGGCCAAGTCCGCCAGAAAGGAATCTAACCGTGACGCACAATCTGCAACCAACTTACGTACCCTTTCTCGATAAGCTGCTTGGAGGAGGAACGCGCACCCCGGTGTCTTTGGCATCCTGGGCCCAACCGGCATCGGAAAAACACACCTCGCCAGCATGATTGCGGGCAGTGGTGCTACGTCGGGCTCTGTTTTTCAGGACAAAAACTCAAATTCATTACCCTGGATACTATTCGATATCGAGTCGTCAAGGTCGCTTTCGAAGGCAAGGATCCTGTCGCACTGTGCAAAAGTGAAACGTAGTAATACCGGGGCCTACCACACCGATATCCAAGCCTACGAACGGGAAAGACGATCAGATCTGCCGGAAATAGAGGGTCGGTTGCTTTCAGAATCCCAGCGTATTGAACGGGCACAAGGAGTGTTGAGGAAGCAACTGCAACTAAAAGTAGCAGCGCACAACCGCGTTTAAACGCAAACTCAGGCGACCTGAATTCGAGAATCTTTGATTTTACAGATCGATTGCCATTATTGCATCGACACGATCACCTCGGTCACGCGACTGGGAGGCATTGTCATTGATGGCGTTGACGATGTCTTGGCTTACTCCTCGGAATCGCGCCCGTTTTCAAAACCAAAGTTCATTCAGGACTTCGTCGCCAATTTCTGTCGTGAGTTAACGTCGGCGAGGCAATGCCCCGTCTGGATCACCCATCAAGTCAATGGAACGGCCTGCGGTGCGTCGCCATTGGCTTCACTCTCGCATAGCGATGCCAGCGGATGCAAGGCGTTTGCTAACACGCTAGATGCCTGCTTCGTACTGGGCAACTATTCGATAGACAGTCTGTTCGGGATTCGGTGTACCAAATGCATCTCTGGCACCGCGATACCAAACCGACTGGTGCTTAAGCATAACGCTGCAATTCGCCACGATTGTCGAAGTCGACGGTTACGTCGAAGATAAAACCTAGCCAGACTTGGAAGCGCCACACGAACAAATCGTTGATGAGTCAGGAAGAATTGCAGAGACTTGACGAATTGCTTCGGGAAATCAGTTGACCCTGTCGTGTTCAGCGAGAATTGAAATCGGTGCCTGAGAGAATCGGCGTCTGAGCCAACGTGAACGTCTCCTTGCATGCCGCTCGTAAGATCCTGACATCGTGGTACACCGATAAATTTCCTATAACTAAAGACGTTTACTTTATTTTTATTATTATTAAAACAAAAGTAATAAAAACCTTTAGCTTTAGGAAAGTTTGAACGTACCACGATCATCAGGATGCCGAAAAAGACTACAGTCG
Source organism: Pirellulaceae bacterium (assembly GCA_963851305.1). Lineage (GTDB taxonomy): Bacteria > Planctomycetota > Planctomycetia > Pirellulales > Pirellulaceae > Mariniblastus. The sequence goes on along the minus strand of CAWKOT010000006.1, from coordinate 4,560 downwards.
TATCACCGAACATGAATCCGACCAGCCGAATCAACGCTCAAACTTCGGCGGTCAGCTGTTCCAGCAGTTCCGCCAGATCCTCGTACGTACGATTGATCTGCGACTTCAGCTTCCGGCTGATTTTAAGGTGAGCCATGCTGGGACGACCCTGTTTGTCCGGTCGCTGATTGGCCTCCATCTGGCGGATCCACTTGCCCGAGATCTCTTCCAGGGCACTCAAGAAGTCCTGTTTACTACCAACCGCCGGATTGCGACCCCCAGACCCGCCGCGTGCCGAACCGCGATCGGATCTGCTGATTCAATTGCCGCGGTGACCAACCATTCTTGAGCGCCCTTTCCTGGAATTTCGACCGTTTGGGCTGGGGTATCGACAGCATTCGATAGATGAAGCTTGGGCCGATGGGGGCCTGATATTGACGCATCAAACGGAATAGCTCTTTCAAATCCGCTTCCGAGTAACTCGAAGCAAATGCCCGCCGTTTTTGAATCACGTCATAGGAAACGCCTTCCTTTTCTCCCGACCGCCTGCATGGCGTTGCGGCCATAGCTCCCGCTTTTGGGGTATTTCTCCATCAGCCGCCGACCTGCGTTCCAGTCCTTGCGTAGTTTGTCGATTGCCTTCTCGACATCGCCCGATTGCTTGGTGGGTTGTTTAGTCGACTGTTTTGAATTGGTCTTAGCACTGGATTTCGCCATCACTGCCCCATGGTTTCGATTGTTCTACGCATCTGACGGTTATATAAATTACGACATTTAAATTTAGAGTCGGGCTGATTCTGGGGAAATCTTGTGGATTTGTCCTGTTAGCCCCTTAGTCCCGTAACAGACGTCATTTGAGCTTCTGGCTACGGCCAATCCATCAACGTGCTCGATCAGCGCCTCCGATAAGGGAATCCGCGAGATGACTACGATATATGCCCCCTACCCCCAGTGGCGAATTAGCGGGAGCCGCTCTATCGCCACCTGGGGGGCCTGCAGATCAAGTGATCCTGATCCTACTTCCCTACTTCCCTGCTTCCTGCACCTCAGTCACCGGTCGTCATTCGTGTCTCGATCGAGGTCAAGGAAGGTTTTGGGGGGGGGGGGGGGTTGGCTGCGAACAGACGTGGCCGCTGTTGCCCGCGAATCTCAGCTAATGGCACCGCTGGCGTTGGTTTTGGTAATGGAGATGCCCGCCAGGGGCGAAATGGCGGGGACCGCCGCATTCGCCGTTTGGCGGCCTGTCCGATAACTCCGATGGAATATGCCTCACGGAAGCCGATTGCCGTTCTGGGGCTGAATTTGGCGACCACAGGGCAATCTGGCCGCAGTTTGGCTGATTCGACGGCATCGGCATCACCCATTGGGCCGCGTTAGTCAAATTAAATAATACTATTTAAGTTCAAGCCGGCCATCAATTGGCAGTCACCTTCTCTTTTTTTTGCTCTTGGCTGGCCATTGGGTCTCTGCATTGCCTTTGCTTGACTTGCCAAGACCGGCACCAATTGCTGAGCTGTGCTATCAGAATTAAATAGTACTATTTAAGTTCAAGCCGGCCAACAATCGGCAGGTACCGTTTTTTTTTCTTTCCTTGGGTGGCTGCGGAGGATAAAATACAGCCTCAATGGATTTGGGGTTTGTTGCACATTCAGAACTGACTGAAATGGCACTCATGGCGTGGGAAAGACGCAATCGGAACGGCAGATACTACTATTGGGCGAAGCGGGAAGGGAAATCCGTACGCAAGATCTACGTCGGCAAAGGAAGCAAAGCCCGTCAGCTGGCCAGGCAGGTGGAACAGCGGAAGGCTACTCGGGCCTGGGAACGGCAAACCCTGCAGCGCTGGCAAGCCGATCTGTGGCCCGCGACGTCCCGCTTGCAAATGATTCGTGAAGCCTGTCGCCAAGCCTATCATGCCACGCATTACGCCGCAGGTTATCGTTTAAGCCGATCATACAACTGGCGACCATGGAGGGTCGAAGTGAAAGTTACAGATGGTCAACAACTGATGGATTCGGGATCCTCTGAGGTCGGTCGACCGCTTCCCAAAACCATCGACGCGACATTGCAACAGCTGAAAGCTGGCCGCCGAGAGCTGTTACCCCACCTGCGCTGGCAACTCAGCCAGGTTCCGGCCCTGTGGCGTCATTGCGGCCATCTGGGCCGATTGACGCAGGCGGCCTGGGCCCGGGCGATTGCCGGTGACGATGATCTGCTGCGGGAATCGATCATGTTGACCAGCGATGAAGACCGGGAAACCCTGGTAGGTGAGCAGGCCACACCGGCAGAGCGGTTGTTGGCGGAGCGGGTCGTTCTCAGTCGCATGCAGCTGGCCTATTTCGAGCAGTTGGAGGGCCAGAACTGCCATGCAGCTGGCTGGCACGCGGCTGGGGGAATTCGTGGCCCGGCGGACGAAATCGGCTGACCATCAACTGCGGCAGTCGGTCCGGCAGCTCGAAACCGTTAAACGGTTGAAACAGGAAACCGAACCCCGGCACCGACCCGCCGCTGCGCTACGGATCTATGACCCCGGACGAGAGCGGAAATCGGCCTGAGCAGCCACCACCAACTACCATGATCGATCGTTGGTCCCGAATGTTGCAATGTTCACAGCGAACTATCATATTTAGTTAAATCAAGCTATCCGATCCCTGCAGACTGAACTTAAAAGGTCCACGTGCATCATCATCAAACCGCGGCGTCGACAACCCGACTAGCAAGAGTCTTATTCGCCCCATGTCTAATACTGACTGTATTACTGTCACCACCGCCAACATCCGGCTATCAAGCTGAGGTTGATCCAACGGTTGCACCTGGGCCTGTTTTCCGCGAACCCGGATATACCGGAAAGGTTGCTGGTCGCGTCATCAATGCAGACGGCGATCCGGTGGCCGGTGCGGAACTGTTTTATTCGCCAACGTGGAACAGTCTGGCCTTGACGGATCTGTCCGACGTATCCAATGCGGACATGGCGTTGTTCTTGTCAGATACGAAACACGAAACGCGAACTGATGAGAACGGGAACTTCCGATTCGTCAGAAAACTGCGTATTAATCCGGATTGCCACCTGAACATCACTCATCCGGACTATGGTTGGTCGAGATTCTCAGGACTTGGCGATCAGATAGAGATTACCCTTACCCGGGGCATTTCCTTGAGTGGTCGAATTACCGCACAAGATGGCAATCCGCTGGCCACCGCCGCTCCCGTGCATGCGATGGTTCTGTCACGTTCCGTTGCGACTACATTTGAACGTGACATGGTCGACAGATTCCTATGCCCCAATCTACCGCAGTATCGAGTTGTCCGCCGCAGACAGGACAATTTGTGGGATCGCCGTCATCTGCGTCGTGAAAGTACCAGAATCGCGTCGGTAAACGGATCGACAATGCAATTGCCAATTCCCGTGCTTGCTGGTTGACCTGACCCCGCGGGTCAAGGAGTTTCTGTTTCGCGTAGTCTTCGTATTCACCAGAGTCGAGCCACAGGCGATACAGGCCGCCCGCCACGGAGTACCATCCAGCGATTGATTCGACTTCGTTGTCCGTCAGCTGCAGGCGCTCCGGGTCAATCTCACCACGGCAAGACGCACAATGGATCGGGTTGTCAGTCAGCAGGTCAACGAGCAGCAATTCGGTCACCGTCTCGCATTGACACGCCTCAATTGCCGTCCACGGTCGCAACTTGTCGTACGTCGTCATGGCTTGAGTGACAGAACGTCAGGGTTCACCGGGCCGCGGCGAACGACATTGATTTCAAAAACCGCGCGGCCCGCGGCTCCGTGTGCAACCCGTTGTTCAAGAAAGCCGCTGCGCGGCGTAGTGTTTTAGTTTGGGCGAACACAAGTTCGCCCTGTCATGATTTCTCTTTTTTGCTCGAACAAAGGAGAGATCTCATGGCGAACCATAATTTACCAGCTTGCGGCAGCTTCTTCAAAGGAGAGCTTTATCAGCGGATGCAGGATGACTTGCATTTGGCGGGCATGGCGCAGCGGACCATCCACGGCTACCTGAGATCCGTCAGGCAACTGGCCGACTTCTGCCGACAATCCCCGACCAGATCAGCGAACAACAGGTCCGGCAATGGCTGATTCATCTAAAAGTCGATCGGCAATATGCCTATGGTTCGCTGCGAGTCGCCTTCAGCGGCATCAAGTTCTTCTATACCCGGACCGTGCGGCGTGACTGGAAAGTCCTGTCCCAAACCAAGCTGCAAAACGTCAAGGCACTGCCCGAAGTCCTGACACGAGATCAAGTCCATCAGATCATTGATGCCTGCACCAGCCTGAGAATGGCCACGTTCTTTTGGACCGTTTATTCCCTGGGCCTGCGGATCGAAGAAGGCCTGAATCTGCAAGTCGGAGACATCGACAGCCAGCGAATGATGGTTCATATCCACCGCGGTAAAAGCGCCAAGGACCGATTCGTCCCCTTGCCGACTTCCACCCTCGGGCGGTGCGTGATTACTGGAAGACCCATCGCAATCCAAGATTGCTGTTTCCGGCAACCAATCGCAGTCGGCATGCCAGTGACGATCGGACCGCCCATGCGACAGCCACCGCCACAACCGTGATGAGTGTTA
>CAWKOT010000005.1:0-100906 GCA_963851305.1 Pirellulaceae bacterium | reverse complement strand
GGCCAAATGCTGTCGGTGGGGCCCCGGTTGCATAACCTACATCAGCCGCAACGTGTTAGCGTCCGGTTCAATCGCGCCACTTAACGCGAAAAACCACCGACCGATTCACGGCGTTCCATCGCGTCGGACAAAACAGTGACTAGCCACCGGCGGCTGATCATCGGGGCCAACCGTGATCCATCCGAGCAGAGCGGTGATCCATCCGGCCGCGTTTATCGAACCGCTGACCAGCGAACCACGAATGGCAATGGATGGGCTTCTCACTGGCAGAACGTTCCGTCCATCAGCCGCAACGCCCTAGTGCGACAAACGGGAATTGCTATGCCACTAGAGCGAGTATTTTGCTCCAAGCTTTCTATTTTTTGCGTTTTTTCGCACCAGGTTCTTGGGCGTTGGTTGTTTTGTGGAGCGTGTTGGTTTGCCAGTGTACGTCCAATTGAACGGCTTGGCGAAAGTTTGGTTAAAGTAGTCGATAAACCGAAGCCAGCTTTTCTCTCAAGTCTGCTTGGCTGGTGAAGCTTCCGTGACGCATCACTCGGCGGCTGACGATTCCAAAGACGACTTCGATTTGATTCAGCCACGAACTGTGTTTGGGAATAAAGACAAATCGAATTCGGTGGCTGGGATCGGTCCAGAAATTCTCTCCGCGATTTCACAGAGCCAAGGATCCCTCGCCGTCTCTTCTGTCGCCCAACGAAGTCCTGGTCGATGCCGAGAAGTCGCGATCAAGCGAACGAGCGGCTCGCCAGAATGAGTATTGAGATTATCCGCGACGACCACCCAGTTCGCTGCTACGGGTCCGCTCTGGTCGGTTTGAGGCAATGTGACGGGCAAAATCATCCGCGTTGCGGGTCTGATCATCGTCGTTTGAATCATCTGCCCTTGGACGACATCCCAGCTTCCGGTCAAACTCAGTGTGCCATGTCGCGTGTATTGACATTCGCCCTTGGCGATTTGGTTTGGACGAGCAAGTTTGCTTTCGGCTCGCTGCTCGTTGGCCTGCAGACTTGTCATCTCATCAACGCAAATCGTGCGAGTGTTATTGTGCAGGTAGGCCGCTCGGGCATTCAAGTACGTCCGACAAACTTCTTCGACTTGGGCTTGAAAAAGCTCTCGGTCCTTTTCCGTTGTAAAACACCAGTACTTTCGCCGAGGGCTGAAGCTCGACAAGCCGCAAAAGTCGCCGACGCGAGAAGCAGAAATCGAAGCCACGATGTTCCGTTTTTGCATTTCGTCCGCCAGTTCGCGTCCCGTCCAGTCTTCGACCGGACGATCGCTTCACGAGGATTTTCGCAAGCGATCGAAACCAGTTGGACGATCTGTTGGGCCGAAAACTTGCCCGGCGAACCGCCACGATCGGCATCACGAAGCATATCCTGGATGGCACGCTCGAGAACAGCATGGGGTTCATTGAGCTCGATCGCCAACAGGGCCTCGAACCGACTCTTGCCAGCGTCTTCGCCACCGGCCGACACAATGTCGCTCCAGCCCCCTAGCGAGCTCGGCGATCTAGGTTGTGCGGTCTTTGGTTACGCCGAGCAAAATGATCTTAGCTCGAAGAGAGATGACCACGGCCAACATTCTCCGGTTAGAAGTTCACTCAAAATTGGTACATTTTCTCTGTCAAAAATAACTTCTAGCCGCTTGCCGCTCATGGCTCTTCCTTCTGTTTGTGTGGGTTCCAGAAAACAAATATCAAACAGGGGAAGAGCTTTTCTGTCACGACAAACTGGGATGACTGCGCAACGTCAGTTGAATTCCACCTTCATGGCACTGAACTTACCGTTTGTCGCACTAGTGTACGGGTTCGATCACACCCGCCCAACGCGAAAAACCACCGACCGATTTCCCACATCATGCTGTCGCGTCGCACAAACCGTGGGCTAGTGCGACAAACGGGAATTGCTATGCCACTAGAGCGAGTATTTGCTCAAGCTTTCTATTTTGCGTTTTTTCGCGCCAGGTTCTTGGGCGTTGGTTGTTTGTGGAGCGTGTTGGTTTGCCAGTGTACGTCCAATTGAACGGCTTGGCGAAAGTTTGGTTAAAGTAGTCGATAAACCGAGCCAGCTTTTCTCTCAAGTCTGCTTGGCTGGTGAAGCTTCCGTGACGCATCACTCGGCGGCTGACGATTCCAAAGACAACTTCGATTTGATTCAGCCACGAACTGTGCTTGGGAATAAACACAAAACGAATTCGGTGACTCGGATCGGTCAGAAATTCTCTCCGTGATTTCATCGAGCCCAGGATGCCTTGCCGTTTTTTCTTGTCGCCCAACGAGTCCTGGTCGATGCCCAGAAGACTCGCGATCAACCGCACCAGCGGCTCGCCAGAATGAGTATTGAGATTATCCACGACGACCACCCAGTTCGCTGCTGGATCCGTCTGGATTGTTTGAGCAATGTGTTTGGCAAAGTCATCGTTGTTGCGCGTTTGATCAATCGTCGTTTGAATCATCTGTCCTTGGACGACATCCCAACTGCCTGTCAAGCTTAGTGTGCCGTGTCGCGTGTACTGACACTCGCTCTTGGCGATCTGGCTTGGACGAGCACGTTTGGTTTGGGCTCGGTGCTCGTTGGCCTGCAGGCTTGTCATTTCATCAACGCAAATCGTGTGAGTGTTGTTGTGCAGATCAAGCTGATTGGGCATTCAAGTACGTTTGACAAACTTCTTCGACTTGAGCTTGAAAGAGCTCGCGGTCTTTTTCAGTCGTAAAACACCAGTACTTTCGCCGGTGCGGCTGAAGATCAACAAGCCGCAAAAGTTCGTTCACTCGCGAAGCAGAAATCGAATCAACGATGGAGCGTTTTTGCATTTCGTCAGCCAGCTCGCGTCCCGTCCAGTCTTCAACCGGACGATCGCTGCGACGCGGATCTTCGCAAGCGATCGAAACGAGTTGCACAATTTGTTCCGCTGAAAACTTCCCCGGTGACCCGCTCCGATGGGCATCACGAAGCATATCGACGATGGCCCGCTCAGAGCGCGGCACGAGGTTCATTGAGCTCGATCGCCAAAAGGGCTTCGAACGAATCTTGCCAACGCCTTCGCCACCGACCGACACTGCGTCGCTCAGCCCCAACGATCTCGGCGATCTGGACGTTGTGCAGTTTTTGGTATGCCAGCAGAATCATGTCAGCTCGCAGAGAGATACTCGTGGCCAACATTCTCTGGTTACAAAGTTTGGTCAAAATTGTGTACATTACTTCTGTCAAAAATAACTCTAGCCGCCTTGCCGCTCATGGCTCTTCCTTTGTTTGGGTTGGTCGTCAGAAAACAAACATCAAACAGGGGAAGAGCTTTTTTGTCACGACAAACTGGGATGACTGCGCAACCCCCGTTGAATTCCGCCTTCATGGCACTGAACTTATCGTTTGTCGCACTAGTGCCCCTCGGCTGATGATTGGGCAAAGCTTGATTCATCCGGGCAGAGCGGTGATCCATCCGGGCAGAGCGGTGATCCATCCGGGTAGAGCGTGATCCACGCCGTCGTGATCAACGAAACACCGACCAACGAACCACGAATGGCAATGGATGGGCGTCTCACTGGCAGAACGTTCCGTCCATCAGCCGCAACGCGGTGAGCGTCCGGTTCGGTCGCACCCACGCAACAGGAAAAAACGCCGACCGATTTCCCACATCATGCTGTCGCGTCGCACAAACCGTGGGCTGAGCCCATCGGCTGATTATTGGGGCCAACCTGATCCATGCGGTCGAGCTCAACGAACCGCGAGCCACCGCCCATCGGCTGATGATTTCAGTGCCAACCATCGCGTCGCGCAAAGCAATCGTTAAGGTGCGCCAGTCAGTTGACGCGGAACGCGATTGCGTTCCTGTTTTCGCTGATGATGGTGGTGCCTTCGTCCCACTTCAAAGAAGAAAGCGATACCACGCAGGCTTGTTTAATTTCCTGACAATCCCGCCAGCGTTAGGGTTTAGACAGCCTGCGTTCAGGCGAAGACCGTTCGCCACCTAGGCGGCGAATTCAATCGTAGACAACCGGTCTAGACAGTGTGGCGTCGGCGTCGGCAAAATACCAAACCGACCGCCGTCCAGATCGCCAGTGAACCTGGCTCGGGCACCAGTTCGCCGATGAACAGGAAGTCGTGCGTACCGCCATACCCGCTGGCCAGTTCGACCCACCCCCAACCATTCAAGCCATCGTAACCTCGATGCTCGGTGTTCAGGAAATTGAAGGCTACGCCGTAATCCGGTCCTGCGTTGAGATTGATTTTGTCCATGAAGCTGAACGTCTGGCCAACCAGACCGTTAGAGTCACCGTCGGTTGGATCCGAGATAATATCCAACACCTCGATCCCACCAGCGCCCTGACCCTGTGGTACCTGCAATTGGGATCCGTCAGGATCGAAATTGTCGGCCATGACCATGTCGGAGTAGGTAAAATCAAGACGGACTTTAACTTCCAAGCCATACGCCTCTCCAACGTCGACTCCGCCGTAGATATCACCGAAGATCCGCATCGTGCCGGCCACATCATCAACTTCCGCCATCACGACGCCTGAATTGAAACTGAAAGTGGTAACTCCGTCGTATCCATAACCGTCAAAGACATTATCCAGTCGCAGGCCGTAAGGCGGTGGAGCCTGATTCGCATCCGGATGATCAAACAGGCGGTACTGGTGGATGGAGCCGAAACTGCAAAGAGGCAAACAGAAGGCTGCCAGCAGGACTAAACTGGAAATTTTCATCGGTAACTCGACGTTCAAAAGTTGTATCTCAATGCAGATCCGTCACAGTCTTGCGTAATCTCCGTATGCCTAACGATGCGTAATCTACTCACTTCAAGCCCCACTTCAACAAATTTCTGGTCAAGTTTTGGAAGTTTTCCGACCTTCCGGAAAAACCCGCCAATTTGACCACATTCTGGTCAAACTGGCGAATTCCATCCAGATCGTGGGCAAGAACCGTCCTGCGGTCGCTGATCGCCAACCGAACCAATAGCCCCCGTTTCTGCCAGCGGCGCAGCCGAAGGGCTCGTGTTACCGGCACGGTCGATCTGCTGAGAACCTGTTTTATCGCTGCCGTTTAATGGACTGACGTGCATACTTGCATTGGCAGCACAAGACTCACCAATGACAGCGTTTCAATAAAAAACCGTTGGCAGACGAAACCAATGTGTTGAATATCCCTGACAGGGAAGAGAGCGGCCAAAGAAATTCCCTGCTCCCCTCCAATGAAGGAACGCCAAAATTCGGTTCAGACTTGTCCAGAGTAACTGATCTGTTAGAGCTGTTCCGTTTGCGCGGTTTCCTCGGCGACGACTGCGATCCAGCATGCCATGCCTGGAATGCTTCGCCAGAATTCTTCAGTTTCTGGTATTGCGGTAGTACCACGCCTTCGCTCCCGTCATCCACTGATTCCCAACCTGATTTTCTCTGTCGCGAAAAATATGACTGGGCGAAATCTGGCCCTTTGGTCCGCGGATTGATTAGTTTCGTTTATGCCAGCAAGTTTCCCGTGAAAGACCGGCGATCGCTGTTTACGGCGCTCTGACTTCTCTCGTCAAATGGAAATGGAAATGGCAGCGGTGCGATCCGCCCGTTTCAGATTCCATGTTTTTCGCACCTTGATCCTCCCTACGGTCGCAGTTGACAAGATGAACAAATTCAGACGTACCGCATTCAACGAAAATAATTGGAATTATCAACGACTTGAACCACGAAATTTGCTCAGCGGTTCCGGCGGTGGCGTAACAATTACCGCGACGCATATCATCACTCCTCACGATATGATCCCCAGGCTGGGGGACAACCAACGGTCTCGGCCATCAACGACGGCGACTGGTCATCGCCGACAACGTGGGACACGGGGTTCGTTCCGGGCACCGATGACATCGTCAATATTCCTGACGGCGTAACGGTCGTTTACGATGTCAATTCACAGGCCCGTCTGGACGTGATCGAAGTCAGCGGCCAGCTGGAATTTGATACGGAAGTGAATACAGTCGTTGTGGCTGAACGAATTATTCGTTCTGCCTTCCGGATCCTTGACGATCGGAACCGTCGATAATCGCGTGAGCGAGTTCGTAACGACGGAAATCGTCTTCACCGATACGCCAGATGACAATGGAAACCATTTCAAGACTGGCACGTTGCGATCTGCCGGGACTCGATCCGGAGCAATATGGTAACGGCATCATCGTGCTGGGCACCATCGAAATCTATGGTCAGGAAAAAACGGCCTTCGTTCGCAGCACTCAGGATATTGACGCCGGATCAAGTCAGATTGACGTCGAATTTGTACCGTTCGATTGGCAGCTGGGTGATCAGATTGTTTTGCCGGAAACCTCCCAAACGCCGTTCATTCAGAATTTTGGCGAATTGAATGAGACCGAAGTCTTTCCAGATCGCCTCGATTGACGGCCAATCGCTTATCTTGTCAGGCACTACCAGACCATCGCCATTACGGTATTTCCGACAATCCATTCGATATCGAACGTTATGCCCACGTGGGCAACCTGACGCGAAACGTCGTCTTCCGCAGCGAAAACCCGACTGGAGTTCGCGGCCACTTCATGGCCACGGCGATGGCCGATGTCGATATCCATTCAGCTGCTTTCCTTGCACTGGGTCGAACCAGTGCGGACACGCAATCGACAATTCGGTTCTGGAAGACGGAATCTGATCTACCTTGGTGATAATCAGACCGGTCGATATTCATTGCACTTGCACCATCTGCATAGCGAATCCATCCAGGTCGTGAATTCCGTGGTAGCCGACGGGTTGAAATGGGGTATCACGGTCCACAACACCAACAACGCGCTGATTGACAACAATCTCGTTTTCGATATTGATGGCGCGGGCATCGCAACCGAATCCGGCAACGGAAATCGGCAATATCTTCCGCGACAATCTGGTCATCAAGATCGATGGTGGGCATCAGAAAGATGATGTCCGGGCGGGGGCCGAGACAGACTCTTGATACTTTCGGCAATCAATTTCATCGGAAATTGGTGCCGATGGATCCGGCTTTTGGCTGCGAGCCACCGCGGGAACGTTTGAGAACAATTTCGTCTACGATAGCGTCGGCTACGGCTTCAATTTCAATGGCTACTATCGCAGCATTCCCGGCTCGCAGGCTCAACAGATCGACTTATTTTGCGGCAATGAAACGGCCGCCAGCAAAGGTGGACTGTGGTTTACCTGGTCCCAAGGTATGACCAGTATTGGCAACAATTACCTACGGCAGACCTTTCAGAATTTCCTTGGCTGGCATCTGGATACCGACGGCATCCATTCCTTTCATGACGCGGAATTGACTTTTGACAAAATCACCATCGTTGGCGATCCGGTGATCAGCAGTCTCAATCAGGGCAGTGCATTCATCCCAACAGCGCGAACAAACAAGGGCATCACTGCTGGGTAACCCTTCCTACGAAAACTTCAATATCGAAATGTCGGATATCAAATCAGCGGATGAATTTCGGCATTGTTGGCACCAACCAACGCGGGCTTAAGGCGGGTCTCTCGATGGGGCGATTCTGGCCAACTACGTGAATATCGCCTACGTCAACGGGGCGGTTCACGATGACAACCTGGTCTATTCCGATGTCACCTATCTGCCATCACTGGTGATCCGCAGGGTAATTCCTTGCCGGAAGTGGTCGCCAACGTCTGGCAGGAAGATTTGGGCATCATCGAAGAAGGGCACGCTGGACCCCGAGCCGGTGCTGGTTTACCTCCGACTTTTCCGGCAGCGATCAATTTGACGCCGGAAGGTCAACTGCGAATCGACGGTGGTGATGGCGAAGATGAAACCTATCTTTCCATCCTGGGCGACAATTGATTGTCGTGGCCAACAATGTCCAGTTTGAACTGGACCGTAACCTCGTCGAGAGCATCCGTTTTCGAGGTTTTGGAGGAGATGACCTGTTTGTCAACGACACCGATATCCCGCTCTCGTGTTCGGCGGCAGTGGAGATGACACGCTGTTTGGTGGCACGGGGGCGGACGTCATTCTGAGGCGACGATGGAAATGACATGATCGATGGCAATGCTGGAGACGACATTATCTATGGTGGCCACGGTGACGACGTTCTGATGGGCGCTGGCGGCAACGACAAGTTGCGGGCCGGCGCGGGCGACGACGAGATTTATGGTGGAGATGGTGACGAGCTGGTGATGGCGGGTGGTGCCGGCGACGACATTATTTATGGTGGCGATGGAAATGACATCATGGGTGGCGAAGAAGGCCAGGACGTACTGTTCGGTGAAGCCGGAAACGATTCGATCACTGGTGGCAGCGGTGATGACACTCTCTATGGTGGCCTGGGAGACGACGTATTGGGAGGCAATAACGGCAACGACATCCTGTTTGGTGGCTTGGTGCCGATCGGCTTTGGGGTGGCGACGGCGACGATATCCTGTACGCTGATCTGGAGGATGTTGTCGTCAGCGGTGGTGGTGGCAACGATGAAATCATTTACGGCCCGCCCCCCATCCTCTATCCGCCTGAGCTCTTGCCACCCACGAATTCGACGCAGTGGCTGGCCAATGTGCCGGAGGCCGTTTACAAATTGCGACCGTTTGAGAAGGTCGCCGATGAGATCCAGGCCGAATCGTTCGACAACTTCTGGGAAGATGCAGAATCCAACGCCCAGTTTTTCGACTTGATGCTACCCGGCGACCATTCCGACAAGTACAAGGTGTAGCCACCGCGTGATGGTCACCGTAGCTGGCCAACAGGTTGTGTAGATAGAGGCTTCGTCGGGTCGCTGGCGGAGCCGTTGCAACAACTGCAGTTGCCCAAATGAGGTCGTGGACTGACAGGACTAACCGCAGGGCAACCGGCAGAAACGTGGTCGCGGTAGCGTCGCTGATGAGACGGCAGGGAGCCTGAAAATCCAGCATTGATGGACGCAGCCCAGCGCATGGACACGCCGTGCTACCGCATCGGCAGGATTCAGGGAACCGTGCGAGATTCACAAGCCAACTGACACGCTCGTTCGAATTGCCGGGCGACCACTTCCGAGCTGAAACGTTCACGGACGTATTTTGCAGCCCGATTCGCCATCTCCTGACGCTGGTTTTCATGCGTCAACAGACCAATGAGACGGTCTGCGAATTCCTGATCATCATCGGCAATCAGCAGGTGTTCGCGGTGCTTTACGGGCAATCCCTCCGCCCCAGGGTCGTGCTGATCACCGGACATCCACTGGCCATCATCTCAAAAATCTTCAATCGAGTTCCGCCGCCCGCGTAGATTGGAACCACACCCACAGCCGATCGCTGCAGATACGGACGGGTGTCGGGCACCGTACCGGTCACTTCGACGCCCGGCTCTTTGACCAACGATTTCACACCAGCACTCGGATTACGACCGACAATCACGAATGTCGCTTTGGAGACGGCGTGGCGCACGGCCGGCCAAATATTTCTGACAAAATGAATAACGCCGTCGATGTTGGGCGGCCAGTCCATCGAACCCAGGAACATCACCTGTCGATCGATGCGTTCTGAGCCTGATTCGGCTGAAAGAAATCCGTATCGACAGCCGTATTGATCACGCTCACATGGTTCCATCCATACAGCGTTTCAAACCGTTTCCGATCATGATCACTGACCGCTACCACCCGATCGAATTGCCGGCCCGCCTCGCCTTCGAGTGCCGCATCCTGGCCGCCTGGCGTCGTAGGTACATTGCCATCAGTCCACTGCTGCGGTCCGCCTGGGTGGCAAACACATCGGCCTCGACATTGTGCTGGAACAGCAACTTGGGTACGTCCAGTCCGATCGCATTGCGTGCCATCTGGACAAAATCGCAGACCAACAGATCGTAAGGCTCCGACTTCAGCAGTTGTTCTGCCCGCCGCCTCAGACGCGGATCGTAGTCCTTATCCACATTCAGGGGATACGGCGAAGCCAGATTGCGGATGGCCCGAGCCGCAAAGGCGAAACTGAACCGCGGTGGTCCTGCCAGAGTATCGTCTCCATCTGCAGTCCCAGCTGCTCCATCTCCTTCAACCACGGACGCTCCTGATCCAGCAGGTTGCACAAGTACGTAACCTCGTGCCACTTCGCCAGATGTTTGACGACGTTGCAGGTGCGGATCTTACCGCCAGTGTTGGCAGGCAAGACCAGTCGCTTTTGAAGAAAAAGTATCCGCACCGTTTGTTAGCACTGCCCTCTGATGAACTCCAAGCGGTCGGCATCGGCTATGCCAGAGCCAAACAGGTAAGCAGTTCGCCCGCCAGCTTGCCGCGTGATTCCAGACAAGAAGTCCATTTTATTAAAATGATCAATGACATTCCAACTATCCATTCGCGATTACAACATTCGGCACATTGACCAGCGATTAGGGCATTTGACAACCCGGAATAAAGGAGTAAACGAGCAGACGATCATCTTTCGCTCCACAGCATGGTCGCGTTCGACCATCAGGACGCAAAAAGTCGTCAATGTAAACTGCCGATCGCCTGAATCATACGCCTGTCAATTCAGGATGCCGCGATCAATGTCGCCGACACTGGCGGTTGCTTGTGGTCGAATCGTAGTCCAAACTAGGAACCAAACAAAGAACCATCTGAAGCCAGTTCCTTGTAGAACCTCGTATAACAATCGGTTGGAGAGTACGAATGACCATTGATACATCGAACGACGTTCGTGTCCAGGAGATGGAAAACGTCAATGCTGTTCAAAAGAAATACTACGAAGCCGAGGCGGGAGATTTGCGACACCAAGGCAACCTGGTGACACGTTCCTGGACAGCGGTCCGAGATCGAGTGTCACAGTATCGTAACGAGATCGGTGTCAAACGTGATTTGCGTTCACTCCAATATTCCTGGTTCGGTGACCTCGCGGGGTGCCGCGTCATGGAACTCGGTTGGCATCGGGCAATGCGGTTTCGAGATACCTCGCTGAGCACGCCGATTCGTACCTGGGTGTGGACCTGAACTCCAGAGGCGTCGAGCGATTGAATCGGATGCTTGAAAAACACGGTTTGAATAAAGGACGGGCAATCTCCGCAGATTTCTTGAGCCGTGATTTTCAGGAAGGACCCTTCGACGTTGTTTACGCCCAAGGTGTCTTGCATCACTTCCGCCATTTTGACGCATTTCTCCAAATCT
Organism: Pirellulaceae bacterium; assembly: GCA_963851305.1. Taxonomy (GTDB): domain Bacteria; phylum Planctomycetota; class Planctomycetia; order Pirellulales; family Pirellulaceae; genus Mariniblastus. Next base: position 89,826 of record CAWKOT010000005.1, on the reverse strand, counting down.
TACACTCCCGCCTGGCCCCTGGCGGGCGAGTCGTCGCCTGGGACCCCTTGCAAACGGCCATTATCCCCAGAATCGTTCGAGCGGCGTATTGACCGTTCCAGTCAGATGCCGATTGGGAGTGGCCGTTAGAGAGCGCACATTCGATCAAATCGAAGAGTACTTTGAAATTCGACAGATTCAAGGGATGATGGGCTGGTCAAAATGGCCCATTGTATTTCTGCCTCTGGGTGTTCCCTTGGCGGCTCGTCTTGGTCGCCGACTCCATGCTAGAGACATGAAGTTTGCTACCACGCAATCTCGATCCCTGTGGCGTTGCATGAATGTGGCAACTCTTTTGATTCGCAAAGAGCTTCCGCAAACCGTCGTCTGAACCGAAGCGACTTTCTCAACTGAATCGCTGTCGAACTTCGTACGCAGCCTGTTCGGCCATTTGCTGCCGCTGTGGTTCATATCGCAACAGATCGGCCAATCGTCCAGAAAATTCCTGGTCACAATCTGCGATCAGCAGGTGTTCGCGATGCTTCACCGGCAACCCACCGGCACCCAAGACTGGTACTGATCACCGGACGGCCACTTGCCATCATCTCAAAATCTTCAATCGCGTTCCGCCACCCGCGTAGATCGGCACCACGCCCACGGCCGACCGCTTCAGATAGGGGCGGGTGTCGGGCATGGTACCTGTCACTTTGACGCCCGGCTCGTTGCCGAACGCTTGCAGACCAGCACTCGGATTATGACCGATAATCACGAATGTCGCGTTGTGGACGGCGCGGCACATTAGGCCAGATCTGACGAACAAAGTGTTCGACGCCGTCAATATTGGGCGAGCAGTCCAGCAGTTCGTAAGGCTCCGACTTCAGCAGTTGCTTCGCCCGTCGCCTCTGAAGCGAATCGTAGTTCTTATCCTCGTTCAGCGGATACGGCAAAGCCAGATTGCGTATGGCCTGAGCCGCAAAGGCGAAACTGCGTCGTGGCGGCTCACGCCACGGTATGGTCTCCAGCCGCAGTCCCAGCTGCACCATCTTCTCCAGCCACCGACGCTCCTGCTCCAGAAGGTTGCACAAGTACGTAAACTCGTGCCACTTTGCCAGATGCTCGACGACGTTGCACGTACGAATCTTGCCGCCCGTATCGGCGGGCAGGATCAATCGCTTTTGCAGAAACAGGATTTTCATGGGAAATGAATGACGGGCGAGCCGCGTTAGGAGCACGCCTGTTTTGACTGTTGGCCCGAATTCTTGCGATTCATTCTAAGGAGACCACGTGCGAAACCGCCAACACGCGTCAGGGTATTCCTGCTCAGCCCGAATTCTTGCGAATCCAGCTACGACGTTCCGCCCACTCGACCGACACTCTACCGATAGGGGTAGGGAAGTCCGGTTGAGCCGGACTCCCCTCCCTCCGAACCGTGCGTGCGGTTCTCCCGCACACGGCTCTCCAGTCAGTGGTTGCCCTCCGGATTGAACGTAACGGATGTGGGCGACACGCAGACTGTAGAACCCAGCTTCCGTGAAGTAGGCATTCGGCCAACGTTGCTTGCGCTGTAGACGCTTCGGATTTCTTCCGATGACGTTTGAGTAACTGACGCCGCAGTCGGCTTGCGGATCATCCCGTCGTACTTCGTCGAAGATGTTCCAGCGACAGTGCCGAAAGTAGGCGAACCAACCCACCGACACGCGGTTGATTCTGTGCAATCGTCGCTCCGTTCGATCCGGCCCGCTTTTCGGGGGGTCAACTGTTGTATCCGGGCCACCATCTTGCGAGGCTTTCGCGTCGGGAAACGATGTTTTCCCACGAAACGAGTAACCCAGAAACGTCGAAGCTCTGGGTCGCGACTGTCGACAATCTTTGTCTTCGTCGGATGCAAGGTCAGACCCGCCTGCTTCAACCACACGCGCTTGATCTTCCTGCAAAGCTTCAACTCCGCCTCTGCTCCTGACTACGACACAGGATCACAAGTCGAGTAGCCCGGGGGAATCGCACCCCCAGGCCCTCACGGAACCGGACGTGAACCTCTCGGCTCATCCGGCTCTTATTGTCCAGTCGCAGGACGAATTCCGATTTGCCACAGCACGAACAAGTTTGGTTCTCGGCGGGCAACATGGCCCAACCAGTGAACAGCTCGTCGTAGCATGGCGAGCGAAACGTTTGAACTTGCGACGAACCCAGTACACAAGACTGCGTTCGAGTTCACGCAAGACGGGTGTTAAGGCCGATTTGATAAAATCGGCCGTAGTAATTCACCCAACCACGTACGAAAGGATTGACGAACTTCGCGATCTCCTCCAGGCTCTGGTTGTTGCGCGTCGCGCCCAGCCGCCACGAACGAATCGTCGCACGGATGGACTTCGCCGCCTTATTGCTCACACCGGGAAGGAAGCTGATGAACAGCTTGCCTTTCCGATTCTTGGCTCGACGAGGACGAAACGTGTAGCCCAAGAAGTCGAACGAGGTATGTTCATGCGTGCCACGTCGGTCATCGTCTTTGCAGTACACGATCTTGGTCTTCTCCGGATGAAGTTCCAGACCGCATTCTGCAAGTCGCTCGTCGCAGTGCGGCGAGAAGCGTTTCCGCTTCGTGCTGACTGCGAGCATGCACGACGGCGTCATCGGCGTACCTCGCGAATTGGACTCGACGGATGATTCCGCCGCAGCCATTCGTCGAAGGCATAGTGCATGAACAGATTGCTCAACAAGGGACTGATCACAGAACCTTGCGGCGAGCCTTTCGTTCGTTCTTCGAGCCGTCCGTCCGCGTGTTGCACCGGAGCTCTCAACCAGCGTTCTACGTAAAGTAGAATCCACGGGACATCCGTGTGATGCTTGTAACGCTCGCATGACCAAGTCCCAATCGCAGATTATCAAAGAAGCCTTTGATATCCAGATCGATCACCCAGTTGCGACGCCAACAACGTTGACGCGTCACCCCCACCGCATCCAATGCCGACTTGCCGGGACGATACCCGTACGAGTCTTCGTGGAAGTGTGGTTCGACGTCGCGGCTCCAGCATCAGCTTCACGACCATCTGAGCGATCCGATCCGAAACGGTCGGAATGCCCAGCGGTCGAGTCTGGCCCGTGTTGCCTTTCGGAATCTCGACGAGACGAACCGGAGGTGGGAAGTAACTGCCTGACGACATTCGATTCCAGAGCTTGTAGAGATTCCTCTTCAAGTCCTTCTCGAACGTCCGCCAGCGATTGACCATCCACGCCTGCCGCTCCGCGATTCGCTTTCACCTTCTTGTACGCGTCCCAAACGATTTGCTTTGGAATCGCATACGGCTTTGCTTTTGTCATGAACTCCTCCTTTCACAAGTTGGTTCAATTCATCAGCTGAACAATCTGGTCCCTTCGCTCCACGTCCATTACAGACGCTTCGTCACTACTACAGACCAGTCCGCCCCTGTGCCTCGCATCGGTACTCAGGTCCTTGTGGGGCTACCACTTGGACGGCTCCCTTCACATCGAGGCGACAGGTTCCCAGGTTCGCACACTTGAGCCTGAAACGGACTCACGCCACCTTTACGCCGGACGCCATGCTGACAGTAAGCGGATCACCTTCAGCACTCATCCCGGGCTAACGACTACCTCCCGGTTTTGACGTCGTTCCTACGCTTTCGACGGGTCATCAGTGGTTCATTTGCATTCGTCTTTCCGTTTCGTACCTGACAAGATCGAGTCTCGCCTTTTCCATAACGCTCACGACCAGGGCTCTTAACCCAAGCCGCTCATGGTGGTTTGAAGCCTGCTTCCGCAAGCCGGCTCCGAGGGACCAACAAACCCTCATCTCAAGTGCACCTTGCCTGGCGCACAGTCGTCGGCGTAACGAACCAATCTCGATGCCTTCGCCGTCCAATTCCATGTCCAGCGCATTGAGATAGAGGTTCGACAAGCAGCGGTGAAAGCACCGCTCCTTGTGGCGACCCTTGCGTTCGGCGACCATTGGCGGAGCTTCCTCCATGATCTCCGGTCAGGAAACCGCTTGAGTCAGTTTCAGCATCGCGTTGAGTCGCGAGACGTGCTTTACGACCATAGCCAACAAGCGATCGTTCGAATCGTGTCAAACGACACCACTTCTTGATACCCACTTCCACAACCCGGATGATGCTAGCGTCCAGTGGGCCGAGGTGACCGATCCCACCGAGCCGCTCTTTGGGAAACGGCTCAAAGTCGAGACGCGTTGCGGCCACGCCCCAAGATGTCGCGCATGTCTTTTTACGCCGTGACGATGGCGTCGTGCTGAGAGTCCCTTTGCGCGCGACCAGTCTATCGACATTGGTCAATCATGCTCCGCGAGCCAAACTCTGCAAACAAGCTGTGCAAGAGTTTTTGGACCTCGTGAAGGAGTACGAGCTATGCGTGCAGAAGCCCGCCAACCAATCCGTCAAGTCTGGCTCTCGCTCGACCAGGCGGACGCACAACAAGTCGTAGACCAGTTCCGTCGAGCCATTAAGGAGATGATCGATGAACACTTCCGAATTAGTTCAGCCACGGCATCTGACCGACAAGGCGAGATCTATGTCCGGCAGTCGAGCCCCAACCAGGTGATCACCAACAAGGAGAGCCAGCGCATGCAGTACGCGCTGCGTGAACGAGCGACGACGCTTGGTTGGCATGAGCAGGACATCGCAGTGTCATTGATGCCGATCTGGGTCGCAGTGGTGCGACGACCGATGGACGCGAAGGCTTTCAGGAACTCGTCGCGCAGATCGCACTGGGCGAAGTCGGCAATCTTGCTCGCCTTTGATGCCACTCGGCTTGGCACGCAACTGTTCCCACTGGTATCAGCTGCTGGACCTCTGCGGACTTCATGATTGCTTGATCGCCGATCGCGACGGCGTCTACGATCCAACGTCGATCAACGGACGTTTGTTGTTGGGGCTGAAAGGACAAATCTCCGAACTGGAACTGCATACGATTCGCGCTCGCCTGACAGCCGGAATCCTCAGCAAGGCCCAACGAGGCGAACTGGAACTGACGTTACCGACCGGTTTGGTACGAACCGACGGGGTTGTCACCAAACATCCCAGCGCTGAAGTGCAGCAACGTATCGACCTGATCTTCACAACCTTTCTTCGAGCAGAAGTCTGTCTCGCAGACGGTACGTTGGTTCATCAAGAACGACTTGCTACTGCCACGCCGTGATCCGTCATGGCGACATTCATTGGAAACGGGTCACGGCAGCAAGCATCAGTTCCTTCCTCAACAATCCGGCTTACGCAGGAGCCGCCGCCTATGGCCGTACACGCTGGAAAAAATCAGAAAATACGGGCAAAATGCAAGAAACGAAACTGCCGCCGCAGCAGTGGCGATACTGTGTGAAGGCAAGTTTCCCGGCCTACATCTCCTGGGAAACGTTCGAAAGGATTCAAGCTATGCTTCGCGACAACTACACCGAGTACGCTCGCAACAAGACACGTGGCGTGCCTCGCGAAGGCAAGGCGCTGTTGCATGGCATCACCTATTGCGGCGAGTGCGGACACAAGATGTGCGTGCAGTACAAAGGCGGAACGCAGTATCTCTGCAACCATCTCAAACAACAAACAGGGGCACCTGTCTGTCAGCGAATCCGCGGCGACGCGATTGATGATCAGGTGGTGGCTTGGTTCTTCGAGGCACTGAGCGTCGCAGAGATCGACGTGGCTGCCGTGCGCTTTGCAGACGGCCGACGCCGAGCACGAACAAGTCGTCGCTGCGCACGAGCAGCAAGTCGAACGTCTGCGGTACGAATCGCAATTGGCCGAGCGTCAGTTCATGAAGTCCGATCCGGACAACCGCTTGGTGACCGGCGAACTGGAACGACGTTGGGAAGATGAGCCTGCGCGAACTGAAGATCGGCCGAAGAAGCAACTTGCTCACGACCGGCAAGACGCCCCGACCTACATCATTCCGGAAGACTTGCTGGAGATTGCTTCGCGACATTGGTCCGCGGTTGCCGGAGCTATGGAATGCGAAGTTGCTGAACGTCATCGCAGAAGAAGGCCCTGCTGCGGAGCTTGATCGACAAGGTGGTGATCCATCGGATCGCGCCACGATCAAGTGCAAACACGCGTGGTGTGGCGTGGCGGCGCGACAACTAGCGAAGTCGTTCGCGTAACCGTTGGCAAGTTCGCTTGGCTGTCTGGTGCGAAGGAGATGGAAGCGACCATCGTACGCATGACGGGCGAAGGACACAGTGACCAAGAGATCGCCGAGCATCTCACCAGCGGCGGCCATCGTTCCCCACGAGCCGACAAAGTACTTGAAAGCACAGTTCGCAACGTGCGATTAGGAAAGGAATCCTGCGCCGTGCCCATCAATCGCATCCTTGTCGGGTACAGGGTTTCTGACGATTCCTCAGTTGGCGAAAAAACTTGGCATTTCACGCTGGTGGATTAGCGATCGCATCAACAATGGGACGATAAAAGCAAAGAAGAACAAGAAGACCAAAATGCTATCTATTTCCTGACACGCCAGAGATGCTAGCAGAGCTAAAAGGCTGGTTACCGAGTATCGAAACAATTTGGGTTGTGGAAAGGGGCATCAAGATGACTGATCGAAGAACTTTTCCAAGTCCATATCGACGACCCAGCGGTAGCCGGCTGCGACGTGTTCTTTCGCTCGATCCAGTGCCTGATGGGCACTTCGTCCCGGGCGAAAGCCGAAGCTCGCGTCCGAGAACGTTGGATCGTAAAGCGGACTGAGCACCTGCAGCAACGCTTGCTGAATCAGACGATCGAGTACCGTTGGTATCCCCAGCATACGTTTACCGCCGCCGGGCTTGGGTATTTCTACCTTTCGCACCGGGCTCGGTTGGTACGTTCCGCTGAGCAGTTTCTCCCGGATGGCTTCCCACTGGTCCACGGCCATCTCCCAGAGGTCATCAACGGTAATCCCGTCAATCCCTGGGGCTCCGCCGTTTTGCAGGACGCGTGTGTGAGCAGCCAGCATGTTCTCGCGGCTTAACACCTCCTCCATGGTTACTTCAAACGGTTGTCGGTTGGGATCATCACATGCCTTGTCCGAAGTTCGCGCGTGCGGCGTACCCTCGACCGTTCCGCGGTCTACTCTCGGCCGTCGCCCGGACATTTCAGCCTGACTTCTGCGATTGTCGGACATCGAATGCTCTGCAACTAACAGTTAAACAGTTCGGCCCTTGGTCGACACGGACTGGCTTGCGACAAGCAAACCGTCCGCAGTTAAGCGTCGACTTACTATGGCCTCGGCTGACTTCTGCCACGGCACACTGCTTCTCTCGAAGCCGCTCGCTTGCCGGAAATTTCCCTCGACAAGCACCGTGACAGATCTCTCAGGGTAAGACGCGTGACTTTCCTCCCACACACCCGCCGCATATACGCCATCTCGATCCGGATGTCATTGGACTTCGAGTCTATTGGCCCTCTCGTCCATCGAGACAACGCCTCGTATGCGATTCGTGTTCCTCGGGCCGGGAGTTTGCCTACCGCTTCCTTCAGATTCCACCTCGCGGCGGACACCCTTGCGGTTCGGCTAGAAGTTCCTGACATCAAGGCCTCCATCGGGACTTACACCCAACAAGTCACTTTCTGGCTCGCTTTCGCTCACCAGTTATCAAGCGTCCGTCAAGACGCTTCGCGTCATGCCTGACGCACCAAAAAAAACCGTCCGAACCCTGCGGTTCGGACGGTCAGTCATTTCAAAAATAAAAGGTCTTCTTACACTACGCTACCTTTTGACCTCGTCGTCGTGACGACAGGCACACGACCATCACGGTGCTCCAGATGGCCAGCGAACCCGGTTCTGGCACAGGATTGATGAAGAACGTGGTGTTGTCTTCGAAAAACCAACCATTGCTCGAGGGATCATCACCAGCACCAAAAATATCGCCACTTAGGGTCACATCACCAAATTTCGCCTCATCGTCGGTAAAATCATTAATCGAGACGTCCAATAGATTGCTTCCCCAACCTTGGCTGGATTGAACAGTAAAAACTCCCGCTTCATCGAACAGTACATTTGTGTCGACAGAATCTCTCGCCTCGAAGAAATCATCACCTCCGACGACGCCCAAAGTGCCTTCCCAGCCAAATCCGTACGTACCAAAGTTCGTCGCCACATCCGAAGCAGCCCAGTTGGCAGGGTTCGCATTAGGATCATCGCCGAACCCGGTTTCTGACGAAACTACGACAGCAATCGTATCCATATCAATTCCCGCATCCGCGATTATTCCCGCCGTAAGCAGGCTTGAGAGCGTGCCGGTTGCCGATCCGAGCGTGTAAATTGCATCCACACCAACGGTGCCCTCAATACCGGTAATCGTAGCTGCAAATGCAACAACAGTTTGCTCGGTGAATCCAGTAGGCTGGTTTCCAACACCAGAGGCAGTTATACTTTCCACCAAGATGATCCCACTGATTACGTCGCCCTCACTAATCCCTGCTGCACCATTATCCTCAAACAGCGAAAAGCTGTTATCTCTAATTTCGTCTTGCAAGCCGTCGTAGGACAGGAAGCCGCCAAAAATCGAGGCATCGGCACTCGAACCAAAAATACAGCAAATGGCAAAAATGGCTGACGCCAAAAAACTGGAAATTCTCATCAAAACTCTCCTAATTCAAAAAACAATTCACTTTAAAACAAACAGTGACTGTCAATTAAACTCGCGGAGGTTTAAGGAGACTGAAAGGAAAAGTTGTGGAGCGGCAACGATTGCGATCTCGCAACCAACCGACAAGAGGATCGTGACCGACAACGATGGTGTCGGTGCAGGCAATCAGAGCAGAAACGGCAGTAGAAGATCCGATCGAAGCGTCGGTGACGCTGAACGAATCGGTTTGGCTGTTCTGTTCGACGGCCGGTTGAGAGGGCGCGTCCGGCAGGTCGGGGATCGGAGCGGAGATGGAAGTCGATACCTCGAACGTGTCGCTCTCCAAATCATTGACGATCAAACCGGCAAACGAAGGACTGCACAGCAACAACGACAATGCGAATGCTCGCAGCGCTGTCAGGCAATTCGTTTTGTCGAGAGTGAAGGTCATGGATCGTTTATTTGATCATCGGATCAGCTTGCCCAGACGTAATAAACGCCTGTTCAGTTCGCAGTCTATCGCCTTCGGAGGCGGATTGCAAACCTTTCCAGGAAAAAAATCCGGATTATCTGGACTGACGAAAAACACAAGAAAATATAGGGGAATGACGTCCATGATGTGGACGGGGTGATCTGTCTGGTGCGTCTCAAAGGGCTGGAAAATGCCGGTGGCAACCTGTGCCACGATGGTGATCGATTTCATCGAAGTGGCGCAATCAAGGGATCTCTTGCGGGCTCGTTGAGCAAGGGAGCGGAATACTAGCTCGCAGCGCAAGCAAGTGCATCCTGGCAAGTGCTTGTCTTGTCGAGCATTACCGCCCGGCTGGACGAATGCACTCGATCGGACAAATGCATCTGCTCGCGCGTCGAGCTTGTATCGGCCACACCTGAAACGCCAGACACCAAAAAACAACCGACCACAATGTGGACAGGCAAGCGCGGTAGGGATGCGGGTGCCGTGATACTGTTGGTTTCTGAATGTTAATTTATACGGAAACTGGCTGGAAATGTTGGCGCCACCAGCACAAATTGCTACAGTACGCCTCAGTACGTAATCCTTCGACAGCTGTACAACGCAATTGAGTCAAATTGATTTGGGCGAGAGCGTTGGTTTCGGCAGGAGCCTCGTCCTCCCTGTTCAGTTGAAGATTACAAACGCGTAGATGGACAACTTGAATAACCATTCGGTTTGGAATTGCGAACCATGCGAACATCGACCCAACTCCTTGCGAATAGCATCGCCCAATGGACCGTTTGCCTGCTGGCGGGTTTCGGCTTGTTGGCGTTGAGTACCAACGTGGCTTCCGCGTCGATCATCGATAACATCACGCTGCAGATCGGCGACCCAGGTACCGACGGTAGCTCTTCCGTCCTGCACAATGCTGATATCGGCACTCAGGGTGGCAATGTTGTTTACAAATACATGTCGGGCAGCCAGTCGGGTGATTCGGTGAATATCGGTTTGAGCGTGAATCAACTCTCCGCACAATTCGATACGGTGACCAATGTTCTGACGGTGACCGGAACGATGCCCGAATCATTTACTCACGATCAGCTCGAACTGCACGACGGCAGCATGGTCAATACCAGCTCCTTGGTGATCACCGGTGGACAATTGTACATGGACGCCGGCGGCGGTGGGTATCTGGATTACGCTGTGGAAATGGATGGCGAATCCAAGACAGGCTCGTTCTACTTCGCGCGGCAAACGCAGGAAGATGGCGGCAGCGGCGGTTGGGATGGCGAAACGATCGAGTTTGAAACTTGGGGTAATAATTGGACCTACATTGGCGGCGATGTTGACTGGTCGTTCCTTTCCGATCTGGGGCGAGATGTACAGGACATTGAAAATGTCTGGCATAATCGAATGGGTGTTCACTTTCAGGCCTACGGCAATGCCATTCTGGGACCCGATCCCGTTCCGGAACCAACCACCCTGGCGATCTGGTCGTCTATCGCCTGCCTGGGCATGGTCGTTCGCCGTCGTCGTCCGCGAACGGCAAAGGTAGCTTGACAGCCTTGCGGCGACTCTCCGGCTTTTGGTTTGGGTGAACCACTCGACAGGTGCTCACAAGTCGGCACTTCGAATTCAACTGTGGGCCATGGCGAAACGGGTCCGCAGCGGTTAGTGTCGCATCTGTCGCGTAGCCTTGCCCGACGTTTAATTCCGTCGTTGACATCTGATGCATCCATCTCCACATGGATTTCGCCAAGGTGAATTGGTTATTGTGGCACCAGGTCGCCAGGCAATTCGTGGTATAGGCTGCCAGCCTATTTTCCGGCCTGTGCGTGGTTCAGGCTGCCAGCCTGATAGTTGTTCTTAACAGGCTGGCAGCCTGTGCCACGGGGATGTTTTTGTTTCGGCAGGAGCCTCAACCTCCCGAGCCCGATGACATGGCGTTCAAGCCGGGATCCGGACCCCAGGTTTTCTTCTCAATCGCATCTGTTGCGCCGGCCGCCATCGTGTTTAAAATCGTTGGTGACATCCGCCCCTGCGTCCTGCTCGACTTTGGCCATGACCATCAACCGCAGAAATTTTATCCGCTCGGCCGCGTCGGCCGCAGCGCTGACTTCGTGTCCCAGCATCCTTCGTTCTGGCGGCAGGCAATCGACGCTGGAGAATCTGCGAGTGGCGGTGGTGGGATTGCGGGGGCGTGGCCAGGGACTGATCGATGCCGTCGCCGCCAGTTCGTCCGCCCACATCGTGGCTCTGGCCGATGTGGATCAGAAAGTTCTGGCCGCTCAATCACCCGATGACCGAAACCTGTTTCGAACGAACGATTTTCGCCGGATCCTGGACCGACCGGATGTCGACGCGATCGTTTCGGCAACCCCCAATCATTGGCATGCGCTGCTTACGGTCTGGGCCTGCCAGGCCGGTAAGCACGTTTACATCGAAAAACCGATCTCGCACAACATGTTCGAAAGCCAGGCGGTGGTGGCAGCAGCGGATCGGTCCGGCAAGCTGGTCCAGTGCGGTTACCAGAATCGATCCGATTCCGGTCTGACCGATTTCTACCAACGATTGCAGCAGGGAGAATTCGGCAAGGTAACCTCGGTCCACGGCACCTGTCATCGTCCACGAAAATCGATTGGTCGACTCGACCAGCCGCTCAATATTCCATCTCACATCGATTACGACCTGTGGCTGGGTCCGGCCGCCGACCAGCCATTGTATCGACCCAATCTGCATTACGATTGGCACTGGGATTTCAATACGGGCAACGGCGATGTTGGCAACCAGGGTCCGCATGAATGGGACTTGATGAATTGGGCGTTGGGAGACAATGGCGATCTACCGAACACGATCCAGGTCAGCGGTAATCGCTTCGGCTGGAATGACGCCGGCAATACGCCCAATGTGATGGCCTGCCGCGGTACGATGTCGGGTATTCCCTTTGCCTTTGAGGTGATGGATCTACAGCCAGGTTGCCAACCACCTCACAACCAGGCCGTGGGGGTGATTATCGAAACCGAACAAGGCCGGTTTGTCGGCGGTCGCGGCGGCGGCAAGTTCATTTACCAGGATGGAACGCCACTGACCTTTAAACGGGATGCTTCGCAATCCAATCAGGACGGTACGCGGGCTCACATGCAGAATTTTTTCGACGCGGTGCTGAAGAATGATCGCAGCCTGCTACATTCCGATTGCCGCGTGGCGGCCAGGTCGTCGTCGATGGCTCACATGGCCAATATTTCGTATCAATTGGCCTCGGTCGATTCTCCGAAGGAAATCCGCAAGGCGATAGCGCGTACGCCTTCGCAGCGAGACATGATCGATCGTCTGCTGCAAGCCAATACGATCTACCAGGCCAAACATCCGGGAAACCAGGATGAATCCTGGCGGCTGGGTCCGGAGCTGCAGTTTGACAACGAAAGCCAGCAGTTCCAGGGTCCGATGGCCGATCAGGCCAATGGCAAGATGGCCCGTACGTATCGGTCCAACTTTCGCATGCCTCAGCTGTCCGGTTAAGGAGAAAATGTTGGCTCGCAAGGCGGCCCGAGGTGTTGCCACATCGGCTACGGATTTTTTCGTTGTGAACGGATTCGCCACACGCTCGTAGCCGGATTCGCAAGAATTCGGGGGAAACGATGAAGGTTCAAGCCGAAGGAGGGCCAGCCCGAAGTGTTGCCACATCGGCTACGGGCCTTACCTCATCATCCGGTTCTGACGCCGCCCGATGTGTTGCCACATCGGCTACGGATTTTTCGTTGTGAACGGATTCGCCACACGCTCGTAGCCGGATTCGCAAGAATTCGGGGGAAACGATGAAGGTTCAAGCCGAAGGAAGGCCAGCCCGAAGTGTTGCCACATCGGCTACGCGTCTGTGCTCGCTGCTCAGCAGATGCGGGGGAGTTGTTCGCCGATCGGCAACGTGATCACTCGCGTGGCGCCGATGGATGTTCTGGCCACCACCATTTTCGGATGTTCGTCTACCACGGTACCAATCCGTGCGGCTCGAGCCCCAACAGGATGATTCCGCATGGCTTGTAATACCGCTCTGCGAATTCCGCCGGCACGATCGCCACCAATTTGCCTTCATTGGCGACCAGCATCGGATCGAGTCCCAGGATCTCACAGGCGGATTGAACGGTCGGTTCCACTGGGACCGTCATCTCCTCGATCACAATGCCGCAACCGGAAGCTGCGGCGATTTCGTTCAAGCTGGCGGCCAATCCTCCTCGGGTCGGATCGCGCAGGACATGGACATCGGGACAGGCTGCCAGGATATCCGCCACCAGCCGATTCAAGGGCGCCGAGTCGCTTTCGATCGCCGCTTCGAATTGCAGCCCCTCCCGTACGCTCATGATCGCCATCCCATGGTCACCCAGCGTCCCACTGACGATGACGACATCTCCGGGTTGAGCTCGGTCGGGTGCGATTTCGATACCGCTTGCAACCAGGCCGACTCCGGCCGTATTGATATAACAGCCGTCACCGTGACCACGTTCCACGACCTTCGTGTCACCGGCCACGACGGTCACACCCGCCAGCCGCGCGGCCGCTGCCATGTCATCGGCGATCTTCTTCAATCGGACCACCGGGAATCCCTCTTCAATGATGAAACCGGCGCTCAAATAAAGTGGTTGGGCTCCGCTCATCGATAGATCGTTGACGGTCCCGTTGACGGCCAGGTCCCCGATCGATCCTCCAGGAAAAAACAGAGGCTGGACGACGTAGGAATCGGTGGAAAACGCCAGCCGCGTTGAACCGACCTGAAACACCGCCGCATCGGCCAGGGCACCCAGTTGCTGGTTGTCAAAGGCGGGCAGAAAAATATGTTCAACCAACTCGGCTGACAGTTTTCCGCCGCCACCATGCCCCAGGATGATGTTGGGGTAGTCCTGTAACGGCAACGGGCAGCTGATCCCCTGGAAGTTGATTTCGTCGGATACGGAATCCTCGGTTCGATTTTTGGAATCGGCTGGCATGGTTGCTGTCGAGTGGAGAGTGAACTGGTGTAACGCGCAGAGTGATTATCTGGTCCAGGCGGAAGATTTAAACTTCAATGTAGCCGGATTCGCAAGAATTCGGGAGAAGCGTTGGACGTGTAAGCCGAAAGGAGGGCAGGTGCCAAGGCAGGGTCAGCCCGAAGTGTTGCCACATCGGCTACGGAAATGCGCGACGATAGTAGAGGACCGTCCGACTTGCATGTCAGCCAATGTAGCCGGATTCGCAAGAATTCGGGGGAAGCGATGGAGGTTCCGGCCGAAGGGAGGGTCAGCCCGAAGTGTTGCCACGTCGGCTACGGGTTTTATCCTCATCATCCGGTTCTGATGCGACCCGAAGTGTTGCCACATCGGCTATGCGGTGTTGGTTCTTCGGTTAAGAACCAGATCAGACCTTCTGTTCCTCCAGCTGGACAAAGCGGCCGTAGTTATAGTAGGCGGCGCAGGCGCCTTCGGCGGAAACCATGGTCGCACCCAGCGGGTGGCGGGGCGTGCACTGTTTGCCAAACGCTTCGCATTCATTGGGTTTGATCGCACCCTTCAACACATCTCCGGCGCGACACAGCTGCGATTCCGTAGTCTGGATATCGGAGACGGTAAACTTGATCTCGGCATCAAAATCGCGATAGGCTTCGTTCAGCTTCCAACCACTGTAGGGAATCACACCGATCCCGCGCCAGCCTCGATCGGTCACTTCAAAGACCTCGTCGATCACGGTCATGGCTGCCGCGTTTCCCGATTCGGAAACAACTCGCGGGTAAGCGTTTTCCACTTTCGCCTGGTCGTTTTCCAACTGAATCACCGTCCGACGGATGCCCTCCAGCAGATCCAGTGGTTCGAATCCGGTGACCACGATCGGAATTCCGTATTGTTGGCAAAGTGCCGGATAGTCGCGAAACCCGGTCACACAACAGACGTGACCGGCGGCCAGGAAGGCGTTCACCCGATTTCCGGGCGAGTTCATGATCGCCTCGATCGCCGGCGGGACCAGCACATGCGAAACCAGCGCGGAAAAATTGGTGATTCCTTGCTGTCGAGCCAGTTTCACCGCCATCGCGTTGGCGGGCGCGGTGGTTTCAAAACCGATTGCCAGGAACACGACTTCCTTGTCCGGATTGTCGCGAGCAATTTTCAAGGCATCCAGCGGCGAATAGACCACCCGCACATCGCCACCAGCACCCTTGATTTGGAACAGATCCTGAGTGGAACCGGGAACCCGCAACATGTCTCCAAACGAACAGAAGATGACATCGGGGCGAGACGCGATGGCGAGCGCCTTGTCGATCACTTCCAACGGCGTCACACAGACCGGGCAACCTGGCCCATGGATCATCTCGATCTGATTCGGGCAGGATCTGATCGATGCCGTTGCGGATGATGGAATGCGTCTGGCCGCCACAGACTTCCATGATGGCCCAGGGCCGGGTTACGAGTCGACCGATTTCGTCGGCAAGTCGACGGGCTTTCTCCCCGTCGCGGAATTCGTTCAGGTATTTCATGGTTGGCCTGGCTGGTAATGCGGATGGATCATTGGGTTATCAATTTGGTCCGTTGGTCAAACACACGGCGCTGGTCGCAGTTCACGTCAATCCTCTTAACGTCAATCCATTTAACGTCATCGTAGCCGGATTCGCAAGAATTCGGGGCCGCGTGGGTTCGCCCGAAGTGTTGCCACCATGGCTACGGATCTTTCACTCGTAATCGTTTTCCAGTTCCGCCCGAAGTGTTGCCACATCGGCTACGGTTGTGTCTCGTCTATTCGCCCGACGTGTTGCCAAAAACTCTGGTCCAATTCACGTCATCGTAGCCGGATTCGCAAGAATTCGGGGCCGCGTGGGTTAGCCCGAAGTGTTGCCACATCGGCTACGGATCTCGTACTCGCAATCGTATTTTAACGCCGCCCGAAGTGTTGCCTGATCGGCTACGGTTGTGGGATTGAGCCTGGTTCAGGCACCGGGCTGCTGGAACGACCCTCCTCAAAATCGGTTTCGCGAAGTTCTTCCAGTTCTTCTTCCAGCAACCCCAATTCTTCAAACGTGCGGAGCGTCTCCAGCGCCGAGGCTTCATCGATGCGGCTGATGGCGAATCCGACATGGACAATGGTGTAATCGCCGACGGCAATATCCGGCAGGTACGCCAGGCAGACATCCTTGACAACGCCGCCAAAGTTGACCTTCCCCATGCGGGTTCCCTGGTCTTCAAAAATGGTTTGAACTTGTCCCGGTACTGCAAGGCACATCAGCGCGTTCCTGTTTCCAGTTCAATGAGTGATCGAATCTTGTTGATCATGATCTGCGAGTTGTTCTGCGTATTGTAACACTCGTTGGCAATCCCAGATCATGACGCGGTTATTACCCGAATCGGCAATCGCCAGGCTGCCGTTGTGAAAGCTGACGCCGTACGGCCAGCATAACGTATCACGCCGGACCTGTTCCCAGCGGTTTTCTCCATTGCCGGAAAAGTCGACCTGTCCCGCCACATCGAAGGCGGTACCGCCGCATGGATCCGCCAATGGGATCCGCCAGAACATGATCCGATTATTGGCTGTATCCGCTACGGCCAGCACATTTCGACAGTCGTCCAGTGCGTAAGGGAATCTCAACCGGGCCGAGCCCTGGGTATCGTACGGCAATTCGAAGGCGGAATCAAAATCGCGTTGGCCAATCAGCGCATCCGCGGCTTGATCGCCTTGCGGCAGTTCATGCCAGCACAGCACACGATGGTTGCCGGCATCGGCGACGTACAGTCGTTCGTCCGTGATCGCGAAATCATGCGGCCAGCGGAACGAGTTGGCGGCGACCGGGCCGCCACGGTTTTCTTCGCTGCCACTGGTGGCCGACTGCCCCCAATAACGATCCGCCGGCCGGTCCATTTCGGGGAAGCCATCCCAGACCAGGATCCGCCGATTTCCCGTGTCGGCGACGTATAGCCGCTGCCCGTGCCAGCCGATGCCATAGGGCCAATAAAGTCCATTCAGGCTGGCGATCGCATCGCCCCGGTTTTCGGTAACGTGATTCAAATCCGGCTGACCGATGGCGTAGTCCGGCGGCGAATCGGATGCGGTCGGGATCGCATTCCAGACCAGCAGACGATGATGCCAGGCGTCGGCCACCACCAGTCTGCCGTCGATCACCAGCACGCCGGTCGGCAAATGCAGGCCGTTTTCCGGCCCTCGACCACCCGCCGCCGGTCCTTCGGAGGCAAAATCGGGCTGCCCCAGCACGACGTCGGCAGCAACATGATCGTCTGTCGGCAGGTTGTTCCAGATCAAGACGCGATGGTTGCCTGAATCGCAAACGATCAAACGCTGGTCGTCCAGCCAGACGCCTCGCGGAGCATACATGGTGGACGCCGACGGTTGGGCACTGGGCAGCGCCAGGCCAAAAGCCGATTCCGCTCCCAGCCACAATTTGGGCACCGCCAAAGACGGAGCCGACAGCGCGGCGGCGGATTCGCGGACCGGCCGTCGTGAGCTGGAGATGCTGACCGTTTGCACGGTCGACTGCGGTGTTGGTTCACGGCGGTCCATGAGGTTACCTGTTATGTAATGCAGTACAGCGTCGCGGATTTGGATTGTAGAGCATTTTCAGAATTCATATTCATGCCACCAGCCCGAATCAAGAAATCCGTGCACCTTCGCTGTTCACGTTTTTGTGGAGGCGGCAGTCCCTGACGCCGTTTCCGTTGCATCTTGTTGTGGAGGCGACAGTCCCTGACGCCGTTTCAGTTGCTCTCTGTTGTGGAGGCGGCAGTCCCTGACGCCGGTTCAGTTGCACCTTGCCCCGCCAGGGACTGTCGGGACTACGTTGTCTTCAGTTTGACCCGCCAGGGACTGTCGGGGCTACGTTGTCTTCGGCAAGCCAACGTGGAAAACCGGGCTACTGCCTCCTGATGGTTTCAACTTCTGCGAAATTCTGGCAACGCTGGCTGCTCAATTCTTGCCTGGAAACTCTTGCCTGGATCATGACGCTGACAAAATAACGACGCTGACCAAAGCGCGATCGTCTGATTCCCCTTATCCCGGCCGCACCCAGACTCGATCGTCGGTAATCCGTAGCGGAAAGGGTTCCAACTGGCACTGGGGCGCCGAAAAACATTCGCCCGATTCGCTGTCGAACTGGAATCCGTGCCAGGGACAGGTCAGTGTTCCGTTGTCACTGTCCAGCAGGCCGCCGTCAAGCGGCAGACCCTGATGCGCACAGGAGTTGCGATAGGCCCGCAGTCCGCGTTTGGAATTGACCAGCAGGATGTGATCCTCGCCATGTTCAAACGCGAACGGTTTGCTATCTTCCAATTCGGACAAATGCGGTCCGGCCACCCAGCCATGCTCCACCACCCCCGCGGCTGATGATTCCAGCTGGACCAGTCCGGAAGCGGCCGGTTCTTCCTCAGCCACTTCCACGTTTTCAATCTCCGGCACATGTTCCTTCAGCGACTCCTCCACCGTATTGCGGAGCGTCACCGAGGACATCGAGCAGCCGTTGCAGTTTCCGGACAGCCGCACGACGACCGTCTTGTCTCGCACGTCGACCAACTGAACATCGCCGCCGTGAGATTGCATATAGGGTCGCACCATTTCGATGACCCGACTGACCTGAGTCCGCAAGTCGGCCCGCACCAGCCCGTGCATGGCGAACAGCGCGTAAACCGTTGGTTCGTCCACCATTTCGAACAACAGCCGCTTCCCCTGTTCGTCCTGCTTCAGCGTTTTCACGATGTGCGTCAGGCCCACCTTGTGAAACTCTTCGATCGTCGATCTGAGCTTCATGGCCTTGGCACGCATTTCCGGTTCCATCGCCTGAACCTCGGCAATCGCTTCGTCAACACGTTGAGCGAGTTGTTCCAGATTATCGACCGTCAGCATGGGTGTGCTGGTTCGCGTTTCCGGTGTATCCGTGGACATGCATGACTCCGCAATTAAACCGATTGGTAACCCGAGTGCTGTTCCAGCGTCTCGATCGTTTTCTGTAGCAACAATTCGCTGAAGACGGTCTTGGCCATGGCGATCAGCGATTGTTCAATCGTGCCTGCCGGCAAGGCGTCCGTTTTGCGTTTGGCCGCGGCCTGCAAGACAAAACAGGCGCCCTCCACGTTGTTCAGCAGAAAGTCTTCGAATATTGCGTCGGCAAACTGGTTCAGCCAGACACCCTCCGCGTCAGGATCCTGTTTGATCTGGACCAGCGCCGCGTCGCTGCCACGAAACCGCTCTTCCAGCCGGGTGACGAAACGTTCCGTTGCGGTCTGCAGCAAAAAACCGAATTGTTGTTGTTGGTAAAGGTCCATGTTTCCTGATCGATCAATCAAGCGAATCGTTGCACCCGACTGTTCGAGATTTTATTGACTTGGATGACTGGGTGATCGGGATGCGAATGTTGTCGGTTAATCAGATCGCCGAATTCCAGATTCCTCAGCTTTCGTTTGACTTCCTCTTTGCTTTCGCCAAAGTTCAAAAGCAACCCAACATCGGTTCGGGTTGCCGCCTGATGGAACCATCGTGGGGACGGTAGCTCAGGTGGCCAAACAGGTCGTACAACTTGAGTATCCACGAATTGTTGCCAATCCGGCTACGATCTGATCTACGGTGCATGGCTCCCTATACACGGTTATTACAGGTCCTGTTGTTGCATCCAGTCCTGACTTGCGAATTCTATCATCAACATCCCCGAATTGTTGCCAATCCGGCTACGTTCTGATTTGTGCAGGTCCTTCAGTTCACTATCCAGCCACAAATCCAAGCTCTCTCCAACATCCCCGAATTGTTGCCAATCCGGCTACGAATCTATCTCCGACAATCCCGAATTGTTGCCAATCCGGCTACGATTTGATCTTTGTACGTCGTGGCTTCTGGTTCAATCAGCGGGTCGTCAGTTCGGCGTCCTGGTCTTCGTCTTCCTGCGAAGGCCGGTCCGTGCCGTTATCCACCATCTGTTCATTGATTTGCTGCGCGAGTTCACGAGCCGCTTCAGCCTGCTGTGGCTGGTCGTACCAGGAAAACAGTTTGCAGGCTTCGCTGGCCTTTTCCAGTGCGGGTCGAAACATTCCCAGGTGCGCAAGCGCATTCGCCTGGTTTCTAAGTACGGTGGCATAAGCCACGGGATCCTTGGCCCGGGTTCGTACCTGCAAGACATTTTCGTACGTTTCCACTGCCTGGATCAGGTTTTCCTCCGGGTGCGACGATGGCGCATATTGCAAGGCGTTAGCCAGATTCATACTGACACTGGCCCACATGTCGGGATATTTTTCGATCGTGTAAATTCCCAGTGCGTGACGAAAGCTCTGGACGGCCACGCCGGTTCGCAGCTGATCGCTGGAGCCCATCGAGGGCATCGACAAATAGGCCAGCCCCAGGTTGTTTTGCAGCTGGGCGAACAATTCCGGGTATTCGGTTTCGGTGACGCCATTCTGCAGCGCGGCCTGGTAGGCATTGACCGCCTGCAACAACATCCCCCGCTGGCCGGCCGCCGCCTGTTGCAGTGCCATGCCCAATTTCAACTGCAATTCGGGCAGAAAAAGTGGAATGCGACACTCGGTGGCCAGCTGAATGGCCTGTTGATAATCGCGAATGACCGCCGCCGGTTCGCAATCCGGCAGAGACAGACTCATGTCGGCCAGCTGAGCCAGACAGGTTGCTGCCAACACGGGCGAGGCCTGCTGGGCAGCTTCGGCCGCCTGTCGCAACTTGTCACGAGCCGCATCCAGTTCGCCTTTCTCGATACTCGCCGCCGCCGACGTCGACAAACAGAGTGCTTTCAGTTCGCCATCGGTTTCAAACGTATCGCTGACCGCATCGATCACGCCGGTGGCAAAGGCCGCCACGTCCAACAATGCCAATAGCTCCCCAGTCAAAATCGATGCGGCCGCCTGGTAGGCGGTTTGACTGGGCTGCAACACGAATCGGTTATAGATCGTCAATGGCGAATCGGACGGATTCGCGTCGACTGCCTGGATCGCGGCCTGCAAATCACCTTTCGCGGCTTCCAGAAAAAACTGCCAGGCGTCCGGCACACTGGCATGGATGTCTCCCCGCATCAGCGATTGCAGCGCCGCCGCGCTGTCACCGTCGACTGGCGGCAACAGCAGATTGCTGGCCGGGAACGCAAACAAGCCGACGGGCTGCGGGCGAAGTATCAACATGAATTGTTCCTGCTTAAAATCCGGAAGGCGGTCGAATGTTGCGGTTGGCTGACCGCTCGTACCAGGACGCGGCTACCTGGGCTTCGGCCTGGCTGGAGTAGTCGTTGATCTTCTGCCATTGGTTGGCCACCGGATGTTCGTCTGAATTCGGTTCCCAGCTCTGCACATTCAAGTACACCACCCAGCGTCCATTTTCCTGTTCGATACGTGTGATCGCTTCCAGCGGTACAAATGGATCACCGGCGTCTTGATCCCCGTTGGAATTCGGCCGCTCATTCATGACGGTTATTCCGGTGGGGAACAGTTGACTTGCGGGTCACCATCGCGAGTCAACGAAACTCGCAAACCTCCAATCCCGTCATCCCACACGGCGGTGTATCGTCCGCCGGGAATCTGAAATTCGAAGACTTCGGAAATCAGCAGACTGCGGTCTCCGGCCGCATTCCGCTGTTTCAACATCAAGCCGCCGGCCGCCGCGCCCCGCGTCGGCAACAGGACCAGGCTGCCGTCCCGCCACAATGCCAGCAACGTATCTTCCGGAAAGAAACACTCGGCATCTTCCCGGGACATCCGCAGATAGCCGTCGTCGGATAAATCGAATCCGAAGGACAATCGTTCCGGTCTGTTGGCCTGTGCCTGCATGCTCAGATTCTAAAACTATTTCCCGATAACTTCAAAAAGTTTTTCGACGACCCGATCGATGGCCGCATCGACGGCGGGCGAGAGTTTTTCGCCCACTTCAAAATCCGCCCCTTCGATCAAGTAGACCGTGATCCGTTGTGGGTAGTCCTCTTTCAACAACCAACGCCCGAAGGCCAGCGCGTGATCCCAGCGGAAGGCGTGCAGATTGATCCCTTCCACGGGTGGCAACGATTCGATCTCCTCGCCGGGCAGGCGGAAAATCGCTCCTGGCTCGCTACCCGACTGACAGGAATCGACCAGGATCACGTGTGGTACGCCTCGCATCTGAAACGCCACGTCCATGCCACCCGTTCCGCCGTCCGCGCAATGCACGCCTTCTGGCAATCCCTGCTCCCACATCCGCCGAATCAGGACCGGGCCGGTGGCGTCATCTCCCCGCAGCAGATTGCCACAACCGACGATCAGGGTTTCCATCCCGCTGGTACTGGGCCGCGACGGATCGAAATCGTCCGTGTCTGTCGAGCCCGTTGATGCGATGTTGTTTTCCCGGGGATCGACCTTCGGTGATCCGTGGTTAGCGACGCGGCGCTGATCAGCAGTTTCCGCATCGACATGGGGGCCGTCGTGATTGAAAATCGCCATGCTCATGTTGCCGGGGGGGTGGGAAGCTATCTTGCGACCCGCCCGCGGGCCGCCTGGGCGGGGATCTGACGATTCCCCGAATTTTCCCCTCCGTGGTTCAGGTCATGAATCATCCGCGGGAGGTTGAGGCTCCTGCCGAAACATGCTGTTGTCATTCGGCTCGGCAGGCGTTCCCATCGAGCTCTCGACAACAGTTCCAAGATGTCGTGTTCAAGCTGTTGTGCTTTGGTGATTATGTCTCGGCGGGAGCCTCGACCTCCCGAAAACGATTCGAGGGTTCCGGTGGATCAAATTGCGTCTGCCGACTCGAAATCAGGCCCCTTCGCCGATTCGGAACTTCGCCAGTTCTTTGCCGGTCTTGCCGTCGTAGGTGTGGACGGTGCAGACCAGGCAGGAATCGTAGGATCGAGCCACATGTCCCATTTCGACCGGATCGCTGGGATCTTCGATTGGAGCGCCGATGAACGACTGTTCCATCGGCCCGTGGACCTCGTTGCCGTCCTGCGGACCGATATTCCAGGCGGTGGGAGTGACCACCTGATAATTTTCGATCTTGCCATCTTCGATCACGATCCAGTCGGAGAGGGCACCCCGCGCGGCTTCGGTCGCGCCAAAGCCTTTTCCAGACTTCAGCTCTTCCGGTTTGGTGTAGAACCGGTCGTGCAGATCAAGCTCGCTGAGCCACCGTTGCGCCAACTTGTAGTACTTGCAGGCTTCGTGCATCCGGGCCATGACCCGGACAATCACGTTGGGACCATCCTTCTTGATGGCGTCCAGGAACAACGGATCGTAATCCTGATGCTCAAGGGCATCGGGACGGCCGGCGTTGACCTGTCGGCCGAGTGGGCCGGCTTCCAGAGGCATGGGCCCCTTGCCGGGAACTTCGTAGCGAGGCGACTTGGCCCAACTGTACTTGCCCTGCTTGTGGCCTTCCTGAGGATCGACCGGGTCGGTCTTGCCATCCCACGGATGCAGGTACGAATCGCCCTTGAAGAACGAGTGGGCTACCGACTCCCGCACATTCAGATGATCGAAATCGTGGAACTGTTCGCCGTCATAGACGCCGGCCCGATTGATCAACGCGGCGTTGCGGCCTTCGATCGTTGGGTTTTCATACATTTCCGGCATGAAATAGGTGCCCGTGGCGAGGAATTTGCCGCAGCCATGTCCATACTTGCCCAGACCCGCCGCCTTGGCGAATCGCAGGAAAAGACCGCAGTCCGAATTCCGCTGGCTATCGTTTTCCTCCGCCCAATTCCAGACGTCATCCCAGGTCTTGTTTTCCATCCAGCGATCGATGGAACATCCCAGCCAGGCCCCTTCCAGCCATTCACGTTTCCAGTAATCCAGAATCGCGATGGAGCGGGTCACGTCGGCCAGGTTGGGCGCACACATCACGCCGCCGGGAATCATGAAACTGGAGTGAGGCCATTGGCCGCCGAAAATGGCGTAGACTTCGACCGGTTTGCCGGACAGCGTCACCCCCTTCTCGTAGGCCGTACCAACGAACGGCGCGAAACGTTTGACCACTTCGTCGTATTCCGCCACCTTGGCGTAATTCTTGTTGGTCAAATCGACGGCAAACAGTGCGTAAAACCAACGAGGAATGGACTGCAGCGTTTCACAGGCCTGGGCGATATTTCGAATCAGCGTCGCGTTGCGAGGCACGTGCGTTTTCCAGGCCGTATCCAGTGCGTAACAGGCCTTGTACAAATGGCTGCCACCGCAGATGCCACAGATACGAGGCGTCACGATCAAACCAGCCTGGGGATCCTTGCCCTTCAGGATGATCTCGAACCCTCGAAACATGCTGGCTTCCGTCCAGGCATTGGTCACGACACCGTCGGTGACTTCGATGCGCAGATCAAGGTCACCTTCAACGCGGCCAAGAGGACTGATTCTCATCGGGGTTGCGGTTGCACTTGCCATCTTCGGTACTCCCCTAACATCTGATACTGCTGGTTGAACTGACTTGCTTCGGTGGACGGGACCACGGCGTCCTTAGCGGCTGCCGGGACCCAGGGCCGTCCATCAAACCACGAACATATCTTCCTTGGACCACTGCGGAGCGGCCACGCGGGCTGCGGCGGCATGCGCCATGTACGTTACGTGATCCGTGCCTTCCGGCGCATCCTTGGGGATCACGCCACCGATTTTCTGTGTCTTGAAAACGGTGCCCGGCTCCAGATCGTAAAACGGGAACTCCGGCTCCGTACAGCCCAGGCAGGGCATGCCGGATCGTGTCTTGGAGGACTGCCGATTCCAGAGAATCCGATTGCAGGGCGAATGCGTCATCGGACCACGGCAGCCGAATTCGTAAAACAGGCAGCCCGTTCGGGTCCCCTGGCCGAATTCCACGGTCGATTGCTTGTATTCGAAGAATTGGACTCGCGTACAACCGGTTTGCGTGAACGTCTTGAAAAACGTTTGCGGTCGCTGCAGATCGTCGAGCGCGATATCGCTGGCCCGACCGCTGGCAATGGCGACCAGAATCTGTGTTACCCAATCGGGATGGCAGGGACATCCCGGAATGTTAATGACCGGCAGACCCCACTTCGACTTGAAATCCGCCCCCAGATAGCCACCGTGATCCCGCTTCAGATACTGCAGGCCGACACTGTCCGTCGGGTTCGGCGCGTTGGCCGGAATCCCACCCCAGCAGGCACAGTCGCCAAGTGCCACCACGGCATTGGCCTGAGAAGCGAGTTCCTTGACCCAGTCCTTCATTGGCCGATCGGCAAACATGTTGAATCGACCGGAGCCATTGGGCCCCATGATGACGGTCCCTTCGAACACGAAGATATCCAGCTCTTTCTTGCCGGACGCGATATCTCGCAGCATGGCCTGAACCGTTTCACCCATGTCGAAGCCCAGCGAGGGATGCCAGAGCACGTCGATGCCAAAATCGGTCACCAGGTCACAGGCACTTGGCTCTTCCGCGTTCAGGAACGACATCGTGTTCCCGCTACAAGCACCACCTTGAAGCCACAATAAGGACGCCATGATTCACTCCGTCCGCTTGGATTCGTCGAAACTGCCGCGGCTGCTTCACTGGCTGAGACCGCAGCGTATGTCAAATTTATCGAGTATGGCGAAGTCGATCGCTATAGCACGAACTATGTATTTTTGGTTGATTCCATGCCTTTCCTGCCGGCTTACAGGCCGGACTGTACCATTACGCCGCAAAGCAGCACCGCCAGGCCGGCCAGTGCATGGCTGAAACGTTGCAGATGGGGGACGCGAACCAGTTGCAATCCATAGGTCAACAACATCACCGACACCAGCATGGTGGCAATCGTGGCTACCGCGAAGGCCAACACCACCGCCACAATCGCAAACAGATTCGCTTCGGCAGCCGGGTACATCAAAAGCGGGATCAGGACTTCGCAAGGACCAAAGGCAAAAATCAGGAACAGGATCCAGGGCGTCATCGAGCCATTCTGGCCCTCGCCGCTGTCAGCCACTTCGTGCAGATGGCGATGTTGCAGATCATGCTGATGCTCATGAGTGTGCACCGTGCCGTCAGCGTGGCAATGCAGATGGCTGTGAGGAATATTTCGCACGGCGTGAACCATGCCCCAGGAAAGATAGGCCAGACCGAAGCCGATCAGCAACCAGCCCGCGGCATCCCCCCGAAAAGACTCAATGGCTTCCAGCTTGAATACCAGAATGCCCAGCAACAACCCGATCGCACCGATGGCGATCGAACCCAGAATGTGCCCGACGCCGCACAAGGCAGTGATGCCCAGCGTCTTGCGGGGTGACCATTGATTCGACCGGCCCATCACCGCAAAGGGTACGTAATGGTCGGGGCCCAGAACCGTATGCAGAAATCCGACGGACAAGGCGGTTAACACCAAAACGCTGACCTCTGCACTCATTGGAAAAACTCCGCGCTACCCCAATCGCTGCCACCACAGAAACCGAAACGTCGATTGTCTTACCCCGGTTCGACCACGAAATAGCATGTTCATGCCATTGCTACCGTTTTTCCTTTTACCGATGTTATTTCCGTCGTGCGGACGTGTAGCGTGTGCCGCACTCATTTTCCCCAGCGCGGGGATCGAAAAAACGCTACACTCAAACGACACGCGATATAGTGACAGTAAGTACTGACCATCTCCGGAAACAGGAAGGCCGTCATGTCGAGCAACGGCACCGCGAAGGCTTCGGACAGTTTGCAGGCCCGTTTACAGGAACCCAGAACGGTTGATTCGCTCAACCGCCTGCTGGATCATCTGGACACGATTACCTTCGGAGTCGAAGCGCTGGAAGGTTTTATCAGTCGAGGCGAAGTGATCGCCGATTCGTTGGCGGACAGCATGGGCGATGTGAAGGGGCTGTCCGGCAGCAAGACCAGCGAACTGATCACCAAGGCGCCCCAGTATCTTGAAACCGGCACCAGGCTGGCGGAGGCGGCCGAGGCGATCGATATCGATCAGTTGGCCGATTCGGGCCTGCTGGGACGATTGACTGATCCTCGCACGTTGAAAACCGTTAATAAACTGCTGGATCATCTGCCGCTGATGGAGTTCCTGCTGGAATCGCTGGAAGGCTTTCTCAGTCGCGGCGAGACGATTGCCGACAACCTGGCCGACGGTGTCAAGGAATTACGGAAAGGTGACTTGAAAATCGATCCGGCCCAATTGGCGTTACTGTTCGAAGCGCTGCCCAAGTTCCGTGAGGCGGGCGAAAAACTGCTGGAATCCCAGCTGATTGGCGACCGGTTGCCCGAACTGGTCGACGCGGCCGTGGGTATGGTCGAATCGGGCATGCTGGACAAGGACGTGGTTGGCGTGCTGGGGGAAGTGGGCCGTAAGAGTGCGGAGGCATACCAGGAAATATCCCAGCAGGAGGTCAAGCCGGTGGGTGGTCTATTCGCCACGCTGCGGGCGGCCCGGGATCCAGACGTCCAGAAAACCGCCGGCTTCATGTTCGCGTTTGCCAAGGCGTTCGCCAAACATCTAAAATAGATTCGCTTCGATCGTTAATCACGATCGAAGTGATGCACTGAAATTTGGCGTCGTGCCGGAGTGCAGACGTCGTAGCCGGATGGGCAACCATTCGGGATTCACAATACCCTGCAACGTAGCCGGATTGGCAACAATTCGGGATTCACAATACCTTGTAACGTAGCCGGATTGGCAACCATTCGGGGAACCTGATGCTTTGCAACGTAGCCGGATGGGCAACCTTTCGGGAACCTGATGCCTTGTAACGTAGCCGGATTGGCAACAATTCGGGGAACCAGATGCTTTGTAACGTAGCCGGATGGGCAACCATTCGGGGAACCTGATGCCTTGTAACGTAGCCGGATTGGCAACAATTCGGGATTCCCGAAACCCGTGCGGCGGCAACTACCATGCAATTCAATTTATCAGTCCCACCAGACACGTTTTCACGGCGAATGTCCCATGCATGAATTGTCCATTGCCAACAGCCTGGTGGAAATCGCCACCCAACACGCCACCGCTGCCGGCGCGGAGCGTGTAAAATCGATTACATTGAAAATTGGCGCGTTATCCTGCGTGCACCAGAGTGCGTTGGAATTCAGTTTTGAGCTGGTGACCCGGGATACGATGCTGGAAGGTGCGGAATTGGTGTTCATCAACGTTCCGGTGGTTATCTACTGTCCGGGTTGTGCGGAAGAAATGGCATTACCGGGAATCCAGCGATTCCGCTGTCCCCAATGCGACACGCCCAGCGCGGATATTCGACAGGGCCGGGAATTGGACATCGAGTGCATTGAAATCGTGGAAACGGAACCGACAGAAATGAGTATTGCCGATGATTGAGCCACGCATTCTGGAAGTACGGACCAAGATTCTCAAGAAAAACGATGAACTGGCACGCCAGATGCGCGACGAGTTCATCCAGGCCGACGTGTTGGTCACCAACCTGGTCTCCAGCCCGGGCACGGGGAAAACGTCTCTGCTCCGGGAAACCATGACGCGACTGGTCAAAGCGGGTCTGCCCGTGGCGGCGGTGGTGGGTGATCTGGAAACCGATAACGACGCCCGGAAACTTGCCGAAAGCGGCGCCGCAGTGCGACAGATCATGACGCATGGCTGTTGCCATCTGGAAGCCGACATGGTGAAAAACCACCTGGAGGGCTGGGAATTGGCTGGACTTGAATACCTGTTCATAGAGAATGTCGGTAACCTGGTTTGTCCCACGAGCTGGGACCTGGGCGAAACGGTACGGGTGGCACTGCTTTCGGTGACTGAAGGGGAAGACAAGCCGCTCAAATACCCTGGCCTGTTCAACACCGCCGACGTGGCCCTGATCACCAAGACCGATTTATCGGAACCTTGCGAGTTTGATCGGCAGACCGCGCTGGATAATATTCAGTCGGTTCGACCGGGTATGCAGGTGTTCGAAACTTCCGCCAAAACCGGCAGTGGAATGGACGAGTGGATCGATTTTCTGCAGCAAAAGCGAAAGCAGTTGAACGATACGGAAGTTTCGGCCAACCGCTGACCAGCCACGCCGTCTCGCTGGACGATCTGCTGCCCGAACCGGCGACGCCCCGTCCGCCCGAGTCGCAACACGATGACGAATCCCGCCGCACCATTCGCCAACTGGAACAGATCTCCGCGGCGGCCGAGGCTTTCTCGCTGGAACAGGATTTGAAAAAACTGTTGGCCCTGATTGCGGACCGGGCCATGGACGTTTTGCAAGCAGAACAGCTGGTCGTTTATTCCAATCAGGACGGCCAACTGAAAGCGGAAGTCCATCGACCAGAGACCGTTGCTCCAGCGACTTCACCTGGGCCATCCGTAGTCCGGGCCATCAAGGATCGGAAACCACTACTGGACCACGCACCGATTGCCGCGGCGACCAGAAACTGTCTTTGCGTGCCACTGGTATCCACCCAGAACCGGGTCCTGGCCGTGATCGAAGCCCGCAACAAGAACCGTGGCGGTTTGTTCACCGAACAGGACCTGCGGGTCGCCCAGTGTCTGGGGCGCGTGGCCTGCACGCGCGGTGGATCGAGCGCTGCTGTTTTACCGGATGGAAGAATGGCGACAGTCGATGGAAACGCTGCTGGCGTTTAATGCCACGATCAACCAACAGCTGGAACCGAGTGAACTGGTTCGTGAACTGGTTATCAACGTGACCGGATTTCTGGACGCCGCCGGCGGTGCTGCGGGCGTGGTCATTTGGGAAGACTCGACTCCCGTCGCCGTCAGCGAAACGGTCTATTTCGATGGCCAGACCATTCCCTGTCTGCGGCGCTGGAAGCCTAACGAAGGCATCCCGGGCGTCGTGTTGGAAACGCAGTTTCCCTTGCTGATCAACGATTACGGGCAGAACCCGCTGGCGGATGCGACCTTGGCCAGGCGATTTGAAATCGGTAGCTGTATCTGTGTGCCGATCAAGAATGCGAAAGAGGAGGTTTTGGGCTTCTTCAAGTTGCATCGTCGCGTCGGCGAGCCCGAATTTACATGGCAGGATGCCGCCTTCCTGGAATCACTGGGCAATACGGCGGCGGTCGCTATTGAAAACGCCCGTCTGGTCCGGTCGCTGGAATCGAAAAACGAACAGATCAAAAACCTGTCGCAAAATCATGTCCGACGACTGGAGCAGGAACGACAGCATATCGCACGCGAATTGCACGATCAGACCGGCCAGGTCCTGGTCGGTCTGAAATTGCGGTTGCAGGTTCTTTCGGGATTGCTGACTGATGAGCAGGGGGATGCCAAGCAGGAACTGGCGGCGTTGCGGCTGCAACTGAATCAATCCGCGGGGCAGCTGAAGAATCTGGCCAAGAAACTGCGGCCGCCGACGCTGGACGAACTGGGATTCGAAGCGTCGCTGCGGCAACTGGTTTCCGAATACCGGCGACAAGCCGATTTTTCCATCCGCGTGGATTTTCTTGTACCCCCCAATCTGGACACTGAGGCCGAAACGGCTTTGTATCGAATTGCCCAGGAAAGCCTGACGAACATCGCCAAGCATTCGACGGCGCAGTCGGTGATCGTCTGTTTCGAACCCTGGCAGGGGGGCCAACGGCTGAGCATCCGTGACGACGGTACCGGCTTTGATCCGGAACAGGTCGCCAGTGGGCTGGGTCTGATCGGGATCAAAGAACGTGTGAAGATGTTGGAAGGCAAGGTGCGAATCGTCAGCGGTCCCGGACGGGGCACTTCGATTGAAATCATGTTGCCGGAGCGGCCAACCCGATGATCAGCAGGACGAGAAAACGGGTGATGCTGGTCGACGATCACAACCTGGTCCGTAGCGGACTGGCCGCGCTGCTGAATCAGGATGGACGATTTGAAGTGGTTGCCGAAGCAACCGATGGGGCGGAAGCGCTGGCCCGGATCCAGGGGGTGATCTGCGATCTGCTGATTATTGATCTGGCCATGCCTCGACTGGGCGGAATCGAGGTCATCAACGCGATTCGAAAAAAAAACAGGACCCTCCGCATCCTGGTCCTGTCGATGTACGACGATGCCCAGTTTGTGGCCCGGTCGATGAAAGCCGGGGCCAATGGTTTTCTGCTCAAACACGCACTGGACGAAGATCTGTTTCAGGCTATCGACGCCGTGTTTGATGGCGAAGATTTCGTCAGCGAGTTGATTGACCAGGACGCGCTGCGGGAGTTTACGCTGGATGATTGCGACCTGACGTCACGCGAGCGGGAAGTATTGCACTTGATTGCCGAAGGCAAAACCAACAGCGAAATTGCCCAGGTGCTGGTGATCAGCCCCCATACGGTAACGCGTCACCGCGCCAATCTGATGAAGAAACTGAACGTCCACAATCGGGTCGAACTGGTCAACGTCGCCAGCAACCGCGGCCTGATCATCCTGCCCAAGGCCGGCGACCTGTAATCGGTGGCCAAGACATGTTACTCGGCGATGGGCAGCCAGCATGTCATTTCCGCGCGGCGATGGCCTGGCCAAGTGCGATGCCGCCGTCGTTGGGTGGTACGACGCGATGGGTCAGGACGTCGAACCCGGCCTCAACCAGCCGTTGTCTTGCCAGTCGGAGCAAAAGCACGTTCTGAAATACGCCTCCCGTCAGGCCCACCGTCTGGACGGCACGTTCATCCCGGATCAACTGACAGATCTGAACGATCATCCCGGCGACCGCATGATGAAACTGTGCCGCCATCACGGATTGGTCTGCACCGACCAGCACGTCCTCGCAGATGGCCTGTAACAATTGACCAATTTGAATTTGAATCGGGAATGAATCGTCGTGAGATCGGGGTTCCATTTCAAACGCGTAGGCCAGTGGATCGACATCATCGATCACGGACGCCGCGCAGGCCTCCATCTCCATCGCCGCCTGAGCTTCGTAGTTGACCTGGTGGCGAATACCGATTAGCGAAGCCACCGCGTCGAACAATCGACCCATGCTGCTGGTCGGAATGCAGTTCAAATCTCTTTCCAGTTGTTGTCGCAACACCGGGCGTTCCTTGGCCGACGCGGCCTCGGACACAGGGTAACCGTTCATCCCACTCGATACCGCAGGACCACAACTGGGCGAGGGCCACCCGGTAGGGGCGTCGAATCGCGGCATCGCCGCCAGGCAGCGGCGAGTAACTCAGATGCGCGGCGCGTTCGAATTCGCCGGCCCGGGCCAATAGAAACTCGCCGCCCCAGATCGTTTGATCGGTGCCATAACCGGTGCCGTCGAAACAACAACCGATGATTGGCTGGTCGGTCGGCAGGCCATGCTCGGCGTGCAAGGCGACCACGTGCGCGAAATGATGCTGGACCCGAATCAGCGGCACTCCCATCGATTCGGCGAACGACGCGGCCCATTGTCCTGACAGGTAACCCGGATGCAGATCCGCGGCGACGACCTGCGGATCGACACGAAACAGACGGAGAAAATGATCCACGCTGCGTTGCAGGGCAGCCAGCGTTTCCAGGTTTCCCATGTCGCCGATGTGCTGGCTGAGATAAGCGTAATCGTCCCGTGTCACGCAAAAAGTCGATTTGATTTCACCGCCCACCGCCAGAACCGATGGGCCAGATTCGGCAATGCGAACCGGCATCGGCGCGTAACCGCGGGATCGACGTATCGGCAGCACATCGTTTTCCAGAATGCGGACGACCGAATCGTCGCAAACCACTTCGATGTCA
Organism: Pirellulaceae bacterium; assembly: GCA_963851305.1. GTDB lineage: Bacteria > Planctomycetota > Planctomycetia > Pirellulales > Pirellulaceae > Mariniblastus. The sequence goes on along the minus strand of CAWKOT010000005.1, from coordinate 57,309 downwards.
CGGTCGTGCAATAGAAAGGCATCGGCGATGGACTTCAATCGAACGGCAGCCTCGCGATTCGTGCGGACAATGGGTTCATCGGACAGATTGCCGGACGTCAGCAGCAAGGGTCCCTGTTCCACCAACCGATAGTGCAGCGGGGAATAGGGCAGCAGACAACCGATGAAATCGTTGCCCGGGGCAATGTTGCCAGCGATCGAATTGGTACAGTTCGCTTTCGCCTTCCTCCGCAGCAAGACAATCGGACGTTCTTTGCTGGCCAGCAGCACCGCTTCACTTTCGGATACTTCCGCAAATGACCTGGCCTGCTGTACATCGGCCACCATCACCGCCAGTGGCTTGTCGACGCGCCCTTTGCGTCGTCGCAATTCGGTGATGGCCGTTTCGTTAACGGGATCGCAGGCCAGATGAAATCCACCGATTCCCTTGACGGCCACGATCTGTCCCAGAGCGATCGCCTGGTGAAAAGCGGCTAACGCCTGTTCCGAATCCAGACCGGATGCAAACGAATCGGAATCGAAGCGTCAGCTTCCGCGCTGCCATCGACAAACCAGATCCGTGGTCCGCAGGCGGGGCAGGCATTGGGTTGGGCGTGGAACCGACGGTTGGCCGGATCATCGTATTCTCGTTGACAGGCGTCGCACATCGCGAACGCCTGCATGGTGGTCAGCGCCCGGTCGTACGGAACATCCTGGATGATCGTGAATCGTGGCCCGCAGTTGGTGCAGTTGATGAAGGGGTAGTGGTAGCGTCGATCGGCCGGATCGTTCATTTCCCGCAGGCAGGCGTCACAAACGCAGATGTCCGGCGAAACGGGCGTACTGCGGGGAGCCAAATCCGCGCTTTCCACAATCGCGAACCGGGATTCATCTTCAACCGCGATATCGCTCGTACGGAGCGAATCGATGCGGCTGAGTGGTGGCAAATCGGAGCCGAGATCGCTCAGGAAATCCTGAATCCGGGAGGGCGGGCCCTGGATTTCGATCATCACGCCCGCGCTGTCGTTTTGCACCCAACCGGTCAAGCCCCGGTCGGTGGCACGTTTCCAGATAAATGGCCGGAACCCCACTCCCTGAACCACGCCCGCAATCCGCAATCGTTTGCGAACCTGTTTCCTCATGCCCCACCGCACTGTTTGAACAACCGACAGGCGTCCAGTTTACACTCTGGTGCGGCAGTGAAGAGCCGTTCAAGCCCACAATGACTGCAACTGGCTGACCAGCGAGACGGTGCTTTGATTGATTTCCTGGCCGACTTCCGTGTCGCTGCCGATCGCAACCACGGCCTGGCCACAGGTCGCGGCACAGGCGGCAACCAGCGCCCGGCCCAATTCCGCGTGAGCCGCCTGGATGTCCTGGCTTTCTTTCACATTCCAGAAGGCACGCAGTACGGCGTTGGCCAAAGGTCGTGTTTTCAACACCAATTCGTAGGCGTCGGCGTGGGTTACGGCGCGGGCGATTTCTTCCCGGGCCGGGTTTTGGACCATGTCGACGAAGAATTCACCATGGAATTCGCTCAGGCGACTTAGCATTTTGCGGGCGATATCGGCCGACTGATCGACAAAATCATCGCGGTCCATCTCGCTTGATCTGGCCAACAGGTTTTCCAGTTTGGCGATCAGGTCAATGCACGAGATCGGTAAAGCCTGTTGGTTGACGTGGGTGGAAGGGCTGGGGACTTGAGGTGTCAATTGAGTAACATCGAATTCGCGATTGAGCGAGGGGGATTGGCTCATGACGGTCAGGCTCGGTAGAGGAAGTCAAATTTCGGAAGGGACTGGAGCGTGGGCTTGCCGATCTTCATTGGACTGACGAGACGGCTGGCAGGGCTGACGGATTGGCCAGCTGGACGCGCACGATTTCGATCAGTGAACCCGATTCCAGAGGTTTGGCGATAAACCCATCACAGCCATTCATACGGCCCCTCATCTTGTCAATCAGTCCATCTTTACCCGAAAGCATGATCACCGGAATGTGACGGGTGCGATCGTGTTTCTTGACAAAATTGCAGAGCTTGAAACCGCCGATTTTGGGCATGTTGATATCCGACAGGATCAAATCGGGCAGACGACGCGTGATCAGCGATAACGCTTCGACGCCATCGCCCGCGGTGACCACCTCATAACCCTGGGGCGTGAGGGTCAGTGAAATCAACTTACGTACGGTGGGGCTTTCATCGACGGCCAGAATGAGTGGCCGTTGCGAATCGGTCAACTCATCCGGCTTGTCGGCCGTTTGCGTCTGATCGAGTTGCTGTCGAACATCACCAGCCAGCAACGTCACTTGCTGGTGCAGTTGCGATTCGATCACGTCGATGGATGGGTCTTCAACCAACGCGTTGTCCGATTGCGGCAAATCAGAATACGCCTGTGGCTGTGGGTCGTTTGGATTGATACGATCGGATGGCTGGTCGTTATTACCACCGCTGGGGGACGGTGGTTCTGATTCGGCGCGTGCCGTCCCGTCTTTCTTCTGTGCCGCCTGATCCGCCTGCAACAACACTTCCAAACGGGATTCCTTCTCCGCCCGTTTTTTCTCTTCCAGTTCGGCCTGTCGTCGTTCCAATTCGACCTGGCGACGGGCGGCTTGTTCCGCTAATCGGCGAGCTTCTTCGGCCGCTTGTCGTTGGGATTCCCTTTCCGCCCGCAACCGGGCTTCTTCGGCGGCTTTTCGCCGGGCTTCCTGTTCGGCACGAATCCGTTCCTGTTCCGCTTTTCGCCGGGCCTCTTCTTCCGCTTGCTGGCGGGCCAGGGCTTCCGCCCGTTCTTTTTCGGCCTGCTGCTTTGCTTCCAGTTGCCCTCGGGCGATTTCCTGGATTCCGCGAATCCAACTCAGCCCGGCCAGACCGATCGGATTTTCCGGATCAAGCTGTAACGCCTGCTGCAAGGCGAGTCCCTTTTGTTCCAACGTGGAACCGACATACGCCCGCAGTAACCAGAAGTTGGCGTCGTTGTTGGACTGAAGTTCAGCGGATTGCAGACACTCCTGCAGACCTTGGCCGTCATCCTGGGCGATGGCCAGCGCCGCATCATCCAGAATCGGGTTGTAATCTCGTTTACTCATGGTGGCCCGTCCGCGGGATTTTGAATCGATTTTTGCCGTCTCGACTGCAGCGCGGTCAACCGCTGGTCGGAAACCAGATCGCAGACTGAGGATCAGCCTGAACTTCGCCAACGAAGGAATTTGACGACCCCTGTTTAATGAACCCTAGGTTTCCGTTTGGCGAACCGGCATCATATTTCACACCAGGTACCGATCCGATCGAAAAAACGCCGCTGTTACAATCGCGCGAGACGGCATGTCGATTACGATCGTTATGGACAAACAACCGTGGTCGTCACGCGTCGTCGGCCAGAATCGTCGACCGCCCACGGTCAATCGCCGGTCGTTGGCATGCGCCTCGGGCGCCGGACCGGTGCTACCGGTGCCTCGACCGGCGGCTTATGATCCTGGCATTCCATTTTTCCCTACTTCGACCCCTGTACTTCGATCCGTCCGGGCCGGTGACGCGGATGCATGCTAACACGGCGAAACAGGCACTACGTCAGCTGGTACCTCAGGTTCTGAGCCAGGTGTCCATTGCATCGATGCTGAACAGACATGCCGCATCTCTAAACGAAATCGATTCACGGATCCGACGGGCATCGCCGGACCATCAACCGGTCTTGATCGCGTTGGGAAAAATGGCTGAAGGATTGGCGTCGGAATGGATCAACCGGTTGCCTGGTATCGATTGGCAGGGCATGGTCTGTTCACCGTACCTGTCGAATCGATCGTCCGAAGGCGGGTTGCGACGTTTTCGAGGCGGCCATCCGGTTCCCAATCCTGAAAGTTTGCAGTCCGCCTCCTTTGCATTGCAGCTGGTCCGTTCGCTGGACGAAACGGACGTGGTGGTTTTCCTGGTTTCCGGTGGTGGATCGGCTTCGTTTGAATTGCCGGATGACCGCCTGGGCTTGAGCGACTTGCGGGCAACCTACGATTTGCTGGTGGGCTGCGGGGCCGGGATCTCGGAAATCAATACCGTCCGAACCTACCTGTCGCAGGTCAAAGGAGGTCGATTGGCCGTGGCTGCTTTCCCGGCGCAGCAATTTACTCTGGCGGTTTCGGATGTACCCCAAGACAACCTGTCCTGGATCGCCTCGGGCCCAACGATTTACGACACCTCCGATCTGGAGGAACTACATCGCATCGTCGCAGCTTACGGACTGTTGGAGCAGCTACCTGACGCCGCGAAGGCCGTGCTGAAAACCGCGCGACCGACGCCCAAGCCGGACTGGCCAGAGTTTACCGCGTCTGATTGGCGGTGTATCGGATCCAATGCCGATGCCTTGGCGGCTGCCGGACAGGCTTGTACAAGGAACGGATGGGATTTTGAAATCGCCACGGAATGCGATGAATCGACCGCAGACGATGCGGCGGAAACGTTGCTCCGACGACTGGCGGCAAGCCGTTCCGATCGACCCTTCTGCCTGATTGCCGGTGGCGAAGTCCGGACCATCGTCCGTGGCAACGGTACCGGTGGTCGGAATCAGGAATTTGTGATGGAGTGTATCCCCCGGATAGCCGGCAGGAAGATGGCGGTGATCAGTTTCGGCACCGATGGCCTGGATGGCAATTCACGGGCGACCGGTGCCGTTGCGGCCGGCGATTCGATGGACCGCTGCCACCAGCGGGGACTCGACTTGCCGGCGATTCAGGCCGATTCCAATGCCACCCATCTGTTTGAACAGCTGGACGATTTGATCATTACCGGCCCGACGGGCATTAACGTCCGCGATGTTCGGTTGTTGCTGAAGTGGTAGGTGGGGCGTAATTCATCGTGGTCGCTTGACCCATCCGTACTATTCCAGACGCAGGGCTGAACGGCTGCGCGGCTGGGCCGTCCAGGCTGGACTGGGGAAGGCGGTATGAAACAGGCATTCCTGATCGGTTTCGGTTTCGACGTATTTTTCCGCCAAATCGGTCAGCTGTTCTACCAGTCGAGCCCGCACTTCTTCGGACAACGGCAGACGCCGGGCTTGCAAACAACACGAAGTCAAACACTGCAACAGTTCGGATTGCCGTTTTCTCAGTCGCTCCATCTTGGCGGTAAGCCAGGGAGCAAATTGAACCGTATCTTCAAAAACGGCCTGGTTCCAACTGGAACCAAAACGCTGTTTCAATGACCCCAACAACGTCTTCAGCCCCTGCTGGACATCGGGCTCGCAAACAACATCCTGTCGTAACAGGTCGATCAGGATATCCAGCGACTGCAGAGGAGAGGGGAGCGATTGATTGCGGCCGGAGGAACGGCTGGACCAGCTTGAATTTCGGCGACGATCGGTTGAGACCGATCGATTCAATCGTTTGGTTCCATCTCGAGTTGCCATCGAATTCCGCTATGATCAAGTTCTTGAATACGCGAACATGTCCACATTGTCAGCAAGCTATCCAGATTGTGGTGTTTGCATGTTCGTTTGTCAATGTTTGCGATCTTGTTCCGCGCGCCATCCTGCGAACCGTCATCGTCGCCTTATGCAATCGCCATCGGATCCAGAACCGATGCCACGTTTGATACGTTTTATGAAACCGGTATCACAACCCGTTCGAGTAACTTGGCCAGCCATCCCGGTTGCCACTCGTGAAGACCATTGCGCGAATCAGGACGTCGTCCGATGAACATCGCCATCTTCCATTACCATTTGAATCGGGGCGGCGTCACGCGAGTGATCACCAACCACCTGCAGGCATTGAATCAAGTCGCCGACGAAAAACTGAACGTCAGCCTGGTGTACGGTGGTCGTCGAATTGGCTGGCAGGAACCGCTGGCGGTCGACTTCCCCCAACTGGAATTTTCCACGCATGTTGTGCCGGAACTGGATTACGACGAGCATCGCCCCGTGGGTTCTGACTTGACCAAACGGTTGCTGAAACTGCTGGAGAACATGGATTGGAACGCAGACGATACGATTCTGCATTTTCATAATCACTCGCTGGGCAAGAATACCGGCCTGCCAACCGCCATCCGTCAGCTCGCTGAGCCGCGGTTACCGGACGTTGCTGCAGATCCATGATTTTGCCGAAGACTTCCGCCCGGTGCAGTACAACCACCTGGCCCAAGAACTGGCCGGCGGCGATGGGTCCGGATTGTCAGACCTCCTTTACCCGCAAGCATCGCAGGTGCATTACGCCACGCTGAACGGCCGAGATCATTCCGCCTTGCAACGTGCCGGTGTCGATCCAGCCCGCCTGCACCTGCTGCCCAATCCGGTACACGAGCCGGATTTGCCTCAGCGTGCAGCGTGTCGCGACCAGTTGCGGTCACGATTTGGCATCCCGCTCGATGCCAACTTCATCCTGTATCCGGTGCGGGGTATCGGCCGCAAGAATCTGGCCGAAGCTCTGTTGTGGTCGGCCGTCGCCGATCGTGGTTCCTTCTTCGGACTGACTTTGGCGCCGATCAATCCTGTGGAGCGGGCGGGTTATGACCGCTGGAAAAACCTGGCCGGCGAACTGGGGTTGAATTGGCATTTTGAAATGGGCGAAGCGGACGGTTTGCCATTTCCGGAAGTCCTGTCGGCTGCGGATCTGCTGCTAACTACCAGTGTCGCCGAAGGGTTCGGAATGACCTATCTGGAATCATGCCTGGCGGGCAAACCGCTGGCCGGTCGAGATCTGCCGGAAATCACTGCCGACTTCAGCCGCGCCGGTTTGCAATTTCCCTGGCTGAAATCGGAGTTTCGGATTCCCCTGGACTGGCTGGATGAAAACCGGTTGTTAGCCGCGATTGCCGGAGGTTACCAGCGCGTACGGTCCGCCTATGGTCTGCCACCGTCGGACAGGGACGCCCTGAACCGCAATTTCCGGAATCGAATCGCGTCCGGCCATTTCGATTTCGCCTGTTGTCCAACGACTTTCCAGCAGGACATTCTCCGGCGGGTGGCTGATGATACGCAGGCGGGCCAGCAGCTGGTCAAGATGAATCCCATTCTGCAGTTGGCACGGCAGCCATCCGGTTATCCTGATTCCGTGATGGAGCGGAACGCAAGTCGTGTCCGCAGCGAGTACTCGATGCAGCGCGTCGGCGAACAGTTGCTGAACATCTATCGCTCGCTGGCCAACAGTGAAACGGATCCGCAGTTGCGACCACCCGGACACGGATCTGGGATCCTCGAATCGTTCCTGCCGTTTGAGTGTTTTTATCCAGTCAGGATCGATCCATGAACCCGACCTATCGCGACCTGATCGAAAAACACACCGCCCCCATGGCTCCCATCGGCACCCGGCAAACATCGGTCACCAGAAAATTGACCGGTATTGAGGCGGTCATGTTTGATATCTATGGCACGCTATTGATCAGTGACAGTGGAGACTTCGACTCCGTCCGCACGGCCAGTCAGGCAAAATTGTTCGTGGCCGCCTGGCAAGAATGCGGTCCGCCCAACCCGGTGGATGGTGACACTGGGTGTACGCCTTTTGTCGGACGAAATTCTGGCCGAACAGGAACGATTGCGGCAATCCGGCATCGCCTATCCGGAAGTGGACATTGAATCGGTATGGCGACGCGTCGTGCAAGGTTTATCCGCACGCGATGGCCGTGATATCGCCACGGAATCGCTGGAAAAGCTGGAGCTGGAGAAGCTGGACTACCACGCGTTGGCGCTGGCCTACGAGTTGCGCGTTAACCCGGTTTGGCCGATGCCCAATGCCAGTCGCTGCCTGAATGCCTTGTCGCGTAAACAAGTCGAGCTGGGCCTGATCAGCAACGCCCAGCAGCTGACCATCGACTTGTGGCAGCACCTGTTGTGCGCCGACGGCCTGGACGTTCGGATCGACGACGAGTTGCAGATCTATTCTTTCCAACATCGGTGTGCCAAGCCTGGCACGAAGTTATTTGAAATCGCAGCGGAAGCGCTGTCGCGGCGGGGTGTCAAGGCGGACCGGGTGCTGTATGTTGGGAACGACATGTTGAAGGACATCCTGCCGGCGCACCAGGTCGGCTTCCATACCGCACTGTTTGCCGGTGACGCACGCAGCTTGCGAATGCGTGAAAATGATTCCCGCGTGGCCGGTATCGCGGCGGACGTGGTAATTTCCGACTTGTACGACATCCTGAATTGTTTTGATTGACGGAGCCTGCGTGGGAAGTCCAAAAAAACGTAAGACGGGCAGACAGATCGGTTTCGTGGCCACGCGCTTCGCCGGGACCGACGGCGTTTCATTGGAAAGCGCCAAATGGGCCAACGTGTTGTGGGACTACGAACACGTCAGTCACTGGTACGCCGGCAAACTGGATCGTGACGCGCGGGTCAGCATGACGGTACCCGAAGCTTTTTTCGGACATCACGACAATATCTGGATCAACGAACGAGCGTTCGGACAACTGACCCGCAGTCCGGAATTGACTCATCGAATTTACGAAGTCAGCGAGTATCTAAAGGGGACGCTTTATGATTTCGTCGAAAAATTTGACATTGAGATTCTGATCGTTCAAAACGCGTTGTGCATTCCGATGCATATTCCCCTCGGAATTGCCCTGACCAACTTCATTGCCGAAACGGGCATACCCACGATCGCGCACCACCACGATTTCTACTGGGAACGCACCCGATTCGCGGTCAATGCGATCGGCGATTTTCTGGACATGTCCTTCCCGCCTCGACTGCCATCGATTCAGCACGTGACGATCAACACGCACGCGCAGCAACAGCTTGCCCTCCGCAAGGGTGAATCGTCGATCCTGGTTCCCAATGTCCTGGATTTCGACAATCCGCCCCCCCAGGCGAACGACGACTATGCGGCCGAATTTCGGAAGCATGCGAACCTTGCTGAAGATGATATCGTCTTCCTGCAGCCAACGCGGGTGGTGCCCCGCAAGGGTATCGAACATTCGGTTGCCCTGTTGGCCAGGCTGGGCGATCCCCGATGCAAGCTGATCGTTTCGCATGAATCGGGGGATGAGGGTCAGGATTACATGTTAGCGCTTAAGGACATGGCGGAAAACGAAGGGGTGGACCTGAGATTTGCGCATACTTCCATTGGCGACCAGGGGGTCGCCAACGAACAGGGCAAGATGCTGTTTACGTTGGAGGATATCTATTCCCAGGCCAATTTCATCACGTACCCCAGCCTGTACGAGGGCTTCGGAAATGCCCTGCTGGAATCCTATTACTACCGCAAGCCGGTCCTCGTCAACCGCTACTCGATCTTCATTTCGGATATCGAACCCAAGGGTTTTCGATCCGTGATCATGGACGGTATCCTGACTCGCAGTGTCGTGGAACAGGTCCGACGCGTGATCGACGATCAGGAATATCGTCGCCAGATGGTGGACCACAATTTCGAATTGGGCAAGGCTTTCTTCAGTTACACCGTGCTGCGTCGCAAACTGCGAGCGCTGATTACCAATATTACAGGACTGGATCATCTGTAAACCGGCATCCAACGTGAATGAATCCTCTGCTGATCGTGATCCCGCCATTCTCCAACGGATCCAGGAACGTTTGCAGGTGCTGTACGGCGACCAGGCCGAGGCGGGCCTGGAACGCATCACGGAACTGCTGCGTGAGCATGTGGCGCTGGCCGATGTGCCAACCCGCCGCGGCTGGGACGAACGCGACGTGGTGTTGATCACCTATGGTGACCAGGTGCAGCAGGAAAGGGTGCCGGCGCTGGTGACGTTGCGCGAATTCCTGCAATCATTGCAGCTGCCGGAGTTGATTCGGATCGTGCACATTCTGCCGTTCTTTCCCTATTCTTCCGACGACGGATTTTCCGTGATCGATTACCAGGCCGTGGATCCACCACTGGGCGACTGGGACGATGTGCAAGCGTTGGGCGAGTCCTTCGACCTGATGTTTGACCTGGTCCTGAATCACATTTCCAGTCGCAGCGGGTGGTTTCAGGAGTATCTGTCCGGCAGCCGGGACTACCAGGGGTTCTTTATCGAAATGGATCCCCAGGAAGACCTGAGCCAGGTGGTACGGCCACGACATCTGCCGCTGTTGACGGCCTGTGAGACGGCTCATGGAACGCGACACGTGTGGACGACATTCAGCGCCGACCAGATCGATTTGAATTTCGCGAATGTGGACGTGTTGTGTCGGATGCTGCAAATTCTTCTGCTGTATGTTCGTCAGGGTGCCCGCATCATTCGACTGGACGCCATCGCCTACCTCTGGAAAAAGCCGGGTACCAGCTGCATTCATCTACCGCAGACGCACACGGTCGTGAAGCTGTTCCGCGATGTCCTGCAGGCGGTTGCGCCGCATGTGCTGCTGTTAACCGAGACCAACGTTCCGCATCAGGAAAATATCAGCTATTTCGGTGACGGCGATGAAGCTCAAATGGTTTACCAGTTCACCTTGCCACCGTTGATGTTGTACACCCTGTTGGCCGGCGACGCGCGGCCGTTCATGAACTGGCTGGCTGCGGTTGAATCGCCGCCAGCGGGGACCACGTTTCTGAATTTCACTGCCTCCCACGACGGCATCGGAGTTCGGCCATTGGAGGGACTGGTCAGCGATCAGCAACTTGTCTGGCTGGCGGATCAGGTCGAGCGGCGGGGTGGTTTGACTTCGGCGCGGACGATGCCCGACGGAACCTCCGCGCCTTACGAGTTGAACATCACCTACTACAGTGCGCTGGCCGACGTCGAAGACCCGCAATCGCCGGCCAGCGTGCGCCGGTTTCTGACCTCCCAGGCGATCATGCTGTCACTCCGCGGATTGCCGGCCATCTATTTTCACAGCCTGTTTGGCACGCCCAATGACACGATCGGCGCGGCCGACAGCGGTCTGGCTCGTCGTATCAACCGCCACAAGTTTGAACGGCAGGAATTGCAGGCATGGCTGGACGATCCCGAATCGGTGGCGGCCCGGGTGTTTGCCGCCTGGCAAACGATGTTGTCGGTTCGCCAATTACAGGCAGCGTTCCATCCAGATGCGAGTCAGCGGGTGTTGACGGATCAGCCTCCATGGCTGGTGGCCTTCTGGCGGATCAGCCTGGATGAAAGCCAGCGAATCCTGATTTTGGCCAATGTCAGCGATGCGGCGCAGCAACTCGATTCGCCATTCCTTGATGAAACCGGCTTTCAGCGCGACCTGTTGCATGCGGTCGCCCTACCGGCCGCGGGCAAGATTACTCTTCCGCCATGGGGTGCCGCCTGGTTGGAAGCAGAATAGAATTGAGTTCATCATTCGATTTTCCCCCTGCTGCATCTCGCCACCATACTGGCGGATTTGCCCCGGATAGCGAGACCCTCCATGTCTTCATCGGACAACCACAAAATTCGCAACGTGGCCTTCGTTGCCACTCGAGTTCATGGCACCGACGGGGTAAGTCTGGAGATCGGCAAGTGGACCAGCGTGCTGGAACATCTGGGATATGACTGTTTCTATCTGTGCGGCAAATCGGATCGCCCGGAAAATTCGACCTTCCTGATTGACAAGGCCGACTTTCATCATCCGGAGATTCAACAGATCCACCAGCAGGTTTTCGGAACGCGGTATCGTACCCGTGAACTGAGTGACCAGATTCGCAGTCTGGCGGGCGAGATCAAGGATCAGATCTACGAGGCGATCGACAAGTTGTCGATCGATCTGTTTATCGCCCAGAATTCGTTGACCATTCCATTGAATATTCCGTTGGGCGCTGCACTGGTCGAAGTGTTGATGGAAACGCACATCCCCTGCATCGCGCATCATCACGATTTCGCCTGGGAACGGGGCCGATTTCTGATCAATTCCGTGACGGACTATCTGAACGCCGTTTTTCCTCCCAAGGTCGCGGGGATCGACCATGTGGTGATCAGCACGCTGGCCGGTGAGGAATTTGGACGAAGGACGGGGCTGCCGTACCGGGTGATTCCGAATGTCATGGATTTTGCCCATCCACCGGAGGCGCTGGACGATTATGCCAAAGACTTTCGGCAGGCGGTGGGGCTGTCCGACGAGGACATCATGATCCTGCAGCCCACCCGGGTGGTTGCCCGGAAGGGAATCGAGCACACCATCGAATTGGTGCATCGACTGAAGGACCCGCGTTGCAAACTGGTCATCACCCACGACGGCATCGACGAAGGATCCAGTTATGCCCATCGGATCCGGCAGTTTTCAGACATGTTGAACGTGAAGACCATCTTTGCGGATCAGATGATCGCCGCCGAGCGTCAGATTGGACAAGATGGACGCAAGAAATATTCGATCTGGGATATCTATCCTCACGCGGACCTGGTGGCCTACCCGTCGTCTTACGAGGGTTTTGGCAACGCCTTTCTGGAAGCGGTGTATTACCGTAAACCGATTTTCTGCAACCATTACACGATTTTTGAGGCGGACATCGATCCCTGCGGCTTTCGAACGATTGGCATGGACGGGTTTTTGACAGACGAGGTGGTGGAACAGGTAAGATACATGCTGGCCAATCCGGAGTACCGGGACGAAGTCGTCGAACACAATTATCGGACCGCTCGAAAATACTTTGCCTACGAGCGCGTGGAGAGCGAACTGCGTTCGATTCTGGATACACACAGGCCTCGTTTTGAGCCGGTCACCGAAAAACTGAAAAACCAGAACCCGCGGGGATCCTGAATGGCTGATTTTATTCAACACGGCCAGATTACGACGTTGCACGATCTGGGGATCGTCAACTCTGAACACCTCGAATCGCTGCTGCACGAGATGACACAGCAGTACAAAATCGGTCTGGTCCTGCCCGTGACGGCCTCGGACATGCGGGCACCCGCGTTCGGCCACATTATCCGTCAATTACAAGGTGCGACGTTTGTTGACCAGATCATTGTGATCCTGAACGTGGCTCCCGAGCCGGCCGATTATCTGGAGACGCAGGCGGCGATCGCTTCGCTGGGTCCCCGTGCCAAAGTGCTATGGGCCGATGGCGAACGTGTGCAGGCGCTGTATGGCCAAATGGTGGAAGCCGGCCTGCCGTTGTCGGCACCGGGTAAAGGCAGATCGGTGTGGACCGCTTTCGGATACCTGCTGGCCGATCCCAACCTGAAAGCGTTCGTGCTGCACGACTGTGACATTGTCAATTTCGACCGCACGATGTTGTCCCGGTTGTGCCTGCCACTGGTGCACCCGGCCCTGGACTACGAATTCTGCAAAGCCTATTACGCGCGAACGACCGATCAGATGCATGGACGCGTGGTGCGTCTGCTGGTGCAGCCCTTGCTGAAGTCGATGATTTCCGTCATCGGCTACAATCCTTTCCTGGCATTCCTGGAGAGCTTTCGGTACCCATTGGCGGGTGAATTCGGCATCACGGCCAACCTGGCTCGATCCAATCGCATTCCCGGGGACTGGGGTCTGGAAGTTGGCACGTTGGCCGAGGTGTATCGCAACACCGCCGTGAAACGCGTTTGCCAGGTCGATTTGTGTTGCCAGTATGAACACAAACACCAATCGCTGTCACTGGAAGATCCTTCCAAAGGGCTGATGAAAATGGCCACCGATATTCTGTTGACCATCTTTCGCACGTTGGCGAGCATGGGCACGGTGCTGGATCAGGGGCAGTTCATCGCGCTGCAAAGTTCCTTTGTTCGCGCAGCGCAGGACAGCGTTCGGCAGTATCATGCGGATTCCATTTTGAATGGACTGAATTACGACCGGCATCAGGAGGAATTGGCGATCGAAGGATTTGCCGAACGGATCATCGTGGCCGGCGAGATGTTTCAACGCAGCCCGGGAGGCGGCGAGGCGAATCCCAACTGGACGCGGGTCGTGACGGCGTTCCCGGATTTCCCCAAACGACTGCGCCACGCGGTGGAAGCGGACGCCAGCGAAATGCTGCCGGTCTGAACCGTTGGTTTGCCCGGGATGACATGACAGCTGGCCATGGCAATCACCCGGTAAAGCGGTAAGCAAGGTGACCTGGAGCAACTTCAAAATTGTTCTACGCGACGTTACAGGCAGCCGACGCAAGCAGGCCAAGGTGGTCAGCGAGCACAACAGCCTTTTGAATCGTCGATTCGGCGAATAGAATACGGCCTGTCCATTTCCAGAACCGGGAACTGCGTTTCAGCATGCAAAAATACCAACTCACCACCGCACTGACCATCGTTATCGCTTTTTCGCTGTCGACTTTCATGCACGCTCAGAACGTGCGACCAAAAGTCAACACACGGGTGTTCTGGCAGGACGCTGAATCCCAGAAGCTGTCGTACGGAGATGTGGTTACCACCGATGCCTGGTCTCTGCGTCGAGGTTGGGTAACGGGCTTTCCCACGGTCGATGCTGAAAGCCAGCGCCTCGGTCCAATGCAGCAGATCGAAGGCAAGCTGCTGGTGGGCCTCGATAATCGTGGCAACCGCAGCCTGCCAGCCGGATGGGTGGGAATCGATTCCGGTGTATTTCAGGAACCGCACGGCAATCATTTTCACTGGAAATACACCAATGCTCCGGTGGTTCGCCAACAGAAGCTGGATCCCGGACCGGGGGGACCGACCGGCCTGTTCGTTTACAACCAACGCTTTTTCGTCGCCAGCGAACAGGGTTTTACTCGCGTATCGCCGGCTCAATTATCCATCGACGGAACATCGACCGCTGCCACGGGGGCAGTCCGAGCGAATGCCGAGAAACGATCGTTAGCGGCGGTGAACAACGTTTGTTATACGACGTGGAGCGACAGCGAGGGCGAGAACGCGGGGCGGGTCGATGTGATCAACATGGCCGATCGCGGATCGAATGCACCTGCCTATTCGTTCAAATTGCCAACCGGTGAAATCGAGGCCACGACAGCCAATAACGGCAAGGTCTTCTTTGCCCATGACGGTGCGATCAGCTGGTTGTATGCCGACACCTCCTTGTCCGGAAACGCCGGTGCCATTCAGCCGCGTCCGGTTACGATGGCGGGGAACGATCCATGGGATCTGTCCCAACCGCCGCAATCGCTGGTCAACGCACGGAACTGGGTCCTGTTTTGCCATGGTTCGGGTGAACGGGCTGTCCTGGGGCTGATCAATGCGGCCGCCCAGAATCCGCAGGCCATCGCCGTCCCCATCCAGACGGAGGACGGCTTGACATTGTCAGCTCCGGCGACGGTGTTGAGCCTTGGGAAACGTTATGCTCTGGTTTTTCAGATCAAGACCGATCCCAGCAGCGACATTCAGGAACAATTGACCATCATCGAACTCGATCCCAACCGGGATAACAATTTCGTGGACGCCCGGGTAAAACTGAATGTGCCGGTTCGCTCGGGCCTGGTCGAAGATCAGATCATACCTCCCGATGTCGGTTTCGATGCCTATGGTAGGTTTGCGATCTTTACCAGCCCCGGCGAAAGCCGATTGAATGTCATGACCATGAACGATCTGAAGGTGCGAGTCCGATTCAACGTGGGCGGAGCCCCCAGCCGGATCGTTGCCGTCGGCGCCCCGGAGCATTTTCATTAAGTGCCCGTTGCCTTGAAACGTAACCAAATTGGCCTCGGTTCTTTGCCAGCCCGGGAAGGAATGGACGCTACAAAATAATGCAGTCCTGGCGATCGCGAATTCCACCGCGGCCTGGCTGATGGGTTGAATCTCCAAAACCATTACCGAATTCGAACTGGAAAACTGGAAAAATGTCATCGACTCAATTTTTCTCCGTCGTGATCGTCATCGTCGCTCTGGCGGTTGGCTGTTCTACCGAGCCAAAACCATCCGAATCCCAATCGACCGATCATGGACATGGTCATGCAAATGAACCAACAACATTCAAACAGGCAGTACAGTCGCTGGTTGAGCAACGTAACGTCATTCGCGACGGTTTTGCTTCCGGCGACATTGATAAGGCGCACGGCCCGCTGCACGAGGTAGGCCACACGCTGGAACATCTGGTTGATTTGGCCGAAAAGGAGGGGATCAAAGGGAGCGACCTGACCGCAATCAAACAGGCGAAAGAGACTCTGTTCGACGCCTTCGACAATGTCGACAAGACGTTGCATGGAGGTGAAGGATCGACCTACGAAGATGAATCGGAAACGATCGATACGGCGTTGCAGACCATCACCAGTATCGCTGGCGTTGCCGACGAAAACGTGGCCGTACCGGACAACGATTTGCCGGCCGGGGATGAAGCCGAAACGGCTGACGTACCCGCGCCTGCGGCGGGCGGTGGTCAGTAGCGCAGATCGACAAGAAACAGGGCAAGATTGGGACGGTTGTGGCGAATAGCCGACCACCAGAATAGTCGACCACCAGAGTCGAAATCATGAAGCCCGCGCCCGAAAAATATCGTTCAGACACCGCAGCCAAGGCCGGTATTGGCTTTGGCTGTGCGCTGGCGATCGCCATTTCCTGGACGGCCAACAAGAGCATAGGCTGGGCTGTCATTCACGGGCTTTTGGGCTGGTTTTACGTGATCTACTATCTGATCACCGACCAGGAGTGGACCTGGTTTTAGTGCGAATCGCACTAATCCTGCAGGACCTGCTCAAGCGTTTCCAGACCGAATGCCTGAGGTGCGGCGGTCTGCTTGATGAGTTCCGGATTCAGACGGTTATCGTCGTCCAGGTATGGCGTGTCCATCACCGCGCTGGCCCAGCGTATCAACCGATCGATGGTCGGTGTCTGGACATCGGCCAGCTGCGCGACCCCCTTCAGCACACACTGTCCCCGGGGGATATCCTCGGTCAGGTAACGATAACCAAAATTCGGCGCGAACCGGCCGTCATCGGTCTTGATCATCGGCGCCAGCAATCCCTGGTAGCCACGATTCGTCTGGAATATCGACTTCATGGTGGAATCATCGACCAGTTCATCCTGATACATCTCCCGCATCATGGCGTCGAGACCGGGCACCGGCATGGGGTAGCCGGCGGCCTGTTCCACCGCCCGGGAAATCTCCAACACCTCGTTGGATGTTTTCGTCATCACATCGGCCGTGAAATCATCGGTGTTCTGGTAAAAAAGTGGAGCTTCATTCAATGGTTCCGTATAGTCGTGAAACAAACCGTACATGATCGTGGGATGAATCACCTGGTTGGCGGGTGTCAGCGTCACACACAGGTAATGGGGCAGGGGTGTGACGTCCGTGACGCCGATCAGATCGGACAGAATCGCCGATACACGGTCCGCCTGCTCCCGCGGTTCCGTTGCCACCTGGACCTGCCGTTTGTAGCCAATCAATTCGACTGCCGAACCATAATTCAAAATCCGACACTGATAGGGCAGTTGGTTCGTACCGGCGATGATCAACTGAGAAGCCCGTTGCTGGCCCAGGATGCTGCGCGCCACCCAGTTGAAACCGCCTTGACCGGGGAGGGCCACGACGACGCAGCCATCCTTCAGATGGGGGCCAATTGCTCGCAGGGTTCCCTCATGGCTATAGGAAGGCAACGGGATCAGGACGACGTCGGCGTTGGGCACGACATCGGCCGGGTTAGCCGAAACAACGTCCGGCTTCCCGCGGGTGACCTGTCCGCGCAGGGTCCGGGCAACGAACCCGTCGCCGGCGGCAAGTCCCGCCTGGAATCGTTCCGCTTCATCCTGATAGGGGGCATAAATTCCGACCCACAGGTCATCTCGCGCTCCCATGTCCGATGCCATGACATGCACCGCGTTGCCACCACCACAAATACAGACTCGCATGATCCACTGTCACCCTGGGTTGATTGTTTAAGCCGTGACACGCCATCACGGATAATTCCTCTCGACCGGTTTACCAACACGATCCCCGGTTTCAAGTTTCTGTCTTGGGAAGGATTCCGACAAGCCGCCCAGTGCAGATTCTCACGAAGTCGAGAATTCAATCGGAATCGGCGAGCGAGTCTGCTTTCGACGCGTGCGGCCGTTGGGGAACGTGTGCCATATGATTAATGCACGGCACCTAATAGTCTGGACCGTTCAAGTCGACCACGCCGGACGGCCACGGGTATTCGGCAGGATAAATCATGACGCATTCGTCCCGCCAGGGATTGGCCTCCGGATCCTGGCGGTTGAGCCGATTGACAAAACGGTTGGTCACGATCCGCGAGTTCAATTTTTGATAGAATTCGGGCACCGGGGTTTGAAACAGGCTGACGGCCGGCCAGTTTTCGCCGCTAACCAGTTGGAATGCCCGGCGGGTGACCTGCCGGCCCAGACCGCTACCTCGACGATCCGGATCGGAACAGACCGTAGCCAGAGCCAGGACCGGAATGGTCTGCGATTCGATTTTGACCTGGCGGATGAAGACCCGCGCATGTGCGATTGCCTGATTTCGTTGCCAGATCACGAATCGTCGACCACTGGTTTTCTCCGGATCCCGGCTGCCAGCAGCCGACAACATGCGTTGGATCCGGCCGGCTACCGTAGTGGACGACGGGAATGATCGGCAGGCCAGTCGCGCAATCGGTTCCGCGACTTCGGCCGTCAATTCCGTTTCAAGATATTCCGAGACAAGGGGTTCGTAGATCATGTTCACTCGCCATGGCGTCGTCTTGAGGAAGCGTGCGTTTCGCACGGACGTGTCGCGTGTGTTGCACTCCGTTTCCCGTTCGTTGGAAACGAGAAGACGCGACACCCCCAAGATACGCGTTATATCATCATGCCTGCCGTGGTTTCCGGCCACCAATCGACTCAACTTGGAGACGCCAATGGCTGTTTTTTTGCCCATTGCGTCACGGTTGAAAAACGGTTCATCATCCTGCTGCTTCATGACGGTTAATCCCGCAAATTGCTTGCCGGTTACCCCTTTATCCAGCGGGGAAATTCGATCTCAATCCATGGCGGATTGCGTCGAAAACGGCTAAAACGGGAGCTTCACCTCGTCGCGACACCGTTCCCGAGTCGGTCAGCTGAAAATCGCCTGTTTTCGTCTGCACTTTACGATTGCAATAGAATGATACACACCGTCGATAATCGTTTGAATTCCATTCGCGACAAAGTGGAATCCGGCACACGGCTGGACTTCGAGGATGGGGTCCTGATGTATGACCCATCCATTTCGGTAAATGACGTGGGACAATTGGCCAATCTGGTCCGTGAACGGAAGAACGGCAATGCGGCCTATTACAACATCAACGCGCACCTGAACGCGACCAATATTTGCGTCTATCGCTGTATCTTCTGCGCCTTTCGTTCCGATCTACGGAGCGAAAAAGGTTACGTGATGTCAGACCAGCAGGTGCTCGATCGCGGCAAAGAGGCGATTGAGAATGGCTGTACCGAATTGCACATTGTTGGCGGACTGCACCACCAACGAAAATTTGAATGGTACCTGAACCTGGTCCAGCTGTTGCACGACGCCTATCCGGATCTTCACCTGAAGGCCTGGACCGCGGTGGAAATCAACTGGTTCGAATTTCTGACCAAACGGTCAACCCGGGAGGTCTTGCAGCAGTTGAAAGACGCCGGATTGGGCAGCATGCCCGGTGGGGGTGCGGAAATCTTTCATCCGGAAGTGCGCGACAAGATTTGCGAGCACAAGGCGGATGCCTCCAATTGGCTGGACATTCACCGGACCGCCCACGAGCTGGGCATCCGGACGAACTGTACCATGCTGTACGGCCATATCGAGCAGCCCTTTCATCGCATCGACCACCTCGTGCGGCTGCGCGAGTTGCAGGACGAGACGGGTGGATTCCAGACTTTCATTCCATTGGCATTCCACCCGGAAAACACGGGGCTATCCCACATCCAGAAGCCTTCGGCGCTGATGGACTTGCGGACGATGGCCATCAGCCGATTGATGTTGGACAACATTCCTCATATCAAGGCCTACTGGATCATGCTGGGCATCGGTACCGCGCAGGCCGCGTTGTCCTACGGCGCGGACGACATCGATGGAACCGTTCGACACGAATTGATCTATCACGATGCCGGAGCCACGACGCCCGAATTCCTGAGCGTGGAGCGGTTGGAAAAGCTGATTCGCGAAGCGGGGCGGGATCCGGTGGAAAGAGATACTCTGTATCGGCGAATCCATCGTGACGACGATGATTTCTCCCAATGGACGGTCGAGGGCGAAATTGCCGTTTGCAATTGAGCGGTAGCCTTTACAGGTATTTCTGATAGGCTTCCACCGCCAGTTGGTCGCATCGCTCGTTTTGCGGGTGACCGCTATGGCCCGCCACGCGAGTATATTTTACCTGGTGATTGACCAGCAAGCCGTCCAGCTGGACCCACAGGTCTTCATTCTTGATGGGGACCAGCTTTCCCTTCTCTTTTCTTTTCCAGCCCTGCTGCTTCCATTTCGGCATCCATTCCGACATGCCCTTGCCGACGTAAACGCTGTCGGTAAACAGTTCCACCCTGCACGGTCGCTTGAGCACCTGCAGCCCCTGGACCACCGCTTCCAGTTCCATCCGGTTATTGGTCGTTTCGGCGGCACTGCCGGATTGTTCCGAAACCTTGCCGGACGGAATGTGTTCCAGGATAAAGGCCCAACCGCCCGGCCCGGGATTACCGCTGCAAGCTCCATCGGTATACAGATTGATTTCAATGCCTTGGTTCAATCGAGCGCCTCGCGGGTGAAAAGCGGGTTAATCTGTCCATCCGTCTACTATTCGACCTGTTCGCCAGCAACGGAGTCGGAGGCGGGCAGGGAAGACGGTTCGACAACGGGTCCAACCGATGCTGAATCCTGATCGGGCGGGCGGGGGGTCGTGCGGGTTCGGGCAAAATCGATCTTCTGCCCCTTGGTCAGTTCGTCGATCGACTTGGAGATTTCAGAACGGATTCTGGGTACCGTCCGCAAACTGGCGGGTAACGTGACCGTAAATTCGCTACCACGGCCAACTTCGCTGTCCAGTTCAATCGTCCCGCCCAGCAGGATGCACAATTCCTTGACGATCGAAAGACCCAGGCCGGTGCCGGAGACTTCCCGCGTCAGAGTATTGGAACCAACGGACGACAGCCCTTGCCGGAATTTCTCGAATACGATCTCTCGATCACTGTCCGCGATTCCCACGCCCGTATCGGTAACCTTCAACCGAATCTGATCGTCCGCGACGCGTTTTGCGACGACTTTGATGCGGCCACCTTCGGGCGTGAATTTGATGGCATTGGAAAGCAAATTGGTCAGGATCTGTCGGATTTTGATCTGATCCTGAAACACGGGAGAATCATCGGCACGGGACTCAAGATCCAGCTGGATATTCTTCTTTTCCGCCAATGGCCGGATCATATCGCAGAGGCTGGTGGCCAGTGGCGACAGCGAAAACTCGCTGGGTGAGGCTTCCATTTTTCCAGCTTCGAGCTTGGCCAGATCCAGAATGTTATTGATCAAATCCAGCAGCAGTCGGCCCGACTTGCGAATGTTGGACACATAGCGTTTCTGCCGATTGTTCAGCGCATCGACATCCTCCAGCACCTCCGAAAAACCGATAATACTGTTCAGCGGCGTCCGCAGCTCGTGACTCATGTTGGCCAGGAAGTCGCTCTTGATCTGGTTCATTTCGTACAGGTGCAGATTCAACTGGGCCTGTTCATCAACTTTGCGGTCCAGATCTTCGTTGGCGGTGCTGAGTGCGATCTGCGTATCCAGCAAATGCCGAAGCATACGATTCAGGGAGCGGCCCAATTGTTCGAATTCGTCACCCGTGTTCAAAGTGGATCGCACATCGGTTCGACCATGCCCAACCTCCTCGGTTACGTCGCGCAAATGTCGAAGGGGGCGGGAGATGACATAGCGGATAATCAGATAAACGGCCAGGATCGACATGAACGCCGTCGTAATGGCAAACGCCATCAGCAACGCTCGCGAATAGGCAATCGCGCCGCGGGTCTTGGCGTAGGGCACAATGATCTTGGCAAACATGATGGGGGCTTCCACGTTGTCCCGATGCATTCGCTCTTCCGCCAGTCGCGGATCTTCCTCGACCAGCTTGGCCAGTTCCCGTGAGGCTTTCTCATCACCGATCCAGTGGCAGTGAATACAGGAGGTTTGAAATTCGATCGCCTCGTAGTAGACAAAGCTGTCGCCCACCACGACCGATGAAATGATGGGCTTCTCGTCTGGCGACGGATCCGTGGTTTCCTGCGACGGCGAAGGCTCACTGGCTTCTTCGCTACGGACCGATTCCAGTACACTGCGGGAATACGCCTTCTGTCGCGCGATGGCCTTGTCCAGAATGGTGTTCAATCGATTGATTTCGGCCTGATCGGTTGCCACCCGAGGGCTGGCCTGGTGCCGACGAACATCGTCCCGCAGGGCCATGATTTCCGCCTGGTATTGGGTGCTGGCGATCGTCTTGGAAATATTTTCATAGGGTTCGTAGACAACCGGGTCGACATCATCACGGAATTGAACATTCACCAGATGCTCATTCAACAGGTGAAAGGCATAGATATTGTGAGCGTTTTCGACGTTGGCGTCGCGAATCAGACCTTCGGTGTTCCGATTCACCCAGAAGAAACTGGTGCCGATCAGCAGGATCAAACAGACACAGGAGAGCACGAGAATCTTGCGCTCCAGATTGGACTCGCCAAAAACCCGTATGATTGACCGATAGGACATGCGAAAATGATT
Organism: Pirellulaceae bacterium; assembly: GCA_963851305.1. Lineage (GTDB taxonomy): Bacteria > Planctomycetota > Planctomycetia > Pirellulales > Pirellulaceae > Mariniblastus. Next base: position 34,883 of record CAWKOT010000005.1, on the reverse strand, counting down.
CAGTCAGGAATAGCAGTCTTCAATTGTAAGAACGCGACAGGGCAACAGCCAGATCATTTCCCGCGGATTAGGACAATGACTCGTCGGAAACACGTTGCGACGGTATAGAGCAGGCGTAAATCACCGTTCACAGGCGGTCACAACATGTCCTGTGGGTCGATATCCACAATCCACTGAACGTCATCGATGGTCGCTGCCCGATCCTGGGCATATCGGACAACCGGTTGCAAAACATCGGACGAATCGCCGCGAATCAGAATATGGTATCGGTACTTGCCCCTCAATTTCTCAACCGTCGCGCGGGCCGGTCCCAGGATCCGGAGGTCCACCGACAACTGGTCCGCCGCTTCTTTCACTTTGCCCGCCAGTTGTTCGGCCATCTGGGACGCCAATACATCGGATTCGCTGCGAATCACGATCCGGGCTAACGATCCGAAGGGCGGGTAACCATACTGTCGACGCAGTGGCATTTCGTATTCAGCGAACTGTCGATAATCATGACGCTTGGCGGCCACGATCGCGGGATGGTCCGGGCTGAACGTTTGCACGAGAACGCGGCCGCCCTTGGCTCCGCGCCCGCTACGTCCGGCTACCTGGGTTACGAGTCCAAACGTCCTTTCCGCAGCTCGAAAATCCGGAAAGTGTAATGCGGTATCGGCATTGATCACACCGACCAGCGTCACATCCGGAAAATCAAGCCCCTTGGCGATCATCTGCGTGCCCAGCAGAACATTGATCTCACCACGGCGAAAACGCGACAGGACGTTTTCATGGCTGCCGGGACGCCGCATGGTATCGGTGTCCATCCGCTCGCAGACCAGATCCGGAAACCGGCTCCGCACCTCCGCCTCCAGTTTCTGGGTGCCGATACCGGTGAATCGGATGGCCGCGAATCCGCATTCCGGGCAGAAGGCGGGCGCGGGCATGGCATAATCACAATAGTGACAGACCGCCTTGTTGCCATCACGATGATGCGTCAACGGAATGGAACAGTCCGGACAGTGTTCCACGTTTCCGCAGGCCGGGCACTGGATTCGCGTGGAGTAACCACGGCGATTCAACAACAGAATAACCTGACCCCCGAGGTCCGCGGCCGAACGTATTTCCTGGTGCAGCTTTCGACTGATCGCACCGCTGCGACTCCCCGATTCCTCATCGATCCGCAAATCGATCGTTGCCACGTCGGGCAGTGGGCGATCGAGCGCCCGTCGCGGCAGCCTCAGCAACTGAAACTGGCCCTCCTGTGCGCGGTGCCAGCTTTCCAGTGCGGGCGTTGCCGAACCCAGCACCAGGGGAATGGACTGACTGCGGGCCCGTTGCAGCGCAACTTCCCGCGCGTGATACCGGGGTGCCTTGTCCTGTTTGAATGAACCGTCATGTTCTTCATCGATCACGATCAGGCCCGGGTTGGGCGTCGGCGCAAAAATGGCGCTGCGGGCACCGATCACGACCTGGATCCTGCCGCTGGCTATTTCGTTCCAATGCCAGGCGCGCTGCGCCGCAGTCAAATGGCTGTGCAGCACCGCCACGTGGTCAAAGCGCGCTCGAAAACGCTGCCGGGTCTGAGGGGTGAGGCTGATTTCCGGCACCAGGACAATCGCCTGTCGACCAAATTCCACAACGCGTTGGATGGCGCGAATGTACACTTCCGTCTTACCGCTACCGGTTATCCCGTGCATCAGAAAACACGCATATTCACCACCATCCAGAGAGGTTTGAATGCGCTCCAGCGCCTGCTGCTGATCGACATTAAGTTCCAGATTTTCCTGCTTGCGTTCCTCGGGAACGCCCTCCTGGGCAGTACGAATGCGACGACTGGAAGCAACAATCCAGCCTTTCTTCTTCAGGTGGTTGATCGGTGCGGTACTGCAAGCGGCCGTTTCGGCAAGTTCGCGAGGCGTCCAGTCGGCTCCACCGGATGCCAGCAGTTCCAGAATGGCGCGCTGCTTGGGCGTCGCGTCAAGCTCTTTCAGCCGCCCATGCAATTCACTGGCCAACGTCAGGAAAACGACTTCCCGGGTTCCTGCGCCATCCCGCACACCGGGTGGAACGATGGTCTCAATCACGCTGCCGACGGGGCAGACGTAGTAGCGACTGATCCAGTCGGCCAGCTCGAGCAAGGTCTGACTGATGATCGGCACCGCGTCGATCACCCGCTGTACGGACTTCAGCCGGCGAGCATCGACGGTACCGGCCGGCCGGTGGGCCAGGTTGAAGACTTCCGTACAGTATCCCTGCACCGCCCGGTTGGACCGGCCGAGTGGCACCATCAGCCGCATCCCCGTTTGAATCAGCCCATCCAGCTGCGGCGGAATACGGTAATCGTAGGGGCCGTACGGTGCTTCCGGCAGCACGACCCGGGCCACCAACAGGTCGTCCTGGTCGTCCAGTTGCCAAGGTTCGGGCTGTGTCTCAAACAGATTCTGCTGCTGATCCGTCATGATCGCCAAGCATACCAGAAATCGCCATTCGTCGGTTGCAGTGTTTTTCAGCGAATGTTATCAAACCATGGTTTCATTCAGGGATGCCATTCATGCGACTTGGAATATTCGGAGGATCGTTCGACCCGATTCATTACGGCCATCTGATCCTGGCCGAACAATGTCGGGAACAGGCCGAACTGGATCGCATTTTGTTTGTCCCGACGGCGTCATCGCCGCTGAAGACCAGCGGTCCTTTCGCCACCGACAAACAACGGATCGAAATGCTGCACCTGGCGATTGCCGGTCATCCGTCATTCACAATTTCCGGCATCGAAATCGAAAGGGGCGGTACAAGTTATACCGTCGACACACTGACTCAATTGACCCAGCAACACCCGGAAAGCGAACTGTTCCTGTTGATCGGCGAAGATTCATTGAGGACGTTTGACCAGTGGCGACAACCCAAGGCCGTCTGTGAATTGGCGATCCCGCTCGTGGTCCGACGACCGCAGGCGGATCGGTCAAGCGAGGCGGTCGACTTGACCATCCTGCAACCCTACCTGAGCGATCAACGATTCGAACAAACCCGGGAACAGAGGATCGATAGTCGACTGATTGACATCAGCAGCACAGAAATTCGTTCTCGCGTCGCATCGGCTCTGAGCATTCGGTATCTTCTGCCACGCCCGGTTCAGAAATTTATTGAAACGAACCAGCTTTATGCGGCGGGCGATTAGGCATGTTGCGCTACAAGGACTTTGTTCCCAAACAGATTGCGGCACCGGGAATTTTCGATGGTGGCGAGCATGAGTCTTTTGACGCGGCCGTAGCCGCCGCCAACGAATGGCTGACCCAATCCCATGTGACCTTGATCAGCATCGAAACCGTCGTCCTGCCCAACATCTGGAGCAAATGGGAAGAAGGCTCCCATGACGCCTCGATCGGCACCAGCGGCGATTCACCCAGCCGTTGGCACCAATTCCTCAGGTGCTGGTACCGGGATTGACCCGGGTGGAAGCTATCGACGCTGACAAGGTGCGGCGAATCGTCTCCAGTTGCTCCGCCGGTCCACTGGCCAGGTCGAGAAAAAGGCATGGTTTGCCGCGAATCTGACAAATCCCGCCGCCCCCTCCTTCCAGTAATTCATGCCGGATTTCAATGCCCCGGTCTTTCGCCAGGTCAATAAACGCATTCAACTGCCGGACGATCGCCTCGTCATTCATCCTCGCCTCCCGAACCGCACCGTAAACTGCAACAGTCATTTAATTTGATCGGACAGGGTCGTTGTTGCCGTCAACGAAATCGAGCGCGAGCTTAGGTGATCCGGTTTAATACGACAAGCGAAGTCGTCGATAGCAATCCTATGGCCGGAGTCGGATTGGACAGGCATTCAAGCTTTCCATCCTGGATAACTGCAGCGGCTGTAACGATGACGAAAGGACCAACGATCGTGACGAGATGCCAGCAATCTGAAGTTAACGAGCTCAAGGCCCAAATTGAGGGCCTGCAGGAACGAATTGACCAGATGCAGCGGTCCACGGCGCTGGGCGAGCTGGTCGGAACGACCACGCACGAATTCAACAATGTGCTGATGACGATCATCAATTACGCCAAGATGGGCATGCGGCACCGCGACGACGCGACGCGGGACAAGGCTCTGGAAAAAATCCTGAATGCTTCCCAACGAGCAGCGAAAATCACCAATTCGGTGCTGGCCATGGCCCGTAACCGCAGCAATAACTTTGAACCGACGGATTTGAAGAAGCTGGTCGAAGAGACGATGATCCTGCTCGAACGGGAGATGAACAAGTATCGCATCGCCGTCGAATTTCATCTGGAAGACGTTCCGCCAGTCCATGCGATCGGGAACCAGCTGCAACAGGTCCTGCTAAACCTGCTGATCAACGCCCGTCAGGCCATGCAGGAGGGTGGAAGGCTGATTATCGGTTTGAAACCGGATACCGATAAACACGACGTGGTCGCCCTGAGCATCCGTGATTTTGGCACCGGCATCCCTGCCGAAGAGCTGCGCAAGATTTTTCAGCCCTACTTCTCCACCAAGGACGGACCGGATGAAACAGGCAAGGGGGGCACCGGCCTGGGCCTGGCGACCTGCCGGAACATCATTGAAACGCATGGAGGCAAAATCCGGGTGGAAAGTTCGGTGGGGCAGGGGACGTGCTTTACCCTCTTATTTCCCGTCCAGGCCAAGCCGCAACGACCCGTTCCCTTCAGTCAGAAAATCGTTTCGGAGCTCGACAACCGCGTGGCCAGTCCTCCAGCGAACTCCGCCAGTTAGTGGCTTTCGGATACGTTTGGCACGTATCGTCCGGGTGTCGCGTATGGTTTGGGTGTCGCGTGTTTTCGCTCTAATCGTCAGGAAAAATGGGCACGGCTCACGTAGCTCGTCTGCGCGATTCGCACGACAGCTTATTCCGAATTCATGTTCATGGTACCAGCCCGATGCCATAGCAACGGCCTACCGACAAATCCACTCGAAGGATGCACTTGCTGGCGCTGCGAGCTTGTCTTGTCGTGCAAAACAACGTTGATGTCGCACTAATCGGTAGCCTTGACCAGCGGCCTGCTTTGATACAGATGCACTTGCTGCGCTGCGAGCTTGTCTTGTCGTGCAAAACAACGTTGATGTTGCACTAATCGGTAGCCTTGACCAACGGCCTGCTTTGATAGTCTTCCACTGACGGGATATTGATATCTTCCAATAGGTACTGGCCGTTTTCCGCGGTCAGTACCAGTACACAAACCTCGTTGCCCATCGCGCGAATTCTGGCCAACACTTCGTTGGGGCCAACGCCAGCCCGCAACTCAGTGGCTTGTGTTGCATCTCCGATCATCTGGTTGGCCTGCTGGAAAAATTCTGCCAGCAATTCGTCGCTCGCATTTTCTCGATTCTTCTGATTGAACAACGACTTCATCGCTTCGGCATCGTGATTGCGAAGTGCTGTCAAGATCCTGTTGGCGGCGGTCATCGCCGGGTTTGACGGTTCGAGGTTGGTCGCCGTGTTTTTTTCCGCGGAGCCCACCTTGGCCTGCTGATCCCCGCAACCACTAACGATCAAAAGCACCAGGGTGCCAACGCAGATTCCTGATCTCATGTTTCATCTCGCTCTGTACTACCAGACTGAAATTCAGACTCCTGTCTAACAGGCGTATCGTCCCGGTGTAGCGTGTTTTCCTTCCCATCGGTCGAGAAAATGATGGTAAGTCACGCTATACGACCGTGCGACTCGCACTACAGCATTTTCAGAATTCATGTTCATGGCACCAGCCCGATGCAACAGCTACGGCCTGCCGGCAGATCCACTTCTAGGATGCACTGGCTTGCGCTACGAGCTTGTACTGTCGCAAGAAAAGAATTTGAAAATGCTCTCATGGCTATTATCTTGCAGCTACCAGACGCTCCTGCAAGATCGAACCGAAATATGCAGGCATTCGGGGAAACGCTGCGATGTATACGGTTCGGCGGGCGTGTGGTGGATCGGCCGGCGTGGGGTGGATCGGGTCGCTACGGCAATCCATTCCGCGTCGATGAAAGGAAATCCGCTTGTTGCATTGTGGTCATCGCGGATTTCAATCCGCGGATATGCCGTTCCCTGTCGGCTCAATCCTGCAGCTGTTTTCCAACGGCATTAACCTGGTCGCTTTCAGTTTCTCCCTGAATCACCTCGCGAAGGCGGCGGATTGCTCGCAGGTAACGCATACTGGAGGCTGGTTCAGAAATCCCCAGCACCTGACTGATTTCCTGATTGGACAGGTGCTCATAGTGCCGCATCAAGATCACCTCCGCGTCCTGATCGGAAAGTAGCGCAATCGATTCCTCTACCTGTTTCGCCAATTCCTTTCTCAACGCCGCAGCGGCGGGCGTGATCGTGGAATCCCTTAACAACGATGCCAACTGAACCGATGATTCCTGGAAGCCACCCGGAACGGCCATGTTCTGCTCCCGATCAACGGATCGACGGGCCGACACGCGATGTCGCCGATGAGCGTCGATGATTCGGTCCTGAGCAATCTGTCGCAGCCAGAGGTGAAAAGGCATCATCGGGGCCTGCAGATATTTCTGCAGGCGTCGATTGGCTTCCACCATCACGTTCTGGACGATATCGCTGACATCGATTCTGGTCTGGATCTTCTTGTCCAGTCGCATTCTCACCAGTTGGTTCAACGAATTCCGATAACGGTCCAGCAGTTGGTTCACGGCGGAATCTTCGCCTCGCCGCGCTCCGGCAATCAATTCGGTCGTACTGGCTGACTGAGGCCAGATGCCCGGCTGCGTTTTACTGGCAGCCGCAGTTTCCTGACGAGATGACGGGTTCCTGTTCATATATCAGCCTTCCTGGATGCCGCGGTTTAAGATATGGCCGCGTCGATCAATCGATGGGCAACATGGTCCACAACTCGGGCCGACCGACATTGCAATGCACTGCCCGGGAAAGCATGCCGAAACAGGCCCAGGAGAAAAACAGAGCTGTTCTGGCCACGTTCCATGCCGCGATGCGGCCATGAGCCGAATCTGCGTTGCGGCTACTTACACTGGGTACGGGATGAAAGATCGCTTCAATCATTCTTGGACGCTGACGCTCCGCATCCAGGCTCCTGTCGACGGCCCAGGCCGCATCCTGAATCAGCCCCACCGGCGTACCATGTTGATGCAGAACGCGATCGATCTGCAGAGAGGCATTGCGACTGACCGTGGGAAGGATCAACAATCCCAAGAAAGACCATAACGTGAAACCACAGATCGTCGTCACCAACGCCGCCACCGTTGACACGCCGGCACCAGGCAGCAGTGAGCAGACAGCGAAGCCCACGAAGTTCCAGATGAACGCCAGTGCCAGTCCCCGTTCGTAACTGCCACTATTGACGGCGACCGCTCGGCGGGCAATGGCCGTAGCCAGTTCCTCCGTGGACATCGACATCAACCAGGCTTCCGGCACCACCACCGTGGCGTTGCTTCCCAGACCAATGATGCCACCCGTGAAACCAGCATCCAGATGTCTGACCACAATAACGCGGGGAACAAAAACCTGCCAGCGATGGATCTGGATCTTGGCCGCTGTCAGCTTCTGCGACATCCACTCGGAAGTCGTTGCCTTGGCGTTGACCATTCGATTACGGACGATGAAGCAAAGCAGGGTGATCAGACAAACTACGCCCAACGCCCCGACCAAACCAAAACGTCGGCCCGCGGAAAGAATGGCCAAGGCGAACAGGATGAACAGCATGGCCTGACACAACGAAGCAAAACAATAATTCCAGAACCAGAAGCGAAAGGACTCGAAAGTTCGCAAGTACTGTTTGGGCAGAATGAAACCTCCCAGGAAGTCGAGCGGAATGAGCCACAGTAGCAATAACAGAGCCACGAGTCCGAGTTGCGACAGATCATTGACTCCGAAGACGGTAGACGATGACAACAGCCTCTGCGGAATGGACGCGACCAACACAATCGAGCACAAAGTGACCAGCGAGCCCACTCCGCAAATGCCCAGTAATAATCTAGCTCGTGCGTATGTCATGAATTGCCTGTTACCTCTCTCGTCTCTGATAACTGCATATTGCAGCCCTCAGGCAACCGCAAAAACCACAGCTCGTCGAAATCACACCGCAGGACAAACCGGGCAGATCTTCCCAATCGTATTTCAACGGAAAAGTCGCCGATCGGAGTTATTCGGCAAAATCCGGCTCGTTTTCCTCCCGGGCATCATCGACCACCGGCTTCACGCCCTTTTTGCGGGAAGCGACGTAAGCACCGTCGAATCCGCCAGACGGGCCCAGCAGTCGAAATTAGTGGCAGCGGGCTCCCCGATCGACCGTCGAGAGAAGGGGAATCGTGAGCGGCAGACATCATGTACCTTGACCCTTGGCCGCGAACATGCTGCCAACTCCCCCCTCCAATATCCAGGCGTTGCCATTGGTCACTGGCCGGTCACAACCGATTTGTCGTGAAACGCTTCAGCAACCCACTGATCAGCGTGGCGATTGGCCTTCCATTGGCTCTGCTCCCCGGCTGGCGACGGGCCACCGCAACGCCATGATTCGGTCTGACGATTGAAGACGGACGACCATCGGTGGCAGGAACAGAAAAACTGGCCCGACCACCGAGTCGCATCCTTACAAGACCGCTGAGCGGGCTGCAGATCGTGACAACTTTCATATTGACCGCGAATCACGATTTCGCCATCATGCTCTGTCATTCTAAAAGTGGCAGATGCCGAAACGGAATTCTTGAAAAGCATCTTGCGTTAACATGAAGTTAAACGCTTGCCTGGATGGTTGTCTGGCCGTCGATTTCATTCACGGACCAACCGAATCAGACGTAAATTTCAGGAGGAACCCGTCATGTTGGTATTGTCGCGTCGCGAAAATCAGAAAGTCCTTTTCCCCAACTTGGGCATCACGGTTGAAATCGTTGGCGTGCGGGGGCGAAACATCCGCGTCGGCATCGACGCCCCGCCGGAAATTCGCATTGTCCGCGCCGAACTGGCGGACAAAGACCGACTTGACGAGGAACAAGCCGTTCTTGGAGAAGGTCCTGAATCCAGTCGGGAACGGATTCATCAACGGAACAACCAGCTGAATGCCATCGCGTTGAAAATCCAGATCGCGGAAAAGATGCTTAGTAACGGCGAAGCGAAAGACGCATCGCAGATTCTGGAAAATTCTCTGGCGGCGTTACGTGATCTGGACCAGGCATCCGGCCGTGACGTTCCGATACCCACGATCCAGCCGGAAGATGCTCAGCCACGCTGGAAAGCGCTGTTGGTGGAAGATGATGACAACGAACGTCAGTTGATGTCCAGTATTCTGCGGATGTGCGGTTTTGAGGTCGACGCCGTGGAAAACGGAGCGCGGGCCATCGATTACTTGCAGACACATGGCCAGCCTGATTGCGTTTTGATGGATATGCAAATGCCTCAGGTGTCGGGACAGGAGGCCATTGCGGCCATTCGCGAACAGCTGGAATTTACCAACGTACCCATCTATGGCGTTTCCGGACTAAAACGACAGGAAGCCAATGTCCCAATGGGAGACCGAGGCGTCACCGGCTGGTTTGCCAAGCCTGTGGATGCCGACCAGATGATCCGTCAGATCATGGCCGACTTCCGCGCTTCGGCGACGATGGCCGAACCGTCAACGAATTAATCGTCGATTGTCTTCGCCCACGCCGGATCAGCCGGCTTTGACTTCGATTTTTCGCGGTTTGGCCGCTTCAGATTTGGGCAACTGCAATTTCAACACACCATCCTTCAGCTCGGCCTCGATCCTCTCCACGTCGACCGATTCGCCGATAGTGAAGGTCCGATAGAAATCGCCCACGCTGTACTCGCCCGCGACGAACGTCAAATCCGCCTGACGCGGTTCGACCCTGCCATGGATGGTCAATTGACGATCTTCAAACTGGATGTCCAGATTACCGGATTCCACTCCAGGCATGTCAGCGAACAAGACCATGGCTTCGTCATTTTCCCAGATGTCAACTCGTGGAATAAACGTCGTGCCTTCACGGGTCATTTCGCCATGGTTTTCGGTGGATGGCTGTTTCTGCTGTTCCGGTTGCATCATTTCGGTGTTCATGTTGGCTCCTGGGTATGCTTTGAATTGTAAATAGTTATTGGATGATCCGTCCTATGCGGTGCCGATCCGACGGTTTCCGGAACCTGAGGACGGCAGCAATCGTCCATCCTTGCCATGAAAAGGCCGGATTCCCGTCAACAATTACTTCGCCGGTTGACGAGTCGGCAACCGACTCGATCTCTCGATTACTCAATCGGGCTCCAGAAACTAATGAGCCTTCACCGAGATTTTCTTTGGCTTGATCGCTTCGGGCTTGGGTAGCGTGATGGTCAGCACACCATTCTTCAAAATCGCTTCCACTTTCTCCGAATCGACATCGGAGGGCAAAGCAATGGTGCGTTTGAATTGCCCATGTCCGCGCTCGCGGCGGTGCCAGGTTCCAGACTGTTCGATCGACGCTGCGCGTTGCCCCTTGACCGTCAATTGATTGCCACCATCGACAAAGATTTCGATGTCGTCCATGGCGATTCCGGGCAGCTCAGCCTCGACCACAAACCCTTCTCCGTCGTCCCATAAATTCATGGCCGGAAAAGCGGCGGAAGTCGAAAAGGCCCGTTGACTATCGCGGCCGAACAGACGATTGATATCTTCCTGAAGTCGTTGCATCTCGTTTTGAACATCTGACATGGGCCAGCGGGTAAACATGGTTTTTCCTCCAGCAGACAGTTGAAAATTTGCTTGCCAAAACTGCAGGGACTTTCGCCAACCGATGGAAAGATTGTCAGCCCCGCAGTTGCACGAATTACCGAGTAGCAACCATCGTGCCAATTCCCATGGCGGCCAATCAATTCCCACCATTCTCGCTTCGCAGGCCTGAATATCCCTTGAAAACAACCTTTTTTTGGGGCCCCCGCCGTCGGCAGCCCAGGCCCAAATTTCAGGGAATCAGAATCGCCTTGACCCGGATGCCGAAGGCAGTTCATCAAATATCGCGGACTGCAGGAACCAGCAGTCGGACCAGCAAATTCGGTTGGGGAAGCAGACGCAGGTGCCGACCCGTTTGCGTCTGCAGTGATAGGCCCAGTCCCAGCTCCTTCAGCTGTTTCAGCAGGACCGTCGTACTGCCGACCATGTTTCGCAGTTTCCAGGCCGACTTCAAATCCGGCAAGGTGATCGTGATTTCCTCACCCATCGCTTCAATTTCGACCGGACTCCCTGCGACGCTACCAGCAAGGCACCCGGTCACTATCAGTTTGGGGCCGAATCCAGATTGCGGGTTCGAATTTTCATCGTACCCGAAAGCACCCATTGGGCATGCTCCGCCTGTTCGCCGGTTCCACTGGGAACCTGGATCTTCATGTCCTCAAATTCGTAAGTGATTTCGGCGTTCTTACCCGTCAATCGGTCGTACAGCCCGATCGCAAGATCTGGCCAATTCGTAGTGTGTTGTGGTTCTCCCATCTTTCGCTGCTCGCTTTCATGGCGTGTCCAAGAATGTCCTGATCCCGTCCTAATTCTACGGGTGGATTTACTGCCTAACCGCATCAGCCAGCTCGATGTCACCATCGCTGACGCTGAAAAGCTGCAGGCGTGCCAGCCACACCAACACAACGCCAGCCGGACGAATTCCTGAATGCTTGCGGCTACCACTAACAATCAGCCCAGCTTTTCAGGACCGTTGGCGACACGAAACAGCTCGTCGCATTCCGATGCCAGAACACCGCCGGTCACACGACAGTCGATAAACGTTGTCCGTTCAGCAACCTCCGCGGCACCGATCGGGATCTGTCGCCAACCCAGTTCACTTAAGCGGGAGATCGAGGTCCCAAAATAGACTTCCTGGATACCCGACCACAGAATCGCCGCCTGGCACATGCAGCATGGTTCGGCCGTGGTATACAGTCGAAGCGGTGGCCATGGATCGCCCGCTTCGCCCACCGTGTTCGCGTAGTCAACCAGCGCCACGATTTCACCGTGCAGGACCGGATTGGAACGGCTGTTATTGACTCCGCGACCAACGACCCTTCCGGTTTCCTTATGGACCAGCACGCATCCGAAGGGGGCTTTCGGATTCTGTTTTGCGATAGCGATCGCCTGTCGCATGAATTTCTCGTGTTCCATCATGCTGATCGCGTACCGGCCCTGCGAGTCACTGTTCCATCGCCAGGTAAACGATCCACATTCCAACGACCGAAGTCATTACGAGCAGATACCCAACAAAGAACAGGAATCCGGCAGGAGGTTTGGGAAATAGATTCGACATGCGTTTCTCGATGACAGGCTGTACAGAACCGAAACCAATATTTTCGACAAAACAGGTTAATTTTCAAGTCGCGTCGTCGCGGTCGTGGACGCCGGAAATGGCGAAGGCGGCGATGCACAGCGCGTGTTGCAGCTCCCCGTCAGCCATCATCCGTTTGACATCGGTTCGCGGTCGTTTCTCGACCAGGATATCTTCGTACGGTTCAGGACTCGGGCTGAACTGTTGAACGCATCCGGTGGCCAATGCCACATGAATCATGGCCGTATTAAGTGCCGGGTTGGGCAACAGAGGCCCGAACATCTGGACATGCTGGGGAACGTAGCCGGTTTCCTCCCTTAATTCACGACAAGCGGTTTCGACGGGCGTTTCGCCCGGATCCATGATTCCCCCCGGAATCTCCAGGATCACCTCGCCCCTGCCATGCCGAAACTGCCGCACAAACACGATGTCGTCCTCCGCCGTAACGGGTATGACCAACACCCAGTCCGCCGAGTCACAGACCGCATAGCCGCGTTCCATTCCGGTTGGCTTGAATTGGTACGTATCTTCCCGCAGGCTGACTACACGAAAATTCTGCAGCGACCGGCTGCGGAGAAGTTGCCAATCGGATTTCGACATCAGTGATCTCTCCTGACCGTAACGCAACTGGAAGTACAGATCGCGTTACGTTTTTCAATTTCGCTTCAGTAAATTCAACGGTGAAGTCTAGTTCATTCAATCCGGAAACCGACGCCACGATTCGATTCCATCAAGATATCGTCGTTTGCGATCCGACGATTCTCAATCAGGCACATCAAAATCCTGTCGAGCCTTATTGCGGAATCACCACGCGCGAACCCGATTCCTTTCATTCATCCTTCACCCGTCTGGTTGTCTGGATTTCGACATCGAATGAGTGGCCGCCGGAAATAGCGGCCTGAGGCCCGTAATTCTCAGATCAATTTGGAAGCCGACCAGTTGAATCTACATGAATTACGATCACGAGTTGTGACGACGGGTTCTTGAGCGGCGGCATTTTTCACTGCAGTATTTCACCTGATTCCAGTTCGATTGCCATTTTTTTCGCCAGGCAAAAGGACGTCCGCACCCTTGACAGGGCTTCTTTGGCAACGATGTCTTTCGATGCGGCATTGCTCAACCGTGTTGGGAACAAATTACCATGATGTTAACGAAGGTCGCGGTTTTCGGTACAACCGCCTGACGCCGACGGCTACAACTCAAAAAAAGCGGGCTGGGTGGCCAAGTCGAAGCATCCGTTTTCGGCTTCCTACCCAATCACAGGCAGACCGCTGGCCGCAAAGCTTGAAGCTGCCGATAGCCGGGTCGACGGTTCAGTGTCGAGTAAACAACTTGCAATTTACATCCTACATCGGCATCGATTACAGCGGCGCCGCGACCGCCAGTAAACGCACCGCATCCCTCCAAGTCTGTCGCATTTCAAGGGGATCGTCGGCGAAGTTCATCACGGCCCCCGATTCCACCAGGCAGAGAAAACGAAATTGGAATCGGATTGATCTGTTCCAGTGGCTGGATCAGACGTTACAACAGGAGAATTCAGTGATCGTGGGCATCGATCACGGTTTCTCGTTTCCGGCTTCCTACTTTCAGCGGTATCAACTACGCAACTGGGATCAGTTTCTGGATGATTTCGCTCGGCACTGGCCCACCGATCGACCAACGGCTACGGTAAACCAGTTCCGCGCGGAATCGGGTCGCGCCGGTGATTCTGGTGAATTGCGGCTGACCGAGCAATGGACGTCCTCGGCGAAAAGCGTCTTTCAATTCGGCATGCAGGGTTCGGTCGCCCATTCGACGCACGCCGGACTACCGTTTTTGCGGCAGCTGCGTCGCTCACATCCCGCGGTGCATTGCTGGCCTTTTGACGGTTGGCAAATCGCTCCGCAGACATCGGTCGTGGCCGAAGTCTACCCTTCGCTGTTCAGAAATCGCTATCAGCGCGAGGGCAGGAGCATCGATCAGCAGGACGCCTTTGCGGTATCGAACTGGTTGTGCCAGATGGATGCGGATGGGCACCTGAAGCGTTTCTTCGACCCGCCGTTGACATCGTGTCAGCAAGCTACGGCCGAGCGGGAAGGATGGATACTGGGTGTGTACTGATGACTGGCGACTGGGCGTCACTGGTCGAACAGCGGCGTCGACAAATATCGCTCACCCAGACTGCACATGATCGTCACGATCCGTTTTCCTTTGAATTCCGGTCGCGCGGCCACCTGAGCCGAAGCCCACATATTGGCACCACTACTGATGCCGCCGCAGATCCCCTCATGCTTGGCAAGTTTCTTGCCCCATTCAAACGCGTCCTCCGTATCGACCTTGACAACATCATCGATCAACGATGTATCCAGATTTTTGGGAATGAAACCGGCCCCGATCCCCTGAATTCCATGCTTGCCCGGCTGGCCTCCGGAGATGACAGGGGAACTGGCGGGTTCCACCGCAATGGCCCGGAATTCCGGATTCAGCTTCTTCAGATATCTGGCCACACCGGTGATCGTTCCGCCCGTCCCCACGCCGGCGACAATCGCATCGATGTTGTGACCCGAATCTTCCCAGATTTCCGGTCCCGTGGTCGCTTCATGAATCGCCGGATTGGCCGGGTTTTCAAATTGCTGGGGCATCCAGGCGTGCTCGTCCTTTTCGACCAGCTCCTGTGCTTTCGCAATCGCGCCCGGCATGCCATTCTGGGCCGGTGTCAGCACCAGCTGGGCCCCCAATCCCTTCAACAGAGACCGGCGTTCCAGCGACATCGATTCAGGCATCGTCAGGGTCAGTCGATAACCCTTGGCAGCACAAACAAAAGCCAGTGCGATACCGGTATTTCCACTGGTCGGTTCGATAATGTGGGTCTGGGCGTTGATGGCTCCTTCCCGCTCGCCACTTTCAATCATGGCCACACCGATGCGATCCTTCACGCTGTTGAGGGGCTGAAAAAATTCGCATTTGGCGAACACGGTCGCGTCCCCTTCTGGCACCAGTCGATTGATCTGAATCATGGGCGTGTCGCCAATTGCCTGACTTGCATCACCATAGGTTCGATTTCGCGGCATGATCCAGTTTCCTTTCGGTTTGTTGCCCCACCACAGTCTGGCTTCGGTCGATGGCAGGACAACTCACAAACCAGGCGAACGCGATCCTGCCAATGGCTTACAGCCAATCGCGTCATCGTGCGCCTGGAGGAAGCCACCCCATCAGCCTTGTTCTTACCACATCCAGCACCGGCGGCACAGACGTCCAGCCGCATTCCAGCCAGTGATTTGCAGACGATCGGCCGCAGTTCAGGGGATTGCTAGATAGCGAAGCGGGAAAACGATTTTGGCTGCACGAGCGGAGCCATCGACTTAGAAGACGGAGACCAAAACGGCAAGCAAATGATCTGGATATTCGTTAACACCCGTTGGCCCACAGGGAAACAAGACTCGCATGATGATTTGAAGAAAACTACATCATGTTCATCGTCATCTCGGAAGAAGCATCAGGACCTTGGCCCCCCTTCAAAAGAAGCGGGGCTTTTTTCGTCGGGACATCAGGAATGTTTTTTGCAAGCGCGCTCCAATATCATGTGGATCTGACTTGGATTTGGCTTGCTTCCTGCCACGAATCTCGATCCAATTACGGGACGATCCAATTACGGGACACGCGGGATGGACTGACGGTGCCCGCTCAACGCTCAGGAGGCATTAAGATGTTGGTACGAAATTTCCTGTGGATTGCCGTAGCCGTTGCTCTTACCCCGGACTATACGCTGGGCCAGTCCCAACCCTCGCCAACGGAGATTCTGGATCGGGCGCCGCATGTCCAAACGGCGGAACAGATGCAGAAGTCGCTGGCCAGTGTCAGGAAGGTGGACGAACATCCATTATACGAAATGCGTTTCGTTGGTGATTACGATGCCGAGGCCAACCTATTTTCGCAGCTCGACCTGCCTGCCAAGATGCCTTGGGGCTGTTCTCTGTTTGTCACCTATGGCAAAGACGGCAACGCCTACTACGGCCGTAATTTCGATTGGCAAAACAACCCGGCTCTGTTGCTGCATACCAATCCCTCCAACGGTTATGCTTCGATCGCGATGGTCGATGTCAGTTACCTGGGGTATGGCCGCCAGGACGAAAAATTTGACTCCATCGAAGGCCGCACGGCATTATTGCGGGCACCGTTGATTCCGTTTGACGGCATCAATGAACATGGTCTTACCGTTGGGATGGCCGCGGTCCAGAACACCAGGCTCCCTCACGACCCCGAAAAACCAACCGTCGGTAGCGTGCAAATCATTCGGCTGATGCTGGACCAGGCCAGGACGGTCGACGAAGCCCTGGCGATCATGCAGCGGTACAACATCGTGGGCGTGGGCGGCCCATTGATTCATTATTTGATTGCCGACGCCCAGGGAAACAGTGCACTGGTTGAGCAGAAAGACGGTCAGCGTCATATCCACCGCAATGAAACCAATTGGCAATCGGCGACCAATTTTTATCTGACCGGCGAAGATGCGCCGCTACAGCAATGCCATCGTTTTGCCGCGATCCACCGGCGGATGATGGATACCGGAGGTAATCTGAGTATCGACCAGACGTTTGCTTTATTGAAAAACGTGGCTCAGCGGGAAACCCGTTGGTCCATCGTTTATGACTTGAACCAGGCCTGTGCTCACGTCGCCATGTCCAGGCGGTTTAACCAACGGCACCGGTTTTCGGTCCGAACAGGCCCTGTCCAATCCGAGAAGGCCGGGCCTTCCCAACCCGCCAAGAAGTAACCCGAGATCGCATCACACCCATGCTTTCTGGCCTTCGGTCAAGGTAACGATCGCGGCAAACAAAAAAATCCACCTGACGCCTTGGCAACGCCAGATGGATAGGTTTGCTGTGCGACGTTGCTGTGGTGATCTGTCAGACCCGAATTGACGTAGCCGGATGGGCAACCATTCGGGTTTCCCGGAGTCTTGCGAACTCAGCTAACAGGCAAGTCAGCATTGAAGTGGGATCAGTTGCCGTCCGCCAATTCGACGAACCCCTTGAAGTCATAGCTGAAGGGGGCAACAACCGGTGGCATATCGGGAGGCAACCCTGAGACGTCCGCCAGATCCGATTCAACCCGTACGTACACAGTCCCCGTGGCGCCTTCGAACATTTCGGTGCCGCCGACCACGCGAAACGCGGCCCGACCGATGATGACGCCCGCGTCATCGTCCAGCTCAAAGTAATATCGGTAGTTGAAATAGATCTCACCGAAATCGGTGGCCATGATGTGGATCGGTTCGCCGACCGCGTCCGGTCGCGGATTCGCACCGGTAACTCCCGGGTACCAGACGGTTAAATCCTGTGACAGGATGCCCGGTCGAATGGACTGAGCCGTACCCCAATGCTGGTCTTCACTCATCATGCCACCAATCGTGGCCGTCCCGGTTGGCGTCCCGTCGTAGATACCTTTCCCCGATCCATCGCCGATAATAAACGGGAACGGGATCATGGCCGGGTCTCCCACGCCCAGATTAGCTGGATCGAAACTGCCCTGACCTTGGGTCGAGAGTTCCACCACATTGGCGCGGTCCGGCCGGTTGGGCAACGTCAGATTGCCAGTCCAGGAAAACGAGAAGTTCCAAGCGAAATCCGTCAGCGAAAACGGTTCGTTCACCGCGTTGACGCGGACACGGCCCTTCACGTTGCGAAATCGTCCGGTGCCTCCGACATAGACCCAGGTGCCATTCCAATCGGCGGTGAATTGACCGGTTGGTTCGCCATTCTTACCAAGCAACGGTTCCAATTCCACGATCCCGCGAAAACGCGAACGAACGGTGCTGCCATCTTCATACATCACTTCGTGAAAAACTTCCTGATCGGTACCACGACCCGCATTCTGGAAACGGAATTTCAGTTCCTGAATCGGAATCAGGTCGAGCGAACCGTTGTAAATGAAATTCTCGCCCAATTCGGATTCAAAGCCGGGGCCGAAGTAGTCGCCTCCGTCCCCTGTTGGTCGGGGCAGAAAGGCTCCCGTGCCGGCAGCGATTGACCGCATGGAATCGGCCTGCGCCGGATCGCCGACCGTCAGCGATATCAGGCCGATCGCAAGTGTCGTCAGAACCAAGTTCAATCGTCGATACATCATCTAGCGTCTCCCGTTTTAAAAAGGGTCAAAAAAATCTCCGTTACAACTAACTCCGTATTCGCAGAAAAAATGATTCTCACTTTTCCAGAAAAAATTCGGATTTCATCCCAGCAGGGCCAACCGACCAACGATGGCGAGTATCCGTTACCAGAGATAACGACCAGATCTTCAAGGTGTCTGCTGGCATCCAGAACCCCGTTGTCCAACATGTGGAACACGTTGGTTCTTGCATTGGCTTGTAAATCGCCCCGTTGCACCTTGACGTGGGACTCGGTGCATTGACCCTTGATCGAGCCGTTCTGAATCGCGTTTTGCGTTCTAATAAACAAAACGTAATTTACGGCCCGGACCCTTCACCAACCCGGGGAGGCTCGGGCAACATCGTTCCATCTGAGCAGTCCCTGCCCAACCATGAACAACCTGTTCGCCAACCTCCCGCAAAAGCTGCCGAAGGAACTGATTGATGTCCTGGTCGAGAACCCGCAGGTTCGCATCGAGCGGATCGTTTCGACTGGCCAGTGCAGTCCCGAAGGCTTCTGGTACGATCAGGACGAACACGAATGGGTGATCGTCCTGACAGGCGAATCAATACTGGTCTTTGAAGATGGCAATACCATTGAGATGAAGCCCGGCGACCACGTGATGATTCCTGCCCACCGCAGGCATCGGGTGCAATGGACGACCCCTCACGAGCCGACGCTCTGGTTGGCCGTGTTCTATCGCGACGGCCATCCACCGTCGCCTGCCAAGCGGTAGCTGGACACCACGGACCTCAGAGCCACGACGCCGTGGGTTGGTACCGGATCACGATTTCCTGGACCAGTAATCCTCGGCTTCCGTTTCCATTTTCTGCAGACGCGTATAGTAATCTGCAAATTCCTTAAGATGCGCCAACGCAATTTTTCCGGTTGAGACCAGATCGTCATTGGTAACATTGGTCTCGGGGTCATGCGCACCGTGCTCCAGTTCGACCGCCAATCCCATGCGAAACTCATCGATCGGGATCTTGTTCCAATCGACGCCAATCTGATCGCCGATCTCTTGCGTCTCTTCCAGGGTAAACTGCCGATTGCCCATTGGTTACTCCTCTGTAAGGTGGACTATGAATACGCCATCTCGTGCCGGCGACCCTCGCCACAAAAGGATTGTCACCGCCGGATTGGGACGAAATAGCTGAATACAAGAGATTGCCCGGAAGCCCGACACGAAGGATTGTCATGGCACAAGCCCGCTGCTGGCAAGTCCCCACCTCTGGCAAGCCAGAACGCCACTCGCCAAGCTGATGGCGGAATCCAACTCCAGATCGGCGGGCCAACCCGAGGGTTTTTGGAAACTGAAGTTCGTTTACATTCCTGCCCCATGTTCACGGCGATCAGCAACTTCATCTCCATCTGGCAGACGTTGCCAGCTTGCCATCCATGACCGCCACAGGCAAATAGAAATAAACCTCCGGACAAGTCGGCCCTGGATTGGGGCTATTCGCCAGCAGAACTCTCAAGCCCGTTCGCGTTGCGTGACTGGCCCTGAACGGAAAATCGCGTGAACAGAGAAAACACGAGAATGACTGCGAGGCCATAGATCATCGCGATCAGCGCCAGGATCAGATCATAGGGTTGCGGCGTCGATAGCGAAATCCTCAACAGCACGGTCGAAATCACCAGACCAGCATTTCGGAAGACGTACTCGTACCTGTCGTAAAACGCGATGGACACGATCAGCAACAGCACGTCCGTGAATATCATGAACTCGAAAAACGCCGGGAAAAAGAAGGCGTCCAGATCAGCGGGCCCGCTGTTGGAATCGGACATCATGACCGTCGATTGCAACCACACCAGCACATTGAATATCGCCAGCGTGATCAGGACGAAACCCAACAAGGAAGCGACCAGCTTCTTCAAATCGATAAATCGCTGAAGATCGCGCGGTTGCCGTTGTTTGATGGCCAGTTTTCGGAAGCGATAGAATAGCGTTACGGCCAGAAACATGAACAAGGCCGCGGTCATGTCCAACAGCATGGTCGTCAAGGCATCCGTCTGAGCCAGCCAGCTTTCCAGATCGCGAAACTCGCCAAGATCCTTGAACACGCGGCGGACGACGATCAGTGAAATGATCTGGTACTGCTTACCCACCGAACTGCTATGGGATCGGGGCAAAGCCATCACCAGCATCAGTACTTCGTAGAACAGAATGAAACTGAAAGGCGTGTAAACCGCTTTGAAGTAATTCTGACCAATGCCGGGCAGCCATTCACGAAACGGCGGATAGTTGCTGGCAATGAAAATCAGCAGCAAATGCAGAAGGAAGCCCAGTGCAGAAAAATAGACGACCAGTTTTTCCAGACGATGACGAGTTCGGTCATTGTCAAACCGGTCATAGAGCTCAGCGATTCTTTTGATTTGCGGCTGCAACATGCCTGTCATTTGAACTTTGGGAGCGAGCGAAGTCGCGGCAGAAGCGCCCAACACTTGGTGAGTCTGCGATGGCTAACGCACTGCGCGAACAAGCCGATTGTCTTCTTTTATCCTTTCTGGCCGCGTGCCCGGAAGCGACCCAGCTGGAAACTGCGTTTTGCCACGTGTTTGGTCGATCGGCCAGCGGTACGGCGACGCCACAGGCGGAAAGAAGATGGCTTCAGTTCCCTCCGCATCAACTTGATCACCTGGCCACAGGTCAAACCGAACTGCTGCTCGATGGCATCAAATGCCGTTCGGTCTTCCCAGGCCATCTGGATCACCCGATCGACCTCAGAACGAGTCAAGTCAGACTGACCGCACTGCAATTTGTGATGATTCCCAGCGGCAACACCAACTTGCCTGACTTGATTATCGGCCGTCAATTCTTGACCGAGCGAGACGATTGCAATTCCAATTGGCGGCCGACCCGACGAGCCCACAGTCCGCTGATGGCGGCGATCAATCCGCAGCTGCCGGCATAGATCCAGGGCAATGACTGATAAACCTGTTCTTTCGGATTCAATCCGACCAGAACAAACAGAGTCGCCCCCATGACGAAGGTCAGGGCCACGCCGACAAAAAAAGAATGCATGGTGTCGTGATTCATGGAAAAGCTCCGATTGTTTTGGAAAGGTGGTGAAACAGGCCGTGCGAGCATCGTCGAGCTTGAGCGATTCGCGAGTCGCGCTGCAGCCGGGATGGTCTCCTGCAGCCCGCTACGAAGGAGTAACCGCACTTTGTGGCTCGATGGAACAGATATTCTCTGATCCATGATTCGATATTTTTTTCGACGGATTTGCTCGCCGATCTCGCGGTAAACGACTCCCGCTACACGAATGGCGAACCGCGCGGTGGGCGGCAGGTACTTCAGCCCTCTCAATCCCTGCTGATATTTGCTCTCCGCCAACGCCAGCATCTCGATCGCAGCTGTTTGCACCTGACGGTTGACGGGCTTGACATCTTTGCCAGGTACCAGACGCAACCACTGCCGTGGAACATATCTGCGGCCTCGATCCCAGTCCTCGCTGATATCGCGAACGATATTGGTCAG
Source organism: Pirellulaceae bacterium (assembly GCA_963851305.1). Classification (GTDB taxonomy): domain Bacteria; phylum Planctomycetota; class Planctomycetia; order Pirellulales; family Pirellulaceae; genus Mariniblastus. Next base: position 13,034 of record CAWKOT010000005.1, on the reverse strand, counting down.
CTGCATCGCGATGCCCAACGATTCCGCGTGCCGCAGAGCGTCCCTGTCATCAACGCCCATGATTCGGCACATCATCAGGCCCACGGTACCGGCCGAACGATAGCAATACAGCATCAATTCGTCGACGGTCTCCAGAACAGGATCCTGCAGGTCGGTTTCCATGCCACGCAGCAGTTCCAGCGGGTATTCCTCGGGGATGCCATACCGGACAACCAGTTCAGCCAACCAACGCGACGCGGGGTGATGAGGGTCCTGGCCGTTGTAGATCCGCTGGACGTCCTGCTGCAACATGGCAAGTCGGCGGGCTGCCACGTGTTGGTTGGGAGCGGCGTCGACGGCATCGTCACACCAGCGGCACCAGGCGTACAGTTTGACCACATCCTCGCGGATAGTTCTCGGCAGAAAGCGGGATGCCAGCGTGAAAGAACGGCTGTGTTTTTGAATTACCTGGCCGTCATGTTCGGGCAACGTATCGAATTCAAAATTCATTGGGCGATCACCCCATAATCTCTGGCAATCACTGAAGCCGTCGCCTTGGCGGTGTTGACAACCCCGGGCACGCCCGCGCCGGGATGAGTACCCGCGCCAACGATATACAGCCCGGGAATCCCGGCGTCGCGATTGTGCGGCCGAAAGAAAGCGCTCTGGGTCAACTTGGGGGCAACGGAAAAAGCTGATCCCTGGTACGCGTTCAATTGCGTCCGAAAATCCTCTGGCGTGAAGTGCCGCCGCGTCACGATTGATTTCCGTAAACCGGGCAAATACTTCTCCAGTGACTCCAGAATTCGATCGCCGTAGACTTCGCATGCCGTTTGCCAATCGACCGCCGCCTGTCCCAGGTGAGGAACCGGGCTGAGCACATAAAACGCTTCGCATCCTGGCGGTGCCAGGCTGGTATCGGTCACCGTGGGCGCGTGCAAATAAAGACTGAAGTCTTCCGGCAGCGAGTCGCCGCGAAAAATATCTCTGATCAGACCCTTGAACCGCTGGCCGAACAGAATCGTATGATGGGCAATGTCGTAACGCCGATTGGTGCCGAAATACATCACAAACAGCGACATCGACCACTGCATTTTTTCCAGTTTGCGTCGTCGCCGCGAAGACAACGGATGCGACTGGTAGATCTTGGCATAGGTGTGATGGACGTCGGCATTGGAAACGACGATATCGAACCGTTCCGCTTCGCGACCGTTGGCCTTGAGCAGATGCTTGACACCATGGGGATTGTCGCGGCCATGACTGTCCTGCACGTGAACCGATTGGACGGGACAGTTGAGCTCCAGCTTGCCCCCCATCTCCTGAAACAACCGGACCAGCCCGCGGACCAGGGCTCCCGTACCACCGGCCGGGAAAAAGACGCCCCACTCCCGTTCGATCCAGTGAATCAGGGTATAGATCGAACTGGTGTCAAATGGATTTCCGCCGACCAGCAGAGGATGAAAACTGAAAGCCTGCCTCAAGTGCTCGTCCTGGATGAACTTCGCTACCGTCGCGTAAACGCTGCGATCGGCACGCAGTCGCATCAGCTCGGCGCGACGGTCACCATGTCGCGAAATCTCAGAAACGGCACCGCTCCCAACTCGACATACCCCTTCTCGAATACGCGTCGGGTGTAGTCCGCAAAACGTCGGTAGCCATCGACATCAGCCGGGTTGATCTTTTCGATCTGTTGCAACAACTCGTGTTCGTTACCGACGTAGTCGAATTCCACACCGTCGCTCCAGCGGAGCCGATAAAACGGTGCTACCGGCAACAGCCTGACGTAGTCCGACATCGACTTGCCAGCCAGATCGAAGAGTTCGGACAGACAATCGGGGGCGGTGATCACGGTAGGACCCGCGTCAAACGTGAAGCCAGCATCTTCGTAAACGTAGGCTCGGCCACCCGGCTTGTCCCGGGCTTCAAAACAGGTCGTTTCGATCCCCATGGCCTGCAGTCGAATGGCGGCAGCCAGACCGCCGAATCCACTGCCGATCACGGCCGCTTTCAAGCCTGGTTGGGCCGCGGTGCAATGGCCTGCCTCGGCGATCGGAGGCGTTAACAGATCAGGCATACCGCTTCTCCATGGTCGCCAACATGATGCCAGCCTCTTTTGCGGCACGCTCTCCCAGATCCCGCTGAATGATTTCCATACCCAGTTTCAGCTGCCGACCAATCTGCTGCTTCCCAGTCGATTCGACCGTCAACAGGATTTCGTTGGCAATGTCTTGCAGCGGACGTTCTCCATGCCCCAACTCGGCCTGCCATCGCCTGAACACTTTTTGGGACTGCAATCGACTGGCCCACGCCCACGGCCATGTGACCCTCGCATTTTGCATGTCGTCACTGCGACCCTGGTGACGGGCCAAATCCGTCAATTCGGCCAGGTCGTTCTGCATCTGCAAGGCGACACCCAGATGGGCGGCAAAAGCAGAATGCGTACCGCAGATCTCCGACGACGCACCAGCCAGCATCGCGCCCAGACCAGCCGCCAACGCGGTCAAACCTGCCGTCTTGAGTTGCGTAATCTGGCTGGCCGTGGGTTCAATCTGCGAGATATCCAGTTCGTCTACTTTGGCGGCCAAATCAATCGCCTGGCCCTCGTGGCAACGGCGGATGGTCGTGATGGCCAGGCGAAGAATCCGGGCTTGCCTGACTTCGCTGACTGCCAGGCCGGTCAGGTTTTCGAAGGCGGAGAAGTACATCCAGTTTGCGGCGTTGAGGGCAATCGGCAGCCCGTACTGGCGATGCAGCGCCGGCTCGCCACGACGGAATTCCGAACCATCCTCGATATCGTCGACAACCAGGGAACCAGCATGGACCAGTTCAATGAACTTTTGCAGTTCAGCAGGAACGGAACCGGTTCCTCCCGCCAGACGATACGACCATTCAACCAGTTCGGCCCGGATCCTCTTGCCCGGACGTTGCAGGAAGCTGTTCAGGGGGTCAAACAGACCCTGGTTCCACAATTCCTGGGAGACACTTTGAACCGTTTCCAGCGGAACACTGGCCGCCGGGCGGGAATTAGAGTTCTGTTTCAGGCTGCTGTTGTGAGACATGGCCTTGCTCGGAATGAATCAAAGAAACGAATGGGGGTCAGACCTTGAGGGGGCACGCCGAAGACGAGCCGCATGGCGTCCAACTGGTGAAAACGGTGAGCGTAGAAACGCTCGATGGATTTTTCCGGCAGGACGCGATAGAAGCGGCGGAAAATCTGCCACCGCTTATTCGGCTGGACCATCCGAAAGAGCATGCGGTTCAAAAACCGGGAGAATCTCGCCTGGAATTGTTGGCGAAGAGCCAGTTTGGCGACTTCGTCGGCAGCCTGCTGGGGTGATACGCTTGCGATCGTGTCCGCCAGGCGTACTGCCAGCGGCAAAGAGTAACCGGTTGCTGCATGAAACCAGCCCCCAGCGTAGCCGCCTGCCAGAGGTGATTGAGCCGACGGCATCGCCTGTCTACCGTAGGGCATCGGCAGACAACCGGATTCTTCGCGGGCAATTTGCCAGCGGCCCACATTTCGTTGATCCAGGTACTGTTGCAAATCGTTCAGGAACTCACTGCGGTTGACATCAGCCACATCAGAAAATCGCGTCTGCTCCAGCAGGATTCGGCGTGAATTCATGGGCAACACGTACATGAAACGAAAACCATCGAATTGAGGAAGGTCAGCGTCCATCAGCACCGGCAGATCATCGGGCCAGCATCCCTGCTGCAGCTCAATTTCAAACCCGAAAAACTTCTGGTAACCGCATTGCGACTCAAATGCCTTCACGTCACCGCCTCGACAATCGATGACCAGTGAAGCTGCGTAACGCTGTCCGTCGTCGGCGATCACCAAGTCGGGAGCAACATCGGTCACCTGAACGCCCGTCAAAATGTCAATCTTGCCAACCTCCGCCAGACTCCGAAGCGTCGCAGCGAAGTTCTCGGAAGCAATCGAAGCGTAGGGCAGCCGCACGACGCGACTCCAACGGGGAAACTGCACGCGGTAGCCTTCCCAACGTCGTTGTCCTATCTTCGAGATCCAGGCCGAAGCTGTCCGGGGAATATCACTCACGTGAAACGACCAGGTGTGATTGCCACACAGCCGGTCGTTCTTTTCAACGATCAGCACGGATGCTGAAGGCTGATGATGATTCAAAGCCATGGCCAGCAGGCCGGCCTGCAGTCCACCTCCGACGAGGATGTAATCGTAGCCTCTGGTCGCGGGCTGGCTCGATTTCATGACGTTGTCCCCGTCGGCTCGGGCTGTTCGTCCATCGGAAACCATTCCAGCAACAAGTGCAGACACAAATGCGGAACGGCTACCGCGCTAAGCCCAATAAAAACGGTTCTGAGAACCGCCGGTGACACTTCCTGACGGGATTGAAAAATGGCGAACCCAAGCCCGAACAGCAAAGCAGCCAACAGCGACATCGGAGCCAGATTCAACACGAACCTTTTCCAGCTTCCCCCAAATTCCTGTTGCAAATGCACGAGACCCCGAATCGAATGCCAGCCGCAAAAATAGACGCCAAAGGAAATCAGAGGGTGGACCGTGGCGAACATCGCTGCGAAGGACACCACGCGTAGCGAGTGCAGCCATATCTGAGAACCCGCGTGACCTCCAGATGTAGCCGGTCGATCGTCGCGGCTTCGCGCTGGGCGATGAGTAATCAGATCGACAATGGTCAATGCGGCCAGAGGCAGCGTGGCAAGAAGCACCATGCCGATGATCTGATCCACGATCGGCTCACTTGCCACCGGAGTAATTGTCAACAACAACTGCCGAACGGATTCCGTCTGGAACGCCACAGGAATCCAGATCACCATCCCGCCCCGTGCTACCATTGCCAGGAAAGAGAGCCAATTCCGGTTCGAACTGCCGTGATGCTCCTCCTCTTCCTCGCCAAAATGCCAAGCGGCCAGTGCGAAGAAGCCGAGCACCGTGATGACTGGAAAAAGGTACCAGCCAAGGACCACGAGTCCCATCAAAGCGAGATAGGCAATAAAGAAAACTGCCGAAGAGCCGCCGCCGGGGAGCCAACCAAACAGACGTCTCCCGAAATGATAATCGAGTGCTCCATGAGGCAGGCCAATCGCAATCACGCCCATGGCCAAGGCGACGACGATCACCGTATTAACTTGTGCTACTCCCAAATCCATCAAACTGGCTGCCGACAGAAGCGCGGCGGCGATGGAGAGTATCACGGAATGCATGTTCAACCCGCAGGACAAGAGGTAGCGTTTCCTGGTGGCAGGCCCGTACCTCCATCGAGATACCGAACCTGCCACCGATCAACGCGTCGAGGGCTTACACAAAAAGCGTTCGCATCACGCCATGGCCGGCGTCGCCGATGCTTCCAGCGGAATTCCATTGGCCAGATCGTCGTGGGTCTTCGCACGTGCGATGAAGTAAATCAACACGCCAAACCCGGCTTTGGCCAACATGTCGGCGATGGCGTAGCCGACCTGCAGGGCGACGATCCCACCGGCTCCCTCAGTACCTCCGGCAGCAGCTTCCAACGCGGCCGGCGTGCTGCCCAGAAAGTAGGCAATCGGATAGACCATCCAGGTAATGAGAATAAGCACCCGCGCGAAACTGATCAAACCGCGGGCCGAATCGGGTTGACTGTCAAGCGATTTGGTTAGCTCCACCCATAAGACATAAAGAATGTAAATAAAGGGAATACATGAAAGGATGCCCCAAATCCAACGCATTGTCATGCCGTCTGGAGACGAAATAACCTCTCCGGGATACCCCAGACCGATCATCAGAGCGGCGGCAATCACCAGCTTGGTCAGCAGGGGCGTGGCGACCGCTCTGGCCAGTTTCATGACGACCACCAATTCAACCATCAACAAGGGTACCGTCAGAATCCAGTCGGCGTACCGATAAAAGTCATTGAAGGAAGCACCCGTGCCGCCATACCCAGTCTCGCCCAACGTGAAGGCACCCTGCCAACTGTGGCGAATCATAAAATAGTGGTAACAGGCAATCGCACAAACCAGCCCCGACACCATCAGGGCGGGTCGATAGGCAGCACCAACCGAAGGCCGAGAGAGAAAAAAGAACAACGCCGCAGCGCCCATCGTCGCCACCGTCATGGAAAAAATGTTGTCGACCAGGTTGTACTGGAAATTGGAAAGATCTGGCAAGGAAGCCAGCAAGGAAGCAGCATCGAACATGAAATTGACCTCTAAACGCTAACAGGAACCAGAAACGTAGGATTTCGTTACCGACATCAAAGCTCCTCAACAGGAACCAATAACGTGGGACCCGTGCATATAGCGGTACGGTTAACACCTTAGGCGTTCAAATAATGTGAAAACGAGCCCGTTTCCTGGCATGCCCAGCAAAACAATTGGCCAGCTCCTCGACATGCCACCGCCAACCGACGCGGAAATTGCCGCGATGCTTGTCGACGGCCGCGTCACTTGCGATCAGGTCTCGACCGGTCGGATTGGGAGCGCCACGACCGGATCTGCACCCGCGCCCGAAGGAGTCGCCTCATTAGCTCGCGGCGAGTCGCGGAATTCGTTCATTTACCCCAGTTGAACATTGGCTCCGTCCCTCCCCACGACGCCACGTCAAATTCCGAAGGTCAATGCTGTTTCCTTTTACCTTGGGTAACGTGACGAGGACTTCCCTTTCAGGCGGGGGGATCATTATTGAAGCTGGGGGGACGCCGAATCACTCGCTTGACGACAATCAGGATTAGCACTCCGCCCAAGATCGCAGGCAGCATCCAGACATGGAAGAACGAGTCCAAGTAGATCAAATCCGGTGATTCTTTCGCATAGATAATCGGCACAGATTCACCTGATTCTGGACTGAGCCAGAACGCACCAAAACGCATCGCTGGAGAATGCACCTGCCCATCTTGATCGGTATACCGAAATTTGTACCTGGTAAAGCGCCAGTTTCGCCGACGGCCCGCACGCCTGGGTGGTCGATCAACCTCCGTACAAACGGCGGTGGTGCGCTGCCCATTGGTCGCAACCGAGAGACTGTTGGCAAATGAAATACAAAACAGCACCAGCAGGATGACCGAAAAAATGATGAGTCGCAAGTTTTTCATTGGTCGTTCGATATCAGTGAAACAGGGCGGACCAACGATGGCCATCGAGCGGCGGCGGCGCTTGACGTTGAACCTGAAAACGCCGGCCCGCTGCACGTCGGCTTATGGCATGGCCGGACCAGTGGGACATTCGCCTCCGTCTATGCCACAAACGCCACGTCCAATTCCGATTGGGTGGCAGTTTAATTCACCATAGTTGCGGATTCATCAACGAATGGACGCAGGTCAGGCCTACGGATGATGGAAGGTGTTGGGGGTCTGCCAGCGCCTTGGCCTGCCAACCGAACGGGTACTGGAGTTTATACGGCGGCGAGTACCCCGCCGCAATGCCAGCATCAAAACCGAATCTGCCATAGTAACGGGGATCGCCGTAGACGAACACCATGTCCACCTGAAGGTATGACAGTCGTTCCATCCCAGTTTCGATCAGGCCAGCTCCGATTCCCTGCTGCTGAGATTCGGGCCGGACGGCCAGAGGAGCCAGGATGTAGCCGACCAGGTCGTCAGTATGGGTGCGATTCACGGGACTGAAGGACACGTGACCGACCAACTCATGGTCCGTCTCGGCAACGAGCGCGAATGTCTCGGGGGATGTATTTTCTGACAGCAGATCGACGGCCAGGCCAGCAACTTCCTCGCGTTCAGCTTCGGAAAACGCCGCGAGATAAACGGCTCTCACCCGGTCGCGGTCTTGAAATTGGGCCTGTCGGATCTGCATCATTGGCTGCCAATGTCGGCGGCAACCGGGCCGCCGCTCAGAGAATCCGAATTCAGTATCTGCGAATTCGGCGGTTCCGGTTCACCGCCTGGCTCCATCGCCTTGTACAATGAAACGACGGATGTATTCCGTCGGAATCGTGATAGTGCGTTGGGAACGCTTCCACCCGGCCCCTCCGTCACCCTGCACAAAAGAAACGGTAACTTGAGAATGCCAGTCGAAACGCGTTAACACCGTTTCAATCTCTGCCGGAAGTTGCCCATCACGTATCGAGCTTACCAAATCGTCGCTGGGATCGTATCGCATGCGAGCTTCCTTGGACCGCATGCCCTCGGGCATCCAAAGCGGCTTCAAGACGCGTCGCCATGAACGATGAATCTCGGCGGCGTAGTCCTCAGCATTCCTGATCTCCGCATCCGTCATACCCAACTGATTCGCCAGAGGCTTGAAGGCCTCAGCATTGGACGCCAACGCAATCGCGGCGATCTGATACGCGCAACGCGCATCATTGTTGTGCTCACCCCTAACCGTCCATTGTTCGCGAGGTACCTCGCCGGCCTCTATCAGCAGGGACGTGACTCGGGCATTGAGAACATCAATCGCTCGATCTGGCAGGTATTGCACCAGGTAGCACGTCGCAAAAGCATCGGCCATGGTTTCCTCGTTCCCCAGGATCGGAAGGTCGAATTCCCGAATGACGGCATGTCCGATCTCGTGCAGAACCACATGAAGAAGCACATTCTCGGCAAAGACTGTTGATTTGGTCTGAGTCTGCTGAGCATCTGCGCCTCTGGAAAAAATGACCAGAACAATGGCAACAGCAACGGTTTTAGCGAACATGTGACTTTGCCTAAGGTACAAGAAGATGGGAATCGGAATCTGCGACGCCAGGGAACGTGAAACGGAAGTTGTGTACCAACGTCAGGACCATCCGTGCCAGGCATCTAGCAGAGGCCCGGCACTTGCGCGCTGGATATCCGGATGTCGATCGAGCCACTCAATCACCTCTTGGCGATCGTTTGCGGTCACGGATCCTCGATACGGAACCTGCACCATACCAGACCAGATACGGAATCCACCTCCGCCATATTGAAGGCCACTTGCTTCCATCATATCAATGAACGCGTCCGTAAAGGAATCAGCCTGTTCTTCGCTGAGCGACGACGAAATTTCGAAGGTCAATTCAAAACAGTACTCGCGGAACTCACCCAGACGACGCTTTTTGCGCAAACGTTTCTTCATCTGCTGCCTGTCTCCGTTGAGTAACACCACCTTTCAACAGCCTGCGAGCTATAGCAATTCTCGATTACCGCGAAAACATGGTCAATCGGCGTCATTTTCGTGTTGGTGATCAATCTGCCTTCAAAAGGAATTGAGGAATCGGCGACAACGCGAAACCACAAAGCTATCTGGAAATCGCCCCCCCTCGGGCGAAGGGCGGGCAATACCATTCGGCGTGCTGGGGTCCCGAACGGATTACCTTCCACTTCTGCCAAGGCTTCAGTCTGACCGTAATCTTCGCATCGGATACGTCTTGCAAATCGACGGACAAGATTTTCACGTAGGTTGCAAATGGCTCGGATGAATCGCCTGCGTGAACAAGGTGGATTCGTCGGCCCTCGAGTTGCGGCGGAATATGCTGCGGCCAATTCGACAAATCGCTATGGAAACTGAATGTGGTGTTAATCCAAACGAACAGCGCACCAGCGGTGAATAGAATCGCCAGTAGCATCACGCGTATTGAAAATCTGAATTTTGGCAACGCCATTTCCAAGCTGGACAAAGTGTCAGTGTAAACCGGATTGCCGATATTCCACAGCAAATCGCTGCGGAATTTGCAGAAGGGATCGGTGTGCAACCAGTCATTGGGATGCTGCTGGTGGTAGCTTGGGTTACCGTGAGTCTTGGACAGAAGCCCTCCTCGACGGGCGAATTGCAGGCTTCATTCCGGCTCACCGCCGAGGGGGGAGCCAATTGATATTGGCAAGTTGTCGAGATACGCCTTGCGGGCCCTTGCCTGGCCGACTTCGAAACGGAAGCGACCGCCACGAATACCACGAATACTCGTGCGCCTCGTCCCACCGGCCGGTGGGGGAACGTTCCGTCTACATTTGCAGTTTCTGCGCACGTTCACTTGCCCTTTGAACATCCCGTCTCTTACTGCCCTGCTGTTTCTGTGGTTTCCCTCGTCGAATTACTGACTTGCTCGATCGCTTTTTCCAGCAGCTCATCGCGACCGGCTCGGATGGCGGCGATGGTTGGTTGCATTGGAATCGTGGGCTGGACGCCGCGAACATGGTGCTGAGAATCGTCGTGATTCATGACTCGCATTCCCGTCCACATGACGCGGTAACCGCCCGGCAGCTCGAACGGATTCACGTTGCCATTCGCTCCCGCCGTTGGCGATCCGATGATCTCACCCAATTTATAATTCGCCACGATGGCCAGGCAGCTTTCGGCGTAGCTGATCGCCGATGCATTGGTAATGAAGACCATCTTGCCGGAGAAACGTGGCCTGCGCGGCGGCATTTCCCAGCGGCCCATCGTTTCGATTTCGGCCATGTCCATTCGATCCGGAAGAATCTGATGGGGCACTTGCCATTTCTGCGACTGTAAATGCTGGTCGCTCATGAATTGAAACAGGTACTGAGTCCCTCTCGGGTAGCCGCGGAAATCGAGTATGATTCCTTTCGCCTTGGAAAATTGTTTCAGCTTGTCGTTAATGTCTTTCGGCTCGGCACGCCCCATGTCGATATACCAAACGTCTTCCGTATCGTCGTCGGCATCGACTTCGACGCGGCAGACTTCGCCACGATCCACCGCAGCCGGTTTTTCGGCGTCATAAGTCAATTCGACCGAAAGCGGTTCGCCATCACGGTCCAGCCGCAGCATTTTAGGCTGTGAGCCCTGAGCCAACAGCCGCGTGCTTTGGTGCCGTTTCCATTGCGGAGAACCAGATATGTATTCCTCCGACTGTTGCAGAAAATCGTCACTCGGTTGGCCGTCGATATCGACGACGATATCTCCGACTTGAAAATTGTCGTTATCGCTGGCCATTACGACCAAGTGGTCTTCAATCCATTCAAATTTGACCGCCGCCAATCCACGATCTGCCCGTGGGTCGAATACCATCCCATGGCCATCGTGCAGTTGAGCGACGATCCATTTCAAATTCTGCGTGGCCGTTTGACGATCGTTGGCGGCCAGTCCGTTTTTCAGCCCGGTCCGAAGCGTCGCATCCCAATCCGTATCGACTTGTTCGAAATAGGGGTAGAAATGCTGAAACACGTTCCACAGCAAAATGGCGTTGGCCAGGCTGGCGACTTTTTGATCCGCACCATCGGTGGGGGTTGCATTGATCTTGTCGATCCAGGCATCGGTCGCCCCGTCATCGCCGGGCTGATATCGCGATTCGACCGGCAACGCCAGCGGCATCCTCAGCCGCAAATCCGGCGCGATTTCGGCATCGACGACGGTGCCTAATTCCGGGACGCGATCAAACAACGGTTTTGCTTTTTCCATTTTGCTCCCGCGGGTAATTCGGACCGCTTGTTTGCCGTGGGACACGTCTTCCGTTTCCAATTCCATCGAATAGCCATCGACGGTTTGCGTCCAGCCGACGGGTTGATCTTCGCTCGTTTCAAAATCGGGGTCGGAGACAGGAATTGGCTGCCAATGGCCATCAACATTTTTCTCCAGTTGAACGTTATCGATTAATCCGGAGCCGGTACCAACGAACATGACTCCCAACGTCAAACGGTCCGCGTCATCGTCCACCGTTCCAGTTAATTCGTATTTCTTCCACTGTTTGGCGCGGATCGGGCGATCGCCCATGTTTTCAAACAGGCCCGGACGTTTGTTGTCTCGATCGACGCGCCACCAACCTTGCAAGCGGCAGTTCCCTTGTTCAACTTTGGCGTCAAAACGGTAACGAATTTTCTCGCCGCGCAGCTCCGTCGCAGCGATGCTGGTCAGCACGTTTCCAAACGGACCGGCCGTCGGTTGATCAATTTGTCGTGCGCGATTGATTCGAACACTGCGGTACAACCCTGGCTTGCCAAAGCCAACACCCACGTGCTGCCAGGCGACAATCTGGTCGGCGGGAACTTTGCGAGTTTCCGGAAGCGGTTTGGCTTTGCCTGAATAAATTTCCAAATCGACAACGACTGGCGAAAACAGGCGTTCGACTAATTGTTGAAGCGATTCGTCTTCGTTCGAATTCAACATTTCCTGAGTTCCGAAATAGGCCATCGCATCCCAATCCACGAGCGCGGCTTGATCGCTGGGATGAAAGTATCGGACGTAACCAAACGTGCGTGCGAACGCTTCCAGCTTTTTCAAAACCGCAGAACCGGAATCCTGTGCAGGGACAGAAGACGATACCAAGGCGACGACCAACATTGCACAAACCAAGACAAAACGATTCATTGGAAACACCTTGAATTCTGATATTGCTTTGTCGGGAATATGACTTGTTCCGCTTCAATGCCCATTAACGATAACGTATTCAAAGGACAACACAACAAAATTGGGTGGCGAATTACGAGCGGCGATCGTTCGCAATTGGAACCGTGGGAGACCGGGTGTTTTGAATGACGACGCGATATCCGTCTGGGTCCTCGTAAGTTCGACCGTGCCTGGTCCAGTAAGGATTCCACGGCACAACAGGAGAAAACCCAAACGACTCGACGCGAGCGACAGCCTCCCGCCACTGTTCAAGGCCAGGAACGTAGAACACCAGGAGATGATCCCTGGACGGGCCGAGCCCGCCGTGTGTCCGTGTTTTCGGGTGAATTCAAGATGGTATCCCGCTCCCTCATGCGAAAGAATAATCCCGTCAAACCCGTCATGATCCTTGAATCTGCCGAAAAGTTTGAATCCAAGTGCCTTGGAATAGAAGGTCAGCACTTCCTCCATGCGGTCCGTTGGCCGGGCCACACGCAAGTGGGCTGATCCGAGATCAAAGGGAGGTGTCGGTCGGGATGTCATTGTCGAGTTCCATGCGCCGAAGCTCATCAACAGAAATAACAGGTTCACGCGTCGGCCGCGTGTGACATCTGATGCAAGAAAGCCACGGGCGCGGCGAAATTCTCGAATAGTTGGTGAGGAGGTAATATACCGCACCATCGGCGGCGTGAATGTGGCTTGGTGCGACTCGCACTAAACGTCCTTGCCGAGAATCATCAGAAAACCAAGACCCGCCTGCACCAGCGAGATGCCCGACAGTATGGCCAAGGCGGCCATCTGTGAACGCCGCGTCCGGGATCCAGACG
>CAWKOT010000004.1:0-662292 GCA_963851305.1 Pirellulaceae bacterium | reverse complement strand
ATAACAAATAAGAATTTGACATCGCGTAGTGAGGGACGAACGTAGCCGATGTTCAAGTTCTCTGTTCAAGAAGCCCGTTGGCGTTAGAGCAGGTTTGGGATTTGCTTCAAAGATCTGCACTTTGCCTTGCCGCTGGAACATACCGCTGGTCGTGATGCTGGCTTGGCTGACCAAGCATGTGGTTCGGCGAGGCACATAAGGTCAAGCCAGCTGGTTCTTGCGGGGACTGTTTTCTTCGTGCATTTGACGGTTGGCGCGTACGGGCAGGGACGACGCTGCTGACGTTTTTCGAATCGATTGCGGGTTGTTGCATCAAGCTGGGCATGGCGGTCCTCGGGTGGAAACTCGTGGGCGATAGATGACCTGGCCCTGCGGCCCAGTAACGATCAGCAGTGCCAGCGGGCCTCCACATTTTCGGCAGACAGGTCCTGGTGGGATTGCGATGGATGGCTTTTCCAGCGGGCACAGCCAGTACGTCCAACCGCGCCACAGCCAGGCCAGCCAGCGAACCTTTTCCAACTTCAGTTTGCCGTTGGGGCTCATGAAGCCGTAGTAACGCACTTTCTGAAAACCCGAAGGCAGAATGTGTTGACAGAAGCCACGCACGAACTGCTCGCCGCTGGCCCAGCACTGGACCCAACGCCTGCTGCCGCTCGGTTTGACCCGGTAGCTGACACCCCGTTCGTCGACCGACTCGATACGATGGTTACTGATAGCGACTCGGTAGATATACGGTGCCAGGTACTTGAGCACCGCCTGGCCGTTTCCGACTGGCTTGATGTTGACCACCCAGTCCTTTTTCAAGACACCATCAGGCATCTGATCATAGAGTCCGGCCTTGCGAAGTTCCTCCACCAGCAATTTCTTGTACAACATCCTTGCCGGACGGGGGTGAAACAGCTGATCCGGCTTTACCTGCAGCCAGCGTCCACCGTCCTGGCTGACTCCGCCACCAGGCACGACGAAGTGCACGTGCGGATGATAATCTTTCAGGTCCCGCCCCCAGGTATGCAGCACGCCGAAGAATCCAATCTGCCGACTGCCCAGGTTCCGGGGATTGGTCAGCAAGCTCTGAATCGTTCGGCTGCCAGCCTTGAAGATGGCGTCGTAAGCCGGCCTTTGATTGGCGCGGAGCAGCGACCGCAGTTCCCCCGGAACGGTGAACGTCACGACAAAATGTTGCACGGGGAGCAGCTTGCCGGTCTGACGGGCCAGCCAGAGCGAAGTCTTCTGCTGCTGGCAATGGGGACAGTGGCGATTGCCACAGGCTCGATCGACCCAGTGTTGTGACTGACAGGATCGACAGCGGTAAACCACACTTCCCAGTTGACCCGTTCGGCACCGCATGATGTAGCTGAGGACTTTGCGGTGTCCCAGCGGTACACGATCAGCGAACTTTTGCAGGTAAGCCGGGGCATGCTGCCGCAGTGCATCGGCAACGGTCGGCATCTACTTCGGCTTTCGCCTGGACCGTTGGTTGCCGGGGCTGCCGCTGCCCAGCGGTGGCCGAACAAACAGTTGCTCGATCAGCGTCCGGGTGTTGGCCTCTGCCGTTTCGGTCAGATGCAGATACACCATGGTGGTTTGCAGGCTGCTGTGCCCCAGCAACTTCTGGATTGCCTTCAAGCTGGCACCTCGCTCCAGTAGCTGCGAAGCGTAACAGTGCCTCAGGGTGTGGGTCGAGACTTTCTTGCCAAAGTTCAACTGCTCGGCGATTAGCTTGATGGCCCGCTGGACAGAAGTAACACTCATCACGGTTGTGGCGGTGGCTGTCGCATGGGCGGTCCGATCGTCACTGGCATGCCGACTGCGATTGGTTGCCGGAAACAGCAATCTTGGATTGCGATGGGTCTTCCAGTAATCACGCAGCCGCCCGAGGGTGGAAGTCGGCAAGGGGACGAATCGGTCCTTGGCGCCTTTACCGCGGTGGATATGAACCATCATTCGCTGGCTGTCGATGTCTCCGACTTGCAGATTCAGGCCTTCTTCGATCCGCAGGCCCAGGGAATAAACGGTCCAAAAGAACGTGGCCATTCTCAGGCTGGTGCAGGCATCAATGATCTGATGGACTTGATCTCGTGTCAGGACTTCGGGCAGTGCCTTGACGATTTGCAGCTTGGTTTGGGACAGGACTTTCCAGTCACGCCGCACGGTCCGGGTATAGAAGAACTTGATGCCGCTGAAGGCGACTCGCAGCGAACCATAGGCATATTGCCGATCGACTTTTAGATGAATCAGCCATTGCCGGACCTGTTGTTCGCTGATCTGGTCGGGGGATTGTCGGCAGAAGTCGGCCAGTTGCCTGACGGATCTCAGGTAGCCGTGGATGGTTCGCTGCGCCATGCCCGCCAAATGCAAGTCATCCTGCATCCGCTGATAAAGCTCTCCTTTGAAGAAGCTGCCGCAAGCTGGTAAATTATGGTTCGCCATGAGATCTCTCCTTTGTTCGAGCAAAAAGAGAAATCATGACAGGGCGAACTTGTGTTCGCCCAAACTAAAACACTACGCCGCGCAGCGGCTTTCTTGAACAATGTGATGCACGCGAAGCCGCCGACAACGCGTGTTTTGAAGCAACGATTACCGCGGCGGCTCGGTGATCACTGCCGTTATCGTGCCTGAACGGGAGTACGCCCATATCTAATGAAACGAATCGCCATTAATGTTGGTGTGATTGTCCTGGTCTTCGGATCGCTAATCACTTTCCCAGCCCATTTGCACTGGATGGCATCAATTTGGCTCGTTCTTTCCTTGATTGCCAAAGCCTTTAAGAAACCTATGTGGCCTTGGCTGGCGGGGTGTGTCTTGATCATCGCAATCAAACGCCCCGGCTACACAGCTGAATTCTGGATTCTCTCAATTCTGTTCTTCGTTGTCGCGTTTTTTGATTGGCGAGAGATTCGCCGGAAACCTGAGACTGTTGATCGAAAACGGCTGGCAATCTTTGCACTTGTATTGATTGCGGCAACAACCAGCTATGGCATAACCCGGAGGTTTGCTTCGAATACATCTCGTGAATTAACGCTTAATAAGCGTCCAATCGCGTGTCTCGGAGATTCATTGACAGATTACGGATACCCGCAGGAGCTTGAAAAACTGATCTCGGTTCCGGTTGTGGACTTTGGCGTCAATGGAATCAAGACGGACGACGGAATAAAGATGATTCCGGAAATTCTGGCGGCCAATCCACAACTGGTCGTAATCGAACTCGGTGGACACGATTACAACGCCGACAAGAAACCTCGCTCCGCAACCAGATCCAATTTGGAAACACTTATTGAGGCTTTTCTTGAACAGGATATCGTGGTCATACTCGTCGAAATCCCACGCGGATTTGTCTCTGATCCGTATGAAGGATTGGAGCGGGAACTTGCCGCAAAATACGATTTGCAGTTGATTAACGATTCTGTAATTCGCAGCTTCGTATTCAACAGTCCGATTATCCCGCCCGGTATGTGCCTTGATCCATCCCAACGATACAGCGATGATGGACTTCATCCCAACGATCTGGGCAATAAACATTTTGCACGGGCGGTCCGCCATGCGTTGGTCAAGGTGTATGGAGATTCAATTCTCAAATAATGCTTGAGCGTAACTCGGATGGCACGTTAACAATATGTTGCACCCAAGTCGCGTTGGTTGCCGCAATTTGAAGTCACGTTTACTCACGCGACTGGGTGAACATTGGCGTTCTGGTGACTACCGATCAGCCCACCGCAACAACACGTCAAGCACTCCGTCCACGTCTCCACGCGACAACATGCCTTTCACGTCTTCGCGGTCTACCGCCAATTGCGACCAGTCCGCTAATCTTGTCCTCGACGAACGCGAAATTCCAATGGGCACGCGGTTCGATTTCGCTACCGCGTTCCGTCTCGCCTCGCCAGTCTTCGCCACACTCCGTCCACAATTGGATCGGGCCGTATTGCGGCTCCCACTCTGCCGCTGTTCCTTCACCGCTGTCCGCTAAAAACGAAACATGCGGCTTTATCAAACTTGTCGCCAAATCGATGATTCTTCCAGCCCGAACGACTGGTAAATGAAACATCCCTCGCGAAACTCTGACTTGATAATGTGTCGGTCGTCCTGCATTGGACAAACCGTTGCCCTTGCAAATTGCATCAACGATGATTTCATAAAGCACCATAACCAGTAAGCCTTTGACATCGCGAGGAACGAGCCGATGTTCAAGGGCTTTGTTCAAGAAGCCCGGTTGATCGTGTGCGGTGTCTCGATCAAGCGTATGGGTTTTGCTTCGACGCTCGAGCCGTGACCACTGGGAGTCGCGTCAATTGATGAAGCGGGTTTGACTCAATCGCTCGCGGGAAGTGGTTTACGATGCCGTTTTTTGTGGTCGAGTGATGGGTGACAACAGGTTTTGTTGCGACTTCGATCGGCTCGGTACAGAACTCCAGCGGACGCCTTCCCGGTGACGTTTCGATTGAATCGATTGGTGGGGTGATCGCAGTTGCCATTATCCGCTGTCGAAGTATCCGAGGGCTCGGTCGTTGTCACAGGCGATCGGATCATACGTCACCTCGACCACCCGTAACTCGCCGCCGCAGTCCGAGCATCGCAGCGGTGTTGTGAGTGGTTTCGCCTGCGGCGCGTGGCCGCTGGCCAGCCAGAAGGTCCAACCCAAGAACAGCCACACCAGCCACTTCACCTCATCAAGACCGATCTTCGAGTTTGGACTCATCCAACCGTAATGCCGGATCTTTTGAAAGCCAGCCGGAAGCACGTGCTGAGCGAAGCCTTTCACGAACGCTTTGCCTGGGACGTTTCGCGTCACCGTGGACTTGGATTTCGAGGGACGCACCGTGTAGGTGACCGATGAGTCCTCGACGGCCACGATCCGCTTGTCACTCAGGGCAACGCGATGCACGTATGGGGCCAAGTATTTCAAAGTGGCGATGCCGTGTCCGACGGCTTGGATGTCGACGACGAATTTCTTGTCCCAAGCCGATGCCGGGACGCGGTCGTACAGCTCACAAGCACGCAGCTCGTCGGCGAGCTTCGCCTGGTAAACTCGAACCAACGTGTCATGGTGAAACAGAAAGTTCTTCGGCGTGCTTTGCCACGAGACGGCGCGGCCGTGCTCATCGAGCTTCACTCCGCCGCCGGGTACGACGTAATGAACGTGGGGATGATAGACGGCCGGGTCGCGGCCCCAGGTGTGCAGCACGCCGAAGAACCCAAGCTGGCAGTCCTTTAAGCTCTTGGTTGCCGCACCGACGTCGCGGATACTCTGGCTACTGGCATCGAACAGACAACGGTACCCTTGACGCTGACAAGGCGCAGCACCGAACCGATCTCCCTGGGGACCGTAAAGGTGACCAGAAAGTGATGAACCGGCATCAACTTGGCGGACTGTTTTTCGATCCAGGCTTGCGTCTTCTCGTGACCGCAGCTCGGGCAGTGACGATTGCCGCAGGAGCGGCCCACCCAGTGTTCGCGACCACAGCCGTCGCACCGGTAGTGGACACCCCCGAGGGCACCGGTGCGACAGCGGATGATGCAGGAGAGGACTTTCTGCTGGCAGGTCGAAAGCGTCTGCCAAATGGCCGGGGCGTGCTGGCGCAGCGCATCGGCAACCGAAGGCATCGCGGCTTCCGCTTCGCTTACGGCCGGCGGAAGATTTTCTCGATCGCCTGGCGTGCTCGGGTTTCGGCTGTCTCGGTCAGGTGCAGGTAAACCAGCGTGGTCTGCAGGCTACTGTGCCCGAGGTACTGCTGGATGACTTTCAGCGACACGCCGGCTTCGAGCAGATGGGTGGCATAAGAGTGCCGCAGCGTATGGGTGCTGACTTTCTTCTGGAAGTTGAGCTGATGGGCAATCTTGCCAATCGCCTTCTGGACGGTGCTGGTTTGAATGGGAGTCTTGCTGATCGAGGATTGCTTGTGGTTGCGTCCCTCGGCGGGAAAGAGGAAGCGTGGGTGACGATGAGTCGCCCAGTGTCGCCGGAGCCAGTGGAGCGTTTCGGTTGGCAGCGGGACGTATCGATCTTTGACTCCCTTGCCGCGATGGATGTGGACCATCATGCGTTGGCCATCGATATCGCCGAGCTGCAGGTTCCTGGTCTCATCGAGCCTGAGTCCCATGGAGTAGGTGGTCCAGTAGAACAGGGCGATTCGCTCGACCCGGCACGCGTCGATGATGGCGTGGACTTGGTCGACGGTGAGGACTTCGGGGAGGGTCTTGGCCTGCTGGAGCTTCATGGTAGCGAGTGTTTCCCAGGGACGCTTGCAAGTTCGTGTGTAGAAGAACTTGATGCCGGAGAAGGCGACTCGGATGGAGCCGTAGGCGAATTGCTTTTCGTTTTTGAGGTACAGGAAGTAGCTTCGGAGCTGCCGCTCGGAGATCCGATCGGGCTGCGTCCGTGCCCAGTCGGCGAGTTGCCTGACGGCTCGTAGGTATCCGTGGACGGTGCGTTTGCTAAAACCTGCTAACTGCAGGTCTTCGTTCATTCTCTGATAGAGCGAACCGTCGAAGTATCGGGAGGATTTGGGCGGGTGATCGTAGTTGACCATCGAAAGGTCTCCTTGGTGAGAGAGAAAAAAACAACCAAGGAAACATGCCAGCGCCCAACGTCCCTGCTACAATCAGGCCAGGCCAAGATCACCCCGCCGCGATAGCGGCTTACTTGAACAATGTGTTGCACACGGAGCGGCGAAGCCGTGCGTTTTCAAATGGTAAGTCCACCGTCGCCGCCCGGTGAACACAAGCGTTATTTGGCTTGAGCATGTGGATGAGACACGGAAACAATTTCGGCACCTTGCGACAACATACGATGGCACCACAATCGCCTTTGGCGAATTCAAGCGAGTCGTCCACATCGTTGACCTTACTACCGGCGCACGTGTTTCTAAATTCGACACCGACCTTGATTTCGGCGGGTCGCGACTAGCGATCGATCCCAACAGCGCGTTCTGTGCGATCGCGTCGTACGACAACAACAGTGTAACGCTCGCCGATGTTCACGGTAAGCGAAATATGGCAGAGAACAGATGTTGACGAAGTCCAGAAAGTCAGGTTCTCGCTGGATGGAGACACTCTGTTTTGCTCTCACCATCGCGGAATTGTCTCCCAATTTGACGTTCGGACCGGTGAAACGATTCGTTTTACTTGGCTCAAAAAGGATCTTTACGGTGCAAAAGACGTAATTGAGAGCCCATACGACGAACGCCTTGTAATTGACCAAATAGAACGGGACATACGAATTACGAACCAACGATTCAAACATGTTGCCACCGTGAAACGCAAAACATTCGCCGTACTCGATTACGCATTTGCGCCCGAGTTTATGTGTATCTCAGAAAGTGGTGGGCCGGTGACGTGTTATCATCTGGAATCCGGGAAAGAGGTCTGGGAACGACCTTTTATGGATGGCGTCCATGCATTGGATTTGCGTTACAACGAAGATTCAAAGCGTTTCTCGGCGGTTACGTGGCCCTGACGAGAATGGGCGGCCCGTTCACGCTGATGTCTCTTGGTCGCCACAACGGAGAAATCGTGACTGAAACGCTACTTCCCGACGCGGCCGATTTCGGTTTGCGTCAACCGAGGAACAAGGCTGATTTTGACTACTGGCCAGATCGTGAGTGCAACGACCGGTGAACAAATCGGAACACTTGACATTTCCCCCGATCCTGCCAAATAACCATGCGGTGAACGGGCGCCGCCGATGACGCGAGTTTTGAAATCAAAGTTTATTGGCGGCGGCCCCGTTACCGCCGCCGTTATCTGCCTTCGTCTTTCGGTTTCTTCGGCCTGTTGGCTGGTGGTCGCTCCGACAATCCCGCGGCAACGTCTTTCGGCAGGTTCGCCCGCATGCAATCGCCCGCCCACTCGGACAGCGTTTGACCGTCCACCCTTGCTTGAGCCTCAAACGCAGCCCACCAATCGGCAGGCTGCGTGACGTTTCTGCGTTCGCTCATTCTGCCAACTCCAACTGCATTTGACCGAATGCATGATTCTTTGCTGTTGCCAGTTCGCTGTATTCGCGGTCCAGATCGCTGTTGTCGGCGTGTCGGGTAATCAACTCCATTTCGTCGGCAAACTTCTGTGCTGTCGTTCCGTCGCTCAAATCGACTACTTGATACATTCCGCCGCGTTCTGCGTGCCACTCTGCCCAATGTCCCTCAACAACATACTGGCCGCCGAGCAGCGTGCTGGTTGTGATGTCGAATTTACCGAACTGCGAGCCGCGTGTGTTCATGTTCATTGTTTCGTCTTTCAGTGTGGGTTGTGTTGTTGTCATGTCCTAAGTATACACACTGTTTCGGCAGTCGTAAATACTCTACACACACTTTTTCTGAAATAAATCGGCAGATAACAAAAAATTGAACCGGAGTCGGGAATAACGCGGGTTTTGATGTCATAGTCTTTCGTCCCGACCCGGTTAATTTAGACGTTCTGTCGCTGATAGACACTTCACTCAAGGTGCGCGATTGAAGCCAAAGCCGAAATTCACAGTCGCAACGCTGCTGTTGTTTACAGCGCTCATCGCTGGCGGGATCTCGCACGTCAAGACCTCACGCGAGCTCTCTTACGTTAGATCTGAACTGACAACGCTGCGGAATGATTTGGCTGTTCTTGAGGTCAATGACGAATCGCAGATTCACGCTATCGCATTGCCAACTTACGGTCCTATGCAATGGCGATGGCGGATTCAGCTACCGGATGAAGGTACCTATAGGCTGCGGCATTCTTTCGAGCAGATCCCAGAATCCGGATTGCCTTCAACATCAACTAGCGATGATCACGCCTTCATTGACCAATACGCAAAGCCGCTCGCTGGTGCCACGTCATTTGTGTTCTCGCTCGGCATATTCAAGGACGCCAAGGGGCAATGGCAAATCAAGACAGATGTTCCCGGTCGTGGAAGCACGCGGCCCATAGAAGATCCTCCTGCTTGGCTAGATACGGGCTCCTTCGTCCATTGGTCCGTCAACGTCCTCGGCAAGAACAAAACAGTGACAGCTGACAACGACGGGCGCTGATTCTGTTGAACTTCCGCAAAGGAAAACTGGTTCCAGGTGGGGTGACCGTGGATATGCAACCAACGGATGGTATGATGTTTTGGATCGAACGAATTGACAAACCGTAGGGAAACGCGACAGAACCAGGCGTTGCACGCCGAGCCGCCGATGGCGTGAGTCATGAAGCCAACGTCAGTCGCGGCGGCCGGGTGAACGCAAACGTTATCCCGCCCAGTGAGGATCTGCGAAATACTTGCAGGATGCCACTGAACCAACCTTTGGCAAGACCTTTGAAACAAGATGGCTCATCATTGAAATTGAAATACCGTCCAACTGGGTCGGCAATTGTCTGCTTGATTGGATTGGGTGTCGTTTGCACTTTCCTTTTTATGGGAAGAACCAGAGGAGAGTTGCGACCTGAATTCGTAATTGCGGTTGTTCCAGATTTCTACGCACACATTTCCAATTTCGTAATCACGTTTGAAATCGTTCTCTTGATTTCATTCGTCTGGCTTTTGCGTGGGCTAAACGTTATGCCTTTTGTCTGGCTTTTCTCTGTCGCAATTGTCCTCAATTTGATTATCGAGTCGTTCGTGTGGATACTTAATACACCGGATATTCTGGACGCCGTATTTGGTATATTCGGGGTCCTGTTTGCGATGTTTTGCACGTTGCTGCTGAAAACATTCGGAATTTCCGAAGTTGTCGAATACCAAGCTTCGAACTGATTGACTGCATACCGATGTTGCCGGGATAACCAGTAAGCCTTTGACATCGCGAGGAACGAGCCGATGTTCAAGGGCTTTGTTCAAGAAGCCCGGTTGAGCGTGTGCGGTGTCTCGATCAAACGTATGGGTTTTGCTTCGACGCTCGGGCCGTGACGACTGGGAGTCGCGTCAATTGATGAAGCGGGTTTGACTCAATCGCTCGCGGGAAGTGGTTTACCATGCCGTTTTTTGTGGTCGAGTGATGGGTGACAACAGGTTTTGTTGCGACTTCGATCGGCTCGGTACAGAACTCCAGCGGACGCCTTCCCGGTGACGTTTCGATTGAATTGATTGGTGGGGTGATCGCAGTTGCCATTATCCGCTGTCGAAGTATCCGAGGGCTCGGTCGTTGTCACAGGCGATCGGATCATACGTCACCTCGACCACCCGTAACTCGCCGCCGCAGTCCGAGCATCGCAGCGGTGTTGTGAGTGGTTTCGCCTGCGGCGCGTGGCCGCTGGCCAGCCAGAAGGTCCAACCCAAGAACAGCCACACCAGCCACTTCACCTCATCAAGACCGATCTTCGAGTTTGGACTCATCCAACCGTAATGCCGGATCTTTTGAAAGCCAGCCGGAAGCACGTGCTGAGCGAAGCCTTGCACGAACGCTTTGCCTGGGACGTTTCGCGTCACCGTGGACTTGGATTTCGAGGGACGCACCGTGTAGGTGACCGATGAGTCCTCGACGGCCACGATCCGCTTGTCACTCAGGGCAACGCGATGCACGTATGGGGCCAAGTATTTCAAAGTGGCGATGCCGTGTCCGACGGCTTGGATGTCGACGACGAATTTCTTGTCCCAAGCCGATGCCGGGACGCGGTCGTACAGCTCACAAGCACGCAGCTCGTCGGCGAGCTTCGCCTGGTAAACTCGAACCAACGTGTCATGGTGAAACAGGAAGTTCTTCGGCGTGCTTTGCCACGAGACGGCGCGGCCGTGCTGATCGAGCTTCACTCCGCCGCCGGGTACGACGTAATGAACGTGGGGATGATAGACGGCCGGGTCGCGGCCCCAGGTGTGCAGCACGCCGAAGAACCCAAGCTGGCAGTCCTTTAAGCTTTTGGTTGCCGCACCGACGTCGCGGATGCTTTGGCTACTGGCATCGAACAGACAACGGTACCCTTGACGCTGACAAGCGCGCAGCACCGAACCGATCTCCCTGGGGACCGTAAAGGTGACCAGAAAGTGATGAACCGGCATCAACTTGGCGGACTGTTTTTCGATCCAGGCTTGCGTCTTCTCGTGACCGCAGCTCGGGCAGTGACGATTGCCGCAGGAGCGGCCCACCCAGTGTTCGCGACCACAGCCGTCGCACCGGTAGTGGACACCCCCGAGGGCACCGGTGCGACAGCGGATGATGCAGGAGAGGACTTTCTGCTGGCAGGTCGAAAGCGTCTGCCAAATGGCCGGGGCGTGCTGGCGCAGCGCGTCGGCAACCGAAGGCATCGCGGCTTCCGCTTCGCTTACGGCCGGCGGAAGATTTTCTCGATCGCCTGGCGTGCTCGGGTTTCGGCTGTCTCGGTCAGGTGCAGGTAAACCAGCGTGGTCTGCAGGCTACTGTGCCCGAGGTACTGCTGGATCGCCTTGAGACTGACGCCCGCTTCCAGCAGATGGGTGGCGTAGGAGTGACGCAGCGTATGGCAGGAAACTTTCTTGCCAAAGTTCAACTCCCGGGTGATTCTCTTGAAGGCCGATTGAACGGTGCCGATGCTCATCGCGTTGGACGCGGTCGAGCCATCCTGATGATCGCGACCTTCGGCGGGGAACAGGAAGCGGGGATGGCGGTGCGTCTTCCAGAACAGGCGGAGGGCAGCGAGCGTCGTTTGGGGCAGCGGCACGTAGCGATCCTTGGCCCCTTTGCCGCGATGGACGTGGATCATCATTCGCTGACTGTCGAGATCACCGACTTGCAGGTGGATCGCTTCTCCGATCCGCAGTCCCAGGGTGTAGGTGGTCCAGATGAAGGTTTTCATTCGCCGGGTTTGGCTGGCGTCGATGATCTGGAAGACCTGGGGCTGGGTGATCACTTCGGGCAGGGACTTGATGTAGTTGAGCTTGGTCTTATCGAGGACATCCCAATCACGGGGGCAGGTCGAGCGAAAGAAGAACTTGATGCCACTCAGCAGGACGCGCTGGGTACCGGCAGCCACTTCCCGTTCGATGATCTGGTGCAACAGGAACTTGCGGAGGTCCGCCCGGTCGATCGTGTGCGGCGGTTTGTGGCAGAAGTCCGCCAGTTTCCGAACGGCCCGCACGTAACCATAGACCGTCCCCTTGGCTTGCCACCTGCTTTACCGGCCAGTTGCAGATCTTCCATCAGCTGGCGATACCATTTTCCTTTGAAGTACTGGCTGGGCGATGGTAGATTGTTGTACGTCGGCATGCTGGTCCCTTTTGAAGAAACAGGTTTTCAAAAGAGAGATCATGCCCCAGGTTTTACACGTTCGAGAACTACGCCGCGCAGCGGCTTTCTTGGACAAAGCGGTGAACGGGAGCGGCGGTGGCCAGCGGATTTTTGAAATCAATATCAACTCCCGCCGCCCCGTGATGCGGGACGTTCGCTCTCAAATAGGTCATTCAATATGCACACGTTTCGCAAACAACTTGGTCTCATCCTGGCTGGGATCGCGTTAATCAACCTACTCGGTCATCCGCTTTACGCCTGCACAGGGTTGACGCTCAGGGCGAAAGATGGTGCGGTCGTGTTCGGCCGGACCCAGGAGTGGGGGACGTTTGACCTTCGTTCGCGGGTTGTCATCATCCCCAGAGGGTTTGCGTTGCAAAGTCCAACGCCAGACGGTCAACAAGGGCTGACCTGGGAAACCAAGTACGGTGCCGTCGGACTCGATGTAGTGGAAAAGAACTATTTGATCGACGGCATGAATGAAAAGGGATTATGCGTCAACCTTTTCTACCACGAAGGGTTTGCGGAGTACCCGAAGTATGACGCAGGCAACGCGGCCAAAACTTTGGATATCCTGGCGGTATGCCCTTACCTGTTAACAACATGTGCGTCCACTGACGACGTGCGGAAGGCCTTGGGAGACGTGGTGATCTGCGGCAGCGTTGTCAAGGAAATTGGCGGCGTTCCGCCGTTGCACATGATTGTCACCGATAGCACCGGTAAGGCGTTCGTGCTTGAATTTACCCAAGGAGTTACGACGATACACCAAGCACCGCTGGGCGTTGTCACGAATGGCCCGAACTACGATTGGCACATCGGGAACCTGCTCAACTACACGAACTTGGACACGCCGCTTCCCCATCGAAAGGCTGAGGACTTGAAATCGTTGAAGTTCGGCGGAGGAAACCGGCTGTTCGGTATTCCTGGGGACCTCTCTTCGCCCTCGCGATTCTTACGTGCAGCTTCCTATGCGGCGACGGCTCGCGAGACCCCAGACGGCGAAGAAACGATGTATGAAATGTTCCGAATCCTCGACAACTTCAACCTCTCTGTCGGTGCGTCGGCCGAAGGGTCGGGGGATTCGAATCCAGAGGGGATGCGTAGTTCTACGATTTGGACGACCGTCTACGACACCAAGAACCTGGTATTACAGTACCACACGATGCACAATCGTCGAGTGCGGCAGATCGACTTCAAGAAACTCGACTTCGACGCCAAGGATGTCGTCCGCCTCCCACTGGATCGTGAAAAATCGCAAGACATTGATGACGTCACCCCGGCACGATAACTTCATCAAGCGAGCTAACCAATAAGCATTTGACATCGCGTGAATGAAGCGCGGTGGCTGTTGTTGGTTGCGGGTGGCGGTTTGCAGCAGGTCTCCAGCGGTGCGGTCGAGCAGGCAATGACGCGGAGAGGCCGACCGTGCTAAGCACGAACAGGCCCTGGCTGTTGGTGCCCCCAATTCGCCGCTGCCGCCAACCCCCAAAGGGTAAACGGCGGCGACGGCGAACTGGGGGAGAGCAGAATGGTGGCAGCAGCCCTTCAGTCGACAACGAGGCTGGATAGCCTGGACGCGTGCCTGTTCGGTGATTCCAGTCGACGTCCATCAACTGCCAGTGATCGGTCGGTAACACTGAGAAGGGGGTAGCCGGTAAACGAGCGGGCCCAGGTTCCCATCACACTCCCGCTGGCCGAGTTCATCCGCCGCTGGAGCCTGCAGGCGATTCAACTGATCGAGCGTCCCTCGTGGCGTGACGTTTTCGACTTACCGTGGCGTCCCGACTGGTACAGACACTGGCCGGGTAGCGAAGAAAACTGGCAGAAAAGACCCCCGTCGGATAGAATTCGCCAAGGGCATGAGAAGCCGCCCCAAGACGAAACCGTGGCCATCGACCGCACTTCCAACCCGCTCGTTGGGCGACAAAGTTCAACGCACGATCTATCCGTGTTGTCGTCAAACACAATTTCAACCTGAATATTTTTTTACTCCCAACTCGGATAGATCGCAATTCGTTCTGTCGCTTTGCATGCGACTGAATTGGTGATTTTACATTGTTATCGCAGTCTTGGCCGTTAGTTCTTGCCGCTATATAAATGCATGGACATGTCAGAACTTAGATCGCTTCCGATTGATCAGAAAATTGAGATCATAGGGCAACTTTGGGACGACGTTGTTGAATCAAACGCGCCGATCGTTCTTTCGCCTGCTGTGATTGCGGAGATTGATCGCCGACGAGCAGAATTGGACGCCGATCCGTCGATAGCAATTGATCGTGATGAGATGTGGCGGCGGGTCGATAAATCTCGACGTCATAATGGCTAGGATTGAGCGATTCAGCCCAGAGTTTGTCGCCGATCTCATAGTCGCGGCTGAATATTACGATTCGATATCGTTGTCGACTGGCAATAAATTTCGCGCGAAATTAGATGAGCGATTAGACTTGATAATGAATTCTCCGGAGGGATTTGCGGCGATTCACGAATCGGTTCGGGCGGTCAGAATTCGCACCTATCCTCTTTACGAGGTGCTACCGGCTCACGTTCATTTCCTGGGACTCGTTCATGGTGCTGGGAATCGAGAAAACTGGTTTGAGCGGGTTCGTGAATCCAAATATCGCAGGCGAAATCGGGTAAGGGCCATCCTCTCGGATGACCCTCCCCACACCACCTGACATGCGGGTCCGCATCAGGCGGTTCGTCGAAGTGGAGCAAGCTCGTCCCAGAGTGCTTTTAAGCGAATCAGTCCTTGCTCTTCCAACCAGGCGTTACTCATACCGACGCCGCTGGCAATGGTTTTGGCCATGTGCCAGTACGATTGTCGGCTCTTGGCGTGTCGGATTGCCTGACGTCGTGAAACGCCCAGACGCATCAGCTTTGTCGATTTCGACACGTCGCACCGGTGAAGGTTTGTACGTGCCACCGAGAAGTTGCTGCCGAATCTCTGGCCAGCGTGGCCGCAGGTACGCCTCGAATTCAGTCTGCGTGATTCCGTCAGATATTGGTCAGTGCGACTCGCACCCCGGGGGCTCCGTGGTTCGCGCGAACGTTCTGCCAGGCTTGCTCCATGTTGGTCGGTTCGACAACCGCTTCCATCAAACACTCTGAAAAGTAGCTCAAGGCTGGCTGCTTGACCGACGCCACAGCGGTATGTCCCTGCGCTTGCCCGGTGGGCAGCGGCGGTCGGGATCGTGGATGAATCCGCTGAGAGTACGGAGTGTCATCCCCTCGTCGCGAGTAAGTCACAGGCTCCTCCTTGTTCTTCATCGTTCGGTCCTTCCTGGCTCGATGGGTTTTCGAGTTTCAGTACTATGACCTCGGCTGACTCCTGCCTTGCCCGCGAAAGATTTCTCTTTCACGTTCCAGCTTTCAGGCAAGCCTTCGTCGCTGGAGCAAACGATAACTCGCAAGTCATCTTGCAGGGCTCCCTGGGTAAGTCGATTCACTTTCGCTGCACAAGCATGGTTTCTGAGCGACACGCACCTTGATTTACCTGGCGGGTCCAACGACAACGGCTTCGTGATGATTGGCTCACTCGCCTGACCCGACCGGCCTTTTATCAAGTTTCTGTTCGTGGCCTCGCAGCTTTGACGAGCATGCGGCTGACGACGGTTCACTGTCAGCTTACCGGCACATGCGCAGGCTTTCTCCCCACCAACGGTCGCCCGTTTGCAGTTGCCTTCGTCTAGTACTTTGCCCATCGGAAACACAGTTGCTAAACTGAAATCCTTTGGACTGTCGTTGTCTTACAGGGGACTGGCTCCATCAGAGCGGCACCCCACAAGTTAATCGACATGCCAGGCACACCAATTGCGTGCACACGGAGGCCCGTTGGTTCGGTTTTACGAATGGATGCACAACTCACGGGCCCCGGTGAAGCGGGCCGTTAGCTGGCTTGATTAGATCGACGAGGTGCTCAAATGAAAACGCTTCTTCGACATCTTGGGCCTCCCGCAATTGCCATAGCTCTCGCTATTCACACTCCAGCATTTTTTAAATTTGGCCGGTATCGCAATTTGGAAAATGATCCGATTTCGATGCTGTTCCTTTTGTCGCTCGCAGGACTCGTGTGGTTTTTGTTCCGACCGAAAAAAGGACCGAGCCAAGCAATACGCAACTCCAGACATTCCCCGGTTTATGCTCTGGCGGTTGGTCCCATCTTAGCCGTCTTGATATGGGCAACCTTAGTCTATGTGGTCAAGCCGCAAAGATACGTATCATTTCAGGAACGCATTGAATTTCTGCCTGACATGTTAGCGTTGGGATTCGTTGGTGGATGTTTTGGATCAATCATGATCTTTGTTTATAACTTGACTCAACGCACTGAAAACAAAAAGTAACGCGACATAATCGGGTAAGGGCGGTCAACGCCGCCCGCCCTCCCTACACCACCTGCGGGTCCGCATCAGGCGGTTCGACGAAGGGGAGCAAGCTTGGCCCAGAGTGCTTTTAAGCTGAGCAGTCCTTGCTCTTCCAACCAGGTGTTGGTCACGCCGACTCCGCTGGCAATGGTCTTGGACATGGGAAACCGGGGGGAAACCGGGGACAGGCTGGGCGGCGGAAGCCGGAAGCCGGGAGACGGAAGCCAGGCGGAAACCGGGGACAGGCTGGGCTAGGGCCGACGATTTTACCGTTCATCGATCTGTGGTCTTGCTAAGGGTACACAGCGTGAACGATTGGTAGCAAATTCGTTGTCTGTCCCCTGGTTTGGTTTGTCCCCTGGCATGTTTTTCGATCAGCTGGCGATACCATTTTCCTTTGTAATGATCGCCGGGCATTGGTAGTTTGTTTTACGTTGGCGTGCTGATCCCCTTTTAAGGAACAGGTTTTCAAAAGAGAAATCATGTCCCAAGAATTTCACGTTCGAGAACTACGCCGTGCGGCGGATTTCTTGAACCGATGAATGGACCGCAGGCGACAAGCCGCTGCGGCCAAGTCCTTAAACTTAATTCCCGTGTTGATCTTCGTCGTTGCCGCGGACTTCCCGGTCGTCATGTGGCTTTGAGAACTGTGAATCAAAGAGACTGCCTACCTGCTTCAAGCCGCATTGATCAGTGCTTGGTGGGTCGGTCTCGCTTCCAGCCAATTCATTTTTGATGCGTTTCAGTTCGACGAAATCCCGTCGACTGCTTTCTGGGCATTCTTCGCTCCGGATGTCATCTTGATTGCAGCTTTGTCGATGGTTCGTGCCTATCGCAGGAATGCCGCGATCGAATATCTGATTCTGGGAGCCTTTGGATACGCATCTCTCTACTGCGTAAACGCAACCGTGCTCACCGCCAGTGGCTACTTGCCGACGGCTCTAATGCTTGTCGGCTTGGCCTACAATGCGTTTCTCTGTTTCAACGGTTCACTGTTTCGTGCATCATCAACCAATTTCCCGCGGAATGCCCTTAAAACGCTCATCCAAGTCGTTTGCATTTGGGTTCTGGCATTAGTTATCATCCCCTACGTGATTCTGGATGCATTTGACGCTTTGACACTGCCGAGCTTTGGGATCTGCCTATGCGTCGGTGCGTTGCTATTTATCTGCTCTAGCCTGCCAGGACTAACCAGCGCCTATTTCATGGTTCGAGACGGTGCTGGCACTCCCCTTCCACTTGATCAAACCAACAACTTGGTTGTCTCTGGCCCTTATCACTACGTTCGCAATCCAATGGCCATCGCGGGAATCGGACAGGGGATAGCAATCGCAATTGTTTTTCAATCTGTCCCGATATTGATATACTCTGTTTTGGGCGCACTCGTTTGGCATCTGGTTGTGCGACAGACGGAGGAACGCGATATGGCCCAATGGTTCGGTCAACCTTACGAGGCCTATCGTCGACAAGTGTCGTGCTGGATACCTACATTTCGCCGACGCGCCACAATAACCAATAGGAATTTGACATCGCGAGAATGAACAGCGGCGACTGGTATTGGTTGCGGGTAACGGTCTACAGAAGGTCTCCAGCGGTGCGGTCGCGCCGATGCTCAAATTTTCTGTTCAAGAGGACCGCAGGTGGCCGGCAGCCCTGCTGGTTTTTGCTTTGCAGTGGACCGGGTTTCCCTGTCCGACGATGGCCCTGGCAGCGTGAAGTTCATCAATGACGCAGCCGAGCGAACGAGTTGGTGGGAAGGACTACAGGCCATCAACTGGAATGTGTTTATTGAAGGACCGCCAAAGGGAACAAGTCAACCGGCTCAGGTGATCAAATATCTGGCCAGTTACTTAACCGGAGGCCCGATCTCGGACCTCCGGGTGATCTTTGCCAGCGACCAGGAAGTCTGGATTCGTGCGCGTCCCGAGCAATCCGACCAACAGCATTCCCACGAAGCCAGCTTCTCAATGCGATCCGCATACGCGAAGTCGCCCAGTTCAAAGCCAAATCTATCCATCAGCCTGCGGCCGCCGGATAGATTTCAATATGTTATCCGTCTCCGACGTAGGTTTGCCAAAACGCATACGACCAGCCTTTCAGTATTGATAAAGATTCTGTACCAACGCTCACAATTCTTGATCACTCGATGAGTTCGGGATTGATGCATTGGGAAAGATCTTTACGCTGGGCCATGGCATCCGAGCTAAACAGACTGATTTGTTTCGCGCTTGCGATTTGGGGAGCCTTTGCGGATATTAAAGATATGGCCGACAAACCAACCATTCAAGAAACCAAAGCGCCAAACAGCCCGATCGTAACCATCGGCAGTTGGATGATCGGGATCGGCCTGATTCTGTTGGCCGTACAGTGCCTGGTTTATCCCGGAGCAGCTGAAGGGTACGGCGTTTCCCCGCTCGACGAACGTGGTTTCGCATATCTGTTGGCAACCGGCATGAGAGATCTGACGTTGGGAATTATAACGATCTATCTGCTGTTGAATTTTCGGGCCGCTCTCGGCTTCTTTTTTCTGGCGATGCTCGTCGTGCCGATTGCAGACACGTTGATCGTCATGCGATACGGTAATTCACTGTTCAGCATCTGGCTTCATGCTGGCGGCTTAGCCTTTCTGGCAACACTTTCGATTCTCTGTATCCGCGAACGGTGTTAAACGGTGTAGCTGTTCCATGCTTCGGCCTCCACCTGGGCGGTTGGTCATTGGGCCGAGATTCACGTTGAATTGAAGAATGGTGTGATTCGTCGTCTATCCCACTCGTCGTTGAACCTGATGGTCGTGTGTATGTTGATGGACATGATTTCTGTTCAAGGGGCCCGCGGCTGGCCGGTCTCCCCGTTGGTTTTTGCCTTGCAGAGGACAGGGTTTCCCTGTCCGACGATGGGCCTGGCAGCTTTGAACTGGCCCGGCAATACGGACTCTCCGTTTCGCCTGAGCGGTGGTTGATCTGAATCCAGTCCCGGATAGGGCGACGTTGCATTGGCTGGACGGTCGTTTTGGTATTTGGAAACGGATCAGCGCAGACGCTGCGCGTAACCAGCTCCCGTCTCGTTTTTGTCTTGTCCGATGGTTGGCCCGGCATCCATCGCATGGTGGGCCTTGCGGTGAAGTCGCCTTACGCCAGATCAACCGATGATCGGCGCGAGTCATCGCGATCAATTCCAGCTCTTCGCCGCAACGGTCCGTTGGGCTTTACCGGCCCGTTGCCGGTCTTCGATCAGCTGGCGATACTATTTTACTTTGAAGTGATCACGGGGCGCTGGTAAATTGTTTTACGACGGCATGCTGGTCCCTTTGGAAAATACAACAGCTTTCAAAGAGCAATCATGCCTCACGTTTGTGATTTTCAAGAACTGCGCCCCGCAGCGGCTTTTTTGAGTGGGTGATCGCCAGTTGGCAGGCGGTTATCCCAGGCGTTCGTGCTGCGGCACTATTGTTTGAATGGAGACTTTGATGAATCGTGACTTTCATATCGCTTTGCTTGCATTTTTCCTGGCCGCATCTGTAGTTTCCGCAGATGATCCGGAAACAAATGGAGAACTCCACGGTACCTGGCGTCAAGTACTCGTGGTCAACGACGGTCGCCCTCGGCTTCTTGGGGGTGAAAACAAAACCCTCGCAACGATCAAGGATGACGAATACACCGTCACTTCAAACGGACTGCCCGTCATCAAGGGTTCAATAAAGATTGATTCCAAAAAAGGACCGATTGAAACAGAAATCACGCACGCCGAAGGACCTTGGGCTGGCTCGACTGTTTTCGGCATTTCAAAGATCGAAGGCGATATCATGATTGAATGTATCGGTACGCAACGTCCCACTGAATTCAGAAGTGCTGCCGGGAGCGGAAATACCCTGATGGTCTGGCTTCGTGTGAAGTGAAGTTGGATCGCTGGAGACAACCACGAACCAAATGAGTCGTAACGTCGTCTTTTCGAGGGCATCCTGATCACGGGGGCGGGTCGAGCGAAAGAAGAATTGGATCCCACTTGCCAGGACGCTCCGGGTTTCGGCATCCGCTTCCCGATTGAAGGCCTGGTGAAGCCAGAAACCGCGTCGTTACGAATCTTCGATCGTTTGCGGCGGTTTCGGGCAGAAGGCCGCCAGCAATGGGCTAACGCAACCTGCGAAGCCAAATTATAGTTCGGACGTACTGAACGCTGAATTCAGCCAGTCTATAATGAATTTCGCACAGTGAGTCCGACTATTGCATGATGCAGCTGGAGATGACACCTTGAATCGAGTCCATTACTTCGCTCTGGTGATTTGTCTGTCCGCGTGCCTTGATCTCGCCACGGCCCAGGAGGGCTCGCCACCCCAAACGGCTGCCAAACCTCAAGCGATTTCGAAACAGTTTGCCGCGCTCAAATTCCGCAATATCGGGCCGTTTCGCGGTGGCCGCAGCGTTGCCGTCAGTGGAGTGGTTGGCGATCCACAAACCTATTGCATGGGCTGCGCGGGCGGTGGCATCTGGAAGACTACCGATGCCGGGATCACCTGGAAGAATATTTCCGGCACGTTTTTCGAAAGCGGCACTGTGGGTGCGATCGCCGTGGCTTCCAGCGATCACAACGTCATCTTTGCCGGCATGGGCGAACACGCAGTGCGAGGCGTGATGACATCGCACGGTGACGGAGTTTACAAGAGTACCGATGCCGGTCGCACATGGGTGCATAGCGGCCTTCCTGGCTCCCGGCATATCTCCGCCATTCGAATTCATCCCACCAACCCGGAACATGTTTACGTGGCGGTGCAGGGGGCGCTTTACGGCCCTTCTGCCGATCGCGGCGTCTATCAGTCGACCGACGGCGGAGACAGCTGGAAGAAGATCCTGTTTGTTAATGAGACAACCGGCGCCGCCGACTTGAGTATGGACGACAGCAATCCGCGGATTCTGTATGCCGGGATGTGGGACCATCAGCGAACACCCTGGCAGATTCGCAGTGGCGGTCCTGGCTCCGGCATTCACAAATCCGTTGATGGCGGAGCGACTTGGAAAAAGCTTTCGAAGGGACTGCCCAAGAACATGGGCAAGGTCGCGGTCGATGTTTCTCCTGCCAATCCGGACGTTGTGTACGCCAACATCGAGGCAGCCCAAGGTGGGGTTTTTCGTTCGACGAACGGCGGCAAAACCTGGGTACAAGTCAATTCATCTCGCGATACCGTGGCCCGCGCATGGTATTACATCGAGGTGTTTGCAGATCCACAGGATGAAAATCGCGTCTACGTTCTGAATGCCGCCATGCTCAAATCAATTGATGGTGGCCAGACATTTAAGCCGATTCGCAACCCGCACAGTGATCAACACGACATGTGGATCAACCCGGCAGATCCAGACAATATCATTCTTGCCAATGACGGTGGCGGTTGCGTAACTTTCAATGGTGGCAAGTCCTGGTCGCCACAAAACAACCAACCCACTGCGCAGTTCTATCGCGTGATCGCGGACCATCAGTTTCCCTATCGGCTGTATGCCGGCCAGCAGGACAACACGGCCATTAGCATCGCCAGCCGTTCGTTACGTGGTGGGATCAGCGAGCGCGACTGGTTTCCGACCGCGGGTGGTGAAAGCGCGTTTATTGCGTTCGATCCGGACAACCCCAAAACCGTATTTGGCACCAGCATTCAGGGGATGCTCAACCGGCTCGACGTCGAGACCGGGCTCACGAAGAGTATTGTCGTGTATCCCCAGCTCAACCTGGGTACGCTCGCCCAGGATCAGAAATACCGATTCAATTGGAACGGGCCGCTGGTCGCGCAAGTGCAGGATCCCAGCGTGCTTTATCACGGTGGCAATGTGTTGTTTCGCAGTAATGACGCCGGTCACAGCTGGACCGAGATCAGCAGTGATTTGACTCGCAACGAGCCAGAAAAACACGGCCCCGGCAGCGTGCCCTTCACCAACGAAGCGGCAGGTGGCGAAGTTTACAATACGATCAGCTACATTGCCGCGTCTCCTCACCAAGCGGGCGCGATCTGGGTGGGAACGGACGACGGGCTCGTCCATCGCACCGAGGACGAAGGTCAGACGTGGGTCAATGTTACGCCCCACGGGCTTGATGAATCGTTAATCAATGCGATTGATCTTTCACCGCACGATCCGAAGACGGCCTTCATCGCGGTGACGCGTTACAAATTTGATGAGCTGCGACCAATGGCCTACAAGACGGTGGACAACGGCAAGTCGTGGGCGCCCATCGTGCACGGCATCGCCGACGATCATTTTGTACGGGTGGTCCGACAAGATCCGCAAAACGGCCAGATCTTGTATGCCGGTACCGAGCGCGGCTTGTACATCAGTTTCAATCAGGGCGCAGAATGGGAGCCTTTCCAATTGAATTTGCCCCGTTGCCCCATCACCGATCTGGGATTCCAGGATAATGATCTGCTCGTCGCCACATCGGGACGCTCGTTCTGGATTCTTGATGACTTGAGTACGATCCAGCAAACGGCGGGAAGACTTGAGTCAGAGGGTTTTCAAATATTCAAACCCAAGGAAAGCTACAAGTTTTCGTCAATGCCCTCAAGTTCATCGCCTTACGAGGGACAAAACCCTGCCGCGGGCATGATCTTCGATTACCAGCTTCCGAAGACTTGGACTGATAAAATGACACTGACGATGGAGGTGTTGCGGGAGGACGGGACGCTGATTCGAACGATCGACAGTACGGACAAGAAAAAATTTAAGACCTGGGTGGGCGGCCCGGCCCGGCCGTTGACGCTTCCCGCCAATCCGGGTCTCAACCGATTCCACTGGGATTTACGGACCGACCCCATCCCGGGTGTCCGCAACATTATGTTGATTGGCAGTCATCACGGCCCGCGGGTTGTGCCGGGTACCTACACGCTGCGATTGTCGAGCGACCAGGAAGGTATGAAACCGGTAGAGACATCCGCCGTGGTGAAGGCCGATCCGCGAGTGGAAGGTACGGCAGCAGATTACCTGGCACAACAGGAAATGCTCGACAAAATTGGCGACTTGGCAAGCAACGTGCATCGGTCAGTGGAGCAGTTTCGCCGTGTCAAGACGCAGCTGGTTGATCGAATGGGGCTGCTTAAAGGCATGCAAGGCCAGGAAGAACTTTCCAAACTGGGCAAAACGACACTGGACCAAATCAACAAATGGGAATCAGGTTTGGTGCAGGCCAAGCAAAAGACGTTTCAGGATGTTATCAACTTCCGCAATATGCTGAACGCCGAGTTGATGTACCTGAGCAACCATCTGGATAACAACCAGCCGCGTCCGACCAGTTCATCGCGGGTGCGTATGAATGAACTTGAACGGCAATGGCAAACAGCAGAAGGCGAGTTGCAAGCGATCGTTGAAGGTCCGATTGCCGCCTTCAATTCGGCTTACAAGCAGGCTGGCCTGCCAGCCCTGATCGTGCCACCCAAGGAGTAATGTGCCGCCGTTCCATCTCCTATCGGTCCGGAATAAATCCTGCCGACCAACGGTCTGTTCTGACTGGCCCGGAAAACGTGGGAATTTCGGAATTTCCCCAATCCGAGCTCAGTTTCGCGAAATCCAAACCGTCATACGCCACTTTCAGCACATATGTATGAGTTCCCCGGAAAGCCGCCATCCTTCCGTCGATTGTCGGGGTAATTTGACAGCTGGAGGGCGTTGGTTGGATTCGTCAGATTTTCCAATGAATCACGTTTGACGCCAAACTTTTCCTTGCACACGAATTCATTCGGGATTATCGCCACCAGGAAGTGCTAGTAGTGGCGGTTTCAATATCCGGTCAGATCCAGCCCAGTTTTGTAGGTCTTTCTTCGCCACGTCGCTGTTCGCGAGTCGCAACGAACGCCTGTTCCCTGTAGCGCCTGGGAAGCTCACCCAGAATCGGCCTTGTTGACTTGCCGTCGCTCTTCTACTTATTCCCTTCTGTTGTTGCGTCAAACGTATACTATCGCCTGTTTTTTGAAGGAGTTCGCGATGTCCCGGATACTGTCATTCGCCCCATTTGCTGTCGTTGTCGCATTGATCGTGCCGTCGACAGCCGCTGTTGCCCAAGAATCTGACTCCTGTCAAAAGTGCCCGGTCTGCCCGGTGGTAAATTTTGAATGTCTGGGCGTTGAATTCAAGGCGGACCATGCGGGCAAGCTCGAGTCTGTGCGTTCGCAACCCTCCGCAAAGAAGAATGAGATTTCGATTGAGTTAGCGTTTAATTGCGACGTTCCTTTCCTGAAGAGCTTGCCATTTATCCAACAGGTTATCGGAAGCGCTTTCCCCGCGGACGATTGCGAAATCTTCGTGTTTGATTCCGTCGGCGATTTGCACGGTTATACGTGCAAGAGCGGCAGCTGCTGCAGAAATTGCGAGACTTGTCAAAATGACAGCAAATGTGGCGAGCAGTCTGGCCGGTCCTGTTACGAAGCTCCTGAAAACTCGATCGCAGCTGGCTGTGTCTTGCGATGGCCAGCTGCCATTCCTGAGCAGCCTTCCATTCGCCAGCCGGCTCTTCAAGAATGTTGGTTATTCGTCGTGTCAGGAATGCGAAGTCGATTGTGTTGAAACGGCCGCTGCCCGGGCCGTTTGTTCGGCAGCATGTTGTGAAAACCCAATCTGCGAAACGTCTACCTGTTGCCCAAATTCGTTTGTTCAGCTGACCAGCCACGCCGAAGCGATTGAAGAAGAAGCGGGACCTTCACGCGGAGAGATGTTACAAGAGCTGATGGAAATCCAAGTCGAAAACGCACGACTCGAAACCACCATGAAAGCTATGGAGCATCACATGAAGCTAATGAAACAAATGTTTGCGCTTCGATTGGAAAACGAAGTCCTGAAGGTCAAGCTGAAGGAGTTGGAACTACGGAAAAACAAATGCGAGGATGCCGAATCTGGTTGCCAAGAGTCAGGCAACCAATAGCATTTTCCAGCCCATCAGAACATCAAAAGGACTGGGTAAGACCAGTCCTTTTTTTGCGTAACGTCCTGGCGTGTCAATTCAACGACTACGGCCCGCTTGTCACCATTGGTAAACCGCTGACGGGCTACCCGGAGTTTCAATTTCACCAGCGGCACATGCTACTCGAGACTCGAATGGGACCGTGATCAGCATACCCATGCGCAGCCGCTGAATTTCTATTGACAACAATCTTCGCCGTGCTCCAGAAGATGAGACTCCAATTCAAATTGAAAGACTCTGACGGCAGTTGCCGCTTGATCTAGAATTTTCGAGTTACCGAAATTCGTTTCCGGTTGACATCGACTTCCAACACTTTGACTCTTAGCACTTGTCCGACCGAGACGACTTCATTGGGGTCGGTAACAAACTGATTCGACAGCTGGGAGATATGGATCAACGCGTCCTGATGAACGCCGAGGTCAATGAACGCCCCGAAATGAGTGACGTTGGTAATGACACCTTCCAGAATTGCATTCGGTTTCAGGTCTTGGATGTCATTGACCTTGTCGTCAAACTTTACCATTCGAAATTCGCTCCGCGGATCGCGGCCCGGTTTTGCCAGTTCGGAAATGATGTCTTCCACAGTCGGGAGACCAAACCGATCATCGACAAAGTCTGCTGCGTTGAGTTTCCTGCTGAATGCCGCGTTTCCGACCAGAGTTTGCAGATCGGTTTTCAATTGCCTGGCCATGCGGTGTACCACCGGGTAACTTTCCGGGTGAACAGCCGAATTATCGAGTGGCTGGTCGCCGTCCCGAATTCGCAGGAAACCCGCCGCCTGCTCGAACGCCTTCTTGCCCAGCTTTGTGACCGATGTCAGTTGCCTTCGATCCGTAAACTGTCCGTTGGAATTGCGAAAGGCGACGATGTTCTCGGCAAGATTGGGTCCGATCCCGGCGACGAAGGAAAGCAGGGGTGCGCTTGCCATGTTCAAGTCGACGCCCACATTGTTAACGCAGGATTGGACGACGCGATCCAGGCATTTGCGAAGTTTCATTTGATTGACGTCGTGCTGGTATTGACCGACTCCGATGGACTTCGGATCCGTTTTGACTAGTTCAGCGAGTGGATCCTGCAGGCGGCGAGCGATGCTGATCGCACCACGAACCGTGATATCCAGGTCCGGAAACTCCTTGACCGCCAAATCGCTGGCAGAGTAAATCGAAGCCCCCGATTCACTGACCATCACCTTCGTGACGTCCAGGCCATGGTCTTTGATCAGGTCTCCGACAAACGCGTCGGTTTCCCTGGAAGCTGTTCCGTTCCCGATGGCAATCAGTTCGACATCGTACTTTTGAATCATACGTAACAAAGTTTCGCCGGCACGCGGCGGTATCGTTTTTTGGTGGGGTCGGATAGATCGTGATA
The DNA here is from genome assembly GCA_963851305.1 of Pirellulaceae bacterium. GTDB lineage: Bacteria > Planctomycetota > Planctomycetia > Pirellulales > Pirellulaceae > Mariniblastus. The sequence goes on along the minus strand of CAWKOT010000004.1, from coordinate 635,489 downwards.
TTCGCCAGAAATTGCCCGGTGCCATCGACCACAGCTACTTTGCAACCGGTGCGAAAACCAGGATCGATGCCGAGGGTCACTCGTGGTCCAGCCGGTGCCGCCATCAATAATTCATGCAAATTCTTGCCGAACACGGCAATCGCTTCTTCGTCGGCTTTCTCTTTCAGTTGTCCCAGAACCGCCGATTCCGTCGCCGGGAGCAACAGACGCTGATAACAATCGGCAACGCATTCCAGCAAATCATTGAAGAACTCGAACTGGCGATTATGAACAAGCCTTCGATTCAGTTCCGACAGCTCTCGCGATCCGTCCAATTCGATACCGACTCGCAGAGATACCTTCAGTACCCCCCCGCAGCATGGCCAAAACGCGGTGGCCCGGGATCCTCGTAATCGATTCGCACCGATCAAAATACTGTTCAAATTTGTCGGCACCCTCGGCCGTCTTTTTACCTCTTTTGATTTTGGAAATGATCTTGCCGAACTTCATCGCCTGTTCAAACAGCCACTGACGCGTCTCGGCAAGTTCGGACCATCGCTCGGCGACAATATCAAGAGCCCCCTGCAAAGCGGTGTTGGTATCAGGCACGCCGTCGGCAGGATGGACATAAGGTTGCAGAATAGCTTGGCGTGATTGATTGAGGTTTTCCTGTCTTAGCAGAAGATCCGCCAGCGGCTGCAGGCCTTGCTCGCGTGCGATCGTAGCACGCGTCCGTCGTTTGGGTTTGAATGGCAGATAGATTTGTTCAAGTGTCCGCATGTCGGAACACGCTTCGATCTGCGACTGCAGTTCGTCCGTCAATTCACCTTGCTCGGCCAGGCTCTTACGAATCGTCGCCTTGCGCCGCCAATGCATTCAAGCGTTCCAGTTCGTCCTCGATCGCGCGTAAGGCAATTTCGTCCAGGCTGTTGGTCGCTTCTTTGCGATACCTGGCGATAAACGGAATCGTGTTGCCCGCCGTCAGGAGCTCGACCGCCGATTGAACTGAATTAAGCGGTAGTCCAAGAGTCTTGGCGATCGAGGATGAGTTCTCTGTATCTACATTCATAGACGCAAGTGTTTTGCCTCTGATGGAAATGGAACTTCCGGAATGGAGTTGGTGGTCTGAGATTCTACGAAAGAATTCCATGTCCCGTAGACGTGGAATGGTTGCATCGAATCAAAAAACAGAAGTTGTCTTGAATTTACCGCGGTCAAGAGCCAGAAATTTCACAGTTTCATCTTGGCTGCATCCAATCGCTGCGATCGCGGAAGACTGGTACCTTTTTTGCGTACGTCGGAATACACGTTTTTTCCCGCGGCAATCAACTCAATCCGTTTGACGATTCCGCATTCGCAGCGACGAAAAGCTTCGCGTGAATCTACATGGCAATCCGAACTGCAACCTGGATTTGATACCGAGACTGGGGAAGTGATCCCGGACTATGATCCTTCAGCAGACCCAACTCGCGATCAATTCGCCGGGGGCGGCTTCGGCGCCGCGCCGGCAGTAAGGTTTACGCAGTCTCCTAATCAAGAAACCTTTACGCTCATTACCCACTCGATCATCGTCGCATTGCTTGGTCTAATGGGATCATGTTTTGCGATGCATATTTACAGGACGCGAGATGACGGATAACCCCTCAGCATTTGACGTGGCGTGAAATGAAGGGCGGTGGCTAAGGTTGGTTGTGGGTGGCGGTTTACAGAAGTTCTCGACCGGTGCGGTCGAGCCAATGATAAAATGTGCGGTTCAAGAGGCCCACAAGCGGCCAGCAGCCCTGTTTCTTTTTTTTCTCAGCGGGCCTGGATTCGCTGTCTGGCGACGGCCTTTCGAGCTTGGAACTTGTGCGCTCAAGTTGGATCTTCGTTCGGTCCCAGCGATGGTTGATCTGATTCCCGACCACCAAGGCCAATTGACATAAAGGAGCTCTCGAAGGGCAAGTAATGCGAAAACCATTTGTCCACGGAGTTGGTGGTGTGCTCAGCGCCGATATTGCGGTGCCTGACCATGAGCGCGAACTCGATTTCTATTCGACAATCCTCACGACGGGTGACGGTCCACTTTGGCGTGATGATCTGATGAACAACTTGGGCACACCGGTAATCGGCCTCGGAGTTCGTACTCCCGAATATAAGACGTTGCCGTTGCAGTGGATGCCCCACTTTCAGGTTGCTGATGTTGCCGCCAGCGTAGCATGCGCGATTGACATGGGAGGCAAAGAACTTTGGCATTCCAAAACCGATGATGGCCAAAGCGAATGGGCTGTTGTTTCCGACCAGATTGGAGCTGCCTTCGGCCTTATTGCAGTCGTGCCGGGCGAATCAGACTCAGCAGGCCAGAATGAACGCCGGGGCTGCATCTCCTGGCTCTCGTTGAACGTTCCAGACGCGATGTCGAGTCGGGATTTCTATCACCACGTTGTGGGATGGAACGCCAAATGTATTGGGACGGAGGATAGCGAAGGGCATTTTGCGAGCTTTGAGATGCAGAGAGGCAATGAAACTGCCGCAGCCGAAATCTGTCAGTATCGCAGTGAGAATATTGGCATCCCATCGGTTTGGCTGATTCACTTACCCGTCGACGACCTGGTTGAGAGTCTTCGACGGGTAAGCGAGGGCGGCGGTGAGATCATAAAAGAGTACGCCGAGGCAAAATATGCCGTGATCCGCGATCCAGTTGGCGTCTACCTGGCATTGCAAGCCGGCTATTGACGGGCGGCGGCATAACAACTATCAACAATCACTTACTTGGCGTCGCGTGAAATGAAGGGCGGTGGCTGAGGTTGGTTTCGCGTGTTCTGTGACTGCCTGTAATGCCTAAATCGGATCGTTCAATCACTCGGAGAGATGCCTTATCACTGGCCGCGGTTTGCATGACCGCCTTGCCGACTCTTGGATGTACGCACGACGAAAACAGTGCGACAGATAAGGGCGAACATTTACCTGACGCTACGATGACCAAGATCGGAAACGACACCAGACACGGAGTAGACATGCGAGTTCATTACCTCGAAATCGTAACGAAGGATGTAGACGCTGCATGTGAGCTCTACTCAGGGATACACGGTGTTAAATTTGGTGATGCCGACCAGAATTTGGGCGGTGCTCGTACGGCCCAAATGTCAGAAGGTGGAATGATGGGGGTTCGTGCCCCCATGCATGATGGTGAAAAATCAGTCACGAGAGCGTACATTCTCGTTAAAGACATCGAGGCGGCAGTTGCTGCGGCAAAGAAGTCGGGGGCCGAGATTGCGGTTCCGCCCATGAAGATTCCCGGACATGGTACCTGCGCCATCTATTTTCAGGGTGGAATTGAAGCAGGACTTTGGCAACTCTGAACCTGAAATCCAACGTTACAGAACCAGGCATTGCAACGAAGTCGCCGAGCTCAGCCGACTATGCCCAAGCGCTACCCGCTGTAGCCTTGCTCTGGTAGACAACTCGAGATGGTTGGGCCGGCTGCACAGCGGATGGCCGTCTTGGTGATTTGATTTCACCTACCAACCCGCGGTTCCGGGCTCACCTTTGTAGGGTCCGACAATTTCATTTGTTACCCAGCCGCCATAAAAACCGCCGTGCTGTGGACGAACCGATTCACCGTCGACCGTACAGTTCAACAACGCCGGGTAGAAGGACAGGTATTGGCGGATGACATGGAATCGTTCAGACGGTTGTTCGTAGCTCCACGCTGCTCTGGGGATTTCCTCGTCATGGTTCGTGACGGACCAGTAGGTGGCAGCACCTTTCCACTCGCAGTAAGAACTTCCGGTCGCCGGTACCAGTTTGCCTAAATCCACATCAGCCGGTGGCAGGTAGAACGTGGGTGGACTGGCCGTTTCCAGCACACGGATGGCGTTGGATGTTTGGGCGATGACCACGTCACCCGAGCGGACAATCACTTCGCGGGTGTCTTCAACGCAAATCGGTGGCCGCGGATAATCCCAGACGGATTCCTGATCCGATTGAGGTTCGACCGCGAAGGAGGGCCGAGACTGGCCTGTGAATTTCCACATCATTGTTCCCAGACGCTATGGATACTTGTAGGTCCCGTGGCAAAATCCGAAGGAAGCAAGTTTTCGATTCTAAAGACCGGATCGGGGATGCTCCTAATGTAACGTTTATTCGTCGGTTGCGGCGAGCCTATGGGGGTGTTTCGAATATTCTTGGTGGCAATGTGACTTCGTTGCGGATATTTACAGGCCAGAACGATGAATCAACCGGTGCCGTTGATTCCATCGAAGCGCCCAATCCATCGCTGGATCCGTTGGGATGTTTACCGCTTCCGTTTTGCGGTGGCCGACGGTTCGTTGATGGTGGCTGGCCTCCATTGTGCCCATGGCCAGCTCGGTCAGACGGTTATCGCCGTACATCGCGAATCCGTGTAAAACAATGCAGTAACGCAAGCACACCGGATCCAGAGGAATAGTGGCAAGAAATGACAGTAACCAGCGTAAATGCATATGCTGCCATGCAATCCCATGGCAAGTTCCAGGAATTTGAATACGAATTGCCGGGCATCCGATCGGATGAGGTAGACATTGAGGTCGAATCGTGTGGTATCTGCCACAGCGATCTATCGATGCTGGACAATGAATGGGAGATGACGGAGTATCCGTTTGTTGGTGGCCATGAAGTGATTGGTCGTGTCGCCGCGATGGGTGATGCCGTGCCGCATCTGAAACCGGGCGAGCGCGTGGGCTTGGGCTGGTTCTGCCGCAGCTGCATGTACTGTGATCAATGCCTGGGTGGCGACCAGAACCTGTGCCTGGACGTAGAGGGTACGATCACACATCAACGGGGTGGTTTTGCAGATCGAGTACGTTGTCACTGGGCTTGGGCGATTCCCATTCCTGATGCGCTACCGGCTGAGAAATGCGGTCCGTTGCTATGTGGCGGAATCACGGTTTTCGCTCCCATTATTCAGCATCAATTGCCGTCAACCGCCCGCGTGGCCGTGGTCGGCATCGGCGGCCTGGGCCATTTGGCCATCAAGTTTCTTAATGCGTGGGGATGCGAAGTTACCGCCATTTCGCGGAGTCTGGAAAAGGAACAGGCGGCACGAAAGTACGGCGCTCATGAATATCTGGCAACCGGTGACTCAGCCGCGCTGGAGACCGTCCAGGGCAAGTTTGATCTGATACTGAACACGACGAATGCGAACCTGCCCTGGGACGAATACGTAGCTGCCCTGGCACCGCGTGGCGTACTGCATACCGTCGGTGCCGCCCCCAAAGTGGAAGCGGCCGTTTTTCCGATGATCATTGGCCAGAAGTCCCTGGCTTTTTCACCGCTGGGCTCCATCGACACCACACGGGAAATGCTGGCGTTCTGCCTGCGGCATGGTATCACGCCGGAAACGGAGACCTTTCCGATGCAGGAAATCAATGCCGCTTTTGAGCGGCTGAAGCAGGCTCCGGCCAATCGGATCGTTCTGGTCCGTTAGTTCCTGGATGTTCGCGTGGCCGATTTTCTGGCGGTGGCCAGATTTGGCAATCGCAGCCGGAGCTTTTTGCTGACCGAAGTATCGATCAAAACCCCTTTGGCGTATCGTGATCGATGCACTGGTCGTGAGCTCTACACTTCCAATCATGACCAGCGACTTGAGCAAAGGAACCGAACCGTAGAAATCGCTCGACCAGTTGCCAGGTAACGGGATACCAGGTGAGGATGCCGTGATGGCCATCAACGGTGGCAAAATCGCGGTATCCATCGATTCGCACAGCGCCCTTGGAAATGACGCGATCCCGCTCCGCTTCGATAATACCAAATTCGACGCCCCGCCGTACAAATGAATTGGTAAGGGCGTTAACGTAACTGTCAGGGGCATCGGATAACTGTTGCAGACTGGGAGCCAGCCAACGGAGATAGGGGGATAGTTTGCGAGCAGTGTGAGATCCCTGATGCGGGGGAGCCAGCATGACTATTCGGTGTACGGCGGGATAATGCCGCCGTTGCAAAGCTGCCCTCACGATGATCCCGCCCATGCTGTGCGTGACAATATGAATCGCATCGTCCGTTCCCAACGTCGACTGCAGTCCGACCAATCGATCAGAAACACGTTCAGACAAGTCTTCGATTCGCGCACCCAGGCTGGAATATCCCCAGTTCTCTACCTGGTAGTCCAGGCGTTTCAAACGAAAAGCCAAAGGGACCATGTCCAGCCGACTGCCGCCCAGGCCATGCAACAATACAATCTTTGCGTTTGGTTTCATCGTTGGAGTATCCATTTTGCCGGATCGACCGACCGACTGTAAATGACCGTCACCCGCGGGACGACGCAACCGCCGTTTATGACCAGTAGACGGTGACCGGTGGACCAGGGTACTTCGGACCAATTGAATTATAGCGTCGCCTGCTCATCGCTGGCGTTCGCGCCAGTCGCGGCGAATGATCCTCGATTAGCGTACCGCTCGGTTCCATGTGGCAAACTTTGGCCGTCCTGACCAACGCTTACTGTTCGACCATCTCCCCTTCGACAACTGAGTCTCCTTCGATCGCCGCCAGATCACCAAGAATTCGTCCGGCGGCCGCCATGCCACTCAGGAAGGCACCTTCCACTCGGTCGCCATGGGCCCAATCACCGCAAGCCGCGATACCATTCTCTGCCTGGTAAAAACAGAACTCGGAACTGCCCGGCTTGACCGGAACGGCATATTTCCAGCGATGTGCTTGCAGATGCACAGGAGATGGAAATGTCCGGCCGGTCACCCGGCGAAGCTCCGAAATCAACTGCTCCGCTACTTCCGATGCATCCAACTCCCAATTCGACTGCGTCCATTCAGGAGTGGCATGCAGTACCAGGTTTTCCGGAATGGGGGTCCGTCCTGGTTTGGTGCTGTCGCGGGCAACCCAGCTCAAGATCGAATTCTGCAAGAAGGCACCCACCCATTGCTCGGTAAGTGGCTTTGGCAGCGTTACCATAACGGCCCAGCACGGTTTTAGCTGAATTCTATCAATCGCCTCAGAGAGATCGGGAATTGCGGATAACAACTCTGCGGTTTGTACCGACGGCGCTGAAACGACGACTCGCTCATATTCGCCGAGTGATTCACCGTATTCGTCAAGCAGCTGGACCTGGTGTCCGCGTGGAATTATCGACTTGACGCGGGTAGACGTCTTAATCCCCAAATCGGTCGCCAGATGTTTGCAGATTGAATTCATTGCCGGTACACCGACAAATCGTTGGACCGGGGACGGTTCGGGTTCGATCTGTCCATCCCGGATCGATACGAATTGATGTTCGCCGGGCTGCTGTGATTCCGGCCATATGGCGACGATGCCCTGACCAATCCATGAATCGACATATCGTTTAAAGCGGGGATCGCGAACTGTAAAGTATTGGGCTCCGTGATCGAAGGTCGAACAATCCGGCAGCCTTCGCGTTGCCATTCGCCCACCAACCCCTCGACTTTTTTCGAAAACCGTAACCTTCAATCCGTGATCGGAAAGCACGCGACCCGCCGCAAGACCAGATATACCGGCCCCGACAATGGCAACGTGAGGATGGCGTTTCATGACGGGCGAAATAACCTTGGCGAGGTATTGTTCGGTGTTCAGACGTTTTGCATGCTGAATCGTCGTCCGGGGGCGAACGCTGCCGATCACCGGTTGTTCGGGATGAAAGGGACGATCAAACTGCCCGAGACACCACAGGATCCCTCCGTATGAGGCCGGGTCGCGCCCGTCTAACGCATATCGGTGATTCAAGTCGATAATGGTCTGCAGTGCCTGCTGCGGCGAAGCCGTCCAGTTGAGAATTGCCTTGCCCCACGTCATCCGCAAATTGTTGTGCAACTCGCCGTGTACCAGCAACGATTTCTGGGCTGCGTTCCAGAGCGGATCCTGCGTACTTGCTCGAGCCAGTTGTTCCCACGAGTAAATAACCGGCCGAGGATCCTGGGCGTGCTGTGTCAAAGTTCGCCGAGCCCACTCGGGAATGGCGGACCATTGATCGTAATCCGCCCGGTGAAAACAAAACGCATAGGCCAGCTCCCGCCAAATCAACAATTCGTCAAGGAATTTTTCAGCACCCGCGTTTTCCGACTCAGCCGCTTCTCGGGCAATCCGCATTGGTGATACCATGCCATAGTGCAGATAGGGTGACATCCGACTGACACCATCGACCAGGGCGTTGTTTCGTCGCCGTGCATAACGGGACAAATCCTTCGTCCTGAATTCATTCCACCGTAGGTAGCCGGATGCTGAACCTCCGGTCGTACCTGCGACGGGTCCGACGGCGTGGTCAATGTCGCAAGCGGCGACCAGCGATGGTATGCCCGTGGTCTGAAGATCGACTGATTTAAACGGCAGCTGCTGTTCATCGAAATGTATGGCATCGATATCGATTTTCGGCCATTTTCTTTTCAATCGGTTTGCATACAGCCCGGTCGTAGCGCGACGATAATGAAAAGCCCGATCGTATGCTTTAACGGTTAGCCCCATGGGAACAACACAGGCCGTATCAACGCACAGGATAGGGGTAGAAACTTTGGCTGCCAGCGCATTCAGGTATTTCAACGGAGCATCGACCGGCATGTCCTCCGTAACCACCACCGCCGCCCTGCGCGACAGATTGGCCAGATGCGGGCGACGGTCGTGCCGTGTAGCAAGATGAAACCCGTAGCTGATCCCTTGTTCCGCAAATTCCTTTTGGATGACTTGGGCACCCTGTAAAATAAAGGTGTGGTGCCTATCGGACGCGTAAGGGTAGTTTTCCGAGAGACCCTGATAGACGAGCAACGGCAGGCCCCAGCGATGGGCCAGGATTCGCGCTATGTCCAGAGCGGGATTCTCCTCGGTTCGAAGGGCAGACCGAATCCAATACAGGACGAATTCACCACAACCTGACGGCTGATCGCGGTATTGGCGAATTCGCTCAACAAGATGCTCCGGTAGCAGGGCCAGAAACGAGTCCCGGTCTTTACCACTCATTCCGCCGCTACGGGCGTTGATCGGCCCGTTTGCAAGTCGAGATTTGAAGATGCAGGTTTGGCTTTTCCCGGGCTGGTCTTGAGGGAATGCCGTTTATCTGTACTTGCAGCGTCCTGTTTTTTGACATCCGCGTCGACCAGGGATCCCTGCGATCCCGAATCCCCACGGTGCGCATGACGTTCTGCCTCGCGGCAGATGTTACGCAACATGCCATTGAAAACGAATTGGTGCAGAGGATACAGCACATACCAATAGGCCAGACCGGACAAGCCGACGGGATCAAAGATAGCCGTTTGGCGAATGGTACATTGATCGCCATCGGGCGTAACCTCAAACTCCAGCCAGGCACGCCCGGGAACTTTCATCTCTGCTGCCAGACGAAGCAACCGATTCTCTTCGTATTGCTCCACTCTCCAGAAATCAAGCGTGTCGCCGGGTCGTACCGATTCAGGGTTTCGTCGGCCCCTGCGAACGCCGACGCCGCCAACAATCAGGTCCAGGAAGCCCCGCAGTTGCCACAACCAGTTGCCGTAGTACCAGCCCGTTTTTCCGCCTATGCGACGGATTGGTCGGAATGCCTCCGCCGCCGTCGCACTGACTTCCCGGGCCCGCGAGTCCACGATGCGGGAACCAAAACGAACACCGCCCCAGCTTTTCGGTGAGCCGGCAGATGAAAAAGCGTCAGTCCATCGCGACTGAGCAAATTCCTGATCTTCGTTCACAAGCGCGCGAGCTATTGCTTCGTCGGCCGAACGAGGCCGAACCTTGAAGTACTTGTCTGCGACGTTGTTTGAGACCAGCGTGGGATTTCTCAGACTGGCAATCAATTTGCGACCGACGCGGGAGTACAGCGGAGTGACCAGGCCCAACCAGAGACTGGAAAGGTAGGGTGTCAGCAATGGAACGGGAATCATCAGCCGCTTCAATCCACGTTGTCTGGCGTAGCGTCTCATGATTTCGCCGTAGGAAATTTGATCGGGACCACCGATCTCAAATACGACGGTCTTGTCTTCAGGAATTTCCAATGCTTCAACCAGATAGGCGAGGACGTCTTCAACGGCGATTGGCTGCGCCAGCACGCGGACCCATTTGGGGCAAATCATGACCGGAAGCCGTTCGACGAGCGCCCGGATCATTTCGAACGACAAACTGCCCGAGCCGATGATGATGGAAGCGCGAAATTCGAGCACACCCGCAGAGGACGTTCTCAGAATATTCCCAATCTCCTGCCGACTGCGAAGGTGCTTGGAGAGATCGTGATCCGGGTTTCCCAAGCCACCCAGGTAGATGATTCGTTTGACTTTTTTTTCCGTACATGCGTTGGCGAAATTCTGAGCTCCAATACGATCGACTTCTTCAAAGTCGTGGCTGGCTCCCATTGAATGGACAAAGTAATAGGCTGTGTGGACGCCATCCAGTGCATCCAACAGGGAATCCCTGTCAAGCACATCGCCGTAAACAAGTTTCACCGACTCAGGAAACGACTCCCTCAATTCAACAGGGCGGCGTGTCATGCACCTGACGTTCAAGCCCTTACCCTGGAGCAGTGGTAGCAGCCTTCCTCCCACATAGCCGGTCGCACCAGTCAGCAGTATCGTATCTGTATTCATGCTAACGCTCGCCTATCTCCACCACTCCGGATTCAATGCAAAACGGTCGCCAATGGACGTATGTTGAATCAAGTGAACCTGCCCTCATGGTAGTTACTGCCGCATTCGAAGTAACTACGAAAATGGCCCAGCAGTTGGTCCAACTGCCGGGCCGTTAACAGCTGTTCGGAATCTCATTCGCTCTCAGCCATTGAAGCACGTCACCGCAATGGTCGTAAAACCACCTCAGCCCTCATGCGGTCTGCCGAGGACTTGTAAACTGAGTTGCAAGAAATCCTGCCCGCGGACGATTCATTAAAAGAATGACTGGAGAGGTTCATGTTGCCTAAGTCGACTACTGATTTTTTTCGCTGGTGCTAATTCGAACGGTTCCATCCAGGAGCCATCTTGCATGTTCGGCTTCGCTGCCCGTTCCACTGGGAACCTCTACTTTCAAGTTTTCGAACTGGTAACAGATCTCGGCATTGCTACCCGTTAATCGATCGTAGAGACCGATCGCCAAGTCTGGCCAATTTTTCGTGTGTTCGCTGTTCATCTCGAATGTACCCCTGAATATCTTTATTGGTTTCGAACGCAACCGCCGGTAGCTCGGGAATTTAACCTTCAAAATTCGCCGGGAACGCAGATCGTTGCCGCGTTGTGATCAATTCTGGCGCTCCAACTCTTCAATCTGCTTTAAAACCAGCTCCGCCTCAGCCAGTTTTTCGTCACCTTTTTGACGATTCACGGTCGAAAGGCGACGACTCTCGTCCAGCAGTTTCCGATACTTCGTTTCGAGTTTTTCCTTCTTGTTGCCAAAACCAAACATCAACGTAGCTCCCCATCTTAAGACTGACGAATTGAAACAACACATGGACCCTGAAGCTGATAACGAACCCGGCGTCCAGGCCGAGATTTAACGTTATCGTTGTATAGTCCGGTCTTCTTTCAACGGCGCACGATGTTGTTCGATCCGCGTGTTATCCAATGGTTTGCCAAGCAACCGAAAGGGCGCCAGCAAGTTGTCGCGAAGCCGAACCCTGGTCGACGTGAAATCTCCGAGAATAATCGTCGCGTCGTCGTCGTCCAGGTTGGACGAAGAAAATGACTGCAACTGACTCCTTACAAAAGGAATGACCTGTTCGGCCGCGGGATCCTCGAGCTGGTTAAGCAATCGCACCAAACCACGAAATCCGATCATGTTGTCATTCGGATTAACCGCTTCGATAAAGGCATCACTGTAAAGCAGGAACATGTCACCTGGTTCAGTCGTAATCGATCGACCAGGGTAAATGGATCCCTCATGTACACCCAGCGGCAGATTACCCATGTCGCTTTCCTGTAGCTCCGCGGGATCCAGCGGGACCCATTTCCGTTTCGCCGCACGATAGTAGATTGGGTAGGGGTGGCCGGCAACACTGATCGACAACTGATTTTGGGGTTCGAAATAGGTGGCCACCACGGCCGTCGCAAAACCGCTGGCGTCGGACAGGTCTCCAAACCGCAGGTTCATTTCTTCAACGAATCGCTGCTGGTTGATCCGATTGACATTGTCGCGCAACAAGTCACGTAACGAGATCGCCAGATCCGCGGCCGCTTCACCATGGCCACTGACGTCGGCCAACAGGAATCTGGAAATTCTTCCTGAAGCACAGGAAGTCAGGTAGTAGATGTCTCCGCCACCCACATCGCTTCCGCGATAGGGATTGCTGTGAACATGAATGTTCAGACCGACGGCCTCAAACCGTTGCTCAATGGCACGATTGCCACCCCATATTTCCATGCACTGCATACGTTCAGCAGGTTTGTTCATCGCCATCCTCTAACTTTCATGAGAAATTAACCGTAATCCCGTTCCAATGTTCAAGCCGCCAGACACGTTTTGTCTCAAAACATGCCGATTGACTCGAGCGAAAACATGCGGTCTCGACGACGAAAAACCTTACCTTGGCCAGATCGCAGCTTTTTCCTTCTGATGGCAAGAAAAAATACTTCTTTTTCTACATTTCTTTTCTACCGTAGACTTAGGTAGTGACAGGAACTGGGCTGACAGGACAGAGCTACCAGGAGAAGATCGTGCCGATTCAAGACGAATTGCAATCTGACCCCCGAGACAGCGAATTCACCGGCGATACCCGTTCTACCAACCGTTTGAAACGGACCGTTGCGATGTATTTCGCCATGGTGGCTGTCAGCACCTGTACCATCTTTATGCTGGAACACGTTTCGTTGACGAATGCCTTTCGAACCGCCCTGGTAGCGGCGGTTGGCAAGACAATCGCGGCCAATTGGGTGTCTTCCCTGTTCGACTAACAGCCATGGCGGAATGCGACTTTGGTTGTGGGCCCCCCCGAATGCGAGGGATCGCTTTGGCAAATTCGTTGGAAGGCAGATACGACTGCGAATCGCCTGCCGTTTCAGCTAACCAGCGATAATTTGTCTGAATCTTGTCATAGACGCTGCCCAGGCCAGTCAAAGTAAGTCAAATTCTTTTCGCCATTCTGCTGTATTTCATCGGAGCTTTGGCGATTACCAGCATTTGGGCTGGATTTGCTTTTCGTCGTGATCTGGTACCGTAAGGTACTGCTGCCCGGGTTATCATCTGAGGACGCTCAATCGCTGTCTTAAACCATCATGCATCATTATACCCCAGTCAAACTTCCAAGCGATATTGGCGGTGCTTTGGCACTGTTGTTGGCCACGCTCTGCATTTCGGCTTCTCCGTTTCTGGCGGAGTGTGTTGGCGAGGACGTCGAGCTCGTCAAGACCGTAACGAGCTTAGTGACGAATCGAAATCAGGTCGTTCGGCATGCCGACGCCAGCATCCGGCTCAACCGGTTTGGACCTCAAGCCCGCAAAACGCAGCCGTGGAATTGTTCGGTCTGTCAGCATCCCAACCGCGAAAGGGATCGCATGAATGGACTTGTGCGTATCTGTTGAATTGAACCGGATGCCACGATTGGCGATAGATTGGCAAGCATTTCTAAAGCGTTGGCCTTTTGTTTGTACGATTCGCGGGACCGCTATATTGAAGTCTTCAGAAGAACGTTCCGTCACCGCTGCTGGACACTGCAGTCAATTGGTCGTGCGAAACGGCCAACGGCGGAAGAAATAACGTGGGACAATTTCAGGCGAAATCGAATGGCAAGATCGTGAGCAAGCAAAGATGAACCAAACCGCCCCCGAACGATCCCAAGCCAGGGAATTTTTCTGGTCCAGTTTTCGCGACGACCTGCTGGCATCGGTTGTCGTTTTTCTGGTCGCTCTACCACTTTGTATCGGGATTGCGGTGGCCGTTGGTGTCGATCCGGCCCGCGCGTTGTTGACCGGTATTATTGGCGGACTGGTTGTGGGCTATTTGGCCGGTTCGCCATTGCAAGTCAGTGGTCCAGCAGCCGGTCTGTTCGTGATCGTGGCGGATCTGCTGGCCAAGGGGCAGGCCAGTTACTTTGCCAGAGCCGGGGAAAGCGATAAGGCAACGGACGCCGATGCGGTGGCCTATTCGTTGATGGTGCTGGGCACGTCGGTATTCCTGGCTGGCTGGATGCAGATTGTGGCGGGACGATTGCGACTGGGGCAGTGGTTTCGCGCCGTTTCGCCCGCGGTCATCAAGGGAATGCTGGCCGGTATTGGGGTGTTGATACTTGTCAGCCAGTTTCACGTGATGCTGGATCATGTCGCCCTCTGGCATGGTGAGAAAGCCCACGGCGGCCTGCAGTACCTGGCAACCATGCCCGAGGCCATTGCCAAATGCTTTTCAACCGATACCACAAAAAATCATCACCTGGCCGCGCTGACAGGGATCATCACGATCGGCTGCATCGTTCTCTGGCCGATCATCGCTCCGGGGCGACTGAAGATTATTCCGGCCGCGTTGATCGCGATTACCGTGGCCGCCCTGTTTGCGTATATCAGCCAGGTCGAGATCCAGAAATTGGAAGTTTCCAGCAACATGTTCGCCGAAACCACCTTGCCGACCAGTTGGGTGTGGTTCCAGCTGTTGTTTGATCCCATCGTCATGGGGGGCGCGATCGTGATCGCGCTGGTGGCCAGTGCGGAAACGTTGCTCTGTGCGACGGCTGTGGACCAGCTGCATTCCGGGGTCAGAACAGATTATGACAAGGAACTTTCTGCCCAGGGGATTGGCAACGTGTTGTGTGGCTTGATTGGTGCTCTGCCGATGACCGGCGTGATTGTCCGCAGTTCGGCGAACGTCAACTCGGGAGCCAAAACACGCCTTTCCGCGATCCTGCACGGCGTCTGGTTGCTCCTGTTCGTGGCGGCCCTGCCCTTTGTCTTGGAGCATATACCCCGGGCGGCACTGGGAGCGTTACTGGTCTATATCGGATTCAAATTGGTCAATTTCAAACAGATCAGGCAACTGTGGCAAACCAGCCGCAGCGAAACCGCAATCTTTGCCGTCACGATGACCGTGATTGTCGTGGAAGACTTGCTGATTGGCGTGGTGATGGGAATCCTGTTGTCCGCGGCCAAGCTGTTGTATCGTTTTTCCTATCTGGAAATGGAACTGGAAAACCGTGGCAGCGTCTCCCGATTGCGTCTGCATGGTGCGGCGACGTTTCTACGCCTGCCCATGCTCGCCCAGAAGTTGGATGAGGTGCCTGATTCGGCGGAACTGCATGTCGACTTCGAGCATCTGGACTATATCGATCATGCCTGTCTGGATCTGCTGATGAACTGGGCCGAGCAACACCAGGGCACGGGTGGCAGTCTGGTACTGGACTGGGAACGATTGCGTGGTCGATTTTCGGCCGATCCCGGAGAAAAAGCTCGAGACAAGTTTGCCGACAGCCAGTCCTCCTGGCCATCGGGCGGCAGCGATTCGTCAGCGGATCTTGACGAACAGCCGGCTTGAGCCTGAACCTGGGCGGAATCGACATCCGACTTCTTCTCGATAGGGCCGAATGCCTGGCCGTGCATTGCCAAACCGCCGCTGGGCGTTGCGGTGGAATTCAGATTCCGGGAGAACGGTCGATTGTTGGTTGCTGGCGTAGCGTGCTCATTCGTCAAACAGCTGGCTGCGGGCCTGTTTGACGACCAGCAGAGTTGCTTCATGGTGAACTCGCTTTTCGGCAGAGATGGCGTAGAACTTATCACGCACTTCCGCGATCCGGCCTACCAGACGAACGCCGTACTGGCGTTGTACCAGTTCTTCGATGGCGGTAGGGACCGGGAAAATGCCCTCTCCCGCCTGACCGAAGACCTTCAGCAGGGCACTGTCTTCGAATTCGGCCACGATGTCGGGAAAAATTTCCAGCTCGTCCATCCAGATATCCAACGACCGGCGAACGGCGGTGTGATCGGTGGGCAGCAGGCACGGGGCGTCGGTCAGCGAATGCGGAAACCCTTTCCGGTAGTGCTTTGCCAGTCCGGGAACAGCCAGCATCGACAATCCGCACTCGCCCAGTTTGTGATTGTAGACCTTGAACTCCATCGTCGGCGGCGCTGGCGCATCGGAAATCACGAGGTCCAATTTGTGCAAAGCCAGATCGGCCAGCAGTTGATCCAGTTTGTTCTCATAGAAGATGGCTCTCGGTCGATCCTCCATGTGCAGGGCCGGCTTCAGCAGCTCAAACGCAATAATCTTTGGAACCACGTCGGGCATGCCTACCACAAATCGCTTGCGGTTTCCCAGGTGCCCAGTCTTGATGAATTCCCGCAATTCATGACCAATTGCAAAAATCTCTTCAGCGTACTGATGAACCTGTTTTCCAAATTCTGTCAGGACGAGGCCACGCCCCTGCTTTCGAAACAGTTCCTGCCCAATGGACTTTTCCAACTCCTTGATCTGCGCGGCGACCGTGGGGCGTGCCAGGTGCAATGATTCGGCCGCGGCGGAAACCGTGCCGGCCTTGACGGCCATCCAGAAATAGAAGAGGTGGTGGTAATTCAGCCATTCCATGATTTTCCCGTCTGCTTGAGACAGATTGGTTTGATCTTTCTCGCCCGCTTTCAACCACAGATCCTTGCTGTGGCATCGGGCTGGTACCACGAACATGGATTCTGAAAATGCTCTGAGTGCAATTCGCACGGCAGTGTCGCGTGTATGGCGCTTGTTTTTCCGGACAATTGTAACGAAAAACGCTACGTCCAAGCGATACGCGGCAAAGCCAGCTCCATCGGGCAGGCGACTGGCCATCCGCTCGGCGACGTCGGATGGTCTTCCAGCCGGCACGTCATGGCGGATGACACCGCCAATTTTTCTTGACCATCGTGCATCAGGACAACCGCATCATGTCCTGCCCGGCCGAACGGCTTGGCTGATTCACAACAACTTGTGGTTTTTCAACGCCTCAATAACTCTTTCCACAATCAATTCGGTGGCCATGTCTTCGGCAGACAGGGTCAGGTCGGCATCGCTGGGCGGTTCATAGCGGCCGCCCGCGCCCGGCAGACCTGCCAGTTCCTGCCGGTCGGCTGCCTGATAGATTCCCGAATGGTCTCGTTGCCGGCATACTTCAACGGGGGTGCTCAGGTAAACATGAAAAAATCGTTCGGCTCCAATCAAATTCTTGACTTTGGCTCGGACGTCTTCGTGGGGTGCCAGGAAGGAAGCGATGCAGATCAGGCCAGCTTCGTTGACCAATCGCGCCACCTCCGCCGCTCGACGCAGATTTTCCGATCGCTCTTCTGCAGAAAATCCAAGATCACGGCTAAGGCCGGTTCGCATGGTCTGGCCGTCGAGCAATACCGTTTTCCTGTTTGTTTCAAACAATTTCTGTTCCAGGCTGCGAGCGACGGTGGTTTTACCCGAACCGCTCAGACCAGATATCAGGATCGTCAAGGGCTGTTGCTGGTACACGGAATTGCGTTCTTCGATGGAAACCAGGCTACCAACTGGACTCGATGAAAACGTCGGCTTGTGAGCCGCATTCCAGCGGTCAGCTGAGCGTTTTTCCAGTCCAGCATCGACGAACATGCCGGCGGCAACGGTTTCATGCGAGATCCGATCGACAAGTATGAAGGAGCCGTTATGGCGATTGCGACGATAGGAATCAAAAATGATCGGATCGTGAGTTTCGATTTGGCATCGTCCAATTTCGTTCAGCTCCAGTTTCGATTGATTCCGTCGGTGCAGCGTGTTCACGTCCACGCCATACCGCAAGTGGGTGATTTCACAGGAAGTCGTTTGAGCGGACTGCTTGTACCAGTAGGAACGACCCGGTTGCATTGGCTGTTCCGACAGCCAAACCAGCATCGCATCCGCTTGTTTGGAAACCACGGGAAGATTACCCGGTCGCACGATCATGTCGCCGCGGGTGATGTCGATTTCATCTTCCATTGTCAGCGTTACGGAATCACCCGCCTGGGCCGATGATAACGGACCGTCCATCGTTTCGATGCCGCGCACCTGGGACATTTTCCCCGACGGCAAAACTTGAACGGTTTCACCGACGCGGACGACACCGGAAGCGAGCGTACCACTGAAGCCGCGAAAGCCCGAATCGGGACGATTGACCCATTGCACTGGAAAGCGGAGGTCCCGCAGATTGCGGTCGCCACCAATGAAGATGGTTTCCAACAGATGAAGCAACGGACCATCGGTATACCACGGCGTCATGTCGCTCGGCTTGGCAACGTTGTCTCCCTTGAGGGCCGACAATGGCAGACTACGCAGGTCCGCGATATTCAATTTGCCGGCAAACTCCTGGAACTCCCGGCAGATCCTCTCGAAGACGGACTGGTCGTAATCCACCAGGTCCATTTTGTTTACTGCCAGGATAACGTGTTTCACACCCAATAGCGAAACGACAAACGCATGGCGTCGAGTCTGGGTCAGCATGCCTTTTCGAGCATCCACCAGGATGATTGCCAGATCCGAAAGGGAGGCTCCAGTGACCATGTTCCGCGTGAACTGCTCGTGTCCCGGTGTATCAGCGATAATGAACTTGCGTTTTCCGGTGGTAAAATATCGATAGGCAACATCGATGGTGATACCCTGTTGTCGCTCGTCTTCCAGACCGTCCATCAACAGCGCCGGATCGATTTCCTGTCCGTTGGTGCCGTGTTTCCGCGAATCGATCCGCAAGGACTCAATTTGATCCTCGTAAACTGCTCCGGCTTCCAGCAACATCCTGCCGATCAGTGTGCTTTTGCCGTCATCGACGCTGCCGCAGGTGATGAACCGGAGCATTTCCTGATTTGGCTGTTCAGCCATGGCCTGCTCAGTGCCCTGATCCTGAGCAGTATGGGAACGGGCGACATTCATGGTGGTTCCAATTTGGTTGGTTGCTTTTATCCGCGTTTGGCCGCAGAAAGACGTTGTGGTGGAGAAAATTGCGGGAGTTCGCGACGGGCGGTGGTGGTGTGATTCATATCAGAAATAGCCCAGTCGCTTCTTCTTTTCCATAGCCGCACTCTCCTCGCGATCGACGGCACGGCCGGTACGCTCGGAGTGCCGACTCGTCTTCAGATCTTCGATGATTTTCGCCACGGTATCCGCCTGGGATTCAATCGCGCCCGTCACGGGATAACAGCCCAAGGTTCTGAAGCGAACCATCATTTCTTCGGGTTGTTCACCTTCAGCCAGCCGCATCCGATCGTCATCTACGACGATCAAATCGCCATCCCGCTTGACCACCGGGCGTTTTCTTGCCAGATACAGCGGAACGATGGGTACTTCATTGATCAGGATGTACTGCCAAACATCCAATTCCGTCCAGTTCGACAAAGGAAAGACGCGGAAACACTCTCCTGGATTTCGCCAGGTGTTATAGGACCGCCAGAGCTCCGGTCGCTGATCGCGAGGTTCCCAACGATGGTTCCGATCACGAAAGGAAAAAATCCGCTCTTTTGCCCGCGACCGCTCTTCATCTCGACGCCCACCTCCAATGGCGGCGTCAAACTGGAACTCGTCCAGCGCCTCCTTCAGCGGCGTAGTTCGCATGATCTCCGTGTAGTTACGACCATGATCAAACGGATTGATGTTTTGTGAGCGACCGTCCTCATTGATCCGCACGATCACATCAAGTCCCAATTCGTTTCGGGCGAATTGCTCGCGAAACTCGATCATTTCGCGAAATTCCCAAGTTGAGTCGATATGCATCAACGGAAATGGTGGCTTGCCCGGATGGAACGCCTTGCGGGCCAGATGCAAAATGACGGAAGAATCCTTGCCTATCGAGTACAGCAATACCGGGTGGTCGAATTCCGCGGCAACCTCTCGCAGTATATGAATGGCTTCATCTTCGAGCGCTTGTAAATGAACGGGGTTGCATCGCCCATTCGGGGGCGACCCATCGGTGCTTGAATCAGTCGAGGGAAGTTCAGTGGTGGTCTTCGTCATGATGGCAGTCTTGAACAAACGGTGAGTCAGAATCCTTACTTTTGATCTTAATCAAATCGGATCCAACCAAACGGGGTGGGATCCTGTTTTGGTCATGTATTGATTCCAGATTCCAGATTACGCTTCGAGTTGTAGGGGATTAACGACCCATTCAAAAGTATTGCGCTACGTTATCGCCGTCCAGCCTTCAAAAACCAAAGGACCGAGCGGATCGGTATCGCCCCAAATTCACAGACGCCATGGATGCGGCTGAAGGTCCATCGCTGAGTGAAGCGTGATCAGATTTCCAATAATCCGAACTGCCGTCACCCACAACTTTCAACTTTATTAGCCAGCCAACACAGATTTTCATATCGGACTGATGGTCTAACAGAAATTGATCATCGTCGAATAGGCCGGACTGCCAATTGGCCCCGTCAACGGGCACCACGTGCCCAATGACTGGCCAGGTAGATTCCAGCAGCGGCCTGAGGCGGCGTTCGCTGGGCTGCCGGCCGATGGGCGATGCAGCCCGCCCTGTCGGACAACACGGCTCACCGAAGGGCGCTTCCTTTATTGGAATCCAACATCTACCACCAGGCTTCCCCGTGCCGGGGATGGACGACGGTCGATTCTCTTCAGCCGACCGTACTGTGACTTACGAGTGGGCGAAAATTACCGTTAACCACATCGTAGGCACAGAAGACTCCGCTCTCCGCCCGATAAAAAAGGCCTCTCAATTCGACTTCGGCAGACGATGAATCGACAGGCCCTCCGGCCAGTTGGATCAACTGTTCCAGATGATTGCGAAAGTGACGCTCGCAACTGGCCACCCGTGCCTGCGCTTCCTGGACGCGTGAAAACAACGAACTTACGCGGTTCATTGGCCGAGCTTTGGAATCCTCGTCGTTCGCGGGACCGGTAACGACCTGGACGGTGTTCTCGCAGATGCCGCTTTGCGAATGACCCACCAACAAGATGCCCTTCAGCTGCAGTTGGCTGGTGGCCCATTGAGCAATTTCCTGAAGGGATTCGTATTCGCCCCCCCAGAGACTCTGCGGCAGGGCCACTACCACCATCCCAGACTGACCAACGGCACTGCGGAGTTGGTCGAGCATGCGGGAATCATCGTGGGCGATAACCAGCCAATTGATCGCGGGTTGGTTCGGTTGTTTTAGCTGCTGTTGAAGTCGTTCAATGACAGACAACGAGCCCGAGGTGCTTTCAGCTTTTTTGATCATCGGTATTTCCTTACGAGTATTTGGTAGCGGAGTCAGACGGTCGAGAGATTCAAGCGAGATAGATATCCGTCGGGTCACCGTCGAACCGGATCGGTGGAATCTGTTTTCCTTGACTTTCTGGTGCGACACGCGTGCGATGGAACCACCTGGCGAACGCGACACATAAGGCAATTAAACTGCCAGCTCGCTTTTTCATTGCTCACTCGATTCTGTTTGAAGGTTCCGCGGCAGGCACAAAAAAAGGCCGAAAAATCGCCATGGATTTTCCGGCCTTTTTCAAGGGCACGTGTCCCTTGAAACTTGCACCGTTCATCTCTCTTGCGTATCGAAGAAGCTCAAGTCCCCTGCGACACCTCTTTCATCGTCAAGCTTAGCCGGAGGGATCAGCAGTCGTCAACTTCGTTATCCGCGTCGGACCAACTGGCCTCCCTTCGATCTGCGAGAACATTGAAAATTGCCGTAGTTCTGCTGCGAACATTCAGTTTTTCGATTGAAATGTTGAAAAAAGCAATAGTGAAAATCTACCGACGATACCGCGTGTATGGAAAGCGACAGGGCCAGAAAACGGGATTCCTTCAGCG
This sequence comes from Pirellulaceae bacterium, assembly GCA_963851305.1. Classification (GTDB taxonomy): domain Bacteria; phylum Planctomycetota; class Planctomycetia; order Pirellulales; family Pirellulaceae; genus Mariniblastus. The sequence goes on along the minus strand of CAWKOT010000004.1, from coordinate 613,879 downwards.
AACCATTCCGGGAGCCGGGAATTGGGGCCGAGCGGCGAGCGTAAACACAATGATTCGTTCTCCGGTCTTGGCGCTGATGTCGGTATGCAGGCTGATCACCTCCAGCCCCAGGATCTGTTTGATGACGGCGTCCAGCAATGGTCGCCCCTGTTCAATCAGTTCCTGCCGCATCTGTTTTATCAGGTTACGTCCGCGTTGCCTGTCCTGACTGCCGCCCAGCTTGATTTCCGCCGGCGTAAGGACATTTTTCAGTCGAACCAGGACCATGTCCTCAACGATGAAGGTCTTGGTATCGACGGGACCGCGACCCATGAATTCCTTTTCGAACCGGATGATTGCCTGACTGATTTCTTTTTCAGCCGTTCGTTGGTCTTGAATCGGTTGCGTCATGATCTGGCGACAGCCGAACTGTCGATCGCTCCTTAGTCTATTTTCCTCGTTGACCAAACAGATTGTCACGAGCCGCCCGGGAAATCCTGATCACACCCGGGTGTTTCAGGCGTTTTTCGACCGAGATCGCGTAGAAATGCTCGACCACCTCGGGAATCCTGCCTACGACTTTGACCGCGTATTGTCGACAAACGTCGTCCTCGATAGCGGACGGCGTTACAAATAGTCCATGCCCGCTCTGCCCGAAGACCTTAAGAACGGCACTATCTTCAAACTCGTGGGTAATCATCGGGTGAATATCCTGCTCTTCGAACCATTGCTCCAACAACCGCCGCAGCGAGGTATTCTGCGTCGGCATTAACATTGGAGCCCCGTCCAGCGAGCGGGGAAAATCGTTTCGAAATTTGCGGGCCATTTTGGCCGTTCCGTACACCGTAACGCCACATTGGCCCAACAGATGATTGAAGGCTCGAACATGGGTATCGGCCGAAAGAGGACGGTCGGCAATCACCACATCCAGGCGATGCAACGCCAGTTCACCCAGCAAATCATGCAGTTTCCCCTCAGAACAGACAATCTGGTAATCATCCTCCGGTTCATCCAGCGCTGGCCGCAACAGTTCATAAACCACCAGTTTCGGCACCGCACCCTGGACTCCAACCAACAACCGCGACTTACTTTCGTCCGTTCGATGGTGGAGAACATCGACCAGCTCGCGCCCCAGCCCAAAGATCTCGTCCGCGTATCGGTAAACCATTTGACCAGTCTCGGTCAGCGAGAGCGTCCGACCCGTACGTTCAAACAGTCGGTGCCCGATCGATTTCTCCAGTTTCTTGATCTGTCCACTCAACGTCGGTTGCGCCAAATGCAATATCTCCGCCGCCCGTGACACGCTTCCTTCCTTGGCAGCGGTCCAGAAATAAAGCAGGTGATGATAATTCAGCCAGTCCATAAAGGCGCTTCAGCAACGTTCGTGTTGGCGACGCGAATTCGGCGTCGGTGATAATTGGCCTTGTGTAATTGACGAGGCCAGCGACGGCCTGAGTATAACTTAACGAAACCCGAGCCGGTTTCACCAGTGTACCACGCGGATATCCACCAACGTGGCCCCCCGACCGTCGGCCGCCTCCATCAGCCTGTACATCTTGACCACCAGAGACGCGATCGGACTGTTGGTGGCCAACTGGGCGGTGGTCCCGTTATACCCGCGTCGCGCTCGGCCAGTGGTGCGAGCGTTGTTCGCGTCAACCACCGACAAGCAACGATCGCCCCCAAATGACACCAACCAAACGGATGAAATGTGCGATCCGATTCAACTCTTCGGCTGCTTAATCAATGATCGCCACAAAGACCATTCACAGTCTATAGTTTAAAACAATGCGAGGATGCTGTTTTATCTATTTGTCCTATACATCGAATCGGGCGTATAAATCTGTGTACAGCGGGCATCAGGCGGGCTGTCAATGGGCTTGCAGGACCGGCCGCTGGTGCGTCAATGGGATTTGCTCGGAGATCATCATGAAAATTGTTCTGCATGACCACGAAAATCTATGCAGTGGCCACGAACGGGAATATGTTCAGCGACGCCTTTTCTTTGGACTGGCCAGATTTGCCTTCCGGGTCAACTCGGTGGTAGTTCAGTTTTCCACGGGGCCAGGTCGGACGGTCGGGCAAGTCCGCTGTCAGGTCAAGGTGGATATCGAAGGTCGCGGTATGGTGGTAACGGAACGAACCGCGGCCGATGTGACGCAGTCGGCGTCGCAGGCCGTGGATACCATCGAAAGCCGGGTAGCTCTTCGGGTTGACGGCCGCCGACGGTGGTTCAAGGACTACGTTGCTGGCGGCCACATGCCAGCTCTGCTGCGACCGAGCTGGATTTTTTCTTCTCCACGCGGTAAACGCTATTCGAACTGATGGCGTCAATTGGCGACCAGTCTTCGATGTTACTACAACGGCAAGGTATCCGTCCTCACCCGGACTGTTCAAGGCTCTGTTCTGTTCAAAGGTGTATTTACGATCATGAAAATCCTGTTTAGCGATAGAAAACGGTTACTTGGCAAGACGGCTGTTCAAATGGCCGAATCGAAAGTAGCATCCGCTCTATCGAAATTTGGGGATCGCGTTCAGGCGGTTGAGATCCAGATTGATGATATCAATAATGGTACGCGTGGGGGGCCGGACAGGGAGTGCCGAGTGACGGTTCGAATTCGGAAAATGGGAGACGTGGTTGCCAGTGCCACGGACGAGCGAGTCTCGAAAGCGGTCGCTCTGGCGGTTGGTCGCATTGAACGAGCGGTTGCCCGTCGGATCAACCGGCGTTTTCTGGCGACGAACCCTCGCCGCTGGAACGGAATTCAGAGTGCCTAGTGCCGAATTACGATTCGGTTATCGGGTCAGGAGGTGGAATCCAAATCCTTTCTCCGGTAGACCGTATCGACAATTGACCCCGTCCATTGGAAACTCGAAGTTCCGGCAGGGACTCGGCACTCGTCGTCGCTGCCCAGCGCTTGAGAGATAGGGGGCAATTCCGATGAATGCGGATGGGACGCAGCGGCTGGATCGTTCACTCGTGGCGATCGCGATGGGCAGCCAGTCCGATTGGGCGACCATGCAACATGCGTCGACACAACTGGATGAATTGTCGGTGGCGCATGAATGTCAGATCGTTTCGGCACATCGGACGCCGGAATGGATGTTCGAGTTTGCGCAAACCGCTGAACAACGTGGTTTCAAGGTGATCATTGCCGGCGCGGGCGGCGCCGCGCATTTGCCGGGCATGATCGCTTCGCTAACTGAATTGCCGGTGTTTGGCGTCCCGATCGAAAGCCGAGCGCTGAAGGGTATGGATTCGCTGCTATCGATCGTGCAAATGCCCGGTGGCGTGCCCGTGGCGCGCTGGCCATCGGACAGGCGGGAGCCAGAAATGCTGCTCTGCTGGCGGCCCGGGTACTGGCGATCGATTCGGCCGATATCAAACTCCAGCTTCAGCAATTCAAGAAACGACAGATGCAACGGGTGATGGAGAATCCACGACCATGCTGATCAACCAGAAGTCGGGACCGATTCTGCCCGGTCGCACCATCGGTATGCTGGGCGGGGGCCAACTCGGACGAATGTTCGCCTTGGCTGCCAAGAAGATGGGTTATCGTATTCACGTTTTTTCGCCCGATGCGGATTCGCCGGCCGGTCAGGTTGCCGATGTGGAAGTGCAGGCGTCCCTGGATGACATCGATGCGGTCACCTCGTTTGCCAAAGAAACCGATGTGATTACATTGGAATCCGAGAATATTCCACGCGAGACCGTGCTGGCTGCCGCGCGGCATGCTCCGGTCAATCCCGGAGTGGAAACGCTGGAGACCACTCAGGATCGCATCCTGGAAAAATCCTTTTTACGGCGTTGCGGCGTACCGGTAGCCGATTTTCGGCAGGTAGCGAACGCCAAGGAACTGCAGTCCGCCTGTAAAGACTATCCCAATGCCGTGCTGAAAACCGCCAGATTCGGGTACGATGGCAAGGGGCAGGTTCGAATGGACGGCTCGCTGGATGCGAAAACCGCCTGGGACAACCTGGGTACGGAACGGGCGATCATCGAGCAGTTTGTCGATTTTGATTGCGAGTTTTCCGTTGTGGCGGCTCGTACGGCGGGCGGGCTGTTCAGTTGCTTTCCGCTGATTCGAAATACGCACCGCCACCATATTCTGGATGTTTCCGTCTCGCCTTCGGGCATGGGGGAGAAACTGGCGGAAGAAGCAACCTCGATTACCCGCGAAGTCATGGAACAATTGAAGACGGTCGGAGTAATCTGTATCGAATTCTTCCTTGCCTCCAGCGGTCGAATTTTTGTCAACGAAATTGCCCCGCGGCCGCATAACAGTGGGCACCTGACCATCGAGGGCAACCTGACTTCCCAGTTTGAACAACAGGTTCGAGCGGTCTGTGGTTTGAACCTTGGCTTGTCGCGGACCGTGATGCCCGCCGCCATGGTGAACTTGCTGGGCGATTGTTGGCAATCGGGAACGCCCCAATGGAATGCGGCCCTTTCGTTGCCGAATGTCAAGTTGCATTTGTATGGTAAGGCGGAAGCCCGGCCGGGAAGAAAAATGGGTCATCTCACGGCATTGGCTGCCACGCCTGACCGGGCGGTCGAACATGCGATCGCGGCACGGACCCTGCTGAATCTGAAATCGAGAGCAGCCAGGAAACGCTCCGGCGGAGACGCGCTCTCTATCTCAAAATCTTTCCGTGAGGGAGGCCATGAAGACCTTCAAAAATGTGCTGTTGATTCATCCTCTTGATGATCAATCGCTTGAGCGGGCCTTACGTCTGTCTGGCAGCAGCCAAGTTCACGTTACGCTTCTGGCGGTCGCTCCGCTGATCGAGCGCAGCTCGATCGACCTGGAGTCTGGGCGTCGGATCAATTTGCAGCAGTTGATTGTCAAGGATCAACAAAATGAGCTGGAAGAACTTGCCGCGGGAAATCGGAGCGATGGAGTTCTGGTCAGTACCCGTGTTGTCGTGGGACAGCCCTTCTACCAGATAACCACCCACGTAATCCGCCACCAACATGATCTGGTCGTCATGACCGCCGAGGGACAGCGGGACAAACGGCCGTCGTTTCTCGGAACGACAGCCATGCATTTGATGCGGAAGTGCCCCTGCCCGGTCTGGGTTGTCAAACCGAGCCGCCGCAAACAGATCCGGAAAGTGCTGGCAGCGATTGACCCCAGTTCTCAAAGCGATGGCTCGTTCAGTCTCAATCAGGAAATACTTAAACGCGCCTCGAACATCTCTCGCACGGAGGGGGCGGAATTTCACGTCGTCCATGCCTGGAATCCCCTGGCGGGCCGGATCAAACAGAGTCGGCGGTGGATGTCTCGGACGGAATTTCGCCTATATGCCGAACAGATAGCGGCCGATCATCGCGGGCGAATGGAAGAATCCTTACATTTGGCTGGCTGTCGGCATGCTAAAGTTCATATGATCCAAGGGGAGGCAGCTCAGGTGGTGGCGGAAATCGCAGCCAACGAGAATGTCGATTTGCTGGTCATGGGGACCGTCTGCCGGACCGGTATTCCAGGGTTTTTCATTGGAAATACGGCGGAAATGGTGTTAAATATGGTGGATTGTTCCGTTTTGACGATCAAACCGGTTGATTTCGAAAGCCCGGTCCAACTTGCCGACGGGGAAGCGGTTAACAGCTCGGTAACACCTCCAACCATTTGAGTCATTGTAGGAAAAACCTACTCTTCGTTTAATTTTTTGCTTATTTTCCTGCATGTTGTTTTTGACGTAAAAATGTGTGGAAAGTTCGTTGCGGCTACAGCGCAGCGGCAGTCAGGCGAAGACCTTTGTTCAGACGGGCGGAAAACCAGGAAATGATCACGATTGTAGAAAAGCCGAGGTTATCCGCGGCGGATATGACGCGTTTGTTCCGTCGTGCCTGCGACCACCTGGGAATCGCCTTTTCCGCAAATTATGTCTTCCCTGGCTTGGCGGACATCGGAGGCGGGGAGACCTCGGCCAGCGAATTGCGGCAGCTGAATTCAATTGGGGCGAACTTCGGAATCCGATTCCGCCAAATGACCGGATCGCTGCGCGACCTGATCAATACGGTCAGTTGTTCCGGACCGGCGCTAGTCCTGCCGTCGGACACCAGGGGCGACCATGGCCAGGCGATTCTGGTCTTGGAAACCAGACACCGCAATCGAGTGTTGATCCATACGGACATTCGAGATCAGGTGGTTTCGTCGCGTTGGATGAAGAAACATTTCGAATTGAATGCTGATGGGCAATACCAGTGGCTGTTGATCCAGCCGATTCTGGCCGCCGAGGAAGCATCCCGATTCAACTACCAGACCGGTCTTGAAAACGAACCCGTCAAGCCTTTGCGCAGGTTGCTCCGGTTTCTCAAGCCGGAAACGAAGGATATCCGCACGATTCTCATTTTTTCCGTCGTGATTGGCTTGTTAAGCCTCACGACTCCGCTGGCCGTCGAGGCCATTGTCAACACGATTGCGTTCGGTCGTTACCTGCAACCCCTGATCGTTCTGTCATTCATCGTGGCGGTCTTTCTGGGTTTCCGCGCCGGATTGAGTGTTCTGATGACGATGGTTGCTGAGGTGATTCAGCGAAAGCTATTTGTGCGCACCGTCGAAGACCTGTCCTATCGTCTGACGCGCGTTCCGTTGGAGGTCTGGAAGAAATACCACGGCCCCGAACTCGTCAACCGTTTTTTTGACATCGTCAATGTTCAGAAGATATCGTCGAAGTTGCTGCTGGACACGTTGATGCTGTTGTTGCAGACGGTGATTGGTCTGACCGTGCTCGCATTTTACCACCCGTTTCTGCTGGGTTATGGAATCGGACTGTTGACGATGATGACGTTCGTCTTGTGGTTCATGGGCCGCGGCGCAGTGCAGACGGCCATCCAGGAATCCCAGCTAAAGTATGACTCGGCCGCCTGGTTGCAGGAGATCGTTCGGCACCCGCTGACGTTCAAATTCAACGGGGGTCTGAGTTACGCCATCAATCGAGCGGATGAGTTGGCAGCTCGTTACATCAACGAACGTCAGTCGCACTTCAAAATCCTGATTCGGCAGATTTCTTTTGCCATGTTCATGCAGGTCGTCGCGGCCACGGTTTTGCTGGCCCTCGGTGGTTTCCTGGTCATCGACCAACAAATGACGTTGGGTCAACTGGTGGCTGCGGAGCTGATTGTAACCGTGATCCTGGGCTCTTTTGCGAAGATTGGCAAGGATTTGGAGAGTTTCTACGACCTGCTGGCATCGGTGGACAAGTTGGGCAAGTTATTTGACTTGCCCATTGCCGACGTCAACAAACTTCAACTGGTTCGTCGTCCCGGTCCATTGAACCTGTCGATCGAAGATTTCCAACTCGATTCAACTCAAACAACCCCGGCCAGGATCAAATTTGATGCGGGGGAGACCTATGCCATCTGCGGATCGACGGAGTTGCGCCGCAACCTGTTTGTGGAGGCCTTAAGCGGGCAACGGAAACCGAAAAACGGTTACGTGATGCTGGATGAATTTCGCGTGGACTCCGTCAGCGTCGAATCGCTTCAGGAAAATATCGGCCTCGTTCGGGGCATCGAGTTGTTCGATGGTACGGTCGACGAGAACTTACGCCTGGGGCGGCCCAACATCGGTTCTTCCCGGGTCAACGACATCGTACAGAAGCTGGGGCTGCAACAGACGGTGGCTCGTCTGGAATCCGGTTTTGCCACGAAGATGGCCGTATCGGGGTACCCCCTTTCTCAGGGGCAGGCCATCCGACTTGTGCTGGCACGGGCACTGATCTCCCACCCCGGAATCCTGCTTATCGACGGTCTTCTTGACCGTTTATCGGATGACGACACGGATGACGTGCTGGAGCGTCTGCGCCAGTTTCGCGGTGAAACCACCATTCTGATAGCTACCGGCCGCGGCGCGATTACTCGATGGTCTGGCCGGAAACTGGATATCAGTCGCGCGGAATGGCGTTTGGAAAACTCTGCGGGTTAGGCAAGCCGCAACGTCCGCAACGAAATCCGTTGGAGAGAATGATGAGTAAGACGATTATAACGAATAGAGTCGCTCGCCGGTTTGAAACGGATCTGCCTGGTACCAAACGTTCCGCTACGAAGCACCTGGTTCAGTCTACGCGGTTTGCCGGTCGAATGGCCAATCTGTTGCTTGTGGGACTGTTGGCCTCGATCGCCGGTATGGCGTTATTGCCCTGGCAGCAAACGTCGCGGGGAGAGGGGCAAGTGGTGGCCTATGTACCTCAGGAACGTCAACAGTCGATCGAGGCGCCGATAAAAGGGGTTGTGGTCCGGATCGGCGAGGGTTTGGTCGAGGGATCACGAGTAAAGAAGGGTGATTTTATTCTCGAAGTCCAGCCTTATGCCGCGAACATGTTGGCCCAACTGGAAGGCCAATTGTCGGAGCTAAACGCGAAACTGGAAACCGAACGGGTGAAAGCGGAAGCCTACGGTCAGAATGTGCAAGGATTCACCGAAGCCCTGAACTACACCGTCGAGGCGGCCCAGGAGATGGTCGAGTCGGCTCAGGACAAACTGGATGCAAAGAATTTACTGGTCGCCGCCTATGAAGCCAAGGAATTACAGGCGCGGTTAAACTTTGAACGACAGAAATCGCTGGCCGAGGCGGGATTGAAGCCTGCCCGGGAAATGGAGATTCAGGAAAGGGAATGGAACGTCAAGAAAGCCGAGCTGGAATCACTGCACCAGGATATCGAATCGCTGGAAAACGAATTGTCGGCCAAGCAGGCCGAAGTGGAAGAAAAGCGTCGGGTGGCGCAGACGAAAATCGATTATGCGCGAGCCATGCGACAGGATGCGTTGGGCAAGGCCGCCACGATTCGGAAGGAAATTGGCGATTTGAAGATCAAACAGTCCGAGATGAATCGGAACATCATTACGGCGCCTCGCGACGGCACCATTTTTCGCATGCCGGTTTACCAGCTGGGCGATACCGTCAAGGAAGGGGAACCGATCATGACCTTGATCCCCGAATCGTCTCAAAACGCGGTGGAGTTGTTGGTCAACGGAAACGATATGCCCCTGATTCAGGTCGGTCAGGACGTGCGATTGCAGTTCGAGGGCTGGCCGGCGGTTCAGTTTCCCGGATGGCCGTCGGTGGCCATCGGTACCTTTGGCGGTATCGTCGCCACGGTCGATGCGACGGACAACAACAAGGGACAGTTTCGAATATTGGTAACGCCCAACAAGGATGAACAGCCATGGCCATCGGATCGCTATTTACGACAGGGCGTTCGTACCAATGGTTGGGTGATGCTCCGCCGTGTGTCGCTGGGATACGAAATTTGGCGACAACTGAACGGATTCCCGGTCATCGTTGCAGACGAGGAGCCCGACAAAGGCAAGTCCAGTGTGCCGAAGCTGCCCAAGTAATCCTGGGTCTCGCCCTCCTGCTGATACTTGGCACGTCTTGCGGCTGCCGAGCTACTGGTGAACGATCGCCGGCCATGGACTTGAACATCAGTCGATTGCGATCCGGCGAACTGCGCGATGAGTCGACGCTGAAGTCCTCCGGTACGCCATCGACCGTCCAGCTGGCCGCTTACCAGCAGACAGATGAACCGTCATCTCAAGATTCGTCGTCATCTCAGGATTCGCCCGCATCCCAGGCTGACCCGATTCAATCGGTCCTTTCACCGGACGACGCCGATCCGGCACCAATGCCCATGTTCGAAAATCTTCCGCCAACACCGGACGCACCGACACGGAATTCAATGGACCCCGTGTTACAGCTGGATGAAGTGCTGTTAAGCGTCATCGAGTGTTATCCGCTGATTGACGTTGCCATTGGCGAACTCGAAGCCGCGGAAGGAAAAATCATTACGTCTTTCGGAGAATTTGACTCGATCCTGGCCGCTCGAAGTGAATCTCAAGCACTGGGATTCTACCAGAACTATCGCAATGGCGTGGATCTCGTTCAACCACTGTATGGCGGCGGCGAAGTTTTTGGAGGGTATCGTATTGGTCGCGGAAATTTTGAGCCCTGGTATGGCGAACGGGAAACCAACGATGCCGGTGAATTCAAGGTAGGGTTTGCTCTACCGTTTTTGAAAGATCGGTTTATCGATAGCAGACGGGCCGATCTTTTTCGGGCGCGGGCTGGTCAGCAACAGGTTGAATCGAGTGTCAATGCCAGGCTGCTACAATTCCAGCGGTTTGCCATGCAAGCCTATTGGGACTGGCTGGCCGCGGCCCGGGCGGTGGAAGTCCAGCAACAACTGTTGGATCTGGCGCTTCGCCGAGTCGACCAGATCGCCGGGAGGATTGAAAAGGGTGACCTGGCAGAAATCGCCCGCATTGACAACGATCGTTTCATCGCCGGCCGACGTAATGAGTTGATTAAGGCGCGTCGGTCCGTGGAAAAAGCGGCAATCAAGTTATCGTTGTTCTATCGTGACGGCGATTGCCAACCGATCATCGCCACCGCGGAGCAGGTACCGGATAGCCTGCCCGATTTCGGTCCAATCGGCATGGAACAACTGGACTTTGACGTGGCCCAGGCGCTGGCGATTCGTCCCGAGTTGACGGAGTTGCAGGCTGCGCGACGGATGGCCTGCGTTGATTTGCGGCAAGCTCAGAACCTGACCTTGCCCGCGCTGGACGCCGCCGGTTTTGCTGCGCAGGATATTGGCGCAGAGGCCAGCCCTCTGGGTGACAAGACGCCGTTTCAATTGGAACTGGGCATGTTTGCCGAAGTCCCCCTGCAACGGCGGGAAGGACGCGGTAAGATCCGCATCGCCGAAGGCAAAATCGCTCAGATCGACGCCAAACTCCAATTTGTTTGTGAAAAGATAAGAGCGGAACTGCAAGATGCGGCTTCGGCGGTCAACGCCGCGTTTGAACAGATTCAGCAATCGCAGATGAACGTCGAGCTGTCGCAACGATCTTTAGAGCTCGGTCGCCAGCTGTTTGACGCGGGAGACATTGATCTGATTGAATTGAATATCTATGAAACGTCGGTTGCCGATGCCGAGTTGCTATTGATCTCCGCGTACTTTAAATACTTTTTCAATCTGGCCGCCTACGAAACAGCACGCAGTGGAACCGCGTTTGAAGATACTGGCACGACATTGGATGCCGACCAGTTTTAATGCGAGTCGCACCGACGTGAAGCGAGTGCCGCACTCATTTGACGATCGATCCGTACGAGAAGTCGCTCCCCTTAAACGAAACGCGTTAAGATGCGCGCTGTTAAAGCGGGTCCTGTTGCCATCGCCCTCCTGAACCAGCATGGGTGTCGCGGATTCGAGTAATCAACGAAAGCGACAATGCGATTCTCAACACGGCCATCTCATTTTCAGCGGTTTCCCGTTGACCCTTGCTGGAATCCGTAGCGAATGTGAGTATTCTGGCGAGTGGCTGTCGGATGCCAATCTGACCCTTCCCGTTTTTTGGTTTTTCAGCAGTATGGCCAATCCAGAAGTCATTATCGTGGGCGCGGGGCTCGCGGGTCTATGTTGCGCTCGACGTCTCCAGGAACGGTCGATTCCATTCCAGATGCTCGAGGCCAGCGAGCGTGTGGGCGGGCGCGTCCGCACGGATGTCGTGGATGGCTTTCAACTCGATCGGGGATTCCAAGTGCTGCTGACCGCGTATCCGGAAGCGGAGCGGGTACTCGATTACGATGCTTTGCAGCTGGGCTATTTTGAGCCAGGCGCATTGGTCCGATTTCAAGGCAAGTTCCATCGCTTTGTCGATCCCTGGCGTCGTCCACAACACCTTTTTTCAACGGCCTTCTCCCCCATCGCGCGGCTATCGGACAAACTGAAAGTCGCATCGCTCCGAAGAGACGTTTGCCGCGGCACGCTGGAGGCATTGTACGAACGACCGGAATCGACCACGATGCAACGACTGCGGCAGTACGGTTTTTCCAATCGCATCATTGATGCTTTTTTTCGCCCATTCCTGGGCGGGGTTTTTCTGGAGCGAGAGCTGGATACATCCAGTCGCAAGTTCGATTTCGTATTCCGAATGTTCGCTAAAGGCTCCGCCGCCCTGCCAGCCCGAGGCATGGCCAACGTGGCAAACCAACTGGCCGCTTCGATTCCCGCGGAGTCCATTCGTACCAATGCACGGGTCGAACGCATCGCTGAACAGCGGGTCATTCTCGCATCCGGAGAATCGATGTCGGCCAAAGAAATTGTGATTGCCTGTCAGCAACCGATGGCGGCGCGATTATTGGGTCAATCGGAAGACGTCGCATTCCACTCCGTAAACTGCCTGTACTTCGCTTGCGACGAGCCGCCGATTGCCGAGCCAATCCTGGTGTTAAACGGAGAAGGGGAAGGTCCCATTAACAACTTGTGCGTCCCCAGTCAGGTATGCTCCAGCTACGCGCCGGCCGACAAGTCGCTCATTTCTGTTACCGTCTTGGGAGATGACGATATAGATGCCGTGAAACCCCACGTGCAAACTCAATTGCGCGAATGGTTTGGCCGCCGAGGTGAATGACTGGACGTTCTTGGCCGGTTATCCGATCTCGTTTGCTCTGCCCGATCAGAGTCCGCCCGCGCTATCGCCTGTTGCCAAACCCGCGAGATTCGATCGCGGCATCGTGATCTGTGGTGACTATTGCGAAACGGCCTCACTTCAAGGCGCCATGGTCTCCGGCCGAGCGGCTGCCGATGCGATTGTTCACAAAATGGAATGTTAAGGTTTCTTGTTCTCACAGTATCACGGCGGATAAAACGCCTACACCCGTTACAACCGCCGCAGCTTTTCCGGTTTGCCTCTCAGTCATTATATTCGCAGGGACTGCGCGCTTGATGAGCAATCCGGAGTGATCCAGAAAACGCAGGTCCCGTTTGGGAACTTAGCTTACAAAGGAGAAGACGAATGAAGAAATTTCTGGTTTTGACTTTATCGGTTGTGCTGGCAGCCAGTTCCAGCCTGGCCGCCCAGACGGTTGATGTTGTGGGTGGACAAACCAGCGTTTTGCTGGATACCGATGTGTTGTCCTCCGTTGGTCTGGATTTGTCCAGTGTCAGCGGTGACACGATTGTGCCCGGCAACTTGGGTGATGCATCTGTCGCGTTCGGTATTAATCCCCGAGATGCCGCGTCGCTACCGACAACGTTTTCGTATGACCCCAATGATTTCTTGAATTCGTTTTCGGGAACGATTGAGCATACCGGATCGGTCTTTTTTAACACGGACACCGTGGAAGTTGGTAATTTCACGATCGGCTTTGACGCTAATCGCGTGGGCGGTGACAACAGCGGCTTCTTCGTCGAAAGCACCACGGGTGTCGAAGCGATTCTGTTCGATGTCGGCCTGATTTCGAATCTCGATCCTCAGGCCAATAGCCTGACGATTCAAGGTGCCTTGCTGGTCTCTCCCGAATTTGCCGGTTTCCTCGGCGACACGGGTCTGACGGGTGCTGAGGTTGGTGGAGCCTTGGTACAGGGCGTTTCGGTTCCCGAACCGAGCGCCTTTGCTTTGTGCGGTCTGGTCTCCTTCGGCCTGCTGCGTCGAAAGCGTTAGTACATCTTTGATTGACAATCTGATTTTCGAGCCGCTTGTCGCAATGACGAGCGGCTCTTTTTTGGTGTCGAACCGGTCCCAGCGAATCTGCTGGTCGGAAAAGATCTCAGGAACGGGGTGGGCGTCTCAACTGGATCGAAACGAAAGCCCCGGACCGCAGACCTTTGCAGCTTGCATCAGGCAATACACGTCAACACATTTGTCGCCAGTCAAGCCACGGTCATGGGCGATAAGAAAATCGCCGGGGCAACGGTCACTGCCCGGCAATCTTGATCCGGGATGGTCAACGAATTCTCCCTGTCAGCGTATCCGCGGTTCAAGAGAGATGGCCATTCCTTCCGCAAAAGTCAAGTCAAGCAGGATATCTATTGAGTCCATCGACGGCTATTGTGTTTGTGTGCCTGGCATCGACCGCGTTGACCGCAGCCACGCCGGCTCAATCATTGCTTGGCGACCGTCAGCCCCCTTCTGGCCTGGTAATCGCATTTGATCCTCATCAGCTGTTCGCCCATGGTTTAAGACAGGCGTGGACCTGTGTACGTGAGCCGAACGGTCAGCATTGTATTTTCAGCCAGTCTTTTACGAAGGTGAATTTTCGCGTCACGCCCGAGCCATCGCTGGACGGTGCGATGATGACGGTCGATTTGGAAGGTACCAGTGTTGGCGAGGCGGTCGCAACGTCGGGTTCCAGGCAGGTGGTGAGCGACAATCTCACGCGTTTTGGTAGCAAACAGTTGTTGCTGATCAACGCAGAAGGCCTGCATTTCTCGAATCCCGAGTTAAACGTCAAAACAGACCAGTCGCTGAATCGTACGACGACGAAGTTGCCGCTTGCCGACTCCGTTGTTCGCAACCGTTACCGGAAGAAACCAGAGCAAATTCAGGTGGAAGCGACCAGGTTCGCCCGCCAACAGGTTGCCCGTCACCTTGCGAGAAGCAATTTCCAGCTTGGCCAGCATGCTCATTGGTGGGCCAGTCGATTATTGGCGTTTCACCCCTGGTTGACCGGTATGGCGTGGCATTTCTCCTCTAACGAACGCCACGTGTTCATATCCGCGGGATCGCTTGGGGAAGTCTCCGGCGAGCCTACGCTACTTGAATCTCCCGCCGCGATCATGCTGGACGAGCAGTTTTTGCAGGACCATCTCAATCGAAAATGGAGTCATCGTGTCCTGGCTTCAAACGGCTCAGAGGGTAGCGATCTGCGCTGGCAACAGCGGTCCGATCTGCCTGATCCGACCCGCGGAGATATAGAGACCTGGCAGGTTGCAATGGGAAAGGATCCGGTAACGATTCGGTTCACCGATGACAAGATGTTGTTTCACGTTCAAGCTGAAAGTTTGCAATCCGGACAGTTGTCGCTCGATGGTATCGGCATTTCTTTCGCATATCGTCTTCAGCAACGCGGCTCGGATTGGTCCTTCATCCGTGAAAACGAAATTCAGTGGACAGGGGAACATCAGAATGAACAACTGACCGTTGACGAATCGGATGTTGCCCAGCAGGCTTCCAATCTGCTGTTTCTAGACGGCCTGGATCGATTAGTGCCTAACCGAATCGAGCTTTCCAACTCACTTCTGGGCCCGTTTACCGGAGGCCTGAATGTCAATCTGGTGATCAGCGGCGTTCAAATCGCCAACGGGCAGCTCGTGATCAGGATGAACACTCGTTGAAGTGGTTGATCCGGCCGCCCGGGGTAGAACCTGGCCGGCGGCCGTAGCGGATAATGAACGCGGTTCCGACAATCCCGGCCAACGCCAACAGGCCGAGCAGTACGGCCTGCCTGTCTCCTGAGATGTAAATCAAAACGGAACTGGCCGCGATACTGGACCACATCATGGCGATCGCCGCGACCTTGGTTCGGATCGGCATCACGCGCGATCCGTCCAGGTAAGGCAGGTACCTGGCAAAAAACCAGTTGCGAACCAGTCTTTTTTCCAGAGCGGGGCTGCTTTTGGTCAGCAGCACCGAAGCGATAATCAAGGGGCCGACGGTCGGGATACCCGGGAGCACAACGCCGACGGCCGCGATACCAACGAACAGAGTGCCAATCCCTGCCAGCACCGGTCGGGCCATCGCGGAACCAGACTCCGCGAGGGAAGGTTCGTGTCGGACCGGTTCGAATTCGTTTTCGACTGAGCTTGCGAAGTCGGTCATCCCAGTGATCAGACCCAAATATCGGATGTGCAATCGCCGCCCGGGAACCGAATCTCGTGAGCACGAGCAGGACCTCCCGGTTCGGCACCAAAATCGAACATGAATTGCCTGTTCAGTTCCATTCCGCCTTTTTCCGAATCGCAGTCAATTTGCAACAGGTACGATCCATTTTTCGCCATATCGGGATAGAACTGATTATCCCAGGGGCTGTACAACGAATTGGTCACGTACAACCGTTTTCCATCCAGGCTCAATTGCAACATCTGAGGGCCGCCTTCCAGCTTCTTGCCGTCGAATTCAGCGGTCTTACCAATCACGCCGCCCAGCCACAACTGTCCGGTCAGTTTCGGGTTGGAGGGGTCGCTAACGTCATACTGCCGCAAATCACCGTGCAACCAGTTGGAGAAGTATAGAAAACGATCATTCATTGATAGAACCAGGTCGGTGATCAAACCGGGAACCGGGAACGGCCAACCTTCGGTTTCCACCGGATCGACCGCAATGACCTTCTCGACTTCCCAGCGATCTGATTTCCTGAACCAATGCCACATGGTGCTGCTCAGAGCCGCACCAACGAACCCGTGAACGCTTTCCGGATCGTGGTGAAACCGTACTTCCAATGGAATCCAGCCAGATTCACCAAGATCTACCGACTGAATGATATTCCGCTTTTCCCAATCCCAGAAATGCAACCGACGTCCATATTTTCCGGCCGCGACGTCATCCGGATTGAACCCCTTGGATACCGTGTTCGGTGCACCCCATTCACTGGAAATCATGACGTTGTGTCGCGGCTGGTACCAGTAATCATAGTTGTAATTCATGCCGGTCGCGTCGGATTCCCAGCGTCCCTTGATGGTGAAGTCATCGTTCAGCAATAAAAAACCGCCTGGTCCTTCACCCTCCGCATCTCCCAGCATCGAAATCATGATGTTCCCGTCTGCCAGGCAGTGCACGGTGTGCGGTGCGGAAAGATTGGTTTTCCTCGCAATCTCCGTTCCTTCAATCACCTTGTGCAACTTTGGCTGCCGCTCGTCTTCCGTATCGACGATATGGATACGGCCGGACCCCAATCCCGGCAACACGATAAATCGACGATGCTTTCCCTCTTCACCGTGGCAGCTGCTGCACGCATTCCAACCAAAGTGATGTAGTTCGTCGCCAATGTTGGGCATGGGCAAACGGCTAATCACCTTGCCATAGGTCGAGGATTCCGGATCCACGTCGATCGTCGCCAGGTAATCTGGTTTGCGAACACCGGTGCCAACATGGATCGCGGTAACGTAGGCTACTTTTTCGCGAGGCGCTTTCATGGCATCCGCTGGGGACGCATAAGTTCTGTCGCAGCATGCGGGCTGGTCCGATTGGTCTTTATCCTGAAACCTGGCAGCGGCCAGTGAAGAAACGGACAGGGTCCCGGCTGCGGCGGAAGTAGCTAACGATGTTCTCAGGAAATCACGACGTTTCATGCCTTGCTCCTTGTATTTGTTCACAAATTAGGCCGTCATTCTATCGGATTAGCTACCGATTTGCATACGCCCGCCACGAACCTGACACAACGCTCCTTTTCATCAAGGCAGCCGCCGGCGAGAGACAAAACTATCCGACATCGTTGTCCACGTGGTCGACGCTCGCGTTGGAATCGGGTTGGGAGGCGGCCGTAGCTGACGGTTCCCGGAGCCGTTTTTCCAGGATGGTTACGCTAACGCCCACGGCGACGCCGACCAGAATGCCCGCGTCCACCCGCGGCGCCGCAATCAGCGTAGCCACCAGCGTGACCATCGCCGCTGCGCCCCGAATTGGACTGATCCGGCCCAATTGCCAAATTTCCTTGATTCGAATCAATGGCAATACGGCGACGATAATGATCGTCGCCAGTGCTGCCTTGGGCAAAGGCTCCAGCAGCGGCGTGGCCCACAACAGGCTCAACACGAAAACGCCCGTGATCAACCCGCTCCAGGCCGAGGTCGCGCCGGCAAACCGGTTGATGGACGTTCGCGAAAAGGAACCACCGACGGGATAACCACCGATGAGCCCGGCTGCCAGGTTGGCAAGTCCACCTCCGCACAGCTCCCGATTGGCGTCCCATGGCACTTCCTCTGAGCTCATCAACGTCATCGAAATCGCCGCCGGTTCGGCGAATCCGACAAAGGCAATAACGATGCCCGGGAAAATCAGCTGTCCCAGTCTGTCTATCGGAAAATCCAGGTTCAATGCGATGAATCCACCGGGAAGACTGCCGACCCGCGGACCGGCGTCAGGCAACAGTAGACTGAACACAATGGCAAACACCAGTGCCACGAAAATTGAGGGAAACAGTCGATGGATTCGTCGACCGTACCAGCCAATCGCCGCGGTCAGCAGACTTAATAACACCGCATAAGGATTCCAGCTGCCGGGGTTGAGCAGCGAAATGAAAGCGCGTTGCAGGACGCTTGTTTCGGCATTGGTACAGCCCAGCGACTTTGACAACTGTGAACTGATAATCAACACGGCGGCGGCTGTAGTGAAGCCCAGGACCACGGGGGGTGATAGCAATTTGGTGAAGCCGCCCAAACGGAATAAGCCCAGCAGGAATCGCGTGCAGCCGACAATAATGGCCAAGAAAGCCGCCGCCGCGATCATCTCACCTTCGTTTTCAAAATCAATGCCGCTCAGAGCGCCGAACGTCAGCAAGCTGGTCAAGGCCACCGGACCCGTCTGTAGCCAAGGGCAGGAAACCAGCGGTGCCGCCACGATCAGCGGAACCGTCGCCGCGTAGAGCCCCGACATTGCCGGCAGTCCAGCAACGGTTGCATAGGCAATGGATTGCGGGATGAGAATCAATGCGACCGATATGCCGCCGATAAAATCGCCAACCGATGGTCTACTTTGGAAAATGCCAAGTTTCCGTGAAATGGTGTCGGCCTGCAATTCGAGAGATAATGACCCCAGCGGCTACTCCATGCCGCCACGTAAGCATCCAATACTGGGATCGAGGTTAAATCCGAATGTCATCAAAAACCAGCCCACAACCGGATTCCGTCTGATCAGTTCGCGACATCGCAGTCGCCATGAACATCATGTTCTGACCCAGCAAGGCCAAAAAAAAACCGCGTCCCATGCCAGGACGCGGCGATTCTATTGAGAGAGTAGACAACCAACTCTACCGTCGGCGCCGGATGCCCATGGCAATCAGGCCAATAACCATCAGGCCGGTACTGGTCGGTTCCGGAACGACGTTGACCGACGCCTCGCCGAAAAACGGTTGCAATTCCTGACCGTCGTTAACGATCAAGCCATCGCCAATCCCCAGCGAAAAATTCGAAGTCCCCGCCCCTACGGCTTCAAAGTCAATTCGGGCAAACAGAAAGGCGTTCGACGATGGATCATGCAACACATCCTCCAGTGGGTTGCCCGTTGTCTGAGACGGTAAAATTCCACGACCTATATTCACCCTAAAGCCCCTCATCTCATCGATCAATCCATCGGAAACGGTGCCACCGTCGAATCCTGGGTTTTCACCCTCGTCATTGGGAGGTTGCCAACGACTGTCAAAGGGATCACCGAGCAAGAGGATATCGGGATTAAAGACCTCAGATGCGGTAAATCGAATTGCACCCGTGTTGTCGTTGAAGACATCCATGAATGCCCCGGTGTCGATCGAGTAGGTATCGTTGACCCAGATATAAGCCGAGCCACTCTGTCCAACCTGCAATTCCGCCATTGTATTGCCGGCCGCCCCACCATCTCCAAAATTGGAAAAGGAAATGTAAATGTCGTTTACCACACCGGCGTGAGACGGGGCACTAAAGGCGAAAGTAGCCAAGATGGCGGCACAAGCGATAAGCGTTGTTCTCATCACGATTGAAACTCCACAGTAGTCGTGTATCAGGTTGCAGCGGGCCAACCGCTCGTCAGAATCGGCAAATTCGCTGTAATGCCGAACTTTCCTAAATCCTTTGTCTTGGGATATGGTAATTCAATCCGACCTCTCGTCAAGGAAACTGTGGCAAGAAAAATCTTCTGGAGCTCGGAATGCAGTGTTATCACACAGCTTGCGAATGGATATGCCTGGCTGCTCGTCAGAACGGGATTTTCAGTGATTCACACAGGAATCGCATCAAAGGATTCGCCCGTTTCATTATTTGGACAACCGAATCGACAAGTTGCCGGGTGCTAATGGCGGATTCGTCCAGATTCGCCACGACCATAAAGTCTTTTCGTTTCAGGTCTTCGATGAACGGATGATCTGGATCAAAGTCGCGAGGCGGGCGTTTCAGCCGATCGCCGGCGAATTCAAAATCGTGAATCAGTTTTCTGCTCTTGACAATCCTGCGCCACTGCGAATCCTCCTCCACAATGTGGTCACGTATTTTTCTCAACGCGGGACTATCGGGTTGCCAGATACCGGCACCCAGAAAAACTCGCCCGGGTTCGATGTGAAAATAGTAACCTGGTGCATGAACGTCTTTACCCATTTCGTGACGGAAATGAAAACTGATGTTGGTCTTGTAAGGCGTCTTGTTCTTGGAGAAGCGGATATCGCGATAGATTCTCATCATCGACCCACCCGTCCGCTTGGCTACTGCGAGAAAATAAGGCGAAACCTTTCCTAATCCGGGGCGCAGCAGCTCGACAAACTGCAGGCCTGGTTGCAGTATCACGGATTCATACTGCTGCTTGTGCTCATTGAACCATTCCCGGTTGTTGTTGGTTTTAAGTTGTTTCAGAAAAGTTAGCGTCGCTGGTGGAAAACCATCAAAACTTCCTGTCTTGCCAGTTCGGTTGGCGGATGCCGATTTAGCCTGTTTTGCGATGCGAGTTCTATTCATCCGTGTCTCTCCGTCGTTCCGAAATCCGATAAATGTGCTTTTCGCCACGCAAAAAAAGGTCGTCACCGGCAATCGCGACCGATGCGCTAAACCGATCATTCAGGCGATTGACGGCTATTTTTCGTGGTTTTTTTCCCACCGACATGACTTCCGTACTGCCCGAACGGTCCGTGACATAGATTCGCCCGGCTGCCGAGACCGGAGAGGCGTAGATTTCGTTCATGCCGGGCAACCGAAACGGACCGCTCGGTTCTTCGCCCGTCCGGGCGATCAGTCGGGTCATGATTCCCTGGTAGTGTCTCAGAAAATACAATTGTCCATCGACCAGCAGCAGTGAGGGAACGTACGGCGTACGGGCATTGCGGGTCCAAACAACCTGATCGGTGCTGGTGATATCGCCACGGGCTCCGTCCAGCTTGATGGCCAACATCTGGCGAATTTCGTAGCTGCTGCCGAAATAGACCATGCCATCGGCGGCCACCGGCGTCGCCACAATGTTGTTACTCATGCCACCGCACTGCCAGATCAATGCACCGTTGGCGAGGTCGTAGGCGCGAATTCGCCCTGTACCGGCTACGATCAACTGCTTTCGGTGGTCGTGTTCGACCACGATTGGAGACGACCACGACGTGACTTCCTCGCGATCCTGACGCCAAATGGTTTCGCCACTGGTCTTGTCCAGCGTCACCACAAATGACTGTCCCTCGTGGTCCCAGTTCAATGCCAGGAATTTACCGTCAAGGATCGGCGAAGCCCCCTCACCGTGACCGTGTTTGCTGTTCATGCGGCCCAGGTTACGGCTCCAGATGGTCGTGCCCTCGAAATCCAGACAGTACAGTCCGTAGCTGCCGAAGTAGAACCAGACTCGCTTTCCATCGGTAACCGGGGAGGCCGAGGCCAGGCTGGCGGTTACATGCGCACCTTTCATGCGGGATGGCTGAATGCAGCACACGTTCCCATCGCAGTTGGCCATCATTCCGGTCGTAAGCGGCTGCCACGAATTCAAATTGGCTACTGACCAGTTTATTGTCATGGGCACCGGGTGCCGTGTCCGGACGCGGTTCAAAGTCCTTGCCAACTTCGCGGGCGTAGGTCAGGAATACAAGCTCGCCGGTGACGATGGGCGTCGAGTGACCAAGTCCCCTGATCTCAGACTTCCAGGCAACGTTTTCCGATTCGCTCCACTGCTGCGGCGGGTCGGCATGAGGTGCGACACCGGTCATCCAGGGTCCACGCCATTGACGCCACTCATGTTCGGCGACATCCGTTTCGGAGAGGGCGGTCCGTTGACTCGGTTCCGTTTGACCTGGTGACGGGACCATGGGTATCAGCAAGAACAATGACACCCAACTAAACACATTCCTGTTCATGGCGAAACTCATTTGTCAGCGGTCACGAGTTTGTCATTGTCGGATGGGAGAACAATCCGTCAAACGCACTACGTCGCTCGCAGGCCAAGGGATTGTAAATTTTCAGTAACATGCTGAATTTGCAACCTGATCTTCCATGCACACAAAACAAGTCTGGCATTCCGAAATATCCGCATATCTGGCAATGCGGCGGACGGCAGAACAGAGCACTTCTTATCCGCCTGTTGAAGCGTCATTGCGAGTTAGTTTTTGGCGAGAATGCCCTGAATACGCTGTACCGAACGGAACACCTGACACTCTTGACGTAGAGTTGAGGTGATCAGAAATCGACTCGTAACGTCAGCTGGTTGAATTCGGAGAGAATACGCCAAGCAGTCGCGTCTGCTGCCATCCCCCGTGGTCGGCCGTCGTTACCGGTTCGTGAGTACCGCCGCCAATCGAGGGGGTTCGCAGTTAGGAAATCAATGAATATCCACGCCATCTACAACCAGATTTTCAAAATCTGGCGTGCCAGGAGAATGGAAAAATTCGAGCAGATCATCCAGCCGGATCCCGGCATGAAATTGCTTGATGTGGGGGGATACCCCGCTACCTGGACAAGTCGTCCTCAACTTCCAACACGGATTGACTGTTTGAATATTCACCCCGTGAAATGGGATGATTCTGATTCCCCAGATCATCGAATTACAACGGGCCTTGGCAATGGATGCGCGCTCGATTTGCCCGATGAATCCTATGACATTCTGTTTTCAAACTCGGTGCTCGAACACGTTGGAGACTGGCATCGGCAACGCGCCTTCGCTGAAGAAGCAAGGAGGGTAGGCAAGAGGCTCTGGATACAGACCCCTGCACTGGAGTGTCCCCTGGAACCGCACTACTTTGCGCCGTTTGTTCACTGGTTGCCGGTCAGCATTCGCAGGCGAGTGTTGCGATGGGCGACTCCCTGGGGATGGATCGCCAAACCAACTCAGGAAGAGGTTGATGAAACCATTGCGTTTACTCAACTGCTGACCAGAAAACAGATGGAAGAGCTGTTTCCAGAGTGTGTTATTCTGACGGAGCGTCTATTCTGGGTGATTCCAAAGTCCTACGTCGCGTATCGGTGTGAAGGCGACCAGGCCGGGAGCTGAATGCCGGTCAGCAGAAAAAGGGTGCCATTGCCGGCCAGGCGAATAGATCGTCAAATAACGAGTGTTTACGCCACGCGGAAGACGGTGAAGACGATTGTCAACTCACTGAATCTGCGATCTCTCGGTTCAGGCAACATCGCGATCCATGACGAGATTCAGCTTGATTCTGGCCACGGTGTTGGTCCTTGGCTTGGCTGCGGAAAATAATTCGAACTGTCTGGCCCAGCAGGCGTCCGCCAATTCCACCAGGAAATTGCGGGTCAAACCGGATCGTCTGGCGGCCAAAGCGGGTTCGGCGGTGAATTGGCTTAGCGACCTTGATGTGGCGCTGGCAAAGGCCCGATCGACTGGCCGACCCGTTTTCTGGTATGTCCCCACGATCGGTGGTACGTTCATGGATCGCAAGCCGGTCATCGATCGATACATGATGGCCGGTTTTTTTTCTTATCCCGAGCACATTGAGGTGCTGAATCGGAATTTTGTGGCGGTCAAAGCCGCGCCCAGTCTCGAACACCAGAAACGGTTTGACCTGAAAGTCTATGAATTCATTGAACCCGGTTTCCTGGTGCTCGATACCGAAGGCAAACTCTTGATGAAAATTGACAGGATAACGACACAACATCCGGTTTGGTTCGCCTGTCTACTTAAGCAAATCGTACCGGAGTTGGACATCGCCCCATTCCAAAGTCGATTCGGAAAACAGAATTTCCAGCCTGCTGAGGGAATTCCCGATTGGCCATCGACGTTCGCAGAGGCCGGCATAACCGAACGGGCCTATCAGGCCCTGTTTGCTGGCATGACTCAGTTTCGCGCTGGCAAACATGCCGTGGCACGCGAAATCTGGCAGTCGATGTCACGATGGGCACCGGACCATCCTCTGACGTGGAAGGCGGCCGCGGAAGCGCAAGGCATTGGTCCGTTCGTTCGCGGTTTTGAGGTCTTTGGTGAGCTGCCAGCGGCGTGCCTGGGGGCTGGACGCCAGTCATCTGGTTCCGCTGCTCCGCCGGGCGTTTATTCGCCGGGCGAACTTTGGGAACGGGGAACCGATTTCCTGTTGGGCATGCAGAACGAGCAAGGCGGCTTTGTCGATAGCGACTACGACTTCGGTGGTACGGACAGTTTACCGAACGTTCATGTGGCCGTCACTTCGCTGGTCGGATTAGCCTTGCTGGAAGCCCGGCAGCAACGGCCGGATTTGCATGCCGTACAGATCGACCGGGCGATCGAGGGTTGTTTTCAATATGTTCGTGATGAACAGAATCTGAATCGGGTTGATCGCGATGAAATTCTCTGGGCCGACGCGTATCGTTTAAGGTTCATGTGCCGCTACGCTCGCCAACGGCAACGATCGATCAAACCGGAGATTCAGGCGGCCACGACGGCGTTAGAGCGGATACAGTCCAATCGGGGCAACTGGTACCACGAGTATCAGAATCCATTCGTCACCGCGACGGCGCTGGTTGCGCTGCATAACGCGCAACAGGCGGGTGCAAACGTCGAACCCAGGCGCATCAAACTTGGACTGCAGGCCTTGAATAACGACCGTTCGCAGAATGGTGCTTTTTCCTACTATTCGAAGCAGAACCATACCCGAAAGACAGCAACTTCCTTGCCGGCAGCGGCGGGCAGGATGCCTATCTGCGAACTCGCTCTGTGGCGGTGGGGGCAATCGGACCAGCAACGCTTGACGTTTGCGGTCAGCAAGAGTGTCGAATGGCATCGCCATCTGCAATCGGCGCTCAAGTACGACAATCACACCTCGAATATGGGATACGGAGGGTTCTTTTTCTGGTATGACATGCGCAGTCGCACCGAGGCCATTCTGGCGATGGAAAATCGCGGTCTCCGCGATTCCCTGCTGCAGCAACAGAAGAAGATCGTGATGTCATTACCGGAAATCGACGGCTGTTTTGTCGATTCGCATGAGTTGGGCCGAAGTTACGGTACAGCAATGGCACTGATTTGTCTGGCCATGTGCGAAGGTCCCCACGATGAACCGCCACCTTGAGTTGCCGTAAATAAAGAAAATCCTGACCGACTGGACGGGCAGCCGTTGAAATGAGTGGTGACTTCGAACCTTCTGCACCAATGATGGCCCTCCAGCAGCGGGCTGAAATACTGCGACAGATCCGCCGTTTTTTTGACCAACGGGGATTCTTCGAGGTAGAGACTCCCGTCCTGTCCCGCGATGTCATCGTGGATCGATATATCGAGCCGATTGCCGTTTCTGCCACCGAAATCGGCATCGCTGAACCGGATTCGGAGTTTTTCTGGCTGCAAACTTCGCCCGAATTCGCCATGAAACGGCTGTTGGCCGCTGGTGCGGACGCGATTTACCAGATCACTCGTGCATTCCGAGCTGGCGAGACGGGACAATTGCACAATCCGGAATTTACGATTTTGGAGTGGTATCAATGTGGCGATTCGACGGCGGCCGCCATGAAGTTGTTGGGAGAACTTGCGATGGACATTTTTCAAACGGATGCTTTCGATTGCCTCAGCTACCGAGATGCATTCTGGCGACACATCGGTATCGACGGCCTGGAACCCGATTCCGGAAAATTCGCCGCGGTCGCCAGGAAAGCAGGTCTGGACACGGCCGGGTTGAACGCCGCAGACGATGTCGACCAATGGCGGAACCTGTTGCTGGCCCAGGTCATTGAGCCCCAACTGGGCAGCGAGCGGCCCGTCATCCTGTTCGACTATCCCGCTTCACAGGCCGCGCTGGCAATAGTCCGAGAGGAAAAACCTCCGGTCGCCGAGCGTTTTGAATTGTATTACCGCGGAATCGAGTTGGCGAACGGATATCATGAATTGCTCGATGCCGCGGAATTACAGCGACGCAACCGTGCTAACCATGAACATCGCTTGGCGGACGGCCGCCGGGCGTTGCCTACCGATAGCCGGCTTGCCCAGGCAATGCGAGCCGGTTTGCCCGATTGCAGCGGAGTAGCGTTGGGTGTCGATCGTCTGGTGATGGTCGCCTGTGGCTACGATTCGATACACGAAGTCGTGGCGTTTCCCATTTCCATCGCCTGAATCAAGTTCGCATGGGTTGCGAATCTGGGAAAAACTGGTGCCGGTTGATTTGATCCTCCGCAAGGTAGTCGAAAGCGAGGGATTAAATTACATTAAGGGCTTCGCCGTGGACCCGCCTGCATCAGACTTGATGATCAGGAGAGGCGAAATGCGATATTCGGAATCAAGCTTTTTTGCATCCAGAAAGTAGTTCATGACCATGATCGTTCGAACTGGCTCTTTGATCGTTGGAATGGTTGCCATGTTGTTGGCCATCAGCGCAGCAGCGGAAAACTCGTACGCCGAAGATTGGGCCCATTGGCGCGGGCCAGAACAGAACGGGGTTTCGCGGGAAACAGGCCTGATTGAAGATTGGTCGTTGGACGACGGTCTGAATGTCATCTGGACGTCGGAAATCGGCGGGCGGGCGACACCAGTCATCATGAATGATCGCGTTTACCTGAATTGTCGTACTCATCACGACTTCAATGATCCGGAGGAAAAAATTCACCTGCAGGAGCAGGTGGTCTGTTGGGACGCCAAGACGGGAGACATTCTGTGGCGGGATCGGTTCAATGTGTACCAGACAGACATACCCGCGCCACGTGTTGGCTGGGCGGCGATGGTTGGTGATCCAGAGACCAGGCAGGTGTATGTGCACAGCGTTGCCGGTACGTTTCGTTGTTACAGCGAAGACGGCGAACTGATCTGGGAGCGTTCACTGCTGGAGGAATTCGGGAAGATTTCGGGGTACGGAGGCCGCACGCAGACGCCGATCGTCGACGAAGATTCGGTGATTGTCAGTTTTCTGGCAGCCAACTGGGGCGATTCGAAAGGTCCGGCACCCAAGCATTACTATTACGCCTTTGACAAGCGGACGGGAGATTTGCAGTGGGTTGCCGCACCCGGCGATCAGCCAAAATCCACGAATTATTCCTGTCCCATTGTAGCGGTGATTAACGGCGTGCGGATGCTGATTGCCGGTAATGCCGACGGGAACATCTACGGTATCAATGCCCGTACCGGCGAAAGAATCTGGCAATTCAAACTGTCCTTGAATGCCTTGAATTGCACACCCGCTGTGGACGGAAATCTTGTCTATATCTCTCACGGCGAAGATAATGTGGACAATCAGGAATTCGGCCGTGTGCAATGCATTGATGCGACCGGAACGGGGGATGTGACGGAAACGCACGGCGTCTGGCGAAAGGATGGTATCAAGGCCGGTTACTCTGCCTTGCTGGTTCACGATGGAATTCTGTATGTCGTCACGGATACCGGCAATCTGTTTGCCTTCGATTCCAAGTCGGGCGACAAGTTGTGGGAATTTAACCTGGGAACCGTTGGCAAGGGCGCGCCCGTGTGGGCGGATGGCAAGCTGTATGTGATGGAGGTTAACGGGAACATTCATATCCTTAAACCGAGTCGTGAGAAGTGCGAATCGCTGTCCCGGGTCAAACTGCTGTCCCGCGATGGTGGTGGTGAAGATGAAATCTACGCGTCACCGGCAATTTCCAATGGGAGAATCGTATTTGTGACGCGTGATCGCACCATCTGTGTGGGTGATGGCAATCCCGCGGGAACGGAAGTGGATGTTCCGGATTTGCCTGCGGAAAATGCTACCGAGACCACCGTGGCCAGTCTGCAATTGCGACCCTACGAAGTCGTCATCAAGCCGGGTGAGACGATCAGGTTCAAGACGGTCGCCTTTGACAAGGACGGACGTGTGATCAGCGAATTACCGGCCCAATTGACGGCCAACGGTCTGGATGGTTTGAAGGTTGAGGGAGATTCGGTAACGGCACCTGCGACGGGCGATAGCGTCGCCGGAACCTTAACCGCATCCGTCGATGGCGTTTCGGCTAACGCTCGAGTTCGCATGTTTGATACCGACAAGACGTGGAAGTGGGATTTCGATCAATTCCAGGGAGTGCAGGTACCGCCGTACTGGATTCGAGCCTTTGCCAAATTGAAACCTGCCGATCTGGATGGCAACGTCGTTATGAAAGCCGCCGGCATTGGCAGTGGTAAAGGAAGGCCCAGCCACACGGTCTGGCTGGGGACGCCGGAGATGAAGGATTACACCATCCAGGCGGATGTGATGATCACCGAACAGCGGCGGCAATTACCGGACATCGGATTGGTTGCCAACCGGTACAATCTGATCATCAAGGGCAACACCGGAAAACTGCGGATTCAGAGCTGGGCTCCGCACCTTCGGATGGCGGTGGAGGAAAAATTTCGTAGCGATCCAGACGTGTGGTACACCATGAAGATGAAGGTGGAGGCGATGCCATCGGAAGCAAAAATTTACGGCAAAGTCTGGAAGCAAGGGGAAGAAGAACCAGCGGAATGGACGATCACGGCCACCGATCCACATCCCAACATGACTGGCAGCCCGGGGTTGTATGTTTATGCCACAACGGACTGCATGTTTGACAACGTGATCGTAAGTTTTGAAGATTAGTGTCCTGTGGAAACTCGCGTGACGGGTTTCCGAATTCGCAAGACATCAGGAATCCGGATGATAGGCCCTTTGGCTTGCTGACCGTTTGCTCGGATCAATCACGAGGTTCGTTACCATAGTCACGCAATCATGTCGGTAAGCTTGCCCTCAGGGCACACCGACAATTCCGAGATTATCATGTCGGCGCTGGTCAAATCGTGAGTCATTTGGGAACGGTGCCCGATAGCTGGTAGGATTGTCATTTAAATAAATAGTCAACAGTAACCTGGAAGAGAGTATGAAAGCCGCAACACCAATCCGCTACCATTTTGCGCAATGGCGCTCATGGCTCTAACGTCGCTCTACGGCCTGTTCGTCTTGCCGTCCGCATCGAACGGTCAGGAACCATCCACCCAAACGTCGTTATCAAGCGCGATCCGCGATCTTGAAATCAAGGATTGGTCAATGTGGGGCGGGACCATTAATCGAAACATGGTCTCCAACGAAAAAGACGTTTCTTTTGATTTCGACCTGCGAGACAAGAAGAACGTAATCTGGTCCGCTCAGCTGGGATCTCAAACTTATGGGAACCCGGTTGTGGCAGACGGACGCGTTTTTGTTGGAACCAACAACGGGGCTGAGTATCGACCGAAACACAAAGGAGATAAGGGGATTCTGTTGTGCTTCGATGCCAGGACCGGAGACTTTATTTGGCAATTGACACGTGAGAAGCTTTCGACGGGCCGGGTTAACGACTGGCCCCTGCAGGGAATCTGTTCGACTCCCGTGATTGAAGGTAATCGCATGTGGGTGGTTACGAACCGTTGTGAATTGATGTGCCTGGATGTGGAAGGCTTCACCGACGGGGAAAACGACGGCGAATTCAAAAAGGAAGTCGATTCCGAAGCGCAGGATGCGGACATCGTCTGGAATGTGGATATGATCGAAGAGTACGGCGTCTTCCCGCACAATCTGGCCACCAGTTCTCCGGTCATTTATGGCGACAACGTCTACATTCTGACCTCCAACGGCGTGGATGAAGCACACCTGGACATACCCTCGCCTCGCGCACCCTGCTTCATCGCGATCAACAAGAACACCGGCAAGTTGGTTTGGGAAAACAATGAGCCGTTTGACCAAATCCTGCACGGACAATGGGGTTCACCGGCGGTTGGAGTGGTCAATGGCAAGCCTCAAATCTACATGCCTGGCGGCGACGGATGGCTGTACGCGTTTGATGAAGCCGGAACAATTGTCTGGAAGTTTGACTTGAATCCGAAAGATACGAAATGGGAACTTGGTGGCGCCGGTACCCGGAATGCCATTATTTCCACTCCCGTCTTTCAAGATAACAGTGTCCTGCTGGCCGTTGGACAGGATCCGGAGCATGGCGAAGGGACGGGACACCTTTGGCGAATCGATGCAACCAAGACCGGTGACATCAGTGCCGAACTGGGCGACATCAATAACCCTGGCAAACCCAATCCCAACTCCGGTGCCATCTGGCACTACGGTGGGGTCGATGAAGAAGGCGAAAATATCTTTCGCCGTACGATGTCGACCGTTTCGGTGGCTGATGGTATCGTGTACGCCGCGGACCTGAGCGGTTTCGTACATGCCATTGAATTCAAGACCGGTAAACGACACTGGAAAGAACCACACGATCTGTTGTCCGGTGTCTGGGGATCCACGATGGTCGTCGACGGCAAGGTCCTGATCGGAAATGAAGACGGCAAGTTGACGATTCTGAAAGCCGGCGGGGAGGAACCCGTAGTCCTGAAAGAAATTGATACGGTGAAATACAGTTCGATCTACAGTACCCCAACAATTGCTGGCGATGTGATGTATTTATCTGATCGAAATCGGCTGTACGCCATCAACATCAAGCCGGACAAATAGCCGCGGCCGGTACGAAATACAAAGGTTCTGTTGAGACCGTTTGCTTCCCTGACGGCTTAAGGAGCTTGCGCTGGTACGGCGTGACCGCCGAGGTGGCATTTGGAAGTGGCACGTGTTTGGCCACTTCCCTGGCCGGGGATTCAGCTCGGATAACGGCGTTGGCATGAGCCAGTTGCCGATGGTTGATGGACCATAACGCAAGCGATGTGCGGCGAGTCGTCGTTTGCCCAGCAATAGCAATTCGATTTCGGATCTTGGAAACGGGACGCCGCCCCAATTCGGGTGTTCCCCAAGGCAGGTTGCTCAAGAAAAACAGGCAACTATCGACGAACTGGTGGCGATTGGAATACGAGCGTGACTTTCCGGCTGCGCCAGTTGGACCTGCAATGCCTACCTGCCGTTCCAGGCACCTTGGCCGGTCAGGAAGCGAGCGCTGATGCTTTGCCGAGCCAAGATCGAATGGTTATGGGCTCAATGTAAGTGCCGCTTGAGGACAAGACGTCCCACCTCTACCTCACTGCGAAGCGGGGAAACGTCGCCACAGGACAACCTCAGGTCCTGATACCGCCCTGATTTCGATCACCACCGGAAACCTCGCGGGAAGTTCCCTTTCTCCTCATGCAGAAGAAAGGGAACCGCCGTTGCGAGAAGACTTAGTTCATGACGTATTTCGCGTCGATCCACTTCTGGATCTGTTCGGAAGCATCCTGCAGGTGCGACCGGCTGTACGCGTCGTAGTCATCATTATCCGCCGCTTTGTCGATCTTTTTCTTCAGATCACGTAGCGTCATGGAAGCCAGATTGGCAATCGGTTTCATCGCCGCCGCCGAGCCGCGGCGCGACTTGGCCAAATCCATCAACCGTTCCAGATGTTCGGTTTGCAGATTACGACGCAGGCTCGAGATTGCGGGTTTTCGTTCGGTAAATTCGCCCTCTGGAGCTTCATCCAGCTCTTGCCAGATTGCCGTGGTTACAGAGTCCATGATGTCAAACAGCGTCAGAGCTTCTTCGTCGGCGTCCAGGCGTATCTCATTATCATAAACCCGTCGCAAGGTCGTCGGATTCAGGAGTTGGGACAGGGCGGCAGCCTGGACCCCCATGATGCGATCATGGATCGGCCAAGCCGGTTCGCTGACTGCCGAGAAGAAAAACATACCGCTGTTCCATGGGTCGCTGGTCATGTGGGCCAGCAACTCAGGATTCAAAGCAAAGATCTCGTCAAAAAACGTATTCTCGATAACAAAATTGAGAGCCTTACGCTGTTGTTCCGTGGAGACAACCTCAATCGGAGCGCGATCTTCCGGATCACCCTTCTTGTCTCGATAGACAAAGGTGCCGCCGATCCAGTTGGACATCATGGCAGTCGCGGCCGTTTGCAGCCGCAGTGTCATCAAGTAACCGTTGCGGGCTTTCGACCAGCTGTCACCCTCCTTGACGAAATCTTCCAGAATTCGCTGGCGATGGTATTTGGCCAACCCCATTTGGTTATTGGCGAAATCAAGCGGATCTTTGCTGAAATCGTATCGTCGCGCCAAGGGATCCGGTCCAGTCGTATCTTCATCGGTAGCGAACTGCAATTCCGGTTCCGTGACGCGGGAGAGGATCTTCTTCAGGGATTTCTCGTCCGGCGTGTAACCATACTCGATGGCCCACATATCGTAGGGGCCGACGCCAATCATCGCGTAGTCGCCCTGAATCTCTCCTGTCTTGAAATTAAAATTGGTAGGCAGATAGTCCATGACGCTTCCCGCCAAGGTCTTGTTGCCCTTGAAATCCTCGCTGTTCATTTCCTTCAGCGTGTAGACGCTGGAGGCTTTGAAATTGTGCCGCAGTCCGAGGGTGTGGCCAACTTCATGGCTCACGAGATCGGCGAGCAGCGGACCGATGAATGACTCGGGCATGCCGTCGAGCATCTGCTCTTTGGAATCCTCTTTTTCCTTGTCCTCATCTTTCTCGTCGTCCTTCTTCTCACCGTCTTTCTTTTCGTCGTCACCATCCTGGTTATCGAAAAGATTGCGTTGCATCATGCGCATCATCGCCACATCGAAACCCTTGCCCTCGGCGGCAAAGCAGGCACCATTGGTCTGGCTGATTCGACCCACCAGTCCGTCGATCGGATCGTCTCCCATGGCCATCGTACTGGTATCGCTCTGCTCGTGGCCCGAGTACTTCTGAGAGGCTTGATGTTGAATAGACTGTTGGATGAAATTCCGCTGAGATGGGGCCGCCAGACGAATGCGGGGATCCCAATTGGGATGTTCCGCGTACCAAGCGAGAGTTTCCGGTGAGACACCCTGCATGGCAATTCGTGGCATCAATTCGTCGAACTGGTCCTCAAAAACGCGAATCCAGCCGTCGGTAAGCACAATATCGGCATCAAGAATTTCGCCGGTACGCGGATCGACCCGACTGGGGCCGATGGCCGTGCTGATGTCGTTGTTCAACCAGCGAATGAAATTGTACTGGACGTTTTCTGGATCCTTGTCCATGTGGGCATTGGTCTGTTTGTCCTGCTGACGAACCTCGATGGCGTCCAGAATGCCGACCTGTTCGAAGGCCTTGTTCCAGTTCAAGATGCCCTGCCGCACCCATCGGCGGTAGCGAACAGGCGTCGTGTGTTCGATGTAAAACACGATCGGACGTTTGGCCGGACTCAATTTCAGACTGGGATCTCGTTTTTCCAGATGCCAGCGATTGACGAAACGCACATCCGTCTCGTCGTTCTTGTACTTGCCGTAATCGCGATAGGAGGTGGTAAAGTAACCAATTCGCTGGTCTGCCTTCCGTGGCTTGTATCCCGGAGTCCCTTCAATCTTGCTGACGGAATAGTGCAACGTCTTCAGACCGCCCGAAGTCACCGGTATTTCGAAGGCGATTTCGGTATTCTTGGCATACGATTTGGCCTGCTTGACATTGATCAGGCTGCGAACCGGGCGATACTGATTACCGAAAAAGGTGCCCGCATTCTTTACAAACAGGTTGTCCAGGTCGATGACCGGCCCTCCTCGGGGAACCATCGTCAGGATCGGGACGTCGATCAGAACGCGGTCAGTAAAAATACGTTCCACGGAGGACTTGGATTCATCGTCCGAACCCCGGATACCGAGATTTTCCGCGATCAAGGCCAGTCGATTGCCATACTTTTTCCAATACACGTAATACTCGGACTTCTGCAATCCGGCGAAAGTTTCGCCGCTGGAAACCGTTGTCGCGATAAAGACACGATGCTTGGGGCTGGCGTAATCCTTGGGCAGTTCGGCCAACATTTGACCGTCCTTCTTGTCACTCATCCACAGCTTGATGTACGGCTTTCCGCCATCGGCCGACTTTACCTCGGTATAGCCTTTGACCACCTTCTCCAGAGGTGGAAAATCCGATTTTGGCTTGGCGGCTAATTGAGCTGCCGCAGCTTTCGCTTTTTCTGCGTCGCCGGACGTAGCCTCCGTCTGGCCAATGGCCGTACCCGAAGCCAGAAAACAGAAAGCGTGGACGGCCACGGCGGCTGTCAATAAACGGCGTATCTTGGTCATGCTAATTTTCCTCGTGGGGGCGCGTTCAATCTGATAACGCTGCGGTGAATAAATATCAGAGTAAATGTAGGTCAGATTTTTGGGCCTACTAGATGGATTATACGTAAAAAGATCTGTTTTAACGAATCTAACGAATGAAACTTGCCGCGGCGATCGTTTCACCAACAGCGTTCTACGTTACGCTGTGATTTACCGAGCGTTTGCGCTGCAAATAACAACAGCTATTTAACCCTCTGCACCGTCGCTGGTTTTCGCGAGGCCCATCCGATTTGGCATTTTTTCTGGTCTGCAAGATTGAGCGGCCGCTGCTTTCCTGACAATAAACGGAAAAAACTTGGTATACTGGCCGGATTCGGTAAATCTCGAATCGATTCTGCATGAATCCACTGGATTACTTTGGACGGCCGGCGTTTCTACTGCTGCTGATTCTGCTGCCAGCGATCTGGCTAATGAGCTACCATTCGTTGGCCGGACTCGGGAGCTGGCGACGCATCGCGGCTTTGCTGCTGCGCTCTCTGGTATATAGCCTGCTGGTTCTTGCTCTCGCCCAGGCTCAATGGCCGAGGAATGCCGACCGCATGACGGTCATCTATCTGCTGGATCAAAGCGCGAGTATTCCCGCGAACCAGCGGCGATACATGCTGGATTACGTCTACCACAGCGTATCAGCCCATCGCCGTGAACAGACGCGGGACATGGCTGGGGTAATCATTTTTGGCGGCAACGCCAAGATCGAGACCGCTCCATTCGATGGAGAAATCCCGCTGATCGGACGAATCGAATCGGGGCACGATCTGCAAACCGATGCCACCAGCCTGGAAGCCGCATTTAAACTGGCGAAAGCGTCCTTTCCGGAAGATACCGCCAGGCGAATCGTGCTGGTTTCCGACGGTAACGAGAATCTTGGCGATGGGCGTTCGCTGGCCGCAGCCCTGGCGGAGGATGGCATCGGCATCGACGTTGTACCGGTGATCCGGTCACCGGGTTCGGAAGTAGCCGTGGAGAAAGTGGTACTGCCGGCGGATATTCGGAAGGGAGCCGAATTTGAAGCTCGTGTGGTAGTCAATACCGACGCGGTGGAAGACGACGACCCGCTCACCGGTGTGCTGCGAATAACGCAGTCCAGCTCACAACGCCAGGAACTGATTGCCGAACAGAGCGTAACGCTTGGTCCCGGCAAGAATGTCTTTCCGTTTACTCACAAACTTGATCGAACCGATGCCTTTACGATCGAGGCGACCTTTGTGCCGGAGGACAAGGCGCGGGACCAAGTCGCTCAGAACAACAAAGCTTCGGCGTTTACCTACGTCCGCGGCAAGGGCAGGGTACTGTTGATCGAAGATGGCAACGCACCGGGAGAATTTCTTCATCTGATCGAGAGACTGCAGGCCAATTCGATCGAAGTGGAAGTCATGCCTTCCACCCAGCTGTTTGGCTCGGCAGCCGAACTGCTGCAATACGATTCAATTATCCTGGCGAACGTACCGCGGGCGACCGGCGAAGGGATCGAATCGACAGAAGCCTTCAGCGATGCGCAGATCCGCATGCTGGTCAGAAATTGCGAGGAATTGGGTTGCGGAATTGTCATGCTGGGCGGTGAACGGGCCTTTGGAGCCGGCGGTTGGTCCAATTCCGAATTGGAAAAGGCCATGCCCGTCGACTTCCAGATCAAGAACGACAAGATCGATGCGGTCGGCGCGTTAGCTCTGATGATGCATGCTTGCGAAATGGCCGACGGCAATTATTGGCAAACGGTGGTCGCTCGAAAATCGATCGAGATGCTGGGCCCCATGGACTACTGTGGCGTGGTGGAATGGAGCAACATGGGCAATCCTCGCTGGCTCTGGAAACTGCCCTACGGTGTCGATCGCGTTTTCAAAAAACGCAAGTTGATGATGGGCATGGTCGGCCGCATGCAAATGGGGGACATGCCCGATTTCAATGCGCCGATGCGTCTGGCGCTCAATGGCTTGAAGAACACCAAGGCCGCCATCAAGCACATGATCATCATCAGCGACGGAGATCCCACGCCACCAGCGCCGGCGCTGCTCCGCGATTTCGTGAAAAACAAAATCAAGATTTCCACGGTGTTGATCGGTAATCACTCCATGACCACACCGATGCAGAACATTGCGCAAGTGACCGGTGGCCGGTACTATCCCAAAACGAATCCTCGCGCGCTGCCGAAAATTTTTCAGCGGGAAGCGCGGCGGGTTGCCAAACCGGTAATCAAGGAATCACGCACGGGAATCGGAGTGCTTGGCAATTCCATGGCGGATTCCCATGAAATCCTGCAAGGTGTCGATATCTCGACTTTGCCACCCTTGTTTGGCTATGTCATGACCACCATCAAGAAAAACCCGCTGGTTGAGCAATTGGCCATCACCAGTGATCCTGCCGATAACGTCGAAAATACGACCTTGCTGGCAACGTGGCGATACGGTTTGGGCCGTGCCACGGTTTTCACCAGTGACGCCGGACACAAATGGACGGTGGATTGGCTGGCAACGGAACAATATGAGAAGCTGTTCAGCCAGATGGTTCGGCATTCCATGCGAGCGATCACCGAGAATGCAAATTTTGTTGTCGGCACGGAGGTCAGAGATAACAAGGCCCGGATCATTGTGAACGCTCTGGATGACGACGATGAATTCCTGAACTTCTTGAACATCAACGCCCGCGGCATCAACCCGGATTTGAAAGGTTTTGACCTGGATTTCACGCAGGTCGGGCCGGGTCGATATCTTGCGGAAGTCGATGTCAATCAGTCCGGTAATTACCTGTTTTCGATTTTTCCCGGCGAGGGTTACGAGCGCGTGACCACGGGGCTCAACATCCCCTATTCGTCGGAGTATTCCGACCGCGAATCGAATTTGCCGCTGCTGGAGTCGCTGGTGGATATTGACGTCAGCGGCGGTGAACCAGGCGAGATTATCCGGGGTGAATTGTCCGACAATGGCAAACAGGATCTGCTCTCGGTCAACACGTTTCGCCCCACCTTGTCGACGCGAATCGGGATTCGGGACATCTGGCCATTCTTGGTGGTTATGACGGGTGTCGTCTTTCTGGCCGATGTCTTCGTCCGGCGAGTGGCGTTGGACTTCACCTGGTTTACGACCCTGATCCGTAGATGGACGTCTCGTGGTGAGCAACCGGAACCGTCAACCGGGATCTCCCGTTTGCAGGGACGAAAAGCCGAAATCGAGAAACAGATTGAATCGCGACGTGCCCGCACCCGCTTTGAGCCCAACGTGACCGACCGGTCATCCGGGCAGCAACGACTGGACCAGGTGATTGGGGACGAGATCGATGAATCGGCTGATAAAAAACCGATTCGGTCCCGCGACCGTTCACTGGAGGTCAATGAAGACGAAAAGAGCTACACGTCGCGGCTGCTGGACGCCAAGCGTCGAGCACAGCGTGATCGAGAACGTTCCGGGGAAGACGATTGACACGCCCGGGAAATGTCCTAGTTTCCGTAATACATCGGCCGTCGGAAATTTTCGCCAACATCGGCCGGACGTTGAATTCATGTTTCAGTTTTGAATTGCCGGGGAACACCATTGATGAGCAGTGAATCGACATTCGAACAACAGGCGGAGGATTTTCGCCAGAAGTATAAGAGGATCAAAGCGGAAATTGGCAAGGTCATTGTCGGTCACGATGAAGTCGTTCACGGCGTTCTGACCTGCCTGATGATCGGCGGCCATTGCCTGTTGGAGGGTGCACCCGGTTTGGGGAAGACGTTGTTGGTACGGACACTCGCGGAAGCCTTGAACCTGGACTTCAGTCGCATTCAGTTCACGCCGGATCTGATGCCAGCCGATATTCTGGGTACCAACATGGTGGTCGAATCGCCAGATGGCCGCAAGACCTTTGAGTTCCAGCAGGGCCCTATCTTCACCCAGATCTGCCTGGCAGACGAAATCAACCGGGCCACGCCCAAGACCCAGTCGGCCATGCTGGAAACGATGCAGGAGGGCACGGTCACGGTGGGAGGAACCCGCTATGAACTGACGCAACCATTTCTCGTATTGGCGACGCAAAATCCAATCGAACAGGAAGGCACGTACCCGCTGCCCGAAGCGCAACTGGACCGCTTTCTATTCAAGTTGAATGTCGGTTACTCCGGCCGCGCTGATTTGAGCGAGATCATCGATCGAACGACGCGAGGTCATCAGGTAGAAACGCAAAATATCCTGAACGGCGATGAGATCCTGGAAATGCAGAAGTTGATTCGCCAGGTTCTACTGGCAGATCACATTCGCGACTACATCGTCCGACTGACCCTGGCCACGCACCCGGAAGGTGAATTCGCGGCCGACATCACCAACCAATACCTGCGGTGGGGAAGCAGTCCCCGAGGTGCACAGACACTGGTGCTGGCTGCCAAGGTCCGTGCCTTGCTTGAAGGGCGTTTCAACGTCAGCTTTGAAGATGTGCGGCGCGTCTATCTACCGGCCATGCGCCATCGCGTGATCGCCAACTTTGAGGCGCAGGCCGAAGGAATCAGCAACGACCGCATTCTGCTGGATATCCTCGACCAGGTGTCGCAGAAATCCGACGATTCTCCTGTACTGGCTGAGGCGCAATGACGGGCACGTCCTCGGCTGCCGCCGGCAGTTCCCCCCGCAATCCGAACCAGTCAACGCTGCTTTCACCGCAGCTGTTGGCACAGCTGGAACGGATGGAGCTGGTCAGCCGCAAAATCTTTCGTGGTCGCATGAAGGGCGAACGCCGTAGTCGACGCAAAGGCCAGAGTGTCGAGTTCGCGGATTTCCGAAACTATGTGCCGGGCGATGATATCCGTTTTATCGACTGGAATTCCTACGCGCGATTGGAAAAGCTGTTTCTGAAATTGTTCATGGAGGAAGAAGATCTTCATTTCTACACGCTGATTGATGGCAGCCGGTCCATGGAATTCGGCGAGCCCAGTAAATTTTTCTACGCCAAACAGCTGGCCGCTGCGCTGGGCTACATCGGGCTGTGTCGCGCGGATCGGGTC
Source organism: Pirellulaceae bacterium (assembly GCA_963851305.1). GTDB lineage: Bacteria > Planctomycetota > Planctomycetia > Pirellulales > Pirellulaceae > Mariniblastus. The sequence goes on along the minus strand of CAWKOT010000004.1, from coordinate 575,078 downwards.
AAGGTGGAGATGTTGAATGACAGCGCCAGCAGCGCGGCGCCGGTCCTTCGCGGCCGGCAACACCTGTGGCAGATGCTGGATTATCTGGACAAGTTGGATGGCGGCATAAACGTCTCCTTGAGCGACGGGATCAAGTCGTTTTGCCTGCGGAACAGCGGCAAAGGTATCCTGGTCCTGATCACGGACCTGATGGACAAGAACGGTTATCAAGCCGCCTTGAAATACCTGGTTTCCCAAAACCTCGACATCTACGTCATCCAAGTTCTGTCGCAACCGGAAATCGACCCCGAACTCAAAGGCGATTTGAAACTGATCGATTGCGAAGATGCGGATATTGCGGAAATCAGTGTCAGCCAGCGGTTGATCGACCGCTATCGGCAGAATTTGGCGAGCTTCATCGAACAGGCGCGGACGTTCTGCCTGCAGCGTGGGATTGTGTACATGATGACCAGCACCGAACGGCCCGTGGACAAACTGGTTTCACGTTATCTTCGTCAGCGGGGACTGGTCAAGTGAACCCCTTTGTCAGCGCGATTCCCTGGTACGGCTGGCTGATCCTGTTGCCGATTCCACCTCTGATCCTGTTGCTGTATTTTCTAAAATTGCGTCGAACGCCGCTGGAAGTGCCCAGCACCTACTTGTGGACCCGTACCATCGAGGACTTGCATGTTAATTCAATCTGGCAGCGACTGCGCAACAGTCTGCTGCTGATCTTGCAACTGTGCCTGGCCGGATTGTTGTTGTTAGCCTGTCTGCAGCCCGGTTGCGAAGGGAAAAAGCTGGTCGGTGATCGCTTCATTTTTCTGTTGGACCAGTCAGGAAGCATGTCGGCGGCCGATCTACCGGATGGTTCAACCAGGCTGGAAAAGGCCAAGGCCGACATCGATAATTTGATCGACGCCATGCCGCCCTCCGCCACCGCCATGATCATCAGTTTCTCGGATGAATCGGACGTTGTGCAGTCCTATACGCGGAACAAGTCACTGCTGCGAAGGAAGCTGGCAAGCATCGAACCGACCCAACGGGCTACGGACATGACCGAAGCGCTAACGGCGGCTTCCGGTTTGGCCAATCCGGGGCGTACCAGCGATCGTGAATCAGCAATCGATATCCAGGTAGCCGACGCGCGGCGGGCGAAGTTGTTCATCTTCAGCGATGGAGGTGTCGCGGACGTCCCGGGCTTCTCACTGGGCAATCTGGAAGCGGAATATCGGCCCATCGGCTCGTTCAGTCCCCCCGACAACGTTGGCATCACCGCATTTTCTATCAGCCGCGACGTCGATACCGAAAGTGGTGTGCAGGCCTTCATGCGACTGCAGAACAGTCATGACGAAGACCATCAGGTCAATGTCCGATTGATGGCCGATGATCGCGTATTTGACGCGCAGCGAGTTCAAGTTCCCGGCGAGAAATCGGCCGTATTGAGTTTTGATCTGACGCCATTGCTGGAAAATTTCGAAAATCCCATCGCAATTGAAGTCAGAATCGAGCACCCGGACGTGTACGAACTGGACAATGTAGCGTACGGCGTGATTGATCCGCCGACCAAAGTCAGAGTGCTGATCTGTTCCCCCGCCAATGATTTTCTTCGTCTGGCTCTGCAGACCGACCGTATTCGAAAACTTGCCGATGTCGAATTTCAGCAGCCGAACTTTACCTCCGGGCAGGAATACCTGGAAAAATCGTCTCTGGGAGGATACGACCTGGTCATCTTCGATCGTTGCGCTCCGGCCACCTTACCGCAATGCAATACGTTGTTTCTGGGTTCGCTTCCGCCCGGCGATGAGTGGTCGGCAGGAGGCAGGCAATTCCCCACCGAGATTATCGATTCGGCGGTTTCTCATCCATTGATGAACTCGGTCAATATGCAGGGGGTGACGATTGTGGAGGGGGTTCCGTTAAGCGGTCCTCAGGGATTTACGTCGTTGCTGGATTCGACCTATGGCAGCGTGATGGGCATCGCGCCGCGATCAGGCTTTCAGGACGTCGTCCTCGGTTTTACCCTGATCGAAAAGGACGACAATGACGACACGGTCATCAACTCCGATTGGCCGAACAAACTCAGTTTTCCGCTGTTCATGCAGAATGCGGTCACCTGGTTGGGCGGGGCTTCGCGGTTCAATGCTTCCAGGACAACGCGTCCCGGGCAATTAATCCGATTCCGCACTGCGCCGCCCGTTCGAAAGTGTCACGGTCCGCTCGCCTGCCGGAAACGACGCGCGATTGAAGCCTCGGAACGACAATTCATTCGCCTACTCCCAAGCGGACCGCATGGGCATCTACCGGGTTACAAGCGATGTCACCGGAGAACTCGACCAGTTGCTACCGGTCAACCTGCTCGACCCTCGGGAGAGCAACCTGGCGGTTCGAGATGAACTTGCCATCGGATACGACGACATCGAAGGGACGACCACCAATGTGCCCGCACGTCAGGAGTATTGGACGTGGGTCATCCTGTTCGCCATCCTGATTCTGCTGCTGGAATGGTACGTTTATAATCGTCGCGTTTTGATTTGAATCAAACTGGAATTTCCAGCAGTTCTTCGATCCAGATCCGCATCCCTTCGCGAGAATCCAACTCCCCCTCGCGACAGCGATCCCAGTCGCCGGGACAGGCCAGGTCGTTGATGGCCGTAATCGCTTCCTCACAATTGATTCTGGCTTGGGGATTTTCCGCGATCATCTGCGTCAAGAGTGACACCATGCGATCGTCGCGAATTTCGGAAGGCAGGATGTCACCAAGCTTTCGTGGAAGCGAACGTTTCACAGCCTTCATTGATGGCAGTTCGAGATTGTCATCAAGCAGTGTACGACCGCACAGCATTTCAATGGCCGTATATCCCAGGCTGGCGATATCGCTGGCGTCGTTCGCCTCTTCACCGTCCAGAACTTCAAGGGCAGCGTAGGTCGGCGTGCAGGACTGTCGAATCAACCGCTCGCCCGAAAACCTCGCCGATCCCAGATCGATGATCTTGGCATAGCCATGTCGATTCAACATGATATTCGAAGGCTTCAGGTCGCCGTGCGTCACACCCTCGCGATGCAATGCCGCCAGTCCTGCCAGACAATCGCGGACGACGATGGCCGCGGCGTTGATTTTCAAACGAGGTTGAATCTCACCGACCGTGACGACCGATTGATTGAATCGCATCCACCTTCGTTCGCTGAACCGATCCTTGACCAAACCAAACATGCGAGTGGTCAGCAATGATCGCAGGTCAAAACCCTCCACGTATTCCATCACCATCATGCGCAGGCGATCACGGTCCAGAAAGTGGTTGATCACCAGTAGATTCTCGTGCTGAATCCTGGCCACCTGCGATGAAATTCTGGCCAATCGAACCATGTCCTGATCGTAATCCTGTGCCGTCCGATAACGTTCCGGCGAAAAAAACTTTATCGCCACTGGCAACTGGAAGCCGTCGGCACCGATCCGTTCAGCGAGGTAAACGGTTCCCTGGGCGCCCTTACCCAGTCGCCGTTTGAGACGCAGGCTGGTCGTCCAGCCTATCCGGGCACTCGAGACCAATTCGTCATAGGTGGCGATCAATTTTTGGCAATCGCTGCGGAGCTCAGCTTCCGGGACGGCGTTGTTCGTCGTCAATCCGGGGACATCGGTTTGTGGCATGGTATCAAAGCACGAGGTTCGCGTCGGTCGCCATCAATTTATGGTACACCCGGTACACACGTCCATGTCATTCCGTGGGCCAGACGATGGTCCCGTGTTGATCCAGACGGATCCTGTTTTCGGGGCGAGGAAACTGCAATGTCTTGTCGACCCGGTTGATCAGCATGTGTTCCGCGCGATAGCGTCGTAAATTGCGACAGAACAGTTCGGTCACGCTCAGCCATCCGGCCAGGCGACATGGCACCAATATGTGGCGTGATCAATACGCGGTCACAATCCCACAGGGGATCATCCTGTGGCAGCGGTTCGGGATCCACCACATCCAGACCTGCGTACGCGACAGACTGATGTTGGATGGCAGACAGCAATTCCGCGTGATTGACCAGACCGCCCCGGCCAACATTAATGAAGTAACTTCCCGGCTTCATGATCGAAAATTGTTGTCGTCCCATGCAGCCAACCGTGTCGGGAGTCAGGGGCAACGTGGCAATCACAACATCGGCCCGTTCGAACAGCCGATTCAATTCCGCAGGCGGCAGCAATTCGACACCCTCATACGCCTCCAGTTCGTAGAAGACGTCGGTCGCGACAATCGAGGACGCAACGGGCTGCAGCAGATCCGCAATCCGTCGTCCGTTGCATCCAAACCCCGCAATCGCCACCGATTTACCGTGCAGCATATCCACTTCCTGACGTTGGAAACGACGTTGCTGCTGAGCCTGCATGAATGCCGGCATACGACGTACGCAGCCGTACAAGAGCGCCATGGTCTGCTCGGCAACCTGATTGGCAAACAAGCCGGAACAACCGCTGACAGCGATGTCCGAATGCAATACGGGAGCCACCAGGCAGTGATCCAGACCAGCCGCCGAAGACTGGATCCATCGCAACCGGCCCTGTTGGACCACGGAAGTCCAGTCCAGGGGTACTTTCGCATGCCCACAGTAAATATCCGCCTGAAAAATCGCTTCGCCAATCGTCTGCTGGTCGGCGGTAATGATCCTCGATTGCGGGGCTTCCCGTTCAATCCGTTGCCGATCCGAATCGGAAACCGGATAACAAAGAACAATGTTTTCCAATGTCACTCCACTGCGCTACCTTCGTAATTTCTTCCATTCGGACTACCATAGGCCCAATTCGCGGACTCGGAAAGTGACGGTAGCGTCCTGGTGTGAGGATTTGGAATGACCGAAATTACGCTGAAAGAAGCACAGCAGGCCGTCGACAACTGGATCCAGCAGGTGGGTGTCCGCTATTTTTCGGAACTGACCAACCTGGCCCAACTGGTAGAGGAAGTTGGCGAGCTGGCTCGGATCATGTCCCGCCGATTCGGTGACCAGAGCTGCAAGGAAGGGGAACATGAATTGGATCTGGCGGGTGAGCTTGCCGATATCCTGTTTGTCCTGATCTGCCTTGCCAATCAAACGGGCGTTGACCTGACCCACGCCTTTGAAAAAAATCTGCAGAAGAATACCGACCGCGATCTCCAACGCCATCGTGACAATCCCCGACTGAATTCCAACTGAATCCCACTGACTTAGCGATACCATGAACGTTACCGTCATGAAGCAAATCCGATTCTGCGCCGGTCACCGACTTGTCGGTCATGAAGGAAGATGCGCCAATTTGCATGGACACAATTATCTGGCACAGATCTTTGTCACCGGAAATGAGACCGATGCGTTAGGTCGATTGGTTGATTTTTCGGTGATCAATCGACTGTTCAAGGGATGGATCGATGATCATTGGGATCACGGCATGTTGATCTGGGAGCAGGATGTGGCGGCCATGGGGGCCCTGAAGACCGTCGAGCCCAACCGGGTGTTCGCGTTGCCCTACAATCCGACGGCCGAAAATATGGCCCGCTACCTGCTGCAGGAAGTCGCCCCGGAATTGCTTGGCAAGGTCGAGGGGTATCAGATTCAGGTATCCAAAGTCGTTGTCTGGGAAACAGAGAATTCAGCGGCGGAAGTATCGCTTGACGCGGGATCGGCTAATGGCATTCGAGTGTCAGACGTCAACCTGGCGACCTCCTGATGGGAGGTGCGAGAAGGGCCTCCTCAATCGTGTGGTGTTGGGATAGGATTCATTCGATTGGCAGTAAGGGCTATCAGAAGGAGCATTCGGATGTCCACGATTGAGACAAAAAACGAACACGTCATGGTGGTACCCACGACGCTGTTTCATGACTGCGGTTACTTTCAAGGCTTCACGGCGAACACCGCTCGCTATCTTGATACCCTGCTGGATCCGGCCCATACACGCTACCTGCCTCGAACGCAGATGGAGCAGGATCCGGCTTACAAACAACTGATTCCCTACTGCATTTTTCAACATACCGCCCAGGATGGTCGACCATGGCTGTTTCATTACCGACGCGGCACGAAGCAGGGCGAATCTCGTTTGCACAGTAAGCGCAGCATTGGTATCGGTGGTCACATTTCTACCGTCGATCTGGGCGATCATTCACCCTACGAAGTCGGCATGAAGCGTGAACTGGAAGAAGAGGTCGTGATCGACAGCCCATTCACGCAGCAATGCGTTGGTATGATCAACGATGATGAAAATGAAGTGGGACAGGTTCACCTGGGTATCGTGCATGTTCTGGATCTGGAACGACCGCATGTCCGATCTCGAGAAACCGATATCAGCGAATCCGGATTCAGCCTGGCGGAAGATCTGGTTACGGAGATCCACGAATTCGAAACGTGGTCCCAGATCTGCCTGCGATCGTTGTTTTGAGTTTTCGCGTTGGCTGTTGACGATCGTTAAACCAGTCCGTCGCAATCACTGGGCCGAACCGGTGTTCAGGTCGTATTCACGGGTCGTTCCATCGGGCCAGCGAATGTTGACGCCTTGGACCACGCTTTTTCCCACATGGACGATTGGCGGCGATTGGGCGAGGTAGCCGCTGTTGGAGGTGATTTGATGGAGTTGTTGCGAACCATCGGTCAGTTGCAGGAACACCTTGGTGCCCAGGTAATCACGATTCTCACCCAGTTTCCTGAGATCGATCGCCGCCGTTTCGTAACTGGATCGGTTTTCCAGAAGTTGAATTCCATCGTTCTTGGTCGCCGCTACGAAATCAACGCGCCCATCGTCATTCAAATCGATGGTGGTTAACGCGGTGCCATTGGCCGTCAGTTCCAAGCCACTCTCGGTCGCCGAAACCGGTTCAAACGTGGCATCTCCCTTACCCAGCAGCAATAGCCCGATGCCGTTGTCGAAGGGCACCGTTTCGGAAAAAACCGCCGAGTTGTTCTGGAGAGCCAATAGATCCAGATGTCCGTCCGCATTGAAATCGACAAGTTGCGTTCCATAAATCGGGCTGGTTTGCGCCAGTCGTGGAAGCGGCCGAAATTCGAAACGAATGCCATTGGAATCAGACTGATTCAGCAGGATTCCGGATTCCAGAAAGTTGGCCTCCAAACGGGTAGCCCTCTGAAGTTCTTCCTGCGGAAAAACCTGGTCCAAAGGCGTCCTGGCAAACTCGCTGACGGTAGAAAACTGTTTCGCCAGCTGCGGAAAAAATTCCTGCAGCCGTTCCAGCCCGCGGCGAGGATAAATGACACCCTGTTCACTGACGGCTTCCAAAATCCGGCTGGATTCCGCCGCACCGAAACGGCCATGATAAATGTAGAGTGGATCGGCGGTGGATGCCTGATATTGCGTGTTCAAACCCAGATTGCCGACGATGAGGTCGGTGTCGCCATCGTTGTCGACATCCCCCGGGCAGAGACTATGGAAAAGCCCGGTGCGTCCCGCTGTTCCCGCGGCAACCGACTGCTCGACCAGTTTCCCCTCCTCGTTGCGAAAAACCCGCACCGGTCCCCACTCGGTAGCGAAAACCAGATCCAGCCAGTCGTCATTGTCCAAGTCCAACCAGATGCTGCTCAGGACCATTCCGGATTGCGATAATTCGGGCGCTGAATTTTCGGTCGCGTCTTCGAATCCCGTGCCGGTATTCCGTAACAGGATGGACCCCGGATTCTCTGGATACCTTCCCGGGCACACACGCCCTCCGATAAACAGATCCACACGTCCATCGCGGTCGTAGTCACCGGCCGCAACGCTGCTGCCACTTAAGGTTAAGTCAGGCAACAGCCCCTTCGATTTCTCGAATGTCCCCCGTCCATCATTCAGGTACAGCCGATCCTGCATGGCGGCGTCACCCGCGTCGCTTTCCACACCACCACTGACCACATACAAATCCAGGTCTTGATCGCCGTCGGCGTCGAAGAAGACGGCACCCAGATCTTCACTGCGACGATCCTGAGTAAAACAGGTCTGAGGCGATTTCACAAATCCGGAAGGACCATTGTTCAGATAAATGGCCGATACATCAAACGCCGGACCGCATCGAAAAAGATCGTAATCGCCATCGTTGTCGATATCGGCCCACGAGATGGTAGGGCCCATTTCAGAAAGTTGGAATGGGAGCAGCGGTTGATCAAGAAAATCATCAAAATCAAGTTCCGCGGGCCTTGCCAGATCAAATGTCGATCGATCAATCGAAAACAACTTGCGATTGCGATTGCGATTCGGTTGCGCTCTGCGGCTGACGCGTTGGATCGCCGCCGGTTCTTCAATTCGATACAGATAATTGGATTTCAACTCGAACATCTTCTGACTGATACCCAGGGGCCAGTCAATCTGAATACGATGAACACGGGTGGCTTCGCCCACACCAAAATGGACAATGGGTTCGTTACAGGTCATGAATCCTCGGGCCGGATTCAGGAAACGAATCTGTTCGGGGCCATCTTCCTCTACCTGCAATTTGATGCGAACGCCCACGCCATGGCTGTTCGTCTGCGTGCCAACCAATTTGAGCCTGATGGAATTCTGCGTCTTCAGTTCATTGCGGTAGATCCTGACTTCTTCCCCGAAGCCACTGCAGACGAGATCCAGATCGCCATCGTTGTCCAGGTCGGCTGTGGCCAAGGACTGCGAGACAAAAGGTTCATCGATCCCCCAATCGCTGCTGTTGTCGGCAAACGTCAAATCACCCAGATTTCGAAAAACACGATCGGCTGTTCGGACCATCGGTTTGTCCAGCCAGAAATCAAACTTCGATTGGTCCGCTTCCTCCTGTTGTTCTTCCATTTCGCGATGCAGGTCGTTATTCAGAAAATCGCGGACGCGACCGGTCGAATAGACAAGGTCCTGCAGTCCGTCGTGATCCAGGTCAGCAACGCGTACAGACCATGTCCAATCGGTGTCTGCCGTATCCGCCAATTGCGCTACGTCGATCAGATGATTTGTACCGGTGTTCAACAGCAATACGTTGGCCAGTTGCTGTGGCGGCAAACCGTGATGCAGGAACCAGGCGTCACCCTGGTTGCCGTACAGGTTGCCGGTCGACATGAGTTTCTCAACGTGTCCGCTTCCCGAAACGCCCGTTCCGACAAGGTCTTCCAATCCGTCGTTGTTCAAATCTCCGAAGTCGATGCCCTTGGAAAGAAATGGCACATGCTGCAGGACATCGGCACCGACTTCCGTAAACGTAACCCGGCCTTCCGCATCGGCACCGTTGTTGCGAAATAACTGGTCCGGATCATGGTGATCATTGGCGACATAGATATCCGGCCATTGATCATTGTTGAAGTCCCACCAGACCGCCGCCATGCCGCGAAACGGATGTCTGTCGATTCCCGACTCGTCGGTGACATCGACAAAACGATACCCCTCATTGCGAAAAAGGTAATCGAACTGGCCCGATTCGATCACGCGATAGCTACGGTCGGGAAGCTGAAGCATTCGAATCTGTTCGCGGAACTCTTTCGGAATCTGGGGAGTTTCTCCCGCTGATCGTTCGAGTCTCAATTTCCTGGGCGGGTTCTCGGGAATTAGCCGATTGGTGACAAGGTACAGGTCCAGGTCGCCATCGCCATCGTAATCGGCGAACGCCGCCTGAGTACTCGCCCCGCTGAAATCGAGCCCGTAACGCTCCGACTGTTCTCGGAACCTGCCTCCCCGATTTATGAACAGACGGTTGGGCGAATTGTAGCAACACAGGTAAATGTCCAGCAGCCCATCGTCATTCACATCCATCATGGTGGGTGATGTGCCCCAGATCGGTCCCACATCAAGACCCACCGACGCCGTTACGTCCTTGAAATTGAACCCGCCCAGATTCTTGAACAGTCTTCCGCCGTTGCTGCGACTGGCAACGAATACGTCACTTAATCCGTCGCCATCCACGTCACCCAGAGCAATGCCGGAGCCCGTAAAGGGTGACCCAATCTGCTCCGCATCCTGGGCATTGATTTCCGGGGAACTCGTAACCTTGAATCCGGTGGACAGCGGATTAAGTTGCTCGAATTTACCCGATCTTCGAATCGTCTTCTGCTGATAAGGATATCCCACCACGCCTTTCTGTATGACGGTCTGCTGTTTTGCTGAAGCGGCCGCCGGTGTTTGTTCCTCGCGTGCTTGCCGTTTGGAAACCTTGCGGACAATCGGGATCAGTTCGATCTCCTTGATGGAAAGTTTTCTGTCGTTAGCAGGGAATGCCGACAAGGCGTCATAGTCTGCTTCATACCGACAGGAAGTAAATCCTGCCGTTAAAGTGGCGATCACCAATAGAAGTAAACTCGGTTTGATTTTGCCCGGCATTCATCCGTTCCCCGTTAACTACCCGTTTCAAGCGCTGATACAGCGAACTTAATACGCTTCGTCATCGTTTTCCCGTGATGACAGCTGATTGCCACTGAATCAACAACCATTCCAATTATAGTACAACGTGGCCATCACACGCTCAGCTTTTCCCGCTTTGGTACGCTGCCGCTTTTTCGAGAGACGCAACCGTCTCTGAGGTGATCCGAAACCGCATCAAGAATCTACCATCAAATTCAAGAAGCCGCCCTGTTCAGCGCGGCGGTCGATCTTTTAACTGCGCTTTCGAAGTCTGAATGATGGCCCATTCGTCAAGTTTGAAATCGAGTGAGACTCGATTGCAACGAATCAGGTCCTCATGCGCTTCTTCAAAACTCGCTACGCGAGTTTGGGAAACGATTTGGCCTGCCCGCGGAATATCGTAGACACTTTCCGGTTGCCAATCCGAGTGGACCTTGAGGATCGTCAAAATGTAGTCGCGTTGAAAGGAAAATCGTCCGGGCATGGTCTGGTCCCTTGATCGTTTCAATCCTGCCACCGAAATCCTCGACCGACAGATACAGGATATTACCCTGAATGCCTTCAGTTATCGCCCTGCGATGACCTCGATCCGGATTGGGTTGATGATGCAGAGACTCAACTGCAAGAGTTCTGTCCCACGAGATCAGAAGCCAATTCTCTACCGAGCAACGCCGATCCGGTTCACTGGCAAGCAAGACTAAGGCCGGCCGCCAAAACGCGACCGGCCTGCTTCAGATCGGAGACTCTTTCGAAAAAAGATGGGTCCGATCACGCAATCCTCTGCTCCGTGGGTATAGCCGCAAACCGCCGCGGGTTGTTAACCGAGAAAGGATAGAGTCAGAGCCATCGTTGTCATCCATTACTCCGGTTCAGAAACATGCAAATCGCGGCCAGAATCAGGATGATCCACTCGCCGACGGCCAACTGATACGTCATCGGTGAAAGTCCGTGGTACAGGAAAAAACTGGCGGTTCGAAACAGAACCAGGCAGGCGTGAACGACCAGGCAACAAAGCAGCGAAGCTGTCAAAAACTCCGATCGAACCAACGGCAAGAGAAAAAACAGCGCCAAGCCCAATTCCAGTCCGCCATAAACCACCAGAAATTCGGATTGTCCCGAGCCGGGTTTCAATTCAAAGCCGACTTTTTGGGAAGTAACCGCCGGCGACAAACTGCACCATGCCGCCAGAGCCAAATACAACAGACCGACCAGGGCCAGGAAGATCTTCGAGATCATACGCCATACTTTCCATTTTGAGTTAATCGGTCGCCATTTGTCTGCGTTCCAGTCGGGACGACGAGACCATTAACGAGAATTCAAAATTCTCGATGGCCGTTCGTTCGCAAGCATCAATCCCGCCGAAAACGCAATAATTCATCGATTTCGCGTTGCAATTCCGAGGTGCGTCGAGCCATCAATTCCTCGCCAATTTCCGCGAGTTCAAGTCCCCGCGTGAAATCCGTGAATCGGTACTGAGATGTGTCCGGTTGAATTAACATGTCGATGGCGGGAGATCGCAATTCAGCGGTCCCGGTTCCCATCACCTCCAGCACACGAAACATTGTCTCCAACGTGCCGGCCGGTCTCATTTCTGACGGTGACATGCCTGGCACGTTTCCGCCGAACTCCTGAGTCATGCCCGTACTCACGTCGACCCCCAGAACGAAGTCGGCACCACGGTCAACCAGCACATCGGCCGGCAGATTATTCAGAATACCGCCGTCCACCAGCGCCATACCGTCTGCCAGGATGGGGTTGGCGATAAAGGGCAAATTCAGACTTTCCAGCATGGCGGAAATGATATCGCCAGAATCACGAATGACCTGACGACCACTGACCAGGTCCACCGTGATGGCTGCGAACGGAATCGGCAACTGGTCGAATTCGCAATCAAAGTACGGTCTCAACATCCTGTCCCAGCTGCGCGTTCGGTATTTCCAGATCAGAAACCAGCGATCTCCATTGGGCAACATGCTGAACGGAAATCGCGGCGTCAGATTATCGCGATATTCCTCGAGCATGTAGTCAATTTCCAGACCCGCGGCATACGACAAGCCAAACATGGCTCCCGCGCTGGTCCCGCTCATCATATCAAAAAAAATGCCAGCACGGTCCAAGGCCCGCAGCACACCGAAATGGACCAGACCTCGGGCGCCTCCCCCGGCGAGGCTGATACCCACTCGAACATCGCAAAGATGATGTATGATTCGAGAAATGCCTTGTTCGAAAAGTCGATGCCCGCCACCGGATGGTTTGATCGGCATGATGAAATCCCTCTTCTGTAGCCGCGGATCGGTCAGGCTGGGCGGCGCCTGCAATTTCCCCGGACGAAGCAAACAGATACGTTTGGTCTTTTGTGCAAAGGACTCCGACTCATCCAAACACCGTCCGAGAAGCTGCAGCGAAACTCCTGGGTTATCCGCCTGAAAACACCAAAGTACTTCGTCAGTCACGTGCAGGAAGCTGGCAGATGTGGCCGAATCCTCCGGATTTAGTTCCAGGATGATACGATCAAAATGCTGCGTATCCAGACGGTCCAGCAGTGCTCCCACTCCATTGCTGGCTTCAAGGGAAAAGAGAGTGATACGTTGAAAAGAATCGACGTATGCTCGATTTGTGATCAAGGCAATATTCTCGCCGCGACTAGCCAGCGCCGCGATGACTTTATGAATCACATTCGAAAACTCGGGAAGGTCCTCCGGGCAGACGAATACGACCATGCGGGCAAAGCGACGCAGAGTCTCCTCGGTCATTGAACTCCGGAAGCGGCGATGAAAACCTCGCCTTAACCAATGATTCAAAGCCGGAATCTTCGCGTACAGTTTGGCGAAGTCGTCGCGGTCGATGGTAAGCAAACGCGATTCGAATTCACAGAATATGTCCGACACCGAAGGTTCGTTACTGAGAAGACCATATTGCCCAAACACATCGCCTGAATTAATGTACCCCCAGATCCGTTCTCTTGAGCCCTTACCAAGCATCCCCCTGACGCAGCCTTTAACGATAATGAACAAGCGATCCATCAACTCGTCTCGTTGAACCAGTTGATGACCGGCCGGATAACATTCAGGCCGACAGTGTTGGGCCACCTCCGAGAGCTCGTCGTCGTTCAGAATGTCAGCGAGACAGGTTGTCTTGATTTGCTGGAGTATGTCGTCGTCACTGGTGTCCATCATGGCGAGTTTATGTCAAAACGAAGCTGGATTGCCGAGTCGTAGCGGGTCAAGTGCGGCGGGCTCGGTTTACTTACAGGAATAATTCAGGCCATCAATGAAGTCGACGGCGGTCAAGATCAACAGCTTTTCGGGGAAATGAAATGCCACCAACCATTATCGGAATGGCGGGAATTGTTGTAACCGTGGCTCTACACGCGATGACGACCTCCATGATGATTTACGTTTACAGTCAATCCAGCTTCGAAGTTCACATACGTATACCGATGTGGCGAAAAGCTCTGTTGTTGGGACTGGCTGCGACGGTGTTGGCTGTGAAGCATTACATTGATATCGTCTTGTGGGCAATGGCGTATTGGCTCATGGCGAGTAAAACCCAGTTTGATGATTTCGAGACAGCAGTTTACTTTTCCTCGGTTACCTACACCACGCTGGGATATGGCGATATCGTGCCGATGGGGTCGTGGCGGGTGTTGTGTGGAATTCAGGCGATGAACGGTATTTTGCTGTTTGGCTGGAGTACAGCTCTGCTCATAATGCTCGTTCAGCAGATCTGGTTTCGGGATGTCGCGGTTCAGGATCAGGTAGAGGTCGGCAATCAGAAACCTGCTGGCGGCTGATTTGCTTCGCTCCCGTCAACGGCCGCAACGACAGGTTCCACAAGAGGCCAGAAGAAATGATCGCTGAAGTAGCTTTCGAGCAACTTGCCATCGCCAATCCCTGAGCCTACGGCATTCTAATGCAAAAAACGCAATCGTTTTGTCTGGTAACGTTGACGTTGATCGCCGTCGGCTTCAGCCTGTTTTACCTGAAGTCCGTGCTGTTGCCATTTGTTATTGCCGTATTCATCTACATCGGCTGTGGCCCGGTGATCGAATTCCTGCAGCGCCGCCTGGGAATGAACCGATATGTATCGTTTGCGTTTACTTTTGCGGCAGGCACGCTGATGCTGGCCGGCTTCGCGCTATTGGTCTGGTTCTCAATCAATGACCTGGCCATGCACCGCGATTCCTATGAAACTCGAATCAACGCGATCGCGCAATGGTTCACCAATTTTCTGGACGCCGATCTGGCCGCAAGTACGCCTCCGCAAGATCCGGACGGAAACACGGAGCAAGGTTCCGATGATTTGGCTGCCGCCGTGGCGGAAGACGCAAAGCGCGCGATCCACGAGTTCGTGGCATTTATCTCCAACTTCCTTCAAAGCCAACTGTTGAACATTGCGGGTTCGCTTTCCAGCCTGCTCTCTTACGGTGTCCTGATACTGATATTTGTATTCTTCCTGATGCTGGGACAGAACAGTTTTGAAAACAATCCACCTCCCATCATCGTTGAAGCGGTTGGCCAGATCAGGCGATACCTGGTCATGAAAACGGTAATCTCGGCGCTCACGGGTTTTGCCTTCGGCCTGGTGCTGTGGCTATTCGGAGTGCCCTTGGCGCTCCTGTTTGGCTTGCTGGCGTTTCTGCTCAATTTTATTCCCAATATTGGGCCCTTAATCAGTTCATTGACACCCGTTCCGTTCCTGATCCTGAATGCGGAAATGTCACCCATCGCGGCGGCCACCTGCTTCCTGCTGGTCGCGTCGATTCAATTTGTCAGTGGCAACGTGGTGGAAACGAAGATCATGGGCCAGTCATTTGACGTCAGCCCCATCTTCCTGTTATTGGCGCTGATGTTTTTTGGACTGGTATGGGGCATCATCGGAATGTTTCTGGCGACACCCATCGTGTCCATCATCAAAATTATCCTGGAACAACGACCGCCGACTCATCCAATGGCGGAAATCATGGCAGGTCGGTGGCCTGCTACCGCGCAGGTTGAAAACGGTTTCACAACCGGGCAACTTTGACCGCGCGTCTGTATCTGCGTCAAGATGATTCATCGCGTTTTTTGTTTTCTGGATCATCCTGTCGCAACATCGTCCACTGCTGCGACTGACCGTCGGCGAAATGGAGCAGAGCCCCCGCTTCATTTTCGGTGAGGTTGTAGATACCCGTTTCCATGATCGGCCAATCCTTACCGACCGGACCCCAAGCGGCTCGTTGGCTTTTCTGATCGACCGTTCCTTCCACATCGTAGGAATCCCCAGTGGCGGTATTCTGGAACGTGCCGGCGATGACACCTTCCTTGCTGATGGCCAATTGCAGGAACAACGTAGCGTCCTCAGCTGATCCATCCTTTTGTGTCAGCGCGAAAACGCCCAACGGCAGCCATTCGAGTTTATCCGGTTAAGTTCCGGAACATTGGTGGCAATCTCCTGCGCCTGAGTCGCATATTCTTCGGCGGACCCCACCGGTTCGCCGTTGTATACCACCGTATCGCCTTCGTAATATAAATTCGTGCCATAGTCGAAATATACCGGTTGCGCATTCCAGCCTGCCAGCCAACCACCCACCGCTACCGGAGTGGCCCATACCCACCAGTTACGACCGTAATTCCAACCCCAGCGAGCACCCCAATAAGGATTTCGATAATTGGGCAAATTGCCGGGCCGCGGTGGTCGATAGCCTGGCGGTCGGTAGCCAGGAGGACGGGACCCGGGCGGTCGGTAGCCGGGAGGCCGTGCGCCAGGCGGACGCTGGCCAGGTCGATGCCCTGGAGGTCGCGTTCCAGGCGGCCGTTGTCCGGGTGGTCGGGCCCCTGGTGGACGTTGACCGGGACGCCCGGTTTCTGGCAATTGAACCGGTCGATCCCCGCCACCGGGAGGACGTTGACCGGGCGGGCGTTGTCCAGGTCGATTTGCAGCGCCGGGACGTTGTCCCGGTCCACCGGTCCCCGGACGTTGAGAGGGACGATCTCCGCCCGTTCCGGGCCGAGTCGAAGGACGATCTACAGGTCGTGTCGAAGGCCGGTCGCGCAGAAAATCACCAGCGGCACCACCACCTGGACGGCTGGAAGGTCGATCAAGATCCAGGAAGTCATTCAATTGGCCTTGAGACGGACGCCCCGCGCCAGGCCGATCCCGCAATGGACCACTCCCTGGTCGTCCAGTTGAAGGGCGGTTGGGCAACTGGCCGGCACCCGGTCGGCCAATGGATGGTTGTGTTGGTCGTTGAGCTGGTCGTTGGTTGGACGTTGAGCTGGTCGTGTACTGGTCGTCCGTGGCGGGTCGTCCGGTGGTGGTCGTGCTGGTCGTTGAGTTGGTCGTCCGGCGGACGGACGATTCATGGACGGGCGTCCACCACCGTATGAAGGGCGACTCATCAATGGAGTGCGACCCATCGAAGGCCGACTCATGCCACCACGACTCATGCCACCACCACCGCGGCTGATTCCTCCACGCCCGCCGCCGCCTCGGCCACCGCCTCTTCCTCGTTGGCCCACCGCCTCGTCACACATCCAGAAAAACAGCAGCCCCAAACAGGCTGCGCAAATCGTGATTCTTGTTTTTTTGGTCATCGTCACGTTGATCCGTTAATTCTACTTGGATCATTTCAGTTTCGAGTTACGATCAGTTCGTCGATATTCGGCAGGATTTCACCATCGAGAACTCGATTGACTTTTTGCCAGCCGTAGTGGTCGGCGTCCACCCGGCGAAAGACCGTGGTGTAGGAGCCGGCGCTGCCGTCAATCAGTGAGGCCTTGGCAACCACGGACCAGCCGTCGTCTTTCCGGTTCCATTTTCCGGTCACAACGGTTCCGTCGGAATCGAACAACCAGCTCCGAATCACTTCGTTTTGGGCGTCCCAGCCAATGATTTGCAGACCCGTCGTTTCAACTTCGAATTCATCCAAGACCTTGAACTTGCGGCTGATGAAGTTCCTATTCGCGGTCCATTGGGCAGAGAATTCAACACGGAAACCATCGCCTGCCATCGTCCAGTCGCCGACCAGCCACTCCAATTCCTTCAAACGTTCGTAATTGGAGGAGCGTATTTCAATCTCGTTTTCGCTGACGCGATCAATCAACCAGTTGCCATTCTGTTTTACATACACAACGCTGTAGCGGGACTGTTCAACATCGTTGTCCGTCCGCATTACCGTGGCGGTGCCCCGTTCTACGGCCACGCTGGGCGAAACCAGTTGGATGGATTCAGTGGCGACCGCCAACTGAGGTACGGTTTCCTGAGAAAAGATCTCCTTAAATCCGGTTTCGATGGCTTCACGTCCGACCGTCTGCTCACCGGAAGACGGATTAATGTAGACGCCATTGGCCGACCAATAGGACGCCAGTCGTGCTGCGTCGCGGGCATTAAAGGCCTGCACGTAGGAAGCGATGGCCTGCCTGATATTTTCCGTTTCGTCCTGGCCGTCGGCCGCCTGCCCCGAGGTTCTGCGGTCAGCCCACTTGCCATCAACAACAACGCCGTAACGGCACCAAATACTTTCAAGCTCATCAACAACAGCTCCCCTGCGAATCGCCTTCGTTCAAGCCTGTTCATTGTAGCGACTTCAGTTTGGCATGTCGCCCAAGAAAATCCGGTCGCCATGAATTTGATTTGCAGGAAGGCAGTCCATTTTCGCCGCGCAATGCGAGCAAGTTCGTTGCGAACTGACGATCGCCACGGGCTCAAACCTGTCCAAGCAGAACGGCAAAGATTCCAAACAGTCCGCCCAAAGACGCACCGACCAGAAACCCGATCCCGGCCGTTGTTCCATAGCCAGTACGACCTTCACTACGTTGAAAAATGAGCGGCAACAAGGCAATCAACGAACCCATCGTTCCGCTTCCGACGATGATCATGACAATCTTGACCAGTTTCGGGTCGATCATGATTTTTTCTGTCCGATTTCGCCAAGCCACCGGAAAACAACGAAGAACGTCGGCACAAACAACAGGGAAAACAAGGTCGCTGCCAACATTCCACCGACAACCGCGTTACCAACGGCCTGTCGACTGGCTGCCCCGGCGCCACTGGCAATCAGCAGCGGCATGAATCCCAGAATCGACGAAAAGGCCGTCATCAGGATGGCTCGAAAGCGAAGCGAGGCCGCCTCCGTCGCCGCGTCCCTGATCGACATGCCTTGTCGTCGCTTGTCGGCCGCAAATTCAACGATCAGGATGGCATTTTTGCTGGCCACGCCACCAGCAGTACGATGCCAATTTGGGTATAGGTGTTGTTGTCGGCCCCCCTGAACAACAGGGCTGCGACTACGCCCAGCGTGCCAGAGGTACCACGGCAATAACGGCTGCCGGCATCGTCCAGCTTTCGTATTGGGCGGCCAGCACGAGAAAGACCGCCAAAACGGCCAATGCGAAAATGACGGCTTGTCCACCCGCCTGTTTTTCCTGGTAGGACATGCCCGTCCATTCGTAATTGAACGACGCTGGCAGCGAGCGAACGGCAAGTTCTTCCATGATCTGCAGCGCTTGTCCCGAACTGGTTCCATCCGCGGCGGATCCGTTCACCGAGGCGCTGGGGTACATCTGGTAGCGTCGGATCACGGCTGGTCCAAAATCCTGCCGGATAGCCACCAGCGAACCCATCGGAATCGCTTCGCCCGAACGATTGCGTACCTCCAGATCCAGGATGTCCTGCGGGCTTGCCCGGAATGGCGCATCCGCCTGGATACGAACCTGGTAGGTCCGACCACCATAGTTGAAATCATTGACGTAAGCTGATCCCAGGTAGGCCTGTAACGTTTCAAATACGCTGCTCAGCGGTACGTCCTTGGCCTTGACCTGGACGCGGTCAATATCCACGAACAACTGGGGCGAGCTGGCCCGAAACGTCGAATTCAGACCCGCCAGTCCAGGTTGTCCAGATCCTTCGCTGACCAGCATTTCGGCTGCCGATTGCAGTGCCGAGTAGCCCTGATGCCGGTATCTTCAATTTCCATCTGAAAACCGCCGGCGCTGCCCAATCCATCGATCGGTGGCGGTACGAAGGCAAACACCATCGCTTCACTGATCTGATTGAATTGGGAACGTAAGGCTGCCAGGATGCCCGGCTGGGAAAGCGGCGGGGTCTTCCGGTCCTGCCACGGATCAAACATGACCGCAATGAAGCCGACGTTCGATCCCGCGCTGCCGCTGAGCATCGAATATCCGGTCACCGAGATACTGTCGGCCACACCCGACTGGTCCGCAAGGATTTCGTCCAGCTTGCTGCATCACGGCGACCGTCCGCTGTTTGGATGCCGAGTCCGGCAACTGGACGTCGACAAATATGTATCCCTGGTCCTCCGTCGGCACAAAGCCGGTCGGCAAGCGGTTGAATCCCCACAACGTCAACATGATCAATCCGCCGAACACCAGCATCACGATCACAATCAATCTGACGGTCCAGCGGATCAATCCCGTATAGCCTTGAGTCGCCAGATCGAACATCCGATTGAACCAGCGGAAAAAGAAGAAACGGCTTTCTTGTTGTGGTCGCAGAACAATCCCGCACAGTGCCGGACTGAGTGTTAACGCGTTGACGGTACTGATCAGAACCGCCGCAGAAATCGTGAGAGCAAACTGCTTGAACAACTGGCCGGTAATGCCGCTCATGAAGGCGGTCGGGACAAACACGGCCAGCAGGACCAGAGTGGTCGCGATGACCGGCCCCGTAATTTCCTGCATGGCCGTAATCGCCGCCTGTTTCGGCGACATGCCACTGGCAATGTGTCGCGACGTGTTTTCCACGACCACGATTGCATCATCAACCACGATGCCAATGGCCAGCACGATGCCGAATAGAGATAACATGTTCAACGAGAAACCCAACCCTGCCATGATCGCGAACGTACCGACCAGCGATACCGGGATGGCGACTACCGGGACAATCGTGGCCCGCCAGTCCTGTAGGAAAATGTAAATAACCAGGATGACCAGAGCGATGGCGATAAAAATAGTCTCATAGACTTCCTGAATCGACGCTTCCACAAATCGCGTCGTGTCAAACGGGATGTCGTAAATCAGACCGGGCGGCCAATCGCTTCGTTCGGACAGCCGCTGCAATCGTTCACCGATCTGGTGGGCCACCTCCAAAGCGTTGGCACCGGGCAACTGGTAGACCGCCACGGTGGCACAGGGCTGGCGATTGAATGTGGATGAAAACGTGTAATCCTTCGCACCTCGTTCCACGCCCCCCTGTTCGGGGTCATCGACATCCATCCGGTCCGCCACCACGTCCCGGACCCGGACAATCCGCCCTTCATCTCCGGCGCGCACAATGATGTCGGCAAATTGCTCCTCGGTATTCAGCCGGCCGAAGGCATTGATGGTGAACTGAAAGGCGGTACCGGGAGGAGCTGGCGGAGCACCGATCTGCCCGGCAGCTACCTGAACGTTTTGCTCCTTGATGGCCTGCACCACGTCTTGCGTCGTCAGACTGCGGGCCTTGAGTTTGCGGGGGTCGAGCCAGATTCGCATACTGTAGTCGCCGGCCCCAAATACGCGGACCGATCCTACGCCCTTGATGCGGCTGAGTTCGTCCTTGATATCAAGTGCATAGTTGCTGAGGAACAGTTCGGTGGCGTCTTCGTCGTCTGACGTAAACGTGATCATCTGCAAAATTTGAGTCGACTGTTTCCGTGTCGTAATCCCCTGTCGCCGGACTTCCTCCGGTAATTTTGGCGTGGCAATGGAAACCCGGTTTTGAACCAGCACGGTCGCCATGTCCATGTCCGTTCCGAGCGCGAACGTGATTTGCAACGTATAGGAACCATCATTCGCCGATGTGGACGACATATACAGCATGTCTTCAACGCCATTCACTTCCTGTTCAATGGCTGTCGCAACGGTCTCGGCGATTACCTGGGCATTGGCGCCGGGATAACTGGCGCTGACCTGAACCGTAGGAGGTGAGACCTGGGGAAACTTGGCGACGGGCAAGGCACTAAACGAGACTACCCCCGCCAGCACGATCACGATCGAAATGACGGAAGCGAAGATCGGTCGATTAATAAAAAATTCCGACATCGATCATCTTGCAATAGGGCCAGAGGATTGTGGTAACCCGGAATTGCTATTCGCGTTTTCCACGCGAAGCGAGGTGGTCTCGTTTGTCCGAGCGATCATTCCACGGGCTCCGGAGCGACCTGGGTACCGGGCCGCACTCGCTGAATTCCATCGACGATCACCCGGTCGTCCGGATTCAGCCCCGATTCGATGACAATCAGGTTCCCGGATTTGGTACCCAGCACAACATTTCTGCGGCTGGCTCGTGTCTGCTGGTCCACGACATAGACAAACGTTCCTGTCTTGTCGCGTTCGATAGCGCGCTCCGGGATCAACAACGCATTTTCATACTCCCCGATCTGCGTGCGGACCCGGACAAACAGGCCGGGCATCAGCGTATTTTCATTCTCGGGCGGATTCGCGAAAACTGCACGGACGGTCAACGTCGCCGTATCCTGATCGACTTTTGGATCCGCGTAATCGAGGTGGCCTTCAAACGGAAACCCGACGTCTCCGCTGCGTTGCAATTGCACCTTGATGCTGGACAGGTCGGCAGGTTTTTCCTTTTTTCGCTTGGATTTTCTGTCGATATTTAACAGAAACCGTTCGTTGATATTGAAGTTGGCCCAGATCGGATCGTTCTTGACGATTTCAATCAAAGGAGTCCCGTTTTCTACCAGATTGCCACGTTTGACCAGTGTGCGGGTGATGCGGCCGCTGATGGGCGCTTTAACTACCGTCCATTCCAGATCCAGTTGAGCTTGAGCCAAATCCGCTTCCGCCTGCTCCAGTTTGGCCCGTGCGCTGGAAACCTCTGCTTCCGATGCGATTTTGGCGGCTGCCGCGCCCTGATTTTCTGCGATGGAAGTTTCCAGTTTGGCGACCGCAGCGTCCAGCTCACGTTGCGAAACCGATTTGGAATCGGCCAGCCCCTTAATTCGTTCATACTCGGTTTGAGAGACTTTGATGGAAGCCTCCGTCGCCGCAATTCGCGCTTCGGCTACTCCCACGGCGGCTTCCGCCGTTTCCAGTCCAGCTTTGGCCGAATTCAAATTGGCCTGCGCCGCTTTCACCTGGGTGATGTACTCCTTCTGTTCAATCACAAACAGCTCGGTTCCTTCCTCGACAAAACTGTTTGGTACGAACTTCAATTCCTGCAAAATCCCCCGAACCCGGGCCTGTACCACCGCCTGTTCAACGGCCTCCAATTCGCCATTTTCCACCAAATAGATGGGAACATTGTCAACCATTGGCTGAAACACACCCACTTTGGTCGGCGCCGGTTCCTGATAGGGACTTGGCCGCGTACATCCAACCGATACCAAAAGAAATAGGACGGCCACCAGAGTGTCGGGGAAACGCAGACGTCTTCGGCATTGGATTCCTGGTTGCCGTTTGCCTGCCCATCGTCGTCGCATTAGCTGGATGCCCAATCTGTCCCTTTTCCAATCGATACTAGACGCCTCTCAGGGCCTATTGTTAATGCGGATCCGGCATTCAATCAAGGACCGCAACCGGCCTGATACATCCCTGACCACCGGCAAGACCGGTACACCTCACCGCCAATCAGGCTGGAAATGAAGGGTGTGGTCCCAAGTACAAGCCGTTCCTTCGCCGAATGGCGGTAATCGACATCTGTGAGGGTCCTGTTCGTGGAATTCAAGCCTATTGTCGGAAGTGACGAACCCAACTGATACGCGACGCTCCACTACCCGTCTTGATCTGATATTCACTGACTCTGCCGGAGATCGCGACAATGTCCAGAACGGATCAACCGCGGATCGGTTTGGCCGAGAGCCTTGACGCTCTATCGGTGATCCAGAAACCTGCGTATCGATGGTCTCATGGCTAACTCGTTGATGTTGTCGGTGTAATCCCTTGAAATCGAGCCAATTCATGAAACCGTTACAGGCGCTGGTTGCGTTACTGTTTCTGATATTGGCCGTGGCCATTTCGGGCTGTTGCTGCGGCAAGAAGGCAGCTGAATATGCGCCTTGCCTAAATCGTTCGATCATTTCCTGTCGAGCGAGTGCATCCCCATGCTGCGATCCCTGCCTGCAACGGGCGCAAGAACTGATTCGCATGGCCGAAGAAATGAAAGGCGATCCGGGCAGCGTCGATCTGTATTACCAGGCGACGACCCTGGCGTGGCAGGCCGTTGCGCGAGCGTCTCATCAGGGAGAAACCGCCACGGCGGACGCCCAAAACTACTACAATCAGGCGTTGGAAAAATTGATCGTTTCGGGGCAACGATATGGCCGTCTCGATCCGCGTCGGGGGCTACAAATCCACAGCCTGGACGGCTTGACGATTGTTCCGGTGGAACACCGTGGCTTTATTCGACCAGCCATCGATTTTGACTGCTTGAAGCCGAAGATGCACTATCGCTCCAAGGACCTGAACCACGTGTACCGTTGTTACGGTCTGGGGGTTGCCAATGCGGTGGTTCATCACCGTCGCCCGGACGAGAAATTTCGACGTGAAAAACAGGAATTCGCGGCCACGGCCGTACTCGTCCCGGCTGAACGTGCAACATCGCCGGCGTCCGGCCATTTCGTACTGCGGCTGCTGGATCCTCTCCGCGTAGAACGCATTAACGTGGCTGACCAGTCGTTTGCGATCACCCGCGATATCTCTGCGCCGATTGCTGACCTGCTGGAAAACCGGCCACGCAACGACTTGCGGTCCTTCATCCAGCCGGGAGCCAGCAGCGCTGATGCGGCCCTGTTCGTGGTGGAACCTCATCAACCTGGCAAGATTCCGCTGGTCTTTGTCCATGGGCTGTTGTCCGATCCCTTCACCTGGGCCAACGTCGCCAACGAGATTCAGGCGCGGAACGATTTGGTGCAACGCTACCAGATCTGGGGTTTCGAATATCCCACCGGCGAACCGTTTCTGGTTAGCGCGGCTGAGTTGAGAGAACAACTGAAACTGGCAAGAAACACGTTCGATCCGCATCACCAGGATCAAGCGATGTCGCAAATGGTTCTGGTGGGACATAGTATGGGAGGATTGCTGGCGAAGCTGCAGGTGACCTGTAGCCGTGATCTGCTTTGGCAATCGGTGGCCAATCGCCCGCTGCCTTGCATCGCAGCCAGCGCATTCGCTAAACAACGTTTGTCTCGCGCCTTCTACTTCCAGCCGTCGGCCGATATTGCACGCGTAATCTATATGGCCACGCCGCACCGTGGATCGCCGTGGGCACGTCGCCCCCTGGCCAGTCTCGGCTCCAAACTGGTCGAAGAACCTGCAGACAACGTCGAAGAACACCAGCGCCTGATCTGTAACAACCCCGATACGTTTTCCAGGGAATTTTCTCGCAGGATCCCGACCAGCATCGATCTCTTGCGGACCGATAGCAATCTGCTGTCCGCGATCGACGCGCTGCCGGTACAAACGGGGGTCATTGAAAATTCAATCATCGGTCGTTACCGGCCAATGATCGGCGCTGGAGCGTCGGACGGTATCGTACCGGTCTCCAGTGCCGTTCGGAGTGACGCCCAGAGTGAATTGCTGATTCGCGCCAAACACGTCAAGGTCCACCGCAGCGAGGATGGTATTGGTGAGTTGGTGCGGCTGTTACGTCAACACGCGGGAATCCCAAAAACGCCTGAGACCGAATAGGCTCAACCGGTGATCCTGAATACCAGGCGTATCCCAAACTGGCACGCCCATGCGAGCCAAGTCGCCAGAGCGTTTTCCGAATTCATGTTCATGGTACCCGCCGGATGCAACAGCAACGGTTTACCAACAGATCCACTCGAAAGACGCACTTGTTTGCGCTGCGAGCTTGTATTGTTGTGCAAAACAATCTTGAAAGTGCTCTAAGTGGTTGGTCCAGAACAGCCTCGATCAACGCCATCGTCCTCGTCGCCGTACTTTGGCTACGATCCCAACTCTGGCATTGGGATACTGTATCAGCGCGTTTTCGGTGGCCTGTGCGCTGTTGCGTCCCGGCACCACGACCCAGGCTGGTCGCCCGTTGGGTGGGTATAATTCCACCTCCCACAAATCGAACAGGCCGGCATCGTAAGCCTGCAATTGAAGTGACACCTCCGCGATTTGTTGCATGCGGCGGTCGTTATCTTCTTTCTCCTGGTGCCGGGCTTCTTCCTGGGCACGCAGATAGAATTCCTCTTTTTCCCGGCTCTTCGTATCTTCCTTGGCGGCTATCCAACGTTTCCACATCGGGTCAAGGGCCTTCAAGTCGGCATCTGAGAAGAAGAAAAAGGGGACGGCATACCGGTCACCCGAAGGTAGTTCCAGCATCACCCCTTCCAGCTTATAGGTCTTGCCCTTGCGTGTCAGTCGCTTCATCCAGCGATCGAAAGGATTCTCTTCGCCAAACTCGCGTTTTTCGAAGTGGCCAACGAACTTCGGGATCATCTGCTGATAGATGTCCGGCAAATTGTCAAACGGTTGGTCGTTGACATAGACACGCCCACGCGAATTCATGATCGTGACATCCCGGTTGGCAAAATCGACGACACGGCCTTTGACCCGCAGTCCATTTTGCATGGTCCACGTTTTCATCGAATCCGCCGCCGCATCCGGATTGGTTTTGTCTGCCGCCGATTCGACAAACTTCCGGTCCTCCGGACACAGGTCTTTGACAGCAAATGAAATCAGATTGCCACTTTCCTTTTGCAACACCACATGCTCATCATCACAAGCGATCATGCGTGCATTGATCTTGTAATGACCGCTGGTATCCGTCCATTCACGAAGATCATCCTGTTGCGGGATGATCCCCAACGCAAACAACAATGCGCATCCAAAAAAAACTTTGGAGGAAAACATGTCCGGCCATACTCCTTGTCAGAAAAGCCCAACTGGAAGTTAACGTTAAGTCACCATGGTGCGGCGTCAAACGTCAGCATCCAATGAAATTCGATTGCGATATCAGTATACCTGCGAAAATCTCGCATACCAAACGTTGAGCGACGCCATCTTGAAATAACGACCGTAGGCGATTCGGCAACCGACGGTTTGATCCATGAAAAAACCCGACCAGGATGGTCGGGATAGATTAAATCGCGATTGTTAGTGCCGGCTTTCGAGTGGATAGGTCACGGCAAACTGCTTGAAGCGCCGACATTCAGCAACTGGTTCTAATAACGAAAGATCCAGTCAACCGTCAGTCGATTATCAATGATGTCACGTCGTTCGGTGAGCGGAAATTCCCAGGCAAATCCCAGTTCGTTGTGACAGTTGGGCTTGAATTTCATACCGTAGGCGTTGGTGACAATATCGTTTCCGGAAACGCCGGGGTTGCCGAAGTTGATCACGTCCAGGCCTTCGATTCCGGGGAGAGGTCCGTCCTGTCCGGAAGCCAGCCAGTGATACCAATTCAATTCGGTCAGGACATACCAGCGACGGGCAAAGCGATAGTCCAGATGATTCGACCAGTAGGCGCTTGTCGATTCGTCCGTATCGTTGACCGGGAGTCGAAGTCCACCGGCGGAAATCCAGTGCGATCGGCTGCCCAGGCGAGTTCCACCTGTAAGGAAAAGGTTGAACTCACCGTCACCGTTACCCTGGAAGGCCGACGCTTCTCCTGTAGGCAGCTCGTACGTGAATCCACCACTGAGCAGCCGTTGGCGACAAACGTTGCGCAACAGATTGAATTTCAGCCCCACCGCCAGGTCCGCCCAGCCATTGTCAATGAATGGATTTGATGATGTTACATAGCCATCCTTGGTGGCGATCAACGAAACGTAATCGGTCAACCGGGCTCGCAGTTGCAGGGCATACAATTGGACGTCGCCACCCCCGGCAGCCGTGGGAACGTTGTGATCAAAAAAGATGAAACGAGCTTCGGTGTTGCTGCGGGGATCCTCGAAAAAGACCGGGTTCGTCATCGGGCTGATGAAATCGCTGAAGCAGTGATCGCTGCGTTTGATCAAACCAAAACCGAAGGGGCTATCGAGTTCGCAGCCGCTGTCACATCCGCTTGCACAAGCGGCGTTACCATAGGAGTTGTAGTCCGCCACCGATTCATATGCCGGTACCGGATGGTCCGCCGTCGCTTGATCGGCCTGGAAACTTGACAAACTACCAATGTGGGAAGGGTATGCCGCTGGTTGGACGACGGGCTTTTGGCCGCATGCCACTCCGGCCGCCATACCGCAGACCAATAAGAAACTGAAAATTGACTTTATTCGCGTGTGGGTCATCACTTTTTTTCCTGTTTCAACGACCAGATTAATACCAACGAGTCTGGCAGTACTAACGTGCCTGCTGATTTATCGGCCGGAATATCCGTGACACTGATTGAACACGTTAAAGGATGACAAACTGCTCCTCACCTGAGTTAGTAGCAGGATTGTTTGAACCCGATCAATCGCCAGTTCTTAACGTGCGATTTCGCTCGCGCGAATCAATTTTGGAGGCCAAGCAGCCCCACCGAAACGGATAATCGTCAAATCTTCGCAATGCCCGGTCGGCGAATCCGACAGCAAGGTTCCGTGGATCGAATCGCGGTTAGGCTGGCTGGCTACGGGCTGGGCTGGCTACGGGCTGAACTGGAACAGAAATTGCTCGACGATACGATATAACCAATTCCAAACTGAAAAACCGGATCATTGTGCATATGAAAATTCAGAAGATTCATCACGTTGCCTACCGTTGTCGAGACGCCAGGGAAACCGTTGATTTCTACACCAGGCACCTGAATATGGAATTCCTGTTGGCGATCTCGGAAGACCGGGTGCCATCGACCAAGGAGCCGGATCCCTACATGCACCTTTTTCTGGATGCCGGCAATGGCAACATCTTGGCGTTTTTCGAATTACCCAATTCTCCTGAAATGGGGCGGGACCAGAACACGCCGGAATGGGTGCAGCACATCGCTTTCCAATTGGAAGACGAATCGGCATTGATGCAAGCAAAATCGGATCTGGAAGCGGCCGGCATCGATGTTCTTGGGCCCACGGATCACGGAATCATCAAGTCCATCTATCTGTTCGATCCGAACGGTCACCGGCTGGAATTGACAACGATTACTGCCACCGACGAGCAGATGAAAAAATTGGACGAAGTCAAATGGGATATGCTGGAGGAGTGGTCAAACACCAAGTCGGCTTCCAAGAAGGCCGATTGGCTGCATGCAGCGGAATTTGCCAATCCGGAAGAATAGGAATGGTCGCTGCGAAGGGTCGGCCAAGGTGATCCCAAATCGAGCCTGAACGGGAATTTGTCGGTTGCCCGACTTGCCAGCCGTGGCGGTTCGAATAGAAACAGACGTTTGCCATAAGCCTGTCGGTTCGACCGCGACGTGATAGAAGACAAATTCCTGCTACTGACCATCCACCCCTGTGTCCGCGGACTGGGCGATCAGGCCGTTCGTGAAATCGCGGACGCCACGCAGTTGCTGCGATTCAAGACGGGTACCGTTATCCATCGTGCCAATGAAGTGGTCGACGCCGTGGACCTGGTTATTCACGGTAAATTGCGGGTCAACTTCATCGATTCCCGGGGCAATGTTATCAAACACGGGTTTGAAACGCCCGGCGGCCAATTTGGTGGTTTAAGTGCAGCCTTGAACGGCCCCGCACCGGTTGAATGCCTGGCGGAAGAACCCACAACGATTTTGCGGCTGAATGCCGAAGACTGTCAGCGTTTGACTTGCAAGCACGATGCCTTTCGGGTCAATCTGCTGAATTCGGTGGCGGAGAACGTCCGCAGTTACCTGTTTCAACGTGAGGAACCGATCAAACCGCGGCTGGTGGCTATCTTGCATCAGTCGCCGGCGACACGGAAGTTGACGACCCGAATTTGTCAACGTTTGGTGGAATTGGGTGAAAAACCGTGCGTCTTGACTGATAACCCCCATTGGCAATCCGTTCCCGGGGTGCGTGAACGAGGTGCTTATGACGACGATGACGGTGAACTGAACGAGCAGGAAGCTCGTCGACAGATCCGAGAGTGGTCGGACGCCGACCGAATTTTTATTGACGCGGAAGTCTCACCGGGGTCCGAGGGCGTAACCACTTTGCACACCTGCGAACTGGCGTTGTGGTGCGTGACTCCCGAGGATTGGGAAAACTCGGTATTGATGTTGAAATTCCTGTTGTCGCGTAGCCCCGTTTGGCGCGACAAGGTTTGCATTGTCTGGCTGCTGGGAAAGCAACGCGTCGCCCCACCGGCATCCGACCTGAATTCGCTGGCCATTCGCAATATCAAACTGTCCTTTGATGAACCGGTTGATAGTCAAAGCCATGCCCTGAAAAACGGTCTTGAGCGGCTGATCCACCTGCTACGCGGTATACAGATTGGGTTGGCGCTGGGAGGTGGTGGAGCTCGTGGCATGGCGAACCTGGGCGTCGCCAATGCGCTTGAGCAGCACGGAATTTTCGTCGACATGATTGCCGGCACCAGTGCCGGGTCCATGACGGGTACCGTGCATGCCGCCGGAATCGAGTATCAATTTGCGCTCGACAGCTTTACTCGCGATCTGACACCCTCGCTGTTTTTCCGCAATCTTCCCGCCGGTGAAGCCTGGTACCTGATTTACAATTATCGTCGAGGCAATTTTGATCCCATGCTTCGCCGTTATCTGCAAGACTACCGGATCGAGCAGCTTCCCATTCCCATGCATTCGGTAACGGTGGACCTGATCAGCGGATCGGTGGTCGTGCGGGATCAGGGAGACGCGGTCGACGGCATTATCGAGAGCATTAACTTGCCGGTTCTTTCCTTGCCACTGATGCGGCAGGGGCAGGCCCTGGTCGATGGCGGCATGATCAATAATGTGCCGGCGGATATTCTGGCCGCCAAGGGCTGTAACTTCATCATTGCCGTCAGCGTCACGGCCAAAATGGAACATGAATTCAGCGGCAACCGACACGACACGCCGTCGGATCAGATCAAGACACCTTCCACGCTGCAGACCATCCTGCGCACCTATCTTGTTCAAAGCTCCAGCGTCAACGCTTACGGGGTTCAGCCGGCTGACATTGTGATCGAACCGGATTTGCAGGGATTCGATCTGGGCTCCTTCCGGAAGACCAGGGAACTGGCGGCCATCGGGGAACAGACAACCGACGAGGCGATGGCGGAGATCAAACACCTGCTGTCGGATATGGACCGAAATCTGTTCGGTTGAACACTTGATTGTTGTACTCACGACACGTTGGCCCGTCTGAGGACGGTCAAGGTATTGGCCTGTCACTGTAATTCTCTGGTTTCCTTTCGCCAGAGACTTGACCACCTGCGCGTTTACGGAAATCCGGAACGGGTGATCTTGAAAAGGCGGTTTCATTGGCATGTCCGTCGCAAGCATTAGGCGATGCGGATGGCTGGCAATCAAGGCACTTGTCCATTCCGGAAGGAAGCGCTGCTAAAATGGCAACAGGTAGTAACTCCAGGCTTGTATCCGGATCGCCACTTTGCTGATGACCTGGAATGGCTCGCCCTTGTCAGTGTAAATCGCGACTCCACCGGCGGTACCAAGCGGTAAGTCCCTTGCTGCTTCCTCGTCGTCAAGAGTGAATTTAACAACGAACATGCCTTCCGACGCCAGATCCGATGCGCTTCCCAGGGTGCCACTCATGGCGAACTGACCCTCACCGGTTGCCCGAATGATCGAATCCACCTTGCCGGAGAAAACTCTACCCGGTTGACTCTTCAGGCAGAATTCGATCGGCTGACCCGGCTTCACGTGGGTCAATACGTTTTGTCCGAAGTTGGCAACCAGGTTAATCCGCGACGTATCAATAAAACTCCCCAGCGGGCTGAATGGCATGGGGACCGACATGGCCCCTTCTCTGACCTGCCAGTTGGTCACAAAACCGTCCGCTGGAGCATAAACTACGCATTGACCGAGGTTGAATTCAGCCGTACTCAATTGCGCTTGGGCCCGGGGCACCACCGCCTTCGCCGAATCAACGGCCGCCTTGGCCTGCTCGGCAGCCGACTTGGCCTGTTCGACGGAAGCTTGAGCCGCATTGTACTTTTCTGTTACCTGTTCAACGGTCAAGCGGGCGACCGCGGCCGGATTCTTTTCCATCACATCCTTGGTAGTCTTTAGCTCGGCAGCCACGGCAGCCAGACTCGCTTCAGCTTGACGAATCGTCGCGTCTGCAACGTTCAACCCCTTTTCGGCCTGAACGACGTTCTTTCGCGCTGCATCCAGATCCGCCATCGCCTGGTTGACAGCCAATTGATATAAATCCGGCTGGATCTCCACCAATTTGTCGACACCCTGTTTCAACGGTACGTTCGGTTCTGCATGAATCTTGACCACCGGCCCCTTCACCTGAGGGACGATTGGCACGGTATAGCGTGCCGCCACCAGATGACTGGACATGGGTGCCGAAAATTTCCAGAAAATTACAATTGCTCCAACACTCAATAGTCCCAGGACCACCATGGCAGCCACATTGACCGGGGTCGGCTTCACTTTCCAGATCCGATATATCAGAATCACCAAGCCGACATAGAAAATCGTAAACAGTGCAATCATGGCTCAACTTTGTTTCTGATCCAGTTGATGTTCCAGGGCGATGATCCGATCTTTCAAATCGTTGACTTCAGCCACCGACGGCCGCAGTCGATCTGTTGGCTCTGGCCCGTTTTCTGGTGCGTCAGCACCCATTGGGCCCGATCGCAGGAAGGCCCACACAAACGCAATCGGCCACCCGGCACCCAGCATGGCCAACCCAATCCAGCTACATGCGTTGATCGCATCTACTTGTGGGTGATTCCGTTTAGACGCAATTTTACCTGGTAGAGAACCTAGCCAGACAATGATGACCACCAACACCAGCAACAACAGCGCGATGACGAACCAGGCAAAATATGTCGCAATGTCATACATTAATTTCTCTCGACCTTGGCCAGGTGTACCGTATCGCCATTCGTTGTTGCAATTGAATTTTCATTGGGAGTAGATATTACCGGACTTCAAAATCGCCCTCCACAGGCTAATGCCCATCCACGATGCCGCCAGGCAGCCAGCCGCACCGATCACCGAAATGCCTCGAAACAAAGGTGGTACTTCCGAACTGAGGATCATCGCCGAGCCGACAAACAATGCGGCCGTTAACACTCCCATCACCATCCGATTGATTACTGCATCCAGTTTTCGGTGTTCCAGGTGGACATCAAATCTACCGCGCTTGATCTGAGTCAGAATATCCGCCAATTCCCGGGGCGCCATTTCGACCAGGCGATTCCAGTCCATTAAATTCCGTTTGGCCTTTTTCATCAGTCGCTCAGGAGCCAGGCGGCGGCTGATGATCTGTTGCTGGTACGGCAGGATGACCTCGGTCAGGTTGAAATGCGGATTCAGTTCTCTCGCCGTACCCTCCAGCATCACCAGCACCTTGATCAATAATGCAACCCGTGATGGCAGGATGATCTGGAATCGGCGGATGATCTCCATCATCCGATTCAGCGCTCCGCCGAGGTCGAATTCGTCCAGATTCTGAGAACCATATTCGGCGATAAAATCGTCAATTTCGGTTTGCAAATCGTCAGTGTCCAGTTGCCTAGGTACGGAACCGAGCTGGCAAATCGAATCGCACACGGCCTGACTATCCTTTTCCGCCAGGGACAATAGCAGATCTTCGAACTGCTCTCGCAATCGATCGTCGATCCGACCCACCATCCCGCAGTCCAACAGTCCAATCGCGGAATGCTCCAACGCGAACAGATTGCCAGGATGAGGATCGGCATGATAAAAGCCGTCCCGAAAAATCATGTCCATGAAGATATCGGCACCTCGCCTGGCCAAGGAAGCAAGGTCATGACCTTCTGCGACCAACTGGTCGGCATCAGCCAGGCTGATGCCTGCCAGGCGCTCCATGGTCAAGACTCGACGGGTCGAAACTTGCGGCCAGGGTTGCGGAATCACCACATGCGGATCACCATCAAAATTATGGCGGAAGGTGTCCAGATTTCTCTGTTCCCTCGTGAAGTCGAGTTCCGACAGCAGAGTGCGAGCGAATTCGGTAATCGTATCCACTGGACGATACTGTTTGGCCTGTTGCGAGTACTGTTCCGCCACCTCGGCCAGAGTTTTCATGATCTCCAGATCGCTGCGAATCCGGTTCTCGATATCCGGGTGCTGAACTTTGACGACAACTCGGTGACCGTCATGCAGCCTGGCAAAATGAATCTGTCCGATGGACGCGGAGGCCGCCGACCGATCGTCGAATTCGGCGAACAGCTCCTCTGGACACGCGTTCAATTCCGACTGGATCGTGGCCCGTACCACCTCGGGCGGATCTGCCGGTGTGCCAGATTGCAATCGGGAAAGTTCTTCGGTGATATCGGGTCCGACGAGATCGGGTCGAGTACTGAGGATTTGTCCCAGTTTGATGAACGTCGGTCCCAGTTCCGTAAACGCTTCCCGCAGCCGGGCACCCACGGTCATTTCGCTGATTTGACGACCGTCAGCCGACTGCAACAGCCTTTGAACCCAATCGGACTTGATCCCACTTAGCCAGGGGGCCAGGCCATACCTGGCCAAAGTCGATACGATCTGGTGGAACCGTTTCGTATCGCGCACAAGGTTGGGAATCGTGTCGACGTTCATTGAGCCTCCGCCAAACTCTGGTCGTGGCGGGCTTCCGCCCAGCATCCCGACAGAACAGACATCCCGACCCTTCGGTCAGGATTTTTGAATCGCCTTGCGAACCAGGTGGAAGCCGTTCAGCATTTCCTCGCCGGCCAGCTTGAGAGCGGAAAGGACATTCTGCGCGGCTTCATCCACGGCATCGGTAACCGGTTCGTACTGCTTTGACAGTTCGTCGACCTTGTCGGTCAATCGTTCATACTCGTCTTTGGCCTCCATTCCGGCCAGATGCATCTGCAGTTTCAGTTCGTCTCGTTCACGTCGGAGGGATTCCATCAATTCTTCAAAAGTCGATCTTTCATCTGCCATTTCATCATCCTTTTCGTGACTACGGTACGTTGAATTCCGTTCGCGACAGCCAACAAACTAATCATCGCCGTCCGCCGCATCGTCGGCCTGTTCCTCCTGATCATACCCATTTTCGTGATGTTTCACGACCATCACCGCGCAATTCGCCCGACGAACCACCTCTTCCGTGATACTGGAACCCAACCATCCCGCGACGCCGCCGCGTTGGTGCATCCCGATCACCAGTAGATCCGTGCCCGCTTCCTCCAGAAAAGTCAGAAGCGTCTTGATTCGGGTCGCTTTCTCTGCCACTACGATTCTCAATTCCCTGGAGACTGCCGCGTCGGATGGCTGATGCGATTCCAGTTCCTCCGCAATATTACGACTCTCATTAGTCGTGGGATCGGTCAACCGGTCGCCGGCAGCGACCAGGGGTGGGTGAGCGATAAAAAAGACAAGCAGCCTTGAACCCAGTTGTCTTGCCAGATCGTGGGCCGTTTGCAATGCCGGAATACTCTCTTCCGACAAATCGGTGGGATGGACGATCATCTCAAACATCATTTATCATTTATCCTCAACATGCCTTGGTGGATGTTGTCATTGCGGGTCAGGGTGAAATGTGCACTACCAGCAATCCGCCGCCCACCCGATGAGGGCCAGAAGATTGAAAATCGCCTGAACCGGAAAATCAACGATTGACGCTCTCTGTCCGCCCATTATCCTCAATTGATTACGGCCGTCTATCACGGCAAAGCTCATGTTTTATGGCAGCTTATCAGCCATGGTTCGCCAGACCGGGCGCTGGCAAGTAATGATGAGGCATCTGGGAAGGCCGTCAGATCGCATTACTGGCAGCCGGCACAAGGAAACCCATTGCAACGACGTTAAAGAATTTCGTGGAAAAGTCTGATTCACCGAGCTCGTTTCGAGTCGTCACGTACAACATTCATAAGGGTATCGGTGGCATTGATCGCCGCTACCGACCAGAAAGAATCATCGAGACACTGCAGCGTTATGATCCTGACATTATCCTGATGCAGGAAGTCGACAACAAAGTGCCTCGATCTCGGCTGGATTGTCAATTCAAACTGTTCGCCAAAGCGATGGGCATGAATCATCATGCCTACCAACGCAACGTCCGACTGACGCGCGGCCATTATGGTAACGCTATCATCAGCCGCTTTCCGCTGGTTGACGCCCACAACGTGAATCTGACCATTCCTTTGAAAAAGCGTCGACGCGCCCTGCTGACTCACTGTCATCTGCAATTTCAGGGTCATCAGCGGACCCTCGTGATCGCCAACGTTCACCTGGGATTGGCGGGATTCGAACGCAAAATGCAGCTCCGAAAACTGCTGAATCATGATGTAATCCGCCGTACCCACCGGAACACCCCCATGATCATTGGTGGCGATTTCAATGACATCTGGGGCACGCTGGGAAAGGGCATCATGATGCCGGCCGGATTTTCATCCGCCGAAAAGGCCATTCGCACGTTTCCCGCGGCATTCCCAGCCCGCGCGTTGGATCACGTTTTTTATCGGGGCGACCTGCAATCCAGACATGCCTTCGCGTCACGGTCGCGGATTGCCAGCCAGGCGTCCGACCATCTGCCGTTGATCGTTGATTTTGAATTAACCGTTGATCCAGGGTGTACGTAGTCAGCGGTCGGCCAGTGCCAACCGCCAGATTCCATCGTTGTTGTAAACGGTGATAAAGAGTGGCGGCGACGCCGTGGAACCGTCGTTGCCGCCCCTTCAACCGAAAGACGCGGTTGCTCGCTCCATTTCAACCGTAAACTTTCGCCAACAAGGATGATTGGAAGCGAAACGGCCGGAATGGCGTCTCCTTGTTGGCAGGCACTTTCCCAAAACATTGCCCAGCGTTTACAATTCAAATAGTTGTCAGTTGACTGAAATGGAATGAGGAGCAGTATGGCCGCGAACGTCAGTCCATCGGAAATGGTGCCCGGAGGTTTTACTCCAAAATTTCACTGGCGTGTCCTCGGTACTCCGGCACCCGTATTTCCGGGCTTTGAAATTGACATTTGCGACCCTGTCTCCGAAGAGAACGAACCGGACGCCGTCTGGCACCGGAACCGGGCCAGGGCCATCCTGAAGGCGCATCCCGAAGTCAAGAAACTGCACGGTCGCGCACCCGTGACCGCCTTGTTCTGCGTGGCCGCCGTCTTGCTGCAGGTTGGCATCGCCATCGCGCTCGTGGGACAGGCTTGGTGGATGATCCTGGCCGCGGCCTGGCTTTTTGGTGGCCTGATCGATATCGGCCTGTTTCAACTGGCCCACGAATGCAATCACGCCCTGATCTTCAAGCGGAAGGCGGCCAACCGTTGGATGTTCACGCTGACATCGCTGCCGATGCTTTTTCCTGGCCACCACACCTGGTGGATCGAACATCATGTTCATCACAATCACCTCGGTTCTGACAAGGATTTTGTGAAACGACGACGCTCGGTTCTGCTGGCACTCAAGGATCGCATTTTCGGACACTTGCCCCCGCCGCGTGTCCGCCGAATGACCACCTGGATTACCACGCCGTTATTCTGGCCCATTGCTGCCTTCATGATGATAACGCAGATTCTTCGCGCGATCGTCGGACTGGCGGTTTATGCCGCCACGGCAATCTGGAACCGTCAACTGAAACCGAACGATTTTGTGTTATCCATTCTCGCAGACGAGCATCTGGTTTCCGGCTACAAGCGATACAAGATCGAGATGTGGGCGGTCGTCTATCCCATACTCGCTTTGACCATGATGGGCGTGCTGTGGTGGTTCTACGGTTGGACTCCACTGGTTTATCTGTTCCTGAGCGCCTTGTTCAGTACCGGCTTTCTTCACCCGCTCGCGTTTGGATTGATGCTCAGTAATTCTCATTTTCATGGATACGATTGTTACCAGCCGAGCGCCTCCAATTACGGACCCGTGAACTGGATTACATTCAATTTCGGGATGCACACCGAGCATCACGATTTCCATTACATTCCCTGGTTCCGCCTGGGGCGTTTACGAGAGGTAGCACCGGAATTCTACAACGATCTGAAGCAGACGCACTCGTTTTCAGGACTTGCTTTCCAGTTTGCCTTTGGAACGCGAGAGGCATTTAACAACGAGGAATACCGGAATCAGAAGTTGTTCGACGAAGATGAGCGTGAGCCGGGTTCGGAATTCCTCGGCACACGGACTGCGACAACGGTCGAAAAAGAAGAACCCGCACGGATCTGACGGACACGAGAAAAATTGACCAATGACAGCCCGCGGGCAAACACCAGTCCGTCGACTTCGCTGTCCTTTCTCAATCGCTGTAACCACCGGCCCTGGGAGCAGGCTAATACAATACGCCATGTTCCGGTTCCAATGGCGGCGGTGTTTCCGTTTCGCCCAACATTTGGCGGATGTTAATCTCAATGGTTCGTGAAAGCGCCAGCATGGGTGTACTGGCAGCTCGATGGATGAACGGATCCTCCAAATAGACCGCAATCCGTTCGACGACCAGAAAACCGAGCGCGATGGGGATGCTGGTCATGACCAGTCCGTAGGCCGGCATTTCTACCAACGCAAATGGTAGCAGAACGACAAAGCAGTAGACCAGGAAGAGAATCCACTGACGGTACGTTCTTGGAAAGGGAGTATTCTTGATCCGTTCGCAACCACCCATGGAATTCGTCAATCGGGTCAGCGTCTGTTCCAACGTTACAAATTGAAATGGATCAATCGCCTCTCGCTTGCGCAGTTTTCTCAGATCGATCGATTGGTTGGACAATAGTGCGTTGGGTACATTTCTGATCGTCGACAATTGGTCTTTTTCTTCTTCGGATACCATCCCCTGTACGTTATCGATCCATGGCTGGTCACGTAACGTGCGCGCCAAGGCGAAGCACCAGGCGATTTGACGGTGAGCCATCCTGCGGACCACGACGTCGGATGACTCCACCGGATCTTCACCGGGTTCGACAAATTCCTGCAATTGCCTGACCCACGTTCGTGAATCATTGACGATCTGTCCCCAGATAATGCGTGCTTCCCACCAGCGCTGATAACTGGCGTTCGTTCGAAACGCCAACAGGATCCCCAATGTCGTACCCAGCAATGTCAACAAACCGACGGGCAGGTGCAATTCCTCCAGGTGAAAACGGACATCCAGCCACGAAATCAGTATCGAATAGCCAGCCACAGCAACCAGCGCCACCAGCACCTGGTTGGCAAGTTCTCGCCATGGAATTCTGGTCTGGACCAACATGGGGTGTTTCTCTTTTCAGTAGCGTCAATTCGTCTCAAAGCGAAACCGCGCCGGGTGATTACCCCACCAACACTACATGAATGTGCCTGGTAACGGGCCAGTCTGTTGAAAGGCAGGCCGCAAAGCCTCCATCCGAGCATTGTATAGACTACCTTGAATCCTGTACTTTTAACTCATCAGATTTGAGCAGGCGGGAATGGTGTTTGAGATCAAATTGTGGGCGCGGCCGCCTCTCTGGCTTGCATTCATCGCTAACTTGAATTGCCAATCCCGGTGCGCACCATAGCTACCGGCATCGAGTCAGGGCAGAAAATACGTGAAGGCAATCTGAATCCGATTGGCACCGCCGCTTTGTCCGCCGAAGTTTTCGCGCAAGCCATAGAGGTATTCAATGCCGACATTGGTTCTGGCTGAGGATTGGTAGATCAAATTGCCGGCAAAGTACTTGACCCGCTTCAACTGGTCCGGTGGGAAGACGGCGTTGTTGGTGGCCTCGTTTTCGGCATAGGTGACATTGCTGGAGAATCGGTCCGTCCAGTCATAGGTGGTGCCGACCATCCACGCCAACGTGCCGAGCGCCTCCACTGTTCCCGAGTCGTTCGGTGCAAAATCCGGCGTCCCTCGAAAACTGCCAATTCCGAATCCCCATAAGAACTGTGAATAAAATTTCGACCGATCATTCAATACCGCGACCTGCGAGAATTGCAGGCCCCATGTATCATCCTCAATAACCTGACCGCCTTGGGGCTGATAACCCAGCGTGCGAAATACGCCACCCGTCTGGAACTGAAGATTGGCTCGGGTCCAACGCAATCGCATGACAGCGTCTGGTGTCTGGGTTCTCGGTTCACCCACGACGCCTTCTGGTACCTGGATAATGGAGAACGGATCCTCCAAAGCCAGAGCCAGAGTCCAATCGGAATCGGCTAGATCGGTCGTCCATCGAATTTGGGTACGGCGAGTCGTAATGGCGGCTACTTGGCCTTCAAAATCGAGAGTCTGAGGGCTGGCGGCGATGTCTGCCAAGGTCGTCCAGTTCTGTCCGATCATCCACTTTCCAACTTCCGCAAACGCGTGTCGCAATCGAAATCGGTTTTCACCCAACTGCGAACTTTCACGCTGATTAAAGAAGAAGTCTCCTTCAATGAACACTCGAACCGGACCGCGATCTGAATTCCAACGCGTATCCCAATTCAGACGAGTTTGTCGAGCATGGAATCGCGTATTGGTCCGTGCCGAAGCGCCGACTTCGATCGTCGTAACGTCAAACGCGTCCGTGTTGCCGATCGGATTGAAATCGTAGATAAAGTCAACTTTTAGAAAGCCGCCGATTTTCATGGCCACTTGGCCGTTGCGAATCAACAGACCACTGGCAAAATCCTGATCCTGGCTGAAAAAATCCGCTCCGATGTTAGCCCCAGGGCGCTGGCCGATCGTTCCCTGGAATTCGCCCAATCCCGACAACGGGGTCGACTCCAGGCCGGGAAAGTTGCTCGTGAATTCAAACTGTGGCTGCGCTACGCTAACACTGTCGGCTACGGAATCCAAATCGAATTCGTCCGGCATCGACAATGGTTGTGCTGCATTCTGTTGGGCGGCAGTTTTGTCTTCGTCCTGCATGGCGCAACAAACCACCAGCCACGACCAGAATAGAACCGCCGGACAGAAGGTGACCACCATGACATTACCTATGCTACAGAAATTCACGCAATGAGTGCGTGTTTCGGCGGCGATAGTAGCGTCATGTGGTTTCCTAATCCATAACGATCACGCTAGCGTTGTTGCTTTGGACGTGCCGCTGTTCGTCAATACTTGCAGCCTGGTCAGACAGCCGCCTGTTGTCTGAGCTACAAGCTCGATACGTCAGTGAATGCATCAATTACGTCAAAACGCAATCGTTGCTACGTGGAGTTTGTATCAGCGGCATCCGGCGAGAAACCGGAGCTGTCCACTTAGAAATAGAACTGGCACCGTACCCAGTACAGATCGTTACGGTTACTGACTTTTCCCGTCTCTTCATTCACAAGTACAGGTGACGCGTAGGCCGCATGTTGCCAGTCGAAATAAAACTTTACGTAGCGATTCAAATACCAGTTGAAGCCAATGTCCGTCATCGACACCTCGTTAGTCCAATCGTCGGGATTGGCCAACCCGCGATCAAAAACTTCATCGCCAGTTTTCAGGTAACTGTATCGTACGAACGGTTCCACCGCTCCCAGGTTGCGGAAGCCACAGCGTGGATCAAAGGGTCGCAAGGGCTGCACCACTTCGCGGCCACGAACCGTTTCGCCGGTCAAAAACGAGGCCAACGTCACATGGAATCCGTTGGCCTGAACATCGACGATTTCATCCGTGGCTTCATCCAGCAATTCGAATTGCAGAGCATTCCATTCCGTTTCCATGGAAATCGGACCGTGATACCAGGCAGCGTGAACCGCTCCAATCAGCCGGTCTCCAAAACCAACAACTTCCGGATTGAATTCGAAGAACACCGCGGAAGCATCGGTTGCCGCTTCATCGTTTTCCGACGACTGAATCGAAGTTCGGAGAGGCAATAATTCGGTGGGTCGGTAGAATTTTCCAAGCACCAGGGAACCACCGATGTTGAAATTCTCAAGTAAACCACCAACACGTCGCTGGGCAAACGGTCGCAGATTCAAATAGCTGACAAAGTCCGCCGTCGTTGAATTGTCCGCGATGCCGGCAGCGCGACCGTCATAGAAGCCGATTGAGTATTCCCAGCGGCGATAGGTATCATCGCCCCAGATTTGAAGTCCTGCGGTTCGCGCCAAGCCGAAATTCAATGGAAAGAGTGACCGTTCCGGTACAATGAAGTATTGTTCCAGATGGTCATACCAGCTGTAACTGTACGGGATCAAAGTCCGCCCAAAGCGGACTTGAAATTCCTCTCGAAAGCGGATGTCGAGATTGGCGTCCAGCAAGTCGAAGACGCCCTCGACACTGCGCTGCAACGAAACTTCGTAGCGAAATGGATCCCCCAGTTTGCCTTCAAAATACACGCGCATCCTGGGGATGTAGATCCCATCAACGGCTGCCGGTTCCTGATCTGCCGGCGAGAAAACCTTGTAATCTACCTGGTTCAAGATATGAAATTTGAGTTCAAATTCCTGATCTTCGCTGACCAACGCGAAACCATCTCCGAACTCGGCTTCGATTTTTATCGGGTCGCCCGGCCAGCGAAACTCTTCGCCTTCTTCCGTTTCTTCGCCGCGTTCAAACGCCGCTTCTTCTTGCTCCGAACCGCCTTGTTCCCGATTATTTTCCGGCGAGTCGCCTCGCAAAGCGGACGTCTGCTCTTCCGCGCTGTCGCCTGCATTCTGATTTGAATCCGGTTCCTGCCGGATCCGAACAAATTCGTCACTGGCAAAACGGTAGCGGATACCCGCTTCATCGAGATCTTGATCCTGGGCCGCAACGAAACCCGATCCAAGCAGGATCAAGCCGATGCTAACGACCAATGGCAGGCTCGTATCTAAAAGGCCAGGTGGCATCATTTAACTCGTTTTTGTGATACAAGAAGGGCTCAGTCGATCATTAGCCCAACACGTTCATGCTAGAAATTTGCATCGGCATGTAACCCAACTTAGTTGATGCAATCCGTACAGATTGCCGAATCGCCAAAACCAGCCAGCTCTGCTAGCTGGCGAATCCAGTCAGAAAATTGGTTTTTGAAACAGGAATCATGTTGGAACCGGAATCAACAGCAATCATCAAGCTGAAATCGTGCCGAGTCTGCAGTGGATTGGCTGGTGAGGAAATCCAGCAGATTGCCGCTGCCTGTGACTGGCGGGAGCTGCCCGCCGGCGAGCCGCAGGACATTCGCGACAGCCTGTTTACGGTAACTCGTGGTCGGCTTCGCATGTACCACCGGGCTGGCCCGCATCGGAAACGGTTTCTGGGCTATGTGAATCAGGGAGATACGGTTGGCTTGTCGTCATTTCTGCTACACGATTTGTCGGATGAGATCGAACTGGTGCCGGATATCTGCTCGCTTGTCGCCGTGATCTCAGGAGAAGACGTTCTGCGATTGATCCTGGAAATTCCAGTCTTTCGCCGCAACGTCATCCACGCCTTCGGCGTTCGCGCCGCCAGTGTCTTTCGCGGCATCAAGCCTCGCCGTTTTCCCAAAGTGGTTGGTATCGTGGCCGGCGATGCCAGAAGTGGCGCTTTCCTGCCCCTGCTGGTTCATGAATTAGTACGGGCAAACGAAACGCTTACGCTATTCACAAATCGGCCGGCATCATTTGCAAAATCCGTCAAGACGCTGCCATTATTGACTCACGACGACCAGGTTGAGTCGGATCAGCTGAAGTCGATGATTCGATCCCAGTTTCCCGGATGCGATCGTGTCCTATTTGATTTTGCTCCGTTTGAAAACGTGACGAATCGCGATCAGACGGCATTCAGCGATATGGCGAAAGAGTGCGAAGAAGTGCTGTGGTGTTGCGATAACCAGACTCCGGACCGCGTAAGCGAAGCGTTACTGTGTCGTTTGATGGAAACGGATCCCGTTTGCAACAACCGTGTCATTTGCGTGCAATTGCTGGCCGATGGCGAGGTGGTGGGACGCAAAGTGGCATGTTGCCCTTCGTTGAAGCAACGGGATTTCCTGGTTCCACAAATCGCGGAAACAGCTGACAAAGATCGACTGTTTGAGCAGGCGATGGATCGGATCGTGAGGCATTTGCGGGGAGTCAAAGTCGGGATTGCGTTGGGTGGTGGTGGTGCCAGAGGGATGGCTCATCTGGGCGTCCTGCGTGTGCTCGACCGATCGCGTGTCGGGTTCGATGTGATGAGTGGAACCAGTGTCGGGGCCATGGTCGGGTTGGGATATGCCGCCGGTTTTTCGCCGGATTATCT
Source organism: Pirellulaceae bacterium (assembly GCA_963851305.1). Classification (GTDB taxonomy): domain Bacteria; phylum Planctomycetota; class Planctomycetia; order Pirellulales; family Pirellulaceae; genus Mariniblastus. The sequence continues at coordinate 531,805 of CAWKOT010000004.1, read as the reverse complement.
GATTCGATCTTTTTCGGAAGAACTGCAACCTTCGGAATGGATGAACCGGATCCCCTTCGGTCGGCGGTTGTACCTGTTTCAAAAATTTCAGGAACGTGCCTGGGAAAAGATGTTACGTGTTCATTACCGGGATTGGACATTTCAACAATTGGCGATTCCATTTTGTGTGGTTGCCACGGATTTGGTCAGTGGAGAAGAAGTCGTTCGAGATACTGGCGATATCGTTGATGCCATTCTGGAGAGTATCAACGTGCCATTGCTGGCCAATCCAATCATGAGGGATGGCCAAATGCTGGTCGATGGTGGCGTGGTTAACAATCTGCCCGCCGAATTGCTGAACGAGCGGGGCACCGAATACGTCATCGGGGTCGATGTTTCAAAGGAAATCCCCAATCATTTCGCCGGTAATAATCCTCATACGAAAACGGGGCAAATGAAGAAACCAGGCCTTTTCGAAACGGCCTCCCGTGTAATGGACGTTTCGCGTCGAGGCATCGCCAAGTTGCAACTGGGCTCCGCGGACGATGTTATCGAGCCCGATACTTCAGCTTTTGATTTCGCCGACTTCACGTCCGCGGCCAGTATCGCTGAAACAGGTCAACGGTCGGCAGAGGAAAAGCTCGAACAGATTCGGCAGACCTATGATGCTTTGCTTGAAAAAGCGTAACCGACTAAAGCAACTTCAGAGTTCATGTTCATGGAACCTGCCTGATGCCACAATAACGGCCTACCGGCCGATCCACTCGAAGGATGCACTTGCTTGCGCTGCGAACTCGTACTGTCATGCAAAAACGATTTTGAAATTGCTCGAAAACGGCAAATGTAGATGGAGTCGCAATAATTCAGGTCCCAACCGATCGGCCATGGTCAATCACGGCGACTCCGAGTTATGATTCATGCCGTAGCCAAAAGGCAGGACGAGTAATGCGATGTCGTTGGACTCAGCATGCCTGAAGACCAAATGCAGGGTGGTTCAATAGACGCGGGCAGTCACTGATGCAATTTATCGTTGCACCGACCGCCTGCGTCCCATCAAAGCCAATGCGGCCAGGCAGATCATGCTGGTGGAACCCGGTTCCGGGACCGCGTTGATGCTGACATTGTCAATCCGCACGTCAAAAAACGCGTCATTGAAGAAAAATCCTGGCACGCCTCCCGTAAGTCGAAACTCGTCGACACCCGCCAGCACGGACGCAAACGAAGCTCCTTCGGGAAAGATTGGCTCGAACGTGTTCATGTCTTCATCACCAAACCCGATCCAGCCATCAGGCAATTCGGTCGATCGCGGATCGAACGAGACCGAATAATTCGTCCAATCGTCCTGGATTGAGGCCGAAAGAGCTGGCGTTTCGAAGAACACACCTGATGGTCCGCTGGGCCCCATGATATCGCGATCGATCAACATGATTCCAAAAGGTCGGGGAATCTCGTTGCCAATGAAGTCCGTGATTGAATCCACCCTGACATCAAATCCGATCGTCACCTGGTTGAAAGCAGAAAAGTCTCCCAGAAATGCCGGATTCGACGGTTCACCCAAACCACCGGTGCGAATCTCCGGGAAAAAAAATGGGCCACCCTGATTGATGTGTGCGTTTCCACCGGGATTACCACCCACCGATTCGAAGACGGCATTGCCAATGAAACCACTGGGGTCTCCGCCGTCGAACCCGACGGTTACGTCGGCATTTATTTCGGTCGCACACAAGCTAACGCACAACACCACACAAAAAATCACTCGCATCTCAAGCCTCGTTGTCAATCCAGGTTCATGGTTATTAAAGTTGCTGGTTTGCTGACCCTAGCACTTCCGATTCCGGAAATCAACCATTTTGCGCGAATTGCATATTGATTCTCGAGCCCGGATATTTCCAGGTAGTTAACCTTAGTCACGAATCGATTCAATATATCTGTTTTTCTGAACGCGTCTGAACTGGCTGAAGCGGAGGGTGATTTGATCTGGCTCGCAAGCGGTTGATGGCCTGCAAGACTCGGGGGCGGGCCAGGAAATGGCGAATCACGTATCGTTTCCCGGGAAAGTCAATCAGCGTCAAACCGACCAGGATCGTCAGCAGTCCCTGTCCGGGCGTAACCAACATGACCAGACCCAACAGAATCAAAACGACACCAAGCAAGGTTCTCAAGGTAACCTGAATCACATGACGGGCCGTCCAACGGTTTGCTCGGTCAATGCGTTCATCCTGATTCAGGTAATCTTCGGGCAAACGAACCAGCAGAATCGAAACGGCTACGATACTGCCGAAAAATACGACGATCGAGAGCACGAACGCATAGGGCAACAGCCACTTCCAAGATTCGAAGTGCCATTGTCGGAGTATCTGCTTGATTAATTCCATCGGCGTCAGAAAGGAAAGGGGAATGGCCGAACCATCGGCTGAACGGTTCATCGGGGCAAGGGGATTCGCCGATCTTCTCGCACGTATTCTACCGAAGGCGTCGTCCGTACGGGCTGAGGATAAAGAGCCAGCAAGTCCAGGAATTCACATGGCATTTCGTCGTTGACCGGATAACCCACCGACTTCAAATCATCGACCGTAATCGGGCGATCATGCGTCCAACGACCATCCGTCATGGCGTCCGCGATCGCTTGTGCTTTCTCTTCCGGGAACTTGTCTCGCAGCAATTCGACAACGATTTCTCTGACCTGTTTGACGGCTTTTTCGGCCGAGTCCGCCAGAATCAAGGTCGAGTCGTCGACTTCCGCGATCGGCTTTTCCTGGACCACGCGCATCAACGACGAAGCGGGGTACTGGCCCAACTGTGGATCGACCGGCCCCAGGACCGCATGCGGACTCATGATCACTTCGTCGCAGGCCATGGCAATCAGGGTCCCACCGGACATGGCAAAATGGGGTATGATCGCGCGAACGGTGCCCTGACGCTTATGGATGGCTCGCGCAATTTGGGTGGCCGCCAGCACCAGGCCTCCCGGCGTATGCAATACCAGATCGACCGGTGTATCAGGGTGCGTCATGCGAAGTGCCCGCAATACTTCCTCGCTGTCGTTCAAGTCGATGTAACGTGCGACGGGAAAACCGATGAAACTGAGTGTTTCCTGTCGGTGAATCAACAGAATCACGCGCGACTGACGTTCATTTTCCACATTCAAGATCTGTTTCCGCCGCGCGGCCAAACGGAACTGTTTGGCGATCACCGGTTGAATTAATGCGATAGCCAACAAGACATACAGAATTTCCATCAATACTCCCCGCGAAAACGTTCGTTGCGTCTCTGCCAGACCGATTCCATGGGAAAGTCGTTGGCATCGATGTGGTCAATGCGGTGGTGGACGAATAACGGGTGCAACAGCGCACCCGCGGCAAATCCCCCTATGTGCGCCCAGAATGCAATTCCGCCGGTGACGTCCGATGTGCTGAACAATGCCGCCGTACCGCTGAATAATTGGACGACAAACCAGAAGCCGATGTAAAGCAGAGAAGAAATTTCAAAGAAGAATGGTATGAAAATCACCGGGAGCAACACGACAATTCGCGCACGGGGATACATGAACAAATAGGCCCCAATCACCCCGGATACGGCACCGGACGCCCCCACCGCGGGAACCAGAGATCCCGGATTGGTCACGATGTGGGTGACGCTGGCGACGACACCGCACACGAGATAGAAGACGACGAACCGGATCGGCCCCATTCTGTCTTCCACGTTGTCGCCAAACAGATATAACGTCCACATATTGCCCAATAGATGAAGAAAACTTCCATGCAGAAAACAGGTGGTCAGTAGCGTCGGCACCGCGGTCAAATCACGACCGGGCAGGAACCGGGCGGGAACCAACCCCATCCACATGAACAGTCCCTGTTTTTGATCGGGCGTGAGTGTGCTTTCGCCAATGTAGACCACCACATTGGCGATAAGCAAACACCACATGCTCAGGGGCACGTTGGCAGCTGGGACATCGTCACGAATGGGAATCATGGAACGTCATCTCGAACCGGCAGAAGGTGAACCGTTTCGGTCGGCTGCGGGAAACTCATGGTCGCGTTGGTCCAAATCGGGAAAGGATGGCTCGACCAAAGATCAACATGATGATCAATAATTGGCCCATCGCCGTTGCCGCGTTGGCCACGTAGGTCATCGCGGCCGCCCGCAACACCTTGTTCGCGCCTTCGCGATCTTCAATGGTATTGAAGCCCATGGCGGCCAGTTCGTCTTGGGCGCGTCGACTGGCATCGAATTCTATCGGCAGCGTGATCAGCTGAAATAGCATGGAAGCGGCAAACATCACGAAACCCACCAGCACGATCGTGGAAGAGGCAAAAAAGTATCCGCCCATAACGGCCCAAGGACCATACTGCGCCGAAAACTGTGCGACGGGTAGCAACTTATACCGAAGTTGCATCGGCCCGTAGCCCACCTTGTCCTGGATGGCATGCCCCGTCTCGTGGGCCGCGACCGCCGCGCTGGCCACACTGGGCTCCTGGAAAATTCTCTGAGAAAGCGCAATCGATTGGTTGCGAGGATCATAGTGGTCGGTCAACGCACCCGGTTGCATCTTCACCACGCCATCAGGCATACCGTTTTTGTCCAACAGATAGCGGGCCACATCGCGGCCCGGCATGTCCATGGAATTACGCACGCGACTCCACTGGCGGTACGTTGAACGCAGCCACGCCTGGACGATCAGCGAAAACAGGAACCCCAATCCGACGACCGCGTAAAAAAGAAAACCCAACACCTGGTTACTCCATCTGTCAATGAACTCTCAAGTACCGATGCCTCCCCATCGGCAGACAACCATGCCATTCCCACCGTATCAGACGTCAATAGCACCAACCGATGAACGGCACCTTCATGACCGAGGGATTGAAGCCATCCCGCCAAGCTAGAACACCTTCAAAATTGTTTTGCGCGACAATCCAAGCTCGCAGCACGAGCAAGTGCATCCTTCGAGTGGCTGTAACAGTAGGCCGTTGCTGTTGAATCGGGCTGGTACCATGAACATGAATTCTGAAAATGCTCTAGACGGGTCGCTTGGCTGGTGGTCAGCCGTAAGCGGTAAGACATGGCAGACGCATTGTACATGATTCTTGACGTCGCTCGACCACCTTGCACTCAGGACGATTTCCCACCTGCGTATTCAATCACGCGGTGGGGTTGAGTGCCGGCAGCTGCCCGATCCGAGATTCTCGATGCCGCTGATTTCCTGCAAGGCGAAACTGCTGCAATTCGGCTGCCAGACGGGCACCGTTCCACGATCCAGATCGACCGACCGCCGCCGACTGCAGATCATGAAGTTCCGAGAATAGATCGGGATTCTCAGAGCAAGCAAAAAAGGAATCGACCGTGACGGTTGTCGGACCGGGCCATTGGACCTCCATCCAGTGATTCAATGCGGACAGCGTCTTCAACGGATCATTCCCTGCACAACACTGCATGAGATGAGAAAACCGCCCAGCCTCGGAATCGACGGCGGCCAACTTCCGTTCAGACCACCATGTCTGCAATGGCTTAAGAAAGATCAATAAAGCAATCGACAGGGCCAGACCCATGACGAATAGCGGTAGCACGAAATTCAAGCCATGCGGCTGCTGCTGAGTTTGATTCGCCGTTGACGAAGATGAGTTCGAAGGTTCGATCCGCAACGTAATCGAATCCAACGTCTCGCGGTGAAGTTCTTCCAATTCGATATCCCACCAGGAAATGGTGATTCGCGGCAAAAAAACCTTGCCCGCTTCCGTACAAATGTAGGTGATGGTTTCGAAGCGAATCCCGGTGTTTTCCCCCCGATTTCCCTGGTCACGAACCGACGCCGGATGCTGGTAGACGGAAACCCCTTTCTGATCGGGCATGCGCATAGACGGCAAGACCATGCCGGGTACGTCGCGGGCCCGTAGTGTGATTTTACGCTCGACCGCATCGCCAACGGTCAAATCCATCGCCCCATTGTCGGATATAGGAGGCTTCCATTCTTCTTCGACAACCAGTTCCGATGTAGATATCAACAAAGACTGACCTTCAGCCCCAGGAGGCATGTTGGCGGCAAATGCCATCGGTTCCGTCTTCTGTCGTTGCGATGTGGCCGGTTTACCCGGCTCCGAAGTTACTGAAAACCGGACCGGGAAAGATGGAATCTCAAATCCCCCTGGGCGTTGCGGGTATACGTAAAAACTGTGTGTTTGAATGTTCCAATTTTGGCCCTCGATGTTCTCGGAACTGACGACAGGCGAACCTTCCGCCTTCATTACAATGGCACCAGGAATCCTGGGCAGATCAAAAACGGCCGTTCCGGAAAAGAACGATCGGGCCAACAGATCGACTTGGAAAGTGACCTTTTGTCCCACCCAGATTTTCGATTCATCAGCCAACTTGTTTCGAATTCGACTGACATCATCTGAATCCGATTCATCCGCCGTAGCCAAGGCGAGTGCCGAAATCCCCACGGTCAGCCACATGATCAACGCGCAAACCAACGGCGAGACTGGATACCCCGATACGATGACCTGGAATGGCCTACCCGTGCGGGGCACCTTGATCGGAGTCCCGGCAAGGGGTTGCGGATTAGTCTGTGGGGAATTCATGGATCGTCTGCTGCTTTGCGACGTGCCGACTGATAGGAAAACTTCGCTCGCAGAAAATCTCCCGGGCTGGTCTGGACGCGCCGCAACCAGAGTTCCTGCAGGGATTGGTCCGCAAGGCGTTCACCTGCGCCCGCTTCGATCTCCTCAACCTCGCTTGAGTTTTTCGCGCGATCGTCAAAGACAATTTCATCCGCTTCCAGTTTGCCACCGGTACCACCGGCATCATCCTCGCTGGGTTGTAACTTGTCGCGGCGAGCGATGGCAATGGCCATATTATCCTGTGCCGGTTTCAGGTGCGGATCCAGTTGCAGCGCTCGTTGAAAACAACGGATCGCTTCGTCGTATTTGCCCAGCAGGATCAGGGCATTGCCACGATTGAACGCGGGAATCGGTTCATCGATTCTGGCAAATGAGTCTGCCGCTTCCTGAAAACGCCCGTCTCGATAAAGAGCGATGCCTCGATGGATGGGATCTTCGTATGTTTCCGCCGCTTCGGCAAAACGCTCCAGCGGCATCAAGCGGTCGCCCTGCTGATCCGCCGTCAACCACATGTCGGGCGGCAGCTTCCAAACCGCCATCCCAACCAAAGCCAGAAGGGCCAGGGCCATCAAACCTTCCCAGATCGCCCTTATGCCCATGCTACTACCCAGCCTTTGCGGAACATGGCCATTGCCATCAGCGCGATCAAGGGAGTCAACCAGTATCCCATATCCTTCCAGCGATCGCTGCCGTCGGCTGAGGAAGCGACCTCGAAGCGATTCGCAATGTAACTCGACACCGCTCTCACGTCACGATCATCCGCCGTGACGATCGTCAGGGTCGCACCGGCCGCAGTGGCCGTCTGATTCAGTGATTCGATGTCGAGCGCCGGTGCCGGTGGGCTGCCGATTGGAAGCGGTTTCGCCTGATCACCGGCGATGGCCAGGATCTGAATTGGCGCAGAATCCTGGGCGGCAAGCCGCTGGTTCTGCTCCGCGGAAACGCCGTCAGTCAACAAGACAATGGATCCCTGGCGGCCCGCATTTCTCAATTGCTCGTTGGCCAGTCGAATCGCTTCCGCCGCCACGTCACTTGGCTTCGGCATGATATCCGGTGACAATTCCATGGCAAAATATTCAATAATTTCTGCGTCACGGGTCAGAGGCATGACCAGATGAGCGCTGCCCGCATAAGCAATGAGTGCGGAGTCGGCACCCCGACGCAGATCCAGTAAATCGTGCAGTTTCTGAACCGCACGTTGCAAACGACTCGGCTGAACGTCTTGTGCCAACATCGACGGAGTGATTTCCATTACAAAAACGACCGCAGCCTGATCATCGGCAAACGGCGACGGCTCTCGTTGCCACGTTGGTCCGCAAAGACTGAGCGTCGTGACCAGCCACGCGGCTGAAAGCAGGTGCCACGGACCAATATTTTTCCTGGACGGTGGTGTCACCAACAGATGGGTCAGCAGGTGGCTGTCAATCCAGTTCTCCAACCCGGTTGTCGCTTGCCGCCGATGTAACATCGCACCCAGGATCAGGGCGACAGGAATCAGCGCCAACAACCATGCCGGCCGAATCAATCGGAATCGAGTTACCGCCCAGACACCATCTTCAGGTGCGGCACCGGACACGATCAGCGGAAGCAGCACCACCAGGGCGGCCACCGCGTTATGCCGACGGCGGTTTACGACGAAAGATCCCAACGACAACAAATATTGAAAGGCTTGGAAACCGTGCCATGAGAGCCCAAGCAGAAATGCCAAAGCCAGGGGCCAGTGGAAGAGTTCGGATTTGGGACGGAAAGACACCGATTCCAGTCCGCTCGATTCGACTTGATCCAGTTGCCGGTAAATATCCTCCAGCTGCTGCCGGTCATCCGCTCGATAAAATTGCCCACCCGTTTCCTTGGCCATCGCCTGCAGAACATCTTCATCGATTTTTTCTTCTCCGACGGCAGCCGGATCACCGACGGCGACGGTATGAATCGTCACGTCCTTTTGTTTCGCAATCCGGGCCGCCTGTTGAGGCGTCACTTTGCTGCCGGTATCGTTGCCGTCGGTTAACAGAATCAATACCCGTTGTTCCTGTTCGCTCCGTGTAAACAGATTAAGTGCCAAACCGATGGCATCGCCGATCACTGTCTTGGGGCCAGCCATGCCGACCTGCGCTTCATCCAGCAATTGACGGCATACCTGCAGATCCTCGGTAAAAGGTGCTTGCACGAAGGGAGCGGAACCAAAAAAGATCAGACTAACTCGGTCCCCATCGCGACGTTGCAGAAATTCGCCTAGTACCTGTTTGCATGCTGTCAGTCGATCAGCCTGCTTCCCGTCGCTGTCCACAAAGTCCTGGGTGTTCATGGACGCGGAAAGGTCGACTGCCAGCAGAAGGTCCCGGGAGGGAATCGTTCGCGTAATGGGGTCGGAAACATATTGTGGTCGCGAAACGGCCAACAACGTGGCCGCCCAGATCAACCACAGGACTGTCCAGTTGACTGTCGAACGTTGAATGACCACGGCCTCTGCGTGGGGGTCCCGTTCCGCCAGACCGGCAAGACGTTGCAATCTCGGCACCCGCAATGACAGCCGTTGTTGACGAAATACTGGCCAGTACCGCATTACCAACAGTGGCAACGGAAGCAGGATAAGCAGCCACCCAAAGGCCAAAGTAATCATCCCCGGTCCCCCGACTCTCTCGCTATCCTGACATCGACCCGACGCGATGCGTCCGAATCCAGTGCTCAGCCAACTCGAACAGCTGGTTCAGGTTTTCTGATGATAGCTCGCCTGAACGCGTACTCGAAAACGCAATATTCTCCAGCGTGCCTTTCTGTTCTGGCGTCAACGATCGCATTCCACCCGTTCGCTGAAGAAAATTCCACCAGGATTCACCTGACAAAGCTGCAACCTGTTCCCGAGGCCAGGCCGCCAATGCAGTCCGTTTGAGAATTTGATTGATGGCTGACACCAATGTGGATGGTTGATTCGAAGCCAGTGTTGACTGGCGAAGGCGATGCAAGTGATTCATCGCCACTCTGCGGTATTGATTGCGAAACCATCGTTTCACCGATTGCACAATCAACCAGCCCAACGCAATCACCAACAACGTACCGAGCAGATACCAGCCCGCCGCCGGAGGCCAAAACGGCGCAGGGTCCGGGACAACGATGTCATGCAGATTCGCCAGGCTGGTTGGATCCTGTTGTCCGGTATTCATGACGGCAACCTTGATCTCTGCCCCGCTTGCCCCAGCAACTCACGGATCTGTTCAGCGACCGGTCGCGTTGTGCTGATCGGTAGCAACGGAATAGAACGATGCGCGGAGAACTGGCGTATCTGTTGAATTCGTGACACGAATTGTTCCTGAAAACGTTGACGTAACCTGGCATCCGACATATTGATCTCCAGTTGGAGCGGGCCTTCGGAAACCACGGTCTTACCAGCTTGGGGCATTTCAGCTTCCAGCGGATCGTAAACGAATGCGGAAATCAGGTCATTGTGGTGACATAGATTCGTCACCATTTGTCGCGATGCATCATCGGCTCCGTAGCAGTCCGATATCAGTACGACCAGGAAATCGTGCGTGGCAACCCGTCGCGCGTGTCGGATGACCTGATTGAGCATGCCGCCGTTGGCCGGCGGGCTGGCTTTCCTGCCGTCGGGATCCAACACCCGCAACTGGTGATTCATATCGACAACGGCATTGAGTAATTGCATCACGCGGGTTTCGCTGCGATGCGGCTTGATTTCGACGATATCCTGATCATTGAAGATCAGTCCACCCACGCGATCGCCGGTTTGCAGCAATCGCCATGCGGACAACGCCGCGACCTCGGCGGCCACCACCGATTTCATGGCTCGCCGGCTGCCAAAGAACATGGACATCCGCTGATCGACCAGCAGCAGCGCGGGGCGGTCTTTCTCTTCCGTATAGACGCGCACGTGTGGTTCGTTAAGCCGGGCGGTAACCTTTCAGTCGATATTGCGGATATCGTCTCCCGGAAGATAGCCCCGCAATTCCTCGAAGTTCAATCCACGGCCTCGCAGACGTGATGAATGCCGTCCTGCCAGAATGCTTTGAACCGGTTGACGCGGCAAAAACGTAAAACCGCGTGCCTGATACTGCATGCGAACCAGGTCGCCCAATCGAGCGTAAACGCCGTTGTTCGACATCGTCGATTGCTTATCCAGCCTGTCAACGCGAGGGCATGGCATGCTGCAAACACCTTTCGTTTTCGTTTTTCCGTGAATTGACCCGGCCCAGTCGTTGCCGACCGTCGCCTGCTGACGTGGTTCGCATCCGTCATCGATCGGGATTGAGACGGGTGCCCTCCAATTGTCGTCCGTCAGGCCACGGCCACCAAACCGGCGATCTTGCGGATCACTTCATTCGTGGTGACTCCTTCTGCCTGAGCCTCGTAGCTCAGCTTGATGCGGTGCCGGAAGCAGTCGTTAAGGATGGCTCGAATATCGTCGGGAGTAACGAAATCGCGACCGTGATACCACGCGCGGCTCGTCCCACTTTGTCCAACGCAATCCCTCCCCGCGGACTGACGCCGACGTGTATCCAACGTTTCAGATCTTCATCATAGCGATCGGGGTACCGGGTCGCCGTCACCAGCGCCACCATGTAGTCATCCATTGAGCGATTGACTTCGACGGCAATGATTTCATTGCGGGCGTCAAAAATTGCCTGTTGCGGTATCTTGTTACCTTCGTCCGTTTGACCGTCATGGGATTGAGATTCGCTTCTGACCAGCCGGATGATTCGCCCTTCGTCTTCAGGAGCTGCGTAGCGGACGTACAGATGCATCAGGAATCGGTCCATTTGAGCTTCGGGCAAAGGGTAAGTACCCTCCTGTTCAATCGGGTTTTGCGTCGCCATCACGAGGAACAGATCTGGCAGGCGATGCGTGGAACCGGCCACCGTAATCTGTCGTTCTTCCATCGCTTCCAGCAACGCTGCCTGAACTTTGGCCGGCGCCCGGTTGATCTCGTCCGCTAATACCAGGTTGCCAAAAATGGGTCCAGGTTCAAATCGAAATTTGCCCGCTCCCCCTTCGGTGTAATAGATTTCAGTGCCCGTGACATCGGAAGGCAGCAGATCGGGCGTAAACTGAATCCGACTAAATTCCGATTCCAGATTGGCAGCCATTGTCTTGATGGCGCGGGTCTTGGCCAAACCCGGCAAACCCTCCATCAGCACATTCCCATTGGCCAAAAGAACCAGCACCAGTCGTTCAATCACGTCCTTCTGGCCCACAATGGACTGTTGCATCTGTTGGCAAAGTAATTGAACCTGTTCCCTGGGCGAAGCCATGCTAATTCCCTGTCCAGCGTTCGGTTAATTATTCAGCGGAGCAGACGTCCCCTTACCTTGATCCAGGCGACGGCCCGTCGTCAACCCCGTACACCGTCAAACCAAGCGAACGACAGATACCGTCTTGGCCGGTCAAGAAGGGGGTCCCGATTGCACTACGGGCGACGTTGAACGGGGAACACCGTCCTGCCGTCGCGATGCAAGGATACGCGTGTCATTGAATCGTGATGCCGCCGCCCAAACCGCTACACGGCTTTTCCGCCGGTGCGGCCGTTAACACCACACCGGCTCAATTTCGAGCGGAGTTATTTGCCCTCGATTCGACTCAGTTCGCGCTGCAGCGCTTCAATTGCATCCGCGATCTCAGAATGGGCACCGTCGTCGACCTGCTCGAGTTTTTGCTCAAGTCGTTTGACTTCGTTCCGAATGGAAGCGGCATAGGATTGATAGGCCTCCGCCAATTGCGTCTCCGCCATTTTTCGTCGAGCCTCCAGCTTGGCCGCCATGGCAGTGACCTCCGCGCCGCCGTCGGATGCGCGTTTCGCCAACGCCGCCGCTTGTTGGTTCAAAGATTCGCGATAGGCTTCCATGGATTCGATCGTCTCCGCACGCAGCCTGGTCACATCGCTGGTGATCGCATCCATTTCTGACTCGATTTTCTCCTTGACATCGTCGTCGGCCTTTTCCAATCGCTCCCGATTACTCTGCAGGTAAGCTCGGGCCTTCGAAGCCATACGATCGAAGTTGTGATGCACTTTTTCGTAAGCGGCATTGGATTTCGTATTGATTTCGTCCACTTTCTTCATCATGCGAACGCGATTTTCGCTACTGGCGTTCTCGGCCGCGGTCGTAATTCGCTGCACTTCATTCTGCAAGGCCTGAATGTAGGCCTGGTAGGAATCACGCATCTGCCGGGCTCGCGTTTCATAGGCAAGTCGCACGGCTTCCCGTTTGGCTGTCACTTCGTAATTCAATTCGTTGGAAGACTTTGCAATATCGTTTTCCAGTCGTGTCAGTTCTTTTTGGATGTAATTGACGTGTTCGAAGTGGGCCTTCTGCAGATTCATGAATGCCATGTTCCACCGGGATCGGATGGATTCAATTTCCCTGGCCGTCATTTCGCGAGACTGTGCCGACTGAGCCGCGAATTTCTTCCACGCCGTGTCGAGCGACGATTTTACGTCCGCGGCCTGCCTTTGGTAGGCTGCCCGTCGTTCCGCCAGAACATCGGCCAGTTCCTGGGCCACATCATCGAATTCGGACTTGATGTCGCCGGCCGCCTGCCCGGTCGCCCGTTCCAGCCGTCGGCCCAAGTCGTCGAATCTTTCTTGCAGGTTTTTCAATCTGGCTTCCAGCCCCGATGCCTGTTCAATCTGCCGCGAATCATTTTCCTGGGCCCAAGCCTGGCCTGAGGAATTTGCTCCGATCACGATACAGATGATGACCAGCGCAATCGACAATGGCTGAAGCTGGCGATTCAAATTCGGTTCCCGATACATTTCATTTTCCCTATTCGTTACCAGATTTTGATCGTTGTTTGATGGGTCCGTTCGTGTCAGCAAAACTGTTCTAAATTTCATTCGCGCCTTCCGTCAAATCTGGACGGATTTCTCAATCGTATCAGCACGAATCGTACGCTTTGCCGCGGACCGCCGTGCTGTTGAACTCAGAGGACGGCACTACGGACCGTAATCGCATGACGGTCGCAGCGCGGGCTGGCCCCGTGCGAGCAACTCTTGAGACGGTCATGCTTTGTGATTCGTTATTCTAGATTCGCACCTGGTCAACAGCAATTCAATTCGTTAACCGAAACTGAACAATTCTTGCATTTAAGCCTCTATGAAGCCCCGAGGAATTCGTCAGCTCGAAATTTCCTCAGGTATGGCTCTCGTCTGTTATCATCCGATCGAGGATCGTTTCATTTACTCGAGAAGGTTTGACTTGGCATCAACAACTGAATCGAACGAACTCGAAAGCCGGCGGCAGGCGAGGGCAACCTGGCAAGCGGGGGATACCGATCTGGCGGTAGAGCAATTCCGGCAAGCGGTCTAAGTTGTCGATCAGGCCAAGACGATGCAAAAAAGATTCCGGAATCCGAACGACTGGCCAAGTCCGCTGGGAATTGGAATGTCACAGTGGCCATCCAATCGCTACTCGGGAGAAATTTCGACTCCTTGCCGTCGGAAACTGATCCCTTGGGTCCCGGCAATACCAACCATCAGGGCCTCCACGATCGGTTCGTCGACATCGGAATCGGATAGCCACCGCACCAGGAAGTTTGCCCCGGACCCACCGGTGCTGTCGCGCCGTTTCACCAGGAATTCGATGGTCTGCAGAGGGGCGAGCTTGATCAACTGATCCAACTGCGTCGACGCCAGATTGCCATTGGTATCGTAGTACTTGACTGAATCCAAATAGATCGGGTTGGAAACACTGACGTTGCGAATGCTCAACGTGGTTTCCAGCGAAAACGGCCGGCCACCATCGAAGTAAGTATGAGAATAGACGGGAACGTAAACCAGATGCTGGTTTATCAGGTCGTCGGTCCGGGTGTCCCCGGGGTTGAAATCGGACAGAACAGGTTCCTGGAAGCTGCGGGGCGGTTCATGGCCTGTCTGAGCGTCCATGGCCGTCAAGCGGATGTCCAGGTACCAGGCCCCGGCCACAAATAAACCCAGTAGTAACGCCGCCAGAACCAGCAAACCAATTCCATTATCTGCCAGTCGGTAAAACCAGTTTGATGAGGTCGTGGGGTTAGACATTACTCGTACGTCAGATTACAGGAGTTTTTCCATGACGTCTTCTACCGGAATGGCATGAGCTTTCAGCCTATCGCGGTAATATCTGTCGTCAAGCCTGCCAGGCCGTGGGGCTTATCTGGATTGAATCGCTCGATTCCATTCGCCTCATAGCATTTGAAATTGGTCGTAAAGGCCGTGGATTACAGATGCTCCAGAATATTCTCAATCCGTTCAAAGGACCTGAACCGCGGATGGTTGGTATCATGGTCGACCTGCTCATGAACCCACGTTGTGTGGAACGGGACGTGGAACGCGTGCGCGCCAATTTCCAATACGGGCAGAACATCGGATTTGGGAGAATTGCCGACCATCAGGAACTGTTCGGGCAGGATATCCAGCTGCTTGACCAACTTGGCGTATTGCCGCGGCGTTTTATCCGAGACGATTTCGATGTGATGGAAAAACGGGGTCAGCCCGGACTTGGTCAGTTTCCTTTCCTGATCGAGTAAATCGCCTTTGGTCACCATCACCAGGCGGAACCGCCCATGTAATGCTTCCAAAGTCGAACGGACGCCGGGCAACAACTCGACTGGATTACCCAGCATTTCCTTACCCAGAGAAATCAGCTCGCTGATGATGTCGTTCCCGATGCGGCTACCCGACAATTCGACACCGGCCTCGATCAACGACAGCGTGAAGGGTTTGATCCCGTATCCGTACAGTTCCATGTTGGCGGATTCGGTGTTGAGCAGACAATCCATGGCCTGATCGGAGTCCGCAAAATCCTGCAGCAGTTCGCAAAAACGTTCTTCCGCTGTCCGGAAGAACGTCTCGTTAATCCACAGCGTGTCATCGGCGTCGAAGGCAACGACATGGATGTCGTCCAGTTTCGAAGCCGTACCCGCGGTATCAATAGCCGCAGTATCCTTTTCGGGTGAAGATGTCATCAGGTGTTTGATAATATTCGAACGCCACGTTCCGGCCCTGCCCTGTGTCGAATCCAGCTCAGCTTGCCAATGGACGTTCAGCGCCTCATGGCCCGACAAATCCAAATTCTTTTAGCCGGACTAGCAACAATTCGAGTTGTCATTGCCAGGAATTCTTGCGACTCCAGTAACCAGGCAAATCAACCTTGAGGCTCTACCGGAACATTTTCCAAATTCAGGTTCATGGTACCAGCCCTTTGCAACAGCAACGGCCTGCCCACAGGTGCTCTCGTAGGATGCACTTGCTTGCGCTGCGAGCACGTATTGTCGTGCAAAATCCTGTTGAAAACACCTTGGAAGTCGATCTGTACTTGCTGATTATCTGCTGTTGAACTTCGCCGGTGCGCGAAGGATGCACTTGCTTGCGCTGCGAGCTTGTTTTTTCGTCCAAACCACGACTGAAAATGATCTAGAAGTCGATCTGGTACTTGCTGGTCACCTGTTGCCGAACGTCGCCGGTGCGCGAAGGATGCACTTGCTTGCGCTGCGAGCTTGTATTGCCGTGCAAACCACGACTGAAAAGAAGAATGCACCTGCTTGCGCTACGAGCTTGTTTTGTCGTCCAAACGACAACTGAAAATGATCTAGAAGTCGATCTGGTACTTGCTGGTCATCTGTTGCCGAACTTCGCCGGTGCGCGATTGCACCTCTCGCATGATCTCGCGTGCCTGGTTGGCCCCTTCCAGCTTTGCCTTGGAACCCGCCTGTTGTCGGGCTCGCGTGTTGTCGACGGTGAAACTCGATCCCCATCCCCAACGATTGCTGTAACTCCAGCCGTAATCCTGATACTGCTGACGGTCACCTACTTTTTTCAACTTGGCACCCATCAGAACACCCGAGATATCCAAAAAACTGTCGGCAACATAACGGCCGTAGTCCAACACCTCCGGATCGACATTCAAGGAAGAGATACTGTCTATCTTTCGGGCGTATTTTTCGAACCAACGAGCGTACGTATCCAATGCCTGGGCGTTCTTTTTGTCCATTTCATTGATCAAGGTCTGCACCGACCGGAAATACTGCACGCTACGGGTCTTCATATCCGGCCCTTCGTCGCCGCTGTATTCGCTGTTCGTAAACTCCGTCTCCAACGGATGCTCGATCAAGGTACTGACCTGTCGCACTCCCGTCTTGCTCATCGCCCCAGACAACAACAGCTTGTTTCCACTGGTCTGCAGCTTCCAATTTTCGAAATCATCGATCATGAAACCATTATGACGCAGATAGGCCAAAAACAACTCTTTGCCGTAACTACTGAGGGGAGTCGCGTCACTGCCGAAATCGATACTGATTGCACCCGTAACATTATCATTGATCGTAATCCCAAGAGTGACCCCTTCGATTGTCTGTAAAGAATCCGCCACCGCGTCCAAATCGTGGGCGGGGACAATTCCTGAATCCCGGAGATTCTTCACAATTTCAGCCCGGTCGGCGACGCCTTCCAGATCGAAGGCGACGATCACATCCGCGTTGGCATCGGCAAACTTGACCGCTCTCGTCAAGTAATCTGACAGGTTCATGACACTGTTTCTGGTCGATCTGAGCCAACGGACCGTCATCTGGCGATTGGCAGGAGACATCGACGCGATAGTATTGTCATTGATCTTTACCAGGTAGGCATCGTTTGGCAGCACGACGGCCTTACTCCCCTCAATGCTCTCCAGATTTCCCCGGAGTCTCTCCGAGACTTTGACAATGTCAATTGCCTGACAATCCTCCAACACGGAAACTTGCCAAATGGGTTCGAACGTATCGAAATCGAGTTGCGCCGCCAATAATAGTCGATTCGCCGTGGGCGGAATGAACGTCATACCAGAGTTGAAGGCCTTTATCCGCTCCGACCTCCATTTTTCCTTTTTGGCGATGTCGCTGTCCGCAATCTCGTCCGCTCGCACCATCACCAAAGAGTTGGCCGTCTTGGGCACGAATCGGGCCGTCAGTTGGAACTGTGCGTAGCCGTTGGAAGAGACCGTCAGTAGCACCAGGACAGCCAGTAACTTGAACAGATATTGTGTATTCATATTTGATGATTCCTCGGGCTCCACATTCCAGGTTGTCGCCGATTACGGGCAAAAAACCTGCGGCAGTTTCAAGAGCGGCTTATTTTAGATGCACGACCGTCAGGATGCACCGGCAAATCAGGAAAAATCCATCATTCGCAAGGGTTACAGACAGGTTTCCGATCGGCGAATCAGTCGATGAAACGGGAAAGTCCGCCGGACGGCGTAAGGCGCCTGCGAACGGTGGCCGATCATTCGTCCAAGACTGACTCTGGTCGGTCGTTGATTCCCCGGGAGGTCGAGGCGGCGAGGGCGCCTGCCGAGATGGAAACCGCTGGGAATCTTCTCGGAGCGAGCCTCAACTCTCCTGGTTTCAGGCAGACCATTGAAGGAACAGCCATCCGATCGAAAACGCGTTCAGAGAAAACCGACTATCGCAACATTGATGGATCCGCCCAATCGTCCATGGGTGCCGCGGCCAGATCGCCGCCGCTTTGGCAACACGATTGACCACCATAAGAGCAACAACCCCTTCGCCAGGTGAAGCCGAAGGAGACGAAGTAACTGACCAGATCAGAAGTTGTTGCACCAAAACTCTTGGATTCCGGGAAGATTCCACCTACGGAAAGATCAAAGTCCATGCCGGGCAAGAGTTCGGCAATGCCTATGCCACCGGTCAAGCGATGCTGGCTGATGGCCGCAAACTGCCCCTGAATGTACTGCACCGAGGGAACACCTCCCACCGGGATACCCTCGATATCTCCCGGCACCGTATCACGCGTAGGGTCTTCGTTCCAGGCGTAGCCCGATCGTAACTTCAGACGGTTGGTCAGAAGGTATTGCGTGCCGAATTGGACTGCCCATTGATCCTGATACAAAGCTCCAAAGAAATCGGTGTCGGCCCAGTTCATATACAGGACATCGGCGGCCACCAACAAACGTCCGTTCATCAGGCAACGATTCGCAATCCCGATTCCGACATTCTGTGGGTGATCCAGATCCAAGTCAAAGAACGGCCCAATTCCAAATGGCTGCAAGACGTTTTCAAACTGGAAATGTTTTTTCGACTGCCAGAAACTCCCCAGGCTGAAGCCATTTCCCAGATCGTAGTTGGCACCGACGCTGAACCTGACACCATAGTCCAGCGACAATGAGCTGGTTCCGGCAAACGGCCCAGTCAGGAAAGACGTTCCCAGCGTGAAGCTGCTGCCAAATGACAGTCGCTGCGTCAAATCGACAGCGAAACCCGTAACCAGATCTATTGCGGTGTAGTTTGCGTGCGTTCCGTTGGAGTTGGCAACCGGTCGAAAATCAACGCCCAGACCTGCGTTCGTCAATAAGCCGAGCCCAAGTGTCACCGGTCGGCCAAAAAATGTCTGTTGGTGGATGACGCCAATGTTGGTGGCCAGGGTAGACGGCGTATCGGACTTGGCAGAATAAGGATCAACTCCCACCAGCGGTAATGATTCCGTCTGAGTGATATCAACGGTGGGCTCGATGAATGTACCGCCAAAGGCAAAGACCGTTCCCGCGTATTGGGTCATCGTGGCCGGGTTGCCATAAATGGCCGACTGGACATCCTGAGGGCGGCTGAAGCTGGCGCCGCCCATCCCACCAGACGCGGGCATAACATTGTTGTGTAGCTCGATACCGTATGTTTGAGCCTTGGCTTGCTGTTGCAGCGGGAGAATGACAAGCGATAGTGCAACCAACCACAATTTCGTGCGAATCATGAAATCCCTCGCGACAGCTACAAAAAGAACATCCGTCTCTACCGGGAGAATCGGTCTGGAGTGTTGGAATTCGTCACCAACAAACGGTTTGCTGAGCTTCTTCTTTTTTCCGGGCACTTGAAGATGTAACGGTCATTCCGATTGTAGGCATCCGGTTCTAATTGACGATTCAAAGGTAGTTTTCACAACTTCCCAAACCACACTGTCCGCAACAGCCCATGGTCTCGTTTGCCAGACGGCCGGCTCAGATGCTCTTTTGCGCCATCGCTGCGCTAGCCGGTTTGGGGTGCCATTGGGCGGCAGGCCAGGTCCCCGACGCAGACCTGGCGGCCCCTGTTTTCGAAGAATATTGGGATCCCAAGCTTGAAGCAGATGAAATACAGGCGCCAGTCTACGAGCCGACGGTCGTCGCCGCTGAAGACAGTGATTCCGAGAATCGCAAGCCAGATTCGGCGGACTCCAAGCTGGGGGACAGCGGAACTGGCATGGGCGCGTCCGCCGACGAAAACGGGAATGATATGCCCGATTGGCTGGAGGAAGTTAAGGTCGGATATGACGGCGGATTTGTGATCGCCAGTTCAAAGCAGTTGGATCTGGATTCACGGGAATCTCCATTTCGCTTGCAGATAAACGGTTGGGGGCAGCTAAGGTATACGTACTTCGAGTCCGAAGGTGCCGCCGAAAACGAGAATCAGTTTCAGTTGAGTCGGGGTCGATTGGTTTTTCGCGGATCCGCGTTTACGCCCGACTTCAACTATTTTGTGCAGCTGGATGGCCGTAGCAGCAGCGGCGATGATATTCGACTGTTGGATTATTATCTGGACTACGACTTTGGGCGTCACCGATTCGGGCTGCCAAAGAATCGCATCGGTTTTCGCACGGGTCGTTGGAAAATGCCATTCACCATGGCGCGCTATCTTTCGGGCCGTGAATTCGAGTTCACGGACCGATCCGTGGCCAGTACCTATTTTGATGTCAATCGAAGTCTGGGATGGGGACTATTTGGATTTACCCAATTACTTCAGCGGCCGTTCGATTGGGAGGTAGCCATTTACAATGGTCTGGTAACCGGTGGAGCCGAAACGGGCAGTAGTGGAGATTTGGACGCGAATTTCGCCTATTCCTGGAGAATTTTCTGGTACCCCACGGGCAGCGATTGGGGCCCCGGCGAGCTGGCCGATTTCGAAGGACACTGCCGCTTCACGACGCGAGTGGGAGCGGGCTTTGCGAACAGCACGATCAATGCCATTGGACAGACTGAATTCGACAGTATCCGCGTCGTTGACTCCGGGCAACAACTGGCCTCCCTGGTAGGCCCGTTAGGAGTCTTTCAGTACAACGTCGACCTGTACCAGCTGAATTTTTCGTCCAAATATCGAGGCTGGTCGTTCACGACGGAATACTACATGCGTCAGCTCAACGGATTTCAGGGCGCCGCGGTCCCCATTCTGTTTGACAATGGACTCTGGATGCAAATCGGGAAATTCATTGTCCCCAGGAAGTTCCAGCTGCTCGCCCGCTGGTCCCGGGTCAGTGGAGATTCAGGCACACTGGGAGCCTGCGATCAAAGTACCGACGAGCGGGCCGGAGGATTTGCCTGGTATTTTCGGGAACAACAAGCAAAACTTGTGTTTGATTTTACGCGTCTGGATGGTGCCCCGATCAGTTCCGCCGCGCTGAATATCCAACCGGGCGATGTCGGCTGGTTGTACCGGACCCAGATCCAGTTTTCGTTTTGAGCGGCTAATCAAATGAGGGGTGAATGAGTCAGCGGACGAACAAGCGGATTTGACTGACTGATGCCAAACCCAGACTCCTGGGATCCAAATGGTTCGCCCGCGGTCGTTGGACACTTGTCATTTCAATACTATCAATGACCACCGCATGCTCACATTTCGAGGTCATCATACAAGCTCGATGCGCCAGCGAGTGCATCAACCAGCCGTACGCTGCATCAACCGGCCCCTCTGTCGCAACATAAGTTGTGTTAGCCGAATCCAACACGATATGCCCGACGCTAGTGCGGCAACCAGGAATTGCTATGAGACCAAGACACGATGTTACCCAAATTTAAGACAATCGTTCTTGATCGAGCAACTGGCTCCCCCCTCGCCCCGCAAATTCGGACGCTTGATGATTGCCATAACCAGTCAAGCTCACTCCGAATTTGTGGGGAGAGGGGGTCGGGGGGTGAGGGGAAACCAGGATGGTGAACGAACGAATGAAAATTCCCGTTTGTTGAACTAGCGCGTTCGACTCTTTGTGCCCATCGCTAAATCCCAATCTGTCCGGCACGCGTTTACCACCAGCCTGTATCCTGGCGGAATGCAATATCGAAATAGCTGGCGAGCCGCGTTACGAATTGGAGTCTGGGCAAGGTAACGTGGTTCGATGGGGCGCAGCACCTTACCGGCGATTGAACCACTTTCCCTTGAAGCCGCAACTTCCAGCCAGGATGCGGGACTCGCCGCGACTTAATCGCTGGAAGTCACCCATTGCCGCGCCTGGTCTTCTTCACCGGCGTCAAAATATTTGATCTTCGACATGGTGAAGGGCTTACAGATCGCGGCCATCCACTTCTCCCAGCTTTGATCCCCCACCATGGCGATGCGACCGATATCGCGACAGTGCTTGGTGGCAAACTTGATATCTTCCCAGACGCCACCCAGCTCCCAGCCATGAAAATCGTGCATCACAAACAGGATATTGATCTTACCCGCGTCTTCGATCATGGCATCCACGGCAGGTTCAAAGTGACCGTAATCCTCCGCCGACAATTTCCCGCTGATCCGAGCTTCCAGTAATTTGGCTTCACCATGCTGATGCAAATCCACTGCCATCGTTTATCTCCAATAATGCTGCGATACTGACAAGCTGCGACATGTACGCTTTGCAGATTCTAGGCAATCGACGACGGTCGTGTAAGCACGGTGTTCGCAGAACCTCACCATTTCACATGGATTCCCGCGACGTGTAACTTTGGCCTGCAATACCTCCGTCCGTGTCCAAACCGTTTCCAATGGGTTTCCAAATCGCATTAGGAATTGTGCTACTTCGCGGTAATCGCCCATCAGCGGACGAATTCTACCGCACCTTCGCGGCGGGCATCCGCGACGGCATGCAGCCGCCGATTATCATCCATTCCGATCAACTTGATGCCTCCGAAATAGCGATCGAAATCCTCAAAAGGACGCAACACCAAAGGCTTCTCCAATTGACTGGTATCGATACCTGGTTCGTATTGTGCGCGGATTTCCCGGTCATATTGCTCGATGTGAATTCGCGGCGCCGCGACCGCTTCTTCATACGACATCCCGTCACATACCACACGCTTCCACGTTTGCGCTATGGCGGTTGAAATGCGACTGGCACCCGGCGAGCCAAGCACCAGGAATCGCCCATCGGGATGCCAGGCGACCGTCGGCGACATGTTGGAGGTTATTCGCCGGCCCTCGCGCCATTTTCAGGAAGCTCGCTCGGATTCAATTCGGGCTCGCCCAGGCTGCCATTACAGGCGATGCCAACATCCCGAATCATGACTCCCGATCCGTAACCCATGCTCATGGTGATCCCCACCATGTCACCGTCGGCGGTGGCAACCGAAACATGTGTCGTACTGGGTGCCTGTAAGGGATCTGCTCCTCCCGAATTTACCATGGCCAGGAATTTATCGGCCGGTTCATTGTGAACAGCGTCGCACACGTGGTTTTCATGCCTTCTTGCTCGCAGCAATTGCAGCTGGGCCTCCGCTTGACTGCGAATTTCAGCAGCCGGCGTCAGCCGTTGGCCGTTCGCCAAATCCATGCGGCTAATCAGGAAACCGACGGCCGCCCCCCCTACGGCAGGCGGAGGGTTGAGCGCCAGTTCAAACCCACAGGAATGCATCGATAGTGGTTTTCGCACGCGCGCCCGATAAGATGATAGGGCTTCCCGAGTGACGAATCCGCCATGTTCGCGGACATCGTCAACCAATCGATGGCCAAGGTCGCCACGGTAGAAAGCGTCGGCACCTTGGTCCGCAATCGCTTCCAATGTCTGCCGCAACCCTTTGACCTGAAATGGTTCCCCTGTCTCCAGAGGGCGCGATCCAACAAAAAAGGCATCTCGGCTGACCTGATTCCGCCAGAACAGCGGCTCGCCCGCCGTCGCCAGCCATCCGCCCAACATGGGGCTGACGGGAATTTTTCGGGCGGCCAGTTCTATCGCCGGCGCCACGATTTCTTTCCAGGGCAAGGAGCCATGACGTTTCCACGTCGCTTCCGCCGCGGCCAATACACCCGGTACCGCGATACTGGCATGTCCGGCCATCACATCGACGCCGTCCCCGTATGGCAGGTGAACCTGATGCCAGGCATCGGAACCGGTGGCCGGAAGGTGGTCGATGGCCGGATTCATATCCGCGCCTTCGATCAACTCCGGATCCTTGCCCCTGAGTTTGACCATGAAGAAACCAGAACCACCCAGCGAACACATCAGGATCTCGGAAACGGTGGCCGCCAACGCGGCGGCCACGGCAATATCCACGGCGTTACCCCCGTCTTCGGCAATACGCATACCGGCCTGGGCGGTCATATGCGAATCGGCGGCAATAGCCGCACGAACCCCCGTCCGTTTCAAATCGCTGTTCCTGTTTCAGTGGCAAGGAAAATGACACCGCTACCAAACCGGTAACGTTTGATAATGTCCATCGTAGCCCACGCAAAATTCAGCATCGTTGATCCGAGGCAAGCGTCGGCAATGTAATGGAATTCGCTCTCTTGTGGGCCTTAGTTGCAACCAATTGAGAACCAGATATAGAGTACAGAGTCTACGCCCTTAATAACAGTGACTCTCCCAGAACCCGGATCAATCGGCGACCGGAACCACGGCCTGGTTGCGATCCAACTTCGGGACCGGGAAGGCGGTCGCAGGAACACTTTGATATTTCGCTTGGGCAAGCTAGGATAAATCTCAGCCGCGACACCGAAATACCTTATCTTTGCCGTTCGCGGCCATTAATCCGTTCTCGATCTCGAACGATTCAAGAACTGATCGCAAGTTCCAGGATCCAAATATGCATCGCCTTCAGGCACCCGTCCGCGAAATTCAGAATCTGCTGGACTTCGTCCGTCAGCACAAAGCTTCCGATCTGCACTTGAAGGTGGGCTACCCACCGTTCGTCCGAATCGGAGGTCATTTGAAAAACATTGATTCCGATCCATTTCCCAATTCCGAGTTCATCGAAGAGATGATGAACCCGTTCATTCCCCAGGATCGCCGCGAAGAATATACCAGACATGGAGGTGTCGATTTTGCCATTCGGACTGACCACGGCGATCGGTTTCGTGTGAATCTGTTTCGTAGCGGTGGCGAAATGCATGCCGCTCTCCGGCGAGTTCAGGGCGACATTCCGGATTTTGAAAGCCTGAACCTGCCTCCCATCTACGAAAAGATGCTGCTTCGTACCTACGTGGGCATTGTGCTGGTTACCGGTGTGACCGGCAGCGGCAAGAGTTCGACGTTGGCCGCCATGTTGAATTTCATCAATGAAACACGCGACATGCATATCATCACCATTGAGGATCCCATTGAATTCACGTTTCACGGTAACAAGTCCATTATTTCTCAGCGAGAAATCGGACTCGACGTTCCGAATTTTCCCGAGGCCCTGCGCTACGTGGTTCGTCAGGATCCGGACTGCATCATGATCGGCGAATTGCGCGATAAAGAGACCATGCTGGCCGCCCTGCAGGCCGCGGAAACCGGCCACCTCGTGTTGGCGTCCATCCATAGCGCGGACGTTCAGTTGACCTTTGCACGAATCCTGGAGTTCTTTCCCCGCGAAGAACACGCTTTCATCCGTTCCTCGCTGGCCGCCAGCTTGCGGGCCATCATGAGCCAGCGATTGCTGCCGGGGATCGAACCCGACAGCCGCTATCCGGCAACCGAAGTGCTGCTGGGCAATTCGCTGGTGGAGAAGAAGATCCTGGAAGAAGAAGATGACGATTTCCCGGCGATCCTGGTCTCCTGTCACGAAGAAGGAATGCGGAGCTTCAATCATTCTCTCTGCGAACTCGTCAATCGCGAGCTGGTTTCCCGGGATACGGCCCTTGATGTTTCACCGAATCGAGAAGCATTGATGTCAATGTTCAAAGGTATCGCGACCGCGGAAGGATTGGTCAGCCGCATCAAGAGCTAAAACCCATGAAACGCCCAGTAGCAGGGCGGGTGTTAATGAAACACCTCAAGATCCATGTGATACGCATCCGCGATTTTCCAATCCCGAGCCGGATCTTCGTGATCAGACACCGGCCGGCATTGTGAATATCGGGCAAGGTGCGCTTCGCAAAACACGTTGAACCGTGCTACCACGGATGGCATCCCAGAATCCCTTCTTGCCTTCGGTCACCATGGCAATCACATCCGCGTCCAATTCCCGAGCCGCATGAACGATCTCCGTCGCTGGGTCTCCATGTCGAACCAGCCTTGCCCACTTCGCGTTTTCCATTTCCACGGGTCGCAAATTCGGAAAATCCTCTTCTGAACCAACATGCAGCAGGGTGATGTTCATTTCCGATTCACCCAGATTATCCATGGACCAGGCAATCCGTTCGAGCACAGGTTGCGGATTGGGTTCACGGTCCACCGGCACCAGAATCTGATGCAGATTCGCCCGGCCGGTTTTCGGCGACACGCAGCCCCGAGTGTCCTGAGGGATAAAGAAAGTAGGCAAGTGAGTTTTCTGCGAAACGGGAACGGCGATATGGTGTCCGATCGAAAATGGGATTTCACGATTCTCATCCGTAGCCATCACGATCATATCGAAGAACTCTTCTTCCACGTACTTGACGATGGATTTGACGATGTCTTTGTTGACGAGAACCGATTTTTCAATCTCAATCCCCAACTTGCTGGCCACATCGTGATGCGCTGCACCCGACTCCAATCGCCCCCATTTTTCCAACGTCTTACGAACCGCCGGATACTCGCTCCAAGGCGTTTCCTCGACCGAATCGGGTACGACGTGCAGGATCGTCAATCGCGCCTGGTTGGCGATGGCGATGGCCAGAGCATGGGCAAAGGCCGCTTCACTGGTCTCCGAAAAGTCCGTGGGATGCAAAATTGATGTGGCCGGGCGTTCGAAAAAGGACATGCGAATCTCACCTGGAAGGACGGAAAAAGGTGCCGGCAACGAGCTGGTCATCGGAATCCACAGCCACCAGCGGATATCCTCCCATCTTAATAAAGTCCGCGCAGAAATGCGTCAGATTTCCGAACAACTGATTCGAAGCAACCGAAATGGCCTTCTTCGACCGGCACGGTGACACCTTTCCCGTAAACTTCAGTCGTCAGGTTCGTTTAACGATTCCAACTTAGCCACCAATCCGACAACTTGGCGACGAGGGGCGTCAGACGCGTTTTGTTGTAAAGATCACCCGCCTTGCGAATCGCTTCCGCCTGCGTCGGATATGGGTAAATGCTGTTGGCGATCTGCCGCAGACCGATGTGATTGGCGATCGCCATGGAAATGGCTCCAATCAAATCACCGGCATTTTCGGCCACGATGGTGGCACCCACGATCCGGTCAGTCCCTTTCCTGGTATGGATCTTCAAAAAGCCTTCCGTTTGACCGTCCAGAATCGCGCGATCGAGCGTGTTGAAATCAATACGATACGTGTCCATGGCAGGCCCTCCCTCCCTCGCCTGGTCAGCGATCTGCCCAACTTGTGCCAATTCGGGGGACGTGTAGGTTGCGTGCGGGATGGTCAAGGCACTGGCCTTGCGACGACCCAGAAACAACGCATTCTGAATCACGATCCGCGCCATGAAATCAGCGGCATGCGTAAATTTGAACTCGGAACAGACATCTCCGGCGGCGTAAATGGCGGGGTTGGTGGTTTGCAGTCGATCATTGACGATCACGCCTGCGCGATCATCGTAATTGACTTGGACTTGCTCCAGATGCAGGCCTTCCACGTTTGGTTTCCGGCCCACGCCGACGAGGACTTCATCCACGATGATGGAGGCGCTGACCATCACGCTGATTACGAAGCAACACGTTCGTTTCACGTCCCTGGCGGGTCAAGCCGATGGTTTCCGTACCCAGCCGCAGATCGACGCCGTCCCGCTGCAGGGCCTGGGCCACCACGCCGGCCGCATCGGCGTCTTCTCGATGAAGAATTCGCTGGTTCCGCTCGATCAGGACGACTTGCGAACCGAAGCGGGCCAAGGCCTGGGCCAGCTCGCAGCCAATCGGTCCACCGCCAATGACCGCCAGTCGAGGTGGCAGACGGGTCAATGAAAACAGGGTCTCGTTGGTTAGCACATCCGCATTGGCAAAACCTGGAATGGGCAGGACCGCGGCGCGAGCGCCCGTGGCGATCACGGCTTTTCTGAATCGCAACGAGCTACCTTGCACGTCCACGGTGTCGCCACCGGAAAATCTGGCCTCGCCCAGGAAAACGTCGACTCCCAGCTCCTTGAATCGGCGAGCCGAATCGTGGTGACTGATACCCGCCCTTAATTTTCGCATACGCTGCATGACAGAGGCAAAATCAACGGTGATGCCGTCGGAGATCTGAACGCCGAATCGCGCAGCGTCTCGGACAGCCTCCACGGCGCGACCGCAGCGAATCAGCCCCTTGGATGGCACGCAGCCGACGTTCAGACAATCGCCCCCCATCAGGCCACGTTCGACCAAGGCGACTTTCGCCCCCAGACCGGCCGCTCCGGCAGCGGTTACCAAACCCGCCGTACCCGCGCCGATGACCACCAGATTATAACGATCTGCGGGCTGCGGATTTTTCCAGTCACGAGGGTGAACCTGGGCCTCCAGAGCCTGGTTGTATTCGTCATAAGGCTGTAAGGCTTGATTTAGCTGCATGCCGGGCTCCGATTGATTCCTGATACCTGCCAGGTCGATGGGATGCGAATAAGCTCACGAACAGACCGAGTCGTATCGTCGACTGACTGCGGGAACCACAGGCATACACGTTCTCCGTTGCCCGCCGTCAATCGTCGCCAACATTCGCATCGTCGCGGCGGGAAGACTTGACGGTATGCCGTGCGTCGGTTCGACCCTTAATGTAACGGATGACCAGCCTGGCGACGAAAGGAAACAGGCCCAATAACAGGAAAGCCAACGTGAACTGCCGCAGCTGATTGGCGGTGAATACTGCGGCAGCGCCTTGATCCGCCAGGGTTTGCAAATCGGGTACGCGGGAGCCGGCATACACATAAACGGCAGTACCGGGCAACATGCCAAGCTGACTGACCCACCAGAATGTCCACGCCCGCATTCTGGTCAAACCCATGACCGCGTTGATAACGAAAAACGGTACGACGGGTATCAAACGCAGCGTGAACAGATAGAAAGCCCCTTCCGTCTCCAAAGCCTCGTTAAATGCGCCAGTCGTCGGTGGAAGCGGTGTTGAATGAAATCCCTCAGGAAATATCGGCTCAACAGAAACGCCAAGGTCGCGCCGGCCGTCGAAGCGAAGCTGACCAGAACAAATCCCGGCCAGAATCCGAAATACCAGCTGGCGACCAGGGTCATTAGCGTCGCGCCAGGCAATGATAGTCCGGTTACGATCATGTAGATCAGGAAGGCAGCACCATATACCCATGCCGGGTTATCCGATTGAAAACGCTTCAGTCTGGCTTCCTGACCAGCCAGATAGTCCAGATTCAGGTAGTGTCCGAATTGCCAGTACAGATACGCGGCCGTGATAATCAAAGCGAAGAAACCAACGATCCTGCGGTTTAGTAGCTTCGCTATGACGATGTTTGTCTTTGGTGAAGACATCAGATGCTCAAACCGCTTGACGGACCACCTTGGCGAGTTTCATTCCGAAATTGAAAATCGAATTGCTGCGCTTTGCGCGGATCACGTCGCGGCGAAAGCCCGACCGCGGCGAGTAATCCTTTGAACCCGAGAATCTCGATAACGACGATCCTTAAACGAGGCCCCTGATGCGTCGCGGACATGGAGCCTCTCAGTTCGCGTTGACGGGCGTGCGGATCACCAGGTTTCTGATTTCCGTCATGTCTTCCATTGCGAAACGAACGCCTTCCCGTCCCAGTCCGCTGTCTTTGACGCCACCGTAAGGCATGTTGTCTACGCGCCAGGATGGAACGTCGCCGATAATGACGCCACCGACCTCCAATTCATCCCAGGCCTGTTGCATACGATACAGATCGCGGGTGAAGATCCCCGCCTGCAGCCCGAATGCGCTATCGTTAATCTGCGACAGGGCTTCTGGGAATTCGCTGTATCGGCTCAGCACGGCGACCGGGCCAAAGGCTTCTGCCGTACAAATCTTCTGATCGCGGGGCACATCTTCCAACAGTGTGGCGTCCAGCATTGGCCCATCACGATGGCCGCCACACAGGACCTGGCCACCGGCGTCGACGGCCGATTGGATCCACGATTCAAGTCGCTGAGCTTCCTGCTCGGATATCATCGGACCGACAAAGGTCGTTTCGTCTTTCGGATCCCCGGCGATCAGATCTCGCGTGGCCGCGACCAGACGCTCGCGAAGGTCGGCATAGATTCGTTCGTGGGCGATGATCCGCTGCACTCCAATACAGCTTTGACCTGACTGGTAGAAAGCGCCGAATACAATTCGCTGCGTCGCATCGTCCAGATCGGAGCCCTCGTCGACGACGACCGCGGCATTGCCTCCCAGCTCAAGCACCACCTTCTTTTTGCCGGCCCGAGACTTCAATTTCCAGCCAACAGCCGGCGATCCGGTAAAACTGAGCAGCTTCAGTCGTTCATCCGTCGTGAACCGGTCGGCACCATCGCGGTGGCAGGGCAATATCGAAAACGCTCCTACCGGCAGATCGGTCTCGGCCAGGACCTCACCAATCATCAAGGCTCCGATCGGCGTGCGGCTGGCTGGTTTCAGGACAAAGGGACAACCCACGGCCAATGCGGGAGCGATCTTGTGCGCCGCCAGATTCAACGGAAAGTTGAAGGGGGAGATAAATGAGCAGGGGCCAATCGGTACCCGTTTAAACATGCCGCGATACCCTCGCGCACGCGGCGAGATCTCCAGATTCATCACCTCCCCGGACATCCGCACGGATTCTTCGGCCGCGATACGAAATGTATCAATCAACCGCGTGACCTCGCCTCGGCTGTCCTTGATCGGCTTACCGGCTTCGATACATAGCGACAGGGCAAGTTCGTCAAAAAGTTCCGTGAACCGCCGAACGCAATGGTTCAGGACAGATTGCCTTTCGTAGGGCGCCAGCCTGGCCATTGGCTCCGCCGCCACCACCGTTTCAGCAATGGCTCGTTCGATCGTGGCGGTATCAGCCAGAGCGACCCGTGTCGCATCCCGACCAGTGTATTTGTCGATCACCACCAGGTCATGGTTCGGTTCGTGAGCCTGATTCGCCAGGTAATAGGGATATGTTTCTCTTAGCATGGTTCGATTTCCTGTTCCTCCTATAGCGCGGCACTACGTTGAAGGATGTCGTGATTCAAGATCCGATTATTTTCCGAATAATCCACGGGGACTTCGATGACATGCACTCCGGGCGTGTCATGACACCTTTCCATCACTGGAAACAGCTCGTCGGTTTGCCGAATACGATGCCCATGTGCGCCATAGCTTTCCGCGTAGGTAACAAAATCCGGATTCCCGAATTGCAACCCCCAGTCACGAAATCCCATGTCGGACTGTTTCCAACGGATCATCCCGTAGGAATCGTCTCGCAGAATCAAGACAACCAGCTGCAGGTTCAATCGAACCGCCGTTTCCAACTCCTGGGAATTCATCATGAAACCACCGTCACCGCAGATCGCCATCACCTTGCGGTCCGGGTAAACCAGACGGGCCGCCATGGCCGAAGGCAATCCGGCACCCATGGTCGCCAGTGCATTGTCCAGCAACACGGTGTTGGAGTATCGGCCCTTGTAATTCCTGGCGAACCAGATCTTGTAGATACCGTTGTCCAACGCGATGATCCCGTTGGCCGGCATCACGCGACGCACTTCCGCCACCAGTCGTTGCGGGTAAACTGGAAAACGACCGTCATCGGCACCCTCAAGCAGTTGCTCTTCCGCCGCGACCCGGATCCTGTCAAACGGAGAAAAGTCCCATTGATTTGACGGGGTGATCTGTTCCGACATTCTCCAGATGGTATTGGCAATGTCGCCAACCACTTCGATCTGCGGAAAGTAGACCGGATCGACTTCCGCAGAGAAGAAATTCACATGAATGACTTCCTGACCGTCCACCGTCATGAAAAACGGAGGCTTTTCCACCACATCATGGCCGACATTGATGATCACGTCCGCCTGTTCGATTGCGCGATGAACAAAATCGCCCGACGAAAGCGCGGCATTGCCCAGAAATCGAGGATCGTATTCGTCGACGACCCCCTTTCCCAATTGCGTCGTCACAAAAGGGATACCGGTTTTGTCGATGAACTGTCGCAGCATGCGACAGATCAATTTGCGATTGGCCGCCGCCGCAACCACGATCAATGGCCGACGAGCCGATTCAACGCGATCCACAGCCGCCCGAATGGACTTGTCTTCGGCGACGGGTCGCCGGACCTGGCTGCGGTTCAACAAGGCGGCCTCCGTCTGCTCGCGGGCAATATCTTCCGGAAGCTCCAGATGCACCGCACCAGGTCGCTCCTCTTCGGCCATGCGAATGGCTTCGCGGACGCCAGACGGAATACTGCCACCGCTGACCAGTTGCCGCGTATACTTGGTGAGCGGTCCCATCATGTCGACCACATCGATGATCTGGAACTGCCCCTGTTTGCTTGATTTGACCGGCTTCTGACCGGTTATCATCAGCATCGGCATGCCGCCCAGTTGCGCGTATGCGGCGGCGGTAACCAGATTGGTTGCCCCGGGGCCGAGCGTCGACAGGCATACGCCTGTTTTCCCCGTCAGCCGACCGTAGGTCGCCGCCATGAAACCCGCCGCCTGTTCGTGCCGCGTGAGGATCAGCCGGATGCTGGTACCGGCCAAAGATTCGAGCATGTCCAGGTTTTCCTCTCCCGGCACCCCAAAAATATATTCGACGCCTTCGTTTTCCAATGCTTTGACAAACAGATCCGACGCTTTCATTGTGGATTGCTCCGTTGGCATTTCGGTGTTGCTAAATTCAGCCGTTGACGTGCCCTGCGATTGTCGTTCATTCAATGTCAAGCCAAGGCATGATCAAGTGAGTCTCTTTCTGTTCCGGCGGCAGTCAAACCAGTCGGTCCCATTCGGTCAATCCAATCGGCTCGCGAGAAGTAAATGGCTCTCCGTAACGGACTCCAATGGACTGACCCCAATAGGCGGCCACCGTCTCCAATTGCTCCAGAAAGGACGGCCGCATCGCTTCGCGTCCAGTGACAAACTGGCTCTCGTAACATCGGATCGCCTGCAGTTTCTGCTCCCAATGATCAGAAATATCCAGAACAAACGCTGGTTGCGGATGCATTTTCAGATGAACACAAAAATAATTGAAGATTCGTTCCGGGTGGTGAGGCTCACCGGGCAGATCGGTCTTGCTCAACTTCGCCCAGAATCGAGCGTCGTCGACCAACTGCGTCGCGGCCAGATGATCGGGATGCGCATCGTGCCAATAGGGAGCGAATAACCATCGCGGGCGCGACTGTCGAATCACACCCGCCAAAGCTGCCCGCGCTTCAAGATGGGCCTCAAGTTTGCGGTTGGGCAGCCCCAGGTTCTCACGCCAGCCAATATTCAACACGTCCGTCGCCAGTTCAGTCTCTCGCGTCCGTTTCGGAATGGAACCATGTGGCGTTGGTTCACCGTCAGTCAAATCCAGGATTCCCACTCGCATGCCGATGGCATGCATTTTCAGAATCGCGCCTCCCATCCCCAATTCGGCGTCATCCGGATGTGGCGCGATGACCAGCACATCGAGGTTCTGATTTGGCATCGTGGTCATGCAAGCACTGTCCGCTATGATTCTGCCGTTTGAATCCTGGTTCTTCCACGCATGCCAATCTTATCGCATGCCATTGCCGGATACGAGGTACCGCTGCGATTCGAAAGGCTGCTGTTTTCACCGTCCCGCGTACCAGAAGTCTCCCAACGGGCAGGAACTGACGCCGGTTATAGCTCAGCACCTGGTTAATAGTCATTCAAAATCCGGAGACGCGGCTTCGCGGGAAATTCGCTTCCGTTCCCGCGGCTTCCCTGATCACCCAACCCGTGGGGCTGGAGGGAGTTGCACGAACATGTAATGTGTGTCGCATTGAATTTCCCGATCGATGGGAATGAAAAGACGCTACCACCAAACGACACGTGCGATGGCCCCGGCCGAGGCCCGCCTTAAAAACATCTGGGCGCACCTTCCAGATTCTGCCATGTTCTCGAACTTCGAAAAGTTCTTGGACTTGAGGAACACTTTATGTTCTCGCGAACAGCTTGCCTGCTAATCGTCGCTGTCGGATTGATATTCTGTTGTGGCTGTGCGGCGGAACAGATGAACAAGAATCCGTTGCAAAACCTGACGGATAAGCAGAAAGCCTGGTTTGACCGAACCAGTGAAGGTTGGATGTTCTAGGAAATCTTCGGAATTCTTGGCCAGGCGGCAAACGAAACACGCGCCGCCATTCGGATCTTGAGAAGAAACGAAGCATCCGTGAGGGCACAAGGCAGCGGCCGTCGGCCCGCGGTTCGCATCCGGATTCTATATCGCGAAGGTCCCAGCCCGTGACCTGTCCCAACCTCCAAATCCTGCCAACCGATCGTGTCTTGCGCTCAGACCACGTTGGACAGTTGCTAAGTCGCGGCGGTGCCCGGTTCACCAAAATCTCGGGTTAACGGAACCGGCTGGGCTGCGCCGAACGATTCCCTGGAATTATCTCCTCCATCCGATGCCATCGCTTCGGCAAACGCATCCCGATCCAGAGGGATATCGAAGAGCCCCAGAATCGAGCCGTAAACATCGTAGAAGGCCGGAACCAGAAAAAGAATCAAGATGGTGCCGGTCATCAGGCCGAAGATCAAACTGGCCGCCATCGGTATCAGCACCTGGGCCTGCAGCGATGTTTCCAACAGCATCGGAAAGAGTCCGGCAATGGTCGTCATGGAAGTCAACATGATGGGTCGGAATCGCCTTTGCCCGGCATCGATCAACGCTTCCTTGAGCGG
This sequence comes from Pirellulaceae bacterium, assembly GCA_963851305.1. Lineage (GTDB taxonomy): Bacteria > Planctomycetota > Planctomycetia > Pirellulales > Pirellulaceae > Mariniblastus. Next base: position 497,364 of record CAWKOT010000004.1, on the reverse strand, counting down.
CACGCCGTCGCGGATCCGCCGGTTGATAAAATCAACGAGCACGATCGAATCGTTGACGACCACACCCGTCAAGGCGATCAGGCCAAAGAATGTAAACAGTGTCAAATCGATTCCCAGAATCGCATGGCCAATAATGGCTCCCAGCCAACCAAATGGAATGATCATCAGAATGATGACCGGCTGCATGTACGATCGAAACTCCAGGGTCAACAGCACGTACATACACAGCAATGCAATTCCAAATCCGGCGAACATGCTGGTAATGGACTCCGACGTCTCCGCCTGCTCGCCTTCCCAGTTGACATCAAAGGTGGAGTCAACCAATGCATTCTTCTGCTCAAACTGCTTGACCACCTCCGGAATGATTCGCGTTCGCAACTCCCGATTGACTTCAACGGGCTCAGCAACATTCTTGTCAACATCCGCGACCACTGTGATTGAACGGCGTTGATCGAGCCGATTGATTTCCGAACTGGCGCGATGAAAGGAAACGTCGGCCACTTCCGTTATTGGCCATTCGGTCCCCTGATTGTCGCGAATCCGTATATTCTCAAAGCTGTCGACATCAGCTCGTTGAGATTTGGGATACCGTACCATCAACTTTACCTCATGCCGCCCCCGCTGCAGTCGCATGACCTCATCACCGAAGTAAACTGTGCGAATCGTATTGGCCAGATCGCTCTCGTCCAATCCGAGAGTCTTGCCCAGTTCATTCAAACGCAGATTCATTTCCCATTTACCGGGTCGTGAATCATCTTCAATGTCCGTCACACCTTCGATTTCGGCCATTCTCTGTTTGCATTGGTCAGCAAGATCATCGAGGTAAATCGCGTTTCTTTCGTTGGCCAGAATCTTGAATTCGATGGCGTCGCCACCCGGCCCCATCCGGTTGGAGGCGAATTTCAATACTTCGGCACCTGCGATCTTGGGGACTTCATTGCGCCATTGCCGAATGATTTCGTCGTTCGAGATATCCCGCTCATCAGCGGCGAACAGTTCAACCTCGACGCTACTGACGTGACTTCCGTTGGTAATTCCAGTTGGCCCCTGCATCGCATTTCCGATTTCACCGATGCGGCGATAAACGTTTTTGATAAACGGCTTGCCGTTGTTGTCCACATGATCCTGTTCCACGTCGCGGATCGCTTTCTGGATGTCGAGAGCGCCCTGTTTGGCAAAGGATGCTGCGGTGCCGTCGGGAAACGCCAACGTCGCATTGATCTCCGGACTGTCCATGTCGGGGAAGAAACCAAGCGGAACAATTCCACCAAGGAACAACCCAAAGCAGATCATGGCAAACAGGAACGCCCCGCCAAAGGCCACGGGTTTGTTGTAAAGCGACCACTTCAATGCGGGGACATACAGTCGATCAATACACCATTCCATCGCCCCCGAAGCATACCGATGAAGGAAACGATGTACATGAATAAGCGGACGGAATACATACAGACATACGCTGATGATTCGCAGAAACAGATTGTTCTCGTGGGCCAGATGAGACGGCAAAATGAACATGCTTTCAATCAGGGAAATGACCAGCATGGCGATCACGGCGACCGGCATCACGGCGATGAACTTGCCCATCACCCCGGTAACAAACATCAGGGGCATGAAGGCGATGATCGTGGTGGCTACCGACGCACACACGCTGGGCAAGACCTCCACCGTCCCTTCGATGCTGGCTTGCACCAGTCCCAGTCCGTGGGTGCGTTTCGTATAGATGTTCTCGCCAATCACGATGGCATCGTCGACAACAATTCCCAAGGCCATCAGGAAAGCGAACATCGTGAGCATGTTTAACGTTTGCCCGGTGGCGAGCAGAACGAAACCGGCACCCAGAATGGAAACCGGAATACCGAGTGCCACCCAGAATGCCAATCGTAAATCCAGGAACAGGGCGAGAACGAGAAAAACAAGCAACAATCCCTGCAATCCATTGCGGGTCAATAACTCCATGCGATCTCTCACGTCGACCGAAACATCATTCCAGCTTGTCAACGTGTATCGTTCTGGCAACCGTTTGTTTGCCACATACTTCTGGACCGTTTCCACGACCGTAAACAGGTCTTCATTGGTTGTCTTGGTTACACGAATCGCGATCCCCGGCCGGTCATTGATTATGTGACTGGAAGTGACCTCGGCAAAACCATCGACGACCGTACCGATATCACCAATCGTGATTACATCGCCATCCGGTTGACTGATGATGGGAATCTCGGCGATCTCCCGCCCGATTTCCCGTTTATTCTTACCCCGCAGCAGTAATTCGTGACTGGGCGTTTCCATCTTCCCGCCGGGCATGTCCACGTTCTGTCGCCGCAGAATCTGTGCCAACGATTCCAGGCTGACGCCGTATTGCCGGAGCGTATCTTCCGGGACTTCCACGGCAATTTCATAGGGTTTCTCGGCTACGATATCCGCAGCCGATATCGCTGCCCCTTTCGGTTGGAACAGAAAGGCCAGCATTCGTCGCATCATGCTGCTGGGAGGCACGGCCCGCAACTCGGTCAAATCCGAGCGGATTTCCTCCGCCAACTCCCGCAACTCCAGCTGTGCCTCCAAGTCATTGCCTTCGGTCGACAATGGTGGCCCCAGGAGTCCGATCGTGATCGCCGGTGTGCGAAAAATGATCTGTTTTACTTCCGGGTCTTCCGCGCTGGGCGGAAATGAGGAAATCTGGTCGATCTGTGAACGAACATCATTCAGCACCGTTTGCACATCCTGCACGTCATTATCAAGTTCAAGGATCACATAACCAAAGTCCTCGCGAGCCACGGAGGTCATTTTCTTGACGCCTTCCACGTTGGTCACCACCGACTCGATTTTCTCGCAAATACCCTCCTCGACTTCATCCGGGGTAGCGCCGGAAAGGGTACGGTGACCAGCAGAATTTCCAGCGCGAAGTTCGGAAACACCTCCCGTTTCATGATCACCATGCTGACGGCGCCAACCAGCAACGAGGCGATCAACAGCGTATTCATGGCTGGCGAATTCTTGATCGCCCAGGCGATTATCGCTCTCAACGTCAGCTCCGATCCTGATGTGAAATCCGGCTTGTCTGACCCGACATACGGCCCTGTGGCATGGCCTCTTGCGCCTGACCTGACAAGTCCTCTTGAATCTCTGGCGGCGAAAGCGATTGTTCACCGTCCGCAATGCGTGAGGGAGATTCACGTAATATCACGTTTCCTCCTTCGACAGGCTGAGGCAATGGCGACACCACGATCTGGTCTCCCTCCATCAGCCCGTCGCCGTCCAACGCAACCACCACCATTTTTTCCGTTTGACCGCGAGTGCATGGCGTACGATCGACGACGTTGACATCAAATCGACGGAGCGTCTTGTCACGCACGACCCAGACGTAGTCGCCCGGCTGGATTCCCTTGGTCGAAAACGACGCCAACTGCAGATGGGAACCCTTGCCCGGCAGCACCACTCGACATTTGACGTACATCCCGCGTACCAGAACATGTCGCCGGCCATCGGGAGCGACGGTCACGGGATTTTCAACCACAATCCGGCAAGGTATCGATTTGGTCATTTCATTTCGACCGATCCCATCGAATCGTTCCAATTTACCCATCCAGGTTGTCTCCGGCTCCGTCTGTTCAAAGATCTCAACGTCAACCTTGGGTACCTCATACACGCCGGCAACCTCTTGCGCCGACTCCGCGAGAACATCTCGCGGAGCATGCTGCCTTAACCACGCCAATTCACCGGGAGTCAAGTTGCACAGAACCTCCGCTCGACTGGTGTCTTCGAAAACGAACAACTCGCTGGCCACCGTCACGTATTCGCCCTGTTGAACAGATTCCCGAACGATCACACCGTCCACCGGAGCCGTTATTATGGTTCTCTTAAGATTCAATTCCGCTTTTTCCAGTTGATTCTGAATCAATTCCAGCGTGGCTTCCAATCTCGATTTGCGAGCCAGCAACATGTCATACGTATTTTGACGCGTCGTCATCTGCGACTCGGAATTCAGCAGACTGCGCTTGGCTTGATCGAATTCTGTTGCGGCCAAAGAACCCTGAAGCCGCTGGAAACGAGCGAACTCGCTTTTCTGAAGTCGATGGTCGGTTTGGGCTATTTCCAGGCTCTTCAAAGCGCCTCGGATTTCCTGCTCGGTCTCCTCCAACGTCCGTCGGGCTTGCAGAATTTCCGAATTCATGGTCTTGATTTCAAGCAGATAATCCTCGGGATCAATCTCCAGTAACCGAATACCCTGTTTTACAAAATCACCGGCTTCGCTGCCGGGGTATTTTTTCCGGATTCGCCCACTGACCTGGGCTCCAATCCTGATTTCGCGATAGGGAACGACAGAGCCCGAAACCAGGAGATCCAGATCGCCATCAAACTTGATGACGTCGGACGTGTCGACCAGTGGGATCAACGCGTCCGATTCCGTCTCCCCGGTCGGCTCACGCAACTGGTATAACAACACCGCAATCGCAACTCCCGTCAAAACCAACACGGTGGAGATGGTATATTTCAACGGTTCGGACAGAGAGGGACCACGGCGGGCCGTTGTCACGCTGTTTCGTTTGCTCATGAAATTCATCAACTCGTTAGGAATCTGTATCCGGTATAGTTTCCCGCTGCGTTGGCGCGGGTTGTTGAGCCAGGCCATCTTTCAACTTTTCCAGCGCGGCCAGGGAAAATTCCGTGATATGTCTCGAAAGATCGTCGATCTCGAATTCTTCCTCCACGCCCACGGCGTCAATCATCATCGCGGCAACATCTCCTGCAAAACGATAATACATACACTGTCCAATCACGCTGAATGCAATCTTGACCCGTTGATGTTCCGACAGGCGTCGCCCCAGAACTTCATCAATGATCGCCATCAAGACATCCAGATAGGGGCGGAAATACCCTTCCACCAATTGCCGACATGCCTCGGTCGGTTGCAGTACCTCTCGCATCAGCAACCGAATCTGCCAGGGTGCGGTGCGGAGAGCCATCGTTCGATTCAAAAGCAGGCAAACAAAGTCTTCCAATTTCCGTTCTGGCGTGGCATCCGGTTCCCACTTCGGGAACGGCACCTGTTGCGCCCTCATTTTCCGGGCGTGAATAACCGTCTCCGTATAAAGCTGTTGCTTGTCGCCAAAATAATAGTTGATGCTGGCCAAGTTGACCTGAGCCGAATCGCAGATCTCGCGAACGGTGGCGCTACGAAACCCCTTGTTGGCAAAGATCGGACCGGCGGCCAACAGAATTCGTTGTTTGGTCGAATCAAGTCCGGGCATGAAAATTTCCCAGAAAATACAGGTGATACCGTGCTTTCAGTTCCGGTCGTCATCTGACAAGGACTGGACGCGACCAAAAAAGAGCCTAAAACAACTGTATTAAACAACTGTTTGAAATCAAGCAAGTTAACTTCACAAGGACAATTTTTCAGCAGACGGGCAACTCGGCCGAGCAACCCAGGCCAGTTGACGTGATTACAGCATGAAAAACTCCAAGTTACGCCGCCAGATCGCCTGGCAGGCCGCGCGGTTGATGTACGATCGGGAGGAAAAGGAATATTACCGAGCGAAAATGAAAGCCGCTCGGAGTATTCACAAAGGCTGGGTTTTACCCAGGGATCTGCCGAGCAACACGGAGATTCGCGACGAAATTCAGAAACTGGCGCGAATGATCGAAGGCGAAGGCCGCGACCGAAATCTGAAGGAGATGCGAATCGCTGCCTTGGCGTTGATGAACCGGCTCGAGAGATTTCGACCGCGTATCGTGGGTAGCGTACTGACCGGACACGTTCGCTGCGGCAGCGATATTGATCTGCACCTTTTCTCCAACAGCGTCGAAGCGGTCGCGGCTGAACTGGAATTCCAGAACCTGCGTTTCGAAACGACACGAAAACGGGTCAGAAAAGGCGGAGAGGAAATTGTCTATCGACACATTCACATCTACGACCGTTTTGAATTTGAACTCACCGTGTATCCAGAAAACAAACACGCGTTCGTTTTCAAGAGTTCGATAACAGGCAAGCCGATCGAGCGGGCCAGCATCTCCCAATTAAAACAGTTGTTGGAAAGGGAGTATCCGGATCTTGCTATCGAGCAGGCGCTCGAACAAGCCAGTCAGGCCGTGGACCGCTTCCAGGTGTTTGAATCTTTGCTATTGCCGCTGGAAAACGTCAAACAGAATCCACAGTATCACCCCGAGGGAGACGCGCTGTACCACAGCCTGCAAGTATTCGACCTCGCTTGCGACCAGCTTCCCTATGACGAAGAATTCCTGTTGGCGGCATTGCTGCATGATGTTGGCAAGGCCATCGATCGCCAGGATCACGTTCGCTCTGGACTGTCCGCGCTACAAGGCTATATCACGGAGCGGACCAGCTGGCTGATCGAAAATCACATGCTGGTGCACCAGATTCACGACGGCTCCATTGGAGCACGCAAACGCCGTAAGTTGAATGAAAACGAGAGTTATGAAGAATTGCTGCTGCTGGGGAAATGCGATTTGCTGGGCCGTCAGCGAGGTGTTCTGACAACCGAATTGGACGAAGCGTTGGAATACATTCGCGATCTCGCGCAAACGTGGGGCTGATTGACGCTGCCTTTTTGACCAGTATCCCGGGCCTCGAACCACACCATGGGACGGGCGTGAGGTTCCATAGCAACCCATCTTCGCCACCATCCATTTTCATGCAGATTCCGTTGGCGTTCGCGTGACCGGTAGAATCTCGCGAAAATGGTTTTTCGACGCGATGAAGCTAAAGATCAGCTGGTCAGGTCCGTTACATTTTCGCGAACTACCAGCGGCTTTGTTAATCTGGAAAACCTGTACCGATAGCCAATCGCCTATTCAGGTGTCTTGCATGCCGAGTCCGAAAGAAACGCTTATAAGACTTGACCCGCGACCCAAACATCGACCCGCAATGCTGGTGTTTGCTTCGCTTGAATTGGCCGCAGCAATCTTCGTAAATGCTATCAATTCCCCGCTACCTGTTTGGACTTGCGCTCTTCGTCAGCGTTAGCCTCGTCCCTGGCTTGCCTTCTGTCGCTTTGACAGAGACAAGTGAGCGGAACACGCCGTTGGTGCGAGCTGTGGCCCAATGCCGAGCATCCGTGGTGAACCTGCGAGGCCGCAAGTCAGTTCAAGCTGACGACTCCAGCTCCAACGAAATGAAGCAGGTAAACGGCATGGGCACCGGAGTCGTGATCGACTCGCGGGGTTACATTCTGACGAATTATCACGTGGTCGAAGGCGTAAAGCAGATCCAGGTCACCACCAGCGATTTTCAGAAAACAACCGGTCGATTGATCGCTCACGATCCCGAATCGGACCTGGCCCTGCTGAAGATCGACATGAAACAACCGCTGCCCACGATTCCCATTGGAACTTCCTCCGACTTGATGCTGGCAGAAACGGTCGCGGCGGTCGGCAACGCGTACGGCTATGAACATACGGTGACGGTTGGAATCATCAGCCAGTTGGGCCGAACGGTTCAGGTAAACGACGACCAGATCTATCGCAATCTCATCCAGACCGATGCGCCCATCAACCCCGGCAATTCCGGAGGTCCGCTTCTCAACCTGGATGGCAAGATGATTGGCATCAACGTGGCGGTCCGAATCGGGGCCCAGGGGATCGCTTTTGCCATTCCCTCCAACGACGCCATGGAAATCGCTTCCCGATTGATGGCTCAACATGTCCAGGAAAAGACGGCGCTTCGTCACGGATTGAATGTCACGACCGTTTTTGAAGACCACCTGCCGATCTTGCTGGTAAAGGATGTGGAAGCGATGAGTCCGGCCGATCGTGCCGGATTGGAGAAAGGTGATCGGATCCTGTCAGTCAACGGCGAAACGGCCGTCCGCAGTCTGGATCTGCACACCGGCGTCCTGGCCATGAAAGCGTCCGACGAGTTATCCCTCGAAGTCAAGCATCGCGGCCGGGACCAGCAGGTCGCCTTCCAACTGGTTTCGTCGGGCGAATCCGAGGTCAACCAGTTGGCCTGGGAACTGTTGGGGTTGAATCTCAAGCCGGCCACGGATCAGGAAATGGACGGGCGTCATCCGAACTATCAACAGGGACTGGTCGTCACGCGAGTTCGCGAAAGCAGCCCTGCGGAGCTGGAGGGGATCATGAGCGGAGATATTCTGGTGGCCATGCACGGCTGGAAAACCGAATCGCTGGAAAATCTCCAGTACATCCTGGAACAACCCGACATACAAAGTCGCAAAAACTTCATGTTCTACATCCTGCGTAAAAAGGAGCCCTTTTGGGGTAAACTGCGAGTCGCATCGCAAAGGTAGCCTGGGCTGCTGCGGTCAAAGAGTTACGGCTGCCTTTCCTTACAACGCAGGTGTCAACCGCTGCCAATCAATTGGCAGCGGTTTTTTTTTGAGATTAACGTTCACCCGATTCGACGAAGGCCTGCCGCTGAGCCGACTTGCCGCCCGACGGTGAACTTGCGTCGGCCCAGCCGAAGTACTCCACAACACGAAAGAGAACCAACACGTTCATTCGTGACGGCAAACCGAAACAGGCTGCGAGTATTTTCTCTACAATATCCGGCATGGAAAAAGAATTTGTTGATTGGCTTAGACTCAACTTTCGCTCGGGCGACGAACGTATCGTTCTGGGGCCTGGAGACGATGCCGCCATTTTGAATCCACGCGATGCGGAATTGGTGGTCTCGACCGATTCGATTGCCGATGGAGTTCATTTCGAAACGGCTCGGCATCAACTTGCGGATATCGGTCACAAGGCCATGGCAGTGAATCTTAGCGATCTGGCGGCCATGGGAGCACGACCCTTCGTTGCGACGGTCAATCTGTTCTGCCCCCACGATCTGAAGCTGCCCCAGGTCAAACAGCTGTATGCCGCCATGTCGTCGACCGCGCTCCGGTACGGGACCACCATTGTTGGGGGCGACACCAATCGCTGGCATGGCCCCCTTCAGATCAGTGCTACCATATTGGGAACGCCGTGGCCCGGTGAGGGCGACGGGTTTTGGAGAATGGATACCGGTAAACCTGGAGACTGGATCGTTGTTTCTGGTCGATTTGGCGGCAGCCTGTCAGGCAAGCATCTGAATTTTGAACCGCGTGTCGAGTTAGCCAGAGAAATCCGAAATCGCTGCCAGGTCCATGCCGCGACCGACGTAACCGACTCGCTGGCGATGGATCTTTCCCAACTCGCCCACCAATCACATTGCGGGTTTATCATCCAGCAGGAGAGAATACCCGTGTCCCCGGCCGCGGCTAAGCTTGCCGGGACAAGTGGCCTTACCCCGCTGGACCATGCGCTCTATGACGGCGAAGATTTTGAATTGATATTCTGTATCCCACCTGAGCAGGCGCCCCAACTTGTTGACGACTGGAAGGATGATACGCCGTTAACTCATATAGGGTACCTCACCGATGATGCTTCCTGCCTTATGCAGGCTACCGACGGGCAGCCGCAGGAACTCGAAATCAGGGGCTATGTTCATTGAGCGCCAAACGCTATCTGTCGTCTTCGGAACATGCGACCCGCCAGTTGGGAATCAGCTTCGGCCAGGCGTTGGATCAATCGATGTTGATTCATCTATCGGGGACACTGGGTGCTGGAAAGACCCGGTTCGTGCAAGCGGTCGCGATGGGACTGGGGATCCCTGCCCAGACGGTTCAGAGCCCGACCTTCACGCTGATGACGCCCCACGTGGGCCGTATGACGCTGGTTCACGTGGACGCCTATCGCATCAATGACCTTGACGAGGTTCAGCAACTGGGACTGGACGATTGGTTGCAGGCCGATTGCGTGACGATGGTCGAGTGGGCTGAAAAAATAGAAGACGCGCTGCCGAAGCCGGATCTTGTCATCACCATCGAACACGTCGATCAAGACGCGCGGTTGTTTCTCTTCTCATCAGATGCCTCAGCCGGACAACAGTTGCTGGCCAAGCTGGATTCGCTTTTCACGGCCACCGGTTCTTTCACCAGGCGGAAGAAATAGCGCCTCATGCGTTCGAGACCCTTGGTCTCAGTCAGCTTCCGTTGATTACAGCCAAAACGCATGGGCCCGGCACATGAGCCCGAGGACTTACGTGACAACGACCGCGTAGCGGCAGAACAGATTCAGGCCGGGACCGTGCACCGGGCTGTCATGTTGAAGTCGATCGCATCAACAATAGACTTCGCCATGTCAGAAATCTGGATTGACCAGCGTTCCGTCGTCCCGGCCGGCCAGAAAACGCAAGACTTCGACATTGCCGCCTTCGGTAAACATTCGTGTTGACCCATCACAGAAGGCAAATTGTGCCCCGCCTGGATGTTGACTGCTGAAGGCTTGAGGGGCAGGACCGTTGATTTGCGCCTGTTGGCATCAATCCACCACATCACGTCGCTGATCCAGACCGAGCCACCGCGAAGCCCGGTCATTCCAGGCCAGATCGCTGCTCGTTTTCCAGTATTTTCGTCAAATGTGCATTCACCCACGATGACCGTTTCCGAGGTACCGTCTCGCACTTCGCCAATCTTGATTTTGCTGTTCTGAAACAAGACACCGCCAAAATCGTAATCCACTTGGAAAAATCCAGCGCCCTGAGGCCCCGTCACGGCGCGATAATTCGACATGCCATGATTCAACCGGGTCGGATTCAATTTCGGGCCCAGATCGGAGGGACAACGGAAGAGGACAAGTGGCGACTGGCTATATTGGTCCGGGTCATCGGCTGGATTGGTCCCGTCACCAAACTCACGGGAATCAACCTGACCAAATTCGTACAGGTTATTCTGTTCCACGAAAGGCAGAATCTGCGTACCCCAAGACCAGCCCGGCCTGAGACCGTCAGCGGTATAGGCGGAGGGAAATCGAGAATTGGCCGACTCAAAATTTTGAAAGGCGAGCCCAAACTGCTTCAGGTTGTTCGCGCATTTTATACGACGTGCCGCCTCGCGAACCGCGTTTACCGCCGGAAGCAACATGCCGATCAGGATTCCGATGATCGCGATGACCACCAACAATTCGACCAAGGTAAAACCGCGCGGCGATGAACACTGCCCGCGAACCGGGTGATTTAACATGATGCTCAGCCCCCTTATGACGCATAGATTGTACACGCAATTGACGTACATCCAAACGTTTTTTCCCGAAGTCGGAACGCCGTCCTGCCAGGCAAACGTGAATCCGCAGTCGACGGAAGACGTCTGCCACTCCCTCCCATCCGGATGCCGACGCCCTAATCCCGATTGTCGGCAGCTTCGATGTCCAAATCCTCCACATCTTCGTGCATCCACCGACGAAGTATGGGCGAAAGGATTAAGCAGAATATGCCGGAAGCGATCGCCGAAATCGCGATCAATTTGAATACGTTCCCATAAACATCAACGGTTTCAGCAGGAACGGGAATCATCGATCCTCCGCCACCGTGCGATACACCGGTGAATTGCGCAATGATGGCCGCCAGGAACTGAGAAAACGCGGTCGCAAGAAACCAGGTTCCCATAACGGTTGACACCAGATGATGAGGGGAGAGTCGCGTAACCATCGAGAGGCCAACGGGGGACAGGCACAGCTCTCCTGTGGTCTGGAAAAGGTAACCCAGCAAGAGCCAGATCAAAGCCACCATCCCGCCGTCGCTGGCCGTTGCCGCACCGATAAAGAAGCAACCGAATCCCATACCCAACTGGATCAATCCCATCGCAAACTTGACCGGCGTGCTGGGTTCAATACCGCGGGCACCCATGTACCCCCAGATCATCGTAAAGATCAGACCAAAAATCAGAATAAAGATCGGATTCACCGCCTGGTAGACCGAAGCGGGAACTTCTGAACCACCCACCATCATGCCTACGTTTTGCCGCGTGTATTTCCAAGGGATGGTTTTTTCGTCGAAAGAAAGTGTCTGTCCCTTGGCTGGATCGTCAAAAATCTTGACGTATTCCCGAAGATAGGTCAGCCCGGTCATGGTCAGCCGCTTTTCCTTGTTAACGGCCTCAACGGTTTTTTCCACGTCCAGTCGTTTGACCAGCTGGCCGACCAGCAGATCCTCGGCGGCGAGATCCTCGGTCGTCAATTCGGGCGACGCCTTCACGGCGGCCCTGACCTTGGCCTCGACGAATTCACTCCATTGCTGTTCGGCTTCCCATTCCGCTAGTTTCTGTTCCGGTGTTTTGTCCGGTTCGTCATGATCCGTATCCGCAGATTCCGAATTGGCCAGAGCATCGGAAGATGCCGAAGCCGGTGCCGGCAGTTTTTGAGGATCGATTTCTCCATTTTCATTAACCGCTTTCAGGACATCGCCGATTTCCACGTGACCTGTTTGATCCCAGATGGTTTCGATCAACTGATCTTTAGCTTTGTCGATCTGTTCGTCGTAACTGTTCGACAAATCACGATTCTCGATCTTGTGTCGATCGACCAGACGAATGACTCTGGCCAATCGGTCAGGCATTGTTGGATCGCCGTTTTCGTAGCCCAGGAATTCCTGTGTCAACTGATTCAGGCTGGCCAGTTCCTGGTCTTCCTTGCTCAGCGTGATGGCCAACCGGACCGTTTTTTCCTGTTCCACATCCGCCTCGGTCAAGGCTGTCGCCGCGCCGTTAACACGATCCACGTTGCGATCCGTAAAATTGTTCACGCTGCTACCGGCCTGTTCGAAAAATGACCAGAACAGCATGGAGAAGAATGTCAGGATCATGACGACATACATCCGCTGCCGGGGAACCTTGTTCAATCGAAATATCTGCGAAAACAGGTAGGCCAGGGCCACCAAACCGGCCAGCATCAGGATCAAACCGGCGGGACGACTGGACTCCTTGGCCACCGTACCGACAATCTGTATCAGTGGGCTTTCGCTATACTCGAGCTGCTTGATCGTCCGATCGGGAATCAGTTGAACACCACCTTCGCGCCCAAACAACGGTTCGAAGCCCGAGACAAATAACATCAGGACGGGGACAGCCAACAGGGCTCCCAAGTAAACCAGCCACTCGTTGGTTATTCCGAAACGGGACTCTCGCAATTTCTCAAGGCTCGGCGACAATCCGGCACCCGCCGGCAACCCGGCTCGCCCCAAGGCCACCACGGAAACCAGTGCCGCCAACAATAACACAATGGCCATGGCATAGAACACGATGGTTGACGGTAGATCATCCGGGTGGAATCGAAACATGGCAAAGGCGATGCCACCGGCACCACACAATATCAGCAGCTGCGTCAGCGTATTGGAGACAAACCCAATGTGTAGGTTGCCAGACTGTTCACGCTTGCCCAGCGAAACGAAGGCGACCACTCCCGCCAGGACCAATGTCACGGCAACGATCACGTTCAAATAGGGGTTGATGGCCTCCAGTGGTTCCAATTCCAGAATATTCAAAGTAGCGGCCGCACAGCTGACAAACAGCAACAATTGCGAAATCACGGTCGGCGCGATAAAGACCGCCAATCCGGTCAGCATCCCGATCGTGGCCAGGCCGAATCCCTTGTGCCATCCATATCGTTCTCCGACGAATCCGCACAACAGTGGCGCGATGGCGGCACCCAGGTTGATGCCAATGTAGAAAATCGTGAATCCGCCGTCGCGTTTGGGACTGCCTTGGGGATAAAGCGATCCCACCATCGTGGAAATATTCGGTTTGAAGAATCCGTTGCCGACGATCAACAAGGCCAAAGCCGTGAAGAACGCGTTCTTGAATTCGATGGTCATCATCAGGTGACCTGCCGACATGAAGAGACCACCCAGAATCACGGCGCGGCGAGCGCCAATCAAGCGGTCAGCGATCATTCCCCCGAAGAAGGGCGTCATGTAAACCAGGGCGGTGTAAGCGCCGTAGATGGTATAGGCGTTTCCATCGCCGTAGCTCATGAACCCCTTGATCATGTAGAAGACCAGCAAAGCCCGCATGCCGTAGTAGGAAAACCGCTCCCACAACTCAGCGAAAAACAGCGTGAACAATCCGGTTGGATGTCCAAACATTGTTTCCTTCTGCGGGATGTTGAGATCAGTCATCAATTTCTCCGGAGATTCGTCAGTTCTTGGTCGGGAAAACGAACAATTTATGTTCCGAGCAGCTCGATTCCAACTGCCGCAGACCGACTAATTTGAAAGAATATTAATTAAACCTGCCGATCGGCACAATTTGGATCGAATTCGGCTCCGCCGTCCATCGGTCTCGGTTCGGGGACGCGGCGTCCAGTTTTCCCAGTGTTGTCATCCGTCAGGAATGAACTCGCGAGCAAATAAAAAAACCGACCCGCGAAAACGGGTCGGCTGATCTTGCAACACACCTTTCAAAGGTCAGACTTCGCCTGACCCGCAATAACTCTTTCCCAATTCTTACTAATCAACGGTATTGATGACCGCCTGGTCCAGTCGAACCGTCCACGGGTATCCAACGACAGTACCGCTCGGTACGTATTTAATCTCCGCCAATACAGCTCCAGACGGAAACTGGACGAATCGTTGCGGGTCGCCGATTGGAGTGATGGTAACACTATCATCTTCCAACAACGCGGGACGAAAATCGATGACCTCAAACATCCCGGTATCCCAGTTTCTCAACGAAATAATCTGCAACAGATTTGTCGAGCTGACGGCACCTTCGACCGTAAACGACAGCGTCGTTGGAGTCGACGTCGGTGCCATATAATTCAAAACGGCGGTGATGGAGTCCTGCGCGGGATTGCCTGTAATCTCCGGCAGCAGATCCAGCGTCTGGTTATCGGATTCCGCGAGATCGCTCACGTCTCCACCGGCCACCAACCCTGGCGAAACCGTTACCGCTGAGGGCGGCGTGGACTCCGGAACGCTGAAGTCAGCGGTTACCCTGAGCGTGTACAATTGAATCGTGTTGGCATTTCCGACCACACGAATGAAAGTATCACCGTTAGCGACCAGCTGGCCAGTTACGACTTCGGGTTCGCCCAGACCACCCGAGTTGGCCGCGATAATCAGGGATCCGGAGCCGTCAAACAACGACAAAGTCAGATTGCTGGAGCTGGACGGATCAATGGGTTGCCCACCGCCGCCTCCCTGTGCGGACTGATTATACGAGGCCCCAACGGGAGTGAGTGTCACATCAATGAACGCGGCCTGTTCCAGATTGATCCGGTAAAAATCGATATCGCTGTTGTCATCCACACTGACGAAATCGTCGTCGTTACCGGATACAAACGTACCGGTGGCACCGTCGACGCCAATTGTTACGGTTTGGCCATCCTGAATCACACCCGCGTTGGGACCAAAGTCGGTCGCCAGGTTGATCGAATCGTTACCCTGGAAATTATTGGACTTCTCGTTCACATCGCCATAGTGACGGTGCACGGCGGAACGTCGTCCAACTGCGGGCCGTCAAAATTGCCACTGATAAATGGTTCCATCAGGAATCCAGCGTTGTTGCTTTCGACATGCCGTATTCCGATGCCATGTCCCTGCTCATGGGTAAAGACGTTGCGAAACAGTCGATATGCCGCACCCGCGTTCCCGTACAACCCGGTATCCGCCGTGTCGATTGCCATGTCGCCTACGTTGGGAAACTGATTGAATGCCAAGATTCCACTTGGACCGTCGATGTTGAACCCGCCGATTCTGACATCGCCACGAACTCCCACGGCACCCCCACCGCCAAAATTCGCTACGCCGTCGTCATTGGGTTCGTAAACATATTCGACGCCTGATATCTCGCCCCAACGATCCAGAGACTGTTGAATCAGACCGTGCCAAAATCGAGTCGTCAGATCCGGATTTCCGGCATTGGGTTCGTTAAAAAGATTATCAAAGACCGCAATCAAGTTGCTGGGAACAAATCCTGAACCACCATTCGCGTCCGTACCATCGGGCACGATGCTCCAGGTCAGGATGGTCGGATCTCCCTGCCCCAAACCTCCGCCACTCAAGGTCGATATCGACCAGCGTGAATCGAGAACGAATCCCCCGAAGCCTGCGTCGCGTCCTTCTTCGAACGGTTCGTTATGTTCCAGTCGTCCATTACACGTGTCGCAACCGCAACGCCCCCAGACCTTGTTCAGATCGAAGCCGGCATCCGACGCCAGTTTCTTCTCAGGCCTTGGCGTGCGGCCGCGAAGTTGTGCATCCAGGTCGTTGCTTCCAATCCATAAAATACTCGCGCAAATCAATAAGAATGTGAGTGTCCCTGCCTTCACCATACTGCTCCTTGGAATGATCAGACTATCTATGAAAGTGCAATAAATGCATGAATGCCTTAGTGCGTCTGGTGGGGACCAGAAGATTCTTTAGTATCGTCGATTAGTACCGGAAAGGCAAACGAAAAGCAGGTCGAAAGCGATTCGCGGCTCGGTGAATGGCACCCGGGATTGGGCCACCCCGTTGGCTGGGAATAGGCTGTCCGACTCAACGATTCAGCGGCCGTTTGACCAGAGGCAAGCTCGCGCCCGCGCATTTTCCGCATCTGCGGCGTGAGATATGGAATGCGACGATCCTTCGGCAGCAGAGGCCAGATTCCAAAATCGGATCTTGTTGTCAGCACACATAAGCAAGCTCAACTGCCCCTCCCGCCCCAGAACCGACATCCCGGTCAGCGCCCCGACACGGTGCGATGACAGCCAGAAGTCACCCCAAGGCCGCGCATTTTCCGACAACAAGGCCACTCGCCGCGGCGACGCCACGGCCACGATGCAGCCGACCCCAACAATAGCCACGGCAATTGGATCAATTTCGGTTTCGAATAGCTGACTATCGATCGGTTTCGACCAGATCGAACCGTCACTCAGTCTAATCCCAAACAGCCTCCACTGGTTGGCCTCGTTGCGAGCAATAGCGAAGACCTGTTCCGGAACGTGGCGGACGATTGAAATATGCCAACCCTTGAACGGCTGCAGGTCAAAATGTGGCTGACTGCAAATCAGGGAGGTATCTTCGACGCGAAACAGGACACTCCGTGCCAAACAAAAAGACCGGGTCGGGGCCGTCGCGATCTGGGTGGCTTTGCCGTCTGACAGATCGACTTGTTGAAGCCCCTGTTGGTCCAGGAACGAAATCCATAGCTCAGCTTTTCCATCGCGATCATGATCCGCCAGCTGACATTCCGTTATTCCGCGATGGTCTTGCGATTGATCTCGATGTGGATATTCGAGCAGTAGATTCCAGCGATCGTCAAACACATAGGCTTGTTTACCGAGAAGGCCAAACAGAACAAAAATCAGGCGGTTGTCCCGTGTCCGCCATGACCGAATCCGGTTGATGGCAGAACCGGCCGGCAACGGCAGGGAATGCGTCTCTTCAATCTGCCCCGCCCGATTCAGCGCTACGACGGTTTGCCATCCGTCAAGGACTAGTATCTGATCCGAACCTTCGGGGATATGCGCGTTCCCGGGTTCCCGTAGCGCATCGACTTCCCAAACGAGTTCGGCCTTTTTTTCACCCTCAAGCACTTTCCTTGCGCTTGCCATGTCCATTGCCGCGTCTTCGTTGGCAGCCAGCAAGCGATCGTGGTATTCGTCCAGATAACGTTCGTATTCCGCTCGCATTTCCTGGCCGATCGCGTCTCCTCGGGCAATCCGTACAACAGCCATTTTCAGATGAGTCAGCCATTGCTCGGAATCAACAGCCCGCGCGTACTGCATGGTCCTGTCGGCATCGAAGACGACGACGGCCGGAACGGATTTCAATTTCAATTTGGCACTGGCGCTCATCGCCGGGTCATACAACAGACGCAGTCCGCTGAGCCTCAAAGGTCGCCCGGAAAGGCTCTGCCAGTTCAAGAGAATCGCCACCCGGAGACTGTAGCAATTCATCGGCATAGACGACGCTCCACTGATATGGTTCGTTCTTCAATTCACGCTTCAGCCGTGTTATCTGTTGAACGTGATTATTGGCATCCTGGCCCGTCGCAAACAACATTACGTGCAAGTTACCATCGAAATGCTCATTGGCCAGGCGTTCACCCCGTGAGGTCATCAGCTCGTAACCGGCGACCTGTTCGCCAATTAATTCCGATGCCATGGGTTCCGGGAGCGAGATGAAATGTCCTACGGTCTTGGCCGCAAGTTGCTTCTTGACCTCAAATCGTGTTGGTGGAATAGCCTCGTTTAACGCGGCCCCATGAAAACGGACGAAGAGTTGCAGATCCGTCACCTCGTCCGAAGCCAGGATCTGCGAATCCAGGTAATGTAATGGCAAGACCACTTGTTCAATGCGTCCTGAATCCTGGTCGATCCACAACCGGTATGTTTTCTGGTCGTGATCGATTTGCAACACGTAACAGGAATTGCCCGTGGAAGCATCGTCAGGCAGGCGCTTCAGGTGTTCAGGTTGCTGCAGCCAGGCAACCGTAACGGCGCTGTCGAAGAAACACAAAAGAGGTTGCACGAGACGATTCTGATGTTCGGTCTCCAACTCATCCAGGGGCAATTCACTTGTCCCGCACAGGAAATGACGGGCGATCTTGTCGTCGAATAGTTGGACCACCAGATCACGACTTCCTGCTGGAATCAGAATCTGTTGGTTGTCAATGTTGCCGGTTTCAATATCGTAGACATAGCAGCTGAATTGGCCGCCGTCGCATCGAATTCTGGCATTAAACCAGTCCGCAGAAAATTCGCCCGTGTCTTGCCAGGCGATGGACCACGGGTGCGGTTCCTGAATGGCTCGGCCATTCAATCGGTAGGTCAGATACAGGACCGCTTTGTCCTGGTAGCTGGAAGCGCGGGAGTACAGGTCCAGGGTAGTCCGCAAGATCTCGGTCGCCGACCGGGAGTCGGCGACGGGTGTTTCGGCTGCTTCCCCATCATCTTCCTGATTGCAACCCGGACTGACAAACAACAGCAACGATGCTGCCAGCAACCAAATCCAATTGACTTGCCGCATCAAGACGTATGCACTCCGGCATTCAGTAAGAATCCATTCGGGCGTGTCACACCCACGTCGAGATGATTAGAGCGAAACCGGCAGATGTGGTAAATATGAATCGTTTCAAGGCGGCCCTTAGCCAAATCCGGACCAGTACGCTATCATTCTTCAGCGACCAAATCAGAAGAATCATGTCAATTTCATCCATTCAGCTTCCGCGGGAATCGTTTGCGCAGCCACAGAAGTCCGGAGATCCATCTCCGGACGGTCCCGGTCTGGACGCATTGCTGGACGCTACGCTTCAATCGCCCATCGACTTTCCACCTCTTAAGGAAGTCGTTTTTGACGGCGATCGAATCGCACTGGCATTGTTGACGGGCTTGGAACATCCTCGCCTGATCGCAACTGCGGTGTTGAAGGCCATCGAGAAACTTGGCCGGAAGTTGGATATCCAGCTGGTTGCCGGTCCACGGATCCCAATCGTCGCGGATCGCATGCTGTCTCAATTCAAAGAGCACGAATCACCGCTGACGCTCCACTTTCATCAACACGATTTGGCCGACCCGAACAGCGTTGCCTATCTGGCGGCCAGCCCGGCCGGACGTCCGATCGATATCAACCGCATCCTGTTCGACGCGGACATTGTAATCCCCATCGGATCGGCATCCGGCTCGATTGGTCTGGCAGGTGTCCCATCGGTGTACCCCGAATTCAGTAATGCGGAAACCGTCTCGCGATTCCAGTCTCAGCAGGATTCGATCCGGGATCGGAGCGACGAGATAATCCAGGCGGATCTGAATATCGGTGCCGATCTGTGCTTTCTGGCCGTCTCAGGACCGGGGGGAGTGATCCGCAACGTCTTGTTCGGCCATCGCGCAGCCGTCACGAAACAGGCCGTAGCGGAATCCGACGCCTACTGGCAACTTGAACGCCAGGCCGATGGGCAGTTGGTGATTGCGACCATCGAATCCGATCCGACGGGCCAATCCTGGCATGACTTCTTCCGCGCGTTGGCGGCGGCATCTTCCGCCACCGATAACGTACAGCAGATTGTCGTTTACTCCAGTATTGACCAACCTCCGTCGGCCGAAAACCGCCTGGTATTTGATATGCAGTTTGAATCCGACCCGGAGGCCAGGTGTCGCAACGGACTGCAGGACAATCCGTTGCTGATAACAGCTCTGCGTATCCTGGAGGATAAACAGGTCTTCCTGAAATCCCGGCTCGGCCCCTCGTTGGTTGAGGACCTGGGGCTCGGCTGCATTGAATCGGATGATCAGGTCCAGCGAATCGTCGACCGGGCGGAATCCGGTCTTCTGCTGCGTGATGCCCATCGTTGCACGATTCGTGAGCGGACACCGGGAAACGTCACAAGTTAGTCTGGAAACCATGATATCGGACACGCTCAAAAGCCAATACGATTCACTCCGGCACGGTCGCGGCCTGGTCGAACTGCCAGCCAGAACGCTGCTTGAACTGACCGGGGCGGACAATCGCCGTTTCCTGCACAGCTTCTGCACGGCCGATGTCAGCGCCATGCAATCCGGTGATGTGAAAGAAGCATTCATCCTGGATACACGCGGCAAGACGCTGGCCTTGGGTCACCTGCTAAGGTTGGATGAAGCGGTCTTTTTGTCCGTCGCTGCCCCGGACAGCGCACCGACGTTGGCCGCGCACCTGGACCGGTATGTGATTCGCGACGATGTACAGATTATCGATCGCAGCGGTGATTTCAGTAGCCTTCTGATCACATTTCCGCAGCATCGGCGCGACGAAGTTCCGGATCTGCCGGTTGACCGCGTTGCCCGCTGCGAATGGAATTCCGTTTCCTTCATCGCCGCGGGTGGCGAATTCGCCGGACCAGCGATTCTGTTGTTGGTTCCCAACGGCGACTGCCCCTCGGTTGTAGACCAGCTTGTTGACCGGTGGGGATTCGAAATCGCCAGCCTGGAAGCACTGGATATGGTGCGCCTTGAATGTGGCACGCCGTGGTATGGTCTCGAAATTGACGAATCGAATCTGCCGCAGGAAGTTCAACGGGATCGACAGGCCATCTCATTCACCAAAGGATGTTATCTGGGGCAGGAAACGGTGGCCCGCATTGATGCGATTGGCCACGTCAACAAGCTGCTGGTGGGCGTGAAGGTTTCCTGTACGTCGCCACCGAACCCGGGGCAGGAAATCCTGGTCAACGAGAGTTCGGTCGGCCGCATCAAGTCAGTTGCTTTCTCGCCGGCACTGGGGGGCTGGCTGGCTTTGGCCTATGTCAAACGCGAATACGTGCCATCGGATCAGCCCTTGACTGTCGACCAACAGGCGGCAACGGTGGTGGCATTACCGGTGGACCCTTCAATCTGAATTCGGTCACCCAGCAAATGCACACCGAATCAGGGGACGCCCATTTCCGGGCCCAACTTCACATCCGACTAATTGGCGTTCCACCACCATCGATCACTGCGGCCGGCCATGGCTTTGTCGACCATCGGCGACAAGCGAGAATCGGTCGCCGTGTTGGCAGCCACCGACCAGGAATCGATCATGACGCCACCAGAAGTCGTGACCAGCAGAGATCGTGACAGACGGGCAAAGCTGCATTGCGTCGGCACCCATTTGGGTACATTGAACGACGGTGTGGCGATTGTATCCAGCCCCTGAATGGCCGGAATCTCAATACGGACCTTCTCCAGCAATCCTTCTTTGGAAATGATGGCTGCGACAACGCTCATATCCATCAAGTTGCGAAGCTCGCGGAATATGGGCTCCTTCCGAGAAAGATCCTCAAACCGTTCCGTCATGGTATCGGCCCATTGGCGGGCAAGCTTGTGAGGTTTTTCAGCTGTCCGCGTTCCGTCTTTCTGCTGAAACTCCTCTTCGGTTTCTGCCCGGACGCCCGTTCCATTCAGCTTCCAGATTGTCCGCTGGTCGTCGACCGCAATGGGTTCGTAATTGCATTCCATCCAGAACCGCGGCGTCATCTTGTTAAATCGGGAATCGCGAGACTGAGCCATCGCCAGTATGCTTGGCAGGAATTCAGGGGTTTCCTCCAGCCCCATGGCCAGTCTTTTCATTTTGTAGTCTGCGGAGACCAGCACCTGAGAAAACCGGCTGTCTTTCGGTACACCGGTTAACGAGATCACCTGCGGACCACCGGCTGCTTCCAGGGCCCGTGCCGTGGCCACATCGAAATTGCCCATGCTGACCTGCTGCATCACCTTTTGAACTTTTTCGATGCCGTCCCGGGTCGGATCAATGGAAACGGAAATGCCGTAACCACTGCGAGCTTTATCGACTGACCGCATGGCGACTAGAAAATCCTGCAGGTGAATCACTGGCATGCCGGATACCGTGCCAACTACCTGACCCGCCTCGTTCGTTCGAAAGCCTTCTCCGGGACCAGCCAGCACGATGTCGCCGCCGTCGGGCGTGATCATGATGTATTCGATTCGCTGCAAACCGGCCATGTAGACCAGTTCGGGTGGGAACGGTGTCCCGTTGTTCTTGCATTCGACCATCTTGCGTTCGAGGGCTTTGAGCGAGATCATTCGCAACCCGGGCCGCTTGAGATCATGGTCAGCCGCCTTCAAACCGTTTTCCAACTGCGTTCGAATATCGTCGGACAAGCGAACGGCTCGGTTGCTCAGGACGCCTTCAGCATCGATTTCGACACCGCCGACGACGCCGCCGACGCCGCCCAACAGGATACCACCACCACCGCCAAATTGTGCGTAACCATCGCCGTGCCAGCCCAGTGTCAGGGCCAGAACCGTCAGTGCGGCGAACAACTGTCGGATTCGAAGTCGATGTCTGTTCATGAATTCTAATTGGGCCAACATCTGGCACTGCTCCTGAAATGTAATGTTCTGCCCCTGTCATCAGGCGGCTGCTGTTCCATGCCAAGCTGGCCGCTTCTGTCCACTTGCCGTCACTGCCAAATCTGACCGTGGACGTTAAGATATAGACGGAGACGGGCGGGGAATCGAACAGAGTCCTAATTCAGACTACCCGGACGATCGGCGAAAAGCAAGAAAATCCGGTTTGACCAGACTGCTTTTCCGGCCATCCTGTAACGTTTGACCGAATCGTCCGGACCGACCGTTCTCGCAACAACGAATTAAAAATGGTTTCGCCCGCGAAAAAAAACTCCGCCAAGTCGTTCGGCTATCTCGTGATTCGAGATGGAAAGAAATGGTCCGACGTTTTCCGCCTGGTACCCGGTAGAACCGTTACGATCGGACGTTCCCCAACCAACCAGATCGTCATCAAAGAGGACCAGGCCAGTCGGCAACACGCGGAAATATTCCAGTCCAATGGAAAATGGACGGTGCGAGATCTGAACAGCCGCAATGGTACCGCGGTGGGCGACGAAAGAGTCACCGCCGATCGGGTATTGGCGCCAGGAGATGTGATCTGGATTGCCGGAACCCAGCTGGCTTTCGTTCACGATTTGTCCAGCGCTTACGATCGCAAGGTGTTCTCCCGTGTGGAAATCGGGGATGGGGGCGAGACCGTCATGGGGCTGGAGGCCGATGACGATCAGCCAACGATGAGCGATATGGAGGTCGAACCGACCACGATTACCCATCGCCGGCAGAAAACCCGATTTCTTGAGGAAGGAGATTTTGGTGACGGCGCGGACGACGAGGCGACCTCGACCGGCGTGGCCGCGACCAAGCTATGCCGTCTGGCGTTTGCCCTGGCCAAGGAAGCGACAGCCCGCGGGATTGCCCGCGTGGCGCTGGACAGTCTGATCGAAGATACGCACGTCGATGCCGGTGCGGTTCTGATGATCCCGCCCACGCAGCCCAATACGGTTGATCCATACAGTCTGGAAATCATCGCCTGGCGAAGTGAAAACCGACCGGAATACCAGCGCGTCTCGAAGTTCCTGTGCGAAACCGTCATCAAGGAAGGGGAAGCCGTTCTGGCCCGTGACATACAGGATGATAGTGCGCTTGGTCTGCGAGATAGCAAAGGGGAAATCCACGCCACCAGCGTGATCTGCGCTCCCATCCGTGTCAACAATCGAACCCGCGGTTTGATCCACCTCTATTCCACCCGGCCGGAAGGGCTGCTGAATCCGGATGATCTGGAATTCACGTTGGCGGTTGCGGAGACCGTGGCGCTTGCACTGCGGACCAGATTTCGCGAACAGAAGCTGGTTGAAGACCTGTCCAAGACGAAACATGAGATTGATGCGCTGCGCAGACAAATGGGAGTCGACAGCGAAATCGTGGGATCCAGCCCGGCCATGCTGGATGTCCATCGACAAATTGCCAAAGCCGCCCCCAGTAATGCTACGGTCCTGATTCGCGGCGAAAGTGGCGTGGGCAAGGAACTGGTCGCGCGAGCTGTGCACTACTCCAGCGAGCGGCGAAAGGGTCCCTTTGTCTGCTTGAATTGCGCGGCGCTATCGGAATCGCTGTTGGAGAGCGAGCTGTTTGGCCACGAACGCGGCGCGTTCACCGGTGCCACGGAAAGGAAACTGGGAAAGTTCGAAGCGGCCGACAAAGGGACGCTGATGCTGGACGAAATTGGTGAAATGAGCCCCTCCATCCAGGCCAAATTTTTGCGCGTGCTGGAAGGTCACCCTTTCGAACGTGTCGGCGGCAGCAAGGCCATCCGCACCAATGTACGGGTTATCGCGGCGACCAATCGCGACCTGGAAAAGGCCGTGCGGGCCAATGCCTTTCGCAAAGACCTGTTTTTCCGGCTGCATGTGGTTCAGATCACCGTACCGCCCCTGCGCCACCGACCGGAAGACATCGTCGACCTGGCCGATTTCTTCCTGAAGAAATTCACGGCGGAAACCGGTCGTCGGATCAACGGTTTTTCCGAAGAAGCGACTCAACAACTGATGCGGTACCGCTGGCCGGGCAATGTCCGGGAGTTGAAAAACGTCATCGAACGAGCCGTCGTGCTGGCCCACGGCACCGAGATTGCTCTGGATGAACTGCTGCTAACCAATCTGGCGACGGCCAGCGAATCGCAACTGGATTTGAGCATGGCCAGCCGTTACGTGCCCGAATCGTTATCGGAAATCGAACGGCGACATATTACCGCAACCTTAAGTTCGACCGATTGGAACAAGAGTCGCGCGGCGCAGATCCTGGGAATTGAGCGATCCACGCTGGATCGGAAGATCAAACGCCATCGCATCTCCAAGAGCAATGACTGACGGCTTCTTGCGGGCCCGATTACAGCGCGCCGGCCAGTAGCTTCAGATGTTCGACCAGCTTCACCTCTTTGCACTCGATTTCCCTGTCAACGAAACGGGACAACGGCTCGGACTCCGCCGACATCCTCAATCGAGCCAATTGATCCTTCAGTAAACGGGACTCGCCCAGGCTACTCTCCAGCAGGAAGTGAATCCACAACCACGATTCGGCGTATTGTAGTTGCGTCATCGCAGCCGGGTCATTGAGCCGCTCCAGCGTTTCCAGATCCGGTTGCCAATCGTCGCGACAGAATGCTTCAACCAACAAATAGACATGCTCCAGGTTCATGCCATGGCTGCCTCGTGGTGTCTCGTAGTATTCCGCCAGACCTTCGTCCAGCCACAACGGCAGATTGGGTATCACACTGTGCAGGTAACCGTGGGCCACTTCGTGTCGCAAATCCTCGCCCACCCGATCACCCCAGTACGCATATACCTTCAATGTCGTATCGTTCTTGACAAAAAAGCGCGGCGGACGGGAAACTCCGGATGCGTCTGCCGCATGAACCGTCGATAATCCAGCTCCTTTTCGAAGAGAAAGACATTGATCGGTTCATCGGAAACCGGGATCATCAGCTGGCGACAGATATCGCCGCGACGCGCCACCAATTCGCTGATCAAACGGTGCTTTCTGGGCAGATAGAAATCGGAATGGATAGCCAACTGTTCTCGTTCCAGCAACGAACTGTCGGGAAGCGAAACTTCATTCCGGTGCACAGCACATCCGGCCATCGACGTGAAAAACAGAATGGACACGAATAACCGCCGGGCCAGGCGACAGCTGAGCAGACGGCAACGCGCAGCACCCAGGCGACGAAGGCCCACTTCCTGAACAGACCGGCTGCGGAGTTGCGGGAGGCCGGATTTGCCAGCCGTCGACAGGTTCCCTGAGCATCGCTTCCAAACTTGCTCCAGTTACACGACGAATCGGCGTTGCAATAGACCAGATCCGACGTGATTAATAGCAGAAGGTCATGACAGGAAAAACGCCAATTCAATCTGACTTGACCCGGTTTGGATAAACTGCAAAAACCGCCTTGCATTGGCAGATTATCTGGTTGGAAGGGAAGCTCGTGACAAGACGTCAGAACTCGTTGCTCATTGTTGCTGCCGCTGTGGCTGGCATGGTCATCACGGTCGGATGTGGTTCCCAGGAAATATCAACGGCCGGTATTCCGCTGGACATGGAAGAATCATCCACCCGTTCCGAAACGGCCATCGTTTCAGTAGCCCACCCGACCGAATCCGTTTCCCCGGCAATTAACCATCAACCACTTGCCGAAGACGCGTCACCCGAATCGGTTTGCCGACGTTTTCTAGAGCATTTGAACCGGGAAGACGTGGACGAATACGAGATATTGCTGACGCCTGCAGCCATGACGGTGGCCAACCGCCTTGATTTCCACCTGCCACCGGTTGCCGACGCGGACGGTCGATTTGAATTATCGGAACCGATGTTCAGTACCAACCGGGAAAAGCTGTGTTATATCGATTCCAAATTCACCAGCGGCCAACCGGATCAGACATCCATTACCTGGATGCTGCGGAATACCAAATCCGGTTGGCGTATGGCAGGTATGTTGGTCACGGGTTCCGAACCCGAGACGCAAAACCTGTTGAGTTTTGAAAACATGACTGACATCAACCAAATCAAAGCCAGTTTGATTGAAGATGTCAGCTCAAAGTTGATCAGCGATTAAACTCAGGCGCTGGCCATTTCTCTTAGAGCATAGGCAAACATTGGCCCGGCGTACCGTGCGGTTTCTCCGAGTGCTTCTTCGATCCGCAGCAGTTGATTGTACTTGGCCATGCGATCGCTGCGGGAAGCCGAGCCGGTCTTGATTTGACCGGTATTCAAAGCCACGGCCAAATCGGCAATCGTGGCATCTTCCGTCTCACCACTGCGGTGACTGGTGACCGTCGTGTAGCCGTTACGCTGGGCCAGGTGGATCGCATCTATCGTTTCGGTCAGGGTGCCGATCTGGTTTACCTTGATCAGAATGCTATTGGCGATTCCTTCGTCGATACCTCGTTGCAAACGCTGCGTATTGGTCACGAACAGATCGTCGCCCACCAGCTGAACGCGATCACCCATCTTGTTCGTCATCAGCTTCCAGCCATCCCAATCGTCCTCGCTGCAACCGTCTTCAATGGAACAGATGGGATAGCGATCAAGCCAATCGGCAAGAAAGTCGACCATCGCGGCCGAATCCAGATCGCGTCCGTCGATGGCGTAGGTGCCCCTGGCCGCGTCGTAAAATTCGGTCGCGGCGACATCCAGCGCGATCCGTACCTGTTCGCCCGCACGATAACCCGCCTTTTCAATCGCTACCATGATCAAATCCAGCGCTTCGCCATTACTGCCCAGGTCCGGTGCGAAACCACCTTCGTCACCCACGGAGGTATTCAGCCCCTTGTCCGAGAGAACTTTCTTCAAATGGTGAAAGACTTCGGTGCCGCATCGCAGGGCTTCACTGAAGCGATCGAATCCCAACGGAACGATCATGAACTCCTGCACATCCACCGAGTTGTCCGCATGCTCACCGCCGTTAACGATGTTCATCATGGGGGCCGGCAGCAGGCCACCCGCCGTACCGCCCAGATAACGGAACAGCGGTTGCGTGTTGAAATCGGCGCCGGCCTTGGCGGCTGCCAGGGAAATGCCGAGGATCGCATTGGCACCCAGATTCTTCTTGTTCTCGGTACCATCCAGATCGATCATGGTCTTGTCGATTAATGCCTGATCGGTCCCCGGCAGTCCGATCAATGCATCGGCCAACGGCCCGTTGATGTTTTCGACGGCCTTGGATACGCCCTTACCCAGGAATCGTGATTGGTCACCATCCCGCAACTCCCAGGCTTCATGAGCACCCGTACTGGCACCGCTGGGTACCGCCGCCCGACCGAAGGAACCGTCAGCCAAAACGACATCGGCCTCGACCGTCGGATTGCCTCGGCTGTCAAATATCTGTCGGCCTCTGACTTCAACGATACTGTTCATTTTGGTTTCCCTGTTCAACTTGCTTGCGACCAGAATGCCCAGTTTTGTCCATGCGGCCGGTTTTCGAAAGGGGGCAATCGCCAGATCGAATCTGTTCACCGTCGGGCGTTGACGGTAAGTTGTTGAAGGACCTATTCAAAATCGGAATTGAGAGCAAAGTGTTTACTGGACTTGTCGAAGAACAGGGTACCGTTGTCCGCGTTGACATGGACGGCGGGGACGCCCGCATTCTGACCATCAAGGCGGAAATCGTCAGCAGTGACGCCACGATTGGGGCCAGCATTGCCATCAATGGCTGCTGTTTGACCATCGTGGCCATTGATGGTTGGCAACTCGATTTCCAGGCCGGCGCGGAGACGCTTGGTCGTACCAACCTGGGCGAACTGAATGCGGGCGATCACGTGAACCTGGAACGTTCGATTCGAGCCGGTGACCGTCTGGGGGGCCACTATGTCTCTGGACACATCGACGCCGTGGGCCAGGTTGAAAAACGGCTGGATGACGATGACTGGTCCGAGTTCTGGTTCACCGTTCCTGAATCACTGACCACTCAAATGGCCAGTAAGGGCTCCGTGGCCGTTGACGGCGTCAGTCTGACCCTGGTCAATGTCACTGGCAATCAATTCAGCGTGGCGCTGATCCCGCATACGCTGGAGGAAACGACACTCGGTCGGCGTCACATTGGCGACCGCGTAAATGTTGAGACGGACATCATCGCCAAGTACGTTCAGCAACAGCTCGTTCGTCAGAAAGTCGGATAGGCAATGGCCAGACAACGACAGACCATTTCCTATTTGAACCGGCGATTCGCCGAAGTCGGTTTAAACCCAAACAAACGACACGGACAGAACTTTCTGATCGATCTGAATCTGATCGATTTGCTGGCTCAATCCGCCGATCTTGACCGCCATGACGTGGTTCTGGAAATTGGCACCGGTACAGGCTCGTTGACCGGACGCCTGGCATCCCAGGTTGCGCACGTGATTACGGTAGAGATCGATGAACATCTGCACCAGCTGGCTCAGGAGGAACTGGAGGAATTTTCGAACATTACGTTCTTGCATCAGGACGCCTTGCGCAACAAAAACAACTTTGATCCACGCGTTTTCGATGAGGTTTTCCGGCAGCTGGAACTTCACGAAGGCGCCACTTTCAAGCTGGTCGCCAATTTGCCCTATAATATTGCCACGCCGATCATCTCCAATCTGTTACGCTGCCCCATCGTTCCGGATTCGATGACGGTGACCATTCAAAAGGAACTGGCGGATCGGCTTGTCGCCCAGCCGAATTGCAAGGATTACGGCGCGTTAAGCGTCTGGGTGCAGAGTCTGTGCGACGTGCAAATCGTGCGCGTGCTGCCCCCAACTGTTTTCTGGCCTCGCCCCCGGGTTTATTCGGCCATTGTGCACATCGACCACCGCCCGGATAAACGGGCTGGCCTGGCCGATGTGGAGTTCTTCCATACCTTCGCGCGACGCATTTTCTTTCATCGCAGAAAGTTCCTCAGGAGCGTGGCGATCAGTGCCTTCAAGAATCAGCTGGATAAATCTGAAGTCGATTCCGTGCTGAATGAATTGGCTCTCGGTCCTGAAGCGCGGACGGAACAGCTGTCTGTGGAACAACTGCAACAGCTGGGCGAAGCGTTTCGACAACGTTGTCCGGCCACGGGTTCGTCGACGGCATGGGGAAACGAGTAAAGCGGGTCAAACCGTTTTATCGCCACTGCTGTCGATAGCCCCGTTGCCATGACTGAGTACGCAGCCGACGCACGCTGTTGGTATCCTCGTCAGGACCCGGTCGCTGAAGATCAGGTGGCGGCAAGACGTCGGTATCATCCGGTTTTTCGTTGAACAACTCTTCGGGCATTTCCAAATCGGAATCGTCGTCAAGCTGCAGAGATTCCAGGTCATCTGTCTTGGCCTCGGACTCTTGGGGGGCCAGATTGGAATCGGCCGGCGGTCCGCCAAAGGGGCCTGGATCCGAGTAAATCGAACCCACCCGGCCATGGACCGGGTCGGTCCGCTGAACGGCGCCGCCAAACACGGGGTAATGGTAATCGAACGGTCCACAGCACATGGAACAACCGGTGTACAGCAACGCGGCCGTGCCCAGCAGTCCCAACGCCATCCGGAAACGTAATCTGACGTCGCCCCGAATGATGTCCCGTTCGTTCAAGCTGTCGATTGCCTGCTTAACCATGGCTGTTTTCAATCCGGCTTTCGAGTGATCTGATTGATTTACTTTTCGGTTTTAATGGCCGCCTGGGTTCGTTCCGGCCCAAATCCCGGCCTCGTCAGCCCGAATTTCTCCCAGTTCATCGGACGCTTCGGAAGCACCTGGCTTTCGGCCGATGTCTTTGCTTCGCTCACGTTTCGAGGCATTGAACCGTCTTGCGAAATCGCCTGTCGGCTGACACCTGAGGTCGAAGACTGTACGGTATTGGCCACCAATGTTCGACTTGATCGTTTGGATGGTAATTTTTCACGTCGGGAGGTCGCGGCCACATCCTGTTCAAAGCTGACCTGCTGTACAAACGGTGGCACGATGGCCTTGCTCGATGAATTGGCATCAGTCGAATTTGAGTGGAGTTGGGATGGCGGATCCATTGAGCGGAATGGCGCCGTCGATAAATTCTCCGTCGATGACCTCGCCGGTTTCGTCATACAAGACCTCATCGGAGTTGTAGTATTCCGTGCCCATCGGTTGACCGCCGAATCCATCCCCGAACATGCCTGACGCAGTCCCAGACACGGGTGGCGAGTTGTTGCCCTGGCTGATCACCTGTGGCCGCGTCCAACCGTAGTTGATGTGCCGACTGGCACCTCGGCGACGCGCATGTTCGGCCGCGTCCTGGTATGCCTTGCCCGGCCACGGACCTTCGGCAAACGAAATACCGCTGTAAGCCAGAATGGTCCCTTTGCGACGATGGATTAAAGCAATCAGCTTGTTGTATTCACACAATGCCGCGTAGAACGCCGCTTCCGCCTGTGTCTGTCGACGCTGGGCATCCAAAGCAACATCCAGGGTTTCCAAACCCAGTTCCACGATTTCCTGGAAGTGCTGGTTTTCAATCTCCGTGTCCTTCCAACGATTGAACGACGATTGCATCAGGCGGCGGTTGGCGTCGAGCGCTCGAATCGCCTCACTGATCTCACGCGTCACGTCCAGTTCCATGTCTTCGATACGGGCCACATCGCGTGCCAACTTCAATTGGGCATTGCGAACGTTGGACAGTTCCCGCCTCAGGCCGACCGGGATCCGGTAATCCAGCCCCAGTGAAAATTCCTGGTAGTCGCCACTGAACAACCCATTGACCGCACCGCTGGGAACGCTGGGAAACGGTACCTGGCCGCCGTTGCTCGTGGCGAATTGATCACCCAGTCCCAGCCAGCGATACAACCCCGTCACATTCAATTCCGGCAGCAGGGCGTTTTTCGAGTAGGCCAGTGCCAGTTCCCGTTTCTTCACTTCCCAACGCTGTTGCCGCAGTTCGGGGCGGTAAGTCAATGCCTCGTCCAGTGTGGTTGCCCAATCGAACTCGATCGGCGCGAAAGTGGCCTCGTCAGCAGGACGAATGATTCGGCCGTCGGTGGTGGCGATGCCCAACAACCAGCGGAGATTGCTGTCGGCGACGAGCAGGTTGTTGTAGGTGTCGATAACCTGAGCATCAAAGAAATGATACTGCTCGCTGGCCTGAGCTACCTGCTGAATGTTCACATCCGCGCCTTCCTCGTACTGATCGTAGACGATTCGCCATGTTTCCAGAGCAGCGTTGCGACCCTCCTTGGCCGCTTCCAGATTGCGATACGCGCAGTACAACTCCCAGTAGCGAATTTCCACATTGGTCACCATGTTCTGCAGTTGGGCTTCCAGGTTGGCGATTTCCTGATCGGTCCCGATTCGTGAAATTACGACGGGCATGCGTTGAATGAAAGCGCCACGCCCACGCAGCAAAGGCTGACGAATCTCCAATTCCAGCGCGGTCTGGTAAAACGAAGCCAGTTGCTGAAGACCGGCGTCCGGCATGTCAGAGGTCAAAGGATTATTGTTGGCGACATACTGATTGTTGTTGCG
Source organism: Pirellulaceae bacterium (assembly GCA_963851305.1). Lineage (GTDB taxonomy): Bacteria > Planctomycetota > Planctomycetia > Pirellulales > Pirellulaceae > Mariniblastus. The sequence continues at coordinate 465,309 of CAWKOT010000004.1, read as the reverse complement.
AAACAGAAACTGGGTGCCGTTGGCCGATTTCTTGGCCACTTCGTAGTTCCAGTTGACCGAATCCTGTTGAAAGACCTGTGGGTTGATCGGATTGAAACCCGTCGGGCTGACGTTACGCGGAACGTCCTGCCGGCTCCAGAATATCGACGAAGAAACCTGAGCGTCAAATTCGGCCAGGGCCGATTCCACGCCCTGATTTACATCCAGACCGGTGTTGGTCAGCACATTGCCCAGGCCCGGCAATTGTCCGGTGCTGATGAAACCAGGTTCCGATTCACGAACCGCCACATTGTAGAATGTCCCGGCTCCGGCTGGATTGTTGACCAGATTATTGATGCCAGGCGCGACACGAGCTCCCTGCAGATTGGGAGTTCCATAACCTCGCAAAACCTTCGAATTCTGTAGTGCTACGGAAACGCACTGTTCCAGCGTCATGTCCATGAAGGACTGGAAATCAGGATCGATCACGGTAATTGGCCGCGGCGCCTGATTTACTTCCTCCAGAGAAGCCACATGAACATCGGGGTATTCGACTTCGGTGGCGCGGTCCAGGTAATACGACATATCACCGTAGTCGCGCAGATAGAGCGGCTTCGATGGGTAGCATCCGGCCATCAGGATGGAGAGGAGGATAATGATGACGACGCGTGGGGGCTTACAGCTCATTGGATTTCCATATCCTGCTGAATTATCCAAATGTCTGCGTCAGCGACTCGCAGCCGTCGCTCGTACGCAAACTGGTGGAATTTCCACCAAAATCTGCCCCCCCCAAGGCATGAAACCCGGCCGCCGCGGCAAATCTTGCGCGTAGCAACTGAATTTCCATTCAAGAGAGATATCGACAACCCAATCCGCAAACTTGCAATAATCCGCAAATTTTAACAGCGCTCAGCTCCTTGGTTGATAGCTTGATGGCAGGCGGGACATGCCAGCAACTATTTGCAAAATGGCCAATTCCAGCCGTTGAGTATTCCCGAAATTGCCGTTAAATTGACGTCTCATGTCTTAAAACACTCCATTCCGCGGTGGAAATCGATCGCAATATCATGGCCGTACCAAAACGTAAACATTCGAATTCGCGAACCGGAAAACGCCGATCTCACGATCGTTTGAAGTCGCGGCCTCTTTCCGTTTGTCCTCAGTGCAGCACGACGTTGCCGACGCATGTTGTTTGCCCCGAGTGCGGTTACTACATGGGTCGAATCGTCAGCCCCGTGGAAGACGAAGCACCCGAGACTGCCGATTCTTGACGGCCGATTCTTGGCGGAAATTCTCTTACCGACAGTATCCATGTCCTAAAGCTTGAGCTCAGACTTCAAGCGTCAGACAGGACCGTATGTGGCGTGGGCCATCAGCAATCCTATCTGGTCGCCGCCGACGTTTCGCCCCGGCAAATTCCCTTGCCAACGATTTGTGGCTGTCTGTTGATTATCTCATCCATTGGCAACCCAGAAAAAAAACAGCTGCCATCAGACCAGTTCCAGGTTGAATTCTGGTAATCCAGTCAAGACAGCGAAAGCTTGCCTGCTCTGCCAGTCGTACTCACTTGTCGGGCGATAACGACCGATCCAATTTTGCAGACAAGATAATGCGCTGGACCGGGAGAGTCGTCCGTGAATTCGACATTTTGCCCAAGAATTCTAATGACCGTAATTGGCGTCGTTTGCCTGGCTGCAGGTCAAAGCGCCGAAGGTCAGTGGCCCACGGATCATCAAAACCTGTGCGGTCCGTTTGTTGAATTCGGTGCCAAAATCTACGACCGCCCGGGGGACGATAGCACCAACCCTATCATCGTAGATAGCGTCACCAACCAGGTATACTTCGATACGGGTGATATCACGGACCTTAACGGAGGTGCCGGTGCGGAAGTACGATTTGGTTCAACGGGTCCCCGCTGTCGAAACTGGGAGGCCCGCGTCTTTCTCACCAATTGGGATACGGAATACCTCTTCGATCAACCGAATCTGAGTAGCCCCTTGTCTCCGATGCTGGATCCGGACATCGTCGGTATCACCTATGATTCCTCGATTTACTCGTTGGAATTTAATCTCCGCAAGGCTTGCACGCCTGGAATTACTTTCATTACGGGTCCCAGATTTATTGCTCTGAACGAGTCCCTGCTGATTGAATCCGAGACCAATGTATTCATCCCGCCCCTGGGCAATTTCGAATTGTTGACGTCCAACGAAATCGTGACGACGAATCGGTTGATCGGTGGCCAGATCGGCGCATTGTTCAATTTCCCGGTCTCTCGTGACGTTTACCTGCATGGCTTCATTCGGACCGGCGGGTATGGAAATTTGACGCGATTACGATCCACCGCACAATCGACGATCATGCCGGAAGAAACCACGGTGATTCGGCGGGATATACCGTCCTTCGTTGGCGAAGTGGGCGGCAAGATCTATTGTGATATTTTTCCCGATCTCCTCACCGGTTTTGTGGGCTACGAGGCCACCTGGATTGACGGCGTCGCTCTGGCCCCGGTTCAGGCACAAAATCTGAATCCCACCTTTGTGACGACGGAAGTGACTGCCTTTTTTCAGGCTGTCACATTCGGTCTGCAGATGCGATGGTAAATTTTGGAGTTGGATCGCGATTGCGGCATTAACCGCGATTGCCGACGATCAAGATTCAAACATTATCCGCATCGGCGTTTACGACAGCCGGGCGATCGCGGTCGCCTATGCACCGTCCCGGTTCAATCCTGTCAGCGAAAAGATGAAACTTTTTGAACAGGCAAAAGCGGCGGGCGATCAACAGAAAGTGGCGGACCTGGACGATCTGGAAAAACCGGGGCAGGAAGATGACCATTGACGCGTGGTGCTCACCTCCGGTTCGGTTCGACACGATATCTGTCGTCACGCGACAGCGAACCGTTTCTTATGTCTTGAATCGCGAATGATCGGGCAACGGCTAAACCTGGCCTCCAGAGCATTGCGTCCTCCGCTTCAATGGAGATTTAAAGGCTCCTACCGAAGCCAATTCCCATATCTAAGCAGGAGCCTCGAATTCCCGAGTAATCACTTTTTCTCCAGCTCCAGTGCTCCAGGCCAAGGGATGAGAGACCAATTCCCGGCTCTCAACATGCGGCCGATTCATCTTCCAGTAGATGTATTTTCTCGACGCGGCGGCTGTGGCGACCACCTTCAAATTCTTCGCTGAGCCAGACGGTGACGATGTCACAAATTTCGTCCGTGGAAAGGGCGTCGGCCGACAGGCACAGTACATTGGCATTATTGTGATTGCGGCTGAGTCGAGCCGTGCGTTGATCGTGACAGACAGCGGCTCGGATCCCTCTGATCTTGTTGGCGGCGATCGCCACGCCGATGCCGGTACCACAGGTCAACACCCCTCGATCCGCTTGGCCCCGGACCACGGCACGTGCCACCGCAGCGGCGATATCCGGATAGTCGCAGGGCTCGCCAGAGTGCGTGCCCAAGTCAATCACGCTATGCCCCGCTTCCTCGATCGCGGTCGCGATCACCTGGCGAACTTCCAGGCCTCGATGATCACTACCGATGGCGATTTTCATGTTGCGTCTGTGTGTTTGGGCAAATTCAATTCAGTTTGTTGAGCCCAATGCTGCAGGTTTTCCGATACCTGGCCGGCGGTGGAACGGTAGACGTCGATTGGCATGCCAATCGGGTCAGAAACATCCAGACCGTCATGTCGGATCAGATGGGCACGGGAGGCGGCTTGCGGCCAGGCAGATACAATCGCTTGCCGGTGACCTTCTGTCATGGTCAAAATCAAATCCGCAAAATTCGCCAGTCGTTCAGTAAAGGGCTGACTGCGATGTTGCGACAGATCCAGTCCAAGTTCCCGCATTACCTCGACGGCCTGGTCCGCTGCCGGGTTGCCCGATGCGGCCGACAGTCCGGCCGACAGGATATGGATGTTGCGGTCCTCCAGTTCGCCGATGCCGCACTCCAGTTTGTCGGCAATCTGTTTCTTCAGCAGAGCCGAGCCCATGGGACTGCGACAGGTATTCCCCGTGCAAACCACGACTGCGATAAAGCCACTCATTTGTTCGAGCGTCTTTCCGTCAATCACGCCCTGGCGAAGCACGGTGAACTTCCCGTCTTCGACTTTCACGACGGAGGACGCCTGGGCGAACCGGGAGCGTCCGTCATTGACAATCAGATCAATCGAGTCACGGAATCGCTCCACAACCTGGCTGCCGTCAACGCAGTCCTGCTGATCACCCAGATTGGCACTGGTCAGCACGATGGGTCCAGCCAGTAAACGAAGGACCTGCAAGGTCGTGTCATGGGCCGGCACTCGCAGCCCTACCAAACCGGTGGACCCCACCGCCTGTTGAACCTCGGCAGGAAGACGGCGAATCACACTATCTCCGTGTCCGTTGGGCAATACCAAGGTGACCGGGCCGGGCCAGCAGCGCCTGGCCAGCCGACGGGCAAGCGGCGACATGTCGGGAACGTAATCCAGCGCGTCTTCGTAACTCTTGACGGCGAAAGAAAACGCCTTGGAGGGCTCTCGACCCTTCAAATGCATCAGCCGTTCTACAGCGCCGGGATCGAGCGCACTAGCGGCAACGCCGTAAACCGTTTCTGTCGGGAGAGCAACCAATTTCCCAGCGGCGAGCGCTTCCACGGCTTGATGCACGACATCCCGCGGATCAGCCACGCTTTTCAAATCAATAACAACCGCCGGCATCCATCACGCTCAAGATTTTCTGGCCTGCTAAGGGGTTGAATATATCGGCATTCGCCATCCGTGGTCAAGTAGCGCCTACCGATGAGTACCCCTGGGCTTCGAACTTATTAAGATGGTCACGAGGAAGCAGTCTCTCCCGATCCCATACTCGCCCCGACATCACGCTTCGCCCAGCACGAACTTGTCATCCCAATGGTGCCAGTCACGATTCTCCTTCGACAAACCACGCGCGATCCGGTCCAGACCACGACTATCCGTAATCTGACTCCGGTGTTCCTTGGCCTATTTATGTTTTTCGGCTGCAACGCGCCGGCGGAGACGCAACCGACGATACGCGTCTGGGCCCGTCGCGGGATCGGTGACGGCCGCTTTCATAAACCCAGGGCAATTGCTCACGACAAAAAAGACAACCTGTACATCGTGGACATGACGGGACGGATTCAGGTATTCGACGCCGAACAAAATTTTGTACGCAGTTGGAGAACGCCAGAAATACGAATGGGCAAGCCATGTGGTTTGAGCGTGTCCAATGATGGTGTCCTGATGGTTGCCGATACGCATTACCACCGCATCCTGTTCTACCAGTTCGATGGCACGCTGCTGCCGGAACGTACCCTTGGCGGAACTCAGGGGCTGGATGAAGGGGAATTCGGTTACGTCACCGACGTGGTCCAGGACTCGCGCGACAATTACTACGTATCGGAATACGGTGAGTTTGATCGGATTCAAAAGTTTTCGCGGGCGGGCGAGTTTGTGCTGCAATGGGGTGGCCGCGGTTCGGATGATGGTCAGTTTCTCCGCCCGCAGGGATTGGCGATTGATGAAAACGATCATCTCTGGGTGGCCGACGCCAGCAATCATCGGATCCAGGTTTTCGACGTTTCGGCGGACCAGGTCAGGCATCTCCATACCTGGGGCTCAGCCGGCATCGAACCGGGCTGTCTTAGTTATCCATACGACTTGACGCTGCACGATCAAAACGTTTTCGTATGCGAATTCGGAAATCATCGAGTACAGCGCTTCAGCCGCCAGGGAGATTCATGGGGCACATGGGGCGTTCCTGGCCGCGAACCGGGCCAATTTCACCAGCCGTGGGCAATGACCATCGACAACCGTCACCGGATGCACGTGGTGGATTCTTACAATCATCGTATCCAGACCTTAAACTGCGACGAGATCGAATGGTCGGATCAGACCGCATCTATCAACGGAGACTAATGGATGGCGAAGGAAAGTAACGGTAGCGACGAAAGCTCCAACAAACAGGATCACTGGATCGGATTCGACCTGGGTGGCACGAAAATGTTGTCCGTGGTGTTCGACTCGAAATTCAATCCCGTTGGAAAATGCCGAAAAAAGACCCGCGGATTCGAAGGCATGGAGGCTGGTTTGAATCGCATTAACACCGTGATCCGGGAATCGATTGAAGACGCCAACATCTCCCGAAAACGAATTCGGGCGTTGGGTATTGGCTGTCCCGGGCCACTCGATTTTGAAAACGGAGTAATCCTGGAGGCACCCAATTTGGGTTGGAAAAAAATTCCCATCAAGAAGAGTATTGAGCAGGAATTTGGTTTTCACGCAGAGATCGCGAATGATGTGGATGCCGGCGTTTTCGGCGAGTATTCCTTCGGCGCGGGAAAACACGCTCGTTGCGTGTTCGGGATTTTCCCTGGTACCGGAATCGGCGGTGGATGTGTCTATCAGGGGCACCTGTTCCGAGGTACCAATACCAGCTGTATGGAGATTGGCCACATCCCCGTGCTCCCGGGTGGTCCTCAGGATGGCGCCGGGAACCCTGGCTCACTGGAATCGGTCGCGTCGCGGCTGTCCATCGCCAGCCTCGCCGCTCAGGCGGCCTATCGCGGTGCCGCTCCCAATTTGATGGGACAGGCAGGCACGGATATCGCCAGCATTCGCAGTGGTGCACTGGCGGAGGCGATTCGATCAGGCGACAAAGTCGTCAAGGAGATCGTGGAGGACGCCTGTTACTATCTGGCCATGGGTGTCGTTACGATCGTGCACCTGATGGCCCCCGACATCATCGTCTTCGGCGGCGGATTGGTGGAAGCGATGCCCGATTTCATTTTGAAGAAGATAGAAAAAACAGCACGGCCCAGAATTCTGGCTTCGCTACGTGACCAGTTTCAAATTGTCGAAGCGGAACTTGGCGACGACGCGACGGTAATGGGCGCCGCCGCGTTGGCTCAACAGGCGATTGAGGAAAGTGAAACCGACTGAATTGCCATTAATTTGTCGGTTACCGTTCGCCGGATACCTTGGCACCCCAGACCAACCGGAGGACGTCGAGTGACGGCATTGCCAATGTCTGCAATAATCGTAACGATTGCAAATCAGCCTCCATCAACCCACGTGCATCTTGGAAACGAAAGCCAGCTCTATCGAACCGGGAATTGAATCGCGTCAGCCACCGCGTGACGATCTGCAGATTTCCGCGCCGCTGGCCGTCGCGGTGATCGATGTCGGTACCACCTCACTGCGGATGCAGATTTCGGAGATCCATCCCGACGGCAGGATTCGCAAACTCGAGTCCTTTGCGCAGGCTGTCAGCCTGGGCAAGGACTCGTTTCTGAAGGGCGCGATTTCCCGTTCCACGATTGAAGACTGTGCGCATGTATTGCGGATTTACCGTACCAAGCTGGATGAATATGGGATCTTCCATCAACGCCAGCTGCGAGTGATCGCGACCAGTGCGGTCAAGGAAGCCAGGAACCGTCTGGCGTTCCTGGACCGTATCTACGTGGCCACCGGTTTCGAAATCGAACCGCTGGATGAAGCCGAATTGCATCGAATCACTTTTGTCGGGAGCGCTTCCCTGGATCCACTCGAAACCGGACGAATTCCAGAAACCGTCCATCATCTGTGAAGTCAGCGGCGGGACCACGGAGGTGCTGTTTTTTCAGTCGGACAAAGTCATGTTTTCACAGAGTTACCGACAGGGCTCGCTACGGATTCGCAAGACGCTGGAAGCCTTCAGCGGGTCGGCCATCACCTCCCGTCGCATGATGGCCTCGCAACTGGCCGGTATGATCGGACAAATCCGACAGGAGGCCAGCAAGTATGATCTCCAGAATATGATCGCCATCGGCGGCGACATCCGCTTTGCGGCGAACCAGTTGGGAGGAGGAGACATCTCCGAATCGATGGCCTTGATCGAAGTGGACGAACTGTGCCGATTTGCCGATGAGATCCTGGCACAGTCCAAAGAGCGGTTGGTCTCCAAATACCATCTCAGTCTACCTGATGCCGAATCGCTGGGACCCGCGCTGCTGGCCTATTGTCTGATTGCCCGGGAACTGCACATCCAGAAGTTTTTTGTGGCCGATTTCAATCTCCGCGATGGCCTGGTAGAGCAGATGGCCGGAGGTGGCAAATGGGCCGAGACGATCGAACGCCAGACCATCCGCTCCGCGATTCAGGTCGGCCGAAAATTCAGTTTTGATGAACCCCACGCGGTTCATGTGTCGCGGCTGGCCAGCCTGATTTTCGATCAGTTGCGGGACCTTCATCAATTGAAACAACGCTACCACGTGGTTCTTGAATTGGCCGCGATCCTGCACGAAATCGGTCTGTTCGTCTCCACCCGCAGTTACCACAAGCATTCGCTGTACCTGATCCGCAACGCGGAATTTTTTGGCATCAGCGGCAAGGATGTGGAATTGGTGGCATTGGTCGCCCGTTACCATCGACGGGCAACGCCTCAACCCAGCCACGATGGTTATTCGAAGCTCAGTCGAAAAGACCGGGTAGCGGTGACCAAACTGGCATTGATACTCCGCCTCGCCAAGGCCCTTGACGCGTCACGCACTCAGCGAATTCAACATGTCAGTTGTCGGCGGTTCGTTGATCGGGTTCAAATCCTGATTCACGACGAGGTTGACGTATCCGTCGAACGCCTGGAATTGAATCGTTCCGCTTCCCTGTTTACGGATATTTTTGGTGTAGGAGTTGATATTGAAGTCGAAGGAACAGGTGGATGAAGTACTTGCCCGAACACTATATCAACCGCGAATTGAGTTGGCTGGAATTTAATCAGCGAGTTCTTGATCAGGCTGCTGTGGACGCCATCCCGTTGTTGGAACGCGTCAAGTTTCTGGCGATCAGCGGTTCCAACCTGGACGAATTTTTCAAGGTCCGAGTCGGTGGTCTCAGTCTGGCCAATTCGGCTGGCGCTGACCGGACGGATATATCCGGGATGACCATCTCGCAGCAGTTGCAAGCGATCACGAAACGGGTGCATCGCATGAACGCAGTACAGTCAAAGATCCTGCTGTCGCAGTTGTTACCCGCTTTGGCCAAGCAGGGCGTTGTTCGTTTGCAACCCGATGATCTGACCGACGAACAACACCAGGAACTGCAACAGACCTTTACGCGGGAGATCGCCTCGGTGATCGCGCCGATCGCGATTGAACGCGGACAGCCCTTTCCTCTGATGGCCCAGGCCCGACTTTGCGTTTGCGTGCGTATGAACTACCGGGCGGAACAGGCGATCGGCGAGCACGGCATGAACACGGACGAAGATGCGGATCGCTACGCGGTCATCTCCATCGGTCCCTCATTGCCCCGGCTGATCAAGCTGCCGGGTGAGAAACGGTTCCAGTTCATGTTGATCGAAGATGTCATTGGCATGTTTCTCGATCAGTGTTTTCCGGATCAACAGATCCGGGAATGGGCTGCCTTCCGGGTAACCCGAAATGCTGATATTGCTTTGGCGGAAGACGCCATGCGAGATCTCTTGAAAGAGACGACGGAGATGCTGGAGAAACGGAAAGTCAGCGAGATCGTGCGGTTGGAAATCGCGGCCTCCGCCAGCCCGGATATGCCACGGTTTCTCCAATCCGAAACGGAATGCGGTGACGAACAGGTGTTCCGGATCGAAGGTCCCATTGACCTGTCGGCCTTGTTCGAACTGGCGTCTATCCCGGGCTATCCGGAATTGAAGGATGAACCCTGGCCGCCCCAGCCATCTCCTGATTTTGCCGGCAGCGGCAGCATTTTCGAAACCATCGCGAAAGCGGATCGGATCCTGATCCATCCGTATCAGGCTTTTGCTCCCGTGATCAACCTGCTGCGAACGGCTGCACAGGATCCCCACGTGATTGCCGTCAAACAGACGCTCTATCGGACCAGTCGTGACAGTGAGGTGATAGATGCGTTGATCGAAGCCGCCGAAAACGGCAAACAGGTCACGGCAATCGTGGAATTGAAAGCCCGATTCGATGAGGCCCGCAATATCTTCGGCGCTTTGCAATTGGAACAGGCCGGGGTCGACGTGATTTATGGCGTGCAGGGACTGAAGACCCACTGCAAAATGTGCATTGTGGTGCGACGCGAATCTCGGGGCATCCAGCGATACGTTCATTTCGGTACCGGCAATTACAATGAATCCACCGCCCGGCTTTATAGTGACGTCAGCTTCTTCACCAATAACGAACAGCTCGGGACCGACGCCGTTGTGTTTTTTAACGCCATCACGGGACTTTCCGTGCCCCAGCCGATGATGAAGCTGGCAGCGGCTCCCATTGATTTGAAGGATTCCCTGCTGAAGCTGATTCAGGTCGAAATCGAAAACGCCAAACGTGGTGGCGCCTGTGGGATCAATGCCAAACTTAACTCTCTTGTCGACCCGTCGATCATCGACGCGCTGTACCAGGCGTCGCAAGCGGGCGTGAAAACCCGCTTGAATATTCGCGGGATCTGTTGTCTGCGACCGGGTTTACCCGGAATCAGTGAGCATATTCAGGTGACCAGTATCGTCGATCGGTTCCTCGAACACTCCCGGATCGTCCACTTCGTTCACGGAGGCGACGACCTGGTTTTCATCTCCAGCGCCGACTGGATGGGCAGAAATCTTGATCGCCGAGCGGAGTTGCTGGTTCCGGTCGAGGACGGTGACTGCAAACGACAACTGCTGCGGTCGATGGACGCTTGCTTCAATGACAGCGTACGAGCCCGAAAACTGAATTCCGAGGGGATCTACCAGCCAGTGATTGCGGTCGACGGAGAGCGAATTCGCGCCCAGGAGCAATTGTATCAGGAAGCCTGCGATTTGTACTCCGCATTCACCAATCCGAAAGCAACCGTGTTCAAGGCGTTGCGCGGCGAAACGGCCTGAAGCGGTTGGGGGTGATGCCCGCGAACCAGCCTGAACCGTCGAGCCGCATTCATGCCTGGATCGCAAGCTTGACGCATGTCACACGCTGGTGGTGCTCTGAACTTCAATATGCCAACATTCGGTTGGATGGTTTGCATCTTCGCCCATGCGATCCTTCTGCATTTTGTCAGCTGCCAGGCATCGTTGTGGTATTGGTCACCTGCGACTTAGAATGCTACACCCATCCGCAACATGAAGGTATCCTGCAGGTCCAGTTGCCGGCTGGGCATTTGAACCCGGGAGACCAGTTCCCGGCTGAACACATACCCAAATTCAACGAATGAATACAGTCCGCCCTGACCGACTGATTCGAGTCCCAGAAAAACGCGAGTATCATTGATGTCGACCTGGTCGCCAAAGACGCCGAATCCGTTATCGCGATCCATGGTCCAACTGCCACCGCCTATTTCAGCACCCATGTAACTCCATAACTGGCGACAACAGGTGCTGGGAATCCGTTGCGAGATGCGTGGTCGGGGAAAGTAGAGGTCAATCTGGAGGTCCGGGGTTGGCTGAATAAACAGGCCAATGGCCGGCAGCAGTTTCAAACCGACACGATCAAAATACTCGACGCCGATTTTGAAAATATTCGTCCGATTGAGACGAAACCATCCCAACGCGACACCCGTGTAACGGACGCTGTCGGAATTGCCATTCTGAAAGTCAGAGTAGTAACCGACCGTGAAATCGGTTTCCATGCCAAAGTTGGCACAGGGATCGGTTATGTGTTCCAGGCTGATGTAGCCGCTATAGGCTCTGGCGGGAAGCTCCCAGCCGGTACCGAATTCACCGTCGGTCTGCGGACCACCCCAGAAATGAGCAATAAAACCCGGCGAAAACCGGATCGGCTGCTGAAAAAACAGGAAAGATTGTAAGGTGAAGGTGGTGGCGACTTCGATATCATTGATCTGTAATTCGTTGCCGTTATTGCCGGGCAGAAAGGTGTACCGAATGCGAGGCCGTTCGAAAACGCGCGGTACCCAGTCGTCGCGAAGGTACTGTACAAACTGACCGGACTGTGGCGTGCGAGGGAAACGATTCCCCTGAGGCTGTAGCGGTGGCACAGCCTGATAGCCGGTTGCCGCCCCGTAGGGCAGCACCGGGGCCCCACTGGCGGCCGGCGTGGCGAATGGCAGAGGCTGCACCGCGGATTGAAATGGATCAAATGGGGGAGCAATAACTTGCGCAGGTGGTGGCGCCATGGTTGCGGGCTGCACAACGCCCGGCAAGACCGCGGGATCCTGAACAACCGGTGGATAGGTGGGCGCTTGCACCGGCGCGGCTACCGGATAATAGTCTGGAAATCTTGGCCTTTGTGCCGTTACTTCCACGACAAAAAGCAGACCGATCATCAGCGCGTTGGCAAATCGTTGCAAGTTTTGATTTTCGCTCAACAGTCCCATCCGTGGTGACCGATTAAAACGGGTTAAAGCTATTTTTCACCCTGATTAGCACGGGCCAACAAACAAGTCAAGCCAGATCACGAACGGTGGACCGACAGGCGTCGAGTTACTTGAAAACGTCAAGACGGATAACCGCTCTGGGAACTTATCCATTTTCCCGTCTTACTTCCAGTGCATGGTGTTGCCGTTCAGGCACAGGTGGAATTGCTGTCGAACCATCGACTGCTGATCCGGCGGTCGATGGATCGCAAGCCGGCAGGGAGCTGCCCCCGAAATTGACAGCAGTTGATGAATCGACCATGCTCGCGATCCGCAAAATTCTCAGAGATTGGAACAAGCTGACGGATTCCAGCGCTACGCATCCGGGTTGCCAGCGGACGATTGAATCTGGGCCATACAACCCGAACCGCCGCCCCCCGACCGCCGGGTGAACCCATGGCTGTTCGTTGGCCGTTGCCAAGTCATCCCATCGTTCAGGCAGCAAACGAATGTCACTAATGTCCGCGTTGTCGCAACCATGCCAGGATTCTTGCCGTTTGCATTTGATCACGTCTGACCGGAGTGAATGGTCGATGAGATTCGACAGACTGCAGGCAAGCGTGGCAGGCCAAACCTATGAAAAATACCGCTCTCCTATGGCATATCGGACCGCAGCCGCAGCATAAGACGAAAAAGCCGATGCAAACGCATAACCTGCAAACTCCAATTAAATCGACAGATCTTTCCCGGCCTGCAGAGTCAAGCAACCAGTTTCCGAAGACAAGGTTACGGAAATCATCATTTACATTCAAAACGGAAGCGATCCGCTGATGGAAGATGTTAACGAGTTTCGAAACGAAGAACTGGCGGATCTGAAGGCAGCAATGTCCAAAGGAAAAAGTACGTCCACCCTGCAGACTCCTTTGGAAACATACCTTCGCGAAATCAACGAAACGAACCTGCTGACCGCGCAGGAGGAAAAAGACCTCGCCCACCGGATTGCCGAGGGCGACGTTCGAGCCCGCGACCGCATGGTCCGTGCCAATTTGAGGCTGGTCGTTAATATTGCTCGCGGTTACACCGGCAAAGGCCTGGGATTGCAAGACCTGATTGAAGAGGGCAATCTGGGATTGCTGCGAGCCGTGGAGGGTTTTGACCCTACGATGGGAACTCGATTCAGCACCTACGCCAGCTATTGGATCAAACAGTCGATCAAACGGGCGTTGATCAATTCCGCCAAGACCATTCGCATTCCAGCGTACATGGTGGAACTCCTATCCAAATGGCGCAGAGCAACGATTCGGCTGACCGATGAACTGAGGCGGAATCCGACGCCCGAAGAAACGGCACGCGTTCTGGGTCTTCCCAAACGCAAACTGCCGATCATCAAAAAGGCCATTCAAATCTACAATTCGGCTCCCACTACCGACCAATCCGATGCCGGCTGGTCGTTGGGAGAAATGGTCATGGACGAGAGGATGCGAACGCCGGAAGATGAATTGCTGGAGTCCGACGTCTTGAACCGGATTCGCGAAATGATCCATGACCTGGACGATCGTGAATCGACCGTGCTTCGTCTGCGTTTCGGTCTGCAGGACAGCGAGCCCCACACGCTCAAGGAAATTGGTGAGAAACTGGGCCTGACTCGGGAACGCGTCCGTCAAATCGAAACCGAAGCCCTGAAGAAACTGGGCGAAGGATTGCGCGATCCTCATGACATGGAAATGACCCTGCCGTTCTAGAAATTGTCTTGCACCATTACAAGCTCGCAGCGCAAGCAAGTGCATCTTTCGACTAGATCTGTCGCTAGGCGGCTACCGTTCCACCGGGCTGTGCGATCAACATAAAATCTGAAACGGCAACGGATCGAGTCGAGACGCTGCGACTGCAAAATTCCGCACGACACAATCGCCGCAACGCACCCCCGCTCTTGGTCGTGGCAGGACCAAACACCAAAGCAGGTGGTGGCCTGCCGTTCTCATGGTCGCCGGCGTGCGGATTAGCCGGAAACGACTTCATTCACCGCCCAACCTCGATTCCATCAGTCTTCCATAACCTCCGATTCGCGGGCCTTCGCGACTTCGGAAGCGTGTTCTTCAAACTTCTTTGTTAATTCCTGAACCTGATCCTTGATATCATCGCGTTGATCTTCACTGAGGATTTTATCCTTTTGGGACTGATCCGCCGCTTTGTTTCCATCGCGACGAATATTGCGGATGGCAACTTTGGCCTCCTCCGCCAATTCCTTGATCCGCGAGACCATTTTCTTGCGAACATCGGTCGACAGGGGCGGAATGTTGATGCGGATGACGCGACCATCATTCTGCGGGTTAAAGCCCAGGTCACTGGCCACAATCGCCTTTTCAATATCCTTGATGGTATTGGCATCGTAGGGACGAATCACGATCTGAGTCGGTTCCGGGGCACCCACGGCAGCAATCTGTTTAATGGGTGTCGGTGAACCATAGACTTCAACCCGCAGCGAATCGACCAGCCCCGGATTGGCGCGACCCGTACGAATCCCGCTGAGGCTTTTCTTCAGTACCTCGATTGCTTTCTCCATTCGTTCCTGCGTATCAAGCAGGATATCATCTCCGGACATTTTTGCCTCCAGACCCCTGTTTACTCATGGCAACGCGGTTCCAACTTCACTGAACGGTGGTACCGATTTTCTCGCCGGCCACCGCTCGCTTGATGTTGCCTTCCCGTTTGTAGTTGAAAATCATCAGCGGCATATGGTGTTCCATGCAGTGCGAGATCGCGGTGGAATCCATCACCCTCAACCCCTTTTCCAGCACCGTACTGTATTCCAGTTCGGAGTAAAGTACGGCCTCTGGATTTTTCTCCGGGTCGTCGTCAAACACACCATCTACTCGAGTCGCTTTCAGCAGGATGTTCGCGCCCAGCTCCATACTCCGCAGCGCGGCAGCGGTGTCCGTAGTCACAAACGGCCCTCCCGTACCAGCTCCCAGTATCACGATCCGGCCTTTTTCGAGATGTCGCCGCGCCCGCCGGCGGATGTATTGCTCACACACGCCGTCCATCTTGATCGCGCTCATCAACCGGGTATCGCATCCGACAGATTCCAGGCCATCCTGCAACGCCAATCCATTAATGATGGTCGCCATCATGCCCATGTAATGGGCCGTCGACGGGTCAATCACATCGTTTCGCTCGGTGAACTGGCTGCCGCGGATAATGTTACCGCCGCCAATCACGACGGCGATCTCGCATCCCAGGTCCCGCGCATCCTTGATCTCCCGGGCTATGTGGACCACTTCGTCCATGGAAATGCCGCCTTCACCGGGCGGACAAAAACTCTCTCCCGAAAGTTTCAGGATGACGCGCTGGTAGCGGGCTTCTGCAGACATAAATGTAAACCTCAGCGGCCGTTGTTATTGCAGATCCCTGGGTTACGCACCGTTATTGACCAGCGCGGAAGCAATCGGGAGACGGGTACACAATTCTTCATAATAACAGCGTCGACGGATCACGCATTTCCGCGGACGAACTTGAACGGGTGTTTCATCCAGCCCCGAAAACCTGGCTCTGCGACTGGCACGGGTACGTAAATTCGCGGTCGAACCACCGCGGTCGAACCACCTAACCATCGCCTTAAACCCAAGCCAGAGGAACCGGCAGACGCCACGTCAGAACGAGAATCAAAATTGACCACCTACAAACGACTAGCCTACGGCGACGCGTTTGAATGCCACAATCCGTGCGTCAGGACTGAAGTCACGAATGGCCACCTCAACCGTCTTGCTGTCATCCAACGCGAACTTCTGGCTCAACAGACACTGTTCTTGATCAAGCCGGGTATTATCCGTGATAAACCGCTCCAATTTGCCTGGCAGGATCTTGTCCCAGATCTTCTCCGGTTTACCCTCCGCCTTCAATTCCTCTTTGATTTTCTCTTCTACCTGAGCCAGGATTTCTGGAGTCAACTGCAACTTGCTGACGAATTGCGGGATTTCCTTGATTGCCTTACCCAGATTCTCGGCCTCATTCAGTTCGTTCTCGGCCTTGATCTGAGCCTGAATCACCTCGGTTTCCTTGGCGACAAAATCGGGATCGAATTCTTCCGGATGAAGAATCGAGGGGCTCATGGCGGCAATATGCATGGCCAGACTTCGGAAAAACTGATCCGCACCCTCCTTACCGCCGTCTTGATACGCGACGACGACGCCAATCTTGCTGCCGGAGTGGATGTAACTGGCAATGTTGGCGCCAGCCAGTTTGTGGTAATCGGCAATTTCGACTTTTTCACCCATTTTACCGGTCAGCGCAACCAGAATTTCGCTGACGGGAGTCCCCTGGATTTCCAGCGCCAGCAGCTCCTCCTTCGTTGCCGGTTCCTTCTCCATGGCCAGTTCGGCCAATTGGTTGGCCAAGGCAATGAACTCCTCGTTCTTGGCCACAAAATCGGTTTCACAACCGAGCGCCAAAACGACACCCTCGTTACCGTCATGATTGGTCACCGTCACCACCACGCCCTCATTGGCATCACGGTCGGCACGTTTGGCGGCAACTTTCTGCCCCTTCTTGCGGAGGAATTCCAGTGCGCGATCGTAATCGCCATCGGATTCCTTCAACGCCTCCTTGCAGTCCATCATGCCGGCCCCGGTGGCCTTTCTCAATTCGCTTACTTCTTTAGCTGTGATAGTTGTCATCGATTTCTAATTCCTGAAAAACTGTGTCACCCGGATTGTGCCATCCGTTCCATAATTTTTTGCCAACCAACGGCTGGATACAGAGCGTTCATTGAGTCATTTGAATCACCGAAAGCCGATCGGTCGGCGTCGATCGGTTCAAATGCAGGAAGCAGCCGGTACATACCGACGGCATATGTGTTCCCTGGGGTTGCCAAGTCGATCAGCTGACGGTTTCCGTCGCTTCCGCATCCGCCGGCTTGCTGTCATCCGACGTTTCGCTGACCGCTGCCTGTTCACCATCGTCCGCGCCTTCCTTGCTGGCCTTCAATTTCTGTTTGCCGGCAAGGACCGCATCCGCGACATGGGACAGAATCATCTCGATCGAACGAATACCATCATCATTGCCGGGGATAGGTAAATCCACGTCGTCCGGATCGCAATCGGAATCGATCAACGCACACGTCGTAATGCCCAGACAGTGGGCTTCACGAATCGCGTTTTTCTCCTTTCGCGGATCAACGACCACCAGGCATTCTGGAAGACGGTTCATCGTCCGAATGCCGTTCAGGTTGCGATACATCTTGCGATACTCGCGATTCAGAGACGACTGCATTTTTTTGGAGTACTTCTGAAGTTCGTCGCCACCACGAATCGACTCCAATTCTTCCAGCCGCGTCATCCGGCTGCGAATGGTACGGAAGTTCGTCAGAGCACCTCCCAGCCAGCGTTCGCTCACAAACGGCATTCCGCAACGTTCGGCTTCACGCTGTACGGCCGGACCCGCTTGCCGTTTGGTTCCGACAAACAGCACCAAACTGCCGCCCGCGGTTACCTGAGCAACATATTTCTTCGCTCGCAAGAGACCACGGACGGTTTCACGAACATCAATGATGTGAATTTGATTGCGTTTACCGTAGATATACGGTCGCATCTTCGGGTTCCAGCGGCTGGCGCGGTGCCCGAAATGCACTCCCGCCTCTACGAGATTTTCAACTAAATTAGCCATCAGGCCTCCAACCCATTCTGCCAGCAGTCGTCGAAACGACAGCTATCCTTGAATCAGGATCGCCGCTGCCAGATGATCAAAAAGAGTAACAAAGCAATTCGTACCGGTTCCATACCGGATTCCAAGCCGTAGTTTACCGGCAACCAACAGATCGAGCAATTGGCAAAGTAATGGATTCTCAGGCCGCTTCCTATCAACGATGGCAGCAATGGCACCAACATCTTGCCAATGCTGCCCAGCCGAATTTCGTCATTGCCCAGACGCCCGGTGGCAAGTGGCAGGAGCCTGTGCCGCGCCCGGGCTCACCGTTGTTGCCCGGCTCCTTTAACCCGCTGCACGCCGGCCACCTGGAAATGGCTCGGATCGCGGCCGAGACCTGTAGTCGCCCATGCTGGTTCGAGATCAGCTTGGCAAACGTCGACAAAGCGGGGCTGACAGCAGACGAGCTGGTCGATCGACTTCGACAGAACTTTTCCGAGTACGGCGTAATCGTGACCAACACCCCGAAGTTCGGTCAAAAATCCCAACTCTTTCCCGGATCCGTATTTGCGGTAGGATCCGATACTCTGCTGCGGATTGTGGATCCAGACTACCTTCCAACGCATCAGAAAATGCACCAGCTGGTCCATATCTTCCGGCGACAGAATGTCCGGTTTCTGGTGTTTGGCAGAAAAATTGGCGACGCATTTTACGATCGCTCCCGGATCCGGCTTCAAAGTGAATTCGCGGACCTCTGCCTCTTCATTCCCCGTACGCATTTCGCTATGGACATTTCGTCTTCGGAAATTAGAGCCCGTATCAACCAAAGCCCAATCGACCCACCAGAGCGTTGATCGCAAGCTGCCGACGGCAAAACGTCTGGATCATCGGCCCCTCACGGTTCACCATGCCATGTGCCCCATGCTCAAACAGAAACTTCAGCAGCTTCCTTTCGACCGCCGGCATTGGCCGTCTCGCGAAATCGCCTGGGAAGCCATCCGCTTACCATGTACGATCCGTGCGAATCGACAATCTGTCATGGCAAAACGGGACTTCGGTCGTTTAAATGGTTAGTCCGTCGGCCGCCGCCTTCTTTCGAATTTCGATCCGATTGGCCGCGCCGGCGAAAGCCATCAGCGCCGCTTCAAGGCTGTTTTGGGCAGTACCCCGGGCACGAAAAACCTCGCCGTCGTGTTCCACTTCCATTTCCACCGTTACGTAAGCCCTGTCTCCCAGCGACGCGTTTTGGAATTCGAACGACTTGCATTATCTCCAGGCCCGTAATTTCCTGCACCGCGGCGAAGGCAGCACTGAACGGTCCTTTCGAGTGGTTATATTCCCCCACTTTCGATTCGCCACCCTTGGCCATGGTCAGCACGACGAGATTACGTCCATCCGAATTCAAACGGAATTCGTAGTTTTCGCCGCGCCACTCGTCTTCGGTGGTACCGTGGATCTGTTGTTCGATCAGCGTTACGATGTCGTCGTCATAAATCTCTTTCTTTTCGTCGGCAAGTTTCTTGAAAGCGACGAACAATTCCTTCAATGGTTCCCCTTGCACGTCGTAGCCCAATTGGCGTGCGCGATTCACCACGCGGCGCGTCCGCTGTGTTTTTCCAGTACCAGGTCGGTCCTGAGAAAACCCACATCTTCGGGACGCATGATTTCGTACGTCGTTCTTTCCTTTAGCATGCCGTCCTGGTGGATACCGGCTTCATGAGCAAACGCGTTCGTCCGACAATCGCCTTGTTGCGTGCACTTGCATTCCGGTCATGCGATCACCAGACGACTGGTCGGCACCAATCGTCCGGTGTGGATCCTCGTGTCGCATTGATCGCGTCAGTGCGAGTCTTCATCGCCATTACGACTTCTTCCAGCGAACAGTTGCCCGCCCGTTCGCCAATGCCGTTGATCGTGCATTCGATCTGACCGGCACCGTTTTGTATCCCTGCCAGGCTATTGGCAACCGCCAAGCCCAGATCATTGTGACAATGCACGCTGATGACCGCTTTGTCGATATTGGGAACGCGATCGACAAGACTTGATACAGATCCCATTTGCGCGGAGTGGCGTAGCCCACGGTATCAGGAATGTTGACCGTCGTTGCCCCGGCCTCGATGACAGCCTCGACAACACGACATAAAAGTCTGTCTCCGTTCGGGCGGCATCCTCCGGCGAAAACTCGACGCTCGCGCAGTAACTCTTGACACGACGCACACCTTAAACCGAACGTGCGATGATCTCTTCGGGAGTCATCTTGAGTTTGTATTCCCGATGGATCGCACTGGTCGCGAGGAAAACGTGAATCCTTGGATCATCGACTGTTTCAACGCTTCCCAGGCACGATCAATATCCTGGTCGTGGCCCGGGCTAATCCACAGATCTCCGCCCGCGAAAACTGGACGCAATCTCGCGAACGGCTTCAAAATCCCCTGGTGACGCAATCGGAAATCCAGCTTCAATCACGTCGACGCCCAATTCGATCAACGCCGCAGCCATCTCCATTTTGGCGGCCTGGTCCATACTGCCACCAGGTGATTGCTCCCCGTCACGTAATGTCGTGTCAAATATCGTTACCATCCGATCTTTGTTCATCTTTACCGCCTTAACCCCTGGAAATAGCTGCTCTGTGCTCTGTATTATTATTGGAACACGCTGCCATTTGAAAAGCCAGAACCGATGGGGTAGTTAATTTCGGGCCGCTTCCCGAACGGTTCGCACCAGCCACCCACGGCATTTCAAAGCATCGAAATACGGGCCGGCAAACGTCGCTGGCGGGAAAGTGACAGCAATCGAGCACACCGGATCTTCCCGGAATCACCGCAAAAATCCGCAAGTCCAACGCAGTTTATCACGATACTAACCTCAGAAGCGTAAATGCTGCGATTTGGGTATGCACACAGAAGGAATTGTGATGCGAAACAACTGGACCTGTAAAACTCGCTTCTTCGGTTGCTGGTCGTCGCCGGCCTGATTTCGATGAATACGGGATGTTTCACGGTGCTGCGGTTCACTTTTGGGAATTTTCAGCGTGCCCGTTCCGGTTTCGCCATACTGGCAGAAACTGCGGGAAGACGAGGCATATATCCATGAAAGATACGCTCGCGTTCCCATCCTGGGGCCTTCTGACCGCTGGCGGTCCGGTCGAAGGACTGGATCCGCCGAGCGACGACGAAGTCTGGTGGGCTCTGGAACGAGCCAACAGCGTGCAGGGGGGCTTCCCCTTTCTGTACGAGAAGCAGCCGAACGATGTCACGATCGTAAAAGAGAAGATTGCCGATTACGTCGATCCGCCCCGCGTCGTGCCTTTGATCGGACCGGTACAGCTGCACCACGTGCATTACAAGTGTACTGTGTTCTATGAAGAGCGTACGATTGTCGGATGGCCAATTCCGCATACCATCGTCGATGAGGACGCAGCGGAAGTGTTGTACATCGACCATAACCACTTCCACATGGTCGGCGATGTCGACCTGGGCAAGGGTAATCTGTTCTACTAAAGGACGGTCTGCCCTGAATTGACACGCAGGCCAGATTGCCAGTCGCCTGACGACTTACCGCAACAAGTCTGCCGGAAAGTTATTCCGAACTTCGATTGAGAAGATTCAAGCCTGGTCCGATTCCGTGTCCAAGCTTGCGGGCCGCATTAACCTGAATTCGAGACAGGATCCTTCGCCTTTACAGGTCGGGCTTGATTTCGACCGCGGCGACTGTCATTTTCTACGGGATTCGCCTATATTACCGGGCTTCGGTGGGGGAGCCGTTTCAGCCGCTGCCGGTATTTCCAAAATCGAGTCATTTGCTGCGATTCCCTGTCGACCCAACGTGGCCGGGACGATTCAAAGGTTATTTACCGCTGTCTTTTCCAGTTGTTTCAGGAGCAACCGTTCTGTTACGGACGGTCCACTCGGCCTGGGCATCTGAATCCAGCGGATATCACAACACAGCCGACTGGCCAGCTCTGGTTCTCGAACGGATTCAAATTTGCTTGATTGCACGGGCGTAACTCGCAGAACCAGGAAAGACTACCAGAGAATTCGCTAGGCGGGGACGGCAGTCCTTCGTTTCTGGCAACGTGGTCTTTTCCCATCATCTGTTTTGCCGCCGTTTTTCTATCGCCGGTCATCATGGCGGCAATCAATTCACTTCAGGTTCATTCAAACAACGTAAAGCAGTGGTTGCCGAAGAATTTCGCGGCAGGCAGGATTAGACTGGTTCATTGAACGATTTGGCGTCGACGAGATGATCGTTGCCAGCTGGGCAGGTTGCCAACTGGGGCTGAACAAGTCAACGAATTCCGTTTTCTGTTGGAGAATCGGAAGACGGATGAAGGCCGAAACATCTTCGATCAGGTGATCACCGCCCATTCCACGCTCGATCGCCTGGAATCGATGGGTCTTGGTTCGCGTGAAGCTCAGCGACGCATCCGCGGGCTGATGATCGGCCCCGATGATCGCACCACCTGTGTGATGGCTTTTCCCAGTAGCCCATTGGGTTTAAGCCGTACGGAAGTCGTCAACGAGGTCTATCGAACAGCCTCGGAAGACTTCGAACTGCCGCCGTCCGATTTGAAATTGGCTGGGCCGACGGTCGATGCGGCGGTGATCGACGTGGAAAGTCGCTGGGCGCCGGACTCCTTCATGTGGATGACCGTGGTCATCGTTTTCGTGCTCAGCTGGATTCGACTGAAGGACTTTGCCATTTCGCTCGCCGTCCTCGGCTTCTCCTTGATTTGTGCCTTCCTGAGTCTCTCGATCCTGTACTGGACCGGAGGCACGATGAATCTGACGATGGTGATGATGCCCACGCTGATTTTTATTTTGGGCGTCTCGGCTTCGGTCCACATGGCCAATTACTACCGCAAAGCGGTCAAGGACGGGGAAGGCAGGAACGCCGCCGACCGGGCTCTGCGGGATGGCGCGGTCCCTGTGACGTTGTCTGCGGTCACCACAGCCATCGGTCTGGCATCTCTGGCCGCAAGCCAGGTGACACCCATTCGCATGTTCGGTATCTATTCCGCGATTGGAATTGTTGCCAGTTTGCCCGTCATTCTGCTGGTGATGCCAGCCGTGATGTATCAGCTGCGAGGACGTATCAGCCGCCGTTCCGCAGGTGAGCACAGGACACGCCGCGAAGGACAGACCGGAGTTAGTGATCTGACGTCGCTATTGGTTCATCGCGTTTGCAGGCATCATTGGCTGGTTACTTTCCCGGCCCTCGTGATGTTGTTGATTCTGAGTTTCGGGATTTCATTCCTGAAGGGATCGGTCAATCTTCAGAACCGTTTCTCTGATCGAACCAAGATCATTCAGGACTACGCCTGGTTGGAAGCCAACCTCGGGCCACTGGTACCTCTGGAAGTGGTGCTGGGGATTTGACGTTGCCAGTGATATATCCTCCTGGCAACAGATGTTATTGGTTGAACGGCTTGAGCGTGATTTGATCCAGGACGGGATTGCCACGGCCTCACTTTCAGCAGCGACATTCAAGCCCAAGCTCTCGAAGTCGCGAAGTCTTACCAGTCGACTGAAGTCTGAGGTAACCATTGATCGTTGGGAAAACGACCTTCAGAAACTGGTCGATGCCAATCTGGTTCAAACGGAAGGCAATCATCGATTTTGGCGAATGAGTCTGCGAGTGCCGGCCCTCAGTAACATGGATTACGGCAAGCTTCTGGACGACGTGGAAACGCGGGTCAACGATGAAATCGCCAGACTTGTCGCCGCAAGGTGGCGTATCGGCCCGATTCACTGGCGGCATACCGTTGTTCTACCATGGGCCGCAGCATCAGATTCTGAAGGATCTGAGAAACAGTTTTATCACGGCGTTCCTGTTGATATCGGCGGTTCTGGTTTTGGTGCTTCGCAGTTTCCGCGGGATTGGTCGCCATGATTCCGAATATATTCCCGCCTCTCGTCGTGTTTGGTGCGATGGGCTGGATGGGGTTGCCGGTCGAAATCGTGGCGGCAACGACCGCCAGCGTCGCCTTGGAACTTCGCCGTCGACGGCACCATCCACTTTCTGACGTGGTACCGTCGGGGCGTTTTGCAGGACCGTTCACGGCTGTCCTCGATACGATTCGCCTTCGAACACTGTGCCAAGCCGATGATTGACACGACCCTGATCTGCGGACTGGGTGTGGCCGCATTCATGTTTGCTGATTTCATGCCCACGGTCCGTTTTTCACGTCTCCTGTTCATCCTGTTGTTCGCGGCCCTGGTTGGTGACTTGTTCCTGTTGCCGGCCATTCTGGCCGGCCCGGCCGGTAAACTGTTCCGGGGCAACCTGCAGAAATCGGGAGAAAACCCTCCAATTTATAAAACCAACGCGGTCCAGGAACGTGCCGTGGCCTGATCTCGAGCCGACCGCTGAGGCCATGCGAAGTCCGGTATTCGCTTGACAACCTGTGAGTGTTTAAAGTGAAGGGTGCTCGTTAGTCGATGGAAGACAGGGGGCTTTTGTGCACTGGATCGTCAGTTGCATCCACGTTCATCGACCCGGTAGCCATCAAGCTCGTCATTCAAATACTGCATTTTCAAAAGCGTCAAATGCAGCTAGACTGATTCCGCAATCCATGAAACCGGATTAGCAACTTTGAGGTTGAAGGCGAATCCCTAACGGAGAGTTTCCCTGTGCCGGCCACTCCGTTTCCCCGAAGCCCGTTTACCCACCCTTTATTGCAGCGCTACGATGCCAGATATATTTGACAAGTGTGATGAGTTCTGGGTACGCATGAAAAAACTTCCGGGGACAATTTTGAATCGTCCCATGGCGTCTTTTTCCGACAATTTCCGATTACCAACTGCCTTCCAAACGTTACTATCGACGGGCGAGACTACCTGCAGGTCGCGACTAACGACTATCTGGGATTGGCGACGCATCCGGATGTCATTCGGGCAGAAACCGAAGTCACGGCCGTCAACGGACTGGGCACACCTCTGGGTGTGTGACCGTTGACGGGAAACACGGCCGAGCATCTACTCCTGGAGCAGGAACTGGCGGAATTTCGTCGGACCGAATCGGCGCGTGGTCTTCAATCTGGGCTTGGCCGCCATGTCCGGTTCGATTGCGTGTCTGGTTGGTCGTAAGGAACGCGTGTTTGTGGAAACGTATGCCCACGGATGCCTGCACGATGGAGCGCGATTGTGCAAGGGCGAAGCGACGTGGTTTGGTCACAACGACCTGGACGACCTGGAGCATCAGCTGAAAAGCTGTCCGCTGGAACAACCGAAGCTGATTGCCGTAGATGGAGTTTACGGGATGACGGAAGATCTGGCCCCGCCGCCCGAGCTGGTTCGACTGAAACACAAATACAAGGCGCAGTTGTTTGTGGATGATGCCCATGGTACGGGCGTACTGGGTGAAAACGGTCGCGGTACGCCCGAATTATTTGGCGTCGAGGACGAAGTCGACCTGCACGGGGGCACGTTTGCCAAAGCCTTCGGTACATTTGGCGGCTACTTGTGCGGGCCCAGGAAGGTACTGGATTTCGTCAAACACGTCTCACCCGGCTTCATGTTGACCAAGGCATTACCGGCAGGACTGGTCGCCGGCACGCGAAAGTCTCTGGAGCTGATGCAGGCCATGCCGGAACGCCGTCAACAACTGTGGCAGAACATTGACACCTTGCGGGATGGATTGCGAGAAGCCGGTTTCAATATTGGCAATCCGCAGGGAGCGGTAACATCCATTTTCACGCGGGTTTGACGGCACTGCAGGCGGTCAGGATGTCACAGGACGAACACCAGATCCTGGTCAACGCCGTGATGTATCCCGCCGTTCCCTACGGCACCACCATCGTCCGTATGACCGCCGCGCGTTGCACACGCCGGATCAAATGAGACAATTGGTGAATGCCTTGATCGCTGTCGCGACGAATTCCACTTCACGAGGGCAATGCGGCGATACAGCAACGGTCGATCGCCTGACCCATGACCGCGGTGTCCGGCCGACTGGCTGTTTTGCCCGTCCAATCCAGGCGGGACTGGCGACGGTTTTTCAACCTGCGTCGGACGATTTACCGGCATAACTTTCATGCTGTGTTCCCGCTGCGTTTTATGGAACGAACGGTGCTCGATACGCACAAACATCCGTTCTATCTGCATGCGCGTTGCCAGGCGTTTCTCTGTTCACGCTATAACGTGGTCGTTGGCTGAATCGTTGCCATCAAGGACGATCTTCACAACGAATATCACCGGGATCGAGTTGGGTTCTTCGGTTTTTTTGAATGCCTCGATGATCCAGAAGCGGCCAACTTGCTGCTTGAGTCCGCGGAAAACTGGCTTTTGAGGCAAGGATGCGAGTCCATTGGGACCCGTAAATCCGTCGATGAAGAGCGATTTCGGCGTGCAGGTCACGGGCAATGACGACCCGCCATTTGTGATGATGGCATTCACTCCGGAGTATTACGAACAACTCCTGATCAGCTGTGGGCTGAAGGTATGTCGTCAATTCAATGCCTACCTGTACGACTACGCTACCAGCTACGAAAAGGTGATCGCTGAAGAACAACGACTGCTCGACGCGTCGCAACGCATTCTCAAACGCTACCCTCAGTTACGGATTGTGGACGTGCAGCGTGCAAATATGGAAACGACGCTGAAGGAGATCAACGAGCTGGGAAACCGCGTCCGTTCGGCCGGGTGGGAAGCTTCGTTCCGTTGACGGACGAAGAACTGGACTTCATGATCGTGCAACTGAAAAAGGTCTTACGTCCCGACATGCTGCTGGTGGCCTATTGGGAGGATCAGCTGGTTGGCTATTGCGTGAATGTGCCCGATATCAATTCGGCCCTGCGTTGGTCATGGGGCCGGATGGATTGGATCCGGCTCCCGCAGTTCCTGTTCTGGTTGCCTCGGGTAAAACGAACTCGAGTCATTGCATTGGCGGACGAAGCCTTCCGCCGTAAAGGGGTCGGCATCTTGTTGTCCACGGAGATGAAAACGCGTGGCCTGCGAAGTGCCTACCGGCAGTGGGAGTTTTCGTGGATCGATTGGAAAACGAGGCGTCGATTCGCAACACCCACCGGATCGCAGAAATCTCGCTGTACAAGACCTACCGGCTGTACGAAAAACCGCTTATCAACCGTCAGCCCGGACGATTCACGTTAAACCAAACAACGCATGCATCCTTTTGGATGCAATCGAGTTTCTTGCTACCGGAAATAAAGGAAATGAACCCACGGTGGCTCCGCCGGATTTAGGCTAAACGGAATTACCTGGCTATCGCTGGGTTTCGCCAACGATCGCTCTTTTTTTGGCGTTCTGGCAGTCCTGACTTCGATTGCGGATTACAGGCTCTTTTCTGTAGATTCCCGCAAATCCATTCTGCGAATACCAGCCATTCATGACCACGGCCACCTCTAACCAATCCGCCGTTTCCAGCGCCAGCCCGGCTTTTCAGCCTCGCATGCGTCCGGATGCGAACATCCTCAGGCAAAGTTACCAGGGGCGAGACTATTGGGTTATCAAGGATCCTATTTCGCTTAAATATTATCGCTTTGAGGAAGAGGAATATGGGTTACCGAAAATGTTCAACGGCCGAAACAGTGCCGAACATATCAAACGGATGTTCGATTTTGAATTGCGCCACAACGAATCACGCTTCAGGAACTGTACCAATTCGCAGGTATGCTGTACCGCAGCTGTCTGCTGATTTCGGATTCGCCAGGGCAGGGCGTGGAACTGCGACATCGCGCCGAACGGAAAACCTGGCAACAAAGAAAAGCGGGTTTGTCCAACATCCTGGCGATTCGATTCAGGGGATTCGATCCCGCCCCGATCCTGAATGCCTTGAACGGATGGACATCGTGGCTGTTCTGTTGGCCGACGTTCCTGCTCGCATGTCTGCTGTGGCTGGCCGCCGGAGGATTGCTGGTCACACACATTGAACAGTTTTCCAACAAATTACCCCGGTTCCATGAATTCTTTGCGGCCGGAAACTGGATCTGGTTGGCGGTGGTCATGGCCGTCACGAAAGTCATTCATGAATTTGGACACGGCCTGGCCTGCAAGCGATTTGGGGGCCAGTGCCATGAGATGGGCGTCATGTTGCTGGTCTTGACGCCCTGCCGGTACTGTAATGTGAGCGATTCCTGGACGCTTCCCAGCAAGTGGCGGCGAGCCGCCATTGCCGCTGCCGGGATGTACGTGGGTTCATTCTGGCAGCCATGGCCGTATTCGTCTGGTGGTTCAGCCAACCCGGAATCGTCAACCAGTTGGCACTGAATATCGTCTTCGTATCTTCGGTCAGCACCATTTTATTCAATGGCAATCCGCTCTTGCGATACGACGGCTACTACATCCTGTCCGACCTGCTTGAGATTCCGAATTTACGTCAGAAGGCCACGTCGATACTTCAACCAAAGTGGGCAGCTTGGGCGCTGGGATCCCTTCCCGGCCGGACCCTTTTCTGCCCAACCGACACAAGTGGCTATTTGCGCCGTACAGCATCGCGGCAGTGGCTTACCGGTGGCTAATCACTTTTTCCATCTTCTGGTTCCTGTATTCATTGCTGGAACCGTACGGTGCAGGTGTGATCGGCCGATTTATTGCGCCATTCGCGATCTGGGGACTGGTGGGGAGGCCGCTACTGCAAGGCGTACCGTTTTTTCACCGTGCCAGGGAGGTTTGGAACCGTGAACCGTACACGGGCGACGTCGTCCGCGATCATTTTGTTATTGTGCCTCAGTGGAATACTGCTGATCCCCATTCCGCACTACGTCCGATGTCCATTCACGATTGAGCCTCAGGCGGCCGAAAATGTGTATGTGGATGTGCCTGGCACCGTCCGCAGCGTGCATGTCAAGCAGGGCGAATACGTGCGACGCGAGCAGCCTATACTGAACTTGAAGAACGATGAATTGGCTCTGCAATTGCTCAGCTCCGGGAGGAGCAATTCGGATCAGCAAGACCAGATACGACACGCTACTGCGGGCCTTGCATTCTGCCGGTAACGACCGAGACGCGGCGGAGGACCTGGAATCGGCCCGTTCCGAATTGGAATCCGCACTGGCGGATCTACAACAGCGCCAACAGGAACTGCAGAAGTTGCAAATCCGGGCGGAGTTATCCGGGCTGTGGATTGCTCCGCCAACCGTGCCACGCAAAAAATCCGATTCCGGAGAGCTGGAAACCTGGGATGGTGATCCATTGGAACGTCGAAACATCGGCAGTTTTCTCGATCACAGCACCGTGGTGGCGCGGATCGTACCAGATACGCAACGGATGGAGGCGGTTCTGATGGTGGACCAGAATGACATCGAATTTGTTCGTCGTGGTCAGCCGGTCGAACTTTTTCCAACCCTGCTGCCGGGCACGACCATCCACGCCAATACGGAAACGATTTCCAACGTCATGTTAAAAACCGTGCCCAAGGTGCTGGCCAGCCCATTCGGTGGCGATGTGGTGACCGTCCGGGACGCAAAAGCGGCAGGGACGTACCCCAGAGCGCCACTTTTCAAGTTGCCGTGCCGTTTGAAAACGTGAACGATCTGCTTGTCGATGGCTGTACGGGTCGAGCCCGAATCCGGACGGGATCCCAGACGATTGGAAGTCGCATTTGGCGGCTAACGCAAAAGACCTTCCGATTCGATTTGTAACGAAGTCGCTGACGTCTCCACCGCTCCAGGCCCGTACGGCCACGACGGCCTGTCATTCCTGCATTTCATCGTCGCTGCTGACGGCGTCGTCGGCGGCCGCCTCTATTCAATGGCCTGCTCAGCGCCCGCCGCAACCAGCGCTACTCTTCTCCATCGGAGACCTTTCCGCTGACGACATACGCGGCGTAGATCCGGGACGCCACGTGAGCCACCACAGACTCACTGGGCTGCAATCTCATTTGAACGGACATCTGATTTTCCTGTTTTCGGAGTAAGTTGGATTATAAGGATCATCGGTTCAGTCGATTATCGATACGCCCTAGCCTATCGTTGCGAAGGTCTCTCCGTGGCCAACGATAGCGTTCCGTGATCAGAATCCGAGGGATCGTTACCTTTCCAGCTTGCAAAGGGCAACGGTCCAGTCAGAATAGACTTCACCGACATCGTGTGGCCTTCAACGACATTACATTCGGCCCATGGCGGATCACGCGTTCGCACAAAACGAATTTGCACCCCATGGTTGACTTTTGAAAGTGGCGACATGTCCTGCCGCCTCTTTCCTTGATGACTTCCGGAAAACCTGCTGATGGTAAAACCTGCTGTTGTGATTTTGCTGATTTTACTCGGACTTTCTGGCTGTGGTCGAGAGACGGAGAATTTGATCAGGATGCCAATGATCAAGTTGTCGACGTGGAGACAGATTATCTGCCGATCTTTCAAGAGGGGTTAACCCAGAACGAAATCAGTAGTCGGATGGAGCGGAATATTGAACGCCTTTTTGATTCGGTTTCGGAATCGGAGCTGATCGATTTGCCTTCGGCGGGTCTGCTTGTTTACCGCCCCCCAAACAGCAGCCGATCCACGCTTTTCACGGGATTCGAATACGAAAAAAAAATTGGCGTCATTCACTATTTGACTAATCCGTTTTCCTTGGGAACGTCACAGGACATTTCAAAATCGACCTGGATTCCTCTCGGTCGTCGAAAAAGAAAGTTGTTTCCTTGAAGTCGATCAGGGTCAGCGGCATGCAGGGGAGTCTGTACGCCGTCCGCGAGATTAACGAAAATTCAGAGGGTAAGGACGGTCGGGTACTCGCCAGTTACAATCTGACTTTTGGTGACGACGATTTCTCGTGGATCGTCAAGGGTACGTTCGATGCGGATAAGGAAAGCGAAGTGGGAGAGTCCATGTTCCGCTCGATCCTGAATACGCGGATTTCAGACAGTCCACGATTGCCACCTGGCCAAGATGTCGACTTCACCATCACTCCCGGATGACTTGAATTGACGGATGGCTTCATCGACAAACTGATTTTCGCCCTAGCGGTAGATTTCCCTCCAATTCAAGAGTACCCATTTTTCAGGCAGGCCGAACGTTGGTTCCCGTCCAACCGCTCGATCCCGCTGCAATCGCCAGGAATCCGGCGAGTCCCGGTCCCGGATATAAAATTGGTATGCTCTCCAGTTTTCAGGAGGTCGAGATCGACGGCCTGCCCGGTTTTGAGATTCTGGGCGTGGGAACCGATTTGACCACCAATGATCCGTTGCAGTTCTATTCCGTCTCTTTGTTTGATGGCAAACGACATTACCTGATGAACGGATGGGTCAGCTCAGAAAAAACGATCAATTACATACCCGATTTCCGAGCCCTGGCCAATTCCTTTCAAAGGAAAGTCAAAACGGAAGAAGCTACGGACCGAGACGACTGAAGGTTTAGGCAATTCGTCGCGAGTTCGTTGAATGCCGTTGCCTGTCCCGTAACCAGGTTCGAAATATCAGGCGGTCTTGATCATTTGTTTGAAATCACGGCTACGGCAACGCGACACTTGTTTTCGAAACAACCTACAACGGCGTTCGTCTATTCAGGTCCCGGCAAATCGACATCCGTTCTGGAACCGGGCACCACCCCTTCAAACTCGTAAAACGAGAATATGAAGTGCACGATCAGCACGAACAGCGTAGTTAATAGAATCGTGGTGGTAACGGCGCGACTAACATCACTGGACGAAAATTTTGGCCGCCGGCCAACATGATAGGAAATCAGTGCCATGCCAAAACCGCAGACCAGCAGTTTGGCCAGCAGCCAGCCAGTCCCCCGATACCAGTCCAGCCCGGGAAAAATCAGGCCTCAATGGAAGTACTGGTACCAGAAATCGGGACCACGTTCGGGGTAGGACAGGACAAACGTAATCAGGCTGGTCATCCGGGCACCCCAATACGAGACGCCATACAGAATCGGCATACCCAGCAGAAACGCCCACAGTATCGGTGTTAGCAGGTAGGCACGCGGGTTGGATCCCAGTGACTTGAGGGCATCAATCTGATGTCCAAATTGCCGGCCACCGATATCGGAAGTCACGGCGGCGCCACAACGGGCGGCAACCAGTACACAGGCCAGGACCGGCACAAATATTCGATAGGTCGCGAATCCCAGACCGGTCAACAGGTCTTCAATCAGCAACGGCTCAGTGTAGGAAGCAAAGGGCAAGAACTTGAATGTGAAGTAGGTCGTTACAAATCCGTTGATGATCCCGGCCAACAACAGGTAGATCCATGCGGTGGGACCGAAAACGAGTCGACAGTAATGCCCCAGGAAACGAAATCCCCAGAGAGGATTCTTCCAAATCGGTATCAGGCTCAGGCAACCCACCACCAGGGACCAGCCCCAGTTGGCGGTGCCATCAGAAAGTCAGTTGTTGCGGCCTGCAGTCGTCCGGGAATCGTGAGCGGCCGTTGAATCATGACTCCATCTGGGGTTTTCGCGGACATCGCATGCAGCCTATCCGGAATCCGATCCCAATCACCTCGTTGACCCGTCGCAGCTTTTTCTCAACGGGGTCCAATAGAAAAATATTGTCTGCGATGGGTGTCAACGACAAATAGTCATGCGTGACAACCAATGTGGTTTCGCCGAAGGCATCATGCGTTTCACGGATCAGATTCGCCACCTGGCGACCAGTTGCCGGATCCAGTCCCGAAGTCGGCTCGTCATAGACGATAATGGGCGGGTTGTAGGCGATGGTTCGGGCGATCGCCAGCCGCTGTTTCTGCCCCCCGCTAAGCGGGACGTCGGAACGTCAAGCGGGATGTGGAGTTTGTCCAGTAGCTGCCGGGACGTCATCCGGTTGGCGAGACGACCTCCATTGGCCCGGGCAAAATCAACATTCTGCAGCGGGGAGAGTTCGTCAAACAATGCAAACGATTGAAAGACCACACCAGCTTGCCCAGCCCTCGCTGTTTTTCCGTCGATCAGGATCTCGCCATTAGCCTGAATGCCGGTCTCGTTCGGCTCCATGATGCCGGCGATCAGCTTCAACAACAGCGACTTGCCCACGCCACTGGGACCGACGATCAAGGTAATCTGGTCTGTGGGAAATTCGGCACTGGCTTGATGCAGCAATATCTTTCCGCCCGCCGACAGGCTCAAATCGCAAATATTGATGCGTCAGATTCGCTGTGGCGTTAACCCCCGTTTCTGGCGTTTCCATATCACTCAAAATGGCGACCTGTGGGGCACGTGAAATGGATTCTCGGTTCCTGTCTGTCCGGGAATGGCCGAAAACCTTGAGGGACTTCCATCACCACCCGCATCGTGACGAGTCCCCACGAGATGCAATACGAGCCAGCGATCGTCCTTGAAAAGTATTCGATTCCTGAGGACGTGGAAAATTCGAGGAGTAATGCTGGTATCCGGTGCACCGAACAGAGTCTGGCCAATGCGAGTCACGGTCGGCTCCAGCCGGGCGTTGGTGATTTCCAGAGCCCGTTTGGCTTCCTCACTATTCCAACTCCGTTCCAAGGTAACGGTCAATCGCTGGTTGTCCACGAATACATCCCTCATCACATCCGTGACCAGCTGCTGAAACTCCGGATCGCGAACGACGTCCGTTAACATCTGCGAAACCACCAGGCGAACCTGCGTATTCTCGGAAATCCGGCGAAATATCTCCTGTTGTACATTCAACATATCCGGCAAATAGGATCGAATCACGGGTTTACCGTGGTTATCCAGAAATCTCCTGAACTCCTTTTGAACCAGATTCCGTTGCGGCAAAGGGGACTGGTCATAGACCATCCGCCAGCCAAACCTCCAGATGGAAGCCTTTTGCCACAAATCCTCCCCGATCTGTAACGCCAGCGGCGTGGCTTCGCGTTGCACGATCGGCCAGATTTCATCCTGAACCAACGGGATCAGTTCCTGCTCTACCAGTTCCACCCGGTAACGATCGCCGAGTTTTGTATCTGCTCCGCCCGCCTGGCCACCGACTTGTTGAATTCCTGAATCACATCGGCCGCATCCCGAATGGACTTGATGATCAATGGTCGTAGCAGCCGTGTGATTTCCT
Source organism: Pirellulaceae bacterium (assembly GCA_963851305.1). Taxonomy (GTDB): domain Bacteria; phylum Planctomycetota; class Planctomycetia; order Pirellulales; family Pirellulaceae; genus Mariniblastus. Next base: position 431,488 of record CAWKOT010000004.1, on the reverse strand, counting down.
CGTGTTTTCCCGATAGGCCTCCACAATCAAGGCACTGATCTGGTCCCGGATTCTGGGTGGCAGCATCGTCTGTACGACCCATTCCATGGAATCCGGTGTCTGGTGGTAACTGAAGAAATCCTCTTCCTGCAAAACCGGTGCGGACGAGTACAGTTCCACCAGGGCCCACCGCGTGATCACCCGTTTATTCAAGTCAGGTTCCTGTCTCGAAACCTGGGCGACGTTTCCGATCCTTCTGGCGATACCCTCCATAAACGATCACGGGATCGCCCATACCAGGATCGAGTCTTCTTCTAACTCCACCTCCACTGGTGACTGCGCTGAAAAAAAAGCGGAGAGTTGATGATTGGCCGACTGAGATTCACGCCACCACGAAGAACCAAATACCCAGCCGCAGGCAAGGATCGCGATCCAGATGACGATCCCCGCTGTCAATCGAATGTCAAATGGTGGTCGACTGAGCGTTTCATCCCTTATGCATCAATAGCCAGAACGATCGTGTTTATCGAGGATACACAGTTTGCCGGATTCAATCGTATTTTGATCACGATGGATTCTTCTGCGAAGACACTACCTCCGGGGACAAACCCGGGTTTCGACAATCGAAATAGATCAATTTCCTCGTTGTAACGTTCGAATTTCCACTAATCGCCCGTCGCAGTCGATGAATGATCGTGGATGATTTTCCAACCACCATCGAGCTTCCGAAATACGAGCGAGAAACTTCCATTCGATTTTCCCTCGGCGGCCAACATGCCATTGCCCCAGGACCAGCGATGTCGAGCTGGACAAGGGAATGATTTCCAGGTGATCGAATGCCAGTTGGCCCATCTTTTCCGGAGGGTATTTCTCCTGATACCGGTCCAATGTCGCCTGCCAGCCACGAATGGTCTTGCCACCGCCACTGAAGGTCAACTGATCCGATTTCCAATACGATTGCATGAATCCTTCAATATCCTTGCGGTTCCAACAGCCCGCCTGAGCCTGCAGCACATTGACGATCTCCTGTCGCATCTTTTTTTCTTCATCCGGGTTGACCGTATCCTGACAGGCGGCCGGGATACCGATGGCCAACAACAAGGCGACTGCCAGCCAGCCAGTTCCCAGGCCTCGCCGAAACATATCGTTGATCATCCAGTTTTTCCTCCCGTTATTTTCCATTTTCTGATGGAACGAAGTCCCTATCAATGAGACCAGGTTGGTCTTCAGGGCGATGGCAGCGGCAAACTGATTTCTTCCGCCTGCGTCGTTCGTTTCAATCGTTTCAACCACCAATTGGGCTCACACATTATTTCATCAAACTCAAATGGATGGCCCAATCCTGGCAGGCAATCAAATTCGTCATCCCGGTAAGCTTGTTCCATCTCCGTATCGGCAATCAGCTGGATGGCTCGTTCGCTAACAGGTTAACGCCCTCTCAAGATCGTCATAGCGTTTTCCAGTTATCATCATCCACATTGAAACTTTCCAGCTTTACACTGGCCTGTTTTTTGTCAGGCATCACGATGACGGCCTGTACGTCCCGGTGCTCATCGCAAAATGTCTGAATTTCACTCAGGGACATGACGAAAAAAGCGGTAGCCAGCGCGTCTGCGCGAGCTGCCGATGCGCAGATAACCGTCGACGATAAAACGTGATCGGTGGGATCCTGTGCGGGGATCGATAATGTGCCCGAATCGACGCCCTTGATAGAAAAATCCCTGTCGCTGTGTCCCGCTGGTCGCCAGTGCCGAATTGACAAGGTTGATTTCCGCCAGCCGACAATCGGGATTGGTTGGGTGGCTCAATCCAATTTGCCAACCCGCTGCTCCACGCTCGCCACGGTCAATCGCCTGACAAGCTCCGCGAGCCAGGACACTGCTCTGCCCGGCGTGCATGACATAATTTTCGATTCCCTGCTCGCACAATAAGCCGGAAACGTGATCCACCGCAAAGCCCTTACCGATCCCACCAAAATTCAACTGCAAATGGGGGCAGTGAAATCGGATTTCGGACGTCTTCTCGTTCAAACCAACGTTGGCCATGCCCGTCCGTTTCGCCGCCTGCAAGATCTCATGTTCCTCGGGAATCCGCCCCTGCCGCCCACGGAAGCCCCAGACTTCCCAGAATGGACCACAAGTAATGTCAAACGCGCCCGCCGTCTGCAAATAGACTTCACGGGCCGTTAGCAGCAAATCGAACATCCGGGAGTCTACCCGACAGGCTTGCTGTGCGGCCACGCGATTGACATGACTGACTTCGCTATCGGGCCGATAAATCGACAATTGACTCTCAAATCTGTCGATCAATTCAAAAGCACGAAGGGATGCCAGCGCCGCATGCCGATACTGGTGCATATTGAAAAGCAATTCGAATCGACAGGCCATGGCCGATTTTGAATAGCTTTCCAGATGCCCGCGTTTTTGAAACGAATCCTCCAGCGGGGAATTGCCGTCAACGCTTCCGTTCCCCCGTTCCACAGCGATATGTCGCGACAGGCCAGCGGTGATAAACGCCCGACGTTCAGCATCCAGATTTTCTGACATGGACAGCCTGCCCTACTGGAATTGTCAACGATCGCCAGAACGTAAATAATCGTTTGCGGGGCGATTGGTCGGCATGGTTGGCGAGATTAACTGATGATGGTTTTCATTCAATATGGTTGTGCCGCCCTGTTGCTACTGCAATTCGTCCTTCACGGCCTGATGCTTGATTCTAGCACGCAGCGAAAACAGGACAAACAACCTCCTGCGCCAGTGCGTCGAGCGAAAAGACCTGATTTTGACAAGCAGGATTGGCAAGGGATCTTTTTTGACAACGTCTTCGACGAAGGCTTGACCGGTCCGCGTCCTGAAGAAAACCCGTTGGCTGCGCAGCAAACTGTTGATTCAGCCGACAATTTGCCGGACGCCAAACCGGGACCTGAGCGATCCTGAGCGCCTATATCAGTTGAGAGACTTTGGAAGACGAAATCAAATCGTTGAATCGGCAACTTCAGTCGTCGGTGACCACGTCCAGTCGTTTTAACAGCCAGTACGGCGAGGTTCGCTCCCAATTCAGTATGCTGTCCATGCTGTTTGCGATCGTGCACCAATTCGATCAGGAAATCCGGTGGAAGAAATACGCTTTGGACGCCCAGATCGCCTTCGCCGAAGCGTCGGCCAAGTCGCGGACGCCGTCGAATCCATCGTTTGAAAACGCCAAACTGAGAAAACTGGATCTGGCCGAGCTGATTCGAGGTGGCAGCATCGAAACGAAACAGCGGCCCTCGGTCGAACTGAACTGGCCCGAAGTTGTCGACCGCCGAACACTGATGGTGCGGCTGGAACAGGCGTTACAGGAGCATTTGAAGCCGGTATCGGCGAACGTGAGGATCTTCAGAAACAGGCCGACGACGTCCGACGACAGGCGGAAATCGTTGCGGTCATAGGCCAGGTGCTGCTGCAACCAGGAATGGACGAAGCCGAAGAAGACAGTTATCGCGGATTCGCAATCGAAATGCGGGACGCGGCAAACGACGTTGTCCAAGGTGTCAAGACGAATGACTTCGACGCCACCCTGCAGGGGATCCAAACGATCACGCAGTCCTGCAGCGACTGTCACGGCGAATGGCGATGATCGGGAATACGACTTGAATCATTGCTCCCCAGCGACATCGATCCCACGCGGGCTGCGGTATCGCATCTGGCCGCTGTTGCTGGCGCTGACCGTTGGCCTCGTCACTTTGTCCTTTCAATTGGTCTGGGTGCGACTGGCAATCCAGCAATTGGGCTCCAGTGCTTCCACGGTGGCCGTGATGATGGCGACCGCGCTATTGGGCCTGTCTGCCGGCGCGATGCTATGCGGACGCCATGCGGATCGCTCGGAACGTCCTCTCCTGTTTCTCGGTTCCGCACTCCTTGCGGCCTCGATCCTGATAGTCACAACAGCCGCCGCGGCTCCGTCATTTGCCGGCCTGGGCGAATATCTGGCGAGTTTTTCCACGGGCCGCGATAGAAGACCAGTCGATTTGGCAGAAGTTGGTATTCGCTTTGTGCGCCATGATTCCCGTCAATGTGCTACTAGGCACAACCCTGCCTCTGCTGGTCCGACATGGCATGGCCATCGAGGCCACACCGAAGTCCTTTTCCAGAACGTTGGGCTGGCTGTACGGGGCTGAAGCGCTGGGAGCGGCCGTCGGTTGCATTGCCGTCGGCTTCTGGTCGATTCAAACGATCGGACTGCGAGACACCTTATATCTTTCCGCCGCGTGTATTGGCGCGGTTGGCCTGCTGGCGATTATTTTCGGCCGGGCACCGCTACCCCGCTCTATCTCGTGTACGCCGGTTCGCCATACTGGCATTCCCAAGATAGAATTGGCGGCGATTCCATTCCTGGTCATCGTAGCTCTGACCGCCAGTGCGACGCTTGGCATGGAGGTCATCTGGCAACGTCTCTTTTTGGTCCTGTTTGGATCGGATACGCACAGTTATGCGATCGTGGCCGCATCCTATCTATTGGGCATTTCGCTGGGTGCCGTGTTGTCCTCTTCGGTCGTGCGTCTGACCCACGATCGAATCCCCATGTACGCGTTCATGGTCATTGCCATCGGCACCGCGGCCACGATCGTTACAGGCATTGCGTTGTTCCAGTCGAGCGGCAATCTTTCACCGTTCAACAGCCAACTTCTGATAAACCGCCCGATCACGGCCCGAATCTTGATTTCCATTTCGCTGTTGCTGATTCCGACCACCCTGATCGGGATCGCGTTTCCAATCGCAGCCACGATCTGGCTCAAGGACCTGGGTCGGGCAGCCAGTTCCACGGCGCAAATCTACTCCGCCGCCTTGATCGGAAATGTCGCCGGAGTCTTGACCGTCGGATTTTATCTGATTCCGGCCTTGGGACTGAGGAACAGTGTTCTGGTCCTGGCAGGCATCTGCGTGTTCTGTGGAGTGAGTTTGTTGCTGGTCTTCCTGGTTCGCCTGACCAAGCCACCCCGCCTCACGTTTCAAGCGGTTGTTTTTTTTGCCTGCATTGGATGGTTGTTGACAGCTTGGGCGGTCAGCTCCGGAAGGCTTTTTCGGCAGTTTTGGCCCGTGGGTGTCGCCTCGCAAGCGCCAGACTGGAAACTGGATTTCTACACCGAAGGGCCGGCCAACACGGTCGCCGTGGTCAGCCATGTCGATGATCCATTTATTCGCCGGATGATCGTAGACGGTGTCACGATCGGCGAGAGCCAAGGTGGGGTCGATGAGAAACAGCAATTGCTGGCTCACCTGCCGTTTCTGTTGCGAAAAGACCGCCATGGACAGCGCGTCATCACCATTGGACTGGGGACAGGCATTCTGGCGGGAGAGTTGGCACAGAATCCTCTGGTTGACGCTGTCTGGGCGGTGGAACTGTCCCGTTCCGTGATCGCAGCTGCGTCGTATTTTTCTGATTGCAATGGCGATCTATTGCACCATCCCAAGGCGCGAATCGTTCGCGCCGATGGCATCCGGTTTCTGAACACCACGGACATCTTGTTTGACGCGATCGTATCCGATGCCAAATCGCGCCCCGGGTTCGCTGGCAATTTCCGTTTTTCTCGCGGGACTATTACCAACGGTGCCAATCCCGACTCGCCAGCGATGGGCTGTTTGTGCAATGGGTATCGCTGGAATCTTCACCAGATTCGATCGCGGTCATCCTGCAGACTTTTGCCGGCGTCTTTCCCTTCGGACATATCGCGGTCGCCGCACCGGATTCGATCTTTCTGGTCGGAACAAACCAGCCATTACAGCTATCACGGCAACACATCCAGCAGCGACTGGCCATGGAGATCGCCCAGTCCTTAACACGATATTCGTGGCGTTCGTATGGCGACTTCGTGTCGCTGTATTGGCTCGACCAGCAGACCGTACGGGCCTATCTTCAGGACCAGGCGAAGATCAGCATCAACACGCTCAATCATCCCGTGCTGGAATCGTATACCCTGGAGGAAATGGGTGCGCACGAAATCGTCAACAAACAACAAAACCTGGAACAGTTCGAGCAGTTGTTTCAATTCGACCAGGTCAACGGCTTGGAAGAATCCCGGTTCAACACGCGGCCACTGAAAGCCATGTACGACGATGGGGCACACGATGAATTGAAGGGGGGCCGACAGTCCGCCCGGCAAATTGCCCGAGCAGCCTGGATCCAACTGGAACAGGATGATAACTGGCTGGACACCGCGGCGGCGCACTACCAGAAAGCGATCGAATTCACTCCGGATCTGACTCGCCAGAATGGACTGGCCGCGTTATACCGCCAACTGGCGGATCAGGCCCGTTTGGCGAACCGCGTTGAACGCGAATTTTCAGCGCTCAGCGGGATCAACGAGTTGAAATCCGGGACCGCCGCCGACCAGCATCGACTGGCGGAGATCTTACTGCAGTTCGACAGGCCGGAAGCCGCGCTGCCATATTTCCATCGCGCTGCGACACTGGATCCAGCCAATGCGAGGTACCACGCGGATTTTGCTTTTTGCCTGTTGAGACTACAGAAAAACGCTCAGGCATTGTCTCGATTCCGCCAGGCGCTGAAACTGGAACCTGACAATGCTTACGGCCACGCCGGACTGGGTATTGCTCTGATTCGCGACGGCCAACAGGAACCGGCCTGGTCGCACTTGCGACAGGCCGGCGAATCATCTCTCGAATTGCGTGGTCTGATCGAAGACTATGGCGTTTCCTGGCACAGCGTGCTCAATTCAATGTCGACCAATCAGTGACCAGCGGACCGGAAGACAAGCCTGGACGGCAATGAAGCGAGCAACGTCCCTTCCAACGATAGCGCGTATCGTTTGGAGTTGGCGTCTACTCGTTCCCATCTCTTTTCGTTCCCATTGATCGGGAAAATGAGTGCGGCACACGCTACACGTCCGTGCGACTCGCACTATCTTCGCGTACCGCTGCGGTTGGCCTGGCCGGTTGCCCGACGAATCAGACGCTGGATTTCACGGTCCAGTTCGTCCACCGGAATGTTGCTCTCCACCAGGTTGCCCGACTGGTCGATCAACAAGGTCATCGGCAACGTCGCGATGCCCAATTGAATCGCCAAAGGACTCTTGTCGACGCCACCCGGAGAGTGCAATTGCGGCCAGTTCACCGCCCGATTCTCGGTCAGAAACTTCCTCACGTTCGCGGATTCCTGATCCAGGTTGGCACCGATCACCTGGATTTTGTCCTTGTATTTGGCGGACAGGCGCTGCAGCTCCTCGAAACCTTCGATACACGTGTCGCACCACGTTTCCCAATAGTGGACGATGACAATCTTCCCCTTCAGATCGGATGATTGCAGGTTGAACGGTTTTCCGTTGAGCGTACTACCGGCCAATTGCAGCTTCTTGCCCTGAGACGTCAGGCGAGTCAGCGCGCCGGCCGCCTTTTTTCCGAAAGGCGTATCGGGAAAGGACTTTTCACACTGGGTGTACCAGCCAATCGCTTTGTCAATCTCTTCGCGCTCGGTGACTTCGCTGTTAAGACCCAACTGGAACAGCGCATCGGCGGCAAAGCTGCTGGATGGATAATCGGTGGCAAATTTCTCCAGATCCTCAATGTATCGGTCACTGGCTTCCGCCCGTTCACGCCGGTCTCCCTGCTGATGCCCCACGGAAAAACGGGCATAGATCATCCGCCATTTGAAATACGGGATCTGATCGGCCAACCCGGCCGCTTCGATTTTTGCAATTTGGTTCTGCAGATAATTCAGGCCCTCGGGGAATCGATTGGACTGGTAGGAACTGGTAACGGTATCAGCCAACTGCCGAATCCAATTGGCTTTCTCTTCCTTCTCCGAGCTGTTTTCCGCCAGTTTCATCAACAGATCCGCGCGATCCTGTTCCAGTTTGGCGATTTTTGCGTCTCCGGAGGCTTCTTTCAGCTGGTTTTCAATGTCGTCGTACTGTTCAAACAGCTGCATCATCTTCTTCGTCGTTGGATTGTCGCCCGAGTCAGCAAGCCGCGATGTATTTTCCGACGGCGCGTTGGTGGGGTAAAACAGTCCTCCGTTCTTGACCACCTGGCCTTCCCCCACAATCTGAGGCAATTCCAGCAGTCGCCAGTTGTTGGGAGAGACTTCGACGATCGTTCCCAGCGAAAGCTGTCCATACTTGCCGCCATTCTCAAATACGGCCGCGGCATGGTCGTAAATCACCAGATCCTGCTGACCACCCTCCTGGCCAGCCGGCACCAGATTGGGACGCGTGCTGCCAAACTGGGTCCATTGCGAACGACTGTTGATGTCATTTTGACCTTCGACAAATGAATCAAATTTTGCCGCCGCCGTTCGCAATTTTTCAGCAACGACCTGCTGCATTTCTTCTCCCAGGCCCAGAGACTTCAATTCCGACGAGCTGACGAGTAGTTTGTTGAATCGGGCCGCATCGCTGGTCCTGGCTGCCTGAAAGACTTCTTCTGCCAGTTCGGAAGCGGAGATACGCAGCCAACGATCGATGGTCCCGTTCTTGTCGAGGTCCTTGCCTGCGCGAATGCCGGCGGAACCCATCCAACGAAATTCGTCGGCACGGCCATCAAAGTCGGAGTCGATATCCCGGTAGACTTCAATACCATCCTTGAAATAGGACCACGAATCGAGGTTGTTATCCCGATTCGTGTCGAAGAACAACCTCAGGATTCGGCCAGATGAATCGTAAACCACGAAACCCGGCGTGTTGAATTTATCTACCGTCTTTTCGATTCGACAGGACTCGACTTCCGCCGTGCCGGGCACGTCATACTCGACATTGCGCTGGACGGGTTTATAAGTCAACGCCTTCTCGACTTTGGATTTGTCCTGCGCCGACACGAAATCGGGCATCAGCGATAAAAAGGCGATCAAAATCGGGCAAATGATCGACGTCGTTGAAAAATTCCGAAATCTCATGAGACCTGAACCTGCACAAAACTGATTTTTGAAAAACAATCTCAAATGACCGCTCCCCCGTACCCACGTGATGGGATCCGGGCCGCAACCACGAGCGTGTATCTTTCTAGGAAATCCCCAACCCGGCAATGGCGATTTTGGCGGTAGACAAAGATGTTGTTGAGCGGGCGGAAAGGTTGATGTTGATGATACCAGCTAATCGGCAATCCCAGAAACCCGCAATTATCCATGGCAATCGCGCTGATTTGGCACGTCCGGCCCGGACGACCAGACCGCGAAGGTGGGTACCTGGATGGCCATTATTGCCAGTTCAGGGAATGCAAATCACGGTTTGACACAAAAAAAGCGTTTTCTACAATACTCAACTCGGATCAAACGGTTGTGGCACTCCGGGCGTATAGCTCAGTTGGTTAGAGCGCATCGCTGATAACGATGAGGTCCCAAGTTCGAATCTTGGTACGCCCACTGCAATCGTCTGAGCGGAATTGCGGATTCCGCCAGGAAATTCGCATCCTCCGATGGGGACGTAGCTCAATTGGGAGAGCGCCTGCCTTGCACGCAGGAGGTTGTCGGTTCGATCCCGATCGTCTCCACTCACGCCGGACTCACAACCCGGCTCAAAACGAAAAAGGCTCGTCAGTTGATGCTGGCGAGCCTTTCTTTTTTCGCCCACTTTTCGCGTTTTTCTTGTTTCCCGGCGGATCGCCACCTTTTTGATCCAACCGATCAATCGTAAAGGCCGGCAGAGTCCCAAACTTGCTTACAATCCGTCTTCATCAGCAATTTGTCACCACCAATCGCTACCCCAACGCACTGTCAGACCCGTTCAACGGCAAAAACCCGCGTGAAGTGTTCGCCAACAAAAGAAATTGCGGTCAGAATAATGAGTGCGCCAAAGGCGAAATTTCCTGCAAACAAGGATGACGATTCAACCTTGAGTCGAATCGGACTATGCTACAATTTGTAGTTCGACCCGTTGCCAGCCTCGGAGAACATCAACTTCATGCCGGCCTTAACAGCACCTTAACAACTTATTCCGCTTCCATCCATGGTGACGGCGGCACAGCGATACAATGCAAATCCCCGTCCCCCGTCATGGTCTATCAATCTAATGAATTTTGAGCGCAACGAACGAAGCGACATTGATTGGGAAAGAATCAGGGAATTTCGGCCTTTTATCCTGTGGGGATTGCCCCTCCTTCTGCTGTTCTTGTTGGCGTACACGTCCGTCTACACGGTACCGGCGGAATCGCAGGCAGTCGTTCTGCGATTTGGCAAGTACATCAAAACGGCGGATCCCGGTCTGCGGTTCAAACTTCCATTCGGCATCGATCGGGTAAAGGTCGTCCAGGTAAAACGTCAACTGAAACAGGAATTCGGTTTTGGCACGGACGATGCCTCGAACCCCACGCAGTTTTCATCGGAGCAGGTAGAAGAACGCAGCATGGTCACCGGTGATCTCAATGCTGCGACCGTGGAATGGATCATCCAGTATCGAATCCGGAAACCCAAACTGTTTCTTTTCAAGGTCCGCAACCCCGGTGAAACTTTGCGTGATATTTCTGAATCGGTCATGCGTACCGTGGTCGGTGATCGGACCGTGGATGAAGTCATCACCGTCGGGCGGCAGGAAATCGAAGCGGACGCTTTGATTCAACTGCAGCAACTCGTGGACAAGTATCAGCTTGGGTTGAGCATCGATCAGGTCCAATTGAAGAATGTAAATCCACCCGTGCCGGTTCAACCTTCGTTCAACGAGGTCAATCAAGCTCAACAGGAACGGGAAAAATTGATTAACGTCGCCAACGGGGAATACAACAAGGTCGTTCCTCGGGCCAGTGGCGAAGCCGAACAGAAGATTCAGGCCGCCGAGGGGTACGCGCTCAAGCGTGTCAACGAGGCTGAGGGCGATGTATCTCGTTTCAATGCCGTTATGGCGGAGTTTCTGAAGGCTCCGGAGGTGACCAAGCGGCGTATTTATATTGAAACGATGCGATCGGTCGTGCCCCAACTGGGCAAGAAGATCATCATCGACGACGAAGCCAGTCAAATCTTGCCCCTGCTGCCCCTGTCCACCGAAACCCGTGGGAACCCGCGATGAAACTTGCTTTACTCACCATGGCGATCGTTGTCCTGCTCGGGGCCACCTTCCTGGCTTTCAGCAGCGCCTACACCGTGTCGGAAACCGAACAGGTCATCATTACACAGTTCGGCAAGCCGGTCGGTGATCCAATCAGCGACGCAGGTCTGCATTTCAAGATTCCGTTCATCCAGGAAGTCACTAGCATCGAGAAGCGAATCCTGGAGTGGGACGGGCGCCCCAACGAGATGCCCACCAAGGACAAGACCTACATCGTGGTGGATACATTCGGGCGATGGCGAATCAAGGATGCCAAACAGTTCTTCCTGCGATTGCGAGATGAGCGAAGTGCGCAGTCTCGCCTGGATGACATTCTTGGAAGTGAGACTCGAAACGCCATTGCCAAACACGAGCTGATCGAAGTCATTCGCACCACAAAGGACCGGCAGCCCGATCGTGATGCCACGCTGGTCGACGCGCCAGGCAACATCGGCATGCTCTATCCCATCACCAAGGGCCGCGCAAAGATCGAAGAGGAGATTTTTGCCAAGGCGGCCGGCAAACTCACGGATTTCGGGATCGAACTGCTCGATGTCCGGTTCAAGCGAATCAACTACAACGATAGTGTTCGTCAGCGAATTTTTGAACGCATGATCAGTGAACGTCAACAGATCGCCGAACGTTTTCGCAGCGAGGGTGCCGGTGAAGCGGCAAAGATCATAGGCAAGAGTGAACGTGATTTGCTGCGGATTGAATCCGAAGCCTACAAGAAGGTACAGGAAATTCGCGGCGCTGCGGACGCACGGGCGACCGAGATCTACGCCCAGGCCTACAACAAAAGCCCGGAATCGGTCGCCTTCTATGAATTCATGATGACGATGGAGTCCTACCAGGAAATCCTGGATCGGGAAAGCACACTGATTTTTACAACCGGAAGCGACATTTTTAAATTCCTCAAGAATGTCGATCAGCCTGGCGACACGGCTGCCATGAATAAGATCGATGGTCTCACGAAGGGCACCGTTGGCGATTCCACGGTTGCCCCGAAAGCAACTGGCGACGACACTGCCGAGAAGAAGGAGATTGAGGACCCTGTTGCTGGAAAAGAGCCAGTTGAGAAACCGGTTGCTGAAAAAGGGGAAGAATGAAGCGGCCCCCATCCCGCCCTTGGTCCCGTCTTCCCTGGATGTGAAATCAATCGCGGCGATCAGTTTCATTGCCGCAAATGGGAATTCAACAGGATGCCCTGTGGTTACCACCACCAACGGAGCCCCCGCTGGACTTTGCCACGACACCAAAATTGGTTCCCAATACCATGCGTAATCGCGGCGAGCCAGACTTCATGAATTCGAAGCATTTTTTCATTTTTTCCTCTGGATCGAGAAAGCGGGTGGCCAACAACGCCCACTAGTCTTGCATCAAGAAAAAAACAGACCAGCCGTAGTGCGTTAGCACCCGATTCATGTGGCAAAAACCGGAAGCGGACGCGTTGCGGCTGAAGTTGGTAAATCTGATTCTGTATCCTGACAATCCATAAGATTTGAGAATGACGACCTTTTTTTGCTATTCTAAGGTCTTTCGGTCGGCGGTGAATTTGCTTGGATGGGCGACGTAAATCATTTATTAATTCGGCTCGGCCAGGGAGATACGGCCGCCAGCGATGAATTGCTGCCTTTGCTCTACGAAGAGCTACGCGTGCTTGCGCGAATGCGGTTGGCAGCAGAACACGCACCCCAGACTCTCCAACCGACGGCCCTGGTGCACGAAGCCTGGTTGCGATTGGTCGGTAGCAATGGCACCGATCAGCACTGGGATGGACGCGGCCATTTTTTTGCTGCGGCCGCAACCGCCATGCGTCGAGTTCTGATTGACCGCGCGCGACAGAAGAAATCGGAACGCATGGGAGGCAAACAAAAGCGTGTCTTTCTTGACAGTGGTCAGCTCATGGTCTCCAAGCAAGCTCTGGATGTGCTTGATGTCGAAGACGCGCTTCAAGATTTCGAAGCCGACTATCCAGATCACGCGCAGGTGGTCCAGCTTAAGTTTTTTGCCGGCCTGAATCACCTTGAAATTGCCGATGTTCTTCAGATTTCGGAGTCTACGGTGAAACGCCATTGGCGATTCGCCAAAGTATGGCTGCACCGTCGTTTAGATTTAGATCATCTCACTTGAAGCGAGTGCGAGTCGCACGGACGTGTAGCGTGTGCCGCGCTCATTTTTCCAGACGATGGGAAGGATAAGACGCGACAACCGCACGAGACGCGCTATAATGCACGCTTGAGGATGCAGGGAGGTGTGAATTCATGAAAGATAACCAGCCAGGACAGGATCAGATATTCGACGAAATCGTTCAGATCGCGGACCCCATACAACGCGAACAGAAGCTGAACGAACTGTGCGGAAACGACGAACAGCTGCGAGATGCCATCCTGGATCTTTTGAACCGCGATCAACAGCTGGGCAGCTTCCTGGAACACCCGCCCACCGCGATTCGGCCAGATGACACGGATACGACGCCCGATGGTCAACCAGCCCCACCGCCGACCATCGCCAACTACCGGTTGCTAAGAGTGATTGGACAAGGAGGAATGGGGACCGTTTGGTTGGCGGAACAGGAAAAACCGGTCCGACGCGTAGTAGCCTTGAAGTTGATTCGAACCGACACCGGCGCACGTCAAATCGTTACTCGTTTCGAGGCAGAACGTCAGGCTCTGGCGATGATGGATCATCCGCATATCGCCCGGGTGCTGGGAGCCGGTACGACCGAACATGGGGTACCCTATTTTGTAATGGAGCTGGTCGACGGCGTCCCGCTGATCGGATACTGCGACGAGAACCGGTTAAATATTGAACAGCGACTGCGGCTTTTCCTGCAGGTCTGCCGAGCGGTACAACACGCCCATCAGAAAGGGGTCATCCATCGCGACCTCAAGCCATCGAATGTGCTGGTGTCCCAGTCCGACGGCGAACCGATGGTCAAGGTGATCGACTTCGGGCTGGCCAAGGCGATCGCTCCGGAACAGAATTTGACGGACGAGTCGCTGCACACGGAATTTGGGCGCGTCGTCGGTACCCTTCAATACATGTCGCCGGAGCAGGCTGATACGGGCTCCAGGGATATCGATACACGTACGGATATCTATTCGATGGGAGTGATGCTGTTCGAACTGCTGACTGGCAGCACCCCGCTGGAAAAAGAGTCGATTCGCCAGCTGGGACTTCTGCGGGTCCTGGAACAGCTGAGGACGGCCGAGCCGGTACGGCCCAGTTCCAGGATCGAATCTTCCAATGAATTGATCGCGGACGTTACGTACCAGCGTCAGATTACCAGCTCCCGGCTGCACCAGATCCTTCGCGGAGAATTGGACTGGATCGTCTTGAAGGCCCTCGACAACGATCGCGACCGCCGTTACGAAACCGCGAGCGCTTTGGGCGAAGATATTATCCGGTTCCTGAATCACGAACCCGTTTCCGCGCGCAACCTTCGACAACCTACCGGTTCAGGAAATTTATTCGGAAAAATCGTGGGCTGGTTGCTGCGAGTCTGGCGATCCTGCTGTTGTTGGTGGCAGGGATTACCGGCACATCTTTCGGCTTTTATCGAGCGAGTCAGAATGCGGAACAGTCCAACCTGGCTGCGAAAAGATCGTCGGCAGCACTCGACGTTTTCTCGCAGGCATTCCGCAGCGTAAGTCCCCGATCATGGTCAGATTATCAGATGAGCGCAGTCGATGTCCTGCACCAGGCCAGGAACCGTCTGGAGTCATCCGATCTGGACGTGGAAGGACGGATCATCCTGCTAACTGCCCTGTCCGAGTCTTTCCGCGATCTGTCGGACCTTGAAGCGGCACTTTCAACGGCCAGGGAATTGGCGGAGCTTCGTGAAGCCACCCATGGCCGTTACCACCCGGAAACGATTTCCAGTCTGAACCGTCTTGCAATGGCTTACGACGAATCCGGCCAGTCGGAGAAGGCCATGGAGCTGTACGAAGAAATCCTTGAACCGCAAGTGAACTTGCATGGCGAGAATCACCCGCTGACACTTTCCATCCGGAGCAATCTGGCGCTTGTCCTGCGGTCGTTGGGAAAATTTGAAAATGCCATGGCGATATTTGAAGACGTTTTCAATTTACGCAAGACTAGACTTGGCGTCAGTCACGCATCGACTTTGAATACGATGTTCAATCTCGGCCTCGTCAGGGGTGAGGCAGATCAGCTCGATCAGGCCATCGAAATACTGCAGAACTGTCTCGATTTGGCGGAAGAAGGTCTGGGTCCAGACGACTCACTAATTCACGCTTGTCGCACGAATCTTGGATTGGCGCAGATGCAGAAGGGTAATGTCTACGATGCGATGACAGTGCTTGAGGAGGAGATGGAACTGGCCTTGGAAAAATTCGGTCCTGATCATCGAGCTACATTTATTGCAACGTCCAATTTCGCCTCAGCGCTACATGCTGCAGGACGAATCGAGCAATCGGTACCATTATTGGAGAAAGTCTACCAGCTGGCGCAACGTCATTCCGGAGAAGAGCATGCTCACGCATTGAAAGCCATGAACAATCTGGCTCTGGCCTATTCGCTGCTCGGACGCAATGACGATGCCATGGCCATGTTTCACGAATGCCTGGACATTTCGATCCAACAACTGGGTCCAGATCATCCCGATACTCTGCAGGCAATCAACAATCTTGCAGGCGGCTATTACAAGAAAGGAGAAAATGCCAAAGCAGCTGATTTGTTCCGTGAGGCGGCGGAAAAAAGTGAATCGGTATTGGGGCGCTTTCATCGGGAGACGATTACCCGTTGGCAGAATTTCGCTGACCGCACTATCCCGCGACGGACAGGTCCGTGAAGGCCTGGAAATTGAAGAAAAATGGCTGCAGCATGCTATGTCCGAACTTGGTCTCAAAGATCCTGTGACCGTAAGGCTGATGGGAAACGTCGCAGCAACCCACTGGAAAATGAAGAGTTTTGAGGAATCGGTTCCACTGTTTGAACAACAACTGGTGCTTTACACGGATATGTATGGCCTGGATCATCCCGACACGTTAAACGCAATGGCCAATCTAGGCGTGAATTACAAGGATTCCGGAAATTTGGAGAAGGCGATCCCGTTATTGCAACAGGCGTGGCTGGCGGCTGACAACAACAACGATCTGGGCTGGGTGAAGAAACACTTCTGGATGGGATTGTTGAAGGCTGGGCGGCAGCAGGAATTGCACAAATGGATCGTCAGCGACATTGAGAAATTGAGCGTCGAATATGGCAGCGGCGTCAGCCCGACAGAGATTTCGAGCCTCACCACGGACTTGCAGCTGATCAGGACTACATTGCATTCGATGAATGGATCCGATCCGGACATGCGCGATCTGTCACTCCAGGCTGCAAAAACATTGCTGCAGGTTTCCCGTTCCGCATTGGGTGACGAGGCCTCGCAAACAATGACACTGATGGAATTCGTTGCACATTCGCATTGGAAGTTGCAGCAATTTGAAGAATCGATCCCCCTTTTTGAAGAGTTGCTTGAACTTGCCATGGAGGTCCATGGGGCGGACCACTCGCTAACCATTCGCAACATGGCCAATCTGGCTGTGAACTACAAAGATTCAGGGGTGGTTGAAAAGGCGATCCCGTTGCTGGAACAGGCCCGCCTGGCGTCCGAAGGAAACAGCAGCTTCAACTGGATAAAACCGCACCTGTTTGCAGCATATTTGAAAAGTGGCCGGCAGCAGGAGGTTCGACGGATGATCGTCGAAGAACTGGAAGAAAAACCCCAGAAATCCAGCCTGGAATCGCGTCAGATTGCAGCAGTATGTGTCATGGAGGGCTGGAACCGGATCAAGTCGGGTGACGCAGCGGGAGCTGAAGAACTGCTGCGAGCGGGTTGGGAATACCGGCGGAATCATGCTCCGGAGGTATGGTCAACTCCCAACGCCGCGTCTTTACTGGGAGAGGCACTGTTGAATCAGGGGCAACAGGATGAGGCAGGCGATCTTCTGGTCAGCGGCTATGAAGGTCTGAAAGATACGGCAGACCAGATTCCCCAAGCGATCCGCGAACAAAGGTTGTCCGAGGCACTTGATCGTCTGATCCGGCTGGCAGAAGAAACCGACGATCAGGAGCAACTTCAGAAATGGTTGACCGAAAAAACCGATCCCTGAAGTTTCAATGGAATCACACTTGTTCGCCTATCTTCCCGTGATTTATGTCAACCCGACCGATAAGCAATGCTGCCACACACTTCTTCGACACTCCAAGACTGCTCAAGTAGACGCTTCTCCTTTATCGCATAGTGCCAGTAAATCGATCTGATGAGAAGCTGAGTTTGGGCCTGACCACTGAATCAAGTTTTGGATCACGGGACGACCAAGATGGTAAGGGCCAATCACCGACGGTGAAACATTCTTCGACTACCTGCTGTGCGAGAATTATCCCCTTAAGTCTATTTCGAATTTTTTCTGAAATTCGTGAACCCTGACTCCCGTGGAATTCGCATTGACCTGTAGTTGCCTTGAGGCAACGCCGTTCCGTAATCTTTAATGGGAGAACAAAATGCGAATTTCAAGAAGTCTCGCCCCCCTCGTTGCCATCTTATTCAGTTTGTGCGTCGCCGGTCAGAGCGACGCCCAGACGATTCCGTTCTGGGCATTCGGTACCAATAGCTCCTATTTCCCGGCAGCCGATGGCAGCGGCGGTCCGTACGGGGACGGGCGTCGGTTTTCCCCTGGGGTTCGCATTTCATTCCGGGAAATATTGCCTTAACTCCTACCGACGATCCTCTTGTCTTTGAGTGGGAAACCGACGGAGCCGCATGATTTCGATGGGCTTTCTCGGGTTCCATTCTGTTCAACGCCGATGGCGAAGTTGAACTGATCCCGGAACTGGACGGTGACGACAATCCGACCGGCGTATTCACGGCGGAATGGACCGCCGATTTCCACGTCGTCGGAGGAACCGGAATATTTTCTTTCGTCAGGCCCGCACGACGCCCCTTGAAGGTCGTTGCCGTCAACGATCCGTTCACGCTGACGGATCCCGAATGGAATTTCAGCTGGACCCTGGTTGGTCGAATCCGACTGTTCTGATACGGATGCGGGTTACCCGACACGGTAAGTTCGTGAAGATTGTTCGAATGCCGCCTCATTGTCGATGGGGCGGTTTTTCGACTTGGCAACTCGCCACTTTCAGAACTCAAACCGGTCAGGCAACGGTGGATTTCAGCCGAAGGCAGCGATCACCGGTTTCGGCAGTGACCATGTTGCGACAGACACGCCTCTCGTCGGCTTGTTAGCAGACGCTTGACTCGCCCCGGCGTCGTTGATCAGTTCTGGGTATGGGCCTGTGTTTTCTGAAACTAACGGAAGCTTTTTCTCAAACGGAAAATGAAGAAACTCTGACTTGATTACATTTACGGATTGACGATACGGCAATTCGTAAAGCGGCATGCAAAATTCTCGAATCCATGCTTCCGGTCACAGTAGATTTAGGCATCTTGAGTGAAGTCCTTCCCCAGCAAAACCTTCAGTTTGCCCAAGAGTTGTCTGGACGCTGAAAAATTATCTTGTCCCTTGTTGCCCGCGGTTTGCGATCTAGTTGATAGTTGCCGACATGGCGACCTGGTTGAAGCGCTTCCAACCGATACTCTTCTCAACCTCCAGAAATCGGGAGACGAACAATGAAGATTTGGCTAATTGCAGGTTTGGTAGGTTGTCTGGGTACATCGTTGGCTGCCCAGACGGTAAGTTCGACAGGTATTCCCGGAGATTGTAATTGGGACGGGATTGTGAACGCGGAGGATATCCCGGTTTTCATGCGGATCATCCAATCGGGTGCCTATGTGAAAGAGGCGGATTGCAACGGGGATGGCGATGTGAGTCTGCTGGACGTCGACTGTTTCGTGACGCACTTGAAATTCGCCGATGAAGCCGAGGGGCAATCCGATTGTCTGTTGGGCGACGTTAACGGTGACGGAGTGATCAGTCTGCTGGATATCGACCCATTCCTGGATCGCCTGGTCACGGACGGCTACCAATGTGAGGCGGACATCAACCAGGACGGATTCGTCGACCTGTTTGATATTGATCCCTTCGTGAAGCTCCTGATTGGCGGATGATGGAAAGCCTATTACTGATTTCCATCTCAGGCTTGTGTCTGCCAATCAACCGTGCCATCGAAGTCGTGGCCGCTGGTACCCGTATTGTATTCGGGTACCAGCTTTCTGTCGTTTCCAGATTGTCCTTGGCTTAACGTTCAAGCCGAATAGCCATCGCATCGTTGTCGCCCCAAACGGATTGCTGGCCCGCTGTTGCTCGTATGGTTGGGATGCGGTGATCTTTCGTTCCTATCGAACAGGACAACGAGAGCAGCCAAGACAACCCGTCCATGCAACCCAGACTAATTCGGGTCTTCGAAAGCCTGTGAGTGTTTGTCCTGCTTACCGTGATTGGTGACCGTCACTTCAAGAAAGGCGACTCCATTATCGTCTTCCGTCGATCGGCCATCGCCTTCTGCTGGACATCCGCAGAAATCCGCAACAACCACCTTGCCGGCATTGGGTCCCTCCGCCGATTCGACCTTATTGGATTGGAAACGAGTACCCAAAATCGCGTTACCATTCTTGTCCAGCCCGATCACTGTACATGCTGTGTCGGCCAGGCCGTCGAGGCCGGTTCCGATCAAGACGAAGCGGGTTTCCTGTATTCGAAGAAAACTGTCTAGTTGAACTCGTGGCATGTTTAGTCTCACTCTTCAGGTGGTCAAACGGACAATTCCAAAAAAACTATTTGATGGCTTCCAATCTTCTTTTTATGACTTCGTTTTCCGGGCTGGCCTGGATGGCACGCCGCAGATTGCGGACGGCGCGGTCCAATCGGCTCCTGGCCAATTCCTGCTGGCCGAGTCCCCGATACACGTCGGAAGCGACCCGGTCGATACTCAGCCAGCGATTTCAATCTGGAAACGCTGGGCGATTCGTCCACATTCAACGCCTGCCGGTCGTCATTGGCCTGCTCCATGAATTCTTCGGCCAAGGCGTTATCGCCTGACCGGATTGCCTGTTTCGCCTGCAGCGTTCTGGCCAGCGCCCGCTTTTCTCGGTAGCGGGGAGACGCGGATATCTCCATTACGCCGTCCAGTTTTGAGGTGCACGATTCCAGCAGGTCCATGATTTCGCGGGCTGGCTGTTGTTGCTGTTCCAATGCTCTGGCCCAACCCAACAGGATGACCGCGTGGACACTCGTGGCACCGATGCTGTCGTTATCGGCCAACCGCTGTTCCGCAAACCGATCGGCTTCGGTCAGGATGTCGCGGGCTGCTTCCGCCTTGCCAAACTCCAGCAGGATATCTGCTTTGGCATCCCAGGCCAGCAGCACCAACAGCGGGTCGACGGGAGCGCTGCCTTCGCTATCGGCCAGTTCACGCAACAACTGAGCGGACAAATCAGCCTGCAGAAGCGCTTCCTTCTGGTTGGCCAGGTCGCGTAACACCAGCGCCAGTTCCATGGCGTTGATGCCGCCCGTGCGACGGAAACTTAAATTGTCAGGATCTGCCGACCGCAGTTGGGTAACCAGTTGGCCAGCTTTCACGAGACGTGCACGGGCCTGTCCCAGCTTCCCCGTTTCGCGGAACACCGTGGCCTGGTCCCGCAACATTTCCGCGGCCATGTCGATGCGGTCAGGCTGTTCCGGTTCCAGGACCATCGCTTCATCCAGAAGACCTGTGGCGACGTCGAATTTCTCAAAGGCGTCGTCCAGTCGGCCAAAGAAACGATCCAGATTGGCCGAATAGCGGTATAGAATCGCCAGTTCAGTTTTCAATTCAGGGTCCCCGTCTGATTGCTCGTGCAGATCCTTAAACGTCTGCAACGCCTGCGTCGTCAGCCACTGCCGTAATGATTCCATGCCTTTCTGTTTCGACAATTCGTCTTCACCTTTGTTGACCAACGTAAACGCCAGATCTCTGGCCGCTTCGTAGTTGTTGTTGGCCTGTTTCTGTGAAGCTGTCAATTGTTCGTTGGCCGATCGGAGCTCCGCATTCTGCTGGTCGATGACATCTGCCTTGTTCGCAATCTCGTGATTCTTGGCACGGGTGATGGAATTGATCAGCAATAGAGCCAACAGGGCGGTCGCGATCGTTGCCGCCGTGGCCAGAGAGGCTGCCCGATTCTTTCGTAGCAACCGGCCGATTCGGCTGACCCAGGGGTCCGGATAAGCATTTACCGGTTCATCGGCCAGCCATCGTTCCACGTCGTCTGAAAGTCGCCGCGGGCGACGCGTAACGATCACCTGGTATTCGGGCCATCGCCTTCAAACAGATGGCTTCCAGCGCCTTGGGGACCCACCGATCGATCTGCGAAGGAGTCGCAAACCGGCCTTCGCGGGCTCGTTCCAGTTTCTCCGACAATGTCGCCCCCGTGATGGGCGGTCTTCCGGTCAACAGACAATAAAGCGTTGCGCCGAGGCTGTAGACATCGGTGGCGGGCCCCAGGTGATCCAGGTCACCCGCGGCCTGTTCCGGACTCATGTAATCCGGCGTGCCCATCGCGGAACCGGCCACGGTGGGTGCGGCCGTGCTGCCGGACTTCGGGATGATCGGCATTTCCGTATCCGTGACCGTTTGTGGAAGGCCGCCGGTTGCCTTGGCCAAGCCCCAGTCGACCACCAGCGTTTCGCCGTATTTTCCCAGCATGATATTGCCCGGCTTCAAATCCCGATGCAATACGCTGCGGCAATGGGCGTAACCAACCGCATCGCAGACATTGATAAAACGGCCCAATAAGCCCCGCAGTTTCAAATTGAGCAATGACGCCGGCAGCTGCGCTTTCGATGCGTGGAATTCTGCAATCGCATCTTTCAGGCTCTGTCCCTTGATGAAGCGCATACAGTAGAACGGGTTGCCATCATCATGGATGCCCAGTCCATAGACCGGAACAATCCCCGGGTGTTCAAGTCCGCCAGTGATTTCCGCCTCCACTTGCAAACGTTCCCGAGCCGCCTGAATTTCTGCGTATTCCGGCCGGACTTCCTTTAAGGCCACGTCTCGATTCAGCTCTTCGTCTCGGGCCACATGGACGGTGCCCAGGCCACCAGACTTGTGGCGCCGCAACACCCGAAACCGTCCTCGCTTGCTTGACGGCGTCCCCAACAAGACGTCGGAACCCGTTGCGCGGCGATGCGATTTCAAATGCAACAGAGACTGTTCCAGGTCCGTATCCTGAATGGCTTTCAATCGGGTCTTGATCTCTTCCACCGAACTTAGCGCCGCCAAACTCTGCGGCGGGTTGTGTTCGTGGTATTCCAGGTGTCGATCGACGAGGGCAGTTAGCAGCTGACTCGTTTTTTCATCGATTTCACCTAGCGAGATCAGGATCTGTTCCAGACTGGTCTTCTTGCTCAACACCCACGCGTTCATGGCCTGAACCAGGGCATTGCGATCGATAAAATCCATCTGCAAGGCGATGATGCCGACCAGTAGATTGCGGTCGGCGGATGCCGGACTGCCTGCCTGGTCGCCAGATCCAGGATTGGGAACCCCAGCAGTGTCGGCCTGCTGCTCCTCCGCCAGCAGTCGTTCCACGGCCACTCCCAATTCCGCATCATCGCCGCAGACCGCATCCAGAAACGAATCGACTTCCGATTTGGGTAGCCGACGGGCTTGCCGAAAGATCTTCTGGACACGTTCCTGCTTCTGGCGGTCCATCGTCAGTCCCCTGTTCTTGAATTCACGAAATGGGCTGAAACCAGCCGTTGCCGAGACCCGGCCCGGCCACCACAACAACGTCTTGGCCACCGCCGACAGCGTCCTGACCAAAGGGAACTCTGGGATGAAGCGATTAGCCGAATCTGTGCGTATTTTGCAACCAAGCCAGCGCGATTGCAAGAAAATTCTGCTTGAAGTTGCGGCTTCAGCATCTGCGGCGAGGACGATTTCAAAGCTCAAGACGCCGAAAGACCCTCAGCGGACCCCAGGCGACTTACCATCGGCGTCCCGGTTCATCCGTACTATCGTGACCTGTTCTGACCGCTTTGTCCTTACCTTTCCGGTTTCGCGATTTCCGGGAGGCCAAAGTTGCCAAGCCAACCACCACCAAGGCCACAATCATGTCCATTGCCAAACTGGGATAGTTGATCGAATGGCCCCTCTCAGCCAGGAGCGTCAAAAAAATGAATGGAAATCCGCCTTTTCATATTCCAGTTGCAGGTAAACCGTAAGGTCGAGGCAGATTGGCGAATAGCAACAATCCGCAAACGCACATCTGCAAAATTGAGAACTTGCACCAATTCATAGGTTCCATGTACGGCCAAATACCAAACGGACACAACTCAAACGGTCTTCGAGGCGGGACTGCGTCAAAGTCTCGGCTCATCGAGGCGAACCGGTTCGGCTTGAGTGTCCGTTTGCAATTGGGGGAATGGCTGGAAAATCAAAACCCGGTGTCAGGCCGATCAATGCCCCCTACCGAGAAACCAGAGAACCGACAGCAAGAGGCCAGGAGAAACTTCATCGTTTGGAATCCGGATCAACGCGCCGCATCCGATCCACAGTAAACGTCCGGCGAAATGCACATTGACGATTCTGTTATTCTTCGAATTACAGGCCGTAGATGATAATGAATCGGGGGCAGATTAACGTGGCCATCGATGGTCAACAAAACGGCGTCTTGAAGCGATCAGCCAAACGGGCGAATCTGACCGCGATTTCGATTTATTCGGATCGTCCGTCTAAGACTGTTGAGACCAGGCAAAAAGCAGTGTGGCGGCGCTGAGCGAACACAACAACAGCGATGCCATTTCAGTCACGTTGGATGCCAATCCGACACAACCAGCCATACTCGCCAGAAAGACGAGACCAGCAAACATGCCGCCATAAAGCCGGATCAGATACCGACGTAAATCGGAGTTGCAATTATTGTTGTCCACTGACGATCCTCGAAAGAGTGGGCAGGTAGCCCGGAAAGCACTCAAAACCACTACGTTCGATACTATCATTGGAACGCGACATTGCCAAACGAATTCACCCGGAGAAACCTGAATTGCCGCATATTCCGTATAGCCCGGGAAAGGCATCGCGGCGGAGCAACGTCAAGAGTCCACGCCCCGTCAGCCCGCTGCCAGCATCCATTGATGATCTTCGCGGCCATGACATCAGCGTCTGCTTGAGGGCTGAGGGTTATCTGCGGGGGACCGCGGCAAGCCAAGAAAAATTCAAGGGTTCAGCCTTGTTGCAACGGGCCAGGCCGATGCCATTTACCGCCAGCAGGTTGGCGATGCACGCGACTTCCTATGCGACTTCTTTCGGTCGAAAAATCTCTCGCAGCGTCATCGGCGTTGATTCAGCGTCCAGCTCCGACCAGGATTCGAGCTCGATGATCACGTGGGCAATCGCGGCCGTCGACATCGTCTGCCAGGCCCCGGAAATTCCATTGATCAATTGCTCCAGCCCTGGATTATGTCCAACCACCATCGGCCGACAGACTTCATCGGGTAGCCGCTGCAGAAATTCCAGATAGACGTCGGGCGTTGCCAGATAGAAGTCGTCAATCACTTCGACTTCCGGTTCGGGGTGATTCAGACTGCGTGCCACCAGTTCCGCCGTTGACCGAGCGCGGTTGGCACTGGAACTGAGGATCAAGTCGGGCTGCAGGTCTTGTTCAACCAGCAAGCCGGCCATGGCCGGAGCGTCATGACGGCCGCGCTTGTTCAGCGGGCGTTCGTGATCGGGAAGCGTTTCGTCTTTCCAGGACGACTTGGCATGGCGCATAACCAACAGCTCTTTTGTCAAGTTGATACCTCTCACCCCTAATTACCGATAGGACCAACGGGTCCGTAAGACTAAGCTGAAGGTATTGTAATGGTCAGACAGGCGGCTTGTCAGCAGCCGCCGTGACCGGGGTTTATCCAAAAACCGGGATTTTCCGACCGGGCAGGTCGGTTCAAGACATGGTTGAAGTCGATCGCTCGCGAATTGAAGAAGATTTGAAGGGGGTCATCGAAGGCAGAATTCGATGCGACCAGACCTTCCTTCAGATGTATGCCAGTGACGCCAGTATCTACGAAATCATGCCGTTGGCGGTCGTGATTCCCGCCGGAACGGAAGACGTTGTTCAGTGTGTCAAGTACGCCGCAGAGAATCAGATTCCGCTGATACCGCGCGGATCGGCCAGCAACGTCATTGGTGCCAGCATTGGCGCGGGCATTGTTCTTGATTTCTCCACGATGATGCGCCGAATCATCTCGGTCGACCGGGATTCCGTAACCGTTCAACCGGGCGTTGTGATCGCCGATTTGAACCAGGAGCTCAGTCCGCATGGACGTCGTTTCGGCCCCGATCCGGCAACACGACGGGTTTCCACGGTGGGCGGCGTTTTGGGTCTGAATGCCACCGGGAGCAAATGGCTGAAATACGGTAGCCCACGCGACAAGGTCATCCAGATGCAGGTCGTATTGGCCAACGGTACGGTGGCCAATTTGAAGTCTTCGCTGAATTCCATCGCTGGTGCCGACGAAAACGCCGCCCATCTACAGGCAAAAGTTGGTGCCATCTTGAATCGCTTTGAAGACGACATCGAAAAACACAGACCCGATACGAAGATCAATCAGGCCGGCTATAACCTGTTCGACTTGCAATCCAATGGCACGGTCGATCTGACTCGCCTGGTCACCGGCAGCGAGGGCACTTTGGCGATCGCAACCGAAGTGCAACTGCAAACCGATCCTCAGCCGCGTCATCGCGGTGTATCCCTGCTGTCGTTTCACCGGATGGATCTGGCCGCGCGAGCTGCCGTGGAGATCACCAAGATGGGAGTCGCGGCCTGCGATTTGATCGACCGGCGGCTGCTGACCCTGGCCTGCGAAACCAATCCGGAATTCTCTCGTATCATTCCGGCCGAGGCGGAATACATGCTGTTGGTGGAGTCTCAGGCAGAGGATCATGCCACCTTGCTGGCCAGGTTGGACCATCTGCAACATCGCATTCAAAACCGGCGCAAGCTGGCTTTTGCCGTTAGCAACACGACCCAGCAGACGGAACGCGAGTTGTACTGGCGGTTGACGCGTCGGATCATTCCCACATTGTATCGCCTCAGAGGCAATCGGCGTCCGCTAACGTTTATTGACGACATCGCGGTCGACCCAACCAGACTGCCTGATTTCATGAAGATTCTGCATCGTACGTTAAACGAATTCGAAGTCACCGCATCCATCTTCTGTCATACGCCTCAGGGTCTGATCAATACCCGGCCGTTTCTTGACCTGAATGATCAACAGGACCGCCTGAAAATGGAGCGGCTGGCGACCACCTTGTTTGATCGCGTAGTTGATTTCGGCGGTACGATCAGTGGTGCCCATGGTGACGGCTTGAGTCGTTCGTGGTATCTGGAGCGCCAATACGGCGAATTGAATCGAGCGTTCCGGATGATCAAGCAGACTTTCGATCCGTTGCATATTCTGAATCCCGGCAAGATCGCGGGGCCGGGAATTCAGGCGTTGACCGCCCATGTAAGGCAGGTCGCGGCCGAAGCCGATGCGACCACGGCGGAACCATTGTCCGGCAGCGATCATCGGTCCGCGGACGCGATACTGGAGACGCAGTTGCCGTGGAATGCTGCCGAGGTCTCGCTGGCGTCGCGAAACTGCAACGGTTGCGCCCGCTGCCGTAGCAGTTTGACGGAGGAACGCATGTGCCCCATTTTTCGCATCGAGCCCAGAGAGGAAGCCTCGCCGCGAGCCAAGGCCAATCTGATGCGAGGAATCGTAACGGGTCAATTGTCAGCGGAAGTTCTCGCTACGGAAGAATTCAGGGAAATCGTCGACCTCTGTTTCAATTGCCACCAATGCCGACTGGACTGTCCCGCCAGTGTGGATATCCCGAAACTGATGGTGGAAGCCAAAGCGAATCATTACCGGGTCAACGGACTAAAATTGTCGGATTGGCTGCTGACGCGTCTGGACCGGTTCTATGAAATCGCTGGACGCATGCCACGCATCGCCAACTTCCTGATTCGCAACAGCGCATCCCGGGCACTGCTGGACCGTTTCCTGGGGATCGCCCGGGGGCGCAAGTTGCCCTCGTTTGCGACCCGCAGTTTTGTGCGGTGGGCCGCCCAGAACCGATTGCAGAAAAACGCCCGGCAACAGTCTCACAAGATATGCTATTTCGTGGATGCCTATGCGACCTGGAATGACCCGGAACTCGGTCGGGCCCTGGTGAATATCTTCAAGCATAACGGCATTGATGTGGTGGTCCCGGCGGGGCAGGGCGTTTCCGGAATGTCATTGATCTCACAGGGAGCGGTGGGACCAGCGCGCAAAATCGCGGCTCGAAATGTCGAGTTGCTCGCGGAGTTTGTGCGACAAGGTTACCAGATTGTCACCACTGAACCGTCGGCCGCTCTGGCGCTCAGCCACGAATACCTTAATCTGTTGAATGATCCGGACGCCGAGCTGGTCTCGAAAAACACGATCGACGCCTGTTCTCTGTTATTGCAACTGCATCGCGACGGAGAACTGGAACTCGACTTCAAACCCCTGAATGCGCACGTTGGGTATCACCTGCCGTGTCACCAGCGGGCCATCACCGACAAACTTCCTGCGCTTCGGCTGTTGAAGTTGATTCCTGGTTTGCGGGTCGAATTGATAGACAAGGGCTGCAGCGGTATGGCCGGCACCTGGGGAATTAAATCCAGGAACTACCTCGGATCACTGCGGATTGGATTTGGCTTGATCAACTCCGTTAGAAATTCACCGATTATCGCCGGGACAACCGAATGCAGCACATGTAAAATCCAGATGGAGCAGGGCACACACAAACCGACGGTGCACCCCGTCAAGATTTTAGCGATGGCATACGGGCTGATGCCCGAACTTGATGATCTGTTTCAGAGGCGTAGTCAGGACCTGGTGACCACATGACGGTTGAAGTCATTTTTTTTGCGGCCGCCAGGGAGGTTACCGGATGTGATGCTTTGAACGTCCAGTTGCCTGACCCATCAACGGTTGCCGATCTTCAGCAGATGCTGACGGTTCGTTTTCCCGGTCTGCTGCCATTGCTGCCGGGTTCGTCTTGGTCGGTCGACCGTCAATTTGTCTCCTTAGATCACTCCCTTCACCCGGATGCCGAAGTCGGTTTGATTCTGCCAGTCAGTGGAGGTTAGCCGTGGTCGAGATTATCGATCGTCGGATTGACGAAGCGGCCGTGCTGGACTCCATCAAATCGGATCGAGCGGGGGCTTGCGTGCTGTTTGTGGGAACGACCCGAGGGATCACCGATGGACGAACCACCCGCCGCCTCGATTATGAAGCCTACCGCGACATGGCGATCCCGGAATTGGAGCGACTAATCCAGGCCGCGAGAGAAAACTGGCCAATCCTGAATTGTCATATCGTGCATCGAACGGGCGAGGTGCAGGTAGGTGAAACCAGTGTCGCGGTGGCCGTGAGCAGTCCACATCGCGAGCCCGCCTTTGAGGCTGCCGCCTGGCTCATGGATCGCTTGAAACAGGAGGTGCCCATCTGGAAAAGGGAAGTCTATGACGACGGATCGCAGGAATGGATCCACCCCCAACCCCAATCGCCTTCGATCAAACGGAGTTGAAACGCCATGGAAACCAGGATCGTGGATTCGTTTGGCCGAGTGCACAACAATTTGCGGATCAGCGTTACCGACCGCTGCAATATCCGATGCTTCTATTGCATGCCTGACGACCGTATCCGGTTCCTGCCACACGCAGAAATTCTGACGTTTGAAGAAATCGAGCGATTCGTCACGGCGTCCAGTGGCCTGGGCATCGACCGGATACGGATTACCGGCGGAGAACCTCTGGTTCGATCTGAATTGGAGAACCTGATTGGATTGCTGGTCAAGGTACCGGGCATCCGGGACGTCGCCCTGACCACCAACGGGCTGTTACTTGCACAACAGGCTTGCAGGCTGAAAA
Organism: Pirellulaceae bacterium; assembly: GCA_963851305.1. GTDB lineage: Bacteria > Planctomycetota > Planctomycetia > Pirellulales > Pirellulaceae > Mariniblastus. The sequence goes on along the minus strand of CAWKOT010000004.1, from coordinate 402,605 downwards.
CAGCCGGACTGCATCGACTGAACATCAGTCTGGATACGCTTGACGAGCAGACATTCCGAAAAATTTCCCGCCGACCTGGCTTGTCGAAAGTTCTGAACGGCATTGATGCCGCCCTCGATGCCGGTTTCAGACAGATTCGATTGAATGCCATTTCCATCGCCGACCTGACAGAATCCGAAATTATTCCGTTGGTCGAATTTGCCCGCAGCAAAGGTCTGGAGATTCGTTTTATTGAATTCATGCCGCTGGATGCGGAACAGAATTGGGATTCACAGAGTGTACTTACCGGCCAAAGGGTCAAATTGATCATTGAACAGGAATTTGGTCCAATGGAACCGGCGGCACGCAATGATGCCAGTCAACCCGCGGTCGATTTCCAATTCCAGGATGGATCCGGGCGGGTCGGTTTCATCAATCCGGTATCGCAACCGTTTTGCGACCATTGCAACCGGCTGAGAATAACGGCGGAGGGCAAATTGCGAAATTGTCTGTTTTCCACGCAGGAATGGGACGCCCGATCGATAATCCGATCAAACGCCAGCCAGGCCCAATTGCAGAAGTTGATTCTTGATTGTGTCGGTGCCAAGAAGCAGGCGCATGGCATCGATTCCAGCCAGTTCCAGCGTCCACAACGTGCCATGTATCAGATTGGAGGATAGGTGCCACCCGCAATGAACTTCTGCTACCTGGACAACGCGGCCACCAGCTGGCCCAAGCCCGAACCCGTTGTCGATGCGATCGCCCACTATTACCGACACGTTGGCGTCGCCGCCGGTCGTGGTTCCAGCGCGCGTGCCGCAGAAGTTGATCGCGTGCTTTCACTTTGTCGCACCGAACTGGCGCGATTGCTCAATGCTTCCCCCGATGGGACGGTCTTCTGCTTTAACGGAACCGATGGCTTGAACATGGCCATCCAGGGACTGATATCCGATGGCGATCACGTTGTCACGTCCGTCCTGGAACACAATTCCGTCCTGAGGCCCCTGCAGCATGCCGTCGGCAGCCGCAATTTGACTTTGGATATCGTCGGCTGCGTCGACAACCAGGTCGATCTGAATCAGATCCAGGAACGGATCAACCGATCCACCCGGCTCTGCTGCATTACCCAGGTCAGCAATGTTACGGGTGTGGTCCAACCGATTGCCGAGATCGCCCGGATCTGCCAACAAACGGACACATTATTGCTGGTCGATGCCTGCCAGTCCGTGGGACACGTAACCATCGATTTTCAGGAGATCGGCTGCGACGTGCTGGTTTCGTCCGGCCACAAAGGACTACTCGGTCCGCTGGGCACCGGCTTTCTCTGTCTGTCGGAGCGGGCGGCGGACGAAATTCGACCCAGTCGTTTCGGGGGCACGGGTACGCATGGCGAATCCCTGGCACAACCGACCGAACTACCTTTTCGATTGGAGTCTGGAAACCTGAACGCAGGCGGGATCTTCGGTCTGCTGGAGGGCGTCCGGTTTGTTGCGTCACGTCAGGCAGAGATTGTCGCGCACGAAGGCAAGCTGAATCAGATGTTAATCCGTGAACTGGCGGCCCTTCCTTCAATCGCATTGTATGGTTGCGATGCGGCAAACTGCGCCGCCATGGTCAGTTTCAATATCAACCAGATGGAACCACAAACAGTCGCTGCGATTCTGGATTCCGAGTTTCAGATCCAGGTCCGATCTGGATTTCATTGTGCCCCGTCGATTCATCGGTCCCTGGGCACTGACCGGTTGGGTGGCACCGTGCGGATCAGTCCCGGCTTTTTCAATACCGAATCGCAGATTAAAAAAGTAATTGCCGCGATCCAGGAAATCGCGCACTCCATGAGCCCATCTTAAATGAGCCTGTATATGACGCAGCGACCCCAGAAAACGGTCGATCAGGAAACGCAACCGTGGTATCAGGGCGGCTTACGCTTTCAATGTACGCAATGTGGTGATTGTTGTACCGGTGCACCTGGATACGTCTGGTTCAACCGGGAAGAAGGCCGACAGATGGCCACACTGATGGGCCTGGACGTGGAGGAATTTTACCGAAACTACGCCAGAAAAATCGGCATTCGCTACAGCCTCAAAGAGTTTTCCAATGGCGATTGCGTCTTTTTCGACAACGAAACGCGCCGCTGCAGCGTCTATTCGGCCCGGCCCAGACAATGCCGCACCTGGCCATTTTGGGGATCCAACTTGAAGACTGAGGCAGATTGGGAACGAACCTGTCAGGATTGCCCCGGCAGCGGCACAGGAAAACTGTACCGCCTGGAGCAGATTGAAGAACAGAAAAAGACGGTTCGCATCTGAGTTCGTATCGCGACGCTTGCTACCAGATCTGGATGCGTTCCTCGACCGGTTTGTACAGCAGATCGCCTTCCTGCAAATCAAAGGCCTGATAGAACGCGCCGATATTGGCGACCGGTCCGTTGGCTCGAAACCTGGATGGCGAATGGGGATCGATCAGCAGTCGCCGCACCAATTCCGCATCGCGATATTTGCGCCGCCAGACGCGACTCCAGCCAACGAAAAACAACTGGTCACCGGTCCAGCCAGCGATCTCTTCAGGTTCTTGCCCATCGAGCGATAGCCGGTAGGCCTTGTAGGCGATGGACAAGCCGGAAAGGTCGGCGATGTTTTCTCCCAACGTCAGTTTTCCGTTAACGAATTTGCCCTCCAGCGGCTCGTAGTCTTCGTATTGAGCAATCAGTTGATCCGCCAACGCCTGGAACGCAGCACGATCGTCATCGGTCCACCAATTGTTCAGGTTCCCGTCGCCATCGTATTTGCTTCCCTGGTCGTCGAAGGCATGGCTGATCTCATGCCCAATCACGGCACCGATGCCGCCGTAATTCAGCGCGGCTTCCGCATCTCTGCTGAAAAACGGCGACTGAAGTATCGCGGCCGGAAAGACGATCTCGTTCAACGCGGGATTGTAATAGGCGTTGACCGTTTGAGGAGTCATCCCCCATTCCTGTTTGTCCACGGGCTGGCCCAATTTGTCCGCCATGCGTTCGAATTCGACGCGTCGCGAATTGATGACGTTGGTGAACAGGTTGTCCGGAACCACCGTCAATTGTTCATACTTTCGCCACTTTTCCGGATAGCCGATCTTCGTATTGATCTTGGAGAGCTTATCCCTGGCCCGCTTCCTGGTTTCGGCGGTCATCCATGTCAATTCGTCGATACTCTGGCCGAACGCGGCTAACAGATTGCCAACCAGTTTGTCCATTTCGGCTTTGGCATCGGGTGGGAAATATCGGGCCACATAAATTCGACCAACGACATCGCCCAGTGCACCGAAATCACCGGCGCCGCCGCCCGATATGGCGTTGACCGCACGCTTCCAGCGAGGCAGTTGCTCTTCGATCCCGGCGATGGCCTTGCTGTGCAAATCAAAATGGGCATCGACCAGATCGCGATTCAGGATCGGGGCAAAAGCGTCGACCAATTGGAATTTCAGGTAGCTCTGCCAATCGGAAGTATCGATTTCGGCGAAGATCTGGTTCAGGCCATCAAAATACGATGGCGTATTCACATTGACCTGCTGAACTTCCCTATCGACCATGGCCGACAGAAAAGCCGACCAGTTCAAATTGGGCGTCGCAGCCTGCAGCTCTTTTACGGAGAACGGATTGTAACGCTTTTCAGCGTCTCTTAACTCGGCACGGGGAATTTGAAACTTCGCCAATCTGGTTTCAATTTCCAGAATTGCCTCAGCCGCCTGGTCCCCATCCTGCCAATCGCAGAGCCGGAAAACTTTTGTTATGTATTCGCTCAACGCCTGCCGGGCGTTCTTTGATTTATCATCGTCGTTCAAGTAGTAGTCACGGTCTGGCAAGGTCAATCCGCTTTGAGATAAATGCACCTTGTACTGCTGCGAATTCTTTGCATCCGGAGCGACGTAAAAACTGATGGGCGTAGTCACTCCGATTTTCCGCAGCGCGGCGAACTCGCGAAAAACCGAATCGGCATTGGCAAGACCGTCGATCCGGTTCAAGTCTTCTTGAAGTGGAGAAATCCCGCGTTCCTCGATCGCCTGTGTGTCCATAAAGCTGGTGAAGAAGTCACCCACTTTCTGCTCATCTGACCCGGGCGTTTGAGATTCGCTCGACACCTCTTCAATCAACTGGCGGATTCTCTGCCTCGACAAGTCATCCAGCTGGATAAATGAACCAAAATTGGACTTGTCAGCCGGTATGGGCGTGCGCTCCAGCCACGTTCCATTGACGTATCGAAACAGATCATCCTGTGGCCGAACCGTTCGATCGAAGGCAGAAGTATCCAGATCGCGTTGACCAAAACAACAGCTGGCAAACAGGAATCCAAGGCAAATGATCGGCAACCAAAGGCGTGGCATCGTCAGTTTTCTCTCGTCAGTGGATCGGGCAGAAACAGCCTTTACTAAATCATGTCAGTTGCCAATCGTCAAGAAGACAGCAACGATATTGGCTGGGGACGCAGCGGTGTTCAGATTCCTGGTGGTTCCCAACCCCGTCACCGTTTCCAAAAGATTCGTATGGGCACAAATTGCCACCGTCAAACCCGTTTCTCAAAAGCTGATCATATGAAAACATCGACAACCACCCACGTTGGAAGTGGTATCTTCGCGATTTTACTGGCGTGGGTATGCATCACCGATTCACCAGGTTTAGCTATGCTGGGCACCCCTCGCTTGGCAGCTCATTCTATCCTGATTAACCGGGAAAACACCAACAGCCAACCGGCAATTGAAGGTTCGGACGCTCCACACCGCGAACCACTCGAACCAGGAGAGCAGCAGAACAAACGCGTCGAATTTGGTGAAGGAACATCATTCGCATCCAAAGCCAGTCAGATCGTCGGGAATTACCTTCCCCAATTCAAGGACCAAACTCCCAAGAGTCAGGCCGCGGCAGCCAACCGATTCCTGAAGTCACTTTCCCCCAATCAACGACGACTGGTCTTGCTGAATTTCGATGATCCGGAACGGAAACAATGGACGAATCTTCCGGCTCGTCGCGATGCCGGCGGAATCCGGCTGGGACACCTAAATGAGAACCAGCTGAAAGCCGCCTGTGATTTGATGGCGACACTGCTGAGCGAAGCGGGTTATGAAAAAATACGACTGATCATGCTTGCCGATGACCAATTGCTATCCGACAACCAGCCTCGTCCTGGTTTTGGAAGCGAGTGGTTCTCCATTGTGATTTTCGGCCAGCCATCGGAAACTGAGGCATGGGGATTCCAATTGGATGGCCATCACCTTGGGCTGAATCTGACCATCAAAGGAGAGCAGCTGACGATGGGACCAAGTTTCATCGGAACCCAGCCGGTTTCCTACCATTTGGCAGGCAATCAGATTCGCCCACTGCGGTCTGAAACGGATCTGGCCTACGAGCTGGTTGATCAGTTATCTGAATCGCAGTTTCGAAAAGCATTGGTCAGCGAAAGGCGATTACAGATACAAGGAGGCCCTGGCCGGGATCAATTTCGGCCGCAACCATCTGGTATGGATTGCGGTAAACTGACGGAACCACAACAGGCCACCCTGTTAAAACTGATCAATTCGTGGGTCAGCGTCTTGCCGTCGCGGCACGCCAAATCACGCCTAAATCAAATCAAATCCGAACTGGACCGGCTGCATTTTTCCTGGCACGGCTCGCGTCAGGCCGGTAGCGATGTTTCCTATATGATTCAAAGTCCCTCACTGTTAATCGAATTTGCCTATCAGGATCTGGGCGGTAATCCATTACAACATCTGCACACGCAGTATCGTCATTTGCAAAATGATTACGGCAACCAGTTCAGCGAACAATAGTGCTCGGGAATAAGCGACACACGCTGGGGCCCGAATAAGCCGCCTTGGCTACTCGAAGACACCAATCCCACTGACGGCCAGCCAAGGCGGCAATTGGCCAGGATCGGGCGGCATTGGACGCCCGCGCGGTCAGGTTCGGGAATGCCTGGGGCTTTAAATTGACTGGTCGTTCAGTTCCAGAGCATTTTCAAAATTGTTTTGCTTGACAATACAAACTGGTTTGATGCACTTACTCGGGCGGCGAGCTTGAATTGTGGGGGAAACCGATTTGGGAATGGCTTTAGCCGCCAGCTGAGCAGGGCCACGAACGGATCGACGTCAAGCAAGCTGACCACACAGTCGCCATTGACATCTGCCTCGGGTTGGTATTTTCCGCTACTTAACAGATTGACAAAGGGGTCGACATCCAACAGGGTAACGTCACCATCCAGATTTACATCGCCCGGAAGGACTTTACTGGAACGGTAGCATAGGACCAATTTGGCCGCGTTGCCTCCTTCACGACTTGTTACCCTCGCGGCCGAACCATAAAAGTCAAAATCGTCTTCATTGAGACTCTTCATCAAAAAGCCAAAGTTGTCCGTGGTGCCATCGACCATGTTTTGGACATCGGCAACCAGTTGAAGGGAGCTGATCTCGTAGCTTGCAGATTCATCGACCAGAACTGACCCGCTTTCCGTCGGATCAAAATCACCCCCCGGCGTTGTCCACGGTTCGGAACCGGTCGCGTTGAGCCACGTCGCCCCGTCGCCGGTCGGTTCCCCGCCCATGCCCGTTCCCGAACCCTCGTCCCACGAACGCAGCACACGGTGGATCACAAAATCGTCTGCGGACTGACCCGAGGGACCTCCCTGTTGCGTCACTTCAAACTGGAATTTGGCGTCCAGAATTTCCGATCCCGGTGGTACGTTACCGGCAATGTCGAATTCGAAGACAGCACGATTAGTGCGCGGATTGTTGGCCTGTCCCACTGTTACAAAAATCGCGGCGCCCAGATTATTGTCTTCCGCCAACTCGTCAAAGTAGCCACCATCTTTGAAGGCGTCGATGACCACCAGCTGCGCAGGACAGACACCGCAGCTGATTGCAAAGAGCCCGAACAATGACCACTTGAAGATATGATTCATGTTATTCCCCGATATTCGATAGAACTGTTAATTGTGACTGGATGACTTTAGACTACTGCCGAAACCGAGCGGTATGGACTAATATTCTAACCAAGATTGAAACCCAGGCGTCCGATTTTTCGTCGCACCGCCCGTCCCGCACCGCGTATTTCCGCCTTTGTCCCACGCTGGCAAAGGACGCGAAATCGGAACATCGGGAAAAATCCGTCCAAGACCGTTCCGGTGGCGCAACCGCACTCAAGAGTTGATAATTCACCAAACCGTTAACAAGATGGAAAACGACAGGACACCCGGTGTACGCCGGCCATGGATCGCCGCCGGTTGGACCGCATTCGCCCTGGCCACGCTCATTCTTCTGCATTTCCAGATGAATTGGCTGAATGAGGTCGGAAATCTCCAACCGGGGGTCGTTAACCTGATGAAGCTGGGGCTGGTCGTGACCACCGGCTTGGTCTGGTTATTCTGGCTAACTTTTTTCAGTCGCCTGCCAGGGCGGTTCCTGCTTTCCCTGCTATGCCTCGGCTTGATCGCCCTCTTCTTCTTTCGATACAAGGTCATTTTCGACGGTGATCTGGGCTTCGTTCGCATTGATCCCAGATTGGCCGTGCGGGAATTCGTCGACACACAGCCCCTGGAACACACGCTGGTTGATCTCTCACAGACCAGCCCCAGGGACTTCAACCAGTTTCTGGGCAATCGGCGGGATGCGGAGGTACGAGGTCGCGTTCTGCTGCCCGATTGGGAAGCTGACCCGCCGCAACTGATTTGGAAACAACCCATCGGCGCCGGCTGGTCGGGGTTTTCCGCCGTTAACGGATTTGCGGTTACGCAGGAACAACGCGGTCAGGACGAGTGTGTGAGCTGCTATGAAATGGCTACCGGTCGGCTGATGTGGATCCACACGGCGGCGCGACGACATGAAGACGTCGCCTCTCTGGGCAAGGATGGCCCGCGGGCAACCCCTGCGATCCACCATGGGCGCGTCTATGCACAGGGCGCAACGGGTGTGGTCGACTGCCTGGACGGGGCCAGCGGTCGGTTGATCTGGAGTGTTGACCTGACCGAGTTGTTGAAAATCGAATTGATCGAAAAGACGGACCGAAACGGCTTCCAGTATGCCTACGAAGATTCATCGCTGTCGTGGGGAAGGAGTGGTTCGCCGCTGGTGCATGAAAAACAGGTCATCGTACCCGGCGGGGGTCCACGTGGCGGACCCTATAACACGTTGATCGCGTTGGATGCGGAGACCGGAAAGGAGTGTTGGCGCGGCGGTGACAGCCAGATCGCGTATGGTTCGCCAGCCATGGCGAGGCTTCTGGGGCGAGATCAGATCACGATCATCGCCGAATCCGCGGCCATCGGCTTCGCCCCCGATTCAGGTCAGATGCTGTGGAAGCACGAGCGAAGGGGGTTTAGCGATTCCGAGGCCAATTGCTCGCAGGTGATCGCCATGGGACCCAACCGCATACTGCTGACCAAAGGATATGCATTGGGTGGCGAAATGGTCGAGTTGTCGCAGAATGAAAATCAGATCCAGACCAGAACGATCTGGAAGAATCCCCGAGTCTTGAAGACGAAAATGACCAGTCCCGTATTGAAGGATGGATATGCCTACTCGCTTTCCGATGGGTTCCTGGAATGTTCCAACGTTACAGACGACGCGTTAGAAGGACAACGTGTCTGGAGAAAACGGGGACGCTTTGGTAACGGCCAGCTGCTATTGGTGGGCGATTACTTGCTGGTTCATACCGAGTACGGTGTGCTGAAACTGATCGCGGCCAGCCCGGAATCCTATCAGGAATTGGGGGAAATCGAGACCATTGAGGGCGTGTGTTGGAACACGATCTGTCTATCCGATCGATTCCTGTTGGTCCGCAGCGAACTTGAAGCTGCCTGCTTCGAACTGGCAATGGAATACGCTGCGAATGGTGCCGGATCGAAGCAGCCGCCAGCAGATACAGTGCATGGGACGACCGATCTTGAGCCGGACGCCGCAGCCGATCATGAATGAACGAGGCAGCCTTTCAGGTAGGACGGCGTTGGTCACCGGCAGCTCACAAGGCATCGGCAAAGCGATTGCCTTCGCCCTGGCTCGGCGGGGATCCCACGTCCTGTTGCACGGTCGAACGCAATCCCAGCGCCTGAGAACGGCGGCAGCGGAAATGACGGCGGCAGGTGCCGGCTCGGTGCAAGTCGTGTGCTGTGATTTTACCGACACGCAGCAGGTGGTCGCCTTCTGCGAACAGGTCTGGAGGCAGGCGGATGGGCTCGACATTCTCGTCAACAATGCAGGAGCGGACGTGTTGACCGGCGATAATGTCAATCTGAGCTTCGTTGAAAAAATGGAACTGCTGTGGAAGGTCGACGTACTCGGGACTTTGATTCTGTCCCGCCAACTGGGCAATCGAATGCTCCATGGCGGTACCGCCACCGAACGGGCCGGCCAGAAATCGATCGTCAATATGGGCTGGGATCAGGCGCAACAGGGGATGGCTGGCGAATCGGGCGAAATGTTCGCGACCACCAAGGGAGCGATTGCCAGCCTGACGCGTAGCCTGGCACAATCCCTGGGACCCGCCGTTCGCGTCAATTGCGTCGCCCCGGGCTGGATTCAGACCCAATGGGGTCGGCAGGCATCGACCAGCTGGAATCGTCGCGCTCAATCAGAATCCTTGATGAATCGTTGGGGGCACCCAAACGATGTGGCGGAGACGGTGGCTTTCCTGGCAGGTGACGAAGCGAGCTTCGTTTCGGGGCAGATCATCTGCGTAAACGGTGGTTTCAAGTATTTTCAAGGCGAGAACAAAACGTGAATCAGATTCACTCCTGGGGAGACCTCGATTGCCTGGTCGTCAATCGCGCCGGCGGCGGAGAACCGCAGGCGGGCGTAGTACTGTGTCATGGATTCGGTGCGCCGGGTACGGATCTTGTTCCCATCGCAGACGAGATGATTCGATTGGAGCCGATTTTGCGGGACATGCTGTTTCTGTTCCCCTGTGCACCGATCGAATTGGATCCGTTTTACGATTCTCGAGCCTGGTGGATGATTGATATGGTCAAGATCCAGATGCTGATGGCTTGCGGAGAGTTTCGCGAGTTACGGAATTCCGTCCCGCCAGAATTGAACGATCGCCGTAAGCAAATCCATGCCGTGATCGATGGCGTCAAGCAATCGTACTCGTTGTCAGCTGATAAGATCGTGGTCGGTGGTTTTTCGCAGGGCGCCATGCTGGCCACCGACGTCGCACTGCATTACCCACAGTCATTAGCCGGATTGATCATCTGGTCCGGTACGTTACTAAACGAAAAGAACTGGAACGAGGCGGCGGCCGTGAAATCGGCAATGCGAGTGATCCAGTCGCACGGTCAGGCCGATCCGATCCTGCCTTTTCTGGGCGCCGAATATTTGCGAGATATGTTGCAACGTCATGGTCACGACGTTCAATTTGTACCGTTTCTCGGTGGACATGAAATTGGCACCAAACCGATGCTGGCCACGTTGCAATTGCTGAAATCGCTAATCACCGACAGTGCGAGTCGCACGGACGAGTAGCGTGGGCCGCACTCACTTTCCCGTTCGATCCGTACGAAAAGACGCTGTATCCAGTCGGTGCGCGCTATCGACAACCGGGCGAGTGCCATTCGCGTACGCCGAAATTGCCACGCTATGGCTGTTCCGTTGGCAACGTGATCAAGTCGCGCTCAGCCAATCGCATGCATTCAAAAACAATCTGTGCTTCCGCCGCCGATCGGATGTAGGCGTCGATCTGTCGAATCGACTGCATTTCGCGGTTCAAGATCTCGCGTGGCCGTACCGCCATGTTCAGGAGGACCTTTTTCCTGATCGACAGTGCCGCGTGTTTCAAGGCGGGTGCCCACAGTGAGGTATCGACATGTTTCAGAATGATCCGAATATCCTGGTCCGAAAGTCGAACCAGGTTGTCGAACTGAAACAGGCGATGCCGCAATTCATCGGCCAGCCCGGGATCCCGCCGCTGCAGACTCTCCAGCAGCGATTCGCGGACACTGGGATCGGAACAACTGAGCATCCGTCTTGCCTGATCAATTCCCCCTGACTGACCACCCTTCGTTTGCGAGAACTGCTTCAAGCTGGCGTGTAGCTGCACCGCCAACCTGGCGACTTCCTCTTGATCAATGGATTCAAGTTCGCATAACCGCCGCAAAATGCTGACTCTTGCTTCCGATTCGAATTGATTCAACGTCGTCGCCGCCAAGGACGCCGGCAGCAACGACAACACAGTCGCCACGACGCGGGGATGCTCGCTGGCAAGTACTCGAAATCGCAGTGAGTCTTCCGCCTCCACCAGAAAATCGAACGGTCCCGATTCCCATTCCTGCGCCGTTTTTTCCGGCGGTGGCGAATTCGATCGGCGAGTCTTGATATCAACCGCCGATTTCAGAAACTGCCGAATCGCGGCCTTTTTCTGTTCATCGGTGACGTTCCCCAGCGTGCGAATTCTCCTGAAAATTTCCTGCAGATCGGTTGCCGTCAGTTTGGACAACAATCGGCCGGCCTGTTGCTGTGGCAAGACCTTGACCAGAACAGCGGCGCGTTGGATGGCGGATGCGAAATTCATTTTCGCTGATGCGAACGATTCGAGACGAACCGGGGACTGGCCCGGGAGATTTGAACGGTAGCCTGTTTTCTCTATCGGTAATTCCTGTCCCCACGCTGAAACCCGTTCCTGCCGCCATACGACACTTACCTGAAAAGCTGAGCGGAATGAGCCGGGTTTGCCGAACGCGGCCGGCCGCACCGCCTGAACATTCTCCGCACTTCCGGCTGGCGGTTTCAAATCGTTGAAATTGGTATAGGTTGGATTCGCAGGTTTTTCTGCCGACGTTTGAATCGTCGATTTCTGAATCTCGACCTGATTGTATCGAGCTGCCTGGGGATTGGATTGGACACGATCCAGTTGCTCACGGCCTGCACGGGATGCATGAACTCGTTGCTCTGGTGCGATGTGCCGCGCTTCGGCCATCCGATTCGCCAGTGCTGGCGGCAACTGGAAAGTCTCCGGGCTTCGATCACCGATTGTCATCGTCGGGCCTTGCGTATGGGGAGCCGACCGGGATTCGCGACTCGCTTGCCTGATGTACGTCTTCTCCACGGAGTCTTTCTTGGACACGCGCCCCGACAGCATCAAGACACCCTTGGTGCCTTCGATGATCCGATTATCGGCCGTTTTGAAGATCGGTACGAGAGAGATCGATTTGCGAATATTGTCATGTTTTTCCCAGGGAATCCACACACTATAGGAATGCCCCAGATGCGACTCGGAATAGTGAGTGGCGAATTTTTCCGCCGGGAACACATACTTTCGATCTGGAATGTTACCGGACTGGTCCTTGTTGTCGTCGAACCCGTAGACGACAAGTTCGCCGTCCACTTTCATCGGGTTGTCGTTTTGATCGTAAAAATAGATCCGACCCGTAAATCCCCGGATGGGCATCGATGCTGCTGGCTCGATTGCGGCTTCCTTCCAGATGACAGCCATGGTGACAGGCAAGTCTGATGTTAGCTGTTTCACCGGTGGTTCATTGCCGGTGCTATTTCCCTGTTGCAGCGGCGCAACCGCGGTGCAGCCCATCTGCAGGGCGAGCATCGCGACGACCAATCCGAAAAGCTGCCATCTCATGGAATCTTCCTTGATTCGAATGAATTATCGGTAGTCAGTTGTCACGGCGTCGCGCGACGGATGCAATCGGTAATTGGGCGCGGCCGAACGTCTGCGTTTCGCAAGTCGGGAGGCGGTACCCGGGATTCCATGGCTTCATTGGGGTGGCGAGGTTGATAAAAGGCCGATTCAGACGGCGTTGACGTGCCATACGGTGGCAGGTTGGCAGCCTGTTGCGGATAGGCGAAGTTTTCGTCGCGAACGCCAGTCGCTGAACGTGAAGGGTAGTCCGTCTCCGAACGACGTCTCACGACCGGAGGCAAGTTCGATGGGGCCCGGTACGACCCCCTGTCCGTTGGTGGCTGATAGAATGGGTCCGGAGCGCGGGACCGATCATCCAATTGCGGAACGGACTGATTGTTCCCGCCCGGTTCAGCTTGTCCGTTTCTCCAACGACCCTCGGGAACATTTGTTCGATCGGGCAGTTGAAGCTCATTTCGAATACCACTTTCCTGATAACCAGGGACTTGACGATTATCCGCAGGAGGCTGCGTGGACAGTTCGGGATTGGCACCCAGAGGATCGTAGTCGGGATAATAGACCGTCGGCGTTCGCTCGACAAAGCCGGTTCCGGCGAACGATGTTTCGCCGTAGATTTCTGCCACATCGCATTTGCACCAGTGCATGCGACTGAAATCGTCTTCGTTCATGGCATTCAGGTCGTCGGGACCATCGACAATGTACGGGGTCAGGATAAACAGCAGTTCCGAGCGATTGGCCAGGTTTTCCACGCTTCGAAAAATCGGTCCGACCACGGGCAAGTCCCCAAGGATCGGCACGGAATTAATTCGTTGCGACTTGGTCTCGTCAAACAGGCCGGAAATAACCACCGTTTGTCCGGAACGCGCCATGATGGTGGTCGACGCCCGAACCTGGTTGATTGGCTGAGAGATGATCTCATTTCCCATGGCATCCGTTCCAATCACCGTACCGTCGGCCGGTGAACCGAGTTCCCGGTTGGAAACGTCGACAAACATGACAATCATTCCATCGGGACTGACGCGCGGCGTGATCGCCAGCGTGATTCCAGTTTCTACGTTTTCAATGTTCTGAACGGCGTTATTGGCATTCAGCACCGTACCACCAACTCGTTGAATTTCCGCACCGACGTTGACGATACCGGTCAGATTTTCCAGCGTCATGATTTCCGGACTGAACAGTACGTCGGCACACCCCTTCTGCTTCAGCGAACGCAGTACGAAATTCAGCGATTCGCTTCCGGCCGCCAACAACAAACCCGACACACCGGGTGCATTGGAACTGGATCGGCCAACGCCCAGGTCGCTAACCAATTGACCGGCTACCTGATCGGGCCCAACAAATCCGGTACCAATGAAATTGCTCAATCCGGCCTGGAAAATCGATGAATCCTGAACTCCGAATTCCACGCCAAAGTTCTCCAGCTGATTCAAGTCAACGGCCACAATCAGGGCTTTGACCTTCACCATCGGTGGACGTCGGTCAAGAGCGTAGATGATCGTCTCGATTTCCGGAAAGTATTCGGGGTTGGCATTGACAATCAGACTGTTGCTGGTGACTTCTTCCACCACGATCACATCGCGACGGGCCAGGCTGACCTGCCCGCCAAACTGGCCACCGCCGGCCAGTGGATTGGCGCTGTTGATCGTCTCGCGTTCGTCCAGCCATGCGTTCAGCGCCTCGGCGACATCCGCCACCGAAGCGTTACTCAGACGATAGACACCGGTCTGTCGCTCGTAGATATTTTCTTCATCCAGTCGGGCAATCAGGGCTTCTACAAATTCCAGGTCAGTCTTCGATCCCGAAGCAATAATCGTGTTGGTCCGTTCGTTGACCGCGAACCGCAGATTCAGCAGCGTGCTGCCGACCGCGTCCGGACTGGACTGCAGCGGCAGATCGGAAAGGTTTCCCTGACCTTGCAGCCCACCTTGTTGCCCGCCCTGTTGCCCTCCGGTGAAGATCGATTCCAATGTCGCCAGGATTTCCGTGGCATCGCCATTGATCACTGGAAAAACCTTGACCTCGGAAAACGCGGCCGGAAGGCGATCCAACTGGGCCACCAATTCCGCGATCAGCCCCATGGCGTCTTCGGGTGCCACCACCGCGATGGTGTTGCTGGCGTTGTTGGAGGTAATTCGGGCGTCAAACAGAATGCCACCGGACGTCAGCTCACCTGCTCGATTCCGGATTTCCAGAGTTGTCAGTGGCGTTTGAGGATCGGTCGAACCGGCCCCTAGCTGGTTCTGGTTTACCGCCTGCTGCGCCTGAATCTGGCTCTCTGACAATCCTGGATTTTGTTGCTGACCACCATTCAGAATATCCTGCAGAATGACAGCCAGGTCACCAGCGATCTGATTCTGGATGGCAAACACGCGGACAATTCGTTTCGCCCCCTGTTCCGTCGAATTCACAATATCAATTTCCGCGATCAGCGCGGCCACACGACGCTGCAAATCAGGACTGGCGGAAACCGTCACCGAATTGGTTCTTTCCTCGACAATCACCGTCACCGGCAGAGGTTCAGCTGGCTGGTTCAGCTGCGCCGTGGTCGACTGTCCAAAAAATTCGTCAATGATTCGTTTGGCGTTACTGGCAGATATGTGTTTCAGTCGGTAGGTCCTGAAACCTTGTTCTTCCTCCGGAAGATCCGGCGGCAAGGTTGCATCCGGCTTGGGTCCGTCAAATTGCCGCGCCAGTTTTTCCACGGCCATGACCGCACCTTCTGAACCGACGACGATCAACGCCTTGTTGCCCGGATTCGGATCGATACGGGCCGGGCCATTCAAGGCCTCAAACTGTTCGGCGTAGATCTCGCGAAGCGTTTCCGCCAGCTGCGTCGGTTGGGCATTGAACAACGATATCCGCCTGATTTCCTTGCCCATGCCGGCGGCCGATTCCGCAATCAACATCCGGATGTAGGTCGATACTTTTTCCACATCTTCCCGGGAACCTGTGACGACCAGCGAATTGGTGTCCGGATTGACACTGATTTGCACGGTGCCCTGTAGCGGCGGCAGTTGCAAGTTATCGATGTCCTGCTGCGACAGCCGCTCCGCGTTGGGAATTTCCTGAGTAAACGGCTCGTCATCCTGCCGCGTAGCCGGCTGCTGATAGATGTATGCGACCTTGCGAATAAAGTCTCCATCGGCTCGTTCCAGGTCAATGACCTCGGCTGCGCGAGAACCGCTGCGTACCTGAGGACGGTCCAGCAACTGCATCAGCAGGTGCCAGCCCCTTTTTCGAACTGGAGCCCCTTCGTACGTGACCAGGCCATCCAGTCGATCAAATTTCATCGAGGCTTCCGGAGCCGTTCGACCCTCCGGTAGAAAAATTCGCAAGGTACGCTGCTCATCGTCCAAAGCCTGGCCCTGCAACCGATCGCCCCAGATCGCAGCCATCTTCTGCTCGAATTCGGCGTAACCAAGGTGTTTCAGTTGATAGGTCCAGGGATACTCGAAT
Organism: Pirellulaceae bacterium; assembly: GCA_963851305.1. Taxonomy (GTDB): domain Bacteria; phylum Planctomycetota; class Planctomycetia; order Pirellulales; family Pirellulaceae; genus Mariniblastus. Next base: position 386,563 of record CAWKOT010000004.1, on the reverse strand, counting down.
TCGGGATTCACGGTCCGGTTTGCCGACACCTGATTGACCATCGAATCGGATAGCGAAACCGTCGTCCGGGACCGTTGAGCAAAGGGAATCCGGTTTTGCTGAGCTGGACGGTGCGAAGTGGAAACCGAACCCGTATCGCCTGGTCGATTCAATACCGGCAAGTAACCCGGATTCTGCGGCAGTCTTTGCATCCCCGTCACGGGCGCGTTGACCTGCCGGGGCGGCGGCTGCCAACCGGAAACAGACTCCGGTAGCAGAGCGCTCCATGCCAATTGAATACAGATCATGGCCCCCAAGTGCACAGAAAATCTGTTCCAGCTTGGAAAGTTCAGGGTCAGTTTCATCTGTCTTTCGGTCCTTCCAGGATGGCGTTTTCCACCAATAATGCTGGTCGCTTCGAGACAGGTTTCGCTCTCCTGCACATGAACCGACACCGGTCCGCGCGAGATGGCACTGCCTCAACTCTTGTTTCATCGGCAGCCATTGGACAATCGTTACACTATTTCCAACCGTCGCAATCGGATTTATCGGAATAATTTGACATTTCGGAATGCTCCCCGAAGCTGTCAGGCCGTCCAGACTACGGAAAGCAAGCAGGACAACAGGGGCGGAGGGCTCAGCAGCTTGTTAGAGCTGAAATGACGGGTGGCCAGACTGCCGATAATCCCAACTCCTGAGCACGGGGAGGTTGAGGCTCCCGCCGAAACAGAAATCCTTTTATCCGGACTTTTGTCCAATCCTGGGAGGTTGTGGCTCCCGCCGAAACCAATCCCTTGAATTGCAAAGGGATGACTGGAACGAAGAAAACGAAACGGTTCGAGGTTCCGGGAACCACCTTCAAACCCAGTCCAATCCGGTCTTCTCTTTGACTCGTGTTTCGAACTGGCCTAGCAACCCGCCGATGATGGCCCATTTGTTAGCTTTGCGAACTTCAATATCACCGTGCTGGTTGACTCGCACAATGGACGTGGCGGAGACTCCGGCACCATCCAGATCCGTGCTATGCAGCTCGCCATCCCCCACAATATCCGCCAGTGTACTGCCAGTCATCTCTATGAACTTCATCGAGTTTGCGTCACCCATGACAACGTCGTCTCAACCACATTTGAATTAGAAGTGAAATTCAGTTCCGACGATTGTAACACGATTCGGATCAGCGGTTGATGATTGAACCTTAATGATCGGAATTTGATAAGCTGGGACAGGCTACATCAGCCAGTCATCTTCGAGCCACTTTGCTGGCGACGCTCGAATCGACCTTCGATCAGATTCTCCGATTCATCGAATTCAAAGTGTTTCTCATCGATGGCAATCAAATCGGCGGCAACTCGAGTATAAGACTTCAAATGACTGTTTAGTTCGGCAATGCGAATCTCACGTGCCTCAATGACCTCCGCAACCCAGGCCATCAGGTCGCGTTCAGTAACGTCCAGATCGCTTTTCAATTGAGAGATGGAAGTTTTCCCGGACGTCAGCCGCAGAACCACACCTTCACGAAACTTGCGAGAATACCGCCCCGTCCGTTTCTGTCTCATTACCAGGGAATCATCGGATCGAATAAAATTGCCGATCCGCGGGGTGCTCTCGTCCAACCGGTCCGCAACACGGTTATAGGTGGGGTGACGCCTTCGCACCCAAGGCAGCGACCTTGTCCTGATTTCGCAATGGCTACAATACCAAGGTCCGAAATTCAGCATGAACAACGACGAAATGTCCAGAATTCTGGCCGCGGCGGATTTGCGACCCCGGAAATGCTGCACGTTTCGACGACAGGAATTACAATACCCGATCTTGTAACTGCCGCCGCTCATGTCTTTCTCTTTTTTTGCTGACCGATTCATACTATCGAAAAACACCAGGAATGCCAGCAATTACCTCCCGCGAACCTCCAATTCGAGCAAAACGAGCAAAGTTTGGAATTTGCGGACTTCATTATCTGCGGCAAACGAGGTTCTCGAATTGAAATGAGAGATATCATCGTCGCCGAACACGAACAGAACATGCGTCTGGATTCGCTGCTGGCCAGCCGCTTCCCGGAAATCAGCCGGGCACGAGTCCAACGGGCCATTAATCAGGGCGGAGCCGTTGTCGATGGCGTCGCCGGCAAGTCTTCATCGCGAATGGCGGAAGGGCAACGAGTCAGTTTTCAGGTACCCGAACCGGTACGCGATGCACCCATGCCGGAGGATATTCCGCTGGATATTCTGTTCGAGGACCAGCACCTGGTAGCCATCAACAAGCCAGCCGGTATGGTCGTGCACCCCGCCAAGGGCCATTGGTCCGGTACGTTGACGGCGGCCCTGGCCTTTCATTTCGACAAACTCAGTTCCGTTGGTGGCGAACATCGCCCCGGAATCGTCCATCGGCTGGATCGCGATACCAGCGGTGTGATTGTGGTTGCCAAAACGGATATGGCGCACGCCAAGTTGTCACAACAGTTCGAACGACGTTCGGTCAGGAAAATCTACTGGGCGATCGTCAGTCCTCCGCCAGATCGCGATCGCGATGAGATCAATCAACCGATCGGCGTCCATCCCTATCAGCGTGAAAAGATGGCCATTCGGACCGATCACCCGAAGGCTCGGGAAGCGACGACATTCTATGAAGTATTGCAGCGGGTCGGACGATTTGCCCTGCTTTCGGTTACACCGCGGACAGGTCGAACCCACCAGATTCGTGTTCACCTGGCGCATATCGGCAGCCCCGTTCTAAGTGACAAGCTCTACAGCGGCCGATCGTTTATCACGCAGCGTGATCTTCTGGGCCACAAGGCCAGTGAAGAAAAAATCCTCTGCCGCCAGGCTTTGCACTCAAAGTCACTGCAGTTTGATCACCCAGTCAGCGGCGAATCGATGCTCGTCGAGGCCGATCCCAGCGACGACCTCAAGAGCATCTGGACCGCAATTGAAGATTCGGTGAAATGACGTCAAGTCTCCTGACGTAGATCAGCCGTCGGATACTTTCATGCTGGACAGCAGCGTTTCGAGAGCCTGTTGATTTTTCTGAATCGTCTTCTGCGGACCGTAGGCTTTGATGTAAACATCGCCTCCCTCGGCCTCGATACCAGCCCCAAACAATTCGAAGTCTTCCTTTTCCGTCTTCGGTCCGAACGGGCGACCGCCGCTGTCCAGATAGACTCCCTTGATCCGGATCGTCTGGACGTTCAAGCCATCGATCTTCCTGGTTTTCCGAACCACGGCGGCAGAATCTGATTCGTCCACATCCCGAAACTGACCGACCCATCGCTTCAGGTTGCCTTCGATACCACCACCGACCTGCGAAATCGTCAGTCGGCCGTCCTGTTCGTCACCCTCGGCCCGAGGAAGGGTAAAGTCGGCATGGATGAAGTCCATTTTTGGCTTCACCTTTTTCCACTCCGCCGGCGCTTCAAAGGTCAAATATCCATCGGCAACACTGAAACGTTGACGCGATTTGGCCGCGGATCCATCCGCCTTCTGTTTGTCCTGTCCCATGACCATTTCGGGAATCAGGAAACAGGACAACAGTATCAACAAAACGTAACTCGGCTGGTAAATGATCTTCATTTCTTGCTCTTGTTGAAAACGAACTGATGCTTGTACAGACCTGGAAATGACGTGGGGCCGATTGCCAACCATACGAATTGCTGAGGTCATACGAATTCAGCTTTCGGACATCCCAGCTGTGTCGGATCGCCCAACCCATTATAGATCTTTCGACATCCATGACACAACTATGCCGAGCCTTCGAGGTTGGCAAATCGGCCTGGTTTGATTGGCGATGCCACTCATTTTCGCCCGCTGACCAGCCTGTATCAATCTACTCTGGCGTGTTCATGACCCGGTTGACCAGATCGCGATCAAAATAGTTGATTGCCATGCCCGCATCCACCACGATCCGCTGCGCGTTGATACCGCTGGATCTTGGACTCAACAGAAAACAGGCGGTGTTGGCGGCCTCCTGCGTGGTAATCGCCGAGCCGCGTGGAATGATCTGTTCCGCGTACAGATACGCATTCACGTATCCCGGTATTCCCGCCGAAGCCGACGTTTTCAGTAGCCCCGGCGCGACGGCGTTAAATCGAACCCGCGAGAAATTACTGAAACTCTTCGCCAGGAATGCCAACGATGAGTCCAGAGCGGCCTTGACTGGAGCCATGAATCCATAGTTCTCACTGGCCATCGTAGTCGTCGAAATCGAAATCGTCACCACCGACCCGTCGTCGACAAGCAACTCTCGAAAATGATTGGCGATCGTGATCAGCGAGTAACAGGAGATGTCAAACGTCCGCAGCAACTGTTTCTTGCCGGTCTCATGGAATGGTTTGACTTCGCCTTCATAATCCGCGAATGCGATGGAATGGACCAGTCCGTGAATTTGCGGAAAATCGGCGGCGATCTGGTCGCGCACCCGGGCAATCTGGTCTTCATATTCCACATCGCAGACGAAGACGGGACGATCGGTCAGCAGCTTCTCCGCCAGTGAGTCGTACCGCTGTTGATTTCGAACGACATAAACAACCTGCGCCCCGACTTCTTCCAGAGTCTGACCGACGTGCCAGGCCACGCTCTTCTTATTGGCGACCCCAAAGACAACGATTGTTTTTCCGCCCAGCTGCAGGAAATCCATCATCCGCGATCCAGGGCTTCCGTAACGGTACAGACGAACGATAACCGCAGCGCCAACTGCCCCTCGCACGTCACGCGGGCGGAAAGGTACCAGGCATTCGAAATCTGGTCATCCAGTTTGACTTCCATTTCAATGGTGTCGCCGGGCCGGACCATCCGCTTGAATCGAACATTGTCCATTTTCGTCAGTACCGGGACGCCGTTGGCATCGTCGATCAAGCCGGACAGCAGAATTGCCCCGGCTTGAGCCGCGGATTCGCACAGGATGACTCCGGGTACCAACGGGAAGTCGGGATAATGTCCCTGAAAGAAAAACTCATCGGGCCGAAATGTCTTGCGACAGACGATCTGGTTTTCGTCCTGATGCTCAATCGAATCGACCAACAACATCGGAGAGCGATGGGGCAGGGCGGCATGGATCTGCTGCGCGGTTGAGGAATTCATGCTTCCATTTTTTCCATCGAAATTCAAGGGACACTGGCGACCGGTGCCGTCGTTGGCATGTCGCTCAGATAGTTGATGACGTCATTGGCCACGATGACACCGTAATTGATCGTGCCCAGCCAGCCGGACATGATGATGCCGCAACTGCCCGCGTGGTACAAACCTGGTATCTGGTCGGGCAGCGCACGGCTAACGGCCAGCCCTTCAAACTTGGTACCGAAACTGGCCCCGTCGATGTGACGCGTGTAGTGCTGAAAGGTTCGAGGCGTCGCCGCTTCGGCGTGCACAATGCGTTCTCGACATCGCGGCACATATTTTTCCAGTGCATCCAATGTCGTTTCCACCAGGTCCTGCTTGCTTGCGTCGTATTCTTCTTCTGTCAGATCGGACCAGTCCTCGTAGTTGGCATTGGTGCTGGACACGATCAGGTATCGCCCTTTGCCATCCGGCCGCATTTCCGGGTAGTAAAATGAAAACGTGCGACTGGTGATGTCCCGGCTCAACAGCAGTTCGGTACGGAATGAATCGGCCGTCGAACAAAACAGCAGGTCTCCGGTTTCCCGATCGATACTTTCACCGTCCGCCAATGCCATATAGACCTGCGTGCTGGAGTTATTCAACCGAACCTGTTTTGCATCGTCGACAAAACTTCGGTCGAAATATTCTTCGCCGATCAGATTGAAGATCGTGCTTCTCAGATTGGCGTTGGACACCACGCAGGGGGTCCGTATTTCCCGCCCGTTGACCTGCACGCTGCGCACCTTGCCACCGTCAACCCGAATCTTCTCCACATCGCAACGAATGCCGATATCGACTCCGTTTTTCTTCATTTCGGCTTCCATGGACTTGATCAGGAAGTCGGTTCCACCCTGAAACGTGAACACCCCTTTGGACATGAAGTTGGAGAATACGATGCCGTAGGTCAAAGCCGGATCTTCCAGCGTCGATCCATTGGCGTAGGTGATCGGTTCCATCAACAAGCGAATCACATCTTCACGGCCGGGAAAGAAACGATCGAACAGCTGCCGGGTCGTCAACGACTGGTCATCGTAGAAATTCATGTCCCGCGCTGCATCAAAGAATTCATTAACGGTGGACAGTTCAATGCCAAACGGCCCAGTCAACAGATTTGTGAAATCGCTCCGGTTGAATGTCGTTGTCAATGAGAACATTGGGTTGTCAAACCGGACGTGTTCCAATTGAACGATCGAGTCAGCAATTTCACGTGACCAGTAACGTCGACAGCTTTTCACCATGCCGTAGGGAAAGCCGTGCAGGGAAATATCAAAGATATGACCACCGGGGCGCTTGAACCAGGTCGCCATCCCACCCAGCTTGTAGTGCTGTTCCAACAGCAAAACACGACGGCCTTCGCGGGCCAGTATGTTGGCGGCGGTCAGTCCTCCCAGTCCACTTCCAATAACCACCGCGTCGTAGGAATCAGCAGCATGTTTAAGAAAATCTTTGGGCATCGAAGAATCCGGGGACCTGCAGCTTGACGACGAAATCGACAATCTATTGTCAGGATTTCCTCATAGTTGCAAGGGCCCTCGTTAAAACGACGCAAGACCGCCACCTGGGTGGCGGCCCCGTATGGCACCGTCGTTTCGTTACTCGCCCTGGGCCGCCAGGCTGTGGTTCGGTCGAGACGGAACTCGCCCCTGAGGAACCCGCTGCACGGACTTCAGCGTGGAATCGATACCTGCCGCAATGCGATGGGCATCCATCAGCAGATTAATCAACTCCACCACGCTCGATGCCTGAAGTTTGCTGAGCGCACGCTTTTTGTGCTTGTCGACGGTCTGATGACATACACCCAGTTCATTGGAAATCATCTTCGTCGTTTTTCCACGCAACGACATGTACATGACCTGCTTCTCTTTACCCGTCAACTTGTCGATCCGACATCGCATGGCAAACGGACCGACATCGCGCCGCGCATCGGCGAAACAGGCATTCCGCACCGCATCCCGCAACTTGTCCGGATAATTAAGGTTTTTCAAAACCGAATGCGCGCCCTTCTTGGCCGCGGTGGCCGCGGCAGTCAGAGACGAACTGCCCGTAACCATGACCAGCGGCATCAAACGCGACATCAGATTCACATTGGGATAGTCCAGAAAGTCATCGTGGATGCTGGTTACCAGGCAGCCTGGCCTTTGCGACTGAAAACAGTCAACAAATTCGTTCCGGGAATTGATCGAGTAAATCTCGAACGAATTCACACTGTCGTTCAGAAGTAAGGGTGAGAGTCTGAAATTGTGGACAAACACCAAATAATGATTCGATGAATTTCGTGAGGGCGTGGATTCTGGGGGGAGGTGATTGAGCATGAGTCCTGTCTATCCGTAAATAGGTACGCGGGAATCAAGCGAGCGAGACCGACTCGGGAGGTATAATCATCAGGTAGATTGGAGCACCGAGGTGCTGAGTCGACCCTTGACAGCGGATTGCTGCTCTCACTTCTTCCTTAATTGTAACGATGCCGAAAACGGGATGCAAATTTTTTCGGCTCGATAAACCTCGGATCTTGCAAAATTCCGGAACCGCAAACGACCGGCCTGACGCGATTGCCAAGTGTCGCGGAACGCCGCTGTTGCCTCACCTTCAGTCGCGAAGGCAATGTAGATTAGCCATCGCAATGCCACTCATCATCGCACCAATGATTCCGACGTAGCCTTGATCGGTTCCACACAAAAACAGGTTGTCCAGGTGCGTACGCCCGTCGAGTCGTTTATCCGGGGCTCCATAAACGGCACCGTTATCGTGCCACGTGAATCGGCGAATCGTCGTTGGCGTAAACAGGTCCATATCAACCACATACCGTCGAAAGTCGGTCATGAATCGGACGCTCGAATCGACGCTGCGATCATACCATTTCCACTTTTGCCGCCGATATTCCGTTTCCTCCAATTGTTGCCAACGGTCGAAGTCGGCAATCGTGGTGATTCGTATAATCCCGTCCGTCAGGTCACCATCGCTGGGGCCGTACAGGTAGTTATTGGGAGAACAGATGACCCCGGTTCTGACATCGCACATTTCACGGTCCGGCCGACACCAGTGAAACTGATGACTGTCATTATAAAAAATGATCGTTTCGTCGTGCCCGATTTCCTGCGGTTGACGGTCGAGCACCGAAATCGACTCGATGAAGGTCATCCGACCGGCGGCGCGAGGATCCACTTCGCTGCAGTCGGAACAGATCCGCAGCGTCTCCAGATGGCCCGCGGAGGATAGAATCCTCTTTCCCTGCAACGACTGGCCGTCGTCCAGCTCGACTGCCACGGCTCGACCACCGTCGACATGGATCTGCTTGACCCCTTTTCTCAACAGCAATTCCCCGCCCAGACTCCGAAATCGCTTGACCAGATTTTTCAGAATCAGTCGAACTCCCTTGAAGGGCCTGGCAAATCCTTCCATGAAAATGCTGCGAAACATGATACTGAACTGGCCCCAGGCCATGTCGTTTTCGGCCGCATTGCCGTACCACATCATCGGACATAGCAACATCTCGATCAACAGCGGATCCGAGATGATCTTCGAGAGGACTTTTCGGCTGGATATTTCGAAGGCCGCTTGATCCAGATGATCGTATTCCACCACTTCGGAGATCAACTTTTCAAAATGGTCGCGCTGATCCGGAAACGAGGCGGCCACTTCAGACCGCAGCAGGTCGAGGTCGTTGTTGAATCTCAGATCGACATCGGGAAAAGCGATGCGAGAACCACGCTGGGGCGCCAGCGCGAAATCTTCCCATTTGAATCGGAGCTGACGCAGAATGCGAGCCAATGGGCCGTGTTTGGCACCCTTTTCCGTGAAGTTGGTAACGGCATGCAGCCCCACGTCGTAGTCACGTCCGTTCAGGCGGTAAAAGGAATTCAGACCGCCAATCGTATAATGGCGTTCCAGAATGCAGACTTTCTGATCGTAGTGCGCCAGGCGGATTCCGGCGGCCAGTCCGCTCATGCCTGCCCCGATAATGATCGTGTCGTACATGGTCGATCGGCCGACGAAATCTGCTAGCTCGAAGGAAAATCCGCGCCAGCCGAAACCTCGGCAAGCCACAGGGAAACGAGAGACGTCGCCAAGAATTCCCAGCGAATAAACAACCCGAGAATCGGTGCTTACGCGGTAACGTTTTCCATGCGAGGCGTCAGGTAAGTTACGGTAGACGCCATCGAATTAAGATGCGAATAGTCCTCTTCGGGAACCTGAACCCGATAGCGCTTTCTCAATTCCATGACAATGTCAAGAAAATCCATGCTGTCGAGTTCCAATTGATCCCGGAATGCGACGTCGTCATTCAGATCCGAAAGGTCTTCGTCGGGCGCGATATCCTCCAGTATTTCGATAATGGCTGTGCGTATTTCCTCAGGCCCCATTTCGGCTCTCCGTGAAAGTCATATTTTCTTGACGATCAATGCCGAGTTGATTCCCAGCATTCCAAATGAATTGTTCAGGATATACTCGACGTCCCCGATTTCGTAAGGTTCGTTGCCGACAATCTGGTCCAGCTGACATTCCGGATCGAATTCATCGAGATTGATCGTCGGATGCACCACGCCATCGTCAAATGCGACCAGGTTGCCAGCCAACTCCAACGCACCGGCCGCACCCATCGTATGCCCAATGAAACTCTTGGCGTTATTGACCCACGTATTGCGACATTGGCCAAACACCTTCTTTACGGCAGCACACTCCCGCACATCGCCCATACCGGTGCCCGTGGCGTGCGTGCTGACGATATCGATCTGTTCGGCCGTAATACCCGCCCGTTTGAGTGCCGCGTGCATGCATTCGGATTGACGTTCGCTGTTGGGCAATACGAAATCCGTCGCATCGGTGTTCATCGCATAGCCAACAATTTCGCCATACATTCGCGCGCCGTGCGCGAGCATCGGAGAGTCTTTCCAGCGTATACAGGCAACCGCCTTCGGCCACGACAATCCCATTGCGATGCTTGTCGAAGGGGCGAGAAGCCCTGGTGGGATCAGCGTGCGAGGCCAATGCCCCCTGACTGGCAAAACCGGCAAAGATACCAAACGTATGAATGCTTTCAGATACGCCTCCCGCGATCGCCAGATCACATTCGTGCAAACGCAGCATCTGCAATCCCTGAATCAGGCCGGCGTTCCCCGCCGCGCAAGCGGCCCCGATAGTGTAATGCGGGCCGGTAATACCCATGTTCAAGGCGATCTCACCGGCCGGGTTGTTGGCGACCGTTCGCGGATTGTGGTGATGAGACCAGTAGGACGTGTCGTAATCGAACTCGCTTAAGGCATGAACTTCGTTCTCGGTTTCGACGTTGCCATGCTCGGTTACACCGACATAAATGCCCACTCGGGTTCGGTCGGTGTTTTCCCAATCAATGCCGCTGGACTGTACGGCTTCATTGGCACAGTAGACGCCCACACTGCCAGCCCGCGTACCCCGGCGAGCATCCTTGCGGCTCTGATGACGCTTGACGTCGAAATCGCAGACGCCGGCAATGGTCTTGCCAAAATAGCGAATTTCATACTCCCGCACCCCACTACGGCCCGACAAAAGCCCTTCGCGGAATTCGTTCAAGCTGTTGCCGTTCGGTGAGGTCAATCCAATTCCCGTGATCACCACACGTTGATCATCGGACATTTTTTCGGGAGGAAGTGCGATCATGGATTTCTGGCGCGGGAAGAATTTTCTTTGAAGTTACCGGTTCGACTGCCAATTGGCAATGGCCAACTTAAGCTACGGCACAGCGACTTTTTGACTTTCCGTCGCCCAGCGGTTTGGTCAGTCCTGGACGCTGATTGACTGGCCCAGTCGCCGCATCCCTTCCTCGGTCGAAATCTCTGGAAAATAACCGAAATCGCGCTGGGCTTTGGAAACATTGTAATAATGAGTCCGGGCCAGCTGGGCCGCCAGGAACCGTGTCATTCTGGGTTCGCTTTGCAGGTCCATCATCTCGTGATAGTACTCCAGCCCAGCGCCCAGGCGATACGCCCAAAAATAGGAGATCGAACGGCGGACGCGTGGCAAACCTGCCAGCTGCAGGATCTCGTTAATCCACTCCCAGCAGTTGACCGGATCATTCTGCGACAGGAAATAGGCACTGCCGCACACCGGCGATCCCGGCTCCATGACTTCGGCCGCCTGGACATGGGCCGCCGCAGCGTTTTCCACATAGATCATATCGATCTGGTTTTTCCCGTCGCCCACCTGTCGCAACTGCCGGGACCTGGCCCGTTGCAACAGCCTGGGAATCAGGTGGCTGTCACGCGGTCCCCATATCAGATGCGGTCGCAATGCACACGTCATCACACCGCCCAGCTCGTTGGCCTCCAGAACATGCTGTTCAGCCAGCGCTTTCGTGTGAGGGTAATGGCACAGCCAGCGTTTCGGGTAGGGCAGCGATTCATCGGCATGGATCTGGTGTTCTCCGTCAAACACCACGCTCGGGCTGCTGGTGTAGACCAGCCGTGGCACCCGATTACGCATACAGGCCTCCACCACATTCCGGGTCCCAATCGTGTTGGTACTGTGAAACTTCTTCCAAGGCCCCCAGATTCCCGAGACAGCGGCAGCGTGAAATACGACGTCCATGTCCCGCGTTGCCGTCATCAGGGAATCGAGTTCGCGGATGTCACCATGCACACACTCCACGTTCAAGGCCACCAGGGCTTCATCGCGACGACGCGTCATCGCCCGCACGGCATGGCCCCGGTTCAACAATTGCTCGACAATGTATGAGCCCAGGAAGCCATTGGCTCCCGTAACTAACGCATGCACTTGGCTATCCAGTCAATCACGCTGAAACTTGGCAGATAGAGAACTTGGCCGATCGAGCGAAACCGACGAACCACTCTGCCCTGACAAGATTCTAGAGCATTTTCAGAATTCATGTGCATGGTACCAGTCCGAGGCAACACCAACGGCCTATCGACAGATCCACTCGAAGGATGCACTTGCTTGCGCCGCGAGCTTGCATGGTCGTGCAAGACCATTTTGAAAATGCTCTTGCTGCCACGACCTCGCAGATGAACCGCCGCCTTGCCATGCGTGTCATCAAAGCTCAAAACTGAACCCATTGGCCATTAATCAGCCGCTCCTGCGGAAGAAATCGCTTCTTGTAGCTCATGTGGCGAGATTGTTCCACGTAGTACCCCAGGTACAGGTACTTCAGGTTCTGCCGTTGGCAATAATTGATCTGCTCCAAGATCGAATACGTCCCCAAACTGTTGCGGCTTCGCTCAGGATCAAAATACGTATAGACGGCCGACAAGCTGTTCTGGCCACGATCGCAGATGGCAACCGCCAACAGCGATTGCGTCTGATCGTCCCAGTAACTCAATTCAAACGAATCGAAACAGCTGCGAACGAATCCCCAGACGTATTCTTCCAGATCGATATCACTGTCCCGTTTTGCCAGCCCCCGTTGCCGGCGATGTTTGTTGAACAGCGCAACCCGCAACGGATCGGCCGTCAGTGGACCGATCGCCATTCGAATCTGTTTCCGATTCAATTTGACAATCCGCTTCTGATTTCTGCTGGGCTGATACTCCGTACAATTGATTCGAACCGGTTGACAGGCCTGGCAGGAGGGACAACTGGTTCGATAAACGAATTCCCCGGTCCGACGATGGCCAGCCGACAGTCTTTCGTCCGCTTCGGCCAGGCTGATTCGGCCAATTGGCATCCGCAACGGCATGCGGGCCGTTTCACCCTCCAGGTAGGGGCAGGGCTCGGTTTCGTCGATGATCACGATATCGTCGGAGAATCGAGTTCGCGCCTTCACGGAAACATGCTCAATCGAATTGCAGCGGACATCGTTATCCTATCCCGGGTGCCCGAAATGTCCAACAAATCAGCAGGGATGCCCGCTCCGCTGGCCCGGCCAGCGACAACATAACGCTCCCGTCACGACTGCTTTCCGGCCGATTTCCCGAACTCGCTGCGGTAGGGTTTGTTATCCCGGTACATCTGCAGTCGTTCTTCGCATTTTGCGCGGTCACTTTCCGGGGCCTTTTCCAACGCATTGCCTTGCTGCTCAATCGCTTTGGCAAAATTACCCAATTCCGCTTCGGCGGCGGCCAGGGTATCCAGATAACTCCACTCATTCCACTGGGCCAGTTCACAAGCCTTCTCGGCAAGCTGCTTGGCATCCTCGCCGTCACGATGCTGGTCGTCGGGACACGTCGCCAGGAACCATGCCAGCGCATTGGCCGCGTCGCTAAGGCGAGGAGCCATCTTGACCGCTTTCCTCAAGTCCGCCTCGGCCTGCGCGTATTTGCCGGAAGCCATGTAGGCGGCCCCCCGGTTGGTATAAGCGACGGCCGAGTTGGGATTCAGTCGGATGGACCGATTAAGATCTTTCAGGGCCTGCAGATAGTCTCCGCTATCGGTATAACAGACGCCACGATTGCTGTAGGCCATCGCCAGTCGCGGGTTATACCTGATGGCCTGGTTGAAATCAAAAATCGCTTCGTCCTTGTTACCCAATTTGTAATTGACCCAACCCCGCTGATTGAAGGCCAATCCGCTGCGGGGATTTCTCTTCAATGCTTCGGCGGCAAATTTGCGAGCCTTCTCCAAATCCTCTTCCGCCAGATAAACGACACTCAGCCCCGCGTACGCATCCGACAAATCCCGATCCATGCCGAGTGCCCGCAGGAAGTCCGCTTTGGCTCCTTTGTAGTCGCCGGCATTGCTGCGGGCCGTACCTCGGTTGATGTAGCCGTATGGATTGTCCTTACGCAGACTGATCGCCGTATCAAAGCTCTTCATCGCTTCCTGATACTGGCCCAACGATACCAGAAACAAGCCGCGGTTTTCGTGCGCGTCGGCGTAATTGGGATTCAACCGGAGCGCCTGGTCAACATTGGTCAGTGCTTCCTGGTTGCGTCCCATGGCATTCAAGATAATGCCACGATTGTTGAATGTGACAGGATTGGTCTTGCGTAACACAATTGACTGATTCATGTCCTTGAGCGCGTTCTGCAAGCGATCCTTTTCAAATCGAATCATGCCGCGGATGGCCCAGGCGTCAAAGTCATTCTTGTTTTTGCGGATTCGATCCGTGTAGTATTTTTCCCCCGAATCCAGGGTCATCACGTACTGCATCGGCAGCCATCCCCGGGTCCGGCTGAGTGCGCACCATTTGCCGTCAATATCCGTGATGGTGTCGATTTCGCCACCAAAGACCTTTCCCACCTGTTTATTCAGGATCTTGGTGTATACGTTGGCGGTCGCCACCACGCGGTCACCCACAGCCTGAGCGAATACGGGGGCACAGCACAGCGACCCGATGACCGCAACGGTCAGAAACGTCAAGCGGGACATCCTGCCAGGTTTTTTCATCTCAATTTCCGGAATTATGCTTATGTCGTTCGTGCCCGTCATCTTACGTTCATTCTCCGCCAAGTCCAAGTGCGCCCCGGCGACCGATCGGGTCGGCACGGCGGAGCCAGTACTTCCTATTTTCCGATACAGAATCGACTGAAAACGATATCCAGGATCTCATCCGTATAAACCGTTCCTACGATGCGGCCCAGATGATCAAGCGCCGTCCGCACTTCCGCCGCCACCACCTCGTCACCCCATCCCTTCTCAATCGCGTCGATGGCATGCGAGATCGATTGGATCGCCGCGGCGAAACTGTCCGCGGTTCGCAGGAGGGTGGATGCCAACCCGGAATCGGACTCCTGGATCCGCTCTGCCACCGCCACAATCGCTGCCTTCAGCTGTTCGATCCCCGCCTGGCTGATCACGCTGGTCGCGATGCCGGCCGATTCGTGCCGCTCAGATTCGATCAGGTCGCATTTCGTTCGCACGAATATCGTTGTTTCCGGATTCGCTGCCAACCACTGGCGTTCCCCGTGTGATAACGCCTGATCGCCGGGCACGCAGACAATCCGAATATCGGCGGTCTGCAGCTGGGAATCGGTTTGGGCAGCCATCAAACCGCCCATCGAATCGGGGCCTTCCGAATCGGGTGGGATCGACTCCAGTCCAGCCGTATCAATCAGTTCGATGTCGATTTCCGCACCGTCCAGATCCGCCTTGATATAATCGCGGGTCGTTCCCCTGACATCCGACACAATTGCATGGGCACCCGACAGGACGTTGAACAAGCTACTCTTGCCGACATTGGGCTGGCCCACCAGCACCACCGTGACCCGATCGCGAAGCACCTGTCGCTGCCGGATCTGTTCGTGGACACGCTGCAATCGCTGCTGAGCCAATTGCAACGCCGCCAGTACCTGATCGCTGGATATGAATTCGATATCCTCTTCCACGAAATCCAGACCGGCTTCCAATTCTGCCAGTACTTCGATCAGTTTTTCGCGCACGTCCGATATCGGATCGGCAAATCCTCCGGCCAACTGGTTTACCGCCAGCTGCAATTGCCGCTGACTCCGGGCGTCAATCACATCCATCACGGCTTCCGCCTGGGTCAAGTCCAACCGACCCGACAGAAACGCCCGCAGGGTGAATTCCCCCGGTTCCGCCAGGCGACAACCGACAGCCAGCAGTCTCTCCAACATCATCTGCAGTACCGGCGGGGACCCGATCGTGTGGATCTCGATCGACGGTTGCCGCGTATAGCTGCGGCTGTCCGGCCACACCAGCAACTGAGAATCCACCTCCACGTCCGGCTCCAACTTGAGCCTCGTCTGGATGGCTGCCGGGCGGCGGGCCCTGGTCGAACCCGACAGCGCCTCGGCTGGCAGTCCAAACGCTGATACCACCCGGATCAGCGTATCAGGCCCGCTCACACGGATGATACCCCGTACGGATGATCCGGGGGCGGATGCAATCGCTGCAATCGTATCATCAATCTCACCGACCATGACTGCTTATTTCGCGATGGAATCGCCGCGATTCAGAAGGGAAACGCCACGGTCGACCAGGACCTAATCTTCCGCCGGGCGGACTCATGCGCCACGCTGCTTCAGCTTCTTCTTGCGTTCCCGATCGCGACGTTTCTTTTCGTCCATTTCAAGCTGACGCTTGGTCGCCGCTTTTTCCACCTGAATCTTCCTTTTTTCCAGTTTCTTGATGGCGGCTTTGTCCGGCACGTCTTCCGACATTTCATCCAGGCGGCTCTTGTCCAGCTCCGGCTTGGGCAGCATCTTGCGTTCGGCAATCCCCCACAGGCTGGAGGTAATGAAATACAGACACAGCCCGGATGGAACTTTAAAAAACAACAGCCCCATGAAGACCATCATATACTTCATGACCTTCTGCATCATCTCCTGCTGTTCATCTGTCGGCGGCGGCGTGAACAGCTTCTGCTGCGCGATGAACAGAAAACAGGTAATGATCGGAAGGATATTCAGATATGGACCCAGCCAGCCCGTTTCGTCCGTCAGGAAGCCCAGAAAGGACGGCAAGGCATCCTTCCAATACCACAGCTGATCCGGTGCTGCCAGGTTGGAACACCAGCTCAAACCAGGAATCAACGGCTGGTCCCGCAAGGCAATGTCCACCGACAATCCGCGATACAAACCGATGAAAATCGGGATCTGCAGGAACATCATGAAACAGCCGCCAAACGGATTATAGCTGTATTTCCGGAACAGTTCCCGCTGAGCCTGACCCCGCTTTTCCATGTCATCCTTGTACTTGTCGGCCAGCTCTTTCATCTGCGGCTGCAGGTATTGCATCATCTGGGCATTGATGGCCGCCTTGCGGCTGATGGGAATCATCAGACTGCGGACCAGCACGGTCAGCAGGATGATTGCCAGTCCGTAACTGAACTGGAATGTCATCTGATAAAACAGGTGCAACAACCAGCACAACGGCTTGGAGAACATGGCAAACCAGCCGAAGATCCGCACATCCCCCAGTCCATACGACGCCAGGATTTCCGGCTCTTTCGGACCTGCGAAAATCTCGAACGACTGTTTAAATTGCTCGCCCGCTGCCAGATCGATGTTCTTGAACAACCGAAACGTGCAATCAACCAGGCGTCTTTTCTTGACATTCTTGGGAATATCCTCGAGCGGCAAATCCGTGTCGGCGATATCGGCCAGGACCGAATAGGCGGTGAAAGGCTGGGCCGCCGCATCGGGCAGCAATGCCACGTTGAAGTACTGGGCATCCCCACTCAGGTAATTCACGATCTGGGTTTCATCCGTCTGCTCCGCCGGCGGCTGGAGTACCCATTTGTACTTGGGTTGCGTTTTCTGAATATTTGCGACGATTTCCGGTCCGCCGTAAAAGGTAAATTCCTCCTCGGCACTGGAACCGATCACATCCCGAGCCCCGGCGGCATAGCCGATTGCCAGGTTGCGACCATGGATCTTGTTTTGAAACCACCAGGTTTCCGTCGGCAGCCCCGTCGGACCGTCCAGCTGCCAGGTCAGAAACTGCTGCTGATCCGATTGGTTCTCGATCGCGACCTCCATGTTGACATGAAAATCCCGAGCGTCATTGGAATGCGTGCTGATATCCTGGACCGGAGTTAACGAATAGCGACGCGTGATCTTGATCGGGCCGCCAATCTCCAGCGGTGTATCGACTTCCGCATCCCGCTTGCGAATCTGTTCCGTGGAAATCGTGTAAGCAAATGCGATCGATTGATCGGTCAACTCCTCGACCTGCCAGAGACCATCCATCATGTTGTCGTCGATGGTGGGCCATTGCTCACGCAAAGGAGTCGGAACCCGCAATGTTGTCCGGAAGGCCGGCACGCCCATCCTGCCCTGATCGAACGTATCCGCATCCGGGCGAATTACCTCAATCGGCTTGTTGGTCAGCTCGATCCGCGCATTGACCGCCGCCCCGTCGCGAACAAAGTCCACAACCAGCTTCTGCCCAACTCGCGTCCCGGCCATAAAATCCCGGTATACTTCCACCGAGGTCATCGGCTCGCCGTCGATGGCCGTTATGATATCCCCGGGCTGCAAGCCGGCCACGTGTGCCGGTGTCCCCGGCCCAACCACCCGAACCAGACAGCCTAGTCGCGTTGACTGACATTCCAGTTCTCCCAGGTAACCACCTCGGTATTCGAAATCACGATAACGGTAGTCCCCGTCATCATCCCGATAGTTCAATTCCACGCGTCGCACGGTACTGCCGGCCGCGTCAAAAGTGATCAGGAATCGGAACTTGCTGTCGATTGACAACGACCCCAGAGTATAAAACTCCGAGTCCGATCCGGCGGCCAACTTGACCTGCCCCTCCGCTTCCTTCTGAAGGTCAGGGCCAACTGCCGAAGTGGCGGCCGGATTGCCTTCCAGCGGTGTTTCGTCTTCAACCAGCGGTTTTTCATCGAGAGTGCGAGCGGGTTCCTTCAGCAACGCCGCAGGATCCTTGACCGCCGCATCTGCCTGACTCGAATCTGCCTGACTCGAATCTGCATGACTCGAATCTGCCTGTTCCGATTCTGCCTGTTCCGATTCTGCCTGTTCCGATTCTGCCTGTGCCGATTCTGCCTGTGCCGATTCTGCCTGAACGGCGTCCTCGCCGGCTGTCGGTTCGGAAACCGGGTTGCCCTCGGACGGCTCCGCTGATCCCGCCGAGGGCAAAGCCGACGAGTCGTTGATGGCAGCCACGTTGATTTCGGTTCCAGCCGATTCCTGCGGAGGAATGGCCGGGAAATAGAGATTCTGCAGATACGATGCCGTCAGAACGACGATCATCGAAAGCGTAACAAAGATCAACGTGCGTATGCTCACTGGCAATGGTTCCCGATGCCACCGTCATGGACGGGGCCGTATCGAATTCGAGCAGGCTTCCCCGAAAAGCACCTGGCGTTCCGTCGGTTCACGGGAGCTGCCCAGCGCAATTTTCGGGTCGGTTGGTGCATCAAGTATATCGCCGGATAGCGATGCAGCGCATCGGCCGGCCAGGTGAGTCCGCCCTTGTTAAGTACGTATTCTCGAAATATCCCCAGATATTAAAAGGGGGATTTGAGAATTTCAGCGCCACTTGGCAAAGATCCCGCCGATCATTTCTCGCAGATTCAGTGGCCGATGACCAGTCGTTCACCCAGAAAGTCGTCGAGTTCCGCGATATCCAGAATCTTGTTGCGAGTGGTGTCAAAAGGATATTCGACGCGGCGAAATTCAACGTCCTGCCCGTCCAGGATCACGTAGCAGCTGCGAGGATCATTATCACGCGGCTGGCCCACGCTGCCGACGTTGACCATGACCTTCTGATCACCCAGCTGGTAACGATTGCTGATTTCCGTGGGACTATAGAAGCGGCAGTTTTCAGTGAATACTCCGGGCACATGCGTATGGCCCTGGAAACAGTACTTCTGGATGAAGCCGAAAATACGGTCGATCTTTCTCTGGTTATACACGTCTTCGGGAAATACATACTCGTCCAGGGGACTGCGGGCAGAACCGTGAACGAACATGAAGTCCCCCTCTCGATAGGTTCGCGGCAGGGACGCCAGGAAATTCCAGCGGTCCTGACACCCCGCCACGCCGGTGTCTTCCAGCTCGCGACGAGTCCAGAAGATGGCCTGTTCCGCCCCTCGACTGAATCCGTCTGGATCAAACAGGGCCCCATTATCGTGATTGCCCAACAAACAGACTTCGAACTGCCGGGAGCGATCAATGCACTCCCGCGGATTGGGTCCGTAACCAATCACATCCCCCAGGCAGAATATCCGTTCCACGTTCTGCGTTTCGATATCGGTCAGCACGGCCTGCAGCGCTTCCATGTTGCCGTGAATATCACTGATGACGGCGGTTCTTTTCATCATGCTTCACCGGAAGAATTCTTAAGGCGGTCAATTCTGTTCGAACCAAAGCGACTCACAATAACCGCCGGAGCCATTCCTTCCTATCCTAATCGACGATGAAGCCTTTCCCAGAACCGTGTTATGGACTCCCTGGTCCAGTCCCATTAACGACCACTCAACAGACGATCACCCAGCATATTGTCCAGGTCAGGAACGGCATGGATCTTTTCCCGCGTAACCCCGGCATCGTACTCCACGCGATGGAACCGGACGGTATCCTTTTCGGTATCCAGCACGGCAAAGCAGGGGCGATAGTCCTCGTCCCGGGGTTGCCCCACGCTACCCACGTTGATCATGCACTTTTCGCCACCCAGCTCAAAGAAGTACTCCCGCTGTTCCGGCTGCAGGAACGAGCCCGATTCGGTAAAGACCCCGGGGATGTGCGTGTGGCCTTGAAAGCAATACTGGTCGAACCGCTTCATCAACGCTTCCATGCGTAGTTTTTCGTAGATGTGTTCTGGAAACACATATTCGTTGGTCGGATCGCGCGGCGAACCATGGACAAACAGATACTTGCCATCGTCGTGACGCCGCGGCAACTCGCCCAGAAAATCCCAACGCAAGTCCGCCTGCTCTCCAACCTCTTTTTCCAGTTGCTCGCGCGTCCAGAAGATGGCCCGCATGGCCACCGGATTGAATCCCTCTGGATCGAAGATGGCAGCTTGATCGTGGTTACCCAGAATCGTGAACTGACAATGTTCCATCACCAGGTCCAGACATTTGACAGGATCGGGACCGTAGCCGATGATGTCGCCCAAGCAGATGATTTCATCCACTTTCAAGGTCTTGATGAAGTCGAGCACGGCGATTAACGCTTCGTAATTGCTGTGAATATCACTTATCAATGCTCGCTTCACAGTGGTCCCTTTGAAAACCGAATTTTCGGCTAGAATGAGAAAGTTGGTTCAAGCTGGTCCAGTAACGGAACGGTTGAAGAATATCGAATCCAATGCACGCGAGACCGGGGACTTTGCCCGAGATGGTACGCGGCTCGGTTCTTGGCTGGCCGATGGCAGGGCAATCAGTGTACGCGCTTCGCGACAGCGTTGCAATTCTATCATTCCTGGATCCGGCGTTGGATAAACCATTCAGGACGCCAGACGGCCCGGAAAACTGATATGCGGATTCTAGCGATCGAATCATCTACGTCACGGCCCACTCTGGCGATCGCGAAATGCCCCATGGAGATATCGGCCGATCACTCGGCCGTGCTCGCATCCCTTTTTGCCGTGACGGGATCGGACGGTAAAAACGATCCGAACTTCCAACTGATCGCCACTGGAGAGATTGGCCATCGCGACGACGGATTATCCGCCATGCCTTTTGCCGATACGTCCCGTCGGCTCGTTCCGCAAATCCAGGGCTTGCTGGACGAAGCACACTGGATACCGCAGGACATCGAACTGGTGGTGGCTTCCCGCGGACCGGGTTCCTTTACCGGGGTCAGGATTGGCCTGGTTGCCGCCAAGTCGTTCTGCTTTGCCACGGGCTGCAGCATCGTGGGAGTCGATGTGCTGCCGGCCCTGGCGGTCGCGGCCCGCAGTCGCCTGACCCCTCAGCAGGCAGATCGCCAACGGCTGACGATTGCTGCGGCCATTGATGCGGGTCGGGGCGAAATCCTGGCCGGCACCTACCATTGCGAAGACTGGCGTTTCCATTGCCGAGAGCAACCACGAATACACCAGGGCGACGCCTGGCTGGCCTCGCTCCCACAACCGTCCGTAATAATTGGCAGCGGCATTCGACATTTGAATGCGGAAGCGATCGATCAAGCCGGACACCTGGTCGTAGACGAAGCGTTCCCGCTTCCCGATGCGCTGACCATCGCCAAAGTCGGGGTGGCGCAATTTCTGCACCAAGGCGGCGATGACGTCTGGAAACTGAATCCGATTTACGCACGGCCCAGCGCAGCCGAAGAAGCCATGAACCGCAAATCAATATCGTCGGCGCCGTCCGCCGGTCGCCCACGTTAGCCCGGTTTGCCGCACCTGAACCATTTTGCTTCAAGTCGACCTGTTTACGTCCAATCGGGAAAATCGGTCGCTTCCAGCAACGTGTCCACCACCAGGTCATCACGGTGATCGGGGAAGTTGAAGTCCGGACCGAATCCAAAATTCATGCTTCCATCGTCATCGGTGAAGCGTTCGATTTCCTCAAAGCTGACGTTTTGACTGCCGTCGGTGAAAGAGAAGAAGCCCGATTTGTCCTGCACGAATAGTTGTCGTCCTTGCGAAACCGGATTACCCAGTATGTTCAGGGTATCGCCCAGGAATTCGTCCGGCGTCGGATTCGAGTTTCCATCGATGCGAATCAACGTCGTCAAACTGGGCAGCACGCTGAAGAAATTGCTGCCGTCCGTACCGGCCAACAGAACAAATTCCATACTGCTGTAATTGAACGATTCGAAGGGTCGATTCAGATTGAAAGGTCCCGGATCATGAGTGATCCCGGTATCGGTGACGGTGTAGGCGTAACCGATTGCCCCGGCACCTCGGTCATTGACTCGCAATTCATCAAATCCCGGCTGGTCCGCTCCACCACCCAGGAACAGTGTGCCTCGAATTCTGGAAAGGTTTCCGTTATCTTCCTCCACATTCGATCCAACGTTAAATCGGTCGTCACCCACTTGTCCGAAAGCGCGGACCACGGCATTCTCGCCCACTCGGTAGACATTGGTCACGTCATTGCCGGATGCCAACAGCAATTCAAATGAAACAGAATCCGCCGGAGTCGATGTCTGGTAAACATTGATCGAGTCGTTACCCACGCCCAGATTGGCTTCGAATTCCGGAGCCGCCGAGCCATAGATGTCCAATACATCCGCGCTTCCCAGCAGATTCATGGCGAACGACTCGGTTTCGCCGTCGTAGGTGATAATCTCACCTTCACGATCCACCGTTTGGGGTCGCAATTGCACGCGATCGGCCGCGGGCGTTCCGGTCACGACCAGGTGATCCACGCCGCCCCCCGTATCGCGCGCGTTGACGCGGCGACTATCCCGTCGCGCGAAAACGACCTCCACGTTGTCATCGCCCGCTTCGCCATCGACTCGACTGCGGGCAAACGACGTTTCACCAACCAACAGGAAGTCGGCATCGTCACCGCCACGAGCTTGAATAAACGTATCCGCCACCGAATTCAGAAACTGAATCGTGTCACGACCGTCATTGCCGTCGAATCGCAGCGATTCAATTCCTTGGTTGCCCAGTACCATCGCCGCGTCATCCCCGTCGTTCAAAATCACGCGTACGAAGCGGGTGTCATTGGCCTCCACATAAACCTGGTCGTCACCCGGCAACGCATCGACGACCAGGTTCTCCAGATTGCCATTCCACGCGAACAGATTGCCAATCAGCGCGAGTTGTTCCGCGGAGATGGTCGTCACATCGGTTTCAGCCGACAAACGGATCGAGAATCGGTCGCGGGCATCGTCCAGGCCCGAATCGGTGACGGTCACCGACCGGACTTGATCGCCGTAGCTGGTGCGAACCGTGTCCGCTCCCATTTGTCCATCCAGGATCACGTCGCCAGCGGCTGCCGAGCGAACATTGAAGACATCATCGCCCAATCCTCCCAGCGCCAGCAGCGAATTGCCCGCCAGAAATCCGGTTATATCAAACGAATCCGCACCCAAATCGGAACCGGTTAACACCACACCCGATAAACCGTCATCTCCCGTACCGAAGTTACCGACGTAGTGGATCGGCGTCGACGTAAAGCCGGCAATCTGGTCGGCGGAAACCACCGCATCGACCACCATGCCCAACGGATTACTGACGTTCAGCCGATTGGCCCCCTGCCCACCATCAATCGTCAGCTCACCCAGAATCCCCGTCGTCACGCCCATGTTCAGCGGCGCGTCGGAAGCCACATTGAAGACGTCGTCGCCGTCGTTGCCAAGAAACGTGGTATCGTTCTCGATGGCCTGAATATTGAATTCGTCGTTGCCCGCCAACCCATCGAAATCAATCCGCTCGATGCCGTCGAATCCGAACACGGAAACATCATCGCCGTTGAAGACAAACAGATCATTGTTGACCAGCAGCACGTCGTCATCGTCCGTACCCAGGCCCACCAGCGTATCGTTCTCCAATCCCACCGAATCGATGACGTCGATGGTTGCGAAGTTGGCCAGTGGCAAGCGATACATGTCATCGCCCGCTTCGCCCAACAATTCGTAGCTGCCGCTAACCGAGTTGCCGATATCGAACAGATCGTCGCCTTCTCCGCCCAACAACATCCAATCGGACGCTGAATCGATGGCCGTGAAGATATCATTGCCGCTGGTTCCAACGATCACCTCCAGGCCGGTGAAGGAATTGATCTCGTCAAAGATACCCGATCCATCGCCGGTAATATCGAATCGGTGACCGCTGGTATCGACGATGGAAAGTGTGTCGCTGCCGGCGCCACCGTTAATGATCAGTCCCATTTCCGTCATCAGAGGAGCCAGCGAATTGTCGATCGTGACGATGTCATCCCCCCCCAGCAGGTTCAGTTCCAACGTATCCAGGGCCGACAGCTGATAGACATCCGTGACGGTGCCGTCGATCACGATCTCGGCCAGCGTACTATCCGTCAAACTGCGTCGCAGAACGACTTCGTTGTTGGTATTATCGGCATTGATCACCGGAGCGATGTCCGTGATCCGTGCCTGTCCCAGATTGACGCCCCAGGAATCCTGGTTGGGTACGTAATTCTGAAAGCTGTAGAACGAAAACGGATCATCCGGGTCGACACGCGTCGCGCTGTATTCGCCGAATACGTTCACGCCGTCCACGAGGTTTTCGTAATTGCCCACGCCGTTTTCAATCAGCAACGGGATCTGGGGAAAGGTCACACTGGGATCGGCATCCAGTCCATTGGCCGTAAAGCCCAGCGTCAGGAAGGTACTGGCTGAGGTCGTTAATCCGGTGCCCGTGAATCCAATCGCGATACCACCCAGAGGACTGACGGCGATCGAGGGATACAGGAAGTCAATATCCGGATTTTCGATGTCGCCCGTATTGGCCACATTCCCCGTGACTTCATCGATCTGGTACCAGCGGACCGCCGAATTGCCGGCCGAGCCCTGGACGGTATGGGTGGTCCACAGATAGCCGCCTTGCGCTACCACGTTGCCCGTGATCGCCGGTGAAATATTGTTCAGACGAACAATGTCATTCGGTTGGCGACCGCCATCCGCCGGATCGTACTGCGGGACCGTGATATCCATCTGGTCAATCGTGACCGGTATCCCCGTACCCACGTTGGAAATTTCGATCAGCGAAATCGTGGTGCCATTCTCAAAGGTCCCCAGGCCATACGACGTGGTCGTGTTTCCGTCCAGATCGGTGGCGAACTGGATCGTGCTGCCGTACACATTTTCATCCAGGTTTTCAAAGCGGGTCAGATTCGCCGCGGTGGGTGTCATCGCCGTCAGATCGGACTTGGACAGCGCGTAGATCGAAACGCTTTCATCCTGCGCGTTGTTTACGTTGTTGGTCGCAACCAACACGCCGTCACCATCCACGCCCAGGGTGGCAAAGCTGTTGAATCGTTGGCCAGTGGTGTCGCCCACGAATTGCACACTCTGGAATCCATCGATGGGGTTGCTGGTCCGGGAAACGGCCAGCAATACCTGGTTGCCCTGCAAGGCATCGCCGTCTCTATCGGCCACGATCGCGGTAGCAAACCAACGCTCACTGTCGTGGTCAAATACAACCCGCGCATCCTGAACCTCGCCCAGAATCGGGTTGCCCATCGAATCGGTATCGACCGAAATGTCCGCACCCGCCGACAGCCAGAAAACTTCCTGGCTGGAGGACGTCACGGGCGAACCATCGGTCAGTCGCACTGAATAATCCCCGTTCACCATCTGCACGATATGGTTGGGTCCGATATCGGCTGACACATCCGCCGTCGGGAACGGATCGGCAGGATTGAGGATGGACGTATTGAGCGTAAAGCCAAGATCCACGGTCAGCAGATTTCGGACCTCCAGTTGCTGGTAATCCACTTTCAGGCAACGGGAATCTTGGCGGCGGAGCGATCTGAGTCGACGGGATTTCATCCGATCCTCGATGATTACGATAGGCTTGGGTTTTGAGTCAGGAGATAGCGTGGGCATCCGCGTTTAACAATCGTCAAACCATCGGATCACCAGGGAAACGCGCATTTGGATGGCTCCTCCCAGACCGAATCCACGATCGGGCAGCAAGTCACCACGTTTTCATCATAATTGACAAATTCGGTAAGTGCATTCGGAAGGTGGCTTTATTTGCAGGGATCGTTCGGATAATCGCCAAGTAACGACAGCAAAGGTAACGGTTCTTATGCGGACTTCGCGCATGCACCACGAACGTCGACTCAGAACCGGTTCGTCCTCATTCCACAAAAAAACGGCCCGCTGGGGACCGTTGAGAGTTCTGCCTGTTAGTTCGAAAGCTAGTCAAGTTCCGAAACGTCATCGTTGCCGGCGATGGACGCCAAAGCGAGCAAGAGTTGTGGATCGGTAGTGTCCGGCACGAACTTCCCGCTCCCGTCTGCAAAAACGAATTGTGCTCCGCCAGAATGGTTGCTGGCCCAAGCCGCATCATTCTGGTACCAGTTCGTATCGAACCTGAGATTTTGCGAATTTTCAGGCAATCCCTGAATCGGGCGATTGATTCCCGTCACGCCGACTGTCCGTCCACAATGCAGCACTCCGGAAGTACCGCCAGTCGCTTCCTCATAGCCAAACGCCCAGCCGCTTCTGACCGGACGATAAGCCGTTGTGCTGGTCAGATTTTCGCTTCTGGAATTCTCTCCGAACATGAGCGTGTTGGATGTTCCATCCCTCAGTTCGCTCGCGTCTTTAGCCACCTTCGGTCGAAAAACTGCCTCGTGCAAAAAACCGAAACTCGGCTGCCAAGCCAAATCAGCCCCAAAAACGCCATCCTGCCCAATGTTATTGTAGCCATTCGGATCTTCCGGTCCCCCGGTTGAATCATCTGCGTCAACGTCTAAGCCAATCGGAGCAACCGCAAGAGGATCAAACGAACGACCGGTGCAAACCAGATAGTGGGCTGCTTCCCCACCGACCGTATTACCCGGCTGGCCCGCCACTTGGTTTGGTGACGCTAATGAATCGACGCGAGTAGCGGAGGGGCACAGGAAAATTTCGATAGGGTTCGTTGAAAGGTTATTCGGAAGTCCTGCCGGATTCTGGACATCAAAATAAAGATCATAAAGACCCTGCTGTTCCAATTCGGGTAACAGCTGTACATGAACGCTGTAGGGAATTGGTCGACCTGATTGATCCGTACGCAGCGATTGCGCAATCGATGCTGGCGGATAGCGTAGCCGGGCACTTTGATAGTTCTGGACCGCCAAGCCCATTTGCCGCATGTTATTCAAACATGCAGTTCGCCGGGCCGCTTCACGGACCCGCTGTACCGCCGGCAGCAACATGCCGACCAGGATGCCGATGATGGCAATCACGACCAGCAACTCTACCAGAGTAAATCCGGTTCTGCGAGAATTCGTTGTTCTGGACCTCATCGAATTGAATCCTTTGTGAAATAGTCTGCTTCCAGGTGAGGAACAGCAGCGAATGGCAGAAACCGCGCCCTCTACGATATATCAGTAAACCGTCCCTATGAGCAGCGTCCAAAGCTGCTACCGACTTACGCTTCATATTGTACAAAAAACAACCCAAAACAAAAGCTTTTCCTGCCAGTTGGCGACAAGTTGCGGATGATAATCGCCTCATGGACCCTTCTTCAGCTCGGGTACAGTCCCGAAAATGCGATCTGGATGACTATGGTCCCGCAGACAACACGGCCGAAACGCCCGCTTTCCTCGCATTTACGCCCCTGAACCTTGCTCAATCCAGACACTTGGGCAACGAAACACCGCGTTATGGCAACGAGGCTGGAGTTTGAGTGAATCGGGTCAAGACGATTCCTGCGCCGGACCATGGCAGAAGTCGCGCATAATCCCGACAAAATCCGAATGAGGGCCAAGACCGTGACAGGACTTCTGGAGGACCAACATCGTAGCCCATTTCGCCAAACTTCTGACAACAAGCTCGTAACCCATTTCGCAAGACTCCTGACAACAAGCTCGTAGCCGATGTCGCAAGACTTCTGGGACGCTGCGTGGGGCTTCGCAAGACTTCTGGGACGCTGCGTGGGGCTGCCGGAACGGTTGCCAGTCCCGCTACGGGAAAGCGACATAGTTACGGGGCACGGCACTTCCGATCTGCGACCATCAAAAAAAGGTAACGCATTTCGCAAGACTTCTGACAACAAACTCGTAGCCGATGTCGCAAGACTTCTGGGACGCTGCGTGGGGCTTCGCAAGACTTCTGGGACGCTGCGTGGGGCTGCCGGAACGGTTGCCAGTCCCGCTACGGGAAAGCGACATAGTTACGGGGCACGGCACTTCCGATCTGCGACCATCAAAAAAAGGTAACGCATTTCGCAAGACTTCTGACAACAAACTCGTAGCCGATGTCGCAAGACTTCTGGGACGCTGCGTGGGGCTTCGCAAGACTTCGGGGCGTAGCGTGGGGCTGCCGGAACGGTTGCCAGTCCCGCTACGGCGTATCCCTAACCCGCATTGGCGGGACGACCCGCGGCGATATCCAACGGCTCCGGCTTCGAACCGACGAGCTGGATCGCCAGGCTGACGGCCGCGGCCAGGCTGGAGGGGTCAGCGCAGTTCCGACCCACGATGTCGAAGGCCGTACCGTGATCGACCGACGTGCGGATAATTGGCAAGCCCAGGGTAACATTAACCGCCTGGTCGAAAGCGATCGCCTTCAATGGAATATGCCCCTGATCATGGTACATGCATATGAAACCGTCGGTGCTTGCCCGTCGCGAAGGAATGAAACAGGTGTCCGGTGGCAGGGGATCTGTCACGTCAATTCCATCGGCTCGCGCGGACTGGATCGCGGGAACAATAATCCGCTCCTCTTCCCGGTTGCCGAACAGACCATGTTCGCCGGCATGAGGGTTTAGTCCACACACAACCAGACGGGGATCCCGACCTTCGATTCGGCGAAGTGCCTGATCCGTCAATCGAATCACGTCCAGGATCCGTTGTACGGAAAGCAGTTGCGGCACGTCCCGGTAGCCAACGTGCGTGGTAACGAACGAGCAGGTCAACGACGGTGAGTACTGCATCATGCAGAAACGGGTGGTGTCGGTCTTTGCCGCTACGAATTCCGTGTGTCCGCTGAAGTCGTGACCGGCCGATCGAACAGCCGTTTTGTTGATCGGTCCGGTGACCATCGCATCGACAACGCCGCTCAAGTGCCAGTCGATGGCCTGGTCCACA
The DNA here is from genome assembly GCA_963851305.1 of Pirellulaceae bacterium. Classification (GTDB taxonomy): domain Bacteria; phylum Planctomycetota; class Planctomycetia; order Pirellulales; family Pirellulaceae; genus Mariniblastus. The sequence continues at coordinate 357,472 of CAWKOT010000004.1, read as the reverse complement.
TATTGAAAGGAGGCATCCCCCGCGATGGCAGATAATTCACCCGGCTTGACGCTCATCATCCCGGGCGTGGCGAAGTCGATCAGTGTCGGCTGGTCCAATTCCGAGGCGGATGTTAACTGCGACAGCGAAAGAACCTGAGTTGGCAGCGACAGTCCCAGTGATTGCGCATCACGGTGTAGAGCTGCAGCGTCGCCAAATAGAATTGGCACACAGCACTGCCCGACTTCAGCTTGTTGTAGCAGCTTCAGGCAGACTTCCGGGCCAATGCCGGCGGCGTCACCCATGGTGATCGCAATGCGGGGCAGTCGTTTCACGGCAGGCATCTCGCTCGGTATTTCGATAACTCGTCTAATCGTGGTCGATCCCGTTCGGGCCTTCCAACCGGATCTACGCAACCATTCTCGGGCCACAGCGATGCAGGGCAAGGCGTTTTCCGGTTGGAAGCGTGCTTGCCAAAAGTCTGGCGACTCGGTTACGACTCTTGTTTCCCGTTCGATGCACACGCGCCCGTGGCGGGACTGGCAACCCCACGCAACGCCCCGAAATCTTGCGAAATCGGCTACGGTTCTTACGCCCCCGGCCGATTGACACGCGCCCGTAGCCGGACTGGCGACCGTCCCGGTGGCCTCTCGCAACGCCCCCGAAGTCTTGCGACATCGGCTACGGTTTGCGCTTGCCAGAAATCTGGCGACATCGGCTAAGGTGATTGATTTTCGCAGATCGGAAGTGCCGTACCCCGTAACCCTGTCGCATTCCCGTAGCGGGACTGGCAACAGTTCCGGCGGCCCCAAGCTACGCCCTAGAAATTAGGCGACCTGGGCAACAAGCTTGTTGCAACGTCCCCGAATTCTTGCGAATCCGGCTACCTTGATTTTCCTTCTCTTGCGAATCCGGCTACGTTGACTGTGACGCATTGACTGGCCAACCTTGGGATAGTCCCGGCGATCCCGTAGCCCAGATCCCCTAGCCGATGTGGCAACACTTCGGGCTGGCCTCGCCGCGGCATGAGACTTCAAAACTTCCCCCGAATTCTTGCGAATCCGGCTACCTTGATTTTCCTTCTCTTGCGAATCCGGCTACGGTTTGCGGTTGCCAGAAATCTGGCGACATCGGCTACATGTGGTCAACCTGCGGGGACGATCAGCGATTCGGAGGTCCATTGCCCATCCACCAAACGCAGCACGCCATGGGGATTCTCATCCTGCAAATTCAGCGGCAAACGGTGCGGACGCACGTTGTCAAAACTTTGCAGCATGGAGAAGCGGATGATCGACGTCGGCATACCGACCGCCGTGAAGCCGGGATGACCGGTGGCGGGAAACGGCCCGCCATGATTCATGGCCGGCGAGACCGCCACGCCGGTCGGCATCTTATCGTTCAGCAGCCGGCCAACGCGTTGACGCAGGTACGGTTCGATCCGTCCGTAGACTGCCTCGTCCTGGCCCGCACGGGCATCGGAATGCGAGTAAATCGTGCCGGTCAGATTCCCCTCCAGAGTCTGGACCAATTCTATCGCCTGCGGATCATCGCGAACGATCACCAGCAGCAGGGCGTTGCCAAACGCCTCCCGCTGAAAGGACTCGGGGGCCTGCAGGTAGGTTTGCCCGTCGGTCTTCAAGACGGTATTGGCGTAGCGAAATCCATTTTGATCGCTGCGGCACCCTCCGCACAGGATCTTCCCCCCCGCATCGGCGATCTGGTTTACGGATTCGATCAGCGAATCCAGCACGGATCGGGATAATAATACGCCCTCGGAGGCAGCGGACATTCGATCGACCAGGTCCTGAATGAATGTCTCGGATTCTGGACTGTCCCACAACACGACCATGCCAGGGCTCGTACAAAACTGCCCCGTGCCCATCAGGCAACTGTTCACCAGCTGATCAACAATCGCTTCACCTCGCTCCGCAATCGCACCCGGCAGCATGAAGACCGGATTGATGGACGACAGTTCCAGATAAATCGGTTTTCCGACACTGTCGGCAGCTGATTTCAATCGCAGCCCGGCCGCCCGACTGCCCGTGTATCCGACAGCGGCCAGTCGCGGATCGGTGACCAGACGCAATCCATCGGCATGTTCCATCCGATAAATCAATTGCACGCTGCCCTCCGGCAATTTCGCCTCGCGCACCGCGAACTGGGCCTCCTCGGCCAACAAACGCGTCGTACCGGGATGGCAGGAATTGGCTTTGGCGATCACCGGATTACCGGCAGCGATGGCCGCGGCAAAATCACCCCCGGAAACACTGCCAAAAGCGAACGGAAAGTTGTTCGGACCAAAAACCGCCACGGGACCAAGCGGAGCGTGGATGGAGCGGAGTCCGGTTTGGGTATCGATAGTCGGTACCGACCAAATAGCATCGCGGGCGGCGGCGGCGGCCTGCCGCAACTGGTTACAGGTCCGAGGTAATTCCACGTCCAGCAAGCGGGGCTGAATCGGCAAGCCGGTTTCCTGGTAGGCCAGATCGCAAATTTCATCCGCTCGATTTTCAATGCGTTCCGCATAGCGTTCCAGGAACTCGGCCACCTTTTCCGGCGGCTGTTCCCGCAGCCGCTCAAAAGCACTCGCCGCGGACGACAGCGCCGCATCACAGTCCGCCCACGAACTGACCGGATACTCGTCCGACAGGGCCGTAGCGGAATGAGGATTGGTGGCATGAAACATCCCCGAAGATTCAGAAGATCTCCATTCTCCATTGATTAGAATCGCATGCATGGAATCGTTTTACCTGGCTCGTAATCTGGCGGATCTATCCTGTTCGAAATGAGCGAACAGAGATGTTTGACATTGTCAATCAAAAACACTACTGTCTGTGCTTCGATGGCGTGGGACGGGCTGTCAGCTTGTGCAACGGCTGGACACAACTGGCTTACCGCGGGCTGCCAGCCTGTCCCACGCGAGAACGCGAGATTAACACACCGTTCCCGGTTTGCAATACTCTGCTGCTACTCGACGCAGCTCGCCCCACTTGCGCATTGCTGATGGAGACATAAATGAAGGTTGATTGGCAAGGAATCTTTCCCGCGGCGACAACACAATTCAACCGCGATGAATCGCTGAACATCGCCGCCACGCTGCAACACCTGGATGCGTTGATCGCTGACGGCATCGACGGATTAATCTTGCTGGGCACCGTCGGAGAAAATTGTTCGTTGTTGTACGAAGAGAAACTGGAGCTGTTGCAGGCAACGACACAGCATGTGGCCGGAAAAATTCCGGTCCTGACCGGGGTGGCGGAATACACCACGGCGCTGGCCTGTCGATTTGCCAACGACGCGGCGTCGGCTGGTGTGGATGGCCTGATGGTGCTGCCCGGCATGGTCTACAACTCGGATGAGCGAGAAACCGTCGCGCACTTTCGCCAGATCGCGCGGGCATCCGATTTGCCGATCATGATCTACAACAATCCGGTTTCCTATAAAGTCGATGTGCGTCCATCGGTATTTCACCAATTTGCCGACCTGGAAAATATCGTGGCCATCAAGGAGTCATCGGAGGATGTTCGCCGGATTACGGATATCATCAATTGCTGCGGGGACCGCTTTTTGCTGTTCTGCGGCGTCGACGACCTCGTGCTGGAGAGCCAGCTGCTGGGCGCCGCCGGCTGGATCTCGGGACTGGTCAATTCCTTTCCGGCCGAAAGCCGCTTGCTGTGGGACTGTGCCGTCTCCGGAGACTACGAACAGGCGCGACAGATTTACCGCTGGTTTACGCCCCTGTTGCATCTGGATACGCATCCCAAACTGGTGCAGTATATCAAACTGACCAATCAGGAATGCGGTTACGGTACCGAACACGTTCGCGCTCCCCGCCTGACTTTAAGCGGCAATGAACGCGAGGAAATCCTGGACCTTATTCGCCGGGCGATCGCGGAACGCCCCGTGCGGCAAACCGCCTGATCAACGTGACGGTTCGCAAATGGCTCATCCATCTGACGGCGATCGCATGCAAACCATCACCGTGATCGATTCCCATACCGGTGGCGAACCGACCCGCTTGATCGTCGATGGCGGCCCGGATCTGGGTGGCGGGAACGTGGCTCAAAGAGCGAAAGTTTTTCAGCGCGACTTTGATCATATCCGTACCGCCGTGGTCGGCGAACCGCGAGGCTCGGAAGTGATGGTCGGCGGACTGATCTGCCGGCCGCAGGATCCTGATTGTACGGCCGCAGTGATCTTCTTTGATACCGCGGGTTTTCTGGGCATGTGCGGTCACGGGACGATCGGCCTGATGGTCACCTTGCGACACCTGGGACGAATCGAAACTGGCCGCCATCAAATCGAAACTCCGGTGGGTATCATCACCGCCACGTTACTCGATGCGAATACGGTAAAGGTACGCAATGTGCCCAGCTATCGCTATCGCCAGGATGTGCCTGTCAACGTCCCCGATTTCGGCACCGTCGTCGGCGACATTGCCTGGGGCGGGAACTGGTTTTTCGTGGTCAAGCATCATTCCGAAACGCTGCAGCTGTCAAACAAGGACCGGTTACTGCAATTTACCAAGTTGGTGCGCGGCCAATTGAGGCAACAGGGAGTATATGCAGAGAACGGCGAGCCGATTAACCATGTGGAATTGCACGGTCCTTCCGAAGCCGAGGACATTGACTGCCGCAGCTTTGTGCTCTGTCCGGGCAGCTCATTTGATCGTTCCCCCTGCGGCACCGGAACGAGTGCCAGGATGGCCTGCCTGGCCGCCGACGGTCAATTGCAGCCGGGCCAGACCTGGCGGCAGGAGAGCATCGTTGGTAGCGTCTTCGAAGGAAGTATCGAAATCGTCAACCAGCAAGTCGTCCCCAGCATTACCGGCCAGGCCTGGGTCTGCGGCGAAACCCGTTTATTGCTGAATCCCGATGACCCCTTCCAGTTTGGAATTCGCGGATGAACGACCGACCAACCGGCCAGCGTGTCGTGGTGATCGGCGGCGGCGTCATTGGCGCATGTTGTGCGTGGTTTCTGAACGAGTCGGGATTCACGGTGACAATTGTGGAACGCGACCAATTTGGTCGCGGATGTTCGCATGGCAATTGCGGGTACGTTTCGCCCAGCCACGTGCTACCGCTGACACGTCCCGGCGTGTTGCAGGAAAATCTGCCAGCCCTGTTGCGATCCCATTCACCGCTGCGGATTCGCCTACGCTGGTCCCCGTCGTTGTGGCATTGGTTGTGGCGGTTTTCAAGACGATGCAACGACAGCGACATGATGGAATCAGCGGTCGGCCGCCATCAGCTGCTGCAATCGTCACAGAGTCTTTACAAACAATTGATCGCGGCAGAGGAACATTGATTGTGAATGGACGGAAAAGGGACTGTTGTTTGTCTTCGCGTCGCAGCATCATTTTGAGGAATACGAACAGACCAACCGTTTACTGACCGAAGAATTCGGAGTGACGGCCATCCCGCTGGCCGGTGACAAGTTGGTCCAATTCGAACCAGCACTGAAGGCGGGCCTGGGTGGCGGCTGGCTATATGGCGGTGATTGTCATTTGCGGCCTGACAAGTTGATGTCTGCCTTGCGGGCCAAACTGGAACAGCGGGGAGCGGAGATCGTGGAGCAATTTGAAATCGACCGTTTCGTCGGTGAATCCAACCATTGCCGCAGCGTTTCGTCGGCCGACGGTCGTGAAATCGAGGCGGACGCCTTTGTGGTCGCCACCGGCGCCTGGTCGCCTTTTCTGAATCGTCATCTCGGTTGCCGGTTGCCGATTCAACCTGGCAAAGGTTATTCGCTGACCATGCCCCAGCCCAGCATCATGCCTCAGGTGCCGATGGTGCTGGAAGAGCATCGGGTTGCCATCACGCCGATGCGTTCGAATTATCGTATCGGCTCCACCATGGAATTCGCCGGCTACGACACGTCGATCAATCGCGGGCGGTTGGAAATGTTGAAAAGATCCGCCGGATTCTATTTGCGCGATCCGTACACGCAGCCGATTGAAGAGGAGTGGTTTGGCTGGCGACCGATGACCTGGGATGGCAAACCGATCATTGACCGCAGCCCGGCGTTCCAAAACGTCTGGATTGCGGCCGGACATAACATGCTGGGAATCAGCATGGCCACCGGCACGGGCAAATTAATCGCGGAATCGTTGCGGGGCGAAACGCCGCACATCGATATCTCGCATTACACGCTGTCCCGTTTCCAAAGGTGACATGCTGAATTACCGTAGATGGCTGATCATTCACGGACTCAAGCCAAGGTGCGGGCTCCACGAGCTCGTCCAGCCAACGAAATCTGTCATCACGCAACCCCAACCTGCTTCCCATGTCAAAGATCGACGAATTTGAAAGCATGTTCAAGTCGGCGGCCAAGCCGGTATTTCACATCGACCCGATTCAGATCCGTAACGTATCCATCGTGCTCGATCGGAAAATTGATGACGCGAACGAATATGTGCAACGGACGGAAGCTTTCCTGAGGGTTCTGGATACCGCTGATCATCCAATTGAGATTCGACGGATCGGCGGGCACGACTACGACAATGTGGACCAGTTGATTGAGTTGCTGGAAAGGCAGGATGCGGATCTGATCTGCTCGTACCGCAATCTGCATGCCGACGCCGGCCAACACACGTACAGCCTGGGCCAATATGTGGATGTCCTGACTCAGGTGACGAAGATTCCGGTCCTGCTGCTGCCCCGTCCAGAAGAAATTCACGATCGCGCTCTGTCCGATACGGATCGCGTGATGTTGATGACCGATCACCTGGCCGGCGACAGCCAGTTGATTTCGTACGCGGCCCGGTTTACACAGGACCATGGCGAATTGATCCTGGCCCACATCGAAGATGAACAGGTGTTCGAACGTTATTTGCAAGTCGTCAGCAAAATCCCTTCCATCGATACCGATTCCGCGCGGGAAGAAATCAGGGAACAGCTGTTAAAGGAGCCACTCGATTACATCCATTCCTGTCAGGCCGGGCTGCAGGAGGCGGCCGTACCGATTACCGTGACTCCGCTGGTGACCTTCGGTCATCACCTGATCGACTATCGAAAAATCGTTGACGACAACGGAATCGATCTACTGGTGATGCATACCAAGGACGAAGACCAGCTGGCCATGCATGGTCTGGCCTATCCCGTCACGGTGGAAATGCGACATATTCCGTTGTTGTTGATCTGACAGGCTCGCGCGATCGCAGGCATTCACTTTGCCTTCAAAAGGCTGAGGCTCCGGCCAAAATCAACGCGATCCGTTTTTCAACGTCATCAGCCGACCTCGATTGCCCTATGAACATTTTCCATCCATCTCCATGCCGACCCGATCTGCGCGTCCCCTCGTGGCACAGGCTGCCAGCCTGATCGTATCCGCACCGCAGAGGATCTGCATTTCTCCGTGGCACAGGCTGCCAGCCTGTTTTTGCACTCTTTTGACAGGCTGGCAGCCTGTACCACGAGGGGTTTTGCATCGGCAGGAACCTCAACCTCCCGGTTACCGGCCCGATCCTGGCGATTTCCGCAATCGCTGCTCACAATACAAGCTCGACGCGCCAGCGAGTGCATTCCTTGATTGACAATGCTGCTGGACTGGGGTTTTGTTTCGGCAGGAGCCTCAACCTCCCGGTTGCCGGCCCGATCCTGGCGATTTCCACAATCGATGCTCCATTACAAGCTCGACGCGCGAGCGAGTGCATTCCTTGATGACAATGCCGCTGCACTGGGTTTTTGTTTCGGCAGGAGCCTCAACCTCCCGGTTACCGGCCCGATCCTGGCGATTTCCGCAATCGATGCTCCATTACAAGCTCGACGCGCCAGCGAGTGCATTCCTTGATTGACAATGCTGCTGGACTGGGGTTTTGCTTTGGCAGGAGCCTCAACCTCCCGGTTACCGGCCCGATCCTGGCGATTTCCGCAATCGATGCTCACAATACAAGCTCGACGCGCCAGCGAGTGCATTCCTTGATTGACAATGCTGCTGGACTGGGGTTTTGCTTCGGCAGGAGCCTCAACCTCCCGGTTGCGGGCCCGATCCTGGCGATTTCCGCAATCGGTGCTCACAATACAAGCTCGACGCGCCAGCGAGTGCACGTCGACGCATCCGCCTGATACCAAACCGCGAACTAATTCCGAACCTTCTTCAACCTTCCGGCCGGCGTCGAATCCGCAATCTCCGCGATCGCATCTCGTGTGGCCGTCTCAACCGCCCGCTGCCAGTCGGAACTATATTTCTGGTATTCGCGCCGATCGTGGGCAAAAATGATGGCGCGGGAACTATTGATCACGGCGCCCAACCCTTGAGAGTCAAAAGCGCCGGCCACATCGGCGGCGGTTGCCCCCTGGGCTCCCACGCCAGGAACCAGGAACAGCGTATTTGGCATCCGTTGCCGGAGCTGCATCAGTTGTTCTGGGTGCGTCGCTCCGATCACGGCACCCACGCAGCCGTAACCGCATTGGCCCCGGTGCGTTGTCGCCAGATCTTGCACATGATCCGCAACCACTTCGTACAATCGCCCCGACTTCGTATCCAGTTCCTGCAACATGCTGCCGCCGGGGTTGGAGGTTCGCACGAGCACAAAGATACCGTTTCCCGAATTCGTGCATTGTTGGACAAAGGGAGTCAGACTGTCGTCGCCCAGATACGGATTGACGGTCAGACCATCGCAACCCCATCCGCCGTCCGCGGCGTCGCCCAGCCAGCCTTCTGCGTAGGCCTCCGCTGTGGATCCGATATCGCCACGTTTGCCGTCCAGGACGACAAGCAGGTTCTGGCGTTTGGCATGTTGCACCACGTTGTACAGCGCCTGCATTCCCATGGGCCCCAACAATTCGTAAAAGGCGGCCTGAGGTTTAACCACCGCGACCAACGGCGCGACGACATCCACCACCGCTTTGGAAAAGGCCTCCACGGCGGCCGCCGTGGCCGACTTGTCCGATCGATGCAAATGCTCGGTCAACTTGGCGGGCAGGCAAACCAGTCGCGGATCGAGTCCCACCATTAACGGCGTCTGTTTCAGTTTGATGGCGTCGACCAGACGATCAGCAAAATGGGTCAAGATTCAACCTCCGTAGTCTTCGAACCAGCACCTTCGCGTATCGGCAACTTCTACCAGATCGGCCAAAACTGAAAAGCCGACCGATGGTGTGGATCCAGCAGCCGCGTCAGATTTGGTCGTCGTCATGAAACGTCAGCGGTTCGGTCGAAACCTACACAATGCGAGCCCTTTTTGACGGTATCCATTCAGCCGGTATACGACGTTGTCATTCCCGCCGTCGGGCTCTACAATGTCGAACTTACGGGCTGTGGCGCAGTCTGGCTAGCGCGTTGCACTGGGGGTGCAAAGGTCGCAGGTTCAAATCCTGTCAGCCCGATTTTGATCTGATCAACGAGTAGCCGAGCAGGATTCGCAGACGATGGAATGACCGTCGGCGGCGACTGCAGGTCATCGCATTCTGCCCGAGGCAATCCATCGTTCCGGGAATTTCAACGTCCCGTTTCCCGGGTTATTCAACGCCTGCACGTTGTTCGCCACTTTGAAAACTTGTATGATGCCGCTCGGCGGATGCAAAAAACCGCAGGTGGTGTCGCGATGCAGACAACCACCAGCATCGATAACCAAAGCCGATGCTGCGATGAATCGTCGTCAAATCACACGAAATGTGGGCTGACGTAAAAAATCGCATCCACTGCTGGTACAGGCTATTGCTGACAAAGTGGCTGAATGCTTGTGCTGTTTTTTGTATCGAATTGTGATCTGTTTATACAACCCAACCAACCCAACTAAAGACTATGGCTTTTGAATTACCTGCTTTGCCGTATGCGGAAGACGCATTGGAGCCCCACATCGACGCCCAGACCATGGGAATCCACCATGGCAAGCACCATGCTGGATACGTAAGCAAACTGAATGCCGCCGTGGACGGCACCGATCTGGCGGGAAAATCGCTGGAAGACCTGGTCAAGAACCACAGCGATAACGCCGCGGTCCGTAATAATGGTGGCGGCCATTACAACCACAGCCTGTTCTGGCAGGTGATGTCGCCCAGCGGCGGCGGCGAGCCCGCCGGTGCCTTGGCGGACGCCATCAACACCGCCTTTGGATCGTTGGACAAATTCAAAGAACAATTCAATGCCGCGGCCGCCAGTCGCTTTGGCTCCGGCTGGGCGTGGCTGTGCGTGCAACCCGGTGGCGCGCTGGAAGTATGCTCTACGGCCAACCAGGACAATCCTCTGATGCCGGACGCCGGGTGTTCAGGCACTCCGATTCTGGGCCTGGATGTCTGGGAACATGCCTACTACCTGAAATACCAGAATCGTCGGCCCGATTATATTGCCGCGTTCTGGAACGTGATCAATTGGGACGAAGTCGGCAAGCGGTTTGAAGCCAACAAGTAGGGCCAAGGCCAACTGCCGATAGAACACAAGGCCGCCTCGCGGAGCGAAGGCGGCCTTTTTTTGCATCCGTTGGGAAATCCATTTGACCGAAAAACCCTGCAATTTTCAGTTTCGAACGTTTGTGTCTGCCTGCCGCTTCGCAACGCAACTCAGGCTTCGCAACGCAACTCGGCAAATCATCGCCCCGATCATGAGCGCCGATTCTGGATTTCGACAGGATTGGCACCGTAACCGGGAGGTTGAGGCTCTCGCCGAACCAGATTTTCTCCGCATTTCGACAGGACCTGGAGAAACATGTTCTCAGTCCGGCCGCATCCAATCCACCCTTGAACGGTCTTGCCAGCAGGCACGAACCGCCGAATTAAATTGCCAACTAAGCACCAGAGCCGAATGGCATGTCAAAATTGGCAAGAAATGCGGTCGGAATCTGAAGATCAGAAATCTCAGTTCGTGAAAAAGAGAGGTTCAACCTCCGATGAAACCCACTTCGACGGACCATTGAGCTCGTCGAAAGGCGGCTCTCTTATTGACCGAAGCTTGTCAAACTAAGCCAACTTGCGTCGGCGTCGACCATTACGTTGCAACCCGACCAGGCAGATCAACGACCAGGTGGCCAGTGACGTAGGCTCTGGAATCTGCATTCCTGGTGGCATATCTGGATCAGGCGGCAAGCCACCGTTCAACTTGTCTGATCCAGCACCCGCATTCACTTGCATAAAGCGTGCTGCATTTCTCAAGTCTGAGACTCATGTCCATTGGGTCTGCCATGTGAGCCCATTAACCATGTTCGTCACTAACATCCTCGGCAGTTAGAACGTGGTATCCAGTTTGAAAGAAACCAAGTCGCTCGTCCCTTCGGGCAACGCCGATTCGCGTTTCCACCTGGGTGTTATCATTGTCTGAAAATCCCGCAAAAAATATTATGGTGGTCCGCCTCCGCCGCCCGGCAGTGAAGGCCCCAGGACAAAGGCACCAAGTAACTACCCGGTTTCGAATAGAATATTACCGTGGCCATCGTCATCCGGATTATCGAACAATATGGCGGTCAATTTCGAATACGTCGCTCCGGCATTCGAAACGGCGTGCCCATCCTGGGAAAAGCCACCATCCGTGTTAACAGCGTATTGACTCGTTGTGTTTGCGATCAGAATGGAGACCATAACGTCGCTCTCACCCGACATATCGTCTCTGGCCATATCCATCAGCATAAAGGTCGCCGTAGCCGTAGCCCCTGTGGGAGTCGGGTTGGTACTTCCGTAGGCCGGATCATAAGCGATGGTAAAATCATATCTGGATCGAAGCGGAGGCACTTGAGGCCAAAAACAAAACGGCGACCGCCACGAGGATCAGGCGGGTTCCGACGACGCGGTTTAAAAAAGACGAAGTGAACATTGTGCATCTCGAGAAGCAGGGCAAAACAGGGGCTCTTCAAAAAGAGAGCAATAGCATCATGCGGATTTTCCGCTCCAGATCATCCTAACCGGTTCTTTTTGCCGAGCAAGTCGATTTTGGTGAAATACAGATCGAATACAGAAAAAACAATCCACGATGTGGGCACTGAGAAGGGAGGCGTTCGATTCCATCCTGTCGTGAACACATGACAGGGAGTAACCTCGGCAGATCGTGGATCCGCGGCGGTCCAGCGGAGAATTCGAGGAAGGAGGACGTTCGACCGCGAGCGTGCTTATCTCGGTGGCCAAAAGCCGACTGGCGTCTTTTAACGGGGGATGATTGCTCAGCATTGAGAATGCCGGCGCGTCTTGAGTCTACGCGGAACCAACCAGTGTTTGGCTGAAAGCAGCGTTAGACCGTTTCGGGAGCCCCGGTGAATTTCCAGCCTGTCAGATAGAACGATTTACCGTATTTCTCGCACCAGTGACATTGGCCAGATATCGTTGTTGTTGAGGAGGTGAGCTGGATTTCCAGTTCACCGACCGTCGCCGGATCAATGGCCAGCGATGAGATCAAACCGATCCCGGAGGAAGAGATATCACGCGAAACCGCATCCAGCTCCTGACCCGTGGCGTTGAATTTGATCGTTACGGGTAGCGCGATATTCTGACGGGTGACTTCACGATTCTCTCGCATCCGCCGAATATCTTCGCACTGAATCTGACTGATCAAATGCAACACCTGTTGCTGGATATTTACCGCTTCAATCGACATGGCTTGATCGCTCGCAAAGGGCCTCGATTTCAATATCGTGTTCCTGATGGCTCAAAGCGAATGCTCCAGGAGGTGCAGGACTCAGTCTGACCTGCCATTGAACGGACTCTACGTCGATTCACTTCGAGTACAAGAAAGGTTATGTCACGAGTCTGGCGTGGTTGGGAAAAAAATCACGATTTTTGCGACGAAGTACCGGCAATGGTTTCTCATTTGCCGTTGATTGCCATGTTGAAGCTCACGGAGGTGCCAGGTCTGGCGGCTGGCGCGAATGTATGGACCTGCCGTGACCAAGCGTTGATCACATCGTGTGGTTCGAAATTGCCACCAGCCCGATTGCTTGGCAATCGATGAGTCATGATCTTCCGATGGTGGCCGATAAAATAAACGCCCCTCATCGAATGATGTCGCGACGATGGATACCCCAACGTTTCCGTTTGCAACGGACGGAGGTTTTCTTCACGGTAACGCATGCCTGCCCCATGCACTCGCCTGCTGCACTTGCTTGCTGCACTTGCTTACTGTCTTTGCTTACTGCACTTGCTTGCGCTGCGAGCTTGTATTGGAAGGCAAACGCACTTGCTTGCGCTAAGAGCTTGTGTTGTTGGGCAATCCATTTTCGGCACGGCGCAATACTTTGGGTAGTTGCACTTGCTTGCGTGCGAGCTTGTACTGGCAGTTGCACTTGCTTGCGCTGCGAGCTTGTATTGGCAGGCAAACGCACTTGCTTGCGCTAAGAGCTTGTGTTGTCGGGCAATCCATTCTTGGCATGGCGCAATGCTACGGGTAGCTGCTGATGGTCAAGCGTCCGACTCCGGTCCGTTGACGGCACCCTCTGCATCCGGTGTTAACCCCTGCCATGATCCATTGCGATTTCAATCCGAACCGCCCGTCCTTCGCATTGCCTGCCGCAATTTTTCGCTGCCGATATTGGCCCCACACAGAATCACCACCACCGTCTGACCCCGGATCATGTCCCTGCGGGCGACCAGGCCGGCGATGGCCGCCGCCGCTGCTCCTTCGATCAGCATGCTGTGCGCGTCGATAAACTCGCACAGCGCGGATGCAATTTCGTCTTCGGTTATGGCCACACACTGATCCACATACTGTCGACACAGTTCAAACGTGATCGAATCGGCCTCGATACCGCCCGCCGATCCATCGGACAATGTCTCTTTGGATGGCAGAGACAGGATCTTGCCCTGTGCCAGTGATTGGATCATGACTTGCGAATTGACCGGAGAACAGCCGAACATTCGACAGCCCGGGAACTTCGCCTTCAGGCTGGCCGCCACGCCACTGATCAATCCACCGCCACCCAGTGATGCGAAAACCGCATCGATTCCTTCCAGCTGATCAGACAGCTCGCGGCCGATCGTCCCCTGGCCGGCGATCACCAGGGGGTCGTTGTAGGGTGAAATGTAACAGGCGTTATTCTGCAAGGCGAATTGCCGAGCGGCCGCTTCGCTTTGGACACAATCACTGCCAGAGACTCTCACGTCGGCGCCCATTGAAACAATTTTGTCGACCTTCGTCCGGTCGGCGTTGTCCGGTACAAAGATGTGACACGATTTGTCAAATTGCGCAGCCACGGCGGCGACCGCTTTTCCATGGTTCCCCGTGGACGCGGCGACCAGACAGTCGATCGGTTGGTTCGGCGGCTGTCCTAGAAACCGATTCGCAGCGCCCCGCAATTTGAAGGATCCGGTACGCTGCAGGTTTTCGCATTTAAAGTATACCTGGGCATCGGTCAAACGACTGAAATGCCCAGAATATTCCAGTGGCGACCGCAAGACGACGGAGTCCAATCGTCGATGGGCCTCGTTGATCCGCTCCGGCAGATTTGTAATCGTGTCCATCAGTGCATTCTCCTCATGCCGAATTCGCGTATCCAGAGCATTTTCAGTTGTCGTGTCCATCGTACCCGCGCGGCTCGTGAGTGACTGCATGCCGGAAACCCATTCCTCAGATGAACTTGCCCCATGAATGCGATCGAACCACGGATTCGAATAGGCTTCCTGGTTGAATTTGTGGACATTTGATAACGTCATTTGTTAAAATACGGGTCGCTTGTGAGGGGCAAGACGGTTGAATCGAAACGGGAGAATGAAAATGAGAAGTTCCATTTGTATCGTGATGGCCTTGGTGATTTCTGGTTCTGCATGGGCGCAGGACAAGGACGAGCCAAAGTACTTTGACATGGAAAATTGCACGGTCTGCAAATGCATGTCGGCAATGAAAGACGACATGATGAAAATCAAGTGGGAAACACGGATGATCGACAACGGATTCATGACCGTGACCGTTGTCCCGGAAGACATGACGAAGAAGTGGGACCTGTGTCACAAGAGCATGGAAGATACCATCAAACGGCTGGATACGGGCGAAAAGATGGAGCTGTGCGGGTTCTGCGTTGATTTTGGTTCCTTGATGGAAGCGGGTGCCAAGAAGCAGGAACTGGAAGCGGCCGGTGCCAAAATCATGTTGATTACCTCCGATGATCCGGCGGTCGTCAAGAAGATCCACTCGATTGGCAAGAAAATGGTCGCGGAGCATCAGAAGATGAAAAAAATGATGGATCAAATGATGCAGGAACAACGTGGCTAAGATGTTCATCTTGAGCCCGGGAATTTTGGCCAGTGGCACCTGCCACTGGCTTTTTCCTGCACGCCTTGGGTGTCCTGTCTGTCGCCCCGCGGAAGGTATGATTGGGTAACCGGTTGCCATCGCCCGGTTGTGACAGATGAAACAGGATAAACCATGACAGGAATCGTCAGGAATTTCGGACACAATGTCGCGTTTACTCCCGGTTGCCGGTATCAGCCGGGAACCATCGACGAATTGCTGCAGATCATGCGTCGACACCCGGATCAACGGTTTCGCGCGATCGGCAGTTTGCACGCCTGGAGTGAGTCGGCGGCAACCACCGGAGTGATGATCGATGTCAGTCGCCTGGATTCGATTGAAATCACCGATCGGGGGACTGCGGTGGTCGGCAGTGGATGCCAGATCAAGCGTTTGTTGACACGGCTTGCGCGGCACGGGTTGACGCTGCCTTCGGTCGGGCTGATCGACGAACAGACCATTGCCGGAGCCACCGCGACGGGTACGCATGGATCGGGCAAGCACAGTCTGTCGCATTACATCCGGGCGGTGACCATCGCCCACTTTGATTCGTCAGGAAATCCCGTGATCACTCGCATTGATCAGGGTCAGGAACTGCGGGCCGCACGCTGTTCACTGGGATTGATGGGAATCATTGTTGCCATCGAAGTCCAATGTCGATCGCCTTACCGCGTACTGGAATACGCCCGCGCCCACGATGACCTGCCTTCGGTCCTGATGAGCGAAAAGGATACGCCGCTGCAACAGTTTTACCTGATGCCCTGGTCATGGCAGTGGTTTGGACACCATCGAAGCGAATCGGATCAGCCACGCAGCCGCCTGGCCGGCATCTATCGGCTGTACAATTTTGCGGTGATCGATCTTGGCTTGCACCTGATCATTTTTCTGTTGGTGAAACTGCTGCCAAGTCGATCGCTGATCCGTTCCTTTTACCGGCGGTTGCTGCCTTTGACCATCGTTCGCGATTGGCAGGTTGTCGATGATTCGCATGCCATGCTGGTGATGCAGCACGAGCTGTTCCGCCATATTGAAATCGAGGTCTTCGTGCAGCGACCGCAACTGACAGCGGCCCTTGACTACCTGATCGACTGCCTCCAGATTTTTGGGGGCGAATCGCGCGACATTCCTCCCGCGACCACCGAACGTCTGAAGCGGATTGGTCGACTGGATGAACTGCGTCGTGGGCAGGGCGTCTACTGTCATCACTACCCGATTTGCATGCGCCGCGTCTTGTCCGATGACACGATGATCTCGATGGCCGCGCCCTCGGCGGGTCACGATGCAGAAAATGACGCGGACTGGTATGCCATCAGCTTGATCAGTTACGATTGGCCCCGCGATCGGCAGGGATTTTACGAATTCGCACAATTTATCGGGGGCAGCATGGCCGAACTGTTTCAGGGACGCTGCCATTGGGGCAAGTATCATCCGCTTGACGCCAGGGCCAACGAGCGGTTATATCCCGAAATGCGTCAATTTCGGGAAATCGTGGCCCGCTTTGATCCGGCCGGGCACTTTCGCAATGAATGGCTGACGCACAGTGTCGGACGGAAGCTACCATACGAGGCGACGACGACGGTTTCGAAATGACCCGGCTTCGGTCAGCTGACCGTTAATCGACCTCAGATATCGGATCCGTCCCAGCGAACAAATCCCTCGATGGCTTCATATTCTGCCAAACCCAGCGCGTCGTAGCGGCGGGCTGTTTCCGCGTTCCGCGCCTCCGCCCGTTGCCAGAATTCACGCATGTCGGGGCCGGGAAACAGTGCGCGGTCTTTCTGACTTTCGTGTTTGAAAATAGCAATCCGTTTCCGCTCGACTTCCCGGGGACTGAGCGGAACCGCCATTTCAATCCGATACACGGGCCATTCCTGCCAGGCGCCCCGATACAGCCAGACTTCCGCGGTTTGATACCAGTCGTCCGCCTGGCAGACACGACAAGCCTGAATGACCGCATTCAGACAGGTCCGGTGCGTGCCGTGCGGATCCGAAAGATCTCCGGCTGCATAGATCTGATGCGGTTCCACTTCGCGCAGAAGATCGACCACAATGCGAATATCGTCCTCACCCAATGGGCGTTTCTTGACTCGCCCGGTTTCGTAAAACGGCAGATCCAGGTAGTGCAGCTTCTCAGCCGGAACGCCGCAGCATTTGGCCCCTTCGCGAGCTTCGCCCCGGCGGATCAATCCCTTGATACGCTGCACGATATCGCTATCGACCTGGCCCGGCTTCTTGTGTTTCAAAAATTGGTCAACGTGCGATTCCAGTTCATTGATACGATCGGTGGCCGCCTCAAATTCCCGACAGAAATCCGCAGCGAATTCGGAGAACCGGATGGCGTCCGTATCAAACACGGCGATGTTCCCGGAAGTCTGGTAGGCCACGTGTACATCGTGCCCCTGATCCGCCAATCGGCTCAATGTGCCTCCCATTGAAATCACGTCGTCATCCGGATGAGGAGAAAAGACGACGATTCGCTTGGGGAAAATATCGTCGTGCGATCGGCGGAGGTCACCGGGATGTCTTTTCTCCGACGGTTTGCCCGCCGGCCATCCGCTGATCGTGGACTGCAGCCAGCGAAATACCTTCAAGTTGATTTCGTAGGCCGATCCGTATTCGGCCAGCAGATCCTGCAGTCCTTCCTCGTTGTAATCCGCGTCCGTCAGTTTCAAAATCGAACGAGACATCTTGTTGGACAACCAGATCACCGCTCGACGAATCAGTGACTCGTCCCAGTCAACGGGGCCTATCAACCAGGGGGCGCGAAACCGCGTCAAACTGGCGGCCGCCGCTTCATCCAGAAAAAACTGGACATTGGGGTGATGCTGCAGGAAGGTCGCCGGAATGGTCGGTGTCATGTCACCTTCCACCGTCTTGGCCACGATCTTGGCCTTGTTTTCACCCAAAGCCAGAATGCAGATCCGATTGGCCTTCAGAATCGTTCCCACACCCATGGTGATCGCGCGTCGAGGAACATTTTCGGCTCCGAAGAAATCGCTGGCCGCATTGATACGTGTGATGCGATCGAGTGTAATCAGACGTGTACCGGATTGGTCATCGGAACCCGGTTCATTAAACCCGATGTGGCCTGTCCGACCGATACCCAACAACTGGATGTCAATTCCACCGGCCCGTTCAATCTGGGCTTCGTATTCTCGACAGAAATCGCCCACCTGTTCCGGCTCGATGGTCCCGTCTGGAATGTGAACGTGGTCGGGAGGAATATTGATATGGTCAAACAGGTGTTCATTCATGAACCGCACGTAGCTCTGCAGTTCCTGCGGTTGCATGGGATAGTATTCGTCCAGATTGAAGGTCATCACGTTGTCGAATGAAAGCCCTTCCTCGACGTGCAAACGCACCAATTCCGCGTAGACTCCTACCGGCGTGGAACCGGTCGCCAAACCGAGCACGCAGGTCCGATGCTGGCCTGCGCCGTTCCCGGATCAGGTCTGCAATCTGACGGGCAATTGACTTGGCTATTTCTCCGGATCGACCGAAGACGTGACAGGAGATTTTCTCTCGTCGATTCACAGGCATCGAATACCGCGTTGGTGTGGACTGATCAACACGCGATACGCCGGCGGAATCCATTATTCTGACGACCTCGATTGCTGAATACAGAACAAATGGCGTTCACCGCGGATAAAGATCTGGTCATCCACCAGGGCCAGGGTGGCATCGACGCGTTCCCCTACATCGTTTTGGGCCAGCACCTTGTATTCCATTGCGTCCTGCAACACCACCGTCTGGCCGTCACGTCCGGTGATAAAGACCTTGCCGTCGGCGGCGACCGGCGAGGAATAGACCCCGCTGATCCCATTTAACCGCTGTCCTTCAAAGAACATCGTGCCGTCCTCCGCATTCGCACAGGAAACGATACCGCTGTTTTTTGACAAGAAGTACAGGCGATTATCCGACAGCAACAGCGAGGGGCAGTCCGGAGCCAGGCGATCAATTTTCCAGGCGGCTTCGCTGGAAATATCGCCTTGCCGGTTCAGGTAATAGGCGTGCACGGCAGCCCCCCGGCGCGAACTGGCAAAGTATCCAACATTCCCGCGGGTGACGGGAGTCGCGACAGGGCGGGTGGACAGGCCCGTCGATCGCCACAGTTCCATACCCGATTCCAAATCGTAGCCTCGAGAATAATTCTCGCCGGACTGAATGATCTGGTTCTTGCCATCCACGTTGACTACCTGGGGGGTGGACCAGGTGGTCGGTTCATCGCGTTGCACCGACCAGCGGGTTTTGCCGGTCGCTTTGTCCAGCACATTGATGCGGGACTGTCCCTCATGATCCCAGGGCAAGATCAGCACGTCTTCAAACAACGCCAGCGAGCTCCCTTCACCAAAGCTGCCTCGTGTTTGCATCTCCCCCAAATCGGTCCGTTCCCAGACCTTCTTACCGTCCAGCTGATAACAGTAGACGCCGTTGGAACCGAACGAAAAGTACACCCGTTCCCCATCGGTTACCGGGGAAGCGGAGGCGTAGCCGTGATCACGGTGGTGGCGGTCGGACGGTTTTCGAGTTGCCGCCACATCTTGCCAGAGAATTTCGCCCGAATTGCGGTCGATACAGTAGACGACAAACTGGTGCTGTTTCAGCAACTTCTGTTGCTCCGCCCGCATGAAATCCGAAGCCGCGGCCCGCTCCGTCCGGCTAAGCTGGCCGTCGCCATCTTCGTCGAATTTCTGCAAGATCTCGTCGCGGGTCAGGCGAGGCGGCTGAGGCGCATCGTCAGATTCCGTGTTGACCGCCGAGGTCAAGAAGACCCGATCGTTCCAAACCACGGGCGAGGATGAGCCGCGGCCGGGAATCTCTGTTTTCCAGGCTACATTGCGGGTTGCCGACCATTCCAAAGGCGGCGTTGCGGTTTCCGAAACACCGTTGTGCGTCGGACCACGAAAATTATTCCAATTCCGGGCCTCTTCGTCCTGCTGCTGCTGACGTGCTGAAACGGGCGGAACGAAAACGATTAGCAACAACAAACCGAGTCTCGGCAACCATTGATTCTGTCTGAACATCAAATCCTCCGGAAAACAAGACCAGTGAAGCGAACCTATTTTCTCCGCCGGGCGCTCGGCTGCAACCACCGGTGTTCAGCAAATCTTGCAACAAGGTAGTGCCATTTGCAGCCAGGGCCTTGGGGAACAGGCTGACCAACCGATCTGTATCACCCACGATCAAACTTCGATCGCATCCGTTCGCGGAATGGTGACTTGCCGAGAGGTTCAGCGATGTCGTGGGGGATAGCAACAGCCTGATTGGGCCTGGACCGTTAAACCGCAGCCAAATACCGCAGCCAAATCTTGACCCTTGCATTTGCTCAACGGCCGGCAAGCGATGACGACGGCCGATGTCACTGACCGTCGTCGTCAGGGTCACCCGACGCGCTTCGAGGAATCGTCAGCGGCCCCCGCATCGTCTGCGTTTCCACCGTCAGCGACCGGCTCGTTGGAATCGCTTCCGGCGGTTTCGTTTACCTGTTCGGCGGTATCCAGTTTATCCGGTTGTTTGCCGGCATTGACCGGTGCTTCGGTTTCCCTGAGTTGGGGTTCATCCGGCACAGGCTTAACGGCCTCAGCCATCTCCGGTAACTGACCGCCAGCCATTGCAAACAACTCAGCCGCCAATTGATCTCGGCTTTCCAGCTGCATGGCCTGCTCCAATTGTTTGCGAGCCGATTTATCGTAGCCCAGGTACTTGTAGTGATAACCGCGAAGGAAGTGGGCGTAGGGCTGATCGGGGTTCTCCTTCATGAACTCCACCAGCTTTTCCATGTGCGTCACGTAGTCTCGTCCGCGGTAAAACTTCTTGAAGTTCTGCACCACAAATCCCCAGTCCTGACGATCGAGCAGTGAAGCCGCCGTCTGGATAGCCGCCGCCGCAGCCTGGTACTCGCCCAGGGCAAAGAACGTCTGAGACGCGAAGAGATGCAACTTGCCATTCTCGCCGTCTTCCACCAGGGCATGGTTGACCAACCGCGCGGCATCTTCATACCGATGTTCCCGGAAAGCTTCTTCCGCCAGACGCTGAAATTCGGCGGCATGCCCGTCCGCGGCAATCACCGGACCGTCCGCAGAGCCTTGCACGGCTTCCTGCGGCGGTTGGCCGACCTCGGGTTCAGGTTCAAACTCCGCCGGTTCGATCACCGACGCTGGCTCCACCAGAACCGTTTCAGGGACGATGATGTTGGTGGAAACGAATTGCACGGGTGCGGCGTAGTAACCATAGTACGGCAACGTTGTGTAGGCGGCGCAATAGGCGGGCCACGGATTGCCGAAATAATTCAGGCCGAACAAGGGGATTCCGAATCCCAGTCCGATGCCCCCGCCGCAATAGCGAAAACCAAAGCCCAAACCGAAGCGAAAGCCGAAGTTCGAGAAATAGAATCCACCGTAGCCCGGTCGGTAGCCGTGGCCGAAGTGGCGGTGCCCGTAACCGCCGCCGTAGTAGGGTCCGTGGTAGGGACGGTGGTACGGTCTGTGATATTTCCCGCCATGATGGTTGCCACCACGGTACTTATTGGCATACAAGCTCTTCGGTCCGTGTCCCTGTCCATGTTTGCCACCTGGCTGGTAATACGAAAGCGACTGTCCGCGGTTGCCGCGTCCAGCCCCTGCACCGCGTCCAGTCCCCACACCGCGGCCGACGCCCGTATTCCGACCGCCTGACCGGGCGATCGATGTCCGATCGGCATGCGATATCCCCACCGGAATGCCATTGCGGGAACCCGGCCGATTGGTGCCGGCAACTCGATTGCCACCTCGAAAGTCCCGCGTGCCGTTGCCCACCGTACCTGGCGTGCGTCGCGCAAGGTCACGCGCGGTGGCGTTGCCACGGTTGCGACTTCCCGTACCAGCCGTATCCGCGATCGATCGGTCCTCTATTTCCCGGAGTACGGTTGCCTGCATTGCGGTTCGACCCGGGAGCCGGCAGCGTGTTGACGCCGCCGCGGGTTCCATTCGATCCAGCGACACCTGATCCGACGCCACGTCGCGTGCCAAAGTTCCGTTGGTAATTGTTGGCAGGATTGGTATTCCGCGTCGACAAATCCCTGTTGGTGTTCCCGCGCGAGACTCCGCTGCGGGCGCCCCCTCGGGCGAAATTCCGCGGTTCAAAACTGCGGGGGCTGTTGTTGACGGTGGGGCCATTTGTTCGGCCGAGATTCGATGTTGTGTTCAGTGATCGACCTCGACTGCCCGTGGACGGAACTTGTCGCGAAAAGTCGGATGGGGATCGGAAGTTGCGGTTTCGATTGGCGGACGACATGTTCCCGCGGGACGACAGACTGCCTGGATTGTTGAATGAATTCAGGCTACGTGGAGTGCGATTGCTATTCAGCCCGGGTGATACGGCGCGGGATCGGCTGAGGCTGCTGTTGCCTCTACTCGTGCCGCGAGACGGACTATTAAACGAGCGGGTCGGTGAGTTAAACGAACGGGATGGTGAATTAAACGAACGGGATGGTGAATTGAACGAACGGGATGGTGAGCTAAAACTGCGAGACGAACCGCCGAGGCTGCGACTGGGGCTGCTGAAAGAGCGGGAGGGCGAGCTAAAGGAACGTCCCATGCTGCCCATACTTCGGCTGGGGCTGCTGAAACTCCGTGACATTCCGCCCATCGAACGAGAACCACCCATGGATCGCCCCATACTGCCCATCGAACGGGAACCGCCCATGGATCGCCCCATGCTGCCCATTGAGCGAGAACCACCCATCGACCGGCCCATGGAACGAGAACCTCCCATGGATCGCCCCATACTACTTCCTCCGCCGCCCCGACGCTGGGCGAAGACTGATGATGGTTCAAATAACAAACAGCTGGTGGCCAGGGCGAAGACCAGCATGGTGGCCGAGCGAAAGAGAAGCTTTGGCATCTGAATCTCATCAAATCTTGGGAAGCAAACTGCGATTACCATTGTCTTCGACGTTATTGAGTCGCCGTTTTCAACAGTCGCCAGAATTATACCGAATTTGCCAGTCGAGGCCGATTCACTCGGACCAAATATCGCAGAAATACGGGCAACTGCGGTCAACCGGGTGCTGACCAACCCGAATACTGGGACGAAAAACATCAAGCAGAATTTCTTGCCCGATCCCCCCAATTATGACCAGCGTGAAAGCGACACCCTTTTCAACGAGAATTTCTGTAAAAAAAATGCCTGGCGTCTTTGCCATGCGGCACCGAGGAGCACTTCGATAACGAGTGAAATGCAAAAGTTTCCGATGTTTGATTCTCAGCCCTGCTCGACAGGTTATGCTTATTCTATCGGAGGGTCTGTTTTCCGCCGATAAGCGGACTGCCCCTTCGCCTTGGCCTTCCGCCGCAGCTCGTGATTTATCGGGTCGATATGCCAATTGAAAAAGGGCTGTTGGAATTGTCGATGTTTCCACAACGAATCCTTTAAACGTCAACCTAACTGCGTTGATTCCGCTTAATTCCCTTGTAGTCAGCGATCACCAAACGATGAAAACCAATTCGCAATTGAAACGAAAAGCCGCGCGGATTTGGCGGCGACACAGTGGCCTGGTCGTATTGGGATCCATGCTGTTGCTGGCCGCTTCCGGTTGGTTGCTCGTTCGCGTGCTGCAGAGCTTTGGCGAATCCAATCGTCCGTCTGAAACCGCCGCGGTGGCCGACTTATGGACGCTCGAACAACTGCTGGAGATGGGGAACGTATCCCAACTGGCCCGCCGCTTACGTCAAGTAGCCAAATCCAATGCGTCGGATACGAACTCGTTTCCAATCCAGTTCGAAAATGCGCAACAGAGAATTGCGCTGGCGGATGGGATCAGCAATTTGGATCCTGCACCGTCCGACCGGCGTTTTGCCCAAAACGAAAAATTATCGGCTTTGATCGAACGAGAACAACTAGCGGTTCAGAACGATTTCGCCGACAAGGCCTACACGACCGAACTGGAAGCGTGCGGGGAAGCTCTACGTGACTCGGACGATACCGCCGTGGCCAACCTGGCAACGGTGGGCCAGATCGTGGCTGGTGTCAGCCGGGCCATTCAGGCGGATGATCCTGCAGCACGAGATGCCGCCCTGCGGCAGTCGACAGAGCGAATACAAGCGATTAACGATGTGGATCCATTCAGCGTCGCCGCCGTCCAGATTCTGTCCAATTGGCTCCAGTTCGCCGCCGACAAACTGCAGGTTCCAGAATACCGGCCGCTCACCGCAGCATTTGTCACGACGTTTTCTGACGCAGCGGACACGGAAGTCCTGGAACTGGTCGCCAAAGCACAGGAAGATCTTGGCAACTCCCAGGATTTTGTGGATCTCGTCGACGCTTTGCCTCCCGAGCGCCCCGCAGCGATTCAGCTTTTTTTCAAACAGGTAGATGAAGCGCTGAGTGTACCGAATCCCGACCAACTTCGCCTCGCCGGCATCCTGAAAGGGGCAGATGATCTGCTGGCTCTGGGAAAGATCCAGGAAGCCGCAGCGATTCATTCCCAATTGAATTCGGCGCTGACGGGCGAGAATGACCTGATTCGTCGGCGACTGGACCATTTGAAGGCTCGCCTCGATTTCATTGAACAACCCATGTCAACTTCCGTATTTCTGGACTTCGATCGAAAACCGGTAAGTTTTGAATTCCCGCAGGCGAAATATCGAATCCTGTTCTTCATTTCTTCTCAAAGCAAGGCTCCGGCTTTGAAGCGATTTAATGAATTGCTGCAATTGATTCACCCAAAAATGGCGTCCCGGAATTGCGAAGTGATCGTGGTTTACCTCGATTACGGTGAGAGTCCTGATGACATAGAAGACATCAGAACCAAAGCCTCTCGAGACAAGAGCTGGAAGGCCTGGTTGGTTGAGGGTAATAGTGAAAGAGGGCAGCAATTTCTGCAGTCGGCCGAATTGGGGCCACCTCCCTGCATGATCGTCCTGGATGACGAAAACAACGTGATCGCTCACGGCGTCACCAACAAGACGATTGAAGCCGTCGTTACCAGTAGTTAGCTGCCGCTGCCCTGACCGCCGCTGTCGTAAAAAACAACCTACTTCCCGAATGGGTACGGACTCGGCACCATCGAAACCCGGAAATTCTTCACCGGTCACCTTCCGTTCAAAATGCGGCCGCCTACCGAGTTGATGATATAGCTTTTCGCGCACTATCGATCATCTATCCACCATTCAGGGCAATCCATCGATCCGCTACACTGACCGAAACGTCGTGGGGCGGTCGGGTTCGCCGGGCCCCGGCAATCCGCATTTTTTGTTTACGTCGCCCCTGCGGTAGTGACGCACGCGTTCCGCCCTATCGTCCGGGGAGGTTCATTTTTTTGGGGATAAAAGGAAACAGGTAGATGGCGAAACCAAACCTTCTGGCGTTTGCCGGCAGCAACCGGGCCGATTCGTATAACGACCGACTCTTGAAGATCGCCTGCGACATGGCGGCGGAGGCGGGGGCCAATGTGAATCACATCCAACTGGCGGATTATCCCTTGCCGCTGTTTGATCAGGATCTGGAGTCGCGGGAAGGCCAACCGGATACCGCAGCCGCCTTGAAAAAGCGGTTCCTGCAGAATTCGGGCCTGTTGCTGGCCTGTCCCGAATACAACAGTTCGATCACGCCCCTATTGAAAAACACGATCGACTGGGTTTCGCGGCCGGCCGACGGCGAGGCCCCTCTGGCGGCGTACCAGGGTAAAACCGCCTGCCTGATCAGCGCTTCACCGGGCGGGCTGGGTGGTCTGCGAGGTTTACGACACGTCCGCGAGATCCTGTCCAACATCAATGTCACCGTTGCCCCGGTTCAATTTGCGCTTTCGCAGGCAGCCAACGCGTTCGATAAGGATGGAGACCTGGCCGATGCAGCGCAACGAGAGCGGCTGCGAGGCTGTATCCAATCCTTTGTGACCACGGCGTCCAAACTGGCGAACTGAAGCATGATGGACGTTGGACGCATACCCATCTGCTGATTTAGAAAGACAGTGGTCTCCCGGCGCTGGAGTTGGGAGGTTAACCGGTCGAGTTCAAGAACCTTCGCCTTCGCGAATTGAAATGAGCCTACTTCCGCTGACTCACTGCGTCCGGCATGGCGGCCGTGCTGGTGGGCGTGTACCCGGATCCTTGATCCTCCGGCAGACAGGTGATTTCGTAAACGTCGATGGCGGATTCGGCCACTCGCGATTTGACAAAATGATTGTCGATCCGTTCCACGCGGATGGGAAACGGTAGCTGTTCGCGAACCGACTTCCAGATCGCTCCCGGCGGGTAATACAATTCGCCCCGGGGAACCACCACTTTGATGCGTTGATGCGGCTGCACCTGACTCAGGTCAATCGATTGTCGGCCGCTGCGATGCCGAGGTGAGTAAATGCGCTGACTGCTGCGATACCAGATGGGCGGTCGCGGCACATCGGCTTTCAAATCGGTGATCGCGCACAAGACGATGTCGTTTTCCGGGGAATTCCAGAACCAGCGGGCGAAGGCCTGACATTGCCATTCGCGGTTCACCCGCACCGGCTGCACCAGATTATTGATCCAGCCCACCGTGGCGATCAGCAGCAGAAACGCCAGGTAAGCGTGCGTCATTCTGTTCGAATGGAAGTGGCGTTGGGCGAATGAGAGCACCTGCGTCAAGCCCAGAGCTGCTAAAGATACGACCATGGGTGCCAGAAACAGGCTGACACGAACCGAAGGTCCGAACGGGTATCGCCGCAGGCTGGCGGCAATCAGCGCCAGCACCAACGGCAGCGTAAATACGGCCAGCCACGTCGTCGATCGTTGACGGTACACGCAGGCGCTTCCAATCAGCATGGCAATCAATGTCAGTGTGCTGCGGCCGTGACTGCCGCCGACAGGATAGGCAAACACCTCGCCGGTGAAGGCATTCATCAGCCAGCCCGGAATCTGCCAGGGTTGGTGCCACGGCAAAAAGCCCGACTGCCAATAGGCCTGCATTCCTACCCGGGTCGCTGATTCCTGAACCTGGATGATGGTCAGATACAAAAACGCGAAGGTGCAGATCAGGATCAAATTGCCTGCGGCGAAAATGCCGCGAATCTTCCAACCCGATCTCCACGCCAAGGGTAGCAACGCCAAATTGATACCGCTGATGACAAACAGGGAAGGAAACGAAAGGGCGAGTCCTGCCGGCGTCAGTCCGGCCAGAGCCCACCACCAACGTCTCTGTTGGGGATACTTCAGAACGTAGACGGCCAGCATCAAAAACAGCAGGCCGACGGCCACGTCGCTACTGTACGGTTTGACTTCGGAGACATGATCCATCACGGATTCGGAAACGGCGAAGATCCCGGTAGCCAGCATGCTGACCATGGGACCAAAGGCGATCAGCGTTGTATGCCGCAGCAGAAAAATGGCGGCGATGCCCATTACGAAGGGAAACGCCCGCAACACATATTCTGAATAGCCAAACGCCTGTAACAACAGCCACTCGATGCACAGGAAAAGCGGAGGTGCCACCTGACAGTGGGGCAATGGCTGCCAGACACTGGCCAGCGACTTCCAGCCCAGAAATCCTTCCGTGATGTACAATTCGTCCAACCACAGCGGATAGCACAGCAGATAACGCTCCAGCCGTAAAGCGATTCCGATAAACATCAACGCCCACGTTACGTACAGCATCCAGCGCGGATCAATGACGTTGTTCGACGAAAGAGACAGCTGGCGGCTTTCGCCCAGTTCCCGGGAAAAACGCGAAAGTCCCACGGTTGATTCGTTCATCCAAGTTCTTCCTAGAAGCCACGGCCTTAAGCGGGTGGGGGGCGGATCGTAGCAACATTTCCAGAATACCGAAACCTGATTGCACGGGTCAGAAAACAGGGAATTTTTCCAGCCAGTCTGGAATAAACGCGAGAACAGTTCGATCGGATGCCAGCAGAGCGGGACGGATCTACAGCGCGTATCGTTCGGATGTAGCGTCTTTTCGTTCCCATCGTTCGGAAAATTGAGTGCGGCACACGCTACAACGCTGTGCGACTCGCACTAGAATATTCTTCCGCGAAGTCACGTTAAGGTCGCCCGGTTTTTGCCAGCACCGCAAAAGACGCGACCACACGCTCTAAATGGGCAAGACGCGGCTGACACGGAAACCCAAACAAGACACCATCCGCAATGGAAGTTTCAAGCATGCCAACAAAATTGATGATGATCATCACCATCGGCCTGACCGGCCTGCCGCTGTATGGCCAGGATTCCTGGATCGACATGTTTAATGGCAGGGACCTTCTGGGATGGCACATTAACGAAAACCCCAATTCGGTTTATGTCGAGAACGGTTGCCTGGTTACGCACGGCCCACGAGCCCACGTCTATTATGTTGGCAAGGACGGGCACGCCGAATTCAAAAACTTCCACTTTAAATGCCAGGTGATGACCCGCCCCCAAGCCAATTCGGGAATCTATTTTCACACGCGATTTCAGAATCACGACTGGCCCGCAAGCGGCTACGAGGCCCAGGTGAATAACACGCAGGGCGATCCCAAGAAGACGGGTGGACTTTACAACGTCAAGGACAACCTCGAATCGCCGGTGGGGGACGATGAATGGTTCGAGTACGAGATCATCGTCAAGGGCAAACGGATCACGGTAAAGATCAACGGTGAAACGATCACCGATTACACGGAACCTGACGACTTGAATCGGCCCGAGCGTCAGCTATCCAAAGGTACCTTCGCGTTGCAAGCCCACGACCCCGATAGCAAGGTCTTGTACAGACAATTGAAGGTCAAGCGACTGGATGACTAGAGCGTTAAAACATTGTCTTGCACGACCTTACAAGCTCGCTGCGCAAGCAAGCGCATCGTACGATTGGGTCTAACGGTGGATGACTAGAGCGTTTAAACATTGTCTTGCACGACCTTACAAGCTCGCTGCGCAAGCAAGTGCATCGTACGAGTGGATCTAACGGTAGGCCTTTGCTGTCGCAATGGGCCGGGACCATGAAGATGAATGCTGAAAATGCTGCAACGCGAGTCGCAGGGACGGTCTCCGGTGCGACACTCATTTTTCCATACGATGGAGAGGCAAAAGCGAATTCAGGTCGATGGTCGTCCCCAATATTATCGGGCATCCAGGGCAGCAAATACTGGTCCGCCACCTTGTTGGAGTTGAAACATCGCCCGAACTCCCTCGGAACGGATGCGGCCAAGATGCAGATCGGACTTGACGCGAATCGACAAGCGAAGCCTGAGCGCCTTCTCACGCCATCATCTGAATCGACATGCGGTTGCCTAATGCCACAGACTTCGATCGAGCATCCGGTAATTAACGGCTTCGCTGAGGTGATCCAGTCGAATCTGATCGCTGGAGTCGAGGTCGGCGATCGTTCGAGCCAGTCGTAGCACCTTGTCGTGGGCGCGAGCGCTCAAGCCCAATTCGTTCACGCTGATTTTCAACAGATTCATACAGGCTTCGTCCAGTGGACAGTATTCCCGAATCTGGCGACTGGACATTTGTGCATTGTATAGAATCGGCGAACCCTGAAATCGCTCGAACTGGAACTTGCGAGCCGCCACGACCAGTTCGCGGATGGCAGTACTGGAGGTTCCCGGCTGTTCCGAGGCCAGCTCCTTGAATTCCGCGGCCGGCACTTCGACCTGAATATCGATCCTGTCGAGTAAAGGCCCCGATATTTTTCCCATGTAGCGCTCGATCTGTGGCGGTGTGCAGTTGCAGCTGCGGCGGGGGTCGTTGCGATATCCACAGGGGCACGGATTCAGAGCCGCGACGAGCATGAAGTCCGCCGGGAAGGTGGTCGAAGAAAGCGCTCGAGAAATCGTGACCACACGATCTTCCAGCGGTTGTCGCAAGACTTCCAGCGTCCGCCGATTGAACTCCGGCAATTCATCCAGAAAGAGGATGCCATGATGGGCCATGCTGATTTCGCCGGGGACAGGCGTACTTCCACCACCAACCAACCCTGCTTCACTGATCGTATGATGGGGCGCACGGAAGGGCCGTTTGGCCATCAGCGGCTGGCCTGCCTTTAGCCGCCCGACCGCACTGTAGATGCGCGTGGTTTCGATTGATTCGCCGGCCGTCAGGGGAGGCAAGACCGTGGGAATTCTCTTGGACAGCATGGTCTTACCACTCCCTGGAGGACCGACCATCAACAGGTTATGGGCCCCCGCAGCGGCGACCGTGATGGCCCGCTTGGCCATTTCCTGTCCGCGAACATCCGCAAAGTCCTGATCGTAGCCGGAAAATTCGCTGAACAGAAATTCCATTTGCGACGGTGTCGGATCAATGGTCAGTTGGTCCGTAAAAAAACCGACGGCCTGCGTCAGGGAATCGACGGCAATCACCTCCACGTCTTCCACCACCGCTGCTTCGTAGGCATTTTCCCGAGGCACCACAATCCCCCGCAGTCCCTGTTCCGCCGCCGCCATGGCCATGGAGAGTACGCCCTTGGACGGTCGAGTATGTCCTTCCAGCGCCAATTCCCCAACGACGGCGTAATCGCGCAGCTTGTCGGACTCGACCTGGCCACTACCGATCAGGATCCCGAGACTGATCGGTAGATCGAACGACGCGGCCTGCTTGGGCAATTCGGCGGGTGCCAGGTTGATGACCACGCGATCGGCGGGTCGAGTAAAACCGGAATTGACAATCGCCCGTTCCACGCGATGCGTACTTTCTCGCACCGCCGCTTCCGGTAAACCGACGAGGATGGTTTTTGGCATCGCCCGCGGCGATACATCCACCTCCACTTCCACCGCCATGGCCTGGATGCCCAGCAACGAATAGGTCTTCAGTTTGGCCAGCCTGCCGCTGGAGGGTTCCGATGAACTGGCCTGGGAATCAGTTTTGTTGGGCATATTTCTCAGCCATCTGTTGAACAATGTCCGACATTTGTTTTCGCGCCGAAGCGGGGGCAAGAATTTCAGCTTCAGCTCCCAGATTCAGGACACGCGGAATGATCTCCAAATCGTGAACCGCTTTGACCGTCAGCTCGATGCTGCCATCTTTCAGTTCCTTGACTCGCTGATCGGGGTGCCAGGGATCTTCCAGTACCCATCGCGCCGCATGAGGACTGATCCTGATTTTAAAGTTTCGCGGCTTGTTTCCAATAAAGATCCCCAGGCTATTGCCGACAAATTGATCCAGATCCAGATCGCTGG
This sequence comes from Pirellulaceae bacterium, assembly GCA_963851305.1. GTDB lineage: Bacteria > Planctomycetota > Planctomycetia > Pirellulales > Pirellulaceae > Mariniblastus. The sequence goes on along the minus strand of CAWKOT010000004.1, from coordinate 326,247 downwards.
GAATCTTGAACCACTCATCCAGAATATTGGCCTTGCCGAAACGGTCCAGTTTCCAGGTTCTAACACGCGTTTCCGGATCCTCCACTTCGCAGGCAGCCGCGATGATATACAGACTGCTTTGGAACAGCACGATGGTGTAGGGCTCGATTTTTCGCCACCGCGGTGGTTTGCCCACGCCGTGGTATTCAATTTCGACCCGGCGATGTTCCAGGATGGCTCGATTCAGTGTCTTGATGATGCCATGCTGTTTTTCGTAAGACTTGGCCGGCATGCCCAATACACGCAACGTCCGCCGGTATTTTTCGTAGTGGGCCAGGACGGTCGCCGGAATCTCTTCCTGGATCTTGTTCCAGAAACTTTCAATGCCTCGCCAGAAGGGCGTTCCCGCCAACGGATGCAACAATTGTCTTCCCAATGACAAGGCAATCAGCTCGGTGGCGGACGCACTGATTTTGGTTGAAGAGCGGGCACGCGGTCCGAGTTTCCAGACTTTTCCCCGCGGAGAATCATGGACATCGACATCGATCCCGGCGGCCTGCAGGGCGTTCAGGTCTCTTCGCAGCGTCCGATCGTGAAGTGAGCTCAGGCCCAGTTCATCGACGACATCCTGTTTTAATTCGGCGATGGTCTTTCCGAACCGCACCCGTTCCAGGATCTGCAGGATCTTGTGCTGACGAATCAATTGTTCATTGCGGGCCATGAATTCAAATCTTCAGAGCGATTAACAACCGACAGCCGTGCATCCCAAGTCCTCCGACCTCCCGTGGCGTGATTATGGGCCTGCAAGAGACGCACGCCAAGGAGACAGCCACATATAAATCACGCGTAGGGTGCTTTGACAATTGCCTGTGGCGACGGGCGTGGATAGGATAAGGCCGGGTTTTCATGATTCGTCCGTCCATTCGTTTGAGACCGAGTCACATGAGGAATTGGTTACTCCTGGCTACCTTCTGGTTGCTGTGCTGTCCATTCAACATGGCACAAGAACCGTGGACGGAAGATATTGAACTGGCACTGACGACGGCTCAACGCGAAAACAAGGATCTGTTTCTGTTGTACACGGGCAGTGACTGGTGTCCGGCTTGTCAGAAGTTCGAAACGGAAATTCTGGGCAAGTCCGATTTTTTGCGGGAAGTTCAGCAGAAATTTGTGCTGGTGCGATTCGATTTCCCCAAACGAAGAAAGCTGCCGGCCGAGACGGTCAAGCAGAATCAGATCTGGGCGGAAAAATTCGGCATCGGTGGTTATCCTACCGTCGTTCTGATCGACCGCGACGGGCGACCATTCGGTATCAGCGGCTACCGTCCCGGTGGCGTCGAAAATTACCTGGGACTGCTTGGCGAATTCCATCAACAGCGTTCCCGCCGGGACGAGGCGCTGGCCCAGGCAGACGAGCTGGAAGGGGATGCGAGAGCCAAGATGCTGGATCGCGCAATCAGTGAGATCGATCCGGAACTCGCCGAGTTGTATTACGAGGACATCGTGGCCGAATTGGTCGATATCGATCGGGACGATCGTTTGGGATTGCGGTCAAAATGGAATGCGTCGCGTGATACCGAGATGCGGAAGATTATCATGACGGATATCGTCGTGATATCGCGGCTGGAAAAACCCGCCGTGGCGATGGCGTTCATCGACGACGTCCTGCAGAAAATCAGCTTTTCACCGAGGGAGCGTTTGCAGATTCTGCAAATCAAGTTGAGTCTGTTGCGCAAGACGAATCAGGTCCAGGCGATGGACCAGTTGCTGGACGAGATGATTGCCATGGACGAATTAACCGAGGATGCTCGGCAGCGATTGACGGTCAAGAAAATCCTGTTGATCGTGGGAACGGGGCGCCGCGAACAGGGAATGGCGGTGTTGCAGCAGGCGATTGATCAGTCGCCCACAGAAGCTGCCCATTTGTGGCTGGCCAAAGGGCAATTACTGGATGCCGAACAGGAATTTCAGGAGGCGATCGAATGCTATGATCGTGGGATCAACAATGGTGACCCTAACCCCGATACGCTGATCGATTTGTTTGGCGGAAAAGCGGACAGTTACATGGCGCTCGGTAACGAATTGCGGGCGATTGAAACTCTGGATCAGTTTGCCCGGAACGAGTCGATGCCGGCCGATCTGCGAGCTGAGGCCTTGTTGCAGAAAGCCATGATCATGCGGGATTCGGGGCGCAATCGCCGTGCGGCCCTGGTGGAAAATCGTGCCATCGAAATTGCGGAATCGACGGCTGAACAGGCGGAAATTCGCAAGCTGGTGGAGCGGCTGCGAAAGAAGTACGGAGGCTGACGGAGTTTGCGTGCTGAATGGAAAGGACGCTTGATTGACATCGCGGAAATCACCATTGCCGGGACGCCTTGAGCGCTGATTGCACCCCGTTTGATTTCATGGTTGAATATGTCAAATCGGCAGCCGGGTAGGCAGCTGACCCCGGAGAGAAAGCCTGCCAGTATCGTGGGAGACCGGTTTCATTACACTATGGCGGTTGTCGATGGCTGGTTTTCGATTTGAGATTCGGAAGACCATTGGGCAAGGCAACCTGAGGTCTCGACCGCCGATTAATCCGTGCCCCTTGAAGTCCCAAAGGCTGCCCGACAAGGCAGCACGCTGATTGCGAGAATATCAGATCGCGTATTACTATCTGGCTCAAGCCAATTGTGGAGCTAATATCATGACCCGCAAAACGACACGTCGGCAATTCGTTCAGTCCACCGCGGCCCTTGGATTGGGATTCTGGGTTGCGGGTGGCGTATCAGCCCGGCCCAGCCGTTCGGCGCTGGAAGAGATCAGTTTCGGATGCGTTGGAATCGGAGGTAAGGGTTCCAGCGATTCCGCCGATGCCAATAATCTGGAAGCTCATGGCAGTCGAGTCGTGGCGGTTTGCGACATTGACGACGATATGCTGGAAAAAGGAAAGAGCAAGTTTCCTGGCGCCAAGCACTTTCATGATTTTCGAAAAATGCTGGAGGAAATGGGAGACTCCATCGACGCCGTCACGGTCAGCACCCCCGACCACACGCACGCGGTCGCGGCATTGATGGCCATGCGTATGGGTAAACACTGTTTCTGCCAAAAACCTCTCACGCACAGTATCGAAGAAGCCCGCATGATGGCTGATGTGGCGCGGGAATCGAAAGTCGTCACGCAAATGGGAAATCAGCACACCGCTAATCCGGTTCTGCGAACGGCGGCAGCGTTGGTCAAGGCGGGCGCTATCGGCACGGTCAGCGAAGTTCATGTGTGGACCGACCGGCCGGTCTGGCCACAGAGTTACGGATTGAAGGTTCAGGAGCCTCCCCAACCCGATCACGTTCACTGGAATGAATGGATAGGTCCGGCCAGGTTTCGGCCCTATAGCCCGGACTATCACACGTTCAAATGGCGTGGCTTCTGGGATTTTGGCACCGGAGCACTGGGCGACATGGCCTGTCATACCGTGAACATGCCGTTCATGGCATTGAATCTGCGAAACCCCACTAGCGTGGTGGCCAAGACGGACAAACACGATGGCAATTGCTATCCGAAGTCGTCAATGATCGAATTCGATTTTCCTGAACTGGATGGACGACCCGCGGTCAAGTTATTCTGGTACGACGGTGGTAAAAAACCGATCAGCCTGTTACGAGACTGTCCGCGGAAGCAGGATGGCGATCGCGAAGTGGTCTATGGCAGTGGTTCGCTGTTGATCGGCGACAAAGGAAAATTCTTTGCGCCCGGCGATTACTGCGGCGAATTGGCCAAGACCGGCGTGGTTGTCGACGGAGAGTTTACGCAACAACTGCGGCTGGGAATCAAGCCCGATGTCGTTCGTTCTCCTGGCCACTTCAAGGAAATGACCGACGCAATTCGCGGAAACGGAAAACCCGTTTCGAACTTTGACGACTATGCCGGCCCTTTGACGGAAACCAACCTGCTGGGGAATCTGGCGGTTTGGACCGGCGAGCGGATCGAATGGGACGCGGAAAACATGGTTGCCCTGAATAACGATGACGAATCCGTGAGAAAGATGATTCGCCACGACTACCTGAATGGGTACTCCATTCACGTTTAAGCACCACTTTGACATAACGTCAGGCTTGTTAACTCTCGCGCCTCGTGCCGGTTTCCCGAAATATGAACAATTCCATTTTGCAAAGCAGCCTGCTTTTGCTTGGCTGCACTTTAACGGGCCTGCTGGCCGCACCGTTCCTGACGGCCGAACCGCAGAAAGAGAGCACAACCTCTCGGCCCGATCTATTGACTGTGACCGATTCAGCAGGGGGAGAAAAATTGGAGACCGCGAATTTTGGTGCCGGTTGCTTCTGGTGCGTCGAGGCCGTTTTTGAGCAGTTGGAAGGGGTGAAATCGGTTCGGTCGGGGTACATGGGTGGTCATGTCAAGAATCCGACCTATGAACAGGTCTGCGCGAAGACCACCGGTCACGCCGAAATCTGCCAGATCACCTTTGATCCGGATGAGATTTCCTTCAAACAGTTGCTGGAAGTCTTTTGGCAAACCCACGACCCCACCACGCCCAATCAGCAGGGAAACGATTACGGTCCGCAATATCGATCGGCGATCTTTTTCACCTCAAACGAGCAGAAAGAGTTGGCAGAGACGTTTAAACGCCGTCTAAATGATTCGGGGGCCTTCCGGGCTCCCGTGGTAACGGAAATTGCCCCGGCATCTGACTTTTATCCCGCTGAAGATTATCATCAGAATTATTATTCGCAGAATCCTGACGCGGGTTACTGCCGAGCGATCATTCGACCCAAGTTGGACAAGTTCAAGAAGGCTTTCGCGGATAAGTTGAAGCCGTCGGTCCACAAGTAGCCGACTATCGAACGCTTGCGTTGCGGGCCGTGACAACGGGCCTGCGCTCTCGGTCGTCATTCTTCCATTGCTCTGAGACAGATTTGAAAGCGGCCGATCGCGATTGCTTTTTCGCTTCGTGTTTGTTCGTCGCCGATCAGGCCAGGCAGATGTGGCTTCCGGAAGCAATCAGGGTTTCGGTTGCATTGATCTGGGGATTAAATATCCCCATCATGAAATTCTCATTGGATTGGGTCGAGCGAACGGTTCAAGGCAAGTCGGTTGCTAACGCATTTTCAAAATTGACTTGCACGACAATATAAGCTCGCGGCGTAACTAAGCGGATCCTTCGAATCGATCGTTGGGTAGGCCGTTGCTTTTGTAACGGGCTTGTCCCAAGAACATGATTCTGCAAATGCTCTAACCTCTGCGTTGGTGCTCGTGGCTTCGTGGTCGGGTTGTATGCGATGAGGAGCGACCGTGAACGACTCCAACGGGAAATCACCCGTCAATCGGTTGGGGTCGCCTGTTCGCAGCGATAGTAGAAATTGCGATCGAGTTCGACGGATTCGATCGTCGAATCCCAGTCCACGGTCTGTCGGTTCGCACTGGCAGAAAGCCGCAACGGTCGATCATTGATCAGAAGTTCCACTGGATAGGCAAATCCGTCGACCACGTCATCCAGCCAACAACTGATTCGCTGCCCGTCCACCTCGTACATGAATTTGGGCAGTTTTGTCGATCGGAGAAACTGATCGAAAAATTGGGAAAGATCAATACCCGATTGGCGACTGATGTAAGACTCAATTTGCCCGGTCGTCACCGTCTGGTGTCGAAATTCCGAATTGATACCGCGCAGAATCGACCGCCATTTTTCATCGTCATCGATAATATGCCGGATCGTATGCAACATATTGCCTGCCTTGTAATACATGTCACCTGATCCTTCCTCGTTCCGGTTGTAGCGTCCGATGATCGGCCGATCATTCTTCACCAGCCGCCGGCATCCAATCACATAGTCCTGTGCTTCCTTTTCCGTAAAGTGGTACTCGACAAACAGGTTTTCCGAGTAGTTGGTAAAACCCTCGTGAATCCACATGTCGGCCGCATCGCGCATGGAGACATTATTACCAAACCACTCGTGCCCCGATTCGTGCACGATAATGAAGTCGAATTTGAAACCAACACCGGTATCGCTCAAGTCGCGACCTCGAAAGCCATTCTTGAATCCGTTTCCGTAGGTCACGCTGCTTTGGTGTTCCATGCCGGGGTAGGGGACCACGACCAGTTTGTAACTGTCCTCATAGAAAGGATATTTGCCAAACCAGTGCTCAAAGGCCTCGATGGTTCGGGGGACTTCTCGAAAGTGTTTTTCCGCCTGATCACGCTGATTTTCGAGGACCCAGTATGCGATATCCAGCTTGCCAAATTCACCCTCGTAATGATCAGCGAAGTGAACGTATCGCCCGATATTGACATTGATACAGTAATTGTTGATCGGCTGCGTTACCTGCCAATGCCAGGTCTTCTTACCGACGGTTGGTTTCGATTCCACCTGAACCAGGCGACCGTTGGAAACGGCCGTCAACGCCTCCGGCACCGTGATGCTGATGGCCGCCCCCTGATCCGGTTCGTCGTAGCCGTGATCCTTGCAGGGCCACCAGATACTCGCGCCGATGCCCTGGCAGGTGGTCGCGATAAAGGGATTTCCCTGATCGTCTTCATCCCATGAGACTCCACCGCTCCAGGGCGGATTCCTGCTTTCGGTCGGGACGCCGCCGTACTGAATTTCAACTTCGGAGGTGGTGCCTGTTACCACCGGTTCGACAAAATCGATCCAGTAGACGTTTCCCTCTCGTTCAAAGGGCAAGATCTGCGAGCCATGCATTACGGATTCGACCTGGAGTGGCGGTTGCAGGTCGATCTGCATCCGCTGCCCCGACTCGAGCGCCTTGAAACGGATCCGGTTGGAACCCTTGATGGTTTTATCTTCCGGAGAGAATTCGACCGCCAGGTGGTAGTGCAACAGATCCCACCAGGCCCGCTCGGGCGTGATGAATCCCCGCAATCGAGATTGCCGGTCAGGGTCTTCGGCCTGAGCCCCCAGACTTGCCGGAAACAACAAAACGACCGCCAACAAAACGGCCGAACTAAAACTAAGTCGTTTGATCACATCAAGTTTTCGGTCTTACGCAGGAAGATAACGACGCGATCACATTCTAGTGCCTGTTGCGAAGGAAGGTAGCGTTTATGGCATCGTTTCTTCACAAAGAACCTGCCAGTCGAGACGATGGTTGACTGGACCAACAACCGCAACTCCCAAAGGCAACGAAGTTGGCCACTTAATGGTAGTCGGCGATTGTCGTAGAATCTGCAAATTGCGAAACGCTTCTTTTTCCTTCAGGACGTTGGCATGTCGGACAATTCGGGTAGCGGGGTCATTTCTTCCCAGGTAGAGAATGCGATTGCTGATACCAACTCGTTGTGGCAGGTCCTGATTTCACCGCGGGCGGGCCAGACGGATCGCCTCGGGCAATCGGTGGTCGATGATCTGGTCGACGCCGGGATGACCGGTATCCGTATTGCCGGCGCGGGGCTTCCTGATCGAAGGCAGCATCGACGAACGGGACGTGGAACAGCTCGGTCGCCGGCTGTTGGTGGATACGGTGGTCGAGGATCTGGTCATCGGCAAGCCGGGATCCGACCGATTTCATCGGTCCAACGCCGAGACGGATCGTTTGTTTCATGTCCTGCCCAAACCGGGTGTCACCGATCCGGAAGCGGAAACGGCGCTGATGGCCGCTCGTCAATTGGGCTACGATATCGACGCCGTCCGCACTTTCCGACGGTATTGCGTCAGTTCGCTGCCGGCAGCCTTGGCGACGCGTCTGTTCAGAATGCTGGCCAACGATTCCATTGAGCAACTGATCGAAGGTCCCATTCTGATCGACCAGATTCACCTGGGACAACCTTATCGTTTTGAATTGAATACCGTTCGGTTGCGGAACGCCAACGATCAGGACTTGCTGCAGATCAGCCGTGAGTGGCAACTCAGTTTGACACTGGTCGAGATGCAAACGATTCAGGCTCATTTCCGGACACTCGACCGCGATCCGACCGATGCGGAACTGGAAACGGTCGCACAGACGTGGAGTGAGCATTGCAGCCACAAGACCCTGGCCGGTCGCATCGAATACACCGATGAGAATGGGACACGGCACTTCGAAAACATGCTGAAAGAGACCATCTTCGCCGCGACGCATCAGATTCGTGATGCCCTGGGTGAAGACGACTGGTGTATCAGCGTCTTTCAGGACAACGCCGGTATCGTGCGTTTCGATGAGCAACACCATCTGACGTTCAAGGTGGAAACGCATAATCGGCCGTCCGCGATTGAACCGTATGGCGGAGCCAACACGGGGATTGGCGGAGTGATTCGGGATACGCTGGGGACGGGTCTGGGAGCTAAACCGGTCTGCAACACGGATGTATTCTGTTTTGCTTCGCCTGACACGCCCGAAGAGGATCTTCCCGGCGGCGTCCTGCACCCGCGTCGAGTAATGAAGGGAGTCGTCGCCGGAGTTCGAGACTACGGAAATCGGATGGGCATCCCGACGGTAAATGGGGCCGTCTATTTCGATCCGCGGTACATCGGCAACCCGCTGGTATTCTGCGGCAGCGTGGGGCTGCTTCCCGCCGACAAGGCGTTCAAACGGCCTCAACCCGACGATCTGATCGTGGCCATTGGCGGCCGAACGGGGCGGGATGGCATTCATGGAGCCACGTTCAGTTCCGCCGAATTGACCGACCAGAGCGAAATTACCTCCGGGGGTGCTGTACAGATTGGCAATGCGATTGTCCAGAAAATGATGATGGACGTCTTGCTGACCGCCCGCGATGAAGGTCTGTACAACGCCGTCACGGACTGCGGGGCAGGGGGCTTTTCCAGTGCCGTGGGAGAAATGGGCGAGGAGATCGGCGCGGAGGTCTGGTTGGATCAGGCACCGCTGAAATACGCCGGGTTGAGTTATACGGAAATCTGGATTTCGGAGGCCCAGGAACGGATGATTCTGGCCGTTCCGGAAGGGAACTGGTCGCGATTTCAGGAAGTCTGCAACGCCGAGTCCGTGGAAGCGACCGTCATCGGCCGATACGTACCAACCGGCAGACTGACGCTGAAGTATGGCGATCAGACCGTCGCCGATCTCTCAATGGAGTTCCTGCACGATGGCCGTCCGCCGGTGGTCAGAAAAGCCGTCCATGTGAGCCACACCTTATCGGCAAATGACGCCGTTATCCGGGAAACGCTGCACAATCGGCAGGCGGCGCGTTTAACGCAGGACCTGCTGTCAATTCTGGGCAGCCTGAACGTCGCCAGCAAGCATTGGATCATCCGGCAATACGATCACGAAGTTCAAGGAGGAAGTGTCATCAAGCCGTTGGTCGGCAAGACCGCCGACGGACCCAGCGACGCTGCGGTCTTGCGACCAGTGTTGACATCGCGACGAGGACTGGTCGTGTCATGCGGCATGAATCCCTACTTCGGTGATCTGGACCCTTATTACATGGCAGCCAGCGCGATCGACGAAGCCATTCGCAACTGTGTGGCTACCGGTGCCGATCCGCGACGCATCGCCATTCTCGATAATTTTTGCTGGGGCTATACGGACCGTCCGGAGACCCTTGGATCTCTGGTTCGTGCGGCGATTGCCTGTCACGACATGGCGGTGGCCTTTCAGACACCTTTCATCAGCGGCAAGGACAGTTTGAATAACGAATTCAGCTATACCACGGAAAACGGCGAGCGGAGAACCATTTCGATACCGGCGACGCTGTTGATCAGTGCTCTGGGGCAGGTGGACGACATCAGCCACTGTATCAGCATGGATCTGAAACAGCCCGGCAACCTGATCTACCTGGTGGGCCGCACGCGGGATGAAATGGGTGGTTCCCATTGGACGCTGGTCAGCGGCCTGAAGGGCGGACAGGTTCCGGTCGTGGAACCCGCTTTGCATCGTCGGCGCTATGAAAAACTGCATGCCGCCATTTCTGCTGGACTGGTTCGCGCCTGCCATGATCTGAGTGAAGGCGGATTGGCGGTGGCGGCCGCGGAGATGGCTTTTGCCGGCAGCCTGGGGGTCACGTTAGATATTCAACCCGTCGGTCGGGATGACGAGTTAATTCCCGGCGTTGCATTGTTCAGTGAATCTAATGGGCGTTTTCTCTGTGAAGTGAAGTCCGATAGTCAATTGCAATTTGAGTCCCAACTGGGTGACGAATGCCAACTGCTCGGCACGGTCAACGATACGGACAAATTGCTGTTCACCCTCGGCGATCAAACGCTGATCCACGCGGGGCTGGATTTGTTGAAAACAGCCTGGCACCAACCATTGGATTGGAAGTAGCCGGTACCGACCCGATCGCCATGGGACAAACGTGAAAGAAGTCTTGAAATGGGCACTAAACCGAAAACTCTGATTCTGCGATCTCCGGGAACGAACTGTGATGTTGAAACGGCCTACGCGTTTGAATTGGCAGGCTCCGATACGGTGGCGATCCACATCAACGAATTGTTGCTTGATCCGGATAGGCTGCTGGACTACCAGATTCTCTGTCTGCCCGGCGGATTCAGTTACGGCGATGATATTGCCGCCGGAAAAGTACTGTCGACCCAGATGGAAAACCAACTCGCGGATCACCTGAGAGAATTTCACGGCCGCGGCAACCTGATCCTGGGCATCTGTAATGGTTTTCAAGTCCTGATCAAATCCGGGTTACTGTTTGCCAACGAGGTGGAGGGCCCCCCGGCAACGTTGACGTGGAATGCGAGCGGGCGGTACATCAATACCTGGGTACCGTTGACATTTGACGACAAGTTGTGCGTATTCCTGCACGGATTGGATGAACTGCGATTGCCCATCGCTCACGCCGAAGGCCGATTTGTCGCTGGCAATCAACAGGCACTGCAGTACATGGAAGTTAACCATCAACTGGCGGTCAAGTATGGAGTGGATCGGGGCAAGGATCCTGGACCGGCGCTGCGGCCTGAGAACCCTAACGGATCGATGGGCGACGTGGCAGGCGTCTGCGACGAAACGGGTCGGATCTTTGGTTTGATGCCCCACCCCGAGCGGTATATTGACCCGACGCAACATCCCAGCTGGACGCGAAATGGCTCGACTCCCGGCATCTGCGGGCTCGCCGTGTTTGAAAATGCGGTTCGGTTTTTTCAATGAGTGAGTTCGAACCGTTGCCGGACCGCGGTAATCCATAGCCGACGTTACTTCGCCCACAGGCAACCCTGGGACCACCATCCTCGGACCACCACCTTGGGACCACCAATTGGCGACCATGCCCCCGGCATAAGGTCACGACCGTCGCTCCCTCCGGCCAATCCGCTCGATTCACCGGAGTGACTTATCGCATGCTGTCAGTCGGCCAGGCGTTCACGCAACGCAATCCACAGGACAACACGCGTTAATTTGGGCAAGGTGCGATTTCTTTTTCGATAATTTCGAGATTAGCGAAAGAGATAGTGGTGCCGATTCCGATGAATTTTCTGACGGGAAGTCTACCGTCCGCGTGGCCGCCATTGGTCACCCAATTTGGCTGAAAACTTCAGGACGAAAAGATGTTTTTTAATTCGCACCGAATTGCTTTTGCAATAGCCATGCTCTTGATTTCCGGACTGACCACGGGGAATTGCTTCGGGCAGATGACGCGCAGCCAGATGATGCGACAGGCTCAGTTGCGGGGAAACCAGCAACCGCAAGCTCAATCGTATCAACGCATGGGGCGACGCCCTCCGCCGTCCGCCAGAGTTGCCTTGCAGGACAACGTCCCGCAAAACCAGGCCGCTCCCAGCAGCAACGCACCGATCAGCGGGTCGGTCATGCAGCCTTCTCCTTCGAATACCAGTGGTTCTCCCATTATTGGCGGACCTTCACCTGCGCGGGGTGGTTATCCCATGCAGATGCAGGGAGCCGATAGCGGCCAGATGTTCAGCGACGGGATGATCAGTGACGGGATGATTATCGAAGGAGATTCGCCAATCATTTCCGATGGCTACATTGACGATGGAGCCTCGGTCATGATGGCTGACGGAGGCTGTGGTTGCGGGGATGGAGGTTGTGGCGGCAGTTGCGGTGTAGGAGAGAACTATTTTGGCGGATGCCAATCCTGCTGTGGAAACCGCATCGGAGGCTGTTCCCCAAATTGTTGGGAAAATTGCTGGCTTGGCCGGCTTGGTGGGCTGTTTCGCAACTCGGAGTGGTTTGCCGGCTCCACCGCCTTTCGATCGAGGAACTTCACCGCCAATGATCAACTGTATGACGATTCCAGCTTCGGCTTTTATGGCGGATTGAATCTGGGCCTGCCCCTGTGTTACCTGACTTGTGGATTATTCTCCGGTCAAGTCGGTATTCGCTCGGTCCAGACCGAAGTTGAAGGGAACAGCTACACACCGGACAATCGTGATCAGCTATTTGTAACGTATGGCCTGTTCCGTCGAGTGGACTACGGCGTGCAACTTGGTCTGGCTGGTGATTTTATGCGTGAAAACTGGTTTGCCACCACGGAGCTGACACAGGTTCGCGGTGACATCGCCTGGGTTTATCCGGGCGGCAATGCCCTGGGATTCCGTTTCGCCACCGGGACCAGCACCTCCACCACGACCGCGATCATTGACGGTCGACAGGTAAATGACCTGACGGCGCAAATCGTCGACAATTATCGCTTTTACTACCGGGCCGTGGCTTCGAATTGTGGATTCTGCGACGCCTACATTGGCTGGACGGACGACAGCCAGACGGTGTTTGGCCTGGACTACGACATGCCATTCTGGAACCGTTTTGGGCTGCAGACCGGATTCACCTATTACCTGCCAGACAACTCAACCAACAACGCCCTGGCGACGGAGGAGTTCTGGAACATCTTCGTCGGCTTCTCCTTCCGGCCACAGGGTTCGCAATGGTACGGAAATTACGATCGCCCACTCTTTAACGTGGCCGATAATGGGACATTCACCTGGGGTCGCTACTAATCCCGGCCAGGACCATGCAGGTTGTGGCACCTGCTGGAAAAGGTTGCCTTGGTTGCTTCTTCGCAGGGCCTTGACCGGACCAGCCGGGAAATACATTTCAAACCCAGGACAATTGCCAGCTCAAACAGCAAGGTTGGGGCAAACACCGGTTGTTTTTCAATCGGTGTTTTGCTGTTTGACTGGGAGTTGACCCATCGTCAAAACGGGCCGCGTTTTATCGCGGCCCCGGATGAGGTATACTACGTTGATCAAGAAATACCTTCACATTGGAATGCAAGTGGCGAACGAGATATTTGACTATTTTGCCGGTACGGCTTCGCGAAAACTGGAACCGCTTGACGAAAGCGAAATGTTTGAGGATCTGTTACCGTCCGAGAAAGAGGTTGAGCCTGTGGAAGAACTGGGAAAAGAAGATCGTAACGCTCCTGAGTCGGATATGGAGGCGGACATGGATGCTGAACTCGACAGCGATCAAGAGATCAAGGATGTTGTCGATGACGAATTACAAGAAACGGACGTGGATACGGAACAGAATCTGGCATCCGCCGATGGACACTGGGACGATCTGGCCAGTGCCTTGGGAATTGATCCGCCCCCTGTCAAACCAGCCCGGCGCCCATCCCAATCGGGTTCGCAACGTTCACCGCGAAAAGCAAAACCCGCACCCGTAGCTAACGATCGGACCACGGAACGAACCGAAGAGCCGTCCTCAGCAGAAAAACGGAACGACGCAGCATCGCCATCCCAGTCTTTGGAAACGGTTGCCGATAAAGCACCGGATTCGAAACACCAGCGGGATATCGGCTCGGATAGTCATTCGCCGGAAGCGGCGTCACCGGTCGTTGAAGATGATGACCCGTTTGCTGCCTTCAGCGGTGCTCGCAAGCAACCCGCTCGCGATATCCCAGTCGCACCGAAGATGGAATCGGTTGAAGAACCGCCAGTAGTCGAAGAACCACCGGTAGACGAAGTGGATGAGGGTTTTATCGAATTCGAAGTCACCGATTTGGGTGGACGTCGCGACGAGAACCGCGAGACCGACCGCAAACGCAGAAGACGACCGGAACGCAGAGACCGCGGGAATCGTCGATCCAGGACAGAGGACGAGGTCGCCGAAGCAAAAGCGGTTACGGCCAAAACCGCGCCGGAGCACGAAGACGAATCAGACTACGCCCAGGAAAAGCCCAAGGCGAAAAGGTCCCGGCGTCCGCGGCCACCGCGTCGTGAGGAATCACGAGACGATGATGTCGATTTGGATGTGGTCGATAGCGAAGAAGCTGAAACCGGCAGGAAAAAACCGAAAATCCCGACATGGGATGATGCGATTACCGGCGTCATTGAGAAGAATATCAAACGGCATCAATCAAATACGCAACGCGGTGGGCGACGAAGACGCAATTAGCTGGTGTCCTGGGAATTCAAGGGGGCGTCTCGATAGGCTTCAACTTCGAATATGTTGTCGCGATACGGATCGCCCCCTTTGATCCAGGCGACAAACGAAGCCAGGAAGTAGGCAGGAATAAAAAACGGTCCCCAACGCTCATACTGGCGGACGTGAATGTGCTCGTGTTCGCGTGTGGATTCCAGTGCCTCGGGTGATTGACCCAGAATCGTATGTCCCAATGTCATGGCGGCGGCACCGTCTGCACATCCCGGCAACATCCTGATCAGCAACCATTTGACGATCCTGCCGTGGAATTCGAAACAGCCATTGATTCGCTGAATCCTGCCACCCAGAAGAACACCAAAGTAACCCACCATGAGGCCCAGCAGCGTATTGGGAAACGCCCAGATGCGAACGCCCACGTAATTGAACCGGGCAAACCAATTCGAAACTTGATCGCGCGACATGCATTCCTGCTCGCTTTGCGGGACTTCATATTGACCAGCGGAGGCAGTAATTGTCGCATTTCGAGACGAACATTCCGGATTTACCGAAATCGAGCCGACCGACAGTAGCTGCAACCAGCGACAACTGTTTGAGTTAATCCACTAATCCGGTTAAAATCAGGATAAAGTCGGTCGGGCGAAAACTTACCGACTGGCTCAACCCTCCGACATTATCGCGATAGCCGCGCTGGAGTCCAACCTACCGTTTGCCTTGCCGAGCATAGGTTATGGGAACGGTCATTTACGGGCTCTCAGATGTATTTAATACGCACACCATCCTCTGCACGTGCTGGAGTCAAAGTGGAATTCAAAATATCGGAGTCCATTCGTCTTTTTCTTGCTGTCTTGACCGTTTGTCTAACCTTCCCGCTGTTGCTCCATGGGCAGGCGACGCCGCTGGTCGAAGAATTGCCTCGACATGACATTCCCTTCGCGCTGGATTCCAGCCCACTCTTTCACGTTGGCGAGGGGGAAGAATTGATTTGGTCGGAGACCATCCAGGTTGACGGAGCTTATTGGTTAAGACTTCGGTTCAGCCATCTGATGTTGGCGGGCAGTCCTTTGGGTGGCCCAAGTTCGACGCTGCGAATCACATCGCTGGAGGACGGTGCCTACCAGATCCTGAATTCGCGAACCGCCCGAGAGTGGCGAAATACCAGTGCCTATTTCAATGGTAATGCCGTACGACTGGAACTCTTTGCGTGCCCTAACGGCCGACTGAATCTGGTACGTGTCGACCAGCTAACGGTCGGCGAGGCGAGCGGTCCGGATGGGACCGGCTCGATCTGCGATGACAGTGATGACCGGCAACTGTCAGAGGATCCGCGGGTGGGACGGTCCATCCCTGGTGGATGCACGTTGTGGTTGTTCGACGATCGCAATAATTGCCTGTTGACTGCCGGCCATTGCGCTTCTTCAACGGATGTGGCTTCTTTCAATGTGCCGCTCTCCGATGCGAACGGCAATTACCGGTTTCCCGGTCCAGAGGACCAGTACAGTGTTGATCCCAACTCGATGCAGGTGGCCAATAACGGCGTCGGCAACGATTGGTGTTACTTCGGCTGCTTTCCGAATTCGAACACGGGTCTGACGGCCTTTCAGGCACAGGGCTCCTCGTTCCAGCTTGCCGATCCTCAACCAATTCAAGGCGGAGACATGATTCGGATTACCGGTCATGGTTCTACCTCTTTCCCCGTCGATCCATCGTGGAACGGCGCACAGAAAACACAACTGGGCCCTTATTTTCAGTTTACTACGATGGAGCTCCGCTATCGCACCGATACGACAGGCGGAAATTCAGGCTCCCCCGTGATCCTCGAAACGACCGGTGAGGCAATCGGAATCCACACCCATGGCGGATGCGGTTCAGCTGGAAACGGCTCCAACGCGGGAACCGGTTTCCTCAACACGTTACTTGCCGCCGCACTGGATAATCCGCAAGGCGTTTGCGATCGGAAAGTCGGCTTTGAGTTTCTGACGCCCCTGCCCACGCTGATCGCTCCGGCGGGTGGCGACACGGTCTTGGTGATGGTGGACGATTCCGATTTTCCGGTCCTGCCCGCTACGGCGACATTGCAAGTCGACAAGGGAAAGGGTTTTCAGCCCCAGCCCATGGAACATCTTGGTGAGAACGTCTTTCGCGCAGTCTTTCCCGCTGTCGATTGCGGACACGTGGCTCGCTATTACTTCTCGATTGACGGTGAAGATGGAGATCTGTTTACCAGTCCTGACAACGCCCCGACAGACGCCTACAACGTAATCAGTGCTTCCGATGCGGGTCCAACGGTGTTTGACGATGACTTTGAAGCCGATCTGAATTGGACGGTCACCGGCAATGCGACAACAGGGCAGTGGGAAAGAGGACTCCCCGCGGGCGGTGGCAATCGGGGTGACCCTCCCGCCGATGCCGACGGATCCGGTTTCTGTTATCTGACCGGAAACCAGCCGGGAGATTCCGATGTGGACAATGGATCGACCGTGTTGACCTCACCCCTGATTCAGGCGACACCGGCCAAAAATCAGGCAGCCATCCTGTCGTATTATCGTTGGTTTGATAACGGCGGAGAAGACGATTCACTGTTCGTCGAAATCTCGAATGATGGTGGCCAAAACTGGTTGACGCTGGAGTCCGTTCAGCCCGGCGACGCGGATTCGCTCGGCGGCTGGCAACTGAAGATCGTTGCTCTGGAAGATTTCATTCAACCGACCGATCAGCTGCAGCTTCGCTTCATCGTTTCCGATCTGGGTTCACCTTCGGTGGTGGAAGCGGGTGTCGACGGCATTTCGACCTTCATGGTGGAATGTCAGGACGATACGGTCCTGCTGGGAGACGTAAATCGGGATGGCGTTATCAGCCTGCTGGATGTCGATCCGTTCGTCGGCCTGTTGACCAGTGGCCAATATCTGATTGAAGCCGACATCAACGAGGATGGCATCGTAAATCTGATGGATGTTGCCCTCTTCATCGATCTGCTGAACGGTAGCTGGACTTGAGGGCGAAGCGGCAATTGTGGATGGCGAATTAACCGTTTCGATAGTCGATGGCCAAGGGCAACTGAAATCCGTCGTCCAGGACGTGGATCAATTGCAGGCCACGATGCTCGTCGGGCGTTACGTGACTCTGTGGTACGATTTGCCGGTAAAGCGGGACGTCCCAGCAGATGAGTTTTACTCCTTTCTGGCAGAATCGGCGGCGTCGGTGGGCTCCAATCCCGACACGCCGTTTCTATTCACATTGGAAGGTGATTTCGGCGTAGTGGGAGACTGCCTGGCCGTTTAATCGTCGATCCAGAAATGTTGTGGCTTTTGTTGCCCGAGGAATTTACGTATTCCCCAAAAGCGGAATCGTCCATCGAGTAGAGACTTTCTCTACCTGTGAGGCCGATGATCGGATCGTGCAGATTGCATAGAGATACTTGCGTCGTTTCCCAAGGCGGTCATCTACATAAGGGAAAACCCGCGAAATCATTCGTCGAGAATGGCCACTATTGCTAAGGCTGAAGAATCCCAATAGTCTAAATTCCGGTCGTCGCGGTTCGGAACGTTGCGACCGGAGTCGTCCATCGTCGGGAGAACGTATCCAACTGCAATGCTGCTCCCACGCAAGCGTTCCAGCGTGGAAGGTTTTCGTTTGGCAAACTCATGCCGACTGGTCACCGCGATGTTCTTTCTTGTAGGCAGCGATTGACTCGCGAGCCTGTTCCAGTTGCTTGTTGCGCAAAGCGACGTCGGCGCGGAGCTTGAGGGCGTCTTACTCTTCTAAATAGGACCAGAGCTTGGGCGGAGCCAGTTCCACCGAATTCCCTGCTGGATCGCGGACGTAGATTGACATCCCACGTTTTCCCCCGTCCCACGCTACTTCGGATTCGATTTCGATGCCAGCCGAATTAAGCCGGTTGCGCCAAGCAGGAAGCTCCGACTCGTCCGCGACGAACGCGATATGCCCTTCCCCAGATGTGCCATGGGACGGGACCTCGCGTCCGATGAGCGAACTCTTCCCAGGGTCAAAAATGAGTAAATATTGATTTCCAATACCCAGCACGACCATAAGTTCATTTTGGCTTAGTAATTTTAATCCGAAGCCGTCGGTGTAGAACTTGATCGCCGCATCTAGGTCGTGCGCGTAAAGCACGGTTTCATAAATTTGATTTGCCTGAACCATAAAGCGTTAATGCCATTTCCAGTCTGCCAGTTTCGCGTTTTTCAGATCGTGCATGACGCCCTTTTTGAGTCTGATCCAAGTGGTCACCCCCGGTACGGCTCGCCGAACGCATTGTCCGGATCGGGCCCGGTCAGGGCATCGATTCGGTTCAGCGAGTCGGAGCTGCAGGAGGTCACCAGATCATCGCTGCCCAGCTGCTGCGTCCGCGATGTCGAACGGCCGGCCTGGTCATAGCCGCGACGGGTAACCGCACCGGTCGGATCGGTGGTGCTTCGATCTGCAGCTGGTCGTAGTAGACGATGTACCAGTCCGCGGCGTGCTGCTGAACAGCCAAGCTATCCATCCAGAAGTCACCCGGAAGAGGCGTGCACGACTGAGTGGCTTCCATTCGGAAACCTCCGAATCTTTTACCGATCGCCGAGCGGGACGAATTCACGCTCATTTTCGCCCGTGTAGACCTGACGCGGACGGCAGATGCGTTTGTTGTCGCTGGTGTGCATTTCCTTCCAATGCGCGATCCAGCCCGGAAGACGGCCCATGGCAAACAGGACGGTGAACATGCTGACGGGAATACCAATCGCCCGATAGATCACGCCGGAATAGAAGTCAACATTGGGGTAAAGCCGGCGTGAGATGAAATAGTCGTCTTTCAACGCCACTTCTTCCAGCCGCTGAGCGATTTCAAACAGTGGATCATCGATATTCATTTTCCCCAGCAGCGTATCACAGACGGACTTGATGATCCGTGCGCGTGGATCGAAGTTCTTGTAGACTCGATGACCGAATCCCATCAACCGGAAACCATGTGATTTGTCCTTGGCCAAGTCGACGTATTTGTCCACGTCACCGTCGTCTTCCCTGATTTCGGTCAGCATCTGAACCACGGCTTCGTTGGCTCCGCCGTGCAGTGGACCCCACAATGCACAAATCCCGGCTGCAATGGATGCGAACATGTTGGCGTTGGAAGATCCCACCATGCGTACAGTGGACGTACTGCAGTTCTGTTCGTGGTCGGCATGCACGATCAACAACATGTTAAGTGCCTTAACAAAGTCGGGATCGATGATGTAAGGTTCGCAGGGAACCGCAAACATCATCCGCAGAAAGTTTTCCACGTACGTCAGATCATTATCGGGATAGATGAACGGTTGCCCGATCGATTTCTTGTGACTGTACGCCGCAATCGTTGGCAATTTTGCAATCAATCGTTGAGTACAGATTTCCACATGTTCGGGGTTCGAGGGATCAATCGCATCCTGGTAGAAAGTTGACATCGCACTGACGACACTGGACAAAGTCGCCATGGGGTGCGCGTCGCGCGGAAAGCCGTTGTAAAACAACCGCATGTCTTCATGCAGCATCGTGTGCATGCGAATGGACCAACGGAAATCGTGCAACTGTTCTTCGTTCGGCAACTCTCCATAGATCAACAGGTAACAGACTTCCACAAAGTCACAGTGTTGGGCCAATTCTTCAATCGGATAGCCGCGATACCTGAGAATACCCTGCTCGCCGTCAAGGAACGTAATGGCACTGCGGGTGGCTCCCGTGTTGACGTACCCCTCATCCAGGGTGATCAAGCCCGTACTGCTTCTGAGCTGCCCAATATCCAGTGCCCTCTCTCCCTCGGTACCCTCAAAGATGGGGAGGTCAATCTCCTGGTCTGTCGTTTTCAGTTTTGCGACATCCGTCATAGACTTCGATCCTGAAGATGCAATGCTCACTCAATTGCCCTGAATGTCGGTCATTGACGTCCAACCGATGACGACGGCAGACGCAATGGCCGTGAAAGAACTTGAATCTGATTTGGATCCAGTGTAGCTGTTTTGCTGGCAGCAGGAAAGCGCCGATGGTGAATCATCGTTGGCATCCAATCCGCCTCAGGGCTCACACCAACAACTGCCCATACCAGCCTCTAAATGGGCAAGCTACACCGACCATTCGGTTCCGTCCGTCAACGTTTGACAACGGAACAGGCCCCAACCTTCCGCGGCAAAGACCTTACCGAAGCAGTCGGCAACGGTCGCCCACCATAGACATCATTTCAGATTCGTGACCGCATCAGCCGATCGAGCCTGACGTTGGGGAGGATCCATGACTTCCACGGGAATGTCCTTCTTCAATTTGGCAAGGTATTCATCAAACGCGGCCGCCCGTTTCTCGGATTCCAGTTTCTCTTTGATTTCAGATTGTGCTTCGAGAAAATCGACCTTACCCGCCGCCTCCCGCTCCAGAACGCGAACAATGTGAAAACCGCGAGGCGTCTTGATCACGTCACTCAGTTGACCAACGGGCAACTCGAAAATGGCCTCGTCCAGCTCGGTCAGAACCAGGCTACCCCGATTCGTCCAATCGTGTTGCCCGCCTTCTTCAGCGCGAAACCCATGAGAACTTTTTTTGGCCACCCCTTCCAGCGACGCTCCGTAGACGATTTTGTTACCCAGTTCAACGATGGCGCTCATCGCATCCTCTTCGGACGCGAACTTGTCCCGCCGCACCATGACCTGTTCCCAACGAGCCCTGGCCTTGACGGCGTAGTCGGCCTCGTGCTCCCGGTAGTATTGAAGTAATTCCTGATGGGATATCTCCACATCCGATGTCATCTTCTGTTGCAGAAAATAGCTGATGATTTGCGTCGTGGTCCAGGACAGCCTGAGTTTCCGCAAACTTGAGCCCTGCGCCCGCAGATGGGCGTCGAACATGGTCGGTGAATCGACGCCGGCCGATTCCATCATTCCCTCCAGCGCCTTGTCGTCAAATTCCTTGGACGCACTTTCGATAATGTCGTCAAAATTGGCTTCCGGCGGCAGTCCACGTTTCACATTGATCAACATCATCTTTTGCTCGATGTACTTGGGCAGCATTCTCGTGACCAAAGCCAATCGTTCACGCCTGACAACGCTTTCCGGCGCGTCAGGCATGAATCGCCGTATCAACTGGTTCACTTCAAACAACATGTCTCCAAGAAAAATGGGCTCGCCACCAACGATGGCCAAGACCCGCGCCGGCTCAAACTCATCGCCCGGCGTTTCCGTGTCCGAGGTAGATTCGGTCGTATCCGATCGCCCCGTTTCAGATGCAACCACGTTCTGTTGAGTACCGAGGGCTGACTGGGTGATGGCACCAGCCCCGGTCAACAAGGTCAGGATTAACAACGAATTCATCATGCTGATGATCGGGCGAATTTTCGGTCCAGTAAAACAGGCATCCGGGGTCCATTGAGGATCGCCATCAACGGTTCCGACCTATGTCGAATTCCCGGCAGAGATTAGAAATCCGTCAGGAGACCTGCAAGATTGATTTCAGCAGTGCCAGCATTCTGTCTGGCGGGATGGCCGTCGTCTTGAGCGGAAGGTAGGCGGTTTCGTGGTCCACAACTCGCAGAACCCCCTTGTTCTGCTTGGACAACTGCTCGATGCGATCACGATTTCCGAACCGGATACCCAAATACCTGTCTTCCAGAAAGATCGCCCGGATCTGCCAAACGGTCGCTTCCAGTTTCACCCTGCACAGCTCCAGCAGTCGTTTGCCTTCGGCCGGCAGCGGCCCAAATCGATCGCGCAATTCCATCTCGAATTCGCGAATCTGGTCAAAGCGCTCCAGCCGGGTTAGACGTCGATAGATATCGATTTTCTGCCTTCGATCCGGAATGTAGTTGTCCGGGAAATAGGCTGACAGGGGCAGATCGACTTCCACTTCGATTCGCATGCGAGGAGGTTCCCGTTTCAGCCGTCGGACGGCATTCTCCAATAGCTGGCAGTACAGTTCGTATCCGACCGCGGCGATATGTCCACTCTGCTGAGTCCCCAACAGATTTCCTGCTCCGCGGATTTCCAGATCCCGCATGCTGATGGCGAAGCCGGCTCCCATTTCGCTGAATGTCTCAATCGCCTGAAGTCGTTTGGCGGCGATGGGCGTCAGGTGTTTTTTCGGATCCAGCAAGAGATAACAGAATGCCTGATTACGATAGCGTCCCACCCGGCCGCGTAGCTGATGCAAATCACTCAACCCAAACGTATCTGCCTGGTCAATAAAGATCGTATTGGCGTTGGGAATATCCAGTCCACTTTCAATGATGGTGGTCGCCAATAACATATCGTAGCGTTGTGCTACAAAGTCGGTCATCACCTTCTCGAGTTCCTGTTCCGGCATTTGCCCATGCCCTACGCCGATCTTCGCTTCCGGCACGATCGCCTGCAGCCGACTCTTGACGAGCTGGATATCATGCACGCGATTGTGGACAAAAAACACCTGGCCGCCTCGATTCAGTTCCCTTAGCACGGCCGACCGGATCAACGGCTCATCAAACCGTGAGACCTTGGTTTCCACCGGAACACGTTCCTCGGGCGCGGTTTCCAGATTCGAGATATCGCGAACTCCAACCAGCGACATGTGCAATGTTCGCGGAATCGGTGTCGCGGACAGCGTGAGCACATCCACCGTATTGCGGAGATTCTTGAGGCGTTCCTTGTGGGCCACTCCAAACCGCTGTTCTTCGTCGATGATGACCAACCCCAAGTTAAAGAATTTCACATCGCTGGAGACAATTCGATGCGTCCCGATGCCAATATCGGCCTGACCCGATTTCAGTTTCTCGATCGACTCCCGCAGCTCCCTGGTGGAACAAAATCGGCTGAGCTTCACAATCTCCAGCGGGAATTCGATCATCCGCTCTGAAAATGACCGCATGTGCTGTTCCGCGAGGATCGTCGTGGGTACCAGCACGGCGACCTGGTAGCCGTTTTCCACGGCCTTGAAGGCCGCCCGCATCGCCACTTCCGTCTTCCCGAATCCGACATCACCGCACAACAGCCGGTCCATGGGACGGGCCTGTTGCATATCGTTCTTGATGGCCTCCATGGCCACCAGTTGATCGCGGGTCTCGCGGTAGGGAAACGACTGCTCAAACTCATTCTGCCAGACGGTATCGGCCCCAAAGGCGATACCATTTTGACTGCTGCGAGAGGCCTGAATCTCGATCATCTCGGCGGCCAGATCGGTAACGGCCTCTTCCGCAATCTGTTTTTGGCGCACCCACGATTTGCCACCGATCCGGGCAAGGACCGGCTGTGTTTTCGTGCCACCGATGTACTTCTGGACCAGGTCGATCTTGGAAGCAGGAACATAAATTCTCGTCCCGCCGTGAAACTCCAGTTCCAGGTGTTCGCAATGCTGTCCGTCCTTCTCCAGCATGGTCAGTCCGCGAAAACGGGCAATCCCATGAGATAGATGAACAACCAGATCACCTTCCCGCAGGTCCAGGAAGCTGTCGATGGTCTTGCCCAGCCGACGGCGTCCGACCCGCCTCAAATCGGTGCGATGAAAAAGCTGATCCGCGCCGACGACCATCGTATCGAGTCCGCGGAGCCGGAACCCCTGATGCAGGATTCCTCGAGCCAAATGCAGTCGCTGTTGTTTGGCGCAGTCGGTGGAATCCAGGATTTCATGGATGCGGGCCGTTTCGCCCTCGCTGGGTACGACGACAAACAACTCGCCGTCCCCTGCCATTCGATCCAGTTCCAGGCGAATTTCTGTATAATCACCGTGGAATTTTTCAATCGACTCGACCGGCATCCGCCAGGAAACATCGGTCAGGCCTGTGGCCAGTCGATTGAAAGTGGCCATCTTTCGCGAAGCCAACTGACGTCGCGTTTCGTCCCAGTTATGCAGTTTTCCCGGGTCCGCGTCGCGCCGGATGAAGGTGGATGCCCGCTGGTTCAGCTCATCCGGTTCCACCAACACGACCAGTGTTTCTAATGGCAGGAAATCGATCAGATGCCCGTCCGCCTGGTACTCCGGAGAAAGCAGTGTGATCTCCACGCGAGCTACATCGGCCTGACTTCGTTGGGTGTCAATCTGGAAGAACCGCAGGGATTCGATTTCGTCGTCGAACAGCTCGATTCGGATCGGTGCCTGCCAATCGGTGCAAAACACATCAATGATGCCACCGCGGGCGGAAAATTCCCCGGGCAATTCCACCGCAGTCGCATGATGAAAACCATGTTCGATCAACCACTGCTTGAACTCATCCACCTCGATGGTCTGGCCACGTTCCAGGATGCGAGTGTGCGATTCAATCGCCGCACGGGATGGAGTCGGCTGGAGCAGGGCAGGGGCCGTGGCGAGGATGATATCGGGCGCTGCTTCGGTCAGGCATTGCTTGACAACTTTCAGCCGATCGCCGTACTCGTAGTCGACCGCGGGCCGCGAATCGATGGCCACCGGATAATGCGGAAATTTTTCCGCGCGTCCGCAACAGAAAGTGCCCAGGTCATCGCTCAGATTATCGCAGAACTTGTCGTCGGGACCGACCAGAAGAATTTTTGGAAAGGTCGTCAACAGCGCCGCGGTCAACAGGCGCAAGGATGAACCCCAGACCGAATCGAAGGTGGCCACCTGGCCCGTTTCTAGACCACGAACACACTCTTCAAAACCGGCGTCCCGTAAAATCAACTTGTGCAGCTCGAGCAGTTGATCAGCCGCTTGAGCCCGCGGCGCCGCACCCACCATGCCTGATTATTCTAAGCCGTGGTTGGTTTTTAAAGAAGTCGCTCGTCGCCACAACAAGGGTCGCCGCCGTCCAGCACGTCATGTCATTCAACGTGCGTCGATTCGTCCGTCGCCGGTTCTTCGTACAATTCCTCGACAGGCGGTAAGTCCCCCTCCCGGAAATCGCCGTGATTGGTGGCCTGCCAGACCTTGTTGGACGTGACATCAAGCGCCGTCAGCCAGCCGTCCCCGTAACAGAAGGTGTCGATGATCTGGACATGCCCCAGATTGCGAATTTCGCCATTCAGTTGAGGCGTATGGCCTACCACGGCCGTCTTCCCATTGATATGCGGTTGCGGAACAAACGCGTTGATATGCTCCCAGAACAACAATTCATCCGGCTGTTCCTGCAACGGCAAACTGGGAGCGTAGTTCGCATGCACGAAGAAATGTCTTTCCGTTTCAAAAAAACGCAGACAATGGCTCAGGAAAGTCATGTGGTGTTGCGGTATGTTCTGGATCCGACCGCCATAACTGGCAATCGTCTGGCTACCGCCATGCTGAAACCAGAAATCGAAATCCTCCTGAGTCCGCAGCCCCTTGAACATCATCAGTTCATGGTTGCCAATCAGGGGCACAAAATGGCAAGCCGTAACCAGTTCCAGCAACACCTCCAGCACTCGCGCTGAATCCGGCCCGCGATCAACAAAATCACCCAGAGCAACCACTACATCCTCGGCCACAGGTTGCGTTTCCGCCAGCAACCTCTCCAAGGCTTCGGAACAGCCGTGAACATCTCCGATAGCAATAATGCGAGCCATTTAACTCTCAGTACAAAGTTGTTCGAGGCGGATTATTCAAATACCCACCGCTTTCAATCGTGGGCGGTCACGGCCAAACCCCGTAAACCGGTCGCAAGGCACTGACGAAAACCGCAACTGCCAACAGGCGATTCACTGACGTCTATCTGGAATGGACCGGGTGGTGGATAAGACGGCGTCAATTTTGCAGAATTCGCCGTATTCATCCAAGGCGTCCTTGTTCAGCAGGTGCCGTTTTGCCCGAACCACGATCGGCATCACGTTCGACTGCTGTATAATTGTAGCGCCCAGCGCTTTCAAAGCATATCGCGCTCCACCGTCAAACTGCCGAAAATTATTATCTTGAACCGATAATTTGCAGGGATTCGACTGGGGCAGCTGAAACTTGAAATGCGCTATGTAGCGATAATGATGGCGTGATGACGGCTCCAGCAAGACAGGCTCCAGGTCAACTGGCCGACCGTCGGCGGAAATCGTCAACGACGCGGCAAGATTGCCAAGAATCTGATCGGCCTGGCGTGGCGTCAACGTCGGTTCGACAGCCGTCACTTGACCCTCGGAAGTGGGAGTCGCCACGCTCGGGCTTGATACACCAGTCACAGCCTCCAGATCCACCGGCTGATCGGTCTCCGGTAACGGACGGCCCACAGCCCAACCGTCAAGCAACTGCTGCATCGTTGGTTCTGTCAAACCGAATGAATACTTGATGGTCGCCTGATCATCGCGAATGACGATTTGCACCGCTCGTTCGACGAATCCATCGTCCAGCTCGTCAGCCCGCACCAGACATTCCTGGCTGATGAGCAGCATCAAAGCGAGCGATAGCAGGCAGTTTCGAACAAACACCATGTAGCTCCACACCGAACAATTGGCTGGTGATTTTGGACCTTCGAGAATATGATAGCGGTGAGATGTCGAAAGAAAAAAGGTAAACGATGAATTCATCACAGATTCTTGAACGGGAATTTCTCGAGATGCGGGCCAGGATCCTGGAATTGGCGGCCAGTCTGGATCGGATCGAACGTGCTGATGGCGATGTGTCCGACGACGCTGGCATGACCAAACTGCGGGAGGGGTTGAAGCTTCTTTGCGACGGACAACCCGATCGGGCTGCACGGGCTCAATTGCTGTTTTCACGTCCATATCAGCAGGATTGGCAGCAGGAATTCCAGATTCAACCCCGATTCCAGGCAGGCTGAATCCGTTCCGGCCTGACGGTCGACTTTTCCATGGTTATTTTCCATCACGCAATCGGCAAAATCAATGTATTACATCGACCCGCATATCCACATGGTCTCCCGAACCACGGACGACTATGAAACGTTGGCGAAAATGGGATGCGTCGCGGTCAGCGAACCCGCATTCTGGCCCGGCTTTGATCGCGGCAGCGCCGACGGTTTCCGAGACTACTTCCATCAATTAACAGACGTCGAACCGAAGCGTGCCGCCCAGTATGGCATCCAGCACTTCACGTGGTTGTGCATTAACGCCAAAGAGGCCGAGGACGTTGAATTATCACGCGAAGTGATTCGGCTGATCCCGGAGTTTCTGGATCGCCCCGGCGTACTGGGAATCGGTGAAATCGGTTTGAACAAGAATACGCGGAATGAGGCCACGATCTTTGAAGAACACCTGCAACTGGCGATCGCTCACCAACAACTGATTCTGATTCATACGCCCCATCTGGAAGACAAGTACCAGGGTACACGAATGATCCTCGATATGTTGCGGGGGCATGGCGAGATCGAACCCGGCCGGGTACTGGTCGATCATGTGGAAGAGCACACCATCGAGCCGGTTCTGGCCGCGGGTTACTGGGCGGGAATGACTCTGTATCCGGTGACCAAATGCACGCCGCAGCGAGCCGCCGACATGGTGGAAAAATACGGAACGGAACGAATTTGTGTGAACTCGGCCGGCGATTGGGGACCATCCAAACCGACCGCCGTCCCCGACTTTATCCTGGAGATGCGACGGCGAGGACACGCTGAATCGGTGATTCAGAACATCGTTTACGATAACCCCTGCCAGTTCTTTTCCCAAAGCGAGAATTTCGCCTTACACGCGCCGGTTTGAAGCCGATCCAACAGACGGAACCAGATTCACCGCTTTTAAACTTTACACGCTGAGTCAGAAAATATGTTTGGCAACCTCCAGGAAGGACTGCAGTCGGCCTTCAAGTCGATTCGTGGGAAGGGAAAACTGACCGAAGCCAACATGCGCGACGGTCTAAAACTGGTCGAACAGTCACTGCTGGATGCCGATGTCAGCTTTGACGTGGTTCGCGATTTCATGGATCGGGTTAGCGAGCAGGCGCTGGGCGAAAAAGTCCTGCTGTCGTTGAAACCGAGCGAACAGCTGGTCGGGATCGTTCACCGTGAATTGATCAATCTACTGGGAGAAGTGGCCGACGGCATTCAGCTGGACCAGGACGTCAACGTCATCATGATGTGCGGCCTGCAGGGTTCCGGAAAAACCACGACCTGCGGAAAACTGGCGAAACTGCTGCTGCGAAGCAAGATCGAACCCATGCTGGTCGCCGCCGACCTGCAACGCCCCGCGGCGATTGAACAATTGCATGTCATAGGGGAACAGGTTGGCGTTCCCGTTTACAGCGAGCCGGATGAAAAAGACCCCGTCAAGGTCTGTCGAAATGCGGTCAAGAAAGCTCGTGAAGAAAAGCGGAACGTCGTCATTCTCGATACCGCCGGACGGCTGGCGATCGATGAAGAACTGATGGCCCAGCTACGGACGATTGACCGGGAAGTTCAACCACACCAGGTATTCCTGGTCGTTGACGGCATGACCGGACAGGATGCGGTCTTAAGCGCCAAAGCGTTTCACGAAGCCCTTGAACTCAATGGCGTCGTGATGACGAAACTGGATGGAGACGCGCGAGGCGGTGCGCTGCTGTCCGTCCGACATGTAACCGGCGTGCCGATCCGCTTCATCGGGACCGGTGAACACCTGGATAACCTCGAGTATTTTCGTCCCGAGGGCATGGCCAGCCGCATTCTGGGAATGGGCGATGTTTTGGCCCTGGTAGACGAGGCGCAAAAGGCCTTCGATGAAAAAGAACAGGAGCAACTGCAGCAACAGCTGGAAAAGGGCGACTTCACACTCGATGACTTCCGCAACCACATGCAAAAAATGGCCAAACCAGGTCTGATGCAGAAAATGCTGGGGTTGATGCCGGGCATGGGAAACATGAAGGAACTCAATTCCATGATGGCGCAGGGCGATACATCCAAGGAGATCCGCCGCATGGTGGGTATCATCGACGCCATGACGCCGGAGGAAAGGCGCCATCCCAAGCTGATCGAAGTCAGCCGACGACAAAGAATCGCACGCGGTGCGGGGGTGGAGCCCAAAGCCGTGGGCGAACTGGTCAAGCAGTTCGATGCCATGAAGCCGATCCTGACGGGCATGGCCGGAAAAGGAATGGGCGACCGTATGCAGATGATGCAGGATCTGCAGCAGAACATGATGGATCCCGGTAAACGGATGCCCAAGACCAAGAAATCCACCGGTAAACGTCTGACGGCCAAGGAACGCGCCAAGATGAAAAAGCAGCGAGACAAGCTGTTGAAGGAAAAACGCCGGAAAAAGAAGAGTAAATAACCGATTTTGGGCTGCCCAATCTTTTCCGGTCTCCATAAAATACGCGATTCGTTAAGCCAATTTCAGACAACGCTGGCGTTGTATTCGGGATAAGGGAACAGAATTGACAGGGTGTAAAACGTGGCTGTAAAGATCCGAATGAAGAAGATGGGACGGAAGCATCGTCCGTTTTTTCGCGTCTGTGCGATGGATGGACGGGCTCCCAGGGACGGTCGGGTGATTGAGGAATTGGGTACTTATGACCCCATGTTGTCCGAAACCGACGCCCGTGCCATCCTGAACGGCGAGCGAATCAATTACTGGCTGGGCGTCGGTGCCCAACCTTCTCCCAAGGTGGCTGTGTTGATCAGGAAATACGGCTCGGCCGGCTCGCATCTGCAACAGCAGCAGGACGCAATCGAACGACTCGGTGGCCGAAAATCAAAGGCCATTGACGAAGCACGCGCTGCGGCAGCAAAGATTCAATTGCCCAAAGAGGAAGAGACGGCTCCCGCGGCCGAGGAGAATGCTTCCGCCGCTGCTGAAGCCACAGAGGAAGCGGCCTCAACTGAACCATCGGCAGAGGATCAGTCGGCCACCACCGAATCAACCGCAGATGACAAGGCTTCGGACACCCCGGCGGCTTCGCCCGGCTCGGACGAAACGGCCGAATCGAAACCAGCCGAATCCGATGAAGCAAAGGCGGAGTAACGCTCGGTTCTCGTCATTTAAAACTTGGAAAACCGATTCGCGGCCGGTAGATTCTCGAATCCGCCGGTTTGGATTGAATGGATCATGTTTCCGCGCCGACCCTTGCTGTCAGTTCGTCTCGGTTTTTTCTACGATCACGGATCGAAACACCACGACCGCGAACCATGCGCTTCGATATTCTGACGCTGTTTCCCCAGATCTTCACCGGCTACCAAAGTCAGAGCATCTTGCACCGTGCGATTGAGAAACGGCAGGTGCAAATGCATGTTCACGATATTCGTGATTGGACTTCCGACCGTCATCAGAAGGTCGACGATCGTCCATATGGCGGCGGCCCCGGGATGATCCTGATGGTCGAACCGGTGGTCCTCTGCGCCCGTGAAATTGCCGGCCTTACCGAGAAGCCCCCTCTGACCGTTCTGCTCAGCCCCTCCGGTCGGCGACTCGACCAGCCCCTGATCGAAGAGTTGGCCATCGAGCCCCGCATGATGCTGCTGTGTGGACGCTACGAGGGATTTGACCAGCGTGTCAGTGATATCCTTCAGCCCATGGAAGTCTCGATTGGGGACTACATCCTGAATGGCGGCGAAGTGGCGGCCATGGTGCTGATCGATGCGCTGGTGCGGATGATCCCGGGTGTGCTGGGAGACGAGTACAGCAATTGGGACGACTCCTTTTCACGAGGAAACCGGTTGTTGGAATATCCGCAGTACACGCGTCCCAGAGAATTCGAGGGTTATCCGGTTCCCGAGGTCCTGTTGAGCGGCAATCACGAGCAGATTCGGCAGTGGAGAAACAAAAAAAGTTTGGAAAAAACCGCAAATAGACGTAGCGACCTGCTGAAGTGACAGGCTATAAAATTTGCTTTGCGATCTGATTTTTCGATACGCGAGATCCCTGCGCACTCCGCAGCATCTTCACGCCTTCCAAGGTAGAGACCATGAGTCAACAGATAATGGACCTCGTCGAACAGGCGAGTATGAAGCAAGAGCCTCCCCAGTTTGAAATCGGCGACACCGTCGACGTTCACTGTTTGATTCACGAAGGCGAAAAGACGCGGACCCAGATCTTTTCCGGTACGGTGATTGGCCGCAGCGGGGGTGGCAGTCGGGAGATGTTTACCGTACGGCGAATTGTGGCCGGACAGGGCGTGGAACGGAAATTTCCCGTTCATTCACCGCGTATCGCGAAGATTGATGTCAAGCGATCCTCGGTCGTTCGTCGAGCCAAGCTGTACTACCTGCGGGAACGTGTGGGCAAAGCCGTCCGACTGAAAGAGCGTCAGCGTTAGGCCATCGCCGACGCAGGTCCGCCAACCGTTGACCAATTGGGTCCTCCTGTCCCAACCGACGTGCCAGTCTTCCCTAGAGTTGCGCATGCAGTTCCGGCCCTCTGCTCAGCCTTCAAAGCCTGGCAGTCCGGTGACGTTGGCCGTCCGACGATGGCCAAGCACTCCTTTCAATTCGAGCATTTCGGTCGGGAACGGTCGATGCACTGCGGTCGACCTCTCGCCGCTTGTCGTCGAAGTCGAAGTACCGCAAGACCTGTTCAGAATCCACCTTCATTGCATCAACCCTTGATGGAAACGGCCTACCTACAGATGCACTTGCTTGCGCTGCGAGCTAGTAGGGGCGTGACACAGGATGAACTTGCTTGCGTGGATGCACTTGCTTGCGCTGCGAGCTTGTAGGTGGCGTGGAGAGCAATTTTCAAATCGTTTGAAATGATCTAGCCTGCCAAAATGCCGCCTTGGACGCCATCGTGATTGTCGATCCGAGCCAAACTATCCCAGTCGAAACTTGAATTGCCACAGGAGGAACAGGTGGAACACGAAAACGGGTTCAGATTCAGATCGATGTTGGGGTCAAATACGTGGTTCGTACCGTAGTGATCCAACTCGAATCCCGTACTGTCCCCGTTTGCTGAAGTCGTTCGGAAGGACAGGCGATACTGGCCGGTCGTTTCGCCAACGGTACTCAAACGAACAAAATAGGATTCCCCGGCAACGACATCCAATGCGATACGCGAATCCAGAGAACCATTGAAGTTGTTGTTGGCGTCCAGAAGGTTGCGATCGTCATCGTATCCACGCAGGACGGTATTCAGATCGCCGCTTAGAGCCCGCGAACGGACCACCATGGTCCCGCTGGCAATCGACGTGAACCGGAAGGAGTCGATGTCGTTACCAAGTTCCGCCCGTGCCGTGATGAACGTGGTCGCGGGCAGCGGATCAAGACTGAACATCGTCGCCGTGCCAAATGTATTGCCATGATCGTCCTCGCCACCCACCATGCCATTGTGACGGACCGAGAGCCGATAGGATCCGGTCGATCCGTTGGCACCACTGGCCACCACCAGATACTCACCGGCGGCCAGGTCAGGAACAATCAGCTGGCTGTCTTTATTATTGGGCAGACTGGGATTGCCGGAATCGTCGTTAAAGCCAATCAGAACACCGTTGGCATCGTACAGCTCCAAAAACGAATTGAAAAATTGCGATGTGCTGCGGACATCGACGATGACCCGGGCGGAGGTATCGAGCTTGAACGTGAAGACGTCCTGCTCGGTGGGCATACCCTGAAAACCTACGATGGCGTCGACCCGGGCGATTTCGTTACGGCTAACGGGTTCAAAACTCAACTCCGTCGCTTCCGAAACCTGCAAAAGGTCACTATGGTCATCTTCCGCTGGCAAAGCAAACGGCGAAGCCACAAAGCTGTTGATGAACAACTCGTACGTGCCCGTATCGCCCGACGATTCGGTTTCCACGCGTACGAAGTAGGTCCCATCGTCAGGGAGGATTAGATCGAACAAATGGACGTCACCCAGAAATTCCACGTCTCGATCGTTGAACGCGGGCGTCCCGTAGTAGTCGACTGGATTGAAATCCGAATCGAAGACGGTGACCGCCGAATCAATGGAATCCGTCAACGAATAGCGATCCGTCCCCTGCGAAATGACCTCGAAGCTGTACGCCAAACCCGTTTGCCCCTGAAACGAGTAGAAGTCCGCCGGATCGACAAAGCCAAAGGTCCCGATCACCGATACCGCATCCACCAGAAAATCTCCGGCGTCGGCATTTTGCCCCTGAACAATCGTGTTCGGCACCGTAATTTCTTCCAGTGTCAATTCCTGCGCCTGTTCAAAGGAATCGTTGGGAGCGGTTTGTTCCAGGACCACACTGCCATTGGCTGCGAACGTCAATTTGATCGCTTCTCGTTCGCCAAACCAGCTGGGCGAAAGCACGTCAAAGAATTCCCCGGCGAGCGCCGGCGTATTCATGATGTGGTCCCGCGTTTCATCTGCGTTGGTCGGACCGGGAAAAACGGGATTGTAGCCGGGGAAAAACAGATTATCTGGAATCCCTCCGCCAATCGGCCCCCAGGCGTCGTGGTGACGCAGACCCAGAATATGCCCCAGTTCATGGGCCCCAATAACGGCGGAAGCAGAAATCGTTTGCGCTTCGTTGCTGCCCAGCCCGGTAACGTTCAACACCGCGTTGTCGTTTTTGTTCAAGTTTCGGAAGTCAATGTCTTCCGCCAAGCCGCCTTGCGAGCCAGCATTAAAAACCAGCGTGCTGTAATCGCCAGCCGATGGTGCCTCCTGAACGAATGTCACGCCAAACTGCTCGTAGATGACTTCCATCTGAGCCTGAACGGTATTCCTCATTGCTGTGGTGTAGACGATATTCCCGTCTGTTCCCGAATCGAAATCCAGGAAAACGACCTGGTCCAAATTTACGAAAGACCGTGGCCCGGGTTGATTCGAACCGCCGCAATTTCCGCAACCGCTGCATCCCCCACAACTCCCAAATTCACCCAGTGAACCGGTACCGATCCCCTCGTTGATTCCCCATTCCAGCGAAGAGTAGTCGGGGCCCGCGAAAGGATCAACGACCGCGAGGGTGACATTGGAGTCAAGCATCCCCATCAGGTTTTCCATGCGAATCGCAGGCCGCTGCAGTGCCGGCGTCGCCAATTCCACGGCCACAGGAGAAGTCAAATCGGACGCCAGCGCCTCGCCGCGCCAAACAAACGAGGCCGGTTCCTTTGAAGTCTTAGGTCCCGTTGCATCGGCCGGCCGTAGTCCATGACCTGAATTGCCATCCGTTAACTGATTTTCGAAAAAGCCCGGCATAACTGAAATAAACCTCACAATTTATCGGCGTTTCTGGCAGGCTTCACCTTAAATGTTGCTTTTCGAAAAGTCAACTAAATTCCAGTGATCCCGCCGCCCCAGGCGCCATCGGCCTGGCGGGGTGCAACATGCGAGAATTCCAGAAAAGAAGAGTTCGCTCAGCCAGAACGCGACGGCCGGATTGCCATCGATTCGTTAGAAACCGCCTTCAGCGTCATGCAGACGTTTCGGTATAGCTGGTCGATTCGGCGTAGGGCCTGCGACGTGGTCGGAAGAAGACGCCACCGCGGAAGACAGGCGAATGTCCTACTGTCGAATCATGGCCTGATTGACAATGCTGGAGACGCCCGGTTCCAGACGTAATTGACGCTGAATGCGATCCAGCTGCTGCTGGTTTTCCGCCGTTCCCGTGATCACCGCTTCGCGACCACGCATGGCCACATTGATTGAATTGGTGAATTGCCGCGTTGTGGGCAGTGTGGAAATCCTACGACTGAAGCGGGAAGCCACCGTTTGCGGCGCCGGGACTTGCGACCGAAAAGCGGGAACGACACGCGATCGAATCGATTGAGTCCGGAAGACGCGAAATCCATTGTCCAGACCTCCGCCACCAGCACCCCGAAAGCCGCCAGCGTTACCAAAGCCGCCAGCACCGCGACCACCGCCACCTGTGGACCCGCCCGTGGACCCGAAACCGAGCGACTCTCGGGTGGCACCAACATGACGGAATTCTTTCCCTTCCGGAGGCGTTCCGATAAATGTCGAGCCGACAAATGGGGCGGCCTGATCATTTGGGTCGGGAAGAGGAGGCGGCTCAGGCGGCTCAAAGGGTTGCAAATTATCCAGCAGTCCTCCCAAATCCCCCGCAGCACCCCCACCTTGGGCGTTTCCACCTGTCAGGCCGCCGCCGACTCCGCCACCTTGATCAACCGCATCGAAAATGTCGCCGGCCAGACCTCCACCGCCACTACCCAAACCGGCATCTTGAGCGAGAAGCTTGCCAAGATCAGCATGTTGAACCACCAACCATACCACCACGACACCAAGGCCAACTGTAAAACGTCGCATGTTGTTTCTCGGCTTATTATTTTCAGGCAATTCTGCTTGACCGACCGTACAGGCAGGCGGCAGGCCCTTTTCGGGCTAAGCGTTCACTGGCAGTCCGCAAGCATCGCCATGATGCCCACCACCTCGTTCGAGATCACCTCGCAGCGACGGTCGCCGCCAATGCAGGACGCATCCGTATCATTGAACACGCTCCGGTCGCCGAAGTTTCAAAATAATTATCGGCATGACAACGCTGCAAAATCAATCGGTGACATGCCAGCATACTCAAGATCCACCATATTGGATAAAATCATGTTTTAAAACGAAACCAGATGGCTGCGGCGGGGGTTTCGTTCGGTACATCATCCAGCCTAAGTCTATAACCATTATCGTTTACGGATTTTTCCATGATTCGAAAAACAGTTGATTCAATGGCCTTATTTCTGGCCTTGGCCGCGATTTTGTCTTTGCCAGCGATCGTTCACGCTCAATCGGCTGAGCGCCCAACTTCGGACGAATTATTGCCGGAAACCACGGTGGCTTATGTCCAATTGCACAATGTACGTGAATTCGTGGAAAAAATGCGTGAAAGCAATGGGGGCCAGATGCTTCAGCATGAACGCATTGCTCCACTGGCCAACGAATTCTATCAGGCCATTCAGGATGAATACGCCAAAGTCGAAGATCTGGTTGGGCTGTCGCTGGAGGAAATCCAGTCGCTGCCCGCCGGCGAAATCTGTTTCGCCGTGATCGCACCCAAGCGGAAGTCGCCGGTTTTCCTGTTGATTATTGATACGGATGAAGAATCCGAGACCGTCGAAAAGGCATTGCAGCGGGGACGCGATCTGGTCAGCGAGCAAGGTTTGGAGATGGAAACCGAAGAATTGGATGAGGTCACGTTTGAGAAGGTTTATGTTGGCGAAAAAAAGGTCACCTTCTTTCGACGCGGCGGAACGCTTGTGGTTGGAGCCGATACCGAGAATGGCAGCGCAGCCGAACAGGAACTGAACGACCTGGTCACCCGTTGGAACGGCGAGGAAGTCGAAAAAGTCCGCCCCTTAAAGGGAAATCGCAAGTTCGTCACGATCATGAACCGCTGCCGGGGTACCAGGGAAGTCGCTCCGGATCTGCGATACTTTGTCGATCCCATCAAGCTGGTCAAGAGCGCGACCCGCGGAAACGTGATGGCCCAGGGAGCGTTGAACTTTCTACCGATCCTGGGGCTGGACGGGTTTCTGGGATTCGGTGGTTCGTCCATCATGAATGAACTTGATTTCGAGTACGTGTCCCACATGCATGTGCTGCTCGCGAATCCCCGCTCCGGCATCTTCGAAATGCTGGCCCTCAAGCCAGGCACCTACGAACCCCAACCCTGGGTACCGGATAATGCCGTCCTGTATCTGTCGACCAGCTGGGATGTGGGCAAGATGTTCAACGAATTCGAAAAAATTTACGACTCCTTTTCCGGTGACGGTTCACTGGAACGGGAAATCGAAGACGAAATCAACTCGGAACTGGGCATTGATTTCAAAGCCGATTTCATCGACCAGCTTTCTGGCCGAATCACCCTTGTCCAATGGGTGGGTGAAGAAATTGCCATCAATGGTCAGACCATCGCGCTCGGCGTGGGACTGAACGACACCGAGAAATTCATGGATCTGATGCAGATCTTTTTCGACAAGATCCGTGACGAACGGGGAGAAGACGCGTTTCAGGAAGTCGAATTCGAGGGGATCACGTACTGGAAGCAGCCGGATGAAGATGTCGAGCGCGGTCGCGAAATGGTCGAGGAAAACGTCCCGGTCACCATCCGCGTCCAACAACCATGTTTCGCGATTGTCGAAGACCATTTTATCGTCTCGGATAGCACCCAATTCATGGAACGCGCGATTGAGACGGTTCGCGGCCGGAAACCACCGCTGTACGACGACAGCCAGTTCAAGTACGTCAGCCGCCAGATGACTCGTTTACTGGGCAGCGAT
Source organism: Pirellulaceae bacterium (assembly GCA_963851305.1). GTDB lineage: Bacteria > Planctomycetota > Planctomycetia > Pirellulales > Pirellulaceae > Mariniblastus. Next base: position 289,080 of record CAWKOT010000004.1, on the reverse strand, counting down.
GTCCCCGGGGCGGTCATGTACAGTCGACCTGAGGAAACGCTGCGCATGTTTTTCGAAGTGGCCAACGGGGATGACACCAAGGAATTCCTTGACGAAATGGCCGAAGAAAACCAGTTTATCGCCCGCCTGCGCGACGCCTTGGACGACAATCCTCTGCCGGACTTTGACGAAGTCAGACAGTACTTTCCTCCGTCTGGCGCCTTTGTCACCAACGACGAAACCGGCTATCACCTGCTCGGCTTCCAGCTTAAATCGATCGAAGACAAATAATTGGCACGTCGTCCGCTGGCGACCCTGTCGAATGGCCGAGCCGAATGTTATCATCGGCTCAATTACCAGCTGGCCCGCCCTGTTATTTGTTAGTCGATGAATATCGTAATCCTCGGTGGCGGCACCGTCGGCACCTCGATCGCTGATTTGCTCAGCCAGCGGGAAGACAGTGTCACGGTGGTGGACATTGATCCGGAGAAGACGGCGTCGATCAACGAACAATTCGACGTGCGGGTGGTGACCGGATCCGCGTCCCAGTCCTCGGTTCTGTTTCAGGCCGGAATTGTTACGGCGGACGTCTGTCTGGCCGTGACCGGCAACGACGAAACGAATATCGTTTCCGCCAGTATTGCCAAGGCGATGGGCTGCCGTCGGAGCGTCGCCCGCGTGTTCGCACCCGTTTTTCGCGATCTCAGCACCTTCGACTACCAGCGCCATTTCCAGATCGACCGCCTGCTCAGTCTGGAACACCTGGCCGCCATGGAACTGGCACGTGGCATTCGCAATCCCAGCACCGTGATTGTCGAACAATACGCCCGCGGCGGCCTGGAAGTGCGTGAAATTCTGATCGGTCAGGAAGGGAAGGTGACCCGATCGAAACTCCGTGACCTGGGGCTTCCGTCCGGTGTACGGTTGGCGACCATCCAACGCGACAACCGGATGTGGATCGCGGGCGCCGACGATCAACTGCAAGTGGCCGATCGGGTGACCGTTTTCAGCCGGCACGAGGACATGAAGAAAATCAAGTCTATCTTCAAGACAGCCTCGACGGCCCGCAAACGGATTGTCATCGCCGGTGGCGGCGAAACCGGACTGCACCTGGCCCAGACGCTTGAGCGCGAGGGCTACTCGCTGACCGTTCTGGAGCAGGACAATCAACGCTGCACGGCCCTGGCCAAGTTGCTGGAAAATGCGGCCATCGTCAATTGCGATGCCAGGCTTCGGGAGAGTCTGCAGGAAGAACGGGTGGGCAATGCGGATGTCTTCGTCGCCTGTACCGGGGATGATGAAGACAACATGATGATGGCGGTCGAAGCCAAGGATCTGGGCTCCAAACAGGTCCTGACGGTCATCGACCGGACCGATTATTCCAATATAACCGACCGTCTGGGTATCGATCTGGCGGTTACTCAGCGAAGCGTGATGGCGCGACAGGTGTTGGCCTACCTGACCGAAGGCGCCATTATTTCCCGTGCCCGTCTACCCGGTGGTCTGATCAATGTGATCGAGACCGACGTCGTGCCCGACAGCCCGATTACGCAAGGCACATTGGCCGAAGTGGGCTTGCCGCCGCGCTGCCTGATCGCCGCCGTCGGCAGCCAGGATACGGTACGAGTGCCCGGGGGGGATGATCGAGTGCAAGGCGGGAATACGGCGATTCTGTTGGTCGAAGATGATGTAACCGATACAGCGCTCGCTTTCTTTGCCAAATCAAGTTGAAGTTGCGTTCAGGCCACGTTTGAAATTCGTTGATGACCGCCAACGCGACGGTACAAACGGACATACTTGCGAGCCTGTTCGACAATGTCGAATTCCTGCAACATCAACTGACGACAGCGAGCCGACAGGTTGGCCCGCGCTTCGGTGTCGTCAATCAACTTTTGCATCTGATCGGCCAGGTGCTGTGGATCTTCCGGCCTGGCCAGCCACCCCGTGACTCCCGGCTGGACGAATTCGCCAACTCCTCCCACATCAAAGGCCACCACCGGCGTTCCACAGGCCATCGCCTCGAGGGCTACCTGAGGTTGGTTGTCTTCGCGGGAAGGCACGACCACGAAATCGCAAGCGGAATAAAACTTCGCAATTTCCGTCTCGCCGTTCAGATACCCCAGCTCGTGGATTCGGGGTAGATCCAGATCACTCGAATCGAAATTACCGGCCCCAAAGACAATGCATTCGACGTTCGCGTGCGTCGATTTCAATTGAGCCAGAGCACGCAGTAACAGATCCAGACCTTTGCGACGATTTTCGATGGATTCGGCGCCGAAGCCAATCAACATCTTGTTGCCATCGATCCCCAACGATTCACGGGCAGCCCGCTTGGGTAACGGATAAAGTCGCTTCAGATCGAAACCCAGGCGAATGTGATGAAACGTCGTGGTCTTGGGAAACACAGGACTGTTCTCGGCCAGTTTCTTCAGCCATTGACTGGGTGCAACGACCGTCAGGTGACATGTCCTCAGGCTGCGCCGTTTGACTCGAAATCCGGCCTGTGAGATATCGCTGGCCCCGGCGTTGACCACCTGCGGACAATGCCCACAACCGCTCGAAAAGTTCTGGCAACCGTCGCTGTAGTGGCAACCGCCGGTCAATGGGTTCATGTCGTGCAGAGTCCAGACGATCGGCGTGGAGGCCGGCAGGCTCCCGAAAAACGTAGGATAGTCCGCCATGAAGGCGATCCAGTGCAAGTGCACAATCCCGCTGACAAAATCCGGATTGGAGTGCCGCGTTCTGTCCACCAACTCCGGCATCGAAAATACCTCACGATCGCCCCTTCGTTCCGCCAGATGGTTATCGTAAAGTCGGTGGATACGTCGAGTCCGCTGCTTTTCAAGAAACGATTGCAGCACACTGCCGGTCGAATGTGGCTGCCTCGACCACGGCAGCTGATACAACTCCGGCACGCTGGCTACCGGCCGATCCTGTTGGCTGAACAGAAACCGACTCGCAACGGACTGGTTTTGCAATTCAACATGCAATCGTAAAGCCGCGTTGGCAGCACCTCCGTATGGAAAGGTATTGTAGTGGTTGACAATCATGAAAATCCGATCGGAAATGGAGCCCGCCGGCTATCAGGCCGGTTTGCGGGCGGCCTCCACTTGCTGTTTTGTCAACAACACGTTTTCCAGCATGGCCCGATGACCGCGTCGAACGAAGTTGACCCGAATCCGGCGCTGCAGCATTTCCATTTGATCCTGCAATGGGTGCCAGATCGAAGCTCGGCGTTCGCCCGCGGAAACCGGTCGTAAACAGGCGTCGATAAAGGAGTCTTTGTCTTGCAGGTAACCATGCAACAGCACCTTGTCGGGACACACCACGTCGCGACGTACCCGGGCCAGGGTGGAGAAGGCAATTTGACGGGTCGGCCGTACGCCGTCCTGACGAATGGCGTACTGGAACACCTCCATATCAAAAACTCCCTTTCGCGCTGCCACGGGAATCCGTTTGGCGAAGTCCGTGGCGTAACAGGCTCCCCCGTTGACGTGCGCGTTGAGGATCAATTTTGGCCGGCGAAAAAAACGCCGTTTATAGATATCGGGAACATAACAGCCCATCATCAACGGCCGACGATCGGAAAACCATTCTGCGGACAGGCGGTCCAGCCAGTTCGCCTTGACCGGTGCCATATCCGATTCCAACCACAGACAGAATCCATCCAGTCGGCCAAACTTCTCCGATACAAACTCCATCGCATCCCAGTACATCGCCGTCGGACCTTGCGGGTAGCCGAAGATCTGGGTCGGGCAGCTGAAGGACGTGCAGGGACCGAGTTCCGAGTAGGCCCGATGCAGCTGCCGGGAAGGCTTCGTGCGGGGACTGTTGGCCAACAGAAAATGCACTCGGCATTGTGGCTGCGGAAATGTCTTCAATCGCTGGGCAATCTTCAGATAGCGGTCGATTTCTTCATCGCAAAAGTACGGCAGAATCAAAATGTGTTGATCGTCAGACATCGCTTTTGAACACCCATGTTAAAAACCCGCGGCCACGTCAATCCAGCCATTTCTCAAGTCCCGGTGAGCGCCGCGAGCGTCCACTCCATGCTGCGACCATCTCCGGTTCCGAAATCCGACCTTTCGGTCGCCCACGTTCACGGCGGATCTGGTTTTACGAACTTGCGCTGACGGAAGTCAATTCCATCAGCCCAACAGCCTGTGAGCAGAGGCTGTCCCCTGGGGCTCGTTTGCGATTGACCCGGTTCACGATTTGGTTCTAACATCCGCTCTGCATGGATTCTTCATAAAGGTGTCGCAGGACGCGACTCGTTTGGAGCCAAGAACTTGGCCAATTTTTTTTTAATTGATCAGTCACTGCAGGAACTGGGCGGGCATCACCACGATTACGTCCGCTGCGTGGCCTCCGCTGCATCGCAGGCGGGTTATCTGACTACGATCGGTACGAACCGGCGGTTTCGTCATGGTGAGTCGCTACAGAATTACGGGCAGCTCAAACGCGTCTTTCGCGAAACGACCTACCAGCGCGACAGCTACCTGAGCGGACTGAAGCATCTGACGCGATCGCGAAGCGACTACCTGCCCCCCACCACGCACGACCATCCACAGTATCGGCTGCGAGATCGCTTTTCCGTTTCCAATTTAATGCAGTTCGTTCGTCATTCGCGTCATCATTTGCGTCGCAAACGATACATCCGCAATTTCGCCATCGATTGCGAGCGCTTTTTCAAATCAGTGATGCTGACAGAAAACGACCATGCCTTTTTCGCCACCGTCAATGAAATGGAGTTCATGGGTCTGGCTGCCTTTCTGGCCAACAACCCACGCACGCTGCAGATCAACTGGCATCTGCAATTCCATTTCAATCTGTTCGAAGGTCGAACGCCCGAATACCAGTCACAGAGCCGTGTCGCGTTGGCCATCCAGCAGTGTTTTGACGCGGCGCTTTCCCGGATTCCCTACCATACGCTGCATTTCTACACGACGTCCGATACGCTGGCCGATCAATTCAATCGGCTGGGCGTGGGCGACTTCAACGTGCTGGCCTACCCTGTCCGGCCCGAGTTATTCGGCCGCAACGACAACGCCAATCAACCGGTGTCCCAATGTCGGCCCGATCGCCCCTTGCGAATTACCTGTCCGGGTGAGGTGCGTCGCGAAAAAAACATGGTTCGCTACCTGCAGCCGATGGTCAACAAGATCTGGGAAAAACACATCGAAACAGGCCATTTGCGGATCGTCGTTCAACGACCGGTTCGCCGCTGGCCGGCCCGCGAAAAAATCGAACTGCACCCCCCCGAAGGCGTTAACCCAGCGGAAAGTCCGGACGATTGGGTACAGTACTACTCGCATCCGCTCAGCGATGTTGAGTACCTGAACCTGATCAAGAATACCGATTGTGGCTTGCTGTTCTACGACAGTCGCGCGTACTTCAGTCGTCGCGCTGGCGTGTTGGGAGAACTATTAAGTTGCGGCAAACCGGTCATCGTACCCGCGGGCAGCTGGCTGGGCGACCAGATTTCCGAACCCAATTTCAGGCACGTCGATTCACTGTGCAATGCCAAGAACCGACGTCGCTCGCTGCAGATTGAGGAATTGAGCTGGAGCCGGCACAACGTCCCGCTGGCCGGAGGCGTACTGTCCTTTGACCAGGGAAGGCATCCCTTTGAACTGCAGTTCGAATTGCAGGACGACGAAACCAGCTTCGTCGTCGAATTTGACTGGCATTGGCCCCAAAACCAGGGAGTCTACTGCAAGTTCGAGATTGCCAATAACCCCTGGGAAAAATCTGACCACGTTCAAATCGTTGGCCATCGCACCAACGGCATGTCGCCCGTCTGTTTCTTCCCAGCCCAGAACCGTTCGATCAATCTTCGGATTACCAATGCATTTCATGATTCAACGGCCAGCATTCGACTGGTTGCCATCCACACGCTGGCAGTCAACGTTGCCAGCACGCCGCTGGGTTCGGTGGGTTTCATCGCCAATGGAGAAGACGATATTCCACGGGCCATTGATGACGTGGTAAACCATTATGACCACTATCGCAATACCGCGACGCGGTTTGCCCAGTCCTGGTATCGGCAGCACGAGCCGAAGCAGACGGTATCGTCACTGGTAGAAACCAACCACGGCGTGCGACGAGCCGCCTGAACGGTCCTCCCTGATCTTGCCGGGCCGTGGGCGTGGATATCCGGAATGGCCTGCCCCACCGTTACCGTCATAATGCCTCGCGACGGCGCTAATTCTGTCGATTGGAAAAAGCCCCGCGTTCCGTTAGCGTGAATCGCCAATCCAGATTGTCGCAGGCGGCATCCGCTTTGGATTCAAGCTGAACGCGATGGTTGCCGAATTCTGATAGGCAAGCGCTTCGACCGATCGTCCCGTCGACCTCGCTTGTATACCGCGGAGCTGAAATGAACATTCTGGTTGTAGGTGGTGCCGGATACATTGGATCGCATATGACCAGGATGCTGATCCGCGAGGGTCATGACGTCGTCGTGCTGGATAACCTGACCACCGGCTATCCAGAATCCGTTAAACAGGGAGAACTGATCATCGGTGACGCCGGTAACCAGCCGCTGGTCGAATCGGTCTTGAAACAGTACGGCATCGAGGCGGTTATGCATTTTGCCGCCCACGCCCTGGTCGGCGAATCGGTTATTCACCCCGCCAAATACTATCGGAATAACGTCGTCGGAACGCTCTCGCTGCTGGAAGCCATGCGTGACTGTGGCGTTCACCGCATCGTATTTTCCAGCACCTGCGCCACATACGGTATCCCTGATCTGGTCCCCATTACCGAACAGGAGAAGCAACATCCCGTCAATCCGTATGGCTTTACAAAATTGGTCTGCGAACATGCGCTGGACGATTATGCTGCCGCTTACGGATTGGCGTTCGCGGCGCTGCGTTACTTCAACGCCGCAGGCGCGTCACCCGACGGCGACATCGGCGAAGATCACGATCCGGAAAGCCATTTGATCCCCATTGTCTTGCAAGTCGCACTCGGCCAACGCGACCATATCACGATTTTTGGCGACGATTGGCCTACGCCGGACAGAACCTGCATTCGGGATTACATCCATGTGGACGATCTCAGCCGCGCGCATTTGCTGGCGCTACAACGTCTCGAACCAGGGCGAGGGATCAAGGTAAACCTGGGAACCGGGAATGGCTTCAGCGTACGGGAGGTCATCGAGTGTTGTCGACAGGTAACGGGTTGCGATATCCCGGAAGTTGTCGGTGAACGACGCGCCGGCGATCCACCCCGGCTCGTCGCCGATGCATCGCTGGCAAGAAAAGTCCTGGATTGGCAGCCGGAATACAAGACCGTAAAGCCAATTGTCCAAACCGCCTGGAATTGGCACAAAAATCATCCGCACGGCTATCCAAAGGATTTGCCCGCGTCCGAGTCGTCGCCAAGCTGATACACAGCGACTCATGTTTCTTTCGCAAGGCTATCATCTTTACCGTACCGCAGTGGTCGCTCAGCGCGATGTTGTCTGGAAACGGAATTCGATAGAAGCCGCCAAGTGTAGAAAATCGGCAATCTGGCTCGAGTTAAATCGGCGCTGAATTTCCACCGGTATCCTGGTGTTCGCTTGATTGATGACGACGTGATGCATTTGCTTGTTCACCTCGGGTCGGGGTTGGCCCCGTCGCTGGATGGCGACGATGTTGGCTGGCTTTCTTCAGCGTTGGTCGTAACCTGCATCATTATCGCCGTCCTGCTCGTGGCGATCGCCTTATTGGTCTGGCAAAATTCGCTGCTCAAGAACGTCGACCCGAAGGAACCTGTCGGCTCGGATCCATTACTGAGCGAAACGGCCGCGATTGAGGCCCGGTCATTCGGGTTTGCCAGCCAAACCACCAAAATGTTGTGTCCCTCAGGCTGTTCCCGCGATCGGGAAAATGAGGGTGGCTTACACTACGCGTCCGGGCGAGATTCGCACAAAAGATTACGCGGCGCGTGACTTGGGCTGGTCCTCTGACTCGGCCGGAACAGCTGAAATTCCAGCTTGATACGGCTGATCCGGATCGGGCGGCAAGAGCGCATGATTGAGCTCCCACAACCGGGCCTGTTTCATGAAAGTGTACATTGCCGCCAGCCAAGCCGTTTGGATTCCAACCTTCCCATCCAGTATCGACCCCTGAATGATCCACTCCCGGAAAAACCGGAACATCGGTCGAAACAACAGCTGAAACGAGCTCGTATCGCGGCCCCGTTCCTGCCATTGAGCCGCTTGTACGGTGGTATAACGATCAAATTTATGCAGGTACTGGTCGTAGGTCCAATGGGAGAAATGATCAAACTTCTGCTTCAGGTAACCGACCCGGCCCGTCGAAATGTGGACTTCGCCGTGGTCGCTCGGTCCTTCGTAACGGCCCAGATCCCGTTTGAACAGTCGCAGTACTTTATCGGTGCGAGCGTCGCCGAATTTCATGGGGTAGCCCATGAAGTGATTATTTCGATAGATCCAATAGCCGTCCAGACTGTTGGGCCTACATAGAATCGCCTCGATCTCGGCGGCCAACTCCGGCGTTACTCGTTCATCGGCATCGACGATCAATACCCATTCGTGGCGAGCCTGAGGAATCGACCAGTTCTTGAAATCACCAGAATAAATGTATTCACGTTCGATGATCCGCACTTTTTCAAATCGCGACGCGATGTCCATCGTCGCATCCGTCGAACCCGAATCCGCGATCAAGACCTCGTCCGCCATCGCATGAAATGATTCGATGCAGTGGCGAATATTCAATTCTTCGTTCTTACAAGGAACGATAACCGTCAATCGGGCTTTCATCCGCATTCTCGCAAATTCCGGAATCAACTGGATCAGGGGACCGTAACCAAACCGTTTTTTTGTGTCAATCTCGGTTGATTTGTATTTCGCATTTCCCAGCCAAACGGATCAAATCCGCGTTCGTGCCGTTGAATCCATTCAAGTCCAGGGAAAGCCGGCCAATGAAATCCCCAATCAGGAAATCAAGACTGCTATCAGTTCCCGTTTGATCGGTAGACGAGGGGCGTGGCGTGCCAAAAACCACTGTCTCCAGCTGGCACGCGACTGGCTATCTTTCAAATGACCCGCGCAGGATGAGTGTAGATGTTGCATCGTTGATCGGTGGTGAAGCCGATCAACGTGATATTGAATTTCTCCGCCAGTTCCACGGCGAGACTGGATGGCGCACCGACCGCCACGAAGATGGGCACCGACGCGGACAACGCTTTCTGCAATAACTCAAAGCTGGCCCTGCCACTAACCACCAATACCGATTCGCCGGCGGGCAACATGCCCCGCTGAAGATGGTCCCCGATCAATTTGTCCATCGCGTTGTGACGACCGACATCTTCGCGGAGGGCCTGAATCTCACCCGAACCATTGAACAGCGCCGCTGCGTGAATACCTCCGGTCCGCCGGAAGGAATCCTGCAGCTGTCGCATCTTTTGCGGCAGACGGTAGATCATCTGGTGTGACATTCGAGTCCTGACGGGTACCGGCTGCAGGTCGCGCCGTTCCAGAATTTCCAACGACGCCTTGCCACAAATGCCGCAACTGGAGGTCATGTAGAAATGTCGCTGTAAATGATGAAACTCAAACTGCTGCTCGGCTGTCAATTCCACCACTACGGTATTGCGGATATCGCGACCCGGCTCGACCGGACCGCACAGTTCGACGGATACGATCTGTTCCCGGTTTTGAATGACCCCTTCGGTGTAAAGAAAACCGATTGCCAATTCGATGTCGTGGCCGGGCGTCCGCATCGTGATCGCCAGGCTACGGCTGCGACGTTGGCCCTCGGCGCCCGCTACAACTCGCAATTCCAGCGGTTCCTCAACGGAGACGCTGTCGACCAGATCGGTTCGACGATCCTGCTCCAGTTGCAGAATCGAGAACGTTTTTTCAGTTTCAGACATTGATGGCATACGGTTTGGGCACGCGTGTTCTATTGAAGCGTCTATTGTTACGCAATCGGGTGACGTTACCAACGCGACCAGCCGCACCAAACCGCTTATCGAACCCCGGTCTCTTCCCGGTCGACCACCTTTTTCTGGCGGCGGTACGTCTTCAAATTCAACCCGCCAGACCAGATCACGACGGACGCCAGGCTGCTGTAGTCATCGGTCCACAGATCTGAACGCCTGCCGACGGGCCACGCCACGCGACGAATCCGGACACTGGGATTCTGCAGGACTGCCGCCACAGGCGACATCAACACCCAGCGTGTCTTGATGCCAAAAGCATCGTTTTCATGCTCGATCATCACGGCCGACAGGCCCTGGGATTCCGCCAGGGTTTTCATCACCGGTCGCAGATCGACAAATCGGTTGGTAATGTGAAACACCAGAAGCCCGTCAGAGCGAAGGTGCCGCAGGTACAATTCGACGCACTCGGTTGTCAGCAGATGAATCGGAATCGAATCACTGGAAAATGCGTCCACGAATAACAGGTCAAATCCGTTATGTTGCCCGGCCGCCAATTCTCTTTCCAACAACAGCCGTCCATCGCCGATCAACACTTCAGAATCTGACTGACTTAGATAGGTGAAGAATTCCCGTGCCGCCTGTACCGCCAACGGATTGATTTCATAAAACCGGAACCGATCGCCCGCAGACCAGTAACTGGCCAGCGAGCCGGTTCCCAAACCGATGACCCCCACCCGCAGTTCCGATTTCTGACCGTGTTCCGTCTTCCATTGCCGACTGGCCCCGAATGCGACATCGGCTCCGCTGCCTGACGAATAGTAGGCACTGGGTCGACTGGTGTCCGCAACAAGATATTGGCCGCCATGGTTGGTACGACCGTTATACATGGTCCGATATTCTTCAGCATCGCGAACCGAGACGATGCCATAATCGTTGCGGGCACGAAAAACCAGTTGCTCTGAAGCAGCCGAGTCAAGCAAAAAAACCAGGCTGCAAATGACCGGTGTGGCAGCCAGCAGCAGAAGCAGCAGCTGTAAGTAAACCCCGGTGGCCGATTTCACCCGCGCTCCAATCAAGCTCCAGAACAGGATGGCGCCGGTCGAAAACAGACAGGCCAACAGCGAGATGTGGAACTCCAGAAAATCCGTAAATATCCGCGGCGACAGCACCGCGGCAAACAAGCCCCCGACAGCACCGCCGAGGGAAACCAGCAGGTAGAAACGGGTCAGGAAAACGGTCGCCGGACGGGACTGGACCAGTTCGCCGTGGCACACGAAAGAACCGGTAAAGACAACCGCCGCGCCAACCACGACATGCAGCGTGAGGCCCGCGTTGGTACCAAGATGGAATAGCAGAATGGCCCCAACGACGCTGGCGGTCAGCAAATACAGCATCAACGTACGCCGATACCACGCTGGTCGATCAAAACAGATGATCAACGTTAGCAGGTAACAGACCAGGGGCAGAATCCACAGGAAAGGAAAAGCGGCCAGTTCTTGACACAGAATGTTAGTCGTTGAAACTAGCAGAGAACAGGCAGAGGCTGACAACAGCAACCAGAACAGATAATTGGCTGGGCCGCGGAATCCCCGCTGCCAATCCCGACTCTACCTTGTCTGCTCCGGCCACATCCCACGTATCCTTCCGCAACATCTGCCAACCACTGACACACATTAATCCAACAAGCAGCAAAAACGCCAGCGACCAGATCTCCGCCTGATTAGCCAGACCCAGGAATTGATCAAACACGAACGGATAGCTGATCAGGGCCATCAACGATCCCACGTTCGACAGCGCGTATAACCGGTACGTTTGCTGATGCGGGTGCGTTAAACTGTGCCACGCCTGTATCAGAGGTCCGGTCGCCGCCAGAACAAGAAAGGGCAGACCAATTACGGACGTTAAACGCCTTGCCACCGATGCCGCCAATCCCGCTTCCGGATCAATCACCTCGTTATCGACTTCATGGAATCCGCAGTACAGACAGGCGATCAACAACAGCAACAGGTGCACCGCCAATCCGGTCCGCGGTCGCAGACACACGCGATGGATGTGGGCGTACAGATAGCCCAACAGCAACATCACCTGAAAGTAGACCAGGCATGTGGTCCAGACAGCCGCCGTGCCTCCATATACCGGCAGAATACGCCGGGCAACCAACGGTTGGACCAGGAACAACAGGAAGGCGCTCAGGAATATGGTCAGCGAGTATCGAAGCACGGAAAAACATCCTGCTGTCCGGCGGAAGGAAAAAGCAATATTCTAGTGGAAGTCAAACGCGACTCCAGCAGTTGGCCATGGCGGATACAGTTACGACACCAGGTTTCGGACATTAGCAATGGACAATTACCAGATCGCCAGGACGCTGGAACAACTGGCGGATTTAATGGAGTTTCAGGGTGCCAATGCGTTCCGATTGAGAGCTTACCGCAACGGCGCACGAGCGATCCGCGAACTCCCCCAGTCGATCGCCTCCTTGCTGGAAGACGGCAAAGACCTTTCAAAATTCGACGGCATCGGCAAGAGTGTCTCCCAGAAGTGCCAGGAACTCTGTTCAACGGGCCGCTTGAAGCAGCTGGACGCGATACTTGAATCGGTACCGAGGTCCGTGCTCGACCTGCTCAATATTCCCGGGCTTGGCCCCCGCAAAGCGGCGATGCTGTTCAAGGAATTGGGCGTTACCACACTGGATGAATTGAAGGCCGCCTGTGAGGCAAACCAGGTCCGTGAACTATCGGGATTCGGGGAAAAGACAGAACAGTCGATTCTGGAAGGGATTCGAATCGCCGCCGCAGCCAACCGTCGTATGCGATGGGCAGAAGCGGACAAACTGGTCCAGCGATTACGAGAATATCTGCAGAAATGCGACGCCATCGACCAGCTGAAATTCGCCGGCAGCTATCGCCGCGGTAAAGAAACGGTCGGCGATCTGGATCTGATTGTCACGTCCGACAACGCGGAAGACGTGATGAATCACTTCGGCGAGTTTTCAGAAATCGGCAGCGTCACGGCCCGCGGCCCAACCAAGATGTCCGTGCGAACGGAGGAAGGATTTCAGATTGATTTGCGTGTCGTTCCCAGAGAGTCATTTGGTGCGGCGTTGCAGTACTTCACCGGTTCCAAGGAACACAACGTGGTGATTCGCGGCATGGCCAAACAGGCAGGTCTGCGTGTCAACGAATGGGGCATCTATCGCATTGACGGCGACGATCAGATCCGCATGGGTGGCGCTACAGAATCCGAAATCTACGAGGCCCTGGGACTGCCAACGTTCGATCCCGAGATCCGGGAAAATCGCTGCGAATTCGAGTGGGTCGAACACGGCGGCATCCCGCCACTGGTCGAACTGGAACAGATCCAGGGGGACCTGCACATGCATACCGACGCGACGGATGGATCAGCTACGATCGAGGAGATGGCGGCGGCCGCGAAACGTCGCGGGTTGAAATATATCGCCATTACCGATCACTCCCAGCGCGTTACCATGGCCAATGGCCTGGACGAACGACGACTGCTAGACCAATGGCGCGATATCGATCGGTTGAATCAGCAATCGGACGACGACTTCCTGATTCTCAAGGGTATCGAATGCGATATCCTCGAATCGGGCGGGATGGACCTGCCCGACGAGATTTTGGCGCAGGCCGATTGGGTTATCGGCAGCGTGCACTATGGACAAAATCAGTCGCGCGAGCAGATCACGGATCGCATCGTGGGTGCCATCCAGAACGAATACGTCTCCATGATCGCTCACCCAACCGGCCGGATTCTGAACAAACGGCCACCCTATGACGTGGATCTGGATGCCGTTTTTCAGGCGGCGGCGGAACACCGCAAGTTCCTGGAGTTGAACGCCAGTCCCATGCGACTGGATCTGAACGACGTCCATTTGATGATCGCCAGCTCGCGGGGTATTGCCATTGTGATCAACACCGATGCCCACCGTCCCGGTGGCCTGGACGACATGCGATTCGGTATCCAACAGGCCCGCCGCGGCTGCTTGCAACCGGAGAGTGTGGCCAACACCTGGACCTGGCAACAGATCCAATCGCATCTGTCAGACCGATAGCCTTTTCAGGTCTCCCTACTCGATGGTCAACGATTGGTATCGGCGCGATCCAGCATCTGCGTTTGCCACTCGGCCGAACCGACGCTGACATCGGAATCGTCACGGTACTGGCGGCGAAGGTCGTTGAGCTCGCTTTTCAGTCGGGCGATCGTCGTCTCGTATTGCGGATCGTCATACCGGTTGGTTGACTCGTCGGGGTCCATCTGCAAATCGTAGAACTCCCATTCGTCAAACTGATAAAAGTGAATCAGTTTGTAGTGCTGATCGCGAATTCCGTAATGCCGAGCCACCATGTGTACGCCAGGGAATTCATAGTAGTGGTAATAGATGGCCTGACGCCAGTCGGTTGGCGTCTGGCCCCGCAGCAGCGGCACCAAAGAACGGCCCTGCATGTTCGCTGGAATTTCCACGCCCGCCAGGTCCAGAAAGGTTTCCGCGTAGTCCAGATTCTGCACGAGATCAGTGTTCACCGATCCGGGGCGGGTCACGTTCGGCCAACTCACGATCAGAGGCATCTTCAACGACTCTTCATACATGAATCGTTTGTCATACCAACCATGATCCCCCAGATAGAATCCTTGATCCGAGCAGTAAATCACGATCGTATTGTCCCGCAAACCGCTCTGGTCCAGATATTCCAACAGCTGGCCCACCGAATCATCAACGCCTCGGACACAGCGCAGATAATTCTTGATGTAACGCTGGTACTTCCACCGAACCAGATCGTCTCCCTGCGGTCGTGATGCAAGCAACTGACGATTTTCGGCCTCGTAGGCCGCCTGCCACGCCGCCAATTGCCGAGGGTTCATCGTTTTCAGATTTCTCGCTCCCGACCGATCCTGAAACTGGCCCGTGCGTGCATCTTCGACCGCTTCATCGACCGCAAACAGATCGTTGACCAGATCCAGATGACGATCCACTTCCATTTCTTCCAATTGCACGCACCGTGCGTTGTCCTGTTGTGTGTCAAATAGCGTACTCGGGACCGGGATCTGCGCGTCGTTGTACAAATCCAGATGACGGAGCGGCGGCATCCAGTTTCGGTGTGGCGCCTTGTGCTGACACATCAACAGGAACGGTTTCTCACCGTCCCCATTTTCCTTGAGCCAGTCCAGTGCCAGTTCGGTAACGATATCGGTACAGTACCCCTCGATTTTTCGTTGGCCGTCGGCATTGATCAGCGTGGGATTGTAATAGTCGCCCTGTCCTGGCAGCACATCCCAGTGATCAAATCCCCGTGGTTCCGATTTCAGATGCCATTTACCAATCATCGCGGTTTGGTAGCCCGCGGCTTGCAACCGCTTGGGAAAGGTCGGTTGGGTGGCGTCAAACTTGTCGCCATTACGCATGAAGCCATTCAGATGACTGAATTGGCCGGTCAAAATCACGGCTCGACTGGGACCGCAAATCGAATTGGTGCAGAAGCTGTTCTGAAAAAGCATCCCCTGTCGGGCGAGTCGATCAATATGGGGAGTCGGGTTCAGACTCTGCAGCCACCCGTTGTACGCCCCAATGGCATGACAGGCATGGTCGTCACTAAAGACAAAGACGATGTTGGGCCGTTTGTCGTCGGATCGTAAATCCGCATTCCAATTGCCGTCCGCAAAAACGGGGCAAATCGACGCCAACCAGCCAACGACACACGCTGCAATCCGAATTGAGTAAGACATCCGTCTCCGCACCACGCCAGTTCTCACACCGCTCTCCATGCTGCAGTCCGAATTATAGTTGTTGCCGCTGCCCTCGTTAAAGGGTGTGCGTTGTCGACCAGTCGCCTGCCATTGCGGTTACGCCCAGTCGCGAATTGCCGAGGTGCGCCGCTTGCAAGCTGGCGATTCCTGACCGCCCAGATCGCCAACTCGATTACCTCTTCAGGCTTCCGCTCGCTTTCGTTTGCGGTCATAGCCTGACATCATGAAAATCCTCATTAACAACCACACGGTAAAGCCCAGTGCAATCAAAGCCACGATCAGGATCAGCTGATCCGCCAACAGGCCCACCACGTTGGTCAACGAAATGCATGGTCGCCCACCTTCCACGTCAGATGCCACGGGCGAATCCGCCTGTCCTGTCTGGCTCAATAGCGCGATCAACAACCGGACGACTTCCGCCAACATGGCCAGCAACGACAACGCGGCCGCGACGCCGCTGGCCAACAGGCCCCGTTTTAAGATCCCGACGACGGCCGTTTTGGGAGGGCGCGTCTCCGGATCAGCAATTTTTTCACTCAAGTGCAGGTAGCGATAGAACAGGAAGGCCGAGAACAGCAAGGCGACAAATCCAACCAACGCAATGTATTCCGCAAAACCGAGCGTCGCCGCCAGGCCGGATGGCCCTGGACGATAAAGCGAGACGAACAGTGCCAAGACCAGAATCAACACCGCTGCGATTATCTGTAGCAGGAACCCCCATCGGCCAAACCGCTGGAACGAACGCGCCAGTGAGTCCGGTTTCGACATCACCAACGTTTGCACAAGATTCTGTAGCATCTTCGCTCCCACTTTCCTGACTGCTGCCGTTTACAAACCTCTCATTCTACGACACTTCCGGCCCGCCTCAATCGCAGCGGCCGCAGCATCCTGGCTTTCGACCACCGATCAAACGAGCGTTCCGGCAGCATTATGAAACTGTATTCGGCGACGTTGCGAGAGCTTGCAGCATGAACCAGGTCATGGATCGGCATTCACTCACCCGTGGATTTTGATGTTGCACTCGAAGATTGAATTCTGGAAATCGTGCCGCCAGCCGGTTGCAGCTCTCGTATTCCACCCAATCGTTACAAACCTCCTTAATGCCACAGCCGACAGGCCCGCAAACAGTCTGTCATGCGAGGCCGTGTCAGCGCACCCCGTCAAGAATGTCGAGGTACTATTTAAAGGACACAGTGCCAGTGTCGGGCATGATTGACGTACCCGGCAGATCATTCTTCACACGACCTTTGAGGAGCATCTTATGCCCAAGCAACCGTGCTCGCGATTCGGAATCCATATTCTGCTGCTGATCATGACAACGCTGACCTGCGGCGCGACCGCGATCGCACAACAAAAGGAACAGGTCAAATCGTTCCAGGACGTTCAGCAGATATTTGAATGGCACTTCGCCAACTTAAGTGGCTATCAGACTGGAATGCTATTGACGACCCGCGACGTTAAACCTCTTTTTGATTTGCTTGCCCGCGCCGGATGGGAGGTGCAGAATCGGGACGAGATCCTGAATCGTGTCATTCCGTCCGGTTCTTTCCTGGGGAAAACGCTCCGCACCGCCAAGGGAGATCAGTTCTATCGGAAGATCAGCCGTAATTCAGGTGGAATGGATCACGTAGAGCGGTTGTCGAAACTGCCGCACGGCCAGAAGAGTATTCAACGCCTGGTATACGAACTGCCCATGGGTGCCGATTTCATCAAAGCCATATCCACCTCAGCCGGCGGGGAGTACCTGGACCGTAGTGTCTCCAAAACCAGGAAAGGCAAGAACTTTGGTAAAAAGACCGGTCGAATCTACACCGAAGACGCTTTGTCGACAGCCTTACAGGCCAGCTTCGCCGATTTCCAGGGATCGCAGCAGGAGAAATTCGCTCGAAAGAAAACCTCCGATAACACCAGCGATCTTGAAAAAAGAAGCAGGCAACCTCGACGAATCGTCATCGATTACTCGGAATGAACCGGCGTGGATCGTTACGCAACCCTCTGACCAGGTGAAAGCGGGTAACTCCAGAAATTTGATGTGCCATGTTGATACGGGGGATTCCTCCATCGGAGAAAATGGAGCCGATTCAATTGAGTTTCAGACCCACATGATTGCGGGTCGAATCCGAAAAAACGTGACAGCAACCGCCGGTTCGACCTTCATTCAGGCTCTAATTCGGCTTAAATGTGTTTGCGACGATGACATAGGTCAGCACGACGGCCACCAGCACCAGCCAGGCCAGCAGGTAACGTTTGCGAAACGTCAACCACAATCCCATCAATGTGAACAAGGCCAGCCCCATACTGGTTAGCCCCAGAACCCAGCTGGCGTTGGCAATGCTTTCCGACGACGCTCGAACTCCCGGCGGCAGACGATCTGCAGTAACCTGATGGCGATTGGCCTGGGCTATCAGCATGTAGGCTGAAAACCAGAGAAACAACAAAGCCATGGCCAGAGCAAAAACGGTTCCGCCAAACAAGCAGATCGACTTCATGTTTCCCCAGGCAGGTCGTGCCGCCAGGGCATCTTCCGAATCGGGTGGCGAATATGGATTCTTCATTTGGCCTTGTTTGCGGTAATGAAACAATGCTCATGCGCGATGGCAGACTCCAGAGAATCGATCTCCAGCTAACGGTCGCTCAACGGGAGGTGAAGGTCAACAGTATTCGCCCAACGTCGATTGTTGCTGTTGTTGGCCGGGCGAATCAAGTCAATTCAGGTTTGAGACCACACCAGGTTCCGTTATACGCAACTTCATTGTAACCGCGTGCCGCGTAAGGGTGTTAACCACATGCCCAAGCTGGACGAAGCAGGCCACAGACAACTTCTAGAACGGCCAGTTTGACCAGAGCAGAAAGCCGGCCACGGCTGCCAACAGAAAACCAATCAAGATCAGCAGGCCATCTTCAGCAGTCAGCCCCAGCCCAAACAGGGCGATGGCGCCACCTGGTACTACGACACCCAGGGGAACAACGGCCAGCGGGTAAAACGTGGCCGCCAACAGAATGCAAAGGCCGGCGATAGGGTAGACCATAACCCCACTGGCCAGGAAACCGAGCCGGTGATGAATTGCCTGTTCAAACCAGCTGATCCATGGTCGCAGCTGGCTGACAGCCTGTTTCAACTTGTCGCGGGAAAACTCAAAGTCGGCCAGTCGTCGCGGAATCCACGGCCGGTCAGAAAACAAGATCATCTGCACAGCAATCACCATGATCAGAGTACCGGTCACCATCGACATACCCGGGATCATGCCCAGAGGTGAAATCGCAATTATCGCGGGAGCCAGCAGCATTGGACCGTGGCTGCGGCTGCTCAAAGAGTCCAGCAACCGGCCGACGGTAACCTTTTCCTCGCCCTCGGTTGTATCCACAAAATGATCCAACATGCTCTGCAGGCTTTGCGGACTGGCACTATCGGGTCTATCTGTCATCAAGCGAACCGAAACCTCTTTTCAACCGCAGACCTTTTCAAAACACGAAATGCCATCGTTGCGGAATGCCATCTTGAAATCGCGCTCGAATGTGGCGCAGGCTCTGGACTGAAGTTGATCATTGCAAACGCCAAGGCTCCTGCCGAGACTCAACCAATGGGATTGGTTGCCGCCGGAATATCGAGCTGTTCATTATTGCTCAGCGAGACTGGACTCCAACCTGTCATGTCAGAAAAATCCCGGTCTTGCATCGCAACAAGCCAAAAATAAAGGCCGCAGTCGTGTCGACGACCGCAGCCTGGCTTTGCAGCATTCTTGATGACGCTTCTATTCGATTGGACGCGTATCCGCAACGATCTTCGGTTATGCACCCTGCCCGGTCATATTCGACCCAACCGTCTCCGACATGGGGGTAATCAGCGTGGGTGCCGACGACAGCCGATTTCGATACTCCTGTTCGATCCAGGCATAAGTTCTGGCCATCCCATCCCGCAGAGAGATACCGGGAGCCCAGTTGAGCAAGTCCCAGATCATCGCATTATCGCTATTGCGGCCGTTAACGCCCTTGGGCGCGTCCAGATTGTAACTTCGATTCAGCGAAATTCCGGCGATGCCCTCCACGATGTCAACCAGACCGTTGATCGTGACCAATTCGTCGGATCCCAGGTTGATTGGTTCCACGATGTTGCTGTCCATGATTTTGCGAATGCCTTCAATGCAATCGTCAATGTACATGAAACTGCGGGTCTGTTTTCCATCACCCCAGATCTCGATCTCGTGTTCACCCGTCTGTTTTGCATGGATCACCTTTCGGCACATCGCAGCGGGTGCTTTTTCACGTCCACCGTCCCAGGTTCCAAACGGACCGTAGACGTTATGGAATCGCGCGATACGAGTCTCCAGGCCAAAGTCTTCCCGGAAGTGCCGGCACATCCGCTCGGAGAACAGCTTTTCCCAACCGTAACCATCTTCCGGCATGGCAGGATAGGCATCGGACTCTTTCAACGGTTGCACATCCGCGGATGTCTGCTTATCGGCCGCGTAAACGCAGGCGCTGGATGAAAAGAAGAATCGCTGAGCGTTCGCATCCCTGGCTGCCATCAACAGGTGTGTATTGATAAGCACACTAAGCATGCATAGCGCCTTGTTGTTTTCGATGAAACCCATGCCCCCCATATCGGCAGCCAGATTGTAGACGTCGACCACATCTTTCATAACCGACTGGCAATGGTCGAATGATTGCAGGTCCAGCGAGATATTTTCTACACCTTCGTGAACCTGATACCAGTTTTCAAAGGGCTTGATATCGACGCAGCGAATCTGGGCCTGTTCCGTCTTCAGTAGCTCCTGAACCAAATGACCGCCAATGAATCCACCACCGCCAGCGACAAGGATTATCTTTTTCATCGTAGTACTCCAAAAGCAAAGAACGCGAGGAATTTGATCAACGTGTATTCGTTTTGTCGCAATCCATCGCCACTTGCCTCGCCTTCCAGACCAGGTATTTCAGAAGGGCAGGGCGGACCATCAGGCCCCCCAACCCATTCGATTCATCAACAGGCTGAAAACAAACATGGAGTTGTTGACCAGGTATCGTCTCCAGAGTCGTCGCGGCTCCTGGATCACCCGAAACAGCCACTCCAGTCCGTTTTTCTGCATCCATCCCGGTGCCTGCTTGACTCGGCCCGTGTGGAAGTCAAAAGCGGCACCCACGCCCAACATCACGTTGGCGTTGATTCTGTTTTTGTGTGCGGCCATCCATCGTTCCTGTTTGGGAGTGCTCAACCCCACCCAGACAATGTCCGCTGCCGATTCGTTGATCATCGAGACGACGTCTTCATCTTCTGCCTCCGTAAGCTGCCGAAAGGGTGGGCAGTACGTGCCAACGATCTGGATTCCGGAAAACCGTCGTTTCATTTCGGCTTTCAGTTCCTCGGCGACACCGTCGTTTCCTCCATACAGAAAATGCCGATACCCCTGAGCCACGGAATGCTCGCATACTTTCAACATCAACGTGGGACCATAAACCCTGGAAACGTGATCAAACCCGGCCCTTCGCGTTAGCCAGACCATGGGCATTCCGTCCGGAGTGACCATCCCCGCGTCGTTGAAGATCGCTTGCAACTCGGCATCACGTTGACATTCCATCACGCCATGCACACCCGTAACGGTGACGAATTCGTGTCGACTGTCTTCAATCCAGGCATCGATCTGCTGAATCGCCAGATCGTAATTGATGGCGCTCAGCGGAACCCCCAGGATACGGTGACGCGGAATGCCTGACGGCTTCACTCGGTGGGCGGCATCCGTTGCCAAGTCAAAAACGGCGGTATCGGTCATGGTTGAAATCAGGTTGAAGTGGTAGCTCGGGGAAGTGGAAGCTCGGGTATAGGCAGTGGATGGGAATTCAGATCATGATTTTTCGACAATAAAATCCTTCGGCGTAACTGGACGGCGAGTGACATTCGAGACCGCGGATTCGCATTACCGATCGAAATGTCTCATCATCGAACCAGGGTTTTTCGGCTTGCGTCGGGAAGTGTTTGCACAAGCTGTCAATCTTGTAGTCGACCATCGGCTTTGGAATCGAAACGTACATGTTGGGATGTCCCAGATCGCCTTCGTACTTGGGTATCTCGTATTCGAAGATCAGGTGTTTTCGAAAAGCATTCCACGTCAGCTCCGAAAGCAGACGATGATCCTGATGCCGATCTTCCAATCGATGAGTGAAAACGACTTCCGGATCAAATTCACTGGCGATCGCATGGATGAATGCCTTCACGTTTTCACCATCAAATGGCATCAAAGCATCGCGAAAGTTCCCAAAGCGGATCTCCCAGTCGCCGTCGCCCAGAAAGGCCTCGGCACTGGCTTGCGCTTCCACCGTCCGCGTTTCATCACCACTCAGCACGACCCAGGTGAATTTGCAATCGGGCGCCGATTCCCTGATCCGCAACAACGTACCGCCACACCCGATTTCAATATCGTCTGAGTGCGCGCCGATGCACAGCACATGTTTTGGTTGAAAGCTGATCAGCGGATTCATCGATTGATGCATTGGGCGGAGCTTAAATTGGCCGGGTATAGACTGCGTTGGAGCAACTCCTGGCGTTCCCGCGGCTTCTTCCAGACTTCCCACGGTGGCGAACCGCCATGGAACAGGTCATCCAGATGTTGCTTCTCCTTGAACGTGTCCATGCAACCCCAGAATCCGTCGTAACAAAACAGGGTCAGCTTCTTGATTCGCATCAGACGTTGAAATGGTTCCAGCACCAGTTCCTCTCCGTCCTGCATGTAGTCAAAGATCTCATTTCGAAAAACGAAGAATCCGCCGTTCATCCGCAGCGGCGAATCACAAATGGTCGTCAAGCCCGTTACAAAACCCTGGTGATCCGCATCGACGACATGAAAACTCTGCTTGGGCTTGACGCCAATACAGGTGGCAATCGAATCGGTCTGGACGGCGTATTGAATCATCCTGGGCAACGGCACATCGGAAACACCGTCGCTGTAGTTGGCCAGGAACATTTCTTCGTCCTGCAGGTGGTGCTGCACCGCCTTCAATCGTTGACCGATGTTCGAATTGCGCCCGGTATCGACGAACGTGATTTTCCAGTCCTGAATGTCGCTGCCGAGCAGTTCGACTTTCCCCTTGCCATCCAGAACAAAGTCATTGGAAGCACATTCGTCATAGTTCAAGAAATAATTCTTGATCACGTCGCCCTGCCACCCCAGACACAAGATGAATTCGGTATGTCCGAAATGGGCGTAGTATCTCATGACATGCCAGAGGATTGGCCGATGCCCGACGGGGACCATTGGCTTGGGTATGGTCTGACTGTATTCTCTCAGCCGCATTCCCATGCCGCCACAGAACAGGACAACTTTCATGGTGAGATCCCTGGTGAAAAACTGGAGGCCTTGTTTGATTTGATTCTCAAGCGTTGAACTGACTCATCACGATGTTTCAGGAAATCAACACTCCACTTGCTTCAACGCGTCTTCGAACAGTGTGTTTTGCTCAATTTTCAGGCGGTCAATCAGTCTGCCAGTCGGAAGTTCAACATCGTGGTAGGTAATCGCCTGGTCCTGAGGGACATCTCGAAGCAAACGGCATTCCAATCCCAGGCCCATGGGCAGAAGATCTTCTTGCCGACTGATCGGCGCGTTTTCGATCATGCCGTAACAGGTAAAACCGCCCAATCCGTCCAGCGTCTCTCCGGCCCGGAGATCTCGCTTGGCAACCGACACCACATCACACACCGGAGGACCGATGGGCGTCACGGCGGCATCATGAAAACAGGCAACACGGCCCACCGTTACGGCAGCCTGAAGATGAGTCAGATGGAAAGGGGTGTAAAACAGATACAGCGGTCCATCGCCCATTTTGAAATAGCTCATGTATTCCTGTTTAACGGGATGGTCGTTGTAACCGACAACAAAGGCACCCGTGCCCGGTTGGGCCCCCAGCACGAAGTCAACTCGCCCCTGTTGCAACAGCGGTTCCGCTTGCAGATGCTGCAGGAGGTCTTTCACATGCTCCACTTCGTAGCCCGTCATGCCACGTTGGTTGACACCAAACCCGGTGGCATTAGCCAGAATCGCCGTTTCCATAGACAGCTTGGTGCCGTCGGCGAACGAGGTGATCATACGAGCGCTCTGCCTGGCCTGTTTCGCGAATTCCTGCTGCGTGTCCGGATTGCGATACGGGTTGTAAAAACCCTTGATGTTGCCGGCCATCACGGGTTGGTAACCGATGGTTTCCACAAAACGAAGCAGGTTCATGGCTACGCCGGGTTCATCCCCGTCGGTGTTGGTCAGCACCACACCCGCCTGGGCCGCCCTGTGCTTCAGCAACGGCCCCAGCGTCGCATCCAGTTCCGCATTCACCAGGATCAGATGTTTACCGTTTTCGATGGCGGACAGCGCGATTTCCGCGCCGAATTCGATGGCACCCGTACACTCCAGCAAGACGTCGATGCAACCCGACTGACACAGGTCCAGGGCGTCATCGGTTACCGCGATACGACCCGATTCGATGACACCGTCGATCTCGCGATCACTTCGGATCACCTGGGCATCGCACCTGCTCAGTGATTCCACCGTGGCGACCGCCTTATCGAGCGTGCGATTCGAAATCGCGACCAATCGCATGCCGGGTATGGGTGTCGATAATTGATGGGCGATCCCGCGGCCCATGTATCCCGCACCAATAATGCCAACCCGAATCGGCGTTCCTGCGGCTTCCAGTTTCTTCAGTGCCGTGTCAACGATGATCATGATGCGTTTCCCTGTCAGGAACCCGATATGAAATGGCGAACTACAACGATGCCGTCCTGGTCTCCAGCAACTCCCAGGTTCGGTCGACTTCTGAAATTTGAGTCACCGTCAATGGCCACTGGATTGCCAATGACGGGTCATCCCAGCGAACACCGTCACATGAATCCGGATGATAGAACTGAGACGTCTGGTACATCACCTCCGTGTTGTCGCACATGGTCTGGTAACCGTGTGCGACGCCTTGAGGGATATAGATTTGGGTCAGTTGTTCTGCGGACAACTCGATTGCATGAGTCCGCAGAAAAGCCGGTGAACCGGGTCGCAGGTCGACCACCACATCAAAGATCCTGCCCCGAATGCAACGAACCACCTTTTCTTCACCGTAGGGTGCCTGTTGAAGATGCAGGCCGCGAAGCGTCCCGGCTACCGGACTGAAGCCGATATTGCATTGCACGATGCGACTGACCAGGTTGTTTTCTTCCAGTTCACGCTGGCACCACGTTCGTGAAAAAAAGCCCCGTGGATCGCGCCGCGGTTCCAGCTCAATCAACCAAACGTCGGGAATATTGGTTTCACGAAATTTCATGGGTGACGTTAAAGCAAGAGCTTGAGGACGAATATTGGAGGCACTGGAAATCGCATTCGATTGGCCCAATCGCCGGACAGCTTTTGGGCAGGGACGATCGTCAGCGTTGAATCGGGCTGATGGTGATCGACAAGGCGTTAGCGAAAGTCCGCATTCAACTCCGCCAATTCCAGCGCATCATCCGGTTTAGCGTGCGCCGAATTTTGATAGGCTTCGATTTGCTCGAATCCAAAATCGCGAATTGACTGGGGCTCATTCAGATAGTGCTGGTACCATTCCACGGTCCGGCGAATCGTTTCCTGGGTACTCCACAGCGGCTTCCAGTTCAGTTGCCAGATGGCTTTATCGATCGCCAACCGTAAAATGTGAGCTTCGTGCGGATGATGGCCCTGGCTGACATCTTCCCACTGGCCGTATCCCCAGTACTTGAGGAACAGCTCGACAATTTCCTGAACGGGCAACTCGCTGCCCGCAGGAGGACCGATGTTGAATCCACTGCAGAAGGTCAGGTCGTCGCTGTCAAGCAACTTGCCCGCCAGGGTCAGGTAGCCACTGAGTGCCTGGATCACGTGTTGCCAGGGCCGAAAAGCACCGGGACAACGAATTTCAATCGTCTTGTTGTTGGCGACCGACTTGAAGATATCCACGATCAGCGCGTCCTGCGTCCAGTCGCCTCCTCCAATCACGTTGCCCGCCCTGGCACTAGCCAGTTTGACACCATGATCGGTAAAGGACTCGATCGGAAAGAACGAATGACGATAGGAGCGGATCGCGAGTTCCGCAGCGCCCTTGCTTCCGCCGTAGGGGTCGTGCTCACCCATCGCGTCGTCTTCCCGGTATCCCCAAATCTGTTCTTTGTTGTGGTAGCATTTGTCGCTGGTAATCGCCACAACGCTGCACGGACTCTCCAGTCGCCGCACCGCTTCCATTACGCAGATCGTGCCCATCACGTTAACGTCGAACGTCTCCCTGGGGATTTCGTAACTGCGACGAACGACCGACTGAGCCGCCAGATGCAGGACCAGATCGGGCTGGGCGGCACGCATCGCCGATGCCATTTTGTCCTCATCCCGGATGTCACCAAGATGGTGATCTAGAAGCACTTCTTCGACGCCTGCGACGTGAAAATGGCTGGGGTTCGTCGGTGGTTCCAGAGCGTAACCGGTGACCCTGGCACCGAGTCGGGATAACCAAAGTGACAGCCACGAACCCTTGAACCCAGTGTGGCCTGTAACGAATACCGATTTGTCTCGAAACGATTCCAGGAAGCTCAATGACATTTTCCAGCTCTACGCGTAAGGGCATTTTGAACAGAGATTGACGGGAATTTCGACACAACCATCTGCTCCGCGATGACGGTGCGGGTCGGGCAGAATTACCACCTTTTCCTACTAATATGGGTCAGATTCAAAGGCCCCGTTCCGAGATAAAACAGATATGCAAAAACAAAACCGGCGACCCGGTTTGGGCAACAGATGTGGAAGGGTTGTAACGCGTTACCGGTTCGTCACCGAACCAACGGCTTTGCGAGCCACGCGGATTTTCTGGTAGTCAGAGTGGCGGATGGAAAGGGTTTGCGGCAGATAAACCAGATTCCACATAACGGCTCGGGCAAACAGCCACATGTTGACGAGCATATTGCCTCGATTGCGGACGCGCAGATGGCCCGGGTTGTTCTGATCGATTGAAATCGGGATGGGATTACAGGCCACGTCCAGTGTGCGAACGGCCCGACACAGTGTTGCCACGATGCCACGGTTCTTGATGCAAAATCGCAACCCGTTCCTCATCTGCAAATAGGCCGTGCGTAAGGACTTGTACGAGTTGGTGCCTCCCCCGGCATGAAAAATCGGAATATTCAACAGACACAAACGGTATCCGGCCGCCTCAGCCCGAGCCGCGATATCATCCTCTTCGGACAGCACACAGTAGACTTCATCCAGCAATCCAATTTGCGCAAACATCGCGGCACGATAAACCAGGCCAAATCCAACCACCACATGCGTGTCTTCGATTTCGAACGCATCGGGTATTACAGCGGCCGACTCATCCGCAATCTCCTGGAATCCAAGTACCCCAATCTGTCGTTGTTCCTGACAATAATCAATGGCTACAGACAGCCAACGCGGATCGATGATGCCGGTGTCATCGTTGAATACACAAATGTATCTGGCGCCGTGTTCGGTAGCGTATCGAATGCCGGCATTGGAGGCACCCGCGTATCCCGCGTTGGGATCCAGACGCAAGACATCCACGGATGGGAAATGCTGCTTGACATACTCGCCCGATCCGTCCGACGATTCGTTGTCAACCAGCAGGATGCGGAAGTTGTCGTATTCCGTTTTCAGCAGCGTCGAAAAACACCGGTTCAGAAAGCGTTTCCCGTTGTAGGTAATGACGACAACGTAGACCAGCGGCCGACTGCTGGTGCGGGAATCGGATGTCATTGATGTTGTCATGGCGATCACTCTATTGGACTCAGGAATGGGGACATGCCACGCGAGCCGACATCGGCGAATCGTTCAGAGACTGTTTCGATGATAAGCACGCGGCAACCCGGTTTGTTCATTGCAGCTGCAGGGCCGGTTGATTGGCATCTTGATCTGAAGGTTGCCCGCTGCCGTATTCGTCTCGCCACAATTCGAACATGAACAATGGCCAGAGAACCTGATGCCAATTGGTGCGTCCACTGAAGTGTTCATTCATCATGTTTCGAATCGTCTGCGGATCAAATAATCCAGCGGCCTGCACACGATCTTCGGCAAACAGGTCTTCCAGCATGGGCCGGAAATCCGTTCGCAACCAGTTTTCTACGGGCGACGCGAATCCCTGTTTCGAACGATATACGATCTCCGTTGGCAGCCATTGAGCACCCACCTCTTTTAACAGATGTTTGGTGGTCATGCCCTTCAGTTTGTATTCCACTGGCAACGCGGCAATGAACTCAACGACCGTATGGTCCAGCAGAGGTGCCCGGGCTTCCAGGCCAACGGCCATCGAAGCGCGATCCACTTTGGTCAAGACCACATCCTGCATGAACAATTTTGCGTCGAGATAGAGCATCTGTTCAACGATATCATCCGATTCACATTGCGACGCATAATACCGTGCGCGATCGAGACTCGTGTCGGGAGAAATTCCGGCCCAGGCTTCTTCGGAAAACAACTTCTGTTGCATCCGTGTGCCGACACCGCCTTTCCAGGCATAATGACGATCGACTCCCGGCTTATTCTGCATCACCATCAGAAGTTTCTTCAAACGGACGACCAGTTTTCGACGATCTGCCGACGCGGGCAAACGATCCACCATGCGTTGAAAAACGCCGGCAAGTTTGCGTCCACGCCGACCATTCCAACGACGCATCGTTCGTTGAGCTGCGTACAAAGGATACCCCGCAACCAGTTCATCGCCGCCGTCGCCACCCAAAGCGACCTTCACGTGTTCTCTGGCGAATTGAGAAAGCAGATAGGTAGGTACAATCGAACCATCCGCCAGTGGTTCATCCAGCAGTTGACCAAGTCTGGCAATCAGATTGATCGCCGCGGCTGGATCCAGACGACGATGATGGTGGTCCGTTCCCAGGTGCTTGGCAACCAGGTCCGCATGTCGTGACTCATCGTATTTGACGTCATCAAAACCAATACAGAAACTCTCTACTCGTCCAGGGGCAATTTCACTCATCAAAGCAGCAATCAGGCTGGAGTCCAGTCCACCGCTCAGGAATACTCCCAGCGGCACGTCGCTGATCATGCGTTTACGAACGCTTTCGCGCAAGAGATCCGAAAGCTGGTGCTTGGCATCGTCAAACGAGATTTCGCTTGTTGCCTTGCCCAGCGGGTATTTCCAATAGGTGTCTTCCCGGATTTCGCCATTTTCCACGATCAACCGACCCGCAGGCGGTAGCTTGTAGATCTTTTCGAAGATCGTATACGGTGCCGGCACGGCGGCGACGCCAAAGTATCGCGAAACGCTGTTCAAATCGATTCGACGCTCAACGCCCGGATGAGCAAGTAGCGACTTCATTTCGGACGCAAATACAAAATGGCCGTTTTGATGCGTCCAGTACAGGGGCTTCTGTCCCATCCGATCTCTGGCCAGTACCAGTCGCTGGCGTTTGGAATCCCAGATTGCCAGAGCAAACATTCCGTTCAATTCCGTCACGAATTCCGGTCCCAGATCCTCATACAGGTGCACCAGCACTTCGGTGTCCGAGTGGGTCGTGAATTGATGGCCCCGGGACTTCAGGCGTTGCGCCAGTTCCTGGAAGTTGTAAATTTCTCCGTTGAACGAAACCCAGACCGTTCGGTCTTCGTTTGGCAGTGGCTGGTGACCGCCGGACAGGTCGATGATCGATAGTCGGGTATGGCCCAGCACCATAGGCCCGCCTCGCCATGTGCCGCAGTCATCGGGACCCCGATGGCGTAGTCGTCGACACATATCGTCAATGACATGCTCGGCGGTTGGCACCAGGGCTTCTATTTCCAAATGTCCGCAAATTCCACACATTGTCGTATCCAAAAGCAACTGAACGCTAGGTATTCTTGACGACGCCGGATGTCGCCAAGCCACCACCCGCCGTCAGTCGCGGGGAGTTGGTTGTTAACTTCGGTGGTTCCGAATGCAGTTTTGCATCCGCAATCGTCTGTTCGTACAGCTTGATCAAGTGTTGATAATTGATGGCCGACGTATAGTTTCGCTCGTACTCCAGACGCGCCGCGGCCCGCATGGCAAACAGTCGCTCAGGCGTATCGATCAGGGCATTAATCGTCTGAGAGAGATCATGGGCGTTGCCCGGTTCGAACAGAGCCCCCGATTCCCCGTCCTTGACCAGTTCCTGCATGGCCCCCATGCGGGAAACCACGACGGGTGTACCGACGCTATAGGCTTCAATAATGGTGCGGCCAAACGTTTCGTACCAGATCGAGGGCATGACCAGCATGGCCGCCTGGCGAATCACCCCCAACGTCTGAGCCAGCTCCAGACGGCCAAGATACTCGATGTTGGGTTGACCGCTGGAAGCCGCGCGAATCAGGGGTTCCAATGGACCGTCGCCGATCACTTTCAGTGTGAAATCGGCAGGAACGTTCTGCCATGCTTCCAACATCGACCGAATTCCCTTTTCTTCAGACAAACGTCCGACAAACACGGCTTCGTGCCGAATTTCAGATGGGGTGGCGGGCCGCATGGACGCATCAATGAAATTGGGTTTGACGCTGATCCTGTCAGCATCAAAGCCCGCATCGACGAATGTCCGTTTGGCAAACTGCGTCAGCGTAAAGTACCGAGTGACAGCCCGATTCCAGGAGTTCATCGCCTTGTGGATGGCCAACATGGAAGCGACAACGAAGGACCCGGAAAAACTGTCGCGGTAGCAGCGATTTCGCACGGCCGACGTTGCAAACCGCTTGCCAACACACTCGTGGCAAATCTTGTTGTCCTTCAGCAAGACCGCCTTGGGACAAATCAGTCGATAATTGCGGAGCGCCAATAACACGGGCACATCCTGTCGTCTGGCGGCAAATAAGGCTGCCGGAGACAGCAACGGAAACGTGTTGGTTGCGTGCAGTATGTCCGGTCGGTGTTTCTTGATCAGTTCCGTTATTTCCCGACCACTTCGACGATTCCAGACGGTGTTCACCGCCGTCGATAAACGCGATGCATGCCTCGTGTCATCGTTATGCCGAGTGTAGGTTACAACCTGATGGCCGTGGTCACGTAACATTTGACACTCGGCGTCGAACGAAATATCTTCACCGCCGCGTTGCCGGTAGTAATTGTGACAGAGCAGGATTTTCATCGGGAAGATTCCGCCAGTTCACCCATCAGATCGCCAGCCTCAAGCCTTACGGGCGTGCTTGATACAGGTGAGATAGCGGTGGAATGTCCTTGGTCGCGAGACGGATTATTGGCGTCGGTCTTCATCAGCAAACGGAATGCCAGAATACTGAGTCCCGATATGACGGCACTGCCCGACAGGTAACTGTACGCTCCACCCAGCACGCCCAACCAGGGAACCATGAAGACGGCCATAACCACGGTGATCAATAGTCCGGTTATCTGGATTTTGAGGTTGATATCCGATCGTTCGAACACCAGGATGCCTCGGGCCGCTGGCATACTGAGCAACGTGGCAAATTGACTGCAGGCCATGACGGTCAGAATCCAACGATGATCCCAATAGCTGTCGTTGAAAAGGAACATCAACGCGTGGCCGCCAAACAACACCACGGCCGTCAGAAAGAGAGCCATGAATCCCATTAACCCCAAGGTGGTCCGTCGGACGACCCGGGCGACTTCGTTGTGGCCACCCCGGGTAAATGCGATCGCCGCCTGAGGCGTGAGGATATTGCTGATGGACAGGATGATCGGATTGGCCAGCCTGAGGATGGAATCGCAGGCGGCGAAGATGCCAGCCGATGCAACCCCCACAAAGAACGCCAGAATCCAGGGAATGGAGTAGATGGCGACAACCGACGTCAGTTGACTGGCCGCCATCCAGCGGCCCTGTTCCCAATTGATCTGGCAATCCGGAACAAAGCGTTTGATGTCAATGGAAAAGCGATGGCGATTTCTGAAAAGCCAGACACCACCCGCCGCCAGGCAGGCGATGCCGATTGAGATCAGCGCCCAGTTGGCGGTCAGCCATCCTTTGCTGAACAAAGTCACCACGACACCCAGTTGAACGACGGCGGTGGTCAAGCTGACGGTCGCAGCGGATCCAATATCCATGGCCGCAAAGGAAATCCTCCGTGCCAATTCTCTGAGTAGCCAGACGGGAACCACCCAGGCCAGGATCAGTGCCACGGTAGCATACTCGGCACCGTCTTCCATCGCCGACAAAGCCCACCCCACGGTCAGACAGGCGACGGCGAATAGAGTTACGAACAAAGCGTATTGCAGCAGGGCGCTGCCACTGTATTCTCGCTGCTCTTTCTCGCCAAGACGACAACCGAATACCGTAAATGGCGTGGTAATCAGCGACTCCTGGCTGGCAATGATGAAAAAGACCAGGGTCAGCGCCAGCGAAAAAATCCCCAGCTGGGCATCACCAGCCGATCGCTGGACCAGCATCAGCGTGACGAAACTGCTGCCACCGATCAAGGCCTGATCGGTCAACACAACCAGCCATTTCCAGGGCGCGATTGCCGAGGTCTGGCGGCGAGACTCGGAAGGCTCGACCTCATGATGCTCCTGGTTGGCTTTGACTTTGCGGATCACGTCATTTTCTTGGTGTTAGCGTGTTTGAATGAGCGGCTGAAAACGTTCCGTCAGCGGACCCCGGCAGACTTGACCGACCCGAGCAACGGTCCCGGTTCGGGCTGGCCGAAGTGTTGACAACGGAGTTGGTAACATCGCAACGTACGGCTTGGCCCGTGTCGGCAAATACCTCGTTGTACGCTGCAGCCAGCGTTTCCGCCTGTTTCGACCAGAGATACGATTGCGCTCGTTCACGAGCAGCTTTCGACATCTCGCGCAAGCGATGGCGGTCCTGTGCGAACGCCGTCACCGCGCTTGCAAGATCCTGGATCGTTGTCTGGCGATCCGAGACTTGCACCTTGATCCCGCACGTTTTATCCACGCAGTCCGCCGCACCCTGATGGTCCAGGCAGATGATGGGCAAACCAAGACTGAGCGCTTCTGGCAGAACCGTGCCCGTGGTATCTCGTAGACTGGAAAACAGAAAACAATCGGACATCGCTGAAAGCGTCATGGCCTGGGCATGAGTCAGGTTTCCGTGAAAGTGGATTCGTTTCCGGATCCCCAGGCGACATGCCAGTTGTTGCCAATGAGAATACATCGGGCCCTGGCCCAGGACATTCAATTCCCAGGCGATCGAGTCGGGGACCTGAGCCAACGCTTCCAGGCCGATATCCAGCGCCTTGCGAGCGGTTAGCACACCTGACCAGATGATCTTCAGGGTGTCGCTTGGCGGCCGGGCAGGAAAATCCGGAATCGCCTGGATACCTACGTCGCATAAGATCTTCGTTTTTCGGGTAGTGATTCTCTTGAAATCGTATTGCGCATGACGCGAAGCCACAAAAATCCTGGCCGCCTGTTTCGCAGCCTGTCGAACTCTCCGGTTGGTACGAATCTGAATCTGATTGACTAGATTGCGTGTCAGTTCGTTGATTCGAGCCGCTATCGGCAGCGAACCAAGAAACTGGGTTGGGAAATTATGGGTTCCGCCGATCGGTCCCCAGACAAACGGAACATCCAGCTTCCACAGTTCCGACGGTTCTCGAAATCCGATAAATGTCGTCTGATGCGTCAAGTCAAAACCGATCTCCTCGTGCAGACGTCGGGCTACCTTGAAGGCGCGGCGATGCCATTGACGATAACCAACGTAAAACAGGCCGGGCAACTTCTCCAGCGTCAGATCGAGTCGATCGCGCGGCACATAGACGAAGTTGACCGTTCGCTCATCCGGATTCGACGCCAGATAGGACTCGATGGGGCCTTTACAACCCTGCTCGTTGCAAATCGCCCACACGTCGCAATACCGGCTGATCTCTTTCGCACGATTCCAGCCGATTCCCGGCTCTGACCCCCGCCTGGGCATGCACGAATAGGCCAGCAACAGCACCTTGGGACGCTGGAACTTGTCCTTACCTGAATTGGGGTTGGAAGTCGTCATGAAAAAACTACGGACTGACACCTGCCGGTAACGAATTCGGTCGCATGGATCGTGATTCCAAACGGGGCTCAAATTGGGTGGATGGAATGAATCGGGAACCGGCAAAGATGTACAACAACGCCGGCATGAATACCGCCTGCGGAAATTCGGCGTAATTTTCAACGAGGCAGCACAAGATAAAGAAAATCAGTCCCATGTTGGCCACCATGCCGAATCGGGCACGGCGGGTATCCTCGTCGCGCGACAAATCAAAATTGCGTTTCAGAGTGTTGACCAGCATCAGCAGCAAAATCAGGCTGGTGCCCAGACCAAACTCCGTGATTACGCTCAACACGGAAAAATAGGGCTTGCTCAATGCGCTCTCTTCCCCGGTTTCGGCGAATACGGCATTGGCGTGTTGCAAGTGTTGCTTGTAATACTGCGACTTGCCGGAAAGCAGATCCGGAAGCTCGATTCGAAGATAGTCGTTGGTGGCGAACAATGCCGCCCGACTGGAGTATTGCCCGATGCCAGTGCCTATCAGCAGGTTTTTGGGCTCTCGTAATGCTTCCGCAGCACCGTTGATCGCCAGTCGCTTGGGAGAGTTTTCATCCATGACGGTTTTCTCAAACCAGCCGATCGCGTTTTGGTACGTGTTGGGATACACCCACAACACCAGTCCGACCAGAACCAGACTGGCTAGTCCCGACGCGATGACTCGTTGGGGTCGGCCAAAATGGGCCAGCCCAACGATCGCCACCGCACCAACGAAAAAGATCGTCTGGTGTCCGGATTGGGCCAGAACGCAAGCAAGCAACGCCAAACCGAGGGCGACTTGGGATAGCAGAACCTGAGGACCGATCGCCAGAAACAACATGAAGATGAACATCGTAAATGTGAAGTAAACCTGCGCGATCGTGATGCCACCATTCAGAAAATCGAACAGTCCGAACGTACCGCAAACCGCATCTGGATCACGACTGATTGCGAACTGGGCTACTCCGATGACTGACTGGACGATCATGTACCAGCAGATCGTGCGGTGCATCGTACGATAGACGGGTTCCGAAATGGGCCGCCTGAAATTCTCTGCCAGAATCACGAACAATGGCAGGTACGTGAGCAGCCCAAACGCGATCCCCGGAGGATTCACGTCCCGACCGCCCAGATAGTCCCAGCTCACGGCCACAATCGAAACCAGTGCGGCACCGATCGTGATCAACAGCGTGGTCAGAGCAATCCGCTGATTACCGAACCAGAACTGCAAAAACAGATAGATCGGCGGAACAAAGTAGGTGAAATTCTTCGCCGGTACCGAGACCAACAACAGGCAGATCACAAAACAAAACAGAAAGGCTTTGTCTGGTGACAGTCGCTGGTTCATCGGAATCCAATTCCCGGGAAGATGGGTAGGTTATGCTTGGCCATCGTAAATTTAGCTTACGCGCCGCATGCCGACCGTCGGCCAGGCCAGGAATTACCCAGACCGGCTAGGGCGAATGAGTCGGCACGGCAGTCGCGTCACGCATATTCGGCAATGTCGATAGAATTGGCACTTCAAAGTTGAACTCCGCCGACGCCGTTGCCGATGCTTCCGTTGGACTGGGCACCAGCGAATCCTTAAGCAGGCAGAAGCCAAGCGATGCCCCTGCCGCCGCGATCATTGCCAATGCCAGAATCAGTCCCTTCTTGGGTGCCACCGGTTTGGAGACGTAAGTCGCGTCTTGCACGATTTGCACGTTGGAAATTCGGCTACCTTCCAGTTCGTCATGCATGCGTGCCTGTTCCAGCCGCTCCAGATAGTTGTGATAACTGGTTTCCGCCTGAGCAACTTCGCGTTCCAACTGCAGGATATCAAGCTCATATGAATTCAACCGCTTCAACTCACCCAGCACTTCCTGGTGCTGAGCGACCAGTGTTGCATTCTGAGCGGTCAAGGCATCAAACAGAGCCTGTTCCGCCAGATAATCCGCTTCCAGTTTTTGATAGGTGGGATTGGCACCGGTTTCGACCTGAGTCCTTTCTTCGGACTGTTCGGCCAGGATTTCCTTCAGTCTTTCTACCTGCTGCCTGGCCGCTTTGACAAACGGGTGCTTTGCGGTGTACTGAGCCAACAGGTTTTCTTCGTTGGCCTGCAGTTTGTACAATTCGTTACGCATGTTGTCCCGGGCCGTATTGGCATAACCCGAGATCTCGGAAAGCGTCGTCATCCGCGAGAGGTTATCCATCTTCGATTTCAACGATTCGATGCGTGCGGCAGCGGTCGACAGTTCGCGAATGGTAGATATCTTTGCCGATTCAAGATCTGCGATTTGTTGTTCCAGCATCTTGCGTTTACCGTCAATCGTGGCCAATCCAAGTTCGTTTTTCAAAGACTTCAATCGGTCCGAGGAATCATCAAGTTCCTTGCTCAGCTTTTCCGCCTGCGTCTTGAAGAAATCATAGGAACCATCGGTTTGATTCACGCTGATGTGTTCCGCCAGGTACTCCTTCATTACGATATCAACGACCTGCCGGGCAATTTCCGGACTATTGGCATCATACGAGACATCGATAATCGTCGTTTTCTCAGGCGTGCTGATCCGCAGATTATCCATGACTCTGGAAATTGCTTTCTGACCTTTTCTGGTGCGGGGAATCGACTCCACGTTGTAAGTCGTCCCGGTAGTTTGAATGTCCAATAGTTTTTCCACCCCAATCCGCGTGACCACACGTTGGGCCATCTCGCGGCTCAGCAGGATTTCGACAATCGAATTGACATCCTGCTCGGCCGGGGGAGCTACCGAGATCATTTGATCCTTGGTCACGGTTGGATCTTCGGAGAGATGTTTGGCCGTTGCCCGGACATAGAGTTTGCCTTCCGATCGATAGCTGGGCGGCCATAGGAAAACCAGGGCGATCGCGAGTGCCATGACAGCCAGAAAGATCCTGACCGCGAGTTTCCGATGTCGCAGAACCGAGTCAACCGCGTCGCGAATGGTCATGCCGTATTCGTTTTGATTATTCATTGTAGGTAACCTCCGCTGGAGCGTCCTTTCCAGGACGCAGATGAAGAACGGTCAGGATGGTTTGGAATATCAGATTCAGATCAGTGAACACGCCTTGTCTCTTGACATACTGCAGATCCATTCGCATCCACTGATCGAATGTGACCTTGGTGCCTCCGTCCAGTTGCCAGAAACAGGTCAGCCCCGGTTTGATTCGCAGGCGGTTGCGTTGCCAGGGCAGGCACTGCCGGGATTCACGAATCGGTAGAGGGCGGGGCCCAACCAGTGACATCTCGCCCCGCAATACATTCCAGAGTTGTGGCAGTTCATCCAGGCATGTGCCTCTCAGGAATTTTCCGATCGGCGTGATCCGGGGATCGTCCTGGATTTTGAATGACGGACCATCCTGCTCATTCAGATGCCGAAATTGTTGCTGCAGTTGATCCGCGTCCGCACGCATCGTTCGCAATTTGTACATGGTAAAATGTTGTCCGTCTTTCCCTTCCCGTTGCTGCGAAAAAAAAACCGGCCCCGGCGATGTCCATTTGATCAACACACCAGCCGTCAGGATCACCGGTGAAGCGAGGGTCAAACCGGTAATGGCACCCACAATATCCACCGCGCGTTTCGTGAAGGATGTGGTACGGCTTTGCAGCAAGTCGCTTAGTACCGGATTTCCCACGACGGGACAGGAACCCGGTTGCTGAATCGCTTGAGTTGAACGGTCCTGGAGCTCACTGGGATCTGCGTTCGAGTCGTTGCCCGGATACACCGTCAACTCGAAACGAGAAGAGAGATGACATTGCGTCAGGATCTCGTTCAATCGCCGGGCGACAAGCGTCGCCCCTGGCCGATCCGTATCGCGAAGCAACACGGCAATCTGTCGCGATGGCACCCACCCCGGTTCGTCCGTGACTCGCAATTGCTCCGAGAAACTCTGAAAAACCGTTCGGGCGTCCATTCTTGACAGGCGTGCAGGTTGAAAGCGAAACGTCAACAATGCGAAAGACTCCGAGCGTTTGCGGTCGACGCGAGCCATTTCTTTCTCAATATGCCGGCGAAACAGGCGTATCTGGTTCGGATTCGCGTCGGCAGCGGATGCGTTTTGCCAGGAATAGGTCAGGAGTTTGCGAATCATGTTCATTCAACTTGTGGGAAATGGTCGCGGACCAGAGGTAATGGCAATTTCAAACATCTGATTAATGCCGGTTCCATCAATTCAGCGAAATTCTGTTTTGCACCGCCAGTCCTCGCGTCGATGGTTGGCTCTCAGGCGGGTGATGTCTCGAAAATTATTGAGCTGAGGCGTTTAGGATTCACGAATCCGGCTTGATGGGTTACCTGCCGGGCAAATGCGAATCTTCGCGTTTGCCATTGTTCATTCAGGCAAGTTGCGTGCCAACGCGCAGACGAGTGTTTTGTTGAGGGAATGTTGTACGGATTCAACATGACCGGCGGATCATGTCGCCAATCCGCAGCATCCTCTCGACCGTCAAGAGGCAACGGTTGCGGCAGTGGAATCGGTTTTGATGCGATCAGAAAATCTGAGGACAGACGTAAGGATGCAAGTGGTTCTCAGTTAGCAATCGCAGAGAAACAATTGAGAAACGGCTGCAACATCAGGGTCAACACGACGGCGTCACCAACTCGAGACGCAATGAAGAAGCGGGAAAAGCACGACAGAGATTCCTGAGTTTCCGGAAAACGCGTGGCAACGAGATCAAGATACCGAGGCAAAATCAAACAAAAGACCAGTCGTTTCTTCAACCCTGAGCCACCGATTCGAGCCCCGATTCACAGGATAGCGAACTACAACAAAATGGCCCCATTTGACATTCTGACAGCGTGTCATTACGATACCGAATCCATGTCAGTATCGACACGGAAATCTCGCCGTGTTTCACCGAAGCAGCGAAAACGCTCTCGCCGCCACTCCTCGGAAGAGGCCCGCCGAGAAATCATGGACAGCGCCGTCCGATTTCTTTGGGAGCACAACTTTCGTGATCTGACAATCGGCGAATTGATGGGCGACACAACTCTCAGTCGCCCGGCGTTTTATCAGTATCTCAAGGATCTGCACGAACTGATCGAATCGCTGTTGATAGAGGTTGAAGCGGTTATGCACCAGACGGCTCATCCGTGGATAAGCGGTGAAGGAGAACCAATCGCCGCAATGCGGGAATCACAAGTGGGGGTAATTCAGACCTGCGTCGATCATGGCCCAATTTTCCGAGCGGTCGCGGAAGCCGCACCACTCGACGAACGCCTCGAACGTACATGGTCAGCGTTCACGGGAGCCTGGGACGACGCAGTCGAGGCCCGTATCAAAGCGCAACAGCGGGAAGGCCTCATTTCCAAGTCGCTCCACGCGAGACGAATCGCCAATGCCTTGAACGCACACGACACGGCTTTGCTGAGCGCTGAATTCGGGCGTCGACCACAAGGCAATCCCAAGGCAGTGCTTGAAACCATGCACCACATCTGGGTTGCGACTTTGTATAGCCAACCTCCACGGGAACCTGGAAACTCAAACTGACCTTATCGAAGGTCGGGGCAGTGAACAATAAAGGACACATGATGAAAACAAAGCAGATCAAATTTATTCTGGCCATTACGATCGCGGCCGCGCTACTCTCGACTGGCATTTCCACTCCGGCCCGGGCCCAGTCGCCGAAGATGAAAATGACGACGGACATTCCCGAAACCATCACCACGCCAGACCGCGTCGAGACTCGAATCGGCACCCTCGAGTACTTCGATGGCATCCCCACCAAGGAGACGTCCCAGTTGGTCTACGACTACCTCGACTTCTCACCGGCCAGTGAGGCCTTCCTGAACGGGATTCCCGCGGCTTCCATCGAAGGACTTCGGCTCGGCGCGGCTTCGCTCGGTGCGAAGAATTCGAACCAGGTCGTGTACTTTGACGATCTGATGGACAGCAAGGACCTGTTTCTCACCGGCAACACGAGCACCGTTTACTGTTTGCCCTTTCTCGACCTGAAAAAAGATGGCCCGACGGTAGTTGAAATTCCGGCCGGGGCCGGCCCGGGGACGGTGAACGACGCCTACTTCCGCTTAGTGATCGACATGGGCGCGCCTGGACCGGACAGGGGCAAAGGCGGCAAGTACCTGATCCTGCCCCCGGATTACGAGGGCGACCTTGAAGGTCCCATCGGTGGCAAGGCACAGGAAATCAACGGAGAGACCTACGTCGTTGCCAAGTCCACCAGCTACTTGAACTGGGTGGCCTTGCGTGGATTCCTCGTCGATGGCAAGCCTGACTCTGCTGCCAAGATGTGGAGAAACGGCCTGAAAATCTACCCGCTCGCCAAAGCCGCCAAGCCGCCCGAGATGGAATTCATCAGCGGCTCCGGCAAAGCGTTCAACACGGTTCATGCCAATAATTTCGAGTTCTACGAGGAGCTCCACAACGTCATCCAGCGGGAACCCGTCGAAGTGCTTGACCCCGAGCTGCGCGGGCTCTTCGCCTCCATCGGTATCGAGAAGGGCAAGCCCTTTGCCCCGGACGCGCGGATGAAGAAAATCATGACCGAGGCGGTGGCGGTGGCCAATGCCACTTCACGTGCCCTCCTCAGGGACGAACGCAATCAAGATGAGTTCCTCTATGAAGGTAGCTACTGGAAAAAGGGTTATCCCGGCGGTAACTGTCAGTTCCTCAAGGATGGGGGGTTGATCCCCAACGAAGACGGGTCGATCGATCTCTACTTCGGTCCCAAGGCTCCGGTCGGCAACGAGGCGAACTGGACTCAGACGGTTCCCGGCAAGTCGTGGTTTTGTCTCTTGCGTCTCTACAGCCCCACCGAGGCATGGTTCGACAACACCTGGCGACCAGGCGAGATCGAACTGGTGAAATAAGACCTGAAAAAGATAAAATGATTCGACCTGTATTTCTCAAACGGCAACTCCTGGTACTTGTAGTGCTTGTGCTCTCGGTTCGCTCCGCGACTGCCCAGGAGGAGAGCACGACCGATCCCGGGACTGGCTTGTCGGACGCAACGACCCCCTCAGTGATCCTCGAAGAGCCCAAGCCCGAATTGGCACGTCCCACCGCTTGGGGAGAACCGACGGAAGTCCAGGTGGGGATCTATGTGATCGATGTCGATGAAGTCGACTCGGCTGATCAGAGCTTTGCCGCCAGCGTGTATTTCCAGGCTCGATGGAACAATCCGCTGCTCGCGCACGAGGGCCCGGGTCCGAAACTTCGTGGGCTTACTGACGTATGGAATCCGCGACTGACCATCATTGGACAGCAAATGATATGGCGATCCTATCCGGAATACGTCGAAATCCAACCGGATGGGACCGTCGTCTACCGACAGAAAATCTGGGGGCGATTCTCACAGCCGTTGAGCCTGCAAGACTTCCCCTTCGATCAACAGGAATTGTCGATTCACATCGTTGCCGCAGGACTTCTCGAGAACGACGTCCGCATGGTCCCATTGGTGACCGAAAGTGGGGCGACGTCCGGGACGGCGGAAACATTCTCTCTCCCGGACTTCGACGTTGTGTCGGATAAGGCTATGGTACAGTCTTACTCCCTCTATAACGGCCATCCCGGGCCGGCAGGATTCGAATTGCGAATCAAAATCGTTCGGCGGCCGATGTACTACATCCTGAAGGTGATTATCCCGCTCGGTTTGATCGTCGTCAT
The DNA here is from genome assembly GCA_963851305.1 of Pirellulaceae bacterium. Taxonomy (GTDB): domain Bacteria; phylum Planctomycetota; class Planctomycetia; order Pirellulales; family Pirellulaceae; genus Mariniblastus. The sequence continues at coordinate 247,880 of CAWKOT010000004.1, read as the reverse complement.
GTCCTGGTTGCCACGTTGGATCGCTCCCGGTGAAACTGGCACGAACATCGGCATCTCCACGTCGGCATTTTTGACGCTGGTTGCCTACCTGTTCGCCATTACGGTCCTCCTCCCACGTGTGTCTTACGTCACTCGCATGGACAGCTTCATTCTTCTGTCCACCTTGATGGTATTTGCCGGTTTGCTCCAATCCGCATGGAACGCCATCATGATCGGCAAACAGAAGCAGAAGACGGCGGAAATGGTCGGTCGTTGGTCCCGCATTGCATATCCCTTGCTGCTTATCTTCGTCGTTGTCTATTCGTTTGTGATGTGATGTTACGCAGTTGAGATGATGAGACTTAGATTTGGTTTGGCGAACGGAGGGATTCAGTAAGTTGGCCCTCGATTAAAGTCGTGTCGAACTGGTTGGTGGCGATCGCGCCCAAGTGAAAGTCGAACCCGGAAGCCAAAGTAATCGACACGAAAAGGACTCGCGACGCGTGTAACTTGCCGCGTTGTTTTCTCCGTCCGCACGAACGATTTTCTCTTCGTGCGGTAGGATGCATCGAAGAATGCAGCGCATTGATTGACGAATACGTGGAGTCGGTAACACCATTCAGCGTGATAGGCGCATGTTGCTGCGTGTGGAACGCCTCACCCAGACAAAAGCACGTTATGAAGACAAAACACCGGCGCGTAACGGCAGTTCGTTGACTTCACCGAAACGGCTCGACAAATGCGCATGGCACAAAATGGACAACCCGTCGTCGGTGGACTGTAGCATGGTCCCTTTTGACTGTGTTCATCAATGCGTTGATTTTCCGTCTCGCGGTTCAGAATTTGCCAGACTCAAAAGGGATTGAAATTCTGAAATCTCGCGGATTGCGTCCCAATCCTTGTCATGTTGAAGCAGTGTCAATGAATCGGCCATTCCCAGCACCTCTGGATCGCGAAGCAGATCAATCGCCCGCGAGGAATAGGAATTAAACCTCTCTTTTCGAAATTCCTCGGCCAGTTGATCCGATTCCTAAACCTGCCGAGCACATACCGCCAAAATCTGGGCCAGCGGAAAACGAATCTTCGGCGGAGCGTCAACGGCCATTTCGTCGACCGCGGCTACGGCTTCGTCGACTTTGCCGAGCTTGGCCAGCGCGTAGGCAATCCTCAACGGCGCCGGGTTGAGGGAAAGATCACCCTGGTGAGCCACATAGCTGACCAGTGTGAAGGCTTCCACGGCCTCCTCATATTTTTCCTGTTGGATCAACAGCTCACCCCGGAGCGACAGCAACATGCTTTTCATTGCAATGGCAGTAAAACGGGTACTGTCAATTTCAAGTGCGTCATCAAAATATGCCAATGCTATTTCCGAAAACCGGAACGCCAAGTCGACGTCTTCCATTTCCAAGTATCGACGTGCCGTGCTATACGCTGCCCGGCCGGCCTTTTCGTTGGCCATCACCGAATTGGGGGTTATTTCAAGTTGCTTTTGCAGTAAGGCCAATTCTCTCTGAAAGTCGGCCATCGCCGCTTTCCGGTCACCGTTTCGAAGTTGCAACAGTGCGCGGCGATCCAGTGTTTCAGCCAGATTGAAACTGAGGGAATGAACTTCGAAAGAGTCAGCGTCGGCGAGCAGCTTTTCTTCACAAGCAACAACAAAATCGATGACGCGGAGGGCCTCCTCAAGATCAGTTTTTGACAGGACAAAGAAGGCGGCCTGTGTCAGGGGATCCAATACATTCGCCTTGACATAGAAATTGTCGATCTCGTCAATCTGCTCCAGATCCAGACGTTTCAAAAGACTGACAACCACCTGTTCACGTTTGAATGCCTCTCTTTCATCATTTTGGTGAAGATGCCAGACCAGCGTCATGGTCTCAGCATTAAGCAGGAGACTGATTGCCAGAGGATCGTCAGATTTCAATTCCAGCATCCTGTTTGCGAATCGCTGAATTCTTGGGTAGTCCGCTGCTTCAAATCGCTCGCTACCGAAAGCGTGATCACGCCGGTGATCGTGCCAGGACTCGCCGCAAACAGGATGAGCGGCGAAAGCGAGGGACTTTCGGGTTCCGACTTCTTTTCGTCCGCAGCGTCCGAAGATGATGTCGGTGATGAGTCGCCTTTGAGCATGATGAACCCCATCCATACGAGCACCATGCCTCCGGCGACCTTGAAGGCGGACAACGAAATACCAAACGCCTTCAGTAACTGTGCCCCGCCGAGTGCGGCCAGCGAAAGGATCACGACGATCACCAGTGCGGCCTTGGTCGCAGACGCAATCCGCGCACTGCCCGATTCACTGCTGGCGATCTTCGAGAAAATCGCGGCACAAATCGCGGGGTTCACAAGTGATAAGACGGTAACCGTCGCCTGGACGTAGTCGCTCACTGATCTCTTTCAATCGCGGCCTCTGACGTCAACCACTCTCGAGCCGCCTGCTCTTCGCCAGCATCAAAGTACTTAATAGTCGACATCGTGAACGGTTTGCAGATTGTGGCCATCCACTTTTCCCAAGTGTTCTCACCAACCATGGCCAGCTTTTCGATATCACGGCAATGCTTCGCCGCGAATTTCGTGTCTTCCCAAATCGCGCCCATCTCCCAGCCATGGAAGTCGTGCATACAGAACAGGACTTTGATCTTCCCCGCGGATTCGATCATCCGATTGACGGCCGGCTCGAAGTGCTCGTAGTCCTCTTTGGACAGCTTGCCGCTGGCTTTGACTTCCAGCAGTTTTGCTTCCACGTTTTCGTAAATCTCAATGGCCATCGAAGAGTGTCAGGGATCGGGTTATACCGTCCACATCGGATCGGGTTAAAACCGGCCATTGAAGAGGAGCGTTCTTGCGTTGACCCTTTAGCTAAGAACGCTGAAGGGATCCGATGGCAAGACGACTTAAGATGGCTGAAATATCGACGATTCGTACGTTAAGTGAATCCGGACATTCCAATCGCGAGATCGCTCGGTTGGTCGGCGTTCACCGGGAAACGGTGGCCAAGTATGTGTCTGAAGAAGATTCAAAACCGGCCAAACCCGATCACCGGGTCGGCCCCGGTCCGAAGAACTGCTGTGAGCCGTTTCGACAAGTGATCTTGGAGATGTTGGAGCAGGGTCTCAGTGGCACGCGAATCTTTCAGGACCTCAAGAACGATCACGGATTTACCGCCAGCTATTCGAGCGTTCGGCGGTTCATTCGCAACTTGCGAAAGTCACGGGCACTTCCATTTCGGCGGATTGAAACCGCAGCCGGTGAAGAGGCCCAGGTCGACTTTGGAACCGGAGCCTGGGTTGTCGACTCAGACGGCAAGCGACGACGAACCTGGATGTTTCGAATCGTTTTGAGTCATTCTCGCAAGGCTTACAGCGAGGTTGTCTATCGCCAGACAACGGACAACTTCATGGCTGCCCTGGAAAACGCGTTTCAATATTTTGGCGGTGCGCCCCGGCGACTGGTGATTGATAACTTGAAAGCCGCGGTTGCTCGAGCCGATTGGTACGATCCCGAGATTCATCCGAAACTACAATCGTTTGCCGAACACTACGGCACGGTGATTCTACCGACCAAACCCTACCGTCCAGAGCACAAGGGCAAGGTCGAAAGCAGCGTCAAGTACGCCAAGAATAATGCCCTCAAAGGACGCACGTTTACCAGCCTGGCGGAACAGAACGAGTTTCTACTGGACTGGGAAGCCAAAGTGGCCGACACACGGATCCACGGCACAACCAAGAAACAAGTGGGCAAACAGTTTCGAGAAGTCGAACAACCGGCCTTGTTGCCATTGCCGCTGAGCCGGTTCCCTTGTTTCAAGGAAGCCCGTCGGGTTGTCAGTCGCGATGGTCATCTGGAAGTCGACAAGGCGTATTACTCGGCCCCAGCGGAATATATGGGGCGACGATTGTGGGTGCGCTGGGACGCGCACCTGGTGCGAATCTTTAATGATCGCTGGGAAAAAATTACGGTCCACGCCAAAGTCGAACCGGGACGGTTTCAAACTTCTCATCAGCACATCCCAACTGAAAAATTCTCGGCCGTCGAACGGGGAGCCAAACATCTGCTGAATCAGATTGCGGTGATTGGACCTCACACACGAAGTTGGGCCGACGCAACGGTGCAGGCCCGTGGAGTGGAGGCTGTCCGAGTTCTGGTGGGACTCAAGGCACTGACACACAAGTACGACAGCCAGGCCCTGGAAACTGCCTGCAAATTGGCGTTGGTCCACGGGGCCTATCGACTGAGAACCATTCGCCAGTTGCTCAAACGCGAGCCCGAGGGTGACGGCCAACAACAATTTGAGTTTATCGAACACCATCCGGTGATTCGTCCCTTGAGTGATTATTCACTCGATTCACTTCACCAGTTTAGAAAGGAACGCCATCATGAGTGCAGCCATTCGTGATTCATTGAAACAGCTTCGTCTCAGCGGACTGGCTCAGAGTCTCGATGTCCGACTTCAAGAAGCCATGTCATCGAAACTTAAACACATCGAGTTTCTGGAACTGATTCTCCAGGACGAGTTGGCCGTCCGGCACGATCGCCAGATCGCCCGCCGGATCAAGGCCGCCGCCTTTCGCGAGCTGAAGACACTCGAAGACTTCGACTGGGATTTTAATACCTCGATCAAAAAGAAACCGATTTACGACTTGGCCGCTGGCCAGTTCATTCGCAACCACCAAGACGTGTTGCTCGTCGGACCTCCAGGTGTCGGTAAAAGTCACATTGCTCAAGCCCTGGGACTGGCGATGATCAAGTCTGGCTACACTGTGTTCTACCGAAGTATCTTCGATTGTGTTCGCGATTTGCTTCACGACGAGGCGTTCGAAGGACATCAGCGGGTGATGAATCAATATCTAAAAACGGACCTGCTGATTCTGGACGACATGGGAATGAAAAATCTTCCCAAACGCAGCGGAGAGTATCTGTTTGAAATTATCATGCGTCGACATGAGGTGCGATCCACAATCATGACCAGCAATCGACCTCTGGAAGACTGGGGGAAACTGATCGGAGATGTCCCGGCAGCAACTGCCATCCTCGACCGATTCTTACAGGACGCTGCCTTGATCCAAATCACCGGCAAGAGCTATCGAATGAGGGGCGCAGGACGCACATCAAAACCGGCCAAACCCGATCACCGGGTCGCCGAACGAAAATAACACTTGCAAATGAAAACAACCAACGTAAAACTCAAACAATCAATCCAATAACTGGCCGGTACAAACCCGATCATCGATGGCCGGTTGTAACGGTTCTCCCGCAAACTTGATGAACCGAATCCGCGATAGCATTCGTAGTTACCTGGATGGGATAATGATTTAACGTTAGGGATGACGAACCTGCTTCTCGAACGGAGGCACTATGCGGGTTCGTGCGATGATACCCAATAAGGATTGTCTGCGTGTGTCAGATGTTGAGGTCGATGATGATCGGCAGATTGTCCGTCTTAATGTGCGAAGCACTGCGCCGTCGTGTGTGTGCCCTTGCTGCGGCCAATCGTCACGACGTGTTCATAGCAAATACGAACGCAAATTGAAGGATCTCCCTTGGCAAGGATTCAGTGTCCAAATCATGTGGTCCACACGCCGATTTTTCTGCGACACCGATGAATGCTCACGAAAAATCTTCGCTGAACGGCAGCCGACAGTAGCAGCCCCGCATGCTCGGCGAACGGAAAGACTGTCACTGGCGATGCGTTGTATTGGCTTTGCCTGCGGTGGCGAGGTTGGAACTCGCTTGGCCGAGCGATTGGGGATTCGGGTTAGCGCCGACACGCTGCTCCGTGTGATTCGTAATACGCCCGTTCCTTGCAGGCCGACGCCACGCGTCTTGGGAGTCGATGACTGGGCTTACCGGAAAGGCCAACGGTACGGAACGCTACTCTGTGACCTTGAGAAGGGTTGTCCCGTGGAATTGCTCCCGGAGCGCACGTCGGAATCGTTTTCCCAGTGGCTTCAAGATCATGATGGTGTCGAGATTATCAGCCGAGATCGGGGTGATATTTATCGAAAGGGAGCTACCGAAGGCGCTCCCAATGCCATGCAAGTCGCCGATCGGTTCCATCTCGTGAAGAACCTTCGCGATGCCTTCGGGCGTTTTCTCGAAGGTCAATCCCGACAGGTAACCACCATTGCGAAACAAGCTCTAGCCGAGACAGAGAGCGAGTCTGAGTCTACGGAAGATGCCAATGAGACCAAACCGAAAAGAACGACAAAGGCCGAAGCGCAAAAGACGGCATGCCGAGCGCGGCGTCTCGAAATCTATGACCAGATTCGAGAGCTTGACAGACAAGGGGAGTCGGCTCGATCGATTGCATTAAAGCTAAGCATCCACCGTGAGACAGTATCGAAGTATCTGCGTGCAGACGGTTTTCCGGAACGCGCGACTCGGGCCTACCGCAGTCTGGCCGATCCGTTCGAAAACTACCTTTGGGAAAGATGGAAGTCGGGTTGTCACAATGCCAGTGTTCTTTGGGAAGAAGTCAAGGACCATGGTTTCCAGGGATCTTACGCAAGCATCAATCGTTTTGTTTCACGCTGGCGAACTGGCGAATCCAAGTCGGGAGTTGCTCGCGCTCGCAAAACGCCCTCGGTTACACAAGTATCGTGGCTACTGTTCAAAGACAAATCCAAGCTAAATGATGAGCAGACAGTTGTCAGACGGGCCGTTCTTTCGCAGTGTGACGAAATTCAGTCTACCTGGAAACTCGTCCGACGGTTCATTGCAATGCTCCGTAAGCGCAAAGGAAAAAGGCTAGACGGTTGGCTTGAGCGAGCAACCAAGAACGATGTGCCTGCCAGCATACGGCAATTCGCCGAAGGTCTCAAAAACGACTTGGCAGCAGTTAGGGCAGCTTTGACCGTTTCTTGGAATAACGGCGCATCGGAGGGCCACATTAGCCGCCTAAAGATGATGAAGCGCCAAATGTACGGTCGTGCCAATTTCGACCTGCTTCGGGCGCGATTCCTACGCGCCGCGTGAAATCGACTGGTCAAGCAAACTTCGTTGTCACCCACCCGTTTTTGGAATGCCGCACAAAAATCCGGCATTGCCTCAGCTCTGGTCCTTTCATGCGCCCAACGTCGCAACTTTGACATTCGCCTCGCGACTCGCCAGCATCATTAAAAACAATGTCGTCGGCGTAATGATCTTTCCTGCTCGCCCATCAAGACGATCATCATCAAGTTTGCGGGAGAACCGTTGTAACCCGATCAATGACAGAGTTCCTGTTTTGAAATGGGTGATCGTGACTGTGGCTTCCTGCCGCAGTGTTATTTGGAACTGCGGCTGAAAGCCCCAGACACTTGCCGACGCCAGTCACGGGCCGACGATTGCACGGCCCAGTAATACTCAGAATACTAGGGAGTCTGCCGACGCCGCCATCCCTCAAGAAGAGTGATAAATGAGTGATTTTCGATGAGAAGCTGGCTCAGAACGACGGCGTCATGCCGGGTAATCAGCGAGAAAACGTTGACAGTCCGCTCACGATGCCGGGAGCAATCCGTGTGCAGACTGGTGGTTGAAAGCGGCCCAAATCAAACGCCGCAGGAACAGTGCCGAATTAGAGATCGAACTTGGCTCTCAACCCAAACATCACCATTGTATCGACACGCGAGCGCGCCGGTTCGACGACTTGCAGGTCTGCCGTGACGTGGCACCAAGGGGTCACGCCGACGTTGTAGAACATCTCGACGCCCTGCTCGTCTTGAAGTGGCAAGAGAATCGGAGCGAGCTGTTTCAGTGGTTCGCTGACACCCGCGTAAAAGTAGCCAATTCCGAACGTGTCCTGAGGGCGATTGCCGATTGGATTGGAACCACCCACGCCAATGTTCGCAGCCCAATTGAATGGGTTGGGATTATCGTCTGCGATTCCGACGTTTCCGAAGACACCCCAGGAACGTGTTGGATCATCGGGCGAAACATAGAGAGCTTGGTCGAATGCGTAGGCCAACAACCACGAACCCGTCTTGTCAGGGTTTGCTAAAACCACTCCCTGGCCTGGGTCAAAATAGGGATTGGGGTCGAGGCTATTGTAGGTCCCGCTGCTGTACAAACCATAAACCATCTGATGCCCAGGCTTGTTCATCAGCTTGGTAGGCAAGGTCGCCGAAGCGAACATCGACACTCCATTGTCGAAGAACGTATCAAAGCCACTCACGGTCGGCGTATTGTTGGCGTCGTAGACGAATGCCGAAAAGACAGCTTCCTGATTTTCATCGAGTACGACCATTCCGGCCCCGAAAGTTGAGTAGGGAAACGCCGTGACGAGGACTGGATTGAAACACAAGGAAAGGTTTTGAAACCCGTCGATGCCATTTGCTCCTCCAGTGAACGGCTGAATGAAACCATCGAGGGTATTGATTTTTCCGGCCTGCACCAAAACGGACTCGCTCAGTGCCTGCGTGAAAGTAACGTTCGTGAGCGCCGTGACCGAGCGATTTCCGTCGGGAAGTATTTGCGCCGTGCTGACTGGCAGAAGCGTTCCAGAAAATTGGTCGATCGAGCTGCCAAACACCGACTCACCGTGCAGGTTGATCGTCAGACCATCCCATAAGCCAGCCTTTTTTCCATCGATGCTGAGGAGCATATCGACCCGGCCGCGATAACGGAATGTTTGCTCGAGTCCGCCGGTTGTAATGCCCGAGTAGAAATTGGTGTTGTAGATGTCCCACGTGTAACCTTTATCCTCAAGGCACGACCTCAGGCCACACCAGTCTCCGGACAAAGTGGAGCGTTCCCAACACGAGCTACCACAGTCGGGCGCGTCGAACAGTGAATCGCAGCAAGCGTCGCATTGCGCAGCCGCTTGTTGGGGTAAGCATGCGGACAGACAGACTTGCACGCCGATGAAAAGCCCGAGAGTCAACAACAGAAGCTTTTTTTGATGTGAACCTAGCACGGCTTCGCTTCCTTGCGATCAAGTTGATTGCGACGTGACTGGTAGTGGCTGTGCTTTCAGCTGCAGATTAGTGGGATAAGACGGTTCGGTCTCTTTCCCAAAAACAAATACCAAGTTACCGCACGTACTCTCGCGGAACCCGCCGTTCAGTCGCTATCGTCATAATTGATACGACGATGCAGATTGATGGACGATCAGCAATCTGAAAGCGATCTGCGGACGCGGTTATTCCGACTAGGAAACCTTGTCGGGCGGGAAACGCGAAACCTCTTCATCGAAGGTGCCTAGAACGAGCGGGAAATAACTGTCGTAGTGCAAGCTGCCAGTGCTACGACTTCACGCATTGCTATTTGTTTTGCTTCGCTGGAACGTATGGGTCCGGGGTACCTGGCTTGATCGGTGGTTCTGCAGCCAGTGGTTGTTCGGCGTTGATTGGATGATTAGAAGGTGTAGGACAGCTTGTCCCGCCATAGCTTTTGCGACGGAGGACGACTCTTTCGCGAAGCGAAAGGTCACGTGATTCGGGTGGGCAGGTTCCAAGGATAGGAAAACGCGCCGGATGTTCTCTCCGGCGCGGTCTCCCCATCCAGGCGGTCTTATTTACTCTTTTTTGCCGGCACGTATGGATCAGGAGTACCGGGTTTGATCGGTGGTTCTGCGGCCAGCGACTCCTGATGCTCTGTCAGAATCGGCCCACACCCCCAACGTTGCCACAAAGAACCTCCCGTTGCTTTGGTTACGGGATATTCCTCTTTAGGATCACTATAGAGGTCGTGAAAGTGAGGCAGAGGGAACACGTTCAGCTTCCCGCTACCCAGCCCTCCTTCGAACTCCTTAAACATCATCTTAAAGTTATGCCACTTCACGCCGTGAATATCGTTGCCGACATAGATCACAAAGCCGTCTCGACCGGATTCCTCTTGTTTCCCCAGGAAGAAATCCGTCATGTCCTTACTGTCGATGATACGATCTGTCGGCACCTTACCACCGGCAATGTTTGCCAATGTCGCGAACAGATCAAACTGGTGAACGATCTCGTTGGAGATCTTGCCTGCCGGAACTTTGCCGGGCCAGCGGACAATAAATGGCACCCGTAAGGACCCTTCCTTACCCGTGAAATAGGAACCACTCCATGGGCCGCTCCATCCCTGGTACCCGGGGATACACTCGGCGCCGTTATCCGAGGTAAAAATAAAAATAGTATTGTCGGCAATACCCAACTCATCCACCTTATCCAGTAATTCACCGGTATAGGCATCGATCTGCATGAGCACATCGCCCCACTGGCCATTGCCACTCTTGCCTTGAAACTCCTTACTCGGCAACACCGGCATATGCGTCTGGGTGTAGGGCAGATACAGGAAGAACGGTTTGCCGGCTTTGGCCTGGCGTGTCATGAACTCTTTGCCAAGGTCGGTGATTTCCCGGTCAATCTCTGGCCTTGCCTGCAGGTCGTAGACTTTCACCTCTTTTGGCTGTGAGCCTTTTTTGGCTGAATAAATGTGCTCTTGCTTGATGAATGGATTTTTGCCGGTCTTCTCCGCCAATTTCCGATACTTCTGGAACATTTCCTGCGATGGCCAAAGGCTCTCGTCGGTCGAATTGGGGATGCCATACCACTCATCGAAACCCTGATCGGTGGGATAGCGTCCCTCCGTCTGGCCGAGATGCCACTTGCCGAACATGGCGGTGGCATAACCGACATCGCCCAGCATCTCCGGCATGGTGTATTCCCACTGGGTCAAGCCATATTTCGGGGATGAGAGCGGCACTGAACCGTTCCCCGTGCGGATGGCATAGCGGCCTGTCATCAGCGCTGCGCGACTGGGAGTACATTGCGCCTCGACATTGTAATTCAACAGCCGCATCCCTTCAGTGGCCAGCTTGTCGATGCGCGGCGTGGCGCCACCCCGGAGAATACCCCCGCCGTAACAACCCAGTTCGCCGTAGCCGAAGTTGTCCATATTGATCAGAACAATGTTGGGCTTGGCATTGCCTTCCTGGGCCACCGCATGCTGCGTACCAGTCAAACCTGCTGCCAGCAGGCAGGCCCCGGCGAGTATCATTGTTTTCATTTTGGTTTGGTTGTTTTCATTGGTTTGGTTGATTGATTTGTCTTGGCTCTTACTTCACGAGCTCCACGTCATTAGGCACCCAGGTCTTGTGGTGGAAGGCCTTGAGCGGACCGTAGTAACCCGGTGTTCATCTGGGATTCAGGCTCGCCGAGCCTGGATTTGGATATTTCTCCAGTGTCTTCGTGTATTCCCCGATTGCCCTCATGTTAATCGTTTGAAAATATGGTCTTCCAATCCGACTTCATGTTGACGACGTTCCATCCCTGCGCCTTAGCCTGCTTGAGCGAAGCGTTGTCTTTTTCGGCATACGCGAATTCGCGTTTTTCATCGTCGTGATTGACGAGCAATTGGAATGAAGGCAGAGAGTTGCTGTGGCAATACGTCAACATGCCGATGTCGCCACCGCTGCGAACGTTTCCGCCTGCAAAGATCGGTTTGCGACCAATGTGCAAATCAATTCCCGTGGGCTTGGTCGCCTTGTCATTGAAGAACAGGTGGTCTGCCGTCTTGAACAATTGCCACTGGCCATCGACCTGTTTGAACTCATTTCGGCCGTTAGTCCCGATCACGTTTTCCGGAACAATCCCATAGGTTTCTTCCGAGATGACTCGCATGAAATCGATTCCGCCGCCGGAACAGATATAGGTCTTGAACCCATTGGCACGCAGGTAAGCCAGCAACTCAACCATCGGTGCGTAGGCGAGTTGTGTGTAAGCCACGTCGAATTTCGAGTGTTTGGCGGTCGCAAAAAACTCTTTGACGTGACGGTCAAACTCTTCCACCGACATACCGGCATGGGACGTTTCGATCACTTTCAGAAGTTCATGTCCGCCGTTGAGCAGATCGTCAACGAGATTTTCCATGTCGCCGGCAAGCACAGATTTATACGGTTCCTGTTCCTTCCATTCGGGATGATCGCCTGCCATCGCCTTAATGCGATATACAGCGAATTCAAACTGCACTACCGGTTGTTCGCACCATAAGGTTCCATCTTGATCGAAGGTCGCGATCCGCTGTTCCGGCGGCACAAACTTCGGGCCACCCTCTTTGGTGACATCCTGCACGAACTGGAGGATCGCTGTTTTGGTCGGACCGTCATTCCATGATCCCAGCGGATCCGCTTGCTGTGTACTACTGACGCTGCTGGCCAGCGGCTGCTCCTGGGCCATTGTCGATACCGCCAGCATCAGAGTCAGGCCGATACCCATCATTGCTTGTTGAATCATCTTCATCTCGCTTTCATTGTTCGTTGTCTTGCTCTATCCACTGCGGCTGTGTCTTCTAACCCCGCATAAAGTTCCACACCACATAGCTGGTGGATTTGACGACAAAGTAACCGTCCGGCACCTCACCTTCGTATCCGGGAGGCAGTACCAGATATTTGCCGCCCTTACCCTTGTCCGGCCCGGCCGCACCCATGTCGCTGAGGTAGCGCATGTCGCCGTCGTCGAGGATTCCGAGCACATCGGGCGGGACCTCGATCACGGTGGGGCCGTCCTTCTCCAGATCGAGAAAGCCCCAGGTGTAGAGCGAGGTGTTGTTGTACGTCAGCACCAGCGACTTGGAGTCGCCGAGCTGTTCCCAAAGGACGATCTGGTTGGAATCGCCCATGTTCATGTCCCGGCTCCCTTGGAGGAGGCTGTAGGTGGACACGGCGGGGATCATTTCAATGTAGACCTGCACCGCGCGGGCGCGGTCCACATAGTCGTAGAGCGCGTCCTTGGTGCCGCCGATCGGAACTCCGTCGAAGTATTCGAGGGTGCCGATCGGTGTCTCCACCTTGTCCGGGGTGATGATCGACTCCGGAATATCCGTGGTCATTTTCATCTTGGGCTTTTGCGTGTCCTTCGCTACTTGAGCGACAGCCAGCTTGGCTGTGCCGCACAGAATGCAAGTCATCAGAAGCGTTGCGACAACAGGCCCTGATTTCGTTTGGAATATTTGTTTCATTTTTATGTTCCTGTTCTTTACTCTCGTATTAGTTGTTTTGACTTCGTTGCCTTTACGTGGCTGTGGCTTCCAGCCGCAGCGTTCTCCTAACCAACTGCGGCTGGAAGCCACAGCCACGTTAGTTTCCGGTATTCTCTATTTCACTTGCTCGATCTTGGTCATCGGGAACGTTTGGTCGAAGTAAGCTTGCTCTGGACCATAGAGCCTCAGGTAGACGAAGAAGGACTGGCCTTTGTTGGTCTGAACCCAATTCACTTCTTTGCCCTCGGGGGCGGTCGGTCCAAAGTACAGATCCACCGATCCATCCGCGTTTTTGATCAGACCTTCGGTGCGGGATGAACGGTCCGACCGTTTGATTTCGTTGCGGATGATCAATCGGTTCTCGATGTCATAGACGGTGACCGACCAGAAGTTGGCTGCCGGTGGATTGGGCCCGATGTGGAGCTTGTAGTTGTTGCCCCCCATCAATGCTTTGCCGTCGGCGTCGTAGTAACTGCCCAGATAGGCTGAACCTTGGCCTGCCACTCGCGAGACCATCCCGGCCGACGTGGTGGTCGCCTCGAAACCGTAGGATGCCCGCTCGTTGAACTGCGAGTAGGTCGGCATATCGATTTTCGGATTCATCCCGGCCATCGCGTCTTCAAAACCGGAATCCTTGCCATAGAGTGATGTTGGGAACATCTCCCTGGTTTTGTTGAAGGAGATCGCTTGCGACATGGCCATGCCAACGTCCAGACCTTGCTGCAGAATCTCTTTCTGCTGAGCAGTCGGCTTGAACGGTTTTCCTTTTTCGATGCCCAGATCCTTGAGCCAGGCGTACAAGAAGCGGTCGCGGTCCGCCATCGGCTCACGCTGAACATAGGTGTTCACCAGTTCCCAGAACCGCATGTCGCGTGGCTGGGTGTTCAGCGCGACCTTGTCGCCCGATTTGGGTTCATATTTGATGAACTTCGTTTCTGGCGGATTGTCGGCGTCCGACAATTTATAGGCCTTCACGGCTGTCCGGAGTTTCTTGGCCTCATCCCCGGTGCCGAGCGCACGGTAGAAGTAGAGAACTCGGAAGGTGTCGGATTGGATGATTTTTCCATCGAAGTTCTTGGGGTAATTCTGTCCCGGCCCAACCAGCAACAGTTTTCCCGGCTTGCCATTGATCTCGTGGATGGGCTGCATCCACGCGTTATCGACCACGCCGTAGATCGCCCCGGGCGGCAGGTCAACGACCACGGGCCCGGTCTTCGACAGGTCCGACATCGCGAGCGTGTAAGGGGTAGTCACGTTCGCGGTCATGTACGGATAGACGCCGTCATAACCGTCATAGAGGCCAAAGAAGATGTCGGTGTCAGACAGATCCAACCCGTTGGAGGTCTTGAAATTGCTGAGCAGGGCCGGATAAAGCGTTTCGAAATTCATCATCGGCATCGCCCAGGTCACCAGTTGAGTGGCCCGCTGCTGAAGAAGCCGGCGATGCAAAAGTTCAGCCGTCTCTTTGGTAATGGTTTGGCCCTGAAACTCAAGTTTCCCCAAATAGGTCTCCTGAAAGGTTTGAGCCGAAGCACTCGGCAACATGGTGGTGCAGGCGATAATTGCAACCAAACCTGCGATCAATCGTGTTGGGTTTTTCATGGTTTTTCTTTCTTATGGATGATCTGTATTGGTAATTGATGTGATTGTGAAGTCGTTGGTCTCATACCGATCGTGGCTGTGGCTTCCAGCCGCAGTGTGCAGCAGAACTGCGGCTGGAAGCCACAGCCACGTTAGGGAAGCCCCAGTCACGTTGTCCTAATCCAGCAGCTCAAAGTCGTTGAGGACCCATGACTTTTCGATGTAGCCTTCGAGTGGGCCATAGAATCTGAAGACGACGAAGAAGCCCTTGTCAGGATCTGTCTTGATCCAGTTCTTTTTCCCTTCTGGCATTTTCGGGCCGAAGTAGATGTCCACCGAGCCATCGGCATTGATGTCGGGTTTACCCGTGCTGCCGACGTTGATGTTCCCTCCCGAACCGAGCAGGCTTCGGCTGATTGGGTCATAGGCAGTTACCGCCCAGAAGCGTTTGACAGGCGGCTTGGCCGGCACGCGAAGTCGATAGTTCTTGTCACCGAGTAAATAGGCGCCGTCTTTATCTCTGAACGCGGTCAAGTAGGCAGTACCAACACCCGCTGTGGTAGAAAGCAGGTTCGGTGAAACGCAAATCGCCTGGTAGTGCCAGAGGGTCCGGGCGTCG
The DNA here is from genome assembly GCA_963851305.1 of Pirellulaceae bacterium. Classification (GTDB taxonomy): domain Bacteria; phylum Planctomycetota; class Planctomycetia; order Pirellulales; family Pirellulaceae; genus Mariniblastus. The sequence continues at coordinate 232,762 of CAWKOT010000004.1, read as the reverse complement.
ATGTCGTTGTGGCCGTCAGCGACGAACTCGGTGTTGCGAATGAACATTTTTTCCCAATGCCGATTCGGCCAATACTTAATTTCCGGATCGCGCGATGCGTAAACGATTGCCCGCGACATGGCGACGCCTTGCCTGGCTGCCGTGTCGAAGATGCCTTGCATCCGCTGGTCCGGCTTGAAGGCCTTGCCCTTTTCAATGCCCAGCGTGGCGAGTCGGCCCAACAATTCCTTGTCGAACAATTCCGTCGGCTCATACTGGATGATCTCGTTCAACATCGTGAACACTGAACCGTCTTCTGGAGGCAGAGTATTGGCACCGATTCCGGAGCAATTGACGGCGGTGTGTTCGCGGGGACCCGTGGCCAAGGGGTAAACCTTCAAGCGATCCTTGAACCATTTTACGGCCTGATCGCCATTACCCACTTCGCCGAAGCCGCGCATCATCGCCCAGATCCGGTAGCCCGGTGAGCGGAACACAAAATAGCCTTTTGGATTTTCCCCTTTGTAACCTGGAGGCAGAAAGAGGTACTTGCCGCCCTTGCCTTTGTCCGGTCCGGTGGGTCCGAAGTCGGTGAGGTATTTGAAAGCGGCGTCGTTGGCATTGCCATACATTCCCGGCGGGATTTCCACGACGGTGGGGCCGTCCACTTTCAAGTCGATGGAGGCAAAGGCGTAGACCGTGATGTTGTTTCCGGTCAGGTAGTTTTCAGTCGGTGTCATGAAGTCGGCCATGACGCCGACGTCCGAAGCGGACTTGAACCCGAAGTCGCGAATCTGCGACTTCACGATCGAGTACAGCGACAGCGCCGGATAGAAATCCATATACGCCTGAGTGGCGCGCTGCCGATCCATCTCATCGTAGATCTTTTGCGTCGAGGCTTCTGTCGGAAACGAACCGCCTTCAAAATCCAGCGTGCCAAAGTTGGTTTCCATCTTGTCGGGTGCCGGTTTGAAATCCTTGGCCGTCTGTTTCTTTCCCACGGATTCGAAAAGGTTCATCGACTCTTCAGCCGTATCCCCAGCCTGTTGGGCTAACACGGGATCTGACACGCAAAGGGCAATCATCACGGCTAAGCTTGTTGTGACACATCGTGATATTTTCATGTCGGTTTTCCGTTGTTGATCATGCTGTCTGCGAGCGTCAATTCCTAGATTTGCTTCCGTAGACATACTGTTGCATGCTACTCAACCAACTCGATCTCGCCCGGTCGCCAGGTTTTGTCGATCCAGGGCTGCAGCGGGCCGTACATTCTCAGTCCGATCCACCAGCTCTTTCCGGGGATGGTTTGCAGCCAGTTGCCTTCCTGTCCCTGCGGCGCTTTCGGCGCGAAGTAAATGTCGTACGAACCGTCGGCGTTTTTCTTGATGCCTTTGTCTTGGCTGCCAAGCGTTGGGAACTGCTGGTCGGTCTGAAGTTGCGAACGCGTTTGCGTGTCGTACATGGTGACCGCCCAAAAATCTTTGGCGGGCGGATTCGGCGGCAGATGCAACTTGTAGGTCTTTGAACCGTCGAGCACCTGCTTATTTGAATCGAGCATGTTCAGTCCATAATCCGACCCTTTGCCGGCAACCGTCACGGCCATCGCCGGAGACACACAGATGTAGCCGAAGTGGAAGAGCACCCGCGGATCAAGTCGATAGGCACCGTTGCGAGTGAAGGTCGTATCCTTGTCGGCATAGGCCATGACCCACGTGCTGTCTTTGCCATACAGCAGATTGCCCGGATCGCGTGGGAAGTAACTGATGGCACGAGCGCCGGCGTTGCCGATAGCGGCTGCGTCGGTGAGAATCTTCTTCATCCGCGCGTCGGGATTAAACGGCTTTCCCTTTTCAATACCGATAGCGGCCATCATGCCTTTCGCTTCCGGACCGAGATAACTTTCGGGTTCCGTTTGGATCAAGGCATGCAGCTTTTCAAAGAAGCTGTAGTCGTTCGGCAGGATCGTGTTCATGTTCCTGCCGGAGACGTTGATGAACTCCATCGCCGGAGGATTGCTTTTCTTCGCGAACGGATACACCTTCAAATTTTGGCGAATGTTGGCTGATGCGGCGGGAATCGCCTTCCCCAGCGGCATGACTTTTGTCCAGATAGCCACGCATAAAGACCCACACGCCGTTGGTCTTTGACGGCACCACGAAGTAGCCCTCAGGCACGTCGCCTTTGTAGCCGGGCGGAAGCACCAGAAACTTGCCGCCCTTGCCTTTGTCAGGACCGGCCACGCCCAGGTCCGACATGTAATGAAATTCCATGTCGTCCAGGATGCCCAGCATTCCGGGTGGAAGGTCGATCACCGAAGGGCCATCCTTCTGCAGATCGAGAAAACCGACTGCATACATGGTGGAAGTATTCCCGGTCAGCAGTAATGACTCGGAATCCATCAGCGAATCCCAGATGCAGATTTTGTTGCACGTGTCCGCACCGACGCTCGCCTGACCTTCACGCAATGTGGCGACGGACATGGCCGGAATGGAGTTGAGAAATACCTGGACGGCTCGCGACCGATCGAGATAGTCGTAGACCGTCTCCACCGTTTTCGGCCTTGGCACTCCGTCGAAATACTCAAGCGTGCCGAGCGACGTTTCGACCTTGTCCGGAGCCGTGATCGACTTCGGAATGTCGGTCGTCATTTTCAGCTTCGGCGACTGCGCCCAGCAATTGATTCCTGCCAGCGTTACGGACACCGCGACAATTGTGCGCACGACTATTCGTTTGGTTTTCATTGATGGTTCTCTGTCGTTAGTTTGTAGAAAGGTAGGCCAGGACCTGTCCCGGCGATGCGTGTGCCAGGACAGGTCCCGGAGCTACGATGAATTAGTCAACCAACTCCGGATCACCCGGTCGCCAGGTCTTGTCGAACCACGGTTGCTCCGGGCCGTAGAGGCGGATTAGCATGTTCCAACCTTTACCGGGAACGGATTGAATCCAATTGTTCTCTTGTCCCTCCGGTGCTTCGGGACCGAAGTAGATGTCGAAGGAACCATCGGTGTTTTGCTTCAGGCCTTTCTTGTTGCTGTCGAGGCCCGGAAACCGCTGGTCGGTCTGGAGCTCGGAGCGAGTCTGATTGTCGTAGAGCGTGAACGACCAGAAATCCTTGGCTGGCACGTTGGGCGGCAGATGCACTTTGTAGGTCTTGCTGCCGTCGAGAGCATTGCCATCCGCGTCCATGTAGGCCACGCCATATTGCGAGCCTTTGCCCACCATCTTCATGGTCATCGCCGGGGTGATGCCCGTCGCGTAGAAGTGGAAATAGCTGCGGGCGTCCAGCACGCGAGCACCGTTGTCCAGGAATTCATAACTCCCGCCCGGAAATGGCGTACTCCAGACGCCTTCGCCCGGGTAGAAGTAAAACATTTCATCGCGGGGACGCGCCGTCAGCGTACGAACCGTCACGGCACCCACATCAGCGGCCTCTTTGAGAATTTTTTGCATCCTGGCATCAGGTTTGAAAGGCTGTCCCTTCTTGATTCCGATCGAAGCCAGTTGACCCAGGATCTCTGGATCTTGCCCTTCGCTCGGCTCGGCCTGAACGACGTCGTTGATCTCTTCGAAGATCTGATAGTCAGTCCGATGGATCGTATTGAACTTCTTGCCCGAGACATTGATGAAGTTCATCTTCGGCGGACTGTCTTTCTGTGAGAGTGGATACATGCGGAAGATCCTTTTGGTTGTCTCCACAGCCGGCTTGGGATCGCCGTCCACCTGAAAACCTCGCCAGATGACCCAGTTGCCGTAGGTGTCAGACTGGGCGACGTGATAACCGTCGGGCACATCGCCCTTGTAGCCGGGCGGCAGGATCAGAAACTTGCCACCCTTGCCTTTGTCCGGTCCAGCGTTGCCAAAATCAGCAACGTAATGAAACCAATGGCTATCAATGATGCCAAGGACATTCGGAGGAGTTTCGATCACGTATGGCTCGTCCTTCATTTCGAGCCAAGCGACCATGTAGACAGACGTCGTGTTTGGCGTCAGAAAGAGTGTCGTGGAATCCATGAGCTCTTCGAACAGCAGCGCGGTCGTATTGGGCGGACCAAATTCAAGGATGCCCTTTCGCATGCCGCCCATCGAGGCAATTTGAATACTGTTCAAATAGGCCTGCACACCGCGCTGAAAATCAAGGTTGTCATAGACTCTTTGAGCCGTCTCTTTGTCGGGCACTCCATCGAACAGTCGCAAAGTGCCCAGCCGCGTTTCCAATTTGTCCGGAGTCGCAATCCCCGGCGGCGTTTCTGTGGTCATTTTCATTTTGGGTACCTGTGCAATTCCGGCAGAAGTCATCGTTAATCCAAAGACGAATCCAAGTGTTAATACGAAGGTTGTTCTGAGTTTCATGAGATGGCCTTTCTATATGTCCAGGAGATTTATTTTTTCTTCGATTTTGGCACTCGCCTCTTCGATCGATTTCCGGAGTCGGATGCTGCCAGCGCCTCGTCACCATAGAGCGTGGATATCCAGATTCGGAGGATCGCTTTCTGAACCAATTCCTGGTTCCCGCGCGGACGGCGTCCAAAATGGTGAATCAGCAGATAAGCGTCCATTCGGTTGAGCGCAATGGCTATCGGGCGAGCCTCAAATTGCTTGATCAAGCCGGCGGCTTGATGTTGTTCGATCCGATCCGTGACAGCGACGTCGAAATCATGCAGAAAACCCGTCCAGGCTTTTTCCAACCGGCCATCCATGGGAGCAGCGTCAGAAACGGCACGCAAAATCGGCCCTTGCCGATAACAAACTCCTACCAGCCCAGCCATCGTTTCCTCGAGCAGCGGAATGGGGTCGCCCTCTCCCTCGTAACCAGGGCGTGGCAGCCGCAAAGATGTCGTCTTCGATTCCCCGCAGCAGTGCCTCCATCAATTCATGAAGGTCAGCAAAATACTGATAGAACGCCGACCGACTGGTGCCGGCGAGGGACATCAACTCACCAACCGTCAACTCACGGAAGGGATGCGTCCACAGGAAATCCAATGCACTATCAAGAATCGCTTGCCGAGTTCTTTCGGACTTGCGCAACGCCGAACTCTGGCTGGGATCGTTCCTGCGACGAATCTGAGATTGTTTGGAATCTGACATAACGTCAGATTGTACTGACGTAACGTCACAATCGCAAGGAGGCGTCGAATCCTCGAGACTCGATGGATTCGGCGGTCGAGCACGTAGAGACCTCACGGCATCGAGAGACCACGAGCAAACTCGTAGCGTGCGAGGTGAGGCACAACAATTTTGGTTGCCGGTCGATGCAAAACGAAGTTCATCGTCGCCAGTGGCTTGCAGCGAGCCTGGCGACGGGATTTGAACTCGCTAACCTTCTACTCCACAACGAGTTGCAGTAAGCCGTCTCGCCGCCGGCCGGAAGTCACCGGGCTGTTTGAACTGAACCACGAGCGTGACTCGCGCGTGGGCAGCGCGCGTGCTGCTGGTACGGTGCCCTCTAACCGCATTGGGCGGACAGGTATGCGGTTTCAATTGGCGGATACTAACGGCGAATACGTTGCCCTAAAGCAACTCGACTCCGTCACTTTTAACTGCGTTCGGTTGGACCAACCGAAGGGAGTTGCGACGGCCCCGAATTGACGTCGGTCGTGGAGACCTCCTGCAGTTCCGTGGCCGCTGCAAAAAGAACAAAAAAGTCTCCGCCAGGTCGGAACCGTGCCCGCATCGTAGTGCCGCATCAGCCTCGAGACTGGGCGTTTCTTGTCTTCACCTGGAACTCATTCGGTCGACACACTCGCCGAAGACGGTCAAGATGAAAATGCGTCAACCAGTGACTTTCGAGGCTCGGCGGGCAACTGCTTGATGACTGTAAATTGAAGAAAGGTCTGCTATCGCGGCCTGATTGCCCCAAATAAGGGTTACCTGACCAGTCGCTTGTGCTGCTGGGGCGGTCCACCAGGTTCAATCAACCGGATTTAGTTTCGACCCAGCTTTGAATTTCGTAGAATGGTGGCCACAGTGAACAAGAGTTGTGAACAGGAATAGCCCGCATGAATCAACGACAAGTAGTCATTTACGCCCGAGTTTCTTCAGAGGAGCAGAAGAAGGGCGGGTTTTCGACACCGGCACAGTTGAAGTTGCTGCGTGACTACGCCGCAAAAAATGGGTACGAAATCGTCGGAGAGTATGAAGACACAGAAACTGCCAAGGTGACGGGACGTACCCGATTCAATGAGATGGTGAAGTTTCTCCAGAAAGAGGGGCAATCACAGCGGGAAAATCGTTGTCGGACCGTGTTGGTCGAGAAAACAGACCGCCTGTACCGAAACCTGAAGGACTACATTGTCGCTGAAGACCTGGAGATTGAGATCCACTTCGTCAAAGAGGGAGTTGTACTTTCTCCGGAATCGCACTCGTCTGAAAAGCTGATGCACCTGATCAAGGTCGGCATGGCCAAGGCATACGTCGAGAATCTCGGTGAGGAAATCAAGAAGGGGATGCACGAGAAAGCAGCACAAGGAATCTGGCCCTGCCAAGCGCCTGCGGGATATCGGAATGTCACGCTTGCTTCAGGAAAGAAGGGGATCGAGCCGGATCCAGATGCTGCCCATGTCGTCACCAAACTCTTCGAGTGGTACTCCACAGGCAACTACTCGTTGGCAGAGATCGCAGACTTAGCAACCGACAATGGCCTCAAGTTTGGGCGAAGTCGAAACCTGGCAGCGACGGTACATAATCTGTTCAAAAACCCGATCTACTACGGCGACTTCCTCTTCACGGGGAAGATGTACCAGGGCATTCACACACCACTGGTTACCCGAGAGCTTTGGGATCGTGTTCAGGAAGTTCGAAAGGACCGGGGAACCAGAAAACCGAAGCGAAGTAAACACAGTTTCGCCTTTTCTAATCTGATTCAGTGTCGGCACTGCGGATGTGCTTTGGTCGCCGAGCTGAAGAAGCAAAAATACATCTACTATCACTGCACCGGCTACAAGGGGAAATGTGAGGAGCCCTACGTTCGAGAGGAAGTCCTGGAGGAGCAATTCGGCGAAGTGATTCGAAGCCTCAAGTTCGATCCGGAGACGCTCGACTGGGTCACATCAGCACTCAAGGAAAGCCATCAGGACGAAAAACGATTCCACGACGACGCGATCCAGCGTCTTCAGAGCGAGTACAGTCGACTTCAGAACCGTATCGACCAAATGTATGTCGACAAGCTCGATCGACGGGTGACGGACGAATTCTTCGACCAGAAGTCAGCCGAGTGGCGGCAGGAACAGCAGGGGATACTCCATAATCTGGAGCAGCATCAGAACGCCAACCAGAGCTACCTGCAGGAAGGCGTCGCTATTCTCGAACTGGCCAATCGTGCAGCAGAACTCTTCGAAAAACAGCCTGAGCAAAAAACCACGCCTGCTGGATTTCGTACTTTCGAACTCGCTCTGGAGCGACGGCGAGTTGACCGTCGAATTTCGCCAACCCTTTGATTTGATTGCGGTTGGGGCGACGGAGCTGAAATAAATGAAGGCCGCCGGAGTGGGCTCCGACGGCCTTAATCAAGTAATGTACACCCCAGAGGATTCGAACCTCTAACCTTCGGTTCCGTAGACCGATGCTCTATCCAATTGAGCTAGGGGTGCCTGCGAGATTCGAATTTTACCAGACGGGATCAGGCGTGCAAAGGTCGATCACCGACCGGAAAAACAGCGAATCACCCGAGCCCCGGTCCATAGGATTCCCACCACTGAATGCCCTCGATTCAGGCCAAAACGCTACTTGCTGACACGTTCGATCGCTGGATGACTACGCCAGGGAATGTCCGCGCATAAAAAAACATGCCTCGCGAAGAGGCATGTTTTGATTATCTAAACGATTCGATCGTCTACGGACTAGCAGCCACAGCAGCGTGAACGACGTGCGAACAAACGGCAGCCTTTGCCACATGACGGAGCACAGCAACCGCCGCCACCGCAAGACGATCCACAGCCGCCGCATGAAGGAGCGGCAGAACCGCAGCCATCACCACAACCGTAAACCGAACCTGCTCCGGCACCATAAACCGAACCTGCACCGTAGCCGGCTCCACCGTAGACGTTGCCCGTTCCACAACCACAATTCGGAACCGATACCGGCACCTGAATGGTCTTGGGAACTCGCTGGCAAACCTGAACCGGCACCTGCTCAGTGTACTGCTCAGGAACGCAGACCGTATAAGTCTGCGTACGAGTTTCCGGACGGCAAGTCATAACAGTTACCGTACGCGTACGCTGTTGGGGAACCATTACCGTGAAAGGAACTTCGCGAGTACGTTGCTCTTGACGCTGACGGTTAACCGTAATGTTGCGTGTTCGAGTTTCCGTTGTGTAAGTCGTTACCGGAACCGTACGAGTACGAGTCTCCACGCGACAACGAGTTACATTCACGGTACGTGTGCGAGTTTCCTGACGTGTACGAGTCACGGGAACTTCGCGAGTGCGGGTTTCCATGCGCTGACGAGTCACGGGAACCATACGGGTCTGCGTTTCGTAGCGGCATTTGTTAACCATGCGTGTGCGAGTTTCCTGACGAGTTCGTGTCACGGGAACTTCGCGAGTGCGAGTTTCCATGCGGCAACGGGTTACCGGAACTTCGCGGGTGCGAGTTTCCATGCGGCAACGGGTTACCGGAACTTCGCGAGTTCGGGTTTCCATACGCTGACGATTGACCGTGATTTCACGAGTCTGGGTTTGCGTGGTCATTTCAGTAACGTTCACCATTCGGCTCTGTTCCTGAGGAACCATCACAGTCACGTTGTACGTATACTGCTGAGGGACCTGACGCATACGAGTCACGGTGTAAGGAACCTGTTCCTGAACCATGTTCGGAACCCAAACGCGACGACAAACCGTTTGAACTTGTGGACAGCATCCGCCGTTGACGCCAGCCATCATGCTGCCGCCTCCGACACCGCAGCCGCCGCAACAGCCACCGCCGCAACAGCCACCGCCGCAACAGCCACCGCCGAAGCCTGAAGCCATGCCCATGCCACCGCAGGGAACGGTCTCAGTGCGTGTTTGCCACTGGCCAGCATCACGGCAGACCGTGCGGTACATCGTCACCTGCTCAGGCTGGCAAACCATGCGTGTGGCCGTGCGTTGCTGAGTGGTTGGAACCATCACGGTATATTTCTGCTCTACCTGCTTAACCACCGGCACACAAACGGTGTATGTCTGAGGAACGGTTTCAGTGTAGGGAACGCATACCTGGTAGTTCTGAGTCACGGTTTCAGTGTAGGGAACCTGAACCTGATAACTCTGAGTCATCGTTTCCGTGTAAGGTACCTGTACCTGAAAACTCTGAGTCACGGTTTCAGTATAAGGCACACTTACGGTGTAAGATTGCTCTTCCTGATAGGGCACCTGTACCTGATATTGCTGCTCAACTTGATCAGTGTAGGGAACGCATACCTGATAATTTTGAGTAATCGTTTCCGTGTACGGTACGCAAACCGTGTAGGATTGCTCAACCTGTTCGGTGTAAGGCACCTGAACCTGGTAAGATTCTTCACGCTGAGACGTCACCGGAACTTGCACAGTGTAATTCTGAGCGATGGTTTCCTGGTAAGGTACGCAGACCGTGAAAGTTTCCGTTCTGGAGCGTTGCTCGGGAACCATAACGGTGAACGTCTGTTCCTGAGTCGTTGGAACCTGAACGTTGACGGTGAAGTCTCTGGTTCGGGTTTCGGTTCGCATGCGAGTACGAGTAACCGTTCGCATCTGCGTAACCATCTGATTTTCGTAGACGGTGCAAGTGCGATACTGAATCGTCGGAGCACAGCAACCGTCTGCACCCATGGCGACCATCCCGCCACCCATCATTCCGCCATCAGCATAACCGGCACCACCACAACAACCAGGGTCGATCACGGAACTGCCATAGCAGTCTCCACATGGACTGGCCACCTGGCCGCATCCACAGGAATAGTCGGCATAGGCCGTTCCTGTGAACAGCATACAGCCTACGGCCAACATACAAATTAGTGTTCGCGACATCAAAAAGTCCTCCTCAGAACCAATGCAAATATCAGGTTTATGGAAAAATAGACCACAGTACGACTGTGTCAAAGAATTCTATTGGAATGAAGAAAAAAACCTTGCGGGCACGTCCCGTAAAAACGAGCAGCAAAACACCGACTCAACCGTCTCAAGATAGGCAGCTTACGCAAACGCAAGACCAATTATTCTAATTTGCAAGGATAGGCTGTCAATTACCAAAAGCGTGGCAATTCCGAGAAGGATTCGAAACATTGCCAGACCGGCAAGACTTGCGGAATCCGTAGCCGAACTGCCCCCAATCCGGGTCCTCGATGGTGCTACGGGCAGAACCTGGGGGCAGTTTGCCGGCGGTTCCAACCTGACTTGGCATCTGACCAAATTGCCACGCCAGGCCCCGCTAATAATCCGCATTCCTGGCGATTTCAGCTGGCTGTCGATTCAGTTTGAGACGACCGACCGCGACGTCTCACCACTGGCACTTTCAGATAAGCGGTTCGAAGCCCTTTTGCAAAGCACCCCGACAAAGGTCACTCCAACAGGGTCACTCGAACAGGGTCACTCGAACAGGGTCACTCGAACAGGGTCACTCGAACAGGGTCACTCCAACAGGGTCACTCCAACAGGGTCACTCCAACAGGATCACTCCAACAGGGTCATTCCGATAATGAAATGCCGCCGCTGGCTTTATGGCTGTTCAGCGTGTCCAGGCTGCTCAGACTGGCCACTAAATTCCAGCCACCATTGCAATTCCTCATCCGTCGCGGCAGCATCCCGCGGTTGCTCCGGGTCCGGCTTGATACTCAACGTCGTCTGCAGCAGTTGACCGTCCACCCGGAGGTTGACCAGGTACTCCCCAACGCCAACCCGCGGTCCAAATCGACCTCGGCCCCGAGCATCCGCCGAGCGAAGATCCCATTCCAGCGTGTGAAGTCCTCGACCGGTCGGTGGCTGCTCAAAACGCTTGACGACTTCGCCCTTCAGGTTTTCGATTGTCAACTGAACCCGGCGGGCGTTTTTACCCAGGACGTAAGCAATCTGGGCCTGCGTTTCCGGATTCTGGCCAACAAATCGGCGCGTCCCCGAATTGCCTCGCCGGGCTGCCGACCGCCAGGAGTAGACATCGCGAGGATTAAACAGCCTGACATTTTCGGACCGGACTTCCGGTTCCGTCTGTCGCAGCAGGGTAACGTCGGCAATCCAGAGACTTCGGCCGTGAGTGGCGATGGCCATATCGTCAAGCGTCGGATGCTGGGCGAATTCGTGGACTGCCACCGTGGGTATCTGTTTCATCCGCGTCCAGGTGTTGCCACGGTCGATGGAAACCCATGCTCCGAATTCACATCCAAGGTACAGGACATTTTCGTTCCGGCGATCCTCTCGCAGAACTCGGACGCTACCTGCACTGGCAGGCAAATTACCCCGGATCGATTTCCAGGTCTTGCCGTAGTCCTCGGTGACGAAAAGATACGGTTCATCGTCGTTACTGCGGTGACCATCAAATGACGCATAACAGCGTTCTGCCTTGAATCGCGACGCATCCAGTGAACTGACCCAGCGCGGCCCGGGCAGCGAGTCTTCCAGCCTGGTACCGGCCTGATCTTCTGAATCGTCGGCAGCCACGTCGCCTGCACCGCTACCGGTTTCGCGTGAACTTCGTTGGACCTGGAAGTCCATCGTAAACGAACCAGCGTTGAAGACGACTTCTCCTTCACAGGATTCGGCTGCGATTTTCCCGGCGAATTCCAGCGTGAATTGTCCGCTGTCCGAAAACAGCGTCAGCATTTGCGTCTGCGGGTTGAAAGATCCTTCGGTAATCTCACCTTCGCCGCGAGGTGTCTGGTAACTGCCCGTAATTTCCTTGTCGCTCTTCCGCTTTAAGACGAGTGTCAAGTCGCTTTCGCCACGCGGCGAATTCATCACACCTTCCCAGGTACCGGAAACCGGGTCATCCACCGCCACCTCCGGCATGGACTCCTTTGCCTCTGTTCCTGGCAAATCCGATTCATCGCCTTCGGTCTGAACGGTCGGGGTTTCCTGTGCCGCTCGCCGCCCTCGTTCGCCAGCGGCCGGAGGTACGGCGGCCAGTTTCACGTCCACCTGCTTTTCTTCACCATCGCGGACCATGCCGATTACAACGGCATCACCCGACTGTTTGCTACCCAGCAGACGAATCAGTTCCTCGCGGGTCTGTATCTCCTGATCGCCGACTGACTTGATCACATCACCCGGTTTCAGGCCGACCGTTTCGGCCGGAGAGCCTTCGATGATCTGCTGGACCACCAGGTCCTGATTGACCGCCACGCCCAGGAAACCCCGGTTGCCGGCGCGCGTTGGCGCGGCGCCAGGTTCATTTTCCGATTCCTTATCCTGATCGGAACTCTTCTTCTCATCCGCAGGCTCTTTCGGCATATCCTGTTCCTGACCGGTCGATTCGCTGGCTGCCGCAGCTGGCTTGACCAGAGTCGCTTCAAACGTGGCCGTAATCGAATCATTGACGGAAACGTCTCCCCGCATCCGACCGTCGGCCAGGACGGCCTCGAAATCGAGAATCAATTCTCCATTCTCGCACCAGAAGTAGAGTTTCTTCGTATCGGGCTTGTAGCTGCCTTCCGCGATTTCAAATTCAGCCCGAGAAGATTCGATGGTACCGCTGATTTGTTGATTATCCGACAACTTCAGATCGATTTCGAATTCAATTTCGCCATCGGGTATCTGGTCGCCACGAACGACCCCCTTCCACGTACCCGACAAGGGATCGTCGCGCTCCTGTTCCACCAACAAAAGCGCCTGGAACAGCGGCGTTGAAATGGTGGGCAATTCCATCAAAAACGGCAGCCGAGTTTCATCCGATTTCCCGGGATCGTCCTTTTTTTTCGCCTCGAAATCGACGGTGAACGCTCCCTCTCGCATCGTAACCCTGCCGGTCATCCGGTTTCCCTTGACCTGCGCCGCGTACTCGCGAATGCCTCGACGTGATTCAACTTCGATTGTCAGCTGGCCCGATTCACGATCGAATGTTCCATTGGAGATCTTCTGGGCACCGCGACGATTCTCGATTTTGCCGGTCACCCGGCCCGGTTCATCCACCTTCAATGTCATTGTGAATGTCGGTGCCTGGCCTGCGGGAAACCGATCGGACGACATCTCGGCCGTCCAGACACCGTTCAGATCCGGCGAGGTGACCGCGGATTCGGATTCCATCTCCCTTGCTTCGGATTCCTCAACGGATTCGGATTCCTCGGACGAAGTTGCCTCTTGTTCGGACTCCTCGTTTTCGTCCGCTGCATCCGCCTCGCTTTCCGGTTTCTTTTCCTCTGGTCGGGAATAGACCGCCACCCATTCCTGGCCACCGTTTTTGGTCATCCAGACGGCACCATCGGTGGTACCCACGTAGATCACGCCGGGTTTGACGGGCGATTCGGTGATCGCGCTACCGGCGCCTTTGTCCGAATTGGTGATCTCAGGCGAAATGGCTTCGACGCCATTGCCGCGGTTGTAAGACCGAAACACGAAGTTGCCGGCACTGTAGTGAATTCTGGAATTGTGCGGCGAGAGGATGAATGGCGTTTTCCAGTTGAAACGGTAGCGCGTACCGCGGGGCGGACGTGGACGAATGAAGCCTCGCTGACCCGTTCGCAGATTGATCCGTCCCATCGCCCCATTTTGGCTTTCAAAGTAGACCTGATCAGCGTCTTCCGGATCGACCAGCGTGATAAAGCCGTCACCGCCGCCCACGCGAAACCAGTCGGTATTGACCGGGCCCGCATCGTTGTTGACTCGTGCTGGACCTCCCCAGCTTCCATTGTCCTGCAGTCCACCGTAGACCCGGTAGTTGATACGCGGACCGATTCCCGCGTGGTAGAACTGTCCGATGGCCACGTGGTTCAAATGGTCCCAGTGTTCCATCCGGTCATAGGTCACGTGGATACCGCCGTCGTTACCCAGGATCATATGCCGTCCATCTCGGGGATCGATCCACAACGCGTGATTGTCTGGGTGAATGCCTCGTCCGCCATCACCGGTAAAGGTCTTTCCGCCATCTTCCGAACGGTATAACGAGGTTCCCAGCACGTACATCCGTTTTCGGTCCGTCGGATCGATACGAATCTGACTGTAATACATTGGCCGCGGGTTAAGCGTATTGATCCGCTGCCAGGTTTCACCGCCGTCATCGGACAGGTAAACTCCGCCGTATTCGAACTCGTCTTCGCCCTGTTGTCCCTGCAGATTAGCCGCCTGCCCGCCTAACGTCCCGGTGAACGGGCTCCGTCCGGCGCGACGGCGTCCTTCGCGATCGCCCCGTTTCGGCTTCTTCTGCAATTCGATAACGATATCGACCGGCTTGCGGTCGCGAGACACCACCAGCTTGGCCGTTTCGCCGGCCTGGTGTTTTCGGATGCCGGCCAGCAAATCGTTGTACGAGTAGACAATCTTCCCATCGATCGAGACGACAATATCGTTTTCCTGTAGCCCGGCTTGGGCTGCCGGCCCATCCTCGGTCACCTGAACGATCTTGGCACCCACGTCGGCGTTTTCGCCACGCAGGCCTGCAAACGCGGCATTTTCAGGCTCCTTCGCGATCTTCTCGGATTCGATGATGGCTGCCACGAAGCTGGGATTCTTGCGAAAGTAGCTCAGTCCAATGCGACCCAGTTTGCATGTCGGCAGTCCCTGGGAGAGGCGTTGAAACGTCTCACCGCCGTCGACCGTTTTATAGATTGCCGACCCGTCACCATATTTCTTGACGGGATCATTGCCGTCGAATCCGTCTCGCATGCGTTCGTAGGTCGCAACCAGCAACTCGTCCGGTTTCTTCGGATTCATCTGTACATCGATCACGCCGGTCTGGTCATCTACGAACAGGACCTTTTTCCAGGTCTTGCCGCCGTCGGTGGTCTTGAACAGGCCGCGTTCTTTGTTCGGCCCCCACAACCGACCCAGTACGCCCACATAGACCATGTCATGGTCTTTCGGGTGAATCGCGATCCGCCCGATCTGGAAGCCCTCTTTCAGCCCCATATTCTGCCAGGTCTTGCCGCCATCGGTCGATTTGTAAACTCCATCGCCCCACGATACGCTGTTTCGCGGATTCGCTTCACCGGTTCCCACCCAGACCAGATCGGGATCCGTCGCCGCCACCTGGACATCGCCAATCGAAACCGTCGCTTGATCGTCAAATTGGTGTTCGAACGTGATCCCGTTGTTGGTCGTTTTCAACAATCCACCGGAGGCCGACGCGGCCCACCAGATCGCCGGATCTTTTTCGTACACGGCAATGGACGTGATGCGTCCCGACATGTTCGCCGGACCAATCGAGCGACAGTCAATCTGTTCGCTCCATGATTCCGGCAGAGCCAGTTCCACTTCCTCGTTGGCCGATTGCGCGTTCGTGCGATGAGCCGGTAAGCCAACAAGAGGGAACAGAGCCATTGTCAGCAGGATGCGCGCTCGCAGGGGGGATAGGCTGTGAATCATAAGTTGTTGCTGGTCCGTAGTTGCTGCTGCTTTGAACGATAGAAAGCCACCGCTAACGCGCCGATTTTCGCCCATTTCATGGTAGCAAGCTGATCGTTCAACAGCAATCGTTTGGTTTTCAGGTGACGCGGTCCCTGCCGGTTTTGCTGGTTGCGACAGACGATAAGATGTATCCCAGCGTGTTTCGCGCTATTCCATACGAATCAAACCCGCAATCCAGACGGCAGATCGGAATCACGTCGGCTCATGGCCAAATCTCTGAACTGGTGGACCAGGAAAATTCATCGATGGGGTGCGATCGCCATCGCCCTGCCGCTACTCCTGGTCATATGCAGTGGTCTGCTGCTACAGGTCAAGAAGCAATGGACCTGGGTTCAGCCGGCGACCATCAAGGGGTCGAAACGTGAGCCGACCCTTGACTGGTCCCGGATGGTCACCATCGTGTCGGAAATCGAAGAAGCCGAAGTGGAGGATTGGAATGATATCGACCGTATCGACGTTCGCGTCGGCAAAGGAGTTTCCAAGGTCCAATGCCATAATGGCTGGGAAGTCCAGATCGATAGCGCCACGGGAGACATCTTGTCGTCCGCCTATCGCCGCAGTGATCTGATTGAAGATCTTCACGACGGTTCATTTTTTGGCGAGCCAGCCAAGTTGTGGGTTTTCCTGCCTGGTGGCGTGATCCTGTTGGCGTTGTGGCTGACGGGCGCCTACCTGTGGTACCTGCCTCTGGATGTCAAACGCCGAAAACGATTGCGGCGTTTGGCCGCGCATGCGGTGGACCTGACCCAACCTGGTCGCGGCGGAAGGAACGATCGGCCGAACTGAACTCTCGCTTACCCAATCCCAGAATGGCATCGATCGAAGAAAAAAACTCGGCAGCCTTTTTAACCCCAGCGTGGATAACGTGAATAACGTGATGATAACCGGAGCCACCGGCCTGGTAGGCAAACAACTGGTACCCCATTTTGACCGCGTGTTGATCACTACTCGCAATCGTCAATCTGCCTTGAGACAATTCGAAGGTCAGGCGGTCGAGGTGATCGAGTGGGATCCCCAAGCGGGTCCGGTGCCATTGAACCACCATCAGCCCATCGATGCTGTCGTCAATTTGATGGGCGAGCCCATTGCTTCGGGGCGTTGGAACCGAGAGAAGAAGCGGCGGATTGTCGACAGCCGTGTTCGCGGGACCGAAAACCTTGTCCAATCCATTGCCGCTTTGGAGAAGAAACCGACGGTCGTCGTTTCCGCTTCCGCCATTGGCTATTACGGGGACCGGGGCGACCAGCCGTTGACCGAAGATGACCCGCCCGGTACCGGTTTCCTGCCGGAGACCTGCGTCGCCTGGGAACGCGCGGCGGAAGGGTTTGCCGTCGCCGGCAGCCGCCTCGTCCAGACGCGTATCGGAATCGTAATGTCGACAGAGGGTGGTGCACTGGCGGAGATGCTGCCGGTGTTTCGAACTGGCGTTGCTGGCCGCCTTGGCAATGGACAGCAATATGTTTCCTGGATTCATATCCAGGATCTGGTCTCACTATTTCGCTGGGCCATGGAAAACGCTTTGGCCGAGGGAATTTATAACGCGGTAGCACCCGAACCAGTGACTAACAAAGAGTTAACGTCGCTGTTGGCCAAAGCCGTAAACCGGCCCGCCGCGATTCCCGTCCCTCGGTTTGCTTTGCGATTGAGTCTCGGAGAATTCGCCGACACGCTGTTTGAGTCTCAGCGCGTCATCCCCCGGGCGGCGGTTCGCGATGGATTCTCGTTCCAGTTTCCAGAACTTGGTGCCTGCCTACAGGACCTGCTGAACTGATCCGCCGGGAACGACCTCCGGCCGTTTAGAATCATGGCAACTGGGAGTTGATGCGATGCACAAAAACTGGCTGGGCCTGGATATCGGTGGGGCGAATATCAAGTACGACGACACGCAAGGTAATCGGGGCAGTCTTGTTTTCGAAATCTGGAAACAACCGGACGAAATCGCGTCGACGCTGCAACGCCGTATCGCGGACTGGAAGGACTACCGTCGGCTGGCGGTTACCATGACCGGAGAACTGGCCGATTGCTTCACGGACAAACAGCAGGGTGTCACGCATATTTGCGATGCCGTTTGCCAAGCCTGCCCGCAAGGCACGATCCTCTTCTACCAGACGAACGGCCACTTCGTGCCGGCCCGCGCGGCCAAATCGGACTGGATTCTATCGGCGGCGTCCAATTGGCATGCGCTGGCTTCCTGGATCGGACAGCATATCCCCGACTGCATCGTGATTGACATTGGTTCGACCACGACCGACATCATTCCCGTTCAAGATGGTCGCCCGCTGGCAAGCGGCAGTACAGACTGGCAGCGGATGCAGCAACACGAACTGTTATACACCGGAGTGATCCGTAGTCCGCTGGCTGCCGTGGCTCCGGTGGTTGAATTCGACCAGCGTCCAATCCATCTTGCCCACGAGAATTTCGCCACCATGATGGACGTCTACCTGGTACTGGAACGGATTTCCGAAGACCAACCGGGTCGCCCCACCGCCGACGGTCGGCCAGCCACCCGATCTGCCGCATTTCGTCGACTGGCCAAGATGATCTGCTGCGATTTGACCGAGGTGTCAACTGACTGTTTGGTCCAGATGGCAACGCAGGCAGCGGCCAAACAGGCCCAGGCGATTGGCGGTGCGATTTTATCGGTTGTCCGGCAAAACGGCATCCAGGAACGATTTGTCGTCTGTGGAGAGGGTGACTGGCTGGGGGAGGAGGTTGTGCGTAACGTGTTCAATCAACCACAGATCATCTGCCAGAATCGCGGCAGGCTCGTTGATTCGACCGCCGAATTTTCGACCGCATCGGCGGTGGCTCAACTGGCCCAACGGCAGGCCGAACCTGCGTCACCATGAACCTTCGCGTCATCAAGTTCGGAGGCAGTCTGCTGTCCGCTCAACACGCGGCATCAACGTTCCTGGATTGGCGCAATCGTCAAACTCCCGCAACGGATATCCTGATCGCGGGTGGCGGTCCAACAGTAGACTGCATACGCGCCTGGCAGACTCAGCATGGTCTGGACGATGAAGGTTGTCATTGGCTTAGTATCCGCGCGATGTCACTAACGTCCGAACTTCTGCACCGGCTGCTTCCGGAATCCGTGCTGACCCCCGACATCGAGAGCTTGAGAGGGCCGGTCGATGTGATCCGAATCTTCGATCCCCTGCAATGGTTGGCGACGAAGAACGACTTGCCAACGTCCTGGGCGGTGACCAGCGATTCGATCGCAGCGATGGTCGCGCGGGAACTGGCGGCAGACGAACTGGTCCTGCTCAAGTCCCGATTACCGCATCTCCCAGCCCGTAACCTGACCGAACTGACCGTCGACGGACTTACCGATCAGTATTTCCCGGTGGCAGCGGCGGGGGTGCCACGGGTGCGGCTGGTCAATATGCGTGGGAAGTGCGAGGTAATCCAGTTGGTCAACGATCGCAAACCGGCTACATTATGAAAGGCTTCAGACCAATTCGGGTCGACTAACGGATGGCAGCTCAGTGTCCTTGATAACGATTCAACAACATATTCTGCAGGAACAACAACGTTTTCCGGGAGCAACCGGCGAATTTTCGTTTCTGCTTTCCGGAATTACGCTGGCTTCGAAACAGATCCAGGCCCAGGTTCGTCGTGCGGGTTTAACCGATATTCTTGGTTCGGCAGATTCCACGAATATTCAGGGCGAGGTCCAACAGAAGCTGGATGTGTATGCCAATGAAGCAATGATTCGCGCCATCGGCGCCCGGCAGAGCGTCGGAGTTCTGGCTTCGGAGGAAAATGAACAACCCATCATCACGGCTCACCAATCCCCAACCGCAAAATATGCGGTTGTCTTTGACCCGCTGGATGGTTCCTCCAATATCAATGTTAACGTCAGCGTGGGGACCACCTTTTCGATCCTGAGGCGACCCGATGGCGCTGATTTCGAGGATCCCAATCGTTGGATACTGCAACCGGGACGTCGCCAAATGGCATCCGGCTACGTCGTTTATGGTTCCTCGACCGTGATGGTCTACACCGTCGGTAACGGTGTCCACGGCTTCACGCTGGATCCCGCCGTGGGTGCTTATGTGTTGAGCCATGAAAACATCAAGATGCCGGATCAGGGCAGGAGCTATTCGGTCAACGAAGCGTACTGTCGCAATTTCCCCGACCGTTTCAACGGCTTTATTGATCTCTTGCGATCGGGTGAGTTGAACCATCAATATCGCTCACGCTATATCGGCTCCATGGTCGCGGATTTCCACCGCACGCTTCTGCGTGGTGGTGTATTCATGTATCCGCCGACACGGGATCATGGCGAAGGCAAACTCCGATTGCTTTATGAAGCCAACCCCATCGCGTTTATCGCGGAGCAGGCGGGCGGGATTGCTACCGACGGGAATCAACGCATTCTTGACATTCAACCGACCGGTATCCACCAACGAACTCCGTTGATCGTCGGTAGTCGGGTGGAAATGAATGAATTCAACCATCGGTTTCCCGGCTGAGCTGCAATGGCCAGGGTCGTTTCGTTCAAGACTTTTGATCTTCCCGCAGCAATTCAATCTGCCGGTCACGACCTTGTTCGTCGGTAATTTTCTCCCAGGCTGCCGCTGCGTTCTGCAGCGCGGTGGTCGCATCCCATTCGCCGGCCAGGAATCGTTGAATGGCGTCTTCCAAGGCTGCCCCGTATCGCTCGCTACTCCGGATGCGTGGAAAAGTCAGGAAAACCGGATCCGCATTGATCTGCAGAAACAGATCGGCGTACTGGTCGGCCGTCGATTGATCCAGCACGTCTCCGGCCCAGAGCAGCGGATCGCCCAGGTGCCCGGCCCGCGTGGGCGATCCAAATTGGGCTTGGGAAAAGATGGAAGCCACCGTCCTTTTACTCGACAGCCACGCCAGGAACTGGAAAGCGTCCGTGGGATGCCGGGTGGACTTGAGAACCGATGCAATTCGCCCGTCGAAACCGATCAACTCCACTCGCGAAATATCCGGCTCGGCGGGCTGCCACTTCTGGCGATCGAAATGGTACGTCTGACGGGCACCGGGAAGGCGGCTGAGAAAAACCTTGCCTTGAAGCTTCACCAATCCCTCCGCATCGAATTCATCACCCACCAATGCCTGGCTCGGCCAACAAACGGCCGCCGCCAGCTGGCCGGAAAAAAACGCCCGGGCGACTTCCGCCGGCGACATCTCGCGCGAATGCTGCGTTAGTCGCTGGAGCTGTTGCATCGCTTGTTGATACGGGGGCTGATCAATCAGCGGCTTCATGTCACGACGATCAAACAACGAATTCAATTTTCCCCGGTTTCGAATCGTCGAGGCGGCAATGGCCAGCCAGGAACGCGCGGCCCAACCACGTGAAGATGGAACGGCCACGCGAGCAGGCAAGGCATTGCCGTCGGCGTCGGACAAATCCCCGGACTTGGCAAGCTGGTCGGCCAGGTCCAGAAGCTGCTGCCACGTTTCCGGCGGCGAAATCGCCAACGACTGCATCACATCCAGGCGAATCAACAACATCCAATGCGGGTTACCCAGCGACATGGCCCAACGATCGCGACCAAATCGAATCAGCGTCGTGCGACTGTGACGCAACAGGCTGCGGCTTTCCACGGAATCCGAATGCCAGAATTCTTGTGACAGCGGATAGATCATCTGTTGATCGACCAGCTGCCCCAACAACTGATTCGGGTAGATGATCACGTCCTCCCCAACCGGCGGCGAATCGCTGTTCAGGAAATCCTGCGTGGAAACGGAACGACCCTCGATCAACCCGCCCGTCTGAGCCGTCCATTGCCGGGCAATCAACTCCATCACGCCCGGCGAATCGACGAACACCACCGAAACGGGTTCGGGACTAACGGCTGTTTCATCGGGCTCTGCCGTTGGTGGCTCGCTGCACCCGGCGATCATTCCAATCAGAACGAGCAGCCAGCCGCAGAACCAAGCCATGAAATCTGGCCGAGTCGCTTTCCGAATCGACACCCGAAAAGATTGAGAACGGTTTACTTGAATGCGTTCTGAAGTCTTTCAATGAGCCGCGCTTCGCTACCGGATGTCTTGCCAAAACCCAGGATTCCTCCCGATGCCGCTGCGATTTCCCTGGCCCTCCCCACCACGGTCTTTCCCAGTTGGTGAAAGGACTCGTCATCCATGTTGTTTTTCAGCTCGGAAACATAGAGTTCCCAACTGTTCAACAAATCCGCCGGCGGCTCGTTTTGCAGCCAACTCTCGATCAGTTTGTAGCTGATGCCGTCGTGATCGATGCCGACGGATTCGGTGGCCCGCAAGATGGCATCCCGTTCCGTCGGTTCCAGCCTGCCATCGGCCCAGGCGACTGCCACCAGCGGCACAATACTGAGACTGCTGAGCGATTCCGCCGTGACATGGTTTTCCACCAGCGCATTCAAAACGGCTTCTTCTTCGATTCCACTGGCCGACGCCAAGGCGGCGCGTTCCTGTTTGTTCGATAATTCCCGCCGCAATTGCTCGAGTAACTGCCTGTCTTTTTCACGGAAGAAATTGTCTTCCAATGCTCTTCCCCGATCGAAAAGCGATCCATCCATATCTGCCATTGCCTCGATTCTGACGTTTAAAACCCAGATTATCGTCAAAACCTGTCTGCTTGGCGATGGGGTAGCCTGCTGCGCAAGTTAACCTATCGGTATGGTAAACTTTCGGGAGCGTTTCGCGGCCCATACGGGAATTTTCTCAAATCGGCTGCCTTAATCCATCACGACTGGCGGCCGTTAGAATTCTGCTGATCAATGAATTAACATGATTCGTTCAAGCCAGCGAAACCATATCTCGGAAACGACCATCATGAGTCCATTCGCCCTCACGCTACCGCGGTTATCCATCCTGTTCCTTGCCTCCGCGCTGGCGTTATCGTGGACGACGTCGGGGGACGCCGATACACAACGCGAGTTGCGTGAAGCGGTAGCGCGAATGAACAGCTGGTTGGGCGTCGATGCGGACGGTCGTCGCTGGCGACAGATTCTGAACCTGAATGTCCTCGACGCCCAGGCCGCATTGGGTAACCGGGCCGACTCCATGGCACTTTTCGATATCCAGGCGCGGTTTCAATCCAATCTTCCTGGACTTGATCATCCCGTCTTTCGACAGGTCAGCGACGCCATTGCCGCTCACCGACAACAGCTACCTCGCAATAACGCTGATATCGATTTTGCGATTGACACCGTCCGTCCGCGATTTCGTCCAGCCAGGCTCGCGGATCTGGAAAAACTTCGCGATCAGGTTGTTTACGACCTGAAAATGTTGAAACGCTATTACAAGACCAGTTTGACCAGTCGACCGCGAGCGTTGCTTTATTACGAATTGAAGCCGGACCAGACGGCCAATTTTTTTTCGGACCTGACTTTCGAATTGCCACCGGAGCGATCGCGAAAAGCGATCGAAGCGGAAATGGAGGCAGTGAAGGGTCAAATTGAACGGGTCGAAAAACAGATTGAAAATCTGAATCAACAACGGGAAAAACTGCTGGATTGGATGCGCCGCCTGGACGGCATGAGACCTCCCGATGGCGTGGAACCACCACAGCCCGACGACGATCTGGAAGAACCGCAGCCCGCTCCAGCAGCGGGCGTTGACACATCGGTACCACCGTCGACGGGCGTACCCACCCGCGCGACCGTCGATGCCGAACCACCACAGGATCAGCTGGAAGAAATCGATGGTCTTCGCAGCCAACTTCAGCAGAGCAAGCAGGAACTGCAGGACAGGATTGAACAATTAAAGCAGGAAATTCAGGACCTGCGTCAAAATGAACGGAACCGAAACAGGCGGTTCCGTGCGAAATTCCGTCAGCTGAATGACTACCTGGCTCCCTACGAGGACCTCGTTTCGAAACAGACCGATTTGTATTTCGGGAATGCGCTGAAATCGTTGTTACGGTTGAAGGCGGCCTATTTCCTGGCCGCCAACCCGAACGTCGAGCGTTTGTATCAACGTCGGCTTGACGAACTGCAGGAAGCCCACGCGCTGTTGCTTGCGGCCAACGATCGCCGGGCAGCAGCTACGGTGGGCGCGGCCACCGGCTGGATCGAATCGGCCGGCCAGGCTCCGGATCTGGTCGGCGCCATCCGGAAAAAATACTCGCTGCCCAATCTACACGTTTCGGTCTCCAATTTGCTGGTCAATCAGCTTGCTGGACAACCGGTCAGTCAGGTGGAACGCGTCAACGAACAGATACTGGGCCGGTTAATTCGAGGCGTAGCCTATCTGGACGGCAATGTCTCGGTCAAATTCGAACCCGATCCCTGGCAGGTGCGGGCGGCTATCGATTTGTCGGCCCAAATCAATTCGGATACATTCGCTCGCAGTGGCCCCTTTACCGCCTTTGCGGGCGCGAATGCTCCTGTGAATTTCCGACGCAATATTTTTGCCAATATCGGCGGCCTGTTTGCGGGCGATGTCTACGGCGATCTGCAAATCAATTCCTATTTTAGTGGAATCGACAGCAATCTGGGCTTGATCCAACGTGTCGCCATGCGGCAGTACCAGAAATCCAAACAACGATCAGAAGAAATATCGCGGGAACGGACCATCGGAAGAATCCGGCCACGGTTTGCCGCCGAAACCGCAACCGCATTGGAAGACGCCTACCAGCAATTTAAAGTCCTGAGGCAACGACAGACCGATCTGGGCCTGCTATTGCCGTCCATCTACCTGCATACCACCTACGATCGTCTGATCGTTGTCGGTCATCGTTCCACCAACGTCGATCTGGCAGCCACACGACCACCCAACCGTTTCGATTTCGTCCAGGACGATGTACAAGTTCGCGTCCACGAGTCGCTGCCGAGCAACTACGTGAGCCCCCTGGTTGCGGGAAAGACCCTGACGAACAAGCAGATTGAGGCGAAGTTCAAGGAATTCCTGGGCGACGCGGTGCCGGCACCCGCCCCGGCTGTCGGCGATCCGGCCAATGCACCCGTGGATGAAGAATTCAGCATTACGTTTGACGAAGCGCGACCCATTCAAGTTGAATTCGATGGGAACACGATTGCCGTGACCGTCTCCGGAACCCGATTCAGCCGGGGTAACGAACGCATTGATAACGGACTGAGGATTCGAGTCGCGGTGAAGATCGAACGCAACGGAGGACAATTGCAACTGCTTCCAGCTTCCGAAGTGCAGGTCGAGTTAATCGATCCCAGGAAGAAAAACATTACGACAGTGAATTTCATGAGCTTTCTGGAAACAAAACTGTCCCAGGTCCTGCGGGAAGCCTTCAAAAAGGACGTCATGCTGCCGCTGAATCTGATTCCCGTCGAAAAACTTGGCCCGGAAATCCAACCCATCGCCAGCATGTTGCAACTGGTCCAATTGCGAATGGAAGGTGGATGGCTGTATTCCGGTTGGAAATATCAGGCCTCGGGACAGAACAGCTACGCCACCGTCGATCTGCCGGGAATCTGGTCACCCACCCGTCTGCCCGCACCTGGTACCGATTTGCTTGAGCCGGTCCCGGACGCCGAAAATGGGTTGGAATTGGAATCGACGGTAACCAGTCTGCCGGCGGAACGTTAGATGTTTCGCCTGGCCGATTTGCCGGTTGTCCCTGGGCCGCCATCGCCGGAGCCGCATTTAAACCGCTGTCATCCCGGCGACCACGTCCCGGATAATCTGACCCGCCGTGGCCGCCTGCTGCCGAGACACGTGCAGATGCGTGACCGCACGAACATGCTCCGAACTGAAAGGCAACATCCAGGCCCCCTGGCTCCTGGCCTGCTCACAAAAATCGCGTGCCTGTCCGATTTCAGGATCGAGGCGGAAGATCACGATGTTGGTGTCGACTACCGAGGGCTGCAAGTCAAGTCCGGCGGTTTCCGCAATCGCCT
The DNA here is from genome assembly GCA_963851305.1 of Pirellulaceae bacterium. Classification (GTDB taxonomy): domain Bacteria; phylum Planctomycetota; class Planctomycetia; order Pirellulales; family Pirellulaceae; genus Mariniblastus. Next base: position 207,450 of record CAWKOT010000004.1, on the reverse strand, counting down.
GAGCAATAACCTGTGCCGCAGCATGGTCCTCCTGCAACCGTTCGATGTTATTGTCCAGCGCGTACAGGGCGGCTGCCGCAATGATGCCTGACTGCCGCATCCCACCACCAAACAGTTTTCGATGTCGTCGCATGGTGGATATCATCTGCTGCGAACCGACCAGCGCGGAACCAACCGGCGCGCCCAATCCCTTGCTGAAACAGACACTGACCGTGTCGAACGGTTGACACCATCGCTCCGCCGGGATTCCCGAAGCCACTACCGCATTAAATAGCCGGGCACCATCCAGATGGATCCTCAACTGATTAACGCGGGCCCAATGACAGATATCGACCAGATTCTCGTATGGCAAGATCCGTCCACCGCCTCGATTATGCGTGTTCTCCAGACAGACCAGCCGGGTTCGCGTGGCGTGTTCGTCGTCGGGACGAATCAGTTTTCTCAACTGGTCGACGTGCAGGATGTTCTCCTCCCCATTGACGCAACGGGCAATGGTCTGGCTGAGCTGCGCAAAGGCACCCTGTTCGTAGTTGAAGATGTGGCATCCCGATTCACAGATGAATTCGTCGCCCGGTCGACAATGCAGGCGGACAGCGACCTGGTTGGTCATCGTGCCCGATGGCATGAACATCGCGGCTTCTTTTCCGCACAACTCCGCAATCCGTTGTTGAAGTAGCGCCGTAGTTGGATCGACATCGATAACATCGTCCCCGACGGCGGCGGAAGCCATTGCCTGACGCATGGCCGGACAAGGCTGGGTCACGGTATCGCTTCGGAGATCAATCATGATGCTGCTTTACGTAGGTATCGATGGGTACAGTCCGGCACGACAGTCGCGTTCGTGGACCTGCCGCCAGACCCCTGACCGACACGAGCACGCGACTCACAAAATCCGCAGGTCCCACATCACAATTGGGCAAAGGCATCCATGGCCCGGGTAATATGATCGGGTGTTAACGCTGCCGAAACCTGAACTCTCAGCCGCGCTTCGCCTTTGGGTACAACTGGATATCCGAATCCAATCACCATCACGCCCAATTCAAACAGTCGCTTGGACTTGCGTATGGCCTCGGCTTCATCCCCAATCATGATGGGAATGATCGCCGTCGGCGAGGGTGTACAGTCAAACCCCAGGTCGGCCAGCCCCCGGCGGATGGTTGCCACGTTTTCATGCAGTCGCTTAACGATGGCCGGGTCATTTTCAACCAGCTCGATCGCCTTGCCGGCGCTATACGCCACGGTGGCGGGCAGCGCGTTGGAAAACAGGCTGGGGCGGGAATGCTGTTCCAGAACTTCGATCGCTTTCTGCGATGCCGCAATGTAACCACCCGCCGCGCCACCCAACGCCTTGCCAAGCGTGCCAGTAATCACGTCGATCCGGCCCATCAGCTCAAAGTGTTCGTGAGTGCCGCGGCCACCGACTCCCAACACGCCGACGCCGTGCGAATCGTCCACGACCAACAGCGCCTCATATTTTTCACAGAGTTCGACCAGTTGCGGTAAATGTGCGACGTCGCCCTCCATGCTAAAGACGCCATCGGTAACCACCCAGCGAGTCGGATGAGTCCGGGTTTCCTGAAGCAGCTGTTCCAGTTGTTCCATGTCACTGTGTCGATAGACTTTTTTCGTAACCCCCTTGGACATCAACCGCATGCCGTCAATGATGCTGGCGTGATTCAGAGCATCGGAAAGGATTGCATCCTCCGGAGCCACCAGCGTCGGAAACAACGCTTCGTTCGCGTTCCAGCAACTGACGTAGCACAAGGAAGATTCCGTCCCCACGAATCGGGCAATTTGCCGTTCCAATTCTCGGTGGCAGCCCAACGTCCCGCAGATAAATCGGACCGATGCCGTCCCCGCGCCGTATTCCCGCAGACCGTTCAGCCCGGCCTGGATCACCTCGGGATGATCGGCCAGCCCCAGATAGTTGTTGGCGCACAGCACCAGCACTTCGCCCTTGCCTTCAATGCTGACGACCGGACGCATCGGCGAGGTGATGTTATAAAACGGCTTCAGCTGGCCCGATTCCGTCAGCGAGTCAACTATTTCGCTACATCGCTGGTCAAATCTGCGGTTCGGCATATTTCCTGACCTTCCTGTTTGATTCTCATCACGACTTTGATCGCCTGCCCGGACTGCATCATCCGAAACCCGTGTTCAAAGTCCTCCATATCGATCGTATGTGTGATAATCGGATCCAGTTCCAGACGACCGGAAAGGATCAGATTCTCCATCTGATACCAGGTATCGAACATCAACCGCCCGTTGATTCCCAAAACAGTCACGCCCTTGAAAATAAGTTTGGACAGATCGATGCTGATATCGTCACTGGGGATGCCCAGCATGGCGGCGGTTCCGCCGTTCCGGATCGCCTCAAATCCATCGCGGATAGCCTGCGGATGACCACTCATTTCGACCAGGCAATGAACCCCGCCGCCACCCGCGCACCGACGAACCTGTTCCACCCACGGCTGACGGGCATCGAAAGCCTGGTCAGCTCCCAAGCGCAAAGCCAAATCGAGTCGACTGGGATCTACATCGGTCACAAAGATCCGTCCTGCTCCGGCGGCCCGCGCGACCGTGACGGCCATCAGGCCGATGATTCCCACGCCCGTGATCAAAACCGATTTTCCACTGACCCCCGCCGCCATCACGGTATGCACGGCATTGCCCAGCGGATCAAGAATCGCCGCAATTCGGTCCGGAATGTCCGGGTGTACGGGCCAGACGTTATCCTCGGGGACCGCGACAAAACCGGCAAAGCAGCCATCCACATCAATGCCCAGGATATCGACGGAATCGCAGATGTGGGCGTTTCCGGTGCGGCACGGTTCACAGCAGCCGCAACCGATATGCCCTTCGGCACTGACACGGGCCCCCACCTGGATCCTCTGGACGGCGGCGCCGACCCGAACCACGCGGCCCACAAATTCATGCCCGGTGGTAATCCCGACCTTGACGCGACTGCGACTCCATTGGTCCCATTCGTAAATGTGTCGATCGGTACCGCAGATGCCCGCATGCGTGACGGCAATCAACACATCTCGCGGTCCGTACGAAGGCAGCTGGATGCCCGCCCGATACTCCAGTCCCGGAGCATCCGACAATTTGCGAATCGCCGGCATCGACTTGGGAAGCTGCATTACCACCTCACTACCTCACTACCACTCAATCCATGTCGGGTCAGTCGTTTACATGCGTTTCCAGGAACCGGGCAAGTCGATGAAAGTCGCTGGACGGTTCAATCAATCGCACCACCGTGACCAGTGTTTCCGGGTCGATCAGGTTTTCGAACGGTTCGTAATGCAGTTCCAGTTGACCGGAGACACTGACCATCACACCATTCAACTTCTTTTCCGCCAAGGCTCGAAACGCGCCCACGCCCAACTGACTTCCCAGCATGACGTCAAAGGCGTGAGGCTTGGCACACCGCGACTCGTACCCCAGTTGCAGACCCTTGACTTTCCGCTTCTTGCCGGTCTTCTGTTGCCAGGCGGCCGCTACCAGTCGAGAAAAAATCTCGTAGAGCTTAATATCGGAAATGGAAATGTGACCGTGTTCGTCACGGGGAACGCCCTGGACGTACTCAAACGGAAGGAACTCGGCCAGACCTTCCGCCAACACGATCACCCCAAATTCCTTTCCCTCGTTTTGCCTGGCCACCATCGTCTTCACAATACGGTCGACCACGCGATCGATGTCCATGATCCGGCGCGTGTTTTCCTGACCGTCGTCAGCAAGTGTCGTTTCTTCAATCAGATAGTCCGCGATCACGTCCTCCACGCTGATCACCAGACTGGCCTCTCCGGCAATGGCCGCACCGTAGGACAGCCAACCGGCGCTGCGTCCCATCGTTTCGGCAATAAAATACGATTTGGTTACCTCGGCGTCGTAAATCAGGTTCCGAATTTCCGATGCAATAAACTCGACCGCCGTGAAGAAGCCGAATGTAAAGTCAATGCCGTGGTAGTCGTTGTCGATCGTCTTCGGCAAGTGAACGATCGGTATATTCTTGTCCGCCAGCTGTTCCTGATACAGTTTCAATTTATTGGCCGATTTCAATGTATCGTCACCACCAATCGATATCAGTGCGTCGACATCAATACTCTTCAGTCCTTCGTACACTCGCCGCAGCGGCTCCGCCTTTTCAGAACTCAACAGATCCGCCGGCGAATGGATGTGTTTTCCCGGATTGGTTCGCGCGGTTCCAATGATAATGCCCTGCGTATTCCGCGATCGCGCCAGCACGCGGTGCGTCAGATGCATGTAGTCACGGCCTTCGATCATCGGCCGTTCCGTTGAATATTCGGTCAGCGCCGAATAGCCATGCTTGATACCAACAACCTGCACACCGGCTCGCAGAAACGAGGCTGCGGCCGCCGATATCACGGCATTCGCAGCCGGTGCGGGACCTCCCGCAAACAGAATGGCCACGCGGTCGAACATGTGGTCGGGACGTGGTGGAGGGGACAGTGTATTGGCCAAGGGTTTTGCCTCACTTCGTCAATCGGGCGGGAATGAGAGTTGAAAATGTGTTGATCTGAACGAAAGTCTATGCTCCGCGTTTCCTTCAAGCTACGCCAATTCAGCAATCGAGCGGCGCGGCGTTCCGCGAGGTCGAGCCTAAGCCCTTACAGCCGTCTTGTGGTCGAATCGACAACTTGGAAGGGAAGCAAAATCAGAAGGTCCGTTCTACCCATTTCGTATCCACGACTCCGTTCACGAAATCTTCATGCTCCAGTACTTTCACATGAAAATCGGCCGTGGTCTTGATGCCCCGAATGCCCAGCTCCATCAGCGCATTCGCGATGCCCGCAATCGCCTCTTCTCGTGTCGGCTTGTGCACAATCAGTTTGCCAATCATCGAATCGTAATAGGGCGGCACCACGTAACCTGCGTGCACATGCGAATCGAAACGGACCCCCGGACCTCCCGGGATCATGATGTGTTCGATCTGGCCTGGACAGGGACGAAAGTTATGTTCCGGATCTTCCGCATTGAGGCGACATTCAATCGCCGCTCCCTGGCGTTGCACATCCGCTTGAGCGATGCCCAGTTTTTCTCCGCTGGCAATTCGGATCTGTTGCTGGATCAAATCGACACCCGTCACCATCTCGGTTACCGGATGTTCAACCTGAATCCGCGCATTGACTTCGATGAAGTAAAACTGATGATCGTCATCCACGATGAATTCGACCGTACCCGCGTTATAATAATTCGCGTGTTCAACCAAACGTACCGCAGCCTCACAAATAGCCAGCCGAGCGTCTTCCGGCAAACGAGGCGAAGGACTCTCTTCGATCAGTTTCTGATGGCGGCGCTGCGTCGAACAATCACGTTCCCACAGGTGAATGGCGTTGCCGTGGGTATCCGCGAGCACCTGGACTTCCACGTGACGCGGACGCTGAACGAACTTCTCGATGTATACACCCGCGTTACCGAAGGCGGCCCCCGCTTCGGTTACCGCCTGATTGTAGGCCGACGCCATCGACCCTTCATCTTCCGCCAACCGCATCCCCTTGCCACCACCACCCGCGGTGGCCTTGATCAAAACGGGAAAGCCAATCTCTTTCGCCGTTTCGATCGCCTGTTGCTCGTCTTCCACCAGGCCATCGCTGCCGGGTACGACCGGAACGCCCGCCCGCTTGGCCAGGTCCCGAGCCCGATTCTTGTCGCCCAGCTGTAACATGGCTTCCGGTGATGGCCCGATGAAATCGAGATTGCAGTCACGGCAGACTTCATTGAAATGGGCATTTTCCGCCAGAAAGCCATAGCCGGGGTGAACCGCATCGGCCCCGCTGACTTCCGCCGCGCTGATGATCCGATCGATCTTCAGGTAGCTTTCCGATGACCTAGCTCCCCCCACGCAATACGTATTGTCAGCCAGCTTCAGGTACTCGGCTCCGCGGTCCGCTTCGCTGAAGATAGCGACCGTTTCAATCCCAAGTTCTCGGCAGGCCCGAATGACACGTAGAGCAATTTCGCCGCGATTGGCAATCAGAATTTTCTGGTACATGAATGGCGCTAGGCGGGTTCGACCTTGAACAGCGGCTTGTTGACGTCAACGGCATCCTCGTTTTCGACCAGACAGGCAACAATCTTTCCGGAAACGCCGGCCTGGATTTCGTTGTACATTTTCATCGCTTCCACCAGGCAGACCACCGTGTCTGGTCCGACGACGTCGCCCACCTTGACAAAGGTTTCCGCGTCCGGTTTGGGCTTCGAGTAGAACGTCCCCACGGTAGGACTGGTGATATAGATCGCATTATCCGGTTCAGGATTGGCCGCCGCCTCGCTGCCCTGGGCCAATGCAGCCGGTGCCGGGGAAGGCATCGGCACCGCAGCCGGTGCGGTAAACACGGGAACGTTTTCCGGCCCACGACGCAAACGAATACGACGCGAATCCTGCCGCAAGTCGACTTCGCTCAGCTCGTGTTCCTTCATCAATTCAATCAGGTCGCGAATCCGCTCAACGTCGAAAACCTGATCGTCCAATTTTTCTTTTGACATTTGTGGCTCCAAACACCCTTTGGAGGTGCCAATTATCGGTTGGCTATCGCAAACCGTCTTCAGATTTCAACGACACACTCGTCGAAAGACTTTGGCAAACTACTCAATACTTCGTTCCCGTCCTTCGTTACCAGAACATCGTCCTCGATACGAACCCCACCGATTCCGGGCAGGTAGATTCCCGGTTCGACGGTCACGACCATCCGAGGCTGGAAGATTCCCTCGCCAATGGGAGAGATGAACGGCCGTTCATGAATCTCCAGCCCAAATCCATGTCCCAGACCGTGTCCGAACTTTTTCCCGAATCCTGCCTCATCGATTATCTGGCGGGCAACCGCATCCACAACCTTAAAAGAGACACCGGGGCGAATTTTCGCAATTGCCGCCAACTGCGCGTTTAAGACTATTTCGTATATCTTGCGTATTTTCGGCGGGATTTTAGCTGTCACCAAAACACGCGTCAAGTCGCTGGCGTACCCGTCCACCTGCGCACCCCAATCGATCAGCACAAAACCGGATTCCTCGATCCGGGTATCCGAGGGGACTCCGTGCGGCAAAGCGCTGCGGGCTCCAACACCCACAATAGGATCGAAGGCACACCGTGATCCACCAAACGTTCGAATCTGAGACTCCAGATTATGGGCAATCTGCCGTTCGGTCTGATCACCGGTCAAACGGGCCTGGATGACTTCAAACGCCCTCTGATTGATCCGGATCAATTCGCGAATCCGATCAATTTCCCACCGATCCTTGATACATCGCAGCGATTCGACCCAGCCTTCGGTATCGACCAGCTCGACGGCCAGTCTGGCCTGCAACGCGTCGAAAAACGCTTTGGTCAGGTGTCCCGACTCCACCCCCAGCGTGACGGGTCGACAGGAACGGGCAACCGATGCCACGGCATCCAGTTTCGTGGATCCGGAATCGCGGGTGACCGTTTGCAAACCGGGGCATTCATCCGCGATCTGGATCGTGTACCTGGAATCGCTGATCAGCAGTTGCTGATCCTGGTCGATCCACAGAAACGACGAATCCCCCGTAAAGCCCGTCAGGTAACGGACATTGATCTCGTTGCTGACCAGGAAAGCCGAAACACCAGCCTTCCTGGCCCGGCGCCACAGCCTCGCTCTTCGTTTCTCAAAGTCGGGCTGCATCGTATCTGCCGCCGGGGAAAGGAACCATGTAGATCAACATTCTTGGGAATACACGCAAGCAACTCAATGGTACTGGCGGGCAAATCGCGCAGCAAACAATCTTGTCGAGCCCACGGACGGACCGTATCCACCCGTCACGGCGGCGTCGCATTCGCGCCGTCTCAATTGAAATCACCTCGCGTGCCCATCAGGGCGGATTCTCTGAACGCTCAGGACGATACAGCCACCGGCCAGCGATCGGAGTTACTCTCATGGATTTCGGTCAGGATGCATCGAATATCCCGAGTCAGTTGCCACTGCGGATAGTGCGACTGAAATTTGCCGACGTCGCTGACATACCACATATGGTCGCCAACGCGACTGTTGTCACAGTATGTCCAGGCCAATTCCTGGCCACAGATTTCCTGGCAGATCTGGATCGCTTCCAACATCGAGCAATGACTGAACCGACTGCCACCAATGTTGTAAACCTCGCCACAGCGCGGCATGCGAAAAAAATGATCAAAAGCCTGAATCAGATCGAAACTGTGGATATTGTCGCGAACCTGCTTGCCGTGGTAGCCGAACACGGTGTAGGGCGTCCGCGTCATCGCACATTTCATCAGGTAGGCCAGGAAACCGTGCAACTGTGTCCCGCTGTGATTGGGGCCCGTCAAACAGCCGCCGCGAAAACTGGCGGTTCGCATGCCAAAGTATCGTCCGTATTCCTGAACCAGAATATCCGCAGCCACTTTCGAAGCACCGAACAGGCTATGCAGACAATGATCAATGGACATGTCTTCGGCGATCCCGTTCGCGCAGGGATGCGTGGGATCAATTTCCCAGCGCGTTTCCTTCTCGACCAGGGGCAGGGCATTGGGCCGGTCACCGTACACCTTGTTGGTGGACGTAAAAACAAAGACCGCCTCCGGGGAATGGGTCCGGGTGGCTTCCAGCAGGTTCAGGGTCCCAATGGCATTGACGGTGAAATCGGTGCGAGGATCACGGGCCGCCCAGTCATGGGATGGCTGAGCCGCCGCGTGGATCACCAAAACGATGTTGGCACCGTACTCATTAAACAGCCGTTCGATGGAGGGCTCGTCCCGAATGTCGCAATCGACATGTCGGTATCGGGGACCGAGTTCCTTTTCCAATTGGGCACGCTGCCATTTCGTGGATGCATCCGCCCCGAAAAATTGGCTTCGCATGTCGTTATCGACACCAACCACCTGCAAACCCTGTTGGGCAAAATGGCGAACGGCTTCCGATCCGATCAGACCGGCCGCTCCGGTTACAATGGCGATGGCCATATCGTGATATCGCGATTGGGGAAATACAAATGGAAAAAGCAGGGTCCGCATTGCCGATCGAGGTGCCTGGATCAACCACGCAACCGCCTACATTCTATTTCCGGCCGGCCCAGCAAGAAACCGCCCGCGCCGCGGCACATTCGGCCGATGCTGGCAAAAATCGGCTGTTCCGATTAATCTGTAATGAACCCGGCCTTTTACTTTCAGATGGAATGTCAGTCATCATGATTTTCCGCAAAGCATTTACGCTGGTTGAATTGCTGGTGGTGATTGCGATTATTGGCATTCTGATCGGTCTTCTGTTGCCCGCGGTTCAGTCCGTTCGCGAATCGGCCCAACGCGCCAGTTGCCTGAACAATCAGCGTCAACTCGGCTTGGCGACGCTCAGTTTCGAATCAACCTACGGTGTCTTTCCGGCTTCTGGATGGACGCGGGCAGGCCCGGGTAATCCGTCGGGCAATTATATTGGCTGGCGACCAATGATTCTGCCTTTTGTCGAACAGTCCAATTTGCAGAAACTGTACGATTTTTCCAGTAACTGGTGGGAAGGAACCAACCCCACCGCAGCCGCGGTGCCGGTGCTGCTATTTCAATGTCCCACGACTCCCTTCCGGCGTCCTGTCATAACGGCCGTCGCTCACGATCCGCGACCGGCGATGAGTTTTGACAATCCGATCGCACCCACGGACTACGAGGCCATCATGGGGATCAAGCCAGGTTCCATCAACCCACATCTGGCAACGCCAATCTACGACAACGACAATCGATTTTCCGTTATGCATCGCAACTCCAGAAATGGTTTCCACAGCATTGTCGATGGCTCGTCGAATACCATTATGGTCATTGAAACCGCCGCCAGGCCTGACGTTTATCGACGCCGCCAGCTACGAACCGATCTGGCTAATGACCAGGGCATTGGCTGGGCTGATAGCGAAGGACCCTACAGCCTGGACGGGGCGAACGCGGACGGCAGTCTGGAAGGCGGAGGCCCCGCCGCTGGCTGTCGCTACCCCATGAATCGCCGCAACGACAATGAACCATTTTCTTTTCATCCGGGGGGTGTGAATGCCGTCTTCGCTGACGGACACGTTTCCTTTGTGTCGGAGGCGATGGGAATCGAGTCGTTTGCGAAGTTGCTAACCAGGAATGCGGGCGAATTGATCTACGAAATCGACTGACCATCCGCTGATGGCCGATCGCGCGCAATCAGGGACACGGCTGCCCGGCCTGGATTTATTCGCTACAATCCGTTACGGCACCAGCTTCCGTAGCGACCTCGGCCCGGGGTACCACGGCTGCTGGTTGCGATTACACATGAATTCAGCAACCAGTGACCTGCGGCTTCCTGAGCGTGAAAAACGCATCACCGCGCTGTAGCCAAATTGAGTTTCCAATCGGCCAAAGCCCTGGTGGCCAATCAGCCCCCCCCCGCAGCTAAGGAAAACCGCATGACGGCGATGATCGATGTCATTCTGGAAATCGCGACCAACGCGGGCGAGGAAATCATGCGTGTATATGAAGACGCGGATCGGTTTGGCGATGTCGAACACAAATCGGACAACTCGCCATTGACTGTCGCTGATCGCCAAGCGCATCTGATCATCATGGAAGCCTTGCAGCAAACCTATCCCGATATCCCGATCCTGTCAGAAGAAGGAGATCACACCGACTTTACCACGCGATCGCAGTGGAATCGTTTCTGGTTGGTCGATCCACTGGATGGCACCAAGGAGTTTATCCATCGCAACGGTGAATTCACCGTTAATATCGCACTGGTGGAAAGTCATCGCGCCACCATGGGCGTGGTTCATGCTCCGGCACTGAATCGGTCCTTCTGCGGCGATATTCATCAAGGTGGATATCGCATCGACGCGGATGGAAATCGTCAGCGATTGAAAATCAATAATCGTTCCCACGATCGCGTGGCCGTACGCAGCAAGTCGCACGCAGCGGTGGAAGAAGAAGCGGTCTTGAAGCAATATGGCGTTCGCGACTGCGTATCGGTCGGTAGCTCGTTGAAATTCTGCTACGTCGCCGACGGAACCGCCGATCTGTATTACCGCCACGGTCCGACGATGGAATGGGATGTCGCCGCCGGCCAAGCCGTCGTCGAATCGGCAGGAGGCCGCGTGCTGTCGGGAACCGGCCCCGAGCCCTTTCGATTGAACAAGCCGGATCTGCTGAATGGCAGCTTTCTATGTCTCGGTTTCGATACCGAGGAGCAGGAACCGGGTTGATCGCCTGCCGACACGGCACCGTTGCCAATCAGGATCGTTGCCAATCAGGATCGTTGCCAATCAGGATCGTTGCCAATCAAGAGATCGAATGGGATGTGGTTATCAAACATCAATCGCCAGGCGCACCTGGTCGGCCCACCCCAGCCAAAGACGAATCGTATTCCACAATCGATCACGGATTGATTTATCGTTCGATGACTATATGGTTTGAAACTGGATCCCCGGTTACCTGCCGCAGAACATTTCAATTGAAAGATCATGTAGATGCATGCCTGCAGAATCACCACCTCCGACGCACCTGGATCGCCAGACTTGCACGTGCTTTTACTGAGAGAGCAAACGCAAGGCTTGGACAGACCACTGGAATCGTATGCCAGGAAAATTCTCTCTGAGGAAATCGATTCACCTCGATGCGTATGGGTTGACGGTCTCGGTCACCTGCTTATCAGGATAGATGACAAGTCGTGGCTGACGGGCGGTGAAAACTGGCGAATGGCTGGCTGCCAGATTGCGCAGGAACTGCGGAATCACGGCCTCAATACCGCGAGAGTGCAAGGCGATGCAGAAGCCACCGAGTGGCAGGCCCTTGTAGAGGGTATGCTGCTGGGCGATTATCGATATACCACCTGCCGCACCGGCAAGGCCGCACAGCGGCACACGATCACCATTCAGCTGCCCAAAGAAGCCGACCAGGCCATTTCTCGCGGCGTGTGTATTGCCTCGGCGCAAAACACTGCACGCGAATTCGGGGACGGACCGGGCAATCTCGTCAATCCTCAAACGGTCGTAATCAGGGCAAGGGAACTTTTTCACGGGACCAATATTGAACTGGAAGTAATTCAGGGCTGCACGGACCTGGAAACGGCTCGTTTCCCGGGACTGGTACATGTTGGTCGAGGGGCGGCCGTCGAACCAGCATTGCTGCAGTTGCGCTACCGGCCAAAGGAAGTGGGTATTGCGGAGTCGCCAAAGTTGGCATTGGTTGGCAAGGGCATTACCTTTGATAGCGGAGGTATCAGTCTGAAACCGGGCGCCGGGATGTGGATGATGAAGGGAGACATGGGTGGCGCCGTGGCGGTCCTGGGCGCCATGTTGGCCCTGGCTGAACTGCAGCCCCCGATCGCGATCGACGCGTATTGTCCGCTGGCCGAAAACATGCCCGATGCACGCGCCGGACGACCCGGAGATATCTACCAGGCGCGCAACGGGCAATACATCCACGTCGACAATACCGACGCCGAAGGCCGACTGGTGTTGAGCGACGTCTTGACCTACGCGGGCGAACAAGGCGCCACGCACATGGTCGACCTGGCCACGCTGACCGGGGCCTGCGTGATCGCCCTGGGAAATGGTGGCGCCGGCCTGATGTCCAACAACGACGAATGGGCTGAGCGAGTTGGTTCCGCGGGCGACGCGGTCGGAGAACGGCTGTGGCGACTGCCGTTGCCCGGCGACTACCGGAAACAACTCGAACATCCTCACGCCGATATCAACAACGTGGGTGGCAAACCGGCCGGCACCATCACCGCCGGGCTCTTCCTGAAAGAGTTTGTCGATCCCGCAATCGCCTGGGCCCACCTGGATATTGCCGGTCCCGCGATCCAGGAAAACGCATGGCGATATTATCAACCCGGTATGATCGGTTTTGGGGTTCGCAGCCTGGTCGAATTGGCGATGGAGATGTCCTGAGCGTAGTGTGGCTTCTCCAGCTTAAGCGATTGCCGGATCAGGTTCATAAATTCCGGGGATCGGCGCGTTTAGAATCACCACGCGGATAATGTAGATGGCCACGGGGACCCCCAGAATCAACCCCCACATTCCGAAGAAATGTTCGGCGACCAGCAAGATGACGATGACCATGACCGGATGTAAATGACCGATTCTGCCGATGACTCGCGGCGCCAACACCATCCCTTCGATCAGGTGAGTGACCGCAATGGCGATCACCACTTGCAACACCATCAGTAGCGAACCGCCTGGTTGGACTATGGCAACAATACAGATGGGAATTCCCGACACGATCACACCGACAACGGGAATGAAACTGAACAGAAACACCGCTAACGCGAGGACAAATTTGTATTTGACCCCGATCACCGACATGGCCAGCAGCGTCAGTGTTGCATTGAACGCGGCAATCACGACCTGGCCCTGAAGCGTCTTGCCAACCAGTTTTCCCAACGCCACGATGCCTGGTACGATTTCGTCGAAAACAGGTTGTAGACGCGTATCGCGAAGGCTCTTCACGCTGTGCTTGATGTGTGGCCATTCGATCAAAAGGAAGATCGATAGCAGCAGGGCCGTCGCCATCTGGACCGGGACTCTTACCAGTTGGCGGAATGCCTGATCCAGCCAGAACGCAATCGCTTCCAGAACCCGGGGGCCATCATTCCTGGCATGATCGCGAACCCAGTCGGCAACGTGACTCGTAGCCCACCACTGGTGTGCCAGTTCCAGCTTGGTTGCCGTCTTAAAATCGTGCTCCTGATTCGGCATCGCCTCCTGATGCATGTCGTTATAATGTCGAACGGCTGTCTGAAATTCGATTTGCCCCTTCGGATAGGCGGCGGTCAGCAACTGGTAGAGCGGGTATTCCATTGGCGCCGCGGTGGGATCGTCATCACGCAACGCTTCATAGAATTCCCTGAATTGATGCTGGTAACCGGCTGACTGTCGAAGACGCGACCATTCCTGCCCCGGTGTCAGCTGATCTGAAGAGGATGAAGCGGGCGCGGTGGCTCGCTCGCCGCTGACGGCCTGGGTAGGGTCCATTGCGATTGCAGTAGCCTGGCGGGTGGATAGTGGGATTCGAATTCGGCTTGCAGTCTTGCTTCCAGCTGCGGGAATGTGCGGTAGAGTCCTTCGCCTGCACGATCCGATTCCTGAAATTTTCGAAAGGCCGTCTGGTAACGCTCTTCCTGCGACGTCCCATACTGATTATGAAATTGCCAGGCTCCCACCGTGTTGGCTAACAGGCTGTCTTGCAACTCGGACGCGCTGGTATGTTGCAGCTGCGAAAGCAGGCTCTTGCCTTCTCGCATGACCGGCGGGACAAAGTAACGTCCCAATCCGTACAACACCAGGCAAAACACCAGAATCACCAGTACGGTGAATGTCAAATCCAGACGCGGACTCAGGCCCTGAGGAGAAAATCGGCGTTCCAGAAATCCGACCAGGGCACGTACGACAAAGCAAACCAGAAACGTCAGAAAGCCAATCAGAAAAAAATCGCGGAGCACATACAACAGCGCCAAAAACACTGCCCAGATGAGTGGACCTCGCCACCATGTTTTTTGGACAAGCGAGATGCCGGGCGAGGCCACAGGCTCTACAGCATTTTCCGTCATCGGATTTCCATTTCGACCTTTCCAGGTCCTCGCCGTCAGCTGAACCGTCAATCAATCGACTTGGCCGCTGAGGCTCCCGAGTTGGACTTGAAATAAAAGAACGCCACGGCTCCGATGGCCATGACGATCATGATCACCCACAGAACAATCGAGTATTGATCGAGGGTCGCCATGGCAATGACCATGACGGTCAGAAAAATGCCGACCAGCATCAAGAGCCAATCAAAATGCACACCCGCCAGGCAACAACTGATCGCCAATAGCAACAAGGCGATATCCGATGACGCCGCTCGGCTGATGATTTCCTGGCGTTCAAGCACAAAGACGATTGCCAGGAATACCAGCAGGATTGCCCAATGAGCCAATTCCCGTCCGACCATATTGCGGATCGCCTGGTCCTTTTTCCTGGCCCGATTCGTACTTCGCCACAGGCCCAGAGCGGCGTAGACAATCACGACGAACAGCCAATACCACCAGGAGCCCTGCTGCAATGCCTGGCTTAAGCCCATTCCGACCAGCGCCAGAAACAACATGCCACCCAGTATGTAAATCTGAAACTTCCACGCGGGAGAAGCGTTGAACGTCTCGATTGGCTCAGGTTTGGAGGCTTCGCTCATGGGATGACTCAATCTAATTTGCGTGAATCTGGAAATGCGTTGGCCATTGATTTTAACTGATCTTGTTTTTTGAATTTGACCTGAATTGAATCTCAAAACAAGGAGATTCCCAGGATGGCTTTTTCAATCGGTGGTACGATCTTCAAGACACGCCTGATTGCGGTCCGCGTGCCTAACGAGCGTTCAATGCCTGCCGGCCCCATGAAGCGAATTGCTACTTTTACTAGATATGCAAGCCAATGCGGCAAATCAGCGGAAGGCCCGTACCGGCGATCGATTCCCGGGGCATTGGAGCCCCAATTGCTTGTTGAGACGCGCCATTGAAGCGAGTCACTGTACGAAACTTTGGTTCCTCATGCAATTGACGCCAGTGTTAACTGGTTGCTTTCCAAGCCACTCTATCAGCCAACGTGATTCCGAAGCGTGCCGGAGGGACGTTTTCCGATTATTTGCTGGTAAGCGCCCGCGATCCCGAAAACCCAAACCGAATGCGATTTGTGTCACGGTCGCTTCGTTGGGACAGCTCGCACGAAGAATTCGTCGGGCCTCATATAATCGATGGATACGCAAATACTCAGTCGGTGAAAGACCATAACATCTTCGAACCGCGAAGAGTCCCCTCAAAGAGACCATTCTACCGAGCCAACTCCGAGGCGGCCAGCGATTTATTGGGATGCCACATAGCAAATTCTCTGGCTGACTCCGCGTTCAAAAAACTCTTCAAAAACATCGCAACCAAATCCACCAAAACGTTCAGGCACTATCTCGCCGACGTCGCGATTGGTCTGGCCTCGATGGTCTTCGCATTGTACCGCCTTATTGATTTAAAGCCCGTCAAAATGCGAATTGATCATCGTGCTGCGGCTTGACCCCGCCTCATTCGCCAGTCATTGGTTCGCGGATTCTAGGGTTCGAGAAGGTAGTTCTTCGAACAAACGGCGGTATCTTTTGGCGAATCGACCGCAATCGAAGAATCCGAACTGAACTGCGATCGCAGCAACGGTCGTCTCGCTGGAGTCGGCATTTTGAAGCGCTCGACGGGCTTCGTGGAGTCGACAGTTGATCAGGTAAGTTTGCACGGTCACCCCCATTTCACGCCGAAATGCGGCGAGTAGAGTCCCTTCACTGACTCCGGATAACTTCGCCAACTCGGAAACTGATAGGGGTGAGTCAGACGAGTCGCGCACGATCTCAATCGCTCGGGCAACGACTGCTCGCCGACTGGTCGCGGGGTGTCGCTGGACCGAAGAATGCAAGTCTCCGGTTGGCTTGAGAACTGGTTGCAGCGCGGCAAGCACGCGTTCGCGAAACGTTCTGGTTGCCATTTCGTATGACTGTAGCGGCATCTGTGCGTCTGACGCATTCCAGGTGTTCTGTATGATCGTCCTAAGTCGACTCGCGATATCGCCTGCCTTCGCGACAAAGGCCGACTTCGAATTGTGGGGCAAATCTCCTTCGCAATCAAACAGATCCTCAGGTATATAGAGCGAGAACCACTCTTGCTTTCCCTGGCCAGCAAAGCAAAATTCCGACCCCGGCGGCATGCAGGTAATCGAATCGCGATCCTGAATGTCGGCGTTGCTTCGAATGGGAGTTCCTTGATTCTGAATGTAAATCCCCCAGCCACGATTGCACATCGCTCCTCGGGCCAAAACGCCGCTTCCTTCTTGACCGTGTTGCAGCCGAATGTCGCCAACCTCCCATTGCCGGATCTGCCAGTTTCGTGCGAACAATCGCATCAACTTAATTTCGATATCTACATCTTGGATCGCCGAGGCGTAGCCGTCGAAATCTTCAAAACGGAGGGTCTTCATTGCTGCTTCACAAACTGCGTTCAAAATTTTCGTTATGGCCTTGAATTGGCTTCCCCGACCTTTGCCCTCAAGGCCATGGGCGAAAACGCCCCTACTTTACCATTTTTTCTGCAGTTTGAGGATTTTACGTAGACGACCGGATTAAAGAAATTAGGATCCGCCCTGGCGAGAAATATTGCCGTAGTCAGTTCCGAGCTTCTCATTTTTGACGACCAAAAAAATGCATTGGGTCGTGAAATGCAAGGTTGCCGTTGAAACTCTGTTGCCCTTTTTATCTCGTTTCATCGAAAACTTTTCATCTGACGCTAACTATGAAGTCATCCGTTTTTCAGAGGACTGCACGATTTTGCTTCATGGTTTTTTTGATTCGTTGCCGTTATTGACGGACTTTTCATTGAAATAGTCTTGTCCTACATCTTCCACTCACAGAGAAACCAAGTGAATCACTTCGTAATCGCCGCCTCTATTTTGATGCTATTCTGCTGCGTTACTTCCACCGTTGTAGCGCAGCGTCAAATTGATCGAACGATTCTTCCTCCGGTGGCACCGGAGTTCGGTGGGAAGATTGGAAATTCCTACAAGGATTCCACACCTGACTTCTCACCAGCATTACCGCTGACAGCGCCCGAGCGCGCGCCCAACGTTTTGGCGATTGTGCTGGATGATGTCGGTTACGGACAGCTCGCTTGTTACGGAGGACCGATCGAAACGCCCAACATCGATCGGCTGGCCGAAAGTGGTCTGCGGTACACGAACTTTCATACGACGGCGCTTTGTTCACCATCGCGGGCCGCATTACTGACCGGACGTAATCACCATTCGGTCGGCATGGCGGCGATCACCGAAGCGGCGACTGGGTTTCCCAGCAACTTTGGCAGCATCCCCAAGAGTGCCGCAACGATTTCAGAAGTGCTCAAACAGAACGGCTATAGCACGCTGGCTTTCGGAAAGTGGCATTTGACGCCCTACACGGCTTACACCGCGGCGGGTCCCTTCGATCGTTGGCCGCTGGGGATGGGGTTTGAACGCTACTACGGATTTCTCGGTGGTGAGACCGATCAATGGTCGCCGCTGCTGGTGCAAGACAATCGCATGATCGAGAAAGACCGTGAAGAGGGCTATCACCTGACTGAAGATCTCGTCGACCAGACGATTTCGCACATCCGCGACCAGCAACAGGCCAACACCGGCAAACCCTTCTTTGCCTATCTCGCCTTGGCAGCCGCGCACGCACCGCTGCATGCACCCAAGGAATACATCGCAAAGTACCGGGGCAAATTCGATCAGGGATGGAATGAGGTCCGCCGTGCGACCTTCGAACGCCAGAAGGAAATGCGCATCATCTCCGCGGACGCAGTTCTTCCACCGCCCAACCCTGGCATTCGCGACTGGGCGGATCTGAGTGACACTGAGAAAAAAGTCTACTGCCGCCTGCAAGAGTGCTTTGCCGGGTTCCTGGATCATACGGATCATCATCTTGGCCGTTTGATCGACGCCATTGATTCGATGGGGTTACGAGATGACACGTTGATCATTCTGGTCTCCGACAACGGGGCATCTCAGGAAGGGCTGCGTGACGGCACGGCCAACACGGATCGCTTTCGCAACTACTTTCCCGATACTGTGGACGAAATGCTCGGGAAACTGGACGAGCTTGGTGGTCCCTCCACCGACCCGCACTATCCCATGGGCTGGTCCATGGCGGGCAACTCGCCCTTGAAACGCTGGAAGCAAGATACGCACTCGGGTGGCAACACCGACCCGTTGATCATTTCCTGGCCCTCGAAGATTAAGGATTCCGGCGGGCTGCGACGCCAATACCATCATCTCGTTGACATCGTACCGACGCTGTTGGAGGTCGCCGATTTGCCCGCGCCCAAGAGCGTGAACGGCGTTCCACAGATGGAACTTCCGGGAGTCAGCATGACGTATACGTTTGATGATGCCGATGAAGCGACTCGCAAAGAAGTTCAATACTACGAAATGCTGGGCAGTCGCGCGATCTGGTCCGATGGTTGGACGGCGGTCACCTGGCACAAAAAGGGGACTTCCTGGGACGACGACAAATGGGAACTCTACAACACCGAGGTCGATTTTACTCAGGCCAACAATCTGGCGGACAAGATGCCGGAGAAGCTGAAGCAGTTACAGGATCTGTGGTGGTCCGAGGCGGAAAAGTACGGCGTTCTGCCGCTGGACGATCGACGTTACGAACGGGTTGCCGATCCGACTCGACCCGTGGCCGCGATGGAGTTGCCGATCTACATTTACTATCCCAAAACAACCATCCTGCACCCGCTGGCGGCACCGCAATTGATTGGCAAGCCGCACACCGTGACGGCGCATGTCACGATTCCCGAGCGTGGCGCCGAAGGAGTACTGTCTTGCTTTGGTGGTGAGTTCGGTGGTTGGTCGCTGTTTGTTCAGGATGGCAAGCTGAAGTACGTGCACAACCATCTGAAGTTAAAGGAGTTCACCGTCGAATCCAACGTTGCCGTTCCAACGGGCGAGCATGAACTCGCGTTCAAATTCGTGCCGACCGAAACGTCGCTCAAACCCGACTACTTCATCGGCGACGTCACCTTGATGATCGACGGCAAAGAAGTCGGTAAGCTGGAGGGCATCAAGTCGGCGGGTCAATACAGCGCCGTCACTGGCTACGGCCTCGTCACCGGTCGCAATCCGAACACACCGGTGACACACCAATACGAAACCCCGTTTGCCTTTACCGGTGACTTGGAAAAAGTTGCGATTGTCTTGGACAAGTAAAACCCTCCGCGATACCCGTTACCCAGATTCCCGTTACGCTCAATATTCGCGCCTGCTGTATTCGTTGCAAGGAGACCCTGTCAATGAAAATCGTCATTCAGTACCTACCCGCGTTGGTGTTCGCTTTTTCGATCACCATGCCAGTTGCCTGTTTCGGCCAATCAAAACTTCCTCAACCCGATCCGTCGTTCGAGGGCAAGATTGCAGAAACTTTCGCGAATTCGACGCCCAGCTATCCGCCGCCGTTGAAGGCCCCCGAAGGCAGCCCCAATGTGTTGCTGATTCTGCTGGATGATGTCGGCTTCGGAATGTGTTCGCCGTTCGGAGGTCCGGTTGAAACTCCCAACTTGCAAAAGTTGGCGCAGAATGGGTTGACCTACAACCGTTTTCATACCACGGCGCTTTGCAGCCCGACTCGAGCGGCACTGCTGGCCGGTCGCAATCACCACTCGGTTGGCACCGGTGTGATTATCGAAATGGGAACCGGCTATCCCGGCTACACAGGAATCATTCCAAAAGAGACCGCGTTGATTTCGCAGGTCCTTCGCGACAACGGGTTTGCGACTAGTATGTTCGGGAAATGGCACAATACGCCGGAAGGCGACATCAGTCCGGCGGGGCCGTTTGATCGCTGGCCCACGGGATTGGGATTTGACTATTTCTATGGCTTCAACCAAGGCGAAGCGCACCACTTCTATCCAACGCTCTACCGCAACACGGTCGCCGTCGAAGCGCCGAAAACACCGGAAGAGGGTTACCATTTAACCACGGACATGACCGACGAAGCCATCGGTTGGATTCGCAACACCCGCGCCGCCAGCAATGACAAACCTTGGTTCTGCTACTTCAGCACCGGTGCAGTCCACGCGCCCCATCATGTGCCCAAGGACTGGCAGGGAAAGTACAAGGGGCGCTTTGACCACGGCTGGGACAAGCAGCGCGAATTGATTCACGCCAGGCAATTGGAATTAGGTGTCATTCCGCCCGGCACGAAGCTGACTCCACGACCAAGCGAATTGCAAGCCTGGGACGAGGTTTCAGCCGATGCAAAACGTGTTTACCTGCGACTGATGGAAAACTACGCCGAATTCATGGCACATACGGACCACGAAATCGGGCGATTGATCGATAGCCTGGAAGCCTCCGGCGAGCTCGACAACACGCTGGTGATGTATGTTGTCGGAGACAATGGGGCGAGCGCCGAAGGTGGACTTGAAGGTACGTTCAGCGAACTTGCCAGCCTGCTCGGCATCCAACTCGGTCTGGCAAGTACGCTTGACCGAATCGACGAAATTGGCGGACCGACCAGCGAGCCCCACGTGCCGGTTGCCTGGGCATGGGCAATGGACGCACCCTTTGCGTGGACGAAACAAATTGCCAGCCACTTTGGAGGCACCCGAAATCCACTCGTTGTTCATTGGCCGGCAAAGATCAATGCGAAAGGCGAATTGCGCGATCAATTCCATCACGTGATCGACGTCGTACCGACGATCTTGGAAGCCTGCAACATTCCGGCTCCGACGGAAGTCAACGGAATCAAGCAAAAGCCGATCGAAGGCGTAAGCATGGTTTATACTTTTGATGACGAGGCCGCCAAAGACACGCGAACTACGCAGTACTTCGAGATGCTAACCAATCGCGCGATCTACCACGACGGCTGGATCGCTTGCAGCCGTTCAGGCGTCCCCTGGGAAACCGGCGGAAGGACATTGGAAGGACTCAAGAATGCAACTTGGGAGCTATACAACGTCGACGAAGACTTCAGCCAAGCGAACGACCTGGCCGCCGCCGCACCTGAAAAACTTAAGCAGTTGCAAGACCTGTTTATCGTCGAAGCGAAAAAGTACAACGTCTTGCCGCTGGATCCTCGCTTGTCGGAACGGATGGATCCCAAGCTGCGTGTGTCTGGTGAGCCGCCGACGAGTTGGACCTACTATGGCAATCAAGTTCAATTGCCGGAACCGATCGGCCCCCAACTTTTTCCCCGATCATTCACGTTGACGGCTGACGTCACTGTCCCCGAATCGGGTGCCGAGGGAGTGATTACGTGTGCCGGTGCATTCTCGGCCGGTTGGACGCTGTACGTGACCGATGGCAAACCAGCCTTTCACTACAACGCTTTCGAATTGGCGACCACGACCGTCACGGGCAATGCTTCATTGCCAGCGGGTGACGTTCAGGTCAAAGCGGTGTTCGAACCTGACGCTCAGTCCAAGATCGGCGCCGGAAAACTGACGCTGATGGTTAACGGCAAGCCGGCTGGCCAGGGCAAACTCGAGCGCACCTTGTTTCGTCACGGGCTGGAACCCTTTGAAGTCGGCCGCGATTCGATCACGCCCGTCAATCCTGCCTACGCAAACAAAGATGGCTTTCCGTTCTCCGGCCAAATTCAAAAAGTTGAGTTTGATCTCAACTAGTCATTCAACTTCCTTGTTTTCCAACGCTGGAATACAAGGCCATTCGCACTAAAGCAACTTGAGGCAAATCATGTTCAGGCTTTCGTTTGTGGTCGCTTTTTCGGTCTTATGTTCCGGGCTCGTTCATGGCCAGGAAGTCCTTCCACGTCCCGAGGGGCCTTTTACGGGGAAGGTAGGACTGACGTACAAGGACTCCCAAGCGGTGAAGCCGGAGCTTAAGGTTCCGGCTACGTTTGGAATTGAAGGCGCACCGAACATCCTGCTGGTGCTGATCGACGACTGCGGCTACGGACAGATGAGCACCTTTGGTGGTGGCATCCCCACACCCTCGATGGATCGAGTCGCCGCCAGCGGCCTCCGCTACACTCACTTTCACACGACATCGCTCTGCTCACCGACTCGAGCGGCCTTGCTGACCGGCAGGAATCATCACTCGGTGGCGAGCGGGGTCATTGGCGAGGCGGGGACGGGTTTCCCCGGCTACTCAGGAATTATCCCAGCATCGGCAGCGACGTTTGCGGAGGTATTGCGTGAGTATGGCTATATGAATGCCTGGTTCGGCAAGAACCACAACGTCCCGGATTGGGAAACCAGCATCGTTGGCCCGTTCGACCGTTGGGCATCGGGGCTCGGGTTCGACTACTTCTATGGATTCGTTGGCGGGGACACCGATCAATTCCATCCTGCCATCGTTGAAAACAAGAAACGAATTGAACCGCCAGAAACGAACGAGGATGGTTCGCCTTACCACTTCACCACGGATATCGCCGATAAAGCCATTCGGATGATGCGGGCATCAAAGGCGGTGGCCCCGCAACGGCCGTTCTTTGTCTACTTTGCAACCGGCGCCACGCATGCTCCTCATCAGGTCCCGCCCGAGTGGATTAAGAAGTTCGAAGGAAAATTCGACGACGGCTGGGATGCTTATCGCAAGCGGACTTTAGAACGTCAAATCGAACTTGGTGTGGTCCCGAAGGGAACGCAGCTGACAAAACGGCCCGATTCGCTCGCGGCTTGGGACTCGCTCCCAGCCAACGAGCGACAGGTCTACGCTCGGATGATGGAGGTCTTCGCCGCCTTCACTGCCCACACGGACCATGAGGTGGGACGACTCATCGACACGATTGAAGAGATGGGTGAACTCGACAACACACTCATTCTCTACATGGCGGGCGACAACGGTTCGAGTGCGGAAGGCGGGCTCCAGGGGCTACTCAATGAGATGACTTTCTTCAATGCGATCCCCGAGCCTCTCGACGCTAAACTCGCCGCGATCGACACCCTGGGCAGCGATCGGCATTACAACCACTTCCCCGCCGCCTGGGCCCACGCCATGGACACGCCGTTCCAGTGGACCAAGCAGATCGCCAGCCACTTTGGCGGCACGCGTAACGGGCTTGCCATCTCCTGGCCGAAGCGAATCAAGGCCAGTGGCGAGATTCGCGACCAGTTCCACCACGTCATCGATATCGCTCCCACTGTGCTGGAAGCGGTCGGCGTACAATCGCCTGCCCAGTTTAACGGCGTGGCCCAAAAGCCGGTGGAGGGAACCAGCATGGTCTACACCTTTGACAATGCGGATGCTCCGAGCCGGCGTACGACACAGTATTTTGAGATGCTCGGGAATCAGGGCATTTACCACGACGGTTGGATGGCGAGTGCCATCCGAGGCGTTCCCTGGTTGAGTGAGAACGAGCCGGCTGACCTTCTCGATATGCCCTGGGAGTTATACCACGTGGAGCAGGACTTCAGTCAGGCGGATAATATCGTGGCTGAAAACCCTGAGAAGCTCGACCAGATGGTCAAGCTCTTTTTCGCCGAAGCAGCCAGGTACAACGTGCTGCCACTGGACGACCGCAAGACGGAACGTTTGAACGTCGAGAATCGGCCGAGTCTCACGCAGGGGCGGTCTAAATTTACCTACCCCAATCTGCTACGGCTCACCGAGGGGTCAGCGCCCGACCTCAAGCACAAAAGTCACACGATTGTTGCGAAGGTGGCGATTCCGGAAACGGGGGCCGAGGGCATGCTGTTCACCCAGGGTGGCCGATTCGCCGGATACGGGCTCATGGTGAAAGATGGCAGACTCGTTTACCATTACAACCTCGCGGGAGTTGAAAGGTACACGGTCGAGTCCAAGGAACGAATTCCTACCGGAGAGGTAACGCTCCAGGCGGTGTACGTGACCGATGCCGACAAGCCCTTCGCCGGTGCGACCGTCACTCTTTACGCGAATGACAAAAAGCTGGCCGAAGGCCGAATCGAGAAGAGCATCCCCAATCGCGTGACCCTGGACGAGACGATGGATGTCGGTTTCGACACCGGGACGCCGGTCATGGAAGGTTACGACATGCCTTTCGACTTCACCGGACAGCTGCTATCGCTGACCGTCGAATTGAACTGAGGCCCATTCATCTCAAGCAGGCGTGCGAAAGAACAGCTTGCTTGACCAACTAGTTTTTGCCAACACGGTGACAAAAAGATGAAAGCGATTCTTAACCTTGCTGTCGGCATCGCGATTGCATGCCTGGGTTCCGTTGCCCATGGGCAAGACAAGCCAAACATCCTCATCATTTGGGGAGATGACGTGGGCATGTGGAACATCAGCGCCTATCACCGCGGGATGATGGGCGGTTCCACGCCGAATATTGATCGAATTGCCAAAGAGGGCATGATCTTCATGGACCACTACGCGCAAGCCTCCTGCACGGCCGGTCGTGCGGCCTTCGTTCTTGGCCAGTATCCCATGCGCACGGGACTCAGCACCGTCGGCCTGCCGGGTGCCAAGGAAGGCATCCAGGACAAGGACCCGACCCTCGCCCGCATGTTGAAGGCCGAGGGCTACGCCACGGGACAATTTGGCAAGAACCACCTCGGCGACCGCGACGAGCACCTGCCCACCGCGCACGGATTCGACGAGTTCTTCGGCATCCTCTACCACCTTAACGCTGGCGAGTATCCCGAACAGGATGACTTCCCGAAAACCGAGGTGGCTCAGATCAAGTTCGGCCTCAAGCAGCGTGGCGTCATCCACTCCAAGGCTCTCGCGGATGGCACCCAGGAGATCAAGGACCTTGGCGACTGGGGTCAGGAGCGTCAGCGCAATCTCGACCAGGAAGTGCTCGTCGAGTCGAAACGCTTCATCAAGGACGCGGTCAAGGCGGACAAGCCCTTCTTCGTCTGGCACAACACCACGCGGATGCATTACAAGACGAACCTCAACAAGGAATATGATGGCAAGAGCGGCCACGGTCTTTATGCCGACGGGATGATGGAAATGGATGACGACGTCGGCGAATTGCTCGATACCATCGAAGAGCTGGGCGTCGCCGACAATACGATCGTGATGTTCTCCACGGATAACGGCGCCGCCAGCAATTCCTGGCCCGACGGCGGCAACCAACCGTTCCACGGTGAAAAGGGAGCCGGCGGCTGGGAAGGCGGTTTTCGTGTTCCGATGGTCGTCAAGTGGAAGGGCAAGATCCCCGCGGGCACACACAACGGTGAATTCATGACGATGGAGGATTGGATTCCAACATTGATGTCATGGGTCGGTCAGAAGAACATCAAGGAAGAACTGCTCACCGGCAAAGAGATCGGCGGCAAGCACTATCGAGTCCATCTGGATGGCTATGACCAGAGCGACATTCTTTTGCGACAGGGCAAATCGAAGCGGAAGGAATTCTACTACTTTACCGAGACTACCTTCCATGGTTTGCGGTATGGCGACTGGAAACTGTTGTTCATCGATCAGGAGGATTGGTTCCGTTCTCAACAGATCCCGTTGACCTCTCCCTACATCATCAACCTGAAACAGGATCCGTTTGAACGATTTATTGATGCCCGGGGTTATGATGAATGGGCCGAGAATCGCAGTTGGGTTTTTGGTCCCGCCGGAAAGCAGATCGCCGAGTTTGTGATGTCCTTTAAAGAGTTTCCGCCGAGCCAGAAAAGCATGTCGGTGCAGGTTTCCAACATCAGCGACGCCATCAACGCCCAAGTGCCCAGTCGCTGATTGAGTCGGCCGCGATCTGTGGGCTGAACCGCCCACGGATCATCGTAAAGCCTTTCTTCTAGCGATACTCTTTTGTCCCACGAGTATTAAAACCATGAAACCGATCTATTCCGTCTTGCCGAAGGCAATTCAATCAACGGCCGCAATATTGGCCGTCAGCCTCTTTGCAATGCCTCTGGCGCGTGCCCAGGACATATTGCCATTTCCACCGACGCCGTCGGCTTCGCAGGCGGGCGTGACGATTGAAAGTTCGACTTATCGAAAACGCGTCGAACCAAGGCGGTTGGCTGCCGACGCGCCGAATATCTTGATCGTTCTGATCGACGATGTTGGTAATGGAACTCCGTCGACCTATGGCGGCGAAATCAACACACCAACGCTTAGCCGAATCGCGGGCATGGGCGTTTCATACAATCGCTTTCACTCCACCGCCATGTGTTCGCCAACTCGCGCGGCTCTGCTGACGGGACGCAATCACACCCGCGTCGGCAATGGGCAAATCGCCGCCATCGCCAACGACTTCGATGGCTTCAGTGGCGTGATTCCCAAGACGTCCGCGACCATGGCGGAAGTCCTCAAAGCGTACGGTTACAACACATCGGCTTTCGGGAAGTGGCATAACACGCCCGAGGAGCAGATTACGAACAAGGGGCCATTTGATTACTGGCCGACCGGCTACGGCTTTGAGTACTTCTACGGATTCCTGGCCGGCGAAGCGTCCCAGTATGAACCGACGATGGTTCGCAATACGAGCTATGTTGAGCGCCCGAAAACAAGCGGCGGCAACGATCACTATCACTTGTCCGAAGACATTGCTGACGATGCGATCACGTGGCTGCGGGATCAAAAAGCATACTCGCCTGACAAACCCTTCTTTATGTACTGGGCTCCCGGTGCATCGCATGGTCCCCATCAAGTGATGAAAGAGTGGGCAGACAAGTACAAGGGCAAGTTCGATGACGGCTGGGACGCCTACCGCGAGCGTGTGTTCGCCAATCAGAAAAGGCTGGGCTGGATTCCGGAAGATACGAAGCTGACGCCGCGTGCCGAATCGATGGCTTCGTGGGAATCCATTCCCGAGGAGGAGCGACCGTTTCAGCGGCGATTGATGGAAGTGTTTGCTGGCTTCACCGAGCACGCGGATGCTCAAGTCGGCCGCATCATTGACGAGCTTGAGCAGCAAGGTCGACTGGACAATACGCTGGTCCTCTACATCTGGGGTGACAACGGATCCTCTTCCGAAGGACTGTATGGCACGATCAGCGAGCAATTGGCGCAGAACGGAATTGCGACCCAGATCTCACAGCACCTGGAGGCGCTCGAGGAACTCGGTGGACTGGACGCCATTGGAGGCGAGAAGACCGATAACATGTACCACGCCGGTTGGGCCTGGGCAGGCAGCACGCCCTATAAAGGCACCAAACTGCAAGGTGCGTATTTCGGCGGCACCCGGCAGCCGATGGCGGTCTCCTGGCCGGCCAAATTGAAAGCCGACAAAACCGCTCGGCCCCAGTTTCATCATGTTGTCGATGTCGCCCCAACGATCTACGAGTTGCTGGATATTTCCCTTCCGCAACGAGTCAACGGATTCGCACAAGATCCGATTGATGGCGTCAGCATGGCTTACTCGCTGGATGATCCCGAGGCGGAGGGAACCCGTCACACTCAGTTCTTTGACATCATGGCCAGCCGAGGCGTTTACAACGACGGTTGGTTCGCTTCCGCACGCGGGCCACGTGAACCTTGGGTTGGCGGCATCCCTCCAGGGATTCGCGAGTGGTCGCCTTTGACCGACAAATGGGAGCTGTTCAACATCGAAGAGGACTGGAGTCAGTCAAATGACTTGTCTGAGCAGAACCCCGCGAAACTGGAAGAGATGAAAGCGCTGTTTCTGACGGAGTCGGCCAAGAACAAGAACTTGCCGATCGGCGGCGGGCTGTGGTCGACGGCTTTGTATCATCCCGAAGACGCACCGGCATCGTCCCTGACCGAGTGGACTTTCGACCATCCGATCAAGGGAATGCCCGAGTCGGCCGCTCCGAAGCTTGGCAAAGTCAGCAGTCTGGTTTCCATGGATGTGGACGTTCCGGCCAATGCCAACGGCGTGCTGTACGCGCTGGCGGGATTTTCCGGTGGTCTGACCTGTTACATGCGAGACAGTCAACTATGCTACGAATTCAATTTGTTTGAAATTGAGCGGACCAGGATCCGATCCAGCGGCAGACTGCCAGCGGGGAAAGCCCGGATCGAAGTTGTCACGCAACTGGTCGACAAGATTGGCGGCCCACTGGACATCACGTTGAAGGTGAATGGTCAGGGAGTTGGCCAGGGTCGCGTCCCCCGCGGCATGTCACTGCACTTCACCAGCAACGCCACCTTTGACATCGGCACCGATCTCGATTCGCCCGTTTCACTCGACTACTTCGACGATGCCCCTTTTGCGTTCAATGGCAAGATTGGTCGCACTTACATTCAATACACAAGCAAAAAGTAAATGGAGATGCGCTCATGATTGCCAAGTACTTCGGTTGGGGGCTTTGCCTGTTACTATGGACCACGTCGAGCCAGTTGGTGGCGCAGGATGATGGCAGCGTGCTGCCATTCCCGCCGACTCCCTCTGCAAGCCGAGCGGGTAAAACAATCCTCGACTCGTCGATGAAGTGGCGTGAGCAACCGCCGAGGCTTCCCGCGGATGCCCCCAGCATCCTGATCGTCTTGATTGACGACGTTGGCTTTGCTCAGGCAGACACCTTCGGCGGAGAGATTCATACGCCGACGCTGTCCCGCTTGGCTAATGACGGGATCAGCTACAATCGCTTCCACACGACCTCGATCTGCTCACCGACCCGTGCCGCGCTCTTGACGGGACGCAATCACCATCGCGTCGGCAACGGTACGATTGCCGAACGAGCTTCCGACTTCGACGGCTACACCGGGATCATTCCCCAAACTTCAGCGACGATTGCTGAGGTGCTCCATCACTACGGGTACCGCTCGGCCGCCTTTGGCAAATGGCATAACACGCCCGCGAATCAGACGACGGCGATGGGGCCGTTCGACCGCTGGCCAACCGGGCACGGTTTCGACTACTTCTATGGGTTTCTTGCAGGCGAGACTTCGCAATACGAACCGCGGCTCTACGAGAACCTCAACCCCGTCGAACCGCCACACGACAAGAAGTACCACCTGACCGAAGATATGACCGACCAGGCCATCGCGTGGCTCAAAAAACATCAGGCGTTCTCGCCCGACAAACC
Source organism: Pirellulaceae bacterium (assembly GCA_963851305.1). Taxonomy (GTDB): domain Bacteria; phylum Planctomycetota; class Planctomycetia; order Pirellulales; family Pirellulaceae; genus Mariniblastus. The sequence goes on along the minus strand of CAWKOT010000004.1, from coordinate 178,024 downwards.
TTTCTTCATGTACTGGGCTCCGGGTGCTGCCCACGGTCCGCATCACGTCTTCTCGGAGTGGGCCGACAAGTACAAAGGAAAGTTCGACGACGGTTGGGATGCATATCGCGAACGGGTCTTTACGCGACAAAAGGAGCTGGGGTGGATTCCGGCGGACACGCAACTGACGCCGCGGCCAGAGTCATTGGCGTCTTGGGACAGCATACCGGAGTCCCAGCGAGCCTTCCAACGACGACTGATGGAGGTGTTTGCCGGGTTCGTAGAGCACACCGATGCCCAGGTCGGAAAACTCGTTGATGGGCTGGAGGAAATCGGTGTCCGCGACAACACCATCATCCTCTACATTTGGGGCGATAACGGAGCCAGCGCTGAAGGGCAACGCGGCAGTATCAGCGAGCTGCTTGCCCAGAATAACATCCCGAACACCGTCGAGCAGCAAATGGAAGTGCTCGACCAACTCGGCGGCCTGGAAGTGCTTGGCTCGTCCAAGACGGACAATATGTACCACGCGGGTTGGGCCTGGGCGGGCTCCACACCGCTGCGTTCAACCAAGCTCGTAGCCGCGCACTTCGGAGGGACGCGTAATCCTCTGGTGATTTCGTGGCCGAAAGGCATTCAGCCAGACCAGAAACCACGCTCACAATTTCACCACGTCAATGACATCGCACCAACCTTGTACGATGTTATTGGTATCAAACAACCCGATCGCGTGAATGGCTTCGAACAGGACCCCATCGACGGTGTGAGCATGATGTACACCTTCGCCGATCCGGCAGCAGAGGGCCGGAAGGAAACGCAGTACTTCGAAAACAACGCCAGTCGTGGGGTTTACCACGACGGCTGGTTCGCCTGCACGTTCGGCCCTTTTCTTCCGTGGGATACTCCGAGTACCGGTGAACGGCTGAAGGCCTGGGATCCCGCCAACGAGCACTGGGAGTTGTACGATTTGACGGAAGACTTTTCTCAGGTGAATGACCTCTCAGAGGCCGAATCAGAGCGTTTGGCGCAAATGAAGGAGCTATTCCTGGCAGAAGCCAGGAAAAACAAAGTTCTGCCGATTGGCGGCGGCTTGTGGACGCGATTCCATCCCGAGGACGTGGTCTCCACTCCCTACAAGTCCTGGCGATTCGATGCGACGACGCGACGCATGCCCGAGTTCACCGCACCGGGGCTTGGCAAACGGAGCAACGTGGTGAGGGTCGACGTCGATGTCGATGAGAATGCTTCCGGTGTTCTGTACGCCCTCGGCGGCAGTTCGGGAGGGCTGACGCTGTTCATGGACCGAGGCAAGCTGGTCTATGAATACAACATGCTGCTGATCGAACGCTATCGAGCGGAGGTCGACCAACCGATTCAGGCTGGTAAGCACTCGATCGAAATCGATACCACCCTCGCCAAACCCGGGGCTCCGGCGACCGTCGTCATCAAAGTCGACGGTGATGAAGTCGCGCGAACCACCGTCAAGAGAACGGTACCGGCAGCGTTCACCGCCAGCGAGACATTCGACGTAGGCGTGGACCTCGGTTCGCCAGTGTCGCTCGACTACGCTGAGCGAAGGCCATTTGAATTCGATGGGGTGATTGACAACGTTTCGGTGACCCTCAAGTGAGGGGAGTAGATGATGCAGGCAGAGAGCCGCGACGAAGACAAAGCGTCGGTTTGCGTCAGGGAAAGCCAGCCTGAGGAAGTGGCCTGCGATGCCCACTCTGAGAGTTTGCATCAACGTGGCAATGTCAACCAATGCCCGATCTGCGGTTCAGGGATAGATCCTGAAGCATACCACTGTCCGTCCTGCCGAAACTAATAATGCCCTCTTGGTTTTTAATCGAGATGCCTCTGACTTCTCGGAACCGGCCGCGAGTCAACTTCGATTCCTGTTGCATGATTACTGCGAGTACAACATCGAAGAGGAATGGCCGGTACAACGGCAAGTTCTTATCCCCTTGGGCGGCTACCGTAAGATCGCGATGATTCGTCAAGCGCTGCTGGATTACAGGCCGACGGGAAAACGTCGGGAACCCACACCAGAACAGGCGTTGTTGCATTTCAAGAAGATGATGGAACATCAGGGGGCAGGGACAAAGATCGTCCGGGGCATGGAACGAGGAGCGTCGCGTCTAGCCTTAACAAAGGCGATAAGCAAACTCAACATTTTGCTATCTAATAGCTCTCAACTGTCTCCAATTTGAAAATGGAGCTTTCGAAATTCGCTCGGACCTACGCCCGTCCAACGCTTGAATGCGCGGATGAAATTGGACAAGTCCGCGTAACTCAAACGATTCGCAATCTCAGTCAGTGGCATTGAGGTATCACGCAGAAGCTGTTGAGCCATGCGAAATCGGACCGACTGAAGCAAACGAGAAAAGGATTTTCCTTCGTCCGCGAGATGTCGCTGCATTGTCCGAGGGCTAATCCCTACGATCGCAGCCGTCATCTGCAGACCTATCTCTGGGTGCCCCAACGCGGACTCGATTGCCTGCTCGAGTTGTCCGGCTGGTATCCGAGAGGGTGAGGTTGTCAGGAAACTTGCTCGCTCGTTGTCGTCGGCAAGAGGGATGAGCGAGAGTTCATAGAGTGGTAACGGTCTACCCAACCATTTCTGATCGAACCAAATCGCCGTGTACGGTTGATTGAAACGTACAGGAATGTCATGGAGCTCGGGAAAGTGGACGCCCAAATCGATGGGATCTGTTGATAGTTCAATTCGACTCGGCCGCCAGGCAGAGCCAAGATCGATACCGCCCGCCGCCAACGCGTTTGCCAACCCCATGTGATCAATGACCGTGTTCCCACCTGGTGGAAGTGTCTCTGTGTGTTTCAGGCAGTACTTCACTTGATCGCCGTGACGTTCCAACCAGATTTGCAGCCCTGAGTTGTAGGTCCAACACATCTCGCTCGAGATTTGTATCGTCTCGTGGAACGTTAACGCCTCTGCAACCATGCGCCCGTAGGCGCCCAAAAATTCCATTCCGAGAGGCCCTGCGATGTGGAAGCCAAGATCGTGGATTCCTTCCCCATCAGCAACCGAGTTCAGAAAAACACACAACTGGCGCAGCGGGATAAGCGATTCGAACGTACCGGGGGTCGGTACCGATAGCTTCGCGGCACGCAGGTAACGATCGACGGGCACGCCTTGAGTCGTCAGGTGCGAGATCGCTGGCGCCAAAGCAACTTTGCGGACGAGGGGGATCGGCTGCATCCTGTCGTCACCCGTTGGAAGTTCGAAACGTTCTCAAATTCGTGCGCATTTCGTTCAATCGTTCTCGAAGTGGCGTGAAATGACAACATGCAGCGGCATGTTGATTGCTTCAGTCACAGTCTACACTGAATTATCTTTGTAAACCCTTGCGGAAGTGGCGAGGCAATGTGCGGAAATGGCGCGACGGCGTGCTGAGTCGTCACAGCAGTTTATCACGCGGCGTGTCCCCCGTATTGCATTCAAGTGAAGTTCGTTGCCACGGCGGGCATTTTAACACAAGTCGTTTGAATTGGGAGCAAATGCAATGCAAGTGAACTGTGGTCTCGCCGTAGCCTTGTGGGGGGCTCTCTATCTGTTTTTCACGGCGAACGCCGTGACCCAGGATGTACTGCCGTTTCCCACGCCGCCGATGGGCGGCCAGGTCGGTCCGACCATGCAGGAGTCCGTCCACAAGTGGCGCGAGCAAGCCCGTCACCTTCCCGAAGATGCGCCCAACATCCTCATCGTCATGCTGGATGACGCCGGATTCGGTCAGGCCAGTACCTTCGGTGGCGAAATCAATACGCCCACCCTGTCGCGGCTGGCTAACGAGGGCATCTCCTACAACGCGTTCCACACCGTGGCCATGTGCTCACCTAATCGTTTACGGAGAACGGGGCCCAGTGATTCGACAATCGAGCCTAGGCATTGAGAAAGAAAGAAGCCAATGAAATCCCTGATTTTGCAATGGTGCGTACTGCCATTGGTAATGCTCCCGCTACACACGGCAGTTCTGGCGGCCGACCTTAGCGATGCCGAGATCGAGAACCTGGTCCGCCGCTCCTACCAGTATGTGGCGATGTACAACGTGAACAACAAGGCCGCGCTCAGCAACGGCGGCTGGAACACGGTTGTCGCCGACACCGAGTTGAAGGATCACACAATGAAGGATATCGCGCGGCCCAACAACGACACGCTGTATATCGTCGCCGCGCTCGATCTACGCAAGGATCCGGTGATCCTCGAGATGCCGGCCTTCGACTCGGACTACGTCTCGTTAATGGTCACTGGCTATGACCACTACGTGAACGTGCCGATGGCGACGCGGCTCGGCGACTTCAAAAAGCCGGAGAAGATGCTGTTCTACACCGAGCGCACCGAGGGCTATGACGGCCAGCCAATCGAGGGCATCGACCGAATCTTCGAGTGCACGGGCGACTTCACCACGGCGATCCTTCGTGTGATGCCTCATGCTGGGGATCAGGAGCGATTCAAACGCATCGTCGAGCAGATGGACCAGGTCAAGCTCACCACCCTCTCGGAGTTCCGGGGAGGAGAGGCCAAGCCGATCGACGACGTCGAGTTCCCCAACGTGGGCAAGAGGGACGCCGACATCTTCGAGAACAACCTGCTTGAAGTGATGCAGTTTGTCTTGAACCACACCACGTTTGACCCGGACGACGAGCTCGATCAAGCAGTGCTGGCGGCCTTCAAGCCGTTGGGAGTGGTGCCGGGCCAACCTTACGATCCGGCCAAGGTGGCGAAGCTCGACGGCGCGAAGATCCGCAAGGTTTCCGAACGCATTTTCGCCGAAGAGATGGCCAAGACGTCGGACAAGGAATTCTACAAGAAAGAACTCTTTGGCAAATTTCTCGCCCAAGGGGGAGATGTCCCTGGAATTGTTACTCTTCCAATCCGTTCTCGGCCCGATTGGCTTACCAGCCACCGAAGCGGTCTATCCTGCCGTCGGAACTTCGGACGGCAAACCGATGAATGCCATGAACGACTATGTCATCCGGATGACAGCTGACGAGCTCCCACCCACTGACGTCTTCTGGTCGCTCACCCTCTACGACCTCCAGAATGGTTTCTTCATTCCCAACGACCGCAAAAAGTACAGCGTAGGACAGAACGCCGGCATGCGGCTCAACGACTACGGTGGGATCGAGATTTACGTGGCCGCTGACAAGCCCGAGGGCGTACCGGAGGAGAACTGGCTGCCGAACAATCGCAAGGACGAGGACATGGACATCGTGTTGCGGGCCTACGTTCCGGATTTGGAGAAGATGAAAACCTGGATCACGCCCAAGGCGGAAAAACTCCAGAGGTAGGAATGTCAGCCTGCCGACACCAATAGATTATCTGAAAGAATCGAGGACAAAATGAAACGTTCATTTCTCAGGTTTATCGTAGCCTCGACAAGTGTCATGATCGTGGGGATTTCACTCACGGCATCGGCCGAAGAACCCATCAAGCAGGAACTCCAACAAGCCAAACCGACCGCCGTTTTTTCGTATGACAAAAACGAGATTCCCGGGCCCAAGCCGTGGACGCACGAGAATTTTCACGACAAGTCGGAGAACTTTCGATTCGCGATTCTCGGCGACCGGGGCGGTGGAGCCAGTCCCATGGGCACCTACGAGCGGGCGATTGATCAGCTCAACGGGTTACAACCCGAGTTCGTGATGAGCGTTGGCGATTTCGTCGAAGGGTACACGACCGTCCAGAAAGAAATCGACGAACAGTGGGACGAATTCGAAGAGATCATCGGCAAGCTCGAAATGCCCTTCTTCTACGTGCGAGGTAACCACGACATCAACATGCCGCTGACCAGGAAAGCCTGGGCCGAGCGTCGTGGTCGCCAGTATTACCATTTCAAGTACAAGGACGTGCTGTTTATCGTTCTGGACACCGAAGATGCCGAGCGGCCGACGCCCGACAATATGGAAGAGGACATCGCCACCTACAATCGGCTGAAGAAAGAAGATCCCAAGAAGGCGATGGCCTGGATGATCGAATGGATGAAAACGCCCGAAGCGCAGGAAGCATTCGGGCATGATGCGAAGGTTGAATTTCCCGAGAAGCAGATCGAGTGGTTCGAAAAGGTTCTCGCAGAAAACAAAGACGTTCGCTGGACGCTACTCTTCATGCATGAGCCTTGCTGGGATAATCCTTCGGACAGCTTCAAGAAAATCGACGCCGCCATCCAAGACCGGGACTTCACGTTTTTTGCGGGACACACGCATTACTACGACTACGATCTGATCAACGGCCATGAATACATCACGGTCGCTTCAGCCGGTGCCGCTTTCACGCACGAGGGACCGGGCAATGTGGATCACCTCACCTGGGTCACGATGACCGAAGATGGTCCCAAGATCGCCGGCATCGCCCTCAAAGGGATTTTCGATCGCAAGGGGCTCGACCCCAAGATGTTCGGTGCCTATGACCGGGCGCCACAACTCGGTCCGGCAGAAACCGAGGAATCCCAGTCGAAGGACGACGACAAGAATTAGCATCAATCTCGCGCGTGAACCGAAAGCAACCCACACCTCGATGAGAACCAAAAAAATGAATATTACAACCAGAATGTTACTTAACCACCGCCCCCCATGCTCCCGGAAATCCGGCCTGGCTGTACTTTTGGTCGCCCTGCTCTTTGGGGTTTCAGCAACGCACGCAGGCGCGCAGGATGTGTACAAGGGCGACCCGGAAAGCAAGCCCTACACCCACCTCCGGTTCCAGAATGATCCCGATAATTTCCAATTCGCGGTCATCGGTGATCGCACTGGCGGGCACCGTCCGGGTGTATTTCCGGCGGCCGTCGATCTGCTGAACCTGATGCGGCCAGAATTCGTGATGAGCGTCGGGGATTTCATCGAAGGGTATGTCGAGGAAGAGGGTGAGAACGAGGCCGAGGTGGTAAAAGCCCAATGGGCGGAAATTGATGAATTACTCGAACCGCTGAAAATGCCGTTGTTTTTCGTGCAAGGCAACCATGATGTGAATTTCGACCCTTCTGAGAAGGCGTGGTTTGAACGCTCCAATTCCAACCGGGGGTATTCCCACTTCGTGTACAAGGATGTGCTGTTCCTGATGCTGAGCACCGAAGACCCACCGAAAAAGGACGTGGAAAAAGAGCTCTATGAAAAATACTATGCCATCAAATCCGGCGAGCTGAAGGACAAAGAGGAAGTTCTGAAGACGATCGTCGAGCTTGAGGCGTGGGCGGGGCAAGTCAACATCAGCGACGCCCAGGTTGATTACTTCCAAAAGGTACTGGCAGACCATGCCGACGTTCGCTGGACCATCGCCTTCATGCACACCCCGTGCTGGGAGCAAGAGGAGCTCCGGAACTTTGCCAAGATCGAAGCCCTGTTGGCAGACCGGCCTTACACTGTCTTCGCCGGCCACACCCATACCTACAAGTATCAACGCCGCAAGGGACGCGATTACATCACCATGGGCATGACCGGAGGGGGCGTGCAACAAACCAACTCGGTTGGCAATATGGATCATGTGGCCTGGGTCACGATGACCAGCGACGGACCGGTCGTCAGCAATCTGCTGTTGAACGGCGTGCTCGACAAGCGAGGTGCCGTCCCGACCATGAAGGACTTCCTGGTTTATCGTCCGCGACAAATCACGCAGACCGGCAAGAGCCTGGGAGTCAAGTCGGTGCCCAACCTGCGTGACCTGGGTGGCTACACAACCAGCGACGGTGCGACGGTTACCAGCGGAATGCTGTATCGCTCCAATCAGCTTCACAGCATCAACCCTGGCGACATGCAGAAACTCGCCGACCTCAACCTCAAATACGTTTACGACCTGCGTACGTACGATGAGATGAGTTCCCGTCCAGAGGAACTTCCGGAGGATGTCAGCCATGTTTGGCTGGATGTGCTGGCCGATTCGCCCCAGGCAGGTCCCGCGATGCTGGAGAAGCTGATGGCCGATGCAGATGCGGCGAATAAAGAGCTCGGTCGCGGCAAGGCGGCGGAGGCATTCGCAGCGTCCTATCGTGAGTTTGTCTCGCTGCCAAGCGCCAGGCACGAATATCGCAAACTCTTTCTTTCACTGGCCGATCAGGATAAATTACCCGCGCTATTCCATTGCACGACCGGTAAGGATCGGACTGGATGGGCAGCCGCGGCGATGCTGACCCTGCTTGGGGTACCCAGGGACGCTGTAATGGTGGACTACCTGCGGAGCAACGACTACATCATTCCCATGTACCGAGACGTGATCGATGGTGCCGTCGCTTCGGGAATTGAAGAAGAGATTCCCCTGTCGATTCTGGGTGTGAAGAAGGAGTATCTCGAGGCAGCCTTCGACGAGATGGAGAGAAAATACGGAACCATCGAGAAATATTTCGCCGAGGGCCTGGGTATCAATGCCGAGCAACAGCAGGCATTGAAAGATCTCTACCTGAAGAAATAGGTCGGCGGCGGCATGTAAAGACAGGTCGTTTGCGGCGACTCTCGCAGCGAGGCAAGTTGAGGCACAGCTGACATTCTTAAGGTAAGTCGATGCCGTCCGTTGCCTGGGGATGGAAGTCGAAGGAGTCTGCAAGAAACTCTGCTTCGAGCCGGTGGCAAATGAGGATGCCGTCTTCGCTAATCGTCCCGCAAGTTTTCGGTGCAATCCGTACACCACCTCATGAATGCCAGCTTGGGACTCCAGTGATTCCAGGTCGATGAACAGGCAGTCAATAAAGTAGTCGCCGAGACCGTCGCGCTGATCGTTGTAGAATGCAGCGCCATTGACCAAGTCTTCACGAGCCTCAGCCCTGAGTTCGACGCGCATCGAGTCTTTCCTTGACCTCGGACTTGGCTTCGTCGAGCGGAAGTGGCTTGCCAGGTTCTGGATTTGCAAGGCGCTCTGCGAGGATTCGCTGATGCCACTCCGGCGAGACATAGTCGGAAGGCACGCGGGACAACTCCCGCCAAAGCAGGTCCATTGCTTCAAGTTTCTCGCTGTGATTTAAACCGTTGATCATTGATTCGAGACTCATCTGGTACCTCCTGACCCTTGATTTTACGCCGATGAAGTTGTCAGGGCAATTTCTAGTGCTGCATCTTGCCCTTCATCGAATCATGACCTGGCAGAATCGGCATCACGGGCAGGATCAATCGGATTGATCCAAGGTTGACCAATGACCAACGTGAGAGGAACTGAAACCGAGATTACCCATGGCTTGACTGGGAGGGCCCCTCCTCGATCAAGGCCCCATTTCGAGCTGGGCCGTTTCAAGCCCCGGAAGCCAACCCCGGCAGGTTGCGACCGATTGGTCGCGACCTGGACTCGTGCTCCTGGAAGATGGCGACGGGCTTCGGGAGATCGAATAACCCGTAACCGACCTCCGCCTCGATTTCGCTCTCGACTATTTCAACTCACCGAAGCCAACCCGGGTAGGTTGCGACCGAAAGAGAGAAGCCAACCCCACGATAACCCAGCCCGCGCGAGACGGAGAGACGGCCGAGAGTTTGGGGCAGAAATGGGGCATCGGAGGGCCGCACTTGCGAATAGGTGGGGTCGCGCGCGATGTCAGGAGAGAGACTCCCAGCGCTCTCTGAAGGTCGCAAACCCTTGCGAATCCTGGGGATAGGCCCGCGAGTCTCTCCGCGAGCGCAAAACAAAACCCCATGGTTGCTGCATTTCGCTGCCATGGGGTTAGTCTTACAATTAAGAACGGTGAGCTCTACACGCCTTTCAAATGACTGGTGAGACCGGGTCATCATTCGCACGTCATGACCCGGTTGTCTCGCAATCAAAACCCGGTATTCGGGTGTCTTTGGATTTGACTCTTGCCAATCCAAGGTACATAATACCTCCAGATATTTAAATGTGGAGGTGATTTGTACCTTGCCCAATACCACCCATGAAGGACAAACCGACGCCGTTCGAAAAGCACTGATAATCCTCAGGAAGCGTGGTGGCATGCTGCGCATGGCTGAAGCGATCCAAGCTGGAATCCATCGAAACACCCTTTACCGAATGGTTGACGAGGGGCTCGTCGAACGGGTCAGTCGCGGACTTTACCGGCTGGCCGACGCCGAACCACTGGGCAATCCGGATCTGGTCACCGTAGCGGCCAAAGTACCTGACGGCGTGATTTGCCTGATCTCGGCGCTGGCGTTTCACAACCTGACAACACAGATTCCGCACGAGGTCTACCTGGCGATTTCGCGGAACAGCGAACCACCGCGAATCGACTATCCACACGTTCGCAGTTTTCGATTCAGTGGAAAAGCTTTCTCTGAAGGAATCGAACGGCCCAAGGTCGACGGAATCAAGGTGCCGATTTATTGTCGCGAAAAGACCATCGCCGACTGCTTCAAGTTTCGTAATCAGATTGGACTCGACACGGCCATCGAAGCCGTGAAGTTTTACAAGGACCAGCCAAAACGAAACGTAAAAGCACTCCTTGAATATGCTTCGACCTGTCGAGTCACGAAAGTCATCCGGCCCTACCTTGAAGCGATATTGTAAGGACGGATCTATGAGCAAACGCAAAGTCACCGATGTCGCCGCTTCGGTTCGAGCTCGGCTGCTGACTTATTCCAAGGAATCCGGCCGGCCATTTCAGGAAATTCTTCAGTATTTCGCGATGGAGCGATTCCTGTTCCGGCTGTCCCGATCCAAACACGCTGACAAATTCGTTTTGAAGGGCGGGCTGATGCTTGCTGCCTGGAATGCACCACGTTCGCGCCCAACCAAGGACATCGATTTGCTGGCTCGCATGTCAAACGAGGTTGATGTTGTCGCAAATGTAGTCCGAGAAGTATGCACAGTTGTTGAACCGTCGGATGGACTGAGTTTTGATCCTGATTCGATCGAGGCAGTCGTTATCAAAGAAGACGCGGACTACGAAGGCGTCCGTGTTACATTTTTGGGACATCTTAAGAATGCTCGCATTCACATGCAAATTGACATGGGTTTTGGAGACGTCATCGTTCCTGAACCAATGCAGATAACGTACCCGACAATCCTGGACCATGACGCACCGCAGATTCGTGGATACCCGCGTGAGACGACCATTGCGGAGAAGTTCGAGGCCATGGTCAAACTTGGTTTGCTCAATCGCCGACGCAATCGTAAGCAGAAAACAATTCGATCAATTTTGGAACGCACCAGGGCCATGGAGAAACCGATGAAACGAACTCTTGTTCCGAAGAAGAGTTCAGGTTGGCCAGTCGATTTCCCGGATTTGCTGGGAGATCGGCCAAAACCAGCCCCTTTCCCAGACCACACGTCCATTTTGCCATCTTGGAATTCAAAATGCCAGTTCGCCGTGGAATCCAAAGTTTTCAGGAATTGCCCGGAATCTCGCTTGCTCATCATAACCCGGTTTGAAATCGTGCATGGTTTGTGCAAAGTGCTTACCGAAAGCAACCCTGCCTAAAACGACCGGTCGAGAGGTCCCAACCCCTGATAACCCGAACGGCATGAGAGTCAGAGAGTTGTGAGAGTTTGGCCAGAAACGGGGTCAAATTCGGCGAACGTTCGTGGCGTAGAATCATCGCGCGACTTTACGAGAGCGAGAGTCCGAGAGGCGGGTCGAACGGAAACAACTCAAAACTCGGCGTAGAAACGCAAAAAGGCCGGCGTCGTTTGACACCAGCCTTTTGTTGAGTCAGTTATAACCCTGCGGTCTTCCAGTTTGGCTACTGGAAAAACAAGTTGCGGGGACAGGATTTGAACCTGCGACCTCGAGGTTATGAGCCTCGCGAGCTACCGGGCTGCTCCACCCCGCGTCAAAATTGTAACGCGCTGCGAATCAAGGTCGAGCCCAATTTCATATTTTCATGTATTTGAATCGAGCATCGGTTCGTCATCCGCGACTTGGACGTGATCCATCAATCCGTCTACCACAGCCGCAACGCCTTGGTGCTCGACCTGTTCACTTCACGCATCGGCGCCCGAGCCGTCACCGCACTGCCGCTGCCATTCAAAACCGGCAACCGCCACCGCGGCGGACAGATTCAGGCTGCGGACGTAATCACTTGTGGGGATACGAAGCAGTGCCTGCCGATGATCCCGGGTGATCGAATTCGGCAGGCCGGCGGTTTCGCTGCCGAAAGACAAGTGCATCTCCAGGCTGAAAATCCGCCGAACGGAAATCGCGTTCCGCAAAACGACTGAAATACCATTTTCGCGAGGAGGTCAATTGACCGCATAAATCGTCCCAGTGATCCGATGTTTGCCACTGCAAATGTTGCCAATAATCCAGACCGGCCCGACGCACTGTCCTGTCGTCCACGCGAAAACCCAGCGGCCGTACCAGCCACAACTTGGCCTGCAGCGCCACGCAGGTTCGCCCGATGGCACCGGTATTCTGTGGAATTTCCGGATTGTGCAGTACGATGTGAAATCGCGGTTCGTATTTCACGGTTATGATGAGGTTCAGGGACTCGAGACGGTTAGCGGATATTGTAGTACAGTGTTGGGTGCGGTGACTCATGCTGAAAATCAACCGGTGCGGCCCGGGGCATTCATTGGCGATCCATTCACGTTGCCGCGCTTCGCAAACGTGGCGTGGGTCAGGCAAGGGCTCGGTCAGACCGGTTCGGCTTAGCCAGATTGGATAACATTCGAGTTTCCACAAGTTTTACGTCCCAGCGACCACGCAAGTCAGATTTGAAATTTCAGTAGTTCCCCTCTTGTGTTGACGGAAACCAGAACAGTATGACCGAGGTTGAAATTCAAAGAAACAGGACTCGCCCCGTCCGAATCGGATCGGTGACGATCGGTGATGGTCATGAGATCGCCGTACAATCGATGACGGCCACCCGCACGACGGATATCGACGCCACGGTCGAACTGGTCAATCTGCTAGACGAAGCAGGCGCGGACATCGTCCGGATTGCGGTGGACAGCAAGAAGGACGCTCAGGCGTTGACAGAAATCCGCCGGCAAACGAACGCCAATTTATCGGTGGATCTGCAGGAAAATTATCGACTGGTACGAGACGTTGCGGCTCATGTGGACAAAGTCCGCTACAACCCTGGGCACCTGTATCATCATGAGCGGGACAAACCGTGGCAGGAAAAAGTTCGCATGATTGTGGATGTCGCCCGCGACAACGATTGTGCGATTCGCATCGGTGTCAATTGTGGCAGCGTCGATCCAGCGAAAAAGGAAAAATATGATGCCGACGATTCGCTGACTCCGATGATCGAAAGTGCTGCCGAGCATTGCCAGTTTCTGGATGAACTGGGGTTCCAGCGATATTGTGTGTCACTGAAGGATTCGGATCCCCGTAAAGTAATCGAGGTAAATCGCCGTTTTGCGGAGTTACGACCGGAAGTGCCGCTGCACCTGGGGGTCACGGAAGCGGGGATGCCACCCGACGGCATCATCAAGACCCGCATCGCCTTCGAACAGCTGATTGGACGCGGGATTGGCGACACCGTGCGGGTATCGTTGACGGTTCCCAATCAGGAAAAAGGGTTGGAGATTCAGGCCGGCCGGGAGATTATCGCGGACATCCGCGCCGGGCGGGTCCGCAGCGTTGTCGATTTCAATGCGGACGGCTTGAACATCATCTCCTGCCCCAGTTGTTCGCGAGTGGAAAATGAGACTTTTGTCGATCTGGCAAAACAGGTCAAGGAAATGACGCGGTATGCATCCGATTACAACATTACAATCGCCGTCATGGGGTGCCGCGTGAATGGACCCGGCGAAACGGACGACGCCGATCTGGGTCTGTGGTGTGGTCCCCACTACGTGAATCTGAAAAAAGGCACCCAGGAATTGGGCGCCTTTCCGTACGATCAGATTCTACCGAAACTCAGAATCGAACTTGACCAGCTGATTGCGGAGCAGAGCTGATAGAACGCTGCTGCCCGGTCGATCGTAGCGGTTGCGGCGAGCGGCCGTTTAAACAACGGGTCGGTGGCCGTGCAGCGCGTGCAGGTGATCCAATAGCATCTGAATCGCCGTCTGGTTTTCGCCACCCCGAGGTACGATGATATCGGCGTGTTCACGAGTCGGTTCCACAAATTGAAAGTACATCGGGCGGACCGAATTTTCAAATTGGTGCAGAATGGATTCGACCGATCGGTCTCGAAATCGTGTATCGCGTCGCACCCGGCGGACGAGACAGATATCCAGAGGCACGTCGACGAAAACCTTGATGTCCAATTGTCGCCGGACGTCGGGATGGTGCAGTACCAGGATGCCTTCAATGATCAGAATGCGACAGGGTTCGACCGTTTCGTCACTCTCACTGCGATTGTGAACGGCATAGTCGTATTTTGGTACCCGAATGGAATTGCCTGCACGAAAAGCACGCAGGTGATTGACCAGCAAATCATGTTCGAAAGCGTTGGGATGGTCGTAATTGGTTAAGGTACGCTGTTCAAAATCAAGATCGCTTTGATCGCGATAATAACTGTCTTCATGGATAATACGCACCTCGTCTCCCAGACTGCCGGCCGAGAGTCGCGTGTACAATTCGTGTGCGACCTGGCTCTTTCCCGCGCCGGAGGCACCCGAAATTCCGAGTATGATGGTAGATGGACCCACGAATACGATTCCTCTCGACTATCCGCGTGGCAACTGTTTGACGAACGCCCGCAGATTGGGAAATCTTCCATTTTCGACCGTCTGCAGGATATTCCTGACGTCTTGCCCGGGATTCGGTTGGGACGCCAGGTAACGCAACGTTTCCCACAGTTTCTGGCGATCCTCCAGGCGAATTTCCGCGGCCTCAAAGCGGTTGTCATGCAAAATCGCCTGCACGGTCTGGACGGCCAATTTCGGATCATCGCGAATTTGCCACAGGGCCCGCGTCGCCAGATAAGCCAGTTCACGATCATTGCTGGCAGCGATGGCCTGTAGTTTTTCCGTCGCGGCGGCAGCCGATTCGCCCATCTCACCCAAGGTGTTCAGCGCCGCTTTATCCGGCAGCAAGGCCACGACGTCGTCGACCAGAGACTGGTCGACGGCAACAAATCTGGCCATCGCATTGAGCGCATTAGGTCGGGCCTCGGTTGCCAACTCCTTACGGAGGATACTGGATGTCGGTTGGGCTTGACGGGTGATCAATCCCAGCGCCAGGGCGGCCGCGATCCTCTTCCGGCGATGAATCAGCAGGGCCGGCAGAGAACGTTCGGTGCGAATTTTTTCTGTCAGTTTGTGCACTTGCCGGGTCAGCGGTTCCACCGCCTGCGCCGCCGGCGGACCGATCGCCGCCAGGCAATTCAATTTTGGCAGAGTCAATTCCCCCTCCAGCAATTGATCGGTGGCGGGCGCGGCATCTTCTCCCAGGGCCACGAGGCATTTCATGGCGTCGTTGGCAAATCGGTTGGCGTACCGGCCGTTCATCAACTGGGCAACCTGGGGAGTGATCGTCGACGCCCGAGATCCCATGTTCGCCAGAAGTTGCAGAATCGTGACGGTTTGATGTCGATTGGTTGGACTGGTGATCTGAAACAACTGTTCCAGCAGTTTGGCATCGCCCTCGCCGCCGACCAGCGCACTGACGGCTTTGGCCGCGGCCAGCTTGACGATCGGCTGGTCAGCTTGCAATCCCGCCAACAATTGCTTGCGGATGGCCTCATCCGCCATTCCAGATTGAGCCACGGTTTCGATCGCGCGGCTACGGATGACCGGATCATCGTCTTCCAGGTACCTGGCGGCGACGGCCGCGCCGGCATCGCCAAAGGTCACGAGGGTCTGAACCACCTCGTCGTCGAACTTCAGCAACTGGTTTGGCAGGCGATTCGATGCCCGGCCGGGGACCTTCAACACGGGACCAACAAGCTCAGGGGAAGCGAAGTTTCTCAGTCCCTGAACACAAACCAAACGCGTCATCAAATTTTCGTTATCCAGATTTTCGGTAAACCGCTGGCGACTGATCTCGTCGGTGGGTTCGTACAAACTGAGAATTTCCAGGGCGGTGGAAAACACCTGTTCGTCAGGGCTTGAATCAAGCAACTGCTGCAAACGGGCCACGACCTCCGATTTGTCCGCCGCCATTTCGTATAGCGCCCAACCGGCCAGCACCTGGATTTCCGGATTTTCATGTTCCAACAGGCCCAGGATTTCCGGGGCGGCCTCTGCGGCCAGCGGTCCAGCGGTCATACAACCCTCCAAAGTAGCCTTGATCAATGGCAGATCATCACCGCGAAATATCTCGATCAGTTCAGGCAGAATCTCCTGAAAGCGACCCTGAAAATACGCAAACGATTCGGCGGCCACGACCGCGACCTGAGGATCATCGTCTCGCAACAAGCGGAACAGGCATTGCTTCAATACGTCCGACTCTGGTTCGAGTCGTACCAGGGACGGCAGTAAGATCCGCCGCACCACGCTGGACGGATCATCGACAGCGCGAACCAGGACTCTGATGGACTCTTCCTTTTCATTCTGCATCCGGCCCAGTGCATCGACGACAGCAGCCCGGGCGGCAACGTCATCGCTCTCGAAATACGCCAGCAACGGTTTGACCAACGGTTTCGATTCAGGCATCAACAACGAAATGACGTTGATGTGGATTCCGGCATTATGATCGGATTCTTGTAAACGTTCCATCAATTTACTCAGAATGATGGAGCGGTTGGTTCGATCCTGGACCAGTGAATACACGATGGCGGCGCGGTAATTTCCGAAGTCCAGGCTATCGAGCAAGATGTCGATGACCGGCGGCTGTGCGATCCCCCAGGAGAATAATGTTGCGGCACTGTGAAAACGGATTTCCAGATCCGGGTCCTCCAGCAGGCTCTGGATCATCGGCTCGAAAGGACGACCGGCGGCGTAACGTCCAGCATAAAACGAACGAAAAAACTTGATCATGCCGCGACGGACGTTGATATTCGGATCCCGTATCGCCTGCATGGCTTGATTGGCACGTTCCGCATCGTTTTCCGCGGCCGCCAGTTTCAGCAATTCGACATTGGTGTTCATCCGCACGACGGCATTGGGATCGCTGGCGACATCCTGCAATTTGCTGATTATCGCCGCTCGTTCTTCGTCCGTTACCAACTGCCGCATGAGCAGCATCGACAACGACCGAATGGCGTCGATTCGATCTCTGGTATCTTCCGAATCGACCTGCTCCATCAAACGTTCATTGGTGCCTTGCGCAGCGACCGTGGCCACCATCGCGTTGCACCAGACAATGAACATCGCGGTCAACGCGAGTCGACAACAGAGAATCTTGGTCATGCTGGAATCCGGCTGGGATGGGAATCGAAGTGTGTGGATTTATTGAAATCTCAGGGCGACGGGTCGCTAACGCCCGTTGGGCACGGCCGACGACTGCAGAGCTTCGGCCGCCTTGGCCAGTCGACCGGTTGGGACCGGGCCATCGAAAACCTGCCGGCAGATTCCGTCTACGTCGTACAAGGCGGTGTAGGGCAGCCTCGAGATTCCAAAACTCGATGCGGTCTCTGGCGAATGGCGCGATATGCCGATCGGGAAACGGAACCCGTTAGTGGCAATTATCTCCTGTTTCATTTTCTGCCGGTAGAGGTCGCGATTCGGTTGATCGGTCTCCAGCGGTTTACGTCTTGGCGTGTACAGCTGGTCGTATGGTTGTTCGAATTCGTGCGTCAAGGCGATCAAACGCACCTGCGGAAACTGTCTCTGGATCAGATCGTTCAGTTCGATCAATGCCCGAATGCTCTGATCCCTTCTCACGGAAAAAAAGGTCAAGATCGTCGCTCTTCCCTCATCCATTTTCCAATCGGAAACGTCGCCATTCAACCAGTCAATTTCACCCATTTCCGGAATCCGGTTACCGATCAGGCTGCGGCGAGCCAACTGACGATTCAATCGTTCCAATCGTTTTTCAAGCTGGATCCTGGTCTTGAGCAGGGAGCCAACATGGCCACGCTGGCGGGTAATTTCATCGAAATCATGACGTGTCTGAGAGAGCATGCGGCGAGCCGTTTCAGACGAGTACGCTTCGACATCCGACGCTTGTTGCTGACGCCAAATCACATATTCCTGAACCAGCGCATCGGATTGCGGGAAACGTTTTACGGCCAGTTCCAGCAAATTGGTGCGCTCAGCCTGCAACTGGGCCGCAGTGCTTTGATAATCGATATTCTCTGGCAATGTGGCCGCATTCAACACAGCAATCATACTCAACCAGGCGTCTGGATTTTCCGGTTGCTCGCGCCAGCGATTCCGCAAGCGGTCCAGCTCGGCATCGTATAGTGCCTCAAACGCTTCGAATTGGCCACGCTTCTGCAAACCGCTTGCTTTCATACCGATAACCGAGATCAATCCGCCGGACCAGGCCACGTTACGCGGGTTTTCTTCCGTGGCTTGCCGTAACAACGCAATCGCTCGATCCAGACGTTGGCTTGCCTGAGGTTCGATCGACTGCTGGATACTGGACATGTTGACCAGGATTTGCGGCAGATGCTTCAGCAGCGGACGGCTTTGCCGTGGGTAAGACAGCAGATAGTCAGACAACTTCTCGAATTGCAGGTCAGCCTGGAGCCGGTTACCCATTCTCAGGTAGGTATTGGCCAGCGCACGGCGTGCCATCTGAGCCCGGTGGTCGTGCGGATGGTCCGATAGCACGCTATCAATCAACTGTCGGGCTTCCACTACCCTGAATTGGCGGATCAGTTCGTCAATCTGATCGTGTACCTCGTCGATTGACCCGACCATGGGAGATTCGGCAGCCACCGCAACGCCAGCCCAGCCGATGAACGCCAGATTCAGAATAATAAACTTGAAGCAACGAGTCGGGTTTACTTTCATCAATGGTTGATTATTCCCCTTACCGGGCTGCGTCGTTTCCGCCAGCAATTCACCTTCGCTGTCAATTATAGTCGGATTGGGCCGCTTGTCTTCAAGATTGCTTTGCCCGGCTGGCTTACTGGCAGCCCGTATCACAGCCAGGTCGGGCAACTTGTGCCGCCCTGCAATCTGCTGATAATTTGAAAGTGAATGCGGGTTTGATTGAGGTTGACCGGGCCACGGGGCGTTGAATAC
This sequence comes from Pirellulaceae bacterium, assembly GCA_963851305.1. GTDB lineage: Bacteria > Planctomycetota > Planctomycetia > Pirellulales > Pirellulaceae > Mariniblastus. Next base: position 159,108 of record CAWKOT010000004.1, on the reverse strand, counting down.
ATTTCTGATGTTGTACCACGGAGGGTACGGAAGTCAGCCAGACCTGAAGTCAATTCTCCATGGTTTGAACGCCAATTGCCTTACTCGAACGACGGATCAGCCGAACCCGCATGCCACCCTTGGTGGCCAGTGATTGTGACAGACGCGATCCGCGTCGAAACCAACGGGATCATTTTTTCAAGGCAATGGTTGGGCGAGCCACGTTGAAACGGTAGTCAGCAACGTGGCTGCCGCCGGAGCGCGGGTCTCACTTCGATTGGCCTTCCCAAGAAGCGACCTTTATTCGCATGGAGAACGCCGCGTTGTCTTCCGGATTTGCGACCGACACGAAGGATCAGATCAAGCAGGCGACGGACATCGTCGAGTTGATCGGCAGCTACGCGCAGCTGCGTCGCTCCGGAAATCGATATGTCTGCCACTGTCCCTGGCATGATGACCAGCGGCCAAGCCTTCAGGTAAACCCCGCGCGACAGAGTTGGGTGTGCTGGGTTTGCAACATCCGCGGCGATGTCTTCGATTTCGTGATTCGCAAGGAAGGCGTGGACTTCTTCGAAGCCATGAAAATCCTGGGCGACCGAGCTGGCATCGCCGTGAATCCGACGCGGCAAAAGGCCGTCCAGGGGAGTCCGGGCGACAAACAGACCCTGTACCGGGCAATGCAGTGGGCAGTGGAGCGTTTTCACCAATACCTGCTGGATGCGACCGACGCGCAGCCAGTACGTGACTATCTTCAGCAACGGGGCATTTCCGCGGCGGCCGTGGAGCAGTTCCGACTGGGTTTCGCACCATTGAAATGGAGCTGGTTGGCGGACCAGGCAGGCTCAACGGAATTTTCACTGGACGTACTGGAAGCCTGCGATCTGGTGCGAAGATCGGAACGCACTGGCTCGCATTATGAACCATTTCGGGGCCGCTTGTTGTTTCCCATTTTCGACACGATGAACCGGGCGATTGCCGCGGGCGGACGAGTCGTTCCCGAGGTTGTGGATGGCACGTCGGACATGGGCGCCAAGTACGTCAACTCCCGCGAAACAAGACTGTTTTCCAAAAGCGAAACCCTGTACGGGCTGAATTTTGCCAAGGCACATTCGCGTTCGCGGTCGCTGACGATCGTGGAAGGTTACACGGACGTGATCGCGGCCTGGCAGGCGGGGCTGCAAGACGTCGTCGCCTGTCTGGGCACGGCCCTGAATCAGAAACATCTGCGGTTGATCAAGCGTTTTGCCGATCGCATCACCCTGGTACTTGACGGCGACAACGCCGGCCGCCAACGCGCCAACGAGGTGGTCGATCTGTTCGTGGCCAACGATATCGATTTGCGGGTACTGACATTGCCCGAAGGCCAGGATCCGCTCGATTTCATTCAGGGACAGGGAGCGGATTCCTTTCGTAACCTGGTCGACCATGCGGCGGACGCCATCGAACATAAGATCCGGATAGAAACGGCGGGCGTTGATCTGGTTCGCGAGACGCATGCGGCCAATCGCGCGCTGGAAAGCGTACTGACCACCCTCGCCCGGGTACCGGCATCGCTGTTCAGCGGCTCGGCGGACAAGATTCTTCGACAAGACCAGTTATTGACCCGGCTGTCTCGACAGTTCTCGGTCGATCGCGAACAACTGAAGAAGAGGTTGCTTGAAATTCGATCGGGAAAACCGGATCGCGGTTATGAGTATCAGGATTCGCCGGAAGCTGCGGCCATCGACTTCAACAAGTTGCTGCGTCGTGAGATGGAGTTACTGCAATTGCTATTGCAATCGCCCGAACATCTGGACACAGTCATTGAGAATGTACCCTGTTCGTTATTCGCTGAAGGGCCCTTGCGTCGTCTGTATGAACATCTTGACGACTGCTTTCAGAATGGTGAGAGCACGGAATTCAATGACTTGATGTTGTCCGTCGAATGCCCGGAGCTGAAAAACGTCCTCGTCTTTCTGGACAGCCAATGGCAGGATAAACGCGAGGCGTTGACGAAGCAGGCGATCACAACCTCAAGAACCCTGGAAGACATCATTGGTGTTTTTCGCCAACTCGAAATTGAATCGGGAAGTCGGAAAACGATTCTGGAACTGCATCAACAACAACTGAATGAACAGGAGGAGATTTCGACCCTGGAAGAACTCTTGAATCAGACTCGACAGCGACATGGCCTGTCGTAGACCTATGGATGGGTTTACCGTCATGAGCTGACTCCGCAATGTCCACGACGGATGACTCAGAGAACATTGGCAATCGACGGATTGTTTCGCCGTAAAACCCGCGCGTGAAGCTGGCTTCACGAAAATACGACGGCTGGAATCCGGATCATTGCGGTTACCTGAAAAAATCATCGAAGTTGACATTCGCAAACGTCAAACGCACAAGGAAGTGCAGGAGGTTGACGATGTTCGACCAAGAACAAAAACTGAAAGAATTACTGGAAACAGGAAAGCAAAAAGGTTACTTGACGTATTCCGAAGTTTCGTCCCTGCTGCCCGATGAGTGCAGCGGTGCGGAGCAGATGGACAGTCTGCTGGTGGCACTCGATCAGTCTGGCATCGAACTGGTCGAATCCGATCCGGAGAAAATTTCGGCCGGCCCCTCTCTGGACGATTTGCGTCAGGAAGAAAAAGAATCTTCGAGCCTGCAGTTTACCGGCAAGTTGCCTCGACCCAGCGACGATCCGATCCGGATGTACTTGAGCCAGATGTCGGAGATTCCGCTGCTGACGCGGGACGAAGAAATCGCGCTGGCGAAGAAAATCGAGATCGCTCGCAAACGTTATCGACGCAATGTCCTGTCGTGCTATTACGCCCTCAAATGCACCGTGGATACGCTGAAACGTGTCTATGCCGGGGAGCTGCCGTTTGACCGAACGATCAAGGTATCGCTGACCGAGAACTTGACGAAGGAACAGATCCTGCAGCGGATGCCGAACAATTTCCGCACGATGGATCAACTGATGCGGGAAAACGAAAAGGACTTCGCGTTGCTCGTGCGGCACAGCGTGACTGCCGAGGACAAACTGGCCGCGCGAAGACGTTTTCTGCGCCGTCGCAGCAAGCTGATCCAGCTGGTGGAGGAATTGAGCCTGCGTTCCCGGCGGGTCAGCCCGTTGATCGCGCAGCTCCGTAAATTCAGCGACCGGATGCTCAATCTGCGATCAAGAATCCGCGAATTGGGAGAGGCTGCATCGCAGGCGAGGGAGAAAAACCGGCTGCGTTCCGAATTGTGCCGGCTGTTGCGGTTGTGTCAGGAAAGTCCGGAGAGCCTGGCCAGCAAGGTGGCTGACTGCGAGCGTTTTTTCCAGGAATTCGAAAATGCGAAACGCCATCTGTCGAGCTGCAATCTGCGACTGGTTGTTTCCATCGCCAAGAAGTACCGAAACCGGGGCATGAGTTTTCTGGACTTGATTCAGGAAGGCAACACCGGACTGATGCGGGCTGTCGACAAGTACGAGTACCGTCGGGGATTCAAGTTTTCGACCTACGCGACATGGTGGATTCGCCAGGCGATCACCCGCGCCATTGCCGATCAGGCCCGCACCATCCGTATTCCGGTGCACATGATCGATGTACTTTCCAAGCTAAGGAACATCCAGCGGAAACTGCTGCAGGAAAGTCGTTGCGAACCAACCATGGAAGAAATCGCGATGCACGCCGGCATGAGTGTGGACGCCGTCCGCCGCGTGATGGACATTGGACGCAACCCGGTCAGCCTTGATCGCCCCGTGGGCGAAGGTGAGGATTGCAGTTTCGGGGAATTCATCGAGGATTCGTCCACCGAAAATCCGGTCCGTCTGGCCAACAACGCCATTTTGCAGGACAAGATCGAAAGGCTGTTGAAAACGTTGACCTACCGAGAACGCGAGATCATTCGCTTGCGGTATGGATTGGGCGACGGCTACACCTACACGCTGGAAGAAGTCGGCAGAATCTTCAAGGTTACTCGCGAACGCGTGCGGCAGATTGAAGCAAAAGCCGTCAGAAAACTCCAGAACCCCGTCCGCAGCCAACATCTGGAAGGCTTTCTGCAGGGGACGGTGCCGATCGACGCGCTGGAGCCGGAAAAGAGCGAAAACCAGGAAGAAGCTGAAAACGTCGATCTGTTATCCACCATATCTGATGATTTCTTCGCCGAATTCAATACCGCGACTGGGGCGGAGGGGCACGAACAGGCGGCCCAGCCTCTGTTTTCCGGAGAGCAACATCCTGCCGGCGATCCCACGGCTATTCGAATCGATTCCGAGAATCGGGATTTCTTCGAGGCTTCCCCGGTGTCCGATACCTGGTATCCGGGTCATCACTAAATGGCGAGCAACTTGTTTTGAAAATCGCCAATTCAATGTAGAATTTGCGCCGGCCTCAGGGCCGGCCTTTTTTTATAACATCAGGTGGAAAACGTGGAAGTCGACTACTCTTTGCTGCGAACTATTCACCGGACGCTGAAACAGAAATCGGCGTTGCAGGAGCGAATTGAAAAAGGGCCACGTCAAATCGCCTTGGCGGAAAATGCTGAAAAGAAGTTTGTGCAGGAATGGGAGGCGGGTAAAAAGGCGAAGACAAAAACGCAGATGTCGGCCGATGAAAAACAACTTCAACTGACCGAACGGGAAGGCCGTATCGAGGTGCTGAGAGGTAAATTGAACGCGGCCGAATCCAACCGGGAATACCAGTTGTTGAAGGACCAGATTGCTGCGGACGAACAGGCCAATTCGGTCCTCTCGGATGAAATCCTTGAGCTGCTGGAGAGACTGGACAAGCTGGATCAGGAGGTCAAGACCGCGGCAGATCACCTGGCCCTGGCCAAACAGGAAACCGCCAAAGTCCGGTCCAGGATCGATGCGGAGATCGCGACTTTGAAGCGGGAACTGCAGGATGTCATTCAGGACCTGAAGGACAGGGAATCCAGACTCAAAGGCGATTATGCGACTGAATACCGCCGATTGGTGACGGTCCGAGGAGAGGAGGCCCTGGCGGAAACTGATATGCAGACCTGTGGCCAATGCTGCACGCGGATCACGACGCAGATGATGAGCGAGTTGATGATGAAGAAACCGGTGTTTTGCAAATCGTGCGGCAGCCTGTTATACGCTGCGGAAAATCACGCCGCCGTCCATTGATGCGCCTGACTCAGAACCCCTGGAAAGCCGTGAAATGCCGGGGGTTCCTCCCCAAGCTGTGCTACTCCACTCCGATTCGGCGACAACAAGCCGGTTTTTCGGTTATCGACAGCCAGTTGCATGACAATCGTTGTTCCACCAATCGATCAGTTTGTCTCCATCTTCCCGCCAACCGCAGAAGAAATACAACGCGGCCGACCATGCCGGGCATTGCGGCGACAGACGCAAATCTCGGTTGTCAACTGATGATCGATCCGGCACAATGAAGGCAGAACCTGCGAATTCTTCGCAGGTTTAATTTTTGCCTATCTGCCATCTCGTGTAACCGGGTTGATAAGAACAGTTCACTGCCGCCGATCGATCATTCGGCGATCCATTGGCAGCCGATCCGAATTGAATGAGGAGAGATATCATGTCGACCGAACTCGTACCCATGACCCAGGAGGCGTACAACAAGCGCCGCGAGGAAATCGAACAGCTTGAAAATGTAGAAATGCCGAAGATTGCCGAAAGAATAGCGGAGGCGCGGGCGGAAGGCGATTTGAAGGAAAACGCCGAGTACCACGCTCAACGCGAAGCGCAAGGGATGCTGCAGGCAAAAATCAATGAATTGAAGTCGCGGCTGGCTCGGGCCACCATCGTCGACCCCTCCAAGATTCCCAAGGATCAAGTGGCGTTTGGCGCCACGGTGACGGTGATGGATATCGACCTGGACGAAAAGGAAAAGATCACACTGGTGGGAGACGGTGATGAAGACTATGACAACGGCCGTTATCTGATTACCAGTCCGATCGGTCGAGGGCTGCTGGGCAAGAAGAAAGGCGAAGTGGCGGAAATTCAGGTGCCCAAGGGGATCATTAACTTCAAGGTGCTGGAAATTCGTTACGATGGCTAACGTGGCCTGCGGGGGAAAATTACCGCATCGGTGGCATTTCCGGAATTACTATAGACATTTGCACGCCGGTGTCGAAAAATAATCAAGAAAGCGGGCAATCCGCGATCCAGACAAAAAAACGAACAAGATATCTTGTTGTTATCGGGGATAGTTAAGATGAGTGTTACTCTCACAGAAAAGGCCGCCAAAGAAGTCCAGCGATTCATCAAGGAAGGCGATTTTGGTGATGACGCGTTTCTGCGAGTCGGTGTGGCCGGCGGAGGCTGCAGCGGCTTCAATTACAGCCTGAATATCGCTGAAGACTTCAACGAGGTGAATGATAATCAGTCAGACCAGCACGGTGTGAAAATCGTCGTTGACAAGAAGAGCGCATTGTTCCTGGATGGTACGACGGTCGACTACTACGACGGTCTGGAACAGCGAGGTTTCCAGTTCCACAACCCCAATGCGAAGAAGACCTGCGGCTGTGGCTCATCGTTCAGTACATAGCCGTTCTTGACCAACAAGCAGATTCATTCTCAGGTCCGGATTTCCGGACCTTTTCTCATGATCCAGGCCATCCAATTGCAACAGATCTTCGGTTTGCCTGAACGCGGTGGTGAACGACGTCCGAGGGCATCCAGCATCAAGGTTGATCTACGGCAAGGGGAAGCTGAGGGCGGCCATCCCGATGACTGCACCAGCGGGGTACATCCGTTTCCCACAGCAACCATTGCGAGGAAACCGGATGCCGCAGCCCAAGCTTCCATGCATGGAGGTGCATCGGCCCCTGCTCAACCGCCCGTGTCTGATTCGTACCGATCTGAGATTCGGGCAGATAGGAAGGATCGTTCACAATGGGCAAACCGAGACTCCAAAGGTGCAGTCGAATCTGGTTCGTGCGGCCGCTTAGTGGGACGCATTCGATCAGCGTCGTGGCATCGTCATACCGATTCAGCACTTTGAATTCGGTGGAGGCGGGCAGACCATCGTGGTCAATCACCCGAACCCCTGCCTGCCCTGGTCGCGCCGAAATCGGGGCATGGCAGGCAAAACTGTCCGCGTCGGGCTGACCCAGAACGCGAGCCAGGTACGTCTTCGCGACATGTCCATGTTCAAATTGAGCCTGTACCTGTTGAGCCGTTTTTCGTTTGCGGGCCATGACGACCACCCCGGTCGTGTTGGCGTCCAGTCGGTGGATCATGCGGATTTTCTCTCCAACGTAGATCGCATTCAAGATGTAGGTCAGCGTATTACGATTGAAGCGACCGCAGGGATGCATTGCCAGGGGAGCGGGTTTGTTGACCGCGATCAATTCCAGGTCTTCGTAAATCAACTCGATATTCACGTTGACCGGCGGTTCCACCGTGCCCGCGATCAGATGCACCAGTCGTTGTCCGGCCCAGACCTTCGATCCGATGGCCACTGGTCGATCCTTATAGAGCATACGGCCCTGTTGGATTTCCGTCTTCCAGTAGTCGCCTTCGATGTGGGGATGATAATCCAACAGAAACTGATGAATGTCGGCACCATCAAACCGCAAAGGGACATTCATGGGGCGATGATTGTCGTACGGCCGCGACCCCGGCAGCGGTTGGCAGAATGCCCGAATCTGTGCATTCCTCGTTTGCAGCCGTTGTTGCATGGACTCCTGCTCCGATTGGAAACAGTAAGGACAGCTTTTTCCGGCGACGTAGCAATCCGACTGCTGATCGGCCACGGTCAAGGGGTGCTGGCAGGCGTAACACTGGGTCGTGCCGGATTCCTGCAAATCGGGATCCACCGCAACACGTTTGTCAAAGACAAAACACTCGCCATCGTAAAAAGCACCCCCACAATCCTCGAAGTACTTGAGGATGCCTCCGTCAAGCTGATAGACGCTTTCAAATCCCAGGCTCTCCAGTAAGGGTCCTGCCTTCTCGCAACGAATGCCGCCTGTACAGAACATCACGACGGTATCTCGTTTCAACGATTCGGGCAACGCCTTCACCGCCGTGGGAAAATTGCGAAAGTGATCGATCCCGACAGCGCGGGCGTTACGAAACGTTCCCAGCTCCACTTCGTAGTCGTTCCGCACATCCAGCAGGGTAACCTCCCGTCCCTCGTCGAGCCACTGTTTCAATTCTGCCGGAGCCAATTTGGGACTGGTTCGAACGGCCGGATCGATTTCCTCGACCCCGAAAGCGATGATCTCCTTCTTGATTCTCACCAACATACGCGTGAATGGCTGCTCGTCGGACTCACTTTTCTTGATCGGCAAGCCGGCGTATTCACTTCGCGATTCAAACCAGTCGATTAACTGTTCGGTCGCCGCACGGCGACCCGCGACGAACACGTTCAAACCTTCAGCACTGATCAGAATCGTTCCCTTCAAACCCAGTTCGTTACATAATCGCAACAATTCAGCGCGTCGCTGTGTCAGGCCATCGAGAGGGATGAATTTGTAGGCCGAGAGATTGATGAACATGGAATCGCGCGATGTATCAGTCATGACAGGGGTTCGCATCAAACCGATTCTTTCGGTTGGATACGGTGAATTCAGTCGATCTGGGCCGAGACAACGGCCAGGTCGATACCGACGATAGTTGTTTTGACAGGGACGTTGACCTGCCTGCGATGGACCAGCAGCACGGCCCGAATTCGTATCGTCCTCGATTTCCAGGTAATTGTTAACCGTTAGACCTGGGTAAGTAAAGTTGGCGTTGCCGTCGGACAGAAACGGTTGCCATCGCACCGCGATGCCGGCTTTCCGCTCCCGAACAAAAACAGCCGTCGCTGAGGGCCGTCAAAGTTGCCAACGAAAGTTGTCAAACCGGAATATTTCGCGGTTCTGGCATTGATAAGGTGGGATCCATCCATATGATCTTGGGGGAAATGTCGGCAAGAGTGGATCGTACGCGCTTTTGGTTCGAAAAGCGTGGCTTTTTGCGGCTATAGTCTGTGAAAAAATTCACGATGTCGGTAGAATCGGGGAACGGTCGCCGACGGTTTTTTGTTGGGTCTTGAAATACCAGCAGTCTGTGTGATTAACATGCCTTACGAAATCAAGAAGGGGCTGAATATCCCCATCGCGGGCCAACCAATTCAGGCGATCGAGCCCGGTCCGGAAATCAGTCAGGTGGCGCTTTTGGGCGACGACTATGTCGGCATGAAGCCCACGCTGTTAGCCCAGGAGGGGGACCGGGTCAAAGCCGGTCAGGCGATTTTTTCCGACAAGAAATCCGAGGGGGTCCTGTACACAAGTCCGGCTTGCGGACGGGTCGCTTCCATCAACCGCGGAGCCAAACGAAAATTTCTGTCGCTGATCATTGATGTCGACGGGGACGACCACGAAACGTTTCGGCAGTTTGATTCGCTGGTCGATCTCGATCGGCAGGATGCTCAGGATTTGTTGGCCCGATCGGGGCTATGGACGTCATTTCGAACTCGACCCTACTCCAAGGTTCCCGCTCTGGACACGGAGCCACATTCGATCTTCGTCACCGCGATGGATACCAATCCGCTGGCTGCGGAACCGGAATTGATCGTCAGCGAACACGCCGAAGACTTCGTTAGTGGCCTGAGCGTGATTTCCCGCCTGACCCGGGGTAAGACCTACGTCTGCACGAGGAACGATTCCCGCGTCCCCGGCCGGGATATCCCAAACGTGGCTTTCGAGGAGTTCTTCGGTCCTCATCCGGCAGGATTGCCGGGGACCCACATTCATTTTCTGGATCCGGTGGGGCCCAACAAGACGGTTTGGCAAATCAACTACCAGGATGTGATCGCCATTGGCCACCTGTTTACGCAGGGCAAGGTCATGGTCGATCGGGTGGTTTCGATTGCCGGTCCGCGTGTTCGCAAACCGGGTCTGTTCCGAACTCGGATGGGTGCAAAAATTGGCGACCTGACCGCCGGCATGATCGAAGGTGACGACACCCGTATCATCTCGGGATCGGTGCTGTGCGGACACAATTCCGACGAGCCCGTCGACTTTCTGGGCCGATACGATCTACAGGTGACCGCGCTGGAGGAAGGAAACAAGCGTGAGTTTCTGGGCTGGCAGGGTCCGGGATTCAACAAGTTTTCGATCGCCAGGATTTACGCCGGGGCGGTGGGTGGCGGAAAGAAATTTGACATGTCGACCAATCTGAATGGCAGCAAACGGGCGATGGTTCCCGTCGGAACCTACGAACGAGTCATACCGCTGGACGTGTTGCCGACCCAACTGCTGCGGGCGTTGATCGTCAGGGATACGGAGCAGGCTCAGGCCTTGGGCTGTCTGGAGTTGGCTGAGGAAGATTTGGCGTTGTGTACCTACGTCTGTCCCGGCAAGTATGAATATGGCACGATTTTGCGAGACAATTTGAAATTGATCGAGGAAGAAGGATAAATCTCCATGTTGAGGAAGTTACTCGACCGACTCGAACCTCTCTTTAGTCCAGGGGGCAAGCTGGAAAAGCTGTACCCGCTGTACGAAGCCAACGATACGTTTTTGTTCACACCGGGCGATGTAGCCAAGGGCAAGACCCATATTCGTGATGCCATCGACACCAAGCGGATGATGAGCACCGTCATCGTTGCCTTGCTGCCGTGCATCTTTATGGCCCTGTACAACACTGGCTATCAGGCTCAAAAGATCCTGGCCAGCGGGGCCGCATCCATCCCGGCGACGGAATCATGGGCCGAAGCCATCTGGACTGGATACTGGCGGTATGACGTACTGAGATACTTCGGCGTTTTGAATGAAAGCTATGTAGCCTCGGATCCGGGCAGCTTCCTGAGCCTGGGCAGCATGTTTGGTTGCCTGCTCTACGGCGCCTTGTACTTCATCCCGGTCTACCTGGTGACCATGATCGTCGGGGGCCACTGCGAACTGATCTTCAGCATCGTCCGGAAACACGAAATCAACGAGGGTTTTCTGGTTACCGGGATGCTGTACCCGCTGACGTTGCCGCCCACGATTCCCTTGTGGCAGGTAGCGCTGGGGATCATTTTCGGCGTGGTCGTGGGGAAGGAGATCTTTGGCGGTACGGGCAGGAATTTCCTGAACCCCGCACTGACGGGCCGCGCGTTTCTGTATTTCGCCTATCCCAAACAGATCAGTGGCAATGGTGTCTGGACTGCGGTTGACGGCTACACCGGCGCAACCGCACTGGGCAAGATTGCCGAATCTCCAGCCGGTCAGTCCACGGGTCAGATCATGGCCGATCTGAGTGCACCCATGGCGGGCACCAACTGGTGGGACTGCTTTATCGGTAACGTTCACGGTTCGATGGGCGAAACCTCGACGCTCTGTTGCCTGCTGGGCGCTGCACTGCTGATTTTTTCCCGAATCGGTTCCTGGCGAATCATGGCCGGGCTCGCGATGGGCGTGACAGTTCTGTCCACGCTGTTCTGGCTGACGTTTGATCAACCGGTGATGAGAATTCTGCCTCACTGGCACTTTGTCGTGGGAGGTCTGGCCTTCGGCACGGTCTTCATGGCCACCGATCCCGTTTCGGCTTCCATGACTCAAACGGGCAAATGGATTTACGGGTTCCTGATCGGGATGGTCACTGTCATTGTGCGCTCGGTGAATCCCGCATTTCCGGAGGGGATCATGCTGGCAATCCTGTTTGGAAACGTCTGTGCTCCTCTGATCGACTATTTCGTGGTCCAGGCCAATATCAAGCAAAGGATGTCCGGATATGCAACGCGATAGTATCCTCAATACGTTTCTGGTGGCGGTCAGCGTCTGCCTGGTCTGTTCGTTCCTGGTCTCCAGTGCGGCCGTGGGCTTGCGTCCATTGCAACAGAAAAACGCCGAGAAGGACCGTAAACAGAATATCCTTCAGGCGGCCGGGTTCACGCCCCAACAGATTGAAGACGCAGGCGGCGTTTTCAAGGCATTCGAAGCCCGCGTGGAGCCGATCATCATCGATCTGGCCTCCGGCGAACGGGAAGGTGTGGAGGCCATCATCCAGGCCGATCCGGATGACGGTATCGAAACCAAAGAAGACGCCATCGACGAATACGACCAGATTTCGGCCGCCAATAAGAAAAAGACGGGGCTGTACCGGGAGTTTGACGACAAGAGTGAGGATATTGCCGGCATCAGCCGCGTGGAAAAATTCAGCCACGTCTATCTGATCAAGGATGAAAACGGAAATCTCAACAAGTATGTGTTTCCCATTCGCGGCAAGGGCCTCTGGTCGATCCTGAAAGGCTTCATCGCTCTGGAAAGCGATTTTGAGACGATCGCGGGTTTAACCTATTACGAGCACGGCGAAACGCCTGGATTAGGCGGCGAAGTCGACAACACGAAATGGAAGCAGCAGTGGAAGGGCAAGTCGGTCTATGACGACTCCGGCAACGTTGAAATCGAGGTCATCAAGGGCACAGCGGAACCGGATGACCAGTATGCCATTGACGGCCTTTCCGGCGCGACGATCACGTCCCGGGGAGTTACCAACATGATGCAGTTCTGGCTGGGGCCAGATGGATTCAAGCCTTTCATCGAGAAACAGAAGAGCCAAACGAAGGTATCCAGCGTTCAAAACGGAGAACCGTCATGACGAAGAAGGCAAGTGCCTTTGACCTGATCGTCAACCCGATCTTTAACAACAACCCGATCGCTTTGCTGGTCTTGGGAATCTGTTCGGCACTGGCGGTGACCACTCGTTTGGATAAGTCAATCACCATGTCCATCGCGGTCATTTTTGTGACCGCATTTTCCGGGGCCAGCGTAGCGTTGATTCGGGATCGCATCCCCAGCAGCATTCGCATCATTGTCCAGATGACGATCATTGCGTCCCTGGTGATGCTGGTCGACCAGTTTCTGAAGGCCTTCAGTTACACGCTCAGCAAAGAGCTTTCCGTCTTCGTCGGGCTGATCATTACCAACTGCATCGTGATGGGTCGGGCAGAGGGTTTTGCCATGTCCAATACGGTCCGGGACAGTTTTCTGGATGGCATTGGCAACGGGCTGGGATACAGTTTGATCCTGGTCATCGTTGGTTTTTTCCGTGAATTGTTTGGCAATGGAACGCTTTTCAATTACACCGTCTTGCCCAAGGTCAGCGACGGTGGCTGGTATGAACCAAACGGGCTGATGTTATTGTCGCCAAGTGCGTTTTTCATCATAGGATTTTTCATCTGGATTCTCAGAATCTGGAAACCCGACCAGATCGAGGAGGCGTAGGCGATGGACTTTCTGCTTGAACAGGCCAAGTTGTTCCTGAATGAAGCGTTCGTTGAGAACCTGGCGTTGACCTATTTTCTGGGCATGTGCACCTTTCTGGCGGTCTCCAAGAATGTCAAGATGGCCATCGGCCTGGGCATTGCCGTCATTGTGGTTCAGGGCATTACGGTGCCCGTCAACAATCTGATCTACCGCAATATCCTGATCCCCCTGGAACTGGAGTTTCTGGGATTGATCTGCTACATCGGGGTCATTGCGGCGATGGTACAGATCCTGGAAATGACATTGGACAAGTTCTTTCCTGCTCTCTACAACTCGCTGGGCATCTTCCTGCCATTGATTACGGTGAATTGCGCGATTCTGGGTGGTACGCTGTTCATGGTCACCGACGATCTGCAGTTTGGCGAAAGCGTTCGATACGGATTTTCATCGGGATTTGGCTGGGCGGTCGCGATCGCGTTACTGGCCGCCATCCGTGAAAAGCTGAAGTACAGTGACATTCCTCCAGCCCTTCGCGGGTTGGGTATTACGTTCATCATTGTTGGATTGATGGCACTTGGGTGCCTGGCGTTCAGTGGCATTCAACCCTGATCGGTCAATATCGGCGGGACGTTCCTAACGACGTAGACTGAAGCGAAACTGAGGCAATCAGATGGAACAGATACTAATTGGTGTCGCCATGTTCGTAGGCACCATCGTGGCTTTGGTGGCGGTCATTCTGGTTGCCAAGTCCTACCTGGTACCCAGCGGCGACGTAAAAATCCTGATCAACGATCAGAAGGAAATCACCGTTCCCGTGGGCGGCAAGCTGATGGGAGCATTGGCTGATGAAGGCATTTTCGTTTCTTCGGCTTGCGGTGGTGGAGGTACCTGTGCCCAGTGTCTGGTAAAAGTGCGTGAAGGAGGTGGTGAAATTCTGGAGACGGAAAAGGGCCACATCAACAAGCGGGACGCTCGCGAAGGCTGTCGCTTGTCCTGCCAGGTGGCGGTCAAGCAGGACATGAAGATCGAGGTCCCGGAAGAGGCTTTCGAAACCAGGAAATGGGTCTGCACCGTTCGTTCCAATCACAACGTGGCCACGTTCATCAAGGAACTGGTGCTGGAATTGCCGGAGGGCGAAGATGTGGCGTTCAAGGCGGGCGGCTACATCCAGATCGAGGCTCCTCCCCACGAAGTTGCCTACAAGGACTTTGATGTCGAAGAAGAGTATCGCGAGGACTGGGACAAGTACGATGTCTGGCGATACCGTTCCAAGGTCGACGATACGGTAATCCGTGCCTACTCGATGGCCAACTATCCGGGCGAGCGGGGTATCATCATGTTGAATGTCCGGGTCGCTTCGCCGCCTCCCCGCCTTCCGGATGTTCCGCCCGGAAAAATGTCGTCCTACATTTTTGGTTTGAAACCCGGCGACAAGGTGACTATTTCCGGCCCCTATGGGGAGTTCTTCATCAAGGATTCTGATGCCGAAATGATCTACGTCGGTGGCGGTGCTGGTATGGCTCCCCTCCGCAGTCACATTTTCGAGCTGTTCAAGAATCTGAAAACCGGTCGCAAGGTCTCCTATTGGTACGGCGGACGAAGTTTGAGGGAATTGTTCTATATTGATCACTTTCGGCAGATCGAAAAGGAGTTTCCGAATTTTTCATTCCACATCGCCCTGTCCGAACCCCTACCGGAAGACAACTGGACAGGGGACGTCGGATTTATCCATCAGGTGTTGATCGACAAGTATTTGAAAGATCATCCCAATCCGGAAGATGTTGAATATTACTTCTGCGGTCCGCCGATGATGAATCAGGCGGTGATGAAAATGCTCGATGATTTTGGCGTGGAGCCCGAAAACATCGCATTCGATGACTTTGGCGGTTGATCCAGGCGACCAGGCTCCGAAACGCCCGCTTGTCCAGCGTTCACAATGCCGTTCAGGCCGTCCGTCGCCACCGTTTGGGGTACCGATTCAAGCCACGTATAATCGGGTAGATACCTTGGCCGGCCTGTTCGGTCGGGTGGATAACGGTTCGAATCAAGAATGGAGTGCAAACATGAAACGCCGCAAGTATCTGGTTCTCTTGATAGCTGGCTTCGCTTTCATTTCTTCCAACCCGGTCATGGCGCATGATGCCTTCAAGGAACCGATGGAAAAGAAATATGGATTGAAAACCGTTTCCTGCAAGACTTGTCATCCCAACAATAAAGATCGCTCCATTCACAACGAATTTGGAAAGCTGTTTGAAGAAGCATTGAAGGGAAAAGAGATCACACGAAAGTTCAAGGAAGCGGAAGCCAAAGGAGATCAGGCTGTCGCCGAGTATGAAAAAGAGATGGTTCAAGAGTTCATGCAAGCGCTGGCAGTTGTTGAGAAGAAATCGATGAGCTTCGAGGATCTGATCCGTTTCGGCCTGCTGAACGGCGTCCGACTTGATACCAGAAAGCAAGACACATCCGATGCACCTTCGCCCTGAATCCTTGAGCCTGAGTCTTGGCTGCCTGCTGCTGCTTTTTTCGCTGAATGCGGCGACAGGACAAACCCTCATCAGCGGTACGACCATGGGTCCCATTCAATACCGGGTGGTGATCCATGACACCGTTGCGGATCAAGGGACGCTGGAGCGGGGTATTGAGGGTCGACTGGAACAGGTCAACCAGTTGATGTCCACCTACATCGAAACCTCGGATGTCAGCAGGATCAATCGGGCCCCGGCCAACGAATGGGTCAACGTTGATAGGCTCACCCTGCACGTGATTAGGCGGGCGCTGCAGTTCGGCGAAGCAACCCAGGGGGCCTTCGATATCACCGTTGGACCAGCCGTCAGTCTCTGGAACTTTGGTCCGGAACCGGCATCCAGCGAATTGCCATCGACCCCCGAAATCGAAGCCGTTTGCCAGATCGTCGGCTACCAGAACATTCAAATCCGGGACAATCCGCCGTCGGTCAGCAAACGGCATGATCGCACGGCAGTTGATTTATCTGCAATTGCCAAGGGCTTTGCCGTGGATCGGGTGGCGGACTATCTGAGTGACCAGAACCTCAGAAATTTTCTGGTGGAGATCGGTGGCGAGGTTTTCACTCGTGGCCACAAGCCGGATGGACCGTGGCGAATCGGCCTGGAAGAACCCCGGGTAAACCAACGCGCGATCTCGGCCGCCATTGATTTGCAGGACAAGGCCCTCGCGACCAGTGGCGACTACCGCAATTTTCGCGTCATTGACGGTCAACGCCTTTCTCACACCATCGATCCGTCCACCTGCCGGCCCGTTAGCAACCGCGTCGCCTCCAGCTCCGTCATCGCCCCGGATTGCCTGACCGCCGATGCAATGGCGACCGCGTTGATGGTAATGGGCATGGAAACGGGGCTCGGTTTCTGTCAAGAACATCAACTGGCGGCATCGGTAACGACCCGAGGCAATAAAGACGATTCGTTGGTAACCAGGCGAACGGCAGATTTCCCCGATTTGCTTGACGTGGATGCCGCGACCACGGACCGCAACAACGCAGCCTCCATCTGGCCGGCCTTTGTTGGCGCGCTGATCATCTTTGGCCTGGCCGTCAGCGGGATGGCTATCGGAGCGATATTGAACAACCGCCCGATTACTGGTTCGTGTGGTGGTATTGCAGCTCGTCAGAATGTTGATGGTTCGTCCGCCTGCTCCCTCTGCCGGAAACCAGTCTCCGAGTGTCCGGAACGCAACAAAGTCGCGCAGGATTGAACCGCCCTTCGGTCGATCATCGGTCGCCTCGTGGCCAGCGGTCCTGGTTCGTCGGCCATGTCGGCAGACCAACCGCGCTAAATTTCGCCCGAGTCCAGACCACAGCCCGTTGATCCAGCGTCGATTCGCCGTACGGCTTCGCTGCGGATGCCAATCCAGGCAAGGTGCAATGATTGACACCTGTCACTTTCGGATCAGTGCAAACGTCCCGACGAAATGGCATCAGATCGCTTCCGAGAGATCGATTTCCTCTTCACGGTACAGCAGGCGGCCTTCCATGCCTCCGTCGACGAACAGCGTTTGTCCGGTGATATGGCCTGCCAGTTGATTGGACGACAGAAAGACGATCGCGGAAGCCATATCACCCGGTTCTCCAAACTTCCGTAGCGCGATCGTTTGCAGGGCCCGTTTCATGGCGCCCTCATTGGCCGCAAATTTGCGTGCCATGGGAGTCAATGTCCAACCGGGACAGACCGCGTTGATCCGGCCGCGCGGAGCGACGCGGGCAATTTCATTCTTCAGGGTCTTCAACATCCCATGCATCAGTCCCGCTTTTGACGCCGCATAATCGCCGTGACCGGCTTCGCCAAAATGACCTGCCGTGGAGCCAATCATCACAATCGCGGGAGCCTGCACGCCCTGCTTCCTGACACGACGGAGAAACCCCCGGATGCACAGAAAAACGCTCGTCAAGTCGACCGAAATGGTTCGATTCCATTGTTCCAACGTCATTTCGTGGATCGGCTGATCTTCCGGTGGCCAGTAGCCGGCGTTGGCCACCAACACGTCAATGCTTCCCAACGCTGATTCCACCGAATCGAACATCGTGTCGACCTGTTCTTCGATGGTCAAATCTGCACCGCAGATCAACTTGCGTTCGGTCTCCAATTCTTCCAGCAGGGCAGTCGCGCGATCCTGACCCGTATGGTAGTGGACCGCTACATTGGCCTTTTCCCTTGCGAATTGACGCGCGACTTCCTGTCCAATGCCGCCACTCGCGCCCGTAATCACCACCGTCTTGTCGCTCAATCCCGTTTCCATTGCTGCAATCCTGTTAAAAGATGGACCCCGAAGTTGTTTTCATTGTTGCCCAGCGAGAAATTTTTCCCAGCCGCCGTCCCAAAGAATCCGCATCAGAAACGGCTTCGATCGTTGCTTCAGCCGGTCCGTGGAAGCTGGCTCGGCATGCCGTCAGCAAATCGGGAATCCCCGCCTGCGTACGCATACGATTCGTGCCGAGAAAACGCGTCGTCGACGAATGTTGGTCGACACGACGAATGTTGGTCTACAGGTAGCCGTCTCAAAATCAACGGCAGACCGTTCAATGGGCGTGGTCGCGACATGCTGCTGTCCTTTCAAGCATCGTGCTTCAACGGCAATGCGACCGATCGCCCCGATCTAGCCGAGCGGTATATTGCCCGAATGATCTCCACACTGCGACGCCCTTCATGCCCATCGATTGCCGGCGTGGTTCCGTTTCGGATTGCCCGGATAACGTCCCGGAACTGCGCGACATGACCGGCGTGACCAATGGCTGCGGGATCGGATGCCCCGCCACCAGTATTTGTTTTCCGTTGGTACTGCCGGGCGATTCGCCGGTCGCGGGGCGTCATTTTGGCAAACTGCCACAATCGGATGTCCTCCTCTTCAATCTGCACGGAACCTTGATCCCCATGGATCTCAATTCTCTTCAGCCAGCCCGGATAGGCCGCCGTGGTGGCGACGATGGTTCCCAATGCGCCATTCTCGAATCTCAAGGCGGCAGCGGCCACATCCTCAACTTCAATCCGCTGGTGTCCGATCAAGGCGGTCTTTGCACAAACTTCGGCGACGGGCCCCATCAGCCACGTCAACAGATCGACACTATGAATCGCCTGATTCATCAGGGCACCGCCCCCATCCAGTTCCCAGGTTCCCCGCCAACCGCCGCTGTCGTAGTACTGCTGAGTCCGAAACCATTTGACATGGGCCTCCCCCAGCGTCAGGCTGCCGAATTTTCCTGAATCGATCGCTTCCTTAAGCCGCTGTGGCGCGGCATGAAACCGGGACGGAAACAGAGTCGACAGGACAACTCCCTTTTTTGCACAAGCGCGAATGATCCGATCACAGCGTCGCAAGTTGATCTCCAAGGGCTTTTCGATGATCAGATGCTTTCCGGCCCGGGCAGCGTCAAGTGCCGGCTCCATGTGCGCCCGGAAGGGGTGCAAATGGTGATGACATCGAGATCCGATTCATTCAGCAGATCATCCAAAGAGCGAAAGGGGCGGATCGAAAATTCGGCTGCCAGTTTTTTCGCTGACGCGAAACGCGAACTGGCACATCCGATCAAATGCGCGCCCGCCAGTTCCTTGATCGCTCGGGCATGAAACCGAGAAATCATCCCACAGCCGACAATTCCAAATCCAATACTCATCGGATAAACCCATCAAATCACGACATGCATATCAAATCGGCCACGTTCTGACCCTTCATTGGGAGGACGAGATGCCTACCGAGACATCTCCAGTCAACTCAACTTTGAAGGAATACCAGGTGCGAACGCTCAAATCGAACCCAGCAACGAGTCCAGCGTTACCCAGAACATACTGAACCCATTCAGCATCAGATGCAACAGGACGGAGGGCACAATACTGCCACTGAATCGGTACAGAAAACCCAGCGCCAACGCGAAAAAAAAGAGGGGAACGGGTGCCAGTCCCTGGCCGATGTGAATCGCAGCAAACATCAGGGAGCTGACCAGAATGGGTGTCCACCATGTCAACTGGAAAATGGACGTTCGGAATGCGTTGACCGGAGTAGTAGCGTGGCACCGGGCGTCGGCATCGGCTGCAACCATTGCACCTGGTTCTCGCTCCCGCCGCTCCAGCGATGCAGCCGATTCACCACCGTATGACGCCGTCCGGTTCCAACCGCCAAACAGCTCCGCGGATGTATTGTTCACTGAGGATCCAAATTGGATCCGCTGCAGCCAACCCTGCAAAACCCCACGGAACAGAAGCTCCTCGCAGACGGGAGCCACGAGTACCGCTCCAAACCAGGTCACGATCACCGTGGCCAGTGAAAAATTATCCTTTAACTGGCTGATCGTATCGTGATCGTAAGGTTGCAATTCGGTCAGCAACCGCTGAATGGCCAACACGAGCGGGACCACCATGCAGAAGGCCTTGCCGGACATCAGCAACATCTCGGGAAAACTGCGCCCACGGATTCCGAAAATATCGTGAACCGCGCCATATTTCCTGATCAACAACAGAGCGGCCCCCAGGCAACCCGCCAACTGGGTCGTACTGCTGAAAAGTGTCAGAAAGTTGGCTCGATCGGTCGATAGCGACTTCCCATCGGGAAAATCCCAGATGGCCAGTGGAATTGACGTCAGGATTCCGGGAAACACGACCCACAGGATGGCCATCAAGATCACATCGATCAAGCCAAACGGGGATTCGCGATGGGTGGATTTTTCCGCGAGACGGGCCGACTTCAGCCGTCTGAACACCGCGGCCCATTGTAAGATCCCGACCACGGACAGTGTCAACATGGTCACCAGAAAAACCGAATCAAGCATCGTTTAGCCGCCTGCCGATCACGCATCCCGTTCGATGAGCTGGTCTCGGGCCGCAGCAATGTACAATACGCCTGAATGGATGGTCGTGATCACGGCCGCCCAGATTGAAATCACCAGCGTCAGATTCAGCCAGACTGGCAACGGCGAATCCAGCTGCTGGCCTTTCAAGGCCAGTGCCATCAATCCCGCACCGGCGGCCACACATTGAAAGACCATCTTCAGTTTGCCGGGCATCTTGGCAGAAAAATCTCCTCCACGCCCTTCGATCAGGCTCCGCAACACGGTCACGACCAGCTCTCGACCGGTGACCAATACGGCCATCCAGCCCGCCACCTGCTGATACCAGAAGAACCCGTCTTGCATTTCGACGGCCAACAGGATGAAAACGCCACAGATCAGGATCTTGTCACATATCGGATCCAGTATCCGCCCCAGCTTCGTTACCTGATCGTATTTCCGCGCATACCAGCCATCGACCCAATCGGTTCCGGCGGCCATGGCAAACAGCCAGAACGCTGCCCAATACTGCTGCATTGGGATCAGGACAAATACCACCACGGAAATCAGTAGACGGGCAACGGAAATCCGGTTGGGCACGTTCCAGATGGTGGAGCCTTGTGAATTCATGGTACGAACAAAATGAGCCGGTTGTAGTTTTTGTTGGCGTCCCGCGCCTAGCGTGGCCGGCCCACCGCCACTCCGATCAGGTCATATCCCTGGCGGCCTACCATTTCCGTTGACACGATTTGCCCGACTTCCAGTTCATGTTCGCCGGCGGTCACAAATACCACGCTATCGACATCGGGTGCATCGAAAATCGAACGACCAATCCAGGCCCCGGGTTGTTCGTCAACGGGCCGATCGATGATCACATCAAGCTGTTTTCCAAACAGCGATTCATTGAATTCAAAGGCAATTTCCTGCTGAATTTGCATCAGGCGATCCCGCCGCGATCGCTTGGTCGATTCGTCCACCTGGTTGGGCAACCGGGCCGCTGGTGTATCCGGTTCAAAGGAGTAGGTAAAAACGCCCATTCGCTCAAACCGATACTTCCTGACGAAGTCGGCCAACACGTCGAACTGTTCATCGGTTTCGCCGGGGAATCCGGTAATGAAGGTCGTTCTCAGCGCCAAGCCCGGGATCCGTTCGCGCATTCTTTCCAACAATGCCTCCGTTTCCGGACGACCGACCCGCCGTGACATTCGCTTGAGCATGGTGTCATCGGCGTGTTGCAGCGGCATGTCGATATAGGGCAGGATCTTGTCTGAATCCGCAATCACATCCAGCAACCGGTCGGTGATGTACATGGGATAGAAGTACATCAAGCGAATCCATTCCAGATCGGGCAGTTTGTTCAACTCGATCAACAGTTGATCCAGCCTGGTTTCCCCGTACAGATCCATACCGTAATACGTTGTGTCCTGCGCCACAATGTTCAGTTCACGAACACCACGTTGGACCAATTCCATGGCCTCCTCAAGGATCAATTCCATCGGCTTCGTGGCGTGCTTGCCTCGCATGCGTGGAATGGCGCAGAAGGTGCACAGTCGATCGCAACCCTCGGAGATCTTCAGATAGGCAAAATGGGCCGGCGTGATCTGCAAACGGCCATTGTCTGGCAGCGCCCGAATCGGAGCCGGTTGAAAGACATTTCGTTGCTCCGCCAGATCACCGATCAAGCGATCGGCGATACGCGTAATCTCCTCTCGTGCAAAGACGCCAACCAACGAATCAATATCTGGTCGCTCCTGCAACATCTGTTCTTTCTGACGTTCGGCCAGGCACCCCGAGACAATCACGCCTCGTGTCCTGCCAGATCGTTTCAATTCCAGCATTTCGTCGATGGCCGCAAACGATTCGGATCGCGCCTGTTCGATGAACCCACAAGTATTCACCACCACAAAATCGGAATCGACCGGATCGGCCACCAGCTGGTAGCCGTCCAGTTGCAACAAGCCCATCATACGCTCGCTATCCACGGTATTCTTGGGACAGCCCAGCGAGACGAAGGCGTAACGTCCCTTGTACGAGGCGGTGGCGGAAGATGTATTGAAATTTGTGGACAATGCTGAGCAATTCCTTGAAAAAACGGTCAGCCAGAATCGTATCAGAAAGTAAGAATATTGCGAGAATCAAAACGGATTTGTTGCCGCCGGGTGGGTGAGCAGCCAGTCCGCCCGGCAGTTCCCGCGTTCCGCCGCGCTCAACTTTCCCGGATCTGGCAGTAGCATTCATATCGCCGAACATCGATTCGCCCGTCCGCCACGGCGTATTTAACTTGACAGTCTTCTTCGTGGGTGTGGCTGCAATCGGGAAACCGGCAGGCGGTCACGTAGGGCCGGATATCGCGAAAAAAACCAGCCACTTCTTCGGCGATTATGTCCCACAGCTGAAACTGCCGGATGCCGGGTGTGTCGATCAGGTGGCCCCCGACATCGAGCGGAATCAGTTGGGCCGTCGTGGTCGTATGCCGGCCCTTGCGGTTGTCCGCACTGACATCGGAAACCCGGATCTCGAGCCCTTCCTGAATGGCATTCAGGATTGAGGATTTGCCAACGCCACTCTGTCCTGTGACCACGCTATCCTGGCCCTCCACGAACCGTTTCAGCTGGTCCAGATTCCAACCCCGGCTCACCGATGTCATGAGAACCGGGTATCCCATCCGTGCCCACACTCCCACCACCGGCTGAAGGTCGGCAACGTCGACCAGATCGATCTTGTTAATCACGATCACCGGTTGAATGCCGGATTTCTCCGCCGTCACAATGAACCGGTCAACCAGATTGGGCTTGAGAACCGGATCGGCCGCGCTGGCCACGATCAAGACCTGATCGATGTTGGCGACCAGTATCTGTTGACGCCCACGACTAGTTCGGGAAAGCTGGTTGCGGCGGTTTTCGACCCGGACAATGACGGCCTGGCTCCCCTCTCCCGGCTCGATCGCCACGTGATCTCCGGCCACCACCACATGTTGCAAGTCGGTCGAAAGCGATTTCAGAATTCCCCGTAGCGCGCAGTCGTACATGCGTCCATCGTCTGATTGCACTACGGAATTCAGGCCATGCACACGAATGACCTTGCCTCTTAGAACGCGATCCGCCTGAACACTCAGGTCGACCTGAAATCCATCCCGACTGTCCACGCCATCTTGGCCAGAAACGGTTTTCTTGCGAGTCAACTCGCCTTTACCTGACAGCCGCTCCGATTTTCCCAGATCATCGATATGGCTGCTGCCATCCTGAAATTCGCGCGTGAAGTCTCTCTTTCTGCGGCGGGAATCGTGCCGTTTGCGAAATTCCGCGCGGACTTTGCTGTCGTTTTTTCTTTTCTTGGCCATTGGACGCATTCTAGTCTTTGCCGAAATAAAATCCATTAACCGGCTTTTTTTGGCGGCGTTCGATTCGTTAGTGCAACTTCGGGTCCGCCCAACGTCGGAAATACCACAGATCCTTCGTTGGATCATGACTGCCGCGATCGTTGCAATCGAATCTTGACCATATTTTGCAACTTGATTGAAATGGCTTTTCCGATTCATATTGGGGATAATTGCTTTACGCGATACCGGTTTCATTTGCCAAAGAATTACCTTGAATTCAGAAGACATGTCGTCGAACCAATGGGTATGGTTGGTAGCGCGCGACGGCAGATTAACCACACGGGTTCAGACGGTTGCCAAAACT
Organism: Pirellulaceae bacterium; assembly: GCA_963851305.1. GTDB lineage: Bacteria > Planctomycetota > Planctomycetia > Pirellulales > Pirellulaceae > Mariniblastus. The sequence goes on along the minus strand of CAWKOT010000004.1, from coordinate 135,018 downwards.
TCTTCGCTTTCCCGCCGATGCTGACAATAACAAACACCCGCCTCTAGCCTTTCCCGAATCATTCGAACTGATCGAGGTCGAGGGTCCTGCGGAGGCGTTGCATCTTCTGGCAACCCAGAGCGTCGACGGGATCCTGTTCAACGAACCCAACGCCAACCGGCAGATTGCCGAGCGTTTTCGACTGGCCGCCGTTTTCGACCAGATGCCCGATGCCGTTGCCTTGTTGGATCGGGACAACAATATCATTGCGGCCAATGGCAAAATCAAGGAATGGTTTGGCTGCCAGGAGTCCGTTGGTTTGAACTTCTATCAGGCCGTGGGCAACCCGAATATCATTGGCAGTGAATTGAGCCCATTGACCACCGCCTTTGCCCGACGCCGCAACTGTTCCGCCATCATGCTGATTAATGACCGGTATTACCAGTTGAATGTGGCACCGGTGATGAACAGCCAGGGTTTCGCCAATGAATTGATCGTGACGGTACGGGATGCCACCGAGCAAACAGAAGACCGTCAGAAACTGGAGGCTTTGCATCAGGCCGGTATGGCGCTCGCCGACCTGCGTCCGGAAGAAATTTTTGAAATGGACGTCGAAAACCGGATCGAGTTGTTGAAGGACAATATCCTGCACTACACGCAGGATCTGTTGAATTACGAAATTGTTGAAATTCGACTGATCGATGAAAAAACCGGACGACTGGAACCGCTGTTGTCCGTCGGTATCGATTCGGAAATCTCCAAACTGCCGTTATATCCGCGAACCCGGGACAATGGGGTTACCGGATTTGTCACGGCCACTGGCAAGAGCTATCTGTGTGAAGACACTGCTCATGACCCCTTGTACCTGGACGGACACATCGGCGCCCGAAGTTCGATGACGGTTCCACTGATTTATCACGAACAGGTGATCGGTTCGTTCAATGTGGAAAGTCGGGAAATCGGCGCCTTTGACGAAAGCGACTTGAAGTTCGTCGAGACCTTTGCCCGCGACATTGCCCAGGCGCTGAATACGCTGGAACTGCTGGTCGCACAACGAACCAATGCCGCGCAACAAAGCGTCGATCTGATCCACTCCGCCGTGGCCTTGCCGATCGACGAAATCCTCAACGACACCGTCAAGGTGATGGAGAGCTATATCGGGCACAATCCCGACGTGGTCCGGCGACTCAAGAAAATCATCAAGAATTCGCGGGACATCAAAGACGTAATCCAGAAAGTCGGCGAGAAAATGGCGCCGCAGGAAGCGGTACCCGCCAGCGTGCAGGTATCCAGGCGGCCAGCGCTGATTCAGAAAAACGTGCTGGTCATCGATGCCGACGAACAGGTACGAACCTCCGCCCATAATCTTCTTGAGAAATATGGCTGCATCGTGGAAACCGCCCAGGAAGGGAGCGAAGCGATCCTGATGATCATGAACTCGGATCGTCATTACGATGCCGTGATTTCCGAAATCCGGTTACCGGACATGAACGGATTTGAATTACAGGGCAAATTGAAGGAGGTCACCGGGGAGGATGACCCGAATCTGATTCTGATGGCCGGTTTCGGCTACGATCCGGACCACACGATTGTGAAAGCCCGTAAAGCCGGACTGCGTAAGGGGGCCCTTTTATATAAGCCGTTTCGCCTGGATCAACTTCTGTCGATTGTCGAGAACATCATCCTCTCCGGGGCAGACAACTCCGGGTCAGACAAACCCGTCAACTGAATTCGTTTCGGCCGAGATCCTCCATCGTTTCGCCAATGCAAGTGCTAGAGTGGATCCTGATCCTGCTGGGACATCTGGCTGTTTGCTGCGTGCTGTTTAACCTGGTCCATGCGGCGTCCACGCCTCGGCGAGGCTCACTGCTGACTCGCAAATTTACCGAGAAGTTGATTCTTGGTTTCGCCGTGGTGCCCCCGGCCATTGCTGTCGCGGTGCTACTGTTCCGTGGACGACTGGAAATCGCATCGGTTCCGCTGCCCCTCTGGTTTTATTTTCGCGTGGCGGAAATCGTGGGGATCTTTTTTTTGCTGCGCTGGTTTTATCGCCTGACGACGGCCAAATTGCCCAGCGGTGTCGTTTCCCTGTCCTCCGAAATCCACGATATTCAATCCAGCTGTGACGAATCACTACTGAACGGCACCAAGGCGAAAATGCTGGGATGGCTCCCCTTCAACCAGGTCACCAGGCTACAGATTGAACATTGGGAATTCCAATTTACCGACCTTCCCGATGACCTGTCCGGATTCCGGATCTGTCAGCTTTCCGACCTGCATTTCACGGGCTTGTTGAAACCGGATTACTTCCGGGCAGTCGTTACCGCAGCCTGCAACGCCCAACCGGATCTGATCCTGATCACCGGCGATATCATCGATGATGACCGGTGTCTGCCCTGGCTGGAGGAAGTCCTTGGCCAGTTGCAAGCACCCTACGGCGTATACTATGTGTTAGGTAATCATGATCGCCTGGTTCACGATCAGGGGGGATTGCGGCAGCGTCTAAACGAGGCTGGACTGCAGAAAGCGGCCAATGGCAAATGGCATGAAATTCAGGTGGGTGAAGCCAGGCTGTTGTTGGCTGGCAACGAGCTGCCCTGGTACCGTGAAGCGGAAAATCTTCCACCGGGTAACGCCGTTCAGGACGGTTTCCGTTTGTTGCTTGCCCACAGCCCGGACCAGATCGGCTGGGCCGTGCGTCGCCAATTCGACCTGCTATTCGCTGGCCACCTGCATGGTGGCCAGATCCGCCTGCCGATCGTTGGTCCCATCATCGCGCCCAGTCGGTACGGCATCAAATACGCGTCGGGGACGTTTCGAACGCGGAATACCCTGCTGCATGTCAGCCGCGGGATTTCCAGCGACGAACCAATTCGCATCAATTGCCCTCCGGAGCTGGGCCTGTTTGTGTTAAAGAAAGCCCTCGATAGCGAATAATTTTCCTGTGCAGCGACTTGATTACCGCCCGTCGCAGCTAAAATATGGATGGCGTTTGACCTGACACAGGAAATTATCAATGAAACCGGAATCGAGTCGAATTTGGTGGGGCGCAACGATTCTCCTGCTCGTCGCTTTGGCGTCTGCCCTGGGTGGCTGGGTTGGGCAGCGATTTTCGAGCCGTCCCGTTGCGGCAAATCAGCCGATCGTGCTGAAAGCGGAAACCGCCGCGACGGGAAACACGATTTCCATGGCGACCGGCCTGGTCGATCGGCAACGACTGGTTGAAGGACTGTTCGTGCTGGACCATCTTTCCGGCAGGTTGCAATGCTGGCTCATCAATCCCCGTACCGGCGCCATTGGCGGTATCTACAGTGCCAACGTGGCGCGCGATCTGGATCTGGCCAAGGGCGCCGATGCGGACTACGTGATGGTAACGGGCAGCGTTAAATTCGAGATCGCTCAAACCAGAATTGGCAACCGTTTGCCGGCCGCGACCATTTGCTATGTGTGCGATGGAAACACGGGCAAAGTCGTTGGATACACTCTTTACTATGATCGCCAGCTCCAGTTGAATAATCTGGCGGAAGAAGGATCGCTTGACCTGGTAGTGCGCGGATTTGCCCGAGAAGCGGGATTGCAACGCGATAACTGACGCCGCCCCGCCAGGCTTCCCGTCGCCCTCGTGATCGCTCGCGCTCGTTGCTTTGCCTGAAGACGCGTGACGACGAAAACCAGTCAACGATCCGGCTCAGGTTTTAACGGGACACGACAACAGCCAGATGCCATCCGCTTCGTTCCCGCTCTGACATCGCCGCTTCAATCCGATATTTTCTTTGAGAATTAACGGTCCTCGATGGATATGGCCATCCGAACCAGGTCAGCAACGCTTTCCGCATGCATTTTCTTCATGACGCGTTCGCGGTGTTTTTCTACCGTTCGCTGACTGATCTGCAACTTGTTCGCGATCGATTTATTCTTTTCTCCGTCGACGATCAGGTGCATGATCTCGATTTCGCGTGGCGTGAGCGTCTGGAACAGCGTGCGAACGGAACTGACCACATCCATTTTGGACTTGGCGGAAAGTTCCGTCACACTGGCATACAGAACTCCCGTTTCCGCCACGGGAGCCACATTCCACCGAAATGAGTGAACCGACTGGTCCTTGAAAAGGAACCGGTTTTGCACATCGACCGCCGCCTGGCCTCCGTTCAATCGCTTGACCGTTTCCACCGTCGATTCTCGATCTTCAGGCAGCAGGTAATCGACGACCTGCTTCCCACACAACTCGGACTCCTCATAGCCCGTCGCTCGTCTAAACGCCGCATTGACCTGGCGAAAATGTCCTTCGGCATCGACCACAACCAGCATTTCGCGACTGGAATCAAAAATGTGGTTCAGTCCCGTCCGTGTTTCGATCGGTTCGGTGATATCTCTTGCCAATCCGACCACGCGACCAGTCTGACCATCCAGATCCGGCAGCGGGAACCCAAGATTTCGAATGACTCGAATGGTTCCGTCGGGAAACAGCAAGCGGAACGTCTCGTCAAAATGACCATAGCGCACTTGCGAAAGAAACGCATTGCTGACTCGTTCCCGATCGTCAGGATGGACAACGTCCAGCCAGCACATCGGATCTTCGTACATGTCGGTTGCTGAGACACGCCAGACCGTTTCATAGTCCGGCCCCACATAGTCTACCTTGAAAGCGCTCCAGTTCAGAATCCAGAAAGCGTAGTCGATTCTCTTGGCCAGCGCGTTCAGATTCTCCTGGCCCTGTTCAATCGCCTGTTCGAACAGGCAACGCAGGCTGATATCCTCCATGGCCAGCCACATGCGAATCAGGCAGGAGTCCCGGATCTCGCCGGCCACGTTGGCGTTCAGATACTGTTTGAGCTGCTCCCCGGCCGGCCATTCAATCCGCTCTTGCATCAACCGGTATCCCGACGTGACAAACCGCCGAGCCCGCTCAATAAACCGGTCATTGGACAGTATCAAAGAACCAAACGGAGCGCCGATCAGTTCATTCGCCGACGATACACCATACATCCGGGCAAAGGGTTGATTGCATTCCACAATCGTGGCCGCCAGCATGCACGACGCCTGCTCCGTTGCAGGTAATTTGGTCGAAATCGGTGCGCTGAATTCAATGCATCCGTATGCCTGGCGAGTAAGTTCCAGAAAGGTATGAAACCTCTCCGCCTGTGCGGCCAACTCATGTTCCAGGTTGGCTATCCGATTTTTCGAATCGTGGGCGTCCACGTTGATCCACCAACTCAAACCGCCGTGACCTAACTGTCAACACCTTAATTCATGGTACCGTGGTCAACAAGCACGCCAAACAAATCGCAGCCATGCCGGATTCCATTCCGCCATGGCTAACGATCCAAGGAGACTTGCTTGAAGATGCCCAATAGATACAGATACCAGATTCAGATACCAACTTTTTCCGGGACCGAGTTGCTGTCAGAAAACGAACGTCAGTCGATCATCGCCAAATGCGGTTCCTGTTCAAAGTGTTGACTCAGTTTGAAAATCGCACTTTTTTCAATCTGCCTGATTCGTTCCCGCGTCAGATCAAGGCGGCGACCGACCTCGTTCAGTGTTTGACAGACGCCGTCCTTCAATCCATAACGCATGGAAATGACCTGACGCTCCCGCTCGCTCAGTTTGCGGATCTGCGATCGAACCAACTGGATAGCTTCGCGGGCCTCCGCCATTTGCGTGGGGTTCAGACGCCGATGATCCGGCAGGATGTTGGCCGTCGTCGATTCCAGTTCGCCATTGTCCGTGGGTTGGTCCAGCGACTGCGTGTCTTGCCGTACGACACGAAACCGATTCAACTTCAATGTCAGGCGGTTGGTTTGCTGGGCTGCCGCAAGCTGTCGATCAATATCCCGATAATTGGTTGGCAATCGGATATTTCGATCGGCATTGATCAGGGTCGCGAGGATTGCCTGTCGAATCCAGAGAGTTGCGTACGTGGAAAATCTGATATCCTTGCGATGGTCGAACTTCGTCACGGCCTGCAGCAGTCCGCAATTGCCCTCCTGGATCATGTCCATCAGAAAGGGAGTACCCGTGCAGAATTTACGAGCCACCGAGATGACGAGTCGCAGGTTGGCATCGGCCATCTGCCGACAGCGATCACGATATTCGCCCAGCAGCCTCAGCGCGCGTCGTGAGCGGACCGGCGCGTTTTCAAAATGTCGCGGACGGATTGCCAATTCTTCGATCAAGCGAATGAGTTTATGGTGCAGTTGGCGGGTTTTCGCCGGTGACGTTTCATTCGCCAAACGAGTTTGCAAATCGCGGATCGTACGGATATTGGTCGAAAGCCGAATTTCGAATCGCCTGAGCGCCGGATTATTGAGACCCATGTCGCAGAGGCCATCAATCCGCAGTCGACCCTGTTGCCAACGGGTGATCAGATCGACAATGTGCTGCAGAACGGCCGGTTCCTGAATCGCCAGTCGCTGAAACGCCTGACGGAAACGGAAAATACCCAGCGACAACCGGCGTTCTTCCTGTGGTGTCAATAAACGACGTTTCGAGGCCCGCTGTACGTAATACTGCAGGTCTTCCTGTAACTGAGACTGCCGATTCGAAAGTAAAGATTCCGGTTTTCGAGGCGATTGGATGCGAGGTTCTTTCGGATTGCGATTCTGGTCGCAATCCGGCTGTTCAACGTCAGCGGCTCGATCGCAGCAGGTTTCGTGTTGAATGACAGAAAATGATCTGGATGAGGGTGCGAACATGATTTGCCTGCGGGGAAAAAGATAACCACTCGCAATGCAACGGTTGTGCCAACCTTCCACAAACGACCGAATGCATCCAATAGATCAGGCGAATCCGCCGCCATGACAGCCGTCTCCCGGTCAGATGAAAGTCCCTGAATTCACCTCTGCTTCCAGCAGGCGCCGCGGTATTCCCCAGCTGGGGCAGAATGCCCCGCCAGCCTTTTCCGATTGGCGTTGCCTGCACGCGTATGCAGCTTGGCACCAAATTTGTAATATCAACACGGAAACAAATGGACATCCATTGGATTACGTCAGATGAAGCTTGCTACCCGTTTTATTCTGCTCTTCATTCTGGCGGCGATTCCGGTCATCGCGCTTTCCAGCCATTTCGCCAGTAAACAATTTGTCGCCAGTATCCAGAACGAGCATCATGAAATCGTTACCTTATTGGAGCAACTGGAGCCGGACCAGGAATTCGAACAGGCAATGAACGCCGAGGACATGGTCTATTTCCAGGAAATGGCGAAATCGGTCAGCGACTATACGATCTCGATTCGAGTCGTATCCCTGAGCGCGGCCGGCGGTAGGGAGGATATGAGTGCTGGGCCTGATCGACAATCCGACAGCACCGCCACGATTGCCGGCGTCGACCACCGGGTTATTCGCACCTACTTTCCGATCAAGTCAACCATTCAGGCCGACGCGCTGGAAATCGCTTCATCGCTGGAACAGGCGGACAAGATGTGGGTCAAGACCTGGTTGGCCGCTTTACAAACGATTGCGGCCCTGGGCCTGATTGGCCTGGCGGTGTTCCTGTTGGCCGGTGTGCGCTGGATTGGCAAACCCCTGCGAATGATCAATGAAAAAATGCGTCGCGTGGGCCAGGGTGATTTCAGCAGCGATCTGAAAATCGCTTCCAAAGACGAATTTGGTCAGCTGGCCAATGAAATCAATCGCATGTGCGACCAACTTCAGGATCAGCAGCAGCGGATTGTTCGCGAAACCGAGCACCGGATCCACGCGCTGGAACAGCTGCGACATGCCGACCGTCTGGTCACCGTGGGTCGGTTAGCTGCTGGACTGGCGCACGAGATGGGGACGCCGCTGAATGTCGTCGCGGGTCGCGCATCGATGATCCTGAACGAACCGGAAATGGAAGCCGACAAACTGCGGGCAAACGCCTTGGCGATCAAGAACGAGGCCCAGCGAATCAGCTCGATTGTACAAAAAGGTCTCGACTATTCCCGACGGGGCGAAGTCAAGCTGATCGACACCGATCTGCTGGCGGTGATTGGCCATACCGTGGATCTGTTGCGGCCGATTGCCCACCGAAAGAACATCACGATCAACACCCGCTTGCCGACCCGGTCCGCCATGGCCAAGGCCGACCCGGATCAGATTCAACAGGTCTTGATGAACCTGGTCACCAACGCCGTCGATGCCGTCGGCGAAGGTGATTCCGTCAATATCGAACTTGCCCTCTCCCAGGATCCTCGGTACTGGCAGTTGACGATCGCTGATGCGGGGCAGGGGATCGATCCTGAAATTCAGGACCGGGTATTCGAGCCCTTCTTTACGACCAAGGATGCCGGTTTCGGGACCGGGCTGGGACTATCCATTGTCAAGGACATTATCGAAGAACACGGTGGCTCGATCCAGTTCACCAGCCAACCGGGCGAAGGTACCACCTTCCTGATCACGTTACCCGTGTCAGGATCTTGAAATGGAACGCGGCCTCACCACCAGCGTCACGTTGGCGTGACTTCAATTTCCAGCAGAGAAATCACCGATTCGATCCCGTGTTGGATCGAATTCTTGAAACTGATGAAACCACGTCATTCGATTTCTTTCAGCTTACGGTACAACGTTTTTCGATCCAGCCCCAGAACTCGGGCAGCCTCCGTTTTGTTCCCATCAGTTCGATCCAGTACGTAGCGGATGTAGCGCTGCGCGATCGAATCGAGAGATGCCAATGGCTGATTGTCCTGATCACCGATAACCAACTGGCTCGACTTGTGCTTCACGATCTTCTCAGGCAGCAAATCCACCGCAATTTCCGAATTGCGTGAGAGCACGACCGCCCGCTCAACCACATTGCGGAGCTCACGTACATTCCCGGGCCAATCGTAGTGCAATAGTTTCTGTGCGGCAGCCTCCGTAAAGCCGGTGATGGGCTTGCTGGCCTTTGCGGCAAAGTCCTTCAGAAAGTGGTTGGCCAACAGCAGCACATCCATGCCCCGAATCCGCAGAGGCGGAATGTTGATTTCCAGTACGTTGATGCGATAAAACAGATCCTCACGAAATCGCTTGGCTTCAATCTCCTCCTGCAAGTCGCGATTGGTCGCGCTGATCAGACGCACATCGAATGGATACTCCTGCCGTCCTCCCACGGGTCGGACCGTTTTCTGTTCGATCGCCCGCAACAATTTCGGTTGCATCTCCAGCGGCATTTCTCCGATTTCGTCCAGGAATAATGTTCCCCGGTCCGCTTGCAGAAACAATCCCTTCCGATCCTCACGGGCATCCGTAAAAGCGCCTTTGACATGGCCGAACAGCTCGCTTTCCAGCAGCGATTCAGGCAGGGCAGCACAATTGACGGCGATAAACGGCTGTTCCGTTCGGTCGCTGCGTGAATGCAGCGCCCGCGCGACCACTTCCTTGCCCGTGCCACTTTCTCCACTTAACAGGACCGAAGCTGTCGAATCGACGACGTGTGAAAGTTGTTCTTTCAGTCGCATGATGGCATCGCTTTGACCATGCAATTCTGCAAACTGCTTTGCCGCCGATTGACTTTCCAACAACCTTACCTGGCGGCGGAGCAGGCTGGTTTCAGAAGCGCGACTTAACGAGGCCTTCAGTAGTTCGAGTTCAACCGGTTTGGTGACAAAATCAAACGCTCCCGAACGTAACGCCTGAATCGCCGTATCCATGCTGCCATACGCCGTCATTACGATTACCGGTAATTTGGGAAATCGCTGCTGCAATATCCGGCAAAACTGAAGACCATCCATGCCTGGCATGCGGACATCGGTCAACACCACATCGAATCCGGGATCAGCTGTTTCGTCACTCGATCGTTGATCCTCGGAATCGAATGGGAAACCGCTGGCGCCTTCGCTGCCCTCCGGCGCGATCCCCATCCGCTGTAGTGCGGCGTCGGCGGATTCGCTGCAAGTGACCAGAAAACCATGCTGTTGCAGATAGTCTTCCAGCAGTTTCCGCATCGCCTCCTGGTCTTCCACCACCAGCACTTTCGGAGTGGCTAATTCAGTCATCATTGGTTTTTCTTCCAGAACGTTTGGCACCGCGAAATTTATCGAATGGCTGGCCCGGGAAGCACTCACATTGACAAACACTTGTACTTTCTGCGGCTCGTCATCCGTTTGGCGGTTCGGTCGGACGCCCGTTCAGGCCGACTGGATCGGATGCGGAAAATCGGAATCGCGGCTTTGAAAGCTGAGAATTTTCCGGTTTTGTATCACGCCATCCCGGATTTCAATAGCCCGCCGGATCGTCTCGTTTTGCTGCCATCCATCGGGTCCCAGCAAGACGTCTCGAATGAATGGAACAACGGCCCGGGAAATTTCCCAGGATGCGCTTTGCCAAAGATAGGAGGGGGTATGATCGACGGCGTAATACAACGCGCGGCCCACGGCGAACATTGGTTCTTCAAATGAGGTCGGTCGGGCAAATGGAAATCCCATCCCCAGATCACAACTGACATCCACCATCAGGGCTCCCGGTTTCAACCGGTCCACTTCACCGTCAGCAAGAAACATCAACGGTCGATCCGTATCCTGCAGGATGCCGTTGACAATCACGTCCGTATCCGCCAGCACCTCCGCAAATTTCACTCGCCGTCCATCTTCCTGCACGACGTCCAGCGCCTGATCGCTTCCATCGGCGATCAATTGTCCGTAACGGCACCCGAGTATCTTGTCGTGCACCGCCCAGGGGGGACGTTGCGTAAAGACGAGAATATCGTGGAATCCCCGCCGAAGCAGCGCATAAATGGCTCCACGACTTACCGATCCGTGGCTGATGACACACGCTCGCGCGGGCCCGCCATACAATCCATCCTTGCCTGCCAATCCGAGCGCATGGATGACACCGCAGTAGCCCGCCATCTCATTGTTGCGATCAAAAATGTGCATCTCCTTGACATCGCCCTTCCAGCTGAACATGGCTTCCCAGGCAATCAGTGTCAGTTTCCGGTCGATCGCCAGTTGCGTGATTTCACGTTGCTGTACGCAATGCGGCCAGCCCCACAGGATGCCTCCCTGCTGAAACTCTTCAAGATCATCCTCAAGCGGTTTGGGCAGCAACACCACGTCGCTGGAAGCCAGCAAGTCGCCGCGTTTCGCCGTTCCAGCAAATTGCTGGTTCAATTCATCATCGCTCAGACCGAACGGTTTCCCGTAACCAGATTCGAATCGCATCGTGGCCCGCAAATCGGGCGGCAGCCAGGAAAAATGATCGGGATGAATCGGGACCCGGTGCTCGTTTTCCTTGCGTGAACTGGCGATGACCCCAAGCGTCAGCATCGTATCTCCTTCGACATTACTGGCAGGCACGACGGCCCGGATTAAGCACGGTGACCAGGATCGGTAACCTGGTCACCGTCAGACGTCCAACGCCATGTGTTTCAGGTTTCGGGATATCTATCTATTCCAGGACATGAATATTCCTGGCCGCACAGATTTCCTTCAGCTTCCTGGGCCACACGGAAACGGAAACCTCTCCCAGGTGAGCCGCTCGCAACAGATACATGTACGTCCTGGCCTGCCCAATTCCGCCTCCGATGCTCAACGGAATCGTGTCGTTCAAAATGGCCTGGTGATAGGGCAGGTCCAGGAAATCTTCCTGCCCGGACAACTTCAACTGAACCTTCAGCGTCTCTTTCGTCACTCGGATACCCATGGATGACAATTCGTGTCGTCGATTGGTTACCGGGTTCCAGACCAGGATATCGCCGTTCAGTCCATGAAAGGTTTCTCCTTCCTGGACGATGGTCTCGGTAACCCAGTCGTCATAATCGGCGGCTCGCATCTCGTGGGGATAGCCGTCTTTTAAGGGCCAGCCGATGCCGACAATGAACACGGCCGACGACTCGTCTTGAAGGATCCGGTTTTCGCGTTTCTTTCTTGGCAGATCGGGATACCGGGCCAGGATTTCTTCGGCATGCAGGAAAGTCAATTTCTCGGGAATGTCCGGGTAGCCCGCCTGTTTCAGCTGAGGAAACATCTCCTCGGCCATTGTGCCGGCACCTCGAATGACGCCCCAGATTCGATTGACCACATCCTTCAGGAAATCCAGTGATCGTTCTTCAGGCGTTATGACCCGCTCCCAATCCCACTGGTCGACGTAGGAGCTGTGGTCATGATCCAGGAAGTAATCCTTTCGCACCGCCCGCATGTCCGTACAGATCCCTTCGCCGGGGTTGCATCCAAACTGCTTCAACGCCATCCGCTTCCATTTGGTGGCGGCCTGAACGACCTGCGCCTGGATCGGTTCCTCCAACCCCAGGCCACAGGCGAAGTCCACCGGCGTACGCGAGCCGTCTCTATCGAGGTAATCGTTCACTCCGCTGTCCCGATCAACAATTAACGGAACCTGCACCATCTGCAAATTCAATTCACGGCACAGATGTTCTTCAATGTACTGCTTTATCGCGTACACCGCTTTCATCCGTTCCATCGGCGACAATACCGCCTGATACCCCTCAGGCAATTCGCGAGCGATCTGATCGTAATCTCCAATACCTGGCCCGGCCAAGTCCGCAGTTTTCTCTGACATCTGATATTCCCTTCTGGTTCAATTCAATTTTCATTCCGGCCTGTCATCCATTGTAGCGTGCTGAAGTCGTCCACGGAATCTCACGCGAAGATGGTCATCCAACGTTGTGCGCAACCCGTTGTTTCGTGTACCCGCGTCCTGGTGCCAGGCCAGCCAGGTCATTGAACCCGGCGTTGAAATGCGATTCGACTTCGCCTCGAATTCGCGCGGTCACCAGCTGCCAGCCTACTCCCGAATCAGGAAATCCCCTAGTCTTTGGCGCACGGCGTCGATCCGCATTCTCATCTGATCGATCGCCGGTCTCAATGCCCGCAGATCACGTGCGGCCGCCAGTCTTTCTACCTGTTCGGCGGTATCCATCACTCGCGGTGGATTCAAGAAAAGTAACGCGCCTTTAAGTTTGTGTGTCGTGACGGAAACCGCCTCAGGATCCTCCAGCTCTACGGCCTCCAGAACATTCTGCATCAGAACCGGCGTTTCCTCCAAACATATCCGGATCACTTCCCGTAACAGTTGCTGGTCGCCTCCGACATTTTCCAACGCCTCGCACCAGTTAATGTCCGTATCACCAAACCGACGACTCAGTTCCGCCTGGTCGATCGCAGCGACAAGACCAGAGAAAAGTTCTTTCAATTTGTCAGACAGGTCCTGAAAGCGAATTGGCTTGCAGAGGTAATCATCCATTCCCGATTCGATGCAGCGTTCGCGGTCGCGTTTCATTGCATGTGCTGTCGTGGCCACTACCTTGAGCCGGTTGCCGGTATTTTCTTCCCGTCGTCTCAATTCACGGGTCGCTTCCAGGCCATCCATCTCCGGCATTTGCACATCCATCAAGACCAGATCGAATTTCTGTTCGTCAATTCTGGCCAGAGCTTCCAATCCGTTGTTGGCAACGGTGACGTGATGTCCCAGTTTTTCCAACAGGGCGACCGCCAACTTCTGATTGACGACATTATCCTCCGCCAACAGAATCCGCAACGGTTTTGGGTTGTCAGCGTTGCCGTTCACCGGAGCCGATGCCTGCGATGAACTGCTGGATGAGCTGGTTTCATTCAGTGAACTGATCAGCGCGTCGTAAACTTCCGACTGTTTGACCGGCTTCAGGAGATGCCGCCTGATCCCGAGGTCCTGAAACTGACCGGCCTCTTCCGGTCGAGTTCCGGACGTCAACATGATGATACTGGCCGGATTCAACAGGGACTTCTTAACGATCTCGCTGGCCAACGTCAGGCCGTCCATGCTGGGCATGTTGACGTCGCAAATCATCAATGTGACTGGATCCTGTTCGCGATCAGCCCGGTCCATCGTCCGCAACGCATCGGCGGCGGACTGACATGCCATCGGTCGCAATCCCCAGTTACCGAGCATCGCGGACACGATCCGCAGATTGGTCTGATTGTCATCGACGACCAGCACCCGGTCGTTCTGGACAGCCAGACGAGCATTCGAAGCGTCGCGTGTCTGCCGCGCAGAATCGATTGGCATCGGTAATTCAAACGTAAACTGGCTGCCCTGGCCGGCTATGCTGGCGACATGGATACGCCCGTTCATCAAATGCACCAGCCGCGACGAGATGGCCAGTCCCAGTCCGGTACCGCCAAATCGGCGAGTCGTCGACGTGTCGGCCTGTTCGAACTTCCGGAAAATTCGATCTCGATGTTCCTCCGCGATCCCAATCCCCGTATCGCTCACGGTAAATTCCAGGCGGCATTCGGATTCCGTTCGGCGAAGACTGGTAACACTCACCAGCACCTCGCCCTGCTCGGTAAACTTGATTGCATTGCCAACCAGATTCACCAGAATCTGTCGAATCCGACCGGGGTCACCCAGCAACATTCTGGGAACCGAATCATCGATCTGGAGTGCCAGTTCCAGGCCTTTGGTATGGGCCCGAAACCCCAGCCCCTTGACCGTGTCGCCCATCGTTTCACGAAGGTCGAACGACGTGATATCCAGTTCCAGTTTGCCGGCTTCGATTTTGGAGAAGTCGAGAATATCGTTGATCAGCATCATCAGCGATTCACCGGAATCCTGAACCATTTTCAGGTATTCGCGCTGAGCCTGCGATAGATCGCCATCCAGCAACAGTTCCGTAATCCCGATTATGGCATTCATCGGCGTACGGATCTCATGGCTGATATTGGCCAGGAAATCGCTTTTCGCCCGATTGGCCCCTTCGGCCGTTTTCTTCGCTTCCCGCAACTCCTCTCGTTCTGACAGGAGCGCCTGTTCGGCCACGCGCTGCTTGGTGATATCCCAAAATATCGTCTGGATACCAATCACGTTCCCGTTGGCATCAAGCACCGGCCCCTTGCGGGAGGCGAAATACTTCCGCTCTCCCTCGACCGTATCCTGGAAAACATGCTCCAGCACCTGTCCCGTACGCATCACTCTTTCGTCTTCTTCCCTTGCCGCAGCGGCAAACTTCTCGGGATACAAGTCACCGACCGTCTTCCCAACGATGTCGTCCGCGTTTTTGCCAAACAGGGCTGCGAACTGCTGGTTTACAAAGACGATTCGACCGTCGCGGTCTTTCCGCAGGAAGCAGGCTGGAATGCTATGGACCAGAGAAAGAAACAGCGACTCGCCGTCGCGAAGCGGGTCGCGGACGCGGATCGCCGGGCGATCGGGTTCAGGTTGAAGCGGTTGGTCAACCGACATGGCAGATCCCATTGCCATTCAAGAAACAGTTTTCCGCTTGATCGTTACAGTTTAATCCAAGTTCTCCACGTCTGATATGGTTTAATCGAAATTGGACGCCGATGCCAATACGCGGCTGCTCAATACACGGTCGACAAGACGGAGAGGTTCGTTGGGCTTTCCATAGCCGTTTCCGAATTGATCCAAAGGGTCTCTGACCACTCTTGATTTCGCCCACCTCCCTGATGTCGTTTGCATTCGGTTCCGCATGAATCCACCAGAGGATCAGCCATTGCGTCCATTATGGTTTCATCAGCCTACGGATCGGGCACGTTAAGGATCAGGACAGTGGTCGATAACCACCGTGGATGCTAAGATCATTCGTTTATCATTGCGATTTACACCGGCGGTCACGAGACACTTCAGCCGTTGCTGATTTGTGCGGCGGAGATCGGAATTCAATCGCAAACCGGCTTGAATTTTGACTATCTGGATAACGATGGGATTGTGGGGACGCAAGAAAAGGCTGGTTGATTATGCCAGCTGTGCCGGCTGAGCAGGAAAGCTGCCTCAGGCAGAAACGGCACAGGTTGTGCAAAATTTACCCAAGTTTGATGACCCCAATCTGATTGTCGGCGCAGCCGGCTTCAGTGATGGCGGCGTGTATCAGTTGCGCGACGACCTGTGGATCGTTCAGTCACTGGACTTCTTTCCACCGCTGGTCGACAATCCGTTCCAATTTGGCCAGATCGCAGCCGCCAATTCGTTGAGTGACGTTTACGCCATGGCAGGACGGCCCGTTACGGCTTTGAACATCGTGGGTTTCCCGGACGATCGCCTGGAAATGAGCGTCCTGGGGGAGATACTCCAGGGGGGTGCGGATCGGGTCCGCGGTGCGGGGGCCGTGATTGCCGGTGGTCATACGGTTCGCGACGTAGAAATCAAGTACGGACTTTCGGTTACGGGTGTCGTTACCCGAGAGACGTTGATGACCAACCAGAGTGCCAAACCCGGCGACGTTCTGGTCTTGAGCAAACCACTGGGAACAGGTTTCATCACGACGGCCTTCAAAGCCGGTCGTTGTTCGCAGGACATTATTGATCGTGCCGCAGTCAGCATGGCGACGCTCAACGCCGCCGCCAGCCAGGCGGCGGTAGCGGTTGGCGCTCGGGCGGCTACGGACATCACCGGATTTGGCTTGGCGGGACACGCCAGTGAAATGGCGATTTCCAGCAAGGCGACGCTGGTGATTGAACTGCACCGGCTGCCGCTGCTGGAAGGCGCGCTTGATCTGGCCCGCAAGGGCAACAAGACACGAGCCAGCGCCAGCAATCGCAGTTTTGTGGATCCGATCCTGCAGGTTTCAGCCGATGTGGATCCCCTGCTGTTGGAGTTCGCTTTTGATGCGCAAACGTCCGGTGGCCTACTGATCAGTGTTGCTGCAGAACACGCGGATGAACTGATCGATCGTGCGCGAGAGGGAGGGGCAGAGTCCTCTTGTGTGGTCGGTTTCGTCGAACAGCAGGGTCCACGGTCCGTTGAAATTCGGCCTTGAGTATCGCGAGAAAGGGACAGGAACCGGTTCGCACGAACGTCGCCATCCTGGAATCGCATGCCCTTTGGGGGACGCCGCCGTCCGTTGAAAGATCGATCATCGGCAATTAGCCAATGCGGGAGTAAACAGAAATGGAAATCCTGCTGCTGATGCTGGGTTTGTTGGGGCTCTGGATCGGTACGGAAGTAACCGTCCATGGGGCGATGCGAATTACCAACTACTTCGGTTGGTCCCAATTGTTTGTCGGCATGACGATTCTGGCCTTTGGTACGGATCTGCCCGAACTGGTGGTTGCCATTCGCGGTAGCATCAACAGCGTGATGGGCATGGACAGCAGTGGGTTCATCGCCGGCAACGCCATCGGCAGTTGTGTGGCACAAATCGGCATCGTCGCTGGAATCATTGCCATTTTCTCGACGATCCGTTTAGGCAACTACGAGATACCCCATCTGGTCATGCATCTTGGTGGCTCGCTGTTAATCATGTTCCTGGCTATTCTCGGCGGTTACCTTGGCCGCGTCGAAGGCATCGTCATGCTGTTGTTCTTCGTCCTCTATCTATTTCTGTTGTTTGGGCAACAGGAAAAGGCTCCACCCGTGAGACGGGGAGTCAATATCTGGATACAACTGATGATCGTTGCCGCCGGCCTGGGACTGGTTACCTTCAGTGCAGATCTTGTCCTGAACAAAGCCATGATCCTTTCCAACCGATTGGGACTGACGCAGACGTTTATCGGCGCGATCATGATCGGATTGGGCACTAGTCTGCCGGAACTTGGCATTTCTTTAAATGCCGCCCTGAAAAAGAATTCCGGGCTGTCGCTGGGAAACCTGGTGGGAAGCAATATTTTTGATTCTCTGGTACCGATGGGCGTGGCGGCCTGCATCAGTCCGCTGGCAATCCCTTCGACCGTTATCTGGTTCGACGTACCCTTTCTAGCTGTCGTCACGGCGGTGTTTCTCATATTTCTAAGCACTCGTTCCAAACTTGGGCGGCTGGAAGGTGTTGTACTGGCGGTCCTCTACCTGACCTACGTGGCGGTCAGTTTCTTTGTTGGAAAATAGCCTTTTGTCGCGAGGAAAATAATCGACTTGGCCTCGGCCCGGAAATCACTTCAAGGCGGTTTCTGGTAAAATGCGATTAACGCATCCCGTGCAGCAAACAACCCTTCGCGTGAGCCCAATGACCGATAGCCAACCAGATAAACCCGAAGATGATCAACAGGAAGAATTCCGGAATTCCGTCCCGGTGATACTGGTGAATCCACCTTACCGGATTTGACCGATATCGAGACGGTTCAGACGACGGACCCCTTGGACGGCATGTTCGAATGGGGCGAGATGCCGGGAAGTACTGCGGACGACGAAGATCAAGACGAAGATGATCGAGTACGCAGAACCCGCCGGGCGAAAAATACTGACGAAATTCAACGCCACACAAGGTGTCTGCCACGGCCATACTTTCGCCGCCAGTATTTTTACGGCATCGCGCTGACGGTACAATACTGTGACTTAACCGCCCATCTGCGACTGTTGCGTCATCCCATGCTGATCCGCACACCTGTAAGCGAAGTCTTCGGCGACCCTCTTGGCTGTTTGAGCTGATTCGCACGTGAACGTGCCAAATCGAACACTCCGTCATGAGAGCACGCATCGTGCACAGACAGCACGGTCCTGTCTCTCACTCACGAATACCGATTGCCTTGACGGTTCGTGGTAATTGAAACACGTGCCGAGCAGGCCAATAATCGGTTTCTAAAAGGCTCGTTGCAACTTTCAGCGAGCTGCTGATCCCGCAACTTTTCAACATAGGGAACTTGATCATGCGTCGCAATTCGCTCATGTACATCTTGCTTCTACTGGCTTCGTTACTCCTCACCACGTTTGCTGCATCCGACATCTATGCGGACTTAATTGACATACTTTCCATTCCAGAGTTGCTGATCCTGCTCCCGACGGCATCAAGGCATGACCGTGGGGATGGTAAATCTGGATGAAAACACGAATCGAAAGGTGAACAACCTGCTGGACCGGGTCGGAATTTCCGGTCCGCCGTACGTACAGGCATCACTTCCTACGACCTTGCAGGCTTACTACAACTCACAATTCATTGATACTCGTGGCGATCTCGGAATTCTGATCGACGTCGGTCGTATCCACCGCATTGCATGCCATGCAGCTGTACGGTTACAACATTGTCGATCCTGGAGGGACATTCAGCGACCGCACACCTGGCAACTTTACGATCTGGACGGCGAGCAGCGACTTGGCGGTGAGGATCGAAGACAACAAGCTATTAGTCGACGATTTTTCGATGTTCACGCAGCGAGGTGTCAACTTTGGCATGACCGATCCAGGTACGGTTGCCACGACGGACAAACCTATCTTTTTGGCGATGCGACGCAACCGCCGGAGGTCACCGACGACGATCCCGTGGACGTGACCGAGGACGATGTTTTCGCGCTATACATCTTTCTGCGCGACTTGGAACCGATTGAGACCGACCCCTCCGATGGTAACACGGTTGGATTGTCCGAAATCCAGTTTTTTGGCTTCTCGCTGGGCGACGTCAATCTTGTGGCTCCGTCAACCTGCTCACGTGGCACCCTTTATTGACCTGTTGAGCAGCGCAATACAACGTGTTCGGAGATGTCAACTTCGACGGTTCAGTCAATTTGCTGGATGTCCAACCATTTGTGGATTTGCTGACCGGCTGACCCGATCATTCCGTTTGTGACTCGACGCAGATCGAAGTCATGCTGCACGAAAATTTACCTGCGAGCCATATTCTCGATGCGTTACGAAACGCACAGCAAAACGCCATGGCGAAATAGCATCTGGAAAGTACCACTTCACCGGCATAATGTGGAACAACAGTGAATTGAGAGGCATGCTTGCATTGCTCTCGTTCGCCAGGCCACTTAGGAATCCCGCCGCCGTCGAGGCTCGGGAAACTTGAAAGCCTCGCCTTGCAATTCCTTCAGTTTTTTCTTCTGGTCATCCGAAAGCAGACTGGTGATTGCCTCTTCCATCCTCTCGCGCATTTCCAACATCGCATCCTGCATTTCCGCCATGCGTTCCCGCATGGATTCCCGATCCCCAGCTTGCATCTGTTCACGAAAATCGTCCATGAATTCTGCGCCGTTTATCATCAAACGACTTCTGCTGTGCGGATAATCGTTCAACCTGTTCAGACGTGAATCCGAGGATTTCCTGTACCAGGCTGTCTCGCAGGGCGGCGTTACCCATCCGTTGCATTTTCAATTCGCCAAGTCGCTTCAATTGTTCTCGGCTCAGCATCGGCCTGATTTTCTTGAATGCCTCTTTGTTCAATTCGCCGCTGACTTGCTGGACTTCCTTCATGGCCTGCTGACGTTCATCCTGTCCCATTTCCCTGAAATCCTGCATCAGGGATCGACGCTTATCAGCTATCTGTTCGTTCAATTGTTCCGTAATTTCGGCGATTTTTTGCGTGGTTTCTTGCTGCAGACCAAAATCTTCCTGCAGATGCTGAAGCACTACTTTCATCTGCAACAAACTCATTTCAGAGACTTGTTGTTGCCCACCTCTCAACCCTCCGCGTTGACCTCCAAGACCGCGTCGTTGAGCATCGGATTGCTCTACGAAACCGATAGAAACCAATAGGATTCCAAGCAGTACCGTCAGCTTGCATTTGGTTGCCATTTCTGTTCCCCCGATTACGGTTCATATGCTGTGCGGATAACATTTGATTTCAACCGCCGCGTGATGTCAAATTGCTTACACCTGAGCCGATCGAACGTGGCCGAAATGGGGGGTAACTGATGTACCTCCTTAGAGGCCTTTTTCTTCGATTTTCTCCGACAGTTGTATCGCGATATCGGTCTACCCGGTACTTCTTTACCCCACTGAACCGGAAAGCGTGGTTGGCGCTATAATAATGAGCTCGAAATAGATTCAAGGAGTCCCATGCTTCCTAAAATCCTGATATATCTAACAGTTGCATTGTTGTTATTAACCGGATGCTGGTTCATGTGGAAATTGACCGCCCGCGGCGCGTACGAAGCGGCAGATTACAAGGTACTTCGTACGGACGGCCCCTTTGAGGTTCGCGTCTATCCGCAGTTGCTGATGGCCACCACGCCCATGCGTCCCGGATCCGAAGGGAATGATGGCAGCTTCATGAGACTTTTCCGTTACATCAGTGGGGATAATGCCGACAAGGAAAAAGTAGCCATGACGGTGCCCGTTTTCATGGAGCCGGAGGGAGAAGCGGTCGGCGAAATGGGCTTCGTCATCCCGCAACAGATCAGCGAGGAAAAGGTTCCCCAACCCGTCGGCCAGGATGTCCAGATCCGAAAGCGACTACCGGGCACCTTCGCCACCATTCGTTTCGCCGGTCGACCCAACCGGGAGGCCTATCAACAGGCGGAACAACAATTGAGATCATGGATGGCCGATCAAGAGCTGATTGGAAGCGACGAAGTGGAGACCGCAAGCTATGATCCTCCTTGGACCCCCGGGCCGTTTCGTCGAAACGAGGTTCTGATACGTATCTCCCCAAGTGAAAACGAAGCGAGTTAGGCGAAACCCGAATCAACAGCACCTTGTACCTTCTCACTCCAAATAACCAGGATTGCGTTCCATGCCGCAAATTACGTTTGGACAACACGTGGTCCAATGCCCGCTGAACGCCAACTTGCGACATGTCTTGATGAAAGCCGGGACGCCCTTATACAACGGAATTTCCGCTGCGATTCACTGCCGTGGCATGGGGACCTGCGGCACCTGTGCGGTTCAGGTCGAAGGTACTGTATCGCCGATGACCCGAGTCGAAAAATGGCGGCTGGGATTTCCCCCACATGTTCGAAAGTCAGGATTGCGGCTCGCCTGTCAATGCAAAGTGCTGGGCGATTTGAAAATTACAAAACATGCGGGTCTCTGGGGTCATCGCCAGGAACAGGAAGCCTGACCCCGAAATCCAGCAGGCACCCAATCGGCAAACGCGGGGGTTACAATGATTCCCGGGTTTGACGCTTCGTCAGACGTTCCAGCATATCCGCCGTCATTTCGGCCAACCCATACTGCGGCTGCCAATCCCACTGCTCACGAGCGGCCGTGTCATCCAAACCCCGGGGCCACGTGGCCGCGATCGCCTGGCGATGGTCAGGTTCAAACGTGCATTCGAAATCCGACCGATGCTTTCTGATTTCTTCGGCCAGCTGACCAGCCGAAAAACTCATCGGCGAAATGTTAAAGTCGGTGCGGTTTTTCAAACGGGACGCATCGGCTTGCATCAGATCAATCGCTGCCTGAATACAATCCGGCATGTAAATCATGGGAAGAACCGTATCTTCGCTGACAAAACAGGTATAGTGGCCATCCCGAACCGCCGCATGGAAGATCTCCACGGCATAATCGGTCGTACCACCGCCCGGCGGGGCCTCGCTGCTGATCACACCGGGATAACGGATCCCTCGAACATCCAGTCCATAGTGATCAACATAATAATGGCCCAGCAATTCACCCGCGACTTTGGTCACGCCATACATCGTTTTCGGATGCGTAATTGCATCCTGGGCGTATTGATCCGCGGCGCGTCCGGCCCAAACACGGCAATCGAACTGGGACAAAATACCTGTTCGACACCGTTGGTCCTGGCCGATTCCAGAACGTGATGCAGACCGTTGATATTCACGTCCCACGCCCACTGGGGGTCATTTTCGCCAACCGCAGACAATACGGCGGCCATATGAAAGATGGTATCAATCTGATGCTGCTGGATCAGCTGCACGATCGCTGAGCGGTCCAGCACGTTCAATTGCCGGTACGGTTTCCAGTGCGATTGATCTTGTTCCGGTAGCGGATGGACGTCGGTCGCCAGTACATTGTCGGTACCAAATTGAGCCCGCAACCGGGTCGTCAACTCCGTACCGATTTGTCCCAGCGCTCCGGTTACCAGAATCCGTTTCATCTTCCCGTTTCTCAATATTGGCTGATGTCCGGTGCCCGCGCCGGTGAACGAACACCAATGTACCAACTTCCGGGAATTCCAGAATGATGTCCGCGGGGAAGTTACCAAAAACAACGCGGCCTGCGGGGCGAGGCAGCTCGTCGGTTGGTCCGGGCCGGCGCCCGGGCTGATCAAGAGTCCAGGCCACCGACGTCCGCAAACGACTTCAGGCCGGACCGGGTGATTTGCAAATTAATCCAGCAAGAAAACGAGACACGGAACTACTCCTGAGAAACTACTTCGGCAGGAACCGTCTGCAGTTCTGGCTTATGTTTCCAACCGCCTCCCTGCGTGAACTGTTTCCAACCGCGGGCCAACCAACGCAGTAATGCCGAAGCCAACCATAAGGCCCAAAAGAGCATTGCCAGTCGATAGTACCAGACCGAAACGGAGACGATGGTGGTTTTCGGAAGGACCGTTCCACCGCGCGGCTGAAACCAGTTCAGGTAGGTTCGGCTCGATCCATTACCCACAATGAACATGTCGGGATGCCCCAGTAACCCCATGCCCACGACCACCACCAGGATTCCCACCGCGATCAACGTCAACAAAGCCAGTCCAATTTGCCGCAGATTGAATATCCACCGTCGCGTGTTCATTACGTCGGCCTGGCCTCGCCAAGCGAGGCGAACAACCAGACAACCACGATCAGGGCCGCGGCAACATGAATCTGAGTCAGTCCAATGGCCAGCAGTACCCATTCAAAGCGGTTCAACGGTGAAGATGCGACACCACCCAGCAGCAGCGCGATCAAGACCGCCAGCGTTAGAATCACCCAGAAACGCACCGCCGGGCCCCGCGTCGGCCCATCTGTCCACCAGATCCAGCGACTCGCCGGCACGCGCACGATGGAGGTGATGTTGGCCGCATCGACGGGTAGACTGACGTGATCCAGTTGCACGACGGTTTTCAAATCAACGTTTTCCCGCCAATCGACTTCCAAATTCTGTTTACCGGGCTTCACCGGTATCACCAAATCACCATCGTCCCGTCGCTCCGGAATCGGCTGACCATCGACCTTGACGGACGATATATTCACGCCGTCCTTGAGGCCGATTCGGAAGTCCGTTCCCAGACTGCATTCCAATTCCAACTTCAGCCTGGAAGTCCTTTGCCGGGTTCCCAGTTCCGTCGTCTTATTGACCGATCGCACGGTAACCGTTTGACCTTCGACGGCGGCCGGCTTGCCAAACGCCAATATCACTGATTCACCAGGCCACGGATGCCATACCGGAATCAGGTTCCTTTCCTGTGACTCAAAGACGGGGGCCAGTCCGCTTGTCGTCACGTTCCAGACCGGGGATGCGACCAGATGCCATCGTTCGACCCAGTCTTGGGTATCCGCTGCCTGCAATTGGATCTCCTGTCCGATCGTCAATTCACTTTGCCAGGAAAACTCCTGTTGATCCGCTCCCAAACGGACTTCAATATTTCCGTCTTCCACGACAACATTGGACGATAGCACGCGTTCCCCGGGCAGCAGCGGAACCTGGATCGACACGGCTTTCCCCAATCGCGATAAACGGCTCACTTGATTCCGAACTTGCCACGTCAAACCGATCTCCAGATAACGGTCTACGGCCAGAATGGCACTGAAATCCTTGCGATCATAGGCGGCCTCACCCATGGCCGCCTGTTGCTGCCGAGCAAAAAACACCTGATCTTCCGGAACACCATTGTCGCGGACGCCGGTCACGTTCCAGCCTGCCGCGTCTATCTTCACCCGTTTTGGTGGTAACAGGAACGTCCACTCCCATTCCGATATCGCTGGCAACATCGCTTCCAATGTGACCTCGTGTACGCCGGCAGGCAGGACCACCCACAGGTAATCCTGACGACGACAAACCAGCTCAGCCGCCTGGTTATCCACACGGACAGTCAATGGTGTCCAATCTGGTAGTTTACCGGGCAGGGGAACGGCCACCCGAGTGGCCGCATGTATCTCAGCCGACATCGCGATGCGATTTTCCTTCAACACCAGATCGACAGAGGAAATTTCCGCTGCGCGGGGGAATGCGTCGTCCGCCTCCAGTAGTCGCTGTCGCAGTTGCTGCAGGATCTCCTGGTCGGGAATCTCCTGTGCCGACAGAGGGACGGCGGTCAGACAGCAGAGACTGATCATGGCGGCGGCCGTTGCCCGACGACCGGAACGGAAGAAAGGAATGCGCGTGATACCGATCACGATCCAAACCAGAACGGCCAGCAGCACAATTCGAATCAACGTCACGACGCGATTCTGATTCAATGACAGCATCACGGGCCGAATCTGCTGATCGACGGTCACCGGACCGTCCCAGTAACATCGGACACGGTTCCAACGCCATTTCGGTTCCGCCGGGCCGGTCTGGATTTTGGCTTCGGCATCATACAGCAGATTCGACGACTCGAATCTGGCTTGCACCTGGCCACCAGCCACCGCCTGCTGCCGCGCACTTTTGGGAAACGGCAACGAGGACTGAACGGCCAGATCATCGGTTTCGAAAGCCGGCTCGGCCACCTTCGCAGCCCGCTGATACGCCAGATTGAGCGGCTGAAACATGGGCCGCGGACGATAGTTGACGCCAGAACGCTCCAATTGGGGATACAACGCCGATTGAATCTGGCTGCCGAGAAATGGAATCAGATTGATCAACAACAGACCCATGGCCAGATACTTCCAGGCCTTCAACCATTTGTTCGCCGTACCTTCGGGCACGACTTTCAGCAGGGCGACCGGCATCAGCAGAAACAGCCAGGTCAGTCGCGGTGATCCGGGTTCGTGGTAGGCCAATCCAAACGCCAGGAAGGCAATGATCCCGGCCGGAATGCCCCAGATTCGTGTTACCGCCAATCCAAAAATCAGCAGCAGGAACAGATCGAGCAACGACCAGGCGGTCAACCAGTCTCCGTCGACGCGATCCGGACCGAACAGAGCCAGCATCCGCCAGCCGGGAGGCAAATCCATGGCAATGCCCAGGGAATCCACGTCGGTCTGCCAGCCCACCGAGTCGATCTGTGCGGTATTCTCAACGCCGACCAATCGCCTGCAACTCCAGATTTCGTTCGCGTATTTCAACCCCGTCGGCACCGGTAACCGGATTGCTCGTAATCAACTGACTCTTGTCATTTACCCGGACGGAACCAAGCCGATGACTTGGTTGCGCGTCCAGTCGCCAGATTCGCTGCATTTTTCCGCGGACATCGTCACGATACGTCAGGCTTGAACCATCCTCATCAAACCAGAAATGACGACTGAATTTCAGTCCCTCCGGTTGTTGCATCCCCATCCCACGAAGTTTTTCAACCAGCTCAAATTTTTCTGCGGTGTCCCACTGAAATACGGGTATCCCACGCCACTTCTCAGGAAACGTGGTTTGGGATACATCAACGCTCTTCAGGCCCGTCAATTCGGCCAGCCGAAATTCAGGACGCGCTCGAAAACCAATCAACTCCAGACTCGTGACAGGTTGCGCAGTTGTCGGCAAATGCGATCTCATTCGCATCGTTGGTGCGAAATGCGTCGAGATGAACCATCCATTTACCAGCGCGAACCTGGACCTTGATTTGACCGGAACCATCAATCGCGACGGGCAGCGGACTTTCGACGGTAGCCAGGTTCCATCCGGTGGGCAATGCAAACCCCAATGACTCCTCCCGGCTCTTCCCCGATACCGTCAACTCGATGGCAGTTCGCAACCACAACGGAATGCCGTCTTCCAGCACGCGGTAGATCTGAACCGAAATCTGATCTTTCTCGGCTTCTTCGGGACGAGTTCGTTGCAGCCAAACGTCACCCGCGCCGTCCCACGAGGGAATGGCAACAGGCTTGCCAGCCATGGTCAAGGAAACAACACCGATCGCGGCGGGAATGGGTACCTTTTGGGGCATCTGGGTCCAGGCGAACTTTCCGGTCAGTTCGTAACGCCCGGCGGATAAGCGGACATTCGGTCGCGCATTTCGTTCAATCACGACCATTGGCTTTCCGTTACCCATCACCTGCTGAGGCCAGATCTCAACGCTTCCCGGCAACGGCATCCACGTTCCAGCAAAAGCGGTCACCGTCATTCGCCACGTACCGCCCGTCGGTTCGACCTCAATCGAAAGCCGGGAAGGCCAATAACAGATTCGTTTGTCCACGTTGTCGAAGACCGCAGGACAATCGCGATTGCGGTCATTCCAGGTCGCCCAATCCTGCCACGCTTCCAGGGGCTCCGGAATCTCTGGCCGTTCCTGCCCGCGGGTCACATTGACGGCTGATCCAACCATCAGCACGATCCACAAAACAGCCAGCATCGGTTTTTCGGTCACAGCGCGCATGTCAAATTCTCGTGCATTTTGGGTAAACCAGGTTTTCAATCGTTCCCAGGTTATTAAATCTAGCAGCCGCAAATGAAGGATACATTTGCAAAGCTGGTGTTTGCCGCGACCGCCGCCCGCGATCAGCCACGCGGAACGAATAACAGGAAAAGCGGGAAGATCCGGCCCATCCTTCAAATTCGGCCATGCCGACTGACCGACGTGCAATTGACGCCTTTGTCCGTCCGGAGTTTCGACGATTCAGACAGAAACTCGAATTTCCTGACAAATTGATCCCCCCTCGGTCTCCCCTGGGGACCTGATCAGACAACTTCCGCTGCCCGTCACGGACAACAGGGCGCGTATCGTCTGGGTGTATCGTCTGGGTGCAAAGTCTTAAATCAGAGCGTCTGGCCAGAAGATCATCACCATACCAAGCGCCAAGATGACGATTCCGCTCAGCAACTTCAGCCAGCGACCTTCACTTTCCTGCAGCCGCCGGTGCGAGAGCGTGGCCACCACGATCAGAACCAGGATCGTATCGTCCAGCATGTAGGCGGCAATGTACAACGCCAGGTAGGAATAATTCGCCCAGGGCGGCAGGTCCTGCATCGTCAGAATTTGCGTGTAGAGTGCCGGCAAACCGGCGGTGCAGAGCAGTTCGACGATATTGACGACAACGGCCAGTACAATCGCCGCTCCCAACGCTGCGCTCAGACTGTTGGCCGATACGACCTGCCGGACGCGCCGGTAAATACCCGGCTTTGCGGATTCAGGAATCGACAACGAGACGCCCTTGTGAAAGGCGAAGAAGTCCTTGATGTTGATCACTCCCACCAATATGGCGACAATCCCTAATCCAACTTGTACCGGTCGCAGCAAGCCAATCAACTGAAAGACATTGAACCAGGCCGCCATGAAGACAAAGTAGGCCAGCCCGCTGACCACCACAAACGTCCCGGCCACGATCAGAATCTTCTTGCGGTCCTTGAGATTAACCAGCACCGACAGCAGGAAAATCAGGACCCACATGGCACAGGGATTAAATCCATCCACCAGGCCAATCAGGAAGGTAAATGTCGGTAGCCCCAACTGGCTGACACTTAACCGGCCCAGCCAGGGTACGTCGATTTCATCGATAGGATAATCGCCCATCGGTTGCGTGATGGGCGACGTTTCCCCACCCGCGACCTCGGGCAATTCGAAGTCCTCCGGCAACGGTACTTCATCCGGCAATTGCACGTCGTCAGGCGCGGGCGTTTCCTCGGGCAGAGGTGCGTTTTCGGGCAATTGCGTTGCTTCCTGTCTCTCGTCGCCCGACACGGACCTCTCCACGGACATCTGCCTGACCGCCAGTTTGGCCAATCCATCAGAGGTGACCCATGGCAGGTTGTCCGGTCGCCCCAGTCCGCCGGTATCCGGTTGCAGCCGCGCGCATGAGGATAACGATAGAAACGACAGGAACGACGGCATCATCTTGGGGAAATTCACCGCCTGCCGTGCCTGCTCATCCCCTGATTCCACCTTTGCCGGATTCGGCTGCGGGTGATTTTCAGTCTTGAATTCCACCGAACGGTCCTGGAACAGTGCTTCGATCCGGGCCCCCGTGGTTTCGGCGGTCTGGAAACCGACAATCAGCCTCCCTGCCGCTTCAATGCAGGGAAACGATGGGATTTGCACTTTATATTGGGCGGCCAGCGTCTGAACCTCGCGGCGAGCCGTCAAGTCTCCTACCACGTCGTGGTATTTGACCCGCAACCCCGGTCGACGGTGAACCAGGTCATCCAGAAACCGCTTGCCCGCCTCGCAGTGCTTGCAACCAGGCCGAACATACGCGTTGATCGTCAACAGGTTTTCAATCCGGGAACCAGAATCTGCATCCGGAAAACCAATAATCAAACGATCAACCACATAAAACGAAGGGACTTTTGCCCTCTCCAGACCAAACCGACGCGACAATTCCCATAGCCGCTTCAGCTGGTCCTGGTTCGTCAAGACATCGTACGATTTGACTTGAATACCTTGCCGTCCCCCTTGAAGACCCTCAGCATACTTGACAGCGTTTAGCGACTGTTCCGAATCGCCGCGGTAGAACAACTCGACGACGACCGGGACCACTTCCTGCTCATCAACCACGTTGGGCTGCGCGGCCACGACAACCGGACCGATCAACCACGTAACCGATACCGCCGCCAAGACGAGCCAACGAAGGGCTAACCTTGATTTCTGTTTGGACAAACAAGCTTTAACGACCATCTTGTCTCCTGATCCTCTCAGACGAACTTTCTGCAAACGACATACCAACACAAAACGAGGACGGAACCGCAAGTTCAGACAATCAACATGTGCCAGATCGCACACTTCGTGATTTCCAGCTGTTTCAGGCTAACGGGCCGGCAGAAGATGAAATCGAAAATCACAACCAGCGGGCAATCGAACAGGGAGAACGGTTGGCGCCGCGAATCAGATTAAGACGAGCCGTGGCTCTTCGCGTATCGAGCTGCGATGCTTTTCAACTGGCACAAGAACGCCTGGCGCTGCTTCTTCTTCACGATCACCGAGGATAATGACGGATACCCCCGATTTCAGTCGAATTCGGCCCGGGTTGTAGAAAATCAGCGAGCCCCGGCCGCTGCGAGCGTCATACAGGTCATCGCGAAATTCCGACAACAGGTCAACGAAAGACAAGCGATTCAATCCGGGAACGGGCTGAAAAATACGAACTTCAATTTCGGCGAGCAAAGTCCCCGAACAGGCGATTCATCAGCGTCATGGGCAACGACGTTCCTCCCCAGCGGCCATTACATTCAATGAACTTGAGACGACCACTTCGACCATCGTCCCCGATCAGAATCAGATCAAAAGAACAGCGACCAACGTAACCCAATTGCTGGAAAGCACGCTAACAGCCAGCAATGATCCACAATCTGTCGATCAATTCTCCAAATTCCCTCCCCCCAAAGACCCTCCCGCCGTGATCTGGACGAACAGGCCCTCCACGATAGGTGCCTCCACTTCCAAGGGTGTAATCCAGGTCTGGCAGAAGGGGAGTTGATCAGTTCCTCCCCCTCACCAGCATTCGCGATCCGCCTGCCAATTGAGGCTGGCCACCGCCTCCTCAACTGCCGCTCAATGTCCGTCAGCGACTTGCCGCGCAGTGACTCTGTCGGCAAGACCACATTCCCTTCACCACCGGCGGAATCCGGCAATTTCAACCCGATCGCGGCCCCGGTTCGCCAGTTCACGGACGTTCTTTGCCAACAGGCCAAGTTGAAGCCGCTCGAGTGCCGGTACCCATTCCCGTCCGAACAGCCGCTGTACGGTTTCCATGAACGCTACCTTGTTATTGACCCACGCGTCAGCCGCGGCGGGGGTGCGATCACTTTCAAGAACGCCCGTCGCTTCCACAGCACTGCCAGTTCCCAGACAGCCAGCGTTCCCATATGAGGATGCAGACAGGCAGCTGTCCGCTCCGACCAGATGACACAGTCGCTTGCGAACGCGTTGTCTTGCCAACAGGCTTCGACGATCCGTAAGTCGCTGCGGTCGTCGCCAATCCACTCCGCGATCCCAGCTCAGCAGTCGCGCATATTCATCATACCCCTCGTCGCTGCAACAGTGGCGATCACGTCATTTGCCCCAGGGCCTCGATCTTGATAGACTGGTTTCTCCGCGGTTTCGGCCAGAGAAATCTCGCTGATATCATCCAGATGCAGCGTGGCAGATCATCCAGCTCGGTTGGTTTCAGCTTCCTGAATTCTTCCAAGCCGTTCAATTCGGATCTCGCGCGTATCAGCCTGGCCAACTGTTCAGTCGCCCGGATCATCGATATGGGATGCCTGTGCTGCAAATAGGATGCCATCGTGGTTCTTCTCGCTTATCACATCCACCCAGCATCCCACTACTACACAACCCATCACTCTACACATCCATCCCCAACATCGAATACGCCCACCCGGTGATCAAGAGTCATGGCTCGAATCCGTCCGTTCATCCCTGCGGCATTGCATCAGAGGCCAGAGCCGACCAACAGGGGGCCCTGGCGAATGATATCGGCTTGCTCCACCGATCGGGGGAGCGTCCCGGCGACGTGCATTCCAATTGGAGTACAATAAGGGCAGGGCGGCGGTATCAGTAGGCATCAAGGTTCGACGTGCACATGGCAGAATTCAGCAGACAACCAATCGTCGGGCCATTGGCCACGGCCCGGATTCGCTGGTTTACGGTAACGCTGTCGGGCCTGCTTCTGGTCACCGTCCCCAGTAGCCCCAAGGTCATGGGACAATCGGGAAATCCACCAGCTTCACCCGTGGTCGTCTCCAAGGTGGTCGCCACCAACCAGCCGACCAGCCAGGCTTTTGTTGGCACGCTGGTTCCGATTCGCACGTCCGTCGTTGGCAGCGCCGCCGATGGACGAGTCGTTGACATTCTGGTAGACGAAGGAGATCCAGTCTTCATGACGGATCAGCAGGATGCAGAGGGCCGACAGCGGGGACAGACCATCGTTCAACTCAGAACCGTTTCGCTGGATATTGAGATCACTGCCGCGGAAGTTGAATTGCAGTCGCGTCAACATGCTCAGGAGGAACTGAAGCAGGCTCTTCCCACGGAAATTGAGTCAGCTGAAGCGGTCAGTCAGGAGATCAAGGCGCGGCGTCAGTATTCGAAATCGGATTTTGAACGACTGCAGGCACTGGCGCAGCAGGGTGGGGGAATCCCTAAACGGGAAATCGAAGAAGCGTTTTCCACCTACAGTTCACTGCGGCAGTCCAGTATCGCTGCTGACGCCCTGTTGAAAAAGCTCGTCGCCACGAGGGAAGTCCGTCTTTCGCAAGCCAAAGCCCGGGTCGAAGCCCAGAAACAGGAAATCCGGCGACTACAGGAATTGAAGGACCAATTAACCATCCGCACCCCTTTCGCGGGATACGTCACATCCAAATCAACGGAACTGGGTGCCTGGGTTTCGCGTGGCGATCCGGTGTTGGAGATCATTCAACTGGATCCCATCGAACTGGTCATCAATGTACCTCAGAACTACATCGGACAGCTTCAGCATTCGCTGAATGATAGTCAGCAGAAACGACAGAAGTACATGGCCCAGGTGGATGTCGATTCGGTTGGGGAGTTGCTGGAAGGAGAAGTGGTCCGCATTGTTCCCCAGGCGGATTTACGATCGCGATCGTTCCCCGTGGTCCTTCGCCTTGACAATCCGCGATTGAGCGCCGGCCACCTGTTGAAATCGGGCATGTTGGCACGCGCCAGTCTGTTTGTTGGACGGGAAGAACGGATCCTGCTGGTCAAGAAGGATGCCCTCGTGTTGGGTGGACCCCAGATCATCGTGTATGTCGTCCGCGACAATTCCGCAACAGGAGGCAAGGTCGTCCAGGCCGTCAGTGTTCAAACCGGTGCATCCATTGGCCAGTGGATTCAGGTTGCCGGGGAACTGGCGGAAAGCGATCTGGTGGTCTGCGAGGGCAACGAACGACTTCGACCGGGGCAAGCGGTAGAAGTTGTCCAGATCATCACCGATACGTTGCCGGAAGTCTCGCGAAGTTCAACTATCAACTAATTCGATCTGGATCGACCAAAAACTGCGATGCATCCCATAGCTGCCTTCATTCGCAACCCCGTCAAGGTAACGGTCGGTGTTCTCCTGGTCGTGTTGTTCGGCACGATCGCGATGTTTCGGATGCCAATTCAATTGTCGCCGGATGTTGAATTGCCGGCGATTACCGTGGCCACCACCTGGCCCGGCGCGAGCCCGCAGGAAATCGAACAGGAAATCGTTCGTGAACAGGAAGAGCAGCTGAAAAGCGTGCAGGGCGTCACCAAGATGACCAGCGAATGCAGCGAATCGCAGGGCAGCGTCACGCTCGAATTTCAGGTCGGCACCGACCTGCAGGAAGCTCTGCTGAAGGTCAATAGCCAATTGCAGCAGGTACCGGAATACCCAACCGATGCGGATGAACCCGTTATTCGCACATCGGATCCCAATGCCAATGCCATCGCCTGGATGATCCTTCGCGCGCGACCGGCAGCGGACGATGAAATCTGGCAATTCGCCAGCGACCATCCACAGGCCAGATCCCGCGTGGAATGGGTGATGCGTTCGCATAATGAAGGCTTGAAGGTCTATCGTTTGACCCGGTTGGCCGACGAGTTTCCAGCAGCGGCAAAACTGCTGCCTCCGAAGCTGGATGTCACCCGTTTTCGCAAGTTTACCGAAGATGAAATTGAAGCGCAGCTGGAACGCGTACCCGGCGTGGCCAGCGCCAACGTCTTCGGCGGAATGGAACCGGAACTTCAGGTCATCGTCGATCCTAAACAGCTGGCCGCCCGGGGACTGACCATCGCGGAGGTCCGCCAGGCGTTGATCGAAAACAACCAGGATATCTCCGCCGGCGATTTCTGGGAGGGCAAGCGAAAATACGTCGTCCGCACGTTAAGCGAGTATCGCACGGTGGAACAGGTTGCCCAGCAGATTATTGCCAGCCCCGACGGCCGCCCCGTCTACGTGGGCGACGTGGCCGAAGTGAAAAAGGGCTTCAAGAAACCCGATGGTTTCGTTCGCGGCTACGGCATTGCCAACATCGCCGTCAACTGCCAACGGGAAACGGGCGCGAATGTGATGGATGTCATGCAAGGCATCCGCCAGACCATCGAACGGTTAAACGCGGGCGTCCTGAAACGGGAAGGCCTGATATTGACTCAGGTCTACGACGAAACCGAGTACATTACGTCCGCCATCGGGCTGGTCAATCAGAACATCATCCTGGGTAGCGCCCTGACCGTGATCGTGCTGATGGTATTCCTGCACATGGGCTGGCGTGCGTTGGTCTGCGTACCGTTACTGGCTGCCTCCGCCGTCGCGGCGATTTTAATCTCCCCGTGGTTCTTTCTCTTGACGCTGGCGTTGATTCTGGTGGCCGGATTCTGGTTCGCCCGGGGCACGCTGGTGGTCGCTCTGGCCATCCCGACCAGTATTGTGGGCACGTTCCTGGTCTTGAATCTGTTGGATCGATCGCTGAACGTGATCAGCCTTGCCGGCCTGGCGTTTGCCGTCGGCATGTTGGTCGACAACGCCGTCGTCGTTCTGGAAAACGTGATCCGTTTCTATCAGAAAGGACAATCACCGTTTCAGGCGGCCCGCTCGGCGGCCATCGAAGTCTGGGGCGCCGTGCTGGCGTCGACGCTGACCACGTTGGCCGTATTTCTGCCCATCATTTTCCTGGAAGGGGAAGCCGGCCAATTGTTTGTTGACATTGCACTGGCCATCAGTGCCGCGGTGGGACTTTCGCTGCTGGTCAGCATTATCGTCATTCCCACCGCCTCGGCCAGAATTCTGCAGCGTGATTCGTCGGCCATCCGACCGGATCTCATCGGGCGATTTTTTAATCGAATCGGCAAAGGCCTAGCCGATGTCATCGTGGGGACCAATGCCTGGATTCAGGAATCGACCTTCCGCCGCATCGCCGTCGTGTTGTCACTGTTTTCCCTGGCGATCGGCGTCAGCTACCTGCTGCTGCCCAAGGTCGAATATCTGCCGCAGGGAAACCGCAACCTGGTCATCAGCCTGGTCCTTTCGCCACCGGGTTACAACGTCGATCATGTCGTTAGCATGGCTGAAAAAGTCGAGCAGACGCTGGAGCCCTATTGGAATTACGACGAGCAGACTGATCCGCCGCTGGATTTCCCGGCCATCGATGACTTCTTCGTGGTGGCGTTTGGCAACACGCTGTTTGTCGGGGTCAGTACTATCGACGAAACCAGGGCCAGCGCGATGATTCCGCTCGTGCAATCGAAGCTGGGCGGACGATTCCCCGGCTCGTTTGTCGTGGCTTTTCAGACCAGTCTGTTTGCCGACGAATTATCGGGCGGACGCAACGTCGAAGTCGAAATTACGGGTCCCGAACTTGAAACTTTGGTGGACGTGGGAGATCAGATCATGGGCAAGGCGTTCAGTCTCTTGCCGCCCGGCACCCAGGCACGCCCCATTCCCAGCCTCGACCTGTCCAGCCCTGAAGTACACGTCATTCCAAAACTGCAACAGATCAGCGACCTCGGCATCACCAGCCAGGAGCTGGGCTACACCATCAATGCTCTGGTCGACGGAGCCTTCGTGACCGATTACTACGATGGTGAAGACAAGATCGATCTGGTGATCATGGGCAGCGAGGAATATCGCGGTAGCACGCAAAGTGTTGAATCGCGTTACGTCGCCACCCGCAACATGGCCGAACCCGTCAGGCTCGATGCGCTGGCGGATATCCGGATCGATGCTGGTCCCGAACAGATCAACCATCGCGAACGCGAAAGAGCGATCACGATCCAGATCACTCCACCCGAGTCCATTTCGCTGCAGGAGACGATCGAAGTGATCAACGGCCAGATGATTGCACCCATTGAAGCCAGTGGACAACTCGGAACCGACTACAAGATAGCGCTCAGCGGCACCGCCGACAAGTTGTTACAGACGTGGAATGATCTGAAATTCAACGTGTTGCTGGCGATCATGATCACCTACCTGCTGATGGCCGCCCTGTTCGAATCCTGGATGTATCCGCTGGTCATTATTCTCAGCGTACCGATGGGAGCCGTCGGTGGGATCATTGGCCTGCGGCTGCTGGGCGTCTACCTCGGCTGGCAGGGAAACGCACCGCAGCCGCTGGATATCTTGACCATGCTGGGCTTCGTGATTCTGATCGGAACGGTCGTCAACAATGCGATTCTGATCGTTCATCAGTCGCTGAACTTCATGCGCGATGAAGAGATGCCGGTCCGACCCGCGATCCTCGAAAGTCTGCGAACCCGAATCCGGCCCATTTTCATGACGACGGCCACCACCGTTTTCGGACTGGCTCCGCTCGTTTTCTTCCCCGGGGCCGGCAGCGAACTATACCGCGGGCTGGGCAGCGTTGTCCTGGGCGGTCTGGTCGTTTCCACGGTTTTCACTCTGTTCCTGGTGCCTACGTTGTTCAGCTTGATGCTGGACCTCAAAGCCTGGGCATCCCATTGGGTACCAGCTCGCGCCACTGAGCCGGTCAATCGGCCCACATCGGCGGTTGGTTAAACCGGCCCAGCGGCCAGGGCCGTCTTGGCGTTGGAGGAATAGATTCAACTTGAATCGCGGATCTTCGTGACCGTTGATCAGCCAGGCCTTACGCCCTGAACTGGCTCATCACTTTTGTCGGATCGCTTCAATCGGTTCGCTCGATCGATGGACTCCAACTCTTTTGGTTCCAGCCCCAGTGTTGACAATACATCGACGATGAAATCGGTTTTGGCATCGGTGTACGCGTCGATATCATTGGCATACTTCGCCGCCAGCTCCCGCTTCAAACGGCCATATGCCTGGACGGAATCCGGATTTGATCTCAAGTAATCCCGGAAGGCCAGGTGATTACGCAGTCCCAAACTGCCTTGGGGACATGCATACAGGTTGTGTCGAGGCAGATGGGGTGGATGCATGAAAGCTTCTCGTCCCTCGATCCCCAAGTCTC
The DNA here is from genome assembly GCA_963851305.1 of Pirellulaceae bacterium. Classification (GTDB taxonomy): domain Bacteria; phylum Planctomycetota; class Planctomycetia; order Pirellulales; family Pirellulaceae; genus Mariniblastus. Next base: position 98,605 of record CAWKOT010000004.1, on the reverse strand, counting down.
CCAAATGCCCGTATTCCAGCGTTGCCAGTCGCTTGATCAGACAGGGCATCTGATTAGATTCGGATAGCACGATGCTGATATTGATGATCGGCTTGGCCGCCAGACCGGGAACCGCCGTGCTGCCCACGTGTTCGATAGCGATCGCTTCTGTCCCAAGGACTGCCAATAATCTTTGTCTCAGCTGTTGAAACAACTGAGGCCAGTGGGGATCGTATTCAACTACTTGAATTGCAGGCATGGCATCATACCGTCGTTCACCAATTCCTCCTGTTCGCCAGGGAGAATCGGAAATTGGTCCGACCGGATGTGAATGAATTGACCCATGGTTTCACCCGTAGCAGCCTGGCCCCTTATTTTCCTGCCTCGCCCAGTTCCAGAGCAACCCAATTGGATTGATTTCCAGACGCCGAATATCAATCGTCGTATGCGGCAGAACCTTCGGAAAACTCCGCACCGCACGACCAGCAAATCGCATAGCCTTCATCTACGGTAGCACCGCACCGGCATTTCCAGGCCGGGCACAGATGGGCGTCTTCCTCCGACATCTCTCGCAACGTCTTCCGCGCCTCCTCCGCTTCGATCTTTCTGACGTACACGGTAACGCCGGTCACACCGCCCGTGATTCCACCGAACGCCGTCACGTCCCCGCTGATCGTGGCCTTGATGCCCCGGTCGATCAACGCGATCTGCAAGATCTTGGCCTCGGGCTCCGAATCAAACGTTGCAATGGCCACCAGATCCTTGTCGTCGTCCATGTTCTAGTCCAACGGGTGCGGTTTGGGTGTGCTTGGCTCCGTTCGGGTACCCGCGGTCGACTGGGGAGCGACGGCGGTAAACAGGCAGAACACGCTCGCCGCCAAAAAGACCGGCTGGGCGATTCCAATCAGGGAAAGAGCCAGACCCAGTTCGGGTGACGACGGCAAACCTCTGCGCGTGGGGGTCATCGGTAATTCGAGCAACTGCAACAGCAAGGGCACCAGTGCCGGAACAATGATCGAAAACGCAAACAGAAAGCAGGAACAACGGAAGAAACGGGGCGAGCGCACCCGATCCGTCTTGAATAGACACACCAAAGCCAGCACAAGGAGCAGGGCGACCGATATCCACTGGTAAGGCGATCCGGCAGATCCCCGCATCATCTGCTGCATCAAATAAAACTCGTTCATACCAGTCAATCGGCAAATTTCAGGGACGTCAAGATTCATGTAGCGTACGATTCGCTCTCCGCCTTGTCGAGAACAATCTGCCGCTGTCAGACGATTGACGTCCGGATCGTCAGGTCAGCGAGGGGTTACCGAGCTGCAACGAAGAAAATCTGCCATCGGAATTCTGCGGTCTCGGGGATAAATCCATGGTTTACGTATACGACTTCGATACGATCGTTGGATGTCGGCTGTTAACATCGCTAATCATCCCTAATTGTCCCGCGAAACAGGCAAATTCGACCAAAACAGGGCAATGAACATTGACAGTATGCGGAGCTTCAGAGACAACAAAGCGTCCGAATTCCTCCTCTGTCGCCTTGAAAAGGATTGACTTTGTCGACTGCAATTGCCCAAAAGGATTGGGTGCGCGATGTTCGCGTGGCTCTGAAGAATTCCGAATCTGATTTTCACGCGGTAAAGCCCGCGATCTATTGGCGAGATATGCTGATGGGGGCAACGATTGCCTACACGGCAGCGGCTGTTTTTCTGAAAGCCCCGGCATTCTCCATCTGGCAGATTCTGGCTTTTCCGATCGCGGTTTTCTGGTTGTATCGTGTCGGCTCGCTGGTCCACGAAGTCTGCCATCTCGGTCGGCACGAATGCAAGGCTTTCAAGGTAGCGTGGAATCTGATTGTGGGTGTGCCGACGCTTACGCCGTCGACCTTTTTCACCGCTCACCATCGCGATCATCACTCCCAGCGGATTTATGGGACGCCGCAAGATCCGGAATACGTGGTCAATGTCTGCCAACGGGGTAGCATCTGGAACCTGATTATCTATTTTGCCGTCGTAGCCGCTTTCCCGATTCTGGTATTCCTGCGGTTCGCTCTGGCTCCGCTGACCTTTCTGTCGCCCGCCATTCGCGACTACACGCTGCGACATCTTTCGGCGTTCACATTCAATTGGAAGTACGAACGCAATATCAGTCGTATCGATCGTAAGCCGTTTGCCGCGCTGGAATTGATTTGCTGCCTGAGGTCGTGGTGTATTCCCGGTACCTTTCTGATCGGCATGTTTCCCTGGACACATATGTTTCAGTTGTACCTGCTGGGGGCCACCGTGGTTGTGATGAATCAGTTGCGGCAATTGGCCGACCATCATTTTGAGGGTCATGGCGGTAACCTGTCGATGTCTGACCACATCCAGGATTCCTGCAACTTTGTCGGGAAAGATCCTTTGACGTGGTTGTTCTTCCCTTTTGCCATTCAGTATCACGCGTTACATCACCTGTTTCCCTCCCTGCCTTATCACAACCTGGCCCGAGCCCACGATTATCTGATGCTGGAGCTGCCAGGCGATTCGCCGTACCGCGACCTGGAACAACCCGGCTGGTGGTCGGTCGCCCGAAAGATGCTCAATCAAAAACCGGCAACCACGCACGCTCCCGCGTCCAGTCAATTGACGCGTTGACGTTGACGTCCGAGATGAGATTGTCGAAGAGCCTGACCCACACGGCACGTGGTAGCTGCCCGATCATGTGGGCCGGCAATTTGAAACGATCATCGGCGTCAGGTTGGCCCAACCGGTCGGCAAAAACTTCACGTTTCCCAACGCCGGTGTAGGACATCAAAGTTGACAATGCGGGGCGTCCGCTTCCACATCGCGTCGGTCATCCCATGCGCCCCAAATGGAACCAATCGCCGCCAGGATCACCATGGCCCTGCAAAATAGTTGTCGTTGAACGATATCATGGTTTATGATTAATGACAGGGAGAGGGTGTTAGGGACATAGCGTTACCGTTTCCAGATCCCAACCAATATGTCAAATCAGGACTCCCGATATCTCGGCAAGAAGTTTGACTGCCCAGGTTGCCATTCGAAATTGAAATTTCGACGGCCACCGACCAGGCTGCTGCAAACGTGCCCTCATTGCCGACGGAAGCTTCGCTTGCAGGATCGAGCGGCGGCAGCCAGCAAGGACGAGCTGCTAAAAGAAGCCATCGAATCGTTGGTCGATTGGAAAGAACCCGAGAAGAAAAAATACGATTACCGTATCGATCCGCGGCTTGATCAGGTGGATGCGACCACGCCGGGACTGTGGATATTCGATCAACCGTGGCCGGAGAATGTTCACGAAGTCGTGATGGAACAGATTGAGGTATTTGTCAAACCGCGTGACACTTCGGCCATCGCCCGGTGTCGAAAACTGATGTTCGGGGGACTCTTTCGACGCGTTACCGTGGTTCGCACCGGCGTGGTGGAACAGATGGAAGTCACCGGTCACTGGTGGGACCACGATCCGCATCATGCCAAGATCGGAATGCTGTCCCGGTCGGTCGTCCGTGAACTGAATCGAAATCCTCGAGGCAAACGGTTTGCTGCCCGGATTAACCGGATACAGGAAGCGACCTACAACGACCAGGATTGTCTGGCGTTGTACATCGATCTGGCCATTGACGACCGTTTCCATTCCCAGAAGCTCGCGATGCGTTATCGCTGAGCTCCAGTCGCATCGACCTGAGCCGAGTGCTTGCCAATCGCTGCTCAGATTCCGCCGAAATTCTGAGGCGGCTTGTATTGATGAAGCTCAATCATCCGGGGTGCTTCCGGTCCAAACGGAGTGGTCTTTTCCAGCATGAAATAGAACCGCAGATTCATTATCTGGTGCCAGTAATCGTGTTCACGGTTCCACTTTTTGGCCAGGTATCGCGCGTAGTGTCGACGGTGATGCTTGTACCTGGATGTCTTGAGCCTCATCAGATACTTTCCCCATCGCCGATTGGGAATCGTATCCAGCACCATTTCCGGCTTCTCCGTCGTTGCGGCCTGGCCCTCGCGAAAAAGATCGACAACGTCGCCATTCACCAATTCGCATTCCACCAGATACCAACCGTCATCCGTCATCGGCGTGGGAGCGAACATGTTCCACTTCTGGTCCAGACGCAATGCGTACGCCAGTGGATCAAGCGTGGTTGGAAAATATTTCTTGAAACCGTCGTAGGCGAGCGTACGAATATTCCAACCGATCACCAACAGCAGCAACAGCCCCACCACCACATTCATGGCCCACGTCCACCAGGCCGATGGAGGTCGCACGTCTCGCGACACAGGCCAGTACGACTGCAAAATCTGCGTTATCCCGTTCCGCTCAATGTGAAAACTCGGAAGGCCAATTGGTACACGCGACTGGCATTCCGCCACCCATTGCCAGAAAACACCCGGTAGAAGTGCAATCCAGCCCACAATCGAAACCAGTGGAAAAATGCCGACATTCATTGTCAATCCAATGCCCACATGCAACAGCACGAAGCCAGCTACGGCCAGGGTCCTGAATACGCCGTTTCGCCAGGGCAAAAACACCAGTAACGGTCCCAGCATCTCCCAGTACAGGGTCGCCAGCGTCAGTGGTTTCAGTAGCCATCCGAATTGACGCAACCAGACTCCCCACCGCGTAGCAAACAGATCCGCTTCCAGTGCAAGATATAGCGCATCACCCTGCCACCATGAATCGCCCGTTTTCAGAAGTACCGTGAACAGGTAGACCATGCAAACCTGTAATATCAACGCGATCGTCGCCATGGAAAAGTGTGGGTTGACCTTTTCCCGGGCCCGGTTCGAAGGGCGATACAGACTATCAATTGACCATCGAGCGCCCAAAGGCAGGAACAGACCCCAGAACAACAACAGGCTCAGCAACTGATCGCCCGCGTTCAACAGTAGCGGATTGCGATTGTGCATCGACACCAACAGGACCCAGCTCAAGCATGCCATCCAGCGCGTATGGAATCCGATTAACAGAAAGACCGCCAGGACAGCCTGGATGCCAAACAGCGTGGCCGTCGGCCAGGCTTCGCCAAAAACAAAATGAAAGGAAAAGCGATACGGATGGTTGAATGCCTGCAACAGCACTCCGCGAGGCAAAACACCGGCGTCTGTGTAGTGGGCCACCAGGTCGGTAGCACGCATGGCCAGATCCACCAGGATAATGGCCGCCAGACCGATTCGAAACGCAGCCAACGAACGCAAATCCAGTCCCAATAGCCGTCTGAATAACGCTCTCCACCCGCTTGCTGCTGGCAATTTGTGGACGGGCGCAGCAACATCGTCCGGATGCGAATCGTTGCTCAGGCCATGGGATGGATCCATCGCAATTTCAATCGGGATAGCACTTGAAACCGTTCAATCATCAACGTCAGCTGCTCGGTCGATCAGGGGTATCGACGTGATCGCAATGCATGACGGTCGTCAGCCCCACCTGATCAGGCCAGGCGATAACGACCTTCGGGATCCGGTAGTCCGACGACTCTCGACCAAACATCACGTCAACCTACACGTTTCGCCTCGAAATTCGATCCGCCATCACGAGCATTCGAGTCGGTCTACCTACCCTTGGAACTGTTCGACAAATTGCCGCTTGATCGTCCAGCCGGAAATCCCTGCGAATCGAGGCCGCATGGAAAAACCGACGCTGTCTGAAATCATACGTCGCCGCCAATCGCCGGGCAGGCAGAACTACTTCACCAGCACAAACTCGATAAATTCCTGCAGCCGGTTCCAATCCCGCACCACGTGTCGTTTTGAAGAATCATTGAAATTCTGGACGTTGCCATCCTCCTGCATGTAGTGGAACGTCACCAGATCAACGTCATCACCGTCAAAAGCCTCATGAACGTCGTCGGTGTGCCCCCGGTGATCATCCACCAGGACGATGGCTTTGAACTGTCGCCTGACCCTGGGATTCTCAATACCCAACACCGCGCGGGCCAACAGCGTCTTCAACATATAGCCTTTGTGCTGGCCGGCCGTCATGTAGATACCATTGGAATACGTCACCTCTCGCAGGCGATTCAGATGCTGTGCGATGATCGCTGATGAAAGCCCGTGAGCATCGGGTTCGGCCGGATCGAACGGTTTAAACAGCCCACGTTTCTCCACAATCTGCAACGTATTGTCGGACTCGGCAAATCGGTAGCCGTTGTTTATCAGCTCTCGTTCCGCCGCATTACGAAACTCCGGCCCCCGGGATGTCAGCACGACGGTCGTGACGCCCATACGATTCTGAATCCGGCTGACCATGTCAGGCAAACCGGGCTCGGGCGGGTGCATTCCGCTCAACGCAAACAACGTTCCCTGGACATGCAGCAGTCCCTCGAATTCCGAAGCGACCAGGTCCTGGGACTGGGGAGAGTGCTTGAGAAGATCGGATTGCCAATTGAACCACTGGTCACTGCCCAGATCCTGGTTCATGGCCAACAACGTATTGTCGATGTCCATAACCAGAAGAATCTGGTCTGGCGGGTAGCGGGTCAGCAACTTGGCAATTCGTTTCTCGACGTTGACGAAATCGGCCGTATCGTACTTTTCGCGGACCGGCGTGCTGGTCGGAACCGCCTGCGCACCAACGTCGACAGAACAACCGATACAGAAGCACCACAACAGGACAGGGATTGGCAGTTTGGGTTTCAGCATGTCGGTCGAGCAACGAAATTGGTAAATGTCAGTTTGAACGTCCCAGCAGATATTCCAAATGTAGTCCGGCTTCGACGAATTTCACAACGTTGTTGGCAAAAGCAGTTCATGCGATTGAGAAAGGCAATTACTGAATCCTCTCGCCATTGCACAACCGACACGGAAGGGACTCGGCAGCCCGGGACTGGCTCTCAAGTTGGTCTGCCAGGGCAACCTGATTGCCGGTGCCGCAGCGACCGCCGAAGCTGATTAGCGATAGCCGGTTCAGGCCTCCGCCGCAGCCAATCATTGCGAGCTTCATCCCGCCGCGAGCAGGAAGCTCACCCAAGGTGGGCGATAACCCAGCCAGTCGGAATGGCATTCGCTGACGAAAACCGATCAACCCGATTCGTGTTAAAGCGTAAAGTTGGAACCGGATACTCGAACGTATCGCGGACAGACTACATTTGACCGAAATCCAGCCCCTTGTCACCGGGAGGCGAACCGGCAACCTTGAAATTGAAGCCACCGTTGTCAGCCAGCGTCACGATACCGGCCAGCGGGCCGCCACCTTGTGTCGGCTCGAGTACCAGTTTGTCATCGGCCATCGAAAAATCGCCCTCCAGTATCGTGGTTCGATTGCCCGCCTGATTGGCAATCCATTTAAACTTGCCCTCGTCGTCCAGCGTCAATTCAATGGTGGTCGACGGATTGGGCGATGCCTTCCAGCTGCCAAACACCTTCTGCACGTCAAAATCCTTGGCGGCGGTGCGCGAGGCCTCCGGCGTCTCAATCTCTTCAGGCTGCAGCATGTTTAACAGGTTGGCGGCTACACCATCCGTCGGTTCCAGTTCCACGGTCGCCTGCAGTTCACTAATCGCCTCATCCGTATATCCGCAAGTGATGTAGTGATAGGCCAACAGGAAGTGAGCGTAGCCCGCTTTCGGATTCTGATCCGAAAACGCTTCCAACTGGCGAAGCTGACGCGTGTATTCATCGGTCGACGCGTAAAGACTGCTCAGCGTTGTCCAATCCCAACCCGGCCCCACGCTCAGGACCGAATTGATGGCTGCCGCCGCACTGCGATAATCACCCTCGGCAAACAGACACAATGCTCTGAACTGGTGCAAGGTAGAATCGCGAGGCAGTTTACTGAGCGCCAAATTGGCCTTGGCCAGTGCGGCATCATACGCGCCGTCGTAAAACAGATTTCTGGCCTCTTCATAGGCTGACAAGCCCGTCTCGTCCGGTTCAGGCATCGCCGGAGCCGCATTCAATGGGGCGTCGGCGGCCGGTTGAGTATTGTCAATGTAGATCGGTTCCGTTGGTAAAGGTTGCGTGTAATCCACGACAACCTGGGGACCATTATCAACCTGGATCACCGTCGGTTCGGCCACATAGGGATTGACGTAATTGTAGTAGCCAGCGTCATAAATCGTTGGCCCCCACAACCAGGAAGAAGCCAATCCGACTCCCGTTCCAATGCCAACGCCGACACCCCAACCTCCCCAACCAGAATAGTTTTGGTTCCAGCTGCCGTGATACCACGAATCATGCCACGGATTGAAGTGATGGTGATACCAGTGATTGTTGTTGTACCAGTTGTTGGACCACCGATCCCAGCCACCCCGATTGAAGAAGTTGCTGTTGTTATTGATGTTCCAGTTATTCTGGATGTTGTTGATGTTGTTCTGGAAGAAATTGTTGTTGGGAAATCGGTTGCCATTACCCGGACGATTGGGTCGACCGCCTATGCCACCCGGTCGGTTTGGACGATTGTTCCAATTCGGACGATTTCCAGGACGATTGGGTCGATTACCGTTACCAGCGCCCGGCCGATTGGGCCGGTTTCCCGCACCGGGACGATTGGGCCGATTACCGGCGCCCGGACGATCTGGTCGTCCAGGTCGATTACCGTTACCAGCGCCCGGCCGATTGGGCCGGTTTCCCGCGCCGGGACGATTGGGTCGATTACCGGCGCCCGGACGATCTGGTCGTCCAGGTCGATTACCCGTTCCTGGTCGGTTAGGGCGATTGCCTCCGCCACCGGTACCCGGGCGATCGGGGCGGGGAGGTCGATTTCCAGTACCCGGTCGATTACCTTCGCCCCCGCCGGGCCGGCCAGGTCGATTCCCACCCGCTCCCGGCCGATCGGGGCGGTTGCCACCACCGGCGCCAGGGCGATTGGGACGAGGTGGACGGTTACCACCTGCTCCGGGTCGGTTTCCCCCACCTGCTCCCGGTCGGTTACCTGCTCCTGGACGATTACCTGCTCCTGGACGATTACCTGCTCCCGGACGATTGCCTGCTCCCGGACGATTGCCTGCTCCCGGTCGATTGCCTGCTCCCGGTCGATTGCCTGCTCCCGGTCGATTGCCTGCTCCGGCACCAGGCCGATTCCCGCCCGCTCCCGGGCGATTCGGACTGGGTGGACGCGCGTTGGAGCCACCACCCGGTCTCGCGGGCCGAGTCGCGGGACGGGTACCCGGTCGATTCGGTTTTCCCATGGAACCCGGATGATTGATCGAGGGCCTGTTCGTACTGGGGCGTTGCCTCCCCGGTCGAGTGCCAGGTCGCGTTGATGGTCGCGAATTGGGCCTGGTGGACGGTCGCGTATTGGGCCTGGTGGACGGTCGCGTATTGGGCCTGGTGGACGGTCGCGTATTGGGCCTGGTGGACGGTCTGGCATTTGAACCGGGCCGAGCGCCGGGACGGGTATTCCGGCGGGTACTGGAACCGGGCCGGACATTGCCGGTTCGAGATGCCGTGCGATTTCCGCCTGGTCGGGCTTGTGGCCGCTTCGTTGGACGGCGTGAGGACGGCATGCTGGATGGCCGAGTAGGCCGGTTGGCCCGGCCCATGCTGGGCGAACGGTGCGAAGCTTTACTGCGGCCGCGACTCCCGCTCATGGAACGACCGCGGCTGGAATGTCCACCGGCCCGGCCTCGCTGTGGACTTCGCGCCTTGCTGGCGCTCGGACGAGCTCGGGACGCACCTCCGCGGCCGCCACCACGTCCCCGCTGCGCCTCCAGCGAATCCACCAGAAAGAACATCCCGACCAACATGAATACGACTGTTCTCAGCAACATGAGTGCGCCCCGTTGAATTCTCTATTCAGCAATAATTGTTTGTTTGACCAGCGATCGACGACGGTCGACTACTTGTCTGCAGTACCGGTCGTGGCGGCTGCCCCGGTCGAATTCGAAGAGCCAAGCCCGGCAGCTGGTTTGGGTGTCGGCGGCTTGCGAACCAGCGTGACCTGCACATCCGCCTGTTTTTCGTCCCCCACGTATTGATCGAAGGACTTCCAGATAATGCGGTCGTTGTCATCGACTTCGTAATAATTCGTGGTTGAACCCGTCTCGCCGTCCGATCGGGTCGCCGTCGTCTTGATCATCCATCCCTCTTCGATCGGCGTCCAGTGCCCGATACTGACGCCACCGTCGGAATCGAACAACCAGCTTTTGAACTGTTTGGCCGCCGGATCCCAACCAATCCGAATCGTTCCGCTGACTTCCGGATTACCCAGCGATTTCAGTTCAAATTCACCAACAATAAAATTGCCTTCCTGCGACCAGTCAAAACGATATTCAACAACCGAGTCATCGGATTCGTCGATCCATTCGCCAATGATCCACTTCAACGACTCCAGTCGGTCTCCGGGCGAAGCAAATTCAGATTTGATGTCGCGAAGACTGGCAATTTTCCAATTGTCCGCTTCCCGAACGTATACGGACGCATACTGGCTGACCACCGTGGCCGTGTCCCCACCGACCTGGATCCAGACATATCCGTCTTCGATGACGACGCCGGTGGCCACTTGCCGCACTGAATCCGCGATGACTTCGATTTTTCGATCTGTGGTGTCTTCGAACAGAGCCGCGAACTCGGCCTTGATATCTTCCCGCCCCTTGTAAAGCAGGCGTTCCGAATCGATAAACTCGCCTTGTTCGGTGAACAATTGACTCAGTGCCTCGGCGTTTCCGTCGACATAGGCTTTCTGAAATTGACTGCCCAAACCCGCGATCGCCGATTCCCAATCGGGCTTGTCTCCATCACTCTCGGTCGTCGTCGAGGACGCGTCCTGGAATGCAACGCACGAATTCCAGTCGGCCTGCAACAGCAGGACGGCAACCAGGATCAAACCGCTGAAGGTAATACGGTGAAATAAATCAGACATGACAGTTCTTGCAAAAAATCGACCGGATTGAAGAAATTTGGCTACTCATTCTAGGTTCCGGACAAAGTTAATTGTATATGTCATTCAAAAAATATCGCGATTTTCGGACATAAGGTCCGGCGGCGATTTCTCTGCGTGCCTCTGCTGGCGACCAGTAGTGCACGTGAACCGCACATCGAGGGCTCATCGCACTCTTCGGCTGTAACCGATTCAGCACCAATATTCAGGCTGCCAACAACCTCCTGGCAAAAAACAACCGTTCAGTTCGTTGAAGCGTTCCGTGCCATTCAATACAATGCCCACTCATTTGATGGTCGGAGCGAGTCGGTTTAATTGAAACCGCGAATTTGCAGATCACCAATTCAACGAGGAAATACCGTGCCCCGAGTAAAAGGAAGTTGGAACATGATTGGTCGAAACGCGTTTATGATTGCCTGGTTGATATCGATGACCGCATCGCTTGCGACGAGTCAATTCGCCTGTTCGCAGACCGCTGCCAGTTCCGACACAGCGCCGCTGGTCGTTTCCGGCGTTGTCGTAGACGTCTACCAATCCGCTTCCAATGAACAGCAATATGTGGTCCAGCTGCTGGTTCGCGAATCAAGCGCCCGCTGGAACGCCACATCGACACCGCCCGTTGATTTTCCCGGTCCCGGTGATTGCCTTTACGCTCATGTACAAATTACCAACCGCAGCACCGCTCCCTTCCTGCCTCGTCCCAACATGGTGATCGAAGCCTCGCTGAAACCCGATTCGCGTCCGCAATGGATGGCGGTCGGTCCAAACTGGTTTCGAGAAGCGGGAGCAGCGACCGGAACGACCGTGGCGTCTTCCCGCCAGGATGATCTGGGTATCCGCGTCGAATCGGTCAGTCTGCGATTGCGACGGGCATTGAAGGTGACTGAAGTGGTCCCCAACAGCCCTGGTGCCAAGGCGGGCCTGGAGGTGGGCGACGTACTGGTGGAAGCCGATGGTGTGGCTTTGAATCGCCCGGAGCAGTGGACGGAAGCCGTTCGCCGCGGTAACGGGCAGATGAAGATCCTGGTTCGTGATGTTCGCAGCGGACGCGATGTACCGGTTGATGTCAACGGGAATCGCGATGCCATGGCCGCCAGTGGGGCAGGGCGGTCGCTGGGAGTCAAGACCGAACTTGCCTTCTTTCGAGGCAAACCGGCTCTCAAGGTAACCAGCGTGGAGAATGGCAGCCCGGCAGCCCAGAGCGGAATTTCGTCCGGCATGCTGATTCTGTCCGCGGGCGACATCCCGGCTGCCAGTCCGGAAAAACTGGATCAGGTCGTTAGCCAGGCCGGCAACACAGTCGATTTGGAAGTCGTCGCCGATCCCGCTTCGGGCCAATCCCGCAACGTACGCGTCCGCTTACGTTAGAGGGACAGGTGAACGGCTGGAACCATCGACGGCTGCCATCATTAGTAGATGCTTGGGGCACCCAGTTCGGCGTGGATTTTCTCTCGCACATCTGCCGGGATACGAAGTCCGTCCGCCAACTGCACCAGATATTCGGCTTCACGTCCGGTATCCAGATCGATCACGATCAGTGACAACCGGTAAACCGCCTGCTCCATACCCACGGGCACCTCGCGAACGAATTCCTGAACGTTCAACGGACGGGCCAATTCCTGTTTCAGAAACTGCATGGCCTCGGCGGAGCCGCTGCCCAACCGATCCATGATTTTCTGCTGCTCAGTGCGATCCAGCTGCCCATCCGACTTGGCCGCATTGATCATGGCACGTATCAATACCAACGCCTGTTCGTTCTGCGACGCACTGACTTCCGGCGGATGCGATTTTCTGGCGGGTGCAGACGTCCCCGTTCCCGCCGGCTGGTGCCGTTGGTTGGCGCGCTCGTTGGCCACGTTCAGCAGATCTTCCAGGTCGTCAGCCTGCCGTTTTAATTCGTCCTTGGAAACCTGCGTCGTGCCCCGTCCACGAGTGCCGCGGCCAAATATATCACGCAGAACATCGGTTCCTCGACTCGACCGCTGTGTCTTGTGACCCAGCAGATCACCTAAAATATCAATCGCATCCACGGTTAACGTCTCTCCCGACCGGTTCCATCGCCAGCTGATTCGCCGCCGACCACCCGTTCAAAAATTATAATTGGTTGTAATCAATATCGAATAGCTTTTGGCAACCTTGCAGATCCCCCGTTCGCAACCCTTCTTTAAACCATCGCACCCGTTGTTCCGAAGTACCGTGCGTAAATCGATCCGGAATCACGAACCCCTGAGTATTTTTTTGCAGGGTATCATCACCAATCTGGTTAGCCGCATTGAGTGCCTCTGCGATATCCCCCTCTTCCAAAATGGCAAACTGTTTTTGGGCATGGTGGGCCCATACCCCTGCCAGATAGTCGGCCTGCAATTCCAGTCGAACCGACGCACGGTTGGCGGCCCGCGGATTGCCCGATCGGCGGGCCCGTTCGACCGGCTGCATCAACCCCAGCGTGTTCTGCACGTGGTGCGCTACCTCGTGAGCGATCACATAGGCCTGGGCGAAATCGCCGGGCGATTTGTGGCGACTCTTCATTTCTTCAAAGAAAATCGGATCAATGTAGACGGTTTGATCCACCGGACAGTAAAAGGGACCCATTTGAGATCCCGCTTTACCACAGCCGGTCATGATCATCTGAGAAAAAATCACCAGTTTCGGAGGACGATAGGCCTCACCGCCCCGGACCTGTTCCCGCAATAGTCGCGTCCAGACATTTTCGGTATCTTTCAGCACCACGCTGATGAATTGTCGAGCTTCATCATCCTGGCCTGGGCCTGCCTGGACCTCGCCCATCTGAGGCTGCACTTCATTGGCAAATTTCAACAGCGGTCGAGGATCCGCACCCAACAGCATGGCGATGATTGCGATGACGACCAACAGGCAGCCCCCACCACCGACTAACGGAACTACTTTCGACCCACGACGGTCCTCAACATTCTGACTCTCTTCTCGCCCCTTCCAGCGCATGTCGATTCGCTCCTTTACTCCGGCTGTTGATGGACCAAATTTCGCCTGTCGCGGGGCCGTCAAGGTTTCTGCGGAAACCAACCCCGCTTGAATTGTCGCGGTGATCGCCTAGACCAGACCCCGCCGCATGCTGATTAAAGTAGGAGACTCGACGCACGCCAAGCCTGACGCTGAATTCCGTGGCTTCGATTGGTACACGACTTCAGCCGAACGAAGCTTTTCATGAAAACAACAAACCTTCCAATTATGCGGTTCAAGACTGGATCTTGCCAAGTCCCGAACCATCGGATTCAACCAAGGTTTTCCGGCTCATTCTGCCCGAAACCGGGAAGTCCGCGCTGACGTTCCGCGGGCGACTTAAACGTCAACACGGACAAACCAAAAAAAATCGGATTCCGCCTCGCTCATAAGCGGTAGTGCCCTGTTCCGACGATAAAACGCCAGTTTTCCTACATCCCGAGTCCGGATTTGATCGATTCCATGATCTCGGAAAGCTTCTTGTTGATCTCCGATTGCTCGTATTCACCTTCCAGGTATTGGATCAGCCCCTCGATTTTTTCCTTGACGGCAGAAAGTGCATCGGAAATCGAAGCCGGCAGTTGGACGTTGGCCGCCTTCTTTTCCATGGATTGAACCAGATCGGTCAAGGCATTCTTCAATTCCTCCGGCTTCTCTTTCAGGCCGTCAAGATTACCAAATTTTTCTTTCAACGGATTCAGGTACGCCTGTGCCTCTTCACTCAGCTTACTGGCCATTTCCTTGCCTTTGTCGGCCATGTCGCCAGCCATATCCTTGCCCTTCTCAACCATCTCGCTCGCTCCATCGCTGACCGACTTGGCCGCCTGTTCCACCGCGTCTTCCGATTTCTTGATGGTGTCCGCCGCTTCCTGTTGGCTGCAGCCCGACAGAGCCAACAGACCAAAGCCGCACGCCACGCAAATCACCCCAACCATCCGCTCCCAAAAGTTCATCTTCATTTTCTTGCTTCCACTAATTAGCTGATAAGATCTCAAAAAAACTACGATACCACAATTCTTTTACCGGTTAAGGGCTCACTCCCAGTGTGCCCAAAAACAATACACGTTAAAAACAGTGCACAACAAGGACCCGCGACATGCGGGCGGTCCGAGTCCGCCGGCCACTTCAAGACAGCCAGCCTCACGGTAGCCAACGGTAAAACAGGTTCGGCACCGCCAAATACCCGGGCTACGGGAGACATCTTAGCGAGTAAGCTCTTCTCGGAAACTGCGCTGAACGATTGCCCCAGCAACATTCGAAAATTCGCTTGAATACGTTATCGAAAACGTCCAACCCACTGCAAAATCGGTGCCCTGAATCCCAAAGGGACACTTGGACAGGACAACGAAATTGGGGCGTTAATGCCCGATCCACAAAGCGGCCTGTCAACGCAGCGGAGTGACAGTTCAGTACGGCGACCCTGTTCTCATTTGATTGGTGGTGATACGGATTGTTCTGCTGACGGGCGCTTGCTGGTCACGGACAGCGTAGCGGCGAACGCAGGTTGTATTGAAATCATTTTTTGCGACTGGACGTTGAGCCAGGCTTGACCGCGCGGCCTACAAACTGAGCCGATTCAGTGGCAAGATTCATGAACATGACGATGGCGAAGGCTATGAAATTGTTGTCCTGGAACTTCACTTGGCGTCATCGGTTGCAACTTGCCGGCTCCTGCGGTACCGCGTCGCATATCGTTTTTGTCGTCGTCCGAGAGGGGGTGATTTGACTCAGCAGCGACGGTTGCGTGGTCGATTGCCACCTTCGGCAGTGACAAATATTGCGACGATTTTTGTCGGGGTAAAAGGTAGCTGACTCGGGGTAAAAGGTAGCTGACACCTGGCAACCGATAATGTAATCTTGATGCCTGACACTGTTACTGTTTCGTCGCGTTCACGTCTGGGCTGGTTCCGAACGCATGCAACCGCTCCGTTAATGTCGTGGTAAGTTTTGGGCATCGGGCAGATTCAGTTGCCGATCCGGTCGACTTGAGCGACTGGATGAAGAGTTGCGTATTCGCCGCCCGCTTTTACAAACATCATGGTAGTCGCCAGGCAGCACTTCCTGGCTGTCTGGGTTTTACGTTCAATCAGGAGATTCATGTGAGCGAAAAGATCAAGGTTGCGTCGTGGAGCGAGCTTGAAGATCGCAAGCCAGCGTATGCGTTGGCTGGAGAAGTCGACCTGGTTGTAATCCGGTACGATGATCAGGTCTCGGTCTTGTACGGCCGTTGTTTGCATCGAGCGGCCCTGATGAGCGATGGGCACGTGGAAGGGGACAACCTGTATTGCGCTGTTCACAACTGGGATTACCGGATCGACTCCGGCGTGAGCGAATACAACAACGCCGAAGCCCTCCACAAGTTTGATGCGGAAGTGGTCGCTGATGATGTTCTGGTCAAACAGTCCGATATCAATGCGTTCATCAAACAGCACCCGCAGCCGTTCAAACGCGACGAGTACCTGGGACTGTACCAGGACATTCATGGAGGCCCGGAAGAGCCTCACAACGACTACATTCAGATGCTCGCTCGTGAGGGCCAGAAGGGGATTGGGCACCACGGTCCTGTCTCGTCGATGGGAGTGCCCGGGCCCGAGTTGCCGTTGTGGAACGATATTCAGTTCGTGACGGCCCAGCTTGCCGCGCAGCCGCTGCTGGATGACGAACCGGTGGGGACGGAACTGGTGGTTGGTCCCAATGCGCAGAAGCCGCTCACGTTGAAGATTCCCTTGTTTGTGTCTGACATGTCGTTTGGCGCACTTAGCGAAGAAGCCAAGGTGGCCTTATCCACAGGTGCCGAACTGGCCGGAACCGGAATTTGCAGCGGTGAAGGTGGCATGTTGCCCGAAGAGCAGGCTGCCAACCATCGGTACTTTTACGAGTTGGCTTCCGGCCGTTTCGGGTTTTCCATGGACAAAGTCCAAAAGTGTCAGGCCTTCCACTTCAAGGCTGGCCAGGGAGCCAAAACAGGAACCGGCGGCCACCTGCCCGGAAATAAAGTCACCGGAAAGATTGCCCAGGTGCGAGAATTGGAGGAAGGCCAGGATGCCATCAGCCCGGCGCGGTTCCCAGAATTTAATGGCGTGGATGATTATCGCCGAGTGGCCGCCGAGGTTCGTGAAGCAACTGGTGGCGTTCCCGTCGGTGTCAAGATGTCGGCTCAGCATATCGAAGACGACATCGACTTTGCACTCGACATCGGTGTCGACTATATCATTATTGACGGACGAGGAGGCGGAACGGGCGCCGCACCCAACGTATTCAAAAACAATATTTCCGTTCCCACCATGGCCGCCATCGCCCGCGCCAGACGTCATCTCGATTCCCGTGGCAGGTCTGAGGTGACTCTCATCGGTACCGGGGGCCTGAGAACCGATGCCGATTTTGCCAAGGCGATGGCATTGGGAGCGGACGGGATCGCCATCTCGAATTCCGCCATGCAGGCGATCGGGTGCCTGGGGATGCGTGCCTGCTCGACCAACAACTGCCCAGTCGGAATTGCAACGCAGCGAGAAGATTTAAGATCGCGTCTAAAAGTCACTGCATCTGCGCAGCGATTGAAGAACTTTTTCGAGGCTTCCGTACAGTTGATGGTTGTGCTGGCACGGGCCTGCGGCCATCGGCACCTGAACGAATTCAACCCGGGTGACCTGACAACCTGGAAAAAGGAGATCTCCGACCTGGCCGGCATTCGTTACGCCGGTGTCGGAAATCAGTGATTTCCTTACTCGAAATTCCATCACCAGACTTGTGCTAAGTTCCAACCATGAACCTTCCTTCTGAAATTGACCCCAAAAATCTGGTCGACACCCGAATCCAACTTCATTGGGCCGCTCAAATCCTGAGTTCGGCGGCCGACGCAACTCTGGAGAAAGCAGACGACGACAGTCACTCGAATCTGGGGTGGGATTCGGCAGCCAACCGCCTGGACGGTCGAGTCGACGCCTCGGTTGATGTCGTGAATTTCAAATTGATTCACGAACACAGCTCGCTGGACCTGCATGGCAAAACTTTGGATCAGGCGATGGTGTGGCTGGGCGATCAATTGGGCCAGCAACTGGGTCCGCGCGAGTATGAGATGCCGTCTCACCCGGTATCCAGTGGGGCCGAGTTCCAGCCTCGTGATGATCACCTTGCCGCCATTGCGGACTGGTACACCTTCGGTCAATTGGCACAGGCAGGACAGGGAGAATTGCGTATCTGGCCGCACCATTTTGACCTGGGTTTTTTCCAGCCGGATGTGGCCGAAGGCAAAAGCATCGGCGGTGGATTTTCACCCGGTGATGAACACTATCCGCTGCCCTACATTTACGTGAATCCGTATGGAGTGGATCGACCGCTCGAACTTCCGGAACTTGAATACGGGTTCTGGAGTGACAAATGGTTTGGCGCCGTGATCACCGCTGAAGAGTTCAACGTGCCCAATGGTGCCGCGATGGCAAGTCGGTTTACGGATCAGGCGGTTTCGACCTGCAAACAACTGCTTTCCGCATAAGTACCGCGGCGGCTTCAGAATTTCTCCAATCATTTGAAAGGTCAGGTTATGTTAATGAGCTGGCACAAAGAATGGGGTATAGCCAGTGTTCGAGGTTCACACGGCAGTTTGGTGGAAACTCTTGAAATCAAATACGCGGCAGTCGCTTGGAATGACCACCGCAACTGGGCATGATACCCTGGACCGTCGTTGACAATCGGAGTCGCCAGATTGTACTCGGTTTCTCGCCAGGTGAATTCACCGGCGATACGGAACGACGAGTTGACGTCCCACAACAGATTCGCAAAATACGTGCTATTGCGACTGCGTTGCCCAAGACCCAGATCGGCGTCGTCCGGATTGTCGATCCCGTATCCAACGTGGCTGTGCAGACAAGGTGTCCAATACAAGAACGTCTCGAACCAACCACCCACCGTTTCGATGGCCTCAAACGTGGAATTACCGGGAGTGATCAAGTCTTCATTTACATTCTGTAAAATGCCCCCGTTGTAGGTTCCCAATCCCTCTCCCTTGTGAATCTCGCCCGACACACCGAGGCAGGGAAGAATCTTCCAGCGGAAATCCGCTCCAACACCCCAAATATCGGTCACGGTCTGATTTACCAGAGGAACGGTCGTGCGCAATTGGCCAACTACACCCGAAAAACCCATTTCAAAAGGGCGTCTCATTGCTCCATTGATCATTTCCGATTGGCCAACGCCGACGGCCAAGCGGCATTCGACATTCGGCCATCCGTTGTCTTCCAGGAGTCGAAAAGCGGGATTCACCGTCGTCGGAACCGGATCTGATAAAGCCAGTTGGCCGATCCACTGGACATCCCGGGATAAATTGAAAAACCGTTCAATTCGAAGTTGACCTCGAAATGCGTTTCCGGTGTTACCCGAAGCGGAAAGGATCGAGAAGGGAAGTACGGTGGCCATGTTGGGATTGAAAACATCAAACTGCAGTCCTGCTGCGATTCGGTATTTTTCGTTGCGAATTTCGCCATACGCTTGAAGGGGTAATATCCCATACTGGTCCACGATCAGGGCATCGTTGAAAAAGCTGACCAAAGCAAGACCGCCCGCCTGCCATTGACCAAACTTGGGTCCGGTCAGAACAGCGCCAATGTTGCTTTGTCGGGCGTGAACGCTGACCGTCTGCTCGTCAAATCCAGCCTGGGATGGCGTGATCAGAAAGAATGGTGTCCCGGGCGCAATCGTCCGCGGTTCACTGAATAACATGTCCGTGACCAAGGCCCCAAAAACGTTGACCTGGTAGTTCGGGGCCAGAGTCGAGACCCGCGGACATTCGATACAGGGTGCCGACTCAATTGGACAAAGGCAGCTTGTTGCACAGCCACACCGGGGACAACAGCAGGGATTCGTGGCGGACCCACCCGGCGGTTCACACCCTGAGTCGGTGGGTGCCGGCTGATCAGGCACCGCAACCTCTGCCCGCAATTCGGCCAGTTCGCGTTCCAGAGTGCCGATTCGATCTTCGACGGTACCGGTCCCGGTTTGTTGGCCGGCAAAGGCGTACTGGCCTTGGACACAGGGAGTTTGAATCAATGACCACGCTAAAACCAGCCCTGCTATTCCCAGATAACAAAAAATTCTCTTTCCGGTCATGATATCGATCACAAGATGTAGCTGACTGTCGTGGAACGGCTTCGCACGAATCGTGCATTATGGCGAACGGTCCCATAGTTTGTCTCGTCGGTAGTGAAGTAGCGCAAACTTTAACGATATTGACGGTTGTGTCGGACATGTCGGATGTCAGTGCCCAAATTCGTGTTGGATTCGTCTTTAGGAACGCAGGACACAGGTTCCCTTGACCCCTCACCCCCAGCCCCTCTCCCCTAATTGTTGGCGGGCCAATACCAGCAAGAAAAGAAATCGCGCACCGCCAACAAGTAAGGGTGAGGGGAGCCCGACTGAGAAAGGCGAGGGGAGACAGACTGAGAAAGGCGAGGGGAGACAGACTGAGAAGGGCGAGGGGAGACAGACTGAGAAGGGCGAGGGGAGACAGACTGAGAAGGGCGAGGGGAGACAGACTGAGAAGGGCGAGGAGAGCCAGACTGAGAAGGGCGAGGGGAGCCAGACTGAGAAAGGCGAGGGGAGACAGACTGAGAAGGGCGAGGGGAGACAGACTGAGAAGGGCGAGGAGAGCCAGACTGAGAAGGGCGAGGGGAGCCAGACTGAAATTCGCGCTGGCTGCGCGCAAATGGTTGATGCCCATTCACGCGATCGCTCCCCTCTCCCCATTAATCCGGACCCTGAGACTTTGTCACTTCATCTAGCGCTGCCCGGATTCATGGGGAGAGGGGCCGGGGGTGAGGGGAATTCGGTACAATGAACCAGCTTTCGTTTCGTTTCGACAGACCCAATATGCCTCGTCAAAAATCAGGTAAACGCGATCAGGAAAACATCGAGTTTGCACGTGATCAAAGAAAGAGGGCCAATGAATTCGCCGATATCATGTGGCAGCTGCTGCGCGGTCGGCGGTGCCAGGGTCGAAAGTTTCGCCGAGAATATCCGATTCCTCCCTATACAGCGGATTTCTGCTGTGTGGAATTGAAACTGGTTGTCGAAGTTGACGGTGACGATCACTTTACCGAAACCGGCAGAAAAAAGGATCAGCGAAGAGACGCTTTTCTGCGGCGACAGGGCTACGAGGTCATTCGGTTTGCCGGCTACGATTTGATTGATTCAGAGCTCGATCCAATACGTATCGTTGGCGATGCCATTGATCGAATCGTTGCCCGACGAGCCATCGAAAGAGGGGATGCTTGACCCAAAAACTTGCCCCGCGCCCCTTTCCCTTGACCCCTCACCCCCAGCCCCTCTCCCCTAATTGTTGGCGGGCCAATACCAGCAAGAAAAGAAATCGCGCACCGCCAACAAGTAAGGGCGAGGGGAGCCCGACTGAGAAAGGCGAGCGGAGCCCGACTGAGAAAGGCGAGGGGAGACAGGCTGGAATTCGCGGTTGCTATGCGCAAATGGTCGATGCCCATTCACACGATCGCTCCCCTCTCCCTATTAATCCGGACCCTGAGACTTTGTCACTTCATCAAGCTTTCCCCGGATTCATGGGGAGAGGGGCCGGGGGTGAGGGGAAACCAGCTTGCTATCTAAATCGAACAATTGACAACGTGGGCACCGGTTCGTTAGATGCAAGACGAACTCCACACATACATGTTTTGTCACCATCCGGATGACTTCACGGGTGGTGATTAGCCGCCAGTCAAAAAATCGACAAACGGCTCCACGTCCAACAGATTAAATCACCGTCCTGGGCGCCAGTGAATCGGCAATCAAATCGCGTTTTTTACGGGCATTAAAACAACTTGCCAAGACCCTGGACCAAAACGGGTTGACCCATGATTGAGAATCAATCTGCAAAAACACTACGCGACGATCCGCGGGCGGAAAAGAAGCAGAACGAGTTCAATGAACTTGTTTCACAGATTTCGGCCGATCTGGAATCAGGACAGAAAGTTGATTGGGATGGGCTGAAGACTCGACACCCCCAAAATGCGCATGACTTGAGTGAGATCCGTCCGGTGATGGATGCCAACCAACAGGTATCCGGGGTGCGATGGAATAACATCGTGTTGGGGGACGCGGGTGAATAGAGGTGACGGAGATTGAACTTGTGTCTTGAGCAACGGTACCACATTAATCAGCCACGACGTGCGCCAACGCATTGAACGATCGGCTGCACGTTGGCTGCAGTCGCTGGTCACCGAAGCACGAAGGGCCCAAACATCGCAGCTACGCCGACGGAAAGCTGTTGGAAGCACCCGATCCACTGCCGCCATTCGAATTGACCGGCGGATAGACCGGTGGCGGTGTTCCCGGCGGATAGCCATTGCCAGTCGGTGCGAAGCTGTTTGGCGCGTTGGTGGGAGGTACCACGGGTCGATTGGGCGTCCTGATTGGACCGGCCGGCTTGTAGGTCTTGGGTACCACCGATGACCCGGTCGCCGTGGCTGGACTGACGGGCGGATACACGTCCGATTTTGGTGGACTTGAGTCCGAGAGCACCGAAGGCGGACCGATCGGCGTTGGCTTTGCCGAAGAACCACCACTCGAACTGCTGGATAAGACAGTGGCTGGGTTGGTCGCCGAGGCCAGCGACAAATGCGACGGATATACGGTCGATTCGGCCAACACCACCCGCTGCACGCGGGGCGTTGACATGACCCAGGCCGAACCATTCCATGTCATACCGGCGGCTGAAGCGTTCTGATAGGACGAATTCGACGATGAAGACGCCACCGATTGCGATCCCGGTACGGAATTGACGGGTGCGTACGTACTCGGTGGAACCACGGATTGAGGGATGGTGGGATAGGTGTTGGCCGCGGGCACGCCCGGCGTGTAAGGAGTAGCTCAGGAGGGCGCCGGCGGATAAACCGGCGAGGTGGGCACGGTGCCCGCTGGATAGCCGGTGCCATACTGCTGGGGTTGGCAAACCGGCTGATAACCGGGCGGGCAATTGTTGTAACTTTGACCGCATATCCCGCCACGACATCCGACTAACGCGGCCAGCCCGCTAGCAATCAAGACAGCTACTGCCACCCGCGCGGTGAATTTCGTTACCCCACCCCGCGACGGCGTCGTTTGAGGATCGTCTGTTGGAATCACACTATTCTCGTTTCTATCCTTGCCATATCCCCCTCGATCCACGATCCATGCCGGCCGCGACCGTCAGCCGGTATCAGTCCTCATCCACCATCGCGGCCGAGAACCAACCCATGGTTAAACATGCGCTAACCGCGGGCCTGCAGACTTAGCTGGTTCAGCATTTCGGTGCGAGAGTAACGCAACTCCGCCAACCGACGAAGCCACAGATCGGTTTCTGTCGCGGAAGGCGGATGCCCCACAATTTCGCTGAATACCTGCCGTACCCACATCTGGTTCGTCCCACCGCTGCGAATAAAGAATTCTTCGGTCGCCATCAGATCCAGCGGCAACCGCTGAACTTGCGCTCCGGTATCGGGCAGGCGATCCAGGGCGGCCAGTTCGGTCGCTGAAGGCAATCGTCCCAGGTACCGGCGGTAGGCAGCGTCAATCTGCTGTTGATAGTAACTGGCAGGTGCGTACCCGGCCTGCACGATGCCGCCCGTGCCCGCGCCCGTCCCGGTGTAGACATTAGCGGGGATCAGTACCAGTTGCGCGGTATTCGGGTTCCCTTTGGTCAGTACGTATTGGGGTCGTTCCGTCGTGTAGAGGGTTTGACCGCCGGAGGTGATAAAGGCGCGGACCACGTAAGTATCGTTGGGAGAGATATAGCGAGGATCGTAATTGACTTCAAATTGAATCTCCCCAACGCCAAAATTGGCCAGTCGGAAGGAATATTCTCCGTTTCGCACAACGTAACTGGGGCGGCTTTCATTCTCCAGGCGGACCGTGACCGTCGCATCGCTGGGCAATTGACCTCCGCGAATAATGATGGTCCCGCCCAGCCCACCGGTCTGACTGTCCAGCTGTACATTGATGGGGCTAAGTTGGCCACGTCGTCGATCCAATACCAGCATCAGCACGCGTCCGTTGACGTCCGTATGCTTGTTGATTTCCTCGCCCAGATCATAAATCTGGTTTCCTACGCGACCGACCTGATCGCCGGCGACATTTACGATGATGTCTCCCGGAAACAGTCCCGCCCGGGCTGCGGCTGAATTCGGCGTGACGTCGCGAATAATCACGCCCGTATCCGTATTGTCGGCCGTGACACCAAGTTGCCATGCCCGGTTGTAGCCGGAAGATCCTGGCGCGGCGACCGTTTCCCAACGCCGATCGACATTGGAATAGGAAGATGTATCAAAAGAACGGTCACCCCAGGTCTGTTGGGCATGGACCTGCGGTTGCAGAAACGCAAACAACAACAGGACAATACAACTGGAGACGCAACGGTACAACGTAAAGCAAGACATAGCCATGCTACTGGATTCCTTTTACTGCAATTCGGGTCTTATCATCTGTTTTCAAATCAAATCGGGCTCTGCGGCCGCGACCAACCGCTGTCAATAACGCAATGGCAGCCGGTTTTGGCAGCTGGTTTTCTTCGGCTACTGCCGGCTGGGACCTTCGTTCAGCTTGGAACGTTCGGCACGTAGAGTCGGCGGATCAAACGGAAAGAATCCGGCCAGAATCGTATTGCTTTGGCCTGTCTGCGCCAAAGCAAACTTGATCAGCTCCCGATTGGCCGCTGCCTTCACGTTTTCGCCTTCCAAATCGAATACCAATGTCAACGGACGGGTAATCGGATAACGGCCCACCAGCACATCGTGCTCATTCGCATCAATCATGGTCGCGTTGTCACGCAGTTTCAGGCGTCGAATCGAAGGGTTGATTCGTCTTGAAATCCGCGATGACAATGGCCTGGGGATCTTCGGAAAGTGCCTTGACCACTTCCGCATTGGTTTCCATGGTCTGCTTGTATGACCGCAGTTGATCCTGATGAAACAGGTACTTCGAAATGAATTTCCGCGTACCACTATTTTCATTGCGTCCAATCACATGCACCGGCTTGTCGGCCAGTTCTCCCGTTACGCCGACCGCCTTCCAGGTCACTTCCTCGTTTGGATCTTCACTGCAAAACAGGGTTACCAGCTGCGGGTAACTGATCGCGTCCAGAGGATTGCTTTGATGTACGAAAACACCCAACGCTTCTCGCGCCACCTGTACGGCCACGGGATTCTTCAGGCCCACCTCCTTCAATCGGGTCAGATCTTCCTCCGTCACCGGCCGCGACAGCATCCCGATGCTCGAGGGATTTTTAGCCAGACGGTCGATCACCGTTTCCGATCCTTCCGCAGAGATAACGACCTCCGTTCCCGGATGAAACTTTTTGAATCCACGCGTCCAACTATGGGCCAGCACATCCATGCTGGTCGAACCAAACATATCGATTTCACCGGAAACTTCGCCTTCCGGCAGGTAGGGGTCGATCGAATCCAGCAGGCAGCGGATTTCATCCACACACGGTTCGGTTTTTCCTGGCTGCTGGGTAACTTGCGGTTCGGTCTTGCCCACCGAATCGGTCGTGGCCGGCTGGGCATCAGCGATAAGACCCAACCCAGCCACCATCAGGCCAATACAGGGAAAAACAATGCGACGGATCAAAGTCATGGAAACCTCCTTGCGAGAAATACTGGATCGCTGAGAAAACTAAATCAAAGCCGCTTTGCCAACAATACCAATCTTGCCAATAGTCCGAGACCGACGAGTATACTCGGGTGGCCGATGCTTTGACGGATGCACTAGCTAAGCCTGAAGGATGCACTCGCTTGCGCTGCGGAATTGTATTTGCGTGGAAAACAACGTTTAGGTTGCTTTAGCGATGCCTTGGTCGTAGGCGATGATCTGGCTCGAATCCCGCGATAGGCAGCCCGAACAAACGAAGGTGGCGACACCGCCCCAATCAAGCCGCGCCGTGGAGTGATTGGGACGAGCGTCAATCGTCGACCAGTCGTTTCCGATACCTTTGCAATTCCTCGCGGCGCTGCGGAGTCACCTCCGGGTAATTGATGTCCAACAACTTCAATTGCTCCAGCACGATTTGCGCTACGATCAGTCGCATGTTTTTCTTGTTGTCGGCAGGCACAACAAACCAGGGCGCGTGTGAGGTTGCTGTCGCATTGATAGCATCCTCGTAGGCTTTTTGGTATTCATCCCAGTGCTGGCGTTCGGCCACATCGCCTTCGGAGAACTTCCAGTTCTTTTCCGGTTCGTCGATTCGATCCAGAAACCGCTGCCGCTGCTCGTCGCGGCTCAAGTTCAGAAAAAACTTGACGACTTTCGTGCCATTCCGCCATAAATGCTTTTCCAGATCACAAATCGAATCGTAACGATGCTGCCAGAACTTCTTCAAATCGCGGGTACGATCTTCCGGAAGTTTCTGATTTGCCGTCAGGATCTTCGGGTGCACTCGGACCACCAGGACTTCTTCGTAGTAGGAACGATTGAAGATCCCGATCCGACCTCGTTGTGGCAAGCGGATCGTGGTTCGCCACAGGAAGTCATGATCCAATTCTTCATCGCTGGGCCGTTTGAAAGCGTGGACGTTGATCCCGTGGGCGTTGACCCCGGACATGATCGCCCGAATCGTCCCGTCCTTGCCGGCGGCATCCATCGCCTGAAAGATCAGTAGCATGCTGTACCGATCATGGGCATACATCATGCGTTGCAGTTCATTGATTTCGTCCTGAAATTCCTTGATCAAATCGCGGTAATCCGACTTGTTCCGATAAACGTCCCGGATTCGGGTTAGCCGTTTATCCAGTTCGATTTTCTTTTCGCCAGTTACACGGAAATCTTCGGTATCAAATGGAGCAATGCATATTGATTCCAGAATTTCGCAGAGGTACTCATGGGCAATCGATTTTGGCACGACCGCAAGTCATCGCAAGACGAATCGACCTGGAGCCTTGAAGATCCGTTCCGCGAATATTCCGGCGTCTCCATCTACTTCAGGATATATCGATAGCCCACCAACGCCTCAATCCTGCTGCCAGGCATGATGGCGCCAATCGCCCATCTGCAGCCACGATTCCCCAACCCATAAGCCAGGTCAACGGACCGCATCTGATTGGCTTGGGGATGATTCAGTTGTCCGAACGACAGCTGAACCGGCCGAGCCGTATCGCATCGGGCTGCCCTCGAGTCATGCCTGGTGCTCGAGCATTCCCGGTTTGCTGCCGTTCTCGACCGCCTGCTGGTACACGTGGATATCCCGCTGCGGAAACGGAATCGAAATGCCGGCGCGATCGAATTCCATCTTCACGGCCCGCGTGATATCCCAATAAACCGTCCAGTAGTCCTCCGCCTTGACCCAGGGCCGACAGATGAAATTGACGGACGAATCCGCCAGTTCATTCAACTGCACTACCGGTGCCGGATCGTCCAGAACGTGCGGATGGTTGCGAACAATCGACAGCAACAATTCATGGGCAGCTTCGACGTCGTCGTCGTAGCCAATCCCGAATACCAGGTCCACACGACGCTTGTCGCTGGCCGACGCATTGGTGATCGTATCGGTTGCGATCTTGTTGTTGGGAACAATCATCACCTTATTATCGAACGTGCGGATCTTGGTGGAAATCAGATTCATCGAATCGACGATCCCGCTGACACCACCCGCATCGATCACGTCCCCCACGTCAAAGGGACGGTAGCCCAGAATGATCAAACCGCTGGCAAAATTACTGAGCGTTCCCTGCAGCGCCAAACCAACCACGAATGCGGCTGCACCCAGCGCGGCCAGCAACGGCGAAATATTCACTTCCAGCGCAGATAGTGCAACGATCAGGCCGATCACCATCACCAGTTGCCGAACAAACTTTTCAAGAAAGTGCCTTAATAACTCGGAGCCGCCCTGGATCCTTGCGGCGGCACGCCCGGTCACCAGCCCAGCCAATCGCGACACGATATAAAACGCCAACAGGATGCTGATGAATTTAATGATGTTCCACAGCCAACGCTGGCCGCCTTGCTCGGACTGGACCCAACCGGCGATAGCCGTCCAGGCCGTCGACGCATCGCTGACGTCGATATCCAGCCCACTGACCGCCGTGACGTATTTGCGATACTCTTCAACTTCGCCCCCCTTGGCTTCCCAGGCGTCCAGTACCACATTCAGCCGATCGATCAGGTGAGCCCGCTGCTCCTGCAGTTCCGGAATCTTTTTTGCCAGTTCGGCTTTGCGAGCTTCCGCCTGCGGCGGCTTCTTCCGTTTGCTGCGCACCGGGTTTAGCGGCGCGTCCGTTTCGGCTGCGTCAGGCGATTCGGTTTGTTTCGCCTCCTCGACCCTGTTCTTTTCCGTCTTGACGGCGACCTGCAAGTCACTCATCTCCTGAATCTTTGCCTTCAGCAGATCTCGCCAGCCAGCCGCCTCTAGTCGCCAGTTCTTCCTGGGTCAGTGGTTTGACGAGCAGCGTCAAATGATCCAGAGGGATTTCCGCGTCCGACATGGTGACCGGTTGCGGTGGCTCCTTGGCTTCCGCTTCCTGGGCCGCAAATGCAGGCCGTTGCCAGAGCAAAACGCGAAAACCAGCAAGACGAGAAAGGGCAAATGCAAGTAGCGAGATAGCATTGGTCAGACTCCATTGGATGTTCGATCTTCCACCGCTAAGATAGACCTTCAGCGCGGAATTTTGAAGAGCCCGTGACGGTTAACCTGTTCGGCGGAATTTGCCGCGTGTGGGGCTTGCTTTCGGGGCCGACCAGGAATGTCTGCAGAATTCTGCCAGCCAGATTCGCGCATCCCTCAAGAACGCGGGGCCACGACGTCAGCACAGCCATGCCGTCAAACGGCAGAAAAACTAAGGAAACGGCGTTGCCAGATCGTTTCATCACCTGGCAACGCCGAGTCGCAAGCTCGTCGATCAACGGACGATCCTTAACGGATCAAACTGGTCAATTTTTCGAAGATCTGTTCCAGAACCGACTTCAGGATATCGCCCACACCGGGAATCTGTTCAACCCGATCGCGTTCCTTTCGCAATCCACCCATGGCGTCATTGATGACTTTGGAAAGGGTAGACTTTCCGGCAGAAGGGAGTGCTTCGAATGAGCCAGCCAGTGAGTTCACGGTGGATTCCATCTCTTTCAGCTTGGGCAACGCGGCATTGGCCGTTTCGACGTTCGTCACCCCTTGCAGCAGATTATCCATATTGGAAAACATCTTGGTGAAATCACCAGACAACTCGGAAGCCGAATCGACCACCTTTTCCGTGGCAGACTGAACGCCGTCTTTCACTCCTTCGTCTCCGGCCGGCCGATTCATCAGCCAGTAGATGATACCAATGGCCGCGGCCAGCAAGATCAGTGGCAACAACCAACCCATTGACGATGCAGACGACTGAGCCGCGGTCGAAGTTGCCGCCCGTGTCGCGGCCGCCGCCTGCCGCTGTGCTCCATCGGCCAGATCTTTTGCATCGTCCACAAAATTACCGAAGGCTCCCAGTCCCTGCGCACCCGATAGCGAATTCATCAGACCGCTGGGCATCGCGCTGGCGATATTGCTGCGCTGGCCCATCAACATCTTGACCAGTCCAGCCAAGTCGAGGTTGCCACTCTTCACCTGTTTTCCGATGTACCCAAGTACCATGGGGGCCAACATGGACAACAACTTGCTCACCCAGGTTGACTTTCCCCCGCCCAAGAAGCCGCTTAATGCATCGACCAGCGAGTTGGTGGATTGCTTACCAAACAGATTCATCAGCAATTTGCCTCCGATATCCGAAAGCATGCTTTCCTTACCGCCCGTCAGCATGCTCAGGTAGTCGTCATGGCTGTCTTGCTGCAGGCCCTGAAGTGCCGACCACAGATTGTTGGCACCCTCGGGCTTGGAAGCCAGGGAAGTCAGCCCTCCCAGCAAGGCAGGAACAGCGGCCTGACGGCCTGTTCTGTTTCTTTTGCCTTTCCCCTCCAAGTACGCTGGTAAATTGTTCCAGAGCCTGATTACCCAAAGCCTTCATGATTGAATCAGCAATATTCATCGTTTCGTCATTCCCAAAGTCGAGACAGTTTATTTTTTGCGACGGACAGTCCGCCGCATTTAGGCAATTTTGAGACAGACATTGTTATCGCAATCGTTATCAAAAGCGTCAATTATCAACACTGAATTTTGTCGAGATTTGACCGATTATTTTGAGGAATTTGGCTCCCGGCATTTTGAGAACTGGATAGCGACCCGTCTGTCAATCGCGTTCCCAGCAAACCGGAGTCCAGATGAATACCGGCCGATCCGCGGCCAGGTCGAATTGAGCTAAGGCACCGATGGAGGGATCGAACCACAGGTACCTGAGGGCAGCGAGTTGCCTCCTGACTCCCGAGTCAATCCCGGCGGGGATGTCCCAATTCCGTTGGCGTTGCCAACTCGGCATGCTGTTGTGATGATTCACCCGATAAAACCACGGTTTTTTTGTGACTTTCGGCTGTCGTCCACCGAAAGAATGGCGATGGGAAGCGAAGTTCCTCGTGCTGGCCGTTCCCGCCGCCAGAAAACCACCCGCAGCAATCTTGACATTCGGCGATGTCGAGGCTTCTCCTCCCGCGATGTGGTTGGATTTGTTAGACTGCGACCTCCAGTTCACTGTCCCGAATGGTTCGGGATGGGTTTGGACTTGATACTGGAAGATGAATACAGGGGAGCCAACACATGGCTGGTTTATTTGAAGAACTGATCAAAGGTCTCAACTCACAGGACATGACCAAAGTCGTACCCCGCGGAACAGAAACAGGAGCAGGCTCAGGCGGCTTCGGGTGCCGCCATCGGGGCAATTCTGCGGGGACTTCAGGAAAAAACGAAAACGCCGGAAGGCCAACAAGGTCTGTGGGATATGCTGAAAAAGAACGTCGAACAAGGAAATTTACCAGCGGAGGCACCCAGTCAATCGTCGGGAGTCCAGGTTCACGAGCTTGACCCCCAGGTCACCGACGAGATCCTGAAGGGTATTTTTGGCGACAAAGCGGCTAACGTCGAAAATCGAATCGGCAAGGTCGTCATGCTGGATGGGGAAACGACCAAGAAAATCATGGGCGCTGTTCTGCCTTCGATCCTGGGCAGTCTGTTTGGTCAAGCCGAAAAATCACCTCAGGAAAGCCCCCGGGCGTTGCCGGATATTCTGGGAAGTGCCCGTAAGGAATTGGAACACAAGCAACCCAAGTCAGGTGGCTTTTTGGATGCCATTCTCGATCGCGACCACGACGGCGATGTTGACCTGGGCGACCTCGCTGGAATTTTTCTGAAGTAATCACCATCGTCCTCTCGCCATTGACGATGGCGGAACGAAATTTGATGCCGCCAAACAGTGGCCCGGCCAGAACCATGGCCGGGCCGTATTGGCTGATGACGACTAAACCACGGGAGACACGAAGAATGATCAATACAGTTGACGGTTTGGCCAGAGAACGTATTGCCAGGCCTATTCGCAAATGTGGTGGCTCGTGTTGCTGCGAGGCATTCTGTTAGATCATTTTGGGGTGCTACGCGCTTTTTCGCCCGGGCATGACGGCCGCGGCCTTGGCGATGGTGGTTGGCATCTTCCTGATTGTCGACGGCGTTTTGGCGATCATGGCAGGACTGTTCGCGGATGTCCCCTCTCGCGGCTGGACGATTGTCCGCGGCGTCGTGGAGATTCTGGCCGGTGCGGTCGCCGTGGGCTATCCGCTGTTGGTCGCCGGCGGGACCACCACGCTGCTGTTGTACCTGCTCGCTCTGGGTGCCATTGTCGGTGGTATTTTGGAAGTCATTGCAGCCATTCGCGATCGCAAGGAAATCGAAGGTGAAGGCTGGTTGATCCTGGGCGGTCTGCTGGCAATCTGTCTGGGGGCACTGGTGCTGGCCGCGCCGCTGACTTTCGGTCAAATGATCATCCGCGTGCTCGGCGTTTTCGCCATTATTAACGGAATCGCCTTGATTGCCATGTCGTTCCGCCTGAAGGGACTGCCGAAAGCGATCAAACAGTTTCAAGGCTAACCGCGGGAAATCGTCAATTCACAGTGGTTCCGATCTTGCTGAGCTCCTGTACCGTCCCTTTTCCTTCTTGCCACGCTGCTCATTGGATTTTGTTAGCCATGGTAAAAACGAATGATGATATCGTGAACGAAACTGCGTCTCAGTACGAATTCACCGGATCGCAGAACCAGACAATCGGCACTCTGGCTCGCCGTATGCTGTTGGTCGGTATGGTGCTGATCCTGTTCGGGGTGTTTCAGATGGTCAACGGCGTCACGTCGGTCATCATGAGTCGCAGTCCCGAACGGGTGATCGCGGCCGCGGAGAAAGCCGGTATGTCAGCAGACCAGATCGAACAGCTGAAACTGGCCGCTGTCGCAGGACTTCTGGTCCTCCCCGTTTACCGTTTCCTCGCTGGCTTTTGCTCTGGCCGGTTTATTGATGTTGCTGGTAGGTATCTGGACGCGGCAGGCAGCGGTTGGTTTTGCGGAAATTGTCCGGACTGAAGGTAACGATATTTCGCGACTGATGGATGCCATCGGTGCGTTGAACCTGAAATACGGCATGATGTATTACATGATACTGATTGCCGCGATCCTGAGTCTGGTTTCCTTCGCCATTGGCCTGTACCACATGTTCAGCGGAGCTTCATAAGGGCGTCCCGCATGCCTCATTCATGGCGTGCGATTCACCTGACCCAATTGAATGGCCATCCATCGTTTTGGAATGGCCATCCATCGTTTTGGAATGGCCATCCATCCTTTTAATGGATGGATTACCGACATTTACGTTGCAACGGCATGCTGCCCTGGCCTGGCCGGACGACGTCAAGCACGGCTTGAGCATGATTCTCGTGGCCAATCCGCCAGCCTGAACTCAGCCCTGGAAGAACTTCCTCAGCTCAAGCATCCCAATCCCCGCGATGCCCCCCAGCAAAAAAGACGCGATCATCAGGATGCATTTGGAAATCTGCGACTTCCAAACCAGGAATTGGATTTCGACCGCCTCCAGGTTCTGTAATGCGAAGACCAGCAACGCCAGCACGGCAATGATGGCCAGAACGGTGGTCACTCGATTCATGAAAGATTCCTTTCCTGAAATTCAGCTTGTCATACGCGAAGGACTGTCGGAATTGGTACGTTTTTCATGGCAGATACGATAGCGCCAATAGGGAGCCGGGTTCAACAACACATGCCCTGGGCCCTGATACAATCTCACGAGACCTTCGCCGGAGGTGAACCGACCGAAGAAATTCCTGGTTGTTCGTCGAACCCGGAATCGAACGTCTCCTGTGCGACAGATGACGTACTTGCCCTCCGCCGCCACACTTTCACCCTCACCCAACACAACCTCCTCCACCGGACCGCGAGTCGCCAATACGATTTTTCCATAACCTTTGACTCGGGTCTGCAGGTAAAGTGGACCTTCTCCGGCCCAAATGGAAGCTTGCAGCCTTTCGCGATGAAAATTGACATCGACGCTGCCCTCGGACGCCCAGTAGGCCCCCCGCTCAAGAATCCAGGATTCTCCGTCCAATTCGAGCACGTGAAATCCGCCCAGCGACGACTCCAGCGTAATCACCCCGGTGCCAGTGTAGGTCGGTCGATAAATGGACTGATCGGCCAGGATGGACTTGATGGCGCCACCCAGAGACGGAAGCAAGGGCGAATGGACGTTGATCTCCCCCGTCATGTAGCTAAGTGCACCCGCTTCCACCCGGACCATCTCGTGGTTGATGTGAATCTCCACGAAGTGGGTACCTTCCAGTTCGTGAACCTCAAATGTTGCCATCGATTCGATTCTCGATTCAGTACTGTGCGGAACTACCGTTTTTCCGTTACTTCCTTGACCGCTTGACCACAACCAATGCAGGTATGATAGGTCGTTCGCCGCTGGTGTTCTACTATCCGGTTCACACCGAACATGTTCAAACCCATCCGATGCACCAGGTATCCCACACCCGCAAACAGAATGATCGCGATGATCAAGGCGGTGACAAAGGAATACCAGTACCAGGACAGTCCGAACAACACCAGACACGATTGCCAGCCAGCCTGGCCAATAGCCATCTTCCGGCTCCAGATAGACCGTTGGCGGCTCCAGTTTTTCCGCTTCCTGATCACAAACACTGCAGACCAGCTTGCCGTAATAGTCACACGGCTGGTTCACGCACTGCAGCTGTTTTTCAGGACATGAACAGCCGAGCGCGACAATGGTAACAAAAATAATTGCGACAGGTGGGACAATGGTACGCCGTGGCCTCGACTTGCGATCCGCAAATCGGACATTTTTCTACATTCGCCCAGTCGCTCCAGCGCGACGTTGGGTTCGCCCGGAACGGGCTGGCTGTCCGCCGTGTCTACTGGTTTCAGGTCGACATGTTGATCGGCTGGATCACCCGTACTGGTTGTCTCATTATCCAACTTGTTACCCATTATTCCTGTTGTCATTCCGTCCGCGTTCCAACCGCTAATCAGCCGCCGGAACGGATTGAGCTACACTATCCACAAAACAACGTGAGCCGGTACGAGCCCGATCGGCCGCCCATACCCAAACATCCCCACGGTCAAATTCGTTTTTCAGGCTGGATTCAGCGCCCCATCATCAACTGCCCAGAAGCTGTTGGATATCCACAGCAGCTCAGCCGCAGCAGCCCTGAATCGACGGCGACCGGGAAGCCGAACGGGATCTGCAAGCTTATCGGATTTCATGGTTGGCCATCCATCGCGTCACTCATCCCGCATTTTGTCCCAGTAAAGGATTTCGAATGCTTCCGAAGACACCCTGCACGTCCCCCTTGAATGGGCCGGTCCATGACGCCGATCAACATGATCATCGTCCCCAGATAAAACGACAAAATGCCCCCCAGAAACAGATGGGTCAAGAGTCGCGTGTCGAACAGCCAGACCAGCGCGATATTCAAGATCGCTCCCACCAACACGACGTACCACATTACGGCCGGAATGCCGGTGGTTATCGAATTTTCACGAACGCGATGCTGCTCCAGAAAGGCGTTGAACTGGTTAATGGTTTCTGCGTGAACCAGTTTTTGAGTTTCCGTCTGAGGCTCGAAGGCCAGCAGTCGTTCGTGAAAGGCCGTGATTCTGGTCTGCTCACCCGGTGGAATCCGCCCTTCAGCGTACTCGTCCCAGGCGTACTTGAATACGAATCGACAGTAATCGCGCAGCAGCCACCTCAGATTCTCTCCATAAGGTGCCGGATAGGTGCTGACATTCTGGTTCAAGGCATCCAACGCGGCAACCTCGCGGGCGACGTTATGCTCCACCTCAGACATGTTCTGGTAGGAGGCAACCGCGATCAACCCCAGCAACAGTCCATAGAAAACACAGAAACAGGACAACACACTGCCGACCACTTCGTTGGTGTCGTCCCGCCCGCGGACAAACAACCGCAGGATTGGTCGCACAAAAATGCAACCCAGCCAGCAATATCCGACAAACACGACCGTCGTGACGGTGATCAGGACTTCCAGAGGCAAATCGTATAGGGAACGCACGGCAAGGAGGATCCTGAAAAACGGATTGAAATCTAACGGGCGAAGTTACCCGGTCGGCCTGATCCAACGGTGTTTGGTTGCCTTAATACATTGTTTGCCAACGGTCGCCGTGGCCCTCGGCGAAAGTCATTTCCAGAATGAAGAACGATCGCCTCGACCGGTCGACGGACTGGACCGTTGCAGCGATGGCTCGTCCAAAACCTTCAACCGGGATATCCCAGCCGGACGGAACCGGATCGAATTGTATAGTTTCTCAACCCGATCTACCATCTCACCAATTGATCGAAACGACTTCAGTCTGGCATCCGCGGGGGGATAACTGGCGGGATTGGTCTGCATTGCTTTCGGCAGCTTCTGAAACGCCTGCTGGTTGGGATTAGTGAACGGAATCGCCTCGGAAATCATGACGCTGATGTCTGGCCGAAGAATGAAATTCATGAATTCTTCCGCGGCCTCATGGTCAGCCGCGCCTCGCGGAATGGCGAGGCAATCCACGTAACGAGGCGCTCCTTCGCGAGGAAGCACATACTGATAGGACGGTGATTTGGCCAACAGCCTGGCCGCGTCGCCACTCCAGGTGATCGCAATATCGGCCTGGCCGCTCAGCATAACCCGTACCGCATTGTCAGAATCGAACACGGCGATCTGCGGAATCCAGTTTTCCCACACGGGCTGCACCGCTGCCAGCACATCGTCGTTCACGTCGTTGATCGGTTTGCCAAGGTGAAACAGCGTCCACGACAGCCACTGCCGGGCATCGTTCAGGGCCACGATTCGTCCGGAATATTTACCGGAGAAAACATCACCATATCCACGGATCGGTTCCTTCACGCGATCCGTATTCACCACAATTCCTACGGTGCCCGCCATCCACGGAACGCTATATTCGCCATCGGGATCCTGCGGCAGGCTGAGGAAACTGGGGTCGACGTTTTTCAGGTTCGGAATTCGTTCCTTGTTTAACGGCTGCAATGCTCCCCGCTCAATCAGAGCTTCCAGGGCGTAGTCGCTGGGTTGCACAAGATCGAATCGGCCCTCGACCAGTCGATGTCTCAGAAGTTCTTCGTTGGAATTGAATCTCTCCAGAACGACTTCGATTCCGGTAGCCTTGGTAAATGCATCCACCACGGTATCGGGAACGTAACCGGGCCAGCAATAAATGACCAGCGTGCGGTCGTTGGCTTCGTCCATGGCCACCGACAAGCTGGCGACCAGGATCAACAACATCGACGATAGGGCAGACCAAGGCTTCATGGGGGCAACCACCTTCGTATTATGAACCAGGGAATGGCAGGGAAGACGATACAAATTCTTAACGCGATGACCACCACGTGCCGGACCGATTCACCCGCCGGCCAGATCGTCCACCATTGCGGGCTTCAACCAGGTCATCCTTGCCTTGAAGTCCACGTCGATCGGAAGACGGGCCAATTGTAACCGGCTTGGCAACGGCGCGTCAGGGCGTTGCATTCATCCGTTGTCGCGATTAGCTGAAGCGATGACTGACAGGCCAGAACAGTTAATATCCCCGAGAAAATGCAGTTAATTCAGTGTCACAAGAGCAAGATAACCGAAACTGAAGGAGTGAACATGACTGCTATTGCTACCGCATTCAAACGCGATCTGCTCGGTGCAGATGTCGGTGATCAGGCTGCCGAGTTGCTACAGGATAATCTGGCTACTTTGATCGATCTGGCTTTGAATCTGAAGCAGGCCCACTGGGTCGTCGTCGGCAAGAATTTCCGCAGCGTGCATTTGCAACTGGACGAAATTATCGATTCCGTCAGACTGGCCAGCGACGAAGTGGCTGAACGAATTGTAACCATCGGGCGAATCCCCGACGGCCGTGCGCGGACCGTCACGGATACGACTCATCTGGAGGATTTTCCAGACGGTCTATTGCAGGTTGAAGAAGTGATCGAGTCCGTTGGCGATCGCCTGAAGACAACGACCGACCAGCTGCGGTCCGCGATCCGTCGCATGGGCGACATCGACCCGATCAGTGAAGATCTGTTGATCTCGATTTCCCGACAATTGGAGAAGCATCTCTGGATGGTGCAAGCGCAAGAGCTGGGCTAGTTCGTACCTTCACCGGGTAGCAGGCAGGGCGCTGGCAACTCGCAATACTTGACGTGGAGCTGCTCGCGACGCCAAAAAATCGCCAGCTTGACACGTGTCACTGCAAAGCGACTTGGCCTAACCCTGCCAGCCCGGCACCTCCGTGACCAGTGCGGCTCAGGCAATCGTGATTCAGATGGGTCAAAGTAACCAGATCAGGTTCATTCACCGATCGCATCACCTGTCCGCATTCCGCGGATCTGCTGGTCAAACAACTCAAGTTTAATACCGATATATCGCACCCACGCTGGATTCATTTTGTAGTGACCCCGGTCGCAAGATACGCACCATGCCACCTCTGGCGATGACCATCTCCGCCACATCGTCAATCACGTCATCGACATCTGCCTGTTCCAAATCCGCTTCGTTAATTGCGCCCGTTTGCCAATCGACATGGCCGGGCAACCGGGTTCCTTCTTCCAGCAACAGCAAATCGACTCGCCCCTGTCCTGCCTCTCGCGTGATATCGGAGACGACCACGGAGCCCTTCCGATTTGCCACCGCATCACCCAGCCGCTCCACATCTTCGCTGATACGATGATCAAAATACTCTCGCATGACATCCCAGCTGGCCGAACGAAGTTCATCATTCGACATTGAAGCCGGATCCTTCTTGACCCCCTGATCCATCAGGAAACGATCGTTACAAACGTGGTGATAGGGGGCGTGATGTTCGTCCAAGGCAGCCAAAACCAGAGGAAGCCGTGTCGGATTGGACCAGTGCTTTTCGACGGCGTCAGACACCAACCGAAAGTAGCGATCCCGATCCTTATCCACTTCCGCTTCCTTGCCTCCGTGACCATGAAACATCGTCTGGCCCGTTCCCCCGTACGAGGCGGCACCCAGATGGGGCTCGGTCAACTCATCCCCCAGTGCCTCCTTCATCGACGCAGGCACAGCCGAATTTTCAACTTCATCCAGCGCATCGCGGGTTCCCGTATACAACTTGGCCGAATGCCGCGTCAGCGCCAACACATGGTAACGCTCTGCGGATTGCGTAATCCGAATGATCGGCTTGATATGCAGCGAATTGGCCACGACGACCTGTTCCGGGACCGGACGCTGAAAATCGTATAAATGACTCTGGCCATCACGATACAGCCATGCCATGCCATCCGCCCGATGATTCCAGAATTCCCAATCCGATGCCAGCTTTATCAATTCCTTTTCGATTTCCGACAACTGATCTGGAGTGACACCTTTCGCATCACGCAGTTGTTCGACCGCCGATTTGGCCAGGTTCTTGAATCGAATGGGATCCTGCTGGTTCTGTGGGTGTTTGCGATGCGTAGGCATGTAAATGGAGACACAAGTTCCGCTCGTCGGTTGAGCCAACTGTCGCAAATCATCGGTAGTGACTTCTAGCATCGGATTTCTCGCCTGATTCAAGGTCAATAAGTTGTTGTGGATTCATTCGGTTCCTATGGCAAACCGAATTACTCTGAAGGACCGGATTCATGGATCGTTTCAGGAAGCGCGGTACGGGTATCCGCAGCCGGTAGCAGGGACCTGCCACCGCGATCGCCGCCTTAACGTCCGGCCCGCTATCGTCCTTTCCTGCCCTGCGTACGCGCCTTATCTGCCATCGTTCCCAGTCGACGTTCCAGGGTTTTCGTACCCTCCGCAATGGCATGATCGACCGTCGAGGCCCGAACCTCGATGCTGACCGGTTGCTGATGTGCTGGCCGAGCTTCCATCAAGCAGCGAATATCATCCGAGCCTCCCTTGGAGGCGCTGTTTTCGTCGGTCAAATGAACCTCGACGCGGGTGATCCAGCTGCTGAATCGTTCCATGGCATCGGCTACCGTGGTTTCCAGATCCTGAATCCTGTCTTTATTCAAATCGACTTGATTGTTGCTATTGATAATGACTTGCATAGGTTCCGTTTTGCCATTGGTTCGGTAGGGGCGAGAGTTTAATCAGGCTATAATTTAACGCCTGATCGCGTTGGCGTCGATTCGTGCATTTGATCGTTTCTTTCCGCTGGCCCATTCAGCGTGTCTCCCGCTCGGTCTGGAAAGTCCCCTTCAAAGGCGCATCAGACCGTCAGCGATACGATCGGCCGCGCAGCGAATTAGCCCAATCGCCCCTGTTTTCTGCCAACCGTCGGTAATAAAACCGGCCGGGTTCACGGTATCACCCAACGCCATTTCGCCTGTTGAGCTAATGGCTCTGCGTAGCGTGTTCTCGCTCGCAAATGACCCTCGCGGCGCAAGTACAGCCAGTCCATTTCGAGCGCCTGGAATCTGACGATCCGAAAATGGTCGCGACCTCGTTCGGATTGCTCCATGGTTCCGCACCGATCGTCCGTATCGGGTGGCTGTTGATCCGCGCAGAGCTGCCCGGGAGAATGAATGGAAAGATAAGCAGAACGGCTGTGCAGCCGCGTCGCCTTCCACGCCTGATCCGTTTGTTGATCGTTGATCACCGTGGCCGAACCGTTGAGCCGCAGTTGGATTTTGCTTCGGGCATCGTAAAACAACCAACTGGCAGAATCATGGTCATTCAGGTCCGCAACCTTTTGAGACCGCGCGTCGGTGTGACAGTCCAGCGTTCGAAATTCAGGATCGACAGCCCGCAAAATCACGGTCCGACTGTTCACCACCAGCGGCCCGGGGGGCGACTGCGTGACGGTGCTGAAAGCTCCAGCGTGCCATGGATGCCGCGCC
This sequence comes from Pirellulaceae bacterium, assembly GCA_963851305.1. Lineage (GTDB taxonomy): Bacteria > Planctomycetota > Planctomycetia > Pirellulales > Pirellulaceae > Mariniblastus. The sequence goes on along the minus strand of CAWKOT010000004.1, from coordinate 58,590 downwards.
GCTTGACTGGCAGCAGACAGGCTCTGCCAAATCATGTTTTCCAGCAGCAACAGCGGTTCCGCATGATGAAGAGTCTGTTCAAATGCTGCTTGCAATCCCAAGTCGACCCTTTTTCTGTTGTCCGTTGGTTGACATAAATTGGTTCACATAACTTACCGGCATAACTCTCGCTGACTTGAACACGAGAAGACAACCTGATCAATTGAAGATCACCTGGCGTCAGTTTAGCTGGGTAACAAATTATTGCATCTTCTCCAAAATCATGCCAACGCCATGAACATGCCTGGCCAACGATCGTCCGCAGAAACACCCATTGCATTGACCATCGGCGGTTCCGACAGTGGTGGTGGCGCCGGAATCCAGGCCGACCTGCGAACGTTTGCGTTCCACCGTGTGCACGGGACCAGTGCGCATCACCTGTGTCACGGCACAAAATACGGTTGCCGTTGGTCGCGTCGATGCGTTGCCTGCCGAATCCGTGGTAGCGCAAATCGAGGCCGTGACCAGTGATTTTCAGATAAGGGCGGCCAAGACGGGCATGCTACTGAATCGCCCGATTATCCTGGCCATCAGCCAGGTGTTTGCCAGGAATGCGCCGCCGAACCTGGTGATTGACCCGGTGATGGTCGCGCGTTCTGGCGACAAGTTAATCGACGACCATGCCATTTCAGCGCTCGTGGAAGAACTGCTGCCGCAGGCCGCGATGACTACGCCAAACCGGTACGAAGCTCAACTACTGGCCCAAATGGAAATCAACACACTGGCGGACATGAAGACCGCCGCCAAGGCCATTCATTCCATCGGCCCGGAAGCGGTGTTGCTGACCGGCGGCGCCAATCCGCATGAACTGGTGGGCATGGATCTGTGGTATGACGGACACGAGTTCATCGAGTTGGAAAGTACTAGAATCGAGACTCAAAATACGCACGGTGCCGGTTGCACGCTGTCCGCCGCGATCGCGGCGAATCTGGCGCTCGGCCTGACGAAGCTGAACGCGGTCCGTCAAGCGAAGGACTACGTTACCGACGCGCTGCGGAATGCGTTGGCCATCGGCCAGGGCAATGGACCCTTGGGTCATTTCTTTCCTCTGTCCAAATAACGGCCGAAGGGCTGTTTTTCTTCAATAATCCAGGAAAGAATCACCAAATCGGCACCTCAACGGTTAACTCGCTTTGCCGTAGTCCGGTACGGCGAACGAACGGAATTTCAAACGACCGATCCCGCTCTCGACCTGGCGGCGGATGACAGGCGGGTTCGAAATGCAGCTGCCAATCGGTTAACCTGCTGACGAATTCCCTGAGCAAATCCTTAGCCCGAGGTTGATCCATTCGTGTCCAAATCCCAAAGGTGAATTAGATGAAATTGTCTGTCGCATCTCTCATTTTACTTTTCCTGATGTCTTCCGCAATCTGCGCCGAGGATTGGACGCGTTTCCGGGGTCCCAACGGAAACGGCGTCGTCGAACAGGCAGGTATTCCTCTGGAGTGGTCGTCGAACACGAATTTGAAGTGGCGGGCGGAACTCCCGGGATGGGGAACGTCATCTCCTATCGTTGTCGGCGATCGAGTCTATCTGACCTGCTATAACGGTTATGGGATGGACCAGCGCAATCCCGGCAATCCGAAAGATCTGGTTCGGCACCTGGTCGCCTTTGATCGGTCAACCGGAAATGAAATCTGGCGTCGTTCAGTCCAGGCGAATGAGACCGAAGATCCCTACAAGGGCTTCATTACCCAACACGGTTACGCCAGCAGCACACCAGCGACCGATGGCGAGCGTATTTACGTGCTGTTCGGTAAATCCGGCTTGTTCTGTTTCGATCAAGAAGGCAAGCAGGTCTGGACAACCAGCCTGGGCACCAAGTCCGATCCGGCAAAGTGGGGCGACGGCACCAGCCCGATCCTGTACGACAACCTGGTTGTCGTGAACGCGGGTGTGCTCGGCAACCAGTTCATTGCCCTCGATAAACTGACGGGTGAGGTCGTTTGGAAAATCGAAGATCCTGCCTTCACAAATTGTTGGTCGTCGCCGACCGTAGCTACCACGGAAGCGGGAGACCAGATTCTGTTTCACGTGCCTCGCCAAGTGGTCGCCGTCGATCCCAAGTCGGGCGAGAAACTCTGGGAAATGGAATCGCCGCTGGAGGATTCGACCTGCGGCAGCATTGTCACGCGTGATGGCAGGGCGTTCCTGATGGGCAGTCGCGCGGGCGCGGAATGGCATTGCAATGTGGTGCCCATGCCGCCAGTAAACTCTGGCAAAAGCCGCTCCGCTCGGGAATCGACACCCCGTTGCTGCTTGGCAAGCAACTGTACTGGCATTCCAGCGGCCAATTCATGTCCGCCGACACCGAGAACGGTGAATATGTCTATCGTGAACGCCTGCCACAATTAAGCAATCCGACGACGTTTCCTAATGTTGACTATTCGTCCCCCGTGGCGGTAGGCGATCACATCATCCTGTTCATGAGAAACGGTGAGTGTTTCGTCATCAAAGCGGGTCAGGAATTCGATTTAGTCCAGCATAACCCGGCATTTGAAGGAGACGATTCCGCCTTCAGCAGCACACCTGCGATCAGCGGCGGCGATCTGTTTGTTCGCTCCTACAAGTACCTGTACGCCATCAGCAAGACGGAACCCGTCAGCAAGACCGATTAGTGCGAGTCGCACGGACCGGTTAGTGCGAGTCGCACGGACCGATTAGTGCGAGTCGCACGGACGGGAAATGGAGCCGCGACCATTTTCCCGTCTATGGCAACGAAAAGAAACTACACCCCCACGACACGCGCGATAACTGCCATTGTCCGCGATGGCAACCTGGATCGAGACAACCGGCCATCCAAATCGGCGGGCAGATTGAGATTGAGATTGAGAGTTACGCGAGGTGAAACTCACCTGTGAAAAAACAAAGGCTCGTCAGCAACCGAAGAGCCTTGTTTTTTGCATCGACAGAATTGGCCGCGGCAAGACCGCGGTTTGTGACCTACCTGTGCAGATCGAAGCGATCCAGATTCATCACCTTGTCCCAGGCCGCTACGAAATCGTGAACGAATTGCGGGTGAGCGTCGTCACCGGCGTAGACCTCGCAGATCGCTCGCAATTGCGAATTGGAACCGAACACCAGGTCGACGGAGGTACCTGTCCATTTAACCTCGCCCGAACCACCATCGATACCCTCGAAGAAGTGGTCGCACTTCTCCGATTTCTGCCACTTCGTATTCAAGTCCAGCAGATTAACAAAGAAGTCGTTGGTCAGTGCTTCCGGTCGATCGGTGAAGACACCCAGCGAAGACTGGCCAAAGTTGGCGTTCAGCACTCGCATGCCACCCAGCAAGACCGTCATTTCTGGAGCCGTCAGAGTCAACAGATGGGCTCGATCTACCAACAACTCCTCGGCCGGCCGGTCATGACCATCCTGCAAGTACAGGTAATTGCGAAAGCCGTCGGCCGTCGGTTCCAGTACGGCAAACGATTCGACGTCGGTCATTTCCGCAGAGGCATCGGTTCGCCCCGGAGAGAAGGGCACCTTTACCTCTTGCCCCGCGTTCCTGGCCGCCTGCTCGACGCCCGCGCATCCGGCCAGCACGATCAGGTCCGCTATTGAGACCCGTTTGCCGCCAGACGTCGAATCGTTGAAATCCGACTGAATCCGTTCCAGCTGTTGCAGCACCTGGGCCAGTTCCGCTGGCTGGTTGACTTCCCAGTCCTTCTGCGGTGCCAGGCGAATCCGCGCCCCATTCGCACCTCCCCGTTTGTCGGTGCCTCGGAAGGTGACCGCCGAAGACCAGGCGGTGTAGACAAGTTGCGGAATGGACAGTCCCGACGCCAGGATCTTGCTCTTGAGTGCCGCGATCTCCTGCTCGCCAATCAAGTCATGATCGACTTCCGGAATCGGATCCTGCCACAATTGCTGTTCCGCCGGGACCAAGGGGCCCAGGAACCGCGACACGGGGCCCATGTCCCGGTGAGTCAGCTTGTACCAGGCTTTCGCAAAGGCCTCCGCAAATTCTTCCGGGTTCTGATGGAACCGTCTGGAAATCGGTTCGTAGGCCGGATCCATGCGCAGCGAGAGATCCGTGGTCAACATCATTACGGGGTGCTTTTTTGCCGGATCTTCCGCATCGGCCACCATCGGCACTGGCTTGCCATTTTCACGAGGATGCCATTGCCACGCCCCGGCCGGGCTCTTCCCCAGCTCCCATTCGTAACCGAACAGGTTGTCGAAGTAGTTATTATCCCATTTGGTCGGTTCGGTAGTCCAGGCACCCTCCAGACCACTGGTGATGGTGTCGGCGCCTTTGCCACTGCCATAGCTGTTTTTCCAGCCCAGGCCCTGCTGTTCAATCGGCGCCCCTTCCGGTTCAGGACCGACATACTGATCGGCATTTGCCGCACCGTGGGTCTTGCCAAACGTATGTCCGCCGGCAATCAAGGCCACCGTTTCCTCGTCATTCATCGCCATCCGGGCGAAGGTTTCCCGAATGTCCCGGGCAGCAGCGACCGGATCGGGCTCACCATTGGGCCCCTCCGGATTCACGTAGATCAAACCCATTTGCACCGCGCCCAGCGGGTTCTCGAGTTCCCGGTCGCCCGTGTAGCGTTTGTCGCCCAGCCACTCCGTTTCCGGACCCCAGTACACGTCTCCTTCCGGCTCCCAGACGTCCTCTCGTCCGCCCGCGAATCCAAACGTCTTGAATCCCATCGATTCCAGGGCACAGTTACCCGTCAACACCATCAGATCCGCCCAGGAGATCCTGAGACCATATTTCTGCTTGACGGGCCACAACAAACGACGCGCCTTGTCCAGGTTGGCATTGTCCGGCCAGCTGTTCAACGGCGCGAAACGCAGCGTGCCCGAACTTGCGCCACCCCGCCCGTCCGCGATCCGGTACGTCCCCGCGCTATGCCATGCCATGCGAATGAACAACGGCCCGTAGTGTCCGTAATCGGACGGCCACCACGGCTGCGATGTCGTCATGACCTGAAAGATATCCTTCTTCAGTTCTTCCAGATCGAGCTTGCCGAATTCCTCCGCATAATTGAAACCCTCGTGCATCGGACTGCTCATGGTCGAATGCTGATGAAGGATTTTCAAATTCAACTGATTCGGCCACCAGTCACCATTGGATAACGCCCCCGCCGCGGTGTGCCGCAGAGCCGCTCCGCTCATCACCGGGCATTTGCTTTCTGTCATGGACATCGGTTTCTCCTGTAAGCTATTAGAAAATTCGTTGTTCCGAAATCACGTTGTGTTGCCGTTCGAGGGTCTCCCTACACCACACAAACCCACTGTGGTTCCGCTGTTCGCCAGGCTGCGTGTGATCGCTGCCCAGCCGGTGGATGCCTGAGCACACCCTGTCCATGGTCACAACGAGACATTACCCGCTGGCGACAGGCAACCGCCAGAGTTCCCGTTTCACACACGGCAGGAAATTGATCCCCGTGTATTCAAAACGTCTGGTTTGGTCATTGGACATCGAGGACTGGTTATCTGTGAATACATTGACCGTGTCAAGAACTTGGCACGGCCCAGGCAACACGGCTCGCCGCCCCCGCTGTTCTTCAACCTGGCGTCTAATCTTTTCCGTCGTTGGCCTCCCGTTTGTAACTTCGGTCGTTCCGTGAACCTTCGGTCGTTCTGAAAACCCACGCCTGACGGCTGGCCGCACGAAATGACCCGGATCTGGAAGACGCCCGACTCGCAGTGAGCCGGGCGTTCGCTAAGCTCCAAATTTCCAGAGCGTGTCTTATCGCAGCGCCACGGGTTGGACTGCGTTTCGCTGGGCTGGATCCAGGTCAAACCGGTCAAGATTCATCACCTTGTTCCAGGCGGCTACGAAGTCGTTCACAAATTTCTGCTGCGAGTCGTTGGAAGCGTACAATTCCGCGATAGCTCGCAACTGGGAATTGGAGCCAAACACCAGATCCACACGGGTGCCGCTCCATTTGACATCGCCGGTGCCGCGGTCGCGCCCCACGTACACCTGGTCGTCGTCTTTCGACTTTTGCCACTGCGTATCCATGTCCAGCAGATTGACGAAGAAATCGTTGGACAAGGTACCAGGGCGTTTGGTGAAAACACCATGGGGCGACAGCTGGAAGTTGGTATTCAGGACCCTTAAACCGCCGATCAGCGCCGTCATTTCCGGAGCGGTCAGCTCCAGTAATTGCGCTCGATCGACCAGCAGTTCCTCCGCGGTCCGGTCCGTTTCCGTTTGCAGGTAGTTGCGAAACCCATCCGCCTTGGGCTCCAGCACGGCAAACGATTCCACGTCGGTCATTTCCTGCGAAGCGTCCGATCGACCCGGCAAAAATGGAACCTGAACATCGTAGCCGGCCTTCTGAGCCGCTTGCTCAATCGCGGCACAACCACCCAGCACAATCAAATCGGCCAGCGAAACCTGCTTGCCATCCGACCGGTTGTTGTTGAAATCCCGTTGGATTTTCTCCAGCGTTCCCAACACGTTCGCCAGTTCGGCCGGTTGATTGACCTCCCAGTCCTTTTGCGGTGCCAGTCGGATTCGAGCACCATTGGCCCCGCCACGCATATCGGAACCACGGAAGGTCGACGCCGAAGCCCAGGCCGTCGAAACCAGTTGGGGAATCGTCAGACCGGAATTCAACAACTTGCCCTTCAATTCGGCAATCTCGGCCGCGTCAATCAGTTCATGGTCAACATCGGGAATCGGGTCCTGCCAAAGTTGCGGCTCGGCGACTTCCGGTCCAAGCAGCCGCGATACTGGCCCCATGTCACGGTGAACCAGTTTGTACCAGGCCTTGGCGAACGCCTCCTTCAACTGATCGGGATTTTCATGAAACCGCTTCGAAATCCTGGCGTAGACCGGATCCAGCTTCAATGCCAGGTCAGTGGTGAACATCATGGGCGCGTGCGACTTCGATTCCAGATGGGCATCCGGAACGGTTCCTTCGGCCGCTTCGTCCTTGGGCGTCCACTGCCATGCGCCGGCGGGACTCTTCGTCAGCTCCCATTCGTAACCGAACAGATTATCGTAATAGCCGGAGGACCATTCGGTGGGCGTCGAAGTCCAGGCACCTTCCAGTCCACTGGTGATCGTGTCTTCCGCATTGCCCTTGCCAAAGTCGTTTTTCCAGCCGAAGCCCTGCTGTTGGATAGGGGCTCCTTCCGGTTCCGGACCCACGTTGCCCTTGGGGCTGGCCGCGCCATGAGCTTTTCCAAAAGTATGGCCACCTGCGATCAGGGCTACCGTTTCTTCGTCGTTCATGGCCATGCGGGCAAACGTCTCACGGATGTCCCGGGCAGCTGCCAGAGGATCCGGTTTGCCATTGGGGCCTTCCGGATTGACGTATATCAATCCCATCTGAACCGCTGCCAGTGGATTTTCCAGTTCCCGGTCACCGCGATAACGCTGGTCGCCCAACCATTCGCTTTCCGGACCCCAATAAACGTCCTGTTGCGGTTCCCAGACGTCGGCACGCCCTCCGGCAAACCCGAACGTCTCCAACCCCATCAATTCCAGGGCCACGTTACCAGCCAGCACCATCAAGTCCGCCCAGGAAATCTTGTTTCCGTATTTCTGCTTGATCGGCCACAGAAGTCGACGCGCCTTGTCAAGGTTGGCGTTGTCTGGCCAGCTGTTCAGCGGCGCAAACCGCTGCGTGCCATCCGATGCGCCTCCCCGCCCATCGGTAACACGATAAGTACCGGCACTGTGCCAGGCCATACGGATGAATAACGGACCGTAGTGTCCGAAGTCGGCTGGCCACCAGTCCTGTGAATCGGTCATCAATTCCTCAAGATCCTTCTTCAGCGCGGGAAGGTCCAGTTTGTTGAATTCCTTGGCGTAATCAAAGTCGGCGCCCAGAGGATTACTCTTGGCCGAATTCTGATGCAGTACCTGCAGGTTCAACTTGTTTGGCCACCAGTCCCTGATCGTGTACGCGCCGGAATCCATGTTGGCCTGGGGTACCGGTGACTCCGTTGTACCGTTTGAATTCTCTGCGGATGTAAAATACTGGCCGCTTGCGGTCTGTTTCGAACCGGTCACCGGGCAGCTGCCGCCGGCCGAACCACCGTGCGATGCCTGGGCCAAAAGGCTACCGCCGCTATTGGCGACGAAACAGTAACAGGCTATCGCAACCAAACAGACCATCCCGGTTGATCGCCCGTTCCCTCGTATCTTTAAGGCTCCGTTGTTTAACGAGCTGCTGCTCTGCGTGTGAGACATCTAAATGCTCCTCCTGTGACAGGTTGAAGTTCAATTATTCTGATTGTGAAAGTCTGTTTCGTACTGTTTTAAACGACCGACTTCGAATGCGGTTTTTCTGCGGAACACTGCGGACACGTCCCCCAGTAAATCACCTCCGCCTCGTCAATCTCATAACCGGAGTTGTCCGCGGCCGTCAAACAAGGGGTGTCTCCCATGGCACAGTCCACGTCGACTGTTTTTCCACAGTTTCGACAAATCACGTGATGATGGTTGTCGCCAACGCGATCTTCATACAGCGCGGCCGAACCGGCCGGTTGAATACGGCGAATCAGCCCTTTTTCGACCAGAATTCCCAACGCATCGTAGACGGCCTGACGTGAAATCGTGCCGATTTCCGCTCGCACAACTTCGGCCACGTCATCCGCCCGACAGTGAGGATGCCGCGAAACGGCCTGCAACACAGCCAACCGTTGTGGGGTTACCTGGAGTCCGGTTTCCCGAATTGAGTTTGCGGGGTCTTTTGACATGGGTGTGTTTTAAGTCTTAGTTTGGACTTTGTCAAGGATTGGCCATCATCCATTTTTAGAAAAACCGGTGAGATGCGGGCCAGCACAACAGGGCGCAAGCCTGCGGAGATGCCGATCTTCCAACAGAATTTGAAACACCCACGGAGAAATGGCAACACTTTGGAAGGTCTCCTTTTTCGCAGATGGAACAGGTGCAAAACGGACGGCCAGTCTCCAGATGGAAGAACCGAAACAAGTTGAGTTTAAAGTCGTTCAGCTTCCGTCAACCCGGCAGAAGAAAACGCTTGAAACGGTTGGCAATGGAGACCGGCGGCCGCTCCAGCAAAGTCCGCCCACGAGGATCAACGCGGGTGCATCTGCTGCCGCTGCATCGACAGTCGATGCAGCGGTCAACCACCGGACAACAGGGTCACAAAGGGCTCCACGTCGAGCAGGTTGACCAGCCCGTCCTGGTTGGTGTCCGCCTCGGCTTGAAACGTACCGGTCGTCAGCCGATCGATGAACGGATCCACGTCCAGCAGATTGACGACGTTGTCGCGATTCACATCCCCCAGCAACACCTCTGTTCGAACGGTGACGAGTACCTCGCCAAACTGTTGTGCAAATGACCTTGCATCAAAGTCGTTGCCGAAGACCGAATCGAACAGCCCCACAGCCAGGAAGTAGCGCCCCGCTTCCAGATTTTCGAACGCCAGTTCGCTCTGCAGACCTCCCCCGGCGTCGTCATTCTGTGCCAGTAATGCGCCGCACTCGTTGTAGAAGGCAAGCTCCGTGTCGAGCGTACTGTCAAACGTGTCAATAGAAAGCGTCGCGATGCCATCGTAAAGAATTTCGTAAAACACGACCTCCTGAGCTTCGATCGTCGTGTCCAATGAAAGAGAGTAACCATACCCAATGTCAGGAAAAAATGTCCCAATCCGATCTGGTGCGGGCTCGAACGAAACCTGACTCAAAAAATCACCGTTGGCGGGACCGCCAATCCCGGTAATGGTGAAAGCGTCAATCGCGTTGGCTTCGAACAACGAATTCAGATTCAACGGCTGCGGATCAACGCACCAGTTCTGCTGCACCACTCCGAGACTGACACCCCTGCGAAAGGCTTCGTACTGATAGTTAAAACATGAATTGCCGAACCAGACCAGCTCCACATTGCTGGACAGGTAGGGAAGTGAAACGACCAATGTTTCTCCAGCTTCCGTAACAAAGTCGTCCAGGCCCCCGGCGACACCGATCCCGCCCAATTCCAACAGGCCAACGCCGGTCGCGGACGTGGCGATCAATCCACTTTCCTCAAACGACGACGTCACGAAAGTCCCATCGTCCGTAAAATCAACCGTGACACCAAACGGCCTCGGTGGCGTCGTCACATTGATGGAAACCGCACCCGATTCGCCAGAGAACGATGACACGCCGAATCCATCAAAGAATACGGTGTCAAACAGGCCGACGGCAAGAAAATAGGTCCCCGCATCCAGATCGAAGAAGACCATTTCGCTCTGGAGCCCCCCGCCTGCATCGTCATTCTCACGGATCAGAAATCCGGCCTCATCGAACAACGCTATTTCCGTATCCAGTCCAGTACCGAACGTATCGATGATCAAGGGTGCGCACCCATCGTATTGAATCTCGTAGAACGAAGCAGACATGGGTGCAATGATCCCGGAGACACTGGCCGAAAACTCGAAACCGGTCGGCGAAAAAGACCCTTGTGTAGCGGGCGTCGCCAGCTGAGTAAAGGTGATCGAACCAAGATGATCACCAACACTAGCACCTCCGATACCCGTAATCGTAAACCCATCGATCGCATTGGCACCGAACACCATATTCAGATTAATCGGGACCGGAGGAGAGCAGACGTCGATTTGCACCGCGCCCAGACTGACCCCGTTCCGAAAGACCTCGAATTCGTAATCGAAACAGTTAATCAACTCGCCCCAATCCACGATCACGTCGTCGCACATGTATGGCAGAAATACAAAGAGGGTCTCTCCCGCTTCGGTGACATAGTCGTCCAGGCCCCCAGCAACGCCGATCCCGTTTAATTCCAGCAGCCCAACGCCGGTTACCGAGGTAGCGACCAATCCGCTTTCCTCGAAAAACGGGGCTGTGAACGTACCATCGTCGCGAAAATCCACAGTGACCTGCGCCTGCAAGCCAGCCGCTGCCGACACTACCAATCCAACCGCGATGCAACTCAATAACTTGCTCATTTCATGCTCCTCAAGATTCACCAGACATCTCGCCATCTGCAGCCCGAAGAGAGATTCGCGGCAGCACTGCCGGTTTCATGATGGCCTTTTTTCAGCCAATCCGGCACCCCGCATCGTCATGCACTGCAAGTCGACGAGTTATCGATGGTCACGTACGACTCGACTTTGTTTGTAGCTGCCACGTAACCGCAAATGCCGTTCCCGAGCCGGTCGGTACAACAAATTCTGTTTCGGACACGAATTTATGCGGGAGCAAGGCAAGCGAATCCCGGTTCGGGAATAACTGACCAGCGTGGTCCCGCGACCTGATTCTCACCTGGCATTGGACGGCCAGGCTGTGATCTGGCGTGCGAATCCGCTCAATACGTGGCCGATGTTGTACGCCGACATGGCACGAGCAACGATTTCATCGCAACCCGCGTGCGCGTAACTCGTCGCGACGTCTGCCTGAGGAACCCACAGACGACCGGTGGTTGCCGGTTCCCGAGTCAATGAGCGTTCGACCGACAACGTGCAGGGATATTTAAGCGGAAGCGTCCCGCGAAGACCGCTATTCGCCAAGCGGCCGATTCTTCAGCCGCAGCGCGTTAGCGATCACCGATACACTACTGAAACTCATCGCCGCGGCGGCAATCATGGGACTGAGCAGCGCGTTCATGCCAAAGATTGGTACCAGCAGACCGGCGGCGATGGGGATGCCGACCGCATTGTAAATGAAGGCAAAGAACAGGTTCTGACGAATATTCCTCATCGTGGCTCGACTCAGTTCGATCGCTTTGACAATTCCTCCCAACTCCCCTTTCACCAGTGTGATCCCCGCGCTCTCAATCGCGACGTCCGTCCCGGTTCCCATGGCAATCCCAACATTCGCTTGTGCCAGGGCAGGCGCGTCGTTGATACCGTCGCCGGCCATCGCGATGGTCCCGCCGGATGCCTGCAGCTGTTTGATTCGTTGATGCTTGTCTTCCGGGCCAACCCCCGCTTCGACGTCGTCAATCGACAACTCGTCAGCCACAGCCCGGGCCGTATGTTCGTTGTCGCCGGTCAGCATGGCAACTCGGACATCCAGTTTATGCAGGGCCCGGATCGCTTTACCGGCAGACGGCTTGACCGGGTCCGAAACCGCGATCAGTCCCACGAACCGACCGTCGACGGCCACAAACATGACCGTTCGCCCGCGCCGCTGCAGTTCTTCCGACTGCCCCGTCAGCGATTCGATCTCGCTCACATCCTGATCACGCAGCCACTGCTGTTTTCCCAATAGAATCTTCCGGCCCTGGACGGTCCCCGTGACTCCCTTCCCCGTTACTGAATTGAAGTCGTCCACCGTCAAAATCTCCAGTCCGCGTTCCCGCGTTCCCTGAACGATTGCGTCAGCCAGCGGATGTTCGCTGTTGGCCTCGACCGCCGCGATCAGCGAGAGCAGACCATTTTCATCGAGGGGACTGTCCGGTTGGATCAGCACTTCGGTCAGTCGGGGACGACCCTCCGTCAAAGTACCCGTTTTATCGACGATCAACGTGTCAACTTTTTCCATCGTCTCCAGCACCTCCGCGTTCTTGATCAACACGCCTTCCCGCGCGCCACGTCCTACACCAACCATGATCGACATCGGCGTGGCCAGTCCCAGGGCGCAGGGGCAGGCGATGATCAGAACGGCCACCGCATTGACCAGCGCGTAGGCCAGTCGCGGCTCGGCCGGAGAAAAAAATGCCCAGATGATAAAGGTCAGGATGGCTGCCGCCACGACGGTCGGAACAAACCAGCCCGCGACGGTATCGGCAACTTTTTGGATCGGTGCCCGGCTGCGCTGTGCATTGGCCACCATCTTCACGATTTGGGAAAGCACGGTATCGCTGCCCACTCGGGTGGCTTTCATCCGAAAGGCGCCGGTCTGGTTCACCGTTCCGCCAATGACTTCGTCGCCAGTGGTTTTCTGCAAGGGTACCGGTTCGCCGCTAATCATTGATTCGTCGACCGTACTGGTCCCTTCCACGATTTGGCCGTCGACCGGGATCTTGTCGCCAGGAACCACTTTGATGATCTCGTGCTGCTGCACGTCTGCCAGCGAAACCTGCTGCTCGACGCCGTCGCGAATCACTCGCGCCGTGGGCGGAGCCAGCGACAATAGTTCACGAATGGCCCCACTGGTGCGTCGGCGAGCCTGCAGTTCCAGAACCTGGCCCAGCAGAACCAGCGCGATAATCACGGCGGCGGCCTCAAAGTAAACCGCCACGTGGCCGTGTTCCTGGAACGAATCCGGAATCCACGATGGCAACAGCAGAGCCACGGTACTGTACAGGTAGGCCGCTCCGACGCCCAAAGAAATCAGGGTGAACATGTTCAGATGGCCGGTCCGGATGGAGCGCCATCCGCGTACAAAGAACGGCCAGCCACACCAGCAGACCACGGGCGTGGCCAATATGAATTGCACCCATCGCGAAACGACAGGTCCACCGATCCAGCCATCGACGGGTACGCCCAACATGGGCAACATCGCCAGCAGAAAGACCGGGATGGAAAACGCAACGGCCAGCCAGAATCGGTGGGCCATCGCCGTCAATTCCTTATCATCCTCTTCTCCGGCCGCCGCCGCGAAACTGGGTTCCAGATCCATCCCGCAGAGTGGACAGTCTCCCGGTCGATCTCGCTCGATTTCCGGGTGCATGGGACACGTATAAACCGTCCGGGCCTCCGCCAGCGGAATCCCGGCGGCTTCGAGTGCCATCCCGCACCGGGGGCAATCGGCAGGATGATCGCTTTCCACGCCTTCACACATTGGGCAATAGTAGTTGGCCGAAGTTGAACCTTCCCGGCTTTCCGACGGCATTGACGTCGCATGGCAGCAACCCGACTTCTCGATCCACTGGGTCTGAAACTTCTTCCGGCAATGCTCGCTGCAAAAACAGAACGTCTCGCCATCTTCTACAGTCGACAAGGCCGTGGCCGGATCAACCGCCATTCCACAAATCGGATCAATCACTTTCGCTGTATCGTTACCCATCATCGGCTACCGGCTTCATTTGGTTTGCTTACGCAGTTTGATCGTTGAGCAGCCATCCCTGCAAGGGAGTCGACGCATATTCGGCAACGGTAAGAGCGACGATCCGATCGCGAGCAGGGTAAAATCAAGGCGGATCAACTCAATAAATATCTGCCTGGCTCGAAGCAAATTCAACCAATCCATCGGCCCTTCAGCGCGGGCTTCCTTACGGCTTGCCGGCATCCATCCATGACCAAGAATCGAATCGCTTCACAGACTCGTTTTACCACATCACCAAAAAAAATGGGCATTGCGAAAACTCGCAAGCCCATTCGTGCGTTCCATTGCCTGCCTTTATCAAACGGCATTGGACAACGGAACCGCAAGTACCAATCTGGTCCCTGTAGCACTACTGCGCGTTGAAATACTCTTCTTCCACGACCATGCCGTTTTTATCCCAGACTCGACGGATGATCTCATGCCAGTAGATTTTGCTTCCATCCTTCATGTCAAAATCAAAGGTGAATTCGGAAGCCGAAACGTTGCCATCGGCAATCGAATGATGCAGCGTGATTCCATTCACGTTGGCAATCGACGCCGCAAATCCCTCCATCTTCTCAATCATCTGGGCTTTATTGGAGGTTGAGGCCTCGCCATAGTCGGAAGTCGTTGCATCCTCTGCAAAAAAATCCTTGACCGCGGAGACGATCATGCCCTTGCTCACTACGTCATCCATTTTGACAAGCTGTTCTTTGATGTCCATCTTTTTCTTCCTCTGAATTTGGTTAAGAAATAAAGCGATTCCGTCACCACATCTCATTACGATGGCCGTCATGACTTATATCGCACGTCGAGGCGGTCGTATTGCATCGCCAAACGATCCACTAAAAATTCAAACGCGACCGATCACCGGTTGCGGCCTGACTGTCTGGTTGCCATTTCGTCATCGAACCGGAAACGGCCACTGGCTGGAGGTACGTCTGGATGCTCGAATCCGGATCGACCACCCAGGCCATCGCAACCTCCGGGGGTTACTTGATTTGCCGGGTCATGATGAAGTCGTTTCCAGTTGCGTGGCAGCCAACGCACATGGAATGCCCCAGCGACGCGGCCACCGGGTTCTTGAAATCGGTCGTGCTGACGTTTTCGTACCAGTACCAACCGTTGCCCCGGCCATCATCCTCTTTTGTTTTCAGGGCCAACGCCCAGCCAATCAACGTGCCGTCCTTATAGAGTTCCTTGACGGCCATCGCGCCAACCGGGTAGGACTTGTTGCCGGCCCGCAGGCTGGCGTCCAGCTTGTCATTGACAAAGACCTTGACATCTCCATGGACGGCCGGACCGGAGCTTGACGGATGCACGGCCGATTCCGCCTTGAAATTCCTGTAGTTCCTGCCGGCCAGCCAATGGAAGACCCGTTCCGCGTATTGATCCGCCGACGCGGGCTGATTCGCTGCACCACCCATGGCCTGCATCGCAGCCCGCATCTCGGCAGCGTTCATCGTTTTGCTGGACTGCTTCTTTGACTCCAACTCCATTCGCTTTTTCTGCGGCATGGCTTCTCGCAATACCGGGTAATACTGCGTAAAGACGAAATCGGTATCGGCACTCGTCGCGTGGCAGGCGTTACAGGATGCGGCAGGAAATGCCTTCGCCGTTTTTTCATAGTCGGCCTGGTGTCCGAAACTGAAGTACGCCCAGTGGCCCGGTTCATCCTTGAATCGAACGCTGTCCTTGATGGCCACTTCCAGCCCGGCAAACTCGCCCATGAAGTAGCCATTCCCGCTGACCGCGGATTTCGAACCGACCAGAACCAGCTCTTTAACCAGTTGCGTTCCGTTTCGCCATTCGCCGGTTCGTTCGAACGTCGCAAAACTCTCCGGGTCCACGTAGACATTGTGGAACTCCGGGAACGCCGCCTTGTTATCGTTCATGTCATGGGGCGTGAGCGGAGTGCCCACGTAGACCCACTTACGCCAACCGCGTGGACGGATCAACTCTCCGGCGCCCGTAAAACGCGCCGCATGGGCATCCGAGGCTCCACGAGCATCGGTCAAGTCAGTCGCTGAACTGGTCGTCATGGACTCAGGCATCGTAGCGTTGCTGGAACCCGATTCCTGTACTGTCAATCCGCAGGCAAGTGAGCCGCCCAGCAGCAAAATTACCGACAGTGTAGTTTTCATTGCGTAATCCAATGGTTTGAGGATGGCGGTAAGACCGGAAAATCTCAACATTCGCCAACTTGGCGAACGGAGACAATCAATCAGGGAAGCACAGCTCCACCTGAACAGGAGCCGCATGATAGGGACGATTCAATTAGCGAAATATGATCTGAATCACTTCTCGAGCGCGATTTCGCAAATTTTTATGACGCCGCTATCGCGCTGGATCGCACCATCCCGTTCCAATTCCCGAAGGGCGCGATACATCGCTTCGTGAGTCAGATTGAGGTCATCGGAGAGACTCTTGAGCTTGCCAGTCAGGTCGATATCCTGGCCTTCGCGAAGGCTGAGGGTATTGAGCCAGTGCAGGACACGGGCCTTGGCCGACGCGATCCCGAGTCGTTCAAAATTGATCCGAAGCTGGTAATATCGACTGCTGATGCATTTAATGAATCTGGTGGCGACCTCTGGATTGGTGCGAAGGTCGTTCAGAATCGCTGCCTTGGGTACGAAATGCAGCGTCGTTGGCTCGTCGGTTACAGCACGATACGAATACTTTTCCAACGTCAGGTGTTCTTCCGCGAATGTTTCGCCACAACGCGCCCGATACAACACCAGCTGTTTGCCATCCTGGGGAAAAACAATCAGCCGTACACACCCTTCCTCAACCAGAAAAATGGACTCGACGGTCGCGCCTTCGGAAAAAACAGTCTCATTCACGTTGTAAGTCTGCCGCCGCACCTGGTTCCGAACGGCGTCGGAAAAAGTGTTGAAACTGAAGGTCGACATTTCCTGCCCCGTGATTGCTAGGCAGCCTCGCGTTTTCAAGCAAAACGAACAAGCTGAACCGCCATTCCAGGATGGATTGGGGAGAATAACCGACATACGAATGACAGTCAAACCGCTCAACACGGCAAACGACCCGGTCGGTCGACGAGTTGACGTTCCGGTCTCGGGCCGCTTAAGGTCCGTCGTCTTGCGACGAAGGTGAAAAATCGAAGAATCAGTTGGCAGACATTACCTGAAACAAGAAACACTCATGACAAAAGACCCCCTGGCCGACTTGCTGGATGAAATTCGTGGGTGCCGAAATTGTATTGCCGATCTACCATTGGGCCCTCGTCCCATCCTGTCCGCCGGCAAGTCATCCCGGATTCTGATCATTGGTCAGGCTCCGGGCGTTCGAGTCCATGAAACGGGGATCGCGTGGAACGATCCCAGCGGACAACGTCTGCGAGAGTGGATGGGGATCAGCGATGAAGCATTTTATGATGAGAACAAGATCGCCATCGTACCGATGGGGTTTTGCTATCCCGGAACCGGTAAAACGGGGGATCTTCCGCCGCGGCCCGAGTGCGCTTCGCTTTGGCATGACCGGTTGCTCAAACAGCTGGCTTCAATTCGATTGACATTGCTGTTGGGCCAGTATTCACAACAGTACGTCTTGGGCGAGCGGAGGAAACGGAACCTGACCGAAACGGTTGCCAACTGGAAAGCCTATCGTCCCGCCGTTCTGCCCATGCCCCACCCCAGCCCACGAAACAATCGTTGGCTGAAAAAGAACCCCTGGTTCGAGGCCGAGTTACTCCCCTGGCTGAAGCGTCGCGTGAATGAACTTATTGCGACCTGAATGGGCTGCCCGAACAAGCGACCATCTGGGCTGTCCCTGCCATTGACATCGTGGTCCAACGTTTGCTCGCACACGCACCCAAAGCCTTTTCCCAACATGTCCATTGGCCGCTTTGGTGAATCTACAAGTCGCAGACATTCCCCAGGGATGTCTTGACCGTGGTACCCGCCATTGGTTGCCATGCCACAAGCTTTTCAAAATATCGTGGCATTTTCTTCAGTCGGTGATAACATCAGTCATTAACTACCCTGCGCGGACCGCACGATTTCTCATTAAAATGCTGATGACCGCGGCTCAGTTAAATGTGGAGCAACCCTGAAGGAATCGTCGAATGCAACCGTCGTTTAAAAATCTCACCTTGGCGATCCTGGTTTCAATACCATTTGGCGACCTGCCTCCAGCTGCAGGTCAGGATGCCGACACTTATCAGCGATACGCAAGCGCTTTCGTTGGCATGCACGA
This sequence comes from Pirellulaceae bacterium, assembly GCA_963851305.1. Lineage (GTDB taxonomy): Bacteria > Planctomycetota > Planctomycetia > Pirellulales > Pirellulaceae > Mariniblastus. Next base: position 40,428 of record CAWKOT010000004.1, on the reverse strand, counting down.
CAAAAACAATGATGGACGCCTGAGCAAGAGTGAATTGAGGGCCATTCACCGATTGCTGAATCACGCCGACAAGAACGGTGACCGATATGTCGACCGATCGGAGCTGATCGAAGCGGTCAAGAGAATACCAGATTCCCAGGATTCCGATGCCTTAGACAAAACGGGCAACCCCGAATTGGAAGCCTTGATATTGAAGAGAATCGAAGAAAAAAGGAAGGAACAGGAAGCGGAAATAATGCCCAGGCGGAATGCAGCAAAATCGCACAAAGCCAACAGATCAAATTCGGATCACGAACTCTACATTCAACATGCGAAAAGATTACTGGTGGTCTGCGACGAAGATAAAGACGGACGCTTGAGCCGAGTCGAATTGAACAAGATCTTGAATCCTCCCCAAAACGCTGACCAGAACGGCGATGGATTCGTTGACCAGGCGGAGTTGATCGAGGACGTCATCGCCAGAAATAGCGAACGATCATTTTCCGGCAGATCACTTTCCGATTCGAAGCAGACTGGGCTGAATGAATTGCCAGAAAAGCAAGATGCTTCAACTCAACCTGCGTTAGTAACCAAGCAGCCTCTCGGCAGTTTCAAATCCGACAGTGACGCCTATGAACGATATGCGAAGGGACTGATTAAGAATTACGACAAAGACAAAGACCAAAAATTGAGTACCGACGAATTGAAAAGGATGCGGCGTCCACCCGTAAATGCTGACATGAACGGCGACGGATATGTTGACACATCGGAACTGGCCGAAGCCGTGAAGCGGAAATCAAACGCTCCGATCAATGCTTCTGCGGACCGTGCAAAGCAAAAACGACCGTCGCCACCCAAAAAAATGCCCAGCGAAAAGTCTGAGCTGGAAACGATGATCTTGAAGAGGATCCAAGAAAAAAAGAAAGAGCAGGAAGAGGAAAAGAAACGTTCACAGGAAGCGGCTGGAACCGCCAAGGGCGATTCCCATGAAATCGCAGACAGATCGCGGGACATGCTGGCGATCGCCAAACAGCTGGTGGCAATTCACAGGCAGCAGTACGAGCAGGGTACGATCAATTTCCTGGATTTGATGGCGGCGCAGCAGGAGCTGTTGGAAATGCAATTGAAACTGGCGAAGACAAAGCAAGATCGAATCAAGATTCTTTCTTCGCAATTGGAAACGGCGAAGAAGATGGAGCAATCTGTGGAAGCGCGCTTCCAAAACGGTGACGTACCGAAAACCGATGTCCTCAAGGCGCGACTCGAATGCATGAAGATCGAGTTGATGCTGAAGGAACATTAGCAATAACCGGGCGGGCTCACAAACAGGATGACAGTCCTCGTTGCCGCGGTTGCCAAATCTGCTATCCCAGTTGAATTCTCAGACCACCCCTCCGCCTGCAGGCAATCTAATTGGGAAACCCGACCAGCCGTGTGGCATAATGACTTCACCGGGGGGAAGACTAAAATAGTCCGTCGATCTACTTCAGCCAGAATGCGTGCCAAGAACAATTGACGGCCAGGGGTTGTCTCACGAGAACTCGTCAAACCAGTTAACCATGTGCGGAAACGAAAATGCCCGAGATTGACTCACGAATCAAGGTAGCCTTCGTTTTCAATCGGCAACGTAGCAAGTCGCTGGAAGAGGCGGAATTTGACACACCCGAGGTGATTGAAGCCATTGCCGGCGCACTGAGCCAACAATACGACGTGGCCCAGATTGAGATGACCAAAGATGGTTCCTGGATACGTCAACTGGATCGCTGTCGGCCCGATGTGATTCTGAATACGGCCGAAGGATTCAAGGGAATTGGACGCGAGGGCCTGGCTCCGATCTGTTTTGAACAGCTTGGCTTGCACTATGCGGGGCCCGGACCCTACCAGTGCTTTCTGACGCTGGACAAGCATCTGACGAAGCAGGTGGTCCGCGCCGCTGGCGTCCTGACACCGGAGAGCCACGTGGTGCACGGACCGGACGATATTGAACTGGTGCTGCGAGATTTGACGTTTCCGCTATTTGCCAAACCCAATTTCGAAGGTTCCAGCAAAGGCATCGACAAATCTTCCATCTGTCGCGACGCCAACCAGCTGAAAACGTATCTGTCCACGAACCTGGCACGATTCCCAGAAGGCGTGCTGGTAGAGAAGTATATCGAAGGCAAAGATGTGACCGTGCCGTTCCTGGCCCAATTGGGCGACGAGGGAGTTCTGGAGCCCGTGGAATACTATCGGACTGATATTGAAGGGAATTGGATTTACGATTTTGACTTGAAGAACATCGACGATTCCCAGGTCCAAGTACGCTGCCCGGCAAATTTCGAACCGCAGGTTCTGGAAACCGTTCGAACAGCGATGAAAAAAGTGGTCGCCGCGTTATGCATCGTGGACATGGCTCGGGCCGATTTCAGAATCGCGCCGAACGGTGAGGTATATTTCATCGAAATCAACGCGCTGCCAAGCTTGCAACCGGGGGCGGGTATCTTTGAAGCCAGTCGGAATCAGGGGCTAACCTACGACGAAACGATATTACATATTGTTGCCTCGGCGCTGAGCCGAAAGTCCCAATCACCCCGCAAATCACCACGAAAAACCCGCTCTGGCAAACCAGATGTGGCCCTGGTTTACAATGTGAAAACCAGGTCGCATTCGGATCCCGACTATGAACTGGAATCCGAATTCGATTCACCGGAAACCATCGAAGCGATTGGCAACGCCATTCGGGCTAACGGGTATGATCTGACTCCGGTCGAAATGAACCGCAACATGGCGGACGAACTGATCCGTGCCGGGACCGATGTGGTATTCAATATTGCTGAGGGATTTCAGCATCGTACCCGAGAAGCCCAGGTTCCGGCGATTTGCGATTTGTTGGGCATTGAGCATACGGGCGGCGACGCCACGTGCCTGGCGGTGACATTGGACAAGGAAATCACCAACAAGCTGATGGCCTCCGAAGGTATTCTGGTACCACGTTCCCGGGTAATTCGCAGGTTGTCGCAACTGCCAAAATTACCATTGAAGTTCCCCATCATTGCCAAACCTGTTTTTGAAGGCACGTCCAAAGGTATCTATGAGAATTCCGTCGCCTCCAATCTGGAGGAACTTGAACAGGTGGTGAAGCGCCTGGGGAACAGCATTACGTCGGGTATCCTGTGTGAAGAATACATTCGGGGTCGCGAGTTTACTGTCGGCGTGCTGGGCACGGAGAGCCTGCGGATTCTCGGGCCCTGCGAAATCGTATTCAAGGACCGGGGCCATAAAGCACCGCGTTTCCCGGTCTATTCCTTCGAAGCCAAACAGTCTCCCGATCCGATTAACAATGAATACTTCGAGATTCGATGTCCGGCAGAAATCGACCGGGCGATGGACGGAGCCATTCGAAAATTTGCCCGCCGGTGTTTTCGCATTGTCCAGTGCCGCGACGTCGCCCGCATCGACTTTCGCGTCACCGATCAGGGTCAGATCTTCTTCATCGAGATCAATCCGTTGCCCGGTCTTTCGCCGGGATTCAGCGACCTGACTATTCTGGCGGAAAAAAGCGGCATGGCATACGCCGATCTGATTGGGGCCATTCTGCAACCAGCCGTGCGACGATGGCGCAGGAAGCGGGTACTGGCATGAAACAACCGCGCGCCAGGGAACTGGGTATTGAGATCGGCGTTTTTCCTCCCGGAAAATACAACGCGATCACGGATGTCAGCGGCGTTCGCGTGGGCCACACCACCGTCATCCGGGGCGAGGGCAAACTGATACCCGGCCAGGGCCCGGTCAGGACCGGGGTCACGGTGATCCTGCCCAATGAACGAGTATTTGACAACAAATTGATCGCCGGTAGCTTCGTGCTCAATGGCGCCGGTGAAATGTCAGGCATCACGCAGGTTTCCGAGTGGGGTCTCGTCGAGACTCCCATTGGCCTGACCAATACGCACGCCGTGGGAACGGTGCACAAGGGCATTATTCGCTGGATGTCGGAGAAGTACGAACGTATCTGGAATAGCCTGAATGTGGTTATTCCGGTGGTGGGAGAATGTGATGACAGCTTTTTGAATGACCCCATCGGAGACCATGTGACGGAAGAACACGTGATCGACGCGCTCAACGGCGCCGGGGAGGCCAAGTTCAGGAAGGTTCGGTCGGTTCCGGTACGGGGATGATCTGCAGTGGATTCAAAGGCGGAATCGGCACGTCCAGTCGGGTTATCGAAATTGGCGAATTGCCGTACACGCTGGGTGCTCTGGTGATGAGCAATTTCGGAACTATGGAGGATCTTCGTATCGACGGCTACGCCATTGGTCGGCGGTTGGCCGCCCGCCATGGCACGCACCAACCGCACCGCGAATCCTATGGTTCGATCATCGTCGTGGTGGCGACTGACCTGCCGCTCTCTTCCAGCCAGATCAATCGCGTCTGTAAACGCGCCGCCTTGGGGATTGGTCGGATGGGATCCTATGCAGCGCACGGAAGCGGGGAAATTGTGATGGGGTTCTCAACCGGGAACGCCATCCCCCAGGGCAAACGAAGCCCGTTGGTGGATCTGCGGATTATCGGTGACGAATTTCTGGATCCCGCCTATCGGGCCGTGATCGAAGCAACCGAAGAAGCGATCGTAAATTCGCTCTGCGCTGGCGTGCCCATGGTGGGCATCAATGGCAATAGCGTTCCCGCGCTGGACAGTGACTATCTCCGGGAATTCTTTGCCCGCACCCGGGAATTGCCGTAGAACGCCCATTGCCAGGTAAGTCCACGACGGGCGAGGGCAGGGGAGTTGCAGTGGGAGACGATTTGAGATGGTGCCTCGACGCCCGGTTTTGATTCGCCCCGGCAAGTCTGAGAATTCGTATGGCGCGACCCGTGCCTACCACCCGACTGACTTCGGTGCTCCTTCGGACGAAACAACTTACGCCAGCCATTGGAGCAGGCGAAGGTCAATTCCGGGCCGATGGCCACTTCCGCCTAACCGGGTTGTTTGCGATCCAGCAGGTTGACGAAGGCCTCTTTGGGATGACCGTAGTTGCGTCCGTCCCGGCCAACGAGTGCGGACATCGGGGTTTCGTTCAAACGATACCCGACTTCGCTGGGAGCCATATCATCTTCCAACAGACATTTGGCGGCATGCACCAATTCCGTGATCGAGCCAGTCACCGATCGGTTCAGGGCTTTGGCAAAACTGATGGTTCCGCTTGAGGGCGCAACAAATTTTCGATAAATGAACTGTTGTGCGTCATCCGCGGTGAAATCCCGAATCGTATCCAGCGCTCGAGTCAAAAAGATGCCATCGTGGGTAATCCCACGTCCGTACATCACACACGAATAGAGCGAAGCCGTATTCGCCAAAATGATGTACTGCGTACGATCCACCGTGAAGAGGTGGCCAGACCAGTCGGCGTAGGGATTCGTGTCCAACGGCATCTGAACCAGGGTACCGGCCTTGATTTTCGCATTCAATTTGTGCGACAGTCGAAAAATCATGAGTCCGAACTCCCGATTGCGATCGAATTTGGCGGCCAGTCGCCCCAAACAAGTCGTACCAAATCGCCTACCGAATTATCGCGATGACGCTGGCGAAGAAATAACTATAACGGCAGGTACTATTAAAACGGAACCGCCCTCCCATGTCCAACATCAGGTCGAACCCGCTTCCCGACTCCCGACTATGGCGATCCGTCTCAGCGTCGCAACTGTCGCATCCATCACAAGATTCAGTCCGCACCGCAACACGTTGTTCCATTCAACGGCTGGCGTTCGCGGTCAGTAACGTCTCTCCGTAGCTCGCTCCCTACTCACGAACCGAAATAACGGGCGATGCAGATTTCCAGTCCGGTCGCGTACCAGGCCGCAACGCCCAACGCCGTTACAATCGCCCACGGCATTCGTGGGGAAATGGAATGCGCTGGCGCGAGCATCAGCGCCGCTAACAGGCCCGCCCACGGCGAAAACCGGCCCTGTGAATGATCTGGAACAATCAAGTCTCTGGCAGGCGAAATCAGAATCTCAAACAAAATCCATATCGACTCCAGTGGGTCCATTGACCCGCTGCCTGCCAAGATCAGCAAGGCCGGTATGCTGTACAACAGCAATGCCGTGATGGCGACCGTGATACGCCAAGCCAGGACGAATCGGTAAACGAGGTGCCCGACCATGCCCGCCAGCACCGCGATTCCGGTCAACATCACCAGGCCCTGACCTTGCCAACCGGACTGCCGGGTCAGGAATACCGTCCAGACGGCAGTCGCGGCCATCAGCAGCAGGCCGTCACGCAGGTTAAATTGTATCCTGCCAGATTCCATTCATTTTCTCTCAACACTTGTTCGGTTTCGATCTGGCGGGCACGGGGCCATTTGGCCGCACCAATGCGCGGACCGAGCGTTGCCAAGCGATATCTTTGTCACCAACTCGGCCCGGCATTCACCAGCGTCGTCCACAAACAGGCTGCGGAAATCCAGTTCGCGAATCCGTTCAGGATCGCTCGGTGGCTGTGATCGACGTTGACCGGCCTGGATCGGAGAGCAGGTTGGCGTAATCCGAGGTAATTTGCAAGACTTCATCCAGGTAAAAGTCTCGTTCAATTTCGTTTGGACTAAACGGCGCTGCCAAAGTCGTTTCTTCATCTTCGTCGGCCGTCAACTGTTGCCGACGAGCCATGAACTTCTCTTCATTCAGCGAAATCGTTTTCGTTTTTTTGTTCTCAATGTACTTCAAAATGTCAGCCAGCTGTTTCTGAAAATCGACCGAATTGTTTAGACGCTGTTCCGAACGTTCTTCCAACCGCTGGATTAATCGCCAGCCCGTCATGGCATAGGTTCCGTATCTCGCCGGTCGAATCCGGTCAAATTCGACAGGATAATCCAGGTCCGACTCACTGACATCCATTTTGTCGGTTACCGAAGGCAACCGGATATCGGCAAGCACTCCTCGCAATTGCGTGCTGTCGCCATTGGGGCGATAGAACTGTTGCGTTGTGATCTTGAGTGCCCCGAAGTCGTCAGGTGCATTCGGCTGGTTGTAAACCATCTGACTGATATTCAGCAGGTTTTGAACGGTGCCTTTGCCGTGCGTGGCTGAGTCGCCCACGATCAAACCCCGTCGATAATCCTGGATTGCTCCAGCCAGAATCTCGCTCGCACTCGCACTGAACTTGCTGGTCAACACGATCATGGGCTTTGTCCATGCGACTCCCCGCTGGGTGTCGTTCAGAACGTCGATTTGCCCGTAAGCGTTCTTGATTTGAACGATGGGTCCGGCGTCAATGAACAGACCGGTGCAGTCAACCGCTTCTTTCAGGGAGCCGCCGCCGTTTCGGCGCAGGTCCAGAACCAGTGCATCGACGTTGTTCCGGTTAAAATCGTGCAGGATTCGGCGTACATCTGCCGTGGTGCTGCGGCCGCCCGCACCATCCGGTTTCATGCCGGCGTAAAACATCGGCAATTCGAGGACTCCGATCCGATTGGGTGAACCGTCGGGCTGAGGCGCACCCTCAAAGATGGCACCACGAGCCGCCTGATCGTCCAGTTGGATTTTTTCCCGGACCAGAGAGACCGTGTGGAGGCCTGTTTCGCCTTCCGACAACACGGATAACCGAACCACGGTACCGGCTTGTCCGCGAATCATGTCCACCACATCGTCAACACGCATTCCAGCGGCTTCAACAAAGTCAGTTCCATATTTGCGAGCCAGGTTTGGGTCGGCATCCTGCCCCCGGTCGTTACCCTGGGCAACGGCTACAATCCTGTCCTCCAGTTTCAACCCGCCTTGATTCGAAGCAGCGCCGCCAGCCACCAGACGCTTGATCACCGTGTAACCGTCGTCGCTACCTTGCAACGAAGCACCAATGCCGTCCAGTTCCAAGTTCATCTGGATCATAAAGTTGTCAAACGACCGGTTCGACATGTAGCTCGTGTGAGGATCGAAACTGCTGGTGATCGATGAAATGTATTGTTCGATCACGTTTTCGCTGTCCATCTGGTGAATTCGACGATGGATGGATCTGAATTTCTTGCGCAAAATCTCCCGCGGATCGACCGCGGCATCACCTGTCTTTGTTTCCTGGCCGCGCAACATCAGTAATTCGTATTTGATCCGCTTTCTCCAGAGATCTCGTGCTTCAGAAGCGCCCGTCGCGTAGCGGGCAAGATCCGTATCAACGGTCAATTCTTCATCGACGGTAAAGTCATGGTCTTCCCCAAGCAATTCCAACGCCATTTGGGTCTGTTCATCAACTCGCTGAACAAATCGATTAAAAATCTGAAAGGCAGCCGAATAGTCGCTGGCTTTCATCTGATCATCCAGTTGCGTTTTCCACTGTGAGAATTCGTCCATATCCGACTGACGGAAGTAGGCCCTGGCCGGGTCCAGCAGCTTGATGTACTTGTCAAAGGCACGCTGTGAAATTTCGTCGTCGACTCCGTGTCGGGACAGATGATTGCGTTCCATCGTTTGCCAAACGAATTGCGAAACCAGCCTCTCGTTTTGTCCCACGTCTCCCAAATGGGAAAAATCGTTGGCCAACGCCGCTTTCGACTGTGACGAAAACGACAGCATCAACCCCCACAGAACGGCAATGCAAATGGAACTTGCAACGACTGTTTTAGATTTGGTGTTACGCATGTTTTACTCGTTTTGTTAAATGAACCTGCCGCATTTGCCAAAAGGATTCACTGGTTGATCTGTGGCGAGCAACCGAAATCAAACGCCAATGTTCCGGATGCAAAGGACATGCCAACACCGCGAACAGGCCTGCCATCAAGCGTGTTTGATTACTAATCCTGCGTCACGATCCGAAGATGCACCTGGAGCATTGGGGCATTTTGCGACACTTGCGTTGCGATGTCCCGCATTGACCCGCGGCGGAATACGTGCCTGTTCGCTTGTCCGAGGGCGATCGCTCACGCACCGTTGGTGGGCTATCATGGCGACCCGAGGTCATTTAGAGGCTTGGCAAAGCCGATCTTCAGCTGCAAGATAACCTGATCTCGGTCGCGTCAGTTATTGCAAAGCCAGATTGCGGTCGCGGGCCCCCATGGAATGCCGACGGGGAGGCTGGATGGACCGGGAACCAACTCGATTTGAGAGAAGCGAGCGATGCTGACCGAAACACAATTGATAGAACCCGGGAATTTCGAAACGGAGAAGCATTTTTATCCGCGCGTATTGAACGCGCATATCCATCCTCTGATTCGCAACCTGATGGATATGGGAAACGAACGCATCGCCTCACGGTATTGCCATTTGCACCCGGAAGTCGCTCCCGAAGCGGTTCGCCATCTGTTATCCACCATTCCCCGCTATTTTCGCTGGGGTGGCTGTGACCTGTTTCATGTCACCAGTGAAACGGGCTTTCGACAGGTCGTGGTGATTGAAACCAATTCCTGTCCTTCAGGGCAGAAATCGATGCCTCGGCTGAACGAATCACTTGAAAAAGCGGGCTATGACCGACTGTTGCGTGATTCGTTTCTGGAACAGGTCAGTCGCCGCAAGGGTGGTCCCAAGGGCCAGTTTGCGGTCGTTTACGACAAGAACTACATGGAGAATTCCGGTTACGCTGCGGCATTGGCGGACTTGACGGGCGAAAACGTCTGGCTGGTACCATTTCATCAGCAGGATCATCAGCCGAATGCCGGGCGGACGGTTGAATTTGACGACAAGGGGATGATGCATGTCCTTCACGGCAACGAAAAGGTCCCAATCAAGGCCGCCTTCCGCTACGTCACGCAGCAACCCTGGAATCGGATTCCCATCCACCTTACCCGAACTCTGATCTACAACCCGGTGCTGATCTGCCTTGCCGGGGGGCGGAACAAACTGGTCGCTTCCAAGGCCTACGACTTCTACAACGCCTCCCAACTGAACACGGGCCTGAAAATCCACACGCCGGAAACGATCTGGGACGTTTCCAAGGAAGAGGTTCCTATCTGGTTACAGCGAATGGGAGGCATCGCCGTGGTGAAAGTGCCGTATTCCAACGCCGGCCAGGGTGTCTATACCATCACGTCCGACAGGGAACTGGACGAGTTCATGCAGCTGAATCACGATTATGATCACTACATTGTTCAGTCCCTGATCGGAAATTCCCGGTGGAGTTCACAAAGCCAGTTCGGTCGGCTGTTTCATGTGGGTACGATGCCCGATCGAAAAATGAATCTGTACGCGGCGGACCTGCGATTCATGGTGGCCGTTTCCCCGGGTGGATTTTTCCCGGTCGCGATCTACGCGCGTCGCGCCCGCAAGCCCTTGACCGCCGATCTGCAGGCCGGCGACGATTCCTGGGATATGCTCGGTACCAACCTCTCGGTCAAGAACGCCGATGGCAGCTTCAGTACTCAACCGGAACGACTGTTGCTGGTCGATAGTCGTGACTTCAATCGACTGGGTTTCGGCCTGGACGATCTGATCGAAAGCTACCTGCAGACCGTGATGTGTATCGTGGCCATCGATGAAATGGCACAAAGCCTGATCAATACCAAGGGAAAGTTCCGAAAGAAACTTTTCCAATCCATCAATCCCGACCGCCGATTCAATGAGGAGATCATGTATTGAACGAGTTTATTGACGCTCCCGTCACCAATGGTTATGAAAATGTCAAACATGTGAAACGTGTCGACCGACTGGAAATCGAGTCGCAGACCGCATGCGCATTTTCCCGCATGTTCATCGAAATCGTCGAAAACGGGATTGGTCGGCCAATCCAGGTTCCGGTGGTGGTCGCTCGCGGCAAGCATGACGGACCCATTTTCGGTATCTCGGCGGCATTACACGGCAACGAGCTGAACGGGATTCCGGTCATCCACCAATTGCTGCAACGAATGAACCTGAAAACGTTGCGAGGATCCATCGTGTGCCTGATCGCGGCCAACATCCCCGGCTTGCTGAATGAACAACGCGAATTCACCGATGGACAGGACCTGAACCATATCATGCCCGGCAAGCCGAATGGCAAGATATCCCAGGTCTATGCCTACAATCTGGTCGATCGAATAACGCAGCACTTCGATTTCCTGATCGACTTGCACACCGCCAGCGACGGCCGGGTCAATTCGCTGTATGTGCGAGCGGACCTGAAACAGGAAATGACCGCCCAGATGGCGTACCTGCTGCAGCCCCAGATCATGGTACACAATCCGCCCTCCGATTACACGTTGCGAGGTACGGCGGCCGAAGCAGGCAAGCCGGCGATCACCGTCGAAGTCTGTGACCCGCAAAAATTCCAAAGTGACCCGATCGCGCGAACGGTCAAGGGCATCCGCCGGATACTCAATCACATCGGCATGGTTCCATCGCGGAAGCCAGCTCAAGCCGTTACGAACAAACCGCCAATTCTGTGCAAAAAATCGTATTGGATTCTCGCCGAACGCGGCGGCATGGTGCGGTGTCTTCCCAGGATTGCTGAATGCGTATCGGCCGGACAGTTGATTGCCACGCAGGTCAACATTTTCGGTGACACGATGCGACAGTACCTGGCGCCGGAAGACGGGATCGTGATCGGTCATTGCGTCAATCCGCTTGGCCAGACCGGGGCCCGCATCCTGCATCTGGGCGTTCCCATGAACGATACGGATCGGGAAAAGTTCGTGCGAATCAGCGGTTGTTCACTGGATGACGGGCTCTGCCAAACGCCAGCCAAAACCGGAAACGGCTGACCCATGCGCGTGTTTGTGTTTGTGAATCAGGTTCAGGAAATTGGCTCTCGCCAGACAACCGCCCTGTTGATCGCTGCACTGTACCAGCAGGGACACGAGGTTTTCCTGGCCGATGTGGACGGACTCGTGCTGCATGCCCTCGACGAATCAACGCGGCTGTTCGCCCACGCCGCAACCATGAACTTCACCAGCGGTGATGCGGCGGACTCGCGTGCTGTGGCCAAATTCGCGCAAACGACGCATCCAGCGATGTTCTCGAAACAGAGAATCCAAACGAGCGACGTAATCCTGATCCGCACCAATCCGGGCAGAGATCTCGCGCGAACGATGCGGCACCAGACCTTCCTGGAATTGGCGAAGGTTGCGATGGCGGCCGGAATCCGTCTGATCAACGATCCAACCTGGCTCGGTTTTTACGCCAGCAAGGCTTCGATTGCCGTGCTCGAACCTCCGTTTCGACCCGCCATGATCGTCAGTCACGATCCGAGTGCCGTGGTCGACTTTGTCCGCAATGCCGACGGCCAATGCGTGCTAAAGCCACTCGTTGGCTCCAGAGGAAACGATGTCCTTCGCGTATCCGGTTCAAACAGCGATCTCGAAGAAACCGTCAACAGATTATCCGGTCATCAGGGCGTTACCGCCCAACACTTCGTACGCTCCAGCGAGCCGGGAGATAAACGGGTCGTGGTCCTGAATGGCAGATTGATCGAGCGCGACGGCTATCTCGCCGGAATTCATCGGATTCCCGCAACCGGTGACTTCCGAGCCAATTTGCACGCCGGCGGTACAGCGCTTCCATTGAAACTTTCCGCGCGACAACGCGAAGCGGTCGAACACGCCGCAGCCATTCTGTACGCAAATGGCATTCAACTGGCGGGAATTGACCTGGTCGGCTCCAAAGTGATCGAATTCAACGTCTTCAGCACCGGTGGCCTGTATGACGCCAGCCAGTTCGCTGATCTGGATTTCGCGCAGATCGTCATCGAGCAATTCGCTCTGGATGAGTAACGATAGGCTGCAGCTCGGTGCAAGCGCCGCCACCTGCGACGTCACCACCTGAAGCCCATTGCGTGTCTTGGCCTGATGCCAGGACCCGGGTATTCGATGATCGTCGTGGCGTCCGTATGACGTCGCGGTGCGGGTTCAAGTACGGTGATGGCGTCAGATTCTCGGTAAGCGGCCGGGTACGAACTCGTTGGTGACGATTCCGCCGTACAGCAAGGAAACTCAGGAAAACAAATACTAATCCGCTTTTTTTTGGAACCCGTCGTATTCCATTGCGCTTGCGAGTCCGTTTTCAGCTGTTGCCGCTCATGGTTCATCCTGATGCATCGCCGGTGACAGTTCTGGCTATGGCTTGCTGCGGCCTGAGGCACTGTCGAAAACAGGAAAGAGACCGGTTGATCCGCAGATTTTTGATACCTCAGAATCTGACGACCGCCTGAACACGGCCATGCTCGCTACGGATGATTCAAACAGCCGTCGTAACGAGCCGGCCTTCGTCACCAATTTTCTTGTGGTACATGAACGGGCCTAGGCCCTGGTCAGGATGCTGGCAGCATCCATGCTCAAAGTTGCCATACCTCAAATTTCCAACCTTAACGTCGCCAGTCTTCGCGAAGCCGCCCAACCAAACCGCATTCAGATCCATTTTGTTGAAATCGATCAAATGCCGACGAAAACTGCCAGTTGTGGGGCACCCTACAAAGCCGGGCCTTCACCGGGTTCATTCGAATGTAGTCGACAGTTCTTTCCAGCTCATCGATATCACGAACCCAATGATCATAAGATTCCCGTTGCCAAAACGGGCCGGCCCGATTCAGAACTCCGTTTGCGCGGTTTGGCTGTGTAGCTCTTCAAACTGTGCATGATTCGACTTAGCGGACTGCTCCGATCCTGCACTTCTTCTGAGTGGATTGGAACTGGCTCATTTGTCTTGCCGTCAGAACCGACGTGGAAGACGCTGCCAGCGTTCCTGGAGGCCGCACGTCTGTCGAATTCAAAGGGTTGAATCAATAGGTGAACGTGATTCGGCATCACGCACCAGGCAAGCAACTGGTATAGGCTTGCATGGTGATGGTAGAGATTTTCCCGGATGATCTTGGCTATTTCCAAATTCAATAGCCACGGGCGGTCAGAACACAGGTCCAGATACTGATCATAGGATCTGAAGTAGAGCTTATGAGCACGTTCCCGTCGCTTGGCAGCCGAAGTAATATCGCGGAATGGATGGTCGCGCCGGAACTGCCGTTCTTGCTTCCATTGCACTAAAAAATTTCGCGGAATCGAATCATACAGACGGTAGGTCACAAAATGCGCGTGGCCGGGTTTGTACCAATGAGGGAGATCGCCGCGGGTGACTTTTTCGTTGTCACGCATGGGATATATTGCTTTCGAAATCAATGCAACAGAAACATGCGAATGAGGCGCTCGTCGATGCAGTACGGCCGAACCCGATCATCGGTTGGCCAAACGAACATCTGACACGCGAATCGAAATAACCAGCGGAGAACTCAATGATTTGAAGCCAATCATGGGCTCAGTTTCAAGCGGCCCGTGACAGCTCTTCGTCCATGCCAGATTATCCGCAATTTTGGCCAATCGTGGCCGACGCTGCCAGCGTCGCATCCCCCTGGATGCTGGCAGCATCCTCCACGCGATCGGTTGAGATAACGCTGACAGCCCGATTCATTCTCCAGCAGTCCCTGGTTGGGCAAGATACGGGATCATAGTACCCCCGATTTGAAGCTGGCATACGCCGGCCGGAGGACTACACCGAAACCACACTCGCGCTACCAATGTTCGCGTACCGCTCGGGGACACACGTGAAAATCACGATCTGGCACTCTTTTGCGGCTTTGGCCAGAATGGCTCCCATCAACCGTAAGCGATCGGGATCGGTGTAGCCCAGGGCATCGTCCATGATCAGTGGCATCCCCCCTTCGTCAGCCACAATCATCGAGCAAGCCAGTCGAAAGACCATCGACAGTTGCTCTTTGGTGCCGCCACTAAGCGATTCAAACGGGACCGTGACTCCGTTCCGGGTCCGGGCTGTGATCTGGAGATTGTCATCCAGCTCAACCTGGAACGTCTCGTCAAAAAGAAGCCGGCCAAGCTGTTCAATCCGCCGCTTCAGGGCGCAACGTAAGCTCTGCGAGCATCGTCGCGTTCGTGTCGCATGATTTCATACAGAAATCTTGCCGCCGCCGCCCGCCGAAACAGGCTGCGGTTCGCCGTTGAAACTCTCTCCAGATCGGTTTTGGCACCCTGCAGTTTATCGTATAACCCCTGCTCGCCATGGATCTTCAACCGTGTCTGCACTTCCGTCAATTCGGTTTCCGCATCCTTACGCCGCTGTTGGCAGGTTCCCAGAGAATTTTCCGCCGTCTCCGCCAGCGCCTTGACTTGCTCCGGGTTTTTGGCAACCAACGACTCTTCAGCAGCTTTTAACGTACGCGATTCGGAATCGACCGTACGGTGGGCCAAATCGACCGACTGTTGCAAGGTCTCGTTGGATACCGTCTCGATCGCAGACTTCAATCGTTTCTTTTGTCTCTTCCAGTCCGCCTGCAGACTGAGCAGTTGAACATGGGCAGCTTCGTTTTCATTCTTTATCGCGTCTCGCAAGCCACGAGCCGCTTCTTCGGCCTGCCGCGCTCGCTCCCAGGCTTGTTGACAATTGCTTTGTGAAGTTACCGCCGCTTCCAATTCCCTTCGCGCTTCACCCAGATTACTGGCAATGGCGCAATCGCCGGCGCGGCCTGCCAGATACAGCGGCACGGTCTGCTCCAGCCTCATCAGCTTTTCAACCAGCTCATCGTACGACAGATCGCGGAGATTCTCTTTTTCCACACGTTCCTTTTCTTCGATCAACTTGGCCGCCTGCCTGCCTTGACTCAAGGCCTGGCGAGCGGTTTCCGGTGTCTCCACGCCTGACTTTCGACAGGCCGTGTCAATCGCTTGTTGGGCATCGGCGACTTTCTGCGTCAGTTCATCAATACTGGAGCCAGCCACGACCTCAATACTAATCTTGTCCGGGATCACAATCCGACTCTTTTCCGCTACCGAAAAATCGCGTGACTCCCCACTGGCGATCGCTGTCTCGACGTCGTCAATCGAAAGCACGCAGTTACCAAGGCCCATCAAGCTGACGCGAGGAGCGGCGGTTTCCAGGCGTGCGGTGGCTGCCAGGTGTAATCGCTCGGCCGCCTCGATCTGCCGGAGCGATTCTACATCAACGCGAAGATTCGCCAGGACTTCTTCGGCATGAACGGCATTCCGGCGAGCCGTGTCGATTCGGTCTTTCCGCTCACCCAGTTGTTCAAAAAAAAGCTGGTTGTTGTAGAAGTCGAAGTCAGCACGGCGTACCACCACCACATCGTCGGCCTCCTTCCTTTGCCGGTCCGCTTGTTCGTAGTTGGCCTTGGCCGTCTCCAATTCCTGTTCGGCACGCTGTAAACGGGAAATCCAATCCCGGCTGGCCGCGGCAAGCTGGTCGTGTTTCTGGCTGGCCGCGTCAACCGATTGAATGAGTTCATCGCGTTCCTGTTTTGCACCGATGGCCAATTGCAGGGACTTGTTTGCGGATTCCAGCTTGAGCCTGGCCTCCGAAACCTGGTTTTCAATTTCCATGATGGCGCGCAGCCCCTGGCGTTGCTGCGACAATTGCTGGTTCAGCGTGTCTTCTCGCTGTTCCAGGTCGGTCACCTCCTGCTGTAGTCGGGCGGCCGCTTCCGTGTCGGCGTCCAGATCCCGTATTTTTCTTTCAAGTTCGTCGACAACGGCTTGTGCCTGCTCTCCGAAATCGCGTGCCTCGCCGAGCGTTTTTTTTTCTTGCCCGGTTGGCGTGTAGTAGCGGTCGTATTCCTGCGAAACTCTCTCGAACAGGCCTTCTTCCGTTTCTTCGGTGGGCACACCGCCGGCGGCCTTGTCGAGTGCCGCGGACAGAGACTGTTGTTTGGATAGATCAGGCTGGTCGATCGCTTCGCCCTGTCGGATGGTCAATGCTTTCCACAGATCGATATCCAGCGTTTCGCCAAGGATTTGCTGTGCGCGATCGTGAGCTTCTCTACCGGTATGGTTCTCTGGACGGGGCGCGGTGACCTTCAGCGTCGACTGCGGTTGCTTGTGGAATCGCTTCGTGTAGGTGAATTGGAAAGGCCCACTCTCCGCCTCCAGCTCGACCTCCGATCCCACATCCTGATCGACCGGTCGCACCGCGACGACGGCTCGACTTCTGCTGGAAGCGGGATATTCAAACAGCAGGCCAATGGCCTCGCCCAGGCTCGTTTTCCCTACCTCGTTAGGCCCCTGAACCAGCGTCACGCCTTCTGATTTGAACTGAATCTCGGAGGACGCGACACCTCGATAGTTGGTGATCTTCAAACGCCTGTATCTCATGCTTCCCCCTCCGTCAGTCGGAAAAGCAGCATCAGTGCTTCACGTGCCAACTCTCCATCGGGCCCGCCGGCTTCGACTTTTTCACGCAGGTTGGTCACCGTTTTTTCCGCGAAGCCGGAAAAGCCCAGTTCGGAAAAGTCCGAATCCTCGGGCATCATCGTCAGATGCTTGTCGCGAACATCGAATCCGGCAAACAGGTCATCTGCGGCTTGCAGATGTTTCTGCAGTTCCGCGTGCAGCACAACGGTCAGTCCGCCAAAAAGTCGCAGACGAACCACGGCCCGATCCTTGTTTTCCATCTCTCGCAGGAAGCGGTCCAGATTCGAAACGTCGTGGGCGTCGTTCAATTCAACCTGTTTCTGCTCGATGAACCGCCACTGCCCAACTTGAACTTCCCGCGTCTCGATTCGCTCATCATCCAGTTCAACCACCAGGACATAACCAGATCGATCTTCCCGGAAGTCCGTAGATTCCGGCGAACCGGAGTACCAGACCCGACCGCTGTTTCCCAGATTCGTGACCGAATGGCGGTCCCCCAAAGCAATAAAGTCTGCCTTTCCTTGCCGTATGGCGTCTTCCAGATTGCTGGCCACCAGGATGGCAGGAGCATCCTTATCGGGTGTGAATGTATCGACAATTCCATGCCCAACGACGATGCGACGCCCGGTCCTGTCCGCATCGAGGTTACCGAGCAGCTCTTCCAACGGGTTCACAAACGGTTTCTTCGATTTCCAGGGCGCACCCAAAATCTCGACGCCCCCCTCGGTCACGATCGGCACCTCATCCTGAATGACGTGCACGTGAACGGGACATTCGTCCAGAAAAGTCCGGGTTCGGTAGACCGACGCGGCATTCAGCGGATCGTGGTTGCCCGGCAGGAGATAGACGGGCACGTGGACAGATTTGAGTGCCTCGCAAGCTCGGGCCACGGTTCGACGATCCACCTGATTGGACTCGAAAACATCACCGCAGACGACGACAAATTCACAATCGTGCTCCCGGGCAACCTGGCCGAGTCGCTGAATGGCGTCGAACCGTGCCTGGTTGTAACGTTCCTGAACGCCGTCAGAGAAGAAGTGACGCGTCATTCCGAGTTGCCAATCGGCGGTATGCAAAAAGCGTGTCACGCGATAATCTTTAATTCAATTAAGGTATCAGAATAACGCCACCCGTAACCGGGTACGATCAGCGCGACGTTGGCCAGGACAACTACCTTGGCCAGGACCACCCCCGTTCATTCTGGGATGCCGATTCAACCTGGCCAGCAGGGGAAACAACAACGGATACTCGCCTATCGACGCCGGGGACCTGATCGACAAACCACAGCCGCTCATCGTCCTAGGCACTCCATTCGGCCGCCACTTGGTAAATGAAATTCTTCGATGGCTACTGGGCCCAACCAAGACGTCCGGATTCCACTCGGCTGATGCCGGCACCGGCGAACGAACATTCGGTCGGCAAGCGATGCCTGCAACAGCTCAGGTCTAGCGGGCAACTCACGAATCCGCCTGTCCGTCGGCATTTCATCGATCTGCGGAGCGATCGTCCATGCCTGACCGTCGGCAAAAAATAGTCTAGGCCTCGTGTACTTGGGGGTCAACCAATGCAAACTGGACACGCCGCTGAGTTGGTCGGGACACGCCGTTGAGTGCCATTTGATTTGCCAACAAAACTCCTCCTGCAATCGAACCAATACTCTTCAACTGGACTGCTACCTTGCGCGAATCAACTCGATCGTCCCCGCTCAAGCCGAATATGCGGTTGACGTCAATGACGCTCGACATCGTGGCAGCCATCCTGGACAGCACCGGTCAAAGGCAGGCGAGCCAATTGCATTTGCCGATGAGTTAACGGATGTGAGCGCTTTCGATTTCATCGAGCGCCAGATACGCGGCGGTAATACTCCCGCCAGCAAGCCTCCTTCGCCAGGTGTCCGCGGCTGGGTTGGCCGATCTTAGAACACGCCAATACAGCCAGACCGAGACGGCGAATCCGACGATCCCCACGACTAACGAAGGAATCAATGCATTCGCATACAGTACGACCGCGTCGAAGCCCAGAGCCACGGCAACGGGAATCCACATCAACCACCACACAAACCCGATGATCAGCCCAGCACGCAGGTAGCCGGAACACAAGCTGTCAAGTTTGCTGCGGATTTCGACGACCGATTTCGAGTAGTCGATTCGGCGGATTCGGGTACAGACCAGCAAGGCTTGAGATATCACAATCACGCCATATACGTGCAGTATCGCTCCGCAGACGACGCGATGAGGAATCTGCTGATTCAGAGCCCAGCACTGCACGCCCAATCCAATCAGCGCCACGCCCATCAGCACCTGCAGCAACTGTCCGCGAAAGAGTGGCCGCAGTGAGTTTTCCACACGTTCCATCAGCTGGCGACGCGTCAGCAACAGTCGGCCGGCGAGCTCCTGCTGCGCCATACTTCCGTCTGCGGCGTTTCGGTCGTCCTGAGGTTTGGCATCCTGAGAAACGGTCTGCGCGAGCACTGGAGCGCTGGTGGAAGTAATCGATTGCACGTCCGATTTGATCTGGCTGGCGTGCTGATAACGCCGCTGGGGTTCCTTTTCAAGCGTGCGCAATACGACCTCATCCAGTCTTACGTCAATCTCTACTTTTTTCGACGGGGCCGCGAAACGTCCAATCGGAAGCTCACCAGTCAACATTTCATAAAAGACGACACCCAAGGAATAGATATCCGCGCGGTGGTCGACGCCGTGCGAACCTTCCATCTGTTCGGGAGCCATGTATCGCGGCGTACCCATCACCTGATGCGTTTCGGTTAGCACTTCCTGGCGGCAATCGTTACCCAGTATTCTCGAAAGACCAAAATCAGCGATTTTTACAATGCCATCGGTGGCGATCAGGATGTTCTCAGGCTTGATGTCCCGGTGAACAATTCCCTTGTCGTGCGCGTATTGCAGTGCATCGCAGAGGTGCGGCACAATGGCGAGCGCATGTTCGGGCACAGATGTTCTGCCCTGACAAGATCCCGAAGCGTTGAGCCATCGACGAATTCCATGAGAAAGTAGTAGGTATCTTCGACCTTTCCGAACTCGTAGACAGACACGATATTGGGGTGATTCAGTTTGGCAAGCGTGCGAGCTTCCCGTGTGAAGCGAAGTGCAAATTTGACGTCGTGTCCAAATTCTTCCGGCAGAATCTTCAAAGCCACAAGACGGTCGAGTCCTGACTGGCGTGCCTTGTATACGGCGCCCATGCCACCGGCACCTATCAGCTCGATGATTTCCAGTGACGGGAAAAGCTCGGCCAGACGGCCTATGGTCGGCGGCTCGAAGACGCCTCTCCGCAGATTGCCATCGTTGAACGCATCGTTGACAGCCTCGGGATTCTCCGGAAACCGGTCGAGGTACTCCTGCCTGGTCGGCGCAGTACCTTGTCGCCGCCGATAGTCGATATCCAGGGCAATGAGTTCAGCCAGCAAAACGTCTCGCTCGATAGGTGCGAAATCCCCGGCCAGGACCGATTCGATCGTCGCCGTCTCGCCCGATTGCCACTTGCGTTCAAAATCGGCGCAAAGATCATCAATCCGTTCCAGGGCTGCGATCGGTAGTTTTTTCTGGCGGATGCTCATTGAATTCGACCAATTCCCTTTTACATTTTTCACGAATCAGGTGTAAACGACGCTCAATCGTCCGTTCAGAACAGCCAAAACGCTGGGCCAATTCTGCGTTTGAATACCCTTCCAACTTGGCACCCGCTAAATCTCTCAGCTGCCCGACACCCAAATGAGAAAAAAACATTTCCAGGGATTCCTGCATCATCAGCACCATTTCCGGAGATGGTTCGTCGCCGATGGCTTCAATAATTCTTTGATCGTCGTCGGCGTGATCCAACGAATGGAGCGTGACGTCTCCGCCGCGCCGCTGTCGTCGATCATGTCTTCGCTTGTCGACCACTTTCCTGGCCGCCATGCGAAGCAACAGCCGCCATAGATCGTCTCGATCGGACAAATCGGGAAAACGCCCGTTTTCGGCCGCGTTATAGAAACTGTCAAAGACGCTCAACACGATATCCTCCTCGTCCGAGACAGCTCGATTCTGCCCATACAATCGGCCCCGAACGGAACGCACGAGACGGTCGAAGTAATGCTGCCAAATTCGATTCCCGGCGGTCGAATCACCGGTCTTCACCAGATTTATCCAATGGCTGACATTCGTGGTTTTCGACATGCGAGCAGGCCCGCGGATGCAATGTGGACGAGAGAACCGAGGTAGGTCACCATCATGGTACCACGAATCGGCGGCAACGGGGCCGACCCGGGCACGCGATTCCGCATGGCAGCATTCACAGCCTGAACCGTGCCGGCACGTGGTAGGAAATGATCTACGAACCACCCCAGGAGCGAAACGCAGGATGATCATCGGTCCGTACACGACTCGACCAAACCAGTGGCGTTGCCCGCTGTGGACGCCTCGCAGCGGTAATTGCTGCGCCGGAACATCGCGTCAGGACTCGCGCTCGCAAGAAAATTGAAATCAGTTTGTCAAAGCACTCGAAGTTTGTCCAAGCATTCAATCGACGTCGGAACTTTCCTGGTCTAAGCGTTTCCGCCCTGGTGGCAATCATTTCTGAAATTCGGAGACCAGATCTTCCCGCTGCCAAGCAAGCTACCCCTGATGATTGTAAAGCTGGCTGGACGACGATTAAGGAGCCGATTGTTCCGGTTCACCATCGTCCATCGCGTCGCCCGGAATCCGCAATGTGAACGAACTCCAAAACGACTCCCACTCGAAATCCTTCGAATCTGGCCGAGTCATGTGAACCAATCGCAACGTCATCAAACCAGTTCTGGAAATTGGCACCATGGCTTTGCCCTCGGAATCCGTCCAGGTTTGGCCTGAAAATGCTTCGCCATTTCCAGGATGATCCCAGCACAAATTGGCACCTGCCAAAGGTTGCCCCTGAAACAACACCCGCGCCATCAGAGTCTCGCCCGGCTCCTTCTCGAACGGATTATCCAGCAAGACGATTTCGAGTTTGTGACCAAGGACTACTCGTTCAACTGGTTTGGACTCGCCTTCTCCGACCTGCAGCAACGCCTTGGTGTATTTGCTATATTGCTCACGCGCATCGCGATCCAGTTCTCCGCTTTCCATACGCTGGCCAAGCGTGAGCGGCAGACCATCATGAAGCAGGTACTCATTAAACGCGGCAGCCTTCATTTCCAGCTGTCTTGGTTCAGTCTGACAACTGACCAACCAGCTTCCTGCCTTGTCGGGTGAAAATGAAATGGTTGTCTGTTTGAGTTTCTCATTCTGCTCCACTTGCAGTCCGCCGACCTCATGCGAGAAATCGCGTGCAGCTACCTTTAACCGCGAGGGAGTGATCGCATTTAGACTGTTCGGAAAATCCATGCCTACGGCAATCACAACTTCTGCCGATGTGCCCAACTTCACCGTGCGGTCGGGCGGAACCAGCCACATGTCATGGGCTACCACAGGCGAACCGCCCAGCGTTGACCAGGCAACAACGATTGCAAACAAACATCGAATCGGTGATTCCAGGGTAGACTTTTGCTTCATCCGATTCCTCGTTGAACTTTGAGTATGGGAAAAACCGAAACCTGCAGGTCATTGATGGCCTCCAGGCTAACCAAAACAACGACTCCTCGCGCCTCACGCAGGCGGCAAAAGGGCATCGTTCATTGCTCGCGAGCTGAATTTCGATCATATTGCAGTCGATCGAAAAGGCCAATTGACAAAACCGCCATTCACCACGTTAAAACCGAGGAGACAATCATGCGTCCTGTTCCTATCGTACCGCTCTGCCTGATCATCGGCACCCTGGTTGGCGGTGGCTGTAGCCGCGCGCCGCTGGGCGGCCATTCGTCGGGCGCTTCGCATTCGCAAACGTCGGACAACAAGATTGCCATGATCAGCATTATTTCCGATCCCGGCGTGGATCCGCAGGAAGTCAATATGGCACTTACCTTTGCGGGTTTCTGTGTCGATGAGGGGTATGACGCAAATATCTTTTTGAACGTCAAGGGAGTGAAGCTGGCGACCAGCGAGTTTTCCGACCAAGCCAGTTTCCAAGACCATCCGCCGCTCAAGAAACAACTGATCGACTTGAAAGAACGCGGGGTGCAAGTCCACGTTTGTCCGGTCTGCATGAAGGATTTCGACATCAACCCAAGCGATATCATTCCCGCGGCTTTCGTTACGGATAAGCCCAAGCTATTTGCCAAGTTGGGTGCCGACACGATGGTGTTTACGTACTAATCCTCCAATTGACTGATCTGTTTCCGTAGACGCTGCTGCATGTCGTCCAATAGCGTTTCGCACCACGTCGTCTCTCCCGTTTGGCGATCGTCCATCCGGCTGACCGTGATCTCCAACGATTCGCGGAGCAAGCCATGATTACCCGGAAACAGATGCCAATGCTCGCCAGGATCATGTCCCGTTTCACTCTGCTGGACTTCGGCGTACTCGATCAGCTTCCGAGCCAACCCCTTTAGCCCTTCCGGATTCCCGTAAATCATCACCGTGGGGCGATGTGGGTCCGGACTGAAGCTGGCGAAAACTTTGGCGGTCATTCAGTCACTTCCTGTAGGGCGACAAGATACTGATCCAGACGAAATGAGAACGGCCCCAAACCTTCATACGTCCAATCCAGGCGGAATGGGTTGGCGAATCCCGACCAGGAAACCGACTGGTCGCCTTCGTCGACATGGATGGCGACGTGCAATGGCCAACAGCCTTCGGTGCCGCAGGTGCAACCCAGGATGGGCACAGTGCCTTCGATCGTACCCGAGCTGAGCCAACCGACATGCTCGGGAATCTCGCCGTAGAACAATCGGCAGGGGGGCAACACGCGAGTCGGTGGACCGGCGTATTTACCAGCAACCTTCACATCGTATTCCTGCTCGACTCGGCGAACCAGTTCAATCAGGTCCACGCCGTCGACACAGATCTTCAGTGACGGCCCGCCGTAAGGTCCTTCACAGGTTCCCAACGCAAATGTGTTCATTTCAGTAGCCTATTCATCATTGATCAGGGGTCCTGAATGATACATGTCAAAGTCAATCCCGAGCTTGGCTTTGGCCAACCGTCTGATCGTAGCGACGTCCAGATGGAAGCCAAAAGCCCACTCCGTTGAATCGTACAGCGCGGCGTTGATGGCAGCATGACAGCCGGCGTCATCCTGCAATTCAGCGAGTCGGTCACTGAACGGCTCGATGGCGATCAACAATGCCTCCAGCCGATCTTTGACGTCCCGGTAGTCGGCCGCCGGTGACTGCAAGTACCAGCGATGGCTGTCAAAACATTTCCCGCCCGGTCGCCGAAATATCGGCTGGCCTTTGACCGCGATCTTGTCGGGCCGCATGCCCAGCCGGTCGCTGATCGATTCAGCCGTTTCATGCTCGTGATAGACGGCAAGATAGACTCTTGCCTGATGACTGCAATAGCCCCAGGTTGCTTGCCATGTTCCTGTGGGCTGAAGCTCGGATTGAACGACCCAGTAGTACGGCTGGTTCTGGACCCTGACGTAGGACTGGCCGATCGTCCGGTCCGACCTGCGTTCCACGCAGGAGAAAATTTTTGGTTCGTCAGGTAACCGATGAATGTCAAAAAACTGCTCGGTCACCCCCAGTCGTTGTTCCCGCAGTTCGGTCAAAATGCTATCGCGGATCGCCTTTAACGTGCCGCCACAATAGGTTCCGTTCTGGTAACGCTTCAACAGCTTCTCAGACCGTGTCGGAAAACCCATGCACTTTGCCGCCAAATGCAGACGCAACCAAAAACCGGCTGACACCTCCGTGGTGGTCGGAAGACTTTCCAGGGAATCGAGTGCTAATCCCAGTTCGGTATGATCCAGGTACTCGTGAAAGGCATCCATCGCGTTGGCTGATCCGGTCGACAACGAACCCCGGGGCGGTGCCCAGTCGTTGAGGCTCTGCGCCGCATCAGACAGCCAGTACCGAACGTTTTCCCAGCGACGCCGCAGCGTCTCCTGTTGATTCGAAGTCATCCCTTGGCGTCGCTCAATTTTGAAACCAGGCGGTGCATCCACTTCATCGGGCCACTCAGATCCAGGGGCAATTCAACTTCCTTCAATCACGATAACCTGACATTTGGCGGGAACCGGGCCGCGCGAATTCCGATAGACCAGAATGGCAACCTTGTTGGACGCAAGTTGCAAAGACTGAGCATACGCCAGATCGCCCAGGCTGGTCGAGGCGACCGATTCAAGCGAACGATTCACCGGATGGCAGACCCAAACCTGGTTGCCACGCCAGAAACAGAAGCGTTCATCACCCAGTCCCCTGGGTTGAGACGTATGAAAGCCGGGCAATGGTTCACCGATTTTTTCGGTCGATCCATTGGGTCCCAGGCGAACGACATGGGCATTTCGCGGCGAACCGTGAAACATCTCGACGCAAAACAACTTTCCCGCAGGCGACTGGAAGAACCGGCCATGCGTCGGCCAACTTATGTCGGGCATGCCGGATTCCCGGGAAACAGGATCAAGACGTACGCTTTGACAGGCGCCATAGCCACCGGCTGACACCAGCACGCGACCATCCTCCAGGTTGTGCGTCCACGAGACCGGCAAAGGCCTGGTGATTGCCACCGGGTGGCCGTCGGCCAAGCGAACCGCATAATGTTTGCCGATGCCGGAGCGAGGGGACTCCTGCCAGCTGGCAAACACATGGTTACCGGACACCAGAATTGGAAACCGCCAATCGGTGACCCAGGTTTTTGGTTTCCAGGCGGGCTTGGGAAGGTTCTGAAAGCCATTCTTGGCCGTCGCCGCCACACAACCTTCGTAATCGATGCGATCCACTTTCAGAACCGATCCCCAAACGACTTCGCCGTCCTTTTGAATCCGGTATAGCTCTCCGCTCAAACCGTGTTTCGGCTGGGCCTTCAGCAATTCCACGGCTGCCAGAATTTCGCCGTTTGACAATCCCGCCAACCCGATCCTCCGCTCACCCGATTCGAACGGGAACGACAAGTCCGCAATGGGATCTCCTGACATGGTTCGCCGCTCCAGCCGGTCGTCGAATGCCAGCCACAATTCGGAGTCATCCACGCCGATTGGGAATCGAAAGTCGTCACTCAATTCACATCGAATTGGAACCTGCCCGTCCAGGCCCAGCATCGTCAGGGATTTTCGGTTGCCTTCGTTCGCGATTCCACCGATCGTGTCCTTGTTGACAACGAACGGTTGACGCAAACTGAAAGACAAATCGAGGTTCGACGTACTTACCGGCATCGAAATCTCGCTTGATCGAAACACGCATTGACTGATTCTGCATTCGTCCCAGCAGTTTACACGCCCGATGAATTTATCCCAGCCAATCAAATATTCAGGAGGCAGCGGCAAGTGGTCGCTGGTCGGACCGGTGCGGTGTGCGTTGGACAACCAGTTGATCGGAGTGTGTGAGCAATTTGAGTCGATGAGTCCCGCCGAACGTCAGAACTTTGCCGCTCAACCGATACACACGGATACAGACTGGACGCTGTTCACTTTTGCCTTACGGATGGCCGTATTTGCCCTGAGGGAAAACGATCCCCAAACCTTTAAGACGGGTATGCGGGGTTTCGGCCTGGCCAGTCGCCATGATCCACGAGACATTATGACTGCGTCCGCAAAGTTGATCTACGTTGCGTTGCGGCTGGGGTTGGATCCAGAACAGCTATCTGGACCGGAGTGGATTCACCAGCCCTGGATGCGGCAATGGTTTACCAATGTGGCCGAACGAAATCGCGAGGTCGACTGGCAGTCGAACCATTGGCGTATCCGCGAAGTGGACACGGAACTGGGCGTCGGGCTGATCAACAGCAGCGGCCAATACCATCCGCAAACCGACCTCTTGAAACTGGCGATGAGAATCTGTCGCATCGTCGAGGGCGATGACCGTTACAACTCGACCGATATCCAGCTGGATCAGGCAGGACGACCCGGCAGCGGAGTCTGGATGATTGCCAATCCCAACCCCGACGCCCATCCGGAGATGAAAAATCAGATGTTACACATGCGATTGTTCGAACTCGCCAGTGCAGAGCAGGTTTGTCAATTGGCGGAAAAATACAGGATACCGTCGAACGAAGCAGGTCTTTTCATCTCTCATGACAAGTTGGTCTTTATGCTATTCGCCCGATCCTGGGTGTCGGGTGTGGCCAACGTCGAAACAGACCATTCAATCCACCGATTCGAGGCCCCGATTGCCGCCGTGGTGCGAAACTTTCATCGATACCAATGGCAAACTTGGCAGGCATTTGAAACGGATGGTTGCGTCACGTTGACGACAAAGGATGGAGCCGTTCATTTGAAACGCACCGGGCAGTTGGTTGAGGACGCTCGTTTGCTTTATGAGTTCGCTGCGGCCACGGGTGAGGAGGCTTCCACGATCCACTACGAGCGGCAAGGCTGGGAGCCATCCAAACCGATCGGCGAGTCAGCCTTGTGCCCGAACAAGTGTGGCAGTTATTACTATCCCCTCGGCTCTGGCGATTGCCCCGTTTGTGGCAATCTCGGGTAAATCGCCCTGAACAGCTTGCTCGGAAAGGCCTCTACGAATCGAACCAGAAAACGAGCCGGGCGTGGTTGGGACCGAATTCATTTTCCAGGAACTGCATGGTTTGAATCGTGGCCCGGACTTCGACGTTCAAGGATTCGATCGCCAGTCCCGCGTGCTCAACGGCCTCCAGAAATTCCGAGGTGCTCAGCCAGCTGGGCATCATCCAGGTCGGGTTGGAGACTCGCTCCAGGCGTTGCGTACCGGCCTTCCGGCCAATCGTCATGGGCGGACGAGGAAAGGACTGCCCCCCGTCAAGCCATTTGCGGGCTTGCTCACCACCGATCGATCCCAGCGCGGAATGATAGTCCGAACGGTAGGCCATCGTCGGAGGAGTCGTATTCCACAAAGCAGTGAATGTCGATGCCCATGCCTGGTCAAATTCAGTTACGGACGTTTTCAGTTCGACCCGTTTTGCGGCAAGATGCCGCGACGATTATCGAATCGCGCCATACCATTCTCATCCCACCTTGTATCCTGAAATCGCTCGATATCCCAAAAGTCGATTTGGCGAACGGTCGCCGGTACGGGCCATGTTCCAGGCCGCTGATCGTCGGAAAAAAATTCTCGCAGAAAATAGTCGCGCAGATCAACGCCGTAGATAATGATGTCCGTTTGGTGCACCGAAAAGACGGGATTGCCAGCTTCGCAGGGTCGATCCGGCATCATGCGGTGCGAATAGACCGGAATCAGCTTGGGAGCTTTTGCCACCCGTCGCCGAACATGCTCCAGCGCCACTTGCAAATCATCAGGGCGAGCACCCCATTCCCTCAACCAGAAACGGTTGTGCTCGACATCAAACAAGACGCCTTCCAACGGGCGGCCCAGGCGATCGCGGAGTTCGTCTTTCGACGCCTTTCGCCAATCGGGAAACTTCGGAGAAACCGGCAGCGCCGTTTGCAACAGAGCACGCAAATCGACAGGGAACCGAAAGCCAAACGTCTTTTCCGTTTGGTCAATCTCTCGATCGCTCAACGGATCGTCAAATTCGATCTGGCATTCCTGTTCCAGAAACGGGACGATGGTGTACCAATGGGAAGGGTTCATGAGCTCACTGTTTCGGGGCGATGTTGTGCATCACCAGTTATACCAGACGACAAACCGAATCTGGTTGGAGCGCCAACGTCCGCTGTCGATCAGCAGATCGGCGATTCCAAAAACCAGCTGCCAATCGGAATCCGACGAAACACGCGGGCGGCTCACGCCTGTCGCACGAATTTCTGCGTAGTTCGCGAATGTGTAGCCGCCGATCCCGGTTGGTCCATGTTGTGCGGCCAGCTGGCGGTGGTTTGCCAGCGCATTGCCCACCGCAAGGGAACGGACAACCGGAACGCCACGTTCGGCAAACAGTGAACGGTCGCGTAGTGACTGATCCGATCGAAAGCGCTTCGACAATCCGAACAAATGCTCAGAAACCCCATCGGATGTATCCACCAAGGCGCCCAGATCAACCACAGCCTGCCAGATCGCCTCGGCATCCTGCGGCCCGTCGGTTGTCACCTCCAACCACCCTTGTATCCAGAACGGCATCTCATTCCTCGAAAAGAATCCAGAACCGGTATCTCATTCCTCGAAAAGAATCCAGAACCGGTATCGTCGAACTCGCTCCAATTCCACCACTGTCAACGGAAACAGGCCACACCCGGTCAGGTTATCCATCCCATGCACATTTTCCGGCGATCCCGTGTGGCCCGTAAACCGCAGGATGGTATCGGCAATCACTTGGGCGTCGAAGCCAGGCAGGAGCTCTCCGCTGGAGTTGCCTCCGATCACTTCCAGCACCACCTCTTCAAAAGCCCCTCTCGCCGCCAGGGATTTCAGTTGTTCGTTATCCCCAACCGAAACGGTTACCGTCCCGCCACAAGTTGCCGGAACGCCGGCGGCAACTCGCTGGTGCGTCGCGTCTGGCCAAGCTGCGACGGTGGGGATGCCGCTGGTGACGCCGGCCAGTACGAACGAGAGGAATTGGCGTCTATTGTGACGAATGGGCTTTCTAGTCAGTATGGGAGCAGGACACCATCTGCATGGAAAAGTTCGCGACCGACTATCACAACCGACTTTCCGTAAGCTGGCAACCAGCCAGTCTGCCAACATGATCACGCATTTTTCAATAGGCTTCTGCCAAAAGGCGTGAAGACAAACTCGTCGGGAAACGTGGCTGCCGGAATCCGAACGTTACGCAATAGCGGTTGCGGCCCGAATTTTCCGGGGACCTGAATTCCTTCTTCGTTCTTGTACCACTCGGTCCAAAAATCAAAATGGACATATTGCGAGTCGCCCGATTCACACAGATACAAAATCGTACATGGATAGTGGTGGTTCGTCCCCCAACGTATTGAAGGCGATCCAAGCCGTTCAATCACCGCGTCGGGCCAACAAGGCTCTTGGCAGGCAATTTCTTGCGCGGCACAAAGCAGTGCGTCATATTCATCGGACGTGACCAGCCTGTCCAGCGCGTCGTCTCCCTGCAGAGAGAGGTATCCCAGTTCGAAGGCGATCACCGCATAGACCGATGCGACTTGTTGGTCGTGCGCTCCGGGTCGACGGTATCCGAAGACCTGCTCGAATCCACCGGTGACGCCTCTCGCATTGAACGCCTTGCGATGATGCAGCGCCTTCCGCCGACGCATCCAATCGTCCGTTCTTTCGTCGATAAAGGTCACGTACTCCATCAGATTCAGGATTCCCAACTCACCGCCGCACATGCTGGGGCGTCGCAGGACACACCGCAAGCGAGCCAACAGAAACTCTCGAATTTCAGGTGCTGACTTCATGGCATCAGATTCCCCGCCGAACCGGGACATCTTCACTAACAAGTCTTGAATACCTGACCTGCGTTGTGCGGACAGTGCGTGATGATCCGGGCAAGCAACTCAGCACGTTTGAATCCGTATTTTCCGCCGTCGCAAGTCCTGCCTGTTTGAACCGCACGCCAGCTCGCGCGACTCGCTAGGACCGGATCGTTCCATTTTCCGAATTTCGATCG
Organism: Pirellulaceae bacterium; assembly: GCA_963851305.1. Lineage (GTDB taxonomy): Bacteria > Planctomycetota > Planctomycetia > Pirellulales > Pirellulaceae > Mariniblastus. Next base: position 9,860 of record CAWKOT010000004.1, on the reverse strand, counting down.
GAATGGAAACGGCCTTTGGCAGCTTTTGTCGAGCAAAAACACGCGATAAGTGATTCGTCCCCCGCAATTCGGGCCCGGACAGCTGCTCGGCGCTTCTGCACCAACAGGCCTGAATCTGTCAACGAACCAGCATAGTGTCTGTGAACGGCCTCCTGAATCTGTCAAACTGGAGAATCGAACCCCTTGGCGATTTTGTCGTCTGCCAGGAGTCATTGGTCAGGAGAATTGAGCATGTCATCGATCAAGCCTACGCGAATCCACTTCACCGTGATCCTGCTCGTTGTCGCCTGGTTAAACGTGAGTTCTGGACAGAAGCCGTCGTCGATTAATGACCTGAAGGCACCTTTCCGGCTCACCGCCGATGGGAAGCCAATCGATATCGGCGCGTTGTCGTCGTATGCCCATGCCGGCCCCTGCCTGGCGGACGTCGACGGCGATGGCGACAACGATTTATTGGTCGGCGATTTCCCCGGACATTTCTGGCTATTTGAAAACGAAAAGGACGATGACGCGCCTCGATACATTTCGCGCGGTAAACTGCCAGCCGGCGATGAAGCGGCCAAAACGCCCGTCTACTGATGTATCGCTTCCAGTCCACAGTTTGTGGATTACGACAATGACGGCATTCTCGACTTCATTAGCGGATCGTATGACCCGGGCGATATCTATCTCTTTCAGGGGCTCGGCAAAGGAACCTACGCCCAGGGCATTTCCATCGAAGACGAAAACGGGATTCCTCTTGTCCACCATCCTCAGCAGCTGGCCAAGTATCTCGATTACCAGAAACAGCTGGAAGCAAGTAGCGAGAAGGAAGAATACGATCCCCAACACGAGTCGATCGGGTGGCGGGTTGCTTCTTTCGGAAGCTGGCCATTTCCGGTCGACTGGGACAATGACCAGGACCTCGACATCCTGATCGGTAGTTTCGGCGGGAATTTGTTTTTGAGGGAAAATATTGGTTCGCGGGAAGAGCCCCGGTATAGCGGCCAGAGTGTTCAGATCCTGTCCGAGGATTCCCTGTTGAAGGTGGCCAATCACGCGGCCCCCATGGTCGCCGATTGGGATCGAGACGGCCTCTGGGATCTGGTGATCGGTGCGGGAGATGGAAGCGTCGGCTGGCACCGCAATATTGGCAAAATCGGGTCCCCAGAATTTGGATCCCGCCAGCTACTGGTCGCGGCTAACGAGAACGTCGTCGCAGAAAAATTTGTTCAGCAGAATCTGGCCCCCGGGGAAGAACCGCAACCTGGCGCCCGGTCACAGATTTTCGTCTACGATTACAATCGCGACGGCTGGCTCGATTTGCTGGTCGGGGATCACTCGGACATCAACTGGACCAAAGAGTTGACCGAGGCGGAGACCGCGAGCTTTGCCGAGTTGGAGGAAGAGCTTAAACAACTGGGCCAACAGCTGACCGAAACGCAACAGCTTGTTTATGGCCCCGAAGCGAAAGATCTTGATGCCGAGACCAAGGCAGGCCACGAGGCACGATATCAGGAACTGGTGAGCCAGCTGGAAGAGCTGGACAAGCAGCGAAAGGAATTCTATCTGGAAAGTCGATCGGCAAGTTTCATTTGGGTTTACCTTCGCCAACCTGATTCCAACGTCGAACCGGATGCCAGCCCCACGAAGACTCGTCCGCCTCGTACTGCTACCCAGACCGCCGGTGCGGGAGGCGACCAGCCGGTTTCGTTCGACGCAAATCTCCAACCGTCCAAATCCGGTGACGGGCATACGTTGGTTGTTCAATTCGATATCCGCGAGGGCTGGCACATGTATGCCCGCGACTCGCGCGGGTGGGTCGGCCGCCCAGCTGTCGCTTCAGTTGCCAACCGGCGTATCGGCGGTCGGCGATTGGAATCGTCCCCCGGGAGCGCCCTCACCCAAGAACAGCGACGATAGGATTCTGATCGCCTCAGGAACATTCGCTCGGGAACTGAAGGGGAGCAATACGGGCAAGGGCACGATCAAAATCAGCATCGCGTATCAGGTTTGCAACGAACAAATGTGCCTGCCCCCTTCCGAAGTGACCCTGACGCTCCCTTGGGACGGCAATTGAGATCAGAATCTTTGTTCAGCGACGGGCGCAGCACCTCGGGCTCGATCGTGCGAATTTTGCTGCCTCCCCGCAGCCGCTACGTACCGTTTTACGATAGCGTCTGTACAGATTCCAATGGTCGGACCGACCCTGCAAGCTCGCAGCGCCAGCAAGTGCATCCTTTCGCGGATCGATCGGAAGGCCATTGCCCTTGCCCTTGCATCCGGCTGGCACAACCGTTTTGCGATAGCGTCTGTACAGATTCCAATGGTCGGTCCGACCATCCAAGCTCGCAGCGCGAGCAAGTGCATCCTTTAAGCGGATCGGTCGGTAGGCGGTTGCTGTTGCATCCGGCTGGTACCATCATCATGAACTCTGAAAATACTCTCGAGGGCACCAATCGCGACAAAAGACAGATCCTTGTAAATCCGCTGTCGCCGGTGTCAAAACTGAATACGCTATAGTTGGACCGCGCCACTTTGTTGAAAGCAACCAGTAATACAAGCTCGACGCGCAAGCGAGTGCATCACTTACGTCAGAATCCACTCGCTTGCGCTTCGAGCTCGTATTGATAAAATCTTCGCGCTGTCCTAATAGGAAACGCCCCGAAATCAAAAAAAAGCTCGCGTTTCCGCAAAATTTCGAAAAAGGCGTTTTGACGCGGACCGATTCGCAGTCTGACTATCGGAAATGGACGTCCGAAATCCCATTTAGGAATCTTCGACTCCCAAGCGGAGTGTTGATCTTAAATTTCCCAACCGCAACCTCTGAGAAATCCATGGTAAGGCTCGCAATCCTGGCAACTGTATTTTGTGCGGCTCTCACTCAAGCCAGCCACGGCCAAAACTATCCACAATTTCGTGGCGAGAATTCAGACGCGGTGTCTTCCGCGCCCTTGCCAATAACCTGGTCCGATGTGGACGGAAAACGAACCAACATCAAATGGAAAATTCAGGTTCCGGGCGAAGGTTGGTCCCAGCCAATTGTTTGGGAAAATCGGCTCTACATGACCGCCGCCGTTCCGCTGGACGAAGCGGATCAGGACAAGATCGGCCCCGAAGTGCACAACGGAGGATACGGACGCGATCGCGACGATCTGGTCAATGTGGGCTACAAGTATCAGGTCCTGTGTATCGACGCCGATACCGGTGACAGAATCTGGGAGTGTACCGTTAAAAAGGGTAAACCACCTATTCCTCGGCACAGTACGAATACCTACGCGACGGAAACACCCGTGACCGATGGTAATCAAATCTATGCGTACTTCGGGATGAACGGCGTTCACTGCGTAGACATGAACGGCAATATCGTTTGGCAGAAAGACCTCGGTGCCTATGAGATGAGAGCGGGGTGGGGAACTGCCAGCTCGCCCACATTGCTTGAAGATCGCTTGTTCATCCAGGTCGACAACGAAAAGCAGTCATTTTTGACCGCCTTGGACACAAAATCCGGTCAGGAGCTATGGCGAGTCGATCGTGATGAACGCTCTCAGTACAGCAGCCCCATCATCTGGAAAAACTCAATTCGCAATGAGCTGATCCTCGGCGGAATGGTTTACCGATCTTACGACCCGGCAACCGGGAAGGTGCTCTGGCAACTGGATATGAACAAGGGCCGCAGTTCGGCAACGCCCGTCTCCTTCGGCGACCGACTGTACATCGGTAACGAATTGCGTAATCGTGGCGGCGCGGACGACGGAGGTGGACGTCTGTTTCGTATACGGCCGGGTGGTTCGGGTGACATCACTCCCCGAAACGGACAGCAGACCGGCGAGCATGTTGAGTGGCGCACGGATGATTCCGGAATTCAGATGGCATCGCCAACACATTTGGCCGGCAATTTGTATTTCTTCGAACGCCGCCTGGGGATTGTTCACTGTGTCGATGCCGATACCGGACGGATCGAATACAAGAAGCGAGTACCGGGTGGACGCGAATTCTGGGCTTCTCCCTGGACGGATGGAAAGTATTTGTTCGCGATGGACTCCAATGGTAATACTCACGTTATCGCGGCGGGTGATGAGTTCCAAGTGACGAACGTCAACAAATTGCAAGAACATGCATGGGGCACGCCGGCGGTCGCGGGCGGACGGATCTACCTTCGAACGGCAAAACACCTGTACTGTATCGCGGACGATGATTCGACCTGAGCACGATCCGGTTCCCACGAAAGAAATCCGGCTAAGGAAAGCTGGACGCGACGAGGATCCTGCCGCCATTCCGCAGGCAGTTCCCGAAACGACGGCTGCCGGGGCCGTTTTCGAGAGGCAGCCGCAATTCAGATTAACCCGTGTCCAGATTGACCCGTGTCTTTTCTGCGGTTCCAAGTGCTTCTATTGCGGCTGAGCGGCCAAAGTCCACCGACTTTTTGCTTCCATCACCCGCAACGGATCAACGCTTGGAACGTAACCGTCCGACGATCGGTTTCTGATGGATCAGGGAGTTCAAAAGGACCCGGGTTCGATGTCCATCGCTGAGCTTCGCGTGGCCAGCTGGGAGGTGATGCAGCAATATTTCGACAAACATTTAAACGAGTATATTGGACGGCTGGGCGATGCCCAGGCTAATGGGAAAGGCTCGGTCGTTGTCTCCGACATTGCCCGCGAGGCTAACAGCGGACGAGTGGAGCTGCTGTTGTTGGAAGAAGACGCTGCGTTACGGGGCCATGTCGACTGGCAGACCGGTGCCGTTACCGAATCTGATCTCAACCATTCAGATGTTGACGACGTGATGGATGACGTGGCGGAATTAGTCATTGCCCGAGGAGGAACGGTTCGAATTGTACGATCGGGATCACTGCGGAAGGAATCAAAAATCGGACCGATTTATCGGTACTGATTAGGATCGGTACTGGCAAGCTGCTGCGTTGCCATCTGTGGGAGCCGTGGGTTGATCCACCCGGTCCGGAGCGGTTTAGCCACCGCCAAGAATCGCAATAAAGGGATCAACATCTAACAAATTGACAACACCATCTTGATTGCAGTCGGCCTGGTTGATATCGCAGTCAGGATAGGCGGCTCCGTATCCGGCAGGATCGGATATCGCCAGGATAAACGGATCTACATCCAGCAGGTCTACGGCTCCGTCACAGTTCATATCGCCTAGTTCGCCTTGCACCTGGACAGCCCCAATGTCACGGAATCCCAAATCATTGGTGCGAGGATTGCCAAATACATCGGTGGTGATGGGCGAATCATCAATGGGATTAATTAGCTGATTCGCTCCCCCCGGCGTAGCGTCGGGAATCACACTGACCAGTACGCCATCAGCTAGTGGTACCGCACCATTGGGAAGTGGATTGAAGAAGGTTAACTCGGGATCACCTATCAAATCATAGGTGTCTCCTTCGGTTAAGATGTCTCCATTGTCAAACAGAACCTGAACGGTGTTACCGTTTTGAGTGGGTGTCGCAGCAACGTAGGAAAACGGATCAGCGATAAGATTACCCGATGAAAACTCTGAATAGGAATCGTCTCCGGGAAAAGCAAACTCAGCATTCAGTGGAAGTGCGACACTGGAATTGAAATTCAGAAGCCCTTCCTGGGTGGCCGTCAGGGGCATCCCATTACATAGATAGGAAACTGTGTCACAACCCGTCGAAGACGTATTGGACGCCTCGTATAACACTGAGGAGGCGATAATATTGGCTTCTCCCCCTACTGCCGCTTGAATACGTTGAGTCTGGGAAAGATCGTCCCCCCCTGTCATCTAGACGATGCTGTTGACCAGGTTGAGGACCCCTTCTTCAGTCGTTCCATCTGCAATCGAAAGCCCACCAGAATCATTGAATATGCAAGAAACGACATTGGCAGTCCCACCATTCCAGGCGATCGCACCTGCTCCAAAGGAGTCATTAATTGAGCTATTCTCAAGGTTTAGAGTACTGTCTTCTCCCTGGATAACACCAAAGAAGATGGAGTAATCTGGCGTAGCATCCAAAGTACCTTGGAACGGGAAACTGTTTGTTATCGAGATGTCGGACAGATTCAGAGTAGAGCCAGATTTCGCCTGAAAAACGGGGCGACCGGCCGCTTTAAGGTCTGTGTAGTTAACCATGTTGTCGAAGGCCCCGCCGGTCACGGTCAATTGCGCGCCTTCGTTCGCCTGGGCAAAGGTTGCCAGACCGTCCGCGCCCAGATCGGAGATATTGACGCTGATCGAGGAGTTATCGTTGCCGGGTGTGCCAATTTGTGCGAAGTTGAAGCCGGGGATTTGGATGACATCGCCATTGATTATCGCTGGACCGTAGGGGCTGCTAACAATATTGGTCTTCGTCGCAATCAGTCCACCTGTCGTGACGTAGGTAGGGTTGCCTACCAGTCTTGCCCCGTTACCTAGAACATCTACAGACTCTGTGAAACGGGCAAGAAAAGTGTTAGTTCCGGGCAGCGCTTCGGCACCATCCACGTTTATTTGAAGTCCAGGCTTGATACTGATGGTGTCGAGGCCGGATGTTGTATTGGCCCGATCGATTGCCCAAGCCAATGTTCCTACGTCTGCGGTTGTTCCATAGTCACTCTCTCTAACTTGGAATGTGTCTGCTTTTGCTATTGCGGATCCTGCTATTATTCCTGTTCCAGCCAGGATGACAGAGAGTAAGGTCTTCATTAGGGCTGATTTATCTAGCTGATTCATTACTTATTACCTTTTACTGGCATTTCTCATTTGGGTCGAGCATGGAGCCGCTTCAGACACATTTCACCATGATCTTAACACGTGGTGTAAAAAAAAGTCATCCGACGCTTTGGCCGTGAAAAAATCGTTGTTTTGCTCGCCTAGCAGGTCCGCATTTCAGCTAAGATTCAAAGCAGTTCGACGCCATTCCATTTTTCCTGACCATTGGAATCGGAACCGGAGCCGCGCAGATTCGCTGGCGAGTTTGCGTTCGCCGTTTCATTCACGACTCGTCTCGATGATCTTTAGGATCTTGACCTGTAACCGAGTCGCCCATGAATGCAATTTTGCAGCCTTGGCACTTGATGGTCATTTTCCTTGCCAGTTGGATCAATCGCCAGCAACAGGAAGTGATTGAGTATCTGCGAACTGAGAATGCCGTTCTCAAAGAGAAGCTCGGGAAAAAACGAATTCTTCTCAACGATGACCAGCGTCGCCGACTTGCCGTTAAGGGAAGAACCATTGGCCGAAAGCAACGCGAACATTCAGGGACACTGTTTAATCCGGACACGATTCTACATTTGCATCGACAACGGGTGGCCCGGAAATGGGACCACTCTGATCGAATGGAGAAAACTGGGGCGACCTAAAATCCGACAGGCGATCGTCGACTTGACGCTGCAATTCGCCGGTGCGTATCCATCCTGGGGATATGACCGGATCCAGGGTGAACTGTATAAAATCGGCTATCAGATTTGCGACTCGACCGTCGCCAATGTCCTCAAGTGCATGGTATCGAGCATGCGTCAAGTCGCAAATGTTCTGGCACATAAGCGGCGTTCCTGGAATCGTGGGATATGATGGCAGCCATCGACTTCATGACCGTCGAAGTCTGGACCTGAAGGGAATGTCACAGACAGTTCGACGATTCCATTTGGGTTACGGGCAGCTTCAATTAATTAAAGGCCACATGGAGAGAAGTATGAAAACGAAAGCGACGTACATCGTAATCATCGTCGTCATGCTCTTCATCGGTCCTCTTATCTGGTTTGCCAATGATGCATGGGTAGATACGTGGTACATCATGGAGTACGCGGAGTTTGATGTGATACTGGGAGAAGATAATCAATTTCGCAAACTTGACTTCGATGCCAAAGGGCCAGATCGCCACTCTCCTTTTCGAATCCGCCTCTCGCCAACGCAGCCCAGTTTTCCAATACTGGAGCTACCCGAGGGTTACATCGCCAAAAGGTCATGGATCATGGGCGGCGGAAGCAAGTACGACGGCTTATCAACAGAAGAAACAAGTAATCATAGGTATTACTGGGGCGATCCTCCCGGTTTTTTCGACTTTCAGAACGGAAACCTGACAGGAGCGATGATTGTAGCTTGCGAGGTTTCTACCGATCTTGACCGTGGCTTCAACAGACTTCAGGGAACCCGCGAGCATGTCGAAGCATGCTTGGGTCCGCCCCTTCGCGTGAAGCGAATTGACAATCGAAAGCAGATGTTCAAATTTGGAGCGATTAAACGACATGCGACTGAAATGCCCTTCGAGAAACCGCCCAGTCTTGCCTGTTGCTACGGTGTCAGATCCTATTACCCACGTCCATTTCCTGGCGTTTCTTGGTCGTGATTCCCCGGCCAACGATTTACTCGGCTTGTCTAACCATTTCGCAACGGCGCGAACTCGTGCTAATTCTTCCGGCGTCAGATCGCGACCGTGTATTGCCTTGTGCATCTGGCGGACCGCTTCGATTTCCGGTTCTGGCGAATCTTCATTCCATTGCACGATGAAGCATGAGGACCTTTGTCGCATTTCTGATTTTGCTCATTCATTGGAATCCATCCTCTCAAGATAGGTGTCCGTGTGCAATTCATGGATTCCCGCCTGCCCGTGATCGCAGAATGAGTCACCACCGGCAAAGTCGGTGGCTTCCATTGTGAACCGCTCAAAGCGGTAGTTTTTTCAGTATTGGGTTATCTTTGTTTAGAGCAAACGGCCTTGGTCACGTTTCTGGTCGTTCTTTTCCTGGTACACGATTTATCGGCGTATCGTTTGTTCATCAAGTCCAACGGTCGACACGATGGCTAAGTCTGCGTCAGCTGTGGAAAGGCATTCCGTTGTTGTGGAGTGAGCAGTGAGAGTTGTAGGCATGAAAAGACCCCGACCAGTGAGATCGGGGTTGCGACATCTGGTTTAATTTGGATCGCCCATTGCGGGAATTTTAACGAGTTACCCACCGGATAACAGTGCCACAAATGGATCGACATCCAGCAGATTGACGACGCCGTCCTGATTGATATCGGCTTCACACTGAAATGACCCATCGCTCAACACGGTTACGAATGGATCGACATCAAGCAGGTTGACAAGGCCGTCTTGATTGACATCGCCAGGAATTACACAACCGTATGAACCATTCAGCGAAATAACCCCTGCCGAACCCAAGTAGCCGGCAACGCGGATATCATAACGCTCTCCGGCAGTTACGTCGAACGTCACCTCGCTTTGCAAACCTGCCCGGCATCGTCATTTTCGGCCTCCAGAAAAAGTTCTGCGAAAAATTCAGCCCATCCAGAGTAAACGAGCACCGTATCAAAATCGCTACCGAACGTGTTGACGGTTACCGTTCCGGCCTCGGGGAGTAGAAATTCCACCAAACCGTCGCGTCCGCCGGGTTCAAATCTGGCTCAGTCACCTGGACGGTTGCCCCAACGTTGGTTCCTGTTGTGGCAAACGGTAGAGCGACATTGATGGTGTCAGCCCAATCGTCATTGGGCGGCGGAACGAACCCCGCAGTACGATCTTCCCTTCAGCACCCTCGTATCCTGCTACGCGAACATAGTATTTTTCCCCGGCAACTAGAGGAAACTTTACGCGACTTCGAACATCAACTGGCGTATCGTCATTGGAGGCTACCAGTACAAGGTCCGCAAAAAATTCAGCGCCGTTCCAGAATAAACGTGGAGTATCGTGTCAAAATCGCTGCCCAACGTGTCGACGGTTCGAGCCCGTTTTGTGCGGAAATGAATTCCCACCAGACCGTCGCATCTGCCGGGTTCAAATCTGGCTCAGTCACTTGAGTTGTGGCCCACGTTATGTCCGAAAGCGGTAAACGGCAATTCGACGGGAAAGCTGTCAGGCCAATTGTTGTTAGAAGGTCCGTTGAGCACGATATTTCCTTGATCGGCATTATATCCACAAA
>CAWKOT010000003.1:0-705129 GCA_963851305.1 Pirellulaceae bacterium | reverse complement strand
AGCGGTGGGGCTATTACTACCTGTATGCCCTGGAAAGGTATGCCTTTTTTCGCGAGAAAGCCGAAGGATCGGTCAAGGAGATTCCGGACTGGTACGATCAGGGCGTCCGTTCACTGAAAGGAAAACAACTGGAAGATGGCAGCTTCCAACGCGGTCAAACCGGTGAGCGCAATGTTTTCGAAACGACCTGTTTCGCCGTCCTGTTCCTGGTCCGCAGCAGCGAGATTCTGATCCTGCCGGGCGGAGAAGGCAATCTGAGCGGTAGCATTGGCCTGAAGCCCAACGTGCGACTGGACCTGGTGGATGGCAAGGTCAAGTCGTTTGATGTGATACGTGGCCTGGATGACGTGCTGCAATTGCTCGACAGCGACGATATCGACGAAGAGCAATTTGAATTGGTTCAGGACTCGCTGACCAGGGCGATTGGTCAGTTGGCCGACGATCCGAACACCAGTCGTCGACAGCAATTGAGTCGTCTACGAAGCCTGGTTTCCGATCGCAATTACTTTCGTCGATTGATCGCGATCAAATTACTGTCTCGACAACAGAACATGGATAACGTACCCGCGCTGATATACGCGTGGGCGATCCGGACCTGAGAATCTGTGCCGAAGCCCACAATGGACTGAGATTGATCAGTCGCAAGCTGGATTCGATCCAGGTGTCGGACGATCCGGACTATATTGAATATCAACGCGTTAAACGCGAATGGACCGATTGGTTTCTGAAGATCCGACCGGGAGCCGAGCTGCTGGATTAGGTCACCTCCCATTAGCCGGCCGCGGCAGCCAGCGAACCTGCGTCAAGCCACGGCAAACATTGATGAGCACGCCATCACGACAACACGCCTCCATCGAAACGACCGTCTCGTCATTTGATGCGGTCAATGCGTTTCTGATTGCTTCGCTGATGGTAGTGGGCACGCTGGTCACCATTTTGTTCCTGATCTGGCTGACGATGATCATGGACCGGCGAGCCCAGACTCAGAACAGTTTTGTTGTGGACGCTTCGTTTGGAAATGAAAAACCGGAAGGTTTTGCGGACGACGTTTTTGAACCGGGCGTGGAGGAATTCCCGGAGGTCGAAACACCCCAGCTGGCCGATGCGTTGGAGGCGATCACTGACGCCGTGTCTTCGGTTCGGGCCAGCATCGAGGCGCGGGATGGGGACGCCGCCCAAATGGGCAAAGGTGGAGGCTTCGGTTCGCGGGAGGGCGGACCCGGCACCGGGAATTTCAAGGGAGTACCCGAACACAAGCGCTGGAAGATCGAATACGACACCCCCAACATCAACGAATACGCTCAGCAGCTCAGTTTTTTTGACATCGAAATCGGGGTGGTCTCCAATACCAGTAACGATGTCGTCCGCATCCGCAACGTCGGAAATGCGGCGGAAGTCATACCGACCAGCCGCCAGGCTGAAAACAAGACGCTGTTCTTTGTCCACGAAAAACAGCGGCTCAGACGTTGGGACGAATCGCTCGCCCGCCGTAACGGCGTTGACTTCCAGGAAAAATTCACGGTCCAATTCTACCCGGAATCCACCCGCCAGTTGCTTCGTCAGGCCGAAGGACAGTACTTGCAGGAGCAGGGCAGGGAACTGGCAGAGGTTCGGCGAACCCGGTTCAAGGTGGTTTCAGACGGCAACGGTTTCCTTTTCCAGGTCACCGGCGTGGAGTATCAATGATCATCCGGAACCGGATATCGGCCAGTCTTTCAACAGGTGTCCGAAAAGGTGTCCGTGATCCGCGACGCGTAAAAAACGGCATGACCTGCCGGAATATTGGATTAGTCCGGTGTGCATTGGCGACCGGCCAACCATAATGGACGACTCTCAAAACGGAACCATTAGAGCGGAGCGGAATCGAAGACCAGATGGATACGATTTTTCAGTTCGTAGGTTACTTCATCTACCTGGTGTTGTTTCTGGTGGCCCTGTGGGGCGCGTATAGCGTCGTCATGGTATTCACTCGAGTTCGCCAGAAGCAATTTCAATCGGAAGAACAGCAGTCAACGTTTCTGGAAGCGGTCGAGGATCCGCTGACCCGCGGCGATTACGAACAGGCGATCGAGGTCTGTGAGGGGGACCGCCGCGCCTTGTGCCAACTGTCGCAGCTGGGGCTGGAGAGCCGCCCGCTTGGATTTGGCAAGGTCAAGAAACTGGTCGCCGACCGGTTTCAGCGGGACGTCCTTCAGGATCTGGAGTATCGTCTGAGCTGGGTTTACACGGTGATCAAGGCCGCCCCCATGATTGGGTTGCTGGGCACGGTGATCGGCATGATGGGGGCCTTTGCGAAATTGGCCGTACCCGGCCAGGCGGTCGACCCATCTCAACTGGCCCAGGATATTCAGTTCGCGCTGATCACCACCGCCTGTGGCTTGGCGATCGCCATTCCGCTGGTTTTGTGCACGGCCTACATCAATGTTGAAATTCGAAAGATGGAAGACCTGGTATCCTACGGACTGAACCAGTTCCTGGAGATTTTCAAGGAAGCCACGATTCGCTTTCCGGTCAGCTCGTAGAATTCGGTCCTGCCATTTGATGTCACCACCCACGCACACTCATGACCACGATTGAAGATTTCGACGTCGATATTCAGGCCCGACGGACAAAAACCGAAGACGCCGATCTGGACATCACTCCAATGATTGACATCACGTTTCTGTTATTGGCGTTTTTCGTCGTGGTCTCCAAGATGGATGCCCAGATCCCGGTGCCGCTGCCCAGAGCGAGCAGCGGTACCACGATTGCGGAAGAGAACTGTGTGATCCTGGTGGTCACGGTCGATGAGCCCGGAGGACAGGCCAGGATTTTCAAAGGTCAGGCGCTGGACTCGGCTTCGGAATTGACCAGCGAGAGCCCGCTCGATATCGAAGCGGAAGTGGCCGACTACGTGGAAACGGAAATCTCCAATCGGCCGACGGTCGAAGCGGTGTTGATCAAGGCCGCCGGCGAGGTACGGGCGGGTGATATTGAAACGATCAAACGTGGCATCGCCAGTTCGGAGCTGGGTTTGAACCGCAAGGTCTATTTTGGCGTAGAAGAGGAATAGGCGCGGAGCGGATGAACGGCGACAAGTCAGAACCGGATCGTGAACAGGACTCCCAATCGGAGTTCGGTTTGACCCCGCCGCGGGAGGATTTCAGAAATTCTCCCGAGGAAAACCATATATCGGAGCCATCGGCTGGCGGATCGCCAACGGCATCGAGGCGATCGAAAAGCGGTTCGTCCACGGGGCAGCCGACGGCCTGGAAAGGCTTTGAGCCGGAAGCCGAAGATCCCGATCCGGCCATCGATTTCGGTGCCGGGAAAAAGTTGCCGGAAGACGAACTGGATATGACGCCGATGGTCGACGTCGTCTTCCTGCTGTTGATTTTCTTCATGGTGACCGCCTCGTTCACGCTGCGGAAGTCGTTCGAACAGGCTCACTCCGAAGTCGAAGATCCGAGTCAGAACGTGGTCGAACCCAAGGAAAACGAAGACGATTTTGTCGAAGTGATCATCGATCAGACCAACACCTTTTATATTCGAACGCGGGACACGGAAGAAATCGAAGCTCCCAGCGATCGCGAAATGCGCGATACGCTGCGCGATGCCAGGGAGATCGCCGGAGCAGAACGTCTGATTATCCGGGCCCACGTGGATGCCTTGCACAGCAAGGTGGTCAAGGTGTTGGACACCGCCAATTCGGTTGGCATGCGACGAATCGAAACGGTGGTCACCGATGTCGACTACTAACCGTGCTGAAAACATAAACACTGGCGATCGCAGAACCAAGTTGCAATGTCACCTCAGTCGTTAATCGAAAAACTGGAAGCCCTGGGCACGATTGATCCCGTCGTCTTGGGAAAGCTGCGCCGCCGCGTCGAGAATCCGGACAAGTCCAGCTCCGTCAACCAGATCCTTTCCTTTCTGGTCAAGCAGGAATTTCTAACCAGAGATCAGGCGCTGCAATTGAAACGGGGCGAAGAACCGGAAGTGCCGGAGCCGCCAGCCGACCGTGTCCAGGACGAAGTGGACGATCTGCTGGCCGGCGTACTGGATCCGGATGATCAGGAACCCGAGGCGGTCGATGAAATACCGCCGCCGGATGAACCGCAACCCGAACCGGAACAGGATTCCGATGAGGCCCTGCTCCTGCCAGCCGCCGAAGAAGCAGATGCGGATGCATCCGGCGAGGAGGTCGAAGAGGAGGTAGTTTACGAACCGCCGGACCCGACGGTTGTGGAGGAACCCGAAGTCTACGATGACGAACATGGATTTCCGGATGCCGGTGCGGCAGCGGATGATTATTCTTCGTTCGCCCAGCCGGCCGGTCGGCACAGCACCGGTTTCGCCGGCAAGATTGACAGTCGTGACCAGTGGGCCACCAAGTGGCTGTTCATCGGTTTCGGCACGCTGGGTCTGCTGCTGGTTGTCGGAACGCTGTTGGTGTTTGTGCTCTCCTTGATCTCCGCAGAAGATCGCTTCGATGCGGCGATGAGCAGCTTTGAAGCCGGGACGTATGGCGATGCCATCAAGAAATTCGACGAGTTTCTGGACAAACACCCGTCTCACAAGAATGCCCCCAAGGCGAAGGTTACCCGCGTACACGCCTTACTGGCGGAAACGTACAAACAGAAAAACTGGGACGAAACGATCGTGCGGGCCAGTACCTATCTGCCCAGACTGATCGAAGACGATTCGATCGACCTCGAACCGTTGCGAGAGGATTTGAAGATCATGCTGCCCAATTCCGCGTTGGCGATGGCGCAGCGGGCGACGCGGCAGGATACCAAATCGGGATTGATCGAGCAGCTGGAGCAGGCCAAACAGGCCAAGGCCCTGGTCGAAAATCGGGTCTACATTCCCAACAGCAAGCGGAAACAGGCGATCGTTGCCAAAATTCTGGACGATATAGATGAAGAAATCGCCAAGGGCGACGGTTTGATTCGCAAACAGGCGGATTTCGAACAGGCGCTGACCCGGATCGAAGCGTTTCGGAATCAGGGTGAAACGGATGACGCCTTTGCCGAATACAACCAGTTGATTCGGACCTACGGCGACCTCCGCGCCAACGAACAATTGCAATCGGAAATGCGGTTGGTCAGCGAGCAGGAGGTTAAACTGGTCAAGCCGGTCGAGGCGGACGTGAAGTCGTCGGCAAGCCCGCGAGCGTCCCCGATTCAATCGACCATCGTACTGGCATCCCGGAACGGGTCTCCGATTTCCTCCCTGACGGGTGAGGTGGTCCCGGTACTGGCCGATGGTGCGGTCTACGGTGTCGATGTTGGCGATGGCTCCGTCAAATGGCGGCACTTCACCGGATACCAGACCGACATTCAGCCCTTGGTGGTCGATCCGGATCACGTGCTTGTCTCCGATCCAACGCACCACGATCTGATGCTGGTGAAATCCCGGGACGGCACCATCGTCTGGCGGAACGAAATTGGCGAGCCATTTCTGGAACCTCAGTTCGATGAACAGTCAATCTACCTGACCTGCGAAAGTGGCCAACTGCTGCGGATGGAACTTTCGGCCGGAAAGGTTCTGGCAGCAGTCAAACTTCCGCAACCGGCGAACGTGCCAATGGTTCTTGCGCCGCGATCGGGGCTGGTCATTCAGCCCGGCTTCTATTCCAACCTCTACCTGCTTTCGGCGGACGATCTGGTTTGTCGTGACGTGTTCTATCTGGGACACAACCGGGGCAGCATTTCCGTTCCCCCCGTGGTCTGGAACAACATGATTCTGGTGCCGGTCAATCAGTCTGGCATTTGCGATCTGAACATCCTCCGCCCCGGGGAAGACGGCATCAACCTGGAATTGGTCCAACGGATACGCCGTGTCACCCGAGGGATTGTCACCAATCCATTGACCCGCTTTGGGCGGTTCATGTTGATCACTTCGGAATCCGGTGACCTGAAAATCCTGGAACTCAATACGGCCGAAGAAGCCAACCCGGTTCGTATTCTGGCGGAAGAGAGATTCGAGAACCGGGATGGAGCGCGGGCTTACGTGACCACCGCCGGCAGCCAGCTGTGGATCGGGGTCAAGGGCATCATGCGCTATAAGGTCAGCCGGGGCTGGGGACATTCACCCGGGAACACATTTCAAATTCCGATGACTACTTCGTGGGACCCATCCGCAAGTTTGGTGATGAAATCATGCACGTTCGCAAGCGGTTCGGATCAGCCACGACCAGTATTTCCGCCGTGGATGCGGAAACTCTCGAACCGAGTTGGCGCACGGATCTGGGTGGTCCACTGGCTGGCTCACCGATGGTTGACGGCGAACAGATCACGGCGGTTTCCAGCCAGGGAGATCTGTTCAAGATCAACGCCCGCGACACCCAGGACCAGATCGCCACCGACGAGGTCAAGGCCAGCAATATTGCTGAAGACCTGCTGTTCGATCAGATGCTTGGTTTGTCGGATGGAAGCCAGGTGGCGATCGGACCACCCGGTCAACCCAACGTGCTGTTTATTGATGGCCAGCGCGGCGTCAGCCAGTTGTTTCGTTTGCCCAAACCGGCGGATCAGGCAGCCTGCCGGCCGATCTTGATGAAGGAACATCTGATCGTGCCGTCCCGACAGGGACAGATCGTCCGCATCGATCCTCGCAGCGGCAGGATTGTGGGGACGCCATTTCTTCCGCCGGTCCGACCGGGAACACCGATGGATTGGAAACAACCGACGGCGACGAACGACGGATTCTTCGTAGTCGGGGCCGATGCCGATCTTTTCCTGATCGATGCCTCGGATCCGCAGGTGTTGCGCAAGGCAGCACAGACCACCTTGAAAGGCACGTTGAAATTGGGGCTGGCAGCGATCGAAGGCACGGTCTACGCCATCATCAACGGCCAAGAGGTAGAAAAGCTGATTTCGGTCCGTGCCGACGACAACCGTTTTGCACCTCTGGCTTCAGTTGAACTTTCCGGACGGTCGCTGGCGGGACCCTGGACTTCCGGCGACCTGGTTTTCGTACGACTGGATAACGGCCGCCTGGCCTGCTTTGATTCCAACCTGACCAACCGTTGGTCGATGGAAATCAGCGACGGTTCCCTGGCCGCTTCGCCACAGGTAGCGGAAAACATGGTGCAGCTGTTTTTCCAAGACGGGAGACTGGTCACCCTGAATGCGGAGACCGGGGCCGTTCTGAAGGAAACGGGATTAGGGCAGCCGATTGTGCACTTGCCGGTAAACGCTGATTCCTGGATCTTCTTCGCTGGTCGAGATGGGACGATCCACCGTGTTGACCTGTCTGCGGATTGAGTTATCGAAATGATCACGTTGCCGGTAACGACTGCTGAAAAAATACCGTTCGCCATCGGGATCCGTTGTGACGCAAGCGTCGTACAAATCGGGACGCTGGTTTGCCTGATCCTGACGTTGGCGGGATGGCGGGGCATGCCGGCGGCCTTCGCGCAGGATGCAGAACCCACCCGTGTGCAGATTCCGTTGGTAGAACAGGAGCCTTTTGATCTGCTTCGATTGGACGATATCAATGGCAATATCGAAATTGAGATCAAGCCTCTGCCGGAACCGTTGTCTGACCCGTTGCCAACCCAGGGTGTGCTGATCTTCGAAGCTCCCGACCTGAGCGACGATCGTCTACAGGTTCCCTTCCAGAACATCGCCGAATACCGATCCTTCAATGACCTTCTGCGGGCGGAAGCCAACGATTTCATCCGGCAGGAAGAATATGGCAAGGCCTTTCGAAACCTGTTGTACATTTACGACCATGGCGGACGGGGCGATCCGTCGGTGGCCAATACGATTCAGAACCTGTTGTTCCGCGACGCAGCCAAGAGCTACCTGGCCGGGAATTTTGAATTGGCGTTGACGATGTTTCAAGACATCTACGAACGGGATCCCAATTTCACCGCACCCGGTATCAGCAAACGACCATTGGATCTGATTCTGGACTGTCTGGACAAGAATATTGCCTCCAAATATGCCGCCGAGCAGTTTGACCAGGTGCGGGCGGCCGTGGAAAACCTGGAATTTCGCTACGGCACGGCAGCCTCGGATCTGGCGGAGAAATGGCGGCAACAGGTTCGGCTCAAGAGCGACGAGCTGTTGGCCGAAGCGGAACGATTGCTGAATGCCGGCGAGGGCAAGCAGGCGCACCTGACCGTTCGTCGCGCCGAGTCGATCCTGCCGGGTCGGACGGAAACCAGGCAGCTGTTCGAACGGACCGTCGAACAGTACCCGATTGTATTTGTCGGGGTCAGTGAAGGAGATGCGGGTGCCGATCCGTTGCAACTGGATAACTGGGGCGCGCATCGCGTCGGCAGACTTACCCGGCGGCGGGTCGTGGAATTCGCCGGCCCGGGCGACGACGGGGGCAAATACGAATTCCTGAATGGGCAGCTGGAACAGATCGACGACAACGGTTTCATTTATTGATTTACCCTCCTGCCCGATCCACCGGGATTTGCGGTTCCCCCAATCAACGCCTACGAATTATCGCGTCGATTGCTGGCTCGCGGCTCCATCTTCTCCGACGAATACGATGTTCCTTACGCCCGGATCGTGGATACGGTGGAAATTGAAAATGATCGCAGCGTGATCGTAAAACTGAAAACCGCGTACGTCCGGCCAGAGGCGCTGTTCCAGTTCCCGTACGGGACGTCGTCGGCCACCGACCCGGTCAATGGGCCCTACCAGATCGCCGAAAAAAACGAACAGGTCATGGTTTACGAAAAAAACCCGGCCTATCCCGATTTGGCCGGTGCGCAACATCCGCAGATCATCGAATGGAAATTTCCCTCGTCGTCGGCGGCGGTTGGCGCTTTGATCGCGGGAGAAATCGACGCGGTCGATCGCATATTCCCTGCGGACCTGGGACGTCTGGAAAAGACGGCCGGCATCGAAGTGGGAGCCTACATCGTTCCGACCGTGCATATGCTGGTCCCCAATCAGCGAAACGAATTCACTCGCGATCGCGCGTTTCGCAATGGATTGAAGCAGGCGATCGATCGCGAGTTGATCTTGAGAGAAACCATCTGCGGCGGCAGGGATATCAGCGGATGCGAAGTCATCAGCGGGCCGTTTCCAATTGGTACTGAGGAAAATGATCAACTCTCCTACGGTTACAATCTGAGCGTCGTACCGCAGCCCTTCAACGAACGCCTGGGCATGGTCCTGGCCCGAGTGGTCCTGGAGACGCAGATCAGTGCCAGGGTCAAGCAGGGCGAAGCCGATCCCCAAATGGATTTCCCCACGATCGTGCTGGCCCATGGCCAGGATGAGACCTCCAAGCTGGCCTGTGACAATATTCAGCAGATGTGGAATGCCATCGGAATGAACGTGGTTCTTCGTCCGCTGGAGGAGGGAAGGGTGGTTCCTCCGGACGACGATTGGGATTTTTTGTACTATCAGATCATGCTTCAGGAACCTTTGACCGATGCGGAACGACTGTTCGGTCGGGAAGGCATCGTCAGCCGGATCAGCGCTCCGGTGCAACAGAAAATGGACCAACTTGGTTTTGCGGACAGCTGGCAACGGGTTGGCAAGATCCTTCGCAGCATCCACCGCCAGGTGGTCAATGATGTTGCCGTAATCCCACTGTGGCAGATCAAGGAACACTATGCCTTTCGCGACAACCTGAAAGGCATTCTGCGAGAACCGGTGCACCTGTACCAGAACGCGGCATTCTGGCGAATCATTTCAACGGAGAAGGGTGAGTAGTTGTACGTGTTGACTTCTTCCACCGGTTTTCGCTGGCTTGCCAATCGAAGGTCTGGTATCACAGCCACCTGTTGCCTGGTTTGGCTGATGCTGTATGGCATTACGGCGAGAGGGGGAGCCCAGGAAGACGAGACGTTTCGTCGCCCGTGGGAGTCTCGGCCTTACCGGGTGTTGGTCTGGATTTGCAGTCGTTCGTCGCCAGAAATCGTCTCCTCGCTGCCCCAGATTGCCAGCGGCATCATGCAACGAGCCGAACTGGCCGATCCCTCGGCCTGGGACGTACAGGTGGAATCGGCCCCGCTGGATTGGCGGAACCGACTGCTCCGCTTCATGGATCAGGAAACCGACATTCCGGATCTGGCGGAATCGAAACCACTGTCCGGATTCGACAAATTGATTGCGGTCTGTCTGACCGAACAGAGTGGCTTGATTCGTTATCGGGTACGAGAGTTTGATGTTCAGACCGGTCAGTGGGGAGCCACGCTGGATCGGACGTGTCCGCAAAGTCGCGACCTGACCAGTTTGCTCTATTACGGCATTCAGCAAGTCTTCATGCCTTTGGCGCGCATCGACCGGGTATCTGAAGATGGCGATGTTTTCGTACGAGCACGGGCGGTCAACACCTGCGTGCTGGGAGACCCCTGGGATGGGACGGTCACTGCGATCGAAAATTCTCCCGTCTGGATCCGTCCTGAAGATCGATTTCTACCGATCATCCGACGAGTGGATCGCAACGGCGACCTGGCTCAACAGGAAGCGATTCCGTTCACCTTTCTCACCGTCAAGGAACAGACCGGCTCCCGGCTTGTCTGCGAAGTGCACTCCCGTCAACGTTCCGCCTTGGGTGGCCGCAGCAGCAAGAAAGCCCAGAAACTTGCGCTCGTGATCCGCCCGCCCGAATCGTCTACGCAGTTGAAACTGATCTCCCGCGACGAAGACGGGCGGCCGCTCAGTGGATACGAGATCTATTCCCGCGATCCCGGTGAAAGCCGTCAAGACCCATCGGAATTTCTCGGACTGACCGACTGGCGAGGAATGATTGACATTCCGCCCGCCGAGCAGGGGTTGCGATTGATATACGTCAAGCGAGGTTCACGGGCCTTGATGAAACTGCCCATGATCCCGGGACTGTACGAGCAGGTCGTCACACGAGTTCCGGATGACGAAGCGCGGCTGAATGCCGAAGGTATTGCTCAGGGTTTTCAGATCGAAATCCTGAATCTGGTTGCCCAGCGTGAATTGTTCGATGTGCAGATCCGGAGTGCCCTGGACACGGGTCAACTGGAAACCGCAAAATCGATGTTCCGTCAGTTCCAACGCCTCGAATCGCCGCAGGATCTGAAGATCCGCCTGGCCAATGAAGAATCCCGTCTCAGGAATTCCACGCTGAACCAACGCGAACTTGATCGGATCACCGGCATGTTCCAGCAGCTTCGCACTCTGGTTAACAACAATATTACGGGCTCGGCAGAGTCTGATCTGCAGGCGGCTATCCAGAATGCCCGGGTTTCAGGTTCCAGTCCCTGAATCGGTTTTTCCGGCGATTCTTTGCCGCTGATCGTTACAACCGGATTCGGCAGGGGATCGGCGATTGTCGTTTTGCGACATCTGAACCAGTCGAATTCAGGCAAAACCTAGACTTTCAGGATCGTTCCGCGCGATCTCCGTTCCCTCCTATCGTCCGCCGGTATCAGCCCGATGAATCGACTAATCGTCATGCTGCTATGCGTTTGCTCGACGATCGTCTGCGCGTTTCTGGCCTATCTGGGATTTCAGGCCGGCATCGAGGCCCAGGCACAGAATGAAACGCCACCCGAAATTCGGTGCGGCAAGCTGCTGGAACGTATACCGGACAACCTCTACCGATTAACGCTCACAGACTTCAAGGGGGGGCGGCATTTTGTCAGTTACGATCAGGATGAGGATGGTGAATGGGAGCGCGTCTACATGCCATTTTTCCCCGGCGAACTGCGGTCGTTGACGAAGAATTATCGCGCCGTGATCGTCTGCTTTGCCGATGTGCCGGACCGGAAGGTATTGGACGAAAGAATCCGCACCGGAAGGCTGGATGCGGACTTCTGGTATTATTCTCAAACGCTGGACAATAAAACCTACAACCGCATGGCAAGCTTCTACCGTAGTTTGGATTTTGACCGCAGCATTGTGCTGTACGCCGGCTTCCCACGTCAACAAAGCCTGGTTGGCAACATCATGATGTGGGTGGCAACGATAGGCGCCGTGTTTTCGGTTTTTGGATTTGGCTGGCAGTCGATTGCGCTGATCGTTACCGGCCTTCGTGTCAGTTTTGGGAAACCCAGTTCCGTTCTGGAGGAAGAGGAGATTTTCGCGACAAACCGGGCCGGCTTGCCCGATAGCTTTGACGAAGTTTAGATCATTTTCAAAATTGTCTTGCACGACCGTACAAGCTCGCAGGGCATGCGAGGGCATGCTTCGAGTGGATCGGTCGGTAGGCCGTTGTTGTTGCATCCGGCGGGGGCCATGAACATGAATTCTGAAAATGGGCAAGTGCCCGCTCCAGGCGGATTTGACGGATCGCAGAACACGCACGGCTTCAGCGATCCGGTTGGTTGGTAATCTGGCCCCGTGTCATGTCAGTTCTGACAAGCCACCGAATTGCAACGAATGTCTTCCCGTCCAGCGCGCCGCGTAGCGGCCCGCGGCGTGGAAGAATCCCATCCAAGGATCACATACACGCAAAGTTGTCGGTCGACGGCAGGTGCAATACGACCGGCATCTGTTCGTCCGTGACGGGGACGCTAGACTGGTGGACAACCAATCACGAGCCTGACTCGGCAGGCTCGCGAATAGGCAAATCCATCAGACCGAGTTCAGAATTAACGGAGAATCCGATGGCCAAACTGAGCTGGTATTACCACCGGCCTGGCTGAAAAACCTGTACCAGGACGCAGGAGTTTCTTGCGGATGCAGGTATCGAGCCCGCCACCGAGGTCAATGCGAAGAAACAGACATTCCAGAAGAAGGAAGCATTGGAACTGGCAGCCAAAGCGGGTGAATTGTACGTCGCCAAAGGCAAAAAAGTGGTGCGGCTGAACTTGAAGAAGGACCAACCCGGCGAAGATGAATTACTGAAGCTGATGCTCGGACCCACCGGAAATCTGCGGGCGCCAACCCTGGTGTACGGCAGCAAATTGATCGTCGGTTTCAACCAGGAAATGTACGATTCGATTTTTTGAATGACCGGGATGAACCCCGTTGATTGAAAGACCATCGCCTTGAAGCTGCCGTCAAAAATCGAACTGACGCAACCTGACTGGCTGGTTCGGGAGTTTCAGAAACTGCCGGCTCAGATTGCCGATGTGCCCGATCGGATGCGAGTCGTCATCCGGTTTTCGCGATTGAATTTCGAACGACAGACCGGGGGTCCCTTTGCGGCGGGCATTTTCGAAGAGGAAAGTGGCCGCGTGGTGGCGTTGGGCGTCAACCGAGTGGTACCGGATAACGTTTCCTCGGCCCACGCGGAAATATTGGCCATCTCGTTGGCTCAGTGCGTGCTGAAGACGTTCGATCTGGGTGGTCCGCAGCTGCCGGCCCACCAACTGGTCGTCAATGCCCGCCCCTGCGCCATGTGTTTTGGTGCCATTCCCTGGTCCGGCGTACGTTCGGTGGTAATTGGAGCGACAGGCCAGCAGGTCGAACAACTGACCGGCTTCGATGAGGGCCCGATCCATCCACAGTGGCAACAACAATTGCGGGATCGGGGAATTCGTGTCATGGAAAACATCCTGGTTGAGGAGGCAGTCGATGTTCTGAAGGAATTCGGCGCCAGCGGGCAACCGGTTTACAACGGCAGGTCGGGAGCGTAGGTCAACCATGTCGCAGTTGCCCGAGTCCATCCATGGAAACGTCGTTGACCTCGTTGCCCGGCAAATTTTTCCGGGACGATTGACCCTGCGTGATGGCCGGATCGTCGATGTACACCCCACCGAACAGCGGGAGACAACCCGATACCTGCTGCCCGGATTTGTCGACGCCCATATTCATATTGAGAGTTCGATGCTGCTGCCCAGCCAGTTTGCTCGAACGGCGGTATTGCACGGCACGGTCGCCACCGTTTCCGATCCGCATGAAATCGCCAACGTCTGCGGGACGGCCGGTATTGATTTGATGCTCCGTGACGCCGGACAAAGTCCATTCAAGTTCTTTTTTGGCGCGCCGGCCTGCGTGCCAGCGACAGATTTTGAAACTGCCGGTGCCCGACTGGACGCCGGTGCGGTGGCTCAGATGCTGGATGATCCGCGGATCGGATACCTGAGCGAGATGATGAACTTCCCGGGCGTTCTGGCGGATAACCCGCAGGTACTCAACAAAATCGCGGCTGCAACGTCGCGGCACAAACCCGTCGATGGCCATGCGCCTGGACTGAGAGGCGAGGCCGCAAAAAAGTATTTTGGCTGCGGCGTTACGACGGATCATGAATGCGTGACGCTGGATGAAGCCATCGAGAAAATTGGCGTCGGTTGCCGCATTGCCATCCGGGAAGGATCCGCCGCACGAAATTTTGATGCATTGTCTCCTCTGCTGGACCAATATCCGGATGACTGCATGTTCTGCAGCGACGACAAGCATCCGGACGAACTGTTGTCCGGGCACATCAACCAGTTGGCAGCGCGAGCCATCCATCAGGGACATGATTTGATGAATGTCCTGCGGGCGTCTTCATTGAACGCCGTGCGCCACTATGGGTTAGACGTGGGGCTTCTGCAACGAGGAGATCCTGCCGATCTGGTGGTCGTTTCCGATCTGCGGGATTTCCAGGCACAGGAAACGTACATTGATGGCCATCTGGTGGCGAAACACGGCACATGCCTGATGGCGGAAACGGTTCCAGAGACGATCAACCATTTTCGGGCCGCTCCGATCACCGTCGACGACCTGCGGGTTCCCGCACAGTCCTCCCGGATCCGAATTATTGAAGCACGTGATGGGCAGTTGGTGACCGGGACAACCATTGCGCCAGCCGCCATCGTTGGAGATCTGGCCGTCGCGGATCCCGGTCGCGACCTGTTGAAACTGGTGGTGTTGAACCGATATCGGCCGAACATCAGGCCGGCGATCGCATTCGTGACGGGATTCGGAATGCAACGCGGTGCCATCGCATCGTCGGTCGCTCACGATTCGCACAACATCGTCGCCGTGGGGACCAACGATCAGGACCTGGGTAACGCGATCAACGCGGTCGTCAACGCACGCGGCGGACTGTCTGCGGCCTGCGACGATACGATAGACATCCTGCCGTTACCCGTGGCGGGATTGATGACCACCGAATCCTGCCAGTACACGGCCGACAAATACAGCATTCTGAATCGGCACGTGAAAGCCTGGGGCGGTGTTCTGCGGGCCCCGTTTATGACCCTGTCGTTCATGGCCTTGCTGGTGATCCCCCAGTTGAAATTGAGTGATCGCGGTTTATTCGATGTCGACAAATTCGAATTCATTCCCGTCTTGCGCCGAAGAAGGTTGATGGCCGGCCCGCCCACGATCGGTCGCCAACGAAATCCAGGCAATTTGGCCGCTCGCAGGAAATGAATAGATGGTCAGTTGGTGATTCACCCAACATCGACGTTCCCATCACGACCAGCGTCACTACAATGAAATCTGAACCGTACGTCATTCGTTGAATCGTCAAACGAGGGAACAGCGATGAAAAAGTGCTCACTGATTTTCATGGCGATTGCTTTTGGTTTTTCCGGTGCTTATTCCGAAGCACAGAAATCCGAAAGTGACGATGGCCCCGTTGGCATCTTCGCCAGCCGCGGGGACTACGAACAATTCATGGGGGACGCCAAACAGCTGGCCTACGGTCCGGAGGCCAGTCCGGAATTGCGTGCCATGATCCCCCTGCTGAATGATATCGCTCTCAATCGACCCATCGGATGGACCGCCGGCAAGTACAACACAGAACGAAGTACCGCGGGCATGCTGGCCGATGAAGAAGTTCGGTTGGACCTGGAGATGGTCGACGACCAGTATCAGGAGCTGAAGGAACTGAACGCGCAGATTCAACAGCGAATGGCCGAACAGATCCGCAATCTGGATCTGACGGATACGAAAAATCTGGCTTCCCGGCTGAACGAAATGCGCGAACAGGCTCAGCGGGAATTGAATTCCCTGTTACTGCCGCATCAAATTGATCGCCTTCGTCAAATTCGTCTACAAAATCAACTGCGGCACCGTAGCCTGATCGACCTGCTTTGCAGGGAACCGCTCAAGACACTGCTGCACATCAGCGATTCGCAAGCCCGCGAACTGCGAAAGGATGAAAAGCAGATCCAGGAGGAACTGGAAAGGGAAATCGTCAAATTGCGGGAACAGGCCCGCGATCGTCTGCTGTCCCGTTTGAAGCCTGGACAACGGTCGGAACTGAAAGAAATGTTGGGCGAATCATTTGAAGCCATCAAACTGGATTCGCTCAAAGGTGGTGGCAAGTCCGGAATTGATCGCCCAAAGTAAGGCCTCCTGGTAGCCACATTCTTTGTCTTCACGCGGTTTCAAGGGCGAGAAGCTGTTTCCAAGGCGAGACAACCTGCCCAATCCAGTCTTCGCACAGGCTGCCAAGCCGTCAAATACACGTCGTGGCACTGGCTACCAACCTGGCAATTGCCTTTCGAAAGACTGGAAAAGACCGTCCGGCAACCGTCGTGCGCACTTGTTGCACTGATGCCGGTGGGCATTGGAGATGGGAATTGGCTCGGCATCTCACGTCGGAAGTCCCTACGCTGATTGATGTTTGGTTGGGAAAATTCGATCCGCAATCTGTAGAACGGATTTTCATGGGACAAATGGCTGCCATCTGGAATCCACGACGTCCCTTCAGAAAAGACTCGACTACCCAATTTGCTTTGGCCTATAATCAAAGCCAATTACTGGAGCGGCACAGTAGAAAGTCGCAGGTTGTTGCACAACTTTCATCGGGGTCAGGTCATGTCGAACCATCGTTTTCAAGTTGTTGCCGTGGTCATCTTGTTTCTTACCGTGGCGGGTTGGCTGGCAGACGGAGTTTCTCGCGCAACCGCCGGGCAAGCCACCAGGCAGGAGGAGACGAAATCGGACGAAATCGTGGAGGCGGTGGTGGCGGTTCCCGCCGTGCCGCTGATACCGGCCATTCGCCTTGACGACAATGCCGAGGCCGAGAAGGAATCCCCAGAGGAAAAGAGTGTTCATCTTGCCAGTACGCACAAGCAGTCAAGCTCTTTTCGACCGGAGATTGATGGCCAACCCGCTCAGCTGAGCACGTTTCGCCTGAGGCCGGATGGACATCTTGTCGCCTGCGTTTGGCACCCTTCAGACAAGTCTCAGGGGGATGACGCGGCAGGTTCAGACGATGCGGAGATCCGCGGTTATGTCCACGTCTACAGTCCCGATTTCGAACTGCTGGAACAGTTCGGATTACCGTTTCAGCCTTCGGCGCTGGATCTGGATTCCAGCGGGAACATGTTTGTAGCGGGGGAAGGTCGCATCGGTCGGATGACGCGAGATGGCGAAATCGAAATCCTGGCCAATTCGCCTACGCTGGCCGGCGTGGACATGGAGGAACTGAAGAAAGAAGTGCGTCAGGAAATGCAGAAACAGATGGAACGTTCCAAAGAGAGTTTCGAGAAACAGATCGAGACTTTTTCGGAACAGGTCAGTGAAATCGAAGCCATCGAAGAATCAGAACGCACCAAGTCGCAAAACCGCCGATTGAAGATGCTCAAGGCACAGATCGAGAGTTATGAGGATTACATCCAACAACAGACCGAAGTTGATGATCAGATGATCGAGTACCGCTTGCAATCGAAATCCAAAATTACGGCCGTGGCCGTATCTGAAAAAGATGTCTTTGTCGCGACGGGAGCCCGGCAGGGCAGTGGATATGAGGTCTATCGTTTGAATCGCGACCTGGATGATGCTCAATGCGTTTTGAAAGGACTAAGAGGATGTTGTGGTCAGATGGACATCCATGCCCGCGACGATCAGATCTATGTCGCCGAAAACACCAAATTCAGCGTGGGGGTTTACGATCGCGACGGCAACGAAGTTTCCCGGTTTGGTGAACGATTGGCGAAGGACAATCAGGGGTTTGGCAGCTGTTGCAACCCCATGAACGTGATCTGTTGTGCCGATGGCAATATTTTGACCGCCGAGTCCAGTATCGGAAAAATCAAACGATTTGATCCCAGTGGAAAAATGATCGGCTATGTCGGTCGAGCCCGGATTGGAGGAGGCTGCAAACATGTGGCGATTGGATTCGATGAAAAACGTGATCGCTATTACGTGCAATACGAAGACAATCATCAAATCTGCCTGTTGATGCCCAAGTCGTCCGTTGTGGACAGTAACGATCCACGCCTGACCGAATTTTCCAATCGGTTGACGGCCGGCACGTGGCAGTTGGTCGGAGCGAACCAATCCGCGACGACCGCCGGCATCGGCATCACGCTGGCCGAGAACGACTCCGGCGAAATTTTCGTTAAACAGATTTTGGCAAACAGTCCCGTCGAGAAACAGGGACGGATGCAGGAGGGCGACGTGCTGGTCGCCGTCGGTCAAACCGGTGAAGACTTGCAGGAAGTTACCGGCCGGCAACTGGATGAAGTCTCCTCCTGGCTCGAGGGTCGAGCCGGTGAAACGGTTCGGCTGAAGTATCGGCCAGCGGGCACCCACAAGATTCGACGCAGTCGATTTCGCCAGGCCCAGATGGAGCAGATAGACGGCCATTGGGTCTTCACGGAGAGCCCGGAGGTTATGGGCTTTGACACCGATTCCCTGTCCAAAATGAAATCGCTCGCGTTTCAACCCGATGGCACCGTGACGGCCGAACGAGAAGTCGCCGACCGTTTTGGCGGCGATCTTGGAGCAACTCGCTGGTTGGCAACGAAGGTTGATGGCGACACGCTGTACCTCGATATTGAATCCGACGACGAAATGATCATGTTTCGTGTCAAAGTCAGGTTTGAAGAAGATGACCATGCCAAGATCTCGGTCACCTACGACGGAATTGGCGAGGAAGGTGAATTCCGGGACTATCGTCTGAACGCGGAAGATGCTGGCAAACAGGCTAATGATTCCGATGTTTCCGCCAGCAACTAACCGCCAATTGGCTCACAGCAAACGAACGAAATCAATCAAAATGGGAGTTGACCGGTGACGCTTTTTACAGGAACCGCCATGAGAAGCTTGATCTGCATGATGCTGTTGGCCACGCTTCATTGCGGCAGCGCGGAAGTGTACGGGCAACCATCGGCGTCCAGCCAGGAGCTGACGCTGGTCGTCATGGATCCGTTATGCGATCGACTGGCCTGCGATTGCGTGGAAGGATACGCCCAGCGTAAATATGAAATTTTGGGGGAATTTTTACAGCAGCGGCTGGGTCGGAAGGTGTCTGTGTTCTGGGGTGAATCCGTAGGGGCCGCGCTGGAAGAGGAACGTCAGAAAACGGCCGATATCGTCATTGGCAAGCACTCCGTGATCCACAACGAGGCCCAGGCTCGGGCCCGGACCATGCGACCGCTTGCTCAACTGACCGGCGGCGATGGTTCGGTAACGCAGACCGGCTTGATTGTCGTTCGGAAGAACGATCCAGCCACCCGAATCGCGGATCTGAAAGACTACCGGATTTTCTTTGGTCCCGACGACTGCGATGAAAAATACAGGGCCCCCATGACCCTGTTGAAGGAACATGGGGTGGCCATCCCCGAAAAGCCCGAGATTTCGGGTGCCTGCAGCGAGGCCGCCACCAAACTGCTGGAACTGGACGATGACATTCGTGCCGCGGCCGTAATCTCAAGTTATGCTGAGCCGCTACTGGCAGGTTGCGGCACCATCGAGAAAGGTGATCTGCGGGTGTTGGGCGTCTCAGATGAAGTCCCCTTCGTTACCGCCTTCGTCAGCGACCAGCTTCCCAAGGACCTGCAAATGGAAATCAAGGCGGCGCTGCTGGCGACCGGAAAAGCGAGTCACGTCAAAGATGCTCTTCAGAGCAACGCTGGATTCATTGCTTTCCAGGGCGGTTCATCCTCGGAAAAATCGACCTCCAGCCACGTTGGCCAGCAGGATGGCAACACGGAAAAAGATGCCAAGATAAAAAAAAACTGACGCTCGGCGAACAAGCCGCGTCCGGCAGTCACGATAGCGCCTGGCATCAATGGCGAGGGCCGGGACGCAATGGTGTCGGTTGCCGTCTGCCCGATGATCTACCGCCCGTTGCCCGGTTTCAATGGCAAACCCGTTTGACCTCCGCCGGAATCGGCGGTATCGCGGCCACGAACCAGAATGTAATTGTCGGTTCACGGGACCCGCTGGACCGCGCGGATGTTTTCACCTGCCATCGTCTGTCTGACGGTGCCCTGGTCTGGACGATCAGCTATCCGGCACTGGGCCAGCTTGACTATGGCAATTCGCCGCGAGCCACTCCATTGATTGTCGAAAACCGGGTGATCTTGCTGGGGGCTTTCGGTCAATTGACCGCGGCCGATTTATCAACGGGAAGAATTCTCTGGCAACAGGACTTCCAACTCGACTTCGGTGCCGAGCTGCCCACCTGGGGATTCTGTGGGTCGCCGCTGCTGGTCGAACGCAACCTGCCCAACGGTTCGAAACAGCAATTCGTCGTTGCTCAACCCGGGGCGGAGGATGCTTCGCTGGTTGCTTTCGATCTGAACTCCGGAAAAGTACTCTGGCAGGCGGCTGGAAACCGTGCGAGTTACTCGTCATTCATCGTCGGGCAGATTGGACAACAGCCACAGTTGATTGGCTACGATGAGTCGTCGCTGGGTGGATGGAATCTGAAAGGTGAACGAATCTGGACAATGATCCCTCCCGTTTCCGGCGACTTCAATGTCCCGACACCCATGCAGATCGGTGAACGTCTATTTGTCACAACCGAGAACAATTACAGCCGACTTTTCGCATTTGACGCCAGGCAGCGGATCGTGGAGAAACCGCAGGCCAACTTCGAACCATTGGGACCTGATACGGCGTCGCCGGTTGAGGTTGGAGAACTGATCTGTGGTATTGATGACGGTTTGTATTGCCTGGGAAAACGAGATCTACGGCAGGTGCATTACCGCGGGGAGTCGAGTTTTCAGCATTATGGTTCGCTCATTTCGGATGGCAAAAACCGACTGCTGGTGACTACACTACCAGGCGAATTACTGCTGTTGCATGTCGATCAGGATCGTTGTGAGATCAAGGGTCGTCTGCAATTGACTCAACAGGATGAAATCTATGCTCATCCGGCCATCGTCGACGACCAATTGATAATCCGATTCGGTCGCCGTCTCGCCTGTTTGTCCCTGACCGGCGAATAGCTCGCGTCCCCGGCTGTTTTCTGTGGTCAGACCAACTTTCTAGCGGGCATCAATCCAGCCGGAAGGCTACGAATTGATCGCCTGAGCTGGTTCCCGGCTTGCCACCCCCACAAGCCGCAATCACCACGAACTGCTTTCCGTCCGCCATGTACGTGCAGGGTGTGGCGTAGCCTCCGTACGGCAGTTGATATTCCCAGAGCACCTTGCCGGTCGATTTGTCGAAGGCACGAACCTTCTCGTCCTTACTGCCACCGATGAACACCAACCCACCCGCGGTGACAATCGAACCGCCAAAGTTTTCCGTACCCGTCGGCGCGATCCCCTTGGCGGTTAACTCCCGGTATTCGCCCAGAGGAACACGCCAGGCGAATTTTCCTGTATTCAGATCGATGGCATTCAAGACACCCCACGGCGGCTTGCATGCCGGATATCCCTGGGAGTCGCGAAACTGCTGGTAGCCTCGATGGCCATAGGCGTACCTGGCATCCGGCTTCGATTTCTGCAACTGAATGATGTTGGGCACGTTGTTGGAATTCAGGTACAGGATACCCGTTTCGGGATCGAATGAGGCGGCCGACCATGTCGCTCCGCCATGGAAACCGGGCATGACGACGGTGCCTTCCAGACTCGGGGGAGTGTAGGGACCCTGACACCGCAAAGTCGCCAGGCGTCGGCGAATTTCCCGGTTGGCCTGGGTAGAAATATTCGTGATGTCGGCCTTCGAAAAGGACCTTAGAGCGAAGGCAGGAGGCCTGGTTGGTTCCGGCTGCATCATCGCTGGCCGCTCGCCAGGTACATTCGATTCGGTCGCCGGACGTTCGACGATATCAAACAGTGGCTTGCCGGTAACGCGATCAAATAGAAACAGGAATCCGGTCTTGGTCGGCTGTACCACGGCATCCGTATTTAGGCCGAGCCGTTTGACCGTCACCAGTGTGGGGGGACACGGCAGATCATGGTCCCACAAGTCATGCCTTAACGTTTGAAAATGCCACAGCCGCTGGCCGGTTCTGGCATCCAGCGCGATGGTGCAATTGGCAAACAGGTTGTCCCCTGGTCGATCGCCGCCGTAGAAATCGAAAGCTGCGCTGCCCAGTCCAGCGAACACCATTCCTCGTTCGACATCCAGACTGATCCCGCCCCAGGCGTTGGCACCGCCGCGATTTCTCCATGAATCGCCGGCCCATGATTCGTTGCCGAATTCCCCGGGACGTGGAACCGTATGGAATCGCCATACCTGTTTTCCCGTGCGCACATCGAAAGCGCGAATGTCTCCGGCGCGCTGGGGCCAGGGCCTTCTCCGTTGGAAAATCCGAGAATGATCAGGTCGTCAAAGATGGCGGGAGCCGACGTTGGCCCATACGCCAATGCCGACAGATCCCTCTGGATATCCTCTCTCAGATCTTTTCGTCCGCCACGACCAAACTGCGGATCCAGCCGACCCGTTGCCGCCACGATCGAAAAGAGTTGGCCATCGGACGTTCCATGAATGATCCTCGCCTCAGATCCATCCGTCCAATAGGCAACACCTCGATTCACGCCTCCGGAAGCCAACGGGTAGGTTCTTCCGTTTTCGAAAGGATCAAAGGACCACAATTCGTGTCCGGTGGCCGCGTCGAGGGCACAGACCCGCAAATGGTTGGTCGAGATATACATCACCCCATCAATGACAATGGGGGTGCATTCACACGTCTTATCCGCTTCGCCCGTTGAATACGTCCAGGCGACACGCAAGTCGTTTACGCTGTCACGATTGATTTGGTCGAGTCGGGAATACCTGCCGTAACCGCGATCATTCCCAACGCAAAGCCAATCGGATTGAGCCGTCAACGACGCGACCTGAACCAACATCGTCGCGGTTATTCCACAGGTGAGTAAGACTGCTGAGCATTCTTGAACGTATCAGGATCGACATCTTGGTATTGGACACGTTTCTTCCCGTGACAACAAGAATTGGGGCCAACGCGTTTTACCAACCTGATTTCTTCCTGCTCCGGGTACATCCGCTACCCTGAAAAAACCGGCTTGGCATCCTGTCTGGGTCGCGTTCTGGGTCGCATTAAATCGGTTGCATAAAGTTTGATGCATGCATGCGCCTATATTCCCAAAATTAACGGTGCTGCGGCAACTACTTATTTAACCAATGGTACCTTTGCTGCCGATATTCGCTACAACGCCAGTATGGCCGATTGTCGCAGAACCACCTGTTATGCGACTTGAAAGACTGGAGAAAGACCCAACTTTAAACTCGAAAGCCGATGCCATGAAAAACTCTTTTCTAAGCTCATTGCCGATTGCGTTCGCCGCGATTTTTGTAAGTTCCACCGTTTTTGGACAGTACGCTCCTCAGCAGTGGAACCGGCAGAACAACATGGGTGGGATCATCCAACCCGCTAGTAACCCCTCGGTTTACCAGAGCCCAATCGCCGATCCCAGCAACATGAACGGTCAGGTGACGGGAGATCCGGCCGTCGTTCAAGGCTGGGCTCAAGGCAGCACGCAAGGTTCAAACGGCGCTGGCTGCAGTGACTGCAACGGAAACGGACAAGGCGGCGGTTGCGATGGTGGCTGCGGCCAGGGCGGGTGTTCGCTTGGCGGATGCGGTGGACGCCTGGGTGGAGGATGTCGAGCCAATGGTTGCGGAGGCTGTGGTGCGGCCGGATTGGGATCGTACAATCCCTGTTGCCCGAAAAGATATTTTTCACTCTTTGGCGGCGGAGCCGTGTATGAAGATATCAACTTCAATCTCGGCTTGTTCGATCCGACGCAGCAGGGAGCCTTCCTGGACGCCCCGTTGGACCTGAACGATGGCTTCGTCCTGGGTGGTGCGGTCGGCCGGACGTTGGGACGCCGTTTTCGCGCGGAGATGGAATTTTCCTACCGCAATGCCAGGTTGCAGAGTGCCGGCGTATCCATCAATGGACAACCGCAGGGAACACTGGATCTGGACGGAACGCTCAACCAATATGCCGCGATTCCCAATCTGCTGATCGACCTGAATCCGGGCGGCCGCTTCAACTTGTACACTGGTTTTGGTGCCGGTGTCGTCTTCAACGATCTGGATGCCCGTGAACCGACGACTCCGATCGGCGTTCGCCTGCGAGCGTCATCCTTCGCCTACCAGGGCATTGTCGGTTTGTCCACGCGAATCGGTTGCCGACTGGAACCCTTTGCCGAGTACCGTTACTTCGGCACCGACAAGCTGCAGATCGACGCCGCGGCACCGATTGGATCTGCCGAAGCCGATGTTGACATCACTTCCAACAACATTATTTTTGGCTTCCGGATGTACCGCTAGTGTGAGTCGCAGGGACGGGTAGCGTTTGACGCGCTCATCGTCCTGATCGTTCGGAACGATAAGACGTGACACCCAAACGATACCCGCCAAAATCTGGCGGCAAAACCAACTTATCCGACAACGGCGGCGTCATTTTGACCCGCCGTTTTTTGTTGTTACCGGAGTTTGGCGAAACCCGCCATCAAATGCCCACAGAGCACGGCGCTCGCTGCCGATAGTCTATTCCGCTTTTTGACTTGAACCAGATTATCCACTATTCCCCGGGCCACCCACTATTCCTCGGGCCACCCGCTGGTTTGGTTGGCGTCGGAAATCGTCTCTGGCGGTGGCACCACCGCATCGGCTTGGGGCAACGGTTGATTCGGTATCAGGAAGGATGTCAGTCGAGCGGTAAATCGTTGGCGGTATTGCACGGTCGTCGGTTGGCATTCAGCACAACAACTTCGCGAGCAGCGACGGCAACCGCTGTTCTGTTTCCACCAGAAGATTTCTTCGCAGAGGGGCCGGCTGCCCACGACAATGCGATCACCCGGTTGCAACTGGTAATTGGTAGTTACATCGCCCAGTTGAGTAACCTGACGATAGCAGACGGGCAAGACGACACGACAGTCATCCGGTCCGGTTGGTCGAACAAGAACGATATCGCAGGGAGAGGCCTTGGATGTCAAACCGCCCGCCCGAAGAATCGCATCCAGCACATGCTCGTTCCCATCCAGCGGATAGGCGGCGGGTGAACCCACTTCTCCCAAGACATAAACCCGTGCCGAGTTGGTTTCGATCAATTGCGCATTGATGGGCTCCTTCTTTCCGAAAGCCGCGATTCGGTCCTGAGTCGCCAGTTCGATTTCTTCGATGGTCATTCCCGCCACGCGAAGTCGGCCGAACTGGCCAAGATCTACGGAACCATCGACTTGAATTTTCTGATCCCCCAGGGATCCGATTTCAGATTGCAGATCGACGGCTTCAATCAGGATCCGATCTCCCGGCTCCACGTAATAGTCTGGCAGATCCACTTTCGCCAGCTCGTGGGGCATGCCTGACGGAAGGGGAGCCGCCGCGGCCATCGACCTGGTCGTGGCCAGCAATGTGTATTGAGAAGGCCAAAGCGTTACACCCAAACTCGAGCACCCGCTGGCACAACTGATCAACAGACAGGTGAGTGCAAGAATTCTGTACCTGCGATGATGGTTAGCCGGAATCATGGCGAAGATCGACCTGAATAAAACAAAAAGCTTCGCGGACCTGAAAACGGACCGCTTTCGGATCAGTCGTCAGAATTGAAACGACCGGAATAATTTGCGACCGCCAACCCGCAAAAACACCCTGACCGTCAAAATCTAACACGGCACAGGTCGACGATAGTGCGAGTCGCACGGTCGAGTAGCGTGTACTGCACTGATTTTGCCGGTCGAAAGGGATGAAAAGACGCGACACCCAAACGATACGCACTATAGGGCACCTGTTATCGGTGCCGCCCGGTTCAATCGTTCAGACCGGGAATCCCAGTTATTCCGCGAGCAAAATTCTGCAGGAAAATCGTGACCACCGTCGGCCCGGTTCTGGTCTGAATCACCGGCCGCGATGGTCGGCCTGCGACATGCAGAAACAGGGAGCGGTTGCGGACGATTTCGTTGAGTTGTTGAATTGCGGAAATCGGTGGTGCTACGCCGACAAGCAGCTTTTCCACGGCCGATTGCACCAGCCTCTGTTGCACGCCGCCGCCTGTCTGCAGGATCGCGTCGATGTTCAGATTGGATCCGTCCAGCGCGGCGGTTCCGTAGGCTAACAGGGAAAAGGCATCCCCGTTAAGCACCAGATCGCGAATGCGAAACTGCCCCTGTCCAATCCAGGCCCTCATCCGGCCATTCTGGAAATCGGTGGAAGCAAACTGAAACAGCGGAACAAATTGACCCAGGCCTGACAGGATGGGTACGCTTCCCGCGTCACCGTTGCGGAACTCCATTTGCAGGTTGCCTGTCAGCGACTGCAACGATGCCAGATTTGCCGATTGAAAATTGAAACTGGAATCGAATCGGCCGCTTCCGGTGATCCGCGGAAATCCGAGGGCTGTGCTCAACTGCTCCAGTCGCCCTGCCTGAAGACGACCGTTTGCCAGCATGGCGACTCGATTTTCCGCGGTGATGGTTACTTCACCAGCCAACGTGCCCCCCATGCTGCTACCGTGCAGATCGTTGGCGGTCAGCCGGCGAAATTGCCCACCGCTATCTATCCAGGCTCGAACCGCACCGCTGACTCTTTCGATGGGAATGCCAACGACCGTGGCATCCTGGACCGTAGCTGTTCCCTTGACATGGATACCACGCTGGTAGAACAACGTACCGCGGCAGTTGAGATCGCCCGCAATGAACGGTCCCAGCTGGAGATCCACGGCGGAAACCAGCTGATTCGCGTTCAATCGCTGCGCCACGAAATTGACTTCGGACTGGCTCAATTCTCCGAATGAACCGGCGCGGAAACCGACAAATCCTTGCGCTTCAATGCGCCCCTCCGCAAGCCCTCCGGAAAGTCGAACGATTTGCATCCGATTCTGGTTAAACCGCGTTTGAAGAACGAGATCACGAGTTAGCAACTGTCGCTTCAGCCTGATTCGGTGAAGCTCAATCTGGGCTTCGGTCACCAGGTCGACCAGTGATTTACCAGCGGAACTCAGCTCGATCGATAGACTCCCTTGCAGCTGCCGGGCGATTCCAGGGTTCAGCAGCAGCCTGGCAACGGCTGGCGCCTGCGCCTTGGTGAGTTGAATCTGCATCTCCAGTGGCTGGCCATCGGCTGTTTCTTGACCATCGGCAAACGACAGAGGCCAGGTCAACGACCCTTCGGTCTCGCCTCCCAGCAATTGCCCATTCACGCTGGCGCTGACGATTTGATCTACGACCTGACCCCGGAAATCCAGCTGGCCCAGCGGTTGTCGACGATACGCCACATCCGACAAGGACCCCTGCCAGTTTCCCTGCCATTGCTCCACCAGTTCGTCGGTGGAAGCATCCTTGGCCAGCTGGACATCCAGATTCGCGATACCGCTCAGCGGTTTCAGTGATCGGATCGCCAGCAAGTCGCCCGGCACGGCCTCGATCAGAGGATGAAGTTGTGCGGCATCAAGCCGCAGCCGAAGCCGATGTTGGCCCACCCGTTTGCGTTTCCAGGTGGCGTCGCCATCCAGACGACCAGCTGATCCATCCACTTTGAGACGTGTCAGCCGTATCTCCTCTTCGTCAAAGTCAAGTTCGGCCGATTCCAATGTGAACTGCAGTGACTCGACAGCCACCTCGGATCGGCTCAGCTCGGCTTGGCCCCGTCGCATCCAGTTCTCCGGCCGGCCGCCAATTTCAAATGAACCAGCGATACGCCCGGACAGCTGACGCGATCGAGTCCCACCCAGTTGCGCGGTGATCCGGTAATCCGTCAATTGCCCGGTCGCCGTGTAATCCAGGAATTGGTTGGCCCCGAGGCTTCCATCTTCCCGATCCTGTAAGCGGACGACCAGATCGGATTCCAGTCGTCCACCATCCTGTTCCACGCTAATCGTCGACAACATCTGCCTGGAGGCCAGTTCCTTGTTCCACCGCAAAGCGGTCGAACCGAGTTGCACCCCGGACAGTTCCAGGTCCGCTATGGTCAGACTGCCGGATGTCTCCCACTGGTCGAGTGGCGGTACAGGTTTGGTTCCGACGGTCAGGCTACCCGTCGCAAGACCACCGATACCGATATCCGCCATGGCAGCGAGCTTGGTCAATTGCCGTAGATCGAGTTGATCGACCTTGAGATGGGCCTGCGACGGGACGATCCGACCCAACTCATCAAGACTGCGCCACTTGGAAGATCCAGCAAGGCTGCCACCGGCGAATTCCGCCGCTTCCATTTCCACCTGAATACCTGCTGGAGAATAATCACCTTGCAGGCGGACACCTCGAACTGGAAGTTCGTCGACCAGCAACCATTCGGAGTTCATGGAGATCGCGGCCTGGTCAACGCCCACAACCAGATCTCCAATCAGGTTGGCGTCGAGGTTTATCAAACCACTGGCCTTTGAGCACAAGGCAGGAGACCTCCATCCCAACACCAGTGATTCGAAATCGATGTCCCGACCAGTGATCGTCCATTCGAACGGAAATTGCTCGTTCAATCGACCCGTTCCGGACAAATCGAAAATCTGACGGGCCACTTCCAGACGGGATTGGGTCACGGACCAAATGCCTTCCGCCAGCCCGACGGATACCTGCAGGTTGCCGGTGGATCGAATCCACGGCAGTTCAACGTCCTCGACATCCACATCCGCTTTCGCATCCCAACAGGCCAGATCCAGGGCATCGAAGACGGGCGTTACCCCCTGCGCTCGAAGCGAACCAGCAACGTTATCGATTTCCAGGTCGATGGCGAACGCCTGGAACAGAGGTTGCAAGCGAACGCCCGAAATTTCTGCCGCGATTTGCAGTTCAGGTTCGTTTGCCGCAGTGATTCGGGCCTGCGCGTTGATGTCGCCGATCGGGCTGCCGTTTTGCGTGGAAGCCAGACTGCCAGCGATCCTGCCAAAATACCAGTCCCCATTCACAAATCCGAATCGGATCACGGCACTGCGAATGACCCAATTGTCAATCGTCAACTCGGAAGATCGGATGGCACCCTCCAGCCGATAACCGGACAGATCAAACCAGCTTTCGCTGCTGCGTTGCAACCAAATCCAGCCCGAAAGATCGCCATCCAGACTGACCGGCAAATCAATGTTGACCAACCTCAGCCACCTTTGCAGCGTAGGGGTGGATATTCCCGCGAATTCAAGGTCCCGGGATCGCGACTGGCTTAACTCGGGACGTGGGGCGACGCCGGCCGGCCATTGCGAGGTATCGAGTTGCCCCAGGCAGTCGCCGGCGCAAACGTGCAATAACATAGCGCCGGAAAACAATGTGAAGATGACTTTCAAGAATGGTCTTTCCATCCATTCATTCTACCTTGTGCGATACACCTGACGCTGCCCGAATCAACAGGAGATCAGATGCAGTGGTGGCTTGCAGCCTGGAGCACCTTTCCGTTTCTGGTGGTTTCCCGGTTTGCCGGGGTCCGCCAACGGGCGGGACGGAATGTTCCCGCCTGCGGTGCTGGTTCAAAGCAGGATGGTTGCACCACCTGACGGCCGAACGCGATAGATTGAGGGTGTGATGCCCGTCCGTTCGAAATAGACTTTTTTCACGCGGGCCACAATCGATTCGATGGTTTTGGTTTCGACAATCGAAATGGTGCAGCCGCCGAATCCACCTCCGGTCATTCGCATCGCCAATTTTCTTGGCCAGCTGATCCGCCTCGTAAAAAATCCTCGCATCGGAGGGGGCCATTTCCAGCGCTTTGTCGTAGCAGTCTCTGGCCAACCTGGCATCTCGCCGTGTATTCCAATAGGCGATGCCCAGGTTGCGGTAAATCGTGGCATTGTTTTTCGCTTTCGATGCCGGCTTGACCGATTCCCATAACGCGATCGCGTCGTCGTGTCGCTTGACGTTGTAAAAATAATTCCCCAACCCAAAGGCCGCGTTGAAATCCGCCGGCTCGCGTTCGAGCGCCCACTCCAGAATCAACTGATCGTGCAGCCGGGAAGGGAAGAAGTAATCTGGATCTGCTTCGCGAGCGGCGTTCAAGGCCGCCTCGGATTCTTCCGGGCGGTCCAATTTCATCAACGCGAACGCCAGCAGGTAGCTGGTCAACTGGGATCTTGAAAGCGGATTGGGCACCGCCGCCGCGGGAACGTCGTGACCATCATGCAGCTCCAACAGGTCCACCGCTTCGACGTAGAAGCCACCGTCGATGAAGTCGTAGGCAACATCCAGAATCGACTGCGCGTCGTTTCTGGTCGTTCGCAGGAATCTTTCCGTATCGCCGACAACCAGGGTTGCCCAATGATCCAGCGGATCGCGTTCAAGCAACTGGCTTAATGCCTGTCCCGCATTCAGGCCCAGCTTCTGCTGCGCCAGACTCCTGAGCACATAGGCCTTGTTGTTCTGCGTATTGGTCTCCAGGGATTGGTCACAGTGCTGGATCGCGAGGCGGTAGTCCTGGCGGCGACAGTCGATCAACGCCAACTGGAAACAGGCGGCGGATCGCCATTCGTAATTCCAGGCCGACTTGTACAAGGCCGAATACGCTTGATCAAGCTGGCCCATGAATTGAAA
Organism: Pirellulaceae bacterium; assembly: GCA_963851305.1. Lineage (GTDB taxonomy): Bacteria > Planctomycetota > Planctomycetia > Pirellulales > Pirellulaceae > Mariniblastus. The sequence goes on along the minus strand of CAWKOT010000003.1, from coordinate 674,654 downwards.
AGTCAGCCCCAGCCCGTAGTGCGCTTCCCCAACCCGTGGATTCGGATGCATGCTGGTCAATCGCGCTATCGCCCGCTGGAAATGCATCGTGGCCTCATGCAGCCGGCCTCGACGAAATTCACGCTGGCCCAATGCGATATTGCAACGCGAGTCGTCTTCATCCCGCTCGAGCGCGGTCTGCCAGTAGGTTTCCGGGCAACGTGTGGGATGTCGGTACTGTTCCAGATGCTCGCCAATCAGATACAACGACTCGTTCGTCTGGGCTGCATCCGGTTCCGGCGGTGCCTCAGCGATCTGCCGATGGCGAACCTGTTCCCCGGGTTGCGATTGCGTATAGCCCACCAGCCGCCGGCCACTGGCATCCAGCAAGTTGACGTCGAGCCGATCCGAGTCGCTGATCGGCTCGGCAAAAAACTCGCTCCATGGCCTGGTTGGCGAGAGCGTGATCGTGCCGCCGAATACGATGTCGTCATTCTTGCGGATGACCAATTCCGCCTGCACTGACTCCGTTACCGCCAGACCGACCACGAAACCGCGGTCGTTCTTCTGTTCCAGCGAAACGGCGGCATCGGTGGTCGCATTCTTGACGGGACCGATTTGCTGATAGGGCCACCAGAATTGAGAAAATGTTTTGGTTTCGTAGGGAGCCAGGTACGAGAAATCAGGTTGGTTGTCGGTGTAAACACCGGCCATCAATTCCACGTAGGGCCCATTCGCGTCCGTCAGTTCCCGATCCCAGGCCCAACCAAATTCATGATTGCCCCAGGTCCATTGCTTCTTGCCAGGGGAGATATGGGGATTGGCGACATGCACGAAACCACCCCGCGCTTGATGATCATAGCCGCCGAAGAAACCGTAGTCGGTTTCGCAAACCATGTAGCTTGTCGGGACCGGAATGTTCCGGTACCAGCTTAAATCGTTCGCACCCGGGCGGTTGCCGTAATCGACTCCGTAGTAGTGTCCGTTCGCAACCGGAAAAGATGACTGTCGCGAACCGCGTGATCCGCCACGTAATGAACGTCCGCCGGAAAGAAACTCTGATATTGATCATGCACGCGAGCAGCGACGTTGGCCCACCACAAAAACGTCTGGCTGATCGGCGTCCGATTGAAAAGTCGGGCCCGCAGTTCGATCAAGGCGCTATCGGGCCGCAGTCGGATGCCATGCATCCCCTTCATCCGCGTTATTGGATCGTGCTCGGACATCCAGACGGTCACCGCGCCGTCCGCTTCGTTTTCGATGAAAACATCCGCCGGCATGAATGTGCCTGGACGATGATGCTGGGGCCAATTGAATTCAACACCGCCGGAAATCCAGGGCCCAGCCAGCCCGACCAACGCCGGCTTGATCACGTCCTGGCGATAGAAAAAGTCGTAATCGTTGTTGGCCTTGTCCTGCCCCTGGAAAATCCGGCCGCCGATTTCCGGCAGCATCACCAGTTTGACAAACCGGTTTTCCAGCGTGACCGCATCGTAGGCGCGATCCACCGGCTGATCATGAACACGATCGATGAAGGGCAGGGGATAGACTTTGCCGCAGGAACCCTGGTACACCCGCTTCTCGAAAAACATCGGATTTTTTTCGGGACGGCCAACATCGTACGTCGGTATCTCCAACGGCTCGCGTACGACCCGAACCCCCGCGTTTTTTTCTGCCAACTTCCAGACTTTGTTCATGCGCTCAACATCTCATCTTGAATGGATTCCAAAGACCGTCCTTTTGTTTCCGGCACGAAGCTGAACAGCAGGATAGAACCAGCCAGACAGATCGCCCCGTACAACCAGAAGGTGCCCGCCGCCCCGAACGCCACGTTGATGGGCTTGAACGTGATGGTCAACAGGAAACAGGCGACCCACAACGCGGAAACGCAGACACTCATTGCGGCACCGCGAATCTGATTGGGAAAAATCTCGGACAACAGGACCCAGGTAATCGGCGCCAACGTCATGGCATAAATCGCGATCGCGATCAGCACGACGACCAGCACCAAATTGCCCTGCAGTTCGTAAAAATAGCAGGCCCCCAGGATGGCGTAACTGACGGCCAGGCCGGCGGCACCAAACAACATCAAGGGTCGACGCCCCCATTTATCCACCGTCAATATGGCCACAAAAGTGAATACCAGGTTCACGATCCCGGTGATCACGATATTCCACATCAGGCCACTGACCTGGTAGCCGGCAGCGGTGAATATTTCTTCGGCATAATTGAAGATGACATTGATGCCGCACCATTGCTGAAAAACGGCCAGCATCAGGCCCAGCATCAGCAGCTTCCGCATCGCCGGTGTTTTCATCAGCTGACGATCGCTGTGCACCGCATCTTCTTTCAAACTCGATTCAATCTCGTGAAGCGCAGATTCCGCGTACTCAACGCCGCCCACTTGTTGCAGCACGGCCAGTGATTCCGCATGTCTTGACTTGCTGGCCAGCCAGCGAGGTGATTCCGGAATCATCAACGTTAAAAACAGAAAGGCCAGTGCGGGAATGGCTTCGGCAGCAAACATCAACCGCCAGCCCTTTTGCCCATTCCAGGTGTCGATGATCTCGCTGGCCGTCGCACCCGCTGGGGTCGGCTCCAGATTGTAGATCAGCAGGTTGACGATCTGGGCAGCCAAAACGCCGATCACGATCGCCAGCTGATTCACCGACACCAGTCGACCGCGACGCTCACTGGGCGCGACTTCCGCGATGTACATGGGCGACACATTGGACGCCAGCCCAATGCCCAGACCGCCCAGAATCCGGGCAGCGATGAACAAGGTGAAATCGCCGGCTGCCGCGGTCCACAATGCGGAACCCGTGAACAGCAGCGCCGCGAACAACAGGATCCGCTTGCGGCCCAAACGGTCGGTCAGGAACCCGGAGATGACCGCCCCGATCAGACACCCCACCAGGGCGGAACTCATGGCCCAGCTGGATAGCCAAGCCTGGCCATCGCCCGTGATCCCAAAAAACGACTCGTAGAACGGCTTGGCGCCGCCGATGACCACCCAGTCATAGCCGAACAGCAATCCCCCCATGGCCGCGACCAGGGAGATTCTCCATACAAAAGCTGTTTGAATTTGCGAGTTCATTAGATAAAAATTGACTGGATGGACAATTCTTTTCCTGGACGTTCATCTAATCATGAATTTGACCAGCATTAAATATACAGTTTTGCGTTTTGAACTGGACTATTTTACTATTCTTCATCGCCGGCGAAATGAACAAGCGAATAAAAGAGGGTTTTCCCAAACAGCGGCTGGTCGTGGTCCCGGCCAATGTGATCGAACGCTGCAAGTCGCTGCCGATCGTGCGGCACCTGTACGTCACGGATATCGGCGCTTATCCCTCTGCCCCGTTTCACTACGTAGATCGTTCGCCGGGGATTGAGCAGGCTATCCTGATCTGCTGCATGTCCGGTCGTGGCAGCCTGAGAATCGACGCCAACGAACACGCCATTCAACGTGGCCGGCTGTTTTTCATCCCACCCAGAACCCCGCACACCTACTGGGCGGACGACGAACATCCCTGGTCTCTGTTCTGGATCCATTTTGACGGACTGGATGCAGGCGAGGTTTTGCAGACCTATTCTATCGAGCGGAATGAACCGCTGCTATTCGTACCCGACCTTTCAAAACTGAAACAGGCCTTTGAAGACGTGTACGCCTGCCTGAACTACCACTTCAGCGATACCGGACTGTTGGCGATGACGGCGGAATTGCTGGGCCTGTTCAGCACGATCCGGATATGCCAGGGACACATTGAACCCAAACGGCAGTCGACAGCAAAACGCGTCATGGACACGATTCATTTCATGAACCAACACCTGAACATGCTGCTCACATTACAGGAGCTGGCCGATCATTCCGGTCAGTCGGTTTCCTACTACAGTCGTTTATTCAAGGAAAAGACGGGGCAATCGCCGCTAAGCTATTTCATTCAACTGAAAATTCGCAAGGCCTGCGAGCTGCTCGACCAGACGGACATGAACATCAGCGCCATTGCCTCCGAACTGGGCTACGACGACGCCTACTACTTCAGCCGACTGTTCAAGAAAATCCAGGGCGTCGCACCTGCCATGTATCGCCGAGCGCTCAAAGGATAGTGGACACCATGCCCAAGTCTTGATATTGAGCTTTGCGGAGATCGCTTTTCGGACAATACAACCCGAAGGAAAGGCCAGCCCGAAGTGTTGCCACATCGGCTACGGGATTTCGGCGGCGATCCAAGAGAACCGCAGGACGAAAGGAAAGTCGTCGTCCTGATTCAATCGAATCGCGGCCTGACAAAAACCACCCGGGCAGACCTTGGAGATGTTTACAATCAAGACCCGAGCCGACGCAACGAAACTATTGTGCACCGCCGCATGACAAGATTTTCCAGCCATTTCGAATGAATGCTCCATTTTCTTGTTGGTCGGGAAAATTAGACTGGTGGAACGATAGAATATCATTTCCCCCGCAACGGGGCTTAACGATCTGACGGATACGATGCCCTATGATTGCAAATGACTGCCGTTGTCTGTTTCGATCCTGCGCGACCCAACGCAATCTCCTGGCTCAGGTCGCGATCGCCAGATCAATCGTCTTGCCCGTTCCTTGGGTTTGGTTCGCCATCTGGCTCGGCTTCTCTGTCGGACAAGCATCGGAGCAGCGCGATCCTGAAACATCTGTCGACGTTCAGCGACCGAACATCGTTTGGATCATGGGCGAAGACATGAGCACCGAACTTTCCTGCTACGGTCATCCCGCCGTCCAGACACCTCATCTTGATGAACTGGCCCGGCAGGGTTATCGCTTCACCAACGCATTTGGTACGGCCTCATCGTGCACGCCGTCTCGAAACGCAATGATGACGGGCGTCCATCAGAATCGCACGGACACGCAAGACCAGCGGAGACGCCCGGTACAGCTACCACATCCTATCCGGCCGATCACCAAGCTGCTGCAGGAACGCGGTTACTACACGGCGCTGGGTTGCGGCTTCAGCGGGAAAACCGATTTGAATTTCGAATCAGAAAATCTGTTTGATGGAAAAGACTGGGATGGTCGCCAACCGGGACAACCGTTTTTCGCCCAGGTGACTCTGTACGATTCCCATCGGCTGGAAGATGGCTGGCAGAAAATATCGGAAACCGAACCATCCCCCGTTGATCGCAGTAAAGTCCAGCTGCCCCCTTATTTCCCTGACCACCCCATCGTTCGCGAAGACTGGTCGCGCTACCTGGAGTCAATACAGAGTGTCGACCGCAAATTTGGGCGGCTGATGCAGAGATTGGCTGACGAAGAAATTCTTGACAATACGGTTGTCATCTTCATCGGTGACAACGGCCGCTGTCACTTGCGTGGCAAGTGTTGGCTCTATGATGCTGGCCTGCAGGTGCCGTTCTTGCTGAAACTGCCTCAATCGACGGCGGGACGACTGGCCGAGCAGAAGCCCGGCACGACCATCCACGACCTCGTGTCTACACTCGATATTACGGCAACCGTACTTGATCTCGCCGGCGTCGACTTACCAGACTACCTGGACGGCCAGTCGCTGATTGCCCAGGACTATCAACCCCGGGAGGCCGTTTTTGGTGCGCGGGATTTGATCGATGAGGTCATGGATCGGATTCGTTGCGTGCGAACCAGGCAATATAAATACATTCGCAACTACAATCCTGAAGTCGGCTATCGGGAATGCTGGTATGTGCAAAACAACCGCCCCATGCTCGCCGTGATTCGTCAACTGGAAGAACAAGGCAAACTGACACCGACTCAGCAATTGATTCTCAAAAAGGTCAAGCCACCAGAAGAACTGTATGACCTGCTGGCAGACCCACATGAAATCCACAACCTGGCAGACGATCCGCAGCATGACGCCGCATTGCAGTCACTGCGAGGGCAGCTTGACCAGTGGATTGCCGCGACCGGCGATACCGGACTGAAACAGATCCGGGAAATGCAGTTACGCGAGCAGGCGTCCTTTGACGGTCCGTTTGCTGATCGCAAAATCTACCTGGATGATTTGAAAGCCGAATTGCGGAAACGCTGGCCCAAAAACCGAACCGTCAGGATTGTCGCTCACGGCCACAGTGTACCAACAGGCTATTTTCGAGGAGGCCGGGTAGAGACATTCAAGTCCTATCCCCATCTGTGGCATCGCAGGATTTCCGAAGCCTACCCCACGGCCGTGCTGAACATGATTCCCACCGGAATCGGTGGAGAAAACGCTCCCCAGGGCGCCAGTCGTTTCGCCCGCGATGTACTCGCGCTCCAGCCGGATATCGTGACGATCGATTACGGATTGAATGATCGACACGTAGGATTAGCGGCCGCTCGCAAAGCGTGGTCCGAGATGATCGCGATGGCCAAAGATAGTGGTGTCAAGGTGATCCTGTTAACACCCACTGGCGATCTGATGGCCAACATCAACGACCCGTCGGATCAGCTCAGCCAACACGCCACCCAGATTCGCGAGCTGGCAGCCGAGCATCAAGTGGGATTGGTCGACAGTTACCAGATTTTCCGGTCGTTTGCCGAACGCGAAGGCGACTACCGCGCCTTGATGTCACAGAGCAATCATCCCAATGCTCGCGGTCACGCCCTGGTGGCCGAAGCGTTGGCATTGTGGTTGCTACCTCAATCCTCACAAGAACAGAAGCCGTAAACGGTTTCAAGAACGATTGACGCTGGAAGGCGTGCGGTTTCGGTTGCGTATTGAACGATTTGGTTCGTGATGGCGCACCGTGGTCTGATCTGTGAATAAGGGTTTGACGATTGCCCGGTCAAATATCGTTTAAGCCGTTGACTCGCTCACTCAATAATCTTGCTTTCTGTCTCTCCAGAAATTGCAGGTCCTCCATTACTTCCATGGCGGCGTCAGAAGAAACCTGTTCGTGAATTCGCTGCATGAAGGTTTCGATCGCGCGATACACTTCCGAGATTGCCGCGACAAGCTGTTCAAAGGTCGGCGCCTTCAAGCTCAGAATCTTGTCCGCAGCGGATTTGAGCTCTTCTTGAGGCACATATTGAACCCATGTCGATGTCTCTTCTGAGCAACATGATCGTTTGAGGTAGTGCTCAAGTGCCGACTCGAGGCATCGTTGATCTTCTCGCACGATCGTGACCAGGAGTTCCTTTTGCTGGCTGGAAAAACCTGACACATGTTTATCGCAGCCTGAGCGAACCGATCCGTGAGCGCCCTTTACGATCTGGAGGATATCCGAAAGCTGCTGGAATGACTCTGACTGTTCCATTGCTGATTGTTCGATAATTGGATTTTCTCAAACGGCTTTGGTGACGGAATGCGATGATCTCAAACACAGACCACACCAACAACGAATAACCAGTGGACGCAAACGGCATGCCGCCTCGTTGTTATCCAGCGACCTGGATAAAACTGATTCCAATTCGACCAGCCTGGTACTCATCTGCCCAGGAATGCAAAACGTTTCATCCAGTTCAAGCAGACTTTAAATTTCAATTTTCGATTGGCACGCGAATCGCACGTGAGTGGTGACTTCACGGGTGAGCACGTGCCATCCGTCAATGGAAGTAAAACGCTAATCAGGAGCAATGCATCATGAATTGGGATAAAATCGAAGGCAACTGGAAGCAATTCAAAGGTAAAGCCAAACAACAGTGGGGCAAATTGACCGACGATGATCTGGAGGCGATTGAAGGGAAACGCGAGCAGCTGGCCGGAAAAATTCAAGCGAGATATGGAGTAGTAAAGGAAAATGCTGAAGAGCAAATAGAAAAATTCTGTCAAGCGTGCGGCGATTGAGGGAGCGTCGCCGCATTACCTGTATAAAGACCAAGTCGCCCGGTAGTTGCACCTTGAAAGGCAATTTTGAACCTGCAGGTTCATCTGTTTGAAGCTGCAGGTTATTTGAATTGAACGGCTACGTGCGGCCGGTTCACGAGTCAAGGCCATCGAAGTTGACTATTGTTGACCAGCGATGGCTATCTTTTTTCGACAAGAAAACGTCGCTTGACCATGCGATACAAAAGTTGGGTATAAGATGATTTTTCAGAGCCGCATTGCGACAACGACGCCAGATCGATCAAGCCCGAATCCTGCGCCGGAGCCATCGTTTCCACACGATCCCGAGCCCAATCCGATTCCCGACCGGCCCAGTCCCCAGCCCGTGCCGGATACCCCCGAGCCGAAAGAGCCACCCGTAAAAGATCCGGATCCACCGCAAATTGACTGGAAAGCTCGCGTAGAACCTTGAAAGACGCGGCAACGGGTGGTCGGCATCGGGACAACCCATGCACCTCTTGACCCCCGATGCGTCGACGACGCTTCCCGCCCGTTTCCCGGAAAGGCTCAGAAGTCCGGATTGGCGACGAAGTGTATATGCTGACCGGCATGCTTTAATTGGGCTTCAATGTCGAGTGTATCCAGACGTTGGCCCGCTTCCTGTCGTTCGCGGTCCGGGTCGGCAACCACATACCGCACGCCTTTTCGATAACAACGAATCAGCCATTCGAGGAAGTCGATTGGCTGCAACGTCGCCACCACAAACTCGTCTTCCCAGCCGGCCGCGGCAATGTATTTGTTCGCAGGGGCGGGATCAGTGAAGACAGCCACGGCTTCGCCCCCCTCGGCGGCAAAAATGATCGTCTCGAGTGCTTCCGTGTCTTTCCTGGTAATCAGATAGGTCGCCATGAATTACTCCAGATAACAAGTGGGCCACAATGTTCGGCATCAGACTGTCTTCGGCTGGTGCAGCGACGCTTCGAGCACGGGTGGATGTTGGTGTATGTTCACCGCCCCCAGTTCTTGCAGTTTCGCCGCGTACTTCATCCGCTCGGCCTGGTCGCCGGCGATGACCACGAAAGATTTTCCTTCGCTCAGCAATTGAGCGTATTCGCTGGGTTCGGGCAATTGTACGCCTCGCCAGGCTTCATCGATGCCGGCAACGGCACCAATCCAGGCGCCAGCCAATGCGCCCACGATCGGCGCGGCGATGTTCAGGCCTGGCACTCCAATGAACAACAGTCCCGAACCAGCCCCAATGGCACCACCCGTCAAGGCACCGCGGGCAACGTCTGTTTCGCTGACGTGGTCGACCCTGTCGTAGTAAATTTCGCCAATCTCCTGGTCAGCCGTCGGATCATTTCTGCAAACACGTTGCAATTCGACTTCCGGACCATTGAGCTGGCGGGCTGCGCGGCTGGCCGTAGCGGCATCCTCGAAAACACCGACCACCACTTCCATTTTCTTCGCGTCGTTCGTTTGCACGTTCATTGCATGCTCCTTGGGGGACCAGAATAACGCCAGTCTGATTGGCAGTTACCAACCACTGGTCGCAGATTGGGTGCCAAAAGCAAAAGCCGTCGTTTTCATCTATAAACGAAGGCCCAAATCGCCGAAATGGTCGTCGCTCGACCAATCTGGTCGCCAATCTACCTGACGGTGGACCCAGCATCGTCTCCCGACAAATCCAAATAACCATGATCTCAGTCGTCTCCCACCAGGAAATAATCCAGGGAAACCGCATCGCAACGCGGCAGCAGGACGATTCCTCTTGCATGCATGCGGTTTCTCCGGTAGTTGTCGGGCTTTCGGAGTAACTCACAGGGTAGACACCGTTTCTATTACCTCCGTTGTGCAGCCGAAAACTCCTGTTTCCCCAAGATGCGTTTAGGCTTGGATCCGCCCGGTGGCTTTCGTTATTGCTGGTGGTCGTTGCTGGCTGCGCCAATCGGGACCGTTTGGGGACCAGCCTGCCATGCCAGACTCCACCGCCGTTTTCAGACAGTGGCGAACTGACACTTCCCGATCGCTGGTGGAAGTCATTCAACGACGCGTCGCTGGACCTGCAAATCAACCAGGCGCTGGACGGCAACTTCAATCTGGCCGCCGCCTATCAAAGACTGCGGGCCGCCCGCGCGCTGACACGTATCGAAGCGGCGAATCTGTGGCCCTTTCTGAACGGTGTCGCCGATTACGGGAGTATTTTTGTTCCGGGCGAAGATGGCACGATCCTGAACTGGGGGCTGGAAGCCGGCTACCAGGTCGACCTGTGGGGTCAAATCGAATCCCGAGTGGAAGCGGAACAATTTCGGGCCGACGCGACCGCCGCCGACTATCATGCGGTCGCGCTGACATTGTCAGCGGAAATCGCCCGCACCTGGTTCTCTCTGATCGAGGCCCACGCTCAGCTCAGGTTATTGGATGAGCAGATCGAAACCAATCGCACCGGCCTGAAACTGCAGGAGTCGCGATTTGCATTGGGATTGATTCGCAGCGCCGATGTCCTGCGGCAGCGACAGTTGCTGGAATCCACGCTGGAACAGTACGTGGTGGTTCAAGCTCGGATTGAAGTGCTGGAGCACCAGCTGGCGGTGTTACTGGGCCAGATGCCACAAACGGCCAGCTACGATCCGGGTTTCACCCTGCCGGAATTGCCGCCCCTGCCGGACACGGGTCTGCCGGCGGAGTTGTTGAATCGCCGCCCGGACGTCCGCCGCGTGTACCTTGCGCTACAGGCGGCCGATTCCGATTTGGCGGCGGCCATCAGCGCTCGCTATCCGCGTCTGAACCTGAGCGGCTCGATTCTGAATCTGGCGGAGAGTCCAGGGACCCTGTTCGAAAACTGGTTCGCTTCCATTGGCAGTCAATTGATCGCGCCGCTGTTGACCGGTGGCCGGTTACGCGCCGAGGTGGATCGAGCGTCCGCGGTCACGTGTCAGTTGTTCCATGAATACGGCGAAACGATGTTGGCCGCGTTCAGAGAAGTCGAAGATAGTTTGGCTCGCGAACGATTCCAGCTGGAACGAATCTATCATCTGGAGGAACAGGTCAAACTGGCCGGCCAGTCATCCGAACAGCTGCGTGAGCAATACCTGATCGGTGACGTGGAATACCTGGACGTGTTGAGCGCGATCACGGGCCAACAGCGTTTGCAGAGGGAATTACTGTCAGCCCAGCTGGAATTGGTACTGATTCGAGTTAATCTATACTTGGCGTTGGCTGGCGATTTCGATACCTGTCCGCAGTACCTGCAGATCCTGGAAGAAGCGCTGGATGATCCAGAGGGATCAATGGACTCACTGGAATCGCCCGATTCACAGGCTCCGGATCGCCAGGAGTCAGACTCATCCGAAGCGGAGGCCGTCGAGGAGGGTCAACCGGAATTCGACACCGATGAATGATGCCTCACAGCCGCGACCGAAGTTAATCTGGCGATGGCTGCGCGTTGTTGGCACGATACTGGCCTGCCTGTCGATTTTGGGCCTGGCCGTCGTCGCCTTGATCGTGATCAATCGGACCGAGCCAACCGCACAACCGATTAACGCCACCCGAAAATCGGCAGCGATTGTGGAAACTGTGACCGTCAATCGGGGCAATTTCGCACCCGCCTGGTGGTGCTGGGCACGGTTGAACCGGCGCAAGATATCGTGTTGAGCCCCCGCGTGCGTGGTCAGGTGGTCGAAATATCGCCGGAATTCGCCCCCGGAGGCATGGTCGAACAGGGCGACTTGCTGCTGCGAATTGATCCAGCCGATTTCGAGAACGCCGTTTCCATCAGTGAAAGCGAATTGAAACAGGCTGAAGCGTCGCGGGAGATCGAGCAGGCCCGGCAACGTCTGGCGGAAAAAGAGCTCGAGATGTTGCAGGGCTCGATCGATGAAACCAATCGTGCGCTGGTAACGCGAGAGCCGCAGATCGCGTCGATCGAGGCGGAAGTAGCCGCAGCCAAAGCGACGGTGGCACGAAACCGACTGGACCTCGAACGCACCAGGATCTTGGCGCCTTTCCGGGCCCAGGTTCTCAGCCGGGCGATCAACGTCGGTTCCCAGGTCGGTCCGGGCGATGAATTGGGCCGACTGATCGGTTTGGAAGAGTACTGGATCATGGCGGCCGTGCCAGTGCGGAGCCTGCGATGGTTACAATTTCCCGAGTCGGCCTCGGAAGCTTCCCTGGACAAATTGGATTCGTCCGCACGACCACGTTCTTCGGCAGCGACCGGCTCGAAAGTCATCTTGCGGAACCGGGACGCGTGGGGCACGGACATCGAACGCGAAGCGCGGGTTACCCGCATGATCGGTACGCTCGACGAACAGACCCGCCTGGCCAGGGTATTGATCACGATCGAAGATCCGCTGGGACAGGAATCGAATGAGCCGCCATTGATCCTGGATACGTTGATGGAAACCGAGATTGAGGGACGGCCCATCGATGATGTGGTTCGTCTTCGTCGCGAATACGTTCGCGATCAGGATACGGTGTGGATAATGAAAGATGGCAAACTGAAAATCCGGGACATCCACATCGTGTTTCGCGACGCCCAGTACGCCTACATCCGTACGGGGCTGGAAGACGGTGACGAGGTTGTCACGACCACGCTGGCCACCGTCGCCGACGGGGTCGCTCTCCGCAAGGCCGAAGCGGGGGCGGTGACCGACCAGCCGCCTGGCCAGGAGGCAGTAGAATGAACTCGAATCGCGGTGGCAGGGGTCCGTTGAAGGGACCCATCGCCTGGATGGCTCGCAACCCGATCGCCCCTAATCTGTTAATGCTGCTGCTGCTGGGCGGTGGCATCTGGTCGGCCTTCGCAATTCAAAAAGAGGTTTTCCCCCAGTTTCAGCTGGATGTGGTCGAAGTCAGTGTCGGCTATCCGGGGGCGGCGCCCGCGGAAGTCGAGCAGGGTATTCTGCGCCCCATCGAGGAAGCGGTTCGCAGCGTGGAGGGGATCCAGGAAATCACAAGTCAGGCGCGAGAAGGCCGCGGCGAGGTCCTGATCGAACTGGTCGCCGGTCAGCAGCGGATGAAGGTTCTGCAGGATATCGATCAGGCGGTCAGCCGCATTCGCACCTTCCCCGAACAGATTGAACAACCGGAAGTCCGCCTGCAACAGCGCCAGCGGGAAGTGATGCAGGTGGCTCTGTATGGCCCCATCGATATCTGGTCGCTGCGGAAGCTCGCCGAGCAGTTGCGTGACCAGTTGCAGGCGCATGATCAGATCACTCAGGTTGAATTGCGGAGAGTACCGGCCTACATCACGCATGTGGAAATCCCCCGTCAGCGTCTGCGTGAATATGGCCTGACGCTGCCCGACGTGGCGAACATCATCCGCACGACCAGTCAGGACGTCGCCGCCGGTTCCCTGCAGACCACGGCCGGCGAAATCCTGCTCCGCGTGAAAGCCCGCAAGCAGTGGGCCGATGAATTTGCAGGCATTGAAATCGTTGCCGGTCGCGACGGACCCTCCGTTACGCTGGGGGATATCGCCACGATCCGCGACGGTTTTGAAGACGTCGGTTTCCACTCGCAGTTCAATCAGACGCCCTCCGTCGAATTGGATATCTATCGGGTCGGCTCGCAGTCACCGATCGACGTCGCCCAAGCGGTCGAACAGACGATGCAGGAATTTCAGTCGGTCCTGCCACCGGGTGTGACCTGGCGAATCGACAGAAATAATGCCGAAGAGTTTCGTCGCCGACTTTCGCTGGTGATGGAAAACGCGCTGCTGGCGGTCGTGATCGTCCTCGCCATTCTGGCCCTGTTTCTCGAGATCCGTTTGGCCTTCTGGGTGATGATGGGTATGGCAGTGGCGTTCGTGGGCGGACTGCTGTTGCTGCCCGTGGCCGGTGTCAGCATCAACATGATCTCCCTCTTTGGCTTCCTGGTTGTATTGGGCATCGTGGTCGATGACGCGATTGTGGTGGGCGAAAACATCTACGAAAAACGCCAGTCACTGGACGACAAAGAATTGGCCGCGGTGGTTGGGACGCGAGAGGTCGCAGGCCCCGTCACCTTCAGTATCCTGACCAACATCGTGGCCTTTGTCCCGCTGTTGTTCATCCCGGGAGAAACCGGCAAGTTCTGGGGTCCGCTGCCGGTGGTGGTGATCATCGTACTGGCGTTATCGCTGGTCGAGTCACTGTTCATCCTGCCGGCCCATCTGGCTCACGCCCGCGCGACGAAGCGACGGTCCAGCGGCCTGGGCGCCGGGCTGCACCGGGCCCAACAGAAATTCAGTGGCGCGTTCAACCGGTTCGTGGAATGGGCCTATCGCCCGGTCCTGGAATGCTGCCTGCGGTTTCGCTACATCACGGCCACGGCAGCCGTCGCCCTGTTTCTGGTGATTGCCGGCTACGCCAACAGCGCTCATATGGGCATGATTCTGATGCCTGAAGTTTCGGCCGATGAAATCGAAGCGGGCGTACGGATGCCCGTGGGAACGACGCAGGATCAGGCAGCCCGGATCGCCGACGTCGTCACCCAGGCCAGCCTGAAGATGTTTGAAGAACACCAGCTGTACGAAGTGGCGGAAGGGATCAAGACCAACGTCCGCGGCCAAAGCTTCATCGATGTCGAAATTGTCATGAAACCGCCCGATCAACGCGACATGACAGCCAATCAGGTGATTGAACTGTGGCGGGATTCGATCGGCGATCTGCCGGGCGTCAACCAGGTGACCTTTGAAGCGGAAGCCGGTCCCGGCGGATATCGGCAGGACATCAGTATTGACCTGAGTCACAGTAACATCGAGGTGCTGGAAAAAGCATCCCAGGCGCTGTTGGAACGGATCAAACTCTATTCCAACACCCGCGACGTCAGCGACAACTACAACAAGGGCAAGGCACAGTACGATTTTCGCCTGCGGCCGGAAGGTCGGTCGCTGGGGCTGACGGATGAAGAACTGGGCGAGCAACTGCGGGGTGCGTTTTTTGGATCGCTGGCCTTACGTCTGTTGCGTGGCACCAATGAAATCGAGGTTCGGGTGAAATTGCCCGAAGACCAGCGGGAAGATATCCATCACCTGGAAGATCTGATTATCCGCACACCCAGCGGATCGGAAGTGCCGCTGCTGGACGTAGCGGAGGTGGAAGAGAGCCAGGCCTTTAGCTCGATCAACCGACGCGATGGACGTCGAGTGATCAATGTTTCGATGGATGTGGAACCCAAACGCGCCGTGGCGCAGGTCATCGAGGCCCTACGGACCACGGAACTGCCACAGTTGCGGAATGATTATCCCGGGATCACCTGGAGCTTCGAAGGCAGCGACGCCGAAATGCGACAGGCGACTGCCGCCCTGTGGGGATACTTTGGTTTGGCGCTGGCCGTGATTTACTCGCTGTTGGCCGTCGCGTTTCGCGGCTACGTTCAGCCGTTGATCGTGCTGGTGGCGATCCCTTTTGGAATCGTTGGCGCCGTGATCGGCCACATTATTCTGGGTTATGACCTGTCGTTGGTCAGCTTGATGGGCGTGATCGCGCTTTCCGGCGTCGTGATCAATGACTCATTGATCATGGTCGATTATGCCAATCGTCGCCGTGGCGAGTATTCGGCCCGGGAAGCGATTTCCCAGGCAGGGGTTCGCCGATTCAGACCGATTCTGTTGACCACCCTGACCACCTTTGGCGGATTGATGCCCCTGATCTTCGAGAAATCACTGCAAGCGCAGTACATCATCCCCATGGCCATCTCGCTGGGTTTCGGCATCTTGTTCGCGACCGCCATTATCCTGGTGCTCGTGCCCTGCCTGTACCTGATCCTGGAGGACGTTCAGCAGTTGTTTGCGACCGGCAAGGCCTGAACCGCCTGGTTCGCGACCTTGCCAGTTGACGTTTGACGGACCGAGCAGGAAGCGGTCTCAATCCGACCGCTGGATCTCCTGAATCTTCCGGGCACCATACTTGCTTGGCTGGGCCATGAAGTCAAACGTGTCGCCGTTGTTCCAGCCGTGCCAATGGCAGCTTGACCGGATGCCGCGACCCGCTTTCCTGAACTCGTGGACCGCGTCGTGGAATCCGCGCAGCGCATTGCGATGTTTGGAAGCCT
This sequence comes from Pirellulaceae bacterium, assembly GCA_963851305.1. GTDB lineage: Bacteria > Planctomycetota > Planctomycetia > Pirellulales > Pirellulaceae > Mariniblastus. The sequence continues at coordinate 658,884 of CAWKOT010000003.1, read as the reverse complement.
CACTGCCATCATCCGTATACGTATCGTACACATCTCCCTCCGTCAGCTTCGCACCGAATTCCGTGATATGCACCCGGGACCCAAATTCACCAACATCGGACAGGATTTTGTCACGGTAATTCTCTTGCGTCCGTTGACCATCGGGCACCCAGTTCGGATAGAAGTGATAGGCCAACTCGCCCCGCCAGCCCCCCTGAGCAACCAGTCGCACGTTATCCGCGTAGCCCAGCCCATCCAGAATGCAGCGGTTTACCGGCAGGCGACCAACTTTGGCGATCGTTTGCATATCTGCCAGATAGTCCCGCGCACCCTGCGGCGTCTTGGAGTAGCCAAAGGGTTCGTTGAACAATTCGTATCGGATCGTCTTCTTTCGCTTGAATTTGGCGTGGATCAGCGCCCAGCATCTACCAACAAGTTCCAGGTCGTTGGGCCTGCCATCTCCATGACTCCCTTCGCCCTCGTGCCGGGTATCGAAAAAACAGATGATGCCTTGATGGTCAAACAGCTCCAGATACCCGGCAATTTTCTCGAGCGACGCTGGATCCTGAGCTGTTTCCGCGTTGATCGGAATTCGCAGCAAATCAAACCCCGCTGACTTCAAGTCCTGCAAGTATTCCTTGGTGTATTCCAGCTGATACACGCCCGGTAGAAAAGCGCCGGCATTGGTCGTGCCTTGCATGGGCGGCAGATTGATCCCGTTCAGGCCGTCGGCAACACCCGCACCGGGCATACCGAAGATTGCGCCAACATAGGATACGAACAGCAGGATCCGGACCGCCTGCCTTGATGTTAACCGGCCAAATTGCAGCATCAGATGTCTCCACGTAAGATTCATTCAGTGGGAAGCCCACGAATGTCGCGGCGATCGGAAACCTGAGCCGGATTCAACAACCGCGTTGACGGCTGCGGTCGCTGAGTGTTTATCGCACCTGGCCGCAAATTGAGCGTTAAGTTTCGATACCGTTAGTAGTACTAATTTAACAGGCTATATTGTCAGGATTCACGGGGCGGAGGTAAAGCCAGGATGAATGAACGGACGAAGCAAATCAAAGAGATAATCCAGGCGGCCATGCCCGACGCGGAGGTGATTGTCCGCGATCCCAACAACGACGGCGCGCATTTTGAAGCCACGGTGATCAGCCAATCCTTCGCGGGAAAGCGACTGGTGGAGCAGCACCGGCAGGTGATGAAGTCACTCAAGCAGGCATTTACGGGCGATGTGCACGCACTGGCCCTGAAAACATATACACCCGATCAATGGGCCAACATCCAGGGCTGATTTGAAACAACCGTTTGATTTTTACCAAACCAACTCAACCATCTGCAGACACGTTAGAGACTCCATTATGACCATCGCTGAACGTATCCAGAACGACATCAACAATAACCGGGTCATGTTGTACATGAAGGGAACACCTGAATTTCCGATGTGCGGCTTTTCCAAAACGGTCGTGGACATCCTGAAACACCTGAACGTTGATTTTGCCAGCGCGAATGTCCTGGAAGACATGGAAATTCGCGAAGGCATCAAGGAATTCTCCGACTGGCCAACGATCCCCCAGCTGTATGTGGACGGCGAATTTGTGGGTGGCTGCGATATAGCCGTGGAGATGTTTCAGTCCGGCCAACTGCAACCGTTACTACTGGGCGAAGGCGCGGACACGTCCGAATCAGCGCCCCGGTAGCCAGTCCGCCAGCAACGGGATCGATATTCAGTGAGTTTCGCGTTGACAGAGTTCGCCGACACGACAAACGTCGGCAATTCATCGACGGGAAGAACCAGAAAATGGTCTTGATTCTTGAGCTCGAGCGCTCGGTCCGTCTCGACGCTCGTTCATCGGACCGCATCTTCCTGGCGGGCGTGGTCTTGGCGGGCATGGTCTTTTTCGGTCTCACCGATTTCGATTGGGAGACGCGCGGAAAACACCAGTTCGGGATCCTGTCGACGGCGGATGGAATCCACAAGTGACCTCGTCGTGCGGTTTACTTTCTCTCGGCAGATTACACGGTCGCCGAATCGCACCGTGATGCTCTGATCCAGGTCGACGATCTGATCGTTCAGCAGCAGGGCAAACTGGTCGACATTCTCAGCCGATTCGACCACAAAATTCTGGCCCTCGCGGCGAACCGCCAGCGTGCTACCCGGCCGGGCCAACCGCCGATCGACCGCCAGCCAGTAGAATTGATCGTGGACAACCTGGCTTTGATGCCAGACGACTTTGTGCGGTCGCGGTTGGCGAGTGAATTGCGACATCCAGTCGATGGCGCCGGCATCCTGTCGATTCAACCAATGCCCCCGCTGTTCGTGGATCACCACTTTGTGCCGATAACCCTGTGGATCGACGTGTTGTAATTCGTCCAACCGTTTCTTCCATTGGCGAGCGACTTCGTTGCGGCGAAACGCGTCGTCCCGGCCGCCGACGTGGATCGCAAATCCGATATTCCGCAGCCCCAACGGCGAGGCGTCGTTAGGGTGCCCCGCCATCATGGCCGCAGCAGCCAGGTAGTCGGCCATGCGAGGCGCCAGTTGGTACACACCGTCTCCCCCCGCGGAGTATCCCATCAGGTAAACGCGATTCGGATTAACGTTTTCAAAGGCAACCGCATCCTGAATCAGTCGTTCGAAGAATCGATCGATATGAGACTGGTGCCACATGTTCCAGCTGTCCGTCGGAGCCCGCGGCGCCAGGTAAATACCTTCGGCTGGCCGATAAAGCCGAATCTGATTGGACCATTGCTGGTCATTGACTCGAGCGGGTGCATTGCCACCCCCGTGCATGGAAATGAACAGACTTCGACCTTCCGGCGGCGGATCACCGAAGACACGGTAGTCAAACTTCATTTCCAGATCGTCAAGCCGAATGGCTTTGTTTTTCCATTCATCGTGACGGTCTTGATCCCCTGGTTGCCGGTGATCTTTCCAGAGAAGGCGCTGGATGTTCTCCGCTTCCATTCCGGAAAGCGGGAAGTCGGCGAATGGTTGCTCCTCCAGCAACTGTCGATCCGGAGCCTGCAACCAGCTTTCGACGGCCCGCACCACTTTCGAACGATCATCCTGCCCAATGCAGAACCCACCCGTCAGCGTCAGCAACCAAACCAGTACGGTGATTCGCTTGCCGAGACGATGGAAGAGCGACTGGGCGGACTTCATGGGTATCTCACGAGCTGCGTAAACTGAAGAACAATACAGACCATCTTATCAGCTGCAATCGGTGCGGTGGTAACGGGAGCCCAGTCCGTCCTTGGAGACGCGGTTCCGCAATTCACCGCATGGCTTTCCGTTATTGACGCGGATGCCATGAACCTAACGGCTCACTGCCGCGGGCATGGAAAGGGTTGACCATTACATTCGGCGGCCGTTAGGCAAGATCCCGCCGGAGTAGTAGGATAAGGTAACAAGTTGCCGAGCAGAGACGATAATGAATACTAGTCGCGATGAAGTCAAGAATCTGGTTTCCGACGGCTCGTCGGCCGCAGGGGACGAATTAGCTGGCGTCAAGTGTCCCTTGTCGACAATCCAACCGGAGAAGGACTTTCTCAGTTCGAGCTTATGTGATTCGTTGAACGATGCGGGTTGCCCGATTGCAGCCGACATCTACCAGCGTCTGCATTTTGAAACGTTGCTGTCTGACCTTTCATCCAAGTTCGTCAATGTGCCCACTAACCAGGTGGATTCCCAGATCGAATGGGCACTGCAACGAATCGTGGATTTTCTTGGGGTCGATCGCTGCGGTCTGGGCGAGGTGTCGGCCGACGGAAAGGAATTCATCGTCACGCACTCCTATCAGCTGCCCGGCGTGCCGGCGTCGGCCAACTTCATACTGGACGTTCAGTTTCCTTATTTTGCCAGGAAGCTTCGCCAGGGCGTGGTTGTCCGCTTGCCAGACGATTTACCGCCCGAAGCAACGGCAGAGCGCGAGTATTGTTTTCAAACCGGAATGAAATCCAATGTAACCATTCCCCTGATGGTGATGGGTTGCACGGTCGGCGGCATCGGTTTCTCATCGTTCCGGTCGCGCCGCATCCTCCCGGATTTACTGATTCCACGACTGCGACTTGTCGGTGACATCTTTACGAATGCCCTGGCACGCAAGCGTGGAGACGAAGCGTTGAGCGCGAAAGAACAATTGCTCAGGCAAGCGAAAGACGGGCTGCGGCAGCTCAATACCAAGCTGCTTGTTTCCCAGGAGGAGGAACGCTCCCGGATTGCTCGCGAGATGCATGATGATTGGACCCAAAGGTTGGCGGTCCTGGGAATGGAGGCCGCCAAGCTGGAAGGGCAAATCGGCCAGACTTCCGACGCATTGCCGCTTGTGAGGGCCATGCGGGAACGACTGGTAAGCCTGGCCGAGGATGTTCACGCCCTGTCTCGCCAACTTCATCCTTCGATTATTCAAGACCTGGGGTTGGCGGAGGCACTGCGATCGGAATGCGCCAGTTTTTCGCGACGCGAGAAAATCAAGGTGAACTACGTTTCAGGGGACGTGCCCGCCAGTCTACCCAATGATATCGCACTTTGTATTTACCGCGTTGCCCAGGAAAGCCTGCGAAATGTTGCCAAACATGCTGCCGTGAACGAATCGTCAGTAGAGCTCGCAACGACCGCACGAGTATTGCGACTTTGCGTTCGTGACGAGGGCGTCGGTTTTCAATTGGAAAACAGCAGTGCGCAGCCCGGAGTCGGGCACTCGAGCATGGAGGAGCGGGTGAGTCTTGTAAACGGCACGATTACGATCCAGTCGGAATTGGGTCAGGGTACAACGGTCGAGGTGCGGGTTCCTCTGGAAAAACACAAACATGAATAAATCTCGCATCCTGATCGCCGACGATCATCAAATTCTGGCCGAGGGCATTCGCGGGCTGCTTGAACCAGAGTTTGAGGTCGTGGATGTCGTATCGAATGGCCGGGAACTGGTCAAAGCAGCCAAAAAGGAACGGCCGGATGTCGTTGTCGCGGATATCAGCATGCCGTCGCTCAACGGAATCGAAGCTGCCATTCAGTTGCGTGACGCCGGCGTTACGGCCAGGATCGTCTTTTTGACCATGCACCGCGACGTGGCCTATGCCCGCCAGGCGATGGAGGCCGGTGCGGCGGGCTACGTGCTCAAACATTCTGTATCGTCCGAGCTGGTGACCGCCATCCATGACGCGCTACAGGGCCAAACCTACATCTCCCCGATCATCGCTGGAGAGCTCATTCAGTCGTATCGCGAGTGTCATCTCAAGCCGACTGACGCGTCGCCACAGCTCACGGCCCGCCAGCGGGAAGTGCTGCAGCTGATTGCCGAAGGCCAGTCGGCCAAACAGGTTGCTGCCACGTTGAACGTCTCGGTGCGAACGGCCGAAGCCCACAAAAAACATATCATGGAGGCGCTCGATCTGACCAGCACCGCGGAATTGGTCCAGTACGCGATACGCAGGGGCATCATCTCGCTCGATTAGGATAGCTGTTGACATGAGCGTTCAGCAGTTGCAGGCATTGCGCTTTGCGCATTCCAGTTCAGGTAGTTTCACGAATGGCGGGCTGCTCAACCGAACGCTACGATGAAGATCAAAACGGCGATCAAGTTTCGTCGCAAGGCGTTCAGGCAGAGTTGACTCACATCTCGATGCGGGTTTCTTCTGGTAACAATTTCAGCAAGACGCGTTCGTCACTGGTCAGGTGTTGACAATAAATAAACGGGAGCAAATCAATTATGTCGAAAGCCAAACGTGCAAAGAATTCCGACACAACAAAAAAAGGAAAATCGGCTCACTCGGGGTTGGGTGGAGGGGGGTTGGAGAGAATCGCTGAGTTGGCTGCAGCGCATCCCCACCTGGAAGAAGAGCTTACTTCTATTGCCGCGCTGGTGATTGCCAAGCTGGCTGAAAAGGGAACATCGCAACCACAGGAGAGCGACGACAAAAAGACTTCGGAACAACAGAATGTTGAAAAAGTGATAAAAAGTCAAAAAGGGAACAGTTCAATAATGGCCAACGAAATCAAAGCGACAACGTACGAGAACACAAAACTCAATACAGTCAAGCTGGATTGGAAAGAGGTCTATTACACCAACTGCCCGCTCGTCTCGGCGTCGAATGTCGACGAAGGCATCGGTTTGACCAAGAAGGAGTTCAAGAAGATCGGCGTGAACTATCGCTACCTGCGTTCGACGCCCGAAAACGACTGGTATCCGCATTACATCCACAACATGGACAACCTGATCCGCTTCGGCGGACTGTTCCCGCCCATCGACGTCCGCGGCAACCTCAAAGAGACCTGCCTTCTGGGTGTCACGCAGATGCCGGCCGAAGGCGGTGTGATGATGGTGCGTGCCAAAGACGATATCTACAAGATGTCCGATCTGAAAGGCAAGAAGATCGGGCTCTCCAAGAGCATGAACCAGATCAAGGACGATTGGTGGCGCATCCAGGAGCACCAGGGGATCGAACTCATGCTCCGGATGAACGACATGACCATGGACGACATCGAGCTCGTCGAGTTTCCCTATGCCGACGACTGGTACAACGATCCGAAGATGGTGGGACCAGAAATGGAACTCTCCATCGATCTGTGGCTCAAGCGCGACCACAAGCACGATCTTGCCTTCCGTCCGCTGGAAAGCGCACTGGAAAAAGGAGTCATCGACGCAATGTATACGCAGACCAAGCCGCTCCAGCAGCTCTCCGAGGATACAGGCAAGTTCGCGGCGATCGAGGACCTCTCCCGCTATCCGGACTGGCGCCTGCAGGTGGCCAACATTCCCGCTGCCATCACCTGCACTAAGGTCATGGCTGACAAGCACCCCGAACTCGCCGTCACCTTCATGAAGGGCATGATCCGGGCCGGTCGCTGGGCCAATGAGAACAAACGCGCCGCAGCGGAAATTCTCGACCAGCAAACCTTCTACCGCGATGTCGAGCACACCTACCAGGGCATCCGGGACGTGGACCTCGTGCCGAACCTGTCGCCTCTGAACCTGGCCTCCGTCGAAATCGGCAAGAACTTCATGTTCAGCCACGGCTACATCAAGAACGACTTCGATGTGAACGAATGGGCCGCGCCGAGTTCCTCGAACAAGCCGGTCGGGAACTGCTGGAGGAGGAATGGAAGAAGCGGAGCACCGCCAAGCTTCCCAAAGCTGCAGACCCACTGGCAGGCGGAGGAAAGCTCGGCTAGCACGCCTTCAACTCAAAAAGAGGTAACGATGATGGCGAAGCACACGACGGATACCGGGAAACCGGCCTGTTGCGGCCCGGGCGTCCTTACAGAAAGCACGATCAAGAATGTTGAAGAGTAGAACGTGACAGATAAGAACAATACGCGCATGCAGCAACTCGGTTACCGTAAACCGGCTGATGTGCCGGAACCCGATCAGCTCGTTCTCGTCGAGTACGTTTCGGACGGGCGCGTGGCGATCATTACCCTCAACCGGCCACATGCTGACAACGCCATCACAACGGAACTGGCCGCGCAACTGATCGAGGTCCTCGAGACGATCGCAGCCCGTTCCTCCGTGCGCATCGCCATCCTGAGCGGAGCGGGAGACCGGGCCTTCTCAGTGGGCGGCGACCTGTACCAGCGTAATGAGATGACCAAAGAACAATGGCTGCGGCAACGCCAGGTTTTTGATCGCGTGCTCTACACGCTGCGCCAATTGCGGCGGCCCATTATCGCTGCCGTCCAGGGGATGGCCTACGGCGGGGGCTGCGAGATGGCCATCAGCACGGACTTCATCATCGCCTCCAACGATGCGGTCTTTGGCCAACCCGAGGCGATGGTCGGCTTGTCGGCTGGCGGCGGCTCCCCAGTACTGCTGCCCCGCATGCTCCCCCCGGGCAAGGCCATGCAGATGCTGATGACCGGCGATCCGATCACAGCTCAGGAGGCGCACCGGTTGGGCATGGTTAACGAACTCCACCCGCCAGCCGAACTCATGGGTGCGGTACTCCGTATCGCTGAAAGAATTGCCAGCAACTCGCCGACAGCGGTTCAGGCGGTCAAGCGTGCCGTGCAAATGGGACGAGGGGAGCCTGTCGAACAAGCGGTCGCGATCATGATGGATGAGCACTGGCGTTCGGTGATTCACCCCGACCGTGTCGAGGGCATCCGAGCCTTCACCGAAGACCGGGAGCCGACGTTTCCGGATCCTGACTTTTAAGGAATGAACCGTCGGACTCAACCAGCCACTCAACCATGAGCAACGAGAGCATGAGCAACGCCTACACGATGGATACGATCATCAAGGTCGAAGAGAGCCTCTGCATTACCTGCGGCAATTGTATCCGCACTTGCCCGGCTGGTTTGATCACGAAGGAGGAGTTCCCCGTTCCCATCGAGAACGCGTGGGATCTCTGCATTGACTGCGGCCATTGCGTGGCCGTCTGCCCCACCGGAGCCCTGCATCAACGCGCGATGGGTCCGGAGGATTGCGATCCGATCGATATCCATCTGATCCCCCGATGGGAGGAAGCACGACAGTTTCTGGTTTCCAGGCGTTCGACACGCGTCTATGTCAACAAACCCGTCGAGAAGGACAAAATTCTGCAAGTCCTGGACGTCGCCCGCTTTGCCCCCTGGGGAGGCAACCGGCAAGCGGACAATTTGCGATGGGTCGTCATCAGCGACCCCGCACAAGTTCATCGTGTGGCTCAAATGTCCATTGACTGGATGAAGAGCGTCGGGGAGTCGAACCCGGCGATGTATAAGGAGGCCAAACTCGAGGCTTTCACCAGCGCGTGGGACGAGGGCGAGGATCAGATTTCCCGAGGGGCACCCTGCTTCATCCAGGCATGGGCACCCAAGGACGAACGCACCGCGCCCCAAGGTGCGACAATTGCCTTGGCCTATGCGCAACTGGCCGCGCATGCTCTCGGCCTCGGCAGCAGTTGGAGCGGCGGCATCAACACCGCCGCGCAGGCATACCCTCCATTAATTGAACTCCTGGGGCTGCCGGAAGGGACCGTCTCTTACGGAACGATCCTGCTCGGATACCCCGCCGAGCAGTTCCTGAAGATTCCGGCGAGAAAACCTCTTAACGTGGCCTGGCGCTGAGATCAGGGTTCGCTGCCAGCCCGTTCTGAAATCAACCCCAGGCCATCAGAATCACAACTAAATCGGATCCACGATGCAACCGACATTACACCTTCAAAAATTCAGAGGCCGCTCGGTCACCGTCATCTTGTTTTTCGGTCTCGTTTGCGTCGATGTTCTGTTCACCGCGCCGAGTGCCTTTTCACAGGAGAAAAAAATCGAACTTCCCAAAGAGAAACAAACGACCCTCGGGCTGTATGTCACCGCCGCGGAGGCGTATGAAAAGTGGCAGGCTGCACCGGACACGGTGAAGGTTATCGATGTGAGGACTCCGGAAGAGTACGCGTTTGTCGGTCACGCAGAAATGGCCTGGAACATTCCCGTGGCCTTCGTGACCTATCAATGGAAGGATGGCAAGACCGAATACGGCGCGAAGCCGAATCCCGATTTTGTCGCCGGGGTCAAAAAGCTGACCAAGCCGACCGACACGCTGTTGCTGATGTGTCGGTCGGGGGGCCGTTCCGCGATGGCCGTCAACCAGCTGGCGACCGCCGGTTTCAAGGACGTCTACAACATCACCGATGGGTTCGAAGGGGACAAGGTCAAAGATCCGGAAAGCGTCTTTTTTGGGAAAGCGAATGAGAAACGGCTGGAAGAACTCAGTGCCGTGGACCTACGGCATCGACCCGGAAAAGATCATCCTTGAAGAAGACGCCGGAAAAAAATAACTCGACGTGTGATCAGGCGAAATGGATGAAAAGGATTCCGAATTGTCACAACAACCCGCGCCCGAGCCGGCCAGCCAATCTGTCCGTTGGCTGATCGATCCGGATCGTGGGCAATTGCTCCCTCTTGCCGGGATCTGGATTCTCGCCCTGGACTGGTTGCTGTTTTCGTCGAACCTGGTGACCGCGGGCTTGGCGACACCGATCGTCATGGCGATTGGTTTCATCCTGGGCGGTGGCGGAACGCTGATCCTCCAGAAATGGATCGCCAGAGATCCGCTTTGGAAAGCGTTTTGAAAGCGCTCGTTGCCGGAATCGTCGTGGGAGCTCCTTGGCCGCTGGCGGGGACACTGGTCGGCGGCTGGATTCTGCTGGCCGCGGGGATGAAACGTTCTCGACAAAAATAGAAGTCGAGACCATTGACCATCTCAGTGCGGATCTCCGCGATTGCCGAGCGCCAGCCAGGCGTCACGCGGTTGAACGATTGCGCTTTGCGCAATGCCGCTATCGTACTTTTGCGAATAGCAGGCGTCTCAGAAAACCGGGAAAATACGTCACAGCCATGATCGATTGCGTTGCACGTGTACGGCACGCCAGTGAACGTCCGGTTAGAAAAATCAGCCGAAAGGACCAGGAACATGAGTACCACACTAACGAAAGAAAAAGAGAAGATGAAGAACGCAAATGTCGACCAACACGAGTTCACAGCACGGGTCAAGGCAGATAAGGCTCGGATCGATCGGCTTAAAGAGCGGAACAGAAGTACACCTCAGGAGCTCGATTTCGAGCGGATCAGGATCATGAAAGAGGTGTATGAAGCGACGCCCGGTGACGTACAGATCCTCCGGCGTGCCAAGTTCCTGGCGGCTCTGTTGGAACGCAAAAAGCTTTTCATTGATGACAACCTCTTCGTGGGTGCCATGGCAGGAAGCTACAAGGCTATCTACCCCAATCCCGAGTGGAACGTCCTGTGGATGAAAGAAGAGAAAACCGTTGAAAAATCGAAAACCAAGGAAGACAAGGAAGCCAATGCATGGGCGCTCGATTACTGGGACGAGCGTGGGCTGAAGAGCCGGACGGAATCCATATTCCAACAGCGCTATGGTTTCGATCCGGCCCCGTGCTACGAATCTGGTCTCGTTGTTCCGTTCCATGACTGGCCGGGTGGCGGCGGCAATCTCAACTACCCGATGGTTTACCAGCAGGGTCTTGCCAGTGTCATCAAGGATGTCGAAGAGCGGATGATGTCCCTGGAAATGCGACTGGACAACACAGACAAACTTTACTTCTACCAGGCCAGTCTCATTGTGATGAAAGCGATGATCCGCTGGGCCAACCGTTATGCCGAGTTGGCTCGCGAAATGGCTGAAAAAGAGAAAGACGAAACCCGCAAGGCGGAATTGATCGCCATTGCCGAGACCTGCGAGCATGTGCCCGAGCACCCGGCCCGCAACCTGCGGGAGGTCATGCAGTGCCATTTCTTCTGTCACCTGGCCGCAGAACTTGAGCAGGTCGGCTGCGGATATTCAGAAGCCTACCTGGGCCAGAACCTGCAGCCCTACTACCAAGCCGACAAAGCTGCCGGGCTGATTGACTATGACGACGCCGTCTTTATGTTCCAGAACCTCGTTGTCAGGTTGAATGAGATTAACTATTACTACGGCGAGAAAGTTGCCCTGCAGAACTCTGCCGACCTGGGTCAAAGTATTACCCTTGCGGGCTATACCGAAGAGGGGGGAGATGCCACGGCGGAGATGGACTACGTGATCCTCGATGCCTGCACCTATCTGTCTTTCCCCCAGCCACCATTGTCCTGTGCACTCACCCCTAAAACGCCGGGCAAATTCCTCGAAAAAGTGCTCGATTGTATCGGTACCGGGGTCGGCATGCCCCAGTTCGTTAATGCCGACGTGATGGTAGAGCGGGCACTGTACCTGTGGGGGAACACGGAGAGAAATGGCGCTCTTCCCCTAGGTAAGGCCAGGCGGACCTGTGTCGGGGCGTGCGTGGGGAGTTACATCCCCTATGAAACAGGGCATCCGGTGGAGGGACAGCCTAATCTCGGCAAGGTGCTCGAGCTAACCCTGAACAACGGCTTCGATCCTCGCACCAAAACGCAGGTCGGGCCCAAGACAGGCGATCCAGAGACCTTCAAGGACTTTGAGGAGCTGTATGCGGCATTTGAAGGGCAGCTTCAATTCGCTGAAGATGTTCTCCGCCGGGGAGCCTGGATTGCGAGCATGCTGAATGCCGACTTCCTGCCCTGTACCTGGCGATCCATCCTGACCAAGGGCTGCATTGAAACCGGCCTCGAAACCTGGAAAGGCGGCGCCAACTATTACACGGTCGCCCAGATCTCTGTCGGAGCAGTGGATGCGGGGAATGGACTGATGGCCATCAAGGATCTCGTATTCGACAAGAAGAAGCTGACCATGGCTGAACTCAAGAAAGCACTGGCGGCCAATTTCGAAGGGGAATACGAAAAGGTCCATAAGATGTGCTACGAGGATGTACCCAAATACGGCAACGATATCGATGAAGTGGACTTCATGGTTCGCAGGGTGAATGACAGCGTATTGCGTGCATTTGAAAGTGTAGACGGCGGTGGCAACTACATCAGCAAGGACATCAAGACCTCGATGGACCAGTACACCAAGAGCGTGCACAACCTGATGGGCTTGGTGACCGGCGCATTGCCCACCGGCAAGAGAGCCGGTGTGGCGCTCACCGATGGAAGTTTGTCTGCCATGCCGGGGACCGACACCCACGGCGCTACCGCGCTGATAATGTCTGCAACCAAGGGTAACGATCCCGTCAAGTGGTGTGCAACGCATATGAACTTGAAGCTCCCGCCGGATCAATTGAAGACGCGCAAAGGCCGGGACAGCGTGCTGAACCTGGTCAGAACCTTGTTCCAAAACGGTGGCTATCACGCTCAGTTCAATGTGCTGGATACGGAGATGCTGAGAGATGCACAGAAACATCCGGAAAACTATCGTGACCTCGTGGTTCGTGTTGCAGGATTCAGCGCGTTCTTTACCCAGCTGCACGTAGGTGTTCAGAACGAAGTGATCGAACGGACCTTGCAGCGTTGCGAGTGATGTTCAATGGCAACGGTACGGCGTGGCACTCCGTCTCGCCGTACCGCCATGCTCCGTGGCAATAAACAATTAACGAGCGGTCTGCTATTGTCGCCTTTCGCTCCGCGAAAGAAACGCAGAACGCTACTTTCGCGGAGAGGCTGTGAATTTATTCAATCCACCAACAAGTAGAACGGAATTCATTCCGTTGATCTGCTTCACTGGTGGTTAATGTAACGGAATGAATTCCGTTCTACACAAATTCACAGCCTAGGAGCGAAAGGCGACATTTTTTTAATACCGATCAAGGCGATCAATATGAACAAAATCAAGAGACGAATTGCAATCAACGTGGGGGCCGGCTTCGTGCCGGGACTCAACGCCGTGATCAAGGGCGCAGCGCTGGCGGCCACCAGACTGGGATGGGAACTCGTCGGAATCCGCAACGGATTCGACGGAGTGCTGAACCCCAATCAATACCCCGACGGTGGACTGGTGCCACTGAGTCCCACACTGATCGACAACCTCGATTCCTCCGGAAGCGGCCTGCTCGGCATGTCCCTCCGCGTCGACCCGTTTCAAGTGAGGTGCGAAGATGAATACGGCATGCTGGAGGAACGCGACCTGTCGGATCAACTGCTCGCCACGCTCAAATCAGAAGGCATCGATGCGGTGATTTCAGTCGTCGGAATGCAGGGGCTGAGCATCCTGTACAAGCTGAATCAGAAAGGCCTGAATACGATCTGCGTGCCGCGATCGATCGAGAACGACATTGCCTCAACATTGGTTTCCTTTGGTTTCAACAGCACGCTGAGCTTCACCATCGAAATGCTTGATCGGGCACGACAGGCGGCACAAGCATCACAGCAGGTCGCCGTTGTCGAAGTGCTCGGAGAGCAAGCCGGCTGGCTCGCCTTGCAATCCGGTATCGCAGCCGGTGCCGACGCGGTGGTGATTCCCGAATTGCCCTGCAACCTGGATGAGCTGGCCGCCGAACTGGATTCGCGGGTAAACGCCCAGCGGCCGTTTGGCCTGGTTGTGGTTGCCCAGGGTACCCGATTCGTGGAGGACGCAAAAACTGGGGACGCCGAACCGGCCGTCAATCCACTCAAGGCCTCTCTGTCGCCGATGGCCACCGAGCCGAGCGGATCGCACGCCATCAACCGCTCAGGATTTGCGGCCGAGACGATTGCCAATGGACTTCAACAGCGCACGGCTTTGGCTGCCAAGCCCATGGTCCTCGGACCTTGGGCACGCGGCGGAGCTACAACAGCCGTCGATCGCCAGTTGGGCTTGGCGTACGGCGCTGCGGCAGTCAACGCCCTCGATGCCGGTAACGATGGTTCGATAGTCGCCTTTGTTCCTCCTGACATCAAATACGTACCGCTGGAGGAAGCGATCAACCAAGTCAGAACGGTGACCGAGAACAACCAATTCATCCAGATTGCCCGGTCCCTCGGCATCTATTTTGGAGGGCATCAATCATGAGCCAATCAACCCAATCTAAGGCCATCACGGGCCGAGTCCTGAATATTCAGCGGTACTGCAGTCACGACGGCCCTGGAACCCGTACCACGGTCTTCCTGAAAGGCTGTTCGTTGCGGTGCAAGTGGTGCAGCAACCCGGAAAGCATCCGGCCCAAGCCCGAACTTGGCTATGACGCCAAGCTGTGCAAAGGCAAAAAGGAATGTGGAGCCTGTCTGCAGGAGCCGTTCCCCAAAGGCGCCTTTTACACGCTCGATGGCCCCGATGACAAAGTTCATGTGAACTGGGACCTGGCAAGTGGCTGTACAGCGGAACACACGGCGCTATGCCCAACCGCTGCTCTGTACATGTTCGGCGAAGAAATGACGGTCGACCAGGTACTGGAGGAAGTGGAAAAGGACGCGTCTTTCTACCGCAACTCCGGCGGCGGCATGACGTTGAGCGGCGGCGAATGTATGCTGCAACCCGATTTCACCGCCGCGTTACTGGAAGAAGCCCACAATCGTGGCATCAACACGGCGATCGAAACCGCCTGCAATGTTCCCTGGGAGTTCGTCGCCAAAGTCCTGCCCCACGTCGATTTGATGCTGCATGATCACAAACTGACGATCCCGGAGCGGCACAAGAAGTGGACGGGCGTGGACAACAAACGAATCCTGGAGAACTTCAAGCGAGCCTACGAGACCTTTCCCGATATCGACTTCATCGCGCGGACACCCCTGATTCCTGGTGTGAACGCTGATGAAGAGCACATTCGGGCGGTTCTCGCGTTCATTCGCCCCCACAAAAACGTGATCGACTATGAGTTGTTGCCGTATCACCGATTTGGTCTGGGAAAGTATGACTTCCTGGGACGAGTGTACGAACTTTCGGACTTCCAATCGCCTTCGTCCGAGTTGGTTCAACACCTTCAAGCCATCATTGATGAGGCCTTTGGGCGCAGTCCTGATGCATCCGCTGCCGGTTGATGCAGAACTCGACATGAACCACGACTCGCGAAACATGACCTCAACACTCGGCACAGGAAAGACACGATGCTCAATACTATCAATTGTTTCTTCAATCGCGCGGCTGACCACCTTGAGCTGAACGAGCAACTGCGCGAAATCCTGCTGACGCCCAATCGAGTCGTGCGCGTGGAAATCGTAACCGAGAAAGACAGCAGTTCCGTTGGGAAGAAGACAAGGTCGTGGCGGAGTTGGACAAGATGATGCGTCGCGCCTACCGCAGCGTGGCCGAGCTTTCCCAAGCAGACGGTATTGATTTGCGCACCGCCGCGTTTGTCCTGGCCATTAAACGGGTAGCTGCGCGGCCGCTTCGCGTCGCGCGATTCGCCAACATTTGCCACCAAGTTTGTTGGCTTAGTTGAAAGAGGAAAGTCCATGCTAATGTATCCAAAGAAGGTGTTCTTCACATCGCAAACAGTGACCGAAGGGCATCCAGTCTGCGTTGACTGTGTCGGGGAACTTGAACTTACACGAATAGAAAAACGGATCGAGGTTGTTCTCAAATGTTAAGCGCATTTTGCTGGGGCCTGTTGGCGACATCGTCTTTGATCCTGGGAGGGCTGATTGCTACGCGATTCACGCTCAGCAGGAAAGTCGTAGGGATCATCATGGCGTTTGGTGCCGGAACATTGATCTCCGCAGTCTCTTACGAGCTGATCTTTGAGGCTGTCCAAATGGCCAGATTGACCGGCTTCCCTGCGCTGGGTCTTTTTGCCGGGGCGATTACCTTCTTCGGCAGTGATGCGTTGATCGCAAAGTTCGGCGGCAGGAAAGGTGCGGACGCGGACAACTCCCCAAAATCCAAGCTGGTGGTCCCCATGGTGTTGGCCATCATCCTGGACGGGATCCCTGAATCGATCGTAATCGGCTTGGGAATCCTCGAAGGGGGGACCGTCAGCATCGCGATGTTGACCGCGATTTTTATCTCCAATCTACCGGAGGCCATTGCCGGCAGCGTCGGGATGAAAGCGGGCGGCGTTAGTCGCGGCAAAATCATTTCGCTCTGGTCCGTCATCGCCTTGGTGTGCGCCGTGGCGTCCGCTGCTGGCTTTGTTCTTTTCGGCAACGTCCCCACGCACTGGATTGCCTTCGTGCAGGCTTTTGCCGGAGGTGCGATCCTGATGATGCTTGCTAACTCGATGATGCCTGAAGCGTTTGAGCACGGCGGAAAGCTGGCCGGCGTCTTCACTGTCCTGGGATTCTGCACGTCAGTGGCATTCATCGTACTCGAAAATTCTTAAATCACTGGATAACTGTAATTCCCGTTGCCTCCACATAAGGTTAACGTGCTTCAACACGCCGAAGCTTCTTAGGCAAGCATTCACCGAGAGTCACCGATGCATGCAGGAGGCAACAGACTAACTGATCACCCACCGTGAACGGTCGGCCGATTCGTCGGAGTGTTGTTATGGTTCTACTCGATCTTCTCCATGACGCTTTACTTATCGCCGCCCGTGGGGTGAAATGAATGAGTTCAATAGAAAACAGCTACTTGAACGCGGGTGCAACTTTCTAGCTGCCGCTCGCCTTAATAGAATGAAGCGAATTGACTACACCAACTGAAATTCAAACGGTTCCAGCACCTCCCCGCATGGTCGCGATCAGCGGCATCGTATTTGCCGTGCTGTTTGTCTTCAGCCTGGTGCTCATCCGGCTGAGCCGTACCGGCAGACCCCAAGGATCCAGGCGTCTGGCTGATCGACCCGGTCTTGCGGAAACGGGTTATCCTGTCGCTGAATCTGGTTCCGTTTGCAGGGCTCGCTTTCCTATGGTTCATGGCGGTCATGCGACACCACATTGGACTTCTCGAAGATCGTTTTTTTGCCACGGTTTTTCTGGGCAGCGGCCTGTTGTTCGTCGCCATGTTATTCGCCGCCGCCGCCGTGGCTCGAGGTCTATTGGATAACTTCACCGGTGCCAACCACCTGTTGGAGCCAAGCGAAAGTTACCGACTGGGCCGTGGTTTAGCGTACGCGCTGATGAATACCTTTGGCATGCGAATGGCCGCCGTCTTCCTGTTCGTATCGTCAATGATTGGCATGCGAACGGCCGTTCTGCCTCGCTGGCTGTCGTTCATTGGATTTTCATTTGGCCTGATTCTATTGATGGCCATAACCGATTTTGCCTGGATTGCGCTGCTGTTTCCCATTTGGGTTCTCATGGTCAGCACGTACATCCTGCTCTCAAACGTCCGTATGGCAAGGCAAGACGATAATATCCGTTCGTCTGATCGCAATTGACAATAGAATAGCCCGTGAGCAGGTAGTAGCAACAAAACAAAGCAGCCTCTGGACCTGGTCTCCTGCAGGAACGCCGAGCGTGTTGCGGCCCATTCATTGAAAGACTGGTCCAAAAAATGCTCATCCGATGAAGGGAGAATCTGTAGAAGACTCGGTTGAGACATGGCCATCGCTGAATTCTCCGTCGCTTACGCTGACCCGACAGATTGCGGCCACGAAGTTCTCCTGCGAACAGCGGGGGAGGGCAAGTTGGAGGTCTTCGTGGAAGCGGAGGACTGATCGAGGCTCGCGGGCGGCCGCAGGCAAGAGATGAACGGTCGCGACGGTTCCAAATCGAACGCCATGTTTTTAGCCTGTTGGTTTGTCCGATCTCAATGGTGACACGACAACAGATGGGCAGAACAGAGTCCGACTGAAAAAAATTGAAGAGAAAGAACTAATCGCCGTTTGATCGGCAGGCCTCTCGTTAAAGGGAGAACAAAAATGTGTCGCTGGTTAGCCTACTCGGGAAGTCCTTTGTTGTTGTAGGAACTTCTGCTCAAGCCTACGCATTCTTTGATTTACCGGAGCCTGAATTCAAGGCTGGGTGCCACCACGCCCGATGGCGACGGTTTCGAAATTGGCTGGCACGGTGCACGGGACAAACCCGGCGTCTATCATAGCGTTGACCCTGCCTGGAATGATCGCAACCTGAAGGACCTGTCGCAACACCTTGTTTCTCCCATGGTATTCGCGCCTATCCGCGCCTCGACCGGCGGCGCGGTCCAGCAGACGAACTGCCATCCTTTCCGTCGCGAGGCGTGGTTGTGGATGCATAATGGCTTGATCCGTGAGTTTGCCAAGGTAAAGCATGATCTGGCCTTTGCCTTCGATGCTTCACTCTATCCGTATATCGAGGGTTCCACGGATTCGGAACTCTTTTTCTACCTCGCCCTGACGTTCGGGCTTCGGGACGATCCACCCACGGCGGTCGAGCGTGCGGTCGGTTTGATTGAGCAGACTGGCCGGCGCGAGACGTCAAAGATCCGATTCAAATGACGGTGGAGACGACCGACGGCGCGTCGGTATGGGCGTTCCGCTATTCCAGTGAAGGCAAATCGCGATCGCTGTTCTACAGCAACGAAGTCGCAGCCCTTCGCCAACAATATCCGGACAACGCGGTAATTCACAGGGTTTCGGACGAAACCCGACTGGTAGTATCCGAGCCTCTCAACGATCTGGTGGGCGTCTGGAACAAGGTTCCAGAGTCGATGTGCGGAATTGTCCAGGAGGGACAGGACGAGCTGCGTCCGTTTACACCGCGCACTCCCTAGCTGCCTTTGTGCGAAAGCAGAGATCTCCAGATTGAAAAACCGAGCTTTTGGTGGCAGTTTCTCATTGCGAGAAACAAACGGTTTTAGTCAGGTGCTGAATTCGTCCAAGCGGCGAAAGCCGCGGATTTTCAATCCCCGTTATTGATGCATTCCAATTTTTCTGGACGGCGGAGGCCAGGTTGGCCTGCAAATGCCTGTTGAATGGGCTGTTGGCAACGCTTCGGGCTGGCCTGCATTCGATCGCACCCGAAATTCCGCAGCCGGTGCGGCAACGCTTCGGGCTGGACCTCCCTCCGGTTTGAGTCCCGAGAAGTTCCCCCGAATTCTTGCGAATCCGGCTACGTCGGCTTGAGAAGTTCCCCCGAATTCTTGCGAATCCGGCTACCTCGGCTTGCTGTGAATTGGGCCATGATCGCCAGTTGCGCAATACGCAACGCGGTTGTCGTAATTTTGCGACTAGCCGCCCCCTTCGGCCCTTGGGATAATCCGCGAAGTATGAGATTCGCGGTGGCAACGAAGCAATGCAGGTAAAGGTATGAAACGAAGCCGCCCGCCATGTTGGATTCACGGCGACCCTTTCTGGACCGTCCGAGTGTCTGGGGTGTGGCCACGACTGGCATATACAATAGCGCATGTTGGGCCGCGACGCGGCCGCGCGTATTTGAAACGCACCGCAATTCACGGGGAGTAAGGAAATGAAAGTCATTATCGTTGGAGGCGTGGCCGGTGGAGCGTCCTGCGCAGCCCGACTCCGCAGGCTGGAAGAAAACGCCCAAATCCTGATGGTCGAGCGCGGACCTTATGTTTCCTATGCGAACTGCGGCCTGCCATACCACGTCGGCGGAACGATTGAAAAGGAATCAAGCCTGTTGGTTGCGACCGAGCATACCTTTCGTGAACAGTTCGCGATCGATTGCCGCACGCGCTGCGAAGTGGTCGGTATCTCGGCCGAACAGAAAACGGTGGAACTCAAGAACCATGTGAACGGTGACGTCTCCACGGAAACTTACGACAAGCTGGTGCTGTCGCCGGGAGCGGCGCCCATCCGCCCCCCCTTACCGGGTATCGAACTTCCGGGAATCTTTTCCGTCAGGACCGT
This sequence comes from Pirellulaceae bacterium, assembly GCA_963851305.1. Classification (GTDB taxonomy): domain Bacteria; phylum Planctomycetota; class Planctomycetia; order Pirellulales; family Pirellulaceae; genus Mariniblastus. Next base: position 638,922 of record CAWKOT010000003.1, on the reverse strand, counting down.
GCCCGATGCCAGGAAGATGCGGCAATGGCTTGACCGCGATGAAGCGGAGCACTCGGGAATGGACTCCTACACCGGATACCAGACCGTAACGAAACCAAAACGTGCCGTGGTGGTCGGCGGCGGATTCATCGGTCTGGAGATGGTCGAGAATCTGGTTCAGCGCGGATTGGAAGTCACGCTCATCGAAAGGCTCAACCAGGTCATGCCACCGCTGGATCCGGAAATGGCGATTCTCGTCCAACGCTATATCACCAAACACGGTGTTCGGCTCGAACTCAATGATGGCGTGGCCGAATTCCGGAAATCGAGCGATGGTGCGCTGGACGTCTTGACTGCGTCCGGAAAGGCGCATCCAGCGGATATCGTCATCCTTGCCATTGGTGTCCGCCCGGAAACGGCACTGGCCAAAATGGCCGAGATCGAAATTGGTCAGCGCGGAGGCATCCGTGTCGACGAACAGATGCGGACCAGCAACCCCGATATCTTTGCCGTGGGCGACGCCATCGAAGTCAAGGATTACGTCACCAATCAATGGACGCTCGTTGCGCTGGCCGGACCGGCGAACCGACAGGGCCGGATTGCGGCCGATGTGATTGCCGGGCGCGACTCACGCTACCGGGGCACCCAGGGCACTTCGATCTGCCAGGTTTTCGAAGCGGCCATCGCCCAGACCGGCGTCAGCGAGAAAACCCTGAAACAACTGGGCGACACGGATTTCGAAAAAATCTACCTGTACCCCAATTCGCACGCGGGCTACTATCCCCATGCCAAGATGCTGGCTATCAAAGTCCTGTTCAGAAAATCGGACGGACGTCTGTTGGGCGCCCAAGTGCTCGGCGAGGACGGAGTTCCCAAGCGGATCGATTCGTTTGCGATGGCGATCCAGATGGGTTGCACGATTTACGATCTGGAAGAATCTGAACTCTGCTACGCACCACCGTTCGGCAGCGCCAAAGACCCCGTCAACTTCGCGGGCATGGTCGCAGCGGACATCGTGCGAGGTGACATGCCCCAGTGCCACTGGCAGGGTTTCTGTAAAGAATTCCTGCTCGACGTCCGCAATCCCCCCGAACTCGCGGTTGAGTCCGTGCCCGGCGCGCTGAACATTCCGTTACCGGAATTGCGCTCTCGCCTGAACGAACTTCCACGCGACCGTGAGATTCTGGTGATTTGCCGTTCCGGGCAGCGAGCCTACTATGCCACACGAATCCTGTTGCAGAATGGTTTCTCAAGCCGTACGGTCGCCGGCGGGATGCTGTCCCGATCTCACGCGTTTTCCACGGCTTGAAACAATGCTCTGATCCGCAGATTATTCGAGTCGAGTTGTATAACCCCAGGGGAACAGATTAGCGGACGCCAATTTCGCTGTTGGAATCTCTGCTTCTGGCCAGCACGTTCGCGAAACACTCACGTTCCCAATCACGGCTGGTCGCCACGAATCTCTATGGAAAGAATCAGGGAATCGACAGGTACCCCACAGGGGCCGGATCCCGACGTGCTCGAAAATATCTGAAACGGCACTGCCGCCTGCCGCGGCGGCGGAACAACAGAAGAGCTCAACGTTGCTCTTGCCCGATGAATGCGTTGAAGCGACGCTTGAAACAACTATCGCTTCTTCTTCTCTTTTTGAGCTTTACGCTTTTCCTTGGGGCTGCGTTGAGCCTTCTTCTGTTTTTCCCGTTTGCCTTTGTCTCTGCTTCCCTTGTCGCCCATGTCGGTTCCTTCAAAGTGGAATGAAGCTGGTTAAAGAGAAGCTTCGCGGTCGTTACGCGAGCTGGACGTTTTCGGCACACGGTCCTTTCTGACCGCGACCCTCGGTAAAGGTCACTTTCTGCCCTTCCCGAAGTTCATCGTAGGTGACGCCTACCAGACTGCTGGAGTGAAAGAACAAGTCCTTGTCGCGACCAACGTCAATAAATCCAAACCCTTTGTCTGTGAGTCGTTTGATCGTGCCTTCTGCCATAATTCAATTCCCAAATATGTACTTCTACGAATGAGTATTCCGGACGTGCTGTCCTCACCGGCTATATGCTATCAGCAACGGTCAATCAATGATGCCCCTACTGACCAATTCCCTACTGACCAATTGACCCATCTCGCTTCCGCAAGGCCGGAAACCCATTCCCGGGATTTGCGGTTCTTGACCGGTCCGCAGCAGCTGTTTCCTGGCTTTCGCCTTGGCTTTTTTACGATTTGAGCCGGCAAATGTCCCTGCATGGCCCCGATTTGTGCCGATTTATGGATGGGAGCCAAGTCCTCTGCCAGTTTGGAGGGTTTCTGGATTTTTGCCGCCCGTTTCCACGCCTACGATAAATTGACCGGATTTTGTCCGCTGGACAGGGGTTCCCATCTCGTCACGACAGTTTCTTCGAGCAGCCTGGTCGTCAGCAGAGCGGCGCATCGATTCTGCCGACGGGCCAGTCGATTCCCGCCGCAGCAACCGCGCACGCAGGAAGTCGAGCTCAGTATAGAACGTGGCACCACCATCAATCCCTCTGGCAACATTCAAATCCATTCTCGACTGGACGGAAGGCAACTCCGCCAGGCCGGGCAGGATTGCGAAACAAAACGATGTCAACAAACTGATCCAGCCCAGTAAACCGACCCATGGCCAGATGGTTGAGCCCGATGAATCCCGTCGATCGCGATCCATGTTCAATGGTCTCCCTGAAAAATGATCCCGAACATGAGATAGGCCATCAACAACGTTAGAACCAGATTCAATGTCTGTCCGCAGACGTACAGGATCACCGGCTTGCCGCCGCGGAGATACTTGGCCAACTCGCCGAACCTGGTTTCCAGGCCAATGCAGACAAATGCCAGACAGAACAACCAACCGCGAAGCGCCTTGGTCGAACCCTGAATCGTGGTATCAATCAGTGCCGGTCCGTTTGCCAGGCTGACATGCAGTGCCGAAAACAGAATCGAGGCCGCCAAGAATCCGAGGATGAATTTCGGAAATCGAATCCAGATTTCCGAGAGCCCAGGGTTACGCCGTTGACCATTTTGGCCGATGGCAGGTTCCACGCGGGCAACCCAATAGGTCGCGATGGCAAACGCCGCCACACCAATCAGGATGTTCTGAATCATCTTCACGGTCGCCGCGACTTCCAGCGCCTTGTCGCCCAGAACGGCGCCGGCGGCGGCCACGGCGCCGGTAGAATCGATGGTGCCGCCCAGCCAGGCGCCGCCCACCACTTCTCCCAAACCGATGGCCTGGATGACCAGCGGAAGCACAACCATCATCACCACGGTGAATGAAAGGGACATGCCAATCGCGAACGACAGCTCTTCCTTCCTGGCATTACAGGCTGCCGCCGCCGCAATCGCCGCCGAAACGCCACAGACCGACATGTCGGCAGAAATCACCATGTTCAAAGATCGGGACTGGATCTTCAGTATCCGTTGACCAAACCAGTAGGTGCTGATCAGAACGATCGGAGTCACGACCCAGGCGACACCGATCCCCGGCAGACCCAGCGCCATCAAACGCGACATCAGCACTTCGGCTCCCAGCAGTACCAACCCGGTCTTGATGAAAAATTCGCTCCGCACGGCCGGTTTCAACCAGTCGGGCGTTCGCACGGTATTGGAAAGGATCATTCCGATCGCCAACGCCCAGAGAGCATATTCCAGGTTGTAGGCTTTGACGACGACATTGGCAGAGATGATGTACGCGATCGTGGCCAGCAGAAAAACGCCCACGAACCCGCTCAGGATTCCGAAGATGTTCGATTCACGATCGGCCCAGCCAAGGGACTGCGCCGATTGTCAGCCCCAACAGGAACATAACGCCCAGCACTTTCTGGCCGGATTGGAAGTGCCGCTGTCCCGCCGCGTCTGGTTCGGCAAGCGCATCCAGCGGCGCTGACTGCCATTGGCCCGGTTTGCCGACGTAATTTTCCAGCGGGTTGGTTGCCGTGAAATTCCCCTGCTGATCGAGGCCTGAATTGACCCACGTCAGACCCAACGACAGAAGCAACAGGAAACCGCCGCAAAACATGGCCAGCAAGTCTTCTGAGACTGGTGGTTGAGCATTCCGAATTTCAGAACTGGCCATCGCCGATTTTTCCGATAATCCATGGTCGCAATTCGTTCCCGGTCCGGCCGAATTCGACGCATCAACGCAGGCATCATCTTTTTCCAGATGGAATTATCGTCGTCGTGCACCAATCCGATAGTAGCCCTCGTCGCATAACGGTCGGTCAAGCAGGTTCATGTAGTAGGAAGTTGGACGGGCTTTCACATTTCCCGTAGCGAAGAAGCGATCGAATAAATTTGCAATCGGCGGAGGAATCATGATACAATTCGTCGGCACTGTCGCTGCCGCGTCTCATCCATTTCCCACGGTCAACCACCGCCACAGCGCTTTGCTGTTGCCGGATCGAATTTCAGGGGAACTTGATGATGAACCATACATTCGCCAGTTTGGCCCGCCTGCTCGGCACCGTTCTGCTGACCATCAGTTTCTCGGCTGGATTCTGCCATTCTGCCCGGCTGCCTGTTGTGACGGACGGCGCAACAATGGACTCGGCGGAACGCGAGCGTCTTCTCGACACGGTCGCACTGCCGGATACATGCTGCAGCCAAACACTGAACGAATATGAAGCGCTTCGAGAACCAGCTTCAGGACACGTTGGCCGACCATGTCCGCCTGGCCAGATGGTGTCAAACTCACGACCTGAACGATCGACGCGATGCGCACCTGCAACGCGCCTTGATGCATGACCCGGAAAACCGTTTGGTTCGCCGGCAGCTGCGGCATGTCAACCTGGATGGGCAATGGTACACCCCGAAACAGATTCAAAAACAAGAACAGGAGCTGGACGCGGCGCAGCAGCGGTGGCGGGATTGGCGCGAACCGGTCAAGCAGATCGCCAAACAACTTCGTTCTCGCTCGAAAAGGATTCGCGAATCGGGCAGGAAGCAGCTTCACAGGATCTCGGATCCTCGATCCGTAACCGCTCTGGAGGTGATTTTGGCTCAGGATGGCGAACCATTGGCCAGGCAGGCGATCGAGACCATTCATCGATTCCCGGAACGCGAAGCGACGGAATCACTCGCCCGTATCGCGCTCTTCAGTCCATCGGAAGTGGTTCGTGAACAGTCCTTGAACCTGCTTGCCGAACGCAACCGCTACGACGTGGTGCCCGATCTGATTCGTCAATTGGTCAGCCCGATCTCAACGCGTTACCTGATTACGCCAGCTTCCAATGGCAATGTGCTGTACCAATATGTCCTGTTTCAACAGGATCTGGAAAAGGACTACATTCGCCACTTCAATCTGCGGATGTTGCAAGGCCCACGGAACGCCAATCTCCTCTGGCAGAGCCGCCTGACCGGCGAGGCCAATCAACGAGCGATGATGGCGGAGAACGGCATCCGGCAACTGAACGATGTCATCCAACAGCGCAATGCCGCCATCCAATACGCGCTCGAACGAGTGACCCTGGCCTCGCCCGGCCATTCACCCGAAGATTGGTGGCGCTGGTGGTATGACGAGAATGAGATTTACGTCGCCAAGCGACCCGTCTCGTATACCCGGATCGATGAGACGGCGGTGACGGCCAGCCCCCAGGTCCAAGCGGCCGGAGAATGCCTGGTCGCCGGCACTCCCATTTTGACCGAACGTGGCCTGCGACCAGTCGAATCACTACAGGTAGGCGATCGCGTTCTGTCTCAAGACCAGGATTCCGGGCAACGGGAGTACCGGGCCGTTCTCTACCCGACCACTCGTCCAGCGACCCCCACGTTTCTAATTCAATTGGACAACGAAACGATTCGGGCCAGTGGAGGGCACTTGTTCTGGGTCCGTGGTCAGGGCTGGACCAAAACCCGCAGCTTGCAGGCCGGCATGTCGCTGCGGACGGCCGAAGAATATGCGACCCCTATCCGGCAGATTGCCACCGGCGAACCGGTGCCGTTGTTCAATCTGGTAGTCGACCAGAACGCCAACTATTTCATTGGAACCAGCGCGGTCCTCAGTCACGACAGTACGATCCTGGCCAACGGGGCACCATCGGTCGAGCAGAACGTCAAGTAGCAGTCGCTATCAACCGGCAGGTACACCGTCCATGCGACTGGCCCTAAAATCTGGAATGCGGACCATTCAGGAACTCCACTTCTTCCGCGGTCGAGATCCGATTCAGGATTTCATTCCGATGGGGATAGCGGCCAAAACGATCGATTATCGCCTTGTGTTTCAGTTCATATTCGTAGTTGGGCGTATTCGCAAACAGTCTGACGGCAACCTGATGAATGACCGGTGATTCGCTGTGCATATAGGGCATGTACAGGAAGGCGACCTGATCATCAAGAAGCTGGAGGTCCACACCAAGGGAAACGGCCTCCTGAGCCAGCGCCAGAGCGAGTGAATCGACAGCGAAGGCTTGAGGCCGATTTCGGAACATGTTCCGTGAAAACTGATCCAGAATGATGATTTCCGCCAGCCGTCCCGCTGGTTCCACTCGCCAGCCGAACAATTCGCAGCGACTGGCCGCGGTGTGGACGCCGGCAAATCGCGCTCGAATCGACTGGTCAAATGCGTTGTCTTTCTTCCAATGCTGGCGGGAATCGATTTCCGAAAACCAGAAAGCCAGAATGTCGTTAGCAGCTACGTGATTGTGCTCCATAAACAAGCGGTGCCTGATGGGGACAGGTCATCAGAATCAACTGGCTGGTGCAGCAGGCCCGACCAATCTAGTTGCCGCTCAAAATTCCAATGAACGGATCAACGTCCAGCAGGTTCACTGTCTGATCTGAATTAACGTCGGCTTCGGACTGATACTCCCCGCTGGACAACAATTGGATGAAGGGCTCAACATCAAGCAGATTCACCTGTCCGTCCTGATTAACGTCTCCCAGGCGGACTCCGAACACTTCCAGCTCATACAGTTTGGCCGTGTTGCCAGCAACCGAAAAGACATTCAACCGCACGCGATCCGTTACGACGGGATCAAACGAACGCGCTACCTGACTCTCCGAATTTGAGGCATCATCGGCCGCATTGATCCAGAGATTGCCGCTTCGATATTGAAACTGGTAGTTGATAAATGGGCTATTGAAACCATTTTCACCGGTCCAGAACCGCACTTCGTGAATTCGATGGCTTCCCTCCAGATCGACTTCGATCGAGTGTCCCCCGGCCGAGTTATCGGAAACCCAACGACTGCTGTTGTTAATCGCATTCCCGTCAACAGCCTTGGCCCCCACGGTCCCATCATTCATGGAAGAGTCGGTCGTGGTCGGCTTGTCCAAGGCGACATTGCGATCGAGATCAAGATCGACATTGCTGACTTCGAATGTGTTGATCGAGTTCGGCGGAATGGAAACGGTAAACCGTTGATCATTCGATGGAACGTCCGGCAGCTGGACGTAGCTGACCGAACCGTCGGTCCTGGTTTGCCAATGTTTCACCGGACCATCCGCTTGTGCGAACCGCGTCAAATCGAAGGTAAAATCGTCCCCGTTGCCGCCATTCGTTTTCACCAGCACCAATTTGCGGTTGTTTTCATCGTAAGCGGCCACGGTGTCCTGTTCGCCTCCGTCCAGGATGATCATGCCGGGGCGGATATGGCGCGAGAACTGTGCAAACACATAGAACTTCGGATTAGGTCCACCAATCGTTCCGTTGTTGTTGGAGGCATTGATCATGCCCCAATTCGCACTGTCCAGAGGTTGCCAGTACAGCCACGATTCAGGATGCATCAGGTGGAAATCCCGGTGGATGTTCCTGGCCATCCGCATCCCGTCGGCCGAGTTTTCGCCGTATTCTGACTGCCAGAATGTCTTGCCATCCAATGCGTAGAACAAGTCAGTCCGGGGACCATTCTCGTACTGATATCCATGGACACTGACTTTGTCGATCAACGACTTCGTGGCATCGTCCAATTCGTTCCAGGTTCCAACCGCGTGACTGAATAACGACTCATCGGATGCAGAAATTTTCGTGGAAAACAGCTGGCGAGCGTCCAGTTCCTGACGCAGGTTCATGATCACGGCCGCCTGGGTGTCACGACCAAAATGGCAACCTTCCTGTGAAGTGTCGCCCGTCCACCAGGGAGCAATCGGTTCGTTGAAGGGCGCGACGTAGTCGAATTCGATACCAAAGTGGTCCGTAAAATACCGGGCGACGGTCGCCAGGTAGACGGCGTGACCATCGTAATTCCACGGTTGCAGATTATCGCCTCCGTCATAGGCTCCGGACGGATTGCGATTCAGGCACATCCACCAGAGTGGAGAAACAGAAAACAGCTCGAAATTTTGAACGCCCCGAGCGTGAGCCTTTATCAACATGTTCCGCTGATGAGCATCTGCCGACCAATCCCAGCTTGCCGATTGGGGATCAGCGTTGAACCAGTTCAGCCAATAGCCTTCAATTTGCCGGGTTGGATTGATGTTTACTGATTCGACCATCACCGCATCGCCGATGGGCTCGAACGTACATGCCCCCACGTTGTAACGGACGCAAGTCATACCCAGCCCGGGCAACGCCGACCCGCTGAGCGTACCACCATCCATCGTGAACAGTACGTCGGCTACCGCATCGCTATTTCCGAAAGCCTTTGCCCACCACGAAAGTGAACATCCCCAACCATCCCAGGTGGCCCACCTGACGTGTGGCGAAGGCTGGATTTCCTGATCTCCGTAAGTGACGGACATACCGCAACAGGGCAGCAGGTAAATCAAAATCACAATCGGCAGGTTCTTGATTATTATCAGCTTCTCGATGTTCGAATTTTGTTTTCCAGTGTTTCGCCTGCTGCAACCTCACGAGCCGCAAATCGAACCGTATTCTAAACAACATCCACTTGTTCAGCATCCGTCAGTTTTCATCCTGGCCGGGGAAAAGGCATTAATAATGGTGATCCTCTCGCGGAAATTGCCGTTTGCGGCAACGGACAACGCCTGCGGAAACGGATTTTCCGGCAGCTGTTGTCGCAATCCGCAAGTCGCGTCCGGAAGATTGCGGAGCATGGCCTGGGCAACGTTCCTGCCTGCTGGGGTCGGCAAACACGAAAAAAGCCCGCGCGGTTGAAGCCGGGCGGGCTATGGCTCGTCGGTGATGGCGGCGAATTCCTTCGTCAGCCTTGGAACACAACGAATCGAAAGCGACCGAAATGCGCTACAAAATAGGCGGCTAATGCTGCGTTTCATCGTGCCACAGCGACTTGCTCTTGATCATCCATGACGATCAGCGAAAACGTGGAATTCCACCCATCCGGTCTCCTAGCCACCAGCAAGCAATGCGACAAACGGATCTACATCCAGAAGACTGACTACGCCGTCTTCATTGACATCCGCTTCGCACTGAAACGAGCCGCCGGTCAAAACGGTCACAAACGGGTCGACATCCAGAAGGCTGACGATTCCGTCCTGATTCACATCGCCAAGATCAAATTCACAACCGGCTTCCACCAGAATGATTCGGCCATTATCGATCTGCTCGAAATCGTTATTCAGTTTGCTGCCATCCTCCAGCGTTCCGGTCAACAACCCGCTGAGCGCAGCCAGTTGTCCAAAACCGACGGGAGATCCGTCGACGGCAAAGTCAGTGCCGAAGATGTTGATGGTACCATTGCCTTCCGCTTTGAAATCCGGGTCAAACAGGGCACCAACAAAGGTTCCCCCGCGAACATTGACCACCGCCGAATTAACAGCTTCGTCTGAATCCTCTGCCGCGATTTCCCCTCCCTCGATGTCCTTGGGATCGCCGAAGCCGGTATTGAAGAAGCCACCGAAGATGTTGATCTCTGCGTTGTCAAAGGCTTCCACATCTTCATCGAATTCTCCGTCGAAGATATTCAGAACCGATGTGCCGCTGACTTCGATATCATCAAAGACTCGACCCTCGTACACTTCCACAAAGCTGTTGTTCAGGACTTCGAGATCATCCTCAATATCCAGGACGGGAGCCATTCCCATCGGCGTCCCGATCATGATCATGGAATTCCCCAACGCCTTGACTTCGTCACCCACAATGCCGCCCGTGAAAATCCCGATCGCATTGTCGAAAACGTCGAAGTGCCCATCGGTTTGTCCGTCCGACATTTCCACAATCGAGCTGCCCTGGACGATGATGCTCTGATCATCGTCGGGGTTGTTTTCGGGAATCTCCGCCCCTGTCTGAATCAGAACGGTAGTCGGGTCGCCCATCGCACTATCGCGGACGACGATGAATTCGGCAAGGATTGAATCGACGACGTTTACGCCGCCATCTTCGAATACAATCTGAGCCTGCGAATAATTGGCAGCAAATGAGAGTCCCGCCACGGCGGCGAGGACAAGTCTTGGCATCTTTTGCAACGACATCATAGGTGATGCTCCCGAGATCGGAGTGTCTTGAACCAAAGTACGAACTTGAAGAGCAAAAACGTAGCTGTCGATTGTTAAGTTCGAATGAGCATTGCGTGAAGATCGTGGTGAACTTTGAATGTCTGAAAAATTGATATGGGCCCAGATCACCAAACGATGGGATGCCACGTTTTCCCGTATGATCCCGCTTCGCCGCAGGTCGGCCGCCAGGCTAACTGGCCCGCTTGCACGGCCGATGATTCGCGGACAAAACCGCACGTCTCGTCGTGGTGGATTGGATCTTGTCCGCACACGGTGATTCCTGACGATCTGGAATTCAGTCCGCCGATCAGTCGGACCGCCGATAAATCAGCCGCATGACGATTTGCGCAAATCCGTCATGCGTTACGAATGGTCCGAATTTCTTCGGCAATGACAACTGGTGCTTCCAGGCATCATCGCGTGGTTTGTTTGCCATGATCTGGGCAAGAATCAGAGCGGCGAATCAGCGGCAAGTTAACTGCAATTTAACACTACTGTCGCATGATCTTCACACCTGACCTATAGACTTCCGAAAAATGTGAGTACGGTAGCTGGTAGTTCAGGTAAATAATGAGCCGTGCTTCCAACATTTCTTTAATGATCCAGATCATGGAAGCGGTTCCATCTGACAAGGTTGGTTCATTTCTGAGACGCCCGTGGGAGTGGGAACAATGCGGAGAAGAGGATTCACGCTGGTCGAGTTGCTGGTAGTGATTGCAATTATTGGGATTCTGATTGGTATGCTGCTGCCAGCTGTCCAGTCGGTTCGGGCAGCAGCCCGAAGAACGGCGTGTGCGAATAACTTGCGGCAGCTGGCGCTGGGTATGCTGACTTATGAAAGTAGCAACGGTCATCTTCCGGGGGGGGCCTACGGTTCTTCGGACGAAGAGGTGAACGACGACGGTTGGGGCTGGGGCGCAGTCACGCTTCCATTCCTGGAACAAGGAAACTTGACCAACAATTTGATGCCGACCGTCTCTGACAGCCCGGGCGTGTTTGAGACGACGTTTGATAACACCGGTGCGATAGTAATCAATGGCGATACCGAACTATCGGTCTTTCGTTGTCCCAGTTCAGAATTGGCGGATGTTGCACCAGCATCTGCGACGTTTCCCAATCCCAACGGCAATGGGAGCAATGTCACTTTCCCGTTAATCGCACGCCTCGTGGGGTATGGCACTTCTGACTACAAGGGCAACGCCGGATTCAACAATCAGGGCATCTTGATGAAGCGACAGGACGGAATTCAGGGTATCAACGGTGTTTTTGAGTGCAAGTTGTCCGAAATTTTTGACGGCACCAGCAATACAGCCATCGTTGCGGAATCCTCATACCCAGGCCGAGATGGGCGGGGTTGGCCAATCTGGGCCGGCGCAAACGTAGAAGATGAAACCGTCCTTTGTAAGGTTGGTGATATGTCAAACGGAGTGGTCTTTGGGATCAATTGCTGGTCGCCAGGGTTGCCAAACCAGGGTACACCGGGACCGTCAACTTTTTGGTTAGCGGTTGACGATGACTGTGCGTGGAGTTTTCACCCAGGTGGCGCATTATTCAGCTTTGCCGACGGCAGCACGCATTTCATTAACGAGAACATCAATGGGACGACCTATTTCAGTCTCGGCTCTCGCCTCGACGGAAATCCATTAGGAGATTATTAGATGGAGGTGTCCGTTCAGCGAGCGATGAGCGTAAATATTTTAAAGGCTGGAATTCCGATTTTAGGGCTGTTGATTTTTGTCTTCCAGTCTGGCTGCAACAAAAGTCCGTTTCCGGTTGCAAAGGTTTCCGGAACGATTAGGACGGAGGATGGCACAATGCTCCAAAATGGTCGTATTACATTCACTCCGCTGGCCCGGAACGATGCCGGGCTGTCGGGGAAATCGGCCTTCGGATCGATTAGAGACGGCAAGTTTGTGATGTCGACTTACGGTGACGGCGATGGGGCTGTGGTCGGTCAGCACAGTGTTTTGCTCCAAGAAGCGTACCAGCAGGATGAGGAATACGTGGATGAAAATAATCCCAATCCACCTCGTCACGGCTGCGAGCTCAGCCCGGATTTCCAACAGTTAGAAGTCGTTGCTGGAGAAAACGTTTTTGACCTGATCGCCGTACCCAAGACGGGGCGAAGTGTCGACGAAGAAGATGATTAATAGGGTGGGGTGCCGCCGTCGACCTGACGGTTTTGGACGAGTGGCATGACAGCGAAACGCCGTTATCATTTTAGTGAAATGCAAGGTCGCGGTATGCCATTGAGCACTCTTTGCTTCGCTTCCTGATATTCCATTCCATGACGGCATTCAGGAACCAGAAATTCGGATCATTGAAAGCGCATCTGCAAGAGCCGGTTGACGGTGCCTCCGTGGCCTTCGTCCGTGTCGCGTTTGCGGCAACGATGGTGTTCTGGCTGACCATGCATCTGGTGCTCGATAAGATCTCGGCCAATTACTACGAGCCGAGTTTTCTGTTTCCCTACTTCGGTTTCAACTGGCTCAAACCCTGGCCAGGCCGGGGCTTGCATTTGCATTTCGTGATCACGCTAATCGCCAGCCTGGGCATGCTGATGGGCGTGTTCTACCGCTTCTCTAGCATCGTTTTCGCCATCGGCTTTATCTATATCGCGATGCTGGACAAGGCGACTTACCAGAACCACTACTATTTCATCTGTCTGCTGGCCATCCTGTTTGCCATCACCCCGGCGGATCGCGCCTTCAGTTTCGATCGATATCGACGCGATTTGCCCCGGACGATACCGCGGTGGGTCGTCTGGCTGTTTCAATTCCAGATCGGGCTCGTCTATTTCTTTGGGGGTGTCGCGAAGATCAACGCCGACTGGTTACATGGTTTTCCGATGCAGCAGGTTCTGGCGACGAAACAGGATCATCCGATCATTGGTCCGTTTTGCCAGGAGCAATGGTTCGTGCATGCGTTCGTGTGGGGAGGCATGCTGTTTGATCTGTTGATCGTGCCGATGCTGCTGTATCGCCGGACCCGACCGCTTGGGTTTTTGATGTCGCTGGCCTTCCATCTGATGAACGCGTCACTGTTTCGCATCGGCGTATTCCCCTGGGTGATGATTTTCCTGACGACGATATTCTTCGAACCCGACTGGCCGCGACGGTGGTTGCCTTCGTTCTTCAAGTCGGACCCTGAAAACGCGGGCACGGTGGACAATCGAAGTCCGGGTTGGGGCTCGCCCGCCCTGCACGGTTTCGTGATCGTGTTCGTGATCTTGCAGACCGTGTTGCCGTTTCGGCACTACGCGTTCGCGGAAGACACCAACTGGACGGAACGCAATCATCATTTTGCCTGGCACATGAAGCTGCGAGGCAAGACGTCAGCCATCCGGTTTTATGCCATCGACCGAAAAACCGGCGAATGGGCGATTTACGATCTCCGGCCCCATCTGAAAATCCATCAGCTCAGGCGGATGGGCAGGGATCCGTTCATGATCCGGGATTTTGCCCGCTTTATCCAACGGGACTTTGCGAACCGCGGCGTGCCGAATGTGATGGTGCGGGCGTTCGTCCTGTGCTCGATGAATGGTCGCAAACCGCAATTGATGATCGATCCTGACGTCGATTTGACCCAGGATAATCTGCCATCGAACTGGATCATGCCGCTGGAGGCCGACCTGGGCGGCACGTGGGATCGACCGGTGGCCGAGTGGGAAGAACTGGTCATGCGGGATCCGATTCATGCGGAGCTTTCCAAAGCCAATCCTCCGTCTCGAAGGCATGCCAGCCGAACCGAGTCAACGGAAGAAACCAGGACGATTACAAAAGCGGAGAATGAGAATTCTCCCGCCGGTTAAGGTCGCCCATTGGGGCGTCAGACTCAACATGCGAGCAACTCTGATGAAAAATACCATGTACACCCACACTTTGATGAATTTTGTTGTCTGCCTGATTTTGCACCAGCCATTCTCAATGGTCCTGGTTCAGGCCGAGGCCCAGGACAGCGGCGATCGCGATGCCGTCGCCCGCTTGTCTGCAGCTGACATGTATCGGCCCACGGCGATGCCCGATCGGATCATTCTTACCCTCAACGGTGATCCCAGCACGACTCAGACCGTGAACTGGCGGACCTCTGTGGACTGCGTAACGGGACTTGCCGAAATCGTAGCCGCCGAGGCAGGCCCCTATTTTCCTGAGAAGGCTCAGCAATTCGAAGCTACGACTCAGGCACTCAAGACCAATCTGGGCACGGCCCATTACCACAGCGTGGTTTTCTCGGGCCTGGAACCGGCAACGATCTACGCGTACCGGGTGGGTGACGGAGTCAACTGGAGTGAGTGGTTTCACTTTCGCACCGCCAGCGCCAAGCCGGAAGCATTCAGCTTTGTCTATTTCGGTGATGCCCAGAACAACATTCGCTCGCTGTGGTCGCGAGTGATACGCGAAGCCTACCGCGATGCACCGCAAGCGGCGTTCCTGTTGCATGCGGGTGATCTGGTCAACCGGGCGGAATCCGACGCGGAATGGGGCGAGTGGTTTGGCGCTGGCGCGTGGCTGAACGCGATGACCCCCAGCGTTGCCATTCCGGGAAACCATGAGCATGTGAAAAGACGAGATGGCGGCCCACGAAAGCTGTCCCACCATTGGCGTAAAGTTTTTTCGTTTCCAGAAAACGGACCCAGAGGACTGGAGGAAACCTGCTTTACGACAACGTATCACAATCTGAGGATCATCGGCCTGAACAGCAACGAAATGCATGCGGAGCAGGCCCGGTGGCTGGAGAGTGTGCTCGCCCGGAATGAATCGGAATGGGTGGTCTGCACATTCCACCATCCTGTTTTTTCAACAGGCAAGGATCGAGATAATCCAGAGCTGCGAGCTTTGTGGAAGCCAATTCTGGATAAGTATAAGGTGGATCTTGTATTGCAGGGGCACGACCATACCTACGGCCGAACCGGTTTCCGCGTTCCCGCGGCGTCGGCCAAGCGACAATCTTTCGATACGGTTCTGACGACCGTCGGTAATCAGATCAAACGGGTTTCGGTAGGCGATACCAACAGACCGGTGGGGGTTACCCGCGTGGACGAGGAATTTGGAACGGTCTACGTTGTTTCGGTCAGCGGTCCGAAGATGTACAACAACACCCGCTATCCCTTCATGAAGCGGATCGCCGAAGATACGCAGCTGTATCAGGTAATTCATATCGACGGGAGCCGGTTGAAGTACGAAGCACGGACTGCCCTGGGCGAACTGTATGACGCCTTTGAACTTCATAAGCGAGATGGCCAGATCAACAATCTTGTCGAGCTCGCTCCGGAAATTCCTCAGCGTCTACGTCCGGTCGACGAAACACCGGAATCGACCGAGGCTGAGCGATCCTCCACAGCCAAGCCGCCGGTGATGGTCAAGCCGGATTTGATGCTGTACGGGGCAGGGGAGAATGTGGACACGATCGGAGTCTGGGAGACCGATCGACCAGAAGACACGCTGATCTTCGTGTCGGCGAAGGAAAACCAGACAGTCGAAGTGTGGAAGTATCCGTTCAAGGATAACGAACAATCGCCGATGCGACGGCCGGAGTGGAAGAACGGCGCCGTCAACGGGATCGCCATCGATCAGGACAATGACCTGTTGTACGTCACCGTGGGCAAAGAACCATCATCTGCGTTCGTTTATTCGCTTCCCGAACTTGAACAGAAGATGTCATTTGTAAACCAATCGCGGGATCTGTTTGGGGAGCCCAACGTGGGGCTCCTGAAGCGGCCTGGTGCGAGCACGTTGGCCTACGTAACCAGCGACCGGCAGATTTCGATTCATGAGACCGCGACCGGTGAAGAGAAGCATCTGTTTGATTCCCCGACAGACGTTGAAACGGTGTATGGCGATCAACATTACCAGTGCCTGTACGTTCCGGATGAGAATGACAGAACGGGCGTCAATGTCTACACGCCGAAGCTCACACCCTTTCTCAAGAATGGCACGAATCATTTTGGTACAGGCGTTTTCGAATCCGATGCGGAGGGCGTGTGGGTCTATTACATGGCCGGACACGGGAATCCCGATGACGGCCGCGGATACATCATTGTTTCCGATCAGAAAGAGCCGCTCACGGAATTTGAGTTCTTTGATCGGCAGACCTGGGAGCATCTGGGCACGTTGAATATTGAGGGCGTGGGCAACACGGACGGCATTTGTTCAAGTCAACGGCCGCTGCCCGGCTACCCTCTCGGCTTTTTCGCGGCCATCCACGACGACCAGGCCTTGACAATCGTCAAGTGGGAAACGGTCCTCAATGCTCTTGGCCTGCCGGTCAAATAGCGTGTTGCGTTCGTTGCCGTGGAACCGGAGCTCTGCCTGGTCGAGGAAGAAGACTGGATCTTCCAGGCCATGACGGATCGGCGCTGGTCGGCCGGCGGTATCAATAACTCCATCGAAGCGTTCCGAGCAATAACGTCCGACCGGCATGGAAGTCGCATGGCAAATTCCCAAACGTCGAATCGCCTTCAGTCCAGTTCTTTTTCTTCCTTAACGATGTTGCCTTTCGCATCCAATGTCAACGTGATTTCGTACTTGTCGCCCTCCAGCTCGACTTCGCAACCTTCGAAATCGTCGGAGAAGAGATAGTCGATCCCATCAATTTCATAGTCGGCGTACTTTTTCCGAATCGCATCCAGATAGGATTCCGGGATGAAATCCTCGTAGGTGATCGTGTTGCCATGAGTACGCTCGGCGATGGCCTGATCATTCATTTCCACGAACAGGTTGGCTTTCCGATTTCCCTGTTTCTTCAATTGAAATTTGTCGTAGATCTGGCCCGTCGCCGTGTAGGCGCTGAAGGTAAGCTCGTCCCCGTCGATGTGGACCACCTGAAACAGCTGGGTGTTTTCTTCAGATCGATCACGTATGGCGAGTCAATCGCGAATCGGATCAAGCATTGCCAAAACATCCCGTGATGAAACGGCGGCGCACCGCTACGGATCGACCCTGTGCCCTCTTCATAACGGAAGACGTATCACGCCACCGCTGCCGACCAGATTCGAAAATCGTCCTCTGGTGAGAATGTCGAGGCAAGCTCAGAGAAGCTTGATTAAAACTATGATCGGAGCGAATCCCACGGCCCGGTAATGGCGAACGTGATACCGGGCGTTTGTATGTTGGCAAACAGCCATTTTCCGTCAGGGCTGAACGTCGCTCCGGCCCATTCCTTGCCGCGAAAATCACCTTTGAATCCTCTCTCGCCTTTCAGCACCACATCGTTCAACGCCAATGGCGAAAGCAGCCCGTCCTGCGACAGCATGTGGATTCGTTGGGGAAATTCGTTGTCTCCGTAATCCCCGTCTTCGCAGATAGCCAGTCCGCCGTGGGGATTGACGCACAGGTTGTCGGGCATGTTCAAGACTTCCTTGCCCGGACTTTCGAACAGGAGTCTCAGTTTCTGGCTGGCTGGATCATATTCCCAAATCTGCCCCGCTTCGGCACCTCCACCGCTGGTCGCATCAAAGTAGATCGATCCGTTACCGCTCCAACATCCTTCCAGTCTTGAAAACGTCGTGCCGCCCAGCCGCTTACCCTGCTTGAAGACTCCCAGCTCATCCGGTGCGTCCAGACCCCGCGTGTGCGGGAGGGTCGGATCGGGGATGGTGTGCCATTTGACGTCGAAAACAGTGTTCTTTTTCACGTGCCCTCGCAAATCGGGTTGTCCCATCACTTCCGCAATCTGAAGGGTTCCCCCCCGGGCCAGCTTTCCTTTTTCCCTGGGGATAAAGCGATAGAATCCCGCGGTCTTGCGGTCTTCGGTTTCATAGACGGTCCCGGTTTCGCGATCAATCGCTATGGCTTCATGAACGAATCGTCCCATATCTTTCAGCGCAACGGGCTCTTCAACACCCTGGGGATCGACCTCGAATATCCAGCCGTGCTCCTGTTGGAAGTTGCGATGCTCGTTGTTCTTGTACCGGTCAATTGAATCGACGCCCAGGACCGTTTCCTCGGCCGTCAGCCATGTCCCCCAGGGAGTCACACCGCCGGCGCAGTTGCGACTGGTCCCGGCGATGGCGACATGGCTATCCAGCCATTTGCCGTTTCGAGTATCAAACTTGAGCGTCGTGCACCCGCCCTGCGCCTGGGAATCAAATGGCCTGCGATTCGGTGATTGCCACGCTGTTCCGTCTCGACTGACTTCATGATTGCGGACCAGCGTTACGATTCCATGATCTTCGGCAACGACCCCCATGCCATCATGCTCGCCGGGCGTCGGCAGTCCATCGGACATGCGATCCCGGGTCCAGCCATACGTTGAGTAGCTGAATCCTTCCGGCAGCCGAATCAATGCAATTCCAGTGGTATCGTCTTTTGTCGGGATCAAGTCAAATGATTTCTTTCGGAATTCGCCCAAGGCAAAACGCCCGCCGAACGCGGAAAAAGCCGCTGCGACACCAAATCCAGAAACAGAGGAGAACGATTCGCTCAGAAATTGCCGTCGATTGTGCATGGATGTACTTTCTTATTGACCGTGTTCGAATCCGACTGTACCAGTTTTTCCTGGAGCGTCAACGGATCGGAACCTGTGGCTCGGAAGCGACCCATTTTTCTGTCAGCGGCCGTGTAACTACGGTTTCGTTGAAGGGTCCCAGCGGTTTCCGGCGCAGCAGCGCCATGCAGAGTCCGACTCCGGAAAGTGCGACTCCATTCATCGCAATCACGCCTGGAATCAGAAGGGCCGATCAAGAGCCCAAAATTCTGTGACACGATGTTCCGCACATTGGCAGAATTATTCCATAGCGGACAACCAATCAGGATCCCCAAATGGCTGACTCAGTCGGCGCGACGTTTTCAATTACAATAATCGAAAGCAATCTGCCAATCGCCAAGGCCTTTCTCAATTCGCATCTGAATGCATGATACGATTCAAAAAATATTGGGATTGTGCCAGGAATTCGTCAGATCTTCACGTTCCTTTCGCGTTCCTTATCAGGGAAAGTCCATTCCAATACCAAGGGACCCGCCATGACCACCACCAACTGGCAGCGAATTCGTGACGCGTTCGCGCAGTGCATCCAACTGCCGCAATCGGAGCGAGCATCGTATCTGAGACAAACCTTCAATGGCGACGAAGCGAGCCGCAATCAAGTGCTGCAGCTGCTACAGGGTGACCGCCAGGCCAGATCCACCAACTATCTGGAATGGGATACCAACACCGTCACAAGTCCCACCGAAACCCTGACGCCCGGCACGGAAGTCGGCCGCTTTCAGATCGTCGAGTATATCGGATCGGGTGGCTGTGGCGTCGTTTACAAGGCGGCCTTGCCGGATAGCGACGACCAGTTCTTTGCCATCAAGGTATTGCAATCCTGGCGACGAAATCCCGACGATGTACGACGCTTCCAGCAGGAGATTGATGTCCTGCGTCAACTCGACCACCCGGGTATCGCCAAATGCATCGAGTACGGAAGCGACGGCGATTCGCCCTTTCTGGTGATGCCCTTCGTCGATGGCGAACCGTTACACCGCTACCTTCAGCAACAGGATGTGCCCCTGCGACAACGGATGGAGTGGTTCGAGCTGATCTGCCAGGCGGTCGGCCACGCGCATGAACATCTGATCCTGCACCGCGATCTGAAACCGGCGAACATCATGATCGATCGGGATGAATCGCCTGTCGTGATGGATTTCGGACTGGCCAAGTTGGTCGACGAGGCGTCCGACCCCCTCGTGTTGACCACCACTGGACGGATCCTGGGAACGCCGCGGTACATGGCTCCCGAACAGTCCGATGGCAAGGCGGCCATTGGCATGACGACCGATGTCTACGGCTTGGGTTCCGTGTTATACCACTTGCTGACCGGTCGCGCTCCGTTCGAGGGCCAGGACGTGTTTGCTGTCGGTCACGCAATCCGCACACAGCGGCCCGAAGATCCGCGCTCGCTGGACCCGACCATCGACCGGGACCTGGTGACGATCTGTTTGAAGTGCCTGGAGAAGGAGCCGGCCGATCGGTATCCGGCCGTGTCCGAGTTGGCCCGGGATGTCAATCGCTATCTGGAAGGGGTGCCCATATCGGCGAAGCCCAGGTCGGCGCTGCAGCAACTGGTCGATTGGGCGCGAATCAATCCCTGGCTTGCGACACTGTCGGGGTTGTCGGTGGTCATGCTGGTGACGGGTCTGCTATCGACCTCG
The DNA here is from genome assembly GCA_963851305.1 of Pirellulaceae bacterium. Lineage (GTDB taxonomy): Bacteria > Planctomycetota > Planctomycetia > Pirellulales > Pirellulaceae > Mariniblastus. The sequence continues at coordinate 618,457 of CAWKOT010000003.1, read as the reverse complement.
TTTCTCTGGCAACAGTCGGAAACCCACAAAGATCTGCTGTTGTCCGTCGTGCGACAACGGATTGAGGATGTGGATGCATCCGATCGTGACCCCAGCACCCTGGTGAAACGCGCTCGGGATCTGAGGATCATTACCGACACCTTGGCGAAAATGGGACAGACCGCCAGACTCGACGAAGCGACGCAACGGGCAGCCGCCGTCGCCTGGTTCAAGCTGGGACGGGTCGAAAATTTTCTGGGGAATAATCCGACCGACCAGCAGGCGTACACAGAATCGCTGGCCCGGTTTCGCCAGCTGGCAATTCGCTATCCGAACAACTTGCAGTATCAGTTCGATATTTTTCATTGCCTTAATAGTCTTCGGCGACACGATGAGGCCTTGAATCAGGCCCGTACCCTGGTGGCGGCCGACGGAGAACAGAATCCAGACTATCTGGCAGCGTTGGGTGCTGAACTGCATTGGCAGGCAAACCACTACCTTGAAACCGGCGACTTTGACCGGGGATTGGTCGCTGCCCGCGAGGGATTGGAGTTTGCGACTCGGCAGTTTGGACCGAAGGACGGAAACTCACCTTATCGCCGGCGGATTGCCAATTTCGAACGACTGCTGGGTCGCTTGCAACTGGTCGAAGGCGATCTTGATTCTGCAATTGAGTATCTGAATTCTTCCTCCAGTCTATCGCAGATGATGGCCGCAGAAGATCCGACCAATGATGGCTTGCAAAGAGACCTGGGCAGGACCCGGAAGTTGTTGTTTTCGATCTATTTTCATCAGGTTGAAGTTGCGAAATCAGAGCAGGTTCTGATGGAAATGGAATCTGCCAGTGCCGCCTTCCTGAATTCCTTTGGGGATTTCTATCAGGCGTGGCAGGCCCAAAATGATTCCCTGCGGCTACGCTGGATTTTCGAATTGGAACATGGTACCCAAGAGACTGCTGCATTGGCTGCGGTGGAACTGCGCGACTACCTGGAGCAGTGGTCGATCCGGTTTCCCGAAAAGACTCAGTCACGTATCGATTTAGCCTGGCTTCTGAGCCATCCCGCGAACCATGAACAGGATTTAGCCAGCGCGGAGCAGTGGATTAACGAACTCCCCGGCTCGGAACTGCTCCAAATCCGTCACTCTCGGCTCCCGTTTGCGCTTTCAAGGTTGGGCAAATCGGATCTGGCTGAACAACTGCAAGACCACCGACCTGATTACAAGAAGCGTTCGGACGACGTCTTGTCAAATTACCAGGCAACATATTGAAAAAGCGACGAGCGCCCGCCTCTGTGCCGTTACATTTCCTCACAGGTGGGACCAATGCTGGAGTCGATGAAAGGTCGGTCGTAGCCGGAGTGGCAACATCAGGGCTGGCACTCCCTTCGGCCTGAGCACATCACGCTTCCCCCGAATTCTTGCGAATCCGGCTACGTTGGCTGAAGCGCAATGGCTGGCCTGCTGGTCGATGGGACCCAAAATCCCGTAGCCGACGTGGCAACACTTCGGTCTGACCCTCCCTTCGGACTGGCCCTCCTTTCGGGCTGACCTTCTCTTCAGTCTGGCCTTCTCTTCGGTCTGGCACTCCCTTCGGCCTGAGCACATCACGCTTACCCCGAATTCTTGCGAATCCGGCTACGTTGGCTGAAGCAATGGCTGGCCTGCTTGTCGATGGGATCCGAAATCCCGTAGCCGACGTGGCAACACTTCGGGCTGACCTTCCCTTCGGTCTGACCCCGCGTCCATCCCCGAATTCTTGCGAATCCGGCTACGTTGGCTGAAAGCTGTGGCTGGCCTGCTTGTCGATGGGATCCGAAATCCCGTAGCCGACGTGGCAACACTTCGGGCTGACCTTCCCTTCGGTCTGAGCCCCGCGTCCTCCCCCCGAATTCTTGCGAATCCGGCTACGTTGATTTCTTGCAAATTCAGCAGCCAATCGATCACCACAGCGGGCCAATCACCAAATAAAGACTCGTGACCAAATGGCCAAGAGTCGAAGAGTCCTGTTCTGAGCGGCATTGACCGAGTGCGGGCCTGATGAAATCCGCGGAACCGGGTACGGAAAAAATACCTTGAATTCAATTCACGCGCGAACAAGAGCTCCGGATCACATCACTATTTTCCGCGAAATCCGTATCTCGCACCTTCATACCACTGGATGCTACTGCCACGGACCATTTCTTGTAACCTGAACAAAGGCACTGCCGTCGTACCGGAAGAGACCTTGCACGCCGCCGAGCCAAAGCCGTCCGTTGGTGTCTTCGAGTATGGACATCACTCCCGCCGAATTGATACCGTCGCTTTCATCGAATTGGGTGAAAGTGTTTCCATCATATTGATACACTCCGAAATGCTTGCCGGAAAACCAGATATTCCCGTGGGTGTCCTCGTGGATGCACCAAATCTCCTTACCGTCCACAATTTCGTCGGCGGTAAAATTCGTAAACGCTTTCCCATCAAAGCGACTAATTCCGTTGTGAGTGGTTCCGCACCAAATATGGCCGTCCTTGTCTTCAATGATCTGCTTAATCGTCACTCCCTTGCCGAGTTCGTCTTGGATGTCATAGGTGGTGACTGTTTTCCCGTCATTTCGAAAGAGATCGCCCTCACCGCCGACCCAGAGGACCCCATTCGAATCCTGAAATATACAGCGCACGACACCTCCGATTTCAGCAGTCGAGTTCACGTCGATCACAAGCGTTGGCTCCAGCGGCACCTTAGCTGAGGCAGGAGATTTTTGGGGGCCTGGCAGTGATCGTGGATCGATGGCTTTCCCCGTTGAAACCCCGCTTTGGGTAGCGTGACGTTCTGACGGTATGGATTGTCTGTTGCAGCCGATGGACAAAAGATTCAGGGCGACAATCAAAATGATTACCGGCTTGAGCATTTGTCGAAATCTCACGGTCGTGACCGACTTATAGGGAGCTTTGAATCTTATGGATTTCAATGCGGATTGGTTCAAAGACAGGTCGAACAGACTTCGACTACCTGCATCGGCATGAAACTTCGAATGCACCAACTATGGAAGGGAATCCGCTTTGGTTCCATCTATCGGCGGAGCTCAATCATGGAGGCCTGACTCACGTCGATTGACTTCACCGGTGCTGTTTTGCCGCTACTCAGGAACTGGACCCGAATTGGTGGCATCGTCATTGTCATTGTCTGGATCCGAGAGTTCTGAACCGAAATCCATTGACATTGAATCAGCCACGAGCCCTTTGCCGGAAACAAACTTTTTTGCATCCACAAGGCATTCGAAATCAAATAGTTCAGTGCCAATTTGGACGTAATGACATTTCTTGCCATTCGAAATCAAATTCGCAACTTCACTTTTTGCGCCGCTTGGCGAATACGATAGGTTCCAGCAGGTAAGGAGTTGATCGGCATGGGCTTCTCTTTCTTAACGGTCAGGCGAATGATTCCGCCCTACTTATGGCAACATTGAATTGGCGACCGACGAAAGCCCGATTTTGGATTCGCGGGTGATGCCGGTTATCGGGCTAACGAAATATTCCTGACATCTCACGAAGACGGCTTTTTCCGACTGCCTGTTTGGCTTGCACAAGAGCCATCGTCAAATAGAGAGCGTATCTTCGTTTCGGGCAACCCAAGCTGCGAACTTTGGCGGCCAGTATTTTTCCCAAGAAACTGAAGTCGCCCGACGAATACTTCCTGGCAGATCTGGTTTTGGAGGGAATTTTATGGACTTTGGAGGAGGGCTCGCAACCGGAATCGCGGTTGGTTTGGGTTCCGGAATTGCGTCGGGTATCGCCACAGGTCGTTCGCAGTTCAGGCAAGAATTATGTAAGTACGTTGACGAACACGGGGTAATTATTCAGGACCGGTTTGGCAAACCAATTAAACTCGATGAGTTTCTGGAGAAAACGTGCGGACCGGAAAAGGCGGACTGTTCAAAATCCAAGATGTTGGCTGTGATTGCGGTAGGACTCGTTGTGCTTGCGGCCCTAGCTGTGATGTTTTTTTTAGTCAGGTAGCCGCCGTTTCAGGCCGGTTGTCCAAGGCCATGACCTTCGCGATTATCACGCACTCTTACCGGAATTCCTCCTGATGATGTTCGTTCTCCAGGCAGCTGGGACTGACCGAGATCCAAATCGACGACCGTCAAGCGTCGTCTAACGATGGTCAATTTCAGATTCTGTTCCGATTGACGGTAACGCATCACTCATTTCGCTGTTGCCGGGCAACAGTCGACTGCTGTCCTTGACCATTGCATCTCGTTTCAGACCCGACATATTCAAATCGCCCAGAATTCCGCTGACGGAAATCAGCCCGCCGGCTATTGCGGCAGGCAACCAGGGAATATCCAGACCGGTACCCCCAATACCTGGCCAGCAATTCGACAGATCAATCAGGAACATCGACAAAAGAATCGCAGTCATCATCGTGACGATCACACCGCCAATCGCGCCTTGCCACGTTTTTCCAGGCGATAATCTGGGTGCCAGTTTGATCGGATTGGTGCGGCCCAGTGTCTTGCCAATGATAGCCTGGGCGATGTCGTCGATCTGTGTCAGGACGACCAAAAATACAAACGGGCCAATCGGATCGTCCCACGTCCTGATTGTCTCACCGCTTTGAACCACCAGCGGCGCGAAAGCAAGAAAATAGACCAATGTACGATGATCATGCCAACAATAATCCAGACTGAAAGCGTCTGTTGTTCGTCTGTTGGCAAATCTATACTCCTACGGTGTTACCGGTTTGAATGCGATCGCGCCATCACCAACAACCAACTTGACGACTGACGGCAATACGGAAAAGTTCGCATCAAAGCTGCGAACGGGTTCGCCATCAACGCTGAATGGCACCGGCCGCGCGGCGCGGATGTGGACCGCTGTAGCTTGAAACGTCTGTACTCGATCCTCACGTTCGTGGCGACCTAGCACAAAATTCAATCCAGCCACCATCAACTCGATGGCAGGCAGTTTGGGTACAACGCTGATGTCCAGTTTTCCATCGTTCAGAAAAGCTTTGGGGGCGATTGGAAAACCTCCGCCGACAAACCTCCCGTTGGCGACAGCAACACCGGTCGTTTTCTGTACCACAAGGAATAATCGTCAACTCGATTGGAAAATCAGGAGCGATTGCATTGACCTGCTATTCAAAAATCCAAAACTTAGTAGTGAAAGGACCACGTCTTGATAACCACACCACGACGTTTGCCAAGCGTTGCAGCTAGTCGATGGCAATGGCTCTGGATTGACTTCAGTTGATTTTATTGGCCGTCTTCGATTGCCTGCTTTGGACCAGCAAACTGACAAGAGCGTACCACGGCAAGCCTCGTGCTTAAACTCATTCATATATCGGATTTGCATTTCGGTCCCCCGTATGTCCCGCGAGTAGGCGAGGCGTTGTTGAACCTTGCGCCGTCATTAGATCCCGACGGAATCGTTATCAGCGGAGACCTTACCCAGCGGGCCAAGGCTGATCAGTTTCAAAAAGCCCGCGAATTCATCGATAAACTTCCCAGCGTTCCCCGGCTTGTCATTCCGGGCAATCATGACGTTCCACTTTACCGAGTCAAGGAACGGATAACGGATCCGCTCGGCCACTACCGCAAATACATTTCCAGTGAATTGGATTCACATTTGGAAATGGAGGGCGTCAAATTGGTCGGGTTGGATTCTACTTCGCCCCACCGAAACATCAGCAACGGTCGACTGGATCCCAAACAACTGCAATTTGCTCGCGACGCGTTCGCGGAAATTCCGGCGGACAGATGGCGCATTGTCGTCGCCCACCACCATTTTGCACCCGCTCACGATCGCTGGAAAGATCGGATTATGTCCAAGGCGAGCCGAGCCATTGAAACGTTCGTTGATCTGGACGTCGACATGATCCTCGGTGGTCACCTGCATCGCGCCTATATCGGCAACTCCCTGGATTTCTATTCCGGCGACCATCGGGAACGAGGCATCATCATTGTGCAATGCGGGACCACCACATCACGTCGCGGAAGGGGTCGCGAAAAAGAGAAAAACTCATTCAACCTGCTGGAGTTCAATACCGAACAGGTTAAGATCACTCACTACATTTACTTTTCCGAAGAAGAACGCTTCGCGCCCGTAAGCATCCACCTATTCCCCAAGCCGGGCAATCGATTGGGGAGAGAACCGTTCTGATTTCCGATTCTGGGGACATTTCCGTCAATCCGGATCACACTTACAGACTACTCCACATCACTCGGATTCAGCCAACTCTTGGTGTCCAATAGTGAATTCCCATCAAGAAAGGACCTGCAACAAATCTGCCGCAAGTCCGTTTGACCCGTGTTTTACCGAGTGCGGGTGAGAGGACTTGAACCTCCACGGGATTTCTCCCACTAGAACCTGAATCTAGCGCGTCTGCCAATTCCGCCACACCCGCATATGCGTTGGGGATAATGTAGCCGATTTGCCTGCCACTTCAAGGCTCAACGCAGTCCTTCGTGGCGACCGGACCGGCGACGGATCTTCGCCCCTGATTGCGATCGGATAACCCAGGCGGGATCGACGGAGAATTTCGGCGGGAGCCTTAACCTCACTGGTCCAACTGGTTCAAAGTTTCGGCAGGAGGCTCAACCTCCCCGGGAAGGCACATACCATCGTTGCTATACGACGCCAGCCGCGAACCGCTCGCAAAAAACCGCCCCTTTTTGGCATAGATTGGTAAAGACGTTTCGACGTGTCGGCCAGATCGCTTCGCCTCACGCACGAACCAGCTACAAAAAAACCTGAAGCCGAAGTTTCAGGTTTCGATCGCCCCCGAAATCCTGTCGCGAGAATGGCAACACTTCGGGCTGGCCCTCCCTTCGGCCTGAGCCCCCAACACTCCCCCGAATTCTTGCGAATCCGGCTACATAAACTTCTTGCGAATCCGGCTACGTTGGCTGACGCGGATTGCGGGCTGGCCTTCAAAACGACTGGAACATTGGATCGTTAAATGATCCTGTCTCGAGAACAATCGCCACGATTTGCTACCAATCAAAGCATGTTGAACGGGTTGGTGTGGCGACTTCAGCAACCAGTCAAGTCAGCTTTGACCAACCACTATAGCGCGTAACCTACCGGTGTAGCGTCTTTTCGTTCCCATCGATCGGGAAAATGAGGGCGGCACACGCTTCACGTCCGTACGACTCGCTCTAGCGGCGACGGCGGACCGCGGCCAATCCGCCCAGCAGCGTAATCACGGCCAAGGCGGACGGTTCAGGAACCACGGCATTGCCCCGAATAATCCAGTTGCCCGACAAACCCAGGTTGTCGATGACATTGGTATTCTGCAATCCCCAATCTTCGGTACCACCGGTTCCCAGAGTGACCCAGGACAGGCCAAGCGAGCTATCTTCGTCGATGGCGGCAGGAAACAGGCCGTCAGCCTGCGTGATCTCGGCCGTGATGAACAGGAAATCAGCTCCGGTGATGTCGATTAATGAACTCTGGTCGATCACGTCGACAAGCCCGGTTCCTGGATGATCATCATTCATCACGAAGTAGCTTCCGCTGGATAGCAGTGACAACCCCGCCAATGGGCTTCCATCGTCATCGTTGAATACGCGCCAGGTGACATTCGATCCAGCGATATCCGACCCGTAACCGATTTCAATACTTCTCAGCAGTGAGCCATCCATACTGTTGACACTGAACATGTTTCCCCAAGCGAAGGTACCGCCACCCTCAATTCCGACGGAGTTCTCCGAAGTCCCGTCATCGTTCTGATAGATGAACTGGGCTTGGGTCTGAGTGCAGGTAAAGGCCATGCCGGTCATGGCGACCAGAGCCAAAAAGAGCTTTTTCATGTTGCAGTTCCGTGAGATCAAAAGCAGCAGACGCGAGAAGTACGGATTCTAGAGTAGTTGACGATTTTGACGAATCAATCCTTTTTGATGGATTTGCCGACCGCCTCAGAAATCCATTTTCTCAGGGCTCACAACCGTCTGCCACTATCTGGTACGCGTCTCTTTCTGCGCGATTCAGCGGACGAATCAATTCCCTGTCCGACATTCTCCGACGGACTTTCGGGAAAAGTTACTGCCGTTGCGGAACGAAGCAGGCAAGCCGGCTTCTCTGTCGGTTAATCCAACATCGGTTGGCGTGCGTGGTCATGCTGTACGGCCAGGTTCGCTGGGCGAGAGCGTTGCTCAGATTCGGCCGTCCGGCGCATCGTTTTAACGGTTGATCGCGTCCGGAAAACTGACATTGGCTGTCGTTTTTCTGGAGGGCAATAGCTCGCAGCAGGATTGGTTGACGCTTTCCGACAGGGGAAAACAACTCCCAGCGGTCGTCTGTTGCGGTGCAACGCGTTGAGCACGAAGAGGTTCCTGAAAGCCATTCCGCTTCGCTGATCGCCGAGTTGGATCGTGCTGGATGCCAAAAGGTCGTGCGCTGCGTTTCAACTCACCATGACCAGGGCTGGAATCCCCGCTAATCGAACTTTTCAGTTCGCGGCAAACGGACAATTTTAGACCTTAGACTCTCCGGCGTTGTTGGACAACATGGGCCGCCGAATTTCCTTCGAGCCGCGAAGCGGCGTTGATTGTTTATGGACGCTACCAAGTGATTATTGCTAACAAAACTGTTTTTCAACGACGGCGAATCGCTGCCCATCCGTCCAGTCTTGTGACCAGTGTGATCGGGACTAAGGGAACAGGGCAAATCCAGCTTCGCCTCGGTTCACTCGTCTTCGAGCGTCGCTCAGATCCCGCCACCTTACGTGCGCAAAAAAGAACGCCGTCAATCTGACGGCGTTCTGTTGATTACTGAATCTTGAATCGCTGGTCGGATCCTATTTTGCCTTTCGACGACGAATCATCATCATGCCGAATCCAGCCAAGCCGAGCAAAGTGGCGGAACCGGGTTCTGGAACGCGGTAAATAGCACCTGCGCCCTGAATTCCTTCTGCACCAAGTGGATCGCCAGGATCGAAAAAGTTCACACCGGAAATATTCTGGCCGTTGATCGCAAGAATCCCAATATTAGTGCCAGCCCCGACGTTGAAGCTGGCGAAAAACTCGTTACCGGAACCGTCGGTAGCAGTAAAGTCAACATTACCGGTTCCCAAAAGACTGAGCGCATTGAATTCATAGGCCACGATATCATTGGCGGTAAAGTCAATTTGTAGTGCGTCAGCAAAAGTGTTTGCCAACACCGAATTCGATGGATTTCCGAACCCCCCTGAAGGACCTACGGCAACCAAATTATTTGTCGGATCAGTTGTTGGATCAGTACTAATCTGCATGAAATCGGGAAGAATCCCTGCACTTACGGGACCCGCGCCAGCTGATGTCAAAGGCCCGGCAAATCCTGCAATGCCGTAATCCGCATCCAGGTCAAAATCGTAGGTGCCAGCCGTTTGAAGGCCGGCGACAGCCGCTGACCAACCACCTGGATCCGCATCAATGTTGAAAAATACAAGATCGCCATTTGCGGCGGAGCACGCCAAAGTGCTCAAGGAAATGGCAAGAAAACAAAAGACTCGTCTCATTGTGTCGCTCCACTGGTGAAAACGTTTGCGAAAACGATTGGCGAGGAATTACTCCCGTGAGCAGCAACCGATACAAACAGGACAATCAACCCAATCCGATTAACCTGCCTAGAGTAACACGGCATCAACAGAAGTCAACGAATTTTTTATTGGATTGACTTTTTTTGGGCTAGAGAAGTCCAGCCATAATGGGAAGGCGGTTGACGTGGTCATGCTAGGCCAGACGGGTTCGCTGGGCGATAGCGTCACGCAAATTTGGCAATTCGCCGAGTTGTTCGAACGCTTAATCGAGTCCTGGAAGAATGGCATTGACCGTCTTTTTTTTGGATGGGGATAGCTCCCGGCCGGATTGGTTGACGCTTTCCAGCAAATCAAAACCATTCCCGGCTGTTGCGGCGCACTGTCACTTCAAGGGACAGGCTGCGCCAAAGTCGATATCTAGACCTTTATTCGTTCAATAGGTCGAATTAACGGCGTATATCGGTTAACGTTCACCGCTGATTTGTTGCCTGTCCCCCGGCGGCCTCGCCTCCCCCGGCGGCCTCTCCCTTGCCTGCATGCCCTTGGCAAACCCGGCTCCGGCTACCGGTGAATAAAGGCTCTTAGGAAAAATCCATCCAATCTTTAGTCTCCCGAATCCGCCGGCTCGTCCAGTTCGTCCACCATTTGGACGTTGTCTTGGGGTTTACGAGCACCGCAGTTCGAATCCGTTGTCGTTGCAAAATCGGGGTTTCTGCAACGACGCCAGGTGCTGAACCTGCTTGATGATCCCGAAACTGGTTACAAATTTGCAGATTCTGTTGGACATATCGGTTAGTCGAATTAGTGTGGTTAAGACTCGTGAATCACAACAATGATGAACATCACAGGAGAATTAGATGAAAACGAAGCTTTATTTGCTTGCGCTGATCATGGCATTGACGTCAAATCTTGCGTTTGCAGATCTTACGTCGACAGCCTTCAATCCCCACGGCGACATTGTTTTGGACGGCGGCATTACGCTGGACCCCGTTGGCGATACATTCAGTAACGCCATTGCTGGTTTCGGGCCGGGCGGCGGTGCTTTCCTTACGACCGAGTCCCCCACGACCGCGACATTCCCCGGCACCGAATCCATGGGCGATTCGCTCGGGGGTGCAAATGTCAGCGTTTCCAGTGCCATTGCAGTATCTGGATTGACGGAAACGATCACCTTGCAATGGTCAACAGATGATTTTTCCAACTTGATTCCGACCGGAACTACGATCGGCGGTGATATCGTCGATACGATCGGCTTCGAGATGGGCGAAGGGAATGCCGGCGACAATCCAATTGAATGGTCGTCACCAACACCATTTACCATCGACAGTTCGGTGTTTGAGTTACTCGGTCCAGGTGGTGATGTTCTTTTCGCAGGAGAATTTTTCGTAACAAACACGGGAAACGGATTTTCAGGCATTAATTTTATTAGCGCCGGTGGCGCTGACTTGTCCGGTTTCGGTATCAGTGGTGGGCGAGCGACCATTGTGGTTACGAAAGTACCGGAACCCACATCGTTTGCGCTAATTTCACTTGTTGGATTTGGCCTCGCGGCACGTCGACGCCGTTAAGCTGGACACGACATCATGATGCAAGCGGTCGGAAAATCGACCGCTTTTTTATTGGGATCACCGGCGTCAACTTTCAGTAGACGGGAACGTCACTATCGATTTCACGACTCCACTCTGCAATGCCGCCGGCCAGGCTCTGGGACTGTTTGAAACCGTTTTGCCGTAGCCACTGTACCACGTGCAGGCTGCGGATGCCGTGATGGCAATAGACGATGACCGGTTTCTCCTCGTGCGAACGAAGTAATTCGACTTGCTCAGGCACCTGTTGCATCGGAATCAGCGTTGAACCGGCGATGCGACAGATTTCGTATTCGAACGTTTCGCGGCAATCGATCAGCAACCACTCCTCCGACTGATCGATCAGCCGCTGGGCTGAATGCACGTCTATTTCCAGAGCCAACGATTCGTTATTCTTCATGGACGCAAGCCGGTTTGGACCCTGAATTCTTGCGAATCCAGCTACCTTTATTACTGTACCGTAAACACCGTCATCGGAGTCGTGAACCTTTCAGACAGCCTGACAGTTTGCCGCCCTGAATTCTTGCGAATCCAGCTACGTGATTGCCATTTACGGGGCAGAGCCAAATACAATTATCGCCATGGTTCCGCCACTTGTCGAGTTGAACCCTGTTCCCGACGGACGTTGTCTTGACCGTTTCCCTGCGTCTACTGATCCGCGCCCTCCTGTTGCTTCCGTAATCTGATGCCATCGGTCAACGAACCTGAACGTTTTGCCACCCATGTCGCGGAGAAATTGCAGTCCGCCGGCTTCCAGGCTTTTTGGGCGGGTGGCTGTGTTCGCGATCGGTTGATGGGACTGACACCCAAGGATTACGATGTGGCGACAAGTGCTACACCGTCCCAGGTGCGTGAGCTTTTCGGTCACCGCCGCACCATCGCGATCGGGGCGGCCTTTGGCGTGATTACGGTTATTGGCTCCCAGCGCAGCGGCAACGTGGAAGTGGCCACGTTTCGACGGGACGCACAATATTCCGATGGCCGCCATCCCGACGCGGTCGAATTCACCGACGCCTGCGAAGACGCGATTCGCCGAGATTTCACGATCAACGGCATGTTCTACGACCCGGTGGCGAAAGAACTGATTGACTACGTCGATGGACGAGCGGATATCGAATGCCGGATCATCCGGGCGATCGGTGACCCGGACCAGCGGTTTGACGAGGATAAACTGCGGATGCTGCGGGCGGTTCGGTTTACGGCCGCCTTCGATTTTGAACTGGAGAACGCAACGAAGTCAGCCATTGAGAAACGATCGAACGAAATCAGCCTGGTCAGCCCCGAACGGATCGGTGGTGAAATGAGACGCATGTTGGTTGATCGCCATCGTGCCATCGCCGCGCAGTTGCTCCGGGAAACGGGTTTGTTGAAGGCGATCCTGCTGGATGGCGATCAGCTGTATCAGAATCGAGCGAATTGGCGAACGCGCCTGCGTTGGCTGGACGAACTGGGCGACGCGGGGACTTTTGTCCAGGCCGCTTCCATCCTGTTGTCACGCCTGATCAAGAGCCAGGGCCTGAGACCAACGATCGAACGCTGGAAACTGTCCAACGCCGAAGCGGACGCGATTACCTGGATTGAAAGCAACCTGTTGACGCTGTCGCGAGCGCACCAATTGGCATGGTCGGAAGTCCAACCGCTGTTGATCAACCGTCATGCGGAGGCCGCCGTCGCGATTGCGGAAATCGAATTCGGAGCACAACACGAAGGGGTAAAGCTCTGCCGACAGCGGCTGAGTTGGGACGACCAGCAACTGAACCCCGATCCCTTGCTGGGAGGCGCTGATCTGGCACAAGCAGGGATTCCGCAAGGACCGATCTATTCGAGAATCCTGACGGCTGTCCGCGCCGACCAGCTGGATGGCAAAATTACGACTCGGGAAGAAGCGCTGAAGTTGGCGAGAAGCATGGCGTCTGATGGATGATTCGCCATATCATGGCAGCGGTAACAAGCGATTTGGCTCGGGATCCAACCGGCATTCGATTCGGCAGGCGCCTCAACCTGACGGTTGACAAAGACAGCCATTCGTGATCGGGGTCTATAGTGCGTATCGTTGGAGTGTCGCGTCGTCTCGTTCCCCACGGGAGAAAGCGCGTGTGGCCGACGTTATCACGTCCCGGCGACTCGCATCAAGGCTCCACGCCATGGAAATCGGCGATCAACTGCCAGGTCTCCTGAGGCGTTTCCGTGTATTGAAACAGATCCAGGTGTTCATCGCTGATCACGCCTTCGTCGGCCAGGAACTGAAAATCCAGAATATTGTTCCAGTATTCCTTCGAGTACAGAATGATGGGAATCTTCTGCAGAATCCCGGTCTGTCGCAGCGTCAGCGTCGTGAACAATTCGTCCAACGTGCCAAACCCACCGGGAAAGCAGACCAGGGCCCGGGCCCGAATCAGGAAATGCATTTTGCGAATGGCAAAGTAATTGAATTGAAAACAGAGGCCGGGCGTGACGTAGGGGTTGGGCTCCTGTTCGAACGGCAGTTCAATATTCAAAGCGACCGACGTCGCCCCCACATCATAGGCTCCGCGATTACCTGCTTCCATGATGCCTGGTCCACCACCGGTCTTGATAATGAATTCGCCGTCCTGTTCGCGGACGTTCCGTTCGGACACCAGCCGCGCGAACTCGCGACATTCCTCGTAGTAACGGCACTTGGCCATCGTCTTTTCCGCCCGCAGCAGTTTGCGTTTGGCCAGCGGGTCATCGGGCGATTGTTCCACGGCCTTCAGGGCGGAAGCCAGCCGTTCCCGAGCCTCCTCCTGGGGGACCACCTGGGTACCTCCAAAGACAACCACCGAAGAAGTTACACCGGCATCCTTCATCATCATTTCCGGCTTCATCAGCTCCATTTCGAGCCGCAGCGGTCGAACCGATTCCCGCTGAACGAAATCCGGGTCCAGGTAGGCAAGTCGATAGCTGGGATGGTCCATGATCTCTTTCAATCGAGATGCCAGGGATTCTTGACTCACGTTCTTGGTTCCTTTTCCAGGTTGATGCTGTTTCTGATGAGGTTGCTCGCTCGGAAATTCGGTTCCAACTTGGTACCGTGAATTCAGTTGGCTGGCAATCCCGGTCGTGATCACAAAGCCGGCTATCGATGGGTTATCGAAAAATCGTCTCGTCGGGGAACCGCCTGGCCAGGGGTCACGATTTGAATTTTGGGACGGCCAGGGGAATCAGCTGTCGGAACCGCTCAAACGGCCGAATCGGCAACCGATTCCCGTATACGCGGAGCCTCAATTTCCAGCTGGAACGCGGCACCCGCGGAGTTGCAGCCGGAATGGACATCAGGCGCGATTTATATCAGCGAGATTGACAATCGTTCGTATTCCTGCGGTCCAGCCAGTTCAGCTGCCTGCCGACTGCGGTCCGATGATCGTGGTTACAGGAAACGAGACAGCGGACCGCCGCGGGAGGCCAGCGCGTCGACTCGCGCGGAAACCGCCGGGTCTTCGATCAACGGAGGCGCATGATGTGACTTGATGCGGGCATTGATCACCAGGCTGCCGCGACAACCCCAATGCTTGTCTTCCACAAATGAATCAATGCCATGGATGTCGCGGGCCGGGTTGCTGCGGGTAAATACAACCCAGAGAAAATTACTCAACGATCGGCAGCAGAATTCGGAATCGTCCACAATGACCAGCAAGGGAAAGGGATGGCCGGGCTGGATCGCCTGCATCCGGTGGCAGAATTCCTGCACGCATCGTGTACTATCCCCGGTTTCCTCATTCCATCGAGGACCTTCCAGGCACACGACTCCCCGCAGCGCCATCGCCGGGTTGGTAAACCGGTCCGGTAGCCTGAAATCCGACTCGATCGCTACGGGCAACTCCCTTTGTTGTGGGCCTGCGGCCGCGATGACCACTTTGGACCCCGCGTTGAAACCACTTCCCGAATAATCCAATGTATCGATCGTTGTGCGTGTCTGGAAATGCAGGTCGCGGGTCCAGTCGACGCGCTCCAGGCAACGTATCAGGAACTTTTCGATATCGTTCACATCCAGAGACGGATCGCAGGCCCGGTCGATGATCCACAGGAATTTGGCGAGCGACATCTGTCCCTGACCCAGAATCGCATTGGCCTGGATCAGGATTTCCTGCGGTGCGGTTGTTGGCTGGTAGGGCACGTAACGCTCGCTACCGATCGCCAGCAGCAGCGGGTGAACCCCGGCTGCGTCGACGGCATTCACGGCCTGGACGCCCGGCAGGACGGTGGGAATGACCGGTCCCGTCAACTCGTGGATCAACTCGCCAAAGATCGTGTCTTCCTGAGGCGGTCGGCCAACCACGGTGAACGGCCAGATGGCATCGTCTCGATGGTACACCTTCTCGACGTTCAGAACCGGAAAGTCATGTGCCAGGCTGTAGTATCCCAGGTGATCTCCGAAAGGTCCTTCTGGCAACAAACGTTCCGGATCGACTGTTCCGACGATACAGAAATCGGCTTCCGCGTAGATTGCCTGGGTGGGTGCCTGGCGGATCATGGGGATGCGTTGGCCGGCCAGCGCTCCGGCAAACGTCAATTCAGACATCCCTTCCGGCAAGGGCATGACCGCTGCCAGCGTCATCGACGGATTGCCTCCCACAAAGATGCTGACCCGCAGCGGCTGTCCGTTTTCGATGGCATGGCGATGGTGCACACCGACACCGCGGTGAATCTGGTAGTGCAGTCCGATTTCCCGATTCCGCTGATAGTGGTTACCCGAAAGTTGCACTCGATACATGCCCAGGTTCGACCGACCGAAACCGGGAGCGAGGACGTCTTCGCTGTAAACCTGGGGCAGGGTAATGAACGGCCCCCCGTCGTCAGGCCAGCTTTGCACCGCCGGCAGATCCTGGATATCGATCTCGTTTTGGAGAATGGGTCCGCTGCGGGCCGTACGCGGACGCATTTGCCAGGCGATCAGCGGCGCTCGCCAATACTTCAGCGGCTGCTTCAGCGCCTCTTCCGGATCAACCTTCAGCGCAATCGCCCGGCGGACATTTTCGATCGTATCACGAAAAATGAAACGGGCCCGATCCATCGTACCGAACAGATTGGAGACCATGGGAAACCGACAGTCTCTGACGTTTTCGAACAGAACCGCCGGGCCACCCGATTGAAACACCCGCCGTTGAATCTCCGCAGCTTCCAGATGGGCATCGACCGGATCGGACAGCCGGACCAGTTGCTCCGTTTTTTCCAGGTCGTTGACACATGCCGAGAGACTGCGGTAGCCCATATCTGATCCTTTCTTCCGCGATCATAACCGTCTGCCTGCGGAACTCGCAACTTCACGACGCGGCTTCTTGACGCCAACACAACGGCAATCGATCATGATCTCAGATCGTTTGCCATCTCCATCCGGAAAATCGAAATGAGTCAACGCTTTCCACGCTCCGTCGTCCCATTCTGCCTGGTCCTACTACTGGCATTGCCGCTACGAACAGAAGCCCAGGACGACCGTCCGTTTCAGACCGTCCATTTCGATTCCGCCGATGGCCTGAAAATCACCGCCGATGCGTACCTGTCGCATGATAAATCCAAACCGTTTGTCGTGCTCTGCCATCAGGCGGGATGGTCACGCGGCGAATATCGTGAGATCGCACCGAAGTTGAGCGCGCTGGGATTCAATTGCATGGCCATTGATCAGCGCTCGGGAAGCAGAGTCAACGATGTGAAGAATGAAACCGCCGACCTCGCCAACCAGGCGGGCAAGTCGACGGAGTATATCGACGCCGAACAGGACCTGGTTGCCGCGCTGACCTACGCCCGTAAAAACTATGCCCGCGGCAAGCTCATCCTGTGGGGCAGCAGTTACAGCGCGGCCCTGGCCCTTCGCATCGCGGGAGAGCACCCGGAACTGGTCGACGGCGTCCTGGCTTTTGCGCCGGGAGAATACTTTCAAAAACTTGGAAAACCGGGCAACTGGATAGCTTCGTCGGCGGAAAAAATCCGGGTGCCGGTTTTCATCACTTCCCGCCAGGACGAATTCAAGAACTGGCAGTCGATTTACGAGGCGGTCCCGACCGACGAGAAACAGAAATTCGTGCCCACCACGCAGGGCAATCATGGTTCCCGTGCTCTGTGGGAGAGATTTGAAGACAGCCCGGCCTACTGGCAGGCCACGCAGTCGTTCCTAAGGCAGTTCCAGTAGTTGGACGAACGGCTATTCAACTGGCTTTTGAATTTCACGACATGCGGGAATCTCACGACGTGCGTTTAACGCCGGCTTCAAGGACCTCTGGGCGCGGCTGGCAGTCCATTCAGATGCCCAGGCGGATAGGGCGGTTCGCAGTATTGCCGGCCGTTCGTGTTCTGGCCGGTGAACAGCAACGGCTCCAGATTATGGTGCGTAGCGTCCGGGTATAGCTTCCTTTCGTTGCCATCGTTCGGGAAAATGAGGGCGGGACACGCTACACGTCCGCGCGACCCGTTCTCGACCAGACAGGCAGCGCCCCTGTTCAACGATTGCCGAGTCGAGGGGCATCTTTATGATGACCCATCCGTGAACTTACCGCTGGCCACGCCTGGGTTTGGACGGTGGCTGATTGGAGTTGCGGCCTTTCAGATTCGACCTGATCTGATTGTCCAGATTCAGAAGTTCGTCATAGGTCAGAATCCGATCGCCGTCACTGTCGATCATGTCAACCATCGATAACATGCGACCGGTCAATTCGTTCCGGTCGATTTGTCCATTCAGGTTCCGATCGTATTTCTGCAGCATCTTCTGAACGTAAAAATCCTTGGTCACACCGATCTGGTTTTTTGAAACCACCGGCACGTTGGTTTCGGGGATTTCGGTTTGCGCGTGCATCTCGACGCGACTCAGTTTTCCGTCACCGTTCAGATCGAGAGCGGACAGCGATTGCTGCGCATTCTTGATTTCGGCCGTCGAGATCACACCGTCCTTGTCAATATCCAACGCCAGGATGACGGGCGAGGTCTGGGACGCTCCACCCCGCTTGCAACAACCACAGGCGACAAGTGAAGGCATCGACGGAGCTGATTTGGTCGTTTGGGTTTTGCCAACCGGTTTGGCGTCTTGTGTCTGAGCGGGTACACGTGTCGAAAATATAAAAGCTGCTGCCACAGCGATGATCAGAGCAGGCCACGTCTTCATAATTGCCTCGTTTTCGTTCTTCGGTTCACCGTTAGACTGCGTAACGATCCTGGTTAAGCGTCAAATCCTGATGACGCGTTCATTCCATGGATGCCGGGCTGAAATCAACGCCACCCCTGGCCAACATGAACGGCAATTTGCACGCAGGGCACAGTTGCCGTCGCGGATGACAGCCGCCCGGACTACTTGCTTTATTATAGCCAGTGGAACGTGTGGGAGCATTTTTTTTCCGATTTTATCGGTATTGGCGACATTCTGACGTTCGAGACAGGCTGACACCGATTGCCGCCCTTGCGTTGCGAATGTCTGCTTGCAAATCAGTGCTGCTGGCTGGCGACCCGGATTCGTTCCACAAATTCGCTGATCACGATCGCCGTCGCCCCCCAGACCTGACAACCGGCAATCGCGTAGTAGTCGGCCTGGATTTCGCTTTTTTCGGAGTCGATCCGTCCAAATTGCAGATTGCGGTTCGCCAATAATGGCTCGACCGGGACAGCAATGATCTCAGACACTTCGTATGGTGCCAAACGGAACTGAGGCTGGCCGGCATGCCAGCCAACAAATGGATAGATCGTGAAATCGGAGGGCGGGATATAAAGCGAATTCAGGGGCCCCAGAATTTCCACCGCGCCGATGTCAATTCCGATCTCTTCCTGGCTCTCCCGCAAAGCGGTGTCGACCAGCGACTCGCCGGGGTCCTGTCGACCGCCGGGAAAGGAAATTTGGCCGGCATGCCGTTTCAACTTCGCGTTCCGGCGAGTCAAGACCAGGCTCAGTTCGCTGTCGATTCCCGGTCGGTACAGCAGCAGGAGCACGGCGGCAACTCGGCCCACGCCCGGCAAGTTTTCCGGTCGCCGACGGGGACGCTGCAGTTTCTCCTTCATCAGTGGCGATTGCCAATCGCAAAAACCAGCTTGCCGCAGTGCCTTCACACAGAGTTGTTTGTCAATCATCGAAACGCATTTTACTGGTAAACCTGGGATTCCCGTAACGCCAGGGCCGTTTGGAGCCGCTCAACGTGAACCGTGGCCAGGGCAATGGACTACTAGCGAAATTCAATCGGATCGACAAAATGGCGTCCTTGGGATGCTCTTTTCCGCAACTCTTTATCAGGTAACAGGAAGTCGAATGTCGTTTGAAAAAATCCAGGTACCCGATCAGGGGGAAAAGATCACTCTGCAGGATGGCAAATTGAAAGTGCCCAACCAGCCTATCGTGGCCTTCATTGAAGGTGATGGTACGGGTCCAGATATCTGGGCGGCAAGTCGTCCGGTGTTGGATGCGGCCGTGACCGCAGCCTACGGTGGGCAACGGAAGATCGCCTGGATGCAGGTTTACGCGGGCGACAAGGCCAATGAGGTGTACGGCGACGTGGTCTGGTTGCCCGACGAGACCGTTGCGGCGATCGACGAATACCTGGTAGCCATCAAGGGCCCCTTGACCACGCCCGTGGGTGGCGGCATCCGCAGTATCAATGTGGCATTGCGCCAGCGTCTGGATTTGTATGCCTGCGTCCGCCCCGTCCGTTATTTCAACGGGGTACCCAGTCCGGTCACAGCACCCCAACTGGTTGATATGGTGATCTTCCGGGAAAACACGGAGGACATCTACGCCGGCATCGAGTTCGCCGATGGTGAGGCGGAAACCGAAGAATTCAAGTCCCTGTTCCAACAGCACTTTCCCCAGCGGTTTGCCAAGATCCGGTTTCCTGATACGTGCGGGATCGGAATCAAGCCGGTCAGTCGGGAGGGAACGGCACGACTGGTTCGGGCCGCTATCGATTACGCACTGGAGAAAGGGCGACAGAGCGTCACTCTGGTGCACAAGGGCAATATCATGAAGTTCACCGAGGGCGCCTTCCGTGACTGGGGGTATCAGGTGGCGGCGGAGGAGTACGGTGCGAAGCCGCTTGATGGAGGTCCCTGGCATCAGCTGCCCGGTGGCCTGATTGTCAAGGACGTGATCGCCGATGCCATGCTGCAACAGATCCTGTTGCGGCCATCGGAATACGAAGTGATTGCGACTTTGAATCTGAACGGCGATTACATCAGCGACGCCCTGGCAGCCCAGGTAGGCGGCATCGGAATCGCGCCGGGAGCGAACATCAACTACACCACCGGTCGCGCCATTTTTGAAGCTACGCACGGGACGGCACCGAAATACACTGGCCAGGACAAGGTGAACCCATCGTCGGTGATTCTGAGCGGTGAGATGATGCTGCGACACCTGGGTTGGGACGAAGCCGCCGACCTGATCGTGTCATCCATGGAAAAGACGATCACGGACAAGACCGTGACCTACGATTTTGAACGATTGATGGACGGAGCCACGCTGCTGAGCTGCAGCCAATTCGGGCAGGCTCTGATCGACAACCTGGGCCAGACGTGCCCCAACGTCTGACCACCCATGCCGCGCGGTTCCGGCAGCCTGGCCAGCTGTAGTTCAACCAGGGCGAGGATGGGCATCCCGTTTGCTCAGTGGACATCCGCCGCCAGCGTGCCGGGCTCGATCGCTGCCATCAAGGCTGGTCGGAAACGACCAGCCTGGCCTGCAGTCGATTGGCCGAATCGCAACCAGATGCGAATCGTGCATGGAAACATGCGAATTCGCGGGCGGACCATCGCGGATCGAATCGTTACTGAACGTCAATACGGATCCGCGAATTTGCTGATAAATGACCTGGAATGGGCATTCGCTTGCGAGATTGGGATTCGCACTTGAAAAGTGACCGGAATGATGCGTAAGATTTTGATTGTGAAGAAGATACGCACAAACCTGCAATCGTCGCCGTGGTGATTGTCTGGCTGATGGTGCCAAGAGGGAAGTCCGCCACGTCGTGATGGCTGGGACGTCACCCGCCGGTATTGGCTGCATCAGTTCGTTTGCCGGCTGCAGCGCCGGCATGATTCCTGTGGATGTGATGGAAAGGCAATTGTCATGAAGTGCCAGAAGTGTGAAAAGCCGGCGACCTTCCATATTACCGATTTGTCGGGCGACGAAGTTCTGGCGTTGCACCTGTGCCCCGATTGTGCGAAGACCTATCTGCAGCCGGAGGAACCGGAAGGACAACCGGCGGCACCCACGACGATGGGTTTTTTGCAGCAACAGCTGAAACTGGAGCAGACAGCAGAAGACCTGAAGGAACTGGATGCTCGAGAATGTCCGGTATGCGGCATCAGTTTCTACGAGTTTCGTCAGAATGGCCGGCTCGGCTGTCCCCATGACTACGAATTCTTTGGAAACGAACTCGAACCGTTGTTACTGAATGTGCACGGCGGTCAGGAACATGTCGGGAAGAAACCCTTGCGGGGCAGTAACGATACGGAATCCCGAACGCAGATCATCCGCATGCGACGCGAGATGAAGGAAGCCGTCGAAAAGGAAGACTACGAGCGTGCCTCGCAGCTGCGAGACCAGATTAGTGCTTTAGAAGGGGAAGACCTTTGATTTTCGACGATCTGGTACTTGGCTGTGGCGAATGGCTGAAGGGCAGCGGTCCGGAATCGGATATTGTGATGAGCAGCCGGATTCGTCTGGCGCGGAACCTGGCCGATTTCCCGTTCATCCAACGTTGCAATGACATTGATCGTGCCACCATTGAATCGGTCGTTCGTGAAAAATTGGGCCACGATGAGCGGCTGCAGAATCTGACGTTTATCGACGTCGCGGATCTGGAAACCATCGATCGCCAGTTTCTGGTTGAACGACAGTTGATCAGCCGGGAACACGCGGAAGCCGATGGAGCACGGGCGGTCGCCATCGACGATGACGAAAACCTGAGTCTGATGGTGAACGAGGAAGACCATCTGCGACTGCAGGTGATGCGAAGCGGGCTGGATTTGCACGGTGCCTGGCAACAGATCAACGACATCGACGACGCCATCGAAGAACATCTGACCTACGCTTTTCACAGGACGCTGGGTTACCTGACCGCCTGTCCCACCAACGTGGGGACGGGAGTCCGGGTCAGCGTGCTGGTCCATTTACCGGCCCTGGTGATCACGAAACACATTGAAAAGGTGTTTCGCAGCCTGCAGAAGATCAATCTGGTGGTTCGCGGCTTGTACGGGGAAGGCTCGCAGGCCATGGGCGATTTCTATCAGATCTCCAATCAGATTACGCTGGGCAAGAGCGAAGAAGAACTGATCAAACAGGTCGGCGATGTGATCCCTTCCATCCTGAGCTATGAACGCAAGGCTCGGGATTATCTGATCAGTGGCGAGAATCAACACGAGTTGTTCGACAAAGTCAGCCGCGCCTACGGCACCTTGCAGACCGCCAAGAAAATCAGCAGTGAAGAGACGTTATACCTGTTGTCCCAGGTCCGCATGGGAATCAACCTGGGCCTGATCAGCGACCTGGAAATTCCCGTACTGAACAAGCTGCTGATCCATACGCAGCCGGCTCACCTGCAGAAAATTCGTCGAACCGCGTTGAATACTTCGGAACGCAACATCGAGCGGGCGAATTATCTGCATCGACATCTGCGTCAAAACGGTAGCGGGCCCGATGCGGAACAGAATTGAGCCGCTGGGCGGCTCCGCATCCGCGTTACTGCTGGTTCAGATGCCGGCCGGTCAGGTGAACGAAGACGTCCTCCAGTGACGCGTGTCGTGTGGTCAGACCCGTCAGTTGCAGGTTGCGACGCTGAATTTCGTCAAACAGCGCCGGCAGGAAAGTGTGTGGCTCGGACACCGTGATCCGGGTCCGTTCGCCGTCCACATCCAGGCTGCCGACGCCGTCCATGCCACTCAGCCATTGGCGTTCACTATCGGCATCGGCGGTTCCACCCAGACTCAATTCGATCACGTGTTCGGCGCCCAGTGTCGCGATCAGTTCGCCGGGCGTGCCCAGGGCAATCACGTTGCCCAGGTCGAACACAGCGACCCGATCGCACAGTCGTTCGGCTTCTTCCATGTAGTGGGTCGTGATCATCACCGTCTTGCCGCGACTCCGAAACGACCGGATGATGTCCCACAGTTGTCGGCGACTGCTCGGATCCAGACCCGTGGTCGGTTCATCCAGAAACAGCAGATCCGGATCTCCCACAATCGCCGTGGCCACCGCCAGCCGCTGTTTCTGACCACCGGAAAGATTCTTGATCCACGACTTTGCCTTGGAAGTCAACGATACGATCGACAGCGCTTCTTCGACGTCGATGCCACGGGTGTAGAAACTGCGGAACAGCTGCAGCGTTTCGCGGACCGTCAGCCGATCGCTGAGTTGGGTTTCCTGCAGCGAGACGCCGATGGACTGGCGAATTTCCGCTTCATTGCGATTCCAGTCCATTCCCAGGACCTCGACCGATCCGGAAGTTGGCACCGCCAGCCCTTCCAGAATTTCAATGGTGGTGGTTTTGCCGGCCCCATTGGGTCCCAGCACACCAAAACACTCCCCCGCCTGCACGGCCAGATCAATGCCTCGAACCGCTTCCACCGGCGGCTTACCCGGGTAGGTCTTGACCAGATTTTCGCAGCGAATTGCTGTTGCCATGGTAGTGTATAAGACTGATAACGAGTTCCGTCGTGCCAAATCCGGGCTGGGTTTCCATTCCTCAACCCCGTTATCTTGCGGGTCACGACGTGGTACCGCAAGGTGTAGCCGGTCCTGATTTCTGCGACGCTGGTCAAAGCTGGTATCTTGTCACTATTTCCCATCTGCCGAATATGTCCGCATCATCTACCCCTTCTCTTGACAAGCTGCGCGACCGTATCGACGAACTTGATCACCAGCTGATCGAACTGATCAACGAAAGGGCACGATGCGTGGTCGAAGTTGGCCAGATCAAGCGGGATTCGGGCATCCCGATCTATGCGCCGCACCGCGAAGCGGCCGTCCTGCAGAAAGTCATCGGGCTGAACCAGGGCCCCATCCAGAATCGCACGATCGAGGCGATTTACCGCGAGTTGATGAGTGGCAGCTTCGCGCTGGAACAGCCCATTCGCATCGGCTACCTTGGGCCGATCGGAACGTACAGCCACCTGGCCGCGACCCGGCACTTTGGATCGAGCGTCGAATTTGAGAACCTGCGGGCGATCGACGGTGTCTTTGAAGAAGTCGCCCGGGGCCATGTGGACTACGGTCTGGTTCCGATCGAAAACAGCACCGGTGGCGGGATCACCGAGACGCTGGACGCCTTCATGACCTATCACAGCCATCTGAACATCTACGGCGAAGTGCAACTGGTGGTCCACTTCAGCCTGCTTGCCAATTGCAAACCCGATGAAGTCAAGCGAATTTATTCCAAGCCCGAGGCCCTGTCCCAGTGTCGCAACTGGCTGATCACTCAATACCCCAAGGCCGAGTGGATTCCCTCGGAAAGCACCGCGGCGGCCGCGCAAAAAGCGAAGCGCGATAATGAAGTGGATCCGTCAGCCGGTTCGGCAGCTATCGGCAGCGTTTTGGCCGGCGAGATCTACGGATTGCATTCGCTGTTCGAAAAAATCGAGGACCGAACCGGTAACGTGACCCGCTTCCTGATCCTGTCCCGTAGTGAAACCGA
Source organism: Pirellulaceae bacterium (assembly GCA_963851305.1). GTDB lineage: Bacteria > Planctomycetota > Planctomycetia > Pirellulales > Pirellulaceae > Mariniblastus. Next base: position 593,778 of record CAWKOT010000003.1, on the reverse strand, counting down.
AATCTCCGGTGACGATAAGACATCCATCATGTTTACCACCGACGATCGCCCGGGATCGCTGGTGGACGTGTTGAATGTGTTCAAGCGATCGGGAGTCAATCTGTCCCACATCGACAAACGACCCAGCCTGGCCGTTAACTGGGACTACACCTTTTTCGTTGACGCCCTCGGTCATCAGAAAGACTCGCGGTTTGCCGAAGTGATCGGCGAAGCCCGGGCGCATTGCAAGATGCTGACGGTTCTGGGCAGTTATCCTCGCTGCCAACGGATGTTGTGAATCCGCCGGAACGGGTTTCCCCCGTCCGTCCTCCCCGATTCCCGGGTGGACGCCATGGCCAATACCTGATCGCGATGCCATGAACTTTGATTTCGAACCGCCGGATTCTGCGGCGGAGTATCTCAAGCCATCGCCGACTCGGTTCACCGTAAGGCAACTGTTCTGGTTATCGCTGCTCGTCGCATTGCTACTGACCATGGCGGATCGTGTCGGCATGTGGCGACACCTGCACACGGCTCTACTGACACTGAAGACAACCAACCTTGTTACGGAAGCGACGTTTCTGGTCCTCGCCCTGCTGATGCTGGCCGGGACGCTCGGGCTGCTGATCTGGATCGTATTTCGAGCACCCTACCTGTGGAGCAGTTATCGTTTTGAGCAACGTCTTCGGGCCAAACGAATCGCCAGTCTGAAAAGGCAGTACCTGGATCGCGGGGAGCTTGCTGCCGATCAACGAAATGATGCCGCAGACTACCAGGATTCCGAGTCAATATAACCTTGACGGATCAACTCCGGCCCCGCTTCCAGGTTGATCCACTTTTTCGCCTGGTCCGTCATATAGTGACGCCAGTCTCCCACCTGGCCTTTGCGGTTGGGCCGATCGGGTTGTTCGGCATCATGCCCGGGCCGCAACGCATCCGGCAACGACTGCGGCGGTTCCAACTGCAGGAAATCAAACAGGCGACGGCACTGGGAATCGAAATCGGCGTGCAGTTCTTCGTATCTGACCAATCGGACCGGAAGCGAAGGATGCCGATCAACCGTTTCTCGATCCGCGATCTGATGTTGAGCCCATTCCCGGGCACTGTCGCGGACAATCCCTTCATGTGCCAGGAGCTCTTCCGGTCGATCACGAAAGTACCAGTGGTCTTTCTCGAACTGCATCCGTCGGCGTTGCATCTCCGGAAAGCGATCAAAAACCCCGGTGACGCGAGGATGGTTGAACAAGTGAAACATCCGGCTGACCAGCACATCGCGGCAATCGCGAATCATGACCAGATGCGGGACCCCCGGCAAAATCACCGGTGCGATCGTGGTCGGCGTTCGATCTCCGATCACCGTAGCGCCAACGGCCGCGAATTCGATCAGGCACTGCTTGACCATCTGTTCCAGTCGCGGGCGGATGACTTCATCTAATCGGTCTTGCCGCCGGGGTGCGATACGTCGGGTGTTGTCCCGTAACGCATGGAAAAACGACTCCCAATGGAACTCGCCCACACAGTCGATCGCCGGATGCACCTTCAGTAGACGACACAACCAGTTCGTGCCCGACTTCATGTATCCTCGGATACAGAAAAATTGCGGATCGCTGCTCATTACCTGCCACTGTTTTCAACCGGTACGATCATAACCCATAATCCCGGTAAGCGTCATCGGCCAGGATTCGTTGGGCCGGCAGGCGATCCCTACGGACAATGAGATTCGGCACCCAAACGGAGGAGAATCATGACACTTGGGAACATCGGTTGGGCATGCCTTGGAATCCAGTTGTTGGTCGGCCAGGCCACCACATTCGCCTGCCATGACGTTTGGCAACGGCAAACATCCGGAGTCGATGCCAGCCTCCGCGGGCTTTCGGTCGTGGATGAAAACACCATCTGGGCCAGCGGTTCCGCAGGAACCGTCCTGCGTTCGGTAGACGCTGGGCAACACTGGCGTAACGTAGCGGTAGCCGAGGCCAGCGAGCTGGATTTTCGCGATATCCATGCCTTCGATGCGGAGCACGCGGTTGTGATTTCGGCAGGTCAACCAGCTCGCATCTTTCGGACCGCTGACGGAGGTCAGTCATGGCGGCTGTGTTTCGAGCATCCCGATGAACGGTCGTTCTTCAACGCGATCTCGTTTTTCGATGACCAGCACGGCATCGCCATGAGCGATCCTGTGGCCGGTCGACTGCTGTTGCTGGAATCCCGCGATGGCGGAAAGACCTGGAACCAGCTGCCGCAGAAACGTCGTCCCGCCACGACCGCTGGCGAGGCCGGATTTGCCGCTAGCGGCACCAACATGCGGGTTGTGGGGGATGCGGTTTTCATCGCACTCGGTGGCGCTGCGCCGCCGGACAGAAAACCGAACAGCCGGTTGGTCTATTCTCCCGATCGCGGCCTGTCGTGGCGGGAAGTCAACGTGCCCATTGCTCGCAGCGAAAGCAGCGGCATCTTTTCGTTGGTGTTTGTCAATCCGCGGCAGGCGATCGCCGTTGGAGGCGATTTCCGGATTCCGGACCAACACAAGGACAATATCGCGATCACGAACGATGCCGGTCAAAGCTGGCTGGTGCCCGACGGTCAACCACCACGAGGTTACCGCAGCGCGGTTGCCTGTGGTCGCCAAGGTCAACAGACCATTGCCATCTGCGTGGGTCCCAACGGCACCGATATTTCACTCGACGATGGCAGAACGTGGTCCGTCGCCAGTGATCAGGGCTTTCACACCATCGCCTTCAGCCCTGATGGTCAACACGCCTGGGCTGCCGGTGCCGATGGACGCATCGGCAAGTGGATTGGAAAAGGACTCCCGGACAAAGATCATCGCCTGCATCGCTGATCCGGTCACTGTCATGCATCCGCTGAGCGGATTTTGCCAGCATGATTTGCTTGAAGAATACCGGTTCAGGGGCCGATAAATGCCAAGTTCGTCTTCCCAAGCGGTACCATCGTCACTATTTAAAGACCATGGCCCTGAAGTACCTTGTTCGAATCCGTGGCACGTGTTCGATCGCTGGATCGAAGTCACCAGATCGAATCAACTCGAACTGCGCTACGGCGACCGAAAACTCGCCAATGGAAACGCCGCAGATTGGTGGCAGTTTCCGACAAGCATGCGCTCAGTACGCCGACCGCGTAGCGGTGGTCGATGATCGTGGCAGGCAATCGTACGCATGGCTGTTTCGCCAGGCATGCGGCATTGCGGATGCACTACAACGTCGATCGGATTTCAAGCCGGGACAGCACGTTGGATTGCATCTGCCCAATTCACCTGAATACGTAGCCGGATTTTACGGCATCCTGCTGGCCGGGGGGGTCGTCGTACCGCTTCCTTCCTATCACAAACCAGACCGGATCAGGCAGTTGATGGAACTCGCCGATCTGGATCTGTTGATTGATGCACCCCGATCCGACAACGCCGCAACATGCTCCTACCCGTACCTTTCCAATCCACAGACGATTTCACTGAATCGGACTGCGGCCATCCTGCCAACCACATCTGGCCGGCAGCATTCGGACGACGTGGCGATGATGTTGTTTACATCCGGATCAACAGGCGAACCCAAAGCCGTGATGTTGAGTCATCGCAACGTACTGGCCAACGCGCGATCGATTGGCAGCTTCCTGCCGATCGACGCCGACGATCGAACGCTGGCGATCATGCCATTTGCCCATGCGCTCGGAAACTCGGTTCTGCAGACGCATATCTTGTCGGGAGCGCAGCTCATCTTCAACCGCGATTTGCAGTTTCCGACAGCAATCCGGGACGCCTTGCAGGAACACCAATGCACTAGTTTGACGGGTGTTCCGGAAGTGTTCGAAGGATTGTTGCTGGCCGTCCGTGGCTCGGGCGTTGCGTTTCCTCACTTGCGATACCTGGCGGTGGCGGGAGGGCGGATGGATGGACCCAAAGCCAACGAGTTGGCTACCGAAATCGCCCCGGCTGAATTCTATGTCATGTATGGGCAAACCGAAGCGACCGCTCGTCTGGCGTACCTGCCACCACAAGCACTGCAACAGCATGCCGACACGATCGGTCAAGCAATCCCGGGTGTCGAACTGGCCGTACTGGATGACGATGGTCAACCGGCGGCACGCGGACGGCAGGGAACGTTGTACGCCAGGGGTGACAACATCATGTTGGGTTACTGGCGGGATCCCGGCGCGACAAGCCGGGTGCTGCAGGATGGCTGGCTGAATACGGGAGATCTGGCGTGTCTTGACGAACACGGATGGATCAGGCTCTGTGGGCGGGCGAATGGACTGATCAAGGTTCAGGGATATCGCTTCCATCCTTGCGAAGTCGAACAGCTTCTGGGCCGCCAGTTGATGGACGTGCAACTGGTCGCGACCCCGATGGAACTGGGTGGTCGAACGCGGTTGGCGCTCTTTGCCAGATCCCGTTCCGATCGAGCGGTCACGCCGCAGGAGATAAGACAGGCTTGCCTGCAGTTGCTTCCGCGGCACATGATGCCGCACCGATATGAAATTGTGGATGATTGGCCGCTGAATGCGGCTCATAAGATCGACCGGCTGGCGCTGTGTCGCCGCTTGTCGACAACCCGGCTGCCGGAAACCGCGAGCAGCCTTACCTGATTATTGGCAGCAGATAAATGGAGTTAGACGTGAGCCTTGAAATCGAACAACAACTGATCAACTTCGTGCAGGCGTGTTCTGCTCTGGAAACGCCAATTGAGGCCAATACCGATCTGTTGATAACCAATGTGCTCGATTCACTCCTGCTGATGGAGTTGGTCCTGGTCATCGAAAACAACTGGGGCGTCAAGCTGCAAGGCAATGACATCGCCCCCCAGAATTTTCGTTGCCTCCGCAACCTGGCCAACCTGGTCCAGTCACGGCGATCGATCCCATCCGGTGCGGAGCGAGCTGTCGCGTGAACTGGCCATTGAAATTCAAGCCCGTATCCCGATCCGAAACGCCGTTCTACAACCGGCTGTACCTGGATGCGCGAGGGCAGGGCGGTCCCGATTCAACCATCGTGTGGACCAGCGAAATCGAATGGGACAGCATGCGGGAGTATGTTGACCAGTATAACCAGAACAGTCGCACGATGATCGGATCCTCGCATCTGCTGGTACAGGCCGTTGGCCAGGCGTTGGCGACTCATCCAGAAATGAATCGACGTGTCGTCCGTCGCCGCGTCTATGAATACGACGGTTGTCATGTCTGTCTGGCCACGCGGGTACCGGGCTCCAACGAAGTCAACATTGTGCTGGTCAACGACGCGGACCGGAAAACCACCGAGGACATAGCCGGTTTGATCTGGCGATCGCAACTGGCCTACCGCCGCAATGATTCGCCCTACCTGAGAGATTGTGAGCGAATCCGCCGTATGCCGGCCTGGTTGTTCCGGATGGCCTATCGCACCAGTCAGTGGCTGGATCGCCTGATCCATCTGCCTGTTCTCGGCCGCATGGATCGGCTCCGTGAATCACCGGTGCTGGTCAACGATTTTTCGCATACCCGGTTTCCCGTCATGCGGGGCTACAAACCTTCCCGGCAACCGGACGAAAGCAAGCCCTTAAGCGTCACTCTGGGCCGACCGGAAGAGCGGGTGGTCTGGAAAAACGGTCAACCGGAGCCTCAGCGATTTGCCCCCTTGTGCGTTCGCGCCGATCATCGCATCTGCGATGGTTTTCAACTGTCGCAGTTCATTTCCACGCTGGTCGGACTGTTGAATGAACCGGTCCGCATGCAACCCCAGATCTTCCAGTTGCCATCGACCGATCAGCCGGAAGAGACCGATTCGGCCAGCAATTCGAAACAACAAATCGCGTAGGGAAAATTCGTGGACGATCGAAAGACTGATAATTCGCTCGAAAACACGCCCCGATCGATGGGGCAGCGGCCGCGCAGGATCCCGCCCGTCTACCCGATCGCCAGTTTGACTCTGATGGTGCTGCTGATCATCGCGGCCATCGAAATCGCGGCCAGACGGCCAGCCAAAATCAACCAAACAATGGAGACCGCACCAACGGCCAGCGTGGCCGCTCTGACCACTTTGCCCCCGCCCGCGATAGCTACCAGCCGCGACAACGAACCGACAGCCGCACCGCTTCGCGCCGACTTGATCCCGGCAAAGACACTGGATTCCCAGACCGAAATCGCCGGTTACTTTCCTCCCAATCCCAAGGCCCGCATCCTCATTGTCCGCGGTATTTTCACCGTCTTTTCGCTGGGCATGGATGATTTGGCCGCCAAACTGCGAAGCCGGGGTTACGCTGTCCAGGTATCCACCGCGGCCCAATCCAACCAGGCTGCCAAACAACTTCGAGACTACCTGATTCGTACCAACGAACGAACGCCGGTCATCATCATCGGTCACTCGCTGGGTGGCGATCTGGCACCACGGCTGGCACGTACGTTCGCAGAAAAAAAAGTACCCGTCGACATGTTGATCATGCTCGATTCCACCATGCCCAGTGCGCCCCCCGCCAACGTACGGCGGTGCGTCAACCTGTACCAATCCAACCTGACCCCGGATTGGGCACCCGTTTTCCGTGGCTCCCGGATCGACGCTCACGCTGATGAAACGGAAATGTACAACATTGATATTCGCAAACTGGCCGGCAAGGAGAAAACGTCCGGCATTAATCATTTCAACATCGACGCCAACCCCTGGATTCACGATCTGATCATGGAAGCGGTGCAATACGCCAAACATCAGTTCGGACCGATTCAGGGAAAGCAGTACGCGCCGGTGCGTCAATTGATGGGGGGACACCGACCCTTCAGGGCGTCCGATCAGTCGCGCGACGTGTGGCAACAGAGCGGGAACTATTCCCCCAGGCCGCGGCCGATGCCCACATCACCGAATCCACAGCAACAAACAAGGAGAAATTGATGGCATGGTCTGATCTTCCCCAGGTGATCGTCGCGACCACGGTAACGTCGTACTGGATCTGTGTGTTCGCGATGGTGGTCCGCAGCTGGACCAAGTTTCGAGTTTCATCCGGTTCGCTGCCCAAGACCCGGCTGGAGAAACGGATGTGGATTTTGTGGGTTCCCACGATCACGGCCTGGATTGCGCTGGCCTGGAATTCGACCAACTGGATTACGGACCTGCTTTCGGGGCAGGCCTTCGCGGGGTCCACGATCTGGCTGATGATCACCTGGCTCGCTGCGGCTTCGGCCGTCATCGCGTTTTTTCTGACAACGCGTTGTTGGATGAGCATGGGACGCAACTGGAGCATGGCCGTCACACCCGACAAGAACACAAACCTGATTACCGATGGACCGTTTTCCGCCGTGCGTCACCCCATCTACGCGCTCAGTCTGTTGTTGATGATCAGCAGCCTGTTGGTTGTTACGAACCCCTGGATGCTGCTGGTCGCGATCATTCATTGCAGCATGTTGCTGTTGAAATCGTGGAACGAGGAACACTATCTGACTCAGGTGCATGGCAACGAGTATCTGAATTACCTTAACCAGACCAATCGCTTTTTTCCGGCCCGCGCACTGTTCCGATACTGCTTCGCCGGAGCAGGACATCCGCCGCAGTTGACGCATTCCAATCGTCATTGACGGGCTGCTGCGGAAAAGGTCCAGCCGCGGCCCGGGGGCCACCCGGGGCGTCAAGCCGGGCAATTTCAAGGGACGACGACACGGCAAGGGTTGGGACAAGCGTCGCTGCGGAGTTTTCCCACAGGCAGGCATCCATCTCCTGGCCTCGAAACAGAAAATCGGCCGCATCAGCCACCATGGTGGGTGAACGGCCTGTCGTTTGCACGGTACTCTGTTTTGAAGACGGTCCGGCTTCCGTACCGAATTCTGATATGGCGCCGGCCATCTTCGCGGTGATCGCAATCGAATCGGTTGCGATCCTTGACTGGCGCTTGTGGGCGATTCTCCCGAACCAATCTGACGGTACATCATGCAATTGGATCCACTTGAAGGGCCGGCTGTCTGGCGAGGCGACGAGTTGTTGCAGCGTCAAGACTGGCGGCAGTCGCTGACAGCCGAAGAACTTGACGAGATATCGGTATGGCTCTCCTGTGCCAGCCAAAGCGACGAACCAACCGAGTTGGCGACATCCTGTCCGCAGTTCTCGAGACGGCTGACCAGCATCCAGGACTCACTGGTGAACGGCTGCGGAGCGACCTTGATTCGCGGCCTGGAAATCGAAGATGTCGAAATCGATTTGCTCCGCCAGCTTTTTCTGGGTGTGGCCGGATTGCTGGGAACACCGCTGTCGCAAAGTGCCGATGGCGATCTGATCTTCAGTGTGCAGAACGCCGGTTTTGCCGACGATGATCCTCGCGCTCGGGGACCGAACACGCGGAAGAAGCTCAGTTTTCATACCGATCGCTGCGATGTGATTGGCTTCCTCTGTGTCCGACAGGCCAAATCGGGTGGCGAAAACCAGTTGGTCAGTTCGGCCGCGCTGTTCAATGAAATTCGCGTGCGACGACCCGACCTGCTGTCGGTGCTGACGCAGCCCTACTGCTATCAACGTCACAACGTTGACACTGGCAACGACACGCCGTTTACCCGACAGCCCATTTTTGCATTCCGCGACGGATTCTTTCATGCCAACTTTCTGCGGGTGCTGATCGATCGGGCTCATGCCAATCCCGATCTGCCGGCCATGACGGAGGCCCAACGCGAAGCCCTCGACTTTCTGGAGCAGGTCGCGGCCGAACCAGCCATGCACGTCACGTTTCGCCAACAACCGGGCGACATCGTCTTCATGAATAATTGGCTGACCCTGCACCGACGCACGGAATTTGAAGATCAGGAAGATCCCCGCCTGCGGCGGCACATCCTGCGGGTCTGGCTAAGCATGCCTAATAGCCGGGCCATCGATCCTCTGTTCGCCGGCAATTACGGTGCCACCGAAGCGGGTGCTATCCGGGGCGGGATGCGGGCCCGCGACTGATGATGGCCATGGCCGTCCGTCTCAACCGGTGGTTTGCCGCACTTCCAGGTCGTAACCAGAACGTCGCTTGCGAGCGATCATCGCTTGTGCCTGTTCATCGCCCACGATTTGACGCGTGACGGGATCCCAGTTGATTTTCCGGCCCAGCCGAATGGCGATATTGGCCAGGTGACAGGTATCGAGCGCCTGCAGATGACTGTAGATGTCCGATATCGGATCCCGGCGCGATTTCAAACAATCCACAAAATGACGCCAATGGTTGGCATTTTCGCTTCCGTTCGAATAGGGCTCCACGCCCTTGTAAGCCTGTTTCAAGGCACCTTCGGGAAGTGGGTTGTCTTTCAGTTCTTCTACCGGCTTGCCGACCAGTTTACCCCGATTGACGAAAATCCGACCATCACTCCCTTCGATCAGGACACCGTTGTCGGTGTCATGACGGATGACCAGCTCCGTACCGTTGGGGTACTGACAGACCACATGAAATTCCTGGGCCGTGTTGTATTGATCGTCCACGGTCGGGTAGCCATCCTTGAATTCCACCGGATGTTTGGCCGTCCCTTCGATGGAAACCGGACCATCGTTATCCCCCGTCATGCCCAGCGCCCAGGTGCCAATATCAACGTGGTGAGCGCCCCAATCGGTCATCTTGCCACCCGAGTACTCGTACCACCAGCGAAACTCGTAATGGCAGCGGGTTTTGCCGAGGCCGCCACGGTCGTCCCCGGTGGCCCGGAAAGCCACCTCCGGCGCCTGGCCCAGCCACATGTCCCAGTTCAGTTCACCGGGCGGTTCCGCTATCGGGATGGGTCCGCTGGACGGAGCACCGCCGATGGCACACTGCACCCTCTTGATCTTGCCAAGCCGTCCCTGCTGAACCAGAGCGATGGCCTTCAGGAACAGATTCGTCGCGCTGCGCTGCTGGGTACCCACCTGAATGATGCGATCGTGCTCGCGGGCCACGTTTCTCAGGATCTGGCTCTCTTCAATCGTCAGCGTCACCGGCTTTTCACAATAGACATCCTTACCGGCCAGGATCGCGTCCAGCACGATTCGTGTGTGCCAGTGATCCGGCGTGCCACAGATCAGAACATCAAATTCTTCCTTGTCCATCAGTTGCCGATAATCTTCCCAGACCGATGCCTTGTCGTCCGACAGTTCTCGCGCTGCCTGCCGTGCGCGGCGGGCATCGACGTCCGCCACGGCCACAATATCGCCATACTCACGCGCCAGACCCGCATCGCCTCGCCCCATGCCGCCACATCCGACCAGGGCAAAACGGATACGATCGTTGCTGCTGAAAGGTTGGGAATCGCGCTCCGTTCGGGACGTCCACCAGTACGGCGCAATCAATCCGGCCGAAACGCCGACCGCGTTTTTCCTGAGGAATCCTCGACGATTTATTTTTTTCACAGTTTGGGTCCCTGTAGAATTCGGGGAAAGTGTTAGTGTCGGCCCGGCGTTGAAATTCAGTACCTTCGAAACTCAGACGCAAGTCGAAGAGTCGGCAGTCCATCACGCGGTCACTTTGCCCTATTGTAAACGCACTCCCGTCACGTCAAGTTTTGATTCTCGGGTTTTAGCCACCGAGCGCAGCCTCCAAGCGAGTTCCGGTAGTTTGAACCAGCAGCAGCGCGAATACATTTACCAACGCCATCTGAGCGAGACAAGCCGTGCGCCATCGAAAGGGGCCGTCTGATTAGTGAAAGTAGAGCAGGTAGGCGAAGGCAGCAAAAGTCAGGAAAGAGAGGAAGGCGGCTGCCAAGAACCGGCCGTGTGAAAAAAGGTATCCGGTTAACAGGGGCAGGAAAGCGAGGCCAAGGCCGGTTACAAAAAATTTGATAACAACGGAGATCGGCATGTTTAGAATTGAGTTTCGAAAGTAGCCGAGCTTTGTTAAAAGCCTAGTCGCAAATTCAACGGTCGCTCCGAGGGCGATGATCGCCGATAGAACATAAAAGAGAAGGGAAAGTAACAGAGCCCCTTTGGGTTTAACCGAAAGCTCTGCTTGAGGTGGTTCGGAGGGATTATTCACGAAGCCGTCGCCTCCTGTGCATCCTTGCCAAAAGCTCTAACCTTGTTGCCAACCAAACCGTTCGTTCCCAATCAACCGTGGGAAATTTCAGCTTGCTTTTTCGATTATGCTTCGGCGACGGCGACGCTAAAAATTTTCTTACCGCTTTCGATTGTTCGATCAGCAATGACCTGGCCTATTGCCCAGAGAGTCAATGAGGCTGCACCACCAATCGGTCCGCCAATAACGGTTCCAACGGTCGCGGACGTGACGGCGCCGGTGCTCATCCCGATTTTGCGAGCGTCCTTCGGGTCCGATCCGAATTGGCTGGCGACAAGTTCGGCAGCGGCCTGGGTGGCATCGCCAATGATGGAGGCAGCGGTTGTCTTTGTCGCAAGTTTGATGGCCAGTTTGGATCCAGTGAAGGTGGCCATTCGAGACACAACCGCTATTTTCAAAGCCGGCTTGATCATGGCAGCTGTCGTTTGCCGAATCATGGTTTCCGCTTTTTCGATCTGTGGACTACTGTACCTACCTGTTCTGCACCAGCTCACAAAGTGTTCGCAATTGTTGTCGAACAGGTCGTACTCACGCTCATCCAGTCGGCTTTCAGCACGTTGTACAACTTCATCGGCACAGTATCGAAGATCAGAATCGACAACGTCAATTTGCCGCCCCATCGCAAACGCTTCACGCAATACGACTTCGACTCTGGCGTTCGCGATATCGTGAATGCCGCTACCAAAATGGATGACGGATCCATCGCCACGGTCGATTCCGTGGTGGTAGTACATTCCCACTTTGACTCGTAAATGGTCGCCTTTCTTCATTCATGCTCCAATTGGTCGCAACGTTGGCTTTCGATTATTCGTTTCCCATGACCAATTATTGCGATTTGGTTTCAACCGAAAACCTGGAAAAGCGGTCGAAAATGTCTCGAATGGACAAAACGGTGGCGAGAGCCATTGACGAGCACGTCCCGCGGGCCACCAGCTTTATCTCGGTATCGTTTGAACGTACGGATTTTTTCGAGTTATCGTGAGAGGAGCCATTTGCGCAGACGGACCGGTTGTGATCGAGTCGAGTTGCGGGACAATCGAGTATTGAAAAATAAGTAAACGTATATATTCAATGGTTGTTTCAGTTAGAAGTTTGGCAACCGATGGTCAACCATATTCCGGTCAAACAAATATCAGGCCATGCCATCATCAAGTGGGGCAGAATATAACGGTGCGGGCAGAATATAACGGTGCGGTGTACATCACCCCATTTCCAAAGCACGCTCGGGATCGCATCCAGTTTATGTCAACGGGGCTGCCGGTGCTGTTGCGTCGCGGTCGGGAGAGATTTCCGGCTGATCTATCTTAACGATCGCGTTTGAAGGGGTAGAAAACGTGCTTCAATTACGGCGGATCATCGAGGTTGGGACAACTCCTGCGTCAAGAGTACAGATCAAGAAACCTGGGCTCCGTGGCATGAGTCTGTTCCTGCATGCCCTCCTGGTGGCCTTTGCCGGCATGGGTTTCGACGTTGGCCAGACGCGAGCTGACGAAGCCGGCATGCCGAACCCGCCAAGTTCACCGACGGTCGTGACGGTGGGGATATTTTTGGCTGACATCATCGATTTGGACGAGTTAAACGAAACCTTCCGGGCGGAGTTGATTATCGTGGCTGAGTGGGAAGACCCCAGGCTGGCTTTCGATGCGGCGAAGGACGGAACCGACGTGAAACTGTTCCAGGGACAATTCCAGTTCAACGAAGTCTTCACGGGCTGGTGGCCACAGCTGCTGATCGTCAACGAAATCGGCACGGGTGATACCAACGCCCTGAGTATCGAAGTTTACCCCGATGGCCGTGTCCGATACATGGAGCAGCGAAACGTCACCTTGGAGACCCCGATGAAGCTGCGACGGTTTCCGTTCGATACGCAAACGCTGGAAGCGAAGATGATTGCCTTTGGCAACGACAGCGAACAGGTACTCTTGAAGGTGGATGATCGCGTGCTGGGAGCCACGGAGGAAAACGCTAAGGGCAGTGAGCGGGTCAACATCGCGCAGTGGCGCCTGCTCAACCTCGACATGGTTTCCGGACTCGCGGACTATCGCTACTATGGCGCATCGAAGCAGCTTTCCGAGATTCGGCTGAACATTACGCTCGAACGCCGATCGGCAAATATCGTCTGGAAGGTCATCGTTCCGCTGATCGTCCTGGTCCTCCTGATGTGGGGGGTTTTTTGGCTGGAGGTGGACAATCTGTCTGATCGGCTGAATGTGGCGTTCATTGGTATCCTGACCATTGTGGCTTACCAATTCCTGATCGATGGCGCAATGCCTCGAATTTCATATTTCACGTTTACCGATACGGTGCTGCTATATTCCTTCCTGGTGATGTGCCTGACGATCGTTGAAAGTCTGATTCTCTACTCGATGTGCAAAGCCGGTCACACGCAGGCGGCCGAGCGACTTGACCATGCTGCGCAATGGCTATTTCCGATGATCTACTTTGCCGGCCTGACCGTCAGCTACTTCTATTACATACGAAATTATTAGCTGACTGTCTGGTCTCTTTGGGGCAACGACTGAAATCTTCTCGGAGGCGGGCGCGATTCCTGAAAGTCGTCCGGGATGAAAGTCGTCCGGGATGAAAGTCGTCGGGGAACGTCGTGCGGGATGAAAGTCGTCTGGGAACCTTCGGGGGGAACCTTCGGGGACGGGGAACCTTCGGGAGGGAGGGAACCTTCGGGGGCGGGGAACCTTCGGGGGGGAACCTTCGGGGACAGGCCAGGCGAACCTTCGGGGGCGGGAACCTTCGGGGACAGGCCAGCTGCGGGCCAGGGAACCTTCGGGAGGCGAACCTTCGGGGACAGGCCAGGCGGGCAAAGGGGAACCTTCGGGGCGGCAACCTTCGGGGACAGGCCGGCAACCTTCGGGGCGACCTTCGGGGGCAGGCCAGCTTGCAAGCCAGCGTGGTGTACAATATAACACTAATTGGTAATTGGTTTCTGGTTTGTCAGCCGTAGGGATCCGGCTGTTTCCTGATTGGTCTACGAGCATGAAGATCGTGCAGTTGACTCCGGGAGGCGGATACCATGGCACGCGCAGCTCGCAATACGTCAATTGATCCAGCTCAAATCCAGATCGTGCACGTCTGGAATCGCTGTGTCCGACGCGCCTACCTGTGCGGCTCGGACAAATATTCAGGTCGAAACTACGAACATCGTCGCGATTGGGCGCGAAAACGCCTGCAACAGCTGGCTTCATCGTTCGCCATCGACTGCCTCACCTATTCGATCATGAGTAATCATACTCATCAGATCCTGCGCAGTCGGCCCGATATCGCCGAACAGTGGGATGATCGAACGGTGGCCATCCGCTGGCTAAGAATCACTCCGAACTATGATGCCGATGGCAACCCCATCGAGCCCCATGAACACCGGATCCAGGCCATCATCAACGATCCGGCTCAGGTGGCCGAACTCAGATCGAGGTTGTCGGATATCAGCTGGTGGATGCGATATTTTTCGCACTACATGGCATGCCGATCCAACCGGGAAGACGAGGTCACCGGGCACTTCTGGGAATCGAGATTTGGATCGGAAGTTCTTGATAGTGCAGCCTCGACGCTGGCCTGCATGATCTATGTGGACCTGAATCCGATCCGGGCTGGCGTGGCGGCGACGCCCGAGGAGTCTGATTACACGGGAGCCCAAGACCGCATCGACGATCTGCGAATCAGCCTGGGCACGACCGATCTGGGCCAACATTCGTTGACGCTGGTTTCCAGTACGCATTCGATTCACGATTGGGAACGCTTGAGCCACCCCCATTCGGGTTGGATGAGCCCCGTTGAAATTGACGAACTGCGCGACCCCGTCGGGCCGGATGAGGAGGTGACCCATCGTCGAGCCAGTCGCAAGGGAGTCGTTGCCATGTCACTGGTCCGCTACCTGCAGTTGCTGGACTGGGTCGGACGGACCATCCGCTGGGACAAGCGTGGTTCGATTCCGGCCGAGTTGGATTCGATCCTGAACCGTCTGGGGCTGACAGAGAAGAGTCTGCTGCATGAACTTTGGCACTTCGGTGCCCCACCCGGAAGCCATGCGCCAGTCGTCTCGGCCATGCCGCCGATTGTGGCGGGCAGTGTGCCCCAACCGGCGGTCTAACACCGGCGAAGATCGAGTCATCAACCGCTGGGCTTGCGAGAAGCTCGGGCGGGGACAGGCCAACTTGTATGCCGGAATAGTGTTCGTTGGTCGGTAAGAGCTCGATCGCACTCGAAGGGACAAAAAAAGAAGCTCGGGCGGGGACAGGCCAACTTGTATGCCAGAATAGTGTTCGTTGGTCGGCAAGAGCCCGATCGCACTCGAAGGGACAAAAAAAACGGGCAATCACGGCCATTCAGCCTGATTGCCCGTTGTTCTGTGCTGGCATTGTTTTCGGCCAGTCTCCTCATGTTGCCCGGTTAAAAACCGGCGTCACACTGGGGTCGAAAACAATGCTGGAAATCCACACATCTAGTCCGCGATCAGGTCTCCGAAACCTTCGATGATGATCTCTTCGAAGTTGGCACCTTGTGCCCCGCCGTTGTTGTCGGCGATTCGCAGCACGAGGTTGCCGTCGTCTTCAAACGCCTCAGTGACGTCCTTCAACTCGGACGGATCGCCGTTGCGAGTACCGGTGAAATCGGTCTCGTCATCGCTGTTGAGCGCTTCGATCAGGTCCAGGAGATCGGTTTCGTTCTCCACCCGCAGATGCCGCGGGTTCTGCAGAGCGGTGTGCTCCCAATTCGAGAAGACGAGATTGTCACCCTCCGCAAAATCGAGATCGACGATTGTGGCGTTCCCACCGTTGTCTTCGTTACCCGGTTCGAGATACAGCCCATCGTCGCTGTCGCGGGCCTCGAAGCGGAAATCGTCGGCACCGTCATTTCCAACGAGGATCTGGTCGCAGCGGGTATCGAAATTCTTGATGCGGTTGTCGCCGTCATCGCCGATGACGTATTGAATGCCGTCGACTTTGAACCTGACAAAACCGTTGCCATCGCCATCGGTAATGCTTGCCTTTTCGAATTCGGTAGCGGTCAGGCCAATTTCGTCGCTGAGATCGAGTGTCATGCCGTTCGGGCTGTCCAAATAGGCGAGCAAAGCTCCGAGTTTTCCGGCCAGGACGATTTCGGCAAAATCGGCCTCGGTCAAAAAGATGTTGATGCAGTCGCCGTCGCGTCCGCCGGCATAGTCGGTAACTGTACCACGATGGTCCTTCGCAGTCGTAACTGTATCGGGTCCGTTATTGAGATTCACAGCCTCGACGCCACGAAAAATCGTTGCCGAGAAGTCGAGATTATCTTTATTGTTGCCGCCCGAAAGGGTGAAACCCGAGAAGCCGACATCGCTGAGATTATTGTCGCCGCCGTCGAGCCGATCGCGCAACGCTTCCAGTTCGGTCAATTCGTCCGTGTCTTCCTTGGCAATGCCGAACGCCGTTATCATTTCAATCGATTGGTCAACCGAGAAATTGCGTACCGCGAGCACATGATCGTCCATTGTCGCATGGATTCGATCGAAGCTGTTTCCGCCAAACAGTCCTGCCAGATAATCTGAGTTAATGTCCCCGGGCCCATCATCGTTGATTGGACCTGACGGCTTGGTTTTCTGCATCAGAAAGGCATCATTTCCTCCACCACCGTCGACGGTACCGCCGTTGATGACGAAGACGTCGACACCGGTCCCGCCGTTAAGCGTCCCAGCGGTGTCCACTATGATGTCATTGCCGTCGTCGCCGTTGACCGTGTCGCCGTCGCCTCCACCAAATAAAATGTCACTGCCGTCGCCGCCGCTCAGGGTGTCCGAACCGTTGCCGGCATCGACGATGTCATTGCCCGCCAAAGCGTTGATACAGTTCTTGGCATTGATATTGTTGATGCCGAAATCTTGAGGACTGCCGGTGGGATTGGCAACGTTCAGCCGGTCATCGCCGGTCGTTAGATCTCTACATTCTGTTTGAGCCACCGCCTGCTCGCTGCAAAGCAGGGGAATCGCCACAAGGCACAAAAACAAACTATTGAATTCACTTTTTCGCATTAGAATACCTCATTGTTGAGAGTGAAATGAGCCCCGACTTGATTCGGTTGTGCGAGCAAAGTTGGCCGCACTGGCATGCGTAAAATGCGTAGTTTATGACTGAAGAAAGGGCGGTCAAGCACCCGGTGGCAAACAAAAAATTGAATTAACAAGATTTTCAAGATTCGTTCATATTCTGGCTGCCGTTGACAGCTTGGCTAATCCAGTGAGGACCAGGTTCAAATGGCATTGCCGTCGTCATAAGTCTTTACCAGATCGTTCTTTGCTGCAATACAATCCCGGGTTTGGTCATTCGTTTCAAGTGCCGGAAACGACGGCAGGCAGGGCTGGCGACGAGAACGTGCAGCCGGAAAGCATGATTCGTTTTCACCGGTTCGAACCATCAGTTGCTCGCCTTCGAACCCCTTCGATTGTAGGGGCAGGGTGGTATTCGCCTTGGTGCCCGCACTTCGGGTGCCTCTTCGCGGGTGACTGCTGACACCAGCGATCAGTGCTCAGCTATCCGCCGGAGCCGAAGATGCTTGACCGAGTGTCGCAAGTAAAAGGCACAGCGGGATTCGATTATTCCCCAGCCGGGAAGTAAGAGAACCTCCTCGCTGAATTAAGGGGTCCGTGGTCGATGCACGCGATCGAGGTGCCGTTGCCTGGCTGCGGTTGTTTCTATTTTCTCCACCGTTTGAAGTTGTTAAACTCCCGCCGCATGGAAACGCCACGGGATTGCCTTCCTGAGGCGACTGAGATTTATCTTCTACTGAAACCAATAAAGCGAAGTGAGTTCCAATCGGCAGGTGATATGCGACGGACCCGTTGTTTGACCATTACGTTCCTGCTGTTGAACGCAACCCATCTGAGCGGGTTTGACGATCACGGGCGGGAGATCCGACCTGCCAGCTGGCGTGAAGACGCGACCATCAACGACGTATTCTTCATCAATGCCACTCACGGCTGGGCCGTCGGTGACCAGGGGTTGATTCTGAAAACGGTGGATGGCGGCGAGCGGTGGACGTCGTGCCAGAACGCCGGCCTGGACCTGGACGACCATCGTTCATTCGAACAGAAACTGGCACGGATGCGGCCAATATCACGGGCTCACGAATTGTACCCGCTGACCTGTTCGCTGAAATGCGTCCATTTCATCGATGAAAAACAGGGCTGGATCGCCGGCAATTACTACACACCCTATCTGCAGCGATCCCACTGCGTTCTATTGAAAACGGTCGATGGTGGCCACACCTGGCGGACGCTGCCCATCAACTTTCTGCCGCAAATCAATCGACTGCACTTTCAGAGTCTGTTGGGTGGATGGGCCCTTGGCCGAAAGGGCAGCCTGTACAATTCGGGGGTCATCACGACCTCCAGCGGAGGTCGAACCTGGTCGGCCCAATCGATCGATCCTCCCCAACATCTGATTGACGGTGACCTGATTCCCAGTGGCTTTGTCGTTGTCGACGACCAGGGTCGGCTGGGGAAGATCGTCGGCAAACACTTTCAACCAGCTGCCGTGGTTGGCCCCGCACCCGGCCGTCTCAAGAGTGTCCGAATGCAGAACGCGAATATCGGTTGGGCCGCGGGAACTTCCGGGACCATATTGATGACCCGCGACGGCGGAGCAAGTTGGGCTTATCCACCAGCGTGGCTGAACAGTTCGCCGCTAGGTCAGTTTGATTTTTCAACCATTTCGATCTCCGATCAACGGGTCTGGATCGCCGGCAACCCGGGAACTTATGTTGTGTCCCTGGATGCTGCCACGGGCGACGATCTGCAGTTTCATGCGACGGCGGTCTCCATGCCGATCCGCAAAGTCTTCTTTTCCGATGAACAGCATGGTTGGGCGGTAGGTGCCCACGGCATGGTGTTGGCCACCACCGATCAGGGCCAACACTGGAACGTTCAAAGGATGGCGAACGACCAGGTAGGCATCCTGGTATTTTCCGATCAGACGGCCAATCTACCGTTCGCCCTGATGTCCTACTTCGCCAACGAAAAAGGGATCTTGAGTGGATCGGTTGTGCTGGGTGAGCATGACGCATTGAATCTGGATATAGCGGCGGCGGCGAACGCCCGCGTCGGTTGCTCGCTGAATTTCAATCTGCTGGCGGCCACGCAGGCGCCTGATTCACCAGTCGAACATGAGGAGGCCATGAAAAAGATGGTCCGCACGATTCGTACGCTTCGCCCTCATGTTCTGGTCTGCAACGCGGCACCGTCGAGTCTTGAGTTTGCGGCGGTTTGCCAGGTTGCCATTGAGCAGGCTGCCGATCCAGCCATCTTTCCAGATCAGTTGCAGGAAGCAGGACTACCCGCATGGCAGGTCGATCGCTTTCTGATCCGAACTCGCAGCGGTACCGCCGCGTTGAATCTGGACGGCAAACAATACCTGCCCCGATCAGGTCAGTTGCTGGAAGACCAGATTGCCATCTCGCGGGGGTTGATCCAACAGTCGCCCGTCTACGATCAGCCGGAAAGCTACCGCGTGCAGAGTTTCACCGGCAGCATTTCTGCGGTGAATGACGACGTCTTCTTCGGATTGGAGCAATTGGGGCGTCAGATTCCAACCCGTAAAACGCTGGAGCGATGGGGCAATCTCAGTTCGATTGCCACGGCACCGCTGAAGCACCGGGAAATGGAACTCCTGCTGCAGTGGCCAACCGATACGCCCGCACAGAACGCGGAACTGCAAAAGCAGATCAGCGCTTTCGGTACAACTCAGGAAGCTCGGGAGCTGGGAATCTGGTTGATGCAGCTGGCCGAGCTTTTTGTACGGGCGGGAAAACTGGAATCGGCCGCCTACACTCTGGAACAGATGACGCAACGGGTCGGCGACCATGCCCTGACGCCCGCCGCCCTGGTCTGGCTGACTCAGTACTATGCCAGCAGCGAAATTGGCGCCGCCCTGTATTCCGCATATCGCTCGGATCAGGAAGAACCATCATCGTCGCCGGATCGTCCGTCGGCAACCAGCGTTCACGCTGGTCAATTGATCGCGACCACCAGTATCGAAGACGGTGTTCAGAAAATTGTCTGGAAGCCGGCCACGCCTGAATCAAACGAGGGCCTGATCGACGCATCCATTTTCGACGCCGAAGTCAAAGATCCAATTGCCGCCCTGGCCGCTTCCCGCATGCAACTGGCCAGCCGTTTCCTGGAACGCCTGAAGCAACGGGATCCCGATCTTGCGCAAAGCGAACCGATTCAATTCATGGAAGCCAATCTGGCCAGCAAGTTGCCATCCGACACGTCGGCGGAAAACCTGCTCAAGAGGATACGTCGTACGGGCGAGCTGACTTCCGAATACGCCTTCGCTGCCAGCCGTGAACTGCGGCTACGCGATCGCCAATTCGGACTGCCTGGCGTCCAGTGTTTTGGCGCTTCGACACGCCCGCTGCTGGACGGACGGCTGGACGATGCACTCTGGCAACATGCGCTGGAAGATGGCCAGGCGGTTTTTCGGATGACCTATCCCACGCGGACCGATGAACCATCTCGAACCGACACCTATTGTTTGGCGCACGACGAGGAATTTCTGTTCCTGGCGGTGCGGTGCAATAAAATTCTCGGCCAAAGTTACCCGCCGGGCGATACCCGCCGGTCCCGCGACCCGGATCTGAAGGAGAGCGAACGGATCCAGTTGATTCTGGATTTCGATCGCGACTTCCAGTCCAACTTCACACTCGAAATCGACGCCCGCGGCCGTGCCGCCGACCATTGCAGTGGATCACCAGGCTGGAATCCGCAGTGGTTCGTCGCTGCCAATCAGGATTCCGATTCATGGACGATCGAATGCGCGATTCCCCTGCGAGAACTGACGTTCCAACCGGTTGACGATCAGCAGGTGGCGGCGTTTTCGATTCGTCGATTGAATTCCCAATCGATCGACTTGTGGTCCGATGAAAAGGATCGTACGGCTCATTCGCTCGACTTGGGAATCGTTGCGGGGCTCAAAATCCGACCTCGCCAGTACGAATTGCTCCGATTCTCCGCATTGGCAACCGATACTCAGGAAACCTCGAACCTAGAATAGCAGTGACGCAATCGTCTGGCTGCTGCGAGATTCCTGATGCCCAACCCGTCGAACCCGCAAACACCCGCGGATTCACGAACCGCAGGAACATCTTCGAATCGAAAATCCACTTCCCGCCCGCGAACCGTTCGGCAGTTTGCTCCCATTAACCAGACGCCTCCGGTCGCCGAGCCGTGGTGGAAACGAATTCGTCGTCACCTGCATACCGTCGCCAGTGCGACCGGGAGCCTGGGGCTGCATCTGCTGCTGTTGCTGATCATGGTGTTGTTCGTGATTTCCAGCCACGAACCGGAAACCATCGGCGTCACGGCGGTGTTTACCGAGCCCGACCATGCGCAACCGGTGCTTCAACCGGCGGAACAGGACATCCCGATCGATCTGGTCACCAAGGACGAACAGGTTGCCCTGGTGGAAAGGGAATTTGAAAGTACGTCTACGTCCGACGATTTACCGGTCCCGGTCAACACGCTCTCCAAGGACCCGGATAGCGAGCCCGAACGTGACGTGATGGGATCGGTGACAGCGAATGCACCAGAACAACCCATGCCGGTCGGGGGCGGATTCGAAGGCCGTGTGGACGGCGCGCGCGGCGCGTTGGCTGCTCGCTTTGGTGGGAATGCCGCCAGTGAGTTGGCCGTCGAAAACGGGCTGAAGTGGCTGATCGATCATCAATTTCCCGACGGCAGCTGGCGGCTCCAGTTCGCCCAGGGATCCTGCGACGGACGTTGTGGCGACCCGGCGTTACGGGAATCCACTACGGCAGCAACCGGGCTGTCTTTGATGGCCTTGCTGGGCGCCGGCTACACGCATCACAGCGGGCCCTACCAACAGCAAGTACAACAGGGACTCGATTATCTGAAGAGCCGGATGCGAGAGTCACAATTTGGCGGCAACCTGGCCGAGGGCACGATGTATGCCCAGGGCATCGCAACCATCGCGTTGAGTGAAGCGTACTCGATGACCGGCGACGATCAACTGTTGCCCTTTGTCGAATCGGCGATGAAATACATCGTTACCGCGCAGCATGATGCCGGTGGGTGGCGTTACAATCCGGGTCAGCCCGGGGATATAACGGTGACCGGCTGGCAAATGATGGCGCTCAAGAGCTGCCAGCTGGCCGGCCTGGATCCGCCGCAAAAGACGATCCGCCAGGCCAGAACTTTCCTGTCGTCCGTCGGGGATGATAGCAGCGGGTTATTCGGGTACCAGAATAAAGAACCTGACCCCACTTCGACAGCGATCGGCCTGTTGTTGCAGCTCTACCAGGGTTGGAGTCCCGAACATCGCGGGTTGGTTCAGGGGACCGATTATCTGGTTGAACTCGGTCCATCCAGGGACAACATCTATTTCAATTACTACGCAACGCAGGTTCTGTTCCATTGCCACCACCAGCAATGGGAGTCGTGGAATCGGGAAATCCGCGATTACCTGGTTCAAACGCAATCACAAACCGGCCACGAGTCAGGAAGCTGGTTTTTTCCGGAACGTTACGGCAGCGTTGGCGGGCGATTGTACACCACCGCCATGGCCGTTCTGATCCTTGAGGTCTACTACCGTTACTTGCCGCTGTACGATCGCGAACTGGTTCGTCGCAGTCGCTCAGCTGTGTTGCTGCTGGCGATTTCGGTATTGCAGGCATTCCTGCGACAATCCGCATTGATCGAACCCGCTGTAATCTTTACAACGCCATGCAAATAGTACTCGATCGAAGTTTTTGATTGGGTGTTCAGTCGCAAATATTGCGGGAAACGGTCACCTGCTGTAAATGGAGAACGTTTGGTACGCAAAGTGCTTGATGACAATGAGCAGGTTCGGCGCTTTTTCATCCCATTGGATCGCCATTACGCTGCTGAAGGATCGGCAGCAATCAACAGAAATGTCAAGGAGGACGAATCTTGAAATCAATTCACGCTAAGTCAGTGGCAACGATCGCGATTGCCTTTGCCATGACGGTGGCCGTCACGGCTCAGGAACAACCTGGCACCAGTGGGCTCGTGACCGTGCTGGATGTGGCCAAGGTCTTTGAAGACAATCCCACCTTCAAGCAACAGATGGATGGGATCAAAGCCGAAGCGGAAAGCCTGAAAACACGTATCGAGACGACGCAGGAGGAAATTCGCAGGGAAGCGATGAAACTGCAGGAATATGAAGTCGGCACCCCCGAGCGAAACCGGATGGAAGCGGACCTGGAACAACGCCAGACTCAATTGCGAACCGACGCCCGCCAGAGCGAACAGGAATTGTTGAACCGGGAAGCGCAAATCTACTACCAGACCTATCGGACAATGCAGGAAGTCGTGGCCGAACTATCAGGCAAACACGGCATCTCCCTGGTATTGAGATTTGACAACTCGGAGATCAATCCCGAAAGCCGACCGGAAGTAATCAAAGGGGTGAATCGCACAGTCGTTTATCACCGCCAACTGGATCTGACGACCCTGGTCAGCGAAGCGATGAATGCTCGAACAGCCAGTGCGGGAACCACCAACATGAAATAGAACCGTATTTCTCCATGGGTAAACTTCATCGTGATCCCAATCTCCACGTGAAGCCGGGGCCATTTGGCCTCGGCTTTTCGTTTTGACAGTACGCATTGAGACGCGAAGATCTCCAGTCATCATTCCTGATTCGTGATTCCCAAATGATCCAGGCAAAAAAATCGATCGGATTTCTGAAGACGACCGCGATTGGTGGTCTGCTGTTTCTGTTGCCACTGATCGTCCTCGGAGCGCTGATCGGCCAGATCGTACCGATCGTGATGACCATCGCCGATGGCCTCGCCGAAATCCTGCCGGGTTTCGTCAAGACGCCCGGCGGTATCGCGTTGCTGGTTCTCCTGGCCATTGGGGTGCTGCTGCTGATCTGTTTCGTAGCAGGAATCCTGGCCCGTCGGTCCTTCGGACGCAAACTCTCGCGCGCCTTCGAAAAAAAACTGGTCATGCTGTTTCCGCGGTATGCCATCCTGAAGGATCAAATGGCCGACAGCATCGGCGGGGAACAGAACAAACCTCGCATGAAGCCGGTGCTCGTGCAGCTGGACGAATGTACCCGAGTCGGATTCGAAACCGGGCGCGACGAACAAGCCGGTTTCGTGGTGGTCTACTTGCCAGGATCACCCGATCCCTGGATCGGAAGCGTGTCGATATTCGACATCGGTCGCATCCAGCCGTTGTCAGTTGAATTCGGCGAAGCGGTTGCCACTTGCGAGCAACTCGGTCGAGGTGCCGCGCGACTGCTGGCCAAATCAAATTGCCAGAATCGGTTTCGCGATCCGGAACAGGATTGATTCGAACCACGATCACGGGGTGCAGGCTGGCATCGACGGAAATGCGAAACCATTGAGGAACCAGGAGCGTCGACCCAGTTGGCGATCCAGGTCATGGATTGCTCGCGCCGAAATTTTCGAATGGCCCGCTTCCATTCCACCTTGGTTGGTGAAGAACGACAAACTACCGACAAGCTCATTCATCGACTAAAATCGTCGAGAATAGACAGCCCCCTATCGATTCCAGGAGTCCGACCCGTGAAGAGCGAAAACCCAACCGAAAAAATTGGCGGAATTGCCGCGACGTCGATGTGGGCGCTGTACCTGATCGGTTTATTGTCGGTCCTGTTTTCCGTGATTGCGGCCGTCCGCGTTAATTTTGTCGGCGCGGGTGTCTGTCTGGCCGCTGCTGCTCTGGCTTACGGTCTGCTGTTGAATGGACTGTTGCGGCGATAGATCGGTGCTCATCCTTGATTGCAACGCTCGTGTCGAAATCGTGACCCGTTCAACGAGCCTCCCGATTGACAGCGGGGAAGGACGCGGTCTACGTCCGATCTACCGTCTCGGAACGCCCGCGCGACCACGAGCAGGCCCGGAGATTCGATCACGATGACCACGCTTGCGGTTAACCCTATAATGGCCAGGTTGATTGAGAAAGCAGGATTTGATGACCAGGGCCCAGAACCGTTCCATCCCGCATAGCCGCACGCGCGATCACCACGCCAACGAGACGGCGGAGGATTATGTGGAAGCTGTCCATGATGTGATCGAGATCAAGGGCGAGTGTCGGGTTTCCGACCTGGCCGCCCACTTTGATGTCAGTCATGTGACGGTTTCCCGGATCGTGGCCCGCCTGGCTTCCGCTGATCTGCTGGAAACCCAACCCTACCGACCCATTTCGCTGACCGATGCTGGCGAAAGACTGGCACGGAAAATGAAGAAGCGACACGAAATCGTGTATCAGTTCCTGTTATCGCTGGGCGTAGACGAAAAGACCGCCCAGATTGATAGTGAAGGCATGGAACACCATGTCAGCGGAAAAACGCTGTTGGCCATGAAACAGCATCTGAAATCGTTACCCCCATAGCCCTTGCCGCGAGCTGGGTTCGTTGTGGAAAGCAGCTTGGCTGTTGCGTTGGAAGACCATCGGGAGAGCGAATTCAACAGCGAACTCAACCTCCCGGCCAGACTTCAGCCCCAGGTTCAGCCAGCGGCGTTGTCGAAAAATGGTTCAGTGCCGAGTACCCAATGCGCGGTTGAGCTGTTTGATACTGATCGGCTTGACCAGATGTTCGTTGAACCCGGCTTCCAACACCGCACCATGGTCTTCCTGTGTTCCATATCCAGTCAGGGCCAGCAAACGGACGTCGTCACCCAGCGCTTCCCGCACCTGTCGTGCGATCTGGTACCCGTCCAGTCCGGGCAACCCGATATCCAGCAGCGCCGCATCGGGCCGAAAACGCATAATCATCTCGTAACCTTCCTTTCCGTCGGACGCGGTCGCGACCACGTTGTACCCGTAAGCGATCAACAGGCTTTCCAACATCTGGCGGGCGTCTTCATTGTCTTCGACCAGAACCAGACGAATTTCTTCCGGATGGGCCTCGATTCGGCTCTGTCTTGTTTTTCCCGCTGGTCGTTTTTCCGTCAGTGGCAATTTCACCGCAAAACGACTTCCTTGCCCAGGACCGTCGCTGGCCGCTTCGATTGTGCCGCCATGCATTTCGACCAGCGATCGTACCAGTGTCAATCCGACGCCCATGCCTCCATCGCTGCGATCGAGGGTCTGATCCGATTGCACAAACATGTCAAAGATGGAACCCAGCAAATCGGTGGTCATCCCGCATCCATCGTCATGAACTTCGATCCGGGCCCGCGCTGGCTCCCGGCTGACCTTGACGTGGATATGGCCCTGGTCTGGTGTATACTTGATCGCATTGGTCAGCAGATTTTCCACGATCTGGATCAGCCGCACCCGCTCGACTTCCACCCACAGTTCTTCTTCGGGGGCCGAAAAGGTCAGTCGGTGCCCATGTTCCGATGCCAACGGTCCGATCGCTTCCAACGATTCGCGACAGACATCCTGGACTTTCACCGGTTCCAGCCGAAGTTTGATTTTGCCCTGCGTCACCCGGGCCACGTCCAGCA
Organism: Pirellulaceae bacterium; assembly: GCA_963851305.1. Classification (GTDB taxonomy): domain Bacteria; phylum Planctomycetota; class Planctomycetia; order Pirellulales; family Pirellulaceae; genus Mariniblastus. Next base: position 567,373 of record CAWKOT010000003.1, on the reverse strand, counting down.
GATCGTCCAACAGTGTGGCAATATGCGTTGCCTGCCGGCGGATAACTTCGCACGGTTTCTGCAGCGTTTCCGCTCCATCGGCCATCCGATTCAACAGCGACGCCGCCGTCAGGATCGCACTCATCGGATTCCTCAATTCATGGGATAGCGTCGCCAGGAAACGGTCCCGCTGTTGTACCTGTACTCGCAGCGATTCTTCCAGCTTCTGGTGTTCCGAGACGTCGACCAGCGACGCAATGGCCTGCGTGCCAGCGGATGTCCTGATCGGGTTCACGCGTACATCCAACGGAATGCGGGTCCCGTCTTTTCGCAGACCCCACACGAAGGAGTCGTTGCCCATCCGTCGGATCACGCGTGGCTTATGAAGATACTCCTGCCGCAACGACTTGTGGTCGACGCGGATGCCATCGGGCAACAGTACTTCCAGCGGTTGTCCCAACAGATCCTGCTTGACACACCCAAACATCTTCTCGACTTCTGCGTTGACCATCGCGATCCGCCCGTTGGTACCGATCACCAACATGCCATTGGGAGAGACCTCGACCGCATTGCGGAACCGTGTTTCAGCCGCTTTCAGCACGGTGATATCGATCAACGTCATCACCACGCCCTGTCGGCCCGCATCGCCCAGATAGGGCAGTATCCGCATCAGATATTGACCACCATCCTTGTTTTCCACTTCTTCTTCAAACAGTTCGCCGTCCCGGGCAACCTGTTCCAGCTTGGCCGGTAAATCGGCACACTTGATCGTATTCACGAATCCATGAATGCGGCGCCCGATATCGGTATCGATCAGGTTGAACACTTCGGCCATCCTGGGAGTAAACTTGCGGATGCATAGCTCTTCATCCAGAAAAATGGTATGCACGTCGGTGCTGCGCAACAGGTTATTCATATCCTGCGTCAATTCGGTCTGTTCTTCGATCTTCTTGTGGTATTCGGAATTGACTGTGAACAATTCTTCATTGACCGAATGCAGTTCTTCGTTGGTGCTTTGCAGCTCCTCATTGGAAGCCAGCAATTCCTCGTTGGTAGCTTGCAATTCTTCGTTGCTGGTTTCCAGCTCCTCGATGGTGGCCTGGAGGCTTTCGCGAGCAAAACGAAGTTCGGCCTGCAACGACGCCGCGTGATCCCGCGCCACTTCGTTCAGATCCGCCGGACGACGGCTCTCATCGGCCGGAGCGATCGGCTCAAACTGGATCAGTGTGTGGGGGTTCGACTGGCGAGTCGCCACCAGGGGTACAACGGTCAGTTTGACCATGGTCGCGTCATCCTCGTTACTCGTCTTGACGTTTGAGAACGAAACGACACTTTGCTCCCGCGAGGCGCGATGCACGGCCGCTCCCACGGCGATTCGAAGTTGCTCGTCCAGCATATCGCCAAGCAGCAACGACGGCATCCCTTTTCGCAACCGCAGAAAACGGATGGCGTCACCAAACGTATGAACGACCTGCAGCTGTTCGTCGACCAGGACACTGGCAGGAAGCGTCTTGTCCAGAATCTGTTCAAAGACATCGCTTTGAGGCAATTCACTGCGAGACTTGGATGGTGGCTGTCGGTATGATTCGACGCGGTCCGGAAGACAGCGGCAATCGCAGCTCCGTTGGCAAATGCACATCGCGTCGCTTGCGAAAGACTTTCCAATGTTCATCCAACCGGTCAAATTCACTGGTCAGCTGGCCCGTGCTTTCGCTGGGTCCCAGCAACAGTATCCCACCCGTTTTCAGACCAAAATGAAACAGTGACAGGGCTTTCTGCTGCGCTTCGGGCAGAAGGTAGATCAGCAGATTGCGACAGCTTATCAGATCCAGCCGTGTAAACGGCGCGTCGCGGATGATGTTATGTCGCGCAAATACCACCCGGTTTCGCAGTTCGGGCGAAATCCGGTAACCGTCACCGGTTCGCACGAAGTACTTTGCCAGTCGTTCTTCCGTTACCGACGCAATCGCGTCCTCCTGGTACAGCCCCTGAGCGGCAAACTCCAGCGACGATGCATGAACGTCCGTGGCAAAAATCTTTGATTCGATCTTTCGACCACTATTCCGAATGCACTCGTTAATAATGATCGCCAGGGAATAGGCTTCTTCGCCAGTCGCGCATCCCGCCACCCACACTCGAAACTCACCTGCATCTTCCAGTCGATCGATTGCCCGCGGAATCACATCGTGCTGCAACACCTCGAATGCGCCGGGGTCACGAAAAAAGCTGGTCACACCAATCAGCAGATCGCGATACAACGCATCCAGTTCGACCGGATCGGCGCGCAGCTGACTGGCGTATTCATCCAACGACCGAACCGGGGCCAATTGCAATCGACGTTCCGTTCGGCGAGCCACCGTCGTTGGTTTGTAATAGGAAAAGTCGATTCCGAATTTTTCCCGCAACAAACTGAAGATCGGCGTCATCCCGGTAACGTTGTCCGCCGGCGGTTCCGCCCGCTCGACACGGCCCGCGCGACGCAACAACTCCGCGGGAATGTCTTCGGGGGCCAGAATGATATCCGCGACCCCCGTGTCGATGGCACACCTGGGCATGCCGTCAAACTTGGCCGTGTCTTCGCTCTGGACCACGACCAATCCACCCGCCTGTTTGATTTCGAGAATACCACGGGAGCCGTCGCTGCCGGTGCCCGACAGGACAATGCCAATAGCCCGGGAACCACAATCCCGGGCCAACGATCGAAAAAACTGGTCAATGGGAAGCCGCAATTCATCACTTCGCGCGCGGGGTGTCAACAACAGTTTTCGATTGGAGATGATAATCTCCGTGTTGGGTGGCATCAGAAAGATCTGATTGGCTGCCACCGGCATGCCATCTTCAACCGCGTGGACCGGCATACTGGTCCAACGTGCCAGCAATTCGTCCATCAGACTCTTGAAGTCCGGTGACAGGTGCTGGACCACCACAAAGGCCATGCCGGTATCAACGGGCATGAGCTTGAATAGTCGCTCCAGCGCTTCCAGGCCACCAGCCGAAGCCCCGATACCCACGACATGGGTTGGCTCGGGTGACGATATCGGACAGGCGTTTTCCGGCTGGTTTTTCCGCTTCTGTTCGCGCGGCGTGGCACCGCGATCCGAATCCGTCACCATCACTGAACTCCCATCCAATCAACTGGCAAGCTGACAACCGATCATGCGGCATTCCACGCATAGGAATGATCATAACGTGCGAAACCGGCGCGTGAAGGATCCTGACACGCCCGGCCGCCCAGTCGCTGGCAACATCCAACCGTCCTCTATCGGGGATCCCGTCGACCGGTTTTTCCGGGCGTGACTTCCCCTTCCGCGATGGGCAGGCTGCCGGCAAACAGTCCTTGTATGACCCGGGTCATATGGGTCAGCTCCAGTTTTTCCCATTCGTCGCCTGGTTGGTGGTAGTCACCGTGCAGCGAGCCGGCGGAGAAACTGTGAGCAATCACGCCGCCACGGACGAAGGAGGCGTTATCGCTGGCACCGTACAACATGCTGCTAAGTTGCGGATGGCGAAAGATTTCTACCCCCACGCGTTTTGCACCGGCAGACATCAATTCGCCCAGATCCGAATGTTCCCAGCCCGTCATCCAGCACTTTTGATTGGCGCCGGGTTCCGGCCGGCCCACCATTTCGATGTTGATGTTGGCCACGATGTTGTCCAGTGGCCAGGTCGGATGGGTGACATAGTGTTTGGAACCCAGCAGGCCACGCTCCTCACCCCAGAAGGTCATGAACATGACCGTCCGCGCGGGTGGACGGGGCAGAGCAGCGTAGGCGTCAGCCAGCGATAGCACGGCGGTCACTCCGGAGGCATTATCGTCGGCGCCGTTGAATATCGGATCCTTCAGACCGGACCGCTGACCGATATGATCCAGATGCGCGGAGAACACCAGCGCCTGTTTACTGAGTTCCGGGTCCCGCCCACGGATCAACCCGATCACGTTGCGGACATCGGTTTCGCCATATTCGATCGAGGGAATCCTGATCGCATACCGACCTGTCGGATCGAGCGTCGAGACCAGCAGCGTCGGTATGGAAAAACGCTCTCGAGGATCAATGATCCGGGGCAGGCCGTTACGGGCTGCGGTCGCGACCAGGCGGCTGTCCGGCTTGACCTGGATCAAAACCGCCGTGGCTCCTCGCCGTTTCAGTTTGCCGACCGTGCGAGCCACCGCCAGTTGGTCGCTGGGTCGGCTGATCTTGCCTGCCGTGAATGTCACGGGACCGCTATAGCGATCCTTCGCCTGATCTGGCCGGTAGGTGGCCAGTTCGCCTTCAAATTCGAACGCCTGTTGCCCCGCCCCCAGCAGACCGAAGTGTTGAACGGCCTGACCATTTCTGGCTACCTCAATTCCCTGAACGGGCAAGGTGGTGGTGGCGATGGACGCGATCTGAAAGAAGCTGCCGTCGGCCGCACCGCCCTGCAAGCCGGCTTTCCGGAATCGGGAGGCGACATATTCGGCCGCCTGTTTCAATTCGGGTGAGGGCGTATCGCGTCCCGCCATGGAATCGGAAGCCAGATGGGCCACGGATTGCCGGACCGTTTCCTGATCGATGACACGCATCGCCTCCTGCCATGGTGCTGACGTTTGGGCCCTGGCAGAGCTGCCCGGCCATAGCAACAGCAGCCCGATCGTTATGACATACCGGAAACCTGTCAGACATCGATTAAGACGTCGTCCTGGCAGGCTCACACTCCAACGGTCGTCATTGGCCAAACAGTAATTCCAGCGCGGCCGGCAAGCGTCTGGCCCAGGCTTCTTCGTGATGTCGATCATCGGGAAAAATTCTACAGACATAATCCCTGCCTTCTTTCATGTTTCTGTTTTGGAAAACAGCCTGCATCTTGTCGATTCCGGGCTGCAGAATCTTTTCCAGTCCGATTCCGCCATTATCGATATAGACGAAGGGCAGTGGATCCGGCGGTTTTGATTCAGCAAACTTTTGTACGTAGCTGACTCGATCATCGCCATCCGATTTTCGGTACTCGAAGGCCGGTGACATGCAGATCGCCCTGGAGAAGACGTCGGGGTGTTCCCAGGCAATCCAAAAGGCACAAATGCCTCCGGCGGACGAGCCAGCGATCCCGCTCGCCTCGGGCGATGAATCGGTTCGATAGTTTGCGTCGATCAACGGCTTCAGTTTCTCGCAGATGAACCGGGCGTAACGTTCGCCCTGCGGCCCAGGCATGTAGTCCCGGCTCCGTTCCGCTGTGTTGTAGATACCGACGACGATCAGCGGACGGCATTTTTCGGAAGCAATCAAGCGGGTCAACGTTTCATCGACTTGCCAATCGATTCCGAACGAGCTGGTGGCCGGATCAATGATGTTCTGGCCGTCGTGCATGTACAAGACCGGATATCGCTGGGTCGATTGATCGTAACCCGGAGGCAGCCAGACGATGATATCGCGGGGAAGCAGACCTGCAAACGACAACTGACGGTGGTAACGAACCTGTCCGGTGATTTGACCTCGCGGCGGGCGTTGCTTCCCCCTGGTCCACGATTCGACACGATCGTTCACCGTCAGATCGCGATCGGGATGGATGGCAAAATCTGGTAGCGGCTGGCCATCTCCGTCCGCATTTTCCCGGCCCCACGAGCCCAGCGTGTACTTGTACTTAATCGGCAGCCCCGCCCGGGATGAAATCCGAAACGACCACTGGTGGTCGCCCATCGCCTGCATCCGGATCTTACCCGGATTCCAGTTGCCCAATTCCGCCACGCTGCCGGTAATGTAAACGTCGGTCCCATCAGGCAGTGTCGGTGCGTGCATGTGGAACGTCACGGTGACCGGTTGCTGCCAGGCCGCGGCGAATGGCGTTAACACGACCACCCAACATGTGGCCAATACGAATCGTTGGCCAATCATGGACATCTTCCATATCGACATCTTCCAGGAATCGTCCATCGCAATCACCTCCGCAGCCAGAATGGGACAGGGTATCGTATTCGCCAACGACAGTTATTATTGTGATCGAAAGTCACGCCGGTTCGCAATTGGACAAAACGATGCCCCTGAAGCGAGTTCTTGAGCCTGAGGTAATGGATTCCTCAGAAGAAGCCCACGATTACAACAACATGGACCATTCCCAGGTCAATACACTGTTCGTCGACGACTTACGTCGATTCGCCGTTTCGCAAGGACGCGTGATCCAGCAGGTTCTGGATCTCGGCACCGGAACGGCCCTGATTCCAATCGAGCTGATTCGACATGAAAGCGATTGCCAAGTTACGGCGATCGATATGGCAAATTATATGCTGCAGCTGGCTCGCGAAAACGTACAGCAGGCCGGATTTTCCGACCGCATTTCGCTGCAGCGTGTCGACGCCAAAGCAATGCCCTTTGATGACGCTTCCTTTGACTGCAGCATGTCCAACAGCATTATCCACCACATACCCGATCCGGCGCAATGCCTGCGAGAACTGGTCCGTGTCACGTCGCCCGGAGGGCTGGTTTTCGTACGCGATCTGTTGCGGCCGGATAGCGACGACGAAGTAAAACAGCTGGTGGAAACGTACGCCGGCGAAGAAAACGATCATGCCCGGCAGATGTTTGACGACTCGCTACGGGCAGCGTTGTCGCTCGATGAAATCCGTGATCTGGTTGCCGACATGGGGTTTGCAGGCGCATCCGTGGCCGCCTCGTCCGACCGGCATTGGACCTGGGCCGCGGTCAAGCCGCGTAATCTGTCGTAAGCCGTGATCAGGCTGTCCACGCGGCAGGGCAAAGCAGGGCATTCGCTGCTTTGGTCCGCGATGCCTCAGGCAGCAGCGCCCGCTGGTTGCAACTTCGCATCGTCGACCGAATGACGACCATTAACCACCACGTCCGCCGGCAGGCCCGCCGGTTCGAAGTACTGGTCAAGCCCCAATTCAGCCAGGTGCGATGTGTGTTGCAACTGCACCGAATCATCCCAGTTCGCATCGCTATGATGATAAAGATGATAGGCCAAAGCCAGGAAACGCAACCGGAATTGCGAGACGCCGATGGACGTGATCCGCTGACAAAGATCAATGTCTTCGCCACCAAATCCATTGCATCTCTCATCAAAGCCGTTGACCCGCAACAAGTCGCTTTTCCAGAAAGACTGATTACAGGAATGGATCCGTTTGACTTGATCATCGAAATGCTGATTGAAGATACGCGACAACATCGGGCTGCGGACCAGGTATTTTCCTTTACCCACGTTCTCCAGGTGCTTCACTCGCACGGGAAATGGATTTCGCAGAAACTCGCGGGTGGCCGATTGGCTCAAGGGAACCCGAATTCCCTGGATGAATCGATTGGCTTTTCGATGAGTTAAATGGTCTTTGACAAATTGGGGGTGCAGCACCATGTCACCGTCGACAAACAGCAGGTAGGCTCCTCGGGCCAGCGTAATTCCCAAATTTCGCATTCTTCCGGCGCGAAAGCCGTCGTCAGGCTGCCAGACATGGGTCAATCGACCGATCTCACCGACAAACTGAGCCACCACGTCCGCCGTCCGACGATCCGAGCCGTCATCGACCACAATCGTCTCACACGGCCTGCAGACCTGCCGGCAGACGCTTTCCAGTGCGGTTTCGAGCGCATCGGGACGATTGTAGGTGGTAATGATCAGCGTATTGTCAACAGCACGGGAACCCTGATGACCCCGGTTTGACATTGGTTTGGGTAGGTAATTCACAAAGTTTTTTCAGGCAGATACGGTGCAACCAATTCGGCGGCGGAGTGTAGGGATTAACGAACCCGGTGTCAACGCGAAGTACGGTAATGGGCAGCCATCCCGTTTCCGGTTTTTTTTTAAGAAGATTTACATCGCTGGCAGCAATGACAGCACTTGGCCATTAAGCGTAAAGGGTATGAACGCCAGCACGATTTGACCGGCATCACCCAGACCATGGGCCATCAGACCGCCGTTCCCTTGCCGATGGCGTTAGCGGGATTCAGACATCAAGCCGCTGCAGATCGGTTTGGGTAATTTCAGACTGGACGTCACCGGTATGAGACAACGAAGCCGGTTCGAACAACATCAACTTCACCATGCCTTCCGCCGCGACGCGGTGTTCCACGCCGCGCGGGACGACAAAGAATTCCCCAGGTTCAAGTTGGTAACTGGCATCCCGCAATAGAATGGTCAGGTGACCCTCGACAACGAAAAACAATTCGTCTTCGTTGTCATGCGTGTGCCAGGGAACCTTGTCTCCATCCAGTTTTACGAGCTTGATCTGCTGACCGTTCAATTCGTCGATGATTTTCGGACAGTACAATTCCCGGAACAAGTCAAAGCACTGGTTTACGTTAACCACTTTGTTCATCGTCTCACCATTATCGAAAGCGGCGGCTGACGATCCGTCGATCCAAGTCGCTGGCCCACCTACCGTTTCTCGGACACCACCTGCGATACATCATCGCAGATCAACCCGGTTCAGCCATCCTCGGGCGAATTTCCGCTGGGAAGGATCGGATCGCATGATCTGAATGTACTTCATCGCCTGCAACAGGTTCAAAATCTTCAAAAGGTAGTCCGGACGTCCCTGTTCGAGCGCGAGAAACTGTTGGCTTGCCGCCAGCGTGGCCTTGCCCATGCGTCCGTCGACTTCCACATCCGCGTAATCGCGTTGATTTCGATTCAACAGATTCAGACCTTCCTGCAAATACCGGATGCTGGTGGCCACCCCCTGATTGACGGCGGTATCGAAGACCTTGTTGGCCATCTGCTGATCACTGAGCTGATCGCCCAGAATCGGCGTCCAATATCGGCGGCGATACAGGTCCTTGGACCAGTCAACCAGTCGCTGATCATCATTGATGAGCTTGGCGAACGTACTGGGAAAATCGGTCTTGTAACGGTCGATAACGTCCCAGCCAGCCCAATCCGGATGGAAACGCCGCGAGATGCCGCGGTGCGTCTCTCCGCCCGGGTCGACCGGGTCATTTACGTAGCCACCCTCGTGAATCTCCGTTTCGCCGTAGGCCGTCTCAAAATCCGCCATGGAATCACCGTCCGGGTCGCCTGCTGGAAAGTTATTCCTGAATGTAGTCGATCCGCCCTCCGGATGGAAATAAACTATAGTTGGACACGTTGCCAAGGCTCGCTGAAAACAGGCATGCTTCACGACCCGCTGTTGGGCAACGGATTGAGAGTGGCGGAAATCGTTGGCACCATGGGGTGTAGGGACTGACTGGGGAACGGTTCCCGGAAAGACGGCATTCTGTCAAGTTTTGATTCCTGTATCATGGATCGGGAGATAAACGATCATGTATTACCGACTGGTCCCTCTGAATCCGCTTGTAGACGAACAACGAACCAGCTGGCAGCTTCACCTGCCGGCCACGATCGGCCGCAGCCCCGAGCATGACGTATCCATCAATCACGAATCGATCAGTCGAACTCATTGCCGCCTGACATTAAGCGTCGATGGGGCGTTGATGGTCCGTGATCTGAACTCCACCAACGGCACCTACGTCGACGACAACCGGGTCGACCGCTCCGTTTTGAAACCGGGCGATATCCTGCAGTTGGGAGCGGTCTCCTTTCGTATCGACTATATGACCGAATCGTCTGATGATTCGTCCGTCGACAACGAGCCACCCACCTATGACCTGTCGGCAACCGCTCGGATGAGAAGTCTCACGCCCGAATCGGCCACACCATCCGTGGCAGTCGACCCTGCGAAGAAATGGTGGCAGATCTGGAAGAGTTGAGCGGATCGGTATCAACCGCAACGCGAACACCATTAAAAAAGGGTTCAGGAAAACCTGAACCCCTCGATTTGTTTGGTGTTTTACGACCAGGTCTCGTCGTTACGACGAATGTACCGCAACGCGAACGGAGACGGCACAGGGGCCCTTCTGGCCTCGTCCAACTTCGTACTCGACTATCTGTCCTTCATGCAGTTCTTCAATGGACACACCCTGAAGTTCTGAATGATGAAAGAACAAATCATCGCGGTCCGCTTCAATAAAGCCAAAACCTCGATCTGCAACTAATCTCTTAATTTTACCTTGTGGCATTTCTGCTCTCCAATGTAAGTACCCATGGCAGCAAGATGCACGCTGTAGCGGCAACTCACGCCAAAAAATGAAAGCAGATGGAGCCAAAAACCCGAAGAAAGAGCTTGCCAGCAAGCTCGAAACGAGAAAAGGGCGGAATAGTACAACTGCCCGAAAGCAATTTCGCAACGTATCTTGTCTCTGCCGTCACGTCTGTCGTGACGCGACAAGTATACGGCGCCATCAGAAAATAGCTAGGCCAATTGTCGTTTTTGTGACCCCAATGTATTCCGTCCATCCGGATTTTACACAATCTGCCGGTCGAAGATGCGGTAGATTTTTTCACGGGTTGCCCCGCCGTTTTCGAGTGTCAGTCGTGACAGCTTGTTGCTTTCGGCAACCCACGAAAATTCGGCATCCTGGATTCCACGCCGCTGGGCAATCGGAACCAGATAATCCAGCATCGCCATCCCCAACCCCCACATCTGGTACTCCGGAATGACGTTGGCCGAAACCAGCCGCGCGCGTTTAATGGCCCTTCGATTCCAAAGCAACCGGGCAAAACCGAATGGGAACAGGCGGCCATCTATCTGGCGGATTCGCGGATTGTAGTCCGGTATGGCAAACATGCAGCCCACCGGTTTTCCTTCCACTTCGGCCATCACGGTCAATTCCGGCACGATCAGATGTCGCAGTTCCGAACTGATACGGGCGACTTCGCCCTCGCTCATGGGGACAAATCCCCAGTGCGATTGAAACGACTTGTTGTAGATCTCCAGAAACAGCTGGATCTCCTGCCGGAACCGAGACGTATCGATGGGGCGCAGGGAAAATTGAAAACGATCGTTGGCCACTTTCACCACCCGGCCAATTTTCTCCAGCAATTGCGGCACCATGTCGATATGCCCGTAGAAGGCATACAGATCCTGAGCTTTTTCGAATCCGCCAAGCCGCTCCAGCAACCGACCGTAATAGGCCGGGTTGTAGGTCATCATGAACGTGGGCGGATACTCAAAACCCTCGACCAACATCCCGATCTCATAGTGGAAGCCGGGGTTCATCGGTCCGCGAACGCAGTTCATCCCCTGGGAACGCAACCAGCCGAAGGCAGCATCAAATAATCGACCGGCCACGTCTTCATCGTCGATCGTTTCCAAGAATCCGAAAAAACCGCGCTGTTCCTGGTAGCGTTGATTGTGGCCGCGATGCACGATCGCGGCGATCCGACCGCAGACCTTGCCATCTTGATAAGCCACCAATGGCTGGACCGTCGCTTCATCGTGAAAGGGATGCGATTTGAAACCCAGCAGCTCCTGCTGATTCTGGCGCAGAGGCGGAATCCAGTTTGGATCCGCGCGGTATAAGTCCCAAGGAAATCGAAAGAAGTCTTTTTGCTGTCGCCGGGTGGTAACCGCCTCAACCAGTATTCTGGACATGACAATCTGAGCCGCCGTACGTTACGCGATCAGACCAGCGATCTGGCCAGCCTGCCGCAGAACATCCAGTGCGAAGTCGATGTCCGCCTCACTGTGGACTGCCGATACGCAGGTTCTCAGCCGAGGTGCATCCATGGGGACAGCCGGATAGCAGACTGGCACCAGCAACAGACCCGCCCGTCGGCAGAAGGCCGTCATGTTCAACGCGGTTTTGATATCCCGTGTCATGATCGGGACGATGGGAGTAGCCGAAGTGCCGATATCAAATCCCATGGACTTCAACCCCTCGGCGTACCGTCCAAAATTGCGCCATAACTTCCGAATCGGCTCGGGGTCCTGTTCCAGAATTTCCAGTGCGGCCGTCGCCGCCTGTGCCTGCGATGCCGCGAGCGCTCCGCTGAAGATGTACCCTCGTGCATGATGACGCAGATACTGGACAACCTCTCTGGACGCCGACACGAACCCGCCGCTGCTGGCCAGTGATTTCGACAAGGTACCCATCTTGATATCGATATCGTGGTCGTCCAGATCGAAGTGTTCCTGTACACCGCGGCCCGTCCTTCCCAGCACGCCCAGGCTATGGGCCTCATCCACCATCAACAACGCCCGGTAGTGTTGACAGAGACCGACGATGTCGCGAAGCGGTGCGATATCGCCATCCATGCTGAAAACGCCATCCACCACCACCAGCGTGTGGGCTCCCTCGCACTGCTGCAGACAGCGCTCCAACGCGTCGACGTCGTTGTGCCCGAAGGTCAGCGATTCGCGCCCGACAATCGACACCCATCGTTGATACTGGCGTGGTTGAACTGGTCGCCAATCACACAGTCACCAGGCCCGACCAGTGCGGAAATGACCGCCAGGTTGGTGACGTATCCGCTGCTGAATACGATCGCTTCCTCGGTGTGCATGTAGCTGGCCAGTTTCTGTTCCAGCTGGCGATGTGCGGTGGTGGTTCCTGTGAGAATGCGAGATCCGTGGTGACCGGTGCCGAAATGCCTCACCGAATCAATCGCCGCCCGTTTCAGGTGGTCGTTGTTCAGCAGGCCAAGGTACTCGTAGGATGCGAGCATCAACATCCGCTGGCCGTCAACAACCACCCAGGCACCATCATGTTCTGAAATCACCGGTTCGAAAAAATATCGATTCTCCTGCGCCAGTGAATCGACCCGCCGATTCAAAATCTGGTAGCGATTCAACAGCGGTGACTGCCGGGAAAAACCCGCCCGGCCGGCGGTGGTCGTCGGTGCATCTGAACCTGGTTCTTCCTTTTCGTTCAGCAGCGGTGATACCGTGGTCCCGACCGACCGAGCCAGCGGCAGACTATCCAGATAATTGGCAATCTCGCAAACCGTCTCCAGCTCGTAGATCATCTCGGGGTTCATTTTCTTGTTGGCACCCCGCTCCAGTGCGGCCGCAATTTCGACCGTGCCCAACGAATCAATTCCCAACTCGTACAACGGTTGGCTGTCCTCGATCTCCCCCTCAACCAACATGCCCGCCTGTCGCATCCAATCGACGACGGTGTCACGCACAAACTGAAGCGTCGTATTGGCCGGACTTAACTGATGGGTTTCAGAAATTGGATTCAAGTGATGGCCCTTGCAATGACGCAATGTGTTGCCAGACCTACCCGAGCGGGCGTCGTTTTGAACAGGCTAGACGATCGTAACACAACTGAGCAAGTTGCCTAGAGCGAATTTCGTTCAAGTTTCGTATCGCCTCGGTAAATTCCAAAACGAACGAACATGTTGGCAGACGTCATCGCGCCGAACCACTTTCACTCGCCAGCAGGTTGCTGGCCGGAAGACGCCGAGCTCTGCGAAGTAAGATTCCGTTGTTGGTTGTATCGCAATCGGTCGCTACCTGCCGGGGGCGACCATGGAAACCGGTACAAAGCGTGATTGCAGACCGATCGACTTTTGCAAATCCAGAAACTTGACGTAACCCTCAATGTCGAACGATCGCTGATTCGAATGATCAAAGCTCCCATTGCTGTAATTGGCCGGCAATCTCCTTGACGCGTGATCGGCGACTCTCAAACCAGCCGAACATCACGAGGATGGCTACTCCCATGCCGATCCCGAACGCCCACCATGGCCAGACATGGTCCAATCGCTGATGAGCATGCGAAACCATGGCCACCATGGCCATCAACAGGAAGGTCGACCCCAGAAACAGGAACGATCGAATCTGCAACATGATCCCCAATAGAATTCCACCGATCGACAGCAGCGCAAGGACTACCGGTGGCCATAGCTGGTCGCCAATGCCATTGATGAAGATCTCACTGGTCGAACTGATGTAGATCACGGACACGCACAGATAGCGCAGCGAAGCCAACTGGCCTCTGGTCAGCAAACGGGCACCCAACTGACCCGCGACCAGCAACGATACCGCTGGCGGAATGAGCCACAATTGCGGATGTTCCAAGAAGGAAAAACCGGGAAACCGATCGTAAAACACCCACAATGCCAGATTGGCAAACAAAATCGCCGCCGCTCCGCTGAGAACCGAACGATGCAGGAAGCTGATCAACAGATAAGCCATACCGGCCGACAACAGCACCAGCGATGGATCCGCTTTCGATTCCACGGCCGGAATCAGGATCGAAGCCAGGACAGGCAATAGCGCCGCCGTGTGAAACAGCGGCTGGCCCAGGACTTTCAAATTGCGATTCTGCAGAACCTGGGCCAGGCCCACGCCACCGAAAGAGAGTGCCAACGCCAGGTACGGCCAGTACTGTTTGATACCGAACTGGAACATCCACGGTAACGAAAAATACAGGTGCGCAGCCAATAACACCACCACCACCTGGGCGGCATACACGTACCCCATCCTTTTTTGCAGGGACAAGGCCAAGGGATCGTGCTGCGGACGAATGGCAATCATGATCAGGCCTGCAATCATGCCCGCGACGACCATCGCCGCCGCAATCGACTCGCCGGTCGGCCAGGCCACAACCGGTGGCTTCGTCAAACTGGACCGCTTCCAATCCTACCAGAACCACCAGGCAAATTACGGCCGCCATGCACATGACGACCGCCATTTCGCGAAGCGTTGTCAGCCAGGTATCGCCTGAACGCACCCATCTGGATATCAGCACGCCGTATACAAACATGGCTCCGGCCAACACCAACAGGGTTCGAACAGCCAGTCTCACGGGACTGGTCTGGATCTCTATCGGTCTCAAATCAGCCCAGCCGGCAAACAGGCAACCGCTGGCGATCAGCACCAGCGTCAACCTTTGCATCCAGCGACGCCGGTCTGGATCGGACTGGCATCCCATGCTAACGGCAAGCGTCAATGGCGTCAGGGCCGTCAAGTACCTGAGCGGTCGTGATTCGGTGAACAGAATCGCCAACGCGGCTCCCACGAAAATGACGACACCCACAGTCATCGTATATACCGGCAACTGTGCCGCCATCCTCTGTTGCAGCCGTTCCAGTTCCGGGATCCGCATCGTCCTGGCCACGCGAGACAAGCGGTCTCGGTACAACCAGCCAATCCCCCACGATGCCACGACCAGCCCCGCCACAAACATGACCCAGATGTTTCGGGTCACCGTTGGTTGCGCGACGACCGCCACGCATAAAATCGACGCGCCCAACGACCAGAGACAAAAGCTGACGACGGGAAAACGGCGTCGCGGGTTCCAGCTGTGGATCCCGGCCAACGCCACCGGTGCCAACGTAGCGGCCACGCCCCAAGGGTAGGCCAGAACTTGCCAGCCGCCGAAGATTTTTGGTTCGCTTTGTACCGCCCATTGAAGCAGACTACCGGCCAACACCCAGATCGTGGATCCCAACAGAACCACGTTCGGCACGAACGCAAATCCGGCCGGCCATGCTTCCTGCTGAGAAAATCGCCAGCTGGAATACAGGCTCCAAACGATGGACAGGATCACCAGTCCCAACATCGACAAGTTGATCGAATCGATAACTCCCGAGCTGTACCAACCTCCGGGATCCACTGTAGCCAGCGCGTGCGAACTCATGATGACCGCGGCCGCGGCGACGAGCGAGGGCCACGCACTGCGGGCCAACAGTCCGATGGCGGTGATCGTCACGATGGCCAACAGCAGCGCCACCAGGTACTGATACGAAGCGGAACCGTCCGACCATGTTCCCCGCAACGCAAAGGCGAATCCGATCAATCCAGACAACAGTCCGGGCAGGCAATTGATGTTTGAGCCCGCATTTCGTCGCTGCCAGGCGGCAAACGCACACAAGACGGCTGCGACGGTGATCGAGCCCCACATCAGTACGCGAAATCCGATCCAGGCATTACCGCCGGTCGATCGGTCCACGATGGCCGCCAACATGGCTGCAAAAACGAGTGCGGCCCAGCCCGTCAATCCTTGCAACATATTGAATTGAAGTTGTCCTGCCAGGCGTTCTTTCCCGACCTGGTACGCCAACCCCGCCACACTGACCAAGGCGATCATACCCAGGGGCCCACCCGCGGTATGGATCCAGCCAATCGACTGATCCGGTCGGAAAAACAGGCGCCCGCCAATCAAACACGCCAGACTGGTGACCAGCAAGGCGTTGATCAGCGTATGCAGTTCCAGTTGGCTTACCTTCCGTTGCCGCGTCAAGGCGATGTTCGCCACATTCCCGATTTGATTTCGCTGCCAATACCAGACCAGGCCGTAGCCCGTCATGCCCAAAGAGACGACCTGTAACGTCTGCACAAACCGGGTGGTGGCCAGCGCGGGGTGAACCGACAGGAACAACATGGCGATGGCAAACAGGACGAAGTATTGGTAGACCGCGCTCCCAGCGAATGCCAGCGAGCTTCGTCGCAGGGAAATGGCAAATAGCAACATGGCGGTAGTGAGCATCGCACCCGGGACGCCATAATTGATCTCGGCTCTGAGACCTGCAAACCAGCTGTTGATTAACGGTCCCCCCAGGGCATCGACACCCGCTTCGGTCATCAAGACCTGGGCGGTCGCAATCGAGGAGATCGTCAGCACGATGGCCGCCGAGATGAACAGCAGAATATCGAACGACCACGATCGTCTGTCGCCGGGCGGCTGCGGTTCCGTCTTCGAAAACGCGTCACCGTTTGTAACCAGGCTCAACCGCTGCCGCGATTGGCTCCACATCCGTTCGAAAGGTTTGATAGCGAATGAGCTGCTGGCCGCCACCAGAGCGCCCAAGGGGACCAACCAACGCACCGCCGTCGCCACCGATCGGGAGCCGTCAAACGGTGCGGCGCTGACTGACCAGAGCGTTACGTACAGCGCCACCAGGGCCAGCGCTTTGCACCAATGGCTTCGGTAAAACAGCGACGAAACAATACCAACCATCGTCATGGCGATCGCCCATGTCGACAACATGGTCATTTCACCGATGGGCGACAGGAAGCTGTTGAACGAGTCGTCCAGTTCGCGACCCGCTGCTTCAAATAGTCGACTGCCGATAATCAGGACAATCACGGCCACCACGACGCCCAACACCAGTTGGTCACCGCGAATGACCTGATTCCTGATAACCCACTGCGTCCCGGTCGATCGACCAATGACGATCGCTATCCAAGTCCAGGCCGTCGACCAGGCGGCCAACGCGATGCATTGCCACAACCAGTGGCCGGCATGTTCGTGCGCTGGCAATCCCAGTTGAGGCGCAAACTCGTAAAGAAGCAGGGTCAGGAGTAAACCGGTCGACAACACAAACGGCGTCGCGTAATTGATATCGCTGCGGCCAATGCGCCGATGCGACCAGGCAACCATCGCCAGGGCGATCACGACAAGACCGACGATCAACGGCGAAAGGCCCGTCCCGCTGTTGACGAAATAAAGACCGCCCGCGACGGCCGCAGCAGCCGCCCCCGCCGACCAGACACCAAATTCGCGGGTGGTGACACTGACAACATCGCCGGCGACAGATCGTGTGGACAGAACGGCCGTCAATCCGGTCACGATGGCGACCAGGGAGAACACGTACGGCCACTTCGCGTTCAATCCAAAACACAATGGCTCAATCCAGGCCGATGTCGTTGGATTCCAGATCAGGCTAAACGCACAAAACGCGAAAACCAGGATCGCAAACAGACTCGTCAGACGTCGGTTCCCGGTTGTCAGACTCAATCGCCCGGTAACCAGCGTTGACAGTAACAGCAAGACACTGGCTGTCATCGTATCAAACACGCTATCGCGATTCAGCAATCCGGCAAGCAACGCCAGCAGACAACCGAATGCGGCGATCGCGGCGGCACTGATCCGATTCAGATTTTCCCGTTCGGATAATGCCGATGTTCCGGACGGGCGAGCACGCGTCAGACTCGTCAGGCCAGCCAGGGCGGCAGAAAACGACATCAGACTTATTCCGCTGCGACCACTGACCAGGGCACCCAGTAGCTCATCAACACCGGCCAGGGTGTCGAAACGAAACTCACCGGCCAACAGTCCAGCCGCCGTGATCACCGTAGTGGCCAGAGATGCCCATGCCGCCGGCAGCAACCAGGGCACACGTTCCCTGTCGGCAACCAACCACAACATGGCTGCGGCCAGAATTCCGTTGACGACCAGCATCGTGGGGTTGAGTGACGAAACAACGAGAGCAGCAAGAACCAGCAAACATCCCAGGATCATCAGAGCTCGGCCGACAATCTTCTGGGTGATTGATTCCGAGCCTCGCACGCGAGCGTGAATCGAAGCGCCCATGCCCGCCGTCAGCATGGACACCAAGGTGATCGAGGGCGAGATGGCGATCACCGCATGGAACGGATCGGCGGCCCGTATGAGTATCAGTGAAACGGCCGTGGCATAAGCAAACACCGACAACCCCACGACCATGAACAGCCGGTTAACCATCCGGGCAGACAACGTTCGGTTGTCGGACAGGGAAAACCAGAAACCGGCATACGCCAGGCCGGTGATTACCGCCACCACGGATGAAACGACCAGCGCTGGCCAGCTGGCGGTCCCGGTAAATGACATTCGATTGATCACCAGGGTCATTACCCCAGCGCCCATCAAACTGAACACCAGTGGTAGAAAACCTCTTCTCAATAACGTGCGACTGGACCACCACGTCATGAATCCATAGGCCAGCAGGCCGGTGATGACCGCCAGCCAGTAAATCGGATCGGTCAGCGGTTTTCGCAACTCATCACTGCCGGTAAGAACACAGGCAGCAAGGAAATTCAACGGGATCAGGAGCAATCCAATCAACAGCGTACCGCGGCTGGTATTTTGCAGCTTCCATCGCTTCAGTGTGTAGGCTCCTGCCGCATGGATCGCAGCGGTGATCAGCAGAAACATCAACGCCGGAAAATACGGAATCGTTTCGTTCAGTTCATTCCGCAGACTGATTACCAATCCGATGGCGCTGCCGATGATCAGAATACCGCTCGCCAATTCTCCCCAACGAATATTCTTCTCTTCCATGAAACCGGCCAACATGTCAGCCAGCTTCCGCCTTGGTTTGGGCGTCGGAGGATCCGGCAGATCCCAGGGCGCGGGCTTCAATGGCCTGGTTGTCGGCAGGTTCTGTTCCCTGCCGGAATGCCGTTTCGGTTCGGCAGAATGAACGATTTCTCCCATGACCACTTTGGCTGCGACTGCTTCCGAGGGAACAGCTCTTGCGGTCTGTGGCGCCGCTGGCGGTGTGGCGGTGGTTGGCCGCGGAGGATGTTCGGCCGGTTTCTCGCGGGTCTGTTGTCTTTGCGGCTGAACAGGCGAGTCCGTTCGAGCTACCTGGGCTGGCGTTGGATCAATTGGTATCCGTTCTGCAAGTCTCAGTGTTCCGAAGTCGGATTCGATCAAATCGCGAAGCTGATCATACTGCTGTTGGCTGATACGCTGCCGATAATGAAGGTGGTTCAGCAGAAAGCTGGATGCGACGACATCGTCGTCCATGCTTCTTGGCGGCGAGGAGACGGTTTGAACGTCACGATTCTCCACTCGCGGTTTAAATGCCCTGACGCATTTCATGATCAGGCTGATGAAGCCGTACACGGCACACAACAGAATTGCCAGGAACAATATGATGATCAGTTCAGGCATGATCCTTGTCTCCGTGAGCGGTACTGTCATTCTGCCAAGCGAATGGCATACCAATAATCAGCATGATCCAAAGCGACTGGCCGACCCCCCTCCCAAACCCCTGAATGGGCGTAGAATCTTCACAAAACTGCAACTATTTCCAAAAAATGCAAATTTCTAACGCTGTCGCCAACCACGATCAACCATGACCGACGTACGAAATTTGTCAGACCGTGCGCATTCGATTGGATGGTCCGAAAGGACCAGAACCGGTTTGTCGAACAGTGACCCGGTTTTACCGTGTTATCGCCAACGATGGTCACCACGACGGGTATTGAGATCCGCGGGCCACAACCCTTGGCGACCCATCCTTACCGGTCGTTCGTTGCGGGGTTCCAGTGGTTCAGGAGGGGCGGCCATTGGCGCCAATCGCAACTGGCATTTGTGGTGACAGTCCTGACGGATAAAATCAGGGCATGAAACAGGTCGTGGCAGTCGTAAAACCTTTTTTGGCCGAAAAGTTGATCTCCAGCGTCGCTGCGATGGGCGTCGAGGAGATCAGTATTCGCGAAGTCAAAGGCTACGGTCGTCAGAAAGACTACCTGGACCACTACGGCGAAAACGAATTTTCACCAGCCTTCGTGCCTAAAGTGGAGATTTCAGCCTGGGTCGACGACGAAGATCTGGATCGGGTGGTAGAGCACATGACCCGGACGGCGAGAACCGGTCGATTGGGCGACGGGAAAATCTTCGTCATGCCTGTTGTTGAAAATTATGCGTTGTCGTAACCTGCGGTTCCGCTGGAATGGGGTTCAAACCTACCATGTCGACCGAAGGCACAGCGGATTTTTTCGTCGGCCGCGATTGCCGGCCTTCGTCCGATTTCATTGACAATCATTCCTGCACATCATTTGCAAACCAGAAGCTGGCCAGATTCCCATGATCACGAAATACGCCGGGTTAATTATCGCCTTCGCTCTGCTTGCCATCGCTTACGGGCAGGCCTGCGGCCAAACGGAACAGACGAAGGTCAATTTTGCCAATGACATTCGTCCTATTCTGGAAAGCAACTGTCTTCGTTGCCATGGACCCGACGAAGAAGAGGGTGGTTTTCGTGTCGACGACAGGGACCAGGTTCTGGAGCAGATCGAACCGGGTGACGCGGAAATCAGCGACTTCTACGACTACCTGGTTACGGACGATGAAGATCTATTGATGCCACCACCCGACGACGGTGGGCCGCTTGATGATTCGGACATTCGACTGGTCAAAAACTGGATTAACGAGGGTGCCAACTGGCCAGCCGAAATTCAATTGCTTGAATCCGGCAAAGCCGAGGAAGCCGTGCCAGCGGGCGAGGCCGAGCCGAACATCTCTTCCGAGGACCCGCCCCAACAAACCCCCGAAAAAACAACCATCGGACCGGACAAACCAAATGTCTGGCGAGCGATCGGATTATTACATCCGGCCAGCGTCCATTTACCGGCGGGCCTGTTAATGGCCGCCGGACTGTTTGCCCTGTTGAGTCTCCGCGGCAATTTCGTGATGAGCGACTGTGCCTATTACTGCCTGTGGTTGGGAACCATCACCGCCGTAGCGGCCTGTTTGACGGGCTGGTGGTTTGTGCTGAGTGAATACCCCAGGGAAACGGTCGCCTCCTTTGACGACCTGCGAAACACCGACCACCGGGTGTTCTGGCACCGCACGACCGCCATCATCGCCACCGTACTATCGGTGTTTCTTTCGCTGTTCGCCGCCAGTGCTCGCAACCGGGACCCCGACGACGGAGTCGCCTGGAAGTTAGGACTGATTCTACTCGCCATCTTCATTGGCTTCGTCGGTCATCTGGGCGGCAAACTGACGTGGAAACCCAGTCACTACGACGAATTGTTCGAAGTCATTCAGGAGTATGTGCCGGGAATGGCGGCAGATCAGAAGCCCGACTTGCGACCCGTCGAAACGAAGACGGAGGCAATCGAAGGCGCGGAGCCGGAAGGTACCGGCGAGACCTCGTCCGAATCCGAGGCCTCGTCCGATTCCGAATCTCCATCCACCGATCAATCCACGTCGTGGCGCCGGTCGGCCATCATCCAATCGACTGCCGTTTGAATCTGTGGTCACGTGTATTCGCAACTACTGCCGTTGCGAAGATACGACATGGTTCAGGAAACTTCTGTCGTGTTCTGACAGCCTATCGATCGGGACGATAATCGCCACCCCATTGGCCTTCAGAAGTTTCACGCTCCGGTCTTCGATGGAGACTTCCAGCAATTCGGCCGTCGTGGAATACTTCAGATCCTGATCCCGCCAAACTCGTAGTGTATTGACGAGCCGGTGACCGGGGCGACTGGCTACATCACTTGCGGGAGACAATTGCAATGCCTGGGACCAGTCATCGTTGGCATCCCCCCTCAACTCCGCCGCCACCAGACCTTCGCTCCCACTACTTCCCGGCGTGCTGTTGACCGGCGTATTGCCTTCAATTTCACCGCCCGTCGATTTCGCAACGTCGGTGCGGGCGGAATCGCAGCCGGTGCCGATTACCAGACAGCCGCAGACGATCAGCAGGCAGAGGAAGATACGGATTTCAGACACGGGTGGTTCCTGGAGTTCCGGCAGGCACTAACAACGCTGGAATACCAACGCGGTGTATCCATAAATCGTCGTCGGCATCCCCTGTCGCGTCGAAAATTTTGAATCATGCAAGAAACTCATGACATGACGTTAATGCCGGTCCGGTTTTTCCGCTGGTACCAATTGGCCGGCGGGTTCCCGTCGTGTTGGTAGAGGCCGTTGCGGTTGCATCGGGCCGGTAACAGGAACATGACTTCTGAAAAGGCTCTAAACGGATACCGTTTCCAGTTGGCATTCGGGCAGCGATTGGATGAAGAAGCGGCCGTACGGCCGGGTATGGATGCGGGGATCGAGAATGACCACCATGCCGCGATCCTGTCGACTGCGGATCAGGCGGCCAAATCCCTGTTTGAATTTGATGATCGCCTCCGGCAACTGGTATTCGTTGAATGGATTGCCTCCCCGCTGACGAATGGCCTCCAATCGCGCCTGCAACAGCGGTTGATCGGGAACGCGGAACGGCAGTTTGGGAATGATCACATTGCTCAGGGCATCACCCTTGACATCAACACCCTGCCAAAAACTGTCGGTACCAAACAGTACGCCACGGGGATTCCTGCGGAATTTCTCCAGCAACTGGCTGCGATCGACCCCCGCACTTTGACTGTAGATGGCGTACGAATGCTCCGTCATCCAGGCGGTCAGGTCCGCGACAGCACGATTCAGAAAACGGTAACTGGTGCACAGCACAAAAGCTCGACCGTCCGATTCGGCAACGAACCGGCGAATGGCATCCATGCATTGCCGCTCGTGCGTATCCTTGTCGGAAACCGGATCGGCCATATTGGATACCACAATCAGCCGGACCTGCGATTTGAAATCAAATGGGCTGCCCAGCTGCAACGTACGCGACTGGGTCAAGCCGACGCGATTGCGGAAAAAATCGAACGAATCGCCGGCGACGGAAATCGTGGCGCTGGTCATGATGCAGGAATCGACTTGGCTGTACAGTTGCTCGTTCAGTTCCGGGCCCACATTGATCGGGGCCGCCAGCAGTCTGGTCCGGCGGTGCCCGTAGCGGTTGGCACCGCTTTCCATCCAGTACACCCGCCCGGGCAACGTCTGCAATCGCCAGTCTTCCAGTTGCGTGGCCAGCGCTTCCATCCGTTCGGCCGTCGAGACGAAATCCAGTCGATCGCCCGGATCCTGAAAACGATCGCGGTGCTCGGATGCGAATCGACTTAGCCGCATCAACTCTGGCGAAAGCGAATTGTCGATCACCCCCGGCTGAGAAACACGGGTGGTGTTCGCCGACGGATGACGACCACCGGCGTTACGCCCCTGCCAGGCCGCCAGGTCATCAAAGAAGTCTTCCTTCTTCAACCGGCAACGGACAACCATTTCCTGGCCTGCGTGCAGGGAATGGGCGACGAACAGTCCCTTGTTGGTTCGTTCATTGAATAATTGATTGAGTGCAAAATCGATCTGTCCGGAAGTCAACGACAGCCCCAGATGTGCGCTGGCCACGTCCTGAATCGTGTGGGCTTCATCCAGAATCACCGTATCGTAATCGGGCAGCAGATTGACTCCCATTTTTCTCAACGCCAGATCAACGAAGAACAGCGCGTGATTGACCACGATCACGTCCGCATGTCGCAGTCGAGACCGCGCCTTGAAGTAGTGACAGTCATCGTAGCTGCCGCATTTACGCCCCAGGCAATTCGAGGTGTCGCTTTGCACTTCGTCCCACACCTGCGGCAGAATGCGAAAGTCGAGATCGCTGCGCGAACCATCCGACGTTTCCCGAGCCCAGGACTTGAGTTGCCCCAATTGGTAGTGCTCATCATCGCTGGAAAACAGACCGTCCGCCCGTTTGATGGCCGTGGCCAGTCGTCTGAGGCTGATGTAGTTGTTGCGCCCCTTGCCCAGGACCGCTGAAAATTCCAGCGGTATGACGCTGTTCAGCAGCGGGATGTCGCGGGTCATCAGCTGCTCCTGCAGACTGATGGTGTGAGTCGATACAACGATGCGACGTTTACCCGACGTTGTCGATTCCTGCGATTCCGCCAGGCTCAAGATCGCCGGGATCAGATAGCCGAAGCTCTTGCCCACGCCGGTCCCGGCTTCCACCACCAGGTGCTGCCGATTGGCCATGGCGTCGGCGACCGCATGCGCCATTTCCAGCTGCTCGTTTCGAAACTCATACCCGGGCAGCCGTGCCGCAATCCGTCCCTCGACCCCCAGGATGTCATCGACCGTAATCACCGGGGATTTTCCCATCCGTTGATACTCCAGGTAAGCCGCCCAGACCACCGGCTTTGACGATGCAACCGGACGATCAGATCGGGACACCGAAATAACGTCCGATCCCGCGGATCCCGGTCGGTGTTGGCCAACACGCCATGGCGATACGAACGGCCGCGCAAGAGAGACGACATTTCGCGTCAGCGAGCAGCAATCGGATCAGCGGCAACCGCGGCCGTAGCGTTTATTGATCCTCACAGGTTAATGCTGTCGACCAGGCCTGTCCAGCGAGTCAGGCGGCCTGCCGTTTTCGCCGGGCCAAACCCATCCGCTCCATCACCAGTTGCCGGTAACGTCGCGAGCCGTTGGCCGCGTTCGATCGGGGTAACGGGGAACGTTCCCGCGGTGCAACCGCCATTTCAACCATGCCGGCCACTTCACCCACAATCGTCACCAAGGGGCTCTGCAAGCCCGCCGCATCGACTCGATCGGCGATGTCACCCAGACTGCCTGTCACGACCTGCTCGTCGGGCAGCGTGGCATTCTGAACGCAACTTGCCGGCGTCGCCACATCGCGTCCGGCAGCCAGCAGGGCCTCGGCAAGGTATCGCAGATTGCTGCGACCCATCATGAATACCACCGTATCGATTTTGGCCAACGCCTGAAAATCGATCGTGTGATCCGGCAACCCGGGATCGGTGCGGCCGGTGACCACCGCGAAGGAAACGCGCAACCCCCCGACTGGTGACCGGTATGCCGACGCTGGCCGGCCCGGCAATGGCACTGCTGACACCCGGAATCACCTGGCACGGCACATGAGCCGCGCGACAGGCCTGCAATTCCTCCGTGCCGCGGCCGAATACGAACGGGTCGCCACCCTTCAACCGCACCACCATTAAGCCCGCGCCAGCCCGCGCCACCAGGATCTGATTGATCTGCTGCTGACTGATGCGATGGTGGTCAGGATATTTGCCCACGTCAATCACCTCCGCATCGTCGCGACAATGACCCAACAGCTCGTGGCCAATCAACCGATCATGCACGACCACGTCGGCTGACTGCAGTAATCGCAGTCCCTTGACCGTCAACAACTCCGGATCGCCCGGACCAGCACCCACCAGATAGACTTCACCAGCACGTCGTATCATCCAACCGACTCCCATTGTTGAGACTGAATGCGATCCAATTCCTGCACCGCCAGGGCCGTACCGTGTTCCGCCCATAGCGGATAGGTGCCGACTGGCGCGTCGAAGATCACCATTCTCGGCTCGCCACCGGTTTCCGACGGCCGGGCAACGTAAGGGAATTCGAATTCGCTTTCGAACACCATGTCGGACAGCGATGGCAGACCAAAGGCCTGAGCCACATCCTCGGTCGTGTGGGGACCCAGGCTCATCAGGAAGGGAATCACGATGCAGTTCGCCGTGCGCAATTTTCGCGTGACGTGATCGAGCCCCGGGTTTTGATCGATGAAGGCAAATTCAATACGCTGGCCGGGACGTTGTAAACGAAGCTGCTTCACCAGGTCGATCGTGGTGCGGCACGAATTCACGTTTCTCCGTGTACCATGCCCCACGACAACGACCACGCTGTTCGGGTCAGCCTGGTCCAGCTGCAATATTCGATCCAGTCGTTGACCCACCAGTTGCGCCAGTGCCGGGTGAACGCCGATCGGCGGCGTGATCCGCACGAGGCCAGCGGCACGTGAGAAGGCCCGCGGAAACACGACGTTGGTGTAGTAGCCTGAACTGGTCATGAAGGGGACCACGATCAATTGAGGCTGCGACAATTCGGAGGCTACATCAAGCACGTTTGGCTGGCCATCCAGGAAGGCCGGCGTGACCCGGGCAAAACCCGAGGACCGCGCGACACGTTCCGCCAATCGGAACATGGCCTGATTAGTGCGCTCATCACGGGTGGAACCGTGCGTGGCCAGAACCAGTGCCGTCCGTTTCATGCTATCGATGGTTGCTTTCGGTCCTGGCATGGGGGTCCCTGTTGGAATCATCACGCTCGTTTTCGATTTCCTGTTTCCGGTCACTATCGGAGGGCCGCCGACTTGCCACACCCCCAGTCATCTGCCTGGCTAGGATACGGCTCTGCTAGGATGCGGCTCTTGGCTGGGGCCGACTCTGTAATTGAACCAGTTGAGCCTGGACGGTTTCCAGCGATGCCATTTCCTTCCCGGTCAGACGTTGTCGCGGCTGCGATCGGCCCAGCACTCGCTGGTAAAAATCGCCCAGACCCTCCTGCGGCCGTCGCTGCCGGGCCCATTGTTCCACCAGGGGACGCAGTACCTCGATCGCGTCTTCCATCTTGATATCCGCGGCGTACAGATCCGCCATGCGATCGCCGGCTAGTCGCCCGCCAACGAACAGGTGATAAATTCCCGGACGGCGGCCCACCAGCGCGATGTCCGCGGTATAGGGTCGCGCGCAACCGTTCGGACAGCCGGTCATGCGAAACGTCAACGGACTGTGACGCATACTCACCGATTCCAACAGTGATTCCAGTTCACGCACCAGCTGCGGCGCTACACGTTCCGATTCGGCAACGGCCATGCCACAGGTGGGCAGGGCAGGGCAGGCCATGGAGTAACGCACGGCGGACGATAGCTGTTCGGCCGTTTCGATACCGTATTGTTCCAGGATACTGACCACCCGCTCGATCTGGTTTTTCGTCAGCCCGGTGAAAATCAGACTCTGTTGAGCCGTGAGCGTGAGGCCACAATTGGTTTCGACCACAATGCGACGAATGGCCGTTCGCAGTCGCTTGTTCTCATCGTCCTTGATTCGGCCGTTTTCCACGAACAGGCCGTAGAACCAGAGTTTTTCGTTTTGACGGTGCGGGCCCAGCCAGTCTTCCAACTCGATCCGCGGCAAGACCCGGGGTGCCTGAACCTGAAATTCAGATCGCCGGCGAAATTCGTCCAGGAACCATTCCAATCCCCGATCGTTGATCAGATACTTGAGCCGCGCCTGCTTGCGATCCGACCGATTTCCGAAGTCCCGATAGATCGAAGCGATAACCTTGATCGCCGCCACGCCATGTTCGGGCGCAACAAAACCGATTTCGTGGGCCAGCTGGGCAAACGTATTCTGGCGACCATGGCTCATGCCCAATCCACCTCCAGCCAGTACATTGAATCCGACAATCGAATCGTTTTCCACGATCGCAATCAGACCAGCATCGTACGAGTAGATATCGATCTGGTTGTCACCCATGACAGTCACGCCCACCTTGTATTTACGGGGCAGATACAATTCGCCGTAAAACGGTTCCTCCTCGCGGCTGTTGATCTGTGGTTCGCCATTGATCCAGATTTCGTGGTAAGCGTTGGTGGCGGGGCGCAACTGGATGGCAATCTCGTTGGCGACGGAGCGAACGGTCTCGTAGACTTCGTTTTCGAAAGGAGGAGCCGATGCCATTACGTTGCGACAGACATCACCACAGGCGGCCAGCGTGGTCATGGCCGATTCGTTGAGCTGTCGTATGGTCTCTCGCAGATCCGTTTTCAATACGCCATGGAACTGAACGGCCTGCCGCGTCGTCAGGCGAATCGTCCCGTTGGCAAAGTCATCCGCCATGCGATCCAGATCCAGATATTGCTGTGCCGTCAAACGACCTCCTGGCAGAGTCACCCGCAGCATGAAGCTGTAGGCCTTGTCCAGTCCCTGGGCTCGTCGCGATTTTCTCAGATCTCGATCGTCCTGCTGGTACGTTCCGTGGAACTTCAACAGTTGCAGGTCATCGTGTTGGAAGTGATCCACTTGCCGATCGGCAAGTACCTGATCGACGCTGCCTCGCAGGTACCGACTGGTCTGCTTGGCCGCTTCTACCCTGGATGGCTGGGCGTCGTTTGCCGCGTGAGTGCTGTTGAAATTGACTTCGCTCATGTTCAGTGGCTACCGAAAGGTTGGAGAATGAGAATATCAGATGGAATAATGCAGACCACATTCGGTTTTGTCGCTACCCTGCCAGCGCCCCTGTCGCGAATCCGTTTCCGGTGAACTGCCCGGAACCGGTTTGGTACAGTGGGTACAGCCGATGCTGGGAAAGCCTTTCAAGTGCAGCTGGTTGAAAGGCACTTCGTTTTCCTGCACATATTTCCAGACGTCACCGCGGGTCCAGTGGGCCAACGGACAGAACTTGAGAACCTGGTATTTCCAGTCCCAGGTCAGGACCTGCGTATCCGCGCGATGCTGCGACTGGGTTTTCCGGAGCCCACTAATCCAGAACTGGTACGCGTGAACGTTCAACTTCATCGGGGCCACCTTGCGGACATGGCAACATAGATTGGGGTTGTTCTTCCAAAGGGACTCACCGTAACGGTGATTCTGCTGTTCCACTGTTACGGGCGATTCCCATTTGACGATCTTCAGGTGCGGGTATTTCAGCCTGATCTGGTCGATCAGCTGATTTGTTTCCGCAAAAAAAAAGCCGGTATCGATGTAGGCCACCGTCAACGAAGACGTGAACCGGGCGTACATGTCAATCAGAGCACAACCTTCCATCCCAAAAGCGGTCGTCATGACCATTCGCTGATCCGCAAAATGCTCAATGGACCATTGGACCAATCGCATCGGTGGACTCTCCGGGGACACTTGTGGAGCCGGCAAGTCGATGCGCATCAGTCGTTCAAAATCTGGTGACTTGTTCATTACAGTTTTCGTTACCGCGGCGGCCTGTTTTGATAAGAGCAAAAAAAAAGATCGCAGGTCACTCCTGCGATCTTTGCAATTGAATTTTGCAATCGACTAACGAAGTGCCCCCTCGCAGGATGCGCAACAACACGTACAGCAACGACACGAGCCGTCGATTTGAATTTCGTACTGTTGCGGATGGGCAGGCATATCGACTAACTTTGGGATGATAGTCTCTTTATCGGGTCCGAATCAGCGGGGCATGATCTTTTCGCGCGGACGGTTGGCAATTCTTCGGAAATTTCCGATTACGTCATGCTTCTTCCGGAACCCCTCAGAGTGACACTTGCAGGCCCAACAAATAATGCCATGACCTCCTCGCCCAGCCATCCCAAATCGTTGCCATCCCGCAGTTTGGAACGCGAACTCTGGACATGGCCAGCAGCCACCCATTCGCCCCTTCGGGATCCGCTCCCCAGTGAATCTTGGAGTCGACGTTTTCCACCTTTGCTGTCATCCGATCAATTGACAGTCTTTTGCCTTCGCGCGGCCGATCGGCGAGTTAGAATGAATGTAATCAGCTAAAAACGAACCGATCGTTCGTCAACTCGCCCAGACAGTTCGGGACACCCTATTCAGGAGACATTCACCATGAAAGCGGCCGCCGTCCTTCTCAGCATCGTTTTTGTATCAAGCGTCGTGGCCTACGAATCGACCGACACCCGGAACGGCAAGACGATCCGACCAATGCGCAGTGCGTTCACTTCTGCGCCCTTCCGCCAGATGCAGGAACAATCGGTACTGACGCCTTGGACTTCCGGTCGCCAGGTCCCCACGCCGCTGGTGGATGGAACGGCCCCGTCGATTCAACAGCCCTACATGGAATCCGATCAATTGACATTGGACGATTCCTATCAAGGCGTTCCCATGAACGCGGCTCCCTCATACAGCTGTTCGGGCTGTTGTGCCAACGACTGTTGCCGTTGTTGCCCACCGCCGTCGGTCTCCGTTACGGTCTGTTTGACCGATCCCTGTGGCTGTGTGCACGAAGTCTGCCTGAACGTACCCGCCTGTTGCGCGGACCAGGCACCCACCGTGACCTGGCGCAGCGGCGCGTTTGGACGCCAGGTCGCCAACATCTGCTATGCATGCTGCGATACATCCGGCCGGGTCATCATTACGCGGCGGGGACGAGTCATTGTGCGGGGCCAGATCCGCTAAAGCGAGTGGCACGGACGTGTAGCGAGTGCCGCACTCCTTTTCCCGATAGATGGGAACGAAAAGACGTTACTCGCTGTAAACCGCAATAAGCTCCCTTCATGAAGTTCATCAGAGTGAAGTTCACCAGAGCTTCGCGCGGCGACCGCCAATTAGCTCAATTCGAGACAACCATCTCAATTCGAGAAACGGGTCGCCGCTTTTTTGGTGACAACCACGCCGATTGTTCGGAATTTGCCGATCATGTGCATCTGGCACGTGGGTTGCATTGTTGTTTGATGGAGCGGGTCGACATTCTTGATCTCCCGAAATTATTGCCTCCTTCGGCCTGCTCCACCTTACCTCACTGCCCGCGGTACTGCTGCGGGCAAGGCTGGAAACCCAACCCACCCCAGGTTTAGTCGCTCTTCCGGGTTTCCAGCTTTTTTCATGCGCGGTGTGCAAGGATTTCGGCGTCACCGAGAGCCCATCCAGGCAACTTGTACTACCCCTCCAACAACTGCGGTTCGATTCCCAGATCGGATTTTTCGACTCCCGTCGCCAACTTCAGAATCTGAAACCGGGAGCCAGTAACTTCAAACAACCCCAGTTCCGTAGCGATCTTGTTCACGACTTTCGTTCCCGTCAGCGGTAGCGCACACCGTCGGACCAGTTTGCATTGGCCATGTTTGGAAAAGTGGGTCAGCATGACGATGACCTGTTTGGCCCCGTGAACCAGATCCATCGCTCCCCCCATGCCGGTCACCTTCTTGCCGGGAATCATCCAGTTTGCCAGATTACCTTCGACATCCACCTCCATGCCGCCCAGTACGCAATAATCAATGTGGCCGCCGCGAATCATGCCGAAGCTCATGGCACTGTCAAAAAAACTGGCACCTTCTCCGACCGCCACCGTCTCCTTGCCCGCATTGATCAACGTTTGCGAAACCGTTTCGCGAGTCGGACGCCCGTTGATTCCCAGGACGCCATTTTCCGAGTGAATGACGACTCCTTTTTCAGCTGCAATGCGTTCCGCAATCAGGGTCGGCATGCCGATGCCCAGATTCAGACTGCAACCGTCGCCCAGCAGATCGATGACCTGGTCGGCGAGTTCCGCTTTGGACCAACCGGCCTTTTGCATTTCCGTATTCATGGTTTCCCTGGTGTGAGTCGCACTAACGGGCCGTTTGCCATTTCCGGTCGAAAAACTACTGGTTGACCGATGGCCGAACAGCACAAACTGGTGCCTGGCCCGTTCTATCCAACGGACGGTCCTCGCAACCAGCCGCAGGCGGGCGCATCCATTTCAGGACGCTTGGATGACGCCTTGGTCACGCCAATCGAGGATCTACTTGTGCAGATTCGCAGCGGATTCCAATCGTTTGCTGATCTTCTGCATTTCCTTCGGCGTCAACCGGATATCGACGCTGTGAATGGCGTGATTGATCATGTTCTCCCGCTGGGTGGGGTCGGACCAACGTTGGTTCGCAGCGCGGCTGAGCTTATGCAATGGATCGAAATACAGGAACAACTCGCCGGGTTTCACATTGGGCGCCCGCCAGATTGAAATGCCGTTCTCCTGGTCATAATACTCGTAGGAAGCGACATGGCGTTTGCCGCCCCCTCCCGGAGCATCGCAGACGAAGGTGGGCGTATTAAAACCGGCACAGCAACCACGGAGCTGTTTTTCCAGCTCGACTCCCTCCGCCACGGTCGTTCGCAAATGCTCGCAGCCAGGCACCATGTCGTGTATGTATACGTAATAGGGCTGGATATTCATGTACGCCAGTCCCTTGTTCATCCGGATCATCAGGTCGGTTTGGTCGTTGACGCCCTGCTGCATGACGGCCTGGTTTCGGACCGTGACTCCCTCGGAAAACAACCGCTTCATAGCATCCAGGCTCCATTGCGTAATCTCATTGGGAGACGAGAAATGGGTGTGGATCACCACCGACTTGAATTTCTCCTTACCCAGCCGATGGATATCGAGCAACGCTTCCATCCATTTTTCATCCGAAGTGATTTTCTGGGGCAGGATCGCAATTCCCTTGGTCGCGTAGCGAATGCGACGGATATGGTCGATCCCCAGCAACCGCTCACCGATTTCCCTGATGTGGCGGTAAGTCATATTGAAAGCGTCACCACCGGAGATCACCACATCCTCGATCGTCTCGTTCTGCTCGATGTATTGAAACGCCTGTTCCGCTCGACCCAGATTGGCACCGTAGGTCTCTTTTTCCACCGATTCCGTGGAGCCACCAATGATGCGACTGCGAGTGCAGTAGGAACAATACACGGGACAGGTCGTCAACGGCAGGAACAAGACCTTGTCCGGGTAGCGATGCGTCAACATCGGGACCGGCGAATCGACGTCTTCATACAGGGAATCGGCCAGGTAATACGGATGGTCCGGCAGCATCTGCGAGGCGATCGGAAGAAACTGCTTCCGCAACGGATCGTTGACCGGGTCGTCCCAATCGATCAGCGAAAACACGTATGGCGTGATGCGGATATTCATCGGCGCGATCTTCAATCCCGCCGCGATGTCCGCCATCAAACCGTCATCGATCCGCGGACCGAGAACCTCTTTCACCTCGGACAGTTTCTTGACGGAATTCTTCGCCTGCCAGAGATAGTCGCCAAACTGATCCCGCGAAATATCTTTCCAGGCGGGAATGGCTTGCCAAAATTCGTCATCCCGGAAATTTCGATGGTCAATCGACCTGGCGGCCGATGATGCAATTTGTTGAATCATGAATCGTTGTCCTGAATGGAAACCTCGCGGTGCCTGAAACCATCGGCAGATCTGGAATCGGAATCCCTCCGGACCCCCTTACAGTTTACGTTTCCCGGGCCACCCAAGGCTATATCTGAAACCTGGCTTTCTGTCGCATGCCATTATATGGACCAGGCCATGATCGCCGTCTCTCCATTTGGCCGATGGATTACTGCGAATGATCGGCATAAACAGGAATTTCGATCGTATTCTCGTAATCGGTTCCCTGATAAATCCGCTGTACAAAAACGCCGGGCAAATGGACATCTTCTGGTTGAATTCCGCCCAATTCCACCAGCTCTTCCACTTCCACCACGGTGGTGGTTGCCGCCATCGCCATCAACGGAGAGAAATTACGGGCGGTTTCCTTGAACCACAGGTTGCCGTAGCGGTCACCGATCTGGGCCTTGATGATGGCGAAATCCGCGTGAAGCGGATATTCCAGCAGGCAGGGACGATCGAACTGGCGAACTTCCTTGCCCTCGGCGACCAGGGTGCCGACGCCGGCGGGAGTATAAAAACCGCGAATGCCCATGCCGGCCGCCCGGATCCGTTCGGCAAAGGTTCCTTGCGGAACCAGCGTCACGTCCACTTCGCCAGCCAACATTTGCGCCTCCAGATCGGGATTGCCTCCCACGTAGCTACACGTGGCCCGGGAAATCTGTTTGTTTTTCAGCAGCCAGGCCAAACCCTGGCCGGCGTTACCGATGTTGTTGGATATGGCGTGAATATCCGTGATACCCCGCCGGACGATTTCCTGGATACTGTTTTCGGGAATCCCACACAAACCAAAGCCGCCGCTCATCAAGCTGATGCCGTCACACAGATCGTGCAAGGCTTCGGCCGCACTGGAAAAGACTTTCGATCGCATCAGTTTACTTGCCTCAATAGCTGCTCAAATGTCTGCATGGCCTGTAACAGCCGGTCCCCCGTGGAAACGTAGGGCGGAGCCAGGATCGAGAAATTATCCCGGCTGAAAATGTGCAGTCCGTGATCAAAAGCGGTTTGCCATGAGGGGGCCGGCCGGTCCAGAAAAACAGCCGCCATCAGACCCCGCACCCGCACTTCTCGCACGCCGTCAATCGTTTGCCAGGCCCGACAGGCGTCGGCAAAGCGCTCGGACAATTTTGACTTCTGTTCCATAAATTCCTCGTCCGAAAAGGTTTCCAACACCGCATCCAGGGCGGCCAGGCCAAGTGGGTGGGCGTAATTGGTCAAGCCACAGCACAGTACTTCGTTGTCGTAATTACGGGCAATGTCAGCGGATGTCCAAACCGCTCCAAACGGGATGTAGCCGCCACTGATAGCCTTGGACATGCAGACCAGGTCCGGCTGCAGTTCAAAATCATGGAATGCAAACGCGGGGCCACAACGCCCAAACCCGACCAGCACTTCGTCCAGAATCAACAGGAGACCGTGGTCGCGGCAAATTCGCTGAATACCCTGCATCCAGGCAACCGGAGGCACGGTCATTTCGTTGGTGCCACTGATCGGCTCCAGGATGACCGCGGCAATGTTCTCCGCCCCCGTCGATCGGATTGTCCGTTCCAGTTGCTCCAGATCCGGATCGTCATCGTGTTCGGGTATCCGTACCGTCCCTTCGTCAAAAGTCAGGTGCGGTGTGTTCCGCCAATCACCGGTCACCGACAATGCACCCAACGACGCCCCGTGATAACTTTTCTGTCGTGCCAGAATGATCGTCCGACCGGTAATTTGCCTGGCAATCTTGAGGGCGTTTTCAACAGATTCTGCACCGCTGACGGTATAGAAGATCTTTCCCGGTCCGCGGTTGACCAGGGCATTCAACCGTTCGGAAACGGACGTCTTGAGGTCAAAGGTGGCTTTCGGCGAGGCGATCGGCATCCGCGACAGCTGTTCCTGGATGCGGTGGCGGATCAGAGGGTGAGAGTGTCCGAAGTTGGCTTGAAAGCTGGTGCTGATGAAGTCGTAGATCCGCCGACCGTCCTGGAGTAGGAACTCGTCGTGTTCGGCCCCCTGCACCTGGAAATCGACAACCGTCTTTTGGGCCGACCACGAGTAGAAGAAATTCATGCTTGCGTCACATCTGGAAATCGTGTGCTACGAAGTTTTCATCATATAACGGATCACCCCGCCACATTTTCACCCGGCCACTTTCCAGATCGCCGATCGCCCCCCCGCAGGTGATCGACGGATCCTGGGAATCGCTTTGGAAGTTGGAACAGATACTCTTGGGGTAATTCTCGTGATCGTTCATCAGTTCATACATCTGGTCCAGGGTGCTGACGGCGCCAATTTTCTGTTTCATCAATTCGAACCGGATATGTGTCGTCGAGTTCTGGGATACGGCTACCTCCCGCTTGATCATCTGTTCTCCCAAACAGTGATTCGTGTGGAACATGCAGCCTGTTTCTCCCGGTAACTTCCGGTCCACACGCTCGTGGCAACCGGGTGCCACTTCCCACATTTCGGCATGGTCACGCACCGCGATCAGATAACTGTGACCCGAGGTCTTGGGCGATGTCGTCAACCAGTGAATCATCTGCTGATGCGTCGATTGATCCAGGACCCGACGGACGATCACCGGCCACATCACGCTGGGTACGGCCCCATCGGTATTGATATTGTTCACGCCCAGCATCCCACCATGGGAATTGAAGCCCATCATCCCCACGCAACCAACGGCGCTGAATAAAACGACACGGCCACGGGTATCGTCCTCCGGCAGCTCGATGCAGCAGCAATATCGCTTGGCACTGCCGTGCATGTCCCACGTCTGCCCCACGACGGGGCCACCACCGTTATTCACGTAGGCCAGGCTGCAACCCTGATCATCCACCTGGATGTCCCGAAAATCGGTGTAGTTGTTCAGGATCACCAGGTCCGTGATCGCGATGCTCGCACCGTCCGCAATCCCCTGCAACTCCGCGGTCAGCGGCGCGTCAAACTGCCGCGTCGCTTCCCATTGCTGCCGTGCCAACTGGTCGATTACGTCGCCCTGCAATCCGGGGTTTTTTTCGAACATCAAACTGGCTCGAATATCCGCCAGTTCCCGAATCGCATCTCGAAACGATTCTCCGTGAGCACGACCCCACGCTTCCGGAGGTTGCCCGGCTTCGTACCGGATAATTGGAAATCCACAGTCAATCATTGGTTGCCGTCCTGCAGCGTTACCAATTCAGTTGGTTTTCGCATTGGTCCGTTGTTGTCGCATCGTTTCGGCGAATCTGGCCAGAGCGTAGCCGTCGCCGTTCCAGTTGCCAGTCAACGATAGCGGATCATCGACGAAAAAACAGTCCCGTAAGTACGCCAACGCCGTCGAGCCCCCCAGCCAGGCGACACCCGCATCGGGCATCAATTCCGGCTGCCGGCTGAGTTGGGCCGACGTTCCAAATCGCGCGCTGGTTTCATTAAAGACGACAGGCACCCCCTGGTCCCGGCAGATGGCAACGCATTGTCGCAGCAGTTCCTCTCGGTCCCGCATTCGATTCGTCTCAACAAAAACGGCCAAACAGTCGTCCGCCTCGAGCTGGCTTGGCAGATCGTCGATCACGCGGTCCGGTTCCATCCTGGCCACCTCGAAGTACGGATCGCCCACACCCGACAGGGTGCGGGTCAGAAAGGTACCGACGCCAAACCGATGTCCGCGAAGCGTCAACAACCGTGTTGCCGACTTTCGTTCGGACCGGATCGCCTGAACCAGTTTATCCATCGCCTCGGACAGGCTGTTGGCCAAATACAGATGCCGCAATTCGGCCGGCAGCGTCTGGCTGACCGTCAACAGGTCGTCGACAAAGTTCTCGGTGACGAAACCGGGAAAGCCAATCGGATTGACGAGCGCCGGCAGGTTGCGAGCCAGGTATTCCCGATTCAGACGACCCGCATCCAGGCCGGGAAACGTAAGCGCTGGTCGCGGTGCACCCACCTGCCACTGCAGTGGACAACGATAATACAGGCAATCGCGGTGCGGTTTATTGTCCGGATAATCGTCGAACAGATGTCGCTGCTCGAAACTTCCCAGGCTTAAATTGATGGCCCACATGGCCCGGGCCAGTCGGTCACGATTGCGTCCATGAATCGCGTTGACACCGCGGTTGATGGCCAGCAACGCGATCGCGTTCTTCATCACGCGGCCCAGTCCCTTCCCGCGAAATTCGGGAGCGACCGTCAAGTCCAGCATGTAAAACGTTCTCTCGTCGTTTAAATACGGGTCGTCAGAAACGCCTCGCTCCTGCTGAAAACAACTGAGTGGACCGCAAAACGCCATCGCCACGATACGTTGACCAGTCATCAGTAACAGGGCAGGCGACTCGATCGGATGCTCGCTCTCGAACAACCGATCGAAGGCTTCGGGTGGGCTCTGTCGGACCGGCTCATATACCTCCTGCTGCATCTGCAGGATGGAAGCGCGGTAGTCTGGATAATTGGCCGAGTTGAGCTGAATGAAGTCCATCTGGTCGGCGCCCGGCAGATTCCGCAGTTGCGCCTTCAGGTAGTTGCCAATGTCTCGCGTCTTCGGATCGAATTCGGTTATCGTCGCCAATTTCGAATCGGCCAGGTTGAGCTGAAAATCAAAACTGAGCGCATTCGGTTCGATCGACGGTTCCCCGGCCGCATCGCCCGGCAGCGGGTCGTCTGAGATCGCTGTACCCGCCACGACAGACTCCAAACAGCGGTTCAGCTTCATCCAAAGTCGTTCGATCTCAGCTTCGCTGCTGGACAAAAGCAATCGAAACCGCGCCGTCCGATCACCCGCCGGGCGCAGCAGGATTCCCGCATCCTGGCAGGATTTAACGAACGTTCTTAACCCCTGCGGATCCTCAAAATCGAACGCGAATGCCGTTCCCTGCGAACGCGGATGGCCAATCGCTGGCTGATAATCGTGAACGGCCGCTGTCAGTCGTTCCCGGACTTGCTGCTCGATGACAGAAATTCTGGTCGCGAACTGCTCGATGATGGACGCCGTCACGTATCCGCGAATCAGCGACGCGGGACAAAACGACTCGTGATGCGGAACCGGCCGCCGACTGATCACGATGCCAACCTGGCCCGGTTGACCGCAAGCGATTACCTCGGGCGAACAGGGTTGATCGTCGGCATCACGCAGCGAAAACTGCTGATGCCAGAAAAATCGTCTTCCCACGTGAAAGCCGGTTTGAACTTCGTCGTAGACGACGGGCACTCCGTAGGCATTCGCCAAAGCGCACAGGCCGTGATGGAATCGCGACGACGAGTATCGATCGCCCCTTTCACACTGCATGGGCTCGGCCAGAATCGCAAATATTTCATCGCTCTCCAGTATCTCACGAACCACCGTCAGCGATTCAATCTCCGCATGTAACAAGGCGATCGCCTGTTCATCCGCTTCGCTCCCCAGCATCTGTTCCCAACGTGGGTCGTTGATCGCAGGGGGTGCCCGTTGAGACCAATGTCGAAGCCACTCCGATCCAAACGGTGGCGGATCCACATCCCCGATCTGGATCTCCGGATAAGGGGCCAATACGGCTTCGCATCCGGGCCACGGATTATGCTCGCGCTGTTGTCGGTCCGCACCAGCCGATAACGCGACGAGCGTGCCGCCATGCGACGACCCCTCAAAGGCCAGCACTCGATGGGCATGTGGACGGGACCGATTGGCGAAACAGAGGCCGAGTGAAATTCCTACCGCTTCCGAGCCCGACGCACAGAAGTGCACGTGATGGTTATAGCTTGAACCGCCCGACAGCCGGCTCAACAATTCGCGAAAGGCACCCGCAATCGCCTGAACGTTCTTCGTCCTATAATCGCCCGTCCAGGATTCCAGATGTTGACAAGCTGCAAACAGTGGATTGGCACTGAAACCCAGCGGGTTGCCGGCGACCCGCAAACCAGCATCAAACAGGTATTCGTTCGTCCCGACCAATGCCAGATGAGCGCCGATCGATCGTTGCAGATCAACCAGAATGGAATCGGCGGGAGCCGTGATCAGTCGGTCATCGCACCAGGCCTGCAGCGGATGGCCCGGTGGGACGTCGCCATCGGCCGCGTGCTGTCGAGCTGCCATCTACCACGCAGCTCCCGCTGCCGCCACTAGCGGCGAATCGGCCGCGGATCGCAAGCCCGTGGCATGGTCCGCTGCCTGGTCACCCTGCTCATGGCCCACAGATTCCTTGCCGACCGCTTCGCCGGCGCCCTGGTCGTTGTTGCTTTCCGCAGGATCACCCTCCGCCGACGGTTCGGAATCGGCGGGCTGGCGACCGACCAGCGGCTGAATCGACTCCCGGATCCAGATATTGCGAAATCGTACCGGATTCCCGTGATTCTGAATCACCAGCGGCAACTTTTCCGGATGGGGTTGGTAATGAGCAGGCTGATCCCAGAAGGTACCTCCTTGCAACGGCAGATGGTTGTGGATCAACACGCCGTTGTGCAGTACGGTCACAAACGCCTGACTCTCAACGCGGCCGTCCTCGTTGAATCGGGGAGCGGTGAAGATAATATCGTAAGACTGCCACTCTCCCGGGCCGCGGCACGCATTGACGTTGGGCGGCTGCTGTTTGTAAACGGCGCCACATTGGCCATCGTAGTAGGTCTGGTTGTCATAGGAGTCCAGGATCTGAACCTCGTACTTGCCCATCAGGTACACGCCGCTGTTGCCGCGTCCCTGACCTTGACCCTTTACTTCCGCCGGGGTAGCGAATTCCAGATGCAGCTGGCAATCGCCGAACGCCTGTTTGGTCCGGATGCTGTTCTTCGCGACTTCGGCATAACCGTCCTTGACGATCCAGTTTTCTCCGCCCGCGAACGGAGACAGGTCCTTTCCATCAAACAGCACGATGGCATCCGAGGGCGCCGTGCCGGTCGTCCCGGGATTGATCACCGGCGGCTGCGGCCAGACGATGCCACTCTTGAATTCATCAGCCGTCGCAAGGCATCCAAAGCATCCAGGAAGCAACGCAAATGCACATTGAATCATCCAGCTCGATTTCATCTTGGCTCCCTTGCTACAGACACTGCATCGGTTTCGAAAATAACAGTATCGTGACCGTGGCGAAAGAAACAACCGAGCGCTTTTTAGGGTGGTAGCGTAAATTTCCCGGCTGGCTTCAGCTGGAGGTGGATCGGACGGACAATGCGCTTTCGATGTCGGCCGCTACCGGTCGTTCCTCGGGACGCCTGGACAACATCCTGCGGATCGTGGGCGATATGGGAACACCCACATCGCTGCAAAGAAACTCCGCCAGGTCGGTCCGTTTCAAGTTGGCCGCAATTTCGCCAATCGACTTTCCCAGTCGGTCTCGCTGGCCCGTGATCACCTCCAGGAATATCAGGCCCAGACTGAAGATGTCACTCTGTTGATCCTTCCGATTCTCAAACAACATTTCCGGCGCCATGTAAGCGAAGGTGCCAGCCACGGGATGGTCCTGGCCGGCAGGCGGATGCCCCAGTGTCCACGAATCGGTGGCTTCCAGATCGGACCGGGCATCAGAGTCCGCAGTAGCAGTAATGGCAATCGACCGTTCTCCCAAGGCATTCAGATCCGGTGTTCGCTCGGTGACACCCGGCGAGTTCTGCGTCGGCAAGTTCTGATCGTCGTCCGCCTGATTACCTTGCAACATGAAAGCACCGTCGGGGAACGAGAGACCAAAATCGACAATGACCGGTCGATCGTCAGCGAAGATGATGTTGGCGGGCTTCAGGTCACCATGCACCACACCCGCGGCATGGGCCGCCGCCAGACCGCCGGCAGACTGTCGCATCAGGTCGATTTGTGCTTCCGCATCCCATGGTCGATCCATCAGCTCCGACAAAGGTCGACCATTTAGCAACTCCATCACAATTACGGGCAGCCCGTCGATTTCATCCACCGAAAACACCGTGCATACATTGGGGTGGCTGACCACCGCCGCGCCCGCGCCTCGTTCAGCATCTGATTCCGGGTCATGGAACCGCGGTTCTTTCGCAATATCTTGAGCGCAACCTGACGCTGCAATCTCAAGTCATTGGCTTGCACCACGCTGCCAAAACTGCCTCTTCCCAGTTCCCGCTCGATGCGAAAGTGTCCCAAGGTTCTGCCTGGTTTCAACAACTCCTCCACGTTTAAAGTACCATCGGCAGCGGTCCAGCTGGCGGGACATAATCCCCCGGATTTCAACGCGTCCAGGACTCTCAGGACTTCATCCACATTGCGCCCGACCTTCGGGCCATGCACCAGACTGAACTGGATCACACCGTCCGGGTCGATCAGGAACAGAGCCCGATGTGCCAAACCCAGTCGCTCGCTCCACACACCAAACCTGCGACTGACCACGCCGTCAATATCAGCCGCCAGAGGATAGCGCAGCGGCCCCACGCCTCCATCCGCAATAGCCGTCTTGAACCAGCGGGCGTGGGTCGGCAGATCGTCGATACTGATGCCCAGGATATGGCAATTGCGTTCGCGAAAATCCTCGATCCGGCTGCTGAACGCAATAATTTCCGTGGGACATATGAACGAAAAATCCCGAGGATAAAACACCAAGGCAGTCCACGAGCCGCGCATCCGTTTTGCGTCAATCCGACGTTGCTTCCCATCGCTGGTGATGCAATCCAGTTCGAACGCAGGAACGCATTCGCCAACCCTTGCGGTCTGCATGTTGTCTCTCCCGCTGCCAATGCCAACGAATCAATACGGAGCCTCCGTCTCCCGATTCTATGGCATGTTGCTGCCTGTCCGCAGTACACCCTGGGGGCGTTACTCTCGCCTCTCGACCAAACGAACTGCACAATGGATTCAGGTCAATGAGCGGACCCCGACGCAGGCTCGATTTCAGTAATTTCAATGACCATTGAAGTCGATCGGCCCGTCGCCTTGCTCAATCGGCCAGAACACTCTGCACATTGCCGGGTAGAAACTCGCTGGCCTGGCCATACCATTTCAGCCGGACCGCGTCCGCCGTCGACAGGCGCAACTTGTGCTCGTTCTCGGCAATCTTCTTGTTCAGCTTTTCCACCAACCGGCGCTCCTTCTTGTCAATTTTTTCCTCCAGCTCCTTACGGGCCAGTCGAGTCAATTGAACGGCTACCTCGCCACCCGCCTTGCTGATCCGGTCAATCTTGAATTGTTCGATCGCAATCTGGGCATCGGTGATGGTGGGTTGAAAAACCAGGTCCGGCGGCAGGCGGCCGAAGTCGATGCCGATACCCAATTCGCAGCCAATCTTCAAATTGACTCGAGCATGACCTTCCGCACTGATGCTGTACATTTGAACGCCGTGGACCCATTTTGACTGACGGGCGTCAATCTTTAAATCGGTCGAAAAACTGATCTGAAAGGCCGTCTTGCCCTCGGGCGTTCTGGAAATTTCCTGCAGCTTGACCGAAAAACTCTTGTTTGGATCGATCAAGGCGGCGCTATATTTTCGCCACGTCCCATCGTTGACCATCTTGAATTTACGCTGCGTTTCCAGTTTTCCGCCGGGGCCATCGCGGCGGAATTCGAAACCGGCCCATCGCTGCACCTGGTGCCCCCACTTTTTCTTCTCTTCGTATTGATGCGGCATGTTTTCCAAAACCATCCCGGTCAAGAATCGATTCAATTCGGGTGAGATGGAATAGGAGGCGGCATCTTCCGCCACTTCCGAAGGCCGTTGACCAGCCGACGGACCGACAACGGCTT
Organism: Pirellulaceae bacterium; assembly: GCA_963851305.1. Classification (GTDB taxonomy): domain Bacteria; phylum Planctomycetota; class Planctomycetia; order Pirellulales; family Pirellulaceae; genus Mariniblastus. The sequence continues at coordinate 524,938 of CAWKOT010000003.1, read as the reverse complement.
GGGACGCTACCGATTGAGCCCGGCAATCGACCATGGCCAGCAGCAGCACCGACCCGCTTAGACACGTACTCAACCACCACAGCCGAGAGTTCAAAGTCAATCCTTTCCGGTTACCAGCGTACCGGCGATGGTCCCATGAGCTGTCCCGTGACCGTTCGCATGACCCCGTGGCCCAGCCCGCCGATATCGCTACTGTAGGTCAATTCCTGCATTTCATGAAACGCCAAAAGCATCACCGGTGAAATAGTGAAATCTCCCCCCACGCGAATCGCACTGACGTATGGCGTGTGCCGCACTCATTTTTCCCGATTGATGGGAACGAAAAGACGCGACCACAGGAAGATACGGGTTATCGCAAGACGCCGCGACGTTCGAAGGGTTCAGTCGTCGAGCGTGACCGATTCGCCGCCGCTGCGGGTGGCCAGCGCCGACAGCGTGGAAGTCGCGATGTCATACCGAAGCAGCCGCACCGAACCGTCGGCCAACGCGAAATGAGCACCTCCCGGATGCCAGCTCCAGAAATGCAGCGCGTCGCACTGCTCGTTATTCCCACGAATAAAGCCGTACGGCCCGGGCGGACATTGTTCCAGATAGGGCGCGATCCCGCCCGATGTCGCCGGGTTCAGCTCCGCCACACCCAGCGTCACGTCGCCCGTCGAGACGCTTCCCGAGCCGGTCGCGTACCACCAGCCGTACCAGAAATCGGGGGACGGCGGACGCTCGCCGATCAGCAGCGTGTTCGACTGACCATCGGCAATTTCAGCCAGCCGGATGGGCTCGTCCCACGTGAACAGTCCGTCCCGAGCCTGGTAATTGGTACCGCTGACACCCAGGTAATCGGTGCAAGCGACCAGATAACCGTCATGGGTCCAGTGCAGCTGTTCGGCCGACAGATCGCTGGGACAACCCACCGATTCCAGCACCGTTTGCATGCCCCGGTGCGAACGAAACGGGAGCGGGTACTGCTGATAGTCCTCAACGGCCCGCTCCCAGAGCGCACGCTGTTCCATAAAGGGCAGGATGCGGGTGATCCAGGACATCCCGTAGTACGGTTCCGACCCTGCGCCCGAACAGACGCATCAAACGTTCGCAGCCCGATCGGCAGCCGGCCATGGCTCGATTCGTAATGCATCAGACCCAGCGCCAGCTGCCGAACCTTGTTCGAGCAAGCCGATCTCCGTCCCGCTTCCCGCACCGCCTGAACCGCCGGCAGCAGCATCCCCACCAGAATCCCGATGATCGCCATGACCACCAGCAGTTCGACAAGTGTCAGACCGGATTTGCTCAGTAAAGAGCAAAGCGACTTCACCGACTTGCCCGCCTTTTCAGATAAAGAATCACGATACCGACGGCGGCCATTCCCAGCGCAGCTATCATCACGAATCGAAAAGCATCGCCGCTGTTTTTTTTAACACTTGGAGGTTCCGGCAAACCGAAAAAAGTCAAAGTGCATGCTGAATCCGGGAGTTGATGATTGCCAATTCGAAGAAACGTGTATTCGTAATTGATATCGCCTGATTCTCCGTCTTCCATGTCAAATCTCAAGTGTGAAGTAAATCGACTCGGAAAGCGTTCGCCATTTTCAAACTGAAACTCTTCGACTAATCTGCTTCCAGGGTCCTCGAAAGTCTGCTTCATGATCAATTCGCGGGAAATGCTGTAGACCATTTTCCAGGATCCGTCAAATTCCTCGCCAAATGGTGACTCGCTGGATGCGATCCTTGCATCGCAGTGAACTGTGATCAAATCCTTGTTATCGTTGTCCTGTTCAACGCTTTTTACGGTCACACCCTTAAGCTCAAGAAATTGATCGATCGGCCAGTCATATGGACTAACCAAAAATAGTGTCCCCAGAAAACGCGGAGTCGGTAATTTCCAAGGGTTACGTTCGTCGATCTTGCCAATTGACCATTTGGATTTACCCTCTCCCCTAACGATGTGTGCTCCGTAGTGTTGATTTCGAAGGATGGCCGATCGCCCCTGGAAAACTTGATTGTCAGTCGCTGAACTCCATTTTCGTTCGTTTAGACCCTGTTCCCAATCATCCGTATTAACGCTGATGCTGAGCACCCGACAATGCTTGCCCGGAAAGGTCCACGCCAGCGAGTATCGAGTCACATCCCTGTCCATATATGGCCGGTATTCCCGTACTTTTGTGATGTAAAAAAACCGCTCGAATTCCCGTCGTTTCTTTGACAAAGACGCTACTACATCTTCAAGATCGACGTCATTCCGCTGGCTTGCAATCGCTCCGTTGAAAAGAGACAACGCAACGGCAATTCCCAATGCGGCGAACAAGGGCAAAACGTCTATCGCTTTTACAATCGATTTGTGAAACAAGAAAACGGCCGTGAATAGTGTGTCGGAGTTTTTGCTGGATCGCTGTTACTGGCATGAACAGCTAACTGGGGCGGTTCTTCTTGTTTTCAAGGCTCTCACGACAAAACAGCAGCACATTCGTGTCACGGCCCCCAACGTTGGCCGTCGACAAACAACGAAGCTAGAATTGCATAGGCGTGAGCCCGGCTGCGTCCATTTGATGATCGACCAATCCATCAGGTCGAGCGACTTTTACGGACATAGATTGCCCCTCCGACAGCTGCCATGGCAATCAACATTGCCACCCAAAACCAAGCAAGCCTAGCCCTGCTCCCTTGCGGCACGGGCGGTTCCGGGAGGCCGTAGTGACTCAAATAACAGACATCTTTGCGGACTGCCTTGTGTTTCTTCCAATCCAAAAACAGCTCCAGCCTTGTTAACACAAGGTCCCCTTCCTGATTTGGAAAAAACACTTTTTCTGCAAGGGGGACGGCTTGTCCTTGAACTTCTTTGTAAGCAAATACATGTTTTCCGGTCACTTCGCCCGTTCGGGCGTCTCTGTAAATCATCCCCATGCATTTTCCGTCCAGAGTGTGAAGAAATACGGAGTTCAGAAAGTCGTGGTTCTTGCTTTTCAGTTCGCATAGCCGGCAATCGGGAAACTCAGGATGGTTGGATTCTCCGAAGCTCACAAGTTCGTAGTGCTGCTGCGCATCCCTGATCAGGCAGTGGTCGTAGATCAGGGCGAAGGGAAACGTGGATGTGGATGTCATTCTGTCCGGATCCGCCCATTGGTAACCGAGGAGCGTGTAACCACTTTCGTTCGGCTTGACTCCAAACGAATACGTTCTGTTTTTTCCATTGATCCAGTCAAACTCCGAGTGACTGCGAAAGCCCGACAGGCGATCGACAAACGCGGAGAGATTAGCCGCTTTCCCGGCTTCAAAAAGCACTGAATCATGCATGCCTTGGTCAACGCGGAAGCAGGAGTAGGGCCCGTCCACCCAACCCCAACACGTCGAATAGAATTTTGGCGACGGTCGCTGAACCAGAATGGATCGAAACTCGTGGCTCGCCGGATTACTCAACACCACATGCTGATCTATGAATCGAAGGAATTCGATCTCGGCAGGTGTTCGTTTACTGCATGAGGAAAAACCGCACACGGCGGCGATCAACACGCAATACAAAAATCTATCGTGCCGCGATCCCATTCTGCCCGCATGCTCAAAAATCCCTGCAGCCATGATTCGAGGTAGTCCGTTTCATGCAGCCCTGAGTCGTCGCATTAATCAATCCCGTTTGAGCAGAAACAATTGTATTCTCCACAATTAGGACATCGCGTCCATGTACATGTATGGACCGAAGCACAAACGCGTCCCGGACTTTTGCAGTTAGTTCCGGATTTGTTGTTAGGACAGAGTTCCTTTGCACTTCCTGGAGGAACAACATTCAATGCTGCGGACGTATTGACGAAGCCGAAGAATCCCACCAAGCACGCTGCTGCTACAGCAAAAACATTCAACCAGAAACCTTTCATTGCGCTACTCCCTTACATGACCAACGACGTCAACAATCACCTGGAACTGTTCCGGGTGTTCCAAATACAGAACGACCCGCTGATGAAGCGGGCCGGCTTTCTCAGGTTGGATGACCAACGGCAATGAGATGCGGCCACCAGCCGGAATCTGTTTCGAGGCGGGCTGTTCCTGCAGCCAAAAACAGCGGCAGGAACGATTCATGCCCACGATCCTCGCCGGCTGCGAAGAACGATTCCCCAGTTCGGCCTGGCCGCTCGATTCCTGAGCGATGATCAGATCCCTGTCCATCCGCACCGTCGCCTGAATGGGCGGCACCCCCAGCAACGCCGCCCGCAGCGGAGCCGCCAAGGGAAGCTGGATCGCGAGGATCGCGCCGCCGAACAACGCCACCCCCACCCATCGGCCGCGAACTTCCGGCGAACAGCCACCCCACCAGCGGACAAGCTCCCTGACGCCGCCGCGAAGTTGCGTCAGTCTCGCGACACTACCCGTGAACCAGGCCACGATCGCCAGATCGACGACGATGAAAATCCACGCCGGCAGTTCCAGCTTCCCCGCACACCCGCAGGATCCGTATCCCAGCAGCCAGCGTACCGAGGCAAAGATCGCAAACGAGGTGGAGACTACCGTGTTGATCAATGCCAGCACACAGCGCTCGCGGATCCGAAAATTCTCGTACGCCAGCCAGATTTCAAACGCCACGCTCAGCCAGAGGATCTCGCCGGGGATGCCGACCCGGATATCGGCAAAGGAATCGGTCAGCAGCATCCACAGCTTGGCGATCGCCGTGGTCGCCAGCAGCAGACCGATCAGCAAAAACGGGAGCCTGGCGGAAAACCGCCCGTTGACGTTGATGCCTTGTTCGGCAGGCAGGAAGGGACGGAGGCCGGAATCAACAGCGTGGCTTCGCTCAGATTCAGGCCAAACGCGCGCCGTCTCGTCGGCAATCGCGCCTTCACCCAAGCATCGACGTTGAGCGGTGTTTGATCCGGGAGATTGCGACCGCCGTTGACCAGAGCCGTCAGACACCACGAAATCTTTGCGATTCGTGTCGGCGACTGCACCGGGATTGGCGGCCCGAACGTCCACGGGTGACTCGCTGGTAAACCGCGTGAGCTATGTATGATCCGTTACCTGATTCCGTTCAGAAGTTATTGTACGTTAAAGTATTTTTTTTTTTGCAACCACCGCGCCAATCAAGAAATGAAAGAAAATGGCGGCCCAAGCGGGGAAACCGCGGAGCAAATCGGGCGTCACAGGCCAGCTGTCTCGGTCATCGCCGGTCGTCCGGTTCTTGCAGCCTGCTGTTTCGCCTTCCCCGATCTACCGGTTCTCGAAGCGGGTAGGATGGGTCTAGCGCAGCGACGACCCATCAACGGGTGATTCTTTAAGGTGGGTCATCGCTGCGCTCGACCCGCCCTACAGCTTCTGAAGAAATAACAGCCGGCGGCGTGCTGATTCCCATCCGCCCTCCAACGTCCCATCCGCCCTCGACGCCCGCGGCTAGCGTCGTCGGCTCAGCTTGGCCGCGTGAGCCGATCGCGCTAGCGTCGGGTTTCCACGGGCTGCCTTCGCCTAACCGGGCTACCGTTTCTCGAAGACCGCACCGGCTTACCGTTTCGATCGACCCAGAATTTCAACGTTTTCTTATCCATAGTCCGACAATGACCAAAGCGGCACATGCCCCAACCAGAAGCACAATTGTTGACCAACCTGTTCGCCGTTCCTTGAATTCGGGAAGACCATAATGAGGCAACCTGAATTCACTCGGATTGGGCGCCGAGTGCCATCGAAATCCATTCATCGTTATCGTCGATTCGATTTCTGTTCCCACAAAACGGAGGTGATCGCGCCGGAACGAAACCCTGCCAGACGAATCGTATTCAATGTTGGTCACACATTCGATTTTTTGACTATCCGATTCATAAAAGACAAACGAATAAACAGGTTTCCATTGCCTGGTTTCAAATCCGATTTTCGCCGATCGGTACGGCTGCGCCGATCGCCCGGAGACCACGTCCACGTCATCGCCGAAATCAAATTCAAATTCGAATTCTGCGACTGGATACTGGTTGGCAGCTTCCACTTCCATTGCCTTAAGCAGCCTGACCTTGTTTTCGTCTTCCCAGAATGCCTGGAGCGAGGGACAGCCGCCGGAATCAACAGCGGAACATCGCTCGGAACCGGAACGAATGCCGGCCGGCTGCTCTTTCCCCCTGCCGGGGCTACTTTTCCGCCGGCGTCTGACGTTTTTTCGTTGCCATGGCGGAGCGTGCTTGGCATAATTTTGGAGACGCTTCCGGCTTTTCGAGTCAAACTGACATTCAGAGGAGATTGACGATCGTGGATGCTGGCGAAGCGAAAGTGTCTTCCACGCGAAATGCGAGATCCTGGAACGTACGGTTTGTCGGGGCGGTAATGCTGCTGGTGGCAATCGCCGCCGCCCTGATGATGGGGGCCGAGTGGTTTCCGAATTCGGGTCAACATCTGGTGGCAATCGAAGTTGCCGACCCCGACAGCCTGCAGGGAGCGGTACCGGGTGTGCAGCATGCGATTCCGGTCCGTGTCACCAACCGCTCGAATCGCCCGATCCGCATTGTCGGTAACAACGCCTGCTGAGGGCTGGCGTGTGACTTTGGTTCAAAGTCGATGCCCATCGAAATCAGCGAAAACGGCCAATACGAATTCATGCTGACGGCGATCGGTAGCGGCAGGGTTCCGCAGCGGGGCGAGGTCGACTTCTACGTCGATGCCGGCGGCCGGCTGGTCATCAAGACACTCGCGTTTACGCTGCATTTCGTACCGGAAGCCACTCATTGACACGGCGAGGAGCACGTACTCCCGAATTCTGAAACGTGCGACAGCGATCATCACACGTGGACCCTGCTGGTACCCCGACCCATTCCGGCCAGTGTCCAGTTTTACGGCAGATTCCCACCGTTTGGCGGGTTTAGACTGCGGTTTGACAGGCTGCTGTCATCGACGCTTATGACGCCGCAAGCAAAGTCCCAACGCCCGCATAAGCGGCGTTAATTTCGGGTTGAATTCAATCCGCCTTTTTTGCTATTTCTCCCATATTGTCGGTGATAATCTTGCCGACGATTCGTATATATAAGTGAACCTGATGACTTCTTGTATGTCATACCGGTTCACGTTTACCACCCAATCTTCTGCAGATCGGCCTCAGCGTCGATCAGTTAAGTGAATAAAATGTTAGGGACCAAGACAGATATGAAATGCCCGCGGTGCGGTGGCCGAATGAAGCTATCGCAGCTCCGCCGGACCCACGTCAAACGCTGCACCCTCGGTTGCGGTGTCTGGATCGATCAACATGAACTTGACCAGTTGACCAGCATGCATCCCCGACGGTACGAGGTCACCAAGGACCTACCCGCGTTATTCCTGGGACAACGAAAAGCGCTCTGATTTCGAGCTTTTTCCAATCACACTCACCCTCGGTGATCTGCCGAGGGTTTTTTTGTCCCCTGTTTTGGCATGGCCCGGCATCGGGGCAGTTGTGTCGCGGCGGGAGCCTTGACCTCCCGATTGATTACCGATGTGTCGCGGCAGGAGCCTTGACCTCCCGATTTGTGCCATCTGCCATGACGGACGGGATACAATGGAAAAGGTTGAATGACGGAGGCAATATGGTGTGCAGCACCACCGCTTACCGACGGTGAAACCTCGCGTTATTGGGTGACCTGACTGACTTCGCCGGTCAATTTATTCTTGATAATCGTCTTCCGGCGGCCGTCCGGCATTTGCTCTTCCTTGATCAACCAGTGCTGATCGTCGTATTCGCGTCTGGCCGCAATCTTTTCCAATCCAGATTTCCCTCGCCAAACCCGCAACTCAACCGGCTCCCAGGCCTTCGATTGGACCGACTGGTAGGCAGCATCCATGATGGCGTTGACGACGTAACCGTCATAGAAACTCTCGCGTGGCGAATTCCCCGACTCCAGTGCGTCCAGGACGTCGGTAAACATATCCCGATAACCGAGCGCGCCTGGCTCATCGGCCACCGGAAACATCCAGCCCGTCGACGACTCGCTTTTTTCGGCCACGTAGCCAGCGGTGGAACTGGCGGAAAACAGCTCGGAACCGGTCCGCATCCAGTGGTTCAGCCAGATGGTCCCATCGGTTCCGGAGACTTCATCCCGCAGGTCCATACCACCGCGGAAGGACCAGCTGACTTCGAACTGTCCAATCGCTCCATTCTCGTACTTCACCAGCCCGATGGCATGGTCTTCCACCGGAATCGGATGCACCTGAGTGTCGGCCCAGCACATGACCTCCACGGGTCGAACGTCTTTGCCGATGAAGTGGCGACCGATTTCGATACAGTGACAGCCCATGTCGATCAGGGCTCCGCCACCGGCCAGCTCCGGATTCCAGAACCAGGAACTGTGAGGGCCCGGGTGGGTTTCGCGCGATCGGACCCAGAACACGTCACCAATCGCCCCTTCCTGAACGGAACGTAGGGCCTGCAGCGTTTTGGGAGTGTAAACCAGATCTTCCAGGTACGCATTGAACAGACCAGCCTGTTCAGTCCCTTGCAGCATGCGTAAGGCCTCGTCCGCATTTCTTCCCAACGGTTTGGTACACAGCACCGGCTTGCCAGCGGCTACGGCGGCTAACACCGCGGTCTCGTGCAGATGATTCGGTAAACCGATGACCACCGCATCGACGTCGGGCCAGCCGACCGCCTGTTCCAGATCGTCCACGGCGTTGGCAATCGACCAGGTCTGTGCGAAGGCATCGGCGGATTCCCGGGTCCGGGAATAAACGATTTCGATCGAGTCCTTGCCACGATGCTCCTGCAAAGCCCTGGCATAAAAACTGGCGATGAATCCGGACCCCAGCATGCAGAGCTTCATTCAAATCTCCCCATCGAATGGGAACCGTGCGGTCGAGCCATTCAGGATGGCCTGTTTGGCGCGTTGATCCGACCAGGCTTCCAGCGGTGAATAGTTGGGGTGGCGATTGTCCGCGCCGATGGGATCATTGTGCCGGGTGTTGTAGCAACAGATCAGGGACAACCTGGGTTGTTGGCTGGTGTTGGCGTCGGAGCGATGCAGCAGGTTGGCGTGGAAGAAAATCGCATCTCCCGGTTCCAGTTCGCAGAAAACCAGGCCGTGCGTCCGTTGAGCCGCCGCGACCCGATCTGGATCCGCCTGGTATTGATCTCCCACGTGCTGGTGATCCAGGCGACCCAGTCGGTGAGAGCCGGGGATGACCTGCAAGCAGCCGTTAGTCCGAGCCGCCGGGCTGATGGCGATCAGACAACTCGCCATATCAGGATACAGGCAGCCGTTGTAATACCAGTAACCATAATCCTGGTGCCATTCCCAGGCACCCCCCGTGACCGGCTGCTTGACCATCAATTTGTGATGGTAATGGTACACCTCGTCGCCCAGCAGAGCTTCCATCGTTTTCACGATCCGCCGACTGCGAACGACAGCGGAGGGGGGTGAGTCGGACAGGCTGTTGTGGACCGACAAGCGGGTCTCTTTACCCGACGCATCCCGCTTGCCGTAGGCAGGTTCCGCTCCATCCCCCTCGGATTCCAGCATCCGTCTGAGTACGGCGATTTCCTGATCATCCAGCAACTGCCGAACGATGATGTAGCCCCTATTGGCAAACTCGCGTCTGCCATTCCTGCAGACTCAGAGGATGATCTTCATCCGTTGTCATTGGGTCCGGCATGTTGGATCCGTCAGTTCAGTCAGTTCAGTCAATTCATATTCGGGATAGGCAAAACAGAGATGGACGCGTTCCAGTTCATCTCGACAAACCACCCAGCCAACACAGCTTTCCGAGCCACATTCGCAGGGTATCGCGCTTTCGGCCGACCAGTTGTAATTGATGGTCAATTGTTCATGGATCCGGATATCGCGAAGCGCCACCAGAAACAGGCAGATCCGGGGCGGCTCTCCGTTCAGCGAAGGCACTTCCAACAAGTCAAACTCGCAGTTCGGATCGCAGCTGTGGTTCAGAAACCGAAAAGGTGGGTCCGGCTCCAGTTGCAGGCCTTCGTCGAATTCGAAGGTATATTCGCTGCCCGGAACCGTATCCTCCATTAGTGTGCCGGTGATCTGCCCGATAACGGCCGTGGCGGGATAGACACGAACCGAGAACACGCCCTTGCCCACTTCCGTATCCAACACGCGGACCAGGTCACTCTCCGATTCGTCGGGTTCACTAATATCGTAAAGCGCCAATGGTCTACCAGAGAAAGTCCATCAGAAAAAACCGCCCATTCCAGGTCGGTCGTACGGCCACGCTGGCCGCTGGCACGGACAACCGTTCACGCCAGGGCTCGAATTGAAATATAGCCCAATCGGTCAGCCGCTGACAGGACGATACGAGCCAATCCAGGGCGCGGCGTAAGCCGCCCACGTCCGGCGGATCAATCGGACAGGACACTCAACAACCGCTCGCAAACGGCGCGGATTTTGTTGCCGCCCATCATGATCAGGGGGACCGTCAACAGTCCGAACAGACTGATGACCGTCAAGGCAAACTTGCTCCGGGCCATTTCATCGCCAAATACGACCAACAAGGCCATCGCCAGCAACGGGATCGAAACGGCCAACACCTGGTAGATCGGGATCCGCTGGATCAACCGCCTCAGGCCCAACTGGGTGGTTTCTACAACTTCACTGGAAAAAGACTGTTGTATCAGGTAGGGGAACCAGATTCGCAGCGAGAGAAACGCCAACGCCAGAAATGTCAACGTCGTAATCGCGATGCCGGACAGGACGTGTGAGGCGAGAAAGTTGACCCAATCGGATCGCTGCAAATCGACCCCCATGGCGGTCAAGACCAGCGGAAAAACAACACCCGCCAGTAACCACAGCGAGCCGCAGATTGTGGCCTGGTAGTGCCCGCTGGACAGCGTACGGAAAATCGCCTGCTGCAGATCGCTGACGCTCGATCGCAATCCGGTCCTGTCCGTCCGACAGGCCCGGAAGACCGGAAGGGTCAGCCAGACAAAGCTGATCGCCGCCAGCGGAAAAAGCAGGCTGTTGATGACCAACACCGCCATCGTGAACCGCCGCCGGCCCTCCTGTGGAACCGCATCCAGCAGGTTGAAATTGAAAACGAACAGCGCCGCCAGCCCATTCAGGATCACGGCGATGAGAATACAGACCACGTAGAAATGCCGCCGAAACCACGTCGTCCAGCTACCCAGCGGCGGATACAGGATCCCTTCCGCTTCTGGATCCAGGCCGATTTTTAATTGTCTGGCCAATTCATCGGCGGACCCGTGGCGATCGTCCTTGTTGGCGGCCAGGCATTTGCTCAACGCCGACTTCAGCAGGGCCGAATGACCTTTCAACAGACCGTCAATCCGGTCCGCGGCATGTTCCCGCTCGCGGACCATTTCCTCCAGGCCGGATCCGCTTCGAGATCCAGAGAAACTGGAAAACGGCAAGTGACCTTTCAACAGATGCAACAGCATGACGCCCAGCGAATAGATATCGCTACGGCCGTCCAGTTGATCCGATCGAAACGGGTCGTCCCGGTTAAAGGCCCGGATCTGTTCCGGCGACATGTACGCCAGACTTCCGCCAAAACGGCTTTCCCCCATCACATGCTCGGCGGAACTGATGTTAAAGTCCGCCAGTTTCATGCCGCAATCCGATCCGATCAGCACATTGGCCGGCTTGATGTCGCGATGCAGCACGCCCTTACGGTGTGCGTAACCCAGAGCCTGACCCAGGTAGTAGCCGATTCGGCAAACCGCCTGGTCCCAGTTGGATGCAAGAAAAAACTTCCGGGTCGGTGACTCATGATGGGGCGACGCGCCCCGATCCGCCACGGCCTGATCAATGCTCTCTACCAGAGTTCGGCCATTGACTTCCGACAGTTCGTTTTGAAAGACTCGATTGACCGTGTCCAGCAGCGTACCCCCTTCCAGATACTGCATATACAGTAGCTGCAAATCGAAATCCCGAGCCCGCCGCTGGTCGTAAACGCGAACAATGTTGGGGTGATCCAACTGGGCCAGGGTTTGCGCTTCCAAACCGTGGTCCGCCGAGACCTTGAGTGCAACCAGCCGCTGCATGGATACCTGGCGGGCCAGAAAAACCGTGGCGAAGGATCCTCGTCCCAGTTCGGCCAACAAATCAAAGTCGTCGATCGTGTCTCCAGGATTGATCACCTGCCGGGTTTTTTCGAGGGGCGCGTCCGTGAAAAGCTCGGTGAATACCGCCGTCGAGTCGTGCAGAGCACGGGTAATGGTCTGTTTCTGTTCGATATCGGCCAGCTGCGGGAAGTCTTCGAAGTAACCATTCAACGGAGCGGTTTCGCCGTTGGACCGACGGTAATCCATGTCGATGCCGACCAGGCGAGCCAGATGTTCCAGGTTCAAAGAAAAATCCAGCCGGCCGATGAACTCGTGAACGGAACGGACCTGCCGGTCCCGTAATTGTCTGGCAAACCGGGCCTGCAGTTCCGCGAATTGATTCTCGTTCAGGTTTTCGCTGGGTTCAGGCATCGGATTCAATACGTTGACGGTTCATGCTGGCAATCGAGGCGACGGACTCTGTCGGGCGAAAATGGTGGTCGACCACGGCCGCTTCGGGAAAACCGGCCCAGGTCGCGAAGTGGTGCAACACAATGCCCGCGGCCACGTTGACGTTCAGACAGGCGGCGGTCCCGTGCTGCGGTACGTAAACCAGTTCGTCACAAATCTGCAGCTGCTTCGGCAACAAGCCTTCTCCCTCGTTGCCCATCATGAACGCTGTCGATCCGTGGAAGGGGTGTTCCGCCACCGGCTTGGCTTGCGCATCGATCTCTACCCCGACAATGGAACAGTTTTCGCTGCGGACGAATTCGCAGGCCTGTTCCAGGGAATAGTAATGCAGAACTTTCGTCAGTCGCGTTCCCGCGTTGGCACCGCACCTGGAAAATTCCTTCTTGCCAACGGCAATTGGAGTGGCCCCGAAGGCATTGGCCGTTCGAATCAGATTACCGAAATTGATCGGCTTGGTGATATTGAACAGAATCAAATAACAGCGGAACAGCTCGTTTCTCATGCTGGTAGTTTAACCACTTCACCATCGTTGCGGATTGCCAGTAAGATGAATTCCGGCTTTCGTCCACCTTCCGGACATCAACTGAGCGGTTCCTGCTTCGGAAGCCGTCGACCCGCGTTTTCCCGTCACCGGATCGTCTTTTCATACAGCGGCAATAACCGATATCGAACCTCCAGCGACAGCAGATTCATCGTCGTTACGTACAGCCGTCCGCCTTGGGGGCCCCAGCGATCCGGAACGGGGTGGTAGGGATGCCAGCTGCCGCGAAGCGCACCCGAATCCTGCTGGCTGTCGATCAGCAGCGGATGCAAGGATGCATTCCATCGTTCCCAATACGATCCTCCCACATGTTTCATCACCTGGGTCGCGTAGTACCAATAATAGGTGTCCCGTTGTCGCGAGTCGGCATCGCCGGGCAATTGCTGCAACAGCACGGCGGCGCCGCGTTTCAGCCGTTCGTCTTCGGGACCCCAGCCGGAATAGACCCGCATCAGCAAGCCCACGGAGGTCATGGTGACGGAGGCTTGACGACCATGCCGGCGGGATACGCCGTCCGAGTCCACCGCGTAGGGGTTGTAACGAAACTGAGATGCCGCAGCCGGTTCCTCGGCGACTCGCAGCCAGGCCTCAATACCCTCCAGGGTCGAAGTATTCGTCTGCAACCCCGCCAATCGTCCGCTCTGCAGCGCCATCATCATCCAGCCGGTCACCGACGTGTCGCTCGATCGTTTTCGCCGCTGAGCAAAGTATCGCCATCCACCTTTATCGGGATCCTGTGTATCGGCAATATAGTCGAGCGCTTTCTGAGTCGCCTGCTTGATGTCCGCGTCCTGAGTCATGCCGTAGGCCTCGGTCAACGCCAGCGCTGCAATCGCATGCGAGTACATGCGACTGGAAGCATCGGATAATTTATCCGATGAAATATACAGGCCTCCATCATCCGCCTGATTGGCGATCAACCAGTCGATCGCAGTCTTGATCTGTACCGCGTATTTGAATTCGCGATGGTTGTATCCTGCTCCCTGAAACGCCAGCAACGCCAAACCGGTCGCGGCCGTATCGCTGTTCAACTGACTCTGGTACAGCGGATCTTCTGAATCAAACTGTCCCAACGTCCAGCTGCCATCGGGCAATTGATGGCGAGCCAGAAACGCCAGCCCGGCCTCAATCGCCGCTTCCGTGCTGGGCCCCGCTGCGGACAAGGCGGCAGGATTTCGATGACGAAAGGCCTCTTTTGCGACCGGCGCCGCCGCAGACACGGCCGGAACGCCGCCAGATTCCTCTCGGCGATAGCGGGCTTCACTGAATGGGAACAGGTTTTCGCTGCGAAGTGACGCGTCAAAAGGCCGACCGACGCGACGAGCCGCCACGTCGCCAAAACCAACCGGCCCGGGCGTCGCGTCGATCTCCAGAACCGCGACTCCAGATGGACTGGAAAGCGGTTCCTGACGTCGTTTCACATCCGCTGCGGTGGTCGCGTCCAGCTTCTGCTGGGACGGCGTTGGCGAACTGTTCTTTTCTGCCACCGTCGACAACTCAGCAGCGATCCGAGGCGTTGGCGAGTCACTGCTTCGGGCGATGTCCGGCGCAGCCACCTGATCCCCTGGCAACCGCGATTCTGGAGCGTCCCGCCGGACCGACCCCGCACCGGCGGTCTGAAGGGGAGAACGCACCAGCGACATCGCCATGCCTTTCGAATCCGCAACCGACCGGGCCCGGTCTCGCGGCGGTTCATTCGACCGACCAGTAATGTCGCTGCGGCTGGGCTCCGGCCGCCAAGAAGCGATCTCGTGGTTGCTTGCGATTTGGTCAGCATGGATCCGGGTTGTAATTCGCGACGGACCGACGGCGATTGGGCGACACGCGTCCGTGTGTCGCCTCGCTGCTCGGCATTGTCGGTAGTGCGGTCAGTTACCATTGCCGATTCGGCATCGGGATCGACGCGTCGCGGTGAGCGCGCCTGGGCGGTCTCAATGGACGGCGTTTTTGCGGTGGACGTCTCCGTGACCGCGCATGCGGGATTTTGCGGTGGTTGCTGATTCGGCGACAGCCTTACGCTGAATCGTTTCGGTTTCCCGTTCGGTCAGGTTGACCGCTGCTGATTCTCGGGCGACCGCGCGGGAACGGGTTGGCTCCGCGGCCGGTTGCACCCGGGGTGATTGACTGGATCTCGGGCCGCCTGCCGTTTGCGTGGCTCGAACGATGGCCGGGGATACCTCCGGGTTACCCCCTCCACTGCGACGGTTGGCGGAGATTTCCGGTACGACTTTGGGAGCACCCATGTCCAGCATTGATTCCCCTTTCTCGCTGGTGCGTTCCTTCGCCCGGTTCGACGCTGAGGCATTGATGTTGGCAGCCGCCGCTTGCAGGGAATGGTCAGCCGGAACCAGGGCACCTGATCGTCTGGTCCATTCTACCGAGTCGGCTTTCAACACGCGTTGTTGCGACGGCGCACGTCCCGACCCCACTTTGTCAGCACGTTGCAAGGATGAAAGCGATACGCTTTCTGTCAATCGGCTGGATTGACGGCGTTGAGAAGAAGCGGACGCCAACGATAACGGACTGGGCTGGCCACCGGTAAATCGCTCCAGATTCCGGGAACGACCGACGCCGGCGATACCGCCCGTCGCCCGGGCAACCGCCAGAGACTTGGGGTGGGCAGCCCGCTTCGGCTCTTTCGCGGAAGCGCTGGTGGTCGGCGTCACAGACGCGGTGGTCGGTGTCACGGATACGGTGGCCGTGTTGGGGACGGAGCGAGAATCGGCCCGCTGCGTGGTGATCGTGGGAGAGTTGGGGGTCGTTGGTTCGCTGCGGACGATCGAGCGCTGTGCCGATGGTACCGCCACCGGCATTGGCACGGGCTGCGGTACGGAGGTCGTTTGTTTCCGCAGGGCCGAAGATGGCGCAGCTGATTTTGCGATGTCGACCCTCGGTTGCGCCGTGGGTGACGACACGACCGTCGCCGTCGTGTTCATCTGGACCGTCGACTGATCGACAGCCAAACGCGGGATCATCACTTCTGATTGCCGGGTTCTGGCTGTCGCCCTGGCTGTTTCGATCGTCTGGGTCGGCTCTGTTTTTCGTCGCTGATTGGTGGCCGCAATCTGCCCCACGTGGGTTGATCCGGCGGTGACGGTGGCCTGTTTTTCCGATGTCTGACGCTGGTTCTCCGATGGACGGCGCAATTCCGCGCGAATGGCCGACGGGGCCGCCGTTGGCTGATTGGTGGTCCGCGGCATTGCCGAGCGGACGTCGTTGGTCGGGGTGGCTTGCGGCGTGACCGGGCGATGGTGGCGATGTCGCTGTGCCCGTTGCTGTTCCAGGCGAGGAACGTCCGGAAGCTGTTTTCGAAGCTCCACGGCTGGTTGGTTGACCTCGACTTGCGGTTCGGCAAGCGGTACGGGCTGCGACTGCGATGTCGTCGTGGCCTGCGTCTTTTCCGTTTCCACATCGGAATCGGGCGTCTCGAACTTCCTGGGCTGTTGCATGACGGTCTGTTGATTCCGGTTGGAAACCACAATTCTCTTCTCGGGCTGTTTCGTCGCGACGACTTGCGGAATGCGAACCGAACTGCCAAAGATGTCCGTGGCGGCAGCGAACACCAGCATCAGCAGATGCAAACCCAGGCTGGTCAGGAGGGCGACCTGTAGCGATCGACGCAGCCGACGGTCGTCCAGACGATACAGCAAGAAGATCGAAGCCACCGAAGCCGCCGGCAAGACCAGCAGGCTGCCCCACATCCAGGGTCCGCGCAGCAGGGTGACGATCGCCCCGGCAGCCATTGAACTGACGACGCCGAGTGCGACCAGCACCGGCCAGAATTGCTGATCGAAAGTCGGTGCGACTTCCGGCCGGATCTTCTCGACTTTGTGGCGGACACGTTTCACGAATCAGTCGTCTGGATCCTCGCTGGTTGCCGAAAAATCTTCGATACCGACCTTCTTGCACAAATTCATGGCCGTCGCCACATGATCCCAGTCGGTTGCCTTGTCCGCTCGAATCACCACGGCTTGAGTGAGCGGATTGTTGGTTTGTGCGCGACGCAGGATCTGTTCCACCTGTTCCAGCGGCCGAAATTCACCATCGATGAAAAACTGTCCGGCAGCGTCGATGTTGACGACGATTTCATTGATGGGTGCGGTGACAGACATCGCTTCGGAAACCGAGGGCAGATTCAAATCCAGTTGGCGTTCCTCTTCCGAAAAACGGGAAGCCACCAGAAAAAAAATCAGCAACAGAAACACGACGTCGATCAATGGCGTGATGGTCAACGATCCGATGACGGTGGATTTTTGGATACGGACAGCCATCAGCGGGGTACTCGTGTTTGCGGTGGCCTGGTCGTGGAGCGTTCCGCTTCGCTGAAGTCAGCATCCTCGGCGGGAGGACGACCATCCAGGCCGGCGGATGATTCGCCTGTCCCATCCGCCGAGCGGGCCTCGGAAAACCGGATCTTGCCTTCGTATCGCTCCAGCTGTGGCATCAAGTTGAAAACCATTTCTTCGATATCGTTCATCAGGCTGACAATGCGATTTTCAAAATAGTGGGTCAGAATCGCCGCTGGGATGGCGATCACCAGGCCGAACAACGTCGTCACCAGCGCGGTGTAAATGCCTTCCGCCAACGCCTCAGCCCGATTCTGTCCGGCGACCAGCTGCGTCGTATCGTAAAAGGCCTGAGTGATTCCCCAGACCGTTCCCAACAGACCGATCAACGGCGCGATCGCCGCCGCCAGTCCCAGCCAGGATACCAGTTGGGCCATACGGGTCGCCTGTCGTTGACTGGCTTCGGAAACCGCATGCTCCAATTCCAGCTGAGGGCGGCCGACTTTAACCAACGCCGCTTTGAGAACCTGAGAGGCCGCCGAGGGAAACCGTTGGCAAATCTCGTAGGCCGCTCGTGGTTCCAGACCGCCTGGAGAACGGCTCAGGTTCGACAGTTGGCGAATGAAACGATGCGGAAAGACCTTGCCGCGGCGCAGTGAAATCGCCCTCTCGAGTCCAATCGCGATGAC
The DNA here is from genome assembly GCA_963851305.1 of Pirellulaceae bacterium. Taxonomy (GTDB): domain Bacteria; phylum Planctomycetota; class Planctomycetia; order Pirellulales; family Pirellulaceae; genus Mariniblastus. The sequence continues at coordinate 507,020 of CAWKOT010000003.1, read as the reverse complement.
CAACAGCGAGAGCAGCAGCAGAGGGATCATGAACCAGCCACCCTGCGTCAGCAACGACAGAAAGTTGATACCCTCGTTGGTAATCACAGTGGCCGCACCGTCGCCACCCGTCCCTTCCGCGATCTCAGCCGGCGTTGCCGTCGGCTCGTTTCCTGTCTGGTAGGCGAAGGCAGAGGCGCTGGCTAATGCTCCCTGACACAACACGGCCAGCAGGCCACACCCCAGAATGATCCGCAGCCACCTTGGCGTCGACCGAAAACAGGCACTCATCGTTGGCTCCAGAACGTTTGATGACGGACGATGTCGATTCCTTGATGTGGCGGCTATTGAATGGTTTCGAGTTTACTGAGTTGCCGTTTTGCCTCAGCCACCAGCTCATGCTCAGGAAACTGATCGATCACGTATTGCAGGTGCTTTTTCGATTCATCGATCAGCTTCTGTTTCAACTGCGGTTGTTGAGTGGAAGCAATCTGGACCAGATGGCAGCGGGCCGCCTCGTACGCCGCCAACGCCTGCCATTGCTTCACTTCGTCGACGGCCTCGAGACCACCGTAGCCATAGAGCACCAGCTTGAAGCGATTGATGGCGTCGGGCAGCTGTTTTTGATCGAACAGGATTTCGCCGATCATCGTCATCGAACGGGCACCCGTGCGGCCAGGGTGTCGGGCCGCCTGTACATACGCTTCGATCGCCTGTTCGTCCTGTTTCAATCCGCGATAAGCGTCGCCCATTTCCATCAGCGCTTCCTGCTTGATGTACTTTTCGATACTCTCATCTTCGATCAGAGGAAGGGCAAACTCGATCGCCTCCTGGTGCTGCTGCGATTTGTTGGCTGCCTGAGCACCATGCAACAGCGTCAGGATCTTGTAGTTGCGTGAAACGCTCTTGGAGGTTTCGATGACCGGTTTGGCAACCCGGTATTCCTGCAGCGCCTTGTCAAACTGCTTGCTTTCATACAAGGTCTCGGAAACCATGAATAATCCGTCCGGATACAGCGGGCTTCCCGCAGGGAATTCCTGGACCTGCTGGCGAAAGGTTTTCAGGGCCGCTTCATAATCCTGTTGCTTGTAGTAGGACCAGGCGAGCTTGTAGATCGCCTTTTCGCGGATCTGAGGGTTGCGGCTACCGGCAATGCATCTCTGGAAGGCTGCCGCCGCGGCGACGTAATCCTCGCGACGATAGGCATCCTGGGCAACGTGAAAATTGGCCTCGGCAGACAGAGTACTTTCCGGCCAGTTTTCTGCGATTTTCCTGAACAGTGGCAGGCTGCCCGCTTGATCACCCTCGGATGCCGCGCCCAGGCCAGTTCGTAATGATAACGGTCCGCCAATGGGCCATCGGGAGCCAGATCGATCAATTGGGTAAACGTGCGGATCACCTGCGGCCACTGTTGTTCCGCGACCTGCGCCAATCCCAGTTCGTACAGCGCCTCGATCTTCTTTGCCTCCAATGGATCAGATTGCAGGAACATTTCCAGGTCCTTGATGGCGGCTTCGTTCTGGCCGCTCTGCCGGTAACTGGAAGCGCGACCAATCAATGCCTGGGTGGCCAGAGAATCGTTGGGGAATTTTTCGATCAGGGTGTCGAAGGACTGGGCCGCCTGAGCAAATTGAGACTGTTGCAGTTGAGACCAACCGAGGCCATACAGGGCGAAAGCGGCGAATTGGGAACTGGCAAAGTTATCGACCACCGCCCGGTACTGTTTTTCGGCCTCCGCGTAGTTGCCGGCATCGTATTCGAATTCGGCCAGCCGATAACCGGCCTCCGCCAGCAAAGGAGAATCGGGGAAGTTTGCAATCAACTGCTGTGTTGTTTTCCTGGCCTGCTCCGGTTGCTTGTTGGCAAATTGAGCTCGAGACAACGTCAACAGTGTCTCATCCGCTCGCCGCCATTTGCCGCTGGCGGCCAGTGAATCAGTCAGTTTTTCGACGGCATCGGTAGCGCGGCCTGCCTGATAATGACTCGATCCGATCCAGTGCAAAGCTTCGGCCTTGTCCTCGACCCGTGCCAGGCTGTCGACCAGCGGCGTTAACCACTGAATACACTGCTCGTACTTTTTCTGCATGAACAGAGCCAAGCCGGCACGCAGTTTCCAGACCGACGATTTGGGATGACCTTCAAATTCCTGCACCAACTCCACATAGGTCAACTCCGACGATTCGGGATTGTCGTTCAGCAGATAGCTGTCCGCCTGGACCTCCATCGCATCCGGCAGATAGTCGGACTTCGCATATTGCTTGCGAAACTGCTGGCACAGCTCAATCGCTTTGCCAAACTGTTTCAGTTCCATTGCGGCGAAAGCGGCGTGGTACAACGCGGTGGCCGCCAGTCGCTGCTGCGGAAATTCTTCGGTGATTTTCAGGTACAGTCCGGGTGATTCCGACTTTCGTTCCGAGCTGGCGTAGGCGGCATCCGCCTGATCCAGCATCAATTGGGATTTGACCTGCGGATCTTCGGCCTTCCCAATCCAGTCGGCTGCCAGGCGATAGGCTGGTTCGGTCTGCTGGGAACGTAAATGGAATTGCGCCAACCAATGCGCTGCCTCGGGTGCGTGGGGAGAAGCGACGGCAACCGCTTTTTCCAGGGTCTGCACGGCCGCGTCTCCGTTTCCAGATCGCAGATAATCGCGACCCGCGTAGACCCGGGCCTGGTCCGCCAGTTTCGAGCCCGGGATCTGAGACACCGCATCGTACAATTGAGCGGAAGCGTCGTACTGGCCCAGTCGCTGCAGGCAATCGGCCTGGCGAAAACGGGCCTGGTCCATCCACTTCGGATCCTGGGTGTCGGCCACGGCGGCGAACTTCCTGGCCGCCGTTTGCAACAGCTCGCGCACTCGATCGGCTTCACCCAGATTCTCAGCCGCAACAGCCAGTTCCATCTGGACGGCCGCCGACCTCAAACGGACCTCGTTGAACGACGGGTGTTGTTCACCTTCGGCTTCGAAACGGTCATACAGCTGACTGGCTTCATCGTATTTTCCCTGTCGGCTGCGGATGAAAGCCAGGGCAAACAGTCCGTCCAGCTTGAATTCCGGATCGGGAAGTTGCAGCATGCGGGTATACGATTCGGCGGCTTTATCCAGGCGATCGAGTGCCTCAAAGGACTCGCCCTGAAAAAACAGCGCCTGGTCCGCGTCTTCAAAATCAGGGTACTTGTTCAACAGCGTGGTGAATGTCTGCGCCGCCGTGGTCAGCAATTGACTGGAAGATTCCGGATCCTCACGGGCCGTATCGCGACCCAACTTCATTTCGGCGAAGCCCAGAAACAGCCAGGCCTGGGCCAGCGCCACCTTCTTGTTCGCATCCAGTTTCCTGATCGCCTGCTCCAGTCGCTCGATCGCTTTCTGGTACTGCTTCAGTTGCACGTGGCAGAAACCGGCATGGTAACAGGCCACACCCAATTGGTCCGATTCGGGATATTCGTTGATCAGCTGTTCCCATTGCCCCGCTGCCAGTTCGTATTCGCCGGCCGCTTCCGCGCGACTGGCGGTCTGGGCCATCTGGTCCGCTTCCGCCGCATCCTGAGCGGGCAGCGTTGCAGTCAACAGGGCGCCGCATGCGAACAGGTGAAGCAGCAGACCGATTCGGACGGACATGGGCATGTGGAATATTCCTGTCTGATGAACGGTTGGTTGAAGGTAAAGCCGTGGCGATGAAACAGCGGACCCCTCGCATGTTAAATCCCCATTCCCGGGACAGGTGTCGGTGCCCGGAGAAAAAACACCAAAATCGGTGCTCGTCGCCAATGGGGTCGCGGCCCTTGCAGTTCGCGTGAACATCCGGGGTATTGGTCGACTTTGCGATCGAATTCCCCAAAGAACCTGACAGCTTCCCTGGGAACGTCCAATCGTTGACTTTCGACAACCTTACCGCTTTTCACGCAGGCATTGGCCGTTTCTTTCAGAATAACCTGGCGAAAACCGCGCGACTTTCGCGATCCGAGGCCAGTTATATACGCGGCCCCGTGGAGCGGAAAGCAAATAAGATCGGGCCGGGAAGACAAAACACCGGCGCAGCCGCGAAGATGGGGAAATTGAATCGAAAAACTCTGGTTTGACGATAAAACGGACCCAAATTTCACTCCAACGAATGAATTCACCGGAATGATTCATTTTGTGACAGAACGAGACAATTATGCACCGCCCGTCCGATCCTGAGGGTCCAGCCAGGCAACGGCCTCTCAGACCGGTATTTTCCCATGGCCATCGCCCAGCCCGTGGCCCGCTCGAATTTGTACAATCTATCGGCAGGGGTTAAGATTATAGACATTGGTCAGCTTCCTGTTGTATTGCCTCCTGCCCATCGCCGACAATCGGCAGCCGCCCGTCTCTTCCAGTTGGTTCGCCTATTGGGCGTTCGACATTTTGTCCCTCGATCGATTCCTTCACGGGAGCAACGGATGAATCCGTCTTTGTCCTCTTTCTGGTCCATAACGAAACAGCGTGGTCGCGTCCGCAGCGGTTTGACGCTGGTTGAGATCCTGATCGCGCTGACGATGACGCTGATCGTGTTGTTCGCCATGGCCCAGGCATTCCAGTTTGCCAGTGGCGAGATCGCCAGCGGTCGGGCGACACTGGAGATGTCGAATCGACTGAGAAACGCTCAGCAATTACTGCGCACTGATCTGGCCGGATTGACCGTTGACGTTCGCCCCCACACCGAAACCGCGCCCAACGGTTATTTCGAGTATGTGGATGGGCCGACCACCGACAAATCCGGATTGATTGACGATCCGAATACTCCCCAGAATGAAGTGCAGTTGTTCGGCTATCTGGGAGATATTGACGACATCTTGGCATTTACCTCGCGAAGCCTGGAGGGAAATTTTCGAGGCCGATTCAAGGTTCGGCAACACCCTGCAATCCTCCTTTGCCGAAATCATCTGGTTCACTCAAGTTGACGACAGAAATGGCGATGGCCGTATCGAATTCACTGAGTCAGTCACTCTGTACCGCCGGGTACTGCTTATCCGGCCAGACTTGAATCAAGTCGGTAAACGGTTGCCTCAGCTTCAAACAACAGCCCCCGAGGACGTCGACGCGGCAGCAGCATTTTTCCGGAACAATGACATTTCCGCGAGCTGGATTGATTCTTCCAGCCCGCCTGACGGCACAAGGGATGTGATTGTTGCCAACAGCCTGAGGATCTGGCAAGGCGAGAGAATCGGTTTGCCAGAGACAGTCGAGTTGTTATTCCAGATCCTCCTAACCCGCCGCTTACTGCATTCCCGCACCCCATTGACCGAGATGGCTTGAACATTACGAAGATGGGTGCTTCCAATGGATTCAGCGGGGATGATATTCTGCTGACTGACATTGCTGCGTTTGATGTTCAAGTCTATTCGCCAGACTGCTGGTGTCTTACGTGCCGAATCACCGTGAACGACACTGCCGTTCGTCCGTCCGATGTTGGATATATCGGCTAGTCCACGTCGTGAACGATCCGTCTATGTCCGACTTTCAAGAACGGTGGTTTTGTCGATCTAGGCTCCAACCCTGATCGTCATTGTCCGTGAATACGGATTCGAGCGGGGAATCTTCACGAAACCGATATTTACCACGTTGCCAACGCTACGATCACAATCACGAGCCGTTCATAACTGGTACAGAACCGCTGTCGCAACCTATTACTGCACCTGGTCGCCGCATTACGAATCGGATGGCGTGGTACCAGGATGGGATTGGGGAGCCAGATCGAGGCACCAATGGCGTGGACGATGACGGAATCAACGGAGTTGATGATGACGGTGAAAAGGAAACTTCGCCGCCCTATCCCTATCCGGTTCGGGGCCTCAAGGTGACGTTTCGGATCGTCGAAAAGAACACTCGGCAGGTGCGGCAGAGTTCCGTTATCCAGAGTTTCCTGCCGCAGTAATTGACCGCGTCGATTTCACCCTGCCGCGACATTGCATTTCATGTCGGCAACCCGTCCCCATCGCATCAATCTTTCCCGTCGATGGCGACGTCTGGACCGGGATCCGCCGATACCTCCCGATGGCTCAACGCGGTGGATCGATCTGGACGAGCTATCCCCCGCGGACGTGAGCGGCGAAGCCATGCCGCTGGTTCGCAGCTTCAACCGACCGACCCGTCTGACCGCTGCATCAGCGGTGCACCTGGTGCTGCAGGATGTGCCAGTCGGAACGGCATGCTGCCTGAATGATCAGCCATTGGGAACCGTGGAGGAATCGCTCTGTCGATTCGATATTGCCCGACAACTGCAACCGAATAATCGCATCACGCTGAAATTTCGGGACCACGATCCTGCCAGCGGCTTGGGTTTCGAAATGGGCAGGACTGCAGGCCAGGTCTGGCTGGAGCTGGTTTGAAAATCAACACCCTCCCGCTTGCGGGAGGGTCAGACGCAAAGCAGCCAGGGAGGGCCAATCGCGTTATCATTCTGTTCATCGTTGTCCGGCGGTGGTCGAGTCGTCGCCAATCCGGCAGAGCACGACCTCAGAAATCCCGAATTGTTGCCAATTCGGCGACGATGATGTGGCGTATGCGGTGGTCAGGCTCGCCAACGGTGCCAGTCCCGAATTGTTGCCAATTCGGCTACACTTGTCGTCCCTGAATTCTTGCGAATCCAGCTACGGTGCGGCTTGAATTTCAGCGCCTCCTTACGATCATCACATCATGCTCGATCGGAAAGGGGCGCCAGACCAGGCTCACCGTCGGCGGCGATTCGCGATCAACCCCAAACCACCAATCAACAACACACCGGCGGACGGTTCGGGGACTTGCAACACGTAACCGCGGATCTCTCCGGTCTCGTACATCGCCGTGTGGACGTTGATGTACGTTCGACCGCTCAACAGATACTCGGCGTCCTGATTGGACAGCAGAAAAAAATCGGTCAGACTGCCACCCGTTCCCGATGGATTGAAATTCAGAGAGCCGGCCAGATTGACGATGATGTTCGGATCGACTTCGCCAAAGTTATCGGGGGGAAGACTGGCCGTCGGTCCATGAAGATGCAACAGCGTGACGTCGCCCGTCAGGTCGCTGTATCCATTTTCCGAACCCCATTCGATATCGACGCGGAGGATGTTGGTACTGGTATCGAAGGTAATTCCGGTCAATCCCATGCCTCCGGATCCGGTGGAGGAAGTAGCGGGCGAAATATTGCCGGGCAGCAATCCCTCGCCCTGGGCACCGGTCAGGTAAAAGTCGACGATATCGCCGGCGGCGGGGGAGGATGCCCACAGGCAAATGGCCAGGGTGATTGCGGTGCAAATATGTCTCATCTCAGTTGCCTCATTATCGATCCATTGATAAGCGTTACCTATCAAGTTTGATTCCAAGATTGGACCGGCAACCGGGAGGCTAAAACTGTCGCCGAAACCAATCCGCAAAGTTTAAGTCTCACCGCTTATGTCTCGGCAGGATCCTTGACCTCTCGGACTACCAATTGAATTCCGCAATGATCAATTGAAATTCACAGGCACGAGAGCGTTTTCAGAATTCATGTTCATGGTGCCAGCCCGATGCAACAGGAACGGCCTGGCCAGTTCCAGGCTTTCATTTCACTGGTTTGATTATAACTTAGGCGTTTACGAAATGGCGTATCGGCAGGGGCGCAGATTCCGGCCTTCCCGCGAATTCGATGGGTCCCAGCTCGGAAACACCAGGATCTGACCCGCGATTGGCAGGGCAGGGTTCCCGCAAAAACCAACCTCGGAAAGTTTATGTGTCGGCCGGAGCCTCGATCGCCCGAATTACCAATTGAGTCTATAGTCTATGTCTCGGCCGGCGCCTTGACCTCGCGAATTGTGACCTCCCGGGTTGTCAATTGAAATTCAAAGACTGGAGAAAATGCCTGAATCGGGTTACCATACGAAGCAGCAGAAGATCCCCACCTGTCTGTTCGGAACTGATTGATGCCCAACTCGCGGTACGCCTTGGCCTGTCTATTGTGTTGCCTGCCTTTGTGTCTGGCGTTCGCTCCCCACGACGAACCGGGCGCTCCCGACGACGCGCTGTTGGCCGCGGCGGCGGGAATTGGCGGCAGTGGTCCCTTTCAGGCCAGCAACATGGAAATCCTGGCCCATCTGCCGCTCTCGGAAATCGGCGGTGGCCCCGCCAACATTCTGGCCAATGACTGTTGGGGCTGGACCGATTCGCAAACGGGCAAGGAATACGCCATTTGCGGACTGATGCAGGCCACATCGTTTGTGGATATCAGCGATCCCGCCAATCCGCGGTACCTGGGCCAGCTTCCCAGCCATACCGGAATTTCCACCTGGCGTGACATGAAGGTTTACGACGACCACGTGTTTATCGTTGCCGACAATAACGACGACCATGGCATGCAGGTCTTTGACCTGACGCAATTGAGAACCGTCGACCCGGACAACCCCGTCGTATTTTCCAACACGGCCCACTACAGCGGTTGTGCCAGCTCGCACAACATCGTGATCAATGAGGATACCGGTTACGCCTACATCGTCGGTTCCAACCGCGCCGATGGCGGACTGCATGTGGTAGACATTCAGAATCCGGTGCAACCGGTTGAGGCCGGAAACTTCGACAACCGGGGGTACTGCCACGATGCGCAGGTGGTTTCGTATGCCGGTCCGGACGAAGACTATTTCGGTCGCGAAGTTGCTTTCTGCTGCAATGGACGACTGGGCAGCGACAACGATGCGCTGGTCATTGTCGACGTCACCACGAAGTCGAACATGACATTGATTTCCGCCAACAACTATCCCGAGCCGGGCTACGCCCACCAGGGCTGGCTGTCCGAAGACCATCGCTATTTCTATCTGGGCGATGAGACCGACGAAGCGAATTTTGGCGGCCCGACCCGGATCCTGGTCTGGGACTGTCTGGATCTGGACGCTCCGCAATTCATGGGCTTCGCCGCGGGACCAACGAACGCGGTCGACCACAACCTGTACATTCGCGACGACAAATTGTATCTGGCCAACTATTCAGCTGGTCTGCGCGTCTTGCAGATCGATGCACTGGACCCGACCAACCTGACCGAAATCGCGTTCGCCGATACCTACGTCACGGACGACGACACGGACTACGACGGCGCCTGGTCCAGTTATCCGTACTTCGACAGCGGCGTGATCGTCGTCAATGATCGTCAGAATGGACTGTTCCTGGTGCGACTGGCCCAACTGGAATTCGAATTCCCGGACGGCCTGCCGGATCTGGTCGATCCGGATGGTGACGTGGAATTTACGGTGCAGATCAATCCATTTGAAGGCCTGCCGGCACCAGGCACGGCAACGCTGCACGTTAATCGGGGTAGCGGATTTGAACCCTTCGCCATGACCTCCATTGGCGACGATCTGTACGAGGCCGTTTTTCCACCCATGGAATGCGGCAGCGTCATCCGGTACTTCGTGAGTGCCGAATCGACCGCGGGGATCGTCAACTGTAATCCACCGACGGCACCCGACACGACCTATTCGGCGATCGTTGCCGATGCCCTGGAATTTACCTTTGCCGACAATTTTGAAACGGACCAGGGCTGGACCGTCAGCGGCGACGCTGAGGAAGGCCAGTGGGAAAGAGCGATTCCTTCGGGAGACGGCGATCGAGGCGATCCGACAAGCGACGCCGACGGATCTTCACGTTGTTTTCTGACGCAGGATGGAGCAGGAAACACGGATGTCGATGGCGGCAGCACGATCCTGACCTCGCCACTAATGGACGCCGTGGGCAGTGGCAATGCGGTCTCGGCATTTGTCACGTATTCTCGCTGGTACTCCAACGATGTCGGAAACGCACCGGCCTCGGACATTTTCACCGTACAGATTTCCAACAACGACGGCGAAACCTGGACACCGCTGGAAACCGTGGGTCCCGGCGGCAATGAGGTCTCGGGCGGTTGGATCCGCAAGACTTTTGAAATCAACGAATTTCTGACCCCCACCGCTGAAATGCGGCTCCGTTTCACGGCTTCGGATCTGGGAGATGGTTCGGTGGTTGAAGCGGGTATTGATGGCATGGAAATCATGCTGTTGCAATGCGAACCCGATGCCGTTCTGCTGGGCGACGTCAACCTGGACGGGGTGGTCAATCTGCTGGATGTCGCACCTTTTGTAGACGTTCTCTCCGGTGGCCTGTTTCAGGCCGAAGCGGACATGAATCAGGATGGTGTGGTCAATCTGCTGGATGTCGATGCCTTCGTCCAGACACTGGGTGGTTAAGACCCCGATGTCCATGCAGTCATCAGATTGACGGTGTCAACCGGCGCCGCGAAAATCGCGAAGTTGCCAAATATTGATTCCACGTCCGGTGCGCCGTGTCTGAAGCTCCATCTCGCCTGATTGAAACCAGCCTTCCCGACCGTTGCGGCCGGTTTGGTCAATTCGGCGGCCGCTACGTCCCCGAAACGCTGATTCATGCGCTCGATCAACTGGAACGGCAGTATGCCTCCGCCAAGGCAGATTCGGTGTTTCAGCAGGAATTGGATCATCTGCTGGATCGATTCGTCGGCCGACCCTCACCGCTGTACTTCGCCCGTCGGCTGACAGAAAAAATCGGTGGTGCCCAGATCTGGTTCAAACGTGAGGATCTGAACCACACCGGAGCGCACAAGATCAACAACACCATCGGCCAGGCGCTGTTGACGGTCCGGATGGGGAAGAGCCGCGTGATTGCGGAAACCGGAGCTGGGCAACATGGCGTCGCCACGGCTACCGCCTGTGCCCATTTTGGACTGGATTGCGTGGTCTACATGGGAGCAGAGGACATTCGCCGTCAGCAACCGAACGTCCGCGCCATGAAATTGATGGGCGCAGAGATCCGGCCGGTCACGACCGGTTCACGGACGCTTCGTGACGCGGTCAACGAGGCGATGCGGGACTGGATGGCGTCGGTCACGGACACCCATTACATCATTGGCAGCGTGGTGGGTCCGCATCCATTCCCCCTGATTGTCAGAGACTTTCAATCGGTCATTGGCCGGGAGACGATCGTGCAATCGGAACAGGAATTTGGTCGCCTGCCAGATCTGGTCGTGGCCTGCGTGGGCGGAGGAAGCAATGCGGCGGGCATGTTCCATCCCTTCGTCGGCGATACCACGGTACCGCTGGTCGGCGTGGAGGCGGGTGGCCGCGGCCAGTTGCCGGGCGATCACGCGGCCCCTCTCTCGTTCGGCAGCCCCGGGATTCTGCACGGCAGTTTCAGCTACGTTCTGCAGAACGACGACGGACAGACGCTGGATGTCCATTCCGCCTCCGCGGGACTGGATTACCCCGGTGTGGGACCGGAGCACAGCTACTGGAAATCTCAGGACCGCGTTTCCTACCTCTCCGCCGGCGACCGGGAAGCACTCGAGGCATTTCATCTGGTCAGCCGGACCGAGGGTATTTTGCCGGCGCTGGAAACATCCCACGCAATCGCGGTCGCCATGGACCTGGCGCGGCAGAAATCGCCAAACGAGATCATTGTGGTCTGCCTGTCGGGCCGCGGCGACAAGGATGCAGCCGAAATTGAAAGGCTGGGAAATCACTGAATCATGTCCGCGATTGACGACCTGTTCCAGCAGCTTTCCGCCACCGGGCAAACCGCGTTCATGCCCTTCATCACGGCTGGAGATCCCGATCTGTCATTCACCCGGGATTTGCTGTTGGCCTTGAACCATGCCGGGTGTCATCTGGTGGAACTGGGTATCCCGTATAGTGACCCCATTGCCGACGGCCCGGTAATCCAGGAATCCTACACGCGGGCGCTGCACCAGGGAGTCACGTTACAGGATATCCTGGCGATGCTGGCCGAGGTGTCTCCGCAACTGAATATGCCACTGGTGGCGATGGTCAGCTACTCCATCATTCTTCGTTGCCAACCGGAGCATTTTGTCCAGCGCGCGCAGCGGTCGGGAATCTGCGGTGCCATTGTTCCCGATCTGCCGATGGACGAATCGGGTGAATTCGCCCGCATCTGTTCCCAGCACGATTTCAACCTGGTGCAGTTGATCACGCCCACCACGCCCGACAAACGGGCCCTGGAAATCGCCAACGCGGCCAGTGGTTTTGTCTATTACGTTTCGGTAGCGGGTATCACCGGAGAACGTAACCGGCTGCCCGCGGAACTGGTCGACCGACTGGACTGGCTGAAACAGCATTGCGACAAGCCGATTTGCGTCGGATTCGGAATCAGCGAACCGATGCAAGCGGAACAGTTGAAGCGTTCCGCGGATGGAATCATCGTGGGCTCGGCGATCGTGAAGCGAATCGCGGAAGCCGTAGATCGCCAACGTCGCGAGCAGACCATTCACGAAATCCAGAATTTCTCTCGCCAGATGGTACAGGCTACCGGTCCCTGATGCCGCGTTGTCGAGCGGGGATTCGCGGGACCAGCTGAATCGGCAACGTTGGCGCCACGCCTCGCTGCGACCTGATGCCGACGTCAGCGAGCTTATCCAAAATTTCCGGAACAGAACGAATTGTCACGTTGGACGGTGACGATTTTGCAAGTGGTAACGCTGTCGGACGGCAAAATTTTGCTTGACCAGATCGTTATTCGCGAACTAGATTTGAGGTAGGCTGTTTGTATTGTCAGGAGGTTGTCCACCTTGTCAGCAGAACCAAATAAATCCGCGATGCGGCGATATTTTGCTGGTTTGGCCGAAACAACTTTTCAGGCGCAACTGGGTATCGCCGATCCGCAAATGATCGACTACGTCAGTGAATTGTTGATTCGCTTTGTTCGCAATGACACCGTCTACTGCTTTCGCAGCATCACCGGGCGGCCCATGCTGACCATCGCCGAAATGGTCGCCGAAGCATCGGCCAGATTGGGTGATGCCAAACGCGAACTGCACCAACACATTGGCGACTTCACGCTGTTCTGGGCAGGCGTGTACCCCGAAGCGTTGCGGAAGGCGAGTGATTCATCAGCCGCGGATCAGTTCGAGACGTATTGCGCCCACGGCAGACGCGCCTACCGGATCGCCAGCTGTATCGAAACCACCCGCGACGACGCACCCGAACCGGAGGTTCTGGAACGGTTGAGCGACCGATTTGACCTGTGTTGCTACGGTCTGCGGGAAGTGCGACGCCAATGGGAAGAAGGGGACGACGCCGATTTTGGCCAAGGCCCGATTCTGTTGAATTGAGGATGTTGCGGAGACGAGGATTCCGGTTTCTCGGGTTCGTCGATTGCATCCCGCCGCGTCAGGATACCAGTCCCTTGGTGACCATCATGAACACGTCTTCCAGGGTGGGCTCTTTCTCGGCAAACGTGTGTACCTCGACATCGTTTTCCACCAGCTGTTTCAACAGGTCGGCCGTGTGATGGTCGGGCGTGGAAAATTCGATCGAGACTCGATTACCGTTGACCTGCACGTCACGAATTTCCGGATGCGAACGCAGGATCGATAACCCTCGCTCCAGATGCCGCCCCAGTTTCGCTTCCACCAGCAGATTGCCTCGTATGCGCTGATAAACGTCATCGATGGGACCTTGCATCAACATCTTGCCGCGTTCGATGATTCCAATCGAGGTGCAACAGTCGGCCAATTCGGTCAGGATATGGCTGGAAATCAGAATCGTCTTGCCCATCTTTCGCAGTTCCTTCAACAGCGCCTTCACTTCCACGCGGGCGCGCGGGTCCAGTCCGCTGGCGGGTTCGTCCAGGATCAGGACCGGCGGATCATGGACCAGCGTTTTGGCCAGGCAAAGCCGTTGTTTCATACCTCGCGAGAGTCCGTTGACAAAATCATCCCGCTTGTAGGTCAAATCCAGCAGCTCCAGGACATCCCGGATCACGCGTTTCCGCTGCGAACGTCCAATGCGGTAAGCAACCGCAAAGAAATCGAGAAACTCCCAGACCTTCATCCCGTCGTAGACTCCGAAGCTGTCCGGCATGTAACCGACGGACTGGCGAACCTGCATGGGATCACGGGAAACGCTATGGCCGTTGATGGATCCATCCCCGCGACTGGCCCGCAGCAGGGTGGCCAGAAAACGAATACTGGTACTCTTGCCGGCACCGTTGGGGCCGATGAAGCCAAACATCTCGCCTTCACCGATTTTCAGGTCCAGACCTTCGACGGCCGTGAAGGCGCCATAATCCTTTCCAAAACCATGCAGTTCAATCATCGGGATCACATCTTCCGCTACGGATCTTCATCCAGCTTATTGGGCATATCTTGCGGCTCATCATTTCCTTCAGGCCAGTCCGGATAACTTGGAAATGCGTTTAGAATCTGACTGGCCGAATTGACGTCCGGTGTTGCGACAGGCAAGGGAGGTCGTTTCAGATGGACCACGACCAGGGACTGCTGTTGAGACTGTGTTGAAGCCGGCTCGAACGCCTGGTTGCCAATCTGCTGGTCGGTCATGGCAATCAACCGGATTTCCCCGGGCGCCATCTCCAGCTTGGTGGTCACGGCTTGCAGGATCGGGCTGACGTTAACTTGATCTTCGGACGTCAATTCCAACACCAGGTCACGAAAGACGGTATAGCCCATCGGCATATTGAGCCGTTTGTCGTCCTGTAATTCCGGAAAACGACGCCTTAACAGTCCCAGAAACGGCTCCCACTGGTCGTTGATTGCGGGCAACCGCTGTCTCATCATGATCGGGCTGAACCGCGGATCTGAATCCTGGGACGCGTCTTGCAACAGCGTGGCCCAATAATCGTCCGCTTGCCTTTGAGGCGCCAGCATGTCCGATTGTCGCCAAGCGGAAATCGCATTCTCCACATCCGCCAGCTGCAGGGCGGGTGAAATGCTGTGGCTGGCAAATTCACCAATCCAGGCCGATTGCAGCTGACCAGTAGCGTTTCTTTTCAAGACCGCCGCGTCATTCAAATCCAGGGACGTTGAATTCTCGATACGCAGCAGTTGTCCGGAATCATCCAGGGAAAAAACACCATTCAAATCGAACATCATTTCCGAATGCACCATGCCCGTCGAGTTCGAATCGACCTGCAGATTCTCCAGTCGTCTGCCAATCGACTGGTGAAAAACCACCGGCAACACCGTTTTCTGCCGATCGTCATCGCTCGGTTGACCGAGCGGCAGCGCCTGGGCCGAGGCATTATCCAGTTGAATGTCATAGCCGGTCGAAAGCGAGGTATACAGTGCGGAATATTGCGCGACATGGGCCCGGCGATAATCCCCATAGATTTCGACGCTGCCGACCTGCGAGTTGCTCCGAACGAAACCAATATCGAGTGAGGCCAATCGCACCACCATCACCGCGCCAACGATCGCGATCACCGGAGCGGCGATCCAGGCCCACTCCACCCGACCGATCAATCGAAAAATGATCCAGTTCACGGGGACCAGCACTACCAGGTACACGACCAACAGGCGGAGCACGAAATCGGACGAAGGTGGTGAAATGCCTGCCGCTTGACGCAGTACCTCGAGGGCAGCGACCGAAATACCGCTGTTGTCATTCCAGCCGGCCGTTCCCGACTGGCCATCGTGCTGAAATCCACCGTAATGCCAATCGTCATCCAGATTGCGACGTTCGATTTTCACAGCTGACGGGGATCGGAATCTGAACTCCATACCCGAGACATCGTTGAAGACCAGGTCTCTGGCGATCTGTCGCGGCTGGATGTCCGGAGCAACCGGTGTTCCTGGTTGAGTTCCGGCAGCGATCGGGAAACCGGGATTCGCCAAATCGCGACTGAGATAACGAAGCGTGGAGCCCATCAGCGGATCGAATATGCTGGTATCGTCGTTCAGCCAGGTAAACGTCACCGTGTCGTCGGTCGTTTTTTCGAACTTGCGGCCGGGCCGGCGGAGCAGACAGCCAT
Organism: Pirellulaceae bacterium; assembly: GCA_963851305.1. Lineage (GTDB taxonomy): Bacteria > Planctomycetota > Planctomycetia > Pirellulales > Pirellulaceae > Mariniblastus. The sequence goes on along the minus strand of CAWKOT010000003.1, from coordinate 491,287 downwards.
TGAAGAAATTCTGAAATCCAGACCATCGGATGATCGGTTTGGAATGCATGGAAAAAGCCGTGGCCACAATCCGTCCGCGACCGACTTGTCGCTCAATGGCAATCTGCCCTGTATTGGCGATGTACTGAGCCTTTGGGTGAGGCTTGAACTTGACGCCCAGAATCTTCTGCGTCGCCGACACGCGCAGTTCCTGTTTCCTGTCCTGTCCCGGGATCGTAAAAGCCCAGTTCTGGTTGATCGCTTCGAAATCCGCAGCCACCAGATTCCCTGCACCCGCGGTTTCCGCCGGCAGGTAATCTGCCAGAAAACTGTCACTCAATTGCTCCAGGCAATCGGGACCGCTGAGAATCAGTTGCCCACCAAAATGAATCCAATCGATCAGCGCCTGCTGCTGTTCTGCGTCCAGTTGATCGACCTGCAGATCGTCCCAGATCAGATAGGCGATGGTTGTCCAGTAAAGGGCATGGCGGGGTAGCGCGATGGGTTCTTCCGAGGGTTTGGTTCGGACCACCGTGTAAAATTCGGGTACACCACCTGCCAAGGCATCAACCGACGGGACCCGCACGCTGTCAATCAGATTCAGGTACTGGTAGTCATCCGGACGATTGGTCAACAGCACGATATGGTACTGATACGGATTCATGGTGATCGTCCCTTCAACCGAGGTGAATTGAGGCGTACCGCCAGCGCGGCGGGCGATCGAATAGTTGATGCTGGCAGAAGGGTTGTTGGTCCGTCTCGGGATATACAGGCCGGATTCAAGTTCTCTCAATTCGCCCTGGGGAATGGAAAACGGTCTGGCGGAGACCGCATAATAGTCGGTCGCTTCGATCACCACCGGCTGGCCTGATCCCGTGTAGCAGGTGGCGGTCAATTCCCCCTGTACGTCAGACTGGTTGGCGATGACGCGAAAATCGGAAGCAACCCAGTGCCCTCGTTTGGTCCGATTCTTCCGGGTCACATCGGAATATTGGCCAGGATAGATCACCGCTGGTTCCGTTTCATACGTTGGCTTTTCGCGCTCTTCCTTTTCCGCTTCTTCCAGTCGCTGCTGTTCGGCTGTTTGCTCCGAATCGTCGCGACAACCTTGACAACCAGCGATCAGCAAGGTGCACATGGCCAGCAGGACCATCCAGAGACGATGGCGAGGGGGTGCGTTCCGGCGAGCGAATAAAGCATTCATGAAGGTGAACTCGGGCAAAACAGAAGCGTGAGTGCGCAGCCGTCTATTCAATCCGGCCAACCCCTACACCCGTTCCGAGATGGCCGCCTGCAGTTGAGCGGCAGACAGTGTGTTTTCCAGCAACATCGCAACCGTTAACGGACCAACTCCACCGGGCACGGGCGTAATCCAGGAGGCGATCTCGCTGGCGGTTTCGAAATCGACATCGCCGACCAGGCCATCATGGCTTCGATTGATGCCCACATCGACGACGACGCAGCCAGACTTGAGCATGCGGCCCTCGATAAACCGCGGGCGACCGATGGCGGCTATCAGGATGTCGGCGGTCTTCGTGATCGTCGGAAGATCCCGTGTACGACTGTGGCAGAGCGTGACGGTGGCGTTCGCCATGTCGGGACCCAGTCCACCATTCCGGCCGGACAACATCATCGCCATGGGTTTACCGACAATATCGCTGCGGCCCACGATCACGACCTGCTGACCGGCAGTGGGTACCTCGTACCGTTTGAGCAACTGCAGAATGCCATGCGGCGTGCAGGGCAGGAATCGCGGTCGACCCTGGGATATCAAACCGACATTGTGAGGGTGAAAGGCATCCACGTCCTTATCGATCGCGACCGCATCCAGCACCCGTTGAGTGTCGACGGACGCCGGCAGTGGCAGCTGGACGAGGATCCCGTTCACCATCGGATCCGCGTTCAATCGCTCAACGATACGCAGGACATCTTCGGTCAACACTTCGGCCGGCAGACGATGCAGCTGGCTGTCGATCCCCACCCGACGACAGGCCCGCTCCTTGTTCCGCACGTAAACCTGGCTGGCGGCATCGTCACCCACCAGCACGGCGGCCAGCACGGGTACGTATCCCTGATCTGAACGGAAGGCATCCACTCGTTCGGAAATTTCCCGCTGGATTTCCGCAGCGATCTTCTTCCCATCCAGCAAGCGTGCGTTCATGGAGCCGTTATCCGTTCGGTGCCATACCCAGATTCCGTCACGTCAGTCGGAATCGGTTTCCGCTGACTTCAGCTGTTCGTCATCGGCAGGCATGTCCGATGCGTCATTCTGATTGTCCGTCTCTTCAGTAACCGGAACGGCATCCTGATTGGTGGCGTTGCCGTTTGCGGATGACTGCTGGTTAACCGCATCGGATTCCACCAGCTTGATCAAACGACTTAAATCGTCTTCGATTTCACGCTGGTAATCGTCTCGGGAAAAGACGGACTTGAATCGCTCAATCCCCTTGAAGAGGATGATGCGGCGATAGGTCAATTCGGTTTTGTTGTCATTTTCATTGAGGCGGAAGAACCACGTCGAATGCATTCGATCACTGCTGGATTTGATACTCAGGATTTCATCTTGGGCAAAACGAATGACTTCATCATCGAACTCGTCCGTGTAGCCATTGGATTCCACCACCGAACGCGACATTGTTCCCTCTTCAATTGCTGATGCATCGACCAATTCCTGCTCCACCAGGCCTTGCATCCATTTCTTTTTCAAATCGGGTGTCACAAGGTAGGGAAAGATCTGACCTGGTACGGCGCTGACCGTGGCGGAAGTATCAAACTCCAATTTCTTGCCACCGATCAACCACACGCTGGCGGCTGCCAGAAGCGTGCCGATGCAGAACAACATCAGGAATTTGGCAAGATTGCTCATTGAGGACTCTGACTGTCCATGGCGGGTGACGAAAATCCTATCGTAACCCAACCAGTTCTGAATTCAACTCGACAACAACCACAGGTGCGGGTCGTTTCGTTCGCGTATTTCCGACTTTACCGAAGTACCGGTTTTTCCGGATCAGCAGTATGCCTGAACACGGCCAGCCTCGATTCTGGATTCAAGGAACGCCAATCCATCGGGCGAAGCATTCCAGGGTCCGCTGCGGCCAGGGGCGCCGTTTCCTCGAAGCTCCATCTCCTGAGCCTGACGAGTCGATTGATTCTTCCGTCCAACGTTTCGATTTGCTCGCGAACCTCAAGCGGCTGGGCGAGTCAATCTTCTGATGAAGGGGAATATCGATTCCCGATCGAGCCGATTCCACCAACATCTTGAAAAAACTTGCGATCATGAGACACCCACCATTTCGATTGAAACGCCGACATCACGACCTGGGGGTCGTGGTGTCAACGGTCAACATGGCTGACTTTTAATCAGACAGATGGGGGTTCGAATCCCTCCGACCCCACTGGGCATGGTGTGGGCTCTCTTTCCTCGCCCGACAGGTCGGGGGGTTTGCCGGTGACGTCGCGTCGCGACAGAAACCGCGGCCGCCCGCAGGGCCACCAGGAAAATCGATCGAGGATTTTCCATCTGATTCGCGGATCGTGTATCCTACAGTTCAACCTTGGACCATGGCTGGGTCATCCGGCCCGTCCATGGTCATGACACTCCGACTGACGGTCATCCCGGAGCCCGTTTTCGATGCGACATCTGCTGTTCATAACCATGCGGACCAGCCTGGCCATTGGCATCGGTTGTTGTCTGTACCCGATGCAAGCTGGCATGTGGGCCGACGAAACCGATGCCATTCTGGCCGGCCACTCCTATCATGGAGAAGCTTTTAATGAGGGTCCGCGCCAACAGGCTCACTTGATGCCGGGACTGGGGCGTTCTCATTTCGCCATCTCGACCGCTTGTGAACAGGCGCAGGCATTCTTCAACCAGGGCATCGACCAGTTGCACGGATTCTGGTATTTCGAAGCCGAGCGTTCGTTTCGTCAGGTGATCATGCTCGATTCGGATTGCGCGATGGCCTACTGGGGAATGGCGATGGCCAACGTGAACAACGCAGAACGCGCGAAGAAGTTCATTCATCAGGCGAAAGAGAAATCGGAACTGGAGTCGCGAGAAACGACCGATCGCGAAAAAGCCTATATCCAGGCCCTGTCAACGTACTACGACGAACAGGTGAAAGACGACAAACAACGCGCGCTCGATTACGTGAAGCAACTGGAAGATCTGGTGATTGAGTATCCGGAAGACGTGGAAGCCAAGGCTTTTTTGGCCTGCCAGTTGTGGATGAACACCCGACAAGGGATCAAGATCAGCAGTCATGTCAGCGTCGACGCTTTGCTGGACCAGGTGTTTGCCTGCGATCCGAACCACGCGGCCCACCATTATCGGATTCATCTGTGGGATTACCGCAAACCGGAGGCCGCGTTGAAGTCCGCGGCGCTCTGCGGAAACGCCTTGCCGGACATCGCCCACATGTGGCATATGCCCGGTCACATTTATTCGCGACTGCATCGATACCACGACGCGGTCTGGCAACAGGAAGCTTCGGCCCGCGTCGACCATCGCCATATGATGCGGGATTGGGTACTGCCCGACCAGATTCACAACTACGCCCACAACAACGAATGGTGCATTCGCAACCTGATCCACGTGGGACGCATTCAGGACGCGATCGATCTGGCGATCAATATGATCTCACTTCCCCGACATCCCCGTTTCAACACACTGAAGAAACGTTCCAGCGCGTCGTACGGTCGCCAGCGACTGATTCAGGTACTCAGTACTTTTGAGCTGTGGGAGAAAGCGGAGTCGCTGGCCGGCGTTTCGATTCTGGAACCCACCGATGACCCACTGGAGCAGGTACGCCGACTTGTATTGCTGGGTCGAGCCCGCTATCGCAGCGGTCGGATCAAACCGGCCCGGGTGGTTTTGCAACAGTTGCGGGACGCCTTGTCCCAGGCAACTGAAGAAAAAGCCGCCTTGAAGGTCCAGGCCAATGAGGAACAGCAACGCATTACCGATCGCCAGATGCAATTGGCGGAACAGCTGAAAGTCCGCTTACCAGACAGGCTCGGCTATCCCTTGGCTACGTTCTTGCAACGCGGGATTCGTCGCGACGATCGCAGACGAACAGCCGAAGCCGTGGAACAGGCGGTTGAAGATATTGATGAGCGGCTGAAGCTGATTCGCCAGGCCATCGACGAAATGGAAGGACACGAAGAGGTTGCCGCCGGCAATTCTCGATCCGGAGTGGAAAAGCTGCGGCAGTCGGAGCTGGTGGATGCCGCCTATTGTGCCTTGGTCGAATGGCAGGCGGGTGAGGTGGAATCGGCACTGGAGAAGATGCAGGATCATGTTGCAGCACATGAAAACGAAGTGCAGCCGCTGGCCATGCTGGTATGGTTGTTGTGGCAGTCCGGTGACCGGGCGGAGGCGATCAAGACGATGCAGCCGCTTCGCGAATTATCGTCCGCCATCGACCTGCAGTCTCCGGTGTTTGAACGATTGGCCGTCGTCGCGGAACATGCTGGCTGGAAGGACGACTGGCGATTGCCGGCGTCGACCGGCTCGGACATCGGTGATCGCCCTCGTTTGGCTTCACTGGGGCCATTTCGCTGGCAACCGATGCCCGGCCCGGACTGGGACTTGATCGACGATCAGGATCAACCGGTTTCACTGAGCGGCTTTCAGGGCCAACCCGTGGTCGTTATTTTCTACCTCGGCCATGGCTGCCTGCATTGCGCGGAGCAGCTGCAAGCGTTTGCACCTGAAATTCAGAAATTCAGGAACGCCGGGATCGAAGTGGTGGCCATCAGCACCGATGATCGCGATGGGTTGCAGCAGTCGCTCCGATCCTATGGACCGGAGCGGCTACCGATCCGGTTACTGGCCGACCCCGAGCAAACGGTTTTTAAAGCTTATCGGGCCTACGACGAGTTCGAAGATCAGCCCTTGCACGGGACCTACCTGATCGATGCTGAGGGAAACATCCGCTGGCTGGATATTGGTTACGAACCGTTCATGGATACCGAATTTCTGCTGAAGGAATCGAACCGTCTGTTGTTGCAGTCCGGCTGATTCGGGCATCATGGCGTTCCTGTTGTCCGGGCCACGAAGCGATGCCGGGCGTCGGATCAGCGCTGGATACCGTATTCGTCAATTTTCCGGTACAGCGTGGCCCGGCTGATGCCCAGCAATTCGGCAGCCTTGGGAACTTTGCCGGAAGTCCGCTGGAGCGCTTCAGCAATCAGCTTCCGTTCCCAATGGTCGATCTTCAGCGTCGCCAACTCGTCGTTCCCCGGTTCGGCGATCCCCAGATCCTCAACTCGGATTTCCGATCCTTCGGCCATGACCACAGCACTATCGATCACGTTGCGAAGCTGCCGGACGTTGCCCGGCCATTGATAGGCCAGCAGTCGGGCGTTGGCCTCACGGGAGAGCTGGATCCCTGTTTTTCCGTGCAATTTGCGGAAGTGGTCCAGGAAATATTCGATCAGCATCTGGATATCGGCTTCTCTTTCCCGCAGGGGTGGAATCAACAGTTCGTAAACCGATAGCCGGTAATACAGGTCTTCGCGAAATCGTTTTTCCGCCACGAATTCCTTCAGGTCGCGGTTGGTCGCACAGATCACGCGGACATCCACCTGTACTTCTTCGGACGCACCGACCGGCAAGAAGGGATGGCCCTCCAGCGTACGCAACAGTTTAGCTTGACCTTCCAGAGTCAATTCGCCGATCTCGTCCAGGAACAACGTACCCAGGTCCGCCTGCTGAAACCAGCCGATATGATCGCGATCGGCGCTGGTGAAGGCCCCCTTTTTGTGACCGAACAATTGACTCTCCATCAAATCGCGGGGAATGGCCGCACAGTTGACACTGAGCATCGGTCGATCGGCGCGGGGACTGGCCTGATGCAGCGCACGAGCCACCAATTCCTTTCCGACGCCACTTTCGCCACGGATTAAAACGCATCCGGAAGCTCGCGCCACGCGGTTGATGCGGGATTTCAGCTCCAGCATCTTCGGGCATCCACCCCTTAAATCATCGGAGGCAGCCGATTTTTGAACCAGTTGCGAATGTCGAGCTTGCAGCGACGCATGGCGGTTGGCCGTTTGCAGCGAACGAACCATGATGTTGGCCATGGCACAGGCCAAATCAACATGGGAATCATGGAATGCCTTCGGTTGCCGGTACAGATGAATGGCACCGATCACCACGTCGTCGGAAATCAGCGGCACACAGATCGAGTCGGCGAATTGAGGGCCTTTCACTCCGGTACCGTGCTCGACGCGAATCGCATGTCGTTGACGGACCACCCGCTGCGTGAGTTCGTCGTCCAGTTTCAATTTGCCCGATTCTTCACGTGGGTAAACGTACTTGGGCGTCAGGCTTCCCTGTTCATTGAGCCACAGGAAACCCGTCACCGAAGCACCGGTTCGTTGCGACAGCCGGGACATGCAAATCTCAATCACCTCTTCCGGATCGCGAACGCCCAGCAGTTTGACGCTCAGCTGAAACAGAAAGAAAAAATCCTGTCCACGATTCTGACCTTTGAGGAAATCCAGCGTGTACTGACCCGTTTCGCGGGGGTTCATCGACTGATCCAGAATAATCGTCCCGCCAGTACGCGGCTCTTCCGCGACCAGACCGGGTGTCGCTGCTTGCGGATTGGATGACTGGAAGGAAAAGCTGGACGAACCGATCCGGATTTCCGTACCATCGACCAGCCGGGCGTTATCGATCTGCTGGCCATTGACGAATGTCCCGTTGCTGCTTCGCTGGTCCTGAATCCACCAGCCGTCTTCGTCGTGAAAGACCTCCGCATGGATGCGTGATGATTGCGGATCGTTGAGAACGATGTTGCAGTCCCAATCGCGGCCCAGAAGAATCTTCTTTCCGGGTTGGAGCTCAAAACGGGCTCCGGAGGAGATTCCCGCATTCATTAACAGGTACGCTGGCACGCGGATTCTGGAAAGGTGTGTTACGGTCAAATGAGCGGTACGGTGATGGGAGGATTATAGATTGAGGCAGGTTATTCGTCGATCAACTGTCCAGGTGGACTGGAGGGGCAATCGGGAGCGGGCATCGAGCCTTCGGTATTCCGGTAATTCTACTGATCGCCAGACGAAAGATCGTATTCGATTTGACCCGCCGGCCGGATCGACGTTGGAGCCGCTGTCGTTCACGTCCAATCGGCCTTGCCGTCAATCAGGCGAACTACTAGGATTCACGCGAAAAATCGTGTTAAAATACGGGTTTTGAGCCAATTCGGGTGAGACACGTCACTTTAGAACAGGGAATAGAGTTTATGCGAGCCAACTACCTCCAGTCGATTTCACCTGCTGCGGCCTCGTTGTTACTTGCGGGCGTCTGCCTGTTGATCCCCGCCACGGCCCTGGGCCAGGCCGCGGAAACGAATGAAGTTTTCGGCAAACCGAGCAGCGCGGAACGACAGGTATCCAAGCTGGTGGCCACGCTGATGCAGAGAGATCATCTGTCGAAGAACAAACTGGACGACACCATCTCGGAGCGGGCTTTCGACATATACCTGCGGATGCTGGACCCCATGAAAGTCTATTTCATGAAGTCCGATATCGACGAATTCGATCAATACCGAAACCAGATCGACGACCAGATGCAGGCCGGCGATTACACGATCGCCTTCAAGATCTTCAATCGATTCCTCGAGCGAATCGATCAACGGGTTGAAACGGCCACGCAACTGCTGGAACAGGAGTTTGATTTCGACCGGCAGGAATCCATCACAACCGATCGGGATTTGATCGATTACCCTCAGACGGAACAGGAGGCGGTCGATCGCTGGCGAAAAAGGATTAAGTACAACCTGCTGGTTCTCAGCAATGAAAAAGAACCGAAAACGGATCCGCGAGAACAGCTGAAGAAACGTTACCAGTCCTACTCCCGACGCATGCGGCAGACGGACAACGACGATGTCGTCGAAATGTTCATCACCGCGATCACCAACAGCTATGATCCCCACACCTCCTATATGTCAAGCAAGACATTCGAAAATTTCATGATTCAAATGCGATTGCAATTGGAAGGCATCGGGGCCACGCTGCAGGCTTCCGAGGACGACGGCTATACCGTGATCAAACGGATTGTGCCCGGTGGAGCGGCCGACAAACAGGGAGAATTGAAAGTCGAAGACAAGATTGTCGCCGTGGGTCAGGGCGAAGAAGAAGAAATGAATGACGTCACGGGCATGAAACTGGACGATGTCGTCGAACAGATCAGAGGAAAGGCAGGGACCACCGTTCGCCTGGACATTCTTTCCGAAGACTCGGAAATCAAGACCATCAGTATCGTTCGCGAGAAAATCAAACTGGAAGACAGCGCCGCCCGCGGCGTCATCTTCGAACAGGGTGCCTCCACTGATGGTCGGCCGTACAAGATTGGTGTCATCGACCTGCCAAGCTTTTACGCCGATCTGGAGAATGCCGGTCGAAACTCCTCCGATTACAAAAGCACGACGCGGGATGTCGATCGTATTCTGAGAGATTTTCGTAGTCAGGGGGTGGATGCGGTTGTCCTGGATCTGCGACGCAATGGCGGCGGCAGCCTGCGAGAAGCGATCGATTGCACCGGGCTGTTTATCAACTACGGACCGGTCGTGCAGGTCAAGGATGCCTACGGCCAGATTCAGAAATATCATGATGAAAAGCCGGGGATGAGCTGGGACGGGCCCCTGGTCGTTTTGACCAGCAAGTTCAGCGCCAGCGCCAGCGAGATTCTGGCCGGTGCCGTACAGGACTACGGCCGGGGTATTGTCGTGGGCGATACCACCTCCCACGGAAAGGGAACGGTACAGAGCCTGGTCAATCTGAATCAGCTGTTCTTTGGCGTCGAAGATCCGCCCAGTTTCTTTGGGGCTTTGAAAATCACCATGCAACAGTTTTACCGCCCCAACGGAGACAGTACGCAGAAGCGTGGCGTACTGGCTGACATCGTGCTCCCTTCCATCAGCGACAAGATGGATGTCGGCGAATCGGACCTCGATTACCCGGTCGAATTCGATCGCATTCCGTCAGCCAAGTTCAGTCGCATGGCCCTGGCCGGCACCGAGTTACTGGATCAACTTCGCCAGGCCTCCGGTCAACGCGTTGCGCAATCGGAGGAATTCCGCAAGAGCAAGGATAAAATCGACGCCTACGTGGAACAGAAGAATCGTAAGTCGGTCTCGCTGAATCGCGAAAAGTACCTGGCTCGGCGAGCGAAGTTCGACGCGGAGGAAGAAGATAAGAATGCCATCGAAGATCAGGTGAATCATTCCAACCTGGAAATCGAAAGAGACTATTACCTGGATGAAGTGCTTCAGATCGCATCGGATTACACCCGGGCGCTGGACACCGAGAAATTCGCCAGGAACAATTAGTTCGCACGATTTCCTTCCGCCGTGGAGGAAAAGGGGTCAGGTCAACGCAATCCGCAAACCGTCGTAGCCGACTTCGATACCTTCGGGCAGGCTCGCGTTGACCACCTCGTAGTCAACCCGGCAGGAGCAATGCGTCAGGTAGGTTCGTTGAGGTTGTAATTCACGGGCAATCTCGACGGCCTGGTCAATGCTTAAATGCGTCACATGAGGCTCCGGCCGCAGACCGTCCAACACCAGCGTGTCGAGATCCTGTAACAGCTGCATACTAGCAGCTGGTATTTGACTCACATCGGTACAGTAGGCGACGTTGCCAATGCGAAAACCGAGCACCTCGAAATTCGGCCCGTGCAGCAGCGGGACGGGGGTGATCGTAGCATCGAGCACGTCGAAAGGGCGGTGATCGATACGCTCAATCGTCACCGAAGGCGTGGCGCCCGGATGGGTTTGATGCTGGTCGACGAAAGCATAAGCAAAGGCCTGCCGAAGGCGTTGTTCGACTATTTCAGTACAATAAACGGGAACCGCATGGCCCAGATAAAACTGGAACAGTCTCAGGTCGTCGAAGCCAAACAGATGATCGGAATGTTCGTGGGTGTACACCACGGCATGAACGATACCAATATTCTCTCGCAGTAACTGTTGCCGCAGGTCGGGCGACGTGTCGATCAGCAGGTTGCCTCCCGGCAGGCCAACGATGGCGCTGGACCGCGTTCGTTTGTTTCGCGGATGATCGCTGCAGCAGACGGCACAATTACAGCCAATGGCCGGCACGCCCACGGAAGTTCCCGTTCCCAGCAGGATCATCTGGCCGGTGATATCAGTAGTACGAATTTGCTTCAACTTTTATCCAGTTGGGTGGCTTGGATTGGTGTATTGTGGTGACAAATTGGTGGGGCGGGGAAGCCAGTGAAGATCATACGAGGACGACCGGTTGTGGCACAAAGTTTGCTGGAAAACGAGGGTGCTTGTCGGACTCCCGAAATGGCCAACCGGAAACAACGTGAAAAAGCGGGTATTTTCCAGCGAAAACGATCTCAGTTGACCCTGCCGGAGCAGGATTATAGTCTTTTAATGAACCAGTATTTGCGAGTATTTCGCAAAATCGGCGGTCTTGACTGATTGTGCCGGCCGGTCGCCTTCTGGCAAGGATCGTCCGGACAATGACCTGACAAAATTGCGGAACACAATAATCATGGACACCATGGAACATATCTGGGACGCCATCAGCGACTTTTTCAGTGGCTTGATGCGCGGCTTCGAGCGGACGATCACCGGTCTGTTCGGGTCGTCCAACGCGCGGTTCATCCGGAAGCTGCATGTCAAAGTCGATGCCATCAATTCAATGGAACCTCGGTTCGAGGCCATGACGGACGAGGAGTTGCGGGAGCAGACTGAGAATTTCAAACAGCGGCTCCGCAATGGAGAAACCCTGGATGACATCCTGATCGAAGCGTTTGCAGTCTGTCGTGAAGGCGGCAAGAGGTTTCTCGGGATGCGGCATTACGATGTTCAGCTGATCGGAGGCATGGTCCTGCATAGCGGGGCGGTCGCGGAGATGGTGACCGGGGAAGGCAAGACGTTGGTGGCTACCTTGCCGGCCTATCTTAACGCGCTGGAGGAGAAGGGGGTCCATGTGGTCACCGTAAATGACTACCTGGCCCGGCGTGACATGGAATGGATGGGTCCACTGTACCTGGGGCTGGGGCTGACGGTCGGCGCGATCCAGAGCAACATGAATGCGGGCGAGCGTCAGCAGTCCTACGCCTATGACATCACCTACGGGACCAACAACGAATTCGGCTTCGATTACCTGCGGGACAATATGCGGCCGGCCGCCCGGGGCGACGACCGTTTTCCAAAACGGTTTCAGCAGGCCCAGGGAACGCTGGCCTACGCTATCATCGACGAAGTCGACAACATCCTGATCGATGAGGCCCGGACGCCGTTGATCATTTCCGGCCCGGCCCACTCCGATATTTCCCGTTACGCCGATGCGGACCGCATTGCCCGCAAACTGGTCAAGGACACGCATTACACGGTCAATGAAAAGGACCACAACGTCACCCTGACCGATGAAGGCGTGCGCGCGGCTGAAAAGCTGGCGGGGGTGGAGAGTTTTTATACTGCGGGCAACATGGATTGGCCCCATATGATCGATAACGCCCTGAAAGCCCACAATCTGTACAAGAAAGACGTCAACTACGTCATCAAGGATGGCGGGATTGTGATTGTCGACGAGTTTACGGGCCGCCTGATGGAAGGTCGACAGTGGAGTGACGGTCTGCATCAGGCGGTGGAAGCCAAGGAAGGCGTGAAGATCAAGGAAGAAACGCAGACGCTGGCCACCATTACCCTGCAGAATTACTTCAAGCTATATGACAAGATCTGCGGGATGACGGGTACGGCCATGACGGAGGCGTCGGAGTTCTGGAAGATTTATGAACTCGACGTGATTGCCATCCCGACCAATCGCAAGATGCAACGCATCGAGCATCCCGACACGATTTATGCGACCGAGAAATTCAAGTGGAAAGCCATCGCGGATGAAGTGGAAGACTTTCACAAATTTGACACGGTGCAGTTGAAGAATGGTGAGTACATTGTCGGCAAGATCAAGGAGCAGGGCGACCAGTTTGTTACGGTGACCTCCAAACAGGACGGCAGTGAAGAGAAGATACCGGTGGACAAGGTGGAGAAGCTGCAACGTGCCGGTCGACCGGTCCTGGTGGGAACCACCACCATTGAAAAGAGCGAATTGCTTTCGAGCATGCTGACGCGACGGGGCATCCCGCATGAGGTTCTGAACGCGAAGAATCATAAACGCGAAGCGGAAATCGTGGCCCAGGCAGGGCGGCGGGGTGCGGTCACAATCGCTACCAACATGGCCGGACGGGGTACCGATATCGTGTTGGGTGGGAATCCGGAAACGATGGCCTGGGCCAGGTTACAGGACAAATACCCCACCCGGCTGGACGTGCCCCCCGAAGAATGGGATTCCCTGACGGAACAGATCGACAATGAACACGACATGTCCGCCGAGGGCGAACGGGTCAAGGCGCTGGGTGGGTTGCATGTGATAGGAACCGAGCGGCACGACGCTCGACGTATCGACCTGCAGCTGCGCGGTCGTTGTGGACGCCAGGGGGACCCCGGCAGCAGCCGCTTCTACCTGAGTCTCGATGACGATTTGATGCGGATCTTCGCCGGACCCTATGTTCGCCGTGTGCTCGAACTGGGCGGCTTCAAGGACGACGTGCCGATCGAAAACAAGATGGTCTCGCGGCGGCTCGACGGGGCCCAGAAAAAACGGGAAGAATTCAACTTCGAGATCCGCAAGAACCTGCTGGAATACGACGAAGTCATGGACGAGCAGCGCAAACGGGTCTATCGGTTCCGCCAGAATATTCTGGACGGGGCCAGCTGCCGCGACCTGGTGCTGGACATGATCAGCGATCAGGTGGAAACCAATCTCGCCACCATTCTGGCACCCGACTTTGGGATTGAATCGTTCGCTGCCTTTGCCGGCAGCCGCCTGTCGGCCGTGCTGGAACCGCGGATGTTCAAGAACGTTTCTCCGGATGAAGCGATTCGTATCGCCAAGGACGAGGCAGAGCGACTGGCGGAAACGGACGTGCTGGGCTCGATTGAGGAGAATCTGCCGCGGGGAGAAGACGAATCGGAATGGAACTGGGAGGCCGTGGCCAAGTTCGCCCACGTCCGCTGGAACCTGAATCTGCGGGATCGCGATCTGAAGAAGGTGGGTCGCGATCGAGTTGACGAGTACATCATCGACCGGGCACGGTCGGCCATCCAGAAGATCGATCTGGATGAAGGCGGACAGATTCTCGAACCCGATTATGCACTGAAAACGGCGCTGAAATGGGTGAAGGCAAAATTCGGCATCGTTGTCGATCTGGAGCAGGTCAAGTCACTGCATACCAACGAAGAAATCGTACAACTGGTGATTGACCGCGCCGTTGAAAAATACACCGAGAAAGAAGCCGAGTATCCGGTGATGGCCGGACTGTACCAGTTCGTCCAGCAGGGCGGGGGATCACGAATTGATCGGGAAGGGCTGGTGCAGTGGGCCAGTCGTCGTTTCGAAAACGAATTGACACTTGATGATCTGAAGAACAAACCACGGGAAGAAATCAGGGACCTGCTGGTCGACCAGAGCCGCGACCAGCAGAAACGCGCTCAGACCGCCATCAGCAAACTGCAGACCCAGGTCGCGGCGCTATCGGAAAAGGGAGCGGTACCCCTGAGAAACGGTAACGGCGAAGCGACTACGCTGTCCAACTGGTTCAAGCAGGAGCTCGACTACGAATTGCCCTTGAAAGACGTGGAGCGGCTGGAAAAGGAAGATCTGGAACAACGCCTGGAAGCGATTGTTGAAGATCATTACCATCCCGAGATGCGACGGATGGAACGAACCGTCCTGCTGGAAATTGTTGATTCCGCCTGGAAAGACCACCTGCTGGCCATGGATTATCTGCGTTCTGCAGTCGGACAACGGGGATATGCCCAACTGGATCCCAAGGTCGAATACAAACGCGAAGGCATGCGGATGTTCGAAGACCTGTGGCGCAGCATCGGCGAGCGCGTAACGGATCTGATCTTCCGGATGGAACAGATGAACGAACAATTCGTCAGCAATACGCTGGCGGAAACCAGTGCCCGGCATGATGCACCACCGGAAATTTCACCGGGGGATTACGCTGAAAATCAATCCGAGGCCGCGGATCGGCAACAGGGTAAGGCGAAGATCGAAACGATCCGCAATCGCGAAATCAAGGTCGGCCGTAACGAACCGTGTCCCTGTGGCAGCGGCAAGAAATTCAAAGCCTGTTGCATGCGAAAACGCGAGCGTTGACGGTCTACCGGCCGGACGATGACAACGGACGGTTGCCATCATCCGATTCGGGAAAGGAATCCCGCGAAGTGAAATTCATCCTCAACACCCTGTATCTCCTCTTGCTGTTGGTGCTCAGCCCATGGATCGCGTGGAGAATCATCGTCCAGGGCAAGAATCGGTCTGGCTGGATACAGAAGCTGACGGGCCTGGTGCCCCGGAGGGAATCGACTGGACCGTGCCTGTGGATTCATGCGGTGAGCGTTGGAGAAGTCAATTTGCTGCCACCGCTGCTGAAGGAATTCCGACATCGGTTTCCGAATATCGAATTCGCCATTTCCACTACCACGACGACCGGTTTTGCGCTGGCGGTCCAGCGGTTTCCAGATCAGATCGTGTTCTATTGCCCGTTTGATTTCTCCTGGGCAGTCAACCACGTGCTCCACCGCCTTCGACCTCAGATGCTGCTGCTGACCGAGCTGGAACTGTGGCCCAACCTGATCCACGTGACTCGTGGCCACAATATCCCGGTGGCCTTGATCAATGGCCGCATCAGTGACAAGAGCTTTCGCGGTTACCGGCGATTACGCTTCCTGTTCAAACGTGTTTTGCGAGACATCGATCTGGCCGCCGTGCAAACGGAAACCTACGCGCAGCGGTTGGCGCTGCTGGGCATGCCGAGTGATCGGATTCACGCCTGCGGCAACATCAAGTTCGACAACGTGGCCCACGTCAACCAACCCCACGATCGCTCCCTTTCATTCCGCCAGCTTGCCCGAATTGGGGACGACGATTTCGTTCTGCTGGCGGGCAGCACTCAGGAAGAGGAGGATCGAATGGCGGTCTCTGTTTACCAGCAACTGTACTCGTCCCACCCGCATCTGAAGCTGATTCTCGTTCCCCGGCACCCCGAACGTTGTGGCCGACTGGCCCGCTTCATCAACGAACGGGGGCTCTCATGCTGCTTCCGGTCGCAACTGCATCAGGCAAGCGACCCGGCCGAGCGGCGGATCTTGATCGTGGACGTCATCGGCGAACTGAGTGACTGGTGGGGATGCGCCGATGTGGGCTACGTCGGCGGCAGCCTGGGTGGCCGCGGCGGCCAGAACATGATCGAACCGGCAGCTCGCGGCGTTCCGACCTGCTTTGGACCAGACACCCCCAACTTTCGCGATGTGGTGCAGCTGCTGCTGGCCGATCAAGCCGCCGAGGTCGTGGAGAATGCCGACCAGTTGCAGCAGTTTGTCTGTGATGTCTGGCAGAATCGGGAAGCGGCCAGGGCCATGGGACAGCGGGCCGCCGCGCTCGTAGGTGCACAGCGTGGTGCAGCTCGTCGCACGGCGCAGCTGCTCGAATCCCGGTGGCACGATCAACGTTTCACACGCGCCCGTCAAGCTGCCTGAATCGGTCTTTCCCATCTTCAGGACTTGGGTTTGGCAACATCTGGTGTACAATTCGAGATTCAACTTCCCGCACATTCCGGGTGGCCGCCATATGAACATCGCGGTGCCCGTTGAAGCAGAGAATTCCCAACACACAAGGAGCACATCGTGTCCTCTGGCAAATATCTTTTCACCAGCGAATCCGTCAGCATGGGGCACCCCGACAAGCTGGCGGATCAGATCTCCGACGCCATTCTGGACGCGATGCTGAAAGCGGATCCACAAAGTCGTGTGGCCTGTGAGACGCTGGTGACCACCGAACTGGTTGTCGTGGCTGGAGAAATCACCTCCCATTTCACGACCGGCAAAAGCGACGAACAGGTGCAGCGCGAAATCGAGCAAATCGTCCGGGACGTGATCCGGGACGTGGGCTACACGTCCCGGGAAATTGGTATCGGCGCGGATACCTGCGAGGTCATGGTCCGACTGGATCCTCAAAGCCCCAACATTGCCCAGGGCGTCAATGCGGACAGGGACAACGGCAAGGACGTGGGGGCTGGCGATCAAGGACTGATGTTCGGTTACGCTTGTGACGACACGCCCGAATTGATGCCGCTGCCAATCTCGCTGTCCCATCGCATTCTTGAGGCGCTGTCCCACGCGCGTCGTAGCGGCAAAGTCAACTGGCTGCGACCGGACAGCAAAAGTCAGGTGACAATCGAATACGACGGGTGGACCCCCGTCCGTGTTGATACGGTAGTGGTTTCCACTCAGCACGATCCCGGCGTCGACCAGGAAACGATCCGCCGGTTTGTACGGCAGGAGATCGTCGAACCGGTGTTGGGTCCTGATTTGGCCACCGATGATATCAAGTATCACATTAATCCAACCGGTGTTTTTGAAATCGGCGGTCCTCATGGCGACTGTGGTCTGACGGGCCGAAAAATCATCGTTGACACCTACGGTGGCTGGGGTCGTCATGGTGGTGGCGCCTTCAGTGGCAAAGACGCCACAAAAGTGGATCGCAGCGCGGCTTACATGGCACGACATGTGGCCAAGAATATCGTGGCCGCCGAACTGGCCAAACGATGTGAAGTTCAGCTCGCCTACGCGATTGGAGTCAGCGAACCCGTCAGCGTGCATGTCGATACTCAGGGAACCGGGAAGATTTCCGACGCTGAAATCTGTGAGATTGTTCAATCGGTCTTCCCGTTGTCGCCCGCCGGCATCATCGATTATCTTGATTTGCGCCGTCCGATATTCCGCCAGACCGCAGCGGGTGGGCATTTTGGACGCAACCAGCCTGACTTCACCTGGGAAAACACGGAAGCCGCCCGGAAAATTGCCGAAAAAGCCGCCGCCACGTCGAACATTTGACGTTCCTGGCCCGATCCGCTGTGACGCAAATGGCGTTTGTGAGTGAACCGATGTCAATTATGGTGAACGGCAACGAATCGTCATGATTGGCCGATTCCATTGTTGGCAATGAAAACTGGAAGAGCCAAAGGAAAGACGGTCGCGAAATCGATCAGCGGCCATTGAAGCTGTGTAATGACGGCGCCGACATGTCGAATTCAATTCTGAATAATGAAAGCCCGGAAGACAGCGTCGAATCGTTATCGCGAGCCGGCATCTTCCAGCAATGGAATCGTGTGCAGGTTGACGGACACGACCAGATCACGGGGATATTCCGCTGCGATTTTGAGCCCTTTCAACAGCGGTACGCATTGAATATTCCCATCCACCCCGCGTTGGCGAATATCCCTTCCGTGGAAGCGATCTGTCTGGAGCGGGCAGCTCGCATCCGGAAAACCGATTGCCAGAAATTCGGGGTTCGTCTGGAGGTCGTTCTTTCGGAAACGCTGAACCAGGCTCAGGTCTTGTTTGTCGATGTCGTGATCTCGTCTCCACTGGTTCAGAAGACGAAAACCCCGTCCCCAGACACACCATCTTCTGTCCCATGACCCATCGAACGGAACTGGAAGCCCGGTTGCAACCTTTCGGGCAAACGCACCTGTTAGGGTTCTGGGACGAGATGGATGAAGCCGGTCGCAGACAGCTGTCGGAACAGATCGCATTGATTGACTTCGGCCTGATGGCTGAATTGTTGCGTGGCGAGGATGGTCAACAAGGTTGGGAGGATTTGGCCGCGCGGGCCGAGCTTCCACCGGCGCTCGGGCTGAACGAATTCCACCATGGACCGGAATACGAACAGGCCGTTGAAGCTGGCAGCCAGGCGCTACGCAATGGCGAGGTGGCCATGATCCTGGTCGCGGGAGGGCAGGGGAGTCGGTTGGGGTTCAATCATCCCAAAGGGATGTACAACATCGGCCCGCTCAGCCACCGGTCCCTGTACCAGATCATCATCGAACATCTGCGGGCCAGGGCACGTCAGTTCCAGACTTCCATTCCGCTGTACGTCATGACCAGCCCGCCCACTCATCAGGAATCCCAGGCCTTTTTGCGTGACCACGACTACTTTGGTTTGGATTCGCGGGATCTGCGGCTGTTCTGCCAGGGCGTGATGCCGGCCGTCGATTTTAACGGAAAACTCCTGCTGGCCGATAAACACAGGCTGTTTGTCAGCCCGGATGGTCATGGCGGTACGGTCGCGGCGCTGGCCAACAACGGCTGCCTGGCCGACATGCAGGCTCGAGGCATCAAAACCGTATTCTATGGACAGGTCGATAACCCGCTGTTGCAGGTCTGCGATCCCGCACTGATCGGTTACCACCGGTTGCGTCAATCGGAAATGACCACCCAGGTGGTCCGCAAAAACGATCCATTACAAAGAGTCGGCAATGTGGTTTCGGTCGACGGTCGCGTCCAGATCATCGAATACAGCGATCTGCCGGAGAAATACGCTCGACAGACGAACCCGGATGGTTCACTGAAACTGTGGGCGGGCAGCATTGCCGTGCATGTGATCGACGTGGACTTTCTGGCCCGCGCCAACGATGTCCCCAACACGTTACCATTTCATCGCGCCCACAAGAAAGTCGCTTACATCAACGAATCGGGGCAACTTGTTCAACCCGAGGAACCGAACGCGATCAAGTTCGAAAAATTCATCTTCGATCTGCTGCCACTTGCAGACAACGCAATCGTTTGCGAAGTGGATCCGGCGGAAGGATTCTGTGCCGTCAAGAACGCACCGCCAGCGGCATCGGAAACACCGGAACACGTCAGAAAAGCGATCAGCGATCTGCATAAATCGTGGTTACGCGAATGTGGCGTGAGGGTCGACGAGCATATCACGATTGAAATCAATCCACTGTTTGCTGTCGATCAGCGACAACTGGCGGAAAAGCTGGGCGACCTGAATTCCATCAGCAAAGATACCTACCTTGTCTGAAACCGATTTGACCACCGCAAACCACACGACCGACTTTCCGGCTTCGCTGCCGCCGCTGTACGCGACTATCATGGCTGGGGGCGCCGGCACGCGATTCTGGCCCGCCAGTCGCCGGCTGCGACCCAAACAACTGCTGAAATTGTCCGGCAATCGCAGCATGCTGCAATCGACGGTGGATCGCGTGAGTGGGTTATGCCCATCGGACCAGACACTGATCCTGACCAACCGGGTGCTGGTGGATGCCGTGGCCGCCCAACTGCCCGCGTTGCCGGCCGCCAATATCATCGGCGAACCGGCCAAGCGCGATACGGCACCCTGCGTGGCACTGGCGGCGGCGATCATTGCCGATCGACATCCCGAGGCCACGATGATCGTCATGCCCTCCGATCACGTGATCACGCCGGTCCAGGATTTTCATTCCGCCATCGAGCAAGCGATGACGATGGTGGAAGACGATCCTGCACGACTGGTGACGTTCGGTATCAAACCGACCTATCCGGCAGAAGTTTTCGGCTATATCGAGCGGGGACAACCGATTGAGGGATCTTCTCTTCCAGCCTTTGCCGTGAACCGCTTCCGGGAAAAGCCCGATGTCAAAACCGCCACACAGTTTCTGCAGTCGGGTTCGTTTTACTGGAACGCCGGGATATTCGTCTGGAAGGCAAAAACCATCCTGAAAGCGATCGAGCGGTTCGAACCCCAACTGGCCGCGCACATTCAGGCGATCCGGCAAGCCATCGGCAGCAACCATTATCAGGAAGTTCTCAATGAGCAGTTCTGTGCGATTGAGGGAAAATCCATCGATTACGCGGTGATGGAAAATTACGAAAATGTCTGCGTTCTGGAAGCACCTTTTGAGTGGAATGACCTGGGTAACTGGACCGCGCTGCCGGCCATTCGGGGAACAGATGAACAGGGAAATACGGTCGACGCCCGGCATCTCGATTTCAACTCCCGGGACTGCATCCTGTATTCCGAATCGGATCATTTGATCGTCACGGTAGGATTGCAGGATTGCATCATCGTGCACACCGACGACGCCACGCTGGTCGCCAACCGTACCCAGGAAAGTACGATCCGTCAGATTGTCGAACAACTGAAACTGCGCCAGTGGAATGAATACCTGTGATGGGAATTTGTCGCGATCGGTGTCGTGCAGTTTATGTATGCTGCTGACGCTCACGATGCATATCGGCTGTGAGTCCGCAGTAGCGCAACATCGATCCAATGACAACGATGCACCAACCATGCCTCCTTCCGTTCCTTTCAATCTCAAATGGAAAACATTGGGCGGCAAGCAATTCTGGACCGATACCCTGCATAACGGCGGCTGGCGGATTCAGGAAAATGCCGTTAGCGGACATTTTAGATTGATCGATGACGCCCAACGCCGTCACGCCTGGGGCACCCGGGAGACCTGTCGGCAGAAGTTGCAGGCCCTGAAAGAGGCGGGCAAGGTCAAGACCACGACGGGATCGGTGGTCATCGTCCTGCACGGCCTGATTCGAACAACCGATTCGATGCGAAGACTTGGTCAGTACCTGCAGGAAAACGGCGACATGACGGCCGTGGATTTTGAGTACGCCAGCACGCGTCGACCGGTGGCCTATCATGCCCAGGCCCTGGCGGAAGTCATCGATTCGCTGGGGCCACAGGTCACGGACATCAATTTTGTCGCGCACAGCCTCGGAAACATCGTCGTCCGCCGCTACCTGGCTGACCAGGCCAGAGACGGAGGCAAAATCGATCCGCGCATCCGGCGGATGGTGATGATCGGGCCTCCCAACCAGGGCTCGAAAATGGCACGGGTTCTTAAACGCAACATTCTGTTCAATATCATCGCCGGATCCTGCGGACAGGAATTGGGCGGCGGCTGGGACCAGCTGAAACCAACGTTGGCCGTTCCGGATTTTGAGTTCGGGATTATCGCGGGAGGCCAATCCAATCCCGGCCGCTGGAGCAATTTCATCCTGAACGGTCCGGACGATTTTACGGTCAGTGTCGAAGAGACCAGGCTCGCCGGGGCCGCCGATTTCCTGGTGGAACCTCTGTTGCACGCTACGATGATGCGGCAACCGGTGACCATGACGGCCACGCTCAACTTTCTGCAGCATGGTTGGTTCAAGTCCGCCGAAGCACGACAACCGATTGCCCAACATCATGAATCGTCCTGATCGATCGGCCGATGGCCACGATGCCTCATCCTGCCGTTTGCCCACCTGCGGCCGTCTGCTGGGCATCGACTTTGGGACCGTTCGAGTTGGCGTGGCCATCTGCGACGCCGATCAATCCATCGCCAGTCCCCTGGAAACCTACACGCGAAAGAACCCACCTGCGGATGCGGACTATTTTCGGTCGCTGGTCGGCAACGAGAAAATCGTCGGCGTCGTCATTGGATTGCCGGTCCACATCAGCGGCGACGAAAGCCAGAAGTCGATCGAGGCCCGTGCCTACGGCCGCTGGCTGGGAGAAATCACGGGCCTGCCCGTGACCTGGGTCGACGAACGATACAGCACCGCACGGGCGGAAGAGTTGCTATTGGCCGCTGGCCTGACCTCCAAACAGCGGAAAGCCAGACTGGATAAAGTGGCTGCGCAAAGCATCCTGGCGGTTTATCTTGAATCCGGAGCATCTTTCTCTCCGGGTCGCTATTTCTAGCTTCGGGACTCTGGATGGCGGCGTCGCCGGGCCACCTCTAAAGTACCGGGACGGCGCGAAACGAACCGCGGGTTACGGCGTCAGGGACTATCGCCGCCACATCAGGGTGAACTTCGAAGTACCGCCTCTCACGCGCCTCCAAGCTCAGCTTGGGGCCCAGAAATTGAACCAGACCAAGATGATCTGGTTCCATTCCCAATCAGAAAATCAGCCAACCAGCAAGGCAACAAACGGATCGACATCCAGCAGGCTAACCACACCATCGCCATTGATGTCCGCCTTGGCACTGAAACCTCCGGTGGTCAACAGTTCGACAAATGGATCGACATCCAGCAGGCTGACTACGCCGTCACAATTGACGTCGCCCAACAGTTCTTCCGAAAGTTTGCCCTCGAACAGCCCAGGGGAACCGACAATTCGGATATCGCCCAGGTTGTCATTGAAGAATGAGTCCGACTCAAACGTTCCATTCTCGCCCAATACGGAGTGTCGGATGTCCGAAATACCCTCGCCGATTCGCTCGATCGTGGCCGCGACGTTGGCAAACGTGTCGTCGTATTCCAAGGTATCGATGGGGACCAGCTTGGAGCCGTCCACCTGGAAAAGATTGACGGAATCACCGCCCGCCCCCAAGTTGCCGCCACCCGCGGGAATTCCGATCAAGCCGCTGTAATTCCAGATATCCAGGAATTCCAGAAACGCGTTATCGTAAGAAATGTCATCGGAAGCTTCGATGCTGGTCAGAAAAACCGCCGATTCACCTGGACCCAGGGCAATCGATTCCAGAAAACCGCCCTCGGACAACATTGGATTTGAATCATCATAAAAGATATCACCGGTATCAACGACCGTATCGCCGAAGTTGGTGATTTCAAACCAGTCCGCCGTACCGTCGGGTCCCGACAGGCCGATCCAGCATTCGGTTACGCGAACATCAAAAATATCGGCCTGGCAGACAGGAACGACCATTAACGCGGCTGCGACGGCAGCCAGAATTTTGAACTTCATGCTATTCTCCAGATGTAAAAAGAAAGTGTTTTTCTTGCAACTCAATTGTCGTGGTCTGCTGCACCGTTCGATGCGTTGACCCCTTGCGGCGCCGAAGCGGCTTGGCCGATCGCAAAGCAGTAAATGACGGTGGGCTGCGAGGACTTGAAGTCGTTGTCTGATGCGATCAACAAGGTGCGACGACCATCCGACAGCGTGGGACCGAAAGTCAGACCCTCGATCTTTTCCGGCATGGCATCGCCAGAGAGGCCGAACCGAGGATCCAGCAGATCAATGAACGTCTCTTTTTTCACCGGTCGCAGATCCGACGGCAGACTTTCGTCTTGCAGTTCAGGCAGATCGTGAACTTCCGAAGCCGACTCCAGATCAATACAGATGATCTTCTTGTATTCCGCTTCGGATCCCGCTTTGCCGTCACGCTCGATGACGAGGAAACGCTGGGCGTCGAGCGTAAGGATTTCATTCAGCTTGTTCTTCAGATCATCCAGGCGGTAGGCGAACTCGCGCAAGCTGCCGTGTTCAACGTTGTATTCGAACAAACGGCAGTGCAGTCCCAGCGGCTTGCCATCGTCAGCCCGCCAACAGTCCTGCAATAAGGGACTTTGAAACAGACCATACAGCCGCGACCCGTCCGAAGAAATGGCCAACCCTTCCACGCCTCGATTACCCTGACGCCCGCTCTGATTGTCACGATTTTCTTCCTGCTTGGTGAGGCCCGGCATACGGATTTGATAACGCCGAGGCAGGACCAGGGCGCGAACCAACGATCCGGCGGCAGTAAATTCCAGCAGATGAGGTCCGTACTCGTCAGAAAGGTAGAAATTCCCGCGAGAGTTGACTCGAATCCCTTCCGGGTCCAGGCGGGCCGGTCGGGCATCCGTTGCTTCGTAGAGTTCGGCGAAGCCGGAAAAATGCCGGTCATTTTCTTTCAGGAACACCGTATCCTCGATCGCAAACGCTGTCTGGGACGAAGTCGTTCCGTCCACCAGCTGCTGCACCGGAATGCGAACCACATGCACGCGGGTATCCCAGTCTACGGCTCCGTCCTTCGGCCCGCGATCGGATAGCGCCCAATACAAATCGTCACGTCCCAGATATTCCAATCCGGAAATACCACCGAAAAGATTGTGGGGGATACCGAAACTGGAGCGGTTGCCCCTTCCCGACTTGTCGATTGCATCACCAGGAACGCGGATGGTAGCAATCAACTCGACCGGCTGGTCGGCGGAACCATCCGCAGCGACAGGATGTAACAATAGCAGGGCGACCAGGAAGTGGCCGAGCGGCAGACAGCCTTGATTCATGACGGCATCCGATTAGAAGGCATCGCTGGGGATCAGTTCACCTCCAGCACGAGTGCACAGCCGAACAAAGGTCTCGGCGTCGATGGATTCGTTGATGAATCGCGTTGAACCATCACCAAAATTGAAGTTGGCCCCACCACTGTGCAAAGCATAAACTTCGCTGATGTTGATGGCGTTAATCATCTTGGGGCCCCATTTGGACAGCCCATCCGGAGAGGCTCCGTTGATGCTGAAGGTGCAATCCGGGTCGGCCCAGCCGGTTCCGTCGGCCGGGACCAGTTCCCCATTGAACATCACGACCTTGTCGTCCGTGTAGTTCTCGAAATCGACGGGAGTCATCAATCCCGAGGCGATCCAGACATCGGGATGGCCGGCACATTCGGCCACGAAAAACGTATTACTTAGCCCATCCGAGACGTCTCGGACTTTGGTTTTCCGTGACTTCCGCAACAGGCCAATCCGCTGGTCAGTGCCCGGCAGGTTGGTGATCGGATATCCCAGCACCAGCCGATACACATCCAGCCTGACTTCACTGATGGCGCTGTAATCACCGGCCGCCGCTCCAATCACGTGGAATGGATCGACACGATTGCGGATACCCACCGAAGGGCACTGGTAAACCTGCAGTTGTGTTTGAGCGACGTCGTAGTTGTTGGAGAACTGGTTGTCGAACCAGGCACGTTCGAAATCGAACAGATTGCCGATATTGGCCTGTTCGATCTGGGGCAACAGTAAGGTCGTCCAGCTCTGAAACGGGCTGATGGCACCCGGATTGTTGGTTAGGGAAGACGTCACCGTCAATTCCGGATCCAGACGACTGGGAGGAAAACTGGACTGGTTCGACTCATAATTATGGAGTGCCAGCCCAAGTTGCCGCAGGTTGTTCAAACAGGAGGTCCGCCGTGCGGCCTCGCGGACCGCGTTTACCGCGGGCAGAAGCATGCCGATCAGGATGCCGATGATGGCGATCACGACCAGCAATTCAACCAGGGTGAATCCGTTTTGCCTCCGATTGCCAGTCCGGTCCAAGCCCATAGCGTACTCCGTTCATTGATTGGAAGATCTTGCCCAGTGGAGGGCAGACGGTCTCTTGAATAAGCCAAGAACTTAGTGTCAGAGCTTTCCCAGCCCCAGACAGATTAAGAAAAACTCATCTTCTCTTAACACTTTGTTAACGAAAGGAGCGGGCCATCTCACCTGGCGATCGCCATCCGGTTGTGCCAGGGAAGGGCGAAACGAGAGGCTTCAAAACGGTGCGCCGGGTGGATGACCGACCTCGCCAGAAAGGCCAAGGCAAGAAAACGTCCACAAAAAGGACGACAAAAGGTCCGATTTCGACTTTGGAGGCCAGATCAAGATAGCCATCCTGAGCCGTTGAACTGAGCGCCGCGAAACCCACAACAGCAATCCGGACGAGCTGGGTTATTATGCTGAGGCCAACTGGCAATGAACGCAAACGGCAGTCAACGAATTCGAACTCCGGTTGTCAACTGCTGGAGCTCCTTCTCCAACGGCTCGCGTTTACGTTCGATCCGCTTCTTTTCCGATTCGATTTCGGTCAGCGATTTGAGGATCGATTGGTTCTCCTTTTTGGTTTCGTCCCGCCGTGTTTTCAAAGCGCTCAGCTTCTGTTCCGTTTCCTGGATTTGCAATTCCAGTTCCTTTTCGACGGCGGATCCGGCACTGAATTCGATTTCCTTCTGCACTTTCTTTTCCGGCAGGCCAGACATCTCATCGGTCAGTTTGGCCAGTTTTTTCTGGATCCGTTGAATTTCCCGTTTAAACACGATCGCAGGCGGATACTTTCCAGTCCGCAGCTTGCTGATCACCGGCAGGATGACTTCGTTGGGCAGGGCCAGGCTGGAAACGCGACCGCTGCGGGCAATGTTGACCCCCACCACCCGACCATCCAGATCGACCACCGGTCCCCCAACCTGGTTGGCATCCAGAACCGAATCGTGCTGAATGGCCAAGGGGAAGTTGGCGTGACGTCGGCTCAGTTTACTGCCCATTCTGTTCTGGCGACTACCTCGATCCATCATCGGATTGACACTCCGTTTGCCGAGCGTCAACGGGACGTCTGATTCTTCATCTCCCCGGCGGATTTTGAGAACGATCTCGTCGCCGGGTTGATAATGCGAAAGTTTTTCCATTAGCTCCTCCCGCGTCAGAATGGGCTCTTCGTCAATCGAAACGATCACATCGTTCACCAGCAAACCGGCTTGCTCGGCCGGTGAATCGTTGACCACTCGGTTGATCCGAACGCCGTCCTGCTGTTCCCGATCCTCCGGAAAGATACCCATGACTGCCGAATTGAGTTTCACATCTGGAATTTCCCTGGCCGCGTGACTGACAATACCGACGGTCAGCGGTTTGTCATCCTGGTTCACGGTCGCCAACCACATGCCCACGTCTGGTTGTGGATACGCTTCCAGCCTGGCGAAATTCAATTCATCGGCATTGACCTGCAGCAAAGCCAGGTCCGTATCCGGATCGATACCGACGATGGACGGTTTGAGCGTCTTCCCGTTGGCCAGTCGGCATTCAATCTCTCCCCGCAGCTCGCTGGATTTGGTCAGAATCAGTCCATTCGCATCCACCATCGTTCCCAACGCGATCTGATCTTTGCCGTCGGAAATGACGACGACGGCGCCCGACGTCGAACCGACTGCGGATGAAAAGACGGAGATAAAGTCTTGGCTTCGTTTGGAAAAAGAGCGGGGTCCTCGGCGGGCTTTGCGGGTCGAACGGGATTCCTCGTTCTCCGCTTCGGCGGTATCGCTTGGGTTCTGAGCCGGTTCGCTACCGTCGTCCGTGGTTGCCTGAGGCTTCCCGGTTGGCTTCTCTGCCGGTTTTTCAGACTCCTGATCCTGATCCTGCCAGGCCGTTATCAATGATTCCGACGAACTTGCCAGCGGAAGCGTCTCCTGCCAGCCACAGGCTTCCACATTAAACCAGCAACAAATCAAAACCAGCGAGAGTAATCGACTTAGAATCATGGGACGCTTCCGTTGTTTCGTTGGTCTCTGGAAATACTCGCTACGGCAGATCAAGGGACTGCCACTACCCATAACCGAGAACGACATCAAGTTCGATTTCTTCTCCGTCACGGTTAACGATCACCTTGACTTTATCCCGCGGCTTCAGTTTGGCGAGCGCCATTCTGAGCGTTCGGCCATCGGTCACCTCGACATCGTTGACCTTGATGATCTCATCGCCAACTTTCATGCCGGCTTTTTCCGCTGCTTCATACTTGTACAGCCTGATCACCCGGTTGGTCGTCTTGCCGTTATCACGCACCAGGTCAACGCCCAATAACGCCTTCGAGCTGCCGACGATGGCCCCGTCGGCCAATTGGTCCCATTCGTCGGAATACGCATCAATTGGAACATGGTAATTCTCATATGTCTTGGGACCAATGCGGCTGTGAATACCGATCACCAAACCGTTCAGGTCCACCAGAGGCCCGCCCGAATCGCCTCCGACCAGCGTACAGTCGGTCGTCAGAACGCGGTCCGAGGTCTTCAATAATCGTCCAGCCCGATAAACCAGCCCGCGACCCTCTGTCAGCCCTCCGGGATGGCCGATCGCCATCACCCATTGGCCCTTGCCTAGCGATTCCGATTCACCAATATCGACAAATGGCCACTTGCCCGGATCGGTGATTTTCAGCATGCCTGAATCTAATGGCCGATTGACTCCCAGTGTGATCGCATCGGCCCTGGAACCGTCCGCGAAGGTGATCGTCGCAGGCTGATTGGGCCGATTGATCACATGGGCGGCCGTCAGAATGTAACCATCACGGCTGACGATGACTCCGCTGCCCTGAGCTTCTTCCACGGCAATGTTGACTGTCGCGGGGGCCACGATTTCCGCCACTTCGGCAAACATCTCTTCCATCAGCCGCAGCTGCTCGATGGTTGTCGGCCCGCTGCCGTCGCTCAGGAAGGCAAGTTCTGGATTCTCTGCCGGCGCAGCGACCAGACCTTCGTCGTCATCAATCAGAGGAAAATCCTGAGCCGTCAGCGTCCAGCACGGTGCGAACAGGAAGCACCAACACAGACAAAACGGAAGAGAGTGGAGATACGACGATCGTTTCATAAAATGAGGTCCCTTCGATTATCCTGATTGGCAACGAGCCCGGGTACCCTTTATTTTACCACTGTGTTTTTGGCAGGGTAGCGAAGTTACCCGCGTGTTTGTCTGGAATTTTAACGGGGTTAGTCGGTTTTTACCGGTCCAAACCGCCTGATGTCGATTCCGAACCAGACCGGCACGGCCATCGCAGCCAGCCGGTACGTTATCCGGATGAGCGATGGGAACCGCCGCAAGGCACCAGCATGCCCTTCATTTCGAGAAATCTCCCACGAGCGCGGATGGGCAAAGATTGTCTTAATCCCGATTTGAATATTCTTAGAACGCTGACCAACGGTAGCGGGACAACCTGAAAGGTCTCAAGATGAGGGTACTGATTATTGGTTGTGGCTACCTGGGGTCCCGTGCCGCCCGCTTATGGCAGGATGCTGGATGCCAGGTCTTTGCGGTCACGCGATCTCCCGACAGAGCACCCCGACTGGCCGCCTTGGGACTTCACCCGATTGTCGCCGACATCACCCAACCGCATTCACTGAGCCAACTGCCGGCCGCGGACACGGTCCTGTTTGCTGTCGGCTTCGACCGATCGAAATACGACAATATCGAAGACGTTTACGTCGCGGGATTGAACAACGTGCTACCGCATCTGGTTCAGGCAACGCGTCATTTCGTCTACATCAGTTCCACTGGCGTGTACGGCGACGCCGATGGGCAATGGGTCGATGAGTCGACCGAACCTTCGCCTCGTCGCCCCGGGGCCATGGCCTGTTTGAAAGCAGAACAACAGATCCAGGCAAGCAGCCTGGCGACTCGCAGCACGATTCTGAGACTGGCCGGAATTTATGGTGCTGAACGCGTTCCCCGCCTGGCCGCCATCAAAGAACGGAAGTGGTCACGGTTATCACCACAAGGTCACCTCAATCTGATCCATGTGCAAGACGCGGCAGCAATCTGCTTCCAGATCGTGAAGCAGCAGATGAAAAACGAACTGTTTCTGGTTTCCGATGGACAACCCTGCCCGCGGCGTGAATTCTACGAGTTCGTTGCCCAGGAAGTGGGGACCGGACCCATCGACTGGAACGGCTCCCCGGCGGAGGATGCACTGGCCCGATCGCAACTGGATAAGAAAATAAGCAACCAGAAACTGGTTCAAGCAATTGGCTATCAGTTCATTTACCCCGATTATTCGTCGGGCGTACGCGCGTCATTGACGGGCGGAGGGCCCGCTTCGGTTGCTGACAACAATCGTCAACCGTAAAATTGGGGCTCCCGAGGCGGGATCCTTTGCCAGTCCGCTTCAACGATACCATCAGTGTGGAAATTGTTCCCGAAGCGGTCGCGATGTTGAAGCGAAAACCGATCTTTCCCAATATCATCGAAATCAACCATCAATTGGGCCAGGTGCTCGGTTGTAACGTCTACCTGGTGTACGATCAGGATGAGTGGATCTTGATCGATATCGGTTACGAAGACGTCGTTGACGAGATCATTGAACTGATTCGCGAGCTCGATTTTCCTTTTTCCCAATGCCGAACTGTGATAGCCACGCATGCGGACGTGGATCACATCCAGGGTCTGGCGCGAGCCAAACAGATTCTTCGCACCCGCGTTTCGGCGCATTGATTGGCCGCCGAACCGCTGGCGACCGGTGACCGCATCATGACCTTCGCCCACATTGCGGCGCAGGGTATCGACATGGCCATGCCGCCCGTGGAAGTGGACGACCTGATCGACGATGGCGACATCATTCGGGTCGGCAACCTGCAATTGGAAGTTTGGCTGACTCCGGGGCACACCAACAGCCAACTCGCCTTCCGGATGGGCGATTATCTGTTCAGCGGAGACAACATCTATCAGGACGGCTGCATCGGCGCGATCGATGCGCACCATGGCAGCGATCTGCCGTCATTCATCACCTCGTTGCAACGAATCCGCGATTGCGATGCCAAATGGCTGCTGCCCAGCCACGGACCGATTTTTCCCAAGGACAATCGTCTTATCGACGCGGCTATCGATCGCGTAAAAGGGTACCTGCACATGGCCGATTTTGGCACCTGTGCGATTGACTGGCCGATGATGAACCAATACGAAAAAGATATCGCCGCAGGCAAGATGCCGGAAAGCAGCGTCAGGATCGACTGATACTCTGGCTGCTTTCAACGGTTGAGTAGAAATTCAACGGTGGACCTCAGGCAACTGGTTGTCTCTTCATTAGCCGGTTCATCATGGATTTCGCAAGACTGCCGGAGAAAAGCCAGCAGTCAACTGATCGATTTTCGCACGATTGGATTTGACCTGGACTTGCTGAGCAAGTGGTTCCTGTTGGGTGGTCGATTCGGGGACCAGCGGCGGGCATCATTTTGCCATGCTGTGCGCTGCTCCAACCTGCCGACCGCATGATCGCAGCAATGTGCTCTCTGCGTATAGTGACCGGTCACATAGAATCTGGCAGGTCAAGCAACTTGTTGATAAACGGTAGACGGATTTTCCCATGCCAGCGGTATCTTCAGCACTTCATATTGATCCAGATTTTGTTAGCCAAACGGAAGATTTTTTTTCACGGCTGAAGCCATTCTCGGGAGAGTCACCGGCCGGGTTCAAAACCGATTTTCTGGGCATCTATACCGACATCAGTTTTATTGAATTGCTGAACCCCCAGACCCATGAAAGGGAACAGCATGCCCGTGAAATTTCTACCCGTTATCCGGGTCTCGAAACGGGGGAGCGGTACTTCGAATGTGGTTCTCTACTGGCTGCCCTTCACGAGGCCACCGAGAGCCAGAATTTCTGTATGGTCGAACTGGGTGGCGGATGGGGCGCGCGAGCGGTTACGGCACACGCCATGGTTCAGCAGATCATGCCGGAAGCCCGCGAGTTTTACATTATCGTGGAAGCGATGCGCGAACACTGCGACTGGATCAGGAAACACATGCAGGATAACGGCATCGACTCTGAACGACATTCCATCATGCATGCGGCCATCTGGGTGGACAATCAGCCCAAGTTGTTTCCGGATTGCGCCGGCATTCTGGGGCAGAGCATATCGTACGATGCGCCGACGTGCGTGGCGGATCTGACACCGGAGGAAGCCAAGGAGTCCCTGTTGAATATCGTGAAAACCGGAGAACTGGGCATTGTTGATCCATTCCAGTCCCGCGGCGGGAAACAACAGACCAGGAAATGGTCCTTTGTCAGCTCCGTAACCTTGAGGGACATTCTGCTGCCCGTCGAAAGATTGGACTACATTGATGTCGACATCCAGGGCGCCGAAGAAAAGGTGATTCGTGACGGGATCGATTTGCTGGAAGAACGAGTCAAGCGATTACATATTGGTACCCATGGTGAGGACATCCATGCAAAACTGACCGAGCTGTTCGATTCGCGCGGCTGGCAGGTACTGGTCCAGATCCCACCTGATGGTGAATACGCCACTGAGTGGGGCAATTTCTCGACCAGCGACGGCATCCTGTCAGTGGTCAATAACCGGTTGGCCAACCGCGGCGACGGTTGATCAGCTCCCAGCCCCTCGTTGCGACAACGCTGCGGTGAATTAAAATTGGTCTTCGGACGCGAAGCCGATGCGTTCCGAAGCCCTTGAGAAACCATCGGCAACCGATCGTCGCTGTGCATGGCGACGTCCAGCCACCGTACCAATTGAGGTCACCGCGAAAGCGATGTTTGAACATATCCTGATCCCCGTCGATTTCAGTGAAAAGAATGGCGCGGCCATCGATGTCGCCCTGGATCTGGCCACTCAATTTGGTTCGCGACTGACCTTGCTGCATGTGATCGAGCGAATTGAGCATCTTGGCGACGACGAATTGCGCAGTTTTTATGACATGCTCGAACAAAAGGCGATTGACAACCTGGAAAAGATGGCGGAACGAGTGACCGAACATGGTATCCGGGTCGACCGGGTGATTGAATACGGCAAGCGGGCCTACGAAATTATTCGCTACTCCCAGAAGAACGATGTGCAACTCGTCCTGTTGAGTTCCCGCAAGGTCGATCTGAACCATCCGGCTGCCGCCAATCTGGGGACACTTAGCCACCAGATTTCCATCTTCTGCCAGTGCCCCGTACTGATGGTCAAGTAAGACCATCGACCCTCGGAATCCAAAGGCCATCACCGCCATGCGGGGCACCGCTGGGCAGCGGAATCAGATGGCGTGGCTGTTGCAGTTATGCAGACCTACCCACGCCCGTCGATCGGCCTTTCTGCATCAACCGTTGGTTCAGGCGGCTTTTGAATTTGCTGCCAGTTTCAGTTCGGGAACGGGTTCCCCTGCTTGTGGTGATTCAGGTGTCTGCTGCGCGCTCAGGCTGGACAGGGCTTCTGGCAATCCTCGTACGTGAATATCGCGCTGCGGGAAGGCAATCTCGATCCCAGATTCTCGGAAGGCCTGATCGATGGCCATGTTCAATTCGTGGACCACGCGAAAATAGACTTCCCGGGTCGGGATAATGACCCGCAACTCAAAATCAAGCGTGCTGTCTCCGAAGGCGGAAAAGATGACTTCCGGCATCGGCAAGTTCTTGACCAGCGGATTGGCACGCGCCACTTCCAGGAGCACCTGTTGCGCCTTTTTGGTATCCGAACCGTAGGCGATACCCACCCGGATAATGACCCGCGTCGAGCGATCGCTGAGTGTCCAGTTTATCACGTCTTCGGTGATAAACCTCTTGTTGGGAACAATCAATTCGCGGGAGTCCAGGTCCTTGATGGTGGTGGCCCTGAGTTGCATCTGCATCACGTGGCCGGAAACCCCGTTGACGGTCACAAAATCGCCGACGCGAACCGGTCGTTCGATCAAGATGATCAAACCGGAAACGAGATTGGCGAAGATCTCCTGCAGGCCGAATCCAAGACCAACCGTTAAACCAGCGGCCAGCCACTGGACGGTGGACCAGGAAAAGCCCAGCATCCGAAACATCAGCATCAGACCGGAAATACCAACAACGTATCGACACACAAACGAGATCGCGTACCGACCGCCTCGATCCAGCGGCAGGCGATCCAGCAACACGATCTCCAGGATGCCCGGCAGATTGCGACTGAGCACGATCGTGATACCGAGGATACCGGCCGATAACAGCACATCTCGCAAGGTCGCTTTGTCCGGTGTTCCATCCTTGCTGTATTTGTCCCAAAGTTCGATGCTATCCAGGTAGCCAATGGCCGGCAGTACGCCCGACCAGACCTGCCAACCGACGACCACCACACCAACCAGCGCCATCACCCGCAGCAACCGGTTAACCTGACTGGTGATTTCGGAAATATCGAGCGACTGTCCATCGTCACCGGTGACCGGGCAATCCGACGTTTGCCGCTGTCGGGTTCGGAATTGCATAATCAGCAGCGTTCGACTGGTGAAGCTGGTCAATAGCGCGATCCCGGTGATGATCGCCAACGTCCAGTACAGACGCCAACTTAGCTGGACGGCGGTAAAATGATATCCCGCGGCCGACAGCAGCGCCAGCAACAGCGGGCAGACGGCCACGGAAGCCAACAGGCTGCGGGTCCAGAAACCGAGCCCCTGTTCCTGATGATTCTCGCTACAGGCCTGACAGTACTTTCGAATCCGCAGCCCGGTTTTCCAAAGGGCAGATGATAGCACCAGCATGGCCAGCACAAATGCCAGCCGCCCCAGAGAGTCGTTCCATTTACCGCCGGCAAACGATTCCACGGCGGTGTAGAACCAGAGCAAAGGTATACCGAGCCAGGCGACGGGCCGGGTCGTGCTCAGGATGGCCTGGCAGACGTTAGGCGACCATCGCAAGAATCGTTCCGCCAATCCATTCGGAGACAAAGACCGGCTAATGACCAGCACCACGAACAACATCGGTATCGCGGCGGTAATCAGGCTGAAGCCAATCGCACCCTGCAACTCCTGCTTCCGGTAAGGCGGGTCCAGTTGCCAGGCCACGAACAGCAGCACGGCCGGCAGGAAGGCGGCCGAAGTGACCGATACCAACATCGCGTTCAGCGTCGGTCCATGCCGTGCGAACTCATTGTCACGGTCGATCACAGCCGGATTCAATATCTCAGGCGCTCGGTTCATGGGCTTGTATTTCCAGTTTCTGTTTCACTCGGCGATTGACGATGAACAACGCAAACATGGAAAACACCGCCAAGGCCGATTCGTAAGGCCGACGGCTCATACGATGACGGACACGGGCTGCGACGTCTGACCATCTTCCGTTTTCAAAAAATTCCGCCATCCCTTCGCCGGCCGATTGGAAGTTCGAAAGATGCATCGGATCCGCGCTGCGGACCCAG
This sequence comes from Pirellulaceae bacterium, assembly GCA_963851305.1. GTDB lineage: Bacteria > Planctomycetota > Planctomycetia > Pirellulales > Pirellulaceae > Mariniblastus. Next base: position 456,034 of record CAWKOT010000003.1, on the reverse strand, counting down.
AGGGCGTTCGTGTCGATATACGCCACCGTGCGGTTGATTTCATCGATCAATTTCTTGTGTGACTCCGAGATCTCGCTGAGCTGACGACCGTACGACTGACAGTCATCGATCAACTGGTCCAGGTAATCCCGTTTGGTTTCCACGAACTGCAGCGCTTTCCGCACCAGTGGATCATTGGAATCGCTGGACCGGACCAGTTGCTCGACGGTACCCAGTGGATCCGTCAACTCATCCCGCTCTTCGTTCAATCCGACCTTGGTCAGGTTGACCGCCCGCAACTCCTTCTGCAATTGGCGGATACGGATATGGCTTTCGCCGGTCGTCATCAGATTGCGTCGCAAGTCGACCAGCAGCATGCCATTGGTTCCGGTCAGACCGGCGGCGTCAATCTTCCGTTCGATCTCCGTTCTTCTCTTGATGATCGACTCGGTTTCCTGGTCAATCCTGGCCCGCTCCGTTTTCAGTTTCTCCAGCTTGGCGACGGTGGTCTTCTGTTCTTCAATCAGCGCGGCATTCCGTTCGGCGAGCGGTTTCAGACTCCAGTGAGCGGTCTCGGCGGCCTGGTTGGCCAACTCCTGTTCCTCGCGTACTTCGTCATCGCGCCGCTTCCTGGCCGCTTCTTCCCAGCGCGTGATTTCAACCTCCAGGCGATTGACTTCCCGGGACACCACATCGCGTTCAACGGGATCGAGTTTGGCGCCCAATTCCTGTCGGCGGACCTCCACGTCCAGTTTTTTCAATTCGGCTTCGGTGGCGCGGCGTTTGATGTCCAACAGCAGGAGCGACAGTTGGCTATCCAGATCGTCGGACTGGATCTCAGCCATCTCGTTGCGAATGTTCATCAGTTGCTCGTTGGCGTTGGCTCGATCACGCGGAATCTGGGAGACGCGTTCCGAGTGGTGGGTAATGCTGTTTTCCAGCCTCTTCAGTTCGGATTTTTTCTGCTCCAGAAGTTCCTGCCGATCCTTCAACTCACGATTCAGTGTTTCCGATTGCGTCAACGGACCCACTTCGGGTTGGCCCGGCTCGATCACCTGATCCAACTGTCGGCGAATGGCCTGCTCCGAGTTTTCAATCTGTCGGATCTGGTTTTCAAAGGCGATCCGCTTGCTTTCCGATTCATTGAGTCGCAGCAGGGCCTCGTTGGCTGAAGTCAGTATTTGCAGTCGCGAGGATTTGACCGCGTCGCTCAACTGCGTGTCCTGCGATATCGCTTCCCGATGATTGTTGATTTCCAATCGCAGCGCGTTGATGTCCTTGTTCTCGTACTTCAGAACCGGCTTCACGGCCGGGGTGCCCGACTCAACTTCCTGCGCTTCCGCGGCCGGGGAAGGCTCCGTTGCGGCGATGACCGGAAGTTCCTGTTGAAATGCCGCCAGCTGGACGGCCGAATCGACGTGAGTTTCGTCCGCTTCGTCGGATGTCAGACGGGGCTTGAGATAGGCTTCCCGAAATTCGTCGGTCGTCGGAATGTCATCCGAAACCAGTGTTTCGCCCAGCAGGTACCGCTGATCACCCGATTGCCAGGGGCTTCCAAAATCCGCGCAGCCAAGATCCGGCTCGCCAATCGCACAATCCGGGTTGTCCATATCATCCGCCAACACGGTCCCGGTCGCATTCCATAGCCCAGCCCAGCAAAAAATCAGCAAGATCATTTGGTTCAACATTTGTCTGAGGCAACCCGGTCGGTTGTTACTGTCTTCCTGGCAGTTGGAACAAGAGTTCTTTGGCCACGTTCACGCGCGGATTCGGGCCGGGGAAGGATAGAAAGGGGGATACCGGGCAACAAGAGCAATGCCCGGAAACACTGCTGGCAACAGCGAATCAGTCGCGGGCGGACGTAAAATCACCGTCCGCCAGTGCAGGAGACTCGCTTTTTCACAATTGCGGGTGGTTCAGCGCAGATTGATCCTTGCCAGCCAGGTTGGCCAACCACACGGCAATGGCGGCCCAATACGATGTCTAATGCCCGACCGATCCGTCGATGACGATTGGTTTGGACTCCATTCATCCGCTGGCCTGTCCGCCATCGATATCGTAGCGTGATGGCAAACCAGTCAATGCAATTATTCTTCCGCGACCCGACCCGCGGTTTTTCCGATCCTCCAACGTTGTGACCGGCTTTCTCATTGAACTGCTATGTTGCTCACATGCCAGAATCACTCACACCATGGTTGGGCTTGCTGCTACTGCTCGGCTTCCCCTTTGTCGGTTTCGCCGTCTCGATTCACTTTCTGGAACGCTGGATCCAGAAGAACCTGGCCGAAAGATTCGGTTGGAAAAGCGTCTTGTGGACCGGTTGGTTGGGTACGCCGATTCACGAATTGAGTCATCTGCTGATGTGTCTCGTTTTTCGGCATCGCGTCGATAACGTCGCCTTTTTTGAGCCCGATCCATCGCAGGGCCGACTGGGATACGTCCGTCACTCGTGGCGAAAAGGCAACTGGTTTGAAGAGCTGGGTAATGCGTTCATTGCCGTAGCGCCATTGATCGGAGGTTCCCTGGTCCTGCTATTGTTGTTAGGGCTGTTTTATCCGGAAACGATCTCTGAGATTCTGAATTTACAGCCGGCCGTTGGCGGGAACGTGATTTCGCAGGTTCGCAGATCGGTCCAAGTGGTTTTCATCCACGTCCTGCGGCCAGACAATCTCCTGACCTACCGATTCTGGGTTTTTCTGTATCTGGTATTGTGTGTCGGCAGCCATATGGCACCCAGTTGGGCCGATTACCAGGGAACGAGGCGCAGCCTGTTACTGCTAACCGTGATCACGGCTGGGCTGGTCTTGATCGCAACCATGACCGGAGTGAAACCGGGTGAATTCCAGATTTGGGCCATTTCGTTTTGTGGACCCTTGTTCGCCCTGTTTGCGATCACGATGTTGCTGTGTTTGATCGCTACGCTTGTCCTGATGGTCGTTGTCTCGTTTTTTCCGAAGAAGTTCGAAGTTCGCTGACCACGACGACCCTCTTGTTCTACTGTCAAGTTGGAAATCTGGCCGCGACGCGGTGAGACGGCACGCGTCTCAGTGCATGGCACTCGTGCCCTATCGATGATCGAAGGACTGCAGATTAAACCCGCATTCCGAAGAGACAGCGGACTGGCGATCAGGCCCCCATTCGTGAAGCGTGATTCTGCAGGCCGGCCGGTTTGTCACGCGCTGCTATTTATATTGGTGCTCTTTTCTTCAAATTGCGGTCCCTTTTATTGGCGTTGCTGGTTCGTTTCAGGTTTAATGAAGCTCAACTCATGCGTACAAGAATTAAACTACTGGAGTGACATCATGATCCCTGACAACATGCCGCTACGGGCGGCAATCCTGTTATTCTTCCTGCCGTTCACCGTGGAAGTCGAGGCCCAAACCGGCAACGACTCCAGCACCTTGCCGGCCCCACAGGCCCAGCCGGCAAAACAACCGAACGGTCCGATGGCCATGGAACGCTCGCGTTTCGCGAGCCGCGAAACACCTGGCGCCGCGTCGGCCGCCCGATATTACGCGACCGTCAGACGAGGAGGCCGTGAAACATTCGCGGCCGGGCCCAACCGGTTCTCGCGAACCAGTGCGCCGCTGCTGCCGCGATTGCCCTACGCTTCGAACCCAACCGTCAAGCGAAACCGAAGCCAGCCGGCAAGGGCCATGGCGACCTACGTGCCGCTGTTGATGTATCCCCGCGTCCCGACCGGTGGTTGCCGCAATGGGCAATGCACCTTCCGGTGACCGCTGGCAGGCTGCGATCATTCTGGCATGTTATTGGCGCGCTGATTTCCGGACCGCCAGGCAGTGAGGAAAACGGGAGCCTCGCCAAGGCATTCGGTAGAATTGTTACCACCCCATCGGTGACTTCCTTTTTTTCCCGTCTTTGCTTTATTCAGAAAGGTCCGGATTAGTCCGATTCTGAAAGTTGCAGCAGGAAGCAGCAAATCGTGGCAGAAGTGCTGTCATTTTGTCGAGAACTAGGGTGTGACGTTTAGTGCTCGAAGGAATCGAACATTCCCCTGGTTGGAGTAGAGGGACACTGAGCGAGTGGACCTCCAACAAAGGGAATTACGATGGCAGAAAAGACGATTCGCGTGGTAACACTGGAAGCCGACGATTCGCTTCGCACCAAGGATTATCAGTCCTTCGACGCATTGCACGTTTCGCACGAACGGATTGGCATCGACGACAGCAGCACGGATCTTTCTCTTAGAGGGATGCCGCTTTTTCGGGGTTTGATTGGCCCGATTCCCGAAGGCAAGACGATTGTGCGATATGAGTCCCCGGAAGTATTCGAGATGATGACCAAGGAGTGGGCTCAGAAGAAAGTGAAGCGGCGTCGACGTCGTTCCTCCACGACGGTTCCTGCACCTATGGGTATCGGGCCCACGACGAGCGTCGCGCTGCCGACCGAAGTTTGACAACCTGAACGACGGATCGCTTTGATCCCTCCAGAAAAACGCCTCCCTTCGGAGGCGTTTTTTTTTGCGCGTCACGAAGGCGATTCCGCGAACCAACTGGCGTGGATCACGTAATGATGTTGCACTGGACGCACCTTGCAACTGATATTTGCGAATATTCTGAAATTCGCGGACAAACAACCGGCCATCCCATGGCCATTCGCGTGCAACGAACCGCAGCCAACAACCTGGCCAGCGGCGGCAGTTTCTCGCGGATTGGCACAACCGGATCTCCAACTCTGGATTGAGTGGGTTGTGAGGATCACGCGGGCAAAAGATCTTTGGATTTTTTTGACCGCAGTCAAAGCGTGATCTATTTTTCTACGGTCGTTTCTTTCTATTCAAAAATGCGTCATTCGTGGACGTCGAAAGAACGGACCGTAGCCTGATTCGACTCGAGGCGTCAGGATTTGCTTCGCTCCAAGGTTACGTGGCAGATCAGGATGTCGACAGTTGCCCACTTAGGATCAAGTTTTATGGATATACTTTGCAGGACACACTGTTGCACCCGCTGGCTTATGCTGGCCTCCTTGCTGTTCTTCCTTTCACCCATGACGCTTTCGGCCCAGACGCCGGGAGTGAGCCTATCAGCCCAACCGGAGATTTCGGCCTCGCTCGATTCGGCCGATCAGTTGATTCAACAGGGCCAGCAGCTGGAAAACGAAGGTCGCTGGGCAGATGCACTTAATCTGTACCAGGGGGCCATCAAAAGCCACCCGAAGAACCAGAATCTCGTTGAACGTCGCACCATCGCCCGGATCCACTACGATCTGGAGCGGCGTTATTCGGACCAGAGCTTTCGCGAAGCGCTGACCACGACCACGGGTAGCGAGTCCCTGAACGTTTATGCCGAGGTTCTGCTGAAGATCCAGTCATACTACGTGGACCAGCCCAACTGGGCCCAGCTCGCGTCCTACGGCTTTCACAGCCTGGAGGTGGCAGCCAACTCCCCGGATTTCCGGGAGTCCAATATTCCGGGAACGTCCGACCAGCAGATTCTCGTGGCGCTGGATACCATTCGCAACTCCTTGAATCAGAAGCGCGTTGCCAATCGTCATGATACCTACGTGGTCGCCAGCACGGTAGCCAAACGGTTGAACCAGGCGATCGGTCTGCCCGTGCAGTCGACCATCTACGAATTCACCAACGGAGCGATCGCTTCACTGGATCCCTATTCTTCTTTCATGTCCAACAGCCAGTACGGGGAAGCGATGTCCCAGATTGAGGGGAATTTTGTCGGACTGGGGGTTGAATTGAGAACGAATGAAGACCACTTGCAGGTCGTCAACGTGATACCGGGCGGACCGGCCGATGCCGGCAATGTCGCGCCGAACGATCGGATCATTGCGGTCGATGGCCAATCGGTCAAAGAGACTGGCAGTGAAAAGGCAGCTGACATGTTGCGAGGGATCGAAGGCAGCTACATTTCCATTACCGTTGAACGTGACGGCATGAAAACGCAGTCCGTTCGGTTGCAGCGGCGGCGCGTTGAGATTCCCAGTGTGGAAGAAGTGGCCATCATCGATCGCCCGAACGGGATCGGCTACATTCGTCTGACGAATTTTCAAAAAACCACCACCCGCGACTTCGATGCGGCACTGTACAAGCTGCACGGTCAGGGGATGAAGAGTTTGATCGTGGATGTCCGCGGCAATCCGGGCGGACTGTTATCGGCTTCGGTGGATGTGGCCAACCGCTTCGTTTCCAACGGCGTGATCGTTTCCACTCGCGGCCGCAATCCGATTGAAGATTACACGCATCGCGCGGAAGTCAGGAATACCTGGAGAATACCGCTGGTGGTTTTGATTGACGAAGATTCGGCCAGTGCCAGCGAGATTTTCGCGGCAGCGATTCGCGATCATCGACGCGGGACGATCGTTGGTCGGCAGAGTTTCGGCAAAGGGAGTGTGCAGGGTATTTTTCCGTTGAATGTCTCTGGAGGTGGAATTCGTTTGACGACGGCGAAATTCTATTCGCCCCGCGGTCTACCCATCAGCGACGTTGGAGTCCAGCCGGACGTCGATATCCAGTACACGGCCTACCGGAACCAGGCGGATAAGGCGAACGCCGATCCGCAAGCTGACGATTCCGCGCTACGCGTAGCCGTCCAGGTTGCCGGTCGAGCCGCTTTGTCTCGGCGACCAACCGATAGCCGTGCGGCTGTGGCCGGACGCTGACCCGAAACGGTTGAACAGGAATCCGGCCCACCTCTGGTGGGCCTTTTTTGATATCTTCGCTCGGGCAGTGGATCACGACAGATATGTCGTTTAAGCTATCCGGAACCCTGCCCCGGCCGCTGACTGACCATGGAAACCGACTCTTCGGAACTAGCACGCTTTCAATCCCAGCTGCAACGGCGCGAGGAAGACAAGCTGTATGACTTCCAGCGCCAAGGGCGATTGAAGCACCTGATCTTCGCGGCTCAGTTGACGCCCGAACTATTGGAAAAACTCCGACAAATTGCCGACATGATTCGGCGGATGGCCCGGGATCGCGAATCCAACCTGCAGCTTAAACACCTGCTCGCTCACAAGCGGGCCATGCTGTACTTTACCCAGCCTTCAACACGGACGTTTCTATCGTTCATGGCGGCCTGCCAGATTCTCGGCATCACCTGCAACGAAGTGCGTGACCCGAAAACTTCGTCGGAAGTCAAGCGGGAATCCCAGATGGATTCGATCCGCATGTTCAGCAGTTATTTTGACGTGATCATCATGCGGAGCCCGATTGCCAGTCTGGCCGAATGCTGTGCTTACATGATGAACAGGCTGGAGTCGCAGGAAATGCGAGCCGTTCCGACAATCAACGCCGGTTCGGGTAGCGACGAACATCCGACTCAGGCCCTGTTGGACATGTATACGATCCAACGGACGTTTGATTTCGATCTTTCCAGCGGGTCCGACAACAGCCGCTTTCAGAACCTGAAACGAAAATATCCCGATCTGACCGAAGGCCCTGCCGGCAAGACCTATCTTTTCTGCGGTGATATCGGGCGAGGACGAACGGTTCGCTCGCTGGCCACTGTCCTGTCGCGCTATCCGGGTCAGAGGATGTTTTTCGTTTCTCCCGATCACGACGCTCTCAGAATCGACCTCCAATTACGTCAGCGGTTACGCCATGCGGAGGTGGATGTTCATGAATTCCACTCCCTGGACGCGACTCTGGACGGTCAGGCGATCCTCTCACAGGCGGACTGTCTGTACATGACGCGAATCCAGCGGGAACACAATTCGGCCTCGACGACCCGCGAGTTGGAGGCGGCTGACCTGGATCCCTTTCGGTTGAATTTCGAGCGGGTGGACCGACTCAAGGATTACACCCCCATCATGCATCCGTTTCCACGAGACAGCGTGTTTCAGGAAATTCCCATGGAACTTGATTCCGACGATCGGGTGATGTATTTTCGCCAAGCGCGAAACGGAATGTGGTCCCGCGCGGCGCTGCTGGTGCATTTACTCGATGCCGCCGAAGAGCTATATGTTGCGTATCGTCAACGCTACCGCCAAGCGTAATGGTAGCACCTCGGCGAATCGTCCGTCGTGCGATGATGGACGTGGAGTCTCGCAACTGGGACTTCGGTAACAGAAAAGCACCTTGGAAAAGATAATGCACGAACCGCGGCCGGGGACTCCACAGAATTGACACCACCTGGCATTGGGCAGGATGAATTTCGCCAGAATTCGCCGTTCTCCGGACCATTCTCGGGTTATTCTTTGGTGGAACACGCCTTGCCTACTCTTTTCTTAGCACCACGAGGGTCGTTTCTTGAAAATTCATCACGCGATGACCGGGTATTTTGCGTCCGCCCACACCAGTTCGACGGTCGGAGATGCACTTGAGAAGATGCTCGGTGAAGGTCTGGGATATCTGTGGATTGTGGATGACAAGAGCCGACTGGTAGGCTCGATCCGGGAGCCCATGCTGCTGGACGCGGTTTTTGACCAGCAGTGGCGAGATCAATGCGTCACCCATCATATGGATCGGCAGATGGTGACGGTCGGCCCGGACGATCAAGTGGAAGACGTGCTGCAAAAGTTCCGTCAACATCAGGTCTCGGAATTCCCGGTGACCTGGCAACAGAAGCTGATCGGGATCATTACGCGACGCCAGATGTTGCGGGCCATCATGAAATTGCTGCCGATGGAAAAACAGCTTCTGGCCGTTTAATGCGAAGAACCAGACCGGGATACGGCACGGCCGCTGTCCCAAAAGCACGGCGGAAGGGCGGGGCGGTTGAAAACGGCGGCGGAACCGATTCGGCTACGGCTTCAACGCCCAGATTTTTTTCTTCCTGGTCCAGATTCCAGTTTGGATTTACCGGCAAAAGCACTAAGATTTACAGCCCCTTTCTGTTTGATTTTGATGGCAATGCAGTAACAGGATGACACCGCCAACTTCCGCCTCCAGAAAAAACAGTCGAACACGCCCCAACGTCGGCTGGGCAAAGTACCCGGATGAACAACTGCTGGATCAGCGTATCTGCGATCTTGATCTCCAAATCGAAGGCTCGCTGATCGAAAAATGTCTGGGACGACTTTATCAAGAGCTGCAGTCGCGAGACCTGAAACTGAGACCCCACTGTTGGCTCAGCGATGACTGGTTCGCGCCTGATGGCATCCCCGGGATCGCGGTCCCGTTCTACATGGCACACCCCCGCCTGATGCGATTGGAGCGGAAGCAGATGCTCGACGTTGAAGGGGGAACGGAACCCTGGTGCATGCGGATCATGCGACACGAAGCCGGTCACGCCATGGACACGGCGTTTCGTTTGCACCGCCGCAAGCTGTACCGCCAATATTTTGGACGCTACAACGCGCCTTACCCGGACTCGTATCGGCCCCGACCACATAGCCGAAATTACGTTCAGCATCTTGAGCCATGCTATGCCCAAAGCCATCCGGCCGAAGATTTCGCTGAAACGTTTGCGGTCTGGCTGAACCCCAGAAGTGGTTGGCGTCGAAAATATGCCGGCTGGAAAGCGCTACGGAAAATCGAATTTGTTGACCAGGTAATGGTCGGGCTCGCCAACCAGGCACCGACCGTACGATCTCGCGCCAAGGTAGATCCAGTCAATCGAATCAAGAAGACCCTGCGTGAACACTATTCTCAGAGACATCAACGTTACGAAGTCAGCTGTCGCAACTCATTTGACCTCGATTTGAAAAAACTGTTTGCCCAGACCGCCCGAAGTCGCCGAAGTATTTCGGCCGCCTCCTTTCTGCAGAAAAACCGGGCCGATTTGAGTCGCCGGGTGGCTCAATGGACGGGCGAATATCGATACAATATCAGTCAGGTGTTACGGGAGATGATCGATCGTTGCCGCGAACTGGAACTGGTTGCCAGTGGTGATATGAAACAACTTAAACAGAATGCCGTCGTCATGTTGACCGTCCATACGATGAACCGGCTGCATGGGGGACACCATCGCGTCGCGTTATGAAAAAGCTTCGAATTCTGGTATTGATGCATGAGTCTCTCGTCCCGCCCGACAGCATCGACGGACATACCGAGGACGAAATACTGGAGTGGAAAACGGAATTCGATGTTGTTTCGACGCTACGGGAACTGGGCCACAACGTTCTGCCGATTGGCCTGTATGACGATCTGGGATTAATCCGGCGATCGATCGACGACTTCAAACCCCACATCGCGTTTAATCTGCTGGAGGAATTCCATGGGGTTGGCGTCTACGATCACCACGTGGTCAGTTACCTGGAATTGAAGAAACAGCACTATACGGGCTGCAACCCCAGAGGCCTGTTGCTTGCGCACGATAAACCGTTGGCCAAGAAGATTCTTCATTTTCATGGTATCCATACCCCCGGATTTTTTGTCTGTAAACGGGGCAGCAAGGCTCGTCATCCCAGTAGCTTCCAATTTCAATTTCCCCTACTCGTCAAATCCGTCTCCGAAGATGCCTCGCTGGGGATCAGCCAGGCTTCGATTGTCAACAGCGAAACCGAGTTGATCGATCGCATCAACTACGTGCACGAAGAAACCGAGACCGACGCGTTGGTCGAAACCTACATCGATGGTCGGGAAATCTATGTCGGCGTGATGGGGAACCGACGCCTGATCACGTTGCCCATCTGGGAGATGGTTTTCAATAACGCGCCCCCCGGAATGCCGCAAATCGCAACCGCTCGTGTCAAATGGGATCTCCAGCATCAGCGCAAGCTCGGTATTGAAACGCTGGAAGCAACGGATCTGGATAACGCCACGGAGAAGAAGATTCTGAGAACCTGTAAACGCGTTTACCGTGCTTTGAGCTTAAGCGGTTACGCACGCATCGATTTGCGACTTAATCCTACCGGGGATATCTACGTTCTGGAGGCCAATCCCAACCCGAACCTGTCTTTTGGCGAAGATTTTGCCGAGTCCGCGGAAAAGATCGGGATGGACTTTGAGAGCCTGCTGCAGAAGATCATCACGTTGGGCCTGAACTACCAGGCCGAATGGCGACTGGTTTGAGGCCGGTCCCGTTTCCAACCGGTGCAGATCCGTAGCCAGACCAGGAATCTACTCCGGGCCGTGACTGCCCGTTTCTCATTGCCAGGCAGCGCCGGGGACCCAGCCCTGTTGACCAGTCTGGAAACGGCCTACCAGGACAACGCAACCGCGCCTGCCGGATCCACGGGTCTGGAAATCGAGAGTACGCGGATGTCACGGGGCAAACCGGGAATTCAAAGGGCGGAACTCAAAGGGGCAGCCTGGTCTGGCACGTTGGCAAACTATGCCGGCCAGGCAGAAAATGCTGAATGAACGGGTGCCGCCTGCCGATCCCTCAAAGGGTACGGCGTTCCAGCACCGGGTACATTATGCAACAAGTTGAGCTGAAAAATGGACTATTAATCCGGGTCCGGGACATCGCCTTGAAACGCCTCGCGCGTCTCGCGTCGACGGAAGAGTCCATGATTCGCCAGGCATTCCTGTTTGCGACGGGTGATTTTTGTGGTGTTCGATTCGAGGCCGGTCCGTTCCAGGCCAGATGGTTGTGCCATCAGCCCTGCCTGGAAATACTGAGAGAACAGCAGGTCGTCGATCGGATCACGGTCGCCGGTGAACAACGCCAGGCGGCATGAAAAATGCCGTGTTGCAAGGCACGGCAGCGGGCAAGCGAATTCAATGAATTGACGGGATTCGCCGTCCTGTTCTACGATTTGGCGTCGTCGCCTTCCTCATCGGCTTTCTTCACCTTCTTCTTCTTCTTCATGGCGACTTTCGTGACGCGAACTTTCGGGATACCCAGAACGGGATCCCCTTCTTTCCAACGATCCGTCGCCGCCAGTTTCTCCAGCCGCTCCGCGCGAGTGTACACATTCCGCTGTTTTGACGCGCCGGCCTTGATTTTTAAACTCTTGTCGATCGTCATTTGGACACCCTGAACTGCTTTTCTGGTAGCTCCGTATTCTAGGAACCTCTTGTCGCAACTGCAAGAGCTGGAGTCTATTTCATTCACCGTGGGCGTGGTCTCGGCCGATTCCAAAACAGGCGACGCTTGCAACATGGTCGGGCTGACCAATCGTGTCACCCAGGTCCATTTCCGCCAGCAAAACGAGCCCGGCCTGGTTGTTTTTCACATCGGTCATGGGTCCCGAAAACTACTACAAAACTGAATACCGTCACGACCACAACCGGCAGGCATCCCCTGACCCGCATATTTCTTCTGGATTTGTCAAAGTATGCCTTTTGACCAGTGTTAACCACTGGGGGGGTATTTTTGTGACGGTTTTACCCATCTCAACAGTGATCGGTGGTGTGTCGATGTTTCCTGCGGACGCCAGTAAATCGTTTTCTGGCAGTCATGATCTGAATCAGGTTTGTCACGAGCAAGTCAATTTTTTCACAAGTTCAGGAAAATCCAATGAAGACGGCAAAGCTTTTGATGGCAGCGTGCGTTTGCATCCTGTCGACCGACGTGGCCAATGGCCAAACCGATCGTTACCGAAGCATCTCATCGCGAGGCACGACCAGCCTCTTCCGCAACGTCTCTGCCTTCGACGAGACATCCAGCGTGATTGATCAGAGTCAGTCGAACGTTGTTAATGGCAGCCAGGCCACGTCGGGAGGCGTGGTCGCGACGAACAGTCATTGTGGCTGCGAAAGTGGCAGTTGTGGATCGGCCTGCAGCAATGGCAACGGCGTGGGGTGCAACTTCTTCAATCGCCTGCCGCCGATCGGCCCCATCTCGTTTTCATTGAACTGCTCACGCAGCAACGCGGATGATGCAGGATGTGGAGAGTGCTACGATAATCGTTCTTTCCTGGCGAGATGCTTGCCGTTTCGCATTCGCCTTCGCTCCAATGCCTGTTCCACCTACGTCAGCCTGTTCGGTGGGTGGACGAGCCTGGAGGATTACGACGGGTACGTCAACTTCGGCACCCCCATGACTCGGCAAATCAGCTTTAAGGATGGTTACAACGTCGGGGCTGCCATCGGTCGTCGCTGGCCCAACAACTTCCGAACCGAATCGGAGATGGTCTACCGCCGCAACTCCGCTGATCTCTACAGCGAAGGCAGTTTTGTCGGCAGTGACTTTGTTCCGACCGCGACTTTTGACGCCGTCAATCAGATTTCCAGCTTCGCCCTGATGAACAACCTCTTGTACGATTTTCGATTCTCCGGCAACCGCACGATTCCCTATGTGGGTGTGGGTTTAGGTTTCATCTGGGCCGATGGCGACATCATCACTCCGGATCTCAACCGCACGGACTCGGTTAACAGCGATGTCCGCTGGTCGTACCAACTGATCGGTGGAGTTTCCCGCCAGATCAACTGCCGGCTGCAGGGCTATGTCGAGTATCGTTACCAGGGGACATCAGGAGTCCGGGTTCGAGACGCTTCCATGCCGGACGTGGATATTGGGCGATTCGCGCTGCAAACCAGCAATGTCCTGTTCGGCGTTCGCTGGAATCTGCGGTAACCCCGGAGCGTTGGCCTGCTCAATTATCAAGCCTGTTTACGAGGACGCGGTACTTTGCCACCGCGTCTTTTTTTGCGCCCCCGACCTTTTTTTTCCGAAACTCGACTGGTCTCCACCGAATCGAGCGGCTTCCCGATGGCATCCCGCATCTGACCGATTCGATCCCGCAGGATGGCCGCTCTTTCAAAATCAAGTTCCTCGGCAGCTACCAGCATTTCACGCTCCAGCTCGTTGATGTATTCCTCGGTGATGTAAACGGTCTCGTCGGTACGCCCGACCATTTCATTGGCCTCGCGGTGGGCCTTTAAATCGGATTCAATGCCCTGGGAGATGCTTTTCTGAATCGTTTGCGGCGTGATATGGTGTTCACGATTGTAGGCTTCCTGAATACTCCGCCGCCGGTTCGTTTCATCGATGGCGTTCTTCATGGCCTCGGTAACCTTGTCCCCATACAGGATGACCTTCGCATTGGCGTTTCGTGCCGAGCGTCCAATGGTCTGAATCAACGAGGTTTCACTGCGGAGGAAGCCCTCCTTGTCGGCATCCAGGATGGCCACCAACGAAACTTCGGGCAAATCCAGTCCTTCCCGTAACAGATTCACACCCACCAGCGCCTCGAATCGACCGGACCGTAGATCTTTCAGTAATTCGACCCGCTCGAAGGCATCCAGTTCACTGTGCAACCATTTGCAGAGTATTCCGTTTTCGCACAGATACGCGGACAGATCTTCCGCCAGCCGCTTGGTGAGCGCGGTCACCAGCACGCGGTCTCCGTGATCCCGCCGTTGGCGAATCTGCTCCAGCAGGTGGCCGACCTGTCCCCGCGCGGGAACCACTTCGATGACCGGATCCAGCAGCCCGGTGGGGCGGATGATCTGTTCGACGATTTCGCCCTCGGTGCGTTGCAATTCGTAATCCCCCGGCGTGGCGGAAACGTAAACCGCCTGGTGCACGCGGCTTTCCCACTCCTCGAACTTCATCGGCCGGTTATCGAGGGCACTGGGCAGCCGGAATCCATGTTCCACCAGCGTTGTCTTGCGGCTACGGTCACCGGCGTACATGGCCCGAATCTGGGGAATCGTGACATGGGATTCGTCGACAAACAGCAGAAATTCGCCCGGGAAGAAGTTGTACAGTGATTCCGGCGTTTCGCCTTCCTTGCGACCGGCCAACAGGCGGCTGTAATTTTCGATCCCGGGACAATGTCCCACCTGCTCCAACATCTCGATATCGAAACGGGTGCGGGCACTCAGCCGCTGAGCTTCCAGCAATTTTCCCTGACTCTGAAACCACTCCAGTCGATCTTTCAGCTCCTCCCGAATCAGCGTTACGCCGTTCTTGATTCGTTGTTCCGACGTGACAAAGTGTTTTGCCGGGTAAACGAACAACTGATCCTGCGTTGAAATGGTTTCGCCGCTGATCGGATTGATGATCGCCAGTTGCTCGATTTCGTCTCCCCAGAATTCGATACGGAAACCATATTCCTCATACGATGGCCAGATCTCAACCGTGTCCCCCCGAACACGAAACTTGCTGCGCTCAAAGGCAATATCATTCCGCTCATACTGAATATCGACCAACCGGCTCAGCATCTCGTCGCGATCGATGGAATCACCCTTCTTCAGCGCGACCATCATCTTCCGATAGTCTTCGGGTGATCCCAGGCCATAAATGCTGGATACGCTGGCCACAATAATGACGTCCTGGCGGCTGACCAGTGAACTGGTGGACGCCAGTCGCAACCGGTCAATCTCCTCGTTGATGGAGGCGTCTTTTTCGATGTAGATATCCCGTTGGGGTATGTAGGCTTCAGGCTGGTAATAGTCGTAATAGCTGACGAAATAATGCACCGCGTTGTTGGGAAAAAACTCCTTGAACTCGGAATACAGCTGGGCCGCCAGCGTCTTGTTATGCGAGATCACCAAGGTTGGCATCTGCATCTGCTCGATGACATTGGCCATCGTGAACGTCTTGCCGGAACCCGTGACCCCCATCAGGACCTGGTCCTTTTTTTTCTTGTGCAGATTCGCTACGAGGGTCCGGATGGCCTGCGGCTGGTCGCCAGCGGGCTCAAATGGAGCGGATAATTGAAACATCTGTAACTCCCTGGCGTCCAAAGTTGACTCCGGCCGTTCGCCACGGTTCCGCAGCGGTCCGTCAGGCCGGTTGAGAGGTGGTGGCCTGCCTTTTTAGGGAACCGAAAAATTCAGCCGCTGGCGAACATATTCACGGATCGTCGAACGGGTTTGAGCCGATTGCCAGATTTCCAGATAGCCGGCAAACAGCAATTCGTGATTCTGCCGAACGTTTCTCATGGCCGGCTCACGCATCTGTCGTTTCGTGAACTGGAAAACCGGCAAGGGGATGGCCGCGTAGGCCTCAGCCGCATCGAACGCGACCTGTTCGATTGCTGATTCGTCGGCAACCTGATCGGCCAGCCCAGCCTGAACAGCGTCTTCGCCGGCGTATTCCGCACCGGTCGTTACCAACCGGCGAAACGCGTCGGCCGTCGCCACATGCCGCACAATTTCGATGGCTGTGAGGGGTAGCGGCACGCCCAATCGTGACTCCAGCAACCCGATTCGGGCCCGGTTGTCGATCACTCGAAAGTCACCGGCGGTGGCGATCATACAACCACCGGCAATGGCGTGCCCGTTGATTTGCGAAATAAACGGCTTGGGAAAACAGAACACCGTTTCAAACAGCCGTTCCAGCTGTCGCAGAAACGGTTCGACGTAGGAAGGACCTTCGCCAAGCCATCGTTTCAGATCAATGCCCGCGGAAAAGACGCGCGGCCTGCCCCGCAGAATCACGGCAGATACGTTTTCCCGGGCAAGCGCTTCCAGTCGGTCGGCCAGCGCTCGACAGAACTCCAGATCCATCGCGTTGACTTTGCCGTGCTGCATTTCAATGATCGCAAACGACTGCGGGTACGAAATGTCTAACAATGTTCTCCTCACTCATGGCGCGATAACCATCGAACCGTCCCGGTGGCCTCGCGAGATCGCGATGGCTGCATCTCGCGGCCAACCCCACCTCTGGATCAGACGAAAGCGGCCCAGGTGGCGAAATTGAACCACTTCAACATTAATTCCGTCCGCTGGAATCCGGCGGCCTGCAGTAGATTCCGGTTTTCGTCCAGTGTCAAAGGCACCAGTACATTTTCCAGTGCATCGCGTTTCCTGGCAATCTCCAACTCGCTGTATCCCTGATTTCGCTTGTAATCGAAGTATAACCGGATCAGCAGATCGTCGAGGTCGGGCTGACCATGAGAAAGCTTTTCGCTGAGTATCAAGAATCCGCCATCGCGAATGCGGCCGCGGATCCTGGACAGTAAATGGCCCCGCTGACGGACATCGATGAACTGCAGCGTGTAGTTCATCAGGACGATGGAAGCATCTTCGAAGTCGAAAGACTCGATATCACCGCATGCCAGTCGGACCCGTTCTTCGAGCCCCAGCGCGGTCAGTTTCTGGCGACAGCGGTCCAGCATCGGAGGCGAATTATCGATGCCCCACAATTCCAGTTCTCGATTTCCCAGCGATCGGGCCAGCTGAATCAACGAGGTCCCGGTGGAGCAACCCAGATCGACCACGCGAATCGTACGGTGGTTCAGCAAGGCAGCCAGTTGAGGAATCAAACGCTGGACATCCGCATACAGCGGAATGCTGCGGGATACCATATCGTCAAAAACGTGGGCCACATCCGCGTCAAAGGCAAAGCCTCCCGCGCCCGGTTCGCGTTTCACAAAAATCCGATCCGTTTGCACGTCTTCTGCTTTTGCTAGGATGTTGGCTTGCGGTTTTGAATACGAGCGGTTTGCATCCATGGATCCACCATGTTGTTCTGGTCACGCCCCGATCTGATGCGGCACCTGGATACGGATACCATCGACCTGGCATCCCGTGATCGGATACGTCTGCGGCGCCGGGAAAAGTTGAGCAGACCCTACCACGCCCGGCAAGCGGAAACACTGATTCCGCTGCCGACGGCCAGGGAACTGAACGGGCCGATTCAGCATGATTTAAACAGTGAACATGTTACCATCGGGCGGCGAAACGATCTAACGGCCGACCAGCATTCGCTGCTGACCCTTGCCGTGACCGCTCTGCAGCCCTGGCGAAAGGGACCTTTTCGCCTGTTCGGTCACGAAATCGACGCGGAATGGCGTTCCAATCGTAAATGGGACCGTATCAATCCGGCTCTCGGCGATCTGCGTGGACGGACCGTGCTGGATGTGGGTTGCGGCAACGGATATTACATGTTTCGCTGTGCGGGCCTTCAGCCGGCTGCGGTGTTGGGCATCGATCCTTCCATCCCGTTCTACCTGGCCTTCGAATTGATGCAGCGCTATCTGTGCCGGGCCGAACTTCAGTACGACCTGCTGGGCGTTGAAGATCTGCACGTGTTCAATCAGACGTTTGACGTGGCGTTGTGCATGGGCATTCTCTATCACCATCGCAGCCCGCTGGTCATTCTGAAACGACTTTTGCAATCGATTCGCGTGGGCGGGTTCGCGGTGATTGAATCGCAAACCATTCCGGGCAGCGGATCGATCGCGCTGTTTCCGGAAGAACGATACGCCAAAGCCCGCAACATCTACTTCGTGCCAACCGCCGACTGCCTGATCAACTGGACCAGGCGAGCCGGATTCAAGAATGTCGAACTCGTTTCCCATGAACGGGTTACGCCGGACGAACAGCGATCGACCGAATTCATGGCCTATGAAAGCCTGAGTGATTTCCTCGATCCGAACGACGAGACATTGACAGTCGAAGGCTATCCAGCCCCATGGAGAACGATCGTTCGGGGAGAACGGAAATTTGTGTGAACGCTTACAAAACCTCCCGGCCTGAACCCCCGTCAGCAAAACGGGTACAATCGGATCGAGTTTTGATCCATCGATTGCAACCCTGAAGACAAGGCACTGATAATGACGCGTTTCCGATTGCTGTTCACCGTGGGTTCTTTGCTGGTCTGTTTTGCGGCACCGGCGCCGGGAGACGATTGGCCGGTCTGGAGAGGCCCCAACCGAAATAACATTGCCGCAGAAAATCAGACTCCGCCCACCAATTGGGATGAACAGTCCAATATCATCTGGAAGACCGAAGTACCGGGCCGTGGCCATTCTTCGCCGATCATCGTGGGTGATCGCATTTTTCTGGCGACTGCGGAAGAGGATTCTCAAACACAGTCCGTGATCTGTTTCGACCGCAAGACCGGTAGCCGGCTGTGGCAGACAACGGTCAATGAAGGTGGGCTTGAGTCGCGGATCCACCCCAATAATACCCATGCCTCGCAAACCATCGTGACCCAAGGCGACAAGCTGTTTGTCGTGTTCAACAACCATGGCGGGGTGCAGCTGGCGGCGCTCGATGCGGACGGCAAGCTGTTGTGGGAAAAAACGACGGGCCCATTCGTTCCCAAGTATCCCTTCGGCTTCGGCTCCTCTCCCTGCCTGTACAAGAACCTGGTCATCGTGATGTCGGACTATCCCAAAGAAGGCTATCTGGCCGCCTACGATCAATCCAATGGGAGCGAAGTCTGGCGAACCAGACGGGGACGGACGTCCAGCTACGGCACGCCGATCGTGGCCGAGGTTGCCGGACGCGATCAGTTGATCGTTAGCGGCAGTGATATCGCCGGCTACGATCCGGCCACGGGAGAGGAATTGTGGACCGTGCCCGGGCCCTGGCAAACCACCTGCGGAACGCTGGTCTGGGACGGCGATGTGGTCTTCGCCGGCGGCGGGTTTCCAGCCCAGGCAACGCTGGCCGTTTCCGTCCCGCAGAAAAAAATCCTCTGGCAAAAACCCGTCAAGGTTTATGAACAATCCCTGATCGTTCACGACGGCTACGTTTATGCGCATGCCGACATTGGCGTGGCCTATTGCTGGAGAGCCTCCGATGGCCAGGAAATGTGGAAAGCCAGAGTGACTTCCAAGGGTGTCAGCGCCTCCCCGGTGCTGGTGGGTGATCTGATCTACCTGACCAGTGAAAAGGGGGAGATGGTGGTGATCCGGGCCAACCCGGAAGCATTCGAAAAAGTTTCCGAAAACCAGTTGGGCGGCGCTGCCTTTGCCACGCCTACGATCGTCGACAGTCGAATCTATGCCCGCGTGGGCAGCTCCAAGGATGCGTCGCCGCAATATTTGTACTGCATTGGCAAGCCGTAAGCCACAGTGCCTTGCCCAAGCGAGCAGCAGATCGGATTCCGGGTTGCCGCGGGTGCCCCCGCGTCAAACCGGTCGGTCCGTCCAAGCTGATGGAAACACAGTTGAGCTGGCAGGAATTCGGGAATTCGGATTCCTGGCAATTTCACCGCAAGTCAATCCAGATCTGACAAATCTTCAGGATGTCTCTGCCGGTTGCAGGCTGGCAAAGATGCGACGGATGGCATCCTGGTCCAGAGCCGTCTTGCCGGGACGATGCACCAGTACCATCCCGTAAGTTAATTGATCCACATCAACCAGCGTGTAGTACTGGACGATATCGGGGATGCCCGCTGGTTGCGAATCATCATGCTGAAACTTCCATTCCAATCGAGTGACCTCCGCCTCCCGATTGGCCACTTGCCAGTCCAGGCGACGCGTGTCTTCCAGCGATAGTTTTGCCTGCGGAACGCAGTCTCGGATTTCACCTTTCATTATCTCCTGAAACTGCTGCCGGTTGGCCGTCGTCCATTTGGGAAACTGACGGACCATAATCCAGACGTTGCTGTCTTCGTTTTCTTCATGATCGCGAAAATCGAACGAGCCGAATTGCAGCGGTGAGGTCCGCACACGGTAGGGCAGCAGATTCAATTCCGAGGGCAATTCAAGTTGTGCGATCCTCTGATACGTTGGCAAACATTCATCCGGGCCTTCAAAGGTCTGCATCGACAGACCGATCATGCCAATGATCGATCCGAATACCGATATCAGCCCGCCCAATCCAACGCCAACCAGGCCACCAGCAAGCGCGCCTCCGATCGCCGCCATCCGCGCGGTTCGAGACGTCTTCTGGTACCGCATCTTCAACAGTCCGGAGATTCCGAGATAGGCTGCCAGCAGACCAGCCAGCGTGATCCCAAAACATAGTCCCAGTCCCCACCAATCCAATTCGTACCACAGCATCAGGCCCGCGGCCAGAATGCCCAGAATGCAGAACAGGCCCAAGGCAAGGCTCCACCATGCGGAATGGTGGTTGGGCGGACGCGCCAAGTAGGATTGCACCTCGTTTCTCGCTCCACATAAGGCGCATCTAAAGGCACGGGCAACCGGAAGATCATTCGTATACAGTTCAGTCTGACATTGCTGGCAATTTTTCATTTTCGATTCGGTCCAGGGCTATTTCCGCATCAGTCGTGTTCCTGCCAGAAAATCGGGAAGCCCGCGAGGTGGGTAAAGAAGCGCCACCATCACGCCCAACATGATCAGTCCGAATGGAAGTAGCGAAAACAACAGAATGTAACCGAAGACGGGCGAGTGGTCCGGCGTCACGTGCAAGACTTCGGGGTCCGTCTTGGATTGATGAAAAATCAGCACCACAAATGCGGTCAGCAGGGCAATCCAGGGCAACCACGCCAACAGGCTGCGAAACACGGATCGAAATCGCGACGCAACTTCCTTGGTCGCGTTCCGCCGCAATGATACGCTACTCAGGTGCATGGCCGGCCCGCCGTTGAAGAAAAAGCCAAAGGCGGCGGCCGTGCCCAGACCGGCCACGGCCGCCAGCGTCGCTTGCGCGGTCGTGGACAGCCCCGTCATCATCAGGAAGAAACTGGTAACGAACACGGCAGCCGTCAGCAATGGCAATTCCAGTCCACAGCTGATCGCCAACAGGCCCGTCCGATCCAGAGAATTCCAGGTGGACGGCAATTCAATCAATTCATTCAGCCTGGTGACCGACCATTCCAACACGTCACCATCGTTTTTCCGATTGGCCAACTCCCGGGCGAATTCCTCCGCAACCACAGGATGCTGGTGTCGATTCAGGAATTGGTCCACAAGCTGCTGCAACGTGCTCACCGCCGCGGCATGCGGACCTTCGGTGGTCTGGGCCGGACTCCCGCCGCGGGAATCCGCGTTGACCGCCGGAACCAGACAGTGATCCAGGATGCGAATTTGACCTGTGTGCTCCAGCCAGACGTGGTCCACGGACATGCCTTCGGGAACCAGTCCGTTATCCAGTGAAAGGGCCAGCTCGTAGGCCACATCCCGTATCAACGGAATGACCGATCGCCAGTCACACAGCGGATCGTTCAGTACGTCCGCGAAAGGCAAACCGGCCACGCTATCGGTGGCGTACCACCACATGTCGTCCGTTTGGGATTGTCCAATGATCCGCAGACGACTGGGGCGGGTCAGGTGTCGTCGCCGGTCACTGACCGGATTGTCGGAAAATCCGACAAACAGCCAGACAGGCCGATCCAGTTCGCAATCCTTGCCCAGCAGTGTCTTCTGCCCGTTGTTTTCCCGATAGGTTCCCATCACTTCGAAGCCGCCCAACGATTGGCATGTATACGATCGGGCGGGCACGGTGACGGGGAAATCGTCGAGCAGTTTGGACTCCAGGTCGCCCGACAGCCTGACCACTCGAGTTCCAGACACCAAACCGTGGACGCCACGATAGCCGTTCTCGCGACGAGCGGTACAGAGCAGCAACCCCAGCGGAATCCAACCAATCAACCCGATCGCCTGCGAATAGAAAATCAGGGTAATCACGTCGTTCAGGTTTCGGACATTATCCGCATCGATGAAGAAAAAATTGGCGATTTGGCTAACCGCCATCGTCGCACCTGGAATCAGAGCAGCCCGCAACAAAGCCTGGGGAAACGAGGGGGTGGTCCCCTGTTGATTCACAACACGCATCCCAAACAGCCATTTCCCCACCGTGCGACCCCACCGGGATTCACAGATCGCATAATACAATAGCACCAACGGAAAAATGATGATCATGCCAATGGCTTGTTGAGGCAGGCCGATCTTCAGCATCCCCAGCAACAACATCAACAGCGGACTGAGAAAGCTGACCGCCAACAAACTGAACACGAATCCGGACAACAGTGAATCCAGGAAGAAGGCGGCAACCCGCCGTCCGGGATCGGCCGTCATCGCACCGCGAGTTGAGTAGGGTAACAGTCCGTCCCGCAGCATGTTCAGATTAAAGGGCCGACGATCCGGGTCCTTTTCCAACGTCTGACCGATCAATCGGACGAGCGGTCGAGGTATGTCTTTGACAAAATCACTGACCTTGGGCGCGGCATCCGAAGCAATACTGGAAATGACCTGCGCCGGGTTGCCGACAAAGGGTGCCCGCCCGGTCAACAGGTAAAACAGGGTGCCACCCAGTGCGTAGATATCGGTCCGTTCATCAACCTCTGAGTTTCGGATCTGCTCCGGTGCGGCAAATTGTGGCGTACCCATGAATGTGCCGGTCTGAGTCAATGTCGAATCACCGACAAACGATTTAGCCAGGCCAAAGTCTCCTACCTTGATCCGACCATCCGCGTCCACAAAACTGTTCGATGGTTTCAGGTCGCGGTGGACGATGCCCGCATTGTGTGCGACCAGTAGGCCGTCGATGATATCCAGCACGTAATCGACAGCGCGACCAACGGGCAGGGGCCCTTCCTGGGCGACCACGTCCTTGAGGGTCCCGCCCCCCATCAACTCCATGGTGATGAAAAGCTGGCCGTTGTGTTCCCCGGCTTCGTAGACAAAGGTGGATCGGGGATGGTTGATGGATGCGGCAATCTGGCTTTCCCGACGAAACCGCTGCACCATTTCTTCCGTACCGCGAACATCGGGCGAGAGCAGCTTCAGCGCCACCCTTCGCTGGCTGTCGCGGTGCTCTGCCTCATAGACCGTGCCCATGCCTCCCTGGCCCAACTTGCGGACCAGTCGATAGGGACCGATGGCCTCCGGATGCTCCGCGTCGGCGGCGACAGTATCTTGACCGCCCACGAACGCGTTCCCCGCCCGCGTCTCCTGTTCCGCCAGGTCATCCGCCGCACGGCCAACTGACATGGCCGTCGGTACTCGGGTGATCGTCTCGCCGTCGCGGGTCGTAGGCGAGGAAGTATTCGGCGTACCCATTGAATCGCTGAGCGAACTGCCGCATTCGCTGCAGAATTTGGGCGCCGTGTCTTCGAATTCGATCGCCTGGCGGCATTGGGCACATTCAATCCGCATCTGCTGTCTTTCGTCCGCTCGCGGAGTAAATCATGGGAGCTGTTGTCGATGGGATCCGGGAAACGATACGGTGATGCAACGGGCAAAGCCGTCGTTCATCATGAACTGGACCGGTTACGCGGCCTGTTGGTATTTTTGTCTGCCCCTGGTGGATTGACAACCGAGAAGTAAATCAGTCGGCATGGCAGCGTGGAAAACGCCAAAATCACCCGATTCGCATTGCAGTGACGCAAATCAATTCGGATCATGGTGTTCGGGACGCGCTGAGACCGTCAACTTCCCAGCCGTCACACCTCGCCCTTGCAAGCCGTCTCGTTGAAATCAACATCTGAGCAGACCCATGCCTGAAAGATCCAATTATCAGCAGAAAATAATTCGCAACTACTACCAGAACCGGGAAAACATTGCGCTTCAGCGGGCACAGGAACTTCTCACGGAGCTTTATCTGTCGGAGGGCAAGAAGCGTCAGCGGTACTGGAAAAATCTGGAGACGCATTTGCTCAAGCTGGGTGCAAAACAGAAGACCATCGATCATCTGATTCAGCAGGACGATCCGCAATTGGCGGCCAAGATGATTGAACGGCTGGCGAACAGCTCCTGAGGAATCAGGCGAAGATGTTAAATTCCAAACAAACGGCAAGAGTCTCGACAACGCTGAAGGTCGTGCAGCTGATCTGCTTTGCGCTGATCACTGGGGTTCTGTTGGCGACGCTGATCTTTGCCGGCATAACCGACTGGCAAGACGTCAATACGGGAATGGACCCATTGGTATTGATCGGCGTTTTCATCGCCATGGTGATCATGGTCATGGCGTTCATGCTGCCAGGGATCATCGGAAACGCAGCGGCGACCGAAGCCAGAAACACCAGCAAAAAAAGATCCGACCGCCGTCTGGCCAAACTGGCCACGGCCTTTCAGACCAAAACCATCATTCAATTCGCGTTGCTGGAATCGGCCGCGTTGCTGAATCTGATTCTCTTCTTCATGGAGAAGAGTATCATTTCGTTGGCTTTGGTTGCGGTACTGGTCGCACTGATGCTGCTCGCCCTTCCTCGGGCCACGTCGATGGAGGATTGGATCGCCGAGAGACTGGATTGAAGTCGTTCCCGGTTCAGTCCAGGCTGATCGTGACGGTCTTGGTCTCCGTGTAAGGCTTGATGCCTTCGGCTCCGAGCTCCCGTCCCTGTCCCGACATCTTGAATCCACCGAACGGTGCCGCGGCGTCAAACACGTCGTAGCAGTTGACCCAGACCGTACCGGCCCGCAGTTCATTAGCCATGCGATGTGCTTTGCCGATATCGCGAGTCCAAACCGCGGCGGCCAGTCCGTAAAAGGTGTTGTTGGCCCGCTGAATCAGTTCGTCGCTGTCCTTGAACCGCAGTATGCTCATCACCGGCCCGAAAATTTCCAGCTGGGCGATATCCATGTCATCCTGAACATTGTCAAACACGGTCGGCTCCACGAAGAAGCCCTTGTCGCCGTAACGCTTGCCACCGCAGACCAGATCCGCTCCCTGCTTTTGACCGCGCTCAACGAAGTCCATGATCTTGTCAAATTGGGCCTGATCCACCTGGGGACCCTGCTCCGTATCGGGATCAAGTGGATTGCCAAGCTGACGAGCCGTGTTCAGCTCGGCGATGCGCCGCACGAACTCGTCATGAATGGCATCTTCCACAAACACGCGGCTGCCGGCACAGCAGCATTGCCCCTGGTTGAAATACAGACCGAAGTGGGCGCCTTGCACTGCCGCGTCCAGATCACAATCACTATAGATCACATTGGGGCTCTTGCCGCCCAATTCAAACGTCAGTCGCTTCAGCGAATCGGCCGCATTCCGCATGATGGTTTGTGCGGTCGTGTGTTCTCCCGTGAAGGCAATCTTGTCCACACCCGGATGGTCCACCAGGGCCCCGCCAGCGGTCGGTCCGAATCCGGGCACGACATTGATTACGCCATCTGGAAAACCGGCCTGCTGGGCAAGGTCAGCCATCGCCAGGCAAGTCAAGGGAGTCTGTTCGGCCGGCTTCATCACAATCGTGCAACCCGCAGCCAACGCCGGACCCCACTTCCACGCCAGCATCAACATTGGGAAATTCCAGGGAATGATCTGGCCCACCACGCCGACGGGTTCTTTGCGGGTGTAAGCGAAATAGTTGCCGCGAATGGGAATCGTATCACCATGAATCTTGTCGGCGAAACCCGCGTAGTATCGCAGGCAATCGATGGTCAGCGGCAAATCGGCACCGCGTGAATCCCGGATCGGTTTGCCGTTGTCCAGTGTTTCCAGTCGCGCCAGTTCTTCCAGGTTTTCTTCGACCAGATCCGCCAGTTTGTACATCAACCGGCCCCGGTCCCGGGCATCCATGGTCTTCCACGGCCCCGAATCGAACGCACGCCGGGCCGCTTTCACCGCCGCATCGACATCCGCTTGATCCCCCTCCGCAATTTCGGCAATCACCTCTTCAGTGGCCGGATCAACGGTTGGAAAAGTCTTGCCACTGGCGGCAGACACCCAATGGCCGTCGATGAAACACTGCGTAAATTTGATTTGCGGTTTCGCGACGGGTTCGACAATTGTGGCCATGGATCGGCTCCGTGGGTTTCGATGGAAATCGGTAACCCGGATTTTAGCCGATCGAACGATGATCGCAACAAAACGATCACGATTCCGCATGCGGCAGGCCACAAGCCGCCGCTCCCACGATCGACAACCGCCGGGAACGAAGCCTTGGAGGCAATAATTGAAACCCGAAATCAGTCACGAAACTCTGATTTGTGAGGCTTTACGGATCCCCTATCGGCTCCCCCTCCATCCAGGGTCCTCCCTCAGCTCGAATCTCATCGGCCAGCTGAGAAAGCTGTTCGATGGCCGACGCCAACTTGCCATTCAGCTGATCGATTTGCTCCGTGGCAATCTCCAGCATCTGGCGATGCGTGGGCGTGGGCCCGTAGGTGCTATGGTCCACGCCGCGGGCCACTGCGAACAAGCGATCGTTGATCACCGGACGGTGCTTTTCCCCTGGTGATTGCCTGGCCCGATTGCCGTTGAGCTGGTTGTCGAGATCGTGCAGTTGATCGCGCAGTTGATGCAGCCGCTGATCGATTTCGCCAACACCGGCCCGCGAATTCAGAATCACCTGACCGAGGCGATCGACCTTGACCAGCGTTCGTGCCAGGGACTGCTGCATGGCGGAATGGATTCGCACGGCCGATTCGTACTCACGCCAGAAGGCGGCAACGTCCTCTGGCGGCGCACCCGATAACGAACCGGATCGCAACGGTTCGACAGGGAATGACTGCGGTGTCCCCAGTGGCCACGTTTCACCCCGGTGTTCCTGCATCAGCGTCACGGTGTAGTTGCCCGGCGCGCACATCTGACCCGAAGGTGAGGGCGACCACATCGGTTCCGGTCCCTCGTTTAACGCCACGGCATCGGGCTGGGGATAACGCAGATCCCAGGCGACGCGGTGAAAACCCTGCTTCACCGGCCCACGCAGTCGACGGACCACATTCCCGGCTTCGTCGCGCACCACCAGCCAGATCGTCGCTCCTGGATCCCGGCGTTCCAATTCGATTGCCTCCCAGCCCGGGAATTGCAGAGGCAGTTGGTCAGCTACGCGCTGTTTTTCCAGGTCCTTCCGCTCCTGCTCGCGGCTTTTCAAATCTTCTTTCAGGAAGTAGGTGAAGACGGCCCCGAAAGGCGGGTTCGGTGCCAGATAATGCGACGCCCCCTGATCGCCCCTGCCGCCGCTGAATCCCAACTTCGGGCGCGGAAAATACCACCACGCGCGACGGACGGGAAACAGCGTGGCATCAGCCGCCAGCATCTCCGAGCTGACTTCCCGCAGTGGCGACAAATCGTCCAGGACGTAAATACCTCGCCCGAAGGAGGCCGCCACCAGATCGTCCTCGCGTCGATGAATCTGGATGTCGCGGAAGGAGATCGTGGGCAAGCCTCCTTTCAACGGCGTCCAAACCTGACCTCCGTTGATCGAAAAGTAGATGCCGAATTCCGTGGCCGCGAACAGCAGTTCACCGCGGACATGATCCTGAACCAGTCGCCAGACCAGCAACCGCTCAGGCAGATTGCCCGCGATCGATTGCCAGGTTCGACCGCGGTCGGTACTTTTCAAAAGGTAAGGTCGGTAGTCACCGTATTTGTGATTATCCAGGGCCACGTACACCGTATCGGCATCATGCAGATCGGCGCGGATGTCATTCACAAACGCGGTGGCCGGCACGCCGGGCAGGCTACCAACCTCGATCCGCCGCCAGTTTTCGCCGCCATCTTCGCTGACGTGAATCAACCCGTCGTCGGTACCCGCGTACAGCAAACCTTCCTCACCGGGAGATTCCGCCAGCGACGTAATCGTGTTGTAGGTGCTCATCGCCATCAGATCCCAGGCGTTATCCCAGCTTTGAACACCACCCATGATCGGCAGGGCGAGCCGATTCTGGTTGCGTGTCAAATCAGCCGAAATCGCCGTCCAGGAATCGCCACGGTTGTCACTCCGCCAGACGCGTTGCGAGGCGAAATACAATCGTGTCGGATGGTGAGGTGAAACCAGGATCGGCGCGTCCCAGTTGAATCGCTCGAATTCCTCGTCTGGGCCAGGTTGAGGCTGGATATCAACGATCTCTCCGGTCGACATGTCAATCCGGGCCAAATGACCCTCCTGACGTTCACCGTACACAATGTTCGGGTTGCCTGGCTCGGTGGCCGGCTGATGACCATCCCAGTCCAGCACAACCCGCCAGTCCGAGTTTTGAATTCCGTTCACGTTATCCGTCCGTGACGGTCCGCCCTGCGTGCTGTTGTCCTGAGTCCCACCGTAGATATGGTAGAACGGTTCACTGTCATCCAGCGCGATCTTGTAGAATTGCGTGAACGGCAGATTGTCAAAAAAGCGCCAGTGCTCCGCCAAATCGAACGTCTCGTATAAGCCGCCGTCGCAGCCGCACAACAGGTAATCTGGATCGTCCGATCGGAACGCCAGCGCGTGATTGTCCGAGTGTTTATCTTTCTCGGAGACGCGACGGAACGTTTTACCGCCGTCCTCCGAAACCTGCATCCGCACATCCATCAGGTAGAGGCGATCCGGCCGATGGGGACAGGCGTACAGTTCCTGATAGTAGTGTGGACCAGTACCGCCCGAGACCGTATCGGATTGCCTGGCCCATGTCTGTCCGCGATCATCACTGCGGTACACCCCACCCGTCCTTCGATCCAGCTCGATGGCGGCATAAACCGTATCCGGATGATGGGGTGAAACGGCGATTCCAATCTTCCCCATATTGGATTCCGGCAGTCCATGGGCCAGCGGTTGCCAGGACTTGCCTCCATCGTCGGAACGGTGGATCCCCGAACCGGGCCCGCCACCCAGATAGGCCGCGACCGTTCGATGACGGTCCCAGGTGGCGGCATAAACTCGATTGGGGTCGCGGGGATCGATAGCGATATCGGTAACGCCCGTCCACTGATCGTCGCCCAGGGTTCGCTCCCACGTTTTCCCGCCGTCGGTGGTCCGGAAAAATCCGCGCTCGCCGCCGGGTACCCACAACGGCCCCTGAGCCGCCACATAGACCACGTCCGAGTTGTCCGGGTGAACAATGATTTCTGAGATGTGCTCGCTGTTTTTCAAGCCCCGTTGTTCCCAATGCTGGCCGCCGTCCTGACTGAAATAGATCCCATCTCCAAAGCCCACGTGACGACCACCCACGTTTTCTCCGGTCCCCACCCAGACGTTTTGCGAATTCGAAGGGTCAACCGTGACGCAACCAATCGAATAGGAATTCTGATCATCGAAGATGGGGGTCCAGGTGATTCCGGCGTTGACCGTTTTCCAGACCCCTCCACTACCGGCTGCGACGTACCAGGTCTTTTCATTCCGCGGATCGATGGCGATATCTGCCACTCGCCCCGACATGAACGCCGGACCCAGCGATCGAAACTTCAGGCCGCTGAACGTCTCCGCCTTCCACGGCGTTTGGATGAGCGCGTCGTCAACATCCTGCGCCAGCACAACGGAGGTGCCCATGGTGAAATAGATAGCAAACAGTCGGGGCAGGTAGATCAGTGGAATTCGCATGTCGTTCTGGATGATGTAAAGCCTGTGGATCAGTTGTCGACCGCAATGCTGTTGCGGTTTCTCTCCATAGTCTAGTCGAAAACCATTGCCTGCCAGTCATCGACAACGATGCACCACAACCGGTCATCTCACCAGTTCCCCGGTTTGGAGCCGGGTTTGGCTCCACGTCGATCTGTCGTATAGAATGTGACCGGAAACCGACAGCGGAACCGCAACAGCGGTATAGATTCAGGAGCCAATGAAAATGTGTTTGCCATCTCACAGAATTTACTGGTTGGTCTGGCTGACCGTGGCGATCTTCGTCCAGACGGTAGGCGGACAGGATCTAGAGAACCAGCGATCGCCGACCATCGACACGGCTACCGACTTGCCGCAACAAGTGGACAAGTCCCGATTCGATTCGACGGTACGCAAGGCTACCGACTATCTGTTGAACCAGGGACAGAATCGGGAAGATGGTTCGTACAGTCAAAAGTTTGGACCGGCGGTGACGGCCATGTGCACGACGGCGTTGCTGAAAAACGGAATCCCCAACAGCCATCCCCAAGTGCAAAAGTCGCTCAAGCTGATCGAATCGTACGTGCAGCCAGATGGTGGCATCTACGCTCCGGGAAGCAACTTGCGAAATTACGAAACCAGCATCGCCGTGATGTGTTTGGTGGCCGCCAATGAAAAAGGGCAGTACGACAAGATCATTGAAGAGGCGGTCGGTTTCCAGAAGAACATCCAATGGGATGATGGCGAAGGGCACGACCAGGCCAGTACGTTTTACGGCGGCCTGGGCTACGGCAGCCACAAGCGCCCCGACATGTCCAACACGTCATTCTTCATGGATTCGCTCAAAGCGGCCGGTGAAGACAAAGACAGCGCGGCGATACAGAAGGCGCTGAAGTTCATTTCGCGAACCCAGAATTTGAGCGGCCCCGATAATCCCATGCAGTTCGCTGCCAAGGCGACCACCGAAGATCGGGGTGGGTTCATCTATACACCCGTTGGGGAAGGAGAGAGCAAGGCAGGCAAGACGCCCGAAGGTGGTTTGCGAAGCTACGCTTCAATGACCTACGCCGGCTTGAAGAGCTTTCTGTATGCCGGATTAAGCCAGGATGATATTCGCGTCCAAGCGGCGCTGGACTGGATCAGCCGGCATTATGACCTGACCACCAACCCCGGAATGGGCCAACAGGGGCTGTACTATTACTATCATGTCTTCGCCAAGGCGTTGGCGGCACATGGCGAACGGTTCATCGTCGATGCCCAGGGAACGAAACACAACTGGCGAGCAGAACTGCTGGAGCAATTGGCCCGATCGCAAGACAGCGATGGTTCATGGGTCAACCAAACCGATCGCTGGTACGAGGGCGATGCCAATCTCGTCACCAGTTATGGGCTGTTGGCACTTGCCTATTGCCACCCAGAACGGGACAAGTAGTCCCGCGGTGTACTGCGTTTGATGTGCAGCCAACACGCGTCGATCAACTCGATGAACGTCAGGCCGTCCGCTGAACAGGATCGATCCGCTGGCGTACCTTCAGACACGCCAGCGGCCATCGGATGGACGCGGACTCTGAATCCCGGAAACCGGTATTGTCCTCCGGAAAACAGAACCACAAACGGATTGACGGCGAAGATCGAGTCATCATCCGTTGGGCTTGCCATCGAGATTTCAACTGCGCGCAGCGACTGCACTTGTTTCATCGCCGACGCGAAAACGAAACGAATCTGGGCCACTCAGGCAGGCCCGGCAACTCAATAGCTTTTTACCAGACCACCCGCTACGCGACGCTGACCGTGAATTTACAAGCCAGCCCCGGGACCATCAATACAAATCAATAGTGGCCTGTCCCTCGTCGACCCCCTGTCCCTCGTCGACCCCCCTCGTCGCCCCCTTTGGGCCAATTCATTGATGGCCCGAAGACCTTGAATTGGCTCCAGGGCTACTTTTGCCTTAAAAGACGGACTAAAGTTGCGTCGTTTCCGTGACATACGGGATTTCTGAAAAAACGGGTTCAAATCGGCTATCGTTTGACCCATCAAAACGCACTTTTCTATCTAAGCCGGTGGTCCGATAATTGGGGTCCACTTCAGTTTCGCGAGTTCTTGAACAAATCAGCCAGCCAACAGATCAACGAATGGCTGGACATCCAACAAATTCAAGAATCCATCCTGATTGGTGTCTGCCTCGGTTTGATATTCTTCGCTGGTCAACAGTTCAACAAACGGCTGGACGTCCAATAAGTTGACAACACCGTCAAGGTTAACATCACCCAGAATTGTGGTGCCCGTTAACGTAACGGCAACATTATCGATCGCCCAAGATTCATCATTTCCGCCTTGCCAGCCTGCGCCCTCGGCAAACCATTCGACCACGAGCGTGGATGATGTGTGTTCAATGGACTGAAATGCAGATTCGAGTCCCAAGGCGTATGCCGATTCAGGAAACCCGTGACCAAAGTTTCCTACGTTGATTAGTTCAAAGATCACAACATCGACCGGCGCGTTGTATGACTGTGGTGAAACTCCGGTCGTGTCGAAACTGTGTTGAAAGACAGTGACGCCATCGACGCGGACACCAAACAAGTCTGGAGCCGCACCTGGTACGTTGCCGCCGCCATCCCACGATTCGAGGATGGCCAGCAGAAAAGAAAGGTCAACATGCGTATGAACTGGAAGATCTACCAAAGTTAGCGTAGATGGCACTGAAGGGCCTACAGTGGTGTTGCGAAGAAATTGTCCAGTAAAGGTATTCCCAACCGGACCGGTGCCGGCGAAACCTTGTATATCATCCAGAAAACCCGGTCCGGAAAACTCTGGTACAACTCCGTCATCGAAGTCGGTTGTGAATATAGTCAATTGCGCATTGGCTGCGGTTTGAAAAGCCATAGAGGCAAGGACGAGAAAAACGAACCTAAAAACCAATTTCAGGGATTTTTTCATGGGACACTCCGTAACGGGATTCAAAAATGAAAACTAAAAGCCTGACGAAAATGTTTTGGTTGTCGGCAAATCACTAGAGAAGTAGATCCTGAAGACCGGACGGGAAATTCGTAGTTCAAATCAAAGAAACCGCAAAAAAATGTTGGACGGAGGCGAATTGCCACTCTTAACGAACATCGGTGGCAAGTATGGCGATGGGGAGCCGTCGTCGGGGACAGTCAAATCTCCATGAGTCTGCGGTGTACATTACAACACTGATCTACCGAGAGTTTCGTCAGCCGATTGGATCCGGCTATTTCCTGATTTGTCTGCGAGCATGAAGATCGTGCAGTTGACGCGGGGAGGCGGATACTGTGACAAGCTCAGCTCGCAAGGCGTCAATTGATCCAGCTCGTGCACGTTTGGAATCGCTGTGTCCGACGCGCCTACTTGTGCGGCTCGGACGAATATTCAGGTCGAAACTACGAACACGCTCAAAAGTTTCAAGCAAGCAATAAAATAATTATCGCGGTTGCCGGGGACGCTCAAAGTGTCTGCGACGATGGACGCTGCCAAGGTCGATGCCACCCAGCAGCAGCGAAAGATCACTGGCCGTGATCTCGACACTGATCGGTTTTTCTTCTTTCGGTTTCAGGTCGGTAGGAAACTGAAACGTGCCCTGTTCAAGCCAGCCGTGCCACTGCTCACGCGAATATCGTTGACGCTGCATCACAATCTCCAGGAAAAATCTGGAGAATAACATTCACGTCAACATGTACTTCGTCGGACGGTTACGTTTGAAAGGCTTCAAGAGTCTGAATCGTTCCTTTGAAGCTAATCGATCTGGGCTGGCGATCGTGTTTGAATGCAGCTTGTGCCATGATGGTGCGAATCACGTTGTACGCCAGCAGGTGCGTCCAGATCTCTTTGCGGACAAGTTCAGGTGTTTTGCAACGTAACCGATTCATTTGCATCGTGATCTTGACCGAGCGGAAGTCCAACTCGTTGTTCCAACGACTTCGATAAGGGTCAGCCAACTCATCCTTTGTGGCTTGCTTGTCATCAAGAATAGTCGTGACAACAACGACTGAGCGAGTTCGAAAGCCTGGTTGTGTTACCTAGATTTGCGTCTCCCGCATTTCAATCTAATCAGGAAGTGAACGGTAACTCTTCCAATCAACGGACCGAATGGTGTATGGCTTGTACCAGCGAACCACGTGGTCGTGTTTGCCGAGCCGCCATCAACAAGCACAGTTGGGCCGACCCAAATGATATTTCATTTGCTCTAAAACGCCTCAAGCGGATTGAAATCAAATGTCATCTGTGCCATGGGATTCACGTTTGAGGTGCCGTCTGCTGGCGCACAGATTCATTAAACATCCAACGAACCGCGGGTACAAAATTTTCAGACCAAAGTGCAATATTGTGGTCTCCACGTTCCACGGTAAAACGACATTCAGCTCCTCGCTCAATGAGCCACGTGTGCATTCGCTTCATGTATTTTTTCATCCCTTGCGGTTCGCTGGCGCCGGCGCATAGGAAGAACCTGGAGTCCGAAAGTTCAGGCCACTCGGATTCGGGCAGGTCAAATCTTACGGGGCGTCCAGCCACCGACATAGGAATAGCGCCGCAATATTTTTCCGGATAGCGAATGGCCATCAGTGTTGCGAAACAACCGCCGCAGGAAAAACCAAACACGGCCGTTTTTTCCCTCTTTCGGGTCAGACCAAATTGATTGATTGACCATTCGTATACAACTTGCGAAAAGTATGCTTCATGTTGCGCGAACGCGTCGTTGTTTCGTCCGTTCACATATTCGCCCGCCCGATTTTCAGGATCATTGTTGACGCCAATGATTACGATGCCCAATTCGTTCCGACGTCCCTGGTTGGCTTCTGCAAAAAACCAGTCCATGAATTGACCATCTGTGCAGAAAAGAAGTGGACAATCGCCAAAACTACGCTGGTCGGGCAAAGCTACGTGAACTTTACGCGTAAATCCCGTATCGCCGCAAACAATCTCATGTTGCGTCAAAGTAGACATGGCAAGTCTTTTTGAGAGGAATGAGTGGATTGAACATCGGGCGCGATAGCGCCCTGTTATACAACTGCTCAAGATTATCTCTAGCAAGTTCACTATTGATGGCTCCGGTGGATTCAACCGGGGCCAGATAAACCGTCCCGCGAAACAGACGCCCATGGGAATGTTGTTATGGGGTCACGTGCCTGACAGATCATACGTCGGAGTGCTTGGTCCAATTTGAACGAATCAGGAGCACTTTCCGTCGAACTGACTCTTCGAGGCAGCCGAGTTCCTGAGCGAGTTCTTTATTGGTGTAGCCTTGCATTTTCCTTAAGGCAACTTGCTGTAATTCGGGTTTAAGCGAATTGAGCATCTCGTTTACGGCCAGGCCAAAAGCTTCGGTGAATTCTGGTGATGGATCTGGTATCTCATTGAACCGATCACCGTCCCCGGCAGCGTCAATAAAAGCAGAATGCCCTCGAATTTGACCGCCGCCGCGCTTTTGCCGATTTTGGTTGCGATACAGGTCATTTGCTTTGTTTTCAGTAATCACAACCAACAATCGCCAAATGCCATCTCGATCTCCAAGCTGTTCCAGCTTGCCAGAATCCAATGCCCGAAAAAATGCATTGAACGCTTGCGCGACAACATCTTCTTCATCCGATACTCGGCGATTTCCGGCTGCCAGTCGATTTCGCGCAAGGCGGATCAGCCGCTCGTAATAGCGAACCCACAGCTGCTGCCGCGCATAGTCGTCGCCATCGCGGGCTTGATTCAGCCATTGAGTGATTGACCTTGCCCCGATTGGATACGAGTCCACTGTTTTTCACTCCTGATGTCGAACATCAAACCGGTTTCTCGCCGTCGTTTGTCGGCAATTCGGATCAATACCTTGTATCATTATAGAGCAAGCAATCACTTTTACTGTGCAGTTCCAGATGCAAAAGTACCTGCCCGACGAACGAATTGACCAGCTCTGCGACGAGTTTGAACACAGGCTTCAAATCGAACAGGCGCCATCTATCGAGTCGTACCTCGAACAGATCGATTCCCGTCGCAAACCACAGTTATTCTACTGGCTACTGCTTACTCAACTTGAATCGCAGCTGAACCAGGGCAGCAAACATCAGGATCTGATCGACGATTTTCGCAATCGGTTTCCGGAGTTTGAAGATGTCATTGATGATGCCGCCAGCAAGATCCCACAACCTGTTCCCGAGGAGAGAACTCCGCAGATTCCCGGATACACCCTGAACCATCTGATCAAACGGGGCGGACAAGGTGCGGTCTATAGGGCATTACAGGATCGAACCGGTCAGCATGTCGCCGTGAAACTGTTTTCGACGCAAGAGCTTTATGCGATTCCACCTGACCACAGGTCGCAGGTGGTGGCTCAGCTAAAAAAAGAGATTCGAATTGCTGCCAGTTTGAAACACATGAACGTCGTAAAAATCTACGATGCCGGGGAATGCCCGGATGGATTCTATTTTGTAATGCAATTGATTGAAGGAGGAAGTCTCTCGGAACGGATTCCTGTTCTTGGTCAATTCGAGATTGCCAAGATCGTTCGTTCGGTTGCAGGTGCTTTGCAGGAGGCACACGCCGCGGGTATCTTGCACCTTGATGTGAAACCGCAAAACATTCTGTTTGATGAAGTGTCTGATCAACCGCTGCTGGCAGACTTTGGCCTGGCCCGTCTTGCGCACGAGAACAGGGATCGACCTGCGATTGCAGGAACTCTCGGCTTTATGGCTCCCGAACAGGCGATGGGCAGGGAGTTGGACGTGCGTGCCGATGTGTATGGACTGGGCGCTACATTGTACTACTTGCTGACGGGTAGCACGGCTTATCAGGACGTCGCGTTGCCTTTCAAAGAGGAACAACGAGATTCCTGGCTACCCACGCCACCTCATGATCTGAACCGTGATATCAACCAGGAACTCGCCCGGATCTGCATGAAATGCCTCGAAATTAATCCGGACGACCGGTATCAAAACTGTCAGGAAGTTGCGAGGGCAATCGACCGATTCGCCGTGGCCGAGGATGGGCGAAGAATCACAAGGATGGCCGATCGCGCGATCATCACCAGTCCGCTTTTTTTTGTGATCAACCTGTTGGTGTTTCTCCAGATTCGGCTGGGCTGGACGGAAATTCCATTTCTTGAGCCACTTGTCTGGACAACCATGTTTTCGATGTATGTCGTTGTCTTCTTCGTTTTGACGTCAGTCAGCAACCTGGACAGACACACTCCTGAGCATCTGGCCATGGAGAGCTTGTGGGCGGTTTGGCTTGCAAAGATGTTTGCCGCGATTGCGGTCGCGGGTTCCTTGCGATTGTTGGCATTTGGGCCGTCGTCACCAACTTCAGTCGAGAACACCGTTTTGATGTGCTATCCGATGTTCTCTGCACTGACAGGATTCGTCGTTGCCGCCATCGCTCCAAGATACTGGCGAAAGCTGTACCTGGGGGCTGCCGTTTGTTTCCTGTTCTCTTTTGTGTTGATGGCGACGATCGCATTCGTGGATACACCCATTGCGCCTTTGCTGTATGGGGCTGGGGCAACTTTCCTGGGAACTGTTTGGGGCATCAAGTTGAGGCGGTTGGCCCGCGAACAATCGCGTTGTGAAAGCATCATCGACCTGAACGAAACGATCGATTTGGACAAAAGTGCCCTTTAATTCTGCTGATTTCTTGTCGGCAGAAAATTCTGATTTTTCGGTTGGGTTGTCTCATCCGATGGCGTTCAACAGTTAGCGTCGCGATTCACATCGCGTTTCTGGCAACAACTGTAGATCTGCTTGAGGAAGACATGTCCAACGCCACCGAACGAAAACTTACTGTGCATGAACTTGGTTTTCTGGACCTCGATACCCGAGAACGCCCGCAGATCGTCAGTGGAGTCGTTTGCCTGTCAGGTCCAATAGAATTCAAATTGTTTCGAGAAAGAATGCAGCGCTTTGTCCTTGGCAACCCACAATACCAATGTCGAATTGATTTGAGCCATTTGCCGGAGTGGAAATTCGACGAAGACTTTGACCTTTCGAATCATTGCGTTGAAATCGAGCTGAACTTTGCCTCGACTGAAAATATTCTCACATACGTGTCCAACGAGGCCACGCGCGGGCTCGACGATGGACAGCCTCCCTGGCGGATTGCCATCATCCACGGGAAATCCGCTACCGGTCTGCCAGATCAATTCGCGATCGCAATCTGGGCGCACCACGCATTGGTCGACGGTCTTGAGGGCATGAAGTTGTTGGGTGGTCTTGTGGATTCTTGCTGCACGTCAGGGAATTCAGCTTCAAGCCACAAAGAAAATGGCAAGGTCACAGCTTCCAAAGTCCCACCGGTCGTCAGTGCCAATTGTGTTCGCGTACTGGCCAGAGATGTCATGCGACGTGAAATCAAGAGTCCAATTTCAGGAACCCGCTCAAGAAAGCGACAGACACTTTCATTCAGTTGGTCACGTAAGGTTTTCAAGAATGCACGCAGTCAACTCAACACAACGTTTCAGGAAGTGTTGTTGGCCGTTCTTACTGACGGTCTGGCGAACTATTGCGGAAGGCATTCCAGACGTCGTAACTTGCGGGCCGTGTTGCCACTCGGTCGGCCCGCAGGTGAATCATCCGGTTTCCTTTCCAACAGACACGACGTTGGTTTTATTGACCTGCCGTTGAAAACCTCAAACTGGCAAGTCCGAATGAAGAAAATACGTTGTGGTTTGTGTTCGTTGCGGCGTCAACAACAGGCTCAGGTTTTTCCAACGATCTTGAGTTTCCTTGGCCAGCTTCCCGGCGTGGTTCGTTCAAAGATTGCCAGGAGATGGTCGGCACAGTCTGACATTTTGATCAGCGTTCTTCCTGGTGGCACCACCCGACACCGGATTGGCGGGGTAGATGTTCAGTCGTTGTTCGCACAACCAGCTATGCCACCCCACCATGCCGTGGTGATTGGCGTGATTGCAACACGCCACAACGTGTGCGTCACCGTCCAGGTAGATCCGGAGGTAATCGGCAATCCGCAAGACCTGAAAGCAGACCTCTCAAGTGCATATGCGAGTATCGCGGCCTGAAAAAAAATGACGCCCAGGTATTCAGAAAGGAGATGCAATGAACCTCACCCGCCGCCCCAACTATTCGAATATCGCGATGTTCCTGCTGATCCACGTTGGAGCAACGATCTGTTTTCTCGTGAAACCTGAGATGGGAGCGGTTGGACTTGCGTTCGTTCTGTACTTTCTTGCCGTTGGACTGGGATGGTCCGTTGGCATTCACCGGGGACTTATCCATCGCTCGTTCAAGACCTATCACTGGGTCGAAAACTGTTTGGCAATGCTCGGAGCATTGTCGGGACTGGGCGGCCCCATCTCTTCGTCGCGCATTCATTTCATGCGCACTATTTGTCAATCCCGGCCGGGTGTTGTTGATTCGGAGTTGCCCTGCTCGTTTTTGCAAAACTACTTCCGTTCCCCGTTCTTCTACAGCATTTGGTTGGACCCGGCCCCGAACGATTCCATCACTGAGCAACTTGAACAACGAACATTTCTCCGTTGGTTGGAGTATCGTTGGATCTTAATCGCCGCGATGGCAGTGTCGCTTTACATTTTTGGAGGCCTGACGTACATCGCTTGGGGGCTATTTGCACGGTTAGCCATTACAGCGAACATGTTTGCGTGTTTTGACTACTTCTGCCATTCTTCAAAATGGGGCCATCAGCAATTTCAGATTGACGGGGCAGCCTGTGAAGGTCGAAATAATGCATTGCTGGGACTGCTTACCTTTGGCGAGGGCTGGCACAACAATCACCATGCGATGCCATCATCGCCGCAAATGGGCTTTCGGCGATTTGAGATTGATTTTGGTTATGCAATGATCTGTCTGATGCAGCGGATCGGTTTGGCATGGGACCTGGTTGAACCAGCCAAAGCTCTCAAATCAAACGCCAGGGCTATTGGCAGTCACGGCAGTCATGATCGAACTCTTTCCCCTGCCACCGCTGCGAATCATCATGCTGTCGAAAACTCCAAAAACTCTTGAAGTCCCAGGCGTGAAGCTGATTCGATCGTCGGACAGCAAACTGGTATAACGCGTAACAAAGCAACGTTGCCGCCGAATGATTCAAATTCTGTCGCTCATGGATTGTAGTTCACGCTTCGCCTGCCAATAGATCTGTCCAACCCCAGGATTCTTGAAAATTATTTCCATCCTTGGACAATCGCAAATCGAAACCAGGAATAGTCCCGTTTTCTGTTGGATCCATTGGTTCAGATGGCGTTGTAGACTTGGGCGGCAAGAAGTTGTCTAGCGTTTGCCAA
Source organism: Pirellulaceae bacterium (assembly GCA_963851305.1). GTDB lineage: Bacteria > Planctomycetota > Planctomycetia > Pirellulales > Pirellulaceae > Mariniblastus. Next base: position 416,164 of record CAWKOT010000003.1, on the reverse strand, counting down.
ATTCTCCAATGACTATTTAAAAGAGGGAGCGATGCCATGAATGCATCCAGCCAACTCCATTCGCAAAACGGCAGTATTGGACGAATTACTGAGAGTCGCACGGATCCGGACTGGGGGCGACCCGCCGGCCCAATCAAGAATCCCGATTGGTTCGAAAGACACGCATACACGGCTGGGCAGCTTTCGCTTGGGCACAAGACCGACCGAGAATTCTATGTTTACGACGCCACAAGTTTGGTCATCAAAGGCCACTGTTGCTACGAAACATTATCCGGACCGTTGGCAATGGAGGGGCTGATCCCGATCAGGACAAGCGACGGGCGGGCGTTTGTTTCCATCTGGATCAACAGTCTGCGTGACTCCGTCTGTGGGGCGTACCATGAAATTGCAATCAGTATCGACGCCACACTGGCCGGAGAGAACTGTCAAACGAAGATACCTTCAAATGGAAACCCGTTTCGACACTTGTACAACAATTTCGGCGAAACTGCCTGCCAATGCCAATTCATGCATAGCCTGTATATCAACAGCCCGGTTTCAATTGCCTGGGGACGCGAGATGCAGGCCTTTCCCAAGCATATCGAACCCGTTTACTCGACGATCGAAGATGGCGATGATGAATTCAACGCCAGAGTTCGATGGCACGATGACTTGGTGATGAATGCCACTGTTCGAAAACCACCTGGATTGGGGCGATTTGCAAAACAGTTAGTCGGACTTGTTTCAGGAGTGAGACCGATGCGCCTCTTGAAATTCATGGCATCCACCCAATTGGACATGCCGATTCAGATGCCCAAACAAACGGCATCACAGCATGGTCTGCCATCGAATTACTTGGCCCAACTTCGGAAAGGGCTTGATCCCAACGCAGTGCAATGTTGGCCATGGACCGATCGCGACACTCTTGAACTGGGAGACGTCGTCAAAGAAACAGGTTGCGAAGCAAACAATGGGCATGACTTGATTCGTAAAGCTCAGTTCATGCCCACGATAGTCACCTATTTTCCATTCATGCAGGGTTACATCGCGGAGTCATAGATCGAATCCCTTTTTTGGATCAATGTCTCCGTTGATCAATCAGAAACCTTTTTTATTTGCCCCGCACCGAATTTGCATTTTGAACCTGATCATGAACGAGTTGGCCCAACACTCTGGAAATGATGTATGCAGACAGAAGCGCGTGCTGAAACTGGCTTCTAAACCGCTCCGGCGAAGTCCGCGGGCTGAAGATTGTGCGCTTCTTGCCGAGAAACGCCCGGAGCGATTCACAAAACTTGACGTCGCGAACATTCGGGAGACTCGCCAAACCCAATCGCTGCCATGCGAGAATTAGGACCCGACCTGGCTTCGGGCTACAGGGATTACAACCATGTGTTTTGATGCGACATCGAGTTTGGTGGCAGCTGGTAGCGCCTACGGCGTCGCGGCATGGTTGTTGAGACGCGATCATCCACGATTGAAATGGAGTGCCGTGGCGTTGATGGGTGTCACGGCAATGCAACTCGCCGAAGGATTGCTGTGGCTGGATGGGCCAAAGCCACACGGATGGGTCAACCAGCTCTTGACCATCGCGATAATCCCTTTGGCCCTGTTGGCACAAGCTTGGGGTCCGTTATTTGGTTCGCTTTACGATCGGCCAATCAAGGGCAGGCAGACAGCTTTTTACTTGCTTTTGATTCTTGGACTTGCCATGGTGGTGGGCGCGAGGGTCATCTATCAACCCGGTTTCACACAGGTTACTCCTCAGGGGCACTTGAACTGGTTTTCACAAACAAACCCACCCGTTTTTGCCGCTTGGGCGTACGGACTGTGGGCGTTTGTGATCGGATCGCCCTTTCTGTTATGGTGGCGACCGTTTTGGCAGGCCTTGGTCGTCGTAGTCTGGGGCTGGGCCTGGGCAGTTATCGCATGGCTGATCAGCGACAGCGCCGCCAGCTATTGGTGTTTTTTTGTTACTTTTTATGCGGCCTTTGTCTTGATCTATTCGTTCATGGTCGACGATCCACCGAATCCGAACCTGAGCAAGGACATGGCCGGAAAGTCGATCGGCTGACGATGGTAGCGAACTTACCCACGCAGAGACACCGCTTGCCTCTGCTTGAGTGATTCACGCATTTGATTAACCGATTGCTGCCAGGCGCAGGAATCGGTTTCACCTTGCGGATAAGCCGCGGACCGCCGTTCGGCTTCTTCCGCCGATACTCGATGGACTGCAGTTTGACTGGTATTGCAGGTTCGTCGAGAGGTTTTCGGCGGGCATGACAGCCAACATATGCTGGATCTTCTCTTGAAGCGAAAGGCAGCATCGAAAACCTGACCGAACGGACGTTTGGCGTGGACCTCCAGCAGATTGTCGGTCTTGTGCGGCCTCCCATGACAGAGCAAGCGCCGGCGTTGCTTAGCTTACGTCAATCTCGATGGCGCGGTTAATCTGTTGGATGTAGATTTTTTCATCGACCGAGTTGCAATCGGAACTTTTCAGGTTGAAGCCGACTGCAACGAAGATGGAGCCGTTGATCTGCTGGATATCGGCTTCGGGTTGGAAGCCTCCGCTCGTCAGCAGGTCGACGAAGGGGTCAACGTCCAACAGGCTGACGACGCCGTCCTGATTGATATCACCTATTCGATCATGGAGACATTTATCGGCAAGACCAGTTTCGGGATCAATTCGCGGGTCCGAGATCTTCGGAAAAGTTCAGCGGATCATCTCGCCGGCTTTCGGCGGTTGGCGCGGCCGCTATCCGGGAAGGCAGATGGCGGCCGGATCCGAATGAGCGGTCTGCGTGTCGGTGTCGTCACCCGACAGGAACTGCACCATGGCATCGACCATCCGCTGGTTCAGATCGACGTTGGCTATCCGCCCGGCCAACCTGGAAATGTCACTTCCAAGCGAACGACAAAGGACCCGGTTGGCTTGCTTCAAAACACCCGCCTCATACCCCCCCGCACAGTCCTTGAATTCATCAAACAGCGCAGGGGAAACGGAAAAGGCACGAGCCACGTCAGCAGCGGGCAGCTGGCTGAGCATCAGATCGGTCAACTGTTGACTCAATATGGACAGTTTCCGAAGTCGATCGATCAGTTTCCGCACGTCGGGCGGTCCGGACGCCAGCTGAACAAGGATCCGGTCTCGTGTCTGAACATGTTCCGCGATGACGTAGTCCGCAATATCCTGGACGTCCGATTCCCTGGCCTGGGAAACGGCCACGGCAAACCAGATGCGGCTCAGCGTTTCGGAGACCACCACTTCTCGCACCAGCCGGGCAAACCGGAACCAGGACCGGACCATCGCCGATGATGACTTGGCTCGCAGGTTCGGTTCCAGTTCGCACAATCTGGCCTGCCACCGCTGATTCCGGATTTTGGTGTCGGGCCAGAAGCGATCTGTCAACAGGCACGTCCAACGTTCCGGACAAACCGGTCGGTCACCATGCTGGACCAACCAGGAACTGGTTTGGATGAAGAGATTGGCATTCATGCAGCGGGATTCCTGTCGAACTCGGGGGAAGATCGACCGTCAAGCGATTTTTATGCCAACCCTTCGGGCCGGCAGAATCGGTTGTTTTCCTCGGTTCAATGGAGGCTGCATGATGCCCGGAATCACCCCAAATGTTGCGAAAACGCCTCGTCTGTTAGGAACCTGCGCGGTGTCCCGCCGCGGATCCTCGCGTTTTGACTTGACAACGATGGCCCGATTTCCGAAGATTCGTGGCTCGAGAAAATTTCAGTTGGTTGGGTAACAGATATGAAGATTCGTGAAGGCGATATGGTGACGGTCATCCGTGGTCGCGATAAGGGACTGTCGGGAAAGGTCATGTCGGTAGATCATGAAAAGAACGTCGTCACCGTGGAGGGCGTTAACCGCGTCTACAAGCACGTTCGCCCCAGCCAGAAGAATCCGCAAGGCGGACGGCTGCACAAGGAGATGCCCATCCAGGCATCGGCGGTGATGGTCCTGTGCCCGAAAACGAACAAACCGACTCGCATTGGTTACCGCTACCTGGAGGACGGATCCAAGGAGAGATTCGCACGAGCCAGTGGCGCGTCGCTGAGTGTCGTTTCGCCTTCCAAAGCCGCTTACGCCCGATAAGAATCGGGGCTACCTGGCGGTCGCTTCCGGATAACCGATTCGGATTTAAAGAGCATGGCTTTTGACGGGTGCGACGTCGAGCGTCGGTCAGATCACCGCAGCTGACGATCTTCTGGCTCCGCTTCCGTTGTTCTTGGTTGTGGATTGAGTGTCCGAATCGTCACTTCGTCGATCATCGCGGATCCATAACCTGTCAGGGCGAAGGTGACCGTCAGTCCGCCAGTTCGCGGAACGCTGCGGTACATGATGAATTCCTGCCAACCATCCGTTCTTTGGACGTTTAACGCCATCTCGGAACTACCCAGAGAATCCTGAATGGTCAGCCCATGCTGACTCCCTTCAATAGAGGCAGTAACGTTGACCCACCCATGTATCCGTATCAGCTGTCCTGCGGTTACCGCGACCTCGCCCGAACGGATCCAGACCGGGTTGGCCTGCACCGGTTGGGCGGTGATGCCGCGTGCCGCCACCGTCATTCGCAGTCCGTAACTGCCATCCACGGCGGCCGATCGGGATAATTCGACCGTCGTGATGGCGGATTCCTTTTCTTCCCGGTGATTGATCCAACCGGCGCGCGTCATCTGTTCCAGATTCTCGAAGTCCCCGGCCGTCAGGCTGTTCGGATTCCAGTTTGAATTGGCCAGTCGGTTAGCCAGCTGCAGATGATCGGGAATCAAAACGAAATGGGAAAGCAACGGCGTGGTCAGCAAACCGTTGGGGGTGCCAAGCTGAGTTTCCAGCAGACGGCGTCGCAGCGTGGCCAGCCTGGCATCCGCCTGGTTCAGCTTATCGATCGCCAAGGGAACATTCCCGGATGTCAGGCTGGCTTGGGCATCGGCAAGGTCGGTGTCGACCTGTTGCATCCGTCCCGCGAGTAGCGGACCGCCATTGCCGGTCACGTCCAATGCCTGCTGCACCGACTGCATCAAGGCAAACCACTGCCGGGTCAACGAGAGTCGAAGATCCAGGGACGAAATATCGCGGTACTGGTTGGATATCCGATTCATTTGAGACAGGACCAGCGGATTACTGGTGATCAGCAGGCAGCTTTGAAAGGGACAGGCATCGATCTCCAGCCGCAGTCCGGTCGCGGACCGCTGATCGCTGATCAGTTCCGTGCCGGATTCGTTAACCAGGTAGGCCTGGTCCGATACACCGGTGGTTAAGCCCGACAAACGGATGCTTTTCAGCGGTGGATCGCCGGCCGTCATCTGCTCCAAATCGGTTGGCCGCTGAATCAGCAACAGACGGGAATCGGGCATCCGGATTTCATGGAGTTCCAGTTGCTCCAGTCCAGGCAGTTGCACCTGTTGTGCCAGCCCGGCGGCGGCCCAGAGTTCAATTTGATTGAGGTGCCGCAACAGTCCTCGTAGCGTGAGGGCCCGCAATCGCGAGTAGGGATCGTTACCATCCAATCGGCTTCGCGAGAGAAACCGAATCCCTCGGCCTCCGCCCGCAATGACCTCATAGGCCAGAAATTCCAGCTGTTGTGGTTCGATGGGCAGCGTCACCTCTCGGCCGGTCAGGGAAACGACCTGTTCCATGAAGTCCGATGAAAATTCCGTGGGTATATCGATCCAGAATGGCTGCATCTGACTGGTCGTCTTCTGCAGAATCCAGTCGCTGTAATTCCTGGCGGGAAAATTCGAACCAATCGTTTCGGTACCCGTGGTAACGATATCCACCATTTCACCGATGGCACTCCAGTGAGAATCGACACTGGCCATCACGGGACGACCCGTTCGCGAATCGGATGCCTGGATTTCGCGGCAGGTTTCCCGGATCAATTGCAAATCGCGGGATGATGCGTTTTCGGCCACCGACCAGGCCAAAACGGGATCAAACCGGGACGGAATCCGCTCCAGGCCAACCGATGCCGGAGGCGGGCAGACCAACCACAATCCCAATCGCCGGGCAGTCGCCAGCTGTTCATCGGTAGCGGTTGCCGGCAGCTGGACCGCGTTGAAGCCGATCGCTTGCAGGAATTCGAACGGTTCGCCGTTGTGTTGAACCACTCGGGCGAATAACGGTATGCCGTTGACCAGCACAACGGTGGCGTCGACAGTTACGTCCGACGGTCGCGATGGACCTGGGGCATCGATTGACTGGACGAGCTGGGCAGGCAGCGGCAAGGCCAGAGAGCCGACGGCCCACAGTACCGCGAAGCGGGCCAATATTGCCGACCGCGAGGTGGATAGAACGCAACGCATCTTGGTTGAATCGACATGATCAGCGGAGCTTGTCGACAAATTGCATCACCCGTGGTTTTAGCGACGTAACAGACGCAACTCGAATTTCTGCCAGTGTTTACGGAATAATCTCGACGGGACAAGTTGCCCCAACGCAACGCATTGAGAAAACCCTCAAATCTGGCGACGACAACGCAACCTCTTATAAACAAACAAGTTAGTGCTAAAACGATAACAGAATCTGATTGATTGGCATCGGATCTGCAAATTGGACCACTCCAGACCTCCGACCTCAACCATTCGCCACGAATGGGCCAACCAGACTTGAGAATCCTCATGAGCAATCGAATGTCCAAATCCCCAACGGACCACTTGCCGATCGACCTGAACGACCTGATATCGCAAGTTGAAAATCTGCCATCGGAATATCAGGCACAGCTCGGACCCGCTTTGGATCGGGTGATTGAATACACGCGGCGGCGGCGGCGGATCCTGAACCTGATCCAGGAAGCCCTGAGTCAGTTGCGTTTGGATATGAAATACCTGATGTTCGACCTGGAATCCACTCGCCGAGAACGAGACGAGTACAAAAACACACTCGACGGAGGGGCCTAACACCACTGCCACTGGTGCAATCAGAGAAGCTCCCCTGTTCTCTCCGACGCCGGTCCGGGACCCTCCCGGACCGGCTGTTTTTTACAAAGAAATGTCATGTCGGTACGGCATCTAACGAAAACAATCGGAATTTGCTCAATCTGCAGCCATGGAATAAACTGGATGGCCATTCAGGTCGCGGCAAATCTGGTCCGGCCAAACTTTTCTGCGTCACCTGCTGCTCCACGGCACGACATTATTCCCAACCCTCCGTTTACGCAATAAAGCCCGCTCATGTCGGAACTGACAGCCGATCAGTTAGGTCAACGAGTTCTCGAATGTCGACTGCTTGATGCTCGAGATATCGATCGCGCCGTTTCTGCCGCCGGTGGCCGCAACGCACCCAGCCAGGAGCTGCAATCGATACTGCTTCAAAAGGAATTATTGACCAACTGGCAAATCCAGCGACTGTTGGACGGTCACAAACGCGGTTATTTCTACGGCAACTGGAAAGTACTGTATCTGGTTGGCGCGGGAACCTTCGCCCGGGTCTATCGCGGCAGCCACACCAAGACCTACGACATCAAGGCCATCAAGGTATTGAGGAACCGCTACAGCGCCGACGCGGAAACCCAGGACAGTTTCCTGAGAGAGGCCAAAACGGTCATGAAGCTGAGGCACCCCAACATCGTGCCGATCTACGAAGTGGACGAGGATCGTGGCCGCACGTACATGGTGATGGATTTTGTCGAGGGCCAGAACCTCCGAGACTATGTCAAAGCCCATCGCAAGCTCAGTGTGAAAGTTGCCCTGAAAATTATGCGCGATCTGGCGGCTGGCCTGGAACATGCGTTTGAATTCGGAATCTGCCACCGCGACTTGAAACTGTCCAATGTCCTGCTATCGACGAAAGGGCAGGCGAAGTTGGTGGATTTCGGACTGGCCGCCGTAAACACCGACGGCGACAAAGAGGACGATGCTTTTAATCCTCGCAGCATCGATTACGCCGGCCTGGAAAAAACGACGGGCGTGCCACGCGACGACAAACGTAGCGATATCTACTTCCTGGGCTGCATGCTTTACCACATGCTGGCCGGACAACCTGCGCTGGAGGATACCCGCGAGCGAAACAAACGCATCTCGCCGCGGCGATTCAAGGAAATCGAGCCGATCACCAATCTGCAACCGGGGCTGCCGCATCGTGTCGTCGTGCTCTGTCATCGACTGATGGACCTGGATCCGGAACGTCGGCGCAGACACCGGGGCAGGCATTGAAGGAAATCGATTCCGTTATCGAAGCCATTGAGGCCGGACACACCCAACAATACGACGCGGCCCTGACCCAACAGCATTCCGAGGAATTTGAACGCCTGGCCAGAAAACAGGCGGAGGGGGACGGCAAGACGGTCATGCTGATTGAATCCAGTATCAAGGTGCAGGACGCCCTGCGTCAAAACCTGAAGGAACTGGGCTATCGCACCTTGATCATCGGCGATGCCCAACGGGCGATTCGCCGATTTGAAGATCTCGATCCGGCGGAGGATCGGCCTGCCGATTGCGTGATTTTCGGCTGCACGGGCCTCGGTCGCCTGGGCATCGAAGCATTCAACTATTTTTCTCGGGGCAAGAACACGGCAGCGGTCCCGGCGATTCTGTTGATGCCAACCGAACTGAAGAAGTTCCTGGCCGACGTCAACATCGACTCGCATCACATGGTTCTGGATCTACCACTCAAATTCAAGCGGATGAGGGCCGCGTTGAAACAACTGCTGTCAACGGTCGATCAACAGCCCTGACCTTTTGTTCGCAAGCCCGTGGATGGCGCGATCTCTCCCATCAAGCGCCAAAATAGTCGTTGATGAACTGTTTCCGATCACCTTCGTGCTTCGCGTATTGCATCATCGTCAGCAATTTCTGCTGGTCCCGTTTCAGTTTCTGCTGTGTCCGTTCGGGATTGTTCAACTGATCTGGCAGCTCTGAAACGACTTCGATATTCAGGGGGTCAAGCGACCCGTCAATCACTCCCCACCGTTCCATCATCGCCAGCGCGGTCTCCAGCCGCCGATCATGCCGCTGCTTGTGATGCATCCGTTCGCGCAGCCATTCCAGGCCGTAGGCATTTACGCGTTCAAGTTCGGTGGCAGCGATCTCCAGCACGCGTTGGTAATAGGAAGCGTCCGGGTTGCTCCAGTTGACAAATTCCAATTGCGTCGCGAGATCCCGTTCGTCGTACAGCAGCAGGCATTCCGACGGCAATCCGTCTCGCCCCGCCCGTCCGATTTCCTGATAGTAGGACTCCAGCGAACCAGGCAGCTCCGCGTGCAATACCAGTCGGATATCCTCCTTGTCGATGCCCATGCCAAAGGCATTGGTCGCCAATACCAGATGACCCGACTGGCTCATGAATTTCTCCTGGATGCTTCGGCGAGATCGACGGTCCAGATCACCGTGATAGATCAGATGCGAAACCCCCTGTTGTCGCAGCAGTTCGCTGAAGTTCATCAGTGAGCGAATTAACGTAAAATAGACGATGCTGCTACCCGGGTGCTGCCGACGTTTCTGCACGATGACCTGCAATTTGTCATCGTCATCCCAGACGTGACGAACGTCCAGTGACAGGTTGGGCCGCTCAATTCCCTGATGGAACAACGGTACTTCGTCCTGGGACAGGCCCAACTGGCGGACGATGTCCCGCTGCACATCGGGTGTGGCTGTGGCGGTCAGGGCAACGGTCACCGGATTTCCCAGTTGGGATCGAATTTCGCTGACCCGGGTGTAATCTGGACGAAAATCATGACCCCACTGGCTAATGCAGTGCGCTTCATCGACGGCCAACAGGGCAATCTCGCGCTGGCGGATCACATCGTTAAATTCCGGCTTGCGAAAGCGTTCCGGAGTGACGTACACCAGCTGATAACCACCCTTTGCGATGGAAGCATAACGCTGTTGGCGGCTGGGACGATCAAGCGATGAATTAACGAAGGCGGCGTCGACACCTTGGGCGACCAGAGCATCCACCTGATCCTTCATCAAGGCTACCAGAGGTGAAAGCACCAGGGTTAATGGCCGCGAGGCCTGTGGTCGGGATTTGCCAATAGCCAATGCCGGCACCTGGTAGCACAGACTTTTGCCCATGCCGGTGGGCATGATGATCAGTGCATGGTGGCCCGCAGCAATCGTCTCGATCGCTGGTCTTTGCAGTCCGCGAAACTGTTCATGGCCGAAGACCTCTCGTAGCACAGAGCGAGCATCGGAGAATTCAAATAACGGGCTGCGATCGGGCCGCAGTAGATCCGTTCCTTCCACCAATCACTCCCATTCAGCATCCAGTGGCAAGCGACCATGCAGGTCGGAAAACGCCAGCGTTCAACGGGGAGGTTCGTCGGAGAAATCTGAATCTGCCAGGCCCCGTTGAAAAATCCATGATAGAGGAAATTGATGAAAGTTCTGCAGCGGCACCGGCCGAAAATCGTCGCGGCGACCCTGGCAAGATGCTTCACAAGCCGCATGAAACGCTGGCAGCACCGCCCTCAGACCATGCTGGCTGCCATTGGCTGCTACGAGTCCAGAAAGTCCAGCCCAGGTGTTGTTTACTGGCCAGATCGACCGATTACACCTGTTCAGATCGCCTTGGCAAAGTAAACTCTATTAATACATACGCTTTTAATCGTTGAATCTGAGTTGCCTGGTCGCTGCACACGCAAGATTTCAGCAATTCAGATTACGGACAATCGGTTCACCTGTCCATTTCAGGTCTGAATCTCCACTGGTTTCTGGCCAGGGATTGGCAGGATCGAGCTCCCCCGGAATTAGATTCCTCGCGGATTAATTCTCGGCGGGAACGTCGACGTCCCGAATAGACAACGAGAGTCCAGCGTCAATTCGTCACCAGGTGGTAAAGGAAGTCCGGATCGTCAAGTTGATTGCATCATTCGAAAAATTTGCAGAGCGTTATGCTGGATCGGTGATTGAGGCTCGCCGACACCTGCACCAGCACCCGGAACTATCCGGCTCGGAATTTGAAACCACTCGCTTTCTGGCGGAACAACTCGAACGTTCCGGCATTGCCTACCGACTGGGGCCAGATGATCGAGGCCTGATAGTCGACCTCGGCAGTCCGGCCGCCGAGAAACGGATTGCTCTTCGAGCCGACATTGATGCCATAGCCGTGCAGGATGGAAAAGACGTCGACTATCGTAGCCGAATCGATGGAGTCATGCACGGTTGTGGTCACGACGCCCACTCCGCCATTTTGTTGTGTACCGTCAAGGCCTTGCATGAAACGTTTCGAGACAACCCGCCATCTCACGCAGTGCGAGCCATCTTCCAACCGGAAGAAGAAACAGCCACCGGTGCCCGCAAGATGATCGATGCTGGAGTGCTTGAGGGCGTGACCACGATCGTGGGGGCTCATGTCGATCCCCATCGCGATGCGGGCACGATCGCCATCCGGCCCGGCCTGGTTACGGCGCAGTGCGACGACATCCACGTACAGATCACGGGCCGGGGAGGTCATGCCGCACGACCGCAGGAAACGATCGACCCGGTGGAAGCGGCCGTCAACTTCATTTCGGGCAGCTACTCCGTCGTGCCCCGCTGTGCCGACGATGCCCATCCACTGGTGCTCTCATTTACTACCGTGAATGGAGGCAGTCAGCCCAATGTCATTCCCGATGAAGTTCGCATTCAAGGCACGATGCGATCGCTCGATCACGCCGCCCGGGATCGGGCGATTGCCCTCATCCGGAAGGTGGCTCAGGAAATCGAGCATGCCTCGGGGCGCGGCTCCAGATCGAATTCGGCCCCGAGATTCCGTCCATCGTTGCCGACCCCGACACAACCGGCGTGGTTGAATCGATTTGTCGCAGCGCTTTGGGGTCAGATCGGGTGCGGGAACTGGAAGGACCCAGCATGGGCGCGGAGGACTTTTCCTTTTATTCCCAGCAGGTACCGGCGGCCTTCGTCCGGTTGGGATCGCGGGGAGATCGCATCGGTCATTTCGCGCTGCACAACAGTCACTTCGATATCGATGAACGCGTGCTGTCGGTGGGCGTGACCGTGATGACTAACGTAGCTTTGAACCTCTTCAACTATTAGCATCTGGCGACAGTCAGGCAGTCGCCCCAGGAGGGCCGCGAATTGATTTCTGCTGCTGCCTTGATTATTTTGAGCTGCCGCGGATAAATCGTCCCGTCCCTCCTCCACGTCAGACCATCTGCGATGCGGGTCGCCCGTTGAAGACGTCATCATGAACAAACTGGAATTCAAATCGAATGCTCGACCCACGGTGGGCATTGAAATCGAATTGGGCCTGGTCGACCGAGACACCAGAGAATTATCCAGTTGTGTTGAACAGCTGCTGGCACAGTGCCCGCCCAACGGCGATGGGGAAGTGCCATTCAAACCGGAATTGATGCAGTGCTACGTGGAAATCAACACGGGGGTCTGCGATACCATTGATGGTGCCCGCGCCGATCTGGAACCGAAGATTATCGCCCTGCAAACAGCTGCCGACGATATTGGCGTCGATCTGTGGTGGGGAGCCACGCATCCGTTTTCGTCGTGGCGGGATCAGCAGGTCACGCCTAACGAGCGATACGAAAACCTGATCGCGCTGCTGCAGGAGATGGCTCGCCGGCTGGTCACCTTTGGTTTGCACGTTCATGTCGGTGTCGATTCCGGTGACAAGGCGGTGATGATCTGTGATCGGATCATGCAGCACCTGCCCACGCTGCTCGCCTTGTCATGCAGCAGTCCATTTTGGGACAATCGCGAGACCGGACTTCAGTCCCACCGGTCCAAGATCATGGAAGGATTGCCCACCGCCGGGCTGCCGCCGCTGATGCGAAACTGGAGCGAATATGCCTGGCTGGTTCGCCACATGGAACAGACCAGATTCATCAACACGATCCGTGAGATCTGGTGGGATGTGCGTCCACACCACAGCTTTGGAACGGTCGAAGTTCGCGTTTGCGACATGCCCGGCAATCTGGAAGACGCGTTGGCATTGGCTGCCCTGGTCCAGTGCCTGGTCAAAGCGCTTTCCGATCTGATTGACGAGGGCGCCTATCAACACGATTGCCATCCGATGCTGGTCCAACAGAACAAGTGGCGGGCCTGTCGCTACGGGACTCGAGCCAAACTGGTAAACGTGAAGACCTTTGAAACCCAGTCGTTGCCCTCGATTGTCAATTCGCTGCTGGATTACCTGCAGCCGACCGCTCGAGACCTCAACTGCCAGCCCTACCTGGAGCGGGTCCGGGAAATCGCCGGCCGTCCCAGTTGGGCCGATCGACAGTTGGAGGTCTTTCACCAGACCGGCGATCCCCGGCAGGTGGTAGAAGCGATGCTGCGTCAATCGCGAATCGCCTGAATCAGGCCTGAGTTTCGCTGTGATAAGGCCGGAATCGGCTTCCCGTGGTCCATCCTCGCTGGGATCCGCCGGAAAGGCCGGTCGCCGCTGGCAGGCCGTCAAGCGTTCCAGCCTTCACTTATCGAATTCGGGTCATTCAAACGTGGCTTCACTTGAATTACCATGGAATTCAGTCCGGCAGTCAGTTCAGATCTCAGGCCTACATCATGCATCAACTGTTTCTTTCCTGTGCCCTGATCGGGGCGTTCCTATGTTCGACGACGGCGGGTAACGCTCAGGATTCCGATCAGCCGGAGGATCCATCACCCGGTATCAATTCCGGACTCGTTTCCGCCATCAAGTTCCGGGGGATTGGGCCAGCCTTGATGTCGGGCCGAATTCTGGATATCGCCGTGGATCCGGTCAAACGAAGCACGTGGTATCTGGCCACCGTCGGCGGCGTTTGGAAAACAACGAACGCTGGCGTGACATGGCAGCCGATTTTCGACGGCTACGGTTCGTACTCGATAGGCTGCGTGGCGGTTGATCCCAACGATCGGTTCACCGTCTGGGTGGGTACCGGCGAAAACAATTCACAACGCAGCGTAGGCTACGGCGACGGCCTGTACAAATCGACCGATGGTGGTCGTTCATTCACCAAAGTTGGTCTGGAAAACAGTGAACACATCGGCAATATCCTGATTCATCCGGACGACGGCAATGTGGTCTACGTCGCGGCGCAGGGCCCGCTTTGGAAAGAGGGTGGGGACCGTGGCCTGTACAAGACGACCGATGGTGGCCGGACCTGGCAGAAAATTCTGGACATCAGCGAAAACACGGGAATCAACGAGGTTCATATGGACCCCGACAATCCGGAGGTGCTGTACGCCACCTCCTACCAACGTCGCCGACACACCTGGGTCTTGATCAATGGTGGTCCGGAATCGGGCATTCATAAATCGATCGATGGTGGCAAGACATGGAAGAAAATCAATCGCGGACTGCCTGGCGGTGACAAAGGACGAATCGGCCTGGCCGTTTCACCTGTCAATTCTGAGATCGTGTACGCCATCGTGGAAGCCGCCGGAGGTCAAAGTGGCTTCTATCGCAGCGCCAATCGCGGCGAATCGTGGCAGCGAATGAGTGGCTACAGTGCTTCCAGCCCACAATACTACCAGGAAATTGTGGCCTGCCCGCACCAGTTGGATCGCGTCTATTCCCTGGACACCTACATGCATGTAACCGAAGACGGCGGTCGAAACTTTGAGCGGCTGGGGGAAGCGGACAAACACGTGGACAATCATGCCCTGGTCATTGATCCGCAAGACGCCGAACATCTGCTGGTCGGCTGTGATGGCGGTCTGTACGAAAGCTGGGATCGCGGCAAGACCTACGATTTCAAGGCCAATTTGCCGATCACCCAGTTCTACAAGGTTGCGGTCAGCAATGAAAAACCGTTCTACTACGTCTACGGGGGTACGCAGGATAATGCCACCCAGGGTGGTCCTTCCCAGACCAACAACATTCACGGCATACGCAACAGCGACTGGTTTATCACGGTTTTTGGCGACGGTTTCGATCCAGCCGTCGATCCGGAGGATCCGGACACGATCTACTCGCAATGGCAGTACGGGGGCCTGGTTCGCTTCAATCGCAAGACAGGGGAGCGTGTCGATATCCGCCCGCAACCGCCAGCAGGTGGTCCGCCCAATCGCTGGAACTGGGATTCGGCTCTGCTGATTTCCCCACACGAAAACCAACGCATCTACTACGGTTCCCAGATCCTCTGGCGCAGCGATGATCGCGGCGATACCTGGACTGCCATCAGTGACGACCTGTCCCGCAACATCGATCGCAACAAGTTGAAGGTGATGGGCCGGGTCTGGGGCGTGGATGCCGTGGCCAAGAACGATTCCACCTCGTTGTACGGCACGATCGTGTCGGTCAGTGAGTCTCCGGTACAGGAGGGTCTGATCTACGCCGGCACGGACGACGGAGTCGTCAGCGTGACCGAAGATGGTGGTGAGAACTGGCGGAAGATCGAACGTTTCGGTTCTCTGGACGTACCGGAATTTGGCTACATCAACGATATTGAAGCGGATCTGCATGACGCGGACACCGTCTACGTGGCCATCAATAATCACAAACGTGGCGACTTCCGACCCTATCTGGTCAAATCAACGGACCGGGGTGAATCCTGGACGGACATGACCGGCAATCTACCGGAACGCGGCAGCCTGTACAGCTTGAAACAGGATCACGTGAATCCTGACTTGCTGTTCTGCGGTACGGAATTCGGTTGCTTTTTCACGCTTGATGGCGGCGTAAAATGGGTGCAGCTCAAGTCCGGGTTGCCCACCGTCTGTGTCCGGGATATCGAAATCCAACAGGAACAGGATGACGTCGTGCTGGCGACGTTCGGACGGGGATTTTTTATTCTGGACGATTACTCGCCGCTGCGAGAACTGAGCGAAGAGACCGCCAGCGCGGATCGCATCTTTCCGATCAAGACCGGGATGATGTATCCTCGGGCAGCGCCGCTGGCGGGCGGCGGGAAGGCGTTTCAAGGCGCCAACTACTTCACCGCACCCAATCCTCCCTACGGCGTCACCTTCACCTACCAGTTGAAAGACACGCTGAAAACGAGGAAAGCTGAACGCCAGGCCAAGGACCGCGCAGCCGCCGCCGCTGGAAAGGACGTTAACTATCCCGACTGGGACGAATTGAAGGCGGAGGACCGGGAACGGAAACCGGGAATCTGGTTGACCGTCCGCGATGCCGATGGCGACATCGTCAGTCGATTGTCCGGTAGCCCATCGAAGGGTTTGCACCGCATCCAGTGGGATTTCCGACACGCCGGAGTACAACGAGGTCCGTTGGCTGTTCCGGGGACCTATTCGGTGGACCTGGTACGCATGGTCCCGGAGGAGGATGCGGATCAACAACCGGATCAGGGGGAAGGCGAAAACGATCAAACCCTGGCAAAAGCCAGAGGCCTGAAGTTTGAACAGCTGGTGGAACCGGTCGAGTTCGAAATTGAGCCAATTGACTTCCAGCTAACCAGCGAACCCGATCGCCTGGCCATCAGGCAGTTCGCCGAAGAAACGCTGGAACTGGCTCGCGTTGTCAACGCGGCCAACTCGGTAGCCCGGGAGACCCGGAATCAACTGGAGGCCATTGAGAAGGTGGTCAAATCATCCACGAAACTGGAGCCGGAAATGTTGAATGACGTGCACAACCTGCAAATGCAACTGCGCGACATTACGGAAAAATTCGATGGCGATCCAACCAAGTCCCGACGCAACGAAGCGGCTTACCCGGGTTTCAACAGTCGATTGCGAACGATGATGTTTGGAGCCATGGGCAGTACGGAGGGGCCCACCGGTACCCATAAGAAGCAATTTGACATCGTACTCGACGAGTATCAACAGGTTGCCGATACGCTCAAACAGCTGGTCGAACAGGAAATTCCCGATTTGAATAAACGACTGGATGACGCCGGCGCACCGTGGACTCCAGGTCGAGGGATTCCGGAAGTCAAGTAATCCCATCCGGGGTTTCGAATCAAACCGGCACCTACCACGCAGCATTCGATTCCGTGATGCCTGAGCAGTCGTTTCAGGTAACGTGCTTCAATTTCGTCGGCTGCAACGTATACTTCGACCAGGTTTTTCGGGGAATGATTCAGGATCAAGACTCCGCAAACGACGGCTTTCCCTGTCGACGGCGGTACTGCCTCAAGCCCTCGGCGACCGACAAAGGGAAATGCAGCTGGTGGTGTGGTGTAACCACGGTTTATACGGTTACCCCTCCCATGTGGCACAACGCGTTGCGTTGGGTCTTGTTGCTGGCGGCATCGTTTTTGGCCTGACAGCCAACAGGTCGGCGAGCGGCGACACACAACGCGTTGCCATGGAAGATCCCCCGCATGGGTACTTTGACAAGGAGAACAGGATGGCACAGGCAATTTGGAATGAAACGGTAATCGCGGAGAGCGATCAGATCGAAACGGTTGAGGGGAACGCCTACTTCCCGCCGGATGCCATCAAGCAGGAATACTTCCGCCCCAGTGACGCGACCACGGTCTGCGGCTGGAAGGGTACCGCAAACTACTACGACGTGGTGGTTGAGGATCAGGTCAATCAGCAGGCAGCATGGTACTATGCCGACCCCAAACCGCAGGCAGAAAATATTCGCGGCTACGTCGCCTTCTGGAAGGGCGTTCAGGTAAAATGAGTTTTCAAAACGTCAGTGTTCAGGTCGCTCGCATTCCGGAGCCGATATGTCCCAAGCCCTAAACCATCGCTCGGCCGAACAGACGCTTGCTCAGCAATACCAGCGGGTTCGCGGCTTGACTGATCGGATCATGGCCCCGCTTTCGGCGGAAGACTGCATGGTTCAATCCATGCCGGATGTCAGTCCAACTCGTTGGCACGCTGCCCATACGACCTGGTTTTTTGAGACATTTGTGCTGCAACGCGCAGGTGATTACGACGTTTTCAATCCGGAGTTTAATTATCTTTTTAACTCCTATTACAACACGATTGGCCAGCAGTTCCCACGCCCGCATCGTGGCCTGATCTCCCGGCCCGGTTTGGCGGAAGTTCGCCAGTATCGCCAATATGTTGACGAGCATCTTCAACCGTTGCTTGCGGGCGGCGAGCTGGACGAGGAATTGGAGACCACGTTATTGGTTGGATTGAACCATGAACAACAGCACCAGGAATTGATGCTGGCGGACATTAAGCACGTGCTCTCATGCAATCCACTATTTCCCCGATACTCCGATGCCCAGCTGGAAGAGTCGCAGCCGCAGCCCAACCAATGGTTGACTGTCGAAGAAGGACTGCATCCGGTTGGCCACGATGGTGACGGATTCTGTTTCGACAACGAAACGCCCGTTCATCGCGTCTTTCTGGATTCTTTTCGCATGGCGCGGGATCTGGTGACCTGCGGACAGTATCTGGAGTTCATCGAAGATGGAGGCTACCAGCGTCCGGAGTTCTGGTTGTCGCTCGGTTGGTCCACGGTCAACGAATGCGGTTGGGAAGCGCCACTTTATTGGGTCAAACGGGGCGACAGCTGGCACCAGTTCACCCTGTCCGGCTTGCAACCGATCGATACCGACTGGCCGGTTTGCCACGTCAGTTATTTTGAAGCCGACGCGTTCGCCCGCTGGGCAGACAAACGATTGCCGACCGAATTCGAGTGGGAGACGGCCTGTCGAGCGACGTCGCCGGTCTCAAACGATTTGGCATCGGAACCATTTGCCGACGTTCTGTTGGAAACGGGCCAGGCAATTCACCCCACGCGTTCTCCGGCAGGCTGGATGGGCGGCGTTTGGCAATGGACTTCCAGCTCCTACGCTGCCTATCCCGGCTACCGACCGCCCGTGGGTGCGATTGGCGAGTACAACGGCAAATTCATGTGTAACCAGTATGTACTGCGTGGCGGCAGCGTAGCCACGTCCAGCGATCATATTCGTCCGACCTATCGCAATTTCTTCCCGCCCGATGCACGGTGGCAGTTTTCCGGGATACGACTCGCCGGCGGATAAGTTCAGGCAATTCGAATGCCACCTGCCGACTTGCCCAAACGACCCGACCGTTTTCGTAATGCGTGCTGTTTCGTCCGATACCTGAACAACCGTTTCAGCTTGCATTTCCAGCAGCACTTCCTGCGGTTGGATGAAACGCTCCTTTGCAAATTTGTCGACGAACGCGGCCAGTCGTTATAATCGAGTTTGGGCTCGGAACCTTGATAGATCGCGCAGCCGATGGGAACCCTGCTCAGGCATGCCCCCGGAAATGGGGTTCCACGGTAGCCTCGCCCTCCCGATTGGGGCGCAGATCCTGGCCTGTCATCCGATCAAGACACGCGAACTGACGCGAGAACATGATTCGCTCTTTCAACTGTATCATCTTGATACTGCTGACCGCCCCGGTCGCGTTGGCTCAGCCAACCGTCTTGCAGCGCATCAACAAGATCGGCAGCTTTGCCGGCGAGGGTATCGTCGCCGATATCCAACCGGGCGAAATCGTCATCCAGGGCGACAACGGTCGCCGAGCCGCATTTCTGATCCAGAACAAGGACGAACGTTTTCTTTCGCTGGACGGGAACGACTACATTGTGAGGATGCCCTCCAACATCGAAGTCACTGGCAGGTTGCCGGGTAAGCTGCTCGAACGTGGCATGGTGGTTCGTTTTCGAGGCGAAATCAACCGATCGGGCCGAACGGGAACTCCCGTTAAAAGAATCGACGTCATCGCGGGCGACCAGAGCTCTTTGAAGCTTGAACCTCTCAGGGAACCCGAAGGCCGGGCATTCGTGCCATGCGATTTCGTCGGTATCATCCAGCGGTTTACCAACCAGAGCATGTACCTGGTAGTTCCCAAGACCCGCTGGACGCCGACGCAGCGGATCGCGGTACGCGTGGCCGACGACGCCTATTTTGATCTTCAGGCGGACGATCTGAATCGTGTTCAGGACGGTGATCGTGTGGTGGCCTTTCGCGGCGACAAGATGGCCAACGGCGCTCTGGTGATCCGCGATATCAAGGTCGAACTGACACCCGAAAGAGAAGTTGCCACACCGACTTTCTCGGATCAGTTGTACCTGAAATACAGCAAATTGTCCGACGATCCGGCGGATCCGCGTCAGGAAAATTCGGATCACTTCATCCTGCACACCGACATTTCGCCACGTAGCGCCCGGGTTCTGCTGGAAAAACTGGAAACCATGTACGACTTCCTGTCGCGCTACTACCGCACCCGACCCAAAGCACCCATCGCATGCTACGTCGTGGCGGACCTGGACCACTTTCGAGGCAAGCTCCCCCCGGTCGCCATTTCGAAAATCCGAAATCGTTCAGGGGTTACGGCTTCGAAAAGCAGGTCGCTTATCCGACGAGGTCGGAAACATGGCAAACAGACCGTAGCTACCGTCTACTCCTGTGACGATCACGACGTAGTCCAGCATGAAGCGGTGCACGCCTGGTGCAGCATGGCATTTGGTACGACCGGTCCCGTCTGGTATGCAGAGGGGATGGCGGAAATTGGCCAGTATTGGGAACCGAACCAGCAGGCGGTGCAAATTGACCCGGTTGTCATTGAATACCTGACCAGCAACCAGAAGAAAAAAATGCAGGAGATTATTGCGGCCGGACAGATTACCGGCGATTCATGGAAGGCTTATGCCTGGCGATGGGCACTTTGCCACTTGCTGATTCACAATCCGAACTACTCCCGCCGCTTCCGGGATTTGGGCATGAATATGATGGCTGAAAAAACCGATTCGTTCGATCGGGCGTTTGGTAAGGTCGCGGATCAGATCGCTTTCGAATACGATCAATTCGTCAGCAATTTTGACAACGGCTATCGGGCCGACCTGTGCGCCTGGCAGTGGTGCGACGATGCCCGGGCGATTGAAAACCGCGCTCGCTTCCCGGTGAAAGCCCAGGCCGGCTGGCAGGCCACCGGATTAACCATGCGGGAAGGTCAGGCCTACGATTTTGTTTGCGTTGCCAGCGAGGATAAGGCAGGCAACAAGCGATCGCCCACCTGGAAAATCAGCTCGATCGCCGGCGAAGTATCGCCCGATGGCGATTCACGAGGTTTCGGAAAATTGATTGGCGTTGTGTTAAGCGACTATCAACTGAGTGAACCTTTTGAAATTGGCTCAAGAAGATTCCGACTGCGATCACCCGCGTCAGGCCAGTTGTATGTTCGCTGCCGCGACCGCTGGAATGCGCTGGATGACAACGAAGGCGAGATCCAGGTTTACGTTCGCAGATCAAAGTAGCCTGAGATTCCCGGGAACCTTTCCGTTTCCAACCGGAATCCGATTGATCCAGGCGGGCAAGCGCAGGAAAATCCTCCTTGTCGTTTGTTCGGGTGGTTCCTGCTGGTAACCATGTCGAGCGGATTGGCGACGTACATGAATCACCTTTTTGCCTTGACGGCGATAATACGGGAGAAGGAAATCAAGATGGCGACGGTTTCTCAGATCATGTCCGAACTGAAGAAAAAGGGTTCGGCTCAGACGCGAAAAACATTCCACAACCACGGTGCGCCGACAGAGATCTTTGGCGTCAAGGTGGGCGACCTGAAAGTCATTGCCCGGAAGATCAAGGGAGAACAGGAGCTGGCTTGTCAGCTGTACGACACGGGCAATGCGGACGCAATGTACCTGGCGGGCATCGTGGCCGACGGCAAACAGATGACCCGCAAACAGCTGGAAGCATGGGCCAAAGCGGCACCGTGGTACATGGTGGCAGAATACACCGTTCCCGGTGTGGCCCACGAAAATCCCAAAGCCCGCGAGCTGGCGCTGCAGTGGATCAAATCGAAGCACGAACTGGTGGCGGCCGCCGGCTGGAACACCTACGCCGGCCTGCTGGCCACCCGAGCGGATGAGGATCTGGATTTGGAGGAAATCAAAAGGCTGCTGCACAAGATCGAAAAGGATATCGATACGGCGCAGAATCGCGTGAAATACACCATGAATGGATTCGTGATTGCCGTGGGCGGCTATGTCAAGCCGCTGGCCAAAGCCGCTCGGTCGACCGCAGAGAAGATCGGCAAAGTCGATGTCGACATGGGCGCTACATCGTGTAAAGTTCCGCTGGCCAGCGAATACATCCAGAAAATGGAAGCCTCCGGTCGTGCCTACAAGAAACGAAAGACCATCAAGTGTTAAGGCGTCGAATGACGCAGAGCACGACCACCGGCAGTGTCGTCGGTGCAGCCTGAAGATTGCCCCCGGGTAAAGCAATCAACGTTGGTGTCATGGCAGGAGTGAAAGCGTCGTCAGGCCTGCGTCGCTGAATCCCTGATTACCGACAGGACACCGGCCGTCAAAGCAAAACCCGATAATTCAAGGGTGATTATTGCCGTTGCTGTCAACTCGCAATGTTTCCTAGACTGCCGTCCTTGTTTTCAAATCACCGTACGGAGATGGTGCCAGTGAAACGGACGGCCCTGCATGTACTCGCATTGATTGCCGTGGCAGCAGCGATTTTCTTTACCAACCTGGGTCAAGCCAGGCTGTGGGACCGGGATGAGCCGCGCAACGCCGGTTGTGCGCAGGAAATGATGGAACGTGGTGATCTGATTGTGCCCATCTTCAACGATGAACTGCGGCACCAGAAACCGGTACTGTTGTATTGGTTGATGATTTCTGCCTACAGCGTAATGGGGGTCAGCGAATTTGCCGCCCGTTTCTGGTCAGCATTTCTCGGGCTGGGTACGGCGCTGTTGACGTACGGCATCGCTCGTCGATTCTTCAACGCGAACATTGCTTTGCTCTCTGGCATCGCTGTCAGTTGCAGTTTGATGTTTGCGGTCGCCGCCCGGGCTGCCACGCCGGACTCGGCACTGATCTTCTTCAGTACCCTGGGTCTGTTCATATACGTTGTGTCAACGTTCAAACGTGGACGCAGCGGCTGCGAACCAAAAACCCCCGGCCACTGGTTTCCTCAGAACTATGGGGCTGTTGTTCTGATGAACGTGGCGTTCGCGTTGGGGGTCTTGACCAAAGGACCGGTGGGCCTGGTATTGCCGACGGCCATCATTGGAATGTTTCTGTTGATCCAGCGATTGCCGCCGCTCTCCGAGGAATTCACGAAACGGCAGGGTCGATGGTCGCTCTGGCTGTTGTCCATCCTACGCCCCTTCCATCCGATGCACTTCGTCAAGACCTGCTGGCGCATGCGGCCATTCACTGCCATCGCGGTGGTGTTGTTGATCGCGGCGCCCTGGTACATCGCTGTCGGTTGGAAGACGCATGGCGACTTCAGCCGGCTGTTCTTTTTGAATGAGAATTTTGCCCGGGCCACATCGGTGATGGAGAATCACAAGGGAGCCTGGTGGTATTACCTGGCGGCCGTCGCCGTTGGCTTCTTCCCGTGGTCGATTTTTTTCGGGCCCGTCGCATTGACCGCCGACCGCCAACTCAGTCGAAAATCGAACGATAGCGCCCTGATCACCTTTCTGCTTTGCTGGGTGGGCGTTCAAATCGGTCTGTTTTCACTGGCCGAGACGAAATTACCCAGTTACGTCACACCGTGTTACCCGGCACTGGCAATTTTGACGGCTGCCTGTCTGTTGAAGTGGCTCCCCTTGCAGACGGCGGCCAAGCCCTGGCTGTATGGTGCCTACGGGACTTTCATTTTTGCCGGGTTGTTGATGCTGATTGGTCTCTGGGTTGCCGCGCCCTACTTTTTTCCCGATGTCTGGTGGATTGCCTTGATCGGCCTGATCCCGCTTGTAGGAGGCACGTTGTCGATCCTTGCGTTACAACGCAACCGCTACCAACGATCGGTCCAGGCGATGGTAATTTCCGCGGCCGCCTTCTGCCTGCTGTTTTTCGGGTTTGGCACCGTGGTCATCGATTCCACTCGTCAGACCGGCGAGGTATTGGATGAAATTCGAACGGCCGCCGTCGACCAACCGGTAGCCACCTACAAATGCCTGGAATCGAGCTGGGTGGTATACGCGGAGCGGCCCATCTTTGAACTCTTCACCGGACCCCTGTCGGAACAACCCGCCGATTCCCTGACGCGATCGGCCCCCTGGAAAAGGAAACCAGTCATCAGTCCGGAATCATTTGTTGCCATCCATCCAAACGCGATGTTCATGACCACCGACCAGCATCTGGACGAGTTGTTGAATCGCCTTCCCGACGACTTTCAGGTGCATCGACGTGCGAAGTTCTTCTTGAAGCCGGAGAGAGAACTGGTGCTGATCAAGAAAGCGGACACGGCGTCAACGATCGCCCGGTCGGGTAACAACGCCGTCCGTTGAATTCGGGCTCCGGGTTGATTCTGCCGTGGGTCGTTGTTCGTGTTCCAGCAACCAGCGTTTCCGCCAGACCTGACCGCCGTAGCCACTCAATTGTCCGTCACTGCGAATCACGCGATGGCAGGGAATCAGGATCGCAATTCGATTTTCCCCGTTGGCGCGACCGACAGCACGCTGCGCTCCCGGCCGGTCAATTGATCTGGCGATGGCGTCATAACTGGCGGTAACGCCGTAGGGAATGGTCATCAGTGCCCGCCAGACCGCGGTCTGAAACTCTGAACCAGCGATCGCCAGCGGCAGATCAAATGATCTGCGTAAACCATCGAAATACTCGGTTAACTGAATTTGGACCTGTTGCAGAAGGTCGTGTTTTGAATGGACCATCGGCCGAGGATAGATACGCCCAAGTCGTTCGAATTGCTTCGGCAACGATTTCCGATCGACGAATTCGAGCAGGCATAGTTGCTGATCAACCACCGCCGCCACCATCGGCCCCAGGGGCGTCAACATGCGATTGACAACGATCGGGCTGGCGATGCCGTTCGACCTTCCAGGCGAGACACCCGACCATTTTCGGAAAGCCTGATTGAACGCGCTTGCAGATTCATAACCGGCGTCAACGGCTGCACCGGTTGCCTGGCGGCCATGGTGCATTGCTTCCAGCGCCCGGGCCAGCCGCTGGGATCGCAGATATTGCTGAAATGTGATCCCGTATTGCTGTTTGAACCAGCGGCGCAAGGTGACGGGGGCCACGCCCAGGTGGCAAATTTCCGCGTCCGACCAACGTCGATCGGGGCTACGTTCCATCTGTTCCAACAGTCGATCAAGCCACTCCGGTGCGTTGCCCAGCAGGTCCTGTGGGCGGCATTTGCGACAGGGCCGAAATCCGGCGGCCAGAGCATCCTGTACCCAGCGATAAAAATTGACGTTCTCCAGGCGAGGGGTGCGCGCCGAACAGGAGGGGCGACAAAATACCCCGGTTGTTCGTACGCCGAAAAAAAACACGCCCTCGTATTGATGGTCCCGGCGATGGATAGCCTGGTACATTTCTTCAACGCTGGGCAGGGATGCTTCCCGCCGGGTGGTCGCATTCGTCATGACAGTATTTTAGAAAGCTGCCATAATAAGGCGACCGATAAATGAACATCCAATCCGGTTTTCAAATCTGACTACGGCCACGCCATGAACGCAACGGTTACCAAAGAATCCAAAGTCAAACGCCTGCCAGCACGTCAGGATGTCCCCGAAGCCGATACGTGGGATCTTTCCAGGTTATTTTCCGGTGATGAAGCGTGGGACGAATCGTTCCTGCAATGGGAATCCATGTTGGACGGATTTGAGAGGTTCAGAGGACGACTTGGGGACAGCGCAGCATCGTTGGCCGAATGCCTGGCCTTTGACAGCCAGGTCGATCGCTTGGGCGAAAGGCTGGGCAATTACGCCTTTCTGCGAACCGCGGAAGATCAGGCCAATTCGCACTACCAACGGATGATGGGGCGATTCCAGAACGTGGCTACCAAAGCCGCCGAGGCCGCCAGCTTCATTCGGCCGGAAATCCTGAGTATCGAATCGGATCGATTGCAGCAATTCATGGAGTCGCCCGAATTGGAACCGTACCGGCTGATGCTGGAGCGGATTGCCCGATATCAACCACACACCCTCAGTGAAAAGGAAGAGCAACTGCTTGCCATGCAGGGAGAAATGGCCGGTGCAACCTCCAAGATCTTCCGCCAATTGCATGATGCCGACCTCAAATTTGGCAGTGTCCAGAACGAATCCGGCGAACAGGTGGAACTGTCTGCCAGTACGTTTCAACAGTTTCTGATTTCTCCCGACCGCAACGTGCGGAAAACGGCCTTCCACCAGTTCTACCAGCAGTTTGCAGCCCACGAAAATACACTGGCTGCGATCCTGGCCGGATCCATTCAGAAAGACATCTATTACGCCCGAGCCCGGGGTTACGACAGCGCGTTGGGGCAGGCCCTGTTTGCCGACAATGTCCCGCAAAGTGTTTACGACAACCTGATCACATCGGTACGCCAGAATCTGCCGGCGTTGTTCAAATTCTATGAGCTGCGCAAACGCACGATGAATCTGGATCGCATCCATCATTACGATACCTACGTACCGATACTGGCCGATCTGGACATGGAACGAACCTGGGATCATGCCGTGGATGAAGTTTGCCAGTCGCTCACGCCGCTGGGCGATGAATACGTTCAGGTTTTGCGGACGGGATTGAGCGGCCGCTGGTGCGATCGTTATCCCAATCAGGGCAAGCAGAGCGGGGCATTCAGTTATGGCACGTATGATGGCGATCCCTACATCATGATGAATTACAAGCCGAAGGTCTTGAACGACATGTTTACCCTGGCGCATGAAGCCGGGCACTCCATGCATTCCTACTACTCGGCTGCCAATCAACCGTTTGAGTATTACAACTACACGATTTTTGTCGCCGAGGTGGCCAGTACGTTCAACGAACAGTTGCTATCACGGCATTTGCTGAACAACGCTCGCAACGATCGGGAGCGGGCCTATCTGATCAACAATCAGATCGACGACATTCGCGCCACGATCATTCGTCAGGCCATGTTCGCGGAGTTTGAAAAGCTGACTCACGAAATGGCGGAAGCGGGTGAGCCATTGACCCTGGCGACCTTTAAATCGACCTATCGTCAACTGCTGGAAGACTACTTTGGACCCGATTTTGAGATCGACCAGGAACTGTCGCTGGAATGTCTGCGTGTGCCCCATTTCTATCGAGCATTCTACGTGTACAAGTACGCCACCGGTCTGGCCGCGGCGATCGCCCTGAGCCAACGTGTTGTCCATGGCGGCGCATCGGAATTGTCGGACTACCTGAATTTTCTCAAAGGTGGTTGCTCCAGGTATCCCCTGGAATTGCTGCGCGATGCGGGTGTCGATCTGGAAAGCCCGGAACCCGTGGATACGGCTCTACAGCATTTTGGCAGCCTGGTGGACCAACTGGAACAGCTGCTCTGATTCCAGACAACGTCGACCATGCTCCGGACGTCATTGGATGACTCGGTTGGACGAAGTCTCCTGCCGATATCGTTTTCAGGAAAATCGGTTTCGTCCGGAGAAACGACGTTCGCAGGGACGGCCCGAACGTAGAATGGAGATAGCGTAGACAAAGGCAGCCTGGGACGAGCTGTCGTGATGGGCCCGGCGAAAAATCGTCTCAATTCAAATGACACGTACTCGAGCTTCGGCTTTCGCAGTGGATACCATCCCACCGTCCCCAGGCCATGAAAACGAACGGCATACCAAAGGAAACCAGCGCATGCTTCGACTGCTAACCGTTGTCGTCGTCATTCTGTGCCTTTGCCATTGTTCGCTTCGGGCCCAGGATCACACCGGTGCGGATCACGACGCCCGCAGTTACTGGAATCAACGCAGTGTGGCAGAACAGGCCTTCGTGTCTGCGCTCCAGGATGTGATTGAAAACAGCGGGCCGACGGATTCGGCATCGGCGGCGGCGGCGATACGGCAACGATTTATCATCCGTCGGGATCCACAACGACAGTACATCTTCATGCCATCGGAAGATGCGAAAGATCTTGATCAGCTGTTGGCCGAATGGCCGGAGGATATCAGACAGGCCGCCTTGCCGGTGTTGAATCGCCATGCCGAAGCCTTGTTCCAGCTTGCGGCCGATCGGGCAGAGCAGGGCGATGGAGCAACCGCTTTTCAGTTACTGCATGAAGTGCTGTTTTTTTCACCGAACCATCAGCCGGCGCGGGGACTCCTGGGTCATCGACTGATGGGCGAGGCCCAGGATGCGAAATGGCGCATCAAGTCGGACCGCCTGAAGACCAAACGAGCGACGCGACCTCTTTCCCGTCCTGATTGGGCTGTCGGTTCCTACAACATCGTTTCCACGCCCAATTTCCGAATTGTCTCTCGCGCCAGTGAAACGGAAACGGAAATTCTGGCCGGACTACTGGAGCGGTGGCATGATATCTGGCGACAGGTCTTCTTTGAGTACTTCCAGCGGTCGGCCAGCATTCGCAATTGGTTCAACGGCAAAGGCAACTATCGCCCACCGAGCGGAAATTTCGAGGTCGTTTTTTTTGCGAATCGGGATGACTACGTCGCCGGTTTGGCCGCCGACGTGCCCGGAATTGAGGCGTCGACCGGCTATTACCACGATGGTCAGCAGACGTCCTATTTCTACGCCAGCGATGATCCATCCGTGCGAGATACCTGGCGACATGAATTGACCCACCAGCTGTTTCAGGAAACCAAACGCAGCGTGTTGTCGCCGTTTGGTGATCAGTTTCTCTGGCTGGGCGAAGGCATTGCCATGTATTTTGAATCGGTGACTGACTTCGGCTCGTACGTCACGCTGGGCGGCTTCGATGCGCGACGACTGCAATACGCACGGTTGCGACGGTTGACTCAACAGTTTCGGGTTCCGCTGTCGCAGTTGTCGCCCATGAGTCGTAGCCAGTTTCAATCCCAGGATCAGATCGCCTGGGTATACAGCCAGGCTGCGGGAATGACTCACTACCTGATGACGGCCGACCATGGTTCGATGCGGAAGCCATTAATTGAATTTCTGCAACTCAGTTACCAGGGCAAACTGAAGCCGGGTTCATTCGAAAAACTGATCGGCAGGTCGAACCAGGAAATCGATGCCGCCTATCCGCGGTTTCTGAAAATCCAACCCGGTCAGTTGAGTTTTCTCAGCGCGCCGGAAACCAGAAAAGAACTCGCTTTGGGTGGCGCGTCGCTGCAGGAAAATTCCCTGCAACCCCTGGGAAGGTGCACGGAACTTCAATGGCTCGACCTGTCCGGTTGTGATGTGAGTGGAAATCGTTTGAGTCCCCTGAAGCACTGTCGGAAACTGAAACAGCTCTTTCTGGCAGGATCGCGGGTCGACCGGGACGGTCTGCAGGTCATTGCCCAACTACCGCTTCGTGAACTGGATTTGAGCCGCAGCGGAACGACTGATACGGATCTGGCTTCGCTGGCAGAATCGGAATCCCTAAAATCGTTGGATGTATCTGGTACCCGGGTCACGGCGGCCGGAATTCGGGCATTCAAGACCCGTCGGCCAGATATCGAATTGATCGAGAAATAAGCGGTGGCAAGAATAGGGCTGCCACTTTCTCAAGTTGCCGTGGACGGTTCCGGTCCTGGACCCTGGTTCTGTGAACCCCGATGTCTGGCGGTTACGTTGACCGAGGCTGCAAACGGACTTACAATTTCGACTCGTTTTTCGTGGTGGCTGTAGCTCAATTGGTTAGAGCACTGGATTGTGGTTCCAGGGGTTGGGGGTTCAAGTCCCCTCAGCCACCCTTTCAAAACCCCGAAATGTTTTTGCGGGGTTTTCTTTTGTTTCGGCATTTTGTTCGGCAAGTCGTCACAACTTGTCTGTTTGTCCTGTTTTGACTCACGTTGCACCAAATAGGCGTCAGTAGGTGCAACCATTGGTGCAACGAAACTTTCGGTCCCGGTTACCTGTTGTCGCTGGCTTTCGTCTGGCATTCCCGCTCTGTCAATCGGCAGATTCGGCAGCGAATCAATCGCCCCAGCAACGTCCAGCAATCGGGGATCGGTGTAGGTGTTCATGGTTAGCTCGATTGTCGAATGCCGCATTGCCTGTTGTGCGGTCCGGGGTGCAACCCCGCTGGTACTTAGCAACGTCCCGAACGAATGCCGTAAGGCGTGAAAGTCAACCGTCCGGCCCCGGTCGTCGGTTTTCGGAATGCCGGCAACAGCCAGGTCCCGATCCAGCGTTTTGACAAGCTGTCGCGGTACGTTACCGAATAGCCGTTCGTCTGGAGGTAGCGTTTGCAACTTGATCGAAACAACGCCGGCAAACGATTGTCGTTTCGGGTTGTTCCATTGCCGTAGATCGTCTGCCAGTTCAGACCGCAGCGGTATCGTTACCGCTTCGCGGTTCTTTGTGTCTGCCGGTTGCATGTTCACGCAAGGCGTCGAACCGTCCAGGTCCAAATGTCCAACGGTCAGTGATTCGATTTCGCCGAGGCGCAACCCCGTCAGAACCGCAACTTTGTAGATCAGGCTCCGTCTCCATCCACGGCGGTCCAACTCGGCCAGGTAGTCAGGATTGTCGGCCAGGCACGATTTACCGCGTTCGATCGCGTCGGCAATGCCAGCATAGGTCAGCGGTTCTTTTCTCCAGGTCCGGCGACTATTGCTGTTATCCGGTAAGTCGTCAGCGTCCCGCCGTACCGTCTGGCGTCCGAATTCGGCAATCGGTCGCCAGCGTGCAACGTACAACAGCCGCCGCAACTCTGATTCGTCCAACGCCCGACGTTTACGTCGCTTGTCCGTCGATTCGTCCGTCCGTTTGATTTTCCGCAATGGGTTGTCTTTCAAACGGTCATGATCGACACACCAATTCAGAAACCCCCCAATCGCCTGCAAGTAGCTGTTGCGGGTTCGCGGTGCCAATCCGGCCTTCTGTTTTTCAACCAACCAACGTTCGAACGAAACAGCGTTGACGTCCCGCAACAATCGAAACTCGCAATCCCGTTTCAGGATTTCGATTTTCCGGCAGGTGTCCGCAATATGGCCTGCCGTAATCCCTGCTGCCTGCATACTCTGCCGATAATCGTCCAGGTGTCCGCCTAGCGCTGTTCTCAGGTGTTCAGCAATCTCGGCAATCGTCCTGCCGCTCAAAACGCCAGAACGGACGTTTTCGGCGGTTTTAAACAGTTCCGCCAGCTTTGGCAAGTGCCGCTTGTTTGTCACGGCAACCGGTCGGTACAACCTGAACGATTTCGTCGCCGTCGCGATACTTGGCATAGTACGTTGCCGATTCCGTCCGAATCCGTTTTGAACCGTCCGTTCCGATTCAAAGAAGACGCCGGTTCGTTTTTTACCGCTTCGATCCCTCCAGGTCGCAATCGTTTCGGTAATAGTCTTACGGTCCGGATACTTACGCAGCTCTTTTTCCGTCGCCTTACGGCTTCTCGTTTTGACGGTCGCGTTCTCTGGTAGCGACCGCGTTACCGTCTTTTTGAACACGGTTCCCATGATGCAATCAACTCCATTGCAGAAAAGACAACTCGATTAAAACGCCGAAGCAACCAGTGAGTTGAACCGGCTTTCGGTAGCTATCCTAGCTTCGGCCATGGTCAACATATCGGCTATCATTCCGGCTGTACCCCAGAAAACGGCCACTTGCCGACAGCATCAGCGGACAAAACCGATGCGCGTTCGATCCGACGTTTCGATTGCGTCAAACGGCGGCGGTAATGCACCGTAAACCGAGATACGTATTGCGAACCGTCTCCGTTCTTTCGGCACCGGTGCCGATTGCCAGGCCGCCTGCAATTCAGCCAGGATTTCGAGATTCGTCATTTGTGTTCATTCTGGAAAAGGCAGACTGCCAGTCGTCAGACGTGCAGGCAGTCTGCCGCTTATGGTCCCTTATGGGATGGGGGACACGGGTGTCACCAGTGAGAGACGCAAAATGTCCCCAGTACTGGTGACATGGGTGTCCCCAGTGCTAGGGGGTTGTTTTCTCCGAATTGACGCGATACCGCGACGGCCCGCGATTCAATCCACCACGGTAAACAATGGTCAGCAATCCGCGGCGCTGCAGGCGAGCAATTGCTCGTTTTACGGTCCGAACGTCCATGCCGCCGCGTCTGGCAATGTCCGCTTGCGCTGTCGCCGCCGTCCCGTTACGGGTGTCCCGATACAGAATCAGCCAGGTGATCAGCTCAGCCCGCGACAATTCCGCCATCGAACAATCCACGAATCCATTCAAAACCCCGAAACGTCGCGAGTCGCCTTGCTGCGTGATTTCGGTTTATCTGGCTGTCGCGGTGCTGGTGGCTCCAACGCGAGCAAGACTTCTTCCCCTTGCAATTGAATCACGATTCGCCCCCTGCCAGCTCCAATGCCGCTACAAATCCCGATTCGAATGCTGGAATATCAACCTCTTCAAAACGTTGAATCCTGCCGTCGAATCTCAACACAATATGCTCTTGTTCACGTGCCGCATTTTCAGGTGTTTGAGTTCTTGAACTTGCCGGTCTTCCGGCGATGGTGCCAAGATATAAGCGTCTTCTTCCCCTAATTCCAGTTCTCCCTATTCCTTGAAACTAGCAAAGTTCAGCTAGTCACCAGCATTACTCTAACGTCCACGTGTTTTTCTTGCCTCACCACGAAACCACGATTACCGCAGCATTCGCGTCAGCAAACTGCCGTAGGTAGCTCATTGTTTTGTCTATCTAATCGCGACGGTCGCCGTGATCGCCAGGCGTAGATTCGTTGCCGTTATCCAGAACTCAGCAACACGCCGCTGCCGCCTGCCAGCGGTGCAAATTCGTCAGTTGTCGCCCCAACGTTTCCCAACGTGAACGGGGACGAACTAAGCAAACACGCTCGGCCACCGTTTCCAGTGCGGTTATGCCGGCGTCAATCCGGTCTGCATGAAATTCAGTGATTTGCCGATGCCGAATAACCGACAGCTGAACACCGGACAATCCGCTAGTAGTCGGTCCAGCAAAACGCCAGGCGGCTTCCGATATTGCAGACAACCACCCGCAACGTCGGATTCAGTCGCAATGCGTCAAATACCGCTTGCATGACAAACGCCGTTTTCCCGCTGCCAGGTGCTCCCCCAATCAACGTGATCAGCTTTTTACCGATTTCGATACGATATAGCGTTCCCGTTTCAGCTATTCTTTATACGTTGGCCGCTGTCCAAAAAAAAGATCGTCTCGCCAGGAATCAAACGCATCTGTCTCCCTCACATATTTTGCTTTATTCATATCTTCTCCCTATGTTTCAATCCTCTTTGATTTGCCTCGAACCATCTGCTGGCGTAGTCCCGATACAACGCCGGTGCAGCCAACAACTCAAACGCCAGGTCTAACTAACAGCCTAAGTCGCCCAGGTTCGCCGCTGCCGATAACAGTCTTCGGTGTCTGTCGCCGTTTTCAGCTCCGTCTCTAATGAACGCCATCTTCTAACTAGTTATAACCACCTTACCGTTTCAGCGTTCTGTCACCACTTTTGCCGTCGAGCAACCTATTCAACCTCATTCCGCCAATCTTCTATCTCACTGTAGTTCTTGTGTTACAGCCCCCTTCAGCTCTAAAGTTCCTGTTCTGCAGCAAGTTCAACAATCCTTGCAGCCTTCAGCGTCAACAACCCTTCCAGCGTCAAAAAACTCTTATAGCGTCCCTTTTTATAGTGTCAGCTATTTATTGCCCTTAACTCTCTAACCCTATCTTATACCCCTTAATCAATCTCCACTTTCTCCCAATCTCGACATCTTCTTCAAACTGCCATCAAACCATTGAAACTATTTCTACTCTTTAGAGTCTAACAACTATGTCTTTAACCCAACTTTAAAACCCTCTCTCGCCTGAAAGAACAACAGCAGTCACTATCTTCCAGCGTGAACCTCTCAACCAACTACATTGCCAGCCGTCTTGCATCTTCCACATCTTTTCCAATGTCTTCCTCTTCATTATCTAACTACAACCACGGCTACCACGTTTCGCCGTCATAACCTTTCTTCTTACCTTTTGCGCCCTTACGTGTCCGGAATTCTTCACCAAAACAAAACTCCGACAAGTAGTACTCACGATTCTTTTCTGTTCTTTTGTCTCATTCAGCTTATGCCAAACGCCACTCCAATCTATCTACCGTCTTTCTTTCCTCAATCCCCAACATGCTAAACCCAAACTCAACTCATTGTCAGTCTTCATCATCTTTTCCCCTTTTCCATATTATATGCTCGACCTTCGTTCGACGTGAACAGGTATCGCTGCCATTATCCAACTAAACACGCCACAATTCTGCAGTCCCCCGCCAGTTACCCTGCCCATACTGACTTTATCCGTTCCGCATCGTTCGCTGATTCCAGCCGCCAGCCTTTTTTCTTTTTAATCATTATTTTTCATATTCTCCCCTTATAACTTTATTTTTTTTTCTTATTCAGCTTACCCCTTTCTCTCTTCTTCTCTTTCTAACTTATCTTCTTCATCTTATCTATTCCCATTACCTTTAACTTTTTCAAACTTTTTAACTCTTTACCTTCATCTTCCCACCTTACCTCCATCTTTCATTCTCAACCTAATTAACCTCTTCAACTTTTTTTCTTTTTTTCCATCTACTTCACTCCTATTTTTTCCATATCCCTTTTCTTTTTATTAATTGCAACCACCTTCTACCAACTATCTTGCCATAACTGTCTCCCATCTTGTTCACCTTCAACTACTTTTAATTCATCTTTTATCCATTGTCTCTTTCTACTTTCTTTACTCCTATTCACCTTTCACTATATGCTCCACATATTCCCCCATCTTCATAGTATCTAATTCTCCTTCTTCTTCTTTATTTTCCCATAAATCTCTAACTTCACCTTCTCTTTTCCCCTCTTCTAAATGTCAGTGAGTCTCATTTTCAACACTCCGTTTCCTTATCGTATATTTTTTATTTTTTATTCTAGTCTCCCTCTTCTTTTACCTTCCTATTGCTATCTTTTTGCTGCCTTCAGCCTTTCTATTTCTTTTCTTTCTTTTTCACTATCGCGCAGTCTCCATCTTCACATAGCCTCTTGCCTCTAACCATCTCTCTTATCTACCCCTACTATTCTATAATCCTCTTTCTTGCCAACCTCATATCTAACCCCTCCATTTACCTCCCTAATCAAACTTATCTATAAATCTTCATCTCTTCTTCCACTTTACCTTCCCTCTGGCCGTGTCCAAAAACTCCCTCAACAACGCACTTGATCTCTTGCGAACTCATCTGCTCGTCGTACTCATCCGCTACATACCGACCTGCTTGCCGGCTTCATCCAGCCGCCGCAGCGTCTAAAAACCTAAAGTCGATTGCATGCTCATTGCCGCCCCCGCTTCTGTCGTTCTACATTCGACGCCCGAACGAATCCAATCGTCCAAGTCTTGCCTCTCCACCTTACCTTATTTCCCTACCTTATCGTTGCTCATTCGTCCGGCGTCTGCCATGCTTTAAACTTGTCTCAGCTATATTTTCTAGTCGCCTCTACTTCGTCCACTTTCAGTAGTGCCTATTGCGAAACCCGCTATTGTGTCTTTTGCATATTTTGAACCCCAAACGTCAGTCACTTATATAGACGCTAACTATTCACTTCTGACTTTTGTAGTTATTGCTTGCTATTTATTGTCACCTTCTGCATTTAAAGTGCCGTAGTGCCTAAGCAGACCTGTTGAATCTGTCAGTCATTTTCTTTCAAACGCTGATTGCCGAACACATTTGAAGCTTGTTTTTTCAAGTCTAACCGATATCGCCAGAAATTGGAGTCCGAGAATTTGGCGGACAGCTGCTGTGGAAAATCGATGCCATCCATTCCATCCGAACTGACCAGTCGCTGCAGATAGGTTCCGTCGGTGGCGATCAGGTCGACACCATCGCCGTTGATTCCACCACCACTGATATCGCTGATCAGGAGATTGCCGTTGTAAAATTCAACATCGAACGGATCGGTCACTTCTCCGGTCGCCGCATCGGTGACCTGGAAACTGCCGGTTACCTGACGGTTTGCCGCATTCACCGTGACAATTGCATCACCCGGGGCCCCACCATTGCTTCCTCTATTGCTCTGAATTGGAGATGAACACCGTCGATCCGTCGAAACCAAGTCCGCGAATGTTGTCGAATTCCCCCGTGGAATTGCCCATCGAATCCTGGCCAATCTTGGACAGATAATTTCCATTGCTGTCGAAAATGTAAACCGCGTCAGCAACCTGGTCAGTCACCCAGATTTCGTTTCCGACCTGCAACGCTTCTTTGGGAGTTGTGAAATCGTATGTTTCGGCGGAATTGGCATCCACGATAAAGTTGGCGTTGATTAGCGAGCCATCGAACGCATTATACTGTCCAATCGAATCGTTGAACGAATCGGGGATCAGCAGGAACGAAGCCTGCCCAAAAGCACAGGAGGTCACGCCGACCGTCGCTGTCAGAAAAAATACGAGAAATCGTTTTCTAATCATGTTGTCTCCTCATCAAGAACGGTAATTTCGACCGCGTCAGTTTACACTGGACCCTGTGCGACTTCAACAATTCACTTGACCACCGAGGAGGCGCAAGCAAAGTGCGGCAGGCCAGCCGGTGAATTTGGGGTTTGCAACCGTTTCCATCAAGGCCGGTTTTGTGGCATGGGCCGAGGATCGGTCCGGCTTTCGGCTGAGGTAGTCTGAAGGTAGGCCAGCAGATCCAGGATCTCGTCGCGGGTCAGGGAATCCAACAGTCCAGCCGGCATCATCGAGGTCCGCGATGGCCTCATCGCTTCGATTTCGTCCGCCTGGATCCGCGTCAGTTGACCCGGTCGAATCATGTCTTCCTGGATCAGGTAGGTGCCTCCGGTCAGGTTGGCGATTCGCCCCGTGACCAAACGTCCGTTGGTTAATTGAAACACGGTGGCGGCGTACTGGTCGGAGATTTCCTTGTCAGGATCGATAATCGTTTCCAGCAGATCATGCGGATTGAAGCGGCGGCCGGCATTGGTCAGATCGGGTCCGACCATGCCCCCTTGTCCCTGGACCATGTGGCATTTGTAGCATTGCGTGATGGCAAACAACCTTCGGCCGTTTTCCGCATCTCGGCTATCCAGCGGCAAGTCGACCAGATCGGCCATCGTCCATTGCCTGACCAACGGGCGGGCGGCCAGTTCGGCGTAGGGATCCACCGGTTCGGCCGGCACGGCGATGAGATCCTGAAACTGCTCTCGCGTCGCCGGTTCCAGCCGGGCAACAAATTGCGTTCGGATATTCTCCAGGTATTTGCGAAAGGAGCTGCCGCCGGCAAACTGCGCGGCATCGTTAAACCATTGCAGATACTGCTTACGCAGTGGATCCGTCCAGCCGTTGTCGACCTGGCTGATAGCGATGGCGTAGTGGATCTGTTGTTCCTGGACATCCGAATTCGTCATCAGCTCGATGGTTCTTTCCACCAGCCCGTCCCACTCGCTGGCCGCCAGCACACGGACCAGCTCCCGATTCACTCGATCGGAGCGCGACGGGTAGTACCGCGACAACGCCTGCACAAATCGCTGTGTCGATGGCTGCGTTGGTCCCATCCGCATCAAGATCAGCGCCGTCGTCCGCAGGAAATGCAATTGTTGCCATTCCGAAAGCGATTCAAAGTCCAGTTCCCCCAGGGAAGCCACCGCCGCTGGCTGATGCCGATCCCCTTCACTGGTTCGCGCCACGGCAAGCAGTGCTTCCAGCCGAGCCTGTACGTCCGACTCGGAAAACGCGCGATCGTACCACGAATCACCTCCGACGAGCTCGATAGCGGTTCTCGCTGCAAAACGAATGAACCGGTCCGAATGCCCCAACTGCTTCCAGGCCATATTGATATTCGCGATGTCGGGTTGGCGGTGAAGTTCCTCCAATTGCTGGCGGAGGGCAACCAGGGGTCCCGGTTCCGGATAATCGACGGGGGCCGTCGGTTGATCGCCAGAGTAGGTTATTCGATACAGAGCGGACCGACTCTTGCGGCCACCGGTCAGGAAATACATGGCGCCGTCACCGGGATGGATGACCAGATCGGTGACGGGCAGCACCGGTGCCGAACAGAACGTACTGGCCGTGCCGCGATAGGTTGACCCCACGTTTTCCAGTTGAACGCGGTAGATGATTCCATAGCTCCAATCCGCGATGAACAGTGAATTCTGATATTCCGCGGGAAATCGCGCCCCCGTTCCAAAAGTGATTCCGGTCGGACTGCCCGGCCCGATATCGATCGACGGAGGCAGGCTGTCTGGATAGTAGGCCGGCCATTTCCCGGACCCGTTCCGCCAGCCAAATTCACTGCCACTGATGACGTGGCAGACTCGCGTAGGCCGGTACCAGGGCAATCCAATATCCCATTCCATATCGGCATCGTAGGTGAACAGTTCGCCGTGCGGATCGAAGGCGATGTCGTATTGATTGCGGAATCCGATGCTGATCAATTCAAAGGTCCGGCCATCCGGGTCGGTGCGACAAACCCAACCGCCAGGTGCTTTGATGCCGACCGCGTGGCCACCGGCGTCGGGAAGCGGCGGTATGACCTGATCCTCCGCCCAGACGCGGGGAACGCGCGATCGTTCCGGGTTGGGTAGCTGCGTATGATTGCCCGCGCAAATGATCAATGATTTCCCGTCCGGGGAGAGAAGGACCGCATGCGGCCCGTGTTCACCTTGACCCTGAATTCCACGCAGTAGTTTGATCTGATCGTATTGGTCGTCGCCATCGGTGTCCCTTAAACGGTACAACCCTGCCGTTCGTGATAATTCACGCTGCTGTCCCTGGGCGTCGACCCACTTGAACGTACCGGGATGGGCGACAACGTACAGGCTGTCGAAGGCCACCAACAGTCCCTGGGCAAAACCAATCTGTACGTTCAATTTCTCGACACGGGCTGGCTGACTGGCCGGATCCACTCGATACAGGCTGCCGTACTGGTCGGAGGCGATCAAACGTCCCCGAGGATCACTGGTCAGCGAAACCCAGGACCCCTGCTCGGCGGGGACCGCATACAATAACTCGGCCGTAAACCCTTCAGGCAAATTCATCTTGGCCGCAGGCCGATCAGCCGCCTGGTCGCTCGAAAAGACCGACGTCACGAAAACGATCGATATCCAGAACATCGGTATCCAGTATTTCCAGAGCTGCATCATCATGCCTTGACTGCACCAGCGACGGTGCGTTTGCCTGCCACCACGGATCACAACACGCATCGAATATGTTAAAACAGAAGTTGGCTTTTTTCGAGAGATCAGCAGTCCAAGGTGGCGTGGGTGGCCAATTCCCAGATCAATGCGCTGAACGATTACGTCAATCTGCAGAATCGCAATGCACTGGCCTACGCGATACGAACCGCCGTGCAATTGGGCGTTCTGGAAGCCCTGGAACCGGGGCAGAAAAAGGCCGAACAGATCGCCGCGGAAACCGAAACCGACGTGGAGGTCCTGAAACTCCTGTTGGAAGTGCTGATCAACACTGAATTGCTGGAACGCTACGGCGACGATTACGCACTGTCGGCGGTGGCGCGACTGGTGCCCAAGAACATGATGGACTTTGGCGGGTTGTACTGGTGCCATCTGGAGAGTTTCGTGCGAACGGGCCTGCCCTTGCCGGATAACCAGTCCCTGGCGCACGAGGAATCGGACTTCCTGGACACATCGGCCGCCAACGAATGGTTGATGACACCCGCCGCCATTGACGCGGCGCAGGCGCTGGATATCGGGAAGACGCGAACGGCACTCCGTATCCTGGAGATTGGTTGCGGCTCAGCGGTTTTTGGTTCGACCATGATCCATCGAGACGCCGAATCCCGCCTGGTGTTGCTGGACGGGGCAGCCAATCTGAAACGGGCCGAAAAGACCATTGAGAGCATCGGCGCCCAGGACCGGGTGCAGTTTGTGGAAGCCGATTACCTGGATTTTGACCTCGATCAGCAACCGTTCGATATGGTGGTTGCCGCCAATCTGATCCATCGCCACGCGGATCAGGATTGCCAACGGCTGTTCAAGACCGTGCATCGACACCTGAAAAAATCAGGAGAGTTTGTGGTGGTCGATGTCTTTCCCGGTCAACAGGAGGGGGACACCACGCGAGCCATTCTGGCACTGGAAATCGCGCTGCGGACCCGACATGGAAAACTTCACGATCCCGCCCACTTCCAGCACATCTTGATCATGAATGGATTTGACCAGATCCGATTTGCCCACCTGCCGGCGCCACCTCACATCTGGGGGCTTGTTCTGGCGCAACGGGACTGACGGCGAGAATGAGCCAACCGAGCGATCCAGCCCATGGGACAGGATCCTAACGTCCGTCGTCATCCGAATCCGCCCGTGGACCGCCACGGCCACCAGCGGCACCTCGACCGCCGCGGCCACCGGGCATGGCGGGCATCAATTCTTCCGCCGATAAGACCCCATCGTTGTCCCGGTCCAGTGATCGGAGCGCTTTGACGGCGTTCTCGATCTCTTCCGGTGACAATTCACCATTCTGGTCCGCATCCAGTGCCTTCATCATCGGCATCATCTTCAGCATACGTGCAAAACCTTGACCCGGTCCTCCACCAGATCCAGCTTGTCCGCCGCGACCACCTTGGCCACCACGTCCGCCTCTCCCGGCTGCGCCGTCTCCACCACGGCCGCCGCGACCCGCACCTCCTTCACCGCCGCGACCTCGCCCGCGGCTTTCGAACATCGACTTCAGTTCAGCCCGCGTCACGAATCCATCCAGATCGTCGTCCGCCCGTTCAAAAATGCGCAGCATTCTTTCGCTGCATTCGTCCTCCGAGAGTCTGCCGTCGTCGTTGACATCGTTCTCGAACATCCGGTCGATCATCTGTTCTGGATCCATCCGGCCACGAATGCCCGGGTCCTGGGCATCGCTGGTGGCAGTCATCATCAGGCCAATCAGGCCGGCAATCAGTCCATATCGCATCATCGTTCTCTTTCATGTGGAGTAATCGGGAAGTCGGCAATCGCAATCGTACCGCTTGTCGCGGCTGTCGCGGCTGTCGCGGCAACCATTGTTGAACACGCCGCGGCGGTTCAAGTTCCGTCCAAACCGGAGATTTTCCCGTTTTCTGACGGGCCGAGGCTTTGAAGGCCACTGCGTTCGTCGTCGGGGGCCTGCAATTCCGTTGTGGTTGGCCGGGAAAGCGGATGCCCGATCAGATTTCGCCCTGCTTGATCCGTTGCGAAAACGGACGGGAAGCGAACGCATAACCTGCAACCACACCGGCAATGGCACCGTATAGATGTCCTGTCCAACTGATACCTGGAGAGAGGGGCAGAAGGTTCCAGATCAGAGTCGTGCCGTATAGCAATGCAACGACGACCGAAATCAGCAACGGGAGTGGTCGCTGTTCAAATAGACCGGAAGAAATCAGATAGGTAATCAAACCCATCACCAATCCACTGGCGCCGATATGAGCTCCTGCACCGCCCGCAAGCCAGAGCAATACTCCGTTGATCACGACGATGGTTGCCACAATAGCCCATGAACGGCCTCTCGATCCTGCCAGCAATGCCAACAACACCAACAGCGGTATCGTATTTCCAATCAGATGACCGAGCCCCTGGTGCACGAATGGCATCGTGATGATCCCATCCAGTCCCCGTAATTCTCGCGGAATCAGCGCCAGGGTTGATCGTACTGGCTCCCAGAAAAATCCGACCACGGAAACCGCCCAGATGATCCCCACCAACACAAGAATTCCGCCGATCTCTTCCCTGATCGAGTGGATGTTTTTCGAATCGCCGAACTGGCGCTTCGGCATGAGTGCAGAAATTGGTTCCATGGAAGCAAACGAAACACGTGCTCGCGGCGGGGGCTGGTATGAAATGACCTCTGACTTGATATTCGATGCTGACTCAACACATCTTAGGCGAAAAGGCTCTCCGGTAAGACGTTATTTCCACACCAACATCCCGAAGTACCGTTTTAATCGATGGTGTCTTCCAGGAAAGGTCGTACGGGAACGTAGCGTCAACCGCGTCGAATTTCGGCTGAAGTTTTGACGATTCATTGGCCTGGCAAAACGCGCCCTCGCAAGACTCAACGCGTCCGGCAGTGTCAGGGGCCGGGACCTTTCGGCAACGCATGCTGGAACAAAGCAGCGCCCAGCGACGAGTTAACCCCGTTCGATCGCATCGTCCGAGGTGGTGGAAATGATGGTGTGGTCCAGTGCGGTCAGATCGTCCATCAACAGTTGCGTATCCTCCGTCGTTTTTTCCATCCAGATCAACTGCAAGGATTTCGGTAGACCGTGGGAATCGAAACGGTCAGCAGGAAAACAGATCAGCAGGCCGCCGGCGATTTTGCGGTTTATTTCTGGATTGGCCGAATACTGATTGGAGTACGAGCGAAGGTCTTCCGACATCGACGCCGCGAACAGCAGCTGTCGCGTGCGATTGCGGTTGCTGTCATGGGCACTGTTTTCCTGATGGAAGTCCTTGACGCGATTCGGCTGAAAAGCAAAACCGAGACAGACATCGACTATCGGCAATTGACCCAGCAGCAAATCGGTCCAGCGTTCAACTTTTCGTCGCAAGGCGTTCAGGCGGTCAAAAACATCTGGACTGACCTGGCTGTCCTCCAACAGCAGTCGCATGGCCCGATTCTTGGCTTCCACGTGTCCGATATGGATGCTATGGGCGATGCCACTCAGCTCGTTCGTTTGAAAATGATCGTCGTGGTTGATCAACGTGCCGGCCCAGACTCGAGTCAACATTTCCGACAGGAAGATCTCCTGAATCACGATTTCGAGTGCTGGCCATGGATCGTAAGCGTGCGTTTCTGATCGAATATCGTGCTCAAACAGTTTCAACGCCGCCATCCAGCGATTCTGGCGTATCTTCGATTGGGACCAGTACTCATTACAGTCGGCAGCAGATAATGGACTTGGACCGGCGATCAGCCGGTTGGCATTAAAGGCAGCCCAGTTGGCGATTTTCGCCAGTTGAATCGCATGCATCGTTTGTACGGGGATGATCGGCGTGGAAGGTAGAACGCCTTTCTGGATAGCAAAGCAGAGGCCGAAGGTGAGTGAATTGCGTAAGTTGTTGTAAAGCCCCGCGTTTTGTAGAATTCGGCGCTCGGTCAAGGCGTTGTTAAACGGCAACATGATGCAAAAAAACGCTCGCCACGGTTCCTTGGGACATCAAGGCCAGATCGCTATGGAAGAATCCTCCTACACCATGCCCAACACTGAACCCGCCAACGTCCGCAAACGGTCCATTACCGAATTCATGGATCGCCATTATCGCCACTTCAACGCTCGAGAAACGGTCGACGCCGCTCGTGCCTACAAGTCACATGTCGAAAGCGGCGGCCGGATGTTGCTGGCGATGGCCGGCGCGATGAGCACGGCTGAA
This sequence comes from Pirellulaceae bacterium, assembly GCA_963851305.1. Taxonomy (GTDB): domain Bacteria; phylum Planctomycetota; class Planctomycetia; order Pirellulales; family Pirellulaceae; genus Mariniblastus. The sequence goes on along the minus strand of CAWKOT010000003.1, from coordinate 373,251 downwards.
CTTGGCATCTCATTGGCAGAAATGATCCGCCAGGACAAGGTGCATGCGATTTCGTGCACGGCGGCCAATCTGGAAGAGGACGTTTTCAACCTGGTCGCTCACAACGACTACCGCATCTGTTCGAATTACCGCGATCTTTCGCCGGCCGATGAGTTGCAACTACGCGAGGCGGGGATGAACCGGGTGACCGACACCTGTATTCCCGAAGATGTCATTCGGGAACTGGAAGGCTGCTTCATGGCCGAATGCGGTGAATTGGCGGCAGCGGGTGATTCGCTGTTCCCGTACGAGATTTTCTATCGACTGTTTGAAAAGCGTTTACTGGAGCCCCATTTTCAGATACCCGAGGAAGATTCCTGGCTGATCGCCGCCTGGCGGAAGGGATTGCCGGTATATTCGCCGGGCTTTGAGGATTCCACCCTGGGCAATATCTTTGCCGCCCAGGTGATGCAAGGGCGTATCGCATCGCATCGGGCGATACGATCGGGTACCGAACAGATGGAGCATCTGGTGAACTGGTATCTTGCCAACGACGCCCGGGCGCCGATCGGCTTCTTCCAGATTGGCGGTGGGATTGCGGGTGACTTCGCGATCTGCAGCGTACCCTTGATTTTGCAGGATCTGCAGCGGAAAGTACGATATTGGTCCTATTTCGCGCAGATATCCGATTCCACGACTTCGTACGGTTCCTATTCCGGTGCGGTGCCCAACGAGAAGATTACCTGGCATAAGCTGGCAGCCAGTACGCCCAAATTCATGATCCATTCGGATGCTTCGATCGTCGCGCCGCTGATCTTCGCCTACGTTCTGGACCAGTAACCAGTTTGCCTGCCTTTCGACGAGCACTGCCGTGAACACCAGACAGGATGTGTTTGAATTCAACCGGGACAGTTGGGATCAAATCGCCCAACAGGGGGACCGCTATTATCAGGCGGCAACCGGGCAACAAATCGCAGCGGCCCGCCGGGGCCAGATTCCCATTCATCTGACACCGGTGAAACGGGTCCCGGCGGAGTGGCTTGGAGATGTCCAAGGCAGAAGGGTGCTCGGCCTGGCCTGCGGAGGCGGACAGCAGGCGCCGCTGCTGGCGGCGGCAGGCGCCGACGTCATCGTGTTTGACTGCAGCCCCGCCCAGTTGCAGCGGGATCGTGAAATCGCCATGGAATATGGTTTATCGCTGCATACCATTCAGGGAGACATGGCGGATCTGTCCTTGCTTGAAAACGACGATTTTGATCTGGTGATCAATCCCTGCTCCGTCTGCTTTTGTCCTGACGTGGCCACCATCTGGCGCGAGGTGCATCGGGTGTTGAAACCGGGCGGTTCGCTACTGGCTGGCTTCATCAACCCCGTCAATTACCTGTTTGATGCGGTCGAGATGGAACAGGGTAAACTGCTGGTGCGACACTCGATTCCGTACAGTGATCTGCAACTTGACGACGAAGAACGAAACCAACTGCTGGGATCGCAACGACCGCTGGAGTTTGGACATTCGTTAACGCAGTTGATCGGCGAGCAGATCGATGCCGGCCTGGCTCTGACCGGCTTCTACGAGGATCGCTGGGGTAACAAGGATCTACTGAGCGACCACCTCGACGTGTTTGTCGCCACCCGCAGTACCAAGCCCCAACGACCGACGTGACTACATCAGATCGGAGAGAGTCGTCCAGTCGACATCGTCACGCGAGTGGATTCGCTTTGCGATCTCGGTTGCTTCGGGCGCTTCGATCAGAACACGAAACGCAAAATTCGCCAACAGGATTCCTTCCACTTCGAAACAGAACACCACGTCGCCCGTGGTTCCGTTGATTGGACACGGCTGCAAACCGAATTCGTTCGATATGGTTTCGGGCAGAATCATTCCACCACCGTGCCGGGGCTGCGCCAGTAGCAGTCGCGATCCGCCACCGCAATCGGTGACCGATGGCATGGCGGCGTTCAGCTGTTGATTCAACCAGCGTTTCAACTCCGATGGTTGCACCTGATTGCTGGATATCACTTCGTCAAAGGCGATGTTGGCAAAGGCGTTCGAAAGCACGGCCTGGGCCGATCGCCGAACGATCTGTGGCAACGATTCCTGCCAGTTCATGGCATCGCTGAGCAGATCCAGAAACCGAGCACCACGGTGCTCGATGGTTTCAACGACCAGCGTTTCCAGTTGTCGCAGATGCGTTGCGCGGTGGGTCGTTAAACTGTCGGCCAGAAGACGCTGGATCGTGCCCTCGGCCGGAGTCGTAGCCGGTGCCTGATCCGACACCACGAATGCGCGTTCCACCAGCTCAAGCTGCATCGTCAATTTCTTCAGCATTTCGTCCGTTGAAGTCAGGCAACTGCGGATCACGCGGTAGTAGTCGTGGCAGCAACGGTTCCGGAAATCAAGCCATCGCAACTGGGCGTATCGTTGAATCCATTGGGCGTGCGTCCGCCCAGGGTCGATCGATCGGCTGGGCCACTGCGGAAAGGTTTCGCGGATCTGTTGCATGGCACGATGGAGCGAATGCAATTCCGAGGTCACGCGATCAAGATCGTGAACTACCTTTTCGACGCACGCCTGTACCGCTTGTCGGGCGCCAGGCAGATTGACACGCGCTCCGCCCACCAGCTCCAGGATGCGGCGGGAAAGTCCGTCGCCGACCAACTGGGCCTGACCGGCAATTTCGGATTCGGCGGACATGCACAGTCTTGTCCCGTCCCTGGATGTTTCGCGATGGGCGTGGGTGACATCAAGAATTTGATCAAAGTAATCCGTGACAAGTTCAAAATTGGAGGCCGGCGGAGTCAAGCGACGGGTCGCCTGTTTGATGGCATCCGCTGCTTCCTGCCAACCGTCCAGATGTGAGATGATTTCGGTGGCCCGCGCCGTGGCATCCTCGAAAGTCAACGCGAACTCGTTGAAACAGGCATCTGCGAATTCACGCGGACAGAAATCCTCCGCCTGCGTGCCCGAACTCCAGTACCTGATCAAGTCGCGTGACAGACTCTCCACCGCGGGCTGAGCTTGAGCTGGCAACCCCGGTCCACAAGCGCTGATTCCGAATGATCGAAGCGTGAATTCATCATCCTGCCGTTCGGGTTCGCGGCAGGCATCAAAGAAGGCCTGGCAGCGGGTCGTGCTGGACAGGCAGATGTATTCCGCGATCCGGTCCAAACAGGTCGATCCGCAAGTTGTCGAATCGTCGGCCATCTTCAGACCGTACGTGAAATCAAACGGCAGTTCGTCACCAAACTCGGGAATGCCCAGCCGTCGGTCGCCCGGATATCCGGCTTCCGCAAAGTGCCTTAATTCACACATATAGGCGTAGGCGTTGGCCGTCGACAAGCTTCGTTCGCGACCGCGGTGGTTGCTATACATCAGCATACCGATCAGCTGGCTGTCGCTGATGCCGTTTTCCGCCAGCAGCAGCCGAATGGTAAACGCCAGTTCATTCGTCATGCCGCTGCCGATGCCACCGGAGATATTGGAGACCAGAATGACCCTCACCTGAGCTCGATCGGGCGGGTTCAAATCCAGCGTATCGCAGGTTTGAGCGAGATGCTCCGTTTTGGCCACGCAGCCAATCGTATCGGAAATCTTCTGACAAATCGCGGAATAGTGATCGGCAAACGCCAGCCTTCCCAGTGGTCGCAGGCCTTCGGTCTGCAGACTGCGAGGGATGTTGTAGATCCAGCGACGGCTGATCCAGCTCAAGTCCAGTTTCTTGTGTTGACGGTATTGCTCACTGCGACGCAATGGGATGGCAAGCGTCTCGCTCAGCTTCATCGCCGCATCCTCCGAATCGTGCGAAAGTGCCGCCAATGCAGCCTCGTCGGAGTCGATGCACAACAGTCCCAGCGAGGGTAGTACATCCAGCGATCCATGTCGGGCTACCAACCGTTGCTTGACTGCCTGGATCACCGCCGAACAAGATCGGCCGATGCCAATGACGATGGTCGGCTGAAATACCGCCTCGGCCGGATTACAGGCTGGCGGCTGCAGCGATTCGAGTTCGACCGACTTGAAGGTCAGCCGGTTTTCCAATATTCGATCCGTACTGGAATCTGAATTGGGTGAGACCTCACAACGTTCCGTATTACAACTGGTGTCAATGGGATGTCGGACGGAAGCCCGAGTCTTGACCATTTTCTTCCGGGTTTTGCGATCTGCCAACTGGGCGATGAACCGACTGCAGGTCGGGAAACGGTCCGCTGGATCGCGGGACAGGGCACGGGCCACGATCGCTTGATCGCTGATCGGCAGCGATCGCAGGTCCGGCTTACCATGCATGTGTTGCGCGGCGAGCTGGGCCGGTGTCGTTCCAGGAAAGGGCCGACAGGACGTCAACATTTCCTGATAGACGGTGGCCAGACTGTACTGATCACTGGCGGGTCCCGGTCGACCGTCGAACAATTCCGGTGCCGCGTAGGCCGGGGTCATGCCAGACATCAACGACTGACTGGCTTCCTGCAAATCCTTGACCAGACCAAAGTCGGCTACCTTGGCATGACCTGAAACCAGCAGTAGGTTTTCCGGCTTGATATCCAGATGCTGCAGGCCAAAAGTCGCATTCAGGTAGTCGAGCGCGTCAGCCGAATCGCGGAGGTAGCCAATCAGCTCTTCACGCGGGATGCCCGTTTCCTGGTTGCGACGGTAATCGCTGGCCAGATCGGCCAGGCTGCGGTCGGCCAATTCGCTGATGACGATCAGTTTGGAATTAAAGGTCTCGATCCGTTCCAGGGATAGCAGGAACGGGTGTCGCGCGTCCTTGATGCGATTGAGTGCTTTCCATTCCGCTTGAGCACGTTTTTCGTCGTGAAAGCCATGAATAATCTTGATCGCTTTTTTCAAACCTCCCGGCGCTTCCGCTTCCCAGACATCACCATACCCACCACTGCCGATTTTTCGCTGCAGCGTGTAACCCAGGATCTGGTCATTTTCCCGTATGATTTCGGCATTCATCGTTCCGGCCGCCTGGATGGATGAGGTGGCTGATTACGCACGGTCGTGAAATAACTGGTGACCACCAGATCCAGGTACTCTTTGCGTAATTCCAGTTTCCGATCGTTGTAGGTGCAGAAATTACGGATCTGTCCCAGCAAATCGCGGGGATGGCAGCGCCGGAGTCGACGCCCATGCGGATGGAAATGGGTATCCATCAGGTAGTCAACCAGCTCCGCCTGGTAGGCGCAGTCCATTCGCTCGCAATACATCCTGAACAGCTCGTGGAATTCCGCTGGTGTCGGATCACTGACTTCGATCTTGTAGGGAATTCGACGCAGAAAGGCTTCATCGACCAGGTCGGACGGTTCCAGATTGGTGGAAAAAATAATCAGCTGTTCGAACGGCACCTGGATCTTCTTGCCGGTGGACAAGGTCAGGTAATCCACACGGTTCTCCAGCGGAACAATCCAGCGATTCAACAGTTCCTGCGGTTCGATCCGCTGTCGGCCAAAGTCGTCGATCAGCAGGCAGCCGCAGTTGCTTTTCATTTGCAGCGGGGCCTCACCCACGTTGGATACGGGATCGTGGCGAATTTCCAGAGCGTCCATGGTCAATTCACCGCCGACGACCACCGTGGGCCGGCTGATTTTGACCCAGCGTCGATCGACGGCGGTTTCGCAAATCAGTTCTCCCTGATCGTCGGTACTGGGGCGGTGATAAGCGGCATCGAAGACCTTGACGATCTGACCATCTTCAAAAACCGCGTGAGGCACCCAGATTTCCTGTCCGAAGCACTGGGTCATTCGACTGGCAATGGTCGACTTGCCATTGCCGGGTTCACCATACAGAAACAGACCGGCGCCGGAATTGACGGCCGGTCCCAGGTTTTCGAACAGCAATTCGTCGATGGAAATATCGTGGAACGCCTGGCGTAGCTGGTCTCTTCGGGGTGACTCACTGCGAATGGTCTGCGCTTCAACGGAGAGGATATAATCCATCAGGGGAACCGGAGCCGGACCGGCGTAGGCACAATTCGCGGCGGCGACCCGCGCCTGTTCACGTCCGTCGTCGGTCAAGCTGTAGTTGTAGTCGTTCAGTGGCGCGGATCCCTGATGGACAATGATCCGCCGCTCTCGCAAATTCCTGAACATCGGTTCCAGCACCGGGAAGGGTAATCGGGCGTCGTTTGCCAATTGCCGTCCGCTGTGGATTCCCACCGTAGCCAGACGCTTGATGATCAGCGATTCCACCAGGGAAGCCGGCAGACCGGTTTCTGCCAGGTTGCCCGGTTCGGCCGGACGAAAGGACTCATCGGACAAGATCGCGTCCAGAACATGGCTGCCCGTTGAAAGACTCGAAATTGTCGCCGGAACGAGCATGGCAGCACCGCAATAGCGTAGAAGAAAATAGCTTGAGGGACGGTCGATTTCCTGTTCTGAAGCTTAGGTCATTTTCATCCATGGCATCCGGAATATTGCCGTGGCCCGATAATCGATCCCATCGTCACTTTCCCAAGTCCTTGCGGTTTTTACGCACCGCTTCCGATCGGTTCGGCGCTTCTGCCACGCGGAAAAGCTACGCTTGCGTAGGGTCTGCCTTGGAACCGGAAATGGCGTGGTTGCCATCGACCGATTCGACCGCCACCTGTTGCCTCAAGCCATGAACCAATCGAATCCCAGCGTCAGCAATGAACCCGCGCCCTTGCGTCATCAGCAATGGTTGTTGTCGGGTCAAATCACGCAGGACGACCCAATTCGAGAATACGAAATTCACGACCGCCGATTCACGATCGGACGCAGTTCCCAATCCTCACTCTGCCTGCCAATCGGCAACGTGTCCAAGAACCATGCCGAAATCCGGTGGGATGGCAGGCAGTTGAAGCTACGCGATCTGGGCAGCACCAACGGAACCTTTGTCAATGGAGAACGTGTCCGCGGCAAGGTCTCGATCAAGAATGGTGATCTGCTGCAATTCGCATCGGTGGTGTTTCGCGTCGGGCGACAGGGGGCCATTACGGATCACCAAACCGTCTACGACGACAACTGCGATCAGGCTCTGGCCATGATCCAATTCGATCGGCTGATCGATAGTGGTGCCTTTGTTCCCTATTATCAACCGATCGTGTCGCTCAAGAACCGGCAGACCGTTGGCTATGAAGTGCTGGGCGCAGCCGCCTGTTCGGGCTGCAGTCGCCCGTGGAAATGTTCTCCGCGGCATCCCAGTTGAACCTGGAAGCCCAATTGAGCGAGGTCTTCCGACAACGCGGAATCGAAATCGGGCGCCAGTTCGGGGCCGACATGAACCTGTTCGTGAATACCCATCCCAAGGAACTTGGGACGGACAAATTCTACCAGTCGCTGTATGAATTGCGCGACAACAGCGACCAGATCATCACACTGGAAATTCACGAACGGGCAGCCACGGATGCTGGCAGCATGCGAAAGATGTGTGCCGTACTCAAGGACCTGGACATCCGGCTGGCCTTCGATGACTTCGGAGTGGGCGAAGCACGACTGGTCGAACTGGGCGAATATCGGCCGGAATATCTGAAATTCGATATGGAACTGACTCGTAGTATCGATGCGGCGCCGCAAAAACGACTGGAAGTGGTTGGACTGCTGGCAAAGCTGGTCATCGACCTCGGCATCCAGCCGCTGGCCGAAGGGATCGAGAACGAGGTCTCGCACGAAATTCTCAATGATATGGGGTTCCTGTTGGGACAGGGATTCCTGTACGGCAAGCCCGACGGCATCTCCCGCTTCCTTTCGCCGCGTTGATGTTTTCCTGAATATGGCCAGATTCGTGCCTTAACTTCCATTCACCGGTCTGCTAAAATTTTCGGTTTTCCCGGCGACTTTACCCGCAACCGATTCAGGAATCTCCATGGCCAAGAAAAAAGGCAAGGGCAAGAGGAAGCTCGAAGTCATGTACCTGGTTTGTGAAGAAACCGGCGATTACAACTACACCATCCGCAGAAAGCCGACGGGCGAAAAGCTGAAACTGAAGAAATACTCGCCGCGTCTGCGAAAACACACCGTTCACAACGAGAAAAAGAAGTAGGTTGCTGGGCTTGGATCGGCCCACCTGTTTCGTTGCATCTCTGCCACAGCTTGCCCCGCCGGCAAGCTGATTTTTCGCGCTCGATCGGTTACGATGGCGCAGCGGAATCAGACAACATCTGCCGGTTTCAACTGATCGACTTCCCGGGCCGAAAAGGATTTTGGGGCGAGCCATGCCTTTGCGATGGAGTGTACCGCATCACGATTCGGACCTGATCCGATCGATCGAAAGAAACTGTAATGTTTCGCCGGTTGTGGCCCAGATTCTGGCTGTCCGCGGCATCACTCATCCTGCGGAAGTCAAGTCGTTTTTTGATCTGCGGATGACGGGACTGCGACCTCCTCAGGATTTGCCGGGAATCGCCGCAGCGGTCCAGTGCCTGGACCGAGCCATTTCCGATCAGAAGAAGATCGTCGTCTATGGCGACTACGATTGCGACGGCATGACCGCGACCTCCATCCTGTACCTCTGCATCCGGTTGCTGGGGGGCCAGGTCTCCTACTTCGTCCCCAACCGTCTGGACGATGGTTATGGTGTGAATCGTCAAGCGTTGGAAAAACTGCAACAGCGGGGCGCGAACGTGGTCGTGACCGTGGATTGTGGAATCAACAGCGTCGAAGATGCCCAGGTGGCCCGCCGTCTGGGTCTGGAGTTCATTGTCACGGATCATCACATTCCCAGCGGTCCCGTGCCCGATGCCGTGGCGGTCGTTCACCCGGCGCTGCCCGGAACGGACTATCCGTTCCCCGATCTGTGCGGCGCCGGCGTGGCCTTCAAGCTGGCCTGGGCTCTCTGCCAACATCGGCATGGTTCGGAGAAACTGCCCGAACCAATGCGAAACTACCTGTTTACGGCGATCGGCCTGGCAGCGATTGGAACGATCGCCGATGTGGTCCCGTTGCTCGACGAGAATCGAATTCTGGTGACCCACGGATTGAATCTGATTCCCCGCTTTGGCAACCCGGGGTTGCGGCATTTGATGGCACTGTGTGGATTGATGGACAAACCGCGACTCGATTCAGAAGACATCGCCTTCCTGCTGGGCCCCCGCCTGAATGCGGCCGGCCGACTGGGGCAAGCGCAACTGGGCGTGGAATTGCTGACCGTTGACCAGGAAGATCGGGCACTGGCACTGGCCAATTACATCGATCAGCTGAACAAGAGTCGAGACAGTCTGGACCGCAGTATTTTGCGGTCGGCGACGAAACACTTGAAGCAGGATTTCGATGTGGACCAGGAACCGGCGATTGTTCTGGCCGATGCCGACTGGCATGCTGGAATCATTGGCATTGTGGCCGGCCGCCTGGCGGAAAAGTTCCATCGTCCGACGGTGCTGTTTTCCATCGACAAAATGGGAAACCGACCGGCCGTCGGATCAGCTCGCAGTGCCGGCGGTGTCGATTTACTGAAAGCGATTCACCATTGTCGGGAGCATCTGGTCAAATACGGGGGACACCGGGCGGCGGCCGGAATGAGCATCGAGACGGAAAAGATTGACGTCTTCCGGGAAGCGTTCTGCCACCAGATTCTGCAGCAGGCGTCGCCGGAAGAATTGATCCCCGAAATCGATATTGATGCCGAGGCTCGATTAAGCCAGTTGACCCTGCATACGCTGGGCGAGTTGGAAAAATTGGCGCCCTTCGGGCAGGGCAATCCCCGGCCGGTGATGTGCGCTTTGCGCGTGAAATTGGCCCGGCAACCGAAAACCATGGGAAAAGAAGATCGTCACCTGGACCTGCAGCTGATGCAGCAGGAATTTCGCATCCGGGCGGTCGGTTTCGGCAAAAGCGAGTGGATTGAAGAGCTGGGCAATACCAACGCAGTCTATGACTTTGCCTTCAAACCGGTGATTAACGAATTCCGGGGCCGTCGCAATGTCGAACTGCATTTGATTGACTATCGACGGTCCGGTGAAGCTGTTCATGGTGCCGACTAAGCCTCATCGGCTGCCTCCTGGCTGGCCCGTCGACAGCGATTGGACCGCGGTTCTTCGCGATGATTTCGCCGGCGAACCATTTCAGAGACTGATGCGGTTTGTAGCGTCGGAAAGGCGGATTGCATCGGTCTATCCCTCGGAGTCGGACGTGTTCCGTGCGTTCCGATGCTGTGATTTTCAGCAGACCAAGGTGGTGATCCTGGGCCAAGATCCTTACCACGGCGACGGCCAGGCCGACGGGTTGGCATTCTCCATTCGACCTGGCCGTCCACGGCCGCCTTCGCTGAAGAACATCTTCGTTGAATTAAACGATGATCTGGGCATTGACTCGGGATCGCGCAGCGAACTGGCCGGCTGGGCGGCGCAGGGCGTATTGTTGTTGAACACGGTATTGACGGTTCGACACGGGCTGGCCAACTCGCATCGAAACCGCGGCTGGGAGACATTCACCGACCGGGTGATCGCCGCATTGGGTGCGCGCTCCAATCCGATGGTCTTCCTGTTGTGGGGAAAATCGGCGGCCGCGAAGCAGCAACATATCGCCTCGCACCATACCGTGTTGACCACCGCCCACCCATCTCCGCTATCCGCCTATCGTGGGTTCTTTGGCGGCCGGCCATTCTCCCAAGCGAACCAGGCGCTGGTGGATGCAGGACAGCAACCAATCGATTGGAACGTTCTCGATCGCGGTGACCTTGCCAACCTGACGGCAATCACGAATGTCAAGAAAATTCTTTGACCCACGATGTAAATTTTTTTTGTCAACAGGATTTTTGAATTATTTTTTTCGTGCAATACAAACCGAGTCATCGCGAAGTTCTCTTCTTGGCATCCGCAGATGATTCTATAATTGTGCACTGACAAGTGGTTCCGCTCACCCATCAGCAAGAGTCTGTTGCAATTCATAGAAAGATGAAACGTTGTTAACCGTCCGTCCAAAAATCGCAGATCTGAATTTCGTCCTGTTCGGCCGATCGATCCATCCCGAACTGTATCAGTCCTGCGTTATGCGGAGAATTGAACGGGAAAACTACTGCCTGGACTTGAATATCACCAGCGACGGCCACGTGATCGTCTTCCGCCATGGCGGATTGACCCTGGCCGAAGTCAGTGCGGGCAACCTGCATCCGTTACCTGAAAAACGGAAACTGATGAGCCATACGATCAAGGGTTTGCAGAAGGACAAGCTGATTTTTCGCGACCGGATCGAATACGAGTGCGAAATTCAGCACGAAAAAGTAGCCGCCCGGACCGTGCTGGCGATTCAACACCAGCTGAATCCGGAAAATGAATGCGAAGGACTGGTTCATCGCTTCCAGTCCAGCGGTCGGATGGCGTTCGGTGCTATCAGCTACATCGATATCCAGGCCTTTTGCCGTCACGTGCAGCTACGCACATTTCACACCTTTCCCGACACCTGTTCGATCGTCAAAAGCCGTTCTGTATTTCAGCTGGCCGATGACGCCTGATGGAACATCGGTGTAGCGTCGATCGGAGAGATCAGTGTGGCACACGCTACACGTCCGTGCGACTCGTATCAAACCGGGCAAAGCACCAGCCTGACCAGCCATTGGATGACCAGCAGTAGCGCTGCGGCAATCGGCAGAATGTAAATCCAGCTCCGTTCATAGCTGGGTATTCCCTTCAGATTCCGCCGCATCTGATACAGTTGCCAGGGCAGTTGTACCAGCACGAACAGATATACGAAGTAGGCCGCCGGATTGAAATCCCAGGCTGCCCGGAATTGACCGTGGCTGATCGAGATGAACGCCCGCGTCAATCCACAACCCGGGCAATCCATGCCCAATAGCAGGCGGGCCGTACAGCTTTCAGGCACAGGCAGAGGGTACCCCGGCAGGCAAACCAGTTGCGAGCCGATGATGGTCATCGTGAACGACAGAGTCACTACCGCCACCGCCGCCAGGAAGAATCCCAGGTGCATGTAGAATTCGTAGTTCAGTTGTTTTCTCTGGTAGTCGAAGTGCATGGAATAATTATACGCGGTTGCCGAGAGGGCGGACGCGCCTATTGATCGCGCCAGAATTTCGGAACCAACAGGACCAGAATCGGGAAAATCTCCAATCTTCCCAGCATCATCAGAAAAATGAACAGCAACTTGCTGAGCATACCGAAGTGTCCGTAATTCTGTGTTGCCCCCACGGTTCCCAGACCAGGGCCAATGTTGTTCAACGTAGCCGCCACCGCGCTGGCCGTGTCGATCAGTTTGTTTTGGGTCATTGAACCCCAGGTCCCGTCGGGTTCAATGCACAACACGATCAAGAAGCCCGCGATGAACAGGACCAGAATCAGCGCGAAATAGATGACGATCGACCGACGCAACGAATCGTCTTCGACCGGCTTGCCGCCGATCCGCAACAGTCGGACCACCTTGGGATGAAATGCATGTTCCAATTCAATACTCAGGATCTTGAAGAACAGGACATGCCGAATGACCTTCATGCCTCCACCCGTGCTGCCTGCGCACCCACCAATAAACATCAAAACCAGGAGCAAGCCGCGACTGAAATTGTTCCAGGCGTCAAAATTGCTGGTGCAATATCCGGTCGTCGTGAGGATCGACACGACCTGGAACAATCCATAACGGACGGCATGGGCGGGAGAATCCAAGTCGTTATCACCGTGCAACATGCCAAACACGATCACGGCCGCCGAAGCCAGCGCGATAATGCTGACGTACGTTCTCCATTCGATGTCTCCGAACAGCCGACCCGGTTGTGCGAACAGGAACAGGGCCAACAGCGTGAAATTGGTTCCCGCCAATACCATGAACACAATCACGGTGTATTCAATGGCGATGCCCTGAACGTCCGGCAGGCCGGCAAAGTGGCCAAGGCTGTCGTTGTAGGTACTGAATCCGCCCGTGGCCATGGTGGCAAAGGCGTGGCAGATGGCGTCCAGGGGGCTCATTCCCAACCAATACAACAGGATTCCCAATACCATGTTCAAGCCGACATACATCGAGGCAAACAGCCACGCGGTGTGCTGCATCCGGGCGGTCGGATTTTCCTGGGTCGGTCCAGGGACTTCCGTTCGCATCAACGCTTTGCCCGCCGAGCCCTGACCCAGAATCACCACAAACAGCACGATAATCCCCAGACCGCCGAGAAAATGGGTACTGGCTCGCCAGAACAGGATGCAACGGGGAACCAGACGAGGATCTTCCAGATCTGACAGTACGGTCGCACCAGTGGTACTGAATCCCGACTGGGATTCGAACAGGGCATCCACCAGATTCATGCGAATCCAGCGAAGGCGGTAGTTGGAGGCCCGATCGGCAGGCGCCAGACGATCGCTTTGCCCAGGGCCAATCAACCACGTCGCGAAGGGTGGCCGGCCAATCAACTGTTGAAAGACCTCCGGGCTCTCAGGCAGCTTACTGGCTCGCCGCAGCTGCGATTCGGTCAGACCTCGCGCCGATACGTCAGACAGTGCTTGCAGTACGGCAAATTCCTGATCGGTGACCGGGGTATCCACCCAGGTTTGCCAGATCTTGTAACTGGGCGCGACGACAAATACCTGTTTGGTTTCTGCAAACACACGTATCGACGGTCCCCGGTAGACGCCACTGAACAGAAACGGCAGCGCACCCAGGAACGTGGCCAGCACCCAGCTCAATCCCACGACGGCCATCGCTTCCTTGCGAAACAGTTTCCCCTCGGCATGGCGACCGAGCATCAGGAACAGACTGCCGATCCCGCAACTGATCAGGGAACTGTAAATCAGGCCGCGGAAGCCCTCGTACTCGAATCGGGTGTCGACAATGGACTTGTCGGTATGAAAGCCAAAGCGAGGGTTCGACCAGATCAGGCTGGCGAGCATGAAGAACCCGATCAGCAGCGACAATATTCCGAGCAGTCGCAACAGCAGCTTGATATTCATGTAGACTGTGCAAGGGAGTGAAGTTCAATTTCAAACGAACAGGCGGCAGCGGATGAATGACCGGAGGTCGATTTTAAGACATGCCCGCGAAGGTTCTTGATCGTACATTTTTCGCCCGTTGTCCAAAAATTGTCGCGCAGCAACTGTTGTCCAGACTGTTAGTATCCACGATCGGCGGCAAACGAGTATCGGGGTTGATTGTGGAGACCGAAGCCTACCTGTCTGATGGCGATCCGGCATGCCACGGCTATCGGGGCAAAACGGAGGGTAATGCTTCCATGTTTGGCCCGGCAGGGTTTGCCTATGTTTATCCTATTCACGCCCGGCACTGTTTCAATGTCGTCACGGAAACTCCCGGAAGGGGCAGTGCGGTGCTGATACGCGCCATCCAGCCAATCCAGAGGGTCGGGTTGATGAAAATGCGACGCCGACAGGATTCACTGACAGCGCTTTGCTCCGGTCCGGCGAAGCTCTGTCAATCGCTGAATATCAACCGCTCGGTGGACGGCACCGATTTGACTCGCCATCGAGGTGTGTGGATTGAAAGTCCGGTCGCCGTCGGCCGGGAAATGCTCCGGATCCGAAACACTCGTCGTATCGGCGTCACGTCCGCCCGTCAGCGAAGGTTGCGATACGTGATCCAGGACCACGAATTCGCCAGTGGTCCTCGATACCTGAGATAACCCGCAACAACCCGGTCGGATGGCCGTACACAACCGCGCCATTCTATTCCTGTTGCGAACCGCTCAAGTACATGTGGGCGCCCAGCAGCGAAGCCACTGGCGAAACCGCCATGAACAGGATCAACATCGTCTGCAGCGATTCCGAAGCGCCGATGGCCAATTGGAGGTACTGCACGAACAGAATCACGGCGAACAGAATGGCATGAGAGAATCGCCCCAGTGGCGCGAGCCGCGCGACCAGGTAACCCAGTCCGAAACAGACCAGGCCAGAGACAACCAACAGAATCCAGAGCATGGCCGGCGGAAAGACCCGCTGCGGATCTGTTTCGAAGATCTTATTAAACTCGTCAGGTTCCGCGTTGAGGACCTGATAGCTGTCGGGAAACAGCGTCATGGAGATGACACCGATAGCCATCAGCAACAGCAGGATATTGCTCAAATAGGCACCGGCGACCAGCAGAAAACTGCGAAACAGGGCCGCTGGTGGAAAAGGGATTCGGTCTTCCGACATCAGTTAATGCATTCCATTCACGAATGAGAATTGGCTTCTTCATCAAAAATTCAGAATTTGCCTTCAGAGCTTTTTACAGCCGCGACGGATTGGCCTTTGGTCGCATCCTGCCCGATCGATCCAGGCGATGGTTATCCAAAAAATCCGCATTCAGGCGGCGGGGGCTTGACGATCGTAACGGTCACCTTTTCCAATTCGCTTCACCGGTTGGGCCGGATTCGTCGTCACCCGTTTCGACGAGGACCGTCAAACCATGGCTTTACCAGACGACCGGCAAGCACGATCGAGCATCCGCGAGCAGGAGCGATGGACATGAAAAAATCACTGGAAATCGCGCTGCTCATTAAAACGGAGACCAGCTGGCACCGCAATATCATGATGGGCGTAGCCCAGTATGCGGAGGATCATCATGGCTGGAATTTCACTGTCCCGCCCGTCAACGCTGCCGGTGAAATTTTCCCGCCGAATGACTGGCGTGGCGACGGAATCATCTGCCGGGTGACCAGCCAGCGATTGGAGAAACGGATCACCGAACTCAATGTGCCGTGTGTGAATGTTTCCTGGTTGAAATACTTATCCTCGCGAATCCCTTCGGTCTATTCCGATGAGCGGGCGTGCGCCTCGCTGGCGGGCCGGTTTCTACTCGAAAAACAGTTCGAAAACTTCGCTTACATCGGTTTTCCACCCTGGCAACACTATCCCGACACTATCGAGACAACCCTGAGAGCCGGGATCAAACAGCGAGGCTATGAGCTTCACAGCCTGCAGCTTTCGACGGAAGCGACAGAGAGTTTCGGAGTGGATCCGGCAAGACTGGTTCGCTGGCTGGAGGAACTGCAGAAGCCGGTCGGTATCGTGGTCTGGACCAGCGCGGTTGGGCAATTGGTGACCAAGACCTGTCTGGAAAACGACATGGCCGTACCCCAATCGGTTGCCGTGATGTGTATCGAACACGATCCGCTGTGGTCTTCGTTGGCTCCGATTCCACTTTCCAATATTGATCAGGATCCATGGCGAGTTGGATTCACGGCTGCCAAACTCTTGCACTCGATGATCCGGGGCGACGCTCCACCGACTGAACCGATTTGCATCGAACCGATTTCGATCGTTCAGCGCCGTTCAACCGAGGCTTCGGCGGCTAAAGATCCCGTTCTGGACATGGCGGTCAAATTCATCTACCAAAACGCCAAAACCGGCTTGACCGTAAACGAAGTGGTGCAACACGTTTCGGTTTCCCGACGGGGTTTGGAATCCCGTTTCCGAAATGAATTGAATTGTTCTCCGGCAGCCTTTATTCGTCGCATCCAGCTGCAGTCGGTCGCCCGCTTGTTGCGGACGACGAAGCTGAGCATTTCCGCGATCGCGGACCGAACCGGTTTTGCCTATCCCGAAGTATTGATGCGCGCCTTCAAGCGCGACTTTGGTGTCACGCCGATGCAGTTTCGTGGGGCCGGGTCGGCACGTGTTGTCCGCCACCACGGTCCGGCGGACGGTGAGGTCGAGCACGAATACGCACCCCATTCGCGGAATCGTTCCCTGTCGCCGCCCAACAATCCAGGAGCCCAGTAAAGTTTCCAAGCTGAATTGTCTGTTGGCTGGAATCGCAGGAATTCAGGAGTCCGGAATGGCTGCCAGACCGGCTACGTTAATTCAGGTCTGGCAGTCCACCAGCATTGCCGGAGACCACGCTATGATCAATGTGATTGACAGGATATTCGCTACGTTTGCAGCTCGCGGCAGCGATAAGTATGCCGATGAAGACGTGACCCAGCAGCAGCATGCGTTGCAATGCGGCGATCTGGCCCGGAACGAGAACGCGAATGATCGCCTGGTCGTGGCGGCACTTCTGCATGATATCGGCCATATAATTGGCGACAACGACTTGCCGGCCGACTGTACGGTAAACCTGGATGATCATCATGAAAACGTCGGCTTTGAATTTCTGCGTAGGGCATTTGGCGAAGAGGTGGCCGTACCGGTCCAGTTGCATGTCGCAGCCAAGCGATTTCTCTGTACCACCGATCCGAAATACCAGTCCAGGCTTTCTCCCTCATCGCTGAAGAGCTTCCTGGACCAGGGCGGAAAGATGAATCAACAGGAGTTGGAGCAATTTCGGTCCCATCCCTATTTCGAATCCGCGCTACGACTACGGCGCTGGGATGACCAGGCGAAAGACCCCAATCGTAACGACATCCAAATCGAGGAATTTCGGCCCTACCTGGAAGCGGTTATCAAATGACTCCTGCCGTCAATTTCAGCACCTGATCTCAACATTGAATTGCCTGTTGTTGATGAAACGCTGCGAAGATTTTCTGAGAACAGCCAACAGCGATTAACGGCTTGGGTTCGATACACACTGTATAACCTCTCATGACGAGCCGCGCCATGCTGTCGAAGCAAACGCAGCAGCGCCATTCTTTCGCTTTCGTTTGCCTTCGACCGATTTCACGGACCGCGTGTTGTTGGTTTTTGCGCACCTCCGATTCCTCAAACACACCCAATACTGCTCACTCGATCAATTGACATGCGCAGTAAATCAGCTCTCGCTTAATGTTGTTCGTTATTCATACGGGCTGAACTCAAACTTCACATTGCGTCGATAGCATTTTGCCTTCAACAGGTTTTTTGTTTTCACTTGGTTACACAAATACGTAAGTTAGCTTGGAGAGACCACATGACGGTTCGGATTAATGGGGCATCGTTAGCCAAACGACTTGGCCTGCGATTGAAGAAAACCACAATGCACGCCAGCGCCGCGATCATTGCCAGCGGCATGGTCTTTTGCGGATCGGCGGCGGCCGATGAAGTTGCTTTTGACGATTTTGAAGGATTACAACTGAAGCCCTGGTCGTTTGCTACCGCTACTCCTGATGAAGAAGCGTACAACGGCTGGAGTGCCATGGATGTCGATTCCTGGAGGGCGGAACAGACAGGCGACCCGCCACCTGCCCAAGGACGTGATACCTGTGGTTGTCTCGGATCAGGCACGAACAACACATGCATGGTTGCGGACCCCGATGCCTGGGATGACTACACCGCTGGCGCACTGAGCGACGGATTCAACTCGTATGTTAGCCGCACCTACGATTTATCGGGATTCGACGAGAGCACCGTTGCCATCGAGATGGTTTACGAGTTTCGCATGGAAGACTCTCAGGTCGGCACCATCGAAGTCTCATTTGACGGGGGTACGACATGGCAGCTGCTGGAGCGATTTGACACCGCGAGTGCAGGCGATGGAAACTACGCTGACAGCAACGGCGGGACGTCTGGAACCGATGGACAGGACACTTACACTGCAGGTGTTGATTTCAACGCCACATCGTCGGAGTTGATTCTGCGTTTTGGAATGATTGAATCGGGCAACGACTGGTGGTTTGCATTTGATGATATCCGTGTAACCACTTCGGACGGATTCGAGGACTTCGAAGATTTTGAAGGGCTGCCACTGGAGCCGTTCACGGCAGCCGGAGTTGGCGACGGCACCGACTGGACCAAAGACATCCGTTCCGGCACCGAACGCGAGTGGACGATTGACAATTCGCAGATGGTCGACGGCGTTTTGGGTGACGGCGACGGCACCGACTGGACTCGAACCATTCCCAATTGGGTGGTTAACAATAGCGGTATGCAAATCGACGTGTTCGAGGAATTTTATAACGGCTGGGCCGCCGTGGATTACAATTCCTGGGAAGCGGAGCAGGGCCAATCCAGTCAGATTGGCTTGATTCCACCCGGCCAGAATAACACGTTTCTGTTGGCCGATCCGGATGCAGCCTACGATTACGTACCGGAGGGGTCTCCTTCCCCCGGTTACAACTCGTTCGTCAGCCGAACGTATGACTTGAGTCGTTTCGACAGCACGACGATTCGAATCGAATGTCTTTACGAGTATCGTGCCGAAGACACCCAAACCGGATTGATTGACGTTTCCTTCGATGGTGGCCAGACCTTTACCAACCTGCGAACGCTGAATGTCGACACGGTTGGCAACGAGGCTCCCTTCCAGGTGGCTTTTGTCGCTGTCGCCGGCGATCCGGCGGGACCCATCGGATCCCCCACTGGTTTCCCGGCGGTGCAAGCGAGCGTGATGACCCTCCGTTTTGGAATGGTCGAAGGTGGCAACGACTGGTGGTTTGGAGTCGACGATGTGCTGGTGGACGCCGATCCCAGGCCTCTGGTACTTGGTGATGCCAACGGCGACGGCAACGTAACGTTGCTGGACGTCGATCCGTTTGTTCAATTCCTGGCCTCGGGAGTCTACATCGAGGCTTGTGATACCAATGAAGACGGCGGGTTGACTCTGCTGGACGTCGATCCGTTCGTCAAGTTGCTATCTGGCGGCTAGGGTCGTGAATCAATCGGAAGGATGCCCTCCGAGGGGCATCCTCCGGTTTTACCTTTGGTGAACAGGGTTCGCGATGGCACATTGGGCTTTGTGCTTTGTTCATCCTTGGCGTTGCTGCTAACCCCGGCAACGATTCGCTATCGCGAAACCAAAGGTGAGAGGGAGGCCACTTTGGTCATCCCTCATTTTTTTTGACTGCTAATTCATCCGACCGGAATTCAGGTAGCCGGATGGGCAAACCGACGGGATTCCTGACGGCTTGCGATTCCAGTCATATTCAATTCGGTTCTCAGGTTCCACTCGTGACCAGGAGTCACGGCATTAGGTACGTATTGGAGAGAGGAAATGTCGCACTGTTTATCCTGGACCCTGCTATGGCTGTTGGCCACCCATTCGGCAACGTGGTTGGCCCATGACGGTCCGGATCCGCTGGTCCATTGGCAGTTCAATCAAACCCAGATCAAGAACAATCAGCTTAAAGCCCTGCTGGGCCCCGACGGCATTTTCAATTCCGCGCCGAAGATCGTGACCGATCCGCTGGGCCAATCCGTCCGATTCCATGGACGCGGCATGGAATGCGTCGTCGCGAAGGATTTCCAGACCATCAGGGAATACCTGCCGGACAGGGATTTCACGCTATCCGCCTGGGTCGCGGTGGAAGAACCGACGGAATTCGGTGGCATTGTCGGCACCTTCCAGGACAATGGTGGTTACGAGAAAGGCTGGGTCGTGGGATATGATCAGGACGCCCATTTCACATTCGCTCTATCCTCTGAAGGTGCTGACGACGGCGATGGCCTGATGACCTATCTGACGGGCAAGACGCCGTTCGAACCGGGCAGAATGTACCACGTTGTGGCCATTTATGATGGCACGACGATGCAGTTGTTCGTGAACGGAAAACTGGACGCGTCAACGAATGAACAGAGCGGCAAGATCCTGTATCCGGAGCAGGCGACGACCGTGATTGGATCGTATCGAGACCGCAATGAATTCCATCCCATGAAAGGGCGGATTCGCGAAATGGCTGTCTACGATATCGCGGCCAAACCGGAGTGGGTCAGCCAAGAGTTCGAACACCGTTCCGACGTCGCCCGCTTGCCACAGAGACTGCCCAGTGGCACGGCGGATTTCGTGGTCCAGCCCTATCTGCAATACGGCACGAAGGACGCCATGACGGTCTGCTGGAGGAGCGGACGTGCCGCCCCCGGGACACTTCATTGGGGCGAGTCGATCCGTTGTGAACATTCGATCGCCGCCAGTGAACCGGAGGAGATTCAACAGGTTCGGATCACGGAACTTGAACCGGAAACCCAGTATTTCTACTGGGTGGAATCCGAAAACGGCGAGGGCACAACGATCGAGAGCGAGGTCTCGACTTTTCAAACCGCCGGTCATCGTGAAACACCATTTGCCTTTGCAGTGATCAGCGACACGCAGCACAATCCGGCGGTCTCCGGACCGCTCGCCAAACTGGCCTGGTCCCATCGCCCCAACTTCCTGTTGCACGCCGGCGATCTGGTGGACAAGGGAAAAATGAGCGACGACTGGATTGATGAGTTCTTCGCCTCCATGCATCCCCTGATCTCTCGTGTCCCCCTGTTTCCCGTTCTCGGTAATCATGAACAGGATGCCCGTCATTACTACGATTACATGGCCCTGCCGGATCCCGAATACCATTACCAATTCAGCTACGGCAACGCCGATTTCTTCATGATCGATTCCAACCGCAAAGTCGATCCCGGCAGTGAGCAATACCAATGGCTGGACCAGGAACTGGCGGCTTCGGATGCCACGTGGAAATTTGTCTGCCACCACCATCCTCCCTATTCGTCAGATGAAAATGACTACGGAAATCTCTGGAAAAACAACCGAAGCACGCGAGGAGATCTACGTGTTCGAGAACTGGTCCCCTTGTACGAAAAACACAATGTTGACGTCGTCTGGACGGGCCACATCCATTCCTATGAACGTACGTGGCCGCTGCGCGACAATCGAGCAGTGGAAGTCAACGGCACCATCTACATGGTCACCGGTGGCGGTGGAGGTGGTCTGGAAACGCCGGGCCCCTATCGGCCGTTCTTCCAGAACAACGTTAGACGTTGCCATCACTATCTGATCGTGGCCATTAACGGCAACACGTTGCAGTTGAAGGCGTTTTCACTGGACGATGAACTGTTTGATACCGTGACCATTTACAAGCATTAGCGCCGTCGTGATGGATCCGGATACCGGTTCCGTCAACGGCTGCGGGGCGTCGTTCAGCTAACCACGGATTGGCGAGCAATCGGCTTCCAACAGGCACCCGAATTCATCGGAAAAGTTCACCGAAACCCGCGCGTGCACGGCGCCCTGACGGTCAAAGAACCGTTGTTGACCTTCACACGTGAAGACGCCTTCGTGCCAGACGTTCGGGTGGATGTAAAGCCCGTGGGATCCATCGAACCAGAAACAGACAAAGTCAGCTGGCTGGACGTCATCGCCCGGCAGTGCCAGCGGAACCACAAACGGTTTCGGCTCCAGCGGGTAAAACAGCTGGCCGCCGTCAGGATGATAGTTGGCGTGCCACATCAGGATCGACTCCGGCGGACGGTCATGATCATCGCGGGCCGATTCGGGCTCGGTGCCGTACCCCAAGACATAGTGTCCGCCGACCGCTTCGTTGCGACCGTACAGGATGTCGCCCTTCCAATAACTGGAAAACACGCCCTCGGTCGTACCCCCCTCATCACCCGAATCAGGATCGACGGGCCTCCAGCCCTGGGCCGGCCAGCGGACGATCTCCAACGGAAATGATTCGTAATCGCCGAACACCGGCTGGCCAAAGCCGGCCAGGTTTTCTGCACTACCGATCCGCATTGGCATCCGGACTCGTTTCAGGTCAGAGGGGAGCTGCGGATCCAGGTAATTGGGTGATGTGGCGGTCATGGTCGGACTCCGGAAACAACAAACACTAACACTGGCAAAATGGTGTCCGATCCGGTTCGCGGGCAAAGAGACAAAGGCAAAATCTGACGATTAATGTTTGTTTTGTCAGCCCGCCTACGCAAATCGTCATGACGGGCGGCGGCCCCGGCCCGGCACTTCGCGCATTAGTTTGCCGATCGACTCGGAATTAATCAATTCATAAAAAAACTCCAGCCGTCGTCGCATACATTAGACGCCATCGTCAGGTCATTTGTTCAGGAGTTGTCTCTTGCATACAGCAAGTCTGTTTCACGTGCGTCAGGTACTCTGCATTGCCTTGATCGTCTCATTGGGTACCGCGATCGGTTGTGGTGATCCGGAGCTTTTTTCGCTGGGTGGCAAGGTAACTCTTGGCGGTAAGCCCTACGAGCGACTGATTGTCTACTTCGATCCCGTCGACAGGAAAGTGGATTCGTTTCACTTTGGTGTGGGGGAAACGGATGCCGAAGGCAACCTCAGTCTGAGGTCTTCTGCCGGGCCTGGTCTGGCCGCGGGAGACTACCACGTCACGTTCAGCTGTCTGATACAGGAGCAGGCGGCATCGGATAAAGCCATCGGACTATCCGACAAAGACGAAAGCGTCAACGCGGTGGTGCCCAAGGAACTTGTCCCCGAACCATATCGTCGGGAGAACCGGGAAAACAGTCCGGTGGAATTCACGATTCGCAAGGCAGACAACGTGTTCGAGTTTGACATCCCCGTGAACTAGTGCTGCGTCAGGTTTTGATGTTTGGTCAAGGAAGAATTCCTGGTAAGGGGACGGCAACAATGCTGCGAAGCTACCATCGGTTCGTGGCGGCTATTGCCCCATCCCTTGGGAAATCGAATTTTCGAACCTGACAAAGCACGAGCAGCCAAACGAAAAACAACACAACGATTTTCAATTTCCGGAGTATGAAAATGTGTAAGCGCAGAACTGGTTTCACGCTGGTGGAACTGCTGGTGGTGATTGCGATCATCGGAATCCTGATTGGGATGCTGTTGCCAGCCGTTCAACAGGTGCGAGAATCCGCCAGGCGGACTTCCTGCAGCAACAAATTACGTCAACAGGGGCTGGCGGTGCAATTGTTTGCCGACAATTACGATGAGCACTTGCCCATGCTGGGCGAAGCGGGCGAGGGGGGGCATTGGACCGCTTTCGTTCTGCCATTCGTTGAGCAGAACAACATGTTCACCTTGCTCTCCTTCGGCGAAAACAACTGGGCCGCACCCGCTGCCGTTCAGGGAGACATGAATTCTCCCAACCCCATCTTGCGTCAGATCGGTGCCTGCGAGGCGATTCCGGAGTTATACCGTTGTCCATCGACCGCACAGCCGGAGCGGATTTTCGACGCCTCCTGTTACATTCCACCGTGGTTTGTTGGTGCTCGCGTACCGGCAAACTATCTGGCAGTCGTCACGGGAATTCAGCCCAACGACTGGAAACCATCCTGGGGTTGGGGCGCTGGCAACCAGGGCACTTGGGGCAATGGCAATCCGACGCTCCACCATAGCGAGCTGGATGGCATGATTCTGACGCGACCGCCGGGCGGCGGATCGGACAACCGCATCGCCAATGGCGGCATGGGTAGTCACATCACGCTAGGTGACGTCCACGACGGGCTGTCCAATACCCTGATGCTGGGCGAAGCCGAGTCCGATCCGTTACTGTCGGAGATGTCATCTGGTCGCGAAACAGCTAACACCGGCCGCAAGGATCATTGGGCGATCGGGGGTGACGATATGGATAACTGGGAAGGAACCGACTGGTCAGAGATGGGCGGATCCACCGCGGTCGCCATCAACTATCGACGGCCGGCGCCCGGGGTTCCGAATCCGTTCGGCTTGGACGGTAATCCCGAATGGGGTGCTTACGAGGTCAGCTTCGGCAGCAACCATAGCGGTGGCGCAGTTTTGCCGCGGCGACGGTTCGGTGACTTTCGTCAGCGATTCCGTCAATGCCGTGACGCTGAGTGGACTGGGAACACGTGACGGCGGTGAGCTGGTCACCGATTTCTAGGTTTGGATGCTGCCAATCATAACGTCTACCCAACGCCAGCGAGACTTTCGCTGGCGTTGGTTTTTTGGCAGCCGTTGGCTATCCGGCAAGGCAGTGAAACAGCGTCTGGGCCACGCCGGAATCGCCGGCGGTCGGGCGCGAATTGCTGGAGGCCGATGTCGATCATCTGAATACGGATCGACGGCGGCAGCTTTCGCAGTTCTTGCGCGACCGATCACCCGCTCCAGCAACGCGGTGAACGGAAGGGCCTGATCGGTCGGCCCAGGTCCCGTTCGTTTTCAATCGTCAGCGGCTGCCACCAGCGGAAACGCAGTCGACCGACGCTCTGCCAGCAAGGCGTTGATGCGGGAAACGATCTCAGGCAATTCCTGGACACTGTCAATCACAAAGTGGGCGCCTGCGTCGATCAACCTATCCCGGGCCTGGCTGATGGCCGATTCCCGTGTCTGAATGTCCAGTTCTGCCAGAGCCACCGTGCTCAAACCAACCAGATTTCCACTCCTGGCAATGCCCACGGTCCAGGTGCCCGCATTGATTCCGGCCTCGATCCCGACCAGCGTGTCATCCACTTTGACGATCGAGCTCATCGGATAGACATTCATACGCTTCGCGCATTCAAAAATCAGCCAGGGAGCGGGCCGGCCAAAGGGCGCGTCTTCGGCGCACAGGACGACCTCCGGATCGTAACCGGCTTCGCGGGCCCGTTCCGTGACCACCTGCATGATGGCTCGCGTGTAACCGGTCGTCGATGCCACCCGAATCTCCTGCTTCTGGAGCCATTGATACGTGGCCAAGGCACCCGGAATCAGATCGCAGTGCTGGGCAATGACCTGTTCCTGCAATGGCAAAAACTGCTGGTACAAGGACTCGACATCCCGATCTTCCACCGAGCGGTCGTGTTTTGATCGCCACGCGGCTTTCACATCCGGAATTTCAAGGATTGCCGCGATGTGTTCACGCTTGGCCATACCCATGGGTTCACGGGCCTGATCGATGGTGATTTCCAAACCGACGTTGTGAAATACCTGTTGAAACACCCTGGCCGGAGCCAAACTTCCGTAGTCGATCATGGTTCCCGCCCAATCGAGAACGACCGCTTTTACCCGGTGTTGATTTTTCATGGTTACCAACCTTTCCACGTTTGTTCGGCAATGCCAAAAGCGAAGGTCATTCCGGCTCCACCGGGAGCCGCAACGATCCGACAGTTGTCGGAAGGCTGCATGACCACGATGTGCTGGGAGGGATGTTTTGCGTAGATACCGTGCCATCGCCGGGAAATCTCCAGGTTCGGCACACAGATTAACTGCCTGATTTCGGACAGGATCAATTCATCAATTCGAGAACAATCGAACGGCGTGATATCTTGGCCATATAGATGCGAATCCCCCAGAATAATTTCCCCCTGATCGTTCTGCGACGCCATCACGTGGATTCCAAACTGATCAAGCGATGGTTTTTCCTGCTGAATTCGCTGACGAAGCCTGGCCACCGAGGGACAGCAGTCAAACGAGCGATAGTGTCTCAGGGTCAACCCGCCCGCCAGATGAGGCCCCAGTTTCCATTGATCCGGTTGAGCGTTCGTGGCCAACATCTGCAATTTGCATTTGATCAATCCCGCCCGTTCGAATTCCGCGGGGAACAACGTTTCAAAATCGCTGCCACTACAGATCACGATACGATCCGCCTGGTATTTCCGGTTGGTGGAAGTGGTGATCTGGTGGTCTTGCACGGCAACGATCGTTGTTTCAAATTGGGCTTCCACCGGGAAAGTGGCCACCAGCCATTCTTTTAGATGCTGCGACGCGGTCCTGGGATTCACGCACAATTCTGAATCACTCCACAGGCCAGCCAGCAAGCCATCGGTACGTGCGGCCGGTGATTTCGCTGCGACTTCGTTGGCAGTCAGTAAACAGACTCCGCTCGCCTGGTCGACGCCGGCCACAAACTCTTCCAGAATCGCCTGTTCGTCCTCATGTCGCGCCAGATGAATGCTGCCGCACGCATTAACCCACAGGCCCGAACGTTCTCCCAGTTGCAGCCAATGCTCTCGCGATCGCATCGCCAGCTGCCGCAATTCACCATCCGGCTGCCCGATCGGCCAGACCATGCCGAAATTTCGCACCGAAGCCCCGGCTGCCCGCGTATCGCGTTCAAACACCACGACACGTTGCCCACACTCAGCCGCCATCCAGGCGTGAGCCAGACCAAGAATACCGCCGCCGATGACAGCCACATCAAATGAATCTGAAGAAGTCCGAGGCATTTGAGGAAATTGGATTCACCGTATTGGTTGCGGACACCACCGCAAGTTGCAAGACATCAACCTTAATTTCTCATGCGCAGGAATCGAATCTTCTGACGTGTACCGGCCAGGTTCGGTGGGATCCAGGAAATCGTATCGGTATCCTGAAACTCGATTTCGTGTTGAGTGTTCTGACCAGCCAGGTCGCACTCAATTCTCATGATCCCCTGATCCTGTTGATAATCCTGAAATTCCCAGGTTCCATTTTTGGTTGAGTTGATCGTGCCGATCATCGTTTCCGTCTTCAACTTCCCCGATCGGAAAAAATGGACCGACATTTTCGTGGCAGCTTCAACGGATGTGGCATCATCGGATGAAACCCGGTCTGAAATTTCTTCGATCTGATCAATTTCCCACTGGCCGACCAATCGCAGACGATCGGCATCGGAGCAACCGGCCAGCCAGAGCGAGGCCCCCAGCAGAAGACTTTTCAGGAAGGTGAATTGCGGCGGCATGCAGGTCGTCGTCGTCAGGTAAAAACAGTACTGAAAAACGATGCACGGCGATTGACAGCACAACGTTTCCAAACTTTGGCAATTGAAGCGATTTTTCTGATTGCGACAAGGTGACTGGTCGATATTGAGGTTAACAGGTCGGAAGTGCCTCCGCCTGCATTTGTAGATTACTCAGGGGGGTTTCCTGAATATGTTGATGCGTATCTTACCCGCGACGGTACTGATGTTATCCGCAACGATCATGACCGGTTGCTACTGCGGTCCGTGCGGAACGGTCGGTTGTAACGACTTCGGAGATGGCTGCGGTGGTGGTAATTGTGGGCCTCCGGTGGCCTGTGGACCAATTCAGGCCCTGGCCAATGCACGCAAGTCACTGGTCTGTGGTTCTGGTTGTGGAGAAGCCTATATTGGTGAATGGACCAGTACGCCGCCCGATGCCTGCGACCCGTGTTGCGGCGATCAATTCGTTGGCGGTGCGGTACCTTGTCAGCCCTTGTTCTGCCGACCGCTCTGTTGGCGTCCTGGCCAACTGCTGGCTGGCTTCTACGGTAAACGTTTTTGCGCCGGCACAAACGATTGTCCACCTCTGTTCGGTTGCGGCGGTGCCGCCGCCGATTGCGGCGGGGATTGCGTTTGCTGTGGCGACTGCGGTTCGGGCAGCTACCTGGCTGAAGGTTGCGGACCCGATGGCTGCCATCTGGCGGGCTCAACCAATGCGGCTCCCATATATTCGGCTCCGACGTATTCCTCAACCAGGCCGGGCGTTCCCAATTCGGTCGCCAGCCAGCCTCGATCATCCAGTCATCGAACGGCGCGAGCCAATGCCATTCGACGCGGCATGAGTTCGTCCCAACCTGCCGTAAGCAATCGGTATCGTTAGCGAAGCCGGTCAGACCAGACAGCCTTTAGTGTGCCGCCTGATTCATGATGCGATCAGGCGGCATTTTTTCGTTACAGGATCCAGACCGTCGGAGCTCACGAAATCCGCGATTTCGTTGCCCATTGTCAAAAAAATACTGTAACCTTGGCCGGAAAGTGGTTTACATGTTGGTAGGACTGGAACTGGCTCAACGAAAACTTTCCGATGACAACACGTCGATGCTCGCAGTGCTCTACCGAAATTCCCGTCGACGCGCCGTCGGGGGCGTGTCCGCGATGCTTGATTGCTCTGGGAATGCATGGCCAATCCGACATGGACCTTTCGCCATCGTCGACGGGTAGCCCTGCCAACGGTTCAATCGCGCTGCCGGATATTGAGCAGCTGATGGGCCGGTTCCCGAATCTGGAAATCGAATATCTGATTGGCCAAGGCGGTATGGGAGCCGTGTATCGGGCTCGCCAGACCAACCTCGACCGGACCGTGGCGTTGAAAATTCTCTCTCCGCGGCTGAACACGGATCCCGCCTTTGCCGAGCGTTTCACTCGCGAGGCCCGGACGCTGGCCCGCATGACGCACCCCAACATTGTTACGGTCTTTGATTTCGGCCAATCCGAAGCGATGCATTACCTGGTGATGGAATATATCGACGGTGTGAATTTGCGAGATGCGATCGAAACGACCCGTTTCGAACCGGTTCAGGCGTTGGCCGTGATTGGCCAAATCTGTGATGCACTGCAATACGCACACGATCAGGGCATAGTACATCGCGATATCAAACCGGAAAACATTCTGGTGAATTCCAGCGGCCTGGTGAAAATCGCTGACTTCGGATTGGCCAAGCTGCTAGGTCCGACACCCGGCGAATTTACCCTGACCCATACGCGACAGGTGCTGGGAACGCTGAAATACATGGCTCCGGAACAGATCGAACGTCCCGAACGAGTGGATCACCGGGCCGATCTCTACTCCCTGGGCGTTGTGTTTTACGAGTTGTTGACGGGCGAGCTGCCCATTGGTCGTTTCGCCGTCCCGAGTGCCAAAGCGGAAATCAACAAACGTCTGGACGAGGTTGTCCTGAAGACGCTGGAAAAGGAGCCGGACCACCGATACCAGCATGCCAGTGAAATCAAGACGGCGGTAGAGACCGCCAATCTCGCCCCGGCAACCGAACGCCCGCCGGAACATCCTCAACCTGCTCTTTCGTATCCGGCCACTCCAGCCTTGCCCTTTAAGACCGACGATCTGTACGGCGGCATGGCCAACGGCTACGGCATCGCCCGTATTCGTGAACCGGACACGCTGGAAGTAGAAGTCGAAATCCAGGATTGCCTGGGAGCGACCAAGTCGCCAGCCAGGACGGTTACCGTCCCTATCGCTCGGTTGTCCTCGGTTCATTTCAAAACCGGCGTGTTCCGAGACACCGTGGCGGTTCAGGCGGAGACGATGGCGGCGGTCACCGATATTCCCGGCGCCAAACGGGGCTTGATGAGAATGTACACGTCCAAGTCCGACGCAGCGATCGCTCGCCAATTCGTGGAAAACGTGAAACGGCGGCTTCCATCCAATCGCGAGTTCTCGGATTCCCATCTGCCAGTCCCACCAACGGCACCGGTCAAGAGCGGAACTGTCGGCCCGCCGGCCGTGTCGGCGATCCGTCAGGAGGATCGCGATGCGCTGTCTGACAGCCTGAGAGTGCCGACCTTCGGGATGTGGATCACCGGATTAATGCACCTCGGCCTGGCAGCATTCCTGGTACTGACCTTGATTCGTGGCTCGATGTCGGGGACCGATCGCCTGGATGGGTTACTGGACGGAATCCTGCGAACACTCGGTCGATTCCTGTATGTAGGCAGTCCGACACAGGTTCTCTGGTCCACGCTCACATCCCTTGGATTCGCCGTGTTGTTGTTCGCTGTGGCTTGGCATCTTTATCGGCAGCGGGGTTACGCCGTCGCCTTGCTGGGCTCCATTCTGCTGGTCTGCCTGCCCATTCACCCGCTGGCGGTTGTGACGCTGCCGCTGGGCATCTGGGCATTGATCGTCCTGGATCGAACCAGCGCCAAGCAGGTCTTTCGCGACCATTCCAAAAGGTTGGCGAACAGGAGTGGTGCGACCAGGGATCCGGGAGGCAATGTTCTGCGCTGGCTACTAGTCGCCGTGGCACTGTTCCTGCTCTTTGCCAGCGGAATGGGGATCATCCTGACAGCCATTACGCATTCCAGGGCTCGAGTCGTCCAAACGGCCGAGGCCCCGCCGGTCAACGCGATGACCGTCCGCCAGTCTGCGCAAGCGGTCGACTCCATTCAACAGATCGAGGTCGCCGAACAAAATGCTTCCGCGACAGTGGATCAATCGGAAGCCGTCACCCATGCAAAACAACCGCCCGGCGACGGTGTTATTGTTGCTCGGGTAGGCTGGATGTTCCTGTTCGGAGCGATGGCGGTCGTCGCCTTGTTGCTATCGCTGGCCTTCACCGTATGGTGGCTGGTTCGCCGAAAATCCCCGGTATTCTGATCGACCGGTAGACATCCAACCGTTGCCGACCGCTGTCGGCTGCGGGGTAGGGAGGCTGAGACTGTCGATCGATTTCCATCATCGACTTCGAACCGGTATCGCGTGAATGCTTGGTGTCGATGGGGCGGTAGTCGCTATAATTCAGGAAGCTTTCGTTGCCCAATCCCTGGTCTTGATCGAATCATGCATTTTTGTCACTTGATGCTGTTGAGCGTGTTGGTCGTTCTCAGCGGTTGTCTGCCGCAGGAACCATCCAACTCCGTCACCGACAACCGCTCTGTCACGGAATCACCGAAAACCGAAACGCCTGCGCCACCACCCGCTAATACGGGAAGCCAGGAACAACAGCCGAATCCGGATTCCAGCCGCGCCCCGGAACCGGGTCCTGGCTGGCATTTCTTCCGTGGCAATTCTACGTCTACCGGAACGACCTCCGCTCGCTTGCCAGAGAAGCTGGACGTGGTCTGGCAGCATGAAGTCCCTAACGGTGCTTTTGAAGGGACGCCCATCATTGTTGATGGCAGCCCCCGGCGAGCCTATCTGGGAGATGCCGATGGCAAACTGTTTGCTTTTGACCTGGCGACCGGCAGAATCGATTGGGAGTTTCAATCGGAAATCGGATACGTGACCGCGCCGGCGTTTCGGAACGGTCGTATTTTTATTGGCGATATGGATGGCAAGTTCTACTGTCTCGATACCGACGGCAAAAAGATCTGGGAATTTCAGGCGGAAGATTCCATTGATTCCAGTGCCAACTTCCACGGTGATCTGGTGTTGTTCGGATCGCGTGATTCCCGTCTGTATGCCCTGGACCAGCAGACGGGCGAGAAGATCTGGCAGTTGGAGACCGACGATCAGGTTCGATGTGGTATCACCGTCGTCCGGGGCCGGGCATTTGTCGCGGGTTGCGACGGCGCTCTGCATGTCATTGACCTGGACACGGGAGCCGAGATCGACAGTGTTCTGATCGATTCCCCAACGGGCGTAACGCCAGCCGCCAGAGAAGATCGTGTCTTCGTGGGAACCGAACAGGCCGGTTTCTTTGCTATCGATCTGGACAGGATCGAATTGAAATGGAATTACAACCCAGACGACGGCAACATTTCCACACGCAGCAGCCCGGCACTGACCGAGGAGCATGTCGTCTTCGGTGCTCGCGATCGGTTGGTTTATGCACTCGATGCCGTCACGGGCCAGGTAAATTGGACAACCGAATTGAAGGCCAGTATCAATTCGTCACCGGTCATTGTTGGCAACCGGGTATTCGTAGGATCCACGGACGGTCGATTTTACGAATTGGATTTGAAGACGGGACGAATCGTTTGGCAAAAACAGTTCGATGGTGGATTTATCGGATCTCCCGCTGTGGCCTTCGGCCGACTGATCATTGCGACCGATCGAGGCGTGGTCTATTGTCTAGGTAAGGCCCCGGCCAGCACTTCATCCTGAAATTTTCACCCGAAACGTAGCGCGGCGCATGACAACCGATTCCACCAAGACCGAAGTCGGCAGTTACTTTATTTCCAACTACCCGCCGTTTTCCCTGTGGAAACCGGAGCACCTGGATGAGATCTGGCGGGTCATGAATCAACCGCCGGTGGCCGGCGTCCCACTAGGGCTGTATCTGCATATTCCCTTCTGCCGCAAGCGTTGCAAATTCTGCTACTTCAAGGTTTTCACGGAGAAGAATGCGAAAGAAATCGAAACGTACGTATCCTCTTTGTCGCGGGAAATCGAACTGGTCAGTGCGCTGCCGGTCATGGGCGATCGGCCATTTCGATTCGTCTATTTTGGCGGCGGCACGCCATCGTTTCTGAGTGCACGCCAGTTGACGTCGCTGGTCGATCGGTTGCGGGCGAATATCAACTGGGATGATGCGGAGGAGGTGACGTTTGAATGCGAACCAGGCACGCTGCAGGAGAACAAGGTGCGGACGCTGAAGGAGCTGGGAGTCACGCGGCTGAGCCTGGGGGTGGAAAATTTCGACGACACGATTCTGGAAGAAAATGGGCGTGCTCATCTATCCAAACAGGTTTTTCAGGCCTGGGACTGGATCCGGGCCGCCGATTTTCCCAATGTGAATATCGATCTGATTTCCGGGATGGTCGGTGAAACCTGGGACAGCTGGAAGGAAAATATTCGACAGACCATCGAACTGTCACCGGATTCGGTGACCATCTACCAGATGGAATTGCCATTCAATACGGTCTACTCCGCAGACATTCTGGGCAACAAGATCGAGACTCCCGTTGCCGATTGGCCAACCAAACGTGCGTGGTTGAATTACGCGTTGGACGAGATGCTCAATGCCGGCTACCACGTCAGTAGCGCCTACACCGTGGTCAAGGATCCCAGGAAAGTGAATTTCAGTTACCGGGATAACCTCTGGCAGGGTTCGGATCTGTTGGCAACGGGAATTGCCAGTTTCGGACACATCAGCGGCGTGCACTATCAAAACAAGGCGGAGTGGAAACAATACACGGGCGACCTGCTGGAGCGGGGGACGTTGCCACTCGGCCGGGCTTATCGTCCCACACCCCATCAATTGCTGGTGCGGGAGGTGATCCTGCAATTGAAGAAGGGATTTCTGGATCTCGATTACTTTCAAGACAAGTACGAAGTCGACATCCTGCAGGAATTTCGGGAAGCCTTCTCACAACATCGTGATGACGGCATGCTGACCTACGATTCTGATCGAGTCGCCTTGACCCGTCAGGGTCTGCTGAATGCGGATGGCTTGTTGCCGGCTTTCTTTGAACCCGAACATCGCGGAATCCGCTACACCTGAATCCAGCGGACGTTGCTGTCTTGAACGGGATTTTCGTGATACCATGATTAACGGTTATTCGCCGTCTCGACTTAATGGAGAACCGTATTCATGACGATTCCGACAATCCTTGGGGTAATGGCCGGCTTCGCGCTGCTGATTTTTATCATCGCTGCCTTTGCTGCCAAGATCTACAACGAATTGATCAAACTGCAAAATCGTTATGAGAATGCTTTTGCCCAGATCGACGTTCAATTGACGCGTCGGCATGATCTGATTCCGAATCTGATCGAGACCGCCAAGGGTTACATGAAGCATGAAAAAGAAACCCTGGAGGCGGTGGTTCAGGCCCGCAATCTGGCGGTCTCAGCCAGTGCTTCGGCGGCCCGGAATCCCGGCGACCCGAATGCCATGAAGGAACTGGCGGCGGCGGAAGGCCAATTGAACGGTGCGTTGGGCAGACTGTTAATGGTAGCGGAGGATTATCCGGATCTGAAAGCCAACCAGAACATGTTG
The DNA here is from genome assembly GCA_963851305.1 of Pirellulaceae bacterium. GTDB lineage: Bacteria > Planctomycetota > Planctomycetia > Pirellulales > Pirellulaceae > Mariniblastus. The sequence goes on along the minus strand of CAWKOT010000003.1, from coordinate 339,495 downwards.
CTGCTGCAGGAAGAACTGACGGCCACGGAAAATAAAGTGGCCTACGCCCGACAGGGCTACAACGATGCGGCGACCCGTTATAACACGCAGCGTGAGAGTTTTCCCACGGTATTGCTGGCCGGTTTCCTCGGTTTCGAAGAAGCGGAATTGCTGGCAGCACCCGCCGAAAAACGGGAAGCGCCTCAAGTCAGTTTTGAATGATACGTGACAAGCAGACTTGAATCATCGCGAATCAACTGACGGTGGCAACATGGATTTCTTTGAAAGCCAGGAGCTTGCCCGCAGGAAAACCAAGTGGTTGATCGTCCTGTTCATCCTGGCCGTCCTGGCGATCATTGCGTCCATCTACGCCATCGTCGTACTCGCGCTGTCCCTGGCCAGTGAAGCCAGTGGTGAGAGACTCACTCAAATCGCCACCGACGGTCGTTTGATCGTGGGTGTGATCGTTGCTGTGACCCTGGTAATCATCCTCGGGATTACCGGAAAGATGTTTGAATTGCGCAGCGGCGGCAGCGCCGTGGCTTCGATGATGGGAGGACGTCGGGTGGTGGGTAATGCCAAGACGTTGACCGATCGCCGTATCATGAATGTGGTCGAAGAAATGGCTCTCGCTTCAGGTACACCGGTTCCACCCGTCTATATCCTGGATAACGAACCAGGTATCAACGCCTTCGCGGCCGGATACACGATCGATGACGCCATCATCGCCATCAATCGTGGGACGGCGGAAAACCTGACCCGGGAGGAGCTACAGGGCGTCGTAGCTCACGAGTTCAGTCATATTCTCAACGGCGACATGCGCATGAACCTGCGACTGTTGTCGGTGTTGAACGGCATTTTGCTGATCAGCCTGATTGGCGGGACGATGTTGCACGTGCTCAGTCGCAGTGGCCACGCGCACCGCCGCTCCGGCAACGATAAAAATCAGGGCGGTCACGTGATTCTGTTGGTGATTGCGGCCGGCCTGTATGCGATCGGCTCGATTGGCCTGTTTTTTGGCCGCATGATCAAATCGACCATCTCCCGGCAACGCGAATACCTGGCCGACGCCTCCGCGGTTCAATTCACGCGGGCACCGGATGGCATCGCCAACGCGCTGAAGATGATTGGAGGAACCTCGACCGGATCCAAAATTCAAACACCCAACGCGGAACAAATCAGCCACATGTTCTTCGGTCCGGCCAAGATGAATTTGCTGTTTGCCACGCATCCTCCGCTGCTCAAACGGATCCAGCAAGTAGATCATCGCTTCGACGGCGATTTCAAGAATTTCATGGCTGAACGTCAACAGCGGCTGCAGTTACTGGCGGACCAGGAACAACCGGAAGAGTCCCCGCGGGCGAAAACAATTTCCGATTTTCTCCCAGGTTCGGGGCGGATCGAGACTCTGCAGAAATTCCGATTGCCAATCGATCCGCTGATGTTGATCGCCGGAATCGGGATTCCGACCAATGAAGACATGGAATTTTCGCAGCTGCTGAAATCGGAAATTCCGGAACCCGTGCTGGAGGCCATCCGAGATACGTTTTCCGCCCGTTGCGTGGTGTTTGCGGCATTGCTGGATCAAGATGATGTCATGGCACAACAACAGCTGGCGATGATCAGAAAGACAGAAGCGCCGGGCACGATGGAAATGACGATCAAGCTTCGTCGCCTCCTGCTGCCGATGCCACTGTATCTGCGATTGCCGATGTTCGAGATCATTCAAGGCACGTTGTCGGCCATGTCGCCCGCCCAATATCCCGTTTTTCGGCAGACGTTGCTGGATTTGATCCATGCCGACAACCGGGTTGATTTGTTTGAATTCTTCCTGAGGCATCACTTGATCGTCCATCTGGATCGCAATTTTCTGCCCCAACGTGGCGAACCGGACATCTATCGACAACTGGGACCGATCCGGACCGAGGTCAGCCAGATGCTTTCGGTTCTGGCCTGCGTGGGGCAGCGGCAACTGACTGACCAGCGTGAGGTATTTCGCGCGGCCATCGCTTCGCTCTTCCCGGCCGAAGAGAAGCTGGATGATTTGTTCGTGACCCAATGGGATCACGTTCGGCTGGCCGAAGCACTCCAGACCGTTGCGCGGGCCACGCCGGCTATCAAGAAAAAGGTGCTCTCCGCCGCGGCACTGGCAATCTCGTACGACCGGGAATTAACGGTCCAGGAAGTTGAGCTGTTTCGCGCCATGGCAGAATCGCTTGACTGTCCGGTACCTCCATTGGTCGCTACGCGTGACAACGTTCCTTCATTGCCGGACCCGCAGGATCTACCGTCCTGACCCGCGGTCCACGGCGGCCGCCATGGACAAAAATGCCGATGACGTCGCGCTGTTAGCAGCCTGGATTGCCTGATAAACGGCATCACGATAGGCGGTGGTGGTCAGCGTAACGTGGTCGTCATCCTTGTAAGGTCCTTCCATGTTCAGACAGGCCACACGGATGTCGATCAGTTCCGGGACCATTAATTTGGGTATCTGGCTGGACGCTTTATTGGCTGCCGAGCAACATGACAAAAGGATCGACATCCAGCAGGTTGACGACCTGGTCCGCATTGACATCGGCCCGTGGATCGTAACCACCGGAAACAAGCAAATCAACGAACGGATCGACATCCAACAAATCTACCGATTCATCGCGATTGACATCGCCAACGATCCCGTTGAATCGGTAAATGAACAGCTCGTATTGGCCCGAGTCGTTGGGTTGAATCGAATCGACTCGGACATAATAGGAACCACTTGCCGGAATCACAAAATCGACCATCGCCGCATCGGCGGATTCCAGTTCCGCTTCGTTAAAGGCATCCTGGCCATAGTAGTCAACGAAGGTGCCGTCCGGATTGAATACGGAAACGTTGGGATCGATGGGATCGATCGCGAGTCGATCGGGCACATTGGACATCACTTCCAGGCTCAACAGGTCCCCCGCGTCGGCTTCGATTCGGAAGGTGTCCTGTCCATCGGCAAGGCCCCCCAGGGTTCCCACCACCACGATGGAACTGAAGGACAAATCACCCACTCCGGCGTTGGCGCCTTCCACAATCGTGTTGGGTACGATCAGGGTTTGATATACCAATGGTTGGGCCATTTCGATGGAATCGTTGTCTTCCACTTCATCCGTGGGAATTCCCTGTTCCGCACAGATCAATTTCACGCCGGAGCGCTCGCTCAGCCAGGACGGCGTAACAAATGTCGATAATGGTGCACCGAACGCGCCAGTCGCCATGATGTGGTTGTAGGCCTCAAATGCGTCCTGCGGTCCAAAATAATCAGGCGTATAGAAAGGGCCAAAACCGGCAATGACGCCGTTTCCAATCGGCCCGAAGATTTCGGCATGGCGAAGGCCCAACAGATGGCCAAGTTCGTGGGCCGCAATGTTGGCACTGGCCGGGACAATCTGATCATCGGACAAGCCGATTCCATCCACATTCAATACCGCGTTGTCGCTCAGATTCAGATTGCGGAAATCGATGTCTTCCGCATTGCCGCTGCCAGCCCCTCCTTCGTTGAAAACGATGGTTGAAAACGGTTCGGCCGGCAGTTCCTGCGTGAACGCAACAAGGAAGTCCTGATAGATAATTTCCATCTCCGCCTGAATCAGATCGCGACGCTCCGGACTGTATTCGATCGCGCCGTTGTTCCCCGAATCAAAATCAAGGTAGACCAACTGATCGGGAGCTCCAAACAAAGATGGGCGTGCCATGTTGTTTCGTCGGGACTGAATTCTACGCTGCAACACACGCCAATAGCGTTCCTGGGATGCCGATCGCTGCCCCATGGGATTCTCGCAGATCAGACAGGAGCATTGCTGGCAGACTCCAAGCGATTCTGCCAGGGAGATCAGCAAGGCGATGACAAACGCCAACCGCAATTTCATCTGTACCTCGTCGGCTTGGATCCGTGCTGAAAAACGAGCTGTCACCGTGATGGTCACCAGTTCCTATTCTAGTCGATTTGCCCTTTTCTGCGGCGACGACGCGACAATTTCAGGCGAATAATGGAGGCGTTTGCAGCCCTGCGGTCGCCTGTTCGACTGGGGCCTGTCAGTACAACCTCAAAATCCGACTTAGCCACAACGCCCAAAATCGCTAAAATTCAGGCAAACCAATCAAGCCCACCAGGTTATGCCTTCATGTCTACATTGTTGTTATTCGCCACGCTCGTTCTCGCCGCGCCCTCCGCACCTGGATGGCAGGAAGATCAACCAGATTCCCCCGCGCCGTCGAAGCCGTCCGAGCAGAATCTGGAGGACCTGTTCCAGAAATTGTCGGCAGTGACCCAGTCCCTTGATCCCGCTGACCGGGAATCCAGCCTGAATGGTCAACAGAAGCGGATCCAATTGGCGGACCAGATTTTAGACCACCCCGAAACAGATGAACGTCAGCGTGTCTTTGCCGCCTTGACGAAACTTCAGGCCTTTGGAATTCAATTCGCGATCCACTATCACGAGAAAATCGAAGACGACCAGCTGGTACTGGACTATGCGGACACCATCGAAGAATTTCTGAACGACGACGACGAACGGATTGTATTGGAGGCGACAACCGCCAAGGCCAGTTTGACCAGCGGTCTGTTTGTCGACAATCCCACGGCGGCGACGGCCGAAAAGGCGACCGAAGCCCTGTTGAAACTGGATGCATTGGCCCCCGAAGACCCGTTGATTCAAACCACGCGGCGGGTCTTGCTGGAACGGGTCTGGAATAGCGACCGGCCAGAACTGGTTTTGAAACCACTGGCAGAAACCGGGGACGAGGCCGCTCAGATTGCCTGGCAGCAAATCGAAACCCATCAGGATCGGGCCCTGGCCGATTTCTCATGGGCTCGGTTTTTTGCCAAACAGCGTGACTTTGTAGCCATGCGACGGCTGGCCCAGATGTACGAAACGGGTCAGGGTACCCGCTCCAACCTGGCCCAGTCGGCCAGGTGGTATACGAAGCTCGCCAGACTGGGAGACGTGACCGCCTTGATCAAGTTGGGCGATTTCCTGTTGGCCGGCAAAGGGTATTCACCGGATGCGAAAGCGGCGGCGGAATACTATCAGACGGCAGCCCGCGCCAACTCGCGAATTGCCCAGTTCAAATTGGGAGAATGCTACCGACTGGGGCTGGGCGTTGAAGCAAGCGACGACAATTGGCGGAAGTGGATCAAGAGTGCGGCGTTCAACGCCACGAATCGGGAGGTCCGCGAGCTTTACCAGGCAATTGACTTCAAATCCGCGCCGGACAGCTTCCAGATATTCTATCAGACGCTGTTGGACCAGAATCCGGACGACATCTTCTACCTGAACAACCTGGCCTACAGTCTGCTGATCGGCAGCAACAAAGATCCGCAAAGGTCGTTGAAGCTGGTCGATCTGGCGATCGAAATCGCACCCGCTGATTTCGAGGGCCTGGCCAGCTTTCAGGACACACGTGCGCAAGCCCTGCAGCAGAATGAGCAGTGGGAGGAAGCGGCCGAGTTGTTCGAGTCCATACGGGACAAGGTCGACGACAAGCGCTCGGTTATCGAGTCGCTGATCGAATGCTACGACCATCTGGACAAGGAAAAAGCGGATAGCTACCGCCGGCAACTGGAGAGCTTGCCGGACCGGACAACGGAAAACCGGTCGGACCAGGGGGACGATGGGTCGGCCGACCAGTAAGTCTGTCGTCGGCTCAAGTCACTCCGTTTAACGTCCGGGGGGGACATGGCTGGCGGCAATCACGGCGTCGTAGGGTCCGATACCCGGGCTCACCATATTTCGATCATTGACGAAAACGCAGTCGTCACCGTGGGTACTGCCATGGACATAGCGGACACTGAAGTCTCCAAGCAGACAGTTTTGACCGTCGCCACCATGGTTTTCGCTGGGACCACCGATCTGCCGGGGTGGTTTATCAGCCATCAGGACCTGGTAGGCGCGCCCGTCGTTGCGAGGCGCAAAAGGTTCCAAGGTGCGTGTACCCCAGCGAATAGCCGTAATCACCGCCGGCCATTCGTCGAAAACGGTCATACTCGGGACCCGCAGAACACAAAGTGATTTGTTCGCAGGTGGGGATTTCCAGAGGCTCGTCTCGCGATACTCCCGCGCAGGCGAACAGACGATTGTCCTCGACGTAGCCCGCCTCTTTCAATTTCGGTCCAAACAATCCTGCAAATGCGAGCGGTCCTGAGTCGGGGATATCGATGTACCGCCCTTCATTGCTTTCGCTGTAGGAAGCCAGCGCCGCACCCAGAGAACGCAAATTGTCCTGGCAATGAACCAGACGGGCCTGGTGCCGGGAATAGGCTACCACGGGCAACAGCACGCCCAGCAATACAGCCAGCGCGAGCGTGGTCATGGCGAAGTCCCGCACCGACCATGAACCAGGCGAGGCCAGAGAAAAAGCAGGCGACAACCAGTTCCGCGACCGCTGAGTGGATGTGGCCGTCTCGTCCGATTCATTTTGAATCGTCGCCACCAGCTCGCAGGTTCGCCTTGCCAGGCCGGGCCGGCCACCGCCCGGATCACTCAGCAATTCAAGCGGAATCAGGCTGGCCTTGATGTCCAAGAGCCGTTCTTCCAGTCGAGGTTCGTCATCCAGCTTATTCTGCAATGCATTCTGTTGGTCAGCGTCCAATGCTCCCAACACGTAGCCCAGCAGATCATCCGGGGGGAGGTTTTTCACTTTTACGTGCACCCAGGTCTGTGGCCATGGCTGATTTCAAATGTTATTCAACCTGGCTTGTTTTCCAAATTTCAGTCAATCGGGCGATCGCCGAATGCATCCGGCTCTTGACGGTGCCCACCGGCACCTTCAATACTTCCGCCGCTTCCCGGTATTTCATTCCCTGGTAATAGACCAATTGAATTACCGCGTGCATCGATTCCGGCAGTCCATTCAGCGCTTTGCGAACCAACCGGCCCGCCTCGTCTCGAACGACCGAATCCGAGGGATCCAGATCACCGCTTTCCAATAAGTTCATTAAACGACCAACATCTTCGTGATCCTGCTCCCGTGGCGTGTCCAGACTGACGGTCCGGTGTCTTCGGTTTCGCCGTCGGGCGTCGATGGCAGCGTTGGTCGCGATGGTGTACAGCCACGGTCGAAAACGACGACCTGCTTCAAATTGGTCACACTTCAAATGGACCTGCAAGAACGTGGTTTGAAAAACGTCCTCGGCCATTTCCGCATTGCCCAGGTAGCGACGCAGGTAGCTGAACAGCTCCCGTTCGTATCGATAGACGAGTTGAGCGTACAGTTCCCGATCGCCCGTTTTGCGATATTCGAGAAGCAGCCGTTCGTCAGTCACCGGGTTTTGCTTTGCAGAAAGTTGTCTGGTGTGATTGAAATGCAAATCGTTAATTGTGGCTTGCATGGTCTCATACGCATTCTAGTCGAATCCGGTTCGATTGACGGTTGGTCTTCAGCCGTCAAAAGTTCAAATTCCCGTAAATGCGACTCCTCTTCGAACAAGAAATCTCTGACTACTATCAATCTCGAACGGGTGTGTGACACGTGCGGTCGGTTTGACAGCTCTTTTTTTGCGTTTTACACTCGCCAACGTTTCAAGATGGAAAAACGTTTAAGCAACCACTGTGCCAATCGGAGATTTTGTGGGTGAAAACCGATATCGCTGGGCTGCCAGTGGTGACGTAAGTGCCTTTTTCGGCTTGATGTTAGACAATATCGCCGGCCTGGTGCTTGCATTCGTGGTGTTGCTGAAGGGCGTCTTCGGTTTCCCTGTAGATTTTGCCTTGCGGTACATGGTGCCCGGCACCGCGATCGGAGTGCTGGTGGGCGATCTGCTGTTCTTCTGGCTGAGCATTTCGATACGCGCGACGGACGGGCAAGACGGACGTAACCGCCATGCCACTGGGCTTGGATACTCCCAGCACGCTGGGCATGGCGTTGTTCGTCGTGGGACCCGCTTTTGCCTCCGCAAAACAGCGATTCATTGATGATGGACAGGCTGTCGAAGCGGCTCAAACCATGGCGGCAACCGAAGCCTGGCATATCGGGATTTGCGCCCTGCTGATCATGGGCCTGATCAAACTGGTGATGTCGTTCGGATCGAATTGGATTCGGAACGTTATTCCACGAGCAGGACTGCTTGGTTCCCTGATGGCGATTGCCTTGTGTCTGATTGCATTCACACAGATGCCCAAGATCGCCGCCAGTCCGCTGGTGGGTTTTGCGTCGTTGGCGATCGTATTGGCCACGCTGATCGCGCGAGGCCGATTGCCATTTCGAATACCGGGCGCGCTGGGTGCGGTGATGGCAGGCTGTCTGGTCTGGTATTTGGTGAAATCGGCGGACTCGCTGTTGCAGATCGGGCTGGTGCCCACAGCCGATGGACCCGAACTCGGACTGATCTGGTTTCCCAGCGAGTGGCTGTCCGCGTTCCAATTTAACTGGCTGGTCGCGATGCCACAGACGGTGGCCTATCTGCCCTACATCGTGCCATTTGCTCTGGCGACAGTGATAGGCGGCATCGACTGTGCGGAAAGTGCTGCATCCGTCGGCGACGATTTCAACACCAACACCGTGATCGGCATCGAAGCGGTGGCCACGATTCTGGCCGCATTCTGTGGCGGCATCATTCAGACGACGCCCTACATTGGGCATCCTGCCTACAAGGCGATGGGCGGGCGGGCTGCCTATACGCTGGCTACTGCGTTGTTTGTCGGCGGTGCCGGACTGATTGGCTATTTTGGCCTGGTGCTGAAATGGATACCGGAGGCAGCCGTGCTGCCGATTCTGGTTTTCATCGGAATCGAAATCACGGCGCAGAGTTTTCATGCCACCCCTCGGCGCCATTATGCGGCCCTGGCATTCGCCTGTATCCCCGCCTTGGCCAAACTGGTCATGATCTACCTCGGTCAGTATCTGCCAGCGTTCTATTCCGCTATCGAGAATGGCTGCTTTCAACCGGAGGGAGACTATCTGCAACAACAGGTCTTGCACCTGAGCGTACTGGCAGGCGGATTCATCGTGACCAGTCTTCTCTGGGCATCCGCCACGGCGAAGATTATCGATCGCCGGTTCTTCAGCGCAGCCACGTATTTTGCATTGGGGGGTATGCTGGTGATGTTTGGTGTTATTCATTCCCCCTTGGATGGGGACCGGATGTTTCTGCCCTGGAACCTGTCTGATCCCGATCAGTTTGACCTTGCCAGCAAACGAATTGTGCTTGAGTTTGCCGTGGCCTACCTGATCATGTCGATCTTGATGTTCCTGATGGGCTATCTGAACGACGACGAACCGATCAACACGGACGAGGAATACGAGCGATTGGCTTTGTGAACCGGAGGGCAGGGTGGATTGGCCGCGGAAATTCCTGAGTCGTGGGCCTGCTGGCGGCTTGAACCGGGCTCACTGGTGTCGCATCAGAAACGACGTCGCCAGCATCACACAACCCAGTGCGGCAATCGCGTACAGACCAATGGCAATATAGGACAGGTAGACCGCCTGTTTGTTGTACTTTACCTCATGCGTTTCCTTCCAATCGGGCAGGCCTTCGGCCGTCATGGCCTGCCAGGCGTCCCACAGCGGACCGGGAGGCAAACGATCGATCTGACCCTGACCGAATTCAATTTGCTGGTCAAGAGTCGATTGAGTCGACAGACTGCTGGCATATCGGGACAAGGCAAATCCCAGAATGCCGGCCAAGACGGCAACCAGAAGTCCACCAGAAAACAGCAGCGACTTCGTTTCGTTTTTCTGGGTCTTCCCGGCCGCAACCTGATTCCCTTCTTCTTCCACCGGCAGCTGTTGCATCTGTCGCATGCCGGGCATGACGTGGATTTTTTCACAAAATGGGCAAGCCAGCTTCATGCCTGCGTTTTTTGCGATAACGGGAAACGGCTGGTGGCAACCGGAACAGGTATACAAATGGGTTCTGGGCATCTGTTGTCTTACCGATCGCCAAATAAAGCTCGCTTACGCCGAATTGAAGGGTGAAGAAAGACCCTCCAGCCAGACAGCAAATATAGTCGCCGATGGTACCAAATTGAAATATCGGGATTTCAATTGGCGATCAGGCGGGGGTTGTTGAGTGGATAAGAGGATTGAATTGGAAAGTGGATCAAAAGCGCCTCCTGTCGACGTTTTTTGCTGGACCGGGAAAACCCCATGGCTACAATTAAGGCACCGTGAGCCACAAGCTCCTGCTGTACATTCAGCCAAAGGACCGAATCATGTTCGATTCAGTCCATTTGATTCTTTCTTGAGCGATCGCTTTACGGACAAGGTTTCTGTTGAAACCAAACTTTGACCGGTACCCGGACGACCGGGAAAAAAGTGAACGGTTCTGATACCAGTTCAAGTTCACTCGCAGGGCAGTGGAAATTTCCAGATAGTGGTTGAGTCAGTCGGTCGAGTCTTCGGTTCGAATTTGAAGCAGCAATTTTAATCACACTGTCCTGAATTCTTGCAGCCCGCTTCTGCACTGATTCGTGGCAGTTCGGTTTTTGGTTCGGCGAATGGCTGCCGCGTGCCACCACAAGTCTTCCCTGTCAGCAATTGAAACTATTGGCTAATCGGAATCTTTTTACAAATAAGGGTAAGTTCAGGGCAAATTGTAAATTGGTGGTAAACTTCCTGTTACAACCTTCAAATTCCGCGATTTGTAGATCTGACCTGACAACATATTCACTGCCTCAGAAAATGCCTTAGGAGTGCGACCTTGTACGACGCATTACTTGAAGATTTTGAAGAAAACACCCGGACCCGGGTATCAACCGTGCCGTTTGACGAATCGGAGGCTGAACTCAATTCGGATGATTCGCCAGTCGATAATGCTCACGCGACGACCGACGACGAAACAACCGGGTTGAAAGGAAGCGAGGAACTCCTCGCCGGAATCGACGAAACGGAATCCTGGTCGGACGACCCGGTTCGCATGTACCTGACACAAATGGGAGAGATTCCGTTGCTGACACGGCAACAGGAGATTTCCCTGGCAAAGAAAATTGAGGTCACCCGCCGGGCGTTTCGCACCAAGTTGCTTGAATGCGATTACGTGATCCAGTCTGCCTTCAAGACCTTGTTGCGTGTCTATCGCGGTGAGTTGCCGTTTGATCGCACCGTTCAGGTATCGGTGACCGATCGACTGGAGAAGGAGCAGATTCTGGGACGAATCCCCTACAATTTGCGCACACTGAATGTCTTGCTCAAGCGAAACCGCCACGATTTTCTGACTGCGCTGGGCAAACACCATTCCAAAACCCGACGCAAGCATGCTTGGCAAAACCTGGCCAGACGACGCCGCCGAGCGGTCCGTTTGATCGAAGAATTGGGGCTCCGCACCCAACGAATCGAGACGATGATCCGGACCGTCGAAGACTTCAGCTCACGCGTCGACGAATTGCTGGTCAAAATTGAGGAACATAAGAAGGCCCGTCGACCGGCGGAGGAGCGGGAGCCCTGGCTGAATGAGATTCGCACGATCCTGATGGCCTGCCAGGAGTCGCCCACCAGCCTGCGACACCGCGTACGGTTTCTCAAACAGATCTACTCACAATACCAACAGGCCAAACGGGAATTATCCGAAGGCAACCTTCGACTGGTCGTTTCCATCGCCAAGAAATATCGGAATCGCGGTTTGAGCTTTCTGGATTTGATCCAGGAAGGGAATGCCGGTCTGATGCGGGCGGTGGACAAGTTTGAGTATCGCCGTGGCTTCAAATTCTGTACGTATGCTACCTGGTGGATTCGGCAGGCCATCACTCGAGCCGTGGCTGATCAGAGCCGAACGATTCGAATTCCCGTGCATATGGTCGAAACCATGTCGCGGGTCCGTACCGTTTCACGCCAACTGTTGCAGGAATTGGGTCGGGAACCGACTCTGGAAGAAGTCGCTCGACGATCGGAAACGACGATCGAAGAAGCACGACGCGTACTGGCCATGAGCCGGTATCCAATCAGCCTGGATCGTCCGGTGGGCAATAGCGAAGACAGCCACTTTGGTGATCTGTTACCTGATGGCGAAGCCAAAAACCCGTCCATCGGTGCGTCCCAGGAAATGTTGCGTGGCCGAATCCAATCCGTACTGAAAACCCTCAGCTATCGTGAACGCGAAATCATCAAGCTGCGATATGGGCTGGGAGACGGATATAGCTACACACTGGAAGAAGTGGGACATATATTCAAGGTCACTCGAGAACGAATCCGTCAAATCGAGGCCAAGGCGGTCCGCAAGCTGCAGCAGCCCAGCCGTAGCCAGGAGCTGGTTGGTTTCCTGGATTAAGCACCCATCCACCAACGCAAAGGACGGCCCGGCGGGCCGTCCTTTTTTTGTGACGTTTCCTTTCCAGGTGGAGTCGCCGATTTCGATACACTGGCCAGCCTTTTTCGAGTAGGAAAAGACCGCGGCCCAATTATATTGTCAGGTTCTTCCACCTGATCATGCCTGTTGCGGGGCCACCCCATGTCGACCATCAGTTTTGCCAAACAAGTCAATCAGAACTTCAATCTCGCGGCCGAGCTGACCGATCATGACCCCAGCCTGATAGCGCAGATTCGAGACTGCAATTTTGTCTGCCGGTTTTCGTTCCCGATTCGGCGCGATAGTGGCCAAATCGAGGTCATTCGAGCCTGGCGGGCACAACACAGCAACCACAAGCTTCCCAGCAAGGGTGGCATCCGTTTCAGTATGGATGTCAACGAAGACGAAGTCATCGCTTTGGCCTGCTTGATGACCTACAAATGCGCGATCGTCGATGTTCCTTTCGGCGGCGCCAAAGGGGGTGTCAAAATCGATCGACGCCAGTATTCCGACCAGGAACTGGAACGGATCACTCGACGGTTTGCCTTCGAATTGCATCGCAAGAACTTTATCGGGCCCGGTTGCGACGTGCCCGCACCCGATTTCGGTACCGGAGCGCGAGAAATGTCCTGGATTGCCGATACCTACCAGTCTCTGAACCACAATGAACTTAACGCCATGGCCTGCGTAACCGGTAAGCCAGTGCAACTGGGCGGTATTCTGGGCCGAACGGAGGCGACGGGGCTGGGTGTTTTTTTCGGAGTCCGCGAGGCATTGGAAATCGCCGAGGATATGCAGCCACTGGGGCTGACCACGGGCATCGAAGGCAAGACCGTCGTCGTGCAGGGGTTTGGCAACGTCGGCTATCATAGCGCGAAATATTTTGCCGAAGCGGGAGCCAGAGTGATTGCCATCGCTGAATGGGACGGCGCGATTCACGACCCGAACGGCCTGGATATCACGGCCGTGGATGAACACCGCAAACGGACGGGTTCGATCCTGGGTTCTCCCGATGTGGCCCAGCTGCCCAACTCCGAGGCGGCTCTGGAACTGGAATGCGATATCCTGGTCCCGGCGGCTCTGGAAAATGTGATCCACGAGGACAATGTATCCAAGATCAAGGCCAGGATTGTCGCCGAGGCAGCCAATGGACCGGTTACCGCCGCCGCCAGTGAAACGCTATTCGCGCGAGGTGTGCTGGTCATTCCGGATGTTTACCTGAACGCCGGGGGTGTGACCGTTTCGTACTTTGAATGGCTGAAGAACTTGTCGCACGTCCGCTTTGGAAGAATGGAAAAACGGTTCGAGGAAAATGCCTATCGCCGCCTGCTGATGGCGATCGAAGAAGCAACCGGAAAAAAGTTTTCCGACGAAGAACGCAGTCACACCGCGCATGGCGCCGATGAACATGAACTGGTTCAATCAGGACTGGAGGAAACGATGTCCACGGCGTATCACGAAATTCGACAGAAACGCCTCCAGCTGGGAACTCGCGTCGATCTACGAACCGCCTCGTTTGTCAGGGCCATTGATATCATTGCCGAATGCTACCGCGATATGGGAATCTTTCCCTGATGCAGACGTTCGTTGGCCAGCGGCGGGTTATCTGTATGCGACGGTTTACCGGTCGGGCAACAACCGGTAGCGTTCCAGTTGATCCGTCAGCAGTCCCGCCAGCAGGGCGCCAAATTCGGTCGTCGATTGGGCAGAGGCATCCTGGCGATGATGGGCGACGCTGCCCTCGAACTTCGATACGGAAATAATGCCCCAGAAGGCAGCCAGAGCAATCAGTTCCAGCAACAAATTTCCCACCACGGACTGCTGTTGTTTTTTGGGCGTTCGCTTTCGTCGTCGATTTGATTGAGACGCTGATCGGGACCGGTACATTCCTGTTGATCCTTTCATTTTCCGATTGGCTATGATGTCGATGAAAAGTTTACGTACCGTTACCGCCCAAGGTTCATCCAGCGACCGCTCCACGGCATCAACAACGGAGTGGCCCGGAAGTTCCTCCCACACCAAAGATCTTCGGTCCCTGCATAATCCGACGGACGTCTGTTACACTCAAATTCCCCCTGAACATCGCTCAGCACGCCGGATCCCTGGAATCTTGGAATGGTCCCATCGCAGCAGCAGCGCGACGAGATTGCACAGCAGTATTTTGATCTGCTGCCGTATACACCCTATCCCGTTCAGGAGGAGGCCTTGTTGGCCTGGTATACGAGTGAACAGGGCGTGCTGGTCTGTGCGCAACGGGAACCGGGAAGACGTTGATCGCCGAGGCCGCCGTCTTTGAAGCAATGCAGCTGGGAAAAAGGGTTTACTACACCACACCGTTGATCGCGTTAACGGATCAGAAATTTCTTGAGCTGCGTGAACGCGTCCAGGAATGGGGATTTTCGCCAGACGATGTCGGTCTGGTAACGGGCAACCGTAAGATCAATCCCGATGCGAAGGTATTGGTGGTGGTTGCCGAAATTCTGCTGAATCGTCTGCTGCATGGCGAAGCATTCAGTTTTGACGACGTCTGGGCAGTGGTGATGGATGAATTCCACAGCTTCAACGATCCCGAACGCGGTATCGTCTGGGAATTCGGCCTGAGCCTTTTACCCGCCCACATTCGTACGCTGCTGCTGAGCGCCACGGTCGGAAATTCCGCTGGTTTCCGCGGCTGGTTGCGTAGCAAGCACCATCGCGATTTGTTGTTGGTAGAGAGTACGGATCGCAAGGTGCCGCTGAACTATCGCTGGGTTGAAGATCAATTGCTGGACGAGTTGATCGAATGGATGGTCCGCGGCGAAGGAGGTATGCGATACACCCCGGCGTTGTTGTTCTGTTTCAACCGGGAACAGTGCTGGACGATCGCCGAATTTCTGAAAGGCAAGAAGGTAATCGATCCGGATCAGCAGAAGGAACTGGCGATTCGACTGAAAGAGCATGACTGGAGCCAGGGCGCGGGTCCTAAACTGAAGCAGATTCTTCAACGGGGCATCGGTGTTCATCACGCGGGTGTCCTGCCAAAGTACCGCCGGATTGTAGAACGCCTTTTTCAGGACAAACTGCTGTCGATCTGTGTCTGCACCGAAACGCTGGCAGCGGGGATCAATCTGCCGGCCCGCAGTATTGTTTTGCCAACGCTGCTGAAAGGCCCGCCACGAAAAATGAAGCTGATCGAACCCAGTGCTGCCCACCAGATGTTCGGGCGGGCGGGTCGGCCGCAATTTGACGATTGCGGATATGTTTTCGCGCTGCCTCACGAAGACGACGTCAAGTTGTTGCGTTGGCGAGAGAAGTACGATCAGATTCCGGTGGACACCAAAGATCCCGGTCTTCGCAAGGCGAAAAAGGCACTCAAAAAGAAAATGCCCAAGCGTCGTGAGGGTGTTCAATACTGGAGCCAACCACAGTTTGAAACGCTGATCGAATCGCCGCCCGCCGATTTGGCCAGCCGCGGTCCGCTGACCTGGCGGTTGCTGGCGTACATGTTGAATCTGTCACAGGATGTCGAGCCCATTCGAAAACTGGTGGCGGGCCGGCTGTTGCAGGAAAAGGAATATGAACCGGCCCAGAAGCAACTCGACCGGATGCTGATGACACTGTACCGCGGCGGTTACGTCGAGTTGAAACCCCGGCCTGCGCCGGCACAGAAGGAAGCCGCCGTTCCTGAAGAACCAAACCACGAACAGGCTCGTCATGATGCGTTGCCTGTCGACCGCGCGCCGCTGCTGGATCTTGGCCAACGACTCGACCCCAACGCAACGGCCAGGCAGAGGCAGCATGCCGGCCCTGCGGCGGTCAATCCGCCGGACGCGCCGGAATCACCACCCGCATACCGGGCGCATTGCGCCGTGGCCACGGAAAAAATGCCGGATCTGCTGCGGCTCCGCGGTGTGCATCCGTTATACGGAATGTTCCTGATGAATCACCTGGCCTTGGCCGATCAGACGGAACGCATCATGGCCATGGAAAGTCTGCTGGAGCTGCCCCGATCGCTAGGACGCGCCGTCCGCATCCCTCCGCAGGAAGAACTCCCTCCCGGACCGCTGGCCACCACGCGACTCGATCCCCAGTTGTTGAAGCTGGGACTGGCCACGGCAGACGAGTTGGGCGCCGTTGAACCCGACGAACAGGAAGAGCGGAAAGGTTGGTATGACGACGATCAGGCGGCGATCTTGACGCTGCCGCACAAACTGCAACGGCTGTTCCAATTTGATTTTCCCGACGTGTCGGATCTACGGGTGTGGCCCTGCTGGGTCGCTGGCGAATTACTGGTCTATGGAGGCGATTTCAACAAGTACATCACCAGCAACAAGCTCCAGAAACAGGAAGGGATGATCTTTCGTCATCTGCTCCGCATGGTGTTGCTGATCGACGAATTTGCGATGCTGTGTCCTGCCGACCTTGAGCAGCAAGATTGGCAGCGTGATCTGGGTTCCATTGCCGATCAATTGGAAGCGGCCTGTCGACAAGTGGACGCCGACAGTACCGACCAGTGGCTGGAAGAATCGCGAAAGTCAAGCAATGAACGGTAGTCCCTGGACCGGGACGGCTTGGACATGCAGGTTTGCCGGGGCTGGCCAAAACGGCGTTTCGCAGACTCCCCGTGCATTGCGTTCAAGACGACCAGGACATATCGACTTCATCATGCCGTCGAAATTCAAGCGGTCGTGATCAACAAAAAACGCCGACCATAAAGATCGGCGGTGTCGTCCCAGTAGGTAGATGGTAAAAGCTGCGAATAAAACTTAAAGCTTTGCCAGTCTGTCAGATCCAATTCAGCCAATAATCTTGACGTTTTCAGCAACGGGCCCTTTGGGGCCGTCACCCCGGGTAAACTCAACTCTCTGGCCTTCTTGAAGCTCCTCAAAACGAACTCCGTCCAGATTTGACATATGGAAAAACAAGTCTTTGTTTGATCCTGTGTCAATGAAACCGAAGCCCTTATCCGCCAGCTTCTTGATTGTACCTTCTGCCATTTCTATCTACTCTCTAAAAAACTTTGGCGGCATCGCACGCTCCAACCTAGGATCGGTCAATGCCCCCATTCAACGGCTAAATTGTATCACTTGAAATCGACGATTTCCACGATAATGTATTGAAGATTCTCCCAAAATGTCCGGGCTTTCGAACTTTCCCGCTTGCAGCTGCCGTCGAAAAAAAGGAGTTCCGACAACTTTTCTCCCTCAATTGGGCGGGGGACATTGGTGGCAAACCGGCTGGCAGGCGGCCGACGGCGTAGTGGCCAAAAATGATCCGCCAACCAACCCATTTACTGACCCAACGACAACGCCGTCAACGCGTCATCGAGGGGGGCCAACGAGTCAAGGGTGCGGTTGCCGTCGGCTCGTTGATCTGGCGAATGGACCGGTCAGGTTGGTACGACCGTATGAGATTTTCAGTGGAGTCCCGCGGCTTCCTTTTCGCCCCCAAACCATTCGTGCGGACAGTTGGTACAATGACCGATTCAATCAGTTTTTCAGTCGGTCTTTCAACGGTCCGTAAAGGAACGAGCAGTTTGATGAGTGACAAGACGATCTTCCAGAAGATACTCGACGGCGAAATCCCGGCGGATATCGTTTATGAAAACGAATACTGTATTGCCTTTCGCGATGTCGATCCACAAGCCCCGGTTCATGTGCTGGTGATTCCGCGGAAAGAAATTGTGAGCGTGGCTGCGCTGACCGCTGAAGATGAATGGTTGGCGGGAAAATTGTTAATGGCCGTCCGCGATGTTGCCAACCAGTTGCAACTGGATGAGGGTTATCGCGTGGTAGCGAATTGCGGCCAACAGGGTGGACAGTCCGTTGATCACCTGCACTTCCACATATTGGGTGGCCGTCAGCTGAACTGGCCACCGGGATAGTGGACTGCGAGTAATTGATTCCTGGACTTTCATCAAGTCAGACGACTCGTCCTAATGTTCACTGGCGAGCGCTTCAAACAGGTAGCGAAGTTCTTCGTTTACCTGTTCTGGCTCGTCAAGGGTTCTGGCCACCTGCAGCCGCAACTGTTGCCCGTACCTTTCGCGCAGGCGGTGAACGGCAACCTTGACGGCCCCCTCCTTCATCCCCAATTCCTCAGCGACTTTCTGGTAGGCCGGTGATGATCCTCCAGCAATGTGGTCTCGTAACGCGTCGAACAGCTGGCCTTTTCCCGAATCGGTGTATTGCTGTTGCAGACTCTCCAGCACCTGTTTCAGAACCGCCATCGCCCAGGTGCGGTCAAAAACTCTCTCGGGTGTCCATTCATGAAACGGCTCCATGCCATGGTACTGGTTTTCGGCCGCCTCGAAATCGAGCGATAAAATCTGGCGACCCCCTCCTCGTTTCGCCGCCTCCGCATGCCGGCGCTGGTTTTTCAGGAAATTGTCCAGGCAGGCAAGCAGAAACGTCCGAAAGCGACCACGGCCACGATCAGTGACGGCCAAACGATCCCGGTCCAGTAATTCAACAAAAAACGACTGCGTCAAATCTTCCGCGTCCGACGATGAGTAGCCTTTGCGTCGAATAAAGGCGTACAACGGATACCAGTAGGTCTGGCACAGATTCGCGAGAGCCGATGTGGTCTGGCTGCCGCTGGAACCGGCTGCGTCCAGTACCATCGACCATGAAGTGGTTGCGAAATTCGATCCACGCGCTTTCATTCCGCCGTCCATCGACTCGGTTGGCCGATTCGATCCGGGTTGTTTGGACGACGTCATCAGGCACCGATCGGTATTCGGAATTGGAATTTGATCGCTAGCAAAACAACGGCCGCCATTCAATCTGGATTTACTTCTTCGATTGCCATTATACTCCTGCGTCACGAAATCCAGCGGAAAAAGGAGTTTCTGCCATGCGCACGATCGCGATCATCAATCAAAAGGGCGGGGTCGGCAAAACCACCACCGCCGTAAATCTGAGCGCCGCGCTGGCAGAAGCCGGAAAACGGGTCTGGTTGATCGATCTGGATCCCCAGGCCCATGCCTCACTGCATTTGGGCATCACCATGGTTGGAGATGATCCCAGCATGTACGATGTCCTGACCGGTCACGACGACCTGGCAACGGTCATTCATGTGGTCGATCGCAATCTGTGGTTGTCACCTTCTCATATTGATCTGGCCGCCGCCGAGATGGAACTGGCGGGCGAAGTTGGCCGCGAAATCATCCTTCGCGATGCGATGAGCAGGTTTGATCATGAATTTGACTATGTGATCCTCGACTGTCCGCCGTCGCTGGGTGTCTTGACACTGAACGCCTTGACGACGGCCGACGAAGTCTTTCTGCCTTTGCAACCTCATTTCCTGGCGCTGCATGGTTTGAGCAAGTTGCTGAAGACGATTGAGCTCGTGGCCCGGCGGCTGAATCCGAAGTTGATCCTGTCCGGTGTTTTGTATTGCATGTACGACAGTGGCACGCGTCTGGCGGCGGAAGTCGTCAATGACGTGGAACAGTTCCTGTTGGAGGAGCGAAATACGAATTCGGTTTGGTCGGAGGCACAGAGCTTTGACACCCGCATTCGGCGCAATATCCGCCTGGCCGAAGCCCCCAGCTATGGTGAATCGATCTTTCGATACGCGCCCGATTCCAATGGAGCCCAGGATTACCGATCGTTGGCCATGGAAGTCATTCAGCAGGCTGACTACCTGCCATCTGGCGATTCGATGCCTTTGACCGATCACCGCTACCACCGCATTTGACCGGCCCAGGCTGTCGCCTCGGCGACCCTCTGAGCACAACCGGTTGACTCGCCTGTCGAATCGCCGGCATTTTCGGGCGGTTGCCGCGTCTTTTCGTTCCCAACGATCGGGAAAATGGGTGCGGCATACGCTACACGTCCATGCAGCGGGCATGCGGGTGATTGGCAATCTGGCCAAATGTCATTTCAGGTCTGACGAAGCAGTAGTACTAGGCGGCCGCTGAGGTCAACCAGATTCTGTCAAAAGCAGGCCGGTTTGGATTACGATATTATCCAGAAAATTATCGCTGTGCGCCAGGGGCAGGGCAACGGATCGGGAATGGATCGGCGAGGGCCAAATGGAAGTTTTCTTGATAGTCCTGGGAATTGCCTCGGCGATCGGGGCCATTATTCTTGTTTCTTACTGGTTGGACCGGAAACGAGGAGAAGAACTGCGTCAGGTCGCCGAGGACTTGGGCTTGGCTTTCCATCCGGAAGGCTCCAGTGACCTGACAGCGCAGTTTGGCCCAGTTCGCACTTTTCAATCAGGGTCGGGGACGAAAGCAGAGCAGGCTGATTCAGGGTGCGTCGGACGACGTGACGATTTCCATTTTTGACTATCGCTATACCACCGGATCCGGAAAACATAGCCACACCCACCAGCAAACAGTCGCCGCACTCTACTCCGACGATCTACGAATTCCGGAGTTCACACTCCGCCCTGAATACATGTGGGACAAACTTGGCAGCCTGATCGGCATGAGTGACATCAATTTCGATTCCCATCCAGGATTCTCTGGCATGTTCGTCTTGAAGAGCCTCAATGAGACCGCGGTGCGAGAATTATTCAAACCCGCCGTCCTGGAGTTTTTTCAAAATCATCCCGGCCTGAGTGTGGAGGCGAAACAGAGCGCACTGATCATTTACCGACCGGGTCGGCGAGTCGCCCCTGCCGACATCAAACAGTTCCTGACACACGCCTATGAAGTCTACGGAATCATGGTTGACAACATGTAACCGCTTCCCAGCTGGATGCTGGCAGATCGAATGCCTGTTCAACGAGCCATTGCAATTCTGTCTGAATGCGGGCAACCCGATCCGGCGGCGAATCGAGCAGCCTTTGAGTATGGTTGACGATTTCCTGACAAACTGGCCTCGAAAGATCGGGCAGCGGAAATTCTCCGACATACTGCGTCATGAACCGTCGGCGACGGGCGTACAGTTTGTTGTGAAAGCGGTAGTCGTAGAATTGGGTCGCCACCGTCGAATTGGCCACGGCCAACATCAGGTACAGCCAGTCGGAATCGATCCCGGATTTCAATTGTGCCCAGTAACAGTCTCCGTTGACCACCGCTCCGGATCGATCAAGGAAGAACTTCGGATGTTCACAGATGTCCGGCCAAACCAGTTTCGTTGCCGTCCAGGCCCGCGGCTGATGGGGAACCCACAATTCAAACCAGCGGCGTCCCGCTTCGATCAGATATCCGCGTGAACTGAGTCGCTCGCGGTACTGATTCAGATAATGGGCCGCACAAGGATACCTTTCGAGTTCGATCGTCTTTCTGTGGGGATCGTCCTGATAGGGGTACAACACCCTCTTTTGCGGCGTTCTTGCCGACCAGCGCTCGGCGGCCTGATGGGTGATCAATGGCTTCAACAGATCGTCTTCCGGACGCTGCTGCCGATCCAGCTGGTCCCAGTTGTCCCGGATAAATACCGCGTCGGCCGTCGTCTTGATTCCGACCCTGATGTCGGCCATATCGAAAAACGAAGCGACCTGGTAACGCGCGATCCGTTGCAGCCACCGCCGATTCCTGCGATTGCTCAGCGTCCACGGCCGTTTGGCTGTCCTGTCCCATTCCAATCGACCCCGTTCAATCCGGTGATCGTTTGAAACTTCGATCGGGTTCCTCGCATCCGGGTACCCGATCGCGCCAAGCAGTGCTCGCGTGGCCTGCTCGCCGTCGCTTGAATGTCGCTCCCGCCGGCAGACTCGCGTGAATTGGCATACTCGATTGGCCGATCCCCGTTCCGATTTCCGCCCGATGACGACGACCGGCAGAACCGCGGCATCAAAAAACCCGGTATCTCCCAGATCAAAGATGGACAACAATTCAAACCGCTGCTGCAGCAGCGATCGCATGGCCATGCCCGATTGCACATACATGAAGCGATTCGATGTCAGCAGCCCCAGCAACCCATCTTCGACCAGCAACTGGGTGATCGCCGCAGTAAAAGCCTGATACAAATCCACCCGACCGGTCAGATGGAACTGGCGGGCCAACTCGCGAGATCGTTTCTGACCCAGTTGCTGGGTGCGGACGTAAGGCGGATTGGTAATGACGATATCGTAGTATTCCCCAGCTGGCCCGGCGGCGGCAAATTCCAGAAAATCCTGATTGCGGATATCAGACCGGCAGTGCTTGAAACGATCAATTCGTTTTTTGGTGGCTGCCGCCGCCGCGCTCTCGGTTTCAAAACCGACTACCTCAACCATCCTGTCTGACGGTATCAGTCGCACTAGCGATTCCAGCAACTGGCCATCACCGCAGGCGGGATCAAGAATTCGAATGACGTCTGAGAAATTGGATCGGACCGGGTGCCAGGTTTGCCGAGCCAGGAAATCTGCCAGGTCAGGTGGCGTGAAGTGAATTCCGTTTCGTTTACGATGCGGATTTGTTGCCAATGACGCTCGCCTTTAACTTTCTGCGGGTATGACCGACAGAATGGTTGGACGGTCCCGTCTCTCTTTACGGTTCACGTTTTGTTTCGCGTGGTTCCGGCAAAGAACAGATCCAGGAGCCACAGCTCAACGAAAACCAGGACCACCGGCAGGATCAGCTGGATAGCCTGGGAAATTCGCACTTCCTGACCCCAATCCAGATGGATGAAGGATCGAACGAGAAACCCGTTGATCAACAGCAACACACAGATCAATGCGGCTTGAGCCAGAATGAACCCGCAACCGACCTGTGCACCGGGACGCGACAGTTTTTCGAACCACTGCATTTAACATCCAACCATGATCATTAGAATCAAGACTTCTGCGTTCCGTTTTCCCTGAAATCACAAGGCGTTATTCATGCCGACCACCATATTCTACGAGAAGGATGCCAATATTGAACTGTTGAATGGCAAAACCATCGCCATCATCGGATATGGCTCTCAAGGTTCGGCGCATGCCCTGAACCTTCGCGACAGCGGATGCCAGGTCATTGTTGGACAACGTCAACCGGGGCCAGGATTTGAAGCTGCGACAAAAGATGGGTTTTCGCCGGTGCCAATTCCTGAGGCAGCCGAACAGGCAGATCTGATCAATATCCTGTTGCCGGACGAAGTTCACGGCAAGGCATTTCGCCAGGAGATCCTGCCGCAGTTGTCGCCGGGAAACATTGTCATGACCTGTCACGGTTTCAGCTTTCATTATGGGCATGTGCAGCCGCCCGCCGAGATCGATCGTCTGCTGGTGGCACCAAAGGGCCAGGGGCACATGGTGCGGCAGGAATATGTAAAAGGGGGAGGTGTTCCCTGCCTGATTGCGACCGATGACCACGCGCGGTCAGAAACGTTGTCAATCGGGTTGGCGTATGCGGCAGCCCTGGGTGGCAGCCGGGCCGGTGTGATTCAAACCACCATCGCTGCCGAAACGGAAACGGATCTGTTTGGCGAGCAAGCCGTCCTGTGCGGAGGACTGGCCAGCCTGGTGCAAGCCGGCTTTGAAACGCTGGTCGAAGCGGGCTATCAACCCGAGTTGGCTTATTTTGAATGCCTGCATGAATTGAAAATCATCGCCGATCTGCTGCATACCGTCGGCATCGCAGGCATGCGCGAGTCGATCTCCAACACCGCTGAATATGGCGATTACACTCGTGGTCCCCGCGTGATTGACGACCACGTTCGGCAGACGATGAGGGAAATCCTGGCTGAAATCCAAAGCGGTCTGTTTGCGAATCAGTTCGTCAACCAACACGATCAACACGACCGAGAACTGCGACAGTTTAGAGAACGCAATCGCAATCTGACGATTGATCAGGTCGGAGCCTCGCTTCGCAGCATGATGCCGTGGCTAAAGTGTAATCAGGTTGGATCGGATCGGGCTACTTCGGATTCCACATGAACCAACGAGGCCTTGAATTCGACCCGCCAATGGGTCTGAGCCAACAGGAGCTGCGGTAAATTGACGGGCAAGCGATACCAACGCGACAGGTTTTCCGGCTGGCCAGCGGTGATGACCGTTATCGCTGTGCTGTTGCTATGGGCGTTGCTGTTGGCGTTCGGTACGCTGACCGGTAGCCGGTTTCTGCCTGCCCGACCGCTGATCGTGATGGCCTGTATGCTCTTTTTCAGCAGTCTTTGGATGCTGGCCGTGCTGGTCCGGAATCGGACAAGCCGGCCGTGAGCGAGATTTCCTGAAAGAAAGAAATCCATCGATCATCGACGACGGGTCGGCTTCTTCTTTTCCACCTGCTCGGGTTCGATAAAGTGCTTTTGACGAGGCCGAGGTATACAAACGGCTAACAATCCCAACAGGACCAGACCGGCGACCAGTCCGTACGCCGTGAGGTATTCCGTTTGAGCATAGCCCGTCGTTTCTTCTGCCTGGGCCAGCAGCAGGTTCAATAAATTTGACATATTACCAATCCGGAAATCGACTGACGGCTGAATCCACCTGGCGACGCGAAGTTACCATACGATCCAACCAGGATCCACTATGGCCGTCCATCTTGAACTGCTGGTTTTGCAGCATATCAACCGTCTCGCGCCCTGGCGTACGGTTTGTTCGGCATGAACCGCGCTGCAACACGTTGTGGCCAACCGCGTAATCCCAACAGGACAAGCACATCGCGGCGGTGTTTTCATCCGATTCGGTCCTTCAATCGCTCTTCCAGCCAACGGACGACCGCCTGATATCCATCCTGGATCAGAATCTCGTGTTGTGAACCGTCCTGGAGACATTTTAATTGAATTTTTTCCGACGCCATCTCATCGGGACCGGCCACGATCACATATTGGAATCCACGTCGATCGGCATACTTGAATTGATGGCCCAGTTTTTTTGCCGTGGGGTAGACTTCGGTCGCAATGCCGGCAATTCGCAGAAGTTGAGCCAGCCGCAGATATTGACTCCGATATTCCTCGTCAAACTGGACAATCAAGACCTCGGCGGTGGTGGCCGTCAGCGGGATCATTTCCAGGGTTTGCATGGCGGCCAATAGCCGATCCAGGCCAAGGGACGCGCCGATGCCTGGCAACTGCTGGTTGGTAAACATTTCGGCCAGATTATCGTATCGCCCCCCGGAACATACGCTGCCGATCCCGGGCAAATCAGTCAGGAAGGTTTCGTAGATTGTGCCGGTGTAGTAGTCCAAACCACGCGCGATCGACACATCGACGTTCAGGTAGTCTTCGATCCCCAGTGCCTGAACCGCTTCCACCACCTGTCGCAGTTCCGTCAATCCTTCGCTGGCCAGTTCGTTGCCCTCGCAGATAGGCTGCAGCTCAGTCAAAATCACAGCGTTGTTTCCCTTCAGTTCCGCCAAACGCATGATCTGGGCAACCTGTGCTGGCGTCGTTCCGGTCACAGCAAGAATTTCCCGCTGAACCTGTTCGCGACCTGACTTGGGCAGTTTGTCGATGCAGCGGAGAATTTCCGTACTAAATTCCTGCAGTTGATATTTTTGCAACAGTCCGTTGAGAACCTTGCGGTTGTTGACGCGAATTGTGAATTTCTCGAAACCAATCGCTTTCATCAGATCGAAGATCACCAGGGCGGTCTCGATATCGCTGGTGATGGAACGGGAGCCGATCGTATCAAAATCGCATTGTGCGAACTCTCGATATCGTCCCACCTGCGGTTTTTCACCGCGCCAGACCGGGCCGATCTGATAGCGTTTGAAAGGCATCCCGATCTGATTGGCGTGCTCAGCCACGAAACGGGCCAGAGGTACGGTCAGATCAAAACGCAGGCCCACGTCGCGGCCACCGTGATCCGTAAAACGGAACATTTGACGATCGGTTTCTTCCGAGCCCTTGCCGCAAAGAATCTCCGCGTACTCCAATGCCGGCGTTTCGATTGGCACAAAGCCGTACGAACGGTAAACGCGTCGAGCGGTGTTCATCAGCCGTTCGCGGGGAATCATCGATTCCGGCAGGTAATCCCGGAACCCCTTCAACGTTCTTGGTTGAATCAGCTGATTTTTGTTCATGGAAGTTGATTGATGGCCTGGGCAGCTAAATCGGCGTGGACGTGCGCGGCCCATGCGGTCGAACGGCTGTCTGTTTGCGAATCTGCCGGACTTGGCGTTCCCGATAACTTGTCAGTTTGGCATGGCATACAGAATTGGCAGACCGGGACGTGGGCTGCGAAAATTCGGATGACCGGGATGATTCGCAAACACCGCATCGCAGTATTCCGCGATCTGTTCGGGCATCTCGAAGTACTGCTCGTAGGTATGGTTCTCTTCGAATTCACACTCGGCTGTGGAGTAATCCCGACAGATCTGCGGCCGGGTATTGTAAATTCCACAACGATTGTCGTCTTGCAGGTGTTTGCAAACCGTGTGCACCAACAGGTACCAGGTATCGTCATCGACAAAAACCGTTGCCGCCTCATGCAACAGATACCAGCGAATGTACTCAAAACCACGGTAGTCCTCTGGCGTTTCGATGGGCAGCGCGAAGTAGCGACAGCATTTGGCCGTGCAATACTGACACAAGGATTCTCCCGCCGCCAATTGGTCGCGACGAATGGGTGGTCGATTCATGAGCAGGAATCCTGTTTCGTTGTCTCCGTCCGGTTAAGATTCTAACGGCGAAGGGCTAATTGAAAAGCTGCTGGTTACCTACGTATTTCCCGTTGGCGTCAACGTTGGCGGTGTGTTGGAAGAGCATCGTTAGCATCAACCTTCGTCTGGACGGCGATCTGTGTCGGCGATCGGCCAGAACAAAATCTCCCTGGCGTCAATCTGATCGCCGACGGTGGCGGCCTGTATGCGCACGGCCGTTTTGTCGGCCAGCAGCTCTGCAATCGAAAAACCCGTCAGGCGGCCCCGCTTGGCCAGGATAACGTCGTACACCGTTTCCCCGGTTTCCAGCTTGATCTGACGGTTGGTAAGCCCGGCGGTCAGTTTACCCGTCACCATCCATTCACCTTCATTGCGCGGGGATGCGGGTAGTTCATTGGAGAGGACATAATTGGAGAGGCGTTTCACCGGCATCGCCATGACTCGCCGATACTGATTCCGATGATCGAACTCGGTCCGCAAGTAGAGCGGGGTCTGGAATTCGAACGCCCGAAACTGTTTGGGATCGCCTTCCACGCGGGTAATCAGTTGTTGCTTGTCAAAAAAGATTCTGGGACTGGCCAATTTCAGCATCACGCGCGTGCTACGGGTAAACCTGACCAGATATTGCTGGCTTCCCGATTCGACGACGATCGAGTACTTGTTCCGCGTCCGCACGACCCCCTGCAGTTCCATTGTGCTGATGCCCCCCTGATCGCCGGCGACGACCAGTCGACCCCCGACGGTCTGATCCGACTGGCCCTGGGCAGGCAGTTCCGACAAGGTAACCGAAAGGGATAAAGCAAAAGCCAGGATGTTCTGAGGTTTCACGTCGTTCTGACCAGCAGCAGGCAGGAAAAACTCTCTTTGCTGACTGGATTCCATTTAAATTGGACTTTTCCGATTTGCAAACGACATTCGGCTGAGAAGGGCGACTGTCCTGGATTTAGACGTCCAGATTCTTGACTTCCAAGGCGTGTTTCTCAATAAATTCCCTTCTTGGTTCGACCTTGTCTCCCATCAAGATACGGAACATGTCATCGGCATCGGCGGCGTTCGTCATCCGCACCTGAACGAGCGTTCTGTTTTCCGGATCCAGTGTTGTCTCTCTCAGTTCCTCGGCATTCATTTCGCCGAGTCCCTTGAACCGCGTGACCGTCATTCCTTTTTCACCCGCCGCACGGATCGTGGCCGGCAGGCTTCGCAGGTCGTCCAGCGAGGTTTCCGTATCGCCGCGGCGAAGCACGAAACGCGGTTGTTGGATCCCCGTTCGCTCCACCGTCAACAGCGCTTCCACGTCGAAGCCCATTTCCCGCAGGCTTTTCAGTCCGGCATTGATCGTCCGGACTTCATGAAATTCAATGATCTGCAAGTTGCGTTCCGCAGCACCATTGGTCTCGCTGACTGCCGAACTACCCGTCTGTGAATCTTCCTGGCCGGAATCAACCGTTATTTCCGTTCCGAGTTCTTTTTCCCGTTGTTGCAGAAAATCATCCAGCTCTTTCCGATTGGTGAACCAGCGCCTCCTCCGTTCCGAAGAAAACGTGAAACACGGGCAGCCGACCGGTTTCCAGATTTCGCCGTTCCGAATGGGTTCTCAGATTCACGCCGCGTCGTTCCAGCGTCGTGATGGCATCCTCCATGCCACTGAGCGTCCGACAGAGCTTTTCCATGTCGGGGCCTTCGACCCGCGTACCTTCTTCGGTTTCCAGTACAGCTTCGTGCAGTCCGCGTTCCATCAGTTGCCGCTTCATCGCATCTTCCGATTGCACGTAGTAGGTTCCTTTCTTGTGCTTGACCCGGAACAATGGTGGTTGTGCCACGTAGATTTTTCCGGCTTCAATCAGCTGGTACATCTGGCGATAGAAAAAGCAGAGCAGGAGGGTACGGATGTGCGATCCGTCCACGTCCGCATCGGTCATGATGATAATCTTGTCGTAGCGGCGTTTTGACAGATCCTGATCTTCGCCAATGCCGACGCGAATCGCGCTGATGATGCTTTGTACTTCTTCATTGGCCAGCACCTTGTCTTCACGCGCTTTGTAGGCGTTGATGATTTTTCCTCGCAACGGCAGGATGGCCTGAAACTCCTTCAACCTGCCGCCTTCTGCGCTGCCACCGGCTGAATCACCTTCCACCAGATAGAGTTCGCATTTTTCCACGTCACTGCTGAGGCAATCGCGAAGTTTCCCGGGCAATCCTCCACCACCCAGCACCGACTTGCGGCGAACCTGTTCCCGGGCTTTCTTGGCGGCTTCCCGTGCTTCGGCCGCCTGGACACCTTTTCTGATCAGCGTTCGGGCCTCCTTCGGATTTTCCTCCAGGAACGTCTTCAGAAATTCGCCGAAACTGGAATTGATGATGCCTTCTACTTCGTTGTTTCCCAGTTTCGTTTTGGTTTGCCCTTCGAACTGCGGTTCCGGTACCTTCAGCGAGATGACAGCCGTGATTCCCTCGCGAAAGTCCTCGCCGGTGACCACGATCTTGCCAAACAGATTGTTCTTCTTGCCGTAACTGTTCAACGCTCGGGTCAAGGCCGTACGAAATCCGGAAACGTGCGTACCACCTTCATGAGTATGGATATTGTTGACGTAAGAATGCACGTTTTCTGTGATGTCATTGGTGTATTGCAGCGCAATTTCGAATTCGACGCCATCCTGATCGTCATTCGAGTAAATCACTTCCGTGTGCAATGGATCGCTCGATCGATTGATATACTCCACGTATTCGATGATCCCGCGTTCATAGCAGAATTCGTCTCCTTCATCATTGCGTTCATCCTTGAAGATGATTCGTACACCGCTGTTCAGGAACGCCAGTTCCTGCAGTCGTTTGTGCAGAATGCCGTATTCGAATTTGGTGGTCTGGAAGATCTGGGAATCCGGCTTGAAGGTTGTGCGGGTGCCGACCTTGTCCGTTTTGCCGACTCGGGTCACCGGTCCACTTGGTAAGCCTCGTTCATATTCCTGTTGATAGATGAAGCCATCCCGGTAAACTTCGACTTCGCACCATTCGGAAAGGAAATTGACGACGGTCACACCGACTCCGTGCAGTCCCCCCGAGGTCTGGTAGGCCCCTTTTTCAAATTTGCCTCCAAACTTGAGGAAGGTCATCACGCCTTCCAGCGTGGTGATTTCTCGACTTTCCTGCTGCGTCAGTTGTTCGTGGATATCTACGGGAATCCCGCGGCCGTCGTCCTGCGTGGTGACCGAACCGTCCGAATTGATGGTGACCAGAATCCGGGTGGCGAACCCCGCCATCGCCTCGTCAATCGAGTTGTCTACGACTTCGTACACCAGGTGGTGCAAACCTCGGGCGGTCGTATCACCGATATACATACTTGGTCGCTCGCGAACGTGCTCCAAATCGGAGAGACGTTGCAGGTCTTCACCCTGATATTCTGCTTTGGGCTGATTTTTGGCCATGGAGTTCAATTAATTCTTCCTATGCGAAAACGAAGCTTCTTGATTTCCGTGGATCGCATGTTCTGGTTGATTTTTGATAGATAGTCTGTTTCCTGGAAACTCAGAAATTGCATCAGACTGGAATTCGCCACGATGATTTCCAGTTCACCTCGTCGAACCGATCCGGTCCGGGTCTGGTTGGCGACATCCACTCCGACGATCGAATCCCACACCTGCTGCAGTTGATCCTTTGTTTGTTCGGCGGCAATGCCGCGTCGCGCGATGATCTGGTTGACCAGTTCCCGGGCCTGCTTTGGTCGCCGACGATAAACCCGTCGCCGACGCCCCTGATCCACCGCGTTTTCAAAGTCGAATTCCGACTGATTTTCCTGCTGTGCTCCGCTCTGCATGCCCATTGATCCTGTGGTAGTCGACGATACCGGATTCGGTATCCAGCTTTCAGCGTCGCTCTTTGGAAAGCGGCATGATCACGTAGCCATAGTCATCGTCCGTTCGGCAGTAGGCAGCCTCTTCCCCATTTTCCACATCAAATGTGAAGGTCTTGTCCGGCTGTAACACTTTCAGGAAATCCGCCACATAGCGGTGGTCCAGCGTGATCGTCAATTCCTCGTTATCAAACGAAACCGGCATTTCGATTCGCGACTGGCCAACCTCGGCCGTAGTGTTGGTCAGAACCAGCGAGCCGTCCTTGAACGTGAAGTCGATACCGCGGCTTTCTTCATTGGCCACGATAGCCGCCTGCCGCAGCGCCGAATACATCGGACCCACCGGGATATCGATCCGATGCGTTTCCTGACGACTGGGCAGCACGTCCCGCCATTTGGGGAATCGCCCTTCCACCAGTCTCGTATAGAAAACGCCCTCGTCTACCCGCAGGAGCAGGTCATTTGATCGTGGCGCCAGCTGTACCTGGGTGTCATCACCATCGGGTATCAGACGTTCGATCAGGTTCATTGCCCGGGCCGGCACGATCGTCGCGTTCACCGCCGTCGTGGGCTCTCCGATTCTGTGAATACTCCCCTGCATGGTGGCCAGGCGTCGGCCATCCGTGCCAACCGCTATGATCTTGTCGTTTTCAATCTCCAACAGGATCCCGCCCAACGCATACCGGCTGCTTTCGGCATCGGTCGCGAACAGTGTCCTCTTGATCATCTCCTTCAGGACTCTGCCGCTGACTTCGTAGTAGTCGGTTTCATCGAATTCGGCCACTTCCGGAAACTCTTCCGGATCATGAGCTGCCAGTTCAAATCGGCTGTTCAGGCCCGTCACCAGAATTCTTTCCGAATCCGCTTCGATGGCCAGGATCTCGTCCGTCGACTCTCTCAGGATCATGCTCAATCGGGAAACGGGAATCACGGCCGCGCCGGCAACTTCAATTTCCACGTCGGGGACGTTCAGGCGGACACCAAGTTCCGTATCGGTCGCCGTCAGTACCGTGCCTTCCTGGCCAACTTCCAGCTTGATGTTTTGCAGAATGGTCTTGGGACTGCGAGCGGGTGCCACCACCGAAGCAATCTGAAATACCTTTTGAAACGAGTTTCGATTGATTTTTATTTTCACGCGCAGGTTCCTGATCTATTAGTAGTTTTTTTCTCAGTGATATCAGTAATACAGTGCCTTTAATTGTTCATAACCAGGTGATGGATTCGTTTTAGCCCGGCGTTTCCGCGTTAATCAGCTTTCTGGTTGTTGTGTATAACCGGTTCGTGGGCTGGTCGCTTCGCGGTCGAAACAGGTAGCGCCAGGTGGCAGGGTTTCATGGAGTCTTTTAGTGGAAGTTGGAAACGTACAAGATCCTGACATCGACAATCCGACACTCGACGAGTTTTCAACATTATTCAATTACGGACAGCAGCGCGTTTTCCCGAGTCTTCTGTTCAATCTCATTAACGACGTTACGGATTTCGTTGTGACTGTCGTTCATCAGCTTTTCGATACGGTTGATGGCATGCATGATCGTCGAATGGTCGCGTCCACCGAACATGTCGCCGATTCGAGAAAAACTCATCTGGAACTGATGTCGTAATACATAGGCCGCAACACCTCGAGCCAGCACGATCGACTGTTTTCGGGAATGGCTTCTCAGATCCACTACTTTGATTTTGAAACGGTGGGCGACCAGGCGAATGATTGAATCGGGAGAGTGTT
The DNA here is from genome assembly GCA_963851305.1 of Pirellulaceae bacterium. Lineage (GTDB taxonomy): Bacteria > Planctomycetota > Planctomycetia > Pirellulales > Pirellulaceae > Mariniblastus. The sequence continues at coordinate 307,259 of CAWKOT010000003.1, read as the reverse complement.
TTCCATCGCCATCGCCGTCAGGTCGCAAAAATTCGTCAATCAATTTCCGATCGATGTACTTCTGCTCTTTCCGACCGGAAGACAGCAGCCAGGTGTTCAAGCGGACAAAGAACTGTCGGATCCGCGGGCAGGTTACGGCCAACACCGAAGCCAGGTAGTCGACCATGTCGGTGGACAGGTCGAAACCGAAATCAGTCGCCATCTGGTGTATCAAGACTCGCCTGGCGTCGCGACCCGGAGGCTTTACATTCAGGCACAGTCCGGCCGTCAACCGCGAGCACAAGCGAGGCGACAGGCAATCCGATCGAAAACAACCCTCCTCAGCGGTCGCGATGACCGGTTTCGCCAACAGTTTGCATCGATCGAGCAAAGTAGACAGTTCGTTCTGCGCGGCAACATGATTTTTCAATTGCTGCAAGTCATCCAGCACAAGACAACCGCTGTCGAGAACCGACTGGCGGAATTGATCCGTGCAATTCGTTTCCACCGCGTTGGCATATCTGCGGCAGAAATCCGCGGTTTTCAGGACCAGTTCCGGCTTACCCGACAAGACCGCCAGCCGTTTCGCCGACTGCAACGCCAACGATGTTTTTCCCGTACCCGGTGAACCAAGCAATACCAGTGGCCATACATCCGGACCCCAGTTGGCCAGCTGTTGAAGAGACTTGAGGCCGATATTGGCGTGATCGCCGACAAAGCCGACTACATCCGAAGCGGTCTCATACCCGACATTTTCGGAGGATGAATCGCGGAAATCGGGGCGACCCCAAGTCAATGAAAATGTCGCAGAATCACCCACCAAGTCCATTTTCACCACGCCAGAAAGATCGCCGCTTGCAAACACGGAATTATACCGGTTTTCGACGCCATTAGCGAGCGTGAGATACTTCGAATCGACCAGTTTTTCGTCGTCGTAAATCGTTTATTATCTTGACGATACGATCGGCCGCCAATTCGATTTCCTGATCGGTCGTGTGAACCGAAACGCTTAGCCGGATGGCACCCTCAATGATCTCGATTTCCAGCCCCATCGCCCGTAGCACCGGGGAAGGTTCAGAAGAGCCGCTGGCACAGGCGGACCCCGTTGAAATGGCCAATCCGGCCATGTCTGCTGCCATCAATAGTTGCTGTCGATTGACTCCCGAAAAAGCAATGTTCAGTGTGTGGGGAGCCCGCGGAGCATCGCGGCCGATTACAAAAACTTGCTGGCATCCCCCACAGAGCAGTTGCTGCAGACGATTGCGCAAGGTGCCTAGACGCTGCTCCCGATTTTCAGCGTCGGCCAAATGAACCTCCAAAGCCTTGCGAAACCCGGCCGCTAAAACCACATCTTCCGTACCGGGACGAAAACCCATCTGTTGGAAGCCACCAAAAAACAAGGGGAAAGGTCGAATTGCATGACGGCATATCAACCCACCGATGCCACGCGGACCGTGGAATTTGTGCGCCGTCAGCGACATCGCATCAATCTGCAATTGACCAAAGTCAACGTGCATCTTGCCAATTCCCTGAACTGCATCGCAATGAACGATCGCGCCCGCCGCTTTGGCCAATTCGGCAATCTCCCGAACCGGTTGAACCACACCTGTCTCGTTGTTCGCTGAGCATTACGCTGACCAGGCGGGTTGGTTCTCGCAGTTTATCGGCCAGGTCAGACAATTTAACCACACCGTTTCGATCGACGGCAATCTTCTCGACTGTAAAACCCAGACGAGCCAAATGGTCGGCGGCGCTACTGACGCTAGGGTGCTCAATGGCGGAAATCAGCAGCCGTCGAGCTGACGGCATTGATCCATCGGGTTGATGTGCCAGCCCGATAATCGCCAGGTTGTTGCTCTCGGTACCTCCGCTGGTAAATATCAGATGGTCGGCATGCGGCCCCAAATTCGTCGCGCCGAGCAATGCAAGCATGTCGTTCCGGATATCTTCCAGAAACCGACGAGCTCGCTGTCCGGCGCGATGTTGGCTGAGCCGGGTTGGCGTAATCGGCCGCCCGGCACTCGGACATTGCCTTGGCAACCGCCGGATCGAGGAACGACGTTGAATTATTGTCCAGGTAGATCTGTTGCATGTTCCTCAAGGTCCGTTCCTGCCTCAATGATTTCCTTGGCTCGCTGTCGATCCAGTTCGCTCAACTTTTCGTTGCCTAATCGGTTATGGGATACCGCGCGGGCCAGAAATGCCTTGACCGACGGTCGGATTTCGATCGCGCGGTCGAACCAGGCAATAGCCTGTTCGTCATTCTCTTGCACCTGACATTGATTCCCCTTCCGAACGAACGCCGTAGTGGCGGTCTCCACCAGGTACTCTCGGAAATGAGGTACGGATTCATCCGATACCGACATGGCCGGTTGCATGATCGCGGCGACATCCAGGTAAAGATAGCCGCGAGCCAGATCGGCAATAATTGGCCAGAATTCACTGGACAGTTCAGGGTATCGCCGGTTCCATCCGATCCAGAAACACTCTCCATTTTCGTCTTTCAAATCGAGATATCGACACAGAAACCGAGCGTCAAAATCCGTTGAGCGAGGATTCGAACCACTGTCGCTGACGAGATGCCATCGCTTTTCCTGACTAACTTTTCCAATCAGCCCATCGGCATACAACATCTGTTCAAACACGGGCGTAGCATCTCGATACTCGATACCCCTGAGCGGTAGATGAAACCAGGGCATTTGATTGTATGAGAAATAGCGATGCGAAAAATCGTCTGGCGAAAACTCATGTCCGGTCATCCGGCCACCGACCATGAGATAAAACAACAGGGGAATCAGAATGAGCGCAGCGGCGGCAGCGATCCACCATCGGCAATACGATCGGTCGCGAACCATCGGCGCAAGGGTTGTCAGCTGGTGCAGAATAGTAGAATACGGTCAGATCCCATGTTATTCAAAAAACCCGGTAAGCCAATCGTCGACCTTGGATTCAATCATGAACGCAGGTCAAATTGCCGAAATCAATGCAGATGTGCAATGAAGACCATAAAACGAAATGGGACGCCGATCCGGCGGCCTGCCGACAGCGGCTGGAGGCGGTTTTGTTCATGGCTCGGGCACCACTCTCGTCCCGTAAGCTAAGCCACTTTGCCGGACTGGAAGATGGTACCCGGGCACGGACGCTGATTGGGGAGTTGAACCGGAGCTACGATCAGTCAGGCCGAGCCTTCCAGATCAAGAAATTGGCCGACGGTTACCAGATGTTGACCCGACCCCAGTTTTCCAGTTGGCTCCGAAAACTGGATCATGTGCCCGGACCAGGCCGATTGAGCAAACCGGCGATGGAAACCCTGACTGTGGTGGCCTATCGCCAACCCGTAATCAAGGCCGATATCGAGGCCATCCGCGGCGTCGCCTGTGGAGAAATGCTACGACAACTGCTGGAAAAAGGGCTGGTCCGAATCCAAGGTCGCCGCGAGGAATTGGGTCGGCCCTTTCTGTATGCCACGACGAGGGATTTTCTGGTTGAATTCGGACTCCGCTCATTGGATGATTTGCCACGTTTTCACGAGCTGAGCAGGCAAGGGTTGCCGAATCGGGACAATTCCGATCAAATTTCTTGCCATTCAAATCCGGATCCGCCGTAACGTAGTGCACCGTTCAGACATTCGTTTCGTTAGTAGCCACGATCAAGGAGAAAGTAGTGACCCAGCTTCTTCAGCCACTGACCCTCGACTTGTTCCAGGAGGCCGTTGCCAATCTGATTTGCCACCTGCCATCGTCCAACCCCAACCAGGGGTTCTTCGTTATCGCTGAGGACGTCGATGACGACGACGAGGATGATGACGAGGATGATGACGAATACGAAGAAGATGAGGAGTTTGAAGACGACGATGACGAAGAGTATGTCGACGATGACGACGACGACGAATATGAAGACGATGATGACGATGACGATGAAGACGACGATGAAGATGAAGACGACAGAAGATGAAGACGACGATGAAGATGAAGTCGATGACGACGATGAAGATGACGACGAGGGTTTTGAAGATGATGAGTGGGAAGAGGTAGAGGACGACGACGACGATGAAGAGTGGGGCGACGAGGACGATGAAGAATGGGACGATGAAGATGACGAAGACTGGGACGAGGACGATGAAGAATGGGACGAAGATGTAGACGAAGAGTGGGAGTAGTTCGTCGTTGCCCCGGATTGAGAGATCGATCCCCTTGGAACGGGATAGACCGGGTGCCTTTCGTTGGCGAGCGAATCCGTAACGCAGGCTTCGATGTGACTCGGCGTAAGTTCGGATCGAAACTGCAAGACGGCGACGTAGAATCGTTGATTCCAACTCGCCGGGAAAATGGCCCCCGAAAACGGCCAATGGCATCCACCGCCATGGTCTGTCGGCCTCACGGCCCGAGCAGGGCAGGTTGTCTCCACGCGACCGCAGCTGACGGGGTGGAACGACCATGGTCAGACGCCGCTCGCGAGGGTCATCAATTCACGCCTTGCCGTTGCCCGTTTTATCGCTGCCTTTTTCCAGACCGTATTCCTTCATTTTCTTGTACAGCGTGTTGCGGTTGATGCCCAGACAGCTGGCCGCTCGCGTCTGAGTCTGGTTGCAGGCATCGAGAACCTGTTTCAGCAGCTCTTTCTCCACCGGCTCGACAATTCGTTTATGAAGGTCGACCGCTTCCTGACCCGCTTTCTGAATGCCGTTGTAGACGAATTCCTGAATCAGGGATTGATCGTCGTGAGCGCGGAAAATGGCAGCGTCTGCCTGGGGTGCGTCACCCAGAACGCAACGGGGTAACAGTTCCGGCGTCAACACGTCTCCGTCCGCCAATACTACGGACCGTTCGATGTAGTTCTGCAGTTCGCGAACATTTCCGGGCCACCGGTAGCTGGTCATGGCGCTCATCGCATCCGGATGCACCTCGTTGATTTGGCGACCGTTTGCTTCGTTGTAGACCTTCAGGAAATGATCGATCAACAGCGGAATATCTTCCGATCGTCGACGCAGCGGTGGCAAGTGAATGGGCAAGACATTCAACCGCCAGAACAGATCCTCACGAAAACGACCTTCCGCAATTTCCCGGCTTAAATCGCAGTTGCTGGCCGCGATGACGCGCGTATCAACGGTCAACGTCTGGGTGTCGCCCACCCGCTCGAATTCCTTTTCCTGCAAGACTCGCAGTAATTTGACCTGCAGCGTCGACGACGTGGAATTGATCTCGTCGAGGAAGATTGTGCCTCCATGAGCCGCTTCGAAGCGACCGGTGCGATTGCGTACCGCGTCGGTAAACGACCCTCGCACATGCCCGAACAGTTCGCTTTCCAGCAGACTCTCAGTCAAAGCGCCGCAGTTGACTCGCACAAAAGGGCCACTGGCGCGGGGGCTCAGTTGGTGCAGCGCCGTAGCGATCAACTCTTTGCCCGTGCCCGTCTCTCCCAACAACAAAACGCAGGCATTGCTACGCGCGGAACGAAGCGTCATGTCGTACACGTCCATCATCGCCGGGGATCGGCCGATGATGCCGCGGATAGCCTGATTCTCTGGATCGAACAACATGGTTCAGGTCGAGAATACAAGGAGGAACAGGAATCCATGCGAACGGACGAAACTTCGCCGACGCAACGAAGCTCCATTATTCACCATCGCGGCGTGAGCCCGATAGGGCGCCGGGAAATTGCCATCAAATCGTTTTGGCAAGTACAATCAGCCAGCAATGCTGGAAATCTGTACTTTCACATATTTCTGGCGATGACCTGTTCGTCGTTTGCTGTTCTTGCGACGACGGAATTTTTGAACGTAGATTTTTTCCCCAGGCTGGTCACCAATCACCTTCGCCTGCACCGACGCACCACTTACCGTGGGACTTCCCAGTTTGAAGTTCTCGCCGTCCGATAGAGCCAGCACTCGATCAAATACAAAATCAGCACCCTCTTCCAGTTCCCGGTAATCGATGTCCAGAAGTTGTCCTTCTTCGACTTTGTATTGACGTCCGCCGTCAGCAACAATCGCGTACATTTTTCGAATTCTCTAACTACATTATGCAATCGGCCAGCTATCGAGAACCGCGAATTCTAACCTGCCTGCCAGCCGTCGTCGAGGGCAAAACCTGACCTGAACTGCCGACGTACACCGGCGATTCTGGCCAATTCCGACCCGTTCGCATTCGACTCCGGCTACCGGCAAACGGGCAGTCGGATCGCGTTCACACCTGGGGTGCCGGCTGTGATTCCGTTGAAGCCCCTCGAAACGACCGTCTGGCAGGCTCGCATGCCCAGTCCGAATGGATGACCCAATCGCCCTTGGCATGGACACGCGACGGCCCGAATCCAACAGTACCTGGCGGCCGGTGCGACCGGACCAAACCAGCGGGTCAGACAGCGATGGCGATCGTGGTGATAGCAGAAAGACGCGTCGAATTCCAAACCGTCGCATATCCCGCGAAATCAATCGGTTCTGACGATGGAGATCTGGCATCAGCGCATGGTGGCACGAGCCTGTGGATGCAGTAAATGAAAATTCAACAAGGGATCCATTCTGCCGATCATGGCCGATTGCAGCCCCATCCGGTCCCGTTCGTTATCGCGCAACACGACCACGGACGAAGGTTGCAGCTCGCGCCAATGGCGATTCTCGATGACGTGTTCAATCCGATTGGAAATATTTTCTGTTTCGCCAACGTACAGCGGTTCTTTTTCGGCAAACAACAGATAGACACCCGGTCCAGCGAAGCGGTGGGATAGACATTGATCCAAAGGTCGGCGACGCGGTAATTTCCTCCGCCGCCAATCCGAAAACCGAGACACCGCCCGCGAACGCGCCTGCTTGGCACGTTTACGAATGGCCAGTGCTGCCCATCGATACTGAAACGGTGTGAAGCCGGGAGCGAAGCGGGTGGCGATGCGATCGAATTCAGCGGCCTGCCGCGGGGTGCAAAAGATATCTTCCAGAGAGAGCCCAAAATCGGTTGTTAGCAGCTGCGTGGCGATTTCGCTGGCAAAACGATAGGGATCCATCTGTTCAAATGTGATCCGCGCCCGAGCTCGTCTGGCTGCCGGCAGCCGACCCGATTTCCGCAGCTTCAGAATCAGCTTGTTCCAGAAAAATTCATTGCCTGCTGCCTGTTCATCGCGGCAGGCGGCGGTAAACCGTTTGTTCAGCTCCGGATCGCACAACAGATGGTCAGCGGAATGACCATCGATTGCTTTTCGGTAGGCGCGAAGCACCCGTTTCTCCGTCGCTGGATCCAGGACCGGGGTCTTCCTTTTTTTTCCGCCACGCGTGTTCGGAGCGCTCTTGAGCGGATCCGCCGGCCCTGTCAGTTCATCGTGGGCATGGACGCCGGCCAGACGTTTTTTGACGTTGGCGACGTATTCCCGGGAAAGTTCGAATCCCATCCAGCGTCGCCCCAGTTTCTTGCTGACACTTAACGTTGTACCGCTGCCGGCAAAGGGGTCCAGCACCAGATCTCCCGGATCGCTGGAAATCCGGATGATCCGACCCAGCAGCTGTTCAGGCATCTGGCACCCGTGAAACCCTTCACGTTCCTTGAAGGTCCCGGCCACGCGCGGGAAATACCACGTATCGTGATCGGTCCGAAAACTCTCGGGAGCATCCTGGGGACGAATGATCCAGGTGTTGTCTGGAAGCCGGCCGCGAGGGTTGGCCCGAGCGTCGGCGTAGACCAGTTGTCGCGCCGACGGCACGCGAACCCGGGGGTTGTCAGCATTGAAGGTGAAGGCAGCCGGATCGACGACAAAGTGAAACAGGTGGGTGTGGGATCGACTGAAACCGCGCGAGCAATTCACACCGAAAGTGTAATACCAGATCACCCAGCTGCGGCAGCAGAAACCATGTTGTTGCGACAGGATTTTCAATTCCGCAGCGAATTCGTCACCGATCGCCAGCCAGAATGTGCCGTGGGGTTTCAGGCATCGCTTGATACCGGCCAGCCATTTTCCACACCAGTGCAGATAGTCGTCGTGACCCCGGTTATCCTGATACACATCGTATCGGTAACCGATATTGAATGGTGGATCGGCGAAAACCAGGTCGACAGAATGTTTGTGAAGCTGGCCCAACAGCTCCACGCAATCGCCATGATAAAGCTGGTTTGCGGCTATCGACACAAAAACATCCACCTGGCTGTATGACTGTCGACAATTCTAATGGCCCGCCAGCAAAATACCACCCAGCGACCGATGTCTGTCCTTCGCGGTGGCGCGGTCAGGGGGATTTCATTTCAGTTTGCGGATCGTCACCCATGCCCAGTTGCCGCATCTTGCGATAGAGGTTGCTGCGGTGCAATCCGAGCTGTGCCGCCGCTTCGGTCATGTTGCCTCGCGCCCGGTCGACGTGTCTCTGGATATAGTCGCTTTGGAACTGTCGAGTGGCTTCGGTCAGGGAAAGATCCATCGGTATCGTGGCATCGTCACGCCGGGGTGAACTGACAAACGCCAGATCCTGCGGCTCGATCACATCGCCGACCAACAGATAGGACACTCGCTCCATCAGGTTTCGCAGTTCACGGACATTGCCGGGCCAAGGATGTTTCAGCAGCTTATCCCGGGCGGGGGCGGAGATTCTCAGGACCGGGCGGCGGGCGCGGCGGCAGAATTCCTGAAGGAAATGCCGGGCCAATAGAATCACGTCTTCACCCCGGTCGCGGAGTGGCGTCAGATGAAGCGTGACCACGTTCAACCGGAAAAACAGATCTTCGCGAAATCGTTTCTGTTGCACCAGTTCCGCTAATTCCTGGTTGGTGGCCGTAATCACGCGGGCGGACGTCGCGATTGGCTGAGATCCACCCACGCGAACAACGACTTTTTCTTCCAGTACCCGCAGCAGTTTCGCCTGCCCGCCTGGACTCATGTCGCCAATCTCATCCAGAAACAGCGTCCCCTGGTCCGCCAGCTCGAATTTGCCGGCGCGAGCCTGATGGGCGTCGGTGAAAGCACCTTTCTCGTGACCGAACAACTCGCTTTCCAGCAGCGATTCGGTGATGGCCGCGCAATTGACCGCCACCAGCGCGTTGTCCCGACGATCGCTGTGGTAGTGTATCAATTGCGCGACCACTTCCTTGCCCGTACCATTTTCGCCCGTAATCAAAATGGCCAGATCGGTGGGAGCCACCCGCGCGATCGTCGATTTCAATTCCTCAATCTGACCGCACTCTCCGATCAACTGGACCTGATCGGCAGCCTGATCAGCGACGACCTTGTTGGTCGATTCCAGGTGTTCTACATGCTGCGTGTTCTCAATGGCGACCGACGCGTGGGCGGCCAATTCGATCAAGGCCTGCTGATCCTCGTCGCTGAAATTTCCCCCTTGTTTATTGATCAGTTCAAATGCCCCGATCGTCCGTTGGCGGGAATTGACCAAGGGTACACACAGCAGTGAATGCGTGACGAAACCGAGTTCCGTATCGACGTCACGATGAATCTGTTCCTGTTCGGCAGCGATGTCTGAATCGACCCGCTGCGGCTGCCCCGATTCCATTACCGCTCCCACGACCCCCATCGCCGCCGGGATCCGGATCTGTCCACCTTCAACGCCCAGGGCCGGTTTCCCGATCAGGGATTTGCCAGAAGCATCGGGCAGAAAAATGGTGGCGCGTTCGGCCTGCAGTAACCGCGTGGCGGCCTCCGCAATTTCCATCAGCAGCTGATCGGTCTGGCGAGACTGATTCCACCTGGCGGTCAACTCCAGAACGGCTGCCAGACGATCCGCCCGGCGGGTTGGCTCGCGCCGATGATGGTATATGGAATCGGCGATAGCGAAGGCCGCGGCCAGGGACTCAGCGGCGGCGGTCGATATGACTGGGCCATTGAATTTCTGGGTCAACAGCCGTCCAGACTCGTTGGGTACGTCTACCGGTACCGCCATCCAGTTACCGGCCACCTCATATTGATCCTGATCAAGAACACCGGACAGCAACTCAAAAGGCAAGGATTTGTCATCGGCTTCGCCGCAGGAGGCCAGCGTTCGCCAGGTGCCCTTGACGCCGCGAACCACCGCCGTGAAGTCGGTCCCGGTTTCGGATTGGTGGATGGTCTTCACCAATTGTCGCAGGAATTCACCACGATCCTCGACCGACAGGGCAAACTCGGTCAGCGACGGTAGCAGCCGGGCTCCACGGGAATCGAACTCAATTCGATCAAACTGATTTGTGGCGGGCATGCGGATCAATCAGGAATCCAGCGAATTGGCAAACAGGAATTGTTGTTAAACCGTAAAACTGTTATCAAACGGATCTGGGTCACGGCCGGAACGGCTGCCGCGCCAAAGGACTCACACTACCATTCTTGATAAGAGCGTAGTCGCTTTGATTACGTTCAACAATCCAATCTGGAACCGGGGGAGGTTGCCTCGTGGGTTTGTTTGCAGGAAAAAAAGGACTGATTTTCGGCGTGGCCAACGATCGATCCATCGCCTGGGCCATTGCCCAGGAGATCATGAAAGAAGGTGGTCTCTGTGGCTTCTCGCATCTGCCCGACCGACCGGACGATGAGAAACAGAAAAACCGTCGCCGTGTCTCCAAATGCCTGGAAAAATGCGAACAGGCAGGCCAGGCCCAGTTCCTCGAACCGGTGGATGTCCAGAACGATGATGATATCGCCCGTTTCATCGGCAAAGCCAAGGCGGAATTCGGCCAGATCGACTTCCTGTTGCACAGCGTGGCCTTTGCCGATCGCGACGATTTGCAACGCGATACCGTGGAAACCAGCCGCCATGGTTTCAGTCTGGCGATGGACGTCAGCGTCTACAGTTTGATCGCTATCGCGAATGCCGCGCGTCCGATCCTGTCGGAACGATCGTCGGTTGCCTGCATGAGCTATTTTGGTGGAGAGAAGTGCGTTCCCGGCTACAACGTCATGGGGATCTGCAAGGCTGCTCTTGAAGCAGCAACGCGATACCTGGCGTACGACCTGGGACCAGCCGGAGTACGCGTCAATGCGATCAGCGCCGGGCCATTGAAAACACTGGCGGGAAGCGCGGCTGGTGTCGGGGACATGCTGAAGATGTACGAATACGTGGCTCCGCTGGGTCGCAACATCACTCATGAAGAAGTAGGCCGCGTCGGTTCCTTCATGCTTTCCGACATGTCCGACGGAATCACGGGCGAAGTGCTGCACATTGACGGCGGTTACAACGCCATGGGATCACCCGGCCGGCTGGTAGAACATCTTTCGCCCTGAGAATCTGGCCCCCTGAACAACCATTGCCCACCGCGACCATCAGGCGAAGGCGATAAGCCAGGCACGCAGGCACCGCCGTCCGCAGATGCCGCTGGCCACAGTCGCCCACTGCCCGGGTCGGCAATCGAAGCTCAGCCGGCTCCACATCAACGTTCAACCGGGACAGAACCGCTACCACCCGGCTGATTCAACCAGCGTTGCCGGGCCTGGGACGGAGTAAACGACTCGCCCGTGATCCGCTCCAGCTGTCGGCAAATCAGCTGATTCAATTCGTCATCCGACGGCGTAAGCAGGCCTACCAGATACTCCGGCGAATTGACCAGATCTTGTTCGCGAATGAACCGGTCCACTTCGTTATCCGTGGCATCGGTTTGCAGGATACGATTCAAACGTGTTCGCACCTCCAGGGTCAGATCCGACTGTTCCAGTGCACGGGCGATCGTCTCTCGATACAAATCGCGCTGGGAACGTAGAGTCTCAGTCGCTGCGTCCCGGGCGGCAAAGTTCTCCGAGTTCAGATCCACCAGCAGTTTGTCGAAGCGGTCGGGGTCGAAGCGGTCAGAGACCTTCAGCTGTTCAATTACGGCCTGGCGGACGACCGGATTGGCATGGCTTAGCGGTGGGGAGAAACCGAGATGATCAAACATCGGCAGCAACCATTGTTCGATCAGAGCCGGGTTTTCCTTTCTCAACATCGCGAAATTCTTACCAACATACGATTCGGCTTTCACGCCCTGGACACGGATCAGGTGGATACTGCCATCGGATTTCTGAGTCATCTGCACCAGAAAGTCATCGCCGAAATACCGAAAAATCAAGTGGCCGTCGTCTCGATCGTCGATCGACCATTCGCGGCGGGGTCCATTTTGTTCGACGAATGAAATCCGCATCCGCCCGTTTTCCAATACCCCGATAGCATGGAGATCGCGACCACGAAAACGGTACTCGTGATAATCGCCCGACGATGATCGACCCTGACCCGAGTTTCCGCGGGCCAGTTGCATGAACGCCGCGCCAAACGGTTCATCGACCATCCGGTTTTTCAGTGTCTGTTCGGCCAATCTCCTGGCCGTCGCTTCGTCGAATCCACGCTCAATCATGGCTTCGATCTTGGCGTCGAACTCTTTCTGTTTCTGCTGGTCCGAAATGGGCTTCCAGTCTTTCCGGATGGCCAACCTGGGCCCGTCCAATGTCCAGCGGATCAGTTCCCGCATCCGATCCGGTTGCTCCTGCAGCGGGCCGTTGGCACAGGCATCAGTTTCGTCCGTTGACCCCCATCCGGAAACGACCATGGAGACCGTAGCCAGAACGGAAAGCAGTCCTGAAGCGATGGCGCGTGCGGTGTAAATTTCCATGGTCCACCTGTCAGTCAATGGGTCGGTACGAGCATGTGTTCGGTAGCGCGTCTCGTTTGGGTGTAGCGCCTTTTGGTTCGCATCGATCGGGAAAAGGAGTGCGGCACACGCGCTACGTCCGCGCGACTCACACTACAGCATGTTCAGAATCCACGTTCATGGTACCAGCCCGATGCAACAGCAACGGACCGGCCTACCGACAGATCCAATCGAAGGATGCAATTGCTTGCGATGCGAGCTTGTACGGTCGTGCAAAACAATTTGAAACTGCATTATCAATAGCTATCTTACGTCAGTAAACGCTGCCGACAACAGAGATTCCCCTCCTGGGCCGAATCGCCTTCCCGAGACGAAAGAGAGACGCAAGCCCTGACCAGGCTGGTTCTCGCGCGGCCAACCCGCCACCACGGCCGGCCAATTACGCAACCACCACTACCGCGCAACGCGCAGCGTACTGTTCTGTGACAGCTCCAGACGGCGGGCAGTCCACCGCTCGGAAAAACTGCTGAACGGGTCAAACACGCGGGCACCCAGCCTGGCGTCGTCAGGATGTTCTGGCAACTGGTAGTCGGGCAGGAAGGATGCCTGACGGGATTCCGATAGCGCGCCACGCGACCGCGACTGAACGAAGGCCATCCACATGCGATCGGGCCCAAATCCAAACATTCCCTGATTGGGGTTGCGATCAAAGCGATCGGGAGGAATCGGTGCCGTATGCAGTGTAAACGAGGCGAAACAGATGAACGCCACCGCCAGCCAGACCGACAGGATCGATCGTGTCGCGTATTCGGCCCAGATATTCATCTTCAACTGGTACCGGCTCAACAGGTCGGTCGCCAGACGTAGCAGGATAAAGGTGACCGCAAACAGCACCCACAGAGCGATGAAGTCGACCAGGTACTCATAGGTACTATTGAAGGCGACGAGTCGCGCGGCCAGGTTTTCATAAAAACTGCTGGCGACCAGCGCGGCGATGAAGAAATTGATCAGGTTGATGATGATGTTCCACGACCCCAGCCACCAGGTCATGCCAACGATGATCAGGAATACCAGCAGGGGATACAATACGGTCATGGTCAGCACCTATTTCTTCAACACCCGTTGCAGCTCTTCCAGCGAGGTATTTCCGCTGGCCACTTCCAGAATTCCCATGTCCCGCATGCTGATATGCCGACTGGCGCGAGCCACTGACGACAGGTGGTCCAACCGCGGGTTTTCGACCAGCGCTTTTCGAAAGGCATCGTCGACCATCAGCAACTCGAAAATTCCGGTCCGCTCCCGGTAACCGATGCCGGCACAATGGGTACATGGTTCAATCTCTTTTTCGTTTTCGTCAACCATCCCCGGTTCATACTCAAACGCCTTGTAGAAATGTCGAATCCGGCCGGGTGGGATGCCCAACTGTTTCAACAATCCCGGATGAGGCGGGTAGGGAACGCGACACTCGCTGCATAACCTGCGGATGATCCGCATGCACAGCACGGCCTGCAACTGGGGGGCCAGACGTTTCACATTCGGCTTCAACACGATCATCCGCAGCAGCGCGTCGATACAATGTTTGCCGTGATTTCTGGTCATCACCAGGAAGTTCTTCTCCGACAGATCCGTCATCTGGTCGATCACCGCACCACTGGTCGGTTCGGTAAAGGCCAGAACGTTCGGCTCCTGCAATAACAGATTGGGCATCGGGGTAAAGGGTGTTTCCCCTTTCGTTTCGTCGTAGGTGATCGATTTGATGTTGATCACTTCCGGCTCGACACGCGATGACTCCTCCAGCACATAGTAATCCCGCATGAACCGGTCACAGGCTGCCAGCGTCGCCCGCCAGGTTGTCGTGAAACCTTCGCCGGGCATGGCCGCAACCAGCAACATGCCGTTGTCTCGATTGAGCACTTGCATCAGGGACTGCTTCAACTGGGGTCGAATTCCCATATCTTCCAGCGTTTCCAGCGGAGGCTTGGGAATCTCGATGTACAGCGCGATTCGTTCACCCGTTTTAACACCCTGAGATAACAGGCGGCATTTGTAGCGGTGCTTCAACACCAGTGCCTGAAAGGCACCCTGCTGGCGGGCCCGTCGTTCGCGGTAATTCATGCCGGCCAGTTGTTTCAGTGTGGCCATCATGTAATCACCCGTTTCCCGATCCATGGGGGGCATGTTGTGCCAAATGCCATTGATGCGATAACGGATATTGACAATTTGGGGCGTGAAATCAAAGACCGTGGTGTCGGATCGTTTCTCAATGGCGTCGAATACCACATGAGCCGCCGTGGGGAATCCTGGCGAAGGCGTAACGACATCCAAATTGGCTTGCTGTTGTTTCTGGTTTTTGCCGGCCGCCGTAAATTGGATGGGTGGCAAATCCCGAGCTTTCGATTTTGCCATCTCAGTTTTTCATGACGCGTTGGATTTCATTGACTGTCGTGATGCCCATCAACGCCAGGCGGTAACCCTGTTGCAGCATGGGAAGATCGCCACCCTCTGTCGACAACTTGCGGATCGTGGCCACATCCGGTTTTCCCTGCAGCGCCTCACGAATCGTGGGGGTCACCCGGATCATCTCAAATATGGAAATCCGACCGATGTAACCGATGCCGGTGCAGACCTTGCAGGGCAGCATCTCGATGGGTTTGCCATTTTCATCGACACGTTGTTCGGGCGGCGGCAGCTTGTAGGCGTTGTACAAGGTGTTGGTCTTCCGTGGATCGCCGCCGAGTTTCTTGATCATTTGGGGCTGGACCTGAACCGGCACCTTGCAGGCGTCGCACAGCCGTCGCGCCAGTCGTTGCCCGACAACGCAGCGAAGCGCCTGAGTCAAACCGGTCTTGTCTCCAGCGGCGGCATGCAGCTTGATCAACGCTTCCGCCGCCGAATTCGCCTGGACCCGAGTCACCACGGTACGCTCCTGGTGATTCGCTTCGTCCACGACCTTGTCCAGTGTCTCGCGATTCGAAATGTCCGAAATGACGACTGCATCCGGTTGCGACAACAACACTTTCCGCATGATCGTGTTGGCCGTCTGCCCGGCTTCGCTATCGAAATGATGAAGGTGTACGTTTTCGACATCCGTTTCTCTGTCGGATTTGTCAATCAATGCTACCCAGTCCCGGGTGATGCGATCGCTGGCGCCCAAGACGGCCCGCCAGGTTGTTGTCAATCCGTTTCGCGGCGGAGCGGAAACCAACACCAGCCCTGGTTGACTGGTGAATCCGACCAGCGTTTTGATCATGTCGGGCCACATCCCGAGCTCGGGTAGTGTCAAGTCCGACTTTCGCTGTTCGATAAGCTTGAGTTGTACCCGTTCGCCCGTTTTGACACCCTGGGTTGTCAACTCCAGCGTCATCTTCTTGTCCGCCAGTTTGGCTCCCAGGGTACCCAGTTGACGAGATCGACGATCGCCGGGATTCAAGCCGGCCAGATTCTTCAGAGCAATCAGGATCGAATCACCTACATCCCGCGACATTGGCGGAATGGTATGCCAGGCCCCATCGACCAGCAATCGGGCGTTCACGCGATCACGGGTGTAATCCAGCATGACCACCTCGGACCGCTTCCCGGCCGCGTCATGGACCAGTTGTTTCATGTCGGTAAAGTGTTCCGCTCGACGCGCCCGGATCAGGTTCTTCTGCTGGTCTTCGCCCGTCGCACCAGCTGGTGAAAACTGGACCTCCGGACCCACATCCTGCGGCAGCGCGACGGCCGTTGCGGCATCCGTGGAAAGCTTGTTGCGGAGAGTGGGCGTTTCAATCAGCTTCGCGCGACGGATCAGGAAATAGACCCCCAGCGGTCCAAAGGCAAACAGCAGCATCACCGGAAAACCGACCCAGAAAATGGGAATCGAAATCGCTGACCAGAAACCGATCAGGAAGGAGGCCAGCGAGATCGGGTTCCATAACTCGGGCCACAAATCCATGTCCTTGCCGACCAGTTGGCTGTCACGATTGATCCAGTCGGTGACCCGGACCCAGACCAGGAACGCGATCGTAACCAATAGCAGTTTGTGCCAGGCCAGATAGCCACCGGGGCCGCGAAACGATCCGGTTTCCAGCTGGCCCAGAACCGCCGAAACGAACAAGTCAGCGGACCCATCCCCGCAGACCGACAGCAGCCCGGTCGCCGACATCAGCGAAGATAGCCCAAGCATCAAATGATTCCAGGTTGAGAAACTTGGATGCCTTTCAGCCGCATCTTCAGCTCTTCCTTGTTGGGTGCCACCTGGAATGCCGTGGGCCGATCGATCAGCTCCTGATCGACCAGGTTCTTGAGACTGAGAGTAAAGTCCTGCATCCCCTCTTCTTCGCCAATCCGGATGGCGTCCGTCAGCTTGTGGTCCTGTTCTTCGAGTACCAGTTTGCGGATCATGGGAGTGAACGTCATCACTTCACAAGTGGGCACACGTCCGACTCCCTTCTTGATCGACTTCAGCAGTTTCTGGGCCACGATGGCTTTCATGTTCATGGCAATGGCGCTGCGGATCGCGCCATGCAGATCTTCGGGGAACAGGTCCAGAATACGGCCGATCGTGGAAGGAGCCGTCGAGGAGTGAATCGTGCCAAATACCAGGTGGCCCGTTTCGGCCGCGTTGATGGCCGTCATGAAAGTCTCCTCGTCCCGCAACTCGCCAACCAGGATGATGTCCGGGTCTTCACGCACCGCATGTTTCATGCCCACGCCGAAGTCAACCACGTCGATGCCGATTTCACGTTGGTTGATCAGACACTTTTCATCCTTGAATACGAATTCAATCGGATCTTCCAAGGTCAGAATGTGCTTAATGTAGTTGCGGTTGATGAAGTTCAGCATGGACGCGATGGTCGTACTCTTCCCCGACCCGGTCACGCCCGCCAGCAGGATCATGCCCTGTTCGTAGTGGCACAGCGATTCCATGATGGGTGGCAGGTGCAAACCTTCGAAGTCGGGGATGAAGTTGTTCACTCGACGGGCGACCAACCCCATCCGTCCCAGCTGCTGCAGCATGTTGACGCGAAAACGCCAATTCACACCGTCCACGTCAATAGTATAGGCGAAGTCACATCCACCTTCTTCATCAAAGATCTTGGCCGACCGCTCCGTCATCATCGGTACCAACAGCCGGGTCATCTCCTCGGTTTCAATGGGGTCACGATTCAGCGGCTTGAGCGTACCGTGGACACGAATAATGGGGGGTTGGCCCACTTTCATGTGCAAGTCACTGCCCTCCAGCTTGACCAGCGCCCGAAAATACTTGTCAACGGGCAATTCTTCCTTGACCTTGGTGTACTTGGCAACCATCTGGTCGATGTTGCCGGCACCATTCTTTTCCGCGGTCGATGTGGAATTTATGCTGGAAGCTTCGGGTTTCGAAGCGGTTTGGGTGTTCATGCTCTTCTCCGGTCCTCACGATATCGGGACGACGCGCCAATTCTATCGGATTCACCAGGCGGTCCGCGGAAAAATTCCCGGTCCACGACCAGTCAATACGCAGAGTGTAATCGCAGGAACAACCCGTTGGTAATGCCCCTGCGAGCCCCGTCATGCCTCTTCCTCTTGATTCTTCATTGTATACTGCCCGTCCGACCATTTGCAGTAATTGCCGCCGGTCCGGGAGTTTCCGATGGCGGTCATCCAACCAGCGAGGGCCATCCGGGTCGTCGCCGTCCCGCGGAGGTGGTTCGGTAGTGGCAGCCAGAGGATTTCACCGCCCACCGTAGTCGGCTATTCCCGCCGAGGGGTATTTTTCGTAGAACAGCAAACTGCCGGCTGGACTGGACTTCTTTCGCGAATTGACCGGAGTATTTCCGTGGATACAGAAATAGTTGACCGAGCCAACGATCTGCAACAACGCCTCCTGCAGCTGAAGGACAGTCTTTGACTACGATTCCAAGTGTCAACAAGTCCAGGCCATTGAGCAGAAAATGGCCGCTCCCGGCTTCTGGGACAATCAGGAAACGGCCCAGGAAACCGTCGGACAACTGAAATCGTTGAAAACCGTCGTGGCGCCCATGGCGGTCATGATGACCGACGTGGAGGACTTGGCCGCCCTGCTGGAAATGGGCGAGGAAGATCCGTCAATCGAATCCGAGATCTGCGGTGAACTGCAGTCGCTGGAAAGACGACTGGAAGATCTTGAATTGAAGTCGCTGTTGAATGGCCCACACGATGCCGCCGCAGCGATCATGACGATCAATGCCCGCGATGGTGGCACGGACGCCAACGACTGGGCCGAAATGCTGCTGAGGATGTACTCCCAATGGGCAGCCAAACACGATTATACGGTGACGCTGCTGGATCGCCATGATAACGATGAAGCCGGCATCAACAGTGCCACGATCGCCCTTCGCGGACCCATGGCCTACGGTTACCTGAAGGGGGAATCGGGCATGCATCGTCTGGTTCGGATCAGCCCGTTTAACGCCGATGGCAAACGACAGACCAGTTTCGCCGCCGTCGACGTCTCGCCAGAAGTATCGGATGCCATCGATATCGAAATTGAAGACAAGGACGTCAAAACCGATACCTACCGCGCCAGCGGCGCAGGAGGGCAGCACGTCAACAAGACCGACAGCGCGGTACGTCTGACGCACCTGCCGACCGGGATCGTCGTGCAGTGCCAGAGCCAGCGTAGCCAACACAAGAACCGGGCACAGGCCTGGAAGATGCTGCGTGCCCAGATGGCCCGTTTCGAAGAGGAAAAACGGGAAGCTGAAGACGCCGCCAAATATCAGAACAAAGCCCGAGTCGGATTCGGATCCCAGATCCGAAACTACTTTCTGCACCCCGACCAACGGGTCAAGGACGCCCGCACCGGCCACTCGATGGGCGATTTCAACAAGGTGCTCGATGGCGAAATCCAGGGTTTTCTGGATGCTTATCTGAAGTGGCGCGTCAAGGATCGGGGTTAACATGTCGACGTCCATCTCGACGCAGTCCATCGAGCGAATCACTCCCGACGGCCGCGGGCTGATGGTCTCATGCCAATGGCACCAGGACCGCTTTCAACATAATCTGGTATACATCGCGGAAGGACAGAATCGGGTTCTGATGTCCAGCTGCGAGGGTGCGCCGGACGATCGGTGGCCTGCCTGCCCGCCGCTGCAGCAGTTGCTCAGGCAAACGGTCCAGGATGATCCCGCCCTGCTGGGCGTCGGCATGGCCGGCACCAGTCACTGGTCCGCGTCCTTTGTACTTCGATATGAGCGGTCCATCCAACTGTTCGTGGACCTGGCGTGCGCCGTGGCGGCTGGTGATCGTTCCGCAGCCATGAGTCCCCAGCTGCAGACGACGTACAACTGTCATGCACCGGTGCGGCTGCAACCCGCTGCCGATGGTTCGGCGATAGCGGTTGTATCTGTGTCAGGTGGGACCGAACTGATGCTGTCCAGCGTCCAACACGATGGTCAATCTGCCGCAACCCGTTTTCGGGTTGACGGGAACCGTTTGGTTGTCCAACCGGCCACCAGTCAGCCCACGGGCACGACGCAGTGGAATTATCGATTAGCCTTGGCCGGGCCTCTGACGCCGGTTCGTTCCGAGGTGTCGAGTTGAAGACCATCGGATGATTCCGGGATGGACTTGCTGCCCAATCATGATTTGGAAATGATGGCAGGAAACAGTGACCAAGGAGCAGAGACAATGCTGGATATATGGTATTTCGTGATCGTCGTCATCCCCGGGGGATTGCTCTCATTGTGGGCCCAGCGGATGGTCAAGACCCAATTCAACCGCTATTCCCAGGTGCCATCGCAACGAGGAATTCGCGGACATCAGGCGGCACAGATGCTGCTCGATCGGGCGGGCATCCATGATGTGCAAATCGTACCCGTGGACGGATTCCTGTCGGACCATTACAACCCGCGGACGAAGCAGTTGGCGCTATCGCCACCGGTTTATGAAAGCGATTCGATTGCCGCCATCGGTGTGGCGACCCACGAAGCCGGTCACGCCATTCAACACGCCACCGGCTACAAATTCCTGGCCTACCGTTCGATGATCGTGCCCGCGGTGCAATTTGGCAGTCCGATTGGCAATTACGCGATGATCATCGGACTGGCGTTGATGGCCGCCGGCGTGGCGCTGGGCCAATACGTCTTCATCTTCGGCGCGCTGGCATTTGGCCTGCTCTTGCTGTTTCAGCTGATTACGCTGCCCGTCGAATTCAATGCCAGCGCTCGAGCCAAAGCGCTCGTCGTGGAATCCGGAATTGTCAGCGAGCAGGAGGTCGTCGGAGTTTCCCGGGTTCTTAATGCTGCGGCGTTGACCTACGTGGCGGCATTCGTACAAACACTCTTGACGCTGTTGTACTTCCTTTGGCGATCGGGATTGTTGAGCGGTCGCAGCAATTAACGTGGAAGATCGATCCCGGGCCCGCCCGGCGATGGAGGGCTATTCCCAACGCTGTCAGGTAAACGAGTATTTTGCGAAACGGATTCGGGTTCATCCACCAGGTGGATCGTCGTTATCAGCCGCGGACCGACGGCGTGTTGTTCATGTCGTGCAGGGCGGACAGATAGAGCAGGGGATTCTCGCGTGATGGCGATGCCGCGACCAGTTTCGATGCGGCCCGGATCACGTCTCGCCGACTGACTTGCCCGACCAGCCGGCCATCCTTGACGACGGGCAAACGACGCCGAGTTGTCAGCAGGAAGACCTGGGCCATGACCAGCAGGCCCGTGTCTTCGGTAATCGTTTGCGGGTCGCGATCCATGAAAGCGCCACCTGATTGGTCGGCAGCCCATCGTAGGCCGCATCGATCAGGACCTGCATACAGCATTTCTCGGAAAACACGCCCAGCAGTTCACCACGCGGATCAACCACCGGATGCCCGAGATCTTGTTTTTGACCAACACCTCGATGCCCTTGAAAACATCCATTTGTGGATGCAGCGTGACCAGCCGTCTGGCCATGATGTCAGACGCGACAATTGATCTTGCGGATGGGGCGGTTGCCATCTTGCTCTCCCGTCGAATGGAACGTGCGCACCACGCGGCCAAGTCAGAATGACCGCGCGTCGTTTCCATCCTAGCCCAACGCTTTTCGATCACCAAAAGGAATCGGCATCGATTGGACCGCTCCCCAGCCACCTGTGAAAAAATTCACGATCATTTGCCGTTGGCCAGATGGTCTTCCAGGCAGGAATTAACAGCCAACCATTTTGGATTTTTTTCGAATTCGCCGGACGCCTTCGTCTTCGACGTGCGTTACCGGTGCCTGACGCGGAATGTTAAGATGCGGTAGGCGCACGTCCGGACCACGTTTACGGGACGACGAAATTTGCCGTTTCGGGAAACGCGAGTGAATCATCGCACCCAGCTGATTTCTTTTTTCAAGTTTTATCCGGAATTGCTGATACGCCACATTCCTGAATGTCGCATTGTTGTTGATGATTCGGTTGACCGGACTGCGGCCGCTATTTGGCGATGTCCAAATCGACAAGCGGATAACGGACCGCGCCAGCTGGTCTATCAGCCAATACGACTGCCCGGCCGGCGGCAACCCAATCGCATTTCACCGGTGTCCTCGTTATGGGAGAAACAATGATGAGAAGTCTATTGATTGCTACCGCGTGTTGCGTTGTGACCAGCGTCTTTCAGGTGACCATGCTGCCCGCTCAAATCGTCCCTTACCGAGTCATCGGAACCGGGGTGGCCGACCCACAAACCAACGAATTCTATGGCCCGGCCATTGGGCGGCATCTTGGCAGGATGGTGTACGCAGCCCAGGCAACGGAGCTGACACCTGTCTTTGACAGCAATGGCAATCTGGTGGGTTTCGAGTACGAAGCCTTCGACGTGCAGACGGCTGCAGACGGTTCAGAGATCTGTTTGGATGCAACCGGCGCGGCCGTCCTGATTCCGCGTCCTGATCTGGGTCCCACGATGTTCGAGGCAGTTTGGGATGGATAATTCATTATCACTGGCGGCAGCGGTCGATTCGCCAACGTGGGGCCGGGCACCGCGCCGATCTCGTTGTTCCTGTTCCAGTATGCTTTTGACCTGAACAACATGACCGAGCTGAGGCCGTTTGAATTTATCAAGGATGGCGATTTCGATCTCGGCAGACGCTAGTTGGAGATGCCATAGCTTTTCCGGTTTTATTGCGACAGGTTTCCCGGAGGGCCAAATGGCGATTCGTTCGCAAGCCGGCGCCGTCGTGGACGGCGCCAATTTCTTGACCATGGGCGGATCCACAACATCACGCGATCATGTCCAGACTGGCCACGAAATCGGGGTCCTCCCGGATGGCGTCAAAGTCAGGCTCCTGATCGACAAATTCGCGGTATTGCGGATTCAGGTCAAATGCATTGGATAGATGCAACACCGCCATCTTGACCTGCCGCGCGAGTGCCCAGTAGCAGGCCAGGTTGTAGTGCGCAATTGCGCTTTCATTATCGATCTGGACAGCGATCTCCATGGATTCGATCGCCAGATCGGTGCGACCAATTCGTTTGTAACACCAGCCCAGTGCCAGGAAAGTGTGAATGTTCTCGGGATCAAGTTGGGCGGACTGTTGCAGGTAATTGACGGCCGACTGGTAATCAGCACAGGCTCGTGCCGCCTGGCCTTTGAGAAACAGGATATAGGGTTTATGGCCCAGTGGTCGCTTGATTCGATTCAACGCGTCGAGGGCACGGACGGCCAGAATCTCTCGATTCACTTCGTCCAGCGGCCAACAGTCGTCGAACCCCATGACCAGGTCCAGGTAGCCTTCGGCCATGCGGATCAGCTGTTTTCGTTGGATTCGTTCGACGTTGGTCATAGCACCATCGGGTAAGGCACCCCTATTCTCGTTTACTCAATTCTACCCGCCAATTTGCAGGAAGTTGATGAACCGGGTCGTTTTTGGTTTTAAATTCGACTACCACAGGCGGATAATGACGCCAAGTGAGTTGGCCGGTTGTTTCAATTATTTGTTGTCCGGTTGATTTAAGGCCTCCTGCCGTGAGGCAGGCAGGACCAATTTGATGCTTCAAGTCAACAGCTTTCGCGGCAAGGGTGGTCATTTTTGAATGATGAAATTTTGCAACGTGCTTAAGCCGGACCGGCAGAATTCGAGAGAAAGGACGGTTTCGGGCGCCCTGGTTCAAGTCGCCCGGCGGCGACGTCGGAGCTGGGAAACACGGCACCCGTTTTGCTGGACAAATGGTGGGTCGACGACAAAACAATTTCCCAATTCCGCCGATTGACTTGACACTTCGACTTCCAATCTTCGTACCGTTGCTCCTGGTTGTTCTGGCCACCGGTGCGGTTCAACGCCCGGACGTTTCAAGCGCCGTCAGCCACCTGTCGTTGCATGAATTTTCGATTGCCAGTGATCGGTTGGTCGCCCAGGACGGTGTGGAATCGAAGTGGCGGCGGACCCGGTTCGGTTGGGTCGACACCAGCCGTTGGTACCATCCACCGGCGGTCGAATACGAGCGACGAATCGAACGAATTCACCCGCTTGTTTTCGCCGCCCTGCTGGTTTTGTTCGCGGTGGGCACGCTGATCTGGGCTTCCGAGGAATACCAATGGGCCCGGCTGGTTCATCGAAAGAAGTAGGTCCTTCAGCGGGACATGGAAAAACCGTTCAGGCAAAACACAAATAGCCAATCCAGCTCCATCGGGCCGATTCAACTCAGCCCGTCCCGCTGTCATCTTTCCTTGTGGACGCTGAACATTGACGCCAAAAACGGCGAATTCTAGAATTCTTCGCGCGCGGGTTGCACTTGACGATATCGTTCCTGGAGTTGTCTATTCTTGAGAGCGCTTAAAGGATGGACGCGATACGTTGTGAACGAGGATGTGAGATGCGATGTCATGTGGCGGCCCGCCATTCCATTTTCCCGCCGGTTGAATGAAATCAATATCTGAAACCTCGAAAAACCAGCTGGTGTTTTCTGGCGACGTGCTGCTACCGCAGCGTCGGTTACCGGCCTGGGCCCTGTCGACTCTGCTACACACGTTCCTGATTGTGGCGCTGTTGCTGCTGGTACGCGGTTCCAACAATGGAGCGGGTAACGTCGAAAACAGGACGGGAGGCATCGTGCTCGTCCAAACGACGGCCGAGGTGACGGAGTTTCTTTCTGAAGGCGAAATTTCCGAATCGTCGGTGGAGCAGTCGCCTCAACCACCACCCTTGCCGTCGTTGCACGAACTGCCGACCGATTTGCCCGGTATGAAGATGGCCGATACGCCCATTTCGGGTGTCGGTCAGGACTTTGCAGATTCTTTGACCGGGGCCGATGCCTTACTGTCTGGCCAGGGATCCGATCGGCCGTTGGGAGGAAAGGTGACGACGGAGGTTTTCGGCGTCCAAGGGACGGGCTCCGTGTTCGTCTACGTGTTCGATCGCTCCGCCAGCATGGAAGACCTCGGCGGTCGGCCGCTTCGAGCGGCGAAGCGGCAGCTGAAACAGAGCCTGGCTTCCCTGGGCGAGAATCAGCAATTCCAGATCATCTTCTACAACGATGAGACGCGCGTGTTTCGGCCCGAATCCGACCAGTCTCAACTTTCGTTTGCAACACCCCGCGCCAAGCAACGCGCGGAGCGATTTGTGGATTCGATCCAGGGCGAATCGGGAACCGACCATTTGCGAGCGCTCAGAAGGGCGTTGTCTTTTGGTCCCGACGTCGTCTTTTTGTTGACTGACGCCGAAGGTGGTTTCTCGTCCCGCGATCTGCAACAGATCAGCGACTGGAATCGAAGTGGTGCGGTGATCAATGCCATCGAGTTCGGTACTGGCAAGCCGCAGTGGCGACTGGTCTCTGCGACGGCTCGCGGAGGAAAACGCAGGCCAGTATGTTTACAAGAATGCGACCACCTTCAGGGACTAATCGAGCATGCGAAAGCGGATCGTGTTGACGGTGATGGCGATGGTCGTTTTCTGCGCGTCGACCTCCAAGTGTCAGGATACGCTGATTCTTCGAACGGGGACCGACCAGAGTTCCAAACGGTCGGGCCAGATCATCCGTTGGAAGGGAAATCGAATCACGCTCGATACCGGCGGACGAACGAAACAGTTCGATGCCACCAGCGTTCAACAGATTCAGACGCTCTGGCCGGCCCCGATGGAGCAGGCCCGCCAACGGATGGCGGTACGAAAGTACGCGGAAGCGATTCCACTGATGCAGGCGGCGATTAAGCTGGAGGATCGAGATTGGGTCAAAGCGATCGCAATGGCCGAGCTCGTCCAGTGTCTGGACGCGACCGATCGAACGAGCGAGGCCACGATCGAGTTTCTGAAAATCTACTCGGCCGACCCGGACACGCGATTTTTCCATCTGATTCCATTGCCATGGACGTCAACCCATTGGAACCGCCCACCCGACAGCGATACTCGGAAATGGCTGCAATCCAGCAACAGCCTGCTCCGACTGCTGGGTGCCAGCTGGCAGCTTTCGGATCAACGGCGCGCGTCGGCGGTTGAAGCACTGGAATCGTTATGTCACGATCCTGATCAGAGAATAGCGCAGCTGGCCGCCACCCAGCTTTGGCGGTCGTCGCTCCTGTCGGTTGACGAGCAGGATACGGAACGCTGGTTGCGGCAAATCCAGAGGATCGATCCGCGATTGCGGGCCGGGCCGTTGGTGGTACTGGCCGAAGCACAGCAGCGGATCGGACAGTCTCAACGGGCGAAAATCAACTACCTGAAGATTCCGATTCTGTATCCGCAAAAGAAGTCGTTGGCCGCCAACGCTCTCTTTGTTTGCGCATCGTTGATGGAAGAAGAAGGTCAGGGGAAAAACGCGGCCAGACTATGGAAGGAATTGGCAAGAGACTTTCCCGGCAGCCAACTCGGTGAAGACGCACGGCAAAAATTCTAGTCTTACGATGGAACGGAATGATGAAAATTGATGGAACCACTGCCACAGCCGAGAGGGTCGTTCGAACGAATCGACGATTCGGAGAGCAGGCTGCCGATTCATCCATCGCCAGCAACCACCGGTTCCCATGGCGATGGCTGCTGGCTTTGCCGGTGTCGATGTGGATTGGGGGTATGCTGCCATTGATGGCGCAGGAGGGGTCAACCGATGCCGAACCGGCTGGCGCACCGACCGGACTGATCAATATCATTTTTGCCGGCGGTGTCGTCGGTGCGATCATCATCTTCGTCCTGCTGGCGTTGTCGTTGACGGCCGCTTACCTGATATTCGACCACCTGATGACGATTCGTCGTAAGGACCTGATGCCCGAAGGGCTGGGCGAGCAGGTCCGGGAGTCGTTGCTGGCCGGAGATCTGGCTGCCGCACAAGACGCCTGTAACGCGCAACCTAGCCTGCTCTCATTCGTCCTGCTGCATGGTATCTCCGAGTTGGAGTTTGGCTGGAATGCGGTGGAAAAATCACTGGAAGATGCACTGGCCGAGCAGTCCGCGAGACTGTTTCGAAAGATCGAATACTTGTCCGTGATCGGCAACATCGCTCCGATGGTCGGTTTGCTGGGCACCGTGATTGGCATGATCATCGCCTTCCAGCAGGTGGCGGTTACGCAGGGTCTGGCCAGCGCCCCGCAATTGGCGGAAGGCATTTATCAGGCGCTGGTCACGACCGTCGGCGGTTTGATCGTCGCCATTCCGTCGATCGGGGCCTTCGCCGTTTTTCGAAACCGGATCGATCAATTCGTGGCCGAAGCGGCCTATACGGCACAACACGTTTTCACACCGCTCAGACGAAAAGCCAGAAAAAGCTGATGCACGTTCCCCGGTACAAACCGGCCCGACGATACGGATTCAACATGACGCCCATGATCGATGTGGTCTTCCTGTTGATTATCTTCTTTCTGGTCTCCAGCCACCTGGCACGTCAGGAAAACCAGATGGAATTGCCATTGCCGGTGGCCAGATCGGCCGAAGATGAACGCGTCGAAGAAGTTCGCCGGGTGACGGTGAATATCAAGTCGGATGGCACGCTCTGGGTGCGTGGGAGGCAAATCCGGAAGCAGGAGTTGAAATCGATGCTGGAGGCCGCCCGACAGGTGGAAGATGCCAGTGCGATCGAGGTGCGAATCCGAGGCAGCCGCAAAGCACCCTACTCCTCGGTCGAGCCGGTCATGCTGGCCTGTACGCAGGCTGGAATCTGGAAAGTGACGTACGCGGTTTATCGGGACGAGTAACCATGAGACGACCGAGCCCACTGGTACAATACCGTTCAACCAATGCCGATATCGACTCCGCCATGACTCCCATGATCGACGTGGTTTTCCTGTTACTGGTATTCTTTGTCTGGACGGCCAGTTTTCAAATCGTTGAACAGATTTTGCCTGGTGAACTCTCCTCGCAAGCCGGTACGGAGACAACCGAATTGACGGAGCCTCCGCCGGAAGCTGATTTTGATCAGGTCATTGTTAGAATTGGCTGGAATGGTATCCAGCCGGAATGGCGGCTGAATGATCAATTGGTCGAGTCGATCGATCGGTTGCGTGTTCAATTGGCGACTATCTCCAGGATCAAGTCCGACGCCCCGGTGATCCTGCATCCGGTGAAACAGGTGCCTCTGGATTTCGTGATCCAGGCCTACGACGCCTCCAAGCTGGCCGGTTTTGCCAAAGTATCGTTCGCCATTAACCCGGATCCTTCGTGATGTCTCGTTGCCGCCTTCACGGTTTCGTTTGCGTTGCCTTGCTGAGAGTCTTTCTTTCCGGCAACCTGGCCGCTCAGCCCGGCAGTCCGCTGTCAGTTCAGAACGCGGAGGATTCGGCCCGGATCGAGGAGACGGTCCAGGTCATGCAGGGTCTGCGAGACCGTCAGCTGTTCGACCTGGCACAACGATTTGCGGCCGATCAGTTGGCGAGTGAGGAAGTCCAACGAATCGACCGATGTACGATCGTGATCGAACAAATCAGGAATGCCACGGCTCAGGCGATTCACAGTACGGGCGACGCACGGCGGAAAGCATGGGCCAC
The DNA here is from genome assembly GCA_963851305.1 of Pirellulaceae bacterium. Taxonomy (GTDB): domain Bacteria; phylum Planctomycetota; class Planctomycetia; order Pirellulales; family Pirellulaceae; genus Mariniblastus. Next base: position 278,890 of record CAWKOT010000003.1, on the reverse strand, counting down.
GGCCGAACAGCTGGCCGCTGGTTTTCGACGGGAGGACCCCACTCATCCGCGGATCATGCTGGTCGATGCGCAACTTGCCTTGATGCACCTGGCCCAAGGCAGTCTGATTCAACAGGAAATCGCTGCGGAGATTTCAGAAGCTGCGCAGAAAAACAGCGCCCTCGAGCAATTTCGACTGGCCACCGCCAAATTCCGGGATGTCGAAAAGCAGATTGAACGCCTGTTGCCGATCCAACGTAGTCGAACGCTGAACCCCGGGGATTTGAGTTCGGAGGAACTGATGAACCTGAAAATCAGCGTCCGCTACCAATTGGCGCGAGTTAATCTGGCCCGGGCGGAACTGCTGGACGCGGAAGATCCGCTCAATCGTATCGACGCGTTGAACCAGGTCCTGGCGCGTTTGGACGAAGTATTGGCCCAGTCGAATCCCCAGCTGCCGCTGTGGTGGCGAGCGCAGCTGTCGCGAGCCCGCTGTTATCGGTTGATGGGCAGGCCGAATCGGGCGGCCGAGGTATTTGCTGGTCTGCCGGAAATGGAGCTCACTTCTGATCTGGTGACCGAACGGTTGACTGAGCAGCTGCTGCTCGCAGCGGAATCGTCCACTGACGAAAAGGATGCTCTGCTCGCGTTGGCAGAACCGTTTGACCGGCCTCCGGCTCAGCTGCAACTGGCGGCATTGCGGTTGATCCTTGCCTTGGCGACCAGCGAAGGTGCCTCGAAAAATAACCAGTGGGCGCGTCGAGCAGCAAAACTGGTGGACGATATCGAGGCCAACCATGGTGATTATTGGGGTCGACGGGCCGAAATCATGTTGGTCGGATCCGTACCAGTGCCGACCGAGACGGCGACGGTCAATAACAGCGATTACGCGATACTGGTACGGCAAGGCGATGCGGCGTTTCGAAAACAGAATTACGACGATGCGGTTCGAGCCTACGGAAAGGCGGTCGCATTTGCCGAGGCGACGGATGATGTGAAATCGACGATCGCTTTGACGGTCCGTCTCTCGCGCTGCCTTGAGTTGACGCAGCAGCATTTTCTCGCAGCCGAACGCCTGTTGACGGTTGCCCAACGGTACCCGGACAGCGAAGATGCCGCGGCGATTTACCTCCGCGGATGCTGGAATGAAGCCCAGGAAATCGGAGGTGATGCATCAAGGCAGGCGGAATACCTCCAGCACTTGCAAAGGCTGGTCGATACCTGGCCCGAATCCACCAGTGCCGATCAGGCCCGCCTATGGCAGGGGCATCATCACCTCTCGAAACAGGACTGGCCGGCCGCGCTCGATTGTTACCTCGGCATCTCCAATCCGAGCCCGTTTCTGCTGCAGTCCATGCCCTTCGTCCAGTCGGCTGCGAATCAATTGTGGCGAACTTCGGAAACGACATCCGGCAATAACCGGGCCGCTATCAACGCCCTGGTTTCCCGACTGGTCGACAAGCTGGCGCTGGGAACGAATCCCAAATCAAAGTGGACGGAATCAGAACAACAGTTACTGCTTCTACTGCTCCGCTTTGCATTGGTGTCCGGGACGATTGAGCCGGATGATCTCTCAACCTGGCTCGATAGCGCGATCCGTAATTCCGGCGATACGGAAAGTTCGTGGAGGCAACAGGCACGCGGCTGGAAAGTGATCCTGCAGGGAGTGCAATCCGAATCGGCAGCCGTTTTGCAGCAGCAACTGGAAGATTTGCCGAATCGTTTTGACCTGATGCAGAACTGTTTCCGCGAATTGAACCAGCATCTCTCGGAAAGCCAGCGGAAGGAATACGCCGCCGTCATGGAAATGATCTGTTCCAAGGCGCTGATCGATGATCGTTTAACAGAACAGCAGCGAGAGGTCTGGGAAACGCGACAGGCTCTGGCGCAAGCGCAAGCCGGAAACCTCCAGACAGCCCGCAGGAATCTGCAGGAATTGGCTTCCCGGTATCCCGATTCCCTGGAGATTCAACTGGAACTGGCTCGCGTTCTATCGCAGCTCCAGCCGAATGGCAACGAGGCGATGGAGCAATGGCGGCGGCTCTCTGGCAGACTCAAACCGGGTACCGAACCCTGGTTTGAGGCCAAATACAATATCGCCCGATTGCTGACCGATACCGATCGTGGTCAGGAGGCGAAGCGTCTGCTGGAGTATCTTCAGGCCACGCAATTACAGTGGAAATCTTCCGGCTGGGCCGCAAGCATCGAATCGTTGTTGCAGGAACTCCGCCAGGCCGGCAGTTAGTGCGAGTCGCCCGAACGGGTAGCGTGTACCGCGCCCATACTTCTGATCGCTGGGAACGAAAAGACGCTACCCCCCAACGATCCTCGCTATGGAACGGGCCGCTCCGGACCGTTGTGTCGTTGGCGTCGCGATGAGGGAGCGACCACAGGTGGATCCGGGTAATAAACCCGATCTGTGTCGCTTTATTGCTACATGGTTATCGCAACGGCAGCTACAGACACGACCCCTGGAGTCAGACATTCTGAAAATTGGCTGAAAAAGTAGAAAATGCCAGTTCATGTTGTACTGCGTTGAATATTGATAGGGCTTCAAATGAGTATTTTCCATGGTTACCTGCCGAAACTGATTTGCCTGGTTCTGTTCTGCCTGATGGTCCCATCAAAAAGGATTTCAGCACAGGAAATCCCGGAACCGGTGGATCACAATCCTTCTGCAGCTTATCGCTGGCTTGACATCATGTTGGAAGCATCCGCCCGTGACGTGGAGCGGGTTGGTGCTCAACCGACCATTCTCTCACGACAGATGGGGATTACCGTAACCGCGATGTTCGATGCCTGGGCCGCCTACGATGATGTGGCCGTAGGCACCATGGCTGGCGGCAGACTCCGTCGCCCAAAAGCGGAACGAACGCGGGAGAACAAGGAGACCGCCATCGCCTATGCCATGTACCGTTCCTGCCTCGACCAGTTTCCGCACTTCAGGGATTATCTAACCTCGGAAATGAAGAACATGGGATACGATCCGGAAGATTCATCCGAGGATTTGACGACACCGATCGGAATCGGCAACCATGTGGCCCGCATCCTGATGGAATATCGGCATCAAGACGGTGCCAACCAGCTGGGTGACGAACAGGGATCCAGCGGCGAGCCTTATTCCGACTACACGATGTATCGTCCGGTGAACCCGGATGACAAAATCATCGATCCCGACCGTTGGCAGAGGATTCCTTTTATCGACGGTAAAGGAGGCCAGTTTCATCCGGGTTTTCTGACCGCGCATTGGTACCGGGTGAGACCGTTTGCGCTGGAGTCTGCGGATCAGTTTCGACCCGGTCCGCCGCCCTTGGTGGGCAGTGAACAATTGAAGAAAGAAGTGGATGAGTGTATTGAATACAATGCTTCGCTTGATCCAGAACAGAAAGCGACGGTGGAATTCATGCGGGATGGTCCTCGATCCACGGGACAGTCAGGCCACTGGCTGAAGTTCTCACAGGTCGTTTCTCGACGTGACCAGAACGACCTGGATCGCGATGTCAAACTGTTTTTTACGATTGGCAATATTTCGATGGACGCCTTCATTGCCGCCTGGGATTCAAAACGGTACTACGACAGTTCGCGACCCTGGACACTGATTCGATACTACTACGCGGGCCAGAAAATTAAGGGCTGGTTGGGACCGGGCCAGGGCGTTGGTGAAATTCCGGCGGAACAGTGGCATCCCTATTCACCCGCCACGTTCGTCACACCACCGTTTCCCGGCTACGTTTCGGGGCACAGCTGTGTCAGTGGTGCCTGCGCGGAAGGATTGAAGCTGTTTACGGGTTCCGACCGGTGTGCATTGGTGGAAAATCGCAGAGCAGGGGAACTGACGGAGGAAGGCTACAACTGCCGTCAGATGCAGCAACTGGATGGGCGTCCGTTGGCGGAAATCCTGGGTGACAAACACGCAACCTGCGACATCCAGCTACCGCTTCCGACCTTCACGCAAGCGGCCGAAATGGCGGGAATCTCGCGGATCATGGGAGGCTACCATATTCAGGCCGACAACCTTGTCGGATTGGAGCTGGGCCGGGATGTGGCGCAATACAGTTGGCCCAAGTATCAGGCGTACTTTAATGGAACGGCCAAAATCGAACATGGCAAACATCTGGCCAACTGCCCGTCGGAGGTGAGCAGCCGGACAAATGAGGGCATCGAAATCGGGAAGACAGAACGGGATCTGAATCGACGCCGACTGGCTGGCCGTCTTGAGACGGCACGGTGATCACGGCCAAAATGCGGCGACAGGCGCGAAATGCAGTTCAGTCTTTCCTGAGCCATCGCGCCTGTCGCCACCAAGGTCGGCCACTCGTTCCGCAATCATCCGGTCATGGCGGATTCGTCGTCGAATCAGATGATTACGGGTTTTGGTGTGACCAGGGGGCCCGAACCGGGTAAACCCCAAACTGTTCCGTGCTGGAAGGCCAGTAAGGTGTGGAAGCGAAGGCCGTTGCGCCGGCTCCACCACCCCCGGGGTTGGTTACCCCAAATTGATGATAAATCGGCAGGCTGCGGGTCTGACCGACACCCCAGGCGTAACTGGTCTGAAACGATGCGGTGGCAGGCACCACCAGCGCCGTGGGTCGATTCCATCGCCAGTAATTGTGTCCACCATGCCAGGGACGGTTCATCAATTGAAACTTGTTCCATTCGTGCATCCGCGCCGCATCAATGCCATGTCGACTGTAGGCATAAACGGGGTGCGGGCTGAAACGGTCGCATGCCATCATGGCGGCCCGGCTCGGCAGCCCTGGGTAACTACGCAGCGGCGGACAGGTAACTTGCTGGTTGCCATCGGTGAAGGAGAGTTCTCCAGCGCACGGCCAGCGGCTGGTATCGACCGGCTGGTCCGGTTGAGCTTCCACCACCTGATACGAGCCTTTACAGCGGCGACGGCCATGACATCCTTTGGCACATTGTGCTGACAGCTCCGCCGCCACGCTGCTGGTCAGGCCAGCGATGACCGCCACGAGAATGATCTTCTGGTTCATGGTTGATTCCTTGTATTCGGGAAATGGATACCGCGTCAACTCGGCCGCCCGTCGAGTGACCTGTTTTCAGCTGCATCAACGCCGCAAACAGCTCGACAATCCAGGGCAAAGCGGATTAGCGGTGATAACGGTCCGCCATCGCTTGAGCCGTCTTGGCGGCGGCCTGTTGTCGAAGCTGTTGCCAATTGGTCTGCATGCAAGTCGCTTCAGATCCAGTATTGGTTGTTCCCTGTGGGTAGAGTTCGCCTTCCGGGCATTCGCCAGATGAGCAGTTTCGACCGTGACAACCACGACCCCCGTGGCAGCCACGACCGTGACAACCTGCCTGACAACCGCCCTGGCAGCCCCGGCGACCGCAGTGCCCACAATGTCCCCGATGCCCGCACTTGCCGTGCAGGAAGCCGGTTCCCGGTGGTTTGACGGTATGCAATCGATTCAGACCATAGGCTAACTTTTGGAAACAGGCCCACGAACTCGGCAGTGGAGCAATATGGGAACAGCCAGCCTGCCAACGAATGTTGGTCTTGGTCACGCCGTAGCCTGGTCGGTAGGAACAGCCACCGCACATGTTGCAATAAAACGAATCGGGGCCGGCATAGTAGTTGTAGTAATTACGCGAATGCTGATACATCATTTCATGAGGCATCAGTGGCTGGTATGTGTAGTACGTGTGACCCACATGGCGGGGAACCGGGTGCGGGGCGGGGTACATTTCCGCATTGGCCATACTGGCACCCGGCGGCGTGTAATACTGAGAAAACAGGTACTCGGTGCCGCTGCCTTGAGCCATCGCGTGATCCACGACAACACCTGTGATCGCCGCACTGACGACCATCACCATTAAACTCCGGACCATCATCGGTTGGCTCCTGAATAAAATTTCCGTCTTTGACTTTCCTGCAACATGTGTCCAGCCCTGGGGTACCGCACCAACCGGCGCGTTTAACATGGCCTGACTCACTGGATTCAGTTGAGTCTTTCGGCGACATGGCAAAACCGCTTTCAGCCAATTGTTCCGTTGTTCCGCGCAATCTGATTTCTGCTGCACTACAACCGGAAAAACCGTCTATAACCGAAACCGCCCGATTGGTACAATTCGCCCAGACCGCCATTTTTGCCAGATGACGCAGGATGGAATTTGCGAGCCGATCCCACAGGCAATGGCAGGGCGGGCGGTCTTTTTCGACGAGGCAGGTAAAGGAGTGCCGTCAGTGGCAAAAACCAGTTCAACGGGCAGAAAAAGACGACGAGCGACGGCGAAATCGATGGCCGCGCAGCAGCGTAGCATCTCGGTCAGCGAATTCTTCACCAAGAATCGGCATCTGTTGGGATTCGACAATCCCCGCAAGGCGTTGCTGACAACGGTCAAGGAAGCGGTCGACAATTCCATCGACGCTTGCGAAGAGGCGGGGATCACACCCGAGATCTGGGTGGACATCGAACCCGCAGGCAACAACCGCTTCAAGGTGGCGATCCAGGATAACGGCCCGGGAATCATCAAGAAACAGATCCCGTTGATTTTCGGCAAGCTGTTATACGGCAGCAAGTTTCATCGTTTGAGAATGAGCCGCGGGCAACAGGGGATCGGCATCAGCGCTGCCGGCATGTACGGGCAATTGACGACCGGTAAGCCGATCAAGATTGTCTCCAAGATCTCGATTCGCAAACCGGCCCACTACTTTGAAATCCAGATCAACACCAAAACCAACAACCCGGAAATACTCAATGGCCGTGGCGAGGGCGTGGATATTCCTCCCGGTGAAAAGGGGATCGCCTACTGCGAAAAAAAGGACATTCATTGGACTGCCCATTATCCCGCGCCTGCTCAAGAGGGATCCGACAACGAGTCGGCGAAGACGCGTGAGACCGGCAAACAGATTGCCAGCGGTACGCGGGTCACGATTGAACTGGAAGGGGCCTACAAACGCGGCAAGGGGAGTGTGGACGAATACCTGGAACAGACGGCGATTGCCAATCCCCATGTGACCATTCACTATACCGATCCCGATCGGAATCAGACGAGCTACGATCGCAGCACCGTGGAGCTGCCGCCGGAGCCCAAGGAAATCAAGCCACATCCCTATGGCGTGGAATTGGGACGCCTGGTCAATATGATCAAGGCGGAAACCAACGGTTCGACCCTGTCCCAGTTCCTGACGTCCAATTTTTCCCGTGTCAGTCAGGCGGTTGCCCGGCGCATTTGCGAAGCGGCCGACTTGAGCACGCGGGCTTCGATCAAGAAGATTGGTCGTAACGATGCGGACAAGCTGTACCAGGCCATTCAGCAGACCCGAATCAGTGCTCCTTCCACGGACTGCATCAGTCCCATTGGTGAAGAATTGATTCTCAAAGGGCTGTCGCATGTCGTGCCTGGAGAATTTTTCACGGCGGCTACACGACCACCTTCAGTTTACCGTGGCAATCCTTTTCAAATTGAAGTTGGCCTGGCGTATGGCGGTACCGTTTCGACACGCAAGGTTTCCCGGGACGAATTGGGTCAGCTGCTGGACGAGACCGATTCACGCACCGTCAAACAGTTCCTGATGAGCACCTTCGATGGTCTGGGAAACGAGGGCACGGACAAGATCGTGACCGCCGCCAAGTTGGGCAAACGCCAATCTCCCTCAAAACTGAAATCCAGGGAGATCGATGAGCTGTTTGATGCCATGCAGCATGTGAGTGTTGGAGAAAATCAGTCGATGCAATTGCTCCGATACGCCAATCGGGTTCCGTTGCAGTTCAAGATGGGCGATTGCGCCATCACCCGCACGATCATGTCCACCAACTGGCGCAGCTACGGTCTGACGCAGTCACGAGGTTCGATGCCCAACGGTCCCGTGACGGTGATGGTGCATATCGCCAGCGTCTGGGTCCCGTTTACCAGCGAATCGAAGGAAGCCATTGCTTCCTACCCGGAAATCGAAAAGGAGATTCGACTGGCGGTCCAGACGGTGGGGCGAAAACTGGGCATGTTCATGCGACGACGCAAGACGATCCGCCAGGAAGGGGAACGTCGCAGCGTTTTCCTGCGGTACCTGGGCGAAGTCGCAACGGCCGTCAGTGAGATCAACGGCGGCAGCCGGGACAAGGTGTACGAGGATCTGCTACGCGTGGCCGAACGCAAAACGAAGGAAGCGGACACGAAACTGGATAAACGTGGCCGCAAGATCGAGGAAGTGGATCAATTGTATGGTGACAATGTGTTGATCATCGAACCGACGCTGCCACTCAACGGTTCGGCAAAATCAGACATCGGTGGGCAGCAGCAGTCATTATTCCCTGAAAAAGCAGCCCGCCCGGTGCGGGCCCGCAAGAAATAACCAGCGAGCAACCTCATGGCGCGAAAGAAAGCATCGTCCACAAAATCGACCCGGGAAACGGTCAAACTGACGGCCAGCGACAGGAAGACCCTGGCTTCTATCCGCACGATGGCAGACGAAATCGCCCGGGTTGCCGATCGGAATCGTGCTCCCCATCTGGAGATTCCCAGCCGCTCGCTGTCCAACGTGAAATTCAACAAGTCGCGTCGCATTCTGGAGATGGGCAGCAACAAGAATCGCCGCGAATTGTTCAATCTTTCACAAGCCAAGAGCTACATGCAGACCGTGCTGGTTGGCAGCGGCTGCAAACGCCTGATTCAGCAGGGCAAAACGACCAGCATTCGTGGTCTGTACTACATGCTCAAACACACCATTGAAGGGACCAAGGAAGAGACCTTTGACGACCAGGGAGACTGCGATCCCATCATTGAGGACCTGGAAGTTACGCTGGATTCCATTCGCGAGGAATTGCACCTGTACGCCTCCAACCGTGGCAACATGATGGGCGATCTGACGATCAATGACTCCGGACAGGAATTGAACTGTAGCCGCGTGGGACGAAACGGCTACAGTATCCCCTCGATTGTCGAACCGCAGGTGCTGAAGTTCGTGAAAAACAACTGCAAGTTCATCCTGCATGTGGAAAAAGACACGGTGTTCAACCGGTTTGTAGAAGATGGATTCTGGAAAAAACACAAATGTCTGCTGACGCACGGCAGTGGACAGCCGCCGCGGGGTGTCCGCCGGATGTTGCACCGACTGAACGACGAATTGAAGTTGCCCATCTACTGTCTGCTGGATAATGATCCCTGGGGGTATTACATCTACAGCGTGTTGAAGCAGGGCTCGATCAACCTGGCCTTCGAGTCGAAGCGGATGGCCGTGCCGGCGGCAAAGTTCCTGGGACTGCGAAGCATTGATTTTGATCGTTGCGATCTATCCCCCAGCGTGACGATCAAACTGAGCGATACCGACAAGAAACGAGCACGGCAGATCGCCGGCTATCCCTGGTTCGAGCTGAAACGGGCCTGGCAGAAAGAGATCAAGAAAATGCTCGACAATGATTTCAAACTGGAAGTCGAGTCATTGATCAGCAAGGATATCAGTTACGTTACCGAAGAATACGTCCCCCAGCGATTGAAAGACAGGGATTTTCTGGACTGATCATCGCGGATTTCCAGTCCAGATACCTGACGGTGTCAAAGCCGCAAGGCATGAGCGGCTACCTGCCGGGACGGGCGGGCGGCTGGTGATCCTGATCGTTGGCCCGCTGGGCAGGCCGCTCCTCCGCGGCGGGATCCGGCATTTTGGCTTCGGCCAGATCGTCCATCCGCATCAGAATTTCAGCGCTTTCCAGGTTGCGCAAAAGCAGGTTGAAATAGAGCAGGCTGTTTTTGTAGTTGTAGCGGTCCTGGATCAGGCCTTCCACTTGCAGGATGATGGAATGGTCCAGCTCTCCTCGCAACCGCGCCAGTTCGGATTCCGGCTGTTGGCGACCCCGGGTCGATGGAAGAACCTGGCAAAAGCGCTGCATGTCGTCCACCAGGCGGTCGAGTCGAGCGATTTGTTCCGGCTCCAGTGGCTTGTGTAGATTGAGGATGTGGGTGCTGCCGATCGAGATCATTCGCTCCACCTGGTTCAACATCAGCGTCTCCAGGTAGAAGAACTCCAACAGCAGTTTTCCTGTGGGGATGTTCTGATCCGATAAACCGGCCAGGTAGTCGTTCAGCCGCGCGGTGTAGTTCTGTGCGACCTTCAAATGCTCATCCACCTCGTCTCTCAGCCGCCGCGCGGTTTTGCGGTCCTCGTTTTCCAGAGCGGTGACCAGTGTCTGTAGCGTGGCCGAATAGATATCCGCCGCCCGACGACCACGCTGACCAAGGAACGGCGCCAGTTCGGCTGCGGATTTGGCAAACCAGCGGTCCGGCAATTCGATCAGCGGTTGAACCTCCACGCGATGGTCGACAAAACGATTGATCATCATCATGGCCAGAAAAACGAACGCCATCACGATCGCAACTCCGACCAGGCCGAGGGTCATCACGATCATGGCGAAGGTCGAAGAAAGCGCCAATGCCGCGGCGGCCGTAAAGAACCAGCCGCTGATCACGGTGAATACGCCCGACACGCGGTAGACTGCACTGTCTCGATTCCACGCGCGGTCTGCCAGGGAAGTCCCCATCAGGACCATGAACGAGACATACGTGGTCGATAGCGGCAATTTCAGCGACGTGCCCAGGGAAATCAGAAACGCGGCCACGATCAGATTGGCGGAAGCCCGCACAAAATCGAACGCGGGCGGCTCCTGGCCATCCATCACCAGCGGTGGCTTGATCGCATATCGGCGCTCGATCCAGTCGACCAGTCCGCGAGGAGTTTGTCGGATCACGCTATGGGCCAGTCGGCTGACAGCCAACACGATACTTCGTGATGCCAGGTTCCCGGAAAACCTCTCCATGCCGTCCCGCTGTCGGCTCAGGTTGACCGTGGTCTGGATGACATTGCGGGCCTTCTTCGAAAGCCACAACGTGGCCACCATGATAATCCCCGCCAACACCAGCATCCAGGAGCTTGCCGGTTGCCCATCGCCCATAAAGGCTTCCATCTTGAACACGTCCGCAGGCTGCCCCGATTCGCGCCAGAGCAGGTAGCCTTCGTAACTGGCGACTGGAACACCGATAAAATTCACCAGGTCGTTGCTGGCGAAAGCCATGGCCAGCGCGAACGTACCCAGCAATGTCGTAAAGCGAAAGGGATCAAAGGCTGTCCGTTTGTTCAGGACGAAAAAGAGCAGGGCAGTCGCAATCGCCACCACGACGGCCACCAACAGGAAGTGATCCATCAACCAGACCACGGCCGCTGTCCCTCGCAACGGAGAGCTCTTGAGCCCCACGTTAACGGTGAAATTCAGCACGATCACCAGCGACAGGCCGCCAAAGAGGGCACCCGCCAACGCGGCGCCCCGCCGGTAGTCGAAGGTGGTGACCGCCCGCAACAGGAACTGAATCAGCCAGCCGGCCAGAAAAGCGACTGCCACCGATACGAAGATGGCCACGATCATCTGCAGTGCCTTGCTGGTATTGATGTACTGCGCGAAGGCGGTCAGCGGAACCGCGTCCTGGTACATGACGTACAGCGTGACGGCGATCGAAGCCCCCAGCAACTCGAACACAATGGAAATGGTGGTGGAGGTTGGCAGTTTCAGGCTGTTAAAAAAGTCCAACAGCAGAATGTCGGACAACATCACGCACAGGTAGATGAAAATAACCTGTCGGAACGTGAACTGGTCGGGCTGAAACACGCCCGACTTGGCGATCTGCATCATGCCACCGGACGAACTGGCCCCAATCAGGACCCCAATACTGGCCACAATCATGATGCGGCGAAAGGTTGCCGCCCGCGACCCGACCGCGCTGGTCAGAAAATTGACGGCGTCGTTGGAAACGCCGACTACCAGATCAAAGACGGCAAGTCCCAGCAGAAACAGGACCAGAAGCAGGTAGACGGTTTCCATTTAGTTAATTCCTGTCTCATCGGATATCCTGATCCGGATTCCCAACCAAACCAGCCACTGGATCTACTACCGAGGCGATTTGGAGAGTGGACCGCTGACCGGCAGTATACCGGCAGTTCGTGCATCGCTCACGAGGGCAGATCGGACCCCATGACGTCTACGGCGCCAGCCGTTCCCTTGTCCAACCGCGGGTGGATGGTATCCGTTGGTAGGCGACGCGATCGTGCAGACGATTGGGTCGACCCTGCCAGAACTCCAGCTCCGTGGGCCGCAGCAGGTAACCACCCCATTGGTCAGGCAACGGCACCTCCGCGCTGCCCAACTGCGAATCGAGTTGGTCAACCGCCTGCTCCAGTTCGTCACGCGAACCGATGGGAGAAGACTGCTGTGAGATGGCGGCACTGATTTGCGAACCGCGTGGTCGCTGACGGAAATAGGCCTCCGACACTTCGCGACTTGTTTTTTCGGCCGAGCCGACCAGCCGAACCTGCCTGTCCACGTAGGGCCAATGGATGGCGACGGCACAATGCGGATTGGCTGCCAGTTGACGGGCTTTGAGAGAATCGTAGTTTGTGAAGAACCGAATGCCCTCCTCGTCGATTCCTTTCAATAGCACGATGCGAACCGTAACGATCCCGTCGGCGTCCGCGGTGGCCAGGGACATCGCATTGGATTCGTACCAGTCGCCGGGACGGGCATCGGCGGCCTCCTGCATCCAGATTTTCAACTGCTGTAGCGGGCAGGGATCAAGGTCGTTGATCTGAATACCACGGTCAATATATTCCTTACGGATTGCTTGAAAGTCCATGCGCTGCCTGCTGACGGTTTCGATGATTAAAATTCTGCGTCGATCGCCTATAATTGACGGTCAGATTCGCACGACAGGTTGCGAAACGGCAGGATTCTCCCTGCTTACCAGGAATTCGGCATCTCAAGACCGGATCATACCGTTGGCTCAATGAAACAGGGTAAAGCAAGATGGCTAGTGATACCATAACCGCAGGCAGTATGCGGACGGAACACGATTCGATGGGCGAGATCGAGGTGCCGGCCGACGCCTATTACGGCGCGCAAACGCAGCGCGCTGTCGACAATTTTCCAATCTCCGGCTGGCGTCTGCCAGTGGAAATGATTCGAGCCATGGGGCTGGTCAAGTATGGCTGTGCCATCGCCAATCGAGATCTGGGAAAACTGTCCGGTTCGGGAAAGAATCCGCTGTCGGATTCACAGATAGATGCCCTGCTATCCGCGGCCAGAGAAGTGATCGATGGGCAGCTGGATGAGCATTTTCCAGTCGATGTTTTCCAGACCGGTTCGGGTACCTCCAGCAACATGAACGTCAATGAGGTGATTTCGAATCGAGCCATCGAACTGGCGGGCGGCGATCGGTTTACCTCGGAAAAAGTGATCCATCCCAATGACCACGTCAACATGGGGCAGAGCACCAACGACACGTTTCCGACGGCGATTCACGTGGCAGTCGCGCTCGGCATCCAGAACACGCTGTTAACAACCCTGAAGCGACTGGCAACCGTACTGCAGGAGAAGGCCGACCAGTGGGACAACGTGATCAAGATCGGCCGAACTCACTTGATGGATGCCACACCCCTGCGATTGGGACAGGAATTCAGTGGATTCGCGCGACAAATCGAAATGTCCGTGCAGCGAGCCGGCCAGGCACTGCAGGAGGTCATGGAATTGCCGGTTGGCGGAACGGCCGTTGGTACGGGAATCAACACCCATCCGGAATTTGGCCGCCGAGTTGCCAAGGTGCTGGCGGACAAGACGGGGATCCCCTTCATCGAAGCAGTCAATCACTTCGAGGCGAATGCGCAACGCGACGGCCTGGTTGCCTGCCATGGTCACCTCCGCACGATCGCATCCACTCTGTTCAACGTGGCCAATAACATTCGCTGGCTGGGATCGGGACCACGGTGCGGTTTTTTTGAAATCGCCTTGCCCAGCCGCCAGCCGGGCAGCTCAATCATGCCTGGCAAAGTAAACCCGGTAATGTGCGAGAGTATGATGCAGTTGACCGCTCGCGTGATGGGCAATGATCAGGTGGTTACGATTAGCGGAGCCACCGGGGGACAATTCCAGTTGAATATCATGATGCCGGTGATGGCCCATACGGTTTTGGAGAGTATCCGGCTGCTCTCCAGTGGTACCGCAGCGTTTGTCGAATTCTGCGTGGCGGACATCGAAGCCAACCCGAGCGAATGCGAGGCTTTTGTGGAACAGAGTCTATCCATGATCACCAGTCTGAATCCGCACATCGGCTACGAAGCGGCATCCCGATTGGCCAAAGAGGCCTTTCAATCCGGGAAGACGATTCGCGAACTGTGTATTGAGAAAAATATCCTGCCTGAGGAAACGCTGAGTCAAGCGCTGGATGCGATGAGCATGACCGAACCTCAGGAATAGTCGTCTGAAACCGAAGCAACCGGTCTGCCTCAACCCGCTTCGTTCGACTGCTCTTTCAGGATGCCAAGCTACGGTGTGTCTGGAATCAGGCGGAAGAACGCCTGTTGGAAACGACAGAAAGTCAGGTTGATTGCCGATCATGCGCTTGTCGGAGGGGAATCGCAAGTTTGCCCAATCCTGCGCGACCCTTTTGGCGACGGTTGTGTCAGTTCACCACAGCGTTGAGCCTTCACCACCGGGTCCAGAAGCTGAAACTTGGGTTTTTGCGGCATTGCCATCGACTTTTTTCGGTTTTTTCCGCCCGTTTGGCACACCCGGAGATTTCTGGCACTGGTTTTGCTTCCGATAAAGGCAAGCGAAGCCAATCCCTGCAAGAGTCAATCCGATGAACAAGCGGTATCCAGAAAATGCTGGCCGAAATGACAGGAATATTTCTGTTGAGGCCCCCGAAATCCGTACGGCAGAAGCCTTAAGTGATTGGCTGGACCGTTCGCTGGAAGATCTGGTCGACCAATTCAAGGACTTCGTAACCACGAATTCAGATCGCACGTTCTTCGGACGTTAACGGGGAAGCATCGTCAAGTGGCGTTGAACGTCGGCGTGAACTGAAATGGGCCAGCAAGCCGAACCCGACCACCATCACCATCAGACCTGTCGATAACCAGACACTCAGCGGCTCGCTAAACAACAGGATTCCAATCGCGGCCGCCATGGCCACCTGCGATACGTTGATCGCGTTGACATAGACCACGGGCAACAGTTTCAGCGACCACGACAGGCATAAGAACGCCGTGGCATTACAAATGCCCGCCGACAGCATCATGGCCCAGCTGCGTGGGCTGTGATGTTCAATCACACCGGGTCCCTCCCGCATCAGCATGACAATGCCGAATCCCACCGCTCCCGCCATGCCGACAAAAACCAGAGGCGTCTGCGTGGGTACGCCGCTTCGCAGTACGTACCGGATGCAGATGCTGAGCACGGCGAATGCCAGTCCCGTGCCGATAGCGGCGACGATGCCGATAACAAACGGCAGATTGGCCAGGAACAGCTTCTGTTCGGCCCGGATCGACTTTCCAGCCGCTTCGCCTCCTACCGACAGCAGCATGACCGATACCACAAGAACCGCCAGCGAGATCGCCACCGTCGGCTTCACGCCTTCATTCAAGAACACTCGTCCCAGCACGGCGCTACTGGCGACCAGCGTTCCCATGTAGATCGGAACGGCAATCGCCATACCGACGATCCCCAGCGCGATCTGGTGCCCACAGTTGCCGAAAATCTGGGTTTGCACCGCTCCGAACAACAATACCCAGAGGTATTTTCCCTGCGGCAAAACGCGTTTGCCTTTCGAGGCGATATGGCAGAGCCAGGGAAGAAAGATGCAAGTGGTTGTAGCGGCTTTCATGAACACCACCACAATGAAATCGGTTTCTGTCGACAATTTGCGAAGAAACGCATTGGCCAGTGTGTAGCAAATGGCGGCCCCCAGCCCGGCAACAACGCCCGTCCACGGAATCGAATGGGCTAATTCGGATTTGGTCATGCTTGTGCTCTCACTAGCTGGAATCTCAAAACCAGTTCTTCCGCCGCTCTGTTACCCATCAAGTCTTTGAGCAACAGATAGGGCCGTAGTCCAAGCACTTTCCGCTTGACCGCCGGTGGTGAACGCCCGTCGTGACCACACTGACCGCAGATTCGCACGGCATTCAACTTCTCACTGGCACAGACGCGACAATGCGGTTCGAGTTGCCAATGGACTCCGTCTGACATGCCACGGGGTACCAGTTCGGTTTCCAGCACCAGTTCATTTTCAACGCAGGATTCAAATGCCGAGCGAAGATTTGTCAGGTCGGGATTGGCGGCGGCCGCTTCTTCAGCCGCCTGAACCTGGCGGATCAGCTTGGCAACGACTTGCAGTCTGGATGGATCCCAGACGCAAATTTGCCAGATACGAAACCAGGCATCCCGGGCCGCCGGAAAACCACTGAGAGGATGGGGCGTCTGCCCATCGGCCATCTGGTCGAAAAGCCGAGCGATGTTCAGCCCCTCCATGATGGATGGCATCCAGCCGTAACACCCGGCCCAGCATGCCGACGGGGAATCGTGGGCGTGATCGGAACTCCATCGCTGCGCCGCGTTGGCGGGGCAGCAGCCGCAGGTTTTCTGAACGACCGAGGCGTCGGCGAAATGGGCCAGGATTTCGTCGACGGGAAACCCTCGCGCCGTTTCGGCATGCTGATTGAACTGAGGGTGCAGGCAGATGCCGTCGATGATCCGTCCTTCCCGAAAGCCGATCGATAACTCTCGCAGCGCCCTCAACTGCCGAAATGTCTGCCACGGTAAATCGCGGGACTCCGGTTCCCGAAAAGGACAATCGTATCGAATTGCCCAGCGGACAAAGGAAGGGGTCGGGCCGACGATGGCTGCAGTTCGTTTCATGGATCAAACCGGATCTCTGGCCGCAGTCCTGTAACAGACGGCAGTTGACACGATCGGCCCTAATGCCGGAAGTGCCGGCGACCGGTAAACACCATCGGGATCCCGTGCTTATTGCAGGCCTGAATGACTTCGTCATCTCGAACACTGCCGCCTGGCTGGATAATTGCCGAAATACCTGCTTTGGCGGCGACCTCGATCGAATCGGCGAACGGAAAGAAAGCGTCCGATGCCAGCACACTACCCGGGGCCCGATCCCCAGCTTTGCGAATGGCGATTTCCACCGCGTCCACGCGGCTCATCTGGCCAGCTCCGACGCCCGTCAACGCCTGGTTCCGGGACAAGGTAATGGCGTTCGACTTTACGTACCGGACCAGATGCCAGCCGAACTTCAATTCGTCAAGCGTACCCTGATCGATTCCGTCTGGAGTCATCACGTTCCAGGCCTCGGCCTGGTCCCCTCCCTGATCCGCGTCCTGAATCAACATGCCGCCCGACAGGTTCCGGTACTCCAGCGATGGCTTGGCTGGGGCCAGTTCGCCGACTTCCATCAGACGAACGTTTTTTTTCCATTTGGGCTTGGTCTGAAGAATCTGAACGGCTTGCGAATCAAAATCGGGTGCCACAATCGCTTCCACGAACTTGTCTCCGCTGGCCAAACACTCGGCGGTATCCACATCGACCGTCCGATTGAATCCGACCACGGAACCGAAAGCACTGACCGGATCGGTGGCGAAGGCTTTTTCGCAAGCCTCAACCAAAGCGGATCCGCAGGCGCTGCCACAGGGATTGTTATGTTTGACCACGCTGCAAGCGGGGTGAGGCAGGCCGCGAACAATTGCCAGAGCGCTATCCAGGTCCAGCAGGTTGTTGTAGGAAAGTCGTTTTCCACTGAGCTGTCGCGCGTTGACCAGGCTCGCCTCATCGCTGCTTTCGTTGGCATACAGAGCCGCTTCCAGATGGGAGTTTTCGCCGTACCGCAGGTCGGCCTTCTTTTTCAAGGCAAGATGCAACGTGGACGGGAAACGTTCCATACTCGCTGAACTGGCAAAATAGTCTGCGATCGTGCTGTCGTAATCGGCGGTGTGCTGAAAGGCCGACGCCATCAACTGCTGCCGCGTTGCCAGGGTGGTGGCACCGTGTTGGGCAATCTGCTCCAGAACTTCCGCGTATTGCAGCGGATCGCAAACCACCGTAACAAACTTGCTGTTCTTGGCGGCGGCTCGTAGCAGACTTGGTCCGCCGATGTCAATTTGCTCGATGGCGTCGGCCATCGTCGTGTCAGGTCGGGCCATGGTGGCCGCGAAGGGATATAAGTTCACCACCACCAGTTCAAATGGCAGGATGCCGTGCAGGGCAATGGTTTGCATGTCGGAATCCAGATCGTGGCGGCAGAGGATACCGGCAAAAATCCTGGGATGAAGCGTCTTGACCCGACCGTCCAGCATTTCCGGAAACTGGGTGTACTCGGATACCTCGGTGACGGTGATGCCCGATTCCAACAGGTGCCGTCGGGTACCACCGGTGCTGAAGATCTGAACGCCTGTTTCGTAAAGCCCCCGAGCGAAATCAACCAGCCCCAGTTTATTGCTGACGCTGATCAGGGCACGTTTGATAGTCGGCGATTCAGATTCCATTTCACAACCAACGGTGTTCGAGCAACAAAAAACCACTTCACGAAATGGTGAAGTGGCATTTCTACCGCAAGATTGTCCGAAAAACGGGGCCGGTTCGTCAACCGCCCGAAAACGTCATGTAAACGTCAGCCATCAGGGTGAACCACCATCGGCGAAGGGGTCGTCGTTGCCGCCACCGCTATCTCCATCGCTATCGTCGTCCGCGAAGGGGTCGTCGTTTCCGCCACCGCCATCGCTATCGTCGTCTGCAAAGGGGTCGCCTCCGGCGTCGCCCGCGAATGGATCGCCGCCGGAATCATCGCGGTTATCCTCTTCGTCGGCCGCGAATGGATCACTGTCATCGTCGTCGGTTGCGAAAGGATCGTCCTCTGGGTCCATGGTCTTTTTGCCGGAATCGGCGGGCTGCGGATCGGAATCGAGGGCGAAAGGATCGTCGGTTGCGAAGGGATCGTCCTTGGCGGCCGGCGGTTGAGTTTGGTCATCCTGCTTGGCTGCACCGTCTGCCGCGACCTGACTGGAGCCGCCGGTATCGTAATGGGGAAAGGGGTTCGTTTGCTCGCGGATGCACTGCAACAGGCCTCGTTCGCTGCCGACGTACAGGCGATCCGATAGCGTATTGGGTATAACCAGGGTCAGGGGACGACTGGCAATGCGATGCATGACAGCGCCACCGGCGGAATCGATGGCAATCAACTCCCCCAATCTGTTGAGAGCAAATATCTTTCCATCGCTGAGCCCGACGAACTGGCTGATCCCCGCTACCGGTTTCGCCCAGCCATCGGCCAATCGACCGGTCTTGATGTCAAGTTTGAACAAGTTGTTGTCGGTGGTAATGATGAACAGGGCATTGCCGGCGATGAAGGGAGGGGTAATGATGCGGTCGCCGGTCGGATACTCCCAGTTCAAGCTGCCTTTTATTTCATTGATTGCGAATACCGAGCCTTCCACCGAATTGACATAAAAAACACCGTCGTGATAGGCCGCCCCGGAGTCGAAACTGCCACCGGAATGCAGGTGATACTTGACGGACCGTCCTTCCTTCGGGTCGACCGGTGCGACGGAGTAATATCCATCGCTGGTAGCCCAGGACACGGTTCGATCCGTGACCAGTGGTTTGGCGACCGAATTGCCATAGGAGACGTA
Organism: Pirellulaceae bacterium; assembly: GCA_963851305.1. Taxonomy (GTDB): domain Bacteria; phylum Planctomycetota; class Planctomycetia; order Pirellulales; family Pirellulaceae; genus Mariniblastus. The sequence continues at coordinate 259,437 of CAWKOT010000003.1, read as the reverse complement.
GGATTTCGGATAGATGCCCTCATTGTCGATGTCGAAGACCTGCAATCTTCCCGTAATTAACGGGATATAGATCTGGTTCTGGCCGACGGCTGGAGGAGCGGCCGGCGCGTTCTCGCATTGCTGCGACCAAAGCAATTTGCCGTTTTCTGCCGAAAGGCAGAACACATTGGTGCCGACAGCGACCGCTACGTGATTCTTGCTGGTGCCAATCCCGAAGCATGGATTGCGTCGATCGCCAACGTTCATCGCCCATAACTGCTGGCCCGTATCGGCATCGACTGCAATCGCCTTGCCCCTTCCATCGACGGCGTAAATCGTGACTTGGGGGAGACTGATGGCGTTGACCGTCACGGCCACATCGCCGCGACCCTGCGCTGCCAGTTCCGCTTCGATAACCTCTTTGCGAACGTTGGCGTAGGCTTCAGCGCCTTCGATTCCACGCGGCTTGCCGAAAGCATCGAGTTCGTATTGCGAGATGCGTTCGACGCGCCCATCGTATTCGACCAGGTAGTATCGCGTCGTTTTATCTTCGTTCACCTGCAGTTGCAGGTTGACGATCTTCGATCGAGCGCCGATGTCCAGCTGCGTAAGCCAGTCGACCGTCAGTCCGGCCCGCTCGATGCTGGCCTCTGAAAGAACTCCATCGTTGGCAAACGCCAGAAGACTGCCGGTCGCGAGCGGGCAGCCGATCAACATCATGGGGCACGCCAGGTAAAGAAAGATTTTTTGCTGAAAGAATTTGTGATTCGGCATGTTCTTGGACTCCGCATTATGGCCTACCTTCATTTTAGCAGCGGAAAGGCCATTTTCGCGGGAAAAACACCCGACGGCAAATCCAAAGCCCGATATCACCGCTGCTGGCAAGGCGAACAACCGTGAAAATACGTATTTTTGTCGCCTCATGAAGTTACGGCGTTCAAACCAGCACGTGGCCGGACCTTCCGTACACCGTCGATAGGGGTCGACCAGAAGGCGGTCAGCCCAAGTTCATCGGCGGAAATTGAATTGCCTCCGCCTAGACCAAAACCAAACCTGTTTCTACGATTGACCCCATGAGTCGCAATGCAACGGGAAATGACTGATGGGTTTTGTCAGCCCGGAATTGATACCTCTTCACGACACGGAACAAATCATCGGCTACCTGAACTACTCTTCAGGTATTGAGGATTCCGGCTTTACCTCCAATCTGGAAAAGCTCTTTCGTGACGTGGAATGCGAGGCCGGCGGCCAGCCGACCACGGCGGGGGCGGTGTACCATTGATTGCTGCAGGACTGTGAACGTCTTTCCGGTTCGTCGCAGTCGAAGCTGGGATGCACGGCTCAGGCTCGTGCCGTATTGAAATTGACGTTCGAAGGTCTGTTGCCCGCTTACCTGACCCACCATCAGGACCTGTTGTTTCATCAGGACGAGCAGTTTCTGTTCAATTCTTACTTCGCCGCGCGGGCCCTGCGGTTGGTGTTGCAGGCGGGTGAACCCTGGGACGAAACCGATCGCATCGTTGACTCGGCTCTGTCGCGACTGAACGATTACGTGGGACACCGCCCGGTCGCGGTCCTGGAATCACGGAAGATCGAGCTGTACGAACACGAGTGGATCGCTCCCGTTCCGATCTACCTGAAGGATATCGGGGTGGCCACCGGCCGATACCGGCAACTGGTCGAAATTGCCATCGAAACCCTGTCGCGAACTGACGAGGTCATTTTGCGAGAGGCTTATTTCTCGCTGGATCGTTTGCAGGAGCTGACCATTGATCCTCGCGCTTTTGACTTCGACCATCCCATCAACAAACGACCCAATCATCATTTTGGCCAATGGGACCCACATGCAATCGATCAAAATCAGGTATACACCCGGTTTGTTATCCACCAGGTGACTCTGGACGCCCTGCTGGAAGGTATCGATCGACGTCTGACAGCCAATCCGGATATCTGTCGCGACGAATTGATGGTGGAAGCCGGGTCGGTACTGGCCTGTACGATGCTGATGGCGTCTGGGATCTGCGGGCAAGGGCCTGGCACATTCGATTCCAATACCACTCTGGCAGATCTGTTGCCCACGATTGCTGGCTACCGCGATCAATTCTACAGTGAATTGCTGGAGCAGCTGCCACTGGCGCATCGCGAACGATTGGATCAGGAAGCCCAGTCACGGCGGCAACCGCTGGGCAGTGCCCGGCAGGACCTGAATGCGGAGTTGTCCCGCCGTCGCGCTTCACAACTGGTGAATTGTCGGTTGGCGTCGATCTTTGCCCGGATGGGATATTGTGAGGCGGCGGTGCAACAATCGCAGGTCGTTCCGGTGGCCTCCGCCAGAATTCTCTGCCAGATCGATTGCCTGTTAAGCAGCGCCCACCAGGCGACGCGACGTCGACAGCTGGGGGATGCGTTTCAGATCATTCCCCAGGTGATGCGATTGCTGAAGAACGGCATCGCGTGCGGCGCGATTGTCGATCCCTGGAATATTCTCGGATTCGATGCACGATACAGCCTGTTTCCGGCCAACGAGAATTCGGTGCCCGACCATCGCGTCTACGAACTGGTGGATCTGGTAGAACGCATCCTGGGCATGTGTTCGACGATCTGGAGTGAAGCCGCGGCGCTCGATGATGCCGAGACCTGTGCCGCCATCCGATCCGAATTCGCCGATATCGTGGCCTGGTGGCGGAAGTATGCGGCTTACGAGGTGATGGCCGTGGATGCCGTCGATCCGGAAGAAATTTTCGATGCCGCCGAACTGGTCGCCCAGGCTTTGAATCTGTGGCACCAGGGGGGCGCGGCGGCCGGGGACCTTGAATTCTGGAAGCCGCATGCCGAACTGTTTGATTCGCCCAAGGCCTATCACCTGGTAATCGAATCCCTGATGGATCGGGGTGACTACCAGACGGCTTCGGCCCTGTTGGTCCATTGGCTAAGCGCTGCAGAATATGTCCGTCTGCAACATGGCGACAGCTCGTTTCACAACCTGATGTGGCGCTGGATCAATGAACAGAACCGACTGCTGAACACGTCCGATTTCGAAGATCGAAACGAGATCTGGAATCGCATTCGCAAGTTCTACGACTTCGTCGAAGCCAATGCCGAAGCCTACGGCGAGGTGCCGCGGTTCGAACTTGGCCGTCCTCTGCTGGAAGCCAGTGCCAGCGACGACGGATTCGATGATGACCAGGACAGCGACGAGGATTCCGATGATGGCCTGTTCCAAGCGGCCTACGAAGGTGTGACCTATCTCGACACCACCGACGATGGAATGGAGAGTTCCATTTTCGACACCGATTTGAATCCGGACGATGAACTGGAAGCCGAAGTCGATCGCCTGTTTGACCGCCTCGAATTCCTGGCCACCCTGGCCAACTTCTGGCGGATTGCCGCGACATTTCCCTTGCCGGTCGATTCCGGCACGGAGCTGACCGACAGCGCTGTCCGTCAATTGAAGAATCGGAGGAATATCCTCGCCGGCTGGATACAACACGCCGCCGCCCATCGCTCCGGACTGAGCCAACTGTTGACGTCGGTTGTCCGCTACCGGATACCGAACTCGGGTGCCGATCATGAATCGCTGATGCAATACGATCGCCATCGCCTGTACAAGGAATCGCTGCTGGATCGGATTGTCGAAACCTGCGTGGAATCGGAGCAGGCGGTCTGCATGCTGGCCGCCGCCATCGCCGCCATCGACCACCTGGTCGAGAAGAAACCGCTGAACGAATTGACGCGGGAAGTGGAAAGCAACGCGCCGCTGATTTCACTCCTGGCGGCCGTGTTATTGAGCGATCTGGCGTTGATTAAACATCAGTTTCCCCAGGCCATCGACTATCTGCACGGTCAGCCGTTATTGTACGTGCCCCTTTCCAGGGGAGGCAAACCCAAGGACATTGTGCAAACCCGTTTGCTACAGGAAGCCATTCGAAATCTGGCGGGCAGCCTTCCGCTGCTGGGGTTGTTCGTGGAAACGCATGAACTGATTACCACCGCACTGGCAATGGAACGCAATCACCGGTTTGCCAGTGGCGCCGTCACCGAATTTGATGATCTATTCAAGGTCGCCTACCGGTCGATGGTCAAATGCCTGGTCCAGTCGACGCAGCTGCTGGAACAGCGACTGGCCGGCTCGCAGGAACTCGCAGCGGAAGAAGCCTCCAGCGAAACCGAAGGCGTACTATTCGATTGCATTGAGATGCTGACCGAATCGATGTCCGTACAATGGCTGGAGCACAGTCGAACGCTGCGGCTGTCGGTGGCGGAAAAGTTGAACGATCCTCATGTCTGGTCGCAGGTCGTGGATTTCATTCAGAGGTATGGAAAAGGACTGTTTACGCAGCAGTTCCTGCACCTGGCCAACGTCCGCGCCATTCTGCACCAGGGGGTGGGCGTCTGGCTGGAGAATGTCCGTCATTCGCCCGTGCCGTTCGATCTGCGACTGGTCGACGAACTGGATCGTGCCATTGAGAAGCAGCAGGCGGTCCGGTTGATGACACTGATCCTGGAAGCGATCGGAGAAAACTATAATGAGTATCGAGACTACAACACCACGACGACTCAGAGCGATCATGGTGAATTGCTTTACAGTCTGCTCGATTTTCTGCGTTTGCGAAGTCGATACGATCGCGTTTGCTGGTACCTGAAGCCAATTGTCTGGGGGCATGAAATCCTGGTTCGTGATGGTCAGAATTCCGTGGCCCGTATGTGGCGACGTTCGCTGACGGATCAGACGGGACCGGAAGCCGACAAGTACTTGCAACAACTGGAAGTGCTCCGCGAAAAATATTCGATGCAAATGGCTTCGGTTGGTCGTCGATTGGAAGGCAGGTTCATTCATCCCATGCAGATCGATCGCCTGAGGTCGTTGGTGCGACCGGCCATGACGGATCCCGATTCCAGAAAATCCAGGCGACTTTTCGATCTGCTGCAACATGAAACGCAGGCGTTCACCCGGGCCACGGCCGGTGTTGGAGTGGATTTGCCCGCCTGGTTGGCGGCGCTGGAGAGTGAAGTTCAGCAGTTTCATTTGCCGCTGCGGCTGCGATCGAAAACCTCAGCTCCAAATCTTATTCATCCCATTGATGTGCCCATTTCCAGGCTCAGGGAACAGCTTGAACAATTACCGCGTAAGGAGTCGTAAGCCAATGCGGGAGTCAATTGTCCGATGGATATTCCGATGGTTGGGTGTCGATCAATTGTATGAAGACGTGGTCGTGCAGGATCGATTGCAGGATATCCGACCCAAAATACGGGCCGACCTGGAACAGTTGCTGACGGACGTCAATGGGAATAATCCCTTCTTCAACGGACGTTTCACGGCCTTTCTGGAACAGGTCAGGGGCGTCGATGACGAGACGTTTTTTCAGCAGTTTGCCGAACTACCGACGTTTTCCAAACAGGACTACGCGGACGCGGGTCTGTCGGTGATGCCGCAACAGGTGGTCCAATGCCTGGAAGACAGGCCGCTAAACTTCGATGGCAAGCCCTGGCAATTGCTTCGCCGGCTAAAACAGGGTGATTTCCTGATGCCGATGGCGACCGGAGGTTCGACATCGTCGCCGCTGGCGGTTCAGATGACTCGCCAGCATATGTTTTCGATGCTGTTTACGTTCTTCAAATGCTGGTATCGAATGGGTTGGCGACCGGGCGACCGGATGCTGGTCTTCTATCCCCGCAATACCTACAACATCGACGACATGGCCCACTACAACCGGTTCAGCGCATTAACCGGTTTCCGAATTCATCTGTTCAGTCGCATCGATGTCGACACGATTGCGGACCTGGTCAAGGAGATCAACGAATTCCGGCCCAGGATCCTGCTGGTATTTCCTTCACCATTGAACATGATTGCCAATACCATTCGTCAACATGATCTGCCGCTGACGCATCATCCGGCATTGATCAATGTCAGTGGCGAGACTTTTTTTGACTGTCAACGCCGAAACATCGAAGAGGTTTTTAGCGGCAGCAGAATTGAAGATTCCTATGGCTCGGTCGAACTGGGAGAGATCGCCCACGAAACGGAGGGCGGACTGGAAGTCTTCGCCAACGTGGCCTACGTGGAAACGATGCCCAACGCCCAGGGGAAGCCGGAGATGGTGGTGACCCGACTGGGGTTGGCTGATTTTCCCTTCATTCGTTACCAGATGCGTGACGTTGCCGACGTGGAATTCCAGCAGCGTCCGGATGGTTCTCAGCGATACGTCATCACCCGGATCGAAGGTAAGGATTCAAACTTCATCCTCTCCAATTCCGGCGAAAAGTTTTATCCATCCTTTTTTAATCAATTCGTTAACGATTTGAATGCGCACTTTGACGATACGATTGTCGAAATCAAGGTCTACGAACGGGATCAGAAATCGCTGGAAGTCCAGTTTATTGTCAAGGATCCGAACTTGCATGATGCGATCGCGATCACCACGCAGCAGATGTTGACACAGCGCATCAGCGCAAATATGTCGTTCGATGTGCGATTTGTGGAATTCATCGATCATGATTACCGTCGCAAGTATCGGGTCATCGAGAGAATTGGCGAAATCGAATACGCCGGCGGCATCGTGGGTGACGTTCAGAAGCTGGCCAGGATTGAAAAGGACCACGTCCTTAGGCAGCCATCGCGACAACCCAGGCAGACGACCCAGCCTTGACGGCCCAACCTTGATGGCCCAACCAGAGGCCGCCGGGTCAAGGGAACAGTCAGCCCATCAGTTATCGTGATCTGGTTCCGCGCGCTGACTCCATCGACTCGATCAAAATCTGATTGGAACCGAGCGCCAGATAATTTTCAGCGCTCAATTCGCCGCGGACGAAACAACGGCCTGAGCTGTCCATCGGAATCTGCATCGGAATCGAGAAAGGGCCGGCCGGTACGTCCCGGGTGATCCGGGTACAGATCAGATCCTGGGCCTGGTCATACACACGTTGAAATTCCTGCAGCGACTCCTTCGAATCGGAAAACTCGCGACGTCTTGGTGGCCGCTGGCGAAAGCGATCTCTGCGGTAGCACAAGTCGAGGGTCAGGCGGCCCGCCTTGTCGGCGCGACCGGCAATCTGGATGGTCTGTCCGGGCAGCGACCGGTCGGGTGAATTCAGTTTCAGCGTAGCCGGCCGCGGCAGTTTCAATAGCGGATCGCCCAACAGATGCATCAGATGAACGTGCTCCAAGCGTTCCGCTTGCAGCAGTGACGGATCGGGACTGAAGGCCTGACCCATCGATTCGATCAACTGGTGATAGCGCGATTTCAGCATGGGAGAAGTGACCATTTTTCGCTTCGATTCCAGCACCAGTTCGCCCAACGTTTCCGCTTCCCCTTGAAAATAGCCGTCCAGCATTTCCAGCGAAAACAGGCTCATTGCGTACGGCATGGAAACACGGCTGCTACTGATCACGGCGATCGGTCCCCGCGGCTGTTTGAGCATTTCCTCCGCTAGTCCATCCTGAGGATCATCGACGGCCGCCGTGTAACATGATAAACAGACCGCGATCGGTGAGCCCTGGCTGACATTAATGCGGCAGACCGTGTTGTTGTCCAGGATGTCGTAGCAACGACCCGGCAGGCGGATCTGATCCAGGCGGCCGCGATGACCATGGCCCACGTATATCCAGAACAGACAGCCTTCGTTGAATCGACCAATCGCCGTTTCGCCAAAGTTCTGCGGATTAGGACAGTAGGGACTGCGCCAGCTGCCATACGTCACGGTGGTGTCGAATTGTGGGGGAATCAGGTCGGTGATGATCTGTTTGACCGACTGTTCAATCGCCTTGTCAATAATCTGTCCGAATCCACCCACGCCGGCAACCAGGTTGATGCGTCGCTGCCAGGATCTGGCGTCCCGTTGTTTTTCATACTCGATAATGCGGTTGACGAATCTCGACAGCTCCCCCGCATCATCGACAGGTATCCGGCCAACGGTCAGATCGACCAGGCCATCGCTATCGATATCGGCAAACGCATTGTCGGTGGCGATTTCAGCCTCCGACCCAAACCGGACATTGACCTGAGCCGGGACATAGTCCGTCGGGACCAGAAGACGAGGATCGGTTCGTCGATCAAAAGCGTCGCCGATCAGGACGAGATGTTTGAAGTTGCCCGTCTTCACCAGCTGGCGGATCTGGACTCGTAGCGCGAACGAGGTTTTGGCCGGGGTCCGCACCAGAATTCGATAGCCCTGTTGTTGTCGATAATCGATCCATGGCTGCAGAGCGGTCCGAAACTCCGGCGGACAGATCACAAGCGTATCCGCTTCCGAACTTCCATATTCTGTCGGAACCAGCGCCAGCAGGCAGTACAGGGACAGCAGCATGAATTCGTTCCCATGGATAAAGCCAGGCGTCGCCTCGACGACAACACGGAGCGAGTCTCCTAAAATCATGCTTCTGCCGCAAGACCGACGCAAGGTGATTTCCGCTTCGCATGCGAAGGCGAATGATGGAAACGGCAAGTAATTCGAAGGATCTGCCCTGGGTAGGGCTACTTCAGTTGATTCAGCAAATGATTCATGGCAGCGGACAGCTGGCACCAGAAGTTGCACAGGACCGTGGTATCGAAGATCGCGGCCTCGCTGCGGTCAAATCCAATCTCGCTGACCCGTGTCTGGGTTCCCAGGAAGCCCTCGGTTCCGATTTGCTGCAAGAGTCGATCAACTTCCATGCTCAGGTCCGCGTCGTGCCGATTCGCAAACTGACGTTGTATGACCTGATTCAATACCCACAACGCGGCGCCTTCGGCATCCTCGGCGCTAACAACATACTGGGTCTTGGCGGATTGGACATAAAACTTCGCCATGGATGGCTCCTTCCGAAATTGGGTTGACTGAATATCTGTTTTATCTGCCGACCGCGTGACTCCAGTGGTCCTGCACGTGGGACACGTTTGGTCAAACCGGAAAAAAACGACAAGAAATTCAGAAATCCCGAAACTGGAAAACCAGGCAGGTGATGGCCAGCATGCCACACATGAATAACAGACCACTCCACAGCGGCTGCCAGGGATCCTTGGCTGCGGGCAGACTATTCAGATCGACATCCGACTGTTCCTGATCCGAATCGCCTGCCAGGTAGGAAACAATCTTGTAGAACTCGCCGGGCTTGGGGGCGATCCTGTAGAAAGGATCGATGACCCAGTTGAAGGCCCGAGTCAACAGTCCCACCTCCGGCGCGACCGATCGGACCCGACGGGAGGCTTCCAGGTCATACAGCTGCGCCTGATTGGCCACGGTGGAAAACCACAATCGGTCCTGGTCGTCGAATTGCACGGCGGTGATCGATCCTTGTCCGGAGACGGGCAATTGACTGATATCTTGCGACTCCGTCGTGTCCAGTAGCCAGACCGTACGATCACGCAGATGAAACACGAAATACTCTCCGTCGCTGGAGGCCACCACGTTGATGATGGGTGATTTCTTCTGTGGCAGATAGGATTGTCGGATTTCCAGCGTATCGGCATCGATCGACAGGATGGCACCATTGCCCAGGGCGACCACCACGGTGTCGCCGCCAGCGCGGATGATGGCCCGCATGTCGGTTCGGACCTCGGTCTCGATCTTGCGGTCCATCAATCGTTGATACTTCCCGCCATCGGCGAGCGAAAACCGGCTGATGACGGCGTCGCGGTAGACGTAGATATCACGATTGGCGGGGTTCAAAGTGACATAGTTGCCGTTGTTCACGCTGATCTTGTCGTCAACGGGTCCAATGTCTTCGAACAGGTTTCGATTCTTTGACTTGGGTTTGCCGTTCAATATCGATTGGGTCAAGCTGGCAAGCCCCGAAGTCTTTTCGTCGGACTCACTCGATTTTGGCTTGTTCTCCGCCTCCTCATTTTCGCTGTTCTTGTCCGGCAGTTCGGCCCCGGCGAATCGTTTGAATTCACCGTTGCCCAGCACGGCGATCACGCCGTCGACATCGGGCAGGAAGGCCTTCGTGTTTCGAGGTGCCTTGCCGATCTCCCGGAATTTAATTTCGTCTACGGGCGAGGCATACAGGTCCTTGTGATTGACACTGGACGGGTTTCCCAGATCGATCAGGCCGGCCAGGATCAGATCATGGCCCGGATCGTAGATCGGACCCAACGTGGAGAGGTCGTTGTCGTCGCCCGCTCCCGGAGCGAACATGACCGCCCCCATGGCGATCCGCTGTTCCTCCATCATCTTGATTTCCAGTTCCTGTTCCCAGTTGTCATGGTCGTCATCCCAACGCGAAATGGAACTTAACTCACCCACCTGCAACAGTTCATCGTTGACCGCCATCAGGCCACGGGTGCGAGCATTATTGATGCGACTCTCGATCACCTGGTGTGTCAATCCGACCAGGAAACAGGCGGCCCAGAATACACCGGTCACGATGATGGCCAGGATGGCGCTGCGTGACAGAACGCCTACAAAGGTGGATACGGAGTAGTAAATCGCGAACACCACGATGTACAGCGGAATGCCCCACAAAATGCCCTGGTCCCAGATTCCCATCCCCATCCCCAGCCACAGCCAGAGACCGATAAACAGGTACACGGCACACAGGCTGACGAAAGCACAGCCGCCAGCGAACTTCGACAACAACAGGCCCCACCGGGAAACCGGTTTGCTTAGAAGCAGGTTCAGGGAACCGGGCAGGAAGGTTTCCGGGATGAAATTGGCGGTTACGAGAATGGCGATGAACAGGCCGATGGACAGAACGAATTTGTCAAAGAACCACGTCACCGTCGCCAGCGTGCCCTGGGCGAATTCGTTATGGGAGACGCTAAAAGTCATGTCCTCCCATTGCCAGGGTCCGTACCACAATTCCAGGGCATTACCGCTACCTCGTTGCACCACGCCCGGAAATGCGCTGGCCATCAACAACCGGTTCAGGCGCTTCGAACGCTCCGCCGAAAGCGAATCGACTCCGGCATCCAGCATCTCTCGGGCTTCCGCATTGAATCGTTTGGAAGCCCAGGCTTCCGACTGATAAAAGTCGTTGCGTTTGATAATTTCGTTCAACTCGTTTTCCAGTGAGCGCATCGTCTGCATTGGAAACGTCGTGGGATTCTTGGTCTTGGGCAGCGAATCGTTATCCTGCTCAAACTGAACCAGCGTTTTCAAATCGGTTCTCAGCTCGTCGCTCAGCAAGTCCCATACGCGGTTGACCGCCGGCGAATCGGGATCCTGGCCGCGATCCACCAATCGTTTGACCAGCGCATCTGGATCGGGCACGTTGTTGCGAAACTTCAATTGCCAGTCCAGAACTTCCTTCACATGCAGTGGCGCGATCGCCAACAGCAGAACCGTGATGATGGCCAGCAGGACATACAGAACGTTCGAGGCAATGGCCGCCCGGAACGAGTCCTTGATCAGTGCAAAGTAGGGTCGCATATTTACCTGAGATACTTCTTCAGATTCGATTTTGCGGTAGGATCATCGACAATTTTCAGGAACGCGTCTTCCAGGCTGACGTGTTCCCGCTGCAGAGCAACCAGACTGACACCGGCATGGCGAAGCGCGTCCACCACCGCATCCACGGCGTCCTGGTCCTTGACCGTCGCTTCCACCATGAATTCGGAGCTTGATCCGCGTTCGTTCAATCGGTGATGCACTCCTTGCAGGCCGGCATCCACCGCGGTGCGATCTCCGCGGACCTCCAGGCGCACTTTAAACTCGCCCTGGGGGGCCCCGATGAATTCGCCGATGTCTTCCACACTACCACAGTATTTCAGCTCTCCGCGATTCAGAATCGCCACTCGGTCACAGGTTGATTCGACTTCCCCCAGCAGGTGACTGTTCAGAAAAATTGTGACCCCTTTTTCCGTCAGTCCCCGGATGATCTCCCGGACCTCTGCCCGAGCACCGGGATCCAGTCCATCGGTCGGTTCATCCAGCACCAGCAATTGCGGCTCATTCAGCAGGGCCTGGGCCAAGCCCAGTCGTTGCACCATCCCCTTGGAATATTTTTTTACCCGGTCTTTGCCTCGCTCACCCAGCCCGACCAGCGTCAACAGTTCGTCTCTGCGTTCGCGGATGAGCGGCGTGGGAATATTGGCCAGATTGCCAAAACACTCGAGAGCGGTATAGCCCGTCATATGGGCCGGGACCCGCAGATGTTCGGGCAGATAGCCTACTCGCTCACGGCCCTTCAGGCTGCCGGCAGGAAAGCCCAGCATCGATGCCTTGCCGCGCGTGATGCTGATGATACCCAACAGGATTTTGATGAAGGTCGTCTTGCCGGCACCATTGGGCCCCAACAGGCCAAACGCTTCACCCCGATTTACCTGGAACGAAACATTCTTCAGCGCGTCAAACTTTTTTCGAAAGATGAGGCCGTCTCTGTAGGTTTTGCACAGCGAATCCGATGCAATGGCTACCGAATCTGACATGGCGGTTGCTTGCTTCCTGTGACCGAAGGGTAGGCCTGCCATCTACTCCATGGCCGGCGAAAAGCTGATTATAGTACCTGAACGGTGTCGGGAAAGCCGCGCGGTGGGCCATAATAATCGTCAGCCGCGACGACTCCGTTGCTGAATGTACCCCAACCAGGATCAAAAGTTTCAAATGTCGGCCCAAGACAACGACGAATCGCAAGCCCCGCCAACGACGGATGCGGAAGCAACGCCGGACCAACAGGAACCGGCCTTGCAGGCCCTGCTGTTCGAAACCAGTCCCTACGGTAACGTCGATGCGATCGTGCAGCACGACGAGCGGAGCCTCTATTTTTATTTGCATGGTGACGTATTCGGTACGCGAGCCTGCTGGGTTCGCAATCTGAAGGAGGCCCCCTATGTGATCAGTCAACAGGATCTGGAACAGGGCCGTCCTCCCATGATGCCGCGAACGCATTGCCGTTCGCCGATGGGACAACCGCTCCCCGATCTACAATCCCTGCAGGTCGTCTGGATGGAGGAAGGCAATGCAGCGGCGCTGCTGGAAGCGGATCGGTTGATCGCGTTGATTCCGCCGTGGAGCGATGTAGATGGTTTTCATGGCTATGCCGCCGAGTGTGTGGCTGAAAGTCCCCTGGCTTGGCCGTTGATGGCCAACGAGCAAATGGACCGGCGGATCGAAAATGCACGTGCCTTCTGGCAGTCCTGCGGGCGCGAATCCGCGCATCCGTTCGCCGAACTTCAGCCGCAATTGATGTCGGTCTATCGAAAAGTCCTGGGAAACGAACAGCAATACTATTCCGTGGATGGCGGTCAATTTCCCCCCGGCGGCGCCGCGCTTTTTCAAAATCCCGGAAAGTCGATACTGCTTTCGGTGGGCATGTCATTCCGCCCGCAACCCAACGTCGAACTGTCAGTTGAACATCCGGGACGGAGGCGGCGTGTTGAGCTGGCGATCGCCTTGCCCGGGCAGTTGAGTCCACAACAACTGCAGCCCGTACTGCAACAATTCAGTGGCTTGATCCGTTATCCATGGACGTCGTTTACCTGGTTGGGACATGGGCATGAGCTGCAGATGGACTCGCTGCGATCGATCTTTGGGCCCGAGTCCGTTACCGCTCAGCTCGTCGACGACGAACAACGGTCAACATCCATCTCGATCCCAATGCCCGACTTTCGAGGCGACCCTGTCCGCCTGCTATGGATCACACCCGGATCAATCTCGTCCGACTCCAGTTAGAGCCGTGAAAAACGTCCCCCGGGAGGCGGGGAACTGCTCTGGCACGGTCCAGACAGTTGTCTGGGGTCGAAGAATTTTCTTGACAGTCACATTCGCTTTGGCGTATACCAAGATGGTGATCCGTTGGTTTGGATCGTCCATGCACTGGGGATCGGCGCACGTTGACGATGACGGACGCGTTGTTGCTGGCGAGTGGTTTGTCAGGCCTGAATTGACAGTTGACGTGGTTGCCAGGAATCCGAATTCCTGATCATTGGCGACGTCCGCTACCATTGAGCTGCGTTAAACCACTAATTTCATGCGGACCTCTACCTCGTCCTTCCATACTTGTTGTTGGCCTGTCAACGTGCAAACGTTGTGCGTTGAAGGTGAGATCAGTGGATTTCACGCGGCGGTGAGCGCGGCAGCGGCATCCAGCGACTGGTTGCAAGCAAATTGGCATCGCCTCTGGACCACTGGGGTTTACCGATATTTCCATTACATCAGCGGAGGTAGTGATGCGTGTTTTGAAGTCTGTTATCGATAGTTCCTGCCTGGCGGCGATTCTGGCCACGACCCTCTTCCCTTTGTCAGCGCTTGCATCTGCCTCGGTGTCCGGTCAAGGGTCTACGACCAGCGACCAAAGTCCGTTCGAACCCAGCTCCAAGGCGGCTGCCGCCCCAGATTCCTCATCGAACCACGATCCAGGACAGGAAGTAATGACGTCGAATGATCTGGACGAAAAATTGCGAATGCCTGCCAATTTTGATTTCGACGAGGTCCCCTTTGGCGAAGTGATGGGCGAACTGCAGAATAACTACCGAATCAATATGGTCCTGGATCAATCGGCCAAAGACGATTCGTTGACGAAGGACGAACCTGTTTCCTGCCGACTTCGCCAGGTACGCCTGGCGACCTTCCTGCGTTTCCTGTTGCAGACGAAGAATGCGACGTACGTCGTGGATGAGGGAATTCTCCGGATTATCTCATTGGACGTTGCCAGTGACGCCGAATTTCATCGTCGGAAAATATTCGATTGCCGACCGCTTTTGGATCGCATTCGCGTCATTGAGAAAGACCGCATTGGGACCCCCGTATCCGCCCAAAGACTGCCTGAAGATCAATGGGGTGGCGGCCGCGGCCGTGGAGGAGGAGTTTTCAGCTACCCATCCACGCTGCAGACCGGTGGCGGTCAGTTGGGCGGCATGGGAAGGCTCAAAGAGGCTGATGATGAATTGGAAACGGAAACCCTGACGACGGGTCTCGTTTCGCAGATGGTTGCCCAACAGCCGGACCATTCGGGTGCGGTTAAGACAGATGCACCATCCGCCAATCCCTTCGAAAAGGCAGCGGGGCAGGGTGGTCAGTTGCTGTTGATCAAGCGGGTGACGGCGGAAGGGATGTTGATCAATCTGATCAGGAAATCGGTGCAGCCCGATTCCTGGGAAAGCACCAACGGCGATGGCACATTGATGGTCATCGGTGGATGCCTGGTCGCGACTCAGAGCGAACAGGCACTTGATGAGATCGAAGAACTGATCGCCGATCTCGAAAATCGCCTGAGCCAACAGTGACTCAGGCGACAAAGGCCAGGTAGTAAAATGTCCAGCCGGTGACCGCCGTGGCGAACATCATCGCCGCTGCGACCCGGCCGGCGATACGATGAATCCGGTTGAATTCGCCCTGTTCGAATCCGTTGCTAAAGCGTCGTAATGCCATGCAAATGACTACGGCCCAGACCAGCGGTGTGGGAACGGCCAGGCACAGGTGCACCCACAGGCTCCACTGAACGATTCCCGAATCGTAGTAAGGCGACGCCTTGGCCAATTCCCTCCAATCGGTAAACAGTCGCATATCCACCTCAAACGCAACCAGCGACAGACCTAGCACCGCTGCCATGGTCAGCTGGAGATTGCGATGCAGTCGAAAATTGCGACGATAGCGGACCTGGTAGATGCTGAAAGCCAGTGTGGCGGTGACCGCCAACATTGCCAACGCGACAAAATCCAGCATGACTGAGCCACGCGTGGGTAGAAACCCGTTGGCGATCAGTAAGGGATTATCAGTCAGCAATCTGTTAGCCGAGGACATGCTGCAAGGGGTCCGTCAAAGCCGCGTGGACTGGTAGCTTAAGGCGCCCAACTTCCGGGCTTCAAATGATTGGCAATCGAGCCACATATCACTTCAAGATCCATCCTGGATAAGATCGCCGCCCACAACGGATTTGCCTGGCGTAGGCATCATCCGTTGGCCAGGGCCATATCAATTTTGTTGCTGCGTCAGAATCTGGCCCACGGGCAGATTGCCGAATCCTCGCGAAAGCGCCGCCAGCAACTGGGTCCGCGTTAGTCGTCCGATGACTCGGCCCGATTCCACGACGCTGCAGTATTCGGCATGCATGTTCGCCAGCCAGGCGGCAACCGAATCCCCCGACAACGTCGAAGGTACGGTGATTTCCCGCTGACCAAACGCTTCGGATGACCGTGGTGACGATGCAAATGACTGGGGCGATGATGTCCCTTTAGCGTACCGGGAAAAGGGTGGCGCAAACGGACCGCCCGATTTGCGATACCTTTCCTGCTGAATCACCATCATTTTTTCCGACTGGCCGGCCACGTAAACAAAGGCCGCTAGCAGGATCAGCAGCAAATGACCCGTGAACAGGCCATACAGGCCCAATCCGATGGCGCAGAGCATTCCAACCGAAGCCGCGATCTTGGTAGCGCGAACATAACTCAGGAACATCGCCAACAGACTACGAAAGACGCGACCACCGTCCATGGGAAATGCCGGGATCATGTTGAATACAACCAACGCCACATTGACCAGGGCCAGCGAAGTCAAAAAACTGGCCATCGCTGCCGGAAGGGGCAGTAACGAAAATTGCAGCCCGATCCATAGCGCGGTGGCAATCACCACGTTGACCAGTGGACCCGCGACGGCAATCCAAAGCTCCTGAAAAGGATTTCGCGGCATGTTTTCCAGCGAAGCGACGCCACCTATCGGCAACAGGATGATATCTCGCGTTCCGATGCCGAACTGGCGAGCAGCAAACGCGTGCCCCAATTCGTGCAGCAACACGCAGCCGAAGATCGCCAACACAAATACGACGGAGGCAATGGCCGCTGTCATGCCGCGCCCGTCCATCAGGGACGAAAAGTAGATGAACAGCGGCAGCAAGACAAACGTCCAGTGCAAACGGATCTTGATTCCGCTGATCGTTCCCAGATTCCAGGCATTCTTGAACATGCTGATTTACTTCTCCCCTAATTTCGTTGCAGCAATACATTTGGACGCTGCAAATGACACTGTTTTATTCGGTTGCCAAGCTGCTCCCTTGGCTCCGGACCGCAGAAACAGATGGAATGTGACTGATTTTGCATACAAGCATATGCTGTACCGAAAACAGCTCAATTCCCCAAGAATCGTCCGCAAGACGGCATTTTTTCACAGAAAACGCCGTTTTTGCTGCCAGCTCCGTCAAAATCCTGAAAGATCGCTCCCAACGGCACGTGTAGACTACTGAGCCAGTAATATTTGCCGACCATCGGAACTGTCCCACGATGAAAAATGCCACATCGCCAACATCGACTCGCATCAGTCTGATTCTGCGGGTGGCTGACGAACGGGATGTGCAGGCCTGGCAGGAGTTTACCGAGATTTACCAGCCGTTGGTTTATCGCCTCGCCCGCCATCAGGGCCTGCAGGAAGCGGATGCTCAGGATCTGGTTCAGGAAGTGATGACGCGTGTGGCGAGGTCGGTATCCGGCTGGGATCCCGATACCTCGCGCGGTTCCTTCCGAGCCTGGATCAGCCGGATTGCCCGCAATTTGATCATCGATTTTCTCCGTCGTCAGAGTCGGCTTCCTCAAACCGGGGACCGATCCGGCATTCGTCAACTGTTGGAGCAGATCCCGGGCGATGCGTCGGAGTCGGATTACGTTGATCTGGAAGTAGAAAAGCAGATCTTTGCCTGGGCAGCCAGGCAGGTCCGTGACCAATTCTCGGCCAAGACCTGGCAGGCATTCTGGCAGACCGCGGTCCAGCAACGACCGGTTCAACAGCTGGCCGCCGAACTGGAGATGACACCGGGTGCCATTTACATCGCCCGTAGCCGGGTGATGTCCCGATTGAAGGAAGTTGTCCAGACACAGCAGCAGTCGTTTAACGAGTGAAGCCATGCCAAAATTATCCAACTGCCAGCCGGAACGATTGCAGGAAGCGTTGAACGGTTCACTGAATGACCGCTGCGCACGTCAATTGGCGGATCATCTGGAAACGTGCCTTTCCTGTCGCCAACGGCTGGAAGCCATGGCCGCGACGGAATCGGAATGGCAAAAAGCCAGTGACTATTTTTCGATCGAAGACCTGAATACGGATCCATTTTTCTGCCAGCCGACGGTCGACATTCAGCTGAACCAACCGGTGCAGGGTGTCGGAGATATTCGGATCGAAAGCGAACAGGAAGCCGTTCCGTTCTCTCCGCCTGCCACGTTGCAGCCCCCATCCCACCCGGAGATGTTGGGCCGGATTGATTGTTTTGAAATCGAACAGGTCATTGGGCGTGGCGGCATGGGTGTCGTCTACAAAGGGTACGATCGCGACTTGAGCCGGCCAGTAGCGATCAAGGTGCTGGCTGATCATCTGGCCGCCAATGGCGTGGCTCGACAGCGATTCGCGCGGGAAGCCCGAGCCGCGGCGGCCGTGATCCATCCCAACGTGGTACCGATCCACAGCGTCAATTCGACGGCGGGGCAGCCCTACCTGGTGATGACACTGGTTGCCGGTCGTTCGCTGCAGGCCCATGTGGAAAGCCAGGGTCCGTTGGGCGTGAAGGACACGATTCGGATTTCCCGCCAGATCGCAGCGGGACTGGCGGCTGCCCATCGAGAAGGACTGGTGCATCGCGATATCAAACCGGCCAACATCCTGCTGGAGAAAGACGTCAGTCGAATCATGATCACCGATTTTGGTCTGGCGCGCGCGGCCGACGATGCGGCCATCACGCAAACCGGCTGGTTGGCCGGTACGCCGCACTACATGTCTCCCGAACAGGCCAGCGGCCGTGAAGTCGATTTTCGCAGCGATCTGTTCAGTCTCGGCAGCGTGATGTACTTCATGGCCACGGGTCGTGAACCATTTCGGGCCGAAGTTCCGATGGCGGTGCTGCAGAAGATCGCTCATGAATCTCCGCACAGTCTGAGATCACTCAATAGCGACACGACACGCACGCTGCAACGAATCATCGAACGACTGATGGCCCGCGATCCCGATCACCGGTATCAAACGGCGGAAGAAGTCGAATCCGTGCTGACCCAGTACCTGGCCCACCTGGAACAACCACAATCCCGGCGCAAGCCGAAAATCAAATCACCCCGCAACCGATCGATAGTCCGTTGGCTGACTGGTGCCGCCATGCTCATTTTGTCCGCCGCGTTGGTCGTGTGGCAGTACATCCCTTCCGGCAACGCTCCATCGCCTGAACTTCCCATGCCCGCCTGGATGCAGGGACTGCAGTCGCCCCAGCAGTGGCAGCAGGAAGTCAGTCAACTCGAACGCGATATCCGCCGCCTGGAACAAAACACGAACGAAGGTCATAACCTGTTTTCGGATCCCGTTGAGGCTGAGTCGACAGCACTGAAGTACGCCATTGACCAGCTGGAACAACGCCTGAAGCGATAGCAACGAATTCAATTTCACTCCCTCTATTTCAAGGAACCAAGCAATGACGAAAACACGCGTTTCCATTTTGATGGCGGCGGTTGCCAGTCTGGTCGTGGCCATCTCTTCGGTGGATGCCTTTCAGGCGTTGGTCAAGGCCAGCACCCAGGATCGTGCCGATCACCCGGCGGTGTCGTCCTTGCGATCCCGTGTCCACCGTCGGCATGCCGAAGATCCATTGTCTGAGGCAACACAAAAACTGAAGGAAGCGGTAGATGACGATCAGCGAGAACAGGCGATGGAAGAAATTCGCACGGAACTGGAGAAACAGTACGACCGGTTTCTGGCAGATAACGAACATCAAATCGACGAACTGCAGCAGCGTCTGGACGACCTGAAAGACCAACTGGTCCGTCGACGCAGGGCAAAAGATAAAATGGTGGACTTGGAGCTGGAGCGGGTGATCAATAAATCCGAAGGCCTGATCTGGCCCCAGCCAACACCGCGGCGAGTCTATTTCGGCTTACCCGCCCGGATGCCTGCCGACGAGTATCGGCAAGTACCCAGCTGGAGAACCGAAACAAGAACCGAAACAACGGTACCCGGTTTTCCTTGGGCTCCAACGCACCCACCAGCGGCGCCAGCCACACCATTGCCTCCGACTCGTAGTGGTACGCGATAACCCGGCGATCCGCCGGGCTGGACTATCAATTCTGGCACGGTGAACCCTGCCGATCGTAACGTTAATGGCGGTTGTCACGCCCAGGCACGGCTAAAATCGGACTTGCGGTTCGCGAAATTGGCAGACGTGTCGTCCTTCGGCGACTAGTCTTGCACAAGCTTCTTTCGCCTTGCCTTTTTCCATTGAATGGAAACATCTCGGCGCGAAGACCAACTTGACATGCCATTAATTCCAGAGAGGAACCACGATGATTCGGATTGCTTCATTGCTTGTTTTCAGTGCCCTGATGGGTATGCCGGTTGCCGCCCAAGCCGACTGCGGTTGCGGGGATCCCGGTCACTTCGGCAGTGTCTGCCAGGACGACTGCCAGGACTGTTGTTGTGCACCCAGGACCCGAACACGGTTGAAACTGGTCCGCGTACCCAAGCAGGTCTGCCGTACCCAACGTGTTTGTACTACGGATTGCTGTGGATGCCCAACCGTCCAGCGAGTGCGTGTGACCAAGACCGTCACGCGATGTCGGCTGGTGCGCGTGGAGGTGCCGGTCCGTCAGCGGTGTTGTCGTAAACGCTGCAGCGATGGCTGTGATCCTTGCGCGACATCCTGTGGTTGTGGTTGCAACTGATATCCGGCAGATAAAGACAACCAGCCCATATACGGCTCCGCTCGGCGGAGCCTTTTTATTTGGCTGGATGATAAACGACGGCTACCGGTTTGGCCGTGAATTGCGGCACAAATCAGTTCAGCCTCGTACCAACGCCATCCAGATGGCCACGGACCATCCATATTGCGACAAAAAAAGAAACGCCAACGGCCGAAGCGGCGTTGGCGTTCCCGATTACTAAGCTTTATAGAGAATGTCAGCCGGTATTCGCATACCGGCCGTAAGCATTCAATCTAGTTTCCAGCACCCAGCAGGGCAACGAAGGGATCAACATCCAGAAGATTGACGGCACCGTCGCCGTTAATATCTGCTTCTTTCTGGAAATTGCCACTGGTGAGCAGCGCGACGAAGGGATCTACATCAAGCAGATTCACTTCTCCGTCCAGATTCACGTCGCCAACCAATGCAGGCGTTTCCAACTCAACGGATACTTCCTGGACCTTGCCGGGACGGAAAAGTCCTAACGTCAATTCTGCCGGCTGAAACTCGGAATCGAACCAGAATGAGTACATGGTACCCCAACGCAATGCATTGGCGTTCTCGTTCTCGACAAATGTCTCGGTCGACCACTCAATCTGACTGCCGTTGATTGTGGGAGCCCAATCGATATTGGTGTACGGTTCGGCGTGGTAATCGACATCGTTGAAACCAGGGTTGGAAATCGTACCCACGCAGCTATCAATCAACAGCGATCGTACGGACTGGTGCGAATTGAGGTTGAAGACCGCAACTTCCGTGTGAAAGCCTGATTTATTTTCGGTAGTAAGCACTCCCACAATGACTCGCCCGTCTCCAGGAATATCGACGTTGAAGAGTTCTACTTCGGGAATGGCGACTTTCCAGGCGTTAATGGCTGGTTCCTCCCGGACCGTCGGTCCCGAGGGAAACAGATTGAATGTACTGCCGCTACCCGAGACATTGACTCTGCGGTAGGAGGCGTTGTTAAGGTCATTACCAGCCGCTGCGTCCTCAGGTTGGATGTACTGAGATTCTACGAAATACAACGCTCCCGAATTTTGACTGGGGTCCAGATCCGAATTCAAGACTTGAATCCGCCCGCCAAGTATCCCACGCTCATTAGAAGCCAACCGGCCACAGGGCCAGGCAAATTCGCCTGTCGTCGCATTAACTTCACTGCGGGGACCAAGCCCACCTGTCCCGCCAGACAACGGTCCCTGACTGCCGTTCAAGTTGGCGCTGTAGGGATCGGAACAACCGACGCCAAGCGCCGAACCGCTCGTACCTTGGCAGGAGCCACAGAGGCTTTGGGACAATGCGAAAAAGCCATGCTTCAGCCAAGACTGTCCCAATTGTTCCATGCGTCCGTCTTTGATCCGATACAGATTTTGAGGAATGACCGGATGCTGGTTGGAATTGGCGATCCATGTCAGTTCTTCGTCACCGATGTTGCAGGATGTCGTGCCCACCGAATAAGACGACACACCGCCTACCGAACCCCAACGATTAACTGAAGGTAAATCTCCGACGATCACATCGGGACCAATCACCCCGCGTGACTTCGCCGAATTCGCATACGTGCGATACTCGGAGGCTGCCCAGACAACTAATATGGCTAAAGCTGAGCACAATACAAAAACACGTCGATTGTTCATTTCTGTTTCCCCATTTGCTGTTCGGCAGGTAGATTTGGAGTATGAGACTTATGATTCACTCGGCCAAGACTTCAAAATGAGAACCGGCCGGAATTCAGCATTTTGAACCAAGCTACGAAGATAGTCAACCTTTCCATCTCCACTGCGGCCGAATCGAATTCGGACTTCGATGATAACGAAGGACCAGCAAATTGACCTTTTGCGAACCGGAGGAACTTCTTCGATTCACGGTCAGGTAGAGCGTAAAAAGCAACCTTTGCTGCGGCGGGGTGCCGAAGTCGATAGTGGCATTTGCCAGCGAGTCAAGCATTGGCACTTGCCAGCAGTTCAAGCATTGTCGCGTGGGAGTGTATTTGTGGCTCAATCCAGTTTGGAGCGATTTAGATATGGCTCGATCCGACGTGGATACTAAGGCCCGCCAGTTGCCAGTCCTTCAGCCGGATATCAAACCTCGCGGGCGGGGACGCACCCGTGCAATGGTCTTGATTCTGGTGCATCTGATCATTATCGCACATATCACCCAATTTTATATTTCCGGCAGGACGGTATCGCCCGTGGAGCCGTCCGAGTCGATGTACGCACTGGAGTTGGGGTATTTGAATGCGGGGACAATTCTATTTGCCGTGGCAATTCTCAGCACGGCCATTTTTGGCAGGTTTTTTTGCGGATGGGCGTGTCATCTCGTCGCTCTGCAGGATCTGTGCAGCTATCTGTTGGGCCGAATCGGTATTCGACTCAAACCATTGCGAAGTCGGTTGTTGGCTTTCGTACCGTTCGCGGTCGCTTTCTACATGTTTTTTTGGCCTACGGTAAAGCGTCTCTGGCAAGGCAATCCTCATCCCGGCTTTACCAACCATCTGATGACGGAGAACTTCTGGCAGACCTTTCCCGGGCCGTTGATTTCCCTGTTGACGTTTGTGGTCTGCGGGGGTTTGATCGTCTACCTGTTGGGAAACAAGGGCTTTTGCACCTACGCCTGTCCCTACGGTGCTTTCTTCACCACGGCCGATTTCGTGGCCGCCGGCCGCATTCGAGTTACCGACGATTGTCACCAGTGTGGTCGATGCACCGCAGCATGCACATCCAACGTCTTCGTTTCTCGCGAAGTGAAGGAATTCGGCATGGTGGTTGATCCGGGATGCATGAAATGCATGGATTGCGTCAGTGTCTGCCCCAATGACGCGCTCTATTTTGGATTCCAGCAGAAAAGTAGCTCGGCAAACAGCAACTCGGCGGATTCGGCAGGTTCGCGGCGCAAGACGTATGATTTCTCGATTGCTGAAGAACTCGCTGGATTGATCATGGCTGTCGTGACGATTTACGCTTTACGCGGGCTTTATGACGTGGTTCCATTTCTGTTGTCAGTTGCACTGGGGGTCATCACGGCGTATCTGACGATCCAGTTCTGGCGATTCTTTCGTCGACGCGATTTGCGGCTTCAGAATGTTCAGATCAAGCGAAATGGTCGCGTCACATCCAACGGTCGGTGGACAGTTGTTCTGCTCGGCTTGTGGTTCGCATTCGTTGCTCAGAGTTTTTTCGTCCAACACTTCCGCTACCGCGGCCGCCATCACCTGTCCCAGATCGATTTGGTCTGGGATCAAATATTGGTTCCTGAACCTTCCGCACGAGAATTCAATGCGGAGGAAAACGCGAATATTGATAAGGCCTGGAAGAGTTTTCAGTATTCCGACGCGGTCGGGTTGAAGGATGTTTATGAGGTAAAGCTTGGTCTGGCTGCAACCTATCTGTTGAAGAAGGAAGTAGAGCCCGCCGAGACCTGTCTCCGTCAGGCTTACGAGCTTAACCCGGCCGCGACACGTGACATTTTGATGGAATTTCTCGCCGCTCAAGGCCGTCCGCAGGAAGCCAAGGCGTTCTTCTGAGTCGCCCTGCGTCGCGTTGAAGTCGATGGCGTAAAGTCCCCGACTCGGCGACGAACGTCAGGAGACAAGGCGGCGGGGCGTGCCTGTCGAAGAAGCCGGCATTCAACCAGACTGCACCATGGGCCGATGGCATACCGGTCGAATCGCAAGATTTGGAATCCTCTCACAAAAAGATATATTGACACAATGAGTTGGGCATAACGTGGGAGGCACAACCAGATGGCGCACAATCAAATCGGATAAGCGTATGCCAGACGATTCCAAACGAGTCGATGAATACATCGCCCAGGCTCCTGAATTTGCGCAACCGATCCTGGAAAAAATCCGCAAGGCGTTCCACCAGGGATGTCCGGAAGTGGAGGAAGCGATCAAGTGGGGCTGCCCGCATTTCATGTATCACGGAATGCTGGGTGGCATGGCGGCGTTCAAGGAACACGTCGGTTTGGGCTTCTGGAAGTCGAAACAAATGGATGATCCTGAGCATCTGTTCGATAGCGGCACGGGAAAAAAGGCGTCCATGTGCAACGCCCGTTTTCATTCCGTTCGAGATGTTCCTCGACAAAGTGTCCTGGTGGCCTACGTCAAACAGGCGGTCCGCTTGAACGAACAAGTTGTCGCGAAAACGCCCCGGCAAACGGCCCGAAAAAAGACCTCCGCCAGTCCGCCCGCAGACCTTCTGGCCCTGCTGAACAGAAACAGAAAAGCCAAAGCGACGTTTGAGAGCTTCGCAGCCAGTCACCAACGAGACTATATCGAGTGGATCAAGTCCGCCAAACAGCCGGCCACTCGGCAGAAGAGACTGGCGACCACCATCGAGTGGCTGGCCGAAGGCAAGCAACGACACTGGAAATATCAATCCAAGAAATAACGGCGGCTGATGCAGGGGCCATTTTCAGGATCGGCGTGATTCCCGGGCTGGGATTCCCGGGCTGGATAAGGCAGCGGCTCGGATCGTCGGGTCCGCAGATCATGCACCCAGGTGCCCGGAGTCCCTTATTTGGATTCGATTCGTTCGAGGGTTTCGGCGATCCGCTGGAGCAGTCCAACGACGTCGTGGCTGGGAGAGGCCAACGCCGCTACTGCGGCTGTCGATCCGGGATCTTCCTGGCTGCCGACGACGCGGTCCCGTTGGGCCAGAACCGCGTCGCGAAACTCGCGACCTTTCTTGATACCAGCCATCTGGACCAACGCGCCCGCGGAAGACTGGCCGGCGGTTTCCACCGACAACGCCTCAATATCGAAATAACGCATGATCGGACCCTGGATGATCCCCACGTCAGTGATCCGGTCCAGCGGAACGGTCTTTTCAATCTTGACGAAAACCCCCTTGTTCACCTTCAACGAACGATTGGTGAGCGTGCAGCGATGGCTGGCCAGGTACTTCCGCGTGGCCCACTTGCCGATGATGAACCAGACCGGTAACAGGACAATGCCGACGACCGTCAGCACACAGATTAATGCTCCGTTTAGCAACCAGTAGGTGGTCACTGCATCATTGAATTCGGCGTCCCAGATGATTTTTTCTTCGGTCATGAAATTGCCCGACTGTCGAAGGTGGACGATGATTGTGTAATATCGACGATCCGCATTGGGCGGAATGCCCGTCCGGACATCTTAATCTTTGAATTTGGAATTATGGAATCGGTTGCATGTGGATTTTCAAACGTTCAGTAACGCTCGCTTTGGCCCGGGGGTTATTGTGGTTGTTAATCACGTTCACCACCGCCGACGAGATGCCGTTTGGACCCCGTTTTCCCAAGCTGGATTCCCGCGCTACCGGCAAGTGGTGGGAACGCCCGCCGACGCGACGTCAGCCCATGGATTTGAATGTGGAGCGTGACCAGGTCGTGGCGTTTGCTTTGTATACGCACGACCGCGGGCAGCTGAAGCTGTCGGCCCAGTTGTTCCCTTTGCGAAGCGGTGAATCGCGGCAGGTACGACTGGAATTCCAGCAGCCGGACGGATCCTGGCAACCGGTGGCCACAGCACGCGTTATCGAGCCCGGCTGGAGCGCTCACTTTCGTCTCACCGATTGGGATCACACGATCGACCAGGCCTACCGCGTTTGCCACGGGGAATCCGCCCGTTTTGAAGGACGGATTCGCCGCGATCCGGTCGACAAGGACGTGATTGTGGTCGGCAGTCTGTCCTGCAACAGCTCGCGAACGCCCGGTCCACGACCCCGGATGATCGCAAAACTGAAACGAATCGATCCCGATCTTCTTTTTTTTGCGGGCGACCAATCGTATCACCACACGCAGCATACCTACGGCTGGCTCGAATTTGGTGTCCAGTTTCGCGACGTACTGAAAGATCGACCGGTGGTAACGATTCCCGACGATCACGATGTGGGGCAGGATAATATCTGGGGGGAAAACGGCAAGAAGGCGGACAAAACCGACGGCGCTGGCGGTGGTTATTTCTATCCGTCCAGTTACGTCAACATGGTCCAGCGGTGTCAAACCTGGCATCTGCCGGATCCCGTCGATCCCGAACCGATCCAGCGGGGCATCGGTGTCTACTTCACGCATCTGCGGGTCGGCGGAATCGACTTTGCCATTATCGAAGATCGCAAGTTCAAAACGGGTCCGCGGGGCAGGGTCCCGATCATGGGCCCGCGACCAGATCACATTGTCGACGTCGATTTGGACGCGGCGACGGTCGATCTGCCTGACCTGAAACTGCTGGGCGAGCGTCAACTACGGTTCCTGCATGACTGGAGTCAGGATTGGACGGGAGCCGAAATGAAATGCGTACTCAGTCAAACCGCCTTCTGCGGCGCTGTCCATCTGCACGGTACGCCAGACAACCGGGTGATTGCCGATCTGGACTGTAATGGCTGGCCGCAATCAGGCCGCAACCGGGCGCTGACGGAAATGCGACGCGGCTGGGCCACGCATCTGTGCGGTGACCAGCACCTGTCCGTCGTCGTCAAACACGGGATCGAAGACGATCGCGACGCCAGCTATGCGTTTACCAGCCCGGCCATCGTCAACACGATTTACGGCCGTTGGTGGCATCCGCAAAACGAACAGTCGGGCCCCAACGCGCCGGTGGCCAGCCCGTTGCCGTGGACGGGCGATTACCGGGATGGACTGGGCAATCGGATACACATGCTGGCCTATGCGAACCCGGCGGACCGGCAAGACGAAACCCAACGGGGCGACGGATTCGGTGTCGCTCGATTCAACAAGGTCGATCGTTCCATCACCTTTGAAGCCTGGCCGCGATTCGCCGATGTGGCCGATGGTGACACCGCGCAATACCCCGGTTGGCCAATGACCGTCAAACAACGCGACAACGATGGACGACCGCCGGTCGGCTGGCTGCCCGAGATTGAATGTGCCGAAGATGTCCGACCGGTGGTGCAAGTGATTGATGAATCGGATAACCAGATTCTGTATACGGTCCGCGCGGCGTCGAACCGCTTCCGGCCTCCCGTTTATCGGATGGGAACATTCACCATTAAAGTCGGTCGGGAAAAACCAGACCAACAGACGTTCCCGGGGCTGGCGGCGGAGAACGTGGAGGCCGCCAGTCCAGTGCCTGTCCGGCGATTGCGGGTTGATTTACGGGATTGAGCCAGTTAATCCGATGGCTGTGGCAAACAGAGAACCGGTCGCGGCAGATCTTCTTTCGCTTTGCGGCCGGGCTATCCATAATGAAAGGAGAGATCTTTTTGGTTTGAGAGACCATCATGCGGTTAACCATCTTCGTCGTCGGGATGCTGGTTTGCGCCGTATCTTCGTCGGCCCAATCTACCGATGATCTGCCAGGCAAGAACATCATCCTGTTTGTAACGGACGACGAAAGCCCGACGCTGGGGTGTTATGGCGATCCGCTGGCCAAGACCCCGTGCATCGACGCCCTGGCGGCTGACGGCACGCGGTTTGTGAATGCCTTCGCCACCACGGCCAGCTGCAGCGCCAGTCGCAGTGTCATTCTGTCCGGTTTACACAACCACAAAAATGGTCAGTACGGTCACCAGCACCACTTCCACAAGTTTGCTTCCTACCATGACGTGATCTCATTAGCGTTGCCGCAGGTGTTGGCCCGGCAGGGTTATCGAACCGCACGGATCGGCAAGTTTCATGTCGCCCCGGAAAAGGTGTACCATTTCGAAACGAAGCTGGAAGCCAACCGCCGCAACCCGGTGTTGATGGCCGACAAGTGCAAACCGTTTCTGGTGCAGCCGGACGACCCGCGGCCGTTCTTTCTGTACTTCGCCACGGCGGATCCGCATCGCAGTAGCTCGGTGAACCGCAAATCGGATTCCGATTACAAACCGGACCTGTTCGGCAACTTGCCCAATCGCAAAAACCACTTCCAGGTACAGGAAGTTTTCTACGAACCGCGGGACGTTCCGGTGCCGGCTTTTTTGCCCGATACCACGGAAACCCGGGAAGAGCTGGCGCAGTACTATCAATCCTGCTCGCGGATCGATCAGGGACTGGGACGGCTGATCGAAATCTTGAAGCAGGCGGATCTTTACGATAAGACGATGATCGTTTTCACCTCCGATCACGGCATGGCGTTTTCCGGTGCCAAGACCAACATCTACGATGCCGGATTGAAGGTGCCGCTGGTCGTCAGGAATCCGTACGAGGCCAACCGGGGCGTGGTCAGCCAGGCCCTGGTCAGTCACATTGATATCACACCCAGCCTGGTCGACTTTGCCGGAGGACTGGACGCCGACCGCGATGGACCGGCTGAATGGGTGAATCCGGACAAATACTGGATGGAGCGGGGGGAAGACGTGGACGACAATCGGGCCGGCGGCAATGTCTTCCGCAGTTACCAGGGAAAATCGTGGCTCGGCATTCTGGGCGATGGCGATGCCGAACACCATTCGCAGATATTCGCTTCCCATACGTTTCACGAGATCCAGATGTATTACCCCATGCGGGCGGTGCGGGACCGGGAATACAAGCTGATCTGGAATATTGCCCACGAACTGGACTTTCCCATGGCCGCCGATCTGTGGGAGGCCTCCAGTTGGCAATCACAATATGAACAGGGACGCAACGCGCCCTACGGCCGCAAGACGCTGCTGCAGTACTTGAAACGACCCGAGTTCGAATTCTACAACATCCGGAATGACCCGGATGAAAGCCGTAATCTGGCGACAGAACCGGGCTATTTGGCGTTATTGGAAGACTATAAGCAGCGACTGCGTCAGTTGCAGAAGGAGCTGAATGACCCCTGGATCAGCAAGTGGGATCACGAATAATCCCGATCCTGAATACACGCCGAATCGGACCCCGATATTAACGCAGATTTAACGATCTGACTTGTTCAAAATCGTTGCCAATCGGTTATCATGATGAGCAAACATGTGCCGATGGACTGCGTTCTGCAGCTTGGTTAATTCACACTTCAGTTTTCTCGGAGCAACACCCATGAAAAAAATTTGTCTGCCACTCGCACTCGTGGCGATGTTGGCCTGTTCGTCAGCGAATGCTGACCTGATTGCATATTGGAATCAGGATTTCAATCAATTGCCGAACGGCGGGTTCGGCCTTCAGCCCAGCGATTTCCCGCAAGCGGCCAATATTGGCTCTGGAAGCCTGAGCATAAACGGCGACCTTTCGACAACGATAAGCGGTGGTGGAGATACAGTATTCGAATATTGGGAGAGCTTTGGCGGGAATCCAGGTGGTTCGCTTGCAGTACAAGGCGGGTTGCCGGATATGATGGGCGGCTTCTCCAATAACGGTGCTTCCATTGTCATTGCAGCATCAACTGTCGGTTTCTCGGACGTGTTGGTGTCGTGGGATCAACGAGGTACCAGTACTGGTTTCAGTTCTCGGACATTTGAATATTCGATCGACGGTGGCATGAACTGGATTTTTGTTGCCGAAGATACTGGCGCTCTTTCCAGCTCTTGGGAAACTGAAGCTTACGATTTGTCTGGAGTCGCGGAACTGAATAACAACTCGGGTGCCGCATTTCGAATTACTGTAAATGGTGCATCAGGTACGACGGGATCAGGAAATAACCGCTTTGACAACATCCGGATTGCTGAAGTTCCGGAACCGGCAGCCTGTGTGGTTCTGGCAATTTCCTCGCTGGCGTTGATTCGCCGGCGTCGTTAATTCGAATTGAATTAGTAACGATCATCAAAGGCCCATGGTTTTCCCATGGGCTTTTTTCGTGCTTGCTGGCCATCTTCAAAATTGATTGTGCAACGATGCGAGCTTGCAAAGCAAACACGTGGCGCTATCGGCTGGATCGTTATTGGGCGTAAGGATCGGACGTAGCGTATTTTCGTTCACAGAAAACGGGCATATGAGTGCGACACACGCTGCACGACCGTGCGACTCGCGTTAGAACAACGAACGCTGTCTCTTTGCCGGCTGATTTTTCAGCTCGATAGGCTTGATATCAGTGCATTGACGAGTCATGGCATCTTGGAATCGCTGAGCGAGTTCGGGGGCGAAGCGGTCGTCGGGTGTGTGGGTGAAGACGTAGGGCTGGTGGCCGGCGGAGATCCATTGCGCCACCTGCTGCACCCAGCCGTCGATGTACGCCTGGACCGCAGAAACATCGTTACGACCGATCAGCCGCAGAATCGGGTTGGAACCGGTTACCACCGGGCGGACCGGCACCTTGGGCTTGCGCTGCTGGGCTGCCTCTTCGATCTCATCGGTGGGCGGGTGAGAAAACAATGGCCGGGAGTCGAAGATGACACGGTCGATCCCCAGTTCCCGCAGAAAGGCGTTCAGCTCATCCTCGACGGGCGACTGAAAAAAGCCGGGATGCCGCACTTCGACGGCATACGAGAACTGGACCGGCAGCCTCAACAGATACCGCTGCAGCTGGTCCAATCTGGTTGGATCAAACCAGGGCGATAGTTGCAGGAACGACGGTCCCAGCCGGTTGGACTCGTGCAAAATCGACAGGCCCTCCAGGAAGGCGTCGGTTTCGACCTGCACGTTCAGCAGCTGATGTTCGTGAGAAATGGTCCGCGGGAATTTCAGCGCGAAACGAAAACCATCGCACGTTTCGTCCGCCCACCGCTGAAAGGTGTCGACGGCCGGAATACCGTAAAAGGTGCTGTTCCCTTCCACGGTCGAAAAGATCCGGGAGTACTCTTTCAACCAGTCCGATCGCGGCGCGGATTTGCGATAGACGCTGCCCCGCCAGTGTGGACAGGACCAGACGGGGCAACCGATACGATACTTCCGTTCTTCACTCATGGCCCCATTTCCTGATATCAGATTCTGCTGTCAGACGCTGCTACGTAAGCGACGTCAATTTAATCTCGACGTGCCACCAACAGAAGACTACCCTCCGCCCCTGATTCAACGTTCACCACCAGGCTTTGGACGACTGACATTCGATATGTCGCGGCCGTGACGATGATTCCGGGGGTCGAGGCTGCTGCCGATAAACGGTCCTGGAATCTGGTTTTCGCAGGAGCCACCACTCCACAAATGCGGGTCCATCACCAGGCAAAGTCGCAGTCTGTATGGGATGGCAACGTAGTGCCTGTGAGCGTCTCAACCAGTCAATTTGCCTGCCAGCATCGCTTGGAGTTAAATCATGAAATTTGATCGCCGAACGTTCGTCAAATCGCTGATGGCGGTCCCCTGCGCCGTGGCCGGCTATTTCGTTTACGAGGAATTAACGACCTACGAAGGTGAAATCCGGACCATCGGTGCACCGGATTTGCCACAGCCGACTCCCGTCCGGTTCGACGCGGTGGAAGATCACTGCTGTTTCTACGCCGTGGGCGATACGGGGCTGGCTTCGGAAGCCCGTGAGGCGGTCATCGAGGAAATGTTGAAGCAGGGTAAGAAATTGCCACCCGATTTCATTTTTCTGGCGGGTGATAATTTCTATGAATCCGGCGTGGAATCGGTCGAGGATCCCAAATGGCAGGACCACTTTGAAATACCGTTTTCCACTGACCGATTTGACGTCCCGTTCTACGCTTGTCTGGGCAATCACGACTATTTTGGCAACGTGGCGGCGCAGGTTGAATACTCCAACGACCATCCTCGCTGGAACATGCCGGCCCCTTATTACACGTTCAGCCGCCAGATTGGTAGGAACGTCACCGCCGATTTCTTTGTGCTCGATACCACGCCGATCGAAGAAGGGGATCACTCCACGGAGGCTCAGCTGCGGTGGTTTCGTGAAAAGCTGGCTGGCAGCCAGGCGGACTGGAAAATTGTGGTAGGACACCATCCGCTCTACTCGGGAGGAGAGCACGGTCGCAGCCGACGAAATTACCGTGCCTTGTCTCCGCTGTTGGAAGAATACGAAGTCGATTTGTACATTTGCGGGCATGATCACGATTTGCAACTTCACGACACCGGTCGAGGCTGGCTGCACCTGATCAGCGGCTCCGGCTCGAAACTACGGTCGGTTCGCTGGGTGGATACGACGCTGTTTGCGCGGGCGGAGTCCGGCTTTGCCCGCGTCAATCTGACGCCGCAGCGGCTGTCGGTGGAAGTCTTTGGCATCAATGGCCTGCTGTTCACGCACGAAAAACAGAAGACCAACCAGCTGAGCCCACGCTGGCACATCAGCCGTGCGTTGAACGGAATTGACTGAAATCGGAAAGTCGCAGGGCGCCCGGGACTTGCATGATTGGCAATCGGGTCACCGGCCATTTCGATTCGGACGAACCAACAGCGCCCCATCGCTTGTCGTGTCCATCGTAAAATCTCGATGCGGCAGCGAGTGCTCACCGACCGATTCGATCGTCAAATCTGCCTGCCTGCTTGCTTGCGCTGCGAGCTATGGGCGGCGTCTGGCCCGGCGATGTAGATAATGCTCTGGGCCCTGTTTGGAACTCCACTTCTTCTCTTGACCTGATTTCATCGGTCTTCCTATACTCCCGCCGAAGACAGGCCCACGGTCTCGCAGAAATCAAAATCCGATTCGCCGCTCATGCAGGACGGCATGTTCACGGAGGAACACAAGGGAATGGATACGTTTCAATTTATATCACGATCGATAGTAATCCTCGTAATCGTCGGTTGTCTTGACTTGTACGCCGTGGCACAGCAGCCACCGGACGCCAACAACAATCAGCAGCAGATCAAGGTCATGGCGGTCGTCAATGGTCAACCAATTACGCGTCAGCAGATTGCGGTCGAATGCACGCGGCGATTCGGAGAAGAGGTGCTGGAGAGCATCATCAACAAGCAGCTGGTGTACGCGGAATGCCAGTCCCGCGGGATCGTGATCACGGAAAAAGACGTTAACGACGAAATCATCAAGCGTGCCCGTCGCTTCAACATGTCAGATGAGCGATACATCAAGTTGATTTGTTCCCGTCGCAATATTCCGGTCCACCGTTTCAAGAATGACATCATCTGGTCCGAATTGGCGCTGCGAAAACTGGCCGCGACGGAACTGGATGTCAGTCAGCAGGAGATTCAGGAGCGGTTTGAGTTTGAGTTTGGCCAGAAAGTCCAGGTCCGTGAAATCGTGGTGAATTCGCAGCAGGAAGCCGAAGCGATTCTGCAACAGGCTCGCAGCGCACCGCAGGATTTTTCGCGACTGGCGAAGGAACACTCGATCAATGCCAATAGCGCGTCGATGGGTGGGCTGTTGCCGCCCATTCGTCATCATGCCGGGTTACCGGTGTTCGAGCAAGCCGCTTTCGCGTTGCAGCCGGGTCAGATCTCGCCCGTGATCCAGATCGAAAACCAGTTTCTGATTCTGAAGTGTGAACGGTACTTTCCTGCGGTTGAACTCGCTCCGGAACAGCTGTCGGAAGCGACCGAACGCCTCGTGGATGAATTGCGGAATGACAAGCTGGCCGTGGCGGCCACTGAGCTGTTTCAGCGGCTGCAGAATACCGTCAAGATCACCAACGTCATGAACGACCCGCAATTGAGCAAGCAGATGCCGGGCATCGCGGCGACCGTTAACGAGACGCAGATTTCCAGGCGCTATCTGGCCGAAGAGTGTATCGCCCGGTTCGGGAACCAGATGCTGGACACGGAGATCAACCGGATGATCCTGATCCAGGCGTTGCAGAGCAAGAACATGCAAGTCACGCAGCAGGATCTGGAAGCGGAGATTGCACGGGCGGCGGCCAGTTATGGCTACTTTGGCAATGACGGCAACGTGGATGTCAATCGCTGGCTGCAATTCGTCACACAGAAGGACGAATCGAAAATCGATTTCTACTACGAGGACGAAGTCTGGCCTTCGGTGGCACTGCGCAAGCTGGTTGAGGCGGAAGTAAACGTCGATCAGGAAGACATGCAGAAGGGTTTTGAAGCCAACTTTGGTCCCCGCGTCGAAACGTTGGCCATCGTACTGTCGGACAATCGGCAGGCACTGAAGGTCTGGGACATGGCCAAGAACAACCTGAGCAAGGAGTTTTTCGGCCAACTGGCCAACGAGTATTCCGTGGAACCGCTGTCCCGCAGTAATTTTGGACAGGTGCCGCCGATCCAGATGCACGGCGGTCGACCGCAGCTGGAAGAGGAAGCGTTCAGTCTGCAAGCGGGCGAGTTGTCGAAGATTGTACAGGCCGGTGAACACTGGATTATTCTGTATTGTCTGGGACGGACGACGCCCCGGGTCGACGACTTTGATGCAGTCAAAGGCGAGTTACAGAAGAATATCTTCGAAAAGAAGCTGAAGCTGGCCATGGCGGGCGAATTCGAGCGGTTGCGAAAAGTATCGCAGATCGATAACTTCCTGGCGGGCACATCGCAGGCGGGTCGAACCAAGGTGGACGCCGCCAGCCGTCCGGCAGCGAATACCACCCGCTGATTGCCAGATTCGGCGTAGCCATCCTGTGGGACAGGCGTCCAGCCTGTCCCAATCTTGATCCGGGAGCCAGCGCACCGAACCCTCGCGACCGGCATCGTGAGTAACGGCCAGCGGCCTGTTTTTGCCAACGACATGGCCGATCCAGCCCCTGCGGCCACCCGGGCCTGGCCACGGGACATTGATGGGGCAACCTGGCAAAAATGCCCAGAGCGTGACCTGTTGATTGCGGGCCGGCGTAAAATGCTGGAAAATCAGCTTTTTCGTCAGGTGGATCCACAAACATGACCCGGACCAGGGAAGTCAACAAACGAAGGATTGCCTGGATCGTGATCCTGGTGGCCGTGCTGGCCTATGCCTTTGGCGAACCCTATCTGGAGCGTTGGCTGGGCATCGATCTGCCGTCCATTCGCCAAACCCGGCCGGTCGCGAAGGAAACCGTTGATGAAGACCATCAAAACGGCCGACCATTCCAGATACCGGGCCGGGCGGAGACGCTTGGCAAGCGGGCAGCTGTATCGTCGCGCGACGAATTTGATCCGGACCAGTTTCGCCCATTCCTGAAACCCACCGGCAAAAAGGAACGCTGGCGTTCACCGGCTGGACTGGTTTATGGCATGGGCCCCGGCGGGGTGCATCGCCTTCAACATGTGATGCGACATGCCGTCGACAACCCGGAGCGAGAACTGCATAGTGTGTTTGATGGTGGGCAGCAGGAAATCCTGCGGCAGCTGGATCAGGCCTATCGGTTGATTCAAACGGAATCCGACCGGGTTGAAACGCGACCGGACGAGAAATTGCCGTTCCGAGTACGCTATACGGTTGATATGGGGCAACGCGTTGGCTATCTGGGGGGCCGGTTGGGGCGTCGCAAGAATTATCCGCCCCGCGACAAGATTGCCTTGGTTCTGGACAATGGGAAATTCATGGTTTCGGCTTATCCGGAACGATGATGTCGGCCGGCGAGGCGTTATCGTGTCCCCGTCATATCCGCCACGGTCAGCCATCGGCCGGCTGTTGCAGCACGCTGGCAACGCAGTCACAGAGCCGGTCGATATTGGTCGCGTTGATGCCAGCCACGTTGATTCGGCCGCTCTTGAGCATGTAGATTGAATGCTCGTTCTTCAGTCGATCCACGGCGTTGGCGGGGATGCCGGAATAGCTGAACATGCCACGCTGATCGCTGATGTAACCAAAATCGACATCGGGAACGCGTGCCTGCATCGCCGCCACAAACTGTTCTCGTAGACGCCCAATGCGAACCCGCATGTTCGCCAATTCCTCGACCCAGATTTTACGCAGCGGATCGTCGGACAGCACGCGGGATACGACCGCTGCGCCGTGCGTCGGCGGGTTGGAATACATCGTTCGAATAATCTTCTTGATCTGGCTGAGCATGGCGGTGGACGTCGCGTGATCGCCAGCCACGGCGGTGATCCCGCCGACACGTTCTCCGTACAGGTTGAAATTCTTGGAGAATGAATTGCAGATCAAGGCACCGGCGTCGGATTGGCAAAAGTCCCGCAGGGGCGCAGCGTCGACTTCCGTGCCACCGCCAAAGCCCTGGTAGGCGAAGTCGAAGATCGGAATCAGGTGGCGTTGGCGGACCCGCTCCAGCAACAGGGACCACTCTTCGCGGTTCGGATCAACGCCCGTCGGATTGTGGCAGACGGTATGCAGCACCAGGGCATCTCCTTCCGGAATGGTCGCCAGGGAATCCATCAGGCGATTGAAATCCAGCGACGTGCGATTCTCATTCAGGTAGTCGTAGTGGCGAACTTCCAGTTCGGCCGCCTGGAAGATCTGGTTATGGTTGGCCCAGGTCGGATCGCTGATCCAGACGCGACGTACGTTATACACGTCCCGCAGCAGGTCGCCAGCAATCCGCAACGCGGCCGTCCCGCCAGGGGTCTGCGCGGCCACCGCCCTGTGTTCGCTCACCGCCGGATGGCCATCGCCCAGAATCAGGCTCACGATCTGGCGGTTGTACGGATCGAGCCCGTCGATGGGCAGATAGGTGAAGCTCTGGTTCTCGTCCAGCAAAAGCTGCATCGCCCGTCGGACGCATTGCATCAATGGCGTCTTGCCGGATTCGTCCTGGTACATCCCCACGGTCAGATTGATCTTGTCGGGATGCGGATCACGCTTGAATTCCTCGTTCAAACCGAAGATGGCGTCCGGCGGATTGACCGGCGTGGAATCGAACATTTTGATTGCCTTGACGATATCGGCGTCCTCATGGGAAAATTGAAGTGTACGCGCCGCGCTTTTGAACAGATAGTCCCCACAGGAAAAGCGACGACTCCTTCGCGACACTCCCGATATCAAAGCTTCCCCTTACAG
The DNA here is from genome assembly GCA_963851305.1 of Pirellulaceae bacterium. Classification (GTDB taxonomy): domain Bacteria; phylum Planctomycetota; class Planctomycetia; order Pirellulales; family Pirellulaceae; genus Mariniblastus. Next base: position 222,300 of record CAWKOT010000003.1, on the reverse strand, counting down.
AAATTCTCATGTCGCGAAAAACTGGTTTATGGTTAATCGGCGCTCACGGCGGTGTGGCGACGACGGTGGCTGTCGGGTTGTCGGCGTTGCGGAATCCGGCGTCTTCGCCATGGGGCCTGGTCAGCTGCCTGCCGGAATTTGAATCGCTGGATCTGGTCGACTGGGATCAGATCGTTTTGGGTGGCCACGAAATCCGGCCTTCCAGTGGTATCGAAGAAGCCAGGCAATTGAGCCAGGGACTGAATCCGGCGATCGATTCGGCTGCAACGGAAGGGAGTGTTGAGTTCCTGCAGGGATTTGACGAAGCGATTCGGCCCGGCATCCTGATGAATTGCGGCGCCGCGATTGAAGCCATCGGCGATCCGCAGTATGTGGCCAACGTGCAAAACGGGCGGCAAGCGGTAAAGATCATTCAAAACGATTTGCAGAGCTTCCGGGCGGAACGCAGCTGTGATCAGCTGGTCGTCATCAACGTGGCTTCGACGGAACCGCCCGGGCTGGTCGGTGATTATCCCGCGTCATGGTCGGAGTTTGACAAGCTGCTGGACGAATCGGAATGTCGGCTGCCGTCCAGCACGATCTATGCCGTCGCGGCACTTGACTTGGGTATCCCCTACATCAATTTCACGCCCTCCACCGGCAATTCGCCCGCGGCCATGGACGAACTGGCCATTGCCCGGCGAACCTGTCACATGGGATCCGATGGCAAGACGGGCGAAACGTTCCTGAAAAGCGTTCTGGCCCCCGCGTTTGCCCGGCGCAATCTGGAAATCATGAGCTGGGTAGGGCACAACATTTTTGGCAATCTGGATGGCAGGATCCTGAACGATCCGGCCAACAAGGGGGTCAAGGTCGCCAGCAAGAACGAAATGCTCAGCGATATCCTGGGGTACCAGCCGCAATCGCACATCAGTATCGAATACATCCAGAGCCTGGGGGACTGGAAGACCGCTTGGGACCATATCCATTTCCGAGGATTCTTGGGGACCCCCATGACGATGCAGTTCACCTGGCAGGGCTGTGATTCCATCCTCGCGGCCCCTCTGGTGTTGGATCTGTTGCGATTCACCGAATGTGCCTGCCGACGAGGTGAAACGGGATTGCTGACGTATTTATCCAGCTTTTTCAAAGCACCGCTTCGAACCAGCGAACATGATTTTGCCCAGCAATTCGAACAGCTGGTCCGTTGGGCAAAGGAACCGGTGAACTGAACCGTTTGATGGTCTACAGAATTCCTGGCCGATCACGGTGGGCCGAAAAACCAGATCTCAACGCCACCACGATCAGCCTGAGTGCGAGTCGCACGGACGTGTTGCGTGTGCCGCACTCCTTTTACCGATCGAAGCGAACGAGTAAACGCGACACCCAAACGACACGCGGCATATCAGGTTCGGTCATTTCAGGGCCACAATGTAGGCGATCCAGCTGGGGTCACTGGGCGCTTCTTCGCGGATCTGCCATTCGGCCGCATCCTCGTCGTCCTCATCTTCGATTTCCCAATAGACACGGCTCTCGCTGAAACCGGCTTCGGCCAGCATCTCGCGGATTTCGGGGATGGTCCAGAATCGCCAGTCATAATGGAAGGCTTTCTTCATCCGGCTGCCATCGGCGAATTTGAAGCTGATCGTAAATCGGGCATCGCCGTTGATGGGATTGAATCGCGCCTGTTTCCAGTAGTATTTGAATCCCCGTTTTCCCTTTTTGACGGTTCGCGTGTCCGTGTGGTTTTCGTCATAGCATTGGCCACCGCCCATCATGTCCATGATCATGATCGATTGCCGATTCATGTTGGCCCGCGCGATCTTGAAATACTCTACAACCTCCGGGCGGGTCTTGAAGATCCAGAAGGAGAAGTTTTGCGCGGCCAGGATGTCGACCGTGGGGCGGTTTCGCTTCCGCACATCCTGCTGCAGGATGCGGACCCGCTGCTGTTGTTTGGGCGTCAATTTCGAGAGGTTGTGGTCGCGGCCCCATTGCAGCGGCTCGGAATCGAGGTCCACGCCGGTCGCCGTCCGATCGCGATGGGAGTCGACCCAATGGCAACAGATGGAAAACGTTCCACAGAAGTCTTCACGCAGCGAATAGGGCTTCTTGCCGTATGCTTCCATGAAACTCTGTTCGAAGAACTGAATCTCGTGTTCAGGAGATTGAACGGACTGTTGGTAGCAAACGTACTTGTCGGCCTTTTCCGCCAGAGTCTTCCGGTTCTTTTTCCGTTTGCGTTTGGCGTTTTCCATCGTGATGCGGACCAGAGGTTGTGGTTCATGAAGCTCAATTGTCAGGCGTTGCATTTTAAGGCGGCTGCACGTGGGATGCGAGCGTCGACAAGGGCGGAGCAGGGTTAGCCGAAATAGCCACTGTGATTTATCCACAGTGTGATGCGGTACAACTCGATGCCGCCGACAAACGCGTTACCGAGCATCAGCAGCCATCGCGACGAATTCAGATGGGTGTGGGCGATGATCTGGCGATGACGGTGACAAACGCCACCAACGCGAATTTGAAGTAGATCATCGACTTGAAGCCGTAGCCGGGAAGTACCGCTCGCCGATGCCTTGGCCTTTGCCCCACAATGGTGCCAGGCGAATCCGGGCGGCTTGTCGGCGGAACCACTCGACTGTTAAGAATAATTTACATCGATTTACATCGCTGCGGATCTGAAAGTCCGTTGGCGGGCTGGCCGGCGGCCGACAGGCAAGAAATGATAGTACATTCTGCCATTCCCTCTGAAATTGCGGCCTCGGGGTGAACTGACCGGCTCGTTTACGGAGTCGACCATGGTCGTTCTGATGATGCCAGGACATCTCAACGGCCGGTTTGTTGGGCTCAATTTGTGATTTTGACTACCGAACAGGGAGCGATTCTCTGTATAATTTTCGGTCGAAGAAATCATCATCCCGAAGTCGATCGACTTCGAATTTATTTCCTTGAAATTGGCTTGTTTACCATGAATTTTGATCAACAACCAACGGCCACGGCCCAACGCTCGAGAGCGGGCTTCACGCTGGTGGAACTGCTGGTCGTGATTGCCATTATCGGCATCTTGATTGGCATGTTGTTGCCGGCGGTTCAGCAGGTTCGCGAATCGGCTCGCCGCACATCGTGCGCGAATAACATGCGACAGTTGGGCGTAGCGTGCCACAATTTTGAAAGTACGTTCCAGTCATTCCCATCGGGTTACACGCAGGAGTTTCTGCAGAACAGCGATTGCCCGGGGAACTCGGGCTTTCAGGGTCATTCGGTGTTCTATTTCCTGTTGCCGTTCATGGAGCAGGGAAACGTCTTCGATGGTATGGATTCGGCATGCCCGCGAGCCAATCGCGTTGGCGACCCGGACCTGTACCGCGCTTCGGCCGTGGTGGATTCGTTGCTTTGCCCCTCAGATCTGTTGCCCAAGCAATCCATTCCGTGGCCGTCCACCGGGACGCCCCAGGAGTATTACGGTGGCACCAGCTACCGTGCCAATGGAGGAGAGCGACCCATTTTTGCCACCTCCGCGACCAACGACGGCGTCTTCATGGCAACCGGCCCGGCTGCCAGAAAAGCTCCTACGGCTCCGAAGGGTCGGGCGGTCAAGATCGGAGAAATTGCGGATGGTACCAGCCAGACCATCCTGTTTGGCGAGTTTTTTCACTTCGACCCGAATTTCGATACGTTTACCAACCAGGCCGGCTTCAACAGCGGCAGTACGATCGCCGGTTGGTCGCGATGGTATCCATCCAGCGGTGATGTCGGCCTGGCCAACCTGATGGTTGGTGCGTTTGCTCCGGTGAACTATCGCATCCCCTGGGCCGTTGGCCAGCCCGGCGCTCCCAGTTCGCAGGGTGCCTGGTTTATCTTTCAGGATCAGCGGTTAAGTTCTATTGGCAGTGGCCACCCTGGCGGTGCCAATATTACTTTGTCGGATGGATCCGTGACGTTCCTTAACGAATCGATTGCACAGAACATCCTGCGGTTGCGATGCGAGCGCAGTGATGGCGAAATTCTTCCAGCGGACCGATAATGTTCAGCATGGATCGGAAAAGCAGGGTGATGAGATCGATTAACTGGATATGGCTGGCCGTTGTCTTGGCTGTCGGTTGTGGAAAACCCTCGGTCGAACTGGTTCCGGCTACCGGGACGGTGACGATTGACGGTCAACCGGCCGCTGGCATCATGGTTCAATTCATGCCGGCCGTGGTCGATGAAACCGTCGTCGCTCCCACCTCTCAGGGTTTGACCGATGCCGAAGGCAAATTCGAACTGTACACGTTGCAGAACGAGCCAGGGGCGGTACCAGGTCCGCACCGAGTTTCCTTGTATGACACCGAAGAGGAGCGACTGGAGCAGGGCCAGGAAGCCACCAAGCCACGTCGGCTGGATCCCAAATACGCATCGGGTTATCTGAATGCCGAAGTCGAAGCGGGCGAACCGATCCAGTTGAATGCCACTTCCGGCCAGTAAACGTAAACGAACTGTATTGCATAAGAGATATTCGGATGTCACCAAATATTAATACTAATTATGAAAACCAGCGATGCGGTTTTACGCTGGTGGAACTGCTGGTTGTGATCGCGATCATCGGGATTTTGATCGGCATGCTATTGCCGGCCGTGCAAAGCGTTCGGGAGGCCGCCCGAAGGACCGACTGCGCTAACAACCTACGGCAAATCGGTTTGGCCAGCATGAATTTCGAAGGAACCTATGGTTTCCTGCCACCGGGAGTCAATATTCCGATCGGTAATGAATCCGGCATGGTGTTTCCGAGTAACGAGCTCTACCAGGACGGACTCATCCAGAATCCGCCTTTCCCCGGCAAGTTCGGCTCATGGCTGGCGTGGATTTTGCCATTCATTGAACAGGGCAACATCGAGAAAAACTATGATTTTTCGGTTCGCGAATATGGCAACACGTTAGGTCCGGATTCGATTGGTGCCCAGCCTATCCCGTCCTACATTTGCCCATCTGATTTTGTTCCGACCAAAGTTATCATTTACCAAAATACCTACTACTTCGGAGTGAACAGCTATTTTGGGAATGCCGGAGTCCAGTCATGGTGGATTTTTGACGCGACATTCGACGGAGTCTTTCAGATCAACTCGGACACGAGGATCCGTGACATTTACGATGGCACATCCAATACCATTCTGGCGGGAGAGCGGTACAGTTTCGATGCGGAATGGGAGGATCTGCCAAACCGCCGTGGCTGGGCCTGGTCCAATTTCCTCGCTCCTCAAGATTGCCTGGCCGGGACGCTGGAGCCGATCAACTACATTTTGCCACAGGGATCGGGTCCGAATCCTCCATTCTCGCTTACGGATAAGCGCTTAAGTTCCTTTGGAAGTGGCCATCCAGGAGGCTGTAACCTCGCATTCGTCGACGGTTCTGTGCGATTTGCGAACTCAGCCGGCAACGCGGGTCTGCCCAACCTTCAACGGCTTTCGGTCATTGCTGACGGAGAACTTGTCGATCTCAGCTTCTGATTACATGTATCATCGCCTAAAGATCCTGGTTCTGATGTTCGGCTCTTCAGTGGTGCTTTGCGGCTGCGGGCGATCCATCCCGGAGGTGGTTCAGGCCGGAGGTGTCGTCAAGATTGATGGCGAACCGCTGCCACGAGCAGTGGTCTCGTTTGTACCGATGGCGGAAGGTTTGGACGGTTCTCATATCGCCACGGGAATATCTGACGAAAACGGTCGGTTTACCCTCTCCTTTTTCTCCGGTTCGGGTGTCTACGCCGGTTTGAACAAGGTGACTATCCGAGACGAATCTGCTCCGGAAGGTGGTCGCGCCATGACCGATGAAGGGGCCCGTATTCGTCAGGAACACAAACAGAAACTATCTAATCGCCCGATTCCAAGTGAGTACCTGAGCGTTGGGCAAACGCCTCTGTCGTTTGAAGTCACGCCGGACAAGAAAGAGTACGTGATCGATATCAAGCGGTAATGTGCTCAGGGCTCGAGATCGACCACCACCGTTCGACCTCTCTGTTGCTGTGAGATTCCAAAGACAAGGTACTGCACATCGGTATCTCCCCTGTTGATCATCTGGTGAATCTCGCGAGGATCAATCACGATCGCGTCGCCGCCGACCAGTGATACCGTTTGTTCATCGACCGTCATGGCGACCTGGCCACAGATTATCACGAAGACCTCCTGCATGTCTTCATGATAATGGGGCTGAAAGGATTTACCGACCGGTAACCTGGACCAGTTCACCATCTGCACCTGGCCTTGGACGAGGTCTTCTCTGTCGGCCAGAACGCGTTTCAGACAGCCCGGATCGCAAGGGTCTTCATGCGACGCCGGAACGAAATCAATTTCGGAACCGAGGACAATTTTCATCTTGGAATCTCATCACAATTCGGGAACCGATCTGGTTGTCGGTTCGCGTTAACAGGCGAGGCCGCATCGACTGGATCACGGATCCAGATCATCCATCAGTTGCAGGAACATGTCGGTCAATACCGCTGCGGGATCCGACGTTTTACCGGGGGCCGATTTCAGGTTCCAGGCCTGGACCCAGGCCTGCCGGGTCTTCCGCAATTCCAGTTCGCCGGTCAGCCGTTTTTCGAAGTCGGGCATGTGGGCGGCCCCGTAGAAAATGCCGATCCTGGTTTTTCCGTCCTCGATCTGTTGCCGCAGGACCTTCATGGCCGCTTCGTTGCGATCGGTAATCAACAGCTGATTCAGCGTCGCGCCGAGCCCCATGTCCAGACTTCCGGAAGTGAACTGGGTCGCGATCACGGTTTTCAGCTGCGAGGGGTTGGAAAGCATCTCCATGAGCTGTTGCAAGTCGGCAATCTCGCCACCTGGTAACAGCGTGCCGTCACCTTGGGCGCGCTGCTGCCGTTGCAGGAATTCGGTCATGGCCCTCAATGCCACCGTCCAGGCGTTATCACCCCGGTCGGACATCTTGCGTTTCATTTCCGCCGGCGATAGATCGGCATGCACGAAATTGGGCTGGCGGTAATCGATATGCTTCAGCTGAGATTCCAGCCCCAGCATCCGCTGCATGGAGCCCTGCAACCAGCGGATGGGATGGCCACTGGAGTCTGTCGCTTGAGGATCCGGCACGCGGCTTTCTGGCGGTGCGACCAATTCGTACAACAGCGAATCGTACTGGGTAAACTGGTGGTCCAGCTTGCGATAATAATCCCGTTCGCCCACGTGGATGACGGCGATCAGATCGACCAGCAGTTTGCCGTCTGCAGATCGAAACCGGGTAATTGATGTTTCCAGAGACTGCGGAGCGCCCGTTCGATCCCGGGTCATGCGCAAATAATCGGTGCCCTCGTTGGATTGAGATGGTGGTTGATCCGGCTTCACATCCTGCGTCTGGCGGGCCAACAGTTGGCGGTGGAATGTAAAACAGGCGCTGGCCAAAGCCACACCGAATATCAAATTCTTGTATTTCATGTATCTATTACTTCGTTGTGGGTCTGCATACGGCAAGACACCGTGAACGGCATTCCCTGGCTGAACGTTTGCCAGGGATCGGTTTTTTGCCGGGAAGAAATTCGCGGCCAGACGCACAAAATTGTCGTCTTTTTTGAAATATGGCTGAAAAGCCTGGCTGATAAGGGGATAATGGCGGCGAAAACTGTGCAAACGGCCAATGGCTTTGGCTGAGTTACGCTCGGACCGGAGCTGGCAGAATACCCGTTAACCGCCACGAAATTGGAACGGACTGGAACAGGCGACACTTTGAATCCTCAAATACTGGAATCATGAAATTACCTAAAAACGTATTGGGAACCGAACTTAAACCCTGTTGCACGGATCCGATGACCGGTTTTTACCGTGACAGCTACTGTCGGACGGGGCCAACCGACTACGGTTTGCATATTGTCTGTGTACAGGTGAATCAGGCCTTTCTGGATTTCACCGTCAGCGTGGGCAATGACTTGGTGACGCCGGTGCCGGAATACCAATTCCCAGGGCTGGTACCGGGCGATCGCTGGTGTCTGTGTGTTTCGCGCTGGAAAGAAGCGCTGGAGGCCGGATGCGCGCCGGCCGTGATTCTGGAATCGACGCATATGTCAGCGATCGAATTCGTTTCCCTGGAAGATCTGAAAGCCCATGCGGTCGTTTAGATCGTTGTCAGGCCTGGAAAATGCGGTTTCCAGCAGGCGGTGGTCAGTTGCCGGTACGAGTTGGCGGGTACTTCGCAACATGGTGGGTCCCGTCGCCTTACCCTTCGCCCGACCACCCTTTCGTTTGTCTCGGCAGGAGCCTCGACCTCCCCATTTGCTTTGCTCGTGAATTCCGATTGCTGGTGAAGGTCGAATAAAGTCCAGAGTGATACCCTTGGATTGTTGCGTGCGATGGGACGTTGGGCCGAATAGAAAGTCGCAAGTAATCAAGGTACAGGTCCACAAAAACAGGATGGCAGCGGATGGCCGTCGACGGCTGGGACGGACAATTCGTGCCCACGCTGGCTCCCTGGCGGACGACGCTTTCCCTACCGCTGTGGATCAAGTTCTTCATCACCGGAATCGTCGTTCCCATCGCCAGTTTTCTTTCCGTACCGGCCTTTGGTTTAATTCCCACGATCGATTCACCCTGGCAATCGGGTGAACCGGCCGTTTACGTGAGTCGTTTGCTGACTCGACCGACCTTGGCGTTTATCGCCTGGTTGATCCGGCTGCGGGTGTCTCGAATTCGTCGGTTCACGATTCGAAATCTATTGCTCCTGATGACCGGCCGGGCGCCGGCGCCGCGTGGTCGAGGCACGGACCGCCCCGGTTTCAGCATGGGCAAGTCCATCGGTTACCGCTTCGCGGAAAAGGGTTAGAATGTCGATTCTTCAAGTTTTTTTCGCTTCCATGCCCGTGCCGGCGATACTGAAATCATGCCTTCCCATCATCCCAGTCGACTGAGCTGCGACCAATTGCGCTGGCATTGCGATCTGGATTTCTTGCCGTTTGTAACCACCGATGACATTGATGCAGCTCACGTGGTCGTGGGCCAACAAACGGCTTACGAAGCGCTGTTGTTTGGGATTCAGTGCGATTCGCGAGATCAGAACGTCTACATTCGTGGCTCCCGCGGAACGGGTCGCAATCGCATGGTGGAGAAGCTGTTGGAGGAGCTGCAGCCGACGACTGACAGGAAACGTGATTACTGTTACGTGCACAACTTTCTTCGACCGCAATCGCCGCGACTGATCGTGTTGCCACCCGGTCAGGGCCCCATGTTTCGCCGAGTGGTTTCCGAACTGGCGGATTTTATCGAGGTCGGGCTACGGAAGGCGATGGAATCGGAGCCGATCAGTTCTCAGATTGATGAACTGAAAGCAGAAATTGAACGCAGTGTGCGGGAGATTTCAAAACCGCTGGAAGACGAACTGGCCGACAGTCAGTTGGCGCTCGTTTCAATGCAGAACGGTCCCGTCACGCAGACGATGATTCTACCCACGGTCGAAGGGGAACCCATTCCGGCGCAGCAACTGAAGGCGCTGGTGGAGCAGGAGAAAGCGCCACGGGAGCAGCTGGAAAAATACGAAGAACTGAAGCCAAAATTTGAGAAACAGCTGGCGGAGGTCAGCCGTCGGGTGGGCGATGCGTTTCGGGACGGCAACCAGCGACTGCAGGAAACGCGGGCCAGCATCGCTTCCGAACTGATCCGGAATGTAGCTCAACCCATTTTCACCAAGTTCGATGTCCCCGCGGTCCATGCGTTTCTGGAAGAAGTGATAGAAGATGCCGTCGAAAACCGGCTGGATCCTCCCGAAGCCCGGGAGGAAATCGATCTGAACGAGTTGTACGGTGTGAACGTGGTCCTGACGCATAAAGATCGGACTGCCAAACCGATTGTTTTCGAAGTTTCCCCCAGCATCATTAATCTGTTGGGAACGGTCGAACCGAAATGGGGGCCGGGTGGCATCGCCCTGTCCGACTACCAGGGCATTCAGGCTGGCGCCCTGCTCAGCGCCGATCAGGGTTATCTGATCCTGGATGCCAATGATGTGTTGGCCGAACCGGGAGCATGGCGGGCGTTAATGCGCACGGTTCGTAACGGACGGCTGGAGATCGTGCCGCCGGAACTGGGTTGGATGCGGCAGCATTTCGTGATTCAACCGGAACCGATTGAAATCCAGGTCCGCGTGATTCTGATCGGAGACGTTTCCACCTATTACATCCTGGATAACGCCGATCCGGATTTTCGCGAGCATTTCAAGGTATTGGCGGACTTCGACAGTGAACTGGACCGCCGCGAGGAAGCGTTCCACCAATATGCCTCCGTCGTCGCCAACATTGTGCGGTCGGAAAATTTGCCGGCCTTTGACAAATCCGCAGTGGCCGCGTTGATCGAACATGGCGCGCGGGTGGCCGCTCGACGTGACAAGTTGACGGCCAAGTTTGGACGGATCGCCGATTTGATCCGTGAGGCGGCTTTTCTGGCCGATCAGACGCCCGTGACCGGAGATGACGTTCGCGAGGCGGTGCGACGAACCAGGCATCGGGCCGCCATGCCGTCGCGTAAGTTCCAACAGCTCGTCGCCGATGAAACGATTCTGGTCCGCACCAGGGGTGACGTCGTGGGACAGATCAATGGTCTGGCCGTAATGCGTTCCGGGCCGATCACGTATGGATTTCCCGCTCGAATCACCGCCACCATCGGCCCCGGTCGGGCCGGGTTGATCAGCATCGAAAGCGCGGCGCGGATGTCCGGAGCCATTCACACCAAGGGTTTCCATATTATCGGCGGCCTATTGCGTTACCTGTTGCAGGCCGATCATCCCCTGGCGTTCAGTGCGTCCCTGGCCTTTGAGCAGAGTTACGGTGGCATTGATGGCGATTCCGCCTCGGGCGCGGAAGTGGTCTGTTTACTGAGCGCGTTGACAGGCATTCCCATCCATCAGGGGATCGCGATGACCGGGGCCATCGATCAACATGGTCATGTCGAAGCCATCGGTGGAGTGAACGAAAAGATCGAAGGCTTTTTTGACGCCTGTAATCACTTCGGATTGACGGGAGACCAGGGCGTCATCATCCCCCAATCCAACCAGGGCGACCTGATGTTGCGGCCCGATATCGTCGCAGCCTGTCGCGAGGGGAAGTTCCATGTGTTCGCCGTCACCACCATCTTTGAAGCCATCGAAATCGCGACCGGAGTTCCGGCGGGGAGCCGAGGAGGCGATGGTGCGGGCGATACCGTGCTGGCCCAGGCCGTTCAGAAGGCCCGCCACTATTGGGAAAAGACGTTGTCCAGCCCCACCCAGATGACCCGGCTTACGGCCGACCCCGATGCTGTGGCCGATATCAACCCGATCGAGCAACGGCCGGACGAAACAGGGCAGCTGAGCTGAAACTCTGCGGCGAGCCGGGCGAGTACAGCGTCTCCAAGGGTCGCGACGTCAGGGTCAGCAAACGCAGCGCTGAACAACAAGGTTCGTTCGGTTTGCCGCAACCCCAAACGCTGGCCATCCGCTGAAGATCAGCTCATGACGGCCAATACGTCTGATTCGTTCATGATCAACAGCTGTTCGCCATCGATCTCGATCTCCGTTCCGGCATAGCTGGAGAACAGCACGCGATCTCCCTCATTCAACTGCAACTTGGCCCGCGTGCCGTCATTCAGCAGCTGGCCACCGCCAACCGAGAGCACGCGACCCTGCTGTGGTTTTTCTCGGGCAGCGTCCGGCAACACGATTCCGCCGGCCGTCGTTTCATCGGCTTCCATACGCTTGATTACAACCTTGTCGCCCAGCGGTTCAATTCTCATTATCGGCCCTGTATTCAACACTAATGAAAAAAGACTCGAACAAGAACCATCCGGCTCAAGGCGGCGAATGGCTTTGCCAAGTCTACTCTGAAATTATTGTTTCATGGGAAATTTGGCTCTTCAAGGCACAATCTGGTTTTACGCACAGGAAGCACAATAATGCGCCTTCTGCAGCGAATAAAGGATCGGCAGCTCAAGGAAAAACGTCGCTCGATGGGCTTTTCAGGTTGCCCCATCGCTACAGAGTGTGAAATCGTCAAAACCGCCGGGAGCGGATTTCATGAATCAGAATATGTTCACCAACTTTATTCGAAGGTCTGCTTTCGTATTCCTGCCGATCCTGCTGACGGCACTGATGTCCAACTCGCCTGGCTTGGTACCCCAGCTCGTCGCGCAACAGCATGAACAACCGACAGACACATCGCTGTTTTTTGAAGAGGCTCACGATGCCCTGGAGCAGGCACTTCAGCTGTACGGAGAACAGGAGCAACTGCCGGCCAGCGAAGATCTGCCATTCTACGACTACTTCAGTCGCACGCGGGAAACACAACAGGCAATGGTGGAAGAATACCTGGATGTGGCCGCGGAGGCGTTGGGAATCTCGCGCATCAACGATCGTCGCCAACGGATTGCTGAACTGCGCCAACAGATTTCGCAATCCCACATCCGCATCGCCAACTGGCAACGAGACAGGATCTCAGCACCGGAGCGGAGCTACAACCCGATGGTCTTATCAAAAAGTGGTTGTGACAAGAAGATCAGGCGGGAGCAGCAACGGATTGAAAAAGCTGAAGCCGCGATTGCCATGCAAAAGGAACAACTGGTTCTACAGCTGAACCGGATCGGCATGAAAATCAGCCCGGACAATGTAGATGTGTTGTTGGAATCGATCACCGGAGATGAATTCGTCCGTATTTCAATCATCTTTGAAAACGCCAGTAGCTTCGCCCGGGAACTGGAACAATTGACCACACAATCAGGAGAAGATCTGACGATCGCCAGGCAGTATTACGGCGTCTATCTGATGTTGCTGCGGACCATCGACCGCCTGCAATTGAAATTCATCGAGAAAGTCGACAGCGAGTATTACCCGCGACTCAACCAGTACATGGAACAGGCGCGACGAAACATCAACAACGCCAGAAAAGCAATCCATCAGGGCGGAGACCGTGAAATCCTTGAGAACAACATCTATAGCAATCAAATCACGCTCGATGCCGCTACGTTCTACAAACAGAGTCTGAGTCAGCAGAAATTCGAAATGATGAAGGCCAATCAACGCATCAAGACGGATGTTCTGACCGCGACCAATACCTACCAGACGGCGACGTTGAGCCGGGATCTGGCCTCGTTGATTGCGATTAGCCGCCGTGCTTTCGATTCGATTACCAGTCTCAGCGCACCCGATCTGCGCCCCTTCGAAAATAGCAAACTGAAGGAAGAATTCAGCCGACTCGCACGCGAGATCCGCAGCGACCGTTAGCCGGGTACCGGATTCATGAACCGCCGGCATGCCTGGTGCTACCAGCTGGCTGCCGATTCGGCCACGTTAGCTGCTGGCAGCGAGCGACCGTGGCCAGCCCGCGGACGTCCAGGAGACTGTCGGCGATCGCGTTACTGGATGGCCTATCCCCCGTGAATGCCCCATCCTGCGCGGTTCTATGGCCCTTTTTCGAAGAGGTCGAGAATCACGTGTTTCATGTGTTCTCCCCCAGGTCAAAAAAAATGCCGGGATACCAAGTGTCTTCGCGACTACCATTGGGTGCCGCACGCTAAATTGTGAAACCTGCAAGAACTTGTGGGGTTTAATCTGGAAACCAATTTGACGAAAGGGACGTAGCTGTATTCGTGGTCGCTTCCAATGTGAATAATCTGAAGTCAGGGGAATCACGGTCGGGTCGGATGAACTACCTGTACTATGTCCATACCGATGTCACCCACACTCAGGCGACCGGACACCGGGTGATTGCCCACGTGTGTACCGGATCAGGAGTCTGGTTGGGTGGCAAAGCCAAAGCCATTGCCCGCAAATGGCCGCGGACCAAGGATTCCTATCGGCAATGGTATCGTGAGCGAACGCGCAATGATTTTTCTCTGGGCTCGGTTCAATTTGTCAATGCGCAGCCGGCCGACTCGGATTCCATGTTGCGGGTGGCCAACATGGTTGCCCAACCAGACTTTGACCGACCCGTCCAGTATCGAGCGCTGCGACGTTGCCTGACGGCGGTGGGGCGGAAAGCGATCCGGATCGGCGCTTCGGTGCATATGCCCAAACTGCATGAGGACCAAACCGGGAGTTGGCAGGACATCGAGTTGATCATCGGCAATGTCCTGTGCGCGGCATCCATTCCCGTTTACATCTACGATCCGCCCGTACCACGGGAACCCACCTGGCTGAAAACGGTCGTCGCTCCGAGCCGTCGTCAGTCCCATCTGCCGATGCATCGCGGTGCATGATGACGAAGTCGTCGGCTGATGTCAGCGGACTTGAATCGCACGTGTTCATACCCGCGGCCGGATCGGCCCTCGACTGCAGCGGACGAGCATGCAGGCATTCGGCGGCATTCGGCCGATCGAGATGGCGCGGCTATGACGACAGAATGAAGCGGTGATTCATGATTTTTTTCAGATCGGGTGGGAAATGCTCTCGATCGTGTTCCTTGACCGCCTTGAAATAGAACGGTCGCATGGCCTTCAACACATCGCGTCGACTGACAATACCCACTAACCGATTGTTTTCGCCAACAACGGGAATATGGCGGTAGCGGTGGGCGGCCAGCAGCGACGCTACAGCGAACACGTCCACATCCTGGCAGACCGAAATCGGGTGGCGTTGCATGCAGCCCATCACGGTCGGCTGTGGTTGGGCAAAGCCGTAAAACATATCGTTCGACAAATGCTCCAGCGCATCGCTTTCCGAAACGAAGCCGACCAGAACATCGTTCGATTCCTGTTTCTCCACGACGGGTGCACACGAGATTTCATGCTTCAGAAGTTGATCGATCAGATCGATCAACGGTAGATCAGGCGTCACCGTGTGAACGTGCCTGTTCATCAGATCACGAGCGCTTGGAATGCTTGTTTTCATGTTCTTGATCCACCAGCTTGCGGGGCAGGGATTAGCGATCGTTTATACGCGGGTTGGCTGGGCGTGCAAGCCGTCGTTGTCATATCGAGAAGAAAGGGGACGCAGCTCATTCTTTTCGAGGTCTTCCGCGTGGCCGCAGAGTGTGCTGTAGTTTCAGCCTCGCAGTAGACTGAGTTACAAATCGGGGACTGCCAAACGGTTTGCCTTTCTTTAAGCAATCGCGAATGGCCTGTTCTTGGGTGTCTGTCTGCGACCGATCGACCACGGCTTTCCACGTCCGCTGGTCATACACTGGAAGTCGACGGGCATGTCCAACCGCCGGTCACATGGGCCTGCTGGATTCCAGGCCTCCAGCAATCGTGGATTTTGGCTTGAATTCGTGCGGCAGACCCTTGCCGCGAAGGGTGAAATCGACAAGATGAAACAGGTCAGTCATGCTTCCCGATGTTGTTCCCATGCCAAAATTTCCTCCTACCGTTGACGAATTGATTGAAGAATTCGATGAACTTGAAGATTGGGATGAAAGATACGATCTGATCATCGACTTCGGTCGCGAGCTGCCGCCGCTGGCGCCTGAAGAGCAGACTGAAGAGAATGTGGTCCAAGGATGCATGAGCACGGTCTGGCTGGCGACGCGGCTGGTCGATGAGAAGAACAGGATTATCGAGATCAAGGCCGATAGCGATTCGATCATTGTCAAAGGCCTGATCGTGATCCTGTTGGCGCACTATTCGGGGAAATCTGCCGAAGAAATTCTGGATTCCGATGCGATTGTCCTGTTTGAACGACTGGGCCTGAACCAGCATCTCAGCCCGCAACGTCGCAATGGTCTGTTCTCGATGGTCAAAAGGTTGAAACAGCTGGCAGCGATGTACGCCGCCAACGGATGACATGCGTTTCAATTGCCTGTCATATTGGCTCGGCAGCTTCTTCCAGTAGCGACGACGCCAGTGCGAGTCGTACGGTGTAAATCGTGTGCCGCCCTCATTTTCTCGACCGATGAGAATGTCATGGTCCAGGTGCTGGCACACGGCGTCAGACGGAAGCTTCCAATTTGTACGTATCTTGAACTCGATCCGCATTGATTTACCTGCATTTCGATTCTGTCAGGCGCGATTTGGCCGTTTTCACTTGACAGACCTTTGGTCTCGCGAATTCGGCCAGGCCGAAAATTCGATTGACTTGATCACCGCAATTCCGTCAGACTCCCTTCGGGCTGTCGATCGCCTTGGGCCAACAAAGCTCGTCACGCGATGTTGCTGGCGAAAGGGATTGCGGCTGGGCACGATGGCGGCCAACCCAGCCGTACCGATTATTCTTTCCAGCGGAATGGAAATCACGATGATTGAGAAGTACTTTTCCATCCAGTCTACCTTGTTGGTTGGCATGGCGGTGTTCGCATTGGGATGCGGCGGCCAGTCCGATCCGTCGTTCGATGACGCAACGGCGCAAAGCCGGGGCGATGAGACAAGCGGGGCGGGTAGCATGCCGCAACCGAACTCGTCGGACTCGCCACAGTCTGCCGTACCTGATCTCACAGCCCGCTCGGCGTCGGAATCACCACCGGTTGCCGCGGCGGCCAGGGAACGCGGGGGTCGCGTCGGTGCTCGCTCCAGAACGATGTCCGCGCCCTCTGCCACGCAGGATGTCAACGCGACGCCGTATTCCATGCAACCCCTGCCTCCGCGTAGCGTCGCGACGATGGACGCGGCCGCGGCAGAGGTGGCGGGTGAGACCGCCCAACCACGAACCGGGCAACCTGCCGATCCGCTGGCAATGGCTGTCCAGGCCAGGACTGCGGAGGTCAATAACACGACGACGATGAAGGTCTTTTACGCGACCGATCGTGAATCCAGACATGGATTGTCTCCCGGGAACTGGTGGCAAATCCACCTGGCAGCGATCATTGCCGGGGTAATCTACCTGCTGGCTTTCGCCATGGTGTTTCTGGTCAGTCGCAAGGTGTTCGTGGGCATCGTCGCGTTCGGATCGCTGGCCGTTTTCCTGTTCTTCGCGCAATCGGCGACAGTCAAGTGGCAGAAACTGAAACGACTCGAAAGCCACGGTGATCCGGAATACCTATCCGATATACGATCGTTCGGTCCGGAATCGCTGGATTACGGCACCTGTGAAGTGACGATTCCTCCGTCGCATCAGACCGGTCGATTGGACAGTCCCTCGGTGCTGCGATTGGAGTTTACGGAGGACCCTCAAAAACACGTCGTCCTGCACCGGGTGATCAAGACGGACCAGGACGCGTTCTATGACCAGATGTTGCAAGTCATGGATCAACGACCAAGCCGTCAGGGACTGGTGTTCATCCACGGCTACAATGTCAGTTTTGATGACGCCGTCAAGCGAACGGCACAGATCGCTCACGATCTGGAATTCGACGGCGCCCCGATCTGTTATTCCTGGTCGTCGCGGGGTTCACTGGCCAATTACACCCATGACATGGCCAATGCGGATGCCACCGTGGTGGCACTGCAGAACTTCTTGCAGGAGACCGTTCGTCGGACGGGCAACAGCACCATTCATCTGATTGCGCACAGCATGGGAAATCGAGCGCTGTTGCAGGCCCTGGACCGAATCGCTGTCTCGGATCCCGATCAGCATCAGACCTTCGGGCAACTGATCATGGCGGCACCTGATGTTAGTGAGCGAGATTTCCGAAACCGGTACGTGTTAGCCGCCAGGCAATTGGCGCGAACCGTCACGTTGTATGCTTCCTCCCGCGATCGGGCGCTGATTGCGTCCACGGAAATTCATGGACACGATCGGGCTGGTCTGGCGGGTGACAATCTGATCCTGATTGAAGGCGTGGATACGATCGACGTGTCGGAAATTGATACCAGCCTGATTGGCCATTCGTATTACGGCGATCATCCCGAATTGATCCGGGATCTGCGGGCACTGGTCGAATTATCCCGACCAGCGTCGCAGCGGGAGTGGCTCAAGCGGATCGTCAGCCCGGGCGGATTCGGCTACTTCCGGTTTGCCGAACTGCTGGGCCGGTCGGCGACCAGCAATGAAACTCAGCCGGCCCGTCATTGATCAAAAAAAGGGCGACTGCCAACGCAGTCGCCCCTACAGTCTCAATCAATGTGAAGCTGAAAACTACTTCCCGGGCATGATGACCGTATCAATAACGTGAATCACGCCATTGGCGCAGGGAATATCCGTCTTTAGGACTTTGGCATTGCCGATCATGACGGTGTCGCCGTCGACCTTGATCATCACGTCGCTGCCTTCTACGGTCTTGGCCTTGGCAAGCTTCACCACGTCCGCGGCCATCACCTTACCGCTGACCACGTGGAATTTCAGAATGGCCTGGAGCTTCTCTTTGTTTTCCGGTTTCAAGAGTTCCTTCAATGTGTCGGCGGGGATCTTCTTGAAAGCGTCATCGGTAGGAGCGAAGACGGTGAACGGACCTTTGCTCTTGAGAACATCGACCAATTCAGCTGCCTTTACGGCGGCAACCAGGGTTTCAAACGAACCGGCCGCGACGGCCGTATCAACAATGTCCTTGGCTTTTTCGTCTCTGTCTTGCGCGTTAACGTTGGCAGAGAAAGTGAAGGCAATAGCCAGACAAAGTGCTGAGGAAATAAAATGCTTCATTTTTCGACTCCCGTGTTGGGTTGGGTAAAAATACGCAGATGCGTTCACAGTACGAACGCAACCGGGTTTTGGGTCTGTTGATTCTTGAAAAACGCTGCGAACGCGTTTGAATCGGATCGATTCGCCGCCTTGGGCGTCGAACTGTCGTTTGCAGAACCCTGCATTAGAAGTGGCGAACCGCGACCTGCCAAGCGAGTTCACACGAATTCTTGTCAAATTTACTCATGCCATTCAGGATGATGCCCGGACTTTGATGTTGGAAAGCCCGACGATCCAACCTTGAAATGGGATTTGATGTCGGTGGCGCCGGGGCAGGGTGGTTTTCACTCTTTGGCGGATGACTTTGGGTCATCCAGGGAAAAGTATTTCCTGATAATCCAATCTGGTTGCCAGCGGTCCGGCTTGCGGGGTTGGCCTGACAGGTCGATTGTCTCCGGTATGGGCTGATCGACGGATAACGACTGCTTATCTTCCGTGAGACATTGCCACTCGATCAAGCGATCTTTCAACCGACTGACGAGGGTCACATGTTCAGTGGATGCCGCCAGGTCGTACAATTCATCGGGATCGTCTTCCAGATCGAAGAGTTGCGTTTTATTCAATTGTGGCCAGACAATCAGTTTCCATCGGTCGTCGCGAACGGCGCGAATCCACTTCCCGTAAGCCGTAAACAGGGTGTCACGTACCTGTTTCGTACGACCCTCGATAATCGGCAACAAGCTGATGCCCTGCGTTTCTGCGGGAATGGTCAGCGAGGCCAATTCACAGATCGTGGGGAACAAATCGTGCAGGTAAACGAGGGCATCGCTGGACCCCGGTTGGATACCGGGCCCGCGAAGGATCAATGGCGCCTTCATACTGTGTTCATACAGACTCTGCTTGCCCAGCAAACCGTGACTTCCGATGGCCAAACCATGATCGGAAGCAAAGATAACCACCGTCTTCTCCCGCAGTCCCTGATCCTCGATCGTTGTCAGAATCCGACCGATCTGGTGGTCGAGGTGAGAGATCATGCCGTAATACTCGGCCAGTTGCTGACGGATAACCTGTTCCGTACGCGGCCAAGGTGCCAGTGCTTCATCCCGAACCGTTAATTGACCGGTGTTAAAGGGATGTTGAGACATGAAGTTCTTCGGCAATCGCATGTCGGATGGCGAATACATCGTAGCGTACTCACCTGGTGGCATCCGCGGATCGTGGGGTGCGGTGTAGGAGACGTAACAAAAAAAGGGCTGTTTACGGTTCCGCGACTTGAGGAATTTGATCGCAGCGGTGGAAAAAATCTGACTGGAGAACCGCTCATCGAAAGCGCGATCCGTAAACGTCTGATCCGGCTTCAGGTCACAGATCGGCACCCGCGCGTGATTCGACATGCCATCGAACAGGATATCCCGACCGTGCTGAAAACTTCTGGCAAACGCCGGCTTGCCGTTGTGCCATTTCCCGGTTCCGAACGTTTCATAGCCGGCCTTGCCCAACCGTTGTCCCAGCATGGCGAATGGACTCAGGTCCCTTCCCAATCGAAAAAATGTCTTGCCGGTGTGCAACATCGCGCGACTCGACTGACAGACAGCGCCATGCGGCGAACCGAAACAGTAGGCGTTGCGAAAGCTGAATCCAGCGCGTGCCAAGCCATCCAGATGGGGTGTTTCAATCCGTCCATTGCCGTGATGGGCGATGGCGTCCGCTCGTTGATCGTCGCTCAAGAGCAACAGAATATTGGGGCGTTCGCGAATGGGTGCGGCGGACTGACCAGGATCCTGGAGAGGGAATATTCCCACCGACAGAAACAGCAGCAATCGCATCTTCGTCCTTTCTCAGGAGAGTGGATCATCCAGCGGATCGAGCCCCAGTTCTTCCAGCGGTCTGGACAGCATATCGCTGTCGCGGGCGGGCAGGTCATTCGTGTCGGTAATTTCACCATCGTATTGTGCCACCACAATCCGATTTCCCTTGACAGCAATCACCTTGATGGTGGCTCCCTGATCCAGCGGTAGACCCTCGCTGATGGCATCAAATTTCTTGCCGTTAATCATCACAATACCGCTGGGCAGCATCTTGGTTCTGGCCACGCCCAATTGTCCGACCAGCGCCTGAATCTCGTCGTAGTATTCACCCTTGGGAATCACATCATCTCGCTCCACCGGTCCGATCAGAATTCGGCGTCCAATGGGCGTATGCGGCCAGGCCTTGATCATCAGCGAGAACATGACGGGCAGGATGATCAAGACAGCCAACAGAACCAGCAGGCCGGTTTGAATACTGTCGATGAAGCCGATCACGATACCGGAAACAAGGCAGATACCGGCGATGACACCGAGGATGCCTGCCGACGGGATGAACAGCTCAAGAATGATGACGATCAATCCGGCCGCGATCAGGATCAGTGACCAGTAAAGTGGATCCATGCGCAGGTTACCCAAACGGAAAAACAATTGCGATATTATAGGTTCCGCCGGACGATATCGGCCATACAAACACCGATGCGGCGGAATGAAATTCCGAAACGTCAGATCCGCGCCGGCTACGGAGTCAACCGCACAAGCTTGCATTCTGTAATCCGAGACGATTTAATGAGGGTCGTCTGGCGGGAACATAAGTTTTGGTAAGCGAGGTGATGATGGTTGGCTCCAAGCCCTTTAACGTCTTGAAATGGATCGAAGATCACCAGGAGATGTTCAAGCCTCCGGTAATGAACAGGCAGTTCTACAAGGATTCGGAGGATGTCATTGTGTTCGTTTCCGTCGGTCCCAACACGCGAAATGACTACCATGTCAATCCAACCGAAGAGCTGTTTTATCAATTGAAGGGAGACATTGCGGTACGCATCCGGCCACTGGACGGCAGCCAACCGCATGATGTGATTATCCGCGAAGGCGAAATGTACCTGTTGCCGCGGTACGTCCCCCACCGTCCGCAGCGACCAGATGATACGATCGGTTTGATCGTGGAGTTCCCTCGGCCGGCCGGAACGAAAGACCAGTTACGCTGGTATTGCCCGGATGATATCCACCTGGTGCACCAGGCTGAATTCCGCTTGCAGCATATTGACGAAGATCTGCATCATATCATGGATGAATTCTGGAACGGTCCGGAGGCCATTCGAACGTGCAAGCAGACTGGTAAGGTCATTCAGCGGGCCGGCGAATTTACATTGGAAATGGCACAACCGATGGCGGACTGACCGTCGGAGATCGAAGTGAACTGCGATGTTGACCATTGATGTGCACACCCACATGCTGCCTGCCAACTGGCCTGATTTCTCCGAACGGTTTGGCTACGGACGAAATCGTTTCATCTGGCCGGAAGCAGGTCACGATGAGGGTCGGCCGTGCATCCGGATGATGTGCGGGAAGAGCATGTTTCGCCGCGTCTGGCCGAACTGCTACGATCCCGAGGTCGTGATTCAGGAATGCGAGGGTAACGGCGTCGATGTGCAGGTCGTCTGCACCGTTCCGGTCATGTTCAGTTACTGGACCAAGCCGGAACACGGGGCTGAGATCAGCCGGTTTCTGAACGAGCATCTGGCGGATGTGGTGTCGCGCTATCCGCGAAAATTCATTGCCCTCGGCACCGTACCGATGCAACATACCGACCTCGCGATCCGGGAATTGAGACGCTGCAAGGAAGAACTTGGCTTCCCCGGCGTCCAGATCGGCAGCCATGTCGAACCCAATGCGTTTACCGGCCGCGACTACGATCTGAATCTTTCCGATCAAAAGTTGCTGCCGTTTTTTGAGGCGGCTAACGATCTGGAGATGTCGATTCTCGTCCACCCCTGGGAGATGATGGGTTTTGACGCCATGCAAAAATACTGGTTGCCGTGGCTGGTCGGTATGCCCGCGGAGACGTCGCGGGCGATCTGCAGCATGATCTTTGGCGGCGTGTTTGAAAAATACCGCAAGCTGAAAGTCTGTTTTGCTCACGGGGGTGGGTCGTTCCCTTTCACCATCGGGAGAATTGAGCATGGATTCCATTGTCGTCCCGATCTGGTCGCCGTGGATAATCCCGTCAACCCGCGGGAATACCTGAAAAAGGATTCCACGCCAGCCCGGTTCTGGGTGGACTCCATCGTTCACGACCCGTATTCGCTGCGCACCCTGGTGGGGATTTTTGGTTCCGGGAGGATTTGCATGGGCAGCGATTATCCATTTCCACTGGGGGAAAAGCCCGGGGAGTTGATCGTCAACAATCCCAATATCTCGGGTGATTCGATGCGGCGGCTGTTGGCCGAAAACACGCTGGAATTCCTGGGGCTGAACGTGGCCGATTACGCGAAGTCCGCTGCCAACACAACCGAGGTTAGTGCGAATCGCACGGACGTGTAGCGCGTGCCACACTCATTTTCCCGATGCCGCACCCATTTTCCCGATCGCATGAGCATCTGGGGAAAATTGGTCATCAGCGAGAAAAGTGGCGCTCAGAAATCATCGGCGGATCGATAGGCATCAATGACCGCCTGATCACCGGCCTCTCCCGGCTTTGAATTGCCATGTTCCATCCCGACGACGCCTTCGAAGCCGCGGGAGTGAAGGTGCCGGAAGATGTTCCGATAGTTGATTTCGCCCGTTCCCGGTTCCTTGCGACCGGGATTGTCACCGCATTGGAAATAGCCAATCTGGTCCCAGCAGCGTTTCGATATTGGGGATCAGATTGCCCTCGGAGATCTGCTGGTGATAGATGTCGAACAGGATCTTGCAGCCGGGATGATCGACCGCCTGGCAAATCTGGTAGGCTTGCGGCGAACCTTGCAGAAAAACGCCCCCGTGATTGGCATACCAATTCAATGGCTCCAGCACCATGACCAGCCGATGCGGTTCCAGAATCTGGCAGCAGCGGCGGAGCAATTCGATCACGTTGGCCGTCTGATACGCCAATTCCAGGCGACCACGGCGGCGTTCATCCAGGCTACCGGGGACAACCGTCATCCACCGGGCGTTAACCCGTTTGGCGACATCAATCGATCCGCGGATATCGTCCTCAACCGCCGCCCAGACCGCCTCATCCTTGACCGCGAATGTTGGCTTGGAGAACGAGCCGTGGGCAACGAAGACGCCCATCGTCATCCCCAGATCCGCCAGGGTATTGCCGATCCGCTCCTGCAGCTTCGGGATCTCGACCCTTCATGCCGTTGTCTTCCCAGGCGGTGAAACCCTGATCGGCTGCAAATTTGAGCTGATCGATGGGATCATTACCGGCGAGGTGTTTGAACATGCCGAAATGGGGCGCGTATTTCAACTGGAAACTCTTCGCCGGTGGTGCGCGGCAAACTGGGGTGGTGTTGGGTCGACAGAGCTGCCACCGAACCGCTGACGGCGGTCAAGGCGCCGTTGAGAAATTCGCGACGTTTCATTTGATGTTTCCCTTATTGATCCTGCTGCTGATTTGATCTTGCTCACCGCCCAATCCGACCGTCTGGCAGGGCAGCGTTGGTCCCGGTCGGGCAGCGGAGGCCAACCATAAGCTGTCCGAGAGTGCCTGCCAATCGTCCACCTCAGCATCCGGGGGATTCAATTGATGTGGAATTTTTCCAACAGTCGATATAGCGATCGGCGATTGATTCCCAGAGCGCGGGCTGTCCGGGTCTTGTTCTTTTGGCAACGTTCGTATGTCTGCACGACGTGCAAACGGTTGAGCGTTTCCAGATCGAAATCGCTGTTTTCAACGATGGTCGCGGCCGGCTCCGCTTTGGTGGCGGCGATCGCCGTCGGCAGGTTTTTCAGTTCAATGCGATTGTCTTCGGCCAGCACTTTGGCTCGTTCGATGGCGTTTTGCAGTTGGCGGACATTGCCAGGCCAGCTGTAACTGTTCAATCGCGCCATCACGTCATCGTCGATAATCCAGTCATCGCCCGCAAACTTCTCGGCCAGTAACCTGATGTCACCACGTCGCTGTCGAAGTGGAGGCAGCTGAATGCCCAGCACATTAATGCGGTAGAACAGGTCTTCCCGGAATTTCTTATCCGCAACCTCCTGTTCCAGATCACGATTGGTGGCGGCGATCACCCGAACCTTGACACGTCGTTCGGTGACCGATCCCACGCGTCGCATCGATCCATCTTCGATGACCCGCAGCAGCTTGGACTGCAGCGCCCCACTCATTTCACCGAATTCGTCGATGAACAGCGTGCCTCCGTCAGCCACTTCGAACAGACCGGGCTTGGCGGCAACGGCGCCGGTGAAGGAGCCCTTTTCATGGCCAAACAACTCGCTTTCCAACAGTTGTTCCGGCAACGCAGCGCAGTTAACGACGACCAGCGGTTTATCGGCCAGCGGGCTGGCCCGGTGAATCGCTCTGGCGACCAGTTCCTTTCCGGTTCCGCTTTCACCCTGGATCAGCACCGGCTTGTACGATGCGGCCGTTTTCTCGATCAGTCGGAAGACTTCCCTGACAGCCGCAGACTGGCCGACGATCTCGTAACTGGGAGCTTGGCGTCGAATGACTTCCTTCAGTTGCTGGTTTTCCTTTTCCAGTTCGTGAGCCTCGCAGGCGCGTTGTACCAGTCGGGCCAAATGGTCCAACTTGACTGGCTTGGTCAAGAAATCATAGGCACCCAACTTGATCGACTCGACCGCGTTTTCAATCGTCCCGCCGCCGGTCAACATGATCACCTTGGGTGGCGTCTCTCGATCCATCAACTTCTTCAGAACGGTCAATCCACTCATGCCGGGCATGTGAATGTCCAGCACGACCACATCAAACTTGCGGTTGGTGGTGATATTCAAGGCCTCTTCACCATCTTCCGCTTCGTCGACAAGAAACCCGGTGCGTTTCAGGTAACGACAGGCCGATTCGCGAAAATCGGTTTCATCATCAACGAGCAATAAATCGATATCCAGTTGGCCATTCTGCCTGGCTGGCGTTTCTTGAATTGTCTTGTCTGGCATGGGTCACCGCGACTTTCTGTTTTCGAACGAATCGGGTGGCGGATACGCATCGACGCCGCCCATTTTTTCAGGTCTCCGGAAGATCGGCAAATTGCTGACTGTTCTGGCGTTGCCGAAGGACCATCACGGGACATTCCGCGTGACGCACAACGCGGGAAGCGACACTGCCCAGGATGCGACTCAACCCCTGCCGGCCGTGGGTTCCCAGGATCAATATGCGGGGTGGATGCTGAGCGGCAAACTTCAAAATCTGCTCGGTGGGAAGCCCCGAAATATGATGGTAGTGCACGTCCACATCTTCGACACCGGTCTTGATCGCTCGTAGTCGTCGGTGGTCTGCGATGATCGCTTCAGGCGATCCCAGGTAAGCCGGCCAAGCGGCGTTGGTCGGATCGGGAAACAGCGAGACGTGAAGCAGGTCGAGATCGACGTCGAAGAGCTTGGCAAACGTGGCCGCCAGATCGACCACGTCCTGGTCAAAGTCGTTTACGTCAATGGCACACAGAATGCCGTTTTCTTTCATGATTCGATCCTCCTTTGAGCGACGCCATCGTGAGATATCACCTCGACCCGCTAATCTGCCTGCAGGACACTGGCATCCAATTTCACCGCCAGAACAGGACAATCAGCACGTCGGATGACGGCTTCGGCAACGCTGCCCATCAAAACCCGCTTCAAGCCGGTCCGACCATGCGTGCCCAGCACGATCAAATCAGCATCGTTCTCTACGGCGTAAAGGACGATTTGGTCTGCTGCCCTACCCAGTCGGACCGCGTAATCGTAGGGGATGCCATTCTCGACCGGGGTGAGCTGTTTCAGTTGCTTCAAGGCCTGCTGCTCATCGCGCCTGGGATCGAACGTCGTCGCAGCGCCGATACTCACATCCGGCAACAGGACGTGCAGGAAAACAACTTCAGCGCCCGTTGCTCCAGCGATCCGGCACGCATACTCGTTGATGGCCGAACTGCTGTCGGAAAAGTCGATCGGGCACAATATCCGTTTGAACTTCATTCTCAGCCTCATCGGTCAAGCGGAACAAGGACGTGGATGCAACCGCTGTGCCAGTCCGTTTCGATTCGAATTCGCGACCTCCACGCCAACGAAAACAAACGTTCTTCCGCATCGACGTCCCGGCCAGTGTCTGACGGGGAAACGGCGTGCGCGTTATCGCACGGCTGTGCCTGATCGCGGCGTTTGCCGGTTCGCCGTCGCCGCAACGGGGAACGGCACGTTCACGCCGGGAGCGATTGCCTGGCTGTTTTTCTGTTTCTGATGGGAAATTCCATCACGAATTTCGCGCCACCTCCTTCTGCGTCAGTTACCTGAATACGTCCACCATGGGCCTCGACAATCCGGCGGCTGATCGCCAGCCCCAGTCCGGTGCCCCGGGTCTTGGTGGTGAAGAAGGGGGAAAAAATTTCCTGTCGATTCTGGATGGGTACCCCTTCGCCGTTGTCGGAGACCGCGATCTGGAACTTGTCCTGGTGCGATTCATGCGTGGTGCCAAAGTCAACCACGATTCGCCCCCGAATTGGGCAGGCAAACGAGGCGTTCTCCAGCAGGTTGCGAAGGACCTGGCTGAGTCGATTTCGGTCCACGTTTACGCTGTCCGGTACTGGATCGATTCGATTTACGATCAGCTCCGGTGCAGGATGGGGGAGATTGGCATCCAGAATCTGCTGCCAGGTGTCCAGGATCAATGCTTCGATCTGACAGTCGCTGCGATCCAGATTGATGGGGGCCGAGTATTCTCGCAATTGGTCCAGCAGGGAATTGATATCGTCCAGAGCCTTTTGCACTTTGTGAACCAGTTGCAAGCTCTGCGGCATGTCCTGTAAGTCCAGAGACAATTCGGCCAGGCAGGCGTGGCTCCGCTGAAACGCGTTCCGGCTCTCATGAGCCAGTCCGGCCACCATCTGTCCGATGGCCGCCAGTCGTTCACTGGCGACCAGTTTGGCCTGGGCGGCTTCAATTTCCACCAGATGCCGTTTCCGCTCCACCAACCGTCGCAGGACTGACCGCAGGGCATCGGGATTGATCGGTTTCAGAAGAAAGTCGTAGGCACCATTGCGTAGCGCCTTTACCGCTGCATCGAATTCCCGCATTCCGGTTACGACGATCACGGGCGTGCTGGGCAGTTCGCGGGCGATCACCGGAATCAAGTCGCTGCCATCGCCATCAGGCAACCGCCAGTCGACAATGACCGCATCGAAATGTTCCGATTCGATCGCTTCGAAGGCGGGCAAACAATGAGAAACGGACTTCAACTGGTATGCGTCGAGCGAAAGAATATCTTCCATGTTACGACGTGCATCATCATCGTCTTCGACGATCAGAACGGAAAAATCCTGCAACAGTCAGTACTCCGCGAATCGGTTGGTGGTCTGGATGACGATACCCACAGGTTAGCTGAAAAACGAAAGGGATCAATTTGATTCAACGAATTTGATTCCGCTCTGGCGTGCAAAAGCCCGGTGAATCAACAAAAGGCCTGATGGACTCAGGCCTTTTGCCGTCGCGATTATCCTCCGGCGGGCGGGAAGACTTTGACGCCTGGCCGCTACGATGAAATCGAGATCTTTCGCGGCTTGGCATCTTCCGTCTTCGGGATCACGATCTTCAGCACACCATCCTTGAATTCGGCAACCGCTTCCGCCTCGTTGATTGAATTGGGCAGCACCACGCTACGGGCAAAGCTGCCCGCGTATCTCTCAACGCGGTGGAATTCCTTGCCTTCCCCGTGCTCTTCGATCTCCTCTTCTCGATGGCCACGAATCGTCAACGTGTTATTGTCAACCTGAACATCGACGTCTTCTGCCTTGATGCCCGGCAAGTCGACTTTGACTTCAAACGCGCGATCGGTTTCGGCCACATCCATGGATACATTCATGGACTGGCTGATGTCACCGGTCGTCTCGCTCAAATAGCGATCGAACATTTCATCGAACCAGCTGCGAGGGATCAGTCCACCAAGAGGAGAGCGGTTGGCGGGCGAACCAGGTGTTCTTGCTTTCAGTACTTTGCTCATTTCAATGCTCCTGACAACTGAGTTGAAATTGGATCCAGCCCGGCGAACCAGATTGCGTTCGTGAGCCAGACTGATCAAGCGGCAATTCATGTGCCAAACAGAATCGATCGAAGGCAACGCGGGGGGCGAAGTGGTCGAGTCCAGTCTGGGCGGGTTGCGGCAGGCCAGAGCGGCAGCACCGTTGCCGGTTGCCGAGATTGAATCGATCGCCACCACTGAAACACGAATTGTACGATGCATAGGCGATAACAACCGCAGTGGCAACTGGAGTTGCGTTAGCCGTCAGGCCACCATCGTCAGGCCACCACTTCGTTGATAATGTCCAGCAATTTGTTGATGTCGACCGGTTTGCGAATGACCTTCCAGGTGCCCGCCTGTTCGGCTCGCTGGATGCCATTATCACCCGCATAGGCCGTAATCATGATGGCCCGCAAACCCGGATGCACCTCGGTTATCCGTTCATACAATTCAACACCATCCATGCCGGGCATTTTGAAGTCCAGCAGACAGAGGTCAAACCGTTGATTGACCCGGTCGGCACAAGTGGATTCGATTTTATCAATCGCCACGTCGCCACTGGGCGCCGTCTCGGTCTCGAAACCTCGATCGGAGAGAATATCCGATAAATTGGCCAGGGTGTCCTGGTCATCGTCGACGATCAGGATTCGGTGTGTCTTTCCCATCGCGAACTTCTGAACGAACAAGTCACATTATCGGAGCCCGCAGTATAACATTGCCAGAAGCGATATCCAAACCGACCGTGTCTGGCGGCATCCAAATTGCTGAGGTTTGGATTATGCTGAGCTCTGCGACCCATTGTCGCATGGGCATCGACATACCTAACTGACAGGACCAGTGTGAGTTCATTAATCGAGGCCTCGGATGAATGGATCCAGATTCTGGAGGCCATTCATCGCGAGGCTGTGGATGCGATCATTACCATCGATTCCTCGGGCCGCATCGAATCGGTTAATCCCGGCGCGGAAAGGATGTTTGGGCGACAGGCACAGGCAATGCTCGGTCGCAATGTGAATATGCTGATGCCCGAACCCTATGACCGCGAGCATGATTCCTATATCGCGAACTATTTGCGCACCGGATCCAGGCAGATCATTGGAATCGGGCGTGAAGTGCTGGGCAAACGCCAGGATGGCAGCGTCTTCCCGATCCATCTGGCGGTCAGCGAAATCCGGGTTGGCCGGAAACAGCGGTTTGTGGGCATCATCCGGGACCTGTCTGAATTCAAGTCGTTGCAGGAACGGCAG
Organism: Pirellulaceae bacterium; assembly: GCA_963851305.1. Classification (GTDB taxonomy): domain Bacteria; phylum Planctomycetota; class Planctomycetia; order Pirellulales; family Pirellulaceae; genus Mariniblastus. The sequence continues at coordinate 192,706 of CAWKOT010000003.1, read as the reverse complement.
GCGACACTCGGTCGGATCATCGAGGATTCGTTAAACGAGGTCTACATCTTCGATGCGGAAACGCTGCGTTACCTGGAGGTCAACCGAGGGGGCGCGAGAATCTTGCCCTGGACATGGACCAGTTGCATCGCATGACCCCGATTGATGTCCAGCATGGCTATTCCGAAACGGCCTTCCGCGAACTGATTGAGCCCCTCAACCGGGGACGGCTGGAACGGTTGGAATACGCCACGCGGCATCACCGGGTCGATGGAACAAGTTATGAAGTGGAGGTTCATTTGCAGCCAGCCCGTTATCTGGATCGCCCCGTCTTCGTGGCCATCGTGTTGGATGTTACACGGCGACGCGACGCGGAAAGGGCCGTGGAGAAACAGCAGGAAGCGATGCAGTTGCAGTTACAGCAGTTGATCCAGGCGCGGACCCGTGAATTACAGGACGCCCAGAGCGAATTGATCCGAAACGAAAAGTATTCCACTCTGGGCAAGGTCAGCGGCGGCATCGCCCACGAAATCCGAAATCCGCTGAACGCCGTCAAGACATCGGCCTATTATCTGCTGAATGCCAAGAATCCATCCCGGGAAAAGGTCCGTGAACACCTGGAACGAATTGATCGTCAGGTGACGTTGATCGACAATGCGGTGACCGCCCTTTCCGATGTGGCCCGTTTGCCTGAGGCCGAACTGCAACCCGTCGATCTGGAGCCGATCCTGCGATCCACGGTGGATTCCGTTTCGCTGCCGCCGGAGATTTCCGTCACGTTTGACTTTCCCGACCCTTTGCCCATGGTCCGGAGCGATCCGAACCAGATCGTGATCGGCTTTCGCAATCTTATTCGAAACGCCCGGGAAGCGATTCCGGACAGGGGGATGATTACGGTCGGAGCAACCACCACCGCGGACTGGGTCGAGTTTTTTGTGGCCGATACCGGAACGGGGATTGAACCAGACGTAGTGGAACAGATTCTGGAACCACTGTTCACCACCAAAGCCCGCGGCATGGGGCTGGGACTCTCGATTACCCGGGCGATTGTCGAAAAAAACCGGGGGACGCTCCGTGTGGAAAGCGAACCTGGTCGAGGCAGCTGTTTTCGCTTCAGGCTTCAGCGTGCCTGATTGATTGGGGCAAGACCTTATCAAGCCGCTGCCTGATGTTCGCTGACAGCGCATGACTGGAGCAATTCGGATGATGGGCCATCGGACCACCGTTTTTTCCGGTCGGAAGTGCTACCAGGTTGACGGCACGTAGCCAGTATCGGTTCATGGGTGCCTGCTGGATCGTCCGGTCGTTTAATATTGCCAGTTTGATGCAATTACCGATAATCATCGCCAGACGGGGTGCCGCGTCACAACTGGAATGTGGGGCTTCAGGTGGACGGGAGTCCATTGTCGGCACGGCCCCGCGGGCGCTACGCACAATGGATACCTGCCCCCTTCCCGAAAATCGAATAGTGACACAGCACCGGGCGATTGGACGATGACGCGATTCGGGTCCTTAACCGGGGTATTCCCGCCGGGCGCCCCAGCGTGTGCGAGATCGCACACCGTTGAACCGGATGAAAGTTCGGGTCGCGCTGCGAAAAGACCGTCGTTCTCATCGTCCGATTGGGATCCGGCACGAAGATTGCGTCCCAGATTCTGCACCACCAACCATTGAAAGGCAGTCCATGGACAAACCATATCAACGCATCATCCTGGTTACCGATGCGCTACAGGATTCTCAGGCGGCGACGGAATCGGCCTACAACCTGGCTACGAAACACGGGGCAAGTGTCACGATTGTGGATACACTTAAGCCGCCGTCCACGGCGGCCCGCTGGTTGTCATCCAATGCTTCCGACGTTTTCGAGATGGTGCTGGCTGACAAACAGCAGAGACTGGACAAGATCACGGAACGTTTTCGTGAAGCGGGCGTTGAAGCGACCAGCAAGGTACTGTTGGGAAGATCTTCCGAATCGATCGTTAGCGAGGCGATCGATGCGAACGCCGATCTGGTGATTCGTTACATGAAGGGGATCCGCAGCAAATACCCGGGGGCTTTTGGCAATACCGCGAGAAACCTGATGCGGATCTGCCCCTGTCCCATCCTGCTGGTGGGTAAGACCGCCGTATCGGAGCCGCGGGTCCTGGCCTGTGTCAACGCGGAACACGAAAAATCGGAGAACGCCGCCATTCTGTCGGCGTCGTCGCGGATCGCTGGTGGCGATGAGAGGCTGTTCGGGCTGTATTGCTGGAATATCTACGCCGATGAGACGCTGAAGCACCACATGGGCGAAAAATCCTATCAGGACACGCTCCATCACGCGGAAACGGTCTATGGGAAGGTCTTTGACAAGTTCTCCAAGGACAATGATCTGCGCCATTTTGCAAACGGCGTTCGAATGGAACATGGCGATCCGGCGGAAGTCATCCCGGAATTCTGCCAGAATGAATCGATCGATATCGTGGTGATGTCCAGCGCCTCGTTGAATCACCCGGTGTTGCGGTTGCTGGGTAGTACGATCGAATCGGTTCTGGATAAGCTGCCTTGTTCGTTGCTGGTGGTCAAACCGGAAGGCTTCAAATCGCCGATAGCGGGATCGCAGGATTCGGTCGCAGCAACGGAGTAAGTTTCCGCTGGTCTGCTATCACGCCGGGCCAGTTTGTTCGGCCAGCCTCCGGCCAGTGCGTTTCCTCAAACCGAGAGTATCCAGGCGTTGCAGCAAAACCCAAACGGCAGCCGGCCAGGCGTAAGCCGCAACCGGAAGTGGGCACGGAGTGTGCGATTTCGCCCGCCGACGGCTGTGTGAACGGGTTTTCATCTGAATTTCCTGAAAATTAGCCGATCTGGCGGTCATATGGTCACACAACACCGTCTGGCATTGGTTTTGCAAACGGCCCACAAGTCCCTTTCGACATCCGCAGAAAATCTTCGAAAAGCCAATCAATGAGTGAATTCAAGCATTCGGAACAGAAATCCTCTTTCTCTACCTCAGATTCATCCCTCCAACTGGACAGTTTTTCCTACGACGACGGCATTGTGCGGATGTTCGCGCTGGCAACGCTGGTCTGGGGGCTGGTTGGCACGATCGCGGGTTTGATCGTCGCCTTCTTGTTACCATTGCCCCAGCTGATTGACTGGATGGCCGCCCAGGGTTGGAACGTAGATGGGCTGCGTGCGATTGCCTCGATCGAATACATCAGTTTTGGTCGGCTTCGACCATTGCATACCAATGCGGCGATTTTTGCCTTCGCCGGAAATGCCATTTTTGCGGCGGTCTATTATTCCACTCAGCGGCTGTGCAAGGCCCGAATGTGGAGTGATCTATTGGGCCGACTGCATTTCTGGGGTTGGCAACTGATTATCGTGGCAGCGGCCATCACCTTGCCGCTGGGGATTACCCAGAGCAAGGAATACGCTGAGCTCGAATGGCCGATCGACATTGCCATCGCCCTGGTCTGGGCCGGTTTTTTTGGCGTCAATTTTTTCATGACGCTGGTCAAGCGTCGCGAGCGGCACATGTACGTGGCATTGTGGTTCTACATCGCCACGATTGTTACCGTCGCCATCCTGCACATCTTCAATAACCTGGTCGTTCCATCGTCGCTGTTCAAGAGTTATCCGATCTATGCCGGTGTTCAGGATGCCATGATGCAGTGGTGGTACGGGCATAACGCGGTGGCGTTCTTCTTGACCACACCCTTTCTGGGCCTGATGTACTACTTTCTGCCCAAGGCGGCTGAACGACCGGTGTTTTCCTACAAGTTGAGCATCATTCACTTCTGGTCGTTGGTATTCATCTATATCTGGGCCGGTCCCCACCATTTGCACTACACCTCGATCGCCACCTGGGCGTCGACATTGGGAATGATTTTTTCGTTGATGTTGTGGATGCCCAGTTGGGGTGGCATGATCAATGGTCTGTTGACCCTGCGGGGTGCCTGGCACAAGGTGGCGGCCGATCCGGTTCTGAAATTTTTCGTCGTGGGTGTCACGTTCTACGGGATGTCGACCTTTGAAGGGCCGATGCTTTCCATCAAGAGTGTTAACGCGCTCTCGCACTACACGGACTGGACCATCGCTCACGTACACGCGGGTGCGCTCGGCTGGAACGGGTTCATGACCTTTGGCATGCTGTACTGGTTGTTGCCGCGGATTTTCCAGACCAAATTGTGGAGTACAAAACTGGCCACCTGGCATTTCTGGTTGGGAACGCTGGGCATCCTGCTGTACATCATTCCGATTTACGTCGCCGGTCTGACCCAGGGTCTGATGTGGCGGGCCTTTGACGCTCAAGGCAATCTGGCCTATCCGGACTTCGTGGAAACCGTCAATGCCATCATCCCGATGTGGTGGACCCGGGTGGGTGGTGGCACGGTTTACATCGTCGGCATAGTGCTGATGGCCTGGAATTATTACATGACCTGGCGCAGCCGGCCCCCGCAGTATGAAGTTCCGGTGGTCCAGGTGGCTCCGCTGAGCCGTGATTTTGTCGACCCGCCGGAGCCGAAATCGCGTTTGCAGAACTTGCCGGTAACGGATTTCGCCAAGAAACTGGATGTCTGGGAACAAGCCCATTGGCATCGGGTCTGGGAGCGACTGCCGATCCGATTCACGGTCTGGGTGACCATTTCGGTGCTGGTAGCGTCGGCCTTTTCACTGGTCCCGACTTTCCTGATCCGGTCCAACGTGCCGACCATCGACACCGTCAAACCGTATACTCCGCTGGAGTTGGCGGGACGGGACATCTACGTGGCTGAAGGTTGTTACAACTGTCATTCGCAACAGATTCGACCGTTGTTCGCGGAAACGGAGCGTTACGGGGAATACTCCAAGCCGGGCGAGTTCATCTATGACCGTCCATTCCAGTGGGGTTCCCGCCGTATTGGCCCGGACCTGGCCCGCGAGGGCGGTCGGCAATCGGCCCTCTGGCACTATGAACATTTCCGTGAACCCGCGGCCATGACCAAGGGCAGCGTGATGCCGGCCTATCCCCATCTCAGGTTCACCAAATTGAATTTCAAATCGATCCAGCCCCGCGTCGAGGCGGTCGCCATGCTGGGGGCGCCATATGATCGCGAACTTCGTGAGGCACCTGAGATGGCACGCGAGCAGGCCGCCCAGATCGTCAAGGACCTGGTGGAGCAGGGTGGTCCGGCGAGCGTCGAGACGTCTTCTGGTGAGACCATCAATCTGGAGGAGACTCACGTAATCGCGTTGATCGCCTATGTCGACCGGCTCGGTACCGATCTGTTTGCGATTCCCGAATCGACTGAAGCGACGGAAGGCACCGAAGTGGCCGCAACTGAGACATCCACGACTCTGATCATGGCCGACGCGGATTCGGAGCCGCATGAAATGAAAGAGGGTACTGATGATTAAGGCACTGACCAGTTATCTGGACTATGGTATTTTCGCCGAGATCGCGCTCGTGATCTTTGCGGTTGTTTTTATTGCGGTTGTCATTCGCACGCTGCTGACCGACGGCAGGGTGACCCGTTATCAGGCGGGCATTGTACTGGGCGACCAATCGGAGGAGAGAGCATGAGCGCACAAGCAGTTTCCGAGTCCGAACAACGGGCAGCCGGCCTGGTCGATGATGCACCGCAAGAAGATGTGTTGACGGACCATTCCTATGACGGAATCCAGGAGTACGACAATCCGTTGCCGGGCTGGTGGAAGTTCCTGTTCTGGGCGTCGATCCTTTTTGCTCCCGTGTACTTCCTGTTCTTCCACGGAGGAATGGAGGGGCGGTCGATCCATGACCAGTACGGCAACCAGATGGCCAGGATCTTCGAACGCAAGTTTTCGGAAATCGGTGAATTGGAGCCGAATCGCGAGACGATTTTGGAGTTCATGGAGAAACCCAAGTGGCTGGCTGTCGGCAAGGTGGTTTTCCAGACCAATTGTGTCAGTTGCCATGCCGCGGACGGTGGTGGGCTGGTGGGTCCCAATCTGACGGATGATCGTTGGAAGAACGTCCGCAAATTGGAGGACATCGCCACGGTGATCATGAACGGCGCGGCCAACGGTGCCATGCCGGCCTGGAAAAACCGCTTGAGCCATCCTAATCAGTTTGTTTTGACGGCCGCGTATGTCGCCAAAATGATGGAAAACCCGGTCAATGGAAAGGATCCCGAGGGTGACACGGTAATCACCTCCTGGGAATAAAGACAAGTTCATCGCACGACCGACCCGTCGTGATTCGTTCCAGCTATGGCACCAAGACAGTGAATCCTCCCAAACGTCAACCCGCGACCAGTTCTTCGATTCTGCAGCCGGAAGAGCACGTTCTCAGTACGCTGGAAGCGGATGGCTCCCGTCGCTGGCTGAAACCGAAGCTGAGTAAAGGCTCCTTGTTGACGGCGCGACGCATGGTGGCCTATGCGCTGATTGCCGTTTTCACGTTGCTGCCATTTATCAAAGTCGGCGGCAAGCCACTGATTCTGTTGGACATTGCCGCCCGTCGGTTCACGATTTTGGGGTTCACGTTTTTGCCGACCGATACGGTTCTGCTGGCCATCTTCATGGTTGGCCTGCTCTTGACGGTTTTTCTGTTCACGGCGTTGTTCGGGCGGGTCTGGTGTGGTTGGGCGTGTCCCCAAACGGTGTACATGGAGTTCCTCTTTCGTCCGATTGAACGGCTGTTCGACGGTACGGTGGGGCGAGGAGGTTACAAGAAAAATGTTCCGGGCTGGCGAACGGCTGCCAAGTATGCAGTATATCTGATCCTGTGTATCTACCTGGCCAACACGTTTCTGGCCTATTTCGTCGGCGTGGATAAACTCAGCCAATGGGTGACGCAGTCACCTATCAAGCACCCCGTGCCTTTCGCCGTCATGGCGGCGGTGACGCTGGCGATGATGTTCGATTTCTGTTTCTTTCGTGAGCAGCTCTGTCTGATCGCCTGTCCCTACGGGCGCTTTCAATCGGTATTACTGGACCAGGAATCGCTGATTGTCGCCTACGATAGCAATCGGGGCGAACCACGGGGGAAGAAAGCCAAACAGCGGGAGCCGCAGCAGCCGTTGCCGGGAGACTGTATCGACTGTGGTAATTGCGTGACCACCTGCCCCACGGGCATCGATATCCGCGATGGACTCCAGATGGAATGCATCAACTGCACGCAATGTATTGATGCCTGTAACCTGGTGATGGAGAAGATTGGCCGGGCGCCGAATCTGATCCGGTACAGCTCACAGGCCAGAGATCAGGGAAAATCGAAGGGGATTCTGCGGGCGCGGACCATGATTTATCCTTTGCTGTTGGCGGGCATCGCGACCGCTTTTCTGACAGTCTTTCTGTCCAGCAAGACATTCGACGCGGTCCTGTTGCGCGAAGCTGGCAGTCCTTACACCATCACCGAAGATGACCGCGTACGCAATCTTTTGAAACTGAAGTTGACCAATCGCAGTGACGAGCCGATGCAGTTCCAGGCGAATGTCGAGAAGCCGGCCTCGACCGATCTGGATATGCGGGAAGAGGAGTTTGAAGTGCCGGCGCGTGAAACCCGCACTTTTCATCTGAGCGTGATGGCACCCCGCGATGTGTTTGAAGACAGCCGGGTAGGGCTGATGATCAATGTCAGGAACCAGCACGACGTTTCCCGCACGATGCGATTCAGCCTGATCGGGCCTTACCAATAACCATAAGAACGATAGCGATTGATAATCGGAACCGCTGTATGAATACCGTCGAATTGCAACGTAAAGAAAAAACCGCTCAATTGGCCTGGACCGGTTTCATCCTGCTGTTCTTCCTGATCCAGGCCGTCATCTGGATCGTCGCTATTTCGGTAACGGCCAATGACAACTCGCATGCGGTGGTCCAGGGATACGATCAGCGTGCGCTGCAGTGGGATCAATCGAGAACGGTCCAGTTGGCCAGCGACGCGCTGGGCTGGGATGCCCGGTTGCTTGTCGATCAGGCGTCAGACATCCATGGTAACCGCGTGGTCAGCCTGGCCGTGAACGACGCAAACGGGGAACCGGTGCAACAGGCGGCGACGGAATTGCAGGCTTTTCATTGCGGTCGCGCTGCCGAAGTTCAGCAACTGCCGTTGCAGGAAATCGGGCCCGGCGTCTATTCCGGCAAGATTCAGGTTCGCCGGCCGGGCCACTGGCAGTTTCAGGGCACGCTGATCCGGGGCGACGAGAAGTTCCTGTTCAAAGAGCGGCAGGAAATCCAGATCGCCGGGAGGTCCTGAGCGATGGGAATCTTGCTGGGTACGGTGTTTGTCGCCAGTCTGCTGGGAAGTCTGCACTGCCTGGGCATGTGCGGCCCGTTCGCCTTGCTGGCTGGCTCGGGCGGGGAGCAACGGTCGGCGGCCGTGGCACCTACGGTCGCCTACAGCCTGGGCCGTTTGATCACTTACAGCCTGGTCGGTTTGTTGTTCGGCGCACTGGGGCTGGCGCTCAATGAGGGTACCTCGTTTGCCAGCTGGCAGCAGACCGCCACCTATGTGGCCGGCGGTTTGATGATCGTCGTCGGTTTGGTCGCTCTGGCCCGTTATGCCGGATGGAAAGTTCGGCTGCCGGCTTTCGCTACGCCGCTGCAACGGCTGTTGCAATCCAGTTTTCAACGCACGATCAACATGAAGCCCTTGCCGCGGGCCCTGACCATTGGAGCCCTGACGACGTTAATGCCTTGTGGCTGGCTGTATACGTTCGCGATTGCCGCGGCAGGCACGGGAAGCCCGTTGATGGGCATGTTCTTGATGATCGCATTCTGGGCTGGCACCGTGCCGATCATGACTGCCTTGATGTTGGGTTTCAACCAATTCGGGCATGCCCTCCAGCAACGCCTGCCGATCGTGATGGCGGTCCTGGTCGTGGCGATTGGGATTTTCACGATCGGCTATCGGGCACCGGTTGCGATTGGTGCGGAAACGAATGTCGTGAGCGGTTACGAAGCGGTGCGGGAACAGGTAAATTCGGTCGACCACGCCGATCTTCCCTGTTGTCAAGGCCGATCGTCCGAGTCCGGGGCGGCCAACGACTGATCTATGATCGTCAAGAATTTACAGACGAGCTGTACTCACTGTGGACTGACGGTACCTGCCGGATTGATTCAGCCCGAACAGGATGAGCAGTTTTGCTGTCAAGGGTGTGCTGCGGCCTATCGACTGATCCATGCCCACGGCTTGGATTCGTTCTACCGCATGCTCGATTCCCCATCGGATCGTAATGCCTTGCGGCGCGAAACCGACAAACGTAACCGGTTTGACGAATTCGATGAACCGGTGTTTCACGACAAATACGTGGTGCAAAACCAAGGCGGCCAGTGCCAGACCAGTCTTTCGATTGACGGTATTCACTGTGCTGCCTGTATCTGGTTAATCGAGAAACTGCCGCGAATTCTGCCGGGTGTAATCAATGCACAGGTCCATTGGGCCAAAGGGACGGTTCGCGTCGCCTGGGACGAACAAGAAACCGGGCTTTCGCAGATCGCGACCACGCTGGACCGATTGGGCTACACCCCGGAACCGATCGTGCAGAGCCGCGCGGAACAGAAGCGGATTCGCGAAAACCGCAGTCATCTGACTCGCATTGGCATGGCCGCCGCGGCGGCCGGGAACAACATGTTGATTGCGGCTTCGTTGTACCTGGGGATGTTTTCTTTCATGTCATCGGGCACCATGCAGATGCTACGGGTGGCCAGTTGCCTGATTGGTCTGGCCGCGCTGATCTGGCCGGGCCGGGTGTTCCTGTCCGGTGCCTGGAATGCGATTCGAACACGTACTCCCCATATGGATCTGCCAATCGCGCTGGCCCTGTTGGTGGGGACCGTTGCCGGACTGGTGAATACCATTCGGGGAACGGGAGAAATCTACTTCGATTCGCTGTCGGTGTTGATTTTCCTGCTGCTGCTGGGCCGCTGGATCCAGTTTCGCCAGCAGAACCGGGCTGCCGATGCCGTGGAGTTGTTGCATCGTCTGATTCCCGCTCGCGCCGGAGGCTTGACGGAGACGAAGTGGTCGAGACGTTCGTGGACCTGATTCGCACCGGCGATTTGCTGGAGATCCGGCCCCATGATCTGGTACCGGTTGACGCGGTGGTGGAGCAGGGTGATTCGAAACTGGACGAATCGATTCTGACGGGCGAGTCGAGGCCCGTCATGAAATGCGTTGGCGACAGCGTATTGGCCGGAACCAGCAATGGAGGTTCGCGGCTGATTGTGCGGGCGACCGCCACGGGCCGGGAGACCCGTTTAAGCAGCATCGTCGATTTGGTCGAACAGGCCTCTTTGGAAAAACCTCGAATTGTGCAATGGGCCAATCGGGTAGGAGGTTATTTCGTGGGCGTGGTGGTCGTGCTGGCCGTCGCCACGTTCGCCTGGTGGTGTTCCACCGATGTTTCGGCAGCCGTGGAACGGACGGTAGCGCTTTTGATCGTAGCCTGTCCGTGCGCGCTGGCGATTGCCACGCCGCTGGCGATTTCGGTGGCCATCGGTCGGGCGGCCCGAAACAAGATCATCGTCAAATCGGGAGATGTTCTGCAATTTCTCAACCGTCCTGGCATGCTCTGGCTGGACAAGACCGGCACCGTCACCACGGGCCAGCTGGAGGTCGTTGACTGGCACGGGAAGACCGTTGACCTACCGGAAATCGCGGCACTGGAACGCGATTCGTCACATCCAGTTGCCCAGGCCATTACGGCATTCGCAACACGGCTTTCCGATGAAAGCGGCGCTGGTGGAGGCAGCGGGGGGCACGAGGCCATCGGCCGGGAATCCATTGGCGGCGTCGACGAGTCGCCAGGCATGGGGGTGACAGGACAAGTCGGTGGCCGGCATTTTGCGGTTGGCAGCGAAGCCCTGATCCGTCACCAGGGAGTGGAAATCACTGAAGATTGGTCAGGGATCGCCGAAAACATCCTGGCCGCCGGTTTATCGCCCTGCTGGATCGCGAGCGATTCGGCGGTGACGGCAATGGCTGCGATCGGCGATTCCATTCGACCGGAGGCCGGATTGGCCATCACGGAATTAGCGGCCCGAGGATGGCGGGTTGGCATGCTTTCGGGCGATCACGAAAGAATCGTCTCACAGGTGGCGGGCCGGCTGGGTATCGACTCCCAGTACGTCCATGGCGCCGTGATTCCCGAAACCAAATTAAAGTACGTTCAGCAATCACTGGAGCGGTTTGAGACGGTGGTGATGGTCGGCGATGGCGTTAACGACAGCGCGGCACTGGCGGCCGCGTCGGTCGGTATCGCCGTTCATAATGGGGCGGAGGCCAGCCTGGCGGCGGCACCGGTCTATCTGGCCAACGAAGGCCTGAATCCGATTCTGGAACTGTTTGCCATCAGTGAATCGACGGGCCGCACGATGCGGCGCAACCTGGCGGTTTCATTGGTCTACAATATTTTGGGCGCGACGCTGGCCTTCGCCGGCTGGATCAACCCGTTGGTGGCCGCCATTGTGATGCCGGCCAGTTCGTTGACGGTCGTGGCTTTATCGTTAACCGCAGGTGCTTCGCGACGTTCGACGGTTGGAAAGGGGAAATGAGCGTTCTTTATATCGCCCTGCCGGTCGCGCTGCTGATTGCGACGCTGGCGGTGTTCATTTTTGTGATCCAGGTTCGTAGCGGCCAGTACGACGACTTGGATACACCTCCTCGGCGGATGTTGTTTGACGACGACGAAGTCAGCGATCGGGACAAGTCAGACACGGCTTGACTAGGACGATTGTTTGTCGTCTCTGGACGCCAGATCGCGTAGCACCAGCACGGGACAAGGAGCGTAGCGCACCACCCGTTCGGCCACACTGCCCAGCAAAACCCGTTTCAAACCGGTGCGGCCATGCGATGGCATGATGATCAGCTCGGCCTGGGATTCCTCGGCAAAATCGCAAATCTCGTGTCCCGCGTCACCAAACAGCGTTACGAATCTGATGTCCTTCAGTTGCTCACTGCCGGCAACGATTTTGCGAAACGATTCCTCCGCACGATCGGCGAGCGTATCCTGTTTGAATGTGCCCCAGACGGCGGCGTAATCGTACGCCGTCGGCAAATCGGCGACATGGACGACGCGAACCAGCGACGGATCACCGGCAATTTCAATGGCTCGCTCCAACGCCTTCTGGGAGAGACTGGAAAAATCCCAAGGTACGACCGTAACACTCGAATGGTTCAATTTCATTACCTGCTCCAAGTTGGTTAACTTCCTGTCTGGCCAACACTTGCAACTGTCATACCGTCAGCAAAATGGGAATTTCTGGAACTCTGTACAGCGCCGGGGTGTGCGGTATCGCACTGCCATCTGGCCCAATGTAACAACCTGAGGGGTCAGGTGTCGGATTTGCCATTCTGATGGTTATGTTCTTGGGCCTTACCGTTAGCCTGTTGATGCCGTGTCCGGTTCAACGCCCGGCTGCGATCGATTTCGTGTTTCAAGGCCTGTTCCATTTTTTGCACGGCCTGAAGGACGCAGTCAAAGGGGGATTCCCCGTTGGCAGAGACGTGGATGTGGCCATCGGGTACGAGCTCAACTTCGATGCTGCAGACCCCTTCAAATACGGAAGATTCGGTGCTCTGATCCTGCAGACGGGCGACGACTTTGCCAATGCGAGCACCAAATCGGCCCACTGCGAAATTGACTTTTCGCTGCATGTACTCACGGACCATCAAACTGCTATCGCTGTCGTCGGTAACGATTCCAATTTTCATGGCAGGCAGTCGCTGACAGAATTCTGGTTGGGCCGGGGCAGGGGTGAAAAAAACTCCGTGCAACTCAGGCAAAATGTGTGCCAGTGTTGGCGGACCCGGTACATGTCAGGCTTTTCCGGCGACGCCCTGCCAGGTCGTGCGACATCGCACGCCGCTCCGTGCTCATGCGACATAGAGCGGGTATCGTTTGGGTCTAGAGCATTGTCAAGATTGTTTTGCACGACAATACAAGCTCGCCGTGCAAACAAGTGCATCCTTCGAGTGGATCTGTCGGCAGGCCGTTGCTATTGCATTGAGATTGTCGAACGCAACGTCGCGAAATTCGTGGCTTGGGAATTGATTTCATCGGTCGAAGGATCGCTCAATCCTCGTTGGCCTCCTTCAGCCGATTGATTTCTTCCACGTCGCCAATCACCAGCAGCGTATCCTGGGCACGAATCGTTTCTTGCGGCTTCGGGTTGAATCGAAAATTGCCTTGGGAATCGCTGATGCCAAGCACCAGCAGACTATAGTCATCCTTGATGCGGGATTCGGCCAACGTCGATCCGACCAGCTGGCTATCGGCGGCGACGTGAATCTCATCCAGTTCCATATCCAACTGGCTGGCTTCGGCGAACAATTCGACCAGGTCAGCGGTACTGGGTCTGGAAATCATGCGTTCCATTTGTTGTGCTCCAACCCGATGCGGCATGACGATTTTGTTGGCCCCCGCCTGCCGCAATTTGCGACAGCTGTCTTCCCGCTCAGCCTTGGCAATGATCTGGATGTCCGGTTTCAGGTTGCGGGCGGTCAGTGTGATAAACACATTTTCAGCGTCTGTCGGCAGGGCCGTCGCCAAGGCCCGAGCCTGGTCCAGTTTCAATTCCCGGATCACATCTTCCGACGTGGCATCACCCTGCAAGGCGAGAATATCGTCGCTCCGGGCAGCCGCAACCTTGTCGGCGGCACTATCAACGACGATGAATGGGATCCCCCGATGTTTCAGCTGTTTTCCGAGATCTTCACCCAAACGTCCGAAGCCACAGATGATGACATGATCCTTCAGGCAGTTAAGGTCCTTCGTCATTTTTCGTTTCCCAAGTACACGATCGACTTCCCCTTCAAGCATCAGTTGAATCAATCCGCCCACGGTATAGGCTCCGGCCGAGACGCCCAGCACGATGACAAAGATCGTAAAAATCTGTAAGGCGGGCGAGGAGTTGGTGTTTTCCGCGTAACCAACGGTCGAAATGGTCACAACCACCAGCCAAACCGCTTCCAGCCAGGAATGTTCGCCCAGGTAATGAAATCCGAGCACCGACAACAGAAAGACAATGGCCAACGAGATAGCACCTTGTCGAATTCGCTGTAGCGGTGATTTCATGCGTGTTCTTGGTCAGTGCCCGTTTGCATTTTCCGATCGAAGCATTAACTACGGCTCAAACTGGCGGGCTATCCGAAGCCTGCGGTGTTGGTTTGCCAAAAGCCCTCGTTGATTGTACTCAACCGCCGACGAATCGAGCCGTCAAACTGTCCAGATCGTCCGGTCCTGGTCCTGCCCAACGCGAGTCAGTTTTACTTTCAGCCCGACCGCAACATCGCGCACGATTGTCAAGCACTGTGTTCTAGCGTTTCCGGGATCGGTTGAAAACACGATTTGCAGCTGAGCCCCAATTCCCGGTGCTGCCGGACCCGGGTTGGCTGACAACGGTCAGTGTAAGCCTTAATCCTGGGTCGCTGGATTCGCTACCCATGCCTGGAGAAGGGATGGACTCGGGGGCCGGGGCCATGGCTATAATGTAAAAATCAGACGTCAACCAGGCGGACCGATCAGACTGACAAGCCAATGAAATTTTCCTTCTTGCGATCCCAGCCAACGACGGAAGAGCGGGCTCGGGCCACTCGTACGGAACCGGACGAATTCGCTTCCCTGTCTACCGTGGAAATCGATTGTCATGGAATGACGGATATCGGTCGGCTGCGGGAAACCAACCAGGATCATTTCCTGATTTCTGATCTGCGGAAACACCTGTCGGCCGAGCAGTCGAGTTTCACGCTGGAGGCACCAGAGGTTTACGGTGATCCGCTGGGAAAACTGCTGTTGGTTGCGGATGGAATGGGAGGGGCCAATGCGGGTGAAGTGGCCAGTGAGCTGGCCATCAAGGCGACCGTGAAGTTCCTGTTGAACTCCATGCATTGGCTGTTGCATCCCTCACCACCGGAAATTGAACAGTTCATGCTCGATCTCAAGAAAGCCGCCTGTTTTTCCCATCAGGCGGTTCGGGAGGATGCGGCGGAAAAGCCCGACCGGCAAGGCATGGGATCGACGCTAACCGTGGTTTATATCGTCTGGCCAATGATGTATGTCCTGCATGTGGGTGACAGCCGTTGCTATCTTTGGCACCAGGGCCAATTGGGACTGTTGACGAAAGACCAGACGTTTGCGCAATTCCTGTACGATCAGAAAAAACTGACCAGGGAGGAATTCGTCCAGTCGCAATATCACCACGTATTGATGAGCGCCATTGGCATGGATTCGGCTCCACATGCCGCCGTATACCGCCAGCGGCTGCAATTCGGTGACAAGCTGTTGCTGTGCAGCGATGGCGTCAATCTGCACCTCAGCCACGACGAAATCGAACGCTACCTGTGTGAAACCACGGATTCCAGGACGATTTGTGAAAATGTGATTGGACGATCCCTGGAGCTTGGCGGCAAGGATAACGCGACCGCAATCGTGGCTCAGTTTATTCGACCTCAGGAAGATCATCGGTAGATGTCGTTTCCACCAACGGTTGTTCGCCTGAATCCCGGCCGGCCGCAATTGTCCAATTGGCATGCCACGTGCACAGGAGTGGCGAGTTCCCAACAGGAGATATGAGCATGGCAAATGCTGAACTTTTGATTCGTCTGCGTGACTTGCATGAAGAATTGTCTGCAATCAACGACGATATGAAGTATGAAGACTCCGTCGACACGGAAACGATCGATGCCCTCGGTCAACTGGTAACTGACGTAGGTGGGCTGGTCGATCAGGCCAAAAGTGTGACCGAAGAGGATGGGGTATCGGAGGAATTGGGCGAGCGCCATGAGGTCCTGGATCGGGTCATGAAGTTTGAATCCAAGCACCCTCGCGTCGTCAACTTTCTGTCCCAGGTCACGGACTTGCTGGCGATGATGGGTATTTGACTTCGTCCACCCAGGGCCGCAGCGACCGAGATCATTGTTTCTGATGGTTCGCTGTTAAGTGCCTGTTGTCCTCAGATCGGCCGATTCATTTGCTGGCATGGGCCCGGAGGTGGTTACCGGGAATTCGGCACCAGGATTACCTTGCCAATGTTCTGGCGGTCCTGCAAGAAGTGATGCGCTGCGGCTGCGTCTTTCAGTGGAAATCGGGCAGCGATTACCGGTTCTATGATGTTTTGCTGGTGCAGGTCGATCAGGGCGTGCAGCCAACGGCGCACCCGGTCCATCTGGTCCCATAGATGACCGAGGTTGACACCGAAGACTCCCTTGTTCTGGTTGATCAACACGGGAGGCAGAAACTGGAACCAGGGCAGGCCGGCTGCCATCTTCAGCCAGGCCAATCGGCTTCTGGTCTTGCCGGGTGCCGCCGAGGAAATGCCAAACATGCCCAGCCGACCCGTGGGGGCCAGCACGCGAAAGCTCTTCTTGAATGACTCGCCGCCGACCGCGTCCAATACCAGTTCCACTCCGGCATGGTTGGTGACTTCCATGACCCGTTGTTCGAAGTCCTCGGTGCGGTAATCGATGCAATGTTTCACCCCAATCTGCTCAAGAAAGGGATGTTTGCCGGCCGAGGCTGTACCGATTACCTCCGCGCCGGCGTGCAACGCCAACTGGATGGCCGCGATGCCAACGCCACCACCGGCCGAGTGGACCAGCATGGTCTCGCCCGATTTCAGACCCCCCATCACATGAACCAACTGATAGGCGGTCAGGTAATTGACGGGCAGGGCCGCACCGACTTCGGCGGTCATGTTGTCCGGTCGCTCGACGACCTGCCGATGCGAAACGCAAACCACGTCGCTATAGCCGCCGAAACGGGTCAGGGCAAGCACTTGCCGGCCTGTCCACTCCTGCGATACCCCGTCACCCACCTGGTCCACCTGGCCAGCCACTTCGTAACCAACCACCACCGGCATGGGTGGCAAGTCGGGGTAGATGCCCAATCTTCCAACGATATCTGCGAAATTCACGCCGGCAGCGGCGACTCGAATGCGGACTTCCCCCGGTCCGGGCTGAGGATCGTTTGCCTGCCGCAGTTCAAGAACTTCAGGAGGACCAGGTTTGGGAATCCAGATCTGTTGCATGACAGTTCCGCTTCGTTATCAGGACGTCAATCATGAGTACGTCAGGTTTGCAAAACCCCTCGGATCGTCGGCGAGTCAAGGGCGTTTCTGTTGGGCGACCGGAAGCGGAACAAAACGTAGCCATTCACGGATATCATTCTCGTATTCACTGGACAAATCGCTCAGGACCAGTCGTTTTAGTGCAGCCGCAGCACCCACCGGAGACAGGTCGGCATCTTCCGGGCTCGTGAATCGAAGCGAACAATCGGGGTGAATCATTCCGCGAATCAATTCGACCAAGCTGGCATCGCGACCGACGTCAGGTGGCAGAAATTCCTCGACACGATCGTGCAGCGACAATTTGATCTCCTGCAATTCAGCCAGGGAATCGAATCCGACAAACGGCGAACGACCCGAGATCAATTCCAGAAAGACGTATCCCAGGCTGGCCAGATCGGAATTCAATTCGAAACGGCCGGCGGCGATCACTTCCGGGGCCGCATAACGCGGCGTAAAGGCTGGCAGAATTCTGGGGCGGCTGATTTCAAACGCGGATCCGTAATCGATGACCTTGGTGCTGGCTGTACGCTTGAGCATGATATTCGAAGGTTTGATATCACCGTGAACAATGTGGTGTCGATGCAGGGCAGCCAGTCCGGCCAGACAGCCCCGCAATATGTGCAGGGCAACTCCCGGTTTGAGCCGTGATTGTGTCGTGCCCGCGGTGACGACGACGTCGTTGATATGTTTCCAGTTCTCGGGGCTCGCGACTTCCATGACCGATTGCAATCGCCGCAGACCCATCAGGTAACGGAGATCGAATCCGTCCACCCACTCCATCACCATGATCTGGATACCACTGCTTTCAACAAAGTTGTGTATGTCCAGCAGGTGATCTTCCTGGATCTCGGAAATGCTGATCGCCACGGCAGCCGTCTGCGCCATTTCCGTCAAGTAGGCATCGGTATCGGGGTAGGGCTGGGGCGAAAACAATTTGAGCGCCACCTGCAGAGATACGTCCAGTGCCCCCATCCGGTCAGCCAGAATCACCACGCTTTGGGACCCGGCCCCCAGTCTTCGCAGGAAACGGTATTCCGCCGTCCAGTGAACGGCACCCGCCGATTGGAGATTCTCGAAGCGTCGAGTCAGTGCGCTGCCGGACGTCGTTGGACGCGATGCATCCCGTGTCGAGGCCACGGATCCCGCCTCGAATTTGGGTTGATGACGGGGATCAAGCTGCGTTGTGGCTGAATCGTCGTATTCGTCATCGTTAACTGGTATTCGATCGCCGTCGGATCCATTGTTCATGCACACAACTGTCACTCCCTTTGCATCATCGCTCATCTTGCCAGCTGCCGATCTGCCAGTCTAACCTCGAGTCCCTTCTTTTCGCGTAACATTCTGCCCATTCCATTCGACTGCCAGGCAGTGAAATTCGATTCGATTGTGACCGGTTCGGGCCCAACCAACGCGTCGGCCGATCCAGCTATTGCCGCGGTGGTAATCCACTCTGAAACAGGTCCTGTTCGTTCCATCCGCTTTGGGCGACGCGCTTGATTTTCCCCGGCAGGGCGTCAAGCTCTCGGTAGTAGCGGGCTTGATCGGATGGGCGGGTATTGACGACCACAGCCCAGCAGTGACCATCGTGAATCCGCACGAGAAGGGACGAGCTGCCGGAAAAGCCGCCAGACGGGTTAAGTCTGTGCACCGGGACGGGCTGGATCATCCATCCACGGAAGATTCGCCCAACACTTCATCGGAATAGGTCGCGATCCGCTCGTACGCTTTCTTGGCCGATTCTTCGGCGATACCAATATCGGACAACGTCTGCATCAGGATTTCTGTGAAGCGGGTCAGGTGCTCTCGCCGGATGCCACGGCCGGCATGCGCCTCATACAACGAGATCTTGAGGTCCGGCGCGGGACCGCCCAGGGCAATCGTGAAGAACGCCGTCTGCATTCGTTTCAGTTTTTCGATCGAAGTTTCCGCGAAGAATGGCGCCAGCAGAGGGTCGGCCAACACCCTTTGATAGAAAGCCGTAATCAGCTTTTCAATGGTTTCCTGACCACCGATTTCATCGTAAAGAGTCGCCATGACACTCTCCGCTGTAAACTACCTTGTTCCACTGCCAGTGGTCATTCCAAGCTGTGTTGACGGGCAGCAAAATTTACTGGACTTCAGGAATTCGAATAGCTCGCCATCCGGCCACATGTCGATTCAGGTCTGAAGTTGATCCAAAGCAAAGGCAACTGTACTAGGGTTTGCTGCGGATGTCCATCAGTCACCCCCGGCCGTTTTGACACGAGCCTGATCGCTCACCTTGTCACTGGGGTACAGAATCACCCGGTCATCCACGTCAAGACCGTTCAATACCTGGGTCTGTTCTTCATTCTGCAGACCAATTTCGACCGGCTGAATGAACGCCCTGCCGTTGATGACCCGGAACACGTGCCATGTCCGCTGGTAGCGGAACAGCGCGCTATTGGGAATCAGCAGGACATTGCTCAGCTCATCCACCGTGATGCGGGCTTCCACCCGATAACCGTCACCCAACGACTTCAGTCGTTCCGGAGTTTCGTCGAAATCGGCAATGACGTTCACACGCTGTTCTTCCACCCCCAGGGACGAAATCTTGGTGAAAGCCGCCGGTTCAACAACCCTCACGATACCCTTCAATGGATCTCCGCCGCCCCAATGCTCAACGGTCAATGCGGCCCCCGCTTCAATTTTCACGGCGTCGGTCGACAGGACGTCGATTTCGATTTCGATGTTCTCGGGATCTCCGATCTCCACCAGCGGCTTGCCGACTTCCAACACCGTAGAGCTTTCCTGGAAGACACGGAGCACACGACCGTGAACCGGAGAGAACACCTCGAAGGGTTCAACGCCCGCCTCCTGATTGGAAAAACGCATCAAGGCGGCGCCGGCCATTTCCAGTTCGTAATTGGCAATGTCCACGTCGAAATCGGCCGTCCGAACCTCTTCCGCGACCGCGCGAAATTCAGCGCGGGCAAAATCGAATTCGTTTTGCGAAATCGATTGGACCAACCGCTTGGCCCTTTCATATTCCTTCTGGCTTTGCTCGAAGCGGTGGCGGATTCGCTGGGCATTGGCCTTCGCTCTGGCCAATGATGCCTGGGCCTGGTCGACTCGCGCCTTGGCCTGGGCCTTGGAACGAGCGTCCAGCATCTCCGGTTCTGCTGGCATGATCACCGCGACCAGCCGGTTCTGTTCATTGATTTCATCGCCGGCGTCGAGCCCAATCCGCAACAGTCGCCCGGCAACGGGCGCGGAAATGATATATTTTTCCCGGATCCGTGTTTTACCATCTTCCTGCACCGTAACCTGCAAGTCGCCACGGAGGGCCGCCGCCGTTTCCACGTCGATGGGTTGCGGGAGGAAGGCCAACACGCCCACGATCAGCATCGCGATCAGCACGCAGGTCCAGATAAGCGTCTGAATGGAAAATTTCATGTCAACACGACTTGGAAATCACGGCGGTCCGGTTTCCTGTCCGCTGGCCTTCCCTTTGTCCACTGTAGTTGGCTTGTCCGCGGTTATGGCCCCGACTCATCCGCCTCGAGGTTATTCCTGCGTCTTCAACACCGAAACCAGATCCAGTGTCGCCAGTCCCCGTTGCACAATCATACCGGAAAAAAAAGTCGCCGTGATGACAATCGCACAGGCAAAGGCGTAAGTCGAACCGCTGACGACCAGCGGAATTCGGTAATTTTCTGTGGCCAGCCCCAAAATCATGCCCCATGCCAGCAGATAGCCCAGCAGGCAACCCAGTGGCAACGCCAACAACGTGAACAGGCCAATTTCTCCCAGCAGTATCGTGGCAACTTCCCGTTCCGTGAACCCGATCACACGCATCGTTGCCAGATCCCGGCTTTGTTCGGAAAGTGAAATGCGCGCGGTGTTGTACACTACGCCAATCGCAATCACCACGGCAAAAAGAATGTTGAAGGTCCGCATCGTCAGCATGTTTTCAGCAATGGTGTCCATGAAACTGGCGATCGCAGCATCTTTGATCGTCACACTGGCGACGCCGGGTCGGGATTCCAGCTGGTGATAGACGTGTTCCATCGCGTTGGCATCGACGCGCAGGAACGCACCCGAAGCCACTGGTGATTCATGCAGCAGCTGATGCAGTTGCGATTTGTTCATGTAGGCATTCATGCCGCCAAATTCGTTGACGATCGCCGAAACCTGCACATCCACGATCGGCCGTGCTGCCTCCAGAATCTCCAGCGTAACGAAGTCACCCAACTGGCAATGCAGGGTTTCGGCCAGCTTGCTGTTCAACATGATCCCGTGCTCGGGAATCTGAACGACCTTTTCATCCGCATCGAGTAGACGAAAGAGCCTGGGTTCCGATTGTAATCCGCTGATACCAACCCGCCGCGAACGATGACCGCAGCGGATGCGGGCGGCGATGCTCCGCACCGTTTCGCTGTCCAGCACACCATCAAGTTGAGACACTTCGTACATTACCGAAGCGGTTGCCGGTTCGACAAATCCCACGGTCACGTCCTGCCGCTGTGCCTGGCGAAATTGAAAGTCAATCAGATAGTCCAGCGAGTCGAGTGAAAAACTGCCCAGGATCAGCACCGCCACGGACATCGCAATGCCGGTCATCGCCGCCGCCGACTTGAATGGTTTGCGCTGGACGTTGCGAATCACCATCCGCAATTCGGCCGGGAGCAGTCCGGTAGGCAACAGACGCTCGATAATCGTGGGACGAAATACTGGCGGAGATTCCGGACGCATCGCTTCCGCCGGCGGCAGCATGACCGCCTTGCGAACGGCCAGATAGGTGCCGACCAGGGTCGCGGCCGTAGCCAACAGTAGAGCCCACAGAATGGCAGGCCGGTTGATGCGCATTTGCAGCAGAGGGAACTTGTAAAATTCCTGGTACAGCTCCGTCAGATTTCGCGCCATCCAGATCCCGAATAACGTCCCCAACACCATGCCCGCGATGGCGATGATCATGACCAGATTCAGGTAATGAAAACCAACTTCCCGATTGCCGTAGCCAAACGCCTTGAGCGCCGCGATCTGCTCGCGCTGTTTGGTGATGATCCGGGAAACGACGATGTTCAACAGAAATGCCGCCACGGACAGGAAAATGGCCGGAGCCAATGTGGCGGTCGCTTGCAACTGTTTCAGTTCGTCACTGATGAACTGGTGAGAGAGATTGTCGCTGCGACCGTACGCGCCAGGCTCCCATATCGCTCCAACAGATCGTCGACTTGTACGATAACGTCCTGGATAGGGGCATCGTAGGCCAGCTTCAAAGACACGTTATTGAACGCACCCGACATGTCAAACGCGGCTTCCAGCTCACGCTGGTTCATCCAGAAAATCCCGTACCGTTTCTTGTCCGGCAGGATGCTGCCCGATTGAATCTGGATGACAAATTCGGGGGACAGAGCGATGCCGACAATGGTCAAATGCTGAATCTTGCCATTAATGACGGCTGACACCTGATCCCCCGGTACGAATTGATGCGCTTCGGCGAACATCTCCGAGACCACGACTTCGCCATCGCGCCCCGGTTCCAGCATCCGGCCCAGGGAGATATGGATCTGATTCAAACGATTTTCGCCGCGGTCCGGAACCGAAATCAGTCTCGCCGTGGCCGGCTCCACCATGTTCGGAACATCCAACAGCACATCGAAAACCAGCCGGGCTTCCACCGTCGAAACACCCGGTATGGACTCGATCCGCGAAATCATCGAATCGGGACATCGCCGTAGCTGACAGAAAACATCGGCAAATCGGTAGTCTCGATAGAAAGCCTGCTGCCCATATTCCAGCGAGGCGTAAGCGCACATCGACATCACAAACACCGCAATGCCGGCAGCAATCACCAGCACGATCGCCAAGGCCTGGCCTTTCATGCCGGCCAGATCTCGTAGCAGTTTGCGATCAAGCTTGTTCATGATTTGACAGCATCAGGCATGACGGTATCACTTCCGTTGGCAGCTACCATTCCAGTTCCGCCGCCGGAATCCGCGTTCGATTTTCTTCAATTTTCAAAATCATGCCGTCGGACAGGGAAATGACCCGGTCTGCCATTTGTGCAATGGCGGCATTGTGAGTGATCACGGCGGTGGTGGTTCCCAGTTCGCGATTGAAACGGTCGATCGCTTCCAGCACGATGATCCCGGTGCTTACGTCCAGTGCGCCGGTGGGTTCATCACACAGCAGCACTTCGGGCTTCTTGGCGATTGCCCGCGCAATGGCTACTCGCTGTTGTTCACCGCCGGATAGCTGAGCGGGAAAGTGATCTGCCCGGTCGTCCAGCTGGACCAGTTGCAGCGCTTCCATGGGTGACATCGGATCACTGGCAATTTCTGTTATCAGTTCGATGTTTTCCCGGGCCGTCAAACTGGGGATCAGATTGTAGAACTGAAACACGAAACCGACGTTTTCGCGACGAAACCGCGTCAATTCCGACGGTTTGCTGGCCGTCAATTCCTGCTCGAGATAGTAGACGTTTCCCGAAGTCGGCACATCCAGACCGCCCAGAATATTCAACAGCGTCGACTTGCCACTGCCCGACGCGCCCAGCAGTACGACGAATTCACTCGGATACAGTTCCAGATTGATTCCTCGCAACGCATGGACTTTGACCTCCCCCATGTCGTAGACTTTGGTCAGGTCAACCGTCCGAAAGACGGTGTCGTTGGCTTGGCGATCGGATCCGATTTCAGACGTGGCGTTCAAGGCTCTGCGATGGTGTTATTCCAGTGGCCGGTCGTGCATTCCAGACAATCCTGTTGATTGTAAAGAGCAGCGAACATGAAAAACATGACGGGACACACGGCTATTCCTTACGATTTACCGGATACCGAAGGTAACCGGCACCGTTTGCGGGACGACGCTGGACACTGGCAATGGCTGGTATTTCACCGTCATCTGGGCTGACCGCCCTGTCGACATCATTTGTCGCAGTTGCGGCAACAGGAAAAAGAACTGCATCAGCTGGACATTCGTGTGAAGGCCATCAGCTTCGATTCCCGGGACATGGCCCGCGCGTATATTGACGAAACCGCGTTAAACTGGCCCCTGTTGCTGGACCCGAATCAGGAACTATATCGCCATTATGGTCTGTTACGAGGATCCTGGTGGGACCTGTATCGGCCAGCGTCGATCTGGAAGTATATCAAGTTGATCACCGGCGGAGAGCAACCGGGCAAGCCGGGCCGCGACTGGAATCAGTTGGGTGGTGATGTGCTGATCGATCCCCAGTTGACCATCCGAGCCCATCATGTCAGTCAAGGACCCCACGATCGTCCGGAAATTTCATCCCTGATCGCTTTGGTGCGCGAGGATGCGACGGCGCGGTCTGCGACCCTTCGTTGACCGGGCGTTGGTTTTACCTCGGTCGCCGATCGGCCACCCTGAAAATTGCCAATGGAGGTACGAGTCCCATTCTGATCGAACGGCTGTTGACAGCACAGGTCTATCCCCACGAGGTACTGGAAATCGAACTGTTGGAGACCCACATTTCGTGGGTCATTCTGACCGGGGTGTATGCCTACAAAATCAAGAAGCCGGTCGATTTTGGCTTCGTCGATTACAGCACGCTGACTCGCCGTAAACGGTACTGCGATTTGGAAATCCAGTTGAATCAACGATTCGCAGCCGAGCTCTATCTGGGGGTGGTGCCCATCAGTGAAGCCGGGCAGCGATTGCGTGTGGGCGACGTCGATTCGGAACCCGGGGATGGGCCAACCCAGCGGATTCTGGAATATGCGGTAAAAATGCGCCAATTCCCTCAGGATGCGATCGTGGCGGCCCGACTGGAGCATCCGGATTTAACGTCCGACAGCGTCGCCGATTTCGGCCATCGATTGGCGCAATTTCATCACGCGCTGGAGCCGGCCAGCGCAAATCTGGTCCACGCCGAACCACGGCATGTGCTTGACGATGTTCAGGACAACTTTACCGTCGTGGAGCGTTTCAGCCTGCCTGAATCGGGCCGACGCATGTTGGCGGACGTAGCCCGGTGGACAGCCAGACAGCGGGCAAGAATGGCTTCGCGGTTCAGCCATCGCCTGGCGATTGGAAAAGTACGCCAGTGTCATGGCGACCTGCATCTGAAAAACATGATCCAACTCGATGGCCAGATCCATGCTTTTGACGGTATCGAGTTCAACGAGTATTTTCAGTGGATCGACGTTCTCAGCGAGCTGGCGTTTCCCGTGATGGACTTTATCGCCCGCGGTCGACCCGACCTGGGCTGGCGGCTGTTGAATGCCTGGCTGGAAGCGGCCGGCGACTATCTGGACCTCGACGTCTTGCGATTCTACCTGGTCTATCGGGCGATGGTGAGGATGAAGGTGTCGCTGCTGAACGACGAATCGGCAGGAATTGATGACGCTGCGGTTGCCAACCAGAGCGGCTGGGAAAAGTACCTGCGGACCGCTCAGTTCTTCGCCTCCGGAATGCAGCCCGGTCTGACGATCATGCACGGATTTTCAGGAAGCGGTAAATCCACGATGGCCTTGAACCTGATTGAATCCGGTGGGGGCATTCGCATCCGAACGGACGTCGAGCGGCACCGCCGATTCGCGGTGACACCACGAGGCGACAAATATTCGGCCCAGTTCACCGATCGGGTTTACCATCGTGCGCACCGATTGGCGGCTTCCGGCATTCGGGCCGGCTTTCCAGTCATCGTGGACGGAACATTTCTGACAGCAGCACACCGCCATCTGTTTGCCCGACTGGCGGCCGAGCATCGACTGGATTTTCAGATCATTGACTGCCAGGCGCCGTACGACGAACTTTGCCAACGCATTCGACGCCGTCATGCCGACCCCTCCGAAGCGACCGTGTCGGTATTGGAAAAGCAGATGCGCGAGCATGATCCACTGACACCGGTGGAACTGCAGCATGTCCGACGATTTGGGTAATCCCGAACGACACGACGGCCGCCTTGGCCGGTGCAGCCGTGGTCGCTCTACCTCAATCAGTGAAAGACCAACCATGCGCGCGATTTCGCACACCCCCTCGCGACGTTTTTCGATTGAATTAATTCAATGACGTTGGCATCCGGTTTGCGGCCAAGTTTCGTGTCCAAGTTGAATGCAAGGCGTACTTGGCGGTGGCGTCGACTCTGGCCGTTGGAATCTGGCGAGTCGCCGCTGCCAGGAAGTGAAACCGACATGAATCAGGGACCTGTTCTGGCGAGAATTCGATGAAACCATCCATGGAAACGACGCGGATCGAAGATGTGATGATGGAATCCGTGGTAACGATCAAAGAGACGAACAGTATGGAGGCAGTGGCCCGGATCCTTGAGGAGCAGGATATCCGTGCGGCCCCGGTGGTCTCGGCAACGGGGCAATGCGTTGGGATTCTGACCAGTCACGACATTGTCGAATATGAATCACGGCGAGCTGAAATAGAGAATGAAATCCGTCACGGATCGATTTTTAACCGCGCCCACTACGGTGATGGACCTCCACAGTTTCCCTTGTTGCATTTTGACGAAGCCGGTTTTCACATGACGACCCCGATCGAAACGGCCTGCCGCAAGGATTCGCTCGGTTCCGCCGCCCGGCGAATGTGTCAACAGCACATTCATCACCTGATCATCCTGGATACCGAAAACCGGCCGGCGGGCATCGTTTCGTCGCTCGATATCCTGGGCCATCTGTTGGGAGATCCGGTCCGTCGACAGGTGCGATCCGACAATCAGGATTGAAATCGTCAGCTTTTGTCCGAAAATGCTGGTCAATTAAAGAACCGGCCGACCTGCGTGCGGCCATCAAAAAAGGAGAAACCAATGACGACCACCAAATCCATATCCGAGATGCTGATCGACGAAATCATGACTCGCAACGTCGATATGCTCTCACCTTCCGATTCAATTCAAAATGCCGTGAAATTGATGCTCGACGGCCGGATTACCACGCTACCCGTGGTTGGCCCCGAAGGTCAATGTGTGGGCATTCTCTCGCATTCGGATCTGACAGAATTTTTTCTGAATGAAGACAGTCAATTAACCGAAGCCATGGACGTGGGTACCCTGTCCATGGACTGGCTGGCTCGCAGCATCGAAACCAGCGACGTCAGCCAGGTCAACGAACTGATGACCCATGAAGTGACCACGATTCGCAGCGATAAAACGGTTGCTGATGCCTGCCGGGAAATGGTGCGGCTGAAGGTCCATCATCTTCCGGTGGTCGATCAACAGGATAAAGTCGTGGGAATCGTTTCCACCTTTGACGTGGTAACGGCGATTGCTTCGGCTTAAGCGCTCGAGACTTGAATTGATAATTCGGGAGGTTGAGACGCCTGCCGAGATATCACGAGACACAACCAATAAGGACTGGTTTCGGCGGGAGCCTTTCAAACTCTCATGTCGGGGACCAACCGGGTGAAAGCAGATCCCGATGGATCAGACGCCTTCCGATCTCGATACGACGCTGCAATCCGCGGCTGCCCTGGCCGATTTGCTGGAACGGACGGGACGGAAAATTGTGCTTGCGGAAAGTTGCACGGCGGGGCTGGTATCCGCGACTTTGGGTTCGATTTCCGGTATCTCCGATCGACTGTGTGGTTCCGCCGTGACTTATCGCGAATCGGTCAAGCAGGAATGGTTGGGCCTGGATTCGCAACTGCTGGAACGGTGCACGGCAGTCAGTGGCGAGGTCACGCGGGCGATGGCCCAAGCGGTTCTCGGCCGAACTGCGGAGGCCGACTATTCGGTTGCCATCACCGGCCACCTGCAGCCACCGGACACAGATTCTGCAGCGTGGGTATTTCTGTCGTTGGGCTATCGTCGATTGGGGGATGTCGTGACAACCGATCCGACGCAGACATGGTTGCATTCGCCAACTCGTATCACGCGACAATGGGAGGCGGCGCGGTTGGCACTTCAGCTGGCCACCGCAGAAATCGAACAACTGCAAGCGGCCGACCGCCATACCGATTTCGTCAACTGAATTTATTTCCTGATTTGGAGTTACCTATGAATCGAATTTTCACCGTTTGTCTGTTGGGCCCAGCCCTGTTAGCCAGTGTGGTGATTCCCGTTGCGCCCCAGGAAAAACAGGGTGTCCCCGACCGCGACGACAAGGTTGAAATTCCCATCGATGATGAAAACGCTGTGGCCCGCCGCGATTTCATGCGGACCAAGCTGCTTTATTCTCAGAATATCTTTGAAGGACTGACCACCGGCAATTTCAAGCTGATCAAGGATGGAATCCGGGAAGTGGACAACATCACCGCCGCGCAGCAGTGGGTAGAAATCGACGACGACCGCTATCGCAAAATGACCGAAGATTTCAAAACCACCACGCGGCGACTGGCGGAAGCCGCCGAGAGCGGAAACATTGATGCTACCGCCCTGCGATATTACCAGATGTCAACCAGCTGTATCGATTGCCACAAGCATATTCGCAAAGTGGGATACGAACTGTAACCGCCAGCCAGCCGTCCGAATCCTGACTCCAGGATCACTGGGATAACCGCACCAGATCGATGGTCTGGTTGGGGATTTCATCCCACTTGTCGCTGGTAACCGGTTCGGACGCCACCACGACGGCCCGGTGATTGACGGTTTCGTGATGGTGAATATGCGGGATCCCACAGATTTCGCAATTGTAGATGCCGCGGCGGCAGATCATGTGCAGGGAACAATTCCAGCGACAGAACGTTAACGCCGCGCCGTCGGTAAACACAAAATTCAACTTGGGTACGCTATCGGGCATGACCTGCCGGCATCGTTGATCCAGTTCTGCCACCGAACGGCGGAGCAGGTCGGTAACGCATTCCGGTTTGGCGGTCGCCCAATCGTCCAATCCGGCGGTACGCAGTCGCGACAACAGCCAGAGGAAGTACTGCTCGCTGTCGGTATCACCCAGCCGTTGCCGTTGCAGCTCAGGGTCCGTTTCCCGCTGCAATTGTTCGCCCAGTTGGTCGAAGCCGGTCACCGTGCCGTTGTGGGCGAAAGTCCATTTTCCGCTGGTGAAGGGATGCGTGTTCTCCAATGAGAATTTGCCGACGGTTGCCTTGCGAATGTGCGCCACGATGCAGGTCGAATACGCTCTTTCCGCCACCGCACTGAAATGCTGATCGGCGAAGGCGGCGGTGGCCTTTCGGTTCAAATCCGGCAGTCCGTGTTGGTAAGTGACGATACCCCAGCCATCCGCATGATGAAGCCCGGTTTCGTCAACTCGGCTCTGCATCATCAACGCGTTTTGCGAAAAGACCAGGCTGCAGTCCACCTTCGTCGATTCGTTGGCGATAAATCCGTAAAGTCGGCACATGGCACGCCGTCCGGCAGGTGGGATCAACGGAAACTGCGGGGTCGGGCAGCGCGGGGTCTATGGTTTATAGTCGGTCCACTTCGGACCGTGATCGCGAAGCCTTTTCAACTCACTCAGCGAAGCCGCCTGTTGATCTTCATCCAGCTGCGACATCAGGCTGATAAGAGAACCGCAGTGTTCTACGTGTTCCAGTGCGTGGCGAAATCCGACCTGGATCGCCTCCAGTTGCTGCGGGTTGGCCGAATCATGGTCAATCAGCATCCGCAGGGCTTGCAGCGCATCATGATGCTGGTCGACCAGCGTTTCCTCGGTCACCTCGCGTTCACCCAGGCTGGCCAGTCGTGGATACAGTTCCGCCTCTTCATAGGCAATATGCGGACCGGCCAGTTCGTCCAGCTCCCGAGCCCGGTTGCGGGCCTCTTCGATCTGGCCCTGATCCAGCAATTTGGAAATCTGCAACAACAGCCGCGCGAACTGCTGGTGATCTTTCAGGAATTCAAGTATCAGTGGCGAGTCAACATTCAACATGAGCATAAAAGCAGTCCTAACACGGTGTCAACTTTCGGAGGTTGTTTCGCGTGATCGCAGCACCAGGACCGGACAGGAGGCCAACCGTACAACGCGTTCGGCCACGGAACCCAGTAGCACGCGATCCAGCCCATGGCGACCGTGGGAAGAAATCACGATCAAACCCGCGTCTCGGGTCTTCGCCAAATCAACGATCTGACTACCTGGATCACCAAACAGGACGGTTGATCGAATATCGGGATATCCTGCCTTGGCCAACGCGCTTCGCAACTTCTGTTCCTGGTCGTCCGGAAGTCCCGGATCACAATAAACCCCACCCGCAAATCCGAATTCTGCGACCATGGGATAAGGCGTGACGTAAACCACCTCAACCTGTTCCGTAGTCCGAGCCAGCTCGATCGCACGCTTCAAAGCCTCCTGCGACCGATCGGAAAAGTCCCATGGAACAAGGATGGTCCTGCTCGTTATCGACATGCTGTTCGTATCTGGTTCAATGTGTTTTTCCGGCACACACCGGATGGAGTCAGGAAGACGATTCCGGTTTTGACGATTGTTCGTCAGGGCTTTCTTCGTCGGTATCCTGCATTTTTGCAATATCGGATCGTTCCAGGATACCTACCGGCTGCAAGGCCTCATTCACGACCACCAGATGGTGGATTCCAGAATGAGCCTGAAACATCTGGTGGGCAACTTCGCACGTTTCCCCGTCCGAAATGGTGATGGCCGGCGAAGTCATATGGCGTTGGACCTGGTCAAAATCGTGGTTGCTGGTCCGGAACATCCCGTATTCATCAACTTCAAACATCTCATCGACCACCGATCGATCACCAGCCTCGAAACGCGCCTTTAATTCCTGGTACTTTTCAATGTCGGTACGAGTGAGAATGCCGATGCATTTACCGGTGACATCGGTCACCGGGGCTCCGGTCTGGCGAGCCCGCTCCAATTCGGCCGTCACGTCATTCATGTCTTCAAACGTCTGAATCGACTGAATCTGGTGCATCACTTTGGTAACGTAAGGATTACGTTTTCCGGCCGACTCTTTCTGTTCCGAATCGGAACGGGGATCCCGGACAACAATCACCGGACAGTCGGCGTTTCGCATCGTGTATTGAGCGACGCTACCCATCAGCATCCGCAATAGACCGCCATGGCCATGTGTGCTCATCACGATCATGTCGCAGGACCGCGAAGCCTTGATGATTTCCGGTCCGGCATTTCCGTGAACAAACTGGTGCTCGTATTCGATTTGGGGATCTTCCGGTCGGATCCTCCGCAGCGCCGCTTCATCTTCGGAGTCAGCGTTACCCATGTAATCACCTCCCAGCATGGATTCTTCGGGCATCCACTGCGGTGCGACGTAGATGAAAACAATCCTGGCGTCCTGTTCGCGAGCGAGCCGGGTGGCCAGCCAGACGGCACTGGAGCTGCGATCGGATAAATCGACGGGGCAGAGAATTTTGTGGTGCTTGGTATTCATCTTCGGATGCGATAGTCGGACGGATCAAATGCGGTATGAAACGGTCAAAAAAGGCAAGAGTCCGGCAGCCACGGGGCAGCTTGAACCGAGGTTCATTTCCCTCGCGATCGGACGTACTTGTGGCAGCGGACGCAGTTCAGCGTGACTTCAAAAAAGGCCAGCGTCGAACCGTCCAGATTCTTGTCGTTGGCGTTGTCGCGCAGCCGAGCGGCACTGGCACGAAACTCGCTGCTCAGTTGAAAATACTCGCGAGCCTGAATCACATTCCATTCCGCTTCCTGGCTGAGCAGCATCAGATCCTGCGCCGCCTGGCCGATTTGAGCGAAATTTTCCGTGGCCAGGCCACCGATAATCGTTCGCGATGCATCCAGCTTCTTCATCATGAACAGCGAAGCATTTTCCTGCAACGGTTGTTCGTCTTGATGACTTGAGACCAGCATGTTGACGCTGACGGCGGCGAAAATTAACAGGTGAACGGTCTTGGTGATCATTTTCCGATGTCCCCTTATAAAGCAAAGCACCATCAAGTCTCGGCAATACCCTTAAGCAACAAGGCCACAATAAAGGCCAGCGAAGCCGCCACCCCTCCAACAGCCAGCGTTTCCAGACCTGCCCAGTACCAGCGCTGTTCGACAAAAATTGACTTGGCCGCGCCCACCAGAAAGAACGCGACCGCCGTCATCACAATGCTTAAAAGGTACAGCGCTCCGGCTTGCGTGGGAACAAACAGCCCAAAAATAAATGCCAGTAAAGGAAGCAGACCAACCAGACAAAAGGCCACGAACGTTGTCGCTGCCGCTTTCAAAGGGGAAGGGCCGTCCAGTGAAAAACCGAGCTCGTCCACCAACATCGTCCGGATCCAGCGCTCTTCGTTTTCGGTAATGATCTCCACTGCCCGTTCCAGGTCTTTCCCCTGAAATCCCTTGCTGGCGAAAATCTGACGAACTTCTTCACGCTCACCATCCGGAATCTGGCGAATGTGACGCCTTTCCATCGCCCGGGCTTTCTCCCGCAGCTGTTCTTCCGTGCGAGTACCAAGATAGTTACTGGCCGCCATGCTGAATCCGTCACCAATCAGATTGGCCAACCCCAAAACAATCACGATCCTGGGATTCAAACCGGCTCCGGCCACTCCGGTGACGACGGCGAACGTGGTGACCGCCCCGTCAATCGCCCCATAGACGAAATCGCGCAGGTAATTGTGCTGCGTTGTGCTGCTGACTCGATCCGCGATCGCGTCGTGGTCGTGGGCGTGTTCGAATTCGGACTTGGTCATATTGGCACTGTTTGCAATGCCCGTGCCAATGCCTGGTTACACGATTTCACAAGCAGTTACGGACCGATGACAAGCCAGAATCGGGTGTAGGCGTGCGATTCAGCACGGCAGCGCTTAAACGTGGAGAGCCGGGAATCGCCGGATTGGATTTCTCAACCACTTTTCCACAGCCGCTCCTCGTGCCAGAAACACGCTGAGCCAGCCCGCAAAACACGGAAAGTAATTGAATTCGACCCAAACGTAGCGGTTTACCCGTCCACCTGCCCCACCGCACGCGGACGCTTGGCGCTGCCGTTGGAAACCATTAATCTAGTCCATGTCCGAGGTTCCCGGCTTGGGTGGGAAGCCGTCACAACAAATGACCTGCAGGTGTGGCAGTTGAACAAGCACATCGCCGATAGAAAGCAGACGATGTTGTTATCTCGCAAATGTGACGCCGACGAAACCGCCGTGGCACGCGATCAATTGAGGTCTCGTAATGACGTTCGATTCGTCGATCGAACGGAGTTCTGTGAACTGCTGGTGTCCAATCGCCCGTTGGGGCGATGTGATTTCCCCTCCGCGGATGTGCGGGGCATCTACGATCCGCAAGGCAACTTTCAGTATCTGATCGAAGAAGAGTTGCTGTTTCCGACCTTGTCGTAGCGGGCTGGAACTCGCGGCATCAAAAACGGGGCAGTCGATTTCGAAGGGGCATTTCCCAACCCGCTAATTTCAATCATCCGTACCAGCTGGCCTATGATCCGTTGGAGTCGGCTCCAACGCTCTGTTCCAGACGTGGAAATCGGCCCCAGTAACGGATGCGATCCAGCCAGGTCGCGGGACGCAGATTGGGATCCTCCACACTCAATTCCATCCGCTTGCCCCGCCGCGTCACCACTTCAATCCGGTCGGGTGACTTTTGACGTACGACCAGCCAGAGTTTGTCCACGCAATAACTGTACGCGTCTCCGTGCCGCGCCGGAGAAACTCTCCTGGCCCGCGGACCGGGATGGCTGCTGTATTTTGTTTTTCGATAGACGACAGGGTCGCCCGTTTTGAACACGGACACGATGGTCTCCCTCCTGACATCCCGCCTTCAGGCTTTTGAGATCGTTGATCAAGATGATCGATCCGGGCATCAGATTGATTCCTCAATTATGCTATAAACGGACGCGCGGTCAAGAGAATGAATGCACTACAGTCGTTCGCTGGCCAGATCCGCCAACGCGGATCGCTCTCCTTTTTCCAGCGTGATGTGGGCGTAGATCGATTCACCCGTCATGCGGTTAATCAGATGGCTCAACCCGTTTGATAAAGCGTCCAGGTAGGGTTGATCGATTTGTTGCATGTCCCCGGTGAACACAATCTTGGTGCCTTCGCCCGCGCGGGTGATGATCGTTTTCACTTCGTGAGGGGTCAGGTTCTGGGCCTCGTCAATAATGAAGTACATCTTCTGCAGACTGCGGCCTCGAATGTAGGAAAGTGGCGTAATGACCAGTCGGTCTTCGTCCAGCATCTCCTGAATGCGTTTGGCGTATGGCTCGTTGCGGCCAAACTGGTGGCGAATGACGTTCAGATTGTCAAACAGCGGCTGCATGTAGGGCTCCAGTTTGTCCTGGATATCACCCGGCAGAAAACCGAGGTCCCGATTGCTGAGCGGGACAATCGGTCGTGCCAACAGGATCTGTTGATAATGAGTTGCGGTCTCCAGAGCGGCGGCCAGAGCCAACAGGGTCTTGCCCGTTCCGGCCTTGCCAGCGATGGTCACCAATTTGATTTCCGGATCCAACAACGCGCGCAATGCAAATGTCTGTTCCGCATTGCGGGGTTGGATGCCGTAAGCGGAAACCTTGCTGACGCGGCGGTAAGATTTCAGGTCAGCCAGATACGTTAACAGGGCCGATTTGGAGCCATTTCGCAACACGAAATTCTCGTTGGCAATTGGATCCGTAATGCTCTGCACCCGGCTGGCTTCCACGATGCCAAGGCCTGCAAAGAAGGGTTCGATTTCCTCGCTATGAGCACCATCGATCAGTCGCTTGCCAGTATACAGTTCGTCGAAATCTTCAACCTTGTCGGCTTCATAATCCTCCGCCGTCAAGCCAACCGACTTGGCTTTCATGCGCAGATTGATGTCCTTGGATACCAGCACCACCTGATTGTTTTCCGCTTCCTTCTGCAGTAGCAGGGCCGTGTTGAGGATCCGATGATCCGGCACGTCCTTCATGAAGGCGGACTTGATTTGACTGTCCAGTTGGGGCATCCAGACAATCCGCAGATTGCCTAGCCCGGGACCTCGTGAGACCCCTTCCTTTTCAAGGATCGGACCGGTCAGGGAATCGAGCGAACGCATGAACTGCCGAGCCTGAAAATGAATGTCTTCGTTGCCCCGCTTGAACTTGTCGATTTCTTCCAGGACGGTAATCGGAATGATCACATCATGTTCGGCGAAGTTCTCAATGCAGCGTGCGTCATGCAGAATGACATTGGTGTCCAGAACAAAAAGCTTCTTATTCATACCGCATTCCTTTGCCATAGCGGGACCCTTGTACAGGTTGTAACCTCAAAGACGCTCGCTTTAAAATACAGAATGCACGGGTGCGCCACCGGCATATTTACCTTTTCTTCAAATTTGAGCGGACCGCGGGACGGCGGAACTCATGGATTGGCCGGTATCCGATGCGGTCCGTTGCCATCCTCTGCGGTTACAGCCTATCCTCCACGCAGCAGCGAATCGCCACCCGAAAACCATTTCCCGTCATGGCGTCGGCCACCGCATCGTTGACATCCGCCAGCGGATATTCCCGGTGAACCAGCGTTTCGAAAGGAAACTGGTGGTGCGTCGCTTCCAGAAAGGCGACGGCGGATTGAAGATCCACCGGCGCATAATTGTGTACGCCCTCGATGCGCAGCATGCGGCGGACGATGTCGTCCGCGCGGATGGATAACGGACGACCCGGATGCACCGCGCCCAATACGATCAATTGCCCTCCGATACGGAGAAACGACATCGCTTGATCGATGGCGTCGGGTGCTCCCGAGGTGTCGAGCACCAGATCGGCTCCCCGACCCTCGGTCTCCGCGAATAACTGACTCAGGTCGGTGTGCGACGCACCAAACGGCCGCGCAACGTCGGCCCGCCGCGGATCAATATCGATAACGTGAATGCCCTGGGCACCCAGATAATGCGCCATGGCAGTGGCGGTTAGTCCCAACATGCCCGCACCGATGATGACGATCGAGGCATCGCGAATGGAACCGGCCGTCCGCCAGGCCGCAGCGGATGTCGCCGTTGCGCAATTGACGGGGCAGGCGACCGTATCCGGCAGTGCATCGGGAATCCGGATCAGTGGTGTGTCCTTGACCAGGTGACAGTGGGTTGCCAAGCCTCCGCTGAAAGGCCGCTGGGGCTCGAAATGCTGGTGCCCATACTTATGAAGCTGCGTGCACTTCTGCGGCAAACCGTGGCGGCAGAAAAAACATTCGCTGCAGGAAACAATGATCGACCAGCTGACGCGGTCGCCTTCGAACACGCGATGGCCGTTCATGTCGACCAGGGGTTCGGGCGCCGCCAACAGGCGGCCCAGTATCTCATGGCCCAGGATCATCGGAGTCAATACCTGCCGCTTCCCACCGATACTGTGCAGGTCACTGCGACACAGCGTGCAACATTCGATCCGCACCAGTCCTTCGCCGGCCGCCAGGTCAGGTAACGGGAATCGGCGCAGTTCCAGTGGCTGTCCGGCGCCCAGGAAAACGGCCGCCTGTCCCCAGCCATCGCTTCGTCCCCAGCCATCGCTTCGCATCATGCGGTCTCCCGCTTCGACATGCCACCCGTTTGGTCAGCGCTTCCCGATGGGCGTGGGATCGTGCGATAATAGTAGCCGGCCAGCAATAACGAGATCGTGGTGCAGAACACCGCGATCACGATGGAAATCCAGATTAGCAGTTTGAGAAAATCGACGTCGCCCGAAACGGTGTTCCTGAAAAACATCACCGCCACGTACCCCAGATAGCCCACCGCATCCGCCACGTACATCAGATAGCCAACGGTGGCGGTCTCGCGAAATGACGCAATCATCCGTTCAAAAATCGTCGTATGGAAGGCCACATAGGGTATGTACATGCCCAGTCCGAGGGCAATCATGAAGGGCATCGGTGAAAGGTAGCGGGTGGTATGCCCGTAAACCGCCAACAACACCAGGCTGAAGCCCGCACACAACAGGCCCAGCGAAACCAGAAACGCTCGGCGATTGTCCGCGATCAATATCGCCAGGCCGTTAACGACCACCACGCCAATCATGACCCAGAATTCCGATCGGGCAAACACGGCCGGCTCGTCATCGACGCCCAGATCCTGCCAGATTTCGACGGCAAAGTCATCCCGGATGCTGCGGCCGATCGTCAGTAGCACGTAAACGCAGACCAGCCCAATCAGGCCCACCGCGTGTTTCCGAAAGAACGCCTTCCGCTGACCATGAAACATCGGCGCACGGCGTGTGCGTCGAGCCACGTCTTCCGCGCTGGGGGCCGGAATCTGAGCCAGCATCCAGACCGCCACCAACAGGGGAGCAACGAACAATAACCCGGTCACGAATGGCATGTCGAATTCGGAGACACCCCAATCCTGGATCAGGCTCCGTCCCACCGATTTCACCACCCCCGAGGCAATAATGAAGCTAGCGCACAAGCCCGCTGCCAACGCCTCGGTCACCTGGCGGCCTTCCAGAAATCCGAGCACCAGACCAAATACCATGCCCAGAGGCAGACCGTTCACGAACAACCAGATGAAGTTCCACGGCGGCGGTGTGATCGCGAACAGAAACAACGCCAGTTCCGCGATGCCAATCAGGGCCAGGATCGAAATGGCGCGGTATCGGGATGGCAATTCCGAGACGACCTTGATGCCAATGAATTTGGAAAGCGTGTAACCGGCAACCTGCGATGCGATCAAGACCGTCTTGAACCCCAATCCCCACCCGACCGTCTGATCAAACGTGCCGGCAGTGAACGGCTTGCGAAAGGCGTACATGCAAAAGTACGTGCCGAATGCCGCCACGATACAGTACACTGAAAACGCGGTGGGGCCCGCCCTCGCCAGTTTGCGGGATACCTTTTCCTGGTAGAGCAGACGCATGGGTATCCTGTTGGTAACGTCTTCTTGAGAATCGTGACACGTGGGTCGCATTGTTGGTCGATCCGCCCGCGATCGCAACGGACGTGAAGGAATTGTGAAGAACCAGAACGACGGCTCAGGCTTCCGGTTGTCACTCGGCGACTTCTCGACACCGTGCCGATGCCTCACAATGGATCGCCACCGCGATAACGATGTACGCCACAGCAGTTGGTGAAAGGGAAGTCAACATGTTTATCGGCCGTTACCCCCTGTGCCGTTCGCTCATGCTGTTAATGGGACTGTCATTGATGCCTGAATCTGCCTGTGAAGGACAACACCAGAAGCTGATCGTGATTGCCCATCGAGGTGCCTCGGCCTATCTGCCCGAACATACGCTGGCGGCCAAGGCTCTGGCCTACGGATTGGGTGCCGATTACATCGAACAGGATGTAGTTCTAACCCGCGATGATGTGCCGATCGTGTTGCACGATATCCATCTGGATACCGTCACCAACGTGCGCACGGTATTTCCAGATCGCGGCCGCCGTGATGGTCGATTCTACGCGATCGATTTTTCCCTCGCCGAGATTCGTCAATTGCTGGTGCACGAGCGGATAAATCACATAACCGGCAAGCCGGTTTTTTCCGACCGGTTCCCGTTGAATCGATCCCGGTTTCTGATACCCACACTGGCGGAAGAGATCGAGTTGATTCAAGGTTTGAACGGCAGCAGCGGGCGGACGGCAGGGATTTATCCGGAAATCAAGCAGCCGGCATGGCACCAACAGCAGGGAAAGGACATCAGCCGCATTGTCCTCAAACTGCTGAACCGCTACGGGTATCGCGACCGACACGATGCGGTTTTTCTGCAATGCTTTGATCCAGCCGAAACCGCCCGCATCCGGCATCAACTGAAATCCAATCTGCCATTGGTGCAATTGATTGGCCGCAACGAGGGTGGTGACCCGGTCGATTACGACGCGATGAGAACCCGCCGAGGGTTAAAGCGGATCGCCGAATATGCGGATGGCATTGGTCCGTCGCTGGAGCATCTGGTGCGAACAGGAGCCGCCGGCGACCGGGAGACGACGGACCTGATCGAAAACGCGCATGCCCTGGGCCTGGTCGTCCACCCTTACACGCTGCGGGCCGATTCGCTTCCGGAATTTGCCTCCTCGTTCGACGATTTGACGGGATTTCTGATCAACGCCGGAGTCGATGGCGTTTTCACTGATTTTCCGGACCGGCTGGTCAAGTTTCGTGATCGTTGAAGTCGGGTGAAAATCTGCGCGGCCCAGCCAGCGATGCTTGACGTCGGTTTCTGCACCAGAGGCTATCTTTGAAAATCGATGGGTGAAAATCAGCGATTTTTAATCCGTTGTTCTTTAGATCTTAACATGAATTCGCGACGATTCCGACAAGGCATTCCGTCAGTCGCAGCTGGTTCAACAACTTTGACACTGACGGGACGCGAATCTCAGCTGAATCCCACGCGATGACACCCGCGTGGGATTTTTTTGCGCTGTGTCTGGGGGAAGAACGGGGCAGGTCCAAAACGGATCAACTTTTGTGCCAAACCGTATGGCCTGCGTCCCAATTGTCTGACCTTCGCGATACTGCGTTACTCCAGCGTTCCGCTGGTACTGGGCTAAAGCAGGAGGCTATCCTGAAGTTGGTGGTTTACCGATAATTGATCCCTGAGATCGAATTCAAAAGTAAATTCCAAATTGATGCGATGGTATTCAAGAACACAATAATTCTAACGCTGCTATTCTTGATTGTTGGTCTTTCAACGTGGAGTGGTTGCGACTACCCGTTACGTATCAAGGGCAGCGTATTGGACGCGGACGGCATGCCTGTTGTAGATGCACATGTTGAATTGCAGTACGCGGATGGCAGCTGGAAGGCCGATCGGCCAACTAGGGAAGATGGGACATTTTACATGGATCAAATGGGTTGGGGAGAATACCAAATAGTTGTCACCAAAGACGGATTCAAGACGCAAAGGATCGTCTTTGAAAACGACTCGGCAACGGTCACCACCTTTGACATCACTCTGGAAGCCCGATGATTCGGGCCTGATAATTTTTTGTGTCAGAGGCCATGTGGGCGGCAACGTTCGGGGACAGGCCATGTTGCAAGCCAGTATGGTGTACAATATGAAAGGCAACGTTCGGGGAGGGCAACGTTCGGGGACAGGCCAGCTTGCAAGCCAGCGTGGTGTACAATATAACACTAACTACTCAAACTGAGCGGTTTTTAAGC
The DNA here is from genome assembly GCA_963851305.1 of Pirellulaceae bacterium. Classification (GTDB taxonomy): domain Bacteria; phylum Planctomycetota; class Planctomycetia; order Pirellulales; family Pirellulaceae; genus Mariniblastus. Next base: position 152,834 of record CAWKOT010000003.1, on the reverse strand, counting down.
CGCGATTTGCAATTCGTTTTTCAGGAACTCCCGGATGTTGGTTCTGGCGTTCCTGTTCTTGATTTTGGATAACATGGGTTTTGCCTGTTGCGTTCGGATGGTCGATCGTAGATTTTCGAGTCGTTCTCGTAACGGCGGCAGGTCAACTTGTTTGTTTTGTTGTTTTGCTTTTGCACCTTCAGCAACCAGGCTGTGGTGGGTCAGCAGTTGATGGGCCAGGCCACACAGGTGCAGGTGACGCTCAATCGCGTTTCTGCTCAATACCTGATAATCGCAAAGCCCCAGTGAGCTGCGCAGTTCTTTGAACAACACTTCAATGTGCCAACGCTTTTCGTAGATCGCAATGATCTCACGGGCAGCGAGTTTGGTCTCATCGGTGGCGACGGCCAGTGTCTTGTTCCAGGGATCGCCGGGACGTTTGGAAAGCACCAAGCGAATTTGGCCAAGTCGTTTCATGACACCGTCAACGGCAGCAATCTTCGTCCACCGCCAGAAGTGTTGCCGTCGCATGCGAACGTTTTTGCCGTGATGTTTCAATACGCCTGGTGCAAACTCTTTGATGGATCGTTGCTGGCAACGCTTGCGGGCCATCTTGCGATTCTTCGAAGCGACCGAAAACCACGAAAATCCACGGCTTTTGCAGGCTGCGACGACACACGGCGCTAAATAAAAAGCATCAAATAATACCCGGACTCGGCAGTTGAAATGCGGATTGAATTCGTTGATCATTTGCGCCGCGATCTGAGTCGTTTTGAGATAACCATCACCCGCCTGATCCTTGGGTATCCACAACTGGAACTTCCAAGGCAAGATGACTCCGCGAAACAAGATGGCCGCTGAAACGATCATGTGGCCGCGAATGAATTTTTGGGATTTGTGGTCATAGATCTTGGAAACTGCCTCCATCTTGCGACCCCGTTTTTCTTTGCGGGTGTCATCAATCAACAGGTAGATTGCTTCTTGCTTTCCGGGCTTCATCCATTGAAGCGTTTTCATCGCTCGTGCTTGCATCACCGAAATGCTATCCCTTTCACTTCGCAAAAAGTTGCCGCAGCTGGTTCGGTGGCCGCCACGAGGTGCCGTCCTGGAAATCTGAAACAATCTCGAAGACCCAACGGTCATTAAAATCCCAAACACAAACCAGCGAAGGTGTTTCCGTTGAGGTCGACTGAGTTCCGCAAAAATCGGCCGCAACATCTCTTGCAATATTCGAGGAAAAGCTCCACCATCCATGGTGAGGTCCTTGTTTGAATGAACGGCTTGTTGGTACTTCCGCTCATAGAGGACCTCCCTTTTCTCGTAAATATCAGACTCAAATCAATTTCTACTCACTTTGAGTAATTAGTTTCTGGTTTGTCAGCCGCATGGATCCGGCTGTTTCCTGATTGGTCTGCGAGCATGAAGATCGTGCCGTTGACGCTGGGAGGCGGATACCATGGCACGCTCAGCTCGCAATGCGTCAATTGATCCAGCTCAAATTCAGATCGTGCACGTCTGGAATCGCTGTGTCCGACGCGCCTACTTGTGCGGCTCGGACGAATATTCAGGTCGAAACTACGAACATCGGCGCGATTGGGCGCGAAAACGCCTGGAACAGCTGGCTTCATCGTTCGCCATCGACTGCCTCACCTATTCGATCATGAGTAACCATACTCATCAGATCTTGCGCAGCCGCCCCGATATCGCCCAACAGTGGGATGATCGAACGGTGGCCATCCGATGGCTGAGGATCACTCCGAACTATGATGCCGATGGCAACCCCATCGAGCCCCATGAACACCAGATCCAGGCCATCATCAACCATCCGGCTCAGGTGGCCGAACTGAGGTCGCGGTTGTCGGATATCAGCTGGTGGATGCGGTATTTTTCGCACTACATGGCATGCCGATCAAACCGGGAAGACGAGGTCACCGGGCACTTCTGGGAATCGAGATTTGGATCGGAGGTTCTTGATAGTGCAGCCTCGACGCTGGCCTGCATGATCTATGTCGACCTGAATCCGATCCGGGCTGGCGTGGCGGCGACGCCCGAGGAGTCTGATTACACGGGAGCCAAAGACCGCATCGACGATCTTCGGATCAGCCTGGGCACGACCGACCTCGGCCAGCATTCGTTGACGCTGGTCTCCAGTACGCATTCGATTCACGATTGGGAACGCTTGAGCCATCCCCATTCAGGTTGGATGAGCCCCGTTGAAATTGATGAACTTCGTGACCCCGTCGGGCCGGATGTGGAAGTGACCCATCGTCGAGCCAGTCGCAAGGGAGTCGTTGCCATGTCGCTTGTCCGCTATCTGCAGTTGCTGGACTGGGTCGGACGGACCATCCGCTCGGACAAGCGTGGTTCGATTCCAGTCGAGTTGGATTCGATCCTGAACCGTCTGGGGCTGACAGAGAAGAGTCTGCTGCGAGAACTTTGGCACTTTGGTGCACCACCTGGAAGCCACGGGCCAGTCGTCTCGGCCATGCCGCCGGTAGTGGCGGGCAGTTTGCCCCAAGCGGCGGGCTAACACCAGCCAAGATCGAGTCACCAACCGTTGGGCTTGCCAGCGAGAATTCAACTGCGCCGGCGCCTGCACTTGTTTCACCGCCGGCGCGAAAACGAGGCAAATCTGGGCCACTCAGGCAGGCCCGGCAACTCAATAGCTCGTTACCAGACCACCCTCTACCGGACACTGATCGCGATCTGGAAGCCAGCCCCGGGAACATCAATACAAAATCAACCGTGGCCTGTCCCTCGTCTGTCGCCTCGTCTGTCGGCCCCCTCGTCTGTCGCCGTCGCCCGTCTGTCGCCGTCGTCGTGGCCTGTCCCTCGTCTGTCGCTCCTCGTCTGTCGCTTGTCCTCGTGGCCTGTCCCTCGTCTGTCGCTGCCGTCTGTCGCTGCCTGTCCCTCGTCTGTCCGTCCCTCGTCTGTCCGTCCCCTCGTCTGTCCGTCCCTCGTCTGTCCGTCCCTCGTCTGTCCGTCCCTCGTCTGTCCGTCCCTCGTCTGTCCGTCCCTCGTCTGTCCGTCCCTCGTCTGTCCCGTGGCCTGTCCCTCGTCTCTTTCCCCTCGTCTCTTTCTCGTCTCTTTCTCCCCTCGTCTCTTCCCCCGACAAACACGGCCCAAAAAAGGAAAATTCAAACTTCTCGTGGACTTGGTGAAGGCCAGCCAATTTTTTTTTGGCGGGTAATTGCCTGAAAAACGGCTATTCAGATAGTCAAAAATAGCGAATCGGCCCTTCAATGGAAAGAATGTGAGTCGCATTGGAATGAATGAGGTCTCTGTGCAATCAACTAGAAATTGTCAGCGTTTTGTTTGTTGGGTGTTGTTGTTGCACTCGCCGCCTGTTTTCCGACATCAAATTTTGCTTTGGGGCAGGAGAAGTATGAAGTTGTTGCAATGTTTTCAGATCCCGAACCGGGCTCTAATGGAAATTTTCTCGGATTCGGCCTTCCAGTTCTAAATGATGCCGGTGACGTTGCATTTAATGCAGTGCTGAATGGAACCTCCGCTGGCTTTCTCGACAATCGCGCAATCTATTCATGGAAAAAGCCGTCTCTGGATACCGTGGCTCGGATGAGCTTTCCAACACCGGAAGGAAACGGAGTATTCGATTTTGTCGGTGTTCCGTTGATAAACAATAGCGGGCAAATCGCTTTTTTTTCAACGCTTCGCGAAACAACTGGGGGATCCTCAGACGATCGCGGGGTTTATCGTGCAGATTCGGATGGTTCACTGATTGCCATGGCGCGGCGCCGGCCAAACAGCACCCGATGGCAACGGCCAGTTTTCAACATTTGGCGTCGTGCGGATTGATGACTCAGGCATCGTTACCTTTTATTCAGTGTTGGCGAACACTCAAAATGGCATTAATGACCGTCAAGGGATTTTCAATGGCGACGGACTGCAAGTGAACCAAGTAGCAAGAGCCGGAGATTCTGCACCATTTCCAGGAATTCTGGGGCGTGATATCGGCGATCCTGCTGTCAATGATATTGGCAATGTCGTTTTCTATTCGGCAATCATGAATTCCCCCGTGGGTATTGACGGCATCTTTATTATTGACGCAAACGGGATATTAAACGAAGTGATCATTCGTGGGCAGCTGCTGCCCGACTCGACTGATCGCATTAATACACTTGGCGACTATCGCGTCAACAACTTGGGTCAAGTCGTTTTTACAGCTTTGATCGAAAACGCTGCAGGCCTACCGGTGGGGCGAGGAGTTTTCCTTTACGAGGATGCTGCCATCGTTGAGCTTTATCGCACAAATGCTCCATCGTTGGATTTTGCTCTGAATGATGCCGGACAAGTTGTGTTTTACACTGGCTCGACCGTATTCCGCGGTGACCGTGACAATGTTCAGGTGATTGCCGCACAAGGTGATATCAGCCCGGATGGTAACGGCAATTTTCTGACTTTCGATAGCGTCGCTTTCAACAACAGCGGAATGGTCGCATTTCGTGCAATCCTCAACAACACTTCCAACAGCCCTCTGGACAATCTTGGGATTTTTGTCACTGACGGGAAGAGCACAACCCAAGTGGCCCGACAGGGCAGTTCTCTGGCAAGTTTGGGAATAATCGTCGAAGTGACTTTCGATCGTTTATTTGGCTTCAACAACGAAGGCCAACTCGCGTTCCTTGTCTCTACGCAAAATGTGCCTGAGAGCATTGTACTTTGGAATCCCGCGTCAACGATTTTGGGTGATGTCAATCTTGACGGAGTGGTCAACCTGTTGGATGCAGCTCCCTTTATTGAGCGATTGAGTACCGGTATTTTCCAACCGGAAGCCGACATCAACCAGGACGGGGTGGTGAATCTGTTGGATGTCGATCCGTTCGCAGCGCTGTAGCGGGCGGTTGATCGCGAACTTTGAGGATTTCCGGCAACCAAAGGTTGCATGCCAGTGCGGTATCTGCCGAGGGAATGGTGTCCACCTATTGGAGTTCTTCGGGGCAGTCCCTTACCGCGCACATAGTTAGTTCCGGCCGAGCAAACCGGTGCGAAGGACTGACCTGCCCCCATTTTCCGTACCGGGCGTTATGAGAGTAAGGGTTGGCTAGTTTTGCTTGTTCCTTCCGGCAGCGTATTGCCGAAGTAGCGCAAGCGACCGAGGCAAAACCCTCTGTGCCAACATACGTGAGACAACTTTGAACATTTTCAAATTTTTGAAATGAAGTAATCTCACTGATGGAAATCGCGGAAGAAAAGGTTGCAAAATCTCCTGAAGTTTTGGAAAAAGCGACGCGGCGTCGGTACCCTCGGGAGTACAAAGAGCAGATCGTTGCAGAGGCTGATCGCTGTACGGCCCCGGGAGAACTGGGCGATTTGGTTCGTTGAGAAGGCCTTTATACAGGTGCCATCAATCGTTGGCGTCATGAACTTCAGGAGTCCACTTTGTCTTCGTCCAGGAAACCTAAACGCAAGGAAACACCGTCCCGGGAAATCGCTCGTTTGAAACGTCAAAACGCTCGACTGGAAGAAAAGCTGCGGCAAGCTGAGTTGATTATCGATGTTCAAAAAAAGTCTCGGAGATGATCCAGACTCGGTCACCCGAGAAGGACGATTACCGCTACACCTAAAATTGAAACGCTCTATTGAACGAATAAAGGTCTAGACATCGACTTTGGCCGACGCTGACTACCTGGCCAAGGTCAGTGAGATTGCTGATGCCATCCTTACTCGCCGTGGGGCAGGTTTACCGCCTGCTTTCCCAGTGCATGCCGGACTGGGAAACGCGGAAAAAGAAGTTGGATTCGTTTCAGCTGGAATAGTTTTCTTCGTTTGAACGCATTTTCGGGGCAGCGCCACCTCAATATGCGGGTTATGACGCATATTTGAAGTAGTTCCCTAGTAGCCACTTTCGTTTTCCCCAGTTCCACCGACCCGACGTGCCAGGCGAGTATCGTGCATATTACATCGCTCCGAATCCGGCATTCCGAACGATACGCGACTTGCGTATTCCCTTCGGGAAGTTGTCTGCAATCTGTGGCAACTGGATGTCCATTTTGCTGACTCACATGTAAACTCAAACGGGAAGCAACGGTCGTCTAACATGGTTTTTACGCAGAGGCCTTCCGGGCACACCTTCGACGTGGTGCCAGCCTCGCTCTCATTATACAATCCAATCGTGACATGGCGTTAACGAACCCCTGGTGAGGCCAATTCCTTGCGGAACAGCACGACGTCCGCGGGTCCCTGATCGTCCAAGGCGAAACCGCGTTGTCGGAAAATGCTCAGCATCCGTTCATTCTTGGGATCCACTTCCGCGACGACGGTGCGAATGTTCCACTGGCCGCAGATTTCCAGGCAGTAATCGGTCAGAATCGAGCCCAGCCCCAGACTTTGGAATTCGTCCGCCACCAGCACCGCATACTCCGCATCGGTGTGATCGATATTGGCGACCAGTCGCCCCACACCGGCCAGTTTTCGCTTGCCGTCCTGTTCCAATTCCGCCACGATCGCCATTTCGCGGTCATAGTCGATGAAGCAGAAACGCGTTGCCATTTCATGCGTGGTCTGTTTGAACAGATATCGGAACCGAAACCAGATCGACTCTCGCGAGCAACTGGCCAGCATCTCCTGCCACAACGGTTCGTCTTCCGGTTTGATCGGTCGCAGCGTTACCGACCGTTCATCCCGCAATCGTCTAATACTGGTGTATTCATGCGGATAAGGCCGAATGGCCAGATGCGAATAGGGAACCGGTGGTGCCAATACCGCCTCATGGTCCAGCACGATGCGGGCATCGAGTGCGATTACATCCTGCGGCGTAACCAGCAAAGGATTGACATCCAATTCCTTGATCTCGGGATAATCGGCCACCAGATAAGACAACCGGATCAGGATTTCGATCAGGCGATCAACATTGACGGGCTGCGATCCGCGAAACCCCTGCAACAGTGGCCAGCTCCGCAGCGATTCGAGCATCCGACGGGCCAATCTTTCCGTTAACGGCGGCAGCTCCAGCGCCCGATCCTGGAACAGCTCGGCCGAAGTCCCCCCCGCACCCACCATCAGCACCGTTCCAAAAGCAGCGTCGCGTTTGGCGCCCAGGATCAATTCCAGTCCACCCGGATGCCCGACCATCTGCTGGATTGTGACACCCTCCACACGCGCGTCGGGGCAGGATGAACTGACGGATTGCATCATGTTCTGGTACGCCGCGGCCACCGCTTCATCGTTCGCCAAGTGCAGCGCCACGCCACCCACATCCGTTTTGTGCGTGATGTCATACGAGATGATCTTCATGGCCACCGGATAGCCAATGCGATTGGCGATTCGTACGGCATCGTCCGGGCAGCGTGCCACGTAGGGTTTGGAGACGGGAATCTCATACGCTTCCAGCAAGGCCTTGGATGTGCTCTCGGTCAGTACATCGTGCCCTTCGCTCAAGATGGTGTTGAACACGGCCCGCAATTTTGTCCGGTCCAGCGTAAATTCCAGTGGCATATCTCGTGGTGTCTCGTAGAGCAATTCCCGGTTGCGGGCGTATTGATCGAGGTAGGAAAAAGCCCGCACGGCCTGTTCGGGCACCCAATAGGTGGGAACACCCGACCGGTTAAACAGGTTCACGGCCTCCTGCATCGAACGGCCTCCCATCCAGGAAGTCAACACGGGCTTGGGAGACGCCTGTTCTACTTCGATCAATGCGCGGGCGGCCTCGGTCGGGTTGGACATCGCCTGCGGCGCAAACAGGGCGATGCCGGCATCAACACCTGGATCGTCCAAGACCAACCTCATGGCCTCGGCAAATCTCTCGGGTGTGGCATCGCCGATCACATCGACAGGATTCCCGTGCGACCAGTTCGCCGGAAGCCGGGAATTCAGCTGCTCGATGGTCTCGCCACTTAATTCAGCAAGTATCCCCTGGCGATGCAGCAATTCATCGGAGGCCATCACCCCTGGGCCGCCCGCGTTGGTAACGATGGCGACCCGAGACCCTCTGGTTCTTTTTTTTCGAGCGAGCAGCTCGGCGCAATCAAACATGTCGCTCATTTCTCGCACCCGCACGATTCCCGCCCGCTTGAAGGCGGCCTCGTATACGGAATCCACACCCGCCATCGCACCCGTATGCGACTTGGCGGCTTCCGCCGATTGGCGAAATCGCCCCGCCTTGTACGCGATGATCGGCTTTTCTCGGGTAAAGGCTCGTGCGGCCGACATGAACTCTCGCGAATTCTTGATCGATTCGACATACAGGATGATCGAGTCCGTGTGCTGATCGGTCGCAAAGTAGTCGATCAGATCGGCCATCCCGGCATCCATGGAATTGCCCACGGAAACGAAGTGGGAAAAGCCGACGTGTTCCTGCAAGGCCCAATCCAGAACGGCCGTGCACAACGCGCCCGATTGCGAGATGAATGCGATTCGTCCCTGTCGCGGCATGTCGGACGCGAAGCTTGCGTTCAGCAGGGCATAAGGTGCGATGATGCCCAGACAATTGGGACCGATGACCCGCATGCCATCGTATTTGCCAACCGTGGCGGTCAGTTCCTGTTGAAGCTCGGAACCCGATCCGCCCAACTCGCGAAAACCGGCCGACAGGATCACCAGACCGGGGATACCCGCGCAGCCGCATTCATCGGCGATCTGTGGTACCGTTCGCGCGGGGGTACAGATAATCGCCAGATCGGTTGGACCAGCCAGTTCTGCAACACTGGCATAGGACTTGAGATTTTCAATTTCGTCATACTTCGGATTGACGGGGTAGACCGCTCCGGGAAATCCACCCGAGATCACATTCCTCAAGACCGTGTTGCCTAACGAATGCCTCCGCGTACTGGCACCGATCACGGCAACATTGCGCGGTTTGAAAATCTTGTCCAGGTGATGAATTGGCATGATGCTGCTGGATTAATTTTCACAAAACGATTGCACGACCAGAAACTTTCAGTTCTTGTGGAATGGAAGCGTCAATCTGGCGATGCGCGGCTTGGAGTTATCTTCCCGATTGACGGCTTCAACAGAAACGGTGTTAAAATTGTATTTTTTGTCCACTGGCCTTCGATTCAATCGACATTCAACAAATGAAACCGCTGTGGATGTCGTTGCCACAGAACGCCCCGATAATTCCCCGTCCAACGTGACGACGTCAATAGATTCGCTGATTCGAATGCGAAGTCGATGCCATTGTCCGAGGTGGTTGGCCCAATGCCTTTTCAATGATATCCGCCGCCAGGCTGCAGCCGTCCAGTTTCGACAATTCCGTCTGCCGAGAAATAACATTCTGACGAATTTCTTCGTCCGCCATCAATGCCTGAAGCTGCTGCCGCAGACGTTGTGGATTGACACGGTTGGCTGGAAGAACCTGGCCCAGTCCCAGCCACTTCACCCGCTGAGCAACGCCGGGCTGGTCATTCGTCACCGGCAGACACAACATCGGAACGCCACAAGCCAGGCATTCCAGTACCGTGTTCAGCCCGGCGTGGGTGATGGCCAGGTAAGCGGTTTGGAGCAATCGTAACTGGGGGGCGGATCCACCACGATCACGTTTTCCGGCAGGGGAGCGGACCAGGACAACGCGCCACCTCCTTTCGAAACCACGACCTGGTGATTGAATTCACCAGCCACTTCAAAGATTGCCTGGAAGACATGCGTTAAGCGGTTCTGCAGTGTACCCATTGATGCATAGATCAGCGGCCGGCCATCCAGTTGATCCCAGGGAAATTCCGTGTCTTTGTCATCCCGGTCAACCCGGTGCCAGGGAGCCGTGTAGGAAAAACGTTCGGGTAAGCTCTGGCGGGGAAAATCGAAGAACGCCGGCTGTTGCGAGATTTGAGCCAGACCATGGTTGGACTCGAATACCAGTTTCATGGGGTCCACGCCCGTGACCCGTGATTCGGCGAGCCTGAAATATAATTTGGGCATCAACGTGCGGGCGATCCGGTTCCGCCAGCGACCGATGAAATCATCTCGGTAAGCCCAGTTCAAAGGGGGCGGCGGCAGAGCGGTATCCCAGTGGGCAGCCAAAGCGTTGCAGGCGATCACCAGCGGCAACCCAATCTTTTCCGCAACCACCCAGCCCGCCGGAGTAAACTGGTCGATGACCAGGGCATCCAAAGGTCTGCGATCCAGCACGTCCGGCAAATCACTCAGTATCATTTTCGAATGCAGGCCAAAACACTTGCCGGTCTGCAACATGCTGCCGAATTGCGAACATTCCCCCAGTCGGACAAATTCCCGATCCAACTGGGCCCCCAGGCCGCTTTCGGTACCCATGGACTCGAATTCCAGGTTCTCTCGGACAGCGTATGGCTTCGCCGCGGCACTGCCGATCAGCGTTACCGCATGACCGCGGTTGACCAACTCGTTTCCGAGTGTGGTCAGGGGGTTCAGATGACCCGGTACATCCGGGCCCAATAATCCAATTCGCAAACTCATCGGCTGCTTTCCTGTCCGGCATCACGACGCTGCCTTTCATTCAACAGCTCAAGACCATTGTTGACGTTATGGGCGGCTATGCACATCAGTCGTTCCAGGCGCCCAGACAGCGACGCAGAAAAACCAGTTGGCCAAGATGATAGGCGTTGTGATCCGCAACCAGCATGGTTTCCCGAAGCAGGGTCTGCCCGTTGCCGTGGGGGATCTTCGCCAACAGGCCTGTTTTCGAATTTTCGACCAACTGCACCATCGCCTGCCGGTCTTCGCGAAAGGACTGAGCACTCCGGTCCCAGGCCAGATCATCGGGAGCAGCATCGCCATCGGGCCAATAGCCGTCGGGAAAATCGGGCGAGATGTGTTGGGGGTCACGGCAGAATCGCAGAATGTCCCACTGGCAGATACGTAGATGTTCCAACAGCCGCCAGGGCGTATGCGGCACGCCGGCTACCGATGCGGCTCGCAGTTCCACGGGCAGTCCTGCGATTGCCGCCTCAAAATCGAGATGAGCTCCACCTCCTCGCAGCAGGTAAACCAGATGTTCCCGAAGCCCTTGGTCATTCATCAATCAATCGACCCTGCTCAATTACCAGTACGAGTGATCAGACGGGCGAAACCGCACCGGGACGTCCGGACATGCAGCAATTCGGTGGGCAGACGTCATGGCTGGCTGGAAGATCTCCTATCGCGGCCGCCGGCGTGCCTTCCATTCGTTCCACAATCAGTTCCCGGATCATGGAAACAAATTTCGGGTGAACCCCCACGCTTCCGGCCCGCACCATGTGGATTCCCAGTTCGTCGCACTTCTCTTTCGCTTCCGTGTCCAGGTCGAACATCACTTCCATATGGTCCGACACAAAACCGATGGGCATGATCACAACCCGGTCAATGCCGCGATCCTTCACCGTATCCAGGTAATCGCAGACATCGGGCTCCAGCCACGGCTGGGAGGGTGGTCCACTGCGACTTTGAAACACGAGTTGCCAGTTTGAAATGGCCGAAGCGTCTGCCACCAGTCGGCAGGATTCGCTAAGTTGTTTCTGGTAATTACACTGGTCCGCCATGGCCTGCGGAATGCTGTGGGCCGTAAACAGAACCTGTAGGCCATCTGAAGTACCTTCGGGCAACTGTGAGATGGCCTGTCGAACGCGATCCGCTGCCGCTTCTATGAACCGTGGGTGGTTGAAGCACATCCGCAGTTTGTGAATCTGTGGAGCTCCGTCACCTATCCGTTGTTGGGCATCAAAAATATTCTCGCGGTATTGGCGGCAGCCGGAATAACAGCTGAAGGTCGATGTGAAGAAAGCCACGGCGGATTTCACGCCGTCGGCTTTCATTTCACGCAGCGTGTCTTCCAACAGTGGGTGCCAATTGCGGTTGCCGAAGTAGATGGGCAAGTTCAAGCCATGCGATTGCAGTTCTTCCTCCAGCGCCGAAATCAGCTGCCGATTCTGCTGGTTAATGGGGCTTACTCCCCCGAAATGCTGATAGTGCTCTGCCACCTCCAGCATTCGCTCACGCGGAACATTCCTTCCGCGCAGGACATTTTCCAGAAAGGGCATGACCTCGTCCGGTCCTTCCGGACCGCCAAAGGACACGATCAACAAAGCCTGATATTCTGCTGGCACTCGATTCACCCCGGACGTGGTGCTGATATCTATCGATTGACCGTGCGACAATTTATCGTGCGACACAATGCGACTTCAATCATATGGAGGAAACTTCTATTATCTATAGTGAGGAACACAAAAATCTACGTTGTCTCTAATTCGGCAAGTAAGCAACCGGCTTTTTTGCGGTTTCGTTAACACATCACCCGTTCTCTATCCGATTCCAACTCCCGCCAGCCATCGTCGATAAGCATGAGTTTGATTTGTCTGTCGTATTCGCATCACCACACTCCCATTCAGTTTCGCGAGCAGGTTTATTTTGACGCCAATTCGGCGGCGAATGCCTGCGCTCGCTTTCGTTGTGGTGAGGCGCTGCCTGGGTCGGTCGTCGAATTGTCCATTCTTTCTACCTGTAACCGGACCGAGGTGTATGCGTTTTGCGAATCCGCCAGGCAGGCTTTCCCCGTCGAAGAATCGCAGAGTGAAATCCTGCAGTTCATTCATGATGCTCGCAAGGTAGATCCGGACCAGTTGGCGGACCTGGGCCGTTGGAAAACGGGACCGGATGTGGTCAATCATCTCAACCGTGTTGCCTGCGGTTTGGAATCGCTGGTTCTGGGCGAGCCGCAGATTTTGGGGCAGGTGGGTGATGCCATGCGGCTGGGTTTGATCATGAATTCGTCCGGACCCGTTTTGACTCGACTGTTTCAATCCGCTATCCGTGCCGGGCGGCGGGCCCGCACGGAGACGCAAATCGGTCGCCATTCGACCAACATCGCAACGGTGGCCGTGAATACGGCGGAACGGGAGCTGCAGACGTTTGACGCGAAGACCGTGGTCGTGTTGGGTGCCGGAGAAATGGCGGACCTGGCACTGTCGCAGTTGCAGAAGAAAGGGGCGGCCAATTTCAAGATAGTCAATCGGACGATCGCCAAAGCCCGCGAATTGGCTTCCAGGTATGATGGCGACGCCTGCGTTTTCGAGCAGATTGATCAGTTGCTGCCCCAGGCCGACATCCTGATCGCATCCACGGGAGCGCCGCACACGCTGGTCACCCATGAAATGCTGGAATTCGCCATGCAGAAGCGACAGTCGCGACCCATGATGGTGCTCGATATCGCCGTGCCGCGCGACGTCGAAACCAGCGTTGAACAAATACCGGGAGTGAAGCGTTGCGATATTGATGATTTGCAAATGGTCGCGGGGCATTCCGTGTCGCTGCGGCGGCAACAGATTCCGCAGGTCGAGGAAATTATCCAGGTCGAAAACGACCGATTCCTGCAATGGTTTCGCGGTATCGGCGCGGAGGAGACGATCGTTTCGTTACGCAGGAAAGCGGCAGACATTCGCGACCAGGAATTGGCCAGGCTATCCAATCTGTTGCCGGAGCTGGATCAGGATTCATGGCAGGTGGTCGAGAAATTCGCGGACTCGCTTGTCAAAAAGTTATTACATGATCCGACAATCCAGCTGCGTGATGCCCAGGGTACGCGTGACGGCATCGACCACGGTGAAGCGATCCGAAGACTGTTCCGGTTGGAATCGCAGTCGTCGCAACCGGCAAATGAGGCCAACCATTGACGACTTCCAGCTCGAGTTCGGCTCGCGAAACATCAGGTCGGAAAAAACTCGTTTTTGGCAGCCGTCGATCCGCTTTGGCGCAGTGGCAGACCTGGGAAGTCGGCAAACGCCTGGTGGCATTGAATGCGGATCTTCAATTCGTCGTGCACAACATTTCCACTCGGGGCGATCAACAAATCGATCAACCCCTGCCCGAAATTGGTGGGAAAGGTCTGTTTACCGCCGAGCTGGATCGTGCTTTGCTACAGAACGAAATCGACGTGGCCGTGCATAGCCTGAAAGACCTGCCAACGCAGGTGACGGAGGGACTGATAATCGTCCCGGTCCTTGAACGCGACGATCCCCGAGATGTATTGATCAGCCGCGGTGGCCAAACTCTGGCTGAGCTTCCCCAGGGAGCGACGGTGGGGACCAGCAGTTACCGCCGCCAATCCCAGTTGTTGGCGTTGCGTCCTGATTTCAACGTCCGGCCGATACGCGGGAATGTACCCACCCGGATTGCGAAGCTGAAAAGCGAACCGTACGACGCGGTGGTCCTGGCCGCGGCAGGTGTTGGTCGGCTGGATTGCCAGGCCATGATCACCGAAAGGTTGTCACTGAAAAACATGTTGCCGGCGCCGGGCAGGCCATCATTGCCGCGACGTGCCGGGCCAATGATCTGGAAACGGTGTCCATGTTGACGGCGATCTCGGACCGACAGACCACTGATTGCGCGACGGCCGAACGAGCCTTTCTGTCGGCGCTGGGTGGAGGCTGTTCCGCTCCCATCGCCGCCTACGCCCGGTTTGAAGCTGCAGATTCGGAAACGAAATTAACGCTGACGGGTCGCGTCGCCGCGATCGATGGCCGACAGTTGATCACGGAACAGGGTGTTGGCGTCGACCCGGGGCAGGTTGCCCATCACGTTGCCCAACGGATCCTGGCGGCGGGGGGAGGCCGGCTGTTCAGTCGCGCTGATTCGAATTGAGAACCACCCGATGTCACGATCGCGATGGCAGATACTGACGGGAGCGCGGTTGCCATGAATATCAGCAAGCAACCACTGGACGGCCGGCGAATTGTGGTGACTCGTGCTCGCAGCCAGGCAGAATCGCTCAGCCGAGAATTGCGGGAGGCAGGTGCCACGGCCATTGAATTGCCGATGATCCAGTTCCGTGGCGTCACCGATCCCGCACAGACTGAGTCCATCGTTCAGCGGCTGAATGAATTCGACTGGATCGTTTTTACCAGCAGCAACGCCGTTCGCTACTTTGTGGAAGCGATGCAGGACGTTGACATCCCACCTGGCGTACGCCTGGCCTGCGTGGGCCGTCAAACGGCAGGAAAACTGGCTCGTCGGTACCGGCAGCCGGAGTTTGTTCCAACCAACAGTTCCGGTCGCCTGCTCGCGGAACAATTGCCGGTTGAGTCGGGACAGAGAATACTCTATCCCGGCCCGGTCGACGTCGCGTCCGAACTGCTGGCGTTGCTGCAGTCTCGGGGAACGGAAGTGGAGCGTTGGCCCGTGTATGCGACCGTCGGCACGGAACTACCTTTGTCACAACTTCGCGTATTGGAATCGCCGATCGACGCGATTACGTTTGCCAGTCCATCGGCCGTTGACAGCTACTGCCGGCAGGTACAGGATCAGATCCGGTTGTACCCCGGTTGTTTGATTGCCTGCATCGGTCCCACTACCAGTCAACGAGCCCGGCAGTTGGGGTTGAGTGTGGATGTCGTTCCGCGGGAGTACAATATATCGGCATTGGTTAACGCACTGACCCAGCACTTCGCGATTGTGGGAGAGAAACATGGATGATGATCGTCAACCGGTCGACCACGGATACCATCCGATGGCGCGACCCAGACGGCTGCGCCATTCCGCCGGGATCCGCCGGATGCTGCGGCAGATTCGGCTGCATCCATCGGACTTGATTTACCCCATTTTCGTGACTCATGGCCAGAATGTACGTCGTGAAATCGATTCCATGCCGGGACAGTTCCAGTTGTCCGTCGACCAGCTGTCGAGCGAAGCGAACCAGATATTGGATCTGGGCATCCCGGCGGTGATGTTGTTTGGCATCCCGGCGGCTAAAGACGAACAGGGTTCCGAGGCCTTTGATTCCGAAGGCATCATCCAGCGAGCCATTGGCCAACTGAAGGTGGCTGCCCCGGAATTGGTGGTGATCACGGATGTTTGCCTGTGCGAATACACCAGTCATGGACACTGTGGCATCGTGAATCCGGTGACATCGGATGGTAGCGGGCGGTTGCCTGGCGGTTATGTGCTGAACGACGAAACGTTGGTGATGTTGGGCAAGATCGCGGTATCGCAGGCGGAATGCGGGGCGGACATCGTTGCTCCCAGTGGCATGATGGACGGCATGGTGGCCAGTATCCGACGTGCGCTCGATGCGTCGGGATTTCAACACGTGGCCATCATGTCCTACAGCGTAAAATACAGCTCGGCCTTTTACGGGCCCTTTCGTGATGCTGCCGACGGAGCGCCGGCATTCGGTGACCGCAGCACGCACCAGATGGATTTCGCCGAATCCCGCCAGCCCCTGATGGAGGCTAATCTGGATGTGGCCGAAGGCGCCGACTTCCTGATGGTCAAACCGGCCCTGCCGTACCTGGACGTCGTGGCAAGGATCCGGGATCGTTTTCCGGAAATGCCACTGGTCGCCTACAACGTCAGCGGTGAATACGCGATGATCAAGGCGGCCGCCCGGCTGGGTTGGCTGGACGAAAGAGCAACGGTCCTGGAATTGTTGGCGGGTATCAAACGCGCCGGGGCTGAACTGATCATTACCTACCATGCAAAGGACGTCTGCCAATGGCTGAAACAGGCGAGCTGACACAACCGGGCGGGAAGTCGCCTGGATCGACGGCAGATCAGACTTCGGGTCTTCCGCATATTGATATCTCCGAAAAGGGCCGGGACGCGACGGGAAAACCGATCGCACTGGACCGTCGGTTGTTCATGCAGTTCATGGCGTTTGGTGGTTGCCACGCCATCGACAGATTGGTTGAAAAACTGCAGAAACAATCCCCGCAGGCGGTATTGTATCGGGACTTGAACGACCCGCATGGCATCGGTTTGCTGGTTTTTTGCGAAGATCCAGGCTACATCGTGGATGCCATTCACCCGCTGTTGAATGGCAGCGGATTTTCCGATCTTCTACCAAGGCCCGCGTTCACCATGCTGGGGCGAACGTACTCGATCGGATACGAAAATGATCTGGAAAACGTATTGATCCAAAGGCCGGCGGATCGTGTTTGCAACCCGGATACCCCATGGGTCGTCTGGTATCCCGTCCGCCGCAGCGGTGCCTTTGAAAAACAACCGCGTGAAGAACAGCGGAAGATGTTGATGGAACATGGTGGCATTGGCCATGCCTACGGCAAAGCTGGTTACGCTACCGATATTCGTCTGGCTGGCCACGGACTGAACACGGAAGACAACGATTTCATTGTCGGCCTATTGGGAAAAGAATTGTTCCCGCTTTCGGCACTCGTTCAGCACATGCGTCGAACCCGGCAAACCAGCGAATTCATTGAACGGATGGGCCCCTTTTTTGTGGGCCAGGCGATCTGGCAATCGACTCCGGAGATCAGGAGGTAGTGGAATGAAAACAGTCGACGCCAGTCGCGATGCGGACCAGGAGTCGGACCTGCAAGCAAGTCGGTTTCTGCGGGCCTGTCGACGTCAAACAACCGATCGGACGCCGATCTGGTTAATGCGGCAGGCAGGCCGTTACATGCCGGAATACCGGGCGATTCGTGCACGGCATTCGATGCTGGAAATGATCCAAAGTCCCCAGCTGGCGGCCGAAGTGACGCTGCAGCCGATCGAAGCTTTTGATCTCGATGCCGCCATTATCTTTTCCGATATTCTGCCACCGTTGATTGGCATGGGGCTGAAGTTGGAGTTCGTCAAAGGGCAGGGCCCGGTGCTGGAGAACTGTATTGAGTCGGAGGCCGACGTGGAACGATTGGCGACGCCGCCTGCGGCGGAGTGCATGGGTCCCACGCTGGAGGCGATTGCATTGGTGCACCGTGAACTCCGTCCCCGTGGGATCCCGTTGATCGGATTCGCGGGTGCTCCATTCACGCTGGCCTGCTACGCGATTCAGGGGGGTGGATCGAGGATGTATGAAAAGGCGAAACAGTTCATGTTCACGGATCCGGATTCCTGGGAAGTGCTGATGAATAAACTGGTCGAAGTGGTAGCCGATTACCTGATCGAACAGGCACGACACGGCGCGGCAGCCCTGCAGGTTTTCGATTCGTGGGCCGGAGTCCCGGCCCGGCCCGATTACCAGCGATTCATCCAGCCATTCAATACGCGTCTGTTCACCGCGCTTCAATCCACGGATGTTCCGGTCGTCAACTTCAGCACGGGAACATCAACTCACCTGGATTGCGTCGCTGCCTGCGGAGGAGATGTGATCGGCGTGGATTGGCGGTTGCCATTACGTCAGGCCTGGGATGCCATCGGTGAGCGTCGGGCGATCCAGGGGAATCTGGATCCCACCACCTTGTTGGCCCCCTGGCAGGAATTGCGGAAGCATATTGATCAGATTCTGGACCGATGCCGATGGTCGGCCGGGTCATATTTTTAATCTCGGACATGGCATCCTGCCCACGACGCCTGTCGATTCGGTCAGACGACTGGTTGATTATGTACACGAACAATCCGGTTAAGGTGGCCGTTGTTGGGGGGGGCATCGCCGGTCTATCAGCTGCCTGGTATCTGGAGCGTAATGCATCCCGGCTGGGTCGAGATCTTTTGATCGAATTGTTCGAATCACAATCTCGTCTGGGCGGGAAAATTTGGACGTTGGAACAGGATCGAATGAAACTGGAGCTGGGTGCCGAGAGTTTTCTTTCGCGAAAAACAGCGGCGGTCGAGCTCTGTCGCGAGCTCGGGGTAGACCGTCAGCTGCGCGGTACGCGGCCGGAAAACCGGAAGACCTTCGTCTGGCACCGGGGAAAAAATGCACCGACTGCCGTCGGGTTTGAGTGGATTTGTGCCGGGTAATCTGTCGAGTCTGTTTTCGACTTCGTTGTTGGATCTCCGTGGAAAACTGCGGGTCGCCGCCGATTACCTGATTCCGGCGACGTACTCCTGTGAAGATGAGTCGCTGGCCAGTTTCATGACCCGGCGGCTGGGACAACAGGCCTACCAGCGACTGGTTCAGCCACTGTTGTGTGGAATCTATGTGGCGACGGCGACCAGCTTAGCCTGATGGCGACCTATCCCGAGTTGAAAAAGCTGGAACAGGATTATGGTGGACTGATCCGCGGACTCAGAAATCGCCAACGCGCAAGCGTCAATCGCCAGGTCGACCCGCCGCTGCCTCCGTTTGTGACGCTGCCGGGTGGGATGTCGGATCTGATCGGAGCGCTGGCCTCGCAATTGCATCGAACCCAGGTCCGTGCGAACAGCCAGTGCTGCACGTGGCACCGGAGTCGGATCAATGGGTGGTCCAGTTGGCCGGTAATCCAGACACGCCCGCGAACTCTGATCTGTCGGTGGGGGAGCGGAATCGGTTCGATGCGGTCGTTATCGCCTGTCCCGCATTCGTGGCGGCCAAACTTCTGGCCACCGGCTGTTCGAAACTGAGTTCGACGCTGTGGAGCATTCCGCATGTTTCCACCGCAACGGTGAATCTGTGGTATCCGGCCGACCATTTCTCCAACCCGCTGGACGGATACGGATTCGTCATTCCCGGTTCCGAACAACGTGGACTGACCGCCGTAACCTGGACTTCCTCCAAGCACTACAATCGTGCGCCGGATGATCTGCGACTTGTTCGGGCCTATCTGGGGCGGCTGGTGCGGAAGTGGATGACAGCGTGACGGATGACCGGATCGGAAATATCGTGACCCGGGAGCTGCGGCGGACCATGGGAATCAAGGAAAAACCTGCGGGGATTCGCATCCAACGCTGGTACCGGGGTTCACCACAATACACACTGGGTCATCCGGAACGACTACGCGAAATTGATGGCGAGTTGTCCCGGTTAAGCGGTTTGTACCTGTGTGGTGCATCGTATCGGGGAGTCGGCATTCCGGACTGCATTGCCGACGCGAGCATACCGCCGATTCCGTATTGAAATATCTGGAAACGAGAACGACCAATGAATCCACAATCTGAAAGGCTGTTCGAGCGGTCGAAGTCGATCTTTCCAGGCGGTGTGAACTCTCCCGTCCGGGCCTTCCATGCCGTCGGAGGCACACCCAGATTCATCGCGCAGGGGGAGAGGTCCCTTTCTGTTCGATGTCGATGGCCACCGTTATATTGATTACGTGCTCTCGTATGGTCCCCTGATCCTGGGGCATGCGCATTGGGACGTCCTGCAGGCGATCCACAAGGCAGCGGCTGCGGGCACCAGTTATGGATGCCCACGGAACTGGCGGTCGAATTGGGCGAGTTGATCCGAGACTCGATGCCGAGTCTGCAACGGTTGCGGTTCGTCAACTCGGGTACGGAAGCCACCATGAGCGCTTTGCGGTTGGTGCGGGCCTTCACCGGTCGCAACCGGATCATCAAGTTCGAAGGTTGCTACCATGGACACGCTGATTTCCTGCTGGTCAAAGCGGGCTCGGGAGTGGCGACGCTGGGACTGCCCGATTCCCCTGGTGTCACGGCGGCCAACACGCACGATACGCTCGTGGCACCCTTTAATGATCTGGCGGCCGTCGAGAAGCTGGTGGATGAATTTGGCTCCGACCTGGCCGCCGTGATCGTAGAACCGATCGCCGGCAACATGGGCCTGGTTCCACCGGTGGAAGGGTTTCTGGAAGGACTGAGAAGACTGTGCGACCAGTCGGGAGCACTGCTGATTTTCGATGAAGTGATGACGGGATTCCGGGTGCATCCCGGTGGAGCTCAGGGGCTGTACGATGTGGCTCCGGATCTGACGACCTTGGGCAAGGTGATTGGCGGGGGACTGCCGGTCGGTGCCTACGGTGGTCGTCACGATGTGATGGAGATGGTCGCGCCGCTGGGGCCGATGTATCAGGCGGGTACGTTGTCCGGCAATCCCCGGCGATGGCTGCCGGATTGGCGACGTTGCAGAACCTGATCCACGGCGACTACTGGCCCAAGTTGCACGAGCATGGACAGCGGCTGGATGATGGACTGCGACAGGCCGCCGAAAAATATGGAGTCAGTATCGTCATCAATCGCGTCGGTACGATGAGCGGACTTTACTTCCTGGCCAATCCTCCGGCCAACTGGCATGACGTCAGTCAATCGAACCAGGAACAGTTCCGCCTGTTTTTTCATGCGATGTTGGGGCAGGGCGTGTTTCTGGCACCGTCGGCATTTGAAGCGGCCTTTATCTCGACCATGCATGACGAGTCGTGGTGCGGCAGACCATCGCTGCCGCCGAAGCTGCCTTTCAATGCGTCGCACAGGGGATGCCTCAGACCGCCTGATTCGGGTCGACCGCAACGCGTGCATCAAATCGGGCGACGCGACAGGCGTGACCCGTTGATTCGCGCGAATCGGCCTGTTCGTTCATGTCGCTACCCTCGTTATCAGCGGCGTTTTCGCGTCCATTGCCAAAAATTCGAAGGCAGACCGCCACGGAGGTTATTTTTAGGCGAAATTTCCATTTGATCCGTCGACGGAACCTATATTGCACCGCCCGGACAGCTCGTTCGACATCGTGGCCAGTTCAGGACCAGCAATGACCGGGCATCCGCCGAATGCCCGCCCGGCGGATCACTGCCCAAGGGGCCGGGTCACTTCCGCTGAAGATATGGATGCGACGACAAGGGTGTTGACCGGAATGAGCACAGACAGTCCAGACAGTCCGCCGGCGTCGAATCTGCATCAGCTCTGGTCAGCCATGCCGTTCCCGTACTCGCCTCCGGTCGATGCGGGAAAAAATGAGACGCCCAACGACAGTCTGCTTGACCGGGTTGAATCGTCGCTGGATCCGAAGAATTGGGAAGCGTTTCAAGAACTGGCGGCAGTTGAACTTGCACAGCTGGTGGATCATCTTTCGCAGTCTCGGGAAAGACCGGCCTGGCAACCGCTACCGGTGGAGGTGAAAGCCGTGCTTCAGGCGCCACTTCCATGGGAAGCCGAACCTGCCGCACAGGTGTGCCAGGAGATTCGGTCGAACATTCTTCCCTGGTGCCTGGGCAACACGCACCCCCGTTTTTTTGGCTGGGTACATGGCACCGGAACGGCCGGGGGAATGCTGGCCGAGATGTTTGCCGGCGCGATAAATGCCAATCTGGGTGGCCGGGAACACGCACCGGTCTATGTGGAGCGGGCCGTGATCGAATGGTGCCGGCAGCTGTTTCAGTTTCCGTCGTCGGCCAGCGGACTGCTACTCAGTGGCACATTGATGGCGACGATGTTGGCCCTGACGATTGCGCGAAATCATCTGGCTCCCATTGATCTGAGACAGCATGGCATGGCGGGGCTGCAACAGCGGATGATCGTCTATGTATCCGCCGAGGCACACTGTTCGGTAATCAAAGCTGCGGAGTTCATCGGCCTGGGTCGAAAGTCCGTTCGCTTGATTGACGTGGATCGCGGGCATCAATTGAACTGGCGTCAGTTGCAAATGGCAATCCAGAATGATCGGCAATCGGGTAATCTACCCTTCTGTGTGGTCGGCACCGCCGGGACCGTTAATTGCGGTGCCATTGACGATCTGCACGCTCTGGCGTCGATATGCGATGAGGAACAACTATGGTTTCATATTGATGGCGCGTTTGGAGCGTTAGCGGTGTTGAGCGACGAACATCGCTTTCTGTTGCGGGGAATCGAACGAGCCGATTCGCTGGCCTTCGATTTTCACAAGTGGATGCACGTACCCTATGACGCCGGTTGTCTGCTGGTGCGTGATGAGGAAATTCACCGGCGGTCCTTTGCCGTCGAAACATCGTATTTGACGCCCGGGTCGGCTGCCGCCGATGGCAATCCCTGGTATTGCGATTTCGGTCCAGAACTTTCTCGTGGCTTTCGGGCGCTCAAAGTCTGGTTCACGATGAAGGAACACGGTCTGAAGCGATTGGGCCAGAAGATCGCCGAAAATTGTCAGCAGGCCCGCTTCCTGCGTGAATGCATCCTCTCCCACCCCGATTTCGAATTGCTCGCCCCCGCACCGTTGAACATCGTTTGCTTCCGGTACGGGTTGCCGGGTTGCTCCGAAAAACAGCTGGAACGCCTCAACGCCGAAGTCGTCAACGCCATCCAGACCAGTGGCACTGCCGTGGTCTCCACGACCAGAATCCACGGCAAACTCGCGATTCGCGTCAATATTACGAATCACCGAACCACAATCCATGACCTGACCACGCTGATCGAATCCATCCAGCAGGAGGCAACCCGCTTGCTCGATAACCAGGCGGTTGACTTTGCCGGCGCTGAATCATTGATGAACCGGCCAGGTGAACCAGACAGTCCGGATGGATTGCGGATGGCGTCCATTCTGGAACGTGCCGAGCTGCAGCCTTTGCTGAGACGTTTTACGGTCCATGCCCAGCCCGGACTGGAGCTGCCGATTCGCTTTCAAAAAGATCATGACATTCAGATCCAGGCGGAACTGCTGGAAACGGAATGCGAAGGCGCGGTGCTGGTACGACACGCTCTGGAAATCCTGGTGCTGCGGGCGGTTTCGCAGGTTGATTCGCCGGTCGGTCAGGTGACACAGGTATTGATTGGCCTTGATACCGCAATGAAGTATCGACATTTTCATTTCCCGTCTGCTCCGCCAGCACACCGATGTTCCATCTACTCCACGATTTCGGCGTTGGAAATTGATCAGAATCTGGCGGGCGCGACGGTCGAGCAACTGGAACGGGTGGCGGAAATGCTGCTGCCATGTCACGGATACGATCGCCGCGTGATTCAGCAGCTACGGCGGCAGGATTGGACGATGATTCAGGAACGGTTGAAAACATCTCAACCGGTTCTGGGACCGGCTGAATTGCTGGTTACGACGGGAGGAGACACGCGACTGCGAATGGACGCAGCGAACGGCCTCTCCAGGTACGGCTGCCATCGCACTCCGCAACCGCGATGGGTGTCCTACGGATCATCGACGGCCACCTCGTTGACCCCCAACAGCCTGGCAGAATGCGAACGCGTCCGTCAGCAACTGGTTGCGGCGTCGCTGCACGGCCGTCTGCAGTTGGAGGCGGATGCGTTGGCAGGGTATCTCAAGCAGGAAATCCGGAACTACTGTGGTGCCGCAGATCTTGAGGGAATGGAAGTTGTCCTCTGCAGCTCCGGGACGGACGCCGAGTTGATCGCCACCTGCCTGAAGGCCCGATCTTCCGCACTGCCGCTAACGAACATTCTGGTCGCGCCCAGCGAGTCGGGCAGTGGACTTCCACTGGCGGCCAATGGCTGTCACTACGACTCGCTGACTCCATCTGGAAATTCGGTAAACCGGGGCGAGTCGCTGATGCCGGAAACGGGAGTTCCGATTACCACGGTTCACGTGCCCGCCCGGGATGGCGGGGGTGAGCTGCGTTCGGCGAGTGAAATACACCGCCAGATTAAACAAGCGGTAGCTGCCGCCGTGATTCGGGGGAATTGTCTGTTGCATGTGCTTGCCACATCGAAGACCGGCTGGCAGTTTCCCGGTCATGAATTCGTTGACCATTTGAAACGGCAATTTGGCGAACGATTGACGATCGTTGTCGATGCCTGTCAACTGCGACAACACCGCAGCAGTTTGCGGGAGCATCTGCAGTCGGGCCATCTCCTCCAGCTGACTGGATCCAAGACATTCGGAGGACCACCTTTTTCGGGTGCCTTGCTGATTCCTGCCGAATTCGCCGAAGAGGTTTCAGACATCCGTGACGGCCTGGAAGGGCTTTGTGATTACTCCAGCCGATCTGAATGGCCACCGGCATGGCAGGCAACGAAGCATGTGCTGGATCGGGGCTGCAATCCCGGGTTGATCCTGCGGTGGGCCGCAGCCGTTCGCGAGATGCAACGATTCGATGCGATCCCCGATCAGCTGAAGGCGGACGTGTTGATCGCGCTGGCTGGCACGGTGGGGACGTGTTTGTTCCGATCCCATGTGGTATCACCGCTGACCGATTGCTGCAGTGATCTGCCCCCAGCGTCATCCGACGCCCCTTGGGAGGCGGTGCAGACGATTTTCCCGTTTCGTCTCCGACATCCCGGTCGCCGCGGTGAAGAAGGCTGGCTAACCCATCACGAAATGCAGCAAGTCCATCGTTTATTGAATCAGGATTTATCCAGCCTCACATCCGATCCCGGCCGCTGCCCGCTGGACGACCCGGCCAGTCAGCGCTTTCAGGTCGGTCAGCCAGTGCTATTGGCTGAATGTGGTCCGAGATCCATCAGTGTCTTGCGAGTTTGTCTGGGGGCACATGTGGTTTCTCGCGTGGTCTTTGATGGATCGCCTCAGTCAATTTCGCAGCGGATGCGACAGGAGCAGCAACAAATTGAACAGGTCTTTGGCAAGATTCATTTCATCCTGGAAAACTGGGCACATTGGCAATCGCACGATACATCCCGCGCGATCGGCCAGTCGGCAACCGTCGAAGCTAGCCCTGTCCAGCCTATCCAGGTCAAACCGTGAGTCAATTTTCAGGCAATCAAAATAAGAGGGTAACCCATGACGATTCCCAATTCTGTTTACCAAACGGTCAAGGTCGCTGAGGATCGAGTCGCGTCCAGGCAGTCCGTTGATCATCGTGCCAGCATCAATGCGGCGGTCGAAAGCAACAAGAGCATGTTTCGGCAGATGCTTGAATATTACCGTATCCGGAAAACTCCGGGGCATCTGCTGATGAAGGATTATTTCAAGTATCGACTCTACGATGATGAACGATATACCTTCGAAGAAAAATGCCAATTCGTTAGCGATACGTTTTACCACCAGACGATCCGGAACTGTTGTGACCCGCGGTGGTGGATTCTTGCTGACGATAAATTCTGGAGCTATCAACTGCTTTCGTTGAACGGGATACCCGTCCCGGAGACGCAGGCGGTGATCCAGAACGGAACGCGTCGGTTCGGGAATACAATCAATATCACGATTCAGGACGAGGCTCAACGTTTTTTTGAACAGCAAGCCTGTTTTCCGCTGTATTGCAAACCCGTCCACGGTATCGCCAGTTATGGCAACTTTCTGATTTCGGGATTCCAGGCCGGGCGGTTGGTGATGCATGACGATTCCCAGTTGGCGTTGGGTGAATTCATGCAGAAGGTTGACCGTGAAAACGGCCACCTGATTCAGACGGTCCTGCTACCTCATCCACAGCTGGCGGAAATCAGCCCGAGGGTTTCCACGATTCGTGTCATTCTGATCATCCGGGAAGGTCGCGTCGAAGTACTGAGCACGGTCTGGAAGATTCCTTCGTCGGATAATATCGCTGATAATTTCTGGCGAAACGGGAATATGCTGGCCAGCATGGACATCAAAACGGGACAAGTCGTGCGACTGGTCGGCAACATGGACGGCGTGCCTCAGCAACTACCGGAGGAGAGCCCAGAGTCAAAACGGCTGCTGGGTTTTCAGTTGCCTGACTGGAATCAGGTCCTGGAGTTGTGCCAGCAAGGCGCGCAATACTTTTCTGGATTGAAGTTTCAGTCCTGGGACATTGGGCTTACGGATCAGGGACCGGTGGTGGTCGAATTGAATCCGGGTTCGTCCTTCATCCTGCCGCAACTGGCTGAGGGCCGCGGGTTTCTAACGGATGATTTCCTGGAATTTCTTCGCGACTGCGGCTGTAAGCTTTGAGGCCGCACCGCAATGCCTGACGAAGCCCGGGTCCCAATGGAGTGTTGTGCCAGCACGATTCTTCCTGTTCTCCACGGCTGAAGACTGATAATCAAGCCGTGGGTTTCCTGAATCGCCGCAAACGGATTGATTGCCAGTTCTTCGTTACTATTCCAGCCGAATACCGGTTACCCCGGAAGCCG
The DNA here is from genome assembly GCA_963851305.1 of Pirellulaceae bacterium. Classification (GTDB taxonomy): domain Bacteria; phylum Planctomycetota; class Planctomycetia; order Pirellulales; family Pirellulaceae; genus Mariniblastus. Next base: position 126,362 of record CAWKOT010000003.1, on the reverse strand, counting down.
GGACGGGGTCAGCCTGAAAAGACTACCGTTTTCTGGACCAACCGGTATTTGAATCGAAGAAGCGTATTTCCATGCAAGAGGGTTTTGTGAAACGCTTCACCAACGGCAACACAGGTTGTCTGGCAGGGGTTGAACAAAAAGCGAATCTACAGAATATTCAATGCTCTCCGCCCCTCATCGCGGACGCATCGCAGTCGTGAATCGGTCGACCAAATTGTTTTCTCTCAAGCCAGAAATTCGAATGACACGCATTGCCTGCTGCATTACAGGGTGCAGTTCATGCCTTTCTGGTTTCACGTGACGTATCTGAACTTGACGCGGTCCGTTGTCAGTTGAAAGAGTTCGTTTCAACCGTCAATTTCTGCACCCAACGTGCATTCTTGAATCAAGTTGGCTGAAAGATAATCACTCAAGGAATCAATATGTCTAATAATATGTCCATGAAGACGGAGCGTGGTTTTACCCTCGTCGAACTGCTGGTGGTGATTGCCATCATTGGCATTCTGATCGGGATGTTGTTGCCCGCCGTGCAAGCCGTTCGCGAAGCAGCCCGACGCACCTCCTGCGCGAACAACATGCGGCAAATGGGTCTGGCGATGCACAATTACGAGTCGGCCATCGGGCGCTTGCCCAGTGCCGGACAGGCCAGAAATCCCGCCGGTACGGGCAACATCTTTATCACCGATGATGGGGTTCAGGAGCCGTTAAGCCCTGATCCATCCATCGGCGCTTCGCATTCGATGCAGACGCGGTTGCTTCCCTACCTGGAAGAGACCAATTCGTTCAATTTGATGGATCTATCTCGGGCTTATAACGACCCGGTGGCCCCCGGCAACATCCTGGCGGCCCAAACCGTCGTCTCAACATTCATATGTCCATCAACCTTCCGGGTTTCCGGCGGCAATGTTGATTCCGACGGCTTCGCCTACACCGATTACTCGCCGCCCTGTACCGTTGTGGTCAACGAACTAACGCCGGTCGACGGCATTCCCAACGAGAGCAATGCGGTGTTACCTCGTGGATCGCGGCTGGCCTGCGCGTTGCTTGGTAACGGGCCTCGCCGAATCGGTGCGATCTTTGACGGGACGAGCAATACGATCGCGATTACCGAAATGGCGGGTCGGGGTGACTTCATGCCACCCTCGCCGGGAACCATCAATGAACTGAATCCCAATGGCCGGCGCTTCTGGGCCTGGGCTGAGCCGGACAATGGATTCAATGTTGACCAGCTGATCAATAACAACAACACGCCCATTGGGGGCCCCGAACTGTGTCCCTGGACCAAGATCAATTGTGGTCCCAATGAGGAAATGTTCAGTTTCCATTCGGGAGGCATCAACGCCACCCTATGCGATGGGAGCGTTCAATTTCTCGCGGAGACACTTAACGGGGCCGAGATCCGGGCTTTGATGAGTATTGATGGCGGCGAATTGACACCCGACTTTTAGTCTTGTGTTCGGATTGAAAACGTGGATTAACCGTACTGCTTGGACCGACGATCGTGGCGACGACTGCCTTGTATCTAAACCATGCTGGAACCAGCTGGCCGAAACCACGTGTCGTTTCGGAGGCGGTAGCCGACGCGATGTCCACTTCGCCAGCTCAATGGCCACAACAATTCGATGTAGCCCATCAGAAGATCGCGGATTTTCTGGGTGTCCAACGGCGGGAACAGATCCTGCTGACGCCCGGATGCACGTCGGCTCTGACTGTTGCTATTGGCGATTTGTTTATTCCCGATGGCAGGCGTGTGCTTACCAGTCGCTGGGAACATCATGCGCTGCATCGTCCCCTTCTCAAACGGGCTGCGACCGGCGTGCCGATCGAATACATTCCAGCACAAATGGACAATGCGACTGGCGAATCCGTCAGCCCGATCGATCTGGACTGGCTGGAGCAGTCATTGGCGTCCGATGACGTAGGGCTGATTGCCATCACGGCGGCCTGTAACGTAACGGGCGATCTCTTGCCGTACGAAGACGTTATCCGCCTGGCACAACGGCATTGCGTGCCGGTCTTGCTTGACGCGGCACAAATTGTTGGTTGGAAAAGGCTGGACTTGCCTGCGTTGGGCGCGGACCTGGTTGCCTTTGGCGGCCACAAGGGGTTGCAGGGGCCCTGGGGGCTTGGCGGGCTTTATTTATCCGGTCGTGTCCAAATGGATTGTTCTTCGGCAGCTTGTGAATTGCCTCGCGCTGGTCGTGGCGGTGGCCAGTCTCCGCGCCCTGGCTATTGCGATGTCGGATCAGTGGATCAGTTTGCGCTGGCGGGACTGCAGGCCGCAATCGGGATGTTGCGGGAGCGAAACCTGGATGCCGACCTGACCGCGGCCCGCGGGCAGCTCCAACGGATCGTCGACTGGTTAAGAACTGTCGACCGCGTTCGTATCCATGCCGCCGCGGAATCCACGCGCAGGATGCCCACGCTGGCGTTCGAAGTCTCCGGTCTTTCCAGCGGCGCGTTCGCCCAACTGTGCCGGCAGCACGCGCTGGTGGTTGGCAGTGGATTGCACTGTGCGCCGCTCGCACATCAGACAATGGGGACGCACCATGCGGGGTTGGTACGGTTGTCGGTTGGTCTGGGGCAACCGGACCAGGAAATCGAAAAGGCGATCGATCGTTTGCCGGCGGTATTTCACGCGGCATTTCGTTGACACGCGACCAATCGCAGCCTGAAATCAGGCAGCGTCGCTGTGCACTTGCAAACGCTCGAAGTTCTGATCGGGCAAACCGCCATGCCATTTGCATTCCAGATAGCCACAATAGACCACCGGGACGACGAACAGGGTCACCAGTTCAATGACCATGCCACCAAAGACGGGAATCGCCATGGCACGGGCAACGTCGGCGCCTCGACCGGTTGCGTACAGGACGGGCAACAATGCAATCACGGTGGTCGCCGTGGTCATCAGGCAAGGCCGAATGCGCATCAGTCCGGCTTTCACGGTCGCGTCCCGGATATCCTGGATACCACGCAGGGACTGTTGTTTCAGTAGCTGTTCCAGATAGGTGGCAATCACCACGCCATCATCGATGGCGATTCCGAAGAGGGCAATGAAGCCAATCCAGACGGCGGTATTCAACTGTACGCCGGCTATTGCCAGGGCGATCATGCCACCACCGAATGCCACCGGAATTCCGGCAAAGATGGCCAAGGTGATGGGCAGTTTGCGAAACTGCAGATAGATAATGAAAATGTTCAACAGCAACACGATGGGGATAATCACCAGCAGCCGGCGATTAGCCTCAAGCTGGTTTTGAAAGGAACCCACCGGCTCCAATTCAAAGTTGTCGTCTGCCGGGAAGACCAGGCCTTCCGGTTGACCGTTCTCGGCCAGGCGGCGGGCGTTGGTAAGTGAGATCATGACCCCGTCGATCGCTTCCAGAGCACCCACGTCAGGTTGAGGTGCGAAGGCCACGTGGGCGACCAGGCGGGCGTCTTCACTGTTAATGACGCCGGGTCCCCAGGACGTCTCGATCGAAGCCAGATCGTCAAGTTTGACAATGTCGCCCGTGTCGGTCACCACGGGAATGGCGTGCAGGTTATCCACGTTCTCGCGAAGATCACGTCGGTAGCGAACTTGAATTGGATACCGTTCACGACCCTCCACGGTTGTCGTGGCGACCATGCCTCCCAACGCCGCTTCGACGACCTGATTAACCTGTTTGACCGACATACCGTAACGTGCGGACGCGGCGCGATCGACTTCGAATTCGTAGTATGGCTTGCCAAGTACGATGTCGGGACTGACCGTGCCTCCCTTGACCAGTGGATGATTTTTCAGATGTTCGGCTACGGCCGTCGCTGCCTTGGAAAGTCCCTGCAGGGTACCACCATAGATGCGAATCGCCATCGACGCCTTGATGCCGCTTTGCAACATCACGACTCGCCCCTCGATGGGCTGTAATTCGTCCGCCATCGTGATACCGGGCAACGTGGCCACGTCATTGATTTCCTCCCAGATTTTCTGTTCCGTCATCCCCTCACGCCACTGATCGCGAGGCTTGAGCATGACGTAGGTTTCAATCATCGCGGCGGGCGCAGGATCGAGCGCCGATTCGACTCGGCCAATCTTCCCCAGCACCTGGGCAACCTCGGGGATTTCGCGAATCATGGTATCCTGCGTTTGCAGCACCTGCATGGCCTGGGCAAAACTGGCGGCCGGGTACAGGCTGGGCATGTAGAACCAGCTGCCTTCATCCAGGGCGATCCAGTCATCGGTTCTCAGACCCGTTAGCTGATGCTTGAAATCGACGTAACCACGGGATTGATTGAAATCCGTTCCCAACCGGCGAGCGGCCTGTTCCAGCGGGTGCAGAATCGTGGGCAGACCGACCCAGGCACCGGCGCCCAGGAAGACAATCAACGCCGGAATCGCCAGAAAGGATTTCTTGTAATGCAGAAACAACCTGAGCGTTGGTTCGTAGACGAAATTCACCAGCCGTGAAACCGGATTCTGTTCCACCGGTCGAACTCGTTCCCGCATCATCCAGTACACCAGGGCTGCGGCGACCAGCCCCAGACCGGTCGCGGTTGGCCACGTCGGCCAGGGGAGCCAGTTGGCCAGAGCCGGTTTCCAGACAACACCGGCAAGTCCTGCTACCAGGCCACCAAACCCGAGGCCGGCTGCCAGGGCGGTCCACAATTTTTGTCTGGTCGACGTCAGGAAGATCCGCGACAGCGCGGGCACAATCGTCACCGCGACGATCAGACTGGCAATCAGCGCGTAGGTTTTGGTCCAGGCCAGCGGCGAAAACAGTCGGTAATCGCGCCCCGTCAGAAAGAATACGGGCAGGAAACTGATCACCGTCGTACTGACGGCCGTCACCACCGCTGGAGTCACTTCCGCCGCCGCCTCACAGATCGTCGACAGGCGTCCTTCCGTCCCGCCGATACATCCGGCAGACTCCCATCCGGCCAGCCGCCGATAGATGTTCTCGGAAATGATAATGGCCATATCGACCATCGTGCCAATGGCGATCGCGATGCCGGCCAATGACATGATGTTGGCGTCCACGCCAAACAGATGCATGGCGCTAAATGCCAGCAACACGGCCAGTGGCAGCGTGATGGCGATCGCGATGCTGGATCGAATATGCAGCAGGAACAATACCACCACCACCACGGTGATCAGGATTTGCTGGGACAGGGCTGTTGTCAATGTGGCAACCGTTTCGTCAACCAGTTGGGTCCGGTCATAAATGCCACGAATCCGGATGCCTGCCAATTCGTTTTCCAGTGATGCAATCCGGTCTTTGACACGCTGGATCACCGCGCGGGGGTTTTCGCCGTGCTGCATGACCACCACGCCGCCAACCGCTTCGGCGCCGTTCCAATCCAGCGCACCGCGTCGGAAAGCGGGGCCGATTTGAACGGTAGCGACGTCCCGAATTTGAAGGGGAATCGAATCACGAGTGGTGATCACCGTCTGTTCAATCTGTTCCAGGGTCTCCTGTCGTGTCTTTCCGGCTCCAATGAATCCAATCCCGCGAACCAGGAACTCCATGCCGCCCGTTTCCACCGTCTTGGCACCCACGTCGATATTGGAATCCTGCACTGCCTTGATCACCTGTTCCAATGTCAGGCGGTGGTATCGCAGGCGATCGGGGTCGACATCGATCTGGTACTGTCGGACGAAGCCACCGATGGAAGCGACTTCGGCAACGCCGTTGACCGATTGCAAGGCGAATTTGACGACGTAATCCTGTTTACTCCGCACGTCGGCCAGATCCATGCCCGGCGGCGGATCGAGAACGTAATAGAAAATCTGGCCTAGCGCCGTCGCATCCGGGCCCAGTACCGGGCTCACGCCGGGCGGGAGTTGGATGTCGGATGTCAGTTGCGCGGCAACCTGTAATCGAGCCCATTCAAAATCAACCGAGTCGGCGAACGTCACCTGGACAAAGCTGAAACCAAACATGCTCTTGCCGCGGACGCTTTCGGCGCCCGAAACGGTTTGCAGCGCCACCGACAGAGGATAGGTGATTTGATCTTCAATATCCTTGGGGCTGCGGCCTGGCCACGGTGTCAGAACGATCACCTGGTTATCGCTGACATTCGGAATCGCATCGAGCGGAACCTGCAGGAAGGCATGCCAGCCAAAGCCGATGATCGCCGCGATGGCAATCAGGACGAGCAGCCGTTCCCGCACGCAGAATTCAACGATCTTCTGAATCATCGTTGCTGCTCCTCTGGCGTCAGCCCGGTCTCCCGGGGTGGCGACGCGATCGAGGCCGGGTCGGATTGGCTGTCAGCCTGCCTTCCCAACGGCTCGCTGGACGAATGCTGCGGGTGGTCGGGATTATGGCCCGTGAGGATATCCAGATATTTTTGTGGATCTTCCAGCAGCGTACCGCGACAACCTTCACAGCAGATGAAAACCGGTTGCCCATTCACGTCCACCCGGATGGGAGTTCCCATTGAGCCCAACAACTGGTCGGCCACCGGGCAGACTTTCTGAGCCATTGCCAGAAGTCGATCGCTATCGGACAGACGCGACATAGCCTGATCGATTTCCGCCTGCTGTTCCGTCTCGGCAGCCGGTACTTGTTCGAGCTTGGCGAAGAAGGTCTGCGGATCGGCGCGAAGACCCGATTCGCAACCGGAACAGCAAATCCAGACCCGTCGCCCGTCGATATCCAGCGGAATCGGTGTTCCCATTGAGCCCAATAACTGGTCGGCCACCGGGCAGAGTCTCTGTTGTATGACCGATTCCTGATCCGACTCCGATAATTGGGAGAGAGCGGCGATGATTTCCGGCGAGCTGAACTCGTCAGGCATTTCCGGCGCTCGCGGGATGGCTCGGGTGGGGTCAATCAGCGAGGGTTTGCCCGCCATGTTGAATTGCGAGTCGACCAGGAGCGTGGCCGTCGCCACGACGCTTTCTCCCGGTTCGATTCCCTGCACGATCGAGACCCGATTGCCGACGATATGTCCTACGTCCACGCTTCGAAATTCGAAACGTCCTCGCTCCGTCTGTACGTAAACGACACTTTCGTCGCCAGCCATCAGGACGGCATCGCGAGGTATCACCACATGGTTGGCGATCGCCGGGGGTTCGGATACGAAGCCGAATTGAGAAGCGGGAACCAGTTCGATCCCACACTCCGTGCATTGTCCCGGTCGCTCACTGATCACGTGCGGATGGCGCGGACTGATCCACTTTCCAGCGAGTTCCGGATCGTAGACCGGCACCGGCTGATCGGCGATCGCATTCACATTGGCGGTGATCGTTGCGGTGGCAAAATCCCCCACACGAATCAGACCCTGTTCATTGGGTATGACGACTCGTGCCGTGACCGTTTGCGTCCGGGGATCCACGATGGGATCGACAAAGGCGACACGTCCAACAAACTCCTGGCTGGGCAGCGACTGGATCTTCGTAACCACCTTTTGACCGAAAGCGATTTTTGCGGCATCCCGCGGGAACAGCTCCAGCATCAACCAGACGCTGGAAAGATCAGCCACTTTGTAGATCGGCTGTCCCGTCTTGATGTATTGACCTTCGGCGGCCAGTTTCTCAATCACCGTTCCGGTTATTGGTGAAACGATCCGGATCCGGCTGTCAGCCTGACCGCGTTCTTCCAGTTCGTCGACCTGGACGTCAGTCAGTCCGAATTCAATCAGGCGTTGCCGGGAACTTTCATAGAGTTCGCGATTCGTACCACCCACGCGTTGACTCGTTCGCTGGCTGCCCTTCCAAAGTTTCATCGCTTGCAGCAGAGCGACCTGGCTGGAGTAAAGATCCGGCGAATACAGCAGGGCCAGTTCGTCTCCCTGGCTGACCTCGACACCGGTATAGTCGGCAAACAGTTGTTCGATCCGACCATCGACGTAGGCAGAGATTGTGGACAGTGAACCTTCGTCATAGCCGATATCACCAATGGCCCGAATCTGACGGACCAATGGCTCGGCCCGGGCCACCACGGTCTGGATGTTGGCGACCCGAATCGAAGCCGGGTCCAATTTCAAACCATACCGGTCTTTGGCGTCACCAGACGTCTTCTGAGCCTTCAAGTCCATGCCGCAGACGGGGCAATTGCCCGGTTCTGTGGTCGCAGGCACACACACCATCGGACAGATATACAACACGTCTTCGCCCGGTGCCGCCGCCGATGCGGAATTCTCCTGTGGGTCGGATGGGAACCAACCGTAACGCTGGGCGACCCCAAGACCAGCGATCAGCAAGACCATGCCGCTCACCGCCAGTAACGGTTGCAGGAACAACTTGAACCACCAGGCAACGCGGTCGCGACGTTGACGTCGTTGTTGCCGAAGTGATAAACCGGAGTCCGTTTGCTGATCAGAACCATTCAACCGACCAGTCGTGGCGACGTTTTTTTCTGTTGACATGCTTCACCTGAGCAGAGGCGACATGCGTATCCGTTATCGAATCGCCATGTCTGCCTGATGCGTGCTAACTGAGATTCAAACCGATATCGTCGGTAACGAAGAGAATTCGGAACGCGCAATCCACCGACGTCAGTTGACAGCAGCAGAAAGTCGGCGCACATTTACCTTGTCGAATTCACTAGCAGGTGAAACGCGAAAGAAGGGCACATACTTGTTGTGCCGTTAAGGTGAGTACCGTTGAAGCAATCGTGGGCCCGGCAAGATGGTCATCCGGAAGCGAGCTGTTGCCAGGCAGCGTTTGAGTTGATAACCAAACCAGTTGATACTGATCCTGCTGCCAATCGGGCGTCGGAACGATCGGTGCCGGACTGACCGGATCTCTTCTGGTCGAGCATCGGCAATCGTCACCACATTGGCAGACCGTCGTTGTCTTTGCTCTGGGATCAGAACAGCAGGAACGTTTGCGGGAACAGCAGGTTTTGGGAGGTGGGGTACAACAACGATTGGTGTCCAGGCTGGCAGAACAACCAGCCACCGTCTGACTGGTTGCTGCACTCCTGGCACAACATCCGCAATCCTTGGCCGTCGGCAAACTGATTGGCTGAACCAGCAGCGTCAGGACGGCCGACCATGTCAGTGCGCCTTGGACGAATCGGCAAAAGGAATTGGTGCGAAACACGGGAAATTCAGCACAGACAAGCTGGAAGCGATAATGAAATGATCTCGACTGTTCAAAATGAGTCAAGTCGAATGCATTATCATGATACCATCCTGCCCCATCCAGGTATCGGTTGTCGACGCCGAGGCTGCCCAGCCGATACCGGCGAATCTGGCTTCGCATCCCCTTACCCCGATTATTTCGGGGCGTTTTCGCTATCTTGGGGTGCTGATTCCGCGTTAGCCGGAAAAGGCGTGTTTGCCAGATAGGCTTGCCCAATCGAATCCTGGCAATGGCAGGAATTTGTCCACGCGTAGGGCAGGGGACTGGGAGGGCGATAGCGGCAACTGACCCGACCACAGGGATAGCAATGATAGCCCGAAGCACATCCGGTCAAAACAAAAATCGGCAACAGGAGCCAGACGATCTTTTTCCATATCATGGCCTTAACATTTCCTCTACGAGGCGTCGGCAGGACTGTTTGGTTGCTCGCCTTCCCGATTGGGCGAGGATTCGGTTGCCGGTTCAGCCGGAGCGATGTTTGCCGGCACTTCGAAGTCGCCGATCTGACGAGCCATCGACGCCAGGGATTTCTGCAAATCGGCTTCCAGTCGTTTTTCGGTCAAATGAAACTGCAACAATTGTCGCCAGTTTTCCATCACCTGAAGGCTGTCGACCTCGTTGACGCGATAGTCGTTAAGTGACTGATTGAGCGTCAGTTCCTGTTTTGGAATGATGTCGTTCCGGAACAGTTTCAGCGTTTCATGCAGACTGTTGATTCGGGCATATAATTCCGCGACACTTTCCATCGTTTCATCTTTTAGGCGATCATACTTGCGGGCGTTGGCCAACGCCCGAGTCTGCGCTTCACGGATGCCCGCGTCGATTTTTTTCCTGTAGATGGGCAGGTTCATACCTAGCGTCAACAGAAACGAATCTTCGCCGTTGGCGATCGGGCTGATTCCATCGCTGGACGTCGCGATCCAATTGAAACCCAGGCTCAGATCCGGATAGTTGTTCAATTCCGCCAGGCAGGCCGTTTTACGATCCCGCTTAATGGTCGCCAGTTGGGCGTGCAATTCCGGCCGGCAGGCAATCGCCAGATCGTACAGTTGATCAATGTCATCAATCATCTGTTCGGTCGGCAGGCTGTCGATCGTTTCAAACCGGGTTTCTGGCGAAACGTGCAACAGGCGAGCCAGTCTTGCCCGCGCGGATTGTGCTTCGGCATGAAATCGCAGCAGCTGCGTTTCGATCTGGGAAATGGCGACATCGACCTGCAGCAGGTCCTGTTGAGTCACTTGGCCAACCTGATAAGACTCTTTGACAAGGCGGCGAATAAACTCCAGTTGTTGCCGGTCGGCTTCGATAATCGACGTTGCCTGTTGAACAAAGAACAGTTGAAAGTAGGCGTTCTTGATTTGTTCCACGACTTTCAGCTCAACGGCTGCCAATCGGGCACGGGCGGCATTCACTTCTTCCTCGGCTATGGCGGCCCGGGTTGCCAATTTTCCTCGCCACGGAAATTGCTGATTCATGGACAGGGCAAAGTCCTGTTCGCCGGCGGCTGTTTGGACCGGAGCCAGAAAGGCCGTTGCGCCCAGCATGGGGTCGGGTAAAGCAGCCGCCTGGGGCACGCGATTAGCCGACGATTCGACCAGCAGTCGAGCTTCCTGGATTTCAGAATTCTGCTGCAGGCCGATCTGGATGTATTCCTGAACCAGGTGGGGGCCAGCCAGTTCGTCGGCCACGGGGTTGGCTGCGATCGCGGTGTCGACTGCTTGACAATGCGAGGTCGCGAAATCCTGTGCAAGTTCGCAGTAACGCGGGTCGGTCGTTCTTCCCGTTGAGCGACAACCGATCGAAACCACAACGAGAGCCGCAACGGTTAACCGGACCACGGATCCTGACAATCGACAGGGCATTTTGTTGATCCTGGAACGTTGACGGTTGGCAATCCGGCCGCACATCGAACAAAAACGTTACAATGCAATCAGACAATATACTGATTATCGTCCATGGCCTTTTGCCAATCCGGTTCCGGCGAGCTGATCCGTGCAGTCGTTAAAGCCCTTAGAGCTTGACCAAATTGCCAGGATTAAATATCGTACGAGTATCTACGACCAGGCCTGCGCGGAAATGAAAACTCAACTGTTACAACGGAATTGCCTTCTGCGGCTCGCCTCCGGCGTGCTGCTGGTCGGCATGATTTTCCAGTTGGGGGCCTGTCCATGCGGCTGTCTTGAGCACAATGTCTGGGTGCAATTGCTGGGTCTGGATGCCGATCATCATCTGGGCCGCACGGCTTCTGCATCTACCGTTTCGTGGTCAGGGCTGGATGCCGACCATCACAATTGCACGGGCGAACCACGACCAGGTTACGTGGACAACGCCCGCTCGTTTCGCGTAGCCGGTTTATGCCACAAGGAGTTGATCGCGGTCGCCGATCCGTCGGCTGACCGGGTGATCAGATCTTTGCGCTCAAGCGAACACGCCGGCCCGCGTTCGCCTGGTCCTGCGGTATCTCATGCGCTGACGCGATCGACGCTGCAGGTTTATCGTCTGTAATCCACGTCGCTGAGATTGGATAGAGCGGAATTTTCCGCCGACCAGGCCCGGCAGCCATCGGCTACCAGAATCCGTCTTCACGAAAGTTGTCTGATGTCCCATTATCCGCTGATGCGCGCGGGCGTACGCGCGCTATTTACCGCCGGCGTGCTGACCAGCATCTTTGCTGCCGGCGCGGCCGCCGGCCTCTACTTCTATCCCCAGGTTGCCGCGGACCGGCACGACCATGCGGATGATCATCCGCATGGCGGTGAAGCAGAGCACGTCGCCAACGGCCATGCTCACGAAGATGAAGAAGATCACATTGCCTTGACGGAACAGGCATTTGCCAATCTGGGTTTGCAAATGGCGCCCGTCACCGTCGGCGACTACTGGCAGACACTTCTGGTCCCGGCACGGGTGGTGGAAATACCTGGGCGAAGTGACTTGTCCGTTTCCGCTCCCGTGACGGGGGTGATTGAGGACGTTCAAATCCTGCCTGGGCAGAGCCTCAATTCGAGCACACCGCTATTTGTCATCCGGTTGACTGATGAGACGTTGATCGATGCTCAATCCAAGCTGCTGGAAACCATGACTCGGCAAGAGGTCGCCCAGAAAGAGATAGACCGGTTAGCTCCCCTGATCGACTCCGGTGTCGTGGCCGGTTCCAGAAATCGCGAACTGGAGTACGAATTGAAACAACTGCGAGCACAGGAGTCCACGTTGTTGCAGGAGCTTCGGAGTCGTGGTTTGCCGCAGCCCATGATTGACGAGCTGCTACAAAATCGTGAACTCGCTTCCATTCTCACGGTCTTTCCGCCCAGTTTCATTCGCCCGGACGATGCGGCTTCAAGTCAATCGTCCTCCGGTTTTTCCGTGGAGCAGTTGATGGTCCATCCGGGGAAGTCGGTCACTCGAGGCCAGGCACTTTGTACCGTCGCATTCCATTCCAAACTGTATCTTGAGGGGACCGCTTTCGAAGATGATCTGCCCGTGCTGAACCGGATTGCGGAGAACGATTGGGAAGTCCTGGTAGAAACGCATGGTGAACCGGAACCGGATGCCGAGCCGCTCGGTTTACAATTGCTGCGGATTGACAACCACGTGGATGAAGCAACGCAAACGGTCAAGTTTTTTGTCGAACTGCCCAACGAAGTGGCGGTTGTCCGGCAGGCCAATGATCGGCTCTACGAACAGTGGCGGTTCCGGCCAGGTCAACGGTTGCACGTGCGTCTGCCGGTCGAGCGATGGGAAAATCAACTGATGTTGCCCGTCGATGCGGTCGTTGTGGACGGTCCCAACGTGTTTGTTTTCGCGGAACACCACCACGACGATGACGACCACGCGCACGATGATCATGAGGACCAGGACCATCCACACGACGATCATGATCAGGCGGAGGGAACCCACGACCATCATGACGAACATGACCTGTTCATCGAATTGGAACCGATTCCGGTCCGGTTGCTGTACCGGGACGACCGCACGGTTGTGATCGCGGATGACGGACAGATTCCCCTTGATGAACCGATCGCTTTAAACCATGCCTACAAACTCTACCTGGCCATGCAGATGCAGGCGGGTGGGGGAGGGGGGCACCATGACCATGATCACTAATCGGCCATTGGCTATCGCTGTGGTATGACCTCCGTCTGGCCAGGATTCCTTCATGCTCAATCTTGTTATCAAATTCGCGTTGCAGAATCGGCTGATCATTCTGTGTGGAGCGGTTGCTATCCTGGTTGCCGGCAGCATGGTGGCCCGTTCCTTGCCGATTGATGTGTTGCCCAGTTTGACGCGGCCGCGGGTCGTGATCGTTACCGAATGCGAAGGTCTGGCACCCGAGGAAGTGGAACAGCGGGTCACCATACCGCTGGAATCGAACATCAATGGCGCTGCCGGAATCATTGCGGTGCGGAGTTCCTCCGACATTGGGTTGTCGGTCATCAACGTCGAATTCGACTGGGGGACGGATGTCCAGACGGCGCGACAGATCGTGCAGGAACGGATGGCGGTGGTTGCCGATCAAATGCCCGAAGGAGTGAATCCCCAGATGGGTCCACGTTCTTCGTTGCTGGGACAGATTGCCCTGGTGGCCATGTGGAGCGAAGACGGTGTGACGTCGCCCATGGAATTGCGGACGATGGCCGACTGGGTGGTTCGCCAGCGGTTGCGAAAAATCACGGGCGTTTCCCAGGTGATCACCATGGGAGGCGACCGCAAGCAATACCATGTGCTGGTCGATCAGCATCGCATGCATCGCTACGAAGTCAGTCTGCCCGAAATCGAGGAAGCGCTGCGGAACAGCAATGACAACGTGACCGGCGGTTTCATGGGTCGCGACGGCAAGGAATTCCTGATCCGAGGACTGGGCCGGTACAACAATGCGGAAGAAATCCGTTCTACGGTGATACGCGCCGACGGCGATCGACCGTTGCTGCTGGGACAGGTGGCCTCGGTCGAGGAAGTCGCGCAAACCAAACGGGGCGACTCATCGGTCAACGGACGGCCGGCGGTGGTGCTGACTGTCCAGAAGCAGCCGGGCGCTGACACCCGTGCCGTGACCCAGGCTGTTTACGAAGCCCTGGAAGAGCTGAAACCATCTTTGCCCGATGATATCACGTTACAAACAACCTATGAACAGCGAGAATTCATTGATCACAGTGTGGCGAATGTGATTGACGCGTTGCGCGATGGTGCGATCCTGGTGATCATCGTGTTGTTCATCTTTCTGTTCAATTTTCGAACCACATTCATCACGCTGACGGCAATTCCGCTGTCTGTGCTGGTCACGGCGATCGTTTTTAAATGGCTGGGTCTGTCCATTAATGTGATGACCCTTGGTGGTCTGGCTGTCGCGTTGGGAGAACTGGTCGACGACGCCATCGTGGATGTGGAAAATATTTATCGGCGACTGAAGCAGAATGCCTTGTCCGACCAGCCTCGGCCCGTGCTGGCTGTGATTTACGATGCCAGCGTGGAGGTTCGCAATGCGATCATCATCAGCACCGTTCTGGTCGTCATTGTCTTTGCGCCACTGTTTGCGTTGACCGGTATGGAAGGACGGCTGTTCATGCCACTCGGCGTGGCCTACATCGTTTCGATTTGCGCCTCGACCCTGGTATCGCTGACGGTCACTCCGGTGCTTTCGTATTATCTGTTGCCCAGTGCCAGGGCCACCCGGAGCGGTTCGGATGGATTCGTGTTGCGGGGTTTGAAAGCCGCCTTTGAGCCGCTGATCCAATTCAGCATGCATCCCGCCGGCTTGTCAACGTCATTGACGCTGCTGGGAATGGGGTGTGTGGTCGGCGGTCTGTTGGCGTGGAATATGGGGCGGGACTTCCTGCCCCCGTTCGATGAAGGGGCTGCGCAGGTCAATCTGTTTGCCCCTCCCGGCACGTCGCTGCAGGTCAGCCGAGAATTGAGTCGGATGGCGGATCGCAATCTGGAGAAGTTGGTCAAGTCCGCAGAGAATCCCAATGGTCCGCTGTTGTGGTTTACCTGTCGAACGGGTCGCGCCGAACAGGACGAACACGTGATGGGTGTCAATATCAGCGAATACGTGATCACGCTGAATCCGGAAAGTGGGCTGAGCCGTGAAGCACTGATCGAAAAACTACATGAAGCGGTTGAACACGTCCCGGGAGTGGAAACGGAAGTCGAGCAACCCATCGCGCATTTGATCAGCCACATGCTGTCGGGAGTTACAGCACAAATCGCCATCAAGCTTTTTGGTGACGACTTGGAGACGCTTCGCGAGGAGGCAGAAAATATCAAGGCAGCGATCCAGGATATCGAGGGGATCGCGCCGCCCATCGTCGAACAGCAGCAACCGACTCCCCAATTTCGAGTCGAAATCAAGAAGGACATGTTGGCCTATTACGGCGTGACAACGCACTTCGTAAATCACTTCATCGAGACCGCCATCCACGGTCAGGAAGTGTCGCAGATGATCGACGGCCAACGCTCATTTGATATTCTGCTCAGGCTGACCGAGTCTCAACGTCGGGATCTCGACAACCTGCATCGTTTGCCATTGGAACTTCCCAGCGGCCGACGGATACCCCTGGGTGCCGTGGCCAATGTCTATGAGGCCGCCGGGCCCAACACGATTAATCGGGAAGACGGACGCCGTAGAATTGTGGTGCGTGTCAATACGATGGGGCGCGATGTGGGCAGTGTGGTGGGTGAAATCAAGCGCCGGATCGAAGCGGGAGTTGAATTGCCCGAGGGTTATTTCGTGACCTACGCCGGGCAATTCGAGGCCCAGCAGCAGGCCAATCAACGCATCCTCTGGCTCAGTGGCGTAGCACTGATCGCTACCATTCTGGTGCTGTATTCGACCTACAATTCGTTCAGTATCGCGTTTCAGTTGCTGATCGCTTTGCCCGCCGCGTTCGTGGGCGGCATCATGGGTCTGTACCTGACCGGTCAGACCTTCTCGGTAGCCGCCACGGTGGGGTTTGTTTCGTTGGGTGGTATTGCCGCCCGCAATGGTCTGCTGTTGATATCAACCTACATGGAACAGATGGGAGAGGGCGAATTGACGCAGGACATCATCCTGGGCGGCAGTCTCGATCGCCTGGCACCGGTCCTGATGACAGCGCTAACAACCGGTCTGGCTCTCGTTCCGCTGGTGATCGGTGGCCATTTGCCGGGTAAGGAGATCCTGTTTCCGGTTGCCACGGTAATCCTGGGCGGGTTGATCACCTCCACGGTGGCCGAGTTTCTGATTCGCCCCGGTCTGTTCTGGCTGTTGGCCCCCCATGCGATGCGGACCGCCGATCCGGAGGTCGGCCCGTCATCGGCGCCTGCCATGCCTCAATTCAATGAATAAATCCGTTTCAGTAAGAAAGGGCAAAGACCATGCCGAACCGTTTATCAACAGGATTGCTGATTGTCTGGCTGTTGGCCGTTTACCAATCGGACGTACAAGCCCAGGGCCCCGGGCGCGGTATGTTCGGGCGTGGCGGTCGGCAGATTCATGATCAACGACATCAGGCCGATCGCGACGTCTTCCACTTTCTGTTGGAAAACCATGCCAGTATTCGCCGCACCGTCAAGGAGCGGCCGGATGGAGTGGAAACCGTTACCGAATCCGATGATCCAGCCATCTCAGGCAAAATCAAAGAGCATGTCAAATGGATGGTCGATCGGGTGGAAACCGTTCGGCCCATCCGCATGCGAGATCCCTTGTTCGCGGAGTTGTTCCGTTACGCCGACCAAATCGAAATGGAGTATGAGGAAACCGAGCAGGGGGTCAAAGTCGTCGAGACGTCGGCGGATCCGTACGTGGCCAAACTGATCCAGACACACGCCCAGGTCGTTTCGCAGTTCGTTGAACGGGGGTTTGCCGAGGCAATGAAAAACCACGCCGTGCCGTCCCGACCCGTCGCGTCGAAGCCGGAAAGTCGCGAACCGAAAATCAAGAAAGTGGGGACCGTCACGACCTTGCCTCAAGCGGCTCAACAACCGCGCGACGGTTCCCGCGTGTTGATCGATATCACGCGCGGCGGTGACCCCCGGCAACGCAACCCGGCCATCGAACAGGTGGCAAGGTACCTGAACATCTATGCAGCTGCCGGAAAGGAACCGGCCACTGGCAAATTTGCCGTTGTCTTCCACGGAGACGCAACGCTGGCCGTGTTGAATCCCGACAGCTATCGGGAAGAATTTGGTACCGAAGGCAATCCGAACGCGGATCTGTTAAGGCAGCTGCACGAAGCAGGCGTTCAGATGTACGTGTGCGGACAATCGTTGCATGGCAAGGGCAGGGCATCGGAAGATCTGTTGGTGTTCGTCGACACCGCGGTCTCCGCGTTGACGGTCTGCGTCAACCTGCAGTCGGACGGTTACGCCTTGATCCCGCTTGGTCATTGACGTCCGGTTGCCGCCACCTGAATCAGAAACAGAAGAGGCGACATCGACGGTGGCGGTGCTGCTACGAAACCAAATAATGACTCGTACAGATCAATGCGATGGAGGCCGAGTCGTAGCCGGATTCGCAAGCGTTCGGGCGCGAAAATTCGTGAATTGCCAAGTTTCCGAAATGACGCCAATTGGGCTACGATTCCGATGAGCATCATTCCCGATGGCGTTCTGTTGCTCGACCGCCCAACGTTTGGATGGAGCGTCTTGTTCCCATCGATCGGAAAAATCAGTTCGGTACACGCTACATGTCCGTGCGACTAGCTTTAGAAGTCCAGTTGCCCTCGCATGGCGAACGTATTGGCGGTGCTTCCTCCCAGAGTGGGGTCGGTTAAATCAGCGTAAATCCAGTTGAATTGCAATTTCGTGTGATTGTTGACGTACCAGTTCAAGCCGATCGTGGTGTCCGTCAGTCGCCGGCCAGGCCCGGAGAGATTCATGCCGTTAAGATCGAGATGGGACAACCGGGCGGCAAGCTCCCAGGCGCCCCATGTTCCGCATCTCGCATCGGTCGGGCAGCATGGCTTGATTCGCCCAAATACGGCACCGGCGCGGTTGAAGGGAATTTCTTCTCCGGTCAACATGTATCGCACCTGCACGTATGCTCCGGGAAACGTGTTCACGAAACCGGAAGTATCCTCGACTGTCGAAAAACGCGCCTCCGATTGTAACGCGAGCCTTCCGAGTGCCACGGCGCCTTCTACATTGAACTGCTGCTCCCGCCGGGCGTTGATTGGACCGGTGTTGACGAAGGGAGGAACATTCACGATCGGCAATACACTTAGACCGCCAGCACCCAGAATCGGGTTCTGGCCGAGAAAGAACTCATTCGTGTTGGCCAGCTGAACAACGCCACGCCCTGGTTCCCGGTAGGTGTAGCCGACACCGAAGTGTACGAGACGATTACCGAGATCGATGGGTAGCGAAGTAATGCGAGTGGAAACGCCGTAGCCGCCATTGTCAGCGTATACATTGCCGAGACTATCGCTAACGTACCGAAATCCGGAAACGGCCCAGGTCACACGATCTTCCGCCGCCGTATTCGAGAGCATGACCCCGGTTTGGCGAAAAAACAAATCGAGACCAAAGACAAGCGGCCGCTCCAGGAACGGCAACTCACGTACGGAAGTCAGCTCCGTCATCCCGAACGGTTGGCGGAAGCGACCCACCCGCAACCTTCCCAGGGGCGTGTCATCGAACTGCCACCAGACGTCAACAAACCGCGGCTGAGCTTGGGCAAAATCGAATTCCAGAATGTATGACGTTCTCTCCGTCACGTTGCCCGTCGCCGCCAGCCGTGTACGACGAAAACCGAGTCCATCTTCAATATCGCCCAGTGTCTCCCGGTTGACGTTGCTTTGATGGTAAAAACCCAGATCCAGTTGAAAGAATCCGGTTAGCTTCACTTGCGGGTATTCGGTGGTGTCTGGCAGATGGCAGGCTTGCGTCAGCGCCGGGCTTGCTGGGCGATTGGCCGCCCATTCGGCGGTCGCGGATTGTTCCTTACTCTCGTGGTCGGCAGCGTCCTCCTGCAGCAATTGAACTTGCCTTTCCAACTCACGGATCCGTTGTACAACGACCGAGTCCGCCATCGGTGCAGGTGCTTCGGCATAGTCCTGACCGGCCGATTCGCCCCATAGGATGATCCACGCTATCACCATGAGCAGCGAAAATGGGAACATCGGTGTACCTTGTTCCAAGACCGGGAACTTGTTGGGATTACAGAAACTTTATTGGTTGAGAAGGATGAAGGGCATTAGCCATTTGGCGCGACGGAACTCGAGGGGTTCCGCACGCTCTGATTGGAAATGCAGATGCTCTTTCTGCTGGCAACAAACAGCTGGTGATTGTCGATCTGCCGAAAAGCAACCGTTGTATTTTCGCCCGGTGAAGTTCAATTTGCCGGGCGACAAAAATACGATTAGTGCTCGCATCGCGGCGTAGTCGATCGTTGTGATGACCGGCGAATCGATGGTGCCAAGTTCGCGAATGTGTTGCGGTTGTAGACCGTTTCTGCGATAAGCCTCACGTGAATTCACTGCATGAATAAGCGGCCCAGGAATGAGTCTACCGAGGTGTTTATGTTTGTTGTGCTGCCTGGTGCTGCCATCGGTCCCGGGTTGCACCGCCGTTCGCCAGACCACGGCATCCCGATCCACACGGCATCCGCTGGCGCAGATCGAGGCAAGCCAACGTACGGCAGCCGTCCACAAACCCCCACCGGCGCCCATCGTCCGGTTCCAGTCGGGTGACTTGTCGATTCGGACATCTGAAATTGGAACTTCGTATTGTGAATTTCCCAACGGCGAAGAACAACTTTTTTTCCTGCCGGAATGGACTTTTGAATTGCCGGAACTGACACGCGGCAGGAACGAACGAAGCCAGCTGGCCACCGATCCCGGACGATCCGCCGGATTTGCATGTGTGTTATCCGATATTGGAACCAATGTCGGCAGCGACTACCGTAATTTCTATTCTCGTCGCAACCTGCCCGTATTCGCCGCATTGATTGGTCTGGGCGCCTATTTCGCGAATACGGAAATCGACCAGAACGTTCTGGAACATGTGCAGGACAATATCACCTATCATCAGAACGACGAGTATCAGGAGTTCGTAGAGGAGTACCGGTTTTTTGGTGAAGGGTATTTGTTGATACCTGTTTATTTTGGCACCTCAATGGTCGGCAAGTATCTTCTGTCAGAATATGAAATTGCGGAACGCATCGGGCAGTGGGCCGATCGGTCATTTCGCGGTGTGGTCGTTGGTACGCCGCCGCTTCTGCTTTCTCAATACATCATCGGTGCTTCTCGGCCTGGCGAGTCCTCTGAGGGTTCCGAGTGGCAATTCTTAAGCGATAGCAATGGCGTCAGCGGGCATGCCTTCATGGGTGCCATCCCGTTCATATCCGCCGCGGAAATGACGGATGATCCGATTACCAAGTCGCTGTTGTACGTGGTCTCGGCACTCCCGGCACTTTCCAGGGTCACCGAAAACGACCACTATCCCTCTCAGGCCATCCTCGGCTGGTCACTTGCCTGCGTTGCCTGTCGAAGCGTTTCTCAGACAGAACTTCGATCGGGAGCTTTCCAGGTTCAGCCCTGGATCTCCAATGCCGGAGTGGGGATGGGTGTCAACTTTCAACGTTGATTTTCTGAGGGGTGGCTGGGGGAGCAAAAAGATGGGAGTCGCCTGATCTTCAACGTGTTGACTGGCCACGCGAGTGCTTTGCGACCGGCATCGCTTCGGCGAAGGCTTTCCCAATCTGGGCCATGATTTTCGCGCAGCCCAGATAATGATAGGCGGCGTTGGATTTCCCCAGTTGCAAAATCTGATACTCGCGGACGGTGAACTCTCCTGTTTGCAAACGTTTCAATAAGACCTGTTCCAGCTTGCCTTCCTGTTGAAGATTCTTGAGGACCTGCAAATCCTGCTCGCTGAGTAGCTCGCCACCATTGAGCTCCTGAGCCAATGATTCCAACTTGCCTTCCTTCTTCAGTTGTTTGATCCTGTTTTCGAATTCGAGGTTGCGAGCCAGGATGGAGTCCAATTCCAGGTCCCAGGAGTTCTCGGTCAACACCGCGACGACCTGGTCGCCGAATTCTTTGCTGCTGGCTGGTGCCGCCATCGCGTTACGGAAGTTCTGGTGAACCGTCTTATAACGTTGCTGCTGGGGTGAGTACTTTTCCGTCGGGCCGCCGACACCCATGACGCCAATCACAAAGGGCAAATCGGGTGCCCCCAGGTCTTGGCGGAAGTCTCGAATCAAGTGAGTCAGCAGGCGACTGTATTCATCGTAGCCGCCCACTTCATGGCGGCGAGGATAGGTATCGTTGTCGACCATGTCATTCCAGCCCTGGAACCAGACCAGGCCCGCCAGTTGGTAACCGCGTCTGGCATCGTATTCAGGATAGACGCTCTTGATATCTGCCAGGACACGTTTCACATGATCGATGGTCCGGCGATAGAAAACACCAGTTGCTTTCTGTTTTTGCGTTTTAATGGCTTCGATGTCTTTGCCTTGTGCGCTTAAACGATCCAGAACCGCAAGATCCAATTTGTAAGGGCCGGCGCTGGGTGGGCGGAAGTCGGTGTTGAGGCTCTTGCCGCCCCAGGCGGTCTTGATGATCAAGATCGGTTCATTCAATCTTTCCTGCATGTAGATACCGAATGCGAGTTCCGGGCCGATCTTGTTGTTGTCTGCCCCAAAGCCGGTCGTGAGTTGACCGGTCTTGACGCGCGTGGACGACAGATAGGAAATCCAGACGTCGTCAACGAGGCGTGATTGCCCCGTTTCGTCCAGAATGTCATCCAGTATTGGCTTGGTCACCGGATCCATGGCCATATGCGGTAGCGTTCGTACATCCGCATGACCTTGCATGTTGGACTGACCTACCAGGATGAAGACTTTCAGAGGTTCGTCCGCGGACAAGTGGTTCGAACCGGTGGTCCCGGATATGCAAGCCACCGCAATCAGAAATGACGTGATCATCTTGGTTTCAGGTCCCTGTAGATGGAGTTCCGGAGTTGCTGGATACTGCTTGTTTTATTGATTCCTGCCCCGGCGCCGAGATGCCCAGGTACAGCCGGTGGTCAATCGTTCGGAACCGAAGTCATTGGCGGAAGAACCCTCCCGTTCCTCAACCGCGCGTTCGTCCGTCAGACCGGGTTCGATCGGTCGGTGCGGCGATTCATCTCTGTCCAGCTGTATCGCAACAAGATGGAATGCCGAGGATCACTTCCCGTACCGGCCTGGTCTTTTGCGTTCGCGTTCGCGACGGATGCTGCTGCCTGCCGCGCGACCGTTTTCTGTTGCCAACACGAAAACCCAGGTTTTTACAACGAATTCAGGAACTTGATCAGGGCGGCGCGATTGGCTGCCGACATGGTTCGAAACGATTCCCTGGCTGGTTCCGCTTCGCCACCGTGCCACAGAATAGCCTCACTCAGGGTACGAGCGCGACCGTCATGCAAATAGGCTTCGCCACCACTTACTGCCGCCGTATGTCCAATGCTCCACAGGGGAGGCGTCCGCCACTCGGTTCCCGTGGCCCGGCCTTCTCCCAGTGTGTCGGCCAGGTCGGGCCCCAGATCGTGCAGCAGCAGATCGGTATACGGATGAATGGTCTGGCCACGCAGTTCTGCCGCCGGATGGAATTCGCCGGTGGTCAGAGTCGGGGTATGGCAGGCATTACATCGAGAGGCATCAAAAAGCTGCTGCCCCAACAAGACCTCGGGATCGTCGTAGTCACGACTGGCCCCCACGCCCAGCGTGGCAACATAGCGTGTCAGCTGGAACAGTTCGACTTCATCCAATTCGACCGGACCCGAATTCTGGTCGCCATCGAGTTGCGGAAAAACACTGGTCGTGACACCCATATCGGTATTCAGTGCCGCCGCGATCTGGTGGCTAAGCCGGGCCTGGCCCCCTTTGGATGTGAATCGGCCCAGACGTGATTGCCCGGTTTCCGGATCCGTCAACACCTGAACCCGCCCCGATATGCCATCGCCATCCAGATCGTCGGGATCGGCCATGGCGACGATGTCCGCTTCGTCGATAGCTTCCAGTAGTCCGAGTCCCACCAATGGCGGAGCCAGCCGCACGGAAAAATGGGACGGCGTTGCGTTAGTAAAGCTGTAATTTGGGCGACGCAACGTATACGAAGTTCCATCGCCGAATTGACCGTCGATCATCGTATAGCCGTCAATCGACGCGGAGCCTTCGGGTGCCGCGCCAACGGTCCTGGGTTGCAGCACCGATCCCAGCACCGGATCTGGCGTTCCACATTCGTCGCTGGCAAGTCTAACGACCGACTGCAGCATGGGTTGGCCGATCTGGGGCGGCAAGGCACGGCCGTTATTCACATGACAGGCTACGCAACTTCGCCCGATATACTTGGGTCCCAGCTTGCCAATCTGTTCCGTGAAAACCGGATTGGGCTGCTCGCTATGGGCTCCGGAACCGAAATCGGTGTGGTGTACTCGTCGGCCCAGAACAAAAGGCTGGTTGCTGACCGGCGCCATGTTGCCCGCCATCTGTTTGAACAGATTGTCGGGTTCATCGGAATACTGATAGTGAATCGTCGTCTTGCCGCCCAGCCAAGTGGACGCCGGCAAGGCAAAGGAGTCCTGAATGGGTCCCACCGCTTCCCACGGAACCAGACCTTCCCCAACGACATACAGGAACGCCGTGCCATAATAGTTTGTTCGGCCGTTCATGGGAGCGGCCAGAAACGGACTGAATTCGAATTCCATCCGGTCGCCTGCCTGCACGGACCGACCTTCTTTGGCGTTGAAGGTAATCGTTGTCGTGTAGTGGTTGGTGGCAACTTCCATCATGCCCACGTTGTGAAAATACTCGGCAGGAGTATTCAGGCCGCGAAAAAAGGCGCGAAAGTCACGCGTACCCAAAGGGATCAACGACGTCGTGTTGATCGTGATGTCCGATCCACCCATCGCCACGCGGTCGACAATCTCAATTTCGACCGTACGTTCCTGCCAATAAAACGCAAGGTAATGATCATACGCCTGGAACTTGTCCTCGCGGGCGTGTCGATCCCGGACTCGGTCGCCTACGCGGGTAATCAGGGCATCCTGCGTTTTCCACACCGTATCCGGTTCCAACGGGGTGTTCGCATCGAACAGGGGCACAATGTCTCCGGCTGGATCCGCTTCACCATTGAGCAATTCAATAAACGGCCCCACGTCCAGCAGATTGACGACGCCGTCCTGGTTGATATCCGCTTCAACCTGAAAACCGCCGCTGGAGACCACATCGACAAAGGGAGACACGTCCAGCAGATTGACGACGCCGTCCTGATTTACATCTCCTGGCAGAGAAGGGAATACGAACGTCGTTGACAGAGCGATGTTCAGCCAGGCGACAGGTAACCAGATTTGTTGAAGCATGGTTTCTCCACGGGAATGACTTCGCCTCGATCATCACGGTGGCCGCGGGTCGTCTGGCTGCTTCGCCAAGTTGAACCCGCGACGCAGTTCAATCTCGAATCCGACGATTACCTACGCCATTGAAGACGATGAACGAGTCCTGTGAGGCAACGACCGCCCGATCTCAAGCCTTTCAATTTTCCTGCTATTGCTGAAACCGGTTCCAAACCATCTTAAATCGCCGATGATAACGCATCAAGGCAAATCGACGACGGTTGTGGTTTCCTTGTCGCTCGGCCCACGTCATACATCGTCGTGATCCGGTTTGATAACCAGGTCTCCGTCGTGTGCGGACGTTGTCCGCACCGCGGTGCTTTGACGAGCACGGTCATGTTGACGGAAATAACTTGTATTGTGAGGTTCACAACTGGGATTACCGCATCGAATTCGGGAGACCAGCCACAATCGAAGGTCGCAGCTTGGGCGGTGGGTTCTTCGCGGGAGATCCGCATTACAACCAGTCCTATTTCTACATCAATCCCTACGGAATTGATCGACCGCAATCGTGGCCTGATCTGACGTATGGGCATTGGACGGACCAATGGACAGGCGCTGTATTGACCGCAACGGACATGGCCGCAGGTTAACCGACGCGAATCGCCCGGTGCTTCGTCCAGGAAGCGGTCCAATTCAAAGGCATGTTGTTGAACAACAGTCCAAAAGAGCGAGATCGGGGATGTTCGGAAAAAATGATCGGTTCCAGCCTGGAATAAGTAGTCGATTGAAGTCCGTTGAATCTACCCGTCAGGCAAAGTCGTGACCGCAGACGCAGGTTTTTTTTCGTACGTGTTGCGACAATTTGCATTCAGGACAGGTCTTCTGCCAACGCGTCAAGACGGGGGCCGGTTTTGGCTTGCTGGTCTTCTCCTTGGCTTTTTTCAGCAACAGCTTCGCCTTGTCTTTTTCGTCGCACTGTTTAACCGCACACTGCGGATGGATCCCGGCGGCCGAATAACTGGACTTTCCGCAAACCGGGCAGATGTTGGGTCGATCCGCTTCGAACAACGGCTTCGGTTTTGATTCAGACATTGCCGGGGCCCCGTGGAGTGTATTGGCCAGGTGGCTTTGGACTCATGCCGAATCTCCTGAGGATATTGGTCCTGTTCGTACCTGCTGTCATTCTCTTACCTGAATTTTCTGGTCGCGGATCGGGGCACTGGGGCAGTAATGATTCAGTCAAGGTGGTTGCAAGCAGTCAGGATATTCAATCGCCTTCGGTTTCGCGTGCCGGCGGTACACCGTCCGCACCGTCCAACGACGGATCATCCGTTACCGGGGAGTCCTCGTTACCGTCGGCATCCACGATGGTCTCGGAATACGTTTTTGGTGGCTCCGCTTTGCGTTCCATTCGGCGCTTCCGTTTCTCTTCTGCCTTTCTTCGTTTCTCTCGTTCCCGCTGCATTTTGGCAAATGTATTCTGATTCTTTGCGATGGTACTTCTCCTTGATCATGATTTCCTGGATTGAATGTTTCATTTGGCCGTTGGACCGGGAGCGGTGAAAGGCCAGGCCCTTTTCAACCATGCCGGTACGAACCGACTAACGGGTGGTTCAAATTTTCAGACCGCGCGGTCCCGATCGGCGGCGTTGTCGGCGTCGGTTCACGGGTGTTGTGGCCGATGGTTTGCTGTCAACGGGCCGATTGGTCTGTTCGACCGCGAGCCGTTTGCCGACCAGCCTTTCAATCGCGCAACTCGCCGCGTTCTTCCGGTGTGCATAGACTGATGGCAATGCCCTCGGCACCCGCCCGTCCCGTCCTTCCGATACGGTGGATGTAGCTTTCCGGGTCGCGGGGCATGTCATAGTTGATCACGTGGGACACGCCGGCGATGTCAATGCCGCGAGCCGCGATGTCTGTCGCCACCAGCACGGCGACGCGGTTTTCCCGGAAACTCTCCAAGGCCTGTCGTCGAGCATTCTGCGACTTGTTGCCGTGAATGGCGGTGCTGCGAACGCCGGCCTTTTCCAGCTTGCGAACGATCTGGTTGGCCCCATGTTTTGTGCGCGAGAATACGATGGTTCGCTCAGCGGCACCGTCGGTCACCAGTCGGCGGAGCGTTGAGAATTTTTCATTGCGCTGAACCAGCCGGATACTCTGCGTGATTCGATCCACATCGGTGGTCTTGGGAGCAACGCTGACGTGCAGCGGGCGGTCCAGCAGATGATTGGCAAGGTCCAGAATGGTTGCCGGCATCGTCGCGGAAAAGAACAGGGATTGGCGCTGTCGCGGAAGTCGGGCAATGATTCGCCGCAAGTCCGGCAGAAAACCCATGTCCAACATGCGGTCCGCTTCGTCCAACACCAGGATCTGGACATTGCCCAAATCGATATGCCCCTGTTCCATCAAATCGAGCAACCGTCCGGGGGTGGCGACCAGCACATCCACGCCCGGTTTCATTGCTTTGACCTGGGAGGCCTGTCCCACACCGCCGTAGACCAGTGCCAGGCTGAATCGCATGTGTTGACCGTAGGCACGGAAACTGGCGGCAATTTGTATGGCCAGCTCCCGTGTCGGGGCCAGCACCAGTGTCGTCGGGCTGCTGGGTGATCTTCGCGGTCGATCGTGGCCCAGATAGTCCAGAATGGGCAAGGCGAAGGCCGCCGTTTTTCCGGTTCCGGTTTGGGCACATCCAAGAATGTCGCGGCCCTGAATTGCGAATGGAATGGTCTGTGCCTGGACGGGTGTCGGCGTCGTGTAATTCAATTCCGCCAATGAATGCATCAGCGGTTCAAACAGTTCAAAGGATTCAAAGGTTGGTTCTGAGGATTTCAAAGATTGTCTTTCGATTCGTGTGTCTGGTTTCGCTATTCCGTTCGGGGAATAACCGTAATGATTTGTCAAACGTCTGCGGCTCTTTGCCGTGACAAGGCAATGGTGGATCACCCGTTGGTGTAGCCCAATGTGATCAGAAGCCAACCAGGTTGGCATGTCTTCCCGTCGAGACCCGTCCGGACAACAAGAAATTCCGGAACGGTTTCAGATCAAAGTGAATTGTCGCTGATCAACAGTTTTGACAAGCCAGACTTGAATCTGAGGGCGAACGTCGGTTCGCTGGTTGAGAAAAGGGTGTCCAGTCCAATGATTAATCTCGGTGATCGGAAACGATCGACCTTGCAGGCGATTCTTATTGTTCCGATGAAATTTGATTGGCGACTTGATCCGGCCAATCGACACCCCAAGGTTAGACCTTTATGTGAGATAAGCTAGGGCAAATTGCGTTTTGCTATCAAATGCCGGCCAATTCCTGACAGAATCCTCTGGTAATTCCTGCTATTTCTGTTTTCTTGCCTTGTGGCTGTTCCACGGCCCACCAGAGAAACGCGTCGCAAACGCGTCGCCAATTCCGAACTGCGCCCTTTCTTCAATCCGGATAACGGGAATGGCGGAGAGCTGTTCTATACCATCGCCGTGACCCCTGATGGTCAGACAATGCCTGACTGAAAATCATCCATGGCGGCATTCCCAACACGGATACGGCACTGATTTTGGCGTCGTTGCCAATCTGTCGTTCTGAAACGCCGGAGAATTGCGCGTTGTACCTTGCCCGCGTCCGAGCATGCGACAGTCCGTTCAAGCCAGAGAACGGCAGGGCAGGACGAATCGGGAAACTGGAGTCCAAAAACGAACCTGTTTTTCTGACTACGGTTTTCCTGTTTCGCATTTCGGGATGATCATGCTTTCGTCCGCGGAAACTTGACTTGCACGCACAATCCCTGGTGGGAATTAGCGGCGGCAATTTTTCCGCCGTGTTGTTCGATGATCGATTGACAGATGCTGAGGCCCAGGCCGTTGCCGCGTCGAGAGTCGCGCGCGCGGGATGGATCTACTTGAAAGAAACGTTCGAAGATTTTCTGCAGATGCTCTTCCGATACGCCCGGGCCCGAATCCGTGACCGTTAGCGACGCGTCCTTACCGGTTTGAGACAGGCAAATCTTGACGTCGCCGGATGATGGGCTGAACTTGAGCGCGTTGTCCAGCAGATTGTTGGCCACCTGCCGCAGGCGTGCCGGGTCACCGTCGACCATGATATCTGGATCCAGTTGCGCGTGAATCCTGATCTCTTTGTCTTCGGCGACACCCATGAATACATGGATGGACTTTTCGATCAGGTCACTCAGATTCACCGGTTCGAAACGGTTTGCTTGGACCGCGTCAGTTTCAGCAAGTTCCAGGAGCTGGTTCACGAGATAGCGCAGCTGCTGACACTGTTCGCTGACGGTTTCAAGTTCCTCCTGGTATTCCGCGATGGAACGCGGATGGTTGAGTGTTACGTCGACGCTGGTCTGGATGGCTGTGATCGGCGATCGAAGTTCATGAGCGGCATTCGCAATAAACTCCCGCTGGCTATTGATGTATTTCGCAATCTGGTCGACGAACGAATTGATTTCGGCGGAAATCTGATCGAGTTCGTCACCGGTATCTCTGATCGGCAGACGGCTTTCCAGACTGGCGGGATTAAGTGACCTGGTCGTGGATATGATTTCGCGCACCGGCGCGGTAGCGCGTCTCGCCAGCAAATAACCGCCCAGCGGTGCGACGGCCAGAAGTGCCGCTCCGATGTAGAGCATGATCTTGGTCAACTGCCAAACGTCGTTCTGGATGAAGTGGGTCGGTTCGCCAAGAACCACCAGTGATCCTGGCTGTTGCCCGGTTGGGATTCGGCGCTGGATGAGAATCCAGTCGGTCGACTTTTGAAATTCCACTTCTTTCGACTCAGGTGAGTTGTGATTCCAATCAACTGGAAAGCCATCACTTTTCCACACGAAGGTGCCGTTGGCGTCCATCATCGCCGCAAACCAGCCGTGCTGACTGTGCCCCAGAATTTTCCTGTCGAATTCCTGGTTGATGCGTTCCTGATCGGGTGAGAGTTCCGCGATGGCAAGTTCCAGTTCCAGCAGTTCGTCGCGCAGTAGCTCACGGGCTTCGTTTTCAATCGTCAATCGCATGGCTTCGCGAACTGTCAGCAGAGCCAGCAAAGATGCAAACAGAACAACGACGGTGTTCCAGAGCGTCAAACGGAACCGCATTGTCTTGAGGAGTTTACCGGGCAAAATGAAACCTTGGTGGATGGGGAAGGGCCCAATTTTCCAGCATTCAGCTTGCCGCGTTATTGGTGCTGGGTGAATTAAATGCGTAGCCGCGTCCGCGGACGGTATGGATCCGCGATTGCCCGTCGCGATCCAGCTTTTTTCGGAGTCGGGTGACATGCACCTCGATCACGTTGGTCGGTCCATCCCACTCGAAACCCCAGACGTGTTCGCACAGCATCTTGCGGGTGACAACTTGCCCATCGTGACGCAACAACAACTCCATGATACTGAATTCCGTTGGCGTCAGTTCAATTTCGCGGTGATCCAGATAGGCACGATGATTGGACAGGTCCAGCCTCAGATCTCCCGATTCCAGTTGTGGCGATGGTCGCTGGGATGAACGACGACAGATCGCTTCGACACGCGCCTTCAACTCGACAAACGCGAACGGCTTCACGAGGTAGTCATCTGCTCCGGTTTGGAGTCCGTCGACTCGTTCATTCACGGCCCCCTTGGCAGTCAGGATAATCACCGGCGAATGGATGCCTTCTGCCCGCAGCCGACTGAGGACGGTCAGCCCGGGAATCTCCGGCAACATCAAATCCAGTACGATCACATCCGCCTGCTGGGATCTGGCTTTCTCCAGACCCGTTTTGCCATTAACGGCCCAATGGCATTCATGCCCGGCTTCCTGAAACCCCTGGACCAGGGATTTTCCGATGGTTCGATCGTCTTCGATGACAAGGATGTTCATGTTGGGCTGGTACGGTAACGAGCGGCAGTGAGCGGGAAAGTCCAGGACGTGTTGATCCGCGGGTCAAAGCCAGCAGGGTAGACTGCCGAGAAATTATTGTCGCCGGTAACGCCGTTGCTGCTTTATAGCGGATTAGTCTCCTTCCCCTCCGGTTCCTTACGAGATTGTAAGCAAACGGCAGCCTTCGATTTTGACCTGCTGACGATATAGTACCTAGCCAACTTGAAACGCGCCTATTCAAAGTTCCGAGATTTCACTGCATGATAAGTTCCACCGCCGACCTCGAGCCACAGATTGCCGGGCTCGGGCCCGCCTCAGTCAATCGGGAAACGGTTCGTCAGGCGATTGCCCAGGCGGCCGATCTGCTTCCCGCTCAAGGGCCGATAACGGCATTCGTTCACCACAACACGCTTCACGCATTTGAAGAACTCGATTTCGATTCAGCCGTACGGAAAGGGGCCAGGCTGTTCGGATGCCATCCTTACCTGCCCGAGAAAGACTACCGGGAGATGCTCGCGACAGGTCGGATTCGCGATGAAGACATCGACGCGGTGTTGATCGAACAACTCGATGATCGGGCCGATGATCTGCTGGGGTTTCTGGGTACACGGTTTGGTCTTTACCGGGCGATTTTGCGGCACTCCCTGCACGACGGACCATCGATTGACCTGAAATGGGTGATCGGCGATACGAATGCCCTCAATCGTTTCAACGAAGAAGCACCCGAGAGCGCGAGGAAACAACTGCTTGGTGATACCCGCCAGTGGGTGATGCGCGACCTCAGGAAATTGAAACATGGCCTCACGGATTCAGGGGAGAAAGAGGATGAAACCGGTGAATCTCTGAGGGCAATACCCGCCGAACTGAAATCGGCCTATCGTCAGTTGTTTGAGCTTTTCGACGCTGACCGCATTGAAAACTGGTCATCGGAAAAATGGGAATCATTCACGCTACATCTGCTATGGAAGACTTGCGAATTTGGAGCGAGCGAGACGGACCCTGGCCAGGCCGATTCGCGTTTGGCTGCGGAGATCATTCGTCATCGAGATGGTTTACGAGAACTGACGTGTGAAGACGCGGACGAATGGGTTCATGAATTGCTCATTCCATTTTGTGCCGCGTTCCTGGATCAGGGTTTTAGCCACTGGCCGTTGGCGAATCGGGAGGCGGGCTTCCTTGACTCCTTCATCGAGTTATACGGATCGTCCAGCGGGTTCGCGCAGCCGTGGAGACGCGGGCTGGCAGGCGAACTGCAGCGTCATCGCCGGGACCGGATCGATCCGGTTGATTCGGTGGTCCAGTCGCTCCAGGCCCTGGGCGTTGAAGTTCACGAACTGGAGGCCTTCATCAGTCAATCACTGCTGGCGCTTCGTGGGTTTGCCGGCATGCTGTGGCAGCTGGAAGTTCGTGGTGACCGCGTCCATCGGGCGATGCCCAAAGGGACGTTGACGGAGTTCCTGGCCGTGCGTTTAATCCTCGACCGACAGGCGGCAAGCTACCTTGCCCAGGCCCGCACATCGTTTAACGGCCAGTCAGGTCAACTGAGGCACTGGATTGCCCGCGAGCTTTCCCGGACCCGTCGAAACGGGATGACCCGCCAACAGCGAAACGCTTACCGGATTTTTGAGTTGGCTCAATTTCTCAACTGGCGTCCGAGAATCCTGGCCGGTCACTGTCGCCGGGAGTGGAATCGGATTGTCGATGAGCTGAATCAGTTCTCCGGTATGGATCGCCGGCACCTCCTGCACCTGGCTTACGAGCGGAAATTCCGAAACCAGACGCTGGATGCAGTTCGTGTTCATTCCCGCAGGACAAAGACATTAGAGCAACCGGGGCGAAACCTGCATGCAGACTTTCAGATGGTCAGCTGTATCGACGAACGGGAAGAATCGCTTCGTCGTCATCTGGAAGAAATTTACCCGAATTGCGAGACATTTGGCGCGGCCGGATTCTTTGCGATTCCCATGTACTACCGAGGGGCCGCTGACGCTCATTACACGCCGCTTTGTCCGGTGGTCATCAAGCCAGATCATTACGTTCGCGAGGAAGTCGTTTACTCGTTGAAAAAACATGAAGCGAAACGCAAACGTGCCCGCCGAACGATCGGTACGGTCACTCATCGTGCTCATATCGGCAGCCGGACGTTCGCCGGCGGATGGTTGGGCACGGCGTTGCTGGGGACGCTGGCAACGTTTCCGCTCGTGCTCCGTATCCTGTTTCCCCGCGCGACGGCGCGACTGCGAAATACCTTTGGTGATTTTGTAAAGCCGCCGGCAGTGACGCGGCTGGAACTTGAGCGCGATCCCCAGTTTCCTCCGGGTCCATCCAAAGAACAACTGGGATTCACTGTCGATGAAATGGCAGGTTCTGTCGAACGATTGCTACGGGATATCGGCTTAACGAAAAACTTTTCACGAATCATACTGATTTGCGGACACGGCTCGGCAAGCCTCAATAATCCTCACGAAGCCGCCCATGACTGCGGCGCATGTGCGGGCGGGCGGGGCGGTCCGAATGCCCGGTCGTTTGCTCAGATGGCAAACGACGTCCGTGTTCGCGGGTTGATTGCCGAGCGGGGGCTCTCTATCCCGGATGAATCGATCTTTGTGGGCTGCTACCACAACACCTGTGATGACAGCGTGACCTATTACGATCTGGATCAGGTCCCCAAGTCCCACCAATCCGATTTTGAAACCGCTTTTGAAGCGATCGAAGCAGCCCGTCAACGGGACGCCCACGAACGATGTCGCCGTTTCGAGTCGGCGCCGCTCGACCTTTCATTCAAAGACGCGCTGAAACATGTGGAAGGAAGGGCCGAAGATCTCTCCCAGGTCCGGCCGGAATATGGACATGCCACCAACGCACTCTGTTTTGTTGGACGAAGACAGTGGAGCCGCGGACTGTTCCTGGATCGGCGTGCATTTCTCCAATCCTATGACCCGCGTCAGGACGATCAGGAATCCACGATTCTGGAGCGCATACTTCAGGCCGTGATTCCCGTATGCGCGGGCATCAATCTCGAATATTACTTTTCGTTTGTTGATCCGGTTGGGTACGGCTGCGGTACGAAACTGCCGCACAACATCACGTCGTTGATCGGCGTCATGAACGGAGCGGGAAGCGATCTACGGCCGGGTTTGCCATGGCAGATGGTTGAAATCCATGAACCGGTTCGGCTGCTGTTCGTGATTGAAACCTCGTCCGAGGTGATGGAAAAAATCATCGCCCGAAACCCGGCCATTGAAAGACTCTGCCATGGCGATTGGGTACAGCTGGCGGTCTTCGATTCCCGGACTTGCGAAATCCAGCTCTACCGCAACGGCAAATTCGAATCTTATCGCCCGGAAGCGGACCAGCTGGATTCGGCGACCAGTTCCGTCGACTGGTATCGCGGCTGGCGAGACCATCTGAAATTCGCCAGCGTGGGCGAGGCGTTTGCGGGACAGCCCGCCGAAGGCAGGGGAAGTCAAAATGGATCTTAGCCTGCTCTACCAGATCTTGGGCATGGTGGTGATTGTCAGTCCGGTACTGCTGTTGGGCGTGATTGGATTACCGCCGCTTGTCGGCATCAGGCTTTCGGAAGAATCCATAGCCAACAGCATCTACTGGGCCGTGATGGTTGGACTGGTGGCGGCACTCGGCGTCCTGGTTTTGATGCTCGCCAGCGGAGATCGCAACGTATCGATTGAAATTGGCAACTGGATCAGCTTGCCGGAACA
Organism: Pirellulaceae bacterium; assembly: GCA_963851305.1. Taxonomy (GTDB): domain Bacteria; phylum Planctomycetota; class Planctomycetia; order Pirellulales; family Pirellulaceae; genus Mariniblastus. The sequence goes on along the minus strand of CAWKOT010000003.1, from coordinate 92,429 downwards.
GCATTTCGAGGAACAGCATTTTCATTTTCATTTGAAATTCATCTTTGATCGACTGAGCGTGCCGTTTGTGATCCTGACTTTCCTGCTGTGCGGAACGGTCGGGGCGTTCACAACGCGTTACCTGCACCGCGAATCTGGTTTTGTCCGGTTCTACGTTGCCTACGCTCTGTTCATGCTGGGAATGATCTTCGCTTCACTGGCCGGGACGATTGAGGTGCTGTTCTTTGGATGGGAGCTGGTTGGCATCTCTTCGGCACTGTTGATTGCATTTTTCCACAAGCGTCGCAGTCCGGTTAAGAACGGGCTGATGGCATGGTGTGTTTATCGAATCGCCGACGCGGCGTTTCTGGTCGCGGCGGTCCTGATGCATCACCTGGCCGGAGCCGGAGATTTTGAGATCCTGATGGGGCATAGTGCCTGGCCCGACGGGGTCGCCTTGATATCCCGAACGCAGGCGCTCTGGGTTGGGTCGTTGCTGATTGTTGCCGCAGCCGGCAAGTCGGCGCTGGTTCCATTTTCGAACTGGCTGCCGCGGGCGATGGAAGGTCCAACGTCATCGAGCGCGATCTTTTACGGGGCACTCTCGGTCCATCTGGGCGCGTTCTTGCTGCTGCGGATCAGCCCCATTCTGGAATTGTCCCTCTGGCTGTCGGGAACGGTGGTGGTGCTGGGCCTGTTAACTGCGATTTATGCGACACTTGCCGGGCGCGTGCAAGCGGATATCAAGACCGCCCTCGCGTTTGCGTCGATGGCCCAGGTGGGGATCATCGTGGTCGAGATTGGATTGGGGCTGCGCTACATTGCCCTGATTCACATTCTCGGACATGCGGCGTTGCGAACGTTGCAACTGCTGCGGGCTCCCACCCTGCTTCACGATTATCACGTTCTGGAAAATGCGATGGACGGACATCTGCCGCGGGAGAGAGGCTGGGTCAGTCGCCTCTGTCCCGATCCGGTGGAACAATGGTTTTATCGGTTCGCGCTGGAACGCGGATATCTGGACGAGATGCTCGATCGCTTTTTCGTTCGTCCGTTTGTGGGATGTTTCCGTCTGTTTGATTCGTTGGAACGAAAGTGGACCAGTCTGTTGTCCGGAGACGACCATCGCGAATCGGACCAGATTCCATCGCACAATGAATTTATTGAAGAGCTCAAGTACTAGGCATGATCGAACTCCATTTACCCTGGCTTGAACTTGCCGTTGCGACTCCGTTGATCGGAGCGCTGGTGGCCTGTTTTTTCAGGAACCCCGAGAAGATCAGATTGGTCGCGATCCTGTTTTCCGGAATCGCCTTGCTCCTGGCCTTCGGCGCGTGGGAAGACTTCAACACCTTGAAAGTCTTCGAAGCCCATGATCGCTGGGACCTCGTTTCACCGGTGTTGGGTCCGGATGCGATGATCATGGATGAATTGAATGCCCCGCTGCTGACGCTGACTGCGCTGATGTTCTTCCTGACACCGCTGGCGACGCTCAGAACGAAACTGAAACGATTTCCGTTCCGGATGAACCTCGTTTCGGAATTTCTGATGCTGGCAACCTTGGCTTGTCGCAATCCATGGGGCATTATCAGCCTGATGGCACTGCAAACGTTGCCGCTGATCTGGGAAATTCGCAGCCGGGGCAGATCGGCACGCGGATTCGTGATTCACATGGCGGTTTTTATTGGGCTGTTCGTTGCTGGCTGGGCCATGATCAGCTTCGAAGATGCCAATTCAGGGCATTCCATATTTTCGATACTGCTTTTGACGACAGCGGTACTGATTCGCAGCGGTTGTGCGCCACTGCATTGCTGGATGACCGATCTGTTCGAAAAAGCGACACTCGGTTCTTCGCTGCTGTTTGTTTCGCCGATGATTGGTGCCTATGCTGCGGTGCGACTCGTTTTGCCGATCGCGCCGGACTGGGCCTTGCGAGTGATCGCGTTGGCGTCCCTCTTCACCGCTGTCTATGCCGCCGGCATGGCATTGGTGCAGACGGAAACCCGTCGATTCTTCTGCTATCTGCTTCTCAGTAATGCTTCCCTGGTGCTGGTGGGAATGGAAGTAGTGAATCCCATCGGCCTGACCGGGGCGTTATGTACCTGGATCGCAGTCTCCATGTCATTCATCGGATTCGGGCTGACACTGCGAGCGATCGAATCGCGGGTAGGCCGACTTTCGTTACGCGACTTTCATGGCCTGTATTCCCAGATGCCGATGTTGGCCACCTTCTTTCTGCTGACGGGGTTGGCCATTGTCGGTTTCCCTGGCACCGTGGGTTTTGCCGGGATCGAGTTGATTGTCGAGGGCGCGGTCGAGGTCTTTCCGTACGTTGGGGCGGCGGTTGTGATCGCTTCAGCCCTGAACGGGATAGCCATTCTGCGGGTCTACTTCCGGCTGTTTACGGGATGCGAATACCAGTCGACTTTCTCAATGCAGGCCCGCTGGCCCGAAAAGGTCGCTGTGCTGATATTGAGTTTCCTGATCATCGCCGGCGGTATCTGGCCGCAACCGGGCGTGCAATCCCGTTATCACGCCGCCAGAGAAATCATGTCCCGTCGCGAGGTCGAATCAGAACCTGCCGAGCCCGCCGAAACAGAAGGCGCCAGCTCGCAGAGCGTTGCATGGCGAGGCGTCATGCCGGGCCCGCCGATCCGGCAGCGCGTCACGCTAAAAAGCGAATCAACCTTCAAACAGTGAAACAGGTAGCAGGAGTCGATTTCAATGTTGGACCATGGTCAAGGCGCTTCGGCGCTGGGTTTTTCAGAAAAACCGGTCGGTAGTATCGCCGGTTTTGTCAAGTACTTTCGGAATGACGTGCTGGCGGGTTTTCTCGTTTTCCTGATTGCATTGCCGCTCTGCCTCGGAATCGCGCTGGCTTGCGGATACCCCGCCATCGCAGGAATTTTCACCGCCGTCATTGGCGCACTGGTGACCCCGTTCATCAGCAATTCGGAATTGACGATCAAGGGTCCTGCGGCGGGATTGATCGTGATCGCCATCGGTTGCGTCGAGTCCTTTGGTGGCGATGGAGCAATCGGAGGCTTTACGGAAATCGACATGACGGCCTACCGGATGGCACTGGCCGTGGGCGTTGGTGCTGCTGTTCTCCAAATACTGTTCGGCCTGTTGCGTGGCGGAATCCTTGGCGAATTCTTCCCTCTGGCGGCGGTTCACGGAATGTTGGCGGCGATCGGCGTGATCATCATGGTGAAGCAATTGCCGGTCGCGCTGGGTGTGGTAGGCAAGGGAGAGCCGCTGGAAATGATCCGCGAAATCCCGCACTACTTTCAGCATCTGAATCCCGAGATTGCCCTGATTGGGGGTGTTGGCCTGGCCATCATGTTTCTCTGGCCACTGGTGCAGAAGTCGGCGGGCTTTCTGAAGGCGATTCCCTCGCCGCTGGTGGTGTTGCTGGCGACCGTACCCATGGGAATGTATTTCGATCTGCTGCACGATCATGGATACGAATTTAACGGGCATCACTATGAGGTCGGCGAGTCCTTTCTGGTTCAAATGCCGGACCGCGTGTTGGGGATGTTCGATTACCTTACCTGGCCCGATTTTTCCGCCTATGCACCGGAGCACCTCGGCAATTCCATGACCTGGATCATGATGTTTTTCATCATCGGATCGCTGGAATCCATCCTCAGTGCCAAAGCGGTGGATGTGCTTGACCCTTGGAAGCGTAAGACCGACATGAATCGAGATACGATCGCCGTGGGGGTTGGCAACCTGTTGAGCGCTCTGGCCGGTGGTCTGCCCATGATTTCCGAAATCGTCCGGAGCAAGGCCAATATCGATAACGGGGCCCGGACCCGTTTCGCCAATTTCTGGCACGGCATCTTCCTGCTGCTGTGTGTCGCACTGATACCCACCTTCCTGCACCGGATTCCGCTGGCCGCCCTGGCTTCCATGCTGATCTACACGGGTTTCCGGTTGACCCATCCCACCGAATTTATTCACACGTATCAAACGGGCCGTGAACAACTGGTCATCTTCGTGGCCACGTTGGTTGGTGTTCTCGCGACCGATCTGTTGATCGGCATTGGAATCGGAATTGCCGTCAAGGTATTCATTCACCTGCTGCATGGGGTTCCCGTCACTTCCCTGTTCAAACCGTTTCTGGACGTGACCGCCAAAGATGATCAAACGGTCTACGTTCGGGCGCGGAAATCGGCGATCTTCAGCAACTGGATCATGTTCCGCAGCAAGCTGGTCAAAGTCGGGATCAATGAACGAAGAAACGTAATTCTTGACATGTCTGACACGCAGTTCATCGACCACAGCGTGATGGAAAAGCTGCACGAACTGGCAGGTGATTTCTCGGACGCCAATCTGGAATTGAAAATCATTGGTCTGGAGGATCACGAAAACCTGGCGAATCACCAGTTCGCGGCGCGGAAACGTTCGATGGAAAAGCTGCGACGGATCACCGTGATCATCCCTGATCGCGTCGCCCATCAGGCATGTCGAAGGATTATCGAATTGGGAGCGACCGGGTATACCACCACGGACGTTCATGGTGTCGGCCGACATCAGATCCACGATGCGGAAGGCGGGCTGCCGGAGCCTCGGCCGATGGTGAAGATTGAAACCATCGCTCCCCAGGCGATTGCCGAAGCCATTTACGATTTCTGCCGCGGTGAGATCGCACCGAATCACCCGATTTCGATCTGTACAGAACAGGTCGACGTTCTCAAGAAAGAGGCCTTTATTCCATCGGAAAAAATTCCATCGGAAAAAATGGCGGTCTGATGACAGTCGATCTGGATCTGGTAACCTGACACGTGTGGATCGCCGCCTCGAAGACCAACAGGATCGGTCAGTCCCGCTGGACGTTTTTGCTACCGGTCTTTCACCTGCGCCGCGAACTGCACTGCAAACCTTGACACGGTTTCCACCGGGAATCACCGTCTTGTGGAACTTGTCGCTGAGTTGATATTTCTTGAAAGGGGTGTCATGAATCAAAACCGCTGGCCGCTTCCCTACACGGATTCCGTGGAGACGGTTCCGCCCGACGAAGCGGAAGCCATCCAGCGCGTGGTGGCAGCGGTGAAACGGGTCCTTGCCGACAGTCAATCCAAAAGCGGGAATTTTCACGCGGACGTGCACGTCAAGACGCACGGATACGCTCAAGCCAAACTGACCGTGCTGCCAAACCTCCCCGATGAATTGGCCCAGGGGTTGTTCAGTCAGCCAGAGGCATACTCGGCCGTGGTCAGATTTTCCAACTCGGCCAGCCGTCCGCTGCCGGATGCGGTTCCGGACGGACGCGGTATGGCCGTCAAAGTGCTGGGAGTCCATGGCGAGGTGATTGATCAGGAACAGGATGATCGTCCGGTCCAGGATTTTGTCATGATTAATCACCCCGTGTTCTTCGCCGCCAACGCGGCGGACTTCCTGAGGCTGGAAGAAGCGGTTGTCAAGGCGGAGGATCAGCCTGTCGCCGCGGCCCAGGAAGCATTCACGGCAGGTGATTGGAATCCATTCAACTGGCACTGGCGTGAGTTGCTACGAGTTACCGAAATCGCGGCTCATCTGCCGGCGCATCCAGCAGGTAATACGTACTTCAGCATGTCGCCGATTCGTTACGGCCAGTACGTGGCCAAGGTTCGCGTCAAACCAATGGGTGACCGCCATGATTCGTACCTGGAGATGTTGACGCGATTGGGTACCAACAGCGATGCCATGCGTCTTGCTCTGGAGGAAACGCTTCGAAGCGAGCAAGTGACGTTCGAATTTCAGGTCCAGCTGCGGACGTCGGAGGCAACCATGCCAATCGAAGACGCTACGGTCGAATGGCCCGAGCGTGAATCGCCCTATCGAACCGTCGCGCACCTGCTGTTACCGCGGCAGAACATTGAATTTCTGCGGCTGGAAGAAGCCTACAGGAATCTGGCCTTCAACGTCTGGCATGGTCTGGCCGCGCATCGGCCGTTGGGTGGCATCAACCGGGTCCGACGCGCGGTGTATCCCGTTTCTGCAGCCTGGCGTCGACAGACGTAATCGGGTGCCGGGCAATGCGAAGGCCCGCCCCGGCGTCTTGGCGAACAGGAAGTCGGGCAATCAGCAGTTGTACCGATTGCATTCCCGATCTACTGCCATGCCGATTCGGGGCGTTGCGGACGTTCCGGCCGCGTGTCTTGCCTGGCGCCGCCTCGTCGACCTCCACCGCGACCTCGACGGGTGAACAACGAAGCAATACCGGAACTGAATTCGTCTGTGGAAATTTCCCGGTTGTCGTCCTTGTCAAGTGTCATCAGGCGATCGGCCATCGGATTGCCTTCCAGTTCTTCTTCCGTCAGCTTGCCGTCTTCATCGGTATCCATCCGTTTGAACATCGTCATCGGATCCATCCGTTGGCCACGACGACCGCCGGCTGGCTCGTCGTCCGTCGCTTCGGTGGCTTCCACGTTGGAGGCCAGATTGTCTTCCGGATTCACGGTTTCGCCCTTGTCCGTGACGCAGTACAGGTGCTTCTGACTGCGCAGCACCAGGGCATCCTCACTGACCGCCGGTGATCCCCAGAAGATTTCTTTCTCCGGCGTTACCCGGTTGACGGATACCAGTTCCAATTCATCAGCGAGTGAAAACACGAACATCTGGCCGCTGCCGTTCAAGTAGTACAGGTGATCCCCAATGACAATCGGAGACGGATAATCCAATGAACCAAAGCGACCGCCTGTCTGATCGGCACCTTTCAAACGGAGCCGCTGGATTCGTTCTCCGGATTCGGCATCGATCACCGTGACCATGCCCCGCGAGATGGTGTACAGCTTCGATTCATGGCGGACGGGCGATGCGTAGCCGCCGGTATCCCGGCCGGTCCAGACCGTGTTGGATTCACTGATATCGCCACTGCCTCCCGCATCCAACGCGATGCTGCCACCACCTCGACTGGTGACGGCATAGACCCTTTTGCCATCCAGCACAACGCTGGAATAGGCCTGCCGGGCCCCGGTGGCGTTCGCAAACCAGAGCAGTTTGCCGTTGGTTGGGTCCAGTCCCCAGATTTCCCTGGCGACGCACATCACCAGGTCGGTACGGTCGTCATTCACCTTGACCAGGGTGGGCGTGCCCCACATGTTGTCCAAGCCTTTGGCTTCCTGTCGCCAGACTTCCTTGCCCGAGTCCTTGTCGAATCCAATGATGGCCTGGCTTTCCGCGGCGGCTGTCACGATGACGATGTTGTCGTGAACAATCGGGCTGGACGAAGAACCCCATCGGGCGGGATCGGATTCCTTACCCACATCCGCTTGCCAAAGTTCGTTACCTTCCATGTCGAACGCGTGCACGCCCCCTTTGCCGAAGAAGGCATACACGTTGGTTCCGTCCGAGACCGGCGTGTGGGAAGCGTAACCGTGCGCGGTGACGCCAATACCCGTGTAAGGGTCTTCCGGGCCGGACGCCGGCATATCCTTCTGCCACAATTTCTTGCCCGTCGCCAGTTCAACACAAACCAGATGCCGAACGAGATTCTCGATTTCGCCGGGATCTTCCTGGCTCAGACCGTATCCCGAATAGCATGTAACGAGAGCTTTGTCGCCAACGATAATCGGACTCGAAGCTCCGGGACCGGGCAGTTCCGTTTTCCAGGCCAGGTTTGCTTTGGGCGACCATTGCAGGGGAACTTTCGATTCGCTGGCGACACCGTTGCCATGCGGTCCTCGGAAACGCGGCCAGTCGTCGGCAGGGCAAGTCAGACTAACGAGGGTGAACATGCCGCAGGCGAGGGCGAAAGCCAGATTTTCGAATCATCGTTTGATCTCATTATGGAACGGGCGCAAATTTTTAATCAATGTACCATATTTATGGTCTGCGAAACGAGGAATGGGGACGAATTTCAAATCACAAACCAGGATGCTCGATACGACGAGAGACGGCCTACCGACAGATCCACTCGAAGGATGCACTTGCTTGCGCTGCGAGCTTGTATTGTCGCGCAAAACAATTCTGAAAATGCACTCGTCAATAGTAAAGGATGCGGGCCGGAGACCTCAGCCACGTTCAGAGACGCTTGAAGCCCAGCGGTGATCCGGCATCACGATGTCATGCCGAGTGTCCCAGATGTTCCTTGATCGTCTTCGCGAGGGCTCGGGTCGCGACGGCTACGGTCATGCCGATGAAGATCATTCCGACCATGCCAATCATGATGCTGATGACACACCCCAATCCCGTTTTCGGGACAATGTCTCCGTAGCCAACCGAGAGTCCCGTGATGAATGCGAAGTAGATGGCCTGATCCAGAGGGATGCCTTCCACGTATGAAACCGTGACACCGCCCAGGATGAGCAGCCCCAGTAACCCGATTAATATTTCACGGACCAACCATGCGTAGAGGAAGAAGAATCTTACAAAATCGATGAATGCGATTTTTTGTCTGTCCATGATTCAGGCTCCTGTTGCGTTCTCAGATTGCCGCTGGATGGGAGAGTTTGGAATATCTGTCCCCTTGTCCTGGCCGAACATGATACTCCTGTTCAAGACCAGGGAATGAAAGAAGGGAGTCATCCGGAACCGGTCGGATTTGACTGCTGGACAATCGACACGGGAACACGACTGCCCGTCAGGCCTGTAGTTAATGCGCAAATCGTCGTGGTCTATTTCTGGATACGGCCTGGCGAATGAGGCTTGCTGTGGAAATCGAGTCTGAGTTCTCTTGACGAACCTCGTTGTCGGGTTTTGCTTTGGCTGGTGTCGCAACCAGATCGGCATCCGGGTTGGCAGCATCCGCAAGATCAACGACATCGGATTGCGTGTCGGCAAGTTCAACTTCGCGGGGGCACCGACAACGGATTTCCCAACCGCCGCCAACCGCTTTGTACAGGCTGATGAGATTGATCACGATCTCGCCTTGCGCCTCGGCCAAATCGTTTTGTGCACCGACCAACTCTCCCTGCAACAGGAAGACGGACGAAAAATCAATGTCGCCTTCCTCAAATGAAAGCGTCAACAGCTTCAATGCCTCTTCGGTCGCTGCGACACTTTTTTCGAGTGCTTGATATTTCTCTTGCGTCTGCAGGAAGGCAACCATCGCGTTTTCGACTTCCTGGTTGGCAGTCAGTACGGCATTCTGATAACTGGCAATCAATTCCTGCAGACCATACTTCTGCAATTCAACATTGCTGACGATGCGCCCGTAGTTCAACAGGTTCCATCGAAACCCCGGACCAACGGACCCCGCGCTACTGGTCGATCGAAACAGGTCGCCGAATTTTTCGCTTTCCAACGCGAATTCACCGGAAATGGTGAAAGCCGGGTACAGATCGGATAACGCGATACCAATCTGTTCGCTTTGTGATGCGACAGCACGTTCGGCAGCGCGAACATCCGGTCGCCGACGCAACAGGTTCGCCGGAATACCCACGGCCACCTCGCGCGGGGCTGACGGAATCGCCGCGGATCCAAGCAGTCCCGCAAGCTCCTGCGTGGGGATGCCGAGCAGTGTGCAGAGTTGATTGGCTGCCTGCCGTAGCTTGATTTCGATATCGGGAATGCTGGCTCGGGTGCTCTCCAGGCTCGATAGGGCCAGGTAGACGCCAATGTACCCGGTCGCCCCCTGGTCCGCCTTCTCCCGTGTCAATTCCAGCGAGCTTTCCTGAATCTGTAAGTTTCGCTCCGCGTATTGAAGTTGCAGTTGGGCTGTCCGGTAGTCAACATATGCGGTGGCCACTTCCGCTATCAGGCAGATCAGAATCGCATCGTAGTCACCCACAGCAACCTGAATATTGGCATCCGCTGCCGCGATCGATCGACGATACCGACCCCAAACATCGACTTCCCAGGCCAGACTCAATCCCGTGGACCACTCGCTGAAGGCCCGCAAAGTCTCGGGAAAAGCCAGGGATTCGCTGTTGAGTACCCGATCATATTGCCCAAACGCCTGTTGAGTTTGTGGAAATAAATTGCCTTCGGCAATGGCCCTGGCAGCACGGGCCTGCATCACCCGCCAGCCGGCTTCCCGCAGAGTCAGGTTTTGACCGTATGCCGTTTGAATCAGGCTGTCGAGAACAGGATCATTCAGGGTTGACCACCATTGGGGATCACAGGATACCGTAGCGACCAGATGGGCATCGCTCGCGTCGATCCAATCGTTCGCAATAATAGCTGGCGGCGGACAGTAGTTGGGGCCGAGCTTGAAGCCATTGTGAGCCCAGTCAGCCAGTCCGCAGCCAGAGATTAGGAGCAAACTCCCAGCAATCAACATCGCGACGAGATGGCGTCCTGCTCCCATGCTTAACCTGGTTTTCGCTCAATTGCAGCCCGTTCGATCCGTATAGACGGAACCAGTGGGAAAATCGGCATTTCCAATGCAACACGCCGATTCTAAGTGGCGCTAAAAATGGCGATTACCGTGATCCAGGTGGAACTACTATTACAATAGGTTTGCCTTTTGCAGTCCCCCCACTTTTCCTGCCCAGCATGTTTGCCATGTTCGCCGACAGTATTTCGTCAGAGATCTCCCTGGGTTGGGTCTATTTGCCGCCCTTCCTGGTTGCGGTGTTGCTGGGTTACCTGGCCGCTTTTGGCGTGACGCGGCTGCTCAATGTGTTGGGGCTGAACAAGTATTTTTGGCGTCCTGAGATTGGATTTCTGGCCTTTTGGGTCATGCTGACATCCGTGATTGGTCTGTTTTTTCTGCCTCCGTGATCAACGGTACTGTTGGTCGTCGTTATCGCCGTTGGATGAAGGCCCCTGGCTCAGGAAGTTGCTGCTGGAAGCCCCGGCGATAACAATATATCTCGATGAGAAAAGAATGTTATCCAAAGATTCGATGAAGAATCTGATTCCAAAGCTGGTGACCGCCACCGTCATTGTGGTTGCAGCGATTTGCGCCTGGTTGCTTTACAACCGCCACCAGTCCGAGCCATGGACGCGTGATGGTCAAGTGCGTGCCGACATGGTTCAAATTGCCTCGCGAGTCAGCGGCTATCTGATCAACGTCGCCGTTAAAGACAATCAGTCGGTCAGCAAAGGGGATTTGCTGTTTCAGATTGACCCCAGCCAATACCAATTGGCAGTCGATCAGGCGCGGTTGTCACTGATTCAAGCAAAGCAAAGCGTGGCTCAGCTGGAGGCTGCCGTCCGAGCTGCCGAAGCCACCGTCAATCAGAGCCAGGCCGCGGCAACATCTGCCAAAAGCGCAATCGACGCGGCGCAGGCCGGCCTGGAGTCGGCCGAAGCCTCGGTAACGGAGGCCGAGTCGGGTGTGACCTCGGCAAACGCCATGATCGCGCAGGTCAAGGCGCAACTTGCCGAAGCCCAACGTGAGGCCGAGCGCGCCAAAAAACTCGCCCAAAACAAGGCGGGATCGGTACAGACCGCGGAGGCCAAAGCGGCCGCAGTGGATGCGTACCGGGCAGAAGTTGACAGTGCGAATGCGGGCTTGCAGCAGGCCCAGGCCACCGTAGCGCAAGCGCAGGCGGCGAAACGTAAAGCGGAAGCCGACCTGGCCAGCGCCCACAACGGACTGGTAGAGGCTCAAGCGGCCGTCTCGACCGCCAGGGCCAATCTGGATCAGGCCAAAGCCAATCTGGGTGAGCCTGGCGAATCCAACTTTCGCATTCAATCGGCGAACGTGCAGCTGGAGCAGGCACGGCTCAATTTGAGTTGGACCTCGATTTATGCCCCTGCAGACGGTTACATTTCGAACATGAGCTTGTTGAGCAACACCTTTGTATCGGCGGGGACGCCCTTCGCGTTGTTTGTTGATTCGTCTTCGTTTCGAGTCGATGCTTATTTCCAGGAGACCAAGCTTAAGCACATCCAACCTGGCGACCGCGCGATCATTACCTTGATGGGGCATCGTGAGCGGCCCCTGGAGGCTCATGTCCAGAGCATTGGCTACGCCATCAATCCGCCTAACCTGGCGCAAACCGACGGTCCCGGCAATCTCGTGCCGACCATCCAGCCGACCTTTGAGTGGATCCGGCTGGCGCAGCGTGTACCGGTCACATTGCGGTTCAACGAAGTCCCCCGCGATCTGCATCTGGTGTCCGGCATGACCGCTTCCATTTCGATCAAGAAGTGAGGCCATGCCGGAATTTGAGACCATCCCTGTAGCGGATCGCAGCGAGTATCTTCTCCGCATACAGCAGGCCTTCAAGCTTGCTCTCAGCATGGTGCTGTTGTACTGGCTCGCGCTTACGCTGAATTGGGATTTGCCCAAGTACGGCGCTTTGGCCATCGCCCTGATCAGCCTGGATACTACTGGCGCGTCGCTGAACAAAGGCATCATGCGGATCGTTGGTACGACGATCGGCCTGGGCGTGGGATTATTGGGGCTGGCCTGGTTCGCCCAAGACAGTTGGGCCACGCTGGCGTACCAGGCGGGCTACCTTGTCGTCGTTGGCTACTTCATGCAATCAAGCCGGTATCCGTACGCCTGGTTTGTGGCAGGATTTCTGCCCTCGCTCGTATGGGCGACGACCTATGGAAAAATTGATAGCGCTTTCTCCTACGCCACCTTCCGGTACCTGGAAACGACCGCCGGAATAGTGATTTATACTGCTGTCAGCGCGATGATTTGGCCGCGACGGGCGGGCGATACGCTCGACCGGCAAGGTCGTGAATTCTGGCGTCAGCTACGGGAACTTTTCGGGCTGTACGGACGCCAACTGGCTACTGGACAGGCACCCGAATATGGGGCGGCCAGGCGCGCAAGACTGGCGGCAACCGCATCTCAAATGTTCTCGACGCTGGGAGCCGCCTACGCGGATACGCCTGCGGTGGCCACACGAAAATCTGTTTGGGAGTCCTTCCGAGTTAATACGCGGGCGACCGGCGGTTCGATGGAGTTGTGGCGGCAGAGTATCGAGGATTGTCGACACCTGGATCTGAACCGCTTGGTGCCCGAGTTCCATTCGCTGATCGAAGTACTGGGCCGGCGGCTGAGGCGGATTGATGCCATCTGGCTTGCTCGATCGGCCGGCGAAGCCGTTGCTGATTCCGGCGATCATGATCGATCGCTACTCGATCTTCACCCGCTGAAACTGACTGCCAAACAGGCTGTAGAACTCTCCCATTTTGATCGAGCGGCATTGCTAAGTTTCATACAGCAATTGAATCTGCTTGATCGGTCCAGCCGTGAACTGCTGCGAACGATGCGCATCCTGACAGGCTGGTCGGAAGTCCCCAATGACGATTCCGATTCGATACCAGCGGATCGCAATCAGTTTCTGCCGTGGGATGGGCCGCGTTTAACCCATGCCATGCTGCCTGCCGTCTCCTGGATCGCCGCCTGGTGTTTCTGGATCCATTTCGATCCCCCTACGGGTCCCAGCGTGCCCAACATGGCGGCCACTTTCGGCTTGTTGGCTGTTCTCACGCCAATGAACATGTTGAAGTTGATTCTGCCCGCAATGATCTCCGTATTGGTATTCGTGGCCCCGATCTATTTCCTGGTGATGCCAAGGTTGAGTACGGGAATGGAATTGCTGGTGCTCATTTTTGGTTTCGCATTCATCGCCAGAACAATGCTCATCGGTCGCTTGACCGGTCTTCGTACGATTACATTGGCGGCGTTTGTCATGATGACGGGAATAAGTAATGTACAGAGTTATTCATTCACGGCGATTGTCAATGGAGCCATGATGTTGATGTTGGGCCTGGTAATTGTCGGCATGGTGCAAACGATTATGAGCCCAATGAAACCGGAGCGGGAAATACTGGATGCCTTTCGACGATTCTGCCGTGGTTGCATGCGGATAACGAGTGGCTATGCCCCAGGTGGAGTTATCGCGCAAACGGTTGTCGCCCAAGAACGAGCAAGACGCAACCGTCAACAATACTTGAATTCGATGGTCCTGCCGGCTCCCGCGAAGATTCAAGCCGCCCAGAGGAATCTCGACGAGCGGCTCTATCCTGATAACCGTCCAGAAAAAGTGCAGCGCTTGACCGCTGCCTTGCACGGCATTTCCAATCGGCTACAGGCCTTGGAAGCCGCTCATCAGCGATTCCGCGATGACTCACAACTCGCCGAAATCACTCGATTCATTCCATCCGAGCTAAGAGAATCCTTGATAAACGTGTTTGCCCGTTGGGCGCGGCTTGAACCCGGCGACGCCATGGCGGAGCAGCAAGCCCAGTTGCAGCGACTTGCGCGTGATCTGGAAAAACAGTTGGATATCCTGGAGTCCCGGCGGAGCCAACGTAAATTCGACGACCGTTTTTTGAAAGATGTTTACGCACTGATTGGAACCGTTCGAGGCCTGGTCGATTCGATGACCAACGCCCAGCTTGTGATCAATCAGCTCAACTGGCAACAGTGGGCGACATCTCGATTTTGAACACCGGGTACGGAGTGGGCGGGCGACCGCCCCTGCGCCAATTGGTGCCGGACATCATGCTGGCGATGAACCTGGCGATCGCAGCGTCATCCCTGTTGCGGTGAACCGTCTTTGGTCAGAGGATACCGCACCGCAGCAGAATGTTTCATTCTCAACGCAACCACGCTATCATTCATTGGTATCCATGGCAGACGAATAACATCTTCATGCCAGAGTTTGCAGTTTCCCTTCGTCGCAACCGTCAGCCTCATGAGCCAACCTGCCTCGGCCCAACAATCCCATATTTCGCGATTTCGATCGACGACTGGATCGGCATTGACCAGCGATCTGCTTGCTCGAAAACGAATGTGGCTTGGTCCGGCACTATTTGCCGTTGTGGTTGCGGTTATTGGGTGGATAACGAGTCGGTCGGTTGAAAACGCGGTCAAGACGAATCTGGCCGAACAACTTTCGACCTTGGTGGAGGCGGACGTTGCTGCTTTGGAATTCTGGCTGTCTGGCCAACGCGCTAACGCGATTGTTTTGGCGGCAGACGACCGGGTTCACTTTCCAGCTATCGAACTCCTGGAATTAAGTCGTGATTGCGAGCCTGAGACTTTGGCGGCAAGCCTGCTCGCTTCAACCCAACTGAATGATCTGCGTGAACACATTCAGCCGTGGCTGGAAACACATCGGACGCAGGGATTCCTGATTGTCTCTTCCGATGCCATGGTCATCGCCGGCGATGTCAATTTTGGTATTGGTGATCTGACGATTGCGAAGGCAATCCAGTCCGTGTTGGCGCCGGTATTCGCGGGGAAACCAATGTACTGCCACCACGCAATAGTACGCTGGTCTTGCCGGATATCGACGGAACTGCACGGGCAGGCATACCCGTGATGTTTGTCTCGACGCCAGTTCGATCAGCTGACCAACGATGCGACCATGGATGCGGAAAAGTCAACGGAATAATTGCCCTTGGCCAGGACATGCATCAGGGCAGGCCGCCCTCGCGATGAGATCACGCGGTACTCGCAATTCAACTCTCCTGCGAGATTCGTTACTTATCCAGATCATAGCGCGTATTAACTGGGTGTGGCGTCTTTTCGTTCGCAACGATCCGGAAAATGGTTGCGGTACATGTCGCCCATTCCAGATTGCCATCGCTGTGGGCAAAGAGTGCCTCGTTGGCAGGACCGATAAAGAAGCCGTTCACGGCAGCAACGAAAGCCGTGTCACCTCCGTGGTTTATCGCCAGCCGGCTGTCAGCGAAGCTGTTATCAGCAAAGCCCCTGGATGAAATCAACGAAACGACCACGACGACAAACGAAATACGGATCATGAGGAACAACCAATTCGTATCTTTCATTAGTGGATTGTGGTTCATCTTTGTTTATTCCCTGTATTGGTAAAGCCCTGCTCGGTTAATGGCAATCAACCGGAAAGCAAATCAACGAACGCAGCCACATCCTGCAGATCGACGATGCCATCGTTGTTGATGTCGCCGGCCGGCAGGAATACACCATTGATCAACAAATCGATAAACGGCGCCACGTCGAGCAAATCAACCAGGCCATCGCCATTGATATCGCCCGGCAGGAATGCTGGCGTAGCCAGGAAGACGCCTTGCGTTCCGTCGGAAAATCCAAGCCGGAAGGCAACCTGACCCGCGTCATTGATACACAGACGCTTGCCATCTTCGCCACCTGATCCGAGTTGGATTGATACGTCGTCGATCTCTCGCATATCCTCGACCAGCGGATCATCATTAACATCAAACAGATCGCCTTCGCGGGCGATCAGGCTGGGTTGTCCGTCGACGGTCATGAAGATCGCGTCGTCGTTATCGGGCGTAACCCCAGTACCCGTCAAGGTCACGGCGAATACCAGATTTCCGGTAGCGTTGGCAGAGAGTTGAACGAATTCACCGTACCGGGCACCGGTGTCGGCGGCAAACACACTTTCGCGGGCGACCATCTGCAGTACACCGTTTCGTTCTGCAAATAGCGCCTGATCGTTAGACGCCAGAACCAGCGCACCTTCCAGGGTGGCGACAAAAGCGGTGTCTCCCACCCCGTTCAGGACGGCAGCTTGAAAGAATGGACTGAACATTTGCGAAGGGAGCGCGCCGGGCGCCTGCATTCCCTTCGTCGCCACCGGTTGCACGACACCCAAGACGTTGGAAAAGATACCACCGGCAACCGTGCCCGTTCCGTCAATCATCCGCCCTTCGAAGGCGATTTGTCCGGCATCATTGAAACCCAGCGACTCAAAGCCGGTAAATATCGTTCCCGGAGCCGCCCCAGGAGGTTGGGTTCCCGAGGAGGCGAGCGACTGCAGGTCATTACCCAGCTTCAAGAAAATTCCCTGGGTGCCATTGGATACGTTGGCCCGAAAGGCAACATCCCCAAATCGATTGAGGCTATTCAGAGGAAATACCCCTTCAAACAACAGACCGGCCGGAGCATCCGGAATCTGGTCACCCTCTCGTACCATTAACACGGGCATCCCTTGTTGCTCGCTGTAGACCGCGCGGTTGTTGTCGGCATTGACGCCTGGTCCGGCCAGTCGCGGACCAAATGCGAAATGGCCCCCACGTCCCAATCGGGCATTGAAAAGGTCATCGAATTCCACGCCCCCACCGGCTCCCGGTGCGGAATCGCCTTCCACCACATACGTCTGCAGCTCGCCATTTACCGTTCGGAACAATCCCGAGTCGCTGGTGGGATTGACCCCCGGTCCAGTGAATTCTGCAAAAAATGCGGAATCACCATCGCCGTCCATTCCCAATGCCGTCGCCGTGTGGAATTGGACACTGCCAGCGAAACCAGGCGGCGTGTCACCTTCCCTGTACACGATCGTCAGATGGTTCTTGCGCCCGGCCAGTAACACGTCATCATTTGATGCGTCGATACCAGCTCCGGTAAGCACAAGTTTGAACAATACTTGACTGGATTCCCCGATCTCGGGGGGCGCACTAATCGCGTCAATCAGTGTCCCGGGCAGACCAGGCACCGCCTGATTGGTCACGGCCACGGTCTGATAAACGAAATCGTCATCGGCAGATAATGAAATTGTCGGAATCATGAATGCCAAGACCAGAACCGGTATGGCACGTTGTGAATTGCTGTTCATTTCAACCCTTGCAGAATGGTATTTGGACCCGGTGAAGATAGGAGCATGTTGATTGGGCGCCATTGGTGGCCAGATGGAGCGCGAATTCTCAGCATGCGTTCGCCTTGGCCCTCGAATTCCGATCGGAATATCGGGAGGTCAAGGCTCCTGCCGAGACAACAGCTCCTGATCGAATTTTTGGGAGGTCGAGGCTCCTGTCGAGACAAAAATCGAGGATTTGATTCGGCAACCGCTTCAACTCGCCCGTGGGTGGCCAAGACCGGTCAATCCATGGTGGAAATGTGGTTTCGGTGCGCGGTTATACGACCCGTCATCAGCTTTTCGCGTCTTTTCCGCGCCCGTGGAGCATCCGGTAGCAGCATCGAATTTGCGGATCGCCTACGATGAATCCGGGTGTCAATGATGCGATGGCCATATTGGCCTTTTGCAGGCCACGTTTCTTGTAAAGTTACTTTCATGCTCAAGACCTTCGACGATGCCTACCAGTTCGTGTTGAAACACAAAATCTGCACTGTGTTTGGCAGCCGGAATTCGCCATACCCGTCTTTGTGGGACAACACGATTCTGTCCGATCAGAAACCCAAGGCGGGTGGCTGGAGTCCGCGAGTCATGGCGGTTTGGGATTGGAAGACACGAATTCCGCAAACGTATCCGGATGCGGTTTTCTATGGCAAGCTGCCAGGAGGAGACGCGGTGTTGATGGAGATGCAGTATTTCCAAACCCAGCATTATCCCCAGGCATTTCAACCGGTCAGCGAACTGGATTTGCGTTCGCAGCAGGTGTATGACCTGATTCGAATGGAACCGGCCTACACTGGGGCTCTGCGAAAGCGTGCCATTGAGGAACTGGCGTGTACGAAGAGCCAATTTGACACGGCGTTGAAAAAGTTGCAGGTGAGCCTGAACATCGTTCGCTCGAACGACCCGAAAATGGAAAACGATTTCTGGCTCCCGATGCGGGAAGTGCACCTGGATATCGTATCCCAACATGAAGCTGACTGAGCCATGATGCGTCAGCAACTACATCAATTCGCTTTCGCGATAATTCCGGTATTCGTGCTGAGCGGGGTTTGGAAAAAACACGTTGCGGTCAGGCAACCATCGACGGAATCGAAACGGCGGAATGGGTACACCCAAGACAAGCGCAGCGTTCATCCAACCGGCAGCACCCGTTCCTGGACCAACGCGGTTCTCGTGGCCTGGAATTCTGCCAGCCCCAGTCAAGTTCAAATGGCCGGTCAACATCCGAGTTGCGTCACTTGAGCCGTAAATTATACGAGTCATTGTCAGGCATGATAGAAATGCTCATGGACGACTTGGCCGTCCTTCCAAATTCGGCGGGTTACCTGTGGATTGGCAACGCGATTGCCGTCTTGAAATGTGACATCAAATGTCCATTCTGAAAACGAGACGTCACCATCGACCGCCACATGCCCCAGCGTCGCACCGTGAAACTCCCGGATGGATCCGAAAAACTGCTCTTCGAACTCGCGGTTGGCGGCTTTGCCAACTCGTGGTGGCTGGTCATTCTCCTGCATGACAAGGTCTTCGGCGTAGAATTTCTCGAATGCCTCCAACGCCTGCCCGTTGAGAATCATCTGATTCAGGTCCTGCTCTCGTTGCCTGACATCGCTCATCTTATGTCTCCACTTCCTGGAAATTTTGAAAAAGGTGTTCTGTTTCAGGATCAGCCCAGATCAAACAGCAGAAATTCCGCCGCCTCGGCCTGGTTGAGTACCAATGTTGTCGGCCGGCTGGTGGCAATCGCGTCCCCCGCTGCCAACCGGGTACCATTGACCGACAGTTTTCCACGGGCTACCTGCAACCAGCCATGACGATGGCGCTCGATGCTGTACTCCAGTTGTTTACCGGCCTCCAGTTTACCGGCAAACATCTTCGCATCCTGATTGATGATCACGTTGGAGCTGCCCGGCTGGTTACCGGCGATCAGGACCAGGTTGTTTTCCAACGCTACCGGTTGGACGGCCTTCTGTCCGTAGCTGGGGCGTAAGCCGCGTTGGGCCGGTTCGATCCAGATCTGCAGAAAATGATTGGACTGATTCGGAGACGGATTGTATTCACTATGCGTGATGCCCGTTCCCGCTGACATGCGTTGAATATCGCCGGGCCTGATGATCGAGCCGTTGCCGGTACTGTCCCGATGCTGCAATGCACCATCCAGAACATAAGAGATGATTTCCATGTCTCGATGCGGATGGGTTGGAAAACCGCGGCCGGCCGCAATCTTGTCATCGTTAATCACGCGCAGCGACCGAAACCCCATGTGCCGTTGGTCGTAATAGTCTCCAAACGAAAAACTGTGATAGCTCTTGAGCCAACCGAGGTTCGTATGTCCGCGTTCCGCAGCCCGGCGAATCAAGGTGGTTAAACGGGTGCGACGGGTGGCCTGGGCCAGCGGTTGGGTAGTCAGGTGGATCAAGCCGGCAGCTGTTAACCCGATGAATGTTCGTCGTGAGTCTTCCAAAGTTCTTTCCTTGTTCTAGAGGTTTTCCCGCTGTCCGCAAAACCGTAGACAGCCGGGTTCGACGGAGTTCCTGGTTTGAAAATGGGTTCACAGTAATCAGAAGTGGTTGTCAATAACTACCTCGTCCAGCGACAGTTGGCCCGGTTTGGGCCAGGGATCTTTGGTGCCTTTTCCGATGGCCACCATCGGCCCCATCACATGATCGTTCGGAAGCTTGATCAACTTGGCGACTTGTTCGATGTCGAATCCGATCATGGGGCAGGATTGGTAGCCCAGTTCCTGGGCGGCCAGCATCAGGGTCTGCATGGCGATGCCGATCGAGCGTTGCGCCTCGTCCCGCTGCAACCATTCCCGGCCTTCATGAAACGGCTCCATCCAACCGACCAGCAGATCCGCGACTTCTTTCGGCGCGTTGGTCCAATATCGCTCCGGGCTTTTGTTCCACGCTTTCATGTCAGCTGTAAACAAAACCAGCAACGACGCGTCGGTCATTTGAGATTGATCGTTGCCAAATTCAGTGCGAATCCTCTGACGCAGCGCTGGATCTCGCAGAATCACCAGCCGCCAATGCTGGATATTAAAACTGGTGGGAGCCTGGATCGTTGCTTCCAACAGCTTGTTTTCTTCGCTCAGCGCTGATTTGATGGGCTGGATCAAACTGCTTGATCGAACGGCGACGGTAAATGGCTTCGATGGTGTTCATGTTTTCTTCCTTTCGGAATGCTGAATGGTTTCCTGATTGGTTCTTTGCCAGCATGGCCTGGGCACCGATGGTTAACACGGTCCGCCTCAGTTGATTCCACCTCGTCTCGCATGTGTGTGTTGCAACAGATAGCTGGTTAAAAAAACAGGCACTTTAATCGCCATGTCTCCGCGCCCGGAACAACAGACGGTTAAGCGTCTTCAGTTCCCGGTCGCTGAGATCACCAAATTGGGAATCGTGCAATTCCTTGACGGGACGATCCAGTTTCTTGAGCAGTGACGTGCCGGCTGCCGTCAAAGAGACCCAAACGACCCGCCGATCTTCGCCACAACGTTCGCGTTTGACCCAGCCCGCCGCGACCAACCGTTCTACCAATCGGGAGATATCGGTCTGCTTCGATACCATCCGCTCCGCGATCTGGTAGACCTGCATCGGTTCTTTCTCACCGCGCAGAATTCTGAGCGCATTGTATTGCGGGTCGGACAGCCCATGCTGCTTGAATAGTCGCGAGAATTCACCTGCCATTTGTTCGTGCGTCCGTGCCAGATTGAGATACGCTTCCTGTCGCGGGCTCGCGAAGGGCTGGCGTTTGCCCAGCTGATCCGCCAGGCTCTCCGATTTGGCTCGTGTGGTGGTTCTCATACGCTTAATATATGTTGCAACAAATAATGGTTCAACATCTAAATCGGCAGTAAGTCGCAACCGGTTTAATAAAACGTCCATTTTTTCTTGAATACCGGGCAGTTTCGGACACCGGGGATGGGAGACGATGACCGGACAGGTCGCCGAAATCGGCAGCGAAGTGAAGAAAATTCAACTGGATTGCAGACCGGGGTCGAAGCCCAGCATGATTGACTATGTTGAACGGGAACAGGACGAAACGCCGGATAAAGAGATACCGATAAACGACAGAAATGAACTTCTCCATGGACAAAAAGATCGCCTCGTGGCTTGGACCTGACCGGCAAACGCGGTTGAATGGTCTATCGCCGCGTCCTGACCTGATTGCCCGTAATCCAACTGCCTGACGAGTTGTGTCGTAAGTTACCAGTAACCCCGCTTTGATCGGTCACCTGATCAGTTTGCAATCAAGACAACCATCAACCGGAGAAGCCGATGCCTTTGCACGAGAAAGACTCGATCCGCGATAACCTGTTCGACGATATCTACGCCTCAGGCGATCTCGCCTCCAGCCTGCCGAAATACCGGATCCCGCAATCGGAGCAAGATCCCCGTGATGCGTATTCCATGGTCCATGATGAGTTGATGCTTGACGGGAATTCGCGCCAAAACCTGGCGACATTCTGTCAAACATGGGCGGAACCCGAAGTCCACACGTTGATGGACCAGTGCATGGACAAGAACATGATCGACAAGGATGAGTATCCGCAGACGGCGGAGATCGAAGCCCGTTGTGTCCACATGCTGGCCGATTTGTGGAACTCACCGGAGGCAGCCAACACCATCGGTTGTTCGACGACGGGGTCCAGCGAAGCCGCGATGCTGGCGGGTATGGCCATGAAGTGGCGGTGGCGGGCGAAACGGTCGGCGGCCGGAAAGTCGATCGAGAAGCCGAACATGATCTGCGGGCCGGTGCAAGTCTGTTGGCACAAGTTCGCACGCTATTGGGACATCGAATTGCGAGAAATTCCCGTGGAGCAAAATCGTCTGATCATGTCGCCCGAAGAAGTGATCAAGCGTTGCGATGAAAACACCATCGGTGTGGTGCCCACGCTGGGCGTGACATTTACCTGCCAGTACGAACCCGTCAAAGCGGTCGCGGACGCGCTCGACAAACTGCAGGCGGACTCGGGACTCGACGTTCCGATGCACGTGGACGGCGCGAGTGGAGGGTTTCTGGCCCCCTTCTGTGCACCCGACCTGATTTGGGATTTCCGCATTCCACGAGTCAGGTCGATCAACAGTTCGGGCCACAAGTTTGGTTTGTCGCCGTTGGGTGTGGGCTGGGTCGTATGGCGCGAAAAAGCGGATCTTCCCGAAGACCTCGTCTTCCATGTCAACTATCTGGGTGGCGACATGGTTGACTTCGCGCTGAACTTCTCGCGTCCCGGCGGTTCGGTCGTGGCCCAGTACTACAACTTCCTGCGGCTTGGAAAAGTTGGCTATCGCAGAATTCACTCGGCCTGCTACGAGACGGCCCAGTTTCTGGCCCGTGAAATCGAGAAACTGGGGCCGTTTGAAATTCTCTTCAACGGTCAGAAGGAAGCCGGCATTCCGGCCCTGTGTTGGAAGATGAAAGACGAAAACAGGGAGGGCTTTACGCTGTACGACTTCGCGAACATGTTGCGATCCCGCGGGTGGCAGGTCCCCGCCTATTCCCTGCCAGCCAACCAGCAGGAACTGGTGATCCAGCGCATCCTGGTTCGGCACGGGGTCAGTCGCGATCTGGCCGTTCTACTGCTGAACGACATGAAACGGTCGCTGCAGTTTTTTGAGAAGCACCCGGTCCACGCGTCGCTGACGGCCGAAGAGGCAAGCGGCTTCAAGCATTAGTGCCGATTCCGCGACGCCTCCACACCACCGCGAGCGAACCGCCCAACGAACTCGGCGAAACCGCCACCAGTCTTGATCGAACGGCACGTTGGTCGTTGATCCAGTGGCCCAATCATCGAAGGATCAAAAACTGCGGGTACCGCCATTGAACAATCAACATTTGGACGTCGTTGCCATTGAGGAAACGGGTCCGTGGCCGTTCCGGACTCAACGAGTCTACCGCTTTTCCGATCAATCCAGTCGGATATGGAACTCGCGGCGCCATCGAAAAGGTCTGCTCGATTATGGCCGGCTGGACTTCGAAATACTTGCCTCCATGCTGTCGCGATGCGTCTGGAGGCCCGGGAATCTGAACTGGTGGATCGGCGTCGTTTTCGCGCTCGGCGCGGTGCTGTTCGCCGGCGCGGGTGTCCTGAGCTTGTGGCCGTCCCTGTCAAAGTCATGGTCACTGGATGCAGCGCAGATCAATGGGATGTTCTTCGCGGGTTCGATCCCATTCACGATTGCCGCTTATCTGCAGCTTTACCAGGCCGCCAATGTCTGCGAATTTGTGCCCAGAGAGGCGTCCGCTCCCTGTCAAACCGCCTACTTCGGTTGGCGACCAGGTGATATTGGCTGGTCAAGTGGAGCGCTGCAATTCGTCGGTACCATTCTGTTCAATTTCAACACGTTGGATGCGATGCTTCCGTCTCTCAACTGGTGGCAGCAGGATTTCCTGATTTGGATTCCGGATCTTGTCGGCTCGATCCTGTTTCTCGTGTCCGGTTACCTGGCATTCATCGAAACCTGTCATGCCCACTGGTCTTGGCAGATACGGGATATTTCCTGGTGGGTTGTATTCTCGAATCTGCTGGGTTGCATCGGTTTCATGCTTTCGGCACTGTTTGCGATGTCACTGCCTTCCGAATACCACGCGTTAATCACCATTTCAATGTCTTTCACTCTGTTTGGGGCGATTGGTTTTCTCGTTGGTTCGCTGCTGATGCTTCCGGAATCTGTAACTGCGGCTTAAGCCTCCTGGAACTGGTTGGGAACCGCCGACGTTGATAAACTGGACACAGTTTCTGTGATGCGGAGTGGACGGGTGCAGCCCATGAATGCGGTGAACCACCCTTGGCCGGACTCGACCGTGTATCCAGGAGTCTGATTTTGCACGCGGGTACCTGAAGCCCCAATGCCGAGAAGGCCGAACCGAGGTGACATCGTTGACTGGGAACGGTTCGGGCAAACAGCGGCAGATGCACGCGCGCGGATAACGACGTGAAGGAACCGATTCCCGGCCCGCTTGCTCACGGTTTACGGCCGTGGCGATGGCAGACAATAATCAGCGGCAGGCAACGCCGCCCAGGAGAATCGCGATGATCAGCGATGATATGGTGCCGGACGACTCCCCGGCCGATCCGGGTCCCGACCTGCACCTTCCCGAGGACCAGTCGTCGCTCCGTCGCTACTGGTCAAGTAACGTGCGGATCATGGCTGTACTCACCGTGGTCTGGTTTCTTGTGGGTCTCGGCTGTGGAGTCCTGTTCGCCGACAAGCTTAACGAGTTCAATCTCCCCGGTACCGGCTATCCGCTTGGCTTCTGGTTCGCCCAGCAGGGGAGCATCATTGGTTTCGTTCTGATCGTACTTGTCTACTGTCTGCTCATGAACCGGCTTGACGCCCGGCACCAAGCCGAACTTGAGAGTGGGCGCAAGAATTCAGGGAGCCAGCCATGAGCGTTTTGCTCTGGACCTGGATTTTTGTCGGTTTGACCTTCGGCCTCTACCTTGTCGTGGCCTGGATCAGCCGCGTGGGTGACACGGCCGGGTTCTACGTTGCCGGACGTGGCGTACCCGCGATCGCCAACGGGATGGCAACGGGAGCGGACTGGATGAGCGCCGCATCGTTCATTTCCATGGCCGGTTTGATCTCCACCATGGGGTACGCGGGTGGCATCTACCTGATGGGATGGACGGGTGGCTTTGTGCTGCTGGCCTTGATGATCGCACCCTACCTTCGCAAGTTCGGTCATTACACCGTGCCCGATTTCGTCGGCGACCGCTACGACAGTACCTACGCCCGCTTGGTGGCCATCTTCTGCGCGATCTTCGTGAGCTTTACCTATGTCGCGGGTCAAATGCGCGGCGTGGGCGTTGTCTTCAGTCGTTTTCTGGAAGTCGATATCAATGTGGGTGTCTGTATCGGCATGGCGATTGTGGTGGTTTATGCCACGCTGGGTGGCATGAAGGGAATTACCTGGACACAGGTCGCCCAATACTGGGTGCTGATCACCGCGTTTCTGGTGCCGGCCATCGCCATCAGCTTCAAGTTGACGGGCGTGGCGGTGCCGCAAGCGGGGCTGGGAGCGACGCTACGGCCGGAACTGACGGGGGGCGAAACCGGCATTTATCTGCTTGAAAAGTTGAACCAGATTCATGCCGATCTGGGATTTGCCAGTTATACCGATACCTTCGTGGGCCATTGGGACAAGCCGAACGTGTTCCTGGTTGCGCTGACGCTGATGGCGGGGACCGCGGGTTTACCGCACGTTATCGTCCGTTTCTACACGGTCAAGAACGTCAAGGCGGCCCGATGGAGCGCTTTCTGGGCGTTGTTGTTCATCGCGCTGCTGTACCTCACCGCGCCAGCCACGGCCGGCTTCGCGCGATATTACATGATTCAGGGTCTCAATGGTAAATCGACAGAAGAACTTCCCGCCTGGTTTGCCAGCTGGGAGAAGACCGGTTTGATTCGTTGGCTTGACGATGGCGACGGTCAACTGCGCTATTCCAATGCTGGCGACAACGAGATCTTTCGCAAGGGTAAGCTGAGCTGGGACCAGTTGGCGAGTCTGGAGCGAGAACACGCGTTGTGGATCGGATCGCACGGCCAGCAGGGAAGTGACGCACGTGTCGCGTTAAGGGAGCAGGGGCTTTCGGGTCCGGATCGGGACATCATCGTGTTGGCCACGCCTGAGATGGCCGAGCTGGCCAACTGGATCATTGCGCTGGTCGCCGCCGGCGGTTTGGCTGCCGCGCTGTCAACGGCCAGCGGCCTGTTGCTGGTGATCTCATCCAGTGTCGCGCATGACCTCTACTACCGCGTGATCAATCCACAGGCAAGCGAAAAGCAACGGTTGCTACTGGGTCGAGCGGTGATCGGCGTGGCCGTGGTGATTGCCGGTCTGTTTGGGATCTACCCACCCGGCTTCGTAGGGCAGGTCGTGGCATTTGCCTTTGGATTGGCAGCGGCCAGCTTCTTCCCTGCGATCGTGCTGGGCATCTTCAGCAAACGCGTCGGCACGGTTCCGGCGGTGCTGGGTATGGTTACCGGAATCGGCTTGACAGGCTTCTACATCATCAACTGCGTTTTCAATGGCATGTCGCCATGGACGTTTGGCGTGTTCAGAAATGGTGTTACGCCGCAAGGCATCGGCGCCATTGGTATGATTTTGAACTTTGCGGTGACGTTGGCATTGACCCCGCTCTTCCCGGCGCCCAGCGCCAACGTGCGAGAGATGATTGACGCCGTGCGTGAGCCGGAGGGCGAGGGCCCAGCTTTGGAAATGGAGGCCGCCGTGGAGCACTGATCGGGTGATGGTATTAACGAAGGTGCGAAATTTCGCGTCCATGACAAATTCATCGGATCGCGTTTCCAGTTCCAGTCGTTTGGGGTCAACTGGTCTGTTTGTAATTTGGTAGAATGGTAAGACGATTGGCCGCACGTGCAGCCAACGAAGGTGTTGCATTTCCCTGCCAGCTGGGAGCCGAATTTGAAAACACGTGGAGAAATTGAAGCTGCAATCTGCCAGGGCATGTCACATTTCGAGCTGGAATACATGGGCAGAGGACCTAAAGAGATTCGGACACACCTGATTGAAGATATTCTGGTCGTACGCCTGCAGGGAGTACTGACGGCAGCAGAACAGCACCTCGTGGCGGAACTGCCGGCAGAAAAAGGACGCGATCTACTAAAACAGGTTCGTTCGCAACTAATTGAAATCGCGAGACCCAAGCTGGAGAAGCTCGTTGAAGAGATTACCGGCATCAAGCCGAGTAGTCTGCATCACGATATCAGTACCATTTCCGGGGAGGAAATGGTCGTTTTTACTTTGCCGGAGGCGCCCAAATTTCGCGAAGTCAGGAAACACTAGAACCGCGTCACAGCGGGAAGACCCGGTAATCAGATCGTGACGCGCTCTGGCAAACGGATTGTGTTGCGGCGACTATCGAATTGATGCCGAAACGATGTTGCCGGTGCGCGTTCGGTCGTCGAAATGCAGTTCGATCCTGCCGCTTCTTGAGCTGATCAAGGAATGTTGAAGCGAGCCAACGCACAAAAGACTCTTGAAACATTATCCATTGACTCCTATCAGCCCTGGCGTAGACTTAATCAGTGAAGCAAGCAGGCACAACCCCGCTTTCCTGTTTCATTCGGATGACTAAATAGAAGGCAGTCTGCACGGCAGAAGGCCAAGCAATAAGTAAGCCGATGCAAAGACACTCCGGTGTTTTTGTGTCGGCTTTTTTTGTGGCAACTCTCTGGAAGGTCAGCGGCTTAACATGGGCATCATTGATCGCAATTGCGTCAAAGAACTGGCGGAAATCGCCGGTGCACAGCAACAATTGCGAACTGGTCTTCCTCCCAGGCAGGTGGATGTCGCATTCGCTGGAGACGTTCTGGTCATGGTTTTGCAGGATGCCTTGACAATGGCAGAGAAACAGCTTTGTCAGGTCCCGAATGCATCCAATCAACTGCAGGCCTTGCATCGTGAACTCTTTCTGAGCTCATTAAACACGATGAAACAGGAAATTGCCAGAGTTACAGGAAGAGCTGTTCGAGAATCAACTAGCGAACTGGAAGCAGGATCCGGTTCACTCGTTTACGCGGCGGCCACGGGCGCGATTATCCAGGTGTACATTCTGAACCCGGAAACAAATCCCCATACGGTCACCCTGAATGATCGGACGGATTCAGATTCGATCGAGAGGGCGGAAGACGACGGCCTGAGGATAATGCCGCCTCAAGAAGGCTAATCAGTAACCGAATCTATTATTTTATTTACACGCTTCATATCATTCCCGTGTTCTTTCAATTCGACCATTCCGCTCACGAAGCTGCGAATTCAACGCCTGGATTCAACGCCTGGAATAACCACTACGAACATCTCGTTAATGCGGGCATTCATGACGTCACCAAAGTCGTGCGATCCGCTTGGCATGGTGCCGATAGCGTTTCGTCTCTACTGCTGGCCCGTGCCGCGATCCATTTCAACACTTTCAAACAAGGCCGCCAGGATGTCCCCAAACACCGTCTTTGCCAATACTCCCTGCTACGTGTTAAAGAGCGGGAATCAACCAATCTGCCCGACGATTAATTCTGCCGATCCAGGCACGCATTGTATTTGTGTCTATGGTTTTTCAGATAAGCCGATCTACGACAAATTCATCAAGCTTGCCAGGCAACTCTTGACTCCCTATCCGCTGGTGAAGCGTTATCTGGCCAATCAAATCGCCGCGGCAAACGCGGCCGAAAACAATGGCATTTACCTGAGCCTGGTCATTCTGGACGCGACTGATCCGACGCAACCTGTCTTGCCAGCCGCAACCATGGCGGTGGTGCTACGTGCACAACAGGAAAAAGCGAGACAAGTTCCCGTTGAATACAGACTCCGGTTTGATCCAGAAACAACCAGCTACCAATTTGCAAATGAATCTGAAGCCATGCCCGTGATTGAAATGCCTCGCATCGTCAAGTGACCGTGAGTTGTCCACCGATGGCGTGGCAAATTCATTTTGCCCAATCAAGATAACAACTCGATCTTTCCATACGGCGCTCCTGACAAGAGATTCATCGCGAAAAAGGCGGTAGTAAAGACAAAGGCAAAAGAGAAAAACGAAAAAGGCAAAACATAGCCCAGGGAGAAACAAAAGGCTCAAAAGCAAAAAAAGGAACAGATCAAATAGGCCATTGTGCTGGTTGGAATAACTGATAGGGTGAACCAGAGAAGAGAGGAGTGCGGAACGAAAAGCCGAATGACTCTCTTCAACACAATACATTTTCGGATGACAAGATAAAGGGCGACCTGATCAACAGGGAGCTCGATAAAATGTAAGCCGATGTTGCCGATAACGCCTGGGCGTTGGGCAACATCGGTTTTTTTGTGCGCTGACGGTTCTGAAACTCAACAAACAAAAGGTCGCGAATGGCTTCGACCAGACATGGCAGCCTTGGCCAGGCTGCGACTATTTTTGATCAACAAGGATGGAAAAATGAACTCACTCATGACTTGCCAACTTCCGGTAATGAAACAAACCAAACGAAAGACAACGAGCAATGAGGAGTTTCCACGAATTCGTCCGCTCCCTGGTTTGCTCCGAGTCCTGATCGTTGACGGCCAGAGCCGAGCCGTTGCAAATGCTGAAATGATTGGTGGATTTGGGCATGCCGTGGAAATGGCGCAAGATGGAATCACGGCACTGCGGATGGCCGCAAACAACCGTCCGGATGCCGTGTTGCTGAGCGTTGATCTTCGAAGCCGTGAAGCATGTGACGTTGCGAGACATCTGCGTCTTGATTTTCCGGAACGATCACCCTTGATTATCGGATTCGCATCGTATGCCAATAGTTTGATGAGGTGGCGATGCCTGCAGGCTGGAATGCACCTGGTGCTCGAAGCGCCGCTAAACGCGGAAGCCATCGAAACCGTCTTGTTGTTTGAATGTGCAAGGGTGACTGTTCATGGAGGCTCTGATTCGACGATGCGACCGCGGCAGGTGCGGATTCCAGCAGAATCGCGGCTGTTACCGCAAGAAGTCGCTTCGGTGCAAGTCAACTGATTTTGTATCGTAATAGGAAAGTGCCCAAAAAATGTCGGAAAAACAAAAGACAATCATTCGTCTTCACGAAGCGTCGAACCCAAAAAGGAACCGCACATCCCTCGTTTTTGCTGGCATCCTTGCCAGTAGCAGCCCGCCCGAACTGATCATGAACGCGGACAATGGCAAGGAGCCGTCCATGAAGCTGCACGAGAAGATCAAATCGACGTGGGACGTTGTTTCAGGTGATTGCAAGGCATCGAAACCGGCCCAGAAGTTTGGCGTGGTCACCCGGAAAACGGATTTCACGTTCGCAATCCAGATTGCGTCTCTGGAAAAGAAATCCCAAATTCCCCCCGAGTCGTAGGGCAAGTCTACAGTTCCACGAGGGAATCCCACCGCTTTCGTATTTTAATCAAAACAACGATGGGAAAGTGTTTAGCCGAGATAGTTGCAATCTGCGATTATTCGGTCAGTGAATCGCAAGCTCCAAAGGAGAATTCGCGATGAAAGAAACCAGACCAGAGATTCATGAAGGCAAAATTGTCAGCGTGTCCGGAAATCAAATCACGTCGACCTGCGTTGACGGTGATGAGCATCACCATACTTTGATCAAGGGTGCCAAAGTTACGTGCAACGGGAAGCCAGGCAAGCTAGACGACCTGCAGGTTGGCATGCCGGTTCGCGTGACCATTTGCGCGGAAGACGACTCCAAAACGTCTTGCGTCTCGGCAGGCAAGAAACATTCGGTCCCTTATACCTAGTGCCGCGTCTAGCTTTAAAGTTGGGGTTGGCATCTCGAAATTCTCTGAGATTCACCGGGCGATATCAGGTTGCCAACCCCAAGATCAATATTTGACGCGGCACTAGTGCCGCGTCACGGCCAAGAATGCGGTCTACCGGGGGGCGGGAGCCAGTTGTCGGCAGGGACCTTCGGGTGTTTCGCACAATCGACTTCCGTCACCACCCCTTTGAATACAGCCTGGAATAAAGTGGACCGGTGGTGCAACGCATTGGTGACGCAGGAAGTAAAGACCATCAAGGCGGTTGCCAAGGTGTTGAGCAACCAGCCGAACTCCAAGCTCGAGAAGCACTGCGCCCTGGCGTTCAAGGCGGATGTTTACGGTCCATCCTCGCATCGCTAATCCAATTGGCAGTGGTGCCCCGGATACCGGCGGATTGAACTGCTTACATCGTGATCAAAATTCTGGTCGCGGTGGTTTTCGATTTTGACCAAGGAATGTTTCTCAAGGGGAAAGCCATGATACGCCCACTGTTTTTGTCTACTTACCCTCCGGAGGAATGTGGGCTTGCGACATTCACAAAAGACTCCGCAGACGCCGTTGATCTGGCTGCTGGCGGTAAAGCATCTTCTGTGGTGGCCATTCAAAAATTGTCCGAACAACCTGCAGGTCGGTCCCGCGTCGTTCACACGATTCGGAACGACCACCGGGAAGCGTATCGAAGTGCCGTAAATGTCGTGAATTCCAACGACTGTGACATTCTGAGTCTGCAGCACGAATTTGGCCTGTATCCGGGCGACTGGGGCAGCCGGATCATGGAGTTTGTCTACGAGTGCGAAAAACCGATCGTAACCACCTTTCATACGCTTTTGACAAATCCAGAACCAACACCACGGCGACTGGTTCGCGCGATTGCCAAGAGAAGTTGCGCCAATGTCGTGATGACCCGGGTTGCAGCAGGCTTGCTGAAAAATACTTACGGAGTCGCCGAATCGTCCATTCACGTGATCCCGCATGGCGTTCCGGTCGCTCCGTTTGCTCGGGACATCAGGCACCGAAACCATTTGGGGCTTGGCGGCAGAAAGGTCATTTGTACTTTTGGCCTGATCAACTCCGGCAAAGGGCTGGAACAGATGATCCGTGCAATGCCCCAAGTCGTCGACGCCTGCCCCGATGCCGTCTATCGGATCGTCGGAATCACTCACCCCCAGGTGAAACGCCAGGAAGGCGAAATCTATCGGGAGCATTTGACCACACTGGCCGAATCGCTTGGCGTCCGTGAGCATGTTCAGTTTGTCAATCGTTACCTTAACCTCGACGAACTGCTGGGTCATTTGCAATCGTGTGATGTTTTTGTCACGCCGTATCCCGGTAAAGACCAGATTGCCAGTGGCACGATGGCCTATGCGATGGCAACGGTTGGTGCTGTCGTAAGCACACCTTTCCTCTACGCTGAAGAACTTCTCGCTGACAACAGAGGACTGCTGGTGCCCTTTGGTGACAGCACAGCAATGGCCGAGGCGACATTGCGATTGTTACTAGATCCGGTCCTGTTGCAGGAAATGCGAATTCAAGCCTACGAGTACGCGAAGCCAATGTTCTGGCCGAGTGTCGGCAAAATGTATCTGGATCTCTTTCAACAGATGGTCGAGGTTTTCGAGCGCAGCCGCGTTGCGAGCCTTCATTCATACACGTCCACCCTCGAACTAAACAGTTGTGACAATCGTTTGCAGAAGGAAGCCTGATGGCAAAATCCGTTTCGATTCCCCTGAACCATCTCGACCGCCTGACGGATTCGACCGGCCTGATCCAGCATGCGATCTACAGTATCCCCAGGCGCGAGAGCGGTTATACAACTGACGACAATGCCCGCGCGCTGCGTTTGACAGTGCGTCTATGGGAACGTGATCCGAATAATACGATGTTGGAGCGGGTCACGTGCTACTTGAGCTTTCTCGAACATGCCCGGCATCCGGTAAAGGGTTTTCACAATTTCATGAGCTTCCAAAGGGACTGGCTTGATGCGGGCGGATGCGGGGACTGCCAGGGGCAAGCCGTTCTGGCGCTGGCGGAAGTCGTCGGCAGTCATCTTCCTGATGGTATTCGATTGGTGGCACGCGAGCTGCTGGAGAACAGCCTGGCTGCGATTGCCGATTTAAGGAGCCTTCGTGCGCAAGCTTATTTGATTCAGGCTTGGGCCCTGTTGTGTCGAGCCAACGTGTCGAGAATCGAACGTTTGGAAATCATCGCCAAGTCGGCAGCCGATCGACTGGCGGACTGTTATCATCGTTCGCAACGACCAGACTGGTTCTGGTTTGAGTCGCGGATGACTTATGCCAACGCGGTCTTGCCTCACGCGTTGTTCGATGCCAGCGAATGTTGGCCCGATGACGACTTTCTTTCAATCGCGGAAACGTCTTTCGGGTTTCTGAATCTGGCAACGTCAGCTGACGGTTTCTTTTGGCCAGTCGGAAATCAAAACTGGTATCCACGCGGTGAAGAAAAATCCGCCTTCGATCAACAACCGGTGGAAGCATCCACGATGATGGCGGCCGCACTCGCCGGATTCGAGCGAACCAGCAACCAGGAGCATCTGCATGCTGCGTTGCGCGCCCAACGATGGTTTGCCGGCCAGAACAGCATCGAGAAATCGTTGATTGATGTTCATGCGGGCGCCTGCTGCGACGGGCTTCATTCGTCGGGGCTGAACCTGAATCAAGGCGCCGAATCAACCTTGTCGTACCTGTGGACCGAACTGCTGTGGGTCACCAGCCAGCCGTCTTTCAGCCATGAGAACAGGTTGGCAATGTCGCTTGATGATTGTCGTACGATTGGAATCGTAGAAGCGGATTCCCTGACCTGGAAAAACGGTTGAACATAAATGCAACCAGCCATTAACATCAAACGCTCTCGACTCACTCTGCAACCAGATCAGTCGCGGGTTTTACTGCGTTCCTTCAACCCGGGCGATTCCGGGCGTATTGACCGGATCATTGAACGGGTTCTTTCGATTCCGGATACCCGGGCGAGCGTTGTGCTGGAGGACCTTACCAGAGACTTTTCCGAGCGACACCAGGGTCTGCACGGGCGTTTTCAACAGCGGTTCGAACAAGTCTGCCGTGACCGCGACTCCGCCCAGGCACTGTCTGAGCAGAAGCGTCTTCTGATCGGCGCCTGTTTTCTCGCTGAGTACTCTCTGGAATCCGCCGCATTGTTTAATCCCTCGATTGTTCCCCACGTGGATCAGAGGGATTTGCCGGACGGTGCATTGAGATTCGTACTTAGCCTCCGGGCAACGGGCGAAGGGCACATCTCATCGATCACTTTTCGGACCGGCGTCATTCATCCAGATAACAAAATTGAAATCGAGCCGCCCAGGGGATTCCTGACCGAAGCAAGGCAAGTCCCTGATTCAATCTTCGAAAAGGGCCTGTTCAGGAGGAAGCTGGACGAATTGGGTTTGGATTGTGAATTTTCGCAGCGTGTTACCCGTCGGCTAAATTCATCGTTCGGGATCGATGAATTGAATTCCTGCATTCACTCGGAATTGCAGCATGAGCACCAGGCGGAGGGTGTGTTGCGTGAAGATCATCGGGTCGCCAACGGAATCAGGATGCTGGCCCAATCCAATTATGAAGTCCAGTTCGAACACGAGCAAAAGCTCTCGCAACGGATTCTGTTTCCTGCCACTCCATCACAAAGCAACGGTATTGAAGATGCCCGGTTTGTCTGCTTTCAAAACGATGACGATAGCTGCGTCTATTACGCCACATTCACTGCATTCGATGGAAAGGTCGTTATGCCAGAAGTGGTTGAAACGAATGACTTTCTGCGATTTCGTTTCAGTACGTTGAACGGACCTGCCGCTCAGAACAAAGGGATGGCGATGTTCCCGCGAAAAATCAACGGACGCTATGCCATGCTCGCGCGGCACGATAACGAGAGTATCTACTTGAGCTATTCCGACAACATTCATTTCTGGAATGAAAGCCGCTTGTTGCTCAAACCAGAGCACGTTTGGGAGTGGATTCAAATTGGCAACTGTGGATCACCGATTGAGACCGAAGCGGGATGGCTTGTGCTCAGTCACGGCGTTGGCCCGATGCGAACGTACTGCATCGGTGCGTTTCTGCTGGATCTGGATGATCCGGGTAAGGTGATTGGACGACTTGACGAACCGCTGATGCAGCCTAACGAAAGCGAACGTAAAGGCTACGTCCCGAACGTCGTTTATACCTGCGGTGCACTGATTCACAACGAGGTGCTATTCATTCCATATGGTTTAGCCGATCACGCCACCGGATTCGCGACCGTCCCTGTTCAGGATGTCCTGGCAGCAATGCAAAGTAAAAATCGTGTCAGAACATGATCACTCGGGCCGCTTCCATGGGGAAACGAATTGCCATTCTTTCGCCCGTCGCCTGGCGAACGCCGCCGCGTCAATATGGGGCCTGGGAAACGGTCGCCAGTAACATCGCCGAAGGACTCGTTGCGCGAAACTGGGACGTGACTCTGTTTGCCACCGCAGACTCTGTGACGGCGGGCCGCCTGCATAGCGTCGTCGATAGGGGTTACGAAGAGGACGCCACGCTTGATCCAAAGGTTGCAGAATATTTGCACATTTCCGAAGTCTTTGAACGAGCCGATGAATTTGATTTGATTCACAGTCACTACGACTTCATGGCGTTGACCTACACAAAGCTGGTTAACACCCCGGTGCTGACCACGATCCATGGGTTTTCATCACCGCAAATCATGCGCGTGTATCAAAAGTACCGCGACGGAAACTTTGTCTCCATCAGTAATTCGGATCGGGCTGCTGGACTGAATTATCTGGCAACCGTCTACAACGGAATCGATTGTTCACTCTATCCGCTGAGGGAATCCCGCGGCGAAGACCTGATTTTCCTCGGGCGGATTCATCCCGACAAAGGGGTTCACCTGGCGATCGAAGTGGCACAAAAAAGTGGAATATCCCTATTGATTGCCGGGATCATTCAGGACGAAGCCTACTTTCGCGAACAAGTCGAACCACACCTTGATGGCCAGTTGATTCGATTTCTCGGCCCAGTCGATATTGAAGGCAAGAACCGCTTGTTTGCACGGGCCAAAGCATTGTTGCACCTGAACACGATTCCCGAGCGTTTTGGACTCGTGCTGGCAGAAGCCAACGCGGCGGGAGTGCCCGTGATCGCAATGGATAGCGGCTCTTGCAGCGAAGTCCTCGCTGGCGGCTCCACTGGATTTCTGGTCAATGACGTTGCGGAGGCAGTGCAAGCCGTTAAATGTACATCCGAAATCAACCCGGCCGCCTGTCGCGAGCACGTCAAACAGCATTTCTCGATTGAAAGAATGGTCGACGGCTACGAGTCGGTTTACGCGAAAATATTTGCGAACGCCCTGGTCAACGCGTCATGAAAGAACACCTTGTCGTACGTTTTTGGATACCCGATTCGCACTACCGAATCAGCGTGCTGATGTTGGTCGGGACATCAGCCCGCGATGACAAGGCTCGTGTGAAGGGCCGGGCGAGGACCGGAAAACGCGAAACGAAACGAACAACGCCGCAGGTCAGGCGGGGGTGCCGCAACCCTCTGGCAAGAGTGTGGCATAACCACTGCCGCCGTCGCACCACCCGGCGATGAACTCGCGACCACTCTTCACCCAGCGCCGGACTCCATCCATGGATAGCCCGATGGGCGATGGGGACTACCGCCAGGCCACTCGCCAGCGCCCAGGCCATACCCTCTCCCGTAAAAGGCTCCACGTAACCTGCGGCATCGCCAATCAGGAGTGCATTGTCGGCGTAGACGCGTCCGGCCCGTCGCGTGAGGAACGGCGTCCCCTGCCATTTCAATTGAGCAAGACCTGGCACCTCGGGAAAGTGAGCGTCGGAAATAATACGAGTTGCCAACGCGCCCATTCCACCCGCTTCCTTCAGGGGCTTAAGATCCAGTGCCGCCGCCATGTCCATTCGATTGTCCTCCAGTCGGACCAGCCCCACATATCCATGACGGCCACATGCCATGTAGATCGTGCCCCGCCGATAACCGGCTACATCACGATCGATAACAACTCCGGCACCCAGTCGCGAATGTTCCTGGATTGAAGAACCCACCCCGTCCGTCCCCTTCATCAACCCGCTGCCGACTCCATCGGCGGCCAGCAGAACTCTGGTTTGCAATTCGCCGCGATGTTCCGGGTGGCGTAGTTTCAATGTTCGACGGCCGAAGGTCGTAGCCCCCAGTCGAGCCTCGGTTTGCGGCAGGAAATCCGCTCCGGCTGCGATCGCCGCCGTTACCAATGCCGCGTCAAAGGCCTGTCTGGAAAGGCTGACGGTTCCGCCCAGCGGCAATTCGGCGTATCGGGAGCCGGCGCCAATTCGCAAGTGGTGAATCGAGACGGCGCCCAAATCGCTGACAAGGTCTCCCAGCCCCGCTGCCTGCAAGGACGTCTGACTGTTATGGTTTAGACAGCAGCCGCAAACCTTGCCGCGCGGAAAAGCTGCCTTGTCAACCAGCAAGACGCGGTTGCCCAGCTGTGCCAACTGCTTCGCGGCCAGGGAACCGGCGGGTCCGGCACCCACCACCGTCACATCCCAGGTTCTGGCGGCTGCGGTTGGCAGGTTGATCGTGGCTCGCAGGGTCATGGGCGTTTCCAGGTGAGCAAAAACCGGAACGGCCATTTTCGGTCAACCTGGGCGTCCGTCAGTCCAGCCTGAACGGCCAGCTGCTTGATTTCGGGGATGGTAAAGGCCGCCCGCACGGATCGTGGTCCGTCAACATGCACAACGTGCGAACGCGAAAGCAGGCGCGTTGCCCCGCAGGCCAGCAGGTAGCCGGCGTAACTGCGCCGCAAGTCGCTGACAATCAACATTTGTCCAACGCGATTTCCGGCGCGCCTTAACAACTTGATTACCGCCGGAATTTCCAGGTGGTGCAGAAACAGGGAACAGAGGATCACGTCGAATTCGCCGGGAATGTCGTTTTCGCTCAAATCCATCTCAAGGAATTCCACGTTCGCCTGAATCCGTTGGGCGTTATCTCTGGCAAATCGCAGCGCTGTCGGGCTTTTGTCACAACCAGCAAGATGCAGCGACACACCGGACCTTTGGCCAAGTTGCCAGAGACGGACCGGTAGATCACCGGCACCCGTGGCCAGATCAAGGATCCTCAAGGGACGGTCGATCGTTCTGGCCAACTGTTCGATGGGTTGCCAGATCACGGAACCGGCGTTGCTGAATCGGTTGATGCGTGACAAACCGCGGAGTGCGGCAATGTGGTGCTGCTCGTCCAGATCGGGCTGATCCATGATCTCGCCGATCAGTTGTCGTTGGTTGAGTTTCGCAGGAGTGATCACAGCGTTACCGGATCGATTGCTTTTGGTTGGAACAAGATTTCCCGATGATCATGCGATACAAATGCCATGCCCCGTCAAACCGGTCCCCTGGTTCGAATCATCGCCTGTTCGATGATTTAATCAAACAGCGCGGCCTCGACCACCAGGCCCGGTCCGAACGCCAGGGCCACGCAGGGCCTTGGCGCGTTCTGCTGTTGTAAACGCTGAATCACAAATAACACCGTCGCCGATGACATGTTGCCATAACTGGACAGAACATAACGCGAGGCTTCGGTGGCCTCGGGCGACAAACCCAACGCCACGGCCACGCTATGAATGATTCGCGGGCCGCCCGGGTGGATGGCCCACGAACCGATATCTGAAATGCTCAAATCCTGACCGGCCAACCACTGGTCAACCCAAGGTCGCAAGTTGGCGAAGATCAGATCCGGAACATTGGGCTCCAAAATCATTTCAAATCCATGGTCGCCAATCTGCCAACCCATGGCGTCCCGCGAATCCGGCAGAACCTGCGAAGCCGTGGTGCGAATCGACCAGGAGTTCTCCGTGGGGTGGGGCGAATTACCGGCAACCAATGCCCCCGCACCATCGGCAAATAGGGCGTTGGCGATCATCTTCGACGGGTTCCAGCCGTAGCTGTAATGCAGACTGCAGAGCTCCACGCAGCAGAGCAGAATTCTTGCCTGGCGGTCCGCTTCGCCGATGGCGCGGGCAACCAATAACGCATTGATCGCAGCATGGCATCCCATGAAGCCGACTTGCACGCGGCCGACACCGGGTGACAGGCCGAGATGTTCGATCAGGTCAAAGTCGATACCGGGCGAGCCGAAACCGGTACAGGAAACCGTGATCAGGTGTGTGATCTCGTCCGGCAGAGTGTTGGAATCGAAGAGCGCTTGCCGGGCAGCCGAGATGCCCAGGATCGATGCATGTTCGTTATACTTTTGCATCCGTGCGGCCGTCGATGGACCGCGATCGTCCGTCGCCGTTGACGGAGGGTAAAATTCCTGAGCCGTGGTGTAATCGTTCGTTGCACCCAAAAGGATGCTGCCTCGATGTTCCACCGTCGACAATTCGTAAACCTTGGCAAACCAGTCTTCTTCCTCTTCCTTGCCAAAGACCATCTGCTGGGCCAGCTCGGCCGCTACCGATTGATCGGCGTAGTGATCAGGAGTCGCGGTACCGATACCAAGGACTGATAAACTCATGAGCTGCATTCCAAGTCTTTAGTCATTCGTGCGATCTCCACCTGACGCCTATCGGCTTCTTTACAGTTATACGCGGCAACGGACTGGGGCAACAGAATGTGAGCCAACCTGTCGATAGCAGAAACCCGCCAGATCGGTGGATTACCGAACCTCTGTCAAATTTCTTGCCAATCCCAAACCGTCCCGATGGATGCCACGGCCATTTTGAAGATCTCACAAGCATCGGGCACGTAAGTTCGGGGTGGGTCAGCCAGGGGTTGTTGGCCCGGCGAATCCATCGGGACCTGGTCAGCGAATGACCATTTCCTGTTTCCGTCCCTTATTCGACCGGTTGTGGAGCAGGCGGCGTCCAATTGCCTTCGACAATTGGCCAGCCGGGGATGTAGCAACGGACGATATAGTTCCAGCCGTCGGTGATTGGCAGATAATTAGTGGCATTTGCGTCGCCGCCGAAATGGATCGTCACAGTGCCGTCCTGATTCCGTTTGGCTGTGACGCTGTTGAAAGAGTAGGCATTGAGGTCGTTGGGCGTAAAAAAGCCCTTCTCGTTGTAGACAGTGACCGACCAGAATGCCTCAACGGGCACATCCTTGGGCATCGTCAACGTGAAAGCGGTCTTGCCGTCGTTTTTTTCAGGAGTGACGTTGAAGTACATTGCCCCGCGTTGTGGGTTGCCGCCCCATCCAAACGCGGCGCCCAGCAGGTGTTGAGTTGGATCGACCTCACCCCTTTTACCAAAGGCATTCGGAAGGCCGTCCAGCTTCGCAACCAGAACGTTGAGCGTCTGACGAGTCGCCGCGAGCGACGCATTGTCCCAATCCGGCAACTCAAGTTTCCCGGCTGACGCCTGTTCGACTTTGATTTCGTCCTGAAGTGCATGAGCCTTCTTCATGTCTTCCGGGTTGTTAGGATCACAGAAGGTGCGGACGACCAGCATCACGTATCGCGTGCCAACGTCATTGATCGTGAACGTCACTTTACCCGCGCCGTTTTTAAGCACGGGAT
This sequence comes from Pirellulaceae bacterium, assembly GCA_963851305.1. Lineage (GTDB taxonomy): Bacteria > Planctomycetota > Planctomycetia > Pirellulales > Pirellulaceae > Mariniblastus. Next base: position 52,228 of record CAWKOT010000003.1, on the reverse strand, counting down.
TGTACTCGTCCTGATCAATCGCCAGAAGCGATTGAAATCGGTCGGGAGATTCCGGCATGATGATCGTTACCGGGCTGGTCAAGTCATAAACGCCGAACGAGTAAAGTGTGTCGCGATTTCCGCGAATCGTGGTCTGGTTCTCGACCGAGTACACTTCGCGAAAGTGCATCAACTTGCCGACGCCGCCAGCCTTGACGGCGTAGCCCTTGAACTGCATGTCGCTTTCTGCACGCACGTAATTCAGAATGTTAACCGGCTCGCCGCTGTACACGGCGTTCGACATGAGGCAGAGAAACAGGGCAGTTGGGACGCATCGTCGTATCATGATCAGCTCCTACGAGAGACGGTTAAAGCATCGAGGTGACGAAGTATACCCCATTGATGATGCCAGTTCTATTACTGGCCTCTTGGCGGGCCGCTAAAACTGGCAGCCTTAAAGGATTCTTGATCTCGGAGATGCACCGAAGTTCGTGGCCATCCTGCAGTCTCGTCGCGGCCCGTAATAGGAGACGAGATTCCGAAACTGCGTCGGCTTCATCGTCGAATGGCACGTCGCTCTTGATAAGTGATAGTCAGCAACTGACATAGGTAAAAAACCTCTCTCACCCAATGGTTCATTGTTAACCGATTCATCAGGCACGGAGGGCTTGCGATGCGTGACCGTAATCATGGGAGGTTTCGGCAACAAATGTAAGCGCAAAAGGAAGCTTTTCACTGCCGACAACTTTTGGTGCTGAGCTCAAACCCGAAGTGAATGTCCGTGAGCCTTGAATTCCCTCGCTTCACGATTGTGTTTCCTGGCGGCGGATCTTCTTGCCTTGCCAAGTAGCCTCCTGATTTTTGCAACTTCGATTAGGTAGTAGGCTATGGATGTGCTATCAGGCGAATCGCCTTTGACAAGTCGATCCAAATCTCCAGCTCCGTTTTGGTGCGGATTTCTTCGGTGGATGAGGTTAAGTTCGGTTGGTCATTGTGAGCCAGAAGACACGCCAGGTAGAGATTAATCGTGTCGCGAACAGATTTGCCAGACGTTCGGCCGTATGCAGACAAGATTTTTCAGCACGACAAGCATCGCTATCACAGCATGCCCTCTCTGCGCTAATTCCGAAAAAGTGCCACCGTTTCAGGTTTTTGTGAAACGAATTCAGACTGTGCCACGGTTGAAATAGCGCCCACCGATTGGTGGAATCATTCTCGCAAGGCTTACATTGAGGCTGTCTATCGTCAGACGATCGACAACCTGATCGCATTTCTGGAGAATCCTTCTTGGCACGTTGGTGGAGCGCGCAAGACGCTCGTCCCGGACAAATTGGAAGCGGCGGTTATCAAAACGGATTGGTGCGATCCAGATCGGAACTCCAAACTGCAGAGTCTCTGTGAACACTATGGGGCCGTGCTGCAAGAATTATCCCAGCCCATGAGGCTTGGAAAAAAGGCTCAACGGAGTAATTCAAACCTCGTTAAGATTATGATAATTGTGACTCGCGTCCGATCCAACGTGTTGATCATCTACTTGATTCGAATACCGTTGCCCTGCCATAAGACTTCCAGCTGATTCCTGGTCCAACGTTCCAATCCGAATGCGGGATCAGCCACAACAAGGTGACCATCGACAGCGAAACCCAACGCAACCACGGAATGTCCCATGCCGGGAATCCAGCCCCATTCCTGGACAAAACGCGGGTCATCCACTCCGAACGGCAAGCGAACCGCCATCAAGACGGGCCAGTCATTGTCGGCAATCAGTTTATCGAGGCTTCGATCGACGACTTCAACCTGACGATTCTGCTTGTCAGCCATTAGTTTTACTCCGCGGTACATGCCCAACGTTGGTGTCCCAGCTTCATCGGTCAGGCACAACGGAATCAACTCACGTTCGTTGGCCAGGATGTTTTCGGCTCGGAGCAGCGTGGCGGCGGCTGCCGGACTACAGGTTGCCCACGACGTCTGAAGTGCGACCGGGCCTGCCCATTCGTTTTGACCTTCTGGCGGCGGACGCAACGCAATCGCAATCATCGGCCACAGAATTGCAGCCAGTGAAGCGAGCGCGAGCAACCCGGATACGACGGTGCGACGCCATCTCGGGGTGTCCGGAAGTCGGGCTCCCCACCCAGCGGCCAGCGCTGCAAGGACTGCGGAAACACTCGTATAGATGATCGCGGCCGAATGGGGTACGAATCGCGCCCACATCAAGTGCCCCTGCAAGCGAAACAGAAACAACACAGCTCCTAGAATTGCCATCGCCATTAGACCGATGATCAGCCGAGGTTGTTTCTGCGAATACAAAAATCCATAGGCGATTCCACCAGCTGCCGCGCAAATTGTGATCATCACCCCGACAGCAATCCACAAATCCAACATCGCGATGGGCCAGGACTTTCGTACAAGATATTCCAGCCGACTATGATATACCCTGCGAGCTTGAACTGCACCGGCAGCACTTCGTCCGTTCCCTGTTTACGCTGATAAACGTGGGACAGGTCTGACGGCAAGCATTGAGATCGCGGTCTCCGACGTAGATAAATGCGAGTTGCCAAAACGAATTGTTTCCTACGTCAACAACGATTGAGGTTTTCCTCAATCCCTTCGGGGCAAGGTACAAATAGGGAAAGCTGCGGGGACAGGGAAAGCGCCGGGATAAACCGGCTTGGAATAGGGAATGAAAGAGTCCTACAAGGAAGATTTAGCCAATCACTTTGGCCTCGAACCGTACGCTGTCGATGGCAACATCGGGGGTGTAGCATCGGTAAGAGGAAATGCAGGCCAACTATTGAGCTCCGAAATCCTCATTTTCGCGTGCCGATCTTATCCTGTCAGGGAGAAGGCCACATCGTCTCGACCGCTATGGGCAAGGTGGATGACGAACGCGGCGGAGTCAGTGAACCTGTGCATGCATGGACATTCCAAGCGCGAGAACCGGGAGATCCCATCAGTTTCCGTATCGCTGGGTGGCATATCGCTGCGGTGCGGAACGGTCAGCGAACCTCTCCGAGGGCACTGCTGACATGAACGCTGATGGGAAGTCAGATGAGCCGATAGTACCTTCGACCCCGGCGAACAACGACAGTGCTGAACTGTCGGGTGCAGCTGCACCAGCGGAGTTGGGCGAGGAAAGCGGCTCAACCAAGAGGAACGCCAAACAGGCTGCCTTGCCCCGGACTCCGGGCCGGATCAAGCGCAAGTCAAGCGGGCTGCACGGCGTGCGTGAAGCTGCCCGCAAGGACAGCAAGCTCAAATTTACTGCCTTGTTACATCATGTCAACTGCGAGTTGCTGCACGAAGCGTTCTTCGACTTGAAGAAGACGGCAGCCGTGGGAGTCGACGGAGTGACCTGGCACGACTATGAGCATCACTTGGAGGACAATATCGCTGCCCTCCATGACCGCATTCACCGGGGAGCCTACCGGGCATTGCCTTCTCTGCGTGCATGGATACCTAAACCGGATGGTCGCCAGCGACCACTGGGCATCGCGGCACTGGAGGACAAGATTGTCCAACAGGCTGTGTTGTGGGTCCTGCAAAGCATTTACGAGCAGGATTTTCTCGGCTTCAGCTACGGTTTCCGCCAGGGTCGCAGCCAGCATCAGGCACTCGATGCTCTGAGCGTTGCGATCACGAGCAAGAAGGTGAACTGGATTTTGGATGCCGATGTGAAAGGTTTCTTTGACGCGATTGACCATGCTTGGTTAATCAAGTTTGTGGAGCATCGCATCGGCGATCAACGCATTCTTCGCCTGATCCGCAAGTGGCTTCATGCCGGGGTCATCGAAGAAGGTCAGTGGTCAAAGACAACGGAAGGGTCGCCACAAGGTTCGGTGATTTCACCGCTCCTTTCAAACGTCTACCTTCACTATGTGTTTGACCTATGGATCGAATGGTGGCGGAAACAACACTGCCGCCGAGATGTGGTTGTCGTTCGCTATGCGGATGACTTTGTGATTGGTTTCGAGAGCCATGCAGAAGCAACAGCGTGTCTGGAAGAACTCCGCACGCGGGTGGCAAAGTTTGGCCTAGAACTTCACGAAGGCAAGACGCGTCTGATCGAGTTTGGTCGCTACGCGATCGAACGTCGGGCAGAACACGATCACCCGCACCGTATCTTCGCCATCCACTGCTGGCAACCTCACTTGGTTGCCAGATAGTAGTTGTTCAGGACATCGTGTTCGAGCGTCTCGACGCGAACATTTTGGAATCCGGCCTTTCCGAGCATTGCGATCGCCAGCTCTTCGCCCCAGACGGTTCCCAGGCCATCGCCACCCTGTGCCAGCGAAACGGTCATACAATGCATCGTAGAGATCGTGTAAAGGAATGGGCCAACCGGGTGATCCATGTTCTTGTCAAGATAGCTTGAGGCGCGAATGTCCTGCATCAGAAACGTGCCGTCCTGTTTCAACGCATCGAAAACTTGATCCAGGACTACCGCCGGTGATTTCTGGTCGTGAATGACATCGAAGGCAGTCACCAGGTCGTAGTGCTGTGGCGGGTTCAGCTGCGTGATATCCCGTGTCTCGAAGCAAACGTTCTGTAACGACGATTTCTCCGCTTCCTGATTCGCAGCATGGATCGCGTCGTCACACAGATCGTATCCCCTGAATTGGCTGTTTGGAAATGCACGTGCCAGAGCGCAGGCTGCTTTGCCTGACCCGCAACCGATGTCGAGTACTTCGATGCCCGATTGAAGCTGATCGCCCAGCCCTGGTACCAGCGGCAGGATGTGATCCGTCAGCGCCAAGACCACGGTCTGCACACTGTCGGCAGCCATCACTTCGTGAAAGCGATGAAAGCATCCATATTCCACGCCACCTCCGTTTTGGAACTTGTCCACGATCTCCGATTCGACGTATCCCAGCACGCTCGTCCACTGATGAGTCACCGCAATGTTCTCCGGAGAATGGCTGCGAGTCAGCCATCGCGCGTGTTCTGCAGGCAGGTGGTAGGTCCTTGAATTGGGATCGTAGTTCACAATGCGCCCCGTAACCATGGCGCCCAGCCATTCGCGAACATAACGTTCATTCAGTCCGGCTTCTTCCGCAATCCGTTGCGAACCGGCGGCTGGAATTCCGGCCATCGCGTCAAGAAGCCCCGTGCGATGCCCCACGGATACCATCATTGACAAAGCAGCTTCGTTTAGCATGCCCATCAGACGGCCCGCAAAGGCTTCACTTTGATTCTGATCGAATGCGATTGTGGATGGTGTGGTTGTGCTCATGACTCTTTCCCTTCAATGGCGTATAGAGGTTGTGGATGACTCATGAGCACTTTAGCGTCATAATGGCATAAAGTCGGTTGACTGCCGGTCAACTTCGGGTTGACTGCAGGTCAAGATCAACAGCACAGCCTGCCACCCCCAGGGGATTTGGGAGTAATACCGTGAGCGAACAACATGCCGACAAGTCGTCACGCGAACTCTTTGGTGATGGACAGACTGCTACAAAGACCCGGGAAAGACTGTTGGATGGTGCCACCGACCTGTTCTACCTGCACGGCATCCATGCTGTCGGACTCGATCGAATCCTCAAGGATGTGGGGGTCACCAAGACCACGTTTTACAACCATTTCGAAAGCAAAGACGCGTTGATTTGCGAAGTTCTACGACGTCGACACACTTGGGAAATGGACTGGTTCGTGAAAGCAGTCAATGAAGCGAGCGATGCCCAGCCGCGACTGGCATTGCTTGCAATTTTTGACGTACTGCACAAATGGTTTACCTCGCCCGATTTTCGAGGCTGCCAGTTTATCAACGCGGCGGCTGAGTTTCCGTTGCCTAACGACCCGGTGCACATGGAAGCGGCGAATCACAAACTCGCGACTCGACGGTTTCTGCGCGACACTGCCGAGGCCGCCGGAGCCACTGACCCGGTGGAGTTGAGCGATCAACTCATGGTGCTCGTCGAAGGTGCCGTTTCGCTGCGGCAGGTTACTGGCAACGACCAAACGGCCGCTACCGCTCGCAAGATAGCCGAGCTCCTTGTCGACCAGGCAATCAACGAGACTTGAGCGCGTTGTCGATTTGTGTTTTCAACGCCGACGCAGAATGTGTCGGAATTTTTGCCAGCAGACCCGGAGGCTCAACGAGAAAAAGCCCAAACCTGTGTGGCAAAAGGCTCTGCCAGTAGACGGAATTGAACTTGAGGTGGCGGCCTTTACCACGTCGCTCCACAAATGGCGTGCTGGAAATTCGTTCCAACAGCAGGGCCTTTGCCCAATGCGTTGGGAGAACAGCAAACGGGTCTCCCCAGCCGGATATTCCCGGAAGTATCGATCAACGATGATCGGACCGTTTTCCCGTGTGGCGCTTCGGATGCCACTTCCTCCTGGGCTCAAAGCATCGAAACCGGTACTCGACGACCGAGCCCCGGCTGGTTGCACTTGAATCAGGTCTGCTCGGCCTCTTTCCGCTTTTGCATCTCAAGTCGCTTCTGATTGTAGAGCGCAATCGTCTCTTTCCGGCGGAGAAAGCCCAGCACGTGCGACGGAGAGTCTGGCGAGACGACTGGTAATTCGTCCACGTTCAATGCGGTAAACTGTCCCAAGGCATGGTTCAAGTCGTCATCGGGAAAAAGCGTAACCACCTGTTCCGTCATCACGTCGCGGGCATTGGCGATCTTCCACAGCACGTCATCGTACAGATAGCGTCGGACATCCTCGGCCGAGAAAATTCCCACCAGTTGTTCGTCGGCATCGTAAACACGGAAATACCGCTGCTCCGAACTGCGCGCCAAAGCATGCACGATGGTGTCCAACGAATCTTCCTCATGGAATGTGATCCCCTCGGGGCGAGCCCGATAGGCGTCCCGGACCCGCAGTCCGGCGAGGAGATCGACCGTGAAATCGCCAAGATGCGCCGGCGAATCCAGCCGCGAATCGACTTGGTGCGGGTAGAGTGACCAGTTGCGGCAAAGGATGAAGCAGATGGAGGATACCCACAATGTGGGAAGGAGCAGTCTGTAGCTTCCCGTAATCTCTGCCACCATCAAAATCGTCGAGAAGGGGGCTGACGGTATCTGGCTCCGGGCTCCAGTAAAAAGGCCAACCTCAGCGGCCCCAGAGCACAATGAAGCGTTGATGACCAGTTAGAGATGCAGGCGCCATATGCCGGAGCCGATCATCCGACCGCTTTGATGCCGAGACGATGTTGAATGCCGGGAAGGATTCTTCAGCGATGTTGCATGATCTGGAATCCGTTGAAGCCAGGTACCGCCGCGGAGTGAATCAGTGCGCCGGTACGAAGGGCGAGGGGGCAAACCGGGCATCGGTCTATTTTTCCTTTATCTGCAGTTCCTTCCATTGGGTCGTGCCATCGTTTTCACGGGTAAACAGAAGATTGGCTGATGATTGGATCACAATTTCTGCCGTTGTATAAACGATACAGTCATCCATCAAATGTCCTCCAATCGTTCTGCCAGTACGGTCACTCACAGAGATGTGAAGGTGGCTTCCATGGGTCGAAAGGGTACCTGAAAGACTAACAATTTCAAAATGGCCGGATGCCCTGCTGCCTTCCGGCATGTTGGCAAATCTGATGTGGTAGCTGGTGAGAGAGCCGGCGCAGGAAGCGATCCAGCCTGCTTCTATCTGTTTGGTATCAACAAATTCCTGGATCGATTTCTTGAGATCTTCTCCGGGCTTTAATCGAATGGCATAGGAGCTGGTTTGTGGCACAGGTTTTTCCGCTTTCTCATGACAACCTACGAACAATAACAAACCCAAAACAGGGATCAGGGAAATTTGATTGCTTATCATCTGTCGAAGTCTATTGGTAACGGTTTTGATTAGGGCTGAGATGACCTTCCGTGATGTTATCATGTAGGTTCTGATTTGTCGGCTCAAGCTTTCAACGTCAGCCCGAGCAGGCAAGATGTTGATTCTGCGTTTTGAAAGTTGCATTCAGGACGCATGTTTTCAAGGATGGTTGGTGGCATCGCACTTTCGACTATCCCGGAAATCTGAAACGTGCTGTAAGACCAGTATGTCCGCAAACCCTTCAGGATCGTCAGTATCAACAGGCTGTTCATGTCCGAGCGCACCGTTGTTTATCGCTATGAAGACCCCGTCGACGCAATTTGGCTGCGGGCTGCGGCGGACCTGGGATTGGAGATCCGGCGATCGGCCGAAGCATTCGCGGCCTACGATGGGAAAGGGACACTGACGATCGCCGATGCTACGGATCTCGATCCCGACGACTCTCTGGCCCAGATGATTTTCCATGAGATTTGCCACTGGTTGGTTGCGGGGCTCCACGGCAGGAATTTGCCCGACTGGGGGCTATGCAATACCGACGAGCGCGATTTGGTGTACGAACATGCCTGCCATTGATTGCAGGCGGCGCTGTCGGCCCCCTTCGGCTTGCGTGAATTCATGGCGGTGACCACCGACTGGCGACCTTATTGGGACGCGCTGCCGGAAGATCCTCTGGAAGTGGGTGACGATCCGGCGATCGCGATTGCCCAGGCTGCGCTTGATCGGGCTCGGCGGGCACCCTTTGACACGGTGTTGACGCGCAGCCTGTCTGCCACCGCGGCGATTGCTGATGCGATTCGTGGTTTGACTCAGCCGTCCTCTTTGTGGAATGCGACGCGCTCCCGCACTGGTAACTGAAGCAGGTGATTGGTAACGGGTCAATGGACTCGCGGGCATTTCTCAAGAAGATCGTCAGTATCGTTTTGCGAATGACGAATCGAGTCTTGAGACTACGCGGCGGAAAACTCCCGAAAACCAGGTCTGGCCCCGACCAGGAGATCCCGGCGTACCGCGTGCGAAATCGGAGACCTGCTATTTCTCCAGGCTAACGGCGACGATTTCCTTGTCGTTGCGAACGTAGGCTGTGCGGTTGGCGTAGGCTGGATGGGACCAGACGACTTTCCGGCCAAAGCATTCACCGGTCGGTTCGAGTACATGAAACCGTCCCAGCGACTTGTATTGGTCTCGCGTCAGTTCGGCAAGGATCAGATCCCCCACCTCACTCATGATCAAGTAGCGATTGCTGTTGCCAAGCCGTGTTACAAACGCCGTGCCGTGATTGATTCGACGATCTTCGTCCGGACGGGTGGCATCAAAGGTCTCCCATAGTCGACCGCCGTCCTTCGCATCAACGGCAAAAAATTTCCCCACCTGACAGTCGCTGCCGTATAGAACCCCATCCACAAAAAGTGGCGTCGCATTCGCACCGAAGATGGAATTTCGCGGATTGCCCCGCCAAATTTCCTTGGCCTCCGGCTCTTCTGGATCCAGTTGGATCATTACCGACTGGTTACCGATGCCGCTCGCGTACAGGTAATCGCCATCCAGCATGGGTCGACAAATCGACATGTCGTACCGCGGCTCAAGGGGGATGCTCCAATACTCTTTGCCATCCGCAGGATTCATCGAGACCACCGCCTGGGGTTGGTAAATGATCAACTGTCGCAAGCCTCCATGCTCTATGATGGTCGGTGGACAATAGCCGGCGTTACAGTCAAGCGCTTTCCACTTCACTTCACCCGTCATCTTGTCGAACGCGACCACGCCTTGCCCCGTGCCACCGACCATCGTGTACAGCAAGTCGCCATCAATGAGCGGATGAGCCGAGAATCCCCAAATCGGCACCTCCGCGGAAAAATCCTTTTTGAGGTTTTTCTGCCAGACCAATTCACCGTCCGTCGTTTTCAGGCATCGCAAATCCCCTTCGCTGCCGAGGATATACACGCGATCGCCGTCAACCGTGGGAGTACAACGCGGGCCAGCCGGATAAGAGATGCTGTAAGGACACTCGTAGTCGTGACTCCAGATCACTTGGCCGTCCGATTCTTTGAGCGCGATGATTCGCTCACGGCCCTGCAGGTTGGCACGTTGGTCGGGGCGATTAAATGGTTTTCCTGCTTCCAGCAGGTAGTCAAAGACAAATACCTTTCCCTCAGACACGGCTGGTCCGGCATATCCGCCATTGATGGGAGTCCGCCATTTGATCTGGAGACCGCTTTCCGGAATGATGTCCACGAGGCCGCTTTCGTGGTAAACGCCGTCGCGATTGGGGCCCATCCATTGCACCCAATCATCGGCGATGGCCGGACTGACGCCAGCGAGAGTTGCGATCCATAAGATCCCCACGATCAGGTTCGATGCATGCGACAACTGGAGCTTGAATTTCATTATTTCCTCAACCTTCACCTGCTGGATGATAGCCAGTCACTGGACTATCGTTGATAACAGACCGACATTATACGGCAGCGCTGAATGGTCGCATCGTGCCAGGGCCTTGTCATCGTCCGTGTCTCGATCGTCATGATTCGACTCATTTTGATTCCAGTCCAAATGAGTTGACTTCTCCTAGCGAGATAGACGGATGGATCGCCGTACGATCGACCTCACTCCGGCTCTGCGAACAGGCCCCATACGATGCCCCAGTCTTTCAGCATTGCGGATGGTCTGAGCCACCACATAGTCATAATTCTGCTGGACCCAATATGGGCCGCCCTGATCCATTTGCGCAGCTAAAGACCTGCACCGTTCGCAATCCGATCCAAGTCCCAGCCGATTGATGATTCGTGTCATTTCGGTACCGGGTCCACACCGAACGGCAAGCTCATCAGGCACGCTCAGAACGGAAGAGCACTGGGCAACGACTTCGTCGGCAATACTGCACCAGGCTCCGCCAAGGCAAACAACCAAAATGAGATTGAACTGCTTCATGAAACTGGACTGCCGTAAGTAATCGATGCTTGTCTGGTTCCGAAAAATTGACCGGTCGGTCAAGCTGCGATGGCGATGGTAGCCCGCCCTGACTGGACGGTCAAGTTCAAGGCAAGGGCCTGGCGTTTGTGGCCTTCTGGCCTGAGAATTCCAACGGCAACAGCAAAGCAGATGGGCATTTTGCCCGATTTGTTCGCCCGGATGCCCACCGGGTCAGCGCCGTCAGTAGTCGCAGCGTATTGCAAACGACGTCATTCATGAACACAGACAATCAACTCGCCTCGGTGGTCCTTAACCTCAGCGACGATGAAGTTTCCTATCGTTTCTGCATCGGCGATCAGGAAGCGAATGCGACCATTCCGGCAAGAGCAATTCAAACGCTGGTTTATGCCAGTCGCAGCCCGCATCGAGGCAGAAAATTACGCGGCCATGAACGGTATCCAAACCGAGGACTGCGGTGATACCGGCGGTGATCTCAATCTGGTCAAAGACCGCGTTGCGGCTTCGACTCTGTGGGGATTCAAACAAAGCGGATGCTGACTCGCCCTGGCTGAAAAAAATGACAGGATTTCAGGATCGCAAGTCCGAACCACGTGTCATCCATTCTCTGACGTGGAAGTCCAGGGAATGTGTGAAGGATCTTGGCGAGGCGTCAATGAAAATGGTATTATGTCGGAGTGATGATACGAACCACTCTTCTCAGGAAAGCATTTTCTCTCGTTGAGCTTCTCGTCGTCATCGCCATCATCGGCATACTCACGGGCTTCTTGTTGCCCGCCGTTCAGCAGGTCCGCGAATCGGCCAGACGCACGAGCTGCGCGAATCACCTGAAACAGGTTGGACTGGCAATTCAGAATTACGAATCCGCGGTCCGATACCTGCCAGCCAGTCGACTGAACAAGTCGGGCGGGGTCGCTTGGACCGTTCAGATTCTTCCCTACATTGAAGATCAGAATTTTTTCGCTGGCTGGGATCTCAACCGGTGGTACTACGATCAGGGCGATACGGTCGAAGAAGGTGACCGACTTCGTACAACGCCAGTCACAATCTATTTCTGTCCCAGTCGCCGGAATGCAAACACACCACCTGGAGTCAGTATCAGCGGAGACGAGCCCGATGTACCTTTCCCGGGCGCTCGCCAGCACTATGAAGGGGCACTCGGCGATTATGCTTGCTGCGTCGGCACCACCGTGGGAGAAGATTTTTCCGGTGCCGGGGGCAACGGTGGTATTATCGTGGCCGACTACCGATACAGAATGCCGATCACTCTACCGGCAATTATTGACCACTGGAAATCGCAGACACGTTTCCGCAACATCACGGACGGCTTGTCCCACACGATCTTCATCGGCGAGAAGCACGTCCTGCCCGGTACGTTTGGCACCAATACGCCGGCGAATGTCGCGGCCCAAACCGGGGATGGCTCCATTTACAATGGCGACCATCCGTGGGTTATCTCCCGGGCTGCCGGACCGTTGTTTCCGCTTGCCAACAAGAACTCCGATTTCAATTCCCAGTTCGGTAGCTGGCACACCGGCATATGCCAGTTCGCCATGGGCGACGGATCGGTTCAGACCATCGCCAACGAAATCGATCCCTTGACGCTGGGACGGTTGGCTCAGCGTAACGACGGTGACTTCGTCGGAACCCTCGGCCGGTAATGGGTCCGGTGCGCTACTAATCCAGCGGCCGGTTTCGCTGCGACCGATAACCGCTATGGATTAGTGAGCTAATCTGGCTGACGTTGCCAGCATGAGTTGACATCTGTAACTACAGCTTGAAGCCGGCCGAAGCGACGTATTCGTACCGATTCTTTTTGCCGATTTCTAAATCTCGCCGCCACGCTCCTGGACCCGAGCACCGTACCATGCTGCTACCGGATTGGCGGACAGGCCGTGCAGAAGAATGCTCAGCATGATCGTCCATGCCACGACGGCCACTATGGTATCGTTGCCCGGCAATTTTTCAGCGATGACCATCACCACAAACACGATGCTGGCCAGGCCTCGAGGTCCGAACCAGCCCATGAACAGCAGCGTGTCTGTTTTCAAACCCTTGCCGATCAAACACAGGAACACCGGGACCATCCGCACCGCCGTCAAACTGAGAAGGGCATAGAGCAACACGTGCCAACCGAAGCCCGGAACAAGAAACGCCAGGGTAATCGTCCCCAGCGTAAACCAGGTCACCATGGCCACGGCGTCGGCTGTGCCTTCGGCGGCATTAAGGAACTGCTGTTTGTGTTGTTTCGTCAAGGCGCCAAATGTCAGACCGCCCACAAAACAGGCGATGAAGCCGCTACCTCCCAACCATTGCGCCAATCCAAAGCAGAGCAGGGCAAGTGCGATGATGGGAATTTGTAGCCAGGTCCCTGTGACCCAGCCGCGGGCCGCACAGGTTCTCAAGGCAAAACCGCCTGCTACCGCCAACGCAAGGCCGGTCATCAATCCGATCCCGATCACTTCGAGAGGCAATTTGAGAACCAGCGTGGCCGATTCGGACGCTTCAACCGAACCCGCCGCCAGCGCGATAAAGAACAGGATTACCGGCACACAAATGCCGTCGTTCAATCCACTTTCGACGTTCAGGCTTTCACGCACCTTGGCAGGCACGACCGGATTGGTGACCACGGCTTTTCCCAGAGCCGCGTCCGTGGGTGCCAGCATGGTGGCGACGAGAGCGAGTTCAAAGAACCCCAAGTCGCCAAAGATCAACCAGGCCAGCAACAGGCCGAACGCAATCGTCAGCGGCAGGCCAATCAGCAACAACCGCACCGGGATCGCCTCGACGCTTCGCAGTACGGTCAAGTTGGCATTGGCGGAGTCGGTAAAGAGGCAGATCGCCAACGCGATTTCGGCCAGACGACTAATCAAACCCCCTTTAAACTGCAGGTCGAGTAGACCGAGTAGATGCGGGCCGCAAAGCATCCCGATAAGCACGTAGACAATGGCCCCATTGACGGGCGTCTTGTCCAACCGGGATGCGATCAGGCTGTAGGCAAATGCAAATGCCGCAAAAACGGTGAGGACTTGATATTCGGACATGCTGTTTTTGCCAAATTGGATCGCCTTGCCGGATTTCGGCAATAATCTGATCCGTTGGGTGTCGTTTCTGTTTCATGAGAGAATCCTCTCCGGGTTCGACCGGACCAATTCTCTCACTTTTCATGGCACCGTTTTAGCGGACAAGACCAGCCCCACCAGTAGCCCGCTCACTTCACGCCCAATTCCGTCTCCATGTCGTCGACCAGATCAAATAGCAAGCTGTGATCCACCTGAATCAGGCCGCGATTCAACATGTCGTAATCGAGAATCACGTACATCAGTGAGGCAAGAACCAGGGCCAGCGCGCTCATTCGCCATCGTGGCCGGTTTCCTTCCACACTCGATTGGAAAGCGGCCAGTCCAATCGAAATGCCGGCGATCATCAACAGCAGAAGCAGGACTGCGGTGGGCAAGCGGTCCCAGAAAACCGCCATACGACGCGTGTGCGCGTCCAGAACTTCGTTCACAGCGGAGATGATTAAGGCTTTTTCAGGGGCGGATACACGCTCGGGCTGATCCAATGCCTCTGTGACCACAGGCCAAATTTGTGACTGCAGTTGCTTCGACCGTTGCACGAACCGCTGTAACTCTTCAAGCGTCATGCCGGCTCCGGGTTCGACGTAGCGTGACTTGGCGTAATCGCGGAGCCGTTGCCGAACACGAGTTCGACCGGGCTCGGCCAGCAAATCGGCACGCAGGAAGGCCGTGCCCAACGCGTTTACTTCGGTGAGCAGCGCCTGTTTCCGGAGGTCGGCACGACCCATCGTAAAAGCGAAGGTAAAGGCCAGCATCAAACCAAGCAGCGCCAACATCGCGTTGACTGCCACGTCGCTGCGCGGTGCATCTCCATTTTGGGCTCCCACTCGGCTCCGCCAGAGTCCCAGCCGGAATCCGACTTCCATCGGAATCAGCAACAGTACCAGAAATAGGATAGCAACCAGCCAGAGGGGAAGCTGATATTGCACGTATTGACCCATCGTATGTTATTCCTGGATTCGCTTGGTTCTATCGAGGGCGAATTTCCGCCTGGCTTCTCGCCGTTGCAAACACAATTATGGTCCAGCCGATAAACAGAAAGAAAGTGCATATGCCGGGTTGCGGAGGGCCTCGGTTTTGAGTTCTCGAACTTCTTTGCCCCTTGGGGTCAAGGCGAAAGATCGCCAAACTCAATGCCTTGATTCGACTCCTTCGTCGTTACGCTGCGCCTTCTTCTCCTGGGATTCAGCATCTTCACCGAAGAGTTCGCGAATGCGGGTAATCGGCACAACGAGCATGTTTCTTGGTGGCCGCGATTGGCTTGCGAATCTCCTTGTGTAACAGCAAGGGCTGTTCGTCCATGCAGAAAACCGGAAAGTCGGAATCAATAGGTTCTTCGCAGGTATCGAGAATTTCTTCCATCGCCGCAACCAGCTTGGCCTGGCAATGCAAAACCAGGAAGGTGCTTTCGGGCATTTCCCGCCTGGCTTTGCTTAAACGCCAACCAGCGATGGGACGGTTCCGGCAAATGAATATGCAGACCCCGTAAACAGGAATGCCTCGCCAGGTTGGGACTGGAGTCGTAGCGCTTCGCCGAGGGATTGAACACAGGCACCTTTGCTGGTAACGTTTTTCGAGGGGCACCGAGTCAATTTCCATGTATTTGCAGGATGCCGTGAAACGTGGCAGACAAGTTTGAAACTGGACCAAGGTCGCTGGAAGACGAGATTTCTTGCGAAATTGACCTGAAGCTTGTGCAAAAGCTGTGCACCGACAGCCAGCAGGAAGAAAACCGCAGCGGTTGAGCAAATGGATGAATGTCGAAGACAAGGCGATGCTGGACGAATTCATTGAGCAAGGCATCGGCCAGAATTCTGTCGCCGCATTGCTCTTGGTGCCGCTGTCGTTCAATCGCGCGTCATGCGAACAATCGCTCGGTTCAGCCACGGAAATGCTCTCAGGAAAATGCTCTCAGGAAAATGCTCCATGCCGTTCTGGCGTTTGGTTTTTTTTCCTGACTCGTAAACAGGATGTTTCTGTTTCTTGAAAACACCGCAGCGATAAGGATCTGTCGATTGAGTATCAAGGCATGGCAATTTTTCCCGAGTTGGTAACGCATACGCAAGTCATATCTCTGGTTGGGGATGTGTTAAAAATCCGCGCCCGCGGTGTTGCCCAGGGCGAATTGGCCTGGGTGCAAAATGGCGACCAGACTCGTTCGTTGGCGCAAGTTACGGAAATCGACCGCGATTGTGTCTCGCTGCAGGTATTCGCCGGGGGAAAGGGCTTGCGATCGAATTCGCGAGTGCAGTTTCAAGGCCATTCGCCACAAGTTGTTTTCTCCGACAAGATCCTGGGACGGGTCTACAACGGGGTAGGCGAGCCTATTGATGGCGGACCCCAGTTGCTCGGGCACCCTCGTCTCGAAGTTGGCGGGCCCTCGGTGAATCCCGTCACAAGGATTGTGCCTTCGAAGATGATTGAAACCCAGATCCCGATGATCGACATCTTCAATTGTTTGGTCGAGAGCCAGAAGATCCCAATTTTTTCAATCGCCGGAGAACCGTACAACGAGTTGTTGGCGCGGATATCGATCCAGGCGGATGCCGATGTGGTCGTGTTTTGCGGGCTGGGGCTGATTTTTGACGAGTTCCATTTCTTTCGCGATACGTTCGAAAATGAAGGGGTGCTTCCGCGTACCGTGATGTTCGCCAACCTCGCTTCCGATCCCATCGTCGAAAGGTTGCTGGCACCTGACATGGCATTGAAAGTCGCCGAGCGGTTTGCCGTCGAACAAGATAAGAGGGTGCTCGTCCTGATGACCGACATGACGGCATTTGCCGATGCCTTGAAGGAAATCGGCGTGGCCATGGAACGCATCCCGTCCAATCGGGGCTACATGGGGGACCTGTACAGCCAGTTGGCGCTCCGTTACGAACGGGCCTGCGACTATCGCGGTGCCGGTTCCGTGACGCTCCTGGCAGTAACGACGATGCCGGGTAACGACGTGACGCATCCGGTTCCCGATAACACGGGGTACATTACCGAAGGGCAGTTTTACTTGCACAACGGAATGATTGATCCTTTTGGTTCGCTTTCACGGTTGAAACAGCAGGTGATCGGAAAAGTCACCCGCGAAGACCACTCGACGGTGATGAATACCATGATCCGATTGTATTCCGGTGCGCGACAAGCCGAGCAAAAGCAACAAATGGCGTTCGAGCTTTCCGGGATGGACCACAAGTCACTTAAATTTGGTAACTTGTTTGCCCAACGGTTCATGCGATTTGATGTGGCCCTGCCGCTGGAAAAGGCCCTCGACTTGGGCTGGCAGACCATGGCAGAGTGCTTTGAGCCCCAAGAGTTGCTGGTCCGTGAGAACTTGTTGAAGAAGTACTATCCTGCATCATGACCCTCGCTCTTAACAAAGCGACTCTCAAACGGCAACGTGATCAAGCGAAGTTGTATCGCCGTTTTTTGCCTTCACTGGAACTGAAACGCCAACAATTGCTGGTGGTCTGGCAGGCTTCGAAACAAGAGTTGGCGGAGATCAAGGCCGAAGTTCAACGTGTTCACGAAGACCTGCAAACGCTGTATCCACACATCGGAGCCTCCACGATCGACATCACCGTAATGTCGAATTGGGTGCGTATTTCGGCGATCAAACTGGACACGGAAAACGTTGTCGGGACCACGGTTCCCGTACTTGGTGAACTCTGTATGGAGGTTGACAATTACTCGCGTCTGGTCATGCCTTTCTGGGTGGATTCGCTGGTCGTGGCGTTAAAGCAAATGGTGGAATTGCGAGTTCGGGTCGAGGTCGCCCGGCAGCGAACCGAAATGCTCGGGAAAGCTTTGCGGAGGGTTACCCAACGCGTAAACCTGTTCGACAAAGTGCTGATACCCAGGGCCGAGGAGAACATTCGCCGCATCGTTATTTTTTTGTCTGACCAGGAGCGCGCGGCGGTTGTGCGATCCAAAATCGCCAAATCCCGGCAATAAGTAGATCGAAAAATGGCTATTGTTCCGCTCAAGCGAATCACACTGATCGGTGAATTGAAACGTCGCGGCGAGGCTTTACTCGAACTTCAGCGCATGGGCTGTGTGCATCTTGTTGACCTCTCCAGTTCGGGGACGAATTCGCACGGCGCTGCCTCGAACTATGATGGCTTGAAGTCAGCGATCGCCTACTTGGATCGTTGCCCCGAAAAACGCCCTGCAGCCCCACTGGCGACAACTGGTGATTCGACAGAAGTTACCGAATCCGACCGCGACGAGATCAAGCGAATGGCTGCGGAGGTGTTACAGATTGAATCCCAGTCGCGCAAGCTGGCCGAGGAGCAGGAGTGGTTGACGGAGCAGATTGGGCAGACTCGTCCGTGGGGTCATTTTCGTCTGCCAGCCAGCAACGAATTGAGGGGACGGCAACTTTATTTTTACCGCTTGACGCCGTCTCAGGCGC
The DNA here is from genome assembly GCA_963851305.1 of Pirellulaceae bacterium. Classification (GTDB taxonomy): domain Bacteria; phylum Planctomycetota; class Planctomycetia; order Pirellulales; family Pirellulaceae; genus Mariniblastus. The sequence continues at coordinate 34,078 of CAWKOT010000003.1, read as the reverse complement.
GGGAAGTTCCGTTGGAGGTCAGGCAACGTTGCGGCTTTACCTTGATCAATCGTGATCGCCAGCACGAATACCGTGTCGCGATTGCGGAAATCCCTCCGGTTGATATCCCCGTCGAGCCGGAACGGTTGGACTCGCGATCGTTGTCTGAATTGGAATCCCGACTGGACGAAATTGGTGAACAGGCGGAGATACTTCAACTTCGGCGGATCGCCTTCACCCGGTTGCTCGAGGAAATGCGCGAGGAGTTGGTAGCGATCGAGGACGAAACGGCGCGGATTACCGCAGAGCAGTATTCGCTTGTGGATGGTCCCGTATTTGTCCTGCAGGGATGGGCGCCTCGGCGCAACTTGGCGCGTTGGAAACGTACGCGCGGGAAAATACGCTGGCCCTGGTTTCGCGTAGACCCAACGCGAATGAGGAACCTCCGACGCTGCTGAGTAACCCACGTCCGATTGCCGGGGCCGAAAAGGCCGTCACGTTTTTTATGACTCCAGGCTATCGCGCCTGGGATCCGTCGTGGGTCATGTTTTTCTCGTTCTCTGCCTTTTTCGCGATGATCTTGTCCGATGCCGGGTATGGATTGATACTCGCTATCGTCCTGGCCTTTTTTTCAAAAAAACTAGGCCGCACCTCGGCGGGCCGTCAATTGCGACAGCTTGCGGTATTCATGGTGTTGATCACGATTGGATACGGTCTGATGATCGGCAGCTTCTTTGGGTTTTCGCCGGCCGCTGACAGCTGGTTGGATCACCTCGTTGTCAAGAGTCATGGCCGGTCGATCATGCAGGACCGTGAAATGATGATGTTGGTGTCCGCCACGATCGGCGTGTTTCACCTGGTGCTGGCCAATTTGGTGGTTGCCTGGCGGTGGTTGGGCAGCGGACATGCACTTTCCGCGGTCGGTTGGGTGGTTACCCTGATTGGCGGCTGGCTCGTCACCCTGACACTATTGCCCAAGCCTGATACTATGAGCTTGCTGTCTGACTGGTTTGGCGGATCATCATCGCAATGGGGCGAGATGATGAGAATTACCGGAGGTTGGATGGCAGGCGGCGGTCTCCTGTTGGTGGCCCTGTTTTCAAGCACGCGTCCGCTGACTGCGATTCGACCGCGGGATCTGTTGCTTCGCGGATTCGACGGATTTTTGGGGCTGACCGGCGTAACGAAAGCGTTCGGGGACGCGCTGAGCTACCTGCGACTGTTCGCGCTTGGATTGGCAAGTGCTCAACTGGCGATAATGTTTAATCAGATGGCTCACGAGGCGACACAAATCAAGGGCGTTGGCATCTTGCTGGGGCTGTTGGTTTTTGGATTGGGACACACCATGAATTTCGTACTGGCCGTGGTCGGCGGCCTGGTCCACGGTTTGCGTTTGAATTGTATCGAGTTTTTTAGTTGGTCTCTCACCGATGAGGGGTACCCGTTCAAGGCCTATGAGATGCGAGCGAATGACTAATGGATGAATCATGGGTTGAGTTGATGGGAAGATTTGGTGTTTATGCACCACTATTCCTGGGGGCGGTCGGCAGCATCCTCGGCTGTAGCATTGGCGGGCAAGCGGCGTGCGGTGCGATGCTGGATGTTGAAAGCGGATATGGGCGGCTGATCGGCGTATCCGCCTTGCCGTCATCGCAGACAATTTACGGGATCGTGGTCATGCTCTCTCTCAACCAGTCATTTGTGATCAATGCAGCCCCGGGGATGTTTGGAATCGGAACTTTATGTGGCCTCGCCTTGTTGTTTAGCGGCTGGTTCCAGGGAAGATGTTGTGCGTCGGCGATTCACGTGACCAAGAGCAAGCCCGAAGTCTTTGGGTTGTCAGTCGCACCGGCGGCCATCGTCGAGGGGTTTGCCGTGTTTGCGTTTGTTTTCGCCTTGATCCTTGCGGGCGGATTGCCCACTGCCAACGGAGGTAGTTGATTCCATGTCATCGTCTTCCCCAGCCGACACGTCGACTCGAGGCGAATCTAGCGCCGGCGAGACGGCGGGCGTCCAGGAGTTGATTGATCGACTCAAATCCGAAGGTGTCAATGAGGGCCAACAGGCAGCTGAATCGTTGTTGGCCGAGGCCAGGAAGCAGGCTGCCACCATTGTTGACGCGGCTCACACGGAGGCCGATGAGCTTGTCAAGGCAGCCCGGTTGCGGGTCGAGCAAATGGAAGCCAATGGCAAGCGGGCGCTGGCTTTGGCCAGCCGCGATACGTGCCTGCAATTGAAGGAGCAACTCCAGCACGCATTCCGCGGCTGGGTCGGTCAACTGGTGAGCGAACAATTGACAGACCCGGAATTCCTGGCCGAGTTGATCTGCAAAATGGCCAGCGAGGCGATCACTGCCCATGGCGACCAGGATGGCTCCGGGAATTCCACCGAAGCGGATCAGATGATTTTCTCGGTCGTGGGTGAAAATGCAGAATTGATCGAGACATTCATCAAGCAACAGGCGGCCGAAATGTTGCGGCAAGGGATCCGTCTGCAGGTCGATCACTCGCTGTCGCATGGTTTTCGCGTTCAACGCGCAGAGCAGGAATTCGAAATCGATTTCACCGACGAGGCGGTCACGGCGGCCCTGATGCGGTTCCTGGCTCCCAAGTTCCGCCAACTTATTGGGTCCGCTTCAGAGTTCGCCTGAGTCGGTATGAATTCCTACTACACGCCCGTTGCCTCGTTGCCGCCGTTGCCCCGCCAATTCGATGACGGCCCAGTCCCCATCACGCCGGCCGGCCTGCGACGTCGAATATCGATGCTGGATGTTCGGCATCAAAAAGTGGTCCGGCAACTCGGTGATTTTTTCCGTTGGGATCGGCAACCGCCGGACCGCAGCGACGCTGAAGTCTGCGTGACGTATCGCCGTTTGACCGCTGCCATCCGCAATCCGTTGGTCGCTCACATCGTCCACCATCGTTTTGAGATGCGAACTTTGGTGGCGGCCATCCGACACCAACGCAGTGGACTTCCGCCGCCTCATCTCCCTGAACTGCCGTTGTCGATTGACATTCTGCGGAACTGGGAACAACCCCGGTTCTGCCTGGATGCGAGATTCAGTTGGCTTCCTCCGTTTTGCCAGGCGTTGGACGAAAACCGCCCGGAACAAGCGACGTGGCACCTGTTTTCGGAACTGTGGAATCACTGGAGCCGTTTGGACGAGGCACACTATTTTACGTTCGAGTCGTTCGTGTTGTACCTTGCCCGCTGGGAAATCCTCCGCCGCTGGGAGAGTCGGGACGCCTCACGGGGACAACGACGGTTCGATGACTTGGTCGATAATATCCTGCAATCGGGAGGCGCGCACGTTTAAGTTGTGCTGGCTCGACATTTCGGGCGAGCGGCCTGTGTTACCCATGGTCTTTCTTTCTGTGTCTGTTTGAGCATCTCGATGAACACCAAAATCAATAATCGCTCCGCCAACGCCAGGGTACTGGGAGTTAACGGAAACATCGTGCGCATCGAGGTGCCTGATGGATGGATTATGAAAAACGAAGTCGCCTACGTTTGTGTAGGTGACGAGCGATTGAAGGCCGAGGTTTTGCGCGTCACCGGGCACGAGGCCGACTTGCAGGTATTCGAGGAAACCGATGGCGTGCGGTTCGGCGATGCGGTTGAACTGACCGGTGAGATGTTGTCGGTTTCACTCGGTCCCGGCTTGCTGGGCACGATATACGATGGTCTGCAAAATCCGTTGAGTGAACTGGCCGAACTTGACGGATACTTTCTTCGCCGAGGTCGTGACGTCGCCCCGCTGAACGTATCGAGGTTGTGGGATTTTACGCCCCTACGTCACGCGGGGGACCAGGTGGTCGCGGGCCAGGTGCTGGGAACGCTCCAGGAAAAGGGCATCATTCACAAGATCATGGTTCCCTTCGACGCGGCGGAAGCCATGACGGTCCAGTCAATTGCCGAAGGACAATTGCGGACCGATGCCATCGTCGCGACACTGACCAACGCCAAGGGTCAAAACGTCGAGCTCCCGATGGTTCAAACATGGCCGGTTCGACGTCCGATCCCGGCGTGGATGCAGAAGCAACGCCTCGTCGAACGAGCGTTTCCCTCGCAACCACTGATCACCACCACCCGAATCATTGATACTTTTTTTCCTGTCGCCCGCGGAGGAACGGCATGTATTCCCGGGCCCTTTGGAGCGGGCAAGACGGTTTTGCAGGGACTGATTGCCCGCTACTGCACCGTGGACGTGGTGATCGTCGTGGCTTGTGGCGAACGAGCCGGCGAAGTCGTCGAAACGATCCATGACTTTGCGGAAATGACCGACCCGCGAACTGGCGGCAAATTGATGGACCGCACAATCATCATCTGCAATACATCGTCGATGCCGGTGGCTGCCCGGGAAGCATCGATATATACCGGCATCACGATCGGTGAATACTATCGGCAAATGGGCTTGGACGTATTGCTGTTGGCCGATTCGACATCGCGCTGGGCTCAGGCGATGCGGGAAACGAGCGGGCGACTGGAAGAGATCCCGGGCGAAGAGGCGTTTCCGGCTTACCTGGACAGTGCGATCAAGGACCTGTACGAACGGGCCGGATTATTGCGACTGGCGGACGGAGACACCGGGAGTTTGACTCTGATCGGATCCGTTTCACCCGCCGGTGGCAACTTTGAGGAACCCGTTACCCAGTCAACGCTGGGAACCGTCAAGTGCTTCCTCGGACTGTCATATGATCGCGCTTACAAACGATTTTACCCGGCGATCGATCCGCTGATTTCATGGTCGCGCTACGACAGACAGCTGGAATCGTTCTTCAACTCCGAAGTCGATCCGCATTGGACGACGGTCGTAGCTTCCATGCAACAACTGCTGCGCGACGGGGAAGGCATCGATCAGATGATGCAGGTGACCGGGGAAGAAGGCGTCTCAATTGAAGACTACGTGACCTATCAGAAAGCCGTGTTTCTTGACATGGTCTATCTGCAGCAGGACGCCTTTGATCCGGTGGATGTGTCGGTCACCCTGGAGCGACAAAAAGAGACCTTCTTGCTGTGCCACAAACTGATTCACGAAGACTACGACTTCGAGGAAAAGGACCAGGCCAGGGTTTTCTTCACCGAGTTAACTGGGCTCTTCAAAAACCTGAATGCTGCGGCCCGTGACTCGGACGAGTTCACGCAGTTCCATGGTCGAATTCTTGACCTCCAGGCAACCGCGATGCGGATTGACGGCAGCTGAGCTGTTATTGCTGCAAGTTATCCAGCACATTGCGGAACACGGCGAGTTCGCCAAGTACTGCCAGGTGGACTCAGTCGGTACACGAGTTCTTGATTTGGTAAGTTAATCTCTTGCCAACCTCAGGAGATTTTATTGAGCAAACGAAGGCTATATGGCACACTCCGATTGGCAACGGCCGGGTGATTGTAGAATGACACGGTGTCACTTATAACTGACGCCATGAGCAACCGGAAATCAAGCAGCACGTTAATCTCCAAAATCCCACTGCCCGAACGAGCACCTCGCAAGTCGGACCGCACGCGGGTCGAAATTCTTCAAGCGGCTCTAGATTTTTTCTGGTCCCATCCCTTCAGGGACTTGACCGTTAACGGCTTGATGTCGGAAACCAGTGCGGGTCGCTCCGCATTCTATCGATATTTCCAAGACCCTTACGATCTGGTTGAGCATCTACTTCGCGGCCTGGAAGCAGACATCCTCGAAGTTGCGGCCCCGTGGTTTCACGACTTGGGAGATCCGCTGCCGTTGTTGAAGCAGTCGTTGGGTGGATTGGTCAACCTGTGCTACGCACGAGGACCCATACTGAAGGCCGTTTCTGACGCGGCCGTCAGTGATGAACGCCTGGAAAAGGAATGGTATCGATTCTTGGAGAAGTTCGACGACGCAGTGACGGCCAGAATCGAGCAACAGCAGAAGCTGAGCTTGATCGCCAGCTTCGATGCCCGCCCGGTCGCCATCGCTTTGAACCGCATGGATGCCGCCCTGCTGATCGAGGCCTTTGGAAGCCGTCCACGAAGCCGGTCTCAACCCGTGCTGGATGCATTGACGCGCATCTGGATATCAACACTCTACTCCAACCAGTCACATCGACGAATTTGAACATATTAATTTCCCAACGCGACCGCCGAAATGAACTTTCAATTCATGCTCATCCCACCCGTGTTATCGCAGGCGTAAACACGAATACGCCGGAAGATTTGAATCACTCACAGTGACTGACTGATCAAGAACGAACCATCAAATAAGGACTAACACGATGAAAAGAAAATTCTTCATGCCATTTCTGGCGTTTACCGTATTGCTGGCATGCACTAGCCAGTGTGCCACGGCGCAAGAGGGAGCATCCGCTCGGTACAAAATGGACAGAACGATTCTGCCTATTCAGCCACCAACATTTGCACCCATTGATGTGCTGGACGCTCGAGATGCCACCCAGCCTCCGATGTTTCAGATCAAACCACCCGAAGGCGCACCGAATGTCGTCATCGTCTTGATTGATGACATTGGCTTTGGTGCGACCAGTACCTTTGGTGGGGCTATTGAAACCCCGACTTTTGATCGCCTGGCAGATAATGGATTGCGTTTCAATCGCTTTCACACAACCGCTCTTTGTTCGCCAACGCGAGCTTCGTTGCTTTCTGGTCGGAATCACCACGAAGTCAACGTAGGCTGTGTAATGGAGATCGCCACTGGCTTCCCTGGCAATCAGGGCGAGCGATCGAACGATGCAATGTATTTTGCGGAGACTCTGCGTCAAAACGGATATAGCACGGCCGCATTTGGCAAGTGGCATGAGACGCCGACGTGGGAAGTATCCGTTTCCGGCCCCTATTTCCGCTGGCCGACCCATTCCGGTTTTGACAAGTTCTATGGCTTCATCGGTGGCGAGACCAACCAATGGGACCCGGTGATTTTTGACGGCGTCACGAAAGTCGCCAAGAAAGACAATCCCGACTATCACTTCACGACGGACATGACCAATGAAGCGATCAACTGGGTGAAGTTCCAGCAGGCAATGACGCCCGAAAAGCCGTTCTTTATTTATTACGCGCCGGGAGCCACACACGCTCCGCATCATGCTCCCAAAGAGTGGATCGAAAAGTACGACGGGAAATTCGATTCTGGCTGGCTGACGTACCGCGAAGAGACGTTTGCTCGTCAAAAAGCCATGGGCATCATTCCTGAAAATACCAAGCTGGCTCCGATGCCCAAAGACATCAAGGATTGGGAGAGTCTAAGTGACAAGGAACGCGAGCTATTCGCTCTGCAAATGGAAGCGTTCGCAGGATTTGCCGAACACACCGACAACGAAGTCGGGCGACTGGTCGATGCCATCGACGGCATGGGAGCGTTGGACAATACATTGTTCCTTTACATCATGGGCGACAACGGCTCCAGTGGCGAAGGTGGTCTCGAAGGAACCTATAACGAACTGGTTCACCTGAATGGTATTTTTGATGCCGAGACCGTTGACAGCATGCTGGCCCGCGCCGACGATTGGGGCGGCCCGAACTCGTTTCCACACTTTTCGGCCGCGTGGGCGGTAGCGACGGACGCACCGTTTACCTGGACTAAACAAATGGCCGCCGACTTTGGTGGCACTCGCAACGCGATGGTCATGCATTGGCCAAAAGGATTTAAGTCCAAAGGTGAGATTCGCGCGCAATGGCACCATGTCAACGATGTGGCTGCGACCGTCTTGGAAGCGGCGAAACTGCCACAGCCCACGATGGTTAACGGCGTCCAGCAGAAGCCGTTATCCGGAGTAAGCATGTTGTATGCAGCCGATAATGCAGATGCCAAAGACCGGCATACCACGCAGTACTTCGAGATATTTGCTAACCGCGCCATCTATCACGATGGCTGGTTGGCGCGTGTCGTACACCGCGTGCCATGGGAGAACGATCCCGTCAATACGTTGCAAAACGACGTGTGGGAACTCTTTAATACGCAGGAAGACTTTAGCCTGACGAACAATCTGGCTGACAGGAATCCGGAAAAACTGAAAGAGATGAAGGAGTTATTCGAAAAGGAGGCCATTGCCAACAGTGTCTACCCGCTGGATGACCGGTCTTACGAACGATTCAATGCGGCTATCGCTGGCCGACCGGATCTGATGGGTGACCGAACCAGCCTGACCCTCGGCGACGGCATGACGGGCATTCTCGAAAATACGTTTATCAACGAAAAGAACTCGTCCAAAACCATCGTTGCCAACGTGGATTTAGAAGGCAGTGACCGAGGCGTGATTCTTTGCCAGGGCGGTAAGTTCGGCGGCTGGGCTTTGTACATGGATCAAGGCAAGCCAGCGTACACCTACAACTGGTTTGGATTGAAGCGTTACACCGTCGCATCCACCAAAGCGATTGATAAGGACCAGGCCGAGATCAAATTGGTCTTTGAATACGAGGGCGGCGGAATCGGCAAAGGTGGCCAGGCGACGATCTTCGTCGATGGTGAAAAAGTTGCTGAAGGCCGAATCGACAAGACCCAGCCCGCGCTCTACTCTGCCGACGAAACGGCGGATGTCGGTTTGGACGAATCCACGCAAGTCGCCGACAAGGTTTTCAAGGATGTTGAGGATTCTGACTTCACCGGTCGGGTAAACGCTGTCACCATCAGCATTCCAAAAAGGGAGAAGTAAAAAGCTCGAACGATGCATGAGGGGCACGGAACATGCTCCTCATGCACCTGTTTCAACCGAGCCGGCTGGGACCAGCATGTGCTGCGGATGGAGAGGATGCACGAGGTCGAACTGGGCGGAGGACGGTTGAGCGAAATGATACATTTTGGTCTGGGCTTGTGTCTTAGGCCGAAATGGAGTCGATGTATGTTGCGGCCGCCTGCTTGACGCCTTTGTATCATCTTTCCTTCGGCCTACGGCCTCACTCCGTCAGCACAGCCGATCAACCCAAACCTCTCTCACTTGTTGTGGTACAAAGAATGGGGTCTAGCCACAAGTCCAATACCGCCCACTCGATAAAGTCCTGAACCGAAATGGGTTAGGGCTTTTTCTTTTGGTACCGCTACGTTTTCTGACACATGGATCTGACACAACGTTGCATTTGCGTTTCAGGTGCGAACCTGTCAGTTCGCAGGTTAAGAGGGTTCTCCCGCACAGTTGGTGAACCAAACCCGCGATAGCATCCGTACATACATCCATGGGAGAATGATTTAACGTTAGGGACGACGAACCTGCTTCTCGAACGGAGGCACTATGCGGGTTCGTGCGATGATACCCAATAAGGATTGTCTGCGTGTGTCGGGCATTGAGGTCGATGATGATCGGCAGATTGTCCGTCTTAATGTGCGAAGCAGTGCGCCGTCGTGTGTGTGCCCTTGCTGCGGCCAATCGTCACGACGTGTTCATAGCAAATACGAACGCAAATTGAAGGATCTTCCTTGGCAAGGATTCAGTGTCCAAATCATGTGGTCCACACGCCGATTTTTCTGCGACACCGATGAATGCTCACGAAAAATCTTCGCTGAACGGCAGCCGACAGTAGCAGCCCCGCATGCTCGGCGAACGGAAAGACTGTCACTGGCGATGCGTTGTATTGGCTTTGCCTGCGGTGGCGAGGTTGGAACTCGCTTGGCCGAACGATTGGGGATTCGGGTTAGCGCCGACACGCTGCTCCGTGTGATTCGTAATACGCCCGTTCCTTGCAGGCCGACGCCACGCGTCTTGGGAGTCGATGACTGGGCTTACCGGAAAGGCCAACGGTACGGAACGCTACTCTGTGACCTTGAGAAGGGTTGTCCCGTGGAATTGCTCCCGGAGCGCACGTCGGAATCGTTTTCCCAGTGGATTCAAGATCATGATGGTGTCGAGATTGTCAGCCGAGATCGGGGTGTTATCTATCGAAAGGGAGCTACCGAAGGCGCTCCCAATGCCATGCAAGTCGCCGATCGGTTCCATCTCGTGAAGAACCTTCGCGATGCCTTCGGGCGTTTTCTCGAAGGTCAATCCCGACAGGTAACCACCATTGCCAAACAGGCTCTAGCCGATACCGAGAGCGAGTCGACGGAAGACACCAATGTGACCAAACCGAAAAGAACGACAAAGGCCGAAGCGCAAAAGACGGCATGCCGAGCGCGGCGTCTCGAAATCTATGACCAGATTCGTGAAGTTCCCCAAGATTGGTAGACAGTGAGTCACCTTATGCCATGATATTGGTGAAAGGAAGATTCATGAGTCAAAAACGTCGAACATTTAGCCGCGAGTTCAAATTGACGGCTGTCAAGAAGGTGGTTGAGCAAGGATTGTCGTGCCGAGAAGTCGCCCGTGATCTGGATGTCCGGGACAACTTGATCCGCAACTGGCGAAAGGCTTTTGAGGCCGATGGAACGCTGCAGGCTGAGGCAGGCGGTAATCCGTCTGTTGACGCAGAACTGAAGCGACTGCGTGAAGAGAATCGCCAGCTGAAGATGGAACGCGACATTTTACCTCTGGCAATGTCAATTCATGGCTCTGACATTTTTTGTTTCTCTAGATTCACATTAGCTTGGAGCAAATATCAACGAGTCACGTTGAAGATGTGCTTTTCGATTTTCTTTTCCGAGGAACGCGTCGTTCGGTGTGAATTTGCGTTACGTAGTCGATCACTCCAAGCCTCTTCAGGACCTGTTGTTCTCCCACGGGTAGTTTCTCGAACGAGTTCGCTTTTGGCAGACCTTCACGTTCGCAAACCTGTTCGATGGACGGCACGATTCGAGTAGGTGGATTCTGACCATTCTTGACTCCGGGACGTCGGCCCTTTTGTTTTGGTTTACGAGTCATCCCAGTGGCGGCAACACGTAGCCGCGACAATTTCTGTTGGGTAGTCGCCGGGTGAGCGTATCGATACGGTTCATTGTTCTTAAGCATCAACCAGGCAATAACCACTAATTTCCTGGCCGTCGCACAAACGGCCACATTCCAACACTTTTTCTTGGCCAGTCTGCGAAAAAACACACCAAGAGGGCCTGGGTGACGTGCCATGTTTTGAGCGGTTTGTGTTAGCATCCAACGGGCGTGTGAGTTTCCACGCTTAGTTATTGGACCGTAATGGCAAGTGTTGGCAGACTGCTTGATTGAAGGCGTCAGTCCCAAGTAACTGGCTGCTCGATCTCCGTCTTCGAAGCGGGATACATCACCAATAGCCGCAATCAAGGTTAGTCCAGTGCAGTAGTCAATGCCCGGAATTGTCATTAACAAGCGAACTTGAGCGTCGTTCCAGGCTTCTTTCTGAAGTAATTTTTCAAGAGTCTCGATCTCATTGTTGATCGCCTCCATCAGTTTCAGGTCAGACATAACCAACTCCTTTTCATTGGTCGGCAAATCGTAGTCAACCAACCATTGCCGTCCGGCTTTGCTGAACAGCGTTTTCACGGGAATAACAACCAGCAAGCCGGCAAGAATACTTTGAATTCGGTTCTTAAGACGTGTCCGTTGGCCAACGAGCCTTTCTCGACGAGCAGTAAGTTGACGCAGTGACCGTGTCTGGACGTCAAGGATCCAGACACTCGGCAGATAGTTACATCTCAATAACTGTGCGAGCACCTCCGCGTCAACTTTATCGGTCTTCACTTTGGCTTCGGATATCGCCTTGGTCTTCATCGGGTTGGCCACCACAACCTGCCCGACAAACGGCTTGAGCAAGTCAGCTACTGCCCAGGCATTGGTTGTAACTTCCAACGCGATCGAATCCGATGAAGTTAACTCTTCAGCAAACTTCAATAGTGTTTGACGATTGCAAGTGATACGCCGTCGGAATAACTCCCTGCCGGCCTCGTCGATGGCGCACGCTTCAACAACGGACTTGTGCACATCAAGTCCAATAAATCGTTTCATCATTGCTCCTTTGCAAATTCGCAACGGACGGGATGGGGCCGCTCGGCAGCTACCTCTTCGGGCTCGAAGCCCAGCCGGGTGGGCCGTTGGGGTGGCCAGTTAAAAAAGCGAGCTCAAGGCTCATAAAATGTCTCGGCCAGCCCCCGGAATGAGAAGCCCGTCACGTCACTGTTTTTATTGCGATCATTCCGTCCCAAACCCGACTGGGGTATCGGAACATCACGCACAAACAGACTCAAGTACAGAACCATACCCGTTAAAAAAAGCGACGGCCTTCTTTGCCAAAGAAAACGGCTGAGGCTTAAATTCATTTCTGAGCACCGAATTCGCTGGCCGGTGTCGGTACTCTGTCGCGTACTGCAAGTCACCCGAGCCGCGTTTTACAAGTGGCTTAAACGTAAACCGTCAACAACTGAAGCCAAACAGAAAAAGATTGAGAACGAAATCAAACGCATTCATTGTTTACCCCGCCATCAGGATTACGGTAGTCCGCGGATGCACCGCGAGCTCATCCACCAAGGAACCGATGTCTCGCTCAATACGGTGGCCAAGCTGATGAAGCAGGAAGGTATTCGAGCTCGCACTACCCGGAAATTTCGAGTCACCACCACTGATTCCAAACATAATTTACCGATTGCTCCCAACCGTTTGGGCCAATGTTTTGCCGTGTCAAAATTAAATCAGGTGTGGCTGACCGATTTCACATACTTGCCGATTGTCGACGGTTTCTGCTATCTCTGCACGGTGCAGAATCTTTGCTCCAGGAAAATTGTGGGCTGGGCAGCCAGCCTGAAGATCGATACCCGACTGGCCCTGGCGGCCTTGAACCAAGCCATCGCACTGCGTCAACCGAATCGGGATTTAACCGTACACAGTGATCGTGGTTCTCAGTACGCAAGTTTGATGTTTCGTCATCGGTTGGAGCAATGCGGGTTTCTGCAGAGCATGAGTCGCAAGGGCAACTGCTACGACAACGCGCCGATGGAAAGCTTCTTCAAGAGTTTCAAAGTGGAAGAAGTCTATCACAGCAAATATGAAACGCACGAACAGGCCATTCGTGCCGCAGCTGGTTACATTGAACGATTCTACAATCCAATTCGATTACATTCGTCATTGGGATATGTCAGTCCCAACGAATTTGAACGGAAAAAGTTGTTTGAAAATAAAGCGAGGCCAGAAATCTGCCTTCGTCGGAGCCATTCGTCGGTCGCTCGCGCAGCATTCGCGACAGCGAACTTGGCGACCGACAATGGTGACAGAGAAGCAGATTTCGAACCTGCCTTTGTTGGTGAGTTCAGAGAGAGTGATGTCACCGTTTTACCTGATCATTAAACACTGATTCACTGTCAACTTTTCTTGGGGAATTCCATCGAGAGCTTGACGGACAAGGCGAGTCGGCTCGATCGATTGCATTAAAGCTAAGCATCCACCGTGAGACAGTATCGAAGTATCTGCGTGCAGACGGTTTTCCGGAACGCGCGACTCGGGCCTACCGCATTCTGGCCGATCCGTTCGAAAACTACCTTTGGGAAAGATGGAAGTCGGGTTGTCACAATGCCAGTGTTCTTTGGGAAGAAGTCAAGGACCATGGTTTCCAGGGATCTTACGCAAGCATCAATCGTTTTGTTTCACGCTGGCGAACTGGCGAATCCAAGTCGGGAGTTGCTCGCGCTCGCAAAACGCCTTCGGTTACACAAGTATCGTGGCTACTGTTCAAAGACAAATCCAAGCTAAATGATGAGCAGACAGTTGTCAGACGGGCCGTTCTTTCGCAGTGTGACGAAATTCAGTCTACCTGGAAACTTGTCCGACGGTTCATTGCAATGCTCCGTAAGCGCAAAGGAAAAAGGCTAGACGGTTGGCTTGAGCGAGCAACCAAGAACGATGTGCCTGCCAGCATACGGCAATTCGCCGAGGGTCTCAAAAACGACTTGGCAGCAGTTAGGGCAGCTTTGACCGTTTCTTGGAATAACGGCGCATCGGAGGGCCACATTATGAAGTGGACCCCAATTATCGGACCACCGGCGGGCAAATCTTAGATAGAGAGTTGAAAGCGATTTGCTCGGTTGGGACGGTAGAACGGTCCGGTAGTGTTCACAAAAACTCTGCAGCTTGGGGTTCAGGTCCGGATCGTACCAGTCCGCCTTGATGACCGCTGCTTTCAAGTTGTCGGGAACCAGCGTTCTGGGAACCCCGCCAAAGTGCCAGAACGCATTCTCCAGAACGGCGATCAAGTTGTCAGTCGTCTGCCGATAGACCGATTCGCTATAAGCCTTGCGCGAATGACTCAGCACCACTCGCAACACATGAGTCCGGCGACGCCGACCGTCAGGACCAACGATCGGTGCGCCCTTGCCAAAGTCGATCTGGGCTTCTTCACCTGGACAAACCTCGATCCGCCGAAATGGCAGCGGTGACGCCTGTTTCAACCGACCCACAAACCGCCGAACGCTGGGATACTTTCCGGCAAAGCCGTATTCCGATACCAGGTCCTGGTAGATCCGCTGGGCCGATAATCCCTGATCAACCCACCCCGAAATCACTTCTCGATAGGGCTCACAAAGGCTCCGCGACCCGGTGGGCGCTTTCTCCAAAATGGATGGTTTTGAAATCGTTTCAGCCGACCCAGAGCCGGTGGGCGCTTTTTCGGAAGTGGCCTGTTTTGAATGGGCCGACCCGGTGGGCGCTTTGGCCTGTTTTGAAGCCAAACTCAGATGCCGGGCCACTGCCTCACGACTAATCCCCAACTCCCGGGCAATCCGACGCTGGGACCAGCCCTGGGCATGTAACGCTTTGATTGACAACACGTTAGCCACCTTCAAATGGTTCGCCATGCCATTCGACTCCTCACTCAAAAAAGCAAGTCAGTCTAACGGCATCTCGACTCAAAGTGGCTGGTTTTCAAGCGCCCATTGGTGGCCTGTTTTGGGCGCCCCGTGACACGACAACCAAATTTAGCACTTCGTACGTAATCCAGTTATGCGACTAGTGTTTGGCCCGCTATCGTGAGCCGAACGCGCAATAGGATTTTGCACGGCTGCATTTAGGCTCTCAGCAACAACGGAGTTGCCAATACTACAAGCTCGCAGCGCAAGCAAGTGCATTCAGGTCGGGAAACTTCGGTATGCACTCCCTTGCGCGTCGAGCTTGTATTGACTTATTTACGTCGATTCATGCAATTTCCTATGGCGCCGTCGGCTCAGTGATCTGACGATTGCCTATTAATGGCCCAAGCCTGGTGCTCAGCGTGTGAGCTTGAATATTCATTGTTGGTTCGCGCTTCGGGCTTTGCTGTACTGAGGATCGATTTTCCTCTCGCACCTGCGTCCCAAAATGCATGCGACTGCTATTAGACCAACCGAACCCACATCGTGGGTGCAATCTCGTTGCTATCCAAAAATCAAACACGTGACGAACCGCAGACGGATCCACCTGCGGTCGTCATGTTGATTCAGGCAGTCGTTAAGTCAATGCATCGTTGCTCACTCCTGCAATCTGACGACCACTTTGTTAAGTTTGACTTCAAAGTCAAACCGCACATGGTAGTCCTCGCTGACGGGTTTGCCGGCATCGGAGCCGATGTCGAAAGTTTCGTCGAACGAGATGCGGAAACCCATCTTGCGTTTGATCGTCTCGGTTGCAACCTGTTTGCCGTCGATGAACAAAGTTCCCACCCCGCCCTTGCCGGGACCGCCACCTTCGTAAGCGAACTCGTAGCGGATGGTGTGCTTGCCGGGCGGTAGTTTCTGGTCGCTGGCGACCCGATAACGCTCGAGGTTGCAGACGTTGTAGACATGCTGGGGCTTTCCATCCAGAACATACAATCCCCAACCGCCGAAGCGACCACCTTGCGTTACCAACATCCCGTCGTTGTTGCCGTCTCCAATTTTGATATCGACGGTGATCGCGTGCGATTTGTTTTGAAGTCCGAAGCCATGTTCAATCCCTATCGGTTACCTGGGCGGTTTACTAGAATTCTGAGGGTGCTACCAACATATCTATTCAAGCGTCGCTCGGATGAAACAAATTCGGAACTTTTGCATCATCGCGCACATTGACCATGGCAAGTCGACATTGGCCGATCGACTGATTCAGGCGTGTGGTGGCGTTACGCAACGTGAGTTCCGCGACCAGATGCTCGACTCGATGGATATCGAGCGGGAACGGGGCATTACGATCAAGAGCAATACGATTACGCTCGACTACCGTGCCCCGGACGGTCAGGACTATCTGCTGAATCTCATTGATACACCAGGCCATGTTGATTTTTCGCACGAAGTGCGGCGTTCCCTGATGGCGTGTGAGGGTGCGTTGATCGTTGTCGATGCTTCTCAGGGGGTCGAGGCTCAGACAGTTGCCAACCTCTTCCTGGCTATGGAATATGATTTGGAACTGCTGCCGGTGATCAACAAAATCGATCTGCCGGCCGCGGACGTCGACAAAGTTCGCGAGGAGATTGATGAGGATTTGGGACTGGATCCATTTGCAGCGGTCCCTGTTTCGGCAAAGACTGGCGAGGGCATTGAAGACGTGCTGGCGGGCATCGTTGAAACACTTCCTCCTCCCCAAGGCGACCCGGACGCCCCGCTGAAAGCTCTGGTTTTCGACGCTCATTTTGACACGTATCGAGGAGTGATTCTGCAGTGTCGAGTGATGGAGGGCACACTGAAAACAAAAGATACGATCCACTTCATGCACGGGGGCCGCGACTACAAAATAGATGAGCTGGGCTACAACCAGTTCAAGCTCAATCCAAAACAGCAACTTGGCGTTGGCGAGGTCGGTTACATCGTGGCTGGCGTGAAGAGTGTTCAGGACATTGAAATCGGCGACACGATCACGCTGCTTGATCGCCCGGCCGCCGAACCGATTCCAGGGTATCAGGAAGCCAAACAGGTTGTCTTTTCTTCCATCTATCCGATGAGCACGGACGAATACGTGGACCTCACGAAGGCGCTGGACAAACTGGCGATCAACGACGCGGCACTTACATACGAGAAAGACAGCTCGGCGGCTCTCGGATTCGGGTTTCGCTGCGGGTTCCTCGGCCTGTTGCACCTGGACGTGATTCAGGAGCGACTGCAACGAGAGTTTGATCTCGGCCTGGTCATCTCGGCACCGTCGGTGAAGTACAAATTGACTTTGAAAGACGGCAAGGAGATCGAGGTAGACAACCCCAGCTACTGGCCTGACCCAATGAAGATCGAATCAGTCACCGAACCCTTCATCAAAGCATCCATTCTCACGCCCGAGAAGTATGTCGGTTCGGTCATGGAGCTATGCAGGGAACATCGCTCGGAGAGTCAGTCCATGAACTATCTCTCCGCGGGTCGGGTTGAAGTGACCAGCGAGATGCCGCTCGGCGAGGTGCTCTTCGATTTCTACGGCAAGCTCAAGATGATCACGCGAGGCTTCGGGTCGTTTGATTACGATCCGATCGACTATCGGGCGACCGACATCGTCAAGGTCGATATTCTGGTCCACAAAGAGCCGGTCGACACGCTTTCCTACCTGGTCCATCGTGACAAGGCCCGCAAGCGGGCGCTGCATTATTGCGAGCAACTTGCCGAGACGATTCCCCGTCACCAGTTCAAAATCCCGATTCAGGGCGTAATTGGCGGCACCATCATCGCGCGAACAACCATTCAGCCCTACAGGAAAGACGTGACCGAGAAGCTGTATGGCGGCGACGTGACACGCAAGAAGAAACTGCTCGAAAAACAGAAGAAGGGCAAGGCCAAGATGAAACAGTTCGGCCAGGTCAACATCCCCCAAAAGGCCTTCGTCGCCGTCCTCCGCGCCGACAAGAACTAGCGACCGGGTGCACCGATGAAGAAAACGCAAATCGGCGGGGTATTCGGCATTGGTCTTGCAGGGGCAATGCAAATGCAACGTAGTGTCAGATCCGTGTGTCCGAAAACGTAGCGGTACCAAAAGAAAATGTCCTAAACCCTTGCGGATCAGGACTCTATCGAGTGGGCGGTATTGAACTTGAACGGGCGGCCTCCACGATGTCAACATATGCGGTCGCATTTAGAAATGTCGCGTTTTCCCGGGTAAGGCCGCCTTGTAGCTTTCTCCTGAGTCTCTTCAATTGACTGAAATCTTTTCGTTTATCACTGCAAACTCTGCAATGAGATACAACGACGCCGAAGTTGTGAGTTGAGGTCTCAGATTACGCTGATTTGTCAGCACGCCAGGTGCTTTGGCGGGTGACTTGCCGCGTGATACAATCAGTTGAGGAGAACGATTTATGACTACCAACGATTCAGAACTTTTTCATTTCAGCGAGTTTGTAGCGGGCAAGCTACAGAGCGGGGCGACGGATTTAACTCCAGAGCAGTGTTTGGAATTATGGCGGCTCGAGTATCCGGCAAGATATCGGGAAAGTGTCGATTCTATTCAGGCGGCTATCGATGAAATGGAATCGGGGATTGGTTCGATTGACGGGCAGGAACTTCACGCCCAACTTCGCTCCAAGTATTCAAAATCTGAGTCAGAATGAGTCGGTCGTTTCGGTATCAGAGCAGTGCAGCTGCTGAGCTGGCTGCTATTCTCGATTTCATCGAACAACGCTCAACGATCGGGGCAATCAATTGGTTGGACCAATACGAGAAGACCATTGCTCGAATCTGCGAAACCCCCGAGCAATTTCCCGTCGCACCAGAAAGCCGCGACCTATCAGTGTCTGTTCAAAACGCGACTGTGCGAACTCAATATGGACTTGCCTACCGCATCATTTTTGTAGAACGCGAAAACGAAATCGTTATCCTCTCGGTTCGAGGCCCCGGACAGGCTGATTTCGGGAGCCGATGATACGTCACGGCTGTTGGAAAACACTCCTGCAAACTCGAAATGGAAAAATGGTGGCGTTAACACTAGTGCAAGAAAAAACGCACTCAAGGGCAACGACGTGCAACGAGAGTGCGTTCAAGTGGGCGGTATTGGACTTGAACCAACGACCTCCACGATGTCAATCTAAAGAAACGCGTTGGATCTTCGTTGCACATGCAGGACATTTAGGAACCCGACTCGACAAAAGCCGAACCAAGCATTGCGTTTGCGTTTCATCTTCATTGCATCCGCGTTGTGCAACGCTGTGTCAGATTTGTGTCAGATTTTGCCAAGTAGCATGGCCACATGACTAAATCGATTTTTGAAGTCCAACACGACGGAGCTGGCCGTCGCCTGCGATGGCGAAGGTTCCGTCGTTCGGATGGATGGCGATTGCGTAGGCCCACGTTCTGCGTTTCGCTGATTTCGAAAGGAAGATTCGTGGATTGCGTGTGTCCGTCACCTTTCAGGCCTCGGAACTGGTTCCAGTGGCCTGCACGATTCGTTCCCGTGTGCTTGCCTGAATGGGTACTAAACTCCTGTCCTTACCACGGTGTGCCAATGGTCACGACCACGGAAACAACCAGTTCGACCACGAAGATCTGCCGCATTGAATATGCTCCCACACGTATTGCTACCAAATAGAAGGAACAACGCCCGCTCAGCGGCGGCGGGCGTTGTTCACTTCGGACTTAGAGTGTTTGGCGTCGCTGTCTACTGTCCGGTTGGGGATGCCAGTTCTTCCGAGGTGGTTTTACTCCTGCTCCTGTTGCCTCTGCCAGGCCCAGCGCACAAGTACCTTGTCACTCGAGCCGATTTCTTGAGCCGTACTATCTTCGCTTCCGCCAATAGTTGGGTCGGCGTTTCGCGTGCGCTATCGCGAGCACAACAATTTCAGATTCAAGAATCTCGAAGATGATGACATATGGGAATCGGGCTAAGCGGCATCGTCGGACTTGCTTGGAGGATGGCATCGTTTCCAAAATTGCAAAACGGTTTGGATCATCCTCGACCTGTTTAAAGGCTTCGGAGAGTTCATCAAGAAAACCATCCCCTAGTCCTTCCAATTGCTCGTCGTACCAAATTGCGGATGCTCGTGCCTCTTCCTCGGCCTCGCTCAGGATCCGCAATTTCACTTTCGACGCCTTTGTTTGAGTGTTTCACGGATCTCGTTGACTGATTCTTGCCAATCGCGCGATTCGGTTTCACCTTTCTCGTACGCCACAGAACGTCGCTCGGCTTCTTCCGCCCAGGCCTGCTGAACGCCTTCGTCAAAATTCTCGTTTTCAAGGCTTAATAATAGCTGCTTGGCCAAGTCGGCACGTTCTGGGGCAGGCAGTGCAAATAGTTGACTCCGAAGGTCGTCGCCTGTTGCCATTTTAAGTTTCCGTCCACGAGCAGTTGAATGGTTGACGTATTGAACGTCATTTTATGTTACCGAAGTTCAAGCGGCAAATGGCTGAAAAAAGCTGTTTCAATCAATCCGTGCAAGCCGGAAATTCGACCCCATTGCGAGTCTCCCTTTCTTCGCAAGTCGAAAAACGGCCGTAGTTTGATCGACTCCGACCAAGTCACAACAACCAGGGCAAAAACAATTGCACGACCAATTCGAACGGCAACACAAATCCAACGCTGTGTCAGATTTGTGTCAGAAAAACGTAGGGGTCGGCGTGATATGCCAACAAAAAAAGTCCTGACCCTCTACAGGACAGGACTTTATCGAGGTGGGCGGTATTGGACTTGAACAGTCCCGCAATGATCTGGAAATTTGCCCACTCTGCTCCAATCCTGCGCCAAGTCCAAGTTTAGCCGCGATGAAGGATAGGGCTCTGCCGAGGGGTAACCTGAGCGTCACGCGGCCCCGGAATCAGAAGTCGGGCGGCGAACAACTGCCGCTCACTTCGCTTCTGATTTTGGTCCAAAGCGATAAATCTTCTTCGCATGGATGCGAAGATCTTACGAGCAGGATGCGAGCCTACGTTTACGCTAACTCATACACAGAATTCCGTTTCCCGCGGAACCAAGACAGTACCAAAACGAAGATCAGCGAAATGTCGCCGATAGAACTACCTTCGGTGCCGACGTTGCGTAATCAATCCCTGCGACCAGAGAACAAGTTGCGCATCCCGCTTCGAAACATCTTCATACGCGACATCAAACCGAACAGCAACGTAATTAAGATAGTGCTTGACGAGCGTTAACGCCGCGACAGCTTACCCTGTTGTATACGTATTGTGAAGAAGTTGATGGCTGCGGTGACCACGGACAGAATAACAGGGCCAAGCACTGCTGCGGATGCAATCAAAATCAGTGCGCCAGTATTACTCAATTCGAAACGGGAGAATCCTTGGAGTGTTTGAACCAAGCTGAAAGCCAAAAAACCTGCCAAAGCTGCGATAGAAAAGCGAAGTAATCGCACCCGTTCGCTCAAAGGTATACCGAGGCCTCTTAGTAGCCAACATAGTAGAGGA
Source organism: Pirellulaceae bacterium (assembly GCA_963851305.1). Lineage (GTDB taxonomy): Bacteria > Planctomycetota > Planctomycetia > Pirellulales > Pirellulaceae > Mariniblastus. Next base: position 12,981 of record CAWKOT010000003.1, on the reverse strand, counting down.
AAGAGCTGAATGGCGTGAATAGCAACACCATGAGGAAACTTGGCGACGCCGGCACGGCCGTAACTTGAAGGGTCTCGTCCGTTAGCGATCTGATCTTGTCCGTTGAAGAGTACCCAAAAGCCAATGGTGCATGACAACATCAGAAAGGCCATGCCACTGCGGACGGCAAGTCGAATATCCGCTTCAGCATTCAAAAAGGAAAATGTTCGCAGCGTGATGTCAAATAATACGATCGTCGCCAACACGATCAAAATTGTCATTGATGTCTCAACGAAACTGTTCAACGTTGACGTGTGGTTAAAGTGGGATGCTTCTCCACGCCACTGCTGGAAAGTGATCAACGCGACTTCAACAACGAGAGCGACAGAAAGGACTTGGCAGATTGCGAGGTCCCACTTTCGAGGACGTAGTTTCCCGAAAAACCACGCGACTGAAAGCGACGTAACACCGGTAGAAATTCCAAACAGAATGGGCTTACGCCACGAAACTGGCCCTTCCCAATCGCCACCGACAAGGAGCCAGACGAAAACGTGGAACAAGCCAGAAGCGGTCAGTAGGCCTCCAGCAACAACCAGGGGAAGTGCAGCACTTTTTGTAGAGGCAAGTGGCAATCCGGCGAAACTATTCTGCGAAGTCACGCGCGAGCCCTTGTCGTTTGAACAACTGCCCACTGCCCAAGATTTTTGTGAATGGCCAACTCGTTGCAGCGTTTCAAATCGTCAAGAGCTTCATCCAAGCTCGCAACCGGCGTCTGTGAGATGATCCTTCCGTTTTTTGGGACATCGTAGATCGTCTCTGGTTTCCAATTCTTTGGAACACGTACAATCGCAAAGATGATATCGTGTTGAGGTTTCAGACGATTAGTAAACATAGCTTCTCCCGCCTCTCGAACCGCATTAAACGGTCGTCGTAAACAGGCGGATCGCTGGAACGCTTTGTAACAGCAGTGTTTTGGCAGCGTGATTGGATGAGAAAAGCCGTTTGGTAACTCTGGCGTGTGATTTCGTGCCGGACGGCAGTTCAACAGTTAGGGCACCAACCAACGCAGCGTCGTTTCCCCCGAAACGCGGCAGTAATCGGCGTTCATTCTCAGGTGACCAGTCCGACGAAGATAAAGCCGGTCAAAGCCTTTAACTTGAAGATGCACCACGCGGAAGTGCTGACGTCCGCGTTCCGATTCTTCTTGTGACACACGACGATCATCTGTCAGTGGTGGTTTTATCGAATCGACAGACTGACCAGGAGGCGAAATAGACAGGTACGATGCGCGACTGCAAAGCGACGTTCGGTTCCACGCCTCGTCCGCAAACTGATCATTAATCACAGTCGCGTTGCCGTTTAATCGTACTTGGATTTTGCTCTGATGGTCATAGAAAGTCCAAGATGCCACCGCGCAATGGTTCAGGTCTGCCACTTTTTGAGAGCGGGCGTCGGTGTGACATTCAACGGTTTTCGCATTTGGGTTGGCTGCCCGAAGAATTACAGTGCGACTATTAACGGCTTCCAACATACCGGCCGAGAGTGCAACGGTATTGAGAACGCCATGATGCCAGGCATGTCGGTGGGATGCCGTGGTAGCGCATAGGCATTGCCAAACACTTGATTCGATCCGTTGCAGACTATCGGATTGTCCCAGAGCTGCCTCGAAAACAGAGTGAAGTCCCATTGTTTTCCATTGCGTCAAGAATGTTTGGTGATTGCGTCACTAAAAACGTAACGTCAAGTCCGGACCCAGACGATCATTTCGACTATCTAACCACTGTTCGTAATGCTCACTCAATCGTGTCACCGCCGCCGTTTCCCGGTTGCGACGAGCCGTAGCAATTTGCCGCTGAAGATCATCCTCGAGCAATAGCTCCTCTGCTAGAAGTGCGATTTCAGTAAAACGATGACGTCGTAGCCTATCGACCTTTTTCCGAACTCTCTTAGATACAAGACCTTCCCAAGAAACGCACCCAAGCAATTCTCTGATTCGAGCTTCGCGTTCGATTTCATGCTCGCCCCACGACATGCAGTCTTCGCAAAGAGGCCTCTCAGTTCCGAAAACTTTTAATGAAGAATAAGCACGACGCTGTCGACAGCACCAACAGCCAAACGATTGGCTTCGATTGCTATCGCGCCCGCGTTTTTGTCGGCTTCTTCGCAATCAGGGAACTCCCAACTAAATTGGTTTGACTTTAGACTTTGCCACGCCATGCGAGGCTTTGCTGATTCCACGTATTAAGCAGCGACTCGCCTTGATCCTGTATTGCTGACGCGAGATGAATCGCAGTTTGCAATTGCCTCTCATTGAGTTGTTTGTAGGCAACGAGTCTCCTATCTAAGTGGTTGTACCAGCAATCGCCGAATAGTTGGTCGAGGACAATTCTCATGAAGCAATGATCCTCCCTGATTGACCAGCTTTCGAGCCGCGCAATTGCAGGTAATAGTGTACGAGTCAGCTCCAAGTATTGATCTTGTAGCACATAACGATGGTTGTTTAGTTGAGAATCATGCGAAAACAATCTGGCGTAAGTTCTCTCGGGCATCGCAGATACATGGTCTTGGTGGGCTACGGTTCACTCCCCCAAAAAGCTTTTCAGCATCCAGATGGTTTTTTCGTGAACTTGGATGCGCCCAATCATCAGGTCTTCGGATTCTGAGTCCTGACTCTCCGACGCCAAGTCGCGGGCTGAACGCAAGTCTTCTAAAGTTTTTTCATTCGCGACTAAAAGATGCTTGACCATCTCAGATGCATCGGCGTCTTCTGCAATCTCAGGTATCCCAGAGATTTCTGCAAGTTTTGAGAGACCGCCAGGAGCGAGTGCGCCTTTGGCACGAATCCGCTCAGCAATTTCATCGACTGCCACAAACAATTCGTTGTATTGGTCTTCGAATGCCTGGTGCAGAGAGAAAAAAGAATGGCCTCTCACGTTCCAGTGGCACAAATGCGTTTGGCCAATCACCGCGTAGGTGTCAGCAACAACTTGCCGAAGTGCTTCTACGAGTTTTGTCATCGAGTACTCCTAGTGTGTGTATATTAAGTCTTTTTTCGTCGCGTGCTGGAGCTATGAACGCGGCGGTCGCGTGTATCCGTCATGTCTTCCAAGTGCAGAACGCAAAGGTGACGGCGATGATACACAAACCTGGCGATCCGACAAACGTTACGACGTTGCTCAAGTGTGTGATACCTGCGAGAACTAACGCGAGCATTGACATGAACCACAGGATTCGCTTCAAAGATTTTGCGTCTTCGGTCATAAGCTGATTCCCCGAAAAATTTACGATCGAGTCGTTATCGCGATCAGCATTGGCAGCTTTGAAACGTTCTACCGGGTCTCAAAAGAAATGGCTAAACCAGTTCGAAACTCCAAGAAGATTGGGTTCAAGTCACTGTAAGCTTTGCCTGAAACTCTTCGAGGCTAAGAGGACCGCATGGAGACCGGTTTCCCAACTGTCCAATTCGAATGATTGGAAGATTTTGGCCGAATTGTAGTAGCTGTGTGTTATCAAAGAAAAACAAGGAGACCATCTGCAGTGCAGGATAATTGCAGGCACGGTCTTACCGAAAACCGTTGTGCAGCGACTTTGGCCCCTGGGTGTTAGCCCAGTACTGGGCCAACGCAGTAAAGTACTGAAACTTTGCGATTTTCGGCTTTTGAGTGACATGCCCAATGCTTTTTAGTGGGTAAGATCTGAAGCTCAGTCAAAATCACATCATGGGTGATCAATGGTTGCGTTCATCGTCATTTGGATTTTTATGAGCATATTAGGCTTATCCGCCGTCGCTGCCTTAGTCTGGGCAATTTACACCGGTCAGTTTCGAAACTTGGCGTCAGGTGCCGAATCCATCTTTGATGAAGATGAACCGATCGGAAAAATCACCGACCATTTTCCGAGTCGCGAATGACCTCAACAGAACAGCCAGATGCACAGAACCGCGAAATAGACACCCCGATGCCGGGGTTTGGCAGCACAACTGCAGACGAACGGTGGATGATTGACCAATCCTGCCGCCAGGTTGTCCTTATTTGGTATGCGAGTTCAGTCTTCTGGTTGCTATTCGGCAGCCTTCTCGCCCTCGTGGCCTCAGTCAAGCTGCACACTCCATCGTTTTTGGCTGACTCGGCCTGGATGACCTTTGGTCGAGTCCGACCGGCCCACCTGAATACGATGATCTATGGATGGGCGTCGATGAGTGGAATGGGTACTTTGCTTTGGATTTTTGCACGGCTCTGCAAAACAAGATTGATTTGGCGTGAAGCACTTTACCTTGCGGCTTTGTATTGGAATGCGCTGGTCGCTCTCGGAACTTGGGCGATATTGTCGGGTAGATCAACCAGCATCGAATGGATGGAGTTTCCGGCCTGGGCCGCAGCACCGATTGCTGTTGTTTTCTTTCTGGTCATCATTGTCGGCTGGCGAATGTTATTGAAGCGAAACACGGAACACATTTACATTTCTTTGTGGTACCTGTTTGGCGCTGTGATGTGGTTTCCTTTCTTGTACCTGGGCGGAACCATCTTGATTCAAACCAGTTCGATAACTGGGATTTCAAAAATGACGGCAAATTGGTGGTTTGCCCATAACGTGCTCGGGCTGTGGTTGACACCGATCGGATTAGCATCGGCCTACTATTTTCTGCCTAAAGTGCTTGGGCGTCCGATCCACAGCTATCATCTGTCCATTCTAGGTTTCTGGACGCTCGCGATATTTTACAACTGGGCTGGTTCACACCATCTTATCGGCGGACCTTTGCCGGCTTGGGTCGTTACCGTGGGCATTGTCGGCAGCGTAATGATGTTCGTGCCGGTAATTACGGTAGCACTCAATCATCACCTGACAATGGTCGGTCATTTCAAGGTGCTTCGGACGAGTCCCACCCTGCGATTTATCGTTTTTGGCGCGATGTGTTACACCGCGGTCAGCATCCAGGGTTCCTTGACCAGCATTCGATGGATCAACGAAACCACGCATTTTACCCACTACACCATTGCTCACGCTCACCTCGGCGTCTACGCGTTCTTTACCATGATTGCTTTTGGCTCGATGTATTACGTGATGCCCCGATTGGTAGAGCGGGAGTGGGTTAGTTCGGGTTTGATTAAAGTCCATTTTTGGACGACGGCGATCGGCATGGCGATCTATTGGATCGGTTTAACTTGGGCGGGAATCGAACAAGGTATTTTGATGAACAACCCTGACGTTCCGTTTCTCGAAATCGTCAAGAAAACTGTTCCTTATCTTTTGTCACGAAGCTTCGCCGGAACGTTGATGACGATTGGACATATAGCTTTCGCGATTTTGGTTTGGAAGATGCTTCGTCGCGATGGTGCGTGGCTGACCGGACCAACTTTATTTACGAGTCGTCGATCAATGTTCCGATTCCCAGAACCCGTTCGGGAGGCAACCGAATGAACCGATATCCAACGATTGTCGTTGTTGCCATGGCGACCGTGACAGCTTCGTTGTTCGGACTAGTGCTGATTCCCAATCAGCAGTTGGAGAGTCTGAAACCTGTCGAGACCATAGCTGTCGACGGCAGCCAGCTGATTTATCCTCGCGAATTGAAAGAGTATTTCGAGGCTCCGGGCCGTGAAATCTACCGTTCTTTGGGATGCATCTATTGTCATTCGCAACAAGTGCGACCCGAAGGATTTGGGGCCGATCTCGACCGGGGTTGGGGCCAGCGGAGAAGCGTTCCGTTGGATTATGTACTGCAGCGGCCACCGTTGACCGGGACGATGCGAACAGGGCCCGACCTGGCCAATATCGGTGTACGACAGCCGAGTTCCGATTGGCACTATCTGCATCTTTATGATCCACAGATAACTTCGCCCGGTTCGGTTATGCCGCCTTTCAAGTTCCTGTTTGAAACTTCCAAAAATGTCAACAAACCTAGTGGCGTAGCGCTTGCCTTGCCAGAAGATTACCCGGGCGGCGATCGTTGGATTGTTGCCAAAGACGAAGCCAAGAATCTGGTCGCCTACCTGTTGGCACTTAAACAAGAATTAACAATTGAACAATTGCGATGACCGAAGAAAGCAACCAGCCTGCGCCAAAGCAGCGGCCGGCAACTTCACTCGATAGTTTCGAGCAACAGCATGGACCTGAGGTCGACGTCGAATTGCTCCATGCCGCGGTTTACCGCGAAAAGACAGATCCCAAGGAGGGCAAGCAGCCTGTTCCAATCTGGCTAATCCTTTCTTCGTTCGCATTGCTAATGTGGGGTGGCTGGTATCTTGGAAGCCACAGTGCAGATTTTGCCGGCAATCGGTATGAAGGACCATCGGCATTTAAGTACGATTCAAATGCAGCAGTTGTGGCCTCCGCACCTGTTGTCGACCCGATGCTTTTTGGAAAACGAATCTACAACAATTGCTCTGCCTGTCATCAAGCCAACGGAGCAGGTGCCGCCGGACAGTTTCCCCCGTTGGATGGAAGCAAATGGGTCACCGGTCGTGACGATAATCTCGCAAGAATCCTGCTACAAGGGCTGGTTGGGCCGATCGAAGTTGGAGGCAAAATCTACAACGGAAACATGCCGAAATGGTCGCATCTTGACGATCGGGATTTGGCCGCCGTGCTGACTTACATTCGAGGGAGTTGGAGTAACAACGCTCCCCCAGTTGCTACGGAACTGGTCGCTGCGGTGCGTGAAGCAACCAGCGGGCGGGCCGCACCATGGACAGCCGAGCAATTATTGGCCGCGCCGATTATTGCTGCCAAGGCCGGAGTAGAAGGGGAGGCCGAGCCGGATGAAAATGAGATTGATCAGTCCGCTTCTAAGAGTGACTAGCCGCTGTCAAGAAAGTGAATTTAGCGATGTCGAAATTGGCTGAACTTCCCGTCTTGCAGGCTTCGCAACAGTTTCATCCTTCGTCACAACAGCCCGAATCACTGTCCTGTTGCTCTTCGCATTCGGCAAAATGTGACCGCTCGCGACTGTGGAGTTGGTCGCGAATTTGCACCTCCATTTATTTGACGGGTGTCGCGCTTGTACTGGCAATCGTGATTAATGTCACGCCGGAGATGAGTTTCGCAGCAAGATGGAGCTTGCAAATTGTGCTGATGGTTTTGACCGGATTGGTTTTGTTGCTCTTGGGCTCAGATTTTGTCGTCGGAACATGGCATTCGGCTAAACGGAATCGGGTTTCGTTTGAGTTGCTCATCCTTGCGGCCATGACGGGAGCATTCGCTTATTCAGTTGCCTCTTTGATTAGCGGTGCCGGGGCAGTCTATTTTGAAGTCATCGCGGTACTGTTGGTGATTTATTCGATCGGTCAAAAGATTAAATCGACATTTCACGAATCGGCCCAACAAAGGGCAAATTCATGGAGTGGCGGTGGTTGGATTGCGCGACGTTTGCGGGACGATGGTGCGACGGAGCGAGTTGCCGTCGACCAGATTCAAAAGGGACAAAAGGTTCTGGTTTTTCCGGGTGCGATGGTTCCGGTTGATGGAAAAATTTTGCTGGGCCAGGCGCTGATTCGACAGGCCGCGCTCACGGGTGAGTCCATGCCCGTTTTTCGACAAGCGGGAGACATCGTGTTCGCCAGCACGGTCTGCATCGACGGAACGTTGACGATTGAAGCGAGTTGCAATGGCAACCAGGGAGCAGTTGATCGAATTCAACAAGCAGTGCACCGGGCTCGCCAAACGCCTTCGGCAACCGAAAACATGGCCCAGCAACTGGCAAGCTGGTTTTTACCGATCGTCGCCGTCGCCGCTTTATTAACCGCCGCATACTGGGGAGTGTCGGGCATGTGGGACCGAGCTTTCCTTAATGCTTCGGCGGTTCTGTTGGTAGCCTGCCCCTGCGCACTCGGTTTGGCCACGCCGATAGCAATCTGGGCAGCGCTGTCCGAATTGGCCGCTTTGGGAATCGTTGCGAAACATGGTGACGCGGTTACTGCTCTGGCTTCGACGGACTACATATGTTTTGACAAGACTGGAACGCTGACGCCAAACCACCCGAAAGTAAAGCGATTTGTGCTGCACTCCAAAGCCACAGTGTCACTCGACGAGATTAAGTCAATCGTGGCGACGGTGGAACGTACCAGCCAACATCCGATTGCAGTAGCACTCAGTTTGATTAAACCCACAGATTCGAATTTTCGCGCCGTCGAGACACGCCTCTTACCTGGCAGGGGTATACAGTGCAACGTCCAGGACCGACGGTCGGAACGAGCGATCCAGGTTGCCATCACACGTGACGAAAATGACCAATGCGTTACAGATAATCATCTGCGAGTACGCTTTGACGGCACGTTAGTTGCCACGATCGAACTGGAAGAGCACGTGCCGCGAGAAGTCACCGCCCTGTTGGCAACACTTGGCCAGTTGGGCACCAAGACAGCGGTGCTTTCCGGCGATACGGAAGCCCGCGTCGAGTTACTCGAAGCCGACTACCAACAAGGTAACATGTCGTCTGCCGACAAACGGGTATTCGTGCAGCAGCTCAAGCCGCAACACAGAGTGGCATTTGTGGGCGATGGCTTCAACGACGCCGAGGCCATGACTGCGGCCGACGTCAGTTTGGCAGCGGCTTGGGGAACAGACTTCGCCGCTGACACGGCCGACATGATTTGGTTGCACAAGGATTTTTCGGCGATCGTTGATGGAATACGCGTTTGTCGACAAGCCAAATCAGTAATCCGCAACAACCTGTTTTTAGCTGCCACTTACAATATGCTCGGCATCGCGTTTGCAGCCAGTGGTTGGCTGCACCCAATTGTCGCAGCTGTTCTTATGTTGGCTTCCAGTCTGACCGTGACTTTGCGGGCCGCTTCGATCAGGAACGACAATCATCGAAATGATGGGCGAGTTGCGGAAATAAGCGGCGAAATTGGGAGGGATGTTTCATCGCCCATTCAACTGGCCGACGGCATCCCCTGTTGTTCGTGTGATCAATAGACGGGGTGAAGTAATGAAGGTAAAACGAGTTCGCAGTAAGAATTGTTCCCGTTGCCGAGAAACCAAATCGACTCTTTTTCGCGTCCAAATCAAAAAGGACGGAGCCTGGATTTTTGTCTGCGAAGCTTGTCTGGACGATGTTAGGCCCAACAATGACAATTATCGTTATGGGGGAACATGGAAGAGCAAAAAGCGACATTGAAATCGCTTATCGGCTTCCTGCTTAGCATCATTCTTAAAAGTTGGCCACGGAGCGTCGGCTTGGAATAAATTCATGGAGCGAACACTTGGCAATTGAAAAAAGAAAAAGCGTTGAGGAAAAACTCGCAATCCTTGCCGACGCTGCCAAATACGATGCCTCCTGTGCCAGCAGCGGGTCGAAAACAACTCGAAAGAACAGCAAGATCGGCAGTACTGAGGGAATGGGAATTTGTCACAGCTACACGCCTGATGGTCGATGCGTGTCGCTACTGAAGGTTTTGCTTACCAACCATTGCATTTTCGACTGTCAGTATTGTGTCAACCGAATTACCAGCGACACGCCGCGGGCGCGTTTTACCGTAAATGAAATCGTTAATCTGACGATGGAATTTTACAAGCGAAACTACATTGAAGGATTATTTCTCAGTAGCGGCATTATTCAAAACTCCGACTATACGATGGAGCAAATGAATTTGGTCGCCAAAACGCTTCGTACCGAGCACCATTTCGGTGGCTACATTCATCTAAAAACAATTCCGGGTGCAAACGAACAATTGATTTCGGAGGCCGGGCTATTGGCTGACCGACTGAGTGTCAACATCGAGCTGCCAACGGAGATGGATCTCAAGCAATTGGCTCCAGAGAAGAAAAAGCCGGAAATTGTCGGCGCGATGTCAGGCATCAAAGAAAAAATTGACGAGACCAAATCTGACCGAAACGCGGGCCTGAAACCGCCGAAGTTTGCCCCGGCCGGACAAAGCACACAAATGATTGTCGGAGCCACTTCAACTCCCGACAGCGAGATTCTGAAAACAGCTGACGAACTCTATTCGGGTCAACGCCTCAGGCGTGTTTATTATTCCGCATACAGTCCGATCCCGCACGCCGATTCGTTGCTTCCGGGCAAGAGCCCTCCTCTGGTGCGAGAACATCGACTTTATCAAGCCGACTGGCTTCTGCGTTTTTACGGTTTTGACGTTAACGAAATCGTTGTTCGGGAAGATCATAATCTTGACCTCGAAATCGACCCAAAACTCGCGTGGGCCTTGCAGCGACGCGATTATTTTCCCGTCGATGTAAATGTGGCCAGTTACGAGCAGCTTCTACGAGTTCCAGGAATCGGTGTGCGTAATGTCAAGCGAATGCTTTCAATTCGCCGACACAAACGGCTGCGCACCGATGACCTAAAGAAATTGCGGATAGCGTGGAAAAGAGCGAAATCGTTTGTCATTACCGAAGATCACAATCCGGCGCTCGCCGATCTTGACCGCGGTGATCTCAAACGACTGATCGTACCCAAAGCAAAACAACTCACCTTCTTTGACGCGTTTGACTCGGCACTCAAAGGCGAGCTGTAACCGATGCGAACAATTCAGATCGAAGACTTCCATGATTGGCGCAGTACAGCTCGTTACCTCATCACCAAAAATGTATCGCCGAATGCATTGCGATTGCTCGAAAACGACGGGCAGCAAGTTCTTTTTGCTAATGCAATTGAGTCTGATCCAAATACAACGAAATCTTTCACATTTCGAGTGCCGGGCAACTTTATTTCACTCGCGAAATCCGTCAGCTTCCACCGCGACGCCGACCGGTGGAACCTCCTTTATCGTGTGCTCTGGCGAATCAGGAACGAAGGTCGAAGTTTGCTCGAGATTGAAACGGATAAAGATGTGTATCGGCTAACTCGGATGGAGAAACAGGTGCGGCGTGACGCACACAAAATGAAAGCCTTCGTACGTTTTCGAAAAATCGAAAGCAATGATGAAGAGTTTTATGTGGCATGGCATCAACCCGACCACCGAATTTTACGTCGAGTTGCTCCCTTCTTTTCCCGCCGATTTGCAGCCATGAACTGGTCGATTCTCACACCGGATGAGTCGGTGACTTGGGATCAAAAGAAACTCCATTATGGAAAAGGCGTTGCGCGTAGCGATGCCCCGGAGTTTGATGAACTGGAAGACCTTTGGCGAACATACTATGCCAACATCTTCAACCCAGCACGCATAAAAATAAAGATGATGAAGAGTGAGATGGCAGTCCGTTACTGGAAGAATCTACCAGAGGCGGAGATCATTGACGACTTGATTTCGAACGCTCCGCGACGTGTCGAGCAGATGATCGAACAGCATGAAGGTTTTCAGCAGACCGCAGTTGATTTCATCACGCGTATCGAGAGCGAACGCCTCACGCTTCCATCACTTCGACAAATGGCGACAGTCTGCGAAGCCTGTGACCTTTATCAAGAGGCAAACCAGACAGTCTTCGGAGAAGGCCCGACCAACGCAAAAATTGTGTTACTCGGTGAACAGCCAGGGGACGAAGAGGACATCCAAGGTCGACCGTTTGTTGGCCCGGCAGGAATGATTCTGGACAATGCATTGCGCGCCGCTGGATTGGATCGGACAAAGTTATACGTGACGAACGTCGTAAAACACTTCAAGCACACTTCGAACAACTCATCTTTGACCAAACCAAAGGGCAAAAAACGACTGCACCAAAAGCCCAATGCCCGCGAAATTCGCTGTTGCCGTCCGTGGTTTGACGCGGAGTGGAGCTGCCTGGAGGAAGCCGAAATCTTGGTGTGCCTTGGAGCGACTGCTGCAAACGCCATTTTTGGGCCGGGATTGAAGGTCAGAGAAACACGCGGAAGGCTTATCGAGTCGGAATACTGTTCACGAACACTTGTAACTTGGCACCCATCAGCAATTCTTCGTTCCGCAGACGCCTTTACGCGGGAGCAAAAAATGGAGCAGCTGACGTTCGATTTAAAACTGGCCGCAATGTCGCACTAACCACCTTCATTTACGTGCCGTATTCAACTTAAACCAATGCCCGACCGGACCGTTAGCCAATATCTCAAGACGACACAGATCGCAGCGAAAATGATCAACGAACTGACGTTTCCATTGGGGTGTAAAGTCCGCGTGCTGTTTGATGCGTTTTACCTGTCGCCCTGCGTGGTCGCGGCCTGCAAAAGTCGAGGTTTTACCTAGTTTTCGGTGGCTTCAAAGAATCGCAAGCTGGCCCGCCAACATTGTCAGAAACGATCCATCAAAGCGTTCGCTGCGGGTATTCTCAAACATCACGGCAAGAAAGTTCGCATGCGTCGTCAGCACTTCTGGCGGTGGATGAAAATCGCGGCGGTCGATGGTGCGCTCAATCGGCTTGGTCAAGTTCGTATCGCGCTTTCAAAACGCCCCGGCGATCCGTGGAAGAAGACGCTGGCTGTTGTCACCAATGAAACCAAACTTGCTGCTCGTGAGATCATTTCGATCTACGAGAAGCGTTGGAATATCGAAGTATTGTTCAAGGAACTGCGCAGCTCACTGGGGCTCTGCGATTATCAGGTATTAAGCAGACACGCCATTGAGCGCCAGCTGCACCTGTGTGGCATGGCCCATCAACTGTTGACCCACCACAGCCTGAAAGCTGAAGGTGCACAAGCAAAACAAGAAAACTTGGAAGTAAGCCTGCCACCGTTACGTGAACGCCTCGATAATCTTCGCTCGACAATTCGAACTCAACAGGCAAAAGTCATGCTGTCCAAAATTAGAAATAGGAACGCACGGACTTCCATTCGAGAGTTCCTGAAAAACGAGCTACAAATCGCGGCCTAAAAACCGCTCACTTTGAGTAATTACACGAAGACTAAACGAATGTTCGGTGTGAAAAGCGGAACGCACTGGCGACCTCCACGATACATTCGTGTGTGACATGAGCATTGTTTCCCTGATTTTTCCAATAGAACAGGAAGTGTTCGCGCAAGAGCTGCAGACTTCATTGCAGAGATAAAAAGCGAATTGAGTGCACTCAAGAGAAACGAGAGAATTCGCCCGAAAAAGAAAAAAGTCTTAAACCGTTGTGGTCTAAGACTTTATCGAG
>CAWKOT010000002.1:0-69652 GCA_963851305.1 Pirellulaceae bacterium | reverse complement strand
TGGTCATGGCCAAAGTCAAGCAGGACGAGGGGCCGGATGTCACCGATGATTTAAACACGATGGCGGCCGGCGCGACAGATGCGATCGAGAAGAAAACCTGGGGTCCGGATCCCGGCTTGAACGCCATGTCATCGGGCCATCGTGAGGTTGAGGCTCCTGCCGAAACAAAAACATCCCCGTGGCACAGGCTGCCAGTCTGTTAAGAACCACTATCAGGCTGGCAGCCTATACCACGCACAGGCCGGAAAATAGGCTGGCAGCCTATACCACGAATTGCCTGGCGAACTGGTGTCACAATGACCATTTCACCTTGGCGAAATCCATGTGGAGATGGATGGATCAGATGTCAACGACGGAATTAAACTTCGGGCAAGGCTACGCGACAGATGCGACACTAACCGCTGCGGACCCGTTTCGCCATGGCCCACAGTTGAATTCGAAGTGCCGACTTGTGAGCACCTGTCGAGTGGTTCACGCAAACCAAAAGCGGGTGAGTCGCCGCGAGGCTATCAAGCTACCTTTGCCATTCGCGGACGGCGTCGGCGAACGACCATGCCCAGGCAGGCGAAAGACGACCAGATCGCCAGGGTGGTTGGTTCCGGAACGGGATCAGGTCCCAGAATGGCATTGCCATAGGCCTGAAAGTGAACACCCAACCGGTTGTGCCAGACATTTTCAATGTCCTGTACATCTCGTCCCAGATCCGAAAGGAACGACCAGTCAACATCGCCGCCGATGTAGGTCCAGTTATTTCCCCAGGTCTCAAACTCGATTGTTTCGCCATCCCAACCGCCGCTGCCGCCATCTTCCTGCGTTTGACGCTGAAGTAGACGAGCCTGTCTTGGATTCGCCATCCATTTCCACAGCGTAATCCAGATACCCACCGCCGCCGGCGTCCATGTACAATTGTCCACCGGTAATCACCAAGGAGCTGGTATTGACCATGCTGCCGTCGTGCAGCTCGAGTTGATCGTGAGTAAATGATTCGGGCATCGTTCCTGTCACCGTCAGAACATTGGTCACGGTATCGAATTGAGCGGAGAGTTGATTCACGCTCAAACCGATATTCACCGAATCCCCCGACTGGCTGCCCGACATGTATTTGTAAACAACATTGCCACCCTGAGTGCCGATATCAGCATTGTGCAGTACGGAAGAGCTGCCGTCGGTACCTGGGTCGCCGATCTGCAGCGTGATGTTATTGATGATCGACGCGGAAGCCACGTTGGTACTCAACGCCAACAAGCCGAAACCCGCCAGCAGGCAAACGGTCCATTGGGCGATGCTATCCGCAAGGAGTTGGGTCGATGTTCGCATGGTTCGCACTTCCAAACCGAATGGTTATTCAAGTTGTCCGTCTACGCGTTTGTAATCTTCAACTGTAATAGGGAGGACGAAGCTCCTGCCGAAACCACGCCCTGTCCAAAACATTTTGGACTCAATTTGCGTTGTACAGCTGTCGAAGGATTACGTACTTAGGCGTACTGTAGCAATTTGTGCTGGTGGCGCCAACATTTCCAGCCAGTTTCCCAACATAATTAACATTCGTTTATCGTCGGTATCCGGCGTTCCTGATCCCAGCCCTCTGTCCACATTGTGGTCGGTTGTTTTTGGTGTCTGGCGTTTCGGGCGGGTCTGATAGAAGCTCGACGCGCGAGCGAGTGCATTGGTCCAATCTAACGCTTTGTCCATTCGGGTGCATTGGTCCATTCGGTACGTTTATCCGATCGAGTGGCTTTTTCCAGCCGGGGTCGGTAATGCTCGACAGACGCCCGCCGGATGCACTTGCTTGCGCTGCGAGCTCGTATTTTCGTGAATTCTGGGGCGGGTCCGATACAAGCTCGACGCGCGAGCGAGTGCATTGGTCCGATCTGACGCTTTCGTCCAGTCGGTACGTTTGGTCCATTGGGTGCCTTTATCCGATCGAGTGACTTTTTCCAGCCGGGGTCGGTATTGCTCGACAGACGGTCGTCCGGATGCACTTGCTGCGCTGCGAGCTCGTATTTTCCTGAATTCTGGGGCGGGTCCGATACAAGCTCGACGCGCGAGCGAGTGCATCCCTTCCTTCCGTCTCTTCCCATTGAGTGCGTTTTTCGTTGAAATTGATCACCATCGTGGCACAGTTTGCCAACCGGCATTTTCGGTCTTTTGATACACCTCACCGCGTCCATATCATGGACGCCAATCCCCTTATTTTCCCGTGTTTTTCTACAGCCAGATAATCCGGATTTTTTTCCTGGAAAGGTTTGCAATCCGCTTCCGAAGCCGATAGACTGCGAACTCATCCGGCGTTTATTACGTCTGGGCAAGTTGATCCGTTGATCAAAAAGCGATCCATGACCTTCACACTCGACAAATCGAATTGCCTGACAACGCTGCGAGCATTCGCATTGTCGCTGTTGCTGTGCAGTCCTTCGTTTGCCGGTTTGATCGTCAACGATCTGGAAAGCGACACGTTCGAAGCATCGACGACCATCTCCGCTCCCATCCCCGGCCTGCCGGACGCGCCCTCTCAACCGGCCGTCGAACAGAACAGCCAAACGGATTCATTCAGCGTCACCGACGCCTCGGTCGGATCTTCTGCTGCCGTTTCAGCTCTGATCAACTGCACCGACACGATGGTTGTCGGTCACGATCCTCTCGTCAGTTGGTTGCGAGATCGCAACCGCTGTCGCTCGAAAATGGCTCCGGCTGACTTGCTAAAGGTCCCCAAAGCTTGATTGTTCCGAGTTTGAAAATTTTTGGACAATTAACTTTTTGAGCAAAGAGATACTAAATGAAAAAAAGATTTATCCTATTCGGTGTTCTGGCTCTGTTGGCCGTTTCGTCATCGGTCCATGCTTCCATTTTGGGTAGCTTCTGTCAGGAAAGGGCTTCCTGGAAGTCCCGTCATCAACACGATAGAAGACCGGAATTACGAGTTTATCTCCAAGGGCCAAGGCAACATGGATTTCACCCAATTCGAAGTGGGTGATTCTGTAACCTTGTATGCCCAGTATGAGTCCATCGGAAGTTCTGATGGTTTCTTCAGCGGGACTTCTTGGACACTGCTGTTACGGGTGGTGTTGGCTACCGGCTGTTCGGTAGAGGAGTTCTGACAATTACAAGTATTACCGATGTTAATAACGACGGTACCGCCGAGAATATCGAGTTCTCTGGTGGTTTTGAGCTCGCTGAACTTACCACTGGCCTTGACTTCATCACTAGTACCCAGCAAGTGGGTAACTTTAACGCGACTGGTGGGATTCAGAGACACGATTGATACTTACAATTCGGCTACCGCAATTGCTTCGTTTGGAATAACGGATGTGGACGACTACATCGAGGCTTTCGACGCTCCTCTCTCGTTTGCGGACATCGCGAATTTGAATCCGCTTGTGTCTTCTTTTCTGGGGCTGAGCCAAATCGGACCAAACGATTTGGGGATTGTTTCGGACTTCTTAACAATAATTTTCCGGGCAGTCCCTTCAACGGCGACGGATCCATGAATGACATTATCGGTGTTGCGAACGCCGGTGCCTTCATCCCTGGGTTAGCGATCAATTTGTTTGATAATGAGTTTGACCTTCAAACCAACTCGGATTTCGCATTCGCGTCCATCGTTCCCGAACCCGCCAGTGCTCTTACTTGGATCGGTCTGACCGGTTTTCTAATGGTGGGACCTCGACGCCGAAGGAAGTAACTCGATTTTGAGTGACAACCTGATCTTCAATGGGAGAGTCAACTTCGGCTCTCCTTTTTTTGTAGATGCGTCGTGGTCGCTACCTACGAACGACGCGTCAAAAGGGGGATCTGTCAACGGAACCGGCGGATGCCGGCAGCTCGACCGGTTTGTCAGGGACACACTTTTGAGAGCTGTTTGGAAAACTTCAGCGACAGGCTGGTGAACCGATTGTATTTCGTGAAGTCGCCACCAATGAAAGTCGTGAAATTACTCAGATACAGGAAACGTGGAATTCGGGGTATGAGCCAGGTGAGAGTCTTGTTGCGAGTGGCGGTGTAGAAACCGTCTACCAATTCCAGCACGCACCTTCGTGGTATTTCAGATCGGAATCATAATCGGCAAACTGCTCCGCACTTGGTAGTTGGTGCCTGGAAAGCGCAGTCGCAACATGATCCGCGGCTTTTTCGGCGGAGTACATGGCCATGTACACACCGGAAGAATAACAGGGATCGACGAAGAAGGCCGCGTCGCCAACAAGCAACCAGCCATCTCCAACAAAACTCGGATTCGAATATCCCATTGCTCCGGTGGTCTTGGCCTGCCCAATCAGTTCGATCTTGCCCAAAGCGTTCTTGAGGGCGGGCGTGCTGGTGGCCATCTGAAGCAGGTATTCGTCTGGATCTCTGCCCGTTTCGCGGTACGTCGACACATCGACAACGGCACCAATGGAAAGTCGTCCTTCTGGTAATGGTATCAGCCAGATCCAGCCATCATGGATCAATTGACCGACGAACCAGCCGTTCTTCAATTCCGGGTCTTTGATTTCCGCGCGGAAATGACCGAATACGGACATCCGATTCAGATGGTTTGGTTTGCGTGTACCCAGCGATGTGGATATCAGTGAACGTTGTCCGCTGCAATCCAGAATCACTCTTGCCTGGATGGTAAATTGATCGTCGCCGCCGGATTGACAACGGATTCCCGTCAATCGTCCGGACTCATTGTGAATGACGGATTTGACGCGGGTATTGCTGAAGACATGAGCGCCATTGTTGATCGCGGCGTCCAGCATCAGTTGGTCAAACTGACTGCGGTCGACCATATAAGCATAGGGATTGTTGGCAAACGAGGCCTGTTTACCACAGTAGGCGAAGTCACCGTAAACCGGGCGGTCGCCGTAGATCCACTTGCCGCCAGGTTTGTGAACGCCAATCGCTTCGACTTGTTCACGAACTCCCAGCCTGTCAAAGATTCGCAGACTGGCCGGCAACAGCGATTCGCCAATGTGGAATCTTGGGAAAGCCGCCTGTTCAACCACGGCTGTTTTCGCACCTTGCTTGGCCAGCAGAGATGCCGCCGTTGAACCGGCCGGGCCACCACCAATAATGGCAACGTCAAATGCTTGATCTTTTATGTCCATGTTTTCATCACTACATCAGGAATCAGAATTTCTTGAAAGTCAGGAACGGAGAGATTAGGGTCTCCAGGCTCTCGACCGAATCGCCACCAAACGGTTTTTGAATCTTGATCGCCTGATCAGTGAAATCGGTTTCAAACACTTGGTCTTCAAAAAGATACTTCAGAAATTGAGCCAATGCGTGGCTGAACCGGCGGGCTTTGCCGAAGGCTATATTGGCGACAACCGAATTGACCGATGCAACCATTCTTGTCGGAATGCGGATTGGTCTGGGGCACCTTATGCCGTTTTTTTGATAGACAACACGAATATTCTTGCACTAATCGGTCCAACGACAAAGCTTGCCGCCCCGAACAAAGATGCAGGACATCGACTTCAACCCTATTGAAAATGCTATGAGTGATCGCGGCCGCGACATAGTCGATGGGGATCGTGTCGAGTGTCTTGTTTTCAAGTTGCGGCAGGATTCCAGCGGTTCGGCGACCAGAGAGTAGGTCGCAGAGATAATAGAAGACCTGGTATCGAAAAATCCTGCCCGACCCTGAATCGCCAATGATCATGCTGGGTCGATGAATGGTAATGGGCATTCCATTGCGAATACCGTTCCACAGAAGTTTTTCCGCATCGGCTTTCGCGGCCTCGTAGGTGTTGTGAAACTGCCGGTTCTGATTCAGTTCGGATTCCGGAATCGAACCACTCATGCATCCGGCAACGCCAATCGTGCTGACAAAATCCAATTTACGGAATTCGTTGGAATCTTCTGCAAGATCCAGAATATTTCTGGTGGTACCCACCAGGTTTTGTCGGGCTTCGTCAAGGGTTTGAGTGAGTTTGACGTTACCCGCACAATGGACGATATGAGTGCACGTTTTCGCTAAACGGGCGTAGTCTCTGGGGTTCCATCCCGAGATTCCGTTGGCATACATCCCCTTGGAACAAATGAACCCGTTTGTTTCCATACGGCTGTGGGTAATGTGCCGAATTCAAGCACCTCCATGGCCCGTTTCACCAGGTGTTGTGCGGATTTGCGCGAATCAACAGCGAGACATCTGTTTCCGGATGATCCAGAATTCTCGGCAAAAGGGCGGAGCCGACGACACCGTTGCACCGGTCAGAAACACCTGGTTCACAACACCTCCCTAATGCAAATTGCATGGACCATCAAGCGAGCTCGCCGCGGCATCAAACATGTCATGCAAGCGATCATCAAAATGGCTTTCGATTGTCGACCGACGAGGTTTTAACGTTGCGTCAATTCGTTCTGCTCCATCTGGAATGGCCGGTCGAGAATGTAGAAATCGGCCAATCGCAGATGTTGCTCAAGGCGGTCACCGTAGGAAGCCAGTTCGTTTGCCATCAATTGGCGACAACGATCGCTGTTCAAGGACTGGTCCTTGGCGACACTCCATTTCGCTGGCAGACATTGACGAATTTTTCTGTGGGGACAACCAAGCCAACGATAAACTTCTGCCCCTCCCCGAAGACGACGATGTCGTCGATAAAAGGACTTTGTCGATAGACTTGCTCTGTCTGCTCCGGCAGAATTTTTCGTCCGGTGGCGATCTTGAACTGGTTGTCTTTTCTACCCTGCAGAAAAAGAAAGCCATCGTCATCCAGATATCCAAGATCACCTGTGGAAAATAACCGTCCGCATCAACACAGGCGGCATCTTCATCCAGGTACTTCCGTATGCATCCGGCGCCCTTGACTTTGATTTCGCCCTGTTCAATCTTGATCTCGTTGGATGGGAATGGACTGGCCGACCGATCCAATACGGCGTTTGCCCGGGCGGATTCGCGGCAATAGGTACGGTATTTTCGCTGATGCCATATGCTTCCAGCACTTTCCAGCCAGCAAATTCGAGGGTCCGGATGACATCGGTCCGGACCGCAGCCGAACCCGTGATAATGTATTCAGTTCTGGTCCGAGAGTCGGATCCGGATTCGGGCTCGCAGCACTCCGCAGACTGGCGCAGACTGAAAAACCCGTTTCCGGTATCGCCGTCGTGAATTACATTTTCAACCGGGCGACGGATAAACCCGGCAACTTCTGCCATTTGCGAACTGATTTGATCCGCCAGTTTCTCCAGTAATCTGGGAACAGCGATCAGAGTCTTGGGTTGATTTCCCTGGTGGCCGTCACGATATTTCGTGGATTTGGCTCAAAAAGACGGTAGCCCCCTGTTGGATTGCTACGAAGTTGGCCATCCGCTGAAACAGATGGCTCATGGGCAACCAGCAAATTATTGCGTCGCCACTTCCCAGTATCGGCAATTCCTTGCGACGAAGTTCTTCAATAGCCAGAGCGAGCTCGGAAATGCGTAAACGCAATCTGTTTTGGTGAACCGGTCGTGCCTGACGTGAAGACAATGGTTGCCATCTCAGAAGGAAGCACGTCGGGCAGTTCGTCGAAATTCACCGGCTCTGCATCCGTTGAAACGGCCATTCCATTCTGCGGCAGATTCAGTTCGCCAACGACGTCCAGACTTTCGATGGATTCCACTTGCGTGCCAATGTTGATGAGCAGTTTAGCCTTGACGGATTCCAGCCGCTCTTTGGTTGCACGAGGTGACAAGTGACTATCCAGACCAACAACAACGCCCCCTATCGCCTGCACGGCGAATTCAGCGATCAGCCAACCCACGGCGGACGGACCACGTACCGCAACTCGATCACCTCGACCGATGCCCACACTCTGTAAATGATGAATAAGAGCAAAACACCTTTCGACCAGCTGTTTGCCGTTCCAATTGGTCCTGCAGCCGTCTTCATCGCGCAGACTTACTGCCGCATTGCTGTTGGATCCTTCGTGCAACTTCCTCAGTAGATCGACGGTTGTAGGAATCCCCGACGGTATTGCTGGCAAGCCGGTTGCGTCTCGACTGCTGCCGGTCAGTTGCACCAGTGAGGTGGAGGGTGCCTCGCCGATCTGTTCCGAATAATCGACGCCGGCCGCTGGACGAGTGATGGCCAGTTCGGATTCGGACATGCCCAGCCATTGAAGTGATTTTTTTACATTGGCGCCCAGGAATACCTTGTGTCGAATCATCCAGTTGACGACAGGAGTAAGAAATCTCCATTGCAGACGATTTGCCTTGCCTTCGCGGATCAGCTTCGAAAACTCCGGCGCATACGGGTTGAATCCGAGGTTTTTCAGATCAGAGTACATCAACAACCAGTTGATTGGACAGTTGCTGTGAATCGGATTTGCACTCTTCTTGTTCTTGATCAGGCCAAGCTTCACGACCTGCTTCATGGCATCTTCCTGACTGTATTTCCAGGCATGAAAAGGTGCCAGGTATCGCGGAAACTCGGTTCCTTCCGGGTACTTCAGCGGATTCCAGAAAAATTCCAGTTCCTCCCGACTAAAAAGCCCCGAATCGGCCAATTCCGGTGGCGTCCAATCCGTTTCGCATAGCAACTGGCGCGAAAACTCATACTCCATGCGATGGGGTTCGGGCTGTCCCGGGCCATAACCCGCCAACACCAGTGGAATCTTCTTTTCCATGGCCAGCTTCAACGAGTAACCTTCGAAGAGTGGAGCGCAGATGTAGCAGACCGTGCGGACGGCCCCTCGCGATTCCTGATTGGCCAGCAGGAATCGGAACATTTTTCGATAGAATGTTGTCGGTGGTCGATATGAGATGTGTGGGACATCAAGCCGGTCGATCGTCCGTCTGATATTTTCCCAGGCAACATCCGGGATATTCATATCCGTCGTGAATGCGAGGACGTTCAGGTCGTACTCTTTCTTCAGCTTGTGTAGCAGCAGACAACTGTCCTTACCACCGCTCAAATTTACCAGGCAGTCGTATTCGGACTGACCACGACAATCCTCAAGCGCCTGCTCAAGATCCCGCTCGTACTGTCGACGGTGATCCTCTGCCGCGGCACGACGCGATACCGAATCTTCACGACATAAACGGCACGTGGAATGGCTGTTCAATTCCGATTTCGGTACGGCCGCCGGCAACAGGCACGACTTGCACATTTTCCCAGACATTGGTTGCTTCCGTAAGTTTCTTATTGTTTTTCAAGCGGGCATGAACGTGGATTTTTCAAACCTATATTGAAGATAGGACAGGCTACGGCGCTATTCGCGTTTCTTATTTCCGAGGAATTGGTCCACGCGTCAAGAATCTTGATCGCAACGATTATCCGACTCGGGCAGGTCATACCGTAAAGAAAGAGCGAATGGCCGTAAATGCAGGTCTCAGTTGGATAAGGAGATGGAAAAGTGGACCCATTGTATCGAATCCTGTGCCTCAGTGGCGGTGGTTTACGGGGCATTTTCCAGTCGGAATTGCTGGCAAATCTGCAAAAAACGCATGGCCCGTTCTGGGAGTCCTTCGATCTGATCGTCGGGACGTCGACCGGCTCCCTGATTGCCGCCGCGATCCACCAGGGACTTGATCCCGCACGGGTCAGCGATCTGTATCGCAAAGTGGGTCCGGTCGTTTTCCCCCAGAGACTCTGTTGGAATCTGGAGCAATCGAAAAACGCGTTGCGGGCTGCCATCAATCGCAAGACGTCCGGGGCGGTCTACCGACATACGACAGAACGGTTCCGTAAATTCCTCGATCGGGTCTACGGCGAATCGACGACGCTGGCTGACTTTCACGGACCACGGGAACTGGCGGTCACATCCACCGATATTGCCAACGGCCGGATTCGCGTGTTTTCACCGCTCACGTGGGAACACGACCTGCAGCACCGGATGGTCGATATTCTGCTGGCCAGTTCTTCAGCGCCCGGCATGTTTCCCTGTTGCGAAGTCGAGGATTTCGTGCTGGATAACGACGGTCTGGTAAGAAAAGAAATACGTCACTACGTGGATGGTGGCATCTGGGCGCATTCACCACTGCTGCCAGCAATCACGTTGGCCCATGCCAAACGCCAGATTCCGTTTTCTCAAATGCGGGTGCTCAGCATCGGTACCGGATACAAGTTCTCCGGTTTTGATGTCAATCAATACGATCGCTATCGGATGGATGACAGCAACTTTCGCCTGGATCTGTTGTTTACGGCCATGTCCACTTCCAATGATGCAGGTGATTTGACGGCGGCCTGTTTGTTGGGTCGCGACAATTTTCTGCACGTGGAACCGGATCTCGACCCGGCACAGAAAATTCACCTGTTGGATTTCAAGTCGGCGTACCAGATCCTGCCGGAAAAGGCGAAGCAGGTGGCCGAGAGTGGGGTCGTGGACCAGTTTCTGAATGGTTGCGGTTCGCTCAGCCTGGTTTGAAATCGGTGGCAGTCAATCGCATGCCCACCGTGGAATAGTTCTACGTGCAGCGGTCGAACCGGACCTGGCGCGAGCCGGCTGAGGATCGGATTGCAAAGCAATCAGCCGACGCACGCTACCCCACGGTTACCGGGTTCGGGGGTTGATGAAGTTGTCGAATCAGCCGACGGGCGCTAGCCCACGGTTTGCGGAGTCAGTGGTCGTTGATGATGAAGATAAGTGTCTCGGCAGGAGCCTCGACCTCCCGGTTTCGTCCTGAAAGAGTTGTCGAAACGCGTCATCGCGTGCGAACGATGCGGCCGTCGAAGGCACATGCAAATGATGATTCGATGCGGTTGCACTGGCAATGTCTATGCCAGCCCAGGTAGCCGGATTCGCAAGAATTCGGGGAAGTGATGGGGGTCAAGCCGAAGGGAGGCCAGCCCGAAGTGTTGCCACATCGGCTACGGGAATGCGAGATAAGGCCAGCCCGGTGTTGCCACATCGGCTACGGAATGCGGTTGATCGTGACGCGTTGATCGTGACGTGCGTTCGTGAAGGCAGGCTCGAATTGCGCCCAGGTAGCCGGATTCGCAAGAATTCGGGGGAAGTGATGGGGGTCAAGCCGAAGGTAGGCCAGCCCGAAGTGTTGCCACATCGGCTACGGGAATGCGAGATAAGGCCAGCCCGAAGTGTTGCCACATCGGCTACGGGAATGCGCGTCGATCGTGACGTGCGTTCGTGTAGGACAGGCTTGGACCGCAGGCTGCGAGTCTGCCGGGGATCACGCCGCGACCGTTAATGGCACGGTGATACGGCTGGTTGTCGGATGTCAATTCCGGGCGAGTTCGTGCTGGTTGGCGGCGTGGTCTGCTCGACAGCTCTTCGCAATCCAGAAAAGTAAACAAGATCCGCATCGTTCATCTGGCTGGGTATTAATTCCTCACCCGGCATGTCCTCGCCCAGCACGCGTTTCAGCGTTTCCGCTTGAGCCTTCCGTCGACTGGAAAAATCGAAGTACAATGGTTCGGCCAGCTTGTCGCAGACATTGCGATAACTTCGGATTTCTCCGATCGATTCAAAGCCCATGAATCTCTTGTAAAAACGGGCATGTTTGGGGTGTGACACCAGCATCAAACCGTCGAGCTTCTGCTGCAGCGCAAAGTGCGTCATCACGCGAGTCAGCTCGCAGAGATTCTGGAAAACCCGTCGATGATCTTTGCGCCGGTCAGCCAGGCAGGAGATTTCTCCAATGTACAGGCCCTTGCGTCTGGCCGCGTCAACTTGCTCCGGATAAAGCGAGTCCATTGGTAGTCCATTGGCACTGTCTGGAATCAGGCTAACCGTCGCCACAATTTCTTGACCCGACACGGAAATAAAGGACTCGGAATCGGGCAACAACTGAAACGGACAGATGCGGATCCCGAAATGGTTTTCGGTGCACAAGCCGGCCTGCCGATAGCTGCTGTAGACCAATCGGAATGCGGCTTCGCGTTCGCTTCTTGAACGTGCGAGCTTATGGAAAACTGGATGCCGGATTGATGGCGGCTTCCTGGCCGCCACGAGCGGCAACACGTAGTCGCGGGCCGCCAACGGGATCGCCCGGCTGATTTTTCGATCTTCCAAAAGATTTTTCGTCCTTGAAAACAACCGCCGGGCCAATGAACTTAAACCACCGTTTTTTGTGATCGAAGCGATGGAATATCCGTGTTGCATCTTCGCCCGTCCTGTTGCAGCATCTCGTCGTGGTAACCAATTGCAACGCTTGTGTATTCTCGATATCCGAGTCCGTCAAGGTTGTTGCTCAATTTGCACATCGGAATACAAACCGGTGCCTGTCGGCGTCGTTGACCGGCTTCTCCGTGCTTTCGCTGCGTACTTTACGCAAGTCGACCGATTGCATCGACGCGTTTTCGTGTCCTCGTTGGGATCAGTCTCTCGACGTCAATCCGATCGTAAACCCTTTGATACAAACGGTCGGTTGTGTTTTGCATGTGGATCTGCATGGCCTGTAAGCGTCGATGTATGGCTCTGCAGGTTTTCGGTCAGGCGCTTACGTACAATTGCGTAGTGTCGCGCATGATGATCGCCGACTCGTAGGGCTCTGGCGGCGACTATTTTTTTCCGCGAACGTATTGCTGTCATTGGTCTGGCCAATGCGTCATGCGACGTACTCAGGATGCTCAAATTCCGCTCGGGCGTGGCATGCATGAAAGTCGTATTGTCATCGCGGTAGGTGTTCCAAGCCGTCAACGACTCCACGCGCACGATTGCGGCTGGTGATCCGCCAACCATCGCCTTGCTGACGTTCGCCTCCCCCAAGGTAAAGGTGTGGTTGAGCTTTGTCTTGCCAACCCTCGACCATGGGTCGTGCAACGTCGGTGGTCGATCTCAAAGGACCTTGCGGAAGTGGTGCGTCCTCACGCTGTTGTTGGGAGGGGCAGATGCGAAGTGTTGCCACATGGGCTACGGGAGTTCGCGTTGAACGTGACGCGTTGAACGTGACGTGAGTTCTTGAATGCAGGCTCGAAATGCGCGCCCAGGTAGCCGGATTCGCAAGAATTCGGGGAAGTGATGGGGGTCAAGCCGAAGGGAGGCCAGCCCGAAGTGTTGCCACATCGGCTACGGGAATGTTGGCGTTGATCGTAATGCGTTGAAGGTGACGTGCGTTCGTGAAGACAGGCTCGAATTGCGGCAGCCAATGTAGCCGGATTCGCAAGAATTCGGGGGAAGCGATGGGGGCTCAAGCCGAAGGGAGGGCCAGCCCGAAGTGTTGCCACATCGGCTACGGGAGTTCGAGATAAGGCCAGCCCGAAGTGTTGCCACATCGGGTACGGAATTATCGCCGCATCGGCTACGGTGATCGCCGCATTGGCTACGGCCGTCGGTGGCTGCTATGGTTGCTGGATTTTGTTCTTGCGGCTGGCCAGTTCGAAGTGGTTGCCGGCGTGGCCGTTGTGCGATTGATCGTAAACCAACCGCTTTTCCGCCTGGCGACGATACAGCCGGTATTCCTTGAAATTCAAACCGGCGTTGATCAGGGTGCCGATTAATGCGTCGTCCGATTTCTGTTTCTGTAAATTCTGGGTTGATACTTCCGAGTGGTTTGTCCATCACGAAGATCAGGATGCCGACGGATACGAACAGGCCGGTGTGCATTACCGCCTGCGTACCCAGCGGCTGTTCGTGGCGAGAGAATTTCACTGCCTGATGTTCGTCGGCCAGTCGATGGCCGATTTCCGGAGTTCGATCGGTCGATCCATCGTCGACGATAACGACTTCGAATCGATCGGTAGCGGCGTTCAACAGTCTCAATAGACTCTGGACCTGCTCCTCCAGTGTGTCCTGCTGGTTTTGAACGGGGACGATCACGCAGGTGGATTTTGGTGTCGTGTAGGGCATATTTGTTGAGCTGACGTTTTTGTGGATTAATCGAGTGGCCTGCCAAGGTGGTTAGCGGCAGGGGTTGACCGTTGGCTGCGGTAAATTCAGAGCGGGCATGCTGGGCGTCCGAGGCGGCGTGGCCTGCTCCAGCGATCGGCGGATATCGGCAAAGTAGACTCGGTCGGTGTCATTCATCTGGCTGGGTTCAAGTTCTTCCGCCGGCATGCTTTCGCCGAGTACGCGTTTCAGAGCCTGCACCTGCGCTTTCCGCTGACTGGAAAAATCAAAGTAGAGCGGTTCCGCCAGTTTATCACAAACGTTGCGATACGTTCGAATGTCTCCGATCAATTCAAAACCCATGAACCGCTTGTAGAAGCGGGCATGCTTGGGATGCGATACCAGCATCAAACCGTCCAGTTTCTGTTGCAACGCGAAGTGCGTCATCACCCGGGTCAGTTCGCACAGATTCTGGATGATCCGCCGCTGGTCTTTTCGCCGATCGGCCAGGCAGGAAATTTCACCGATGTGCAGGCCCTGTTCCCTGGCGGCGTTGACTTCATCCGGGTACAGCGATTCCATTGGCAGGCCGTTGGCGCTGTCCGGAATCAGGCTGACCGTGGCCACCACTTCGCCTTTCAACAGCGACACAAACATTTGCGAATCGGGTAACAGCTGGTAGGGGCAGATCCGGATTCCCAACGGATTTTCGTTGCACAAACCGGCTCGCAGGTAGCTGCGATAGACCAGCCTGAAAGCGGCTTCCCGTTCGTCCCTGGTGCGAGCGATCTTCTGTACCAGGGGTTTCCCGGCGTCTTTCGGATGATTCATATCGATGGGCGGCAAGGGAAAGTCGGGGAAGACTTCCCGGAGTTGGCGGCTGATGAAATTCTCTGCTAAAAGATATTTCGTGCCTGAAATCAGCCGGGCAGCAAATGCCTGGAGCCCGTTGTTTTTCAAGTTCGAACCGATCGGAATTGCCGGTTGCATCATCTACTCCAGTTGTAACGTCTGTTCACATCCTTGTTGTCTTCAACGAACCTGGGGCTCGAAATAGACATCGACCGGCAATCCAATAATCAGCTTGGCATCTTCGATGATCCGGATCCGTGCCTTGCGTGTG
Source organism: Pirellulaceae bacterium (assembly GCA_963851305.1). GTDB lineage: Bacteria > Planctomycetota > Planctomycetia > Pirellulales > Pirellulaceae > Mariniblastus. Next base: position 54,841 of record CAWKOT010000002.1, on the reverse strand, counting down.
CGGACATCGTGCAATTCATTCGGCTGCAGGGAGGCGATCTCCTTGCGTTCCATCAGTGGACTGAGGCTGGCAATTTCGCCGGAGACATCCTGATCCAGTCCATCGGCGGTGATCCGGATGGCACACGTGTGGTCGACCCGCATGGCGTCGTATTCTTCCAGGTAGGCGACGACAAATAACTGGGAACTGTCGACCATGATCACCGCGGGCTGGCGGGAGTCGGGCCCGGCCGTTTCACCCTCCAGTGCATTGACGTCCAGAATCTGGCCATCGCGGGGCGCGAGCAGCCGCGTCTTCTCAAACTGAGTCTGGGCGGCATTCAATTCGGCCGTGGCGTTGGCCACCCGCGCCTGGGCGATTTGTACATCCTCCAATCGCGGCTCCGCGTTAATCAGCTCGACCCGCGCCTTGGCCGCTGCAACTTCGGAGCGGAGTTTATTCAGTCGGAAGAAATGGTGGTCCGATTCTTCCACCGTGGCCGCATTGGATTCCCGCAACCGCTGGACGGCATTCCAGGTTTTTTCCGCTCGCTGGTACTCGGCCAGGGTCGCTTCGTACAGATTGACTTGTTCGTTCCGCTCCATCTCTCGAGCGCCATTGAGCAACTTTTGCAATTCGGCCTGCGACCGTTGCAAATTCGCCGTCGCCAGGGCGACCTTGTGCCGGTGTTCGTCATTGGCGATTTCGACCAGCAAGTCACCCTGCCGCACCCATTGGCCTTCCTGGACGTATACGCCGGCGATTCGCCCACTGGCTTCCATACGCAGCTGAATCTCGGAGGTGGTTCCTTCCACGATACCGGGCGCGTAGATTGCGGCCTGGGTTGGTTTTCCAGCAGGACGCGGTGGACGCGAGGCAACGTCGTTCCATCCGAAAAAGTCGGTCATGACCACCGCCGCCGTCACCAGGGCGATGACCAGGTAGATTGTGGATTTGGTCATGTTAACGCCGTTTGAATGGTTTGGTTTCCTGTCATGTCCGTCGCTGCCGCGATCTGGCCTGATTCCAAATGCAGAATTCGCCGGGCAAACGGAAAGATTCGCTGGTCGTGGGTGACGGTCAACAACGTCGTGCCGCGTTCGCGAGTCAAGGCCGTCAGCAATTCCATGATGCGGTTGCCGGTTTCGGCATCCAGGGAGGCCGTCGGTTCGTCGGCCAGGATGATGTCGGGACGATTTGCCAGGGCCCGGGCGATGGCCACCCGTTGGCACTGTCCGCCGCTCAAACGATTGGAGAGCGAATTCTCAAATTCTTCCAGTCCGACCAGACGCAACAATTGCCGGGCCTCGCGTCGGGCCTGGTCTCGATTCATGTTCCGTAGCGAAAAAGGAATGCAAACGTTTTCCAGCGCCGTCAGGCCGCGAATCAGATTGAACCGTTGAAAAATGAAACCGATCCGCCGCAAGCGAAATTCAGTCCGTTGATCTGCCGTCAACCGCGTGGCGTTCTTGCCCAGCAAGTGGATGCTGCCGGAAGTGGGTGTCAACATGCAGCCGATAATCGAGAGCAGAGTCGACTTGCCACTGCCGGAGGGTCCTGCCAGGATCACCGACTCACCCGCCTCAATTTCCAGATCCAGCTGTCGCAATACCGCTTGTTCGTTGGCTCCGTTGCGATACACCATCCCCAACTGGCGAATGGCAATCGCCGCCGCTGGCCGCGCCGTGGTGGGAGCAAAACGCTGCTGGTTGGCTGGGACAATCATGCTTGAATCACGTACTGCGGGTCCAGGGAGCGAACTTTCAAGAACGGCAACAAAGAGGAAAACATGCAAATCGCCGTGACCAGCAGACAGCTGATCGCTTTCACGGAAAACGGAATCGTGATCGGAGATCGCGGAGTGGAAAAAAGTTGCTGGGCCAACAGAGCCAACACGATTCCGGCCGCCGATCCCAACACGGCAATGATCAATGACTGAATCAACAGCAGATGCAGCAGCTGTCGATTGCTGGCTCCGATCGCTTTCAGCGTTCCAAATTCCGACAGTCGATCCAGCACAAAGGCATACAGCGTTTGCGCCACCATCACCAGTCCGACCAGCAAACCCAAACAGGTCGCCGCGCCGAAGCTGATGCCGATCCCGGTACGCGTGAGCCAGTAGTTGATCGAAATCCAGCTGTATTCTTGTTTGCTGTAGACTTCCGCGGAGGGTAATCGGGATTTGATTTCGGCGATCACGCTGTCAACATCGCGTGCCGTCATCAACCTGGATCAGGAAATACGAGCACTTGTCCTGCGGCATTCGCAGGAACTGGTGGGCGCGGTTATCGGTTGTGAAGACGTAGGGGTTAACCAGGAAGCCGGTAATCCCTTTGCTCTTGGCGGCGATCCGCGCCTTGACGCCGCCAATTTCGCGGACGTCGCCGACCGCGGGTGATTCCAGCTTCGGTTCGTCGCAGACATCCACGATGATGCCATCGTGTCGCAAAATCGACTGCGGGTCCCCTTCCACAATATTCCAGGCATTGCCCGCCAGGCTGGACGGGTCAACTCCGACCACCACGACCCCTTCAAAACCACCACCCGGCAATGTCATCTCGGAAAATCCGACGATGTAGGGATCGGCCTGGGCTACGCCTTCGATTCCCTTGATTCGGTGCAGCCAGACGCGAGGGATGTTGCTGGGAAAATCCACGTTGTGCATCAACCGGTGACCGACCCAGATGTCCGCATGGCTGTTTTCCACCAACAGGCTCGCTTTTCGGATCAGGCCAATGAACAGTCCGCCCTGGATATTGACCAACAGCACGGAAAACACGACGCCCACCAGCGCCGTAATCAATTTTCCGCGATCGCTGATCAGCATTCGCAGCGCGGTTTCAAACATGTTTTCAACAGTCTCAAGTCGTGTTTCTGGCGATGATTGGTTAGCGTCGCGGTCGCGAGTTTGATTTCCTGATCCCGATTGGACGGTCTGGCGGAAGATCCAATCGAAGGATGCACTTGCTTGCGCTGCGAGCTTGTATTGTCATGGAAATCAATTTTGAAAATGCTCTAAACCGGGTATTGAAGGATGCACTTGCTTGCGCTGCGAGCTTGTACTTGTCGTGCAAGATCAACTTTGAAAATGCTCTAATCCGGGTAGTCGACAGAAGGTTTATCGGACAAACAGGAACCGATGGTTCGGCAAAATGGTTAAAAAACGGGCGACTGCCATGTCTGCTACCAACTTGAATGCTGGCAGTTTGCCGAGTCAGCAAGTCGAAAGTATGTTCAGATTCCGACCGAGTCGGGCTGGTGTCAGTTAGGCCGGGGGTGGCATTAAAGCGCGTGTCGTTTGGGTGTAGCGTCTTTTCTTTCCCAGCGATCGGGAAGATGAGTGCGTCACACGCTACACGTCCGTGCGACTCGCACTGGCGGTGACCATGTCCTGAGTCTGATTTAGCTGACGCCGACAGGTCCTCGGTGAACTTGTACGGATAAGTGGTTTTGGCGGTTGGAGAGAATTGCGCGTTGAACAGAAAACGCTGAAACCGGTCCCCTGCCTCGGCCTACCTTGGTGAGCGAAACTGGCAGCAATTGTGTTAGTGCAGAACGGTCGGAGTCCGCTTTGCGGAGAGCGTCTCCGCTTGTTCCTCCTGGCGGCCTCTCAGGATACGCGCGCGGGATCGTGTGTTGTCCACATTGTAGACGTGATTCTGGCCTGACATGAGAATAGGCCAGATTGCCCATGGTTTAAACTTCTGAAGTCTTGTGAAGTATAGCGCGTATCGTTTGGGTGTAGCGCTTTTCGCTCCCAGCGATCGGGAAAATGAGTGCGGCACCCGCCACACGGCCTCGCGAACCGCACTGGGGATCGGTCAACTACGGTCTTCAAGGAACACTTGTTCACATCGTGATCGAAAGGTTCCTGTCTCGGTCGTCTTTAACGGTTGCACCGAACGAGGCAACTTTGGCAGCCAGCGGTTAAGAAAGCGGCTTGTCTGCGCGCGATTTCGCTCGCTTCGCGGCGTGTCAAGAAGGCATCAAAACGCGTCCGTCAAGGGCTAATGACTGGGGGCGAATTCGCCAATCGGGCGATTAAATCGAATTCAACTGAATTCGATTGACTTTGCAGATTCCTGCTTTATATTCGAAGGCTTGTGCTTTTCGGAGACGTGGAGATCACCGGCCTAACCCACAGCGCGAGTTGCGTTGTTGCGGTCGTGGAAAGAATCCTTGCCGGTTCATCTTTTCCAAGTGTAAACACCGACGTTTTTGCGACGTGAGTAAAATGCAGCCTTCCCATGGTCACCCAGAGGGACGGAGTCCGCGCCGACAAAACGCCTTCTTTCACAAATCGTTGCAATTGACTTCGGCCAACCGCCAAACCGTCTATTTGAGATCACATCATCGTCATTGAATTGAAAAACATCCAGGAACTAAAAAAAGCGCCACGTCGCTGGCTGGTTACCGGCGTTGCGGGGTTCATTGGCTCGCATCTGCTGCAATCGCTATTGCAGCTCGACCAGGAAGTCGTTGGTCTGGATAATTTTTCCACTGGCAAGCAGGAAAACCTGGACGACGTACAGCAGTCCGTTACCCCTCAGCAGTGGTCCCGCTTTCAAATGATCCGGGGCGATATCCGGGACCTGGAGGTTTGCCAGCGGGCGGTGCGTGGCGTCGATAACGTTTTGCACCAGGCGGCTCTGGGTTCGGTTCCGCGGTCCGTGGATGATCCGGTTGCCAGCAATGCTCACAATGTTACCGGTACGCTGAACCTGATGTGGGCGGCACAGCAACAGGATATACGCAGCTTCGTTTATGCGTCCTCCAGCGCCGTTTATGGCGACCATCCCGGCCTGCCCAAGCAGGAAGATGCCCTCGGTCGATCGTTGTCCCCGTACGCAGTCACCAAGCTGGTCAATGAACAGTACGCCGATGTCTTTTTCAAATCGTACGGTTTCGCCTCGGTTGGGTTGCGTTACTTCAACGTCTTCGGGCCTCGGCAGGATCCCGAAGGTGCCTACGCGGCCGTGATTCCCCGCTGGTTCGCGGCGATGTTGGGCGATCAGCCGGTACATATTTACGGTGATGGCGAAACCAGTCGAGACTTCTGCTACGTACAGAACGTGGTGCAGGCCAATCTGCTGGCGGCGTTGGCGGGCCAAGATGGCCAGGCGGATGTCTACAATATTGCGGCCGGTCACCGGACGTCGCTGAACCAGTTGTTTCAGCTGATCAATCAAACGTTGACGGAGCATGGCCATCGCTACGATCGCCAGCCGCAATACGGCGATTTTCGAGTCGGGGATGTCCGGCATTCGCATGCCGATATCGACAGGGCCATAAAGCGTCTGGGATATCAGCCCACGCATGATGTGAAACAGGGGCTGGCGGAAACGCTGGCCTGGTATGAATCGCGGCGTTGCTCAGCTGATTCAACCAAAGCACCCGCGGTTTGACGTCGGTTATCCGTCGTGAAAAACGTAACGCGACGCTGTCGCTCACGATGTTTAAAACCAGTTCAAATAACGCAGTTTAATTAATCACAAGCAACGACACCTCAAAAAAAAGCAGACATGAATCACCCTAACGTTAAATCCACTGCCTCAGACGCACGAAATGCGACCGCCCAGGAACAGCGCGTTCAGAAGATTGGCGTCGTCGGTTTGGGCTATGTTGGACTGCCGCTGGCCGTCAGTCTGGATCGCCACTTTGATCTGGTCGGTTTTGATATCAAGGAGCCCCGGATTTACGAGTTGCGGGAGCATCGCGACGCGACCGATGAAGTCAGTGAAGCCGATCTGTCCGCCTCCAGAATCCTTTTCTCCGCGGAAGAAAACTCGCTGTCCGATTGCGATCTGTTGATCGTTACGGTGCCCACGCCGATCGATGAAAGCAATCAGCCCGACCTGTCTCCGCTGGAAGGGGCCTGCCGACTGGTGGGTCGTCAAATGAAGCCGGGTGCCATCGTGGTATTTGAATCGACCGTCTATCCCGGGGTGACCGAAGAGGTCTGTGTGCCGATCCTGGAAGCGGTCAGCGGGATGAAGTGGAAGGAGCATTTCTTCGTCGGTTATTCGCCGGAACGAATCAACCCCGGAGACAAACAACGAACCGTCGACAAGATCATCAAGGTGGTCGCTGGCGATACCCCGGAGACGGCCCACTGCCTGGAGCAGGTTTACGGTTCGATTATCACCGCCGGCGTGCATGTCGCCGAAAGCATCAAGGTGGCCGAAGCGGCCAAGGTGATCGAGAATACTCAGCGGGATTTGAACATTGCCTTGATGAATGAACTGGCGATCATCTTCGGGCGGCTGGGCATTTCAACTCAGCAGGTACTGAAAGCGGCCGGCACGAAGTGGAATTTTCTGCCCTTCACACCGGGCCTGGTCGGCGGGCATTGTATCGGCGTCGATCCGTTTTACCTGACGCATCGGGCCGAACGGTCGGGTTACTATCCGCAAATGATCCTGGCCGGTCGACGGATCAACGACGGCATGGGCGAATACGTGGCCAACAAGACCATGAAACTGCTGAGCCAGGGCAGTGTGCTGTCGAAGGGCGCGCGGATCCTGGTGCTGGGCATGACGTTCAAGGAAAACGTGCCCGATATCCGGAACTCCAAGGTGATCGATGTCATTCGCGGACTGCAGGAATACGAAGCGGATGTGGATGTGTTTGATCCGCATGCCGACGCCGAAGAAGTTCGCCACGAATTCGGTATCGAGCTGCTTGGCGATTACCGGCAGAACGCGCCCTACGATGCCGTGATTCTGGCGGTCCCGCACGACGAATTTCGTGAACAGATCGACTTGGAGGCCATCAAGTCGATATCCACGCCGAAACCGGTGTTGGTTGATATCAAGTGGATGTTTGATCAGCACGAGGCCGTTCGCAACAACATCGTGCACTGGCAGCTGTAACGTGGCTGCAGGGATGAACCGGCCACAGGGGTCGTAATTGAGTTGGTTGTATGAAAACAAAACAGTCGAAACCGAAAAAACGTAAAGCCAAGAACGCCAAACGGCAGGTGGTTAAGGCCAATCTGGCCCAGGAGTCGGTCGGCCCCCGGTCGCCAGCCCGGCCGCCAATAAAGCAGCGGCCTGAGCCCGAATGGGGTTCGGCCGATGTCAGGTTGCGACTGGCGCTGCTGTTGGGCTTGGGGCTGGTGGGCGTCTGGGCCTATTGGCCGGTGCTGGTGCAGCTGGTCGAAAGCTGGCAGCGAGAGCCCGATTACTCGCATGGTTTTCTGGTCGTGCCGCTGGCGGCCATGTTCCTGTACCTGCGACAGGACACCATGCCCAGGCCGGCATATTCGTTGTCCCTGATGGGGTTGCTGGTGATCGGCTTGAGCGTGGTGATTCGCTGGTTAGGGGCCCGCTATTTCATCGACCCGATTGTGGGTTGGTCGATCCCGTTCTGGGTGGCCGGCATTTGCTGGTTGATGCTGGGACCGAAAGTGACCTGGTGGGCGGCGCCAGCGATCGTCTTCCTGTTTTTCATGATCCCCCTGCCCTATGCGCTGGAAAACATGCTCAGTCAGCCCCTGCAATCGGCGTCGGCCAAGATCGCCACGTTCGCGCTGCAGTGTTGTTACCTGCCGGCCATTGGCGAAGGGAATACGATCCTGCTGGGCGAGCATCGGCTGGAGGTTGAAAAGGCCTGCTCGGGTATGCGTATCTTCTTCGGAATCTTTGCCATGGCCTTCGCCTTGCTGGTATTGATTCCCCGTAGCTGGTTCGTGCGGATCCTGGTCATCCTGGCGCGTGTTGCCGATCGCGGTGCTGGCCAACGCCGGCCGGATATTTGGAACGGGGCTGCTTTACCAATGGGGATTCAAGGAAAATTTCGGTGGCCTGATCCACGACGTGGCCGGCTGGGCGATGATCCCGGTGGCGGCGGTGATGCTGTACGCCTTCATGTGGTACGTGGACAAGCTGTTTCCGTCCACGGACACGCTGGAGCTGGGCGAAATCGTCAAGCTCTCGCGGGGTTAAGGAATAAAGTGGCGGAGCCTACCCGTAGCCACAACACGGCTGCGACTTGATGGTTTCGGTTGCGATTCACCGTTGACGATGGGCGTTAAAAATTCCCGCTAAGATCATTCATCTTTGACTATCGACTTACGATGAATGCCCAGAGTATTAACCACGAAGTCGAAAAGCCAGGACTCGACCGTCGAGCTGACCGTCGGAGCGCTTGGGGTGTCGACCTCCTGATTATTGGCTCTGACCATCGCGGTCGTTGGTATCGGCGATCGCCATCAGCCTGTTCCAACCGAAGTACGAAGCCAAGCTGTATTTCCGGATCGAACAGAACCCGGCCTGGTTGCAATTGCTGAAAGGCGTGGGCGATAAGAGGATGCCCGTACGATTGCGTCCCTGATCAATTCCACTTTCATGAGCGGGCGAGTGGCTGCGGACGACCGCGTGGCCGAACTGGAAGAAATCAAGAGCCCCAAGTCCGGTTGGCAAGTTGATCGAGTATGACGGCCGTTACGCCCGGTGGGCGGCCCACTGTTTGCCATCAGCGTGCGTAGCGAAGTCCCCAGCAACGCGGCGGTGATTGCGGAAACCTATTGGGAAAAATACGAAGAGGAGACAAGGGCCATCCGGGAAAAGCAAACCAATCTGTTGTTGGAAACGCTGCAGAGTGAAATCAGTAGCTATGCCTCCAAGGTAATGCAGTACGAACGGCAATTGGAAACGGCCGAAAAGGCCATGTTGGCTTCCGAATCGGCTGTCGCTCGGGACCGCTCGGCGAGATGGCCTACACCACGTTGCGGAAATTTGAAGATCAACGCGACGCTATTGACCATGCGATGAAAACCGTGCAGCGGGATATCCAGAGACTCAAGGAAAATCCGGAGGATACGAAGTATCGGCCGGAGGACTTGGAGGTTGAATTGGCAGGGCTGCCGGTGGTTATCAATGCACAGAATAATTTCGACCTACTTCGATCCAGGTATGGCGCCAGCCACCCCAAGGTCATAGATGCCAAACGGCTACTCGATGAGACAAGGAAAGCGAACTTGGCGCTGCTGATATCCAGAAAGCGCCGGTCTGGCGATGAGAAGAATGAAGATGAACTGGAAGAGTTGGCGCAGCCTGAAGGAACTGGAATTCGACCGAGACGAAGTTGACGTCAAAATCGCCGAGGAAAAGGAAAAAATCGAAACTTACCGCAACGGGAAGTTCGAATACGAACGACTCAAGGCGAAAGTTGCTGTCGAGAAACGTCGGCTGCTGGAGTACGAGGAGCGAGAACGGGATATCAATTTGCAGGGTATCACCCCGTACATCGTCCAACGGAAACCGATTGGCGAGCAAGGGGAAAGCGTGGTCGTGCCGAAGCAGCCGGTTGAGACATGGCCCTGGAAGCATCTGATTGTCATTGCCTGTTCCAGCTTGGCCACCTCACTGCTGTTGTTCGGGCTCTTGTGTTTCAGCTTGTCCAGAGCACCTGATCCTGACACGTGGGTCGAACCACGGCCAGCAGATTCAGAGGAATGACCACTGGCTGGTATAACAGGCATGACGTCCGAGATCGCGGCCTGCCAGGCAGCGATTGGCGTAACAAATTCCCAATTAATGATCTTCATCTCTTCCTGATCGACTGACATGAAAACCAAGGCAATCACACACGAACATGGAAAGCGCGATGAGCTGATCCGTTTTCTGTTGACCGTCTGGCGGCGGTGGGGAGCCATTTCCTTGATCATTGGTCTGGTGCTGGCGGCCGCCGGTTCGGTAGTTGCCATCAGCATGTTCAAGCCGAAATACGAAGCGAAGCTGTTTTTCCGGGTGATTCAAAATCGGGAATGGCTGGAACTACTTCGGGGAGTGGGCGAAAAACACGATGCTCGCAATGTGGACCAGTGGATTCATTCGGAAATCATCACCGCTCGCGTCGCTGCTGATCCGAGGGTGGCCCAGCTGGAAGAAATTCAACAGGCATCCGATAAGGCGGCATTGCTGGGGAGAATGGCTGATGTGACTCCCGATGGCGCTGTGTATGCCATCACGGTGTCTAGCCAAGTGCCTGCTAATGCTGCGGTGATTGCGGAAACCTATTGGGACAAATATGAGGAGGCGCAGAAGCTCTTTCGGGAACAGCAGTCGAAAACTCTGATGGAAACGCTTGACAGTGAAATCGCCGTCTATACCAGTCACGTGAAGAAGATGGAATTGGACTTGCTTGACACTCAAAAACGCATGGATGAATCGGCATCAGCGGTCTCGGCGGATGCGGCGGGTGAGAAAGCGATGACGCTGCTGGACCGATACAGGATGGAGCTTGACGACAACGAGCACAGTATTGAAACCGTTAAACGCGAAATCAGGCGATTCAAGGAGAATCCGAATGATACGGAGTACCTGCCGGAGGACCTGAGAAGCGAGCTGGCAAAGTCAGTCGTGACTGAGCAGCAGAAATACGACGACGTTCGGTTTAGACACGGCCCTAGCCACCCCAAGTTCATAGCGGCCAAAATGGCACTCGATGATGCCAAAAGAAGAGAGCTCGCGCTGCTGAAAACAAGAAAGCGGCGGTCTGGCGATGAGAAGAATGAAGAGGATCTCGAAGACCTGCAACGTTCGCTGGAGGAACTCCAGGAAGATCGGAAAATGATCCTGGTTCATATCGACGAAGAAGAGGAGAAAGTCGCGGAGTATGTCGAGCTGAAACTGGACTACGATCTCAAGAAAGCAAACTACGAATTCGAACGGAAGAGGTTGCTGGACTACGATGAGCGGCGACGCGATGTAAAATTGCAGCAGATAGCCCCATTCAGCATTACTCGTGAATATGTCACAGACGAAAACGAAGGGGTGCCGATTCCGAAGCAACCGGTCGAGAAGTATCCCTTGAAACAGCTGTTGGCCATTAACGGCCTGGCCCTGATTCTGCCATTCTTGTGCTTCGCCCTGTGGGAATGGAAAGTTAAACGCGTTTCCTTCCCGGAGCAGATCAATAACCAGTCGCTGTTGATCGGCGAGGTGGCCGGTTTGCCATCGCGGTTCCAGCGATCGAACCGGCGTCGTCAGCAATCGGAGGTGTTTCAGGAGAGCGTGAATGGCGTCAGTGCCTATCTGCGCACGCGACCGCCCGACCAGGCGATCCGGTCATTGGCCGTGACCAGTGCGGTGTCCAACGAAGGAAAAACCACTCTGGCGTCCCAACTGGCTATCAGCTTGGCGCGAACCTCGTCCGAACCGGTCTTGTTGATTGATTGCGATCTCCGCAACCCCAGTGTTCATCGTGTTTTTGATTTGGATGTGGAACCTGGCGCGTGCGGCGTGTTAAAGGGCAACTTCGATCTTTCGGCGGCGGTGGTGCCCTGCAGCATGGAAAATCTGGACATTCTGCCGGCCGGACTGATGCGCGATAATCCGCATCGCTTGCTGGGCCAAAACAAACTGGCGCAGTTGATTCGTCAGGCGGAAGCGAATTATGCATTCGTGATTGTCGACACGCCGCCGGTGTTGTCCGCCAGCGAGACGATTATCGCCGCTGGTGAAACGGACGCCACGATCCTGTGCGTAATGCGGGATGTCAGTCGCGTGGATGTTGTCAATCGGGCCCACCTGCGTTTGATTAATTCCCACGTAAACGTGCTGGGTTATGTTTTCAGCGGTGTCCCGCAAACCCATTACGCCAAACGCTACGGTGGCTACGACTACGTCACCAATGGTCATATCGCCGATGCCTCCGGTTCGTCGGATGCTTGATCAGGATATTGAATTTGACTGTTCATCGCAGAAGGTAAATCGTGTTTCCTTTTACTGATACATCAAGCCACAGCCGCTCCAGGCACCACATCAACGCCGGTCTGTTCGCGATAACGCTGGTCGCGGTGACGTTGGTCGCCGTCGGTCTGTTTTTCTGGCACCGGCAGGCGGTCACTTATTTGTCGAGCAATTTTCTGGCGCGGGCCAGCGGCTTCGCGGAAGAAGAGAAGTTCGCCGATGCAGCCCAGGAGGTTTGGCGATACCTGAAAATCCAGCCGAATGATCCGTCGGCGAAACGGAAACTGGCCGACTACCACTACGAGTCGGTGCAAGAACAGCCCACCTTCACCGTGCTAAGCCGATGTGTGGAGTTCCAACAGCAGGCAATCAATGTGTCGGATGGTTCGAATGTCGACGAACTGCGCAACCGTCTCGTCGAGTTGCAGTTTTCGCTTGGTCGTGATCGGGAAGCCATCAAAGAGGCCAGTCAGCTGTTTGATCAGGAATCCTACCGCGCATCGGCAAGAAAAACCGCGGCCTTGGCGGCCTATCGATTGGCCGCCGATAAGAACGTCGCCTTGCGAAACGATGATGCTAATGCGGGTGAATTGCTGGTAGAGGCCCTGAAATTCAACTCGGGCGACGCGAGTTTGTCGGCCTGTCTGGCGAGGCTATATCGAAATCATCCCGAAAAACTGAGCGATGAACAGCGCCAGCAGCTCGGCAAGGAGTCCGAGTCCGAGAAGATTCGCATGCGGCTTGCGGACGAAATCATGGACGAACTGGTGCAGGATCATCCAGGCAAGGAATCCTATCTGTCGCGTTACGGATATCGAGCTGAATTTGGTCTGGATGGCGCGGAGGACGATCTGGTCCAGGCGGTTCAGACCGATCCGGACGATGCGGCGGTGCAGCTTGAACTTGCCCGATCTTATCTGCGTCAGCCGACTGGCAATTCGCCGGATCCCTCCGATGTAGCCCAGCGGCGGCTGTCGGCCGCGGAAGAAGCAGCTCAAACGGCGGTTCGGCTTGATCCTGATTCGATCGCTGCGCGGGAAACGCTGGGCGATGTATTCTGGCGACAGGAGCGGTCCGAGGAAGCCGTTGCTGCCTGGCAGCTGGCATTGGAGCTTTCGCAGCAACAGGACAATTCTGGTCCGATTGTCTCGGTCTATACGAAACTGGCGGACGCCCACATCCAGGCCGCCGACTTTGACGACGCGCGGCGGCTCTTGAACCTGATGAGCAATCGGATCGAATCCGATGCGGTTCAGAAGCAATTCGACGCCAGGCGACTGGCGGCCGCCAAACAGTCCAACGAGTTCCTACGCGGTAGGATGTTGTTACAACAGGGCAGGTTTCAAGAAGCTCGACCGTTTTTCACGCGGGCCATCGAGCTGGATCTGGAAGACAGTGATCTGATGGTCCGATCACTGGTGCTGTTAGGGCAGTGTTACAGTCAGTCGGGTCTTTTCGATCTGGCGGCCAATTGCTTTAGTCGCGCTTCGTTACAACGGCCCAGCGTGGCCGAATACTGGCGGCTGGCGGCGGATGCCTGGCGACAGGCAGGTCAACCCAGTCAAGCGATGGAGTATCTGCAAAAACTCAGTGTCTACGAGCCAAGCGCCAAGAACTGGCTGAATCTGGCCTACGCGCTGAACGCAGCCGAATCGGTCAAACCTCTCGATCGACGTAACCCCGAACCGGCACGAAATGCTTTGGAACAGGCCGTCGCGATGCGAGATTCTGAAGATACGCCACGGCGAATCCGGTGGAATATCGATCTGGCTCAATTCATCACTCAATTGGCCAGCGAGGATGAATTGCCGCCGGACCAGGCCCGATCAAGACTGGATCAATTGGCCAAGGAAATGCCGGACGATCTTTCAGCCGTGCAACAGATGATCGCCGTCTATCAGCGGATCGGCGACGACGTGGGTGCTGACTCCCTCAGGCAGAAGTACCTGTCACGTAAATCGCCTCAGTCCAGTGAATCCGCACCAGCAAAGTTTTCGGCGTCGCAAATCCTGGCCGAAGCTCAGTGGATGATCCGAAGCGGTGAAGTCGACAACGCCGTACAAATGCTGCGGGGCGCGGTAGGGAGTGTCTCTGAGGATGAAAAGCCCCAAGTCAAACTGGCCTTGGTCGACGCCGAATTGATGGTGCACGGAGATATCAATCAGGCAATGGATCAGTTGGTGGGATTTTGGAACGAAATCAGACATGATTTGCGGAGCAAACAGGCGGCCCTGAAAAATGAGAAGCTTGAGGCGAGTCAGGCAACCCAGAAAGAGGGCGAGTTGCAAATCTGGTTGCGGGACCGGTTGCCCATTCTGAGACGCATCGCCTCACTGGCGGTGGGTTTCGGAATCATCGAGACCGAGAAGACCAAGGCTTCCGACTGGGAATCGGATCTGCCACTGATTGAAGGAAGTCAGGGTTATTGGTCGCTGTTCATTGAGTCGACGCGAGATTTGAAAAAGGCCGGCGAGGCCGACAGTCGAACGGAGAAAGCGCGGCTGCTGAACTTGGCCTCCAACAAGCAGCAATCACTGCAGCGATTGCGTCCGCTCTGGCCGCCGGCCCATTCACTTGCAGGCGATATCGTTGCTGCCCGAGATGAGGCCGGAGATTCTGCTTCGAGGAGGCGGGCGATTGAACATTACAAGCGGGCGTTCGAATTGGGCGAACGAAGTCCCAATCGGGCGCAGAAACTTGTTGACCTTTTGACTCAGGACGGCCGGTTTGACGAGGCTGCCGAATATTTGCCGTTGTTCGGCCGGCTTGCAGGTTCCGACGTTGGATTTGCGTTGGCCTTCGATGTAATGATGGGTACCGACCAGCTGGAAAGGGCTGAATCGTTTGCGCGATCCAGGGTCGAGCGTGACCCCGCTGACGAACTGCCGTTGCTGGCCCTGGCTCGGGTCCTGATGCAGCGAAATAAACTTCAGGAAGCCGAGCAGCACCTGCTGCAGGTCGCGAACTCTGAGCAGAAAAAGCTTGTTACCATCGCGTTGCTGTCATTGTTCGATCTGTACGTGCGGCAAGGGGAAAATGTCAAGGCAGACGCGATCACTGATCGACTGATCAACAATGCGGAGGTTGAGCTGGGTGAAGGACAACGCTGCTTCGTCAAGGCACAGACACTTGAGCTGCTGAAGGATCCCAATGCGGCCGAGTGGTACGAAAAAGCGATCCAGGCCGAGCCGGACAATCCCAATTACCTCAGCCGGGCCGCGGTATACGCCGCCAGAATGCGGGATGACGATTTGGCTATTTCCTACGCCAGGAAAGTTCGTCAGATACCCGGTGCTGACAACGCGGAAGCGCGAGCATTACTCGTGACGCTGCTGGCCGAACGGGGCAGTGACGCGGACTGGGAGGAAATCGATCGACTGAAAGGGAGTTTTCGCAGCGGCGATGCGGATGGTTCGGACATGGATCGACTGTATGCGATGCTTTACACGATCCGCAAGTCCACCACCAACAGTCAGAGACAGGAGAATCTCGATAATGCCCTGCGCCTGCTGGAAGAGATCGGGGACGATGTTGTTTCCGGCTCGGCCGCCAACCACTTGGCGCTGGCCCGCGTGTACCAGCAGCTACGGGAAATCGAAATCGTTGAGCGGCAGCGACAGCTCTTGACGAACGAAGCCTTAAAACACTACCTCCGGGCGGCCGATACGGAGGGTGTTAAAGCCCGCCAATTACAGATCGTCGCTGATTTTCTGTTAAAGGAAAATGAACTACGGAAGGCGAAACCGCTGATCGACCGACTGGTCAAGCTGGACGCCGATAATATCGGCGTCGAATCGCAGGGCACACTGAATCTGAGAGTTCGTTTGCTTGTGGCGGAAGGACTGCAGGACGAGGCGAAGCAGGCGATCAAGGAGTATGTCGATCAGCGTACTTCAATACTCACAAAAAACCGGCATCCGGAATTGTATCAGGAAATGGGTGATATCTGCCTGGCTGCCAAAATGCTGGACGAGGCTGAAAAGTGGTACAAACAGGGTGACGACGGCAGCCTTGGTGCTTTTCGGAAATATGTGATTACGCTGATGCAGCAGGACAGGATTGAGGCGGCAATCAGGATCTGTGAGAACCGTTTTATTCAAGATCCGCAGAGCAAATCTGATCTGGTTAACAACAGGTTTGTCATTCAATTGATCAGCGGTTTGCTTTCTTCTCGCCCTCGTCCCCGAACTCCCGACGAATTATTCGAATCGGCGGAACCAGTTATCGCTGCCGTCCAGGAGCAATTGGCGGGTAGTGCCGATGTGCTCAATGCCATCGCCACCATCCGGCTGGTTTCAGGCAATCGCGCTGAAGCGATTGATCTGTACCGGGGCGCGGTCAAGGCGGATTCGGAAAACGCGGTCTACCTGAACAATCTGGCCACGGCCCTGGCATCGGATCCCGCGGCTGCCGAAGAAGCGATGGATTTTCTGGAGAAAGCGATCCAGGTGCACGGCAGCGAAACCCGCGAATTGCTGGATACCAAGGCTTCGATTCTGATCCATGACGATCCAGCCCAGGCGGAAGCGATCTGGCGCGAGTTGCACTACGACCGAGCCGATCCGCGAGTCACGTTTCAATTGGCCGATGCTCTGTACCGACAGGATAAATTCGAGGAGAGTCGTGAGATGCTGGGAATGGCATTGGAGCGGGGTCTGCTGGACCAGATCCTGACGCCCTACCAGCAACAGCGGCTGGAGATTTTGCAGGAAGCGAACGTCAATGCGGATCAGAAAGAATCAGAACGCCAGGAGTAAAGTAGAGGCAAGTCCATTATGAAAATTTTGTTATCCCTGCTGCTTGTGCTGACCGCGACTTGCCGCCACGATCGCGGGTGCCGTGCTGCATGGTCGGATCGCCCATCGCTGGTCTCGTAATGCCACGATTGATGCCATGGTGGCCGCCACGCAGGCGATCCCCGAAACGATCGGAGACTGGCAACAGACGGGTACCCGAGAACTTGGTGAAAACGCGCAATCGATGCTGCAGTGTTTTACCGACGAGATTCGGGTTTACGAAAATTCCCAGACCGGCCGGCAAATCCAGGTGGCATTGATTTTCGGTCCCTCCGGCCCCGTGTCGGTGCATACGCCGGACATCTGCTACAGTTCGCGGGAATACCGGGCACTGGATGACCGGCAACACGTGGCACCGGAGAATCAACTGTTGGACGACCAATTCTGGGCGATCGATTTCGAACCCCGCAGCCTGGAAGGTGGAGCGCTGAAATCGATCTACGGCTGGTCGACCGACGGCCACTGGCAGGCTCCGGAGGTCTCTCGCTTCGCCTACGCCGGCGAGCCCTATCTGTTCAAGGTCGAATTCGCGGCGCGGGGGGATTCGATAGAGCAGCTGAACGAGGACGAATCGATTTTGGATTTCGTCGGTCAGTATTGCAGCCTGTTTCGCAAACAATTGCGAGCGGCTACCGGCGAATCGGAACAGAACGAAGGCTGAACTTGTTGCGAAAAGTTTCAGGATTTGCTTGCATCGACAGCGAACAACGATATGATCAGGGCGTGTTTTACGCATATCACTGGCGGCCCGGACGGCGACGCGGCCCTTTGCCGGTAAACATCCCGGGAATCATCTGACATGGAGACAGGAAGGCAGGGAGACAAGATGCTGAACAGGGTGAAAAAAATGGACGGTCCAATCAACGCTTTTACGATTGATGTGGAGGACTATTACCAGGTCTCCGGCTTTGAGGATGTGATTCCACGCGAGCGATGGCGTGATCACGAGAGCCGGGTGCTGTCCAATACCTATCGCTTTCTGGAAATGCTGGACGAGTACCAGGTGAAGGCCACCTTCTTCGTGCTGGGCTGGGTCGCCGATCGTCATCCGCACCTGGTCCGCGACATCGACGAAGCGGGGCACGAAGTGGGTTGTCACAGCTACTGGCATCACCTGATCTACGATAAGAGTCGCGAAGATTTTGAAGAAGACCTGAAGCGATCGACGCACGTGATCGAGGATGCGATTGGCAAGAAGATTGAAACGTTTCGAGCGCCCAGTTTTTCGGTGGTTGAAGAGACGCTGTGGGCGCTGGATGTGCTGGTGGAACATGGATACAAGTACGATTCCAGTATCTTTCCGTCGGCCCGCAGCCGCTGCGGTATTTCGGGTACGTCTCGCTTCCCGCATCGTATCGATACCGACGCGGGACCCATCCTGGAATTCCCGTTGACCGTCCGACCGCTGGGCAAGCGGATGATCCCCGTTGGCGGCGGCGGATATTTCCGACTGTTTCCGCGAGCGGTCACGAAATATTTCCTGCATCAGATCAATGATCAGGAACAGCAACCGTTTGTGTTTTACATCCACCCCTGGGAAATCGACGTTCAGCAACCGAAGATTCGCAGCGCGTCCGACCCGCGCGAAATTGCGGCACTACCTGAATCTGAATCGGACGGAGCGACGATTGCGAACCCTGTTGACCGAGTTCCGATTCGGCACGCTCCGCGATGCCTTCGATTCGTTGAACCTGACGCTCGACGACGCCCCAGCTCGCTCGGGAAGCAACGATCAGCGACGTCGCCGCACCAACCGCCGAGGAAGCAACCGCCGCGCATTAACCACCGTAGCCGCGTCAGTCCCTGACGCGAAACCTGTGCAAATGGGAGTGTGAGGCTCCCGCCGAAACATATTCACCTTCGTGGCCGCGTCAGTCCCTGACGCGGAACCTACGGGCAGTTGAGACTCCCGATCAAACACAAGATTGCAGTACCTTGCCACCGCCGCCCGAATCGCTGCGGCAAATCCACAACCGACAATGAAATTGAATTCCTGTCCCGCAACTCATCCTCAAAAATCGCTGTGCCCAACCATACAAGCTCGCAGCGCCAGCAAGTGCATCCAGCAACTGTACCCAACCATACAAGCTCGCAGTGCCAGCAAGTGCATCCATCAACTGGGCCAACCATACAAGCTCGCAGCGCCAGCAAGTGCATCCATGTACCGCATCGGTGGCGTGTATTATTCATCGCATCCATCAACCAACACGATCGAAATGCACTCGCTGGCGCGTCGAGCTTGTATGATGACCTTCAGAAATTCGGCCTTCCCTGAATGGTCGGTGCTGAGGCATCGACCATAACCCACCTGGTCGCCATCTCTTACTCTCGACCAGTTTTTCATCCCTTGACCAAACAACCTTGAACCCACACCACCATTACCGGATTGCCTGCGTCGTCGGGGCCCGTCCCAACTTCGTCAAAATGGCGCCGTTGCTGAAACAGCTGCAGTCACGCAACGTTGATTGCACGCTGATCCATACGGGCCAGCATTACGACCAGAACCTGTCCAACGTCTTCTTCGACGAACTGGAAATTCGCCAGCCCGATATTTCGCTGGGCGTGGGATCGGGCACGCATGCGCAGCAGACCGCGCGGGTGCTGGAAGCGATCGAACCGGTCCTGGTCGACGGCAAATTCGACATGCTGGTCGTCGTGGGCGACGTGAACAGCACCATGGCCGCCACGCTGGCGGCATCCAAGATCGGATTGCCGGTGGCGCACGTGGAAGCGGGTCTGCGGAGCTTTGACCGGACCATGCCGGAGGAGATCAACCGGATCGTGACCGATTCCATCGCCGACCTGTTGTTGGTGTCCGAACCGGCCGGTATGGACAACTTGCGAAACGAGGGTCACGACGAAGCCCGGATCAAACTGGTCGGCAACATTATGATCGACACGCTGGTGGCTCGATTGCCGGCGGCCCGTGACCGCGAAGTACCGCAGCGGCTGGGTTTGCCGGAAGGCGGTTATGCGGTGGTCACATTGCACCGGCCCAGCAACGTCGACCAGCAAGACTGCCTGAAACCGATCATCGATGCACTCATCGAAATCGCGGCGGCGATGCCGATCGTGTTTCCCGTCCATCCACGGACGGAAAAACGGATGCGGGACTTCGGGCTGTGGGACTCGTTCGCATCCTCGCCGGGGGTGATGATTACGCAGCCGCTGGGCTACCTCGATTTCCTCTCGCTCACATCGGCGGCCAAAATGATCATTACCGATTCGGGCGGATTGCAGGAGGAATCGACGGCGCTGGGTATCCCCTGCCTGACGATGCGGGAGAACACCGAACGACCGATCACCGTTACGGAAGGGACCAGCACGCTGATCGGCAGCGACACCGAGCAATTGCGTGAATTGAGTCAACAGGTCCTGTCCGGCACCTACAAAACCGGCGTCTGCCCTGCCCTCTGGGACGGAGCCGCCGCGGCGCGGATCGCCGAGTGTCTATTGGTCGCGATCGACCGGGCAGACGTTCCAGGCAACGAGCCAGCGACCGTCACGTGATCTGCGGCTGTCACTGACTTACCCTCCCACGGGGAGGGTCGGATGCGAGGTGCGAGCATCCGGAAAGGGTGTTCCTCGGCGTCACGTTCCGTGTGTTCTTGCTGGCTTGGGCATCTGGTTCGAGTCCACGACGGAACCGGCAGGCGTTCATTGCCGTTTCCCCTTCTCATTACGGTTCAATTCTCCCAAAGGTCAGATAACGGGGGACGCATCGAGTCTGGTTCAAATCACCGCCAAACCGCCGTGACTCGAATCCAGTTGAAAGAACAAACACCAGAATTCGCGCGGCCGTAGCAACAAACATGTTTCGCGTCATCGTTCGTAATATTGCTGCCAACTGGATCGGCTTCGCCGTCCAGGTCGCCGTCACCTTTTTCCTGACCCCGTTCGTCCTGCATTCGCTCGGAAGTGAGCGATACGGGGTCTGGATGTTGATCATGAGCCTGACCGGCTACTACGGATTCTTCGATCTTGGGTTTCGGGCGAGTCTAACGCAGCACCTGGCAAGATATATGGCTACCGACGACTTCGAGGAATGAACCGATCGGCCAGTGCGGGATTCCTTGCCTGCTGCGTATCGGGAGTGGCTGTACTTGCTGCTTTGCATTCTTTTTGCCTGGATTGCGCCGTACGTTTTTCAAATCCCGCCGGACATCCTGCATGAAGTTCGCTGGTCCATCCTGATTGTGGGCATCGGGGCGGCCCTCAAATTTCCGTTCTTTGTCTACTCGGCCGTTTTTCCGGCAACCCAGCGATACGATTACGCCAACGCGATTGGAATTGTTACGCGTTTGATTCAGGCTGCTGGAGTCGTTGCTGCCTTAAGTCTAGAGCTGGGTCTGATCGGCGTCAGTCTGGCCATCTTCGCGGCCAATTTTGTTGATTACATGATCAGGCGGTCGTTGCACGCAAATTGTTGCCGACGCTTGAGGATCTCGCCACGGCTTGGTGATTTGCATTCGCTGAAGAGTTTCTGTCGTTTGCCGTCTGGTCTGCGGTTATCAACTTCGGCAAATCGCCTGCTCGCAATACTCAGACACCGTCTTGATCGGCCTTGTTCTTGCCGCTGGCCGCCATTTCCAACTACTCGTTGGCGGCAGCCATGGTTGCTTATTTCGGGCAGGTCTTGGGTCAGGCCGCGATGGTTTTTTTTCCCGCGGCCACGCAACTACACGCATCCGGAAGACTTGGGAAGTTGCAGGAGATGTACCTGAATGGGGTTCGGTTCGTGAGTACATTGGCCCTGATGGCGATGATTGTCGGCTTGATTTGGGCCACGCGATTTCTATGACCTTTGGATCGACACCGATTCATTGTCCAAGGAATTTCAGACTCCCGCCGCACTTGTTTTCAGTTTTCTGCCTCAGCCCCGTTCTGGGGGCCGGAAAAAAAGTTGGCAGCCAGATTCTGCTGGGTGCCAAACTGGTCCGGCCATTGGCATTGCTGGTTACCGGAAACGTCGTGCTGAATCTGGTAGCCAGTATTGTGCTGGTTCAGTACTTTGGCCTGATGGGAATCGTGCTGGGAACGGTGATTTCCGTGCTGGTTTTCCAAACGGTATTGAACCCATTGGTCGTTTGCCAGCAAATGAATTTTTCGCTGCGTCGCTATACAATTCATGCCTGGTTGCTTCCGCTTCTAGCGGCGTCTGTGTTCACGCCAGGATGTCTGCTGGTCAACTATCTTGTTCCTGGGCCACATTCATGGTCGTCGCTGATCACCTGTGGTCTGATGTGTTTGCTACTGGGGCTGCCGATTGCGGCGTTGGTGATCGCCCGACCGCAATATGTCAAGGCATTCAAGTATCCGTATCGTCGCCAACCAAAACTGACCTGACGGTGTTCTTTTTTCTTGCGTTCGGATTAGTTCATTAGACCCGTGGTCACTGAAACCGATCCACACGCGACCAAATGCTGCAAATAGTTCTTGTCTGTAAATGATTCTCACCACGTTTGGTAGAATATGGAGTCGCTTTTTTCGCAGCAATGGCGGGCGGCATTAAATGTTGGTTCGAGAACTCAAAACGCTTTTTATTCATATACCCAAGACGGCTGGACAGAGTGTCGAAGAAAGCTTGTTGACGGAATTGGCAGTCCCGTGGAGTGAGAGGAGAAAGCGGCGCGAATACTTGATGTTCCATAACCCGGAGGACGAGACGCTGCCTGCCTCGATGGCTCATCTAACAGCAAAGCAATACCTGCAACACGGCTATTTGACCGAAGAAGAATTCGACTCATTCTTCAAGTTTGCGTTTGTAAGAAACCCTTGGGATCGGCTGGTCTCGTCCTACCACTATCTGGGATTTGACGCAAAATGCTCGTTTGCTGAATTCGTTCAAAAGCGATCAAAAAACCCCGATAAAAGGACATATGGATTACACTTCATTTCGCAGAGCGACTTTCTGGAGGATGAAAATGGCGAAGTGTGCGTGGATTTCGTGGGACGGTTCGAATCAATCTCAGCGGATTTCTTGACGGTGGCAGAACAGTTAAACCTGCAGTCTGTAGACCTTCCGCACCGAAACCAGGGAAATCGCAGAGATTCAGATCCTTCATTGCTGACGGGTCTTAAGTATCTTTTGAAAATGCAACGATATCAGTTCGTGAAATTTAAGAATACGAAGCGGCATTACACGGATTATTATGACCAGAAGACAAGATCGGTCGTTGGAAAATTATTTGAAAAGGATATTG
Source organism: Pirellulaceae bacterium (assembly GCA_963851305.1). Taxonomy (GTDB): domain Bacteria; phylum Planctomycetota; class Planctomycetia; order Pirellulales; family Pirellulaceae; genus Mariniblastus. The sequence goes on along the minus strand of CAWKOT010000002.1, from coordinate 32,167 downwards.
AGAACTTTGGCTACTCTTTCGGCGGGGACTGAGCTCGCGAAAAAGAATAGCTGCAGCCCGAGCGCGATTTCGAGCGGCGTATGCATCAGTCAGCGGGCTCAGAATTGCGGTCTGTCGCGAAACCGCTGTAGGAAATTCCGGTCTGGCACATTGGTTACTCGTGTGGTCAAACTATTGACTACACCTGAACATCGCAAAAGAGCAACGCCCTAAGCTGATGATGGAGCGATGGGAGATTTATCCGGAATTATTTGTTACTGAAAGCTTCTGTACTCATCCGACTGCTGATCATTTGATGATGGTCGGGCCACTGGCGTGGATTCTCGCCACGGGTTCTACATTGTATGGTCTTCTCAAAGGTTACGGTTCCTGTTTCACCACCTGCAGTTGCTTCAATCCGTGGCTCAAATCTAACGACTACGACAAATTTGAATGATTTTCGATGCGACTGGATGCGTCAGGGCCCATCAATGGATAGCTTTGATAGTTAGAAGCAAGCTGGATCATGCGAGCGATTGCCCTTAGGCAACTGGCGATGCCAAGCCTGCTAGGCGCTGAAACTCTTAGGATGTTTGACAACAAAAATAAATGAGACTTTACGAAATGCTTGCGAGAAGCATTAAACGGTTTATTGGAAAAACGGCGGCATCTCCAAAACACGGGGAGCAGCCTCCCAGTTTCTATGACCAAGTTTACGAGAATTCTGAAGAATATGCCAAGCCGTTCTGGCAATCCCGATACTATTTTCTCTGGACCGTGATCATTGACAGATTGCGGCGCCAGAGAGCCAAGAATATTTTGGAAATTGGCTGTGGGTCGGGGCAGTTCGCCGAGCTACTGAATCGTGACATCGACGTTACCTACACTGGAATGGACGTCAGTACCACAGCTATCAAACATGCTGAATCGAGACAATTGGCGCGTTTTGAATTTGTCGTCGATGACGCGCTGATTTCTCCGCTGCTTGACGGGGATTACGATACGGTTGTTTGTACGGAAGTACTAGAACATTTGGAGCGGGATCTCGATTTGGTTCAACGAATTCGCCCCGGTTCGCGTTGTCTCTGTACGGTTCCCAATTTCCCATATATTAGTCATGTGCGCCATTTTGAAAATGAAGAACAGGTATCGGCCCGCTACGGCGAATTTTTTGATTGCATGACGGTGTGGGGCTTGGCTGGTTCCCACCGGGAAGGCACGATCTATTTTCTGTTCGATGGTATTCGCAAGGCAGATAATAACCGGTCGGTTTGCTGATTCTCAAATTTTTTAAACGGATCAGAGAGCGGCTTGGCTGGTCACTTGAGCTTCAACTCAACATGACTGGCAATCCAGTTGCATTTTGCTCGCGACTGTTATTCAACAGTGGGCTGTTGCGTAGTCATGCTAAACGAAGACTATCGCAAAAATCTCGGTCCGGCATTTCTAGCGGGGAACGAACGTGATGCACCCGTCGTCTTTCAATTCGATGATTCACCTATCAGCTTGCCGGGTTGCTGAGTGCTTCATGCTCAATGTTTGTCTAAAACGATATGCTCTTGATTCCGAAAAAACTCTGCCGGTCAGCTGAATGAGTCTGACCGCTGCTGCCTGGATCTTGGCATTCATTGGTCTCCATTTGTGGGGATTTGTCTCGACCGGTGTATGCTTTCTGCGCGTACCTGATGACTTTCTTTCTGCATCCCAGCTACTGGTGGTGGGGGCGGGAGCGCTCAGCTTTACTTCCCGCTGGAGTCTGTTTGGGGCACTGGTGCTGGCCGCAGCGGTGGCCGTCAATTGGACCCGAACGGCCAGATTCTCGAGGACCGACCGGCTGTTTTTCTGGCTGCTGGCTGGCCTACGTGGCGAATTGTTTCGCCGTCCATTATCTGCTGGCAGATTTTCCCCACGAAGTGCGCAACAGCTGGACTTGGTCTGGAAAGCTTGCGGGCTGGCGCTGCTGGCCCGGTTGTCGATCCGCGACGCAGGACGATCTGCACGTGGTCTTGGTGACCATTCTGCTGCTGTCGGCCTATGTTGGTTATGCGGTGGTGTTTACCGACGCGGGTCGAATTGAAAAGGGCCGGTTGGAAGGAATCGATTTTCCGGGAGCCGGTCGGGTCCAATGGCGTGGCGGCGATTCTAACGATGACTTTCCCGATCATCGGGTATTTTTTTGTCTTCAATCCGCTGCGGTGGTCGCGAATATTGTCCTTTTTATCCGCGCCGCTGATCCTGGATGCGGTCCTGCGATGCAACAGCCGCGGTGCTTACCTGGCAGCCGCGATCAGCGGCATCGTGCTGTTGTATTTCGCCCGGGGGCGGTCGCGGAAACTGGCGGCCCTGGTGATGGTTCTGGGTATTGCTGCGTTCCTGATTCAGGCCCGCAACTCGGGCATCTGGGAACGGATGTTCTCCATTACCGCCTCGGCTGAAGAGCGTGATCATTCCGCGAGTGGGCGAATCGAATACTGGAAGGCGGGTGTGGAAATGTTCCAGGACCATCCGCTGGGATCCGGTGGACAATCCGCTTTCAAAAGTCCGCTGGGCATGCAGTACATTCAGCATTTTATTGACGCTGGCGATTTCAGGTCGGTCCACAACGGATACCTGAGCATCGCCGCGGGATGGGGCGTTCAGGGTTTTGCGGTCTATGCGGGCGCTTTGTTGGTGGCCTGCCTGGCGGTCTGGCGGGCTCTGCGAACCCAGGAAACCTACGGTAACGAGCAGACGATCTTTCTGGGCACTGCGTTTGTGGCCGCGCTGGCCGGGCCAGGCGGTAACCACCATGTTTGGTGATTATCTGGATGGCGAATGGTTTCTGTGGTGTGCCGTGTTCGCACTGGCTTACGTGCATATCGTGGCGGAGGAACGGGCGGAGGAAATGTCCGGCCTGGACGAAGATCAGTTTGACGAATTCGAGCGGGTTTCACGAGATCGGAACGACCGTCCCGTGGTGGTTACACGTTAACATTCGTGGTTTGTGTGGATGGTCTACGAAGTCTCACAAGACATAACCGGCGTCGCTTTGGCCAGGCTGGTGGGGCTATCTTGAGACAGTCTCAGCCGCCACGCGTGTCCGGTTGGAGCCGGGAACGTGGCTCCGCCGTCGGCTGATGGCGGTAGCGGCCCAAGGTGCCTGGATTGTTGTCCTGTATTGTTGCCAATCCAGCTACGAACGACGTCAGCTTCGCCCGACGTCAGCTACGAGCGATGCGGTAATTTGAGACGCGAAGCGTAATGTTTGATCCTAATGTCCGATTCAAATTCGAAAACTCCGTTGAGCAGTCTCAGCCGCCACGTGAACGATTCGAGGGCGGCGAACCGCAGGCTGGCGCCCGTCGGCTGAAGGAGGAGGGCTGTCATAGCTGTCCTGAAATGTTGCCCATCCAGCTACGAACGACGTCAGCTACCGCGCGCACTTAGCTCCTCGCAATCTGAGATGCGAAGCGTGATGTTTTTATGTCGATTTAAGAAGACCGAATTGAGACACCCTCAGCCGCCACGCGCTAGCGTCCGGTTGGGTTGCCGGGAACCGTGGGCTCACGCCCGTCGGCTGATGGAAGATTCCTGTCGTGATTGGCCTGAAATTCTGAATAAAACGTCGATTCGAAAATACGAAGGATCCATGTGTGCGGGTTAGCCGGATACGTTGATTTTCGAGATCGAACGTCGACGGGAGTCCTGGCCGCCATGACCGATTCGTTGGCGCATCGCGGGCCCGATGCCCGGGGCCAATTGGAATTCAGGTTGCCAATCGGCGGGTCGATCGGCCTGGGCCATCGCCGGTTGTCGATTATCGACCTGACGGCGGACGGTAATCAACCGATGAGCCGCGGTACGCTGCACATCGTGTACAACGGTGAAATCTACAATTACCGCGAGCTCAATCAGGAACTGATACAGCTGGGTCAAGATTTCCAGACCAACAGCGATACGGAGGTCATCTTGGCGGCGGTACAGCAATGGGGATTGGAGCCGGCCGTAAGACGCCTGAATGGCATGTTCGCCTTCGGGATCTTCGACTCCGCACCCAGCAGTTGTTTCTGGTCGCGATCGGGCGGGGGTCAAGCCGTTGTACCTGTATCAGACAGATGACCTGATTCTGTTCGCCTCCGAAACAAAGGCGTTTCGAGGAACATCCACGATTTGGCGGCCGTCGATTGGACGGCGGCGACTTCCTATTTTCGCTACGGTATGTGCCGGCCGCGAACAGTGTATTTACCAATGAACACATAAAAGTGCCTCGCGGGCCATATGGTTCAATTCGATCTGGCCGACCGGATCGGACGACTATCGAAGTATTGGGATATGTTGGATCAGTACAATCGACCCAAGCTGGACGTGGACTGCGGTCGAGGCGCTGCGGCTGCTGGAGCAGACGCTACAGTTTCCGCCTGTCAGTATCGGATGGTCAGCGATGTGCCGGTGGGTGTATTTCTGAGCGGTGGTTACGACAGCGCCACGGTGGCGGCCACGCTGCAGCGAAATTCCGATGACCCGATTCGGACCTTTACGATCGGATTTGAAGACGACGATTTCAACGAAGCGCCCCATTTGCCAAACCGAATCGCCGAGTTTCTGGGAACGGACCATACCGAGCGAATCTGTACCACCGCCGAAGCGCAGCAGATCATCCCGCAACTGGCGACCTGGTATGACGAACCGTTCGGCGATCTGTCGGCGATTCCGACGTCGCTGGTGTCCCGCGTGGCCCGCGAGCATGTGAAGGTGGCTTGTCCGCGGATGCGGGTGATGAACTGTTTGGGGGCTACAACAATTATGAACGTGCGATGTCGTTCATTCGATTTGGCCAACACGATCCCCGGGCTTGCTGCAACATCCCGCGCTGTGGGGTGTTTTGGCCCGTATCCCGTTGCCTAGCCAGGCGTTTCGCCGGACCTTTCTGGGATTGCAGGCGGTTTACGGTACAGGTTTGACCCATTGCGACCTGATGCATCGGGGCAGCCACGTGTTTCATAATGATCAATCTGCAGCAATTGCTGGGCAACGATTTCAACCGTCGACCAACAACTTCGATACCGAAGCATCTTTGACGGACCACAACGACGCGATCGACCGCATGCTGGCGATCGATTACAAGACCTACCTGCCGGACGACATCTTGACCAAGGTCGATCGGGCCACGATGTCGGTGTCGCTGGAGGGTCGCGAACCCCTGTTGGACTATCGCCTGGCGGAACTGGCCGCGCAATTGCCAACGCGATTCAAGATCCGTGATGGCGAACGGAAAGTCCTGTTGAAAATGCTGGCGCATCGTACACTTGCCCGAATCGATGATGAAGCGGCCCAAGAAGGGATTTAGTGTGCCCTATTTCCGCTGGTTGTGAGGCGATCTGCGGGATTGTTGGATGAATTTCTGTCGCCAGACCGATTCGAACGGCAAGGTGTCTGGGATCCGCCATTCGTTCAGCGACTGTTGAAGGAATTTCTGCTGGGCAACAACAAATTGAATACCCAAATCTGGAATCTGTTGATGTTTCAGATGTGGCTAAGTCGCTGGCAACCCGCGGGTTTGGGTTGAGTGACGATGGATGTTTCGAAACACGATGCCCTCAATTGCCCAAGCCGTTCACTGGCTACGGCACTTTCAAGACCAAATGAAACCAAACATTGTAGAACGATTTCAGATGCCCTCACTGCGGAACCGAGCTGCATTTGCATGTGGATAAGACGCAAGGCGAAGAGGTCATTTCCGGTGCATTTGAATGTGACCAGAAACATCGATTTCCCGTTGTCGGCCAGGCGTACCTCGTTTTGTCGATATGGAACGATACGCCATACATTCAGCCAGCAAAGGTTGTATGTGCGAAAACATTTTGATGACTACCGCAATGATCGTTCGGGGGATCGGCGATTCAGCCCATCGACAGGCATTGCGCTGGAAGCCCTGCCCGGCAAGATTTGCCTTGAGATCGGTTGCGGTTACGGTCGATATCTGGACGTCGTTTCCCGGCACGGCGGTGAAATCGTTGGGGTTGATCTTGAGTACGCACAGTGTCGATCTGGCTTATGACTTCGTCGGGGCCAGGCCGGGGGTGCATGTTGTCCAAGCGGATCTGTTTCATCTTCCATTCCAGCAAAGGTCATTTCCCATCGTCTTTTCGCTGGGGGTGCTGCATCATACCCCCGACACGGAACAGGCAATGAAGGCCATTTCGGCATACGTGAAGGAACAAGGGCGACTGTCGATTTGGGTCTATCCTCCGCAGATGAAAAAGGTCACCGATTATTGGCGGACTGTGACCCGCGGTTGCCTCATAACCTGTTGTACGGTGGTTGCGTGGCCAATCAGCTGGCGTTTTCGTGGATACGGGCTTTGCCCGGCGGTTGGCGATTTAGCAACCTGATCCCGGGCGTCGTACCGAAGCCGGGTGGTTCGACCTTCTGGCAACGCGTCATCAGCGACTTTGACAACCTGAGCCCGGAGTTTGCCCATTCCCACGCACCAGAAGAGGTCCGACAGTGGTTCCTGGATATTGGTTTCCGCGATGTAGAGATTCTGGATTTTCCAACAGCGGTGACCGGATTTCGTAAGAGCCAACGTGAAAGAGATAAGGTGATGACGACAGGAGCGACGTCGAAATCGGAGAAAGCGTGAGGTATTTGGTACGTCGATGGTGAAGCGTCTGATGAAATGGACTGATTTGATGGGTTATTCATTCCAGGCCTGGCCAACGGCGTTGTGCCGGCACCCTGAACGGCGCAATCAACCGTCACCGCGCATGTCCTGGTTACCGGGCGTTCATTTGAATCGGGCTCGTTTCAAGTGTTCCACGGGAAAACAACGCCATGCACGCGGAATGCAATTCCAACTTGGACGAGTCTGAAAAACTGATGGAAACCGCGGCCTGATCCATGTTGGCCTTGATGGTTGCCTTTGACTTTCCACCCCGAGCGGTCGTCGGTGGTTTTCGACCGCTGCGATTTTGTCGGTATTTGGCTGAATGCGGATGGGAAACCGCCGTGCTGACTTCCACCATGTCGGACGAGTGTCGTGTTGATCCGGATTTGGAAGCCCTGATTCCGCGCACGTCGCGGTCCGCCGGGTACCGTTAAAACGAATCGAGGAGACCATCAAGACACGCCTGGGGCTGACAGGCAGTGGCAATAAACGTAGGCCGCGCAACATGGCTGGGTCGGGCTCGCGATCTCCTGGAGAAAAAAATGGTCAACCAAAAAAAAATCAGCTGCGACAGCAAGTGAGCGAACTGATATTCGCGTTGCCGGACAACCGGATCGGCTGGAGAAAGAATGCGGTCCGCGCCGGACTGCAAATGGTGGACGAATTGCAACCGTCGGTCGTGTTCGCGACCGGACCGCCCTTTACGACGCTGGTGGTGGGTGCCGAAATCGCTCGCCGGTCGGGGTTGCCTCTGGTGCTGGATTTTCGTGATCCCTGGACCCGGGTCCCATGGGGACCGCGGAATAAATCATGGGTGGCGACCCGTGTCGCGGAGCGTTTTGAACGGCGTTGCGTACGTCAGGCCCGTCGTGTGGTGCTGAATACGTCCTACCTGGAACAGGATTTTGTGGATCATTACGGAACGGTACACCGACACAAGTTTGTCACCATCCCCAATGGCTACGATCCGAAGATCAGACAGCAGGTGGATCACTTGAGGGTACAGGCGGCCACGCAACCAACCGTGGGCGATCGTGCGTTCCATATTCTGCATCCGGGCAGCCTGTATCGGCAACGCGATCCGCGACAGATCGTCGATGCGATGGCGCAACTGAAGGATCAAGGCATCGATCTTCGATTTGAACAACTGGGACGGTGCGATCCATCCTTTCGACTGGCCGACTATGTGGACCGTAAAGACTTATCCGATCAGGTTCGGGTTTCCCCGGGCGTTTCTCACCGGCAGATGCTGGAAAAGATGGCCCGGGTCGACGCGTTTTTGCTGCTGCAACCGGGTACGGCATTACAGGTTCCGGGGAAGTTGTTCGAGATGATTCTGTTTCGCAAACCGATCGTAGCGATTTGCGCACCGGGAGCGATCAGTGACCTGATCGAAAAGTATGGTATTGGCGTGACCGCGCAGGCCGGCGATATTGATGGCATCGCGACGGCTTTCCGTCAGCTGGTAGAAACAAACTGGGCATCGGAAGAGTGGGACGCAGTGTTGGACGATTATGATGCCCGGCACCAGGCGGCGCAGTTGGCCCGTGTGTTCAAAGAAGTTGTTGACGTTGGACCCTCCCCGGCGGCTCGTGCCTCGCATCCGACCCTCCCGGCGGACGGTTGATAAATGATAGTGGCCGAATGTCTCGACCCGTCGTTGAAATGTACCGATCTGGATAGCGCCACCCAAATCGGGACATTTGAGGTTGCCTGTTTCGCTTTGGAAATGCGTCGGGGCAATTGAGCACCTTGGGAGTGCGTTACCCGGGACGCGAGTTGTGGAGTCTCATGTTTTTCATTCGCTGGTTAGAATCCCGTAGACAATCAATTTGCCAGGGGCAGTTGGCAGGAAAAATCCTTCCCATTCGAAGTGAGGAACATGTCAACCAAAAAAAGTCGGGATGCCTTTTGGCGTGAGCCTGGTACCTGAAATGTCGATTCAAGCCAGCAGCATTTCAATCGACGCGGAACCTCGAACAAATCTCGCTTTTGTGATCCATTCCATGAATTTGGGCGGGGCCGAGCGCAGCATTGCCAGGTTGATCAATGCGTTGGATCACGCAAAGTACAGACCGATTGTGATTTGTCTCTCGCATACCGGGCCGGCGGCTGGCTGGATCAATTCGCCAGAGGTGCCGGTTATGGAAATGGGCAGGCATGGTCCATTTGATCGACGGGCGATTCGACGATTGACTCGATTATTGCTTGATCAGAAGGTTGATATCATCCATTCCTTCAATTGGGGGACTCTGATGGAAGCGTCTCTCGCTCGACGGAAGGCCAGGGTTGCTGCCCATGTCCATGCTGAGCGGGGAACCGTTCTGGGCGGGGTCAAGATGCGTGGCATCAAGATGCGATTGCGGGCTGTCTGTGCAGCCTGGGCGATGAAGCGGTGTGACGCGATCGTAACGAACGCGAATTCGGTTGCCAAACGGATTGAGCAACGTTGTGGGTTCGCGGCATCCAAAGTGCATGTGATTCCCAATGGAGTCGAACCGCAAAGTCAGCCGATGTCCGAGCAAGAACGCGACCGGCGTCGCGGTGAATTGGGGATTCCACAAAACGCGCTGGTCATCGGCAGCGTGGGTCGACTGAGCGAAGTCAAAGGGATTTGACCTGGCGGTTCGGGCCACGGCCGACTTGATGGATGCGGAACGTGAATTGCATTTGTTGTTGGTTGGTGATGGGCCACTGCGATCGGCGCTGGAGAGTCTCGCCAGCGAACTCGGGATCGGCGACCGGGTTCATCTGGTCGGACAACAGAAGGATGTGGCGAGCTGGTATCCGTTGATCGATGTCTATGTCAATTGCAGTCACAGTGAGGGAATGAGCCAATCGTTGGTTGAGGCAATGTCAGCAAATCTTCCCGTGATTGCAACCGATGTGGGCGATGCGGTCGAAACAATTGGCCACAATGGTTCCTGTGGTAAACTGATCAAGCCGGGCAGCACCGGAGAGCTTGTCAATGCGATCAGAGAATTGTTGCCCGACGAAGAACGAATGCACGCGTCACGTTGTGCCGGCATGAGGTATGCGAAAGAATTTACGACGCAACAAATGGCCCAGCGGTACGCCAGACTCTATGAACGCGTTATTGCTGGATCAGCTGTGCCTGAACCGACGTATCAGCTGACGGGCCATGATGGCAACCGATTCAGCGGAATCGTTGGACATTGTCCTTGTCGCGAGACGCCGTTATGCAGTGCCCACCCGGAAGTTCTTGACGTCCATTACTGAATGCATCCTTGTCAAACGTTAACGTCATGGTGAACCAGGTCAGGACCATTGCAATCACCGTCGATACGGAAGAAGAAGGTCTGTGGGGCGGTGGCTACCGCGTGACCGGCAATACCACGGAAAATCTGCGTGGTCTTCCCCGGTTTCAGGCGGCCTGTGAAGAAATTTCGGCACCGCCGACTTACCTGGTCGATGCGCCGGTTTTGGCAGATTCTCTGGCAATCGAGCAAATGCGAAAATGGCAGCAACAAAACCGTTGCGAGGTCGGCGCGCATTGCCATCCATGGTGCAATCCGCCGCTCCCCGAAACGTGCGATGATCCCGGAGAATCCTACCTCTGCAACTTGCCCGTCGATGTTCAACGGGAAAAACTTGTCTGGCTGACCGATCGCATTGCGGATCTGATGGGAAAGGCACCCACGTCGTTTCGCGCGGGGCGATATGGTTTTAATCGGGATACAGCCGCGATCCTGGATGACCTGGGCTACGTGGTTGATTCGAGCGTGCTACCGCTGTTTGATTATCGTCGTGATGGTGGTCCCGATTTTACCCAGGCTTCAAGAGAGCCCTATCGGTACTTCGGCGACGAACCCCATCGCAGATTAATTGAGGTCCCCGTCACCAGTGGCTTTACACGTCCCCGGTTTGATCGTCAGCGCCGACTTTGGCTCGGGCTTCGGGATCCGACCTGGCGGCGTTTTCGTTTCGCTGGCATCGCAGATCGCATCGGAATTTCGCGGCGGGTCAAATTGAGCCCGGAAAAATATCTGAAACCAGACCTCGTCAAGTTGATTGATTCCGCGGTTCAGGACGGAATGACGACCATGATATTGATGTTGCATAGCAGCTCCCTGGTTCCAGGGATGTCGCCCTACACCAAAACGGATTCCGACCTTGATTTGTTTTACGATACGTTGACCACCGCGGTCTCCTATGCGATCAACGAGTACCATTTTCGTCCCGTGACATTGACACAATCGGCACCAGCGGACCTTGTTCTTTAGCATGCTGACGTCAATGACAAAGACGGCGTGTACAGGCAATCCTGTCGTGATAATGCCGAGTCGATTGGCCGGATTGTTTCGTCGTGTATGAAATTGCGCTCGAAGAACCGTGGGCTAGGGCCCATCGGCTGATGTTTCCAAACTCTTATCTTGAACAAATCAGTAGCCGGATTCGCAAGAATTCGGGGGAAGTGCGGGAAGCTCAGGCCGAAGAGAGTCAGCCCGAAGTGTTGCCATATCGGCTACGGTTGGGAGTTCGTACGTAGCCGGATTCGCAAGAATTCGGGGAAGTGGGGGCTCGGGCTGAAGAGAGGGTCATCCCGAAGTGTTGCCACATCGGCTACGGGATGTTGGAAGGCGATCGAAAGTTAGACCAACCAATGCGTGTCAATCAACGTAGCCGGATTCGCAAGAATTCGGGGGAAGTGCTGGGAGCCCGGGCTGAAGAAAAGGTCCACCCGAAGTGTTGCCACATCGGCTACGTCAATGACAGAGATTTCAGGCGGCCCGAGTTTTGGCCACATCGGCCACGGTAGATGCGAGCACTGACTCTTACCCGACAAAAAGCATTCGCCAACATCACCAACCGATGCTCCCATGCGTCGCGATAACAAACCATCACATGACAACCGAGTAAATACAACATGTTTCTGTTAAATCAATCGACGCACCGGATGTTGATCCAATACGATCCCGATATCGGGCATCGTTTTGTGCCCAACCAGAAAGCTCGCCTGACCAACGAGGCCGGCGGCTACTATGTGGTCACCAACGGCAGCGGCTTTCGCAGCGATCACGAATTCGTTGCTGCCAAATCGGATCGGCCGCGGATCCTGATGTTCGGCGATTCGTATACGGCCGGCGATAACGTCTCCAACGGCGACCGCTACTCCGATATCCTGGCCCAGCTTTCCGGATGCGAGGTCTACAACTTCGGCATCTCCGGCAGCGGCACCGACCAGCATCTGCTGGCCTACCGGAAATTCGCCCGCGATATCGAGGCCGATTTGATCGTGATCTGTGTTCAGGTCGACAGCTTTCACCGTATTCAAACGAGCCATCGCCCTTCCATTGATCGAGTTACCGGGCGGCAGGTGCTGGTCCCCAAGCCGTACTTCGAACTCGACGACGATGGCCAGCTGGTGCTGAAACAGGTGCCTGTGCCACGCGACAGGAAAGAGGCGGCGTCCGTCAAATCGAATGGCAAACGCTCCGATGATTTGCTCAACCGTGTGCACAATGTCTACAGCGCGATTCCCGGCCTGAAACAGCTGCGGGAATCACCGCTGTTGGCCGATGCGGGATCGCGACTGATTACAGAGTTTCGCCGCATACGAGGCCACCACCCCTACCCCGATATCGAATCCGATCAGACGCCGGGCTGGAAGTTGATGCAGGCCATTGTGCAGCAGTTCATTCAGGAAGCCCGGCCGCTGCCGGTGGTTATCTTTCCGATCCCCACCCGCGATTTTTACGAAGTGGGCATCGAACCGATCTACCAGCCTCTGTTTGAAAAACTGGACGCTGCAGGATCAGGGCGTGCACGTTGGGGATGTCTCCACGCCACTGGTCAAGCTGCCCTATCGCGAACGAACCAAACTGAGTTTCCAGCAGGGAGGCCACTTCACGCCGTACGCCAACGCCCTCGTCGCGCAGCACATGCACGATTTCCTGCAATCGCGGCAGCTGATCCCCGCCCGCGATACCAGTACCCCGTCATCAGCGCGCACGAAGTCCAACCCATCCGCCCTGCCCCGTTCGCGTAGCAACGGTCGCATCGGTGTCCCAGCCGGTTGCCGAGGAGTATGTGCTGGGCATTTCCTGTTTCTATCACAATGCGTCGGCCGCGCTGATTCGCGGCGGCGAAATCGTGGCCGCGGCGGAAGAAGAACGGTTCACCCGCGTCAAAAACGATCGCCGATTCCCGGCCAATGCCATCAATTTCTGCCTGGAACAGGCCGGTATTAATACCGATCAACTGGCGGCCGTGGCGTACTACGACGATTCCAGTTTGACGCTGGAGCGGATCCTGCAATCGCTGGTGGGGATCGACGAAGACGACGCCCGCAAGTTGTATCGTGCGATCGTACCCGAGTGGTCACGCAGCAAACTGAAATTGCCCGGCCTGATCCGCGACGCGCTACAGTACGACGGACCGATCTTGCAGGGGATCCATCATCGCAGCCATGCGGCCAGCTGTTTTTATCCCAGCCCCTTTGACAGTGCCGCCATCTTGACGGTCGACGGTGTGGGTGAATGGGCGACCGCGACGATCGGGCATGGCAAAGGGAGCGAGATCCAGCTGTTGAGGGAGATGTCCTTTCCGCATTCGCTGGGTCTGCTGTATTCGGCCTTCACCCATTTCACCGGCTTCAAGGTGAATTCGGGCGAATACAAGATGATGGGACTGGCCCCCTACGGACGCCCGATTTACGTGCAACAGATCCTGGACCACATCGTCGACCTGCACGACGACGGTTCGGTGCGGTTGAACATGGATTATTTTTCCTTCCTGCCGGGATGTCAGCACCACCAGCGAAAAATTTGACGACGCTGTTCGGTGGTCCGCGCCGCGATCCGGAGAGTCGCATCACGCGTCGCGAAATGGACCTGGCGCGGTCGATCCAGGAGGTGACGGAAATGTCGCTGTTGCGGATGGCCCGGCACGCGCGACAGCTGACCGATGAAAGTCGACTCTGCCTGGCCGGCGGTGTGGCACTGAACTGCGTGGCCAATGGCAAGCTGTTGCGGGAAGGCATTTTTGACGACCTGTGGATCCAGCCGGCGGCGGGCGATTCCGGTTGCGCTTCGGGCGCGGCGCTGGACGTCTGGCACAACTACCTGGGCCACGATCGGACCACGCCCGGTCCGCTGTCCGCACAGGGAGGATCGTATCTGGGGCCGGAATTTTCGACGGACGAAATCAAGGCCTACCTGGATACGCACGGATTCCCGTTTCAGGAAATGGATGACGAACAGCGTAACGACTTTCTGTCGCAGCAGCTGGCCGACGGCAAAGTGGTCGGGCACTTTTCCGGTCGGCTGGAATATGGTCCGCGGTCACTGGGCGCCCGCTCCATTTTGGGCGATGTCCGCAATACGGAAATGCAGACCACGCTGAATCTGCGGATCAAGTATCGCGAATCGTTTCGACCCTTCGCACCGGCGGTATTGCGGGAACGGGTTAACGACTATTTTGAAATGACAGGCGAAAGCCCCTACATGTTGCTGGTGGCCCCGGTCAAGGAGCAACGGCGGCTGGAGCCGACGATCACGGACGACGGCACGGCCGATGGTGAAGACCTGCTGCCCATCGTGCGTCAATTGCGATCGGACATTCCGGCCGTCACGCATGTCGATTACAGCGCCCGCATCCAGACGGTACGCCGCGAGCATCATCACCAGTTCTACGATCTGATCAAACGGTTTGAACAGCAGACTGGGTATGGCGTGGTCGTGAATACGTCATTTAACGTGCGTGGCGAACCGATTGTCTGTACGCCGTATGACGCCTACCGCTGTTTCATGCGGACGGAGATGGATGTATTGGCATTGGGGAATTGTATTCTGTTGAAACCCGATCAGCCGGCCTGGCCGGAGGGCAAGGGCGAGGGGCTGGAATCGGAAGACATCGTGGCCATCGCGTCGACGGAGAATCAGGATGCTCATCATCGCCAGATCGATCCGCTGTTTGATCGCGTATTCTGGCCGGCCTGTCAGCGGGCGAAATCGGCCGGCCTGGGCTTGCTTGATCCAGTCGATGGCGCATCGCAGGATAGCTGTTGGCACGACGTATCCGACCATATCGTTCAGCCACGGGACTTCGAATTTGATTCGGTGCTGTTGGAATCCAGCGGCCCGCCCTGGTGACGTGGCGGCGGCGATGGTTGCGCGATGGCGGCATGCCAAGTTGGCCGAATTGATGCAGTCCGCGGTGGCGGAAATGGTCACGTTGGCCGGCAAGTATGACGTGGCGGACGAAGTGGACGAGGTATCCGAATCGGTATACGTGATGTTTTAGGATTTGGAAGTTGAGAAGTGGCATTCGCGTGAAGTCATCGTAGCCGGATTCGCAAGAATTCGGGGATCGGGAAGGATGGGCGCTCCCGAGTGCCCCGAAGTGTTGCCACATCGGCTACGGAATTGTGATTCAGAACCGTAGCCGGATTCGCAAGAATTCGGGCCTGGTTGGATGCCGCACTGTAGCAGTGTCGATTGGACGTAGGTTGAAGATCGGCCTAAGTGGATAGTCAATTACGACCATCAACCCGACGGAAGTCCACGGCCTGCGCCTGCCGTTGCTTCGCCGCAACGATTTGGGAATCGGCGGTACCCGTTTATTTCGAACGAACTGATACCCGGACGTTGATTTGACAACCATGTCTGTGATCCACGGATGAACATCAGCCGATCAGATAAACTACCTGCTGCTTGCACGGAAGATTCCGCACAACAAGAAATGAACATCCTGAGCGTATGTACGAATCTGCCCAGCCGGGCCAATCCGCAGCGCGGTCTGTTCGTTGCCCGGCGGTTGGAGGCGGTTGGCCAAGCGGACAAAGCTGCGGGCCCTCAATCCGCAGCCCTGGTTTCCCGGTCTGAAACAGAGCGAGCCCGAATACACCCACGAAGATTGTGGTTTTCCGATCGATGTCCGGCGGATGTTCTATATTCCGAAGTACGGCAAGCATCTGGATGGACGGTGGATGAAACGGTGCGTCGATCGCTGGCTGGATGGGCTGGGCGATGCGGTGGACGCGAACACGATTATCGATGCCCATTTTGGTTATCCGGACGGTGTCGGCTGTTACCTGGCGGCACGTGAACGAGGTCTGCCGTTATTTATCACGATTCGTGGCCTGGAAGTCGATCTGTTCGACCATCCGCGAATCGGCCCGCAATTGATCGAGGCCTTGAATTATGCTACCGGCGTGATTGCCGTCAGCGAGTCGCTACGCGGGGAGGCCGTCGCGGCGGGTGTTAAAGCCGAACAGATCGAGGTGATCCCCAATGGCGTGGATACGGATTTCTTCGTTCCGGGCGATCGATTGGATATGCCAGGGACAAACTGGGATTGCCAGCAGGGATCGAACTGATTGTCTGTGTGGGGAATTTGAAACCGGTCAAGGGTCACGACGTTCTGATCAAAGCGTTTGCTCAATTGGCAAGGATTCCGGGGCGCGATTGGTTTGTATTGGCAGTTGGAGCGATCGATTCGTGGAAGCGAAAGCTGGACTGCATTGGTGCAGACACTTGGATATCGCATGACCGCGTGGAGTTCATTGGCCCCAGGCAACCGGATGAAGTGGTTACCTGGTTGCAGGCGGCGGATGTGTTTGCGCTGGCCAGTCACCGGGAGGGATGTTGCAACGCGGTATTGGAAGCACTGGCGACAGGCACGCCGGTGGTGGCAACGCGGGTGGGAGACAATGAAGATTCTGTGGTGCAGCGGGAGAACGGTTTCTCGTCAGCGGCGAGGAGACGTGAACGCTCATCGACAATCTGGTTCTGGCTTTGAGACGAGAATGGCGTTCGGAGCAGATCAGTTAGGGCGTTGCTGTTCGTAGCGGTCTCAATCGGCAGACATGGTGTTCGCTCTGTTCCAGGCAGGCATCGCACTCTGACAACCGATCGCATTTTCGCCATGTCGCGGCCATGTCCTGTGGGGTCGTTTCTGACTCGTTGTGCGTAAGTTTCATTGCACCCCACCTATCTGCAACATCATGATGCGCCAACCAATGATTCGCATCCGGAATTTCGGTAGTTTCCAAGATATGTCGAAACATTCGGATCCAGATGCAAGCCGCCGTGATACTGATCGGACAGGCCGCAGCGGCACCACACTGCTGACACGTCTCGTTGCGAGATCACTTGGGCGTGGCATTCGGAACCGAGAGCCAGTTTATCGTCTCCTATTACAAGCGTATCCATCACTTCGAGCCGCTAGAGGATTATGAAAACTTGAATCGACTGGTAGATTCCCTGTTAGCTGAACGTTGGTTTCGTTACAGTCGCAAATTCAATGATTTCCAGTTGACCCGACAGCAAATCGTCGACGCCGTTAAGGATCGCACGTTTGCCGGCGTTCTGGACACTATTTTCAGGCTGTTTGCAGAGAATCTGGGCATGTCACGCTGGGGCGACAAAACGCCCGGGTATATCAGCCATCTGGACGTGATTTACAAGTTGTTTCCTGACGCGGTGTACGTGTATCTAGTGCGCGATGGCGCGACACCGCTTTGTCTCAACGGCAGATGCACTTTGGTGCACAGAACATGTTCATGGCCTGCGCGAGAATGGCGGCAATCCGTTCGCAAAAGCGACCGCTTCGTTAAAGGGCTGCCGTCGAAACAGTTGTTCACTCTTCGATACGAGGATCTGTTGCGAGATCCGGTGTCGAATCTGACTCATCTGGGTCAGTTTCTGGACCCGGGAGGTTCGGAAGAATCGCTCAAGAAAGACTGGCAATCCACCGCGATGCCGGATATCAATCGTAAAAATATGGACAAGTGGCGCTCGGTATTCAGCGAATCGCAAAAAAGGGCCTTTGAGAGAATTGCCTGTGATGAGCTGCGACGTCATGGTTATGATACTTTTATTGGAATGCAGCGAGGAAACATACGGTCCGTTGCACTATTACTATTGGCGGACATTGAATGAACTGGGCAAATGGCGATTTTCCCAATACTGGCAAGACAATGCGACAAGGCACGGCTAAGAATTTACCGTGCGATTCGCCAGTGGCGTTGAGCGAGGATCTTCCGCAGGAATTTACCAGCGTGTTCGATCTACAGTGTGATCGATCTATTAGACGAGGAGTTTGCAAACTGATGAAAATTGCCGTAGCGGGAATGGGTTATGTCGGGTGCGTGACGGCGGCCTGCCTGGCCCGTGATGGGCACACCGTTTTTGGGGTGGATGTTGCGTCAAAGAAAGTCGATTCGATTAATGGCGGGTTTTCGCCTCTCTTCGAACCTGGTCTGGACGAATTGTTGGCAGAACAGGTGGCCGCCGGGCGGCGCAGCGACGGTCAACCTGGCGGAAGCCGTCGAAAATACCGAGTTGGTTTTGATCGCGGTCGGTACTCCCTCTAACCGGGACGGCAGCGTTGACTATGAAGCCGTGTTGAAAGTGATCAAACAGATTGGGGGTTGCCTACAGGGCAGCGATCGAGACTATCACGTGATCGTTCGTTCGACGCTGTTGCCCGGTGTGCTGGAAGACGTGCTGGAACCCGCGCTCGACGCAGCCGCGGGAAGAACGGTGGGCGACGGAATCTACTTGAGCAACAACCCGGAATTCCTGCGAGAAACCACCGCGATTGCTGATTACGATGATCCGCCGTTTGTTCTGGTGGGGGCCAACAGCGAGGCCGCCGCCGATAAGGCTTTGGAGATGTACAACAGCCTGGATTGCGAGAAAATCGTCACGTCGACCCGGGTGGCTGCCATGGTCAAGTACGCCAGCAACGCTTACCACGCGCTGAAAATTGCCTTTGCTAATGAGATCGGTGATCTGGCTCGTTCGCTGGAGACGGATGGCCAGGAAGTGATGCGTGTTTTTTGCAAGGATACGCAATTGAATGTCTCAAAAAGCCTACCTTCGGCCCGGCTTTGCCTTTGGTGGTTCCTGTTTGCCTAAGGACGTACGGGCGCTGGTTCGATATTCGGAGCAACAGGGCCGCCGCTGCGAGGTTCTTCAGTCAATCCTGCGCTCCAATCGAACGCACCTGGAGGAGGCAGTTCGGCTGGTCGCTGATTCGGGCAAGCGCCGGATCGGGTTGGTCGGTCTGAGTTTCAAGGCAGGAACGGATGATCTGCGAGAGAGTCCGCAAGTAACACTCGCGGAAACGCTGCTAGGCCCAGGGTTACGAATTGCACATCTTCGATCCAGACGTCCGGATCACTGAACTGGTCGGTTCGAATCGGCATTATATTGATGAGAGCCTGCCCCACCTGGCGAAATTGCTGGTCAACGATCCGCAGCAATTTTTGGCTGCTGCGGATTTATTGCTGGTGGCCACGGAAGTCGCCGAGCGACTGGATGGCATCCAAAAGTTTGCCGGGAATATTATCGATTTGCGGCGGGCGCTGGTCGTCCCCGAATCAGCGCCAATGACGACGGAATCCGTTTGAAACGCGATGGCCATTATCCGGACACGAACGTGCTGAATCCGCAACCGAATCAGCATGCAGATGCCGATCATGATTTGCGCGGAGATCGCTGCAAACGGCGCATTGTCTACATTTCATGGGCTCAATCATGCAGCCGGAGCGACCATACGGCAAGAGAGTTGGGTGGTGAATCGCACCTGGTGTACCTGTCATGGCTGGGCAGCCATCCGGCGACGGTCGTATTTAAATATCTCGGGCAATTCGTGTGGACCAGCTGGATCCTGCTTCGTACGTGGCCACGGGCCGTATTTGTGATGTCGCCACCTTTATTCGCCGCGCGCTGCCGGCCGCAGCCTACCGCTTACTGACCGGTAGACCTTTCGTGCTGGATTGCCACACCGGCGCCTATCTGAATCCACGTTGGAAGCGATTGCAATGGTTGCAACATTGGCTGGGACGCAAAGCCGCGACCAATATTGTTACCAACATGCATCTGGCAGAACTGGTGCGACAACATGGCGGCAAGGCAACCCTGGTTCCCGATGTGCCGGTCATTTATCGCGCTGGCGAGGACTTTGACGTTGGTGATAGGTTTAGTGTGGCAGCGGTCTGTTCGTTCAACACGGATGAACCTGTTCAGGAACTGTTCGAGGCGGCACGATTACTTCCTGATATAAGCTTCTTTGTGACCGGCAACACAAAACATCTGGAGCACAGATTGACGGCTGACTTGCCAGCGAATATCCAGTTGACCGGGTTCATCTCCGACGACGCTTACGGCAGCCTGATTTCAAGAGCCAGTGTCGTGGTGGCCTTGACGACGCAGGACCACACCTGCTCGCGCGCTGGGAAGCGATTTACCAGGCCACGCCGGTAGTGGTGTCGGATTGGCCCTGTCTGCGGCAGGCGTTTGCCCAAGGCGCGATTTTTTGTCAGAACGACGCCGCGAGCATTGCGGAGGCAATTGATGCGGCTGGTAGTGATTATCAGCAGTACGTTGACGGCGCCGAGCAGGCACGTCGGAAACGCCTGACGCGCTGGGCGGAGGTCAAGCGGGAACTTCTGATCGCCATAGGCATGAACGGCTCGAAGTGAATGCGGCGATGAAACTGCGGGGGGCCCGAAGCTTATGACGCGCTACGGATGAACGCAAAACTCGCGGGCGCAATCTACTTCGGACTGCAACGTCTACGGCGTGAACCGGTGAAGCGGGCGCTTCGCGACGTACTGCGGACAGAATTCCTCTCGCTTGACGAATTGTACGACCTGCAATTGCAGCGCTTCAAAAAGTTGGCGACCGATGTTGCCGAAAATGTGCCCTATTTTTCTACCGTGTTCGGCCCGCATCTTGGCCGCATCGCAGAAATGCGGACTCATCAGGAGCTACAACAACTTTTACATGAACTTCCTCTCGAAACCAAAGAAATTGTCCGCGAGCATGAGTTGGATATTTTGCACCGCAACCGAAATAAAATCGCGTCGTATTCGAATCGCACTTCCGGTTCGTCAGGCACTCCGTTTGTTTTTCCCTGCGACAATATCAGCTGGGCATATCGGCATGCGTTGCACTTTCGTTGCTATCAAGCGTTTGGAATTGAAGTCGGCGATCCTTACATGTATGTCGTGGGGATGGCCTGGGGCAAGGGCACGAGCAAAATCAGGCTGAAGGATGCCATTTTCAATCGGACCCGAATTTCGGCTTTCAGCATGAACCCGCTGCAGTCTGATGAATACATCAAGGCTCTCAGGTCGCGGAAGCCAAAATTCATGCTTGGTTATCCTTCTGCGATTTATAGTCTGGCAACAACTATGGCAAACAGCGGCTATGATGGTCGCGATTTGCCTTTGAAAGCCGTGTTTACCCAATCCGAAGCGCTCCGCGAGTATCAACGCAACACGATTGGGCAGGTGTTTGGTGTCCCGGTGGTGAATACCTATGGCAGTGCGGAGAGCGGTCTGATGGCTTACGAATGTCCGGCCCGTAAATTGCACTTGAACATTGAAACCACCGTGTTGCGCGAACCTTCGACCGGCAACCGAACCACCTCGGTAACAACGGATCTGTTTCAACGATCGTTTCCGATCGTCAATTACCGGCAGGGAGATGAACTTGTTTTCGAGAAAGGGCTGTGCGGCTGCGGCCGGCAACATCCGATGTTGGCAATGATTGACGGACGGTCCGGCGACGATATACGCCTGCCCAATGGCAAGATATTGAATGCGAATGCGCCCAGCTATGTTTTTAAAGTGCCAGAGATCGCCCGGAGGGTGGTACGTTACCGGTTTATTAATCGTTCAGACGAAAAGCTTGAATTACTGGTCGTACCGGTAAGTAAATTGACCGCTGCCGATCAGCAATTGTTGCGCGATCAAACGTACAGCGCTTTTCAGAGTCACCCGGATGATTTTCCTTTCGAGATCGTGGAAGTCGACGAGATCCCGCTGTTCGCCAACGCTAAGCATAAGGATTTTGTGCGTGAAAATTAATTTGACGATCCACATATCTGTGTCCGCGTCGGGCAACATTCGATGGTCATGGG
This sequence comes from Pirellulaceae bacterium, assembly GCA_963851305.1. Lineage (GTDB taxonomy): Bacteria > Planctomycetota > Planctomycetia > Pirellulales > Pirellulaceae > Mariniblastus. The sequence continues at coordinate 10,644 of CAWKOT010000002.1, read as the reverse complement.
CCGGTGCCTTGTGTTCGGTCTGTCAAGTATGTTCACCTTTTTGGCGGCCTGCCAGTCCGACGAATTGGAAAAAGCCAGAATCCGCAATTGCCGGGCGAGAACAACGTTGATGTCATCCGTCGGCACGGCCATCCGGTTCCCGATTGGCGGGAATGGTGGATCGAACACCCAAGCCTGACGAACTCATCGGTTCACTGATTCCTCCCTGGCTGCCGACGGGAAAATCTGTGTAATGCGGCTCTGGATTCCCCGCCGAATTGTGCCGAACGTCAACGTGGACATGTCGATCGTTGAACAGCTGGAGAAACGTCCAGTCGGTGCCCATCAATTGGCGTTGTGTGCCCATGTTAGCGAATGCCAGGGCGATATTGCCAAAGCCAATCAATTGATGAATGAGGCGAAAGAGTGGTATTTTGATGACGACAGTAAGTCGGACGTACATGGTTCTTTGCGTCACGTACATTCAATGTCCTACCTATTTGCACTGGATTGGATTGTCTGGGATGACACCGAACAATTCGAAAGAGCGTTTCGCGAGGTTCATTAATCGGATCTGAAAATGAAATATCGAGTCTGCGGAAGAATGGAAGGTATTTTGTCGAAGAAGGATACTGGAATGCGACGCATCCGATCAATTCTGCATCTTTTGTGGAACAACTATTGGCAATTTGTGTCTGTGATGTTATTCCGGACGGCGAGTCGACGCGATGGGCAACGCACCGGCTGGAAAAACTTGGACTTGGTCGATGGAACAAGTAGGATGCGCTTTATTCCACTTTCGAATTTGCCAACGTGCTTTCACTGTTGTCACGACGAGGCGGCGGTCGCGAATATGGCCAGCAGAAGAAAGGTCCGGGCATTGGCGGTTACGAACAGGCATTTTTCGGCAGGAGCACTCGTTCAGCTGGAAGCGGTCGATACGGCGACGGGCCGCAATTGGGATTTGCGTAAGCGAAATCTGTACTTGCGCACCAGGCAGATTGGCTCTGTAACCGAAATTGATCGCACGGTTGCAAAGACCGCGCATCGGCTGCGGCAACGCGTTTATCAGCACCATGTCCAGGTTGTTTCGCGAGGAGCCGGAAATTGGCGGCATCTACCAATGGTGCTTGGGTGATAAATTCAAACCCTACCATTTTCGCGAATTTTTGGCGATGGCCGGACCGCCACCGCCAGCAGTGCCGCCCGCTAACGAAACCACTGGTGGAACGCATCGGTTCGCGATGGCATTACCGTGAAAATCCGGCTGAGCCTGATTCCACGTTTCGCATGTGGATTGTCAATCGAGATATCGAAAATTTTCGTATTGCCCCTGATGAACGGTGCCTGTCTTTTTGTATCGGCAATATTGGCCTGGTGGACGGACACTCAATCGAACACGCAGTCAATGGCGCACTGGCCAATGGCGTTCATTTCTGCACACACTGAACAGAATGGCGAGCCGTACGTCGCCGACGAAATTTTTGGGGCCTAAGTGCCAGTCACCATCCATACTGGTCGCCGCGCCGGGCGAAAGAACCGGCAATCGTCTTGAACGATCCTTATCTACCTGGTCGGGTACCGATGGGCCGGTGGAAAACGATGGCGTCTGGCGATGGAACCGTGACTACACCGACGTGATGACGCGAGTAATCAAATCAGGCCTACTGGACAAAGTGCAATTGGCCAAAGCGGAGTATGTGATCAAACCGAAAGAACAGTAAACTGGAAATTGTCGATACGGTTTCGGCCGATTCGGATCTCTATGTCGGTTGGCATTTTTCGCCCTCGCATCCGGTCGAGCTTATTTGACGGCGGGTTCCGATTTGGCGATGGCCAGGACGAGATCGTGGTGCGGATTGAAGGGCTGGATGGAACAATTTTGAACGTCAAACGACGCCAGCAATGGGACCACGATGGACTACTCGTCTTCCGCTGGATTGGCATGAAGCCAAGGGCGGACCAAAGCGATTGCCGAGAATATCGGCTACACGCCCCGGGAATATCGCGAGGAATACAAGGTGCGAGTATGTGATCCAGGCCAATCCCGATCAGGCGTCGCTAGAACGGGCCGATCCCGATGATTAATTGCTGCAAACCGGACTGAATTCGCTGGCAATTTTACTTGCACATCCTGTTCTGGCTGGCGGCACGTGGCGGTAGTAGCGCCGATGGTGATCTACCCGCCGGTGCTGTTTGTGTTGTCACGATTTCGACGACCGCGTGCGGCCGGATATGGCCGTGCCGACGGTGACGATGATCATCAGCGCGCATAACGAAGCGGAGCATATCGATGACAAAATTCGAAACGCGTTGGCACTCGACTATCCCCGCAATCAAGCTGGAGGTGATGGTCATTTCCGATGCGTCCGATGATGGCACGGATCAGATTGTTCGTCGTTATGCCGATCAGGGCGTGCGTTTGTGCCGGCAGGAACAGCGGCTGGGGAAATCGGCAGGACTGACCCGCTTCTGTCCGCAGGCGACGGGCGAAATCCTGGTGTTCACCGATGCCAATTCGATGTTTCAACCGGAGCCCTCCGCAACCTGGTGCGGCACTTCGACGATCCGAATATCGGCTACACGGTGGGTAAACAACTGTATACGGAACACGGCGACTCCAGGGATTCCAGTGCCGAGTCGGCGGACGGGGCGTCGGCGGACAGCGAAAACGTGTACTGGAATATGGAACTGAAGATCAAGCAGTGGGAAAGCCGGCTGTCCAGTGTCGTCGGCGCGGACGGAGCGATCTACGCGCTTCGCAAGGAGCTGTTTCAGCCGCTGCAGGCGGAGGATATCAATGATTTCTATCTGCCGCTGAAAGTGGTCGCCAGCGGCTACCGTGGTGTATTCGAACCCAGCGCGATCTGCTACGAAGATGCCGCGCCCAGTTTCCAGGGCGAATTCCGCCGCAAGTACCGGATCGTCAATCGCAGTCTGAAGGCGGTCACCAAGGTGCCGCAAACGCTGAATCCCTTCCGCACCGGCTGGTTCGCACCGCAGCTGTTTTTCCACAAGGTGCTACGGTGGCTGACTCCCTGCTTTCTGCTGCTGATGCTGATCACGAGTGCGGTGTTGGCGTGGCAGGAGATTGCCGTCGGCGGCGCCGGATTGTACAGCGGGCTGCTAACGCTGCAGTTGTGTGGGTATGCCCTGGCGGCGCTGTATCTGTTGCCGCCCTTCCGGCAGACGCGGCTGGTCTATCTGGCCTGGTATTTTCTGCTGCTGAATGTCGCCGCGGCGGTGGGGCTGGGGCTGTTGTTGACCGGCCGTACGATCGGAGTCTGGCAACCGCAACGATGACCCTGCTGCAGTGGCTGTTCCTGATCGTACTGGCGTTGCTGGTTTATTCGTATGTCGTCTATCCGTTGATCGCAGCCATCATTGGTGTCGGGCCGGTGGCAAGCGTCCACGAAGAATTGCCGCGCGGTCAGCATTCTGGTACCGGCGCACAACGAGGAAACGGTGATCGCGGCCAAGATCGAAAATTTTCAGGGGCTCGATTATCCGTCCGGACCAGATCGAACTGGTGATTGCCGACGACGGCAGCACGGATGCGACGGCCGATATCGTCGCCCGATTTTCATCGGACCGCGTTCGGTTCCTGGCATCGAATCAGCGTCAGGGCAAGGCGTCCGCGATGAACCGGTTGGCGGCGGCAGCAACGTATCCGCTGTTGCTGTTCACCGACGCCAATGTCATTTTTTCGCGCGGTGCGGTGCGTCGGCTGGTGGATCGATTGGCCGATGACCGGGTCGGTGCGGTGACCGGTGAAGTGCGATTGGTGGGCAGTGACGACGAATTCAGCTCGGGTGAATCGCTGTATTACTGGTTGGAGCGACAGATTCAGGGTGCGGAGTCGCGGATCGGCAGTGTGATGGGGGTCGATGGCGGAATGTACGTCATTCGACGCGAACTGTTCCAGCCCTTGCCGGCCGATACGATCCTGGACGATTTCGCCGTCTCGATGCGGGTCATGCGAGCCGGCAAGCGAGTTGTGTATGAGACGGCCGCCAAGGCGACTGAAAGTGGGACTCCATCGGCGCGACAGGAATTCGACCGCCGGGCCCGAATCGCTGCCGGTGCCGTTCAATTGCTGAAACGGGGGCAGGTTCCGCGATTGACCCAGGGCGTGCTGTGGTTTCAGTTCATTTCACACAAGCTGCTGCGGTGGCTGTCGCCGATCCTGCTGTTTGTTGCTGGTCACCAATGTGATGTTACTGTCCCAATCGCCTTGGTACGGTCTCATCTCTGGCCGGGCAGCTGGTTGCTGTACCTGATGATCCTGTTGACGTGGCTGGTTCCGCGTCTGGGAAGACCCGCTGGGGCGGCGTGTTGTTCTATTTCGGAATCAGCCAGGTGGCGATGGCGGTGGGGCTGTACCGCGGGCTGTTGAATCGCCAGCCGGCCACCTGGGAGAAGGCAGCCAGGTCGGATGATTTTGCCAAATCGGCGGTGGATTCATGATTCGACTGGGAGGATCACCCGCGTATTGGATTCTGCGTCATGGATTTCCTCGCCGCGTGGAAGCCGGTAACGCGTCCCGCGATCATCTGGAACCATACGCCGATCGGATCGTGCGGATCGTCGACCGGTCGACCTGGGAATCGTGGCAGCCGCTGACGGTGGTCGATTTTGGTTGTGGATACGGACGCGGCCTGATCAATATGGCCAGGCAGGGTTTTCAGCGATTGATCGGAGTTGATATCCGATCGGACGTACTGCAGCAGGCCGAATGCAATGCGGAGGAGATGGGCGTTGGCGATCGTTGTCGATTCACCACGGGGCTGAACCCGGGTGAGGCGGACGTGGTGTTGTCCATCGATGCGTTTGAACACTTTGACGATCCGGAATCCGTGTTGGCCACGATGGCGGCCGGGCTGCGACCGGGCGGAAGGATCGTGGCTTCGTTTGGTCCGACCTGGTACCACCCTCGGGGCGGCCATCTGTTTTCCGTGTTTCCGTGGTCCCATCTGGTATTTTCCGAATCGTCCCTCTGCCGCTGGCGACGGGATTTTCGCGACGACGGTGCGACACGTTTTCACGAAGTGGCGGGTGGATTAAACCAGATGACGATCTGTCGTTTTGAAAAACTGGTGGACGGCAGCCCGCTGCAAATCAAACAGTTGACGTTGCGGCCAATCGGGGCGACACGTTGGCTGCATGGGAAATGGACTCGGGAATTTCTGACTTCGATTATCGATTGCGTGATGGTTAAACCGGCATCATGAGTAAAGCACATCCAGAACGAATTGCGGTATTTGGATTGGGCTACGTGGGTTGTGTGACCGCCGCTTGCCTGGCCAGCCGGGGATGCACGGTCATTGGGGTCGATACCAATCCGGAAAAAGTGGATGCCGTGAAACGAGGGCAATCGCCCATCAATGAACCGGGGTTGGCGGATTTGACCGCGGCCCAGGTGGCCTGCGGTCGATTACAGGCCACGACCGTGGTGTCCGATGCGCTGGACGCTTCGGAACTGGCAATAATCGCGGTCGGCACACCGTCCGATCCGCAGGGAGGTGTCGATACGACCACGATTGAGCGGGTGATTGGCCAGATCGTGCAGGCCTTGCCGGTCGATCGACCCTACATCGTGGTGATTCGCAGTACCCTGTTGCCTGGATTTCTGGAAGAGCAGCTTTCCAAAATGGTTGCCGATCTTCCTCTTCTTTCGCTGTGCAATCATCCGGAGTTCCTGCGGGAAACGACGGCCATCAGCGATTTTATGCATCCTCCCATGATCGTGGTGGGAGCCGCTGACCGGGCCATTGGTCAACGGGTCATGGAACTGTACGATTCTTTCGAATGTCCGAAGATCGTTACGGATACCGGAACTGCCGCGATGGTCAAATATGCCTGTAACGCGCTGCATGCTCTGAAAATCGGATTCGCCAACGAAATTGGTGCTCTGTCCCGCGTGTTGGGCATCAATGGCCTGGATGTGATGCGGATCGTCTGCCTGGACCAGCGACTGAATATTTCACCGGCCTATCTGCGACCGGGCTTTGCCTTTGGCGGATCCTGTTTGCCCAAGGACCTGCGGGCTCTGAACCGCAGCGCGCAAATGGCGGCCGTGCAGACCGATCTGCTCCAATCGATCCTGGCATCCAACCGGGTGCACTTTGAACGCGTGCTGCCGATCATTCGGTCTTACGGTGTCAAGCGGGTGGGCATGCTGGGGCTGGCCTTCAAGTCGGGCACCGATGACCTGCGGGAAAGTCCATTGGTGTTGCTGGCGGAAACGCTGATCGGTCAGGGCTACGATTTGCGGATCCATGATCCGGACGTGGGGCTCGCCAACTTGGTCGGGACCAACCAGCGGTACATCGACCAGCATCTGCCTCACCTGGCCCGCTATCTGTGTGGCCGCGATGAGCTGGCCGATCACAGCCACTTGTTGATTTTCAACGGGTCGCGTACACCGGTTGAAGAAGTAGAGAATTTTGAATTCCCCCGTATCGACCTGGACCGCGTTTTGATCGACGGCGGGACCCCGGTTGCCAACCCGTGGGAACCTCAATGCCATCCCGGCGGTTAAGTGAATCCACGACCACAAGGTGTTCTTCCTGAAAATGGGACTGGCCGGCCCGCTTCCTTGGGTACGTCGCAATATCAGTACCAGCTTGGCGTCCTTGCCGATCGCTTTTTTTCATGCACAAATTTTTATTCCTGCTATCCTGTTTCCCTGTAAGAAAAACGGGTATGACCTGCCAAAAAGGTGAAGCAAGATGATGTCGCGATTGCGCGGAATTCTGACTCAAAAAGTGATGTATCCGATGCTGCTGATGCCGACGCACAGTCAGGCCGCGCGGCTGGCTCGGGACATTCGGAATCATCAACGCTGGTCGTTGTCCAGGCTGCAACAATACCAGCTGGAACGACTGACATCGCTCGTTCAGATTGCCGGGCTGCAGTCACCATTTTATCGGGAACGATTCGCAGAGTGTGGGGTGTCGGCGGACAGCCTGCAGCAACTGGACGATATTCGCCAGTTTCCGATCACGACCAAGTCGGACATCGAGGGCAATTTTCCAGACCGGATGGTGGTCCAATCGCGCCGCAATGAAGACTGGCAGTACGTCGGTACTCGCGGTACGACTCACCGGGTAATGGTCGTTCAGGATTATCAGCGGCGGGATGGGGGTCGAGCGGCCGGATTGGTAGCGCTGACGGAAGACAGTCCGTACAAGTATGGTGCCGGGGAAGTTACGATCCCGCCGGACGCCTGCAGTGTGCACTGTGGCATTGAAAGTAGCCGAGCGCCGTCCGTTCGGTCTCAGGTCTGGCAACTGGTCACCGGCAAGCTGAAATGGAACCGGGAAAGTGTCAGCGATTTGCGGGGCCTGGTGATGGACCACTGGATTCGTCGTAGCACCGCGCTGCCACCCCTGGATCTGGATGCCGGCGATCCGCCGCTGCGGGATTGCATCGAAACGCTGCGGCAACACCATCCGGCTCAGCTGGTGGCCCTGCCGGAATACCTGCGGGCGTTGGCGGAGTACAGTTTGCGAACCGGTGACATGCCACCGGTGATCCCGGTCGTGCGGCCGATGGGTGCCAACATGCCGGCGGTCTGGAAGAAGGATGTGGCCCGCGCCTTCCGCGGCAGCGTCCGGGAACATTATGGCAGCCGGGAAATGGGCTCGATGGCTTTCGATTGCCGTTATCAGAACGGTTTGCATTTGCAGATGGATCGGCATCTGATCGAAATCGTCCGCGACGGCCACCCGGTGCAGCCGGGCGAAATTGGCAGTCTGCTGGTGACCGATCTGGACAATCTGTCGATGCCCATTATCCGCTACGAAATTGGCGACCTGGCCCGGATCGAGTACGAGCCCTGTCCATGCGGTCGGACAACGCCGCGAATCTTTCTGGAAGGCCGACTGGAGGACGCGTTCGTGACCGAGGATGGCCAGGTGCTGACAGCCGAAGCGGTCGGCAATTATTTTGAGGCGGTGCCCGAAGTACGCGATTTCCAGTTGACCGAGGACCGCCGCGGAAAATGGACGCTGCGGATTGCGCCGGCGATCGCAGGACGACGATCTGGACGCGGAGGCGATCGCGGATGCGTTTCTGCAATGGGCGGGGGTACAGCGAAACCTGAAAGTTCGTGTCGTCTCCGCCATCAAGCCGGAATCGTCCGGCAAGTACCGCCACTGCAAGAGCGAGTCGTATCAGCCTCTATGGCAGGGTGGAACATCCGCATGAACCAGGGATTGGCATCGGTTCGGCAGCAGTTTCCGGCGGCCCAGCGAATGCACGAAGGACGTCCGGTTATCTATCTGGATTCCGCGGCGACCTACCTGAAACCGCAACCGGTGATCGATGCGTGTCACGCGCTGCTATACGCAAATGGCCGGAACGGTCGGCCGTGGCGTGCACCTGTTATCGGAAGAAGCGGCGGCCGAGTTTGACGACGCTCGCGATACGATCGCCGAATTTATCAATGCCGATACCGACGAGATCGTTTATGTTCGCAACGCGACAGAGGCACTGAATCTGGTAGCGGCCAGTTTGTCCGGCGGAAGCGACGATTCTGGGATCCTTCGGCGAACACCATAGCAATCTGCTGCCCTGGAAAACGAAACATCAGTTTCACGGTGTGCAATTCCTGCCCGATGGTTCGATCGATCTGGACGATTTCCGCCACCAGATGTCTGAACATCGTCCGCAACGTGGTGGCGATCAGCATGATCGGGAACGCGTTTGGGACGATCCAGCCGGTCGACGAGATGGTCGGCGCTGGCTCATGAACATGAAGCGATCGTGGTCCTGGACGCCAACCAGGCCGTGGCACACCAGCCGATCGATGTGCGAAAGCTGCATTGTGACTACCTCTGTTTTTCCGGACACAAGCTGGGCGGACCGACCGGAATTGGTGTCCTGTATGGCAAGTCACCTCTGCTGGAGCGACTGCCGATGTCTTCCATCGGTGGTGGTTCGGTGGAGGATGTGCATCTGGATGGCTATCAGCCGGCGGAATTGCCGATGCGACTGGAACCGGGAACGGCTTCCTTTGAGGCAGCCATCGGACTGGCCGCCGCCTGCGATTTTCTCAGCGGGCTGGGGTTTGATACGATCGCTCGGCATGAACATGAATTGACCACGCGGCTGGTGCAGGGCTTGCAGGATGTGCCACGGGTCACGATCCGAGGTCCAGGCGTTGAATCGGAGCGAGGCAGCATCGTTGCCTTTCAGGTTGAAGGGCTGGAAGCGCACGGGGTAGCCCGGATGCTGTCCACCCGCTCGAATATCTGCGTCCGCAGCGGGTTTCATTGTGCCCAGCCGGCCCACGAGTATCATGGCTGGCGTCCCACGGTACGCGCCAGTCTGGGCGTCTATAACACGGCGGACGAGATCGATACGCTGGTGGAAATGGTCCGGCAGATCACGGCCAATCTTTTCTGAGGCCGCTCTCTATCCTTCCGGCGTAGAACGGACGGATCGTCGCCGGATTCGCCTGTGGTTACCGTAGCCGGATTCGCCCGTAGTTTCCGTCCCACATTTCCCGTAGCCGGATTCGCAAGAATTCGGGCAGAGCGTGGATTCTCCGCCGTTTCTGGCGACGGCAGCTAGTGCGCCTGTGAAGGCGATTGAATTGTCGGGTGGAAGTCCCGATCGGGGAATCCGTTACCGCCCCGTAGCCAATGGTAACTGCGTTTTCAACAGAAAGGGTGGAGAGCAACCAAAGGCGAATGAGCAGTCCGTAACAAAATGAACTTGTTTCGGCCAAGCCTGTCGGGGAGCGTCCTAGCGTCGCGCGAACCTCTGACTTCACGACACGGCCCGATGATGACCGCGAGGTCAACCGGCAATGCGTTCGGTGGTCGGTGAAGCGGCTCACACGGTGAACGAACGCGGTAACGTGCTAAACCGAGGTGAGCGAAATGGCAGTAGTGTTGTTGGAGACGGAATGTTCAGAAGTTCAATCGAGATAAGCAGGGAGACCTCCGCGGTGCCGCAGACCTGTGACGCGCCCGGCGGAGGATTCAGAGCCCTCATAGTAGTGACGACCGGCGGGAACCAAACCCGCCGCGAGCGAAGGGGGGCAGGAAAGTAGATTCGAGAAGACCAAAACCATGAAAAGACAATCGAAAGAATCTTTGCCGTTACGAGTGCCCTTTGCGGCTACCCCGGACGCCGAGACACCGGACATTCGCCGGTGGCTCAGCATGTCGTTTGGACGGACCGAAGTCGACGACACTTTTAGAAAACAAAGTGAAAGGAGGAAGATGGCACGCGTTGATTGACAAAGTTTACGCTGAGCTTGGTCTTTTCTGGCCGCCCGCAAGGTGACCGCGAAAGACAAGGCAGCCGGGGTCGACAGACAAAGCTGCGAAGAGTTCGAGGAGCACCTGATCCGGAAACGAGACAACTCGGCGAACAAATCAAAGCTCAAATTTATCGCCCCAGTGCGGACTGGCGAGTTCACATTCCCAAACCGGGAAGACCGAACGAAACCCGACCACTAGGAATTCCGACGGTCCGTGATCGCGTGGTTCAACGCGCGATCATCAACGTGATCGAACCTATCCTGGATCACCAATTCCACGAGCGGAGCTTCGGCTTTCGCCACGGATGCGGTGCTCATGATGCCCTTCGCATCGTCGAGCAGAAGATACAGGAGGGTTACGTTTATGTGGTCGACGCGGACCTGAAAGG
>CAWKOT010000001.1:0-1101118 GCA_963851305.1 Pirellulaceae bacterium | reverse complement strand
TGGGCGATACAGGACTCGAACCTGTGACATCTACCTTGTAAGGGTAGCGCTCTAGCCAACTGAGCTAATCGCCCGCTTCAACGCCGTTAATGTACGCCGCGGCTGATGAATCTGTCAATCGGATTGGCCGCCAGCAGCCTTCACCCAAGAATTTTTCCTGCCTTCGGGTCAACCGTTGGCTGCCTGCTATTCGACGCGATAGCATGGCTGGAATCGGGATACGACTAAATACCGTCGCCCGATGATTCGTTGCCTTCTGGCTTCGGCGTAATTTCCGGAATCTTTCCCGCCTTGATCAACTCGTCGTAAGTCAATTCGCTGTCCTTGGGCTTCATCTTCTTGACTTTCTCCAAGGCCTTCTTGAACTCGGGTATCATCACTTCCTGCTCGTAAGCCTTTCGTTCGTCTCCCTCGCGGGATTTGAAATTCTCGGTAATCTCCTTGTCCTTGAGTTCCTTCGCGAACAGCTTGCCAAATTCGTTCCGCTGCGTCTTGGGCTTTTTCTTCACGTGACAGGCGTTGCAGGTTACTTTCATCTCCGAATATTTTTTCGAAATCTCTTTCTTGAAAGTCATGTGAGCAAAGCCGTCGGCGGGCAGACTCCACAGGACTGCGACGGCAATCAACATCGGTAACGATCGTGACATGAATTTCTCCGAACTGTTTTGACTGAACAGAATTCTTCCCACGGGCAGTACGTGTTGGCCAACCAGGTCAAGACGCAACCACCCTTTGCCGATTCAGCGAATCCTGAAATTCGCCGAAATGCGCGTTCGATTAAATCTGTTCAACGCGAACGCGATTGTCAATGGGCAACCGGGAATTCACCCCCAGTTACCGTTTCGAAATGGCTTTTTTTGCCTGCCAGTTACCATCTTCACGGATGGCACGTCCCGGCAAATTCTGGGCGTGTTTTTCATGGCGAGATTGCCGAATCGGAACCCGTTTGAAACGAAATACGCTCGAATTGCCGCTGTGACGGCATCAACGTCGATTCCGTCGGAATCGAACCCATCGGCCCGGCCTTCGCGCCAATTGCCTTTCCACACCGCGGCGGTCAGCCATCCACCATCAACGCGGATGCCGGTTCGATTCAAATTGATCGTCGCATCGACAGGCATCACCCTGTTCCGTGAATTGAATCCAGAACTTCACCGGGTCATTCAAAGATTCCGGTTGTCCCTGAGTATCATCGGCCCGAAACACTCCACGGCAGTGTCGACACCGCACCTGTTTGCCGAGGTAGGCCAAGGCGATTTGCGAGCTCCGCCCGCAAGCAGAGCAGGACCTGACGAAAAAATTCATCCCAGACATCACCGCCTCCTGTCGCGATATACAAACCATGGCAGCCCAAGCTCGCTCCCACAAACGCTGGCTGCAGGATACCGGAATGGCGGAGATTTTCAGACCTGGATTTTCGCCAATCCAGCGACAAGTCCATCTGAATCCTGCTTGCATTCCCTGGTTCGACGGCAATATTGAGGCACTCAGTTGAGGCACTCAGGGGACGAAATGCGATTGCCGCCAAGTCACGTCGCACCATCGAACCTCGCCTCCTCGGCCATCCGATCGCAACGTTTCACCGGTGCGGCTCCAGAAAGGCAAAGCGATGTGGCTGGATCACGAATCCCAATTCCTGAACGGGAAGTCGGGCGAAGTCAGCTACGGGTCAGCTCGGCTGAGGCCGATCCCATGTTGACGATGGCGTCCTGTACGGCCAAGCCGTCTCTTGCGAATACTGAAAAAGGAATCGAATACGTTAAATCGAAGGCAGGCGACCGCCGCATTCGACCCGCCCCACATCGACCACCGTTTCAGATACCAGCCCGTTCCGCCGGTTCGCCGGGTACCGAAACTTCTTCTGGAACATCCATCGCGACGGCGGCCAGTTGTTCATCACTTATTTCCGTCACGCCGGCATTGGATCGCAACTGCGGCTCGAAATCGGCGGTCAGCTTCAACAGGTTGGAGATGATGTCGTAATGCGAGAAGCGGCATCGTTTGGACGCGATCAATTCGACGCGACCAAAAATCTTGCCGTCCACGATCAATGGGACTTCCGTATACCATTCATCGTTTTCCGCCTTACTGACATCCACCCTGCGACGGGTGGCGTGAAACGATTCGTGGATCCAAGGCAAATTGATATCGAATGTGATCTGATTCAGTTCATGGTCATCCGCGAACTCACATAACTCCTGCCAGACTTCTTTCCAGTTACGTTCACCCTGCAGCTGAACCGTACTCTGGTGAAAGCCATCCTTCTTGCGAGGCGATCGCAGGAACGACTTGCCAATCGTCAGCGCCTTGTTGGATACCAATTCAAATTCGGCAACGCCGAACAACCGTCCAACAATCATCACCAGGACGACGATCACAATCGACGCGATAGCGTATTCCGTACGTTGATACAGGAACGAAATGATTGCCCCGGCCGCGGTCGTGGTACACAACGCAGCGACCCAGATCAAACTGACTCGTGGCCCAAAACCGCGTTTCATCAGGCTGTGATGTAAATGCCCCCGATCAACCGCGTACACGCTACGTCCAGTCAACTTTCTGCGAATGATCGCCGCCCCCGTATCGATGAAAGGGATCGCCAGCAGGGCAATCGGAGCAAAGAAGGCGTAGGAGGTGGCTTCCTTGTAGGCGCAACGGATCGAAATTGCGGCCAGAATAAATCCAATCAACATGCTACCGGCATCCCCCAGGAAAGCCCGCGCCGGCGGAAAGTTGTATCTCATGAAACCGAGCAGCGCACCAGCCAAGGCGATGACCACCACGGCATCCAGAAACCGTCCCTTGGGATGGTTCATCGCCATCACCGCCATGGCCATGCTCATCACGATCCCAATCGTGGATGCAAAGCCATCCGCTCCGTCGAGCAGGTTAATCGAGTTAATCACCGCCAAGCACCAAAACATCACGACAATGATCGAAAAGGTCCCAAACTCGATCCTCGTGCCAAAGATGTTCACTTTTTCAAAACTGAATCCGAAGCCAATCAGAATGGCGATCGCGATGACCTGGCCAATCAGCTTCTGTCGCCCTCGCAACCCAACCGAATCATCAACGACGCCAACCAGCAACAGAAAGGTACTGCCAATCAGCAGCCCGATAAACTGACTCAGATCACCCGGCTTGAGAAAGAACTGACTGGTCCCGAAATACTCGTTGCCATACAGGTAGGCACCAGTCACGGTCAGCGTCACCGATAGAAAAACTGCGATGCCACCCACCAGGGGAATCGCGGATCGGTGCAACTTGCGATTGTCGTCCGGCTGGTCCAATAGCCCCAGCGACGGAGCGACGTATCGGGTAAGCACCGGGACCAGACACAATGCCAGTACACAGGCAACGATAAATGAACAAACGGCAAGAATCATGGATGATGAGGTCTTTTGGAAGGTGTTACGAAGATGCGTTAATCAAGGTTCAGTCGTTTTCGTCGTTCAATCTCTGATTTTATACCGTCGCGAAGCCGGCGATAGGCTTGATTTTTGTCGTTACTCCTCACCAGTTCATTGGCCTGCTCCAAAGCCTCCTCATAACTCTCGTCCAGTACCAGAGCTGACACCAGTTCCATGCGAACCTCCGTATCCATGGGGTTGTTGACCATGGCAGCCCGGAAGTGCTCGATACCGGCGTCAAATTCACCTTTGGCAATACATATCCGCCCCAACAGCGGTCGGACGTAAAAATTCGACCAGGACACGTCCTGCAACAGGTCCTCCGCCCGCTCCAGTGCGTTCATTTGCGTCGTGGCGTTGTCGCCCGCGTAATTTTTCGCAAATTGGTAGATCAGGCGAGGATTATCCGGCAACATGGTGGAAAACACCAATTCCAGATCCGGTTCTTCTCCGCTGAGAGCCATTCGTTGAAACACCAGATTCATGATCAGCTCAAAAGCCTGGGGGTCCAGTTCCAGCAACTTCCGGATATGCGGAGCCGCCTTCTTCATTTCCCCCGCCTGGACATACAGTACCGCGACCTGACGCAACAGCGTGATGTTGGAAGGCGCCAATTGGATTCCACGTTCCAGATATAAACTGGCCTTGTCGATACCCGACATGATGCTGGTGATTTCGCCCAGGACCACCTGAACCTCCGGCTGAAACGGCAACAGCTTCAAGCTGGCATCCAGCCAGGTCTTCGCCATCGGCAGATTCACCTGCACCGCCTCCGCCGACAGATATTCTTTCTGCGACAGCCTGGATTGTTGCCGTAGCAGTTCCGACCGCTCCTGAATGCGGACCAAACTGGTCTGCTCCCAGAGTCGATCCATGAGTTCCTTGTCCGACTGGTCGACGTTGATCTGGTTCCGGTAGGTGTCAAACAGCTCCAGACGTGCGCGATGAACCCACAGCCGTCCCAGTTCGTTGATCGCCTTCAGCGATCTCGAATTAACGGCCAGCTTGTTAAGTTCGCGTATTTTCTCATCGGTCTGACGATGATCCAGATTCTCATGCGTCAAAATGATCCGCGAGCGCAGGTTTTCGATCCGCGATTTGCGGTTTAGATCCAGGCTGACCAACGTACAACCCGCGAAAACGCCCACGATAATGATCTGTACCAACGAATTGGGAAACTGGAATCGCAGCCATGATTTTTGCTTCAACCGATACGCCATGGAATGGGCGTAATAGGCGATGACTCCAACCACGGATGACATCGCCAGCGTGTTGGCCGGAATGTAAAAGCCATAGTCAAAAAATGACGCGATGGCCTGCGACCAGACCAGAAAAACGCCTGCCAATCCAGTCGATACGGTGGCCGGGGAAACTCCAACTCGGAGCAGGAAATAGGAGTAATAAAAGGCCATGCCCCAAGCCAACAGATAAATAATCAACCCGGGCCAGCCGGCTTCAATCAATGCCTGAAAATACTGATTCTCCGCATATTTGAAGACCCTCGTTTCCTTGTCCGTTCGATAAAGACGAGATACGGTCTCATACGTTCCCAGACCCGAGCCGAGCTTCCCCATCTCCGCCACGCTGGGCCAGGTATCCTGCCACGTACGCAGGCGGTTATCCCACTCCTGCAACTCTTCGGTTGTATCAAGCTTTTCAAGACGGTCGACCAGCTGCTGGTTGAAACCCAGCCAGACCGTCAACAGGATGACGGACAGTCCCAACGGCAATATGATGATACTCAAAGATTTCGGCCTCTTTGCCACCCCGTAGGAAACGATCGTGAAGGCCGTGGCGATCAACAGCGCCAGAATCGCTCCCCTGGAAATCGTGGCGACGATGCCCAACGAAAGAAAGACCACGGCAATCAACACCGACAACTTGATCGCATCCAATTCCGCAATGAAATACAGCAGATGCTGGGAGAACTGTCGCCAGACCGGAATCTCCTTGCTGATGATTGGAGCCGGGCCGCGATGCTTGCGATTGGACATCACCAGATGCAGCAGGCCGACGGCGCAGGCCAGACAGATCAACAGGAATCCGGCCGCATTGTTTCGATTGACGTAGGGGCCAAACGGAATGCCGCCCGTCTGCAGGTCGACGAACCAGAATAATTTTCCATTCCAAGTCAGTTTCTGAATCAGCCCAAAAATCGCGACCGCGACACCATTGGCGGTCATCACGGAAAAAAAAATGACCAGATCCCGAGGCGCTCGAAAATAGCGGCAACATAACAACATGGCCGATAAAGCGATGATCAGCAGCCGAATGTGATGCCAGGTTCCGTTGGCGCTGAGCGTTATGCGGTATGAGTCGGGTTTCGTGAAATCGGCTGTTGAGGTCACGGACTGAGCGAAATCGTCATACAATTCCGCCTGTCGCCCCAGAATACTGTCGGCCATTCCCCCCCATAAGGGAATCGTCTGGAACATCCCGATCAGCAGGCCCAGCACAACAAAAATCGAAATGTAGGGCAATACCTGGGAATGGCGTTTGTTCATCGCCGTTTCAAACCACCAGAATGCCAAGGCCACCAGCAGAGCCGTCGAAATCCAGAACTGCGGCAGAAAATGGACGCTGCCAATAAACCAGGGAGCAGCAACCAACGCCGACAGAATCAATATCCGGGCGACCCAGGCAAAACCGTCCGACCAGGTACCGCGGTCAATGCGGGACGCCTTTCTGGCACCGTCGCCTTCGACGGTCGCCTGAAGCGTCATATTATCGGGTACATTCATCGGGCGACCGGCCAATCAGCCATTTGTTCCAACTTGCGGTTCAGGGCCGGAATAGAAGTTCCCGGCTCATGTATGCTAGGTCGCTCTAAAATGGCTGTAAAGTTGCGCCCGGTCAGATTGGGTAAGCAAAGAATGCGACTGTTCTACCCAGCCGTTAAAGGCGACAGAGTTGTCAGAATTGACTGCCCAGGTGTTAAGCGGTCGCGGTGAGTTGCGATTGCATGCCCGCGCCAGACGGATTTGATGAGAAGCAGAAGGATCAAACCATCAGTGCGATCAAGGCCTATCCTTCGCCACCGCCACCACCACCGGCGGATGTATAGGTATACAAAACGATAATCGCCCCCGCCGCCAGCAGGCTCCAGGGGAGCCATTCGGTGGTCTGGTAGACGCGACGAGGCCGGTTGTTTTGCGCTCCACCGGAATTGTAGTAACTACTGGTATTTCCCAGAAAGCTGGTCTGTTGGAAAACGCTGGAGGTTGTGGAATTGGTATCGACGACGGGACTGTAGGTCATGATCCATTTGTCCACTACCAGCGACTGAGCACCCAGGATCAACAGGAAGATCCCGACAGCGAACAAGAGCGATCTGAACATGATGCGTTACAACCTGAAACGTTACGGATTTGACAAAATTCTCTGCCCAGATTCGTATCGTCAAAATCGCGGCCGTAACGAATATTTGTCAGTGCTCCCGGCGCAACAACTGTAATCCGAACCTTACCTGCAACCCAAAAGCCTGCCCCAGCCCGGCTTGGGCGAGTGATCTGCAGGCAAGTGGCCCGACTAGAGCATTCTCAACGTTGTTTTGCACGGCAAGACAAGCTCGCAGCGCAAACAAGTGCATCCATTGAGTGAATCTGTCGGTAGGCCGTTGCAGTTGCATCGGGCCGGAACCATGAACATGAATTCTGAAAATGCTCTAGTCGCAATTGGCGCAGTCATTGCAGCAACGTGAACTCTTCAGAGAAGTGCCGCGAAAAGAGCAGACAACGTTGGCAAGACCGGCCGCTACGGTTATCATGCTATCTTTTATCCAGCTAGAGGCTTCTTGAAAAAGATGGTCAAGTCGGTAGTACTTCCGGATTGAATCAAAATGCCAGACCCTTCCGAATCTGATCAGGTAACGCAATCCGCAGATCCGCAGGGTAACGATCGCCCCCACATCCTGGTGGTTGATGATGATCTGGAAATCGCAGAAGCGATCCGACACGCGCTTCAAAACGAAGGCTTTGAGGTTTCCATGGCGGCCGATGGGAACACCTGCCTGGCGATTACGGAAACAAGAAACCCGGATTTGATCGTGCTGGACCTGATGATGCCCGGCCGTAGCGGACTGCTGGTCCTGGAAAGATTGCGTCAGTACTTCGAACGTCCGATTCCTGTCATCGTGATTACCGGCAACACCGGCAATCGCCATCGAGAATATGCGGAACTGCTGGGTGCGGACGAATATCTGCACAAGCCGTTTACGATGATCCGCCTGATAGACAGCGTCAAGAGTTTGCTCGATCGGGAATCGACGGAAGAGGCATCCGCGGACTGATGCTGATGCCGGCAGTTGAACTCAGTTACCGATATCCCGGGTTTCCGAAGGTCCCAAACGACTTGATTTCTCGTTCTCCCGTTTGATGGCGTCGTAGACCTCCTGCCGATGGACCGGGATCTCCTGAGGCGCATCGATACCCAGGCGAACTTTATCTCCACGTATGTCGACGACCGTAATCACGATGTCGTCGCCAATCATAATACTTTCGTCCCGGTGTCGCGACAAAACCAGCATGGCTGGCTCCTTGATATAAACTGACTGCCGTAGATTTGAAGCAGCCAGTCTGGTTGCCTCAAACGTTAAATTCCTCCAATGGCATTCCTTTGCCGCGAATGACCATCTTCAATTCGGTAGAAGATAGCTACACGTCATCTATCGTCGAAAACCAAGCTGGCATTCAACGCAGGCAACGTTGTTCAGAAGGTGACGTCGATGACGGTTTTGCCATCACGATTGGAGAGCCTTAATGAGGGCGGGCTTGAGGGAACCGCATTATCGCTGCACTCGTAACGATTCCGCGGCTGAGCATGCGGCGAAAAAAATGTCTCGTCGGAAGGCGACCGGAAGACAGGGCAGATTATCTCAAAAATTCCTGTTTTGACATAATCACTGGATGCGCATTCAAGCACGATGGGCTCAGCAAATGCAGATCTTTAGATTCAAAAGTCAAAATCACTGGCTTTCTGCGCCCGCGGATGCCGACGGTCCGAATCGTGATACTTGATTGAATCAGGCACTGCGTCGCAGCGTGGTCGGCAGGGCGGCCAGTTCGTACTGCATTGGCTGCGCATCCACGGTGATGACCTGACTGCCAATTCGGCGGTCCAGATTAATGACCAGCGGGGCCCTCAGATTAAGTGTCAGAGTCTCGTCATTGCGGCTGATCACGGCCAACACGAAAGCCTGTTCCACCTCCGAAAGCTGTAAAAGCTCGACATCGTGCGGCTCCAAACGGACCTGGTAACCGGAGATGAAACGCCGCGGCGACACGACAGGCAACGCGATATCAGAATGCTGCATGCTCTGCAGCCAAGCTACCGACGTATTGTCGGAATCCGCCAGCAGAACCCAGTGTCGACAGTCCTCGAATCCAATCAAACCATTGCGAAAGAACAAAATATCGTCCGGTTCGATCTCAATAGTCGCGAATCGAGTCGTATGAATTTTCATGGCAAGGCTTTCAGCGACGAACTGGTAACGTCTTGGTAGGACATCGACAATTGATAATTGGAATATCCAGTAAAAACTGATTTTTCAGCGCGGAAGTCGTCCCGTTTCGACACCCGCTTTCCGGTGAAACCGACAAGCACTGGAAGAATCCGGGTGCCCCCCCTTTCGCGACGACGAGTTTGCCATGGTCAGACGTACTCCAAATTGAATTGACTGCTACAATAACAGCGTTATCTGAACGACTTTTCCAATTTTGCATCGTAAGTCATGTTCCAAGCAATTCCATGGCGACGGCTGGCAGCGGTTATGTTGCTGTCACTGGTCACCTGGCCGTCAGCCAATCCGGTCTGGTCAGCCAACCTCGAAATTGAGGATCTGATTCAGCAACTCGACGCACCCAAGTTCGTACTGCGGGAAGACGCCACCAACCAATTGGTCAACCTGGGCCAATCCGTGTTGCAGCCAGTGGCTGTGCATTTCCTGGACGCTTCGCCGGAAGCTCAGTGGAGAATCAAACGCATTCTGGAGACCATGGGGACCGAAGCCGACGACGAAGAAACCAGCCTGAAGGCAATTGGGGTCCTGATCCTGCTGGACCATGAAATCGACGGCGAACTGGCCGGACTGCTGCGATCCTGGCGTGAGAATCGCTCGATGAGGGCGATAGAATATCTGGTTTCCAAAGGGGCATCCGTCAGACCCGTGGGCTGGCAGCAAAACATGGTTATCCGCCGTCCGGTTGAAATTGGCAACCGTGTCCCCGCCAGCAACGATCTTCGAAACCGTTCCAAGCCCACCAGGCGCCTCGGTCAGCTGCCGCGAGAGAAGGCCCGAGAAGAAATTGACGCCGTGGTCGAAGGTTCATTCAAGGAAGTCCAGAAATTCGTCTTCGCCCGACTGCCGGCGGACAGCCCCAGTGAATTCCCACGCCAGGCAGATCAGGTCATGCGGCAGTTAGCCATGGGGGGACTGGGTCCCGGCGCCGCGGGTTCGGCCACGCTGATCGAATTCCGGCCGGGCTGGGAAGGTACTGCTGAGGATCTTCAGCGTTTGAAGGAAATCCATACGCTGCAGTCGATTTTCTTTGATCAGCAGAACTTGACAGCCGAAGACATGGACGTCATTTCCGAGCTTAAGAACATTCAGCATGTGTCAATTTCCGAGACGAGTTTTCAAAACGGGCCGTTGGCAAGTTTCCGTTTGCCGGCGTCTGTCGAGTCCATCGAACTGAAGAAATTGAATCTCGATCAGGCGACCATGAAATGGCTTTCGCGATATCCTCTGGAAAACCTGGTCATCGATGAATGCCAACTCGACGGTTCCAGTCGCAGTGGCTTGTCCTCGCTGGAGCAGCTGATTTCATTGGAACTACGTCGAATGCGGATTACCCGATCCCTGTTCCGCGAACTGAAAACGATGCCGGAGCTAAGTCAGGTGATTCTATCGGTCTGTAAATTCGAACCAAAAGACTACAAGGAATTCGTTGCCGACCTGAAACGGGGAAACCGTCGTAACCGCACCAATGTCGAATTCAACTCCGTCAGCTTCCTGGGAGTTCAGGCGCCGCGAGATATTGGTGGAGATCCCAGCGAATGGACATGCCGTATTTCAATGGTGGTACCCGATAGCAGTGCCGATAAGGCCGGCATCAAAGCCGGCGATGTGATTACGGCCGTCAATGGCTATCCGATCGAGTTGTTCGAGGAATTGCGAATGCACATCTCCCAACACGACGTGGGCGAACAACTGGAAATCGAAATTCTGCGAGGCGACGAGCAGCTGAAGCTGAAAGCGACGCTGGGCGGTAACCGCAATATTCCGATACGGTGAACCTTTCAACAGATGCCGCCCGGCGGCCGCATTCGCACCCAACCTGGCAACTTGCCAACGGCCATCGAGGGCTTGGCCGGCAATAGGATTGCAGCTATCGTAATCAACCCACACAGAGAGACGATTCGCACTGGCCGAGTGGCGGAATTGGCAGACGCTCAGGATTTAAAATCCTGTGTCCGTTAGGACGTGCGGGTTCGAGTCCCGCCTCGGCTATCGAGTGGTTCCCCCAACACTCGGTTATACGGCTTGGCGTTCCCATTGATGGGAGAAATGAGTGCGACACCCGCGACACGTCCGCGCGACTCGCACCAATCCAAATTGGATTGGGCCCGGATATGGACTCCCGCGTCAGCGGCGTTGAGCGGCTGAGCGAACGTAATTGATGATGGCAATGAAATGGCAGATCGTTCCCCCCAGCACGAAAAAATGCCAGATGCCGTGCGCGTGTTTCAGTTTTTTCGCGTTGTCCAGCAGATAGAAAATTACGCCGACCGTGTAGGACAAACCGCCTGTCACCAGCCAGAACATCCCCGCATCCCCAATCGCGGATTTCAAATTGCCAAATTCAATAACGGCAATCCAGCCCATGCCCAGGTAGATCAGAAGTTGGCCCGTCTTGATACCGCTGCCCGACAGGAAAATCTCGCTGGCAATCCCCACCGCGGCTAATCCCCAGACCATGCCCAACATGAGCCAGCCGTTACCCGCCCGCAGACTGACCAACGTAAAGGGCGTGTAGGAGCCCGCGATTAGCAGGTAGATCGCAATTCGATCGAGGAGCTGAAAGGTGGCCTTGCGTTTGGGAGTCTGAAAACTATGAAACAGCGTCGACATGGTGTACAGCAGGACGGCAGTAACGCCAAATACGCTGAAGCTGAAGATGATCCAGGGATCCGCCGATTGAATACCAACGGCGAGCAGCGCCCCCAAGCCGATCAACGAAAGCACCGTACCTACCAGGTGACTTACGCTATTAAGTCGTTCGCCGTCGTACATGCCGTCCCATCTCGTGCACTGCTGGTTTGCGGTTTTCCCTGATTATCCCAGTTGCACATATAGCGACCGGGGATAGTCAATTACTGTACCAAGGAAATTTCCGATTGCAGATACGGATCATGATTGCGATCGCGTGAACACCGTCCCTGACGCCAGCCAGTCGTGCCAAATCGAACCCCTTTTTCAGCTCGGCGTTGGCTTTGCTCATTACCCTCACCAGGTTACATTTCGTCGGCCGGTGTCAAAGGTTGGGCGGCATCTGCCTCCAGCTTGCGGGCCACCGACGACAGCGGCTCGCTTTCCGGTTCAATGGTTTCCATTCCATCACGAATCGTTATCCACTCGGTTTCCCCCTGTTCATTCAGCCGAACCAACCAGGAACTACCGGGTGCCATGTCATTAAGTATGCTGTCTGCCACGGCCACGCCAAGTTCAGGACATTCCACGAGGAAACCGATCTCTGTGTTGAGGTTCATCGATCGCGGATCAAGATTGAATGACCCCACGAAGACGGTCGACCGGTCATACACGCTCGTCTTGGCATGCAGACCAAAGTGCGGCACCGGTTGTTCGGGAGCCAATTGCTGAAACAGTCGAGTCTGTGAAAACGCATCGGGACGGTACTCATATAATTCCGACGCTACCTGGATCTGTTGCTTTCGCTGCTGACGATAACCTACAAAAGCAGTGATGTGATTATTGGCGGCCAAAGAATTGGTTAGAAGTCGCAATTGCAATCCGCGTGCCCGTAGATTGCGCATGTGCTCCATCGTTTGGGAGGTTAGAATCAGGTACGCGCTCTCGACGATGACCTCCTCTTTAGCCTGGTCTGCGACTCTTCGCAACGATTTGCCGACCTGATCGTCTTCGTCCTCTGGCACGTCGGGTTCACCATCTTCACCCGGTACGGAATCGCACAGCAAGCGCGATCGACCCCACATCAGGCCGTCCTCCAGCGACCTGGCTGCACGATCCAGGTCGCCGATCGTCTGAAACCCCGGCGGATAATTTGCCGGATCACGGGCCTCGGCGTCCAATTTCTTTCTGAATTCCACACCATCTTCCGCGGACGGCACTGGCTTCACGACCATGGCAATGGGAACCGCCCAGGCACTGTTCCAATACTGATCGAAGGCGGTCGATGAATCGTCGGCAATTTCCCCGACACCCAACAGATCGCGACTGCGAAAAACGCTTGGCGCAGAGTACTCGAAGTACTCCTCTCCAATATTGCGGCCACCGGAAATCACCATGCTGTCATCCACAATATACAGCTTGTTGTGCATCCGGCGGTTGAGCAAACGGAAGTCGGCCACGAAATCGATCCAGCGAAACACAAACGACTTGTGATCCGGGCCGATCGGTTTGTACAAACGGACCTCCGTAAGTGGTAGCGCTGCGAATTTTGCGAGGTATTGCGGATCGGACTCGGTCATCGAATCGTCAATCAACACGCGTACCCGCACCCCCCGATTCGCAGCATCCATCAGGGCGTCAATGAATACGCGGCCAGCGCGGTCGTCCTTCCACAAAAAGTACTGTGCGTCGATCGTGCTTTGAGCGGATTCCGCCATGAACAAACGCCACGCCAGGGCTTCGTTTCCGCGGTCCAACAGCAGAAAACCTGATTCGTCTACGGGTTTGCCTGCTGACAATTCCGCGACCATCTTCCCCAGGAGAGTGCCCGCAAGATCGCGTTCCGCGTGGGATGCCACCTTGTCCGTAGTGGAACTGGGGGCCGTCCTGCCGCATCCACCCAAACTGGTGACCAGAGCCAAGAGGCAAGACCATGTCAGGATAATCCGCGATAAACTCATGATGTTCTCACGTTACGCGACGATTCAAACCCTCTGTCCGACCCTTACGCTTCCCAACCATTGTAGATACTGAGAATCGCATTAGCATCCGGCCGCAGACACTTTCCAGCCGGTCTCGTCGTTCGCTTGAGGACGGACGACCGGCCCGCGGTTGCATGTCTACAAATCCAGATCGTGCGCACTTTGGCGACTGAAAGTGACCCTGCTTAGCACGATGTGCAGCGCCGGCACAAAATACAACGCCAGCATGGTCGCACCCGCAACGCCGCTGGAAATCACGATCGCAAGCGGTGGCCAGAATCTGCCGCCAGCCAGGACCAGAGGCAGAAAGCCGATCATCGTGGTCAATGTCGTGGTAATGATATGACGCGTACACCCGAAAACGACGTCGACCATTTCTCGTGGCTGGGCCGATTCATCATTGTCAATCGGGATGCCGGCAGCCAACCGATGCACTTCGTTTTCCGCCGTCTCGATCATGTCCTCACCCAGTCGTTCGTTGGAACGGATCGCGGCCAGGACGACAATCGAATCATTGATGGCCACGCCGACCAGGCCCATCGTCCCCACAATCGCCATGAATCCAAACGGGTAGCCAAAGGTATAAAGGGCCAGCGGACCGAGACCAATGGCCAGTCCACCGACAGCCGCAATCACCGCCGCAGAACGAAAGGAACCCTGCGTCGCCACCAGAGTCAATGCCATGATCGCAAACAGCACGGCCGCGTTGGCAATCAGCGTCGATACCGCCTGGCTTCGTTTTTCGACTTCCCCACCAAATTCAATGTGATAGCCATCGGGCAGCGCAAAATCGGCCTGCCGCAAGGCCACTTTGAATTCGTCCAGCACCACGGACGGCAACACACCCGCCTGTAAGTACGCTTTCACTTCGTTCACGCGTTCACCATCCAGCCGGATAATTGCACTCACCTCGGAAGCCAGCTCGATTTCACCGAGGCTGCCCAGCGTGGGAATCGACTCGTTCCCGGTCGACACCGGTTGGGCTGGTGACGGGGGTGACGATGGGCCCATCGGCGGCGAACCAGCCGCCTTGCCGACGCGCATCGCCGCCAGCGAATCAACCAACGATCCTTGCGAAAAATCAACTTCAACTCGAACGGGAATCTGCTCTCCGGCTTCAAAAAACGTACCCGCCGATACGCCTTCCAGGCTACTGTACAGAAACTTCGAAACCTGACGATTGGTCAGCTGGTTGTTGCGCAAAATACCTTGCTCCAGATCCAACGACCACTTTGGTACCGTATCGCCCAGGTCAGAGCGAGTATGGGTCACCGCGGGCAACGTCGACAAAACGTTCCTCAGCGACTGCCCCAGATCTTCCAGCATCTGAACGTCGTGGCCAATCACTCGCACCTCAATCGGCGCGTCAAACGGCGGCCCTTGCTCCAGCTTTCGGACGACAACCCGGGCATCGAAAATTTCGCCGTCAATTTGTGCTTGTAACCGGTCGACCAATTGCCCCACATTCGACTGCGCATCGATGTCAACGAAGGCCTGAGCATAATGTGGCGTGCCGCGGCGACGGGGGACCACATTGTAGTAGAACGTGGGCGCACTCTGTCCGACAAACCAGTTCTGACGGCCAACCTGCGGTTCAACAGACAGCAGGAATTGAACTCGATCCACCGCTTCGCGAGTTGCCTCCACCGTCGCATGAGCCGGAAGCTCCAGTTCAATCTGAATCTGATTCCGATCCGATGCGGGAAAAAACTGTCGCTGCAGCTCCGGGGCACGACGAAAGCCGGCAATCGGCAGAATCACCGTAAACGCGATCGCCAGCAGAGGAAAACGGCAAGCCAGCTTCAGCGAGTATCGGTATAGCCACTCCACAGGCGGAATGCGGATTCCGTAATCCAGGAAACCGGTTTGTTGCTGGTTAACGCCGAGCATGAAAACCAGCGGAGGTATGACCGTGATCGACATCAGAAACGAAGCGGATATGGCCAGGATCACACTGATCGCAATCGATCCGACAAATTCTCCCGACGGTCCGGGCATCGTCGCGATTGGCAGAAAGGCCAGGATGGTGGTCAACGTGGAACCAAACAGTGGCATTCCCAGTTGGCGAATCGAGTCCGTGATGGCGGCCAACGGATGCACACCTTCGAAAACGCGCGAACGAACTTCTTCCACCATCACAATCGCGTTGTCGATCAACAGCCCCAAGGCCACGATCAGTCCGGTCACCGACATCTGGTGGAGCGGAATCAATAACAGCCTCAGCCCCACAATCACGAGGCACGCGGAAAGTGGCAGCGAAGCCGCCACGACAATCATGCACCGCCACCCCATCAACAGAAAGACCAGCAGCACCACGGCCATCGCGCTGATCGCCAGGTTCCTCAGCAGAACATTCATCCGCTGTCGAATCTGTTCGCTTTGCATGAACAGCGGTTGGATCGTGTATATGCCGGGAAACTCCCGTTTGAATTCACCGGCCAGCTGGAAAAACTGGTCAGCCCACAAGTCGACGCGGGAATCGTTGTCCACCATCACACCCAATACGATGGCGTCCACGCCGTCGACGATGGCGGCGGTAGTCGCCGGCTGCCTTGACTGTTTGACCACGGTGGCAATATCGGACAAGCTGACACTACCTGATGTGCCAGGCATTTGAATCCCGGTTCGCTCGATTGCGCCGATCAGGTCTTCGGACTGCTGCAGGTCCATTGTCAACCGCATCCCCGACAGTTCGGCATCGCCGGACGGCACCCGTTTACGATCGGCCACCTGTTGTGCAACGGAACCGGTGGAAAGCCCGGTGTTTGTCAGCGTTTGGGGCGTGATTTTGACCACCACCTCTTCGCCTGGATCACCGAACATGTCTACCGACTCCGTTCCATCCAGCATCAGTATTCTTGCTTGCAGCTGTTGGGCCAGTCGACGCGTTTGAAACAAATCCATGGACTGGCTGGCCGTTGGCAAAATCGCCAGGATCGCCGCATAGGCTTTCAATGGAAAAACGGTCAACTCCGGGTCATCACAGTCTTGCGGCAGCCGATGGGCCTTCGTTTGCAACCTGCTCTCGATTGCCGCCCAGACCGTATCCGGATCATTGATGCGGTCATGAAGTTCGATCACGACATTGGAAATATTGGTACGTGTGTTGGATCGAATCTGTTTGATCTCAGCGAATTCGCCGAGCCATTGCTCGATGGGCATCGTGACCGTTGACTCAATTTCGTTGGCGTCGGCACCGTGCAGGATGGTCGTGATCACGCCTACGCGACGACGCAGAATCGGATCCTCCAGACGAGGCATCACGAACAGGCTGGAGACTCCAGCGATCACAATCGTGGCCAGCATCAGCCAGACAATCCGTGGATTGCGATACAGATATCTGGTGATCACTCGGCGGCTCCGGGAGCATCGACGTTTTCGCCGGAAGAAATCAGATTCGTTTTGACTGCCTGGCCCGGTACCACGCGATGGATCCCATTGGCGACGACCAGTTCACCTTCCGCCAGATCGCCATCCACCAATGCCAGTTCGTCCGAGACTTGAACAATTCGGACCAGTTTTCGAACGACCTGGTTCGGGCGGGCATCGGCTCCGCTGTCTTCCGAGATGGCAAAGACCGACCAGAGGCCGTCTGCGTTACGACTCAGGGCCGACAGTGGCAACCAGAACCCCGAATTCTCGGTTTGAAAATTAAATTGGGCCTCCACCGATTCGCGAAAGGCGAATTCGATCTGGCTCAAGTCATTGACCACATCGAACCAGACCGTGATGCTCCCACTGGGGATTTCGTTGATCGACTTTTCCGCGAGCCTACCGGTCAACGTGCCGCCATCGACAAAGAAAAAGAAGTCCCGGTTGGGCTGGATCAGACGAACGATTCGACGGGGCAGATTCATCTGGATCCTGGGGTTCGCGACATCCATGATCTTCAGCACCGGCGTCTGCGGTCGCACCAGGCTGTTTTCGAAGGAATACGTCTCATCGACAATGCAATCATATGGGGCCCGGATAAGGCTGGCCTCGATTTGCAAATCGAGCGACGCAATTTGCTGCTGTAGCTGCGGGGTCCGCTGGTCACCCGGCTGGTTCTGACTTTGCTCCAACGCTGCCTGTAGCGATCGCCGCTGTTCTTCCAATGTGGCAACATCCAGCGCCGCCAGGATCTCACCGCCGGTTACCTTCTCAAACCTGTCCACAAGCGTTTTGATTTGACCGGCAACAGAAAACCCCAGCGTGCGACTGCGTCGCGGCTGAAGCGTTCCAAAATAAGTCGATGTTCGGACCGTTCCGTTGGCCCGGACCAATTGCACTACGTTAACCGTCAGGGGTACTTTCGGTTGTGCGGGCGTAAAAGAATCTTCCAGCTGGCCCGATTTGTCACACCCATTCAGCGTACAAAGCAGCAAGGCCGTCAACGATACACCCAGACATGCTGAGCCAGCGTCTTACCCGAACAAATGGATATCTCGTGGCAAGACATACAGTTACGTCAATCCACTGACGATCACTGCCTGTATCAAAGTGCCAGCAGTTGGGCAGACGATCTTTACTTTGAAACACAAAGATAACGCGTTAAGATGTCACGGGTTAGGGAACGACTGTAGATATTTAATGTTGCAACAAGATATTACTGCCATCAATGGTTCAAACGAGTATGAACTTGATGGCGATCTGGTTAATCTGCACAAGTTTAACGCTTGGGTAAACAGACCGGCCAGTATTTCGTTTCAGCCGTCGCGGAAACTGCTCGACCGAATCGCCGCATCCGTATCCGCAGTGAATGATTGTCTACTCGACAACCAGGCGGTCTACGGTGTCAACACCGGATTTGGCGGCATGTCTCAGACCCGGATTGGCCACCGCGACGCCGCGGCGCTGCAGGGCAATTTGCTAACTTTTCTGGCAGCTGGCGCCGGTCCCGAAATCGATGCTTGCCATACGCGAGGCGCGATGCTGCTGCGTGCCAATGTGCTGTTACAGGGCAAGTCCGGAGTTCGCCTGGAATTGATTGAACGTCTGGTTCAATTTTCCCGTTCGGATGCCATCCCCATCGTGCGAGAACATGGCTCGATCGGTGCCAGTGGTGACCTGATCCCTTTGGCAACCATTGCCCGAGCCATTACCGGACAGGCGAATAAGGTATCGATTCGCCTGGACGATCGCATTTTCGATTCGAAAACCGCTCTGCAAAAACTTCACCTGCAGCCGATTCAACTGCGAGCCAAAGAAGGATTGGCGCTGGTCAACGGAACTTCATTTTCTTCGTCGATCGCCGCCAATGCCACGATCGCGGCCCGGCAGGCACTGGCGATGACCTTCGTGATTCAGTCGATGCTGATGCGGGCCCTGCAGGTCAACCCGGATCCTTTTGATCCCTTTGTCCACCAGAACAAACCTCATCCCGGTCAGATTTGGAGTGCCAGGGTCATGCGCGAACTGCTGGTCGATGGAGCCAGTCGCGCTCACGCGCCCTCCGGACAGGTCCAAGATCGTTATTCGCTTCGCTGCTTCCCTCAATACTCCGGCTCCATTGTCGAAGGACTGGCAAGAATCAGCGACGTCGTGGAAACCGAAATGAATTCCGTTTCCGACAATCCGCTAATTGACCCGGCCACCGGCCAATTTTACCAAAGTGGCAACTTTCTGGGCCAGTACCTGGGAATCGCGATGGATGACCTGCGGCGATTTATCGGATTGTTGGCCAAACATCTGGATGTCCAAATCGCCAGTCTGGTCGCACCCGAGTTCAACGGAGGCTTGAGTCCTTCGCTGCGTGGCAATGACCAGCGGGTGTACAACATGGGTTTGAAAGGCCTGCAGATCTGTGGCAATTCGATCATGCCGATGCTGACCTATCTTGCCAATCCCATCGTTGAGCATTTTCCCACCCACGCGGAACAATTCAACCAGAACATCAATGGCCTGAGCTGGGGTGCCGCCAATATGGCCTGGAATTCGGTTAATCTCTACAGACACTATCTGGCCGTCGCCTCGTTGTTCGCCGTTCAGGCGGTTGATCTACGGGCCCGGGCCGAATCAGGCCACTACGACGGTAGCCAGTTACTGGGATCCACTGGACGACAGTTCTACCGTTCCGTCTGTCGCGTGTTGTCGATTGACCCGGGGATGGAGCGTCCTTTGTTGTTCGACGATTCTGACCGTTGGCTGGAAGAAGACATCGAGCGATTGGCAACGGATATTGGTCAACAGGATCAGCTGGTGACGGCAGTTCAGCCGATCGCTGAGTCCTTCGACCATTTCTGCGAGGTAAGCGAATGAATATTTGCGAAAGCCTGACGGTCACCGCCAGGCTTTTACCTGACCAGATCGCCATTGAATTTGACGACCATCGGTTCACCTACGCCCAACTGAATGCGTATTCAGCCGCCGCCGCAGAGCATCTGATCCGGGCTGGCGTGCGACCGGGAGACCGCGTCGCATTGATGCTGCCCAATGCGCCCTCGTTTCCCGTCTGGTATTACGGGGCACTGCGAATCGGAGCGATCGCCGTTTCCATCAGCACCCGCCTGGCGCCTGCGGAAGTCGATTTTGTCATCTCCGATTGTCAGGCGAAAGCGTTTGTGGGCAGCGAATCCGCACGGGATGCCGTTCAACAGGCATTGCCGGAGTCTCTGTCGGCTCGCTTTCGGGTCGATGACCTGACCGGAATGCTGACCGACGGCAACGAAGAACAGAACACGGCGGGCGGAATCGGACGGGATGCCAACGACTGGTACGTGGCCGATCCCCATGATCCCGCGTTGATACTCTATACGTCGGGCACCACTGGATTTCCCAAGGGTGCCACGTTGTCGCATGGCAATGTGCGGTCCAACGTTTGCGCCTTTAATCACCTGTGCCGCACGCAACCGCACGATCGCGTGTTGCTGACGGTGCCGCTGTTTCACTGTTTTGGTCAAAACGCCCTGCTGAATTCCGTGTTCAACGTTGGCGGCACGATCATTCTTCAGAAACGATTTGACCTGAATGAAGCGCGACATTTGATCGCCAAACATCGGGTGACCCAGTTGTATGGCGCACCGATGATGTTTGGTCTGTTATTGGATAGCTGTGAGCCGGATGATTTGTCGAGTGTGAATTACTGTTTTTCGGCAGCGGCCACCCTGCCTATCCAAACCAGTGAAGCCTGGCAGAAAAAGTTTGGGATGCCGATCCATGAGGGTTATGGCCTGACGGAAACCTCTCCGTTTGCGGCCTACAATCACCGCCTTCGCTTCCAACCGGGTTCCATCGGCATGGCCATCGACGCGGTAGAAATCAGGGTTATCGATCCGGATACCGGCAGACCCTGCCAACCGGGCCAACTTGGTGAAATTACGATTCGGGGGCCCAATGTCATGCTGGGGTACTGGAATCGGCCGGAAGAAACGGCCGCCGCGATCAAGGCAGGCTGGTTTCACTCGGGGGATATCGGTCGACTGGATGAAGAGGGTTACCTGTATATCGTCGATCGCGTGAAGGACATGATCACCATCGGTGGATTGAAGGTCTTCCCGGCGGAAGTGGAACGTGTATTGCTGGACCACCCCGGAGTTTTGCAGGCGGCGGTGATCGGCATTCCCGATCCCGTCTTGGGCGAGCAGGTGATTGGTTACCTGGTCCTGGATGCCACCGATGATCCGCGGCAGAAACTGGCTGAAGTCAAGCAATACGCCAAACAGCATCTGGGCAATTACAAGGTGCCGCGCGAATTGATTGCCGTGGACGAATTGCCTCGCAATGCGGCTGGCAAGATTTTGAAAACCGACTTGCGTGCCATGGCGGCAGAAACCCCGATGACGGTCACGCACGATGCGACCCGTCCTGCCATGGTGCCAGCCACAACCGACCAGCGTCCGGCGGAATTGCGGGATCGACTGGCCCAGACCTACGATTCCGAAAAACGGGCGGTGGCGATCGAATTCCTGCAAACGCTGATTCAGGAAATTTGCGAAATTGACTCCGATCCGGATCCCCACGATTCGTTTATCGACGCTGGTCTGGATTCGTTGGCGATGGTGGAATTGAGTTCTCAACTGCAACTGGAGGTGGGTCCCGATCAACCGTTGCCCGCGACATTGCTGTTTGACTACCCCAGGGTCACCGACCTGGCGACTTTTCTGGTCAAGAGCTTCGAACCACCGATACGACCAAGTCCCCCTTCGACTCTTGCCAACGAAAAGCACTCCGACGGGCCGATCCATCTACATCCATGGGGTCGGGCAGAACTGCGGACGCAGGTCGAGCAAATGAGCGAAGAAGAAGCTCTGTCCGAACTGATCAAGGAACTGGATTAACAACGCATGACTGGCAACCGACAGCCGCTTTCGCCAAACAAACAGGCCCTGTTGAAAATCCGCGAGCTGAAACAACAGCTGGCGGCAGCCCAGGAATGGTCGGGCGAGCCGATCGCCATCGTATCCATGGCCTGCCGATTTCCACGGACATCCGACACGCCCGATAAATACTGGCAGTCCCTGATCGAACAGGCCGATTTGGTGAGTGACATCCCCCACGACCGTTGGGACCTGGAGGCCTTTCACGATGACGACCCGGACGTCCCTGGCAAGATGTACGCTCGCCGCGGTGTCTTCCTGGAAAACATCGACCTGATGGATCCCGAGTTCTTTGGCATTTCCCCGCGCGAGGCCTGTTGGGTCGATCCGCAACAACGCCTGTTGATGGAAACGGGCTGGGAAGCAATCGAGCGGGCAGGCTGGATTCCAGAGGATATCGGCGAACAGACGGGCGTCTTTGTGGGCTGGATGCACAATGACTATCAAAACGAAGCCAGCGATTCATTCCTGAATCTGAATCCGTACATTGCGACCGGAGCCGCGGGCAGTTTCCTGTCCGGGCGTCTGGCCTATTACCTCGGTCTGCAGGGTCCCAGCGTGGCCGTGGATACGGCCTGCTCTTCGTCCCTGGTTGCGCTTCATCTGGCGATTCAAAGTTTGCAACGACGTGACTGCGATCGGGCGCTGGTGGGTGGGGTTAACGCCATCTGTTCGCCCACAACCAATATCCTGACCTGTAAATTGAAAGCCCTCTCGCCCAGTGGTCATTCGCGAGCCTTTGACGCCGCTGCGGACGGCTACCTGCGGGGCGAGGGATGCGGAGTCGTCACCTTGGCCCGTCTGGCCGATGCCCAACGGGCGGGCGATCCCATTCTGGGGATCATTCGCGGTTCGGCGGTCGGACACAATGGCTTCAGCAGCGGTTTGACGGCACCCAATCCGAAAGCCCAGGAAAAGGTCATTCGTGAAGCACTACGGCGTGCCCGAATCAGACCCGAACAGGTTGGCTATCTGGAAGCGCACGGTACCGGCACGGAACTGGGCGACCCGATCGAAGTCACGGCGGCGGCCGCCGCCTACTGCGCTGAACGTTCGAAACAGAATCCGTTGTATATCGGCTCTGTCAAAACCAACATCGGCCATCTGGAGGCCGCGGCCGGGATGGCCGGGATCATCAAGGTTCTGCTGTCCATGCAGAAGGGTTTGATTCCCGGCCAGTTGAATTTCGAGAATCCCAACCCACACATTCCGTGGGACAAAATCCCGGTGCAGGTGTTAACCACCGCGACGGCATGGCCTGCAGTAGACCAACGCATTGCCGGCGTGAGCGCGTTCGGCATGAGCGGTACCAACGCTCATGTGGTAATCGAGGCACCAGACCAACACGATGCCCCATCGTTCTGGCCGGCGGCTGTGCCCGCCGACGCGCAAGAGGCCATGGGACAGGACGTCACTTCTCCCGCCATCGTTACCTTGTCGGGGAAGAACGAAGAAGCTCTGTTTCAGCTGGCTGACGAATACGCTCAATCGTTGTCGCAGAACGAATCCCTTTCCGTCAACGAATTTGCGGTGGCGACCAACGTCGCCCGCAGCCATTTTGAACACCGAGCCGCCATGGTTGTTGATGACCGACAACAAGCGACGGATTCGCTGCACGCGCTGGCACGCGGCGGATTCTCCGAGTCGATCTTCCGTGGCAACCGACGCCGGGCACCGCGTGTCGCCTGGCAATTCACGGGACAGGGAGCCCAGTTCGCCAACATGGGCCGTCAGTTATATGACACGGAGCCTGTTTTTCGAGCAACGATCGATGCATGCGATCAACAACTTCGTGATCTCCGCGATGGTTCCCTGTTACAGGTCCTGTTCGCCGGCGAATCCGAAACGGCGGCCATCAACGATACTCACTGGACTCAACCCGCCACGTTCGCCTTGCAGATGGGATTGACCAGGCTGCTGGGCAGTTGGGATGTCCACCCCGATGTGGTCCTGGGGCATAGCGTCGGTCAGTATGCGGCCGCCTGCGTTGCCGGTGTCATGAGCTGGGAAGACGGTTTGCGTTTGATCGCCGAACGCGGACGGCTGATTGGCGGGTTGCCGGCTGGTGGCCAGATGCGGGCGGTCTTTGCACCAGAACAGGCGATTCGAACACTCCTGGCCGACGAACCCAACGTTTCGCTGGCGGCCTTAAACGGAACCCATGTCGTGATCAGTGGTCACGAAATGGCTGTCCAAAGTATCGCGGACATCTTGACCGATCGTGGTATCCGCTCGAAACCACTGGTCACATCGCATGCCTTCCATTCGCATTTGATGGATCCGGTCCTGGAACCTTTTGCGACAGCGGCTGACCAGATCGAATTCCATTCGCCAACGATGCCGTTGGTCTGCAATGTTTCCGGCCAATTGATGCCAGCGGACCGGATATGCGATGGGGATTATTGGGCCAGCCACATACGAAAACCCGTCCAGTACGCCCCCAGTGTCGAAACCCTGGCTGACCTGAAATGCGATCTGTTGATCGAAGTGGGTCCGCAGGCCGTACTGACGCGGATGGCGACCGCCCATTGGAAACAGCCGGCAGGTACGCTGATCAGCTGCTTGCAGAAAGGCCATGACGACCGTCACGCCATCCACATCGCCGTGGCCCAGATGTATGCCCAGGGCCTGAAGCCTGACTTTCGGACCATGCACGGCCGCGGTCCGCAACGACATGTTCATTTGCCAACCTATCCGTTTCAGCGGCGACGATTCTGGGGCCCGGACAAGCCCCGCACCGCGCATGCCGAATATCACACGGCACATCCGTTACTCGGTTCCCGGATTTCCCTGGCAGGTCTGGGCAGCGAAACACGTTACGAGAGTTTCATCGATTGCGACAGCCCCTCCTGGATGCCGGATCACGTGGTAATGAATTCAACCGTGTTGCCGGGTGCTGCGTTGCTGGAAATGGCAATCGAGGCTGCCGATTCGCGTGCCATGGAAAATGTTGTCTTTGAACAGCCAATCCGACCGGCCGGTCGTACGGCGTTGCAAACCGTGGTCAAACCGGTCGATGCCACGCAACCAGCTCGATCAAGTCTGGAAACCTACGCCTCCGCATCCGGCAGCCGCAACTGGGTCCGGCACTTCGCCTGTGAGTTGGTCGATAACGACCGCCAACGACCCGCACCGGTCGATCGAGACGCCTTGCTGGCAGTGCTCTCCGAAACCGATTCGCCCGAGAATTTTTATCAGAAAATGAATTCATTGGGCCTGAACTACGGGCCGGCTTTTCGCTGCATTCGGGAATTGCATTATTCCGACACGGCCGTTGTGACGCGACTGGAAACAACGGGCGACACGAGAGGTTATACCATTCCACCCACGCTGCTGGACGCGGCACTGCACAGCCTGGCCGTGGGATTGCTGAAGTCGGACGATGACCAGTTGTTCCTGCCCGTCGGGGTCGGTCGCGTCCAGTGTTTCGCCGCGATCGAAAACGCTGCCTGGTGCCATGCGCAGTGGGTCCAGAATGAAGGTGCGATCCGAACCGCAAACCTGATGCTGTTTACAGACCACGGGGATGTGGTCCTTGAAATCGAGAACCTGCAGGTCCAACAGGTCAGCCTGGCCGCCCTGCGGCAATTAAGTGGCGTCGGTGCCGAACGGCTGGTTTACCAGTTGCAGTGGAAGCCAAACCGACTTGCCGCCAGCCAACTGGAGCCAAAAACCTGGCTGGTTATTACCCGTGAAGCAGAGCAGGGTACGCCGCTGTCCAATTTCACTGGCAAGTTGATCGAGTCATTGCGAGCGCAGCGACATCACGTTTACCAGATGGACTTGCAACCAGGGGCGTCGTTTGAAACTCGTTCCGAGAACGAGTTCCGTGGTTGTGGTCGAAATATCGAGACTTGGCAGCATTTATTTGACGAATTACCGGGCAACAACGGAGAAACCGGTATTGATGGCATCACCTGGATCCTGCCGCATCTATCGGAACCCGCAGGTTTGATCGATTATGGTATCGATTCGGTCTTGCATTTTGTTCAGGCGTTACTGAACCGCGATCGGCGACAACTGCCCTGCGGATTGCAATTGATCACGGGTAGCGCTGTCGCCGTCGATTCGGTAGCCGATGTGGACCCGCAACAGAGTCAGTTCTGGGGCCTCGCTCGAGTCATTGGGGCTGAACAACCCGAGCTGCGTTGCCGCATACTCGATCTGGCCAATAACGACTTCACTGACGCCAACACGATCAAATTGGCCGCCGAAATCATTCAGACCGAAACCGAGGACAATCAACACGCCATTCGAAACGGACAACTGTTTGTCCCGCGGATAATGCAATCCAGGTTAAACCGATCCGATTCATTTTCCGCCAACGCTGACGGCTGCTACCTGATCACCGGCGGGCTCGGCATGCTGGGACGGCAGGCGGCCATGTGGTTGGCCCAACATGGGGCCGGCCAGGTACTATTGGTTTCGCGAAGCCAACCCGATGAAGCGGCTCGGAAGTTTATCGACAGCATTCAACAATCGGGTTGTCAGGTCATCGTTCATGCGGCCGATATCAGTTTACGCCACGACGTGGAAGCGATGTTTGCACGCTTCGGTAGCGACTGGCAACCGTTGGCCGGTGTCATTCACGCCGCGGGAGTACTGGATGATGGCTTGATCGAATCCCAAACAACCGAGCGATTTGAAGCGGTTTTGCAACCGAAGGTAGTGGCAGGTCGGTTACTGGATGAATTCACGCGGGAGCTCCCTCTTGATTTCTTCGTGCTTTATTCATCGGCGGCCTCGGTGCTAGGCTCTCCAGGGCAGAGCAATTACGCCACTGGCAACGCGTTTCTGGACGGCCTGGCATGGCGGCGTCAACAGAACGGTCTGCCGGCGGTAGCCATCAATTGGGGTCCCTGGGCCGCCGGAATGGCTGATGACCAGCGGATCATCAAACGACTCGCGTTGCAGGGCATCACGCCCCTTTCCGTCAAGGAAGCCCATGCCGCGCTGGAACAGATTCTGGGCAGCAACGTGGTACAAACGACGGTGATGGATGTCGATTGGCGGCGGATGCGGATTGGGCCAACCGGGGATGTGCCCGCCATGCTGCGTGAACTGGTGGGTGACCGCGCAAATCACGCGGCGTCGATTCTGCCCTTGTCAGCCAACTGAAGAAACTGCAGGGCAAGGCTCGTCGCAAATTGCTGGTCAATACAATCCGGGAATCTCTGCAACGGATCCTGTCGACACCCGAGCCGCCCGAGACTGACCGACCCCTGATCGAAATGGGACTCGATTCGCTGATGGCGGTCGAATTCGGTACGGAATTGCAGCAGATGTTGGGCGACCAGTTCAATGTGGGCCCAACCATGCTGTTCGATCATCCCACCATCGACGCCATCTCCGATTACGTGTTGGAATTGGCTACCGCCGCAGAACCGTCGGGTAGCTCCACCGGATCGCAGCAGCCGGAGAAGGCTGCCCAAGTTGGCCAGACGACCAGGGAGCGACCCGAGCGGGACGACATCGCCATCATCGGCATGAGTTGCCGCTTTCCGGGCGCACGCAACGTGAGTGAATTCTGGCAAAACCTGCTGAACGGCGTCGATGCCGTCTGCGATATCCCGAACGACCGTTGGGACATTGACCGGTTTTATAGTGCCGATCGCGAATCCGGGAAAATGTACACCCGAAGTGGTGGTTTCCTGGATGATATCGCTGAATTCGACGCCAAGTTCTTCAACATCTCGCCGCGTGAAGCCTGCTGGATCGATCCCCAGCATCGAATGCTGCTGGAAAACAGTTATCGCGCGCTGGAGGACGCCGGCATGGCCACTGCGCCACTGGTCGATCCGAACGTGGGTGTGTTCATGGGCATCATGGGTTCGGATTATGCTTTCCTGCCCACGCTGGATGACGAACAGATTATCAAGGGGTTTCAGGGTGCGGGGTTGTCCCACAGTGCCGGAGTGGGTCGTATCAGTTACGTGTTCGGTTTCGAAGGCCCCAGTCTGGCAATCGATACCGCCAGCAGCAGTTCTCTGGTCGCTGTTTACCAGGCCATGCGAGCTCTGCAGGACGGCAATTGCAACCTCGCGTTGGCTGGTGGAGTAAACGCCATTCTTGCGCCAGTGAATTCGTTGCTGATGTCCAACGCGGGTTTGTTATCACCCGATGGACGGTGCAAGTCGTTTTCCAAATCGGCCGACGGTTTTGGCCGCGGCGAAGGCTGTGGTGTCGTCGTGCTGAAGCGACTTGGCGATGCCCACCGCGACGGCGATCGGATCATGGCCGTGATCCGGGGTGGCGCCGTAGTGCATAACGGGTTCAGCGGAGGTATCACATCACCCAACAGCAAGGCGCAATCGCGCGTCATCGATGCCGCCATCAAAGACGCAGCGCTGGCTCCTTCGCAAGTACAGTATCTGGAAGCTCACGGAACCGGCACCGAATACGGAGATCCGATGGAACTGAATGCGGCGGTCGGGATCTACGGCAAGGGCCGCGGCAAGGACAATCCGCTGCTGCTTGGTTCGGTGAAGGCCAACATCAGTCACCTGGAAGCGGCCGGCGGTTCATCCGGGCTGATCAAGACCGTCCTGGCAATACATCACGGCATCATTCCGCGGCAGATTCATATCGATGAACCGTCACCACATATTCCATGGAATCGGATGCCCGTCAAAATCGTTACCGAAAATACGCCCTGGCCAAAATGTGAGCGACGCACCGCCGGTATTACGGCTCTCGGTTTGGTCGGCACCAATGCCCATCTTGTCCTCAGCTCGCCGAACGAATCGCCCTCGCCCGACGCACCAACGCGAACTCCCAGCGAACCAGATCAACGGCTGTTGGTGGCCAGTGCCCGTTGCCCGAATGCCTTGAGGGAATTGCGCGAGTCCTACGCCAGTTTTCTGGAAAAATATCCCGATACCGACCTGGACGATTTCTGTTTTACTCTCGGTGCTGGCCGCCGCCATTTTGAATACCGGTTTGCCATGCCGTTTGACAATCGAACGCAGGCCATCGAGATGCTGCGGGAGGCGAACGTTTCAAATGGCAAGCAAGATGCGAACGGAAACGGTGCTGCCAAGAATGGCTCCGCTCAGTTGATGGCCGATAAGGTCGCCAAGGCCCCACCGAAACTGGCATGGATTTTTGGCGGCGAGGACGACCACACGCTTTCCACCCTGCGGCACCTATTCAGCACCCATACGGTCGTGGCGGAATTCGTGAAAGAGTGTGATCGCCGACTGCAACAGCAAGCTTCTGCCAATGAAGAAACGTGCGGGTTGGAAAAGTTGCTGGAGGATTCCAATTGTCCGGATAGCATGA
This sequence comes from Pirellulaceae bacterium, assembly GCA_963851305.1. GTDB lineage: Bacteria > Planctomycetota > Planctomycetia > Pirellulales > Pirellulaceae > Mariniblastus. Next base: position 1,072,002 of record CAWKOT010000001.1, on the reverse strand, counting down.
ATCAAACTCTGCTGTTTGTGTTGCAAGCGGGACTCGCCAGGCTTTGGACGTCCTGGGGAATTCAAGCCGACGCCGCCTGTGGCCTCGGCGTGGGTCAGTACACCGCGGCCTGTGTCGCCGGCGGACTCGATTTTCTTGACGCGCTGATCCTCGTCCGTGAACGGGAAAGGCTGCATCGAAATCCCGACAACGGTCAGGCGGACTGGGATGCCTTCGAAAAAACTGCCGATCAATTCAACTTTTACCCCCCCGATCTGCCGTTGATTTGCAGCCTAACCGGGACGATCGTTCCGGTTCATCGCTCGCTGGGAGGCAGTTACTGGCGGGAACATGCTTCCGCCGCACCCAGAACGGACGCCAGTATCAAGGCACTGGCTTCGATCCGGTGTGATGCCGGCCTGGTGCTGGGCAGCGAGATGATCCATGGTTCGCTGCTGGCTCAACTGGAGAAGGGGAAGATCAATGTCTTTAATGCTGCTGTTGCGTTTTCAAAATCGAAAACGCCCTCGCTGATAGCAACGCTGGCGGAGCTATATCAATCCGGTTGCAATCCGGACTTTCATTCGGTTTACGGTGGTCGGCCGAGGCAAAAACTCAGTTTGCCGACGTATCCGTTCCAGAAAAAACGGTACTGGATCACGGAAATATCGCAGTTCATGGAGACAGGTGAGACCGAGGAACGGCAATGCGTACACTCGTGAACACGGATCAGGACAGAGAAACGATGGACAGATTTGATGTTGTAATTCTGGGTGGTGGTCTGGCTGGTCTGACGATGGCCCGCCAGTTGCTAATGAAGCGTTCCGATTTGAAGATCGCGATTATTGAAAAACGCAGGTTCCCCGTCGCCGAAACAACCCACAAGGTGGGCGAATCAACGGTGGAAATCGGAGCTCATTATTTCGGCGAACAGCTTGGGTTGAAGAAACACCTGACCGATCACCAACTCCCTAAATTCGGGTTGCGGTTCTTTTTCAAGGACGCCTTCCAGTCGTTGGCCGAAGGAACGGAGGTTGGCGGCAGCACATTTTTTGCCGCTCCCAGTTATCAGGTGGATCGTGGTCGACTGGAGAACTACCTCGGCCAGGCGGATCTTGAGATGGGGGCGACCATCCTGGATGGAGCCCGTGTTCGCGGAGTTGAACTTGACTCCTCCGACGGTGGAACGGAAGAAACCACCCACAGAGTCACGTTCCTGAGAGACGGTACGGAACAGACCGTCCAATCGCGGTGGATCGTCGACGCCAGCGGTCGTGCCTCGTTCATTCGACGCAAACTGAATCTGGAAGAAGATTTGAATCACGATATCAATGCTGCCTGGTTTCGTATCGACGCGCAAATCCAGGTCGACTCCTGGTGCGACGATTCGAACTGGAGGAAGTTGACGGGTAAAGTTCCACGGCGATGGCTCAGCACCAATCATCTGATGGGAGAAGGCTACTGGGTGTGGTTGATTCCACTGGCCACTGGCTCGACCAGTATCGGCATCGTGGCCGATCCGCGACTGCATCCGCTTAATACCTTCAACAGTTTTGAAAAGTCCTTTCAGTGGTTGCAACAGAACGAACCGGAATGTGCCGCCGCCATCGAACCGCATTTCGGGAAGATGCAGGATTTTCTGGCCATCAGAAAACTGTCGCGCGGTTCGCGACAGGTTTTTTCGGCTGATCGCTGGGCACTGGTCGGCGAAGCCGCCGCCTTCCTGGACCCCTTCTACTCACCCGGCAGCGACTTTATCGCGATCGGCAACACGATGGTCTGCAAACTGATCGAAGACGATCTGACCGGCAAGTCGATTGCCCATCTGGCGCCGACTTTGCAAAGTGTTTTTCTGACACTCTTCCAGAACAACCTGCTGACCTATCGTGATCAGTATCCCCTGTTCGGCAACCCTCGCATCATGGCCATCAAGTTTGTCTGGGACTACGCCGTCTACTGGGGTTTCCCGGCTCTGTTGTATTTCAACAACAAACTGACGGATGCCGGCTTCATTCAGTCGCTGTCCCGGGGCGTGGAAGAAATCCGCGAAATGAATCTGAAGATGCAACAGTTCTTTCGCAACTGGCACGAAGCCGATCCGCACATCAATGCGATCCCGGCGTTCGTGGATCAAAGCAAGATCGAAATCATGACCCGATTGAATCGCGAGTTGACCGAAAAGCTGGACGACGCCGCGCTGCGCGAGAGGTTTCACGCCAACGTCGACCTGATCCGCGATTTGATGTTTGAAATTACCGGTCGAGTCCAGCAGTCCCAACCTCAAATTGAAACGTCCATCATCCCGGAGACCGCCAACGAGCAACGGCTCGCACCGGTTTTCGACATGCTCAATGTTTAGAAAACACGGATCAGGAATCATGCAGAGTGTACCATCACAACCAGACGTCACGGTCTTGGGGGGCGGGCTGGCCGGACTGACTTTGGCGCTGCAGCTGAAACAGAAACTGCCAAAGGCCCGGATCGTGGTACTGGAAAAACGCTGTCATCCGGTACCGGAAGCCGCCCACAAGGTGGGTGAATCGACAGTGGAAGTCGCAGCGCATTATTTTGGCGAAGTACTGGACCTGAAGCAGCACATTCTGGATGACCAGTTGCCTAAACTGGGGCTCCGGTTCTTTTTCCCATCCGCCGACAATTCCCGCATTGAACAGCGCCTGGAATTGGGTGGAAAACGATTCGCTCCCTGTCCCAGCTATCAACTCGATCGCGGCCGGTTCGAAAACTACCTGGGCGATGTCTGTCGCGAACGGGGCATCGACTTCGTGGATCAGGCCAGGATCAAGGATCTGGCTATCAACCGTCGAGGCCGGCATTTCGTCGATTTCGAACAGGACGGTCAACCACAGCGAATCCACACTCGTTGGGTAGTGGATGCAAGTGGTCGGCGGGCTTTTCTGAAACGCAAACTCGGTTTGCAAAAATCCTCGCCGCATGCCGCCAATGCGGCCTGGTTCCGCTTCAGCAAACACATCAAGGTGGATGACTGGTGTACCGACCCCAGCTGGAGCGAAGGACACGCCGACCGGACCGCTCGTTGGTACAGCACCAATCACCTGATGGGCCAGGGGTACTGGGTATGGCTGATTCCGCTGGCCTCCGGCTCGACCAGCATGGGCATTGTGGCCGCCGAGGAATTCCATTCGTTATCCGATTTCAATTCGTTTGACAAAGCGGTCGCATGGCTGGAAAGACATGAACCACAATGTGCGGCGGCGGTTCGTGAGAATGTCGACAACCTGCAGGACTTCGGTGCCATCAAACGATACTCGACCGAATGCGAACGGGTCTTTTCGGCCAACCGCTGGGGAATCACCGGAGAGGCCGGCTTTTTTCATGACCCGTTTTATTCCCCCGGCAGCGACTTTATTGCTTTTTCCAACACGTTTCTGACCGATCTGATCTGGCGGGACATGACCTGGCGGGGACATCGCATTCGCGCCAATGTCTACGACAAGGTCTTCAAGCGTTTTTATTACGGAACACTGCCGGCCTACCGCAACCAGTACCAGCTGTTTGGCAACCCGACGGTCATGCCGACCAAGATTCTGTGGGATTATCTGGTCTACTGGTCCATTACTGGTTTCATCTTCTTCCACGATCGGACCTGTCAACCGACCATGTATCTGCGCAATCTGGGTCGCTTGAATCAGTTGGGGAAGGTCAATCATTTTATGCAGGATTTTTTTCGCCAGTGGCACGCCGCGACACAGAACCAGTCCGCCCGTGGATATGTCAACATCTCAGAAATGCCCATCGTTCGGGAAATGAATTCCCGACTGAAGGACGATCTCTCGGGCAGCCGGTTTTTTGAGCAATTTGATTCAAACCTGCAACAGCTACAGCTGTTGGCTTGCGAAATCGTGCAACAGTCCGGCGTTCCGATCGTTGTGCCTTTCAAATGCAAGCCAACCGCTGCCGTGCGAACCAACGCCTTCGATTTCATTTTCACAGCGACCCAGACGATTGAAGACGCTCGCCCGGCTGAATCGGTCCCGGTTCAACCCGTCGCATCGTAGATTCAGTTGGCGTCCGATATCTCTATCGAACGCGGGCTGGGGCGCGTTGCCCGGTGTTCATTTTTTCGCACGATGGGTCCTTGCATCGAATGACACGGGCCCTTGCGGCCATTAGACTGTGCAATATCGTGGTTCAGTACCAGATTCAGTCGTTGGATATCGTCAGATGAAAGCCGTTGTGCGAACCCTGCTTGTGCTGTTGTTGACCATGTCCTGGATTATGGGGTGTGGCATTCCCAACGAAACCGGAACCGAATTGCCGATCTCGAACAGTCGGTCGTCGGAAGATGCTGCGGCTTCCGTTATTGACCCGGCAGACGATCAGGCCGCCCAGCGGGAATATGATCGGATCAGCAAGGAATATGAAATGGCGGTCGCGCGTTTGAAGCAACAGGTCGCTGAAGCGAAGACGACCGAGCAGGAATACGAGATATTTGCGAAGCTGAATCCCGTACCCAGCTACACCATCAAGCTGATGCAGCTGGCCAGGGAATATTCGCAGACTCAAACGGGTCTACAAGCGGCTCTGGAAGCCGTGTCCCGCAGTCAGGGTTCGGACAAGGACCAGCCGATGACGTTCCTGCTCCAGAACTTTGCGAGCAAGTTGAATTATCGCAAGATGATCCAGTCCTTTCACGAGGACGTTCCCAGTCAGCAGATCGAAAACTGGATGAAGCAGATGATCGAATTTGCCCCTGCTGGAATCAGGAAAGCGAGGGCTATCATGGGATACACGAAGTATGTGGACCAGCTGCCTGCCTTCAGCCATGCGTTTCAGAATAACCCGCATCTGTTGGCCAAGTTGCCCAGGGAACAACAACGGTATCTGCTCTCAGATCGCGGCACCGCGTTGAAACCAGAGATGGAGTCATTACTGCAGTCGGTGATCGATCAGTATCCTGATGAAGAATACCGTCAGGAGAAGACGTTTGCTGAGGTCGCGAAGGCCGAATTGTATGAACTGCAACACCTGAGTATTGGTAGCGTTGCGCCGGATATCGTGGGCCAGGATCTGGATGGTATCGAATTCAAACTGAGCGATTATCGCGGCAAGATTGTGATGCTCGATTTCTGGGGCCACTGGTGCCCGCCGTGTCGGCAGATGTACGCCCGAGAACAGGAGTTGGTGGCATCGCTGGGAACCAAACCATTTGTATTGATAGGCGTCAATTCCGATAAGTCGCTAAACGTGGCTCGCAACGCTGTCCGCGATGAGGGTCTGCCATGGCGACACTTCTGGAACGGTCCGAAAGGCACGCAGGGACCGATTTCCGGGAAATGGAACGTGGACGCCTGGCCCACGGTTTATCTGATCGATGGTAACGGGATCATCCGCTTCAAGGAAATTCTTGGCAAGGACCTGGATCGGGCATTGGAATCGTTACTGGCCGAAGTCGATCATCCAATCGATTTGAGTCAGATCCATTGAACCAGGCCTGTAGCGGCGAAACGCATTCTGCGTTGGTCATGCTGATGATTGAGCCGATACCAACCGCACTGGTTATCCCCGCGAGGCGACCAGACATGGCATAAACCGATACCGGGCACGATCTACTTCCGCTGATCGGAGGTCCCTCGCAACTGCAAATGCACGCGGGCAACCTGTCCCATGAAATTGGTCTTAGCAAGCGGATTGAGTTTTTCTGCCTGTTTGATTGACTTCAGCGATTCATCCAACTGCCCCAGCATTTCCTGGTAAAGACCGATGTACAGGTAGGCGTAATACAGCTGAAGTCGGTATCGCTGTCCATTCTTCGGTACAAGTCTTGTATTGTGGCGAGCTGCCTTGATCACGTCATCCGGCGTAAGCCGACCCGCAAACATCTCGTAAATCTCGGGCATCGGCACGCGGGGATCACGACTGATCGGGATCAGTTTGCGACGGGCCCGTTTGATATCCGACTCCCGAGCTTCACATAACAGATGCCAGACGGCGTTTTCCACGTCCTGAGAATTTACCGTCTGGTGAGTCTCGAACTGTCGGACTCCGTCCGCAAATCGATCGGCGTAATACAAGGCCAACCCCCGTTGCCACAACTTCGGCTCGATATCCGGTTGAATGCGGATGGCGGCGTCGAAGGCGGCGACGCATTGATCCATCTTGCCAGCCGCAAAACTGACATCGCCTCGCAGCAACTGGTAGCGCAGGTTTTTTGGCTCCCGCTGACAAAGGCGGTTGGCGGCAGCCAAGGCTTCCGGATATTGACCAGCCGAAAAAGACCTGGTTGTCTTGAGAAATAGTGCATCGCTCGATTCCGCTTGCTGGTGTCCAATCGCCAGGGCCAAGCCGGGCATGAACCGGATCACGTTTGTATTCCCGCCTCGTCTGGCTGTTCCGGCGTACGGATCCAGACCTGACGGAAGCGTCCTTGGTACGGTCACCGCTGCCGCGTCGACGCTTGCGAGGTGATTTGGCATCCACCATCCGACGAGTAGAACCAACCATGCCATGACGAAACTATTTCTCTTCGGACGCACTTCACATGTTCCTTTCAACTGCCTTTACTCCCCGTCAGGATCCGTGTTTTCCAAGCGGGGCAGTTCCACGCAGATCAACTGGCCCGTTCGTCCGGCGTTATCGCGAAAATAGAGTCTGCTATTGGACAAAGCGGGAAGAGCCCGAGTCAAATTGCTTGAGACCTTTGCCACCGCAAGCTCTTCGTAGCGCCTTGGGTTGGCCTTCAACAAACGCAAGCTTCCGTCCACGCCCAGCAGCAGCAGATGGTCTCCAACCAGGATCGTATGGGAGACAGGAAAGCGGGACTTCTTCCATTGGATCTTTCCGCTTTCGAAGTCAATACAGCGATACTCTCCATTGTTGTAATCTTCACGACCGTGAGTCCCGTACAGAAATCCATTGTGGTGGACGCAGGTCGAATACTGACTGGACATCACATCATCGTTGGCCCAGATTTCCCTGGCCTGATTGGCCGTAACCTGAGATAACCTGGCCCCCACGCCATAGCTGGACGAGACGAACAACCGATCCTGAATGATCAACGGCGTCGCTGCGTTGACGGTCGGACCCTGCCGGCCAAAAGGAAACCGAAAGCGAACGTCACCGTTGGCCGGGTCGACGGAAATGGTATTGAGCCTCGTCACAAAAAACACATGCTGCGTACCATCGATTTTCGCCGACGCGGGAGAAGAATAACTGGCCCCTTCCTCGGTGGTCTTCCAGACGGTTTCACCCGTCGCCAGGTCCAGGGCAACCACTCCCGCCGAATCTCCGCCGACATTGACGATCAAGTGCTGATCCACGACGATCGGCGTACTGCCGGCCCCGAAATAGCCTTCACGGCCACCGTATTCGCGGTAGAGGTCCCGCGACCAGCGTTTCCTGCCGCTGGCCAATTCTACGCAGTGCAAATTCCCGGCGGCACCGAATACGTATACGGATGATCCGTTAATCAGTGGAACACATCTGGGACCACGATCGGGATCGACCCCACCGGCATAGCTGGCCTGAAAGTCCGTCCGCCACTGCGATTCCCCTGTGCGGGCATGAAATGACTCAATCCGTTCGACGTCGCCGATGCGGTGGAACACGGTCACCCGATCCCCGGTGACTGCCGGTCCCGCATATCCCTCGCCCAGTTCCTGTTTCCACAATAACGCCGGCCCATCGGCCGACCAGATCTTAATGGCTGGTTCGCCTACTGCCTGTCCATTGCGATTGGGGCCAAGGATTTGCGGCCAATCGAAGGCGCTTCCATGGCTGTGGCAGATCAGTACGATCAACAGCACGTTGAATTTGTAAAAAGCACGAGTGAAACCCGATTGGCTGGTGTTGCTATGGTTCTGCGGCATATTCTGCGCCCTGTTTTTCTGATAACGAACAACCTCCCAGCGTCGAAGCCACCGGAAGGTTGCGGTGGACGGAAAAATTCAAATCGTCATGGTCAATGCGGTCTCCAGGATCGATAGTGCCTGGTCCACTTCTGCATCGGAAATGGTCAGCGGAGGGGTAAGCGTGAGCACGCACCCGCCGGAAACCTTGAAACTGAGTCCGCGTTTCAGGCATTCGTATAGAATGCCATCCGCTTCCTCATCTGCTTTCCGGCCATCGCGTCGCAGTTCGATGCCGATCTGCAAGCCGAGACCACGGACTTCGTCGATCAGTGGAAACCTGGATCGCCAGGCTGTAAGTCGCTGAACCGTTTGCCGGCCCAGGGTCCTCGCCCGCTCGACCAGTTGTTCCCGCTCGATGACATCCAATGTCGCCAGGGCTGCCGCAGCACCTACCGGCGATTTTTCGTGGGTGAAATGGCCCAGCGATTGAGCCGCGTCGATCTGCAGGTCGCTGCGAACGATCACCGCAGCCAGAGGAAATACACCACCACCCAGCCCCTTGCCAATCACCAGAATGTCCGGCTCCACACCAAAATTCTCGATGCAGAACATCCTGCCCGTCCGACCTAGGCAGGCGGGAATTTCATCGATCACCAGCAGCGTTCCGTGCCGATCGCAGCTCTCGCGGACATGCTGCCAATACTCGGCAGGGGGTGGCACGACGGTGGTCCATCTCATTGGTTCCGCGATCACCGCGGCAACATCGCCTTCGGTCTCCAGTATGTAGTCGATCATCTCTGCGCTGTGCCGCCCCAACCCGTTAGGATCATAGGCGGGCACGTGCAGGCAGCCTGGAAGCAGCGGACCGACCTTGGATCGAAACATCGCTTCCCCTCCGATGGAGATCGTGTCCAACGAAGCCCCGTGAAACGCGCCCCACATGGAAATTGTCTTGAATCTGCCGGTGGCCAATCTGACCATCTTCATCGCAATGCCATTGGCGGTCGCACCAGCCGGTGCAAACAGGATGCGGGGAACATCACCACCATCGCGAACCGGGGCCATCTCACTGAGACGCCGTGCCAATTCGATCGTTCTGGCATTGGTGTACCGTCGTGGACAAAAGGCCAGCTCGTCAAGCTGCTCCTTGACGGCTTGCAAAACCTGCGGATGTCCATGGCCAACCTGGTGAACCGAGTTGCCATGAAAATCCAGGATCTGCCGACCCTGGTGATCGATCAGGCAGGAACCCTGCGCGGCGTCGAGCACATTCAAACAGGGCGTGGACAAAGACTGATGCACGAAAAAACGGTCGTCCTCTGCCAGCATCGCTCTGGTTTCGGCCGCCAGATGCTGCTCCCGAAAATCTTGCCTTCGCGGTGAACGATTCGTATCACCTTCTTCGGCGAGATAACCAGATTGTCGATCAAGCTTCGTCCGTATCGCCATGTTGTCAGATCTTTTCAGGTTTTGTACATCGGCTGCCGCGATGCGCCATGGATTGGGCAATATCATGCCCGCCAATCACTGGTCAGGTTACTGCATGCGGTTCGACTCGCCAAATGTCTCTGGCGTATTGTCGCATGGCTCGATCGGAAGAAAAGAAGCCACAACGCGCCGCGTTCAGTATGGACATTCTGGTCCAGCGATTGACGTCTTCGTAGGTCCGTGCCGCCCGTTGGCAACAATCGACGTAGGAATGGAAATCGGCCAACAACAGGTATTCATCTCGATCCAGCAAGGAGTCCACAATTGGACGGAACAATTCAGTGTCTCCGCCAGAAAACTGGCCTTCCGACAGGCTGTCAACAACCTGTTTCAGTTGGGGGTTGGCGTGGTAATAATCCCGGGGTTGATAGCCCTGCTGTTTCAGCTGGAAGACCTCCTCGGCCGACAGACCGAACAGGAAAAAGTTCTCTTCACCTACCCGTTGCCGGATCTCAATATTGGCTCCATCCAGCGTTCCCACCGTCAATGCGCCGTTGAGTGCAAACTTCATGTTGCCGGTGCCGGACGCTTCCTTGCCTGCCATGGAGATCTGTTCAGAGATATCCGCAGCCGGGTAGATTCGTTCGGCCAGGGTTACATTGAAATTGGGTGCGAATACGACTTTCAATCGACCGTCAATATCCGGATCTTCATGGATGATCTGCCCGAGATTATTGATCAGCTTGATAATCCGTTTGGCCATCCAGTACCCCGGCGCCGCCTTGGCGCCAAATATGAACGTTGTGGGTACCACGTGCATACTGGGATCGGCTTTCACCTGGTGATAGAGTGAAATGATCTGCAGGGCCTTGAGGAGTTGGCGTTTATACTCGTGCAGCCGTTTGACCATGATGTCGAATACTGAATCGGTATTGATGGGAATTCCGGTTCGATCTTCGAGAATCGTGGCCAGCTGCCGCTTGTTGGCCTGTTTCACCTCGCGCCACGCAGACTGAAAAGTCTCATCCTTCGCGCAGGTTTCCAGCTCTTGAAGTTGATCGAGATGCCGGGGCCAACTGTCACCAATGCGCGATGTGATCAGTTTGGACAGGCGGGGATTGGCCAGCAACATGAATCGCCGCGGCGTGACGCCATTAGTCTTGTTCTGAAATTTTTGCGGCCACATATCGGCGAAGTCTGGCAGCGTTCGTTCGCGCAACAGCCGCGATTGTATTTCCGCCACGCCGTTGATGGCAAAACTGGCGACCGCAGCGAGGTGCGCCATCCGCAGGTGACGGTCCCCGTTTTCACCAATCAGGGACATCCGCTGAACGCGACGTTCATCCTCCGGGTATCGCGAACGGACATCTTCAAGAAAACGGAAATTGATTTCATAGATGATTTCCAGGTGCCGTGGCAGCAGGTCGCCAAACAGGTCCAGCGGCCAGGTTTCGAGCGCCTCGGGCAACAGCGTATGACAGGTATAGGCGAAGGTCTGCGTCGTGATTTCCCAGGCCTGCTCCCATTCCAGCGCGTATTCATCGATTAGTAGCCGCATCAATTCGGGAATGGCGACCACCGGGTGCGTGTCGTTCAGCTGAATGGCGACTTTTTCCGGGAATCGAGTCCAGTCATCGTTCACCAGTCTGAAATGGCGAATGATATCCTTGATCGAACAGGCGACAAAAAAATACTGCTGCTGCAATCGCAGCCGCTTGCCTTCCGGCGTTACGTCGTTCGGATACAGCACTTTGCTGATGTTCTCGGAGTAGACTTTCTTCTCGACCGCTTTGGCGTAGTCCCCGGTGTCAAACAGTTGAAAATCAAACTCCTCGGTGGCCCGTGCCCGCCAGAGCCTCAATGTATTGACGGTCTCGGTACCGTAGCCGGGGACCAAAGTAATGTAGGGTTCACCCAGCACATGGTATGCGGGAATCCATCGCGATCGCTGCCGCCCTTCGGCATCGCAGTAACGTTCGGTCTTGCCGGAGAATCCCACTTTGACCATCTGGTCCGCTTGCGGAAATTCCCAGGGATTGCCCTGCAGCAGCCAATCGTCCGGTTTTTCGACCTGCCAGCCATCGACGAAAGCCTGTTTGAAAATGCCAAATTCATAGCGAATCCCGTACCCGACCGCCGGCATATCCAACGTCGCCAGGGAGTCCACAAAACAGGCAACCAGTCGCCCCAGGCCACCATTGCCCAAACCCGGTTCGACATCCAGTTCAACCAGGTCATCCAGATCCAGATCGTAGTCCGCCAGGGCCTCGCGGGCGATCTCCGTGGTGCCACTGTAGAGCATGTTCTGTTGCAGCTGTTTACCCGGCAGATACTCGGCCGACAGATAACACACGAACTTCGTTTGATCGCGAAAACGCGCATCAAAGGTTTTTCGCCAACGATCGATCAGGTGATCCCGCACCGTATAACAGAGCGTCATGTAGGCATCGTGCAGCGTGGCCCTCTGAACCACTTGCCCACGAGCATGATACAAATTTCTCACCAAACGGTGCCGAAAAGAGTCAACGGTTTTTTCGAACTCGGTCTGATTCAATACGTCCTCGGTAGCCATTTTTCCTGCCTCTCGAAATCAGTTGTGCCGTTATTGTTTCTGGTGACCCGTCAACGCCGACCACCGTTATCCCGGTTACGATCGCAGGGTGGCTATCCGCCCGATTGATCCCTTCCATCTCAGGACAATTCTACGCCGGCCATTGTCGCCAACACCCGGACTGTACCGAACCTGCCGAAGGATCCTGTCGCGGTTTCAACTGCGGCCGGCAAACCTTTTTAGCCGAGCCCAATTGTACCGCCAATTCATCAGAGCAATTCCATCCGCAGAAATCTCCCGTGGACAAGCCGCTTCGCAGGCTTCGGTGTTGGTACAACTGCCAAATCCCTGCTCATCCATGGACTGGACCAGGTTTAGCACGCGTTGGTCGCCTTCCACCTTGCCTTGGGGCAGGTGATCAAAATGGGCGATAATGGCGGACGTAAACAGGGAAGCCGCGGCGTTCTTGCAACTGGCGACGCAGGCCCCGCAACCAATACAGGAAGCGGCGTCAAAAGCGGCTTCCGCCGCGTCGCGGGCAATCAGGATGGAGTTCGCTTCGGGCGCCGTCCGAATGTTGGTCGAGATGTAACCTCCCGCACGCTGAATCCGATCGAACGCACTGCGATCCACCTTCAGATCCCTGATTACGGGAAAGGCGGTGGCACGAAACGGTTCTACCGTAATGGTCTGTCCATCCACAAAGGAACGTAAATGCAGTTGACAGGTGGTTGTCGCCACCAGCGGACCGTGCGGACGGCCGTTGATCACAACGCCACAGGTACCACAGATACCTTCCCGACAATCGTGGTCGAATTCGATTACCCGCTGGCCATCTTCGATCCGATTTTCATTCAGGTGATCAAGAGCTTCCAGGAACGACATATCGGGATCGAAATCGTCCAGGCAGTGTTCCACAAAACCGCCCGCTTCATGGGCACTGTCCTGCATCCAGACACGAAAGGTAAGCTTCATGGCTATTGGTAACTCCTCGATGTCATTTGGACCTTCTCGAATTCAAGCGGTTCACGATGGCACACCGAATCTCCCTCCGTGCGATGCTCCCAGGCAGAAACGACACAGTAGTCGTCATCATTGCGAATGGCTTCGCCCGTTTCCGATTGGTGCTCGATCCGAAAGTGCATGCCGCAGGATTCGTTACGATACAGGGCATCAAGGCACATCAATTCTCCCAGTTCCAGGTAGTCTCGTACCCTCAGGGCCTTTTCCAGTTCGCTGTTCGGTTGATCGGCCGCACCCGGAATCCGGACGTCCAACAGAAACTGTTCACGCAGCTGTTGGACCTGTTCGATTGCCGATTGCAGTCCCTCGGCGGACCGAACCATGCCACAGTGCCTGGTCATGATCGCTCCCAGTTCACGATGAAAATCGTCGACGCAGCGAGCACCCTGGATCTGCACCAGTTCTTCGATGGACTCCCGGACCGCCCGCTGACAATGAACAAACGCTTCCCCGCTGGTCACCGACAGCGGCTGTCCGACGAAATCGGCCAGGTAATTGCCAATCGTGCATGGCAGCACAAAATAACCGTCGACGCAGGCTTGCAGTAACGAATTGGCGCCCAGTCGGTTGGCCCCGTGATCCGCAAAATTACACTCGCCTACGGCGTACAGGCCCTTGACCGTCGTCATCAATTCATAGTCCACCCATAACCCCCCCATGGAAAAGTGAGCTGCGGGGGCAATCATCATCGGTTCACGGTAGGCGTCGAGCCCGGTAATCTTCTGGTACATCTCAAACAGATTGCCGTAGCGGGAGGCAATTTCGTCGCGACCGTGCGTCGCAATGGCGTCGCGAAAATCCAGATACACCGCGTTCCCCAGCGGGCCGACTCCATGTCCCGCGTCGATGCGCTCCCGTGCGGCCCGCGAGGCAATATCCCGTGGAGTCAAATTGCCAAACGTCGGATAGCGACGTTCCAGATAGTAGTCCCGTTCTTCGTCCGGGATCTGATTGGGCGGCCGCTGATCGCCTGGCTGAGCGGGCACCCAGATGCGTCCATCGTTACGCAGGGACTCGGACATCAAGGTCAATTTGGATTGGTGTTTACCCAATGGTGGCAAACTGGTTGGATGCACCTGCACGAAACTGGGATTGGCCATCAGTGCGCCACGCTTCCAGGCTTTCCAGATAGCCGTTGCGTTGCTGCCCAGGGCCAACGTGGACAGATAATAGATCTTGGCGTACCCACCGGTCGCCAACACCACCGCGTGCGCAGCGTGGCATTCCAGCTCCCCCGTCACCATGTCGCGTACGACGACACCCGCCGCCCGTCCGTCTTCGACCACCAGATCCAACATTTCGTGTCGCTTGAACATCTGCACGCGGCCGGCCTTGATTTGCCGGTTGAGCGCGGCGTAGGTCCCCAGCAACAGTTGCTGGCCTGTTTGACCCTGCGCATAGAACGTTCGTTCCACCTGCACACCACCAAATGACCGATTAGCCAGCACACCGCCATACTCGCGAGCAAACGGTACGCCCTGGGCAACGCAGGTATCGATCAAGGTCGAAGATAATTCGGCCATTCGGTAAACGTTGGCTTCCCGCGATCTGAAATCACCACCCTTGATCGTGTCGTAGAACATGCGATAGACATTATCGCTGTCATTCTGATAGTTCTTGGCCGCGTTAACTCCGCCCTGTGCCGCCACCGAATGCGCGCGGCGGGGACTGTCGTGAAAGCAGAATGCCTTGACTCGATAACCCAACTCTCCCAACGCGGCTGCCGCGCCGCCGCCGGCCAGCCCGCTTCCGATCACAATAATTTGCAACTTGCCGCGATTGGAAGCATTTACCAACCGGCAGGTTGCCTGGTACTGGCTCCATTTCTGCTCAATCGGTCCGGGTGGAATCTTGGCGTCCAGGTTGATCACGGTTGTTGGCGAAGTGGTTATTGGGTGAACAGGATATAAATTGGCATGGCTCCAAATCCGAGGGTTACGACCAGAGCGAAGGCCAGGCCGAACCAGCGAATCAGGCTGCTCAAGTGAGGATGGTGAAGCCCTAGCGAACGAAACCCACTATGGAAACCATGCGCCAAATGGAAACCAACCGCCAGCACGCCGATTTCGTACAAGCCAACTTTCCAGATCTTCTGGAATTCATGGATGACCAGGCCGTACAGGTCGCGGCGCCCCTCGGTATCCAATCCCATTTCGGCGTGAGTCTTGAATGGAAACCAGAAATCGCTCATGTGCACAATCAGAAATACCAGGATGATACAGCCCAACACCCCCATGAAGCGGCTGTACCACGAGGATCCCGCAACCGCGCGGGATGCTTCATGCCGTTTGCCCGCACTGCGGCGGTTACGAACCGTCAGCACGACCGACAATATCACATGGGCCACAATGCACAGGTAGGTCCCAATCGCGGCTACTTCGATCACCAGCAAGCTGGATAACGTTTCAGCATACCAGTTGAACTGCGTTTGTGCCTGAACATCCGGCAGGAACAATTGCAGATTACCCAGCAGATGAACCACCAGAAACGTACACAAAAACAGGCCCGTCAAAGCCATCAGTGATTTTTGCGAGATCGTCGTTACCATGGCACTCGAACGAATCTAATTCGAAAATCTGCCGGAGAGTGTCGCTGAACAAAAGCGCGGTCCAACCAGGGCTGCCGGATTGCTGCTTCACCAGTTATTCCTGCGATCCAGACCCGTTCTTTTACCGTCGCGGCTTCGTCAAACCAACGCACTGGATCGATTTCCTTCCGCTGCGGGCTAAGGCTGGCATAGGGTAGTTGAGGCCTGCGGCGCGGCAACGTCATCGAATGCCATCAGGCTGGGATCCGTTCCCAAAGTGCCTCGCAAATCGTCCAGGTGGCTGGTCGACGATACCCGTTGCAATTGTCCTGATACGAATGCGCGACGCCGACGCATTTCCTGCTGTGTCGCTTCACCGGCTGACGCAGCGGTGGCCAGCCATTGGTCCATGGATTCTGCGAAGCGTTGCCAAAGACGCTCGTCCCCCTTCTGTTTGGCGAATAATCGCTGTTGGTACCAATCGCTGTCAAGCAGAGACTGCAACGAAAACATCCGTCGCACATCGGCATCATGCGCATCCTTACCTTCCCAGGTACCGTAGGCCATGATGGAAAACAGGGCTCGCAGCGGGGGGCAGGCGTCTTCGATCGAACCATCTTCAAAGGCTTGCAAGGCGACTTTCTGTTGCGCTTCGGTGATATTGTTCAGACCATCGACAAACGCGGCCAAATCCTGGGTTTCCGGCGCAAGTAGCTTTCTTCAAAAACGCGGTCCGGGTGATCAAACAGTCGTCCCAGAAACGTCCGCACGAATCTGGGAGTGATACGATAACCCAACCGACTGGCCGGAATCAGGCACCCCTCGAATTCAAAATCCTCGACCGGTTCCAGATGGCCGTTGGCAATCAGGAACTCCGGTTGGCGTTCCCGGGCACTCATCCGACACCACAGCTCGGGCACCAACAGGCTGATATCGTGATCCACCTGGTGCTGGGGACCGATGTGACCGGCTGCGGAACTGAAGCCGGCCAATCCGGTCAGGATCGCCGAGCAGAGAGCGGCATTCAGATCCGCCATCGTCCGCAACGCATTGAAGGGACCCTTCGTCAAAGCCCCTTCGGATCCGGCACCGGTGGTGGATGGACTCTTGCCGGTCAACGAACAGATCAGATCCATGAACAGTTCGGGCAACTCCTGATAGTGAATCGGACCGTACACGGCCAACGGACGGATTCCGGCTGCCCGATCGGGGGGATTATTGCGTCGCCCGATCAGAACCGCGTTCACCGGCACGGGCAACGGATCGTCGTTACCAATACCTCGAGCCAACCGCATGCCACGCTCGGCAATGAATTTGGTTTGCGAGTCGATCAGGTCTGGACGTATCTGCAGGTAACGAGGATTCTTGCTCGGCTTTCCGTCGATCAGACGCGGGCAGGCAGAACAAACCACCATCGCGGAAGGGGTTTGAGCCGCTTTCTCCAGAAGCGCCTGCATCGGCTCGGTGAATTCACTGAATTCCGTGACCCGATCAACCATCGCTTGGGCCTGCGTTTGGGTCAATGGCTCGAAGTTCGAAAGAAAATTATCGTGCCGGGACAGGTCCGCTTCCGTCTGCCTGTCCAGGCCCCGGTGAATGGCATCGTCCGGTCGCTGAAACAGGCGAAATTCACAATTCGTGGCCAACTTGGAGCTGTCCGCGTCCACCGATCCGGGCAGGTTCTGAAGGTGCCTGTTCGGGACCACCGTGGAGGCCGTGATATCGTCCTCCATCTGAACCTTGATTGCCGGCAGAAAGTCCTGGCGAAGCTTGAATGTTCGCCAGTCCAACGTCGACCGTAGTCCGACGCGCAGGTAGCCTCCGGCCAGTCGGTAACCGAGCGCCTTCAACCGGTGCCCGGGACGACCGTTGATCCAGTCTACGCCGAAGAAATCGCGCCAGTGATCGAGTTGTTCGGGTGGAACAAATCGTTTCACCAGGAATACCAGGGGATAGATGTGATCGGGCAGCGAATTCAGCCAGCGGTTGTAGTTCTCATTGTAGTCTTCCGAAGGCGTCAACAACTGGATGACGCTACCCAAAGAGCGCTCGGGACTGAGAAGAGGACGGCTCTTTCTTTCACGATAATGAGGTCCCTGTCCCTCTCTCCAGCGGTCGGAGTAGTCGCGGTCGAATAGCTGCCGCAACAATTCGAAGTCCTTTTCCAGATCGCCTACCAGAATTGGTCCGTACAGAATGTAATCACCCAGGCTCTTGGAAATTTCACTCTTGCCCCCACCCGAAACCGTACACGGTTTGTGGCAAAACAGGCCCTCGGCAACGGAACCGACCAGTCGCCAATAGCCGTTGGTCGGATGCTGTTCCAGTTGCAATTTGTAGCCGGAAGGAGTCATGTAGACCTTGCCTGGACGCAGCAGAATCGATTGCGACTGCGAATCGTGCCGCCAGGACAACTCCAGCTGCGACAGATCCGCCTGCGCATCGTGCGGAATGTAGATCAGGTCGGGACACTGTTTATCGATGGCATATCCCTCTGGCATCCATTCCACCGTGTCGGCATCCCGTTGCACGACGTCCATCAACGTCTGATCATTATCGCAATGTTCCTGCGCATCAAAATGCAGGCCGATGCTGTACTTGGCAAACGCCAGCGCTCCACCCGCGTGCTCCTCTTCCACGTTGCCCATCAAGTTGGCTGCATACGATATTTGTGTCTTGACTTCTTTCTTGCAGTACCCGAAGTAATTATCCGCAATCAGTGTCACGATAACGCCGGCCTGGTCACGGCAGGTCAATTTGAACGCCTGGCCGTCGTTGTAGATTTCGTCGGGTTGCTGCCAGCACATACCGTCGCGTCGCTGCCGCTCGGTAGCGTCATCCCACGTTGGCAAGCCAAGTTCCTTCTTCGTCAATCGCACCAAGTGAGGCGCCAGAATGACACAGCCCGTGTGGCCAGTCCAATGCTCGGGATCCAGCCCGGCGTCATTTTCTACCACCGACGGGTCGCCTGCGTTACCAAAAATCGACTCCACAAAGTCCAGGTTGCTGACCAGTCCACCCGGCACAAAAAACCGGACTTCCATCGTTCTTTGTGAAGCGATTCCGGGCACCGCCGGTTGCACCATGGGCCGCAGCAACAACGAGATGAAGGCACGCACCGGTTGGGGTGCGTTGGCGGTAAAGGGCACCAACAAGTCCGCATCCGGTGGATCGATGGCGTGTTTTAACATCCGCACGAACGTCGACCTGGGAACGGCCTTCTTGTCACCTGGGATAGGTAAGCCCCCTTCGCAAACATGAAATGTGCCCCGCGTCGTGCGGCGATCGCTGCGAGGGTTGTTCAGCACCCCATTCTGAATACGATAGGAAGCCAGATAGTCGTTGTAAAATCGATCGGAATCAGCCGGTAGCGACAGCTCGCGGGCCAGCCCGTACTGCGGCAACACGAAACTCTCTGGCAAAGTCAACGCTTCTCCCTGGTCGACGTCGGAGAAATGCTCCCGCAGAAACTTCAGAATCCGATGATCGATGCCCGAATCCGCGGGGCGTGAACCGGTGGCCAGCAGTTTTCGTGCACGTTGCGGCCGCTCGGTCTCTGGAAGACCACATTCAGCATCTCCAACGGGAATGCCAGCGTTTTTGTACGGATCCATCATGCTCACTACCCGATAGATTGTTTCGGTCAACTGCTGCAGTCAATCATTGAATCATCTGCCTTTCACGCACGATAAATTCAGGATCGAATTTTCGATGGTTGAGCGTATCTCGCCAAGAGTCTCGAAGCCCAGATTCGCGCAACTTTACATACGGCATGTGAATTCGGACCAACCGACAGCATGCTCCACCCACTGATACAGACACCGCTGGAACGATTAACACCGTTTTCAATTGGCCATTCCGGCGAATCTGCTTGAACGGACACATTCATACTCCGTCAGTGCCGTTCTCCGCGCGATCTACGGATGATACCATCTGATGGGCGTTCGACAATATGCAGGCCGCCTGCAGTGACCCACGCTACAAGACAACGCAGTTCTCTTTTCTGGTCACCATGCCCGCTTTCTCGCCAGACGATTTTGAGGTCGCTTCTCTGGGTACGTGTCGATATGACACGCCACTCGATTTCGAGTCGCCCAATTATCCCCAGGAGGCTCACTTCATCAACGATGCGGATCGCGTTCGAATGCACGTTCGCCTTAACGACGAAGTGCGTAACCCCGCGGGCAACCTGTCTCTGCAAGAGGCGGGTCCTCGCCAGAGGATTTTTTTTGATCCACCGAAGACCACCGCTGCCCTGGTTACCTGTGGCGGATTGTCTCCGGGCCTGAACAACGTTATCCGATCGGTATTTGACGAACTATTTTTCAACTATGGTGTACCCAGCGTATGGGGTATACGAAATGGCTACTTCGGACTGAATCCCGAGTCCGGCCTGGAACCGATACGATTGAGTCGGGAATTCGTCGATCCGATCGACAAATTGGGGGGCACCGTACTGGGCAGCTCCCGTGGCCCGCAGTCACCGGCGGTGATGGCCGATTTCCTGCAGAGCAGGGGAGTCGATATTCTGTTCTGCATCGGCGGTGATGGTACCCAACGAGGCGCCTTCGCACTCGATCAGGAACTGCGAAATCGCAAGGTCCCCATCGGGATTATCGGTATCCCTAAGACCATCGACAATGACATCCCGTTTGTCAGTCAGTCGTTTGGTTATGCCACGGCGCTGGAAAAAGCGGCCGAAGTGATTCGGGGCGCCCACGTCGAAGCCCGCGACGCGATCAACGGGATTGGGCTGGTCAAAGTGATGGGACGACACTCGGGTTCGATTGCTGCCGGTGCCTCGCTGGTCAGCCAGGAAGTTGATTTCACACTCGTTCCGGAGATTCCGTTTCCCATGGACGGTTCGGGGGGATTCCTGGCTGCGTTGAAACGACGATTGCAGGAACGTGGACACGCGGTGGTCGTTGTGGCCGAAGGCGCCGGCGGGCATTTGCTCGAATCATCAGAAGAGCGCAGCGACGCATCCGGAAATCGGCTGCACGGCGACATCGGCCGCTGCTTGCAGCAGCGTATCACATCCTATTTTGACGAGCACGATATTCGCGTCGCGCTCAAGTACCTCGATCCCAGTTATTTCGTTCGCAGCGTCCCGGCCAACATGTTTGACCGCGTTTTGTGCAACCAGATGGGGCGACTGGCCGTGCATGCGGCGATGGCGGGCAAGACCGGAATGATGATCGGTTCACAGCACGGCTGTTTTGTTCACGTACCCATCCCCGCCGTCGTCAGTCAAGCGAAGACCATTGATGTTCGCGGCGACCTATGGCGGGCTGTGTTGGAATCGACCAATCAACCGCGGTGGTAACGACCGCCGTCATTTCGCAGTCGGCATTACCGATCCCCACTGGTGATCATGCGACCGGTTGCGGTCTGCGACAGAGATCGCAGGGTTCCAGAGTTTCCAACGAGAATTGGGTGAAGCTCATGTCCCGCGTATCGAAGTCAACAAGGTGACGATGCAGCGCCTTGCCGAATCCTCTGGTCCAAATCTGCCATTGGCAGGCAGCTTTTTCTTCCTTCGTCAAGGTAGCCCCCGAAAGCTTGGGAGGTCGATCGACCGTCAGTACTCGCCTTCCACGAATTCGATCACGCCATCTTCAATTCGAAACCGCATGGTGCCCAGTTCGCGGGCTTCGGCAAGGTTGTGAGTAACATGCAGCACCGTAACTTTTTCCTGCATATGCACGGTAGCCAGCAGGTTAGCAAACCGTTGCCTCGTCTTGTCATCGAGCGCGCTGAGCGGTTCGTCCAGGCACAGCAACTGGGGATCAAACGAAAGCGCCCGGGCCACTGCGACACGCTGCTTTTCACCTCCCGACAGTCCTTGCGGATAGCGGCTTAACAAAGGTCGAATCTGTAGCAGATCGGCAATCTCCTCAACGCGTTTGTGACGCGCGGCAAACCCGATCTTGCGTACCTCCAGACCGAAGGCAATCTGACGATCGACGCGCATGGTGGGAAAAAGCAATGAATCTTGCGGCACATAACCAATATTCCTGACCGAGGGCGGCGTCCGGGTAACGTCTCGATCGTCAAGGACAATACGACCGGCCTGGATTCGCCGCAGTCCACAGATCGCCTCCAGCAGACTGGTTTTCCCGCATCCGGTGGGTCCCATCAAAATGCTGTACTGACCGGCAGGCACATGCAAGTCGACGTCCGTCAATTGGAAACCTGCCTGTCGAATCGTGACCTTCTGCAAGGCAATCATCCACGACCTCCGGCATTCGCGTCTCCGCCCAAGGTGATCAATCGGGTTACGATCAATACACCCAGGGCCAGCGTAACCAACAGGATCGAAGCGCCCACGGCGCCCCGCAGATTGCCAAACTGAAAATTCAGATACACCGTCGTCGACAACACCTCGGTCTTCATGCGGGCGGTACCCGCAAAGATGAGAATGGGTCCAAATTCGCCTAATGATCTGGCCCACGCCACCGTAAAGGCGGCAATCACGCCTCGCCATGCCTGCGGCATCGCCACGCGTGAAAACGATTGAAACTGGCTGGCACCCAGCGTTAGAGCCACCCGCTCCGGCCGATCGTCGATTTGTTCGAATGTTATTCGCATGGTTCTTACGGCAAATGCCGCCGCGACCGTAAATTGAGCCAGAATGATCGCGGGAATTTCATAGGTGATGCCCCGGATACCGGGAAAGCCCGCCCAGGAAAAAAACCGCCCGGCCAGGTCGTCCAGCAGGCGACCGGGAGGCGTCTGAAACAGGACCAGCAGACTGATACCGACAACCAGAGGAGGTAACACGATGGGAATGTCCAGGATCGTATCCACCAGATGGCGAACCAACATGGCCGCCCGCAATCGCTGTGGTCGATCAGCCAATCTGAACTTCAACTCGTTCCCGCCCAAACGTGCCAGCACATAACCTGTAGGAATCGCGACCCACATTGAAATGATGGCCGACATCGTGCAAGTGATCAGGCTCAACCAGATAGAAAACCGGACCTGTTCGTCATCGACAAGTTCACAAAGATCGCTCCACGTCGTGAATTGAAAATCGGCGATGATTAACGCGACAATCAGGATCAGGTACAGCAGCCCGAAAGCCAACATCGTGGACCAGAATAGCCAGTTCCAATTGGCGGGCTGAACCGTTTTCGAACCTGGATTGGGCACTTCACTCATTCAAACCGGCGTCTCCCTATTCGTTCTCCGACGCCGGAGAATAGCCCGACATGAACGAAAACCCGTACTTCTCAAACTCAGGCCTCCCTTTTTCCGGTGCGGTCAGGTACCGCAGAAACTTCAGACAAGCCGCCGGCCTTTCGGTTGACGCAACGACACCCGCTGCAATATCGCTCCCAGACTCACCGCTGCCGTCGGCGGGACAGGAAATCCGCAGTATTGGATCTTGTCCCTGATCCTGCCGGGAACGATTCACCTGAACTACCGTTGTATCCCAGATCACCGCCGCGTCCAGACTGCCCGATGCCAGGGCCTGGGCCAAAGTCATCACGTTTTCGCATTCGGTCGCCTTGCGGGCCTCCAGTTGATCCAGCAGACCCTCGCGGAGTGCGATTTCCCGAACCAATTTTCCGACCGCCGCGCGCTTGGACGCGATCGCGAATTTCAGATCGTCTCGGGCCAACAGGTCTGGAAGATCCTTGAATGCCAAACTGGATTCCGAGCCCACGGCAATGACCGGTATTTGCTTCGCCAGAGAAAACACCTCGGCCACCAGTCCATGCTGGTGAGCGATCTGCAGTAACTGGGCATCCGCCGTGACGAAAATCTCGCCGCCGCCCACAGTTCCGGATTCGTCCTCAATCTTGATCTGCCCCAGCAATTCGCCGGATCCACCGATACGCACCAGCTCGACCGGACGACCAAATGGCTCCTGAAGATACCGGCCAATGACGTCCCTCACCGGCTGGGCCACGCCCGCAGCGCAGTAGACTCGCAGCGGCTGCTCAGCGGGCACGGCTTTCCGGGATTCGGGCCGCAGGTTCAAGGCGGACCAACCCAACAAGAGCAAGGCAACCATCGAGGCCACAAACATCAACAACCATGGTGAGACGGCGCCCTTCCGTGGGCCAGGTGATGTCATGTCGGTCAGCGCCGATCCGGCCATACCCCGACGTGGAAGTCGTGGCGAAAAGCGAAACATGGCCCTATGTCGTGGCATGACAGTCGTGCTCAATCAACAATAATTCGCCGGCAATGCCCGTCCGCGCAAAATCGTGCCGAAAACTGAGCCAAGTTTGTGGGGCCGTGACGATCGCCGGCAAATAACCGACCGTGACCATTCCAATCGCGAAGACGAACAAACCGTGCATGGCAATACACCCCAGCTAACTCTTGGCAACCGGCAGATGTTAGTGAACTGTTCTCCAAATTGTAGCCGTCCATCTGAAAACGATGAACTCACCAACCCATGAATACAGAAGCGACGGTACGAAACCCTTCGCCATGGAACGGACCCTCAGGTAATGATCGCATCGCCATCACACGGCGGCATGCTACAACGACGGCGGAATGTTACTTTGGCCTTAGAGACTTTCAATGGAACTGAAGCAGGAAAGTCTGCTTTCATAACCTTGGGCAGGAAGCTTCGCCCGCCAGATTTTCGCAGCCCCCGACTCGTGGTTGACGGTAGATGTGGTACCCTATCCGTCCAGTAGCCAATTTAACCATTTCCGCAGGAGAATGAACTGATGAGTATTGCCAAAGTTATTGAAGTGATTGCCGAAGGGGACTCCATCGAAAAAGCAATGGACAACGCAGTACAAGAAGCGTCCAAGTCGATTCACGGTATCAAGTCCGTGTATACCGACAGCATTCAGGCGATGGTTGTTGACGGCAAAATCGACAAGTATCGCGTCAACGCGAAAGTTACCTTTGTCGTCGACTGATCGTACCGCGGCGACCGGACTCTGTCGTGCGTTTCAAAAGCGACGGTCAACATGCAAACACCGCAAGCCGACGGGCGGCATCCGAATGTAGTCGAAAAGGCAACGAGCCCGGATACATGGTACCCGGGCTCGAGAATTTCCTGGTTTTCACCAACGATCCGTTTCGACGATCCTGCTAACCGAGCGTGTGCTCGTGACTACACGGCAGACTGCTCGCTAGACTGCTGAACCTCGCGAAGTGCGGCCTGCAGTTTGGTTTCGTCTTCGTGCGATAGCGATGTCTGGAGGACATTACCACCGTATTGCTGAATCTCCGGCAGGACCTTGTCCGGAGTCGCTTTGCGAACCAGCAGAAACAGCACCGATGTCCCGGGCTGCAATCCTTCGGCCAGTTGCTTCATGAATTTGTCGTCAACACCAATGTCCGTCAATGCCCCGCTCAGCGCCAGCACCAGCGCCCACCGCCGCTCCCAACAAGGGATTCAGAAACAACAGTCCAATCAGGGAGCCCCACAGGCCGCCACCAACCGCGCCAGCCGCCGTCAGGTTGACCGGTTGATGCAGTCGGACCTTGCCATTGGCATCCTTGACCGCGACGACCGCGTCGGCCAAGTCGATCAGGTATTCCCGCTGCAAGCCGACCAGCTTCTTGCGAACTTCGTCGGCTTTTTCCTCGGTGTCGTATTGAATCGCAACAAATGTCGCCATGACAAATTTCCTTTTCTCAAGAACACTAACTCTGTAAATCGAAACCTAATCCAGTGACCTGTACGAATCGCGTTAAACCAGGTTGGGGCAGGCCGCCAGCCTGGCATCTCCAGTGCTTCGACAGGCCGGCGGCCTGCCCCAGACAATTCCTATTCAGAGTCTGGCGGACGTTTGCCGATGGCTCCGAACCCGGTCCCTCGTAGCCGCTGTTTGCGACGGGTCCTATTGTAAACCAGCCCTCCACCCCCTTGCGAGCGGTGGGCATGAGACTTGAAGCCAAACCTGCCAACGGGTCCGTTGCCCGAAGGCGGTTTCGCTTGAAAATTTAAATCATCACGCCAGGCAACTTGTCAGGTCGCCTTTTTGAACAACCCGATCAGCAATAGCAGAACGACGGCGCCAATCGTACCGCCGGCGATCTCGTTCAACATTGGCGAGCCCAGTAAATTGAAATTACCAAACAGGAATCCAAACAACAGCGCACCCAAAATGCCAACCACAATGTTCCCGACGACGCCGAAACCATGTCCTTTAACGATTTGTCCGGCCAAGAACCCGCAAACCGCACCAATTAACAGAGCAACAATCAGGCCAGTAATATCCATCCGCTATCTCCAAAACACTTGACGAGAAAAGAAACGTAACAAATCAAACGACTTCGCTGTACGCGATATCCAAGGGCGAGACCCTGATTATGACAAATAACCGACCACTTGCCAGCCCTCGCCGAATCGGCCTGCTGCCAGCGGGCGCGGTTTGAATTCAAAACTGATTCGTTGAATGGGCCGCGAATGACCTGGTCGGCGCCACCCGAGGCTACCGTGCCGCGAACCGGACAACCTGGACATGGGGTTAGTCCGTCAGGATTTCCTGAACCCGTTTGATCGATCAGGGTCACATCAGCATCCACCCCACGCCATCATGCTGCACAACTGGATTTCGTCCGGGACATGGCAACGCGTCCATTGATGTCGGACTCAACGAGCTACCCATGGCGGGCATCAATGCGTCAGCCGTCGGCCAGTCGTCACGAAAAAATCTCCGTTATCAACTTCAGCGCGTCGGTTGTGGTGAAGATACCCACCACGTAGCGTCCGTCCACCACGATCGCACTGCCAACGGCTCGATCGATCATCTGACGGGCGACTTCGTCTATCGGCATCAGCGGTCCGACCGCCAGGACATCTCGTTGACAGATTTCCCCGATGCAGAGACTTTCGATGTCACCACCATGTTCAATCATCGCGCGGGTGATATCGCGATCGGAAACGACACCCTCCAGGCGCAAACCTCGCATGACCGGAACATGGCGAATGTCCAGGCGTTCCATCAATCGACGGGCATGGGCCACATTGTCAACCTGCTCGATGTCCATCGGCACCCGGGTCATATACTGCTGGACGATTGGGGCTTTCATAACAACAACACTCGATTATCCATACGTGTTGAGCATGGTCACCGCGATCAACGGCACGAGTGGCACCACCCAGGCCGATTCGCCAGCAACCTGCTCGCGATCATAGCCGAATGCGAAACGGAGAAAAACATGACTGGTGTACGACGATGGCGGATACACCGGAATTCGTGTCTGCTTGTCAAGCGGCGACGCCCCGGCATGCGGTTGATGTCGAACCCGGCAAGCCTGGTCAACGCTACATGGACGTCGGTTGAATCCATGGATTGGATTACATATTGCATTTGGCATTGTCTGGACTCGCAGCCCAACAGGTTCTGCCTGACGATTGTCTTTTCAGGACGCCTTCAATTCCAGCCCGGGTCGCACGACGCGACTTGTGCCGACTTGGCGAGAGCCACATAATCAAGCCGGTCGGTGGCGTCCTGCCGTATGTACAACCGCCAATCAATTGGGAAGGTTGACCGCTCCGTCAGAATAATCGCATTTTCAAGAATCGCATCTTGGCCGGTGTCGGCGAGGGGAACCATGATCCGAGATAAAGTCTCGGTTGCCTTGATCACGGACAGTGTCCTGACGAATCGGGCAATTGCGACCTGCGTGGATGAAACACGCTTTGAAATGCAGTCGTTGGCATCCGACGATCCCCGCCTGATGGACGAACTGCTGTATCGCAACCCCCAAATTATCTTTGTGCGTCACGTCCTGAAACAAGGAGACGGTTTCCAGGTCTGCGACAGGATCAAGCACGAAAATGCCTTGCGCCATGCCAAGATCATCTTCCTTTCCCAGGACGAATCCAATCGTGAACGAGCGTTTCAGCACCGGGCCAGCCATTTCCTGAAGATTCCGTTTTCGACGGAAAAAACAGCAGCGTTAATGCAGGAATTTGTCGCATCCAAACCGACCATTCTGTTTGTCGACGACAGCAAACTGGCTCATCATACCGTGGTACCCAAGATTGCGGCTGAGGAATTCCGAGTGATCGAGGCCTGGGATGGCCAGGAGGCGTTGGACATCATTCGGAATCAACCGATCGATCTATTGATCACCGATTTGGAGATGCCAGTCATGGACGGGTTCACGCTCTGCCGTCATGTCAAGTCCTTGGACAACCAGGCACAGATTCCGGTTCTCGTGTCTTCCTCGTTGGACTCGGATGAAGAAGTTCGCCGGGGCTTTGAGGCAGGTGCCGATGATTATGTGGTCAAGCCGGTGGTCCCGGCGGAATTAATCTCACGTATCCGCAGGCTGTTGCCGGGCGCCGGGCCAAGGCGTATGGAAAAAATACTGGTCGTGGACGATTCAAAAATCTTGCGTCAGATGATTACCCAGGCGTTGGAAGCCCAGGGTCTTCAGATCGACCAGGCTGCTGATGGCAAGGAGGGATTACGCAAAGCGAGTTCGGGACATTACCATCTGCTCATCACCGATTACGAGATGCCCGATATCAACGGATATGAATTGTGTATGCAGATCAGACAGGATCAGGACATCGCGGAATTGCCGATCGTGATGGTCAGTTCTCGCGAATCGACCGCAGACCAGGTCCGCGTCCGATCCACCGGGATCCAGGCATATTTGACCAAACCGTTCAAGGTCGAGCGACTGGTTGCCGAAGTTGAGCGGGTGCTGGCTGAATCAAGACTGCGGCGGCAACAGAAATCGATGCGTTTGTATCTGTCCGATTCAGCAGCCCAGGCGGTGGACCGACTGTCCGAGAACTCGGGCGGATTTGCCTGCACGGCACACGACGAATTTCGGACGGTCTTCTTTTCCGATATCTGCGGCTTTACCTCCCTGTGCGAAACACGATCAGCTCTCGAGATTGTCGGATTACTGAATGCCTACTTCGATCGGATGGTTGAAATACTGATCAAATACGATGCCGTGATTGATAAGTTTATCGGTGATGCCATCATGGCTCTGTTCGACCAGGAGGGTGATGGAGCCCATCGGGCAGTCTGCGCCGCCTGGGAAATGCTGCAGACCCTGCCGGCGATTCGCGAAAAATCGGGCATCGCCTTGCATATTCGCATCGGATTGAATTCCGGGTACGTTGTCGTGGGCGATATTGGCAGCCGCCAGCGGCGCGATTTCACCGCGATCGGCGACAACGTCAATGTTTGCCAGCGATTTGAATCGAATGCCGAGCCTGATGGGATCCTGATCAGCGATTCGACGTATGACCTGGTCAAGCACGTAGTCCAAGCCGAATTGAGGGAGGATATTCATTTGAAAGGAAAAGCGGAACCGGTCCGGGGCTATCAAATCCGTTCGGTAATGCCTTACTCGTTGTTGGAAAATCGACCCTGACCGTGACGGCAGGGATCGTCCAGTATTCGCCTGGCCAGCCCCCGCCAGCGGTGGCTTTGCAAAAACGGCGTTGAAACACAACTGATTTGTAATAACCTGAAGAAGGTTTTGGAAACGCGGCGACATCCAACCTGGGGATAAAAGGGTGTGAAGAAGACGGCTGTCTTAGCTTTACTGGGCATGTTGCTGACCGCCGGCGCGACTGCGGCCGACGAGGTCGATTTCAATCGGGACGTGCGACCGATTCTGGCCGCCAAATGCTTCATCTGCCACGGTCCGGACCAAGGCAGCCGACAGGCCGACCTGCGGCTCGACACCTATGCCGGTGCGACCGAGCATGCCATTGTTCCCGGTTCAGCCGAAGACAGCGAGGTCTACCTGCGTATTTGCGAGACCGATGCCGACCTGCGGATGCCGCCCGGTGATTCGGCGCCAGCCCTCACCGACCAGGAAAAGTCCATCGTACGAAGGTGGATTGAGAGTGGCGCCGCGTACCAGGTCCATTGGGCCTACCAGAATCCGACCCGGCCTCCGCTGCCCGCCGAATCCGCGTGGAGCCAAGATGAGATCGATCTTCTGGTTCTAAGACAGATGAATGCTCATGGCCTGCAGCCATCCGATCCGGCGGATCGTTACACGCTGATTCGACGAATCGCGTTGGACCTGACGGGACTGCCGCCGACGCCATCCGAAGTCGATGAGTTCGTCAACGACGCATCGGATTCCGCCTACGCATCGATGGTCGATCGTTTTCTGGAAAAACCGGCCTTTGGAGAACGGTGGGCCGCCGTCTGGCTGGATCATGCCCGCTACGCCGATTCCATGGGGTACGCGGAAGACCTTCCCCGGGAAATCTGGGCTTATCGCGATTACGTGATTCGGTCATTCAACCAGAACAAGCCGTTCGACCAGTTCACGGTCGAACAGCTTGCCGGCGATCTGTTGCCCGATCCAACCGACGACCAGCTGGTGGCCACCGCGTTTCATCGCAATACACTGACCAATACCGAAGGGGGTACGATTGACGAGGAATTTCGCAGTGCGGCTGTGGTCGACCGGACCAACACGACCTTGGCCGTCTGGATGGCCACCACGATGGCCTGCGCTCAGTGCCACGATCACAAGTACGACCCGATTTCCCAACAGGAGTATTTCCAGTTCTACGCTTTTCTGAACAACACGGAAGACAATGATCAGCGCGACGATCGACCGCGATTAGATTTGTACTCACCGTCCAATCAACGCCGACGCTCAGAGCTGGCGTTGGAAATTGAAAAATGGAAAGACGAACTGGCGAGTTGGATCGAGCAACCTGAATCGGAGCGAGCTTCGCGGCTGGCAGCATTACAGCACCGCTGGGAACGTCAAAACACAAATCGCCCCGACAACCGACCGTTGGGTCACCGCGTCCGAGTGCAGCTTCCAAAGCCGAACGCCATTCTTTCGCTGGCGGAAATACAGATTTTCTCGAACGGTCGGAACGTGGCCAGAGAAGGTCAGCCCAGTCAGTCGTCGACGATGCTCCAGGGCACGGCCTCGCTGGCGATCGACGACAACACCAATGGCGATTTCGACGCTGGCCATTCCGTCACGCACACCAGACAGGAATCCCATCCATGGTGGCAGGTCATCCTGCAACAGCCCGTTCCCATTGATGAAATCGTGATCTGGAATCGAACCGATCACCAGCTGTTCTCACGATCGGATGGACTGGTGGTCTCGATTCTTGATGAGGATGGACAGGAAATCTGGACTCGGCTAGTGGATCGCGGCACGGAAAAACCGCACCGATTGCCAACCGTCGCCATACCATATCGGATCGTGGAAATCCTTCGGAGACCCGACCGAACCGCCGCCGATTCCGAAATGTTGCGAGACTATTTCGCCAGACATCATGGACTGGAAATTGAGCTGAAACGAAAAATCGAGGCGCTTGAAGCGGAATACGAACAGATCAGACCAACGACCTCGGTGCCGGTCATGCGCGAATTGCCGACCGGCAAACGGCGAGAGACCCACATTCACCGGCGCGGCAATTACCTGGACCCTGGCGAGTCGGTCGATTGTGGTACGCCCGCCGTATTTCATGATCTCGATTCATCCAATCCAGACCGACTGGCGATGGCCCGATGGCTGGTCGATTCCAGGAACCCTCTCACGGCCAGGGTGATCGCCAATCGGTTGTGGCAACAGTTTTTTGGCATCGGCATCGTGGCCACCAGCGAAGAATTTGGCACGCAGGGAGACTTGCCGACTCATCCGGAATTGCTGGATTATCTGGCCTGTGAACTGATGGACAGTGGCTGGAATCTGAAACACATCATGAAACGGATCGTCCTTTCCGCCACGTACCGGCAATCGTCTCAGATGACCCGCGATGGATTGGAGCGGGATCCGGACAATCGTTGGTTGTCACGGGGTCCACGGTTTCGTCTATCCGCCGAGATGATACGGGACCAGGCGCTGTTCAGTAGCGGTCTGCTGAATCCGCAGATGTTTGGTCCGCCAGCACAGCCGCCGCAACCCGCCACCGGCCTGAAGAGGGCCTTTCGGGATGATTCGACCGACTGGGTGGCCGACGAGGATCGGAATCGTTACCGTCGCGCGATTTATACGCGTTGGCAACGGTCGAATCCCTATCCTTCACTGTCCACGTTTGACGTTTCCAATCGCGAAGTCTGCGAAGTCCGTCGTTTGCGGACCAATACGCCGTTACAGGCATTGATCACTCTGAACGACCCGGTCTTCGTGGAGGCGGCTCAGGCACTGGCCAGAAAGACTTCGCAACAAGCCGGCGATCGTGATGAAAAAATGCAGTTCATGTTTCGAAGCGTTTTGATTCGGCCGCCGCAGACGAAAGAATATACGATACTTGCCGAATTGTATGACGACGCGCTGCATCATTTTCAGGCCAACGCGGAAGCCGCCCAACGACTGGCGGTCGATCCTCTCCATCCCGTCGGAGATGACACGGATCTGGTCTCATTGGCTGCCTGGACAACCGTTGCCAATGTTATCCTCAATCTGGATGAAAGTTTGACTCGGCCTTGAACCGGAACAGGGATCCAAGATGAACGACGATCTGAATCGCTTCCAGCAGGCAAGACTGCGTAACGAAACCCGTCGGCATTTCTTGAGAACGTGCCCTATCGGGCTGGCAGGGATCTATCTGGGAAGCCAACTTGCTGACACGGTGAAAGCGGAAGACCGTGAAGGCAGCCCGCTCTCACAGCGCGATCCGCATTTCGCGCCGCGAGCCAAGAACGTGATCTACATCCACCTGGCCGGTTCTCCCCCGAATCTGGATTTGTTCGACTACAAACCGGAACTGCGGAAACGACACGGGGAAGCCTGTCCCGCGGAATTTCTGAAGGGCAAGACGTTTGCTTTCACGCAGGGTGTACCGCAACTGTTGGGTTCCCCGCGCCAGTTTGCCCAGCACGGTGATCAGGGCCTCTGGCTTTCCGACGCGCTATTGAATCTGCCCCAAGTCGCTGACGAACTGTGTGTCGTCAAATCGGTTTACACGGACCAGTTCAATCACGCCCCGGCTCAGTTGTTGTTATTGACGGGCTCGCCTCGTCAGGGGAGGCCGTCGATGGGCTCCTGGGTGACGTACGGTCTGGGGACAGAGAATCAGGATCTACCCGGATTTGTCGTCCTGAATTCCGGTGGCACGCAACCCAGTGCCGGCAAAAATGCCTGGGGCAGCGGTTTTCTGCCTTCCGTTTACCAGGGCGTTCAGTGCCGCTCCAAGGGCGATCCGGTTCTGTACGTCAGCAACCCACCCGGCATGGCCCGCCCCCTGCGCCGCAAAACGCTGGATTACATCCATCGGCTAAATCAGATGCATGCCGACACCGTGGGTGATCCGGAAACCCTGACGCGGATGGCGCAATACGAATTGGCCTACCGCATGCAGGCCTCGGTTCCCGAAGTGATGGATATCAGTCGGGAATCAGCGGACACGCTGGCCTCCTACGATGCCCAGCCTGGCGAAGCGAAATTCAGCAACAATTGCCTGTTGGCCCGCAGATTGATCGAGCAGGGAGTTCGTTTCGTGCAACTGTTTGACTGGGGTTGGGACTTTCATGGAACCGACGCCGCCAGCGGGCTGGGGGATGGCCTGACCGGCAAGGCAGCGGAAATGGATTTACCCGTCTCCGCGCTGATTCGCGACTTGAAACAGAGGGGCTTGTTGGCAGAGACCCTGGTGATCGTGGGTGGCGAATTCGGTCGCACGCCCTTTCGTGAAGGCCGAACGGCCAACAGCAAAATCCTGGGCCGCGACCACTATCCCGACTGTTACACCATGCTCCTGGCCGGGGGCGGAACGAAACCGGGCACTTATGGCCAGACCGATGAACTCGGGTTTTCCGTCATCGATAAAGCGGTTCACGTCCACGATTTGCAGGCCACGATTCTGCATCTGCTGGGTCTGCAACACACCCGCCTGACCTACCGTTTCCAGGGCCGGGATTTTCGCTTGACCGACGTTCATGGGCATGTGGTGCACGACATCATCGCCTGACGACCCGGCACTCATGCCATCGCCGGCCCACCGACAGCAATCAGATTCAGTCGGTGGAACAGGTACAGGATCAGCGGCAGAACGATCAGGTTGCCGATCAGTCCACCCAACATGGCCACGCTGACCAGCATCCCAAAATGCACCGACGGTACCAGCGATGACAGGGTCAAAACCAGAAATCCGCAAACCAGTGCCAGGTTGGCAATCACCATCGCCAGTCCAACGCTGCCATGCGTCAAACGCAGAGCGTCGAAGAAATCCTTGCCACTTTGCAACTCGTGTTGAAATCGATACAGATAATGAATACTGAAATCGACCGACAACCCCATCGACACGCTGGCCATCATGGCCGTGGCGATATTGATGTCCAAACCCAGCCATCCCATCAGGCCGATCACCATCAGAATTGGTGCTGCGTTGGGCACCATGGCAGCCAAACCCAGGCTGAAGCTGCGAAAGGCCAGCGACATGATCAGGAATATGGCGGCGATGGAGATCGCAAATGTCTTCCATTGGTCGGCCAGCAGGCTCTCCACCACATTGGCCAACAACACGTAGTAGCCCGCCACCCGCGACGATGGAAATCGCCGATGTGAAATCTCGTCCACCCGCTCGATCAAGTGCAGAAGTCGATCCTCGCCGGGAACGTGATTCAGCTGTACGACCACCCGCGCCTTGTTTTCCTTTCGATTCCAGAATCCCGACACAATCGCGGGTTCCACGGTGCGGAGTAGCAGCAGCGTGGTTTGATTCGAGACGATATCCAGCGAAGTCAACCATTTTGATAATCCAACGCGTGGCGATCGGTCTGATGATTCCGTCGAACCAGCCACAAAATCCAGCAGGTCCACGAAACTCATGGTATTCAAGACGCCGGCATCCGCTTCCAATTCATTCTGCAATTGACGGACGTTATTCACGACCGCGTCGAATTGGTCGGAGGATGCGTCCTGAACATCGACCAGGATGTCCACCGTTTCCAGCGAGCCAATTCGATCGGTCATGAAATGATAGGACTGCACGATCGGACTGCTGCGTCGAAAATTTTCGGTGAAATCGGTTGCCACACCCAGTCGCATGACACCGATGGAACAGAAAACAAGAAACGCGGTCAGCAGGCCGATGATCTGCAATGGGTATTTGCGTAGCACGGTAACCGTCCGGCTTAACGTGACCGACATCGTCGATTCGGCCGGCACCTTGCCCAATCCCGTCCCCAGCGACGGCATCATCAGGGCCGCGCCCGGAACCAGCATCACGGTGGCCACAAATACCAACATCGTTCCCATGGCCATCATTACCGCGAACGTTCGGATTGGGACGATGCTACAGGCCAGCAGTGCAGCAAAACCGGCCGCGGTGGTCAAGCAGGTCCAGAAGATGGCGGGCAGGATCTGGACCAGCGCCCGCTTAAGGGCCTGTTCCGGGGGATATTGTTCATTCTCCTCGCGGTACCGAATCATCACGTGAACCGCCGTCGTCACGCCGATCACGGTCACGATCGCCACAAGCGGTGCCGAGACCATGCTCAATTTCGCGCCGTAGAGTGCCAGCGCCGCCTTGGTCCAGATCAGAGCTACATGCACAATGGCCAACGGTAACAGAGTCCAACGCAGACTGCGAAACAGTACAACGATGACCAGAGTCAAAATCAGACTCGAAGCCAGGCCCAACACCAGTCCGTCATATTCCAAAGTCGTATAGACCTGCTCCACCAGGATCGGACCGCCCACGACTGCCGCTGGCGCGTCCAGCGTTTGGCAGATCTCCTGTAGCTTCGCAATCGCGTCCGCCCGCGTTCCCGGATCATCACGCGTGGGGTTCAATTCGATCAACAACATGGCCGTTTGGCCGTCGGAGGTGACCAGCCGGTCGCGATACAACTCCGATCCCAGCAATTCGTTTTTCAGTTCGGCCATGGAGACCACCCGGGACTGGACCTGTTCCAGCAACTTTCGTCCATCCATCGGCGAAGTCGGCCGCCGCGCGTCATTGATGCTGGACACCATGGCGATCCCGGGTGTGGTGGCAACCTGACGCTGCAGGTCCTGCAATCGCGTCAGCCCCGCCTCCGAGAACAGATCGGGGTCATCGTAAGCCAGGGCGATGGTCTCCAGCCCGCCGAATAGCTGTTGATCGAGGCGGTAATCCTCGTAACGGGGATCATCCTGCCGAAACAGATTCTCCACACTTCTTTCAAATCGCAACTGCGTCGACGGATAATAAGCGGCCGCGACCAGCATCAGACACGTCAACATCAGCCCGTTCCGATATCGGATCAGCCAATCAACCATTTTTTCGATGTCCGGCATGGTGGCCTGCAACCGTTTGTCAAAATGTCCTGAGTCAGTGGAACTTACCTGAAAACCAGATTCGATCTTCGCAACATGGATAAATCGTACGCTGTGGTCGTTGTCGGATCTCGACGCCTCCCTTGAATGGCCCGAAGGCGGGTAACGTCAAACACGCCGGATCGACCACGAAGCAGCGACAGCGAATACGATCACCAGATTTTCGCAATGAGACCATCGGATGCCAATGGCCGCCAATCTGTATTCGCCCCCCATCAACGGTGGAACTTCCGTCGGTTTGATGTACCAGTTGGAAGGTGGCCAGAGACACGAAGGGCAGGACTTCCAATTGCCACGCGGCCGGGAATTGGTCTATCTGGCGATCGTGATTGCCAAGCACCAATTGCATTGGCAGCTCCGCAAATCTACTTCGCCAGTCGGTGAAATCACGGATGACATCGGGCGTCAGCGAATTTCGGTTGTGAATCAGATCTCCCAGCACAACCAGCCGAATCGGCCGCGTCTGCCGCAATGCCTGGCCAAGCCGTTGTAACGTGGTGGCATCGCTTCCCGCGGGAACGGGCAGGCCGGCCGCTCGAAAGGCAGCATCTTTTCCCAGATGCAGGTCGGCCACCAGTAACGTCTGACAACCGGGCAGCCATAGTGTTCCATCACCGCGAATGACGATTGGCTCACCACCCATCTCCAATTCCAGTTGATCGGGCGATCGGGTCGACGATTCAGTCTGCAACGTGCTTAACCTTTTCTGCTGCCGCTTCCAGTTGCGCGGTCATCCGTGCGATGCGGTCTACAAGTTTCTCGCTGGACAATCGCATTCGCAAGCGATCGATCAACAAGGGAAACGCCAGTGGCGTTGTTTTGGGTGGCTGACGTATCACGAGCTCGCAGTTGGCAATTCGATCCATGGCCGATGCCAACCGCGAATATTCAAGTTGCTGTTCCAGCACCTGTCGTCTCGCCTGTTTCAACAACAGATTCTCAGGATCATACTCGCGAAACACGTCAAAGAACATGTCGGCGGATGCCTGCAAATGACGCGATGGACGGGATTCGCCCGGATAGCCCGCGAAAACAAGCCCCGCCACGCGAGCAATATCTCGAAACTGCCGTCGATCCAATTCGCCAGCATTCATGCTCTCCTCAATCTGATGCAGCAGCCCATCGGAACGAAACAACCCTGCATCCAGCGCGGCTTGCAGAGGTGCCTGCCGGGCAGAAAGCAATTCGATTCCGTAATCATTGATGGTGGAGGCAAACGTGATGGGCTGCAGGCGACTGATTCTCCATGCCAGTATGGCTGCCAGGCCTTCGTGCACCAATCGCCCCTCGAACGGATAAAGAAAGATGTGATGACCGTCCCGGGTCTTGACCTGTTCA
This sequence comes from Pirellulaceae bacterium, assembly GCA_963851305.1. Lineage (GTDB taxonomy): Bacteria > Planctomycetota > Planctomycetia > Pirellulales > Pirellulaceae > Mariniblastus. Next base: position 1,035,116 of record CAWKOT010000001.1, on the reverse strand, counting down.
ATCAGTAGCGTGTCCGCCGATGGAATGGCCGACCAGGCGGCCTGCAGTTGCAGCAACGGTCGAACGGCCCGCATTTCACGGCCCGCAAAGGTCCCTCCCGCCGCCAATTCCAGCTGCTGGCGGACAGCCGCCGCCAGTTCGCTGGACAATGGCATCCGTCCGCCCTGCCAGCGGGGCAGGGCCGCGACCTGTCCGCGGGAACGTCGCACCCAGGCCGTCATCTGCCGGAACATGACCAGTTTCAATGTTCGCCCGGCAAAGTGGAACAGATCACCAGGATTCAATTTTGATATAAATCGTTCTTCGATGGTTCCCAGCTTGCCACCGTTCAGGAATTTCACCACGACCTCGGGATCACTGGCAATGGTGCCAATCGTCAGGCGATGTCTCCGAGCGGTTTTCGCATCGCTGATTTCGAATTTTCCATCGCGTTCCACAAGGCGACGAAAATCTGGATACGCTTGCAGGCTGGCTCCGCCGCGTTCAGCAAAATCCAATACCCAACGCCACTGCCGACGGTCCAAATCAGAAAAAGCGTGTGTGGTGCGAACCTCGTCGAACAGGTCCTGCTGATTGAAACCAACCCCCGCAGCCAGAGTAATCACATGCTGGGCCAGCAGATCCAGACAGTTCTTCATGGGCCGACGGGCTTCCATCCGCCTGTTCCGAATCGCCTGCCTGGCGGCGGCGATTTCGACCAACTCAAGCGCATGCGTAGGAACGAAGACCAGCTTGCTCTTGCCGCCGGGAAAATGGCCGCTCCGGCCAGCCCGCTGCATTAACCTGGCGATCCCCTTGCAGCTGCCCACCTGTAATACCTGATCCACCGAAAAAAAGTCGACTCCCAGATCCAGACTGGAAGTACAGACCACGCATCGCAACTTGCCCTCGGCCAGATGTCTTTCCACCCAGTCCCGTTTTCGGCGATCCAACGAACCGTGATGCATGGCCAACTGTCCAGCCCAGTCGGGCCGGGCATGCAAGATGGCGGCGTACCACTTCTCCGTCTGCGAACGGGTGTTGGTAAAAACCAGCGAACTGTTTGAACGTTCGATCGCCTGGATCACTTCCTGCAAACTCTTCAAACCCATATGACCAGCCCAGGGAAAGCGTTCCATCTGGGCGGGAATCAGGCTGGTCACGGACGTTTGACGCCGGGAAGGAGCGCGGATCACCACCGGTTCTTTGTTGCAACCGGGCTCCCTGCCCACCGCCGTTTCCACCGCATCTTCAACGTTGCCCATCGTGGCCGACAGCGCCCAGGTCTTCACCCGCGGACTGAGCCGCCGCAGTCGAGCCAGACAGAGTTCAGTCTGGACGCCCCGCTTGCTACCGACCAGTTCATGCCATTCATCCAGCACGATCAATCGCAACGAATCGAATTGACGTTGTGATTGCTCGTAAGACAGCAGCAGGGACAGACTTTCCGGCGTGGTGATCAAACAACTGGGCAACCGCGTTTTCTGTTTCGATTTGACGCTTCCCGAGGTATCGCTGGTTCTGCGTTCGATCGTCCATGGCAATTTCAGATCGTCAATCGGCTCCTGCAGTGAACGCTGCGTATCGGCCGCCAGGGCACGCAAGGGAGTTACCCAGACAACCTGAATAGGGACAGCCCGATTTCGGTTGATTCGGCGAGTTCGCGAAGCATGATCCGCTGCCTGAAGCACCCATTTTGAACAGTCGTTGAGCCAATCGGCCACCGCACCCAGCCAGACGGCCAGGGTTTTGCCGGTTCCGGTCGGGCTGTGCAAGATCCCGCTGTTGCCGGCAAGGATTTCCTTCCAAACGCGGCGTTGGAAAGGAAACGCTTTGCGCTGGCTGCCATTCATCCAACCCGCGACCGTTTTCAGGCCATTGTTGCTCGCTGGCTTGCGTGGTTTCATTCCGACTCCAGCATGGCCAGGATGGTATCCAGGTCATCGGCGTCCGCCGGCCGCTTGTCATGCCGCCAGCGGCTGATTCTGGGAAACCGGACAGCAATGCCCGACTTATGCCGGGTGGATCTTTGAATTTTTTCGAACGCCAGTTCAAAAACGAGCTCTGGCTTGACTTGGCGAACAGGACCAAATCGTTCGTCCGTATGGGCCCGAACAAACGCGTCCACACGCCGAATTTCTTCGTCATTCAAGCCGGAATAGGCCTTGGCAAACGGGACCAGTTTTCCATTGTTCCACACCGCAAAGGTGTAGTCCGTGTACAAACCGGCGCGACGGCCATGACCTCGTTGCGCATACACCAGCACGGCGTCGATCGTGTAGGGATCGTTTTTCCATTTCCACCAGTCGCCCACCGGGCGATTCACCTGATACGTGGAATTCCTGCGTTTCAACATCAAGCCCTCAGCACGTCGGGCTTGACTCCGTGATCGCTGTGCCAACAGGCTCTGCCAATCGTCGCCTTCGACGACTGGTGAGAGGATGATCGAAGGCGACGCTGCGGCGTGGTCATCAAACAACCGGCCCGATGGCTGAGGCAAACTCATGACCTCCAATTTTCCAATCATCTCGGCAAGTCGCTGCCGCCGGCACCGCAGGTTCCAGTTCCGGATGTCCTGTCCATCGCATTCCAGCAGGTCAAAGGCCATCAATACGACCGGTATTTCGTCAAGCAGTCGTTTCGAAACCTGTTTGCGTCCCAATCGACGCTGTAAAAGACTGAACTCCAACGGCCGCGCCGCACCAACATCCCAGGCCAGAATTTCCCCGTCGACCACGGTTCCATCCGGCAGACCGGTCGCAGCCGTCACGACTTCCGGAAACGACTCGTTTACCAGCTCCTCTCCACGTGACCAGACAAAGATCTCGCCCTCGCGTCGAATCAACTGCGCCCGGATACCGTCCCATTTCCATTCGGCCAGCCATTGCGAGCGATCTCCCAACGATTCCGGTTTATCCTTCAAGGGGTTGGCGAGAAAGAAGGGGTAGGGCCGACTAATTTGTATCGATGGTTCATGAAGATCGATCAGGGCCTGATAAAAATCCGGCGTCGGTTGCCATTCACCCATCATCCGATGGGCCAGCGTTGCCGGATCAATACCGGTGTGACCGCTGAGCGCCTTGATCACCAGCCGTCGCGAAACACCGACGCGAAATCCACCGGTCATCAATTTGCCCAGCACAAACAATTGCTGCTGGTCCATTCGATCCCACAGATCGAACACGGCCTGTCGTTGCGTTGCCGGGTTGGCGGATTGCAACGGGATCAGGCAGTCTTCAATCAACTGATGCAGCGGGATAGGGTCGCACCGCTCACTGTCGGGAAGGATCAGGGAAATGGTCTCAGCCAGATCGCCGACGCGATCATAACACTCCGCAAACAGCCACGGGGCAATACCCGCCCGCTCCGCAGACCATTGACGCAACCACTTGGAACCCACCGGCTGTTTGATCCGCCGGCCGGCAAGCAGGTAGATGGCCCAAGCCGCATCACGAGGCAATGCAATGGAAAAATAGTCCTGCAGGGCAGCCGTCTTGTCCCTGGTTCGCGTGCTGGCATCCAGTCGCCAATAGAGCTTGCTAAATTCAATCATCCGCTGCCTCGCCGGAATCTTCGCCCAGCAATTCGCCCTTGAATTCCGTGGGTACGATGCGACTGTCCAGACCAGATTCCTGCAGGTAACGCGCGAACGGGTCGCAATAGCCGTGGGTAACCCAGACCTGTTCCGCCCGGGTTTCCGCCACCGTCTGATTCAACCCCTGCCAATCCACGTGGTCGGAGAGCACAAATCCACGATCAACGCCGCGCCGGCGTCGGGTACCCCGAATCTGCATCCATCCCGAGGCAAGCCCCGTACTGTAATTTCCAAATCGCCTGCTCCAGGCGGAGCCCGCTGCCGACGGAGGCGCTACGATCAATGCTTGACGCCAATCGGTGCCAGCTTCTGCTGCCCCCACGTAGGTCGTGGTCGGCAGCGACACGCCGGCCTCACGATAGGCGCCGTTCAATTTCTCGACGGCGCCATGCGTAAAAATTGGCCCCAATTCGGGGTCGATGCCGGACAAGACACGTTGAGCCTTGCCCAACGCATAGGCCAGCAACAAGCTGGCCCGGCCTGCTTCCTGATTACTGCGCCACCAATCATTGATCTCATTAAAAACGGTGGCGGGATCGGGCCAACGATAGACGGGCAAACCAAAGGTTGATTCGGTGACGAAAACGTCACAGACCACCGGCTGAAACGGCTGGCAGGTAGGATCGGGCTGCCGTTTGTAGTCGCCCGATACAACGATCGAGCGACCCCCGCTTGCAATTCTGATTTGTGCTGACCCCAGAATATGACCGGCCGGGAAAAAAGTCACTTTGACCGAGCCGATCTGGAGCGGCTTGCCCAGAGGCTGGAATTCGATGCTGGCCTCCCGCCCCATCCGTATCCGCAGAATCTCCTTTCCCGTGTCGGCGGCGAGATACAATCCCGAGCCGTCGCGGGCATGATCCGCGTGGGCATGGGTAATCAGGCACTTCCTGACCGGTTTCCAGGGATCAACAAAAAAATCGCCTGCTTCACAGTACAAACCATTCGGCGTCGTTTTTAGCAGCTCGTTCATCATGCCACTATTACCGCTGTTGGACGCCCAATGTATCAGCGGCACGCTTCCGGTGCTGCCGACCGATTTTCGGCTGCCGGGCACCAATCGCGGTTCACGCGGAATTCGTTCAACCGGTGTCTAACCATCGCCAAGGAAATCGGAACACGACCGTAACTTCGCATTTTCAGCTTGCTTGGCAAGACCCGAAACCAGCAGTGGACGGGCTGGGCGTGTCGTTTTGCGGTCACGGGCACACCCTTCATTTGGCATGCATGCCCTCGTCGATTACATTGAAACGGAATGTGAAATTCAGCCGGCACCGATCGACCCCGATGAAGTTCATCAACCCACGCCCCCCGGAAACCCTATTTTGAACAGACCATTGGTCCGCCAAAGATACCCCATGCGCTTTTCGTTACTGATCTCGAACTGCCTGATTTGGATCGGTGGTGTGATGATCGTGGGGTTCACCAGCCAACCGCTGGCCGCTCAGACCGAATCGGCAGTAATGGCCAGGATCAAACACGGCCGCCGTACGCTTTATGGGGCACTGCTTGGTTGGGATGGCAAACAGATTGCGTTACTCGAACGCGATGGCCGTCTTCATCTGGTACCCGCCAATTCCCGGGACGATGCCAAGGTGACTGGCGACCAATATCAGCCATTCACGGCCGAAGCGATTAAACAGCTGCTGTTTCAGGAATACGGCCCGCGTTACGAAGTCTCAAAGACCGCACAATTTGTCGTGGTCCATCCGTGGGGCGATCCTCGGATCTGGGCTCAGCCTTTCGAGGATTTTCACAATTGATTTATCCGTTTCTTTGAATCGCAGGGCATCCAAATGCCTGAACCGCAGCTGCCGATGATCGCCATCGTGTTACGGTCCCGGAGTGATTTCAACCGCTCGCTGATCAACGAAGTTCAGATCCACGATTCCCGCATTGCGGGATTTTACTCTCGCATCACCAATCGAATCACCACGTTTGATCCCGATGGCTATGTGCGAACTGGTGAAGATCGCTGGATGTACGGATCCACATCCGTGATTCATGAAGCCACTCACCAGTCGGCATTCAATACGGGAATCCACAATCGGTTTGCGCCACCCCCGACATGGTTGAGTGAAGGCCTGGCAACGATGTTCGAGTCTGCCGGAAGGAATACCGACGCGGCGAAACCACAACTGGGAAGCAACGGTATTCGCTTGAACCAGCTGCGAAAGTATCTGGGAACCGATGTCATTCACGCCGGATTGGTGAATCTGGTTGCCAACGATCGGATGTTTCGCTCGCACCCCGAACTGGCCTACGCCCTGTCGTGGGGAATGAGTTATTACCTGGCAAAAACCAAACCGGAGAAGTACTTCAAGTTCCTGCAAGAAGATGGCCGACGGCAGAATTTCAGTGCGTATCCTGAAGAGAAGCGATTACGGGATTTCATGAAGGCGTTTGGCCATGATTTTCATCAATTGGAAGACGAACTCAATCAGTACTTTCTTCAACGTTGATTCGTCAGGGTAGACGCCCATGCGCCGGCGTTCCCGCTTCAGTGAGAGTTGTCGGCCGGTGACTGGAAAGGGAGGTTGCCCTCCAGACCAAGAACGTGCCGCATCTTGAATTCGAACATCTTGCGATGATCCATCACACCATCCTTCTCCAGTACCAGAAACGGATTCACTCGCATTCTCATCAACATTTCCCAGTGGACGGCCAGCAACGAGGTGAAGCTTCGCCGGGCGTCATAGTCGAGATACGCCAGCAGTTCGGCGGCCTGCAGCATCAACTTTTCAATTCGGGATCCGTACAGGCGAACCAGGTGTTTGATACCCGGATGCGGTTGCCGCACCTTGATTCTGGAAATCGACAGTTCGGTCTCGGCGATATCATCCTGGGCAAAGAAATACTTGTTCAGTTTCATGTTGTGTACGATGTGGGCCAATAGCTGCGTCATCAGGATGGCCTGGCCTGCATGATAGGCTGGCTGTTCGTAGCCCTCCCTGACAAATCCCACAATCGGGATGGAAGCCGCCATGGCGGCGCCACCCAAGCGGTAGGTGAAATTCAAGAGATCTTCGTAGGTATCAATTCGCCGAGTGCGAATCCACAAATCAACGCCGGCGAGGATGTCAAAAAGATATTCGCGTGGCACGTTGTATCTGCGGCAGGCGTCCACCAGCGCGAATAGATCCGCCGACACATATTGGCCCGTGAACGCGTCGCTCAAGTCGTCTCGAAATTCACACCAAACGTCCAGAGGCAGACCATCGGTACTTTCCAGGTCCAGATAATCCGCCACCCGGATGACATGATTCAAAAGCGCATACAACGCCATCTGCCGATCGCCGGGCAGATTGCCGATAATCCAAAGATAATCCTTGAAAAACGGCCTGACCGCCGCCTTGCAAATCCGGTTTCCCGCCGTGAGCGTCCCCTCATCGACGATTAATTTTGGACGTGTTTCCTGAGTGGCCATACTGATCCGAACAGAGAGGTTCAATTTCTGAATCGAGGATAGGAATGCGGCGACAAGGGGAAGTTGCCTCCCGGATTCCGTCGCGGTGACATACAATAGAGTATCAGCCTGTCGACAAATGTCACGGGCACCTGATGGTGCCGGATTAACAGCGAGCTTGCCCTATGAAAATTCTGTTAGCCAGTCCACGTGGCTTTTGTGCCGGTGTCAACATGGCCATCCAAAGCCTCGATCTGACACTACGATCCTTTGGGCCACCGATCTATGTTTACCATGAGATCGTGCACAACAAATACGTGGTCGAGACGTTTCGCGAGAAGGGCGCCGTTTTTGTTGACGATCTGGCAGATGTACCCACCGGTTCCACTCTGCTGTTCTCCGCTCATGGCGTTTCGCCAGCAATTCGCCAACAGGCGCGGGAGCGAAAACTGCATGCGATTGACGCCACTTGCCCATTGGTAACGAAAGTCCATCTGGAAGCCGTCAAGTACGCTAAAGAGGGTTACACGATCTTCCTGATTGGCCACGAAGGCCATGACGAGGTGATTGGTACCATGGGTGAGGCTCCCGAATCCATGATTCTCGTGGAGACGCCGGAGGACGTCGATCGACTGGATGTTGCTGGGGATGCCAAAGTCGCCTATTTGACCCAAACGACTCTTTCGGTAGACGACGCCATGCGGATTATCAACCGCCTGCGGCAACGGTTCCCACAACTGGTCAATCCGCCCAAAGACGATATCTGCTATGCCACGCAGAACCGCCAGGAAGCCGTACGGATCCTGACCGCGGATGCGGATTTATGTCTGGTACTGGGTAGCCAGAACAGCTCCAACAGCCAACGGCTGCGGGAATTGGCGATCGAAAGCGGAGTGCCATCGTATCTGGTCGACGGGGTCGAGGACCTTGAAGCCACTTGGTTCGAAGGCGTGGAAACGGTGCTGGTGACCGCTGGAGCCAGTGCCCCGGAAACGGTGGTCGATCAATGCCTGCAGTGGATGCAGTCGGAATTCAATGCGACCGTCGAAACCATCGTGACTCGCGAGGAAAGCGTCAACTTTCCTCTGCCGAAAGTCCTTCGGAATCTGCAACCGGGATAACCTGGGGGGCGGTTTACCGACGACGTGGGACAGCCGAACCGGCCATGCCATTTCGTCGGTTGCCAAGCTCCCGGGCACGGATCTGCCGGAAACTCAAATCCGTTTCGCTATCGTGTCCCTGCAGGATAATCGTTCCTGCCTCCAGCCGCCGTCCTTTTCGTGGGTTGGCATCACGTTTCCGTTGGTCGGTCCAGTCAACCACTTGATATCCATTGACCCAGACGCACGTCGTCGCGCCATCGGCCACGATCGTTTTTGTAAACCACTTACCGTCGACGGCATTCACCTGCCGAGCCTGCTGTCGACGGAAAATCCCACCCGTGCCGAAGTCTACGGGCCGTTGACGGTCACCCCCCTCGATACGATTGTCAATCTGACTCTCGTATCCGTTCATCAGCTCCCCCGGAATGCAACGGAAAAACACTCCCGAATTAACCCCGGCCGCATTGGTCCGAATCTGCGCCGAAAAAATGAAGTCACGATATGAGCGCACCGATTCCAGCTGGCCCCGCCCGCCCACCAATCGCAGTGTGTCTGGTGGAATGACCTGCGGCCGACAATCCAGCTGACCGGCATTCGACCAACCTGCCAGGCTGTGGCCGTCGAAAATCGATTCCATCCCCAGTGGTTGGAGGATTATGTTTCGATAGCGAACCCGACCGGTATGATGTTGCAATCCGATAAACCCCTTCTGCAGGTACGGTTCGCGGAGGGCAAAATCAGTAACCGGCTGCCCGTCAATCCAGACCTGGATGCGACGACCTTCAGCCCGGATCGCCATTTGACGCCAGCCCGAGTCGTTACCGACCTCCGACCCCCGCCGCCAGCCAACGAGGGAGCCCGTCGGAAACGGATGGCTGGCCGGCGCGATATTGACTTCATAACAATCCTCCACCGGACTGGTGGGGCGGGGGCTGGTACGAATGAAGACGCCGCCGTTGGCGCCGTCTTCGGCCAGGAATTCGAGTCGCAGCTCGAAGTCATCAAATTGGGTCGCCGTACGCATCAGCCCCACCGGGCCACGACCGACATCGATGGCACCTTCGCTAACTTTGAAATTGGCAGCGACCTCGCGCCGCCAGCCAAAGGTGGATTTACCGTCAAAAAGCGAAATCCAACCGTCGGCAATCTGGGCCGTCGTCAGCGCCTCAGCTCGACCGGGATCAAAATCCTCTGATTCATCGTCGCCCGGGAACGAGACCAGGCCAATCAATGACCCACAGTACAGGATGACCAGGGACATCCAATCGAGTCCGTTTCCCTTGGCCTGTATGAATTCCCACACGCGGATTTTCAACACCACCACCGCTCTCGCCTTGCAGATGCTTGTCTGCTCCGATTAGACTGAGACCTTGATCTGACACAAGTACCGCATTCGCGATGAAATCCTGCCAGAGCGAAGGTACGGTAGTGTTTTCCGGAAAAACCGGCTTAACCTGTGCCAGCGGATGGTACTTGCAGATATGCAACGGTTCGTCATCGGTACCGGAATTTCTCGGTGAACAGAAAACTGAATACCAATCCTCAGCCCCGACTCCGGCGAAGTATCCCGCCCCCAGTCCGATCGCCGTTACGTGTTGATCACCGGTGCCACCGGCCTGGTGGGACAGTACCTGTTGAAAGATCTGTTTGATCATGGCCAGCGACTGGCCGTCATCGCTCGTCCGGGCAAACGGATGACCTCCCTGGAACGGATTGAAGCGATCATGCACCGCTGGGAAGCGGAAACGGATCGGCGATGGCCACGACCCGTGATTCTGGAAGGTGACATCTCCTGTCCCCAGTTGAAGTTGTCGCCGGAACAACAAGCATGGGTACATGCCCATTGCGACCGGATCATTCACAGCGCGGCTACGTTACAGTTTCACGGACCAAGTCGGCAGAGCGAGCCGTGGGCGACCAATGTGCAAGGCACTCGAAATGTACTGCAATTTGCCGCGACCGCTGAAATCCCCGAATTCCATTACGTTTCAACTGCGTACGTCAGCGGCCGGAGTGAAAAGGTCATCTACGAAGATGATTTCGATCGAAATCAGACGTTTCGCAACGATTATGAACGAAGCAAGTTTGAATCGGAAAAACTGGTGCGGGAATCGGACCAGTTCGAATCGAAAACCATTTATCGGCCAGCCGTCATTGTCGGCGATTCGCAAACCGGTTACACATCGTCTTACCATGGCCTCTTTACGTACTTGCGATTCATGGCCACGCACGTTCCTGCGGAAGAGATTGGCGCCAACGGCAAACGACATACACCGATCCACTTGCCAATCGAGGGCAATGAACCCCGCAACCTGGTTCCCGTGGATTGGGTCTCGCGTGTGATCTGTCGAATCTTGTGCAACCCGGAAGCGCACAACCGAACGTTCCACCTGGTGCCCGACCAGTTATCGACCGCCCGTCAGATCATCGATTCCTGTTGCGAGTACTTCAACTCGACGGGCGTCGTTTACGGAAGTCCGCTTGACGAAGTAGCATCACAGAGCCAGTTTGCGGTCAAGTTTTTTGAAAACCTGAGGGTCTACGACGACTACTTCAAAAGCGACCCCGTTTTTGATGCGACGAACCTGAAGGCGTTTTGTGAGGATCTGGTCTGTCCGGAAATAGACGGGCAGACGATCCACCGGTTTCTTGACTTTGGCATCTCGGGCAACTGGGGAAAACGCAAAACGAATCCGCCCCGTGTCGAACCCTGGATCACGAACACTCGGAACGTGATCCAGGCCGCCGTGGAGCGACTGGACAACGAACTGGGATGCCTTCAAGCGACCTGTTTCGGGGTCGACGTTTTCGGGCCTGGAGGAGGGCAGTGGCAAATCCATATCCATCCGCCAGCCGAAGTATCCTGTCGTTCCGGATTGCCGGCTGGAGGCGATTTGATCCTGGAATTTGGGCATGATAATATGGAGCTGGGCTCGACGGGCAAAACGAAGTCCAGTCCGCCGCCAGTCATTGCCGATTCGACTTCCAGCTGGATGCAGTTCCTGCGTCCGCGACTACGGCCGGAGCGGGCTTCTTCTCGACCGTTCCAGCTGAATACCTGACCCGCCTTTATGATCAAGCTTGATTCCGTGTATTTCAGTTTGAAAGTGACGTCGGGACCTGCGGTCAGCAAGAGCGTAGTCTTCTCCAGCGGGAACGCACTCACCTTCGGACGCCTGGAATCCAACGACTGTGTGCTATCCAACGACGCCGCAATTTCCCGTCGACATTTTGAGATATCGTTCGCTTCCGATGGATGCTGGATCCGTGATCTGGACAGCCGCAACGGCACGTATCTGAACAACCACAACATCCTGAAGTCGGAGTTGAATTCGGGAGATGAGATCCGGGTCGGTAGCACGAAGATGGTGGTTCAATTGGAGCCCGCGCGGCCGGACCACGACGCCGACGTGGACGAACCTGCGAAACCCGCCGCGTTGGCGAACCTGAATACGGGCGCTCGTATTCTTTTTCAAAACAAGGATGACACGACGGTTTTCATGCGGCAGTCACTTGGTACGACTCGTATCCGTCGTAACGTTCTGCTCAGTTCTGCCTTTGGGGACACATTCTTCGATCTGCCGGGCAAAGCACTGCTGATCAATGCGCCGGACGTACGTGACAACCTGAAAGAGACACGCGATGCGGAAAGGATTGGCAGCCAGGCCGTGTTGGTTTATCCGGCAACGCTTGACCACTGCGATGAACTGCGTGCGCGGTACTATGGCCAGGACGCATTGATTCTGATGAATCACGTCTGCCCACGCTCCCAGTTGCGGACGCTGATCACCGATCTTTTCCGTCGGTTCAAAAGTCCATCGGCATTGCTGGCCGCCATCAAACAGCTCCCCGCCGAAATTTCGCAGGCGTTGTTGAGTGGGGTTGATTTTGTCTGCTGCGAAGAAGCCGACCCAGAAGAAGCCGTCATCCTGTACGCCGATCACCATTCGGACTGGATCAAAAAGGCAATCCATCCCTGAGGTTCTGCTGGCGGACGCCAACGATTATTCGATCATACTCATGGGCCGCGCCTGGGTTTTCGAGCCAAGCTTCGATCTCCAAGAATTCGGACTGTTGAAACTCATCGGAGATGGTCTGGGCAGCCAAAGCGGTTCGCAATTCGTACGCCGCTGTGCGATCCTGTTCGGCCAGGCGCCCTTTCCGCCAGGCGCCCTTTCCGCCAGGCGCCCTTTCGCCAGCGCCCTGCTCCGCAACGTCAAATGGCGAGTTTCCAACAGGATCGCAAGCCCTTCGCTTTGACTCGATTGCGAAGCATTCACCCCGCGTGCGCCGAAAATCACGATTGACGAGGCCAACACGGTACCAGTTCGCCGACAATGACGTTCAACGAAATCAACACCGTACCAGGTGAGCCGACGGTGCTAGCCGCGGGCGTTATCGAACCGATGTTCAGCCACGTTGCAGGCCGTCCATAGCTGACACGCCCGACGCTACCGCGTTCGGCTCACCGATGAGTTATTGACCGCCAGAGGTACTGATACAAAGGAACCGGCGGACCGATAATCGCCGCGTGAACCCGGGACTTGAAAAAGTAGTCTGCTTCCAGGCAATCCAACTGGACCATGACTTCGACCGTTGGCAACGTTGCCTTGGCGATTGACTCGGTCGACGGCCTGGATGCATCGGACCGGTCAATCGCGATCTGCCTGACTGTTCCGTAAACAAACTCGGGCGACGCTTGGGGAACCAGCATTTTTACCTGCTGCCCTTCTTTGACATGACTGACTTTCGACTCCCCCAACCACAGTTTTACGATCGTCGTCTGCGGGCTGGTTATCACGGCAATCGGCTCACCTCGCTCGATCGCACAACCGCGATTCCGCCGTAGTAGACTGGATGAAATTCGCGCCAGGTCGAGTGGCTGCGAACGGTCTTCCAGGGGCTGGGGCAGGGCAGCCAGTTGTCCCGACAGGGCAGCTCGAATCTGCAATTTGTCGATACGTCCACGCAGTTCCTCTTCAATTTTCCTTGCGCTGGCCAGCATGTCCTTCTGAAGCTCAATTTCTCGTGAGTTGTCGGAACCTTGACGTTGCAGCACCAATTGATTGGCCAGCGAGAGTTCGAGTTCACGGACGCCCTGTTGCTGCCGAATCAATTCCAGCTGAAGTTGATCGTTCTCGACTTGGGCAATCAACTGACCTTCAAGCACCGGATCGCCGCGTTGGCACAGCCAATCCAATCGACCGGCCTGGGGAGCATAGACGATCCCCTGTTTCTGAAGCGCAATCTCTCCATCGGCAAAGAGCCGGGGCTTGATGGGCAGATTCAGAAGCAGCAGGAAAAACAACAACAATCCGACACCAAACGTGGCCACGCGACCCGCTCTCCAAACGCTCGACTGCCTTCCCCGCCAGGTCCGCAATGCGGCGATAGCCAGCATCGGCCCGAAAGTGATGCCAGCCAGCAACAAGCTGACTGTCAGGCCTAAACGCGGCAGTTCCAGACGCTCGAAAACCGCGTACACCGCAAACAGGATCAGTCCCAAAATCAACAAGCGATAGACTCGGGACGCCAAGCCGTAAATATCAAGAAAGCCAACGGGCTGCGGTGAATCGGCCGACTTAAAAAACAGCCACCGCAACCGATGACTTAACGACAGTTGCGCACGTTGGGACAGGTTGGGAATTTCCAGCCAATCCGAGAGTACGTAGTATCCATCGTATCGGAGCAGGGGATTGCCGTTGATGAACAGGGTGTTGACTGAACAGATGGTCAACATGGCGAATGCATACACCTGCAAGCCACCATGCTGGCTGAATAACCAGACGGGCACACAAAGGACCGCGATCAACATTTCGACATGGATGCCGGCGGCCGACACCATGATCCGTTTCCAGCGATCCGATTCCATCCAGATATCCGAGACATTGCAATACAGGCAGGGCATGAAAACCAACAACATCACTCCCATTTCATGACAGTCACGCCCGATACTGCTGCAAGCCAACGCATGCCCCAGCTCGTGCAACGACTTCACGACCATCGTGCCAATGACCAGCGCGACCATCATGCGAGGATGACTCAAATGCTGCCACAAGTGCTTCATTTGCATCACCTGATCGGCATTCAAAACGACGGCCATAATACCGACCAGGAAGGCGAAAAACGCCAGGCTCAAGCAAGCCGGATGGAACAGATACTTGGTGAACGGATTAAGCCGATCTAACCAGGGCTGAGGATTCAGCCCGGGGAAACGAATGGCCAGCACACTGAACAGCCGCTGAATCCATTTCTGTCGATCGGCCTCCACCCGCCACTTCCAAAGGGCAGCTCCGAAGCCGGGTCGATCCGCGATGATCAGATTGTCTTTCAACAGCCGCTGCAGAAACCGCTGGACGGTCGCCATGTCGACGATATCCGGACCACACTGATCCGCCCGATCTTTCAATTCCGTCAAGCTCAGCGGCTGGCCAAGCAGGTTCAAAAGGTTTTTTTCGAACGGGTCAAACAGGTAGTACTGCAGTTTCAAGGGATCTTTGACTACCGTTCGATTCCTGACTCCCACGGCATAATTCTCGACTACCAGATCGCCACGCAGCTTGAATTTGACGGCAGCATCGAAGGACTGGCTGGCTAGATTCCCTGTCATGGCATGCCGCTCCTGTTCATCGTTGGTCCGCCGCCGGCTGGCCATCCACGTCCGCCTTTTTTTCGTTGCTGATGCGAACCTGTCCCTTCATACCGGGTCTCAGTTGCAATCCCGGATTCTCGAATTCGATCCAAACGAGTACCGTTGAATTCAGCGGGTCGACGTTGGGGCTGACAAAAACGACGCGACCTGCGACTTCGCGATTCGGTTGATCAACACCATCGTCTCCGGGCAAAAGTGATTCCGCCTGGAAGATGGCGGAAGCACCAGTTAATCCGTTTACCGCGACCCGCGCTGGCAGGTACTC
The DNA here is from genome assembly GCA_963851305.1 of Pirellulaceae bacterium. GTDB lineage: Bacteria > Planctomycetota > Planctomycetia > Pirellulales > Pirellulaceae > Mariniblastus. Next base: position 1,020,116 of record CAWKOT010000001.1, on the reverse strand, counting down.
CTCCACCCGTAGCCGGTCCAGCCGAACGACTTTGAACATCACATCGGCAGCATGGACCCATTCACCGGGCCGTTTACTGATTTCCACGATCTGACCAGCCAAGGGTGACTGGATCGTGTAACGATCGGCATCGATCCGTTTTTTTCTGACGGCAGCCTCTTTCAGTTTCTTCTGCATCTGCAGAACGGCTTTTTCAAAGCTGATTTTTTCCAGTTCGGCTTCGCTTTGTTCGACGAGCAACTTGAGCCGATCCATTTCACGTGCCGACACCACGCCCGCGTAGGATCGGTTCGATTCCTGTGCTCGTTCGTAATCGGCCACGGCCACCAGCCGCGACTTCTTTGCGAACTCAATATCCACGTCCGATTCCGATTGGGCGGTGATGATATCGAGTTCAATTTCAGCTTCCTCTAATTTGATCAGTGCGTCGCGATCATCAATTGAGGCCAGCACCTGCCCTCGATCAATCAGAGCACCCTGTTCTACGTGCACGTCGCGGACCGGCCCCGTCGCCGTCGCTGGAATCTCCACCGTTTCAACCAGTTGCAGTACGGCTGAATCCATGGCAAATGCGTTGGCGGAATCCGCTGAAGACTGGGCGTTGGCCGAGGTGCAACCGAGGAGCCCCATGGTGAACGCAATGACGATCTTGGCATACATTTCAAAACCAGAAAAAATTGGCCCGGATGAAATCCCGGACGTCGCGCGTCCAGATAAAAAACAGAGATCTTCTTCCACAATCGACCTTGCCGACCACCGAAGTGCCGACTCGTAAGGGTTCTCCATCCGCCGATTCGAAGGGCACGTACAGCTTTACGAACGACTTGCCGGCTGCATCGGTCGTGTTGTTCTCGTCGATCCGTCCAACGCGGGATTCAATCGTCCGACCAGGATCTGAACTCAGTCGATAACGGACGTGTGGATCGTTCAGATCACTCGATTGGATGGCAGCCTGCAGATAGCCGAAGTCCCGATCGGACAGCTGGAAAACAACCTGCCAGTCGGCAGACGTGTCCGCAATCGTCAACAGACGATCTCCTCGGCGGACCGGTCGATTCAGCAAGGATAATTCAACGTCACGGCTGATCACCTGGCCTGCGATCGGGGATTGCAGCTGCAGCATTTGCAACAGCTGCAGATACAGCTTGATATTCTGGTTGATCGATTCAATCGCCAACCGGTTCTGTTCCATTTCGGCGGTTAACTGGCCCACGGTTACCGCATCGCGACCGTCACGATTTGCCTGGGACCGCAGCAGCTGATTTGCCTCCAGTTGCTTCCTGGCAGCGCTTAATTCACCCTGCAGCGTCTGGATCTGCAGGTCGTATTCCGGGGAGCTCATCTGAATCAGCTGTTGATTGGCAGCGACCGTATCACCGTACTCAACCCGCACCTGCTCCACGACGCCATCGGCTGGCGCGAATAGATGGCGTTCCAACGTCGGCCGCAAATTTCCGACAGCGTCGATCGTAAACGGAACGGGGATGCCGAACAGCACAAACAGCAATCCGCCAATCGCCAGCAACGCCGCAATTCTGCCGACGGTCAAACCCGGTCCGAGCCGCTCCAGAAACCAGGTCATACCGAGTAGCGATCGACGAAATGGAATACGGTCATGCGTCAATGCGTTCGCCAGCGATGACTCCACGCAAGGCACAACGCTATTCAAGCTGGAAATCGCCTGGACGCGGTCATGCTCCCGAAAATATTCAACGACCAGGACACCATCGTTTTCCTGAGTGCCCGTCCGCTTGAGCAGGACAACATCGACGCCCTGGATCGGTTCGATTTCCAGATACTCCGCCAGTCGTCCCAGCTGTTGGTCCACCATTTCGACGTCCTGCCGCGTTACAGAGGAGGATTTCTTGTTGCGGACGCATTCTGTTACGACGCTCTGCAATAACCTGAATGAACGGGACCTTTCATTCACGTCGGTCACGCTGCTGCAAGCGAGAAGCTGCGGCCGGTTCTCGACCTGAAATAACCAGACGCGATCGGCATGCAACAAGGCCCGCGCGTCGTTGGTTACGTGGTAGGCGACTTGCCGGGGATCGAGTGATTGGTGTGCGTGGTGCAGCAATTGAACGTAAGCTTCCAGCCGCGAGAATTTCTGCTGCTGTTGATCGACGATCAGGCGATGCTCAAGTTGCGCTGCGATATCCGCCACGGCGCCGGCAAGATCCGCATAGACCCGTGACATCCGAGCATCCAATGGCTCCTGGATGATCAGGGTCAACAGCTTGGGTTCGTGATCGACCTGGCTGATCGTACGCGCAAATACGGAAGCCTGTCGATCGTCCAGCAGCACGACACCGGGCGCTTGCGTCACGCGATCGAATTGCTCCCTCTGCAGACGGAAATCCGTGGACGCACGACCATCGATGGCCTGCACCGATCCAGTAAAAACCGCGATACAGTTCTGGTCGGGACCCAACATCCAAATCCCCACGCCACTGGCTGCCGTGATATTCTGAAGACGCCCGGTCAAATGCTGATAGAACGAGCGGCGATCTGGCGCTTCGCTGGCCAGCCGGCTTAGTTCATCCAGAAACTCGTCAACCGCTTCCAGAAACAAGCCTTCGCGCGCTTCCGGCTTCTGATGGGAGACGTTTTTTGGAGACACCATGGAATTCTCAGCAGACAGTTACCAGCTCTATTCTAATTCTCCCGGCACCGGAAGCTTGAAGCACTGGGTAAATAGGCAAACCGGGCAACTTTTCTGGCTTGGGTCCGGTATTCGGGGATGAGGTGATCAAGCGTGCCGATTAGTCCTTGTACGAAGTTCTTTTCGATTGCACGGTTTGTCGGGATCATCCGGAAACGCGATCTCATTTATGGCCTTTCGATATTATTGCGTCGTGTTGGTCGCACTCGCCGCGGTCGTGTGTTCGGGATGTCATGCGCGCCGCTCGGGAACGCCCGATCTGGCCTGTAATCCCGATGATCTGATCCCAAATACCGGCGGCGCAACTTATTTGACACTCGATACCGACCCCTGTGTCGAAGAGGCTTGCTGCGAGAATGTTGATACCAGCTTGTCTCCTCTGGATATTACCGATTACGCCAATATTCAGTACCGGGACATGACGTTGCAGGAAGCGATCGCTCTGGCACTTCAGAATTCGAAGGTGTTTCGGGATCTGGGTGGAACGATCATCACCACGCCGCAACTGACTGATGGCATTTTCAACCCGGCCATTGTATTCAGTGACCCGCAATTTGGAGAAGAAGCTGCCTTATCGGCTTTCGACGCCAACTTCGCCGCCTCCGCATTCTTCCAGAAAAACGATCAGGCTTCCAATCTGACTTTCCAGGGTAACAACGGGATCTTTACGCAGGATTTTCACGACTACCAGTTCCGCATCCGGAAACTGGCGGCAACAGGTACCATCTTCACACTGCGGAACACTTATAACTACGACAACAACAATCAAACCGGCCAGACGTTACCCGACATTTGGCAAACGATCTTCGAAGGCGAATTTCGACAACCGCTGCTCCAGGGATCGGGAGTCCTGTTTAACCGGATTGCCGGACCCAGCGTCCAGCCCGGTGTCTTCAATGGCGTCCTGATCGCACGGACGAACACGGAAATCTCCTTGGCCCAATTTGAGGCGGGAGTTCGTGATCTGGTCAGCGAAGTCGAAAACGCCTACTGGGATCTGTACTTCGCGTACCGCAATCTGGAAGCGTTCGTCGATGGACGGGACAAGGCCTACGAGATCCTGGCGGCGACGACGAAGGGAAAAGCGCGAGAGGGAACCCAGTCGCAGGCCCAGGCCAGAGAACAGTACCTGCGCTTTGAGCGCGACGTTCTGGATGCCATGGAGGGTCGACCGGTCTTCGGGACCCGCAACAACAACGGCATGGCCGGCGGTGTGTTTCTTTCTACCGGCGGCGTTCGCGTAACGGAGCGTCGATTGCGTCTGATTTGTGAGCTGCCGATCAACGGCGGAGAGTTGATTCGGCCGAGCGACGAACCTCCGACCTCCGGTATCCAGTTTGACTGGCACCAGGCGGTGGACGATGCCTTTGCACAACGCCAGGAACTGGTTGAGCAGAAATGGGTGATCAAGCAGCGTGAGCTTCAATTGCTGGCGTCGCGGAACTTCCTGAAGCCCAGATTGGACCTGATTGGACAGTATCGTTTTCGCGGAATCGGCAAGGACTTGCTGGGCGGTTCAGGAAACTTCCTGGAAGATCTGAACAACGGCACCCAGAATTCGACCGCTTTCGGGGATCTTTATTCCGGGGATTTTCAGGAATGGCAATTGGGTGCTGAATTCTCGATGCCTCTCGGTTTTCGTGCCGCTCATGTGGGCGTGCGTAACGCCGAGCTGGCATTGTCGCGGGAACGCGCCATCTTGAAGGAACAGAAACGCGAAGTGATTTTCGGGCTCAGTAATGCGCTCGGGGAACTGCGAAGAACCTTCGCCTCGCGAAAAGCAGCGGAAGCACAATACGTCGCCGCCCGTGAATTCCAATACGTTATGCAGCTGGAAATCGATCGCGGGCGTGATCGCGATATCGAACTGGAAGCCCAACGGCGGGTTGTTGAAGCCGACATCGCCTATCGCCGGTCTCAGGTCGAGTACGCCCTGGCGGTGAAGAATGTCCACTTCGAAAAAGGGACCTATCTGGCTTACTGCAACGTCAACCTTTCGGAAAGTCGCTCCTCCATCCTGGCTGACGTGGACGCCAGTCAACGCGGACAAGTTCGCGGCCGGATCATCTCCTATGTGACGGACTCGCCAATCATTGCCCGGGATAGCGCCCCCACTGACACCAACGCCATGACGTCCGAATTGGCCGTCCCGGCCGACCCGGCCGACGATAGTCGGTTGATTATTACGGGAAATCCGGAAGCCGACGGCTCCAACGTGACACCCTCCGCACCGGATCCGGTCGATCTGTAGGCCGAACGCAAGACCGTCGATCACCGACGTTGCCACCGGGTTCCCATGCTGTTCTGAAGCAGCCAGTGGATTTCCGGCCAGTTCGCTGCTGTTCGAACGACCGAGCTTGCTAGATAATGGTCAGATTATGTCAACCGCCAAGTTCAGACCAACGTTCCGGGTTCCTTCGCCACTGGAAGCCGGCGAGATCATGAAACGGGTCCAGCACGGCCTGCAGGATCATGCTGACAACTTTACCGGGCAAGTCAAACGGTCCCATGCCATGATTTCGATTGTCGATTCGAAACGGCATTTCTGGTCGCCTTGGCTGCACCTGGAAATTCGCGAGGAGGATTCGAGCCAACAGCTGTTTGGACGATTCAGTCCTCATCCCAGCATCTGGACCGCGTTCATGTTTTCGTACCTGGCTCTGGCAGTACTGTTTTTTTTCTCAATCGTGTTCGGCCTGTCGCAACAACTTGCCGGTCAGGCACCTACCGGGTACTACGCGCTGGCGGTATGGACCGCGATTGCCATCCTGCTCTGGTTTATCTCCCAGGCAGGTCAGAAGCTGGCACGCGAGGAGATGGAGAGCATGAAACAGATGATTGAGAAGAGTCTCGATCAAGTCGCCAACGATCACCAACCCGCTTGACCCGTTGTCGCTACTGATTCCTCGGCGTCAATTCAATAATTTCCTGCGGATCCTTGTTGAACGGCACGCCAAGACTCAATTGGCCCGAGCCGATGATCGGTGCCTGTTCACGATGCAGTCGAGTTTCTTCCATGCCTTGCCGCATGTAGGTGGCGTTGGTGCTGATATCCTTCAACATGAAAGCACCCCGGCGAAACTCGATTTCCGCATGATGTCTGGACGCCCGTTTGCCCGTAACACGAATATCCGATGATGGATCGCGACCGATCTTGATCTTGAAATTCGATTCACTGACAAAACAGGACTGGTCTCCCAGTGTGATCACCAATTTCAGATCATCCGATTCTTCTTCGGCGAAATCCGAAGCGAACACGGTCATGGAAAAGTCGTTCTTCCACAGGATCTCGCAGATCCCGACCCGCTCGGTCTTCCCCTTCAACCGAACTCTTTCCAGCCGCCGAAAAGCACTCGTCGCCATGACCTGACTGATCGTTTCATCCGTGGTAACGATCTGCCCCCCCTTGGCATAATCCGCCAAACGCGCGGCTACGTTGACCGAATCGCCACGTACGTCACCGTCGTGTTCATGCACTACTGTTCCATGCTGGAATCCAATCCGAACGGATACCGGAAGCGGAGATCGATTCCTGGAAAATTCATCCATGAAAACCTGCATCGCACAGGCAGCATCGACGGCCATCTGCGGTTGAGGGAATGTGCACATGATGTCATCGCCATTGGATTTGACGAATCGACCCGCATTTTCCTCGGCCAGGTCCTGCAGCGCCTGCACGCATTCATGCACCAGGTTGCGACCGGCTTCGTCGCCCAGCTGTTCGAAAATTCCGGTGCTGCCCGACAAGTCAGCAAACAGGGTGGTCAATTCAGTTTTCACGCCAGTGTTTGTCAGCTTCGCCTGCCGTTTCGTGGTTGTCATGGTCCGTCACTCTTCATCCAGCAAGGTAGGTGGCCGCCGAACGACCTGCCCGGCCAGGTCACCGATTCCCGTGGACAGAGCGTATTGTAGTGGAGTGGGCCACGGTCCGCATTCCCGCCGCAATTTATTTCAATCGGGTCGTTGGTTTTAGCGAATCCCGAAGATTCCCCAGTTTTGCTGTCTCGGCGGGAGCCACGACCTCCCAACGGTTTTCCTGTCTCGGCAGGAGCCTCGACCTCCCGATCATGGTAACGCGAATACCAACCCGGTCACCAGCAACGACTGAAATGTGGCCCCTTTCAGGCTCCAGACCGGACGTCGGGCCCGGTAGCAGTAGGAATTACCCGGTCGGCCGTAACCCGCCGAATAGTAACAATCACAGGCTGGCTGCCGGCCCATGGAATACGGTAACCATACCGTGCTGGAGAAAAAGTGGGCCGCCGAAATTCCGGGTTGCAGAACCGGGAATCGTGCACCAAACCTCTCCAGATTTGATTCTTCAAAATACAGTGGTCCATAACAGATATCCGGCGATTTCCAGACGGCGGACATCGGATACCAGGGGAAACCGTCGCGGTCGGCACGAGTTCCACCCAGATACAGTGGCGAGTTGTCATAGCCCGCGAAGGTCAACAGGTAATCTTTTTGCCCACGGATCCAGGGAAGCGGCCGACCCTCGTCATCCACATAGGTGACGGCTTGTTGCACCGGCGTCATTGAAAGTGGCCTCTGCAGCGCCGCGCGAAAGTCATTTCGGCGTTCCGCGAGAGTGACTGCCGCGGCGTCCACATCACCTTCCACATCTGACCGCCAGGTATCCAGTTCCTGTTGACCCTCAATCATCTCCATACGAGTCAGGAAGCTCGCTTCGCCACCAGGAACTCCGTCTAATGGCACGATGGCCGATGCAGGCTCTGGTTCCGCGGAATCGAAGCACCCGTTTCCCACTTTCACGTACGACCTTGTGGTAGTCGGCTGGATCCGTCGGCTGCTGCTATGGTCGCCATCTGGCGCCCGAAGACCGTCCACTGGGCTACCAACAACGGTCGCAACGACCAGTTCCTGACCGCAACAGCATGACAACCTTCCACCGCCTGGCCAGCTGCCCAGAACGACGATCGTAAAGCCTATGACGGTCAGGCAGGTTTTACCTTGTTTAGCTACCAACAACATCTGGGGACCTTCCTGGTCTGCGGGCCGGCTCCGGTTCTTCGGATGAAATCGGCATTTTGACTCCACCAGTCCTACCAACAGCAACCATGCCGTAGATATCGCTCGAAATGCCGAGCCCGAATCCTCGTTGAATCCCTCAAACTTTGCCGTTCGTTTTGCTGTCGACTATCATAAGACCTAAGCAGATCTGCATTTCTCTGAGGACAACTCCCGTGTTCTTTAGCAAAATCCGTCGCGCGAAGACGGAGAATGTCTCGGTCGATGCTCGTCCAGACGAAATCCCAGCCGGCAGACGTATCGACTACGTCAAACTCGAGGAACGCCGGGTCCTCAACGCTACATTCGCGTTCGATCTGATGGCCGCCGAGTTGACGCTGGAGAACTTTGCTGACTCGGATGCAGGAATTAACCAGGTACTGCTGTCTCAGGACGGGAACGATTTCGTATTTACTCTAGGCGACGGCGTGTGGTCTGAGGGTGGATCGGTTGCGGGTCTGGACTTCACGTTAAGCGATGGCAACCGCGTGCTGACCGTCAATGGTGCCTCCAGCAGCCTGTCATCGGTGCTGTTCAACGACAACACGGCCGACACGTTTGACATCCGGTTCGGGGATCTTGACTTCGCTTCCGGTAGCGTCAACGTAACCGGCAGCGACGGCACGTTTGGACAGATTTCGGAGGCCACCGATCTGGTCTCCGGTATCCGCATCGGCAACCTCAGTTTCGCCTGCACTTCGATCGATCTTTCCAATGCAACCAACGACTTCGGTGTCGTATCGGGCACGGCCACCGAAGACATCCGGCTGAGCGACGCGAGTGATCTGCACATCCCGTTTCTGCAAACCGACAATGGCTCCATCGCGATCACGGCGGAAGGTAACATCACGGTGGACAACGACGGTGCAACGGGACTGGCCGGCCTGAACATCCTCGACACAGCCAATCTGGATGATCCGACGGATGCCATCACGGTGGTCTCCCTGGACGGCGACGTCCATGTTTTTGATGCGATTCAGAACAACAGTGCCGGTGAGGTCTTTATCGTCGCTGCGGGCACCGACGGTGACGTGCTGCTTTCCGATCTGATTGCGACCGAAAGTGGTTCCGTCCAGATTTCCGCTTTGGATCAGATCACCTTCACCGCAGAATCGGCGATCATCGCTGCGGCCGACGGCAACGTTCTGGTCTCCGCCAATCTGAACGGGGACGGCTCTGGAGACGATAGCGGCACGCTGCAAATGTCGGACGGTTCGTCGATCGATGCAGGCACAGGGACCATCGCCATCACCAATGAAGGCAGCAGCGGGGGTGATCTCTTTCTGTCTGAAATAAGGACCAACAATGGTACGGATCAGGCCGTTGCCATTGCCTCCGCAGGTCGCATTCTGGATGCGACGGCCAGCGAATCAGCCAACGTATTGGCGGACGGGGGAGGCCTGCGGTTAACGGCCCTCGGCGATATCGGCGGAGATGGCTTGGCTGATATCGACACCCACGTTCAAACGTTGGCCTTCGTCACTCCTGGTCGAATCGCCCTGACCGATGCAACAGGCGGACTCGTCATCGCCGGCATCGGACCGCTGGACAGTTCGACTGCTGATGGCGGTGCAAGTATCCGCACCAACGGTCAAATGACCATCCGTACCGATGTACGGGTCGCCGGTGACTCGGAATTCACAGCCGAAGCTTCCTTGAATGCTGACGACGATATCCTGATCGCCAATGGAGCCTTGATCCAGCTCGATTCCTTCACGCCGGCAATGGTCACGCTGTCCGCCGGCGACGACATCATTTTTGACTCCGGTCGCATCGTAACGACCGGCAATGACGCTCACCAAGTCAATCTGCTTGCCGACAACGAGACGGAATTCGATGGCGACATTGGCTCTGTCATCAATACGGCCGAGTTGTCCAGCGTCACGATTGAAACTGGCCTGCTGGTTATTTCCAGCGGCGATGGCATCGGCCAATCCAGTGAGTTTGCCACCGACCTGGCGCTTCGCATCAACGTGGATTCCATTCAGGCCAGCAACTCGACCAACAACGGCATTCGTCTTGTCGAATCAGATTCAATCGCGATCGAAAGCCTGTTCAATTCAGGTCGCCTGGTTCAGTTGACGGCGGGCTCCAACATTCTGGATGGAGACGGTCTATTGGACGATCTGGACATTGATGGCGGCGAGATCCTGATTGTCAGTACTGGCGGTTCGGTGGGCAGCGACTCGGCGGACATCTTCAAGGGGGTTTTCGATCCGATCGAGATCCGGGCCACTTCGTCACTTGATATCAGTGCACCGGCCGGTCTGATCGCCGTTGATCAACTCGATCAGGTTACCACGGCGAACCTGAATGCGTCCTCGGTGGTGTTCTATTCCGATAGCGACCTGAATGCGATCGCCAGCCTTTCGGTAGCGGCATTTGCGGCAGACAATATCGCTTTCATCGCCGATGGCAATAACGATGGCAGCGGTATTTTGACGTTACCGCAATCGGTTGCCGTAACCGCTGATTTGCGGATCGAAGGGCACGAGGTAATCGCCCGGGACTCCCTGTCCAATCCCGTGGTTGCCCAGTTGACCGCATCCCGCTTGCTGTTCAGCACGGACAATACCGTCCAGATCAACACTACGGTCGAGTCGCTGGACCTGGAAATTGATGCTGCAGCGCGGATTGCCGGACAGGCCGTCCAGATTTCGAACTCGATGTCTGTCGAGCTGGTCGACCTGAACTGCGACGGTCAATTGATCCTGACGACCCACGATGACGTCAGTATGGTTGTTGCGGGCGACCTGCTGATCGAAGACGCGGCTTCTCTCGGCACCGGTTCCCTGTTTGTCGCTGCGAACGGGGACGTGAGTCAATCTACCAGCGGCAGCATCATGGCGAATGGGCTGGCATTGGTCGTATCCGGGTCGACTCTGCTGGATGCGGGCAACGACGTTAATTCGCTGGCGGCCGCGACCGACAGTCAGTTGGTTTTTCGAGACGTGAACGAACTGGTACTCGATAGCGTAACGGCAGCCAGTGGCAGTCCATTTGAAATGACGGTCACCGGGCTGACCGCCATTGATCAGCAGGTCAAGCTGATTGCGGATGGCGATCTGTCGATTGCGGCGCCTCTGGGGATCGGGTCAGGCACCGCATTCCTGTCGGTGGGTGGCGACCTGAGCCAGTCCCATATGGGCGTCATCACCGCCAACGCCCTGGGCTTGATGGTTGACGGGTGGACGATTCTGAATGCCGACAACGAAATCGACTCCTTGGCTGCCAACAACATTGGATTCACTAACATCAACAACATCGTCGACCTGGAGATCGGGGCGGTTAACGTGTTTGCCGGTAGCGATCAGGAAATGTCATTGGTTGGTCTGAATATCGACAGCGATCTGAAACTTGAAGTTACCGGCAATCTGTCGATCAAAGCGCAGGTCGTTACACCAGGCAACATTTTCCTGACCGTTTCAGGGGACATTTCACAAGCGGCAACTGGCACCGTATCCGCCAACTCATTGGGCTTCCTGGTGGGAGGTTCGACGGTGCTTGATGCGGACAATCTGATCGATACGATGGCTGGGACGTTTTCCGATTTACTCGTCTTCAACAATCTTCAGAATTTAACCATCGACACGGTCATTGCTGCCAGCGGGACGCCGTTTCAGATGTCGGCCACGGGAATCACCAACACGGGCGGCTTCACCAAGTTGATCTTGGATGGCAATTTGCAAATCAACCAAACGGTCAATGCGGACAGCCATGAGCTGTTCCTGGACACGACCGGTGACGTCAACCAGACTTCCATGGGCATCATCTCGGCCGCTGGCTTGGGCCTGATGGTCGAGGGCCGTACGGTCTTGGACGCGGACAATCAAATCTCGGTGTTGGGCGCGGACAACGTGGGATACACGATCCTGAATGCGACCAACGATCTGGTCGTCGGAACGGTAACGATCGCCAGCGGCGGCCAGCATGAGATGTCGGCCATTGGCGTGACGACCATCGATAGCGATGTCAAACTAAGCGTATTCGGTGAATTGCATCTGGAACAGTCGATCAGTCTGGGCGGCGGAAACCTGTTTCTGCAGGCTACGGAAGACATCCTGCAATCGGACGCCGGCACGATTACCGCCAATTCGCTGGCGTTGATGGTCGACGGGACTTCGATCCTGGATGCCGCCAACGACGTCAACGTGTTTGCCGCGGCAAACTCCGGCTTCACACTCTTTAACGCCATCGACGATTTGGTGGTGGGAACGGTCACCGCTGTTGCGCAGACGCCATTCGCCATGACGGTATCCGGAATTGACACGGGCAACCACGACCTGAAATTGCAGAGCGGCAGTGACCTGCAAATCGATGAACCTATCGTAGCCGGTACGGCCGATGTATTCCTGATGGTTGGTGGCGATATCAACCAGGATACGACGGGAACGATCACCTCCGCTCGCCTGGGGATCAGCGTCGCCGGATCGACACGGCTGGATGCAAGCAATGACGTTAACGAACTGGCCGCGTCAAATATCGGCTTCACATGGTTCAACGACATTGATGATCTGGTGATTTCCCGCGTCTCCGTCGCGGCTGGCACGGCGTATGAGATGAATGCCACGGGAGTATCGACGGTCAACCAGGATATCAAGATCGTCGGTGGCGACGCGTTATGGATCGATGATCCGATCTCCGCCGGGCTTGGCAATGTCTTGCTGTCCGCCAATGGTCCCCTGACGCAGACCACGGCAGACGCCGATGGGCTTGATGGCACGATTTCCGCCGCAGGCCTGGGACTCATGGTTTCTGGTCCCGTTGAACTATCCAATGGGGGCAACCACGTCGATCAGCTGGCCGCCGACGTCGCGGGTCAGGTTTCCTTTAACAATGGCTCAGATCTTCAACTGGCCCAATTGACCATCGACGGCATGACCATTCGTTGTGTGGACATTAACGGCAGTCTGGAATTGACCGTGGCAGGCGAACTGACTCAAACTGCCGCGATTCTGGTCGGGGGCCGCTCCGATCTGAATGTCACCGGCAACATCTGCCTGACCGGAGCCGGTTGCGATGACGATTCGGGCAATGACAACGACTTCGTGGGCGTGGTGAACGCTTCGGCCGGTGCGACCCTGCAGATTGTGGACTCCAACGAATTGATCGTCGAAGACGCGATGGCCAGTCATCAGATTCGATTACGATCGGGAGATGGAGCGACGGGCGCATTGCGGTTGAACGGTTCCATTATCACGACCGACGCCGACGGCCAGGTGCTGCTCCAGAGCCATGCGGGAATATTTCAGGATGCCGGCACCAGCGTGATCCGCACCGGTGATCTGATGTTGGGCAGTACGATCGACAGCGAAGCCAGCTCCGGTCAGTTTCTGCTTCGGGGAAATAACACGGTGGAACGTATCGCGGCCCATTTGCAGGATCATCTGGAATTTACCAACCGTCGTGATCTGCAGATTTCTCCACTCGTATTTGTCTCCCAGTGCGGTTTGTTCAGCGCGGAATTTGGCGGACTGCAGGTCGATTCTCTGGTCGTAAATGTGACGGCAGACGAGGACACTACGGGAAATTTGACCGATGCCGCGAATGCCGTCAGTGTGATTAACCGCACCGCCAGTCTGAATGTGATCGGCGATATCGTTCTGGGTGATGGCGCCGCCAGCCTGAATTTCTCGGAACATGTCATTGACCAGTTGATAGTTCAGAATGTTTCCTCAGCCTTCCTTTCCGTGTCGGCAGCGGGTAACGCGGGCAATGCTGACGGATCGGACATCGCATCCACCGCCAACGTCTCGCTGTACGTTGATTCCACGATCATTTTGTCAAACATCAACGTCTCGAACACGCTGTTTGTCGATACGATTGAGGGTCTGTCAGCCAACGGTTCTGAAGGAGACATCCTGCAGACGATGGTTGCGGATGAAACACCGTCGATCATCCGGGCCCAGCACGCCGGGTTGGTTTCCAACGCCAGTGTCCAATTGACCAATACGATGTTTACGAATGTGGCAGTGGAAGCCAATCAGCAGGTCAGCCAGCTGATCACGCCGTTCATTATCAACAGTCAGATTGGTTCGACGTTTACCGGCAGCATCGATGCCGACGTCTTCACCGATCCGGATGCCCCGCCGTTTGTGCCCGGTGGCGACGGCAATCCGGTAGATGGCGTGTTCGATGTGGAAGACGGCTTTGTGAATGATGGATTCTTCAGCGGCAACAATGCCTTCGTCAACGCCAGCCGGATTGGCAGCATCATCGTCAACGGTCAATCGTTGAATGTCGTCGCTTTTGATTCGCTGGGACTCGATCCCATACAGCTGGAAGATGTCCAGAATTCGTCTGCCGCGATCACGACTCGGGGCGACACCTATCTTGAAACGACAGCCGCAGCCAACCTTGACATCCTGGCCGATGTGAATGTTACCGTCGCGATCAGCAACATCACGGTCATCAGTGGTGACGATCTGACGCTGGGCGACGGCGTGGAACTGCGCCGAATGAATGCGACGCAGGTCGTGGGCGTGGTGAATACGATTCAGCATGGATTTGCAATGGATCAATTCACTTTGAACGATCCGCGTTCCGTGATCGAAGCGCCCGGCAACATCGCCTTCTCCGATTTCAACGCCCAGCTCGACAGCGCCAACGGTTTTCAAAATTTTGATTTCTATTTTGGCAATCCCGGCGAGACGTCGTTTAATCTGATCGTGGGCTGGTTTGTGAACGGGGTATCGGCCAGCGATGCCATCAATCCGGCATTCCAGCCTCTGTTGCTTCAGGGCATGGACGACCTGACGGAAGACTTCCTGCTCTCCGATTTTGGCAACTTCGGCCAGGGAATTTCCGCCTATGCGATCCGGCTGGACAGCATGACCGAAGGATTTGATCAGGCCCTTGCGCTGACCAATATTTCCCAATTCAGCCAGTCGTTTTTCGCCGAGTCGCCGTTCTTTCTGAGTCAGATTTTTCTGACCAATGATGCCCGCATCAACCTGTTTGAGGACGGAGGTTCCACGGACCTGAATTTCGCACAGGAAGTGCTGCCGACGCAAACCGTCGTGCAAAATCCGGAATCCATTTCCGTCGAAACGCCGCAAATCGACGTTCCGGTGGCTCTGAACAACCCGCCCACCCCACCGGTCAGCTTTGTCAACCTGATTCCCACGCCGGAAACGATTCCTCTCACCGTCGAGCCCCAGCCAGAATCGTATTTCATCATCAGATACACCGCCGACGATGATGGAATTTTTGAAGATGAATTCAAATGGGAAGACCCGAACGATGATCCAGACGCCATTCGCGCTGCCATTGAAGACGCCACCCTGAACGATGACGACGAATTCTGGCCAGAGTCAGACGACGATGACTCCGGCAACTGGACGGACAAAATCAAAAAAGGACAGGTCAAACCGGGACTGTATTACATTTTTGAGGTACAGGAAGGTCAGGAACTGCCGGAACCGGTCGATGTGCCCATTGACCGAACGGACCTGGAAAACCTGGCCCAACCGGATCTGGAGATCTCTTCGTTCTGGAATACGGAAACTATGTATCTCGACGGCGACCGTAACCTCTTCGTACCCTGGCAGCCCGGGGAGGCGACCGCCAGAAGTCGTTCAGCGGAAACGGGTTCGGCGGTTGTCGAAGCGATGGGCGATACGGCGATCGGATCGGTACCCGAGGTTGAAACCGGTCGTTTGTCGGAGGCGACTCGCAACGCGTCACTGGGCATCGCCCTGCTGCTCGCCGATTGCCTGCTCCGGGCACCTCGGCCCAGCCGTCCGCGTAACACGACGGAAAATGAACAACCCTTGGAATCACCCAACCTGTTTTCACGCGCGTCAAGATTCGTGCGACGACAAAAAAGGCGATTCAGATAAGCTACCGATTGGACCGCGACCTGCCGACGATGAATACTGTTCAAGATCATGGATAAATGATGAGCGTCTGTCCCCATTGCCAATATCGCTGCGAACCTGACCGGAACCCGGAATCGGTTTGTCCAAATTGCGGTCAGAATGTCGACGCAGAAGTGGATCTCGATGATTCTGACAGTAACACGGTCAGTGCGTCCGACGACGACTTTGAGTTGGGACCTGCATCTAATGACGAAACCGCAACGGTGGACCAGGGCGATGCGAGTTCAGACAATTCGGATTCATTCCTGGAGGTCCAGCAAGACGAAGGCCAAACCACCGCAGCCATCGATAACGAGGCCTTTGAATCGACACAGAATGCCACAATCGATTCCGCTACCGGCGATCGGGACGACGATTTCCAGGTCGCTGGCGAGGAGGTCACTGAACCGGCCACGGAATTCTACGCCCCGGGCGGGGGCGAGCCGACAATCGAGCTGGACCAGACCCAACGACCGGCGACCGTCGCGGATTATGCGGAGCGCAAAATCGCCGGCCTGGCCACTGATATCGCAGACAGCGGCGAAGCGGACTACGTGATTTCGATGCAGGATGATGATTCCGAATTGGGTAGTGGCGCTTCCGGTGTCGTCTACAAGGCGACGCAGAAGTCGCTGGGGCGAGTGGTCGCCATCAAGTTGTTGAAGAAGCAGGTCCAGGCAGAAACGCAGCCATCCCGCAAAACGACGCCAAAACCGAAAGACATCGAAAAATTTCTATATGAATCGCAGATCACGGCCGGTCTCGACCATCCCAATGTGATCACCGTTCACGATCTTGGAATCACCGGCAACGACACGCTGTTCTATTCGATGAAGCTGTTCGAAGGAGGGCGCGACTGGAGTAAGGACTTCGATCAGAATTCGCTGGGGCAGAACCTGGACATCTTCAATGACGTCTGCGATGCCATGCGCCGCGCGCACCGCGACCGCATTATTCATCGTGACCTGAAACCTCAAAATGTTCTGGTCGGAGATTTTGGGGAAGTCCAGGTGACGGACTGGGGATTGGCGATCGATTTGAATCGCGAGCAGGATGAAGATTTCTCGGGGGGCGGAACGCCGTGTTACATGGCGCCCGAGATGGCCAGCCACTACCTGATACAGCAGGAGGCCAGGTTGCTGCGAGCCAAGCTGGATATCATGCGTCGGAAGTCGCCAGAAGCGGTTGACGAATTGGAAACGCTGGAAAAACAGGTTTTGGAGAAGGAAGAAGCAGAACAGGAATTGCGTTCGACGATCAATGAGCTCAGCGATGTCTATGTGCTGGGCGCGATCCTGTTCCAGATTGCCGCCGGCTATCCACCGCACCTGCTCCAGATCAACGACCTGCACCGCAAGAAGTGGGGCAGCCAGACCGGACGGAACAAAGTCCGACAGGAATTGGAGATGTCTGCGAACCGGACCATTGCCCGCTATCTGGTCAGGAATCTCTCCGACCCGGAAGCCCGCGAAGCCTTGAAAGATATCGCCTTGCAGGCCATGGCCGCCAGTCCCGCCGATCGTTATCCCAGCGTGGCCGATTTGCAGCAGGCCGTCAGAGATTTCAGGAATTTCATGCGTTGCATTGAAGATACGCAACGTGGATATCGCGAAGTTGAAAATTCCGACGAGGATCCGAAATCCTACGTCCAACTCAATAATGCGATCTACGCATTTGAGGGCGCGTTGAAAAACTACCCCCACTACGAGCCTGCCAAAGAGGGATTGGCGCAAGCCAGATTTCGATTCGCCGATCGGGCATTGCAAAATCAGGATTTCGAACTCGGCTTGTCCACGATGACCGAAACAGCCATCCGGCAACAACCCGATCCGTCATCGGCAGCACGACTGCGACAGCAGCTGATCAGGCAGCGAAATCGGCGGGATCGGCGAAAGAAGTTGCTGTTCGCTGCCACCATCGCATCGCTGATTTCAATTGCGATTGGCTCGCTGTTCGCCGTCCTGGCGGTCTACGCGCGGATCGACGCCGCCAACCAGGCCAGACTGGCTGACGCGAAACGTGCCGAAGCGGTTAACGCCGAACAGAAAGCCATGCAAGCCCAACAGCGGGAACTGGCCGCCAAGAACAACTTGCTGGCGGAATTGCACGACGTCAGGAAAGCCACGGAGGAAAACATCGAGTTGAAAGTCAATTCCGCGATTGGACAGAAACAACTGGAAAAGATTGAACTGGAAAAAAGGGTTGCCTCGATTGAAAAGATGATCGCTGAATCTGACAAGGAAGTTCAACAGATTCGCTCGCGAGACGAATTGCAGGCCTCCGAATTGGAGGTGCAACTGGCAGAAGTGAGTTCACAACTTGCCGAATGGGATCGATACGCCGCACAATTGGACTCGGAAAAAATCAAGGAACGAACGCAGTACGAGCAGTACCTGAATCGCCTGAAGGCGATCGAATCCAATATCGACGAGGAAATCTCGCAATCCAACCTGAAGAAACTGTTCCAAACCGGCGACGTTTCGCTATCCGTAAAAAACGCCTGGGAATTGCATCATCTTTACAAACGTGCCAATCCCTCCGGCGATGCGGTCAGGATTCCAGAGCTCGGCCGTGCCCGATTGCTGGACGCCGCGGCCGATGGGCAACGGATTGTCGCGGTAGGTGAAAACAACCAACTGTACCAGTGTTCGGCCGACACTCTGGAGATGGTCCGGATGCCAGGTCTGGGTATTATTCCCGCAGCCATTGTATCGTTTGACCTTTCCGATGATGGCCGATGGCTGGTCATCGCCTGCGAACCGACACCCACCGCGACAAATACCGATCGGCAGGCACTACCGCTGGTATTCGATCTGGAGAATCAAACCCGGCTGTCACTTGATCCAGGCATTACCGAAAAGTTGACAATTATAACAGAGGACGCCGAAGGAAATTCCTGCAAGGAAAAGTTCTATTGCGATGTACGGCATGTACAGATTCTCAGTTCCCACGAAACGGGACTGGAGCTGTTCATGGTCGATCGCCGGACGCCCCGCGGTGTGAATCAGTTCCGCTGTTCCGTCCTTGATCTGTCGCAGGACGGCAACACGGTGAGCGGAGCTGTTCGGAAGGTCAAGGTCTCTGGCCAGCTGTTTCTCAGGAATCCGGGGCTCATGACGTCGATGCGATGTCTTGCCACGGCACACAAGTCTCAAGACGGGTCCATTCAGGTTGCAATGATCAACAGCCAGCCCGGATTCGCGCTCACGGCATTCTCGTTCGATGACGCTGTCCGCGTGAGCAACCTGGAAAACGGCGCGGTGGCTGTCGAATTGGAGAACGACTATTTCCGCGAAATGCGTCAGGGCCGTATCTTTCTGGAATCCCTTTCGCTGGCATTCGCGCCGACGTCTGTACGGTTCATCGAGTCGATAACGGGTGATCTTGTTCTATTGATCGGTAACGGCAAGGGAGAATTGGCGAGGATCGCATACGGGCCGAAAGAAGACACTTCATTCGTGCTGCGCGCCGTCAACAAGCAGATGCTTGACCCGACATCGATGATCCGCCTGAGTCCAGACAGCCAGGTCGCGGCGCGATCCAACCGTGTCGACATCCGACGTAATCGACCGTTGATTCGGACCTCCACCACGATTCAGGAGCAGCATGACTCGAAAACGGATGCCGCAGCGGCGCGATCGGTACACAAGACCGCGGTACGATCGATTCTCGAATCCCACGCGAAGATTTATTCGATCAGCGAATCAGAGATTCTGATCTGGGACCAGGAACCGGAGGGCCTGATTGCCCGCAAACGGCTGTTCGGGCAGGAGGGCAAGATTGCTTCGGCCGCCATCGCCACCGTCGACGGTCAACCACAGCTCTTCGCCGTTTCCAATCGCGCCGAAGGCGCGGGCGAACTGCGTCGCTGGAGCCCCGCATCAGCACGTCATGACGCGACCCTACGACTGAAGGGCTTCCGCAATTCACAGGGCTCGGCTCGGCGGATCGTCGCGGGGGCGGCGGACAAACAACCTGGCTCGCAATCGGTCGTACTGGCGTTTGAGGACGGCACGTTGGAATATATCGATCCGGAACAGGGCTCGATCGACATTGGTCGGTTATCGGATGCGATGCTCCAGAGTGACCAGAATGCCCTTTCACGAGACGATTTTCGTAATGGGCGCTTCGCCTATTTTCCGGATCAACAACATATGATCCTGTACTCCAACTCGTTGGGGCTATTGCAGTGGAAACTGGATGATCCGCAGCAAACCGATCCGATTCGGTCTCCCTCGGCAAAAGAAATCTATGCGGGTGAGCAATCCAACTCCGCGGTCTTTCTGGTGGCCGATGAAGCCGGCCAGACGATCGTGACCAGCCACCCTGGCCATCGAGACCAGGTTGTGATTTGGCGCCAATCGGCCGATGGTCTCTTTTCTGCCCGGGAAATGGGTCCGTTTGAGAAGCTGGGAGCCCGCCACCCCGATGAACTGGACCTGGTGGTCCAGCCAGCGATCTCACCGGATGGCAACGTCCTGGCGGCCGTGCTCCGATTTCGAAACTCGTACCAGATTCAATTGTATTCTCTGCATTCGGCTTCCAAGCCGGTACGTCTGGGCGTGCTGGATGGCAAAAGCCGCAGCAGTTTTGGAACAATCCATTTTCTCACCAACCAACAGTTGGTGATTTCCGAGGACGTCGTGACTTCGGGTCTGGAGCGGGAACTTAATGTCTTCCGTCTGACCCGGGAAAACGACGGTTGGGTAAGGAACGATGTGACTCTGCCTGAAGCCCTGCTGGGTTCCTATCGCCAACTTTCGGTCGCCGATGCCACCCTGCGTGACGATGAACTCTTGATGGTTGGTTTTGGTATTCCGGCTGCGGCTGGAATTAAAGCTCAGTACGACACACCGCACCGCGACGATTCTCGCCAGGATTGCAGCGTGGGTTCGGGTGAACGGATGCTGTTAGTCTGGAACGCAGACGAGATTGTGAAACAGGAAGCCATTCAGTTCAGCCGCCGGATTTCTCCCGCATTTGATGCCGCCGAGCTGCGATACCTGATCACCCATGCCAGCCCGGGCAACGCCGAATTGAAGAGGATCCATCTGTCAGACGATCAACAACGGGAACTCCCGGCAATAAACCTGAACAACCGGCAGTTGGATAGACCAGCGGTCCGCTGGCAACATGTCGGAAACGAGGCTTTCGTGGCGGCAGGCGATGACTGGTTTCAGTTGACGGTGCAACGGGACAAGGTTTTTGGTTACTCGCTGCAGAACCCGGCCAGACGCATCGACTTGGTGGGGAAACATGTTCTGGTCCATCACCAGGACAACAGCGTCAGCCTGGTTAACGTGCGTCCGCCGGCCGGATTCGGCAAGCCCGTTCAGGTCCACAGGCTACCCGGCTTTCATGATGAAAGCGTTATGTCGCCGGATGGGCAGCACATCGCCCTGGCGAACCGTCACCAGGATCGGATCCGGATTCTGAAAAGAGACGAATGGTTCAATCGTCGCCTGAATGACGCCATTTCGTTTCATCAACCGGCTGTCGGTTTGACGTGGCTGAACGGGACGGCTGTCGCGCAACTTGGACTGCAGGAAGCCTCATCCTGCCTGGTAACCGCTCAGGTCAAAGACAATGCGATCCACATGAAATTCTGGTCCGAGTCCGGAGCAGAAATTCGTCCGGCTGATTCGTTGGCAACCCTGCCGCTGGACGTTTCCCGACAAGACCGGATCAAGTCATTCGAATTCTCAACGGTCACCGGTACTTTGGCGGCCATTGTCTGGGAAAATGACCAACCGGACCGCGCGGACATCTGGAGTTATTCGCCGACGCGAAAACAAAACCAGAACGAGGATCCGAAGTCCATGCCGCGGAAGTGGTTTCTGGTCGATGATTCCCAGACCGGACAGGTTGAATCGGTAAGTTTCAGCGAAGTCATGGTAGACGGTCTGACCGCTCAGGACATCGCACCACGCATTGTGATCAGCGCCGATCAGGAGGGCAGCAAAACGGTCAAACTCTATGCCTTGGAACTGGGCCTGCAAATGCAAACACGACCGCTGGTGGATTTGTACGTAGCGGAAAAATTACAACGTGTCGACCAGATCGTCGGCGCCCTGTTTTCAGGTGATGGCAGAACATTGCTGACCATGACGGCCGATGCCGCTCAAATCCGGCTGTCCGCCGGCTGGGACCTCGCCAAGACGGATGTCGATTTCGATTCCCGGATCCAGGCGTTTCAGCTGGAGATGGAGAATACAGACCGCGGTCAATTGCAGGACCGACGGCGGGAACTTAACCGGCTGAGAGAGAACCTCCGACCCGATCCGAAACTGACGGCCCTGGCGAAAACGAAACAGGAACAGAACGACAACCTGGCCAATGCCCAGTCTCATTTGCGGGAAATGGGCGAACGGCTGGACTTGGCAGAAACGGAAATCCGCGGGCAATTGCAGCGCGAGTATCGCTCCGAAATCGATCAATATGATCAACGAATCGAGCAGATTACTCGTGAGATCAAGGCCCTGGAATCGCAGGTGAATGAACCACAGCCATGATCGGATGGTCGCTATTGAGGGGCTTGCAAACCGACCAGTTCCAGTAGCTTGAGCGCATTGGTGGTTTCGGCAATGCCTCGCCGCATACGGTAATCGAACGTCATCGTCCGCTTTCCGTTGATATTCTCAAACTGCTCGGCGAAATGAACCGGAATGATCGAATCCTTGAGTTCGGGAGTGCTGGCCAGATCGAGGTCGTGAGTCGAAATCGCACCAATGGCGCCCTTGCGGATCAGATTTTCGACCACCCGGCTGACGGCAATCTGACGCTCGCCGGAATTGGTTCCCTGTAAAATCTCATCCAACAGGAACAGCAGCGTGACATCTTCGGAGGCCTGAATTTCCGCCGCACGATCGACAATTTCTTTTAGGCGGAACAGTTCCGCCATGAAAAAAGACGTTCCTTCTGCCAGCGAATCGACAATGCGCATGCTGGTTTCGATGGTCACCGGCGGCATGTTCATGCGGGTAGCGCACACCACGCTGCCCATCTGAGCCAACACGGCATTCACTCCGATACTTCGCAGCAGCGTACTCTTCCCTGACATGTTCGAACCGGTCACCAACAGCACCGTGCTCGGCGGGCCGACTTCGACATCGTTTGCCACCCGCGAATCGGGCAGCAAGGGATGTCCCAATTCACGACAGCCCAGGATGGCCTGGCCCTGGGGCGCCGAATCGACTAACGGGAACTGCCAGTCGGGATTGTCATGGGACAGTTTCGATAATGCCAGAATGGCCTCCCATTTCCCCAAGGCCCGAAACCAGCTCCCTCCGCGACTGCCGTATTGATCCTTCCATCGCTCCAGGCGCTCCAGCACATGAATATCCCACATGAACAGAAACTCAAAAGCCAGATAGGGGATAAACAGCATGCCGTTTCTTCGAATGTTCGCCAGCCAGGTTAATCGTCCCAGCCCATCGATGTGCCGACAGACGTCCCTGCCGCGGTCATGCAAATCGGCCTGATTTTTTTTCAGGAATGGCGATTCGCAAGGAAAATCGATAACCCGTTTGAACAGATCGCGATAATGTGAAACCTCGTCGCGATGCGATGAAATCGAATTGAAAATGTCGTGCAGCGTTCCGGCCACAAAAACGGAAACAAAAAAATTGAGCGTGATGGCTACCAGTATCGCGGGACCGGCAATCGTCAGAGGCAGAACCCCCACGACCAACAGCAGGATCGATATCATCGAAACGGCGGCCGTCGCTCGACAGAACCAGAGCAGTCCCCGATGCTGATCCGTCCAGTTGGGACTCTCCGCCCATTCCACAAACCGACTTGGCCCCGATCGACTCGCCGACAGTTGTTCGCACCGCAGACGAAAATCCTGCCGCCACTGTCTTTGATCACGCAACTCGCGAACGGCCATTTGACGAGCACTGACTTCGTCGATACCGGCACCGGACGTAATCCAATCACCCAGCGTAGCTACCCCCAGGGGAGTCCGCACAATGGCAAGTAACTGAAACAGGGAGCCCTTGCCAAACAGATCCAGATCATGGGCAACGGCTTCAAAACTGGACGGACATTCATATTCCGGCATGCTGATTTCGTCCCAATCGCGATGAATGCGTGCAATGGACTCGCGATGCATATTCATCAACAGCCGAGAAATCCTGATCTGGCGGCTCATCCGTTCGTGTACGAAGGCGATGAACAAAAACACCAACAACAGTAATCCGGACAGAACCAGCCACGGCAGCGAAACCCCTGCCACGGCACGAGCCGCCAGGATCAACACCACCACGGCGGCCAGAAAGGACCCACCCCTCAGTAAGCCCACCCATCGCCAACGACGAACCAGTTCCCCATGGATGCGTTGTTGTTGTTGACACTCCGATTGGTAGTAGGCCAGGGGTTCACTGGTGCTTTGACTGGTGCTCATAGACGACTTCAAAAATCCAATCCGTTGTCACGGCAACTGGTCAGGCCGGGCCGCAAGAAAAATGAAATGCTCCACCATATCGCCGGTTGTGGCCAAACCGTTTCAGATTCCGGCCAGCTCGATTGCCCGTTTGACGCGACGGATGGCGATCATGAAAGCGGCGGTCCGCAAACTGACGTCGTTTTCCGTTGCCATCTCCCAGACATCCTCGAACGCCTGTGACAAGATGGCATCCAGTTGCGATCGCACCCGATTCAGATCCCAGCTGTAATACTGTCGGTTCTGAACCCACTCAAAGTAGCTGACCGTAACGCCGCCCGCATTGGCGAGGATATCAGGCAGGATACAAACGCCCCGATTAAACAGTTCCTGGTCGGCATGGGCATGGACCGGCTCATTGGCACCTTCGATGATGTACTTGGCCTGGATCCTGTCGACGTTGGCCATCGTGATCACGCCACCGATTGCTGATGGAACCAACATATCGACCGGAAGCGTCAATAACTGATCATTGCTGATCGATTCGGCACCGCGGAAACCTTTCAACGAACCCTCACTGATCAAATGCCGCAGGGCCGCCGGAATGTCCAGGCCGTTTTCGTTGAAATAGCCACCGGAAATATCGCTGATCGCCACGATTTTGAACTCCGATTCGTGCATCATCTTGGCCGCGTGGGATCCCACGTTGCCAAAGCCCTGGATGGCCACCGTCGTATCCGCTGGCAGCCGTCCCAGTCGCTTCATGAGTTTGAACGCCAGGATCCCACACCCTCGCCCGGTGGCTTCCTCACGCCCCTTGGCTCCATAGTCTTCCACCGGTTTTCCGGTGATGCAGGCCGGGTTAAAGCCATGATACTTTTCCCATTGATTCCGCATCCAGGCCATCGTTTCGGAATTCGTACCCATATCGGGAGCGGGAATGTCCTTGTCCGGACCAATGATCTCGTGAATCTGGTCGACGAACTTTCGGCTGACGCGTTCCACTTCTTTTCGGCTCAATTGACGGGGATCGATGCAGACCCCTCCTTTGGCACCGCCATACGGGATATTGACGACCGCGGTTTTCCACGTCATCAGCGACGCCAAAGCTCGCACTTCGTCCAGATCAACATCCCAGTGAAACCGTAAGCCACCTTTCATCGGACCGCGGGCATTGTTGTGCTGTACGCGATATCCGACAAACGTCTCGATTCGACCGTCGTCCATTTCGACGGGAACCTCGACGGTCACTTCGCGCTTGGCGATCTGAAGCAGTTGCCTCATGCTCTGGTCCAGCCCCAGCTTGTCGGCGGCACGATCAAAGTACAGCTGGACCGTTTCATCGGGTCTTAATGCCCGTTGTTCAGACTTGGCTTCGGCAACAGGATTCATATCAGCTTTCGGCACGGCTTCGACTAAGGATGGATACAATACTGAAATCGCATAAGATGGATATATTCCGAATGACTGTTCAGTATAGCAGGAACCCGCCAATCAAACGTTGTGAATGACAACATCAAGGATTTCTGGAACAGGATTCGGGCAAGTCAGGTCTTGTGTGAATCGGATTTCGAGTCATTGAGACGGGGTTTTGATTCAACCCCGCCCGATGCTCGCTGCGATCCACAAAATCTAGCTCAATGGCTGTGCCAGAAAAAGGCGATTTCCCGATTTCAGGCCGACATCCTGTTGGCCGGACGATCGGGACCGTTTCGATTCGGCAATTATCTGGTCCTGGAACCTCTGGAGCAGGGTTCTCCAGGAAACCAGTTTCAAGGCCGGCACCAACTCACGGGCCATCCGGTCCTGCTCCATTTCATTGGAGGAACGACCGCCGACACCTTGGACCACTGGAAGGCGATGCGAAGTCAGGCTGAGCGTTTTGCGAAATTGCACCAGCCGAATCTGATGCAAGTCTACGAAACCGTGTCGATTCCAGAGTACCGTTTTGTGGTGACTGAAGTGGCCCGTGGCAAACGAATGGACGAACGGGTACCAGAGCATACCAGAATTTCCCCGCAGGACGCGGAACACATCGTTTCGCAGATCGCATTAGCGTTGCAGCCCATCCACCAGGAAGGAGGCTACCATGGCCAGGTTCGTCCCGAATTGATTCGACTGGGAAAGGGGAGCCAGGTTCAGTTGGCGTTTCCATCGTATTTTCAAAAGCCGCCTTCTTCCGTGGGGAAAACCGCCACCACTCAGGCCGACCCGGCCTTACAGCAGAACCAGGATCTCAAAGACCTGGCCAAGATCTGGTACCGATTGGCCTCCGGCAACTGGCCGGATCAAAATCGAAACTCCCATAGCCACATTGCCCGGCGTCTGGAGCGCTACGCTATGGCGACGCCGTCCGTCATGCTGATTTCCGGTCTGTTACGTGACGACGAAGCTCACCGCCCCTCACTGGAATCGTTGCTGAACGTCTTGCATCCCAATGGTGATCGGAATGGTCTCGATTCCCACCGCGATCAGCCCGCCACGTTGGCCCCATTTGAATCGTGGTTGGCACGGTCTCCGGCCGACTTTCGGCTCGATGGACCTCCCCCGGTGTCCAACGTTGAACTCTTGCCCCATCCGATATCCGAGAGCGCACCTCCCGCCGAGACGG
The DNA here is from genome assembly GCA_963851305.1 of Pirellulaceae bacterium. Lineage (GTDB taxonomy): Bacteria > Planctomycetota > Planctomycetia > Pirellulales > Pirellulaceae > Mariniblastus. The sequence continues at coordinate 993,567 of CAWKOT010000001.1, read as the reverse complement.
TTCCCGCCAATGATTGGCAGTCGATACAGGCGCATGTCGCGGACGAACGAACGTCAAAGACCACCGCAATCAATTGGCGGCTGATCGCGAATTTGGCACTTGGCAGCTTGCTTGCGGTCGCCTCCCTGCTGAGCGATTGTTGTTGCGACGACCATGAATCTTCCCAATTCGGTAACAGGGGAATCGGCGACGGCAGAACCGAAGATGGCTGCATTGACGCCATCGGACGCATCCACTGCCAAGGTAGAACCGGCACTGACCGCAGCGGAGGCCAGTGACCCGGCCGGTTTCTCGACGGGAAATCCGCGACAGATTGTGGTGGGCGATGACGGGGAGCTGTTGTGGGAATCACCCACCCGAGGCAGCACCGTCAACTTTGACTTTATTCCGCCCGCTCCCAAAATTGTCCTGACCTGGCGAGCCGCTGCCTTTCTGAAAATCGATGAAGGCAGGCGATTACAACAGGCATTGGGACCCGTCCTGAATCGTCGATTGGACGATTGGCAGAATCTGGCGGGGCTTTCGTTTTCGGAAATCGAGCGGCTTACAATTTCGCTCCATTCCAACAAGGACTTTGCCTACGATGTGTTCTCGCTGGTCGTTCCCGCCACGCCAGTGGCAAAATCAGCCCTGCTGGCCGGTTGGGACGAGGCCGAATTGGTAACCCGCCCCGACGGTTCGGAATTTTATTGTCGCCATCAGAACAACTGCCTGGCATGGTTCGCGGACGACGAAGACCGGGTACAAAAATTCATGATGGGACCGCGATGGTTGATTGAAGCCAGTCTTGATTCGGGTGGTGCCAATACCAGTTTCGGAGCGATGGAACGATTGGCGGCACGTTCCGATGACCAACGTCATCTGAATATCCTGTTTCTACGAAACGGAATGTTCGGCGACGAGGGACAGAAATTGATGTCGCCATCCCTGATCAAACTGAACCGCGAACTGGCACTGACCATGGATGAAACCATTCCAGCCGCCAGCCTGAGTTTGCATCTGGATGCCGGAACGTATCTGGAGTTGAATTTCGATCGAACCTTTGATTTGAAGCCCACAGCTTTGCGACAACAATTGCCGGCGATGTTCAATCGTTTGCGACAATGGTCACACCTCTATCTCGATTCACTGCAGTCGTTTGCCTACACACAACCACTGATCCTTCGTCATGAGGCGATGCTGGAGGCATATTCGAAGCAGTGGCGGACCGGCATTGAGGACAAACAGGTCGTGGCGAACTGCTGGCTTCCGCCAACCGCCCTGCACAATCTGGTGGCCGCTGGTGAATTGATGTTGGCGTTCGCGAATCCTGTTCCGGATTCAACATCACCACCTCAGGCCCCGGCGAATCTGCGTGAACTTCTGCAGCGCCCCCGCGATCTTTCGATTTCCACGAGTCCCGACCTGATCATCCTGCTCAAGAACCTGGAACAGGAAATCAAGGATGAATACAGCCAGCTGCCCTTCGACTTTGAGATTCGGCTGATGGGGAATGACCTTGCGAAGGAAGGCATCACGCAGAACCAGCGGCCCGGCGAAATCGCTTTGCGAGGCACGCCGCTCCGCGACATCCTGTCGGAAATCATGGTGCAGGCCAATCCGGACAAGAACATTACCGGTCCTTCCGATCCACGGTGCAAAATGGTGTGGGTCATTGCCCACGATCCAGACGATCCGGAACACGAACTGATTTTGATCACCACAAGATCTGCGGCAGCCGAAAAATCCTACACTTTACCGGAAGCATTCCAAACGAAATGAGCAATCCGCGACAAGTTTTTTCGGGTCCTGTCGATTCAACGTTATAATTCAGCAGCCCATTCAATTCAGCAGCCAATCGCTGTGACACAGGTAGTTTACGGGATCACGATCTTTGGATCCGTTTCATATTCATTGCGAGACATGCGCGGCTCGATTGAAAGTTCGGGACGCTTCGGCCATTGGCCAGCGTCTGGCCTGTCCTCGCTGTGGCAGCATGATTCTGGTCAGCGCTCCCGAAGGCTGGGAACCGTCGGCATCCGAATCGGTTTCCGCATTGAAAGATGCCCAGCCGGCGGAGGTTTCCGATGCCGGTTTTGATGATGTCGATCAGATATTGTCCGGTCCTTCGCCTGGCGTACGGGGCATGGAATCGGGGGCTGAAAAGGGCCGCCCCCGTGCCAAGCCGAATCGTCCAATCGAATCCACAGCGGCACCAGCTGTGGCCCAGCCGATTTTGCCCGATGACCGTTGGATTAAGGCGGAAACAAGAAAACGGCGGAGGTGGCTGCTCATGTCCGCCGTCGCCGCAGCCGTGCTGGTCCTGTCCATCGCGGCCGTACTTTTCCTCTCGTCCAACAATCCACGGCTTGCAATCCCCTCCGATATCGCCGCCAATTCGGTCCCTGACAAGGCAGATCCAGTTGCGATTGTGCCACCTGCAACGCCCGCTGGTGTCGAATCGTTAGCTGGTGAAGATAGTCAGATCGCGGCTCCTCAAGTTGAACCCGCGGCCCCTTCTGACGCAGCGGAACTGGACCACGACCAGGCGGTTCGGGACAAGGACAATGCAACGGAAGCAAACCAGGTTGAAGCCGCCGAAAGCCTGGCTCCAGCGGTTATCAAAACACCCGACGGCGAGGATTCGGACAACAACGTCTCGACCGAACCAGAAGTAACCCACGATCCATCGAAACCTCCCAACGCCCCTCAACCTCCCCCCTTGGGAACGGGGATTGACGAATTACTGAAGATTCCGTCGGGGCAGTCAGCCGAATTGCAGACCAACTTCGGTGAGTTGTCAGACGCTCTGGAGAATTCAGGGACGTCGCTGTTTGAGATCAATCAGATCGCGTCGATGCCCCGCCGCAACCGCGTTGGCATGCGCAAGTATTTCGTGCGACGGCCGGAACCACTGGACGGTCGAAACTTCAAACGGCTGGACGATCCTTGCGAGGGTGTGCAGTATGTTGATCAATTGCTTACGCTGTTAATCGCGGAAATCAACCAGGTCACGGGCGTACCGATCTCTTTCGACGCCGACATCCTGGCTGACGAAGAATTTGACTTCAATTATCGTCTGGAGAAGCTGCAACTTACCGAAACCGATTTCCGATCGGTCATTGAGCACGCGATTGGCCTGCAGTCGGCGAAATCCGCCGACACCGCATTCGTGCTGGACTACGATGGAAAGGCACCGGCCACCATCACGATCGGCAACCGGGTAACGCCCCGAAGCAGGATGCTCGCCTTGCCAACAGAGGAACGTGAAGATCCGGATTGGCAGTTACCGTTTGTCAGACTGGTCCAGCAACTGATTGAACCTGATTCCTGGAACGACGACGCTGCAAGCTGTTCCATATCGGCAGTTGAGGGTGGTTTTCAGGTTCACCATCGCCCGCGGGTGTTGGCGGATATCGAATCGCTGCTGGAGAAATGGAACGGGGCCTATGGCGTCCGAAAGGGAACGCAGGACGCATCGGTTCTGAAGTCGCTTTGGTCGCAGTCGCTGGATGCTCGCGAAAGGAAAATTGACTGGACGACTCCGTCCGATCTTCCGATGCAAATTTTCCTCGCGGAGATTCAGCGGCAAACCGGGGTCACCATCATTGTCGACTGGAACGTGTTGTTGGATTCGGGCTGGAACCCCAACACGATCATCCCGTTCGACTTCCAGGAACCGACGATCGGCAAGCTGCTGAATGAGTTGTCCTACTCACTGGATGCCGGCTGGCGTGTTATCAATCCCGACACGTTCGAGATTACCTCTCGGAAAGTGGTTGCTACAACGACCTGCCTGGAAGTCTATTGCTGTGCGGCAATTCTGAATGGCTCGCTTGATGAACAGAAGCTGACACAACTCGTTCAGCAGTCCCTGCAATCCGCCAATCGTTTGGCAGACAACCCGACGCGGGTCTTATTCGATTCGGCCACGCAGAGCTTCATTGTGGTGGCCCCGCAAGCAGTGCAAAAACAGATCGAGTCCATCTTGAATCGACTGAATGGCATGTAGGCACGACGAACCTGGCTGGACGGCAGAGCGACCGATACGGACCGCTGTCAGGAAGCGTCCTCCGCCGGGCGGGATCAGGGTCCTTTTCGTTCAAATGGGTTTGAGCGGAATCGAGTAGTTCCTGGTAAACCAGGCTTCAATGTCCGGATTCCGATCCTGATCGTAGATGGCGTCAGTGGCCAGCCGTTTTCCAGCGGCACACGAGACGAATTCTCCGTCCTCCATCACGACCTGCCCGGATTTCACGACCATCGTCGGCCAGCCAAACATCCGTTCATGGTTCGCGTCCGGTGCGTACACCGTAATGTCCGCATCGGCACCGATCCCCAAGTGACCTTTGTGACCCAGGTTGAGGATTCGCGCCGGACCCGCTCGGGTAATGATGGCGATTTCGAACAAGGTATATTCCCGCTCAAGATCGGGCAACGAAGTGTGCTGCAGGATGCGTGGATTCACGCGTCTCAACTGCTCCTTGCGAAACCCGCTGTCCATCAACAACCGGATCATCTGCGGATAGGCGATGAAGCTGCCGCCGTTGGGATGGTCACTGCTCATGACCACCTGCCACGGATCGTCAACCAGCAGGTACCACTCCAGACCGATGGCCCATTGCAAGGCATTCACAAAATTTCGATTGCGATACTCGATGGGCACGATGCCGCAACCGGACTCCAGTTCACAGTCGCTGGAAAACCACTTGCCGCCGTTCAGACGGTGCAGAAAATAACCCAGCGGTCCATCCGCCGTCATGCTGGTGGTTTCACCAAACATGACCTGGCCCACATCCACGGTCAGTTCCGGATTCGCGTTGATGAAATCTGCCAGCGGCCTGACCTGCGAACACCACTGACGTTCATCCGTGTCTGAACCGCCGTAGCTGTGAAACTGGATATGGGTCAAATGAGCACGCTGGCCCTGAACCGTTTTCAATGTTTCCAACGTCGTGGTGTAGTTCCCGGGAATGCCAAGATTGTTGCAGTGGATATGAACCGGGTGCGGCAACTGCAACTCGTTGGCCGCACGCGTTATTCCGGAAAGGATCTGGCGAGGCGTAACCTCAAATCCAGGCACAGCCTGATCCAGGTCGCGGGCGTTTCCGCCGGCCCGCTGCTTCCACATTTCAACGCCGCCCGGATTTACCAGCTTGGGGGCAAATGCCTGGCAGTGATTCAGCAACCAGCCCAGAAACGACTTCAGTCCTTCCTTGTCACGCGCGGCAATCCGCTGCATGGCGTAATGATTATTGCCTACCAGGACATAGAATCCCGCATCGATATTGGGTACTTCGCTCAGTTCGTGATGGATGTACTTCGAAGCCAACGGGGACACGGCGGCATCAAAGCAACTGGTGTAACCCAGTCCCGTGTACCGCAGTCCTGTGGAGTAGATATCCGGGACGCTGCTGAGCGGCGAGTCATAGTTGTTCTGGGCACTTCGCCGTCGCATCTGCTCGGGCTGCATTTTTCGCGCGGTATTCACTTTAGGCCCGGCGATATGACAGTGCATATTGATGCCGCCTGGCATGACCACCCGACCCGTCAGATCATACACTCGAACTGCCGCGTCCGATTCGGAAGGTTCCGCAACCAGGCGTCCCTCCCGAATCCAGAGGTCTTTCTTCAGACCGTCAATGCCGTGGACTGGATCGTAGACCGCCCCGCCTCGTAAACAAATGTAGCTCAGTTGAAAACTCCAGCCGAATCCGGACGATAACGGCCTGCCAGGAAAGCCCTACTGGGCGGAACCTCTTTCGGCGGACCTTCCTCACCTGTCGCAGGGGCTTCCCGACGCTGGTTACCTCGGTTGCCGCGGTAGATCGCCAGCGGACAGTCGATCCAATTCATTGAAGGGAAGCCGGTCATCGAGTTCAAATCTGGCCTCCAATTCCGTCAGGATATCGTCCAGCCTCGAATAATTCGATTCGATTCGATTCAAACGTCTGATCATGTCCGGGTTGTCGGCTTCTGGCGTGCAACGATCCACCACGATCTGGCGGTGCGGAAACGACTTGTCAAAATACGACATGATTGTCCTGTTCGAATCACTTGAGACGATTATTGTTTTTGCGATTGCTCGCGATGGCAAGAGCCGTTTTCAGGCGGTTCGGCATTTACGCTGGCGCAGACTCTGTCGCCTGTGCCATTCTGCCCTGACCAATTGCAGCAAATCTGCGCCTTTTGACGGGTTGCGGCCGCATCCGGATATTCCCATTGAATCGCAAAAAGCACGCGAGTTCACGGCTATAATGGAAGACGACGATAAATGACCTGTCGAATTGCGTTTGGATGTCAACGAACCGTTAGAAACTCGCCTTAGTCGCATGCCCAGGTTGTCCAGCATTGAATTCGTGAAGATCACCATCGGGCTGGTCTTTCTGCTGGGTGCTTCGCCACCCCTGGCCTGGGGACAGCAATTCCGCCCACCGCAGCTTCCTGGCAGTGCCGCTGATCCCTTGCAAAACCGGCAGAATCCGGTGCGGGGCCGTCCGATCGATGCGAGGGTACCCGGGCAGCCTTCATCGGGATTTGTACCGGCACCCACTGACGGTGGGTTTGGTCTGGTTCCGGTTCAACCCAGAAGCGACTCGATTCAAGGCCAGACCGTTGATCCGCGGCGACCCGTCTATCCTGAGGGGCGGACCCCGGCAGACGAACAGCTGCTGTCGCGAATTCGATCGGGAAACTTCGAGGGTCCCATATTGGACGATGGCTCAGGCTCCGGTCCGCAGACCATTCGGCAACGCTATCCGGATGGTAAGACGCAGCTGATGAGGCAGGTTATTCAGGATGAAGACGGCAACTTCTACAACCACGGTCCCTGGCAGTTATACAACCGGCGGGGTGAACTGATGGCCAGCGGACAGTTCATTGAGGGACTGATGGACGGCACCTGGGAGCGTTGGCACTCGCTTGATTCCAGCGGCATGTTTCGCACTCAGCCGTTTCCGCAATTCGATCCCCCCTTCGTGTCCCAGGCCACCTTCAGCGAGGGGAAATTGGACGGCGTCTGGGTCATTCTCGATCGCCACCAGCGAAAAATCGTGGAAGTTCCTTATCAGGCCGGAAGGCGAAATGGAGCAGCCACCTGGTGGTACCCCAATTCAGAACGAATGAGAGTAATCAATTTCAAGGACGGCCTGCTCGACGGTCCATTGATGGAATGGGATGACCGACAACAGCTTACCCGCAATGACGAATACATCGAAGGCAGAAAACTGATCCGGGAAACCTCCTACTTCCGGCCCCGGCAGAAAAGCGCGGAGAAATTCTATCTGGACAGCACGATGGTTCTCGACGGCGACGATAACTGGTGGGCTGCCCAACCGGCCGAATACCGTCAGGAGGGAGACCGCGTTCAACACGGGCCAACGCTTGCCTGGCACGCCAATGGCCAGCGAAAAATGACCGGCCAGTATCAGAACGACGTTCGGGTAGGTTCCTTCTTCTGGTGGCATGAAAACGGAACCCGCGCCTTGTCCGGACAGTACCGACAGGGTGACAAGACAGGTACGTGGACATGGTGGCATGTCAACGGCATCAAGTCGATCGAAGGAACTTACGAGAATGACGAACCAGTCGGCGTTTGGACCTGGTGGAACGAAGAAGGCCAAGTGGTGGACCAGGAGGAATTCGGGGAAGGAGGAGGTTCGTCCGATGTACTGGTCAGACCATCCCAATCCGATCCTCCCCCGGAGCAAGTCGACCCCTGGGAAGCGGACGGCCTGAAACTAAGAAGCTCCCCCCCAGTTCCGGCATGGAACCCATGGAGGAGATTCGACCGATGGAGTCACTGGATGATCAGCGTGAGCAGATCATCAACGGGAACGGGACTCTCGAGATAATCCAACCGCTAACGGACGACGACCGACGAAACTGAGTTGGATTGGCAGCACCGGTTCGCCAACCTCAAGCGGCCAAAATTGCGCGATTCCGATGCCCTGACATCCATCGTTGACTTGCGATACGGGAACCGTTCAGTCTAATATTGCCGGATGGCCGTTGTTTACCTGTACAGCTGGATCGTTTTCGCCTTCTGCGGCCTGCCGGATGAGCCACCGCAGATCGAGGCGGCGGTGATCCAGGCCTTTGCTGCAGTACACGAAGGCTATTCCAGCGACGAGGTCCTTCTTGACGACCGTCTCAACGCCCGCTTCCTGGCAGCCTGCCAAGCACGAGTTCCCGACGTGCGACCAGGGCAATTGAACTGGGTGCTGCTGAATCTGCGCAAGAAGGGAAAATTGAAGTCCGTCAAAACGACCAGGCGGGGCCGTTCGGTCACGGAGGATATACGACCCGTGGCGGAAATCGTCACCCGCTCCCTGATCGATCGGTTCCAGGTCTCCATCGATCGCATCATGGCAGAACCGGCAATGCGACGGGAATTTGATCGACTCGCCCGGGACATTAACGAAACGGCTGACCTGTACCAGGTCCGCAAGGCGGCGTTCCAGCTGCGCAAAACCCGCCAATTGAGACCGGAACTGATCACTCGTATCGCCACCTGGAATCGCCGCATCCAGTCCTTTTCGATAGCGGATTTCCGTGCGGATGAGACCATCGTACCGCCACAGCCCGGCATTTATATTTTCCACGACGATTCCGGTTACCTGTATATTGGTCAGTCGGAAAACGTGCGAAAGCGACTGTCAAGCCATGTCAATGACGACGGCAATATCCGCCTGGCTGAATATTTGATTGTTACCGATCCAGATGATGTCCGAATTGAGATCCACGTTTTTCCCGTTGATTCGCGTGCGAAGGAATTAATGGTCCGACGCGCTTATGAATCAGAATTGATTCGCAGCCGTCAACCGAGATTTAATGTTCTGCCCTGAACGGATCCGGTTCCCGGAGCAGAGATCCAGCTTGAACTTGAAAGAGAAACCGCCATGCGAAACCTGTTATGCCTTCTGATGATCACGTTATTGGCCGCGTTGACGGGTTGCAAGGAACCGCAACCGGTTGAATCGACGAACCCGAAATCGGAACCCTTGGAAGTGGAGCGGGTCAAGGCGGAAGCCGGTGTAGGTAAACAGGGCCAGATTATCGGAGACAAGGAGGGCATCCTGCGTACACCGGTTAAGGCCTACTTCAATGCCAGTCAAAAAGTCCAGTTCCTGAAAGTGCAGCAAGCGCTGAACTTGTACGAAGCCGAACACGGATTCAAGCCCAAAACTGAGGAAGAATTCATGTCCAGGATCATCGAATTCAATCGCATTGAATTGCCCGAATTGCCCGAGGGTCAAAGTTATGTCTGGGATTCGGAGGTGGGCGAATTGCTGGTCGAGCGACCCCAGCAGAGTCCGGCGGCGAATGACCGTTAGGCGGCCGTCTTTGCCATCGGCACGGGCCGGGTCCGCGGACCAGCTTCACGAACGCGCGTTAAAGACCCAACGTTGCGCTCCGATGGACGTGCGGCCCAACGGCAGTCTGGCCGTCTGACCCAATCGCTATTCTTCCGCCGGATCGAATTCGAGGTAATGCTTCATGAAGCCGACCAGCAGATAGAAAGGGATCGTATCGACCAGGGCGATCATCATCTTGAACACGTAGCCGGTCGCGATCAATGTCAACAGATGTTGCGTCAACGAGACACCCGCAGCCGGCGGTGGCAAAGCATGGGCGTAGAATTGCGTTATCAGGATCACGGCGACGGTGTCCACCAACTGGCTGACCAGAGTCGACCCGTTATTTCGGACCCACAGGTGTTTGCCTTGTGTCAGCCGTTTCCAGAAATGGAACAGATACACATCGCAGAACTGAGCCGCCATGTAGGCAAACATGCTGGCCACCACGGCACCGAACGTCAGTGCCCGAATGTGGTAGAAAACGAAGGCATCCCGATCGACCAGATGACCATGCTCCACGGTCAGGTTTTCAATCGCTGGCAATCCGGTGGCAGGATCCATGACGGGCACCTGAGGCATGACACCGCCCAACCAGAGAATGAACACCACCCAGAAGTTCAGCATCAACCCCACCGTCACCACCCAGTTCGCCCGTTGCCGCCCCCAGAATTCACTGATCAAATCCGTGCAGAGAAACGTGATGGGGTAGGGCAGTACCCCGACGGCCAGGGCAAACGGAATATCTCCCCATTGCCCCCACTTCCAAACCATGCCCGCATCGGTGTTGTCGATACTGAACAGGACCAGAAACCGGCTGATGCCAAGGATATTGAGCATCGTCAAGGATCCCAGAAACAGGCCGGCCAGAACCAGAAATGTCCGCTCTCGACGAGCAAACAGCGGTCCGGCTTCCATCGGATGGTGGGGCCGTTCGGTCGTTGGTGACGTGTTATTGGGAACGGTTCGCATCCGGTAGACGCAGTGGGCGGGCGGCGGGACGTCAGGCCAACCGATCCTCGACCGGTTGCACAACAATTTTAATATAGGCTTAAAGCCGATTCCGCTGCAGCCGTCCAGCGAAAACCAGGGCCAGCATCGATCGTGCCGTGATCCAAAAGCAGCTCGCGCAAGTCTGGCTGATGGCTGGCGAAGGGTCTTGTTTTGTCTACAATGAGGTCAGTTCTTTGAGTAATGAAATTCCCCACGCCGTTGCCATGAAAATGGTAATGAAGTTTGCGATTCGCTGGCTGCGGATGCGAATGGTTCGAGAGGTTCTGTGTGAGTACGGTTAACGAATTGCGGCAGACTGCGTTACATGCGTGGCATGCCGCTCATGATGCCCGCATGGTCGATTTTGCCGGCTGGTCGATGCCGATTCAGTACACCAGCATCATCGAGGAACATCATGCAACGCGGAAAGCGATCGGCATGTTCGATGTTTCGCACATGGGTCGCTTCTTTTTCAAGGGCAAAACGGTCGACAAATTTCTCGACCGCCTGGCCACACGTCGCGTCGATGGGATGAGCGTCGGTCGCATTCGGTATGCGTTGATGACCAATGAGCAGGGAGGGATTCTGGACGATGTGCTGATTTACCACCTGCCCGATGCGGACGGGAAGCCGTACTTCATGATGGTGGTCAACGCCAGCAACCGTGACAAGATCCGAAACTGGATCGAGGCCCATCGTACGCCATCCGATTCGTTTGAACTGGAGGATCGCACGCTCGATACGGTGATGATTGCCTGCCAGGGGCCCAGCGCCAACGCGATGGTCAGTGAAATTTGCGACATCGAACCTGACCAGTTGAAATACTACACCGGGACCAGCACCAGGGTCTGCGGAGCGGAAGCGATTGTCAGTCGAACCGGCTATACCGGCGAAGACGGCTGCGAAATCATCACCGACAATCGGCACGCCATGGAGATCTGGGAAGAGATATACGAACGGGCAATCGCCGTCCGAGGCAAAGCCAATGGGCTGGCCGCGCGGGATACGCTGCGTCTGGAAGCGGCCATGCCCCTGTACGGACATGAACTGAACGAGCAGACCAATGCTGCCCAGACCGGACTGGATTTTGCAATTAATTGCAAGGAGCGGCAGTTCATCGGGCGGGATGCCATCCAGGCTGCCCGCCAGGATTCGAATCTTCCGCGGCGAGTCGGCATCGTGCTCGACGGACGTCGTGTCGCCCGCCAACATTGCCCGCTTATTGATGGGGATCGTGTCGTAGGCGAAGTGACCAGTGGGACATTTTCTCCTACGCTTGAGCAATCAATTTCGATGGGTTACGTTCAGCCCGATACTGCCGAATCCTCGACGAGCTTGCAGGTCGACATTCGGGGAAAATCGTGTACCGCGCGAATCGTCCCGTTGCCATTCTACTCGCGCAGCTAAACCAGCGTTACGCTGCGAACCAACCACCAACCCGGAGTCGTACAATGGACAAATCCGAATTGCTTTATGCGGAAACGCACGAATGGACCTATGTGGAAGAAGAAGACGGATCGAAAATTGCCACCGTCGGCCTGACTTCGCATGCGATTGAGGCCCTGACCGACCTGGTTTTCATGGATTTGCCGGCAACAGGAACAGCCGTCTCCTTCGGAGAACCCTTTGGAGAAGTCGAAAGCGTCAAAGCGACCAGTGATCTGTACAGTCCGGTTAACGGTGAGATTGTTGATGTGAACACCACCTTACCAGACCATCTGGAAGCACTCAGTTCCGATCCGTACGGCGAAGGCTGGATGATCAAGGTTAAGTTGGCCGATGTTGCGGCACTTGAGAATCTGATGGATCTTGAGGCCTACGAAAAAATGTGCGACGAAGTAGACGGTTAATTAACTGAACAGCGTCAGAGCGGTTGGTATTTGCGTTTCATGCAGAGTATTTCCCGGTTGCGGACAGGATTGAATTTTCATGGCGACGGTCATTAACGAACCGATGAATCCGTGCAAGGCAGACAGGATTTCGGAGCAGTTGCAGCAGGATGACTTCATCCGGCGGCATATCGGCCCCAGCGATCAGGACATCCGCAAAATGCTGGGGACCGTCGGCGTGGGCTCGCTGCAGAAACTGATTCAGACGACCGTTCCAGGCGACATCCTGTCCGAACAGCCACTGGCATTGCCGGATCCCACGACCGAGCATCAGGCATTACACCAGTTGCGAGAATATGCCGTTCGCAATCGAGTATTCAAATCCTTCTTGGGAATGGGCTACTACGGGACGCTGGTTCCGCCAGTGATTCTCAGAAATGTTCTGGAAAATCCCGGCTGGTACACGGCCTATACGCCCTATCAATCGGAAATTTCCCAGGGTCGGCTCGAATCGCTGTTGAATTTTCAACAGATGGTGATGGACCTGACAGGCATGGAGATCGCAAACGCGTCTTTGCTGGACGAAGCGACGGCGGCAGCCGAAGCGATGGCCATGGCTAAACGGGCGGGCAAGAAGTCGAGCCAGTTGTTTTTCGTGGCCGACGATGTCCATCCCCAGACTCTGGATGTTGTCAAAACACGAGCCCGATATTTTGGCTTTACGATCCTGTCGGGTCCGGTTTCGGAGTTTCCTCAGGACGACATCTTTGGAGCCTTGCTGCAGTATCCGGGCAGCACCGGCCAAATTGAAGATCTTCAACCCTTTATTCAGGCGGCCCATGAACAACAGGCGATCGTTGCCGTGGCCTGTGATCTGCTGAGTCTGACGTTGCTGAAACCGCCGGGGGAATTGGGAGCCGACATCGCGATCGGCAACTCCCAACGCTTCGGTGTTCCCATGGGCTTTGGAGGACCGCACGCCGCGTTCTTTGCCACGCGGGAAATTTATAAACGTTCATTACCGGGGCGGATCATCGGGGTATCGAAAGATCGGCGAGGCCAGACCGCATTGCGAATGGCGATGCAGACGCGGGAACAACATATTCGTCGCGACAAAGCCACCTCGAACATCTGTACGGCACAGGCGTTGCTTGCCAACATGGCGGCGTTTTATGCCATGTATCACGGTCCGCAGGGGTTGACCACAATCGCCTCCCGAGTCCACACGTTGACCCGGATACTGGCGGACAGCCTGACGGCCGCCGGCTACGAATTGGACCATGAATCGTATTTCGATACCCTGTCCATCCAGACGGATGACCAGGCCGAGGTTCTTCGCAAGGCGAACCAGGCCGAGATCAACCTGCGAGTGATTGATCCGCACCGCGTCGGTGTCAGCCTGGATGAAACCACCACCACGGCAGACATGGAGAAATTGCTGGAGGTGTTTGGTGCGTCACGACCGGCCGCCTGGGAATCCGGCAGCCCGCCACGCATTGCTACCGAACTGCAACGCCAGTCTGCGTTTCTGGAACACCCCGTTTTTCACCAGTATCAAAGTGAAACGGAGATGTTGCGGTACCTCAAGCGTTTGGAAAACCGGGACTATTCTCTGACCCACGGGATGATTCCGCTGGGCTCCTGCACAATGAAGTTGAACGCCAGCGTCGAGATGATCCCGGTAACCTGGCCGGAGTTTTCGGATATGCACCCGTTCGCACCGGCAGAGCAATGGCAGGGATATCGGCAAATGATCGAAGAGCTCGAGAACTGGCTGATCGAAATATCGGGTTACGACGCCGTCTCGCTGCAGCCAAATTCCGGGGCTCAGGGCGAATACGCTGGACTGTTGGCGATCCGAAGATATCACCAGAGCATCGGTGAGGGCGATCGGGATATCTGCCTGATTCCCAGTTCTGCTCATGGCACCAATCCGGCCAGTGCCACCATGATGGGCTTGCACGTGGTCGTCGTCAAAACGGACAAACAGGGAGACATTGATCTGGAGGACTTGAAACATCAGATCGAAAAATATGCTGACAGGCTTTCCAGCTTGATGATCACTTACCCCAGCACGCACGGCGTATTCGAGGAAAGCGTCCGTGAAGTCTGCCGTTGGATTCATGACGCGGGCGGACAGGTGTACCTGGACGGGGCGAACATGAACGCCATGGTAGGCGTGACTTCTCCTGGCGAAATCGGTGCGGATGTTTCTCACATGAATCTGCACAAAACCTTCTGCATACCACATGGCGGTGGTGGGCCAGGTGTAGGACCCATCGGCGTCAAGAAACACCTGGCTCCCTTTCTGCCTGACCATGGTATCAGTGGCAGTGGCGGTCGAGAATCGGAAGTATTCGCAGTTTCCGCGGCTCCGTTCGGCAGCGCTGCCATTCTGCCGATCTCCTGGGCGTATATCCGCATGATGGGTGGCATCGGACTGACGAAAGCAACCCAGGTTGCCATTTTGAATGCAAATTATATCGCCAAACGCCTGGACGGTGATTTTGAAATTCTGTACCGCGGTCGCAATGACCGTGTCGCTCACGAATGCATTGTCGATATTCGCCCCATCAAGGAATCCACGGGCGTGACCGAAGAAGATATCGCCAAACGGATGATGGATTACGGATTCCACGCGCCGACCATGTCCTGGCCGGTGCCCGGCACAATCATGATCGAACCCACCGAAAGCGAATCCAAGCGGGAACTCGACCGTTTCTGTGAGGCCATGCTTTCGATTCGCGAGGAAATCCGGGCGATTGAATCGGGCAGGATCGAATTGGAAGATAGCCCACTTCGCCATGCACCTCATACGCTCGTGGATATTCTGGATGCCGACTGGCAACGGGTATACACTCGGCAACAGGCGGTATGTCCCCCAGGCGTCGCGCCTTCAAACAAGTTCTGGCCGGCGGTCAACCGCGTCGACAATGTCTATGGCGATCGCAATTTTGCCTGCAATTGTCCGCCGATGTCGGATTACCAGACCGACTGATCTCGAGTGACGAAAGACCCGGAAACGTTGCGATTGATCATCGACCCGCCAGCGGCCGGAGACTGGAACATGTCGACGGATCAGGCGTTGCTGGAAAGCATCGAAGACACCGGGATTCCAGTGTTGAGATTCTATGCCTGGGCACCTGCTACATTGTCATTGGGCTACTTCCAGACGGTGGACGATCGACCGTTGCATCCAGACAGTCTGGATTGCCCAATGGTGCGTCGCGCCTCCGGAGGAGGTGCCATTGTTCACGACCGGGAAGTGACTTACAGCATCTGCTTTCCCAGTTCCAACCGCTGGGCGAAACGCAACACCGAAGTCTACCGGTTGCTTCACGCCTGCATTGCCGACGTCCTGCGAAACTGGTCGATTAACGCAGTTACCTGCCAGGATCAGGTCAGCCCGCCATCGGCAAAACCGGAATTTCTCTGCTTTCTTCGGTGTGGCAGCGGCGATCTGCTACTGGATGGCTGCAAGATTGTCGGCAGCGCTCAACGAAGAGCCAAACGTGCGGTCCTGCAACACGGTAGTATTCTTTTGGCCCGCTCCAGATTTGCCACCCAGTTACCCGGCGTCCAGGAAATCTCGGGCCGCCAAATTGATCCGAGGGAATTTGTCGGACTGCTGGCTCCCGCTGTGGGACAATGCCTCGGGATGCGGCTTCTGGACAGCGAGCTCAGTCAGCTCGAACAGCGACTGGCAGCACAGATCGTAAACGATCGATTCGGCACCTCTGCCTGGAATCTCGAACGCCGGGCAGTTTCCGCCCAAGACCCAAACCGTTACCAGAAATAAGATGTCTGCGGCACGTTTTTCACCATTAACACGACGAAAACCACCGATTGTTTGACATTAAAAATCTATGAAAGATAATGAATCTGGGCGTTAGACGGGTCGAAAAACAGACTGTATCGACTTACAACAGTCGGCTTGAATTGGGCACCCAGTGGTTTGGCGACCAACGGAAGAGGAAGATTCGGGATGCAAGCATTTCTTAAGGTGGTTGGGGGCAAGAACGACGGCAGAGAAATCAAGATCAATGTGCCGGAGTTTATCATTGGACGCGGAGAAACGGCTCATCTGCGGCCTGCCAGTGATCTGGTCAGTCGCCAACACTGTGCCATCCGACTGAAGGATGGCAAGGTAGAAATCGAAGATCTGGGCAGCCGAAACGGCTCGTTTGTCAATGATGAGCAGCTGAAAGAGGTGCATTTGGCGAAGTCGGGTGATCGCCTGCGGATCGGTCGACTGAACTTTGAAGTCGTCATCGACCCGGTCAAACCAGGCAACAAGAAACCCAAAGTCAAGGATGTGGCTGACGCCGCCGTTCGAACCGCCAAACAGCCAAAACCATCGAACAATGACAATTTCGACGAAAGCATTACGGATTGGCTTAGCGAACCTGACGACACGCCGTTGAACGGCTCATTCGAATCCTCCGAAACGGTACAATTCTCGCTGGAGGATTTGGAAGCCTTGGTGGGCAATTCGGACTCGCCGATTCAGAAACAGGAGAAGGCGACCGAAGCGACCACCGATGGCGACGACGAATCCGATGACGAAGCGGACGAGGAAGCGGACGGCGACGACAAGAAAAGCAAGAAGAAGAAATACGGCAAATTGCCACCACTTCCCAAATTCAGCCACGAGGATTCGACCGAAGCGGCTGGCGAGGTGCTCAAGAAGTTCTTCAATCGCAGATAAATGCCTTCACCTGCTTCTCAACGGAATGCGGATATTCCGCAGTACCACTCGCGACAGGCCAGCCAACGTCGCGTGCGGCAATAGCTGACTTTTCTGCTGCTGATTTTTCAACGTTATACGAACACGTAGCCATTTTTTCGGATTTATTGCCCAACGTTCCCCAAGTTGCGCCGTCCGATGGCGAACAGAAGGACGTGTTTCAGGATGATTCAGATTTATCGAATCCTGGGTCGGGTCGCCGTTCGCTATTGAGTCAGAGACATCGGGGAGTGCGTTTTGGCCAGTGACTTGTCGGTTCTGGTAGACAAATGTCTGGCAGGAAATCAAATCGCGCTGGGCGAACTGGTGGACCGTTTTCGCGGCCGCGTATTTGGATTGTGCTACCGCATGTTGGGGCAGAAGGAAGACGCGGAAGATGCAACGCAGGAGACCATGATCCGCGTTGTCCGCAACCTGCACCGCTGGGATCCCAATCGCGCATTTGAACCTTGGCTGCTGACAATCGCGGGCAATCGTTGCCGAACGCGGCTGGCCAAAAGAATGCGTCGCCCCGGCAGTCTGTCTTTGGAACATCCGATTCCTGATGGACGTGCCATCAACGACGAAGCCAGACTGTTGAGCGAGGAAATCGATTGGGCTTTGGCGCAGATGCGTGACGAATACCGGCAGGTGTTTCAGCTATTTCACGAAAAAGAAATGGCTTACGCCGATATTGCTGAAACCATGTCCATCCCGATAGGTACCGTAAAGACTTGGGTTCATCGCGCTCGCCGCGAAATTGTAACAAAGCTCAGGAAGCGAGGGGTTTTGGGTGATCCAGGACTGCCAACAGTTTGATTTAAGGATTCAGTCGCTTTTGGATCAGCGGATTGATCCGGAGACGGATGGTTTGCTGGGCGCCCACTGCGCTGGCTGTCCCGATTGTCAGCGGTCGTTGATAGCCTACTCACTGCTGCATACCGAATTCCTTCGCGATACCGATTCGATGAAGCTCAAGCTGGAAAACCTGGGCCTGCAGGATCTGGTGGTCGGCCATGCACCAGAGCGCCAGCGTGGCCGATGGATTGCTGTCGCCGCCAGCTTGGCTGCCATGTTGCTGCTGGCGATTGCACTCTCCATCAACGAGCCAAAAGATCGGGGAGCCGGTCAGGCAATTGCCATGCACTTCAATCCGGCCGCTGAGGTTCATCACGATGGTGTCAATCAGGCCAGACTGGAAACACTGGCCCAGATCAGCAACCGCCTGAATCAGTACGATCTGTATAACTTTTCAACCGAATTACCACCCATTCGATCGTTCAAGGCACTTTCGATGTGTTTCGATTGGCTGCAAAGGTCATGGCAGGAACGCGCCAAGACCACGGAAGCGAAGCCCGATCTTAGTCGAAGCCATACTCAACCGGCCCATCAGTTCATGGCGTGGTCTGCCAACGGAAATCGGGCACAGCTTGCCTGATGCGTTGCCATCAAGACTGCACCTGATGGTCGGCCATTTCACCCCCTTTTGCGGCCGGACTGTCCGCCGCGCGACCGCTATAACCGTCAAAAGCGCCGGACCGGCATGACGGACCGATTCCATCCTCGACAAAATTTCGGAATTTTGCCCCAGGTTTGCCCAACTGGTTTATTTTTGCTCGGGCAATTCGAGCGGCGCATGGACAGCGGCCAAGTCAACCACTCTCGCTTGCCTGCATTCGCCGTTACCCGGCGATGCCAAATTCCTGAAAAAACCAACTCGTTCCCGGGAAAAATGATGGCCAAACGCAAGACAAAGTCGACGCCCCCAGCGAAACTTGATCAATTGAATGAAACAGGCACACGCAGCGGAAAAGACCGTCGCATTAACGCGGAGACCAAGGCCTTTACGCCCGAACGCCGAAAAAACAAACGACGACGTCAGATCGATCCCACGACCTGCGAACGGGAATACAACGAGGCCGAGATCGAATTCATGCATGCTCTGGATGAATACAAACGTGCCAGCGGTCGCATGTTCCCAACTTGCAGCGAAATCCTGG
Source organism: Pirellulaceae bacterium (assembly GCA_963851305.1). Taxonomy (GTDB): domain Bacteria; phylum Planctomycetota; class Planctomycetia; order Pirellulales; family Pirellulaceae; genus Mariniblastus. The sequence goes on along the minus strand of CAWKOT010000001.1, from coordinate 974,684 downwards.
AAGTTATCCGCGGCCTGGGCTATCGACAGGTTGCTGAGCAAACTGGCGCCTATACGCCCGAGAGCCCTGCGACACCCCAGTCCGCGCCCGCTGACGTCGAAGATTGCGATGACCAGTTTCTTGAACAGGAACTGCAGAGTCAGGTCCTGTAGACGAGGTTGCATCACCAGGATAGCCAGCGTCGGAAACCAATGGTCGCTCGAACATCAACCCGGTTCTACCGGGTTTCTTGTTGCCACGGTTGCTCTTGCCAGCCATCACGACTTCGCCTAGTGTGCCCACGAGTGTAATCGACGTCAAAGCGGCACCTACGTCATGATGCTTATCCGGTATCCGTGGAAATTAGTTTCGATTGGATTGCTTATAGTCTGCGTCGCAGTCTGCGGCTGCAACATGGCTGTCAATCGCAACAACAACAAGGGACGTCAGGCCTACGAGTCGGGGCAGTATTCCCAGGCGATCACGGATTTTCAGCGGGCCCTGACATTGGATCCCCAGAGTTCCGACGCCTATTACAACCTCGCATCCAGCTATTACCAACTGGGCAAGCAATCGCAAAATCCGCAATGGATTGCCCAATCCGAACAACTATTCCGCCAGTCAATTGCGATCGATGACAGTAATGTGGACGCGCATCGCGCCTTGGCCGTGCTGTTGATCGAGTCCAGTCGGGAAAAGGACGCGTTTGAGCTGGTCGAAAACTGGAAACTGCGACAACCTCAATCGGCAGAACCACTGATCGAAATGGCCCGGCTGTACCAGGAATTTGGTGATAACCGGCGAGCGACCGATTTGCTTTCTGACGCCGTTCGCGTCGACAGCGCCAACGTACGGGCGTTGAAAGCCCTGGGCTACGTCCGCGAACAGCAGGGGCAGTTGAATCTGGCACTCGACAACTACAACCGGGCCTTGGCGTTGGATAATCGCCAGGCGGATGTGGCTCAGCGGATTCAACAGATCAACGTGCGACTGGCTCAGCAGACGCAAACCACCACCCGGTGAATTAAACGTGGATCGCCTCTCGCGAAGGCCCACCTTCATCCGTAAAATACGGTCGTTCGATCGTTGACCTTTTTTGGATGAAGAAAATGACTGTCGCTGCCGATCAGGCGAAAGCACCTGCCTCTCCCAACACCCAGACGGTTAATATCGTCGTACTGGATAATCTGGCCGATGAAGGCCTGCAGATTCTCGAATCGACGGACGGAATTGAATTTGAAGTCCACACCGGCTTGGCTGGCCAGGCATTGCACGACGTTCTGAACCGCTTCGACGGCGCCGTGTGTCGTAGCGGGGTCAAGATCGACGCGGACTCGCTGCAGGGCAACACTCGACTGAAGGGGATCACCCGGGCGGGCGTGGGCACCGATAACATCGATAAACAGGCCGCCACGCGACTGGGAATCGTGGTGATGAATACGCCTGGCGGAAATACCGTCAGCACGGCAGAGCAGACCTTTGCTTTGATGCTGGGACTGTCCAGAAATATCGCACCGGCCTATGCCAGTCTGCTGGATGGCAAATGGGATCGCAAGAAATTCAAGGGCCACCAGTTGCTGGGCAAAACACTGGGAGTGGTTGGACTGGGACGGATAGGACAGGAAGTCGCATCCCGGCGCGAGCTTTCGGGATGAAAGTCTTGGGTTTTGACCCTTATCTTTCGGATCAGCAGATGGAACAGCTGGGATTGAAACCGGTCAAAACGGTCGATGACTTGCTACCGGAAATCGACTACCTGACCGTGCACACCCCGTTGACGGAAGAGACAAAAGGACTGATCGGTAAGCAACAGGTTGCCAGGATCAAGCCGGGTGCGAGATTGATCAATTGCGCTCGTGGAGGCATTTACGACGAAGAGGCGCTTGCCGATGGCTTGAAGAGCGGACAGCTGGGTGGTGTCGCCTTGGATGTTTATTCTTCGGAGCCCTGCACGGACAGTCCGCTGTTCGGAATGCCCGGCGTTCTCTGCACACCGCATCTGGGCGCCAGCACGGAAGAGGCACAGATCCAGGTCGCAGTCGAAGCGGTCGAATTGCTGATCAACTATCTCAAGAAGGGCGAGATTCGCAACGCCGTCAACACGATCGCGATCGATCCCAGCGTCTTGGACCAGATTCGCGGTTACCTGGACGTGGCCTACCGCCTGGGCATTCTGCTCGCTGGTTGGCACGGGGGCGCCATTGAATCGGTGGAACTGGATCTGCAGGGAGAGATTGCCAAACAGGACCACCGTATTTTGAAATCCGCTTTCTGCGCTGGCCTGCTGATGTCGGCGGCGGAGAACGTCAATATCGTCAATGCCGAAGCGATCGCCACCGACCGCGGCATCAAGATCAACACTCAATCGAATCCGACGCCGGGAGCTTTTGCCAGTGTCGTCTCCGCCACCGTACTTGGCGATGGTCGATCGTTGCATGCCGGAGGAACCGTCTTCGGCAAAGATATGCCGAGGCTCGTTCGGCTGGGCGATTATCGCACCGATGCCTACATGGACGGCAACCTGCTGATCTTCACCCACCGTGACACGCCGGGAGTGATCGGTTATGTCGGAAACGTGCTGGCCGAAGAACAGGTCAATATCGCCCAGATGGCCGTGGGTCGCCGAGATGAAATGGCGGGGGGGCCAGCCATCGGTGTTCTCAATCTGGACATGCCGGTTTCCGAATCGACGATGCAGAAAGTTCGTCAGTTCGAAGGCATGGAATCAGCAACGCTGATCCGCCTGCCATCGAAAGATAGCGCGCCCGACTGGCTTTCATAACGCGCCAGAATCGGCTGATTCGCTGCCGAAGTTACGCTACCGAAGTTAAGCTGCCAAAGCAGAGCAGGCACCACCGCTGTCCTCCGGAGTGCCGATAACGGCCTTGCTGGTTTCCGAGATGCGTCACCGCCGGAAACTGGAAGATCTTGACGATTAGAACTTGAGCGAACCGCCGGCTCTTCCGGAGTTTCGTCAGCGTTTAACGGGCTCATTCCAAACGCCAATCGGCCGTTGCAACCGGCCCAATCGTTGTCTCCCAAAGGGGTCCAGCCATTTGCTCCGCATCCACAACGATCAACGAATTTAGCCGCTCGAAAAACCCAGCTGACCGAATAGTCTCGAAATTGCAGCGATGTTTGTGACAATGCACCAGCAACGGGTTGATGACCGACGATGACGGTTCTGATCGGGCTGACGATCATTCTGGTATTGATGTTAAGCGAGTCGGTGTCGGCCGGGCATACCGAGTCGTTACCCCGCGCCATCTATTCGCTTCTGATGGTCCTCTGCGTGCTGGTCGCTCCTTTGTTCGCGTCTTTGCCGATCTGGTTGCGGAATACCCGGTTCCGTTGGGGCGACTTGTCGACGCCAATGTATCTGCCTCGCTGGTTTGTCCCGCTGCACATGGCCACCTGGTTCATTTCCGTTTTGACGATCGCTGCCGTTTTACAGTGGCACGATGTCGTGCGTGACGACTGGCAAATCGATCAGCTTCTTCTGGATGAACTGCTGATTATGGGGCCCTGCCTGTTGTCTTTGGTCCTTTCCTGGTTGGTGTTATTCGAATGGCAGAAGTTGTCGGCTCCGGATGATGTCTCGTTACCTTCGCGTATGCGATTTCTTTCGATTCAATGCCGGGTCCATTTGTTGGTGATATTGGCTCCGCTGTTGGTGATGATCGTCATCAAGGACTCACGGGACGTTCTGGGACCATTACCGGTGCTGGCCAAGAACCTGCTGATTCTGGCGACGGTCTCGGCCGCGCTTTGCCTGATGCCGTTTCTGGTCAAGCTGATCTGGAGGAATCGCCCGCTGACCGTGAAGGAGGGTCGACAAACACTGCTGGATCTGTGCGCCGCACATCGGATGCGGGTCCGCGACGTTCGTGTTTGGGAAACTGGCGGTCAGGTGGTCAATGCGGTGGTCACCGGTATCCTGCCCGGATTCCGGTTATTGATGATCTCGGATCGGTTGCTCAGTTCGTATCCGGAACATGAATTGCGAGCGATCTTGCGACACGAGGCAGGTCACGTGAGGTTGCGTCATCTACCGATTCGGATTGGCTTCATCCTGCTACCGGCGTTTTCACTGGCAGCGATGGAACTGGATCCGGACCACGTGCTACAGGCTTTCTTCCATCCATTGATTACGAACCATGGCTGGCCGGTGGACTATCGGCTGTTCTTGGGGCTGATGTTCCTGGTTTATATCACCGCGATCACGGCCTGGCTTTCAAGAAATATGGAAATTGAAGCTGACCTGTATGCGATTGGTGCCTGTGCGCCGGATGGCCATTTGTCGCCACCGGTGGCGACCAGACTGGCTCAGGCGATGACTGACGCGCTGTTGCGATTCGCCTACCACTATCCTGAACAGGTGGATCGCTCGTCGATGACGCATCCCAGTCTGATGCGGCGTATCGATATGATCCGTCTGGCTGCCAAAGACCCGAAACTCGCCAGCCGTTTTCGCATGAAATTCGCAATCGGTCAGTGTCTGATCGCAACGCTGATCCTGACGCTAACCGTTACCTGTCTACTTGTTTAGTTCATTGCCTGACGACACCTGAAAAAGCCGAAATCAATCGGGACAATCCGATTATTCGGTCAAGGTTTCCGCAACCACGGCGCAGACCGAGAATTTTTCCGCAAGCTGCTGGCATCCACGGGTCGATGGCATCAACAGAAAGGTTCTTTCATCTTTAGCTCAGGATGCTGGCCAAGGACGGGAAGACCTGTACCATCGCAACCGTCCGGGTGTGTCGTCGAATGGAATCGCGGCTACCTCAAACCGCTTTGAACCCATGACCATTTCGACTTCCCACGGGGTTGATGAGCAAGTCAAACTGGCGATTCTGCATCACCCGCACCTCAACAGAAATCAACTCCATTTCCGCACGACTGAGGGGCGGGTCACGCTGGAGGGCCAGGTCACCTCGTATTTTGAGAAACAGATGGCCCAGGAAGCACTGCGTCAAATCGAAGGTGTGGACCAGATTGACAATCTGTTGACGGTCAAATGGTCGTCGTGAATCAGGCCGGATGGGCCGTCAGCCGGGCGTGCAGATAGTCGCGTGCTGCCTGCAACGCCTGAGGAATATTCTCCGGCTGCTTGCCACCCGCTTGTGCTAGATCGGGCTTACCTCCTCCGCCACCACCCACCAATGGTGCAATTTCCTTGACCCAGTCGCCAGCTCGGATACCCTGGTCGACCAATTCGCGGCTGACGCCAGCCACCAGCAATACTTTATTCGTAGCTTGCGCGGTAGCCAGAAAAACCGCTGTCGGACTGCCTTGCTTTCGAACCTGATCGATCAACTGTCGCATCAGGTTGGGGTTGGACATTGGCAGATCTCGGACAATGACCGCGATCCCCTGAATATCTTCCGCGGCGGACAGCAAATCGGCCGCATCGACCTGAGGCGCATCACTCAATTGATCGACCTGCTGCTGTAGCGACTGGGCCTCATCCAGCAGAGCTTGTATGCGATTGACAACCTCGGAGACCGGAACATTCAGAGTCCGGGCCAACGTTCGCAAAGCTTCGCGGCGACCGTCATAGTCCAGGCTTGACCCGTCGCTCCATGATTTCGACTTGAGTTCGACTTTTTTTCCGGCTGCCAACTGTTTCTTGAGATTCTTGATGCGATCCAGCAGTTCATCGAAGGCCGCCACCAGATTCGCTTCCCCGGCATTCAGCAGATCGCGCAGCCGCGCCATGGCATCTTCTGTCAGTCGTTGGTTTTCCTGGGCGCGAATCCCTGTCAGTGCCTCGATGCGACGTGTACCCGAAGATACGCTTTCCTCCGCAATGATCTCGAATCCGCCGACTTCGACCGTATTATCCAGATGCGTACCACCGCACAGCTCACGGCTGAATTCTCCGATGGAGATCATCCGGACCGGGTCTGGATATTTCTCACCAAACAACATCATGGCTCCCCGCGACCGGGCATCGGCCAGCGGCAGGATTTCCGCATTTACTGTTGACGCGGCGGCAATTCGTTGGCGGGCGATTTCTTCAATCTCTGCCAATTCCTGCATGGTCACCGCCTGCAAATTGGAAAAGTCAAACCGCAACCAATCGTCGGTTACCTTGGATCCACGTTGCTGCGCATGGGAACCAAGTATCGATTGCAGAGCATGGTGTAGAATATGCGTGGCGGTATGTGCGCGACGGATCGCGTTACGACGGTCCGTATCAACAACCGCTGACACCTGATCACCCTGGCGGATGGTCCCCTCTTTCACGTGGCCATGGTGTACGTATACTCCTCCGTCTTTTTGCACATCATCAACCAGAAAGACCCCACAGGGACCAACGACGGTCCCCGTATCCGCAACTTGGCCTCCCGATTCCGCATAAAACGGCGTTCGATCGAGAATCAGTATCTGATCGGGATGCGTTGATTGCGTCAGAGATTCCAGACGTTGTTCGGCTTCCACCAGCCCCACTACCAGGCAGGACGATTCACAGGTTTCATAGCCCGTGAACCGGGTCGACTTGACTTCCTTTTTGATCTCGTCGATGGGACCAAAGTCCCCCATCACCGTATCAGCAATCTTGCCACTCTTCTCGCCATGTTCGGCCATCGCGGCTTGGAAGCCCGCCCAGTCAAATTCACAATGGCGATCGTGAGCGATGGACTCGACCAACTCGGGCGGGATCCCATACGTCTGGTACAAATCGGCCGCTTCGCCGCCATCGACTTGAGTCCGATGGCCCGACTGCATCTCGTCGAAGATCCGCTCGATGCGGTCCAATCCCTGGTCCAATGTCCTGAGGAACTTTTCTTCTTCGCTCTGGATCACCTGTTGGATGCGTTCGGATGAGTCAGCGAGTTCCGGATAGGGATGCTGCATGGCCTGCACCACGGCCGGCACCATCCGATAGAGAAACGGATCCTGCTTGCCCAACTGCCGGGCCTCCAGCGTGCACCGCCTCAGCAGGCGGCGAATCACATACTCGGCCTTGGATGGCCCGGGGTAGACGTTTTCGTGAATGGCAAAGGTACAGGCCCGGACATGATCGGCGATACGACGCAGAAATCTTCCTGAATCGGAATCCGCTTGATACGCCATGCCGGTAATTTCGGCACCCGCCTCCACGATCGGGCGGAGAATATCGATATGAAAGTTCGTATCCACGCCCTGCATCACGGCCGCGATCCGTTCCAGTCCCATGCCCGTGTCGATGTTCCGGTGGGGCAGGGGATGCAGATTGTCCGGCGGATCACCGCTGCGATTGAACTGCGTAAACACGAGGTTCCAGATCTCGACCTCGTTACTTCTTCCAATCCCGTCCGCGTGATAGAAAATCTCGCTACACGGTCCGCACACGCCGTCGGGGCCATCGGTGGGCGCCCCGGCTGGCCAGAAGTTTTCATACTCATCCAGTCGCTGAATCCGGTCGTTCGACAGACCGATATCCGTTTGCCAGATACGAAAGGCCTCTTCATCGTTTGTAAAAACCGTGGCGGTCAACTTCTCCGGATCGACGCCCAGCCATTGCTTGTCCGTCAGAAACTCCCAGGCCCAGACGATCGCCTCCCGCTTGAAGTAGTCGCCGAAGCTGAAATTTCCCAGCATCTCAAAAAACGTGTGATGGTAGGCGGTTCGCCCCACGTTTTCGATATCGCCGGTACGAAGGCACTTCTGGCAACTGGTGGCTCGATTGAATTCCAGCTCCACGTTGCCCAGGAAATGATCCTTGAAGGGATTCATGCCCGCCGGTGTAAACAGGACGGACCTGTCCCAGGTGGGTACCAGCACATCGCTGGCGCACAGCTGATGCCCCTTGGATACAAAAAAATCGAGATACTTCTGGCGGATTTCGTCTGTTTTCATCCAATCAAAGAAAACGACCGAGCCTGTTACCAGCACGGTCGTTTTTTCAATGTGTCGCGGGCCTGTCGATAATTGTAGCGTCGCCGCAGCCGTCAGTTAACAGCCAGGGTTTCTTCATCCACCTGATCTTCGACTTCATCCAGTTTTTCCGAGATGTCGTCGACATATCCTCCCACCGCCAGGATCTTGTTGCGGATTTCTTCTCGAATATCCGGATTTTCAACCAGGAAGTTTCGAGCCTTTTCCTTGCCTTGGCCAATGTGAGTGCTGCCGTATTTGAACCAGGCACCGCTGCGGCTGATGATCTTGTGGGCCACACCCAGATCAAGGATGTCGCCCTCCAGACTGATGCCATGGGTATGCATCATGTCAAATTCAGCAATTCGGAACGGCGGAGCCACTTTGTTTTTGACAATTTTCGCCTTCACCCGCTGACCGACCACCACTTCGCCATCTTTCAGTGTCCCGATTTTGCGTACGTCCACACGGACCGAACTGTAAAACTTCAGGGCACGGCCACCGGGGGTCGTTTCCGGACTGCCGAACATGACACCAATCTTCTCGCGAATCTGGTTGATGAAGACGGCCGTTGTCTTGCTGCGGGAAATGGCACCGGTCAACTTACGCATGGACTGGCTCATCAAACGGGCTTGCAAGCCGACGTGGGAGTCCCCAATCTCGCCTTCCAGTTCCTTCTTCGGAACCAGGGCTGCGACCGAGTCGACCACAATCACGTCCACCGAGTTCGATTTCACCAGCATTTCCACAATCTGCATGGCTTCCTCGCCGCTGCTGGGCTGGCTGACGAGCAAGGTGTCCAGCTCAACGCCCAGCTTCTTGGCCCAGGTCGGATCGAATGCATGTTCGGCGTCCACAAATGCCGCGATGCCGCCTTTTTTCTGCGACTGTGCGATCACATGCAGCGCCAATGTGGTTTTCCCGCTCGATTCCGGGCCGAAAACCTCGATGATTCTTCCGCAGGGTAACCCCTGGCCGCCCAACGCCATGTCCAGCGACAGACTGCCAGTCGAGATTCCGCGAATCTTGGAATTGGTATCGCTACCCAGTGTCATGATCGAGCCGTCGCCAAACTGCTTTTCGATCTGCTGTACAGCAAGTTTCAGATGCTCGTTGTCATTGAGCATAGCCTCAACCGGTGTTTTCTTTGGTTTTTCTGCGGTTTTGGACTGGGCTTTCGATTTCTTGGCCATTTTTGACGCTACCTTTTTGCTTGGACCGGAATGGGGAAGCGGTGCTTTGGCAACTTGCGACTGGCGTTGCGAAGTCGTCCGGGCGTTTACGCCATTGCCCGACAGGGTTTGAGTGGCAGCCATTGAATCTCCATCGTTTCAGGACCTTGGATGCAGCTGGGGCATACAACTGCGAGAAACCACAATCCTGCCTGTCGCTTGGTAAGCGTAAGGTTGAAAATGCGGTATTTCAAGTGCCCGATAGTATCATTCGGCAGTCGTTGGACACATCCGGTCACGGGCCGGAATTTTTTTTCGCCCACCAGCCATCCGCTCGGGTCAGTCCGCCAGTTGCTGGTAGCTGTCGCGGGCATTCCGGGTATATATTGATTTTCACCGCTCCCGACCGAGAAGACAGAATCTGATTTAACATGACGGACGCTCGAGGGCATTCCAATCGAAGGTGGTCGTTACCCGCCACCATGATCGCGTTTCTGTTGTTGATCGTCAGCTCGCCGCTGGCCCTGGACCTGAAACTGCCCTACCTCTGCCTCCAGTTTGTTGTCATTTCGATCATCATCTGGCAGGCCTGCGATCCGTTTGCCGATGCCGCTCAATGGGTGGGAAACGCGTTGCGTCTTCCCGGTAGTGTCCGCGGCGCCACGCTGGATGCCATCGCCAGTTCCATGCCGGAGCTATACACCGGTGTCTTCTTCGTGATCATCGCGTTTACCGAAAGCCGCACCGGTAACGCCATTGGGTCCACCGTAGGCGATGGATTTGGGTCGGCACTGGCAACCTGTGCCGGCAGCGCCGTTTACAACATGATTCTGATTCCCGCCTTCTGCGTACTGGTCATTTCCTTTGTTCGCCGCAACAGGCCCACGATCGACGTCGAACAAGAGGTCATCTCCCGCGATGGAATGTGGTTTTTGGGTACCGAGGCGGTACTGATCGCCTTCATGTTTCAGGACAACATGTACTGGTGGATGGGGGTCGTTCTGTTGGGCCTGTACGCGATCTACATTCTGCAACTGTACCGCGATGCGGCAATCCACAAACGTGCGCTGGACCTGCTGGACGAATTGCCTGCAGGTGTGAACAGCCGGTCATCAAGAGAGCAGATCCAGAACGCGCTCGATTCCCGCGGCGTTAAAACCAATCCCGTGCTGATCGACTACATCAGGAAAGGCAAACGGCTGGTGCCGGAAGAACAAATCGAAACGGCGGGCCTGTTGTACGGCTGGTTCCATCTGAAACTGAATGCCCGGACGGCGACGGCCATTATTGTGGGAGCCACGCTGATTGCCGGCGGTTGTTGTTATTGGCTGGTGGAAGTAGCGCGGGAAACCGCAGCGGAACTGAACATTCCCGTGTTTTTTGTGGCGGTGATTGTGGTGGCCGCGTCATCGTCCGTTCCCGATACCTTTCTGTCCATCGGCGCCGCCCGTCGAGGTGACGATTCCGGCGCCGTATCCAACGCTTTCGGTTCCAATATTTTCGACATCTGCGTTTCGCTGTCGATTCCGCTGCTGGTCAATTCGTATCTGCTGGGCTGGGCGCCGGTGCCACTGACCAGCAACGGCGAACCCATCGCGGGATTGGTCGATCTGAGAATCCTGCTGGCCGTGTTGACCGGCGTCACCCTGTTAATCATGTGGCACAACCGTCAATTGACGCGTCGCAAGGGATTGGTCCTGTGCGGATTGTACGGCCTTTTCATCGCCTATGCCGTCGCCGGATCGATGGGCTTCACCATCTTCAACTAAGCGGCCCATCAAGACGGAATGGACTGGTACCGGCAGTCGCAGGAATACAGTGACTGGTCCGTTGGCAATCTGTGTTAAAAAGTTTCAGAGCTTAAGGTACCTATCGCGACCATCGGCTGGGCCCATGTTCAAGCCGGCAAATCACCGGTAACGGCGAGTCATCAAATCTCGTGCCGAACCAGCACCCGGAACCTTAATCCAGATCCTGAGCGTGGTCGCCCCAACAACGCATCCCAACGACGCCAAACTATGCCAACTCAATACGCGACATGGCCGTATAGCTTGGTCCGCTGCGGTCCAGAAAACTGGAATAGACCACCACTTCGTCCACTCCACAGCTGCCCGCGTTGAATTCGGAATGACGACAGATGGCATCCAACAACTGCGCGTTCCAGCGGCCACCCCGCTTCAACCGACCCAACGTCAGATGCGGGACGTAATCCTTGCGTTCCCGGGGAATCCGTAATCCTTCCAGGACCACCGCAATCCGATCGTTCAACTGGATCAATTCGTCGGCTCCCTCCTCGATTCCCAACCAGATCACGCGAGGCTTGGCCGTGGAAGGAAAACATCCGACACCCTGGACATGCATGGAAAAGGACGTCAAATCGGCGACCGCTTCGGTGGTCACCCGGCAGATATCGGGGACCAGGGTATCGGGTACGTCGCCCAGAAAGTTCAGCGTGATATGCAGATGGCTGTTATCGACCCAGGTGTAATCCTGACAGGGGGCCATCAAGTCACGCGCCACTCGCGCAGCGGCGGCCCGGATGTGATCACCGATATCGACGGCAATGAACGTTCGAATGGTGCCCATCGCGACGAAGTCCTTGAAGTCCTTGTTATCTGAGACAATTAAGCCATAATCCGAGTCCTGTTTTCAATCACGTTAACCCATCTGATCAAGCAAGTGAACCACAACGGCAACTTTGATGTTTTTGGAGTCGGCAACGCCCTGGTTGATATTCTGGCCCTTGTCGACGATCGTTTCGTCAGCGACTTTGATTTGCCCAAAGGCTCGATGAATCTGATGGATTCCGCTCGACAGGCCGACGTGTTGAACCGTCTGGAACAAAGCTCGCTGCATCTCGCGTCCGGAGGTTCCGCCGCCAACACGATGGTGACCATCGCTCGCAGCGGAGGCACGGGGGTCTACGTCGGACGCGTGGCCCACGATCCGCATGGCGAATTCTATCGCCAGGACATGCTGCAAGTCGGCATCGCCTTTCCTGTCACCCTGGCCGCCGAGGCCAGCCTGCCAACCGGTACCTCGGTGATCCTCACCACGCCGGATGCGGAAAGGACCATGTGTACGCATTTGGGCGTCTCGACGGATCTGAGAACAGCCGATGTCGATTTCGAACAACTGGGCGGAGCGAAAATCAGTTATGTCGAAGGCTACCTGTGGGATGCCGAAGACCCCCGCGCGGTTTGTGTGGAGACCTTTGAGCAATCTCGCAAACGGGGCGTCAAGACATCCTTCACCTTTTCTGACCCCTTTCTGGTCGAACGATTCCCCGACGACTTTAACACGATCGTCGACGACTACTGCGACATCGTGTTCTGCAACGCCGACGAAGCCCGCCACTTTTTCGCGACGGAAGATCTGGACGCATGTTGCCAGAAACTGGCAGCTCGCGTGGAACAGGGGTTCATTACCGACAGCGCCAACGGCTGCTACGTACTGGAAGCCGGACAGACGAAACACGTGCAAGGGTTTGCCGTGGAGGCGGTGGATACGGTCGGGGCAGGGGATGCGTTTGCCGGCGGCGTTCTGTTCGGTCTGACGCACGGCATGTCATCCGTTGAAGCCGCTCGCTGGGGCAATTTCTGCGCTTCCCATATCGTTTCCAAGTACGGTGCCAGACTGGAAACCGACATGCGCCCGCATCTTGCCGAACTTAAGGTGCCAGGCTACCAGTAGAAGGTTGCCCGGTCGCTCTTGGAAAGCTGTATAAACGGTAAAGGAGGCTGTCTGGATGTTAGCTTCGAGGCGGAACGTCTTTGAACTGAGTTTTCTCTGGCGTGAGCCATACTTCCTGAGCATTTAAAAAATTGCCTTGCACGACAAGGCAAGCTCGCAGCGCAAGCAATGGCATCCTTTGCTTACCGCCATTCTCTACTATCCGCCTCGCGAGAGCTGCCACGTCCGGATCTTGCACACAAAAGTGAAACACGCCCGTCTTCCAATACTCGAATTTGTTCTCGGGTTTACCAGCGTTCGCGAATTCGAAGAGCTCAACGCCAATTGTGCCACCAGTAGCCAAATGAGCGATCCCCAACCGCCCCAACCATCACCGAAAACGTCATCGCACATCACGCCAATCGCAGAATCATCGGAAACGATCCCGGTTGGAAGCATGATCACGCACCACCCCAGGGTTTTCGTATAGAAATCAACCGCGCGTCCTGGCCTGGAATCTGAAACAGGCGACAATACCCAAGTTCGCTCCCATGGGATCTAAGTCACGGCCGGTGATGAATTCTGATCAAATTTCCAGAATCGACGCAAAAGCACTACGGGAACACAGAGCGAAGAGAAGACAATTCCGACGCGAAACAGAATGGAAGTCGCAGTAGAAAATTCAAATCCGACAGCATTGGCGAGAAAACCGGTCGCCGCAGCGATAGCGAATCCAGCCGCAGTCCAAATCATCAGGAATACGACAAAGTATAGGAGTGAGTGCCAAAGTCGTCGCAATTCGAGGATTAATTGTTTCATTTGTACTCCCGTTTTGAATTTGAATTGGACTCGTGTTGGTTTCGTGCCCGAAGCTCGATTATTGGAAAAACACTGTCCGATTGACATCAAACCATCGAAATTATTGACCGTATCCTCTCGAGCCAATCTGACAGTCCCACCAAGCGACACAACGAGCGGCAAGAGCTTTGGCAATCAGCTGACTTGTAAGCGGGACAACAGCTGTTTGAAGTTCGGCGGAACCCCATTTTCAGATGGCACAAGAACTGCCATGGGAGCATGGACCCCTGTCATCAGCAAACATGATGAATCCTATCGGCTGCTTCGGTTCACTGCCAGGATCGCCAACCTTCTCAGCAAGACTACTTTTGACGCTTGTATCTGGTTTCGACGGCTTTTGCTTCCATTCCCTCGGGGTGAATATTGTAGGCGGTGATTGTCAACGTGTCGTCATCGACAAACTCATACTCGGTTCTCCAACTCCACTTTGGCTGATTCTCTCCAACATCGTACTTGCCGCGCACCTTGAAGCCGGCTGCAGTGTTTGCACCTTGCGAGAACATGATGGCGTAGTTCATGTGAAAATCGTCGATCCATGATACCTGGAACGATTTGGCTAATGCATTGAACGCAATCAGCTCTTCGCCTGCTCTTGGTTTACCCTTGATTTTGCCTTCATACTTGTGCCGCACGAACCGCCCGTCAAGCACATCGACGAATTCTCCAACAACCTTGGACTCGTCAGCCAGCTTGCCCGGCTCGAACCACGTTTGGCAAGTACCTTCCCATTTACCAACCAGTTTCTTCATCAGTTCTTTCGGTTTCATTGGGGAGGCCTGTGGTTGGTCAGATTGGCCGCTGGACATTTCTTGTGCATCAACCGGAATGACGAGAGCGAAAAAGAGCCCCGTCAGGAAACCAGCTATCTTCAAGTTCATATCGTGCCTCCAGGTTGGCGAACGATCGCGGTCAGCGGATGGCGGCAGCTGATTTTCCATGGCGAATTCGCCCGCCTACCGCGAATTCGGTCTATCGCTTGACCGAACAGAAAATTCCCGCATCGGCTAGACCGCTCCGGTGGAGACCTTCTGCAAACGGCTCCCCGAAACCAATCCCAGCCACCGCTGTTCATTCACGCGATGTCAAATGGTCAGTTTCGTTTATACACCAATTTGCCGGTGTTTTCATTCTATTTTTTGTCTTCGGTTTGGCGTAGGAATCATTCTTAAACGAACATCATCGAACGCCATAAACAGAAAATCGCATTCTGTGGCTCCTGATTTCAATGTTGATGTCATCGAATCGTTTGGTTTTTTTGATTGGTGGAACGTTGCAAGCCCGGCTCCGCGGCATCGCCTGGTTCGCCGCTACATCTCGGTTTGCCGACGAGACGCCTCCGCGCCCAAGAGACGACGACAACGCAAACTTCCGACGATCAGAACCGGAATGAACACCTGCATCAACGCGATCCCCAAGCCGAGTGTCGACCGGATAAACGTCGCGATCGTTGGATTGAGATCCGGATCGAAAAAAAACAAGTACGCGACGAACAGAAATAGAATCAGAACGTATAACAATGCGGCAATCTGCCGTGGATTTACGAATCCTTTGACGGCAGTAACACCGACGAGCACGACAAGCAGTAGAAAAAGTGTCAGAAGGCCCACCATGCGATTGATGCAGGGCGAACCATCGGCCAAAACAAAAACGAGCTTGGGGCTGGTTGCGGCGAGCGTCTGCGCTGACCCGGTTCCACATACCGAAACGGCCGTCCGGCCAGTGCAACCTGGTCAGTTCCGATACGGGATTCAAATCAACCACGGGCGGGGCTGAACGGACCGTCCGCTTGACCCGGCCAGTTCCAAGCTGCCAGGGCCATCGTCGGACAGGGAAACCCGGTCCACTCAATGCAAAATCCAACGGGGCTGCTGGTCGCCCGCTAGTCTCTTGAACAAAATTCTTGAGCATCGGCTCGACCGCACCAATGGAGACCTTCTGCAAACCGTCACCGGCAACCAACTTCAGCCACCGCGCTTCATTCACGCGGTGTCAGTTGCTTAGTCGATATTTCGCGATTGATACTTTTTCGCTGACGCAAGCAGTAATACGCCGACAGAGAAATCCCAGATCACCATCAGGGTAAAGCCATTTTCGAAAAGGGGCTGAATACGATCAAATCCAGGTGTGATGTTGCAGAAGGCATAGCCCCCAATGGTGACCCCCGCGAGGATACCAACGACACACATCCAGAGCGGTATTTGTCGCGCAAGGTAACCGACAACGCTAAACACACTGTAGGATATGGTGCAACATAGCAAAATCGAAACAAACTGCTGGATCTTTATCGTCTCGAAGGCAACTCCCGTTGTGAATAGCATCGAATCTCGCAGGTCATCAGAAGCCTGGGGATAGGAATGTGACACTTGATTGATGATCGCTATGACGGCAGAATCCTCGACGATTCCAATCGTCAGGCCAACAATCCATGCGATCAGCGCCCACAACGCGAGAGGTGACTTCCTGAGCAAGAAATACAGGCCCAACCCCTCGCCGAGGGCGAAGACGGCAACGAACAAGTAGAGCCACTCGCGGACCAGAAATGAAACACGATTTTCAACAAGTTGCGCGAGTTGCTCTTGGGTTGCGACTGGCAGATTCTGGCCACCGAGTCCGCAAGATAGGCTGACGACCGCCCCGGCGACGGCGCATCCGGCTGTGGCCAGAGCACAGATGCCCGCAATTCGGAAGTGAAGAGGTTCAGGATTCAATTCAAGCTGCCGTCAGGATTGCGACATGACAACACTACCGTTCAATGGGCCACCGCCAACGACGTTGACTTCAGATCCCGCGCGGCCCGCGGCGCCCGTGAACCGCACTGTTCAAGAAAGCCGATTTGCAGCGTATTTCTCGAACGTGAGACATGATTTCTCTTTTGAAACCTGTGTTTTCAAAAGGGATCCGCATGTCGTCGAGCCATACTGTACCACTGCCAATTTCTTCAGCTTATTTTGAATCGACTTCGGGTTCTTCCTCTGCATTGGACTCTTCGTTTGCTTCAGCCTTCTCTTCACCCGCTCGCTCTTCCGTTGCCAGGGGCTCCAGCAGTTCCAGACCGAATTTCTTGCCCTTGTCGACCGCTGGAATTCCGACCGCCATCCACTCCGGTTCCGGGGCATCCTTCAAGTAGTGATCAAAGAACTGCTGCATTCGGATGGCAAAGTCGACTCGATTCTCCGGCTTCATTACCCAGTGAGGTTGTTCGTTGTAGTTCAACAACCACGCAGGCTTGCCCAGCCGCCGCATCGCAACAAATAATTCGATTCCCTGATACCAAGGCACGGCACCGTCTTCGTCGTTGTGCAGGATTAACAGTGGTGTGTTAATTTTGTCCACAAAGAACAACGGTGAATTGGCGATGTACTTATCTCTTGCTGTCCAGAGATCTTCGCCAATGCGGCTTTGCGTTCGCTCATACTGAAACATCCGACTCATCCCGCTGCCCCAGCGAATTCCACCGTAGGCGCTGGTCATGTTGCTGACGGGTGCTCCTGATTCTGCACACGCGAACATGTCGGTCTGGGTGACGAGATAGGCGGCCTGGTAACCGCCCCAGCTGTGACCCTGCATGCCAATTTTATCTGGATCGATGAACCCCCGGGAAACGATGGCCTCGACTCCCGGCAAAACAGAATTGGCTGCACTCGGGCCGGGCTCACCGGTCTTGTAGGGAATATCAGGAACAAAGATCACGTAGCCTCGGCTTACATAAAAGCTGAAGTTGATAATCGAACGGCCGGCAGCAGGTGCATAGTATCGATGAAGATTGTTCGAATTGCGTTCGTAGAAATAGACCATCAGCGGGTACTTCTGCTCAGGATCAAATCCATCCGGTTTGTACAGCAATCCTTCCAACTCCTGACCGTCTTCTGCATTCCATTTGACCAGCTCGACGTCACCCCAGAGATATTCTTCCTGTTGAGGATTGATATCGCTAATCCGTTGCAGCGTTTTGAAATCCATGGTCGAAGACCAGAGGTCAGGCGAGTCTCGAAAACTCTCCCGTGTCATCAAGACAGCATCCGCATCTCGTGCCTTTCGCACGCCAGTTATTCTTTCTGGCAGCATTACGATTGCCTCCAGTCGGGAAGATTGTTCCGCAAGTGCATTGCCGTCGGTTTCATCATCAGTTTTGTCGTTCGTTTCCTTTTCGTCCGTCCCTTTTTCCAAGTCTCGCAGACGAAGTCGATACAGCCCGCTTGATTTTGAATCTTCGTCGAACGCCGAAAGCAGCAACGTTTCATCGGGAGCGATGGACCTCATTTCCGGGTCAAGCTGGATATAGCGAAAGCGGATCTTGTCCTTGCGTCCCGCTCCTTCAGTCAGGCAAATCGGTTTCTCTTTTCCATTCGGGTCGACTTGCCAGATGTCATAGCGGTCATACAGCAGCATAGATTTATCGTCGGCCAGCCAGCCTGGCGATCCGTAAGATCTGGGGAGCGAGGGAGTATCATGCAGCTCATCCTGTAACGGCGTATCGATACCGGCACTGATTTCGACGGGCTCGCTACCCTGCTTTGTTGACATGGCAAACCACTTCAGCTGTTGGGCGTCAAACCAAGTAATGAACAATCCTGCAGGTGAGATGCTGGCCGGGCCGCGAACTCTCTCGCGAACCTTCCTGCGATCGCCGTTTTTCAAGCTAATGATGAAAGTGTCCTGAAACGTCTGAATATCCCACGACATCATTTTTCGATAATGCCAGTTGGAATTGGCAGCTGCGACGTCTGAAGTTGAACGTCGATCAATCTGGATATCAGGTACCTGTCGCGTTGCCAGTTGAAAAGTCTTTTTCTTTCGCAAATCAAAAACGGCTCGGTAACTTCTGCTGCGTTCCATTTCCGCCTGGATCAACTGTTGCGGCTGCAGATAGGGATCCTGCCAGTGCCAAATGTCCAGTTTCGCCTTTGGTTCATCGTCATCTTCATGGACTTCCTGCCCGTTCTCCTTCTTTTCAGCCTTCTCTCGTTCTTGGATTACGGTTTCAGGAATCGGAGCTGTACTGAAGAACAGCCGTCGATCATCTTCTGAGAAGATCAGGTTTGCTGAAGCGGAAACCCACCACGATTCAGGAATTCCTTCAGTCTTTTCGTCAACGATCTTCTTCGCCGCCGATTCTCCTGCTCTCCACAAGTACAGTGCATACGCTGGTGTATCTGCTTCGAAGTCTTCAGCATCTGCCAGAAACGCGAGACGATCTCCATCATCATTCAACTGTACCATTTCAAAGTTGCTCTTGCCGGCGAAGACTTCCTCAGGTTCCTGGTTCTTCAGATCGAAAACGAAAACGCGATCCTGCATAGATTCTACCGAAGAATTCTCGTCTGTTGGCTCGTTGTCTCTGGTTGCCGTTTTTTCAGGATCATTTTCGTTATCAGCAACATCCTCTTCGCGCTTGACTGACGTTGCGAATGCCAACGCGTCACCGTACCTGGAGAATGTGTATTGGTTAACGAGCGGAAAGCTGTGTCGATTGCCGGTCTTCAAGTTGTGCAGTACCAGCTGAGTACCGGGCTGCTTCTCTTTCTTCTCATCTTGATCTGTAGAATCACTTGTCGATTCCTCTGACTTCCGTTTTTCGCTTTTCACTACGGCCTTCCCTGCGATTTCCGCCTCCTCTTGCTCCACTTTGCTCTCCTGTTCTTGGGGAGCTTCCAACGACTCACGCTTCTTCAGCTTCAGTTTCTTCTTCGGACGCCGCAGTCCAGTTGGAGTAACTTCGTACGATTCGTTAACGGAAGAAGTCTGCTCCGTTACGTTGGATGCATTGACCGCTTCAATTTCAAGGAAGGCTATCCAGTCACCATTTTCCCTCGGGAGCTTGAACGAACGAATGCGATCAAATGTAAGCTGCTCGCCGGAATCCAGGTCGAGGATCTGAAGTTTCGCCACCGGCATCTCTTCCGGATCGGCTTTTTCCTTCTTCAGCTTTTTTACGACGGCTTCGCTGGGCTGGATCATGTAGACCATGTGTCGGCTGTCAAACGTAAACTGCGGATCACTTCCTCGTGGAACGGAGTATTCTTTCTGGCCACCAATCTTTCTGATCGTCAACACGTTGTCGCCGTCGGGCTTACCGGTTACTACGGTGTAGAAAGCCCATTGCCCATCATTCGAGATCGCAGACGGGCCGAGCGTATGCCAGAAGTCGTAAGCCTTATGTTCGAGCTGTCGTTTGGAAATATCCTGTGCCCGGGTTGAGGCTGAAACAACCGCCAGCAGAATGCAGGCAAGAATCACAGTCTGTCGCCGAAACTCAGGTCGCCGGTGGGTGCGTGTTGATGTCGATTTTTGGTTCTTATTCATTAAGACTATGGGAGAGTATCCAGAGGTCCGAAATAATGCTCTCTTCAGACTAATTAGCGAATTCAGTCTTGCCCACCGCTAGAATGCAATAACCCGGGGAACGGAATGAACCAATGGGCCGTGAAATGGTTAACCAGACACTGGACAGCGCGAGTGCCACTGGCTCTGCCAGCGAATGAGGCCACAAAAAAGCGTGCAGTGCCTTTTCAGAAACAGGTAGTTTCTTCGTTGACAAGATGGCCGAGAGCTTCGCACCGTTGCACGGCAACAAAACCAGTTGGGACCATGCCTGGCGGCACATGTCAGGGCGGATGGACACATGTCCGTGTCAGGATGGTCAGGGAGGATGGTCAGGGGACAGGCAACGAACTTGCGAGGGGGCCATATCAGGACAAGACGATGGTCAGGGGACAGGCAACGAACTTGCAGGGATGGTCAGGGAGGGGACAGGCGATGGTCAGGGCAGATGGTCAGGGGACAGGCAACGAACTTGCGAGGGGGCCATATCAGGGGAAGGGCCATGCCTGGGGACAAGGGCCATGCCTGGCGACAGTCAACGAATTCGCTACAAACGACTACGCTGCGCACGCTTAGCAAGACCACAGACCGATGAAACGTGAAATCGCCGGCCTTCGTACAGCCTGCCCCCGGTTTCCGCCCCTGGTTTCCGGCGTAGACTGCTGTATTCATGGCTGGTCCGACGAACGTCCGCCGTCACCGGGCACTGAGAGACGACTTACTATTTCTTAAGACATATGAGCCGTATTCCCCCCGCACGGCATGGTTATCCGGTGGCTTTTGTCGCAGCCACAATGTAGCGTTGAGTTCGTGTCGACGGCAATGCGTTTGTCGCATCCATCGGTCCCACCGAGTCGATTCGAAAGCCGACTTGTTCAAGCAAGTAGGGAACGGTGGCAGTCGTTCGGCAAGCGGAAAGCGGAAGAGTGTCCACGATCCCATCCCAGGGACCAGACCAGGCGTCCCGATCGAAAAGCCCGTCCATCACAATGACGAAACCACCGGGACGGAGCCAGGAATGCCAGTTACGGAAGGCCGCAAGTGGATCAAAAAAACAATTGGCTGAGCTGCCATGAAGCTATCAGGTCGAACGAATTAGGTGAAAAATGCGAATGGTCATTCGCGTGGTCGCAAAACCCGCGAAAGACTGACACGCCGCGCAATTCGGGCTTCGATTCAAGTAACCTACTCATTGCACCACAGGGTTCAAGTGCAGTGATGTGAAGACCGGGAATTCGAGCAAGAGCCAGAGAGAGTGCTCCGGTACCGCTGCCAGCGTCTAGCACTGCCATCCCCCCGTAAAACGCAACATGTCGACTCATGTCACAGACGCATGCATCGTGATCTTCCGTAGTCATCGCAGTGACCCACGCATCGTATTTCGAAGCCTCTTCCGCGTCGTACGTCGCGAGATAGCGATCGCGAGATTCGGATTGGGAGACGCGAAAAGTCATGAGCGCACTGCATTCGGATAAAGGCAACGATCACCGAGCCGGAACCAGCGATCGTCCATTTCAATTCAAGCGGGGGGCCCTTCGGGGGGGGCCCTTCGGGGGACAGGCCAGCTTGCAAGCCAGCGTGGTGTACAATATAACACTAATTGGTAATTGGTTTCTGGTTTGTCAGCCGTAGGGATCCGGCTGTTTCCTGATTGGTCTACGAGCATGAAGATCGTGCAGTTGACTCCGGGAGGCGGATACCATGGCACGCGCAGCTCGCAATACGTCAATTGATCCAGCTCAAATCCAGATCGTGCACGTCTGGAATCGCTGTGTCCGACGCGCCTACCTGTGCGGCTCGGACAATTATTCAGGTCGAAACTACGAACATCGTCGCGATTGGGCGCGAAAACGCCTGCAACAGCTGGCTTCATCGTTCGCCATCGACTGCCTCACCTATTCGATCATGAGTAATCATACTCATCAGATCCTGCGCAGTCGGCCCGATATCGCCGAACAGTGGGATGATCGAACGGTGGCCATCCGCTGGCTAAGAATCACTCCGAACTATGATGCCGATGGCAACCCCATCGAGCCCCTTGAACACCAGATCCAGGCCATCGTCAACGATCCGGCTCAGGTGGCCGAACTCAGATCGAGGTTGTCGGATATCAGCTGGTGGATGCGATATTTTTCGCACTACATGGCATGCCGATCCAACCGGGAAGACGAGGTCACCGGGCACTTCTGGGAATCGAGATTTGGATCGGAAGTTCTTGATAGTGCAGCCTCGACGCTGGCCTGCATGATCTATGTGGACCTGAATCCGATCCGGGCTGGCGTGGCGGCGACGCCCGAGGCGTCTGATTACACGGGAGCCCAAGACCGCATCGACGATCTGCGAATCAGCCTGGGCACAACCGATCTGGGCCAACATTCGTTGACGCTGGTTTCCAGTACGCATTCGATTCACGATTGGGAACGCTTGAGCCACCCCCATTCGGGTTGGATGAGCCCCGTTGAAATTGACGAACTGCGCGACCCCGTCGGGCCGGATGAGGAGGTGACCCATCGTCGAGCCAGTCGCAAGGGAGTCGTTGCCATGTCACTGGTCCGCTACCTGCAGTTGCTGGACTGGGTCGGACGGACCATCCGCTGGGACAAGCGTGGTTCGATTCCGGCCGAGTTGGATTCGATCCTGAACCGTCTGGGGCTGACAGAGAAGAGTCTGCTGCATGAACTTTGGCACTTCGGTGCACCACCCGGAAGCCATGCGCCAGTCGTCTCGGCCATGCCGCCGGTTGCGGCGGGCAGTGTGCCCCAACCGGCGGTCTAACACCGGAGAAGATCGAGCCACCAACCGTTGGACTCGCAAACAAGGCTTCAACTGCGCGCGGCGTCTGCACTTGTTTCACCGCCGGCGCGAAAACGAGGCGAATCTGGGCCACTCAGGCAGGCCCGGCAACTCAGCAGCTCGTTCATAAACCACCCTGTACCGGACACTGATCGGCAGTCTGAAAGCCAGACCGAGGATCATCAATACAAAATCAACAGTAGCCTGTCCCTTGATTCCCGCCCCCGCCCCACCCGCCGTAGCCTGTCCCTTGATTCCCGCCGTCCCTTGATTCCCGCCCCTTGATTCCCCGCCGGAAGAAGGTTTTGCTCGGGTGCGTCCCTGCCAATCCATCGCGGATGAACGAAAAACCCTTCAGGCAGTTTGTCTCTTGTACTGAGTGGCTCCCAATGCGGACAGTCGATAATCAGAGTTTGGTTGTCAACGAATCTAGCACGGCCACCCCACGTCTCGGATTGAGGCCACAACGCCAAAGCGGTCAACCACGGCAGTTTGCTGATGGCGGTCCACGCATAATCAACGCCACGAGATTTCGGGCCATCGTACTTGGTGGCGAAGTAGGCAAACAACGTGCCGTCCGGTGAAACGCTACAGCCGTTTTCATAAATCCGTCCATGGAACCATGAACCGGCAATGATCGTGTCGTCAGCTGTATTCCACGCAAGCAATCGCACCCATTTGGATGGACCACGGCGCAAGATAGCCGCCATGTTGGATGCCGATGAGAATTCAATATGAATTCGCGGAGTCAAGTCGGGACCTTTTTGTGGCAGAAAGTCGATGATCACTGAACCGCCGGCGTGATCATTGCTCCAAAACACGCCCTGTCGGCGACTCCATAGCATCCGCTGGTTGAAGAAAGCCACGGCGCGGCGGAGTTTCCCGAACGTGTAAAACGTGGGGCATGATTTATCTTTTGAAAACCCGTTTCTTCAAAAGGGACCAGCATGCCGACTTACAACCATCTACCAACGCCCAGCGATTATTTCAAAGGAAAATGGTATCGCCATCGCCGCTTCGGTTCACGACATGTTTACGTGATGACACGTCGGTTGCCATTGAGCTTGCGGTGAAGCAAGTAGTTTAGCACTAGAGCGGGCGTCGTGACTACAACGAACAGCGCAAGCACGGCAACAAATTCGATCGGCCCCATTGGGCCACCGATCCAGATCTCCCATGCAGTCGCTGAATACACGAGAATCGGCAACGCATAGGCGACGTATCGCCAAGCTAAAGCGACGAATCTGAATTGAAGTTGCGGTATCGCAAAAGCAAAGATACCGAAGCAAGTAACGACGCTTAGCAACAGCCAACCAACGGTCCTAATTACAGGGACACGGTCTTGAATGTCGCTAACCGTTCCGGCGATGCAGAGCAATGTAAAGAAAATACCGTACCCGATGGCGGCTAATCGGCCGATTGTTGCGAGTGTTGAAGCGCCGGTGGACGCTGGTTCTAACGATCTTGGCGGCTCGTAGGGGTTTGAAGTCAATCGTCACCTACGGTCACGTAACGAATTGCGATAACCGAATCGCGGGGTTTGATTGTCCAATGCGAAGTCGCTCGGCTCCGCAACTTCGTCTTCATCGCTTGGGTACGCCCGGCATGGGCGTGATTGTTGTGGGGTGCAAGTCCCCTGTACGAGACTGGAAGTCCCAAGCAGCTCAGTATACCAAATGAGCGCTCCGATGGGCAAAGTACGAGTCGAGGGCAACTGCAAACGGGGGACCGTTGGTGGGGAGGAAGCCTGCGAATGCACTGGCAACGGTCACATGGCCAAGACGATTGCCAGCGGATTTGGAATGGTGAACGCCTGGCTGCGCAATTAAGCAATCTTGAGCTCAAAGACGTTATGGGCCGAGCTTGCTCCAATACGTCCAACCGCCTGGTGCGGACCCGCATGTCAGGTGGTGTGAGGAGGGCGGTCAGCGATGGCGGCCCTTACCCGATTTATCCGGCATTCGGACTGAAATGCATTTAAAACCTGCTCGTTAGGTTTTAATCTGCACTGTTGTTATGGGTTGCGTATCTGGCCGCCTTGCATTCCCGTTTGCCTACAGTCCTTCTTCGCACGGCGATAGTCAAGCCAGCAACGAAAAGTGAGGCAACTGAAATTACGAAGGCGGTTATAACACACATCACCAATGCTATCGCGCCGATTCCCGTCGCAAGTCCTTGAGGGTGACTGAAAACTTTGTAAGCAAACACAGCTGCTGCAGCGATAGATGCCAGCACGAGAACGGCACAGACAATGCGAATTACTTGGGAATTTGGATACATGGTGCCGGCCGCAATGCCGCCTGCGACGGCTGACAATACGCAGGTGCCGCAGATGATTGGAAACCATACTCCATCGAAAGTAAGCGCAGTGTTTGGGACCACAACTGCAGCGAAAAACGTGTAAACGCCAACACCGAATGAGGCCGCGGGCACTGCGGCTGACCGCAACTGGCGAGTCAGTGATGGGGACGGCGGCTTGCTACGTTCCAATATTTCGTCGTTCGCCATAACGCAAAATTGATAAAGCCGGATAACTCCGGCGTTAACCAGAATGGCGGCAGGAAGCCGCATTGCTGGTTCAATGGCAATGTTCGGCGGTCGCCGATTAAAATAAATGACGGTTCTATGGTAACCGATCGTCAGCGGAGGGGCTGAAATCCGGTTGAAGTTGTTGGTGATTTTTGCTTGAAAAGGGAGGGGCCGATTCAGACGGAAATGCTCCCTGGTCCATGGATGCCAGACCCGTAGCGGCTCAACATCGCCGCGCACTATTGCAATCGGCGATCGTCTGGAAGAATTACGTGAAGAATCGCCTACGCCAGCGGACCTGAAAAATCTGGATGCGATCAACAGCCAAATTCGGCGTCATCACGTGCACGAAAACAGTGTACAGAAAGTTATCAAGACCGCCGTTAACAAGTCGGGGTTGAACAAGAAGATCAGCTGACAACGTTTCGCCATTCGTTCGCCACGCATCTGCTGGAAGGCGGCGCGGATATCCGCACGATCCAACAGTTGTTAGGGCACGCGGATGTTTCGACCACGATGATCTATACCCACGTCAGTACGACGGGCGCCACCGACGTCAAAAGCCCGCTGGACCGACTTTAATGTTGCCGTTGCCGGGCTTCGGCCACGCCCAGTGATCCGACGGCAGCGGGCATCAAGCTTTCTGAGCCTGCTTGGCCCAACTGTCCTTGAGCGTGACGGTCCGATTGAATACCGGTCGGCCCGGCTGTGAATCCCGGGAATCGACGCAAAAGTACCCGTTCCGCTCGAACTGGAATTTTTCACCCGGTTCTGCTGACGCCAGCCCCGGTTCCAGTTTGCAGTTTGGTAGTACCGTCAGCGAGTTTGGATTGATGGTCTGTTTCCAGTCCATGCCCTCGGGAACATCGGCCGCGTCTTCCTTGCTGAACAGCGTATCGTACAACCGGACTTCCGCATCGATCGCTTCGGTCGCCGATACCCAGTGGATGGTCCCTTTGACTTTGCGACCATCGGGTGCCTTGCCGCCAGCGGTTTCCGGATCGTAGGTACATTTCAATTCCACAATTTCGCCCGCGTCGTCTTTGACCACGTCGTGGCACTTCAGGAAGTAGGCATAACGCAATCGCACCTCGCGACCGGGCCCCAGCCGAAAGAACTTCTTCGGCGGATCCTCCATGAAATCGTCCCGTTCGATATAGAGTTCGCGGCCGAAGGGGATCTCCCGCGTCCCGGCCGATTCGTCTTCGGGGTTGTTGATCGCATTCCGAATTTCACTCTGCCTCTCCGGGTAATTTTCGATCACCACTTTGAGAGGGTTCAGCACCGCCATCACTCGGGGGGCGACGCGATTCAGGTCTTCGCGGATACTTTGTTCCAACAGGGCCAGATCGGTCAGGCTGTTGAATTTCGTGACCCCGATTCGCTCACAGAAATTCCTGATCGATCCTGGCGTGTAGCCTCGCCGCCGATACGCTGAGATCGTCGGCAGGCGGGGGTCGTCCCAGCCGTCCACGTACCCGCCTTCAACCAGTTCCTTGAGCTTTCGTTTGCTGGTAATCGTGTAGCTCAATTTCAATTTGGCGAATTCGATCTGCTGTGGATGGTGAATTTCCAGGTTGTTCAGGTACCAGTCATACAGTGGCCGATGGTTTTCAAATTCCAGCGTACAGATTGAATGCGTGACCCCCTCGATGGAATCCGATTGGCCATGGGTAAAATCGTAGGTGGGATAGATGCACCACTGGTTTCCGGTACGGTGATGGGCCGTTTTGCGGATGCGATACATGGCTGGATCGCGAAGGTTCATATTATTCGACTTCATATCGATCCTGGCCCGCAACGTTTTTTCACCGTCCTCGAATTCTCCGGCCCTCATCCGCCGAAACAGATCCAGATTCTCCTGGACGGACCGATCGCGGTAGGGACTGTCTTTGCCTTCCCGATTCCAGCCTCCGCGATACTCTCGCGTCTGTTCCGCGGACAAGTCACAGACGTACGCTTTGCCTTTTTCAATCAGCGTGACGGCCATCGCATACAGTTGTTCGAAATAGTCGGAGGCAAAGAACTCGCGGTCTTCCCAGTCGGCCCCCAACCAGCGAACATCTTCCCGAATCGCTTCCACGAACTCGGTTTCTTCGCTTTCCGGATTGGTATCGTCAAACCGCAAATTGAACTGGCCACCAAATTCCCGGGCGATGCCGGAGTTCAAGCAGATCGCTTTGGCGTGTCCAATATGCAGGTAGCCGTTCGGTTCCGGTGGAAAGCGGGTGTGAACGCGACCGTCGTGTTTGCCCTGAGCCACGTCATCGGCCACGATCTGTCGGACAAAATCCAGTTTTTTTGTTTCGGAGGTACTCATCTTGCCTGCCATTGCCTGTGAATAGTTGGGGCACCACCCGTTGTTATTGCCATGATATCGCCGTGGCGATTCGGGTTCGCTCGAATCGTAGTCGAACGGCATATTTTCATCCATGGGAAGTCGACATCACAACCGTAAATCGGGACAATCAGGTGAATCCACGGTCCAATTACAGGCAGATCAGACTTGCAGAATCGAAAACTATTGTTGCTCAGCAGTTCCCGCTTGCACGGTACGGAGTTTCTGGAACACTGCGGCGAGGCCATAGCCGACCATTTTCAGGCGACCCCGGACGTGATGTTCGTGCCGTACGCCCTGGCCGATCACGATCAGTACGAGAAGGCAGTGGCCGAGCCCTTTCAACAACAGGGGCTGAGTGTCCACTCGCTGCACCGTCAGGCGGATCCGGTGGCCGCCATCGACCAGTGCCAGGCGATTTTCATTGGCGGTGGCAATTCGTTTCGCCTGCTGAAGGCGCTTTACGACCTGCGGCTGATCGAGCCGTTGCGGCAGGCGGTGGCCCGCGGCGCCCCGTACATGGGTAGCAGTGCCGGCACGAACATGGCTTGCCCCACGATTCGAACGACCAACGACATGCCGATTGTGGAGCCACCCTCATTCGACGCCCTCCAGCTGATTCCCTTCCAGATCAATCCGCACTATCTGGATGCCGATCCCGATTCGACCCACCAGGGGGAAACGCGGGCTGAGCGACTGGCCGAGTTTCACGAGGAAAACACGCTGCCCGTGGCGGCCTTGCGGGAAGGCAGCTGGTTACGGATCGACGGCGACCGCTGCCTGTTTCACGGCCTGAAGGGCATGGTGTTGTTCGAACAGGGTGCCAAACCACGCGAGATCGATCCGGATACCGACGTCAGTTTCCTGCTCGTCGATCCGGGCGCTGGAGCAGACGCGGGAGGTTGAGGCTCCCGGTTGGATTGCTGTGAACGGCATGAAACTTCGCCAGCAAAGAGTCAGTTCCTGGCTGCGCAGCACCGATCGCCACGAAGCGCCGATCTTCAGACTCGCGCTGGTCCAAGCGGGCCAGCGAACTTCGGATGCGATTGAGCGATCGTTCGCGACCCAGGATCGACAAGGTATCGAACATGCCGAAGCCACTGGTCTTGCCCGTCACCGCCACCCGCAGCGCATGGATGATCTGGCCGATCTTGATTTCCATGGCTTCGCAGAAACCCTTGATGACGCACTCCAGGTTCTCCGCTGAAAAATCGTCCGTCGCGGACAGCACCTTTACCAGTTCGTTCAACAGGTGCCCCGCCTCGGTCGGCTTGACCAGCCGTTTCTCGAACCCTTTCTCGTCGTATTCCAATTGGTCATCGTCGACAAAGAAATCGTCGAACTGCAGAATATCGCCCGCCATTACGATCCGATCGTCGGCCGCTTCCAGAATGCGGCTCAGGTACGGACCGACGCTGCAGTCGGGCGGATCCGATACCAGCCCGGCGGCCTGCAGAAAGGGGAGGGCCATGGCGGTCTTCTGTTTGAGCGGCAAATGGTTCATATACCGCTGCTCAAAGGCTGACAATTTGGCCGGGTCAAAACTGGCTTCGCTTTTGACCACACGTTCCAGCGAAAAATGCTGCAACATCTGCTCTCGTGAAAATTCTTCGGTCCGGTCGTCCAGCGACCAGCCCAGCAGCAACAGGTAATTGACGACGGCATCGGGAAGAAAGCCGATTTCGCGGTAGAAATCGACCAACACCGGATTGAATGATTCCGGAGTAACGTTCAGACCGATCCGTTTGGCGATGTCGACGCCCTGAGAATAGAGGCGGGCGAAGTCCTGGTTCTTGAGATACTTTTCGATCTTTCGCTTGCTCAATTTGTTCTTGCTGCCGGGCTCCGCTACAAACGGGATATGGGCGTATTGGGGCAGTTTGAAACCCAGGCCATTGGCAATGAACACTTGACGTGGCGTGTTGGACAGGTGCTCCACAGCTCGAACGACATGGGTAATCTGGAAGTCATGATCGTCGACGACGCTGGCCAGGTGGTACAGGCAGGTGCCATCCGCCCGTTGAATCACATGATCCTGTTCCTGTATCCAATCGACCGCCATATCGCCCCGAACCAGATCGTGAAATTCGCATTGGCCTTCGCGAGGCATCTTCAATCGAACAACGCATGAACGGCCTTCGGATTCAAAACGCTGAATGTCTTCCCTGGATTCGGCCATCCATGTTCGACTGTAGATGAAATCCCGTTTCTCTGCCTCCGCGGCCTGACGTTCTGTCGCGACTTCCTCGGGACGGGCGTAATCTCGATAGGCCAGCCCGTTGGCAACCAGTTCGGCAGCCGCCGCCTGATACTTTTTCAGTCGCTGAGACTGGAAATAAGGTTCGAACGGACCACCAACTTCAGGCCCCTCGTCCCAATCGATGCCCAACCAGCGAAAGCCGTCCAGGATCGGTTGCAAAGCCTGATCAATATTTCGACCGGCGTCAGTGTCGTCGATTCGCAAAATGAATTGACCACCAGCCTGGCGGGCCAACAACCAGTTGAACAGGGCCGTGCGAACGCCGCCAATGTGCAAATAGCCGGTGGGACTGGGGGCAAATCTGGTTCGAACTGTCATTCGTTATCTGATCCATATCGCGGACTGAAGATGAAGCGTAAACCGCAAGCATATCCCATTTCGCCGCAAGATACAGATGAGGAACTTCGCACGCGTCGTCAGGCCGCGCGGCGTTGCGCGCTTCTGCAATTTTTTCAGCCGTCTTTTTTCTGACTTGGAAAGATTTTCAACCTGCGCCAGGCTTAGAATTTCCTGTTCGACAGCATCGTCGGTTTCCGACTCCGTGGAATCGGACGGTGCATCTTCAACCGGAACCGGCCTGGACCGTCGCGACGTGTTGGGCGACTTTCTTCGGGCCGCCGTGGTTCGTGTGGTAGCGGATCTGGTGGTCGTTGATTCACCTTCGTCGGCGTCGTCGTTGTGAGCGGCGGCAGTTGACGCCGCCTTGACTGCCTTCTGCGAATTCTTGGCCTCGCCGACCGCCGCCTGGCCCTTGGCTTTGGCAACGGCGCGAGCTTGAATCAATTCGTTGGCGTGCAGGTAAACGAAGCGAGCGTAGGTCAGCACGGAAAAAAATGTACCCAGAGTTCCGATCAGGATGCAGTTTCCGAACATCACGTCGTAATGACCAGCGAAATGTTGTTTGAGCACTGGAATCTGTACGAGTACGGCCGAAGTGTACGCGACCCACACCAAAATCACGCCGATCACGGCGGTACGAGACGCGCGGATTTCGACAATTCCGCGGACCACCAAACCGGTCAGGGCAACGAACTTGGCCAGCAGCAGTATGGAAAAACTGCTATTGCCCGAAAATCCTGCCAACTTCCCCAACGATTCGACGATCGCACGAAAATCGACGACGAAGTTCACACTGGCCAGAATCAGCAATACGGAAATCCAGAGCCAGACTTGATAGGCACCGTGATAATCATCGCAACGGTGCCGTCTCATCGCGTAAATCTGCAGT
The DNA here is from genome assembly GCA_963851305.1 of Pirellulaceae bacterium. Classification (GTDB taxonomy): domain Bacteria; phylum Planctomycetota; class Planctomycetia; order Pirellulales; family Pirellulaceae; genus Mariniblastus. The sequence continues at coordinate 943,668 of CAWKOT010000001.1, read as the reverse complement.
GACGCCATGCCGGTCAGCATTAGCAGAAAAGACGAAAACCAACGGGAGATACTGCCCGCGCCGGACAGAGAAAGCGTTTGCAGAGCAGCGGGAGAGAGAAATTCATTCCAATGGTGCGATTGCCAGGCCAACCAATTGATCAAGGCGGCCACCAGTAGCGAAGCCCCGATAACACAGCTGAAAGTCAGTATCCGCTTGGGTATCAGGTCGGTCGTTTTCAGTTGACCATCTCGTTTGGCCGCAGCGGAATAGGCACGGCTGGGCTTGTTTTCCGTGCTGGCCGTACCACAGGAAACTGTCGCCAGACTGACACCGCCTCCCTGGACCGCTTCGTCCAGAACAACTCGGCGTCGACGGGAACTATTTCTTCTGATTGACATCGCCGAACCTGTCCACAAGCCGTTTGTGCTGCTCTTGTAGATCATCGGCGAAGGACTGACAGCAACTTGATTAACGCATCAGCCCTCCAAAACATCGTTACCTGGGTAGCTAGCGGCGGACTGATTTTGCTACCCGGATCCGCGCTGGCCCGACGTATCCGCGTCGTGATGATCGGACACCTCGCCCTATTGCAATGGCCTGCAAACGATCGCCTTTTGCAGGGGTGGCGAAATTGGTCGTCACAATCGTCAGGACCGGCATGGATTGACCCGACAGACGGCGGGAATTTTCGCTCTGGAACATACGCTTCGCCCGCGCGCCGCTGGTGACCTACGTTTTCAGCAGATCGTTTTCCTCAACCAAAATTTCTGATCGAGTTGTCCATGGTCGCCAACCCTCCATCGTCCAGCACCCTTACCAACGAATCCCCGGCTGAGATCGAGACCAAGTTTGCCGAATTGAAGGCGCTGATCGACGGACCGGGCAGTCCCCGCGAATTCCTGGGCGCAACGGAAGTTGAAAGCCTGTTTCGCAACTGCTTGATGGACAACGTTCGCGAGGGAGTCGTTTTTGTTGACCAGCAGCGGGAGATCTCGGCCTGGAACCGCGGTGCGGAACTGATCACCGGACTCGTCGCCTCCAGCATGCTGGGCTGTGAATTCACGCCGGAGATCCTGGGTTTGTGCGGGTCGGACGGTCAACCATTAACCCGGGTCAATTGCCCCGTAGCCAAAGCCATTACCACCAAGAAACAGACCGCCGGTGAATTGCTGTTAACCGGTCGCAGCGGTCGCGAGGTATCGGTTGAGCTGTTAGCCATCCCGGTGATCCGTGAAAACAGCTGTCACGGTGCCGCTTTGCTGCTGCACGATTTATCGACGAACGCGGAACTGAGACGGCAACTGAATGATTTGTACAGCATCAGCGTACTCGACCCACTGACTCGCGTAGCGAATCGCGCTGAATTCGAGAAAAGCCTCAAGGAATATGTGGCAGCTCACCGAGCGACCGATTCCAAATGCGGCCTGATCGTCTGCGACATCGATTACTTCAAGCAGGTCAATGACCAGTACGGCCATCACATCGGGGATCAAGCCTTGATTTCTTTCGCCCAGATGCTGCGAAATTTTGTTCGTGCCCGGGACGTCGTCGCCCGCTATGGCGGAGAAGAGTTTGTCATCCTGTGTGCCAACTGCGACCTCGAATCGGCTGTCGAAAGGGCCGAACAGATCCGGATGAGCCTGAACAAGTCGCCGCAACAGATGCTCAATGGCAAGACGCTTTCGGCCAGCTTTGGTGTCGCCGAATTGAAGCCCCACGAAAACACCACCGATTTCTTTATTCGGGCGGATAAAGCACTGCTGACCGCCAAGAAACTGGGTCGCAACCGCGTCATCCAGGCCACCGACCGGGTGGAAGAAGAACCAGAAGCAGCCGCACCGGAAGAAGTAAGTGTGGCGACCGGAATCCCCTGGCAAACCCTGGCCGACGGTTATCTTTGTTCGGAGGAATTCTGCACGCGGTCTCCCGCCTCGATGCTGACGAGCAAAATTCGCGGCTACATTTCCGAGACCCAATCGCAAATCCGCAAGAGCGATACCGATTTTGTTTCGATGACGGTTCCCGCAGTCGATCCGACCAACAGTTCCCGACGTTCAAATTTTCGCGTCGATGTGGAAACCTTTGAAACGACGGATCCCGTCGAAAAGAGAGCGGTAACGTATATTAGAATCACCGTGTATCCGCCCCGCCCTCGTCTGTTCCGCAAGACTCATGTTGATCTGCACGCTCGTGTCATTGCCCAACTGCGAAACTACTTGATGCTCAGTGATGAAACGGCCTGCGTGAAACTGAACCCGGCCGCTACGGATTCTGGCCGCGAGGAATCCTGAGCGAGGACCGGCTGCTCAAGCCATCCAAAGACGCAAGCAGGTCGAGCACCGACAAGATTTGCTCGATTTGTCAGGTCATGAGCGTGGGTCGGTGAATCAATGATGCGCACCGATCGCGATAGCTTGGCCGGGGATCATCATGCTATCGCGGGTTCCCGAATCTGCAGCTGGCAGCACCAATTGCCAACCGGACGCTCGCCCGAGAATCTCTGATCGGCAAACGGTACGCCGGTCGCCCGCTTTCGATGTGGGCAACCGGCCTCTGATGGAAGCCACTTCGGCAAAGCCTGCGTTCAGACAACGAGGTCCCGAAGAGAAACCAGGTCGCCCTGCCCGGGGCCATTGAATGCAGTCCGGCACTCGGCTGACCGCCGCCATCGAGCTGTTACAGCTTGCCAGCAAGTTGCGACCAGAATCTGCGAAGACATTGACCTTGCAAGTCCGGGCCACTACCATCCGCCACCCAAAACTTGGAACCCGGAAAAAAACGCAATTTGCGAAAGTCAGTTCGGTCGATGGTCCGATAAATCCAACAACGTAAATTTTCCGGTATGGATAAAGAACGGCAATCAAGTAACGTTTGACGACGGATAGGGCGTTCCATATGAAGTCTCGACAAACCAACGGTACGGTTCTCGCTGCGATGATCGGCAGCGTGCTGATTATTTCGACTGGCTGCCAGTCAGGCATGTTTACCAAGCCCGACTTGAACCGACTCGCCTTCTGGAAAAAGGAGAATCTGCAGCTGGCGTCGCGGACTCAGGAAATCCCCCCTCCGTCATCGCACTTCGATCCAGATACGAAGGAACTCGATGGCGATACGAAAGAACAGATTGAAGCCAGCATTACCAGGTTGGCCCAGGATGCCAAGCGGGATGCCGCGGGACAGTCTGGATTGATTCGAAAGCCCTACAGCCTGGATACGGTCAATCCGAAGATTGCCGGAAACAGCCCCGTTTCAGACCAGCCTGCCGCCAGCGGCACAAACGAACCCGATCTCAGTCGCAAGCTTAACCAGTTGCAAACGGCCTCCAACGACGCGATGCGAACGGCCGACAACGCGGTGAAGCAGACCGGCGCGCAGATCGAGGATTCCGCCCGGACGTTGGCGGATCTCAAGAAGAAGTTACAAGCCGACAGCGATCAGGCTTTCAATGAGGCATCGAAGAGCCTGCAGGACAATGCCGGCCAAGTGGTTGATTCGACCACCGAAGCCGTGAATCAGTTTTCCAGTTCCACAGCGAACACCGTCAACCAGACGGTTTCGAATGTCAAGCAGTCGTTTGACAATACGTTTCAGCCGCCGGCGTCACCATCCTCGTCCAGCCATGTTTCCAATCCATATGCTGCCACCACGGCCGAGCCGGCTGAGCGGATCAGGAAATCAGTTTGGCAGTTTTCAGCCCGCACCCACGTCGGGCCCGACGCCCGGGAATCCTTCCTCGGAAAGTGCATTTGCCAGTTCACCCACGACGGGCAGCGTACAACAAAGCAGCTTCAATTCCTCTTCCGGAAGCGGTGGCTTGTTGCAGCCCGCCGTAACGTCGACGGATCAGGCAAGCGAAAATACGCCCACGGTGTACCCCAAAACCCCCTACGGCGTTATTCGACCTGCCAGCGGCGATAACGCTGCCTCGCAATCGTCCCCGGATATCCCGGCCCATTTATTGCAAGGAAGCAGCAGCTTTTCGCCGGGTAGCACCGCCCAATTACAGCCGGCAAACTCGGCTCAATAGTCGATCAGTCAGCGTCGCTTGCCTGGCAGCTCATCGAGAAAACTGAAGCATCGAGTCTTATCCAGAATCAGCCCATGATCTGCTTGCGGCATGTCTGATGCCCTCGACCTGGAAGCCATCCGACAGGGAACCGCTGTCCGCCATCTCCATTTTGTCGACACGGCAGCATCCACGAACGAACTGGCACGTGAGCTACTATCCGATGCACTGGGTGAGCTGCCTCTGTTGATCGTGGCGGAGCACCAGACCGCTGGACGGGGACAAGGCGCGCACCGGTGGTGGTCCGGACCTGGCAGCCTGACCTTTTCCTTGGTCATCGCCGGTGAAGGGTTGGCCCGACCTCAGATGGTGGCGATCGGATCGGCATTGGCAGTCGCCACCGCCATCCAAAAATGCTCTGGTCAACTGGATCCCAGGCTGAAATGGCCCAATGATGTTCTGATTGATGGAAAAAAGGTAGCCGGAATACTGATCGAATCGTTTCGCACAGGACAACAGCGCATCTTGGTGATTGGCATCGGCGTCAACACGAACTGTCGCTTGCACGATGCCCCCCCGATCATTCGGGATCAGGCGGTATCCTTGCGGGAGGCGGTCGGAACGCCGATCGATCAAACCAGATTCCTGGTCGACCTGTTGAAACAGCTGGAGTTCAATCTGAATCCGACGACTCATTCCACAGGGCTAATGCGGGAATACGCTGCGGCGTCAGTATTTGAGACGGCCTGCCCCATGGTGGTCAGGCAGGCGGACGGAGAAAAACTGGCAGGAAACTTTCTGGGTTTTGGAGCGGCGGGCCAACTTCGTTTGAAGATCGGAGCCCGGATTCTCGAACTTTCGTCTGGTCGAATTGTGGAATATCGATGATTTTCGTCTTCCGACTGGAAAAGGAGGCGAGAAATTGTCAAAATTGCTTCGCCTCTGCGAGAATGACTGCGATGCCTTGTATTCCGTCTCGTGGATATCCTAGGAAAAGCTGAGAAACCCCTCTCCGGAGAAAACGCCATGCCATTGTTTGAAGTAGAGACTGACGCGCATATCATCATCACGTGGGCGAACGATGAAGATTCGGCAACGACGGTTGCCAACGAGTCTTATCCCAATGAGAACATCGTGCGGATGACGCGTCGCCCCCGTGACAGTTGGGTCATCTCCAAAGGCGTGCTGGGCATCGCTTCCAAGACCGATCCCTGCAGTGTGGCTCGTGACTGCCTGGCCAAGGCGGCGGGGGACAAGGTGCATGCCATTCGGTTGTACATGCACGAAACCGGCACGGACCTGGAACAGGCCCGCAAGGTAATCGAATCCAACATGGTCATGGGCTGGTAGGCCGGGAGGTCAGCTTGCCCCACTATTTGCCAGCGCCGCTTGCAGTCGCTTTCAATTGCACGCTACCATATTTCCGCCCTCCACGGCTTCGCGCGGCAGTGGAGGGAGCTGCGGCTTTAGATTTGTAGGTCAACAGCAGGTTTTGATTTTCCGGCGTTGAGTTAAATTCCAATGGGAAATCATCACCTTGGCTGTAGACAATCGTCAATCCTGACGGCTCAACCTTGTAGATCGCCTTGATTTCACGGCCCGCATCAGCGCCCTGTTCGATATTGAACACGAGTTGCGGGGGGTTGCTGCGGGGGCTCTCCGTGTATTTCCCCGAGGATGCGGATGTACCCGATTGGGCCTCAAATGTTTGACGTTCAACTTTCAGACTCATCGCTTGCAACGCCGTCAGGGGAACCTTTTGTCCACTGAATTCTCCCGAGACAACTTCCCATTCGCCATTGAGCGCCTGTGCGGCAACGGGCGACGTCCAGAAGATCAGCGGCAGCAGGGCAGCTATGGCTGCCAAACCTGATTTTTTCATATGACTTGCACTCCAATTTCTCAAAACCGCATCAATAATTTGACTTGACGTTCGAATCCATGGAACGAGCTTTACATGGAATCAGCATTGTTTCAGGCTTGAATTCACGACTCAAACGGCAACGGTGTTTCACATGCAATACGGGGGCGAGCAAAACCGGACGAACGCGGGTGATGACCCTCCGCGGCCCGATTATACTCCACAATCGACGTCAATGGTTACCACGGCCCAACAAACCACCCGCTCCGCATGAATCCTCTGATTTCGCTGCACCAGATCGCCAAAGCCTACCGCAACACCCGGGCGTTGAATGGCGTCAATCTGGATGTTCCGACAGGCATCACCGGCCTGCTGGGCCCAAATGGGGCGGGAAAATCGACTCTAATCAAGGTTATTCTGGGGCTGGTCAAAGTCAATTCCGGTACGGGCACAGTCCTTGGCCATCATCTGGGCAGTGAAGGGCGGGCCATCCGCAACCGGATCGGTTACATGCCCGAAGATGATTGTTACCTGCCCGGAATGACAGGCGTGGAAGTCGTTCAGTTTTCCGCCGCGTTGGCGGGATTACCGATCGTGGAAGGCTTGCGACGAGCTCACGAAATACTCGACTTCTGCGGCATGAAACAGGAACGTTATCGCCAGATCGAAACGTATTCGACCGGTATGCGGCAGAAAATTAAGTTTGCCGCAGCGATCGTGCATGACCCCGAGTACCTGATATTTGATGAACCCACTTCCGGGCTGGATCCAGAAGAACGCGAAAACCTGCTGAATCGCATCCGCATTCTGGCGGATGATTCGAATAAATCCGTATTAATTTCAACTCACATTCTGCCCGACGTTCAAGCGATTTGCGACCACGCGGTGATTCTGGCCCAAGGCCAGATCGTTCTGAACGAGACCATCGCCGCGCTCAACCAACCCAATGCACCCACGTTTTGTGTTCGGATCAGCGGTAATGAGGAGCGATTTGTTCAATCATTACGAAGTCGAGGAATTTCCGCGGAGCAGAATGTCGACATGTCATGGCAGGTCTCAGGGCGAGAGGCTGATATCACCGACGATCTGTGGCAGGCGGCCCGCGAGACGGGATCGGCAATCTTGACGCTGGAGCCAGCCAAGAACGATTTGGAGGCGATCTTTATCCAGGCCGTCCAGGAGTCTGAACATGCCACTGCATAAGGTCGGCTACCGACCATGGAACGGGAAAAAGACGCCTCATTGGAATCGCTGGTGGATCATCAGTGAAACCGGTATTCGACTGGCATTCAAGTCCACGTGGGTACGGCGGCTGCTGCTGTTGTGTTGGTTACCCGTTCTTTATTGGGGCGTGGCGATTTTTGTCGTCGAGCAGACATTCATTCGTACCAACTTCGATGACCAGCAGACGGTATCGCAGCAATCGGATCCAGGTGAGTTGATCAATCGCCAGATCAACCGGCAAGTGATGCTTAAAGCCATCGACCGCATCGAGGACGATATGAAAGCGTTGCCCGAAATCGATTCTCTCCGCGAAGCGGTAGAGACGGGCGAAGTACAGGATATTCGACACACGGTCTGGAATTGGCTATTGATGATGTTCTTTCGTTATCCGCAGGGGACGGCGATTCTATTCCTGTTGGGCTTTATCACGCCGGGCTTGATATCCCAGGACGTACGATCTCGAGCTTTTCTGCTGTACTTCTCGCGGCCGATCGGTCGCCTGGAATATATTCTGGGCAAGTTCTTCGTACCCGCCGTATTCGTCGCCCTGGTCACGACCATACCGGCATTGTGCCTCTATTTCTTCGGCATCAGCCTGTCACCCGATATTTCCGTGTTGCGGGTAACCTGGGACATTCCACTGCGCGTCGCCGCCGCCTCCGTCTGCCTGGTCGTGCCCACCTGTTCAATCGCGTTGATGTTGTCGTCGGTCACGCAGGAGAGTCGTTTTGCTACCTTTGCCTGGTTTGCCCTGTGGGCACTTGGCTTGGCGGCCTGGCTGGCGATTGGAATTACCCGAGCGGTCTACCTGAAGGGAGACTTCTGGGATGTGCTGATGAATGATGAAGTGGTCAATAAATGGTCCGTCGTTTCGCTGTACAACAACCTGGCCGCGGTGCAAAGCTGGATCTTCGATTTCGAGCCGCTATCGGAAATCTGGCCGTCGCTGGCCATTCTGATCGCCATTTCCGTTTTTTCGTTTGTCATCCTGTACCGCGGCGTATCGGCACCGATGAATGTCTAGTCACCACGTCCAGTGCGAGATGCCTTGATGATCGTACTTGATCAAGTCACGAAACTTTACAAGACGGTCATCGGCGTCAACGATATATCTCTGTCTCTGGAGCCGGGAACTTACGGGTTGTTGGGGCCCAACGGATCGGGCAAGACGACGTTGATCAATCTGATCATCGGACAGTTGCGACCGACCTTGGGAACGGTCCGATTGTTCGACAAGAATCCGTGGACCCGCGACTACCTGTTGCGAGAAATCGGTCTATGTCCTGCCGTGGAGGTCAGCTACCCGCGTGTGACCGGACTGCAGTGGGTGACGTATCTGCTGCAGATGCATGGCTTTCACCGTCAGGAAGCGACGAAGCGGGCGATTGCCATGCTGGAACGCGTCAAACTGGATCAGGCCATGCATCGTCCGATGCGGGAATATTCGCTGGGCATGCGACAGCGGGCCAAACTGGCTCAGGCCGTGGCCCACGATCCGGAGCTGTTGATACTGGATGAGCCTTTTAACGGTCTCGATCCCGTGGGACGAAAAGAAATGAAGGAATTTCTGCAGGAATGGCAACAGCGGGGCAAGAGCCTGATTCTGGCCAGCCATATTTTGCACGAAGTGGAAGCCGTCAATCCGTCGTTTCTGTTGATTTCCGGGGGAAGGCTATTGGCCTCCGGCTCGCCTCAGGATGTCCGGGCCATCCTGTCCAATACGCCCAATACCCTGGTGATTCGTACCGATCGGCCCCGCGAGCTGGCTCGCGCCGTAATGGAGATTCCGATTGTCGATTCCGTGCGATTGATCGAACCCCGCAAAAACGAGCGACCCTTTCTTGGAAATTGACACGCGTGCCGCCGCCCAATTGCTCGAGAGCCTGCCCGACATCGCCGCCACCGAGGATATCCGCATCACCGAAATCCAGTCCGCTGACGATTCGCTCAAACATTTGTTTGCCACGTTGATGCGAATCCACCGTGGTGAAACGAAAGGTGGGCTGCTATGAATTTGCTGCGTTCCGTCTTGGCCACCGCCCTGTTTGAATTCCGCAGGTCACTTTCGGCGCAACGGTTGATGGTGGCTGCCGTGCTGGCTGGCTTTCCTCCGGCGATGGTAAGCGTCATCAGCCTGACCGATCGCTCCATCCCGATTACCAACCTGCTGATCATTTCGCTGGTGGCCATTGTCGCCATGCTGGCTCTGCTATTGTGGGCCACTCCCAATGTCTATTCCGAACTGGAAGGAAAAAGCTGGATCTTCATTGCCAGCCGACCGCGGGGCCGCATGGCTCTGTTTCTGGGCAAGTACCTGTCCGCCGTGGTCTTCAGTGTCCTGGTCTGTTTCGTTGCCATTTCGATGTGTCTGGCCATTCGCACCTACGTCCCTCCCGCGACGATGATCAATCCACTGCCAACGTGGGCCGGCATGATGGGTACGGCGGTTGTGGGCTGCATGGTTTATTCGGCCGTGTTCTCACTGATCGGCACTCTATTCCAGAAACGGGCGATGGTTTTCGGTGCCGCCTACGTGATTCTGTTTGAAATCGTGGTGGCCAACATTCCGGCGATGATCAGCCAATTCACCGTGCGGTTTCATTTACAGGCGATTGCCGCGGACTGGATCGGCTGGTACCTGCCAATCAGTGCCGATGAATTTGCCAGCGTTTATGGTGACTACTCCACACGGTTCCACCTGATATGCCTGGCCTGTGTGGCCGTCGTAACGCTGGTCGCCGGTTCGATCATCGTCACCACGCGACAATACATTACCGCCGAAGAAAATTGAGGTGACCATTCTCGCCCCCACGGCCGGATCATTTTCGCGCTTGCCACTGACGGCCGTCCCAGGCTGACACGGCAATCTGATCGTGCTGGAATTGAAAACGGATCGAACCTGTACCACCCGTGATCATTGGCTGGCAGCCCATGTCGCGAAGCTGCTGTTGCAGTTCATATTCGGTCCGATTTCGGCCAGCGCTGATGACCGCATATTCGGGTCGACACCATTGGATGAATTCCTTTGGCAGGCTGAGCCGGCTGCCGTGATGCGGCATCAAGGCAACATCACAATCGATGGTGGGCTGCCGGAGCAACAACTGCATGCCACGACCTTCCAGATCTCCCGGTAAAACCAGCTTGTGCCAGTCGGTTTCCAGAACCAACACCACGCTGTTGGCATTGTCGGACGCTGCATTGTCAACGTCACCGACACCGGCATCGGGAGGCATCAGCACGGAAAGTTTCAGGTCCGGTTCGATAATCGCCTCGTCATTCCAGGCCAGGTAACGGACCGGAACTCCAGCCGCATGGAGAGTCTGCATCAGATACTGGAAGCGGCCATGGCATCGGCCGAATTCGGGTTGGCCCAGAAAGACGGTGCCCACGGAGAAGCGTCGAATCAGTTCCGGCACCGCATTGAAATGATCCAGATCCGGATGCGAAATGATGATCGCGTCCAGATGCTCCACCTGTTCCGACCACACGGCACTGGAAACCTGGTCGGCCGCAAAACGGGCGGAGGACATGCTGCCCGCATCGTAAAGCATGGTCTTCCCGTTGGGAAATTGCAGCAACACGCTCGCGCCATGCCCCATGTCCAGAAAGGTACAGGTCGTCACGCCGTCCCGGTGCCCCTCACGATCATGTCCTGTCGCCTGGAAAAACAGCCAGCCGCAAAGAAACCAGCCCGACCATAACAACAGCAGACCCCGGACACGATGCTGTCGGGGAACCATGGTCAACAGCAACAGCAGTAAATAAAAAATGGCTACCCACGGTGGGCCGGCCCCGGCAGTCCACCAGTGTCCGCCTGGAATGACGGCGGCACCGGTGATCAACGACGATACCAGTTTCAAACTCGAACTGGTGATCCCGCCGCAAAGCCCCGCCAACGGTGAAGCCCAGGCGCAAAAAGGCATACGCCCAGCCCCGCGAACAGGGCGATTCCCGTCGGCAACAGGACCAGCGGATTGACCAGCAGGGCAATTGGTGTCACCACATGAAAGTTGGCGGCAACCAGCGGCAGTCCCACCAACCAGATCAGGCCACTGACCAACACCGCCTGTTTGCATCGCCGTCCGATCTGATTCAGCCAGCGTTGAAGGAGCGGACGCGAATTACGGATCAATCGATCGACAGGGTCGTCGGAAGGCAAGGGAAAAATCCAGTCCTTGTACAGGATCAGCGACGCCACGGCCAGGAAAGACAACTGTGGTCCGAGTGCAAACAGGTCGCTGGGATTGACCACCAGCACCAGGATGCCGGCGACGGCCAGCAAGTTGAATTCCAACCCGGCCCGTCCAATCAACCGACCGAAACAAAACAGCGACAACAGAATGGCGGCACGAGTTACCGGTGGACGAAACTCCACCAACCACGCGTAAAACACAACGAAGCCAATGGTCAACAGCAAGGCCCAGCGTCGCGGGAGCACGCCCAGGCGATAAGCAATCAGGAAGATGCCGGCCAGGATACCCACATGCAGCCCGGAAATGGCCAACAGATGGGAGGTCCCCGTGATGACGAAATCGTCACGCATCTCCGCGGTCAGTTGTTGGCGGTTGCCCAACAGAATAGCCGATGCAAAGCCGGCGTAATCGCTGTGCACGTATCGCCAAAGCAACTGATCAAGCTGTTTTCGCAGATACGAGCGAATCCCGGAAAAGGATGGAATCGAAGCACGCTGCTGTACGGTCACCGACTCCGCGTGAAAGACGTGGATCGCCGACAACGTTTGCGCGGCACGAAAATAGTCCTGGAAATGGAACTGTCCCGGGACCGTGGGTGCCCCGATGGGAACCAGCCGCCCAATCACCAGGACCTCGTCGCCGGCCGTCACGTGTTGCACGTTCTCGTGGATCACGAGTCTTGAAACGCCGTTGACACGCTCCCACTTCCTGCCGTTTCGAATCTCCAGTGGCGCGACCCTGAACGTGGTTTTCTCGGTCGCCGGGAGAGGATCGAAAGGTTCTTCTTCCGATTTGGCCACCAATCGTCCTTCCCCCAGAACCCTGAGCCGCAGACACACCGGCCGTACCGTGTCATCGCAATAGGTTTTCAAGTCGTGTGGGGAATACCAGTTCCACCGGCCGTGGTGCCACAGCGCACCGCGAAGGCGACCGCCAGCAACAGGCAACAGAAGCCGACCCGGGGACGCCAACCCCGGGCGTGGCAGATCAGCCAGAAAAACCAAAAGCTCAGGCCCGCCAAGAGAGCAAATTGCCAGGCAATGCCCAGCCAGCGATCGGCCGCGATACCGGCGGCAAAACCAACCAGTACAATGACCGCCGGTCCGATGTGGTTCGAATGAGAATCAGGCCAGGACACTGAAAAGCCAACGTAGGCAGGATCGCTTGATTCAGGCAATGCTGCACATCAGCATTACACTCAATCGCGGACTTGCCAATCCGGCTTGTTGGAGGACAAAAAAAAGCCATAGCATGTCGCTCCGTCGTCATGCCATGACTTCTATCCTGACACGGGACAATCCATGTCCCGCCCTCCCGGCTTGGGCCTTAATTTTATCGACCAGTCAATTGCAAAATCCTTAATCAATTCTGTTTTGTCGCCCGCTGGCCGTCACATTCGGCAAGATCGCTGCAGTTTAGGGCGTTGATCCCAACCGTCGCGGAGGACCAGGTGGCGGCAACGGGCGAGTCTGCTGGCATTAACGTTTTTTTGGACTCGCGAGGTTTCCAGCACGTCCGTTTATTGCCAAAATCCTTTCCCGCACGAAGCGGCTCCGGAAAGGTGTGATTCAGAAAATAGGGAGGGACCCTTGTCAACCACGCTGCTGAAAAAGCCCACGGGTTTCGATGGATTCGGACCATCGATCCTGGCCCAGCAAATGAGAGGACGATTGCGTGGCTTTCGTATCCCTGCCGATCGATTGGCAGCCCGAGAATCGCTGCGAACGCATTGCCCTCTGGTTCCGGGAGTGTATGGGTGGGTCGATGCCAATCGACGTTTGACATACGTGGGCAAGTCTAAATCACTTCGCAAACGCCTGTTAAGCTATTTCGCCAAGCAACCGGCGGACAAGAAGACCGAACGAATTCGCCAAAACAGTCGATTTCTGGTCTGGGAACCGATTAGCCACGAATTGTTGGCGCTCGTTCGCGAGCAGGAGCTGATACATCGCTGGCGGCCGGAATTCAATTCCATGGGGCAACCAACGAGGATGCAGCCAGCATTTTTGTGTATTTCCGGCTCGCCAGCGCCCAACGCCCGCTTGGCACGTCAATTGAATGCAAAACATGCGCATGCCTTTGGGCCGATCACGGGTACCGGTCGACTGCGAGACGCCATCGCCCGTTTCAACCAGGTGTTTCGGCTGCGAGATTGCCCGGATCGGACGAAGTTTGAATTTGCCAACCAGCGGTTCCTGTTCGATGATCCAGCTACCGCGAAGTGCATACGTCATGAGCTGGGGACCTGCCCCGGCCCTTGCGCTGGCATCTGCACCAGGTCAACTTACCAGCAGCAGGTCGAAAAAGCGGTTAGTTTTCTGCAGGGAGACAGTCGAGCCGTTTTGGAAAACCTGGAGTCAAACATGCGATCGGCTGCCGCCAGGATGGCCTTCGAAACCGCGGCCATTTATCGCGACTGCCTGGAGCATCTACAATGGCTCGATCGCCGGTTGCAAGGATTACGGATGGCGGAGCAGGAGCTTAACGGCATTCTACCGATCGCCGCCCGCCGCCAACGTACGGGCTGGTTGGCCCTGAAAGGAGGACGCATCTGTTTTTCCGCACCGCAGCCTGACCGGGAGGATCGGGCCGACGTTACCCGACGAAAAATCGAAAAGGTGGCCCGCGGCCAACCGGTTGTTTTCACCAGTTTATTGGAAACCAGCCTGCGACTGATCGTCATCTCATGGTTCAGAAAAAACAAACCGATGAAGGAACAGCTTTTATCGTTTGATGAGGCCGTCGAAAAGTGTCATGCCGTGCTGGATTCATCCCGCACGCGGCGATATGCGGCCTGATCGACGATTCACGGCGATCCGCAATCAGAGGCCAGTGGGATTAGGCGGTTGCCGTCGCCTTGACAGAGTCGATTTGGTGCCCAACGCGGCGGAAATCCCGTGATTTGGCCGTTGCGAGTCGTTTGCGAATTGGTATACTTCGGCTCTAGGATGAATCTTCAGATTGATTTTATGTGATGGTTGGCATGGCCAGGATCTGTGAAGTTTGTGGAAAACGCGCCCAGATGGGCAACTCGGTAGAGACCCGCGGTAAGGCCAAGTATCTGGGTGGTGTCGGTACCAAGATCACCGGAATTACGCGCCGGCAGTTCCGGCCGAATTTGCAGCGAGTACGCGTTGCCCAGGACGATGGCACGGCCAAATCCATGAAGGTCTGTACTCAATGCATTCGCGGTGGCGCCATCCGCAAAGCGGTCCGTCGCCGCCCGTTCGAATTGCCGGCGAACTGAACCGATGTCGTCGGGAAGGATCTTGACCAACCGTTTTCGCATGGCCAGCGATGCCCTCTGACCGCTTTTCCGTTAAGCGCGTTGCCGACTTGGCTCGCATTGCCCTGTCTCCTTCTGAATCGGATCAGTCCAGTCGGGAGCTGGAGCGGATTCTGGAATTCATTGCCATTCTGGATGAACTGGAACTCTCAGAAGTTGAGCCTTTTTTTGGCATTCGCGAAGCCGCGAGTGATTCGACCGACGTTCCCGTCCGGTCAGACAAGGTAGGCGACAGCACGTCGCGGGAAGAGATCCTTCGCAATGCACCGGACCAGGACGGACAGTTTTTTCAGGTACCGGCTGTATTCGATTGACGCCGGGGTGTTTTCATGAACGACCTGACGACCCGACAGCTTGTCGAAGCGATCCGGTTGGGCAAGTTCAGCGCCAAGGACTGTCTTGCGCACTTTCATCAGGTCTTCCTGAATCAGGAAACCGATGTGCGGGCGTTCAGCTGCGGGCGTTATGACGACGCGATGGCAAGCCTGAAGGTATCCGCCAGTGCGGGGCCTCTGAATGGCATACCGGTCGCCGTCAAGGATGCGATCTGTACACAGGACATGAACACCACAGCCTGTTCATCGATGTTGAACGAGTTCCGGCCACCCTATGACGCCACGGTCGTTTCCAGACTGCGTGACGCGGGGGCCGTCATCGTTGGCAAGACCAATATGGACGAATTCGCCATGGGCAGCTCAACGGAAAATTCCTGTTTTGGCGCCACGCGCAACCCTTGGGACCATTCGCGTGTTGCCGGCGGATCCAGTGGCGGCTCTGCCGCAGCGGTTGCAGCCGGCATGGCTCCGATCGCCATCGGCACCGATACCGGAGGTTCCATCCGCCAGCCTGCCGCCTTCTGCGGTATCTCCGGGTTGAAACCGACTTATGGCCTGGTCAGTCGCCTGGGTCTGATTGCATTTGCCAGCAGTTTGGACCAGATCGGACCGATGGGTCGCAGCGCGGAGGATGTCGCCTTGCTGCTGTCGGTCATCGCCGGCCATGATCCGGGAGATTCCACATCGTCTTCACGCCCACCACCCAATTTCATGTCCAGTCTGAATAAGGGATTATCGGGATTGCGAATTGGCATCTGTGGTTACGAATCTGGCGAAAACGTCGATCCGGGCGTGGGAGAATGCGTTCGCCAGGCATTACAGGTATTCGTGGATCTGGGCGCGGAACTGGTGGAGATCGACCTGCCGCATGAAAAATATGCCGTCGCCGCCTATTATGTGGTCGCCCCCTGCGAAGCCTCCAGCAATCTCGCCCGCTACGACGGAGTCCGGTACACGACGCGAGCTGCCGCCCAATCATTGGGCCAGGTATACACCCAGACCAGGTCGCAATACTTCGGACCGGAAGTCAAACGACGGATCCTGCTGGGCACGTATGCCTTGAGTTCCGGGTATTTTGATCGTTACTACGTCAAAGCGTCCCGCGTTCGTCGGCTGATCAAACAGGACTTCGACCAGGCATTTGAACGGGTCCATCTGATTGCCGGGCCCACCACGCCGACCACGGCATTTCGTCTGGGCGAGCGAATCGAAGATCCGATCCAGATGTATCTGGCCGATGTATTTACGGTGGGCGCCAACCTGGCCGGGATTCCCGCCATGTCGATCCCCTGCGGCTTCGTCAATCGGCTACCGGTGGGCTTGCAATTGCAGGGGCCGGCCTTTGACGAACCACGACTGTTAAATGCCGCGCACCAGTTCCAACAGGCGACCGACTGGCATCTGAGGAGGCCCAGCTGATGCCCGCCACGATCGATTATCAGGTAATCGTCGGCCTGGAAATCCACGTCCAATTACAGACCCGGTCAAAATTATTCTGCCATTGCAGCACCGCGTTCGGTGCACCTCCCAATACCCAGACCTGCCAGGTTTGCACCGGCATGCCCGGCGCACTGCCAGTACTCAATGCGGAAGCGCTGGATTTGGCCATCAAAGCCGGGCTGGCTTTGGATTGCCAGATCGAGCGGCACACGAAATGGGATCGCAAAAACTACTTTTATCCGGATTTACCCAAGGGCTATCAAATCAGCCAGTTTGATCGCCCGATCTGTTTTGATGGCGGAATTGAACTGGTCGATTCCCGGGGTCGCCCCACCGGAAAACGAATCGGGATTGAGAGAGCCCATCTGGAAGAAGATGCAGGCAAGAGCACCCACGACGAAACCGGTGGTGGTGGCAAAACGCGCATCGACTTGAATCGCGCCGGAACGCCACTGTTGGAAATCGTTACCCGGCCCGATCTGCGGAGCGAGGAACAGGCCCGGGATTTTCTCACCGAACTCAAGTTACTGCTTACCTATATCGAAGTCTCGGACTGCAACATGCAGCAGGGTAATTTGCGTGTCGATGCGAACGTGAACTTGTGGCTGGATCCCGATGGTCGGATCGCAACGCCCATCGTCGAAATCAAGAACTTGAACAGTTTTCGAGCGGTCGAACGAGCCATCCGGTTCGAGGCCACGCGGCAATGGACCCAGTACCAGGAAACCGGGCTCACTCGAGAATCGACCCCCAAGCAGACCCGAGGCTGGGACGAAGTGCGACAGCGGACGGTGCTGCAACGTGAGAAAGAAGAATCGGCAGACTACCGTTATTTTCCGGACCCCGATCTGGTGGCCATCGCAGTACACGACGAAACCATCGACACATTGAAGCGACAGCTGCCCAGGCTACCGGCAGCTCATCGCAACTCGCTTACCCAACAGCATCGCCTGTCAGCCCACGATGCGGATGTCCTGGTCAAGCAGGGCAGGGGAGTGATCCGGTTTTTCAACGACTGTGTACAGATTGTCGGGGATGGCAAGCTGGTCAGCAACTGGATTCAGCAAAACGTATTGCGTTATTTGAACGATCACCAACGGACGATCCAGGAATACCCCGTGACGGCGGGTGATTTGGGCGAATTATTGAAACAGTTGCAGGATCGGAAACTGGATCAGAATCGGGCACGCGATGCGCTCAAGGTGATGGAGGAAGAAAGAGTTGGATTTCATGCCGCGCGGGACAAGCTGGGCATTGTCGCGGTCGATGTCTCCGAGATGGCAGCACTCTGTCGGCAACTGATCACGGAAAACCCGGATGCGGTTGCTGACATCCGGGCCGGCAACACCAAGGCCATCGGACCGCTGATCGGCCAGGCCCGAAACGCAAACCCCAATGTCAACCCCGGGAAGCTCCGCCAGATGATCCTTTCGCTGTTAGATTCCGGTTAAACCAAGTCCGTTCAGTCGGCGGCGGCATAACGATGAATGGATCAGTGGTTTTCAAACGGTTATCCGGTTTCTAGAATCAGCATTCTGTCGTCACCGCAAAACCTTCCAACCGGGCATTCAGACTACTGAGGAGTCAACACTTGGCCGAACAACTCGAAGGCTGCGTGGCTGCAATCGGACCGTCGGGAAATCTGATCAGTGATATCAAGCAAGAACAGCTTGCGACGGTTCCTCGAGATGAAAATACAATTATCCGATTTGGCGATCATGAAACCTGCGGGCTACATTCGCTGGACCATGGCGAACCGGACAGCACCATGGTCGCTTACATTGGCAACAGCGGTTGCCTCGAAATCGAGATTGTCGGAATCAATCTGAGCGAAATGCTGGCGATTCACGTCGGCGAACAGATTTCAGTTCACTGGTGAGCTATGGTCGGGAGCAAATTCCTTGCCAGCTCAGATTGAGAGCGATAGATTCAGGATGCACAATCGCCAGTGGGCAGGTCGCCGGTTTTGACGAACCGGATCGTCCAGCAAGGAAATCATCGCTTGGCCTGGTTGACTCCTTTCCGCCGTGCCTCGCACGCCAGCCGGAAGGCTTCTTCTTCGCCGTAGGTGTGAACAGAGAAAGAACGTGTTCGTCGACGGCCCAGTCCATCGGTCCACTGTGCCACCCAATACCAATAGTGATATTCAAAGTCACCACGTGTATCGATCTGTTCGTGTAAACGAACACCGACGATGCCGGATTTATTCCGTCGCGACGGTGTTCTGGCCAACTCCTTGACGGAATACTTGCGCGAAGACGCTTCCAGCTGATCGCGAAATTTCTTGGCCGCTTCCAGGGCACCGCGATTCCCACCATAGGCGTTATCGGAAAAAAACTTCTCCGTCTTCCGGCCGCGACGCTGCATCCGAACCTCCCAGCCACCGTAGGTCTTGCCGGACGCACTTGCCGTTTCAATGCGGGAGATGTTTCGTTTTGGATTCTTCCTTGCCATGAAACTACCGAACGCCAACCCGCAGCCCAACCGAAACCTGGCCGCAGTTTGATAACACGTACCTATCGGTCAACTCGGGCGTGGCTGTTGGATGCCTGAAGGATAGAGTAGAACCGATCCGCCTCGATCGGCTGCTACCTGATCTGGCTTCAGAAACACGTTTTAATTGGTTGTGGTTCGAAATCCCTGCGGTCCGCCACTGATCAGACCACCATATTCTAGCGGCCAACTGGCGGTTTGGAATCCTTCCTCCCGTAGCCACTCTCGAATGGCCAACAGATCATCGTAGGCATCAGGATAGACCCAGAGTGAAACCGTCGTTTTGCCGGGAATCATTCGTTGCAGCTTCTTGCGGAATTGTGAACCATTCTTAACCGCTTCATCGATCGTTTCACCAATTTTTTCGCGCAGCGGTTGAAGTACAAAACGTTTCAGTTGCACGGTCTCCCGCGAGGGATTGTACCGATCACGGATGACCGACAGGGCATAGCTCAAACTGAAGCCTTCAATCGGCCCCACGACGTTCCAGCTATCTTCCACAGCTGGTAGACGATTGGCTTTCAATTGCCAGTCACCTTTCATGGCCTCCACCAATTCGCTCAAGGGCACATGCACAATCCGGCCCTCGGTGATCCGAAAATGAATTTCGTCGGAAAAGACGGTTTTGGCAATCGGCGTCGGGTAGTGTTCGATCTGTTGCACCACAACGTCCTGCTGGTTTTCGACCGCCTCGGTCCGCACACGCACCTGGCGTAATTCAGCTTTCAACGCGTTGATTCGAGCCGTCGCGGCAACTTGCTTGCGATGATCTTCGTCCAGCCTGTCTTGGCGCTCCTGGTTGGTTCGTCGACTCAGTTCCATATCCAACAGCAGTTGGTGGCGGATCTGAACCAGTTGACCGTTGATCAGCTGTTCCTGCTCGATCTTCTTCTTCAACTCGCCGTTTTCCATGCGTCGATTGAGGAACTCGGCATGGCGTTCTTCGACTTCACGCCGCACACTCTCCAGTTCCTCCGCTCGCGACGAAGCCGCCTGGACATCCCCCTGGTGCCAGACACTGGCCGCCTGGGCCCCGATTACGACGACCAGGATGATCAATATCCCGACCAGATTGGCGACGATATCCAGAAAGGAATCGCCCCCCAGGGACGAATGGTCCTGTTTCATTGTCCACGTTCCCGAATATCAATTCCACTTTCATCCAACAACGTTTTCAGCTGCCGATACCTGGCATGGCCGTTGGGCGCCACCTTCACAATCAACTCGGGTTGCCAATGTCCACCCACTCCGGCCACGCCCCACGTATCAATGCGTTGCCAGATCGCTTCGACAAGTTCTTCCGCGGTAGCCGCGGGTGTACTGGAGAAGGGAATGCGGAGTGTCTTGTTGGAGCGAGAGTCGGATTCCATGACGATTTCCTGCTGGCTGATAACAAGACTAACGGGTCGTCGATACGCCATCGAACCCTGTGTTTTCAGCGGAACCGCCCAGTCTTTCCCCCGTTCTTCGGCCAGACTGCCCGCTTGCCCCTGTAGCCCATTGACGGCAATGTCAGGAGCTTTTTCTGCATCACCGGGATTGATCACTTTTTCGGACGCCGGCGATGATTTCGTTCGGCCTGGATTCGAATCTGTTGGTGATTCATCGTTCCGTTTGCCCGCAGGCAGGCCCGATTGCGATACAAATCCTCCCAGACGGCGGGAAGCCTGCAGCCCTCCCCGTTGTATCGGCTGCGAGGTGCGGGCCTCTCGATTGAGCAATCGATTGGCGACATACTGTTGTTGTCGTTGCTTGGCAGCCTCGACAGCCGAGCTGATCTTCTTTTTCAACAGAGGGTCGGCGGTGCCATAATGAAGGTCCTTATCCGCCGAAATCAGCTCGTAGCCGAACTCTTCATCCCAACTCTTGATCGCGTGCCTGGCGACCACATAGGAAGCGGCTCCCTCCGGTCGCACGATCAGCAAGGGATAGGGAGTTTCCCCCGCGTCCACAATTCGGTTCTCCAGAAAGTACTCGCGAACGGCCACCAGCGCTGCATCCAGGGGGTTGTTGGCCATGATGGGTTCCACAAAATCACCTGGACTCAGACTGATTCCATAGGGCTGAATCACGAACTGGTCCTGAAGACATTCGATATATACGGGTCGTCGCCGCGTGCCGTCGGGTCCGTCGTGCGGAACGACGCAGTACTTGACGGGACGCTTGCTGGCTTCCGAGCTGCGAAGGCGTTGCAGTTCGGCTTCACCTGCGGCCAATGTCGTCTTCAGGTCAGCGATTTCCGCTTCCAGGTCAGCAAGCGGAGATTGGAGTGGCGCGTTTTCAAGCAACCGTGCCTGCTGATTAATCAACTCGGCTTCCCCGGCCAGCTGGTCGATCTCGGACTGCAGATCCGCGCGGCGACTGCGCGCCTCCTGCAACTGCCTTACCAATTCCGGCCGCAATTGCTGCAATCCCTGTACCTGCAGCCGATGAGTATCCAGTTGTTCTTGAAGCTGCCTCATCTGTTGTTTGATTTCTTCGGTTTCCGCCACACCAACCTGGGCCGCCTGTTGATCGGCGGCTTTGACCACCAGCACCAGTAGGACGATCAGAACACCAAAGGTACAGATCAGCACCGCCAGGAACGGAAACAGAGATATCGAGAATGAATCCCGACCTGGTCGTCGACGCCTCATGCTGCTTTTCGGCTGGCAATATTTGCCGGCTCGAACCTCGGTTCGGTTTCCACGGTTTCCTTGTCGACGTAGCGGACCAGCGTTGACTTGGCCTGCGTTGCCGGGTCGCCCGCTTCCGATTCGTGCTGCCATAGCCGAATCGACTCGGACAGCCGATCGAGTGTGGTGTGCAACCGGGACGTTGCCGCCAGCGCATCAAGATTCTGGTTCAGCGATCGCTGTACGTGATCGGTACTTTCGATTTTGTCCAGCAACTGTCGCACGAGCTCGGTCTGGGCGAGCATGTTTTGTTGCTGCTGGTTCAGTTGCCTGGCGTTTTCCGACAACGTGACTTGCCATTGTTCCCAGCGACGGGCCAACGCCTGGTCCGATTGCTCGACACTCCGCTTCAGAGAATCGGAGAGTTCCTGCACGGCATTCCGCATGGTTTCGGCGAAACCGTTATGTATCTGGTCGCGAACGTCTGCGAACGTGCCGGTCCAGGCCGCCTCGGCCTGACGCATGCTGTCTCGCCAGACTTCCGTTTGCTGAACCACCAGATCACGTGACGAAGCCATCACGGCCCGCCCGATTCCCTCAACGGCCCTGGTTTGCGGATCGATAAATTCGTTGTGCTGATAAAAAGGCGAAAGTTCTTCGTGGGTCCGCTGATCGACCAGTTCCAGCAACTTGACCTCAAACCGATCTACAAAAAACTGGAAGAACATCAACAGGATCGATAGTGTCAGCGCCAAAGCGGTGGTGTCAAAAGCGACGAACAGGCTACCCCGAAGCGAATTCAGCATCTGCTGAAAGTCGTTGTCCGGCCCAACCTGAATGCCTCCCAGAGCCTGGGAAATGCCCAGAACGGTTCCGAGAAACCCCAACATTGGCGTGGCCCAGATTACGATGCGAACCAATGAATACCGACGCTGTTGCCATTCATGATCCAGATCCGCCAGGTACTTCAGTTCATCTTCAATTCCCGCCGTACCACTGGTGCGGTTGATGAACTGGATCGCGCCTCGCAGTCGCTGCCACAAATAGTGTGAATGCCAGGATCGACGCAGCTGTTCCAGTTCGTCCAAAAGTTTGTCTGCCGTCTGCGAAACCTGGCTGTCTCCTTCGGTTTCGGGTAGCGTGATCCGTTTACAGATACAGAACTGATCGAAAACATTGTTGGCAATCAACAGCAGGGCCGCGATGCCAACGCAAAACATGAACGTTGTGATTCTCGAAATTGGATGACCGGTCAGGTACCGCAGCAGCAGTTCGTTGTCGAACACTTCGCGGGTAATCAACAAGTCGATAAGCAGGTACAGCCCTAAGCCGATCAGGAGCGGGACCATCAGACCGGCAAACAGATGGGATCTGGTCTGTGTCTTCCTTGGAGTCATGTTCCGATGGCCGTCGGTTGAGTTCAAAAAATGATAAAGCGAAAGCTCGTTGCAACTCGCGGTCGCGTGGTTGGATTCGCGCTGCCTTGTCCTTTGCAGGGGGCGGATTACCATGTCGCGACGACAAACCAACCGCTATGGGTGACGGCAAAGCCACCTTCGTTCCTTCCAATCGGCAAAGTTGCTCCAGCTGCCAAAGTCATTCCCGACCAATACAGGGAAAACGGACCAAAAACTCGACCTGCCACTCGCAAACTGAAAAGTTGCTCTTTTCGCCAAAGTCAATCGACCGGTTGCTCCGATACTCTTGTTGTGACAGAGAATTACGCGTGAAACACAAAGGGAAATGCGAGAGCAAATTTCCAGGGGGGGAGACCCGGATTTTCGGCATCGAATTTCCGGGTTATTTTTTTGCGCGGACGGCACGGCGGTTCCGCTGTCTGGTATCTTTCAGGTTTCGGTTTTGGGCTAACGCAAGCACTGGTAAAAACGGCGTTTGCGACCATTCAAGGAGACTGCTCGTTCGCGAGCCAGGCTCGGCCAAGCACCGAGCAATCAAATGAACAACGGTGCTGGCGCAACACCATCATGATTGGCGCCGGCAGCCAGCTTGCTGGCATTTTAGCCGGAGGCTGACTACGCTGGCGGATCGCACGTTTCAGGACCGGAACCAGGATCAGAATCATGGCAAACGGGGAACCATTCAAGTCCGGCAGCCACCTCATTGCCTGGCTTCAATTGGTCCGCGTTTCAGCAGTCCCTTCTGCGATCACCAACATTCTGTCCGCCTTTCTGATTGCCAATCAATCCTGGCAACCCACGCTGGAGCTGCTGCTACTGATCTTCTGCAGCTGCTTTCTGTATATCTCCGGAATGATTCTGAATGATTGGTGCGACGTCGAACAGGATCGTTCCAGTCGACCGTGGCGACCCGTTGCCTCCGGGCGGATTGGTCGACGAACAGCAGGGTACGCCTATCTGGCGTTGACGGCTGCCGGCCTTTTGGCTGGCGGCATCGCCGGATGGCGCCCGTTCCTGATTGCCATCGCCCTGGTTGCTGCCATTAGCAGCTACAACCTGATATGGAAGGCCACGATATTCGGTCCGATTTCGATGGCTGCCTGTCGCTTTTTGAACATCCTGCTAGGTGGCAGCACCGCACCCCCCGACACCGCGGACGCACTCTTTGGCCTGCCAGTTCTTGTTTGGTGGATTGCGTTTAGTCTGGCCATTCTGATCACGGGCCTGACGTGGTTTGCCCGGCAGGAAGAGCGCACCAGTCACCGCGAGCCATTGTTTGCGGCCGCCATGGTTATCGTTGCAGGCGTGTTAGGCTACGCCGCGGCTCCGTGGATGGCCGCCATCCATGGAGCCACTACGAATGCGGGAGTTTTTTACCTGCTGATACTGGCCTTGATCGCCTTACCGATGTTACGGCGGATCGCGATCGGGGTCGCCAACTTGCAGCCGGCGGCGGTTCAGGCTGCGGTGCGGGCCGTCTTGCAGAGCCTGATCCTGTTTGACGTGGCCGTCTGCCTGCTGGCTTCAGGCAATCAGCTGATCTATCCCCTGATTGCCGCGATGTTTCTGATTCCGTCGTTGATCGCATCCAGATTCATATCATCAACCTGAAGTGCGATTTGTTCCAATCAAGTCTCGATTCAACCGTGCCCCGCCGAAAAATCGGTTGTTCAAACACGACTACCACCAGTATTCGACGACAGGCTGGCAATCGGTCGCCGCCTGTCGGCTCGGAGCCGTTGAAACTGGCGGCGTAAATCAACGATTGCAATTCATGGGTTTTGTTGCATGATGACCGGTTATGAAAATCGGCTACAACACCAACGGCCTGGCCCATCATGAACCTCTTGAAGCCCTCAGCCTTCTGGCCGACAACGGCTACGAAAGTGTCGCCATCACCGTCGATCACTATTTTCTGAATCCACGATCTGAGTCAAGACACCAACAGATTGGCCAGGTCCAGGCCTTCCTTCAGCAGCGACGCATCTCAAGCGTAATCGAAACTGGAGCCCGGTTTCTGCTCGATCCGAAAATGAAACACTATCCCACGTTGATGGACCCCGATGAAGCGCAGGCGGATCGTCGAATCGAATATCTCAAGTACTGCATTGATGTTGCCGCCCAATTGAAGAGCGATTGCGTTTCCATCTGGTCTGGCAGAAAACCTGTCGGCAGCTCATTTTCGGAATCACTGGACCGGCTGGCGAGAAACCTGGAACCGGTTCTGCAACACGCGGAAGAACGAGGCATGGACATCGGCTTTGAGCCCGAGCCCGATATGCTGGTCGATACAACCGGCCGCTTCGAACGCCTGCTTCATCTGATCGATTCGCCTCGACTGAAAATGACGATGGATATTGGCCACCTGTTTTGCCTGAGCGAAGTGCCCATCGTCAGTTACATTGAAAAGTGGCAGTCAAGAATCATCAACGTTCATATTGAAGACATGATGGCCGGAATACACGAACACCTGATGTTTGGCGATGGCCAAATCTATTTTCCACCGGTCATCGAAGCCCTTGTCCGGGCAGATTACCAGCACGGTTTACATGTGGAACTGCCCCGTCACGGTCATAACGCCGCCGAAGTGGTTCGACAGTCCTACCAGTTCCTGAAACCCATCATTGATGACGCCTTGTCATCGCAGAATCTGGATTGAAATTCCGAAACCCGAAAATGATCAGCCCATGAGCGCCCGTCTGATTTTTCTTTCGATTCCTGGCCTGCGGCACGAAGACCTGCCGCAGATGCCCCATCTGCAGCGACTGATGGACGGAGGTACACAATCGAGAATCGCCCATTCCTTTCCGTGTGTCACCTGGCCTTCTCAGGCCAACATGTTGACCGGCAAGAAACCATCGGAACATGGTGTGATCGCCAACGGATTCTACTGGCGGGACAAAAGGCAGGTGGAAATGTGGACGGCCTGGAACGAGGTCATCGAGCAGCCGCAAATCTGGGACGTGCTGAAGACCGAACAACCCGGGGTCCAGTCTGCAGCCTGGTTTCCCATGTTGAGTAAAGGCTGCGGTGCCGACTACATTTGCATGCCGGCTCCCATCCACCAACCCGATGGCAGTGAGGATTTATGGTGTTACACGAGGCCGCAGTCGTTTTATGGCCGGCTGTTGCAGCAGTATGGCCATTTTCCTCTGCACCATTTCTGGGGACCCTTGGCGAACATCCAATCCAGCGAGTGGATCGCCACGTCCGCACTGGCCGCAGCGGAGAAGTTTCAGCCAAACTTCTTCTACATTTACCTCCCACACCTGGATTACGCGGCCCAGAAACTGGGCCCGGATTCGCCGGCGGCCCATCAATCCGTCCGGGAACTGGACGAATTGATAGGGACCTTTAGCAACTCGCTGGAACAGGCCCAGTCGACTCACCTGATCTGGATGGTCGCCAGCGAATACGTCATCCAGCCAGTCGATCACGTCCTGTATCCCAATCGTATTTTGCGAGATGGCGGCTGGCTGTCCGTCAAAATGCAGGACGGCAGAGAACACCTCGATCTGGAATCCAGTCGCGCCTGGGCCCTGGTCGACCATCAGTTTTCACACATTTTTGTCAACGAACCATCAGCCGGCGAAATCCAGAAGATTGCGAAACGGTTCGAAGATTGTGATGGCGTGGACCAAGTCCTGGCCGGGCAGGACCGCGGCAGGTTTGCCATGGACCACCCGCGAAGCGGTGAGATTATTCTGATTTCCACGCCAAACAGCTGGCAGGCCTATTATTGGTGGGAGGACGATACGCTGGCTCCAGCTTTTGCCTCCACGGTCGATATCCACCGTAAGCCCGGTTACGATCCGATCGAATTGCACTTCGACCCCAACTCCAAGACCATACCGCTGGACGCCACGCTGGCAAAAGGATCGCACGGGGCACCCGCTCGTTCCGCGAACCAGAAGGGACTGTTTGGATGTTCCAAACGATTGGAGATTGCTGACGAGATTCCGGATACCTCGATCTTTGATCTGGTACTGCAACAGCTGCGGTAGACGCCACCGTCAGGGACCGACGACTTCGCAGCCCTGGGCGGACATCTGATCGAACAGTTCGAAAAAACTGTCCTGGCTCAATTGAGTGTTGGTTACATTCAGGTACTTCAGGTTTTCCATTTTCAACAACGGCTCGATGCTGCGATCGCCGATGGACGTCGATCCCAGATGTAGCCAGCTCAGGTTTCGCAATGGCGATAAATAGAAGATGGCCTGATCCGTAATCGTCGTCTTATCCAGATTCAACGAGGTCAAATTCGGCAGCTTCGCAATCTGCTCCACGCTTCGGTCGCCGATTTTGGTACTCCACAAATTCAATCGTTTCAGATTCGTCAGTCGGGAAAAATATTCCGCTGCTGCGTCGGTGACTCCCGGCGAATTGGTTTCGCTCAAATCAAGCTGAGTCACCGATGGCAATTCGGCCAGTAACGCAATGGCTTGATCGGAGATCCGGGTATCTCTGAGGTTGAAATAGGACATGGAATTCAACCTGGTCAAGACCCGCAGCCCACGATCACCCACACTGGTCCGAAAAAGATGGATCTCGCGAAGCTGATTCAGTTTGTCCAGTCTTTCGATACCATCATCGGTCACCCGGGTATCGTTCAACCCCAGCACGTTCAGCGAAGTCAACTGCCCCACGGCTTCCATACCACGATCGGTGATGCCCTGGCCCCAGACTTTCAGGAACTTCAATCGATTCAAACCTGTCAGATAGGCCAGCCCATCGTCCGTAATCTGATTGCAGTCACTCAAATCCAGTGCCGTCAGCGACTTCAATGAACTGATATTTTTCAACGCATTGTTGGTGATCCGAGTTTGGGCACAGCGGATCTGCTGCAACCCTTCGATTCGGGCCAGTTCCGCGAAACCCTCGTCCGTCACATCCGACCGAAACAGCTGCAAAAACCTTAAATTCTTCAGACGGCTCAAATAGGCCAACGCCTCCGCCGAAGCGGGTGAAATTGGAATCTCGAGGACTTCCAGCGGTGCGATACGTGACACCAACTCAAACGTCTGCAGGTCGGATTGAGTTCCATTGAGTACCAGCTTCTTCAAGTTTGGCAATTCCACCAGCCTGGCAAGTTCTTCATTACCGTAGATGGCGTCAGTGAAGTCGAGTTCAATTATCTGCCGACCTGTGTCATCCATGACCACGTACGCACCCAGATTCTCACATTCCAAGGCCAAAGACGCTTGATCCATCTCCACTGCCGGTTCGGCCGGCGCGGTGGGCCGCAACTCTTTGGCTGGTGCAGCGGTGGCCTGCGAAGGTTGGGGGGACTTCGTCAGGGTAGCGAATTCGGCCTCCAGGCGTTCGACCCGCGTAACTAGTTGCTCGTTCTCTTCCGCCAGTTCGCGCAGCTTTTTCTTGACAATCAGTGGTTCGTAATCGGTCGTTTCGCATCCACAAAGCAAGCAGCAACCAGTCCAAAGCACGACGATTCGAATCCAACCACTACTGATGATCGCTGGCATTGAGTCTCCGCACGTTGATCAGGGGGTAAAATTGCATCCGGACGGACTATAAAGTAGTACAACGTTCTTTGATTTCAACAGCCAACTGGACCAGCTGTTGCACCGATCCCCAGGTGAGCGATTGAATGAATTACGCTCGTTCCCAGCATTTCGTTGATCGCCCTCGCTTCAGTTTGGCTTTTCCAATTTGCCGGGATTCACCGGCGAGAAAAAGAACGCGTGAATAAACAGCATGAATGCGCCGGTTACAAGCAGGCTGTCGGCAATGTTGAAATTCGGCCAGGGATCAAACAACGGCACGCCTTGCAGCCGGAACAGGATCCAGTCGCGAACGTCGGTCTTGATTTCCTCGGGATACCCTGGTTGATAACCGAACCCCAGCCGATCATACAGATTGCCAAGAATGCCACCAGAAACCAGACCGAAAGCAACCGTCAACCAGCGGTCGATGGCCTGCTTGAACCAGAAGAGCCAGAACAGAATGCCCGCGATCGCCACAATCGAGATGGCGGCGAACACCGGGCTGAATCCCTTCGCAAAGCCAAACAGGGCCCCTGGATTGGTGGAGCACTGAATTCCGAGTACGCCATCGATCAACCAATGTACTGGCTGATGTTCGCCAAGATACATCAGCTGCGGCTGAAAATGGCGGTCGAAAACGGACGACTTGGTTAGCAGATCGGCAAACAAGCCAACCGCCGCCAGAAAGAAAAACAGGGCGTAACGGTTGACTGGCAACCGCAAGCCCTGCACATGATTTGACATCAAACCGGTATCTACGGCCGCAGAATCAATACTGGGAGGACTGAATTTCGCTGGCACATTTGACACAGTGAGGCGTGTAGGGAATGGCATTGAGACGCATTTTGGGGATTTTTCCTTGGCACTCCGTGCAGAAACCATAAATGCCCGATTCGATGCGTTCAAGAGCGTTTTCGATCTGGCTGAGGGTTTGCCCTTCGTTGTTCATCAGCAAGATCGTGTTGTCCTGTTCAAACGTATCGCTACCCATGTCCGCGATATGACTGGGGACGGATGAACCGGATCCATTCGCGTTATTGGACTTGGAAAGTGCGGCATTAGCCAGCGTGGACACATCGCCTCGCAACCTGGCTCTCAGACCCAGCAGCACCTCTTTGAAAGGTTTGACTTCCGATTTCTTCATTTTCATATTCTGGAATTCTCCATATCGTTGCCTCTTTCAGCAATTCACCCTGGCTTCGGCTGGATCCACCTGATAGCGAGCGAAACATTCTAGGAACGCCGCCTGCGGCAGTCAAACAAAACGGCTTTTTTTCCCGGGAGTAATGACGTAAACCGTTTAAGAAAGGTAATTTGTAACAATACCGTACAATTTCCGGGGGCGATCATGTCCGCCTGAACTCGTGTGTCACGTTGAATCTGTCCCAGCCGATGCGTACACTACGCCCGCGTTTCGGGACTTTTTCCATAAGGTGATGCCACCATGCCGTTAAGCGATCTGGCGTTGCAAAAATGCATTTCGGCTGACTGTGCCCACGAATATGACATCCATCAAATCATGACCGCATGCCCTCAATGCGGATCGCTACTGGACGTCGATTATCGTTGGGACCAGCTGCCCGTGCCCGCGAATTTTTCCGAATTTGACCGTTTCCGACAACAATTTCATATACCGCAGCGACGCAGCGGTGTCTGGCGGTTTCACGAACTGTTGCCGTTTGCCGACCTGGAATCCTGCCTGACGGTCGGCGAGGGGCAGACGATTCTGCAACAGGCGGACGGCCTGGCTTCGCAATTGAACATGCGAGCCGGTCATTTGTTCCTGCAGTACGAAGGAATGAACCCCTCCGGCAGTTTCAAGGATAACGGTATGGCTGCCGCCCTGACGCACGCCAGGCTGAACGGTGTGAAAACGGTCGCCTGTGCCTCCACGGGAAACACCAGCGCTTCTTTGGCCATGTTCTGTGCCGCAACCGGGCTGTTTCGCGCGGTCATCTTTATCGGCTCCGGAAAAATTGCCTACGGTAAATTGTCCCAGGCTCTGGATTATGGCGCACTGACTCTACAAATCGACGGCGATTTCGACGACGCCATGTCTGCCGTCCGCGAAGTCTGCCCCAAACTGGGTATCTATCTGGTCAACAGTGTCAATCCATTCCGACTGGAAGGGCAGAAGACGATCATGTTGCGGGTTCTGGAGGGTCTGCAGTGGAACGTACCCGACTGGATTGTGGTACCCGGCGGCAACCTGGGGAACAGCAGCGCTTTTGGCAAGATGTTTGATGAACTTAGACAACTCGGCCTGATCGACCGCGTGCCCCGGTTGGCGATCATTAACGCCTCGGGCGCCTCCACGCTGAACCACCTGGTCAACGATCGGGGATTCGCGTGGGACCAGGGTCGTTTCTCGATGACCGCCAGCCACCAGTATTACAACGAATTGATGACCACCGGAAAACGGGCCAATACGGTGGCCAGCGCCATTGAGATCAATCTGCCAGTGAACCTCGCCAAGTGCCTGCGGGCGATTGAGATCATGGATGGTGTTGTGCGAGACGTATCCGATACGGAAATCCTGGATGGAAAAGCGTTGGTTGCCAAACATGGATTCGGTTGCGAACCTGCCAGTGGTGCCAGTGTGGCCGGCGCGAGGCTGCTTCGACGCGAAGGCCTGATCGCTGCTGACGACCGAGTGGTCTGCGTGTTGACCGGTCACATTCTGAAAGATCCCGACGTGACGGTTGGCTACCACACCGACCATCAATGGCGCGAGAAAAAACGGATTGGTCAGCCCCGTTTTGCCAACCAGCCGGTCTCGGTCCCCAACCAGATGGAAGCGATTACGGAAGCGATCGAGATGAATCGTTGAGCAATACCCAT
Organism: Pirellulaceae bacterium; assembly: GCA_963851305.1. Classification (GTDB taxonomy): domain Bacteria; phylum Planctomycetota; class Planctomycetia; order Pirellulales; family Pirellulaceae; genus Mariniblastus. Next base: position 912,470 of record CAWKOT010000001.1, on the reverse strand, counting down.
GGCCAAATGTGACGAAGGATATATCTGTAGCGTCTGTGGTCGTGACGTGGAGAGTGTTCTCGATAGCGAGCTGTATCTGCGTTACGTTATTGGACAGGTCGATCCGGAGCTGCTGCATACGATTCCGGAGAAACACATCCGCTGCAATCCTACGCTGGCCCAGTTCATTGTCAGTGATGACTTTGAACCGGTTTGCGCGGAGGCGGATTTCGATAAATCGCATCTCGATCCAATCTATGTTCAGCAGCAGGAATCGCTGGTCACGCGAGGCTGGATGCGTCTACGTGAGATCCAGTCGATGAATGATGTTTCGATTCTTGAATTTCCGTTGCCGGAAGTCGTGGAAAGGCTCAGGCAACAGCGCCGCTGAGTCTTTAACGCGACTCCCTGGACAACACCAGCTCTCGGACTTCAAACTGACAATTGGTCTTGGCCAGCGCAATCCGATTCCCCTCGGCAGAAATACCTACAGCGACGTACGTATCCTTCAAGACTTCCGATTGCAATTCCTCCCAGCTCGGCAGATCGATAACTTTCAATTGGGATCGTTCCCCTCGACTGACCGCCGCCATTCGCCGTCCGTCTCGGCTGATCGCCATGGCGAAATTCTCGGCTGAACCGTTCAGTTCAATGGATTTGACTGCCTCGCCGGTTTCCGTACTCCACGCGCGTAACTTGTCACCCCCGGCGACCAGTAACTGGCTACTGTCGGGCGTAAAGTAGAGTCGGCACGGGCCATCAAATTCACCCTTGACTTCGTTCAGCGCGATGCCGGATTCCGCATCGATCACAAAGATATCGTTGTCGTTGTTGACGACAGCCAGCCATTGTCCGTTGCGGGCCACGGCGACCGATCGCGGTCTCCAATGGTAAACCTGCCGCCCTGGATCCGACGACCAAAAGGACTTCATCTTGAATTGTCTTCGCAACACGCTGTTGCCGGATTTCAATTCGAATTTTTCGATACGAAAGCTCCTCTGGCTGCGGCCGGCCACCAGCACATGCCGCCCCTCTTCGGCGATTTGAACATGGCTGGTCGCAAAGTTCTCGAAGCCGGGGTTGCCGTTCTTGCGCAACAGCGAACGGGCGAATCGGGTGACCAGTGAAGGCCGCTGAAACGAGCGAAGATTGATCGTTCTGGTCTTGTTTGTGGGCAAATGGCGGATCTGAATCGCATTGTATAATCCGCCAATCACCAGATATTCCTCGTTTTCATTGACGTCAAGGAACGTCGTCTGCTGCTGTCTGATGTTGTCCTCAGGTCTGCCCGTTGCCAGGTCGTAAACGACGGCCGCCCCCTGACCAGAGCCGGCGACGATGGCCTGATCACCGACAAACTGGAACGTGGATATTGGACTGACGTTACCGCGAAGCGACTGTTCTGATTGATCGACTCTACCGTCGATTTCCCACTCGGACAAACCGAATTCCCCATACATCTTGGTAAACAGACGCTCATTGTCTGCTGAGAATCGCATTCGTCGCATTTGAGCACCCGGCAAATCAAACTGTTCGACCAGCTTCCCCGAGCCTACGTTCCAGACGTACAGTCTTGCCCCTTGGCCGGGTAGCGCTGCTTTGGCATAGGCGGACGCCGCAATCAATTTCCCGTTGTTGGAAAACTCGATCATGTATAGCTGCGGCCGCCTATCCCCTTCGCCCAAATCCTGCAAATCGATGACCTTGCCCCGATCGACATCATACAAAATGACCTCACGATTCCACGCCGTTGCCGCCATCAGATTCCCCTTGGGAGCCACCTTGAATGAACTCAGGCTGCGATCGAACACCTCCGCTGGGAGCTTGCCCTTTTCGTCGCCGGTATCGATATCAAAAAATCTGCCAAATGAATCCAGCAGCTCATCCCCTGATTTCGCAAAAGTGATGAATTGCACGTAATTATCGTGTTTCACTTCGCTCCGTTTCTCGCCAGATACCACATCGTAAATCTCCGTCCTGTTTCCAAACCCGAGGGCCACGGCGTCGCCATCGGGAGCGATGGCCAGGGCTTGAATGTGACGTTGCTGATTCGGCGTGCCGGCGACCGATTTGGCCGCGTTTTCCCGTGCTTGCCACGGGTCGATGGTTGCTATTCTTTCGCGTGTAATGGCATCCCAAACCGTGACGATGGGGCGTACGGGGACTCGCGTAACGTCGTCCGGTTGATCCTGTGGAACGGATACCCACTGGGAAAGAAACAGCCTCAGGCCGTCCGGTGAATACTCCACATGAACCGCACCTGACTTCAACTTGATGTTGCCTTCTATCCTTTCACTTTCGATATCCCAGAACTTGATTTCCTGTCCGGAAACGAACACGATTGTCCGACCGTCGGGTGATGCATCGAACATGTCCGATTGCCCGACTTCCGCGAATTTGGGGACCCGCCCGTACAGCCGTACTCCCGGTTCGATCTCCCGAACCCAGGCTTCGTCATCGTGCGAGCGACGGTCGTCCGACTGGAAACACTCTCCAGTTTTTTCTGTTAAGTGCAAGCAACAGACCACACCGAAAATAACGACCAATGAGGCAACACCGTTACTGGTTTTTGAACGCATTCCAACCCCTTCTTTGTCACGAGCGCCGAGTCGGTAGCCATTGGACTGCCATCGTCAGCCTAATGCAAATCAAATTCAGAACTTGAACGAGGCGAATGGGCAGCAGGTCATTATCGATGACTTGCGATAGCCCGCCAAGTCTACGTTTGCTGGCCAGAACGCATGCGGTTGCCGACCCAAATCGCCATCCAGCAGGACGGGGCTATCGCGTGCTTTTTCTGCGGGCAAAGCCGGTGGCTAAGGTGCGACGCTATGCATCAGATAGCCACAGATCATGGCGCCGTAGGTACCCAGCGCGTAACCCAACACGGCCAACAGGACGCCCACCGGTGCCAGAGCAGGATGAAATGCCGCGGCGACGACGGGTGCACTGGCTGCGCCACCAATATTCGCTTTGCTGCCAACCGCCAGAAAAAAATAGGGAGCGCGAATCAGCCAGGCCGTGGCGAACAGCAGGGCCACATGAAACGCCATCCAGATCAATCCCACCAGGAATAATTCCTTGTAATTCACGACGGCCATCAGATCCATTTTCATTCCGATTACCGCCACCAGGATGAAGATGAACACAATCCCTACTTTGGATGCGCCGGCACCTTCATAACGTCGCAGCGGTGTAAAGGAGAACAACACGCCAATGGTCGTCGACGTGACCACGATCCAGAAGAAATCCTTGTGCAGGCTGAAATTCAGAATCCACTGAAAGCCGTCCCCAGATTCACCCAGATTCTGTAACCAGGGGGCCAACGTATCGGCGACGAAATGACTGAGCGCGGTGACGCCAAATCCGATGGCTCCGATCACGACCAGGTCCGTCGAGGTGGCCACACGTGCGGTCTTTTGCGAAAAAGCCTCCATCTTGTTCTTCAAACGTTCAATACTGGAGGCGTCCGCTTTCAACCAGCGGTCAATGGCTTCCGATTTGCCAACGCCCAGCAGCAGAAACATCATCCAGAATTCGGCCACCAGTACATCCACGGCAACCATTGCCGGATAAATCGAATCGCTGACATTGAAGACCTCTTTCATCGCCAGTTGATTGGCACCACCCCCGACCCAGCTACCGGCCACGGTGGTCAAGCCTCGCCAAACCGCATCCGGTCCGTTCCCCCCTACCCAGTCCGGGTTGATCATGGAGACGATCAGAATGGCAAGCGGACCTCCCAGAATGACACCCACGGTTCCTGCGAAGAACATGATCAACGCCTTGGGGCCCAGTCGAACGATCTCGCGCAAATCGATGCTGAGTGTCAGGAGCACCAGGCTGGCAGGCAGCAGGTAACGAGAAGCCACAAAGTAGAGCTTCGTTTCCTCCGGATCCACCAAACCAAACAGGGTCAACAGCGACGGCAGGAAATAACACATCAACAACATCGGCACGATCGAATAAAACGCTCGAAACACGCCAATTTGACTGTTTGAAGACCAGAAAACGAAACCCAGAATCATCATCAGGATCCCAAAGATCACGGCATCGTTTCGGATCAATGGCTGTCGGCTCTCGCCGTCATTCGTGTCGGTGTCCGTGGCCGTGGCGGTGTCAGAATCCGCTGTCGCAACCGCGAACTTGTTTGACGATCCCGTGTCCGACATTCGCATGCCAGATTCATTTGCCATCACCGGGCCGTGATCTGTAAGGAACCCCATTGCGAGGCAAACGAATAGCCACCCACCGGCAAATGACCACCGCGTCCCGGATTGACGTGCAACAGCTAAACGCGAACCGGCCATTTTTCACTCAAAAGAGAAGGAAACGATTTGGCCGAAGACCTTTCGCGGGCTGAATTGCCGATCGAGGCAACTGCGATACCGTCCATTTGTTGTTTCACGACAGCCGTTTGCTTCCGATCTTTCGATGGTTACTCGTCAGTTTCTGCCAGAGGCACCAACTCACCCTGTTCGGCCGCCAACTGTCGAATCTCCTCGGTGATCTTCATGGAGCAGTACTTGGGTCCACACATGCTGCAGAAGTGCGCGCTCTTGAAGGTATCCTGCGGAAGCGTTTCGTCGTGATAGGCCCGGGCCGTCTCGGGGTCCAGCGACAGCCGAAACTGTTCGTTCCAGTCGAATTCGAAGCGGGCTTTGGAGAGGGCGTCATCCCGGTCCTGAGCCCCACTGCGACCGCGGGCGACGTCCGCCGCATGGGCGGCAATCTTGTAGGCAATCACCCCCTGTTTGACGTCCTCCTTATTTGGCAGACCCAGATGTTCCTTGGGGGTCACGTAACACAGCATGGCCGCACCATGCCAGCCCGCCATGGCCGCGCCAATCCCGCTGGTAATGTGATCGTATCCGGGAGCCACATCCGTCACCAACGGCCCCAGCACATAGAAGGGCGCGCCGTCACAGACTTCGATCTGGCGTTTGATGTTCATTTCAATCTGATGCATCGGAATGTGCCCCGGACCTTCCACCATCACCTGCGTCCCGTTTTCCTGGCCGCGACGGGTCAATTCGCCCAGCACATCAAGTTCCGCAAACTGAGCTTCATCGCTGGCATCGGCGATACTGCCAGGCCGCAGGCCGTCACCCAGACTCCAGGTGACATCGTATTCCCGCATGATGTCGCAAAGGTCGTCGAAGCTCTCGTACAACGGATTCTGCTTGCGGTGCACCATCATCCACTTGGCAATCAACGAACCGCCCCGCGATACGATCCCGGTCACCCGGTTGGTCGTCAGATGCAGATGCTCCATCAGCACGCCACAGTGAATCGTCATGTAATCCACACCCTGCTTCGCCTGACGTTCGACCATGTCCAGGAAGTGTTGGGGCCGCATATCTTCAATATCGCCGCCCAGCTCTTCCAGCATCTGATAAATCGGAACCGTCCCAATGGGAACCGGCGACGCGGCAATAATCGCCTTGCGGATGTTGTCGATGTCCTTGCCGGTAGAAAGATCCATCACCGTATCCGCACCGTAGTGGACCGACGTGTGAAGTTTTTCCAATTCGCCATCGATATGGCTGGTAACGGCGCTGTTACCGATGTTGGCGTTGATCTTGCATTTGGCCGCGATGCCGATGCACATCGGCTCCAGGCGAGCCGCCAGGTGTTGTTTGTTGGCCGGAATCACCATGCGACCGGCAGCTACTTCTTCCCGAATTACGTCGACCGCAAGATCCTCCCGTTTGGCAACGTATTCCATTTCCGGCGTGATGTGACCCTGTCGCGCGTTGATAAGCTGCGTTGTCATTCTGCTGGCCTCCGTTTATGTGCTCACTCCGAACCGCCATGCTGCCCGGAGCCAAGTTCGATTTGGCAATTTCCAAGCAATCCTACAGTCCGACCTTCGACTGTCAATCACAAGCTTCAAAGCGACGCAGAGGCGTAAGCGAGAAACGCAAGGGGACATTCGGTAGACCGCCGCCACGAGCCAGCAACCCAGTTATGCCTGCGGACTATTTACCCGCCAGGTTTCTCTGGCCCAAGTCGTCGAATCTTGTTTATCGAAGACGTCCCGGCGGTTATAATATCGTCCCGGGAACGAGAAGAGCTGATATTTTCAATTGACCTGTCGGATCTGATTCCGTCAGATGGTCAATTGCGCGGACCCTTTTGGAGCCCATTTCGATGCCAATCGTTCTTGTTGTTGATGATTCGCCGGTTGACCAGCAATTGGTAGGCGGCCTGCTGAAGCGTGATTTCGACTGGATTGTTGAGTACGCCGCCGACGGCGAAGCGGCCGTTCAGATGATTTCTGACATTTTCCCGGACGTCGTCGTTACCGATCTGCAGATGCCGAAATTGAACGGCATCGAATTATGCCGCAAGGCCGCCCAGGACTTTCCTCACGTACCCGTGATTCTGACGACAGGTCAGGGCAGTGAAGAACTGGCGATCGAAGCGCTGAATGCGGGGGCAGCCAGCTACGTGCCAAAATCCGCGCTGGCCGAATCGCTGGTCGATACGGTCGACCAGATTCTGGAGTACTCGCGGAAAAACAAGTCCAAAGAACAATTGATGCAGTTTGCCACCAATTGTCGGCATCAATTCAAACTCGATAACGATCCGCGTTTGATTCCACCGTTGCTGGATTTTGTCCAGGAAGCGATGGCCACCATTCGTGTCGGTGACGCAACTTCCATTCGTCACGCTACCGTCGCCCTGGAAGAAGCACTGACCAATGCGATGTACCACGGGAACCTGGAACTGAATGAAAAACAGGCCCGCGATGCGTGCAAGTCGTACCGCGATGGCGACGAATTCGAAATGGTCAAGGTCCGCAGGCAACAGGAGCCTTACCAATCGCGGGCAGTCTACGTGGGGATCGATATCTCCCGGACGAAAGTACAGTTCATCATTCGGGACCAGGGCAAAGGATTTGATGTCGAAACGCTGCCGTCCTGCAGCCAGTCCAAACATTTGGCGGAATTGAAACAGCGTGGCTTGACTCTGATTCAGAACTTCATGAACGACGTCAGTTTCAATCAAGACGGCAACGAAATCCGCATGACGCTGGACATGCCGCGTTGAATACTTCGCCAGCCAACCAGAGCCTGAAACACAGCGATTGCCTGTCCCACGAAAACCTGCTGCAGTATAACCGCCAGGCCTGGAACGCTCAGGTCAAGTCAGACAACCAATGGACGATTCCCGTTTCGGCGGATCAGATCGCCGCAGCCCGCAACGGTGACTGGCAAGTCGTGCTGACACCCACTCGGCCCGTCGATCGGGCGTGGTTCCCGGATTTTCTGTCCCAGCAATCCAATGTACTGCTGCTGGCCGGCGGAGGAGGACAACAGGGTCCCATCCTGGCGGCCGCCGGCGCCCGTGTCACCATCCTGGACAATTCCGACGCTCAACTGCAACAGGATCGTCGTATGGCCGATCGGCATTCACTGGCGATCGAGACCATTCGTGGCGATATGGCTGATCTGTCTGCCCTGGTCAGTGAGTCTTTCGATCTGATTGTCCATCCCTGCTCCAATTGCTTTGTTCCTGACATCCGGCCCGTCTGGAAAGAAGCCTATCGCGTACTCAAGCCGGGAGGTGAGCTGTTGTCGGGGTTCACGAATCCAGTACGTTTCCTGTTCGATGACGAACTGATGCAAACGGGCCAACTGGTCGTCAAATACAAGATCCCTTACTCCGACCTGACCAGCATCGATGAGCGTTTGCAGCAGAAATACCTGGATGAAAACGAACCAATCGCTTTCGGACATACGCTTACGGATCAGATCGCCGGCCAGATTGAGGCTGGCTTTCAGATCATTGGCTTCTATGAAGATAACTACGATGTAGAAGGTGATTCGTTGTCCCGCTACATCCGCAGCTACATTGCCACCCGGGCTCACAAACCGTTTCATCAGACCTTGCATCCCCCCAGGGCCTCGCACCCGCCAGGCTCCGTCATGCGGTGAGCCAGGGAAGCCTCCGATGCCTCGCCCCCTCCGATTCCACGCACCCGGCGATTCACTGGTGGCGGCAAAATAACCGGATTACTGGCCGCAAAGCCTCATCAGTCTGGGCAATTTAGACAAGCCTTGCCACTTCGGCTGTTCCAGTTGTTCGGATCATAACGCCTGCACCGATAACTCCAGAGACATACGTGTTTGCCGTGTCTTCCTGCGTAGACGTTTACTCGCCGCGAGGGTGAAGCAGCGCCAGATACTCGAGGCCTGATAGCGCATAACGCCTTGCTGCAGCGTCGGTTTTTGTCCGAACCAACGGCTCTGCATCAGGTGCCACATGCACTGCAACGGAGTAACTTCGTGTTCCATAAAATCGTTCTGCCGGCCCTGATCTTGATGATGGCAATCGGATTGCCGACGGTATCCGGCCAGCAGTATTCCAACCAATACGATTCGCCGCCACCCATGGGGTACCCGCAACCGTCGTATCCAGCCCCCAATCGGCCGGTTTACTCCGCGCCAGCGACTTACCCCGCGCCGAATTATTCTCCTGACAGCGAAGGCTACTATCCACCGCGGGAGTACGACCGGATATGAGAACTTCCAGGTACCGCCCTATGGCTACGAAGACGATGCTGGCAATTCAATGTCAGCAACCGAAGACGACTGGTATGGAGACGGATATGATTGCGAAGCATGCCAGGATAGTTGCGGCGGAAACTGCCGTTCATCACATCGAAAGTGTGGCTGCCTGTCTTGCAAACAACGCTCTCAGCCAGACTGTCGTAATTGCAACTGGGGCCCTTCCTATCTCTCCTTTTTTGGTGGTGCCGGATTCATTGACAATCTTGACACGCGGCGAACGTTTGACAATGGCATGATGGGCATGCTTGGCATTGAAGAGATTGGCTTTTCCACGCGTTCCAGCGGTGCCATCGGCGGATCCATCGGGCGGTACTACTACCAGCGGTTGCGCGTTGAACTGGAGTACACCTACCGCGAAAACGACTTTACAGACATCGGGAGGTCAATTTATTCCGACGACCTGTCTACCGAACAGAACAACGACACGTTAATTTCCTCCCAATCGATGCCGGCTGACGGAACACTGCATACCCACTCCTTCCTGGCCAACTGGGTCTTTGACCTGAAGCCGCGTGCGGTCGGATGTTTCAACAGTTATATCGGTGGCGGCATCGGCGCTTTGTATACCGACGGCCTGGCCTCGACAGAAATGGCACTGTTCACCTTCGACGATACGGCGTTTGCGTTTCAAGGCATTGGAGGTATCAATTATCCCATCCGTGAACGCCTGGACCTGTTTGCCGAATACCGATATACGGGTGCCAACCGGTTAAACGTATCCCGCACCAACAACGTGGGCACGCAGAACCTGGGGAGCTTCCGATTCGATTCCCACAACATTTTCTTCGGATTCCGGGTGCTGTGGTAAACCTGCCCTGGATGCTGCAGGAAATCCGACGGCGGGCGTCAACCGATCGAGACGACATCGTATCGTCTGGGGCGTAGCGTCTTTTCGTTCTCCTTGACGGGGAAAATGAATGCGGCACACGCGACACGTCCGTGCGACTCGTACTAATATCCGAGGACGGGAGCCAGCCAGCGTTCCACGGTTTCGACTGGTTCGCCCTTCCGCGACGCGTAATGTTCAACCTGGTCCCGTGTGACCTTGTTGATGGCAAAATACCGCGCCTGCGGATGAGAAAAGTAGAGTCCACTCACCGACGCACCCGGCCACATGGCGTAGGATTCCGTCAACTTGATGCCAGTCTGTCTTTCCACATCCATCAACTGCCACAACGTGGCTTTTTCCGTATGGTCCGGGCAGGCCGGATAGCCAGCGGCGGGTCGGATGCCACGATACTTCTCACCGATCAATTCATCATGGCTCAATTTCTCCTCAAGGCCAAACCCCCAGCGCAACGGGCCCGGTAGTGCAGCATCTCGGCGAATGCTTCGGCCAACCGGTCGGCCAGTGCCGAGACCATGATCGCATTGTAGTCGTCATGATCCTCGCGATAGCGGGCGGCCAGTTCGTCACAGCCATGTCCCGTGGTAACCGCAAAGCCTCCGATGTAATCCTGTGCGACCGCTGTCGACCGGCGCGATGTAGTCGGCCAACGATCGAAAATGCGTCCCACCCTTGCGCTGCCACTGTTGGCGCAGCATGTGAAACCGTGCCAATTCGGTTGAACGGCTCTCATCCTGATAGACCACGATCGAATCCCCGTCTGAATTGGCGGGCCAGAATCCGTAAATCCCACGAGCGACAAGAAGATTTTTTTCGATGATATTGTTCAGGCTCTCTGCCGCATCGTGAAACAACTTCCTGGCTTCCGCGCCGACCACCGCATCATCCAGTATCTTTGGATACTTGCCGTGCAGCTCCCAGGCATTGAAAAAAGGAGACCAATCGATGTACCGGGCAATTTCACCTAACGAAACCGACTCGTCGACCTCGGGCAGTTGGTCGCTTGGCCCCGTCAACGGTCCGCTTGTACCGATCGTCCGCGTGCCCGTAAATTCCGGACGGGCAATATCCACCTGTTGCCAATCGGTTTCGAACTTCTTCTGGCAGGCTTCGTCATAGGGCACCAGTTTCATCTGCCGTTCCTGGTAGCCGGCAACCAGCCGCGTCTGCAGCTTTTCGTTTTCCGCAGTAAATTGCGGGCGAGAATCCGGATTGTTGAGGCGATCGACGACCCCCACACTTCGCGATGCATCCAGTACATGAAAAACGCCATGCTGATACTCGGGAGCGATCTTGACGGCCGTATGCTTGTCACTGGTGGTGGCCCCACCAATCAACAGGGGGACGGTCATCCCGGTCCGCTGCATCTCACGGGCAACGTGCACCATCTCGTCCAGGCTGGGTGTAATCAGACCGGACAGACCGATCATGTCGACTCCGTGCTTGACGGCTTCCTCCAGAATCTTTTCGCAGGACACCATCACGCCCAGATCGATTACTTCGTAGTTGTTGCACCCCAGCACCACCCCCACGATATTTTTACCGATATCGTGCACGTCACCTTTAACGGTCGCCAACAGGATCTTTCCACGGGTGCTTTCCGATTCCAGGCCGGCCGCCAGTTTTTCCTGTTCCATGTAGGGCAACAGATAAGCCACCGCCTTCTTCATGACACGGGCCGATTTCACCACTTGCGGCAAAAACATCTTGCCGCTGCCAAACAGGTCTCCCACGATCCCCATTCCATCCATCATCGGACCTTCAATGATCCGCAGGCAGCGATCGTACTTCTGGCGTGCTTCCTCCACATCCGTTTCGACGAACTTATCGATGCCCTTGATCAGGGCATGTTTCAATCGCTCTTCGACGCTCGCCTGTCGCCATTGCTGGTCTTCGGTGGCGCCTTTCTTGCGGACATCCTTGACGGTCTCGGCAAACTCCAGCATTCGATCGGTGGCATCGGGTCGCCGGTTCAGCAGAACGTCTTCCACTCGTTCCAGCAGATCTTTCGGAATTTCCTCATAGATCTCCAGCTGCCCCGCATTGACGATCCCCATATCCAGGCCGGCTTTGATGGCATGGTACAGAAAGGCTGCGTTGAATGCCTCGCGGACCACATTGTTACCGCGAAAGCTGAAACTGACGTTCGATACACCGCCCGAGACCTTGGCTCCCGGGCACAGCTGTTTAATGCGTCGCGTGGCCTCGAAGAAATTGACGGCATAGTTATCGTGCTCCGACATTCCCGTAGCGATGGTCAGGATGTTGGGATCAAAAATAATATCTTCCGCTGGAAATCCCGCCTGCTGAGTCAACAGCTCGTACGCTCGCTGACAGATCCGGACCTTTTCATCCGATTCCGTGGCCTGACCCTGTTCATCAAAAGCCATCACCACCACCGCCGCCCCGTAGCGACGAATCAACCGGGCCTTCTCCAGAAAATCAGCCTCGCCCTCCTTCAGGCTGATCGAGTTGACAATGGCCTTCCCCTGAGTCGATCGCAGCCCCGCCTCAATGACCGACCAGCGGGAGCTGTCGATCATCACGGGAACGGAAGCGATATCGGATTCGCCGGCAAGCAGCCGCAGATAGCGGGTCATGGCGGCTTCGCCGTCAAGCAACGCGTCGTCCATGTTGATATCGATGACCACCGCACCACCTTCGATCTGATCGCGGGCGACTTCGATGGCATCTTCGTATTTCTCCTCACGAATCAGGCGGGCAAACCGCCGAGAACCGGTAACGTTGGTCCGCTCCCCAATCATCAGGAAATTGGCGTCGTCATCGCGAATCGTCAATGGCCGGGCACCCGACAATCGCGTCAGCGGTTTCACCTGGTTGCGGATGTGAGGATCCATGCCCCTTACCGCATCGGCGATCGCCGCAATATGGGCCGGCGTCGTTCCGCAACAACCGCCCACAATATTCAACCAGCCATTCTCGGCCCATTCCTTCAGCACCGCGGCCATCGGCTCCGGCTGCAAATCGAATTCACCCATCTCGTTGGGTGTTCCGGCATTCGGATGGCAACTGATGTAGGGGGTGGCAATTCTGGCCAACTCCGCGATGTGAGGACGCATCACGTCGGGCCCAAGTGCGCAATTCATCCCGACGCTGATCATCGGGAAATGCGAAATGCTGTTCCAGAAGGCCTCAATGACCTGTCCGGAAACAAAGGTGGCTCCCGATTCCGCGAACGTGCCGGAAACCATCACGGGCACGCGTTTGCCCAGATCTTCGAAACAGCGAGCAATGGCAAACAGGCAGGCTTTTAAATTGAGTGTATCGATCACCGTTTCCGGGAACAGAATGTCCACGCCACCTTCGATCAACGCGGTGGCCTGCAGGTAGTACGAAGCCTCCATTTCTTCGAACGTGATACCGCGCCAAGCTGGATCGTCCACTTTGGTCGAAATCGCCGTCTGCTGTGCCGTAGGCCCCATCGATCCGGCAACAAATCGAGGTCGATCGGGTGTCAATTCGGAAAACTCGTCGGCGGCTTTGCGGGCATTGGCTACCGCGGCCAGATTGATTTCGCGGACAATTTCTGCGGAAAAATCAAAATCGGCCAACCCCACCGGACTGGCATTAAACGTGTTCGTTTCGATGATGTCCGCCCCGGCCCGCAGATACTCACGGTGAATCTGCACGATCGCATCGGGATTGGTAAGTCCGACAATATCGGTACAGTTTCTCAGATCCTTGTGCCAGTCGCTGAATCGTGGACCACGCACATCCTGTTCGCTAAGTCCAAGCGAAAAAATCATGGACCCCATTGCACCGTCAAGTACAAGGATTTCAGATTCCAGGCGTCGGACCAGAATTTCCGCAGTGTTGGGCCTGAGTGCAATCGACACGATCGTTCCTGATTAGATTCTGTCTTCGTCTGTTACCAATATCCGGACATCGCACCGCGTTGTGGTGCCTGCCCACGCAATGACCTTGGGGAATGAACATCCAAGTCATTACCAAGTTGAAGGATTGTCCGGCTTGCAGCAAATCCCCGGCGACAAAAGACTACCAATTTATCTGTTGTTCAAGCCTTCAACAATGCAGAACCGATCGAAATGACAACGGAACAACGGATAATCCAATTCAGAGTCGCTGGCAGGTTGTCGAATCATGAGTTCAGTCGTTTCCCCCGGGACGTTTCAAGTCTCCACCGACCAGGTCAATGGAACGGGAACCTCGGCCACTGGCCAGCGTCCCCAAGCCCTGGGATCGTCACCTTCCAGTCCTCACGACTGCCGTTTCGACGAAGCCGAAACTCATGCCCCGCACCCACGCGCGACTCAGTTGAAAGAGTATACGCATTGGCTGAAACAACAGTTATCCAACGCGCCGTCGGACGTGGCCAATTCGGCAGCGGACGTCGTTCAATCGAACCAACTCGAATCCACAACCTCAAACGGAGTCAACTCACCGGGGCGATCCTATTACCGGATCGATGCTGCCGATCAGACGGCGTCAGCGCCCGGCGTGGCTGAACCCCATTTCGATACCCGCCATTACGTCGAACCGAAAAACCGCACCTCGTCGAATGACACGCTTCCTACCGATGGTTTTGATCCCGTGATTGAAATTCGGGAGGAGTTCCAACGCCTGAAAGACAAAGGTCGTATCGTCGGCGATCTGGACCAGCCCTCCACGGCAGTGGAAGTGGGCTACGCAATTCCTCAATTCCGATGGCCCAGCGTAACGACCAGTCTGGTCGGCAGCCCGGCCATGTTGAACCTTGAATTTCATGTACAGAATGCGATCACGCAGCATCGCAAGCAGGTCATCGTGACTTCGACCCGCGACGGCGTTGGCGGCTCGACCATCGCCATGTCGTTAGCCAGGCAGGCCGCGACTCACGGCTCCCGAGTCCTGTTGATTGATGGCAACATTGGAAACCCGAAGTTCGCTTGCCACCTGGGTCTGACTCAACAGATTTCCTGGTTGCAGGCCATCACCGAAAAACGGGCGCCGTCTCAGCTGATCATCAAACAGAAATCGACACCCATATCGGTCATGCCGTTGCGACACGCTCTGCATCGCGTTCACTGGCCGCGGAAGATCTACGATCAATTTGCCCGCATCGTGAACCCGCTGGCCTGGGATTATGACCTGGTGATCATCGATTCCGGTCCGACCAGTCAACTGATCGCCGAATCAACGTCACCCAAGCTGCAATCGGCGATCGTGCTGCTGGTCAATGGGAACGGCCCGGCGTCTGACCTGGATGTTCAGACAGCGCAGTCGGAATTACTGTCATTCGGAATGGACCGCTTGCTGTTGGTACAGAACTTCTCGCAGATCCGTGCGGCTTGCGCACAAGCAGGATGATGCCGGTCAGAATCGAATTTTCATGCAGATCGATTTCGCCGCCAACGTTCATCCGATCAGCCAACTTCGATGGCGGTCCCGATACGCGTACCTGGCCATCGCCACGACCATGGTCATCTTTGGTTTGGCTATCCGCATCCGGTTTCTGAACGAACCACTCTGGATCGACGAATTGCATACCGCCTGGGTTGCTGGCTCGGCAAGCAGCGATGTTGGCCGCAGGGCGGGACAGGGCAATCAGACGCCCCTGTATTTCTGGCTCGTTCATGCCGTTTGCCACTTTGCCGGAACAAACGAATTCACATTGCGACTTCCTTCGCTGATGTTTTCCGCCGGCCTGATTCTGGCCGCCTTCCAGTTCGTCTGGCAATTGACCCGTAGTACCGCCGCGGCCCTGCTGACCACGACGTTGATCTCACTGGATCCCTGGTGCATCTTCTATGCGACAGAAGCCCGGCCCTATGCACTGCTGCAATGTCTGGGCATTGGTCAAGCATTCGGATGGTCGCGGGAATGGCGGTCGGATGGGTTATCCAACCCGAAGAAAATCAACTGGATCCTGCTCACGTCTACCGCCGCGTTACTGTTGACGCATCTGACCAGCCTGTTTCTTGTCGCCGCCCAGGTCGCGCTGGTCATAATGTTCAAGCATCGACTGAACTGGAAACGAATTCTGTTCACGATCTCACTGGCATGCATTCCACTCCTACCCTGTATCGCGATCGGCCGCGGTACACTGGAAAAACGTCACGATTGGAT
Organism: Pirellulaceae bacterium; assembly: GCA_963851305.1. Classification (GTDB taxonomy): domain Bacteria; phylum Planctomycetota; class Planctomycetia; order Pirellulales; family Pirellulaceae; genus Mariniblastus. Next base: position 896,978 of record CAWKOT010000001.1, on the reverse strand, counting down.
TGCGGTATCCAACGCCGCGAATCTGTTGAAGGAAACCATTCCCTATCTGTCCATTTACCTGTTGCTGCCTGTCGTCCTGCTGAACGTTCAACGATATCTTCGCGACGACTCTTTAGGACGGCGTCTTGGCAACTCGCATGACCATGCGGACCGCCAGAATGTGGCTATCATGGTTGTGGGCTGGGGATTGGGTCCCCTGTTAGTGGCCTGCCTGCTGGACGGTTTGGAGATTCTGCCGGTCGCACATTTCCGTTATATCGTGGTGGGCTGGATCGCATTACCGATTTGGGCCGGCTTGATGGTCGCCCGGATCGACAGCAGAATTCAACGGACTGCGGTGGCTTCTCTGGTGCTGGTGGTCGGTCTGATAAGCAACCCAATTTGCCTGGGCGTGATCCGGGATGGCGGGCCAGGTTCCTTCCGAAATGAGGATTGGCTCTCGACCGTCGCGGAGTTGCGGGCTCAGGAAGTCGGAAGACAGCCGCTGGTTTTTCTGTTCGCCAACCTGGTGGAAGATCGACTCGCCGCCTCACCCAGGTCGGCAACTATTGATGAATACCTGAAGTTTCCTCTGGCCAGCATTTATCCGCTGCCGGTAGAGGCCACCATCGAGCCGATGCCGACCCGAACAAGCCAGCGATGGTCATGGGAACATCTGCAAAAAATCCACGACAATGGTGGAGCCCAGATCGTAGCCCGGGTTTCGATCAACCTGCTGGCTGCGATCCTGCAAGAACTCCATCAGCGGGCGTCGGAATGTGAACTGGTGTTGCGATACAAAGTCAAGACGCAAGACCACAATCGGATCGCCATCGCCCACGTTTACCTGTCTCCCAACACATCCATGCATCGGGCTCTGAAAGAGCAGTCCCACACGGTTTCCGTACCAACGGCCGGTCACTGCTTGATATCGAAACAGTAAATCAGTTCCTGATCGCGAAGGTACAGTTTGCCATCGGCAATCACGGGATGAACCCAGATCTTACCTTTCGGTTTGCGACGGCTGGTCTGTGGCGAAAGCTGGAATCGTCCTTTTTCCGTCAGTCCATCAGGATTCGCATCCATCAAAACGACCTGGCCATCTTTTTCCTGGATAAAATAGAATCTGCCATCCGCGTAGGACACAGCGCCTTTGGAAACCAGTTTCTTGTCGTTCCAGATCTTTTCGCCACTTTCAAAGTTCTGGCAGACGAACCCGACCTTGTCTGAAAATCCATACACATGACCGTCGACTTCGATGACGCCGCCATGGTGATTCTTCATGACCTGGTTGCGATACAATACTTCCACCTGGTTATCATCGCCGATCCTGAGCGCAGCGCAACCAACCCCATAACCCGACGTAACATACACCATGCCGTCTTTGAATATCGGGGTGGGGATGACGGCGATTCGCCCATCCCACTCCGATTCCCAAAGCAGTTGGCCGTCGGCCGCGTTCAATCCAACCACCTTGGAAACCAGCAACTGGATCACTTGCCGAGCCCCGTTGTGATTAACGGCGATCATGGAACTGTAGTGGGCTTCGTCGTCCAGTGATTGGCACTGCCAGACTTTTTCGCCTGTATTCTTATCCAGCGCCACGATAGCCCCCTGGCTGCCTCCCGGAGTACAGTAAACAAGCTCGCCATCCACCAGGGGTGATTCGGCGTAGCCCCATTTGGGTATTGCGCCACCGAAACTCTGCATGTCCACAACCCACTGCCGGCCGCCGTCGGCGAGATTTAAACAGGCCAGATCGCCTCGACCCGACATGAAATAGACGCGTTCCTTGTCGACGGTTGGTGTACTTCGTGGACCATCGCCCCAGGCGTTCTCGTACACGTCGCCAATCTTCTGCCGCCAGATTTCCTTTCCGGTCTGGGCATTCAGACACAAGGCGAATTCCATCTCGCCGTCCAGTCCCATTGTCAGCAGCCGATCGTCAGCGATTGCAAACCCGGCATAACCCAGTCCCGCCTGGTCGTACATCCAGATCCGCTTCGGCCCTTTCTCACCCCAGTCGGGCAACAAACCAGATTCCACCGATCGATCCGATCGACCCGGTCCTCGCCACTGCAACCAATCATCGGCATCGACGACCGTCAACATGGCGGAACAGGCAAACAGACCCAGGACAAACTCTCGCATTCGCCGCCTGGCAACGCTGACAATGGTCATGGCTGATCAACTCCAGAAAACACTTGATATCGTTTAATGCCGACAAAGCAACGGTCGTGATTTGCACTGAATTGTCGCGGCGATTCGGCTCGTCCAGGTGAAATCGCGACGCCAGAAACGCAGGGGCAACGTGCAACCTGCCCCCTGCCAACGATTCGATTATCGCCAACGCCGATTCTAGTTCAATTCGCCTTCCCGACCCAGCCATCGCCAATCCTGTTCTCCGCGGCCCGGCCACTCCCTACTGGCAGGCCGGAATTCAGCGTGACACCTTGAATTCTTCGGCTCGATTGATTCGACCACAGGCAAAAGGACGCATGTCGACCAGCGTGGGTCGTCCTTCGATGGTGTCGGACATCAGGACGGCGGTCGCTGTGGACATCTGCAACCCTGATTTGAAATGACCGGTGGCCACCAACAGGTTGCGGAAATCAGTAACGCGTCCCAGGAATGGAAAACCGTCGTGAGATGCGGGTCGCAGCCCGGCCCACGACCGCTTCAAACAGTTTTCATTCAATGCGGGAACGAGACTGCGGGCAAATTCACTCAACTCGCCCAGTTTTTCGTCCGTTGTCGATTCATCAAATCCGACCTCTTCCGTGGTGGATCCCACGATCACGTGTCCATCTTCCCGAGGCACAATGTAACGGGAGCCCTCGTTGATGACGAAACGGAACTGTGGGCTGGGCAATTTGTACAGCAGAATCTGTCCTCGCACTGGAATCATGGGTAGATCGACGTCCAGTGTCTGCAACACGCGGGTCGACCACGCGCCGGCACTGACGACGACCTGGTCAAATCGGAACCGACCTGAATCGGTCGCAACGCAATCAATGGCATCGCCGCTGGCCTGCAGTCGCACATCGCCGTCCTCGTGCAAACCAACTCCTCTCCTGCGGCAAACGGCCAGCAAGGCTTCAAGATGGTCGGGGTTACAGATTTGCGATTCACCGGGAACCCTAATGGCCAGAATGGGCTCCCCATCCGTCGCCCAATCCAATTTCAATTCCGTCAAATTTTCGATCGTTTCAAATGCGACATCGTATTGTTGCCAATGCAGCATCTGGCCGCGCAAGGCCGCGCGTTCACCAGCCGTGCGGGCAAGGTACAGACCTCCACATTCCCGGTAACCGTTGTCGATCCCGGTTTCTTCCAACAATTGAGCCGCCCAAGTTTGATGCAATTCGCTGCCGACACCCATCAACTGGTCAAGCGGATGCGTCATGGTGTGATGATTGGCGGGCACCAGGATGCCGGCACCCGCCCACGAAGCCTTCCGGCCCATTCGCCCGACATCGAAGACGCTGACCTGATGACCACGCCTCGACAGTTCCCAGGCTATCGACAGCCCGATTACGCCTCCACCAACGATTCCAATCGACTGCGATTCAGACATCAGGCAGTTCCAGTTGATCCAACTTTCGCATCAGGTCATCTTCCAACGCGTCACGATCGTTTTTTTTCAATTTGCACATCAAGGCCCTCAGATCCGCCAAATCGTCCACGTCGTTCAATGTTGGCAGCAGCCCGAAGGGACAGCATTGTTGATGCAAACGGTCCATGGTCTGCTGCAAGACCTTGTTGGTACTCCACGCTATCCCGTCAAACAGGTTCGGAACCAACCGATTCATCCCAATCAGATAGTATCCCCCGTCCTGACTGGGACCCAGAACGACTGGATATTGACACAACATATCTACCGCTCGATCGAGGTAGGAGGTCGGCAAGTCAGGTGTGTCGCTGCCAATGACGATCATAATTGAATCGCGGGTCTTCAACTGGTCCGTCAGAAAGGCCTGCAGTCGATGCCCCAAATCTCCGTTGACCTGTTGTTGCACATGCCACGCGTCCGGCAAGAATTCTCGGAATTGACGCTGTGCTTCGGGAGGACTGAAGACAACGGTTCGCAGGTCGCCGAATTCCTTGAACCGATCGACAAGGTGTTGCAGAAGTACCAGGTAAACATCGCGTGCCAACCGATCCCCAACCGATCGAGCCAAACGAGTCTTCACATAGCCCGCCTGCCAATATTTCGCAAATATCGCCAGGTGAATCAAATGATTGCCCCCGTTGGTCCGTCGGTTTGCATCTTGGCAGGTGGCCGAATCCGCAGCGTCAAGCAGTTCCGGGCTGCCGGCCCCCCTGCAACTTGAGACGTCGTCGATGTCAGCAGAATAATGGCCAGCGGCGTCAAGCGAAAGCGCCACAGGCTCAAAACGCGTGCGAAACGTGCAAACTGCGACGAACGAAACGCGGACACGCTCCCCGCCGTACGTGCTTCCGAATTGACGGCCGCCGGACATGGAAAATGAAGGTGTCGTGAAAATCCCGAGGCAAATTTCTGTGGCGAGCTACCAAAGCCGCCCTGAAAAATCGAGAACCGGTCTGGCGATACGTGCTATTCAGGCTACAAGCTGGACAACCGCCTCGGGTAGAATTCACGCATGTCAGAAAAGCCTCAGCAATTCGGTGATTCGGTGCAACGATTTCTGGAGACGCTGCGCAAAAGCGAGCTCATCCCGGAAAGCGAAATCGACTTCGCGGTCAATGAATTCAGCCAGCGTGTTGAGACGGTCCCGTTGGATGTCGACTTCCTGCTGCACCACCTGGTCCAACGAGGATTGTTGACCTCCTGGCAGGGCGACAAGCTTGCGAAGGGACGTTACAAGGGGTTTTTCCTGGGCAAGTACAAGCTGCTGGATCACCTGGGCACAGGCGGGATGAGTACGGTTTACCTGGCGGAGCAGCGGCTGACCAGTCAAAAACGGGCGATCAAGGTGCTGCCTCGGAACCGAACGCAGGAGCGCAGCTATCTGGCACGCTTTTACCGGGAAGGCAAAGCGATCGCCGCCCTGAACGATCCGAACATCGTGCGGATTTACGACATCGCTCGGCAGGGTGATACACATTACATGGTCATGGAATATGTCCACGGCCAAGACCTGTATGACATGGTCGATGCCAACGGCCCGCTGAATTTCAGCCTGGCGGCAGACTGCATCCGGCAGGCGGCGCAGGGACTGAGCCACGCTCACGGGAAGCAGCTGATTCACCGCGACATCAAACCTGCCAATCTGTTTCGAACGCAGGCCGGCGTTATCAAGGTATTGGATCTGGGATTGGCGTTGTTGAAGTCGGACAACGACGAACACGGCTTATCTCGGCAGTACAATGAACGGACCATGGGAACGGCCGATTACCTCGCTCCAGAACAGGCCATTGATAGTCATAATGTCGATCATCGCGTGGACATTTATGCTTTGGGTTGCACGCTGTTTTACCTCCTGACCGGTCGGCCGCCATTTGACGAAGGGACACTGGCTCAGAGAATCGCGGCCCATCAGACGAAGGAACCACCGGCCCTCCGGGATCGACGGCCTGATTGCCCCGAATTCCTGGAAGCCATCTGTCAACGGATGATGCAAAAACATCCGGACGATCGGTTCCCGAACTGCAGCGAAGTCATCGCCGCTATCGATACGGAAGACGTGGGCAGCCACCCGTTTCGCATCCATCGCAACGCCAAAAAATCAACCCTGCCTGATAATCAGGAGCATCCTCCGCCAGCGACGAGGCACGAGCGCCACACGACCGGCCGAAAGGTGCCGCTGACCACGGCGATATTACTCGCATCGCTGGCTTTGATTGCTACCGGATTGGCCATCGTTGTGATCGGATCGCGGACGGGAGAAACAGCCGTCGGCAGACGCGAACGCAATGAACGATCGGTGTCGACCGGTTTGAATCCGACGGCCAATGAGGCGAGTGGCCGTATTGCACAAAACGGATCAGGACCAACGACAAATCCACCGGGTCCGCCGCTTGTCTCCTCCCCAGCGACATCGACAGACCTGTCCGTCCTGATCGATTTTGAAACCACTTCGCGGCTGCGGGACCGAGGCAATTCATGGGATTTGATTTCCAACCGCGTCATCGCCGGAACTCTGCTGCACGATCGCAAAGCGCATCTGACCGACTGTCCGGCTCGCGGTAGACCGCCGTCCGGCGGGAAGTGCCTGTTGTTGCGAGGCGATTGTGATGATGTTGAGTTTCGGCCAAGTCATCCCCAGGCCCGAATTGGATTCGTCAAATTTCTGGCCCGCCGCCAGTCCGGTAGCCTACCCGTCAAACTGAACATCGAGGCCAAGTCGCGAAAGCGTTTTGAACGCTGGCAGGTGATCGCGGAGTTTGGCGATGAAATTGACGGTATCGAATTTTCCCCGATCGAAATTGACTCCCATCAATTTTCCAAAGCCGATTCGCGAAAATTCCGGTTTAAGATAGAGGGAGACGCAGAAAGCGGAATTTACATCGACGATCTCGAAATCCAGTTACGATGAATGCGATCCGAATCGGATGCCTGGCCCTCCTTGTCGTGACGAGTGGCCGTCTGTCCATTGCCCAGCAACCGACCTCCAGGCAAAAGCGGGAAGTGAAGTTGCTCGCTCGTCGAATCGATAAAGCGGGTCGGCTGTATCAGGCCAGGAAGTACGAATCGGCGGCCGATGAAATTGGCGAAGCGCAGGACAAACTGCTCGAACTGGCGGCCACCGCTGACGGCCCGCTGATGCAATTGATCCAACCGCAATACGACCGCCTTTCAAAAGCGCATCGGCTGCTGAAGGAGCAGGGGTTGGAGATCAGGCAACTGTTGCCACTGCCCGAACCTCTTTCCTCTGACCTGGCCAGGATCAGTTTCCGACAACGAATTGCCCCCTTGCTGGTCACCCATTGCGGGCGTTGCCATGTCGATCAGAGTCGTGGTGATTTCAGTGCGAACAGTTATATCCAGCTGATGGCGAGCCAACATGTCGTTCCGTCACGCCCGGATGCCAGTCGCCTGGTGGAGATCATCGCGGATAAGGAAATGCCGCCTGAGGGCAGTGTACCGGAACAGGATTTACAGGATCTGAAATGGTGGATCCGCCAGGGAGCAGGATTCGATGGCGAAAACCCAGGCGTCGGTCTGCGGCAGTTGGGCAGCAACAACCCCAGCGCCAATCCCGATCTCAACGGCGTCGCACTAACCCGACCGCAAGGGAACGAAACGGTCTCGTTCGGTCAAGATATTGCGCCCATCCTTCTGAAAAACTGCCGCGGATGTCACATCGATGGCAGGCGTGACCGTGGCAACTTCAACATGAACAACTTCGCCCGTTTTCTTCGAGGTGGTGACAGTGGCTCGCCTATCCAACCGGGCGTACCCGGTCAAAGCCTGATCGTCCAGCGATTGCGGGGACGCGCTTCGGACATCATGCCTCCAGGCGGAAAACTGAGCGACGAACAGATTGCCCTGGTCGAAAAGTGGATCGCCGAAGGCGGTGCCTTTGACGGCGGTAGCCCACAGACTGAACTCGCCACCGTCGCCTCTTTTGCCAAGTCCAAGGCTCTGGATCATCAGTCGTTGTCACAGGATAGAGACCAACTGAGTGTCCGGAATTGGAAGTTGATCATGTCCGATATCGAACCGGAAACGACTTCGAATGCCAACTTCCGGGTCATCGGGACCAATCCAGACAACCGCCTGCAGACGACGGCAGAGCTGGCCACCAGGCTGAGCCAACAAATTACGGACTACCTACGATCCGATCCGGAGCAGCCCTTTATCAAAGGCAAAACCACCATTTATCTGTTCGAGCGGCGTTACGATTTGAATGAACTGGGGATGATGCTGATGGGACATGGTCTGCCCAAGAAACAGACAGGCCGGTGGGACTACACACCCGTGGATGTCTATGCGTCGTTGCTGCTGCCTCGGGGCGAATCGCCGGAGGTGCTTCAGGCGGATCTCGCACAGCAATTGGCCGCTACGCATATCGCTTCCTGGTCAGAAGACATCCCTCGCTGGTTCGCCGACGGCGTTGGGTACCTGACTGCGGCCAGAATCATCGGGAAAGATCCGCGCGTGTCGTCGTGGCAGGTCGAATCGAAAGCCATCGTCAACTCGCTAGACCAGCCGTTCGCCTTCGCCACGGGGCAGCTGAACGAACTGGACGCGGGACTGGCCGGATACGCCTACGTCCAGCACCTGAAGGAAAGTGGCGATCTTAAACGCCTGTTGAAATTGATCCGAGATGGCCAGTCGTTCAACACCGCCTTCGCGGATCGGTTCGGTTCTGAGCCGGACGATTTTTTCAAGCAACAGGGAACGAAGCGACGCCGGTAGTACATTGGATGCCGGAACGGATCAGCTTGGAGCAGGCTATTGCGAGTCACACGGACGTGTAGCGTGTGCCGCCCTCAATTTCCCGATCGACGGGAACGAAAAGACGCGATACCGGGACGACCCGCGCCATGAACCTGACGACAGTTGTTTCGTATTCGTCGGCCTTCCGGCGTTTTCCATTCGCGCGGGCGGTTGCTTTACTTGTGTTTGCGTGACTTGCGGCTTTTGGCCGAAGCGTCAGAACTGTCCTGGCGTCGATGACGCGATTTCCGTTTCCTGCTGCCGCCCGACTTCTCCTTTTCCAACAACTGAAATTCAAGCTGCCGGCGATTCGTATCAACATGGGAGACGATCACGCGAATCAGATCGCCCAGTCGGAATTGATTATTGCCGTGATAGCCATTCAGGGTTCTGGCCGCACGATCGAATTGATAATGATCGTCTGGCAGGTTGGCGATCGGTAGCAGACCTTCCGCAGGAATCTGCACTCCCTGGGCGAACAGGCCGAACGGCTCGACCCCCGTGACCACGGCTTCCATTTCGGTACCGATCCGCTCAGAAAAGTAGTTCAACAGTTTCAGTTTTTTCAACTCTCGTTCGGCGCTTTCCGCACGCTGTTCCAGGCGGCTGCATTCCTGCCCCAGTCGGGTCAGTCGTTCAAAATCGGCATCCGGTTTTTTCCCGTCAATGATATCACCAATCATGCGGTGGATAATCAGATCGGGATAACGTCGAATGGGCGATGTAAAGTGACAGTAGGCGTCACTATTGAGTGCGTAATGGCCCGGTCTCTTTGGGGCTATAAACCGCTTTCTGCATGCTGCGCAGAATGGAGTAATGGACCGCATGCCGTTCCGGCAGTGCACTGGCCATTTCCGCGATTCGTTTGATCTCAAACCGATTCTCCAGGCTCTCACATTCGATACCGATCTGCCGCATGAAGCGGGTCAGTTCCTTCAACTTGGCCGCCGAAGGCGGTTCATGAATTCGTCGCAACAGATACAGACGGCGATCGATCAGGGATCGGGCGACCGCTTCGTTGGCCGCCAGCATGAATTCCTCGATAATCTGGTGGCTCTCGGTATTTTTCTCCGTATAGGCTCCCGCCACACGGCCGTCGTCGTCCAGTTCAATCTTGACATCGGGCAGCAATAATTCGATCGCCCCGCGCTCCAATCGTCGCGTACGCAGCTTCATCGCCAAGGTGTGCATATCGCGAACAAGACGAAAAACGTCGGGTGCCAGCCGGTCCTGCCACGGACGGTCATCATCCAGGTACTCGTCGATTTCTTCGTAGTTGAAGCGGTGGGCGCTCTTGATCGCTCCCCGATGCAATTCCGTATGGATTGGGACACCGGCATCGCTGAATTCAATCAGGGCCGTCATGCTGAACCGGACTCGATCCGGTTGCAGGCTGGCCAGGTTGTTGGAAATCAGTTCGGGCAGCATCGGGATGACACGATCAGGCAGATAAACGCTGGTCCCGCGCTGCCGGGCTTCGCTATCCAATTCCGATCGGGCCGGAACAAAATGAGTTACGTCGGCGATATGCACTCCCAACAGCCAGTGATCGTTTTCGATCCGTTCCAACGAGATGGCATCGTCAAAATCGCGGGCCGTAGCCGGATCAATTGTGATCACGGTCTTGCCCGTGAAATCCATTCGATCGTCAGCAATAACGCCTTCAAATTCTTCGGCCTGTTGGCGAGCCTCCTGCAGCACCCGTTCCGGAAACTGCCGCGGCAGATCAAATTCGCGGATGATCGTCTGGGTATCGACGCCGGGTTGACCACGCGCCCCCAGGACTTCCACGATCACCCCTTCGCCCGGGTTTCGAGGTGACGGAAAGCGGGCCATTTCAATCACCACCACGTCGCCCACGTGACATCGTTTTGCGCCCGCATCACCAACCAGAATCCCGCTGTCGAAAATGTCGTTATCGACGGTCACGAAACCATAACCGTCGGTTTCACGGTAGATTCCGACAAACCGATGCGTGCGGCGAGCCATGACTTCCATCACTCGTCCGCTGATTCGGATATCCGCACCCTGCCGTCGCCGCGACGTGCGAATTCGAACGGTATCACCGTCGGCCGCATCGGCCGTTTTCTGTTTCGGTATATAGACATCCTCGCTGCGGTCGGTGGCAGCGGAGTCTGCCGGAGTGACAAAACCGTAGCCCGCTGCAGCTCGCCGGAAGATACCGGTGACTTCGTTCTGTCGAGTTTTTTCGTCTGACTTCAGAACCAGATGCCGGGGCCCCCAGGTAACAACGCCCTGCTTGACCAGATGCTTGAGCGTCTTTTTGACTTCCCGTTCACGGTCGAGCAGGTCAAGCTTCTTGGCAATGCCCCGCGGTTTCAGCGGCCGGTAATTTTCGCTGCGGACCAGTTGCAGGACGCGTTGTTCAAGCTCGTTCTCGGATTGCATGCAACCATCTTAGAATAGCGGCCCTCGCAAAGCCACTGGACTGGCGACGCTCAATCCGCCCGGCGCACGGAAAACCACTCAGTATCCCTTGAATATTTTCCGACCGAAGGCGGGATTATAGACCGTCCAGGCGCTTTCGCTGTTCGCATCATCGACAATCATCTGTTGTGCGCGGTGCAATTTGGAATCCAGGTCGTCCAAATGGTGCAGAGCGATGGCTTCCAGCGTCATAGGCAGTTTGGGACTGCCAAATTCGTACTGCCCGTGGTGAGAGACGATCATGTGTCGCAGACGGTCGGCCAATTCAACCGGAAACTCGTCATCCGCCTGACGGTTGGTCTCCGCAATCTTGTCGTCCAGGATTCGAACTCCCTGAATCACATGCCCCAGCAGCTGTCCCGAATCGCTGTAGCCCAGATCGGGATCGTAGGTCAATTCCTCGATCTTCCCGATATCGTGAAAGAATGCTCCCATGACCAGCAGGTCGGGATCGAGACCTTCGTAACGTGGTCCGATCAGGAGACAATTTTCCATCAACGACAGAACATGCTCCAGCAGCCCGCCGCGGTAGGCGTGATGATTCTTGATACCGGCCGGTGCGGAACGGAACCGCCTCATCAACTCATCATCGACCAGACAGCACTCCGCCAAGTTGCGCAAATGAACGTTCTGGACCGCCCTCAGGATTTCAGAAATGCGAGCCAGCAGCTTGTCGACGGCCAGATTGGACAGGGTCAGGAATTCCGATTCATCGATCCTGGATGGGTCCGCCTTGTCGACGCCCTTGGCAATTACCTGCATCCCGCCATTGTAGAACTGGGCCGTCCCCTTGACCCGCACGTAGTCGCCATTGTTAAACGCATCGTACTGATTCTGGCGTGCGTTCCACATCATGGCCGTCAATGAACCGGTCCGGTCGCTGATACGCAGCTGCAGATACAGATCGCCATTACGGTTGGGACGCAACTGTTTTTCCGAAGCCAGAAAGACTTCGTCGACCGCTTCGCCGTCGGTCAACTCATTCACAAACTTTTTAGCCATCTCAATTCCCCGTTCACGATTGAGGACGAATTCTATGAAACCGGCATGTCGAATTCAATGCGCGGCGACGCGGACTTTACAAATGACGCTGCACACGATCCGGAACCATTCGGTAAACATGCCGACTGAATGGGTTATGCCGCCGGTCAGGGCAGCCGTGGGATCGGGCGCTTCGGTTGAACGGCCGGTCCTGACGAATTGGCGGTGTCTTACCCGTCCATAAACGCCTAGAATGTCGACTTCCAGTAGCACGATATCGCATTGCAAAGGCAAGTTTTCAAATGGCGAAAACGGGAATTTCACCAACACGGAACGAAGACTACCCCGAATGGTACCAGCAGGTTATCAAGTCAGCGGACATGGCTGAAAACTCCCAGGTGCGGGGTTGCATGGTGATCAAACCGTGGGGCTATGGAATCTGGGAGAACATGCAACGTACGTTGGACCAGATGTTCAAGGATACAGGTCACGAAAACGCCTACTTCCCACTGTTCATACCGAAGAGTTTCCTGGAAAAGGAAGCGGAACATGTCGAAGGATTCGCCAAGGAATGCGCTATCGTGACGCATTCCCGACTGGAACCAGGCCCGGATGGCGGCCTGATCCCCACCGGTCCACTGGAAGAGCCTTTAATCATCCGCCCCACCAGCGAGACGATCATCGGCGACACTTTTTCGCGGTGGGTACAGTCTTACCGCGATCTGCCGCTATTGATCAACCAGTGGTGCAACGTCGTCCGCTGGGAGATGAGAACACGGCTCTTTCTGAGAACCTCGGAATTTCTCTGGCAGGAAGGACACACGGTACACGCGACACGCGAGGAAGCGATTGAGGAAACGTACCGGATGCTGGATGTCTACGCCAACTTCGCGGAAAATCACATGGCGATGCCGGTCATCCGGGGCGAGAAGACCGCGGGCGAGCGGTTTCCCGGCGCGGACATGACGCTGACCATCGAAGCGATGATGCAGGACCGCAAAGCGTTACAGTCCGGCACCTCCCATTTCCTCGGACAAAATTTTTCCAAAGCGCAGGAAATCAAGTTTCAGGATCGTAACGGCCAGCAGGCCTACGCCTGGACCACATCCTGGGGACTTTCCACGCGGATGGTGGCGCACTGGTGATGACTCATGCCGACGACGATGGTTTGGTCCTGCCTCCCAGACTTGCTCCCAAGCAGATCGTCATTCTCCCCATCTACCGCAACGACCAGGATCAATCGAAGGTTCTGGAACATTGCCAGGCACTGCGTCAGGCGTTGTCGGCAATCCACTACAACGATCGAAGACTGGAAGTGTTGATCGACGATCGAGATGTCGCCGGCGGTCAGAAGAAATGGCAGCACATTAAACGCGGCGTACCGATTCGCCTGGAGATCGGTGTCCGCGACATGGATCAGGACAAGGTATTCGTCGGTCGACGCGACCAGGACAAGGCGGTGCCCATGGACCGCTCCGAATTCATGGGCTCGGTCACCAACATTCTTGACGAAATGCAACAGGGCCTTTTTGACCGGGCGGAAAGACTACGTAACGATCACACGCAATCCATTGATTCCCTGGATGAATTCAAGGCCTTTTTCACCCCGCAGAACAGCAAAAAACCGGAAATTCATGGTGGGTTTGCGGTTTGCCATTTCGTCGACGAGAGCGCGAACGATGCCATCCTCAAACCGCTGAAAGTGACGCCCCGTTGCATTCCGCTGGACCAGCAGGAAGAGCCCGGCACCTGCATATTCACCGGCAAGCCAACGTCTCAAAAGGCCATTTTCTCCAAGGCCTATTAAAAGTGGGTCAGGAGCTGAATTGAGATGTGGTCAAAACGCCTTCCAAATTCCTGACGTCTTGCGATTTCAACCGGCGTCCGTTCAGATTTGACGGTCTATGACGGGCTGTTCCGTCAACGGCGGCATAGGCTGGCAACCTGTGTGCCGCGTTCCATGTCGATCGCAAGGTGCAGGCCTGGAACGCGTTCCTGCTGGCGTGCAGGACCAATTCAAGTCATTGCCTGGGAGAATGGATCGCCACAAAGGCCGTTGTTCATTATGGGTGAAATTCGTAATCAACGCCCGGTACTATTGATCGCGGCGGTCGCCAGCCGCTATCCGGTCGCCATTGATAGCTGGACTCGGGATATTGCCAGCAACGCTTGGGGACCCATCGCGCTGGAAAGCGAGATGTTTGATTTCAATGAGACTCATTTCTATACGGACAGTATGGGTGAGAATCTGAAGAAGAAGATTTTCGCCTTCGAAAATCTGATCGATCCTGCCGGCATTGCCGATACCAAGATCCTCTCCAATCGCTGGGAGCTCGATTTTGCCAGGCAGAACGACCTACCGGAGAGCCGGCCGCTGAACGTTGATCCAGGCTATCTGACGGAGGCAAAGCTTGTCCTGGCAACGACGAAGGACCGCGATCATCGGATTTATCTGCGTGACGGTATTTTCGCGGAGGTGACGCTGCATTTCACGCAAGGATCGTGGAAAAACTCGCGTTGGACGTATCCCGATTACCAGCGGGCTGACTACCAGCAATTCTTCTCGCAATGCCGCGATTACCTGCGTCATATTTACGTTGGCTGATACTTGCAGACCGACGTTGCCATTTACCCATTGTCGGCAGAGCGGTATTCTATAAGCATCGCGATCTTCTACCGAATTCGGCTCTCAGATTCTGACCAAACAGGCGGATTTTCCATGACGACAACAAGAATCCTGCACCCGTTCTGGATTTCGGCATCGACTTTCCTGGTATTGGCCGCGGCATTGTCTTTCCTTCTCGGTTGTCAACCACAGGTGATGGCACCGCTGGGCATGGTGGGGTTTGGCGGTCGTCACGACACGGAAGCAGACGACGAACAGGAAACACCAAAAGAAAACGAAAATGACCTCCTCAAGGACTGGAAGAAGCCTCTGTTTGCGTTGTTCGTGACCGGACGTCAGGAAGGCTACATCGAACCCTGCGGATGCACTGGCCTGTACAATCAGAAAGGTGGCTTGATGAGGCGTCACCGGGTAATGCAGATTTTACAGAAGCGGGGTTGGGATCTGGTGCCCTTGGATACGGGCAATCAAATCAGGCGGTTTGGTCAACAGCCTGTCATGAAGCTTCATCATACCTACGACGGTCTGTGTAACGTGATGAAGTACGAGGCCATTGGATTTGGGCCTTTGGATCTGAAGACGCCAACGATTGACCTGGTTCAGACGATGAGCAATGTCGTGAACGGGACTGGCCCATTCGTTTCCGCGAACGTGGATCTGATGGGGGCCGGCTTACAGAACCAGGTCGTAATCACCGAACGAGCGGGAAAGAAAATTGGCATCACGCATGCCGTTGACGACAAGATCGTGGCCGCCTTGAGAAAAAACAGCGAACTGGAACTAAAGTCTCTGGCCGATGCGTTAGGAGATGTCATCCCTCTGATGCAAGACTGCGACGTCAAGGTATTGATGCTGCAAACCAAATCGGTCGATGCGGCCCAACAGGTGGCCACCGACTTTCCTGCCTTCGACCTGCTGGTCCATACGACCAGCGCAGGTGAGCCCGAAAAGCTACCCACCAGGGTGTCCGTGGGCAACCATGTGACCTCGATGATTCAGGTGGGTACCAAAGGCATGTACGTGGGCATCGTTGGGTTCTACGACGATCAGGGTGGCCTGGATATGAAGTACGAGCGGGTTCCTCTGGATGGGCGGTTCAAGGATTCCAAGCCGATAGAAAAAGTGTTTGAGAATTACCAGAAAGAACTCAAGAGTCTGTACCTGGCTGGCCAATTAATGGATATCAAGCCTCGCCCCCATCCATCCGGCTTCAAGTTCGTCGGTTCCGAGGCCTGTTTCGATTGTCACCAGGACGAATACGAAATTTGGGAAGATGGCGTGGAAGGTCTGGGAGGGCCGCATTTCATTGCCACTGACGACATCGTAACTCCGCCCAACCACCGTGGCCATATCGCTCGGCACTACGATCCGGAATGCCTGAGCTGCCATGTGGTTGGCTGGCATCCGCAGGACATGTATCCGTACGAAAGCGGTTTTCTGGATCTCAAGAAGAACTCGCAACTGCACGGCAATGGGTGCGAGAACTGCCACGGGCCGGGCTCGGAGCACGTGGCGGTAGAACAGGCCAACGACCGTGGCCAGCGGGTCGACGATAAGCGATTGCAGGAACTGCGGCTGGCCATGCGTTTGACTCTGGAAGAGGCCAAGAACGAGCATTGCATGCAGTGTCATGACCTGGACAACAGTCCAGATTTTCAGAAGGAAGGGGCTTTTGAAAAGTTCTGGCCTCAAATTGAACATTGACGGCGATTGCACGAACCATCAAACGGCAAGGCCTGACGGATCCCAGTCGCGGGCTGGCTGCGATCGCCCGGACGTCCGCATTAGACCAGGCCGCGTCAGGCACCAGCCGGTTACCAAACCCAACCGGTTTCGGGCGGCCGCATCCTGTTCAGGCCACCAGGACGCGATCCATCCGCTGCCCGATTT
This sequence comes from Pirellulaceae bacterium, assembly GCA_963851305.1. Lineage (GTDB taxonomy): Bacteria > Planctomycetota > Planctomycetia > Pirellulales > Pirellulaceae > Mariniblastus. The sequence continues at coordinate 880,686 of CAWKOT010000001.1, read as the reverse complement.
CCTGTAATCGGTCAATTCCACCGCCCGCAACTTCCGCGGTACACCAGCCTTTGAATTCAAGCTGATCCAGTTGTTTGCAGACGGCAGACCAGTTGACATCGCCGTCACCGATTTTGCAGAACCCGTTTTTTTCACCCCAGTCCTTGACGTCCAATTTGGCGATTCGGCTACCGAGAACCTGGATCCATTCTTCGGACGGCGCGAATTTGCGGGCATTGCCAATATCGAAATAGACCTGCACCCAGGGACTGTCAAGTTCGTCAATATAATCCCGCAGCTCCTGCGGCTGTTTGCAGAAGCCATTCCAGACATTTTCGATCAGGATCTTGACCTTCAAGTTTTTCGCGACGGGAATCAACTGGCGAATACATGTTGCGGACCGCTTCCAGACATCGTCATGCGTTTCCTCTTCTCCGGCCACTCGGCCTGGTACCAGCAACACCGAATCGCCGCCCAATTGCTGACAGTCCCGCAGGCACTGCTGCATGATTTTCACGGCCTGCTCGCGTTGCTGACCATCAGGCGATGACATGCGAATCTCCCAGTGCTTCTGGTTGACCAGTCCATGCACCGGCAGGCCGGTTTCCCGGGAGGCCGCGACAACTTCTTTCAGGTCAATGTCGGTCGGGCTGACGAATTCAATGCCGTCGTAACCCAGGTCCTTTTGGATCTGAAACTTCTCCAACACGCTGCCGCCCGCCTGCACCATCCCCCATTTGACCGATTTCCTGAGTTGCCGGCGGGGACCAGAAACGCTTTCCTGGAACCAACGGTCCACAGAAAGTGACCCGGGAAATCTGGAAATCGAAGCGACGGACGACAGGACAGCAGATTTTACGAATTTTCGACGATTCATCCCTCAGCTCACTATAAGGACCACAACACAACCATCAGACCGACCGGTCTCAACCAGCAGGCCCTGGAGTATACTTGATGGCGTGCGTTAGGAGAAACGACCAGGAATCGCATGCTCAACGACGGCCCCACCATGGACAATTCGATCGACTTGACCGGCCAGACCATCCAGGATTATCTGGTAATCCGGCGGCTGGGCCGGGGCGGTATGGCCGACGTTTACCTGGCTCAGCAATTGTCGCTGAAGCGCAGCGTGGCTCTGAAAATCCTCAAGCCGGAGCTGGCGCGGGACAAGTCATACATCGAGCGGTTTCAACGGGAGGCGCAGTCGGCCGCGTCCCTGGTCCAGGCCAACATCGTTCAGATATACGAAGTTGGCCAATTCAACGGCCTGCACTATATCGCTCAGGAGTACGTCGTCGGCAGGAATCTGCGGGAGTACATTGCCCGTTTCGGTGCGATCAATCCGGTGATGGCGATCAACGTTCTGCGACAGGTCGCATTGGCACTGCAGAAAGCGGATGAACACAACGTGACGCACCGGGACATCAAGCCGGAGAACATCATGTTGACGCCGTCGGGCGAAGTCAAGGTCACCGATTTCGGCCTGGCCAGAATCAATGACGGCACCAGTAAGGAACTCACGCAAATTGGCATCACCATGGGCACTCCGTTGTACATGAGCCCGGAGCAGATTGAAGGTCAGCCGGTCGATGTCCGCAGCGATATCTATTCATTGGGAGTCACCGCATACCACATGCTCGCCGGCAAGCCTCCATACGATGGCGATACGGCACTGGCGATCGCATTGAAGCACGTGAAAAACGACCCCGAACCTCTTTCACAGGTTCGCCCCGATGTTCCGGGGGAATTGACCAGTTTGATCAATCGGATGATGGCCAAAACGGTTGCCGATCGACCGTCCAATGCGGGCCAGTTATTGAAAGAAATCAAAAGCATCAAGATCGATATGGACGAAGATTGGGATCAGCTGGTCGAATCTCTGGCAATCCAGTCCTCTTCATCGGGTACGATTGGCTTGCCTGACGCGGTGGATTCGATCGAGGAATCACGACTGGCAGTCACCCGGCAACTACAGACGATCATGAAAGGCAATATCCGTTCATGGTGGAGGACTCCGGGCACGTGGGCATCCTTCGCTCTGCTGGCCGTGCTGGGGTTACTCGCTGGCATCTGGATCGCTCGCCAGGATCCGGTACCCGACCCGTTGCAAGCCGGTCAACTAGAACAGGGACAGGTTCCCAAAATGGCGTCCGCTTCTGAGCAATACCAGTACGCCGTCAACTCGGAACCCAATGCTCTGCAGAATTACCAGGCCGTGATCAACTACTTCGGCCAACGAGAATCCGATGCGTTGCCCCATCAAACGCAATTGGCCATCAACCGTGCCCGCGAGCGGATCGGAGAAATCTACCTGGACAACGAACAATGGAAGCAGGCCGAAGGCATCTTTCTTCAATTGTTGGAAACCAGCCAAAACGATCGCTGCCGTGTCGTTGGCCATATCGGACTGGCCGTGGTGTTCGATCGACAGGACCTTCCTGAACGGGCGCAGTCGGAGCTGATGCAAGTAGATGAAAATCAACTTGATTTGCTGAATACGTATATGCGAACCCGCTACGACGACCTGATGGCAAAATACGGTCAGGCTCTGCCTGGCAAGCTGTCCCAGGGGCACCGCCCACGCTCCCCCGCGTTGGAAACCTGGATCAAGAGCGGAAATTCTGGTTGAACCACCGCCACAGCCGCTCGCCCAGCGATCGTCTGCCGGCCAGCAGTCGCGCCTGTCCGCCGAGGCCAATTTTCAATCCGTCGGGACCGGGCTGGATGGGGACACGGGCAAAGTACTGAATTTCCGACTGGGAATTGGCCGCCACCATTTCGGATACCAGATCGGGAATTCCGTCCTGAGGTTGAGATTCGGTGGGAGAGGTCATGATCGATGCATCATTCTTTTGCTCGCGCCGGATCGCCTGATCGGCCACACCCAGCGATTCTACTTTCGATTCCACCGTCCAGCCCGGCCGTGAATACAAACGCATTTTGACTATCTGGTCCTTCGCCGCCAGACTGATCTGTTCCTCGTTCAAAAGCACGATCGCGTACCAGTTGGTCAGATCTGCAATTTCACAGAAACGCTGCCCCCGGGAGGCCGTCAGGTTTTCGTTACGCCGACTCAAGAAGGACTGCTGGTCCAGCAGCGGCACTTCGACCGATTGCGGCCCGGAGGCCACGTAAGGCGTTTCCAGCACCGTGCCGGCGATGGTGGAGCGGATGGCCAGCTCCGCCGTCCGTTTCTTCAAATCCCGTACAAAGCGGTTCAGTTGACGGATTTCCGCCTCGATACTACCCAGACGGTCCAGCAAGGCCACCGACTGTTGATCGGACGCACCGGCCAGCAGAACCTTGCGTTCCAGTCGTTTGGCTTCCAGTTGCCCGGTCGATTCGGCCAAGGCCAATTCCAGATCCAAGTTCTTCAATTGGGCCAGTAGCGTATCGGCAGCAACGGTTTCTCCACTGGAAACATAGACCTGCTCTACGTAGCCCGGCTCTGCCACATAAACAGTCTCCATGGACCGCGGCACGACGACCAGCGAAGCCCGCAGGTAGTGGGGCAGGGGAACCAGCAGGACGGCTGCCGCAACGGCCAGCAGGATGGCGGAAACGACCGCAAAACGGAGTTTATCAATCTGGTGCATGCGTCCGGGAACCGACATGTAGCGAACGAGACGATAGCCCGGCCAGAACAACATTCCAAACACGGCAAAGATGGCAATCCCCTTGCCAACGGAATCCAGGCCGTAAGGTTCCAGCCATCGTGTCAGAAACATGATAATGGAAAACAGGATGATCCAGCGATAACAAAACGCGGCCACCGTGAAAGCCGCAAATGCCCAGGGCCGATTGGCCGGCATCAGCGGATCGTCCGGAATTTCCAGACCTAACCAGTTTCGTCCAATCAGCGTTGTCAATGCTTTGGTCGACTTCTGATACAGATTTGGAATTTCCAGCAGGTCGCTCAAAATGTAGTAGCCGTCAAAACGCAACAGTGGATTGCCGTTGAACAGCACCGTGCTGACCGAACAGATCAGCATGATCTGCAATGCCAGGTCCTGAATCCATCCCGGTTCCGCATACCACCAGACAAACGTCGCCAGCGTCGCCAGAATCAACTCCACGTACATGCCGGCGGCACCGATGGCAGCGCGATGCCATTTGTTGGGCAATCGCCAACTGTCGGAAACATTGCAATACAGACAGGGAGTCAGTACCAGCAGCATGAAACCAATTTCGTGGCATTCACCACCCAGGCGTTTGCAGGACAAACCATGTCCGAATTCGTGCAGCATTTTGGTCACCGCCAGCACCACGGCAAACATCAGCCAACGACGAACATCGAAAAACTGGTCAAAACCAGGTAGCCTGGCCTGGAATTCTTCGAAGTGCACGACAACCGACAGCAGCGCTACGATGCCCGCCATCAGCGCCAGACAGACGGCCGTAGGCGTAAACAGCCACCAGACCCAGCGGTTGAGAAAGTTCAGAATGCCTTCCGGGTCGAAACCACGCCAGCGTATGGCCAGGATGTTGGTTAGCGAAGAAAGTCGCTCCATCGCTGCGTTCTTGCGACCTCGCCGGAGCAATTCGATGCCCTGACCACTGACCCCCGAAGTCACCAGGCCGTCCTTGTGAAAACGTGTCAACAACTGTTGCAATTCCGACCGCGTGATACGCTTCGGCGCAAAGGCACGATGAAAGCCGTCCACCACTTGCTCGATCGTACGCGAACCATCCAATTGCTGCAGGATATGGAATACATGCGGTGGGAACTGGTAGTACTTCTGACCCAGAGGCTCCTTGACAACCCAATATTCCACGCCCTGCCAGGTCAAGCGGTCACACGTCAGATCGGCCCGCATTTTCATGCGGATCACAGGACTAGCATCGTTGGGGACCAGCGCCGTCGACATCTGAGCGTCCGATCAGAAAAAGACTCGCGTCCGCAGGAAGTCGATGATCTGGTAGAACCAGACAAATCCCAACGGCCGTCGCCCACAATAAATTTTGGCCGTCAAACCGGCACCGGGGCGCAGATCTTTCAATTGAGAAACATCCGCGTTCACGATTGCCCGGAATTCCGGAATGCCGGAGCGACCCGGATCGCTGCGATCGGCCAGCCGTACCAGTTTGCCGTGAATCAAAAGATTGGGATGCGTGGCCACGCGAAACTCAACATCCAGATCCTGGTCCCGGCTGTCGTCCATCGCAGCCGCCACGTACCCCACCTGGTTTTGCGGAATTCGCAGCTCCGCCTCCCAATCTCCCTTGAAATCGGCAATGGAGAGTACCAGCTGGTTGCTGGAAACCGGCAAATCGCTTAATCGCTGCCGGGCGTCCCAGGTCACGACGGTGCCATCGATGGGGCTGGCGATCGATTGCATCTCCTTCTTCAATTGCATCAATTCCATCCGCGTTGCCAGATGCGTCGCCTGTTCTTCCAGTTGATCGACCTGCCCCCACAACGCAATCGATTGCTCTTCTTCCTGCTGACGCCCAACAATGCGGCTGAGACGGGATTTGATTTCTTTCAGTTTCTGGTTAACCACGTTCAGCTGCCCGCGGGTTTCCTCCATGCGGATCTCGAGGTCCGGGTTTTCCAGTTGAACCAGCAGATCACCGGACGCGACCACGTCTCCCTGATCCACGAGGATGTTCTTCACCACCCCTTCGGTACGGGCAAAAATATTTCGCCGCTGGCTGGGCTGCATAACGCCATTGACCCGCATTTTCATTTCGGCCGGATACATTATCAGCAGCGCAACCATCAGGCCCAGCACCGCCAGGGCCGTCATCGTCTTGGCAAAATGGTTTCGAAACAGGAGCGTCTGCAGGTCGCCCAGACGACGCCACAACGGTCTCAGAAAAATCCGGCTGTGCTCCTCCGCATTACCAACGGCAAGCTGGGCGTGGTTGCGAATCAATTCGACCTGCTCGGCCACGTCCTGTTGGTTTACGTCCGTATCAAAGTACTCAACAATCAATGCCCCCAGCTTTTCGGGCGGCCGCCGCGTATTCCGGTTGAATTCCAGTTGCGTGTCCTGCTCCTGCGCTCTGAGCAACGGTAACACGGCAATCGTTCGGCAGTGGGATTCGTCAAGATAATCATTCAAGCGCCGGATGATCTCCGGAGGAAGGCCTTCGGTATCTCCGCAAATCCATAGCGGTAAATTAACGCTGACCGATGCCGTCGCCAATCGACCCAGCAGCCGGATCACATTGGACCGATTGTCAAAACGATCCTGGCTACTGACGGCCAAGACGCGACAGGCCGAACCGTTCCACTTGGCAAAACTGACCCGATCACAATTCAGCAGCCGTCTTGATTCGTTGGCGATCGTAAAAGCGGCCTCATCCAGATCGATACTGCGATGCACTTCGGTAACGAATTCCATCGTCGTGGCTCGTTGTTCTGCATCCAGGCTCAGTTTCGACAGATCGTGATGTTCGTGCCACCGCTGAAACAGTTCCGCGATCCGGCAAAGAAACTTCAGGTATCCTTCTTTGGCGGACGACGAGATATCCTTTCGTTGCAGCAATTCCAGCGAACCGCAGCAGTTGTTTTGCCGATTGAAAACCGGTGCCAACAACAACAGGCATTGAATCGCCTCCGCATCGACATCGCGGTCCGGCTCACGCAGCGTTTCCGAACCCATCGCCACCGCCGACTGCTTGTTGATTACACCGCTCACGACGTCCCGGTGAAGTCGATCGTCGATGTCCAGATTCAAACCCGGCGTTCCCGTCTTGTGCGTGATGCGCGGACCGCCCGATTCAGCCATCTGCCACAACAGGGCGCCATGAGCGCCCGTTAATTGCACCAACCGCGACAGTACCTGCTGGCAGAATTCGTCGAAAGTCGCATCGGAACGAGTCAATTCACTCAGCTGACGTACGGCCTGACGAAGCTCGGACTTGACGGTCTCGACATTCGGAGCCTGTTTTGATTCGCCGGCTGACATGCTGAAGGCAACTCATCTGAAAAAGGGGCTCCCAGCAGACTTCACTGCCGGAATGCATTGCAGATTCGCACAACCACCGCGAAACTCGCTGTGGTACAAAAGCCACGTGTCCCAATCCACCTGGATCTACTGTACCGCGGACACTCCGGTCCAGAGCCATAAGCTCTAGAAGTATAAGTCGATGCGCGAAAATGGAAACCGTTACAAATTCCGGATGACAATTGAATCCCGTTCAATCGTAAACGTCGAGGATCGGGTCGAGTCCCATCTGACGGTGTGTCCGCGCGTGCATTTTCTCGTTGTACATCAGAATTTTGCGCGCCCGGTAATGCTGGTCTTCCACCTTTCGTTGTGCTTTTCGAAACAGTTCGATCCACCAGCGGTTTGAACGGATTTTTCCGATTTTCCGATAACGACCGGCTCTCTGCCGGCCGAAGGCGGTTTCCAGCAACTTGTCGTCGGCGGAAATGAACTGGCGATAGGAACCGGGATCGCCCTGACGACCGCAACGGCCAAACAACTGGCGGTCGATCCGGGCGGAATCGTGCATCTCCGTTCCAATCACATGCAATCCGCCCAAGGCTGCCACGCGTTCGTCGATCTTGATGTCGGTACCGCGACCGGCCATGTTGGTGGCCACCGTAACCCGCCCTGCTTCGCCCGCGGAAGCGATGATTTCCGCCTCTCGTTCGATTTGTCTGGCGTTCAAAACGGAATGCAGAATGCCTTCCTGGTTCAACAACCGGGAAATCAACTCGGATTTTTCAATCGACCGTGTCCCGATCAGAACCGGTCGAGTGGCTTCGAAAACCTGTTTGACTTCTTTAATCAGAGCGGTCCATTTTTCCTTCTCGCGATAGGTGAAAATGGTCGGCAACTGCTGCCGACGGCTCTTTCGATTGGGAGGAATCACGACCACGTTCGTTCGATAAACTTTGCGAAATTCGCGGGAGGCGGATACCGCCGTACCGGTCATTCCGGCGATCAGGGGATAACGGCTGACAAACGACTGTACCGTGATTCGGGCCTGAGTTTCCGTCTCCACACTGACGTTGACATTTTCCTTGGCCTCGATCGCCTGGTGAATTCCCCGACTCCAGCGTCTGCCTTCGGACAAGCGTCCCGTCGCTTCATCGACAATCACGATTTCGCCGTCGCGAACGACATATTCCCGGTCGCTTTGGTAATCGCGTTGAACCTGAATGGCACGTTCCACAAAATCATAGATTTCCGGCAGCCCGACGCCGTCAAGTTCGGCCGGACGCCCGATCGCCCGCACACAGGCCGTTCCTGCGGGGGTCAGATCGACCTTTCGCCGCTCACGGTCATACCAGTATTCGATATCCTCACGAAACTGATCGACGTTCCGGGCACACCACAGATAAAGTTGGCGTTGCTGCTGCTGCGCGGATTCATCCGCAACACCACTGATAATCATGGGTGTCCGCGCTTCATCAATCAGAATGCTGTCCGCTTCATCGATCAATAGAAAGTGGGGTTCCCGGTGAACGGGCAACGTATCGACGGGCCTCGCTTGCGCATCCGATCCGCTAAACCACAACTGCTGTTGCTGCTTCTGCCGCTGGCTCGAATGATCGCGGAGGAAATCGAACCCGAATTCCTTCATGGTTCCATACGTCACGTGGCAGGCGTATGCGGCCCGGCGTTGCGGACGTGACATCTCCGACTGTATGACTCCCACCGACATGCCCAATGCCTGGAAGATGGGCTGCATCCATTCCGCGTCACGGCGTGCCAGGTAATCGTTGGCCGTTGCCAATAGCGCTCCCCGTCCGGTCAGGGCATGCATGAATAAGGGCAGCGTGGCCGTCAAGGTCTTGCCTTCCCCCGTTCGCATTTCGACGATCCGGCCTTCGGTCATCGCGCGGCCACCAAGCAGCTGAACGTCGTAGTGGGTCAAACCCAGATGGCGTGTGGCGGCCGTGGTTGCGAGCGCAAAACCGCGGACCAACAGCGGTCGGAGGTTGTCCGACTTGCGGGCCTCAAAGGCCAGGTCCAGCGCAGCCTCTTTCAAGGCCGCGTCATCGAAAACCTGACACGCCCGTGATTGGCCACGAACTGCTTTCACAAAGGAAACGGGAAGCATTCGCTCCAGCTGACAGGGCTACGGTTGGGGACAGGCTTCGTCAAGGTTGAGCACCAGTCCATTGGTCACGTTGAACATTCTGTCCGCCGGCAAGACGATACAGTCCTCTTCCGAATCCGGTTCACCCAATGTGATACTGAGTGCCGACATGCGTACAACATCGTCGACGACAAGCACCGTATCGGTCCCGCTGCGAACGTCCACATTGGTCGTCAGGATCAACTCCGCTGCTGTATTCCGCTGGTCACCAAATCCGAAGATGAAAAAGGCCTCGTTCGGATCTTCGAATATCGCACTAATATCGACGATGCCCGGACTACTGAAATTCAGGTTATCAAATTGAATGGAATCATTTGCATCGGCGCCCAGGACAATGTCGCCCTCCGCTCTCACGAACAGATTGGAGAAGACCTCCAGTGTGGCACCCGCCAGATTCGAAATGTCTCCCGCTTCAGGAATCATCGCGGACATGTTGGCTACCGCATTCAGCCGCAGGACGTTGGCGTGGTGCAATGAACCGGTGAGGACGATGTCACCCATTTCAGTGATATTGACGTCAGCTTCGGAGTAGAATGCAAGAAGGCCCGCTCGAAAAACGTTGCCTTCCTCCCCGGGTCCGTCAGGCGGTGCCGAGTTGCCCAGCGTAATTGCCGAACCGCGAAGAGTCGCTGTGCCCAGTACGGTCAGCCTTGAATTGCCGTCATCATGAATACTGCCTGCCGTATCCGCGACAAAATCACCACCAACGAACGACCGCTCCGTGAACAAGATCGAATTTTCCTGATAAAGTTCGACATCCATCCCGGCGGTTAACGTCGTCGAACCGAACTGCATCCGGTCACCCGGTTGGTCGCCCAGTCGAATATTGCTGGCGCGGAATCTGGCGTTCATTTCTACGTCCATGGCCGTTTCAGCCTCGTTGTCAATATTCCCCATCGCCTCGACATGGAGCGAGGACGCCCGATTGGCAAACCCGTCGGCGCTGACAAACAATACCGAACTGTTCAGTTTCAAATCAAAGACGCCATGGACAACGTCGAATGAAATGGAGCCGGCGACAAAAAAATCGTCGTCGGAATCGCCCAGGCTGACACCAGTGGTACCTGGCCCGGAACCCAACGAAACGAGCCTGGCGCGCTCGTTGACGAAAATATAGGCATCATCGGCATCGGTAATCGTACCCAATGCCCTCAGCCGCAGCCACGAACTGGTGTTCTGACGACCGGTGACCAGCATGTCGGAGTCTTCCGCAATGCTCACGGTATTGGCGGCAAAGAACTGCACGCTTCCGGTATTGAATTCATCGTTGGAGCGATTGCCGATGTTGATGCCCGACGTGGACTGGAACGACGTAATCCCGTTGACTTCGATCACCGCATCTTCCGCATTGGAGATACTACCTTCCACGATCAAGTCCAGGTTGGCCGCCGAATTACTGGAAAATAGAACGACCGGCGCATTCTGCCAGACAAAAGCATTGCCGGCGGCGTTGATACTCAGGCGTCCCGACCTGAATGTGTTCGAGCCGCCCACGCCCATCTGCATCGAATCGACATCAAAAACGGCGTCGTTCAGAATTTCGATATTGGCACTCGCTCCCATGGTCAAGAACTCGGCGCTGATGTTGGCCGATCCCACGGTGGAATCGCTGGCCCAGATCATGGTGCCCAGATTCGTCAAAGCAAATTCACCCGACACGTTCGAGATGACTACACGCAAATCAGTGGGCGATCCGGTCCTTCCCAGATCGACACTTACCGCCTCAAAAAACGTGGCCCGTTCAACTTCGATGGAGGACGACATGTTGTCGTGGATCGAACCGCTGGGAGTTGTCAGGTACAGTCGATCTCCAATATCGATGGTACCCAGCAGCAGATCATTCGCATCCCGCAACCTCACCTCGCCCTGAGTCGTGATACTGGTCTCGCCGACAAAATCATTATTTTCATTTTCCAGTTGGATGTCGAAGGCATCGTCGCTGTGCAAATTCATGGAGTCGGCGACAATCACTCCATTTCCCAGCATCAAGCCGTCATCGCCAACCAACGTCCCCTCCAGCGTCGTTGTTCGATAGAATCCATTGATCCGGACTTGATTGATGTGACTCAGGCTAACCGATTCCAGATCCGTGCTATCGAAGTCTCCATTCAACTGCACGGCCAGATCGATCAATCCAGGATTACCCTGCAGACTTAAATGCGTAACGTCAGCTACGGTAACTGGCTGGAGGCCCGGCATCTCCGAATTCTTGTCGACCGGCGTGCCATTAACGGTGACGTTTCCCAGGTTCACATCGACGATTGCCTCATCCCCCGCTTCGGTCAGCTGGATGGTCAGCGATCCCATGTCGTACACCGCGGACACCGATAACATGCGACGGTCTTCCAGCGTAAGGTACTGGTCGCCCGGGGTAAGACGGCGGCGGATTGAACGTAGGGGTTTGCGTCTTCGAAACATGATGTCTACTCCGGGGTTCTGCTAGTGGATGTCAATGCTCTTGCCTACCAGTTGATTGTCGACCGCAACCCGGCTGTCGGGCAAGTCATGGGGCCGCCAATGAAGGTCGGCGAACCGCCAGCTCCGAAATCTCCGAATCAATCAAGAGATCCGCATGCTGAGCGTTTTGCTCCGTGGATGCCAGACTTTGAATGCCAGATTTGCCTTGAGGCTGGCGGGTAATTGCGATAGGATCCGCCACCTTTTCCCGCAAATTGCTTCCTCCGGTCGACTTTGGGAATGACTGATTTTGATTTCAAACGGAGCGGACGCAAGTGTTCAATCACGGGGCGTCCATTCACTGCGGGCGAGGAATTTCATTCCATGTTGGTGGAAGAAAATGGCGAGCTGGAACGCAAGGACATCTCTGCGGAAAACTGGGACGGTCCTCCGGAAAACTGCATCGGCTGGTGGAAGTCGAAGGTCCCCGATCTCGAGAAAGGTCGCGTCTTCTGGGTTCCGAAAGAGATTTTGTTGTCCGTTTTTTACCACCTGACGGAAACAGGCAAGGATCCCGACAAGACCTACGTCATGGCCATTTTGCTAATGCAGAAAAAACATCTCCGGCTGCTCGAGACGATCGACAGCGAGGAAGGGCAATGCATGTGGTTGGCCGATAATACGACTGGCGAAAAGTACGAGGTTGCCATCCGGTCCATGGACGATTCACAGGTGCAAGCCGTTCAGGACGATTTGGTGGAGAAGCTGTTTACGGACATCGCGCCCACCAACGACCCACCGATAGACTAATTGAAAACAGCTGGCGACCAATACAGGATCGGAATCATTTTGCGAACCACGGCACTGATGTTGATCATGTTGGCTGCGATGGCGCTCAGCCAGACCGGTTGTACGTTGATGAATCGACTGCGAAGCCGTCCGGCGGCCGCCACCCCCACGGTGTTCAGCGAAGCCCCGTCCAGAGAACAGTTGTTGCAGCATTTCACGGACATGAATCAACGGGTCAGCCAGCTTCAATCGGACGTGCGAGTCTCGCTGGACGGAATGCCCACGCTGCGCGGGACGCTGGCAGTGGAATCGCCCAACCGTCTGCGGCTGAACGCAGGGCTGCTGGGCGTACCCGAACTGGGAGTCGACGTTGGCAGCAACGAAGACGTTTTCTGGTTCTGGACGCGTGTGGCGACACCAGGCGACGGCCCGGGACTTTACTACGCGCGACACGACCAGTATCAATCCAGCGGCTTACACCAGACGATCCCGATTGAACCATCCTGGTTGATCAGTGCGCTGGGCCTACTGACTTTCCAACCCAACGATCGAATCGAGGGCCCGATTGCCCGTCCGCAGGACGGACTGCTCGAGTTGCGGACGTATCGCACGCACGGCAGCCGAACCACGGTGCGTGTCAGCGTTATCGAACCGGATTACGGATGGGTACGGCGACAAACCATTTACGATTCCGACGGCCGACTGGTGGCCTACGCGGATGCGATAAAATTTGAGCATTACCCGGAATACGATGTCAGCCTGCCTCGACGGATCGTGATTACCGCACTCAACGCTGAAGGGACACCATTGAAACTGACGATCGACGCCAGTCGTTTCAATATTAATTCTCTGTACGGTGATCCCGCGAAACTCTGGCAGATGCCTGCCGCCGAGGGGGTGCCACGGATCGACCTGGCGAACTCCGTCGCAGCGGTCGCCAAGGTGGAAGGGGCTCGCGCCGACCGGCAGACCAGCTCGATCTACGATTACCGAACGTCAACATCCCGGCAATCTCTGGCCAACTTCGGCTCGTTCCAGCTGCGGTAGCCTGAATAGACGCTGGGACGGAACTGGCACAGCTCGAGACGTAATCGTTTGAGGGCAGACCCGCTGTCGAAGCCGATAATCGTCAAATGCCGCCCAACATGTGAACAGCCAGATGGAATTGGCTTGTGCTACACTTTTGGTCATTTACTTGACACTGTTTTTTACGATTACTAATATTCGACGTTATCCTCACATCGTTTTGCGGTCACCCGGAGTGCCTGTCAGTCGGGTTTGACGGATTGAATAAAGGAGAGATTTATGACTCATGTTGTTACCAAGCCCTGTGACGGCTGTCGGTACACCGATTGCGTAGTGGTTTGTCCCGTAGAATGTTTCTACGAGGGCGAAACCATGCTTTATATCCATCCCGATGAGTGTATTGACTGCGAAGCCTGCGTCCCCGAATGCCCGGTGGAAGCAATCTACCACGAAGACGATGTACCAGATGAATGGAAAGATTTCATTCAGATCAATGCGGACAAGTCTCTCGAAACGCCGAACATCACGGAACGGAAAGAACCGCTGGCTAACGACAAGTCCGACTGACGGATGCCTTGGCGGGTCATGCGAGCCGGCTTCCGCCCAGATACCTGCCGGCCTGGTTTTGAGCCGACTTGGATCATCTGCGTTTCTGGCATCTGGATCTGGGATCTTTCTGCGGTGCCTCAGCGTATTTGCCTGCGCTCTGGGCTGCGGGTTAGTGACCGAAGACCGACAGTGCGCGGCCCCATCCCGTTCATTGCACTGACCAGTTTAAAAGCCGCCCGCGGATCGTTACGTCCGCATCCTCTCGAATGCGCCTTTTGATTCCGTTGGTATTTCACCGGTCACCATCCGGCCGGCAGTTTCCAATCGACCAATCGATTGCGTTAACAACGGCCATCAACGGCGAAACAATGTCAAATGGACGGCTAAAAGCCAATGGTAATCGATTTCCTTGTGCCTCAAAAAGTCAATAAAAAAAATTGTCAAAGAGACATCATTCCCGTCTCTTTTTGGAAACGACTGCAGCCCCGACCTGAACTTAATTTCCGGATTTTTACTTGAAAGTTAAAACTCATTGGCGGTACCATGTGACAAGAAGATCCTGAAGGTCGTAAATTGGATTTCAACAAAGGAACCTCGAATGATTCATTATTCCTGTGATCGATGCGGCAAGAACATCGATCCTGAATTGGAAGTTCGATACATCGTTCGAATCGAAGTGCAGGCCTGCTGCGAATCACCCTCGTTCCACTGTGACGATGATGGCGACCACCTGCTGGAGTTGCAGGAGATCCTTGAGCGACTGGAAGATGGAGAGTGCGACGCAATCAGTGACGATGTTTACCATCGGCGAAAGCATGACCTGTGCAGTGCTTGCTACCAGGAGTATCGACAAAACCCATTGGCTCTTGATCCACAGATTTCCATCGGCTTCAGCGATAACTGAACCGCCGGCTCCAACTAACCCGAAGTTGGTTGGCACCCTCGGGGCATCGGTTGCTCTCCAGCACCATTCTTTGAATCCACCCGTCGTTTAAGCGGCTATTTTCCGGGAGCGTTGCAACTTCGGCTGGTGGTAGCGTCAATCGTTGCTGAGGTTGTTCGGGTCCATTCCGCAGCTTGTTAGTCCTGCGAGGCGTTGCTAGAATCTCCCGCTTTCGCAACATTTTGATCCAGGTTGATCATGAAAATTGCTGTCCTCGGTGGCGACGGCACGGGTCCGGAAGTTACCAACGAAGCACTCAAGGTCCTGAATGCCGTCTCGGAAATAGACAACTTCTCGTACGCGGTGGAGCACCTTGACTGGGGTAGTGAGCGTTACATGCGGACGGGAGAGATCATTCCCGCGGGCGGGCTGCAGCAGCTGCAGGAATTCGACGCGATCTTTCTGGGGGCAGTCGGGCATCCCGATGTGACTCCCGGAGTAATCGAAAAGGGCCTCTTGCTGACGCTCCGTTTTGAGTTGGACCAATACATCAATCTGCGTCCGGTCAAACTTTATCCTGGCGTGGAAACTCCATTGTCCGGCAAGACGTCGGCCGACATCGATTTCGTCGTCGTGCGGGAAAACACGGAAGATCTTTATGCTGGGATCGGAGGCTTTCTGAAGAAAGGCACGCCGGACGAGGTCGCTACCCAGACCGCCATCTATTCCCGCAAGGGTTGCGAAAGATGGCTTCGCTGGGCTTTCGAATACACGCAGAAACGAAACAACCCCAAGGGAAAACGATTAACTCTGGTGGCCAAGACCAACGTGCTGACTTTTGGACACGATCTGGTCTGGCGGACCTTCCAGGAGATTGCCAGCGATTACCCCGATGTCGAGGCCGACTACAACCATGTCGATGCCTGCTGCATGTGGATGGTCAAGAATCCCGAGTATTACGACGTCATCGCCACAACCAATATGTTTGGTGACATCATCACCGACCTGGGCGCCATGATTCAGGGCGGCATGGGCGTGGCGGCAGGCGGCAACATCAATCCCGAACCGGGTGGCACCAGCATGTATGAACCGATGGGCGGCAGTGCACCCAAGTACACGGGGCAAAACGTGATCAATCCGATTGCCGCCATCGGCGCCATGGCGATGTTGCTGGAACACACAGGTCAGCCCGAATCCGGCGCCAAGGTCCTGAACGCAATACAAACGGTGACCGGCACCAGGATGAAGAGTCAGAATGCCGGCAGGATGGGTTTCAGCACCACCGAAGTGGGCGACATGGTCTGCGAGGCGCTGTAACAAGATCGGCATCCGTTCGATCCGATTCGATACGACAGCAAGCAACGCCTTCCTGCCATCATCGGCAATGAGCCTTGTGTTTTCGGCTCGAGCAGTACGAGTTATCGACTGAGTGACAGGAGTTGCTGGCGGGCCTCGACGAATTGATTGGCTGCTGACGCAATCTTGTCGGGCAGTTGATCTTCCACGCGACGGATCGCGACGTCGGAACCACTCTGGATCAGATGGTGCATCCACCAGTCGCCTGCCTGGTCCAGTTGGAGCGATGGCCGTGAAGTCCATGGCGACGCCATCGAACGGCTCTGGTGACTCATCTGATGTACCGTCCATCCTTGCCGCAACCGCTGTTCTGAACGGGCAAACTCTCGCGCAATGTGTTTCGCCTGGGCATCTTCTGCCAGGTAAACGGGCACCACAAATACCCGCTGGTACTGGTAGTCTTCGCTGAACAGCCCCAACTTCTTCCGTTGCCCCTGGACCTGACAGTTCACCTGCAGCACGCCGCCCCGCCAGGAACGCGGCACTTCAAAGATAACCTGCAGCATGCGTCCACCCTCCAGCGTTTCGGTCCGTGAGGGTCTGAATTGAAAATAGGCTCCCGTCCCCCGTTTGATGGTGCCACTGGCGACCGTGGTCTGGTGTTGCGGTATTTCCTGGAACCGGCGCGTTTCCGACTTGCTGGTTCCAAAGTTCGCATCCAGAGAAGGCTGCAGGGACTCGAAATAACCGCTGGATACCGACGCCCCCAGCTTGAAATTCGATTCCGACTGCTTCTCGACCTCGATGGGGCCCTGGTATGCCGATTGCAACTGGGTATTCGGGCCGTAATCGACGATCGGATAAGCGTGACGATTCCAGAAGACTTCCGATCGAAATTCCGTGACCGACAATTTCGGATCGGAAATCGTCAACGACACTGGCACCACCACTTCGATCTTGCGGATGTTGCCTGATTCCTCCCGAACCTGTGCTGGCACCGTGGCCGGGCAGTCGAAATGGATGTCCGCGCTGAACAGACCACTGCAGTTCAACATCACCATGGAAAAATTAACCAGCACGCAGCTGACATACGATGCGACACGTACCATCCTGCACTCCTGAGCAAATGACGGTTCAGGCGACCGATCGCGTCCTGAATGCGATCCGTCGTTCCCGAGGCGGAACTCCGTCATGGAGTGCGGCATGAAAACTCACTCCCACCCATTACGCAGCAGACTGATGGCGGTTCATGACGGCGAGTAAAATACCTTCAATCCGGCGGCCAATCGACGAATATGCTGTCAGCTGGCAGCGGGGCGCGCCGGACATTTTTCGCTGACCGTTAAAACCTGATGCTCCGTACATCGTATCGATTCCTGATCTGCCGGCTGCCATCGAAGGTTCGCTCAGCTTCCGGTCACCGGGAATCACCCGGGTGCGGATTGGCTAATCCGGATACTTCTTCTGATCTGTTCAGGTGACGCCGATCGTCGCCAGGATCTTATAGATCTGGCGGCGATGGGTCTTCTGATGCGCCGCGGCAAAGCAATGCCAGGCGTGTCCATCCAGTGCTCCGAACCAGGGATGGGGAAAGGTCAAACTGGTGTGCAACGGTTGGTGCGATTTGGCAAATGCCCAGTACTTCTGGCCAATTTCCCGATACTGATCGATCGCTTCCGCACCCACATCGCCGGACGGCTTGAAACGGGCTGAATCGAACCGATCAAACGGCTCGCTCTGGTGGTGGAGAGCGCGGACGGTATCCATGACGAAGCGATTTACCGCCACCAGGTGATCCAATACCATCAAGACCGACCAGTTCCGACTGGAATCCTCCATGCCCTGCATCCGGGGCAGCATGATCTGTTGCGAGAGCAGATCGTAGTCATGGTCTTCAACGACCCGTAGAATCTCGCGGGCGGAGGCTTGAAAGCTGGCCAGGGCCGCATTATCGGACGTCCACCAGCAGCCCACGCGGAAGTAAAGATTCAAGTAAAAGCGTTCAAACGAGGGCAAGCCGGCGCCCGGCGGGTCAAGTTTACGCATCCGCATAAATACTCTTGAAATCGATCTCGTTAAAGGCATGGACCGCATGGTATTTCTGTGGTTCGGCCAGCGGCTTGTTGCCCGGACGCACGCTCAGCACCGCCCGCATCCCCGCCTGTCGTGCGGCGTCAAGTTCCTCACCGACATCGCTGACGAAAACAACCTGCTCGGGCAACAATGACGCATCGTTCGCGATCGCCCGGTAACTGTCCATTGATTTCTTCGGCCCAATATTCGTATCGTAATGGGCGGTAAACATCGGGAGCAGATTTCCGGCCAGCGTGTGCGAAAAGAAAAGCTTCTGCGCTTCGACACTCCCGGACGAATAGATTCTGATCTGAATGCCGTCGGCGTGCCAGTTTCTGATCGCCGATGGGACGTCATCAAACACGTGGGCGATGAGTTGCCCGGATTCAAATCCGTCTTTCCAGATCCGCCCCTGCAACATCTTCAGTCCGGTTGCCTTGAGATCCTGATCCATCATTGCCTGCACGGCATCTTCAACCGTCTTGGCAGCGGTCTTCGCATCAACGTCCAACCAACTCTCAAGATTGTCGTACTGCAGATCGTTGGCCAGGAAAGGCAGGCATTGCTGCACTGCGGCGGTATTCCAGTGGGATCCAAGATAATCCGACAGATTCGCTCGGACATACGGAAACATCACGTCGTAGACGAAGCGGATGGAGGACGTCGTCCCCTCGATATCCAGCAGCATGCAACGTGGCATCATCAGATCTTGACGATCGGCTGGAAATCGCCGTCCGAATGTCCCTGCAAGTAGGCCGGTCCCATGCAAAGCGGTTCGTATTGGTTGTGAACCCCGCCATCCTCGTAATGTGGTGTCCAGCCGGAGATATCTTCGAACAAACGAATGCAGCGGATCGTTCTTTCACCGCACAGGTTAAACCAGTGGCGGGTCCCCTTGGGAACGCTGATCAAATCGCCGGCGGTCACCGTAATGCTGAAAACGGGTCCCTGTTTCGGGTTGATATGAAACAGGCCACTCCCCTTTACCGTAAACCGGACTTCGTCTTCGGTGTGCAGATGTTCCTTGTCAAACCGGGCCAGCATCTCGTCCAGGCCGGGTGTATTGGGCGTGACGTTGATCACATCCGCCGTTACATAGCCGCCCTGTTTTTTTAACCGCTCAATTTCCGGAGCGTACGCCGCCAGAATTTCCTCGTCCGACGCATCAACACCGACACGGTCATCCATATTCCATCGTTCGTACTCAATCCCATGAGACCGCAAGAATTCTGCCAACGGTTGGGGGTCTTCCAGGGTCTCATTTCTATCGGGAATATGAACCATCGCCATGTGACAACTCCACCTGCTGTTTGCTGTAATCAATCGGTGATCAATCGTGAACCAACCGGAGACGAATTGTACTCTACCTGGCGGTGGCTGAGCAGCCGATTCGCTCCCGAAAATCGGTCCGGCGGCCCATGACCTCAAACAAAAATTCGAAGACTTCGACGTGCCGCCGGGCGCTGGGCACATCTCGTCCCCAGGTGTACAGTCCATGATTGCGGATCAGAAAGCCGTGTACGGGCTCGCCGCCGGGCCGTTTCAGCATCTCCTGCACCTGTCGCGCAAGCGCGGGGATGTCTTGAGTGTTGTCGAAAATCGGCACTCGCGCGGTCGTCCGGTGGCTGACGGCCCCCTCCAGTCCCTTCAACATTTCGTAGTCTGAAATCTCCACGGCGCCGTCCGCAAAATAATGATCCGAAAGCAGCGTGGCCCAGATGCTGTGCGTGTGCATCACGGCTCCGGTGTCGGGCAATTGGGCCAGCACAACATGCAGCATTGTTTCCGCCGATGATTTTGGCTGCTCGTCGAGGGTGGGCCGGCCCCGGGAATCAACCCGCACAAAATGATCGCGGCTTAATTGCCCTTTGTCTTCGCCGCTGGAGGTTACCAGCAACTCCAAAGGCTCCCGCTTGACCACCACGCTGTAATTACTGCTGGTTCCGGTGGACCAGCCGCGGGCGTGGAAAAATCGGCCGCATTCGCGCAACGCATCCAATTCGTTTTCCAGGCCAGCAAGCGGATGGTCGACGGGCAAAGGCGATTCCATCCCCGTATCTGGACAGGACCATGGCTGTTTCATTCTTCCCTGTTCCTTTTCTGCCTAACTGTGCATCCGCGGAAGCGGATCGCCCCGATTGATGATTTCCGTCTCCAAAGCCGAAAGCTCTTCCAGGCGGTGGCGAACCCTGCTGTCGTCGCCAAAATATTTTGCCATCCGCACGTAAGTCGTATGGTGGCGTGCTTCCGACTCGAACAGACTGGCGTAGAATTCCGACAATTCCCTGTCCGGGACGTACTCCGCCAACATATGGAATCGTTCGCAGGAGCGGGCTTCAATCAGGCTGGCAACGAGCAGCCTATCGATCGCCCGTTCCGGTTCCGACTTGCGGACCAGATCGTTTAGCTGCCGGCCGTAACTGCCGGGCTTGAGGCGACGAAACTCGATTCCCCGACTCTTCAGCAAGTCGAGCACCATTACGAAATGCTCCAGTTCTTCATTGACAATTTCCGCCATTTCGCGACACAATTCCGTACGATCAACGTATGAAAAAATCAGATTCATCGCGCAACCGGCGGCTTTTTTTTCACAATGGGCGTGATCGATCAGGATCTCTTCCAGATTCGTGTCCACCAGTCTTAACCAGCGTTTGGCCGACTCGGATTGAAGATTGAGCATGGTCCGCGTTCAATTGCTTTTCAATGGTCGATTACTTAAGGTCTAATCGAGTATACGAATATGAATGAGATTTGCGACGGCGGAAAGCCGATGACGCGATTCCTGCGTGCGGAACCCGTCGAGCATCACTGGGGAAGTCAGCAGACCGCCTTGGCCATCGGCTCTGGCATTCGCCGGGAAACGACATGATTTTCCGCAAAAAACAGGAATGGGACGATCAATACGACGACAGCTACGTCCAAAGCTCCGACCGTCAGGACAGGCCAACGGGGCATTCGACAATCTGGATTCACCTGTTGGTCTTCGCGATCAGCTTTGGTTTGCTGCTGGCCAGTGTGGGTTGGATCCATGGACAGTTGATGTTTGAAAAGACGTTGACGGCATTGGCATCGCCCCTGGGGTTGGTCTGGTTTCTACTGATCGTGTTGATCTATTTTGGCTTCCTGTTCAAGCAGACATTTTCCGGATTCGTTGGCCTGACGTGCTGGTTGGTCCTGACCATCTGCGGCAACAGCTATGTTGCCAATCATATGATGCAACGATTGGAACAGCCGTTTCTGGAATCGAACCTGGAAGATTTTGAAAAGCTGGACGTTGTCTTCGTACTTGGTGGTGGCACGACCACGTCAATCGATGGCCGGGAACAGCTTGGGATAGCCGGCGATCGCGTGGTGACGGCGGCCAAACTATACCACCTGGGCATGGTGGACCTGCTGGTTTGCACTGGACGACAATGGGTGCGGTCGACGAGCCAGGATCTGCATCCCTATGAAGAAGCCAAGCGATTGCTCGTCAGCCTGGACGTGCCGGAGTCGGCCATCGCCACCATCGGCGGCGAAAATACCGCTCAGGAAATGAGTCAGGCTGCCACGTTTCTGCAGCAGCAGAACCTGTCCGGCGCTCGGATCGGTATCATCACTTCGGCTTGGCACGCGTCCCGAGTGGAACGATTGGCCAAAAAAAACCAATTGGCTCCCGTCATGGTCCCCGCCGACTTTCGTTCCCGCTTCTTTGTGCCAGGTCCTGACCTGTTTGTACCGTCAACGTCGGCGCTCCGTCGTGCGGGGATCTACTTCAAGGAAACGCTGGCTGGATTGATCGGTCGCTAGTTTGGAGAAGGCTTGGAACGTGATTCGTTCCGGCCTCACCATCATGGTTCCGGTCCCGTCGCGATTGAACAGCAGCAATGAAGCACCGTCCACGTGACCGACCTCTGTCAGCCTCATCCGTCGAAAGGCGACCCGGGTCCGCTCGCCCGCTCGCCATTCCTCTCCGAGATCAGCCAGAGTGATCAAGCTGAAGGTTGGACGACCGCGCCACCTGCCTTGACTTTTTCGAGCCAGGGATCCAGATCGTCGAAAATCCTGCCGGGCCGACCGTCGAAAACACGGCCGATCAGCAGATCGGTCAGATTCCCACCGTGCTCAGGATAGGCCTTCATGAAGCTGCCAAAACTGAATTCGTTGGTGTAGAAAGCCCGTACCAGTTTGCGAATCCAATTGACGCCTTCCTGATATTCGCCCGTCCATCGCCCCAGAGTTTCCGCCGAAACATCATTACGATGCAAACCCTCGCAGATCTGTTCCGACGCCATCAGGGCAGACTTCAGCGCCAGGTACACGCCAGATGAGTAAATCGGATCGATGAACCCGCCGGCGTCCCCTACCAGCACCCATCCATTGCCGACCATCTGCGTTGTGCGATACGAAAATTCCTTGGCCACGTTGAACCGGCCAGATTGGGTTGCGTCCTGCAGCCGACGGCGAACGCCCGGACAGTTTGCCATTTCCTGTT
Organism: Pirellulaceae bacterium; assembly: GCA_963851305.1. Lineage (GTDB taxonomy): Bacteria > Planctomycetota > Planctomycetia > Pirellulales > Pirellulaceae > Mariniblastus. The sequence goes on along the minus strand of CAWKOT010000001.1, from coordinate 858,157 downwards.
CAAAGGTCTGTTGCGGCGAACCGCCACGCTTCAACAGGAAATCGTTATCTCCCACCAATCCGACGCTGACCGTACCGTCATGCAATGGAATGTACCAGAACCAGGCTTCACGGGATTCGGTATGCAAAATGCAGGTTACTTCCGGATTTCCACCACCTGCTCGTTGAGCGCCGTCAAAATAACCCCAGATGGCCGCCTTTTTCAGATCCGGGTAGGTCTCTTTCAAGCCCAGCCGGTTGGCGATCAACGCCTGTTGTCCGGAGGCGTCAACGATTACCCGGGCGGTTACTTCCTGAGGTTTCCCTTCCGCGGATTTCAGAGTCACCTTGTGGGGAGATTTCTTGCGAAGATCAATGTCCAGTACGCGGGTCTCGTCGACACAGGTTGATCCTCGATTGTAGGCCGTTTCGTACAGCAATTGGTCGAATTGATCCCGCTTGACATGCCACGATTCCGAGCAGTCGCGATCGTCGTGGTCGCGAAAAATGAAGGGCTTGGATTCCTTGTCATCGCTACTGACGAATTGGACACCGTTTTTTCTGGTAAATCCGATGCGATCCATCTCGTGCAAGATGCCCAGACGCTCGAAGATCCAATAACTCTCCGGCATCAGTGACTCGCCAACATGAAAGCGCGGCATCTTATCGCGTTCGACAAGCAGCGTGGCAAAGCCCTGTTCGGCCACCAGGGCAGCCGTCGCGCTACCGCCTGGACCCGCTCCAATGACAAGACAATCGTAACTTCTGTTGGCAATCATGGATTTGATGCTCGGAGTTGGCTGGAATTAAGCAGAAAGAGTTGTTGCTGAGCTGCCGTTACCGGACCCCTGCCGTGGCCCATTTGGGAACGCTGTCCATGAGGATAACCGAAAACCTTCAGGTTTTTGTAACATTTCAGCCAATTTCTGCCAACGCTTACTTTTTTTCCCACGATAGCTGGGTCAGTCGTTTTTTTCACTGGAAAAAAACTGGCGGCTTCCGAGAATCAGAACAGGGACCTTGTCGATTGGCGTCAACGCGGTCGAAAGCGGCGGCAGGCGACAGATTGTCGCAGCGTTGCCCCAATCGCAAGCTGCGAGGAGCCTAGTGGTATACCAAACCTGAACTGAGCTGGGACACCTGGCCGACACGCCGAATTCCTGAAGGCTCGCGACTTTCGAAATGAGACGACTCAGCCTGGAAGATTTTCGGGCGAGTACACGGAAGCCAGATGGGCGAAGCGTTCGCAGCTGGTAGATGCCAATTGACTCACGTTCCCTTAGATGACCAACATTTTAGATGGCTCAGGCACGAAAACATCAATCGGACTGTCGTAGTTCGAAGCCGACCAAGTAACCGATCCATTGAAACGGAAATTCACCAAGATGAGTCGTAATCCTTTGCCCCTAATCAGTTTGGCCTGCATTCTCGTGGTGGCAGCGTCCAATGGGTTCGCCATGGCCGCACAACAGATTGACGATGCCAGCGAAATCGAATCCCGGTTTATTTCCAACGTCCAGCAATTGACGATGGAAGGCCGGCGGGCCGGCGAGGGCTATTTCAGCTCCGATGGCACGAAACTGGTTTTTCAGAGTGAACGTGTGGAAGGCAATCCTTTTTTCCAGATGTTCGTGATGGATCTTGAATTGGGCGATGTGATCCAGGTCTCGCCCGGCCACGGGAAAACGACGTGTGGTTGGATCCATCCGGATGGAAAGACGGTGCTGTTTGCCTCGACCCAGCATGATCCGGAAGCGCGAGCCAAACAGAGACAGGAGCTTGAACTGCGCGAACGGGGGCGGCAACGTCGCTACAGCTGGGATTACGACGAAAACTACGAACTGTACTCCTACGACATGACGACGCAGGAGTATTCCCGTTTGACGGAGGCCCGCGGTTATGACGCCGAAGGGTCCTACTCTCCAGATGGCAAACTGATTGCGTTTGCATCCAACCGGAACGCCTACTCCGGCCCGATGACCGAGAAACAACGCGAGAAGTTTGAATTTCAGAAGGCATTCATGATGGATATTTTCATCATGAATTCAGATGGAAGCAACGTCCGGCAGTTGACCGATGTCGATGGTTATGATGGCGGACCCTTCTTTTCGCCGGATGGAAAAAGAATCTGTTGGCGACGATTCGACGAAAACGAAGTCACGGCAGAAGTAATGACCATGAATATCGACGGCAGCGACGTCAAACAGTTGACCAACATGCGATGCTCCAGCTTTGCACCATTCTATCACCCTTCTGGCAAGTACCTGGTTTTCAATAACAACAAGCATGGATTCGGAAATTTCGAGCTGTACCTGGTCGATACGAATGGCAAGTCTCCTCCGGTACGGGTCACGACGACAGACGGATTCGACGGTTTGGCGTCGTTTTCACCGGATGGCAAACAGATTTACTGGACCAGCACGCGTCACAACGTCAAAACGCGGAAGAAAGGTCAAATATTTCGAGCCGACTGGAATCACGAATACGCCCTGCAGGCTTTGGGGTTGGACGGATCGGTCAGTGCGGAAGAAATCGAAGCCCGGCAATCCGGATCCGACGCGGCCGTAGCCACCAAGGTGGACTTCTCAGACCGGGATATCATGAGGCATGTCGACTATCTGTGCCGACGGGAATTGGGCGGTCGCATGACAGGGACAACGGGTGAGCGAAAAGCCACCGCCTATGTCGCGGCCTACCTGGAGAACATGGGGATCCAGCCGGCGGGCGACAATGGTTCGTGGTACCAGGCCTTTGAGTTCCCCGATGGAGCCGAGCTCGGTTCGGAAAATTCGCTCGCCGTCACCGGCGGATCGGACACGCCATCCGTGGCGGAATCCTACACTCTGCGTGAACAATGGCAGCCGCTTACTTTTTCGCGTAATGGCAGTGGTTTTGATGGGCCGGTCGTATTCGCCGGCTACGGCATTTCCGCCGACGAGGACGATGATCAACCGGCCTACGATTCGTACCAGCAGTTGGATGTCAAAGATAAGTGGGTCATGTTTTTCCGATTCTGGCCAGAGGACGTGCCCGAAGAACGTATGCAGCATCTGCAGTATCACAGCAAGCTCCGCAAGAAAGCGATGGTTGCCCGTGACAAGGGAGCGCTGGGAGTTATCGTGGTCAGTGGTCCCCGTTCCAACGTCCGCCAGCAACTGGTACCGTTGGAGAACGACTTCAGCCAGGCGGGTTCGAGCATTGCCGCCGTCAGCATCACCGACCAGGTCGCCGAATCCTGGTTGCGAATGTCCGGGCACGATATCGAACAGCTGCAGGCGAAGCTGGATTCCGGCCAGCTACAGACCGGATTCCAGATCCCCGGACTGAAACTGCAGGCCGCCATTGAGATCGAACAGCGAATCGGTAGAGGTCGCAATGTGATCGGTCGTTTGCAGGCTGCCGATCAGCCATCGCAACAGGCGATCTTGATCGGTGCCCATATCGACCACCTCGGTCGCGGCACGGCCGGTTCACTTGCCCGAAACGAGGAAAAGCAAAAAATCCATTTTGGTGCCGATGACAATGCCTCAGGAGTGGCCGCTTTACTGGAAGTGGCCGAATTTCTGGCCGGTTTGAAACGCGATGGCAAACTGAACATGCGACGGGATATCATTTTTGCCGCCTGGTCCGGTGAAGAAATCGGACTGTTCGGGTCGCAGCACTATGTCAAGCAGCGGCTTACGCTCCCTGCAACATCGTCATCGGTCGCCACCACATCCGCCCTGCAACAGCCCTATCAGGGCGACCCCCACGACCTGGATGCCTTGTTGGATTACTATCGGCAGCTGGTCGGTGGTTTCGACGCGAACGATTTTTCGCCGGCCCAGCTGCAACTGATCAAATCCAATGCGGCCGACATGCAAATGGTCTCCAAGCTGCTGCAGTCTTCGGTGGCCAACACCGCTCAAGTGGAGCAGAATCGAATCCACCAGCAACAGATTGCGGATCTGCTGGCCCAGGCCGAGAATCTGGTCCAGCTGGCCGAAGCTTCGTCCACAAACCAGACCAATATGGAGAACAAGTCCTCGGAGGCTGATGCCGGATCGTTATCGCGCGGTCCGATTGTGGCCTGTTTGAACATGGACATGGTGGGGAGGATGAAAAAACAGCTCGTATTGCAGGGCCTGGGCAGCAGCAAAGACTGGAACCGGATCATTGAAAAAGCGAACATCGTTGTGGGCCTGCCAGTCAAATTGAGCGACGACACGCAACTGCCAACCGATGCCAGTTCTTTCTATCGAGCGGGCGTGCCAATTCTTTCGGCATTTACCGGTTCACACACCGATTATCACACCCCCAGAGACACACCGGAAAAGCTGAACTATCCGGACGCCGCCCGGATCGCCCGTTTGATGGGACTGATCACGCGACAACTGGCGATCGCGGAAGAGGCACCCGGGTACGTGAAACCCTCGCCAACGTCCAGCAAACGGGTTGCCCGAGCCGGCCGCCGCGCTCGACTGGGAAGCGTTCCGAACTATACGGAGAAGGTCGCAGGCGTCTTGCTGGACGACGTTGCCATCGATAGTCCTGCCCAACAGGCGGGATTGAAACGGGGTGACATCATAATCGGTCTGGCCGGCAAGAAAATCGAGAACATCTACGATTACCAGTATGCGATTGACACCTTGAAGGTCGGCAAAGAAACCGAAATTATCGTTCGTCGTGACAATCAGGAACTGAAACTGAGAATCGTGCCCGGTTCGCGGGACTGACAAAACCGGAATGTTTCGCGGCTCGGTTTCCTGTTAGGCTATCGGCAGACAAGGCCACGGGAGACTTACGTGTCGCGATACATTTCCTTCATGACGTTACTGGCCGTCATCGTCTTGCTGGCCATCCTTTTTTTCCGAGTGATGGCGGGATTTTTTATACCGCTGTTTCTGGCGGCTCTGCTGGTCGTGATTTTCCGCCCGCTTCACGCGAGGCTGGTCGAACGCTGCGGTGGACGTCAAAGGATTGCCGCGCTGTTGACCACGATTGCCATCTTGCTGGTGGTACTGGTACCGTTCAGCATTTTGTGCCTGTTGGCAGCCTTTGAAGGTCAACAGCTGGTCCGCGGGCTGAACAAGGCGACTCTGATGAAGACCGTCGCCGACACCCGAAAAAAACTGAATCTGGAAATTCCCCCTTTGGCAGAAGAACTGAAGGCGGTGGAAATCCGACTGGAGAACATGTCCCAGCTGGAACAACTGGAAGACATCAGCTACCTGGGCGGCGGACAGCTGTCCAATACCAGGGTCTACAACGACGACTTGCAAAAGAAGCTGAGCGACCAGCTGAATTCCTCACAGGCTCTGGCCGACGCCTGGGACGGCTATACCAGCTCTTTTGAACAGCTGCAGGGCATGCAAGAACAGATCGCCAACCCACCAGAAGCTGACGCATCGGACGAAGAACAGATCGAAACCGACAGTCCCGCCGTCCGCTTCTTTGATTTCCAACATCAGCTGAACCAGACTATTGATCGTTTTGAGGATTTCAAGGTCCGACTGTTGGGCGGCAGTCGATTCTGGATCTGGCTGACCGAACTTGCCAACCCGACACCCGAAGTACTGGAACAGTATGGCTCGACGGCCATCGAGTACCTCCGCAAGCTGCTGCTGAATATTGGAACATCGACCACATCGTATGTAGGCAAGTTGTTGTTGGGCCTGATCGTGATGGTGATCAGCCTCTATTTCTTTCTGCTCGACGGCCCAAAAATGCTGGATTCGCTCAAGCAGCTTTCGCCCATTGATGACCAGTATGAACAGGAATTGTACGAGGAATTTGGACGCGTCAGTCGCGCGGTCGTCGTCGCCACACTGTTGGCGGCGTTGGTACAGGGATTACTGGGCGGCATCGGCTACTATTTTGCCGGGCTACAATCGGTTTTTCTGCTCACGCTTCTGACCGGCGTATTGGCGTTGGTCCCCTTTGTGGGCGCTGCAGCGGTCTGGATCCCCTGCTCGTTGTGGCTGTATTTCGTTGACAACAATCTGACGGCAGCCATCGGGCTGGCGGTGTACGGAATGCTGGTCATTTCCATGTCGGACAACCTGATCAAACCCTTGGTGTTGCACGGACAATCTAACCTGCATCCCTTGTTGGCGCTGCTCAGCGTCCTGGGCGGTGTGGCAGCCTTGGGCCCCATCGGGATCCTGATTGGTCCCATGATCGTGGCCTTCCTGCAAACCATGTTGAAGATCCTGCAACGCGAAATGATCAAATTCGATGCCCAGTCCACTGTTGCTGCGGCGGATTAACGAGAGCATTTTCAGATTTGCTGTTCATGGCACCAGCCGGATGCAACAGCAACGGCCTACCGTCGAATCCACTCGAAGGATGTACTTGCTTGCGCTGCGAGCTGGTGTTGTCCTGTAAAACAGTTTTGAAAATGCGTTAGACTTCCCGGATACGGCAACCGGGACACCAGGTCTTTGCTTCAATCGCCGAAAAGCAATCAACATGGCCAAATTTTGCCTGGCAACGGAACGCGTCGGCTTGAGAAAATTCCGATCAGCCGATCTCGATGAATTCGCCGGCCTGAACAATGATCCACGAGTAATGCAGCACTTTCCGAAGTGTCTGCACCTTAACGAATGCCGCGCACTGATGGGCCGCATCAATAACTCGATCGATCAGCATGGTTTTGGATTCTGGGCCGCGGAGAATCTGGAGTCCGGCCAATTGATGGGAATGGTGGGACTTAATCGAGTCAGTTTCGCAGCAGAATTTACGCCGGCGGTGGAAATCGGCTGGCGACTGGCCTTTCCTTTTTGGGGTCAAGGCCTGGCCAGCGAGGCCGCCCGGGCCTGCCTGGAATTCGGTTTTAACCAGGCGTCATTAACCGAAATCGTCTCATTCACATCGTTCCACAACAATCGCTCGTTGCGCTTAATGCAGAGACTGGGCATGACGAAATCGGGCGAATTCAATCATCCGAAACTGCCCGCAGGGCACCGACTGCAGCGTCACGTGCTGTATCGCATCCGTTGCCCACGAGCAGACCACAATGAACCGGTGGATGACTGAACGGATGCTCCGCGAAAGCATTTCTGACAACATCGCATTGACCAATGCTAACCAACCGCGAAAAGCCGTTGATGGCTGCTCGCAGGGATCAGCAAGTCCGATTGGGTAATAGGGGGTTGTAGAGTCGGTTGTTCCATTTGCGAACCTTCAATCGTTCGCTCCGCTTTCCATCAGGCAACGCCCCTGTTACTCTGAGTAGAAATCGGAGAAGAGCGAACATTGGATCCCCGGCCATGACTGCGACATCGAACGCCATTCTGAGTCAATTCCCGCCGATGGGCATCTACGAGGTGTTATTCCAGTTTCTGGATTCAACGGGTGTCTACATGGGCGAACCGGGTACTCGGCCCTGGGCACAAGGGTTCCCGCTGACAACGCAGTTGCCGAAGGGACCGGAGATTCCCGACAACATTCAGTTTACCGCGGCCGACTTGAAATACCCGCCAGCCACGGGAACGACGGCGTTGCTGACGGCAATTCGCGACTACTACAACGATTTCTATGATGCCGGAATTACGACCGACAATCTGGCCGTATTTGCCGGCGGTCGACCCGGCATTTTTGCCACGGTCGCGTTCTTGTTGCCGCAGAGCCGGATCCTTATCGAAGAGACCGAGTACACGCCGTATTATGACTTGCTTCAGCTGTTAAGGCGAAACTATAGCGTCATCCCCAGCCATCAGGAAAACGCGTTCCGTCCAACCCTTGCCGACTATCAGACAACATTGGCAGAGCAGGGGACTGAGAGCAAGTCAGACAGCCTTCCGTTTTTTATCAAGAGCAATCCCTGCAATCCCACCGGCGTCACGTGGGCCGGTACCACGCTGGCCGAGTTCGCTACGTTTCTGCAGGATAATCAGTACGGCGCATTGATTGACGAAGCCTACGAGTTCTTTCGGTTGCCCGAACCCGAAAGCGTCTTGAGGCACATTGATGATATCAACCAGACCAATATTTTCGTGGTGGGTGCAGCGACGAAGGGACTACAGGTCCCCGGAGCTCGAATCGGCTGGATAGTGGCATCCGAAAAGAACGTCGAAGTTTTTCGCAACTATTCTTCGATTGGCATGGGTGGTGTTTCACGGTTATCGCAGATTCTGGTGACGCAATTGTTAAGCCGGCCACGCGTTCAGCAGGCGCGACGGGCGGTGGGGGAATTCTTCGCCGAGCAACGGGAACGATACCACAGCCGCCTGGCCAGTCTCGGCATTCAGTTATATACGGGAGAGGGCGGCTTTTATCACTGGGGGCGATTGCCAGGCGACCTGACGGCGACCCGACTGAATGAACGGTTGTTCGAACATCACGCGGCCATCTTGCCGGGTAAACTGTGCGACATGAAACGTCGAGGAGACGATGGACCTCACGGGCAATTATTTCGGTTCTCCTTTGGACCGTTGCGACCGGACTCCTGCGATGAGAATATTGAAATTCTTGCTCGTTGCCTGGATTAAATCGGCCTGATGACGCTTGACATTCTGATTCTGGTGTTAAACCTCGTTTCGACATGGTTCATGGTCGGCCTGATCTGGTTTGTACAAATCGTTCACTACCCGCTGTTTGACCGAATCGGCATCGACCAGTTTGTGGAGTACCAGCGCCTGCATCAGCGTCTGACGACATGGGTCGTGGCCGGACCGATGCTGATTGAAGCGGCCACAACCGGCCTGCTGGTCTGGTACGCTCCACCGGTCAATATTGGCCTGGTCCTGCTGGCCGCCGGATTGTTGATGATCATCTGGGTATCCACCGCTTTGCTGCAGGTTCCCTGCCACGAAGACTTGACACGAGGATTTGACGCTCGAATCCATCGGCAGCTGGTATTGACGAACTGGTTAAGGACGACCTGTTGGACTCTACGGGGGCTCCTGTTGTGCTGGTTTTTAGTAGCCAGCATGATGCAGGCCGGCATGCATTGAATCTCAGGGAAATCGGCAGATGAAAAGGAAGTTGATTATCGTTTCCGTGATTGCGATTCTTGGGTTGGCACTCCTGAGTTCAACGGCACGCCGGCCGGCGAATCTGGGAGTCGTCAACGGCAAACTGGCGGCCATGCCCGATTCACCGAATGCGGTTTCCAGCTACGCAGAGAATCCGGAAATGCGGCTGGCTCCCATTCCCTACACGACGTCCGACCGCAAGATGATCGAGAAGATTGCCGCGGTCATTCGAGACCTGCCTCGGACCAACATCATGGAACAGACCGACAACTATCTGCATGCCGAATTTCGCAGTTTGATTTTTCGCTACGTGGACGACGTCGAATTCTACGCGGACGAATCAACGAAGCAGGTGCAATTTCGTTCCGCCTCGAGAGTCGGTTACTCGGATATGGGTGTCAACCGCCGTCGCATGGAAGGCATCTTGCAGCGGCTAAATGCAGACTGAAATGTCAGTGGCCTCTTTCGCCGCCGCCACTAACGACCTGATTCTTCCGACTTCGGCTCCCGTTTCTTATCGGCCGGCTTGATCTTGGCTGGCAGCTTCTGTCCTTCCGGTACGAACGCCATTGAAATTGAATTAACGCAATGCCTGGTGTTTTTGGTTGTGAAGGCTTCGCCCAGAAATACATGCCCCAGGTGACCGCCGCAGTTTTGACACAGGATTTCGGTTCGATAGCCATCGGCATCGACTTCTCTCTTGACGGCTCCCTTGATTTCATCGTCAAAACTGGGCCATCCACATCCGCTGTCAAACTTGTGTTCACTGCGGTACAGCGGCGCATTGCAGCGGCGGCAAATGTAGGTTCCCTTGGCCTTGTTCTTGAGCAGCTTGCCCGTGCCAGGTCGTTCCGTACCTTTCTGTAAGATCACGTATTTCTCATCGGGCGTAAGTGGGTTGTATTGATCCATCGCTTTGTCCTGGGAAGCGTTGTTCTGTGATGATGGCTGTCCCTTATCCGACGTCGCCGCCAAGGAGGCAGGAAATTTTCCGCATCCGCAGGTCACCAACATCAGCGTTACGTAAAAACAGAGATTGAATGCTGACAAATTTCGCATGCTTACCCTTTCGTAATTGGGAAATCGATTTTGCGTTTACCAGTCGCCCGCATAATGGGTCGAGAATTCATCGGCATCGCGATTGATCATTTCGTATTTTCGTTTCGCGATCTGTCTCACGTGCAACTGATCGTGGGCCACCCAGGATGCCAACAAATCGCCAGCCCGTAGCGGCCCCAGTTGTGGATGCCGGTAGACTTCAAACCAATTGGGGTGATCCAGATGCCGCAACCAGTCGACCGACTGCTGGCGGGCATTGACGAACCGGCCAACGACTTCCTGCAAATCCCGCTCGTTGTAGCGTCGGTCGACTGCCCACAACTCCGGATTGATTTCGGGCCAGAGATCCCCTGGATTCTGCAACGTCATTTCAATCCGTTTGCGAAAATCGTCCACTTCTTCATCCAGCAAATGGCAGACAATCTCCAAAATAGACCAGTTCTGGCTGGGCGGTTTCCAGCAGGCATCCTCTTGACTGAGATGGTCCAGCAGAACCGGCAACAGCCGACCAAAATTTTCAAGAGCCAGGATCATTCGATCGGCACGCATCAGTAACCTGACCGGAAAGCGGTGGGGATTTAACCATTTATTTGAACAGCAGTCAGAATTCTTGTCGTTTGGCCGGGGCCGTCAAGCACGGCAGGCAGCCAGACCCCTTCCCGGAGTTGTCGGGCTTCTTGTCGAAATTCGCCGCCGTGACTTACCATAGTGGGCGAGAAAGCAGGAAATCCACTCTGGGGGAGGGACAATTCCTTGGCCATCACACCGACCAAATTCATTTGGATGAACGGAAGACTAATCGATTGGGAGGCGGCCCAGGTCCACGTTCTGACCCACGCGCTGCATTATGGGACCAGCGTATTTGAGGGACTGCGATGCTATCAAACACCGGAAGGTCCCAGGATCTTTCGCCTGCAGGCGCACACGCGGCGACTTTTCGATTCGGCTCGCCTCTATCGAATTCCGCTTTCCTATTCGATGGATCAGATCAACCAGGCCTGTCGAGAAGTCGTTTTGCAGAATGGGCTGGAAAGTGCCTACATTCGACCACTCGTGTTTCGTGGTACGGGAACTTTGGCCGTGCTACCGGATGACCAGGTGACGACGGAAGTCGTCGTCGCGGCCATCCAATGGGGAGCTTATCTGGGTGAAGAAGGCTTGCAAGACGGAATCGATGTCTGTGTCAGTTCATGGCAGCGAACAACCAGTGCCTCCAACCCCGTACTGTCCAAGGCGGGCGGTCACTATCTGAATTCCCAACTGATTGCGAACGATGCGCGGCGCAACGGATACGCCGAAGCGATCGTGGTCAATGCTGACGGGACCCTTAGCGAAGGATCCGCCGAGAATATTTTCTTGGTACGCGACGATCTGGTTTACACGCCGCCGGTAACCGCATCGATTCTGTGCGGCATCACCCGCGATACGGTACTGCAACTGGCTGCAGAACTCGGCATTGAGGTTATCGAGCGTGATTTGCCTCGAGACTTTCTATATCTGGCGGACGAGATCTTTTTGACGGGGACCGCCGCCGAGGTGACACCGGTTCGCAGTGTCGATGGATTACCCGTCGGCACGGGGAAACCGGGTGAGGTCACCCGCAAGATCCAAGACGCATTCTTTGGCTTGTTCAGCGGCAAGACGCCAGATCGCTGGAACTGGCTGGATCCTCTGGAGCCAACCCGGCCATCGACAAGTGGTTCGGCGTAACCGCACCGATCAGGCGTCCTTGACGACGCCGGGAGGGACCATTCCGGCCAGCCGTCGCGACTGACCATCGACCGACGGTAGCCGACCACTTGCGGCTGTCTAACAACCGGTGGCTTGCGATTTCGGGTGTGATATGGCATATTGCAGCGTTTTTCCAAGCTGGTTCAGTGCTCCGAAACCGCATCGCAACTCTACGTTGCCGGGAAGGATTTCAATCGGCCGCCAGCAGTTTAACCATTAACATCCAACCCACTGACCAATAAGGCATCAGAATATGGCAAACATCGAATCCATTCGAAACGTTGTTTTATGCGGACATGGTTCTTCAGGAAAAACAACGCTGGTGGACCGATTTCTGACCATGACCGGAGCGGCCAGTGGCAACCCGAGCGTCGACGACGGAACCAGCCTCTGCGATTTTGATCCGGAGGAAAAAACCCACAAATACTCGATCGAATCGTGCGTGACTCATTTTTCGCATGCGGGCAAGCAGTTCCATGTGATTGATACACCCGGTTATCCGGATTTCATTGGCCAGGCCATCGGGCCGCTGCACGCCGTTGAGAACGCGGTCATCGTCGTAAACGCCACTTCCGGAATCGAGGTCAACACCCGCCGCGTTTATCAAGAGGCAGGCGAGGCCGGGATTGGCCGCATCATCGCCATCAACAAGATGGACAGTGACAACATCGATTTTAATGCGCTGGTCAGCGGCATTCAGGAGATGTGGGGGAACAAGTGCGTTCTGCTGAACGTCCCGATCGGTTGCGGCGAAGAATTTAAAGGAGTGGTCAGTACCCTCAACGTCCCGGATGATTCGGCGGGGGCCCTGGTGGATCCGAAGGAGATCAGTGAGCCGCTGATTGAGTCGATTATCGAAGTCGATGACGCCGTGATGGAGCGGTACTTCGAGGGAACTCCTCCCACCGAGAAGGAATTGAGCACGCTGATCGTTCGTGCTATCCGGGAAGGCAGCCTGGTTCCAATCGTCTGCTGCAGCGGCAAGACGGGAGCCGGAGTCAAGGAGTTGCTGGATGCGATTGCCATGGCTGGACTTTCCCCCGAGGATCTTCCCGTTATGGCTCGTCGTGGCGATGAAGAGGTTGAGGTCAAACCTGATCCGAATGGCGAATTGCTGGCCCGCGTGTTCCGGACCCGCATTGATCCTTTCGTGCAAAAGCTGAACTTCATCCGTGTCTATTCCGGGACGCTCAAACGGGACGATACCGTGTCCGCGTCGAATGCCCGTAAGGGCATCAAGATGGGGCCTCTTCTCGAGGTTCAGGCGGAATCGACGGAGTCCGTCGATTCGGCTGGACCGGGCGAGATTGTCGCGGTCGCCAAAATGGAAGATCTGCACACCGGTACGGTGCTGGGGGCGTTCGAGATGAAGCCAATTCGTTTCCCCACGCCGATGGTCGGTCTGGCGGTCTCCCCCAAGAGCCGTGGCGACGAAACCAAGTTGTCGGGCGCTTTGAACAAGGTAGTGGAAGAAGATCCCACGTTTCATCTGGATCGCGATATGCAGACCAAAGAACTGGTGATGACCGGCATGAGCGAGCTGCATCTGAATATCATCCAGGAACGTTTGGCGCGGCGCGACAAATTGGAAGTCGAGACCAAGGAGCCGCGGATCGCGTTTCGCGAGACCATTCAGTCCAAAGCGGAAGGAGACTACCGTCACAAGAAACAATCGGGCGGTCGCGGGCAATTTGGCGAGGTACACATTCGCGTTTTCCCGTTGCCGCGAAACCTGAATGTCGAGGAGTACGCGGTAAAAGCCAATTTCAATGCGATTAAGGATTACCATTACGATGAAAAATCCAACTTCCTGTGGATTGATTCGATCGTAGGTGGAGTCATTCCGGGCAATTTCATGCCCGCCATCGGAAAAGGCTTTGCTGAACGGATCGCCGGTGGTGTCATCGCCGGCTACCCCGTCCAGGATGTGGGAGTCGAAGTGCATTTTGGCAAACATCACCCGGTTGACTCCAGCGAAGCCGCCTTCAAGACGGCGGCAAAAATGGCATTCAAACAGGTTTTTGAAAAGGCCAAACCCAGTCTGTTGGAACCGATCGTGAAGATGGATGTGACGATTCCCGAGGCCAATGTCGGCGATGTCTACAGCGACATGTCAGGCCGCGGCGGTCGTGTTTCCGGTAGCGATGCCGCGGGTGGCACGTTCACTACAGTTCACTGCGAGGTCCCGCTGCGCGAGGTCACCACCTACTCACGAACGCTAAGCAGCATGACAGGCGGGCTGGGAAGCTATACGATGGAATTCAGTCACTACGATCACATGCCGGCCAACGTGATGCAGGAGGTGATTTCCAAGACCTCCCTGAAAGACGAAGAAGAGGAAGCCTGAGAGTTTCTTCTCGCATCAGTTGAAGTCCAGACCGCGATTCATCCCATACGGCGGGCCGTGTTATCCCATTCAAGCGGTTATCCGCCACTGGAGACACCGTTCAATTTGATCGCTGCCATATCGCAACCAGGACGATGCAAGCAGGTCGACCCGTTTTGATCGAGCCAATGATCTGATGGAACTGGATTCGGACAACGTGGGACCAGCTTTGGTCGCACCATCCAGAATCGCTCGGCTCAAACCATCATTCGGCATCGGCAGATGAGTCTGGAACCAATTCCTCAACGCTCGACCTCTCGGACTCACGTCTGCCACCGACGATCATCTCGTCCTTAAGATCTCGCTCCGCCAGTTCCAGAATCTGCCCCATCGGAGACCGATCATACTTGAAATCATCAAAAATCATGGTTTTCGAATTGCCGTTATCGCCGGCGTAGGACACTCTGGCGATTCCCTTCTTCTCCCATTTTCGTTTATCGATCTTTTCGATCTTGTCGAACGTCAACGATTCACCCCAGCTGGTCGTCACACCGGATTCATCCGCCTGAATCCAGGACCTCAGTAATCGCAGGTACTTCAGCAGAAAGAAGATGCCCAGAATCAGGCCGACAGCAAAAACAAACCACTGAAAATAAATGTCGTTCTGTACTTCCTTGATTCCCTTGGGTTTGGCCCGATCCCATTTTTTTTCCTCAACGAGTTCATTCCACCTCTCCGCTCTTTGTGCCTCCGTGATTTCACCGCTGTCGCGTTGCTCGACCAGTTTCTTGTATTCGATCGCGCGGACCATTTCGTTGGGCTTGGTGTACAGGCCGTCGTACAGTCCCCACAACATGAACAGAAAACTGCCGATCGAAATGTAGAGAAATCGGCGTATGAACTTCTTATCGGACTCGGCTCGTACTGTCATTTCACTGGGGATTTCTGATTCGAGAAGTGATCTTGGTGAAAATACCATTTTATATTCGATCCTTCCGCGTTGAGGCAGGTCCGATCGTCAAAATGCCGATTCCAGTATCGCGTTCGATTGTGAATCCTGCCAATCGTTACACGAGGTCCAAACCGAACCGACATTCATGGCAAATCGACCGGTCAAACGATTGAGAATTCGGCGGATCCCACCGAATCGCTGGGAAACCGGCACAAAATGCCTTCCCCGATGAATTCGAAGCTGTGCGAATTGCGAACGATTCCTAAAATGAGCTTCCGCAAGTTACATCACGGATTTGAATGGGTTCCGCCATGAGCATTGGGCCTCCTTCCACCATCGACATTACCCGCCAGTTAATAGACAAGCTGGCCACCACCGATCCGGAGATCGTGGAGCTGAATCGGGCTCCCATCCCTTCCCTCTCGGCGATCGTGGAAATTATCGGAACGATGAACCAGTTGTTGTTCCCAGGTTTCTGCGACGCCAATCCTCATCCGTGGGATTCGATTGACAGCTACCTGCAAACCAAGCTGGACCAGGTCATCCGCCTGCTGGGTCAGCAAATTGCGATTGCCATTGCGCTGGAGGAGAAATTCACTGCAGCCGAGACTGGCCAAGCGGTTGATCTGGAAAATGAAATACCCGAATTTCGTGAAAGGGGTCGGTTGCTGGCCCATCGTTTTGCGGAGCAGATCCCCTTCATTCGCGAGATGCTGTCTACTGACGTGCGAGCGGCTTATGAAGGTGACCCCGCTTGCCGCAACATACCGGAAGTCATCCTGTGCTACCCGGGATTCCGAGCGGTCATGGTGTACCGGGTCGCTCACGAATTGGATTTGATGAGTGTACCCCTCCTGCCGCGGATGATGTCGGAGTGGGTTCACGGTGAAACGGGGATCGATATTCATCCGGGCGCAAGATCGGCCGATATTTCTTTGTCGATCACGGTACCGGTGTCGTCATCGGTGAGACCTGCGTAATTGGTGAACGGGTCAAGATTTATCAGGGCGTAACGCTGGGTGCGATCAGTTTCCCGACCGATGGATCGGGCAGGCTGGTAAGGGATACTAAACGCCATCCGACCATTCAGGACAATGTCATCATCTATGCCAACGCGACCGTCCTGGGCGGACGAACGGTCATCGGCCACGACTCGGTTATCGGCTCCAGCGTCTGGCTGACACGCAGCGTCGATGCCTTCACCACGATTGTCATGGAAAAACCGAGACTGCACCTGCGGGACGAAACGCCCGACAACTTTCGTCCACCGATCGATTACCAGATTTAGACACTACCGATGATCCATCCGACGTTAACGAAATCGCCAAGGAATCAATAATGCATCGCGTCTGGCTGCATGTGCATGTTCCCAAGGCGGGCGGTTCCACGATCCGGCAGTTGATGAATCGGACCTTTGGTGAAGGCTATTATAATTCCCATTCGTTGCTGGAAACCAGGCAGTACTCCCGCCAGGACGTCAGTGAGATCATTCGATGCCATCCCTGGTTGCGAGGATTCAGCGATCACAAGCTTTCGCTGGACCTTCCCTTTGACTGTGAACATGCGGAAGTCTATGCCTTGTGTTTTGTACGGCAACCAGTCGAGCGATTCATTTCGCGGTTCCTGTTTCATCGAAATTTTGAAGAGGTAAATTGCATTGCCCAACAGCTGTCGTTCCGCCAATTTGCGCAGGCGGAACTGGTCGATCAATACGCCCACCCGCAAACCAACAGTCAGACCTGTTTCCTGAACGGGGGAATCGACGCACACGACCTGGGCCCGGTTGAGGCGGCGATAGAAACGGGCAGGACATTCTTGTTTCCCATTGAAGAATTTGACCGGGCCTGCATCTGTCTGGAACGGATGTTCCCGCAGACGTTTGAGGACCTCTCCTACGTTCGCGTCAACACGTCCAGCCGAAAGGAAGTGATTGATCCCAGTGATCGGGAGTTCGTGCGGAAAAAGCTGCAGTCTGACTTTCCCGTTTTTGAACTGGCCCGCCGACAGTTGGCCACCTGCCTGACACGTGCGTTTGCGACGGCCGCGGAACAGGAAGCAGCCTTGGGCGATTTTCGCGATCGTTGCTCCCGTCGGTATCACAACTTTCGCCCGTTGCGAGGCCAAGATGAACCACGACCGGCCGAGGTTGAAGTGGCCGACGATAAATCGACCAATCGGCCGGCACATCTGAATCAGCGCCAAACCGGGAATAGCGATTGAGAATCCTGCCAGAGTTCCTTCGCTGAGCCATCAGCTTACCGACCGTGACGAGCGACGCTGAACCAGTCGGTACACGGCGAACAGACACAACGAAACCACCGACAGCAGGCTGACCAGGGCTCCCACCCAGAACTCCCTGGGCCAGTAATGAAATTCGACTCGACTGGTCCCGGGCGGAAGCATAGCCGCCAGAAAGTACTTGCCTGCCTGAATGCGGCAATCAGGCAAAGGTCTACCCGTTTGAACGTCCCAAGCACGAATACGCCAGCCGGAAAATGGTAAACTGTTGAAAAACAGCACAGCCCGGTCCTTGCAAGTAACTTGGCAGCGGACCCGGGTATTGCTCCACTGCACTCGGTCGATACCTTGCTCATCCGCCAGTAGCAGAAACGTGTCCAACCGGGATTCGTCTTTGGCCGAAGTGGCTGGAATGGAAGCCAGTTCCCCGGCTGAGATCAGCTTTAATCGCGGAATTCGGAACCCTTTGACGTCGGGGCCGATAGCCTGTCCTGTCAACCGGCTTTTCGACAGGGCCGCCACGAAATCGGCGTTTGCGGCATGTTCGATGGACGTGAAACTGCCAATCAGGTTTACGGGCAACGCCAGATGATGCTTGGGGTGCAACGTTTCTCGCTGCCAACTTACGATCTCCTGCAATCGCTGCGTCGACTGGCATTGACGCCAAGACCTGGGGACGAGAGCGGATCGCTGAAAACGAAGATGGGGCAGGTCTTCGTCGGCAGTTACTTTTTCGATCCCTGGCTGGAGGCTGGTACTGGACTCAAAAACATCGCTGCTCAACTGCGGAACCAGCCAGCAGTTGGCGATCCATAAATCCACCATTGAGACGAACAGAATCATGACCGCCGACCGTCGGTACGGCGATGCCGCCCCGGCACAACGAATACCAGCCCACATCACAAGACACAAGAGACTGGCCACGAGCGTGGTGTGCGTCAACGTCACCCACCATTGACGTTGGACTCCCGCTTGGTCGAAGGGGCCAAACATTGGATCGGGATCCGTCCGCAACTCACCGGTAACGGGCCAGGCAATTCCGAGACAAAACACGAAGATCGCCAGCCCGCCGACGACGATGCCGGGGAGCCAGAACGATATCGGCGGTGATCGCCGTGGTCGTGACAACTGTAACCCGGCCAGCACGCAGATCGCCAGACTGGCGACCACAAACAGTTTCGCGGGATACCGGAACAGATAAAACTTCGGCAGGGCAACCAGCATCATCCAATACAACCCGCCAACCGGACTGGCCACGAGGTTCAGTCCTTCCCACCCGAACACGGATGCGATTTCGTTGAATAGCCAAACCGCACCGTACCAGCCGAAAGATGCTAGAGCAAAAAACAAGGCGATTTTTGTGAGCCAGATGTGGCGGCGTCGGCGTCCCGTCATCCGCATGGCTGACAGCCCCAATAGAATCGCGGGCAGGCCCATATACAGCGACGGCGTCCACATCCGATCGGCGGCTGGCAAACGACCAGCCCAACGCTGGTCCGTGGGATAGGGTCGTCCCGACACATTGGGCCAGAACAGTTCCATTAACGACCACGGCGGCTGGCTGAACTGGTATATCTCGTCGAGGCGGCTGCCGTCCTGAATCGGATCCCACCATTGCGAAAAGGATGAATAAGGTGCATCCGCTCGACGGCTATCCCTGGCCCAGTTAACGCCGGGCAGGATCTGGACGGCCGAAAGTGTCGCGGCCACAAAAAGGGCGATGCTGATTTGCCTGAATGTGAACCGTGCCAGCCGAAAGCGATCGATGGCATGCCGCTGGTTGAATGAGACAGCGTTTCCAATTTTTACGACCTTGGCCATGGCCAACGCGACAGTGATCAAACCAACCACATAAGCCATCTGCGGGTCTCCACCCAGAACCAGCAGTCCAAGAAAAACACCAGTCGACACCGCCCGCACCGGATGGCGGTGGCGAAACATGTTCCAGGTAGAAGACAGCGCAAATGGCAATAGCGCTGCGCTCACCAGGTAAATCACATTCGTCGATTGAAACAGCACGCTGCCACCCAGAGCATAGGATACCGCCGCCAATGTGGCGGCGGTCATGGACGCTCCCATGCGACGGGTAAACCAGTAGGCACCGATTCCGGCCAGCAGGACGTGAACGGAAATGAACAGCCCGTAACGTGACGGATAACTGAGAAACCGCAGAGAGAAGATGATTTTCCCGGGATAAAAAACAGCACTGGTGGTGTCGCCAATGACCGGATAGCCCAGATCGCAAAAGGGATTCCAAAGTGGAATTTCTCCGGCTGCCCAGGTCTGGTCAATCCACTGATAGTACGGATAGAAAAAGTAGGCCGAGTCTCGAAATCCGACAACAGTCCGACCGGACATCAGGGGCCAGAACAGGAGCAGCCAGAGACCGATGGCAAACGCGATTGGCCAGGATGGCGCAACCCGCTCGATCAGGACACTGATCCGACGGGCCAAATTGCGGGCCAACTTCATGGGTGCATCCAGCACTCAACAGAGAACAGGCAGGTCAGGCCGAACATGGATCACAAAACGTCCTGAAACTTCGGGGCGTATCCGACATTCAGGTCCCGATGGTAAACTAAGACAACTTGGTCTGGTACATGGAGAAAGTCGTGTTCTGGTTGGTCGCATTGGGTATTGTCGTCCTGTCGCTGCTGGGCATCGCCGTTCACGATCTGTTTCAAAAGAAACATCCCGTCCTGCGTAATTTTCCGATCATTGGACATGGACGTTATCTGCTGGAAGAGCTGGGTCCGAAGCTGAGGCAGTATATCGTAGCCGGCAACGACGAAGAACGCCCATTTACGCGCGATCAACGTAATTGGGTTTACCGATCGGCGGACAAGAGCAACAACTACTTTGGATTCGGTACCGACAACGACCTGGAAGCGACGCCGGGCTATTTGATTATCAAGCAATCGACGTTTCCGCTCGCCGACAAGAATCCTGGCGAAAAGGGTTATGATCCGCACTTCCAGATACCTTGCGCAAAGGTCGTCGGCCGAGCACGAAATCGAAAAAAACAGTTTCGGCCGAATTCGATCATCAACATTTCTGCCATGAGCTACGGCTCGTTGAGCGCACCGGCAGTGGAGGCGTTGAACAAAGGAGCGCGAATTTGCGGTTGCTTGCACAACACTGGAGAGGGAGGTGTTTCGCCTTATCATGATCACGGTGGCGATTTGATCTGGCAGCTGGGCACCGGATACTTTGGGGCTCGTGGAGCCGATGGTCGATTCGATGAACAGCGATTCGTTGACACCTGCCAAAGATTTCCCTCTATCAAAGCGATCGAAATCAAGTTAAGCCAGGGGGCCAAGCCGGGGCGCGGAGGGGTGCTGCCCGCCGCAAAAATCACACCGGAAATCGCCCGCATACGAGGCATTGCCCGCGGTCAAGACTGCCTCAGTCCCGCTTGCCACCGTGAGTTCGGGTGCGCGGACGGATTACTGGATTTTGCGGAACGATTGGCCGAGTTGTCCGGCCTGCCGGTCGGCATCAAGTCCGCCGTCGGCGAAATGGATTTCTGGAGAGACCTGGTTCAGCTGATGCGTAATGGAGATCGGTGTCTGGACTTCATCGTGATCGATGGCGGCGAGGGGGGAACTGGCGCCGCACCGTTAACGTTTTCCGATCATGTCGCCTTGCCCTTCAAAATCGGATTAGCACGTGTCTTTCGCGAATTCTCGGAAACCGGGCTGCAGAAAGACATTGTCTTTATCGGTTCCGGAAAACTGGGCATTCCCCATGAAGCGCTGTTATCGATGGCGCTGGGCTGCGACATGGTCAACGTCGCTCGTACCGCGATGATGGCCATTGGTTGTATCCAGGCTCAGATTTGCCAGACGGGCCGATGTCCCACGGGTGTTGCCACGCAGAACCAATGGCTGATGCGGGGGCTTGATCCGCCGGACAAGGCAGCTCGGCTGGCCAATTACATCACCGTTCTCCGAAAAGAAATCCTGCAGCTGTGCCACGCCTGCGGTGTGGCTCACCCGGCACTGATTACTCCCGATCATTTTGAGATCCTGCAGGAGTCGTTCCAAACCAGTAGCATCAAGGAAAGTTTTCGCCTGCAAGGCATTTCCACCAAACCAAGCAAAGCCGATTGCCAGGCGGTGGTCGAGTTGATGGATCAGGCGTGAACAAGAATTCGAAATACGCACAACAACTGCAGACCGCCATCTCGGCCGCGCAATCTGCAGCGGAAATTATCCAGTCGCATGCCTCGGGAGATTTGCGGAGCACGGAGAAATTTGTGGCGGATCAATCGCAAGGTCTGGTCACCGTCGCCGATCTGGAAGCCGAAAAGGCCATTATCAAGGCCATTCAATCCGTCTTCCCGCGAGATGCTCTGTTGGCGGAGGAGTCAGAGGCTGAATCGGATCGCTCCGGCAAACTATGGGTGATCGATCCGCTTGATGGCACCAACAACTTTGCTCACCGCATTCCCCATTACAGTGTTTCGATCGCATACTACGAAAACGAAGTGGCCAGATGTGGCGTCGTAATCAATGCGGCGACAGGAGACATTTTCCAGGCAGAACAGGGCAGGGGGGCCTGGTTCAACCGCCAACCAGTGCATGTCAATCCCCAAAATTCACTGGAAGAGACGATTGTGGGCACGGGATTTTACTACGATCGCGGCGCGATGATGAAAGCTACGCTGGCCACCATGCAGGATCTGTTTGAGAAAAATGTGCGGGGCATTCGACGGTTTGGCTCGGCTGCGCTGGACTTGATTTCCGTGGGAGTCGGACGCTTTGGTGGCTACTTCGAATACCAACTCTCGCCATGGGATTTCGCGGCAGGAAAACTGTTTGTCGAGGAAGCGGGGGGACGGGTTACCGACTGCCGCGGCAACCCGCTCGCAATGGAATCATCTTCCGTGCTGGCTTCCAACGCCTTGCTGCACGAGTGCCTGGTCGAATTGACGCGCCCTCGTGTGGATTCTTTGCCCGAGTTGCGGCGTTGAAGGCGGCGTGGTCGACTTGACCGGCGCATGCCGCCCATTCGTTGAATCCCCAGCGGTTGATCAGCGAAGGCAGGTCAGGAAGGGAACGCGAACCGTCACAGAGAAACAGGACCAAGGTCGTTAAGGTTTGCGTTGCCAATTACCGAAACTAATAGGACAACGCAGGCCGACTTGGCCGACACTTCGGGCGATGCAGGCGCTGGCCATGATGCATTTGTATCCGAAATTCTGAGTATCTATCAAGGATCATCGATGGGATTCCTCTCCGGCAGTGCCACCTTTGAACGATTCCGAATTACCAATGATCCAACCGGCCCGTTTGGTGATGAACATCTTGATCTGCTCAAGAAACACAGAATCAAGTCCTCCGGAAGAAATCTGTACGAGAGTCCAAGCGTAGGCTTCGCCGGTGGCGCCCATCTGCTTGACACGCAATTCGATTTTGCGAAAAACGTGATCGGTGATGCGCTGCATTTCGCGGTTCGAGTTGATTCCTGCCAGATTCCCGGTCCCGTCAAACGGGCTTGGACCCATATCGAACTGGCTGGCATCATGAAGGACAACCCGGGCGGCCGTCCTTCCAAGGTTCAAAGAGACGAAGCAAAAGAAGCGGTGGAAGCGCGTTGTGCCGCCGAATCGGAACAGGGCAACTTCAAGAAAATGGCGGTAACGCCCGTCTTGTGGGACTCCGTCTCGGAAACCCTCTATCTGGGAAGTACCAGCGAAAAATCGAATGATGCCTGCCTGCAGTTGATCAATGATGTATTTGGGTTGGAGTTCTGCAGAGTGACTGCCGGTAAACTGGCCCTGGAATACGCCGAATCCATCGAGCACAGCGAAGCCATCCACGATGCCAAGCCCGCTCCCTTTCATGCGGAATCCAACGGTCATGTTGTCTGGTGGAACGCCATCAAAGGCAATTTTGATTTCCTGGGCAACGAATTCCTGTTATGGCTGTGGTGGTATTGGGAGACGAATGGAGACGTCATCCCGCTGGCGGACGGCTCGGAAGTTAGCGGGATGTTTGCTCGTTCGCTGAGTCTGGATTGCCCGATTGGCGAGAACGGCAAGGAGACCATTTCATCGGATTCACCCGTGGCCTTGCCAGAAGCCATGCTGGCCATCCGCATGGGAAAACTGCCTCGCAAAGCCGGCCTCACGCTGGTTCGCAATGACGAACAATTCGATCTCGCGTTGCAGGCAGAGACCCTTTCCGTCGGCAGCGCCCGGATCCGTCAGATTGGAAACGATGCCGACGCACCCGACAACATCGACCGCGTGGCGAGCATTCGACAGCTTGCCGAAACTCTCGATCTTCTGTATGACGTATTTTGTACTGCCAGATTCGGCAAGCAATGGACAGCCGAACTGAATTCGATCCAGCAGTGGTTGCAAATCGATCGAGCTGCAGTCAAATCGCGAAAGGAGCGAGCTGCTTGATTCGGTCGCCCGGTTTTCAACGTGTGGATTGCGGCTTGCGAACAAGCGGCAGAAACTGGCCTGCCAACACTCTTACCGGAGCCAATTGACAGCAGATGGCGTTGGCTTGCGGCCCGTGCTTCCAGCGAACTCTCTTGTTGGCCGTGAGAATCCGCAAACTGCAAGCCAACCACCAGGCGACGACGCATCGGCTATCGTACGACGACTTCCACACTGCCACTGTGGCTGTTGAATTCCGGAGCGTACATGCACTGTAGCGTCGCAATCCCGGTTTGATATTGTCCCCGGTGCTGCACGCGAACCGAGTATTCAAACACATACGTGCCGCGTGGCAGATAATCGATGAAGAAATGGGTAGCCGTGTCACGCGTCGATTCGTAATAGGCCAGGCCGTCCTGGAACCGGTAACGGGACAGAACACTGGTCGGCTCCGTACCGCTTCCCCGGTAGTCTTTCAAATGGACATATTCCATGTCCCGATCCACCCTCAATTCGACTCGAGTTACCAGCTCATCGCCAACTTTTACGGGCCCCGACAGCGGCTCGATCAGCGGACCTTTTTCCGAGTTTTTCTTGGTGAAGAGTCCCTTTTTCACGGTCAGCGGCGTTCCTTCGTAGGCTTCGATCTTGCCAACGTCTTCCAGGTATTGCCAATGCAACCCGCCCCAGGCAACGCCGTCATCTTGCTTGGTGACGGTGATCTGCCCCATGGCGGGCGTGATCTCCGCACCCACAAATCGGTGTTCGTAAAAACCGGTCCCCGCTTCGATCTGGTCCGGTTCGATCTGTACATCGCCCAGCTTGACCTCCACCAATTCGCTGGATGCCAACAGATTGGTACCCCGCAGCAATAACGCGTAACAGGCATCGGCCGTCGATTTGGTGGTCGGCCAGTTCTGCGTCTGTTTCTGTTTCAACAGCCAGACCTTGCAACTTTCCACCGCATCCTGATTGTCACTGACTTCATCGTACGCTTCGATCATGATCGCCTGGGTCTCAATCGGCGCGTGATACCACCACCAGGATGGCTTGTCTCGCCACAGCATGCCCATTTCTTCGTTGTCGATCGACCGTTCGGTCAGGGAAGCCATGATGGCCTGGGGCGTTTCAAGATCACCAAATCGTTTGAGCGCAATGGCCGCGTGACCTTGCGATTGCCGGTTCTGCAGCGTCGGCCAATGCTGGCGTGCCTGCTGCAGAAAATAATCAACCGCCGTACGATACTTGTCATCAATCGGTTGGTCCTGAAGGAAAAAACTTCGGCCGTACAGATATAGACAGACCGTGGCGGACAAGTGCTCCTTGTCTTTGGTTTTCTTCCTCAGGATCTCCTGATAGCTTTCGTACACCCAGTGATCCAGACGATCGAGCGACTTGACAGCCGGGGCAATGTCGACCTGAACCCCCAGGTGCCGCAAGCGGCCAAAGCCAGTCGTCACGTAGAGCGTAATGAAGTCGTTTGCCCGCCCGCCCGGGAACCAGGGCCAGGCGCCATCGCTATACTGCATCTCACTTAACCGGCCGGATGCTTGAGCGATTTCGTTGTCCAGGCGATTGGTGTCAAACAGGACGGCCACGTCCCGGCGAGCCTTGCTCTCCTTCTTGGCGGCTAACAGCCAGGGCGATTCGGCGATCATGACATTTCGCAATTCGTCGTTCTTTTCCAGTGGACTGTCGAGCGCATCGGTACCTCGCCACTGGTCAAACACCCTCTTGATCTTGGGATCGGAATTGGCGATGTGTTTGCCCAGCGCGTTGGCGTACAGACGGTTGAAGACCTGTTCGCTGCAGTCGTGCGGATACTCCATCAAGTAGGGCAGCGCCATCACGGCATACCAGGCAGGGTTGGATGTCATCTGCAGCGTCAACGACTGGCTTTGCAACGTGTCGCTGTCCGCTGATTTCCTGAGTCGATCGAACTCGAATTGCCGCGTCTGTTTACCGCGGATGGGCAACGGCAGGGACTCCGTGACCAGAATCCGGCGGGAAAGGACCGGCAGGAAGCCTTCCTCACCGTCGCTAAGCCGATCGGTGGCACCGACCGCTTTATACGTCAACACGCCGACAAAATCGGGGACTTTCAATTTCCAGAACAGGCTTTGGGACTGTCCCGCCGCGATCTCGAACGCCTGGTCAAGATCGGTGTTGGAGAATTCGGCATCCATGCTCTCGCCAGTCCGGGCATCGGCCAACGTCAGACGAACTGAACCCGTCTGCCGGGTAGCGGACTGGTTGCTGACCTTGACGGAAAACTCCAGCAGATCGCCCTCGCGAAGAAAACGAGGCGGGTTGGGTTGGACCATCAAATCCTTGGAGGTAACTACTTCCTCGGTTAACAGCGCCGTTCGCAAGTCTGGATCATGCGCGAAGCTCATGAACTTCCACTTCGTCAACGCTTCCGGCATTTCAAATTCAATGCGGACGACGCCGCTATCGTCGGCTGTCAAATGGGGAAAGAAAAAGGCCGTCTCCTGCAGATTGCTGCGAGCCGACACATTCGACAAGTCGATACCGGGACCTGCTTGTGGCGAGGCCGATTTTTCAACCGGCGCCGCGGATCCCGGGGCACGTGTTTCCGCCGACGCGATCATCGCATCCGCCATCATGCCTTCGTCAGCTTGTCCTCTTCCTCCTAGGCCACCTCCTCTTCTTCTGGGCGATGCGATACCTAAAGCAGATTCACTCGCCGGCGCACCTCCAAATGCAGTTGCCGAAGACAACGAGAGAAGTCGGCCGGAGCCATTGGAAATACCGGGGGCAATATCGCCGGGAAAGTAACGGTACTGAACGGTTCCATCGCGGCTCTGAACGCGCCAGTTGTAAACTACGCCCTGCAGTTGTTGCAGGTAGTTCTGGAACTGCAGATTCAATCGCGATCGGTCACGATAAAAACCTTCCAGCGAGGCTGGCCAGGAGTGGGCCGCGAATGCGTCGAGAGACGCATCGTACATGGTGGCCACCATTTCAGCGGCGACCTGCTTTGCGTCGGGACCAGAAATCGCCAACGACCAGGACTGTCGACCGCCCGGAGGCAACTTGGAAACAAAACGCTCCCACCGAAATTTCAGTTGTTTGTTGGTCCATGGCACATCCACGAATCGGGTTTCCACGTAGGCCCGGTTTTCACGGACGAAGGTGACACGGACCGTGAATCCACCTCGAAATTCTTCGGAAATCTCCTGCCGGATCGACGCCTGAGTCTGTTGGGGGTCGGTCCAGAACGAACGAAAGACCTTGCCCCGATGCTCCAGCTCGACAAACGCCTGCCCCGATGCGTAACCGGTACCCCAGACCGCGACCAATTCATCGCCCGGCTCCAACTTCCATTTTTCGGCGGAAAAATAGTGTGGGACGCGAACGTCGAACCGATCCGCCCGGGGATCCACCACCAGCAGCGGCTTTTCGGCCGTTACCTTCTGGCCGGACTCATCGGTCGTTTCGAAGACCGCCCGGTAGGCGCCTGTCTTCAATTGCAGACTTATCTCCTTCTGGCCATCGCCACCCGTGGTCACCTCCAATTCTTCAATTATTTCCCCCAATGGCCAGGCAGCGATCCGCGATAGATCCCGGGGAGGCGTTTGATTCGGAACATCGGCAAATGGGGATCGACTCCCGGATAATGACGTTCTCTTGACGGTTGCGGGCGGTTCCAGTTGATAAATCTTGAGACGCCCTTCCGTTTCCAAACCCTCGCCGTCCAGCGTCGAGGTCATCAGCTTGATCGCCACCGGCTTGTCGACCGTTTGCCAGTCTTCGCTGACCAGCTCCGCCTGCAACGACGTGTAGCCAATTCTCACCTGTTGGCTGTCGGACCTGGTTTCGCCGCTGGAATCGGTCACATCAACGTAAACCGTGTAGGTGAACACCGGCTCGCTTTCGCGCGGCACCGACAGATCGGGCCGGGCCTCAAATTTGACTTGAAACGTCCCATCGGATTTGGTTTCTGAAGTCCCGTTCGCGATCTCCTGGGACTCACCCATTGGAGGCGGATTCCACCAGCAGCGCCATAGCCACCACTGGGGATAACGGACTTCCCGCACCACCCGCCAGACAACTTTGCCGTCGTCGATCGCTGCCTGAGTGTAGGCGGAGGCCTTACCGGTTACCGTGACCGCGTCATTCAAGCGAAACTGCCGGTCAGGCTTCTCCAGCTCAACAAAAAACTTTGGTCGCTTGTATTCTTCGACGCGAACGTAACCGGCGCCGGCAGGACCTTTTTCGACCTGCAATCGCATCTGGCCCGTAACGCGACCCGGCGGTGCGGTGAAGCTTCCGCTGAACGAACCAAACGAATTGCATCGAAATTTCTGGCGTTCGACTTCCTGATTATTCGCATCCCTCAGCACAACCGTCACCGATTGATCCGGAATCACCTGGTATCGGTTAACCGCGGTATTGGTCAACAGGCAGATTCCCTTGAATTGAATGGTCTGCCCCGGCCGGTACAGTGAGCGGTCGGTAAAAAGTACCGTCTGTCTGGTATCGGCGACCTGGTTGTTGTGACGCTGCCGGTACTGCCGATCAATCAACCCGAACCGCTGATCGTCATGTTGGACAAGGATGCGATGATGGTATCGTTTCCGGCCTCCCAGTGAAAATTGACCGCCGGCATCCGTTTTGATACTGCCAACCGGTTGGGATTTGCTGTTGCGGCCATCGCGCACCCAGGCGCTAACATCAACCTGGGCGCCAGCGATGGGTTCACCGGAGATGGCGTCAAGCACCTGGCCTTTAATCTCCGTTTCACCCGGAACGCTTCGCATCACAACCGCCAGACTGCTGATCCAGACTTCACAGATGGAAATCATGTTGTCCGTTTGGTCGAAATCGCCGCGGCTGCTGGCCAGCAACAGGTAACATCCCGATGGCAGATCCATCTTTGCCGGCAGCTGTTCCAATTTTCGCTGGTAGTCATCCGTTTTTGGCAACGAACTGGTCCACTCCGCAATCGGCTTCTGCTTCAGTAGCGCCAATCGATCTTCATGCCGCATGTTGTCCGGTCGGTTGAAATCTCCCCAACGCCAGTTCAGATAATCAAATGGCAGCAAACGGAAATGAATCGCATCGATATTGCGGTAGGTCACATCGATCGTTGGCCTGGCCGCATTCCAGACCCGCTCCGTCGAGACGCTCATATCGCGGGCTTCGATCTGCTGGATCAGATTGAAACACTGGTTGCCGCCCCGGGAATCCGGGTGCCGGGCCAGCCCCTGGCTGGCCAATTCATGCGCCTTGACCCAATCGTCCTGTTCGCGCGCGACCCCCGCCAGTGAAGCCAAAGCGATGGCGGATAAGGGGTGATCAAGATGGGCATCCACGAACCGTTTTAATGCCGATTGGTAACGGGCAGTTTTTTCGCTGCCGACGGCAGCCTGATAGGCAAACGTCAAGCGATGCAAATCAGCGTCCAGCCGTGCGGAGGGATCGTTGTCCTGCAGATGGAACCGCAACAGATCCTGATACAGCTGAACCGCTCTGAACAGGAAACCGCCGTCGTCCCCAACCTTCGGCCGCCAAGCCAGAAACGAATCGATCGGTCCAAAAACAGGACTGTCGGCCTTTAAATCCCAGGCCCCCTGACCGCGCGTAATCTGCTCGTCCAGGGTATAGAAATCGAGCGCCTGAAAGGCAATGAAGTCGTACAGCGTCGGCCGATGTTTATCGTCGACATTCCCCTTGAAGATCAGATCGTCGTAATCGGAAATCGGTATCTTCTTGAGCGGATCGGCCGATTGAAGGGCGCCCTGGAAGAGCGAATCAATTTCCGTCAACAATTGTGGAAGGTCCCAGGTTTCAAAATCCTCGCTGGGCGGCAGATTCGTTTGAGACCGTTGTGCGAAACGCCACCGATTCTGCTGATAGTAGGCGAAAAACCAGTTTGCCAGGATGGTTTTCATCACTGGCTGAATCTCGTCAGGCAACGATTCCATGTCAGCGGATAAACTCCGAATCACATGGGGAATCATGGGCTGGTTGATCTGCCCCTCCAGGAAGTACTTTCTTGCCAAGGCCCGAACCGCTTCCGGATAATCCTTGTCCACTATGGCGCTATCGTGGATCTTTACCAGCAAGTCGATGGCGGTTTTCGGCAGCGATTTCTTTTCTGCATCTTCGACCTGTTTCCAGAGTTGTTTTCTTTGCGATTCATCATGAGATTCTTCTTCGAACATCAAAACGCTCCCCATGACCGAAAACAGGAATACAGAACATACCGAAATCAGCAAGCGAACCATCTACAAACTCCCGAATATTTCGGCCACGCAGCCAGTGTTTGGCGATTTACCCGCAACCAGAGCAGTCTAACGAATACCAACAGGCGTTGGGACGCGGCAAGCCGGCCAAAAGTTCCTGAACAGGAAAAACTCACCCCAAATTGGCAATCCGACCGCTTGAATCATGCGGCCGCCAGACAGCCGATAAACCCGGAAACGCAGTCAACCCCAACGGCCAACACTCCCACCAACCTCGGGGGATACCGGCGCAGCAATCAGGAATTCTGGCAAATCCGGATCTGAGCCTTGGCCTGAGCGACGGCCTTGCGTTTGGCTTCCAGGTCTTCCGGTTTGATCGCATTCATCGACTGGGCCTCCTCCAGGTCCGCCCTGGCCCGAGCGACGTCCAGATCGGCCGCCCGTGCACTGTAACCGGTCAGGACCGAGACCACATTGTCGGCGATCTGAACAAAACCGCCATCGACGTAAAACCGCTCCGAGTCCGAGCCGGTGTTCACGCGCAACTCCCCGGGCCCCAGGCGTCCAATCATCGGAGCATGCCCTGGCAGGATCCCCAGCTCTCCATCCAGCAAGGGAACCACCACCGAATCAACCGTCTGTTCAAAAGCCGTTGTTTCCGGCGTTACAATCAAGCATTCAATCTGAGCCATCGCTGCATTTCCCCTGGACCTGGGCTATACCTTTGCCGCCATGGCCTTCGCCTGGGCTTCCGCCTGTTCGATGCCACCGACATACATGAAGGCATCTTCCGGCAGGTGATCCCATTTTCCATCGCACAACTCTTCAAAGCTTTGAATCGTTTCTTCCAGCGGCGTGATCTGGCCCGGCTTTCCGGTAAAGACCTCAGCGACCAGGAAGGGTTGCGAAAGAAACCGTTCGATTCGCCGAGCGCGATGAACAATCAGCTTGTCTTCTTCGCTCAATTCATCGACCCCCAGGATCGCGATGATATCCTGCAGTTCGCGATACCGCTGCAACGTTGTCTGAACCCGCCGGGCAATGGCGAAGTGACGTTCGCCAACATACTGAGGGTCCAGAATCCGGCTGGATGAAGCGAGCGGATCGACCGCCGGATAAATACCTTTCTCGGAGATCGATCGCTCGAGATAGATAAACGCATCCAACTGGCCAAAGGCGGTGGCTGGTGCCGGATCGGTCGGATCATCCGCGGGCACATACACCGCCTGAACCGAAGTAATCGCTCCCTTGCTGGTCGATGCGATCCGTTCCTGCAGCGCGCCCATTTCGGTGGCCAGTGTCGGCTGATAGCCTACCGCCGACGGCATCCGACCCAACAGCGCCGAGACCTCGGATCCAGCCTGCGAGAACCGGAAAATGTTATCCACAAACAGCAGCGTGTCTTTTCCGGTCTGATCGCGAAAGTATTCTGCCATGGTCAAAGCGGAAAGAGCGACCCGAAGTCTCGAACCCGGTGGTTCGTTCATCTGACCGAATACCATGCAGGTCTGTTCGATAACGCTGCGACCGGTATCTCCGATTTTCGCTTCCTGCATTTCCAACCATAAATCGGTGCCTTCCCGGGTCCGCTCGCCCACACCGGCGAAAACCGAATATCCACCGTGCGAACTGGCGATCCGAGCGATCAATTCGGTCAAGATAACGGTCTTACCCAGCCCGGCTCCACCGAACAGACCGGCTTTACCTCCCCGGACGAAGGGGGTTAGCAGGTCGATGACCTTGATCCCTGTTTCGAACAGCTCCGTACTGGTCGACAACTCATCGACCGACGGCGCATCGCGATGAATCGACCGGGTCTCCTCCGCGTGGACTTCGCCGCGGCCATCCACGGGTTCTCCCAGCATATTGAAAACACGGCCCAAGGTGGCCTCACCCACGGGAACCGAAACCGGTGCGCCGGTGTCGACACACGGAGAGCCTCGTCGTAAACCTTCGGTGCTTCCCAGCGCCACGCAGCGGACGCGACCACCCCCAAGGTGTTTGGAGATTTCACCCGTCAAGGTGCGTTTCTCGGTTCCGGCGTCAATAGCCACTCGCACCGCGTTATAGATCGGCGGCAGATCGGCTTCGCTGAATTCGGCGTCAAACGTCGATCCAATGACCTGCGTAACTCGTCCCGTATTTGCCATGATTACCCGTCGTCTGGTTCCTGCTTGAATCTGTTTTTCTATCTAATGCTCGATATTTTCGTGCCCGCGTAAGCAGCTTGCGATCAGCCTTCCAACGCGTTCACGCCACCGATAACTTCCATGATCTCACCCGTGATCTGCCCCTGTCGCGCGCGGTTGTAAGTTCGCGACAACAGTTTGATCATGTCGTTGGCGTTTTCCGTGGCATTCTTCATGGCCACCATCCGCGCGATCTGTTCACTGACCGCCGCATCCAAAAAACACTTGAACAATTTCACCTTGAAACTGGTCGGCACGACTTCTTCCAAAATGCTTTCGGCCGAGGGCAGGAACTCATAGATGGACTGCCCCTTGTTCTTCGCAGCCGCATCCGGTTTTCCCGCATCAACGCCTTCCAACTGCCCCAGTGGCAACAGCGTTTCCACGACGGCCTGCTGCCGGGCACTGGTCAAGAACCTGGTGTAGACGACCTCCAACCGATCGAGCTCGCCCGCCACATAGGCTCGAATATATCGCTCAGCAATTTCTTCGACCTCCGTATATTTCGGCTGGTCTTCGAATTGCGTATAGGTCTCGTCAATTTCGATGTCTCGGAATCTGAAACCGGATATCCCCCGTTTGCCGCTGACATCCAGCGCCAAGTCGCCCTGATCGGACCATTCCGCTCGGCGACCGGTGGCCAGACGCACCACGTTCCCGTTATAGCCGCCGCACAATCCGCGATTGGCCGTCAGGACCAGCAAGCGAGTATGCTTTACCTCATCATGTTCTTCCAGCAACGGATGACTGACTTCCAGACCGGCCTGGGCAAGATCCGCCACTACCGATGAAATCCGCCTGGTGTAGGCGGTGCTGGCCATCGCGCGATCCATGGCCTTCTTGAATCGGGCCGTCGCGATCAGCTCCATCGTACGCGTAATCTTCTTGATATTGCGTATCGACTTGCGACGTTTATCTAACGCTCTGGCATTGGCCATGTCTGATAATCAACCCACTAAGTCCGGAACGATTTGTTAAATTCTTCAATGGCGGAACGGACCAACCTGGTGGTCTCGTTATCTGCCTTCTTCATCGCGTCGCCATCGTTGAGATTGGCTTTCAGGTTATCCCAAACATCCTGTTTCTGGTCGTGGATGAAATCAAGGAACTCGGACTCCCATCGAGGCACATCGGCCACGGGGACGGCATCCAGGAAACCGTTGGTGCCGGCATAGATGATCATGATTTGATCGACCACGTTTAGCGGCTGGAATTGAGATTGCTTCAACACCTCGACCATCCGATAACCACGATCCAGTCGAGACTGCGTGGCCGCATCCAGATCGGTACCCAATTGGGCGAAGGCCTCCAGTTCGCGAAAGGCAGCCAGGTCCAGACGCAGGCCTCCGGCCACATTTTTCATGGCCTTCACCTGGGCCGCGCCACCGACCCGTGAAACCGAAATCCCGGCATTCATGGCCGGGCGAACGCCGGAGAAAAACAGGTCGGGCTGCAGGTAGATCTGGCCGTCGGTGATGGAAATCACGTTGGTCGGAATGTAAGCCGACACCTCGCCTTCCAGCGTCTCAATAATGGGAAGGGAAGTAATCGAACCTCCGCCCAGTTCGTCGCTCAGCTTCGCGGACCGCTCCAGCAAACGGCTGTGACAATAAAAAACATCCCCCGGAAACGCCTCCCGTCCAGGCGGCCGTCGCATCAACAGGGAAAGTTCACGATAGGCAACGGCCTGCTTCGACAAATCGTCATACACCACCAGGCAGTGTTGTTTGTTCCACATGAAGTGTTCAGCCATCGCCGTACCGGCATAGGGCGCAATGTACTGCAGCGGAGCAGGGGAACTGGCTCCCGACACGATCACGGTCGTGTATTCCATGGCACCCGCTTTTTCCAGCTCCTGAATCAGCCCCGCCACGGAACTGTCCTTCTGTCCGACGGCCACGTAGAAACACTTTACGCCGCTGTCCTTCTGGTTGATGATCGCGTCGATGGCAATGGCGGTCTTTCCAGTTTTCCGGTCACCAATGATCAACTCTCGCTGACCGCGCCCGACCGGCGTCATCGCATCCACCGCCTTCAGTCCGGTCTGCATCGGTTCGCTGACAGGCTGACGTTCGGCCACCCCCGGAGCGATAACCTCAACCGGGCGGGTTTCCGTCGAGTCCACCGGCCCCTTGCCGTCCAGCGGGTTGCCCAACGGATCGAGAACACGCCCGACCACGGCATCTCCAACGGGCACGGACAACAACGTGCCCAATGCCTTGACCTGATCACCTTCGTTGATCTTCAGGTAATCGCCGAGGATGATAACACCCACGCTGTTCTCTTCCAGGTTGAACGCCAGCCCGATAATGCCACCCGGGAACTCGACCATCTCGCCGGCCGCGACGTTGGTCAGGCCGTGAACGCGGGCAATCCCGTCACCCACCTCCAGAACCGTCCCGACCTCGCTGACATCAATATCGCTTTCGTACTGCTCTATCTCCTGCTGTATTACGGAGGCAATTTCGTCAGCACTGATCTTCATTTTTTCCTCATCTCAGGCATGCGCCCTAAATTGAACTTCTGTATGTCTGTTCACCCTGCCATAAATTTTTCGATCGTCGATCGAATGGAATTGGTCACATTCCGGTTCGCCCGCAGGCGAAGCCGATTCAACCGATTCCGCACACTGGCGTCGTAGACGGTGTCGCCGATACGGACCACCATCCCTCCGATAATGTCCGGATCGATCGACGTGCCAAGCTGGACCTGCTTGCCAAACCGGCTCGACAACCTCTCCTGCACACGCTGGCGAACGGAATCCTCTACCGGTTCGGCGGTGGTCAGCATCGCCTGCACTCGACCGGAAATATCGTCGAACAGCTTTTTGGCCGCCACTTGAATAGCTGGCAGGCAATCGAAGCGACCATGATCGACAATCACCCGGAGAAAATTCAGGAGATTGCCATCCACCTGCTGACCAAACGCTTTGTCTAGCATTTGTTTCTTTTCAACCACCCCCACCCGTGGCGATCGCAAGACGGCGTCCAAACGCGGAAGTTCTCGCAACACAGCCGACACTTCGTCAAGCTGCTGCAGCAGAGAGGACGTGGAGTCATTCTTTTGACCAACACCCACCAGCGCACGGGCATAAACCTCGCCCAACTTCTGCTGGCCCGTATCGAGGATTGTATCTTGCTGAATCTCTTCCATTGCCATTCCAGGCGGGCGGACCATGCCGCCCGTTACGCACCACTGGTGAAACTGTTAATCGAGTCATCGATTAATTTCGAATGCTCTTCCTTCTTCAGCGAACGTCCGACAATACTGCCAGCCAAAGCCACAGCCGAATCAACGCTTCTCTCCGCCAACTCACGGACAGCCTCGTTTTTCGCCACTTCGATATCGGCCAACGCCCGATCGCGCAGCCGACCTGCTTCCTCCTGGGCTTCACCCAGGATCCGGTCCTTGGCCGTAACAGCATCCTTGCGGGCCTCACCCAGCACTGCTTTGGCCTCGTCGGTTGCGGCGGCCAACTGCTCCTGATACTGCCTCAGGTTGGCCTGCGCCTGCTCGTTAGCAATCCGTGCATTATCAATATCGTCGGCGATCCGTTTTTCCCGGGCCTCGAGGCCCGACATGATCGGCTTCCAGGCAAAACGGAACAGCACCGCCGCCAGGATCAGGAAGATCAGGAACGAAAACAGCATCGTATCAACACGAAACTGCAGCGGCGGATGCGCGTGAGACCCCCCTTCGGCGGCCAGCAACATCACGGCGTCAAGCAAGCGATCGTCTGCAAACATCATCTTCACCCGATGGAAGGATCATCCCAACACAAAACCGCACGCGAACAATCCGTCGCGCCTTTCCCGGAATCCGATTCAAAACACCAGGGCGAGCAGGATCGCTGCGAATGCAGCGCCTTCGATCAACGCGGCAAAAATGATCCCGGCACCCTGAACCTGGCTACCAACCTCCGGCTGCCGGGCAATACTCTCGCAGGCTGCTGTCCCTATCTTACCGATGCCGATGCCGGCTCCGATGACGGCCAGCCCCGCCCCGACCGCCTTGAGCCTCAGATCCAGGCCACCATCCTGCCCCAACAACAGTCCGTCCAGTCCCGTTTCCTGCGCAAACGAGGGGGAACAGAACAGGAATCCACCAAGCACAAACGCAATTGCAAATAAAAACCTTTGCATCAATCGTCTCCAGAATAAATCGCAAACAATTTCGTAAGTAGGATATCGCAATCAGTGCGGATGAATAGCCGTACCGATAAACAACGAAGTCAAAAAAGCAAATACATACGCCTGAATGAAGGCCACCAGCAGCTCCAGCAGATTAATGGCCACGGAGGCCAGGATCGCCACCGGCGCCACACCCCAAACCAGGCTGAACCCCCAGGCGACGCCGATAAACGCCACAAAAACACCGACCACCAGGTGCCCGGCAAACATGTTCGCAAACAGCCGCACGGCCAGCACAATGTGCTTGATGAACAGACCAAACGTCTCGATGGCCCAGATCACCGGCAGCAATACAGCCTTCAGCGCAGGATTGACATCCAGGTGGGGCGCCTGGGCCTTGATAAAACCAACCACCCCCATCTTTTTCATGCCCGTCAGCATCACCACCAGAAACACAACCAGAGCAAAGGCCGCCGTCA
This sequence comes from Pirellulaceae bacterium, assembly GCA_963851305.1. Lineage (GTDB taxonomy): Bacteria > Planctomycetota > Planctomycetia > Pirellulales > Pirellulaceae > Mariniblastus. Next base: position 821,512 of record CAWKOT010000001.1, on the reverse strand, counting down.
CCGACAAAGAACCAGTCGCCGCCCCCAACCCGGGGACCATTCCGATCAGATTGAGCACCAGAATGAAGAAGAACACGGTCCAAACCAGCGGCATGAATCGCGACGCATCCTGCGACCCCATACCGGGCACCGCAATTTCGTCACGGACGTACAACACGGCCGCGTCGATCATGTTCCAGAATCGCCCTCGGGGCCGCTCCCCATTCTTCACTCGACGTGCGTAGGGGATGAAGATCGCACATACAATCAAAGCCCCAATCAACTCCAGCACCACGAATTTGGTGGGCTGGAATGTTGCCGGCCCAATGAACTGATTGTCCGCCTTGACCTCGATAACCCCGTTCTCGCCAATGAAGGGCGCGTCTTCAGTAAAGGGCGAAACCCAGGGGATCTCGACCCGGTTTCGATTACCGTTTTCGTCAAACCCGAAGGTCTCGAAATAGTACGCGTCTTGCACGTGCCCAATCAGATGATCGGGGCTCAGATGGTAGTCGGATGCTTTCTCCAGCGACCAATCACTGGCATGAACCTGGTCCGCTGAGGCATCATGATGAACCGCTTCATGATGCTGCTCGGCATCATGTTCCTCGCCGCCGTGCGACTGGGCATCTGACTTCTCGTCGTCGAATTTAACGAAATCGTTGTTTGTCATCGACTCTCGAATTTCCCTTGCTGTATTCTGGGGACTGACAGCGACGGGCAGCCCAAAAACGAACGCCATAGACTACTTACGCGGCTTGAGAATCTGCATTCAGGCGAGCAAGATTCAGTGGGACGTCCGTCAACACGCCGATCAGGTAAAACAGAATCATATAGAAAACCAGATTCGTTTCGAGCGGTGGTTTGACAAAATACAGCCCGCCCAGCGCCACGAGAAACGGGATGCCCGTCCTGACCACCATCTGAATTGCCAGTCGCGCGGCAAAGTACATATCCCCGCGGGGAAACTCGCCGGCAACATGAGCCAGCAGAGTCGACAACAGACATGTCAAAAACGCCACGCAGACGCTGCTCCAACTGGTCTGAAACAGCAGAATCCCGACCAAGGCGACAACGGCACCAGCCATCAACATCACCATGGCCACCACAGCCAATCGAACCGGAAGACTCCACGCCGTCTTGTTGCTCACGATCGCCCGAACCTTCACGGCTTGCCCGATTTGTCACTGTCGTCCGACTTCCCGGATTGAAAACCACGATTGATGGATGCAACCAGTTGCCTAAGCTGGTAAAAGGCGGCTACCAAGCCGATTGCCAGACCAGAAATGGTCAGCAGCAGGACCGTATTCAGTTTTTGATCCAGCCAGTAGCCAGCCAAGGCTGGCAGGATCATCATCAGACAAATCGAGATAATCTCCGAAACTCTGGACATCGATTTCGCCATCGGCGAACGGTCATCAACAATTCTTGCCATGACAGCTCCAGAGCGGCATCGTCGCAATTTGCAAAAGGCCACCATACTGGCGGTCAAGTCCATGAATTTATCAACGGAATGCAAACAGACAAGATCACCGAAGAAACATTGTGAAAATTTTCTCGAAGTTTATCTAAATCATTTGTTGAGCGACACTTAATATCTGCCTTCACGCCTGCTTCCCGTAACGCCAGAACCACGCAACAAAGAAACCACCGAACAAGTCGCAAACCAAGCCAAAGAAACGACTTACAAAGAAAAAAACAACCTTCGGCGGCTGCCTTTATTTGCAATTCAGGCTGCTATCGGCTACGCTGGAGCTTGTCGGTTCTGCCATTTTTACGCATTCGCCGGGCAAACGCCGTTGATAATCAGACGTTATCGTTGAATGCTCGTCGGCCATCTTGCCGCACCTGGATAGCCAGGCAAGGTCGACTCAGAACTGCTCCGTAGGCCGGGAGGACCCGGCGTTGACAAGTGGGTGACTGGCGGGATCGGATGACCGTACGTCCGGAAGTGGCCATCAGGTCATCGGCGATCGGCTGGGGCCGATAACGGGAGTCTAGATTTGATTACTGCTGCTACACTGAGGTCTCATACATCCAAAGACCTCGCTCAAATGGCCAAGTCCAAGGGAATTCCGGGATGGCATTCCATGCGGAAGGAGCAATTGGTTCGTGCGCTGGTCAAAGTCGCCAAGCAAAAGTCGCAGACGAGAAAATCCGATGGCCATGCCGCGTCTGGCAAGGCGACCAGAAAACCCAGAAACACCCGTCTGAAGTCGGGAGCTTCCCAGCCTTCCCGGATCGCTCGGAAATTGCGGCGGGAGCGAAACCATAGCGAGAACCTGAAGAATCTGGCGATGGTTAATGAACGGGAAAATACCAAGAAACAACCCGACATCGACCGCGTCATCCTGATTGTTCGAGATCCTTTCTGGCTGCAGGCCTACTGGGAGATTACCCAGCAAACCATGGAGCGGGTTCGCGTGGCACTGGCCGATTCGTGGTTTAAGACACATCCTGTTCTACGACTGTTAGAAGTCACTTCCGATTGTTCGACTGGCAGCGATGAGAAGCTGGTCCGACAAATCCCCATCCATGGCGGCGTACGGAACTGGTACGTCGACGTGGTCGATCCGCCCAAGTCCTATCGCGTCGAATTGGGGTTCGCGAGCGGTTCCGGGAAGTTTTTCCTGATTGCGAAGAGCAATCAGGTCACGACACCCGCACCCGACCAGGATACACCGGATTATAACTGGGTGGATATTCAGGACGACTACAAGAAGTACTACGCAATGAGCGGTGGCTACACGGGCACCGAAAACGCCGAAACGGGCGATGAGCTGCAGTCGATTTTTGAAGCGAAACTTCGACGGCCAATGAATGCCCCCGCGTTCGTACGTCTGGGAAATGGAATCAATAACGATAACCATGACTTTGATTTCGATGTCGATGCGCATATGGTTGTCAAAGGCAAAGCCAACCCAGGTGCCGACGTGACTCTGGCCGGTGAACCTGTCAAATTGAGAATGGACGGCAGCTTTACGGTTAGCATGGAAATGCCGGACAAACGACAGGTGCTACCCATTGTCGCCAGCAGTCGCGACGGCACTCAGCGTCGAACCGTGGTGCTGGCCGTGGAGCGCAACACGAAGGTGATGGAACCGGTGTCCAAACAGCTGGACGAATTCTAGTCTCACCGGTGCACCAGGAAGCCAGGCTGCCTCAAGGCTGACGCGGCCAGGGAACGTCTCTCGGCAAAACATGGACACCGTCTTTTCAATGAGGCGGATGTACAGGAAACTTGGTCGCTGACGCGCAGCCCGCTCCCTTTCCACTCCGTCCCGCTCGCTGCCTGACTGCCACATGTCCATTCTGATGCAAGTCCAGTCGGTTTCGAAGTACTTCACTTCCGAACCCATTTTGGAGGAGGTCAGTTTCGACATTGGTGCCTCGGAACATGTTGCCTTGATCGGCCCGAATGGCGCGGGAAAAACGACTCTCTTGAAAATCCTGACTGGAGAACTGGATCCCGATGCGGGAGCGGTCCAGCTGGCTGGCTCCGCCAGTCTGGGCATCTTGCGACAACGTCACCACCTGCCCGAAGGTCAGACGATCTGGCAGGTGGGCCAGCAGGCCATGCAACCGGTTTTGGACCTGCTGGATCAAGCCAACGAACTGGCGATTCGCATCTCAGAGGCCAACCTTGCTCCGGATCGGAGGGCACTGGAAGCGAAGTTTGATCAGTTGCAGGACGAAATCAATCAGCGTGACGGCTATCAGGTCGAACATCGAATCCACCGGGTGTTGTCCGGCCTGGGGTTTCCCGAATCTGATTTTGACAGGGACATCGGCCAACTCAGTGGAGGTCAATTAAACCGGCTGATGTTGGCGGGGCTGTTATTGGAAGAACCGTCGTTGATGCTTTTGGACGAACCATCCAATCACCTGGACATTGACGCCACGGAATGGCTCGAGGATTTCCTGCGACAATCGCGGCAGGCTTTCCTGTTGGTCAGTCACGACCGATTTTTTCTGGATCGTGTTTGCAACCAGACGGTGGAACTGGTTCATGCCCATATCGACAAGTATCCCGGCAATTACTCCAAATACCTGGAATTGAAACAACAGCGACTGGACGTAGAACGCCGCAGCTACGAAAAACAAAGACTGGAAATCGAAAAACTGAAGGACTTCATCCGCCGCAACCACCATGGCCTGAAACACGCACAAGCGGAAGATCGCCGCAAGAAACTGGAGCGTATCGAACTGGTCAAACCGCCGCGGGAAATCCGGTCATCGCCCATGAAATTCGCCGCGGCCAGTCGTTCGGGAGACATCGTCCTGCGCTGCCAGGACGCCGCCAAGTCATTTGGCACCCAGAAGCTGTTTGCCGACCTCAGCTTTCAAATCGAGCGCGGCCAACGGTGGGGTATCCTGGGACCCAACGGATGTGGAAAGTCCACGCTGCTGCGTTGTCTGTTGTCCCAGGAATCGCTGGACCAGGGGACGGTCCAAACGGGCGAGGGTGTGGACATCGGCTATTTCGACCAACATTTGACCGGAATTGCCGACGACCAGGTAGTTGCTGAATCCATACGGCCGACACACAAGGAAATGATCGATCAGGAACGACGTGACCTGTTGGCAGTATTCGGTATCACCGGCGACGCCGCGTTGCAGAAGGTTGCAAGCCTGAGCGGAGGGGAGCGAAATCGAGTCGCCTTGGCATTTCTGGCGGCGCAGGACGCCAACTTCCTGATCCTCGACGAACCAACCAATCACCTCGACTTGTGGGCTCGGCAAACACTGGAAACCGCCATCAAGCATTTTGGCGGCACGGTTCTGATGGTCAGCCACGACCGGTATTTTATCAATCAGTTGTGCGACCATTTGATCGTTTTTGAATCGGGCAAACTCCAGGTCTTTGCCGGAAATTACGATGCCTACCGCTGGATGAAACGGGGCGATGAGCACCTCGCCCCAACCGGACTGACGGGAGAAAAGAATCGGAAAAGCGGCAAAGATTCAGCTTCGAAAGCGGCATCGCCAAACTCGGTCAATAAACGGAAACGCGTCTACCCTTACCGCAAACTGGACGAAATTGAATCCGAAATTCAGCAACACGAAAAACGGGTGGAGGAGTTACATTTCGAGCTTTCCAACCCGGAGGTATTGCGCGACGCCAGTCAGGTGAAACTGGTGAAGAATGAATTGGCCGATATTTCGGATTCACTGACGCAGCTGTACGAACACTGGGAAGAATCGATGGAGCTGAATTGATGACTGCTTTCCTGCTCGTCTGGCTGCCGTACTTCACCTGGGCAACGGCAACCAATCAACCTTCGGCCAACAACGGGTGGCAGCCGCAACCGCAAAGATTCAACTCCGTCAAGCCGAGGGCAGGATCGAAGTTTCGACCGGTACCACCCCGTTCACTAGCTACGATTATACAAGCTATCGCAAGCCGGTCTTTTATCCCGTGTTTGGTCCGCGGCAGATCCCCATGACCAGAAATTATCCGATGAAGCGCGTGGCCGGCGAATCCGATGACCATCCGCATCACAAGTCAATGTGGATCGGACATCAGATTAACGGTGTTGACTTCTGGTCTGAAAAAGGTGGATCGGTACGATTGCAGAAGTTGTCCATTCAGGAAGAACGCTCCCGGTTTAGGGCGTGGCACCATTGGGTCGACGACGCCACCGATGATGTCGTGGTTCGCGACGAAGTCGAGGTCAAGTTTGGCAGCCAACCGGATTACCGGCTGATCGACTTTCAAATCCGATTCGTTGCCGATGGTGGCGAAGTCACATTCGCCGATACCAAAGAAGGTTTCTTTGCATTGCGGCTACACCCCGCGCTGCGATTGGAAGCGGACCCGCAAAAAGGTATTCCGCGAGTCAGTGGCTTCGCGGTGAATGAACGCGGTGATACCGGGCTGGACGTTTGGGGCAAGGCAGCCTGCTGGGTGGACTACTCCGGAGAGATCGACGGGATCGCCTGCGGTGTTGCCATGTTCGATCACCCTTCCAATCCAAGACACCCCACAACCTGGCACGCGAGGAGTTATGGCCTGTTCGCTGCGAATCCGTTCGGATTGCACCACTTTCAGGGATTACCGCAGGGCAAAGGGAGAATATCGGTTGCCCAAGGGGGAAGCGTTGACCTTCAAGTATCGCGTCGTCTTGCACCTTGGTTCGGCCGACAACGGTCGCGTGGCGACGTGGTACCGGCAGTATCTGGCTGAATGATCCGATCGCTCAGTCGATCGGAAGGGCGAGGCCGTCGCGATGGCAGACGGCCTGCGCAAGCTGATCCGAAAACGATTCCTGAATTCTTTGCTCAAAATCGGAAGTAAACCCCGCCGTATCCCCGCGTAGGATAAGCGCGGCCAACAGGTCGGTAGACGCGGTAGGGAGCCGGGTAGAAACCTCCGCGATAGACCGGTCGAGGATGCGGGCGGTATACCGGCGCCGCGTAAACAGGCCCTCGATAGCCATAATTTACGCCGAATCCGGGCTGCACAAACGATACGCCGAAACCTCCGCCATAGCCTCGATAACCGCCTCCATAGAAGCCGGGTCCACACTGGGCAAACGACTCATTGGAAGCCAACAGAACGGCACCAGAAACGAAGGCCAAGATTGCTAGTTTTTTCATCGGGGGGTTCCTTTCCTCTGCACAAACCATGAAACAGCTACGGCACTCGCCAGGCTGTCAACTGACCGGACTTCAACTGGCCACCAAACATCGAATTCGCGTATCGCCTGATATACCACCAGGAATTCCGATTGCTGCCGGCACGTGCCGTTGACACCCGATTCAATAGCAAACGATGTACCCGCCCGGGACAATGCGAACGCTGCCTTGATGATCACCGCCATCAAACCACGGCGTTTGTTTGGAATTCGACAGAAAATTTTCGTTCTGCCGGCTTGCGATGGTCGAATAAACCATTTCAATGACGGCTTGAATCGCTGCGACGTGCTGGCGGAACAAAAATTTCTGTCGTCGTTTTGGCAACGCCATGTGATCAACTCGAGCGCACAAGCCCGTGCCCCTATCCAATGCCCCACACCGACATACCGACACCGAACCAATTAACTTGACCAAGGACCAGCTGCCACCAGGCCAACAACGAGTGGCCAATAACAAATGGCCCATCATTGGCGAAAAGAAACCGGCCGACATCGTGGGACCATGGCAGCTGGAAGTGACCGGCAGAGTCCGGACAAGCCGGACATTTTCGCTGAACGATCTGGCCGCCCTGAAACAGACGACCCTGAACATGGATATCCATTGCGTCACCCGGTGGACGCGACCGGCCGTTCAGTTTACGGGCGTGCTCCTGAGCGATTTGCTGGAACGGGTGCACCCCGAAGCGGACGCCAAATTCCTGTCCTTCGTCGCTCGATCGGAACGCAATCACTCGACGTCACTGCCGCTGGACGTCGCCTTGAAACAACGGACGCTGATCGCATTGCAGGTCGACGGCCAGGCACTTCAACGGGATCATGGTGGTCCGATACGGAACATCGTTCCCGGAAGGTACTTTTACAAGAGCGTCAAATGGCTGTGCAGAATCGAGTTCCTCTCAGAAGACCGCCTGGGTTTCTGGGAAGCGGAATCCGGTTACCACAATAACGCCGATCCCTGGCGTGAAGAACGTTACATGGCCAGTACCATTGATCGACGTACCGCCTTGCAACTGATTGAATCCCGGGATTTTTCGCACCGCGATCTGCGCAGTATCGACGCCAGTCATCGAGACCTAACGGGCCTGGTTGCACGAACGGGCCTCGTTGCGGGACGCCAATTTCCGCAAGTCCCTGCTGGTGGATGCCGATTTCAGCGATGCGAATCTATCCAATGCGCATTTCGAAGAGGCCGATTTGCGGCGGGCCCGGTTTATTCGCACCGATCTGGAAGGTGCCAATTTGAGCGGCGCGGATTTGCGGGGGACGGAATTCCAGGACTGTTCACTGATTGGGGCTTCGTTCATCGAAACGCGGCAGGACGGCAGCCGGCTGACCGCGCGGATCGACTCCACGACCATCTTGCCCGATCGGCTGTTGGAATCCCTGACGCCCGACCAGCGAGCATTCATCCGGTCGAGCCGTTGATAAGCACGACCCACCACCATTTCCCCAACGACCACCAATTGGCTAACATTGAGTCGAGTCCATCTGGATTGTACCGCAGATTCAACGTTGGCAGCGTTGGAGTTGTGGCTTGCCGCCTCTAAGCCGGAGACCTTTTCATGGCCACCGTCACTGATTCGTCTGCATTGGAACAAATGAAGAAATTATCGCCGCGGCGGAATACGTCGACGGCAGATAACCTGGAAGACCTGGTCGTCGATCAGTTGCAACATTTCGGCATCGCACCGGAATCGGAATACGGAGTCACTCTGGCGGGTATCGTCCGGCGGTTGTACGAGAATCAACATGACATTGAACGCCTTTGGGAAATCACCCTGCAGTCGATGAACGAATTGAGCCAGGCCGATAAAATCAGCCGGTTCAACAGTCAGAAATTCCTCTCCTTTCAACTGGCCAAATTACTTGACACACTGCAACATCCTTTTCGCAAGAGCTACCAGTCGCTGGCGTTTTCAAGCGGTACTCAGGCGTCAAAGGGTCCTTATCCCGTTTTTGATAACGTGACCGCGCTGTTTTCCGCGACGCCGGTGATCGCCCGAACGGCGACCTACATCTTCGCCTGTGCCGAGTGGATCGAAGATGCGTTTCGGGGCAAGGAGTTGATGCTGCAGATCTATTCCCGCTTGCTGAATCCGACCAGCGTCTGCCTGGCCAACCATATTGTCGATCTTGAGGCGGGCCCCTATGCAGGCGAGTACCTGGCCTGGAATTTCAACAGCGGGATGGCGGCCATTGATGGCGTGCTTTCGCACGTCCTGGGCCGGGACGATATCCTCATCACCAGTCGCAACATCTATGGCGGAGCCTACCAGTTGATCAACGACTGGTATGCCAAGGATGGCAACCTGGAAGTGGCCGTGGAGATGTTTGACGGCTATTCCGCCGATGAGTTTTCCGCCTGCCTGAAGCGGACCAAGGAGAAGCATGCTGGCCGGCTGGCGTCCGGTCGCAAAATCTATGTTTACCTGGAATCCCCCTGCAATCCGCATGGCCATGTCGTCAACGTGCCTACCATCTGCGAGCGGGCTCATGCCGAAGGGCTGACCGTCATTCTCGATGCGACGGTCGGAACTCCGTTTCTTTATCGACCGCTGCAGCGGGAAAAGGTGATTGAGCGACCAGACTACGTGATTCACAGCTACACCAAGGATCTGAGCGGCTGTGGCAGTGTGGTCGGTGGTTGCGTGATTGGAAGAAATGAAGACATGTTCATTCCCAAGGGAGAAAGCTACGCCGGCCGATCCTGGGATGAAACCATGTTTTGGAATGTCTACTACGTCAAAGGGCGCTTTCCTGAATGCCGACGCCGCTTTTGAAGTACTGCAGGGCATGCGGACATTAACTGAGCGGATGTTGAAGAAGTGCATCAATACCATCATCCTCGCCAGATACCTTGATTCGCACCCGCAGATTCATGTGCAGTGTTCCGCGATCGAGTCAAATGAAAATTCGACGTTTCGGGAACGTTTCCTTTATCTTGGTCTCCCGGCACCGTTGTTCACGATTGACATGGGTGACCTGCAACGCACGACGTTTCAACGGTTTTTCGATTCCCTGTCGCCAGCTTTTGGCCACATGATCAGCCTGGGCCAGTCCAACACCATCGTCAGCTGTCCCGCGTTAACGACGCATAGCGAACTGAACGAACAGGCCCTGCTGGAAGCGGGGATGACCCCCACGACGATTCGTTTCGCGGTCGGCGACGAAGAGCCGACGCGATCTGATTCGCCATCTGATCAGCGCCGCCCGAGCCACGATTGACCCGGACGTCGCCGGTTTCTCGAATGGCTTCATGGATCAGGATGCCGCCAACGCCCTGATCCGAAAAATCTCCGTCGAGGCATTTGCTGCCCACGTGGACGCACAGATTCAAGCTTGTCCATCCTGGCAAGAATAGGAAATCGTGACGTTGCGATTACGGCCAGGGGCCAACCGGCCAAAACCGAGGCCACCAGGCTAATCGGTAAATTCGCGGACAATGACCGAAGCGTTGTGGCCTCCAAAACCAAAACTGTTGCTCATGGCGACAGTGGATACCCGTTCTTTGGGTTGATTGGGCGTGTAGTCCAGATCACAGTCGGGATCGGGAGTGTCCAGGTTGATGGTCGGCGGGATGACGTTGTTCTGCAGGGCCTTGATTGCAAAAATCAATTCCACTCCACCACTGGCGCCCAGCGAGTGGCCAACCTGACTCTTGGTACTGCTGATACTGACCCGGTAGGCGTGCTCACCGAAGACTTTCTTGACCGCCAGCGTTTCGGCTTTATCGCCCAGCGGTGTGCTGGTGCCGTGGGCGTTGATGTAATCCACCTGATCGGGAGCAATCCCAGCGTCCTGGACGGCCAACTTCATGGCGGCAGCCGCGCCGCGCCCTTCCTGGTCCGGCGAGGTGATATGGCCAGCGTCGCAGGTCGTCCCGAATCCGATCACTTCCGCCAGGATATCGGCGCCCCGGGCTTTGGCATGTTCCAGTTCTTCAAAAACCAGGACCCCGGCTGCTTCGCTGAGCACAAAACCGTCACGATCCCGGTCAAACGGTCGGCTTGCTTTTTGCGGCTCGTCGTTTCGCAGCGACAGCGCCTTCATGTTTTGAAATGCACTCAAACCAATTCGCGTTACCGCAGCTTCGCTGCCACCGGTAATCAGCAGTTCACAAACGCCTTCCCGGATCAGATTCAACGAATCTCCCATCGCATTGGACGCGCTGGCACAGGCGGTGGCGATGGAATAGTTGGGGCCCCGCAATCCAAAATGGATCGCAATGTTCCCGCCACCCGCATTCAGCATCAGTTTGGGAATCGTCAGCGGCGAGACGCGATCGGGCCCCTTCAGGATCAGCCGTTCCATCTGTTCGGAGATGGTTACCAGACCGCCAATACCGGAACCGATCACACATCCGTACCGCGACGTATCGGCGAAACTGGCAAAATCGAGTCCCGCAGATTGTACCGCATCCTTCGCGGCCACCAGCGCGAACTGGGAGAAGCGATCGACCTTCTTGGATTCCTTGGGACCCAGTGATTGAGCTGGGTCCCAATCGTAAACGTCGCCGCCAATCTTGACTTTCAGATCGGAAGTCTCGACCAGTCTGGCTTCATGAATTCCACTCTCACCGGCCAGAATTCGCTGCCAGCAATCGTCAACGGCGGAACTTAGCGATGTGACGAGACCCCAGCCGGTGACAACTACCCGCCGTTTCATGAAATCGCCCAATGAACCGCAATTTACTTGCTGTTTTCGATATGTTTAACGGCCTCGCCGACGGTTTGAATCTTCTCCGCGGCATCGTCGGGGATACTGATATCGAACTCTTCCTCCAGTTCCATTACCAATTCCACCGTATCCAGTGAATCAGCGCCCAAATCATTCACGAAATTGGATTCCAGTTTGATTTTATCTTTTTCAACACCAAGCTGCTCGGCGACGATATCTATAACTTTCTGCTCGACCGACATCAATCGGCCTCCTTTGCTAAACCACTAGTTCAAAAACGTAATCCACGCGACGTTGGGACGCGATTAAGATAGAGGATTTTCATAAAACGGGTCAAGGCTTAATGGCGCCCGGGATCCCTAATTTATCCCTAATTTACTGGGACATTCAGGCGGTCATTCCGCCGTCCACAGTCAAAACCTGACCCGTCAAATACTCAGCCGCCGGACTGGCGAGAAATAATACGCAGGCCGCCACGTCAGAGGCCTTGCCAATACGACGAGCGGGAATTCGTTTCTTGACCTCGGAAAGAATGGCATCGCCCAACGCTTGCGTCATTTCGCTCTCGATAAATCCGGGGGCAACCGCGTTCACGGTCACCTTCCGTTTGGCCAATTCCTTTGCCAGGCTTCGCGTCATACCAATCACACCCGCTTTGGACGCGCTGTAATTGGTTTGACCGGGATTGCCCATCAAACCCGAGACACTGGAGATATTGATCATTCGACCGTAGCGTTGTTTCATCATTACGCGACTGGCGGCACGGCAGAACAGAAACGTCCCTCTCAGATTGGTGGCGATCACGTCGTCCCATTGTTCATCCGTCATCACGGGCATCAACGTATCGCGGGTGATTCCTGCATTGTTGATCAGGATATCCAGATCGCCCCCAATTCTCAGCGACGTCGTCCACAATTTTCTGGACAGTAGCTGAATCGCTGACATCGCCAGCCATCGCCTCCGCTCCGCCCCCAGCTTGATCGATCGCGGCTACGGTCTCGGCAAGTTTTTCTGCATTGCGGGCCACACAAGCGACTCGGGCCCCAGCTTCTGCCAGCGCCACGGCGATCTCACGGCCAAGTCCCTGAGAGGCCCCCGTCACGATCGCTGTCTGCCCGCTCAAATCAACCTTCATCGAATCCAGACTCATCGGTTCCTGTTCCTAATTGAGTGTTCCTTCACAACGCGTTTTGCGAGTGATCCTTTTCAACAATCCGCGCAACACGCGACCGGCACCGACTTCAAAAAAGCGGTCGAAACCGTCAGCGATCATGTGCTGCATGCAATCCTGCCATAACACCGGTGAACAGACCTGTTCAATCAGCAACGAACGGATCTGTTCTGGATCGGTGTGAGGTTGCGCATCGACATTGGAGTAAACCGGGATCCGAGTCTCGACCATATCGACGTTACGCAGGGCGTTGGCCAATCCGTCCACGGCGGTGCGCATCAGCTCGGTGTGAAACGCTCCGGCCACGGCCAACGGCACGGTTTTCAAAGCACCCGCCTGATCCGCGGCGGCGGCCACATGGGCACAGGAATCGCGATGGCCGGAAACGGCGATATTGCCAGGACACAGATAATTGGCCGCCTGCAGAATCTCTCCATCATTGCGGGCCTGGTCACAGACCGCAACCACCTGTTCACGGTCGAGACCGAGGATACTGACCATGCCGCTGGCCGTGGCGTCGGACGCCTGCTGCATCGCTTCGCCACGTCGCTGCACCAACTTCAATCCGTCTTCAAAGCTGACTCCGCCTGCAAAGGCGATCGCGGTGTATTCCCCCAGACTCAAACCCGCTGCCCCGCCGACAGCCTCAGCCACCTCGGGATTCGATTCTTTCAGCGACTCGATGGCCGCAAAACTGCAGACATACAGGGCTGGCTGACTGACAACCGTAGAATTCAACTTTTCATCCGGCCCGTTAAAGCAGATGTCTGCCAGATCGTAGCCCAGGATGTCGTTGGCCCGCGTGTACAACTCTCGCACGGCGGGTAGTGCATCGTAAGCAGATTTGCCCATGCCGATCGACTGAGCACCCTGCCCCGGAAATAAGAATGCGATCTTGCTCAATTGAGAATCTGTCCTGAATCGTCGTCGAATGGCGAAATCGTACGACCCCAACTTCATCGTGTCAACGACGATCGGGATCTGCCGTCAACCGAACAGCTGCCCCTGGGCTGGCGGAGCCATTTGCAGGTGTTCGCAGGCTCGCGGCGTGGCCACACGGCCGCGGGGAGTGCGGAGAATCAACTGACTGCGCAGCAGGAAGGGTTCCACGTCGTCCATCAGAGTGTCGGCAGAACAATTAAGCGTAGCCGCAATCGTCTCGATGCCCGTCGGGCCACCCAGACAGACACCGATCAGGGTTTCCAGGTACCGGCGGTCCAGACGGTCCAGCCCCAGCGAATCAATGGAAGCCATTGCCAGCGCCTCCTGAGCCACTTCCGCCGTGATTACGCCATCGGCCCGACTCTGCGCGTAATCCCGTACCCATCGCAGACGGTTGTTGGCAATTCGGGGGGTGCTACGACTGCGATGAGCCAACGCGGTGGCCGCCTCGGATTCGATCTGGATATCTAGCTTTCTGGCGTTGCGGTGGATCAGTTCCGTCAGTTCCGCAATCGAATAAAAATCCAGATGTTCGCGAATCTGGAATCGATCCCGCAAAGGACCGGTCAACATGCCGGCCCGCGTGGTGGCACCAATCAGGGTAAATGGTTGCAGTTTGAAATTGTGCGTACGAGCGTTGACCCCGTCCCCCACCACAATATCAATGCGAAAATCCTCCATGGCCGTATACAAATACTCTTCCACGGCCTTGGGCGTGCGATGGATTTCGTCGATAAACAGTACCTGCTTCTTGCGCAGATTGGTCAGAGAGGACACCAGGTCCTTGGGCGCTTTCAGGCTGGGACCGGAAAGAAAGTCGATCGCCACGCCGATTTCATTGGGAATGCAACAGGCAAACGTGGTCTTGCCCAGCCCCGGCGGACCGTCGAACAGAATATGTCCTAGTACATCACCGCGTTTTTGGGAGGCGTCAATGGCGATCTGCAACCGCTCGATCACATCTCGCTGCCCAATCATATCGGTAAACCGTGACGGCCGCAGACCGGGGTCGTCGTCCTCTGCAGCCGGTTTGTTTGATAAAATTTTTTCGCGTGCCATGAATTGAATCACTCGGAAAGCTGCGGCGCACTATAGCAGAGACTTCCGCCCTGCGGAAAGCGGATTGTATCCCTGGAGAATCGCAATGGCCAGAAAACTGAACCGAAAACGCCAACTGGCCCGCGCGCTCGAAAACTCGGGCGACGTCATCGCGGCCATCGACGACCAATTCGAAGTCATTTTCGCCAATGACGCCTGCTGTCGCTGGCTGGGGGTTCCCAGGGAACAGATGGAGGGGGCCAGGTTGCAGTACTCCAGCCTCCCGGTCCAGGCCGACGACCCGGGCGATACCGCCCCCACGGCGCGACTGGCTGGCATCTGCCCACCGCCCGACTTGCTGGAGGAGTCGGCAGAATCCAGCGTTTGCGGTTTCATCGTCTCGAGGTCTGCGAACTCACCACGCTGGAAGCGAGCCGTCTGGACCGTCTTCGGCGACGGCGAGTCCAAGTCTCGAATAATCTTGCTGGTCGGCCGGGGGCCGGACGGGCCCGCTCCCGATCCGTCGAATCCCGTTGAGGAGCTTCGCCAGAGATTGCACAACACTTTGGCTGCGCTCGATGCCACCGATCGCCAACGATTCGTACTGCCAAGCCTGGCCGGCAACAGCGACCAGGCAAAACGAATCCGCCGCCAGGTCCAGGCCGCAGCATCCAATCGCTCCGACTGCCTGATCGTCGGTCCCGCGGGTAGCGGCCGGGAGCATATTGCTCGCACCATCTTTCACGAGCGCCACAATGCGCACGACGGCCTGGTCCCACTCCACTGCGTCATCGCCGATAGCCAGTTGCTGCAGGAAAGCATTAAGAACTGGGCTTTTGATCAGCAGGATCACCGGACCAACGACTGGCTGTTGCTGCTGGACGTCAACCGCCTGAATCCGGAAGCGCAAAACGAGTTGCTGGGGTACACCCGGCTGCCCGATTTTCCAATGCGGATCCTGGCCACATCCGAAACCGATCTGCTGGAACTGGCTGACCGCAGACTCTTTTCGCGGCCGCTCGCCATGCACCTTAGCGTACAGGTCATTCAGTCGGTTCCGCTTCGACAGCGGCCCGAAGACATTCCACTGATTTCCCAGTTGTTGATCGAAGCCCGAAACCGCACTGGGGAACGGCAGATTGCCGGACTGTCGGATGAAGTAATGGAGTTGTTCTACGAATATCGCTGGCCCGGCCACCTCAATGAACTGAAACAGGTACTCAGGTCCGCACACGACCACTGCACTTCCCGGGTAATCCAAACTCACGACCTGCCTGATTCATTTCATCAGGGACTTTCTGCCATGCGGATCGGTTATCATCAGGAGACGAAAATCGAACTGGACGAATTCCTGGCTGGCATCGAACAACAGTTGATCGAACTGCGCACTGGACCAGGCGAAAGGGAACAAGACCAGGGCCGCGGAGTTGCTGGGCATCAGTCGCGCGCGGCTGATTCGAAAAGCGGCCGCATTGGGCCTGGCCGAACCACACAGTGAAGGCACCGCCGACGACATGTTGGACGAATCGGCATTCAAGGAAGCTGAATAGCGAGGACCCAGTCGATGTCGGCATACCAGCAGCCATGGATCTTCGTCCTCGATTCCAGCGGTCACGTGCTGACGGCCATCGAACAACTGCAGCTGCCAGGCCGCTGTCAGTCGGTTGATGACTGGAATGAGATGACCAGCCGGTGTACCGCGCACTTCGGCTCGATCGGCATTGTGGCCGTCGACGAAAAGTGGAGCGATGCGGAAATCGCGAATTGCCTGATCCAGGCACGCCGGGCCACCGAATGCGTTCCCCCTACGCTGTTGCTGGCGTTGGTCACACCCGCCGTTGGTCGCTTTGCCCGAGAACTGTTGCGGGCTGGCTTCGCCAACGTATATCGCACCCGGCTGGACATCGGCCGGTTGGCAACAGCGGCGGAAGCCTGGTGGAACTCTCTGGAATGGCCCGCGATCAGGATCGAAGAACAGGTGGCCCGTGATTTACCGTGGGCCGATAACGGTTAACATGTCGAGGAACAAGTTTGCCATCTGGCTCGAAATCCCCATCCGCACGATCCGCAATGAAGCGGAACCACACGAACATGTCCCAACACAATAATTTGAAGCAGGCGATCAGCGAAGTGGTGGCCACCTTCCCGGATCCTGAAACCGGTCGGAGTCTCGACAAGTCCGATCAGATCCGGAAGATCGACGACCACGCCGATCCCATCGTGGTCGAGGTTGGACTCACCCGTTTTTCACGGCCGATCGAAGAAGAATTCCGTCAACGGATGGAGGAGCAACTGCGGTCGGCATTCCCGGATAAGTCCTTCCGGGTTGACGTCGTTGAACATCATCGCCCTCCCATGCCACGAGGAACGGTTGGCCTGAAGGCCAGGGCCGTGATCGCCGTCGGCTCCGGTAAAGGAGGCGTCGGCAAGAGTACGGTATCGACGTTGCTGGCCATGGCGCTACAGCGATCGGGCTGTCGCGTCGGCCTGTTGGACACCGACGTGTACGGACCCAGCATCCCCCATTTGACCGGTGTACGAGGACAGGTCGAACGGGTCGGCGACAAGATCGGCCCGCTGGACTTCGCAGGCCTGCCGGTGATGAGCATCGGGTTCATGGTACCTCCCGAACAGGCGGTCATCTGGCGAGGGCCGATGTTGCATTCCACGGTTCAAACGTTTGTCAGAGACGTGGCCTGGGGCGAACTGGACTTTCTGATCATCGACATGCCACCTGGAACAGGCGATGTTGCCTTGTCTCTATCCCAGCTGTTGCCAATTTCCGGCGCGATCGTGGTTTGCACGCCACAGGAAGTCGCGTTGATTGACGCCATCAAGGCGGTTTCCATGTTCGAAAAGGTCAACATCCCACTGGTCGGCCTGGTCGAAAACATGAGCAGCTTCATTTGCCCCGACAACGGCAAGCGTTATGACATTTTCGGCAAAGGCGGTGCACGAAAATTCGCGGAGCAGGCCAACATTCCGTTTCTCGGGGAAATCCCCATCAGTATTCCCGTTCGAGAGCGGGGTGACGCCGGGCAGATGGCGGCAAATTTTGATGATCCAGCCGTGTCTCCCTATCTCCAGGAGATGGCGATCGAGCTCTGCCGAACCCTCGCGAAGCGGGCGGCCGCCAATCCGGTACAACCAGAGCTACCCGTGCTGGGCTGAGTACGGCTACCCCGAGCAGTCAAGCCAACTGGCCCGTCGCGGAAGATAACAGGACGGCCGACGCGGACACCGCAAGGCCGGGACTTGCGTTCTCCACGGCAAGCGAAGAATTTCCAACCGATAGATCAGCGCAAAAAGCTAGGGTTACCAGGCCGGTAACCCTTTCTCGTTGTATCGCAAAGGCAAAAAAATCAGCGTAAGACGCCAGTCCCCAAGGACCTACTTCTTACGCTTGGCCGCTTTCTTGACTTTCTTGGTAGCTTTTTTCTTGGCTACCTTCTTCTTCGCTTTCTTCTTCTTGCCTACAGCCTTTTTGATCTTCTTCTTCGCTTTCTTCTTGGCTACAGCCTTCTTGATCTTCTTCTTGGCTTTCTTCCTGGCTACAGCCTTTTTGATCTTCTTCTTCGCTTTCTTCTTGGCTACGGCCTTCTTCACCTTCTTTTTCGCCTTCTTCTTGGCGACTTTGCGTGCTGCCGTTTTCTTGGCAGCGGTCTTTTTCTTGGCCACAGTACGTCCTCCGTATTTGACCACCGGGAGCTCCCTCTCAATTTGAACGGCGTTCAAAATTTGAGGTCGGCTCACCAACCTAAAAAAATAAACGTCTGATTCAGGAACGGCTGTCGCTTGTGCCGCGTACTGCTTGTCGGCAAATTTAAAATTCTGCCGTGAGCAAACAGGCTGCGGATGCGGCCAGTGTTTCCATCGCGGTAAGTTTTAAAGATCGAAATTTTTTTTTCAATATTATTTCGCAACTTTTTTGACGAAATCGCAACGTCCCTTCGTCCGATTCAACGACTACTCATTTCGATAACGCATCGCATACGAGCACGAGCTTGATCCGTCTTTCCGAACCCACAGATTTTCATCTGCAACGAACTGCTAAAACAATCTAAACCTGGCCAACGATCTGATGGCAACAACGCGTTGCGTATACCTGCCGCACTCGCCCAAAAAAATCAGTCGCCCACTTGCAGCAAAGGAAGTTGACAGGCGGGGCGAGACGCGCTAAAGAGATCAAAAAACCAAAAAAGGCCCAATAATACGCTGTTTCCCGAAAACACCGCAAATCGCCGACGGCTGCTCATCGGGGCCAGACAAAAAACCTATTGACTCAACTTATCCATGCGCCCGCCGCCTGATGCTTATCGGCAATCCGCAAGAAAATACATGTCACCGGCAAAACACGTACTTGAGAATTCTGTATGCAGCTTGCCCGTCACATTCAACCGGCCAACGAACATGTCGATTCGAGCCGTTCGCGAGCACGCGATACGAACCGGATCTCAGCCGAAAAAAAGTTCCGTTTTTTTTGATTTTCTGGACAGCGTGATCCCTTTTAAAGTCGTTAACCCAATCACGGCAATCCAAATTCGGCGACATCAAACTTGAACAGACGCGCCTACTGCGATTGGTTTGTCATACGGCCACGAGCCAGGATCGGATGCAGCATTTGAGCCGCATCACCAGGGTTTGCCGCCGTAGCCACCACCACCCATCTGCTGCAGTGTGGTCCAGTTGGACCAGGCCATGAACCCGAAGAAGATACCGATGAATTGATCTCCCCCCATCAAACTGAAAACCGCGATCACCGCACCCACCGCGATGGATAGCATGATGCTGTAATTCAGGCCGTTCCAGGGGTCATTCAAAATGAATAATTGACGCGCCACCTGCCCCCCATCCAGTGGATAAACCGGCGCCAGATTGAGGATATTCAGGAATACGTTGACCCAGATGCTTAACCACAGAAACAGCTGCAATGCCTGACCGGACGCCCCCCCAGCGAGTGACTCCGGCAAATAGGGAATGAACTGGGGCATCAGGCCATCCATCTGAAAAGTCACGCTGCCGCCGATCGCCAACACCAATCCAATCAGTAGCGCCGCCAGCAGGAATCCGAACAATGGTCCTGCCAGGGAAACGATGATTTGCTGATGCGGATTCAAGGAGTTCTTGGCCGGCATCCATCGCCCCCCTACGCTATCCGGGATGGCAAGTCCGCCCATCCAGTACAAAACCACTCGCGATGGTTGCCCAAAATACCGGAAAGCAAACGCATGCCCCAGTTCGTGAACGAGAATGGAAATGAAAAAGATTGCGATCAAAACCAGCAATGTCAGGCCGGTGTTGATCGGCGACGACTGAAGCACGGAACCGCCCAGGATCAACGGCATGACAAAAAAGGCGGGGTGCACACGCACGGGGAAACCGAGCAGCGAAAAACTCAGGTCGTAGGGAGTTGCCGGAGGTTCACTGAGAAACATGATCGTCAGACCGTCACTGTGGATGGGCTTGTCGTGCTCAATTCAATCGTCGGGTCACGGCGACGGTTCGATGGTTCGGATTCGACCTGGCCGATCAGGCAGCAGAACGGGATGAACCGGAAATGGTCCCGCCATCTGCGAATCTGGATAGAATGAACCGGGCGGCCCGCTTCGAAGCACCGGGAAAGGCATAGGCCTTGGCCAGCTGGTCCATTTCGTTCTGTTTCATTATTCTCTGTTCGGGCGACGCGATCCAGTTCAGGACATGCCTCGCTACCTTGGCCGAACAATCTCGCGTTGTCAGGTACTCCGGCATCAACACCGGTTCTGCGTCTTCCGCATCGGGATCGTAGGGTCGAAAACGGTCTCGCCGGATATCGGCGGCTGTCATCAGATTGGGCAACGTAATGAAACGACATTTCAGAACAAAGGGCTGCAACAACATCTTCAATCGGCTGATCTTGTAGACAATCACCGTGGGCAACCGATGGTATAGCAGCTCCAGAGACACCGATCCACTACAGGCCACACAGGCATCCGCAATTTTCATCAGCTCTTGGGTACGGCCCGCGAAAACTTCACATTCGACGTCGGATTCCGTAAAGGCCTGTGAAGCGGATTGCTGGTGCGTGGCATTCAAGCACCCCATCACGATCCTGGCTCCCGGCCGCTGCGACTTGATGATCCCCGCCACAGCGATCAGCGTACCCAGATTGCGCTCCACTTCAAAACCTCGAGAGCCGGGTAACAGCAGCACCGTTTCTGAGGTGTTATCCCCGTGCTGTTCAACAAACGCCTGGTCGAATCGCTGCTGACACAGTTCATCAAAATATGGGTGACCCACGTAATGGGCCTCGCACCCGCGATCGGCAAACCACTTTTTTTCGAAGGGCAATTTGCAGATCACATAGTCGACGTATTTGCGGACCTTGCGAATTCGGCCAGGCGCCCAGGCCCACATCTGGGGCACCCCGTAAAAAAAAACGGGGATGCCGTGTTTCTTTGCCTTGCGGGCAATCCACCAATTGAATCCGGAATAATTGATCAGCACGACCGCATCGACGGCGTGTTGTTCAAAATAACGATCGGCGGCCGCAATCAACTGCAGAAAGGTCGCCAGATTCTTTACCGCTCCGGAAAGGAACATGACGGCCAGCTGCGTCAGGTCGTAGTGCAAATCGCAACCGGCAGCGGCCATCCGGGGGCCGCCATATCCGGTGACCTGCAGATCCGACACGTGCTGCTTGAGCTCCTGTATCAGGTTGGCCGCGTGCAGGTCGCCGCTGGGCTCGCCTACGGAAAAAAAAATGCGCATCAGCTGATCACAAAACAACCGCGATAAGAAACGGAGTCCATGGAAACGCCCGTGCATTGACGATGGCATTCCCATCCGCCGTCATTCTTTCAGAATCGCAGATTCCAGCACAGATCAATAGCGGCCTGCGGTTATCACGGCCGGATACGTGGTACCGCCGATTCAGCCGGGGCAGGGGAGGGGGTCGGCACGAAGAGTCGTTCGAAATTCCGTGGTCCAAATACGAACTCAATCTCCTGTTGCAGTCTGTGCCTAATTTGAAAATGCTCTCGACAATGCGAACAACAGAACCGCAGGGCAACGCCGGCCAGTGCTACTTCCGCCGACGATCGTTCGGAAATCCGTTCTTTTCGAATGGGACAGTATTTTTGGACGTACTGCCTGGTCACCACCAGCTGATGGTTGGCTTTGGTTTGAAATTCGCCGGATCGACGCTCAAATTGAATTCTGCTGGCATTGCAATTGAAATAGACCGTGCCCTGTTTGTATGGGCAGCTGTAATTCAAGCTGGCGGCCTCGCCGGAAACAACGCACTTGATGCCGGTCAAATCATTGGCAGTGTGCCGTGTATCTGCCACCGAACCAAGTAAGGCAAGCATGATCAATCCAAAGGTCATTTGATAGCTCCTGTCGCGAATCCTGACAGTCTCATCGGAAACTGAAGACAACGGATTAAGCAAAACTAGTCTATTCCGACCGATTCCTGCCGTAGCTGCCCGCCGTTTCGTTCCAGATTTCGCGGCTCACTGAGCCTGAACGTCAGTATCCATCCAAAAGCTACGATCGCGACGACCGCCATGAAAACCAACTCGAAGTTGTACAGATCGACCAAGCCGCCGACCAGGGTCGACATCAGGACCACTGGCAGAGCCATGCAGATTCCCAATGTGCTGAGATAAATGGGTTGACGATGTCGAGCGGCGATTTCCAACGTGTAATTATTGAAAATTCGCATCGTCACCGGCATCAACCCCAACAGAAAGAACACAATGCAGCTCCCCATCTCCCGCAGATCCTGCAGCAGATTGACGTTCAACAGCGACAAAACCGGAGCACAACAAAGCAATAACAAAACCGTCTGGATGGCCATTCGATTTCCAAAACGGTCCGCGATCTTACCGACCGGAATACTGAACGCGGCAGCGCCAAGATTCTGGACAATCACCCAGGAAACCATTGATTCCAGGTTGATGGTGAGATTTTGCCTGGCATAGGCCTGGTAGTGAGGCATCAGCGTCACGCTCACACCGAAAGTCGCAGCAATGAACGCGAGCAGGCGAAAGTTTCGATCCCGTTTCAGTATCACCAGCGAGCGGGCCATCGTTCGTTTCAAGCTCGTCGGCTTGGGACGGCTACGATCCGGGTTTTCCTGCAACGCCCAGGCCACCATGCCCGCGACCACGAATGCCATGCCGGTAAACAGGAACAGCCAGACAAATTCCGCAGGACCGCCGGCCAGCCATCGTCTCATCAGAAACCAGGCGAAGGCTACCGCTGAAACCGCACCAAGAGTCATCCCCACGAGCATCAACCGGCCGCGTGCATCGGCCGCCACCAGTTTTCCGTAGAGCAAACTGATACTGAGATTGTGAATGCCGACGCACAACCAGAAAAAACCGTAAACCGCCAAATAGAGATACGGCAACCAGACAGGCCGGTCTTTCTCGGCACTCCCCCAGACCAACGCCAGCAAGAGGAAACTGGCGCCCATCAACATCACGAACAACGACAGGACTTGTTTCTGGTAGGCGGCCTGACGAATCCGTTCCGCAGCCAGCAGCGGGGGAAGACTCTGGCCAATTCGATTCAACATGGGCAGACAGCCACGCATCCAGCCGCCACCGCCAATCGCATCCAGGATGGCTGGCATGATGATGCTTTCTGTCTTGAAGATCCATCCCGTCCGCACGATGACGCTGTACAGGACCAAAACCAGAAAGTTCTGCTGAGAAGGCTGGGTCTCCGACCGAGCAGTGGTCCTCGCGGCCGTCGTGTTGTGACTCAAGTTGACCTTCATCCATTCAATCTAACAGAAAACAGTCGCCTGGACCGAGGCGGTAAGCCGCTCGGCTGACAGCCGTCCTGACCGTACAAAGCGATCGTATTTCACAGTAGCCCCAACCTGCACACGGCGAACGTTACCCGGGCAAGCGCTCAAGCTGTAACGCCTTTCCGTTGGCCAGCTCTGATCCCAGGAGAGGAAATCACGTCACCCCGCTGTCACGTCGAGGGACAAGTTGCGGCTAACAACGATCGGCCAGCAAGTCCGCGTGTCGAGAATTTTCAGCGGGCGACTCGTAATCATGCCCTGCTCAGCACCGGCCAAACCGATTGCGGTCAGGCATCCTGGCTACGAGCGGGGTGCCTTGCCACTCGCAATTTTTTCTTGAGGCTGGCCACCGTCGTCGCTACCTGCGTCGCATTGATTACGCAATGGCTGACCGCGATCCGACGGATTCCCAGGTCGAGCAGTTCCTCCAGATTGTGCGGATCGATACCACCAATGGCGAATGCGGGCAAAGCGATTTCATCCGCGACCCATTTGAGGAATTCACGCGTGGCGTACGATTCAAACGACTTGGTCGCTGACGGAAAGGCGGGACCGACGCCCACGTAGCTGGCGCCGTCCAGGACCGCCTGGGTTACCTGTTCGATGGAATGAGCCGTCACGCCGACAATCCTGTCGACGCCGACGATCTTCCGGGCCAGTGGCACGGGCAAATCGTCCTCACCAACATGTACACCGTCGGCATGACAGAGCAGTGCCAGGTCAGCGCGATCGTTCATGATCCAGCGGGTTGGTGTATCACGCGTCATACGCGTCAAAAGATGCCCCGCTTCGATCAGCTGCCGATCGCCCAGCGATTTGTCCCGGAACTGGATGAGACCAACTTCCGCTCGGACCAGTGACCGAAGCAACAGCTCCAATTCCCCCAGATCTCCACGCCCATCGGTCAGTACGTATAACTGGAGCGATTCCAGGTCGGCCAGGCTGAACTGAGTACTGACAATTGCCTTTTCCAGCGCATAGGCCGCATAGCGAAGCTGCTCTATCTGCCGCGCGACTGCGGTATTCATTGACTTGACATGCTCCTCGATCGTCCGCAGCGCCTGTTGAACGCGAGCCGCGTTGGCGCGAACCAACTGGATCTCATCGCCTCGATGATATTCACTTGCCTCAGATATCTCGGTTCCAGGGTCGCGCTGGACATCGCGACAACGCAACAGACTGGCGGAATTGATGGTGGTAAGCGATTGCGTTAAATCATGACGCAGCGCTTTGGTGCGGCTGGACAACAGACCGTCTTCCAAGTGCAGGCGACAAACGTCTTCAATGACACGCAGACCCTCGGCAGCACGATTCTGTGCGGCGTCGATGATTCGATAATACGAGTTCGTTAACGACGGTCTCAATCTGATTCCTGAATGCGACAGCAGGCGGCGGCCTGGTTCATTGGATTTTCCGCGAACCAGTCTCTGCCATTATGGCATATGCTGGCAGAGCCAATTGTACGATTGCTGGCCTCACGTTTCCAAGAGACCAGCGTTTTCCAGCTCTTTTTAAGGCAAATTACTGACATAACTTTGGCATCTGCTTTGCTGCATAATTCGTTTCGCCGTGGTTCACGAATGAACAGGAAAGGAGCGACCAGGTTAATATATTACCGTTCGAGATATTACCGTAGTCTACTACCGTAGTCGGCTCGGGCCGGGGGAGTGGTAATCCTTGGTGGTTATCAGGATCGTGACTGGGCGGTTTCAAACGGCAATTTGATTGCAATTGACGTAACTCTGATTGCCATTGATACTTGCCCGGAAATTCGCTTTCCGTTTGGTCTATTCAGCGGTCGCGAGCGGCCAGACGTGTTATTTTTGTAGTGGCAGGGACGCCGGAAATCGCCCATGAGATGGGGTCAGTTTTTGTTGTGCGGTTGGCCTGGCTTGGCACACTTGTGGTTGCGAGGCAGCTACCCGGCGTTGGTACTGGCGATTGGGTTCGCTTTGTTGTTGAATCTGGCGCTCGTTGCCACGTTTCTTTGGCCCGCACTTCTGGGCGACGTATTTCCGGCGATCGCATGGCCGGTTGTCTGCCTGACCTGGTTGACTTCGGCGGCAACGGCATGTCGATCGGTACAGCATTTATCGGTTCCGCCGATGATGAATTGCCAACGTGAGCAGGAGCAGATTCCTGAGGAAAAAAACGACGAAATTGACTGGACAAAACCCGATCAAACAGGTGAGTCCGCGTCGCACACCTTGTTTAATCAGGCCCAGCGGGAATACTTAATGGGCCACTGGTCGGAAGCAACCATGCTGCTGCGTCGACGACTGGATCAAACCGAACGAGACGTGGAGGCGAGATTGCTGTTGGCCACGCTCTATCGCCGCACCGGGCAACGGGAGCGGGCGACGGAGGAATTGAAACAGATGGAACGGTTCGACGATTCGGTTCACTGGGCTTTTGAAATCAGCCGGGAACGCGAATTGATCGAACAGGCGGCGGAAATCGAAACTGCGTCGACGACCGGGACGGTGACGCCGAGGCAGAACAACTTGTAGAACAACCGGAAAATCTGAACTGTTGGCCGACCGTGGGCAATAGTGATCAATGTGCGACACCTTCGTCGCACATGGCATTGTGGAGGAACGCGAAATGTACGAACGCTTTACCGATCGAGCTCGCAAGGTGATGCAACTGGCCAACCAGGAAGCTCAGCGGTTTAATCATGAATATATCGGCACCGAGCATATGTTGCTGGGACTTGTCAAAGAAGGCACCGGCGTCGCAGCCAATGTTCTGAAAAACCTGGAAGTCGATTTGCGGAAAATCCGACTCGAGGTGGAAAAGCTGGTCCAGAGTGGTCCCGAAATGATCACGATGGGCAAGTTACCTCAGACACCTCGGGCGAAGAAAGTCATCGAATATTCGATGGAAGAAGCCCGTAACCTGAACCACAATTTTGTCGGTACCGAACACATTCTGCTGGGCCTGCTGCGAGAGCAGGAAGGCGTCGCGGCTCAGGTGCTGATGAATCTGGGGTTGAAACTGGAAGAGGTGCGGGAGGAGGTACTGAACCTGCTGGGTAACGGCCTGGAAGGTGGTGAAGGTGGCGAACGCGGCGGGCGTGAAGCGGCAGGCGAAGGCGCGTCGACCAAGAGCGGAAAGTCGAAGACTCCCGCCTTGGACAGCTTTGGCCGTGACCTCACCGAACTCGCCAAGCAGGGCAAACTGGACCCGGTTATCGGCCGGCAGATGGAAATTGAACGGGCGATCCAGATCCTTTGTCGGCGAACCAAGAACAACCCGGTACTGCTGGGCGAAGCTGGCGTGGGAAAAACCGCGATTGTGGAAGGGTTCGCGCAACGCGTGATCAATGGAGAAGTTCCGGAAATTCTGGCCGACAAACGGATTGTCGTGTTGGATCTGGCCATGATGGTGGCCGGTACCAAGTATCGGGGTCAATTTGAAGAACGGATCAAGGCGGTGATGAACGAGGTTCGCCGTGCAAAGAATACGATCCTGTTTATCGACGAATTGCATACGCTGGTCGGTGCGGGTGGTGCGGAGGGCGCCATTGACGCCGCCAACGTCCTGAAGCCAGCCCTTTCGCGTGGTGAAATCCAGTGCATTGGGGCAACGACCCTGGACGAATATCGGAAGTACATCGAAAAAGACAACGCTCTGGCGCGACGCTTTCAGGAGGTCATTATTGACCCGACGTCGATGGACGAAACCGTCGAGATTCTCAAGGGCTTGCGAAAACGATACGAAGACCATCATCGCGTCCAGATCACCGATGACGCCATCGTGTCGGCAGTCGACTTGTCGGGCCGTTACATTACCGGTCGATGTCTGCCTGACAAGGCGATCGATGTGATTGACGAAGCCGGTGCCCGCGTTCGTTTGCGAACGATGACTCGTCCACCAGATCTGAAGGAAATCGACGAAGACATCGAGCGTCTGAATAACGAGAAGGAAGACGCGGTCGCCAGCCAGGATTTCGAGAAGGCGGCCAATCTGCGTGATCAGGCGGAAAAACTCCGCAAGAAGAAAGACCAGATCAAGCAGGAATGGCGCGAGAAATCCCAGCAAACCGACGGCGTCGTGGATGAAGAAGTGATCGCGGAAGTCATTTCCAAGATGACCGGCATTCCGCTGACCCGACTGTCCACCGAAGACAGCCTCCGCCTGATGAAGATGGAAGAGGAATTGCACAATCGTGTCATCAGCCAGGATGCGGCGATCAAGGCAATTTCGAAGGCCGTGCGGAGAAGCCGCAGTGGCCTGAAAGATCCCAAACGACCCATTGGCAGTTTCATCTTTGCCGGGCCGACCGGCGTCGGAAAAACGCTGTTGGCCAAGGCGCTGGCCGAATTCATGTTCGGCGACGAGGATGCCCTGGTCACGATCGACATGTCGGAATACATGGAGAAACACAACCTCAGCCGACTGATTGGGGCCCCTCCCGGATACGTCGGCTACGAAGAGGGCGGACAATTGACCGAGAAAATTCGGCGACGACCGTATGCCGTGGTGTTACTGGATGAGATCGAAAAGGCTCACTCCGACATCTTCAACATGTTGCTGCAGGTGATGGAGGAAGGTCGCCTGACCGACAGTTTTGGTCGCAACGTCGATTTCCGAAATGTGATCCTGATCATGACGACCAATGTGGGTGCTCATGCGATCAAGAATGAGTCGGCGCTGGGATTCTCCGGCGGCGGGGAAGACGCCACATTTGAAGGCATGAAGGAACGGGTATACGACGAAATCCAGAAGGCGTTTCGTCCGGAATTCCTGAACCGACTGTCAGATGAGCCCATTATCTTCCGCCACCTGGAAAAGAAAGACCTCAAACTGGTCATCGACCTGGAACTGACCAAGATCCGCGAACGATTGCAGGAGCGGGGCTATGAGCTGACGCTGACAGCCGCGGCCAAGGAGTTCCTGATCAAGAAAGGGACCAATCTGGATTACGGTGCCCGGCCGCTGCGTCGTGCTCTGGAGAATTATGTCGAAGATCCCCTTTCCGAAGAATTGTTGCGGGGGACGTTTACCGGTAAGAATCAGATCAACGTGGACGTACATCGCGATGACAATGGCAAGATGAAGCATCTCAAATTCGAGGGTGAGTTTGTTGAACCCTCCAAGCCGGAAGATGCTGAGGAACCCGTTGGCGTGGCGGCCGCAGAAGAGAAATCTGCCGGCGGCGAAGATTCCTGATTGACACGCTGGTGCGAATCTCCCTGCCAGTCGTCTGACCGGTGGGGTGGTCCATCATCCCGCTGCTGGCGACAGAATAACGAACCCGCCTGTCCTACCTTTGGATTGGCGCGGTCAACGTGTTGTTCTGGATGTCACATCGCAAGTCGTTGGCACGACCGAACAGCCGGTTTTCGTCAACCGGCTGTTTGGGCTCCAGGGCAAAATCGAGCAATCGGCGATCGCGAATCTCGCGGAAAGCCAGATTTTCGCTGAACAGGCTGATTGGAAACCGCCCGTACCACGGTGGCCTGATATTTTGTTCAACCCGGACCGTCTGGTACCCGTCTTTTTCCAGCTGGATTTCCCTTGTGCCATAATAAGTGTATGGAACGGAGACGGGCGTCAGGCCGACGGCCTGACGGTCGACCGAAACAAGCGCGCCCTCCGGTTGACTGCGAACCAGCAGGCGACGTTGAACGCAGCCTGGCAGCGCCAAAACGACGATCGTTATTAACACAAGAATGTACTGCTGCCCAATGCACATCTGTCTGGACTCGGTGGAATTCCACTGGCAAGGGTGGCCGGGGCGACTTGACCGACCACGAAACAACTCAGCCAAAAGGATGTTTTCAACAGCGAAATGGACCCCGCATTTTCTGCCCCATCATCGAGGCGGGAGTATAGATCGCTTCGCCAAGCATGGATAGATCGGTTCGCAAGCCCATTTTGGTCCAACCTGCTGCAGAGTAAGATACAGAATTGCGATTCCTTTCCACGAATCCATTCATGAGCGAAAACCTGCAAAACTGGGTTGCCTATCTGGCGGTCGCCTCTCTGAGCGACATCGGCATGCGACGAAGTAACAACCAGGACAACCTGTCCATTTCGTTGGCATCCAGTCTTGATCAGTGGAAACGTCGCGGTCATTTGTTCATTGTTGCCGACGGCATGGGCGCACATGCGGCTGGCGAGCTTGTGCAGCAAACTGGCCGTGGACCACATTCCGCATCTATATGCCAAGTACGACGACCTGCCGGCTCACGAAGCCTTGCGGAAAGCCGTTGTCGATGCGAACACCGAAATCCACCGACGCGGACAGGCCAATGAGGAATTTCACAACATGGGCACTACCTGCAGCGTGTTGCTGTTAATGCCCAGTGGCGCCTTCGTTGCGCATGTCGGTGACAGCCGTGTTTACCGACTGCGCAACAATCACTTCGAACAATTGACGTTTGATCACAGTCTGGTCTGGGAAATGCGGAAGAGTGGACAGCTGTCAGAAGCCGAACTCGAATCCGGGAAGATACCAAGGAATGTGATTACCCGTTCACTGGGACCTTATGCCGAATCGAAAGTTGACCTCGAGGGTCCGTTTCCGATCATGGTTCATGACAAGTTTCTGTTGTGTACCGATGGTTTGACAGGACTTGTAAATGACGACGAATTGGGATTGCTGATTTCCAATCTACCCCCCAATGAGGCAGCTCGAGCTCTGATCGACCTGGCCAATCTACGCGGTGGGCACGACAACATCACCTGCATCATCGTGGAAATCAAACATCCGGTGATGGCCACCACCGCCGACGGTCATGCGGCTGCCGGCGATCCTCGAATTTCGCGAAGATTTCCGCTGCAACCAGCACCGCTTGCCGTGCTCAGCCGGAAGCGGAGCAATGGCACTGGTCTTCTATTTGTTGGGAGAAAAGGCAATCGCGCTGATACCAGCGGTTGTTTTTCTGTTGAGCCTGGGCTGGGTCCTCTTTCAGCTGATTCAGGCCACGCGGACGGACGGTTCGCGAACCAACATTCAAAAACTGGGAGACGCTCCCTACGCTCGGCGTGACTGCGCTTCGGGAAATGAGCTCGTTGGACAATTGAAGGACATGACCGATCAGCTGATCAAGGTGGCTGAACAACAAGGCTGGGAGATCGACCGGAATCAGCTGGATCAGCTGGTGCAAACGGCTGATGGTGCCATCGGTTCGGACGCGGTTCATGCTTATGCCCGCTGCATCAGTTTCCTGATGGACCAGTTTCGAAACCAGAACTGAAACCTGCCGTTATCACGGTCGCGGACGCTATCACGTCCGATTGTTGTTTCGAGATCGCCCGGCTCCTGCTAAAACTCCAGGCGTTGTCACGTTTCCGCCGCCCGCTACCGATATCGTCAGCCGCACCGTTCATGGATCGGATTACCCGGTACATCGCTACCGAATTGGCCATTGTTTTCGCCATTAGCGCATCGATTATGACCATGTTGATGCTGATGGTCTTCCTGGTGCAGGAAGGCACGCGGGAAAGTCTTACATTGGGAACGATTGCCGAGTTGGTTCCCTATACGATTCCTACCGCGTTGAGTTTCGCGATCCCGGGGACTTGTCTGTTTGCAACCTGTGTGGTCTATGGCCGGATGTCGGCGATGAACGAGATCATTGCGGTCAAGGCTCAGGGGATCCCTCCCAGTCGATTGATCTGGCCCGGTTTGATCATTGCGTTCTTGCTGAGCCTGTGCACGTTGTACCTGAATGACCTGGCAGTTTCATGGGGCAGGAAAGGGGTTTACAACGTGATTCTGAACGCCTCCGCCAAGACCATCTATTCCGTGTTGAGCGCAGGGGTCCTTTTCCAAGGATCGCATGTCAATCGTTGTCGATGAGGTGCGGGACGATACGCTGATTAACGCACACATCGAAGTGTATCGCGAATCAAGCAAGACTCAGATTCAGGCAACTCAGGCTCGGATTCACGTGGATCAGGAAGAATTGATGCTGGTACTGAAGGCACAGAATGCGCGGATTCAGATTGGTGATGGAGGCGCTTTGTCCCGGCCCGGCTGGTGGGATATTCCGATCCCGTTGGGCAATGTCACCAAACGAGAAGGGCCAGGTCGAAATCCATCCAGCCTGCCGCTTCGCAACATGAGCAGCGAATTGAAACACCAGATCGAGCGACTTCGGCAACTACGCCAGAAACTGGCCATGCGAGCCGCCTTTGAAATGGCGGGTGGCAATCTGTTGTCCTTGACCAATGTCGCCTGGAAGCATGATCTGGAGCAGCTTAAATCGGAAACGCATCGAAAGTTTCGATTGCAAACCGAGCCTTGGCGACGTTGGGCCAATGGATT
Organism: Pirellulaceae bacterium; assembly: GCA_963851305.1. Lineage (GTDB taxonomy): Bacteria > Planctomycetota > Planctomycetia > Pirellulales > Pirellulaceae > Mariniblastus. Next base: position 789,986 of record CAWKOT010000001.1, on the reverse strand, counting down.
CAGCTGTCTGTGTTTTGTGATCGTCGGTGCTCCGCTGGCCATTCGGATGCGAAAAAGCGATTTCTGGACCATCTTTGCCGTCTGTTTCATTCCCATCCTGTTGGCCTACTACCCGCTGCTGATGATTGGCGTCGGGCAGGCCAAATCCGGTGCGATGCCTCCTTTTATCGTCTGGCTTGGCAATGCCGCCATGCTGCTTGTGGGAATGCTGCTGACGCGGCAGATACAGCAGCATTAGAGCGCGTCACACCAACCTGCAGCGAGGGCCGCGCTCATTTTCCCGATCGCGGGGAATGAAACGACGCGACCCGCAAACGGCAGGTCTTATCGTCTCTGGACGAGAATTCCATGGAGCGGAAAGGCCATCGTTGCAGCCATCCGACGCGATCCGTGGGACTGCACGTCGGTGCCCCCCCCCAGAATCGTGCCATGACCGGCCAAGACCCAACTGGGCGATGGCATGCAGCCACTGCATCGGAGCGATATCGACCGCTCGCGATACTGACATTGCCCATGTAACACTATCCCTGTAAATATTGCACGCTTTGAAAAAAGCGTGCCGGAGCCTGGTCGAATTCGCAGCAGAAATGGGCTTGTCCGTTCCGGCATGGATTTTGCATCCCGCATCCGCTCGGTTTTTCGAGAGACGCAATGCGCGACAGGGAGGTCGCCGGTGTTCAAGAAACGACGCATCCGTTCGCAGATGTACTTTGGCGTAGCGATGCTGCTGGTGATCGTGGCTGTTCTGTCCGCGTCCAGTTTTCACGGTTCGTTGAAATTTCGAAAGCTGATCAAGAGTGCCCGGGGTCGAGCGTACGAAATGCCCCTGGTGGCGGAATTAAGTGTCAAGATCAGCCACTTGCGTGCGACGATTGCCGACATCGCCGCCACGGCGCCTTGCGAGGTTTACCAGTCCGCCACCAACAATACGCCGATCAGCGAACTTCCGGGCAATGCGTTGTCATCGATTCGTAATGACCTGCATCCGGTCCGCACCGCGTTTGAAAACTATCGTTTTCAACTGCAAAACTTTGATACCGACACGGCCCTGGGCAACAACAGCAGAGAGCTGAAATTCGTCAGCCACTTCGACGAAGCCATCACCAAGATTGAGGCCGTTGCCAGCAATCGCCACAGCGACTGGATCTTTGACGGCCCAACATCGTTGGATGAATTGAAACAGAGTGTCGACGACCTGCAGATCAAGACCAGTGAGCTGCCCAAGTTTCTGAACCAGCGAATGGAGGATTTCGCTGAATCGGCTCGAACCGAGTACCACGTCTGGATGCTGCTGTCTGCACTCCTCACTGGCGGGGCATTCATGCTGTTGTACATTCTGATTCTGCGGTTTAACCAGCGGATCTTCCGGCCCCTGGAAATACTCGTCAACGGCTCACGGATTGTGGGCAACGGCCGTTTTCACCATCGGATTGATCTGGATACGAATGACGAAATGGGAGAGCTGGCCGGCGCTTTCAATGCCATGACTCGAAATTTCCAACAGATCAAAGCGAACCTGAATCGGCAGGTCAAAGAGCGCACGAAAGAAGTCGTCCGCAGTGAAAAGATGGCCAGCGTGGGTTTTCTAGCAGCCGGCGTCGCCCACGAAATCAACAACCCCCTGGCCAGTATCGCCTGGTCCGCCGAATCGCTGGAATCCCGGATTCACGAAATACTGAATCCAGACGAAACCGTTTCGGTTGAGGATCAAACCGCGCAGATTGACGACATGAAGAAGTACCTCCGCCGTATTCAGGACGAGGCATTCCGTTGCAAGGGGATCACGTCCGCCCTGCTGGACTTTTCGCGGATGGGCGACGTCACCAAGAAATCGGCCAACCTGGCGGAAATTGTCCAGACGGTCATCGACATGGTTCGACCACTAAGCAAGTACCGCGGCCGGAAACTGCAGTTTCGGGGTGACCCTACCATTCACTCCATGGTTAATGCCCAGGAACTCAAGCAGGTTGTGCTGAATCTGATCACCAACTCCCTGGATAGCGTCAGCGAAACCGGGTCGGTCGAAATCCGCCTTGAACGAAGTGCAGACAATGCCCTATTAGTGGTCGCTGACGATGGCTGTGGCATGTCGGAAGAAGTACTGCAGCACCTGTTCGAACCGTTCTTCACACGAAAGCGGGATGGTCAGGGAACTGGACTTGGTCTGTCGATTACCTATCAGATCATCCAGGAACACGGAGGTCAGATCATTCCTCACAGCGCCGGCCCCGGCAAGGGTTCGACGTTCACTATCACTTTGCCTTTGGTTACCAATGAAGCAGGACAAACCACCAACCGCTTTGCCGCGTAAACAGTTGAAAGTGCTGTTTGCCGACGACGAACTTCATCTTCAAGAGCTGATCGCTGCCGAAGTGCCCCGCATGGGGCACCGTGTCACCGTCTGCGCGGATGGCTCACAGGCGATCGCGGCGATCGAAAACGACTCTTTCGACTGCATGATCGTTGACCTGGATATGCCCGGCTTGAACGGGATTGATGTGATCGATCGGACAAAGAAGTTGGCGCCGCATACGGAATGCATCGTGCTGACGGGCAAGGGATCCACGGAAACGGCCATTGCCGCCTTGCGGTTGGGGGCGTTTGACTACTTGCAGAAACCGTGCAAATTGATCGAGCTGCAGACGCTGCTACAACGCGTCGCACGACGTCGCGAGTTGACGAACCACGTACATGCGCTGGAACGGCAACTGCACCGCGTGGAGGGTGCGCCCTGGATGATCGGCAATCACCGAACCATGCAACGGGTGCGGGCCCTGATCGAAAAAGTCGCTCCCACCCATTCCACGGTGCTGGTTCTGGGTGAAACCGGCACGGGCAAGGAACTCGTGGCACGGTCGGTTCATGACTTCAGCCGGCGTGCTCGCAAGCCGTTCGTGACCGTCAATTGCGGCGCCTTGCCGGAGAATCTGATTGAAAGTGAATTATTCGGGCATCGCAAAGGGGCTTTTACCGGTGCGGACGATCACCGGCAGGGACTATTTGAAGTGGCCGACGGCGGGACCATTTTTCTCGACGAAATCGGAGAACTCCCCAAACCGACTCAGTCGAAACTGCTGCGGGTTCTGGAAAGTGGTGAAATCCGAAGGGTCGGTGACAACGAGCCGTTTCAGGTAGATGTCCGGATTGTCTGCGCCACGCATCGCAATCTGCCGGGAATGGTCGAATCCGGGGATTTTCGGGAAGACCTGATGTTCCGCATCAACACGTTTGAAATTCATTTGCCGCCGCTGCGCGACCGGGTAGAAGACATTCCACTGTTGGCCGTGCATCTGCTGTCCAAAAATCGAACCGGCGTCACTGCCAGCAATGCGTTTTCGGCCGATGCCATCGGTGCCCTGACCGCGCATAGCTGGCCGGGAAACATCCGTGAATTGGCCAATGTGATCGAGCACGCCTCGATTCTCTGTGATGGCCTGCCGATTACCGCCAAGGACCTGCCGCAGAAGTTCACTTCCGGTCGAGCAACCCGTTCCGTGCTGCGGACCGGTTCCTCCCTACGCGAGATCGAGATGGCAGCGATCCGTTCCGCCTTGAACGAGAACGAAGGCAACAAGACAGCCGCGGCGCGACAGTTGGGAATCAGCCTGAAGACACTGTACAACAAATTGAATCAGGAAGCCATGAAACGGGCCGCCTGATCCATGCTGGCTGGCGCACCACCGTTGCCGTTAGCCAAACCTGCGGCGACGCACTCACGCCCGTTAAGGCCAATGGGATGGGAGGGCTGACGTATCGGTTCCACAATCATACGATTACCGGGATGATTCATGAAGTAATCGCTCATTACTCGATTGGCAAGACCGTTGCCGTTGAGCCGCTGGGCAACGCCGGTGGTTTCAGTGGTTGCCAGCTGTGGCGGGTGACGGGACCGACCGGTCGATACTGTCTTCGCCGTTGGCCAACGGCGGCCAGCTTGGACCGACTGCGTTGGATCCATGACGTCTTGCAGTTTGCCTACCAACATCATTGTCGGCAACTGATCATCCCCATGAGAGCTCGGACCGGCGACTCGTTGTTGGCGCACGCCAGTCATTACTGGGAATTGACACCGTGGGCGATCGGTTCCGCTGATTTCACCGGCCAGCCCTCGACCCGCCGTCTGAATTCGGCAATTGCTATGCTGGCTGATTTCCACCGGGCCACTGCCGCCTATTCTGTCGAGACGGCCGTTTCTCCCAATCTGCAGCAGATCATGTTGCGGCTGGAAAATTACGACGAAACAATCGAGCGGCTGGAACCACGATTGAACTTTGAGCTCGGATTTCTGTCGCGAACACAGTGGCAGCAGATGCGGTCGCAGGCGTCTGACCTGCGACACGAGTTGCTGCGAGAATTAAGTGAGTTGAAGGAGACACGGATTCCGGTTCAGCCCGTTATTCGCGACATTCATGCGGACCACATCTTCTTCGACGGTGATGCCGTTTCCGCGCTCATCGATTTTGGTGCGATGCGAACCGACACGGTCGCCTGTGATCTGTCTCGTATGCTGGGCAGCCTGGTTGGCGATAACTCGGTTCGGTTTGAGCAATCCGTGGAACGTTACGAGACACATCGTCCCCTTACGGTACCGGAGCGCCGGTTGACCCGATCCATGAATCGCGCGGGGGTGCTGGTTGGCTTGCTGAACTGGTGCCAGTGGATTTTCGTAGATCAACGGCGTTTCGAATCGAGTATCTCGGTGCGAGACCGAATCCTGCATCTTCTGTCCCGCCTGCAGCGGATCAACGAGGCGGGTCTATAATTTGCGGACAACCCCTACAACCACGCCAATAACCCGTGCATCCCGGCTGTAAATCGGCTTCATTCGCTTGTTGGCGGGCTGTAAACGGATCCGGTTTTTTTCTGGATACCAGTACTTGAGTGTCGCTTCACCATCAGGCGTGCGAGCAACCACAATATCACCGCGATCCGCCGATCGGCGAGACTTGACCACCACGTAGTCGCCGGGCTGGATATGGGCGTCGATCATCGAATCCCCCTCCACCTGCAAAACGTAACTGCCTCGCCCCTTCCAGAAGCTGCCAATATCAATACGCTCGTTCTGCTCTACCGCTTCAACGAGGTATCCGGCGCTGACATAACCGGCCAGTGGCAGACCCTTGATTTCCTCGTGAACCTCGCTGGTCAGCATAATCGAGCGGGATTTATTTCCCGCCCTTTCGATCAGCCCTTTTTTTTCCAAGGCATGCAAGTGACACATCACTCCATTGGGCGAGCTGAACCCCATTTCCTCGGCAATCTCCCGAATGGTGGGTGCGCTGCCTTTGGTATTGATTTGTCGTCGAATGAAATCGAAGATCCGCTGCTGTTGTTTGGTCAGTGTCGACTGCAACATGATGCATTCCATTTGAAAGTTCACTGGAGAGACCGGTTCGCACAGTTGCGCCCCATCGCACCAGCTGTAGCCGTGCACCAAACGGTGGGTAGCGCGGTCGCTACAGGTTGAACGAAACCTGAAACCTACTAAATTAAGCGTGGCATGTTTTTGCCTGTCAAGCCAGATCGAGCGCATGAATAAAGTTTACGCCACTGCAAAAGAAGCGATTGCTGGCATTTCCGACAATATGACCCTGATGCTAGGTGGATTCGGGTTGTGTGGCATCCCGGAAAACTGCATTGCGGCGCTGGCGGAATCCGGCGTTCGTCAACTGACCTGCATTTCCAACAATGCCGGCGTCGACGATTTTGGGCTGGGACTTCTGCTCCAGCAGCGGCAGATCAAGAAGATGATATCGTCCTACGTAGGCGAGAATGACGAGTTTGAGCGTCAGATGTTAAGTGGTGAGCTGGAAGTGGATTTGATCCCCCAGGGATCCCTGGCCGCCCGCTGCTACGCCGGAGGTGCTGGCATTCCAGCCTTTTTCACGCCGGCCGGCTACGGCACCGAAGTTGCCGAGGGCAAGGAAGTGCGCGAGTTTCACGGCAAGCCGCATCTGCTGGAATCGGCTCTGACCGCTGATTTTGCCATCGTCAAGGCATGGAAGGGGGATCGTTTCGGCAATCTGATCTACAACGGCCCCGCCCGAAATTTCAATCCGGCCATGGCGATGGCCGGCAGGGTTACGATCGCGGAAGTCGAAGAACTGGTAGAACCGGGCGAACTCGATCCAAATTTCATCCACACGCCCGGGATCTTTGTGCAGCGAATCATTCAAGGCAGGAATTACCAGAAAAGAATCGAACAACGAACGGTTCGTCAACGGGATCCCGCGCGGCAATAAGATGTTAGACAAGATCGGCATTGCAAAAAGAATTTCCCAGGAGCTCCAGGACGGCTGGTATGTCAATCTGGGAATCGGCATACCGACGCTGGTTGCCAACTACGTTCCAGAAGATATCGAAGTTGTCTTTCAGTCCGAGAACGGCATCCTGGGCATGGGGCCATTCCCTTTTGAAGGCGAAGAAGATGCCGATTACATCAACGCCGGCAAACAGACGGTGACCATACTGCCCGGTGGCAGTATCTTCGATTCCAATCTGAGCTTCGCCATGATCCGCGGGCAACATGTCCAACTGACGGTGTTGGGCGCCATGGAAATTGCGGATAACGGCGACATTGCCAATTGGAAAATTCCGGGGAAGCTGGTCAAGGGAATGGGGGGTGCCATGGATCTTGTCGCGTCCGCGGAGAACATCATCGTCGCCATGATGCACACCAACAAACAGGGCGAATCCAAACTATTGAAGAATTGTACGCTGCCCTTGACCGGCGTTCGGTGTGTCAAGCGTGTCGTGACCAATCTGGCCGTGATGGATATCACCCCCCAGGGTTTCCGGTTGCGGAGCGCGCCCGGGGGTGACCGTCGAAGAAATTCGCATGGCGACAGCCGGAAGAATTGTTGTTGAAGGAGTAATTCCGGAAATCCAGGTTTGACGATGCTGTTGGCAGGATGGAGTCGGTTGCTCTTAGCAGCAGAGAAAAATCAGACTCAATACAACGCCGCTGGCCAACAGCGTAACCAGACAGAATCCCATGATGTCGCGGATGCTCAGTCCGGCAATCGTGAGCAGGGGAATGGCCCAGAAAGGCTGCGCCAGATTGGTCCAGGCGTCGCCCCAGGCAACGGCCATGGCAACTCGAGGTACATCGACACCCAGTTTCTGCGCTGCCTCGACAACGATCGGCGCCTGAACTGCCCACTGACCGCCCCCGGAAGGCACCAGCAGGTTCAACAGCCCGGCGGAATAGAAGGTCATCAGCGGAAACGTCTGCGGCGTGGAATAATCCACGAACAACTGCGAGATCTGCGCCGCCATTCCCGATTCTTCCAGGACGACCATGATCCCGGCGTACAGGGGGTACTGGATCAGGATCGGAGCGATCTTGGGCGTCGCGTCACCAACGGCTCGAACAAAGGCGTCGGGCGTGCCGTGCAACAACATACCGACCATGAAGAAAATGAAGATCACCGAATTCAGATTCAAACGGAAATCGCCACTGGATCCCACAACTAACCAATAACTGGAGGCCAGCGCGAAGAGCAAACCCACGGGCAAGAACGAGTGATTGATCAGCATTCCGCGTTCGGTGTCCAAACCCGCCACCGACTGACTGGCCCCGCTCTCACTCGTCGGCTCAAAATGGGCTGGTTCGTCGTGCGCCGACTTTAGATGGATCAGGTTGATGATCGGCAACAGGACGACCATCGCTCCCAATGCGATCAAGTTCAACGGGCTGAAAAGGGTTTGCGTCAGCGGAATCAGCTCGCCGGTCAACTCGCTGGATACTTTCCCTTTCGTATTCAAGACCAGAGGAATGGAAGCGGACAATCCGCCATGCCAGACCAGAAACCCGCTATAACTGCTGGCCACCAGTACACGGAAGGGGACCTGAGGATGCCGGCGACCCACTTCCAGCGCGACCATCGCACCCGCAACCAGGCCAAATCCCCAATTAATCCATGACGCGAGCAACGAAGCCAGTGTACAGAACAGGACCGCCTGCGTTGGCGATCGAACGACCGATACCGATTGCCGGAGCAATGTCTGGACGGGCCTTGAGGTGGCCACCACATAGCCTCCAATCAGGATCATCGCCATCTGCAGGGTGAATTCGGCCAGGCTCCAGAATCCATCTCCCCAGTATCTGATGATGTGCACGGCGACCCGTCCGTCCGCCGGCGGTTCGGCAACGAAACAGGCCCCAACCAGTGTGACGACAGTCAATGCAATGGCGATCACAAACGGATCGGGCAGGTATTTCTGTAGCAACCGGTCGACGGCTCGGATGACCTTGCTCATCAGATCGTGAACCGCTGTGTCGTCCGGCAATATTCCCGGCCGCCAAGCCGGCCAATCGTATCGACCAGTTCAGGATCGATCTTCCGTTCCGGGCCGAGCACCGCTTCATCAATTTCGATCAACAGAATTTTACCGATCACCAGATTGGCGGCGGAAGGACCTTCACCAATGCGGACAATCTGCATCACTTCGCACTCAAATTGAATGGGCGATTCCTTCACGCCCGGAACGGCAACGCGTTGCGAGGTCTTGGGCGTCAACCCAACCGCATCGAATTCGCTCTCTTCGTACTCGAAATCACCCGACGTCTGGAACATCGCGGTCGCCAGCCGACCGGGGACCACGTTGACCACGAACTGACCCGTAGCTTCGATATTGCGGACGGTATCCTTCTTGCTGCCATCGGAGCGATTAACGGGAGAAATGGTCAAGGCCGCCGGTCTGCTGCAGACGCCATTAAAATAGCTGAACGGCGCCAGATTGGTCTGACCGGCAGAAGAGATGGTCGACACCCAGGCAATCGGTCTTGGCGTAATCGCCCGGATCATCGTAGCGTAGACGCGTGACGCCGATTCCCTGTCCGGATCAATGATCAAGGCAGCAGCTTCCCCGGTAAAACACCCATGCGTTCATCCTGTCAACTGAGCCAACTGAGCGGATAGTCTGCGTCATCCAGCGCCAACGCCTCGTTGGTCAGGTGCAACGGACGATCCGTATCGAACATGACCGCCATCTCTTCGGTCCGATCCATCTGTTTACTGGCCATGATCGTGCCCGGATGAGGTCCATGCGGGATTCCACCCGGATGCAGCGTCATGCTACCCAGATCGACTCCACGACGAGAGCCAAATTCGCCATCAACATAAAACAGCACTTCATCTGCTTCCACATTGCTGTGAACATAGGGCACCTTGATCGCCTTGGGATGATGATCCAGATAACGTGGTGCAAACGTACAGATCACAAAGCCACGACATTCGAAAGTCTGCTGAAAAGGAGGCGGCAGGTGCATCGTGCCCGTCAGGGGCTCAAAGTCCCAGGCGTTGAAGGTATAGGGATAAAGGAACCCGTCCCATCCCACCACGTCGAAGGGATGGTGCGCCATCGTGATTCGGGTTAATCGCGAATGGTCCTTGACCAGTATGGATGTCTCGCCTTCCCGGTCGATCGTGATCAGGTCGGTGGGACTGTGAAAATCCCGCTCGTAGTAGGGGACGCCCAGGTACATCTGTCCGTCTTCGTTCTGGTAACGTTCGGGAATGCGGACCGGTGCGTTGCACTCCAGGATCAAATGATCTTCGAGGCCGATGTCATCACTGACCAGAATGTAATTGGTGGTCCGCGGGATCACGATATAGTCACCCCGCTTGTACGGTAGTCGTCCGTAACTGGTATCCAGGTGGCCACTCCCCTGATGCACGAAGATCACTTCATCCGCCGCACCGTTTCGGTAGATCTCCGTCTGTTGCGTCGCCGGTTTTACCCGATAACAGGCCAGATCGTCGTTGAACATCATGGGAACGCGCCCCAGAATGGGATCCCCCACACGGGGCAATCCCTGCGTCCGGATATGATGATGTCGCAGCACCTGTTCATCTGCCGCCGTCAATTCGACAGTACCCGCACTCTCGGTACAGGTAACGCGAGTGGGAGGCCGCAGATGATACATGATGCTGTAAGCGCGATCGAAACCCTGAGTCGTCACCACATGCTCGTAGTGCATCCCCTCATCCAGGAAACTTTCGCCCTCGCGATCCAGTTGCATATGCCTTTTCGCAGGCAATATGCCCAATCGTCGGTAGTTTGGCATGCCAGTCTTTCAAATACCGAAAATCTCGACCGCAACTCCGCCTGTTGCGTACTTCCTCTTATTCCAGTTTTATTACGACAGGGCTTCATTGGCAATTGCATGCCGTGCCGTTAAGTTAACAGCAAGTCAAGAAAACCAGCGAGAGGGTCAGTTTATTGTCTCCCCCGAACGATCATGATCCCGTCTGTCTGATTACGGGTGGAACCAGCGGCATCGGCCGGGCGACTGCTCTGTTGTTTCGAGATCACGGCTATCAGGTAGCCACTTGTGGACGCGATCCGCAACGGTTGGCCGAACTGCGTGACCAACTGGTGTCCGCCGAGACCGAAGCGAACCTGGTATTACCGGTCGACCTGGCCGATACGGCGGCCACCCACGAGTTCGCAGACCAGGTGGTCCAAAGGTTCGGTCGGGTGGATGTGCTGGTCAACAATGCGGCAATCGCCCCCCTGTTGCCATTCGAAGATATCGACCCCGCGGTTTTTGAACAGACGTTGAATGTCAATATTCGCAATACGTTCTACTTGACGCAGCAGATCTGGAAACAGATGGTTCAGCAGGGCAGGGGAGTCATCGTCAACATTTCATCACTGGCCGCTATCGACCCCTTTCCCGGATTCAGTATCTATGGTGCCTCCAAAGCGTGGCTCGATTTGATGACCGTAGCGCTGGCGGCTGAGGGTCAGGAGCATGGGATACTTGTTTATTCCATTCGCGCGGGCGCCGTGGAAACTCCACTGTTGCGTGGGCTATTTCCAGATTTTCCCGCTGACCAATGCGTGAGCCCGACGCGGGTTGCCCAGCAGGTCTGGGATTGCGTTGCAGGTGAAAAGTTACCTTCGATGGGACAGCCAATCGTTGTCGCCAACCAGTCATGATCCGTCTTTCCCGTACCATCCGGTTCGCTTTGACAGATGGCGGCGAGTCGCCGATTGCGAACTCATGGGCCGGATGGCCCTCAACCAATCGAATCGTTCCCCACCTGACGCTGATCTGCGTCGTTCAGGGCGAACCCGATCCGGACACCGGCTACGTTTGCAACATCAAGGATATTGACGATCTGATCCGCAAGGTGGTGGTGCAAGACATCATTCCCGGATTCGCTCGGGGACAATCGGCCGAAAGCACGATTCGGAAGATCTACAATGAATGCCAGGCACGCTGGAATTCCGCCACAGAGATTGACGAGTTGTCACTGCAGTTATCACCTTTCCTGAAATTCACCATTGGTAGGGAGCGATCCGACATGATTCGCCTGACGGAACAGTTCGAGTTTTCGGCCGCACACCGTTTGCATTGCGACCAGCTTAGCCCGGAACAGAATCGGTCATTATTCGGAAAGTGCAATAATCCAGCCGGCCATGGCCATAACTATATCGTTGAAGTTTCAGTGGAAGGTCATGGCGGGGGAGCAGGTGCCGCCCTGACTGAATTGCCGAAATTCGAAGCGACGGTCAAGAAGCTGGTCATTGATCGCCTGGACCACAAACACCTGAACCAGGATGTCGAGTATTTTTCGACGGTCAACCCCAGTGTCGAAAACATTGCCATCGCAATCTGGAATTGGCTGGAGGGTCAAATAGCTGACGCGAATCTGGTTAATATTCGCGTCTATGAGACGCCCAAGACCTGGGCCGATTACTCCGGTTAGTGCAGGTCGCTTGCACGTGTCGCGTCCGCCGCATTCGTTTTCCCGATCGCTCGGAACGAAAATACGCGACACCCAAACGCCACCCACTTTCATCGCCGGTCGAACCTGAATTCACATGCCGCCAGATTGTCATCATCCGAATTGCTGAGGTCTTGGACCCAGCCATTCAACATGAATAGTTGACGTGCACTCCTTGATGCAACAGCAACGACCTACCTCTACAGATCCACTCACTGGATGCACTTGCTTGCGGTGCGAGCTTGTGTTGTCGCGCAAAACAATTCTTAAAGTGCCCTGATGGCAACACTTTGGGCTGCCACTCCCTTCGGTCTGAGCCCCGAGCACTTCCCCCGAATTCTTGCGAATCCGGCTATGTTGATTCCCTTCGAACCCGAACCTTTTGGTAACTTGCGAATCCGGACAGGTTGATTGCCTCTGAATTCGGCCACGTTGGCCGACACGAGTTGAGGGGTAGCCTTCGCGGTCGGCAGCCTGCGACTAAGCCAGTTTCGCGCAGATCCGGAATGATTTCCCGCGGAATGAACCGGGCCAACTGTTCGTCATCCGCCAGCGGCGCGATCTGCTTGATCAGCGTGCTGGAAACATGAACGTATTCCCCGTCGGCCATCAGGAACACGGTCTCGAGATCGTCATTCAGCCGGCGATTAGCCATGGTCATCGTGAATTCGGCAGCGATATCAGTCAACGGCCGTACGCCGCGTATCATGACTTTGGCCCCACAACTTTCCACGAAATCAACCGCCAATCCCTCAAAGCATCGGATGGTCACGTTGGAAAGATCACGGGTGCAACGGCGAACGAGGTCCAATCGTTCTTCCGGCCTGAACATGCCCTGCTTTTCGATATTGATGCCGATACCAATGATCAACTGATCGACCAGCCGGCTGCTTCGTTGAACGATATTCAGATGACCCAACGTAATGGGATCGAATGAACCGGTATAAACCGCCTTTTGCATGATTCACCTGAAAATTCAGTACGCCTTCAGCCCGTTGATTGCGAAGTCAAATCTCGTACTCATACCTGGAGAGGCCGCTAATCGGGTCGGCAAAGGTAGTTCACGAGTGCTTTCGAAGCGATTCAACCAGCCGATCAATATCGTTCTGGTTGTTGTAGCAATGGAGCGCCGCCCTCAGGTGCCCGCCACGACAGCTGGCGACCACGCCGTCCTCCATCAGCCGATGCCTCATCCATTTTGGATCTTTGCCCGGAACCTCGAACAGAACGATACCGGAACTGATCCCGGGCCCCCGCGGGGAGTGAATCAGGCACCCGGATTCCTGCAGCGCATCGCACAACTGGTCGGTAACCTCAATCACCTGTTCCCCAATCGTCGAATTCGTCGTTCCCAGGCCAAATTCGGTCAGCAACTGCAGACTGGCGTTGAGACCAATGAAGCCAGCCATGTTCTGCGAACCACCTTCGTAGCGTGAGGCCGCCTCCCGGATATCAAGATGGATCTGCGAATAATCATTTCCCTGTTTAACACTGTTCCAGCCAACATTGAATGGTTGCAGCAGATCGAGATGCCGTCGCTTCAGGAAGAAAATCCCGGCGCCTTCAGGCCCCAGCATCCACTTGTGGCCGTCGGCAGCCAGAAAATCAACCTCCGCCTCTTGGACGTCCAGCGGAAAGACCCCCAACCCTTGAATCGCATCCAGGAAAAACAGGGCACCGTGATCATGGGCTACCTGTGCAATCTGTTTCGGGTCAATCCGAAATCCAGATGCGTATCCGACCCAGCTGGCCGAGACAATTCGCGTTCGGTCGTCGCAGGCTTCGGCCAAACGGTCGACACAAACCCGATGACCGTCCAACGGCACCTGCCTCAGCTCGACGCCCCGGGACGCGAGGCTCATCCAGGGATAGAGATTGGAAGGAAACTCATGCTCGGGCAGCACCACATTGTCGCCTGGTTGCCAGGGAAACCCATTGGCCACCAGATTGATACCAAAGGTCGTGTTGGGAATCAGGCCGATTTCGTCGGAGTCGGCATTCAACGTCCGGGCCGCCAACTTCCGGAGCTGCTCGTGCTGCCGATTCCAGCTCGGCCAGACGGCATCACCCTCCTCGGTAGCTTCGGCAAGCCATTGGCGGATGCGCTGAAAAGCAACCTGAGGCAGCGGGGCAACCGCGGCATGATCAAGATAGGCCCACTTCCGGGCAACCGGCATCTGTTCTCGAAAGCGAGTCCAAACGGAAGGACGTGAGGAGACTTGTTGCACAAAAGAACCCTTTATCGTTGGCTTTTGCAACCTGGTTGGCTTTTTTAATTCGAAAGGTCTTGCTATCCTTGGCAGTCCTTAACGTGACGCTGTGGGGGTCAGCAGAGCCCGTTGCCATGTGACTCTTGGCTTAGACCGGATAATCCGGATGGTCGGACCAGACCATACCGTATTCCCGAATCTTTGTCCGCCGTCCAAGGTGACAGCCAATAACGCGTGATTATACTAGCCGGAAAAGCGGCAAGTTGTAAGTCACTCGAGCGCCTTTACCCGGGCATTTTCGATGTCGTCTCCAACGCTTCGCCATTGATTGTGGAAGATCGTACTACTAATACTCCGGATTCATGATTTGCGGACGCGTCTTTAAGGACGCCGTGGTTAAGGAAATAAGCCCGTGCAGAAGGGTCTTTGTATCACAGCTTTGACAATCTCGTTAATTGTTTTCGCGATCTTTCTGGCTGATCTGCTTCTGGGGCTGTTGGGGATGCAACAATTGGCTCCTTTTAAATTCGCCAACTGGATCCTGGATACGGTCTTTGTCGTCTGTGCGTTGTGCGTGGGCTGGCTTTCGTGGCTGACGTATAAAGAGCAGACTTGATAGACGTCAGTTTTCGCCCGCAGGCACGCTGGCCAAGGCTCATCTTACCGACACGACATGTCTGTGGGCGGCCGCTGGCGATCCGGGATCCTGGCAGCGATGCCCAGCCCCGCGAGGTCGATTGCCGCAACCGTTCCGGCTACGCAGGGCTAAATTAACACTGGACAATCGGACGAAAAACCGCCATATTACCGGGCTCGCAATTTTTGAACCAAGAACATCTCGATAAAGTCTGGATAAATGCCCAACAGCAAGAGTGCGGAAAAGCGACTTCGCCAAAACAAGGTCCGACACGCGCGAAACAAGGCGACGAAATCGGCCGTGAAGACGCAAATCAAGAAAGTGGTCGCGGCCGTTGAAAACGGCGATATCGCTACGGCTGAGAATGAGTTCAAGCTGGCTGCCAGGAAACTGGACAGAGCGGGAGCCCGGAATGTCATTCACCGGAATGCCGCCGCCCGCCAAAAGTCTCGTTTGCAACACGCTATCAAGAAGGTCAAGGACGCCTGACAAGCGGCGACCTGTCTATCTGCGCCTTGCTGGCAACCATTTGATCAGGACGACTTTCGCCGTTTGCTGCTCGCCCTGCGGCCCGGACGACCCGTCGCCGGTTTCTTGGTGGCCCGCCCCGCCTGTGCCGTACCTCGGGAAATTTTCCTTGATTTGTTGGCCTGCACCGAACGTTTCCGATGAGAACTTGCGTTGCTCGAACGTTCTGCCGAAGCAGGTTTTCTGGCCACCGCCTTCAACTTTCTGACTTCGACGTCGGTTAGCGGGCGGTAGGCACCCACCGGCAGTTCACCCAACGGCAACGGCCCGATGGCTACCCGACGAAGCTGCATGACCTTGTGACCAATCTTGGCCAACAGTCGTCGAATCTCGCGATTGCGCCCCTCCGCGAGGACCATTTCCAGCCAAGTGCTGTCTCGCATTGTCTTGCGAATCCGGACGCTCAGCACATTGGCCTGGGCTTCCGCTAACTGGATGCCGCGTTTCAACTGCTTCAATTTTTCAGGGTCAGGCCGACCGGCGATCAGCACATGGTACTTCTTCTCAACGCCAAACCGAGGATGAGTAAGGCTGTTGGCCAGGTCCCCATCGTTGGTGACCAGGATCAAACCTTCGCTCGACTTATCCAGCCGCCCCACGTTGTACACGCGAGCATCGCTTTTGATCAGATCGATAACTCGAATTCGGCCAGCCGGATCTTTGGCTGTCGAGACTACACCGGCGGGCTTGTTCAGCATGAAATACTGAAGCTTAGGCAGGCTTAATCGCTCTCCGTCGAGCGTGATTTTCTGCTTTTCCGGGTCAACTCGAACCCCCAACTGATCGACGACCTGGCCATCCACCTCCACTCGGCCGTCCAGAATCAACTGCTCACAGGATCGCCGACTGCCACTGCCATGCGAGGCCAGCACCTTCTGTAAGCGAATCCGATGGTCGCCGGTTTCGTTTTTCGATTTGGGGGCTCGTTTTCGTTGATTCATGATGCAGGCCGTCAGAGAATCGCCACCGGGAAGTCTAACATGATTGACTCCCCGGTGTTACCGTCAACCGGCTGAAGATGTGGTACCAGCGATCGAAAACGTCGGATATCGTTCGATTTTGCCGCTTGGCAACCGATGCTCGAGAACTTGCATTCCAACGAGCCGATCTGCCAAGCCGCCGCGCCATTCAGCCGGGATAACGGCAGTCGCCGTTGTCGCAACCGTTCTGCTGCTGCAACGCTTCCTCGAATCGCTTGCGGATATTCTGAAGGATGGTTTGTTCCAGCGAGAAGTCACGCCCCAGTGGAATCCAGCCGGCGTTTTCGACAACGGGAATTTCAATTCGGTCGATATCCAGCGTATCATCTACTCGCGTCGGCCGACTACTGATGCTGGACCCCAACGGTTGCGACAGATCCTCCAGCTCCTTGTAAACGCGCAGATCGATCAGGTAACTGTCCGCCGTCGGGATGATGCGGACTTTGGCAAAACGGCGGATCGTTTGCAGCGTCGCCAGCCTTCGTTCAAAACCTGGCGTGGAATCCTTTTTCCAGGGCTCGAAAATCGAACCACCAATCTTGGGCCGTGTTTCGATCCAGCCCTCGCTCATGATCCCATCCACGAGACGAATTCGTTCTTCCTTTAGGATAGGCAGGTAGTCGTCAATTTCATCCGATATTTCGTCCATCACCAGGGTCCGATCCAGCAAGGGGACCGGTAGGGGATTGGGAGCCGGGCTTGGCGCAGCGACAGGCGCATCGCGAAATTTGAAGAGCCGGCAGCCACTGAAATTCAGCAATACGGCTACCGCCATTACGAGGAAAATCCGGTTTCCGGAGACAGAAAACATCTTTCGCTACCAGGCAAGGACGGCACAGTCTGCGGAAATGCCAGGAAACTCACAAGGTCAACGATGCTCAGCGACTTACCAGCCAGCGAAGCAGCTGGTTCGACCGTATCCTCGTCGGTCAGTTATCAGGATGAAGAACCGACATTGGTCTTGATCGCGATCAGTGCGGGATCGTAGTCGCTGGGAGGGATATAACCCAGGCAGGTGATCACGGAGGCTGCCAGGCTGCTGATGCCCGCTCCATCCTGTTCCATTAATCGAAACGGCACCGAACCGCCGGGAGCATAGATCAGGCAGGGAACCGGATTGAGCGTGTGGCTGGTCCGAATCCTGGGCTGGCCGTCAGAATCCAATTGGACGTTTCCCTGCTTGTCCAACTGGTACATACCGTCCGCGTTTCCGTGATCGGCCGTGGCAATCAAAATGCCACCCGCTTTCCTGATGGCCCGCACCAGGCGGCCGAGCGACAGGTCGACCGATTCCACGGCAATGCGTGTCGCCTGAAGATCACCCGTATGCCCCACCATGTCCCCGTTGGGGTAATTCAGGCGAATGAAGTCGTGTTTACGGCCCGCAATGGAATCCACGACCACGTCGGTAATTTCCGCCGCCTTCATCCAGGGTCGTTGCTCGAATGGACAATTGTCCGAAGGAATTTCCACATACTCTTCGAGTTGACTGGAGAATTTTTCGCTGCGATTTCCATTAAAAAAATAGGTTACGTGGCCGTATTTCTGGGTCTCGCTGACCGCCAGTTGCCGCACCCCGGAACCGGCCAGATACTCACCCAACACCGCGTCGATGGCCGGCGGTTCGACGAGAAAACGCGCTGGTATCTTCTGATCGGGATCGTATTCCATGATGCCGGCAAATCGCACCTTGGGCAGCGGGCCGCGATCAAACTCACGAAGCTCCGCCTGTTCAAAAGCTCGCGAAATCTCCATGGCCCGATCACCACGAAAATTGAAAAGCACCACACTGTCACCATCCACGATCGGACCAACCGGGCGGCCATCGCGACAAATCACAAACTCCGTCAGATCCTGATCAATCACACCCGGCGTTTCCGACCGCAACTGTTCGATGGCCTGACGAGCCGATTCAAACTGCCGCCCTTCGCCGCGGACATGCGTTTGCCAACCACGGCGGACCATCTCCCAATCGGCGTTATAACGGTCCATGGTCAGGAACATCCGTCCTCCACCAGACGCGATGCAATAGTCAAAATCACCCTGGGCATTGATCGAATTCAGAAGTTCTTCCAGTTGTTCGATATAGATTAAAGCCGAAGTTGGTGGGACATCGCGGCCGTCGAGCAGCGTATGCACTCGCACCTTGCGAACACCTTCCCTGGCCGCTTGGCGTATCAATTCAAACAGAATGTCGATATGTGAGTGCACATTTCCATCGGAAAGCAGACCAATAAGATGCAGCGCACCACCGCCTTCCCGAACGCCATCGAGTACGTATCGCCAATTGGCACTCTGAAAAATCGCACCGGATGCTACAGCATTCTTGACCAGCAAAGCGCCCTGATCGAAAACGCGACCAGCGCCAATGGCATTGTGCCCCACTTCGCTATTGCCCATATCGTCATCGGAGGGCATGCCAACGGCCGTGCCGTGGGCCTTCAATTGCGTCGTCATCGAATGAGCCGCCAACCAGTCAAGATGGGGTTTGAATGCGGCCGCCACCATATCGCCGCGGTCGCCTTGACCTATGCCAACGCCGTCCATGATGGCCAGCACCACTGGCCCAGCAGGACCATTGAAATCCGGATTCTTTTGAAGTGATCTCATGATTTTCTCACCAGAAAAACGGGCCCGCTCCATTCGCTCTGCATCATCGTCAGTCGATCTGCATGGGACAAGCCCTGCCGCCGCGTTTGTCGTGGATTGTTATTGATCCCAACCCGTTGTCACCTTCCCGGATTTGTCGAAAATGTCAGTTTTTGCTGGAGCGGTCCCAAATGAGTAGAATTCATCCATTAACCTTTGATCCCAGCGGCAGCTTCATCCCGGATCATGGCATCTCGGCCAAACAACTGGAGGCCTTTGGCCCGCGAATGGTGGACGTTCGGGACGAAGTCTTCAACGTCGACCTGCAACTGTTCTCCCGGGTGCGCCGTTCCATCGGATAAACAGCCGCTCGACGCCGGTTTCATTGAGCTACCGGAACGGCTGTTGGACGAGTATCACTCGAACCGCGAAAGGAGTGAACTAGGGCGGATGCTGAAAGCCGCGGCCCGGATTCAAAATCGCGTCGATCGCGTGGTCGTGCTCGGCATTGGCGGTTCATACATGGGTGCGCGGGCTTTGATGGAGTGCTGTTGCCAGCCCTATTTCAACGAATATTCTCGCGCCGAACGAGGTGGCCGGCCCCGAATGTATTTTGAGGGCAACAACGTCGACAACGACTGGACGCAGGGACTGATTCATCTGCTGCAGTCCGATTCCGAACACCCTTGGTCCATCGTGGTGATCAGCAAGAGCGGTGGCACCATGGAAACCGCCGTGGCGTTCCGACGTTTTCTGACAGAACTGGAGCGTGCGGTGGGTCGATCCGCCCTGGCCGAACTGGTCATTCCGGTGACCGGCCAAACTGGCAAGCTGGCGTCTTTGGCAGAAGCGATTGGCTGCCAGGACCGATTTCTTGTGCCGGACGGCGTAGGTGGTCGATTTTCCATTTTCTCGCCGGTTGGATTGCTACCCGCTGCGATTCTGGGAATCGATGTCGTCAAACTGCTGGAGGCAGCCGCGGCGATGAATACTCACGCGCAGACTGCGGCGGCCGGTGAAAACGTGGTCCTGGATTACGTCGCCGTGAATCATCTGCTTGAAAAAGAACGAAACTGCAACACGCGGCTGCTAAGTCTATGGAGCAAATCCCTGGAATCGGCCGGTTTCTGGTACGATCAGCTGCTGGCCGAAAGTCTGGGCAAACAGGAACTCGGGGCCCTGCCGGTCACGGTATTGAACACTCGCGATCTGCACTCGCGAGCACAACAGTTGCAGGAGGGGCGGCGCGATAAAGTCGTCAACAATGTGATTGTCGATCACTGGAGGACCGAGCCGCTGGCGGTTGGCAACAGCGAATGGAACGATGATGGCTTGAACGAACTGGCAGATCAGACGTTGCCCGATATCATGAACGCGGCCATCGCCGGCACGAATCAGGCGCTTCAGGCTGATGGTCGGCCGACCACGGATTTACACCTGCCAGCGGCCGACGAGGCGGGCATTGGGCAGCTGCTGCAGATGCTGATGCTGGCCACGGTGATGGAAGGGCGGTTGATCGGTGTCAATCCGTACGGGCAGCCCGGCGTGGAGAAATACAAGATCAACATGAACCGTTTGTTGCGCCAGACGGTAAACAGATAGGAAGAAAACCATGCCCATTGAAATTACCTGGCTGGGTCACGGAACCTGGCTGATCGCAACCGGCGGTGCATCGGGACATCAAATCGTGCTCGATCCCTTTATCAACGAAAATCCTTCGGCACCGATTACCGCCGATGCCGTGTCTGTCGATGTGGTACTGGTCTCGCACGGGCATTTTGACCACGTCGCGGACGCCGCCGAGATCGCGAACCGAAACGACGCCACGCTGGTTGCCAATTTTGAGATCGCCTCCTGGTTTGCCGAAAAACACCAGGTCAAGAACACGGTGGGTATGAATATTGGAGGCCAGACGGAGTTGGATTTTGGCAAAGTGAAAATGACCCCGGCGATCCACAGTTCCCAGCTTCCCGATGGCTCCGGTGGCGGCAACCCGGGCGGTTTCCTGCTGACAATCAACGGCAAAAAAATTTACTTCGCCTGCGATACCGCATTGTTTTCCGATATGCAATTGATTGGAAAGTCAGGCATCGACCTGGCCGTCGTGCCGATCGGCGACCTGTTCACGATGGGCGTGCAGGACAGCGTGGAAGCGACCAGGCTGCTGGCTCCCCAACAGGTGTTGCCAGCTCATTACAACACGTGGCCTCCCATCGAACAGGATGCGGACGCCTGGGCAGCCAGAATTCGCTCCGAAACGTCCGCTAAGCCCGTTGTCCTGACGCCGGGGCAAACGCATCAACTGTCGTAGAAACCTCGTTCAACCCAATTCGTCTGAGAAGATCCTCGCATGAAACCGTCTATCGCAATCCTGTCATTGATGATGCTGACGTGCGGGTCCGCGGTATTTGGCCAGGACAGCCGTCGGTTTCGTTGGCAGTTGGAAGCGGGTGACGAATATCGAATCGAACTCAACGTCCAGACGAGCATCAAGTCGAACGTCGATAGACGCAGCAAACAGATCGGCGACAGTCTGGTACTGATGCTGGATTGGAAAGTCCTGTCGGCTTCAGGCGATACGTTTACGATCTCCCAAACGATCAAGCGAATCCAGATGACCGTCAGGATCCCGGCGGATGAGGGAATCCAGACAACGGAAATCGACACCGACGATACGCGGCAACCGACCGGCCTGACAGGCGAACTGTTAAAACAGATCCGCCCCCTGGTGGGGACCACCTACACGCTCACGATGACCGATCGTGGAAAGATTTTGACGGTCACCTCGCCTCCAGAGACGGCGGCGATACTACGACAAGATGTTTCCACCTCGGTCAGGGTAGGCCAGGTTCTGACAGTCGAAGGATTGAACGGACTGCTCAACCAATCCGCGACGGTCTTCCCGGAAACGGCAATCGCCGTTGGCGATGATTGGGAAACTGTCCAGACCATCGAAAACAGCTTCGGTAAAACCAGCAAGACACATCGCTACCAGTACGATGGAAAACAACAGCGGCAGGGGATTGAAGTCGACGTGTTTTCCGTGACCGCGGAGCTGGAGACCGAAAAATCCGCGGACGCGGTCCTCGATTTTAAAGAACAGGGCACCATCTGGTTCGCCCCCGGTCAAGATCGGCGGATGGAAAGCCAGATGGAAAACCGCCTGCAGACTCGTCGAAATTATCGCGACAAGGCGATTGTCACGACCGTAACGACCGTCGTCGAACTTCTGATGGTGAAGCAGCCATGACCGTTTTTCACAGAGTAGCATCGACCGATGAAATTCCTGAAGGTGAAGGACGCTGTTTCGAGGTGGCCGATCAGGTGGTCGCGGTTTTCAACATCGACGGCAAGTACACTGCCATTAATGATCTGTGCCCCCACATGGGAGCGTCACTGGCATCCGGGCAGTTGGATCAGGACAAGGCGGTTGTTTCCTGTCCGTGGCACGGCTGGCGTTT
The DNA here is from genome assembly GCA_963851305.1 of Pirellulaceae bacterium. Classification (GTDB taxonomy): domain Bacteria; phylum Planctomycetota; class Planctomycetia; order Pirellulales; family Pirellulaceae; genus Mariniblastus. The sequence goes on along the minus strand of CAWKOT010000001.1, from coordinate 767,840 downwards.
CAGTGTGGTAGATGGAACGTGGGTCGACAATCCGCGCATCAAGACCGATGCATTTGAAGTGCGCGTCGTTGACAATCAGATCGAGGTTTCCCTCCCAAGCACCGGGCAGCCACCGTCAACCGAATCGAACGACGGCAGCCCGGTCGAGCCTGGGAACGCCAATGATTGACCCCGCCGCCCAACCGGATGCCGATGTTTCATTTCGGGATTTTCAGTCTCTGATCCGAACGATGTACTTCGAAAAGGATCGCGTTCGTGGAATCGACGGAACATTCATGTGGCTGATCGAAGAGATCGGCGAATTGGCGTCGGCGTTGCGGGAAGGGGACAGGCAAAACCTGGAGGAAGAATTTGCGGATGTCCTGGCCTGGCTGACAACGATCGCCAACGTGGCTCAAATCGACCTGGCCTCCGTGGTTTCGGAAAAGTACGGATCGGGATGCCCCGGTTGCCAACAGTTTGTCTGCACCTGCTGTGACGGTGAGAAGCCGTGACACAACCGAAGTGGTCATTCTGGGTATGGTTTCTTGTCACGCTGACCGCCTGCCTGTCCGTGATGTCGGCCACCCGCGGTAACGAGGAAACGTCCGACGTCCGTGTGGCCATCGGCTTGGACGGAAAATTCAAACTGGGGAACTGGTGCTGTTTATTCATCAATATTTCGTCGGCCAGCCAGCCCGCCTCGTTTGAGGCAACCGTTCCCGATGGCCATGGAATACCGGTCAAGTTCGACGGCCCGTTAATCATGGATCGACCCGACCATTATCAATGCTGGGTCAAAGTCGGACGAAGCACGGCCGACATTCCGGTTGAAGTTTTTGACCATACGGGCAACCTGATCACGGCGACGGTCATCCACGTTCAACCCGACGGCCAGTTTTCCCCGGTCCCTTCCACGGTTCCGATGATGTTGACGATCGAACCGGGCCAGGCCGTCGCTTCGGCATTGAAATCGCTCGAGCCGCAGCTATTTGAATCACGTTGTGAAATCGTCTCAGTCAATGACGCCATCGCGCTGCCACATTCCTGGTTGGGTTACGATGGGATTCGGGTCATTTACCTGACAACATCAGACCTGAAACTGGTCCAAGCGATCAACCAGCAACAGATCAAGGCCTTGGAGGACTGGGTTCAAAACGGCGGCAAGCTGGTATTCTGCTCCGCCCGAAATGCCGAACGCTTGTTTCGTCAGTCGAACGGTTTGAATCGACTGCTGCCTGGCGAATTGGATCGCGTTGGCAAACTCTCATCCAGCTCGATGCTGGAAAGGTATACCGGTAGCCGGCAACCGCTGTTGCAAAATGGTGACGCCGCGATTCCGATGACCTTGATACGCGATCCGGATGGAATTGAGGAACCGGCAAATGCCCGCTTTCCATTGATCATTCGTCGATCGCTGGGATTCGGACAGATTGTTTTCGCGACCGTCGATTTCGACATTGCGCCTGTGAACGAATGGCCCGGTCAACGCAATCTCCTGCTGCGGGCGACGTTTGCCAATCCGGACATGAGAGGCGGTGCGACGGCGGCCAACGGCTCGCGGTCGGTGGTTCGAATTGGATACCAGGACCTGATGGGCCAATTGATGTTGCCGCTGGAAAGTTTTGCGCAGGTGCGGTTCGTGAATTTCACCATCGTGGCGGTGCTGATTTCTCTGTTCATTCTCTGTATTGGGCCCGGCGATTTCTTCATGTTGCGTGACCTGTTCGGTCGAATGGAATGGACCTGGATCTCGTTTCCGCTGGTGGTTCTGGGTTTCTGTGCGTTGGCGATTGCGGTGGCCGCGGCTTTCAAACCGGACGAAATGCAGATCAATCAACTGGAGGTCATTGATATCGACTCAGTTGGGAACCACGTGCGAGGCAGCCTGTGGACGAATATCTATAGTCCGTCCAACACCCGCTGTGACGCATTGAGTGATGGCCCAAATTCACTGGGCATCGATACGGAAAATAGTCGTGTCAGCTGGATGGGAATTCCCGGGGAAGGTTTGGGCGGCATGCAGTCGAGGACGATTGCCACACCGCATGAACGTGGTTACCGATGCAGCCTGACAGGATCCGCGGCCGACCCGCGAGCCCGTTTACTGGGGTTGCCGATTGGCGTCTCGTCGACTCGCCTACTGTTTACCCGATACGATGCGGCGTCACCGTTCGACATTCGCAGTCGCCTGAGATTGAACCGCAGCCAGAATCGATTGAAAGGCACCATCACCAATCCGCTGGACGTGGAATTGCGGGACTGCCGGCTGTTTTTTCAGAACTGGGCGTATATCCTGCCGCGGCCGTTGCAGCCGGGGGAATCCGTTGACGTGGCTTCGGAAATGCAGGAACGCACGGCGACCTTTTACTTTACCCGCCGGCTGGAAGGTGAGTCCGACAAAGCTGGTGGCGTTCCGTGGGACCCCCGCGATAACAACATTGATCGCATTGCTGAGATGATCATGTTCTATTCGATCGCCCAGGGAAAACAGTACACCGGCATGACGCATCACTTCCAGCCCTTCATTGATTTGTCCGAGCAGCTGGAACTGCGTCGCGCCGTTCTGGTGGGCAGAGCCGGCGATGATGTCACCCGATTGCAGTTGTCATGCCAGCAACAGAACGTAACGTACGACCAATGCCGGACGATCGTTCGTTTCCTATTACCGGTCCGTTTCGAATGACTCGGGCCAGTTCCATCGGTCGAAGATCAAGCTGAATGTCGTGATAAGAACCGAAAACCTGACAAAAAAGTACGGCGACCTGTTCGCGATCAAGTCAATCGATCTCGATCTGAAGCAGGGCGATCTATTCGGTTTTATTGGCCCTAACGGGGCCGGCAAGACCACGACCATGCGAATCATTGCAACGCTTCTGGAGCCTTCGTGGGGTGAAGCCTACGTCTGTGGTCATTCCATCTATAACGAACCGGCGGAAATCCGCCGCCTGGTCGGGTACATGCCTGACTTCTTTGGCGTCTATGACGACATGAAAGTGATCGAGTATCTCGAATTTTTTGCGGCCGCCTATCGCATCCATGGGCCGGCACGACGCCAGAAATGCGACGAGATGTTGAACATCGTGGACCTGGACTTCAAGCGCGATGCCTTTGCCAATACGCTGTCTCGAGGCCAAACGCAGCGGCTGGGCCTGGCCCGTGTCCTGCTGCACGATCCGCAGGTGCTTCTGCTTGACGAACCGCTCAGCGGCCTGGATCCACGAGCCCGGATAGAAATGCGCAACCTGATGCGGCGACTGGGCAGGACCGGCAAGACGATCATCGTTTCAAGCCACATCCTGCCGGAATTGGCCGACATTTGCAACAAGATCGGCATTATCGACAAAGGCGAACTGCAGGTGTCGGCGGAGGTTTCCGAAGTCATGAAGCAGGTGCGAGAAAAAACTGTCCTGTTGATTCAAGTGCCTGACCGGGAAGCTGCAGCCGCCGAACTATTGCGAAAAAATGAGTTGGTCGAAAACGTCGCCAAGGGCGATGGTGAATTGGTCGTTACGCTGACGGGTCAGATCGACGATTACTCGGCACTGGCCGACCTGTTGATCCGGAATGATTTCAGGATCACAAAATTCTGTGTTGAAGAAGTCAGCCTGGAGTCCGCCTTCATGACTCTGACTCGTGGTGCAGGAGCCAAAATCTGATTGAAACCAACGCAGGCCGACCAAGGCTGCCGCAAACCGCCCGTCTGGCCGTGTGCTTCGCCGCCGGCTGGTTCGCCATGTTGACGGCTGCTTCCGCTGCCTCTCAGGATCATAGCTGGCGGGCCTTTCGTGGTAACGACGGATTGGCATCGCTCCACCCCAACGGTCAACTGACCGCCGCGCCCGTTGATCTGAATCTGAAATGGAAGCGTCCCTTGGGCAGTGGCTACTCCGGCATCGTGGTCGACGGGCCCCATTTGATTACGGCCTACACCGACGGAACGGATGACCGATTGATCTGTCTGGCTAAATCAAGCGGAAAAACCGAGTGGGATGTCGCGATAGGACCCTGTCACGTAGGCCGCGATGGCTCCTTTGATGGTCCGATCGCAACTCCCGTGATTGCGGGGAAAACGGTGGTGATGCTAACCCCTCAAGGACGACTGGTGGCCATCAACCGCAACGACGGCACGGCAAGGTGGTCCCAGCAACTAACCGCCAGCCCAATCCGTGCGCCGACTCCATTGTACGGTTTTTCAAGCTCCCCGATCGTGGTCGACGAGATCGTCATCGTGCTGGCGGGCGGCCCCGGTGCGTTCGCGGTCGGTTTTGAACTTGCCGGCGGAAAGTTGCTCTGGAAAACGGGCGAGGATGAAGTGCAATGTCAATCGGCCATCCACACCCAACTGGCAGGCCAGGGGATGGTAGTCGCGGCCGGGATGAAAAAGCTGTTCGGCATGGACCCGCGAACGGGGCAGTTGTGGTTTCAATTGCCGCATGGTGGCAGCGGAGCTCGCGGGGCGATGAGCATCGTTCCGGTAGCCGTTGGTGACAATCGCCTGTTTATCGCGCACGATGACCGGGCAGGCCGGCTGTACGAAGTGTCGAAAAGGCAGGACCAGTTCTCTGCCCGACCGGTCTGGATCACCAGGGCCTTGGCCAACACCTACAATGTCCCGGTTTTGCACGATCAAATTCTGTTCGGCTATCAGGACCGCATCTTGACCGCGGTCGATCCGGATTCGGGCAACTGGTTGTATCGCTCCCGTGAACCAGGCGACGGATTTCATATCGCCGTGGACAGGCACCTGATTGTGATCACCAAAAGGGGCAGACTTTATCTGGCACCGGCCGACAGGACAGGATTTCAGGTGCTGGCCCAATTGCCCCTGTTCCAGGATCTGGTCTGGACACCGCCAAGTTACTCGGACAACGCCATCTATGTTCGCAGCCTGGGCGAAATTGCCCGTGTTGACCTGACTCGGCGGACAGCATACACGGCGACCAGCGATCCTGATATTCCGCCGTTGGCCTCCACGTTTCGTCGGCGAATTAACGCGATTGCGCGAGAACAGAATGTTGATCAACGAAGGAAGCTAATCGACAAGTTCATTGCTACCCATCCGCATTCTCCCATCATCGAAGACAATATTGCTCATTTCTACTACCGGGGTCCGGCGGAAGATGTCGCGATGGCCAGCCCGCTGTTTGGTGCCCGACAAGAACGCCGCATGAAACAGATAGACGATCTGTTCTATTACGCCATTCAACTGCCGGAGCGTCAGCGAGCGGATTACAGTCTGTTTATCGATTTTGTGTCCCAGTCCGACCCCCGCAATACCCGGCCGGCGTTTGACAGTTCCGTGTTCGTCGATGAAATGGAAATCAAGGTTGCGACCACGACGGAATTTGAACCGGTGCGAATGTCCTGGTTCGCCATGCCAGCCTGGCAACCGAAAAACTGGTTGCCGGAAAGCGGACGGGATTCAGATCGTGAACTGTCCGGCGAAACCGTCGAGCACGCATTGAGTGACCACTCAAGACTGGCGGTCTATCTACCGCCCGGGTATTCCACAGATTCCCGACGTTACCCGGTTGTCTATGTCCATGGCACCGATGCCCGGTCGGTCGGCCAACTGGATGTGTTAACCGATCGGCTGATTCGCTCCGGCCAGATTCGACCCTGCCTGCTGGTTTTCCTGCAACAGGAACTGGGTTCACCGGACATACCTCGCTATCCGGAATACCTGGTCAAAACCGTCATCCCCTCGATCGACGGGGCCTTCCGGACTCAAGCTGATCGGACGCAACGCTCGGCGCTGGCGACCGGTTTTCATGCTCCGCTGGCCATGTATGTCGCCTCCGAACAACCCGATTGGTTCGGCGCGACGGGCTTGCAATCTCCCTATATTCTGGGCGCTTCGGCAGAACAGGTGGCAGAGAAATTTACTCGCCTGGATCGCGGCCATCGGGTCTATTGCGAGTGGGGTCGATTCGATTTGTACTGTCCGACAGAGAACTGGGACATGCGGTCGGCGGCGGACAAACTGTTCCAGGCCGTTCGGCAGAATCCTAGGATGTCGATTCAGGGCGGGGCGGTGGACGATACGACCGGTTGGACCAGTTGGCGGAATCGCCTGGACCGCGTGTTGTCCGAATTGGTCGGTAAGCCAGCCCCCGGCAACCAATCTATCGACCAGAGCTCCGAGTGATTATTCGTCGGAACCTGCCTTTGCCAGCAAACTTGTTGCCTGGAATCAACGCCGCTATCCTGGGTCGCGAACATAAATTCCAGAGGCTGTAATTTTTAACACGTTCAGCTTCGGATCCAGTTCGGCGGTGCCTTGCACGACAACCGGATCTCCCTGTTTCAAACCGAACAATTCGTCAACGGCGTAGGGCAACACGCGGCCATCCGTTCCGACAAATTCGACGGCTGCCTTCGCCGCGTTGGCTAACCGTCGTTTGCAGAATGGACAGCTGCTGGGATCGTGACCGGCCTGATGCCCATGGTCATCCGGCAAGAGTTCTCGGACCAGCATCAAGGCCTTGGCTTTCCCCGTCGATTGCAGCGATTCCGTATCCGCAATACCCTCGATGGTCACCGCAGCCGCTTTGGCAGCCACATCCTTTTTGGCGTCTTCGATCGAGGTAACGGTCACCGGTTCCGCCGACAGCAAAAGCTCGGTTCGGTATTGGGCCAATTTGGGATCCACCTTCGTTTCACAACCGGTGAACAGTGCCAGGCCCATGGAAACGAAAAACACGCACAGCAAAGCAGTCCGCTTACCGCGGGTTGGCATGAGATCCAATGGTTTCATACGCGTGATATCCAATGACTGAAGGGTGATTCGATATTAAAGGCCTTGCTGGATTTTCTTCATCTCGGCCAGCGCCTGTCCAATTTCCAACCTGATCTTCTCAACGTCCAGATTCTGATCGTTTCCATGAACCTTGGCATCGATAACATCAAAGCTGTTGGTCAAACTCTCAATGGAGCTGCGAAGTCTCTCCCGGTCCTGTTCTCCCAACGATGATTGATTCGATCTGGCTGGGCGCCTCGCGCAACATTTGCAAAATGCGGTGAACTGGATCGTGAGCCTTCTCCATCTCTCCGTCCCCCAAGCCGTCACTGATCCTGGTCGCCAGTTTCTCTATCCGATTCAGCGAATCCATTAATGTGAGACTGGGTGCCTTCTGCGATACCGTCTGGCTGTCCTGACAACCAACGCAACAGACCAGCATGCCACAAACCAGAAAATAACAGACAAGCCAACGATACATCGAATCCTACTCCAGTCGCATTAGGGAAATGATCGGCGGATGATCGAAAGAGGGACCTATTCAGTATACCGCAATCTGGTGCGGTTGGTTCATTGCCAAAGGAACCGCGACCACGGACACGCGCTCAAATCGCCGCCGGCCCCCGTTCCCCGGTTCGAATGCGAACACAGTCATCCATGGGCAGAACGAAGATTTTACCGTCGCCAATTGCCCCGTTTTCACCGGTCTTGCCGCCCGCCATGATAGCCTGGATGGTCGGTTCCACAAATTCCTCGTTGACAGCAATCTGCAGCTGCACTTTACGTCTTAAATTCACCGCAAATTCGTCAGCTCCATACAGTTCCGATTTGCCCTGTTGCCGGCCAAATCCCTGGCAATCCATGATCGTCAAGCGATAGACTTCAACGTCCGTCAGCGCATTTTTGACCGATTCCAGACTATGCGGCTGAATGATGGCAATAATCAGCTTCATCCGTTCGTTGCGACCTGTCAGGTTCAGGAATGGGTTTCGTCAAACAGAGCATTGACGTAGTCGTCAACATCAAATTTGGCCAAGGCGTCGGGGGTTTCCCCCAGCCCCACAAACTTGACTGGCAAATCGAATTCCTGCCGGATCGGGATCGCCACGCCCCCTTTGGCTGAGCCATCCAGTTTGGCCAATACGATACCCGTACAATCGGCGGCCTCGGTGAATCCTCGAGCCTGGCTGATGGCGTTCTGGCCGGCGGTCGCATCCAGAACCAGCAGCACCTCGTGGGGGGCCTCCGCAACCACCTTGCTGATCACCTTCCGAATGCGACTCAATTCGTCCATCAGGTTCGCCTGGGTCTGCAGCCGACCGGCCGTGTCGACGATGCAAATATCGGCATGGCGATCTCGGGCAGCTTCAACCGCCTTGTAGGCAACGCTGGCCGGATCGCTGTTTTCGCGGCCCGTTACAATCTCCGCACCCAACCTTTCCGCCCAGATCTTCAACTGACCGACGGCAGCGGCCCGGAAGGTATCGCCCGCCCCCAGGACGACGGACTTGCCCTGTTTTACGAAGCGGTAAGTCAACTTGGCAATCGAAGTCGTTTTCCCCGACCCGTTGACGCCCACCACCATGATCACCGTCGGACCATTTTCCGCCATCCGAATCGCGGCCTGATCCTGATGCATGATTTCCAGAATCGCCGTTTTGGCGGTCTCGACCAGATCATCCAACATCACCTTGCGGGCACGAAATTTCCTGCCCACATCGTCACGAATGCGGGTAGCCGTCGCGTTGCCCATGTCCGTTTTGATCAACAGCGCGTAGAGTTCATCCAGAAACTGATCGTCGACCAGTCGTCCTTCTTTCCCAACGAGGTCGCGGATGTCGGTATTGAGGACCCTGACCGTTTTCTTCAGCGCCCCTTTCAGCCGACCAAAGATGCCGGCTGGTGGCTCGGCCTCAACGGCACTGGACGCGGCGGTATCGCTCTCCTGTACCGGCGCATCTTCTTCGCCATTAGAGCTCTTGCTACGAAAGGGATTCCACGGCGACATGTCTCGACTCGTTTCTCAGGTCATTGAATTCGAAATGCAATCGTTCGGTGCATCAACACTTACCCAATGATATCGCTTTCGACCGTTTTGTCAGTCGCAATCTGGCGAATGGTCCGACCGGCTGGGCTGATCTGCATGCGACGAAGGGGGGGCAGGGGAGGCCTCCGACACGGGCAGTCGTGATTTCATGAGCCGATCGAGGACACCATTGACAAATTGTGCCGAATTCCCGGTTCCGAACCGTTTCGCCAGCTCGATGGCTTCATTGACAGCCACCCGTGGTGGCGTATCGGTGAACAGCATTTCATACGTTGCCAAACGCAAGATGCTGCGATCGGTCGCCGCCATCCGTTCCAGTCGCCAGTTGTCCACCGTGTCGCCCAAGGCCTGGTCGATCGACTCACGATGCTTCTGAATACCAGCCACCAGCGATTCGGCAAATCCGACCACCGCCGGGTTATGCTTCAGACGCGACCGCAGGAAGACATGTTCTACTTCCGCATCGGCGTCAGGATTCAGATCCCGCTGGAAAAGCAACTGGACGACAACTTCTCGAGCGCGGCGGCGAGTAGACATGTCTTCGGCAACTGGCGGTATAAAACGACGAAGGGCCGGATTCTAATGAAAAAGGAGGCTCCCGGAAACAAGCCTTGACGTTGCTGCCGAAGCGGCCCCACCACGACCTCAGGCAATCTGGTCAAACAACTGCAGCATCTGGACGGCCGCCGATGCCGCCTCCTCACCTTTGTTCCCAACCCGACCACCACTGCGATCGATCGCCTGCTCCAGCGAATTGCAAGTCAACAGCCCGAACGAAACGGGTTTTCCGGTTTCGATCGCCAGTTGGCCCAACGTCGAACTGACCGTACTATTGATGTACTGGTCGTGCGTCGTTTCACCGCGGATCACCGCCCCCAGGCAGATTACTGCATCTACACCGTCGACCAGGCGTCGGGCCGCCACAGACAACTCCCAGGCACCCGGCACCCAGGCAACAACAACCTGAGACGGGGCCACGCCAGCGTCAGCCAGAGTCTGCAAAGCGCCATCCAGCAATTTGGCCGTCAGCGCCCGGTGATATGTTGACACGACGACAGCAAAAGACCGCGACGAGACGTCACCCACGGCGCAATCCAATACGAGGATTTCCTGCTTGCTCACCACAACAACCGTCCCAGAATGTAAATCCGAATTCTACCAAAGGGTTCAACCAGGCCGAACCGGCTGGCGGGTCGTTTTCAAACGGAGCCCGGCTTCACGCTCATCAGGAACTCGGCATTCGACTTCGTTTTGCGGAGACGATTGACCAACATCTCCATCGCATCCGTCGGGTTCATTTCGCTCAACGCGCGCCGCACCAGACATATTCGCTCGAATTCATCCGCATCCAACAGTTTTTCTTCCCGTCGCGTACCGGACCGATTGATGTCAATCGCGGGCCAGATCCGTTTATCGACCAAGGCCCGATCGAGGACAATTTCCATGTTTCCGGTCCCCTTGAATTCCTCAAAGATCACATCGTCCATCTTGCTACCGGTGTCGATCAACGCCGTGGCAAGGATCGTCAGCGATCCCCCTTCTTCGATCTTTCTGGCCGAACCAAAGAACGCTTTCGGTTTCTGCAGCGCATTGGCGTCCAGTCCGCCGGACAGTGTTTTTCCCGACTGTGGACATTCGGAGTTCCAGGCCCGCCCCAGCCGCGTTATTGAATCCAGAAAGATGATGACATCCACGCCCGTTTCCACCAGCCGCTTGGCTTTCTCCAGCACCATTTCGGCCACCTGAATATGTCGGGACGCGGGTTCATCGAAGGTGGAACTGATCACCTCACAGCGTTCCCCTTTGACTTGCCTCTCCATATCCGTGACTTCTTCCGGCCGTTCATCGATCAGCAACATGATCACGTAGGCCTCGGGAAAATTGTGCAGAACCGCTTGAGCCATTTTCTGCAACAGGATGGTCTTGCCGGCCCGGGGCGGACTGACGATCAACCCACGTTGTCCAAATCCAATCGGCACCATCATGTCAACGACCCGAGTGGAGACATCTTCCGGGTCGTATTCCACCATTATCCGTGTGTCCGGATGCAATGGTGTCAGATCGTCGAAATGGACCGAACGAGCAATCTGGTTTGGATCCTGACCGTTGACCAATTCAACCCGCAGCAGGGCAAAATACCGTTCATTTTCCTTGGGCGGCCGAATCTGCCCCGCCACCATGGCCCCGTTTCGCAGATTGAATTTTCGAATCTGACTGGGCGATACATAGATGTCGTCCGGACAACTCAGGTAATGGTGTTCAGCACTGCGGAGAAACCCGAAACCATCGGGGAGAATCTGCAACGTGCCTTCCCCGTAAATCAGCCCCCTCGATTTGACCCGCTGTTTGAGGATTTCCAGGATCAGTTCACGTTTACTCAACAATTCCGGGTGTTCAATCCGCTCCCGTTGCGCCTGCTCGCGCAACCCGTCAATCTTCATCCGCTGCAGTAAATTGACACTGACGGTATCCGCATCGCTGAGCCGCCCGCGTGGCCAGCTTCTGCCACCGGCTTCGATTCCTGTCGGGCTATCTGTTCGGCGATGGATAACGGTTCGCCAGATTCCTCCAGCTCGCGCAGCTTCTCCCTGACCTCGGGGTCGACATCGAAATGCGGACGCCGTACGGAGGATTTCGAATGAGGACGTTTTGTAGCGCGGCGGCTACTGGTCCGATCTCTGGCGTTGGAACGGTGGCTTTCAGACATAACTGCTGCTATTTTCTCCCGAATTTCGACTACCGGCCTGCGACAGCCCGTTGAACGAGCATCATTCATGTCACCGGTCTGGATTCAACGGGATCTTCAATCCCCATTTTCTCCACATTCCTCGGACCTGCGTTAACGTATTCGCCAGGCCGTTGGAGTTATCTATGATCTCGGTACTCCGCTCCCGCTTGACCGATAATGGCATCTGGCGATTTTCACGTTCCTGAAATTCCTCTTGGGACCAACCCCGCACCATTGCCCGATTGAGCCTGACGCGTTGATTCGCTTCCACATACACCAGTTCTTTACAAAGTTCATCCCAACCAGCTTTGAACAGCAGGGGCGCATCCAGCACGACCGCCGGGCAGGGCTCAGAGGTTAGCTCTGCCAATCTCTCACGGATTCGCCGCTCGATACGGGGATGCGTAATCCTCTCCAACCATGCCAGCTGCTCGGTTCCGTGCTTGGGATCGAAGACAATCTTCCCCAGTGTTTTCCGATTGACTTCTCCATGATCGAAAATTCTCTCACCCCAGGTTTGATACAACTCCCGTTTAACTTCTTCCTCCTCCAGTACCTCATGTCCAATGCGGTCCGCGTCCAGAACCACGGCCCCCAACTCCGCAAACATGCGGGCGACCGTACTCTTGCCACTGGCAACGCCGCCGGATAATCCAATTACAAGAGGTGCCGCCAACTTCGATTGTTCCAGATTTCCTGATTCCCGTAATTACCCTCAAGCACTAACCTGATCGCCGAAAACAGCTGTCGTCGCTTTCATGCAATCGCCAACGCAAAAAGGGAGCCAAGTACAACTGCCGCTTACTGCCTGAGAAAAGTTGAACGTTCCCGGTGGAGGAATTTGGTTCCGCTGTTGGATTCTACCGCACTCACTTTGAAGGGCGTCACTGGAAGCGATCAGGTTCTGTCTCGTAATAGCCAAGCGAAGCTCCTGCCGAAAACCATCCCTATCCGCCATGTCTCGGCAGCAGCCTGGACCTCCCCACGATTAGTCAATTTCCAAAGCCTAGATTAATCTTTTACGATTCCAGATTCCACATGCGTTAAGGTTTGGTTGCGAAGAATGATTGATTTTTCAGCACGCGGCCATCGTGGCACGAATGCGTCGTCTGCGCATTCGTTTACCAAATCGAAGACAGACGAACCAACCAGGCCGGTGACAAACACCGACCAGGCACCCAGTGCGTCAATTACCACCTCGCGATTTTTCTTTATGGAAGCTGACTTCGACAGCTGGTCCAAGGCTATGAAACGGAGGAGAATCCGGCCTGCCCGCAAAGGAGACGGCAAGCGAGTCGACCAGAATGGAATAAAGGACTTGGCACGATCACGTCGCCTTTATGGACCGCGCAACGAGGAAAACGGGACAATCGGAAGATTTAGCCTCCTCCTCCCGCTTGATTACTCCGCTTTGGTTTGACACCTATAAAGGTCCATCTAGAATCGAAAATGAGGATGTTTCGTTGCCGTAGGTATTTTCTGCCCATCTCGGCCGGACGTCGCATTACCGAGCAGCTCGCCAGGTTGGTCACAGGCGGAGCGATTCGATTTTCAAATCGTGACCGGCCGTCGCAGACACTGCTTTGAAGGGGATTTGAATGGCAGCGAGAGAAAACCAGGGTTACTTGATCGCCGTGATCATTTTGGTGCTGTTGGTGTTGATTCTCGGTCTCTTGACATTCTTTGGCTGGTCCAAGGCCAACGAATTCTATGAAGGCATGGGCAAGGCCAAATCCGATTTGAACGTCGAAAAGAAAGTCCGCGAAGCTCATCAGATTGAAGCGGAAATCCTGCGGGCCTATGTCGGCGATCAGGGCGAAAGCACGGCCGAAGTCCCCACGAAATTCAAGACCGTCGAACGGATTTCGAATGACAGCACACTCGACCAGGCCCAACAATCCGCGATCAAGAACGTGGTTCAGCGAATTCGGGACGTCCAGGCAACCTACGATCGCGATATGCAACAGTTCATCGCCCGCACGGAAGACGATCAAGCGGAAGACCTGACCTGGTCGGGCGTAGTACGGAATTTGATCTCTGTCACGGCCAAGAAACATAACGAGTTGGCGGTTGCGAGAAAACAGAACGAACAGGACCAATTGGATTTCCAGAACAAGCTGGCGGCCCAGCAGAAAACGTTGGACGAAACCGAGAAGCAGTTGATGGCCAAGACCAAGGATCTCCAGGAAGCCAAGGAACTTTACCAGGCCAACGAGAAGAAACTGAATGAAGCCCTTCAGTTTTCCCGCGCCGAACTGACCAAGTCCAACAACACGCTGGAAAATGTCCGCGCCGAGCTGGGTGACAAGATTGACAAATTAAGCACTTCCAATGAAATGTTGGCCAGTGACAACGAAACGCTCAAAAACCGCATCGTGGAACTGACCACCGAGAATTTCGATTTGGCCGACGGACGAATTCTGCGGGTAGCGGGAAGATACGCCTTTCTGGATATCGGCAGAGCCGATGGCCTGCGGCCGAACATGACATTCTCCGTCTATGACAGCTCGGTCAACAACTTTGAAGAAAACGCACAGAAAGCCAAAATCGAGGTACTGGAAGTGACCGGCGCCCACACCGCGCGGGCTCGCGTTACGGAATACGACCCGATCTACCCCATCAAGAAAGGGGATAATGTGGTCACCCCCACGTGGGATCCGGGATACAGTGTACCGATCGCCCTGGCCGGATTTATTGATCTGGATGGCGACGGGAATTCCGACCGGCTCCGCTTCAATTTGATGATCGAGAAAAATGGTGGAACGGTCGTCGCGCAGAACGACGAAGATGGCAAAATTATCGGCAACATCGATTCCTCCACCAGATATCTGGTCCGAGGCTCTACGGGTGATGGACTGCAAGCCGGTTTGAATAATGCGATGCGCGAACTGGAGGAACAGGCGGAAGCCAATTCGGTACCGGTGGTCGACTTGCGGAAGATGATGAACTGGATGGGTATGCACAATCGTGCGACCATTGTCCGCAACGACGGCAAGGACCAGGGCCGAATCTTTCGTGAACGTTCCCCGGCTACGGGTACCGTCAACAGCGGCGGAAGCGGACGTTAGGCAGTTTCGATTGCTGATCAGCAGGCACGGATCGGTCATCAGCAAAGGTCGGGGGATCGGCCTTTCCAATTCCGATTGGTGAACTCTTTCTATAGCATTTCAGAATTCATCTTCATGGCACCCGACCGATGCAATAGCAACGGCCTACCGACAAATCCACTCGATGGATGCACTTGCTTGCGCTGCGAGCTTGTTTTGCCATGCAAGATGGATGCAGTTGCTAGCGCTGCGAGCTTGTCTTGCCGTGCAAGACAACGTTGAAAATGCATTAGCATCCTTGACGTGCCGGGAATTCTCCAAGTAGCAGCGCGGGTCGCGCATGGGACAAAGCAGGTCGCGCGTGGTCTTGCAATACCTGACGCATCTGGAGACCCTCGATCATCTGGCGCCACTCCACCAGATCGGTGTCCTCAGACGCTGGCAACCGTGGCGTTGGTTTTTGGCCGAATCTGGCGAATCGAAGCTACATCGAACCGCTACGTGCCCTAAAATCAGGGCTCCAAGTTCAGGCCAGGTAGCCTGTCCTGTCCAACACGGTACTGCGGCCGTCCGATGAAGGCTGGCCGGCCAGAGGGGGGTTAAGTGAACCTGATTACTTTTGCATTCCGCATGGTCCTGTCAGCCGGTTTCCTGCTGCATTCCGGTCTGATTGTCGTGTCAGGTCTTGGCTCGCCGGATGACCAGACGAGTTTCCACGAACACGTTGAATTGGGAGAAGTCCACTGGAATCGTAATTTTGAACAGGCAAAATCCCGGGCGCGGAGCGATGGAAAACCAATCTTCCTCCTGTTCCAGGAAGTGCCGGGGTGCCAAACCTGTCAGAATTACGGAAACCAGCCGTTGTCGCATCCGCTACTGGTCGAGGCGATCGAGGATCTGTTCGTGCCGGTCGCCATATTCAATAACAAACCGGGTGGTGACGCCAACGTGCTCAGTCGATTCGAAGAACCAGCCTGGAACAATCCGGTCGTTCGCTATCTCAATCACGAAGAAGACGACATCCTTCCGCGGCAGGATCGTGTCTGGAATACCGACGGCACCGCTAATCGCATGATGGCGGCTTTAAGGGCAGCTGGCGAGCCAATTCCCGACTATCTATCACTGATATCGTCGGGTGATAACCGCCACGTACAGACTGCTGAATTTGCGATGCACTGCTACTGGGAAGGTGAAGCAAAGCTGGGTGGTATTGGTGGTGTGGTATCGACACGAGCCGGTTGGCGCGATCAGCTGGAAGTGGTCGAGGTAAAATACCTGCCTTCAGTCGTTGACTACGCTTCATTGCTGAAGATGGCTCAGTCGTTCGACTGCGCCTCTTGGGTTTACACGCACAGTGACGAGCAGTTTCAAATCGCGCGTTCCATTGCCGGTGACAATGTCCGGATGGCATCGGGCGCGATGCGAGATGCCAAGCCGTTCGATCAAAAGTACTACCTCAATCGAACCCATTATCGCTACCTACCCTTAACACAACCGCAGGCTTGCCGGATCAATGCGGCGATTGCGAACCAGAAACCGATCGACCAACTACTCAGCCCGCGGCAACGGGAATTGGCCAGCCGAATCAAGTCCGCCATCGCCGCCGACAACACGTCTCTGCAAGGGTTGAGCTATCCGGTGGATCAGAACCGATTAGCCGATTACCAGCAAAAATTGTTGCGTCGGCTGCGGGAAATTCACCCACCCAAATGAGTTCGGCTGCCTGCTGAATCAGGATACGACGGTCAGGAATCCGATTGCGTTACCGGATCGTAATACGGATCTGTCGGCTGGTTGAACCAGCGGCAGAGCAGGATTCCCAGAAAATAAAGGCCGGTTAATGGAAAGGCCAGCATGATCATGCTGACCGGATCCGCTGGCGTTAACAGCATCGACAATCCAAAAATCGCCACGACGGCAATCCGCCATTTTCCGGTCATCGATTCAATGGAAATCAGCCCCGTGCGATTGGCGAACAACATGACCAGTGGCAATTGGAAAGCCAGTCCGAAACCCAGTGGCAGAAACAACACGAAACTCAGCCAGTCGTTGATACGGGGATGCGGTGAAATGCCCATGCGCGCATTGAAACTGAACAGAAAATCAAGCACCGGTTCAAATACAAAAAAGAAGGCCAACAGGGCACCGGAAAAGAACAGCAACAGGCTGATGGGTAGAAAGACATGGACGTACCTCTGTTCGGTTGGGTACAAGCCCGCTGCCACGAAGGTCCAGAGTTGGTAGAAGACCCAGGGGCTGGCCAAAATCAATCCGGTAACCACACCCGCCTTGACCCAAATCATGAACGTTTCCGTTGCACCCAGCGATTGAGCACGATACCTGGCGGACTTCCAGATGGTGATTGGTGTTAACTTGACCTGCATACCCGAATTCGTCAGTCCCAATGACCGTGAAATCAACATCCGATTTATCTGCTGGCTCAGACCAGGGGCGTAATTCTGTTGCAGTTGGCGTTTCATTTCCGGTAGCGGATTCTGCTGGTTGGGCACCATCATTTCGAAATAGGAGCGGGATTTCGATTCGATCAGCCCAGCAAACCACTCCGATTCGTGAATTTCGTCCTGTGCCAAAAGGCGATTCAGAACTTCAGCCAACTCGGCGACTGCCGCGGTCGACACGTTAGTCATGGCCCCGATCCGGGTAATGAGTTGTTGGTCTTCGACCGGCATCAAACCCCAGAGCAGCTGCCACTGCTTACGCACCACCTCGCCAGGGGCCACCGCCTGGTCAGGGACCTCATCAGGGACAGCCATTTGCGACCAGTCGGCACACAGGAGGGGAAGCTTCGCCCTGTCAAAATCGTCCGCACGGAAGCGGAAGGGAGGCGACGCCGGTGCCGCCGAAATTGCCGGACTGATCGCCTGCAACGCCTGGACCAACTCCGCCGGATCGACCAGAACCGTTTCTGGAATTTTCTGCTCTTTGTTCAACCAATGGTCGTATTCCGGGGGCAGGTAACCATTCTCCGAACGTAGTTTCTCGCCACCTTCCATCACGTAGTACCGCGTGAGTGCATTTTCCAACGGGCGTTGCAACAGATGGACGACGCGTTCCGCGAACAGAAACCCCACGACGCAGCCAACCGCCACGCCGATCAATGACCGGATCAGGACCTTGCGCAGTTCCTCCAGATGCTCGCCGAAGCTCATCCGGGTGTCTTCGAAAAGGTCCTCGTTCTCGTCGTAGAGTGGCATGGATAGACTGTTGTGGGGGAGAGGCTTTGCGTTACCCTTATTCTGGTTCGGCTGGCGGCTTTTCGAAAGCCGAATCACCATCCCTGGTCCTGGTTTGTTGAGGCGACCGTATCAGAAATCACATTTTATTGCCGCCTCATCCAGTCCGTACCCTCCGCCCGAAGACCTGAGCATGTATCCACTGCGCTTTGAACCCGTATTCCGTCGCTATATCTGGGGTGGCCACCGACTGGCAACGATACTGGCCAAGCCGATTGGCCGCGAGGCCTGCGCGGAAAGCTGGGAGGTGGTCGATCATGGGGCAGATCAGAGCGTGGTTGCCTTTGGCCCACTCAAAGGCAGGACGTTGTCCCAGCTGGTGCAACAACATGGCCGCGAACTGTTGGGGCAGCGGATGTTGGATCGTATTTACGATCCCTCGCTGCCGGAGTATCTGCGAGGCCGATTCCCATTGTTGCTCAAATTCCTCGATGCTAAATCGAATCTGTCGGTGCAGGTTCATCCGAATGATGAAATGGCGGCCGAATTAAATCCACCCGACCTGGGTAAAACGGAAGCATGGTACGTCATGCACGCCGATCCAGGCGCGAAGATCTATGCGGGGCTGAAGCAGGGCGTCCGACGGGAACAGATGCTCGACGCCATCGAACAGGGCACCACGGATCAGATCTTGTCCAGCTTTGAGCCGCGGGCAGGTGATTGCATTCTGATCCGGGCCGGCACCGTGCATGCCATTGGGGGCGGCCTGTTGATCGCTGAAATTCAGCAGGCCAGTGACGCCACGTTTCGCCTGTTTGACTGGAATCGGGTCGACGAAAACGGGATGTCTCGCCCGCTGCATATCGATCTGGGATTGCGAGCCATTGATTTTGATCGAGGGCCGGTCCTGCCCTGCAAACCCATCGACGGTGACGGCGCGAAAGCTGACTGGCTGGTCGACAGCGGCAAATTTGCGATGCGTCGCCGGAAGCTCCGCGGCCCTCGCACCTGGGCCAACGACCGACTGCATATCTTCGCGATCACCGGCGGAACCGTCCGGTTTGCCGACGACCCGAGCGACCAACCGCTGGGGATCGGCAGCACCATCCTGGTGCCGGCAGCCTGCCAATCCACGACAGTGATTCCTGAAGGACCGGCGGAAATGCTGGATATCGTCCTGCCGGACTGTTGAACGTGGCCAAGCGAGGTGAATCACAGCCGTTCAAACGAGGGTCATCGATTCGCTTTGCCTACGGATCATCTCGGAGTAGGCACCATCATGTTTTATCAACTCGTCGTGAGTACCCGATTCGACGATCCGCCCCTCTTCCATGACCACAATCCTGTCGGCGTGGGTAATGGTCGACAGGCGATGCGCGATAACGAACGTCGTTCGATCCTTCAGAAGCTCGGTCATCGAACGCTGGATCAACTGTTCACTGTAGGTGTCAAGATTGCTGGTCGCTTCGTCCAGAATCAGGATTTGCGGATCGGCCAGCAGGGCCCGGGCGATCGATAATCGCTGCCGCTGTCCACCCGACAACTTCACGCCACGCTCGCCGACAATCGATTCGTACTGCTCTGGCAGTTCCACGATGAACTCGTGCGCGTTGGCCAGCGTGGCGGCCTGAACCACGTGCTCGCGAGTCGCGTCACGATTGGCATAGGCGATGTTCTCAAACACCGTTCCATCGAAAAGAAAAACCTCCTGCTGGACGACGCCCAACAAATCGCGATAAGACTTCAGCTTGAACTTGCGCAGATCGTTGCCGTTCAGGGTAATCCGTCCCGCCGTAGGATCGTAGAAACGGGCCACCAGATCGGTTATCGTTGTCTTGCCCGCACCACTCCGGCCCACCAGCGCCACGACGGTACCACCGGGAACAGTCAAATCAAAATCCCGAATGACGTCGCTGCCGGTTTCGTAGGCAAAGGACACCCCCTCGAATCGGATTGCTTCAACCTGGCCCGAAAATTCAATCGCGTCGGGATCGTCCGGTTTATCGATCGGCGATTCCAGCACTTCAAAGACGCGTTCCATGGCTGCCAGCGAGCGTTGCAACTCCGTCAAGGATTCGACAATCTGCCAGACCGGATTCAACAGATACAAGACATACACCTGAAAGGCCACAATGTCGCCGATCGACGCATGTCCGCGGATGTTCCAGTAGCCACCGGCCCACAGCACCACGACCGTGTTCAGGGCAATGATCATCCCCCAGGTACTCCAGACAATGATCTCCCGCTTGGCGGCGAACATCCGCATGCGGGTAATCGTATGGTGGCCGACAGCATATTCCGTCTCTTCCCGATTCTCTCCGCCAAATGCCCGCACAGCGCGGATCCCCTGAAACGCCTCGCCGACGCGGCCGTCGACCTGGGATACTTCCCGACGGATCGCGCGATAGATCGGTCGGATCTTGCGAATCGCGATCATGCTCAACAGCATGATGGGCGGAATCACCGCCAGGGCCGTGAGAGCCAGTCGCCAGCTGATGAAAAACAGGATTACCATCGCGATCAGTAATCGCAACACGGCCACGCCCGGCGAAATGACCGCCATCTGCATCAAGCCCGACGTCTTGTTGATGTCGTCGGTCAAACGGGCAATGATGCCACCCACTTTCATTTCCGAAAGCCGGTCCAAGGGCAATTTCAACAAACGATCAAACAGCCCACGGCGCAATGTCAGGATCACGCGTACGTTCAGCAATCGCTGATTCCAGCTGCGGATGATACCCAGCACAACGGTGAAAATGACCAGAGTGACGAATGTCAGTCCAACCAGGTTCAAGTGCTGAATCTTCTGATCGGCGGTATTGTCGGATAGCAGGACTTTATCGAAGATGTACCGTGCAAATAGCGGTTGCACGATCTCCAACAGCGAAACCGCAATTGATAACAGCACCAACACGGCCACCAGTTTCCAATGAGGCCATAGTCGCTTGGCATAAAGTCTCAGATAGCTTCGGCGCTTCCGCTTATGGTCCTGGTCGTCTTCGCCAGTCCCTTCATTCTCGGCCGCTTCACGCTGTGACTTCAGTTCACCGTTGCGAAACTTACGAATAAAATCACGAAAGCGATCTTTCGATCTTGAGCTGTTATTCATCAATTTTCAGCTGTCCAGAAATCAACTCTCTCACTCGCACTGCATCGGCCGGCGGGAATTCAGTCCCGCTGAAAATCAACGGAAGCACCTGCCCCATGCGGATGTTCCCGTTGCCATTTGGTCAAAGCTCCCGACCCGGTCGAGACGCTCTGCCGAAGAACCGTTCTCCGGCCCTCAATATTGGATGATCCGCCCGACAGGCACGACAGGCAAAGCGACTCGGGCCCTGGCCGGGCGGTCCCTGGCCGGAATGGGCCATCGTACTGCGACGGTATTCGTGCTTGCCCTGCCTGAATAACCGTTCACTCATTCCACGATCAGGCGGGATCCATTCCGTCAATTCAGATCCAGCGGAACTGATATCGCCACCATCCGAAGCATGCCCGGTTCATACGCCCAGCAACCGAACCCACAAACAAAAAGCCAATGCCGAAGCATTGGCTTTGGATGTCGATACTTGCTGAGGTCAGGGATTGCTGTCTTCGCTGCCTGATTCCTCCTCGTCGTGCGTGATGCTCACTTCGTGGCCCATCTCGGCCAACAGTGATTCAATGGCTTCGTCCAGCGCGTCGCCCCGGACATTCTTGTATCGAATGACACCATCTGCATCGAGGACAAAAATCGTTGGCCAACCCTTGATTCGCCAGTCATCGGAAATCTTTCCATCTTCACCACTTTCGTTCCAAAAGCTTCGCCAAGTCAGGTTCTTTTCCTTGACAACCTCGCGAATCTTTTCGCGATCGCGATCGCTATTGACCCCAATCAGGGCGAAAGGCTTATCCGACAGTTGTTTTACGAGCGACCGCTCGTGCGGGTACATAGCCCGGCAGGGCGGTCACCAATCCCCCCAGAAATCGAGCATCACGACCTTGCCGCGATACTCGCTCAGTTTGAACGGTTCCCCGTCCAGATCTTCACCATTGATATCCGGAGCTTGTTTACCCACGCTTAGATGATTGATCACGAACAGCTCGCCTTCAGCGAGTTCTCCGAGAGTTTTCCCCCGTCCAGCTGGTACATCGGCAAAATCCGCACTGACACGACCAAGCAGACTCTCGATCTTTTCGGCGTGCTGCTCCGGTTCAAATTCCCGGATGTAATCGACCGAATCGGGAAACTGTCGCGCAAAACGTTCGTCATCGACGTATGACTTGAAGTCCGGTAGCGCCGCATAGTACTTCGCCAGCGTAATCATGGCCGAACCCTTGACCTTGTCATCGGTCGACTCCTCGGCAAGGCCCTGCAGGAACCGCTCCACTTCCGGCTTGGGAACGCCTCGCTCCAACTGCTGCACCACCCGGAGAACATTTTCATCATTGGCGAACTTGTCGACCAGATTGGTCAACAACTGGTCCAGCGCATTCGAAGAGCTACTTGGAATCAAGGCGGAAAGCGCCCTCATCGCGACGTCGTCCAGCTGCTCGCGATCCGTCACAAAACGCTTGCCAAACGCAGAAATCAGTTCCTTTCGGTCTTCCGGATCGGACAGCCCCAATACCATCATGGCCGCCTGCAATGCAACGGGATCATCGACCGCATCACTGGTGACAAACTGCTGATTCAACAGCTGCAACAATTTGGACTTCGAATCGCCGGAGCCCCTTGCCTCTGCGAGCGACTGCAATGCTTCAAATGCCTGCTCTGTAGATGGATACTCTTCAACGAACGCGAAAAGCTCTTCGCTGGATGCAGAGCGACTTCTCAATTCCCGTAGTACTTCCGCGGGCGTCTTGGCCTCGGACTCAATTGTCGCGACTTCGCCACCTTGCGAATCGTCTCCCTCGACGTCCATGGTGGCAGGTTTGGTTGTACCGACTCCGGCAGCCTGATCCCGCAGCTTGGCCGCCATCTCGCCGGCATTACTGCGGTCGTTATTATTCCTTACGGCTGCCTGTTCGTCGCCGCCTGAATCCTTGTCTTTCACGGCTTCTGGCTGGCTGCATCCTGAAATCAGGAAACCAGTCAATGCCAGGAGCATCAGGGTTCGTTTCATCCGCCACCTCCACATACTTTCAGAACGATAAAGTCCAACTTCAACCAAGCCGTATTCTAACCAATTCCAGCGGATTGGGCCGGTGTCAATGATCATTTCCCCGTTTTTCTGCCGAGGTCGGAGATGTCCAGTGTAAAAACACCCCGCCCGTGCGTTGCGATCACCGCGGTTTTCTCGCGAGCCTGAATCACCAGGTCATGAACAAACGTAATCGGCAGGCCACGACCCAGGACATCCCAGCTCAGACCGGCATCGGCGCTGATATAGACGCCCAAATCGGTCCCCACGTACAAGACCTCTTTCCGAAAGGGATCCTCCCGAATCACGTTCACCGGGCCGCCCGGAATCCCGTCGCTGATATCGGCCCACGTCTCACCGCAATCCAGGGAACGGAAGACATAGGCTTGAAAATCATTATCGCGTTTGCCATTCATGGTCAAAAACACGGTAGCCTCATCATGCTGCGAAGCGACCATCCGCGAAACCCATTTTCGAGGCAGACCCGTTGTCACTTCATCCCATGAATAACCACCGTTACGGGTTCGATGAACCCGTCCGTCGTCCGTTCCCGCGTAGATCAAACCGAATGTTTCGGGCGATTCACTTAGTGAAGTGATCGTGGCGAAAGGGATGTTCCCGCGTTGCTGGGGATCGTCGTGCGACAAATCCGGGCTGATCCGTTGCCA
Organism: Pirellulaceae bacterium; assembly: GCA_963851305.1. Taxonomy (GTDB): domain Bacteria; phylum Planctomycetota; class Planctomycetia; order Pirellulales; family Pirellulaceae; genus Mariniblastus. Next base: position 744,315 of record CAWKOT010000001.1, on the reverse strand, counting down.
ATGATCGCCACGATCCAGCGAGCGGAATACCGACTGCAGGCCGTGATAGACAATCCGGGAATTGTGTGTGGAAAGTTGGAAAGGGGCTAACCATTGACCTCGAAGCGGTGGTTCATCCTTGCCAACCTTGGGCACAATCCGTTTTGTCTGGCCCGTTTTCAAATTGGACCGCAGCAAAGTTCCGTAAAACGATTCCGAGTAAAATGTATCGGGGTCGTCGGGATCGACCTGCATGTGACTGGCCTCCCCCCCCGGAATACGCCGCCAGTTGATTCGTTCATTGCGACCGGGCCGATGATTGGACGGCCCCCGCCAACTGCCGTTGTCCTGAATGGAAATGTAAACGTTGAATGGCTCGGCATTGTCAACCGCCACGTTATAACACTGAACGACAGGAAGATTATCGAGGTCCTTCCACGTCGCTCCACCGTCGTAGGAAATATTGACACCCCCATCGTTGCCGTTGATCAGATGATCGCTGTTTTCCGGGTCGATCCAGAGGGCGTGATGGTCGCCATGCAACCCGGGGCTGTCCAGTGGTTTGAACTTGCGGCCACCGTCGACTGATTTCAACAACGAAATACCCAGGGCGTAGACCACGTCTTCGTCGCGGGGATCGACGCGAATCTGTCCGAAAACCCAACCGTAGGTCGAATACAGTCTCTGCATCCGGCGACTGTCTTCGCTGACCGGCACCCACGTTTTTCCAGCATCGTCGGTTCGGTACACGACTGCCCCTCGAATCACATCCTGCCTCGAACGTCCGTAGGCATCCCGTTCGTCCTCTTCCGCTTCCCGGCTGATGTGGTGACTGTCGATCAGCGCGTATAACACGTTCGCATCGGAAGCCGCGATGGCGATACCAATTCGGCCGCAGGTATCGTCGACGGGCAAACCCTGGTTGATCGGCTCCCAACTGGTTCCGCCATCGACGGATTTGAAAACACCGTTACCGGGTCCGGGAAGTGGATCGCTCCAGGGTCGACGAATCCGTCGCCACATGGCCGCGTAAAGCACCTGGGGATCGGATGGATCCATCACCAGGTCGATTGCCCCGGTCATCGAATCAACGAACAACCCCCTTTCCCACGTCACCCCGCCATCGCGGGTAACAAAAACGCCTCGTTCGTCGTTTTCGGTATACTCGTGACCCGAGGCGGCCACGTAAACGACATCGGAATTTTCAGGATGGACCACAATCCGGGCAATATGATGGGTATCCGCAAGACCCAGGTGTTGCCATGATTCCCCGCCATCGGTCGATCGATAGATGCCCGTTCCCGACATGCTGCTACGAAATATATTGGCTTCGCCCGTGCCCAGCCAAACCGTATTCGAATCCCGGGGATCGACCGCAACGGCCCCCATGGACGCGCTGGGAGCGTCTTCGAAGATCGGTTTCCAGGTAGTGCCTTCATTCACCGTCTTCCAAAGCCCGCCAGAAGCCGTCGCGGCAAAAAATGTGAACGGTTGATCGAGTGGCTTGGCGAGATCGGTAATGTCGCCCACTCATCAACTGGGGACCGATGTGTTTCCATCGCAAACCATCGTAAGGCGAATGATCGCGCATACTCAGATGTTGCGAGTACCATTGCAGCCTCGTCGCCGCATCGTATACCGCCGGCTTGTTCGTCTGGCCAATGGCAGAAGCGCCCGTGAAAACAAGCAGGCATCCGGTCAACAGGTACAAGCGATTCGCAGGCTTCATCTGGTCTGATCCAACAGGCAATCACAAACCCGTCATTGTAGTTGGATTGGCCACGGAAATGAATCGGCGACTGTGACGGTCCGTGCCCGGATCACATTCAATCCAGCTGCTGAACCGACCTTCCAGCGTTGATCAACTCCAGTCGTCCCTCCACGGTCTCCACCAGCACCGAACGGTTTTCCATCCAGTCGCCGATGTTGGCGACCACCAGTCCATCGACTCGCCTCAATTGAGGACGATGCAGATGGCCAAAGACAACGCCGTCGTATCCTGCTCGCCTGACCTCCGCGATGATGGCCGCTTCGACCCTGTCAGGCCGAGCCAACAGCCATTTGAAAAACCCTCGAATCCCATGGTTCAGCCGATCCGGCAACCACCAATTGAAGCGGTCGAAAATGCGTGAGCCGATCTGAGTGATGCCGCCCCGATCCCCGCTGATGCGATCGAACAAGTCACCGTGCAACACCAGCAATCGCTTTCCAGACAGCGTGGTAAAATCAAACGTTTCGGACGTCTGCATTCGCATTAGCGGTCGGCAAATCTGCTCGATCCTCAATATATTGGGTGACGACTGGCGGCTAAAATAGCCCGGGTACCGAAAACACTCGTCATGGTTGCCCGGCACAATGTGTACCTGAGTCCCCGTGGATGCCAGCTGGCAGATACGCTCCACCACCTGTTGATGTTCTATCGGCCAATACCACTGCCGCGACATCCGGGTGACATCCACCACGTCACCGACCAGGTACAGTGATGGTGTTTGGATCAGCTTCAGCAATGGCAGACTGCTGGCCCCCCTCGACAAGCGACAACCCAGATGCAGATCGCTCAGGAATAGCGCCCTCACCCGACGGGGAATCTGCGATGGTTCCATCAGCTACGCTTCCGGGTACCGCCGACGTGCTTGCGCCGATTCCGCCCACGATGCGATCGCAGCGACACGTCCTGAAGTGCGTTAAACCGCCGCTCAAAATTCCGCAGTGTGCTGGCTATCGATAACAACGCGATCACCATCCCGAATACCGTAATCAGATTGGCAACGCTCCAGGCCAGAAAGTGCCCCGTCAAGAACGCCCATGCCAGTATGGACTGACCGACGAGGAATACAAACAGGCCGAAGATCACGAGGTGAATCGGCGATCTGGAAAGGGGAAAACGAAACAAGGGCTTCCGCAGGCGATCCGCACCGCCGGGATCCGCAGTTCGGCCTGACTCGTGCGGACCATCGATACGAATGCGGGCGGTCCGTTCGGCGCCAGGGTGCAAATGAGGAACACGCCGACGCAGACGCCCCTTGCTGGATGCAGCGCGACACTTCGGACACACCTGGACTTCCGACCCCACCACGATGGGAAATTCTTCCTGACAGTCCGGACACCACATAGTTGCTGACAAACCAAGTCCTCAAGTGACCGTGAAATTCGCGATTTTCAGTCGCACACCGCCACGTCCAGACAGATCCTGGTCAGGAAAACGGGCGAAGGAACAAGTCTAACGAGCTCACTCGCCGGCCCATCGGTGACACATTGATCCGCTGCCTCACGACATGGCTTTTTCCGATTAACACCTGGCGATGCTGTTATCCATCGTCGCCAGCCGCCACCGCATATCACTTTTTCGTACGCATCCCGGCATGAATCCAGCCAGACCCGCTATCTGCCAGCAGGGAAAGCATGCATTTCATTTCCGGGTGGCAAACTCCGCCTGCAAGCACTTTCGAACATGCTCCAACACCGCTTGCGAAACCTGCTCCAGGCTACCTTCGACAAACGCACCCGCGGCTGCTTTATGTCCGCCGCCGCCAAATTTCGAGGCCACTTCGTTGCAGGCCACACCACACCGGCTGCGAAAGCTGATCTTGTACCCCCCGTCGAGTTGCCCGACAAGAATTACGGCGAAACAGGTACCTTCGATGGCAAGTGCCAGGTTGACCAGATCCTCGGTGTCGCTGGGCAGGGCACCGGTCAATTCGTAGTCCTCAGGTTTGATGAAGGTGTGTGCCAGACGGCCATCGAATTCGACCTCAATTCGCGACATGACCACACCTCGCAATCGCACGCGGACAACCGTTTCGCGTTCATACAGGTACCCGTACAATTCCGACGGCACGGCCCCTGCTTCGATCAGCCGGGCGGCCGTGCGATAGGTCAAGGCCGTCACGGCGGGAAACCGGAACCAGCCGGTGTCGGTGGCCAGAGCCGCGAACAACGGCATGGCTTCGACGGCGGTCAATGCCACGCCCAGGTGATCCGCCGCCTCCACCACCAATCTTCCCGTCGCTTCCGCAGTCGTATCCTTGAACAATTCTGCTCCCATCTCATCCTGACCCACGTGGTGATCAAGGATGATTTTCTTGCAGGACAATCCTCGAATAACTTCGGCCATGGAGCCCAATTGAACCCATGCACTGGTGTCCAGGACCATTTGCAGGTCAGCATCGGCCAGCTGATCCGCCGAGATATCCGAGCCGATCTCCAAGATCTGGTGATCCGGGTCAATGAACCGCAGGTTGGGTGGCGTCTTCTGGCCGCAGACGATCCGCACGGACTTCCCCAACCGTCGGAGAATACCGGCCATGCCGAGACAGCTCCCCAACGCATCGCAATCGGGCCGAATATGGCTTGTCAGCACGACGTTTTCGGATTCGTGCAGGATCTCGCCAAAGCGATTCCAATCGACTTTCATTTCCATGGTATGTATTCAACCTCGCGCAATACGTCGCGCCTGTGCGATGTCGTCCGTCAATTGCCGTTTCAACTCGGTGGCCGAATCAAATTGCCGGATTTCGCGCAGCCGCTCAAGAAAATCAACCTCGATTGGACAGCCGTAAATCGAGTTTTCAAAATCAAGTATGTGCACTTCGACCTTCCGCGACCGCTCCCCAAACGTTGGATTAGGACCAATGTTGATCGCCGCCAGATGGGCACGATGGTCGATATGAACTCGCCCTGCGTACACGCCGTTGGCCGGAATCAGTGTATCAATTCCGGCGAGGTTGGCGGTGGGAAAACCGATTTTGGCACCTCGTGCCGCTCCATGCGTCACCATGCCACGAATACGATAGGCTCGAGTCAACAACTCGCCGGCCAATTTCACGTTGCCCTGACGAATCAGATCCCGGATCCGACTGCTGGATACATAATCATCGCCAACGCGGACGGGCGTCACGATTTCCAACGCAACTTCGGCATCCCGACAGAATTGCCTGAGCTTTTCTCCATCCCCTTCACGATTGCGACCGAAGAAAAAATTCGGTCCTTCGACCATCGCTCGGGCACCCATCGCTCGCACCACGATCTGTTCAAAAAACTCCCAACTGCTCAATTGCAGGAACGTTTCATCGGTGGGATAGGCAATGACCGCATCCACACCCAACTCCGACAACAGGTCCGCTTTGCGATCGGTCCAGGTCAGTGGCGGTGGGGTTTGATCGGGGCGTAGCAAGCGTACCGGATGAGGATCGAAAGTGAACACCGTGGCTGAGCCCCCGCAGGCATCGGCGTGGAACTTCAGTCGCTCGATGATCCGCGCATGGCCCCGATGAACGCCGTCGAAATTGCCAATCGTCAGCGCTCCGCCCCGTAAGGACGCGGGAAAATCATCCAATTTGCGAAACAGTTTCAATGGTTTTCCGTCGAAGGGGATTCGTTGATTCTTGGCGGCGAAGGAAATTCGATCGTGAATTTCGTTCCCTGGCCGACTTCGCTTTGCACGGCAATGCGACCACCGTGGGCTTCGATAATTTTCCTGGCCGTCGGTAGCCCCAGTCCACTACCTCCGTCTTTCCGCGTATAAAACGTATCGAACATCTTCAACAGCGTTTCCGATTCCATTCCGCAGCCCGTGTCGATCAGGTCGATCGCAACACCTTGGCGCGTGAGCCGGGTTCGAGCCATCAATTGGCCGCCGTCCGGCATCGCCTCCAGCGCGTTCTTGACCAAGTTGACCAGGGCCGCCTGAAAGGTCTGCGATTCCATTTTTATACTGGGGATATCGCTCTCCAGATAACGTTGGATTTCCACCTTCTGCTTGGCCGCCTGGGTTTCAAACAGCTGCAAGACCAGCAGAATTTGTTCATTGATATTGCCTGCTTTCAACTCCAGATTATCCAACCGGGTGAATCGCAGGAAATCATTCAGCATGGTTTCCAGCCGCACGCATTGGCGCTGCAGTATTTCGACCCGGTTTAACGCCTTGCGCCCCTCGGGCGAGTTCATTTCCTCAAAATCCTCGCCCAGCAACTCGATGTTCATACGGATCACCGAGAGCGGATTCTTGATCTCGTGAGCCAACGAGCCTGCCAGGGTTGCCAGTTCCTGGTACTGTTGACGCAGCCGTTGGATGTATTCGTCGGACGATAAATTCAAGCCACATCCCTCGTTGAACTGGGAATGGATCCATTGCGGTCAAAGCGACAGTGCCGCTTGCGACAGCTGGCACGCCGTATCAAAGCCGTTTTTCTGAAGCGCTGCGTTTCAAGCCTGAAGCACTGCGTTCAGCCATTTTCCTGGTCAGGAATCCCGCCAAACTGGCAGCCGTATAAAGGAAGCAGTACAAAAAAAGCCTGACATCGATTGGAAACCGGTCAGGCTCAATTCATTCACCGGACGTAATCAGCGTCGATCTCGACCGCCACCGCCGCCTTGCCCGCGTCCGCCACCACGTCGGCCGCCGCCACCACCACCGCTGCCACCGCTGCCACCGCGGCCTCCACTTCCGCCTCCGCCGCGATTACGTCCGCCGGATCCACCGCCGCGGCCACGGTTGCCGCCACCGCCACCGCCGCCACCGCGTCGTCCACGATCGCCGCGATCTCGATCGTAGCGGCCCCCGCCACCACTTTCCTCGGAGTAGCCACCGCGATCCCTGCCGCGATCGGAGCGTTCGTAGCCTTCACCTTCCGCGCCAGCCTCAAATTCATCGCCCTTGCCACCAGCTTCTACGGCAGCCACGGCCAGTTCATCTTCGATGCCCAATTCTTCCAGCGCCTGGCGACGGCTCAATTTGACGCGGTCGTTGTCGTCCACGTCGATCACGATCACCTGCATTTCATCACCAATTTGGCAGATCTCGCCAACGTCATTGATGAAACCGCTGGACATTTCACTGATATGACACAATCCGTCACGGCCTGGCAGGATTTCGACAAACGCTCCGAAGTCCTTGATGCTACTGACCGTTCCGGTGTAGATCTTACCGACCTGAACCGTGGCCGTCATGGCTTCAATCCGCTCCTGCGCCTGGCGGGCCAAATCACCGTCAGTACCGGCGATCATGACCTTGCCGTCTTCGTCCACTTCGATAACCGTTTCGGTCTCTTCCTGGAGTTGGCGGATGTTCTTGCCCCCCGGTCCGATCAGCAAGCCGATCTTGTCGGGGTCGATCTGACAGGTCAACAATCGCGGCGCGTGGTGTGATACGTCTTCGTTCGGCCTTGGAATCGTCCGCAGCATCTCCCGCAAGATATCCATTCTCGCCTGTCGGGACTGAGTCAGCGTCGCGGCGATGATTTCACTGCTGACACCGCGAATCTTGAGGTCCAGTTGAATACCGGTGATACCAATCTGCGTTCCAGCAATCTTGAAGTCCATATCACCGAAATGATCTTCACTACCAAGAATGTCCGTCAGCAGAACCCATTGATCGTCCGACTCCATGACCAGCCCAACCGAAATGCCGGCAACCGGGTTCTTGATTTTGACTCCCGCTGACATCAGGGCCAACGTGGTACCACAGACGGTAGCCATCGAGGAAGAACCGTTGGATTCGAGGATGTCCGACACAACGCGGATCGTATAGGGGAAATCCTCTCGATCCGGTAACACTGGATTCACGCTACGTTCCGCCAGTGCTCCGTGCCCAATTTCGCGCCGACCCGGCCCTCGAATCGGTCGGCATTCGCCGACACTGAATGGTGGAAAATTGTAATCCAACATGAATTTCTTGGAGTACTCGTCGATCAATCCGTCGACGCGTTGTTCGTCCTTGCCGGTCCCCAGGGTGACCGTGATCAGCGCCTGGGTTTCCCCTCGCTGAAAAATCGCGCTCCCGTGCACGCGGGGCAGAATGTCGACGTGACATTCAATCCGCCGAACGGTCGTGTTGTCTCGCCCATCCGATCGTTTACCTTCCAGAATCAGATCCCGCACAATGCGTTCTTCCAGCTGGTGCCAGGAGGATTCCAAACCGCCGCTGTCCAGTGCGTTATCGGCATCCGGTTGCGGATTGACTTCACGAAACGCCTTTTCCTTGAGTTCCCGCCCGGCTTCCGCCCGTTCCTGTTTACCGGCGATCTGCATCGTCTGCTTGAGCGCGTCGTAGTATTTTTCCCGCAGCCGATCGTACAGCCCGTCGTCCTCCGGCGGCACGAATTCAGCCTGTTCGATATTGGTTTTCGCTGCCAATTCCCTGGTCATCTCGATGATTTCCTTGATGACGCCATGAGCAAACTCGATGGCCTCCAGCATTTCGGCCTCAGGCACCTCACGGGCAAATCCTTCAATCATGGTGACCGAAGACTCCGTTCCTGAAACAATGATGTCCAGCTCACTCTCTTCCAGTTGGTCGTGAGTTGGGAACGGGATCAATCGACCATCCACCCGGCCAACCCGGGTGGATGCAACGGGATCGGGGAAGGGCAGGGGAGAGATGAAACAGGCCGCCGAAACGCCATTCATCGCCAGTACATCGGCATCGGTCTGTCGATCGCTGGACAGCACCATCGCCTGGCATTGCACCTCGTCCTTGAAGCCATCGGCAAACATGGGACGAATCGGACGATCGATCAACCTCGATGTCAGCGTCTCTTTCGTCGAGGGACGCCCCTCACGCTTGATGAAACCACCCGGAAACTTGCCGGCCGCGCAGGTCCGTTCCCGATAGTCACAGGTCAGCGGAAAAAAGTCGATGCCCGGACGGGGTGAGCCGGTCGTAACCGCATTCAGTACGACCGTATCGTTGTACTGAACAAGGACACAGGCAGATGCCTGCTTCGCCAGAAAACCTGTTTCAAATGACAATACACTATCGCCGATTCTTTTTTCAACTTTTACTTTCACGTCAGCCTTCCTGAAATTCTTAACAACACAACATCTAATTGAAGCAAAACATCTAATTGAAGCAAAACATGCTGCCACCGGTCTCCGCCGTCTTTGCCCGGAGCCAACCCATTCGAAATTTCCCGCTAGTGGAACCTGCCGACAGCTTATTGGCCGTCGCGACAGTCGCCGTCGTCATGAATCGACGATGAACGAGAACCCGAAGCAGAAGAATTGATTAAGAAACGACTGCAGACAGTCGTTATTTACGAATATTCAAACGGCCAATGATGTCCAGATATCGGTCCGGATCCAAATCGCGCAAGTAATCCAGTAAACGACGGCGTCGCGAAACCATTCCCAGCAAACCTCGGCGTGTCGAATGGTCTTTCTTGTTGCGACGCATGTGTTCGGTCAAGTTATTGATTCGAGTCGTCAGGACCGCAATTTGCACTTCCGGCGATCCGGTATCGTCGTCGCTTCGCTTGAATTCTTCGACTAATTCGTTCTTTCGTTCTTTGGTTATCGTCATAATGTTCAATCCGGCGCCTGCCGTTTTTCGTTCCAACCGTTCAATCCCGGGAGAGCCAAGGCGGCCGCTGGCAATCTTATCCTTGAGCTTTAACGTACTCCTGTGAGGACTTCCATCCGACAGATGGCAACCACAATGCTTTGTCCGCTTGAGGAAATCAATGAGGAAATGATACGAAGATCAGGCGATCTTGCAATGACAAATCAGGTTCTGGGCCTCGACAGTTTCGCCCAGCAGTCACGAGCCTGCCGGACGCGGCCCCGAAATTGTCGGAATATCCGAGTTTTCCCGGGTGAACGCCCGTTTTTGGCCATCACGAATTTAAATTGCGGCCCGCTTCATCTATAATCCAGAGTGAGCGTCGAAATCTCGATAATCCAGCTGTCGGCGAGTTAACGCCCTGTTCTTCCCACGTTCAAGAAAGGCCAGTGATCCCGTGGTACGTGTTCCGAATTCTTCAGAAAACTGCCTGTCCCGACGAACGTTTATCGCCGCGGCGGCAGCTGCCGGAGCGGCCCTCTCCGTCAACGATCGAGCCGCAGGTCAGCAAGGCTCTGTTCGCGGAAGTCGCGTTCGCTGGAGATTCGAAGCCCGCCGTGTGGAACAGTCGTTCCTGGACGGCTCGACCCTCCCCTTTTTCCGCTATGTCGCGGTGGGCAACACACGCAGCAACGGTGTTCTACCGCTGATGCAGGATGCTGCAGGCCGAAAGGTCTCCGTCAGCATTCGCAACTCCGTCGGCTTCCCCATTCAGCCGACTATTCTGAATTACCAGGATGGACCGGTCATCATGCCGGATGAAACGGCAATCTGGTCGTTTGCGATGCCCCCCGAGGGAACCTGGATATTTACCGAATCGCTGTTGGGCGTCGTCGCCGGTTCGGCCGGCTTTGCCGCCGCCATGATTTCCAATTCGGCGAAGAAACCACTCTATCAACGTGATTACTATCTGCTTTACCAGGATGCTGACGATCGCTGGAACCATGCGATCGACAATGGAGAAGCACCCGACGAATCGGTATACGAACCGAATTACCATTTGCTCAATGGTTTGACCTACCCCGCCACGATGGTCGATCGTCGCACCCGTGTGGAATGCCGACTGGGCGATAGCGTGCTGATTCGAGTCGCCAATTGCAGCGGTATCCGACACACTCTTCATTTTCACGGCTATCACGCGCAGTTGATTCGCCGCAACAACCAGCCGGACAACTCGCTACCTCCCAAGGATTCTTTGCCGCTGCTTCCGTTCAGCACGTCGGAACTGGTGATGGAGGTCAATCAGATTGGCGAGTATCCGCTGCATTACCATTCGTTGACATCGACCACGGACAACGGTTTCTATCCGGGTGGTTCATTGAACATGATTGACGCCTCAGAATAATTCATCACCTTCTTGACTCGGAATGCAACATGGCAGGACTAGGCCAGAACGTCGGAACAGAATTCTTCGTCCGAGCGCGGATGAACGGCTTTACCCAACTTGGTGGTCAGCCGGTTCAGCTGTGGTTCTTTGATCTCGATTCGAGCAACTCCGGTTTCATGGGCGATCGCTTTCTGCCTTCGGTCCACCTGGAATTGATACAGGATCAAATGACCAGCATTCATTTCACCAACCAGAGCAACATGGACCACACAATCCATTTGCACGGAATGGACGTGGATCAGGCTAATGACGGCGTCGATTCGACGTCGCAGGCCATTCCACCTTTCGGCAATTTTACCTACCAGTTTATCGCCCCGTTTGCCGGTACCTACCACTACCACTGCCATTTCGATACCGTGCTGCATTATCATCGTGGCATGGCGGGCACGGTCATTGTCCGACCGCCCGGAGGCGAATTGAATCTCGCCTGGCAGGGTGGACCGACATTCGACGAAGAAGTGCTCTGGCAGCTGTCCACATACGATCTGAGCTGGGATTCGCAGGAATCCAGCGAAATCACCGCTCGCCACCGACCCTCCGTGTTTCTGCTCAATGGTCTGGAATCGGCCGAAGCGGAGGTCTGTCCCTACACGGTCATCAAGATGGGCATTGGCCAGACAGGATATTTGCGGGTCGTGAATCAGGCTTACCAGTTCGCCCGGTTTTCGCTGGCGGGTTTGCCGTTCCAGGTGGTCGCCAGTGATGGCCGACCCTTGCCCAAGCCCATCACCACGGACAACTGGGAAATTGGTACCGGCGAACGCTACGACGTCATGTTCAGCTCACCGGTGCCGTTCAAGGGCTTGGCGACGGTCGATTATCTGGATGATTATACGGGCAACGTGATTGGCCAGGCATCAACCGTTATTGACATTAGTCTGCGTCGGGGCATTTCCGATGGCACGGTGGGCCTGCCCGGTTGATCACACGGCGGTTCCTCCATCCCATCCTTCGGATAGGCCCACGTTTCCTGCGAATGACAAACCAACGAATCAGCCGCAAAGCGTGAATCCGGAACCCATCGTCGGCAATTCGCAACCAATCGCTTGAGCCACCTTCGACGCCGACTGGACACCGGTTTCCAGCAGCGGAACACCATAACTTGCGTAACTGCCAACAAACCAGGTGCGGCGGCCCGACTGCCGATGCATTTGCTCCAACAAACGCCAGCCCTTCCAGGATTGCGGACCAACGACAGGCCGTTGCAAAAGGAGATCAACCAGCACCCGATCACGAGCGGGTGGAGCCAGTGGATTGATCGTCTGAAACAGCGACTCCGGCCAGCCGTTCTGGTTATAGAATCGATTCAGCCAGATGCTGCACATCGCCTGTCGGCAGTTGGGTGGCTGATCATCCAACATGAAATTGAAGGTCGCCCACGTCCGTTCATCGGAGGGCATCAGGGTCGCATCCGTGTGTACGACCACAGAAACATCTTCGTATTGGAAACAATTCAGCATTTCGGCTTCGATGCGGTGCGGTTCCGCGAGCAGAGGAAGGACGTGGTTGGCCTGGATGGCGAAAATGACATGATCAAACTGCGCCCGCGGCGACCTTCTGTCGCCTGACATTCGACAGGTCAACTGGACATGGTTTTCATGCTGAACGACCGAGTCAATCATCGTGCCAGTCCTGACCACAACGCCGTCGTCCACCAGGCGGTTGGAAATATCCTGAGTTCCTGACTTGGCCCGCGAAAGGAAACCGCCGTCGTGCGATAGTTTTGCCAGGGTTTCCAGAAGAATTACCGCCGGATAATTCTCGATCGCTTCAAAAGAACAGGTACAGACCGTAGAAGACAACAGCGGAAACAGAAACCCAAAACGGAACTCGCGGGAATATCCTTCACTTTCGAGATATTGGCCGAATTTCAGCTCCGAGCTCAGGCCGGCCAGCAGATCACGCTGCCCTTGTTTTCGCAGTCGCCTGATATCGGCGGCAATTCGACGACTGCTGGAGTTCAGCAGTATTTGCGGCAGCCAGGCCTGTCGATTCGACAGGTCATATTTGAAATAGACAGCCGACTCCGCCGTCGCAAAGACCTGGGACGAATCGACGGTAGTCGTTTCCACGCCCGTCCATTCAAACAACTGCAACAGTTCTGGCCACAGGGCAGAATTCAGCAAACGTGACGGAACGTCGATCAAGAATTGCCCGTCGTCCCAACAATAGCTGCAGGCGTGATCATGCAATCCGATGCCCGGTTGTCGCTCGAACACGACCACCTCATGTCCCTGGCGATTCAACAGCCAGGCGGCGGTCAGGCCGGCGATTCCACTACCTACGATTCCGATCTTCATGAACTTCCGTTTGTGCCTTCCCGGATCGGCTGGATTTCATAACGTGACGAACCGGAACAGGACGGACATGCCTTGCCCACCACCCACGCAGAGGGTGGCGAGCCCGAGGGCCCGATCCTCACCGCTTTCCGCCAGTCGATCATGTAGCGTCATGACCAGTCGCAACCCGCTGGCCCCCAAGGGGTGGCCGATCGCAATGGCTCCGCCCCAGGCATTCACCCGCTCCATGGGCAATTGCAGCTCTTCTATACAGGCCAGCACCTGGATGGAAAACGCTTCGTTAATTTCATAGGCCAAGATATCCTTCGGCTTCAGACCATTGCGTTGCAGCAGTCGTTTCGTGGCAGGAATCGGCCCCAGTCCCATGACTTCCGGTTCAACCGCAGCCACGACCGCATCAATAACCTCCAGGCCGCTAACCGCACCCGATCCCCGCGCAACGTCGTCAGTGACAACCCACCCCATGGCTGCACCGTCGGTGAGCGGAGAACTGGTGGCGGCCGTGACCACGCCATCATCTCGGAAAGCCGGTTTCAAGCTGGACATTTTCTCCCGGTCGACGGGCACCCGAATGAATTCGTCCCGCTCCACGCCCACGGGCAATATCTGATTCGAGTATCGGTCCGCCCGATACGCCTCGTCGGCCAGTTGATGGCTGCGAGCGGCAAAATCTTCCTGCAGGTGACGATTAATATGCTTGTAACGTTGCGCGACCAGTTCGGCGGTTTCGCCGTTGGGAATGTAGGCCGCCGGGCATTCGCGCCGGATTCGATTCGAAGGAGAAAAATTGACGCCGCGCCTGGGAATTCGGCTCATCGATTCCACGCCCGCCACCAGAAAACACTGCCCCCAGCCTGACCTTATCCGGCCCGCTGCGATCGCCAGGGCTTCCAGACTGCTGGCACACAATTGATTGACGGTGCAGCCCGGGACGCCCAGCCCGCATCCAAGCGAAACGGTGCGCGCCAGATTATATCCTTGCTCTCCTTCCGGATAGGCGCAGCCCAATACAAGGTCCTCAGGCTGTTGGCGTTGCCGAAGTGGCGACGAAGAAATCAAATCGACCAACAGATCATCAGGCCTAATATCGCTAAAGGCACCTTTGAACGCCCGGCAAAAAGGTGTCCGGCGCCCACCGATAAACATCGCCTTCGTCATAGCTTCATTCTGGACCCAAACGGTCAACTTGATTGGCAAGAAGAGACACGAATCTGCCCCGGCACCTCACGTTGACCTCAAACCGTCGACGGAGCGCTCATGTGTAAAAAAACCGTTCGGCCATCCTTCGGGATGGCATTCCTAACCGCCACCTCCAGAGGCCTCCATTTTAAGGTTGATGTTTTCCCTGTCTTCGCTCGCAAAACGCTTACGTGAAATCCTGGGGAGTTTTTCCTTCAGGATATCTGAGTCTTCGTCCATCGGCTCCTGACTGAAAAACGCAATGGCTCCGTCTTTGAACGCGATATCGAAAACTGGCCGATGATAGAAGGGCAACCCTCGTGGGAATCGGTACTGTTCTACCTGGTAACCCTGAAAATCGTAAACTCGGCTCGGCTTGAACCCAAAGAGTTCGTGAATCTGCTGCTGATTTCCCTCGTGCGTCGATCGACAGACATCTTCCACGGCTTGCGTGATTTTCTTTTCGGCCGATGGCATCAGGTAAAAGCGGTCAACCAGGAATGCGCCCAGCACGACCAGAAAAATACCCAACAGGACCAACTGCCTGACATTCGACTTGCGGCCAACCTGGACGTTACCGTCCGCTTTTGTTTCATCTGGTTTCATTGCTTCTTCACCTTAAAAACGAGTTGCCAACCGATTCGGCAAATCCAACATGAGACACCAAAAACTGCGTCGATGACAATCCGGAGCGATCTGTGAATCCAGTCATGTACAAATAAAAAAAGGCTGGTGAACACCACCAGCCTTGAATTCTGATTGAAACCGTTTTGTTCGTCAATTCAGGTCAATGACGAAGCCGTCGGCAATGCCACAGAGACGTCCCATCTGGCGAGCGTCAACTTGTCGGTTGACACTGAAAGTGGATCCGTCTCCTCGCACCATGTTAACCGTACCCGGGTGAGGCGAACCGAATTGAATCCATCGCGAAGCGGTGGCGGTACCAAACAGGCTTGGCAGTCCATAGGCGTCGCCCCGACCAATGGCTACGCCACTGAAGGTAAGCGAATGACGGATGTTTTGAAACACGGCCGGTGTGGTAACCGGATCAATGTTACCCATGCTTTCGCCGTAGAGGATGACATTGGAAGAACCGTCAGGAATGCTGTCCACCTTCTCGGACTTGCGAGGACGAATCGGCCCATGAAATCCATTCCAACCCTGATTCTGCAAACCTGGTGTCGGCGTCCGGGTAACCGCAATGGCCCCGAGGTTCGAGCAATAGTTCGTAATGGAAAAATCGGGTGCGCCGGACCAACCATACCCAAAGAAGGTGGCAATATCGGTCGGATGCGCGTTACCGAAGGCCTGACTTGTGGGAGCTCCCGCGTCGGAAGGACAACGGAAGTTCGAAAGATCAACACCCAGGGTAGCATCAACGATGCCAGGTTGGGCGACACTGATTCCCGACAACCACTGCCCAAAGCTGGTGTAGCCAGCCGACGCAATGAGTCCGTTGCCCGTATTGAACGCAAACGCATCTACCAGATTAGCCAGATTGTTTTGCTCGATGTAATTGAACAACTGGAAGTTGGCGTACGTACATTGATGCAGCAAGACCGCATCAAATCCAGTTGTTTCTGAATCCAAAGCAGGATCACCTTCATCCACACCCAAAATTGGAGGCAGAGCCTTCAACGCGTCAGCGTAATTGTGCGACGCGATACCAAGTTGCCGCAAATTATTCAGACACTCGGTACGGCGAGCCGCCTCACGCACCTGCTGAACCGCAGGCAACAACATACCGATCAGAATGCCGATAATGGCAATCACGACCAGCAGTTCTACCAGCGTAAAACCTTTTCTGGGATTTCGCATAACAAAGACCTTTCAAAAGAAAACAAAAATAAAGTACGGGAAGTAAATACTGCAGAACTGGATGATAACCCAACCAGCCCATGAAGAAATGAAGTTATTAATACTACGGTTCAATGTTCGGATTGAGAGTCATGCTCTGTTTATTTGATTCGTCGGCGGAGATGTTGGCGGTTCCTTTCTCCTTCATCTTATAGGTTTCCTTCTCACCTTCACCGCAACCAACGAAGAAAACAGCCGCCAACAGACCGAGGCAAATTGATATTCGACAAATAACCATGAACAGGAACTCGCTTTGATTGTTAACGAAAAAATAATGGCCGTAGACGGGATATCCCCATCAAAATCTAGTTAATGTTAACATAAAGCGAGCATTCATCAAGCTATTGCTGAGCCCTGAAAATCAGTAAAGGACGGTTTTCGCACCCCCAAAATTCCGCGTTTATACGCCGTCTTGCGATCTTTACGCCTGAAAATCCGCCTGGCCACCATCACCCGGCTTCTGCCGACCTTGATCGAAACGGACCTTACGTCAACATCGAAATCGTATCCTGAGGGGTGACGGAAGCTGAGAGCGAACCTATGGGGTGCCCACACCACGAGGTCGCATTATGCTCGGTTTTTTGGCACCATCATCCCGGCTTCCAACGACCGCGGCCAACTTCTCCTCCCCTTCGTCTCTGATTTTTAAAGGCTGTGGACTCATCTTCATGTAGCCCGCCATCAAGACGATCAGCAGCATGGCCAACAAAGCCAGGTCGTACCACCGTGCTTCCCGTTGTCGAAACCGGACGGCCAGTCCGCTGCGACCGGCCAATACACTAACGACGAAAAAAACGAACAGGGCCAACAGAATCTTGCCGGTCAAGAGCGTTAGATACACGCTGTCCAGCTGGTAATCGATCGACTTGATGGCCGAGTTGTACAAGCCACTGACCAATAGAAACAAGATACTACCCGCCACCAGCTTCGACCAGCGTTTCCGAAGCGACTCGCGAAACTCCTCATTCCCTCCGGCGGAGGGGGCCGTCGGCAGAATGATGAACCTCAGGAAAGAAGTTCCGCCGACCAGCAACAGCGAGGCAAGAATGTGAAGCCATCGAGATAACAAGGGCAAAAATTCAACGGGTTCCACTTTCGGTCTCCATCAGCCGGGCAATAATCGTTAGGTTTAGGGCAAAACCGGTCAACCAACAAGGACGCAACGCCTTCGTCGCTCCTGCTCCACTGTTTTTCGGCTGCATCATCCATGTTTCTCCATCATTGGCGGTCGCCGTGGATCTATACCTTTCCGGTGATCGCCATTCTGCTCGGCCATTTCTTCGTCGACGTCTGTTCATCGGTCATTGCACCACTGATCGGCGTAGTCCAAACGGAATTCTCGCTGCGACCCGAATCGGCAGCGGTGTTGCTGGGTATCGGATCGATTTTCAGTGGTTTGGCTCAACCGCTATTCGCCTGGGTCAGCGATCAGACCAACAGCCGCATGTACGGTGCCTTGGGAATTCTATTGGCGTCGATGGGAATCGGCTGGATTGGCTATTCCTCGGATGCCAACATGCTGTTTGTCATGTTTTCCATCGGGATGATTGGCATCGGCATGTTCCATCCGATTGCCACTGCCAAAATCGGAGTGATCGCCGGCGATCAACGTAGCTTCGCGATCAGCCTGTTTTTCGTATTCGGCATGGCCGGTTTTTTTGTCGGTTCCCTGTTGGGCCCGGCATTGGTTACGAGCTCGGGTTCCCTGAAAGGACTACGCTATCTGTTTCTGCCCGGCGTCGTCGTGGCCTTGCTGCTTCAGTTATCGATCAACCGACAGGCCACGGGTGAGGGCGCCCATCAGGCAAGACAGGTTGCCACCTTGCGGTTGTATGACTGGGCTTCCATCAGCCTGCTCTACATCTCGGCAGTTTTTCGGTTTTTTGTTCAGATGGCCATGGTTTACCTGATCGTCCGATGGGTGGAAGCCTACGTGTCGCGGATTCACCCCGAATGGACCATCAAAGATGTGGCGCGAACGGCGGCGCCGCTGGCGGGTTATGCCAACGCGGCCATGTTCCTGGGGCAGGGGATGGGTGGCTTGTTGGCGGGTGTACTTATCCGGACCGGACGGGAAAAGGCGCCGCTGATCTGGACCCCGATACTCTGCGCTCCCTGCCTGATGTTGCTGGCGTTCATCCAGCCTGGCTGGTTCGGATATGCGGCCTGTTTTCTGGGCGGTGCTGGTTTTGCTGCCATGACCCCCATCACCATCAGCGTGGGGCAGCGCATGATGCCCGGACATACACGGCTGGCGTCCGGCTTGTTGCTGGGAGGTGCCTGGGTATTCGCCTCGCTGGGCCCGCGATCGGCTGAGTTTCTGATCGATCAATTCGAGCTACCCAGCGCCATCGTGACCACCGGCTTCGTCTTGATGCTGGCTGGAGCGGTGGTGTGGGGCATCAACAACGAAGCGGTCACCCGAAATACGGTGGCCACGGATATGGCCGATATGAAACCATAGCCGGGGCTAACACTTGATGGCCGTCCGCGAAGAAAAGTCGGGGCGTTGAAAAAAGAGGCTGGGCTTCGTTGCCGCAAAGTACTGATCCACCGCCTTACGAACGCCGCGACTGTAGCCGTAGTCATCAATAATCAGGACCCCGCCAGTCACCAGTTTCGGATACAGATATTCCAGCTCGGCGGCCGTTGAAGTGTAGGTATCCGTATCCAGCCTGAGCAACGCCAGGTGCTCGGCATCATTTCGCGGCAAGGTCTGGCAGACATCGCCGGCGATCAGTTCCAGATTGGCCGCCGGATAGCCGACGCTGGTCACGTTTCGCCTTGTCTGCTCCAGAAAATCACTGAAGTGGCTGCCACCGATCCGGGCTCCCATGTGGTTGATGTCATCTTCGGTCAGCCCTCCGGTGAATCCGCAATAGGTATCGTAAAGCCACAACTTGCGGGAGGTATCGCCGAGCTGCATCAGCTTACGAGCCATGAACATCACGGCGCCTCCCAGGAATACGCCGCATTCTACGAAATCGCCGGGCACACCTCGACGAGCAATGTATTCGGTGGCCTGGTACAGATTCAACAATCGCTCGCTGCTGAGCAACGTACACGGATAGGTCTCGCGAAAACAATGCCAGAAAAAGTCGTCCTGCACGTCCGGCAACCTTCGTTTTTCCGCCTCGAGATCGAACGGCTTTTTCAGCTTCCGCAAACAGACCTGCGCATCCCCCCGAGCCGCCGGTGGTCGCTGGGGGTTTTGAAGGGGCAGGTTAACCGGCATCGACATGACAAGTCCTTTACAGCTCATTGCTTTCGAATCACCGTCCCGCACTATCACCTAACCGACAGCCTTCACGCAATACAGATTGGGCAGAGCATCCGGGACAGCCAACCACGGACGAGAGTTTCAAGCAGGCTGGCAGCAAGAACACGAACTCTGAAAACTCCGGCAAACCGCACGTTAACTCTCGCGGCATGTTGACGTGTCCGCGTTGGCGTTGTGGCACAAAAAAAACCCTGCCACGATCACTCGGGCAGGGCAGGGCAGGGTAGGGTAGGGTGGAATCAAGGTGTCGATTCCATATGCAGCTCGACCCGATCAGGCGCTCTTGCTTTCGGGCATGGAAAAGGGCTCGTGGCTGTAAGCACGACTGACGGTATCGTCATCGACGGTGATCTTGGATCCCTTCGCCTGCTCCGGAAGGTCATACATGAAGTCCAGCATCACCTGCTCAATAATCGACCGCAGACCGCGGGCTCCCGTTCCTTTATCCATCGCCCGGCGGGCAATGCAATGGAGTGCTTTATCGGTGAACGTCAACTCGCAGTTTTCCATTTCGAACAGACTCTGAAACTGACGGACGAGAGCGTTTTTCGGCTCGGTAAGAACCTGGATCAAGGCGTCTTCGGTCAAAGGACAGAGCGAGGATACGACGGGCAGACGACCGACCAGTTCGGGAATCAGTCCAAACTCAAGAATATCGTCGCCATTCACCTGCGGCAGAATCTCACCCAGATCAGCCTCCTCTTTGAATCCTGCCTGCTGACCGAATCCAATCGTGCGTTTGCCCAAACGTCGCCGGATAATATCGTCTACCCCGGTAAACGTCCCACCACAGATAAACAGAATGTCGCTGGTGTCGATCTGGATGTACTGTTGTTCGGGATGCTTGCGTCCACCTTGGGGAGGCACATTGGCGACCGTACCTTCCAGCATTTTCAACAGGGCCTGCTGAACACCTTCGCCGGAGACATCACGCGTGATGGAGACGTTGTTGCTGGTCTTGCCGATCTTGTCGATTTCGTCAATGTAGACCACCCCCCGCTGAGCGGCTTCGATATCGAAGTCGGCGGCGTGCAGCAATTTAAGCAACAGGTTTTCCACATCTTCTCCCACGTAGCCCGCTTCGGTCAACGTGGTCGCATCGCCAATGGCAAACGGCACATTCAAGATGCGTGCCAGGGTACGAGCCAGCAGCGTCTTGCCGGATCCTGTCGGGCCCACCAGCAGAATGTTGGATTTGTCGATCTCAACATCATTTCCTTCCCAGTCCAGAGAAAGCCGCTTGTAGTGATTGTGAACCGCAACGGCCAACACCTTTTTGGCCGTTTGTTGACCGATCACATACTCATCCATCCGGCTGACGATTTCCCGCGGAGTGGGAATCTTGTTGAACAACTGCTTCGTCGGACCCCGCCGACGCTGCTCCTGCTCGAGGATACTCTGACACAATTCGATGCATTCACCACAGATGTACACATCTCCAGGCCCTTCCACGAGTGGACCCGTGTCGCGGTAATTCTTGCGACAAAACGAACAATGAGCGTTTTTCTTCGGACCGCCGCTTTTGCGACCGCCGGAAGTATCGTTGCCTGCGGGCATTTCTACTCCTGATCTTTCTATTCAACCGATGGTGACACGGTTGATTCGCTCGAATCGAGTCCGGAGGTTACGAACCCCCAGACAATAAGGTGCATCCTTGCCCGCATCTTCGAGCAGTTAGTGTTTTCAGCATTTGTGCTGTCGTTTCTTAAAACGCCGATAGCACGCTGATTTCATCGTGAAACCCGAAAATTTCGGGACGACTTCAGTATCCGGTTCAACTGTACAACTCGACGATCAGCCGGACAACCAATTTACTCCGAATCAGTCGCCTGTCTGTTTCCATTCACCTCGGATTTCATTTCCGGGTGCTGTTTTCTTGATTCCGCTTCGGCCAACGTCAGGAATTTCTTTTCGTCGCCGGCACCCGACGGATTCTCCGTTCTGCCGATCGAACGCAATGCTTCCGGTTTTGCCTGGTCCGGTATCACCTTTTTCAATTTCGAGTATTCCGTTTCGTCCAGCTGGCCCTGGTCTCGCATCTCCCGAAATCTGGTTAACAACTCGTCCGTATCATCGCCCCCGGTTCCCAAAGCCAGGTTTCGAAAAAATACAGAGACGTAAATGGCGATCAAAATGGCGCAAATCAAAATGGTGCCGTAGACCAGCCATCTGCCTTCCGGAATCTGCATCGATTCATAAAAAAAGTCGTTGAGGGAACGAATCATGGGCCAAACATCGTCTATGCCTCAATTGTCGGGACGCGGTATCGGCGCCGTAACGCTCCCAGGGCTCGTATTATATCTGATCGCCGCAGATGCGCTTAGACTAATCCTATGCACAACACGGTTACCTCAGACCCTGTTTTCGCCAGATTTTCAGCAGCCGATCGTCGTCGCAGGTCCCACATGGCGTAATCCGGCCCTGTCGGTTTGGCGGAAACGCGTTTAACCGGGCACTGCCCCTCGCCTGTCCCTTTCCGACCCTTTCAGACTGGATTCCACGCAAACGCCAACCAATGGAGGCAAGAATGTTACGTGCGAAGACCGGGCAATGTTCATGGAAAACCTTTTTTTCATTCAAGCCTGCACTTGTGGCCTGCACTTGTCGCTTGCGGAAAAAGCGTCAATGACGGCATGCGTTGGCGAATGCGGCTAATCGGCAAATCGTCCACAACACGCGAGACTGGATTGCGATCGATGTTTCGAGGCCAGAACGACGATGCAGGAAACGGGTAGTTCGGTCCGCTATCGATCGGTAATTCAATCGGCCACCTCGATATCGAGTCGGCCAAACCTGCCCTGTTCACCTATCAGTGTTGAATCGGTGGGAATTAATGGCTGGGTTACTGACCGCCAGGAACTGGATCGCCTTGCTGGCCGTCGCCGGCAGCTTGGCCGGGTCGGTTTGCGCTACAGCGCAAAGCCCCACGGCCACCGAACCATTTGCCGGACGAACGATTTCAACGAGCCTGGCCAGCTTCAACGTCCCCTTCAAGATCAACAACCCGGCAGGTTCCTACATCGAAGTGCAGCTGTACTTTTCCCGCGACCAGGGTCAGTCGTGGTCCTTCTATCAACGCCAGGACATTGGCAGTGGGGAATTCAAGTTCAAGAGTGATGGTGATGGAGAATACTGGTTCGCGTTGAAAACGCTGGATCGCAATCGCCAACTGTTACCTCCCGGAAAAATTGTTCAACCGGAACTGAAGATCATCATCGATACCCGGAAGCCTTTGCTGGATTTTCGTGTCCAATCCGATGCAGCCGGACGTGTCGTCTCCAGCTGGAAGATCATAGATGAAAATATCGACCCGGGATCATTGATCATCGCCTATCGCGACGCCGATTCACCCGACCTGCCAGCCGCCTGGAAAACGGTGGACTTTCGAACATCCGCCAACATTGTCCGAAATAACTGGTCTGATCAGGTCGCGTGGTGGCCAGCCATGGTGGTCAACCAGCTGGAAGTGCGTTGTCAGGTATCGGACCGGGCAGGAAACCAGGTGTCGGCGGTCCGAAGCGTCGTATTGAATTCGCTTTCATTGAAGCGGAGCGATACGAATTCCACTGCGGGGCAAGGCCGCACCGTCGCTCCATCAGTAACCGCAACGGCGGGACAAACCGGCAGCTGGAAACCGCTTCGTCATGCGAAGCAGACCCAGATGCGATGCGAAAACGGCGTGTGCACGCTCCCCGAAGATCATCAGCCAACAACAGGTCACAAATCACAATGGAACCAGGCCACACGAGTAGCCTCGTCCCATCCTGCCGGTAGACAGCCGTTTGTCGGATCCCAACCGGAATACGTCGACCCTCCGGCGCCGGATTCGGAACCGGTCGTGCAGGCGGCACCCCGGGAGTCGGCACCACGTAATCTCCTCGCCGCGAAGCAGGCCTCCGGACCCGAGTCCATTTCCTGGGCAAGCAAGAGCACGCGTTGGTCCCAACGGGAACAGATCAGCAAGGCAGCCACCCGGGGTCAGAACCAGCCCCCAACCCATCGGTCCGGGGAAATCCTTGTGGACGCGGGCAAAATCAAGCGTCGGTTTCAAGACCTGCCGGTTGTCAATCAGCGGCAAGATCGAGAACGCCCACCAGCAAACCAGTCGGTCAGCGATCGTGCTACCTGGCAGGATGGCAATATGACCGTCAGCGAATCAACCACGCGGGGTCGCGGCGTCCCGCGGACGGATGCGACGTCGTTCAACAACGCGGCGAAGCGTCCGGTTGTCGAGTCTTACCGCAGCGGTTCGGAAAATGAACACCGAAATTCACCATTCGTTTTACCAGGTCAGAAATTGCCGGGCACCAACCAGGGCCGAATCCCCACGGCCAATCACCTGGCTTCCAGGCGTCCCAGACAGAATGTCAATTTCGAGCCGGATTCGTCGACGCCCCGCCTGAATGTGAACTCGCTCCGCTTCAACCTGAACTACGACGTGCGGTCAATTGATCCATCCGGCGTAGGGCGAGTCATCTTGTGGGCCACAGAAGACGGCGGTCAAAATTGGCAATCATGGGCAGCCGACCCGGATAACGTCAGCCCGTTTCCGGTAGAGGTCAAGAACGAAGGCATCTATGGCTTTCGAGTCGTGATCAACTCGCGCGATGGCTTGACAGGGAAACCGCCTTACAGCGGCGATCCGCCCGATGTCTGGGTTCAGGTCGATACCACCAGACCAGACATTGCCTTGACCTCTGCCCCCTTCGGCAGCGGCAAGGATGCCGGGAAGTTGATTATTCACTGGGACGCCTCAGACCGTTTCCTGGCCCTGCGACCGATCCGGCTGTACTACAGCCCCAACCCCGATGGCCCGTGGACGACGATCGAATCCGGCTTGCGAAATTCCGGCAGTTTTGCCTGGAAAGTACCCAAACAGGTGCCCCAGCAAATCTATCTCCGCATCGAGGCCGTTGACACGGCGGACAATGTGGGTGCCTACCAGTTGACGGCTCCGATCGATATCTCGGGGCTCGTCCCACGCGGAAAAATCCTCGGTGTCGAGCCAATTCCAGACTCGGCCCGAATGTAATCGGGCACAACGCAACTTTTCGTTACCAACCGCTCGCTCGTCCGGCAGGTCAGTCAACGCCGTGACGCTTGCCTACGCGTTCATCCGACGTTGTCTTCGACGACACAGGCCCGACTGGTCTCGGTCCCCGTTTTGTGTTTTGATAATAGGATGCAGGGTACCATCCACGTATTCGATATACTCACCGCCACAGACCAACGCCTGCCCGACGGCATTTGTCCGCTGTTTGGCGGAGACCGGTTTCTGCAGCAATTGGCTCTGCGAGCGATTTCGACGCAAGAGGACTCGGAGACGTCTTCATTGGCAATCCGCAAATTTGAGGGGAACCATTGCCAGTGGGCCGAAGTCCTGGACGAATTGTCCACCCGCTCGCTGTTCGACAGGGCGGCGACTCGAATCGCCGTGGTCGATGAAGCCGATCCGTTTGTCAAAAAGCATCGCGAGCGTCTGGAAGCGTTTCAGCAACAGCCATACCAGGACGCCGTGCTGGTGTTGATGGTCAACAACTGGGCCAGCAACACTCGGTTGTACAAGCAGATTGAAAAATCGGGCCTGCAAGTGCATTGCGACGCGCCGCGGATCAAACGGGGTCGTAGCAAACAACGCGATGAAGCCAGAATCATAGCCTGGCTGGTCAAGCGGGCTGAGCAGCAGTACGAGTTCGAGCTACCGCCGGCCGGCGCGATGGTCTTGACAGAATTATGCGAAGACAACTTTGGACGGATGGACCAGGAGTTGGCCAAGATCTCGCTTTATGCGTCGACGGAAACCAGTTTTACTCCCCAGCAGATCCGCCAGATTGTCGGCGGATGGCCCGCACAAACCATGTGGACCGCTATCGATTCCGCTCTGGACGGGCAAGCTGGCCATGCCCTGGACATGTTGCATCAGCTGTTTGCCGCTGGGGAACATCCTCTGGCGATGTTCGGGCAAATCGCATGGGCTCTGCGACGTTACGCGGAAGCAGGTGAAATTCTGAAAAGGGAACAACGTGGCGGGAACCGGGCCAATCTGACGGCCGCTTTGAAGGAAGCCGGGTTTCGCAACTGGGGGCGGGAAATCGAAAATGCCAGCCAGCGTATCAACCGCCTTGGCCGCCAACGAGTTTCAAAGATTCTCGACTGGGTGGTCGAAGCCGATCTGGCACTCAAAAGATCGCACGCCAAAGAGGACCGCGGTCGCTTGGTGCTGGAGCTGTTGTTCCTGCGATTATCCGAAGAATTGGATTCCTCTGCCAATCCGGCATGAATCAGCTGGCTTCCCACTGCCAGCACCGCCTCTATTGTTGGCTGTCACGGTTTTTTCTAGTCTTCCGGCGATTCTGTCCATCTGTTGCCCGAAGGAAAACGATGTCGCCATCCGCCTGTAAGCTGTTCCGTAAGCTGTTGCCATTGGCTGCCTGCTGTTCGCTCGTGTGCTGGACCGGTTGTGCCCAGATGTTCAACAACGAGTGGGACGAACTGAATCCACGGCGGACACCACCCTTCGTAAAGGACGCGGATGACGTAAATCCGGACGTGGGCGAAATGAAACTCGACCCCCTGCTGTTACAGTTGGCGGAAATGGAGGCAAGAGATTCCGCAACCAAACCGGCGGACAGGAAGCAGGACATTACCGACGACAGCGAAATGTTGTCGACGGTGAAAGTGGTTCATGAAGCGTCACCGGGGCTGACCGGGATGCCGTTGCAACCGGTGGTTGCCGATATCGAGGAATTTGACGCGGCGAACGATTTCAAACCGGCTGCCGTGGAAAAGAAACCGATTATCCTGCGTGCCCAACAAATCAGCCAGGACACACCGGGACAAGCCACAAATGGTCCATTTCGTGCTGTCCAGGCGGACCCGTATTCAAAGCAGGTAACGGACGCCGAACCGATACTGCCTGAGGCTGAAGACACGAGCACCCGTTGCAACAACAATGTCGCTCACGAATCAACCACGTTTACAGCAGCAACGGTCGACAACAACCGTTTCGACGCCGGCCCGGCAGTCTCTTCGAAGGATGCGACTGGGTCATCGTCAAACACGCTGTGCGAACAGCAACTCGCTCCTCCGGTTGACTCGCATCCACCGTCGGATTACGACCCGGAAAAAACGTGCCCCAATATGGCAGGGCAGGGCGGTCTGCCAGCGGCTCCCGCCAAGGCGGACGAAAATGATTCGAATTCATTCGTACCGCGAGCAGTGGAAAATCCCGGATCACTTTCGGAAGAAGCCCTGCCCATCGATGGCGATGAAAAGGATCCCGTCCTGCTACCGGAATCGGCCAGTCCATTTGTTGAACAGCTGATTGCTGGCGTCCTCGCTGGCGAACCGGAGGACGAACCGATTGCCGCCGCGTCCTTCAACTCGGTTGCCAGTCCGGGTGCGGAAACACCGGTCCCGAAGCTGACCTGGCAAAACCAGCTGGACAAGACGATTGAAGTCTTCGAGTCGCAGATTGCGGAAGCGCCTGAGGAATCGGAGCAGCTGAATCTGGATTCGGGATTAGCCATTCTGCAGTCCTTGCGCCAGCTACGCGAATCAAGGCGACCTGAATACCTGGGACAATGCTGAACTGAAACAGTACTGGACGCATCAAATCCAGGCGATTAACGAATTGCTCAAACATTCGACGACATCCAACCAAGTCGACAGCCTGGCGTCCCAGGCTTTGGAACACCTGCAACAGGCGGTTCATGAACTCCAGGCGATTGCCGAATTGAAACTGCCGTTCGCCACCTTCTGCAACAAGATTACCGGATACGGTCAGTATTCAACCTACTCGAACAATGAATTTTCCAGCGACCAGAAGGTCCTGATCTACTGTGAAATTGAAAACTTCGCTCCGCTGTTGGAAACGAAAAACGGCGTCACAAATTACCAGACGCAATTAAGCAGTTCGTTCTGGATCAAGGACCAGGAAGGGCTGATTGTGCAACAACAGGATTTCCCGATGGTTACGGACCATGCCCGCAATCTGCGGAGAGACTTTTTCATGCATCTGCCAGTTTCGTTTTCCGAACTTCCAAAGGGCATCTACTCACTTCAGATCCAGGTGCGCGATCATGGCAGCGTCAAGACCGCGGCGCTGAGTTCTCCGCTGGAATTTTCCATTCGCTAATTGCTGTTGGCCACTCTCATCGGCGGACGCATTGCGTATCGATGTTGATTGCGCGGATTGCGCGGCATTACCACAGGTGCCAACTGCCGCTGTAAATGACGTAGACGCCCAGCAACAGGTTCGTGACCGCATGCGCCACGACACAATTCCAGAAGCGACCGCTGCGGATCATCAGGACGGACACCAGGGTAAACCAGACCACTGCCGCCACCGCCTCACCCGGGTGCGTTGCACAGGCATAAATGGCGACCGCCATGATTCCGCGGAGACCAACCTCCGAAAGCTTTACGCGATACCAATCCGGGTCCTCCACGTAGCGAACCAGCCAGCCGCGAAGAAACAGCTCCTCAATTACCGGCACCACGATCACCAACAGCGTAAAACGAAAAACCAGGAACAGGTTGCGTTTGAAGGGATCGGTCAACTGTTGAAAGGGGTTGAACCCGACTCGTTCGGGAATCCAGTCGCCCAAACCAACGGCAGCCAGTGCGCTCGATTCGATACCCAGTGCACAGAGCCCGACCCAGAGCAAGACACCGACCACGCCCACCAACCATCCTCGCCAATCAACCCGGAAAGGAAAACACCGCAACCAGGTCCTGGCGAAGACGACCGCCATCACCACACCGATGACCACCTGGAAAACGACCAGCGTGAAGTACCGATTGACCCCAGGATCGTCCACCGATTCCGGGCCCAGACTGGGTGATCGCGATGCCACCATCATGTAGATCAGAAAAGGCAGAATAAACGGCCAGGCGGCAGGCGGATTGTCGTCGAACTGGCTTGACGCCGCTTCCGGGCTGGACTCCGTTTCAATCATCGTGAAAGCTTCCGTTATTCGAATTGGCCGAAACCGATATAATAGATCGTGGAATTACGCATGAGGATACTTCATTTTTTTCTGTTGTCTTTTCAAGGGCACGGCCACAACGCATGACACGGAAACGAAAGATCACCAGGTTGATTGTCGTATCACTGTTCGTTCAGCAGTTTTTCCTCGGTAATGGCTGGTGTCGGGCCCAATCGGAATCCGACTTTCGCGGACTGCGACTGGAAATGGTCGAGAAGGCGGTGATTGAAGCCGGGGTCACCGATCCGGTTGTCATCAAGGCGATGCGCCAGACACCACGACATGAATTTGTACCCCGGGAAATCCGACACCAGTCCTATCTGGACGCTGGCCTGCCCATTGGTGAACAGCAGACGATCAGCTCTCCCTTCATTGTGGCATACATGACCCAGTCGCTGCAGCCCAAACCAACGGACAAGGTCCTCGAAATCGGAACGGGCAGTGGCTATCAGGCCGCCGTGCTCAGCCCCATTGTGAAAGAAGTCTACTCCATCGAAATCGTGGAATCGCTCGGACGCCGAGCGGCAAAAACACTCCGCAAACTGGGCTACCCGAACGTTTTCACCCGGATTGGCGATGGCTTCAAGGGCTGGGCAGAGCATGCGCCCTTTGACAAGATCATCGTTACCTGTTCGCCGGAGGACATTCCGGAACCACTGGTAGATCAACTTGTCGAAGGTGGACTGATAGTCATTCCGGTAGGGGAGCGTCATCAACAAACGCTGTATTTGATGAAAAAGGTGGATGGTAAGATGCGTTCGGAAGCGCTGCGACCGACGTTGTTTGTACCCATGACGGGTCGGGCAGAACAGGAACGCAAGGTCCTTCCGGATCCCACCCAACCCGCGCTGCTTAACGGTGACTTTGAAGAAGGTCTGGATCAGAAAGGGTTTATCAAGGGCTGGTATTACCAGCGCAAGCTGGAACTTAAGGAGGGGGTGCTGGCTCCCGGGGGTAAGCATTACGTCGAATTTGAAAATGATGTACCAGGTCAATACGCGCATCTGATGCAGGGCTTTGCCATCGACGGCCGCAAGGTGCCTCGCCTCCGGCTGGCAGCTTCGATGGCCTGCGAGAAAGTAGCCCGCGGCCCTCACCCCGTTGATTTGCCCCATGTCGCGTTGACCTTTTACGACGGGCAGCGGAAGGACCTGAGCACCTACTACATCGGACCCATGGAGGGATCCATGACCTGGCGCAGTCGTGATCTCGAAATTCCTGTGCCCGTGGCCTCGCGCGAAGCGATTGTTCGCATCGGGCTGTTTGGCGCGACGGGCCGCGCTTCGTTCGATCGAATCGAAATTCAGGCGGTGGAGTAGCGAAAACCAAACTGCTGAAGTTCTCAGACGCCTGAATTCCAAATGGCCCACTTCAAGGTTGCCCAGGCGGTACATCGCATGAATTTCCGATACCTTCAGGCCGCGCAACCGGAATTGTCAGCCCAAACGATCAAAATCACCCAAATGCCTTGAATTAACATATATGGCTGGTATTCTTGATTGTTGCTCAGGAAACGGCGTCCTCCGCGAAAATGGCGTCCGTGACGTCGTATCTTGAAGTAGAAATTTAACGGATCGACGCAGCGGTGACGCGAACCGCGATCCAGGGGTTCGGGCGGATACATCGACACCCGGACATCCGGCTCTTGAGTTGCATGTGGAGAGACTTTGATGAAGAAACGTTGTTTGACCCGACAGCTGGCCTGCGGCGCGGTCGTCGTGGCAATGATGTTCATCGGCAGCGAAACGGGCTTCGCCAATGGTGGTTCGTGGGGATGCTGGGGCGGAAGTTGGGGAAGCAGCGGCGGTTCTGGTGGCTGCTGGGGTTCCAGCGGCGGTTTTCGACGCACGCCAGTCCGTAGTTTCTTCGCCCACCATCGAGCCAAGCGTCAAGCCCGCTGGGGCAGCTCCGGAGGTCATGCTTCCAGTGGCGGCAGCTGGGGCAGCCGTGGTTACGCGTCATCGGGTGGTTACGCATCCTCGGGCGGCTACGCTTCGTCTGGTGGTTATGCGTCTTCGGGCGGACACGCTTCGTCCGGTGGCTACGCGTCATCTGGGGGTTACGCTTCGTCGGGAGGCTACGCGTCCAGCGGTGGTTACTCCTATTACTCGAACGCCCCCTACAACCATTCATTTGTCAGCGGCGCCGCCCCAAGGTTACCATAGCCCGATCGCCAACGGCGTGGGTGGAGCGTCTGCAATCGGCTACGGCCAAGGATCGATCGCACCCATGGGAACGCCACCCACGGGAGTCGCATTGCCGCCAGGCAGCTTCCTCCCGGGCGATGCTGGGGTCATTCCTGCGGAACAGTATTACGAACCGGGCGGCACCGTGGTCCCATCTAACGGCAGTGTGCCGTCGCTCATTGAAACGCCTCCAACGCCGGAACCGGGAAAAAGTGACGGCAGTACGTCCATTCGAAAACGCCGTGGCGACGCCATCCTGAATGTTGCTGTTCCGGTCAATGCCCGTGTCTATGTCAACGACCGACTGACGACCACGGGTGGTTCATTCCGCAGTTATGTTTCCAGGAAATTGAAATCAGGCAAGGATTACGAGTTCAACGTACGGGCGGTAATCTCCCGTGATGGCCAGGAGGTGGCACTGGATCGGCGTGTCGTAATGCGGCCCGGCAAAACGGAGACGCTTCGATTCGATTTTGACAAACCAGTGCTGACCCAGTTGACGGTTAAAGTGCCCGAAGATGCAACCGTTAAATTGTGCGGCAACGACACATCCGCCAATGGCCGTGTTCGCAACTACAAGACCCGCCTGAAACCAGGTCAGGTCTGGGAACAGTACGACATCGACGTCAGCTATGAGCGGAATGGCAAGACCGTGACCGAAAAACGCACCCTCTCGATCAAGGCGGGTCAGAAATACGTCGTCGACTTCAGTCCGGCTAACGGCCTGTACGTGGCCAATTCGTCCAAGTGAGCTTCGAGCCAGGACCGATACGAGCCGAATTCAACGCCCTTCCAGCCGCCAACTGGAAGGGCTTATTTTTTGGAAATGGCATCTGGCTGTTTCCACTTGCTGTGGGAAAATGATGCCCACCGGGGAACGATTTCGCGACGACCGAATGGTCTCGTGGATCCTGCGGGATGGCCTCTGGACGGCATCCGCATCATCCGCGCGAACCACGCCGAGCGGATCGGAAGTAGCAATGGGCTCCCACCTGAGCCCCAACCCAGTCGTTGGATAGGCGGGAGCACCAGCGGTTACCAGGTACGACCGGTAGCTGGCAGCAACGAAACTCAAGAAACAGCGAATACCATGAGCCAGTCCCAAACGTATACTCGCAGTCAGGAATTATTCGAACAGGCTTGCCAGGTCCTTCCGGGTGGGGTCAGCCGCAATACGATCTATCGAAAACCCTTTCCGGATTATGTGGACTCTGGCGCGGGTTGTTTTGTCACCGACGTTCAGGGCGTTCGACGAATCGACTTCGCCAACAACATGTGTGCCTTGATCCACGGACATGCACATCCTGCGACGATCGCAGCGGTATCCCAACAACTGCATCGCGGCACGGCGTTTACGTTGGCCACCGAAATTGAAGTCCTGTATGCACAACATCTGTGCAGTCGTTCTCCATCGTTTGACAAGATTCGTTTCGTCAACTCCGGCACCGAGGCGGTCATGTCCGCTATCAAAGCCGCGCGGGCGATAACCGGTCGACCGAAACTGGCGAAGACGGAAGGCGCCTACCACGGTACGTACACCTATGCCGAAATCAGCCAGAAACCCAGCCCGGACAACTGGGGAGAACACGACAAACCGAACGCGGTACCGGTCGCCATCGGAACACCACGCAAAGCACTGGAAGACGTTGTGGTGTTCCCCTTCAACGACATCGATCGTAGTTTGGCGCTGCTTGATGCGATGGCGGACGAACTGGCCTGTGTCATCATCGATCCGCTCCCGCATCGGGTCGGACTGCTGCCTGCAGATCCGGAATTCATCCGCGCCCTGCGGAAATGGACCACGGCCAACGACTGCCTGCTGATTTTTGACGAAGTGATCACGTTTCGAATGGGTTATGGTGGTGCCCAGGAGTGGTTTGATGTGCCGCCTGACCTGACCGCGATGGGCAAGATCATTGGCGGGGGCTTCCCGGTCGGGGCGTTGGCCGGAAAAGACGAATTCATGCACGTCCTTGATCCGAGGCAGGACATCATTCCCCTGCCACATTCCGGCACCTTCTCTGCCAACCCCATTACCATGACCGCGGGACTGGCCACGATGCAGGCGTTTGATCAAGCGGCGGTAGACCGATTGAACGACTTGGGCCGGTCAACCCGCGCATTGATTGCCGAAGCCATTGCCAATTCCGGTACGGCCGCTTCGGTGACGGGTGCCGGCTCCATGTTTCGCCTGCATTTGAAAGAACAGACACCAAGCAACTATCGCAGCACCTATCACACGCCACAGGAAGCCGCCGGTATCAAGCAACTGTTCGATTACATGTACGACCACGGATTCATGATGATCAACACCTGCTCCGGCGCCCTGTCCACGGCCATGACCATGCGTGAAATTGAGCAATTCGTTCAGACGCTGGAATCCGGTTTACGTCAACTTGGACAGGCTGCCGCGCCAGACCGGCGTTCGGCGAACGCCCAATGACATCCCGAAGTTGACTGCGTGCGGATGAACCTGTCCGCGTTCCGATCAATAGAAACCGGGTTGCGCTTCCGCACTGGACTTGGGAAACAATCCCGCTTCGTCGAATATCACTCGATCCTCGTAGTCGTTGAACCAGATGGCATCCGGGTTTCTGCCAACGATCGCCACCTTGCCCTTGTTGGCGGCGTCGCCGGCCGCGCGATACTGTTTGAATATCAGTACGCCATCCTGCCCGTGCGGAACGTTCATTGGTTCGTTGGTGACGGCGCAGACTTCGGTCTTCCCTTTGTAATGGGTGATCGAAAGCTTGGCGTGGGCTTCAATGCCGGACAGCCCTTTCTGGGATTCATTGAGAATCTGCCAGGCCGTTTCGATGGGCACATTAAAAGCGCGGTGACCGACAATGTCCCGGCCGCAATAGAAGCAGTGATTTTCAACCCGGTTGCGTTTCAGTTCGCGCTGCAGGATACGCAGCACCTGGGGATCGTCATTGATGTCCCTGATAATGGGTGACTGGTTATCAATGTTTACCCAGTACCGACTGGCCAGTCGTTGCACGCTGCGTAGCGTATTGTCGAGCCATACCAAACCTCCGCGAGGATCATCGATATAGTTGCCGTTCGGATCCTTGCTGAGGAATTCATCGGGATGATTGAAATGCACGACGAAGCGAAGACTGGTGCGCGGGTAATGATCGTGAAAACGGTCCAGCATGTCAAAGAATTCATCGTCAAAACGGTCGGGGAAGAATGCCAGTTCCTTGGTACCGATGCGAATATTTTCGATCCCAGCCTCCGACAGCGATGACCACCACTGGGCCAGTTTCTTGTTGCCCAATACCATCGCATCCCCACCGGTCATCAGCATTTCGCGTAATCGTTCCCGACCTGATTCGGGATGAACGCCACCGTTGGATTCGACGGCCCGATTGAATTCAACGACGTAATTGCAGATTTCATCGATGTTGGCCAGCTTCTTCGGTGCCATCGCGCCATCCGGACGCGCTACATCCTTGCGGGCAATCAGTTCTTCGCGATAACAGAAGCGGCAATGGGCCGAACAGGTGGAAGCGACATACAACAACCCCAGCTCGTACTTGTGAATCAGCCCTTCCACAGGACTGTAGCTCATCTGTTTACCCGGGTCCTGGGAACCCGCCAGATCGAACGTCTCGTCCGGACTGGCCTTGATCAGTTGCTGCAGTGCAGAACTGAAGCGGGCCTGTTCGAAGTAATGCCGCGTGATCTTGACTGGCATCCGTTTTTCGATTTCCCGATCCGTGCCGTCCAGCGTCACCAACGCCTGCAATTCCTGCTCGGAATAGAATCCCAGCATATCGTCGTCGACTTTCTTTTCGACGAACCGGCTCAAACCGGCGGTAATCTGACGGTCATACGAACCCTTCGCGACTGTCTTCAGAAACGACAACTGCTTTTCCGAAGGCTGAAATGTTTCCACAATCGACATATTTCGGCACCATGTAATCGAACTGGGAGTCTGAGTTGCTATCTAACGCCGTCGCCTTTCACTTCCCGGCTTGTACCTTTGACTCGTTGGCGATCCTGACGACCGTTTTACGTACCCTAGCCTACTTGAATTCGGCAATTTACTACAGCCACAAACCCTACCGGAAAGTGAATTCAGCCGCCTTTTCGAGGCTCGGCCGGGCGGTTCGCGAGGCCGGCAGGAACGGATTTCCAAGCTGGAACCAGCCATTTCAATCCAGATAATCGTCAACAACCGGATTCTGGCAACGGGAACGGCGTTTCGGCAGTCACCCGACGACAAAACATAAACTAGACTGGAGTTTCGGCAGGGGTTCGGCCCGCCATCTTCTGTTTCGGTCATCCCATGTCCGCCGCAAACGAAATTCACGACCATTCGTCGATCGCGCTCGGTAAGACAACGCGAATCATCCTCTCCTGCTTGCTATGCAGTTGGCTGTTCCTGGTTTTGCTGGGCCCGCTGTCCAATCCGATCGCGTCGACCCATCTGACCGGGCCACTGGCCCAACGCTTGCGACCCTGGCACCAGGTGTTCTTTCTGGGCCACGGCTACCGGTTCTTTGGTCCAGATCCCGGGCCAAGCCATCTGCTGCAATACCGTATTCAGATGGGCGACAACCAGGAGGATGTCACGGGGCGATTTCCGGATCGCGATGTGGATTGGCCGCGTCTCCTTTACCACCGCTGGTTCATGTTGAGCGAAACCGTTCATCAGGAGTGCGCCAACCTTCCCACCCGCGAGGAACATAATCAATTGATGCGCGAAATGCAGCAGGAAATCGAACGACTGCGGCTGGAAGGCGAGTTGCCTACCATGAACTTGATGGCGGGGGAGCGGGAGAACCTGGCAAGAAGCCTGCAGGCGGCGCGGGTACGCTCACGGAAGCTGTTAAGCAGTATTGCAAGGTATCTGTTGGAGCAGCACGGTGGGCAGTCTATTGAACTGTCCCTGATGGAACGATTGATTGCCCGACCGGTCGATATCCAGTCCCGCGTCAAGCTGTCCGATGCCCGGTTTCTTTCCCGGCCAAGACTGCTGGCGAGTTTCTCCCGTGAAGAATTGCAATCGCCTTCGAAGGACGATCCGGGGAGCGATGCGAAGTGACGGCACAGCCCTGGAACACGATCGCCGACGACTGGAATCGATTCTGGTTTCTGCCTCGCACGGCAGAGACGCTGGCCGTCATGCGGATCCTGACCGGGGCGGTGCTGTTCTATGTCCACGCGGTCTGGACTTTCGACCTGGAAACATTTTTTGGCGCTTCATCGGTCATTCCATCGGATTTTCGCGATCTGTTGACGGATGGGCGTTCCTACGCGTGGAGCCATTTCGACTGGTTTGATTCGCCCTTATGGCTGTGGGGATCCCATGTTGTCGCGCTGCTGGTCTTGGCGATGTTCACCGCGGGCCTGTGGACGCGTGTGACCTCCGTGCTGGCTTACCTTTTTGTCGTCTCCTACGCCAACCGGGCCACGGGCGCTCTGTTCGGCCTGGACCAGATCGATGCCTTCCTGGCCTTGTATCTGGCCATCAGTAATTGCGGATCGTGCTACTCGCTGGATCAATGGCGTCATCGCGCGGCAGGGCAGGGCAGGGGAGTTGCCCCGACGGTGGCCAACAACATCGCGACACGTTTAATCCAGGTTCATATGTGCATCGTCTACCTGTTTGCCGGTCTGGGCAAACTGCAAGGCACCACCTGGTGGAATGGTGAAGCCATCTGGGGAGCGATTGCCAGTTACGAGTATCAGACACTGGATCTCACCTGGTTGTGCGATTACATGTGGCTGATCAATATCCTCACGTATGTCGCGGTCGCCTGGGAAATCTCGTATCCGTTTCTGATCTGGCCCCGCTTGACGCGCCCGGTCTTCCTGACGGTCGCCGTGCTGATCCACCTTGGCATCGGTACCAGCATGGGCATGATGACCTTTGGTCTGATCATGCTGATCGGCAATCTGGCCTTCGTTGAACCATCGTGGATGCGTCGACTGCTCCAGCGATTGACCGGAATGCTGGCCACGTCTGATATGTCAGACGTTGTTCATCAGCAGTAATGATTTATATTGAGCTGAGTTCGCCTTGAGCTGAGATTACCGCAAGGGCAGGTGAGGCTGCGGACAGAAACCGGATTCCGTTGGATAACACGTCGGAGGGCTCGAATCAGTGAACAAGAGAATTGCCATCGTGGGAGCCACCGGAGCGGTCGGCAGCCTGATTCGACAGGTCATGGTAGAACGTCGTTTTGATTACGATGCCATCCGCTTCATCGCTTCGCGTCGCAGTGCCGGCCAGACCATTACATTCGACGGAGCGGACCATTGCGTCCATGAATTGACACCCGATTGTTTCGAAGATACCGATATCGTTATCGGCAGTACTCCCGATGAAGTCGCTGAAGAGTTTGTGCCGTGGGCGATCAAGGCGGGAGCCGTGGTGGTGGATGAGAGTGGTGCTCATCGCATGCGTCCGGACGTCCCGCTGGTCATACCGGAAGTCAACCCGGAAGCCATTGCCCAGCATCAGGGACTGATCGCCAGCCCAAATTGTAGTACCACGCAACTTGTCGTCGCACTAAAACCGTTGCACGATTTTGGTACGGTCCAGCGCGTGGTTGTCACGACGTACCAAGCCACCAGTGGAGCAGGGCAGTCTGGCAGCGCGGACCTGCTGGCCGGGACGCGAGCCGCCCTGGAAGATTCCGACTGGGATTACCAGGCTTTTGCACATCCTATCGCGTTCAATGTCATTCCGCAGATCGGTTCACCACGGCATGAGGGCTATACCTCTGAGGAGATGAAGATGGTCTGGGAAACGCGGAAGATCTTCAACGACGATTCCATCGAGGTCTGTCCTACCTGCGTCAGGGTTCCGGTCGTTAATGGCCACAGCGAATCGATCGTCGTGGAAACGCAGCGTCCCATACCACCGGAGACAGCCAGGAAGCTGTTTGCGGCGGCCGAAGGCATCAGCGTCGTGGACGATCTGGCGGCGGGCCAGTTTCCCATGCCACTGAATTGCCACCATCGTGACGACGTTTTCATCGGTCGGATTCGTCGGGATATCAGCCATGACAACGGCCTCGTATTCTGGTGTGTCAGCGACAATCTGCGGAAGGGGGCGGCAACCAATGCCGTGCAGATCGCTGAAATTCTGGTGTCCCAATCGTCGTTCCGATGCGGTACTTGAAACTGACCGTCGCCTACGATGGTACCGATTACGTGGGCTGGCAGATTCAACCCAACGGCATTTCGATTCAGGAATGCCTGGAGGCCGCATGGCTGGGCTGCACAGGTGAAAAGATCCGGATCATCGCCAGTGGCAGGACCGATTCAGGCGTTCATGCCCGGGCCCAGGTTTGCAGCCTGGCCACGTCGACGCCGCTGGAATGCCACACGATCTGCCGGGCCCTGAACGCGCTCACGCCCATCGACATTTCCGTCTTGGCGGTCGACAACGCGCCAACGGGATTCCATGCCATTCGCGATGCGCTTCGCAAAACCTACCGATACCAGATTCAGTTTGGACGCATTCGAGATCCGATCGGGCGCCGTTTTCGCTGGTTCCTGCCCCACCAACTGGACGTGGCTGCTATCAAGTCGGCTGCGTCGCATTTGATCGGCGAGCGTGATTTTGCCAGCTTTCAGGCCGCCGGATCCGAGCGAGCGTCCACCGTCCGGCACCTTTCCCAACTCGATTGCCATGAGTACCAGCGAGGCCACTTCCATCGCCTGGATCTGGAATTGTCCTGTAACGGTTTCCTGTACAACATGGTTCGCAACATCGTTGGCACGCTGGTTCAGGTTGGGCAGGGGAGGTTGGCAGCGGACCGGATCCCGTGGGTGCTGCAGCAGAAAAACCGTAGCGAGGCCGGACCGACGGCGCCAGCCCACGGTCTGTTGCTGATCCGCGTGGAATACGACGGAGCCGACGAGCCAAACGGAACCGCCGATAGCGGGTTGGGCAATTGAAAGCGGTTGGTCTAAAATAGGGCGGCCTGCATCCGGCCGTCGTCGGATGCGGATCCGTTACCTTGATACCGATTTGACCGTCCACCCGAGTCCCAATTTGTCTACTCGCAGAGATTTTCTGGGCCCATTCCAACTGGTGCGCCTGATACGCTCCGGCACGACAACGCAGGTCTGGGAGGCATTGCGGACCGGCGAAAAAGAGCGGGTCGCTCTCAAGGTCCTGATGGCGGACTACCAGAATGACAAGGGAGAGATTGCGGCGCTGGTCCATGAAGCGGAGGTAGGCAAGGAATTACAGCACCCCAATGTGATCGCGGTATTCGATTTTCACAAGGAACATGGACTGCCATTTATCTCGATGCAGCTGTTTCATGCCAAGAATCTGAAGATCGAACTCCGCGAGCGTCCCGAATACGTACAGATCAATATCAAGCAGATTATCCTGAAGGGTGCGGCCGGGTTGGCGCATATGCATGAAAAGGGATGGGTTCATTGCGATGTGAAACCCGACAACTTCCTCGGCGACGAACAGGGTAATGTGAAACTGATCGACTTTGCCATCGCGCTGAAAATGAAGAAGGGTTGGTTTGGCGGATCGAAACCCAAAACCATTCAGGGAACCCGCAGTTACATGTCGCCCGAACAGATCCGTCGAAAAACACTGGACCAACGGGCCGATATCTACAGTCTGGGTTGCGTCATCTTCGAATTGATGTCGGGTCGCACACCCTTTAACGCCGCCAACCCCGACGACCTGCTGAACAAACACCTTTCGGCCACGGTCCCTAATCTGCTGTCCTGCAGCGGCGCGACGCGGGATCTATCCAATCTGGTGATGCGAATGATGGATAAAAACCCAGACAATCGCCCGCAAACGCTGAACGACTTCATGAAGGAATTTCAGCGTATTGGAATGTTTCGTGCAGGGAAACATCCCAAAGGGATGGTTGGCGACAAAGACATCTGATCAGGACCTGATGACCATGGACTATCTGGCATTTGAACAACCGATTGCGGATCTGGAAACGGAAGTTCAACAACTGGAAAAAACATCCGACGGCTCGGCGGAATCCGCCCAGTTGTTGCGCGAAAAGCGTCAACACCTGACGCGGCTGACGCGCGAGCTCTACGCAGGCCTGACGCCTTGGCAAATGGTTCAGGTCGCACGACACAAAGCTCGTCCTCATACGACGGACTACCTGTCACTGATCTTTGATGAATTCGTGGAACTGCACGGTGACAAGCTGTTCGGAGACGACCGGGCCATCCGCGCGGGATTCGCCAACCTGGACAACACCAAGGTGATGGTGGTGGGACACCAGAAAGGGCGGACGTTTGAGGATCGAACCGCCAACTTTTTTGGCTGTGCGCATCCGGAGGGCTATCGCAAAGCGATGAAGAAAATGCGACTGGCGGCCAAATTCAAGCTGCCGGTGATCTGTTTCATCGATACGCCCGGCGCTTATCCTGGCATTGGTGCCGAAGAGCGAGGCCAGGCCCAGGTGATCGCCGAAAACATGTACGAAATGTCCCGTCTGGCGACACCGATTATCTGTATTGTGATTGGCGAAGGCGGCAGCGGCGGCGCTTTGGGTATCGGCGTCGGCGATCGCGTGGCGATGCTGGAAAATGCGTATTATTCCGTGATCAGCCCCGAAGGCTGCGCGGGCATCCTGTGGAAAAGCGCGAAGCATGCAGAAAAAGCAGCCAACGCGTTGCGATTCACATCCGGGGACCTGCTGGAATTCGGCGTCGTCGACGAAGTGATCGAAGAACCACTTGGCGGTGCACACCGGGACCACCATCGGATGTCTTCCATCATCAAGGGCTTCCTGAAGAAGACCCTAGCCGCCCTGGCCGATCTATCGACCGAGCAGCTACTGGAGCGACGTTACCAACGCTTCCGCAAGCTGGGCGTCTTCCACGATTTGGCTCACTCGAACAACGGCGAAGCCTCGTCAGCCTGACCAGCGGTCGTCAACGGCAATGCCGGATCTGGACGTGGCTTCACGATGGCAAACCACGACACAAACCACGACAAATACCGAGCAAAACAGCCTCTCCCCAACGTCCGATAATGTTTCTTATGTTCGGTTTGAGCCCTCGTTTCGCTCGCGTATACGCGACTTCGGCTTTTTTTCCACGACGGCGTCGATCTGCGGCGGATGCATCGTGGGCCGCCGTACACCACTTCCCCGACGAACCCGGCAGGCCAATGCCGCACAGGAAATTCGCTGGCGGTTCAGCGATTGGTTCAGCGATTACGAGAGTCATTCAGGAAGGTTCGGCCAGCTTCTTGGGCAGCTTCCATGAACTGGTTGCCTGAGGCGGGCACCTGACCGCCTGGGGGAACCGAATCCAGCGTGATCCCCCCCTGCTCGCCGAACCCAAACGGTTGGCTTCCTTCAGCCGGTCTGGTCGCTGATGGCAATTTGAACTTCCCTTGAATTGTACGAAGCTGCTGTTCCATTCTTCTCTCGCTGGCGGGCAGAAACCCTGGGTCACCCTCAGCTATATCTTCATTGAATCGGCGTACATGCGGATCGAGGACGGCGTGCACTTCCTGCGGGATCATGGCATTCAGTCGATTGATGCCAACCGCAATATAGCCTCCTGAGCGGGACTGAATTACCGACTGTCGGACGTTGTCGCCGAACAGCGTAACCGCGAATAATGTGACCAACATGCATAACAGCCCGCCCTTGATGGCGCCCAACAGGGCACCCGCCTGGGCATCAAAACCTCGCAGCCGCATTTTTTCGATCGACTTCTTCATGAAGCCATAGGCCACCCAGATCACCAACGAGGTGGCAATGAAAATGATCAGCATGGCAGCAAATTGATTCCAGGGTTCCGTCGCGGAAATGTGCGCCGCCAGCTGTCCACGAAAGTTGAGCGCAATAAAGTAGCTGACGAAAATGGCCGCCAATGAAGCAATCTGCCAGGCCAGTCCCTTCCAAAACCCAAACAGGATACAACCTGCCAGGACGGCCAGCATCAGGATGTCATAAATCGACATGCGGATATTCCTCCTTGAATCCGTGATCCGGGCTGCAATTAAAGACGTTTCCGCAAAGCAGTTCAAGACGAAACTCTGATGGCAGATTCTACCGTGCGATGAGCTATCGCTTCGCTGCTGAGCGACGGCATGCCCACAACGTGACCTCAGCCGACGCCGTTATCAGGCCTGGTTTCCGAGACGACCTTGTAGCGTAGGCCCCGATCTCTCTATACCATTTCCAAACGGCCTCCGGTTTCCGCAGCGGAGAGAACCGATTAACGGAGAGAACCGATTAACCTTGGCAGGCAATTCGCGGTCGGTTCCGCAGTTGCTTTGACCGCCGCGAAGAATCCACGCGCGACCACGACTTCATGAAAAAGCTCCAACACCGCCACCACAAACTGCGACGGCGAAGATGCAACGCAAGCTATACACGATTGGAATCGCGCCATCTGCTAACGGGCATCTCGCTGGAAGTGTTCCATGGCCTGGCGACGGTCATCATCGACGGCTCATCGGGCGATGACACTTCGGAAGTGATCGATTTGAATCCGACCGATTTTCGCGTCACGCTGAACGGTCAACAGCAGTCGTTTTCCCGCAGCGAAGTAGAGCGAATTCGATTCCTGGGAAGAAGCGGTGACGACTTTTTCGCCAACCACACCGACATCGATTCGGCCGCATTTGGTCACAACGGAAACGACACGATAAGGGGAGGAGACGGCCACAATTGGATTCAAGGTGGCAACGGCAACGATCTGATTTTCGGTGGAGACCGCAACGATCGACTGCGTGGCCGCGCCGGAGATGACACGATCGATCCGGGACGCAGGCACGACCGCGTCTTCGGTGGTGATGGCGACGACGAGGTTGTGGCCAGCCACGGCAACGATCGGATTTTTGGTGAAGACGGCGCCGATTCCCTGTACGGTGGAGATGGCACCGACACGATCCATGGCGGAAATGGCTGGGATGTTATTGATGGTGGGAATGGCGACGATGATCTCACCGGTGGTTCGGGAAACGACCAAATCTCCGGTGGAAATGGCCACGATCTGATCAGTGGCAATAGTGGCAATGACACTTTGCGTGGCAACGTCGGCAACGATCAGATCTTCGGCGACAATGGCGATGACCTGTTGTTTGGCGATGCGGGTTTTGACGATCTGCGAGGCAGCGCCGGCGACGATCGAATTCGAGGCGGAACGGGAAACGACCTCATCCGATTTGGCCCGGGTAGCAGCGAAGCTGCTATGTTTCAGGGCGAATTTGGCGATTACACGATTGTCTCTTCCGGCGTGACACTGCAGGTTAACGCCCATTCGGCGTCGGATGGGATGGACACGATCTGGCAGCCAGCAACACTACGATTTGAAGACCTGGATCGAGCGGCGGCAGATTTCTTCGTCGATCTGAACGAGGCCGAAACGGAATCGCTGCGACTGTTGAACCAACTGCGAAACAGCGTCGGCCTGGAAGCGTTGACCGCTGTCGTCGACTTGAGTGACTACGCCGAGAATTGGTCGCGACACACGCTGCCGCACGACTTCCGGCATTCGACCGCGTCAGAAATTGAGCATCTGTTTGTCCACGGACGAACGGTTTACGGTGAGAATATTGTTTTCTACGGTGATAGTTCCCTTTCCGCACTGGAAGCCGCGCAGTTGTTCCACCAGGCGTGGGTCGACAGCCCAACGCACTCTGACAACATGATCGACGGTCGCTGGACCGAGATCGGCCTGGGGTTGGTGCGACTGCCGACCGGCTGGTATGGAACCCATAGCTTTGCCAACGCATGAGAGTCGCGGAACCCGAGCACGCGTTGAGACTCGGTGATGAACCAGTGTTCCAAAATCCTCTCCGATGCCTGCCAGCCGGGATGCCTTGGCCCGTTGGCTGCTCAGCAACCTTACTGCGTTCGACCTCGTGATGCCGTCGCTGAAAACGGCCTCGCCGGTTTGGGCTTTTGTCACAATCGCCATTTCTCTATTTAATCCTGCCGACGAACCGATATGTCCTTGAGTTCCGTGACCTCCGATGGCCGATTTCAAAACGCACATCACGACCAGTACGGTTCTGGGGGTGGGCTACGGAATCGGAGGCTTTCTGCTGTTCGACATTCCTCTGACTCACGCGATGGTTGCGGGAACGTTGTGCAGTGTTGCCGGGATGTTGCCGGACCTGGACAGTGCGTCTGGCATACCACAGAGGGAGATGCTGTGTTTCATGTCCGTCCTGGCTCCGATGTTGATGATGCGCCGCATGCGGATGCTGGGCGTCGATCCGGAAACGATGGTCTTCATCGCGATCCTGACCTAC
The DNA here is from genome assembly GCA_963851305.1 of Pirellulaceae bacterium. Classification (GTDB taxonomy): domain Bacteria; phylum Planctomycetota; class Planctomycetia; order Pirellulales; family Pirellulaceae; genus Mariniblastus. The sequence goes on along the minus strand of CAWKOT010000001.1, from coordinate 700,580 downwards.
ATATTCATCCGTTTCGTAGTCGGGCGAGCGTTTAAACGATATGCCAAGCACCGAGGCATGTGGCACAGTCTGCCCGCCGCCATGATTGCCGGTTTGACCACCTTTCTGGTTTGCCTGTCACCGGAATTGGAGATTCGCCTGTACAAGGCGTGGGCTGTGGTCATCGGGTTCATTTCTCATCTGATACTTGATGAAATCTACTCGGTGGACTTGAGTGGCAACAGCATTCGCATCAAGAAGTCTTTCGGAACGGCGATGAAATGGTTCAGTCCCAGCCTGTGGGCCAATATTTCGACTTACGGAAAACTGGCCATACTGATTGTCCTTGCCCTGGGTGACACCAGCCTGATGCATTACCTCGGCCGAGAGCCCATCAACGTTCCATCGAGGGCGGCGGAGTGGTTTGCTCAACCAGGCGAAGACGATGCCAGCCAGTTGCGATAACGGCAGCCGCCTTGGCCAGCATTTCAAAATAACTTCCTGGAATCCAGCAGAATCGTAACTGGACCATCGTTGATCAGATACACCTGCATGTCGGCCTGAAACTGGCCTGTTTCCACGTGCAGCTGCTTCTGTTTCAATCGTTCGACGAACGCTTCGTACAGTCGATTGCCCTCTTCCGGATCCGCGGCGTTGATGAAGCTGGGCCGACGGCCCTTGCGTGTATCTCCACAGAGTGTGAATTGACTGACGACCAGCAAATGACCCTGAATATCGGCCACGCTCAGGTTCATCTTACCGTCATCGTCCGGGAATATGCGAAGACCAGACGTCTTTGCTGCCAGGTAATCCGCATCGTCAATTTGATCCTGTTTTTCCACACCCAACAAAACCAGGATCCCCTGCCCTATTTCCCCCACGGTTCGGCCCGCGACAGCAACCCTGGCTTCCACAACGCGTTGGATGACGGCTCGCACGGGCTTTATCGTTTACGGTTGCCGGGCAGTTGGACTTCAGCAGCCCGCATCGCATCATTCAAACCGCGAATCCGATTGACCTCGCGTGGCGTCACGTCGTCCAGTTGAGTCGATTCCGAATTGACGCGAAACACGGATTCCGTCAAGTCCACGTTCAGATTCAACTCGTACAGTTCAATCGTCGCGATGTTCATATCCTTCGCCGCATCCCCGGTTTCGCCATTTCGGAAATAGGAGATCCGATAGGGAAACAGAGGAAAATAGGAATCGTCACCCAGAACCACCTCGACCGATTGCGGAAGGTGTTGCGGCAATTCTTCCCACTGAATCTCGGGTCGGATGAAATCCGGCCCGGTCTGCCCATGCAGGAACCTGCGCAGGCGATCCTCGTTCCAGCGGCCCTTCACCACCAGCACCGGCGTATCTCCGATAGCCGATCGTGAAACTTGATCGAACTGGAAATTGTCGGCCAGGTTGGCCAGCAGGTACGCCAGACCACCCTGGTTTTTCCAGTTGAAAACTTCTCCAAACAACCGTTGATCATCGGCTTCAGCTAGCGCCATCAGATTGGCGACTTGCATATTCGCGTGTTTTCCGATGGCTTCGTAACGGTAATAGAATTGCCCGTCGCCGATTTGTTGGATCGTGGCCGGCTGGCTCGCATGGTCATACGCAAATTCGAGCCGTGACCCTCGAGCACCGCTCAACTGGCGATATCGCCCATCCGCTGTCAACTGTTGATCAAACAGATTGACGTGCAACCTGGCTGCGGCCTCAAAGGGGGCTGCGCGAAAGATCTGGTTAGCCGACTGCAACAGTAATTGACGGCCATCGAGTGTTTGTTCCGTTGCTGAATCCTCTTCGATCGTGTGATGGGTGACCCGCGTGCGTCCCGCTTGACCGCCTTGATTTGTGCCGGGTCTCAGGAAGCCGGTAGCCATTTCGATACCGCTGGAAGATTGTGCGGCGAGTACCAGCATGCACCCTGCGGCTGAGCACCCATATCACACTGGGAATTTCAATCTTCATGAAAGGAATTGGATTTTTCCAAAGATTCGATTTATGACGGGCCGAAAACAGAAACATCGGCACCGTAGGAATGCGCATGAAGCTGCCTCTGCCGGCAGCGTCGATCCGGGACTGAATCCAGTTCGCTGGCGCATTCTAAATCTGGTGCTGACATCGGTCCATGTCAGTTTCTCAACTTCGATCAACTGACGGGGAAGATTGAATCGTAAATTGGCAGAATCACCGGGCTTTCGTCTCCGAGACGAACCAGGCAAGTTGGACGACCACCGTCCGACCAACAACCCAGGGGGAATTTGATGTTCACGCGTATCTCAACCAGCTTGTTGATGCTGATGCTGGCTTCCACAGCAACGGCGCAACTGACACATATCAGAAACGGGATACCGGTCAGTCACAATCTGCCGCCAGCCCAGATGTTGTTGGAACCCGGCCCAGGAGTCGGTGGCCCCGGACCGGGTGTTTTGTCCGGCGCAGCCTATGCATCCACTGTTGCCGGGCCTATCGATAATTCAGCTGCGGCCGCTGCGGCTGCTGCGTGCGGTCCGTTCAGCAGTTCCCTGCACCAGAGCGTACAGGTGCTCTTTGACGAGCCGCAACAAATGATTGTCTATTGGGATGTTACCGGCGTTGGTCGCTATGATTCCGCACCCAACAGCGTTCCGTTTCGCCAAAACTTTGGCCAGGCCGGTGTTTATCGACTGAAGGTAGCCAATATCGACGGTCGTCCTGCCATGGAACTTTATCCCACGCTGGAAATCGGCATGGTCAATGCCCGGACGGCGGCCTATCTGGCACACTCGGCCGTTCCCATCCGGTTTACTCAGGAAGATTTTGACCAGGTGGCGGCCGGAAATTTCGTAACCAAAGTCATCTATGTTCCCGATCCGGAGTTTCAGGAGCTGGCGCTGGCGGGCGTTGATGTTCTGGTCAGCACGCGACTCGATCCCGGCGTGGATCCCATCGTGGAAGCCGACCGCCGAGGTGCCATCCTGGCCATTCTGCGAGTTGGCAACAAGGATCTGGAAATGCCTGGAACCGATCCAGCCATCCTGGCGGGAGCGATGCCACCATCGATGTCGCCGACCGGCGCTGCGGGAGCAGGTGGCGGGTCGTCTGACTACATTTCCGGCATCAGTGGCCCTTCCTATGGCATGCCTTGGACGGGAACTCAAATCGGACTTCCCGGTCCGCCGCATGTTCCACTGGGTGGTCCCGCCGGATTACAGAGATATGAAATGCACAACCACACGGCGATGCAGATTCCTTCGCCAACGCCCAAGGTCAATGTGCACGTCAAACAGAAGCCGGGCCTGACTTACCCTCGCCCCGTAGACAAAGTGCTGATCAAAGAGCGTACGATTCGACCGCCCCATTTCAATTCTCAGCCACCGGCAGACATGGTCCATGGTCAGCTACCGTACCGGCAACCACACCGTCGGCGGTGATCTGATGGCCGGATGATCCCAGGGAACGAGCCGCTGCTGTCCAGACTGCCAGCGGCTTTTTTTCGAGCCGCCCAGCGGAGTCACATAATGAATGCGTCCCGACTCTTCCTTATCAGCTGCCTGCTTGTCTGCTGCGGTTGGTCGGCGTTTCCCGTCCACGCCCAACTGTTTCGCGGCAGTGAGGCACCGGGCGTGCTGGCGCATAAACGACTGCTCGCTGAGCCGGCCCTGATCGGATACAACCAGCCAGTACGGATCATGGCACCTTCGTCCGGTGAAATTGCTTTCCGCGGACAGGGAATGGAGTCGCAACCGGTAGCTGAATTGATCCTGCTGGGGATGCAAGTTGGCCCCGTCTATCAATTGCGCGTCAGCGCGGTGTTGCGCGGCCAGAATCACGTCGTTTACCCCACGATTGAATTGCTGGATCGACTTTACCCTCCGCCGGGCCTGGCTTTGCACCACCCCGTCCGACTGGTGATCACGCAGGATGATATTGAACAGGCGTCTGCCGGTCGGATGGTGACCAAGGTGGTGTATCTGGAGGATCCATTGACCGCCCTGCCCTATCGTCAAACTGCTGGATTCCAGGCGACGCTTGATGTGGGATCCGGTCAGGACCCATTGCATGTCGCCGATCGACTGGGCCGTCCGATGGCGCTCGTGCGTCTGGGCTCCCGTCGCCCTCTGAATCACGCCAATCACGAGTTTCATCGAGTCCCGTTGTTGCTGTCCGGCCCCGCGCGACCGCAGCCCAACGGTACACCGTCATCTGACACTCAGGTTCGGCAGGTCAGCCGTCAGCTAACCGTATGCGACGATTACCCAACCCCGGTGGACGTCGGCCAGAACCCATGCCCACCCGTTGCCGGGTGTACGGAATTATGCCCTCCCGTCTACCAGTGTTCTCCCGACGAAATCGCGGCCCTGCCAAAGCCGCGCCGTGATGAATACATCTGTGACGGTAACGATCGTAATCTGCCGGTAGGCGTTAACCAGGATTGGGAGATTCGAGGTCTGGATATCGAAGATACGATCGCGCACTTCGACACCCTGGCAGGCAACGTCGTGGTCGTCCCCAGTAACCGCGTCTGTATTTACGCGCCACGGTTCGCAGCCATCCGTCGACTGTTGCAAACCAACCTGGAGACCGTCACTCAGAAACTGAATACGTTCAGCAAGGAAACGCCGGTCACGGAATCAAGTACCAGTGATTTTTCCTCTACCACCGTTCAAAATGTCCAACTGCAGTCCAACCGAAAGACCCAGAAACCGGCAGCATTTCGCGAGCGAACCCGGGGCGTCGTGGCGGACAATACCATCCGCCTGGCGGGTACGCGTCATGCATTCAAGCCATTTGAAAATCTGCAACTCGTTCGCTTTGGTAAATATTCGTCGGCCGAGTCGGCACGCCTGGCCTTGGCCATGCAGTCGGCAGCAGTCTGGGAAAGTGACCTACGGGCGCAGATCGCCATCGATCGAAAACAACCGGTGGTTGTCAACGATGTGAAGCAGGTCCAGGAAGTGGTCTCGATTGATAGCGAGACCAACCCGGCGTTTCGACTATGCAAACTGGCATCGGCCATCGATGCCGAACCAGGCGAACTGGTCGATTTCACCATTCGATTCGACAACATCGGTCAGGAATTGATCGGCAACGTCACCATCATTGATGAGCTGTCTCCGCGACTGGAATTTGTCGAAGGTAGCGCCGAATGCAGCGTCGATGCCCGATTCACGAGTGTACTGAACGACGCCGGTTCGCGGACGCTTCGCTGGGAAATCGTCAATCCGCTGGAGGCCCGAGAAGGTGGACTGATCCGATTTCAATGTCGGGTCCGCTGAGCGTATCGCCACCGCGGACTCCCCTGCCCTGCTCTGCTGACGTTAAGACTGCGGTTATAATGGAGCTAGATACCAAACCAGCTATCGTCAGCGAGCACTCATGATTATCCGGTTACTGTACGCATTCATTTTTCTGTCGCTGATCATTTCGAATCTCGTAGCGGACGCTCCGGAAAATGCCGTCGTTGTGGTCAATGCGGAATCTGCCTCTTCGAAACTGATTGCCAATCACTACGTTTTTGATCGCCGGATTCCTGTCGAAAATGTGATTTATCTGACCGGCATACCCGAGTCGGAAGTCATCAGCATGGCAGTTTTCCGGGACAGGATTCTGATCCCATTACTGGAATTGATCGACACACGCGGTTTGTCGAATCACATCGACTACATCATCTATTCCGCTGGTTTTCCAACGATTATCAACGCCAGCGCCGACCGAAAGAAGTTGTTGGCCGTGGGAGATCCGAATTCGCCTGTTGCCGCCAACAGCCAACTGTTCAGGCCTTTTGTCTCTTTGACTGCGGCGACGTATTTCTTGCAACAGATCGTGGCGGGAAACCCAACCTATATCTCGCTTAATGCCAACTCCTACGCCAGCAAGGACGCTCGCAACTTGTTGTCGCGGCCGTTTGTGGGTGAAGATGCGGAGAGCTTTGATGACGCGGTGAGAAAGGCCAAAGCCGGGAAATTCGATGATGCCATTACCCTGCTGCAGGAACTGGCTGAAAAACACCCGCTGCAGCTGGCTGTACCATACTGGTTGGCCCGTACGCACGCCTCGAAAGGTGACACGGAGTCGTCCATCACCTGGTTGAAGCGCAGTGTCGCCCTGGGCTGGTGTTATCGCGACTTCATTTTGGCAGATACCGCCTTCGAACAATTACGCGAGGACGAACAGTTCAAGGCGTTCATGGTCAAAATCCCCAACCTGCCCTTCCGGTATGCACCCTCGTTCAGTTTTCGCAGCATCTACAATTGGGGTCCCAATGGGATGATCAACTCGACACCCGATCAGGGTAATCGCTATATGCTGTCCACGATGCTGGCCGCTACTCGCAATCAGGGCAACAGTGAACAGGAAGCACTCAAGTATTTGAAAAGGAGCATTGCCGCTGATGCCACACGACCAGAAGGCACGTTTTATTTCAGTGACACCAACGACGTGAGATCGCGCACCAGAGCGAATGGAATGCGGGACGCCGTCGAAGAATTGCGGCTCATGGGATTTCGTGCCGAGACCGTATCCACCCCGATGCCACGCAATCGACCCGACGTTGCTGGAGCCTGCATGGGCGTTGCCAACTTTGACTGGGCCAGGTCCGGCAGTGAGATTTTGCCCGGAGCCATCTGCGAAAACCTGACGAGTTTTGGCGGCCGACTCCTGCCAACATCGAAACAGACCAAGTTGACTGAGTTTCTACGTTTTGGTGCGGCCGGTTCATCGGGAACGGTGATCGAACCCATGGCGATACAGGCCAAGTTCCCCCGGCCGCGAATCCATACACACTACGTGAGAGGCTGTACACTGGCGGAATCGTTTTACCAATCCGTTGAGGGTCCATTTCAACTGTTGATCATTGGAGATGCATTGTGCCGCCCCTGGGCTGTCATTCCCAAGCTGACCGTCTCCGGTGACCTGGAAAGCCAGACAGCACTCAGTGGCGAGATCGAAATTCAGCTCAATTCGGATGAATCGCCGGTACCAGTCCGGGCCACCGACATTTTCCTGGATGGCCGCCTGGTTCGTCGAATCGTCCTCACGGGTACAGGACCTTTCCGGGTTGATTCCCGTACCATGCCCGATGGCTATCACGAATTTCGGTTTGTCGCGGTCGCAGGCAGTGCGATATCCAACAGCGTTTCGGCGATTATCCCCTTTGTGGTAGACAACCAGGGAAAGAACGTGGAATTCAGCGTCCAGAAAAACGTCGTCAACATCAATGACACCATCCGCTTCACCGCATCGGCGCCCGGTGCCGATTCGATTTCGCTGATCCACAATGGTCGTTCTCTGGCGACCGAAACGGGAGACCAGGCGAAATTCAAGATTGCCGCCTATGAGCCTGGCCGCGGCCCCGTCTATTTTGAAGCGGTTGCCACCTTCGACAACCAGAGGGTTCGCAGCCGACCGGTCAAGCTGGAGATCACCGGTCCGATTTCGACCACCATTCCGGTCCTCAAGAGTCCTCCCCGTCGGAACAAGAAAAAGCCGCGGGGTTAGCCGCACGGGTCGATACACGGTGAACCTGGCCGTCAAGACGGACGGCCTGGCCGCAAACAACCATCGCAATTCCCCGCTGAATCGCGCGATGATCGTTATCGCAGTTCACGTTCCCCGCCGGTTTCCATACCAGTGGATGTGCATCCGCGGGCAGTACGTAAAGCTGAATTCCTGACAAACCGCGCGGAGCCAGGCCTCACGCCGCGCCAACGTGGAAACATCAATCCCTTCGGGCATCAGCAGGATACGACGGGGTTCCACATCCCGCAGTTGCCCGCACAACGCTCGTAATTCGTCGACATCCCGCGGTTCCATCACCACGAACTTCAATTGATAAGGATAGGTGTCAATCAGTCTTTGAATGACGTCGGTTCGTAGGCGGCTTGCTTCGTGACGCTCACGCCAGCCACCCGCCTGGTCAATCGACGGTGTCGAATTCGACATTTTCGGACTGATGGAAATCAGGTCGCAATCCAAATCCCGAAACATGGTTCCCGCGGTCTCGATCGTCAGGTGGTAACCGGCCTGCTTGAGTCTGCCGGTGAGAGGGACGACATCCTTTTGAATCATCGGTTCTCCGCCTGTCAGAACCACGTGGCGAGGCTCCAACGATCGCACACGGTCGATTACTGATTCCATTGACATGCTGATTCCTTCCGGACGCCAGGACGTGAAGGGAGTGTCACAGAAATGGCATCGCAGATTGCATCCCGTCGTGCGTACAAAAATGCTGGGCTGGCCCGTCAACAAGCCTTCGCCCTGTCGGGAAGCATATATCTCGGAAATTCGCATCACCCGATGTTACCCAAATTCAATTTTGTTATGTTATCGAACGCGCACAACAGATTCCCGTTCATGAGAGGTTGCCTGACACGATGCCGACCCGATTTCAGGATCAACTGGAGTATTTTGACAACGGTTTTCCGCAACGCGAATACACGATTCAGATTGAGTGCCCGGAATTCACGTCCGTCTGCCCCAAGACAGGACAACCCGATTTTGGCTTATTGAATTTCGAATACATACCCGACGTTCGCTGCGTTGAATTGAAGAGTCTGAAACTGTATCTGCAGCAATTCCGCAACGAGGGCATTTTCTACGAGCATGTCGTGAACTCCATATTTGATGATTTCGTGGCGGTGATCCAGCCCCGTCATCTGCTGCTGACCGCCGAGTTTACGCCGCGAGGTGGTATTTCGTCGATCATCAAGGTGTCGACGGACGCGTCATGAGTGGCTGCCAGCTGATTCTTTCTGGTTTCGCCGACGAAGCAGCGTTCGACAAGACGATCGATCAGCAATTTGCGGCTCTGGCTGCCGTGGGCCTGGAATACCTGACGATTCGATTTATCGATGCCGGCAACGGGATCAGGAATGCGGTCGATCTGGATTCGTCTGAACTCGATGCCGTTCTTCAACAACTGGACGCGTATGGTCTCCAGATTTCTTCGCTTGGCTCACCGATCGGCAAGGTCAAATTGCTGGACGAAAATGATGGCACCCGCAATGTTTTCGTACCCTTTGATCAGTATCTCGATCAACAGGTGGTCAATGCCTGCCGCGTCGCCAACCGTTTACAGACACGCCTGGTCCGCGGCTTTTCATTCTATCACCCTCGCGGAAAAGATCCCCACCAATACGTGTCGGCCGCCGCCAGGCGAATCGCCAAGATCTGTTCTGTCTGCGAAGAACACTCCCTGATTTTTGGACTGGAAGTCGAAGCGAATCTGGTCGGCCAGAACGCTTCCACGTTGATGGCGATTTACGAACAGGTAGCCAGTGAATCACTGGTACTGATCTTTGATGGTGGAAACCTGGTTACGCAGGGATTTTCGACGGCTGAAATATTGCAGCAGTTTCGCGAAATGTTACCCGCGCTGGGTTGGATACACATCAAGGACTACCGGGCAACTGGGAGCCACCGCCACCAGGGCGGTTACGTCGACGAAGACGCGTTGCAGCACTTTGTCCCCGCCGGCGAAGGTGACAGTGGTTATCCGGAAATCCTGCAGGCACTAAATAGTGGGTTTGTGCCATTGCAGGCCCGACTGGATGCGCTGGGACTGCCAGGCCTGTTTGCCGATCTCGAACCACACCTGAAGGCCGGAGGCCAGTTTGGAGGTTTCAGTGGTCCCGACGGATTTGGGATCGCCACGCGGTCCTTCTGCGCTATCTGCGATGCGGCTGGCGTCACTTATCGGCTTCGGGATTCCGAATCCATTTCCCAAGCAAGGCGTTCATAATCTCCGATAAAGATCGCGCATCCCACGGCCATTTCCAGTCGAAGGTGGCCTTAACGGAGCTGTCCGGCTGGCAATCGCCCTCCAGATTGGCTTTGGCAAACAAAGTCGCGCAGGCGATTGAAATCACCACCAGTCCGCTGCCCATCAGAAATGAAAGATCACCGACGCTCCGGCTGATGATGAAAAACATTATCGCGGCGACAACGCCACCGCCAGACAGCAGCAAGTAGATCTGTGCCTGACTTCTGCGCCGTTTGGTTTCACTCGATTGGACGGCACAGCGAGTAGTGGCGTTGGCCAGCTCGCGCATCGCTTTCAGATTGGAATTGACCTCCGGTGCTACCCGTTTGGGTTTAAATTCGTTTGGCTTCAGCGGTTGTTCGAGTTCGACCGCCGTCTCAAGCAATTCCATTTTACGGCTGGCCGTTTCCGTTGTCGGTTCATCACTTACCGCTACCAGCGGCGTCGTGATGGTTTGGCTATTGAGTCGTTGCAGCAACAAATCCATGTAGTCCTGCACACTGGAACTGTCGTCGGATGAATCGGTCATATCATCCTGCAAGGCGACCTGGCCATTCATCCGCGCGAGTACATCCGCCACACTCTCAGCTTGAAACTCCGGGCGGGATCCTGGCGTTACGTGCTCAGCAGGCTCGCTTTTCAACTCTGCCAGCGAATTTTCGGCCACGATCACTGCGGCTGAACTCGCGTGGTGACTTGCCGAGGACGACGATTGATCGACTTCACTTTCCGGGTTGATCAAGCCAGCGGTACTTATATCCTGTCCGTTTTGGCATACTGTCGAATCCTCTTCATCTGCTTCTGGATCTCCCAGATCTGATTCAGGGCTTTGCAACGACGCGAACAAGTCCTCCAATTCGCTGCCGTTCTGTTTGACCTTTTCGGCAGCGTCGACCTGAGGATTCGCAGAATTCGTCGTTGACAGGGAAGCCTCGGCGTCCGTTGCCGAATCATCCGACGGATCTGCCACGTCAAGCGGCGAGAGTATTTCCGCCATTGCATTGGCAGACTCCCGTTCCTGGCCGGAAACGGTCGATTCGGAAACAGTGGCGACCGTCTCGTGAGCAAGATCGCTACTACAACTTCCGTCAACGTCGGTTGGCAGATCAAACGCATGGCACTCCGATAACGATGACTGCACACTCGGATTGTCAGACGACCTGGCCATCCATTCAGAAAAGGACGAAAGCTGGCAGGCAAGCTGATCAAGTCGCTGGTTGATCGCCGCGAAATGGCGATTCTGCCGTTCCAGCTCTTCTTCGATTTTTTCAAATCGCAACGTTGTCGGGAAAACAGTCTGCGTATCCTCAGAGGAGGACCCCTGAAAATCGGACGGCAACGCGTTCACCAGTTCCTGCGGAGGTTCAACTGGTGCGTCCGGCGGATTTTCATTCGCGTTTTCTTCCAGGCACATACCCAACTGTTGGACTTCGTAGCGTGTTGACCCAACCTGGATCTGATCGCCTTCCACCAACCAGTCCGACTGGCAGGTTTCCCCATTGATCTCGATAACTCCGTTCTGGCATCGAATGAAGACTCCTTCGCCACTTCGTTCCAGGCAACACTCCACGGGGTGCTCCGGCTCCGACGGTTGCCGGTCCGTCACCAGCGACCGCTGCCTTTTCACCGACAACAACCGTTTATCATCTTGTCCACCGACAATTCGGAGAATCAGATCGTTCGAATCGCAAGCAGCAGAATCCATTTTCTACGTCCGTAACGGGAAAGATCGTTTCAAGTACCAGGCCGCCGGCGCACAAGGCGCCTGAGCAAGGCCATACAACCATCTAGCTTTCCGCAACGCAGCGGTCAAATGTTGTCCCGCATCGATCCAACCAATCGTTGAATGTTCCACCGATATTCGTCACAGCCCGCAATTCCCGACAGGAACCGCCATCCAGACGTCAACGCGGCCGTGAAAAATGATGTCGCCATAATCCAACCAGCTGTTGAACGAAATCATCCTGCTCCGGACTGTCGAGCCAGGAAAACGCTTCCGGCCGGTCCATTCCAGGTTCCTGTCGACATGGCCGAGGTGCGACATCCGCCGGACCTTCCTTAAAACACTCATCGCGCCTTGTTTTGGTTGCGAATTATCAACAACCGGGAATTTCCTGTTCTGATTCAATTTTTCGTTGGCCCTACAAATAAAAAACTATAGTTCGGCAGGTCCGGAAAACGTCCGCGCGTCGCAGCGGACGCCCCGCCCGGAAGTTTGCCAAAACTTTGTTTTACCAACGTCAATGGAATCACCAATGAGTCGCAAAAAGTCGCTGCAGAATATGCGTGAGATCCTGATGCAACGCCGCGCCGCGCTGAGGCAGGCACTGGCGGGAGACGACAGTCTGCTGAAAGAGCTCAGTCAGAACAAATCGGGTGGCGACGAAATTGATTTCGCGCTGGATTGCTCTCATGGCGAAATCAGTTCGCAGCTGGCCGAAGTGGAAAGTCGTGAGCTGGCGTACATCGAAAACGCGCTGCATCGTTTCGAGGACAACACCTACGGCAAATGCGAAGCCTGCAAAAGCAACATCCCGCTCGCCCGACTGCAGGCGCTGCCCTACGCAACCTTTTGCATCAACTGCAAATTGAAAGCAGAGAAAGCCGGTGTCGAACCGGGAATGGTCGTCGATTGGTCAGTCATCCTGGACAGCAACTCGGATGACATGCGAATCAACGACTTCAAAATTTCGTAATCGTTACAACCAGAACCCACAGCCAACATTCGAAACGCCCGGGCGTAGTTTATGCTCGATTTTCGGGCACAGTTTCGATAGTTTTGGTTTTGCCAGCACTTATGCACCCACCAGCAAAACTATGACATTACGCAGACTTCCCTTGCCGTCCAGGTCCGGCAGCATCGCCGCTGCCGGATTTGCGGTGTATTGCCTGTTAACGTGGGCCTCACCGTTGATGGGCCAGCTACCAGTTGAACGGATCAACTCGCCGATTGAACGAAGTCACTCCCCCGAATTCCGCGACCGGAAATTCGCGGAGTTGGCGAATCAGGCGCTGTTTGTGGAACAGCAGAACAGCCTGATCAAGAATATCATTCGTACGGTCGAGCCAGTCGTGGCCCACATCGAGGCCAAGAAGTCATCGTCCACCGGCTTGCGCGAACAGGGTTCACGGCGAAGTTCCTACATCGAAGAGGCGGGTTCCGGCATCGTCATCGAACACAATCACAGGTTCTACGTTTTGACGAACTACCACGTCATCGAGAATTCTGAACCGGGCGATATTCGAATTGAAGCCGACGGCAGGTGGTTTTTTCCCAAGCGAATTATCCATGATCGCGAAACCGATTTGTCGGTGATGTTTACCGATCGGGACGATTTGATTCCGGCCCGGCTGGGCAATAGCGATGAAGCCGATATCGGCGATTTTGTGGTGGCCATCGGCAGCCCCTTTGGATTGAGCCACAGCGTCAGCTACGGCATCATCAGTGCCAAGGGTCGACGCGATCTGGAACTGGGGCCGCAAGGCGTCCGCTTTCAGGATTTCATACAGACCGACGCGGCCATCAATCCCGGCAATAGCGGTGGCCCTTTGATCAATTTGCGCGGCGAAGTCGTCGGAATCAATACGGCGATCGCCAGCAATTCGGGTGGCAGTGACGGAATTGGATTCTCCATTCCCTCCAATATGGCCATCAAGATCGCGCGGGACCTGATCGACCACGGGCACGCCCGACGAGGGTTCCTGGGAGTATCCCTGGACGCCCGTTTTACACCCATGCGGGCCATCTCGCTCGGCTTGTTACGGCCCTATGGCGCTCGCGTATCTGCGATCACGCCCGGTTCTCCCGCCGCCGAATCGGCGATCGCCATTGGCGATATCGTCATTGAATTTGACGGAATCAAGATCGTCAACGACTCTCACCTGGTAACGCAGGTCAGTTTGACCGAAATCGGTCAGGACGTTCCGGTTAAGGTTTACCGCGATGGCAAGCTCGAACAAATCTCGGTCACCGTGGGCAGTCGGGACAATTACGACCGCGAAGACAAGAATTGAGGTCGCTCAGGACCGGGTAAGGTTGCCGGCCACGGTCAGCTGATCCAGGATCTGTTGTCGAGCGGCATCCGCGTTGATACCGGTCGCCACCTCCATGTTGATTCTCCATTCCGGCGCGCTGCGACGATCGAAGACCGTCGCACCTCGAGTCAATTCGCCTTCGGTTTCAACGTCGCCAGCCATGGGTTCAAACTGAAACAAATCCGGCTCCAGTACGGCCAACATGCCGACGGCATCATTCAAGTTGATACCTTCACAGCCCAATTGTTGTCGATAGGCACGGAATGCGAACGGCAGGATCTGTCGCAGAAAACAACCGATGCGGGTATTGTCGGGTGGCAGTTCATCCATGATGTCAAAGCCGAAATTGATCTGCCGCGTCACGTCCAGCGGAATCAGTGTCTTGGTCGTTCGCGACATCAACACCTGTCTGGCGCTAACGGGATCAAAGTAGAAATTGAAATCGGCGGCGGGCGTGATGTTTCCGTGCCCCGTCAGGGTGCCGCCGGTGATCACAATCCGATCGAGCATGCCTGGCAAGGCTGGATCGCGCAAAAATGCACGGGCCAGGTTGGTCGCCGGACCCAAGCAGACCACGGTGACATCTCCCGGATGATCTCGTACACAATCGACGATCAATTTGTCCGAAGGGTGCAGGTGCTGCAGCGTCGACACCTCAAATCCGGCATTCCCCAACCCATCAGCGCCATACAGAAAGGAGGTATTAATGGGCGGTCCGTTATCAGCACTGTGGGCCATTCCCAGCCGGGGATACCGGTCCGGATCAAGCTCTCCAAGAATCGCCTGCAGGTTGTTATTGGCCTGGTCGGCCGTCACACAGCCTTCCGTAGCTGTCAGTGCGACGACTTCCAGCCGGCTGTCAAACAGCGACAGGCACAAGGCCACGGCGTCGTCGGTACCCATGTCGCAATCGATTATTACTTTTCGAGCCATCGTTCTTCCGGCAATCTACCGCGTGTATCGTTTGAGTGTAGCGTCGATTCGGCTTTTCCATGTGAAAAGCAGGGCCGAGGGCGTTGCATACCAGACTCAACCGCATGCCTGGTCCAGACAAGAAATTTGGGTCAGCTTCCGTGCCGCCATCACGCGTTTCATAACGCCAAAACCTGAATTGAGCGTGTTTTGGCTGACAACGTGCAAAACCAAAAATCAAGAATCGACAGAACACCAACGTCCCAGCAGGTCAGCTTCCACATCCAGTAGACGCAGATTTTAAAGCCCGATCGTTCGTGAAACAAGATAAAAACGGAAAAGCCGCAGTGCTGGCTAACCAGCCAGCCGATTAATTTTTACAATACGACAGGAAAATGGTGGAAAGGTACGGGAGCACTGCGTGATTCAGAATGCAATCGAATTAGTTCGCGGCGGGCAATCTCTGTCGGCCGACCAGACGGCGGAGGCGATGCTCGCCCTGATGGCCGATGACGCTGCCCTGAAGGACATCAGGGCCTTTTTGACGGCCCTTCACGAAAAAGGAGAGTCGGTCGACGAATTGGTGGGCACCGCGCGGGCGCTTCGTTCGCGGATGACACGCCTGAAAACGTCGCGGGGAAACATCATCGATACCTGCGGTACCGGCGGATCGGGGCTGAACACGTTCAACATCAGCACCGCGGCTGCCATTGTCGCTACGGCCGCCGGCGCGTCGGTGGCCAAACACGGCAATCGCAAAAGCACCAGCAAGTCGGGATCTGCCGATGTTCTGGCCGAACTTGGTGTCAACATCGAATGCTCGCTGGAAACCGTCGAAAAATGCCTGAACCAGATTGGCATCTGTTTCTGTTTTGCTCCCCTGTTTCATCCTTCAGTTGCCAAAGTGACCAAGGTCCGCAAGAAATTACCGTTCCCCACCATTTTCAACCTGTGCGGACCGTTATGTAATCCTTTCGAAGCGCCGTTCCAGGTTCTGGGCGCCGGTCGAGCGGATATGCGGATCCCGCTGGCGGAAGCCCTGGTCCAGTTGGGCACGCAGCGAGCCATGGTCGTTCACGGCCGGGATGGCATTGGTGAAATTACGATCTCCGATGCGACGGACGTGACCGAGATTCGCAACGGTCATTTGGCGAATCGGGAACTGCTGCCCGAGGATTTCGGCATTGAGCGATCCGGTATCGAATTAATGAAAGTTCAAAATCCGCAACAGTCGGCGGATATCATCCACCGTGTCCTCGCCGGACAACCGGGCCCGGCACGAGATATCGTGACCATCAACGCCGCCACGGCGCTCTGGATATCGGGAATCTGTGACGATTTGTGTACCGGGGTGGAACGTTGTCAGATGGCCATCGACAAAGGGCACGCCCGAGAAATCCTTGCCGAATTGGTAGAAACGACCAATGATGGAAACTGATCCGCATTTTAGGCCTTTCGCTACGATTTACCGGTTGGTAGCCTGAACAATCCGTCGGAATCGGTGCCTTGGCCAGCTCAGGGCACAGGCGAGGGGCCGGCGACAAAAACACTGATGATCAAATCGCGTCGACGGTCTATTTCCGCCTGACCAGGCAACGACCGTTCCGCCGACGCCGCCAGTCATAACATCCATCCCGCTGATTTAGGAATTGAAGAATGACCAAGCCGAATCACAAGGTCAAAAAGGCAAATCACGGTAAGCGACCGGCCAACAACAAGGCCCGCAAGTCCAAGACGAAAAAGATCAAGACGCCGTAGAACTATGCTGGCGGGCGATTTCCTGTCTTCGCCCTGCAAACAAGTCAGCCTGGTTTGGCCTGCAGCTGCCGCCAACCGAAGTCGACAAAAACGATTGATTGCCACCTGAGACGATGGGCAGACGTTCACTTCCCACGATTGATCCGGCGGTCAGTCTGCAGGACCATCTGTTGGTACTGCAGGATCTGCCTGAAACTCTGGATCCGCAGACGCTGTTTGCTCGGCGGCAGCCACTGGAGATTGAAATCGGCAGCGGCAAAGGGCTGTTTCTGGCGACCCATTCGGCCCACCATCCCGAACGGAATTTCCTGGCGCTGAAATCGCGAGAAAGTACGCGCGGTATTCAGCCTATCGGCTGGCAAAGCAGGAACAGCCTAACGCGGCGGTTATCGTCGGTGACGGACTGGCGTTGTTTCACCAGTTTCTGCCCGATCGCTGTGCGATTGGCGTTCACGTCTATTTTCCGGACCCGTGGTGGAAAGAGCGGCACCGGCGACGCCGGATCATGAAACCAGCGTTCATCGCGGATGTGCAACGGGTCCTGGTATCCGGCGGTCACCTGCACTTCTGGACCGATGTAGCTCAATACTACGAAGAAACGCTGCGTCTGATTCAAGATGATTCGGAACTGCAGGGGCCGATCGCGGTTCCCGAGACGGCCGCCTTGCATGACATGGATTTCCGAACGCATTTTGAGCGTCGCATGCGGCTGAATGAGCACGATGTCTTTCGGGCTCAATTCGTCAAACCCTGACTCGTCAAACCCGGAACGCGGGTAGCTACGCGACCCCGCACCGACTCCTGGGACAGATGTCTACTTTCCAACCTGCTGTGCCTGGGCCGATTCAAAAGTCCGTCGCTCCTCGCCATCGTCGCCATCCGCAAGATCGTCGCCATTGCGATCAATCTGGTACAGTCGTTGGCCGGCGGCCGTCGGATAATTTCCCGTCACACAGGCACGACACAGGTCCGCTGCCGATTTGTCGATCGCCCGCGCGATCAATTCGACTGGCAGGTAACGCAATGAATCACACTGCAGCTCGTTCGCCATGGCCTGCTGGATCTCGTCGGTCATCGGTTGCTCCGGCGACAGGAATCTCGCACCAAACAGTTGCCGGACGGAAGACATGTCAATTCCGTAGAAACAAGGCGCTATGATCGGTGGACAGGCGACGCGAACGTGAACCTCCCTCGCTCCGCCTTCGTCCTTGACTCGTTGCAGCAGCGCCTTCATCGTGGTGGAGCGAACGATCGAATCTTCCACCAGGATCACCCGTTGGCCTTCCAGGACCTCCCGCAACGGGGTGTATTTGATTTTTGCTTTCTGCGCCCGTTGTGCCTGCGAGCTTTCAATGAAGGTTCTTCCGCTGTACCGATTTCGAATCAGCCCCTCGCGCGAGGGGATGCCCAGGTGAAACGCCATCGAATCAGCCGCGGCCTTGCTCGTATCGGGAACAGGAACCACGATCGTATTCTCATCCAGTTCCAACAATGGTCGCTCTCGCTCAAGCTGGGCCAGCTCTCTTCCCAACGCGGTGCGAGCCAGATAGACGCTGCGATCATCGATGGAACTGGCCACATTGGCAAAATAGACCCATTCAAAGAAACAGTGTGCCTTTCTGGTCGATTCGGCAAAGGACTGGATGTCAATCCTGCCGTCGGCGATCGTGATCGAATGCCCGGGCGGAAGCGACTGGATTTCCGAACGCCGAAAACCCAGATTCAGCAGTGCCACGCTCTCACTGGCCGCGGCGAACAACGATCCCTGAACGGCATAGACGATGGGCTTGATGCCCAGGGGATCTCGTGCCACCAGCATCTCACCATTTGCGTTCAGCAGCGTCAGTGAGTAGGCTCCGTCCAGCCGTCGACTGACTTCGGCCATCGCCTGATTGAGCGAGATATCCGGATGATTCTGCAGCTGCTGACTGAATTCATGCAGCAGAATTTCCGTGTCGTTTCCCTGCACCATGCAATAGTTCTGCTGGGAAAGGATCTCGGCCGACAGTTGGGCAAAATTCGCCAGTTGACCGTTGAATCCGAAACTGAACCACAATCGCTTGTTGAACGAGTGATTTTCGAATGGCTGGGCGGAGCTCTTGTCATCCTTGCCGCAGGTAGCGTACCGAACATGCCCGATCGCGGCCGGACCGCTGTACTTCCGCAGCAGATTTTCCGCTTTGCCACGGTGCGACATTCGGAAAACCTCCTGGACCGTCCCCAGGTCGCGATACGTATCAACCAGTTGGCAGTTGGCTGGATCAGGGTGGTAGCGGGACATGCCGGCCGAAAGCTGGCCTCGATTCTGCATATCCAGCAGCATTCTTGGAATCAGACGCGCCGCGTGCAGAGGATTCTGGTTGGGACAGATCGCGCTGGGTTGTCCGCCGGGCAAATTGTAAATCGCCGCGACCCCGCACTCGTGATGCAGTTCGCTCATAGAATACTTCAGGAGTACAGGGAAAAACCGGATTTTAAGAGCGGAAAGGACAACCGACAACCGTCTCGCGTTGTTCGGCAGATATTGCCAGAAAACCAACCTCATTGAAAATCCGCGAACGATTAATAGCATAGTGGCATCAGTTTACGCGTGCCAATGAATTTTGATTGACAAGCAGGGGGAGATGTCCATGCCGATGCTCGACAGCTGGATAGCCGAACGAACCAGGCGATTCGATTCCAGCGGGATTCGTCGTATGTTCGATCTCGCTCGAAAACTGGAGCATCCGATCGATCTGTCCATTGGCCAACCCGATTTCGATGTACCCCAACCCATCAAGGATCGGATGATTCAGGCGGTGCAGGAAGGTCGCAACGGTTACGCGCTGACGCAGGGCATCCCGGAACTTCGCGAACCTCTACAGCAACAGGTGGACGAGCAGTACGGGCATGACGATCGACAGCTGTTCGTCTGTTCCGGGACCAGTGGCGGACTGCTGCTTTCAGCCATGTCGATTGTTAATCCGGGTGACGAAGTTATTTTCTTCGATCCGTTTTTTGTGATGTATCCCGCACTGTTGGAACTGGTGGGCGCGGTTCCGGTCAAGTTGGATTGCTATCCGGATTTTCAAATTGACGTCAATCGATTGGAAGCGGCGATTACCGATAAAACCAAGATGATCCTGATCAACAGTCCTTCCAATCCGACCGGCGTGACCTTCGATCCTCAAGTCGTCAAAGACGTGGCAGAACTGGCGGAACGCAAAGGCATCTGTCTGGTTTCGGACGAAATCTACAGCCGGTTCAATTATGATCAGCCCCATTGCTCGGCAGCGGAATTCAATCCGCAGACGATCGTGATCGACGGATTCTCCAAATCCTACGCCATGACTGGCTGGCGAGTCGGTTACGTCCACGGGCCGTCGGAAATCATCGACACCATGATCAAGCTGCAGCAATTCACATTCGTTTGCGCTCCGCATCCCGCACAAGTCGCCTGCGTCACGGCGCTGGACGTGGAGCTGACCGAACAGGTTGACCTCTATCGCCGGAAACGCGACAAAATGCTCGACGGTTTGAAGGACCATTATCAAATCACCCCACCTGGTGGCGCGTTCTACCTGTTCCCGGAACTGCCTTGGGGCCATGGAGACGAATTTGTGCAAGCGGCGATTGAAAATAACCTGATGGTCATTCCAGGCAATATCTTCAGCGACCGGGACACGCATTTCCGGATTTCCTACGCCGCCGACGATGCCACGCTGGATCGAGGCATCGAGGTACTTCAGCAACTGGCCCGCCGATAAAACGATCGTCCACGTTCGCAGTCGTTGTCACGGAAAACGGCTATCGACGTCACCCAAGCTGCCATGGCGTGCAATGTGTGTTAAATCGACACGCTCTGGAGCATTTCCAGAATTCATGTTCATGGCACCAGCTCGAAGCAATAGCATCGGCCTACCGACAGATCCATGCGAAAGATGCATTTGCTTGCGCTGCGAGCTTGTGTTGTCGAGCAAAACAACTTTGAAAGCTCTCTAGAATCGCGGCTGAACGGGAGGTAGCGTCGTTGGAGCAACGCCGGGAGCACCCAAGCCGGACTGCAACAGAGTCTGGGGAGCATATTTCTGCAGATTCTCGGGCTCGGGCTCTGGGCGGTCGAATCCCAAGGGACGACCGCCAAGAATCTGAGGCCCCAGTTCGTTGCTTGGAAAGGGATCGTGCAATACCGCCCGACTGCGCTGCACGCCGATGGTCCCCGGCGAGCCGAAACAACCAGCAGCCGTTACCAGACAGAAACACAAAATCAATCGATACATGACGCTTTCCGCAAAGGGAGCAAGCGGAGACCGGGGGCGGGTCGCCGATTGGACAATCCGGAACTGGACGCTCCGGCCCACACTTCGTCACTGGAGAGATCGTTTCGGATAAAACCTCACTCTCGCAGAGACGTGGCGGACGTTATGGCAAATTCACCGAGGATTCAAGGCGAATTGCCGCCTGAGCTGGCGTCGAAATGGCCCTGATCTGCTATCGAGATGGCGTCACGATGAAACCGCATTACGGGAGCTGCCCCCCGTAAGCTGCGGTGATACGGCCACATCCGGCACAATCTGCTGTTGGACGTCTCGCCAGGCGTTGCTGGCAGACGTCGTTAAAAAACACAAAACAACCAACAATGCTATCAGTCATCGGTCGGTTGGTCGAGAAACGGTTCCAGTTCGGTACCAGCGACTGCGGTCGCAAGCTGGTCATAATTCTGTACCGCTTCGCGTAATCGATCGGGAGTCGTTTTGTGAAAAGCGGACTTCAAGGCAACCTCCGGGTCCACCTCAAGGAACTCAAGGATTCGGCGCTGCGCTGCCTGGTTATCCTGCAGCAGACCTTCGTATGTCACCTGCAGCAACCGGGAAAAGCCCGCGATCTGTTTCCGAAAATCCTCGCGAGATCGCAGGAAGAACCTGGCATGGGCAAGGGTCAACGGTATGTCCAGCACCAGCGGATCAAGATCAACCTGTTTACGCGCATTACTGGACTGGCTGGATTCCAATTGGGTGATGCGGCTGACGTTGCGTAACGAAATCGCCTGCTTCAGCACATTGCCGCGGGTCAATTCAATCACCTTTAAATCCTCGACCTGCTTTAACGACTCCATCACTTCCGGGTAAACGGCGGCTTGACCGGGATACTTGAATTTGAAGCCACATGCCTCAGATCCCATACTGAAAATCTGTTCCAGATATTGGATCACCGCTTCGGCGGAGGGATCATCGACGGTTCCATCAGGAGTGAACATCCGCCGAAAAAAACGGGATTCCTGAAATTCGACGATTTTGGTGGTTGGTTGAATCGAATCCTCATGGCGAATGCGTACCTCGCTGAAGTCCTCCTTGCGACAATGGATCTGGGGGTGCGAGTCCAGCAGATCGCACAAAAACGTGGATCCGCTGCGTCCGGTAAACCAGACAAAGAACGGAGTTTTGCAGCGCGTTTTCATGTCAGCCGTTATATCGAACCTGGCACACCGGCATGGTCGCCCTTCGTCTGCTCTTTCGCACCCTATTGCACTTCAATTGTTTACGGTTTCAAGACCCTTCCGGCTCTCAAACCGACGATGGTGTGTATGGGAAGCCATAGTCACCGCGACGGTTTTTGCCTGACAACCAGGGCCCTTACAGAGATTGGCAGGCGACTGGAGCCGCTGGTGATACCCGCCACGCCATTCTCGGGAGCAGGTGGCTGGACGATTCAAGCGTAACCGGCTGCCGTTTGGCCATAGCATCCGGGTCCCCTTTTCTCCGTATCAGTTTTGTCTATTCTGAGGATCTTTGAGCTGGAATATCAAGCCGCCTTCCCTACACCAGACGCGGAGCCATACGATGAAACTGTCGGATCTGAACTTTTTTGCCATTGTCTGTGCTTGTCTGGTCGCCTTGTTCTGGGGATTGTATGGCCCCACCTTATCGAATGCCAGATCGACGGCGCGGCCACCCGACTGGGGCCCGTTCAAGCCCTACATCTTCATTGGCGTAGCCTATCTGGTGATTGCCATCATCGGTGGATCCGTCATGATGAAGACCGCCTTCAATGACAATTTCGATTTCAGTGGCAAGTACGCACCGGCCATGAAATGGGGCTTCCTGGCCGGCTGCCTGGGAGCGTTCGGCGCACTGGCGTTGACGTTTGCGTTAACCAAAGCAGGCGGCAAGCCATCCTATGTGATGCCCATCGTGTTTGGTGGTGCCGTTTCAGTCAATGCGATCGCGGCCTACTTCAGCCTGAAGCCCGGTGAAGTGGCCAGCCCGGTGATGTGGATTGGCATGCTACTGGTGGTCATCGGCATCTGTTTGACGGCCGCCTATACTCCGCACGGTCATCCGCCGGCCAAGCCATCGCTCGAGCATCCCTACGATCATGCCAAAGCGGAAGCGGGAACGGGTTCGCAACGGCCAGATTGAGCGATCGGGTGGGAAACATCTCCATTGAACGATCTGTGCCGCGAGCTGCATGACCAGTTCAGTTTGGTTGCCTTAGTTGAGAACACAGCGTTAGCGATCAGCAAACATCCTCGGACCCAGCGATTCGAATTTCATGAACATTGCCGTTACTACTGGAGGAGGCGATGCCCCCGGCCTGAACGCGGTCATACGCGCAGTTACCCTGGCGGCTGACAAACGTGGTTGGAAATGCACTGGCATCCGTCGTGGCTACGATGGGATTCTGCACCCGGAAGAGTTCCCGGCGGGTGGTTTGATCCCGCTGACGCGAGACGTCGTGAGGGGTATTGCGCACACCGGTGGAACTATCCTGGGCGCCACGAATCGGGGCAATCCGTTTTCCTACCAGTTGCATAAACCCGATGGCAGCGTGGAAACACTCGACATCTCGGAACGGCTGGTGCGGGGTTTTAAGGAACATCAACTGGATGCGCTGGTGGCGATCGGTGGTGACGGTTCGATGAAGATAGCTGCTCAGATTGCCAAACTGGGTATTCGAGTCGTGGGGGTCCCCAAAACGATTGACAACGATTTGCCGGGAACGATCGCGACCTTCGGATTCGATTCGGCGGTCGCCTTCGCCACGGAGTCCATCGATCGCTTGCATTCCACGGCGGCGGCGCACAATCGGGTCATGGTGGTTGAGGTGATGGGGCGGGACGCGGGTTGGATCGCCCTCTACTCTGGCGTCGCCGGTTCGGCCGACGTGATTCTGATTCCGGAAATTCCCTTCAACATCGAATTGGTGGTCAAAAAAATCAGGGAGCGGAATGCCAACAAGCGCAAGTTCTCGATCGTGGTGGTGGCTGAAGGCGCCATGCCGGTGGGCGGCGACGCGGTTTACGTTGATAAAGGGGGCGTGAAAACGTTGGGAGGGATCGGCAAATTCGTGGAAGCGGAATTGCGGACGCGGATCTCCAACGAAGTGCGCACCGTGGTGCTGGGTCATCTGTTGCGGGGCGGTTCTCCCACGGCAAGGGATCGTCTGTTGTCGCTGCGGTTTGGTGCGGCAGCCATTCGGGCGCTGGACGACAGCCAGAACAGTGTGATGGTCGGACTGGAGCCGCCGTCGGTCCGCTACATTCCACTGAGCGAATGCACCAAAAACATCAAGACCGTCCCGCTGGATGGCGATCTCATGTTGACCGCGCGCGATCTGGGAACTTGTTTCGGCGATTGAAAATGACTCGTTCGCGCCTTCCCGGCTTATCGCGCGGATTCCTGCGGGTTGCCTCCCTGCAACCGGCGAGCTGTCTGCCGAAATACCATTCCCAACGGCCAGATGGCCCGGACAGTCTATCGGCAGGCGTCAGGCAGGCGTCAGAATCATCATGCCCGACATTGCCCCCTGCCCTGCTTCGCGCAATGGACAAGAAAAGCCCGGAGGTGGTACTGACACGCGATAAAATTCTACCCTGAAGGCGTTGCAATTTGCTGAGCCCCAGGGCGCAACCTATGATAGATAGGCAGGCACCCCATCACCTTCCGCACCAGCATCCCCACTGAATCACATGTCACACATTTCCCGACTCGCGCTGTTCTTTCTGTTTCCTGGATGGTTGTTGATCGGATGTTCCGAACCAGAAAAAATGGGCCATCGGCCAGATGATTCGGCAGCCAATGAAACAGAAATCACGGCCGTGGAACCAATTCGTCGCAGCGGCAATCCCTATCGCGCCAGGCGGACCCGCTTGGCATTGCGGGGGCTTGAATATGTGGACGGGGTAGTAACGATTGATCGAAGGCTGGCAGTCTCCGTCACTCGTGGACTGAACGCGGAAGACGCCGATCAGATATTTGACTTTGGCAGCCAGGCGCTGCAGCAGGGCCATCTATTCCGGGCGATCACGGCGTTGACGCAGGCGGTGATCCTGGCTCCGGAGCGTGGTCAATATTACGAGACCCTGGGCTTTGCGCTGCTGGCCAAGCGGAAAACCGAGTACGCGGAAGCTGCATTTCGAACCGCCTTGAATCTGCAACCCGAACTGATTCAGGCCCATCGTAAACTCGGTTTGATACTGGGAGCGGACGGTCGTCTGGAGGAAGCCATCGAGCATTTTCAACAAGTGCTTGAACTGGAACCGTCGATGGGCGAGATGCATGTTCGGATGGCGATCCTGCAATACTACCAGAATCGCCTCGACGAATCGCGTGAACAGGTGCGGCTGGCAGAGGCATTGGGAACCTCGATTCCTCCACAGTTCGCCCGGCTGTTGAATCAAGCCGACGGTATGCCGCCGGAAGGCCACGCCGTTCCGCCGGCCCTGCAGGCCGATCCTCCGGTGATCGGAACGCAGATGAGGGTCGACGTTACCAACCCCGAACAGGGCAATGAAACCACCGCCGCCTGCAGTGAGTTTGATCCGGAATGCGTGCTGGCCGGCTGGAACGATTATCGAACAGATGACATCCGCGCAGGGTTTTCACTGACCTTTGATGGCGGAGCCAGTTGGCAGGATTTCCTGTTACGTCCGCCCGTGGCCTTTCAAAGCGGGGTCGAGGGCGATCCGATGACCTGCACCGACCATCGGACGGGCAATCTGTGGGCCGGTGCGATTTCATTTGGCGACAATGGTGGCGTCTACGTCGCACGCAAGAACGCCGGCGAGACCGTTTTTCAACCGTCGGTTATGGCCGCAATCACGGGCGACGCCGATAAGGGCTGGATGGCGGCGGGCCTCGACCCGTTTGACGCCGCGGCAACCCGGCTATACCTCGGCTACAACCAGGGACTGCTGTTTTCTACCGACCAAGGTAATTCCTGGACGGGTCCCATTCCCTTTCCCGAATTCGGCCTCGGCTGGCTTCCGCGTGTCGGGCCTGTCGGTGAACTGTACCTGACGTATTGGGACATTGACGATGGCGTCAAGTTGCTTCGCAGCTTCGATGGTGGGGCTACGCTGGAGGGTCCTTTTACCGTGGCGACCCGCATGGATGTGTGGTTCGTTGACGGATCGCGTTTTCCAGGGCGGTTCCGCGTAGCACCGTTGGTGACGTCGGCGGTCGATCCCCGTGATGGCACAGTCTATGTGACGTGGTTTGACACGACCAACATCGTCAATGGCAACCGTAACGTCGACATTTACTTCAGCCGCAGCACCGATCAGGGGCTGAACTGGTCGGCACCCGCCATTGTCAACACGGACGCCCCCCTACCCGGCGACCAGTTTTTTCCCTGGATCGAAGTCGACAACGCGGGCCGGGTGCACATGCTGTTCTACGATACCCGCTCCATTCCGCAGGACGACAATGTCGACGACGATGCCGGATTCCCTCCAGCCATTATCGAAGCCTGGTACGCTTACAGCGACGACGCTGGAGCGAACTGGTCCGAGTTGATCCTGACACCGCAACCGTTCAGCAGCGCCGATGACGGCTTTGCCGACGGATTCATCGGTGACTATCTGGGAATGGGCGTCGCTGGCACCACCGTTTACCCGTGTTACATGTCGACTCAGGAGGGTACAGCCAACATTTATGTTCACCAAATCACCAATCCGTTCCTGTTGGGCGATATCAATCGGGACGGAATAGTCAATCTGCTGGATGTTGACCCACTGGTGGAATTGTTAAGCAGCGGAGACTACGACAAAGCGGCTGACATTAACGGCGACGGCAACGTGGACCTGTTGGACATTGATCCCTTCATCGCACTGCTGACTTCAAACTGACGAGACAACGGCTTCCGAGTCAGGGCCAGCCACTCAGGTAAATGTACGTCCTGGATCGACGTGAGGATGCGAAGCGGCGGGAATTGGCTACGGTTTGATTGACATTCCTGCCGCCCACCGGTAGAAACACGTAGCGATGACGGAATTAACCCACGACAGACCATCTGGTGGGTGTCCCCTGTTATTCAAACAACGACCAAAGTTTCCGCTCCCGGGGAAAGAATGGTCGTTTGCCAACCAATGGATATCGGCAGGGAAATCTGACTGGAATCGACGGGGCTTTCGCGAGCCAACGTCAGGCAAATAATCGAAATTCAGCGTAACGAATGAGGTAGTGATTATGATCTTTGGCAAAATGTGGCGAGCCTTCCGAGCGCAAGTGAACAAGATTGCCAACTATTTCTGGACGGCCGACCCCATTGCCCAGATGCAATACGAATACGACCAGGCCGTGGAAGAACTGAAAGGCGGCCGCCAGGGATTGGAACAGTATCGGGCCCTCGTGGAACGGGTCTCGCGTCAGGTAAAGAACGACCAGAAACATGTCAAGAATCTGGAAGCCAAGATCAAGGCCTACCTGAAGGCGGGCGACCGGGAAACGGCGGGCAAGTTTGCGGTGGAATTGCAGAAGGCGAAGTCGGAATTGGCTGAGAATCAATCGCAACTGGATATGCATGAAAAAGCATACGACAACAACGTCCGCAAGATCAAACGGGCCAGCAAGAAATTGGCGGATGTTCGGATGAAGATCCAGAAGTACGACGCCGAACTGAAGATGAGCCGGGCGGAAGCCGAGATGGCGGAACTGGCGAGGAGCTTCGACTTCGACATCACCACCGACTTTGGCCAGATCGAGCAGGTCATCCAGGACAAGATCGGACTCAATCGTGCCAAGGCCCGCGTGGCTGCCGATCTGTCAGAAGAAGGCATGGAAGATGTGGAACGGGAAGAGGCGATGGAATCGGCTCTGGCCGAGGA
Organism: Pirellulaceae bacterium; assembly: GCA_963851305.1. Lineage (GTDB taxonomy): Bacteria > Planctomycetota > Planctomycetia > Pirellulales > Pirellulaceae > Mariniblastus. The sequence continues at coordinate 673,069 of CAWKOT010000001.1, read as the reverse complement.
TGCTTTGCGCGATTTTGAAATTGAGCTCGGCCTGGTTACACCGGAAACCGCTGGCGTCGATGAGATGCAAAAAGAGCTGGGGCCCGCCGAAACCCAGAAGATCGAGGAAACCAACTGAATCCACGTCAAACAGTTGGTGGGGCCATGTGGGACGTCAATGCTGAATCGAATCGCGGTGGGGCAACGCGGTGAATAACGACTCGACCGAAAAAACACTCGCTGCCGGTGGCGAAGCCGCTCGAACACGGTCATCGGTTCCAGCCTGGTATCCCAACTGGGCTCGGGAGTTGGCTGATTTGTATTTTTCGGCCAGCAGCTGCATGTTCGTGTTGCATGGCAACACCAACGATCTGGTCCGTGCGGGCGAGAACGCCCCGAACCCGTACATTGCCTTGTCGGATTTCCTGGCGGACCAGTTATTCGGATCGTGGGACATCATCCTGACGTACGACCTGGGCCGCGGCCTGCAGGTCCGGGCCGGTAAGGATTCGTCGCGACTTCAGGAGATGGTAAAGCATGTTTCGGGTCAAATCGGAAATCCAGCGACCTGGCCGCGCGATCCGGATAAGGCACTCGACGCCATCGAACGGATCGTGCAACGCAACCTGCTGGAAGACAAGGCGGAACAGCGAAAACGGATCGCCTTTCTGTTTCCTCATGCTCAATTCCTGATCCCCACGGGTGATCTGACGACGCTCTCGCGCGGCCCCGCTTCGCGACTGGTGCGGCTGACTTCCTGGGCCCAGAACCCGTTCATCAAACGGGTCAATATGGCCTTCTGTCTGATTGTGGAACAAGTGTCGGAAATCAACGAACGACTCGTCCGCAACGCCCATGTTTCATCCATCGAAGTTCCTCTGCCGGGCACCGAAGAACGCAAGGAATTTATCGAGATCGTTACCGGCGATCAACAGGCTCAGAGACTGGGCGACATGTCGCTGGATGGCATGACGCAATTGTCCAGCGGGCTGAACCTTTCCAATTTGAATTTTGCCCTGTCGCGGACGGCGGCCGATGGACAATCGATTGATATCCACCGTTTTCGTCAAATGAAGAAGGACATGATCGAGCGACAGTGCCAGGGCCTGGTCAGCTTTGTGGAGCCGGGCCACACGCTCGATACGGTGGTGGGTCACACGGCCGCCAAGAAACGTCTGGAACAGGACGGTAAATGGATCAGCGAAGGCCGCCTGGAAGCGGCACCCATGGGCTACCTGATCTGCGGACCGGTAGGTACTGGAAAGTCCTTCATGGCCGAATGCTATGCCGGGTCGATTGGCATCCCCTGCGTCGTCCTGCGTAATTTCCGATCCAAATATGTGGGTGAGACGGAAGGCAACCTGGAACAGGTCCTGACCGTTTTGCGTTCGCTCGGACCGGTGGTCGTGATCGTGGATGAAGCGGATGCGGCCCTGGGCAATCGGGGCATGGAAGGTGATTCGGGAACGTCGGGTCGGGTCTTTTCGATGATCGCCAGCCAGATGGGAAACACGCGTTACCGGGGGCGGATCGTCTGGATGCTGTTAACCAGCCGGCCCGACATGTTGCCGATCGACATCAAACGGCAGGGCCGGGCGGAAGTACACATTCCCCTGTTCTATCCCCAGGAACCCGCGGAGATCCGCGAGATGTTCCGGGTCATGGCTGCGCAAGAATGGCATTCGACTGGGGGAGAATGCCGTCCCAGATGTGCCGGCGGAGCGGAACTTGAGCGGAGCCGACATCGAGAGCATCGTGCTGAACGCCCGGCGTCGCGTCATGTCGGATGGCCGGGAAGCCGTGGAGCGGGCTGATCTGGATTACGCCTTCCAGACATTCATCCCCTCCGCGCAGGGCCTGGAGAAAGAACTCCAGGAACTGGTGGCGGTACTCGAATGTACCGATCGTGATTTCCTGCCGGAAGACTGGCGTGAAAAAGTGGATGCTCCCAATGGACGCAGCCAGATGCAGAGACGATTACACGTACTTCGTGAGATGATTGATACATTGTTGTAACCAGGAATTGGAGTAAGCTCAGATGCCCCGAATGAATTGGCTCGATGAAGATTCGGCAACGACACTGATTGATGATTATGCCCGGAACATGGAGGTGTTCATGGATGCCATGGCGGATGGCAGGATTGACGATGACGAATTGGAGAAACAGGAAACACGGCTGGTTGACCTGATGAAAGAAGTGGAACCTACTCTGGATGACGCCACCCATGAAAAAATGACCCGGCTGCTGTGTGAGATGTCCGCCTTCAGCACGATGTCCACGCTTCATGCCATCTGGCAGGCACGGCCCAAATCGACGTTTCGAGGTTAATATGTTGATCCGTCTGCTGCTGACCGTCGGAATGATCCTGGTGCTGGGCTGCGGCCGCGCCGATCCAACGCAACCGTCCGCCAATAAAGGGGCCAATCCGACCGGCCGACCAACCGTTCGGAAGAGTCGCTACGACCGCCTGCTGCAATTACCCCAGGTGGACCAGAAACCGGGAACCGCGGTGGTTTTGATCGTCGACACCTCCGGCAGCATGAAGGTCAAAGTCAGCGATGGTTCGGGAGGTAAGAAACCAAAATCTGAGATCGCGGCCGGCGTCATTCAGCAGGTCGTTGATACCACCAACGCCTATCTGGGAAACAACCCCGTTGTGCATATGGAATTCGGACTGTTTTCATTCGCCAGCCGGGTCAACGAGTGCCTGCCGATTGGAACCTTCGATAGAGAGACGGCAGTCGCCGCCATCCAGAGAGTCCCCAGGCCCAACGGGGGAACCGCCATTGGCCGGGCATTGGCGGAGGGTTTCCGGGCGTTGTACTCCACCGGATGTGTGCGAAAATATCTCGTCTGCGTGACCGACGGGGAAAACACTTCGGGGCCAGATCCCAAACGGATCGCCACAGAACTGTTTGAAAAAACCGGCGGCGAGGTCGAAATTCACTTTGTGGCGTTTGACATCAGTTCTTCCCGCTTTCGATTCCTGGACAAGGTCAACGGCTATGTGGCGGAAGCAGCCGACGGAGTCCAGCTGTCCGAGAAGCTGAATGAAATCTACGAAAAGAGAATATTGGCTGAGGCGATGGCCGAATCGTCCGATGAGGTCCTGAATACGTCGCCCTCCCAATAGACATATCAATACCAGACCAAAATTCACTCAACTTTATCGAATCAACTGAGGAGCTGTTTACGATGGCCGGTCAACCCAAACCTGCGTTCTATATTGCGGTCGTACTCGTTGTCATTGGGCTGCTGGCGTTTGCCCTGTATCGAGGATGGGGGCTGATCGCGCCGGAAGGAGAAGGAGGACAGAACGCCGGCGGTAATGGAGCCCAGGTTGATCCAAATGTTCTGGGTGTCGGTGACAGCGGTGCGGAAGCTCCCGACAATGCGACCATCACAACCGTCACGGAGTACGAATTCAAGCCATCCGAACGATTGCCGGAGGTGAAGGGTACGGCGAAATACCAGGATCTGCAGGACAACACGGTGCGGTTCGCCCTGAATGTCTGGGCCGGTTGGGCGCCGATCATCTACGCCAACAAGGGGTTCAAGTCGGAAAAAATCTGGAAGACACCGGATGGCAAGGAATTCAAAGTGGAATTGGTACTGATTGACGACCCGGTGGCCATGCGTGACGCCTACGCCAGCGGCAACGTTCACATCGGCTGGGCCACTCTGGATATGGTCCCACTGTTCATGGAAGGTTTCGTGGATCGTAACGGAGAACCGAAAGACAGCCGCGTGATGCCCCGGATTTTCCAGCAGGTCGACTGGTCCAATGGAGGCGACGGCATCGTTGTCCGCAAGGACATCAAATCGGTTTCCGATCTCCGCGGCAAGACGATCGTGCTGGCCCAAAATTCACCCTCGCAGTATTTCGTCTTGAACATGCTTGTCGCGGGTGGTGTGCAGCCGAGCGAAGTGAAATTTGCCTACACCAACGACGCCTTCGCGGCTGCCGCAGCCTTCAATAGCCAGGACAAGATTTCCGCGGCGGTTTCCTGGGCACCAGACATTTACAATCTGGAAAAGGTGGCCAAAAACCGAATGCTGGTTACGACGGCCACCGCCAACAAACTGATCGCCGATGTCTGGTTCGCACGGGCCGACTTTGCCCAGGACCATCCCGATATCTGTGAAGGGCTGGTCCGCGGCATTTTTGATGCGATGGAAGAACTCCAGCAGGACTCGGTCAAGCAGGAAACCGCAAAATTGATGGCCACCGGTTACGGATTGCCGGCCAGCGAAGCGTTGGCCATGATGGGCGACGCGCACAGCACCAATTGGGCGGAGAACTACCAGTTTTTCATCAACAAGAACAACCCGGCCAACTTCGAACGTATCTGGAACAACGCCTATTACCTGTACCGACGGATCGGCAGTATCAAACACCAACAGGTCCCGTTTGATCAGGTGATGGATTTCTCCATCATCGAGAAACTTGGCCAAGAAGAAAAATACGCTTCCCAAAAGGATGAATACTCAACCGTTTTCGTCGCCAAATCCACATCGGAGATCCGCGGCGCCGAGGAAATCCTGACCAACACGGTCAGGATTCACTTCTTCCCGAATAGTTGGGATCTCTACAAGACGGTCACCAAGCGCGAGGATGATGAAGACGTCGAACGATTGTACGACCCCAACGTGGACCTGGTGCTGGAGGAGATCGCCAAACTGGCGGGACAATTCGGTACGGCGCGTATCATCATCGAAGGCCATACCGATAATTCAATGAAGGGGAAGATTGGCCCGGCCCTGGTAAAGGAACTGTCGTTGAACCGTGCGAACGCCGTAAAGGAATCGCTGGTCAACAAGTACGACCTCGATCCCAACCAGTTCAATGTGGAAGGCGTGGGCTGGGATCGACCGGTCAGCCCCAATGATCCGAACAACCACGCCGAAAACCGCCGGGTCGAAATCAAAGTCTATCCAGCCGAAGCGGGTGGTTAGATCGTGTCCGGTGCTCCAGGAAAATCGGATCGACCTGGCCCGACCGACGCCGCGTTGGAAGAATCAGCCCAGGTTGCCAAACGGACGGCCGCCGACGCCGAAGCCGCCCTGCGCCAATTCGAACAGGAAGAAACACGGAAACAGGCTGCCGATTTCCCCAACGATCCCATCGCCGAAGAACCTATCGACAAGCCTCCATCCGGTACCGGGCCGGCTCGGCCAACGTGGTTCAGCCTGCGGCAAGCGCCCAGCACGCTGCAAAGCCTGCTGCTGGGTGCCAGCATGGTGCTGGCAGTTCTGGCGGTCTGGTGGTTTTTGACCACCGGCGATACCGCGGAGGAGCGCATCGTTTCGCCCGCGGTTCTGCCCAGCCCCACTGAAACCTTCAAGTCATTTCCGGAACTGTGGTTCGATCGAGCGCTGCTGCGCAATGCGCTGGCGACGATTACCCGGGTCATCCTGGGCTTCTCACTGGCGACGCTGATCGGCGTGCCCTTGGGCGTGATGGCTGGCTGTTTCGCACCCGTCCGGGCCCTGCTGACCCCGCTGGTCATCTTTGGACGCAATATTCCGATCGCCGCCCTGATTCCGATCACCATGATCCTGTTTCTGGATCTGGACCAGTACGGTGAAACACAGAAGATCATGTTCATCTTCATCGCCTGCGTGGCGTTCATCGTTGCCGATACGACCAACGCCATTCTTGACGTCAGTCAGAAATACGTGGATACGGCTTACACATTGGGAGCCACCCGCTGGCAAGTCATCATCAAGGTCCTGTTTCCCCTCGCCATACCGAGTGTTTTCAATTCGTTGCGACTGCTGTTCGGTTTGGCCTTTGGCTACATCATGCTGGCGGAGTTATTCAAGGCCGCTGGTTCGTACGGTGGTCTGGGACATTTGATTAATACCTCACAGCGTCGCGGCAAATATGACCACATCTATCTGATCATTCTGATCATTCCGCTGATCGCGCTGGTCATCGACCAGTTGCTGTACTTCATCCAGCGACAGCTGTTCCCGTACCGCTACAAGTCGATGGGCCTGCTGAGTTACCTGATTCGTGAAATTCTGGCTGTTTGGGACGGCATCAAGATCAGTATCCTGGGGGCCAAGCCACCCTTCGACAAACTGGTATCCGAGTCCAGCGCCGCGACCACCGCAGCAGACGATCATCCGGCTGACAAGAGACGAACCGACGGGAGGGCCGTCGTGAACGAGTCTACGGAAAAAACGGTGAACGAGGATATTGGCGTTGGGCATGTGCTGGACCATGTACGCCGCCCGGAAGAAGTCCGCAGCAAGCACATTGTCGAATTCCGCAATGTCACCAAGACCTACAACGACGGTCAAGCCAATGCCTTTACAGCAATCCAGCACGTCACGTTCGCTGTCGAGGATCTGACTGACGAAGGGGAGTTTGTTTGTATCCTCGGTCCCAGTGGTTGCGGCAAGAGTACGATCCTGCGATTGATCGCCGGACTTTCGCCACAGCATCCGCCGACCACGGGACAGGTGTTGGTCAACGGTCAACCGGTCAGCTTGCCGGGTGCGGATCGTGGCATGGTTTTTCAGGACTACACCAGTTTTGATCATCGGACGGTGCTGGATAACGTCACGTTTGGACTGGAATGCCATCGCGTGCCGCGCGACGTCCGGTACGAACTGGGTCGACAATGGATCGAACGTGTCGGCCTGGATGTCAAGAATGACCAGTACAAGTATCCCCACGAACTGTCGGGAGGCATGCGGCAGCGCGTGGCCATCGCCCGCAGCCTGATTCTGAGACCACGAATCATCCTGATGGACGAACCGTTCGGGGCGCTGGATCCGGAAACGCGGATGAATATGCAGGATCTGCTGGTCTCACTGTGGCGAGATGTGCGGGCCACCGTATTTTTCGTAACCCATTCCGTCGAGGAAGCGGTCTATCTGGGGGATCGTGTGTATGTATTGAGTAATTCGCCGGGCACGCTGGTACGCGAAATCACCGTGGAACCGCCCAACCGGCCATCGGCGGAGATGCAACGCGAAGAGAAATTTCAGGAAACCGTCTTTTATATACGGGACCTTATTACCAAACTGGAGCAATAAGTGAAGTGGCAGGGGCAGGAATTACGAATGAGTTGCCGGGCCAAAGACTGACATTTTCCCCTGGATATCAACTGGCCAACTCTTGATCCCCATGGCCTGTCCACTGACGGGGTACCACGACCAAAAGCCTGCCTTACCGCGTACGATCATGCTGAAATATATCAAGAAGGCATTCATCAACCATTGGAACCTGCTGGCCTTGGCCGGTGGGCTGGGGGCCGCCATGATCAGTGGCCACGGCGACGTCTTCGTACCTGTCGTCCTGGCCCTGGAAACAGCCTATCTGGGCTTTGCCAGCACGCATCCCAAATTTCAGAAGTACGTCGAGATCCAGGAATCTCAGACTCAGCGGAAAACAACCTCGCAGCAGAACGCCGAGGTACTGCAGAGAATCAAGCGAAGCCTGCCCGAATCGTCGATGTGGAGGTTCAACCAGTTGCGTCTTCGTTGCCAGCGGCTGCAACAAATCTCTTCCGACTTGAAACCAAGTGGATACCAGCAGGAACCGTCCCCTCTGGAAGCGATGCAAATGGAGAGTCTGGATCGACTGCTGTGGGTGTTCCTGAGACTGCTGTTCACTCAGCATACGCTGCAGGGTTTTGTTGAAAATACTTCCCTGCAGAAAATGCAACAGGACCGTGCCCGCCTCGCGGAACGATTATCCAAGCTTGATCCCGACGATGTGTCCGATCGTGGCCGGACGATTCGTCATGCCATTGAAGACAATTTAAGCACGGTCGAGGAGAGAATACAGAATTACCAGAGAGCCGAGGAGAATCTTGAGATCGTCGATCTGGAACTGGATCGATTGGAAAACAAGATCAAGTCGTTGGCGGAAATGTCCGTCAATCGCCAGGAGCCGGAATTCATCTCCAACCAGGTTGATTCGGTGGCCAGCAGCATGAAACATGCGGAGCAGACGATCAATGACCTGCAGTTCGCCACCGGACTGGAATCGATCGATGAAGATGTGCCTGAATTGATGCAGGAAATCTACGAGATTCAATAAAACGGATCGCGACCTACGATGGGATGCGTTGGCAAACGCCGCCTGAACCGCTCATTCTGCGGCGCCACCCGATTCAGTAACGGCTGACGACCCGGTATAAATTCTCACAAATTGAATCACGCCGGATGTTCAGCCATAATCTTGATTATTTGCGACGACTGCCAGCGCAGACGTATCGCAGCCATTCTCAGTCCAATGAATTACTCAACTTGCTCATGAAAACAATCGCCCTGCAAGTAGCAATCATTGCATGGATAGGTGTACTGAACTGTTCATGCGTTTCCGCTCAACGCCAAGGCCCCGTAATTGGGGATATCATCCAATATGAACGCTTCCGGGAACTGCGGTATGGCCTGGTTGTCGAGTATTTTGGATCCGGAGTAAAAGTCGAGTATTTCGACAATGACCGTGGCTTGCGAACCGACGTGGTCATGGGTTCGTTGGCCAAGTGGGAGTACGTCGACCGTTATCGTTTACCGCGCGAGGTTCAAATCAAGCCCAGAAAATGGAGCTCGGCAAACGGCCAGTTTACGGTGATCGCAAAACTGTCGGACGTCGACAAAGATAAGGTGCAACTGGAGAAGCAGGATGGCGACCAGATCGTTGTCCACATTGACAAGCTCAGCGAAAGAGATCGCAATTATATCTTGAAGCACCGTACAGAATTTTCTTCAACCAGCAGCGCGGATGTCGAAACCAAACCAGATTGGCCAGCGGCGGTATTGAAATTATTACAACGGCGAAAAGAACTGGTTGCTCGCGAAACCCGGGCACGGAAAACTGCAGAGATGGCCTCTCGCGCAAAACAATCAAATTGAAAATTACGATCAGCTCTGGCGGCGGAGAATCGTTCCAATGGATTGGGCCAGAACTGATCAAGTTGCCCGGTAACGCAATTCTTGATTTGAACCTGAAAACAAAAATCGGCGAAATCAGGCTGGATACCGGCGTGGGCGGATCCAGACGGCTGCTGGACGGCGATACGATCCTTTACTTGAAAGCACCCGGTGCAAAGTCGACATCGGTGTTTGGTGGCGGGGCCGACGGCCAGCAAACCAGACTGGGAATTGCCAAATTGCCAATCGCACAGATCGAATCTCACCGTAACCGCCTGTCGAAGGAAGACCTGGTCGTGCTGCAACGAGGTGATCAAGTTAAATTGACAATGGACCTCGGTGGCAATCCGTCATTGGAGAATCAGATTCTGCAGAAAGTGTCGGACGATCTTTCCAAAGGCGGAGTAAGTCTTGGCAATGACACACCGTTTGCGCTGCACTTGGCCTACCGTGTCGGTGAACCAGTGGCCGAAAAATACAACATCATTGGCCTGGGCATCAAGGAACGTTCCGTGACACGGACACCGAAGTCCTGCTCAGCGAAACTGATCTATGATGGCCAGACGGTCTGGTCCAGCGGCCGATCCGTTGGAGCCCATTCTCCGCGGGACGAGCAGGATCTGAACAGCATGTTGAGTGAGGAGAAAAGCTTCTCGGCCAGTCAACTGCTGGAGATCCAATACCCAGCGCACTTCGAACCCTGCCCCCATCAAAAATCGCGGACTTCCGCTGGGAATAGGCCTTAATCCCGCGAGGTTTTATGAATCCAGCGTTTCGATATTCAATCGCTTCCCTATTCGGACTGACGCTGCTGTGTGCAACGGCTCTTGCTTTAGCTACCAAGCCGCGTGCACCACGACAAAACCAGCTGATGGTTCGGGTTGATAACGCCTGGCAAATCTATGATGTCGAGGATGCTGCCTACGGGATCCACAGAGAGGGGGATACCTGGTTTCTTACAGTGGCTTGTTCCACATCAAGTGATCCAACGCTAGATCCTCCGGATTGCAAATTGGAATTCAGTATCCCTTTTGAAGACGATCCCAAACCAATAATCAAACGGAATGTGAAATTTAACGTTCCAATTTACGACGAACAACTTGGAAACCTGAACTACTTTTACTACCTAGGATTCGGTGACATTGATCACGGTATATTTGTGATTCTTGCAGTGAATGGATGGACAATTGACGGAACTCTTGAAGCCAATGACGGCAACCTGTTGTTACGCGCCGATTTTTTCAACCGCGGCGTTACCAGAAGTTTTGACTGACCATTGAGTTCATTGGCCGTTGCTACTCTGCAGGATTTCATTCACATTGCTGGATAACCATCAAGAATTTGATGTTGCGCGGATGGGAACGAAGTCTGATCTACAAAGTTGCGGTCCTGACGGGGATGCACCATGGACCGAGCAACAGGCGATGCGTCATTCGACAATCGAACTGACGATGAACACCTAAACGATCCCCGATTTTTGGACGTTGCCGAAGCGATCGACTCGCTGCTGAATTTTCCGATTGGCGGAATGACGACGCCAGAACAAAGCCAGCACCAACAGGCAACCGGGAACGATCGTTTCGTTGCACCAATGGTTGCACCTACTGACGCCAAACAGGTGCAACGAATGTCAAAACAGGACAAACAGACAGGATGTGACGACTTGCCGGACGAAGCGTCAAAACAAAAGAAAAACCCCCCAAAAACCAGTGTTTCTGCGGGGTTCTGAAAGCGAGGCCGAAGGGACTCGAACCCTCAACCACCGGATCGACAGTCCGGTACTCTAACCAATTGAGCTACGGCCCCAAGTGGGAATTACAAAGGTAGCCAGATCCAAACACGATTGCAAGTCCCATCCGCTCCCGAATTTTGCGGCCTGCCGGCCCGGGGCTTGCTTGATGGTCCATCGTCCAGCCACCGCCGGAAATTCGGCAGAATCGCTATCACCGCCAATGGAATCAGACTGGACCACCTTTTCCGCAAAACGGACCGACGGGAGGGGACATCGAATTCTAGACTTCAGTCAGAGAACCCTTTTTTCTGTACCTCGTTGAATTGCGAGCTTCAAACATGGATTCCTTTATGCGATTTCTCGGCCGGGTAATCGATGCCTTGATGTACGAAGTCGGTAAATTTGACTACACAACCTGGGCCATACTTGGCGTAGCGACGGTCGTTTTTGGCTATTTCCTGTTGCGCGGTAATCTGGTTCGTTCGACCTGAGCTGTCCTGCACGATTTCTAGAATAGGACATCGTCCGGGCCAAACCCCAACTCCCGGATACGTTTCCGGTCGGCACTGAGCCTTGGCATCCTCATCCATGCCCTGAAAAAGCTGCACCCGGTGTTTCAGTAACGTTGCCAGCTGACGAGGAATGTCAGCGGCATCATAGATATCTCCGCTTTCATTGCGAACCGTGTTCTGGATGGCGTCAGCCGACGACCGATTCAAGACCTCCAGTGCCATCACACCGATCTCCAGATCTCCCAGCGCGGACCGCCATTGCCGCGGTGATGTCTGAAATTTGACCAGCGCCCGGGTATCGAGCAGTTGACCGCCATTGTACAGGTACTGCAAAAACTGCCAGTCATCTGGCAACTGGCTGATCAGTGTTTCGGCCTCCAGTCCCAGTTGTTGAACCCGCATGCGATCACGATCGCTCGATTCCCGTCGGTCCAGGTCCTGATTAATCAGAGCTCGTACGGATAGCAGGATGGCCAGGAAACGCTCTTCCGCGCGTATCGTGATGACTTCTCTGCGTACCTGGCTTTCCTGTTTGGAGGTCATGGGAAAATCGGACATCAGATTCTGATAGACTACCGCGGGCAGTCTTCGATCGGCGGCGACGATCAGGTCCTCGTAGAATTCGATCCGACGATCCAGTACCGGGAGGATGGTCTCCGCCTGATCGACGTGCCGAGCCACCATGGCGGTGGCCACCAACGTCTGGTCCTTCAGTGACATGGGAAGACCGTCCAGCCACCACATTTCCTTCGCCGTTCGATCCCCGGCCCGGTCGATTTCACGCCGGGCCACGCCCAACTCCTTGCCGGCCAAAGCCCGAAAGTAGGCGCGGTAGTTCAACCGGTGAGGGTTTTCGTTCTGGCCGGGGGATGTATCTCCGAAAGTCTGCTTCGCCGTCGTCAAAGCTTCTTCGGTACGTCCCAGGTAGACCAGGCAGTTGGCTTTCATCTCCATCGCCCTTCGCGACTCACGGTTATTGTCGAGCACCTGATCAATCAACGCCAACGCGCGATCGGCCTGTCCATGCTGCATCAGCAGGCGAGACAGTTCCAGCTGGAGTTCGTCGTCGCCCGGGGTCAAAGCCCGCGCTGCTTCCAGTTGGTCAATGGCGTCCAGTGGCTGCCCGTCAACTTCCAGCAATCGCGCCTGGGCCAGTTTCCAGCGGGCGCGTTCACCGCTGAAACCGTAGTACGTCAACGGAATCAGCAACAATGCGGTGAACAGAGCCAGTACCAGGTAGGGCGACCAGACGGTTGACCCGGCCACCATGCGATCGGAATCAACCGTCATACTGGTTCGCCTCCGAACGCTTCGTTCGACGGTTGTGGTTCAAGGTAATTCTTGGTGGTTCGATAGATTTCCTGCTTGATCACCTGCAACTGGTTGCGGTTTCGGGCCTTGTTGCCCTGTTCATCGGTCACATAAAACACGGCAATCAATTGCCGAGCGTAGGTAGAGATCCTGGCGTATTTGACATCCAGGCCCAGTTCATGAATCCGTTTGGAGATCTTGTACAATAACCCTCGCTTGGTGTAGGCGAAGACATCGATGATCGTTGCCGAATCAACCGTCTGGTTGTCGATCTTGACTTCGATACGGGGTCGCGACAACTGCTGGGCGATACTGGTATTCTCCTTACCCCAGCGGGCAGGAAACGTGGGTGGCATCTGGTTTACGCCCAGAGCCAGTTCTTCCGCCCGTTGCCGCAAATCATCCGCGCGACTCTGAGGTGGATCTTCAAATTCCCGATCCTCGAACTTGAACCAGTACAAGACCAACGATCCGCCCAGCGATTTGATATCGGCTGACCGCACCGCCAGTCCCTGACTGGCGAGCAGACCAAGCGTTTTGTAGAACAGACCCGATCGTCGTTGTTCCCGTTTGGCGATGCACAGTTCGAACAGATCCGATCCCAGACAAGGTTTGACCCAGCATTGGACCTGGCCAGGCTGCAAGCCGCGGATACGCAGCAGTTGCTGGGCGATTTCCTGGGGTTCGTGCTGCTCACAATAATTCTTGGGCAAGTTGCTTGCCGCCGCCTGCAGCCATATTTTCATTTCCGGCGTTTCCGCATGGACACTGATCTGTTCGTACATCTGCCGGAACTGATCGGCGTTATCGGGAGCCGTATGGTGGCCTGTCAGCATCTCCTTGGCATGCTGATAGAGGCTGGTCAGCAGATTGTACTTCCAGGCCGTCAGCACGCCAGGCCCGACGGCCTGAACATCCGCGCATGTCAACACGTACAGCATGGACAGCAACCGGACCGAACCGATATTGGATGCAAATTCGGCCACCATGTCTTCGTCGTTGATGTCGCGATGAAAAGCGAGATGGGTCATTACCAGGTGATTGTGGACAAGGAACTTGATATCTTCGGTCTGTTCAAATGACAGAAACAACCGTTTGCCGGTCGATTCCGCGATCCGCCGCCCCACTTCGCAATGATCCTCGGGAAAACCCTTGCCCAGATCATGCAGCAGCAGGGCCAAATGCAGGATGTTCTTCTCCTTCAGTTGCCGGTACACCCGACCGGCGGCGGTCGATTCATTCGCCAGATTCGTAACCACTCGAACGGCCTGCAGCGAATGTTCATCCACCGTGTACTTGTGGTACTCGTTAAACTGCAGCAGATTTCTGGCATGGGCAAATTCCGGGATGATTTTCTCCAGCACGAACATTTCGTGTAGCACCTGCAGCAGATCCGCCAGTCGACGAGTGCTGGAAAGCAGGGCCATGAACTGCTCGGCAATCTGACGCGTGATTTCGATGTCGTTTTTCCTGGACATCGCCTCGCGAATGCACTCCCAGGTGTGGTAGTCAACCTGTTTGTCGTGGACGCCGGCCAATTGCATCAGTCGCAGCACTTCCGACAAGTCGCCCGTCACGGAGGGCAACGAGGATTCGACGACGCCGATGTAGCTGGGGCCCATGTAAAAGTCGTCGCCAATCTGTCGGGTCACCAGGGGAGCCAGCACGCTGGAGGTGAATGTTCGTCGAGCCAGCGAGTTGGCAACAAACTGGTCGCAGATATAGCGAACCTGGCTGGTATATCGAAAATAACTCTGCATCAGACGTTCAACCGGCAGCACGGCATCGTCGCCACGGTAGCCAAATTTCTCGGCGATGCGGACCTGCTCGTTGCGGTCAAATTGGTCATTGGCGCGGCCGGCGTGAAAATGCAATTCGTTTCGTATCGTCAACAGAAATTCACCGGAGGCGTGCAGCAGGGTGGCATCATTGTCCAGAATCGCGCGGCGTCGGCATAATTGGTCGACATCCGATTCGCCAAACCGGACAAAACCCAGCCAACGGATCAGATGTAGATCCCGCAGGCCGCCGCGTGACTTTTTCACGTTGGGTCGCAACAGGTTGACGGTTTCACCGAATTGCAGCCGTTCTTTTTCACGGGCCGCGACAATGCCCTTGATTAAATTGGAAGATCGCCGCTGTGCCAGTCGCTGCAACCGATTCAGGTAGTTGGAATACAGCTCGACGTTGCCACACAAGAATCTTGATTCCGTCAGCGAAGAAAAAATGGCAGGATCCTTCAACGACATGCCGCAGGCGTCGCGAGGTGTCCGCAGACTGTATCCCAGCTGCAATCCCGTATCATTGATGTCCTGGGTCAGGCGACGGGAGAAATCAGCCAACCCTTCGGAAACGTTGCCCTGGTACAACAACATCAAATCGACATCGGAATAGGGCGCGACTTCGCGGCGGCCACAACCTCCATGCAGCACGATGGATATCTTCTGTTCCAAACCAGCCGGAAAATCGTCGATCGCGGCCCGGAACAGATCCAGCAGGACGTGGTCCAGCAGGTCGGACATGGCGTACACCACCTGGCGGCCAGGCGCCCCGTCCTCATGCACCCGCCGCATGATTTGCCGGCCGTCATTCCAGCGTTCCCGGGCGTTGAGAACACTCTCGCGAAAACCTGCGCCGGCGGTGGTCATGCATTTATTGGGCTGGACTGACAAATAATTCGATCGCCGAAACGCCACGCCATCCGATCACACCGCGTCCCTGCCGGTTTCGCCCGTGCGGATGCGAATGACTTCCTGCAAATCGGTAACGAAAATCTTGCCATCCCCCATTTGCCCCGTTTGTGCCTTGTCCATGATGGTATCGATCACCGACTTGAGATTTTCGTCGGGAACAATCACTTCGACTTTGACCTTGGGAACGAAGTCGATCGCATATTCATTGCCGCGATACATTTCCGTGTGTCCCTTCTGACGGCCAAAGCCCTTGACCTCCGTGATTGTCATCCCCTCCACGCCGCAGTCGGTCAGGGCGCTCTTGATGTCTTCCAACTTGAAATGGCGGATAATGGCTTCAATTTTCTTCATCGCTCAGCTCTTTCCATTCTTGAGGTTCCTACCATCTATTCGCCCGCGGTCCCCGAGCGGCCGGCATTATCGCGATGCCGCCCACGCTGGTGGGGACCAGCAGCCGTTCGCATTCCGAAACGATGGCCGGGCAATCGTCGATAACGCCGACGCGTCTTCAAGCACCTCCGTCGCTGATCTGGCCTAACGTCGGACCGTCTTACGGTTCCACGACCCCGGGGAGTGCCAGATCGCGGGCCGGAACGAACTCACCCGCGCGGTCGGCAATTATACCGAATTCCCCGCACTTCGACCATCAGAACCGCCAACATCTGCGGGGTACATTCTGCCAGTGGTTTGACCGTTGGCTAGGGAAGCCACTGGGTTTCCGGTACCTGGGCCCCGTAATTAATCGTTCGGGCAAGCACAAACAACAGATCGCTCAAACGGTTGAGGTAAACGATCACCTGCGACAAAAGTTCATGCAAATCGGCGCCGCTGGCCAGTTGCACCACGCGACGCTCCGCCCGACGGCAGACGCTGCGCGTTAAGTGCAGTTGGGCACCGGTGGGACTGCCGCCCGGCAGAATAAAGGCATTCATGGCCGGCAACTCGGCGTCGAATCGGTCGATCGCCTGTTCCAGCCGGGCAATCCGATCGGGCGGCAGCGCGGCAGCACGCCCTTTCGGCGACTGACATTCAGCCACCTGGCTTCCCAGTACAAACAGGTCATGTTGCACACCGGTCAGGATATCGGCAATCACCGGGGGCGGATTCATGCTGAGCGAGATTCCGATACAGCAATTGGTTTCATCCAGGTCGCCACAGGCACAGACCGCGTCGTGGTGTTTGGGTACGCGAATGCCGCCCATCAACCCCGTCTCGCCTCGATCACCGCTTTTGGTGTAGATTCTCACTTTTGGTCACGCCCGCTGGATTCGATTGATTCATGTCCGTTATTCAGTCCTGTGGCTTTCTGGTTTACCGCACCGAACCAGATCTATCGTTCCTGCTGATGCAACATCCTACAAGGTGGGACTTGCCAAAAGGGCACGTCGACGCCGGTGAGTCCGAGCTGGAATGCGCGATGCGGGAATTGCAGGAAGAGACGGGAATCGCCGAGCACCAGATCGTTATCGATCCAAAATTCCGTTTTGACCACGATTACATGGTCTGCCTTCCGCGTTTCGACTTCCAACCAAGACGAAAGACCCTGACTATCTTTCTGGCGGAATTGAAAGAACCCGACGTAAATATTCGCGTCACCGAACACGATGCCTACCAGTGGTTGCCATGGCAACCACCGCACCAGATTCAGGCCCGCACAATCGATCCGGTGCTGCAGGCAGTCGAACGACATTGGCAGCCGCACCGATTCCAGTGATGTCCGCCAGGCGTGCGATTGTCCGTCAGGCGTGCGATTGTCCGTCAGGCGTGGGGCAGCCCGGCGGAACGGCTGCCGGTCGAAATATAACGTGTTTCATGACAGGCAAACGTCGCGCATTGCCCGTTGTACTCCCAGCAATCGACGCAATGAGGCGTCTTGCAGCGAACGCAAACGACCATTTCCTGGTTGATGACTTCACTGCAGATCGGGCATTTCACCTCAGCCACCACCACCGTGGCATCATCGGAGACAAATTCGATGTCTTGATTGTAGGCCAGCTGGAACTGGTCGAACAGCTCCAGACCGAAGCGGACAAAATCGTCCAACGGACGGAACTGGATGATGTAACCCGGTTTGCTGACCCTGAGCTGTCCCTGTTGAACCCGGACTTCGACGCCCGAATTGCCGTGCAGATGAATCAGTTGCCGAATCTGCCATCGGGTCGACGGTGTCAGCATCTGCCTCGCCAACTCAGGCTGATTGCTGTAAACCAGGAACGGCATACGGTCACCCTCATCGTGCACCACCACCGGACTCAACTTTCTCAATTTCCGCGCGCGGCCGGCAACCCCGTCGACGAAATCCACATTTTGAATTTGCGGTCGCGCCACCGCATGACCAATTGCGTCTGCCGATTGTCTTGAAGTCGTGAGGTGGTATTTTTCAAGGTGCAGAATGTCCCGGCGTAATTGAAGCTCATCCTGGGTTTCCCCAGCGAATAGGCAACCTGGGCTCCATAACGTTTGGCCAACTGATGATAGGATTTCCCCCAACTGCCGAAGCGGTTCCGGAACATGGCGATCAATCCGGTCATGCTCAGAAACAGCATCACGACGATCAGAACAAAGACCATCAGGAGAAAAAAGGCGCTCATGGATTACCCTTGGGTGGAACTGATTTCCGATGCCTCAGCCGATTGGCTAAAGGCGACATCCGCCCGATTCCGATCCTTATCCCGGTCGATCTGATCATCACGCCTCGACGTGGGACGCTCGCCGGGGCGATGATGCTCGAGAATGCGGCTCAACAGAAATCCGGTCGCGATACCGATCATCAGCACCCCAGCACTCCCCAACGAATAAATCAGCCAGGGTTTCGCCAATCCTGACTTTGCCGACTCCATCGTTTGGCCATCCTCCAGTTGCGATTTCAATTCGCCGTTCTGCTTTTTCAATGCCGCCAGCGTCTGCCGCGTCCGACTGAGATTTTCTTCCAGCTTGCGGGCATCGAGGTCCTTGACGGTTAATTCTCTCGCCAACTGATCCCGTTCTTTCTTCGTCTGCTCTAGCCGGGACAGCTGCCCTTCCAGGTTTTCGGAAAGCAGGCGATTCTGTTCCGCAACACCAGAGTATTTCTGGACCAACCCCCCCTGCCCCGTTTCTGCCGAGACGATGGTCTCCAGAACGTCTGCCAGGGCCTGTTCGCGAATCGTTGTCGACCTGCGTTGCCGATTTTCTTCCAGTTGAGACTCCAACACCGTTAATCGCTCTGTGAACTCCCCGGCATGGTCTACCACCTGACGCTCGGTCATACGCCAACCAATCAGCAGTACCGCCAGCAATTGCAGAAACAGCATCGAAGCGACCGCCAGCTCAAATACCGGGCGACGGCTATCCACTAAATGAACCATATTTCCCTCGGCTTCATGGGTAAGATCCTGGTCGAATGCCGATTGCCGAAACCGGGGATCCAGCATCCGCGGATCGGGTCGATCGAAAATCTCGCTGAAATAATTCAGTTCCTTCCGGCGATGACGATTGGTCATCAGGAAAAACCCGTTCGTCTGGCGGGTGCTTCCCGGCTCCTCCTGATCCCATTGAAACCAGCCTCGCTCGCCGGCACAGGGGTCAATTACCAGAGCCACGTCCAGAGGACGATTGAAGAAGTGGTTGGAAATGAACAGGTCCATCCCGGACAGGAAAACGCCCCACCCCGGATGGGTATGGTACCAACCAACCATTTCCAGTTCGGGACGAAATTCATTCCTTTCCCGGGTAATCTGATTCCACGTATCGTGAGTGAATTTGAAGCTGCCCTTGGTCGCTTCATAATGCCGCGCCCGTAATGAATCGACGATCACGACATACGGTCGACCATCCTGATCCACATGACGTCGCCCCAACATGACGCCGCCAAGTTCCACTCGTTTGTTTTCCCGGGCATGGGCTTCCATATCCCGCAGGGCATCCATGTCGACATAGATGGGCAGATCCGAGTCCCCGATTTCACCGCAGGCAACGGCGACGAAGTGTTTGTCACGGTCCGGACGGCAACCAGGGGTCGGTTGCGCAAGTTCAATTTTCCCGAACTCGATTTCGGAATCCATCGGCTGCCGACTTTCGATTCTTGATGCCGTGCGGTGCTGACCTTCCAGCTGGTCAAGCGGCTGTATTCTATCCACTTCCATTCTAACGGGCCGTTGGGGCAGATTCAGCGATAATTTGAGCGATCCGAATCCAACAAGACATAGTGCAAACCATTATTCGCACGAACTTTGACGATATCGAAATCCGGAATGCCAAAATCGGACAACGATTGTTGATCTCGATCCCCTTTACGTATTTCGCTGATCGACGCGGGCGTCATCACGTCTCCGCAATCGCTACAGATCGCCTGTTTCATGTCCACGGCGTGCCGCGGGCGGTTCACTTGACGTGCCTGTCGGCAGCCGGCACAGGTCAAGGCGATCAGGAAATCCCGATCCAGTTCAATCGCTTCACCAATCGCTCCCGTTTCGCGGTGCACCGCGTCGAACAGCTCGCCGACACTGGATTCGCGGGCCGACAGATTCAGCGCCATCGGCTCATCGTAAAATTCGTGTGACAGACAGTCTTCCCGGTAGGGGTACTTTGTCTTGTAGAACTGATTGGCCACGCCGTTGAACACCATCGCCGAACCGCTGTCTGTCGGCAGGCCGTGAATCAACTTCAAGGCCTCCTGCGCCTGCAAGCCGCCAATAATGGAGGCGATGGTGGGCGCCGTGGGCACCTTGCCTCGCTGCATGTCTTCGACTCGCAACAGCGGGCAACTGTACCGCAGCTGGATCAGCTGGTAGTCCTTTTCCGTCATGCCACATTCGTAGCAGGGTCCATCGGGGGGCGCGAAGACCTTCGCCACGCCGTTAATCTCCTGGATGCCACCATCGACCCAGGGCGTGCCCACCTTCCAGCAAAGTCGATTGATCCACAGCCTGGCTTCGCGATTGTCCACACAACCAATGACCACGTCGCAATCCCGGACCAGACCCAATCCGACATCCGCCATGACGTCGCCATGAATATCATGGATTCGGCAATCGGGATTCAATTGGCTGGCGGTCCCCGCCGCCACCTTCGCCTTGGACTGGCCTGCATCGGCTTCACGAAACAGCACGCTACGGGAAAGATTCGAATGTTGGATGATATCGAAATCGATCAGGTAGATTCGTCCGATCCCCACCAGCACCAGATTCTTGAGTACCTCGTTGCCAAGGGCCCCCGCGCCAACCACCAGCACGCGAGCCCGAGCCAGTTTCTGCTGATCCCACCAGCCAATCAGCTTCAAGCGTGAATAACGATCATCATCATCGATGACGAAGCCTGAAAAACCATCGGTGTTCGCGCCTTCGCGTCGATCCTCTTGCCTGTTCGCCGCGTTCGATGAATGGTTGGTCAAATTCCAGTCGCTTGCTTGTCAGTGAACGGCAGGATGAAACGGGTTTGATGCCTTGTCGAGAATAGCTAATCGAGAAAAACGATGCCGTCCTGTTCCAGTCTTCTGGATTTACCATCGGCGACAACTTCAATGCCCGATTCGACAATCTCGATGTCCGCCCGTTGTTCGGCTCCACGAGGATGCGAGAGGCGATCGCGAATCGAGCGGACATCGATCGGAAAAACGAATTGCTGCTGCTGTTTTGCCCACAGCGCCGCTTCCCGGTTGTAAGGGCTTTCGGTATCGAAATTCTTGTAGCGAATCATGTCCCAGAGCATGCCGCAAAGCTCGCTCAAGGTCAGGCTGGGTACCCAATTCGTCCCGTACCCCCCCAGACAGACCACACCATTGTTGGAAATATTGGGATGGAAAATCGGAGTCTGCCAAGCCAGATTGGGGACCAGCCGGGGGTAGGCGGCGCCGAATTCGATCAGGCATTCGTGATGGTTGGCGACTGTAACTTCTCCACGGGAACTGCGAATGATACCACCGCCCTTGAAGGTCAGCCGGTATTTCTGTGGTGGCTCACCACTGGCCATGAATTCCAGAATGGTGCTCTCACTTCGCAGCGCGGAGACGCCCCGATAATCCGATTCCAATCTTCTTTGACGAGGAGACTTCCGCATGCGTGTGGGTGGCCGCTTGTAACGATGTACCGTGAAACTATTTCAGGGGGCGAGCCAGCAAACCATGCCAGGCACCGCCCGGTTGAATCTACCCGCGATATCGGGCGATGGCAGCCGGGGTGTTCGTCCGGTGAGTGTTCTTCCGGCGATCAGCCGGCTACGATCTCCGGATAGACAATCAGATGGTCGCCATTGCTGACCTGGGCTTCGTTCAATGTCTGATTTTCGTGCAGGCGACGTCCGCCTTCCTTGTGATCCAGACTGTAGCTCATCGGCTGCCCGTCCGGGCCTACCACGGGTAAATTCATCTTCGTGATGATGTTGGGCAGAATCCGCTTGACCGTAATGGTATCAGATACAACCGCATCTACGCTCTTGGCACCCGTCTGATCCAGGAAGGTGACTTGCGTGCCCTGCTTTTCGGACGTGGAATTCTCAGACATTGGTCTCCTCAACTTGCCTGCTCGTTAGCGATTACTCCGCACAAACCCGTATTCGAGGCTGCCTGACGGATATTCGCAATAATTGATTGAAATGTACCAAAAACAACCCGTCCCGGCAGGAAATTCCCGCCACTTAACCCGGTTGGCGGGGTTTCCTTGCCGCCTGGTAGTCGGATTTCAACAGCCCGTATAGGAAAACGTCGTAAAACTGACCCCATTTCCGCACGTGCCCCCGCAACAGGCCTTCGCGTTGCATGCCAATCTTCTGCATGATCCGCCCTGATGCGGGATTGGTTGTCATGTGGTGAGCATGGATTCTATGTAGCGCCAGCTCGTCAAAACCAAAACGCAAGACCTCGGCCGCCGACTCGGTACCATACCCGCGGCCCCAGCAGAGTTTATCGATGTAATAGCCCAGCTCCGCGTTCTGATCTCGTTCATTGATCTCCAACCCGATGGCGCCAACCAACCTGCTGTCCGACCGGGTACAGATGGCGAAAATGGCCGATTTGCCCTGCAGCCACAATTCGGGATGCTGTTTGAGCCAGTGTGCCGCCAACGCACGGGGATAGGGGTGCGGAATCGTTCGAGTATTGGCAGCAATCTCCTTTTCCGAGCAGATTCGAAAAACATCCTGCTCGTCGGCCAGTTGGAATGGGCGCAGCCGTAGTCGCGTTGTGGACAACGTGGGCCGCGTATCCACGATATCTGAAGTTCCTGCTTGAACCGTTTTCGAGCTCTTCACCTTGTCAACCCTCAACCAACCACTCGCGGAAGACCTTTCAAGACAGGAAAAAACCGCACAGGTTCATGACCGTTCCGATTTTAACGTTTCTTTCACCTGTCGGCCGGCTTTTTTGTGGCAGTTGACGAAGCTCGCTTTTTCCGGCGAATCGCCACCCTCAATGACAACCTAGGGTTTTGGTGTGAACGTGATGGCCTGGTCGACCAACGTGGTCTGCCCGGATCCACCACATTTGAGTCCAGCATACTCCTGTCCCGCCCAGAATTTGCCTTTAGACCCGAGGTTAATGATGAATTCGATGAATCGGTTCTTCGATGGTTCCTTTGACGAATCGAATCTTTATGTTCCCCCCCGGCCCGCGAACAGTTTCGACGCGGCCAGCCAGGATCAATTGACGGCGCACCTGCAAGTTGACCGTTATGGCGCGTTTCGACTGACCGACGCCGTTCGCCCTGCGATTGATTTGAAGGTGAAACCCGTTCAAGGCTATCGTCACGACGTTTACGTTGATGAAGAAACCAGCTCCAAGGTCCCCGTGATCATGGCAGCCGCCAGCCGGGAAATCCTGTTTCCCCTATTCATGGAATTGGTACAGAAGCTGGGACCCGTTGTCGATGTTGTCCTGGAAACCAGCCACGATGCCGAATCCCGCGGACACACCGATCTGTACCGGGAACATATCGATCTGCCCGTTTTGACCAGCAGCCTCTGGGAATTTGAAGATCTGCTGACCCACGACGGTTGTACCGGAATCGCCGTGCTTAATCCGTTAACGCCGCAAGAGGTTCAGTTCGACGAACACAAACTGCTGATCATGTACGGCAGTCCGCTGGAACAGTTCGAACACGTGCTGGAAACCCGTGGTGTGACCTGTCGACCCGAGATGAGGTTCATTACCGAAGCCGAACACGTACATTCATCGACCGACGAATACGGGCAGTTGTTCGAATCGTTGCGAACGGAACTTGGTCTCGACGGTGCCCAGCCAGCGGACCAGGATCACGATCATGGATTCCAGGCCTGAACCGAACGGGAAGCTGACGCGGATCCGGTTTGATTGATTGTCCACACCGACCACCAAGCCGTCTTGCCGATGGTAAAAACGTGGTTCGGATTTCGGCGACTATTCATGACGCAGCGCGTCGATCGGGTCGAGTTGAGCAGCTCTCATCGCCGGATAGATGCCAAATACAATGCCCACGGCCAACGCAATCAGGAATGCGATCGGGATCGAAAGAGGCACGATGATGGGCGTCACGTCGTTGACGGCCGTCGGTAGCGTCGCGAGGGTATCGGGAAACCAGGTCGTAACCAGATCGCGGATCAGGACGATAATCGCGGGACACGCCAACCCGCCCAGGATCCCCGTTATCCCGCCCAACGTGGACAACACGACGGTCTCGGCCAGAAACTGGCGGATGATATCGCCTCGATTCGCTCCCAACGCTCGTCGAATCCCGATCTCCCGCGTCCGTTCGGTCACCGTGGCCAACATGATATTCATGATACCGATACCACCAACCACCAACGAAATAGCGGCAATCAACCCCATGAAAGCCATGAACATCAGCCGCGTGGTACGGGCCTGTTCCAGCAGTTCAAGCGGCGTCACGATGGCAAAATCCTCTTCATCATGCCTACGTTTCATGATCGATTGAATGGCGTCGGATGTGGGGATCACATCTTCTGTCCGTCGCACACGAAACGTGACCTGATTCAATTCAACGACTTCACTGACCCGAGTACCTGCACTACGCTCCATCGTCCAGTCACCAATTCGCCGCCAGAACGTCGTAATCGGCGCGTAGACATCGTCGCTGAAATCCTGCGATTCCAAACTGCTGCCGACGGCGGCCATCGTGCCCCGACGCTTCATGACACCCACAACGCGATAGGGCGTAGAACGAATCATGATCGTAATCCCCAGCGCGGAATCCAGCGGTCGTAGATTTTTCGCTACTTCATACGACAGGACGCAGACATTATCGTCCTGGTCAATATCACGGTCTTCCAGAAAGCGGCCTTCCATGACCTCCAGTTTCATGACTTCGTCGTACTCGGGTGTGCAACCGATGAAGTGGATGTTGCGATCCTTGTCACCGTAAAAAAGCTCCCGACGTGCATCGCGGATCTTCAAAGCGCGATCGATCGTGCCCAGCGTACTGGCCAAGGCGGTGTAATCATCACGAGTTACTCCATAAATGGCCATGGAGGAACTCTCGGTGACGTTTTCGGTAGTCGGCTTGACGCTGCGGAGGATGATATTGTTGGTCCCCAGCTCTTCGATCTGCTTCTGGACTTTCCGGCTGATCCCCTCGCCGATAGCCAACAGCCAGATCACACTAGCGATACCGATAAAAATGCCCAGAACCGTCAGCATGGACCGCATGGGATGCAGTAGCAGGCTCTTGACGCCTGCTTTCCAGATTGCCAACTGGGCCATGTTCATCAATTACTTCAGAGCGGTGGGTGGCCGGACATTCCCTGTCGGACGCAAACGGGCGAACCGATCATGGTGTGCTTTCCAGTTCGGTCAATTGCTCGCGATGATGATCGGCGTCGACCAGAATTTCTTCGCCGGCCTCAAGTCCTTCGGTGATGACCACGAACTTGTCGTTGTTGACGCCGATTGCCACTTTCCGGGGATCGACCCGCCGCGGTCCTTTAACGAAGACAAAGTACTTGTCCTGGTGTCGAATCAGCGATGACAAAGGCGCTTGCAGACAGTCCGCCAGCCGCTCGGTAAAAATCTCCACTTTGGCCCTCAGGCCGGACCGAATCAACTCGCTGGGCTCGGTAATGTCTACAAAGACCTCGTACTCGATGGGCGCCTGATACCACCGCCTGGGCAGGGGAAATGAGCTGATCCGTCGCACCCGCCCGGCAACGGGCGATTCCGGATCGGTATCGACCCGGACCTGGCATTCGTCCCCGGATTCCAGGCGATTGATCTTGGAATCGTTGACCTTGGTACGCACCTGCATCTGGCTCGGATCGGGCAATCGGACGATCGGCTGACCGTCGCGGATCAAGGCACCTTCCTCGATCACAAACGATGCATCGCCGCGACGATCCGTCTCGTTCGCGTACACGACCATGCCATCGACCGGAGCGACGATGCGGCAATTGGCTACCTGCCGCTCCAGTTCCTTTTCGCGACTGCGGCTCAATTCCACCGTATAACGCGTCGCTTCCACATTGGCTTCCTGTTTCTTGATCTCCGCGCGATACTCGGCCACCATGCGATCTTGCGTGAATTTGCGGTAGACATCCAGATTCAACTTCGCCAGTTGCAAATCGAGCTTGGCTTTGACTTCTGCAAACTCGTCCGCCTGCAACTGCGTCTTCGTCCGATACCCCTTGCGACTGAGGCTTTCACTGTGTCGCAGAAACTCAGCCGCCCGCCGGACCGCTTCTTCCGCAGTCGCCACCTCCGCGGCCAGCGTGGCCACTTCCTGTTCGTACAGACCATTTTCGTATTCCTTCAATACGCGTTGGGCCGTATCGAGGTCGCTCTCCGCCTGAATCAGGGCTGCCGTGTCCTCCGCCACCGTAATCCGCTGCGACACCAGATCATCGCGGAGAACCGAATCATCCAGTTGGCAGATGAATTCACCTTCCTTGACCATCGTTCCTTCCGGAACAATCTTCAAGATCGCAGTACCGGCGGTTCCCTTGGAGTCGACATCGCAGCGAATTTCCGTATTGACGCTGCTTTCAATATCTCCCGCTTCGACCACGCTGGCCACGAAATCGCCCCGGAATACCTTGAATACCAATTCCGTGTCGATCTGGTCGGCGGCTTGCGATGTACCGTTGAAGTACATCACGCCCGCCGCCGTCGTAGCGAATAGAGCCAGCAACACCACCAACAGCAGCGACTTGGCAAATGCTTTGCGTTCAGGCATCGTTGTCTCACGCTCGAATTTCGGAACCGCTTAGGGTGCATTCTATCTTCGGGTCATTCGAAATAGTACCGTTAATCAGCCCATCAATTTCACTCTGCAGATGGCCGCCTGGGCAAAAATTGTCGTGATTCGAGCGGTTGTGAGGGCTGGCTGATCTTCGCATTCCTGCTCGACCCGAGTTCGGCAGGCAAATTCGGGTCCGATCGCTAGGCCCGGGAACGCGTCGATGCCCCATGGCGTCTGCCAATTCCTTCGGCCATGGTAGTCGACGCTGGAAAGCCCTTTCTGTATTATCGGTGGCATGGCAGACTCGAACGAAAAATCCGTGATTGCTCCGGTCCGGGTGCTGGTTGTCGACAACGACAAGGATCTTGCCCGAACCATGACGGAAAGTCTGGAACGGGTCGGGTTCAATTGCACCTGCGTTACCTCAGGCAAGGAAGGTGCCCAGAAGATCGCCGGGTACAACTATGAGATCATCGTCACCGATTTGATGATGAATGACGTGGATGGCATGGATATCCTGCGTCAAGCCAAGGAAACCCAGGAGCAGTGCGAAGTCATCCTGGTGACCGGACATGCCTCGGTTCCCCGCGCCGTAGATGCCATGCGAGAAGGCGCCTTCAACTTTCTTGAGAAACCGATTACACCCAAGCGGTTGCAGGTGGCCGTGTCGAAAGCTGCCGAATCGGTCCAGCTGCGAATGCAGAACCAGCAACTCCGCAGCCGGCTGGATGAACGGTTCGGATTCGAAAATCTGATCTACGCCAGCGACAGCATGCAGGGTGTGGTGGACCGCCTGAAACGTATCGCGCCAACGGATGCCGGCGTCCTGATCACCGGCGAAACCGGAACCGGAAAAGACGTCGTGGCGCAGGCGATTCATCAGAACAGTCCGCGAAAGAAAAAGCCTTTCGTAGCGATCAACACGGCCGCGGTGGCGGAACATCTGGTTGAAAGCGAGTTGTTCGGACATGTCAAAGGAGCCTTTACCGATGCCATCACGGATCGTCTGGGCAAGTTCGAGTACGCCAACGGCGGTACCCTGTTTCTGGATGAAGTCGGCGACATGCCCATGCCCACCCAGATCAAGCTGTTGCGGGTGCTGGAAGAACGACAAATTACCCGTGTGGGTGATAACAAGCCGATCGACGTGAACGTCCGTGTACTGGCCGCCACGAACAAGGATATCGAAAAGGAAATTGAAGAAGGCCGTTTTCGCAATGACCTGTACTTCCGACTCAAGATTGTCACCGTGCATCTGGACCCATTATCCAAACGCCGGGAAGACATCCTGCCGCTGGCCGATTACTTTCGCAAAGATGCCAACAAGAAGAATAACAAGCAGGCCAAGACGATGTCGCAGGACCTGCGGCGTTGGCTGCTGGATTTCGATTGGAAGGGCAATGTCCGTCAGTTGAAGAATGTCGTTGAGAGTCTGGTCGTGATGGACCACGATGGGATTCTGGACCTGGACGACCTGTCTCCGGATCTGCAGGATGAATTGCCTCCCGAAAAAATCACGACCGACCACGACTCCAGCACACTTGGTCATGATGCATCGTCCCTGTTGGTCGGCAAATCGCTGAAAGAGATCGAGCGATGGGCGATCGAGAATTCGCTCAAGTTGACCGGGGGTAATCGGGAAGAAACCGCCAACATCCTGGGAATCAGCGAACGAAACCTCTATCGAAAACTGAAAGACTATGAATTGCGATAAATCGCGGTGACAACCCCCGAAATTCGATCCATGTCAATGGCAACGGAAAAACAGCGGCAACCGATTCGAACCCTGCCGACCGGGGTGGTCAACAAGATCGCTGCCGGAGAGGTGATCGAACGTCCCGCCAGCGTGGTCAAGGAACTACTGGAAAATGCCGTCGACGCGGGCGCCGACCGCATTGAAGTGTCCATTGAGAATGGCGGAATTGACCTGATCCGTGTTGCCGATAATGGCTGTGGCATACCCGGCGATGAACTCGATCTGGCTGTCACCAGCCATGCGACCAGCAAGATCCGTGATGCCGATGAGCTATTCTGTGTTCAGTCGTTTGGATTTCGCGGGGAGGCACTGGCTTCCATTGCGTCCATCAGCCAACTGCTACTTCGCAGTCGCACCGAGGTCTCGGATTGTGGCCACGAATTGGTGGTTCAGGGCGGAACCTCGGAACCTCTGGCCGCCTGCGGGATGCCCTGCGGCACAACCATCGAAGTCCGCAATCTGTTTTTCAATACTCCCGTACGACGCAAATTTCTGCGGACACCGCAAACCGAACGCGGTCACGTCGTCGAAGCCTTCACCCGCATCGCGCTGGCCAATCCTCAGGTGCACCTGACGCTCCGGCACAACGACAAGGTCCAACACGATCTGCCACCAACGAGCAACTGGAGTCAGCGGATTGCGGATTTCTTCGGACCGGAAATCAACGCGGGATTGATCCCTGTTGGGAACCACGGCGACCATGTCCAACTGGATGGCTTCGTGGTCGATCCGTCCGTTAATCGGGGCCACAACCGAATGCAGTTTCTGTTTCTCAATGGGCGCTACATCCGCGATCGCTCGCTGCAGCATGCGCTCAGCGAAGCGTATCGTGGTTTGCTGATGACGGGCCGCTATCCCATCGTTTTCCTGAACCTGAACATGCCGCCTCAGATGGTCGATGTGAATGTTCATCCGGCCAAACTGGAAGTCCGTTTTCAGGATGGAGGCCGTATATACAGCCAACTCCTGGCGACGATTCGAAACAAATTTCTGACGACCGACCTGACCGCCCGCGCGAACCTGAGTCCCCATACCCGTCACGATCGGCAAGGCAACCCGGTGACGGAAAGCGTCCCCGCGGCGGAATCCGACAGCGTCCCGTTCAACCTGCAGGCCCTCGATCCCGGGCAACAGGAACGGCTCCGATTTCCGACCGACCTACCTGCCCGGGATTGGACAACGCCCAATCCGCGCGGACAACTGGCACCCGAATTTCAACCATTTCCTTCCACGTCATCCGCTACCAATGAACCGCTGACAAGCCAACGTCTCACCGAGGCCACATCCCTTCCTCAACAACCGTCCTCGTCCGCGGACTTGCCGCCAGCCCGAACGACGGCATTGCAGGTCCATAACACTTACCTGATCTCCGAAACGGATGAGGGCATGGTCATTATTGATCAACACGCCCTTCATGAGCGAATTCTCTACGAACAGCTCCGCTCGAGGGTTCTCAACGGACAATTGGAAACACAAAAGCTGCTGGTGCCCGAGCCCGTCATGCTGCCTCCTGCGGAGGCCGCATTGGTTCTGGAGCACGCCGATCTGTTTGAACAGATGGGCATGACGGTCGAGCCCTTCGGTGGAGGGACCATTCTGGTTTCCGCTTTTCCCGCCATGCTGGCCAACCATAATCCATCCGAGACGTTGAAAAGCATGGTCGAACTTTTGCTCAACGATGGCCGCCAGGTCGATCGCCGAGATCTGGTGGACGAAATGCTGCACATGATTTCCTGCAAAGCCGCGGTCAAGGCCGGGGATAAACTGACCCCGCAGGAAATCCATGATCTGCTGGAGCATCGTGATTATTGCCAGGACGCACACCATTGCCCCCATGGTCGACCGACGGCACTGGTTTTTTCCCGCGAAGAACTGGACAAACGATTCAAGAGGATTTGATTCGGGTGCAAGGCGTGGCATGCATGCATGTTGGCGATTGGGACATCGTTGGTTGCCCGCCCTCCTGCGTCGCCTGCCGAATAATCACCAACTGCTTTTGCACGTCACTGAAGTATAATCGGGTACCTGCAAGCGGATCCGTCCCGGAAATTTTTGCCCATGATTTGTGTAAGTATCGGTCGCGGTCGTCATCAGATGATGATCGCGGAGTACCATCAAATTGCTGAACAAGGTGCAGAGTTGGTCGAGTTGAGACTGGATTACATCCGTCGGCCGGTCAACTTGAAGCGGTTGCTACAGGAGCGGCCCTGTCCGATCGTCGCAACCGTTCGTCGACCAGCCGAAGGTGGCAAATGGATGCGCAGCGAAGAAGACCGCCAAACGATACTGCGTACGGCCATTGCCGATGGGGTTGACTACGTCGATATCGAATCGGATATCGCCAACCGCATTCCACGATACGGTCCGACGCGACGGATCATCAGCTATCACAATTTTGACGAAACGCCGGCGAACCTGGTAGAAATTCACAAGGCGATGCAGAAATGCGATCCGGATATCATCAAGATCGTCACCACCGCCAATAATCCCATCGACAACATTCGCGCACTGCGATTGTGCCGTGATTCCAGTGTGCCCACCGTCGCGTTCTGCATGGGCGACATGGGACTGACTTCCCGCATTCTGTGCGGACGATTCGGTTCACCGCTGACCTACGCCGCCATCCACGAGGACCGACAGTTGGCACCGGGACAGATCAGCTTCCGGAAATTGCAGGATTTCTATCGGTACGACGAGATTACTCCGGCGACGCAAATCCTGGGTGTGATTGCGGATCCGGTGGCGCACAGCTTCAGTCCGCAAATCCATAATGCCTGCCTGCAAAAAGCCGGCTTGGATGTGCGATACCTTCCGTTCCGCGTGCCATCGGAATACCTCAAGGAGTTCATTAAAGCCTGTCCGGAAATGGGCATTCGCGGATTAAGCGTCACCATTCCGCACAAGGAAAACGTACTCAAATGCATCAACGCACTGGATGACAACGTGGCGGCCATTCGCGCGGCCAATACAGTGGTCTTTCGCGAAAACAATGCCTACGGCTACAACACCGACTGCGATGCCGCCGTGCAGTGCCTGCTCGATCACCTGGATATCGAGGAGGGAAATCCACCGGACCGAAATTGTCTTGCCGGCCGGCGAGTTTGCGTGCTGGGCGCCGGTGGAGTGGCCCGGGCCGTCGTTTTTGGATTGAAGCGGTACGGTGCCGAAGTGGTCATCTCTGCCCGCGACCATCGCCAGGCCGAACAACTGGCTGACGAAATGAAATGTTCCAGCCTGGACTGGCTGACGCGGCAGACCCATGAAGGACAGATCCTGATCAATTGCACGCCCGTGGGGATGCATCCCAATCTTGACGGAACGCCGTATGAGCCGGAATGGCATGACCGTCACACGCTGGTCTTCGATACCGTATATAATCCGGAACGAACGTTGTTGATCAAACAGGCCCGCGAGGCTGGTTGCGAGACGATTACCGGAATCGACATGTTTGTACGGCAGGCAGCCGATCAATTTGAACGGTTCACTGGTCAATCCGCCGACCAGGAAACCATCCGCTACGAAGTGAAGCGTGCGATCAGCGCTGCTCGTTACTGATCGTCCGCAGCATTCTGATCCCAATGAATCTTTACCTGACTGGATTTCGCGGCAGCGGCAAGACGACCGTCGCTCCTCTGATTGCGGATTCTCTGGGACGGGAGTTCGTCGACAGTGACCACGAAATCGAACGGTTGACGCGACGCTCGATCGAACAGATCTTTCACGACGACGGTGAATCCGGATTTCGCCGTTGGGAATCTCAGGTCGTCGAAACCTTGAGTCGAACCGATCAACTGGTCGTCTCCCTGGGCGGTGGCGTTCCGACCGTCGCCGAAAACCGCGAAGCCATGGGCCGCTCCGGTCGCAGCGTCTGGTTGCTGGCGTCGCCCGAGGTGTTGTGGCAACGGATTAGCTCGGATCCGCGCAGCCCCCATCAAAGGCCCGGTCTGACAAAACGGGACGGAATGGCAGAAGTGGTATTCCTGCTGCAGCAACGGGAAACCGCTTATAGGGCCTGTGCCGATTACAGGGTCGATACGACGGAATTGAATCCGCAACAGATCGCAGACCTTATTGTCCAATGGTGGCAGTCGGTCGATAGATAAGAGGCGTCTCGCTGATACGCGAACGATTTCCGCAAACTCGGCGGGGGTGCGAATGTCGTGTTCGCCGGGCGTCGATTCAGCCGATTGATCGTTGGAGAAGCAAGCCATTGACGATTTCGTTCCGCTCCACGGGCACCAGGGTAAACAGCCGACATGATTGTTGCACTTCCATTTATCGGGATTCTGATCGGTGCCGCGGTCAACTGGTGTATCTACCGACTGGGTGACGAAAAATGGCCGTTGAGGTCTCGCTCCGCGCCGGATCTTGCCTCGGGTGCAGGTGGTCGAACCGCCTGGTTTCCTCTCGTCGGCTGGTTGCTGCAGAGTCCGGACAGCTTGATGAACAGTCATCGGCCGTGGTTCCGACCGATGGCGATGGAATTGACCTGGGCGGCGAGCCTGCCGCTGTTTTTTTACTGGATCAGCAACCATGGATTGACCGCCGGTGCAGTACCCCCGCCCGCCTGGACCACGATCTGGTTCACGGGCTTTAGTTTGATGTTCGCCTTTCTATGCGTGGCCACCTTCATTGATTTCGATCAACGCATCATCCCGGACAGCGTGACTATCCCCGGGACATTGATCGCGTTGTTTTTGGCGGCGGTCTGGCCGTCGTTCCGGCTGCCGGAGGTCGTTTTCAATCTGGCGGGTGAAGCCGTCGATTCGGTCGATTTCGCGGACGCCCAGCCGCTACCTGCCTGGCATCGAGGTGGCTATGGCCTGACCGTTGGCCTGACGATACTCGCAATCTGGATACTGGCCCTGCTGCCCAAGTTTCCATTGATGGAGTTGAATATCAGGTCTTTGCGGTTTGTGATCGCCAGCACGATTCGATTTCTGCGGAAGAACAATCTGACAGTGCGACGACGTTCGCGACGAACCGGTTTACTGTACCTGGCCATCGGGGCGCTTGCCATGTTGGCCGTGGCCATCGCCTGGTGGATTCTGTCGCCCCAGCAACTGGACAGTCTGTTCGGTGCTTTGGTCGGACTGGGATTTGGTGGATTGATGGTCTGGCTGGTTCGAATTGTCGCCAGTCATTCGTTGGGTCGGGAGGCGATGGGGTTTGGCGACGTCACGCTCATGGCCATGATCGGCGCGTTCCTGGGATGGCAGGCGTCCCTGATCGTATTCGCCTTGTCGCCCTTTGCCGCGCTGGCCATCGTGCTGGTCAGCTACATCATCACTCGGGAAAGCGAACTCGCATTTGGGCCCTATCTCTGTTTCAGTGCGGTGATCACCGTAATCGGCTGGTCGGAAATCTGGCCCTGGGCCCGCCAGAGTTTCTTCCTGATGCCAGGGCTGTTGATGACGGCGTTGGGCGCCAGTCTATTCCTGCTGATGTTGATGATGCTGGCAGTTCGGTTCGTGAAGGCCACGGCCGTCACGGAGTCCAATGAAGGGAAATCCGATGCGTGAATGGTTCAAGTCCGTCGTCAGTCTGGAGGCGGCGGCCGATGAAATTACCCGGCGGCGATATGGTGTCATTGAAGTAAACGCCGGCAAGTTCACTGCCATCCACTTCCGACCCTGGCCCAAGTTGATTTCGGCGACAGAAGCCCGTTGGCTGGGTGGCTGGCAACATGGCCGTCGACGCCGTGACCAGTGTCTGCTGTATTACAATCAGCCGGTGGGGCATGACAGCTATCTCGCCCTCAAGTATGTTGTCAGCTCGTTTGGAACAAGCTATCGAACGTTTCACCGAACGCTCAGCCGTTCTGGATGAAATCGCCCGCATCAAGCAGTCCGATGCCATCGTGGCCGAAGTCACCAATTCACGAATCAGCGACCGCTTTCTGCAGCGGATGGGATGGCAGTCGCATCTGCCGAATTCAAGACGGCGACACTTTATCAAGCGTTTTTACGGCCACTATCCACCGAGTGCCGCGACGACCCGCGGCGAAGTTGCAGCGACCTGCGGCTGAGCGATTCAAAATTAAAGTCAAGATGCTGTTTACGTGTTTTCAAGGTATTGGTACGCTTCCGCGCGATTTTCTGGATAATTTGGACCACCAGCGACCAACCCATGATCCGTTGGGTGATTTTGATTGCGATGCTGATCCCACCGGCGGCAGGATGCCGACAACCGGCGGCCGGGACGACCGCGCCAGCACCGTTGTTCGATTTCAGCCAGTACAGCATGTTTGGTCAAGCACCCTCCACCCAGACTGCGTCCAATTCCTATTACGGCGGTAGCCAACCGGCAGCCATTCAGGCTAATTCTCCCGAGGCATACCGCGAGTATTCGCAATTGACCCAACAGATGGAATCCCTGAATCAGAAGTTGAGCGCTTTTAACTCAGACAACGAACAACTCTACGCAGAAATCGCGGGTCTGAAACAGAAATTACAGGTCGCCAACGACTACAACAGCCAGATCCGGCAGCAATTGGCCGACAACTCGGTGCAATTCCAGCAGTTGCAGGTGGAGAAGCAGAATCTGCAACGCCAGCTGGCCAGCACCGTCGCGCAAACGGAACAATTTGCGAGCACCACGGGCGCCGCACCCACCCAGTTGATCGGCGCAGCAACGGTTCGCGCCAACAACAGCCTGTTGCAAAAACTGAATAGTATCCAGATTCCCGGTGGACAGGCGAGAATGGATGGCGATGTAATTCGCATCGAATTTCCATCGGACAATCTGTTCGCACCGGGAACCTATGAAATTCGCCCCGAGCAAACGACAACGGTCAGAAATATTGCGACGACGATTCAGCAGAATTTTCCTTCGCAAATCGTTGGTATCGAAGCACACTGGGATGGGACGCCGTTGAATCCACCAACCACTTCGCACCATCAATTGACAGCGACCCAGTCACTGGCGGTCTTCAATCGACTGATTCAGTTCGGTTTGCCCGACGACCAGTTGTTTACGATGGCCATGGGCAGCAATCGGCCACGTCAACCGCAGTCTGCCGCGGGGGGGAACAACGCCAATCGTCGGATTGAAATCGTGATCTATCCGGAAACGTTTAACGGCTCATGAATGGCCTGCGTTCACGCTGAACGAACGCTACGCCGTGGCAACTCCGCGACTCCAGCAACTCCTGCGTCGCTTCGGCGATACTCAGCACTCAGCACTCAGCACTCAGTCAATCGACGATTCGTCTTTCTGATTTTGGCTTGTCTTCGCAAAGACTTCTGGTCGCTCCTTACCGGTAATCCTTTCAAATCGTTCCCAGACTTCATCTGACCAGTTCCTGATTTTGCGGATGTGTTTGACACCGCTGCCTTGCCGTGTCATGGATCGAATAAAGGCAACCATCATCTTCCGCAATATTGGCCATGACCGATTCGGACCAATCGTTGATTTGAATGATCAGGCGACGATCCGTTTTGAAATTTTCATCTTGAGTCTGCTGGAATATTTGTTTGGACCATTCCCGCGCCAATTGCCAGAATTTGAGTTCAGTGAATTTATGGGCACCAGCCATGTTCAAATTCCTGTTCTCTTGCTCAGTTTTTTACCCAGTACCCAGTACCCAGTACCCAGTACCCAGTACCCAGTACCCAGTACCCAGTACCCAGTACCCAGTACCCAGTACCCAGTACCCAGTACCCAGACGAACGTTTTTTCCACACCAGATTTCTCAAATATCGAGAGATTTCTTCCGACGGTTTGCTGTTTTGGTGAATTTGCTTGCACCCCGTCCCGATTGTGTACAAATATACACTAATGTTGTTTGATCGAGGACCAGACGTGTCACGGCGGACGACTGGAATCAGGAAACCCTTGAACACTCACCTATCTGCCAATGAACCATCCAGCCAAACGACCGGCCTGTACCCGCGAGCATGCCAGCCAGATTTTAATCGAGCGACTGCGGGGAAAAATCCGTCAGGTCGAAACCGCGGGCCGACACGACGATGGCACGATTATCTCCAGTGGCTCGAGTGCCACCGATGGACTGTTGCCCGCGGGCGGATACCACCGTGGGACGATTATTGAATGGCTGGCTGATCAGGGGAGCGGTGCCGAATACCTTTCTTTGCTGACCGCCAAAAATGCCGCTGATGACGGCGGAGCCCTGGTCATCGTGGATCCCCACAACCAGTTTTATCCACCCGCTGCTCGAGCCATGGGTATGGCGTTGAGCAACTTGATCGTGCTGCGGGGCAACATGGATTCCCGTTACCGTTTTCACCACCAGATCGCTGCAGACGATGCATGCGATCCGGAAGATTTCTACTGGGCGATCGATCAGGCGCTGCGGTGCAGTTCCGTGGCTGCGGTCTGGGCCAACCTGCCTGATTTTGAATCACATCAGACAGGTACCCGTTGGCTTCGTCGATTTCAGCTATCGGCGGAAACCAGTGGCTGCCTGGGACTATTCATACGACCACGACAACAGAAAGCCGCCTCCAGCTGGTCGGAAATCCAGTGGCAAATCGAACCGCAACGCAGTGCCAGCGATCACCGCCGAGTGCGGGCTTCGCTGGTTCGATGTCGAGGCGGAACCGTGGGGCGCTTTATCGATCTGGAAATCAACACTGTCACAGGGAACGTGTATCAGGCACGACGTGAACATGCCGAACGAATCCACAGCCAGACGCATTCTCTGCCTCTGGCTGCCCAACTGGCCGATCCAACGACTGGTCGTCGCACAGCCCGAGCTTAGATGCCGTCGCGTTGTCCTGTTTCGACAGGATCCTCAACGTGGAAAACGGGTGGCCGCCGCCTCGCCACTGGCTCAGCGTGACGGTGTCCAGATCGATATGCCGCTGTCCGAACTGAAGGGTTTAAAGGGATCAGGCACCACTTACCGGAACAGCCCGAAGGGTACTACGGACAATCGGTGCCTGCCCCCCTTAACTCCCTTCATTCTCCCGCACGATCCGGCGGCGGATTTGATCGCGATCCAGCAATTGGCAGACGATCTGGACGGTTTCAGTCCGATCATCGGCCTGCAGCAGGAAACGGAACAGCCGGACTGCATCTTTCTTGACATCACCGGACTGGGGCCCTTGTTTGGTGGTGAATTCAAACTGGCCGAAAGCCTTGCCCGGCACTGCCACGATCGCGGTTATCTGCCTCGCATCGCTGTCGCTCACACGATCGGTCTGGCCCAGGGCATCGCTCAATACTGCACCTCTGGAACCCAACGACCAGCCGGCCAAACCACGCCGTCCGCCACCCCCTGTGACCCAGGCCAAAATGGATCGACATCACTCCCCACCGCACCTGTCGACGCCAATGATGTGACAGCAGACACCATCGTTTTTCCAGCGGATGCCACGGGCTCTGCCAGTGCTGAATCACGCACAGACATGATCATTGTTCCCGTACACGATCGTCAGTCTCACCTGCCACTACCGGTAGCCGCGTTGCGAATCAGCCCGCAGACAGCGAAAACACTGTCTCAGCTTGGTATTAGCCACATCGACCAACTGCAACGGCTTCCTCGCCGCGATTTACTATCTCGTTTTGGAGACGAAATCCATCAACGCCTGGATCAGATGACAGACCGGCTGCACGAGCCGATTGTCGCGCGACAGCAACCTGCGGAATTTTATGCCGAACAACGGCTCGATTATCCGACCAGTCATCAGCAGACCATGGATGCCATCATCCACCGACTGATTACCCACATTTGTTCGCAGTTATCAGCAGCCCAGCAAGGCGCACTGCAGTGGACCATTCGCCTGTATTACCAGCAGAAACTGCCTTTGAAGCTGTCGGTCAGTCTGTTTCAGCCAACCGCTACTCCAGAGCATGTGATTCAGCTGGTCGGCATGCAACTGGAACCGCTACGGCAGCCGGGTAACACGGCCAAGCGTCGCCAGCATCCATTCTCCCAACGTCCATGGCAGCCGTTGATGCAACTGCACGGGCAGCCCATCGAGGTAAACGAGATCTCGGTTGCGGTAACATCCGCTGTGCTGTTAACGCAACGTCAGCGGCAGTTGTTCGACGAAAACCCGCGGCTCGATCGTCAATCCCTGGCCCATCTGATCAATCGCCTGTCGGGTCGACTGGGGCGCCACCGTGTCGTCTATCCAACCCTGGTCTCGGGCGCTCAACCGGAACATGCGTTTCAGTTTCGGCCACTCGTCAACCCACATCATCGCCAACCGCGCCGGACCGCCGCCAAAACCGCAGGCGGGCACCACTCTTACGTGATGGCCCGCCCATTGAAGATGTTTCAACCATCTATCGAACTACAGACTGTCGCCTTGTCGACAAACCACGGATTCGACGCCGCCCCACCCCCTGCCCTGCTGGTCTTTTGCAACCAGCGTCAGGCGGTCACCAAACACTGGGGACCCGAGCGTATCGAAACCGGCTGGTGGCGGGGTTCCACGATCCGACGTGATTACTGGCGAGTTGAAACCGACAACGGTCAACAATTCTGGATTTACCACGATCTGCGAAAACACGCCTGGTTTCTGCACGGAGAATTCTGATGAGGACGATGAACGGGGAACGTTACTGCGAGTTGCACTGCAAAACAAATTACTCGTTTCTGGTGGGGGCCTCGCATGCGGACGAACTGGTGGATCGGGCAATCGAACTGGGATATTCTGCGCTGGCCATCACCGACGAAAATACGCTGGCCGGCGTGGTCCGTGCTTTTTCTGCCGTGCGGGATGCCAATCAGAAGATCACGGAAAACAAAACTCATCGGGGCAGCGACGCATCCTGCGGCATTCCGAACAGGTTGAAACTGATCATCGGCGCTGAAATCATTCCCCACGATGCACCTCCGGTGGTGTTGTGGGCCACCGACCGCACCTCGTACGCCAACCTGGCTCGTCTGCTGACCGTGGGTCGACGACGAGCACCCAAAGGGGAGTGCTGGCTGTCCTTCGATGATGTGGTTTCGCACGCCGGTGGCCTGCTGGCCGGAATCGTCCCCTGCATCCGGGGAGATCGTTGTCGCACCGACCATATGGATGAGGCTCACCCCGGCTTTGAATGGTTCGTCAGCCACTCTCACTGCCGCCCGCGGGCACAACACCCAGATGCGCTCCATGCCTATCGTGAACTGTTTGAAGACCGGGCGTATCTGCTGGCCGAACTGTATCGCGGCGTCGACGACGCGTGGCGGATTGAACAGTTGAAAATCGCCGCCAGGCGTAGCGGATTGCCGCTGGTCGCGGCCGGCGATGTACTGTACCACGGCCCTGCCCGTCTGCCGCTGCATGACGTGTTGACGGCAACCCGACATCAAACCACCGTCGCCCAGGCGGGCGATCTGTTGCTACCCAATGCTCGAGCGACATCTGCAGACCATCCACCAGCGCTTTCAGGCTTTCCGGTCCATTCCGGGCGCAATCGAACGGACCATTGAAATTGCCGATCGCTGTTCATTCTGCCTGAGTCAACTGAAATATGAGTATCCGCACGAGCTGGCACCCGATGGCAGTACAGCCATGCAGTATCTGCGGGAACTGACCCGACAAGGCAGCCAGTTTCGTTATCCCGACGGCGTACCCTCCAAAGTCCAGAACCAGATCGATCACGAATTGAGGCTGATCGATGAACTTCGGTATGAAGCTTACTTTCTGACCGTCTGGGATCTGGTTCGATTCGCTCGTCAGCGAGGCATTTTGTGTCAGGGCCGTGGTTCGGCCGCCAATTCCGCCGTCTGTTTCTGCCTGGGAGTGACCTCGGTTGATCCGGACACCACCGATCTGTTGTTCGAACGTTTTGTCAGCAAGGAACGGGACGAAGCTCCCGATATCGATGTCGATTTCGAGCATGAGCGACGGGAGGAAGTCCTGCAATACCTGTATGAAAAATACGGGCGGGACCGGGCGGGACTGGCGGCGACAGTGATTACCTATCGTGTCCGCAGTGCCGTTCGCGATGTCGGCAAAGCGTTGGGACTGTCACTCGATCGCGTCGACGCACTGGCCAAACAGGTGGAAGGCTACTCCCAGGACGAAAACCTGGCGGGCCGAATGCAAGCCGTGGGCATCGATCCCGAATCACGCCTCGGCAGTCAGCTGCATCACTTGGTAAATGAAATCATTGGATTCCCACGGCACCTATCCCAGCACGTTGGCGGGATGGTGATTACCGAGGGACGATTGGACGAACTGGTCCCGGTGGAAAACACAGCCATGGATGACCGTACCGTCATCCAGTGGGACAAGAACGATCTGGAAGAACTGGGCCTGCTGAAAGTCGATTGCCTGTGCCTGGGCATGCTGACGGCGATTCGCAAGTGTTTTCAGATGGTTCGAAAACACTGGGACCGGGAGTTGACCCTGGCCACCGTTCCCCAGGAAGATCCGCAGGTTTACGACATGATCTGCCAGGCGGATACGGTGGGCGTGTTTCAGATCGAGAGTCGTGGTCAGATGAGCATGCTGCCCAGACTGAAGCCACGTTGCTGGTACGACCTGGTGATCGAAGTCGCCATCGTCCGGCCGGGTCCGATTCAGGGCAACATGGTGCATCCCTATCTGCGTCGACGTAACGGTGAAGAAAAGATCGTCTATCCCAACGAGGAAATCAGGGCCGTACTGCATCGCACGCTGGGCGTTCCCATTTTTCAGGAACAGGCCATGAAACTGGCCGTTGTCGCCGCCGGTTTTTCTCCGGGCGAAGCCGATCAGTTGCGCCGCGCCATCGGCGCCTGGCGAAAGACGGGCGTGATCGAAAAATTCAGATATCAACTGATGGAAGGCATGCGGACGAAAGGTCTCAACGACGAATTCGCCCAACAGGTTTTCCACCAGATTCGCGGCTTTGGCGAATACGGTTTTCCCGAATCGCATGCCGCCAGTTTCGCGCTGCTGGTGTATGTGTCGGCCTGGTTGAAACGCTACTACCCGGCGGCTTTCACCGCATCGATTCTGAACAGTCAGCCGATGGGCTTTTATGCACCAGCTCAACTGATCGCCTGCGCGAAAAATCATGGTGTGCCGGTCCTGCCCGTGGACATCAACCACAGCCACTGGGACTGTACGCTGGAGTGCAATGCGCCACCATCACCGAGAAAGGCTCGTGCAGACTCCATGCCGCAGAACACCGGAGGCGGAGGCTCTCGCCAAGACACAAGCCGCATCACATCGCCGGCGGATTTACAGGGCAACTCTGGCTACTCGAGTGACACTGGCTTTGCCCCGGATCCGGATCTCACGGCCTCAACCGGTGACCTGGCCCTTCGTCTCGGCCTGAGAATGATTTCCGGGCTGCGAGAAGATGATGCCCAAACCATCGTCACCGCCCGCATGGACGGACCGTTCATCAGCGTGGCCGAGTTTACTCGACGGACACAATTGGGCAGTGCCACCGTCACTCGACTAAGTCAAGCCGATGCGTTTCATTCGCTGAACCAGGATCGCCGCTCGGCCCTCTGGCAAGCCCTGGCTCAGGAGCGTCGGCCATTGGATCAACCGCTGTTTGACAGCCTGGATACGGAAGATGATTGTGCTTCTGAACTGCCGGAAATGCCGCTGGAGCAACAGGTCGTGGAAGACTATCAAACGGTGGGACTGTCCCTGAAATCGCATCCCATTTCGTTCCATCGGGAGCGATTGGACGAACTGCAGATCGTCCCCAACGCCGATCTGAAAAACCGCCACAACAACCAGTACCTGCGGGTGGCGGGACTGGTGATTTTGCGACAGCGGCCTTCAACGGCAAAAGGGATCACGTTTGTCACCATCGAAGATGAAACGGGCCCTGCTAACCTGGTGGTCAAACAGAATATCTGGGAACGCTATTACAACACTGCCCGTCGCAGCCCGGCCTGGATCGCCCACGGCAAACTGGAAAAGAAAAATGGCGTCATTCACGTGGTCGTCAATCGCCTGGAAGACCTGTCCGAGCGTCTGACACAGCTGGGCACCACGTCCCGGGATTTCCGATGATCGGCCCACCGATCCGCACCATGTGCGGGCACCAATGGCGCGTATCGTCCCGGAGTAGCGTCCTTCCGTTCTCAGCGACCGGGAATAACGTCGCCGGCTTGGCACCTGTTCGGCAGCCTTCACGTCTTGCGAGACCATCTACGCTGAAAACCTGCTTGACATGATCAGCCACTGGTCTTGCTCGTTGGTGGGATTTCACCGTGATGGCTTCCCGCCGACGACGAAAGAACCGAATTACTCTTCCGCCGATCTCGCGACCAGCTCCTTCATTTCCTTCAGCTGCCGGTGCCAACTCGACCGCAATTCCTGAACCTTGTCCGGGTACTTGCCGGCCAGGTTCGCCGTTTCGGAGCGATCGCTTGACAGATCATACAATTCCCAGGGATCCTCTTGGGCCGCGACCAGTTTCCAATCCCTCACTCGAATCGCGCGATTGCCTTCATGCAACCACCACAGGGATTCGCGATCAATGGTCACATCCTGCGCGAACGCGGTCAGAAGACTGCGCCCGGGAGCTGGAGGAACAGCTCCATCCTGCCCTGTCGTTGGCAATTCGATTCCCAGGATCTCAAGAATGGTTGGCACGACATCGATCACGTGCGATGGAGTATGCCGGAGGTCACCAGGGGCCGGGATCCCGGCGGGCCAATGCACGATCAGCGGCGTGGCGATCCCACCTTCATGAACCCACGTCTTGTGACGACGAAAGGGCGTGTTGCAGGCGCTGGAAAAACCGGGTCCCAGACACAGATACGTTGCCGCACTGCCCGGTTCAGCGTTCGGATCATGTCCACCGTGCCGAACCATGATCTCCGCGCTGGCACCGTTATCCGAGGCGAAAAAGACGATCGTGTTTTCAAGCTGGCCCATCCGCTTCAGCTGTCCCATGATGCGACCGATTTCCCGGTCCATGCGATCCACCATGGCTGCATGGATCGCCATCTTGGTCGCCTGAAATCGCCGCTGCCGTTCCGTCAGCAGCTGCCACGGCAACGGGCGATTGACCTCGCCAGGGCCCAGTTTCCTGATCGCATCGGGAAAATCGTACGGCGGCCCGATGTCCGCTTCCAGCGGTGACAATTTCGCATGAAGTCCCAGGTGTTGTTGCTGCTCAAATCGCTGCTCGCGCATTCTGTCCCAGCCGATCAGGTATCGATCCCGATACCGCTGAATATCCGCGGGCAAGGCGTGCAGCGGAAAATGGGGTGCGATGAACGCCACGTAATGAAAGAAGGGTCGCTCCGGAAACTGAGTCTGATGTTCCCGCCAACATTCAATGGCGTGATCGGCAGTGGCACGCGTGGCGTAATAGCCGGCCTCGTCATCGTTAATCCTGACTGGCTGGTCATCGATCCGGTTTCCTCTGGCCGTAAAAAAATTACCCTGATTTCGCATATTCAAAGACCGATCGAAGCCGCCGGCCAGAACCGGTCCATCGATATGCCACTTTCCGCTGTGGTAATTTCGATAGCCAAGCGGTTTCAAATAATGCGGCAGCAGTTTCGCCCAGCCGGGCCGCCTGCCTCGCATCCCGCCGCCGTGACCTGGCAACGTGTCACGACCCATCTGCTGCGCATAATAACCCGTCAGCAAAGCCGCGCGGGTCGGCCAACACCGCGCCGTGTTGTAGAACTGTGTGAATCGCAGTCCGTTGGCCGCCAGCGCATCCAGATGCGGCGTTTCAATTTCGCCACCATAGCAACCGAGATCGGAAAATCCCAAATCGTCGGCCAAAATGAATACGATGTTGGGCCGGTTTGTAGCTGGCGGCACCGACAGATCCTGTGAACACGCCAGCGACCACGAAGCCGTTACCACGAGCATGGCGGCGAAGATAGTGGCAGAGACTACCGGCATGATTCGCAATGGATTCGGTTACTTTTCAATGTCAATCCAGACCAATCGATGATCAGACTGCTGTACGGCCTCGGCGCCGGCCTCGTTCGGCTTGGGCCAGAAAACGCCGCTATTGACAACATGCAGCGTACGCGAAGGCAGAACGTAATCAATTCGCATGTTACCAACGCTCTTGTCGCTGAAATCGCCCGTGTCGCACAGCGGCTCCCCCTTGTGTTTCTTGTTGGCACCGCCCTGTTGAGACGCCCAATAGGCTCCGCCCGTCGATTGGGGGACAAATTCATTGTTGACCAATTCGTTACCCAGCAGCTGCTCGATCGCTCCATCGCGGCTGTCGCCATCGTTGGGATCAGCATTCAAGTCTCCCA
This sequence comes from Pirellulaceae bacterium, assembly GCA_963851305.1. GTDB lineage: Bacteria > Planctomycetota > Planctomycetia > Pirellulales > Pirellulaceae > Mariniblastus. Next base: position 628,899 of record CAWKOT010000001.1, on the reverse strand, counting down.
GGATGACAAACTGGCTGTCCGCTGACAAACCACCTCGCTGGCCAGCATCGTCATACAGGTAGTCGGCCTTGCCCGAAACGTAATCCGACCACAGACGAATTTCATCATGGTTACGGCAACCATTCCTGTCTTCGCGGCCATCGAAAACAGGAGGCGTCGGATGACTGGCAAGTAAATGCAACTTCTTATCGCCAATTCGAAACGGAATATCCCAGTGGCTCTTGGATGAAAGTCGAAACCGTTCCATGATGTCGCGAGTGTAATAAGGCTGATTGGTTTCCGAATCGACGGGAAGTTCCGCCTCCGGCATGTCTTTCCAGAGAAAATTCTGAAAACTCCGAACCGCTGCCTTATCGAAAGGAATGTGGGAATATACCGCCATACCGTACTGCCCCGGGAACAGGCCAAATCCCAGGGCGTCATCAGGACCGCCTGTTTCTTGATCCTGATTCAGATCCAATCCGCTGTCGATTCCTGTATTGACCGGACCCGTGTAGTGAAACCGATATTCGATTGGTGGATGACCGTTTTGTCCGACACTCAGGTACTTTTCCGCCAACAGCTGAACCGAGCGGCCATCGTCAAAGTCGATTTCGTTGATCAACAGGATATCCGGCCGGACGATCTGTATGACCTCCGCGATCGCTTTCGCCTGCCTTGAATCACCGGTTTCCAGTTCCCGGCTCAATTCACCCCGGGTTTTCCGATTGAGCGCGGCATTGTAGGTCGCGATCCGTAAGGAACGTTCCGGACGCTCAAGTTCTTGCGCGGCCGTCGACCCGGGGCATCCAATGGAAACCAACATCAAAATCAGGGGGAACATGCAGGGTCGCATTGGCAATTTCTTTCGCTTCAATGGGCGGAAAACCACTATTGTGAACATGTCGATCGCGGATGCAATCAGACGTCCAGGAATCTTCAAAATCTTCAATGACAGGCCGCCATGACGTATCGAATGCCCACTGCGATTCACCGTTGGTCATCCTCAAGCGATACGGCAACGCGTTATCATCCAGAGATAGCATTTCTACCTCCGTTTTTCACCGGGGCGACGTCGGACCGACCAGGTACTCGATGATCTGCGGGCAGGCGGCTTCGACCATGTCCAGCACTCTTTCATATTCCTGTTCATGGCTGCCATAGGGATCCGGGACGTCTCGAGGCCAATCTGCATCCAGAAAATCGCTGAGCAGTTTTACTTCGGCCTTCGGCTTGGCATGCAGACGCTGGATGTCTCTCAGATTTTCCTGATCCATGGCAATCACCAGATCGAAATTCACGAGGTCGCGACGACGGAGAACCCGAGCCCGGCTTTGCAACTCGTATCCCCGAAATTCCGAATGTCGCCGCATCCGACGGTCGGCTCGCACGCCGACATTCCACCCCCCGGTCCCCGCAGAATCGATGACAATCCTGTCGGACAGACGGCGCTTGTTCACCAGATGCAGCAGCACACCTTCTCCGGTCGGAGACCGGCAGATATTGCCCAGGCAAACGAACAACACCGACTTCCGCTTCACGCTCTGGGACATCAGAACCTCCTTTCTGATCAGCCAACTCCCTGACAGCGTAAGCGAGAATCCCAATTAGATCAAAAGCCAAGCGTAAGCGGTTGTTTTTTGCGTGCCACTATGGAAGTGAACGCTGCCAATTGTCCGCAAGCCAAGCCGGAAGCGGGCGAAACCCAGCTTGCTTTGCAACGGCTTTGCAGCGGCCATCACTTGCTGGCAGCGTGGCGATTCCAGTTCAGTTTCTGTCGGATTTCGTCTTTCAGATGGTTGAGTACGGAATCGCGGTCGGTCGAATCCAGTATCTCCTTGACCACGGACTTGGCGGACGCGGCACCCCAGGACCCACCCTGTTCAAAATATCTTTTGGCCGCCTGGCCGATGATGTACGAACTGAAACCAGCCGCCGCGCCCTGCGGAATCGCGGTTAAGGCCGTACCCAGTGAAACCGTCAAACCCTTGAAGGCGCTGGCAGCCCACGACGTCAGTTCACCCAAAGCGAACAGACCGGCAGCTTTGGCAATGGCTTTCGAAAGATCGCGGGCTTGGGCCATCGAAAAATTCAATCCATAAACCCGCGACAGCGTGATAATCATCAGGGCATCGATGGCAATCCCGCTGACAATATCGACGCCCAATCCCGGTGCAAAGGCAACGACAATCGCCTTGGTGGCGGCGCTGGTCCAGATCACCTTGTCGGCCTTCTGATCGCGCATCTGCACACGGATCGTGGCGATCTTGTCACTCTTATCGGCAGCGAACATGGCGGCATTGAGCGCGATCAGGCCCAGCCCCTCCTTTTCCAGGGTCTGCAGAATCAACGTCTTCAATGCCAACACATCCGGTTCCGGTTTCCGCCATTCCTCAATCGTCTTTCCATCCGGTTGTTCAATGTGGTATTCAACTGGCCGAGGATCGGCGGCGGTCGTCACGATATGGTCGGCTGCGATGACGCCTGCGACTCGCTGCCGAAGTATGCCCAGCAACGAATCCAGGTCTTCGGCTGAATACAGGTCCTGCTTGTTAAAAACCAGAATGATCGGCTTTTGCACAGCTGCCAATGTCAACAGGGCGGAGTATTCCGTTTCATTCAGATCGGAATCGGTAACAAACAGAATCAGATCCGCTTTTCTGGCCGTCCTCTCGGCGGTCTCCGCTCGATCAAGGCCGCCGATTTCATTGATGCCCGGCGTATCCACGAGTACGATTTCCGAATCGTCCAGACCATGGATGCGGTGCCCTGCCCCTTCCCAGGTTGTGCCCCAGACCTGTTTCGTCCACCCTCCCTGCACGTCGACTTCCGCTACCGCCTTGCCGATCAGGGCATTGATCAAGGCGGATTTGCCCGTGCTGATTTCACCGAAAATGACGATCTCGGCACGTCCATGCGAGATTTTGTCATACATTTCCTGCAGCTGGTGGATGTCCTGCTGCAGTTTTTCCTGTTCCGCAGGAGCGCAGCCGCGCAGTTTCTGCAGAGTGGCCTGAACCGAATCGATGGCCTGCTGATACTGTTGATCGGTTCGGGATACGGAATCGGGCGTGGAAGTTTGAATCATGCTACGATTTTACGAGTCGGCAAATTTCTTGCGAGCATCCTGAACCAGTTTTCGCAGTTCGTCGACGCTGGTCACGGCTTCCCATTGCCGGCGTGCCAGCGACGTAATGCCACCTTCGGGCATCTGCATTTCATTTCGGAAATACTCAATGAACACCGCGCCAATCCATTTGGTGATCAGTGCCTGAACGGCTCCCTGCAGTACGCCTCCAGCGATCGTCCCGGCAATCGGAACCGATTTGATCAGCGATCCCACAATGGACGTAATCGCCACCGTCGCGCCCTGGGCACCAAGAAAACCGATCAGATTCCGACCCATTTCCGATAGCCAACGTGCGGCCGTTTGAAGGTCCATTTTCTGCTGATACACCTCCGCCAGATCCATCACCATCTTCGTCGAAATCTGCGCTCCCGGCAACCAGATCGACGATGGGAAAAGGATTGACCGCCGCCACGCCGCCAGCCCCCCACATATACTTGTCGACAATCGACCAGGCTTTGCGATCGAGTGAGTCCCGCACTCTTTGCTTTGCCTTGTCAACCAGACCGCGCGACTGCAGCAACAGATTGGCCATCAACAACTCTTTTCCTTCGTGTTTGAGGACCACCATCATGCGAGCGGCCAATGGCTCGATATCGGGCAGTATCTCGACTGGTTCGTCAATTTCTGAACCGTCGGGCAGGACTCGTTTGCGGATTCGTGAACCCGCCTGGGACTGGATAATCACAATATCTTCTTTCCGAACAACGGCCCGGGTTTGCTGAGCGATCTGGCCCACAAGTCTGTCACGATCTTCCGCGGAATACCAATCCGATTTGTTCAGGCAGACAATGACCCGTTTTTCCATTTCACCCAGTTTATTGACGAGCTGAAACTCACTCTCCCGCAGAGGTCCATCGACCACCACCAGCACCAGGTCCGCATCCTTGGCGCTCTCCGCTGATACGAAGGTGTGAGCTTCTCCATCGACCTCGCCCAACCCCGGGGTGTCCACCAGCGTCACCCGGTCCATACCGGGCCAGGGAATTTCGTTTCGAGTTACCGTCGTTCCACCGCGGGCATCAGTCGCAAACACATCGCGACCAGCCAACAGATTCAGGACGGAAGACTTGCCGCTGGAGATGGTTCCAAAGGCGACAATTTCCAGCTCCTGGCTTTCTCGCTTGAAAGCCAGATCCTGAAGCAATGGGTCGAGTTGTTGTGATATCTGATCGCCATTGGTGGCACCCAGCTCCCGGGACTGGTTCTTCAGCTCTTCGACTCGATCCAGGTTTTCATTCAGTTCGCGCGCCTGTTGACCGGCGGACATCTCACTGGGGCTACGGCTCCGCAACTTGCGCGTTCTGCGTTTCCACTGCGAAGCGCCCCACAACTTCCAGAGCGTCCATCCCAGGCTACCGAAAATCAACAGCCCCCCACTGCCGACGAGGATCAGATACGCCCAGCCCCAAAATCGGCCCAGTCCGGCTGCCACTTCGTAGTTGGACAGGATCCAGCCGGGCAGGTACAGCAAGCCGGCGCCAAAAAACGCTGCCAACAGCAGGATCATGAACCCGGAATAGCTTTTGCGGAACTGCATGGATAAGAACTCGCTTTGAAAACGTCCATTCACCTGTTGCCGTTCAGCGCAAGCAACTGCCCGTCTCAGGCGGGGTGGTTTTAGTCTGCATTATCGCGGGCCGTGACGCCGACATGGATGGGCCCTGCCATTATTCGCCAGAAAACCGTCCGAATTCCAGGTATTCAGTCCGTTTGGATCAGGAAATTCGAAATATGACTGTCGATCGGGTTATTCACATCAAAACCACTCCTGAATATCGTCCTTCAGATCGGCCCGTTCGATTTCCGCCTGGATGGCATCCAGTTCCTTGTCGGTCAATAATTTTTCGCCACCCGATTCCGCCTCCTTCGCCGGGTAGATCGATTCCTGTTCCCCTTCCGGGGCGTTACCCCGGCATTGCAATTCATCGTACCAGCGGCCGCTATCAATTGGATGTGCCTTTCGGCGCCTGGCAGCCTTCTGGATACGATGGTCGCTGGAGACTACGGTCAATTGCTTGGGCGAGGAGTGCTGATCGATCAGGTGTTCGATCATCTCGTCCGCTTCGTGGTAATGGATCGAATACAGAACTTGAACCTGATGAAACCGCTCCTGCTCCTGTTGGCCACTGAACATCTGCTTTCTTGCATCAAACACTACGGTCGTCTCTCGCTGCTGGGACGTCGTCATGAGGGCCACAATCTCCTTCAGCAATCTGCGGCGAGCTCGAGACAAAGATCGGGCGTCGACGCGCTTTTCGTGCAGGCCACATTCAAAAATCAGGTTGTATCCGTCGATCAAAATTCGCATGAATGCCCGTTACGATCCAGATTGCCACGATGCGTCGCGCTGCCGTTTGCTCTAGAATCTCTCACGGCCGGGTCAAAGTCAATCGTTGATATTAGCCAGAACCTGTTGCAGGAGTGGCATGAGCATCAGAACACTGAAGAGAATCTCAAGGACCAAGACAGTCGCGACCGTCGGTCCCGCCTGTTCGACAACTGAGAAGCTGGTCGAATTGATCGAGGCCGGTGCGGACGTGTTTCGTTTGAACATGGCGCATGGCAGTCGCAGCGACCATGAAACGGCGATTGCGCGGATTCGCGAAGCCAACGAATTAACGCAACAGTTTACGGCGATCCTGGTCGATCTGGCCGGTCCGAAAATCAGACTGGGTCGACTGCAGGAAGATCCGCTGACCGTCGACACCGGCCAGGAACTGACTTTTGTTCGGGGATCAGATTCGCATTCCAAATACGAGCTGACTTGTTCTTACGTTCCCTTATTGGACGAACTGAAGATCGGCGACGCCGTGATGCTGGCCGACGGCCTGATCCGCCTGGAAGTGGTGGACGTGACGGCCGAGCGAGCGGTCTGCCATGTGGTGGACGGGGGCACGTTTCGCAGTCGACAGGGCGTCAACCTGCCGGGCACAAAATTAAGCATTCCCGCTCTGGGCGATAAAGACCGGGAAAATGCCATCTGGGCCGCCGCGCAAGACGTTCAGTTTGTCAGTTTGAGCTTTGTCCGGAACGCCGCCGAAATTCTTGAATTGAAACAATTGCTGCAGCAACAGAACTGTGAAGCCGATGTGGTGGCCAAGATTGAAAAACAGGAAGCGCTGCAAAACCTCGAAGAAATCGTACGGGAATCCGACGTCATCATGGTCGCCCGCGGAGACCTTGGCGTGGAAATCGCGATCGAAAAAACTCCCCTGGCGCAAAAACAGATTATTCGCGTCTGCTCCGACTACCGCAAACCGGTCATCGTCGCGACGCAGATGCTGGAAAGCATGCATTATTCCAAGCAGCCCACGCGTGCGGAAGCCAGCGACGTAGCCAATGCCATTCTCGATGGAGCAGACGCTTGCATGCTCTCGGGCGAAACGGCCATTGGCGAATACCCGCGGGCGGCCGTTGCGGTGATGCAGCGAATCATGTTGGAAACGGAGGAGATGATCAAAGGTCGCCAGTCGCGGATTTCCCGGCTCGACAACCTGACCCATGATCCGATTTCCGATTCAATCGTTTACGGTGCCGCTCAGATTGGCAAACGACTGAACTCCGAGATCGTGGTGATTACCAGTTCGACAGGAGAAACCGCTCGTCTGAAGTCCAAACAGCGCGATTACATTCAGACCATCTGCCTGACCGACGATGAAAACGTACTAAGGAAATCGTCCCTGTACTGGGGCATCGTTCCGGTCCGCGTTGACAGCCTGCTGCGGAACGACGAGCTGTATGAGTTTGTCAATCAGTGGATCAAGAAGTGCGGCGACGGAAAGCCCGGTGACCCCGTGGTCATGGTCTCGGATACGGAGTGGTTACCCGGAATCCACGATACCATCATGGTCTACCGCATTCGTTGAAAAGAAAACGAAAAGGTCCGCCTGATACGGCGGACCGTTGTGTTCCGTAAAAAACTGGCTGCTGAGTTATGGATCAGCATCTCGGGTTCTGATGCCGTGAAATATTCACGGCCGATCGCCTTGGATTTACGGCAGACATCCAGTGTCTTTCAGATAGCCACTCCCATGAAGCATCTTGCGTGCCAAACGGTTCCAAGACTCCGTTTCGCATTCCTGCCCATCAGAATCGGGAGAATCGAACTGGTCCCCGGGAAACCGCCGCGTGGATTGTACAAGTTACAAATTCGCGAGTATTTATTTCAGCCAATCGTTCACACTCGATGATACGAAGCCCGAGGATTCCTTCTCAACCGCCCAACCCGCCGGATACGGATTTGCGGGCCGCATCTCCTTACCGGTAAGTTCGCGAGTGACGACCCACCAGAATTCAGGAATGCCTGGTCATCACCCTTTCAAGCTGAGAACAATGCGAGCTCAGCGGCTGCCCGTTGTCGAATTAAGCAGACTGATCGTGATGGCGTCCAGCACCGTCCGTTTCCGGTCAAATTCGCGACTTTCAGCCTGACAGAAAACGAGCATCGTCTTGTCACCTACCACGAAAACTCTGGCAGCTGCCGTAACCAGAAAATCAAGGCAGAAAAAATGGGCGTCAAAACCCGTTGTCGGATGCCCAGCAATCTCACCGACAAATTGGACTTGTTCAAAATCCTGGTACTGTTCACGCAATGCCGACGCGCACGATTCAAGCAATTCACCCGTGTCACTTTCGCGTTCAAACTGGCTGACCGACCAGATAGCTCCTTCCGGGGATTCGAGTGAAATTTCGACGAATTCGTCGGCTGGACTTTCGGATAGTGACCAGTTTTCCGGGTATAGAAATCGTAATTCGTTCTTTTCGTAAGTGGCTGTCATTTCTGGTGCTGAGCCCCGGCGGTTGACAAATGGCGCGGTGAAGTTCTTTCGAGCTGTTCCTGGTCGCGCCCACACTGCCAACTTGTATTGTCCCTAAATTCAGATCATCGGACAGGAGGCGTCAATCCGATATAGTTGAAAGGACTGGGGCTTGCTACAGTACCGACCCGTCATACTGAACTTCAAAGCGCTTTTCGGTACCGAGTTTGTTGCCACCGTCTTGCCATTGGAAAATCAACCATCGTGTGTGCGACAGTGGCTACGCTGAACGCCTGCTATTCGTCGTCGTGGCGGTCTTGTTGCTTTTTCCTGGTTGCCGATGCCCCTGGAAATGTAGCAGTTCGGATCTGACACAATCCAATCATTGGATCCAGAGCGGCATGGAGGCGGCAAGCAAAGGAGAACACTCCCAAGCCGAGCAGTGGATGCAACAGGCCATCTCCGCACGTCCCAACGACCCGGTTCTGCGAGAACAACTGGCCGATATACTGATGGAACAGGGAAAACGTCAACTCGCTATTGAGCAATTGACACGAGCGATCGAGCTGAACGGTGCCGACGCTGCCAGTTACGTGAAACTGGGATCACTCTATCTTCAGAATGGTCAGTGGATACCCGCGTCACAGTTTGCTCGCAAGGCCATTCAGACCGATCGATCATTGCCAGAAGCCTGGGCCTTTCGCGGCGAAACCAAACTGGCCAAGGGGCAGCTGGCCGCGGCGCTGTCCGATTATCAGCGTGCTCTGAGCCTTCGCAGCAGTTACCCTGAAGTTCAGGTGCAAGTTGCCGAGATCTATCGCCAATTGGGCCAGCCGCTACGAGCATTTTCCACGGTCGAAAGGTTGTTGAGCCAGACGCCGCCCCAACGTCAATCCGAACCCGCATTAATGCTGGCGGCGGAATTGTTGATGGAAATTCAACAACCGGCACAAGCCGTCCGCCGACTGCAGGCTGCCGCCGTTCGCCCGGATGCATCCCCTGCATGTCTGGTGCAATTGAGCGAGGCGCAGCTGGCCATCGGCCGCAAAGCTGACGCCAAATTAACGCTGGTCGAAGCGCAACGACGCTATCCGGCATCCAGTCTAATCGCCACCCGACTGAGTGAACTCAGCCAACGCGATGGGCGACTCGCTTCGGCCCAGGCAATCGGCGGCAGCTTGCAACGGTAGCGGTGCCGGTCTTCCATTTATCCATCGTACGGATCAAGCAGGTCCTGTCGGGAAGGCACGATGATCACGACACACCAATCCGGCTGATCGTCAATACGAGTCCTTTTGCCACACTCGTTTATCCCGCCACAATCTCCTGATTGGAATTTGAGTGATTCTGGGCATCGTAAATGTGCGACACTGTATGAAAACGGGACAATACCAGAGGACACAGGATGAATACGGATAACAATCTGTCAGCAGGACAAAATCTGCCTGGTTCGGCGACACCCGGCCTGCCTGCCGGTTTTACCGAACGCCGCAATCCGAATAACCAGCGTCAATCGACGGGAATGGAGCGCCGCCAATTCGCCAATTCGATGACGGGTTACAGCGAAGATGCAGCGGAATTGGGGCGTGCCATTGATCAGTACAAGCTGTTACACCGGCGTCGTTACGTCAACTTCGAAGAACTACTAGCCATCGTGAAGTCTCTGGGCTACGAAAAAAGTAGTTCCCTCCGGTGAACGGTAGTTTTGTTCCGCGAATAAACCGGTTGCCAATGACCGTTCGTACCGTTCGGCCAGCCGATTACCGGCGCAGAGATCCGAGCGGTCCTTTGAGCAGTGGATCGGTCAACTGATCGATCGACAGCAGCCCCACCGGTTTTTCCTGCTCACCCACAACGATCGCTAACGTTTCTCGATTGGTTTGCATTCTCAGCAGAGCTTCCCCAAACAGTTCGCTGTACGGCAATTTTTCAAAGGGATGCGTTTCCCGGATCGGTTGATTCTGATTCGACTGCATCAACAGGTCAACGGTACGAACGTATCCGACCAGATGGCTTCTTGAAGTCTGGTAGAAGGGAACTTCAGACAACCTGTAGCGCCGCGCAAACCGTAATGCGCGACCGGCTGTCGTACCGAGTGGCAACGCGTGGACTCGCGTCATCGGCGTGCAGAAGTGTTGCACGGTACGAGACGCTTCCAGGAAAAAAGTCTGGCTTAAGAGACGCTGCGATGGATGCAAGATCCCCGCTTCCTGGCCTTCCTGAAGAACATTCTGCAATTCCCTGCGGGCGAGGACAAATCTGATTTTCTCGGGTGATTGGCCCAGCATTTTTTCCAGCAACCGCGCCAGACTCCACAGAACGGCCGCCACTGGCGCAAACAATACCGTAAAAAAAAGGATCAACGGGGCTGACCGCCTCAACATGCGATCGGGTGCCATGAAATAGACGTTTTTCGGCAGCAATTCACCGTACACGAACAGGGCCGGCGCGACGGCAATGGGGGCAATGATTTCAGCCGTCGTGACGGCGGAAGCAAACAGAATATTGGCAGCCAATACCGTCGCCAACGAAACCAGGTAGTTGGCCACGTTATTCCCGGTCAAGGTGGTGGCCACGAACATGGTCGGATTATTAAACAACCATAACATGGTTCTGGAAATGCGATCACCATCCAGACCGTCCATCACGAAACGAACGCGACTGGCTCGATAGAAACCGGTTTCGCTGCCACTGAAAAATCCGCTCAGGAATACGCCGACAGCAAACATGGCGATGACGTAATAGATCATGGAATCGGTTCCGTCTCATCAAGCAGTGTCAACTCGATCAGCATATTCCCGCGATGCTCAATCTCCACGACCCGAAAGTGGAATGGCCCCCAGTCGCATTCGTCGCCCGGCTCCGCCAGCCTTTGCATTTCTTCCTGTACGATGCCGCCTACGGTCACGCTGTGCGTATCCGGAATCCTGGAAACGTCCGGAACTTTATCGGCCAACCGGCGTATCAGGTAACGCAGACTCATCATGCCGGCAACCAGCCATTTCCCATCGTGAATTTTATGAATGGGATTCTGGTCCAACAGCCTTTTGCTGCGACTTGGCGAATAGGTGAACACGGTTTCCAGAATATCTTCGATCGTCAGAATACCTATCATTTCGCCAAATTCGTTCAGCACCACCGTCACCTCACGCTCTCGGTGGGAAAGTTTTTCCAGCGCATCGGCGACGGTCGCGCACCACGGCAGATACAGAACCGGTTCCGCCAGTTTTTCCAGATTCGTATCGGGAAGCTGGAAGCGATTGTCCAGACGGACTGCTTTTTCGATTTCTTCGCTGTCGATTTCCGTGATCAACAGATAGCCGCTGGCTGGAATGCGTCCGCGGAGGTCCTCCAGACTAACGGGAGGCCGATAGATTTCGAACTGCGTGCGTGGTCGCATCCATTCGTCCACGCGAATATTGCTGAGCTGCACAATGTTCTGCAAGACAGCCTGTTCCTGCCGGATCAACGATTCATCCGTACTGCCGGATATCGCAATCGCACGCTCCAGATCATCAATATCCAGATACTTTTCCGGTTTAACGGATGGGAACAACAGTCGTCGGCTGATCAGATTGACCCATTGCAATACTGGCATGAACGGATCCAGCACGCGGACGAAAAACGAAAGTGGTAGACCAACCCACTGTGTCAACAGCCGGGGACGCAACACGGCGATGCTCTTGGGCAGCATCTCGCTGAAAAAAATAATGCACAACAACGACAGCCCGGCAAACGCCACGGCCGGCCCCTGCCCCAATTGACTGATCCGCTCAATCCGCAGCGCGACAATCGAGCTGATGGCGAAAAACGCAATATTGATCAGCAGATTCCAGAACAGGACGGCCGACAATAGCCGTTCCGAATCACTCAACAACCGGTACGCGGCCAATTCGCTGGTCGAACCATTGCGAAGCGCTCGCCGATCGCTGGGCCGCAGATAAAACAAAGCCGCTTCGCTGGCCGAGAAAAAACCGGAGCAGCCGATCAGCACAACCATCGCCATCAAAAATGGCACCAACGAGAGAATCTCACTCATCGCCTGCTGTTTTCGTGCGACCCATCGATATCAGGAATTCGCTCATCCGCGGCACGACCATCGACGTAATCGTAAAGCCGTAAGCAAACGCAACCACCAGGATCACCGAGAGATAATTGCCAATCAGGAAACTGGTAATCGAATAAAACATGGCAATCGGCAGGATACCGGCCGCCAGAGCCAGCGCCGTGGACCGATTGGCCCAGCCCAGCGCGACGTACAGACCGATCGAACCGCCCACGATACAGGCCAGAAACGGTGCCAGTTGGGCTTCCACGTTCCCCGTAAACGAAACCATCATCACCATCGCGGTCACAATTCCCAGAAACAGGAAAAACACGGTGCCCAAACTGACCGCGATCGCCTGCCGACTATTTGCGTACGACATGCCGGTGTGCAGCCCCAACACGATCACGAACAGCACCAGAATCAGCCAGCCCGTGGCCAGGTAAATTAGATTCTCCGTTCCCAAGACGCCAGAAATCCGCAGGTAAAAGCACATTACCAGCGGCAGCAGGATCATGTCGAGCGCTACCCAGGCCACACCAAACAGCTTGCCAAACAGGAATTCACCAGGACTCAAATCGGTGACCCGCAGGAGGTCCAGCGCACGCCGTCGCGCTCGTTCGTGATGGAGGTAACCGCCAGTGCGTTGATCATCACCAGACTGACCAACATCAACGGAGCCAGCGGACGAGCGGCCACATGGATCTCGATGGCGGTCGTTGTGGTCGTGCGGGTAGCGACGCCGGACGATACCAGGCTATACAGGGCAAACAGCACCAGGGCCGCCATCAACCAGTACGCTACACGTATGAAAATGATCTTGCGTCCATAGGCCCATGTACAGGCCTCCCGCCACAGTACCGGATTATCCCAGACACGCCGGCTGGTCCGATCGGCAATCCGCGAACGGTCATCCACGTGCTGGCGTTCGCCCGCGGATGAAACCACGGGCTGCCCCTGCTCATCGACAACCACTTTGCCCGTAAAAATGTCGATCTTGGCCTTCGCTTCTTGCGGTGCTTCCGCTTGCCCCGGCCGTACATCGCGGCCCGGATTCCACTGGCGAACACGCTGAATCGCGATCAGGCACGAAACAGCCGATAGCAAGAGGGAGAACAGGACAAACGGCAACACCGAGGTTGGCCAGGAATCCGTGACGGTAGCCTGACTGGCGGCGATCACGGCACGAATCGGACTGATGGCATCGGTAATCTGGACGCTCGAGATTCCCGCGATGCTGTCGGTCATCAGTCGAATCGCTTCCGCCGAACCGATCCAGAACACGATGGCCAACGCCACCAACGCCAGCGTTTGAAAAGTCTTGTCGCGCCAGAATCCGATCGTGGTTCCAAGACTGCCGGCTGCCAGCGCGGTCGATGCGGTGACGACAAATGTCCACCCCACCTGCTGGAACGACGTACCCCCAAAAAGCACGATCAACATGAAAATCGGCAGCCCGGTCAATAACATCACGCCCACGTTCAGCAGGCTGGAAAACAACTTGCCCAGAATCAGTTCACTGTTGGTCAAGCGACTCATCAACAACAGGATCAGCGTCTGCTTGTCCTTTTCCACGGCAACGCTGCTGGCAGCCTGGAGCGCCGATAGAAACAGGATCACGGCCAACTGCAGCGGAGCCAGAATCTGAAACAGAATCGAGCCAAATCGGGCCATGTCTCCGACGTTTCGTACGATCTGGGTACCATTGAGTATCATCCAGGCCGTACAGATCAACAGCAGCAGGCCGGCTCCATAAATCGCCCGCATGACATAATGCCGGGGGCGTCGCGGCGCGACGGCGGCCTCTCGAGTGAAAACCGGTCCAATGAGCAATCAACCAACTCCGTCAATCAGCGAACGAAAACCGGAACCGCCACGCCCATTCTGCGAACGGCCTGCCAGTCCATGACGTAACTTTATTCGCTCGATTGTCACAAAAAAAGCCCGCGCACAGGCGGGCTGATTATTCGGCATGGCTCATGAGACCGTCTGGCCGATCCGATGTTGACCGCAAGATGGCCAAACGCCGTGCGGATCATGGATATGGATTCACAAGCCCTGCCCTACCGTACAAGCCACGGGTCAGAACAAAATCAGCGAATCGCCATCTTTTCGGTCCTTGTGCGACTTCAATTTTTCGACCTCCCGACGAAGCTGTTTGATCTCACGCCTGAGCGTTTCCAGTTCTTCATTCTTGGCCTGAATATTCCGTTCCTCCGCCTCCAATGCCCGAAAAACGCGAAGTAGCGCGTCGCGATTGGATTCTTCTTCCTGGGCGTCGTCTCGGGCCAGCTCGAGCGCTCGCATCAAGTTTTTTTCGGCGTTATTTCGCCGAACTTCCGCCTCGGCCTGAGCCCGTTCGGCCTGTCTCCTTGCCCGTTTTGCTCGTTCCCGCTCCTGTTCAGCTCGTTGGCGACGAGCTTCCGCAACTTCTCGGGCGCCTCGACGATCCAGATCACGTTTCGCCCGCTCCGATTCTCTCACCATTTCCTCCATCATCGCCTGCAGCTCCGCCGCGTCGATATTTCCTTCGGCCAGTCTTCGCTCAATTTTTTTCAAGGCCGCCTGGGCTTCGCGGGCCAGGATTTTTTCTTTGGATTTCAATCCTTCCTGCTGATTTTCAATTACCGGCAAGATGAACTCGGTTTCGTCCTCGATTTCGCCGTGCTCCGAAGGCCGGGTTCGCAGCTTTTGTTCCCGTTGAGACCGGGCCAATTTGCGTTCCGCATCGGCGACGGATTCCTCGATCGAATCCTGCATCATTGCCTGCAATTCGTGCAAGCTCGCCCAGGGAGCGGACTCCAGACCTTCGGCACCCTCACTTAACAGGCCCTCAAGCATCTGTCCCAGCGGCATGTCCCCCAGCATTTCCAGATTGTGCTGAATAATCCGTGTCAGTTCCTGTGGTTCAACACTTTCATTTTCCAGTTGGTCTGCCCATTGCTCCCACCGGTGACTGTACTGGCGAGCCCAATCGTCCCAGACCTGTTCTTGATCCGCTGCCCATCGTTCAAACCGACGCTCAAACTGGCCTGCCCAGGATTCCCACTGCTCGGAGTACTTTTCCGCCCATGCTTCCATCTCTTCCGAATTTTCTTCGACCCACTGCTCGAGCGATTCGCCAAGGGCCTCAGCCTCCCGGCTCAGGTGGTCTGCCACATCCTCGACCGACTCGGCAACCCGCTCCCGTTCCAATGCCCTGGCCTCGTCAGACTGGGCAGCAAGTGGGACCGTGAACAGCACGGCCAACATCAGTGTTATCCAGCCGGAATGCGATGCGTAAAGAAAAAATGCCCTCATTTCACTCTCCCTGAATGGGTTTCAAATTTAGGATGGCAATCACACTCAAGTATGACATCATCAATTGGCAACTTCCATCGATTCAAATTCGTCGATTCTCTTCATCAGGCGGTCAATGCGATTTAGAAAGCCAGTCGCGGCCTCACCCGAATCCAACGTGGCCACCTGTAGTTTCAGCGTTCTCAAATCCAATTCGAGCGAATCTCTGAGGACTTTCTGATCTTCGATTCTCTCCGAGTTGATTCTGGTTAACACCACCAGCGGTGCGACAGTATTCCGAGTCTCACCGGTTCGCCGAATCAACGGGACCAGGCTCAACAGCAGCAGCGCGACCACCGCCGTCGCGGCGATTGATACATTCACACCAAATCGCGGCGCGGCCGTTGCTGCAGGTCGCTGCAGGTGGGGCCTGGGGAAAGGCTGGCAAGCGGTTTCGTTGACAACCTTTTCGCTGGCACTCCGCCTTCCACGATGGTTCGGCAAATCAACCTGCCGTCGCAGCAACTGGTGGACCTGATTCCACCGGGTCTGCGTCGAGCGGCAGGCTGGACACTGCCGCAGATGATCGGCGAGCCGCAAATGCTCCTGCGCCGTCAGCTCCCCGTCCAGACCGCAACTGATCAACACTCCCCAATCTTCACACGATTTCAATCGATCAATTCTGCACATTCCAGCACACCCTTGGCCGTCAAACAGTCTTCCAGTTGGCGTCGAGCCCGATAAATCCAGGTTCGCACCTGATTGCGCGTGGCTCCCATGATGGACGCAATCTCGTCATACCCCAATTCCGCATAGACCCTCAGCTGCAATGACTGTTGCCATTGCAACGGCAGCTGGCCGATGGCGTCTTCGACGGCCAGCATGGTTTCGTTTCCTACCAGCTGTTGGGCCGGACCTTCAGTCCGTTCGTCAATCGCGCCTCCCATGGCTACTTCCCGTCGAACCCGCTTTCGTCGAATCAGGTCAATGCAGTGATTACGCAGCGTGACAAAAAAACGCCGGCGATAATCGGATTCGTGGCCATTACCGGCAGCATGAAGGCGACAGAATGTTTCCTGGACAGCTTCTTCGGCATCGCATGAATTACGAAGCAGTGCCAACGCATATCTCAATCCGTGCTCCCGGCACGATTGAATTCCCGAGTCTTGATAAGCAGCAATCGCGGATACGGGCAGACTGAGAGACATGTACGGGTCAGAGTTTGATCTTGAGCGACGCTTCGGTTCGGATCGACGATGGATTGTCGCAACATATTCAAAGACGTATTCAGTTCGAAACAGTCGCGAACAAATTACCAAAAAAACCCGGAAATAGACAAAATTGAACGCCGAAAGCATTCCAACATCGCTGTATTCAAGAAATCCGCGGCAACGACACGACGAGCCAGCGCTCGATACGCCTTACCCTGGCCGCCACAGGCAGCATGACGCCCTCGTCAGAACCAAACCCGTGGATTCGATTCGCCCCGGGGCCTTTCCCAAAAAACGATCAGGGGCCGAAGCTCAACGGCGTCGGATCAAGCTGCGGATGGTATCGCGGTAGTCGCGTATACGCGGCAGCGGATTGCCACGATAGTACAATCTGCGCTGGGTGTTACCATAGAAATGCAGGGGTCGGTAGGGCCTTAAATGCATGGGGGTATCGCGAATCCAATCGCGATCCATGCCACGAGCGATGGTGTACGGATACCAGCTCGGCTCCCGGGCCTGAAGTTCACCATCAACGGTCCAAAACAACAGCCCGGCAGACAGTACGGCCAACAAACTGATTCGAAAGTGGTTGGTCATCGTAGATCATCATGATGGAAATCAAGAGTGTCGTTTGCAACCTTTCACGTTAGTCCTGCAGTTGCCTTTGTCAACAAATTGCAACTGCGTGGCCCAAAAAAAACACCAACTCACGGGTAAATCGTTACGACTGGTACAGCCGATCATCTCATGACTATCGCCGCTCGCCGCTACCGACCCCGCCCGCACGCCGTGTCCAGATCGAATCGCGGCCAACCCCGTGCCATGTGTTTCCATTGCCAGCGCCCGGCGGCGGTCTGCCATTGCAGTTTGATTCCGAAGATTTTCAATCGAACTCAGATTGTGATCGCGCAACACATTCGCGAACGCGGCCACCCCTTCAACACGGCTCGGATGGTTCGACAGTCTCTGTCCAATATCCAGTTGCTGATCGACTACTCCGGGAAACTTGAACGGTACTCAAAACAGATCGGTCAAAATGCGGCCCTGCTGTATCCCAGCAAATCCGCCATCGACATCGCGGACGTCCCACCCGACAGCCGGCCAGATCAACTGATCCTGCTGGACGGTACCTGGAACCAGGTCAGGCGGATGTATCGCCACTGGCCAACGCTATCCGATTTACCGCATTATCGAATTACTCCAACTGTCCCGGGCCAGTACCGGATTCGTCTTGAACCCGATGAGCAATCGCTTTCCACCGTCGAGGCCACCGTGGCTGCCTTGCGACTGCTGGAGCCCGAGACCGCTGGACTGGATCAACTGCTGCATGCCTTTGCCACGATGGTCGAAAGACAGCTGTTTCATCCGGCCGCGGAATATACACGCATCCGCCAGCCGCGGATTCAGAAAATCAACACACCCCATTCATTGTTGCACCGCTTTCAGGACCTGGTCGTCGCCTACGGCGAAGTGGGCCCCATTGCAGATCAGGAAAGCCGCCTGCCGGAATCCCGGCAGCCCGTGTATTGGGTGGCAAAACGAATCGCATCGGGAGATTGCTTTTCGGCAACGCTACAGCCGCCAACTCCACTATCGGACCAGATGCTTCGTTATTTCGACCTGGATCGCCAGCATTTTTCGCGTAATCTTGATTCGAGTCAGTTTCATCAAGCGTGGCAAAAATTCCTTCAGCCAAGCGATATTCTGACCGTCTACAACGCGGGCACCCTCCGCCTGCTCGGTTCACTGGGATTGCCAAGGCACCCGTCGATCGAGCTGAGGTCCATTGATTATGATCCTGCTGGTAAACGGACACTGAAGCAGTTTTTTCAGGCTCGGAAATTCGCGGTGGATCCACCTGATTTCCCCGGGCGGGCCGGACGCCGCCTGGCCCGACTGTCGACCTTGTGCCGCTATCTTCTTCAACAGCACCAACCACATTTTCCTTCCGGCAATCGCAGCTCGCTCCGCTAACTTGCCGCATCTGCTGGCGACCCTGGAAATCGCCTGCTAAACTCGACGCAGTGACCCTGTCCGGCCTGGTGGTCGCCGAGGAATTCGCGCCCGTTCATGCTGACCTGGAACTCTTGATACTCAAAAACGACCGGAGACTATTATGAAATACGTAAGCCTTATCGTACTGATCTGTTTTTCTGCCCATGCTTTCCATGCGGTTGCCAATGAACCTGCCGCCGGATCATCGATCCTTGCACCTGTCCCGCATTGTCAGGTGCCCTGCGGGATCTATGCCGACCAGATGCGATTTGAAATGATGCTGGAAGACACCGCCACGATCGCCAAGGCCATCGACAACGTAATCGAAATTTCAGACAGCCTGTCGACGGAACCGACACCCACGGCCATCAACCAGGTAACACGCTGGGTCCAGACCAAGGAAGACCACGCCACCAACACGCAGATGATCATCGCCGAATATTTCCTGGCTCAGCGGATCAAGTCGGACAAGGAAAATTATCCGAAACAGCTTGCAGCCGCCCATGCGGTAATCGTGAACGCCATGAAGTGCAAACAGGACGCAGCCCCTGCGACAGCCAAAGCCCTGAAGGAATCCATCTTTGAGCTGTATCGTGCTTATGAAGGGAAAGAGCCCAAGTTCCACGAAGAGAAAAAATAGGCCGATGTTGGCGGGCTTGGGCGAACGCTATTCTTCGTTGGACCGGGCGTGCAGGCTACGGACACCGAATCGCGGCTGTGGACGGCGCTGTCGCGCCGGCTCAGCCGGATTCCTATTGCGATTCCGTGGATTGTGGATCCGGTAAACAACGTTGCAACGTCATCAGGGCGTAGGCTGTGCCATATTGCTGGTGGTAACTGTACAACGTGTAGTCCCACCAACTGCCGCTGGGCTCCTGATGCTTGATGATGGTTTTGGCCAGCATCTGACGGTAAACAGGACGATCCTCCGGTTTCAACTGGTCAATGCACAATCCGGCATAGTAGTGACCGTAATAGTAGAAATAGCCGGCCACACCCATCCATGCTTCGTGCGGGATCGGTCGTTTGCGTCCGATACTCAGCCAGCCATTGCGCAAGTACAGTCGGTACAGCCAGACCTTCAGGACGTTGTCGGTAATCTTCTCATCGCCCCATAATCGCAGGGCCAGATTGCAGACCTGAGAACGGCCAAGGCTGCCGCCGGGACGATTAATCCCCATCATTGGGCGGTCTTTCAGGTACTCTCCGTACAGATAGGAAAAGTCCGGCTTCTGTTGACGCAGAATCGCCGCCACCGCCCGGTTTACGATTTTCTCTGGTACTTCGATGCCCACATCTTGAGCTGCTTTCAGCGCGACCAGAACCGTGCCGTTAACAAAGCTGATCGAACTGCCGGTAGGTTTCCGCGCCTGGGCCCGAAAATCGTAGTAACCCCATCCCCCATCGACCGATTCATAACGAACGAGCATATCAATCTGCTGACGGATCAGGGCATCGATCTCCTTGACCTTCTGAGGAGTCTGCCCGCGGCGCTGCCGCAAACGCACCAGTGCATGGATGCCATAAGCGTGTCCCCACACGTTGTAAATGGCGTCACCGGTGGCCCTCTTGACCGACCGCATGTTTTCCAGCATCCACTTCTCCGCAGCGCCAATGGACTCACGATACTCCGGGTCGTTGCCTCGGGTTTCGACCAGCGCGGATACAGCCAGGGCCGTTGTCGCCGATCGAAAGGCGTTGTGAGCTCCCGGAATCGGCGCGTAGATCTCGGAGACGCGATTCGTTTCGAAGCTGCCGAACGAGCCATCGTCATTTTGCGACATCGTCAGAAATTGGGCTCCCCGATCGATGGACGCACGAATCTCACTGGGCGAGGGACCTTCAATCGGTGATTTGATTTCAGGCGCCGTACTGAAGTCCAGCGGCTGATCCATGAACGCCGGACGCTGGTCATCGCGGACCGCATCCTGGGGCAATGCCCACAACGCCATGGGCAGCCAAAACCACACCCCCAGCAAAAAGGAACGCCCTGCTCGACCCGCCGTCTGCCACATGATCGCCTGCCTCTCAATCAAACCAACTACCTCATCCCATCCGCGGAATGCCGACTCAAGGCCTGGCCTTGAGTATCTTGTCGCCGGCGGAAAGTCCCTTCTTAATTTCAATCATGTCATCGATAGTAACACCCACTTCCACATCTTTGCGTTGATCTTCGGAAAGATAGACGTAGTAATTGAAACCGTCATCCGTGAACACGCTGGCCTTGGGAACGACCAGGCCCTCCTCATTTTCATAAACGCCAATGCTGATCTGGCACGTCATCGCGGGCAGTATTTTGCCGTCCTCGTTTTCCAGATTTCTGACCTGGAATGTGCATTCGAATTTTCCGGAACCAAGCGGAACCCGCTTGAGTTCCGAGACGACGACCGGCAGTCGAACGGACTTATCCGCTTTCAGGATCGCTGTCCCTTCCACACCGCTATCAATGTACCTGATTTTATCTTCCGGGATTTCAGAACGAATCGTCAGGCGTTCCGGGTCAATAACCGTCAGAACCACTTTCCTGGCGGGAATTTTCCGGTCAGGCTCCAGTCGCCGGGAAGCCCCACCCGTCGCACTGATCCATTTTCCGTCCACGTAGCGACCGTGATACAGAATGCCATCCATGGGTGATTTCAGTTTCATCTGCTCGCGATCCGCTCTCAATTCCGACCACTTCTCCTTAGCCTGGGTAAGCGCGAAGTCCGATTTCTTGAGCGCGATTTCGGCCCGCTGAGTGGTGAACGGCAGGGTGGCTTTCATCTTCTCGTATTTCAATTTCTGTCGCTCCAATGCTTCTTCGCGCTTCAGATCTTCCCGCGGAAACATGGTCGACTGCTGCCGATCGGCCCGCAATTGCATTTGCTCCAGTCGACGTTGTGCCGATTCCACACCGCGTTGGGCCCGTTTAAGTACGATCTTCTCCGATTCCTCGGTCAATTCGTCTTCGGTGTACATTTTCAGTAACTGGTCCAGCTCTTCCTCAGCGTACTCCAGCCCATAATTGGCTGACCGAAGCGACCATTCCAGATCCTTGTCTCGTTCTTCCCGTTCCACCTTCTGATAATACTGATAATCATCTTTGGCATACTTCATTTCGCGTTCATTCAGGTCGCCATCCAATCGAATCTCAGACCGGGCCTGCTCGGCCACCAACTTCGCATCTTCAAAATCGAGCTGGTTACCCTTCAGGGCAAAATCAGCCTCGGCGATCGCATCGTCGATTTTCTCGGTATCAAACTCCAGGACAACCTGACCGGCTTTGACCTTCGCGCCCTCTTCTTCCACTTCCTTGATGACCAAATCGGACCAGGCTTTAACTCCCGTCTTGATTTCCATGGAGTTGGCCGACTCCACCACCCCTTCGAATTTCTCAAAAATCCGTAGCGGTCGCGACTGAACGGTCACGATTTCCGGTTGTTTGTCCGCCTGTTTTTCCTTCTTTTCCGAATCCTGCTGCTCTTCTTGACCAGGTAGCGGGCCGGCCAACAGCACGACGGCGAAGATAACCATCACAAAACGAAAGCACGTCTTACGGAAGGAAACGCAATTTACTGAAGTCATGGAGATGCCTCATCGTGGTTGTTATTGTTGTGTCTCAAAACCGGCTCGACCAACCGCCCCCTCCGGTCACGATTCATGATGCATCGTCGTCGGCTGCAAGATGGGCATCCTGTCGCGGGAGCGGGTTCCCGGCACCTGGCTCGGTCCCAGTCTAGCAGAAATGACACTCAGATGAAATTTCTGGCGAGAGTTTCCAATTCAGTCTTTTCCGCCGGCGAAGGATCAGTGATCCAGAAAGGGTCTACGCGGCCGTCAATGATGGTGCCTGGTAGCCAAGATGTTTCAGGTCGAATTCGTACTGGCGTCGTACCAGTTCAATCGTTTCCCGATCGTATAAATCGGCCAGACTCAAAGAACGGTTACGATGTTCGGACTTCAGGCGACGTATCTCGGACGGTTGGAATGGGACCTCGATCTGCTGACAGACGGATTCGATTCCCGCCAGCAGCGATTCGAACCGGATCACGTAATCGACCGCAAACTGGCCATCGATCAGACAGGCGGACGGATTAAAGTGATGCGGCTGAGACTTCAGCCAGTAGCGAAACCGCTGCACGGTCGTTTGATTGTCCAGCGTTCCTTGCGATGGATTATTCTTCGTTTCCCAATGAAAAAAGGCAGAAGCCAGTCGATCGAAGGGATTGCGGACCACGGTGAATTTGAAATATTGACACCAAACTGCTTCGCCGACCGCCTGCCTGACCTCTTCTGACGTCATGTGATTCCAATATTTTGCGTTGGCCGGCCGCGGACCTCGCAGACCCACGATCCCGGTCGCACTGGCGTACTCCGGTCGGGCGTGGCTGTATCGCCATTGACCCGCGGGAAAACAATGTTTCTCGAAGTAGACTTCAACCGAGGTTCCCGCGGTCTTGGCTGTCTTGATGAAAATGAACTGCTTACGATGGCTGACCAGCATGGCGAAGATCACTCCCAATCAGAAAAGAAGAAGCAGGTTGACCAGATCGACCGATCGCATGCGGCAGGAAAGACCAGCCTTCGACGCGAGATCGGGTAGCGGACTGAGCCGGGTTGAACTGAGATTTCGGTCACCGCCGTAACAAGCCATCAGCGCGGTCCTTTGCTGTTTGTCTGGACGGAACCGCTGCCGATATTTCACGAGCGGCCCCCGCGGCGGTCCGACGCGGATGATGCGTCTGACAGAGTTCCAGATCGCCAAAACGCGTATCGATCAATGTAGTGGCCAGGTGCTGTTGAAGCCGTTGCGAAAAATGCAACCGTCCCGCGCGGCTCAAGTGCTCCTGGTCCTTGTAAAATTCTGCGTTGCCCAATTCTTCCGGCGACCACAGGTTTTCCACGAAGTAGACCGGCAACCCGGTTTGCGCCTCGGCCACAAATCGGCGCAATGTGTCCTTCCAATGACAATAATCCGGTCGCTGGGTTTCAAATGATTTTCGGTAGGCCATGGAAACAGGCGATTCGTAGAGCACCAGACAAGCCCCCAGGTCGCGGCAAATCTCTGCCATCCGATACAGATTTTTCACGTTTTCAGCCCGCGACTGCTCAACATCATCGCCCTGAAGAAAGGCCAGATGCCTGGCCACGCGATCGTGTTGAAAGGGATCCTCAGGCTGCCCCGCTACCGTATCCCGATCGCAGAACAGGGATTCAAACGGGCCCCGCCAGGCGTCCATTCTGGCTAACGGCACGGCCCACGAACGAATCAGGATGTCAATGTCGCGACTCAAACGCAGGTATTCCCAACGCCATCCGTCGACCGTTGCCAGGTTCAGAATCGTAATGGGACGCATTTGCGTATCTTGCTCCAGCATGCCGATGGAAACCGGTAACAGCACCACCTTCGCCTGGCCGATTCGCTTCTTGAAATACGTCAGATAGAACAGACTGCCCGACAGCGACTGTAACGGTGTCGACAGGTGCTTCACGGGATCCGTAAACGTATGAGGAGCGATCGCGGCCAGATTATGAGAATTCCCCACCGTGATGATGTGACAGTCATCCAGTCCACAACGGGGATCTTCCAGATGGCTCTTCAGCCGCTCTATCGACCGCATCGGAAACAGATACAGCCCCAGATGCCCGGCGATGTGCAGGCAGAACAAGCCGCCCAGCACAAACATCAGGCACTGGGTGGTGATGGCCATCGAACGACGGCATTCAAAAGAAGAAATAAAGAAAGTCATTTTCTGTCTTCTCGGAAAACGCCAGAACAAAGCCAAACAACAGGTACAACAGCCCACAACGCAAGGCGGCAGAGCGCTGGACCCATTGATGGATCCGGGATCCCGGCGACTCATGCAGTCGCCCAATCACCCAGACGGCAACCGATGCGATCACGATCAGCGAGACAAAATAGAATCCTCGCAACTGTTGTTCGACGACAATCCATCCTCCGGTTGAAAACGCATCGCCGGCGGCATTGAAAAGCTGCATCGCCACACCCATGTCCGGCGACAGGAACAGGATCCCGCTGACATTGATAACCAGATGCACTTTCAGCAATCGCACCAGGTTGCCGGCCTGCGAATCGGGCAGCTTCCATCCGCGGTTGGCGGCCATCCGTTCCGCGGTGATCACCACCCCTTGTAGCAGCCCCATCAATACAAACGGCAGGGTCGGTCCGTGCCACAATCCGATCATGAGAAAGGTGAAAATCAGGGCCCCATGCCGAAATGCCCGGGACTGACTCAGTCCGGCGATGGAACGGAACAGATAATTCATCATCCAGCTGGAAAGACTGATGTGCCACCGTTTCCAGAAATCCCCCATGCTCAAGGCAAACATGGGACGATTGAAATTCTTCATCAAATGAATGCCGAACAGTCTGGCAGATCCACGGGCAATATCCGTGTAGGCAGCAATATCCAGGTAGACCGCGAAAAATACGACGGTCCCAAAGCTGGCTGCCTGCCAGCCAGCCACCTGGTCCGGGGCGGTCAATTGGTCCTGCAACAGCATGAACAGGCGATTGGAAATCAACAGTTTCTTCAGCAGGCCCATTCCGATCAGAAACAGGCCAGCTTGCAAATCCTCAATCCGGATTGGCGAAGGCGTCTTCAGCTGCGGCAACAGATTGCGCGGCCTCTCAATCGGGCCAGCCACCAGCTGTGGAAAGAAACAGACGTACAGGGAGAAATAGCCGAAGTGCCGTTCCGGGTCCAATTCCCTCCGATAGACGTCGATCGTATAACCCATCGATTGCAGTGTGTAGAAGGAAATCCCCAGCGGTAGCAGCATCTTTTCAAACTGAATATTCAAGACGCCCGTGCTCGCCTGGATCCAGGACCAGTCGTCATACAGCGCAGTGAAATACTTGAAGAACAGCAGCAAACCAAGATTCGAAACCAGACTCAAGGTCAGCAAGCCGCACCGCCAGAAGGTCCGGGAACTACGATGAATACCGAGCGCGCATACGTAGTCGATAAAAATGGAAAACAGCAGCAGCCACAGGTAGGACCAACGTCCCCAGCCATAGAAAACGGCGCTGAAAATCAGCAGCAGAATCCAGCGTCGATCCAGGCGGATAAACAGGGTTGCCAGCAACAGCACAGCAACGGCAAGGTAATACCAGTAATCAGTAAAACTCACGGCTCTCTTCTACTGTCAATTTGACTGCCTTTCGTTCGCCATAGACGACTCGAGGATGGCCGCCGGAGACCAACGGGCTGGTGGTAATATGGAACCCCAGGCCGTACAGGCTTCGGTCACCCGATCGCAATTCGGCAACGTCTGCTTACACGACTTACTACATCAGGTAAACAGAGATGCTCGCGTCAGATTCGTCGTTCGGTCAACAGCTTGGCACGGCGAGATCCTATTCCCGCTTGTCATGGCACGGGCGAAGCCACCGCACCCGCTGTTGCCGTCCCTTTCACTGCGTCGGTGCATGCAGCCGTTGCCGATTCGATCGCGTATCCCAGTTTCTGCAACAAGTCTGCATGGTGAACATTGAATTCGGTCATCACATCGTTTGTGAACTCGTACCGGAATTGCTGGCTTCCGCCGTTTCGCGCGTGTTGTCGGGCTCCCCTTTGTATATTTTTAAGCGAATTCGCGTCGACGATCGCCAGCCAGTCGTTTTTCCAGTCGCTGTTCAAGCCATAATGCTCAAACAGTTGGCTGAATGCATCTGTCTCGTGGCCGATGATTTCCTCGTACTTCATTTCCAGGATCTGCGGATGCGAAAAATTCCATTGTCGCAACCGGGTAAAAACAGGCTTCCGCCAGATCATTTCCAGAATCAATCCCTGCTCCTTTTTCAGCGAGTTGAGGAACTGCTGGTAACTCATGCCCACGGGCCAGGCTTTGACCGGCATCCACTTCTGGAATAGCGGATCACTTTCAAACTCCGCCGCTCGTCGGAAAGGCCGTCGATTTGCCCAGGTCTCGACGCACCACTGGTGATAATGGTAGCCCGAAACGATCAGATCCCGGGGGTCTCGCACAAAATGACTGGCCCGCTCGTTCGCTTGCAAGGTAATGCACAAATTCGAATTGTTAACGCTCCCACAGTCGAATTGGTCCTGCTGAACCGCAACTTGAAAATCCGCTCCCCGGCTGTTGAAGTGTCGATAACGCAAGCCGGTCATCGCCGCGAATTCCGTCAACACCCGCTGGTAAAAGGCCGTCAGACATTTGTGATACGAGAAATGAAAAAATCGATTCAAGATACTTCGTTTCCCCGTTCAAATTTTTCGTCATGCAACGGCCCTCGCTTGTAACAGCCTGTGGCCATCGCTTCAACACGAATTGTCAGTTCGTCACGTCGATACCGGGTACATCAAGCTTCATGGCGCGAGCCCCGCACGTGTCAACTTGCCAGATCCAAACGCAGCGCGGTTTATTTCGATTGCTGCAGCGATCGCCGCTTTTTTCCCGGTGGATCTGTTGTGAATTCGGGACGGCAAGTGCTATTTTCTGAGCCCGGCCCTGGCCGCAATCGAATGGACTCGGTCAGGCTTTCCATGGCATGAAAACTGGAACTTAACATGTCCCCGGACTTTACGACGTTGCCTGAAATTACGGCGGTGACGGTCACGCGCAACGATGCGGCTGCACTGGAACAGACAATCGCATCGGTTTGGCAGCAGGACTACACAAACCTCAGCCACCTGATCGTCGACGGCCAATCAACGGATGAAACGGTTGTGTTACTGAAACGGCATCAAAGAGAGAAGCTGCGGTGGATCAGTGAACCCGACGACGGCATTTACGACGCCATGAACAAGGGCGTCCGCCTGTCTGCCGGTCATTGGGTCATTTTTCTTAACGCCGGCGATACCTTCCATCGGGCGGACGTGGTCAGCGAGATCTTTGATCGGCAGCGTTGCCATGCCGATTTAATCTACGGTGACACGATCTTTATCGACGGCGATCAATCGGAGCTGATCAGGGCCAGAGAGCCGGAGTTCCTCTGGCAGGCCATGATATTCAACCACAACAGCCTGTTTACGCGCCGGTCCGTGTTATTGGAGCATCCCTTTGAGGCTCAGTACCGAATCGTGGCGGATTCGGAATTTGTGATCTGGGCCCTGCAGTCCGGCAAGACATTTCACAACAGCGGAATCACGGTCAACACCTACCGCCGCGGCGGATTCTCCGATGTCAATTCCGTATTGCGGACCGTAGAACGCTGGAAACTGGTCTCTGACAAGCGGATGAAATCAACGCAGGAAATCAACGACTACTACTTTCAACGACTATTGTGGGAAGAGAGTTGCAAATCGTATCTGGAAAAACAGTACAACGTCTGTATCTAAAATGAAAATCAGCCATATCGTCAACCCAGTCCAGGTCTCGCCCCGTTCCGATCTGTACGTTGCCCAACCGGTTACCTTTCGAGCGATGCGGGCTTCCAAACAGCATTGCCACGACGATCTGGACATCGAATTGCAGGCCGTCTGTTACGAAGAAGACGCCGCGCTGGTTCCGGAATATTTCCAAAGCGGTCCCCTGCTCGAACGCAGCGTGATGGACGTGGGCGATTTCCGGAAACGGAGAAAACTGCCGCTGATCCATGACATCTTGAAGTCGGCGGTGGAGCGATCGGACGCCGATTACTTGATCTACACCAACGTCGATATCAGCCCGATGCCATTTTTCTACTCGGCGATCGGAGATGCCTTGCAGGAATACGACGCGTTGGTGATCAACCGTAGAACCATTGAAAAATGTCCAACCGGTGATCGACCGCTTGCTTTTTACTACCAACAGGTCGGCCAATCCCATCCCGGTTTCGACTGCTTTGTTTTCAAACGAGAGCACTACCGGCAATACCAGTTGTTTGACGCCTGTATCGGGGCCAACTGGATTGGCCGGATGTTGATCTGCAATCTGTTGGCGTACGCGAATCATCCCGCCATCCTGACTGACGCCCATTTGACGTTTCACCTGGGCGATGACCGCAGCTGGAAGACGGCCGAAAATATCGATTTCGATCGGCACAACGAAGCTCAGGTCGGCAAACTGATGCTCGCTCTGCACCAGGCAGGACGGATCGACCGCCATCAGCTAGTGACGAGAACCTATCGGGAATTCTATCTGAAAACCGAAGACCCGGATTGCACCCGTCCGTCAGCCGCACCTACTCGAGAGACTCGCCAGGTCGACTTGTCCGCCCTGCCTACCCAATATCTTCCCAGCAATTCGTGGGCCGACCGTCAGGGTCTGCCCTTGAAGCAGGACCCGGTATTTGTCGTCGGACACCCACGCTCAGGCACCACGCTGCTGCAATCACTGGTCGCCACCCAGGTTACGCCAGCGGTGTTCCCGGAAACCCATTTCTTTTCCATTGTCAGGACATTGATCAAGGTCCAGGACGACCGGATTCAGACAGCAGGATTTGAGAAGGTCATGTCGTTCCTGAAATCCAAAATGCAAATTTCCTCTGCAGTGCAGGAACACGTGACTCGCCTGCTCCAGGGTCAACAGCTTTCGCCAAAAATGTTTTTTGAGGCAATCGTCTTTGATCAGCTGAGCCAGCATATGAATGCGGCGGACATTGGTAGCTCGACGTGGATGGAGAAAACCCCAGATCACGCGGAACACCTGCCCGTGATGCACCGTTTCTATCCGGCGGCTAAATTTATCTTTGTCATTCGTGATCCCGAAAAAGCAATCCTGTCCCGCCGTCGACATTTCACCTGGAACGAGGAAGCTTCCTGGCCAATCGAACGACACGCAAAGCGATGGCTGAAGACCATCCAGTCTGCCGACGAGTTCAAGGCCCACCATCCCGATCATATTCTGTACGTCCGCTTTGAAGACGTCGTCGCCGATAAGATACAGCAAATCAGCCGAATCTGTGATTACCTGGGCGTCGACTTCCAACCTGAACGCCTGTCCCAACAGGCCAGCTACAGCCGCCAGCAGTGCCTGAGCTGGGAAGCATGGAAGATGAATGCCCAGTCACAAGTTTCCCAGGACATTGCTTCCGGAAACCAACATCGCCTGTCGTCGTTGGAGCGGTCAGTGTTGGACCACCAGCTACTGCCCTACCTGATTGAATATGGATACGAGGTGACCAGCGGGGTGGCCTTGTGAGATTCTTGAAACCCCGCAAATTGATGTACGTCACCAACCTCCAGACCGGCAACCACTCGATTCGAAATCTGCCGGACACCTACGGCGAGCACCCGCCTGCGGCTGCGTTAACACGGGGTGTCGCATGAAAAGCAAGTTTGTCCTGTTCGGCGTGCCTCGAGTTGGCAGCAACTATTTCATCAGTCTGCTGAACCGCCACCCCGACTTGCGCTGCCACTACGAGGTATTCTCGGCCGATAAAGTCTACCTTTCCTGGACCGCTGACATTCTGGCCAAGCACCCCGCCTGGTTGCGGTTCAACGATCTGGCATGGCGAGATGCCGATCCCATTCGATTTCTGGACCTGTTGCTTGCAGCCGGACACGAACGGATCAAGGGATTCAACATCTTTCCGAATCAGAACGATGACGTTGTCCAGCACGTTTGCGAGTCCAGCGATTTTGCCTATGTCCTGATCCATCGTCGCAATCTGCTGCGAAGCTACATTTCGCAGACGATCGCACAAAATAACAATGCCTGGAATTCCCTGAAAAGCAAATCACTGACGCTGGAAGACAAACGGTTTTCCATCGATACGAACGAATTCGAACAGTACCAGTACCGGATTCAGATCTTTCTACGATGGCATCATCCGCCAGTTGCAGGCGGCCGGCAAGGACTATCACCTTGTCGAATACGAACAATTCGTGAAGGATCGGGATGAACTCAATCGCTGCTTCGAATTCCTGGGGCTTCCGACCATTGCCAACCGCGCGGACACCGTCTTCCAGAAAGAAAACCGTGAGACGGTCGAGCAAATCATTATCAACTATCCCCAACTGACAGACTACTGCGTGCAACGAGGGTTGACGGCATGGCTGACGGGTTAGCCGGATTGGACGATTCGGCCTGGCCCGCAACGCTGGCTACGCCTGACCCTGGGAAAGGAATCCAGCGGCGTATTGGGCATCCAAGCAGAGATCTGGAATGGCATCGATCATGAAACCGTACGATCGCGCCCGGCCCTTGATTTTCATTCATATCCCCAAAGCGGCTGGCACGTCCACTCGTCACATTTTTCAACAATGGTTCGGCAGCAACTTTCGAAAACACTACGTGGACGAGAAACTTGGACGACCTCCCGTCCAGCTGGATCTGACGCAATCGCACTCGAGCCGAACGCCGGTACTATTGTATGGGCATTTCAATCGCCAGCGCGGATTCGGGATTGCCGAAAACTACCCGCATGTCGATCAATTTGTGACCATTTTGAGGGATCCGTTCGATTCGATGGTCTCGTTTTACCATTTCGTTCGTCGCGTCAGCGATACATGGAAAGACAAATCTCAAGTCCCCGATGAGGACCTGAAGTCCTTTCTGCTGAACGCTCGCCCCTTCCTGCTGGACCACTTTCCCCGAGAACTGACGCTGAACAACTACGAAACGGTGCTCAACCAGTATTTTGTTGAGATCGGCGTGGTCGAAAAACTGTCAGAAAGCATGGATCGTATCGCGACCAAGCTCGGATTCGTATTTCAACGGGACCAACTGAAGCATTTGAATCAGCGTCAATGGCAGGCCGATGAGTCGGTGGAGGACCTGCGCGAAGAATTCATGGCGAAACATCCGTTGGAATATCGCGTGTATGAATTCGCAGCGCCCGGCACCAGCAAAGCCCGAAGCCACCGTTCGCCGACGGCATCATGTACCCAACGGAACTGAAAAGTGATAGCTGAATCAGGATCCGCAAACGACGCCGGTTGGCCAGCGATTTGATTTTGATATTCAGCGACAATTGGAAATTTGTCATTTTAGGCATCTATTCAGGCACGAACCGCCGCAGGCAGTACATCCACTGGAAAGGCACTGGAAGCAAGAATGGGCCTCAGTTCACAAAAAATACTCGTACTCGGCGTGGGCCGTTCGGGCACAACCGCGGTCTACAGTCTGTTGCAGCAGATCTTCGACGACCAGGATCCCCATCAATCGGATTACGTCTACGAACCATTCCTCTGGGATCGCAGCACGTTCAACAAATCCTACCTTCAGATCACTAACGAATTCCATGTCGCCGATGCCGTATCGGTGGAGGGCATGTACCACCATCAGCAGATTCCTCTGTTCTGTGATCGGTCGTCGGAAATAGGAGAAACATCGGTCGCCTGGCTACGGAATCTATTTTGTCCCGCAGCAGACCAGTCCCATTCGATTGTGAAAATGATCCGCGCCAACGGCCGGATCGATCTGATTCGAGAGGTTCAGCCGGACGTGAAGATCATAGCGCTGCTGCGCAACCCTCTGGATGTGATCAACTCGGCCATCCACCGTTTCTCATTTTTTGGAGATGAATTCCAAAAATCGGACTTCAACCGATTCCGTCAGGAATTGTGCACGTTTGTGAAAACTCCGCTGTCACAACTGCCCTCAGCCGATGATGTCGTCGGCAAGGAAACCGCCTTCTGGCTGGCGATGAATCAACACCTGGTCGATCGTGTCAACAGCAACGGCGACCAGGTACTGCCGATTGTCTACGAAGAATTTGATCGGCAGCGTGAAAAAATCGTTGATCAAATCTGCCAGTTTATCGGTGTCGAAACACAGCCGGGTTACTCACAACACGCCAGGAAAAGCGTTGGTCCGGTAACCCGAAACGAGGTGCACTTGACCGCACGGCAATACCTGACCGTGGAAAGCAGGCTGGACGAATACGCCCAGATGGTTGCCAGCCTGACCGACTACGATCTCAGCGAGCAACTCCATGAGGCTCGGGAAAGATACATCTCGTCACCCTTTCGACAACAAGGGCTCACGCGTTCCTGCCGATTCAACAGTCTCTACGCGCAA
Organism: Pirellulaceae bacterium; assembly: GCA_963851305.1. GTDB lineage: Bacteria > Planctomycetota > Planctomycetia > Pirellulales > Pirellulaceae > Mariniblastus. The sequence continues at coordinate 596,592 of CAWKOT010000001.1, read as the reverse complement.
AGTCTGTTAATGAAGAAGGAAGGCCAGATATCCCAGCTGCAAGGTGTGCAAGAACGCGTGGAAAAACTGGAGGCGAACCTTCAGGAAAACGAGGCCACGATTCGCGAACAAGAGTTGCACCTGTCCAGCAAGGATCGGGAACTTGCTGGCCTGGAGCAGAAACTGACCGCCCAGGACAAGACCATTGAACGCCTGCAGGAGAAAATCTTCGCCAAATCGTTGGCCGTCGAGTCCAAACAGCAGGAACTTGCCGAAAAGAATTCAAGGATCACGGAACTACAGCAGAAAAATGAATCCGAATTTGCCTTGACGTTGCAGCAGGGAATCGAACTGACCAGCCGCGATACCACGATTCGACAACAGCAGGAGGCGATCGAAAAAAAGGACACCGCCATTCGCGGCTATGAACGGGAGATGGCTTCCCGTTCCGAATGGATCGCCAAACTGCAGGGCGAATTGACCGCCAGCAGCAAACTGCTGCTGAAACGGGAAACTGAAATCGCCGAAAAAAATGAACGCATACTGGAACAGCAGAAATCTTTGCAGGAAATGGAGCAGAAGCATGCGGAACTGCAGTCGGAAGTCGCTGCCCATCAGGAAGAATTGCACTCTCAACAATCCGCGCTGCGTGCAGAATATGCTTCAACTCGAAATCGGGAGCACGAGCTTCAACAGAGTCTGAATGAAAAACAGCGCCTGTTGCACGACCACCAACAGGCGTTGAACCAGAAAGACCGGGAAGTCCAGCAACTGCGGGACAACGTCGCGCAACTGACGGATTCGTTGAAACGAAACGCTACGACGCGACAGACGATGGAAACACGATTGACGGAGCTGTCCCGAGAAATTCGTGGACGCGAGCTTCAACGGTGCGAACAGGCACATCGTCACCAACAGGTCATCGACGCCTTGAGGTCTGACATCTGTGTCCGCAATGACAAATTGAGAGACATGAACGAGTTGCTTACCGGGTTGCGTCAGTTCACCAGTTACCCGGTTGCTCAATTTGATCGGAAACTGCGGGCCTATCGAAAACTCCTGGAAACGTACCAACGGGTCAAGCCGGAATGGCACAACAAGAAGAATCCTGAAGTCAGCAAACGACGTCGACGCCGATTAAAGAGGCGAATTGAAGACCGCGGCGTCAACCTGGGAGATCAAACCGAGGCCTTTTTTGGAAACCATCGCAGCGGCTGGTCTTTCGCAGTCGCGTCGTTGGCACAGATCAACAATCCCCAGGGCATCTATCTGGACACCTTTATCGAACGGACATTCTGCTGGTCGCCCGAGGGAGTTTGCACGCACAAGTATCCCTGGATCGGGTTCATTCATGTGCCCCCGTTTGTACCGGGGTGGTTTCAATACAAACAATCCAATCAGGCCATTTTTCAATCGGAGGCCTGGCAGGAAAGCCTGCCTTATTGTCGAGGCCTATTCACGCTGTCCGACTACCACAGAGACTATCTGCAACTGAAATTCGATTTCCCGGTCGAAAGCGTGGTTCATCCGACAGAAATCCCGAATCAGCTGTGGTCCTGGGATGCGTTTTGCGACAACCGGGAAAAGCGCATTGTCCAGCTCGGCTGGTGGCTCAGAAAACTGCATGCCATCTATCAACTGCCTGACTCCCAATACCGCAAGACGCTGATCCGCGTCAATGAAAAAGACTACCTGACGGACCTCTTTCGCAAGGAGAAAGATCTACTGGTATCGGCCGGTGAATTCGAAGAATCCATGTACGATTCCGTGGACATCCTGAATTTTGTTCCGAATGACCAATACGATCAACTGCTCTCGCGGAACCTGGTCTTCCTGCACCTGTACGATTCCAGTGCCAACAACTCCGTGATCGAGTGTATCGCCCGGGGTACTCCGTTGCTGATCAACCCCATCGCGCCCGTCAAGGAATATCTGGGCGAAGACTATCCGCTGTATTACGAATCGTACGAAGAAGCGATCGAAAAAGCATCCGATATGGAGTTGATCCGACAGACACACGAATACCTGATGCAATGCCTGACGCGAAAGAAATTGACGGGCGAGTACTTCAAGCAGAGCGTGCAGCGATCCAGCCTGCTGATCAATGCTTACCAGGCATGAAGTGACCGGTCCACGCAGGAACCGCACTCATCCAGGCGATTGTCGAGACCGGCGACTAACTGCCCGGCGAAAAATCGTTGTCGAAAAGTCGATTCGGATTTCAGACCCGCCTTGAAATGTGGAAAGACTTCCGATCATCCAAATATTGAAATTCTTGCCACTTCCGCCGCCGTTCAATTCAGCTTGGCAACGGCCACTACTGCCCAATCAGCTGGTCCAGTCGAGCGGCGATCTCTGCCTTCGGCTGGACGCCGACCATCCGATCGACTTCTTCACCGTTCTTGAAAAACAGCAACGCCGGAATGCTGGTGATGTTGTATTGCTTCGCGATATCGGAAGCCTCATCTACATTCAATTTCCCCACCACCGCCTGCCCCTTATACTCCTCGGCCAATTCTTCGATGGTCGGCCCCAGTTTCAGGCAAGGGCCGCACCAGGGCGCCCAGGCGTCGACCATCACCACCTGGGAATTGGCCAGCACCTGGTCCTGAAACGATTGCGACGTCAACGCGACCGCGTGATGCGACTCTCCTTCGATCTGACCCACACGGTTTCCTGGCGCGATGTAGTCGGTCGAACACCCGGTCAGAATCGCGGCCATCATCAACGCCGCCAAGCTGCCATTTCGCATAACATTCTCCCCTTGTAGATTCTGACTTGAAACGGAAAGTATGAACGAATTTATATTCTCTTATGGAACCCGGGGCAACTTGAATGCGGCTGGCCCTTGCCGTTTTGCCGTTTTGCCGTTTCCGTCAGGCAAGACATCTTGAATGGCAACGCGGAGAATCGACTTGCTGGCAGGCCACCGGACGGGTCATCAAAGCGGCATGTTCTTCGTATGATGGGGTCGAATGTCAAAGGAAAAGCCGTGCCCACAAGACGACCGTCTCGAACCATCATTGGCTCCGGGAACCCCGAGCTGGTTATCGTGGTTACCGATGACGGTTCGCGAACGTTGCGACATGTTGCTGACGGAAAAACGTGGCACAGCGAATCAGGTGCGCTTTCTGAGAGCCGGTTGGTCTTTCTGGAAAACAGTCGGATCGTCGAACGCCTGCGTGCTGGTCAAGCGGTGCGGGTGTTCGAGATCGGATTCGGGACGGGACTGAACTTCTGGATCACCGCCAGCGCCGCGACCCGGCACAGCGGTTCGCTGGAATACGTCAGCGTCGAACCGTTCATGTTACCGCCAGCCACGATTGACGATCTGAACCACCACGAATTGAGCGAATGCAGCCCCGCTTTCCAGCTCTTCGCCAAGACGGCATTTCGCCGACAGCGGCAGCCGCCGGAATCGACGATCGTGCAGAGACAGAACGTAACGCTTCGCATCATGCACAGGAAACTGGCTGACTTGCCGCCCGAATCGTTGACGGGGTTCGATGCCGTCTATCACGATCCCTTTGATCCGGCGGTCTCCCCCGATTTGTGGACGTCCGAGTGTTTTGAACGGCTGTATCGCCAATTGCAACCGGCCGGACGACTGGTGACCTATTGCGTCAAGTCCGAAATCCAGCGGCGTCTGCAGTCCGTCGGTTTCCTGGTCAGCAAAACCCGCGGCCCTGCCGGTGGTAAACGAGAGGTCTTAATCGCGGAAAAACCGATGCGTTCAGGAGGCGGTGGTCCACCAGGCAACGGACCCTGAGGATCGATGCATCTCGCGACGTTACACATTCAGCTCGATCGCCCGATCCGAAATATCCTTGCGGCACCAGGCTCCTTCCCAGCGAATGCACTTCACCGCTCGATAGGCCGCCAACTTGGCCGTCGAAATCGAATCTCCTAACGCGGTAACGCCCAGCACCCGGCCTCCGTTGGTCATCACTTCACCAGCTTCCATCTTTGTTCCAGCGTGAAATACCTTGACATCGTCCACGGCGGCGGCCGCGTCCAGACCTCGGATCACCTTCCCCTTTTCATATTCCTCGGGATAGCCCTCGGAAGCCATCACGACACAAATGCTGGGACGCGGATCCCACTTCAGCGGTTCAATCTGGTCCAACTCGCGATTCACCGTGGCTTCAATGACATCCACAAAATCGGATTGCAACCGCATCAGCAGCGGTTGGCATTCGGGATCGCCGAATCGGACATTGTATTCCAGCACTCGCGGACCCTGCGGTGTAAGCATCAGGCCAGCATACAGAATACCGCGAAACGGATTCCGCGATCGTTTCATCATGTGCACCGTGGGCACCAGCACATGTTCTTCCACCCAGGCCAACATGGCGTCGTCAATGGCAGGAGTCGGGCAGTAGGCGCCCATGCCTCCCGTGTTTGGGCCGGTGTCTCCATCGCCCGCGCGTTTATGATCCTGAGCCGGAGGTAACATCAAAATGGTCTTCCCATCGGTGATGGCCAGGATGCTGGCCTCCTGTCCCACCAACCGATCTTCAATGATGAAACGGTCACCCGCCGCGCCAAACTCCCGGGATCGGGCTATCCGCTCAATGGCCAACAGCGCGTCCTCCAGCGTCCCGCAGACGATCGCTCCTTTGCCGGCCGCCAGACCATCCGCTTTAACGACCAGCGGGACATCGTCCGGATGTTCACCGTATCTTTCCTTAACGAATCGTTCGGCTGCTTCGGCCGTTTCGAACTCACGAAATTCGGCGGTCGGAACATCCGCGCGGCGGAGCATCTTTTTGCAGAAGACCTTGCTGCCTTCCAGACGCGCCGCATTCCTGCTGGGCCCGAAAATCCTGAGGTCCTTTTCCTGGAAGGCGTCGACGATACCTGCACAAAGCGGCGCTTCAGGACCCACGACGGTTAAATCAACCTTGTTCTGATTGGCAAACCCGACTAACCCGGCTATGTCGTCCGCCGCGATGGAAACGTTTTCCGCATCCATTGCCGTCCCGGCATTACCGGGGGCCACGAACACGCGATCCACTCGGTGGCTCTTGCCGATTTTCCAGGCCAACGCGTGCTCGCGTCCACCGCTGCCGATCACCATCACTTTCATGGGTGTGTACTCTCGTCAGTTCCAGTGAAAATTCTATCCCAACTATCCCGCGGCCGTCACACGCCAACATGCGTTTCCGTCGCCAAAACCGAGTAGAACATGGGTAAAGCCTGGATCGCGCAGGCAGGATAGCCACGTTGCCTGGTGACCGCTGGCCATCCGCTGCAACCGGCGGCGGCTCAATGGTGGACGGGACCAGTTCGAATTCTAGATTCTGCCGTCGCGAGCACCAGTGGTTGGCGCCGGTACCCCGGGGAAACGTCCGACATCAGGCCAGAATTGTCTTGTTGGGCTCTCCGGCAATTTCCTGAACGTAGCGGGGAACCAGGTAGCCCGGCAGTCGCATCCGCATCTGCTCGATCAATTGAAGTCCCTGGTGGATCGGAACCTGAAAGTGTGCCGCCCCAGCCACGGGATCAAGCTGATGCAGATAATATGGCAACACACCCAACTCGAACAACCGTTCGCTTAACGCAACCAGAGATCCGATTTCGTCATTCACGCCTTGCAGCAGCACGGCCTGATTCAAGACCGTGATGGCATTCGCGGTCAGCAGGCCAATCGCCCTGTCAACCGCCGTGTCGAGTTCATTTGCGTGATTGCAATGCACCACCACCACGACGGTCAATCGAGACTGGGAAAGCGCTTCGACCAGGGCGTCCGTCATCCTCTGCGGAATCACAATGGGTAGCCGAGTGTGAATTCGCAATCGTTTCACGTGGGAAATTCCCTGGATCCTGTGAATCAGCTCATCGAATCGGGTGTCAACCAGCGTCAGCGGATCGCCGCCTGAGAGGATCACTTCCGCAATCGACGCATCCTTTTCGATGTGGTCGATGGCGTCATCCCAGTCCGAGTGATTCTGGTTGGCATGGCCGTAGGGAAAGTGCCGCCGAAAACAGTATCGACAGTGAACGGCACAACTGCCCGTTGCGATCAATAAAATACGTCCATGGTACTTTTGCAGCAGCCCTCCCGCCGGCTCAAACTGCGATTCACCAAGCGGATCCCTGGAATAGCCGGGCTGGTATTCGGCCTCCTGTCGCGACGGCAAGACCTGCCGCAGCAGTGGATCATTCGGGTTGCCAAGCTCCATCCGTTCCAGGAACGGCAGCGGCACGAACAACGGAAAGTCGCCCGCCGCCTGTTGGCCGCTGATGGTATCGGCTGGCAAATCCAGATATTCGGCAAGTCGCCGGGGGCAGCGAACCGCCCGTTTCATGTGTTCCTGCCACGTCCATTGAGAGGCGCGGACAAGATCGGTCGGATCCGTTAGAATTTTCAACTCGGTTCCCTCACGGGTTCTGCGTGCAGTCATGCTGCCGAATAATCGAGTGGTTTTCAACTCAAAATCGTCCGGAATCGTCGCATTCTGTTGGTTTTGTGTGCGGACCTGTCGCGCCTGCCTTACCTGCCAGAGAGATAACACAGTGGCATACAAGACAAATGATTTCAGAAAAGGGCTCAAGGTTCAAATCGATGGCGAGCCCTATTTGATGACGGAAATGAATTTCGTGAAACCGGGCAAAGGGAATGCGTTGTACAAATGCAAACTGAAGAACCTGGTCCGTGGCACGACGTTGCAGAAGACGTTCAAGGGTGGCGACGCGCTGGAAGAAGCGGATGTTAACGAAATGAACGTGCAATACCTCTATAAACAGGGGGATACGTACGTGTTCATGCACACTGAGACGTACGAGCAATACGAACTCACGGCCGAACAGGTTGACGATGCCTGGAAGTACCTGAAAGACGGGACGGAATGCCAGATGACGTTCTTCAACGGCAATCCCATCGTTCTGACACCGCCCAATCACGTCGAACTGGTCGTGGAGTACTGTGAGCCGGGAGCCAAGGGCGATACGTCGACCAATGTCACCAAACCGGTCAAAGTGGAAACGGGAGGTGAATTCCTGACTCCGATCTTCATCAATATGGGCGATGTGATCCGAATCGATACACGGACCGGCGAATACGTCGAGCGGGTTCGTTCCTGAGCTACTGGCATTTTGCCGGAAGAAGCGACAGTATGAGAGTTGAATTCTGGGGGGCTGCACAAACCGTAACCGGGTCGATGCACCTGGTTCACTGTGGCGGGAAGCGATTGTTGCTGGATTGCGGCCTCTATCAGGGGCGACGAAACGAAGCCTACGATCGCAACCGGGATCTGCCCTTCAAGGCGTCTGACATCGACGCCGTGATCCTGTCCCACGCCCACATCGATCACAGCGGCAACCTCCCGTCGTTGATTCGCGGTGGCTTTCGCGGACCAATTTACACCACGTCCGCCAGTCGCGATCTGGCCGTCTACCTGCTGCTGGACAGTGCCAAGATTCAAAAAAGCGACATCAAATACGTGAACAAGAAGCGGAAACGGCAGAATCTTAAACCCTACCATCCCCTCTATCGGGAAGAGGACGCGGTCCAGACCATCCGCCAGTTTCGCACCGTTGAATGGGGAAAACCTTTTTCTCCGCTGGAGAATGTATCGGCCCAATTTCACATCGCTGGCCACATGCTGGGAGCCTCCGTCGTGGAGGTCAATCTGGCTGAGCCCGGTGCCAAGCCCGTCAAACTGGTTTTCAGCGGTGACATCGGTCGCAGCGACATGCCCATCCTCAAGGATCCGGTGACGGTGAACGATGCCGATTACCTGATCATGGAAGCAACCTACGGAGATCGCAACCACGAACAAGGGAGCGATGCCCGGGCCATGCTGCTGGAGGCCGCCAGGACCGTTTACCAGTCCGGCGGAAAACTGATCATCCCCGCATTTTCTGTCGGACGAACGCAGGAGATCGTCTACCGCTTGAATCAGCTGTGGGAAGAAAACGAACTGCCGCGGATGAAAGTCTTCGTGGATAGCCCCCTGGCCGTCAATGCCACGGACGTCTTCCGGGAACATGTCGAGTGTTTTGATGACGAAGCCATCGAACATCTGCTATCCGAGGAAGACGAAGATCCGCTCGCCTTCGGCGATTTACACTACATCCGTGACGTCAAATTTTCCAAGGAACTGAACAACTATCGCGATCCCTGCATCATCATCAGCGCCTCAGGCATGTGCGAATCGGGCCGAATACTGCACCACCTGAAGAATAACATCACCAAGAGCAACACCATCATCCTGTTCGCCGGCTACCAGGCGCCGCACACGCTGGGGCGGATCATCCTGAACGGCTCCAAGGACGTGGTCAAGATTTTCGGCGAGCCCTATGAGGTTAAGGCCCAGGTACGAAAACTGGAACGAAGCAGTGGGCACGCAGACCAGACCGAGTTGGTGGAATGGGCGGAAGCGATGAATCGGAACGGTAATCTGAAACAGATTGCTCTGGTCCATTGTGAATTGGACAGCGCTCGGGCACTGAAAGGGAAGATGAATGAGGCCGGTCTTGACTCCGTCATCATCCCCGCCCGCGGCGAATCGATGATAATGAGCAACGAGGAGTGACCCATTCTGACCGATGGCCCATTCCGACCGCGAACCAATCCCTGATGACCCGGACTGGTGCATTCTCTGCCGGCATGCGGTTGGCAAAAGTATGATCCACGAGCCACCACCTGCCGGTCGTTCAACTCAAGAGTTGCACTGACCTGGCGGTGCGTATCTGCTATTCCGCCGGAGGCGCCACCTGGCGGGTGACCACGCCGTGATCACCGCTTAGGACCAGGATGGAGTACTGCGCGATATTATCCAGCGGGTTGTTGCTCTGCGACACGTAATCGAACCGTCCCCGCAAGTCGGTATATCCGTCCTTGTGAAATTTCACACTGCCGTCGAGCCTGCGGGAATAGACCTTAACGTAAGCCTGTGGTATCGGCTGTTGGCCCTCGTCACGCGTCACTTTCAGTTGACCGTATTTTTCGATCGTTTGTACCAGCATCGAACTGGCAAAGGTCGGTTTGGCTTTGACCTGGTCACCGGCATTGATTTCCACCAGCAGGTTTCGGTTGGCGAATTGTGCTGGTATCTCAAATTCAGCTACCGCGGACTGATCGTCTACCCGTTCCAATTCAATGCTCTGCGTCGAATTGGGCCGGATCACCGAAAAACGGTCATAGTTCTTCTCGGCAAATGGACTGCGGCTGAACATCAGTTCCACATCCATTTCGTAGTAGTTGACCTGGATACGAGAAACATTCTGCGCGGCCACTTTCACCTTCCGGGATTCGATTTCAAAATCGAATGACGGCGCATCAGCCGCCAACTGCGTCTGTTTCTGACCGATATCCTGGTCGTCCGTTACCGCCACGTTGCCGCCGCGGATTTCATCGACCTGGGCCAGGATATCCTGAAAACGTTGTCGCCACAGGTCGACAGGATAGTCTGCCCATGGCGCCGCCTTGGCCGCCGCGGATTCAGGATTGGCCCGATAGAAATCCAGGTAAGCGTTACAATATTCGTACTGAATCCGTTCCACCAGCTGTTCCTGCTGGACCTTTTCAAACTGGCGGATCGCTTCGTCGATTCGGTCTTGCAGCAGCAGGTAATAGGTCAGTACCAGGTGGTCGGCACTCTCCAGATCTTCGTGCTGGGAAAGTACTTCCAGTAACAGATGGTATTGCTGATGCAGATCCGGATTCAGGATCTTTCGCCGCGCACCGAGTTGATGGATACGGGCATTGATTAACGGACGGTACTCGCGGTGTTGATACCAGTTGCGTTGATAGGGAAAGACATTCAGCAGCGTGGAAACAAAATATTTACCGACCTGATCAGCAATCCGATTCTCGTGTTGAAGAAATTCGCGACTGGTATCAGCGTCCTGGTGATAAATCGCGTAGGACCAGAGTGCATCATCGTAAGCCCGTCGACTTCGCAGTGTATTGATGGCCCGACCGAAGAATTGCTTGTCTTTCATCCGGAAAGCAATCTTGTCCAATTCATACCGCAGCACGTTCTTCTGCTGCAGGAATTCAATGACCTGGTCTTCACTCCCGTTTTGCGATACGAACTGCCAGGACGTGTTGTCAACTTCCACCGGCGCATCATCCACCTTGAACTCCTGAGGATCGGCAACCGCCAAAACGCGATCTTCCCGGGATACGTGGGCAGGGTAATGGTCGAAGTTGCCCGCGGTGGGAAAGTAAAAATAGTATTCAAATGTCCGCGTATTGAAGGCATCCAGCTGAATCTGCAGCGTTCGAGTGCGTTTGCTGCCACTGGCCGCGATGGAACCCTGGGGGATCTGCACCAGCAAATCCATCGCCTGCGGCGTGGATGTCGGATTGGTCAGCACGACCTGGGCTCCGTACAGCGTGTGCGCGTGAAACTTGCCGAAAATGAACTTGTCGTACGGGACACCGTCCTGATGTCGGACACGATCGTTTTTCTGGAAGAAGTTTTCCGTGACCAGGATCGTTGACCGATCCGCTTCCAGTTCCGCCGGCTGGAACTGTTGATGGAACACGATCAGCGGCCCCCCGGCCGTGAACGACATGGAGTTGTTTGCGTAATTCACTTCGTGCTCCGGTGCCTGTTCCGGCAAATCCAGCACCGCCAGAGCAAACATCATCTCGGTCAACGAGCGGTGAGCCTCGACAAAATAGGGCGACAGAAAACCGTCGCCACGATGGCTGGCGTAGTCGCGCCAGAATCGATTGGCCGACACCAGATCTGGTGACTGTTGATTCAAGGGAAGTTGATAGTATTGCTGCTCAATCCATTCGCGAGTCGACGGCAGACGTCGATACAGGGATTTGGTTTGCTCCCGCAAGGCACGCAGTTTCGACACGTCCTCGTAGAAATGAAAGTCGTCGACCATACCCTGATCCAGGCCCGCTCGACCGGCCGACGCGGGACTTTGCGATGCGGCGTCAGCCAGCGTATCATCGCGGTCGGCGAAAAGGGCGTTGTCGGGCGCCGGGGCCCTCTTCTTCCCGGCAATCAGCGTCGAACCTGACAGACGTCCTCCTCTGCCCGAATGAGCCCCTTCCGCAGGTTCGGACTCAAGCCGTTCCAAGTCCTCCGGTTGTCCCAATGCCGCCGCTTTCCCGGTGATTTTTTGCCGGCTGTCGACCCAGGCCACCACCACCACCGCCACCCCGCAAAATCTGGCCGGCAGACTGTCGACGTTCTGATCGTCGCAACTCCTCTGCGCTGATTTCATCGCCTGTAGCCAATCCCCCCAGCTGGGGCAGATCAATCGGTCGTGGGGCGTTCGGGCGATTCTGTCTCTCGTTCCAGACCAGCCCGTCAACGCCCAAGGACTTGTTGTACAGGGAATCAAACCACTCACGCCGAGTCGGTTTGAGCAGGTATTGATCATCCAGATTACGAATGATGTCGCGCGACTGCGTTTCCGATCTTTGCGCCAACAGAATCTTCTCAAAGACATTCAACTTCGAATACTGCCAGGGTTTCAGAAAGGGGGTCAGTTCCTCGTCGATCAGAAACTGATCGACGATGCCCTGTTCTGCCTTGAAGCCAAGGTGAGGCTTGATAACCTGATCAAAGAAAGGCCTGTCTTTTCTGTAGAAGTAGTAATTCAATTCATGGCAGGCATGCTCGGAATACAGCGACCGTTTCTCTTCCTCTGACCGGCTGCTCCAGTCCAGCAGGAATTCAAAGTCAGCCAGTCGCGTGTTCGGGTTGAGCATCAGGAACAGTCGAAAAACATCTCCGATCTCATCGAAATACTGGAACCGGCTGGATGCCAGGTCCTTCACGAACACCCGATCACCGGCCCGCAGCAACTGGATCTGTTTCGTCTGGCAGAAATGTCGAGAGGGATCGAGTGTCGTCGCCAATCGCAAATCACGATGCTGCAATGGCAACGATTCGAACCGTACCGATCGCTCCACGGTCGCATCGGGATCAACAGCCACGACACGCACCAAGGTCATGCCGGCCAGTTCCTCACGATTGATGGTCAGTTGCCCTTCGGCATCCGGCCTTAGATTGGACAGCATAACGGCAGGCTGACGAAGAAAGTCGAGGTTGGCGAAATCACGGTTGGATAACCTCCCCGCGGGACGCAGCCCTTCCCCGGTCCACCTGACTATCCGCGTCCGTTCCGACATTGGAAAAATCCTCGCCCCGGGCAAGTGATTCAACCTGATTGTTGGTCTCGCGGGTGGACCAAGGTCGAATCAGTACCGAAGGTCGCTGTAACATGTTGCCAGGGTACTTGCTGGCATACCGGCGATTCAAAATGTACTGGTACTCGTCTCCCAGTTTTCGGCCCGCCATGTAGGCCGATCGCCGTAGTGACTGGATCTGGATCCAGGGCGGGATGCCTCCCACCCGAGCGAATTCGTTAAAGGCATCAAATCGGGGTTGGTATCGAGTCGCCAGTACGTGGACCCGAGTGTACTTGTTCGTATTGCCCAACTGGATCTGCAGTTGATCGTCGGACGCCGTGATTGTTTTCACCACCAAAGGTCGGATGTCCCGAATCTCCGCATGGCGGTGTTTGCCGACAACCACCCCGGGATAGGTTTTGCCTTCGACGACCTTGATCCCGATCAACGCTGGTATCTGTTTTAGACGCAGCGCATAGTCGCCGGGTTTCAAGTCGGCAATCTGCAACAGACCCTCTTTCAATTCGATACGATCAAAATGGTCCGCGACCACACTGCCCTGCCTGGTTTCATACAGGGAAACCTCGCTACGGCTGACCTCGTCCATCGACACGGGAGCCGGTACCTGGATTATTTCACCAGCTGGAACATGGATTCGGTCGGGTCGAGTCAGCGTGTCTTCGCCCAGTGGCCACGAACGGGCAGAGCCTCCCGCCAGAGTCGCTGTCACGGACGCGATGTTCATCAGCTGGCCCAATTGGATCTGGCCGTCGGCATCGGACTGTAAATCCACATCCACGGGATCAACAAAGTCGCGATGTTTTAACTGGACACGAACCGCCTGCCGGGGACGTCGCTCCCCCGTCTTTCCCAGTACCTCCAATACGTAGCCCGAATCCGTTGGCATCAGATGCACGTCCTGGATTTCGTCCGTACCATCAATCTGGTTGACTTCGCAGCCGCGAGACAACGTCAGCTTCTGCTCGGTGTTATCGCTGACAGACTCCACGGTTGCCGACAGGACAAAACCTGAGCTTTTTCAGATTCGGCGGGACCACGAACTCACATTCGGTTTCCCGATCGTCGGAAAGCGCAACCTTGTCGATTCGCTTTGTTGAGGAGACGCCGCTGTGATCGGTGGACGTAATGACCAGCTGAACATCCGACAGCAGCTTTACGGAAGCCGGTGCGCCACTGATTTTCAAGCCGGGACGAATGCCGATTTTTGCTTTCTGGCCGGACAATAATGATTCGCGATCGACATACATGCCAGCTTCCAACTCGTAGGCCTCACCCAACTGAGCAAACTCCTGCAGCGAACTGAAATCACCACGCGAGATAATGGCCTGCCGCGTGCCCGGCTGACTGGAAAACGGCATCGTGATCCGACCCGACTCATCCGGCTCAAATGTTTGTCCACTGATCCACAACGTCGCATCCGGCACCGGGTCCTGATTCTGATCGAACACCCGGAACTGCTGCCCGGCCGCGGTAGCCTGGCCAACCATCGAAAAACGACCTCGACGGATCAGTGCACGACTGCTCTTGCCACCGCCAATGAAATCGACCACATAGACACCGGGATTCTTCAGATCTTCAAAAGTAAAGGTGCGGCGTTTTCGCAAAACGGGTTCATCATCATAGCGATAGGTTTTTTCGGAGTTGGGAACCAGCCCATCCAGATTAATATCCGTGTCAATTTCCCGTTTTCGATTTCGATAGTAATTGAATGTGTTGATCTCAAAGATCTTTACGATCAGCGTGGGGACATTCTTGGTGTACAAATCAATTTGAACGTCATCCTGATCCGCGAAGAATTCCGCATTGGTTTTTGCGAAATCCAGATCGACGCGCAGCAAAAGTGTCCGGTACTCTTCCGCGGTTAACATGGACGCCCATTGTTCCGGATCCCCGATTCCGTTGAGAATCTTCACGGTGGCAAACTGTTTTTTCAGCCAGGATTCGCGGATGTAGGGCCGAAACGCTTCGTAGCCTTCCGTTGGCAACAGAAAATGATGCAGGTACTCCCGGACAAGAGCCTCATCATTGAAAACTGGCATCAACTTGACTTGTTTCCGATAATCCGCGCTCAAATTGACGATATGCGAACGCGATTGCAAATCCTTGATCATCCGTGGATGAACGTATCCGATCTGGCGTGGCAGTTTCAGGTACTCCAGAAACCGATTGCGGTCGTAGCGCCCACCCGTCAAATCCAGTTCCAGTAGCCGGTACAGGATGCAGGCTTTGAGCGAGTTGAAGGCGGGATTCAGTCGACGCGTGAATTCGTACAGCTTCAACAGGTAGGCCCGATAGGCTTCGGCATCCGACCGCCAAGCGATATCGTCGCCTGGTTGCAGCTTGCCCAAATATGTATTGACGAATTTCGAGTTGTCGATCAGCTGCGGCAACGATCGCAGGCACTCTTCCAGCTGGAGCAGCGTCAGTCGCGAGTGAATTTCCAGCGAACCAAAACCTCCGCTGTCCTTTTCACGGAGATCCTGCACGACCATCGACACCAGATTGGGAAAGTCGGGCCATTCCAACCGGGAAAGCAGGTGGCGGCGACGGTTCCTGTCAAGCGAGGCGGCATTGATCGACTCCAGCCCCGTATTTTCCAAACCGGCCAGATCGCCGTATCGGCGAAGTGCTTCACGACGCAAACGGTCGGCGGCAATCAACTTCTGATCCAGCTGCACCGGCAGGTTTCGTTCGGCGGCAGGTATTTGACGCTGGTGATTGAAATTCAATTGCAATCGGTCCCGAAGAAACTGATAGGTCTTCTCCGGATCTGTCTGGAAACGAAGCAGTGCCTGCCGATTCTGGATGACTTTGACCTTTTCCGTTTCGCCGTACCGTTTGATCCAGTTCGGCAGGATCTGCTCGACCTGGTCCAATTGCCCACGGTTCTGGTAGTGCAGCGCGTAAAAGTAATAATAATCCCGGGTGCCGGGAACCAGTCGTTTCAGCACTTCCTCGCGATTTTCAGCCAAGACAAAGTCCTCAACAAAGCCAATCTCCTGAGCATGGCCCGCCCGCGAGTTGATCACGACAATCAGGAAGATCAAAATCGTTGCAAGACGGATCATGGATGGCTCCTGGCGAATCAACAGTTTGAATTGATGCAGTTCAGCGTAAATGGACGCAGACGGAAGTTGTTATGTTCCCGGGTTCTGCAAAAATAGCGATAATAATCACCCTCGAATCTTCCGTCGTCGATTAATCCGCCTCCTGTTAGCGTTTTCCGTCATGTTGCTGCGAAATTTGAACGCATCCGACCAAGCCACGTCATCATGTCTGCAGGAATTATCGGAGGGACTGCCGACCATCGCAGCCTTTGCTCGCCTGTGCGGCCGGGCGATCAGTGGCGATGTGGCTCAGACCGAAGAACTTGGTCGCGAGGCCCTGGCTTTGCTGTCGGCTGCTGGCCAGCGAGGCATGTTTGAAATCCGCGGCGATCGAGATGCCTTTGAATCCGCCGATCGTTTTCTGGCGATCTGCGTTGAAATCGAAGCGGATCGTCGCCTGTTGTTTCGGGACAAATCGAATCCCCGTCAAACGATGCGGTTCATGGATGGCTTTCGTCAACTTTGTCAGGCCGGCCTGGTCATGCATCACCTATGGAAGGATTTTTCCCTGACCATACAGGGGTTCGAACTTGCCGATCAACTGGACCGAATGGAGGTGCAGGATATGATCGATTTTGCATCGGAGATCGAACACTAAATGGCTCGATTATCGAAATTTCCTGCGCTTCGCTTCGCCATCGGACCGATCCTGGTTTTTCTATCGTCCGTTTTCCCGGTTGGCATCAGTCAAGTGCAAGGCCAAGCCGTGGAACTGATACTCCGCGATCTGTCCCGGATCAAGACACCCTCCATCCGCTTTGATGAACAGGGCGTTTTTCTGCCGAATGGCACCCACTACGACTGGGGGCAGGTGCTGACGGCCGAACTGGATGCCGATCGTCAGAGACAATTCCAGGAATTCGTGCAACAGCTTGGCCTGCCGCTGTTTCGGATTCGCAGGCGATTGAACGACCGGGATTGGAATTCCCTGTCGGAAGTGGTGGAGCCCGTTTATGCCCGGCAGCAACAGGACGCGGCAGCCGGCTCCAGTCGCCGGTTGAATTACGTGGTTGCCCTGGCCACATTCTACAGTCGCCTGCAACAGGGGAACCGAACCGGTGCCGTGGCACCATTCCTTGAGGCTTGCCGAATCCGCAGGGAGGCCAATTGGACCACCGGTATCGCGGCAGACATCGACTTGACGTCCGAGGAAGTACAAACGCTGTTTACCACAGGACTGTTGCCCATCTGGTTTGATGAAGCGGAAGGCCTGGCGGTCAAGAGCAGTCTACAATCGCTTCCGCTTGAAGAGACCACACTGCCCGGCCCGTTAATCTATGGTGCCGCCGCCCTGATTGTTTCCGGACCGCTTGATCAGGCCATACAGGTATTGAGCAAGCTGGCCCGTTCAACCGAACCGACTGTCCGGCAATGGCTGCCGGTCTTGCAAGTTCAACTGGAGATCAAACGCGGAATCAATGGCCCGGCCACCGCGGCGATGCGGGAATCCGATCACGAATTGTCGGGACCGCTACGTGCCACCTCCAGCTACTTGTTGGCGAGACAGATGAGTAAGATTCAGGATGACTACGATGCGGTGGTGCTGGACCTGCTGCAGATACCGGCTAACTGGGGAGATAGCCTGAAGGAGTTGTCGGCGGCCGCGCTTTACCATGCGGCTCTCCTGGCGGGGCAGGCAGGCCGGGCGGATGAAGCCGCGATTTACCGGTCCGAATTATCGAATCACTTTAAAAAAACCCATCATGGCAAACTGGTCTTAGACCAGTAAAAGAAAGGCCCGTCACATTGTTCATTCGATCGTTGTTCCTGGTGATGATCCTGCTGCCTTTCGGTTCGGTCGACGTATCTGCCGTGCAGGTCACCGATGAAGTTGGATCCACAGCCGCCACAACCTCGGAAGCAACGGACGCGGATTCCGACAGCCTGACCGAATCGACCACAGCCGAACAGGCGCCGACGATCCTGAAGATGGTGTTCGGTGGCAATCGGTTTGGTATCGCCATCGTCTCTTTGATCATTCTGCTTTCGCTGATCAGCACCTATTTCATCATCGAATTGGCCATGACGATCACGCATCGGCGGCTGATGCCAAGGGAGGTACTGGACGAACTGGAACGGCTGATCGTTCACGGCGAAATCAAACAGGCCATTTCGCTCTGCCGACAAAAAGAAAATTACTCGCTTGCCAGTGAGGTCGTGCTGGCGGGTTTGAACCGTTTCCAGAGCAGCGAATTCGGATTTGCCGAATACCGCTCCGCGGTGGAAGAAGCGGGCGAGGATCAGACCGGCAAGCTATACCGCCGAACCGAAATCCTGCATGTGATTGGTTCGATTGCACCCATGCTCGGTTTGACCGGAACCGTGCTGGGCATGATCGATGCCTTCACGACCATTGCCGCCACCGAGGGCATGGCTCGGCCCCAGGATCTGGCCGGGGGAATCGGTCAAGCATTGATCACCACACTGCTCGGCCTGCTGGTGGCCATACCCAGCATGGTTGCCTTCAGCTACTTTCGTAACAAGATCGACTCGATCGTTTCGGAAGCGGGTAAACGAGTCGAACGACTGATGATGCCGCTGGGCCGCAAGCAAAGAACCGGGAAGCCGTCACCGGTGGTTGGCAAATGAGACTGAAGAAAACCAAACGATCGCACTCCGTTGTTTTCAACCTGACCCCTCTGATTGACATCGTGTTCCTGTTGATCATCTTTTTCATGACCGTTTCCCAGGTCACCCGGATCGTCGACCAGCCCATGCCGTTGCCCATGGTCAGCCAGGGCACCCGGGACGGGCCCGTATCAACAATGACCATCAACCTTGATCAACGCGGCGATATTTTTATCGCTGGCAGAGAGTTTTCGCAGCCTCAAACCATCACCATGGTTCAGGAGCGAAAAAAAAAGCGTGAATCCATCAATCGCCGTCTGGAAATCGAGATGCGGTGCGACCGACGCTGTCCCTCCGAGCATGTCAACCAGTTAATGGAGGAATTATCTCGAGTGGGTGTCAACCAGGTACGCATCGCCGTGGCCGAAGAAACCGAAGGATAACGCCCTCATGAAATTGACGACGCCACACCATATCGCTGTCCGGGATCAGCTGGCCATCCCGATGACCAGCATGATTGACGTCGTTTTCCTGTTGTTGATATTTTTCCTCGTGACCACGACCTTTGTCCGACCGGAACGGCAACTGGTCAGCGGGATCTCCATCCAGGACACCAACGCGGGATTGCAGCCCACCGATCTGGAGCCGGCGGTGATTGATATCTATCGAATGGGAGATCAGGTGCTGTACCAGTTGGGTGCTTTGAAGACGACCGACCTGCAGCAACTCAATCCCATCGCGACCGGTTTTGAGAACAAGGCGGATGGTGGATTCGTACGCGTCGCACCGGGAGTGCCATTTGAAGATGCAGCGAAGGCAATCGGATTTCTCAAGTCCCATGGCTTTACGACCGTGACCTATGTACCTGTCCAGTAAGATCAGAATGGTCTGGTTTCCCCCGATGCTGGTGATCATGCTGATGATCGTCCATGGCGTCCGGGCAGCTCAGACGACGGACAGCGATGGGAGCCGATATCGGCAACTGCAATCCTATCTGAAGGAACGGGGTCTTGATCGTCTGGTATTGAGGCTGGACGAAATTCGTCTGGCTCGCGAAAGCGACGACGACCGACGAGCTGAATTAGCGCTGAACCTGGCGCGACAGTACACCAATCGATTTTACGACGACGTCTCCCGACGCCACAAGGGACAACTGGTCGCCCGCGCACAGCAGCTGCTTCAGGACTGCCCCGAAACACCCATGCCCGATCTGCAAGTGGCGGTCGCGCACGCGGACTATCTGGACGCCGAGTCCGCCTTTCTGGATTGGTGGCGGCACGGCGCTTCCCCCGAATCGCGGGACGAATTGCAGCAGTCGTTTCGTCGCCTCCAGAAAGCATTGCGGGAACTGCGACGCGTTGATCAGCAGCGGGCCGAGAAACTTTCGTTTGGATTCCAGCCGGCCGACGGCAAACACCGTTTGTCTCGACATAACCAATCCCGCGTGATTGAAAATCGCCTGCGACACGCCAGTTATCTTTCCGGCTGGACTGGTTACTTTCTGTCCGTGATTCCCGAACAGATTCCGTTGACCATCCTGGACCAGGCTGAACGTGATTTTTACGAATCGCTCGGAATTGAGCAGCAGAAACCGATCGAGCAGATCCATCCCAAATGGCTTGATTATGACTCGCCCTCAAGCGAGCTGGCGTTGCTGGGACTGGCGATGGTTTACACCGCAAAGAAGCAATGGGCATCCGCCGATTTCTGTTTTGATTCGTTCGCGAAGCTCAACCGGGACGCTTCCGTCGTGCCTCTGTGGCGTTACAACAGCCTGGCGTTCTCAAGGCAATGGAACAGAGCCCTGGAGTTGGCCAGGCATCGCAAGGCGAGTGAAGCGGATCCGCTCACGCTTGTCAGGTTCTGGCAGGCGGTCGCTCAATCGGGCTGCGTGGCAAAGCCCCAGGACGAATTGGTCGGGGACCACCTCTTGCGTTGCGGATTGCTGGGAATGCTGCGACAGTTCGAGATGGAGCCCATCCGCGAAATCGTTAACAACAACCACCTGAACTTGAAGGACGACGTTTTTGAAGACTTATGGATTAAAGGCTTTCTGTTATTGCAGCCGGAGGACGACCTGGATCGAATCGAGCGGGCGACGTCGTGCCTGAAGTCAGCCCTGCAGATCCATGCGGACCATCGCGCCCCGGAAGACACGGACCGAATCAGATACCTGCTGGCCTTGGCGGAATATCAACTGGGGCGACCCGCCAATGCCCTGTCCCAGCTATCCATGCTTGGCGAGCCCTTGTTGGTAAGCGATGCTGATTTTGCTGAGAAGGCGTTGTGGCTCAAATGCCGTGCACTGATCCGAATGAGCCCCGCCGATTTGTCCGCCACGGACAGAGCATTATCCCAGATCGATAATTTTCTGGAGCGATTTCCGGAATCACGATTCGCCCCGATGCTTCAATTCGATCGGGTCCGGGTTTCCTGCAGTCTGCTGCCACCTGAACAGGCCTTGGCGCGACTGCAACGAGTTGCCCCTGGCGATCCACAATTCGAGGCATCCCGAGCGGAAATGATTCGGCACCAACATCGACTCTGGCGACTGGAATTCCAGCGAAAGGGGTCGTCGGAAACGCTGGCCTTTGAGACCCTGGTCGAGCTTGATCGGCAGTATCGACAGCAGCCCGAAATTCCGGCAGATCGAAAACGGGCATCCATTCTGTTCGTTCTGGATGCCGCCCTGCAAAGGTCGGTATCGGCTGACGAGATCGCTCGCTACCTCGAAGTCGCCAGAGGTCTTTCCGAAGATCCGCCGCCCGCCGATTCGCTTTTTCAATCGCGATTGAACTATTATCGTTTCCTGGCCGCCAGGAAATTTGGCGACCAGAAGCAGGCGACATCGCTGGCGGAGTGGCTATCCACACCGCGCTGCGAACCGGCGTACCGCATCCAGGCGCTGACCTATCTGGCGGACAAAGCCGATCAGACCGGGCTTGATTCGCCAGCGAAATTAATCCCAGTCTATGAGCAACTGACAGAGCTGTTGGGAAGCGAAAACGAGACCATTGCCCGCTCCCGCAATGCCCGAGTTGCATCCCACCGGCTGGTTGAACTCTACCTGCAGGAAAACCGATTGGAATCGGCCGAGCGAATCAACCGCTTGCTGTTGGATTTCAAACCGGATCAGGCACAGTATCTGTTGAATGCGGCTCGGATCGAGATGAAACGAGGAGCCCGCGAGGCTGCGTCAGCGATCTGGAGAAGACTGGCCGCCGGTTCCCCACCTGGATCGGACCTGTGGTTGGAATCGAAACTGGGTCTGGCTTCCTGCTTGACCGAAGATCAGCCCGAGACCGCTCGGCAGTTACTGCGTCAGACGATCGCTCTTTCCGGGGAACTATCGGAACCGTGGCGGCTGCGTTTCCAGGAACTGGACGATCAGCTGACCGAAAAAGCCAAAGTCAATTCGCCCTCGCAACGGTAACTTTTCGATGGCCAGACAGCGGACAAGCGAGGTCGATTCGACAAAACAGGGACAAAGCCCGGATCCGTATCTGCGTGCCTTTCTGCGACAGGCGGTGGCGATGATTTCGTCCGAACGAGGCATCAATGATTCGACCTACAACAAACTGCACCTGATGGCGGAGCAACTGGGTCTCTCCGATGCGGCTTTCAACACCGCGATCGACCGGCTGAAGGAAGCTGATTCGGAAATGGGCCTGCATCGGTACGAGCATCAGTTCGTACAGTTTCTGTCGGAGGAGTTGGAGAAAATCAGCGGAGATGTGCTCACCGTGGAGGATGAAGCCAGGATCATTGATTTGGCGAAATCCAGATACCAGATTGACCCGGTACGCGCCTACCAACTGATCCACAAGACCGCCAACCAGAAGAACGTTGGCATGATTTGCCATCTTGATGCCCAGCGGTTTGCCTTGAACCTGGTTCGCGAAGCGGCCGAAAACGCCCTGCTGTTCGATCCGAAGAATCGAAAACGTCTATATCACGCTTGTGCGAAATGGGGATTAAGCGAAGAAGAGGTTGACCATGCGTTGAACCATGCCTTGACCAAGCACCGCCTTCAACGCCGTAGACGGGTCCTACGGGTTGCTCTGCTACTGGTTGCAGGCAGCACCCTGCTGGTCATGCTGCTATGGGCGGGCCGAAATCTGGGGCCATGGACAGAACCAGTAGCAAAAACGGCGGCCGTGCCTTTCCACGCCAACGAACCACCCGTCGATTTGCATTTAACGTGGTGGGACAAGCGACTGCGGAAACTTGCCGATCAACTGAAAAGTCAATTCCCTGGCGTCGCACCAGCAATTCAAAGCCTGCCCGTAACCGATGACCGCAAATCAATCTACGCCGGCCTGCTGGATGAAGCGCTCGCCAGTCCGACGGGTAATGACCGCCTGAATGAGTTTGTGGCCAGATCATATCTACTGGAACCAGACCAGCCGGCTGCCGAGTACATCCTGGATCAGATTGCGGCTTCGCTGACGTTTCAACGAGATGGCGTCATTCCAACCTCTCAGAAGATCCGGCAGTCGCTGGTGGCCAACCGATTGCTGGCAGCCATCCACGCCGCAGATCAAGTCACGCCAATCCCGGATCGAAAGGAGAAAGCAGATGAATTGATCTTCGATTCATTTCACGTCATGGACATCCCGGCAACGACGGCCGACTACGAAACCATGACCGTTCCCTTGCTGACACTGAATCAGTGGAATCGAGGGTCATTGTATTGCGACTCCAATCCGGCCAAGGTTGCCGCCATCATTCCGGAACTGGATCAACGCTTAGCATCACGAGAAAATCTGGCGATCAATGAAATCCGGACGCCGATGCTGCTCACGATCCTATCGCAACAACCCTACCAATGGGAATCACTGCAGGAATCGATTGCCATTTCCATAGACCGAGCCGACCCACCGAAGACCGTCTCGTGGTCCAGATTTCTACTCAAAACCAACAATCGTCCACTGGCGGACTTCGTGCTGGAAAGATTGGCGCAAAGACTGAAGCTGAATGCCGAAAACATCGACCGTGTACAATTGCTGGAAGAAATTCGTGTCTATTGCAACGAGTACGCCCTGCGACGTTGGCAACCGGCAATCGTCGCTCAAGAGCGTCTGGCGGACGAGATCCAACGGTTGGAACGGCAACTACGTGCTGCTGGAGTCGCACCATCGACAACAGACATGGAGGATTTGCGTCAGAGCGATCTTCCATCGCTGATTGTTGAGGCGGGACGCGTCAACAACCTGGCCCTGACGTGGAAAATGTGCCTGAGAGACAATGCGGACTTTGACCGCTTCCATACGATGTTGGAAATTCCCCGGGTCTCGTCGACACTGGAGAACGATTTGTCGAGCGTCCAGTCGGCCCCGGCACCGACCGCCTCGCAGATTCGCAGGCTCAACGAAAACTTCGATATCATCTTTAATTCGCCCTCGCATCGTTTGACGGCACGCATTTCAGCACTGCAGTCCCTGACACAGTCCGCGTCCTATTTTCCGGACATTGACCATACCAACGCCGAAAAAATGGCGACCTATATCTTGGCGGACAAGGAGCCGAAAGAGAGTCTGGCGGTTGAGCGTGCGCTGCCAAGTCTTTCCCACTGGCCCCGTTTGAAGCTCGCCGTTCTGGATCAGTTCGAAAGAACTGACGTGGATCTGGATACCTTGCTGAATATTCTCAATCGGCTTGGCATGCAAAACGCGTTGATGGCGGAGCGTGGTGACTGGCGGAACCAGATGCCACTCGAAATCCTGTCCGATGTCGCCGACCATTTACAACGAGCCCCGGAATTGAGCGGGACGCGAAACTGGAACCGTCTGGCCCCCCTGCTGCGGGATATCTACCAACGCCGCGCTGACATTGTCAACCGGACATCGCCGTCTGCGGGTCCACCGCAACTGCCACTGACGCTGATTGATGCGGTACAAGAACTCGTTTCCGAACAGCCTCTGGCCGAAAGCACTCACTGGTCCACTTCGTTGCAATGGCTGCGGTCGAGCCGGCAAACCGATTGCGAAAAACTGGTACTAGCCAACCAGCTACTGGCGGGCGTCCTGAATGCCGGTTCTGAACGCGGCGGTCGACTGTCCGATTACCGTTGGGCCCATATCCTGCAGGCTGACGGTTACAATAATGGGCAACGCCTGCTTGCGGTGGAGTTGTTATTGATGCTGGTATTACAGGACGAACGCGATCGCTGGAGGGAACAAATTTCACCATGAAAAAAAAATGGCTGATCCTCTCCCTGTTTTGCTTTCCGTTGTGTCATGGAGCGATTGCCGATGTCCTGTTGATCCACGAGGCATCGGACCCGATATACGGACTGATCGAATCCCAGGATGCTCAACACATTCGGTTTGCCGTTTATCAGGTGGATACTGGAGCCTACCTTTCGCGAGAATTCAGCCGCGCAAGCGTACGCATGGCGATCCGTACCGTCGTTCCGGAACGTCTGGAGCAACTCAGCGTGAAGCAGTTGTCGGGTTATCGCGACTACGCCGAAGAACTGTCGGCTTATCGCAAGGATCCGGTTGCCCGAAACATGGCGATACGCCTGGCCCTGATCTGCCTTTATCACGCAGGCAGCTCTCGATCGGATCGGGAACTATCTGCCAGCACAGCCACACTGTTGCCCAGTTTGGCTAACGCCGAACAGGAAAAGCGGCAATTTCAACTGATTGCCGATATTTACACCCGCGGGTTGCGAAGCAACAAGATGGCAAAAGACGAAGCCGAGCAGCAATCTTCGGTCCAAAGGTCGCTCTTGATGCTGGTTCAATTGTTGCGCCGCGAGCAGTATGACGAAGCCCGGGACGTACTGGCCGCTCTACCTGCGTCCATTCGATTACCCGGGATTTCCATCAGCATCCCCACGTTGCGTTCAGCCATCTCTGACCGTCAGATTGAACCTCAACTGATGCGCGATTTGATTACCGCCGAGATACGACTGCGATCCGGTCCCCAACCGGAAGCTGCATTTGGAGATACGCTATCTGAAGCGAAGACTTGGTCAAACCATCAGAAAGCAGCCGACGAACCGATCTGGATTCCCAGTCTAACCGAGCTGACCGACCATGATCTGGACAAGACCCAATACCAGGATGGGGAATGGGTCCGACCAAGCCGTTAAACCAAAGGCATGGGACACTCGCATGGCCGAGGCATGACATCGCCCGCCCGCTGGTTGCCATCGAATTCGCCTAAGACTTGTCCGCTGATTCGCCCGAAGCATCGTCTTGAATGTCAGCCGTTTCAGCGAGTGCATCGTCCGATGCCGGCGAGACAGCCGTGGACTCAGATTCCCTGGCCGCTGGCGCATCATCCGCCTCAAAATCTGGCCGAGCACTGGACCGTTGAACCTTGTCGTGCTGGCCAACCAGTTCCAGAATCGCTCGTACCCCAGCATCCCCCAGTCGCGGCTTGGCCAATCGCATGACGCGGGTGTAACCACCGGTGCGGTCCACATATCGGGGAGCGATTTCTTCGAACAGAATTTCGACGGCTTCCTTGTCACGCAACATGGAAAACACACGCCGCCGGGCAATAACCACCGGCGCCCGGGCAGCGGCCCATTGCTGCCATTGGTCACTCTTCCGCCAACGATTCCAGGCATCGGAATTTCGGTCTTCGTCGATCGAGAATTCTTCCGCTTGCTCGGCGTATGGCAGCGATTTCTTGGCAATCGTAATGCACTTTTCGACCAACGGCCGAACTTCCTTGGCCTTTTGCAGCGTGGTCACCACGCGGCCGCGGTGCTTGGGCGCCTTGACTTCGGTCTTGCCATCGGACTGAAACAGACCTTCGTAGAATTCCGGCTCACGTTCGGTCAAAAACAGGCTGC
Source organism: Pirellulaceae bacterium (assembly GCA_963851305.1). Lineage (GTDB taxonomy): Bacteria > Planctomycetota > Planctomycetia > Pirellulales > Pirellulaceae > Mariniblastus. The sequence continues at coordinate 570,992 of CAWKOT010000001.1, read as the reverse complement.
AGGCGAGATTCCGAAGCATCGCTTTGCGATGACTCGACGTACGCCCCAGATGACGGCCTTTTCGTCTGTGTCTCATATTTACTTCACCATGCTGCGGCCGCCACGATGTGCGGACCAGGTCTACAACTAGCTAATTACCGGTGCCTGAGGGACTTTCATCCCCAGATGCAACCCGAGTTCATCGAGCACCTGGCGAATTTCCACCAATGTGGTTTCCCCAAAATTCCTGATCTCCATCAGATCGTCTTCCGTCTGTTGAACCAGATCGCGAACCGTTGCGATGGCCCCCGCTTCCATACAATTGGCCGCACGCACCGACAAACGCAATTCGCCGATGGTGCGATTCAGTTTCGCTTCCAGGGCAGCGTCCAGACCGCCCGCCGAACGGGGTTGCGAGTGAACGACGGCGCCCAACTCGGAATACTGCACAAATGGATTCAGGTGTTTCCGGAGAATCTTGGCCGATTCAACCAACGCCATGTTGGGCGTTACCGAACCGTTGGTCCAGATATCCAGAGTCAATTTATCGTAATTGGTTTTCTGGCCGACGCGGGTCTCTTCCACCAGGTAACGAACGCGGGTGACGGGACTGTAAACGGCATCCACCGGGATAATTCCGATCTCCTGTTCGCGGCTGTTCTGCTCGGAGGCCGGCACATAGCCCCTGCCGTTTTCAACAACCATTTCCATCATGAAAGGCATGTCGGCCGTCAAGTTACACAGGACATGATCGCCGTTGATGATTTCCACGTCCCCGCCGGTCTGGATATCCGAACCGCGTACCGGTCCCGCCGTATCTTTTTCAACCGTGATGACTTTCATGTGGTCTTCCGAATGATTCTTGACCACCAGCGACTTGACGTTCAGCACGATATCGGTGACGTCTTCCATGACGCCTTCAATCGAAGAGAATTCATGATTGGCGCCACGGATCTTGATCTGCGTAATGCCACTGCCTTCCAGGCTGGACAACAGAATCCTCCGCAAACTGTTACCAATTGTCGTGCCGAAGCCCCGCTCGAAGGGTTCCGCCGTAAATTTCCCATAGGTCGGTGTCAGCGATTCCCGATCGTAATCCACGACACTGGGCAGCTCCAAACCGCGCCATCGAATATGCATAAATCAACTCCGTGTGGAATAATGCCGCCCAAGCGGCTGGCGAACTGTTCAATAAACGAATCGACCGGGTACTGGATCAGACTCGACGCTTCTTCCGGGGGCGACAGCCGTTGTGTGGAATCGGCGTGCAGTCTTCAATTGACTTGATATTCAGACCAGCCGCCTGCAATGCGGTGATCGCGCTCTCGCGACCACTGCCCGGACCCTTGACGCGAACATCCAGCTCCTTCATGCCAAACTTGATCGCTTTCTGAGCACATTCCTGCGATGCCATCTGCCCGGCAAACGGCGTGCTCTTGCGACTTCCCTTGAAGCCACAGCTGCCCGCACTGGCCCAGCACAGGGTTTCGCCCTTGGTATCCGTGATCGTCACGGTTGTATTGTTAAAAGTCGCGCTAATATGTGCGACCCCGTGCGTTACATTACGTCGCACACGTTTCTTTTTTGTTTTTGCCACCTTAACTCAACTCCACAAACCGAACTTTCTAGTCAGCACTGAACAACAACCCAGCTTCCGGATCATCGCAGGTCCTTGACACCCTTCTTGCCTGCCACTGTCTTCTTCGGACCCTTGCGAGTCCGGGCGTTCGTCTTGGTTCGTTGCCCGCGAACCGGCAGGCCAAGACGATGACGCGTGCCACGATAGGACTTGATGTCACGCAGCCGGTTGATATTCTGCTGAACCTGACGACGCAAGGGACCTTCGACAACGTAGTCTCGCTCCAGAATCATTGACAGACGACTGATTTCTTCGTCCGTCAAATCTCGTGCACGCTTGTCTTCATCCACCGCCGCCTTGTAACAGAGATCGCGCGCGGTTCGCTCGCCAACACCGTACAGGTAGGTCAACGAGACGACGGCTTTTCTATCGTTCGGTATATCTACACCCAGCAAACGCGGCATTCAATCGCTCCAATTCTTTCCACAACCCGGTCTCAGGCGACCGGTAAATCGTTGGCATCACTCGCTACGAAAGCGAAACGGATTCTCCATCCAGGCTCTGCAACCACAAGTTCCGAAGTCCGACAGCTTGCGAGATCCAAAACATTGGGGCCACGACGGAACGGATGTTGGTTGCCGGCACGCCGCTTCGCACCAACGACTGGCAACACCCAATTCGATCAAATCGCGACCATGCTCTAGCCTTGTCGCTGCTTGTGTCGAGGGTTGGTGCAGATCACGTACACCCGACCCTTTCGGCGAACGACTTTGCAATTCTCACAAATTCGTTTAACGCTGGCGCGGACCTTCATCACTGGCTTTCCAAACGAGGTACCTGGACACGGGTAAAGCCCATCAGTATAGGGATTTAACAGGCTGAGACAAAGGGCTAAAGCAGTCGAATTTACAGAGAAATCAGCCGTCCGCCTGCGGCCACAGGTAGCCCTGCTTCTCGATCCGATAAAAAGAACAAATATTGCGACGTTTGCCAGTGGCCCCCACCCAGTGGATCCCCACCTCGGCCCGCCCAGCGGTGGCCCGCAAACGTTGCCGCTGGCTCTCGGTCAGGCCAAACCGTCGCGATTCACGTTAAACCGCATGCCAACGAAAGTGTGGGTATCTAAGTGTGGGTATCTAATAGTGAAATTGGCATTCATCCAGCACTTCGAGGTGGACCAGGTAATGCCATGAATGCCCAACTCCCTGAATGGCCTGTTGCCGCCGCACGACAGCGACCGCCGAGTAGTTCTCCGCGGGCAGGTGAACTTGCACGTAGGCCCCGTTCAAACGATAGGGAGTCGTAAAGCTGATGCCGTCCACGCTGACGTCCCGCGTCATACCCCAGATGCTTGGCCCGATGACGCAGAAATCACTGTCCAGCGACTGGCATTCGACGTAGGTAACGCGGTGTTGGTGAACGCGCGACCGGCGATTTCGACCGCACCATTCGTCAGGCACAAGCGTTTTGAGGCGATCTAAAAACATAGACCGATCGTTGGCAGACAGGAGTACAAGCGTTGCAAATCTTGGGGGAGTTTCCGACGGATGGCCGTTCTCGACGCGCAGCGCGGAAACCCAATATAATTTTACGTCAGGTATCCGTAGCGTGCTGGCAGAAAACGGCCGGACGAGCCATTGGCTGTTTTCTACCTATACGAGCGCGAAGGTTGTTGAAGAAACGAAACAAACGGAACGCATGCGATGGAAAACTTCAACCGTCGCGGGGATGCAAATCAGCCACATGACACGATTTTTCTACGCGCTCCCGTGCTCAATCCAGCTTTGACCGAACCAAAGTGAAATCCGGTTGCCCGGGCGAATACATCAGCCCGGTTCCATCGGCTACGAATTCTGAACCTTGAGACTTTGCCACAGGTACCAGCTGGCAACCGAGGCATACGGTCGCCACGGCCTGGCAATTTCCTGCATTTGAGTCTTCGTCAGTTTTCCGTCAGTGCCATAGTGTAATCTGATTCCATTGCGGATCCCCAGATCATCGACCGGCAAGATATCCAGCCGGCCAAGCGAGAAAATGAGGAACATCTGTGCCGTCCAGGTACCAATCCCTTTCACCTGAACCAGCTCCGCGATCACTTCCTCGTCGGTTCTACGACTCAGATCGACCAGTTTGACCGAACCGTCCAATACGCGCTGGGACAGGTCGAGCAGATAGCTGGCTTTCTGTCGCGACACGCCCAATCCACGCAGCTGTCCGATATCAAATCGGGATAGGGTGTTCGGTGAAACGGTCTCCGGTGCCACGGCTGCCACCAGTCGTGATTGAATGGTGCGGGCAGCGGCACCGGAAATCTGTTGCGAAACGATCGAATTGACCAGCGTGAGAAAGCGATCACGCCTGGCCCGGGCCGTGAACGGTCCGACGTTGCGGATAATTGTTTTCATCACCGGATCCGATTTCTGCAGATGCAACCGGGCGGCCTTGATATGCTGTGCCGAAAACGACATGGTTGTCGATCCAATTTACGCCGTGATACGAACGGCGTATCATCTTGTTCATGAACCAATCGGGCGTATCGACAACATTCCAGCAGCGACGCGAACTGGAAAACATGTCTCCCAATCGGCTGGCCGAATACCAGCTCGGCCGGCTCAACCAGTTACTGGCTGAGGTTTTGCCAGGCAACCGATTTTACGCTCGGCATCTGAGCGACATAAGCTTGCCCTTGCGTTCGCTGGATGATCTGACCGCCCTGCCCTTTACGTTCAAGGATCAGATCAGCCCCGATGGCGGTCATTTCGCTCAAAACATGACCTACGACATGCAGTGTTATTGCCGCTTTCATCGCACCAGCGGCACGAGGGGACGGCCATTGACCGTTCTGGATACGGCAGACGACTGGCGGTGGTGGATCAATACCTGGCAATTCGTTCTCGATTCGGCCCATATCCAGCCGTCCGATCGTTTGTTGATGGCCTTCAGTTTCGGCCCGTTTATTGGCTTCTGGAGCGCTTTCGATGCGGCCGTGGCTCGCGGTGCCTTATGTATTCCGACTGGCGGAATGACCACGCTCTCGAGGTTGGAGCTGATCCAGTCGACGCAGGCCAATGTCTTGTTCTGCACGCCCAGCTACGCTTTGCATCTGGCCGAAAAGGGTGCCGAAAACCACCTGGCTGTGGGTGAGCTTCCGATCGAACGAATCGTGGTCGCCGGAGAGCCAGGCGGCTCGATTCCGGAGATTCGGGATCTGATCCGTTCGATCTGGCAGGCCGAAGTGGTCGATCACAGCGGCGCCAGCGAGGTCGGCCCCTGGGGATACTCCGATCCCGCACGACGGGGATTGTACATTAACGAGAGTCAGTTTATCCCGGAGTTCCTGTCGTTGAATCACGGTGGTCCAGCCGGCGAAGGAGAGTTGTCCGAGCTGATTCTGACCAATCTGGGACGGTACGGCAGTCCCGTCATTCGTTATCGCACCGGCGATACCGTGCGACCGACGTGGAACGACGACCAGAATTGCCAGTTTGTACTGATGGAGGGCGGTGTCCTGGGCCGCACCGACGATATGATGATCATCCGGGGTGTCAACATCTTCCCCTCCTCAATCGAGCAGATCCTCAGAAGCTTCCCCGAGATTATTGAATACCGTCTGACCGCCTACAGGGACGGTCAATTAGATCAGTTGAAGATCGAAATTGAAGACCGGTTGCAGCAACCGGATCGCGTTGTCAAGGAACTGCAGGTCCGACTTGGATTGCGCGTGGAGGTCTTTTGTGTGCCTCCGGGCTCGTTACCTCGATTTGACCTGAAGGGAAACCGATTTGTGGACGAAAGATGAACCGTTATACGACTGAAACCGCCAAACGAATCCGAAACCACTTTCCTGCGCTGAAGCGACGGGAAAATAACCGGGATGTGGTCTATTTTGATGGACCCGCCGGAACCCAGGTCCCGCGCCGCGTTGCCGACGCCATGAGTCGGTACCTGCTGGAATGCAATGCCAATCACGGTGGTCTGTATGAACTCAGTCGCGAGAGTGACCAGCTGTTGGACGAAACCCATCAGGCCGTGGCGGACCTGGTCGGTACGGACGACCCCGGCGAGATCCTGTTCGGACAGAACATGACCTCCCTGACATTTGCCCTGTCGCGAGCCTTGTCACGGACATGGCAGTCAGGCGACGAGATCATCGTGACTCGGCTGGATCACGACGCCAACATCAGTCCCTGGGTGTTGGCGGCCAGAGATACCGGTGTCACTGTGCACCGTCTGCCGTTCAGGGAAACGGACTGCACACTCGATCTGGATGAGCTGCGTAGGCTGATCAACGGCAAAACAAGGCTGGTTGCCGTTGGTTGTGCGTCCAATGCCAGTGGCGGTATCAATCCGGTGCAGGAGATTGGAGAGTTGGCTCACCAGCATGGCGCGGAGGTGTTTCTCGACGCGGTGCACTACGGTCCCCACGGATTAATCGACGTGCAGCAATGGAACTGCGATTATTTGGCCTGCTCCGCCTACAAGTTCTTTGGGCCGCATATCGGAATGATCTGGGGTCGACGCGCCCTGCTGGAAAAAACCGAAGCCTATCGAGTCCGACCGGCCGGGGACGAGTTACCCGGCAAATGGATGACAGGAACCCAATCCCACGAATCGATGGCGGGGACGCTGGCGTGCATCGACTATCTGGCCGACCTGGGCCGCGAACTGGCGGCGCCCCAGAGCCTGCCATCTCGCCGCGATGCGTTGGCCAAGGCGTTCGCTGCCATCGGCCAGTACGAACGGGAACTCTCGCGCCACCTGATTGAGGGCCTCAACGCGATCTCGGGGATCCGGATTTACGGAATTTCGGACACCAGCCGACTGGCGGAAAGATTTCCGACCGTTTCCATCACGCATGAACAGATTCCGACCACCGAATTGGCGCGGATTCTGGCGGCGGAAGGCATTAACGTCTGGAATGGCAACTATTACGCGCTGGAATTTTCGGAGCAGCTTGGTCTGGAACCAGAAGGGATGGTTCGTATTGGACTGGTTCATTACAACCTGCCGGAAGAAATCGACCGTCTGCTGAATGTGATTCAATCCGCCGCGGTGGCGGCCATCCATTGAGGCGAAGGTAAACCAGGATGAACGAAGTTGTACCGGTTGAATTGGGCAAATCGGACGATCGCCAGCTGATGATCCGCTGGTCCGATGGCCAGCAACAGCAGATCCCTTTTCGGGTACTGAGAGACACCTGTCCCTGCGCGTCATGCCGGACCGACAGGGAGGAGGAACCGTCGGTGCAGCCGGCAGGCTCCCTCCCCATCCTGACCGAAGCTCAAGCCCGACCACTGGACATCGCGGCCATGAAGCCGGTCGGAAACTATGCCTACAACATCCGCTTCAGCGACGGGCATTCGACGGGTATTTTCACCTTTGAGCTGTTGCGAGGCCTTTCCGGATCCTGATCCGGCTTGCCTGCCAGGTCCCGGATTACCCGCAAGATGGACAGGCGGCGGAACTCCCGTGCAAGAAACGCAAAAGTTAACTTGACTGTGCTAATGACGCGGGTTACGGTCAGCCGTTTGAAGACCAATCTCCCTCGCTACCTTTGAAAAAACTTATTCGTCAGGAGACAACGATGAGACCAACGTTTGTATTAGGCTTCGCCGCATTCGTAGTACAGTGCTGTACAAGCATCGACGCTCAAGTAATCACTAGCCAAGCTGTCGCGACCGCCGAAATTCGGGCCCAGTTCGCCCCAAGCACCGACGATGGCACGATCGGCAACGCCTTGACCAGCGGTATCCGCCAATTCTCGATGGCCCCGGACGGCGACGGCACATCCGACCTTTTTTTCAACGTACAAGCCAACAGCTCGGATCCTTTTGCCGCAACACCCATCGCCGACTTCGAGTTCGCTGGTGGGGGGCCTGAGCCGGTCTCCGCCACGCTGACCCTTTTCGAATTCCCAGCTGGCTTTGCCACACCGGGCACATTCGAAGTCTACTTGGTCCAGAACACCGACACCAATTTGATCTCGGTCGCTGATAATCCCGCCAATGGCGTACCCTCTTACCAGGTCGGTAACAACGGTTTGGCTGCCATTGATCCGGCTTTCGATCCATTCTCTACGGCACTTGGTTCAGCCTTCTTCACGCCCACAGGTTTCGCTGCCGAGACAGAGGTCTTCCTTGACTTTCAAGGGGATGCACTGGCCACCCTGAGCGACGTCGTGGTCAACGGTGGTCGTCTTCGTCTTGCATTGGCAGCTGGCGACGATATGGTCGTTGGGACCTTTGGTGGACAGTCCTTTGTGGAGGACCCAGACAACCCCAAATCACCACGCCTCGCTCCAACGCTGACGGTAACCACCGCGGAGAAGTGCTTGCCGGGTGATGTGAATCAGGATGGGGAAATAACGCTTTTGGATGTAGATCCCTTTGTAAGTCTGTTGACCGCTGGAGGCTTTCAGTGCGAAGCAGATGTCAACCAGGATGGAGTTGTCAGCCTGCTGGACGTCGACCCATTTGTCGCTCTGCTGAGTGGCGGCTAATCCAAGGCAAGCCAAGTTTGAGCGACCATAATCAAAGGGCCGTCAGGAATGTCGGTCCTTTTTTTTTGTGATTTCCGTGCCAAAACATCATCCGGGGAAACATCTGCCGGGAGTCACGGCACAAGTCGGTGGCTTTCGAATTTGAATGTTGGTGGCGGAAGCTCTATCTTGGTTTTGCCGGTTACCCCTGACGCCACTTTACAACGTTGACTGCAATGCCGCATTCCATGTCGAATCAGGAGATTCAAAGCGATCTGTCTACTCCGGATGTCTGCTCTAACGATGACGCCGTACGCATCCTGCAACAACGTCTGCAGTCAGTGCATGACTACCTGGTAATGGCAGCAACACGCTACAAGGAGTCTACGGAATACGTTCATCAGTTGCGAATCAGCACACGTCGGGCGATTGCCGCAATCGAACTGTTTCAGGACGCCTTGACGCGGCGGGAACTCAAGTGGTGGAAACGCAACCTGAGACGCATCCGACGGGCTGCCGGTAATGCCCGCGATCTGGATGTCTTCGCAATCCGCTACGCCAAGAAGAGGATCATGAACAAGGACAGTTCCATTGCCAGGCGAGTCGAAAAACGGCGTAGGCAGGCAACGATCCCGATCCGCGAACTGCAGAACAAGCTATGTGAGTCCGGAAAATTCTCGATGCAACAGACCAAACTGCTGGCCACACTAAAGCGGAAATCGACAGAAGCGATTCTTCGGCACGCCTTGCCCGCCCGATTGGAGAAAGTCTACCAACGTTTCCTGGGATCCCTTCAGAAAATCAATTTTTCCAAGAGTCGGTTTTCAGCCAGCAAGGTTCATCGCCTGCGGATCCAGGCCAAGAAACTTCGATACGCGATCGACATCTCCGCCGACATTCTGCCCCACACCAAAGACAAACCGCTGTATTCCACCGTTCGCAATTTACAGTCGACCCTGGGCGATTTGAATGACCACGCTTCAGCCGCTGAACGTTTTGACAAATGGATGGCCCAGGCCGATACAAGGAAACAGTACCGACGTTTGAAGAAACAACGCAAGTTTGAACGTCAGGAGCTGGATCGCATCCGCCGGGACTTGAGCAAGATCCGGCGCGACGACTTCCCCGACCGATGGTTTGATTAATGCGAGTCGCCCGCACGTGTAACGTGTGCCGCACTCAGGAGACTTTCTTCGATGATCATGGAACATATGACAACCGCCGAGGTGGACGCGGCAGTAGCAAGCTGTCGATCGGTGATTGTGCCCTTTGGCGTCATGGAGGCCCACGGACCGCACCTGCCACTGGCAACCGATACGATCCAGGCCTACGACGCCGCCAAGCGGGCCGCCGAGTTGGTTTCCGTGTTTGTCGCGGCTCCTGTGCCTTACGGGATGTGCCGCAGCGCATCGGGCCACGCCGGTACGATTGGCATCAGCGGCGATACCCTGCGTTCGCTGATCCTGGATATCATTGAATCGCTGTACCGTATGGGAATGATCAACATCATCCTGTATTCCGGTCATGCCAGCAGCATGCAATTGGCCGCGATGCAGGAGGCCGGTGAGCAAGCGATTGCGGAACTGGACGAACTGAATCTGGCGGTGGTTTCCGACTATGACATGACCCGAAAAGCCGACTTTATCATCACGCCAGGCGATGTCCACGCGGGCGAGATCGAAACGTCCCGGATGATGTATGTCTGTCCGGAACTGGTTCGAGGGGATCGAATTCCCGCCGCCGAAAGACGACGGTTTCCCTCACCGATTCTCGTTCGCGACACCCGTCGCTACTGGCCCGGCAGTGTGGAAGGCGATCCCGGTCAGGCAACAGCGCAGAAAGGGGAGCGGCTGGCCCATCAAGTCGCTGAGGACCTGGCGCAGCTGGTCAAACGCATGAACCAATTCGATCCCCATTGAAAACGATTCCGAGCAATCAGGGCCTGGCTTGCGATTGCCATTGGTAGACAGCCATTGAATTGAGGCCGCGGACAAAAACCCGATCACCCACGATCGCTACATGTGCCCAAGAATCATTGGTCGCCAGATCGACCTGACCCAGTATTTCCAGCTTTTCCGGATTGGCTTTCAACAGATAAAGAACGCCCTTCGAATCCAGCGCCAAGATCTTGTCATCGGTGGCCACCATGCTCCAGTAATCACCAAATCGCTGCTTGGAAATCCACTTCGTTTCTCCGCTCACCAGATCGAGACAGGCCAGACGTTTGCTCTCCAGATGCATGAATACGTGATCTCCAATAATCACCGGCGAGGACATATAGGCTTTGCTGGGGGCGGTCCAGCTTTCGGTCACGGTGAAACCGTCACCACCCGCCGAAATCTGATAACCAAACGAGCGTTGTTTATAAGAACTGGTAAACACGGTGTCCTTGTAGCATGTGGGAGTGAGGATATTCATGCCTCGAAAATTGGGCACCGGCTGCCGCCAGAGGACCTTGCCACTGTCCATATCCACCCCGGCCAATTCCTCTCGGGTCTGGACCAGGATCTGTTTTTTTCCGGCCACCGTCGCGACAAAGGGAGAGGAGAAGGCTCCCCCGGACATCATGCCTCCCCCCGTATCGAGCGTTCGCCAGATCTCCTCACCGGTCAACCGATTCAACTTGAGAAAACCGGCGCTGCATTGAATGTAAACCGCGTTATCTTTCTGAACATCCGCGTCGACAATCAGCGGCGAACAGACCTGACCGAAATCTTCCCGTTTGGTGCCGTACCTCTCCGAGAAATCAATTTCCCATTCGATTTTTCCTGTCGCGTTATCCAGGCAGACCAGGCGGCCCAGCATCCCGGCCACGTAGATTCGCTGACCGTCGGTGGCGGGCGTGGAACGGATCCAACTACCATTCCTGGCCGCGAAAAAAGGGACTCTCATACTTCCCGGCCATTGGGCGGTCCATTTGGGTTCACCACTTTGAACATCGAGAGCCGTCACGACTTCTTCCTTCTTGTCACGTGTCTCGGTGACAAACAGGGTGTCGCCGGAGATGATCGGGCCAGAGTAGCTGGGGCCAAAAGGCTTGGACCAGAGCAGCTTCAGATTGGCTTCCGTCAGCGTCGCGGGCCATTCAGCATCGAGGCGGCTATCCCGATTCGGACCACGCCATTGCGTCCAATCAGAGGGCCCGTCACGTGTCACGGCTTGCGTCGCGGAGGGGAGCATCAACAGGGATACCAACACGAAAGAAAAGGTATGTGACATTTTCAAGATAAATCGCATATGAAATCGTTCAGAAGAAATCGTTGAGAATCAGGAATCGTTGAGAATCGGAAAATGACCAATAGCCAACGAAGGCGGCTGGCGTGCATCTTTGGGCTGCCGTTAGTCCGCAAATTCAGCCGCAACTTAACTTGACATGGAACGATAACATGATTGTGTTATTTCGATCCAGCGTCTAGCCGTCTCTCGATCAAGCGACATCGCATCGCCGGGAAAAAGTCGAAATTCTTCAAATTCGCTGATGGATTCAGGTTAAACTCGTTCCCTTGGTCAAGGCGACAGGCCAAACGACCGACCATCCCAATGCAATCAAAAACGACCCAACAGTTTCGAGTAAATCATGAAGAAAATCGTGCTGACTGTCTGTAGCGGTCTACTCATCGCCAGTCTGTCATTTGCTCAGGTTGAAGACGCAGACGCCCCAGGTTCCGATGTATCCACCGCAGCGCTTCAGGGCAACGCGGTCGTGCCTGATGACGAACCAACCCGGAATGCAGCCGACGATGCGATTCGCCGGCATGTCGTTAAAGTGTTGAGCTCCAAACGAAATATCAGTCTGACCACGCCCTGGAAGCGGGGTGAAATCGCCAAAACCAGCGGATCCGGATTCTGGCTGGGCGACGGAAAGATCCTGACCAATGCCCATGTCGTGCTGTACTCCAGCCAACTGGACGTGCAACCCTATGATTCCTCCGAACGGATCACGGCCGAAGTGGAATCCATCTCGCCTGAAATGGACCTGGCTGTCTTGAAGCTGGAAGATTCCAGTCTGTTTGATGACCTGCAACCGCTCTCGTTTGCCAGCGGTCTACCCCGGTTGAGATCCAGTGTGCAGGCTTACGGCTACCCCACCGGCGGTTCGTCGATCTCGGTGACCGAAGGAGTGATTTCCCGGATCGAATACACGGCCTACTCTTACGATGCTTCCGGTTTGCGGATCCAGATCGACGCCGGAATCAATCCGGGCAACAGTGGCGGGCCTGCCATCAGCGATGACCGGGTCGTTGGCATTATCTCCAGTCGCTTACGGACCGGGGACAACATTGGCTATCTGATTCCGTCTGAGGAAATTCAGTTGTACCTGGATGATGTGGCGGACGGGAATTACGACGGCAAGCCGTATTTCCGCGAACAGGTTCAGAATTTGAGGAACACCGCGTTTCGCAGTTTCCTGAACGTGGGGGACGAAGAAACGGGCGTCGTGATCGTTGACGCGGACAACGATGACCGCGACGACTACCCCCTCGCCAAGGGTGATGTGCTGACCCACGTTGGACCGCATGACATCGACAACGATGGCATGGTCCGTCTGGATGGAGGTATTCGTCTGCTGTTTCAATATTTTGTTCCGAAGATCGCGGAAAACGGCTCGATGCCGATTACGATTCTGCGCGATGGGAAAAAAATGGAACTGCAGATTCCCGTCGGAAGCTTGCCGCCAAAATTGATGGAACCTCTGAAAGGTCAGTACCCCAAGTACTTCGTTTACGGACCGGCCGTATTTGTCGAAGCGAACACGGACTTTCTTGATTCGTATCTGCAGGCCATGGTTTCCGCCGAACCCAACATTCGGGTTCGCGTCGCTGGTTTCCTGCGGGGTTTGATTCGAGCGGGAAGTCCGTTGGTAAGGCGTGCGGCCGAAAATTCGGATGTCGAAAGGCTGGTGGTTCTGGCCAGCCCCCTGCTGCCCCACAAGATCTCCAAGGGCTACGCCGGTTTCAACGCACTGGTCCTGAATTCCGTCAACGGTATCGCCGTCGCTAACATCGAACACATGACCCAAATCCTCCGCGACCTTGATACCGAATTTGTCAAGTTTGAATTTGAGACCGCGGACGATCGGCGTGAAATCGTGTTCCGAAGAGTCGATGCGGAAGAGGCCACGGCGGAAATCATGGATGAATACTCCATCCCCAGACAGGGCTCCCGATCGCTGCTGAAACTCTGGAATCAGCAGGACGCCTCCGATGCCGATCCGGATCACGACACCGATCCGGATCAATAACTCGGCCGACAATTAGTCCCTCGACTAACGTCCTGCCAATCGTCAGTAACGGGCAAACGCTGACCGGTAAACGCCGACCCGTTTCTCATCAGAAAACGCTTGACACGATACTATCCTCACGATACTATGCCGTACATAGCATTTAACCACGGAACTGCCGGAGCGCTGAGCCTGATGAGACTGGAACGGGAAATGATGCGAGGTGCGGGGCCAACCGCCGTTTTGCAACTGTTGATGCGGGGCGAGATGTACGGCTACCAGATCGTCGAATCGCTGGAGGCTCGTTCGGAAGGTGTCTTCAAGCTGGGTCAATCGACGCTGTACCCGATGCTGTACAACCTGGAGGCCAAAGGACTGGTCACGTCCAGTCAGAAACCGGGACCTAACGGTCGGCAGCGTCGGTATTATCGGCTGACGACCGCGGGGAAGAAGAAGCTGGAATTTGACCGCCAGCAATGGGTGGCGCTGGTCAAAGGCATGGGCGCTCTGGGTGTGACTCGACAACGCATTGATCTGGATGGTCTGGCGGCAAATGGAGGATTGGCATGACCACCGGTTTGCCGTCCGTAGCGCCATTGAACCGGTTTGCCAACGGGCTGCTGAGGTTCTTTCCGTACGAAGCAGTCAGCTGGCGACGGTCGATCGCTCAATCCGGCCTCCCCGATGAGGTCCAGGAACTGATCCGCAAGGTAGTCAGGAAATCCCGTCTGTTGAGGTTTGAAAAAGTTGAAGTTACGCACGAGTTGATTTCGCATTTTTGGGAAGGCCAGCAATCTGGCCGCGGTTTTTCCGAACTGGTCGCCGAATTCGGTGACCCGGCATTAACTGCCCGCATGATCCATCGTTCAAAATCAAGGAGTCGTCCGATTATGTTCCGAGCTTTTCAGATTCTGGGTGGACTGACGCTGGCGTTGGCCGGTAGTTACCTGGCGGTCATGGCCTATTTTCATGCCGGGCGGCCGCAGCCGACGACGGACTTCATGGTCGAACTAAATCGGCCGATGCGTGAAACGCCGGAGGAAGACAAGGCGTGGCCCATCTACCGAACCGCATGGATTCAATATGGGTTTTCGGACGGGGGGAAAATGGACCTCTCGGCTCTGTTCCATCCCGACGACAGTAATCGCCCCGGCCGCCTGATCAGGCCGGGAGATCCGGGCTGGCCCGCAGCGGTCGCGAGATTGGACGAACTGCAGGGACTGCTGGATACTTTCCGCCTGGGCGCCAAGCGACCGTCACTCGGCTTGGAATTGCAAGCCGATATTTCCAGGTACTCCGACGAGGACTTTGCCGCACTGTTCCCGAGCCGCGAACGGGGATCAGAAATCACGGTTTGGGACGAAAGCGAAAATCTGGACGACGGAACGCCCGAATTGCTGGATCAATGTGTCGTTGGCGTTCTGTTGCCGCATATCCAGTCGTTTCGCAAAGCCGCACGAATTTTCGTTGTGGATACCCGCTGGGCGGTAGAACAGAATGATCCCGCGCGGGCCGCTGAGAACATTCAGACGATGTTGGGTTTGGCTCGACAGGCTACCGATTGCAATATGTTGGTCGGCACGCTGGTCGGCTACGCCGTGGCCGGTATCGCCTTTAACCAACTGGAGGAAGTGCTGATCGAGTCACCTGAACTGCTGCAGGAAGCACAACTGGCTGAACTCCAGCAGACCATCGAAAATATCTCCTTTCGAGATTGGGTCACTCTGGAGGGCGAACGGGCGATGTTCCACGATGTCATTCAACGCATCTATACCGATGATGGGAACGGCGACGGCCGAATCACGCCCGCGGGTTTGGAAGCGTTTGAATCAATCACTTACGTAGGAAGAGGCGGTTTTGACTATGGGATTCCCGAACTCGACCAATATCCGGGGCTGGTATCCGTCGCCCGCAAAGCGGCCGAACCGGCAACGATGTTCGTAATAGCTTCCCGTAAAGAAACGACGGAAACGGCGGACGCCTTGCTGGATGTCTACAAGGAAGAAATGGCCAAGCCGTTCTGGGATTCCAGGGATCTAAAGGTTGATGAGTTTCTGGAAGAAAATCGCTGGAAATTCTCGGTGTTGAGCACGCTGTTCCCCGCACTCGACGCCATCAAGGGAGCGACCGATCGAACCGTCGGTCGACAGGAGGGCGTGGTCGCAGCGATTGCATTCCAGCGGCATTACCTGAAGTTCCGTCAGTGGCCCGAGTCAATGGATCAAGTCGCACCGGAATTCATCGCCGAATTCCCGCTGGATCAGATCAATGGTCAGTTCCTCAAGTTCACGATAAACGACGACGGCCCCATCATCTACAGCGTCGGCAACGATGGCATTGATGATGGTGGTACGATCGGTGAAAAACATGGGGTCTTGCCTCATCCCGGCGGTTACTTTCCAAAACGCAATGACGACGCGAACGGAGACTGGATTCTATGGCCTCAGCAATACGTCGTCGAACGGGAAGATCATTGATCGGCCGTCGGCTGGATTCCTGGACGGTTGGTGTTTAACGCGGCAAGCGTCGCAGGTCGTGGCTTGGAATTCATTGCCGCCCGGCCGCCTGCCATGCCCTATCAGAGATCCGTCTCATCGGAATGGGCAACCGATTCGAAGTAATCGTCCGTCAATGCGACCTTGAATCGGCAAGCTGGAAGGACGTCGCAACCCCCAACTTACCACGGCGTCCAGTAAATGCCGTTGCCACGAAAACCAATGTCTCCGGGGGAGACTCCAACATTGGTGAAATGGCTGTAATGAAAA
Source organism: Pirellulaceae bacterium (assembly GCA_963851305.1). Lineage (GTDB taxonomy): Bacteria > Planctomycetota > Planctomycetia > Pirellulales > Pirellulaceae > Mariniblastus. The sequence goes on along the minus strand of CAWKOT010000001.1, from coordinate 554,970 downwards.
CCGCCAATGAAGCGGGGGTACCGTTGGGTGAACTGCTCGGTACGGACATCACGAATGCGATCGGCCTGAGTATAACGAGGCCGTGGTGTTGAACCCCGACGAAAGAACCGCCTCTTGTAAGGCCGGTAGACCGGCTCTTGAACCCATTGGCTGGCAGGTTCGGCAGCGCCAATGACCTGGTTTTCCTGGGCGTCGACTGTCGACACTGCCGTCAGGGCAATCGCAACTACGATAAGTACCGACAATCGTTTCATAATCTACCTCGGTTGGGTTATCGCATGGCGCCAATCGGCGTCAGCCGTCAAGTCTACTAATGGCAGTATCGTGACGATCAGCGGATGAGGTGCACAATCGTCGCTGGCAACCAACTAACAAGGCGATCCGCGACATTAGGCCGATTCGAAAAATCTGGTACAACCGGACCATGAGATTTCCAGCGCATACGATTTGGCAATGCCAGTCAGGCAAAATGCAGACGTGGGCAAACATCCCAGTACAAGCTTGATGGACGAGCGAGTGCTTGCCGATCGATCCGCTGAATGGATCCGCTCGCACGTGCTGCGAGTTCGTACCGTCGCGGATCGCATGTTCGGATTGGTTCTCCTACCTCGCCAGACCTGTGATGCCATGGGGCCAGATGGCCCCCGATTCAAATTGTCGAGCCCCAAAGATGAAACAGACCAACCCCTACGCCTCACCTCCATTGGATACCCGTCGTCCTCAATCGGCTGCCGACGCACACCTCAATCCGGATCAGCTGGAGCGGTTAGCGGCCGAATTACTCAGTCTAAGAGATGCACCACCCAGTGCAGCGCGACTGCTGCTGAAGAAGACAGGGCCGGCTTTCGCGGCGGCCCTGGCGTTCTTTGTCACCACCATGATTTTGTTCCTGCTGCCTCCATCGGCGTTCCGGACCCAATTGACCATCGGTTTTTGTGGGTTTTGTCTTGGCATCGTTGTTCGAGATCTTGCCTACATCCATAATTTTGCCAAGTGGTGGCCGGCTAACGCATACTTCATCGATTGGAATCGCGTGGGCAGTTTTGATTGCAGCAGGCCCGGGAAGACGTCATGACACAGTCATTGATTCATTTGGCCGGCCAATCAAAACAGCAAATTGCCGGATCGGCACCTGGAGGCCACACTGGCGGCTCTCAAATCGCCAAACCGTAGCCGACGACGGTTCACGAGCAACCTTGAGTGGCAGTTGCGGCCCAATCCAGAATGGCAACAATTTGAGTTGATGCCGTGTGATAAACATTCTCGTCGCATCCTCTCAACTCCAGAACAGGCGCCCAGGCGTTAGCATGTCCGATATCGAATCCAGCCTCCCCGAAAGCCAACCGATTACTGCCGACGCCGTGCCTCCATTGGGCATGGATCTGGAGGAGATGCTGCGGATCCTGGATGTTGCCTCGGAGCTGGGGCGAGAGCAGGAAGTGGTGGAGCGCGAATTCAACCGCGAACAGATCAAGCAACGGCTGCGTGAGAGACTGATGGAAACGGCCCAGCTGACCGGTGAGCCACTGACAGAGCTACAGGCGGATGCCGCAGTCGACTGGTACTACGATCACCTGCATCAGTACCAGGATCCCCGGCCTGGGTTTTCATTGTGGCTGGCTCACCTGTACATCCGTCGCCATCTGATCTTCGGCGTGCTGCTGTCCGCGATCCTGATCGGCGCAACGATTTGGGCGTTGTGGCTGGCACCCTTTGCTCCCTTTTCGGCAAAGAATATTCGGCAACAGAATTTGGATGCTGCTCAACAGCAGATCGATCGGTACGTTCAATCCATCCGCTCGATTACGACTTCGCCCGAGGTGTTGTCGCGCGTCGACAAGTTAAAGAACGAGTCGCGCACGCACTACGACAACGCGGAACCGGAAAAGCTGGAGCCATTGGAACAGCAGCTGGAACAAATGGAACAGCAGCTGAAAGAAGATTTCACGATTACCGTGGTGGGTGGTGAAAACCAGAAATCCGGTTTTGAACGAAATTACGAAGACGAACAGGGGAAGCGATTATCGGGCTACTACCTGGTGGTGGAGGCCAGACAGGCCGACGGAACCGTTTTGCCGCGTTCCATCCGCAATGCAGAAACCGACACGACGGAAACGGTTTCCCGCTGGGCAGAACGCGTGCCCCGTGCTGTTTACGAACGACTATTGGCCGACAAGCAAGGTGATGGCGTACTGGACGAAACCGTCTTCGCCATCAAGCGGCGCGGGGAAACGGATATTCAGATGATCATGCCCGCTCCAGATCAGATGCCACTCACACGTGAAGCTCAGATAACCCGCTGGTAGTCGCCGCGGTAACCCGGTGTCCGCGAAGTATTCAGTTGAACTAACAGGCAGATGCAGATGGCAATTAGAGGTTCGCAGGTTTTCAAGGAGTTGCAACGGGCTTTGGCCGGTGTTCGCGATCAAGCGGTCGCGTTGGAGAATTCCGCCAGCCAGATTGATCAGCGAGTCTCCAAGCTGATGTCGGAACGGGGCGAGAATTTCCTCGATCTATCCCGCCTGTATCTGCCTGATCTTTCCCGCGAAGCGATTGAAAAGACGTTTTCGGAAGTGCGAGGTGAAATTCAGGAGATCGCCCGCCGCAAGCAGCGTCGTGAACAGGAATTGATTGCTTCGATCGATCAATCCCGACAACAAATCGATCAATGGCAACAGAAAACCGACGAGGTCACCGACGATCTGAATGAAAAAGCAGCTCAGCGCGACCGCCTGCAGGAAGAGGTGGCCAATCGTCTGAAAAAGATCCCGGAATACGAACGGCTGACCAACGAAGCCGCCCGAGCGGAACAACGACTGACCAGTAACGAAGCCCGCATGGAACAGATGCAACGGGAAGCTGCTCAGAAGCTGCCCTCTTACGACAACAGCCAGTTGTTCCGATACCTGTACGCGCGCAAGTTTGGTACCTCCGATTATCATTACGGTGGCTTGACCCGGCGGCTCGATCAATGGCTGGCCAATTTTATCGGTTATGCATCGGCTCGCGACAGCTACGAATTCCTGAAAGTCACGCCGGACCTGATGGCGGCTGAGTTGCAGCGTCGACGTGATCAATTCAATAGCCTGATGGAACAAATCGAGGCCATGGAAGCGAAGATCGAACAGGAGGTCGGACTGACGGACGTAATCGTCCAGGGGGATGCGCTGGGCAAAGAGCGGGATGCCCTGGTGTACCAGATGGCCGAGCGGAATCGACAGATCGATCTGCTTAAATCGGAACTGGATGAACTGCTGGATTCCCGGGGACGTTTCTACGACGAAGCCATGAACCGGATGCGAAATCACCTGGAAAAAATGGAGACGGAGCTGTTGCAACAGCGAGCTCGCCAGACAGCCGAGCCGACCGACGACGCCATCGTGGCGGACATTGTCGCTCTGAATAACGAAATGGATCAGTTGCAGCCGGAGTTTACTCAACTCAACCGTCAACGAAACGTGCTGGTTGACAGACAGAATGGCCTGAATCAGATCGTGCAACGCTTTCGATCGTCCAACTTCGATTCCAGCCGTTCAGTTTTTGTCAACAACTTCAACGTCAACGCATGGGTCGAACGTTACCTCAACGGCGAATTGAATACACGTTCATTTTGGCGTCAACTGCGACAGAATCAGCATTTCGAGGAGAGCTGGGCCCAGCAACAGGCGACCGATATCTTCAGCGATCCCTCGTCCCAGGTCCTGCTGCACACGATGGTGGAGTTGGCAGCCGATGCGCTGAAGGGGGCGGCGCAGAGAAGTGTCTATCGCCGCCGTGGTTCGGCTTCACGCCGCGGCAGGATCTCGCTGGGCTTTCCCGGTACGCGACGCTCATCACGTCGCCCGTCGAGGCCCTCCTCTTCCCGGCGATCATCGCGTCCACGATCGGGCGGGTTTACCACCGGCAACGGCTTTTAGAGCGAGTCCCACGGGCGCGTTGACTGTGCCGCTATCATTTTTCCCAACGATGGGAACGTAGCCGGATTCGCAAGAATTCAACGTACCCGGATTCTCAAGAATTCAACGTAGCCGGATTCTCAAGAATTCAACGTAGCCGGATTCGCAAGAATTCAACGTAGCCGGATTCGCAAGAATTCGGGGGGAAGTGCTTCGAGCTCAGGTCAAAGGCAGGGCCAGCCCGAAGTGTTGCCACATCGGCTACGGGTTTTCGGGATAGTCCGTTTCGGGATGATCCCCTTCCGACGTGTTGCCAATCTGAGCAGACGTCAATGCGGGCCCTCAGTTCCACCAGTCGTTGACCACGAGTCGCTGCACCTGGCAGGCCCGTTCAAATGCCCGTTCGAACGTGCCGTCATTCATTCGAATTCAATCGAAAGCCTCCAGAATATCTTCACCGAAACGAGGAATGTCCTCACATGAAACTCACCGTCAGCAAACGGCGACAGGTGGTCCGGACGGCCTGCCACCGATTCATACAACCGCACAATCCTTCGGATCGGTGATACGGATCAGAATCCGATAATGGCGTCCACAAATGGCTGGACATCCGTGGGCGTGATCGCTCCGTCATTGTCGAAATCGGCATTCAGCGAATAGCCGCCACCGACCAGCAAATCGACGAATGGCGCCACGTCCAACAGCGTCACTTCCTGGTCGCCATTCAGGTCACCTCGAATCAGGTTGGCCAGGAACAACGATTCGGCTTTTTCAAAAGCCCTCATTCCGATGGCTGACCCCATGATGCGACCCTCAAAATCATCGGCCGGGATGTGGATACCGCCCCACAGTCTGGAAATGCCTGCTTCATCGGCGGCGTCATAATACGTAGCCCATTGCAGGGTGACCGGCTCCGTGGGACCGTCTTCGAAATCAAGAAAGTCCACACTGAACTCCCTTTCACCCAGACCGCCCGGAAAGTAGGAGTCACCCGTCATCAGCGACAGGATTTCCGCGGACGCCCGACTGAACGTACTGTGGCCTGATACGTAGGCTGCGAACGCGGGCGTAACGAAGTTGTCATCCTGATAGGGAACCCAGTTCTGAGCCAGTATCCAGTCGATCCCACTGACTTCATTTTCCGGATCCTCCGGCTCATGGTTCCACGACTTGACGGCAACCTTACCCACCAGCTGTGCCGGAGTGAAAATCAGCAGGAAATTTCCGTCGCTATCCTGGTTGGCGTTGTCGTAGACGTTGCGATGTCGGCCACCGGGTGAAATCGTTTTCGCGGTGATCAATTCAATCAGGTCAGGAATCAAAGGCAGGCCATCTTCGTTGTAGGACGGCAGTCCCGGGTCGGACGCCTGCCCCAGGCTGCCCTGGAAGCGGATCATGGTGATGGGCCGGACATAATCGTATTCGCGTTTAACACCCCAGCCGGCCACAGCCGCGTCATGCGTGGCTCCGTTCAAAGCCAGGTAGACCTTTACGTCCCACTCCAGATCGTCAACGACTGGCCCTTGTCCGGCGATGCGCTTGATCGTCCGCGGATCATCGGCCACTTCGTTTGCGATCAAATTCCAGTGGCCGGGAGGCGTTTCCGATTCCGGTCCGTCGGCCCAATATTCCGCCAGGATGCGTCCGTAATCCGCGGACTTGACGAAATTATCTTCATACGGTTTGCCGGTGATCGGATTGAACGGATACCCCTGATCGTCGTGCGTTCCCAACGGTCGATTGCCCTGGGTATTGGGCGAGATGTTAATGATCTCCGTGCCCGGCCCCTCAAACGGATCGAGCGCGTTACTGTATTGAATCAACAGAACCGCGTCGTCACGATACTGCTGGTCTCCATCGCCACCCAATAACGGCGGCGGTCCTGGATCGATGTCGGACCAACTGTTGGGTCCTGACTTGCTGGCCAAGGCAAATGTAGTGACGAATCCCCAGTGCGGGCCGATATACTCCTGCAAATCCGTACCCACCTGACCGTTTTGCGTCACGGCAGAATCGATGAACAGGGGCTGCCACGCGTTGGGATCGTCCAGCGGATCAGAATTCGGCGGCAGCACATCCGGATAATCAACGATCATCGGCTCATTGACGGGATCGTAGCCGGTCGGATCCTGATAATTGAACGACTCATTGGATCCATCGTTCTGCGAACTTGAGATGATCAATTGAGCAATCCGGTTTCCAATGGCTGCCGGTGATTCTCCTTCCGTCGTGGTGACCGTCGAGTCGTAACCGAGGCTCGACATCAGATTGTCAAACAACGCTTGCGACGCTTCGGGATCGACGGCGAGTTGGTAGCGATGTGACAGAACGCGATAGGCGGCGTAACTGATCGCTTCCCGCCGCGCTACCGGTACATCATTGGCGATATGCTTTTCCAGGTAGAATAAGCCCTCTGCATTGGGTTCAAAGCAGGCCCAGGCGTCATACATGGCAGCCGAAGTATGATATAGATTGCGGGAATGCACGGTCGGTGCGGGGAAGTCGATGCGGATCGCGTTCAGAAGCGCCTCATTCCACAGGCGAGCAACACTCTGAGCCGACAACGTCGTCGACAGACTGATCATCAGGGCGAACAGAATCAAGGGCAGGCAATATCTCAGCATTCGGTTCATCACAGTTCCTACCAGCTATCGGGAAGCGGAAAAATCGACCAGGGAAGATTGGCCGCGAAATCCGGTTTATGGCACGTATCCATGATCGTTTCGATTGGATTTTTTCCAAGTCCAAACTGAAAGGCAGGTCAAATTTGCCCAAAAAACACCCTTGTTCAGCTGCGGATTGCCCGCTCATTACGGTCCGGAGGCGTCGACGCAGGGCCCCGATGGCGGCGAATCCGATCCGCTTGCCGGCGGCCAGGTACTACGTACCAACCGCCGTCGGGAGCCGATTCAACTTCAACTTTCTGCCGGTATTCATCATGGCATCGTTGAGCGGCAAGTTATCGTCCGCCGAGGACGAGCCGGGATTGGATTCGATTTCCGCCCACCAGGTTTGAATCGACACCACAAGACAACACCTATCTGTTAAGATTCGTCCGACCAGTCGAGTCACAGGAAAGGTGAGACAGGCATGAGTATCCGACCATGGCAGTTGTGACAAATTCATGAATTTGTCTGTGTTTCCTTCAGGCAGGTCAGCTTTGTGCTGACGCGGATTGCAGATGAACCAGCCCAACCCCTACCAATCACCCGATTCGTGTTCCACGGAACTGGCGGGTGTAGGAGTTGAACGTGTTTCTGGCCCTCCCTATGGCCGGACCGTTGCCCTGCTGTTCATTGCCGGCTGCTTCTCGCTTCTGCTCAATGGTCAAGTATTTACCAACGCGTTAGTGTGCGTAGGCTGCCTTACGTTGAGTTCAGCATTTTGGATTCGTTTCCTGCAGACAAGACCCAATCCAACGCAATGGCGGCGGGGGCTCGGTATCCTGGTCGTCCATTGGCTGTTGATCATTGCCGCGCTGGTGGCGCTGCCCGACCATCATAGACGGCAAAAGCAGTTCAACCATATGATCAACGAATTGAAACAACGAAATGCCAACCCAACACCATGAATCAGCGTTGCTCATCCGCCTTACCAGGGGCGTCATCTTCCATCTCCCGAACCACGGTGGATGATGGACGCCTGGTGTACCAGCCCGCAGCAACTCGCAAGACCTGAATGCCAGTCTAGCGTTCAGGCTCCGGTTAACAGGGCGACAAACGGATCGACATCCAGCAAATTCACCACGCCATCCCCATTGATATCCCCTTCGGCTTGGAATTCTGCCTCGGAAATCAGGCCGACAAATGGGTCGACGTCCAGCAAACTGACTACGCCATCAAGGTTGACATCTCCCAGCAACACGGCCGGCAATCGGATCATGGCAAACGCCGTTAATTCTCCGTTCAGTAACCCACGACCCGTGATCGTCCCGTCGTCGGCAATATCAAACGCCCCGTTGGACGTTCCGGAAACCAGGTCCCAACCCGCGCCCCCGGCGGTAATAACATCCTGCAGACGATAGGTGACTTGGCCGTCGTACAGAAAGGGAATCGCAGTTGCTCCACCGGCGGTACCAACCACCCAGCCTTCACTGTTGACCCCGCGACCGCTGGCAGTCGACGTCCCTTTCGGCAATCCGATTTCCATCATGCCATCTGCCTCGGACCAGAGAAAGGCACGACCGTTAACACCCGCGTTAAACGAGCTCGACCCGGTAATCAAGCCGGTGTCGCTGACGCCGAACGCAATCGCGCTGTTATGCCCAATACCGGTTAAAGCGCCGATGTCTGTCGCTTCGGTATCGCCGGGATCCAGGTAGAAACCCTTGGTAACCGCCGCGTTCATCGGATCGTTCGCGATGCCGACGATCCTGCCCGAGTTATTCACGCCGAACGCGGTGGTCAACGTGCCACCCGCCAGTGTTTGCGTCAGCACCGCACCTGCCTCATCAAGAGAAAACGTGGCGGCCCGTTCGACCGAGCCTCCATCCACCGAGCCAACGATCAATCCGCTGTTGTTGATTCCATAGGCTCGCCCCAATGACTCACCTGCCGGCAATTCGACAAGCACAGCGAGGCCATCCTGCCACACAATGGGCAATGCACTCGATCCAAAAAAGGTGGTCGCTCCGATACCTGCAATCGTACCGGCGTCATTAACCGCTTGTGGCATGCTGAACGGCCTCGTGGCTGCAGATGTCAAGGCCGTCACACCCACTCCCGATTCCCATAAAAACGGTTCGGTGTCGCTGAAGCCAGCGGCATACTGCCCGCTTGGAGAGATGGCCTGTCCACCGCTATTGGACTCTCCCATTTGGCCCAGGCTGATAATCTCATATTCAGGCTGAGCCCATAACAATGACGCAAATTGGGTCCCGGCCAAGATGCATGCCAAACAGGCAGAAGCGGTTTTCAAGTAGGGCATCATCGCGGAATACTCGCTGGGTTGATTGATGGACAGGCGGCTCGATTTGGCTTGGTTGTAATCCAAACGTCTGTCAATGCAAACTCGATTCCGAAATCCAAATCAGAATAATTGATTTCGGCGGCGGCCGAGTCGTCTGCCATCTGGATAATCACCATGCCGACCTGAACGTCCCGAGCGAGCCATGCGCCTCACCACCAGCTTCCGATACGAACCGTGGTGGTCGTTCAAAGCGTCGTGGTCTGGTAGCTCAATTCGCAAAAATTCAGGAATCCGGATTGTTGGCAAATTGGCCAGCCAGCTTGAGCCTTAACGTGGGATGCCTACCGTCCCAACCGAGCAAATCGCTTTCAGCGTTCCATTCAGGCATTGCCCGTCGGTGGTCCATTAATCGGGGTCCACTTCAGAGCCCGACCTTCTGTTGGCCGGCAAACTGGCGACGCCTTCGTTTGCCCATTAAAATCTTCTGAAGTTATCGAGGGATTAACTTTCCAAGTCAGGAATGACGGTTTGGAATGAGGCAGAACAGCCCAATTCCTGTGGGTTGATACCCTTGATGCTCCAATCACCGATGGGATGAACCGGCCCCGTGTCGCGATGGTCGTGCCTTGACCATGTCCTCAATAAACGAACAGCTTCGCCACGTCGAACAGCAGCTTAGGGCGGCGACAGAGAGCTTCCAAATTGCAGATAGGACGTGCCGTGAAATCAAGTCGGAACTGCACGATGTACGTCGCAGAATTTTCCAGCTCAAGTGTAAGCGGGCCATGATGTTGGCCGCCGGTTGGCACCACAAGAACTTCGCGAAAGACCCAAGCTGGAATATCGCATTGGCGGCTTCGATTTGTGGTGTACTTGTATTGCTGCTGTTTTTTCCAGCGTGGTTTCTGTCCGGCTCGTTACTGTTTGCAGCCATCGCATATTTGTTAATCACGGCTGTCCCGCTTCTGTTCCTGTGGATCGTGAATCAACCAGAATATGCATATCCTGCCGAGCGGATTCGGGAGCTTGACGACGACATCGCCTACTTTTCGACGCTCCATCAGACTCGTTGGAATGAATACCAGGAAGCGGTTGTGGTCGCGGGGCGGTTTGACGAGACGGTTGCACGGATTCATGAACAAATGGAAGCATTGTTGACAAGCAACAGGCTCCAATTTGAACGAACCATTGCGGATTTGCTTGCCTCAAACTGGCGGCAGTTGCGTGGAGCGCCATGGGAAGAATTCCTGCAAAAGATACTGGGTTGCCATGACTATGCCGTGGAAATGACCAAGACCACCGGTGACCAGGGAATAGATTTGATCGCTCGCAAGAACGGAATCTCAATTGCGATTCAGGCAAAGGGATATGCGGGAAGCGTTGGAAACGATGCGGTTCAACAGGCATTTACGGGGAAGACGATTTATGGCTGCTCGCATTGTGCCGTTATCACCAACAGCGCGTTCACCCAATCAGCCATCGATGCGGCAAGAAAGACAGGCTGCATATTGGTATCCGGTCCAGAAATTGTCGCATTGGCTCAAGGAAAACTTGAGGTATTTCCCCAACTCGGTGAACCGCCAGGCTCGCTTGATCCGACGGCGTAGGCATCAGCCCTGCTGGATGCCGCTCCCTTCTGATCAGGATTCTGGTCATTGATGTGATGGACGCATCGGCGTTCGGATTAGCCCGCGTTTTCCTGATCCAATAGCGGTGAAAGGACTCGAACCTTCACTCCCGTTCGGGAACTTGATTTTGAATCAAGCGCGTCTGCCAATTCCGCCACACCGCCATAACCACTTACCGACCCGGATGCCGGATACTCTGCTCGATTATAAGTCGATGTCACCCAATCACAAGTGCGACCAGGCGGCTATACTCGCAAAGACTGGATCAGAGGCAGTCGGCCAGTGATTCGAGAGGCCATCGCCGCTGACAGCAGTCCAAACAGCAGAATCAGGACGAACAGCATAGCCAACTCCATCCAGGGTATTGACGCACCACCGGCAAAGTAATGGGGCAGCGTCGTGACCAGCGCGGATCCCAATCCCACGGCCAGTCCGACCAGCAACAGCCAGATATTTTCCAGCAAGACCAGCCAGCTCAGTCTTCGCAGACTGAATCCTGCCGAACGCATCAAGCCCAATTCCTTCTGGCGTTCCAACACATTGCGAATCTGAACCGCAGCCAACCCAAACGTACCCAGCAACAGACCCAACGCACCCAGGGTTTGGAACGTGCTGATATAGGTGTTCTGGACCTGTTGATACTCTGCCAGTTTGATGGCAGCCGATTCCGCGTCAAAGCCCTGATCGCCATAACGATCTTCCAAGCTGGAGGCCATGGTGGTCATGTCCGCTGCGGCATTTTTCTGCTGCCGTGCCCGAATCAGAAACATCCGATAGCCTGATACGTCGGGAAAGGCCCTTGTGAAATGCTGCTCGGAAACGATCAGACTGCCCTGCAGAATCGAATTCTCCAGAAAACCAACCACGTGAAAAACAACCTTCTCGCCGGTATCGAATTCCACCGGGTAATCGACACCGGTGGCAAACAGCTTCAGGCTGTAATTGGCCGTGTTCTTGTCGATCACTACCGGAATGCGTCCTCCCTGCAATTCTCGATTCAGAAGCTGCCAGGGGTTGGCTCGTTCCTGGGCCGTTTCGGCAGTCGTAGCGGACCAGCGAAAGGCGGGACGATCGGCATCGAAGTCAGCGATGAACGACTGTGGTACTCCCAGGACGCGCGGCTGGCTCGATTGATAAAGATTGGTGCAACTCGCATCTTCACCAGCCTGGACGCGAATGGAAAAGGCTTCCAGCTGCTGGTCGGAAACGTCCGACAGATCCTCGAATATCGGCTGGTCACTGTGGGCAATCAAATCAAAGCCAGCGGTGCCTGCTTCGCTGGGCGCGAGGCGAAAGGAGCTGACCGCCACAATCAAAAAACTGGCGACGCCCACCAGTCCGATGGTAAGCGTACTGCGCATTGGATTTCTGCGCCCCGACATCGAGGCCAAACTGCTCAACGTGAAAACGTCCCGCCGGCGATCTACCGATTGGGTCAGGTATCGGTAGACCGCCAGCAGCGCTGCGGTCAAGACCAGAAAACCAGCTCCCATGAACGCGCCCGCCTGCGGTTCGCCGCCAAGAAAAGCCGCGACAATGGACAACGCCACCGCGCCCAGCAAAGCGAGCATCATGAAGCGGTCGCCCCATCTGGATTGACCAGCGGTCACCGCCCCGGCACGGTCAAGTTCACCGGACAACATCTGCAGGATCGAGTACTTTCGGGATCCACGCACGGTCAGGACGATTGTCAGAAAACAGATCACCAGCCCGCTAACGGCCCCGATCGCCAGGATCTGCGGCGAAATCTTCAGATCCAGAACCGGTTTGGAAATCGCGCCCAACCACCAGGTGCGAAGGCCATGGATCATCAAGGCGGCGTAGGCGATACCCAGCCCAATGCCAATCAATGCGCCGCCCAGAGCCACGGCCGACATCTCCAGCAGCAGTAAACGGGAAACGGTGCGACGCGGGAATCCAGTCGCCAGCAAGCTCCCAATCTCCGCGGATCGCCGATTCAGCGTCAATCGAAACAACAGCGATACAAGAATCAGCGCCGAAGCAATCACGAACATGCTGAGCGCCAGAAACAGGATGTCGAAAGGAGTCGAGCCCGAGGAAGCGTCGATGGCATTCCGTTTGAGGCTCACAATGCGAAAGCCCAGTGGCGTCTGGTCGATCCTAAACTGCTTCAGCAACGCCTGTTCCACGTCTGCCAGGCTGCCGACGGCGACTGGAATCCGGAAGGAGGTTGTTTTACCGAAGCGACTCTGCCACAGCTGCTGACCGCTGCCCAGGGAAATATAGGCCTTGGGCGTTGTCCGGTACTCGTTCCAGTACACATCGTCCGCCGCACGGATTTTGCCGGCGGTTTCAAACGGCAAATCCCATTTTTCAATGCTCTCGGCGTCAGTCAGGCCCGGCACCTCCGGCGTGAAGTCCGGATCGTTGGCCAGAGTTGGCGTTTGATCTTCAAATTGGGCGGGAATGACTTGGCGTCGACGCACCTGAAAAGGAAGGCTCGGCTGGGCCAGCTTGGCGACCGCCTTGAGTTTGAAATCCGCCTGACGTTCGACGGATTTCCCGTGAACCGATTCCGGCTCAAAAAAACGGACCTGGATACCATCGCCAGGTTCCGCGTCCAGATTCTCGGCCGCCCATTTATTCAAGACAATTTCGTTTGAAGCCAGCGCACCAATGGGCTGATCGTTGACATCGGTCAATGGAAAGCCGGGACCGATATCAATCGCGGAGATCATCGAAAACGGGATGCCCGATTCGGTACCCTGTTTTCGAATGTCATTGGCCAGATAGGTGGACACTGGCACGGCATCCGGAAAAGCTGCCTGGACCGAAGCCACGATTTCGTCTGTCAACACCAGGCGATCCGACGACAGGTTGTAGTACTCGGCGACGCTTTCTTCCTCGCCGGTCCGCTGAAGTACCACGTGTTTCAGCCTCAGGCCCAGGTCCGTCAGCGATGGCTGCAGCGCGGCAAACAGCCGGTCTGACTGTTGCGATGTCGGCGGACGATCTGGATCCTGGCCCGCCAGAAAGATGACGTTGGCCTGTGCCCCACTCTTGTGCTGCAGAGCTTCCCGCGACAACACCTCGGCCAAAAGCTGCCGGGGCACGAAAATATTGGCTTGCTCAAGCTGGCTGGGACGCAGGCCAAATCTGGCCAGGCTCCTGTCTGGCAAGACCTGCACCGCCTCCAGGTCCACCAGACTCTCGACAAGGTCTCGTTTCTTGCCCAGCGCGCTATCGGACGGCAGCTGCGTGGGCTTGGGTATCCGCAGCGTGAGCCTGGTGCCGATCGCGTCTTCCGAACGCAATTCCAGCCGCGTCGCCAGCGTCTGGTTAATTATCGCCTGGCGACCGGACATCGGCTTCGTTTCCGACAAGATCCGATCGCCCAACGACCAGAACGACGGCGTCACGCCGAGAACATTGACATTCGACGCCCGTCGGATCAGTCGATTGTCACCCACGGTATCGTCGCGGTTTTCGACGCTGCCATTGGGAAACACAATGGCCGCTTCTGCATCACGGTAGCTTTTTTGAAACGCTTCCAGTTCGCCAATTTCGTCGGCCAGCGCAACGCGAAAGAAGCCGTCGGAAACCACCATCTCATCGATCCGGCCCAAACGATCCAGAGCCAGGTTGCGAAGGCTGGCACGCATGCTGTCACCCACGATCAACGCGCCCGTCAAGACGGCGGTCGCGGCCGCCATTCCCAATGCCAAGATCAGATTGGCCCGCCAGTGGTGTATCAGACTGCTGAGCGCGACGTGAAGAATGGACATCATGGCACCTTCTCGAACCTGCCATTGACCAACTGGACGCGCGCTTCAAATTGGCTGGCCAAACGCTGTGAGTGCGTGACGCAAATCAAAATCGTGTTGTTGGCTTCCTGCAGGGTCAGCAAGAGCTGGCCAATCGCTTCTGCATTTTTCTGATCCAGACTGCCCGTCGGTTCGTCGGCCAGCAATAGTGTCGGCTCGAGCATCAGCGAACGGGCAACGGCCACGCGTTGGCGTTCACCTCCCGACAACGTTCCCGGACGCTGCTGCCTCCGCTCGGACAAACCAACCGATCGCAGCAACTCCTCCGCCCGTTCGATTTGTGTCGGACCAGCCGTTCCGGAGGCGAGGGCGGGAATCAGGACATTTTCCAGGGCGGTCAACTGCGGCAGGAGGTGATGTTCCTGGAAGATAAAGCCTATGTTGTGGTTTCGGAATTCCGCCAACCGCCGCTCCGGCAGACCCGTTGGATTCTGGCCATCGAGTTGGATGGTCCCTCGGGTCGGCTTATCGAGCGTGCCGGCGATATGCAGAAACGTACTCTTGCCACTGCCGCTGGGGCCCAGCACCGCCAGATTCTGACCGCGATCCAGTTGCACGGAAACGCCGTCCAGAATCCGCATCGGTCCCTCCGGCGTTGCGAATTCCTTGACAATCTGGCTCGCTTCAAAATCTGGCACGTTGATGCTGCTGGCGTAAATTTGTGGCGATCATCATCCGATACTATGGGATCACTTGCTCGCGTCCGGCGGCCTGTGAACGGAACGTGAACGTCGGCGGCCCGCCGTCACACAAAAACGATATTGGCTTGGCCCGCTGACCAATTGTAACGAGTTTGCCAGACTCTGAAATGAACGCAATGGTATCGCGCAGGTACCAGGTTTCCCGATTCCAGGCTCGCACCGCGATCGTGTGGAAACTCGGGACCAGGTAAAACCATGCCCCCTGCCCTTCTCCACCGCTGCTGGCCGAACCGATGCCGGTGGAGGACCCGGTTTACCCCGGCCTGCTTCGCCTCTCAGTCATCCGCCACCAGTTGATACGGCGCCAACCGGTCCAGAAATTCCCGGGGAATTTCCATCGGCAAGGGTCGTTCACCAGGTGGCAACTGGCAACAGACCGCGGTGACGCTGCCGTCGGCAACCAACTCGGACTGTCGCAGGATTTGATGGTCATACGTCAGACTGGTGCTGCCGATACGTTTCAAGGCGACCTGAACTTCGATTTCGTCTTCGAATCGAATAGCGGCTCGGTAATTGCAGGAAGCGGCGACGCGCGGCCAGCTGATCGTTACCCCATCACGTTCTGAAAAGACTCCCAGTCCAATCGAGCGGAGGAATTCGTGTTCGGATTCTTCCATGTAGGCAAAAAAGACGGAAAAGTGGACGATGCCCGCCATGTCCGTATCACGAAACTCGACTCGCCGCCGATATGAGTATCGGTTCTGCACCTGAATTTCCGTTTCCCAGGGGTCGAGCGGATGGATGTCAAACAAAAAATCCCGCCAGGCATGGCAGGATCCGTGGTGCTTCCTTCATCGTAAACCAGACAATCAGTCGCCGCAGTATGGCATCAAAGCCATAAATCGGGCTCGCTTGATCGCTTCCGTGACCGCATGCTGGCTGACCGCAGTACAGCCTGTCTTGCGACGGCCGACAATTTTGCCATGCCGATTGACCAGTTTCTTCAGCAATTCAACGTCCTTGTAATCGACGTACATTGGCCGGGGACGCTCGCCATCAACGTACAAGGGATCCTTGCGGGGCGTTCGCGCCTTGGCTTTTGCTTTTCTTCTGTTTCGTTGATTTGAACGTCTTGGTCGCATGGTTTTTTCGATGCCTTACTGGGTTATTGCGAGCTTCGCAATTATGCAGAAACGGCGCCCACGTGCAAGTCGCAAATTGCCAGGCCCAGCCCATGATGTGCATATTTGCCGGATAATCAGGCCATTGCGTCCCGTCCAGGCAGCCACGTTTGACATCCTGGCGGCCAGCCGTGTTAACGCCGAACGGCAGAACCGAGGTTTGGATCAGCACGGCCACGCGATCTATCGCGCTGACCGTGCAGGTTGCCGTCCCAATCATCCTCCTGTTTGCCAAGGCGACCGGGAAGAACTCTGAAACCACGCCACGCGCCCGGTCATGATGCTCTATATTTGATGCTATTCCGGGATAGAGAAGACGTCATGCAAAATGTGCTAATCGAAAAACCATACCGCTTTGTACCGCGAATCAAGACCGCCTGGCCACAGTCGCTGTACTGTCGACTCGGTTTGTATAAACGCGACATCCGGCGACTGCAGGGCGTTTATCGTTACGAGTGCCGGCATCTTGATCGTCTCCGCGATTCACTGAAAGCCGGTCACGGCATCATGCTGACACCCAATCACCCACGAATCGCCGATCCCATGGTGATGTGTTACCTCGCGCAACAAACGCCTTGCAATTTTTACGCCATGGCCAGCTGGCACCTGTTCAATCAAGACTGGTTTTCGACATGGATGATGAGATTGATGGGCGCATTCAGCGTCAATCGGGAAGGCATGGACCGACAGGCCGTAGATCACGCGATCCACATCCTGCAGCATGCGGAACGCCCGCTGATTATCTTTCCGGAAGGAACCACCAGTCGTACCAATGACCAGTTGATGTCCTTGATGGAAGGTCCAGCATTGATCGCCAGAACCGCCGCCCGTCGTCGTGCCAAAACGGGTGGTACGGTCGTCGTACATCCGGTTGGAATCAAGTACATTTTCGAAGGCGACCTGGAAAATACGTGTGATCAGGTCCTGACTCGACTGGAAAGACTGCTCACCTGGCGACCGGGCAACCATACGCCGCTGGTCGACCGCCTGGTCAAGGTCGGCAACGCACTGCTGACACTGAAAGAACTGGAATACGGAATCGACAACCCGATCGGCACCCATCGCCAACGCCAGACGACGTTGGTGAATCGACTGTTGAATCCGCTGGAAAAGGAATGGCTGGGCGGCGAAAAACAGGGCGGCATTGCCAAGCGCATCAAGAATCTGCGGATGAAGATCTTTCCGGAAATGACCCTCAAGACACTATCGCCTGTTGAGCGCAAGCGACGTTGGGACCAACTGGAAGATACTTACCTGGCACAACAGGTCGATTGCTATCCGGAAAACTATGTGGTGGCCCGACCTACGGTAGACCGGATTCTGGAGACCGTGGAGAAATTCGAGGAGGACTTCACCGACAATTGCACCATTCACGGCCACCTGAAAGTTATTATTGATATTGATGAGCCGATCGAAGTCTCTCCTCAACGGGTCCGCGGCATCAGTGAGGATCCGCTGATGACCGACATTCGACATCGGCTGGAAGCCAAGATTGCCGAGTTACAACAGGAATCCGTTCGGTATAAACCTCTCTCGACACATCGGAATGCGGAAGCAGATCGAATTGACCAGCCAACGGACTCTCACGTACCGCCCACGGCGATTGGATAAGCTTGATGCCACATTGCCGGATCGGCCCGTCCAGTGATCCATGCTCATCGGGAATCAGATGTCCGTGGTCGAAAAAACCGACTCAGGGTGGATTCGGGTGGAGCGGATGTGAGCAGCGAGACCGCAATCAAGGTTACCGCAGCCGCGCAGAAAATCGCTACAACTGACAACATCTGCGGTATGACAAGCGGCCCCAGTTCAATCGGTGCTTCCGGAAAGACATACCCTGCGTTCGCGCCAAAATCGCTCCGCCAGAACAACACCAGCCAGGTCGACCCGGCAACAAAGACACTGGCGACCGCACCGGCTGCTGTCAGGCGTCGCCAGTAAATCGACGCAAACACCAGCGGGAAGAGTCCGGTAAAGCCGCTGAAAGACCACAGCCCCAGATCAAACACGGCACGGGGATACAGGCTCAGCACGAACGTCAGCGCCACGATTGCGACAACGAACAGCCGCGCGCACCAGACTCTCCAGCGGTCATCCAGGCCGGGATACAGATTGTGGACAATGTCTTCCGTGAACATCGTGCCAATACACAGAAACTGACTGTCCAGCGAAGACATGATCGCGGCCAGAATGCCGGCCGTCAGCAGCCCTGCCAGCATGGGACCCGCATAGGTCTGCACCAACGTGGCCAGCACGGTATTGGGGCCGGCAAATTCAAGACCACTGCCGGAAGCCCATATTCCGATCAAGACACAGGGGGCCCAGACGATCATGATCAATATCGGATGCATGATAATCGGCAGTTTAAACGTCCGCGCGCTGCGGGCGGTCAACCAGTGTTGAAACACGTGAGGGAACATCGCCACCGAGAGTGGAATGAACAGAAAGGAGAAATATTTCGCCGGCGTCAACTTGGCGCGCGTCAAGTTCGCGTCGGGAACAGCCGCCGTGGCCCGACGCAGATTTTCGATAAAGTCCGATGAGCCCCCCAGGGCATTGGCGATCGTGACGAACGTGACCAGCCCCAAGATCAGGAAAACGCAGGTCTGCAAGGCATTGGCCCACGCCGTCCCGCGCATGCCGCCGAAAAAAACGTACACCAGGACCACCGCGGAAACCACGCCCGAAGCCAGGGCACTGGGCACGCCGTAATCGGCGTTCGCGAACCAGCCCCGACTCTCAAACGCCCCTTTGGTAACCTCGCTGACCACGGCGCCCGCCGCGACCACCCCCAGCAACAGATAGGTTACCACCAGCGCCACGAGGACGGGAAACAGCAGAAATCCAATCAGGTTATTATCCAGTCGCTCACGGAAAAACTGGATTTGTGTCCGGTAGCCATTGCGATGGCCAATCGCCCATAACGGTACACCAATGATCAGGAAACAGAACGAATGCACGATACCGCCAGCCGAAGCCAACAGTCCGTAGACGCCGACGCCAATCAGATACGCCTTGCCCGTTGAACCTACCAGGGCAAATGCCGTCATCGTGGTTCCAAACAATGACATCAACAACAGGAATGGCCCAATCGAATGACTGGCCAGCATGTAATCGGCACTGGTGCCGCGGAAGAACCGGTTGGCCGTCAGCCCCAGTACCAACAACGCCACCAGGTAGCCACCAATGATCAGCAACTGGGTCATCGACGGTCACCCGATGGCTGTTCCGCAGGCAACGGCTCCGTCACGTCGATTTCATCCAGATGGCTGGGCCAGAGAAACTGGCAAACGAACACCCAGACCAAACCGGTGACCAGCGAAACCCCGATGTTATACGCCATCGTGTACGGCATGAATCCAAACAGGATTTCGTTTCGGTCCCATTGCCAGTAATCCTGATGCAGAACCAGTAGCATCAGCGCCAGAATCCAGCAGGTCAGATTTCGCAGATTCATGTCTCAAGTCGCCGTGCATGGCGAAAATCGATACTCAGCAATACAAACAACCCTACCACCATGGCCACCGACATCAGTTGAACCGCCAATTCAATCCCCTGCAACCGGGTAAAAAATACGGTCAGGCTGAAAATGATCAGCGGCACTCGCCAGCCGAGGGACAACCGCCGGAAGGCAAATCCGGCCAGGCCGGCTGCCAACCCCACGATTGCGATCAGGGTCGTAAGAACATTGATGGCGATCATCAGAACACTGGCCGGTTCATTCTCCGCCGTCAGCATGATCAACTCGGGCCGCAGGACGAAAGCGAACGGCAAGGCGAAACCGACCAGCGCAAATCGAAATGCGGCGAATGCGGATTTCATCACATCCGCTTTGGCAATCGCGGCTCCGGCGTAGGCCGCCAACGCCACCGGCGGCGTTACCATCGACATCATGCCGAAATAGAAGATGAACAGGTGCGCCGCCAGCGGAGCCGTTTGCAACTGACCCAGCACCGACCCGACAAGAATCGCCATCAACAGGTAACAGACGGCCGAAGGTAGACCCATACCCAGAATGATGGTCGATACCATCAACAGCGCCAGGGCCATGATCGCGTTATCGTTGGACAGCTCCAGCACCCGCGCCGGAAGCGTGGCATCCAGTCCCGTCAATCCGACGACGCCAAGAATGATTCCCACACAGGAGGTGGCCACAATCAACGCCATGCCCGCCTTGGCGGCTCCGACCAGGGCAGCAAAAATCTGGCGAGGCCACATACGCGTGTGACGACTGAATAAGCTTAGAAACAGAATGCCTGCCAGGCTGATGCTGACCGCGCGGTAAGGCGTGAAACTGACCGGTGGGACCAGCATGGCAATCAGAATGGCGAACGATCCAAAAAACACGAACCCCTGATACCAATCGGTGACCTGGGAATCGTCCTGGTCCGGTATCTTTTCCGCCGTAGCGCCGATTCGTTTAGCATGGAAATGCACCATCAACAGCAACGAAGTGTAATAGAGCAAAGCTGGAATAATGGCCGCCTTGATAATCTGAGGATAGGTTACCGGCGGATCCACCATCTCCAGCATCATGAAAGCCCCGGCACCCATCACGGGAGGCATCAATGCGCCACCCGAACTGGCCGCTGCCTCCACACCGGCCGCCTCTTCAGGCCTGAAACCGGTGCTACGCATCAAGGGGATCGTAAATGTTCCCGTTGTCGCGGTGTTGGCCACGGCACTTCCGGACAGAGAACCCATCATGCCACTACTGACGACCGCCACCTTGGCGGGTCCGCCGGAACTGTGCTGAAACAGGCGACGGGCAAACCGAATCACGTAAGCCGTAGCGCCCGTCTGTTCCAGTAACGTGCCAAACAGCACAAACAGGAACACGTAATAGAACATGACTTTCAGCGCGATCCCAAACACGCCTCCCGATTGCAAAAAGGTTTTCTGCACGATTCGTTGCCACGAAGAGCCTCGATGCGGGAATAGCCAATCCGGCAGGCTGGCGCCAGACAGGGCATACAGGATGAACAACACGCACAGGATGGGCAACGTCCAACCGATGCTGCGACGAGTCGCTTCCAGAACCACTATCAATCCGATCAGCGCCAGTACGTAATCCAGCGTGGTTTCGTTGCCGGCCCGGTCGCCCAATAGCGTGCCGTCGATCCAGAAATACTGAAACCTCGGCTCGCTCTGCACAAAGATGAAGCCAAACGAAACCAGAGTCGCCAACATCAGGACGATATCCAGAATCCGCAGCGGGCTGGCATCCTTCCAACGCTCGACCAGCGAGAAGCTGAGGAAAACGAGCAGGCAGCCCAACATCCCGAACAGAGCCAGGTTGGGCTGTTCGCCGAACAGGTTGATATTGGTCGCCAGCAGAACAAAAATGCAAAGGACCGCAGCCAGCACGTAGAATGCGATGGCCCGGAACCTGCTGTAGCGGTCGGTCGCCGGGGCCGGGGTAGTTTTAGCGGACAACAACCACGCTCATTTCAATCGAATCATTCGGCGGGCCAGATCCCAGCTTCCCGGTAGAACCTTACGGCGCCAGGATGAAACGGCGTTCCCGTATCGCGAATTGCATTCTGCGGATTGAGTGCTTTGCCAGCCGGATGTTTTTCGACCAGTTGCGGGCGATTCTCGTACAGTTTCCTGATGAAGTTGTAGACGACGTCTTCGTCGACGCTCTCATGCGTAATCAACTGCATGCTGCCCACATTAATCCCGGTCATGTCTTCTTCCAGGTCCGTGTAGGCCTCGGCTTTGACCGGAACCGCGAAATAGAACGGATACTCTTTCAATTTTTCGACGGCATCGTCCGCGAATTCCAGAAATACGACATCCTGCGTGGCACATAATTGCACCACCGCCGGGATCGGAATCGCACCACCCATGAATGCGGCATCGGCCCGGCCATCGACCAGCATATCACCAGCCGCAATGTAGTTGCCATTCAAGACCGTCAGATCATCGTAGCTGATGCCGTGAGCGGACAACAACGGTTTCAGGAAATAGTCAAAGCCGGCCCCGGCCGGCCCCAGTACCACTCGTTTTCCTTTCAGGTCCGCAATCGACTGGATCCCGGTCGACTTGGTGGTCACGAAGATTCCCACATTGGGCGCCAGTGTGGCCACCGCACGCACGGCAAACGGCTTCTGCCAGGCACCTTCACCTTTGACCGCAAAATAGGAAATGGCCGCATTGGCCATCCCGAACTCCAGCTCACCGGCCGCCAAACGACGAATATTTTCCTGGGTCCCCTTCGTCGATTCCGGCTTCACTTCCCAGTTCAGCGAGTCCTTGTTGGCCCGAACAACGTTGGCGATGGCATTGCCCACGGGTGCGAACGCGCCGCCCGCCGGCGCGGTTCCAATCGTCACGAACTGTTTCCGCCCGGAGCCAGTCGTTTCATCGCTGGTGGCTGTGGCACCATCTTTGGCACCGCTGTCGCAGCCGATCAGGCAGGCTATTCCCAGCAGCATGCATGAAACCGAAGTTCCATGCAGCCAATTGACTTTCCGATTGCGAGTTGTCTTCATCTGAGCTTTCCAAATCAAGAACGTCGTCAAAAGGCGTGTTCGCCCGCGGGAATGATAACACGTCGAAAATGCTCCATCTAGGCGGCGGTTGATTGGAGTGCAAATTCTTGGAGTGCAAATTCCGGCGGTTTTGCAGCCGCCGGCGAAAACGGATTCAACCGTCTCTCTTTGCCCGCAACACACTGTCCGTCATCCCCCGCGGGCAACAGCTGCTGCCAACTCCAATTCCGTTCCATTGACTGAGCTAAACGCGGACGATTTCCAGCAGCTCAATTGCCGGCTGGTCGTTACAGTAGATGATGGCCGTACGACCGTAGCAGACTTGTGGCGTCTCAATCTCAAGCAGAGCGGCCAGTTTTTTCGAAGGCATGATGCGATACAAGCAGAGTAGTTGCACTCTTCGCAACACGTCATGCTCGATCAGAATGCGGCCGAGTGGTTTGCTTTTCCCTTCGATCTCGGTACATACGTCATTCGCCAGGTGTCGAAAATCCAGTCGCACGATGCCGTATTGCACGATTTGCTGATCGGATTGTCTGACCAGGCGGATTTCGCGATCGTAGTCCTGCTCGCTACGGAATTCTCGAAGCACTTCCACGTCGACCGGACAACTGTGAAACTTCTCTACCGTCACGGTCATGTGATGTTCGTGGTTCAACAGAGACCGCTGCGGCTCGGGAATCTGCTGTTGCCCCACGGAGTCAAACTCGCCCAGCTCGGAAGTCTGCGTGTAAAACAGCCCGACCAGCTTCTCCAATTCAGCAAGTTGTGCGTCGAAGTTCACGATGTATTTCAAATCACAGGAGGTCGGACTCGGTCAATCAGACCACGCCACGTTTCTCAAGACCATTCTCAAATCGAACCGCAGTGTGTCGAGACGATTTCCGGCTTCACATTGGACTCCGTTCGATTTACTGCCGCGCACGAATTGCGGCTGCCATCAACGCCAGTCAAGCCAGCGGAAGCGGGCCGCTTGACACCGGCCGCCGATGTCAACGGTCCTCTGTGCGTATCCCTATTCGCCTTGTCTTGATGTTGTCTGACACAAGACGGGAACCTCATAGCTTAGTCAATTCTCCGCCAGCGTGCCATCGATATCCTCGGTGAACGGTTAAACCTCAACTTCGACGTTTTCCGCGGTCAGATTCCATTGCCGGGTGGTTGGTAGGGATTACCGGTCTCCCTTGGCGACGAACCGTCGGTCGGTCGGCTGGACTCCCTTCTTTGCAGCTCTTCGGCTCGACGCAGGAATTCGAAAGCACGATCGCTGCCTCCGAATGCTCGATTGGCGATCACGTAGATCGGGCCATGATGCGGACGAAATCCGATAAACCGTTCTCCGAAATAGAACGAAGAGATATCCTGCAGGCTGTATCGCGCGACGGCTTGTGCGTAGCCGATCAGCAAAGCCGAATCGCTCAGAGCAACCTGAATTTCCGCGTCTGGTATTCGGGGCTCACGTTGACTTGCCAGCCCGGCGGTGTATTTCCACCAGCCATAGGCCACCAGAAAAGGAATACTGATTGCCACAGGAAACAGGATCATGTTTACTGCCGATGCCAAGCGAATTCCGCCCCGCAACTGTACCCACACCATGATGATCAGCAGCAGACCGATCATCAGGATCAGGACCAGGCCGCCTCGATGACTGGCCGTGCGATCATCCTGGACCAGAACCGGGTGATGCGAATCGAATGGCTGCAACCGCGCTGACGCCAGATCCTGGGCATCGGCAGGATGCCATCGAAAACGGTAAACCGGAGTTCGGGTTGGCAGGTTAAACCAGGCTTGAAAGGACGGCACTTCGTCAGTTGCCGATGTTTCTGACGCCGCTACGATCCGTTGCCGAAACAGATCACGACAGACCGGCAACTGTTCAGCGGAAACGACCCGTTTCGGCAACGCCGTCAGTTTGTCGTAGTGACGCAAGAGAAAATGATCGTTTGTTTCGTAAAATTCCTGGAAAGCACTCCAGGATTTCTCAAATTCCGAATCGCCTGACATTTCATGGACACCACGGTTCGAGAGCGTCAGTGATCTCAGATGATATTCTCGATCCCCCAGCCGCCGGCCATTGGATCGACAGATATGAAAAACAAGAAACGCTACGAAGACGACAATCACAACCAGCACCATGGACCAAGCACCCATCGCCGCCAACATCAGAACACAGAGGAATAAACCGAAAATCCAGACCGTGATCGTGGTGCCCGGGGAAACCCGCGACAGACCATTGACCGAACGAATCGCCTGCAGATCGCGCGCATCATACTGGAATTGAAACTGGAGATTCTCCATCGGCCGGGCCGTTAACAACGGGTGACGTTATCGAGGTCAATCGAAACAGAATGCTGATCTGCATGCTCCATGATGCCACCACCTGCCGGTACGACCGTGCATATGGCTCATGGCTCGTGGCCGTCAGGCGGTCCGAATCATCCGGCATCAGGCTCTCCGCAGGAGGTGGGATCGCAGCCCGCGATCGGCCAGCAGTTGTTCGGTCTCCATGTCCAGCGCGACCATGACCAGGGCGTGGGCGTTTTTTTGTAACACGGGCTGATCGCGCTGGCCAATCAGATGGGTAAAACGAGCGGCGCAAACTGGATTGGGAAACAGCAGCCCTGCCAAATTGCCGTCTTCGATGGAGTCCAGTAGATCCTGTTCTGAATCGCTGGGATCGGACTGCCGGAATCGGATCGCATCGATGGTCGTCACCTTGCAACCGCGGGCCTCCAGACCCGCGGTCAGGCCATGGACTTCCGCCGTCTTCTCCAGCCCCACCGCCATATTGTCCAGTGGAAAATCTCGCTCCAGTCGGATCAACAGGTCACGCCATCCGGTGTAGTCAGCAACACAGTAGGTTGGCGACACGCCGCATCGTGTCAGCTTGCTACCCACGAATTCGCCCGCGGCAACGGTTTGAATATCCAGCAGTGAGTCGATCAGACGGTCCGCTGCGACCAGACGACTGGCCCTTTGAAAAAACTGGGTGACTCCGGCGGCCGTCAGAAACACGACGACATCGACCGCACCGGTCAGCAAATGGTTCGCAAAATTCTTGAGGTTCAAGTCGTTGACGGGTCCGGAAATCGCCGCCATCCGAATCAGCGTTTCTTCCGCCAGCGACTCAATCCATTGTCTGGTTTCACCATCCACCGAGTTATCGATCAAAGCCGCCAATTTGCGCCCGGAAAAATCCAATTCCTGATTGGTCATCAACATCAATTCCTTCCGATCCGCCCATAAACGGCGGCCGATCGTCGACTTGGCCGCCCATCACCAATAGAATCGAGGGCGTTGAAAACTATCAGAGGCCGTAAACTGACATGGTTGAATCCGAAGGTTTGTTTGATCGCATTTCGATGCACATCAATCAAGGCCGAATTGCAGAATCGCTCGACATTCTTGAGGAACACTATCGCCAGGAACGGAAGTTTCCCGAACTGTTTGAAGTGCTGAAGAGTCGCATCCGATTTCGCCTGGGTTTGCCTTTGATCTACCGCGGTGGGCCGGAACCACTGACGGCGGAGCAGCAACAGCAACTGGAAACGGAGCTGTTGCGGGCCTGTCAGGAGGTGGGAACGGCGATGCTGGACGAGGGACAGATCGCTCAGGGCTGGGTGTACCTTCAACCCTTGTCGGATCAGGACCTGGTACGTTCGCTGATCGAACAGGTCGACGTGCATGACGACAACGTGGATGAAATCATTGAAATCGCGTTGGGACAGGGCGCTGCGCCGGCCTTCGGATTCCAATTGCTGCTTGAGCGCCAAGGAACCTGCAACGCCATCACGTTCTTCGATACCCAGTTATTCGCTCAGCCCGAATCGGTACGACGCTCTCTGGCGGGCCTGCTGGTCAATCATATTTATCGGGAGACTTGCAGAAATGTCCGTCACTGTATTCATGAACGGGAGAGGTCAGTCAACGCCGTGGACGAAGACCAGCTGCCCGCGCTCATCAAGAACCGCCGTTGGCTGTTCGACCAGTGCGGGCACCACCTGGATGTCACTCACCTGGTTTCGGTGTTGCGAATTGCACGCATCTGCGATGAACGCGATGTCCTGACCAGGGCACTGCAAATGGCAGAATACGGATGCCAGCTGGATGATCAGCTGAGGCTGCCGGGCGAACCTCCATTTCGGCAGCCCTTCAAAGATCACCGGTTGTTTTTCCAGGCATTGTTGGGAATCGAGACGGAGGCCGCCCTGCAACACTTTGCTCGCCAGGCAGAATCGGCCAAGGTCGAAATCGACGGGCCGGCGTGCCGTCACGTCCTGATGGAGCTGCTTCACCGCACGGGAAATGCCAAGCGGGCCATCGACCAGGCCATGTGCTTGCGCGATCAGATGGACGAACTGGAATTTTCCGATCTGCTAATGCAGTTGGCCGACGATTCGACAGCGATTGACCGAATCATCTGCCATTTTCGTGACCAGGGAACTCCACTCCATTTTGCGCTGGCCCTGATCAGGAAACATCAACAGCCAACAAAGAAAACCCGCCTGGAAAACCAGGCGGGCTCGACTATGTGAAGCTATCTCCGTAAGAAGAATAAGACTTAGTTGATTCCGTAGTTACGCTGACCTCGGTAAATGAATGCACTGGGATCAACGATAGGATTGCGAATCGAGCCGGCATCCGAAGCACTTGGTTGGGAAGGTGCATCCGGAACCGGAGATACGGTTCCTTCAACCGGTTGGCCCTGATCCATCATCGGAGTCGCTTCCGTGGGAACATTCATGCCATTCATGCCATTCATGCCACTACATCCGCAACCACTGTCGCCACCATAGGCATTGCCGCCGTCACAGCCACAACCTGAATCGCAGCCGGTATCGCAACAGGCACTGCTTGGCACGCAGTCGGGCCAAGAGGCCACATCCGCCGCCGCAGCCTCCGCCACAACGGTTGCGTCGCATCAGGCCACCACCGACATCGCAGCAATCGCAACCCGTGTCACAGCCACAGCCGCCACCACGGTTGAACAGCCCACATCCGCCGCCACATCCGCCGCCACTGAACAAGCCACAGCGAGGGGCCGGTGCACAACAAGCGTCAGCTCCCGTGTCACAGCCACATCCGCCACCACGGTTGAACAGCCCGCAGCCGCCACCACCGCCGCAACCGGAATCGCAACCAGTGTCACAGCCCATGTCGCAACCACCACCGCCACGCCGCTGGAACAGCCCGCAGCCGCCACCACCGCCGCAACCGGAATCGCAACCAGTGTCACAGCCCATGTCGCAACCACCACCGCCACGCCGCTGGAACAGCCCGCAGCCGCCACCACCGCAGCCACCACCGCAGCCGGTGTCGCAACCCGTGTCACAGTAGCTGCCACCACGGCTGAACAGTCCGCAACCACCACCGCATCCGCCGCCACCGCAGCGTCGTCGGCCGAGACAACGGGGAACCTGATACTGGATGTCTACCGCGCAAGCCATACCGCCGCCGTTGTCGCAACATCCGGTATTCGCGGCGGGCGCTGCGTCGCAGCATGAAGTGCCGCCGTCATCGCAGCAGCGGTTCGTCATTCTTCCCAGCAGACACTGACCATATCCTTCACTACAGACTGCAGTGGCAAGAATCAGCGTTACTGCCAACATATTAAGTTTCATCGAGACCCGTCTCCTTTCTTGGAACTTCGCCCTATAGCATCAATCCGTTACCAACGCGGTCGATCATGCGGCCGCGTTTTCAACCACGTTGTGACTGTTGAATCAGTGCGTTTCCATCGCGATTCAGAAGTCCGGGTTGCTGCTTGTGCACGTGGCGAAAGTTCGATGAACAGCCAGATTCGTCCGGACATTCCGTAGTCCGAAACCTCACGAAAACAGCCGTTATCAGTCAATTTCGGGAACCGTATGGTTCCGCATTACGAGGTTATCGACGCCCATCAGAGAATATGTCCAAACGCAACGATCAAAGTTACGTCGTAGTTCATGTAACCGAATTGTGGGCTGCGGAAACTGTGCCGGGCAGCATGAGTTTGCGGGTCGACCACCTATCTGACGTCCACGCAGGCGAAGACGTCGGAATAAACGCCCCGCAGCTGGTTTATTCGACAACCCACGGTGCCATTTACGATACAGAGAACAGAAGATTCGATTGGAAATCTCGGAACAACCACAGTGTTCACAACAACAACTACCCGATCTGGCCCAACCAACCCACCGTCTTCGCTCGCGATCCGCGACCGGTCCGACCTGGATAACGGGATGCCTGTACGGGTTGATCGCCGCATGCCTGATCAGCGTTGGAGGCTGTCATCAGAACCGGTACCAGCCAGCCGATTGGCGGGAAACGTCGGAACCCCAGCAGCCGGGACCGACCATCGGCACCACCTTGCCCGGAACGACCTTACCGGGGACCACATTGCCCGGAACCACGCTGCCGGGGCGTTCTTGGCGCAAGCCGTTTCCCGGCACAACCTTGCCGGGGACCACATTGCCGCGATAGCCAGTTCCCCATCGGGGCGCCCGCAGAAACGGCCGACGACCAGCCTGATCCAGAACGTCCGTCACAGGACCGCCAGCCGCGGACAAACGACGGCGTCCAGGCCGATCATCACTTGGGCTCTTTGGGCTCTTCCACCTGTTCCTTGACTTTCATGACGAAATGGGGCGGTTTGCCGCTGTCCGTCAGTTCCTTGGCCCGTTTTTCCGCCGCTTTTCGTTGATTGAAGTCGTACAGGGCCACCCGTTTCATGGCGTGATTGAAGACACCCCAATAGACCTTCATGCGGACGACGGCGGCAGCCTTTTTCTTGCGTTTCGCCTTCTTCTTTTTGACCGAACCATCAGCTGCCGCTTTCGCCGTTTTCTTTTTTACAGCCTTCTTTTTGGTTGTCGTCTTTGCAGCTTTCTTGGCCGCTGCCTTCTTCTTTACAGCCTTTTTCTTGGCCATAGCCATCCAATCCGCCAGGTTTAGGAGCAATTTGAGTCGAAATAATAATCTTTTTCGGAGCGATGCTCAACTCGTTGCCCGGCGATGGCAACCGCCCTTTTCCGCCCGACAT
Organism: Pirellulaceae bacterium; assembly: GCA_963851305.1. GTDB lineage: Bacteria > Planctomycetota > Planctomycetia > Pirellulales > Pirellulaceae > Mariniblastus. The sequence goes on along the minus strand of CAWKOT010000001.1, from coordinate 525,413 downwards.
CCCGCCGTCCGGGGGCGGCGGCATCGTACGAGAGCTCGCTTCACTCGGATTGGCGTTGCTTACGATACTTTTTTCGCAACCGAGCATATTCGTCGGCCGTCAGCGTGTTGAGCCGTTGATCCGGCAAATTGCCTTCGGTTTCCGCCCGGAAAATGGCTTCCAGGAAGGGCCGGCACCAACCGCACCCGGTACCGGCTCCGAAACACTGACTTAGCTGAGAGGCACGCTGCGGGCGTTCCACGCGGACAAAATTAACCAACTTCTTCCGACTGACATGAAAACACAAACAGATCTCGTCTTTGTCCTGCATCCCATTGGCCGCCGATTTGCGCCTTTGTTGCGATCGCGAAACGACTATCATTGAATCATTAATTCGTCCGGGAATCCAGTGAAACAAGATGCCACAAGACCTGTTCGCCGAACTCGACGCGTTGCCTCAGGCCATGGCGGCCGCCGGTATCGCCAAATTCCGGGCCCAACAGGTCGTTCGCTGGTTGTTTGAAAAACGGGCCGCCTCCTTTGAGGAAATGACGGACCTGCCCCTCGCGTTGCGGCAACAGTTAAATCAGCAGTATCGCATCTTTTCGACCGCGGTTTCCACCGTCGACCAGGCGGCCGACGGGACGGAAAAGTTACTGATCAGGCTGGACGATGGCCAACACGTCGAATGCGTCCTGTTGCGGGACCGCCATCGCCGATCGATCTGCGTCAGCAGCCAGGTCGGGTGCGCCATGGGCTGCGTCTTTTGTGCCAGTGGACTCGACGGCGTGGAACGCAATCTGAACTCGGGCGAAATCATCCAGCAAATGCTACACCTGCAACAGCGGCTGCCGGAGGAGGAACGCATCAGTCATATCGTGATGATGGGGATGGGCGAACCGCTGGCCAATCTGGACAACGTCCTGCAGGCGCTGAATTGGGCGAGCAGCCAGCGGGGACTGGGGATTAGTCCCCGGCGAATCACCATTTCCACGGTAGGCATACCCAAAGCGATTCGCCGACTGGCGGAAAACAACGCTCGTTACCATCTGGCGGTGTCGTTACATGCGCCCGACGATGCTTTGCGAAACCAGCTGGTACCAGTCAATCGAAAAACGGGTATCGCCGAACTGATGGCCGCCGCCGACCATTACTTCCAGGTCTCTGGCCGCAAGCTGACCTTCGAATACGTTCTGCTGCATGGCATCAATGACCGCACCGAACACGCTCGCAAGCTCGGCCGACTGTTATCCGGAAAAATTGCGTTGTTGAACGTGATTCCATATAACCCCGTGGCGGGCCTGCCCTACCAGACTCCCAGCCCCGCATCCATTGAGCGATTCCGTTGTATCCTTGAAGACCAGGGAATTGCGGTAAAATTTCGGCGGCGTAAGGGCGACCGAATCAACGCGGCCTGCGGACAATTGCGGCGGAAAACGGTTCAGAAGACGGTTCAGCTTGGCAGCTCCCGCTGACGAAGCGGATCCCGGGAGCTGGCCCGAGTTCGCGGAGCATGTGATTCCTCGAAACAAAATAGCCGCCGTCTGGTTAAATTCCGTATCGCCCGGCGTCGCAGTTAAAATGGACAGTTTGACCCCGGCCTGACAGGGATTTTCTTGACAGACAGCGACTCGGCAGTACAGAAAGCTGGAAAATACGAACTGCTTGATCCCGATGTTCGGCTGATGTTGCAGGTTCGCGATGGTAATGCGCTCGCATTTGAGGAACTGGTGGCGAAGTACCAGTCGCGGCTGGTGGGGATCCTGGGACACCTGACGGCCAACCGGGACCAGGCGGAAGACCTGGCGCAGGAAGTTTTCATGAGAGTTTACCGGGCACGAGAAAATTATGTCCCCGGTGCGAAGTTTTCGACCTGGTTGTTTACCATCGCCAATAATGTGGCCAGCAACGCGATTCGTCGACAATCACGTCGGAAGGAAGTCAACCTGACCAATTCACCCAGCGGCCGCGTGCCCATTCGGCCACTGGACGGGATGGCCAAGGAGAAAAGCGGATTGATGCCAACGCGGCAGATGGATCGCAAGGAAATGGCGGCCATCGTTCAGCAGGCCATTCAGACGCTTAACGAAAGACAGAAAATGGCTCTGCTGTTAAGCAAGTTTGAGGGCATGAGCTATATCGAGATCGCGGAAGCGATGAACCTGACCACCCAGGCCGTCAAGTCGCTACTGTCGCGAGCCCGCAACAATCTGCGGGAACTGCTTGAACCTTACCTGACATCGGGCCAATTACCGACCGGTTCCATTCCCTTTGACGTCCCCGCAGGCGGTATCGATCCCGCCGACACCAGCGATACAGGAACATAACGCGGAAAAACGATGCACGATAACGCCCAAGCCAACCGCAGTGATTCCAGCATTCTGAAACAGCTGACGGCTTATCTGGACGGGGAACTTCCGGCCGAGGAAATACGTGAGGTGGAAGCCCGGCTGGCCGAGGAAGAAAAGTATCGGCAGCTGATGCAGCAGCTGCAAAAGGCGTGGGATGCGCTGGACGTGCTGCCCGTGGCCGCCGCCAACCAGTCATTTACTCAGAGCACCATGAAAATGGTGGTCGAAGATGCGGAAAAACTGTCGCGACTGCATTCGCGCTCGGCACGGACGTGGCCGATTCGCATGCTGGCTTTGATCTTGGCCCCCGCGATCGCGCTGGTGGGAGGTTGGGCAGCCGCCCGTCTGGTTCAGAATCAGCGGAATAGTGAACTGGTCCGGGAATTACCCGTCCTCTATCAACTGGATGCTTTGAATTGTGACGAGCGGCTATCGATTCCCTTCCTGGAAAGACTGTCCCGGGAAGGTGATATTTTTGAAAACGCCCGATTGACTCAGGCCCCGATCCGACCCGTGAACTTGTCGCTGCCCCATGAACACACCATGGCCTGGATCGGCGATCTTCCCGACCAGGAGAAGACTCGATTGAGCATCAATCGAGAAAAATTCGGTAACCTGGACAAGGCTTCCCGCAACCGCATCAAACAACTGCAGTCCGACCTTGCGCAACACCCGGACAGTCGCAACCTGACTTCCATTCTGTGGCAATATCAGGCCTGGCTGAAAACACTGGGCGAATCGGACCGGGCCTCCTATCTGGACCTGGAAAAACCGGAAACCCGGATCGCACGAATCAAACAGATCAACCGCGAACAGTACTACGCCAACTTTGGTAAAGCCGGACTGACCGCCCTGCCGGTGGACGATGCCGACACCATTTATCTGGGCTTCCTGTGGCTGATCCAGACTCGAGAAAACGAAATCCGTGACGCACTCACCCCATCCGAAGACATGTTGGTGCAGGCGGAAGCGAACGCCCGGTTGGCAGCCGGCGAAATCAAGGAAAACCAATGGTCAACTTACCTGGGCGGCGAACGCCTGGATGTAATCAACCGGTATCATCCAGAAAAGATCAATGAGATCATTGCCGGCGATACCATCGAAACGCTTCGATTTCTGATGTCCAGGAGTGTCAGGCAACAGATCAATGCGGCCGTTAACTGGCAGGGCAATCCCGGCAAAAGCGAAGCGGATCTGTTGGCAACCTGGATGTTGAACACTTTCAATGCACGATTCAACACCGTCGGACCTTCCAGTCTGAGAGACTTTTATCATACGCTCAAATCCGACGAAAAGGACCGTGTTGACAACGAACATCCAGCGGATCGGAATCGGGTGTTGAGGCAGCTTTATCGCCAGCGTTATCCGCGCTGACCGCCCCTCTCGTCAGGGCTATCGCAACCGCCTACCGGCGATGAATTCCGTTAAAGCTGGAATTCCTGTCAACCAATGGCCCCAGACCGGGGCAAAATCGGATCAGGGAACTCTCCGAAGGCGGAATTCGTCTATAATTTGAAGTCAATGTCGATAACCGGACCAACGGAGACACATCAGGCGATCATGGCGACCCAGGCAAAAACGTCAAAATCGGCATCTTCGCGTGCGACGCAGTTGGACCAGTATGTCAATCGTCAGTTACGGAAGACGACGCGACAGGTCCGGTTTTCGGATATCGTCACCGGACTGTTGACGATCGGTGCCTATATCCTGGCATTTTTTTTCCTGGCGGCGTTGATCGACGCCTGGATCTGGCCCTTGAATACCGTGGCACGCGGGCTGGCCCTGTTGTTATTCGTCGTCGGTCTGCTGGCCATCACCTGGTATGCTCTCCTGCCGCTGTTTCTGCGACGGATCAATCCGCAGTATGCCGCCCGGATGATTGAAGAAGGGCGCCCCGGATTCAAAAACAGCCTGCTGAATTACCTGGCCTTGAAGCGGACCGGTCAGGGCGTGCATCGCGCCATCCTGAACGAGGTTTCCAAGCGTGCGGCCACCGACCTGTCGACGGTTACGATTGACGCGGCCGTGGACAAGACCAACGTCATCCGGGCAGGATTCGTACTGGTCGGCCTGGTGGCGATCTGTGTGGCATACCTGATTTTTTCGCCCAAGAATCCCCTGCCAACCGTCATGCGAGTGCTCGCACCCGGATCGAAAATCGCCCGGCCCGCGGCCGTACGGATTCAAGATGTTACGCCGGGTGACACGTCGGTATTCTTCGGAGAACGCCAGCAGATTACGGCCCAGATCGTCGGCAAGTGCGATGATAATGACGTCCGCCTGGTTTATTCCACCCAGGACCAGCAAATCGTTGATGCCGTCGTTCCGATGCAGCCCGCCGGCAGCCACGGGACCTGGTCGGCCGTCCTCGAAACCGGCCCTGCAGGGATTCAACAGCCGCTGGATTACCACATCGCCGCCCGCGACGGTGTTTCCCCGACCTATTCCATCGAAGTTCGCCCGAATCCCGCGATCACCGTCAATTCGATTGAAATCACGCCACCGGCCTATACCAAATTGCCACCCAGAACGATTGAAGGATCGGGCGAGGTCCAGGCCGTTGAAGGGTCACGGATCGACATTTCGGCCACCGCGAATCTGCCAATCGAAGTCGCCTACCTGGTTCCCCTGGTCGCCCGCGATGACACCCTGGAGAATAAGAGCTTTCGAGAGCTCCGATCGATCAACATGAAATCGGAGGGCTCTCAGGCGAGTGGACATTTTACGGCCTTGCTGAATTCCAATCGCGATCGGGCTCTATTTACGCATTACAAGATCAAGTTTCGCAGCGAGAACGACTACGAGAACGAGCAAGCCAATACCTACCCCGTCCGTGTGATCGCCGACCTGGCGCCGGAAGTGGAGATCTTGCAACCGCGTCAACAGGAAATTGCTCTCCCTGCCAACCAGCCGCTTCGGGTAGAAATCCGGGCTTCGGACCTGGACTACGACATCAGTTCGGTCGATCTGCACATCGACCATCAAGGCACCCAGATTCTCGATCGCAATCTGCACCTCAACACGGACGACCAGGATGTCAGCGAAATCGTGCAGGTAACCGCTACCTTGACACCAGCCGATCTCAATCTGCAGCCCGGCGATAAGGCCATCATGTTCGCGACCGCTGCGGACAACCGGGTTTCACCCAGCAGCCAGTTGCCTGACCCGAATTTAACGCGGACGGATAATTACACGTTGATCATCACCGAACCGATTGAAAACCCGGAACCAGTCAAACCAGAATCACAACCGGATGAACCGTCGGAAGAAAATAATGATGCGAACCGCCAGGAATCGGATCAGGGAGATGAACCGTCTGCGGCCGATCCGGAACGGGGTGCGACGGAACCAAACCAACAGAATCAGAGTGACACGTCAAATAATGACCAGGGCATGGATCCATCGGATCCACAATCCGACGATTCCGCCTCGCCGGAAAACGAACAGGCTCAACCACCAGGCTCGCAGTCGAGTCGCCCGTCGGATTCAGGGAATCAGAGTCGCGAGCAGCAGGGAGGACAATCTGGTTCCGATGGAAACGAGTCCGAGGCGACAGATTCCCAGTCTTCGGACGAGACAGACAGTTCCAGCAGTCAATCCGATGGCAGCGAATCGTCCGGCACAGCCGATCAACAAACGGGTCAAGAACAGAGTCGCTCCGGCAGCGACGGCCGGCAACAGGATGCCGCACCCGATCCAGCGGCTCAGGATGCCAACGGAACCAATGGCGGCGAGCAAAGCGAGAGCAGCGCCCGGGGACCGTCCACAAATCAGAATGGCGATAACCGCGCCGGCCAGGCCGATGGCCCGGAAAACCGGGATGAAAGTCTGCGCGACGGCGAAGTCGAACCGCTGAGCGAAAACGCGTCCGAAGGTGAACAATTTGAGCGACTCAAGGAGTACTTCGACCAACAGTCGCCTTCCCAGAATCGTGAATCGGACTCGCCGAACTCGGACCGTACCGACAACGTCGCAGACCAGGAATCCGAGCCATCGGATCGCTCGCAACCGAACGAACCAGCGGCTTCGGAATCGGCAGCAGGACAGACTGGGAACGATGGCGAACGGTCGTCGTCAGAACCAGGGTCGACCGGACAGGACCCACAACCGGCCGACGCAGCGCAATCTCAACCGGGTCCAAATGAACCAACACAGCCGGACACCAATCGTTCCAGTTCGCGTTCTGATCAGTCGGAGGTAAGCGATCCGTCGGAGGAACCGTCCAGTTCCTCGAATCAAAACGAAAACAGCGGCAACCAGGGCAATTCGCCGCAACAACCGGGTGCTGATGGCAATTCGGATCCGTCGATGAACGATGCCGCAGCATCGCAGGAGACGGAATCCAACCGTGGCCAGCCAGCTTCCGATGAACAGTCGGAAAATTCGCAGCAGCCGGGTGGTAGCGAGTCGCAATCCAATTCGCCCTCCAGTTCGTCGCCGCCATCCGATGGGCAGCCATTCAATAGTCCATCATCAAATCCCGAATCCAAGGGCTCTGGTTCTTCCAAGGACGGGCAGGATTCGCAGCAGGGAAGCGATCCGTCGGCGTCCTCGAATCAGAATTCCGAGGGATCCGACCCGTCCCAGACGGGGTCAAATCAGTCATCATCAGATGCAACCCAGGATTCGCAGGCGACGCAATCTTCGCAGTCACCCGACCAATCATCCAGCTCGTCCCAACCGTCGTCGCCATCAGGAAACCAGGGGAATCAACCATCGTCTCCTCAGGCGGCCGATGCCAATCAAACACCATCGTCGAATGAAGGCAGCGGTCAGCCTGCTTCAGCTGATAATGAAACAGTCAGCGAGCAGGCCAATGGTCAATCGGATGCTTCCGCTTCCTCCATGAACGGACCGCAACCGGACTCGCAACGTCCGGCATCCGATTCTTCGTCCCAACCGGGTGATGCACCTAAGACGGGAGGAACGCCGGGTAGCGGAGGTCAGACCGGAAACACTTCAGGCCAGTCGGCGGACCAGCAAACCGATCCGGAAGAAGCAAATCTGGAATACACCAAAAAAGTGACCGATCTGGTTCTGAACAAACTGGAAGAGCAGAAATTCGAACCCGATCAGGAGCTGCTTGACCAGATGAACTGGACGAAACAGGACCTGGAGCGTTTTCTGAAGCAGTGGCGGGAAATGAAGGCCAATGCCGCGGCGGGCGATAAGGAAGCCCAAAAGGCGTATGCGGAGGCTCTGCAGAGCCTTGGTTTACGTCGGGAAACCAGGGGCCGCCAGGTCGATGTGAAACGGGACGATCCGTTTCAACTGAATGAGGATGGTGCGGTGGATCAGATTCCCGCGGAATACGTCGACAAATTCAATTCGTTTTTGAAACGTCGCAATCGCTCCAAACGAAATCAGCGACCGTAGCCGTTGTTTGTGAAGCGACAGTTTGTTCTGACCCACGGCCCTGGAACTCATGCTTTACGCCTGTTGTCTTAGCCGGCTGATCAGGATCCTCAGTTCGTAAATCGCTGCTCCCGGTTCTTCCGCGTCCGCGTAACGCTGCGCGTTGTCAATGCGGCTGCGGGCCAGGAGCATTTCGTCGTTCGATAGCGGTACGGATTCCAGCAGCATGATCGCCCCGGGAAAGTACCCGGGCGATTCATGACAATCAAACGTGCGAATAATGTGCGTCAAATATCGGAACAGACGACCGGTAATGTACTCAGAGAAGGCGCTCGACGCCCGCGGTGCTGGAGGCGGACTCGGATTTAAATACCCGGCAACTCGTTGGCGAAATCGACTCCTTCCACGGTAACTGACCAGATTATTTTGAAGTGGCATCGGATAAGCCTCCAGAACCATGACCTGGATAAGTACGGGCGGTAACGGGCCGATCCGGGTTGCCCACAGAATTCGCCGTTCGCTGATCAGACGAAACCGACTGGCGTAAGCGATTCTTCGGCATCAAGACAACGACTTTCGATTGGGCCTGTTTCCAGGTTTTTATCGCAAAGCGGATCCGTCAGGGGACATGGACCGAACGCGGGTCCGGGACCAGATTTCGATGGATACCGGAATGGGAGACCCGCGTGGACCAACAACAAGCACGGCTCGGTTTCCGCCACCAACCGCGTGAAAACGCGAGCATTTGATGAAAATTCTCGATATTTTCTATTCTCGACGACCAGAATTATTCTGCCTATCTGCCGACCACGTTCGGACTTGGCACTCTGTTCTGGGAGCGACTTGGCCATCCAGAATCATCGATCGTCCTGGCAATTCGGAATCCCATCGGAACCGATCGACTGTTGCTGGCACCCGCCGGATGGAAACGCACCGACAATTTCAGAAAAAACATGTCGGCCATGAACCCGCCGCCCTGAGAAAAAGTCCTCGACTGCGAGTCGCCGTCGCCGGATGGATGCCCCCAGCAGATTTCCTGGACATTGCCCAACGCGTCGAACAGGCCTAACCGGTTGGGGATCTTCTGGGCGACCGGATGAATTACATTAACACCGTTCTCAAGGCTGTTATCCATGCCCCAGAAGTATTCCCGTCGCCACTTGAACGCGGGATCATGGGCAAAGTAAAAATCAGTGGTGCAACCTCCATCGGAAGCACTGCCGCCCCGGACCGCCATCTCCCATTCGTTGTGACTCGGCAGTCGATAGCCGTTTCGGCTGTCAATGAGTTTCCACACCGGCAGCATTGTCCTCGGCGGAATTTCCTGGCCCATTAACCACATCAGGAACCGGTACGAATTCCAATGCTCCCACCAGCTTTGAGACTCTGCCTGCGGCTTTTCACCCACCCGGTCGTAACAGGGTAATAGTCCATGCTTCTTCGACAACCAGTTGCAGTACAACAGGGCGTCGTGTTTGGACACCTTGTTCACGGCACAATTTGGCAGGTAATTCGTGACTGGATCCCGCGTCCAACCGATCGGTTTATCCGCTTCCGGATAATCCGGGTCATTCAGAAATGCCATCCACTGCGGGACGGTTATTTCGCAGGCACTGATGGCAAATTCATGCGGAACACGATCCGGGTGATCTGTTTCGCGATTGGCATTGGGAACAACACCATCGCCGCGATCGATACGCACCATGGTGATTCCCTGGTCGTTAACCCACCAATCCGCGGCACCCGGTCCAGCAGTCAACGGGGCCACCGTCGGTTTCTCGCCCCACTGGTTCAGCGCCCAACGGCTGGCACCGTGCACTCCGGCATCGACACCAAGCTCGGGGCCGCAGCGACCTTGGTATAACGCCTGCATCTGATCCCGAAGTTCATCATAGACGTTCGTTTGATCGATCATCAGACCAGCCAGCGTACCGCGTTCGACACGGCCGAGCATGATGCACAACGCGGACATCGTGCCTGGATCATTGACACTCTGGAGCATCGTGATGGCTTGTCGAAGGTCTCCATGCCAATCACCGAAGACATGAATCAATGTCGATCGGCGAGTCGGATCGGGTTCGAATGCAAAAACGGTGGAGTCAATTGCTTCGGGTTGCAGGAAGAGCCTCAGAATCTGCAACCTTGCCCAATGCTCATCCTTCAGTCGCCGGGCCGGAAAGCCGCTCCTGTGTTCCTGTTCCAATCGTTCCGCAATGGCCGCCAGCGACCCGGCCTGGTCGGTCGACAGGGCGGCGACCAGATTGAGGCATTCCCGCGGGTCAATGTCAGGCACTGCATCCAGCAGGAAATTGATCGTCTGATCATCGATCACACCCAACAGGGCCCGCCCAATATACAGGTGGGACTTTTCAATTCCGGAAACGGGCCGGGCTTCGTCGCGCAATCTATCATTAATCAGACTCACGGTTGTTTTCTGTTCGGGTTTCAGAAAGTCCACAATCAAGCGTACGGAATCCGGACCGGCGGTCATCAGTTGAGCGATTCGTGTTTGGACAACATGGCGTCGGTTATCATCAGCCACCTTCCACCAGACGAAGCCCAGAGCCAGAGCCAATAACATCAGCGCCGCCGTCCGCAGCCCATAATAGTGGTTCGCCTGCTGCATGAACTTTGCTTCGACCGGCTCGCGCTGACTGCGAGGTACCCTTGTGGCAATCGAACAATATTCGGAAAGACTGGGCAGGAAACGCTGTTGCCCGGACGCCTCCCACTGGTTGGCCAACTCCCGCAATCTAAGTCTGGCTCGTCCGCGACGAGATCGACCTCGCACGCTGTGCATCCAATCCCGCAGCGAGGGTACCAGATAGTCGTGGGTCAGCTGGTAATACGATTCCCGAATTCCATCCTCGCGGTGCGGCTGTGGCCCTGCATCTGGTTCGGTCGGCGTGATCAATCGCAGTTCGCTATCGAGGATCTGCAGAACCGTATCCAGATCGGCGTCTTCCGGGTCCAGCTTCGCGGCCTGGGCCAGCTGTTTTCGGGACCTCAAGCTGCCTTTGATCTCCACTCCGGCATCCGGCAACAGACATTCCAACACGGCCAACAATGGCTGACGATGGAAACGGTGCCGGGGATTGGTCGCACCTTCGCCCAGCACCTGCTCCAAAAACGCACTGCCGATTCTCTGAGCGCCGCCGATCTTCGGCAAAGTTTCCACTTCCCAAGGCTGATTTTTCAGCGTCTCCGCCAGTAGCACACAGTGAACACAGATCACGACATCGTTGTAGGCGATCATATCGACCGCCTTTTCCAGAAAGGTTTGCTGGCTTTCGCTGATTTCCGTAGCCCTGGCTGGCAACCTGCCGTAGGCTTGACCAAATTTCGTCAACACGTCCATGGCGTGTCGCTTGGTAAACAGGTCGACATTGGCAAAATTGTGCCGTTCGACCAGTTCAATCTCCAACTGTCGAAAGAACCGCGAAATGGCCATCCAGAAATCATCACGGACCAGGATTAACGCCTGTATATTCTGGCCATCGCAATGTCTCAGGGCGTCGATCAGCTGGGCGTGTTCGTCGATCGTATTCCCGTGCAGCCACTGTTCGAACTGGTCGAAGACCAGCAGAAGACGCCGGTCACGCGGCAGCCACTGGCCTCGGCGAATGCCGGCGATAACCTGCGGCAGGGACTGGTCCTGCGGAATGGACGGAATCTGATTCCGCAGCCCCTTCAGCAATCGCACTTCGGTATCGTGCGGCGTCGCTTCCACGCTGACCACCAGGATGTCCTTGGCCAATCGGGGCAACAGTCCAGCGTTGACCAGGGACGACTTACCGCACCCGCTGGGCCCGTAGATCAATCCGACCGGCTGGGAACGTGTTGGCTCGTCAATTCGAGACTGCCAGAATCGAATTGACTCGGGAACTCCATCGCGACTGCGGGGGCCCGGTAGCAGATCGAGAAAGAAATCCCTGTCATTCTGGTCGAACGCCAGCAATCCCTTGGGAACAAAATCTGCTTGCGGATGGACGTGTTCAGCAGGCTGCAGGTCCTCGATTGCTACCGGACCGTTGTCGTCCTGTTTCTGCAGATAGGCCAAGTCATCAGCCAAGTCGAAAGCGGTGCTGTACCGATCGCTTACCCGCAACGCCAGGCACTTCAGGCAAATGCGGTCGAGTTCGCGGCTGACGTGGTGGTTCAATTGGCGGGGCGGACAGGGACGACCAAACAGGATCGCCTGTTGAATCTCGGACAGCCCGCGGCCTTCGAACGGATGTCGGTTGACCAACATCAGATACAGGATCACACCAATCGACCAGATGTCCGAGCGTCCATCCAGTCGGTGAGCCTCTCCACGTACCTGTTCCGGCGACATGTACTGAATCGTGCCTGCCAGCTCACCCGGTCGACCGGTCAAGTGAGGTTCCTTGAGCGCCAGGCCGAAGTCAGCCACAACCGGGTCGCCATTACTCTTGATCAGAATATTGGCCGGCTTGAGATCACGATGGATGATCCGGTTCTGGTGAGCGTAGCCAATCGCGGAGGAAACTTTGGCAACGAATTCCACGGTGGATTCCATGCTAAACGATTTTTTTTTCAAAGCGTTGCTCAGATCGCCCCCGGCGAAGAACTCCTGCACGATGTAGGGCATGCCGTCCGCCAACCCCACATGCAACACACGCAAAATATTCTCGTGGTTCAGCAGCGCCGCATGTCGCGCTTCCTGCAGGAAGGCATCCACATCCTGCTGACTTTGAAATTTTCCCGATCGGGGAATCTTGATCACCACGCGGCGATGCAGAATGTTGTCCCGGGCCAGATAGACCACGCCGAAGCCGCCCAGGCCAATTTGTTTCTCAACCGCATATTCCCCGATTTTCTGCCCCACCAGGCTGGCGTTTGGCTCCGCCGATTTGTAATCGATGCCCAGCGTCTCGGCCCGGTCCGCCATCCCGGTCCTGTCAAACAGCAGATCATCCAGAATGGCATTCACTTCGTCTGTTGCGTCGGGCAACAGGCCGCCGTAACGTTGACGCAACTCAGATTCGCTCCGCCCGTTCAATTCCCGGTCGATCTTGACAATCTCGGCCAGAAAAACCGGAAGCGCTCCGTCATGGAATGGCCTGGCGTATTCGGCAATATCTGGATCCGCGCCGGCAGCCCACTGCGATTCCAGCTCATCGCAGATTCTGTCGATCCTGCGTTTGATTTCGATGCGCTGCGAATTGGAGGAGCGCCGCTCTTTCATTCCCGTTCGGCCTCCCGCCAGATTTCTCGAGCCAGTCGAAGCTTGCGTTCTACCGAGGACACGCTTTTGCCAATCAGGTTCGCCGTCTCTTCAACCGTGCACCCCTCCAGGCGGGCGTTGATTACCCGCACCAGCTCGGGATCATCCAGTTTTCGATAGATCATCTCCAGCTGATCGATGATCTCGACCGCGCATTCATGGTCCATCTGGATCGCCACCGCGTCCGAGATACCGCCGCAGCCATTGCCAAACTGAGCAAAAAAGCTCTCTCCCCGCAGATGACCACCACCCCGTTTGGCCGCTTGCTGGGAACGCAGATGGTCGATGATTTTTCTGTCGATGATCGAGGTCAGCAGCGCCCAAACATCGTCTCGATCCCGAACGCGAGAAAATCGATCGTTTTCAAATCCCCGCTGAAAGGCCTCAATCGTGCTCAACGCCAAGTCTTCGGCCCCTATGGACCGACGCTGACGATTCGATAATCGCGAGAAGGCCACTCGCCGCAACGGCTCGAAAAATCGGTCCCAGAGCTTGCGGACCGCGTCCTCATCGCCAGCCTTCAGCTGCGAGAGGATGATCGAAAATGAACCCGAGTTGTCCATCAGGACTCCGCCAACGCCAATACTCCCGACGAATTCGGCAAAATCACCCGGTGATTGCCGAAATCGCGAAGGGTTCGTATGTCTTTCTACGATTGAAACGGATGTGGTCCTTCAATTCAACAAAAACCAAGGTAATTTGGCATCCCAAGACCGGGATTTCAGAAAAAGGTGATTAACTACCGTGAACTCGCATTCCAGTTGGAACGTCATAGGCCAGGAGACGCCCTTTCGGCGGCCCGCATCGCCAGAATTTCCATTCGAAATCCGGAAAAAGCAATGCCAACTTCATATCGAGAAAATCCGTGCCGCTCTGAATCGATCCAATTTACCGGACCAGATAAGACAGGCAGCTTTTCGCCGCCTGGAAACGGCCAACCGATTCTTGCGTTCCGATGAATTGGGTGGCAGCCATTACGAATTGCAGATACTTGAGTTGATTATCATGGGTTTCCGAAACAATCCAGAAAATTCACGAAACGGTGCAGACCATTCGTGAACTGGATGCCGGATCAAGATTATAGAAAAGCGGGTAATTACATGGCCAATTCATCAGACAGCGATACCGACGCCAGACTGCTGGCCAGCCTTAAGCAGGGTGACAAATCGGCCGCCAACACTCTGATTGCCCGTTATTTTGATCGAGTTCTGCGTTCCGCCAGTCGCCGAATCGCGAACCGTCATCTGCGGGGTACCGGGTCAGAAGATATTGCCGCCAGCGTATTTGAAAGCGTATGGAAGAAAGCGGACCAGGGAAAATTCGACGAGAACGACCTCACCAGTGCCAGTGAATTCTGGAAGTTGTTGTGCGCCATGGTTCGGTGCAAGACCGAAGATCATCTACGACGGGAACAGGCGCTCAAGCGCGGAGGCGGCCTGCTAAGAGGAGAGAGCGTCTTTCTAACCAACGACCAACCAGCGGCAGGGCTGGCAGGTTTTTCCGGCAAGGAATTGGGCCCTGATGATCTGGCGGCCTGCCGTGAAGAATTGCAACAATTGATGGCCAGTCTGAAAGACCCGGTGTTACAGGAAGTGGTCACGCTGCGTTTGGAATGCCGGAAGGTCTCGGAAATTGCTGAACACTTCGGCCGAAGCGAACGGTGGGTAAAACGCAAGCTGGCGTTGATCCGTGAAATCTGGAATGGCAAGTTGAACGGCTGATTTCCCCTCGCCAACCAGCTGGCTGGCGAATCTCACGGCTCGGCCTTGGCGCGGTATGCACGGGCAACGTACTTTTCCTTCGCTCGCCATCCGACACTTGAGCCCAGCTTCATCGAGTCAGCGCGATTCGACAGCCATCGGCTACCGAGAACCTAATTCCAACGGTCCCCATGGCCGCGGACTTTGGTCACCAGAACCGCGATCGCCCCCCGGTCAGCCCTTTCCGTGCCTGCTGGCCCCAACGGAACCAGAAAACTTTTTTTTGGAAATGGTTGGCCCCGGCCAAGCTGACTTTGCGGTGACAAGGAAGAAGCCGATGGTTGCCACACGCATCAGCGAAGCTTTCGGCAGAAAATCGTGGCGGCTGCCAGACAGGCTTCGAGTTACACGCTATTTCAGGAAAGGGCACAGCAATGAACACAGCCAAAATGCGAAATGAAGTATTCACTTCGGCCATCATCGTCACCGTGGCTCTCAGTCAATTTGCCTTTGCCCAGGAAAAAGCCTGGCGCGGTTCGGCGGCCGGACAAACGGCACCGCTGATCGAAAGCGCAGGTCAGTACGACGAATTCGGCGGCTGGGGTGGCGGTCACCTGGGCAACTTTCTTGCCATCGGTACTCACACCATGCATTCCGATCTCAGCTTGACCGGTCAGGCCACCTGGGTGGCCGCCGATGGCGAGCTGTTGTACGTCAGCTACGAAGGCATGGTCACCATCACCGAAGACCAGGACAGGCCCTACACGTTCACGGCCACCATGGAAGTGCTGGGAGGAACGGGGCGCTTGCAGGGTGCCACCGGATACGCCGAAATGCTCGGCAGCTTCAATGCATGGTTGGATCAGTTTCGTTTCGATTTCGAAGGAACATTGGACATCCAGGGAAATCTAAAGACCCGCGGCCAAATCGAATTGGACAGCTTGACGTGCGGGCTGGGCGAGAGCGTTGCCTATGTCATGACGTCGGACAGCCGACACACGCCACTGGCACACCAGACCGGTTCCATGATTCTGGCCTCCGATCCCGTCGTCGACGATTCCGATCCAAACATCACGGTCTGGACCTTCCAGGTTGAAACGGGATTGAATGAACACGTTGGTCGCCCCTTGCATGTCGTCCACACGTCCCGTGGCAACTTGTACTGCCAATTTGAAGGCCAGGTCAGACTGGAAATCGATCACACCGCCGAAGGTCTGACCACCAAATGTTTCGACGGGTTCTACACGATCATTGGCGGGACAGGTGATTACCGGCGTGCTCGAGGTTGCTGGCGAACGATCTTCACCACACAGCCATCCTACGGTGGCCCGGCGACCGCGAAGTTTTTCGTTGACGGCAATCTGGAAATGAACCACAACCCAACGGGACCGCGGGAACTGACAGCCCAAGGCGTGGCTGAACAGGAAAGACCATCGAACGAACTTCCATCCGAACCCATGCAAGCTAAAACCAGGGGAGTCGCGAATGACCCTTCGCCAGGAAATCAGTCGAATTTCCCTGCGAATAAGCCCACCCGTCCGACTCGATTGAGAGCTGATCAATTTTCGCGTGGACCGGCTGATCCACGCGCACTTCCGCCCTTACCGCAACCCGGAAAGCTGATGCCTTTCCAGAGATCCGGCAGGTCAACCCCTTCGTTGCCAGATGCACAACCAACAAACCGACCGGTCCGCTCGCCAGCGGCGATGCTGACCCGTGCGTCAACGAGCGATCCAAAGCCATAGGACAGCAGCTGACGTAGTCCCCAATCGAGCCCGCCTGTCAGTTCGACGTTCGAATTGGCGGGTGGGGTTTTTCGTTGCCTCAGGGTAAGACATCACGACAACCTGGTCGTCTAATTTGATCTTAAATCACGTACGAACTAAACAACTCAAAAGCCGGCCAACGCGGAACATCGCGGAAAGAGCACCTTCACCCCCAGATTGCGCCCGCTTCGATGGTTGAAATTCAAGACTGTCTGAAGGCTGCTGATTCCGAACCGCGATGGCAATCGACACGTAATAAACGTTACCCTACCGTACACGGCGTGACGGACGCCTTCACGAATCAGGCTTGCGGCGGTCGACAAGCTTGACGCCAGAGAACACAATCAAGGTTCGAACTGCCGAGTTTCAATCCTATCTCGACCCGAGACCCTGGAATGTCTGATTCGCCGACAGCGGTCCGGCCTCAAAACGACGGACCGCCGCACGCATCGCTGATGCCGATGATCGAGGCCGATCGTTTGTCGAAATTTTATGGGATATTCGCCGCGACTCGCGAAGTTTCCTTCAAGGTCTTTGCCGGGGAAGTCGTGGCTTTTCTGGGTCCCAACGGAGCTGGCAAGAGTACCACCATGAAGATTCTGACGGGCTACCTTTCGCCGTCCGAGGGAACCGCACGAATCGCGGGGTTCGACATGTCCCAGGACCGACTCGCCGGCTCCAGGAAACTGGGTTATCTGCCGGAGACCGGACCGCTGTATCCCGACATGACACCGTTCAGTCTGCTCGACTTTTATGCCGAGGCCCGTGGCATGAACAAGAAACAGAAGATAAATCAGATCGAAAAAGCGGTCGAACTATGTAGCTTGAGCAGTGTGATCTACAAGCCGATCAACAAGTTGTCCAAGGGATTTCGCCAGCGTGTCGGGATGGCCCAGGCTTTGATCCATGAACCGGAAGTCCTGATACTGGACGAGCCCACTTCCGGCTTGGACCCCAACCAGATCCGGGGTGTGCGGGAAACGATGAGAAAACTGGGCGAGGAAAAGACCATATTGTTGTCGACCCATATTCTTCAGGAAGTCCAGGCGATGGCGGACCGCGTCATTCTGATCAATGAAGGTCGCAAGGTGTTTGACGGGCAACTGTCAGATATGGATCCCAAACGAAAGGGACTGGATCGCGTGTTTGCCGAACTGACCGGTCATGATCCGGAATCGGGTCAACGATTGGACGGCGATGTCGATCAGGATTAGCCGACATGCATAACGGAACGCACTCATGCAGCTGAACGTTGTTGTTGAATTCGTTTACATGGTTGTCGTCAACCTGATCTTCATCTTGGCGCTGATCCTGTTGATGTTGCCACTGGGCATGTGGCGACAGGCGGCCTTTGCGGTTATGAAGCGGAACTTTGTCGGCTACTTCAGCAACCCCACCGGCTATGTCTTCCTCTGCCTGTTCGTACTGCTGACATCGTTCGCCGCCTTCTGGCCGCACGAATTCTTCACGACCAACCTGGCCAACTTCGACCAGCTGAATCGTTTCCTGCCCTACATCATGCTGGTGTTTATTCCGGCCATTACGATGAGCATCTGGGCGGAGGAGCGTCGTCAGGGAACCGATGAGCTGCTGCTCACGTTGCCGGCTCGGGATTTCGACATTGTAATCGGAAAATATTTTGCGGCGGTGCTGGTATTCACCGTTTCGCTGCTGTTTTCGCAACTTTCCAACTACGCCGTTCTGCTGGCCATGACCGGCGGCGCGCTCGACAGCCTGCTGCTGTTTTCCACGTATCTGGGATACTGGTTTGTCGGCATCGCCATGCTGGCGATCGGCATGGTGGCCTCGTTCCTGACCAACAATTTGACGGTCGGATTCATTTTCGGCGCGGCACTGAATGCGCCGCTGGCCTTCTTCTCCAACGCCGACGTCATTTTTTCGGATTCCGCCTGGGTTCAACGGCTGTACGATTGGTCGCTGTTGCAACGGTTCGAGCCGTTCGGCCGCGGTCTGGTCAGCTTGCCCAGCGTGTTCTATTTCATTGGTCTGGTGATCCTGGGAATCTATCTGAGCATGATTCTGATCGGCCGCCGCCATTGGCTGGGCGGTCGCGACGGGACATCGATGCTCTGGCACTACCTGGTGCGGGCGGGCAGCATGCTGGTGCTGGTGATTGCCACGGTCTTGATCGCTCAGTACAGCCCGCTCAACAAGATCCGAATGGATATTTCACGGGAAAAGGTCAGCACCGTCAGTGACGAAACGATCGCGGTGCTTTCCCGCCTGGCTGCCGACCGAGACGCCCCGGAAATCAAGATCAACGCCTTCGTCAGCAATAATATGCCGACCGAGTACGTTCAGACAAAATACGACCTGGTCAACCTGTTGCGTGAATTCGATGTACTGGGCGGCAATCGCATCAACGTGAATCTGTACCAGGGCATCGATCCGTTCAGTAAGGAAGCGATTGATGCGGAAAAAAAGTATGGCATTCGACCTCGCAAGATTGCCAGCGAATCACGCGGTGCACAACGGATCGAGGATGTCATTCTGGGGGTCGCGTTTCAATGCGGCCTGGAACGAGTCGTGATTCCGTTTATCCCCTACGGGATGCCGGTGGAATACGAATTGATGCGTTCCATCAACACCGTCGCGCAAGCGGAACGCAAGACCATCGGGCTGGTCAATTCGGATCTGTTTATTGCCGGAGGTGTCCTCCGCACGGCAGAAGGTACTTTGCCGATTCCCCGACTGAAAATCGTCAATGAGCTGGCCAAGCAGTACAATCTGGAAATCGTCGACGCCTCTTCTCCACTATCGCTGTGGATCGACACTCCGGGAAACGATCCGCCGAGCGATGCCACGCGGAAACGACGCTACGACTTGCTGTTGGTGGCGCAACCGTCCTCCCTGTCCCCGGACGAAATGGACAACCTGATCGCCGCGATTCAGTCCGGGCAGCCGGTATTGATGTTCGAGGATCCATTTCCCAATCCGGAAAATTTCCGACACATGGCCGGTCGCGGCACGTTGTGGCCGCGGTTCCTGAGTCGAGGCGGCAGCGGCACCGCTGACATGCAGAAATTATGGGACGCGATCGATCTGGATATCGATCGCGTGCCGCGAGGCAGTCAATCATCACCCTGGCTGGTCTGGCAATTGCCGACATCCAACCCCTACACCCGCGATCCCGTTCTGAGCATTCCGGAAAGGATCATCATCCAGGAATCACGCGGAGACATCGATCCGTTGTTCAGCAAAACGCATCCTTCCACCCGAGGGATCACGGAACTCTATTTTCAATACGCGGGCTACTTGCGAAAAATACCGGACTCCTCGTTGGATTTTGATTTCCTTGTCAAATCCGGCAAGGCCGGTCGCGTCGTTCAATTTGATTTCTGGGAAGCCAATCGACGATACGGCTTCTTTACCCCTCAGGCCGAAGCCGCCATCCAGAATGCACGTGGGTCGGCCGAAAGCGAATTTTATCTGGGCGTACAGATCACCGGCCTCGATCACGAGAAAGCTCTGACCCAGGAACTGCCCCCGTCAAAATCCAACACGAACGTGATTTACATTTGCGACGTCGATCTGTTGGCTGACTATTTTGTCGACATTCGAAACAATCCGATTCAGCGGGGAATCCAATACGAATTCCAGAATATGTCTTTCGTACTGAATCTGGTGGATTCGATGGTCGGTGAAGAAACGTATCTCGATTTACGAAGCCGCAAGATACGCCATATGACGCTGCGAGTCGTTGAACAGACGACTGAAGAAGCGATGCAAAAAGTCTATGACGCCACCCAGGAACTGGAAAAAGAAAGAATCACTGAGGAGGCTGAGATTCAAAGTGAAATCAATCAGGAGATCGCGCCGCTGCAACGCGACATCAAGCGATTGAGAATGAAACAGGAAAAGGGCGAAGCGGTCGACGTCGTGACCCTGAATGCCAAGACCAGCCTGCTCGAAAGCATCCAGCTGCAACAGCAGCAGAAACTGGCACGCAAACGGGAAGAATTCAACAACAGCCGTCGTGAAAGGCTGCGCAGTATTCAGTTGGACGCGGAGAACGAGATCCAGGAAATCCAGAAGAAGTTCAAGCTGTATGCCGTGTTCCTTCCACCCATCCCGCCGCTGCTGGTCGGTCTGATCGTGTTCACACGCCGTCGACTGCGTGAGCGGGAAGGCATTTCGAAAGCTCGTCGTTTGAGGTAACACTGCCAGATCATGAATTCGGCCACGCGGACAACCTTGCTGATGCTCCTGCTCGCTGTCATCTCATCAGCGATTGCGGCTTATTATTATCCCTGGCCCGAATTGGTCGAAACAGATGCGGAGGTCGGTAAGCCGCTATTTGAAAACTATGCGGCCGACCAGGTTCGGGGCATTGATATCGTGGGCTTCGACAGTGAAAACGGTACGCTGGATCGAATCAAACTGGTTCGCAGCGGCGAGAAGTGGATTATTCCGGCACGACAGAATTTCATTGCCACCAATGCGCCCTTGATCGGCGAAGTTATCAACTCGCTGAACGATCGCACGATCTACGAAGTGATGTCGGAAAACCAGGAAGACCACATCAACTTTGGGGTCGTCGATCCGGCCGAATTCACAGCCGACATGAACACCGCTTCGCTTGGTCGCCGTCTGGTATTGACCGACCGCAACAACAAGGTTATCGCCAGCCTGATTGTGGGCTCACCTGTCAAGAATAATCCGTCCCGGCGATATGTCCGCGCGCCCGGCAAACCCCGTGTGTACCTGATCGATTTCAATGAACAGATTCTGACGACTCAGTTCTCCAACTGGGTTTCCCCGGATGCACTGCAGTTGACTCCTTCGGAGCGAGGACCAGGCCAACAGCTGAAGTCGGCTGTCATCGACGATTACCGACTGTCACGGGGCAAAGACAAAACCGTTCGACGCGACCCGGTGTACCGTGCGACCCTTGTGCCGGTGGGACAGCGAATCCAGGTGCAATCGCTGCTGGTTGCAGACTCGAGCGATCCCGCCGAATGGCGAAAACTGGCGACAACGCCCGAACAGCAAACGAAATTGACGGGCTCCATACGCGGCTTGATTTCCCTCTTCCCCGATGATGTGCGGCGAACGGAAAAGGAGATCGCATCCGCCTTGGAAAATCCGTCCGCGGACACATCGCCAACGATCTTCAAGGGTTTGGAGCCGTTCGGTTTTTATCTGGACGGATTCCAGGCAGGACGTTGGGTCTTCAAGGCCGAACATGGAGACGTTTCGGTCAACACCGAAGCGGGGGTCATCATGACCGTCCTGGTTGGAAAAGTGGGAGGTGCCAATTCGAGGCGGAAAGGAAAATTGAATTATTTCGTGATGATCAATGCGGGCGTCAATAACGATTTACTGGCGGAGCCCATTCGCCCCGATGATCTTCCCGACGATGAATCGGCGGAAAACAAGGAATTCCGTCGGCGATACGAAGCCTGGCAGCAAACCGTCCAGGCGGCTGAACGCAAAGCGGCGGAAATCAACGCGATTCACGGCGACTGGATCTATCTGATTAGCGAAGAAATCATCGACATTCTCCAACCGCAGATTCCTCTGCCCGCGATCGAACCCGGACCACCGAGCAACAACGGGGAAGCGAATGAAACGGTGGATGCCGATGCGGCAGCCCAGGAACTTGATGACGGTTCGGAAAACCGATGACTACCTGCCGCCGGTCTGCGGCCTGCGCATCAACGGCCTCGGTTTTTTTCGAGAAGGCCCGCTGTCCGATAGATAATATACCGCTGCAGGCATTGGCTGAAATGAAACCGACGTCACCCGGAAGAGGGTGGTTACCGGAACCACGAACCGGCCGCCTTCGTACTCCTGATCACTTGAACCCGTAACCCATCAGCTAACGACGTGCCCACTACCGAATTCAATTTTGACGGACTGGTCGGTCCAACGCATAATTACGCCGGCCTTTCACATGGGAATGTGGCGTCGATACGCCATCAACATGCGGTCTCCTCACCCAGGGCGGCGGCGCTGCAGGGATTGCAGAAAATGAAGTTTGTCCGGGATTTGGGAATCGAACAATGTGTTCTGCCGCCCCTGCTGCGCCCGGACTTGCAGCTACTGCGGTCTCTTGGATTTGCGGGCGATGACACGGAATTGATTGAGCGGGCGTACCAGGCGGACCCGGTCCTGTTAGCCGTCTGCTATAGCGGTTCGAGCATGTGGACCGCTAACGCCGCCACCGTTTCTCCGGCCAGCGACTGCCTGGACGGTCGTCTGCATTTCACACCGGCCAACCTGTTCAGCAATCTGCACCGCAGCCTGGAGGGTCCGGCGACCACGCGAATCCTCCGAGCGATTTTTTCTGACGCTTCCCTGTTTGATGTCCATGATCCGCTACCCGCGTCGGCGGCCCTGGCGGACGAGGGTGCCGCCAATCATACGCGTCTGGGGCCCTGCTGGGACAGCGCAGGACTTGAGTTATTCGTCTACGGAACCGAGTACCTGAATTCCAGTGGCCGCCGACCCGGAAGATATCCAGCCCGCCAGACATTGGAGGCCTGTCAGGCCATTGCCCGTCGGCACCGTCTGGAACCACCACGTTGCCTGTTCATTCAACAACATCCGGAAGCGATCGATGCCGGCGTATTTCACAACGATGTCATCTGTGTCGGCCATCAGAATGTGTTGCTTTGTCATGAGCTGGCCTTTCTGAACCAGCGCGAGGTGGAAACCGGGTTGCAGCAACGGTACCGGCAGCTGTTTGATGACGAGTTGATTCTTATCCGATTGTCCCATGCCGATTTGCCGATCAAGGAGGCCGTATCCAGCTACCTGTTCAACAGTCAGGTTTTGACCAGACCGGACGGCGCGATGGTGCTGGTCTGTCCCTCAGAATGCCAGGCCAACTCGCATGCATCGCGAAGTGTGCAACAGATCCTTGAGGGCGACAATCCGATTGAACAGGCTTTTTTCATTGATCTTCGACAGAGCATGAATAACGGGGGCGGACCAGCCTGTCTGCGATTGCGCGTCGTGTTAAGCGAACACGAACAGCAACAACTTCATGCGGCCATTCGCCTGACAGATACGCTGTACACCCAGCTGGTTGACTGGGTACAGCGGCACTATCGAGATGAATTGCATCCTGATCAACTGAGAGACCCTGCCCTGCTGGCCGAAACCCGCCGCGCCCACGAGGAACTTGGCCGCATTCTCGATTTACCACTTTCCGATTGACCGCCGTGGCGTCTGTCGCGGCGCTGTGAATCTACCATGACCGTGACGATTGGCCGGGCCGTTTTGTTGTTGTTGAGATAGACTTTCTCGGATGTGGCTTTCGTGTCAATCGCGTCATCCTTGTGCATCGGCTAAACGCGCCTGCCCGAAAAAAAAATTTTCGGTTCGGACTCAACTTCTTCCGATAAACTTCTTTACACACATGGATGCTTGTGCACTTTGTTCAGGGAGGGATCTTGTTTCACCTGTCACTGTAGGGAAATGGATCCATGCCAATCGATTTATTGAATTCGGTTTTCGTGCTTACCTTTATGACCATCTGGATGCTCATTGGCCAATTGACTTTCATTCAGAAATAAACGGCGTCTGCCCGCCTCTGCATCCCTGCGCTTCGGCCCGGGGTTTGGAGGGGATTTGTGCGTGCGCTCGTCCGACGCAGTAGTCGTGCGATTTGCGTTCGTGTATTCTTATTTGCATGAATGAGAGCGGGACCCCCGATTCCACCGAGTTTGCCACGTCGGACAATTCGTCTTTGACGCGCGGGCGCGATCGCCTGCTCCGCCGGACGCCAAAACGCCGAATAAAAATCCCCGTTATTCTGTTTCTGCTGACCTGTCTTTCCACATTCTGGGTCGGGATTACCGACTGGCGGCCGATGGTGCCTTTTCAGACCCTTCTTCTGGAAGATTTCCTGGCACATTTTCGAATGGACCTGCTCGCCAACTGGCAACAGGGACTGTGGTATATGTCCAGCGTACTGCTGATCCTGCTGTTGCACGAGTTCGGTCATTTTTTCACCACGCTCTACTATCGGGTGCCAGCTACGGTTCCGATCTTCCTGCCATTTCCATTCAACCCGATTGGGACACTAGGGGCCGTGATTGGCATGCAGGGTACGATGGCCAATCGCAAACAGATCTTCGATATTGGCATTGCCGGTCCGATAGCCGGCCTGCTGGCCGCGGTTCCGTTGGCCTACCTTGGCGTTAGCCAGCTGGATCTGACCGTTCCTCCGCGAGGCGGCATTGGTTTTCGCTTGCCGCTGATGATGCAATGGATGGTCGAGTCGATGGGCATCGAAGGCTATCAGGTCAGCGAACCCATCGTCTGGATCAACCAGCTGAATCCTTTCTTCGCCGCCGCCTGGGTGGGCCTGCTGATTACCGGTCTGAACATGATGCCGGTGGGCCAGTTGGACGGTGGTCATATCACGTACACGCTGTTTGGCCGGGCCTCCCGCTGGATCGCGGAAGCGGCGATCGTACTGGCGATTGCTTTCATGGTTTACTACCAGCACTACGTCCTGATCGTGATGGTTGGCCTGATCTTGATCATGGGTACCAGCCATCCGCCTACGGCCGACGATTCAGTCGCCCTGGGACCCGTTCGTTGGGCACTGGGCCTGGCTTCGCTGGCCATTCCGTTTCTCTGTTTCCCGCCACTGATTTTCAAGCTCGTCTATTAGCTTCCCGATCATCCACCCGGTCAACTTCCCAACCTATCACGTCGGACAAATGCATGCCGAACACCCCGGCGGTGGCAACGTCTGCATGGGGGATGGTTCTGTCCAGTTCATTACAGAAACGGTAAATCTGATTACTTGGTCAGAACTCAGCAGTATTGGCGAAGGGGAGGTCGTGGGAGAATGGTAGTACAAAACAGTCGAAACGTTGTGCTGTTATCGCTTTTCGTTGTCTTGGTTGGTGGTTATTGGTGGATCAATCGTGGTTACGGCGAAGTCAGTCCGAAAACCTACGAGTTTTCGAAATCGCTTTACAGCGCGTGTTTGAAGAAAAGCGAGGAACACCTGGGGAAGGTTGAAGAAATGCTAAATGAAGTTGAGGGAGATCGGCTTTCATCGAACGAGCGCGTGTGGCTCAAGCAGATGATCGAACTCGCTCGCAATGGCCGCTGGGAATCTGCGGCCAGCAAGGCCAGGCAAATGATGGAAGATCAACTGGAATACTGAATTCTCATAAACCGACCCCGTGACAGTCAACCGGCTGGATGTTGACGGGTTGATCGGAATGTGGCTCCAGCCGGAAGTTCGCTGAGGAGCGAACCGGGTTCTCCCAAATTCCCTCGGAACCACGATTGTCCGTTTGCCATGTTCCAAACCGACGCCGGCCGGACTGTTATTGTTGGGCAAGATCTAACGATTGTCAGGTGATTGCTGGATACTCGGCAGGGACCGATTCGATGCAATCTAATGGTTCGTCAGATTGGCAGCAAATCTGCCTCGCGTCGATCAACGGGTAGACGACATAACAGTGTCAATTGCAAGACCGCAGCCGATGAAGATCTTTCGGCCAGGAATCCCATTAATCCTGGTCTTGGTCATTTTCGCATTCCTGAGCTGCGGATGCCGCTCCACAGTCCCCATGACGAACACGGCCAAGACTGGATCTCAACAGCTACTACTCAGTACTTCTCTCGAGAACGTTGTGTGCTCAATTAATTTTGGTCCTCTCTTCGGACGGAACTGTTTTTTCGACACCGGCGGCTTGGGTGACGAAAGTGATGGATATGTAACCTATCGAATTCGTAAGGAACTAATTGCCAATGGAGTCCGTTTGGCAGAATCGCGCGGGCAGGCCGACGTAATTATTGAGGCTGGACTAGCGGCCTATGGGACCGATTCGCAAACGGATAAGGCGGGGATTATCGATGCCAACGCCATTCCGGACCTGTTCCTGGTTGTTCGCGGCAAGCAATTTGCTGTCGCAAAACTATCGTTGTTTGCCTGGGAAAAAGCCAGCGGGATCGTGATCTGGCAGACGGGGCCCATGCGATCAGACAACTACCAGGAAAATCGGAAGGTGCTCGGACTCGGACCATTCTATTCCGGAACGATCCAGCATCCGGCCACTCAGTTTAAACAACCAGGATGTTCGTTATACAATTGAGCCCGCGAAAAATGACAACTTGCTTTCGGTTAACGTAGCCATTCCATTCGTCGAACTCTTATCAAGTGATGACTTCCAGCCCGAAGCCGATGTGAATCAGGATGGAGCAGTTAATCTGCTCGATGTAGCACCATTTGTAGATTTACTGTCCGGTGGGTAAACCGTTTCGGGCAAGGGCGAATTTTCGATGGCCTTATGGATTCCGGGGCGGGCCGGGAAAGAAGGCATTGGTGCTCCTCTGATACTCGGCGTACTCCGGCCGACGATCGGTGATGTCTTTCTCCAGCAGGGTCACGCCGGAAACTTTCATCAGAAAAAACGACATCAGCAACGGGCTGCCGATCGTCCACCAACCGTGGGCCTGGATGGAGATCAGGTACAGTCCCCACCAGACACAGAAGTCACCAAAGTAATTGGGATGACGCGTGTATCGCCACAATCCGGTTTTCAGCACCCGGCCTTGATTTTCCGGATTGGATTTGAATCTCGATAACTGCCAGTCACCGACCGCTTCAAAGAAAATACCGACCGCCCATACCGCGACGCCCAGAAAATCGAGCCAACCGAGCGGAACCGATTGGGTGTCGACCACTCCGACTTGGATGGGAAAGGACACGAACCACATGATCAGACCCTGCAACAGAAACACGGTGAACAGGCTGACCCACCAGAACTGGCTTCCATGTTTGTTGCGCATTGCCGCGTAACGGGGATCCTCTGCATGCTGCCGGTTGCGCCAGAACAGGTACAGGCTCAGGCGCAGGCCCCATAACGTCGTCAACACCGCCAAGATCAGGGAACGAGAGGTTACGGGCAAGGTCAACAGAACGCAGACCCAGGCGACCACGACGAATCCCGTTCCCCAAAACGGATCCACGATGCTGGCATCGCGCTTGACCAGACTGCGGGCCCAGAGGCCCAACATCAACAGCAGAATCAGGACCAGGTTGAACGGCAGAAGCTGTGTCAGATCGTTCATCCTGGCTGCTTCAACTTCAAGGAACTTGTCATGTCAGGAACCTGCCTTCTTCAACCGATAGTGGGATACGAACCACTGTTCGCCGTCGTCAAATCCGAACAGCTCCGCGCAGGCCATGAAGAAAATCCGCCAACGGTTGAACCAGACCTTACCCTGTTCGTTGCCGTAGGTGTCACAGATGGTCTGGAGAACGGTCTCGAACCGGTTGTCCATATTCTCCAGCCACACTTCCAACGTCCGGCGATAATGCCGTCCATTCCAACGGTACTGTTGTTCGATCACCATGTCGCGTTCAAAACTTCGCAACAGGTTCTCATTGGGCATGATGCCACCGGTAAAAAAATACCGACCCATCCAGTTCTCGGAGCCGTTGGTCTGAAATGGATAGCAATGTTCTTTGTGGCAGAAGATGTGAACGAATAATTTCCCCCGATCGTCCAGCCAGGAGGCAATGCGAGCCAGCAGGGCGTCGAAATTCCGCATGTGCTCGAACATTTCCACGGAAACTACGCGATCAAACCCTTTGTCGGCCGGCTCAAAGTCATTCATGTCCGCCGTCAGCACCCGCAAATTGCCGATGTCGTGAATCCGGCATTGTTGTTCGATGAAGGCCCGCTGCGACGCCGAATTGGAAACGGCCGTGATCCGGGCGGCCGGATATTGGCTGGCCATCCACATTGACAGCGAGCCCCATCCGCAGCCCAGCTCCAAGATGCGTTGGCCATCGCGAAGTTCAGCATGCGCGCAGGTCATCCGCAACGCGTCGTCCTCCGCCTTCGCCAACGGCGTGTCCGGCTGGGCAAAATAACAGCTGCTGTACTTCAACCTGGGACCAAGCACATGCTGAAAAAACGCTGCCGGCAACTCGTAGTGCTGCTGATTGGCTTTCTCCGGCACCAGCGCGATTGGGCCTTGCCGCAATTCCTCCAGAAACGCCCGGGTGCGACTTGTGTTGGCATCCTCTTCCGACGCCCTTAGCCGACGACGACAAAGGCGACGGATCCCCTGCCGCACCAGACGATCGGGAACCCAACCTCCTTCAACGGCCCTAATTCCAAGCCCGAGAACATCCATTAATCATCTCGTTGACATTGACGTCGTTGATATTTTTCTGCGCCATCGGACAGAGCTCGGGCCGCCGCCGCGGAGTGACCAATCTGTATCGGATCGCGTTGACATCGTGGCTTGTCAAACTGGACCTGCACGACGCCGATGTACCTTTCTTCGAAAGCCGCTTCGCAGTAACAAAGGTAGTAATTCCACAAGCGAATGAACTTTTCCGAATAGCCCAGTTTTCGAACAGCTTCCAGGTTGGACTGAAAAGCGGTTCTCCACCGCCGCAACGTTTCCGCATAGTGCGGGGCCATGTCTTCAGCGTGGACAAATCGCAAGTCGTTTGTCTGTCCCGCCGCGTTCAGCAACGAGGCCAGCGATGGCAGGCAACCTCCGGGAAAGACATACCGCTGAAGAAAATCCACGGATTTCAGATAGCGATCGTGAGCGTGTTCAGGCATGACGATGGCCTGCAATATGAGCGTCCCATCATCTTTCAACAAATCGCTGCACTTGCCAAAAAACGTAGCGAGAAACCGGTGACCGACCGCTTCGATCATTTCAATGGCGACCAGCTTGTCGTACCTCCCCTTTAGACTCCGGTAGTCCTGGCACATCAGGTTAATGCGATCGGCCGCGGACGAATCGCGAATCCGATCCTCTGCTTCCCGGTATTGTTGTTCGGAAATCGTGGTGGTCGTAACTTGGCAGCCGTAATTTTCCGCCGCGTGAAGGCACATCCCTCCAAACCCGGTACCGATTTCCAACAGTTGATCTCCGGGATGCAGATCCAGCTTTCGGCAGACCCGATCGAATTTCTCCCTGGAAGCGTGCAACATCGTGTCCGCATCGTCCAGAAACAGCCCGCTGGAATAGGCCATCGTATCATCCAGCCAGAGGCGATAGAAATCATTGCCCAGATCATAGTGGGCAGCAATATTCCGGCGGCTGCCGCCAGGCGTATTGATCCGCAACCAGTGAAACAGTCGTTTGGCCAGGTCGGCCATCGAACCGAGGTATCGATGCTTCAACTCCAGAGCTTCACGATTTCTGACAAACATCCGAAACAGAGCCGTCAGATCATCACAGTCCCAATCTCCTTCGATATACGAATCCGCGATGGCGACGGATCCGAGCAGAGCTCGTCGGTAGAATCGTGACCGATGAACACGAAACGTGGTACGCAGCCAATTCGGTTGGCCAAATTGAATCACCTGTTCCGCATCGACCAGCGAAATCTGCCCGGTGGTCAGCTTTTCAACTCGCCGGATCATCCTTCGTTTTGCCCATTGATCCAATCTCGATACCCGTTCACTGCCGTGGACAGGCACCGGATTCTTCTGCAATCCGATCATCGCTTCATCTTCTCCAAGGCACAGTCTTCATTTTTTGGCAGGCAGGCATCCCGATCGCCGGGTTGGCGGGCGACGTCTTTCCGGTTCGATCTCTTCGTGCCATTCGAGGTGGATTTGGAGCGGTCCTTCAACCGCTCGGATTCTGAACCCGGTTTATCAGGATGGGTATGAAAATCAGCACCCTTCAGCCACAGTCTCAGCGCCTGCCAGTAAATGGCGATAACTACCTGCATCGTCATTCCCGGATAGCGCAGTAAAGCCGACGCCAGATTGTAACTGTTGATGGGCCGTTTTTGCAGTTGCAGCAAGGCCTCAAAGTACGGACGCTGGACTGCGGCCATGGCAGTCTGAGGTAACTCCTCTTCCTTGTACTCGAAACTCCTGATGCGCACGTCATTTCGATCACCTGGCTTGGAAATCTGAAATTCATAGTCAAACGTCATCGGCATAAACGGCGAGACGTGCAGCGACTTGCGGGCCCGGATCGGCGCATTGTTCATGTCCAGCACATAACAGTGACGCTGTTCCCAGGGCGTGTTGGTCACCTCCGCTACAACAAACTGCAGCTGCTGTTCGCCATCAAAACAGTAATACAGACTGATCGGGTTTATAACGTAGCCAAAATAGCGAAAATGCGTCAGCAATCGAATCGGCCCCTGCGGGCAGATACCCGTTTGGGCTTCGACCATGGTCCGAATGGTCTGCATCAAGGACTCACCTGGATCGCCGACGTGATCGCCACGACGAAACCAGGCCAGATTGGGACGATTGGCAGACCAAAGCCAAAAGGGCCGAAACAGATCCGGCAACTCGTCCAGGTCCACATACAGCATGAAAATCCGGTTGCGAAAGTGGTGTTCAAGCGGACGATGCCGACGGTGATAAACGTAACCTTCGTAGATACAGCTGTGCGGAATCATCGAGGCAACTCCATGGCATCCGTCGTCCTCCCGCTGTCAGGACCGGAAAAGTTGCGATGTTCCATCGCATCGATGGCATCGACCACGGCCTGAGCGCTGACCACGCCATCTTCATGAAATCCGTTCCGCCAATATGCGCCGCAGAACGATGCCCGATTAGAAGCCAACAATTCGCGATGACGCGACTGGGCCGCAGTCCGGTCCGTTGTAAAGACAGGATGCTGATAAACGAATCGCTGGATAATCCTGTTTGACTCGATTTCTGATTCCCCATTCAGCGTGACACAAAAGACCGTCTCTGACCGAATTCCCTGCAGAATATTCATATTGTATGTGACCGAAGCCGGCGCGGCAGCATCCTCACGAAGTCGATAATTCCAGCTGGCCCAGGCTCGACGCGAACGTGGCAGCAACGAACGATCCGTGTGCAAGATGGCCACATTCCTGCTGTAGGGAAACGCCGACAACAATTCCCGCTCGACGGATGTCGCCGAATCACCCAGAATTCTCAAGGCCTGGTCCGCGTGACAGGCAAACACTACATGCTCATATTGGTGCCACTGGCCGTCAGCAAACACCTCAACCTCCTTCTCGGTTCTGCGGACGCTGACCACGGGCGCATTCACCCGGATGCGATCTTCAAACCCTGCTGTCAATCGACTCACGTACCTTCGCGATCCACCTTCAACGACCCGCCAGGTGGGACGGTTGCGGATATTGAGCAGGCCATGGTTGCGGTAAAACTCGGCAATGAAACGGATCGGAAATCGGCCGAACTGGCCCGTGGGGCAAGACCAGATAGCCGCTCCCATGGGGAGCAGATACCACTGAGCAAACTCCTGGCTGTAACCGTGCCGAGTCAAGAATTCTTCGACGGTCACGCCATCGTCGAAATCGTCGGCCGCCCTGCCGGCTTGCCGGTTGAATCGCAGGACATCTCTCACCATGCGGTGAAAGGATGGCTTCAGGAGATTTCGTCTTTGTGCAAACAGCGTATTAAGTGAATGGCCGTTGTACTCCAGGCGTGAAACCGGATCGGCGACACTGAAGCTCATTTCCGTTGGCCTGGACGGAACGCGCAACTGTTCCAGAAGCTCAATGAACTTCGGATAGGTCCAATCGTTATACACGATAAAGCCCGTGTCGATGGCGTAGTCCCGATCGTCCACCTGCACGTCTACCGTATTGACGTGCCCCCCAACGTAGTCATTGGCTTCGAATACGGTGATCTCATGATGGCGTTGCAGATGGAATGCTGCGACCAGCCCCGAAACGCCACTGCCAACAATTGCGATTTTCATGTCCTGCACTCTGCATCGCAGCGGCCCGTCAGCTTCAGACGATTACGAGCGAACAAGCTGTACATCCAGTCGAACATCGATCGGACCAGTGGAAGCCGAGTGGGAGCAAATACCCAACCCCAACCGACTGCGGAGTACAGACGACGGAAAACCTCCATGCCGGTAACCCATTCGCCACCGGGAAGTCGCCCGTGCAGTTCACGCATCAACTGGTCGTGACTGCGACCCAATTCGGCATCAGAAAATTCCGCTGCGGCGATGTCACTAAAGCGGATGTGTTGACGGCGATCGAGCCAACGCAGGAAATCAATTTCTCGTTTGCATAGGGGGCAATCGCCGTCGTAGAAGACTTCGATTTCATACCGGGATTTGCGGCAATCGTTCATACGGTAAAGTGGCAACGACGTCGTGAGGTCAAAACAGGTCCCAATTTGTCAGTTCTTCCGGTCGGTCGCTTTTGGGAATGTATGGACTGGCGATCAAATAAACCCGGAAATGCCGCAATCTATTAACAATCCAGAGAAATCGAGGAGCAGCAGTATCCATGGTGGCCAATTCCAATCGGGGACCGACAACCTTCGCATCAGGTCTCGGACGCGAATTTTCCGGATTCCTGAATCCAAAGCGTCGGCGGCTTCGAAAAGTCCGAAGGAACCGACAAGTTTAGTCGTCTGAGGATAACTTGTAAGTCCCGCAGCCATCAATTCAGCCGAACGGCTTTGGCCATCTGTTTCTCGCCGTCCGTTTCGCGGGGTTCAACCATGTGGTGGTGAACGATGGCCGTTTCCAATGAGGAGCTTTCGCCGGGAGCCAGCTAAAATTCTGTCATCCTGAAGACTTCAGGAAGAAAACCGTCTCCCTCGGTCGCCGATTTTCAGCAGGTATGAGCAGAATTGCCAAGACAATCGTACGGTGTTTAAATGACAGTCATTACACTGCACCAATTTCATGACGATGGTCGGACGAGCCACTCGTATCGGGTTTTGTCCAGGTTGCGCGAATCAGGATTTGCTGATGAATGGGACTAACTCCAATTTGCTCACCAGGATAGCAAACGGAGACAAAACCGCTGTCAGTGAGTGCGTGGACCGCTACGGTGGTCTGTTATTCGCACTCGCTTCGCGGTTCACGCGTAGCCAGGCTGATGCCGAGGACGCCGTCCAGGAAGTCTTCATTGACCTGTGGAAATCCGCAGGCCGATTCAAACCGACCATCGCATCGGAGCAGACGTTTGTGAGCGTGATTGCCCGACGTCGATTGATCGACCGGGCCCGTCGACGGAAACTGGATCTGACCTCGATCAATGTGGAACAACTGGTCGGATCTACTGGTGATGTGGGTCGAGAACTGGAGGTCCATGATGAAGCGAGCAAGGCCACCACAATTCTTGACCAGTTGCCCGGGGACCAATGTCAGGCCATTCGGCTGGCAGTATTTGGTGGCCTCAGTCATTCTCAGATCGCCGCCGTCACCGGCCTGTCTTTGGGAACCGTCAAGACGCATATTCGACGAGGCTTGATTACCATACGACAACAACTCGGCGTTTCTTCAGCCGTGAAAACGGAAGGGGTTTAGCATGCATGAATCGCTTCGAGAAAAAAGACGGTCGGAACTGCTGATCGACCGGGCCACGGTGGGATTGAGTGCGGACGAGGCGGCGGAGTTGCTCGAAATGGCGCCAGACATCGATGACTGGGACGAAATGGAGTTTGACCAGATCGTCGCGGAATTGCAGAACCGCTCGTTGCATATCGTTGGGTTACCGGGCCATGTTCGGTCTCGGGTACTTGCCGCAGCCGAACCTTTCGTTGGTCTCGGAGTTCAGTCGCCAACGACGAATCTTGACGAGGACCGCGAAGCCTATCTCAAGCACGAGGAAGATCTGGGCGGGCAGCCGGAGTGTCGCCAGTTGACGCCAGGCCGAACCCTCAATCGTCGTGAAGTCTTTGCCTGGCTGGCGGCCGCCGCCAGTCTGTTGGTCGCCGCGCTGCTCTGGCTCCGCCCCACCGACACCAACCCCAACCGCCTCAACGGTTCAGGGGCAGTTGCCAGCTTGATGGCCACTTCGAACCAACGAGCGTTGGACGAATTCCTGGCGGCGACGGAAGATCGATTACTGAAAGTTGACCTGGCCCGGGGCGGTGATCCGACGGGGCAATCCGCTTCGGGTACCGTTTACTGGGATCGAGAATTTAAACGCGGATTTGTCAAACTGACTAATGTCGCAGTCAACGATCCGCGCCAGAAACAGTATCAATTGTGGGTAATCGACGAAGTGCGTGGGCCTGAGGATCGACCGAATGCCGGAGTCTTCGATATCGAGCAGAGCGGGACCAGCGTGTTTGCCTTTCGATCCGAGTTGGAGGTGACAAAGGCTCAGGGCTTCGCTGTCACGCTGGAAAAACGGGGAGGCGTTGCCAAATCGGATCTTTCCCGGGTGACGCTGATCAACACGGGCTCCTGATCAAATCCAAATTGCCACTCGAAAGTAGCCGGTCGTCCAAATCCGTTGAGGCTGGGGCGACCCTTCATCGAAAAGGGTAACGCGAATTTACGGAGACGTTTTGTCCAGCAATCGCTGGACAACCGGTTCGATCGCTTCTGCCCAGGCGCCGTAGCCGCGGCGCGTCAGATGTACAAAATCGGTTTGAAAATGGCTGGCGAGGGCGAAGCCGTCTTCGTCCAGGAAATGCTGACCGATATCGACGAAGTACGTCTTCTTGTCGTCCGCGATGTTGCGGATCCTCTCGTTGATATCGACGATCTTTGCACGCACGGCCAGATCAGGATCCCGACCTCGCGGGAAGACTCCCAACAGCAGGATACGAGCACGACCGCGTCGTTCCTCCAGCCGCAAGACCACCTGTTCGATGCCGCGGGCAATCTCTCCCGCGGTACCGAAGCCCAGGTCATTGGTCCCGATGTTGATCACGATCAGGGCAGGATCAATGCCATCGAAATTGCCATGCTCGATTCGCCAAAGGACATTCCGGGTCTGGTCACCACTGATTCCAAAGTTGGCAGCCCGACGGCGGCCAAAATATTTCTGCCAGATATCGGGAGCGGTTGCCGCCACCTGTCGACCATCGCCACCCCAGCTTTGGGTCAGCGAATCACCCAGAAAGGCAATCTCCACATTCCCCTGCCTGGCGATGGCATTGATACCGCGATGCTGATCCAGCCAGCTACCGCCCGCCGT
Source organism: Pirellulaceae bacterium (assembly GCA_963851305.1). Lineage (GTDB taxonomy): Bacteria > Planctomycetota > Planctomycetia > Pirellulales > Pirellulaceae > Mariniblastus. The sequence goes on along the minus strand of CAWKOT010000001.1, from coordinate 490,116 downwards.
CCAGCCTGCGGCGGCTGCATCCGTCCCGGTCCCCGGCGTGGGTTCGATCGCCGGTCGAGTGACTTTAACGTCTTCCATGTTCCATGCACCCTGCGCGGTTTCGGGAAACAATGGGTCGAACCTGCCCAGTCCATGCGGACCAAACATGAGGTTGTTCATTTGAACCAACTTGCCAGGCCGTCTTGCGGCCAGGTTGTGGCGTTCGTGGATGTCGCTTGCCAGATCGTACAGCTCCCAGCGACGCGCGTGATAGAAGAAGATCAACTTGAACCGGCCCATGATCATCGCCGAATAGGGTTGATACCCCGGACCTGAAGGACCCCAGACATGCGGGTAGTGAAAAAAAGAGGACGCATGCGATTTTCCTGGCTACCGGTTATCGCTGGAGTGATGTCGATGCCGTCCACAACAGGTCGGGCCAGGTTGGTCTTTGGACCCGAGCTGTTTTCGGCCAGCTGGCGAAAAGACTGCTGCAGATCAACGCCCGCCCAGTGGCAAATCGTGGGAAAATAATCTTCACATATCACGGGCACCGTCGATTGGCTGAATGGCCGGATCGGCAACCATCGCTGCCTTTCGTTTTCGACAGGTTGAGCCCAGCTGACAATCAGCGGAACGCGAATTCCACCTTCGTAAGCGGAACCTTTTCCTTCTCGTAGCGGCCAGCAATGCGTGTTGGCCCCGGTGTTCATCGGTGTCGTACCTCGTCCGTGGACGGATAGCCCTCCGTTGTCGGAAGTAAAAATAATCAGGGTGTTATCGGCGACCCCCGATAGCTCAAGCTGGTCCAGAATCCTGCCCAGCGCATCATCAAAACCCTCGACCATACTGGCGTACCTGGCTTCGGCCTTCGGTATCGCAATGTCCGTGCCCGGATAGTTTTTGCCAAGGTAGTTTTCAATAAAACGTGGATGCTGCTGAATCGGCGTGTGAACGGCATATGGCGCCATGTACAGGAAAAAGGGCTGAGCACGATCGACGGCGGACTGAATCGCAGAGCAAGCCTCCAGGGCCAGTGCGTCCGTGAGGTGCGTTTCGGTACCGTGGTACTTCTCCAGTCCAGGAACAGCCCACCGCTTTCGACCTGGATCTTCAGACCGATTGCCATAATCATCGCTGCCCTGGTAACTGCCGGGCGCGCCGGCATGGTGGCCGGCAATGTTGATGTCAAAACCCAGATGCGTTGGATCGGAGCCCTTGGTTCGCAGAGCTCCCCAGTGCGCCTTACCACAGTGGATAGTCCGATATCCAACGGTCTTCAGCAACATCGGCAGCGTAACCTGATCCGGTTGCAGACCTTGGCGTTTCCATTGCGCTGGTGGCAATAACCGGTTGGTGCGACCCGAGGTTTCATGCTCGGCATCAAAAGTCCAATTGGTGACTTGGTGACGGGCGGCATTTTGACCGGTCATGATACTGGTTCGCGTTGGCGAGCAGACCGCGCAGCTGTAGGCATGGCTGAAGCGAATCCCCTGCTCTGCCAGCCGCTGAACGTTAGGTGTACGGAAGTGTTTCTGGAAAAGCGTCGGCTTGTTCCACATGGCGACCGACGTGTCCTGCCAGCCCAGATCGTCCACCAGAAAAAAGACGATATTCGGCCGATCCGGATGATGAACGTTGGCTGCCGCGTTAGCGCTACCCAACGTTACGAGGGACAGGAGGAAAACGCAGGTCAGCAAGTTCGACTGTTGCCACATGATTTATTTCCACCGAGCCCTGAAATGTCTGGCCGCAATTCCAAACGCCACCTGACCATTGTGGCAACCAATGCCCGACCGGATGCAGTATCCAGGAATTGCAAACCCTGTTTTCCCAACCGTCAAGGTAATCGCCTGTGCCGTCAAATCGAGCCCGCTCCAGTGGCATCGATCCTTGAAACTCGCTATCCGGCAGGTCAGAATAATCGGATTATTGATTCTTATCATTCTTCCGGAGATTTGAGTATGGCACGACCAGTCACACTGTTCACCGGTCAGTGGGCCGACTTACCGATCGTCGACATGGCCCGCCAGGCCGACGAATTTGGATATGATGGACTTGAATTGGCCTGTTGGGGAGACCACTTCGTGGTCGACCGGGCGCTCCACGACGAAGATTACTGCGGTCAGCATCGTTCCCTGCTCGACAGCCACGGACTGGATTGCGTTGCCATCAGCAATCACCTGGTAGGCCAAGCCGTTTGCGATCCCATCGACATTCGTCACCAACAGATTCTGCCGGAACATGTGTGGGGCGATGGTGATTCGCAAGGAGTTCGCGCCCGAGCGGTGGAGGAAATGAAAAATACGGCCCGAGCCGCCCAGAAATTCGGAGCCGAGGTTGTGAATGGCTTTACCGGATCGGCGATCTGGCATTTGAACTATTCATTCCCACCCGTCCCCGATTCGATGATCGAAGCGGGTTTTCAGCAATTCGCGGATTTGTGGAATCCGATACTGGACGTGTTTTCGCAATGCGGTGTCAGGTTTGCGCTGGAAGTGCATCCGACCGAGATCGCCTTTGACCTGTTCACGGCCGAACGGGCCCTGGAAGCCATTGGCCATCGACCGGAATTCGGCTTCAATTTCGACCCCAGCCACCTGCATTGGCAGGGTGTCGATCCGGTTGAATTTATTCGTCGCTTCCCCGATCGCATCTACCATTGCCATATCAAAGACGCGATCACCACCTTGAACGGTCGCAGCGGCATCCTGGCAAGCCACCTGAACTTCGGCGACCACCGACGTGGATGGGATTTCCGTTCGCCCGGTCGCGGCGCGATTGACTTCGAGGAAATCATTCGGGCATTAAACGACATCGACTATCAGGGACCGTTGTCGATCGAATGGGAAGACTCCGGCATGGACCGGGAATTTGGTGCGCAAGAAGCGTGCGCGTTTACCAGAAAACTGGACTTCGCATCGAATGAACGAGCATTCGACGCCGCCTTTGAAGAAGGATAAGGGATGCATTCGGACACCTCGGGAACATGATTGCCATCTCGGACAACGTGCAAATTCGCAAGGATAGACCGAGCGGCACCATCATTATCAACCGCCCCAACCGGCGAAATGCCCTGTCGCGCGAGATCGTCGCCGCCATCCACCAGGCACTGGAGGACTTTCATCAGGAATTGCAGGTACGTGCGGTAATTCTGACCGGTACGGGAACCACATTCTGTTCCGGTACGGATCTGCAGGAACTACACGAATCGACCGAAAACAGTGATTCTCAGAAAATCTGGCTGGAGGACGCGCGGCAGTATCTGGCGTTGATCGAGTACATGTTGCGATTTCCCAAGCCGATTATCTGTGCCGTCAACGGCTGGGTTGTCGGTAGCGGCGCGGCGCTGATGTTGGCATCCGATATTGTGATTGCTGATGAACAGGCCCAACTGCTGATGCCTGAGGCAAGACTGGGTCTGTTTTCCGGCATCGCCGCTTGCTTGCTGGCGTTTCGCGTCGGCCCCGGTCAGGCTGCCCGCATCATGCTGTCTTCGACACCCATCAGCAATCAGCAGGCACTGAACATCGGACTTTTCCACGAATCGGTTACGAGTGAACTGGTCTGGGCACGTTGCCAGGAAATTGCCCAAGATATCGCCGTCGGCGCTCGACAAAGCCACCTGCTGATCAAGCAGATGCTGAATGAAACCATCGGCGAACCGCTGCTGACGCAACTCAGTATCGGAGCGGCCAACACGGCGGCGGCACGCACCACCGACGCCGCCGCGGAAGGGATCAGGTCTTTTCTGGAAAAGCGTGATCCGCAATGGTGATACGTAGTGGTTCCCGCCAATTCGGCAACGCGGCGGTCAAGTGCCAACAGGACGGATGATAGCACCTGAATCCATTGACAAACTCGGGCAGTCTTCCTAAAAGCCCTGTCGTAGTGGTTTCCATATCAGGTGACGTTTTCATCATGCCCGAACAGAAAATTGCGGACCGACGGTCTTCCCCCGAATCCCTGGCTCAATGCATCTCGATTTCGACCATGACCGAAGAAGTGCTGCAATGTTACAAGCCACAGATCGATACTCGCAACATCCTGGTCGATACGGACCTGACCACTCTTTCGGCCAGGGTCTATCCCCATTTCATTCATTCCGCCGTTTGCCAGCTGATTGAAAATGCCATTGATGCGATGCCTTCCGGTGGCGAATTGAACGTAACACTGGTGGATGGTGAGGCTTGTTGGGAATTGGAAGTTTCTGATTCCAGAACTCCGCGAACCCCGCGCGGCTTAAGAGCTTCCGGGACCGTGGCAATTCAGGGTCAGAACCAGCAGCCCGACCAGGCCAATCATCCGAAACTGGAAATGGCGCGCTGCGCGGCCCTTCTGCACGGTGGAAAAATGCAGACCTGGAACTGCCCGCTGGGTGGAACCGCCAACGTACTGGTTATTCCACGACGACAGGAAACCGGCAAAGCCGCCTGAACCGGGTAATTCATGAATCAATCGTCAAATCAAACCGCACCCGTGGTGCAGTGGCTGCAGCAGGGCAACCGACCGATCGTACTGGGCACGATCCTGTTGATCACCGCAGCCATCGCCTATTTTGCCATCAAGCAACAATCTCAGCCGGAGATGTGCAGCCTTTTCGACGACTATCAAATTTCGCAGGCTGAGCGGCAACAAGTCCTGATGGCTTTGGGAGCCGCCAACCTGGAGGGCTACGTTACCGAACCGGGACGAATTCTGGTTCCTACCGCTGATCGGGCACGCTATCTGGCGAAAATCAAGGATCAACAGGCTTTACCGCGTCCGTTTGCCCCTCAGGAAAAATTCAAACCCAATCCGCTGTTGCCGTCCGCTCAACTACGACGAATCGAGCAAGAGCGAAAAAAACGACAGGTCGGTGATCTGATCCTGAAATTGAAATTTGTCGAGGAAGCCTGGTTCGAAGTGGACTGTCCTGCCTCGACGTCGATGTTCGAGCCCGCTCGCAAATCCGCAGTCGTCATGGTGAAGCCCCGACACGACACCGTGCTGACTCACCAGCAAGTGGAAACGATCCAGCGTCTGGTATCGGCCTCCTTCGCCTCCCTGGACCGCCAGGATATCGCCATCATCGATTCCAACGAGGGCGTAGCCTACCAAGATCTGAACGATCAGCGGCAATCGCGGTTGATCCGGGCGGTCAATTGGACTCGTTCGCGCCGGGAACTCTATTTGCAACGGCTGGCAAGCCTGCGGCACGAGTATCCGGGTATCGAATTGGATGTGTTCGTTGACCGGCTGGAAACGGAAGAACCATCTCCTCAGGATGACCGGATGGCATCGCAGTCCGAGTTGCAAACTTCCGCCTTACCAACCGCTTCGACCACGAATCCTGTCGCAGCACGGGGAATCGGATTGAATCAGGGTGCGGAGATCTGCGTTCCCAAGACCCAGCGCGTGACGGTAAGCCAACAGAAACGGGTCAGCTACCAACACACCGCCCCTCCGAAATCGGATTTTCGAGAATCCGTTCGTATTGCGGTACGTGTGCCCAGCTCCCTGTTGTCGCTGCTCGATTCACCGGATTCCCAGGACGCCAGTTGTACGGCCAGGAATTTCGAGACGCTGAAAAATGAAATCGTGGCGAAAATCAAAAGGTTGATACCAACTTCAGCGCTCGCCGACACGCTGGCCATATCCGTGTTGCTCATGGATGCGGATGCCGTGAGCCCGAATCGGAAGGCGGACATGGCGATCGTGCCGATGGTACAGCAATACTGGCCAGCCGCATTCGGCGTGGTACTGGCACTGTTGGGTGTCTATTGGTCACGCGTTCAAACGCGCCAAGATGCTCCCCTGTCGGTGACCAGCGGTAGTCCGGCCAAATCACTGGCACCCGATCCGCTGCAGGAACAACTTGCAAGCCTGATTGACAACGATCCGGACACCGCAGCTCAAGTACTGCGAAGCTGGATCAAGCAGGCGGACGGCTGAGCTGTCGGCGGCGACTCTTTGCCATCGCTTTCACCCTGATTGCCCTTGCTGCGAAATGCCGATTCCGCGAAAAGTGTCGCGTTGAAGCCGTGGCAATGTACAGGTCCAGTGCGATGTCACGATTTGAAGCCGGGATCAAAGGACGGGAGTCCGTTGTGCGAAGCACCGGAAAGGCCATACCGCCAAGTGCCTCCCGACCGATGGAAGCCCGCTGATTCGGATCTGACACGGCACTGGCCCGGCTTTATCGTAATCGACTTTAAGGCTCCAAAAATGCAGCCATTCCACCAAATTTCGACGACAAGAACTGGGCCGGTCTGCCTCCTGGCCATCGCCCTGTTCCTGGTCACCATTAGCCCGCTGGCAGCTCAGAGTCCGGAAGAACCCCCTCAGGATCGGCAACGGCGGCAGTCCTTTGAGGACAGCGCGGTCATGACGGCTGATTTTCAACAGCCCGATTCTCTGGAGGCACCCGCCATGACCGACTTCGAGGATGGCCTTTCCAACGCGTTCAGCGAGGGGCTGGATCTGCTGAATTTCGATGGCGAAGGGACCTGGTATTCGCGACTCGAACAGCAACTTGGCGACGTCGACTTCACTCGCCTGGCCGGGTCATTGGCGATCGTCCTGGGCGGTTACTTCGGTTTTGTCTGGTTGACGCGACGATTGGGTGGAGGCGCTTCCAGGAATCTGCCGCAGGAGGTAGTCGAGGTATTGGGGCAATCGCCGTTTGGCCCCAAGAAGACATTACAACTGGTTCGCCTGGGCAGCAAATTGCTGTTGCTGATTCATAGCAGTGAAGGGACTCAGCTGGCTGGAGAAATCAACGATCCTCATGAAGTGGAGTATCTTGTTTCGCTGTGTTGTGGCAAGAAGACCAATCGCAGCGCCATCTCCATCCGAAAAGCATCGACCGGCAGCACTCCTCAGCCAACCACCGACCTCAGGAAAATTCTGCGGCAGTTGCAAGGTGCGCAGGAAGACAATAGTCCGGGTTCGGTTTTTGAGGCGTGATGGTTTGCCAAACGGAGGTCACGCTGCCGATTCCTTGTAACCGAATGACTTTTTGAATACGCCCCATCTCAAGAGTTTGAACTTGTTTCAGGTCCAACAGGTATTTCCGCATCACGTTCGCCACGCCATGCCTTCGAGTTCGATAATGGCTCGGATCCTGCTGATTGCCTTGTCGTTACTACCCGCCGTTACCTGCGCACAGAATGACTCGGCCAGAAATGGTTTGCCGACACTGAATGATACGGCGGAATTGCAGGCTCCCTTGGCCGAAGATGCCGTGATCCACCGGACGCAACCGGTCTTTCGGGTCGGATCTGATTATGGATCTCTTGATGACGCGCCGCCTTCCGAACTCGTTCAAGATCGCGACCACATCGAGAACCCCGATTCCAGGCGGCAGTACCAAGCGTCTGGCGTCGATAGCGATACCCAACTGATCGATACCCTGGCACGCGAGATCAAGAATCTGACATCGCGAGAAGGCACCGGCTCTTCCGTTAAACTGGTTCTGTTGCTGGGTGCCCTCAGCCTGGCACCGGCGCTGCTGTTGATGACCACCAGTTACGTGCGGATCATCGTCGTGCTCAGTCTATTGCGACAGGCATTCGGTGCTCAGCAATTGCCTCCCAATCAGGTGCTTACGGCGCTATCGCTGTTTCTGACGCTGTTAGTCATGAAGCCGGTCTGGACGGAAATCAAAACGGAAGCCATTGATCCATACGCGAGTGCGGAACAGATCAGCTGGGAAGAAGCGTGGCAACGTGGAATTTCCCCGGTAAAACGTTTCATGATTCGGCAGATCGAAATCACCCATAACACGAAGTCGATTGAAGTCTTCTATCACCACCTGCCGGAAGCGACCAGAAGTCAATCACCGTTGAAGATTGAAGACGTACCCATCACCGTTTTGCTACCCGCATTTATTGTCAGTGAACTGAAGGTGGCTTTCCTGCTTGGTTTTCAGATTTTCCTGCCGTTTCTGGTACTCGACTTTGTCGTATCGACCGTGACCGTTTCGATGGGCATGTTCATGCTGCCGCCCACGGTCGTCAGTTTTCCGTTGAAACTGATCTTGTTCGTGATGGTGGATGGCTGGAGCCTGGTCGTCGGTATGTTGTTACAGAGCTTCGGAACGTTTACGTAGCCCCACTTGCCAAGGATCATCGTGGAAACTGATATCGCCGTCGATTTTGGCCGGCAAGCCGTGTTGGCCTGCCTGACCCTGGCAGCTCCGGTGCTGATCGTAGCCGGCGTGGTTGCGATCGTGGTGGGTATCATCCAATCCATGACACAGATTCAGGATCAGGCCGTTTCCTTCATTCCCAAAACCGTACTGATCGCATTGACTCTGCTTCTCTGTCTACCCTGGATGGCCGATCGTTTGCTGGAATACAGCCGGCAGCTGCTGGAGAGGCCGGCATTCGTTTCGACATCCGCCATCTCAACGCCCGGCAAAATTCCAACGCCGGTGGAAACGGACGGTGACCGCGCGGACAGCCCCTGGCAACGGACGGCGGATGCCCGCGGAGGTACCGGGAGATGATGTTGGCGTATGGATTCGCCCTGATCGCCACACGGATGACCGCCCTGACCGTGGCCGCGCCCATTTTCGGTCATCGTAGCGTCCCGGTCTTCGTGCGTCTGCTACTGGCGTTGTTTGTCTCGCTGGCGGTGGCCCCGTTGATTTTTTCCGACCCCCGGACCATCGAGAGCGTGTCGCAACTAAGTCCGAACGGACTGCTCCCAGCCGTTGCCCAGGAAGCGGTTACCGGTGCATTAATCGGCCTGGGTGTGCTGCTGATTTTCTCCAGTGCGCAGATGATTGGAGCGATTATCGGCCAGTTATCAGGCATACAACTGGATGGGTTGGCCACGGCCGACTCCTGTTTTGGCCAGGTACCGGCCTCGCGTCTGGTGGCCGTGGTGGCCGCGGCTGCATTCGTGTTGATCGGAGGCCCCGAACGGGTGCTGTCCACCGTTTTGGATTCCTTTTCGGCGGTGCCGGTCGGCCGACATGTGGACAAGGTAGCCGCCATCGAGTTGTTGATTCAGATTCTTGGCCAGAGTTTCGAACTGGTCGTACGGGCCGTTGCGCCGGCGGTCGCCACTCTGTTGGTTTCGACATTTCTGGTTGGATTCCTGTCACGGACGCTCCCGCAGCTGAATCTGCTGCAAATCGGCATCAGTTCCAACATCGCTCTGATGTTGATTGCTCTGTTTCTGACCCTGGGCGGATGCGTCTGGTTGTTTCTGGATGAGATGGACGCGGCTTTGATTACGATCAAGACCGGATTGGAATCGCTGCAGCCAAGGGGAACCTCGTAGCACATGGCCGAACACGATGCCGACGCACAACATCCCGCGTCTCCCATTCGATTGCAGCAGGCACGCCAGGAGGGCGATGCCGCCCGCAGCCAGGAGCTGGCCATCGCCGTGCAACTGGTGCTCGGTTCGATTCTGGTGTACCTGCTGATTCAAGGTCTGATCAACAACCTGTCCCATCTGGCAACTGGGTTCTGGTCCGGCAATCATGTGCAGGATTGCCTTACCATCGCGGACTTCCACCAGTTGTTTCGAGACCACCTGTTGGCCTTGCTGAAGTTGTTGCTTCCACTATTGGGCATCATCTTCCTGACGGCCTCCATGTCGCACTGGTTGCAAAGCGTAGCCACCCCGTTATTTGCCAGGCCTCTGGTGCAGCCGCGAAACCTTAATCCGGCCCAGGGCCTGGCCAGGATCTTCTCCTTTCGCAGCCTGAGCAAAGGGTTTCTGGGTATTCCCAAAGTGGTCATCGTGGGCCTCGTGACCTTGACCGCGGCCTGGCAACAGCGTGCGGCCATAGCCCAATTGCAACTGACTTCGATCGACAACCTGGCGACCAAACTGACGGATTGCCTGTTCGCCATCGCCCTTTCAACCGCCCTGACTTTGCTGCTTTTGTCGGTGGCCGAATATCTGGTCGAACGCCACAGTTTTCATCGTCGCCATCAGATGACCGACCAGCAATTGCGTGATGAAAACCGGATGCAGGGGCCGAATACCCAAGTCGCCCACCGCCGCCAGGAATTCTATCAACGCTGAACGAACGATTCAGGCGACACTGGATTGATGTTTCGCGTTGACCTGCGGCTGGTAGCCGAACATCTCCATGTAATCGGCCCATTGCGAATTGATTCGCTCCACCATGGGAGCGATCTGATAGACGTTTTTTCGATGGCCTTTCCGCTGTTCAAAATACTCCTTCGTCGCAGCGATGGCGGCGTCACCATCGCTTAGCTGCAACTGATCATAGATCCGGCCCATCGTCGATTCCGGGTTGGCTATCAATTGTTCAAAGGAAATTTCCACCAGCTGGTCATCGGCCAGGAGTTGACGGTCGCGACGGTAGGCGCGGTACAGGTTGGACTGGCAGCGTTCGATATGCGTTAGCAACTCGTCATCCGTGTAGTCCGGTTTCTGAAACGCCTGAACATCGTCCAGCAGCCGCCACAGACGCAGGGTTGAAGGAACGATGCGGTGCGGGTGCCGGCTGATATGAACGAACTTGGCATGGGGGAACCACTGCCGCAGGAGTTTGATCCGACCGGTGTGGGGTGGTGATTTCAGGACCAGTTGTTTCTGGTCCCGGAACGTCAACGCTTTCATGAAATACTGCATCGCCTGTTGCAGATCAGCCCGCTCCTGTTTATCCAGGTTTTCGCAGTCCAGCTGTCGACAATAATGATCCTGATTCCGGGGGAATGCGATGCGACGGTAGTGCGTGGGAGCACCCATGGCCATGATCGCAAAATCATCTTCCTGGGGAAAATCAATCTCCACCGTCATGTCGTCCATGGGACGCTGTTTTGGCATCAGCAGCCTCATCAGCGGTCGAAACATGCCGCTTACCAGAAAATGCTCGGGGACGAACGCGTCGTAGTTATCCAGAAACGAGAAGTTATCATCCAGCGACATCAGTTCGTGCGTCAGCGTCGTGCCACTCCTCCAATGCCCAATGATGAACACCGGCGGTTTCCTGATTTCCGTCTGCAGGATCGCCTGGTCCTTAAGCGTTTTCTGGATCAGAGTTAGAAACGAGTTGACACCGGAAAAGCTGCTGTTGACCAGCAGCATCGGCCATCGCGACAGATCGACCTGAAAACGGTTCTCCGCCAGCAGCCGATAGTAGGCCGAGGGTCGAAAGCCAAGCCAGATACGTGGCGCCCAGGCGGGATAGGTATTGGCTTCCCGGTTTTCAGAATCGGAGGTTGTCATAGCGGATGTTCGGCGTGTCTCTTTCGGGCCCCCCAACTGACGAGGCGGGTCCCTCTGATTGTAAAATGACCACGACCGGCGGCAAACGTCAACTCAAGCTGCCCGGCAGATCGTTCTCTCGGGCGTTTGCAGGTTGAACAGGCCGAAGATCTCGTCGCGCGTCAGCCCGCGGTTTCCCGGTGCGGGTTGGTCCGAGAGGATTTCGTTGAACAATTCGCGTTTGGCTTCCAGTATTTCGTGAATTCGCTGCTCGATGGTTCCCGCCATGATCATGCGAGTCACGGTCACGCTGCCAGCCGCCCCGATCCGATGAGCGCGGTTGATGGCCTGATCTTCGACGGCCGGATTCCACCAGCGGTCGAACAGATACACGTACCGGCAGAACTGCAGGTTCAGCCCCACGGCTCCCGCCCCGTAACTCATCAACAGCACATGTCGATCGGGTGAATCCTTGAATTCCGCCAATACGCGGTCGCGTTTACTGGAGGCGATTCGGCCATGAAACATCAGTGGATTGTAAGCCAGCAAATGATCGGCGATCTTTTCCAGCGTTCCTACCCATTGGCTGAAGACGATCGCTTTCTGCCCGCTGGCAGCCACTTCTTCCAGGTCGGCAGCGAGCAATTCCATCTTGCTGCTGGTTCCCGTCGGCGGATCAAAGTTACAAATCTGCTTCAGTCTCAGGACCAGTTCAAAAACGTGTTTCACGGTAATCTGGTCTCCCATTTCGGAAAGCCGGATCACACCATCACTTTCGGCCTGCTCGTACGTTGCCGCCTGTTCACCACTGAGCGACAGTTCCGCATCGCGGATCAGCTTCGGCGGCATGTCCTGAATGACCATATCCTTGGTCCTCCGCAAGACGTAATCGCTGACCTCGTGCTTCAGCTCCCGGTGCGACATCACCGGATGGATCAGTCCGGGAGCGACAAACTCAAAAATCCCCAACAGATCTTCCACCCCGTTTTCGATCGGTGTACCGGTCAAGGCCCAGCTGCGGCGGCGGCGGATGCTGCGAATGACCTGGCTGGTCGCACTGGCCTTGTTCTTGATCCGTTGAGCTTCGTCCACCACCACCAGATCGAATTCCTGCTGTAGATTCTGGACCACTTCGGCGTCTCGCACCAACAGCTCGTAATTGGCGATCTTGACCGGTGTCTGATCCTGCTCCCAATGCCATCGCCGTTTGTCCTGATGGCCGGTAATGATGGAAACCGGCAACTCGGGTGCCCACAGCTGGATTTCCCGCTGCCAATTGGATACCAGCGGTTTGGGGCAGACTAGCAACACCGTGCGAACATGACGCGAACGGATCAACATCCGAATGGTCGTGATGCATTGCATGGTCTTGCCCAGCCCCATTTCGTCCGCCAGCACGGCGTGTGCTCGTGGAAACAGGAAACCAACGCCGGCATATTGAAAGTCAAAGGGCTCAAACGGAAGATCCAGAATCGTGTTCTGGAACAGGGTCTCCAAAGGTGGTTGCAGCAGATAGAACAGCCGGTCCGACAACTTGATCACGTCACGGGGCGGCTGTATTCGGGTCACACCCTGATTGCGACTGGCTTGGGGCCGCGCTCCAGCTTTCGAGGAGGATGGCTTACTGACTGGTGATGACAAATCGCCAACGATGGGCTTGGAAAAAACATAGCTCTTCGTTTCCGGTCGCCGCCCGCTGAAGGGAACACTGAACGTGCGGGGAACATCGGACGCTACAACCACTTCGCTACAGCTGCAGTCAGGTCGGGCGAGCGATTCCGCCAACTCACGCTGCCAACCCAACGATGACCAACATTCCTCAAGCTGCCTTGGCATGCGCTTCACCAATCGCCTGATAAATTCGGTCAAACGGTTCGGTCAACGGCAGGTGTTTCAGAAACCGCCTGAGCATTGACTGGCAACGTTCATCCGCCGAATCCGAAATCGAAATATTCTGCCCCTCCAGTTCCAACACCTGGCCTGACCATGAATCGGGAGACTGTCCATCGCGATACACACGCACGACCGGCGTACCGACCAGCAGTTCCGTCAGTCCTGAAAGCTCGGCATCGTCGACCAGAATCATGCACAATTTCTCTGAAACCTTCTGAATCAAAGTCATCCCGATCTGATCGCAGACGATGAATGGCCTCAGACTTCGACCATAGAGAATCTGCTGTGCCCGATTCGGATTCACTGGCGCCGTACAATGAAACTCCAGGGGCCGGCCACGAGTCGAAAGAACAAGCAGCCCACCGCAGAATCCAAGACGATCAATCTCTGCCACGGACAGAAATCCATACCTGAGATCCGAATCGCCACAAGTCATGTCCATGTTGAATACTGGCAGGCCGACGGTTCAGTGGAAGCCACGATTGCTAAATCTGGCTGGATTGGAAAGTCAATCAAAAAACGGCAATTTTTCCGCGTTACCCCGTTGGTGATCGGATTGTCCAAACGCTGGACTTTATAAATTGGCTGGCCGTCGTGCATCGACGGTATCAGCCGCATTAGTGCACCAGATTACGCGATCCCGTTGGTTGATGAAAAACTCTGGCGCTTAATCAGGTTGTTCACATTAACGAACGATCAAACATTTTAAATAAACCAGCGAGTCTCGTCTTAATGCTCGACACCCATCTGACGCCTGTTTATACTGAAATTGATTGGCAGAAAACATTAAGGGAGTAATCTTGATGGCTGGAGACGTAAACGATTTTTCACCCTCGTTCCGCATCGACGTAACGCAAGGTGCTCAGCGACACGACAGCAGGAAAACCAGAAATGAATAACGGATATGACGTAACTGCGCTGTTGCAACAGCTGGTCATCGGGCAGGATCGGACCAACGAGCTGCTGGAAGATCTGGTCGATCAATTAGGATCAGCTCAACGTCAGCGGGCCAACGAGTTGGGCCAATGGAAAGAAGCCAATCCCATTCTGGCCAGAAAGTGCCGGGCGGCCGCCGAAGCGCTTAGCCAGGTTCAGACCGAATTTCTGGACAATCTGACTTACGAAGTCAACGACAATTTCGAGAATCTGCTGGATGGCGAGTTCGTACTGAATGAGTTCGTCGATCGTTATGGACCCAGACTCGCGCATTTAAATGGCGTGCTGCAACTACTGTCCCAACTGAGCGCGGTCCCTCACCCAGCGAACAGCGAAGCTTGACATGCAACGACGCTCGACCCCGGGCTTGAAGCCGGCCCAGGCTCTACCAGAGATTATCCGATACGAACCCTGAATCATGCATCATTCAGGGTTTTTCTTTTTGCTGACTCGGTCCGTCACCGGTCGATGAATCAACGAACCTGTTCTCTCTGGTTTCCGGCCAATCAACGCAGTCCGGAAAAATCAGCGTCGCCGCAGGCGGGAAGCAACAATTCGGTGGCCAATCAGAACAGCGGCCAAGCATGACGAGTGTTGGGTGAATCAATCATAGACCACCGGCTTTACCTTCAATGCGTGAATCGTGTACGCCGGTAAACAGACCGCTTTCCGGATCGAATGCGATCGCCTGGGTGATGCCCGCGTTTTTCGTCAAACGGATCTTGTGCCCCCGGCTACGCAATGGCCCGGCAATCGCCTCGGGCACCGACATTTCCATCAGGATTTGGTTGGGGGACCACTGGTGGTGAATACGTGGACAGGCAACGGCTTCGTCGATCGGCATGCCCAGATCCAGATGATTCACAATCGCCCATACGACCTGCGTAATGATCTTCGGACCGCCTGCGGCCCCGACGGTCATCAGGGGCTGGCCATCTTTCAGCACGATCGTGGGACTCATACTGGAAAGAGGTCGTTTTCCGGCGCGATCGCGTTGTTGTCTCCTCCCACCAGCCCAAACGCGTTGGGGGTACCGGGGGCGATGGAAAAATCATCCATCTGGTTATTCATCACCACGCCCAAGCCCGGCACTATGACTTTGGAACCGAAGGTCGTGTTGAGCGTCGTGTTGATGGCCACCCAATTGCCCTGGTCGTCTGCGGCGGCCACGAAGGTCGTGTGCTTCTCAAAAAAATCGGTATCCGCGTCCGGTGGCATTCCATGGGAATCGACCGCCACGACCCGGTCCAACTGGATACGGGCTGCCAGCGATTTCGCGTACTCCTTGTCAATCAGGCCGCGTGGCACCGGGACGTAGTCCGGATCCCCCAGCCAATAGGCTCGATCGGCGAACGCCAACTTCATCGCTTCGGCCACCACATGATACATTTTCGCCGGCTGCTCCCGGTACAAAGCCCGCAGGTCAAACGTCTCCAGAATATTCAGAATCTGGTTGACGTGCACACCGCCGGAGCTGGGAGGCGGAAATCCGACCACCGTATAGCCTCGGTAGTTGGTGGTCACGGGCCGACGTTTTACGGTCCGATAATTGGCGAAATCGGAAGCCGTCATGATCCCGCCATGGGTCTTCATCCAGTCGGCCGTCACGGAGGCGAACGCACCTTCGTAGAACCAGCTCGTCCCCTGGTCCGCGATCTGTCGATAGGTCCTGGCCAGGTCCCGCTGAACCAGTAGATCACCCACTCGCCATGGCTTACCATTTTCCCGCAACAGCACCTGGCGTGAACCTTCGTACTGTCGCAACATACTGGAAACCTCGCTCAGCCGGCGATGGTAGTTTTCGTCTACGGCAAACCCTTCCGCAGCGACGGCAGAAGCGCGACGAATCAGGTCTCGAAAATGCAACAAACCATTTTCCCGGACGGCCTGTTCATACGCGGCCAAGGCACCCGGCACGCCGCTGGCAAGTGGCCCGTTCCGGGAAAGGCGTCCATCCGGCTTTCCGTCCCGCAGGTACATGTCCCGATGGGCAGCCGCCGGTGCCATTTCCCGTCCATTGATCGCCTTGATGTCGCCGTCAGCGGAGCGGATCAACACGAAACATCCCCCTCCGATACCCGAATTGAATCCATCCACAACGCCCAACGTCAAGGCCGTTGCCACCGCGGCGTCGACCGCGTTTCCACCCTCTCGAAAAGCCTGCAGGCCAGCTTCGGTCGCGATGGGATGCACACTGGCAATCATGTTTTTTCTGGATCGCGCGGCGTGCCCGGCCGTTTCAGTCTGTTGAGCCGGAGCTGGCGGCCAGAACAGAAGCATCAATAGCACTGCCGCACAACCGTCGCCGAAAAAGCGGCCTGACCCTCGTTCCCGTTTTCTCATGATCCATTCGATTCCTGAAAAGCCAAGGTGCTGCAGTATCGTCCCGACTTGCGGCCGTATCAACATGTCATCTAAGCTGAGGCGTTGTCAAGAAAGACAGGCACGACCCTTTAACCAGTAGCCGAAGCCCATGTATTTCAGCCGCCTTTGCCATGTCTAATCTTGCCGGCGAACTCGTGACCACCGTGACGGAAGACATGGTCCGCCTGGATGGATTTCTGGTGCCCTCGTCCATTCCGGCTCCCAGTTCCCCCCTGCCCTGCGAGGCCGCCATTCTGGTGCATGGTCTCAGCGGTAATTTCTACCAGTCTCGCTTGTTGAAGCACTTTGCGAAAGCGCTGGTGGGCATCGGAATCGACAGCCTGCTGGTTAATACGCGGGGCCATGATTACCTGAATGCCACTCCGCGAATGGGAAAATCGGCCACGCTGGGAGCGGCCGTGGAGATCATTGACGAATGCCGATACGATTTAAACGCCTGGGTTGATTTTCTTGTCAAAAAAGGGAATCCAAGGATTCTGTTGCTGGGCCACAGTCTGGGCGCCATCAAGTCATTGTACTGTCAGGCGCATTCACCACACGAAAGCGTGGCCGCCATCTGCGCTTTTTCGGCCACCAAGCTCAGCTACGACTCGCTGCTGTCGTCCGCCGGTGGCAGGCGATTCCAACACTGGCTGGAGACAGCGCAGCAGAAGACCGCGGCAGGCAAGGGAGATGAGTTGCTGTTCGTCGACTTCCCGTTCCCGACCTGGATCTCCGCCAACGCTTATCTGAACAAATACGGCGATGGCGACAGGTACAACTGGCTGACGCTGATTGATCGAATCCAGGTACCGACCCTGGCGGCATTCGGCGAAATCGAAATGAACGAGAATCCGGCATTTGTGGCCATGGCGGACGACCTTCGCAACCTGAATCAAAGCAATATCGAGATCCAATTCGTGGCCGGCGCCGATCATTTCTACTCCGCCCGATTCGATGCCGCTACCGATCAACTGTTCCAATGGCTAAATCGAATCATCCACTAGCATATTTTGCAGCTTCTGTAACTGTTAGAGCATCAATCGTGAAATGGCAAGTGACCAAGTCGCCAATGGTCCGATATCCGGACGCCCTGCGACTTCAACGACTGGTCAATTCAGGTTCGATCGACCAGTAGCGGGTGTGGCGTTGTTCCTTCAGCATGAGTCACGGATCGACACGAAGGTTGCTCAGGTCGCTCACTGGGTCGGCAGCCGCTGCCCCGTGCAATCGCAATTGCACCTTCCGTTGCGATGCTCGTTGATCCGTTTTCCGCCACCCACAGACCGCGAAAATCCAAACAGCAACTATCAGAAAGGGCATCCCCATCATCAACAGCACGCTGGCAGCAAATGCGAACGCGGCGTGATTGGCATGCAGCCCATCCTTGCAGGTCGGGCAGGCTTGCACTGTGTCGGCAAAAACGACCAACATCATCAGGGACGCCAACAGGATCCAGACCACCTTTCGATTGCACCGATCGCCCGTCATCACGCTTCCACCATCGGCGGGAACCACCAATAGATCATGAAATAGACCAGGACTCCGGTAATGGAGACGTACAACCAGATCGGAAACGTCCATCGGGCCAGCTTGCGATGCGTCTTACGCCGATCGGTCAGGCCCAGGTAGATGGTAATCATGGCCAGGATGGGCACGAGCGCTGCCAGCGGAACGTGGGTCGCCAGCAGGACGTAATAAACATAGGCTGCAATGGGGTACTGCTCCCGGTCAAATACGGTGTGACCGTAACCGTAGTGATAGGTCAGGTAGCAAGCCAGGAACACAATCGAAGTCGCGAAACACGAGAGCATTGCGTTCCGGTGCGCTCGTTCCCGACCGTGGCGAATGAAGTAATAGCCCAGACAGAGCAGAACAATAGCCAACGCATTCAGGGACGCGTTGACGTGCGGCAGGACGGAATCAGCAAGGCAGACGGGGATCATCGGATTGGCCGCTCAGTGTCCGGCATCGGGTTCGACCCGTTCGGGAAATTTCTGGACATTTAATCTCTGAAATTCGGCGGGCGGAACGTCTTCCGCGTTCAACTGATCGATCAGTTCCAGCATCTGAATCTCGGCCGCCGGTTCACGCCAGTCGAATTCACCCCGGACATTTCCCCAACGGTCAACGACAAATAACAGGGTCGAATGATGACCGCCAGACGAGTAGGCCCGAAAGTATTCCGCGCTGATGCGTTCGATCAGATCCTCATCTCCGGTCAGAAACGTCCACTGGTCCAGGTCGGCAGAGAACTTCCGGGCATATGTTTTCATCTTGGCCGGGTTATCGTATTTTGGATTCGTCGTGATGCTGACCATTTGAGCCGGATGGTCTTTCAATCGACTCTGCAGGCCACTCAGATACTGATTTTGCTCCACGCAAATGCCTGGGCAATCGACAAAGAAAAAACTCCCGATCCAGACGTTGCCGGTCAGATCCCGGGAGAAAAACGGCTGGGATTCCTGATCGGTCAAATGAAACTCATGAATCCAGGGTACGTCATCAATGTCTGGCGGATCCAGACCGGCCAGTACGTTCCGCGTCGTAATCACTTTGCCGAAGGGAGGTTCCTTTTCCGCCAGAACTTCGCGGGCCACTTCGAGAAAACGCTTCATGTCGTAAGGATCATCCCACTTGAATCGGTCGCGATATCGCCCCCAACGGTCAACCAGCAGAATGTTGTCCGTATGCGTATCCTTATCCACACTGACGCGAAAACCAGTCGAACCAATCTCCTTGACCTTGTAGAGCGGTCCGGTCAGGAAATTCCAATCACCGGTTTCCGCGCCGAAGTCCCCGGCGTACCGATTCAGAACTTCCGGGGTATCGCTGTCGGGATCAACCGAAATCGTGGCAAACATCATTTCCGGATCGTCAAGTTGCTCGCGCAGACTTCTGACCTGCTTGTTTAAGTCGCGACAGATCGTAGGACAATTGGCAAAGAAAAAACTGATCGTCATCGGCCGGCCGGAAATGTCCGCCGTATCAAATACTTCTCCATCCTGGTTGGTCAGTTGAAACCGGGATACGCCCGGCAGATGCTCCCAGGGCACATCCACGTACGCCGCCCCCGGCTGTTTGGCCGATCGTGCGTTTGGCGGAACGCGGGTTTCGCGACGCTGGAACGCAAAGTAGGTAACCACCACACCAACCGCCAGCACCAGCAACCATAACGTGACGGGAATCATTCTGTTCATAAGTCGTTTATCCTGCCGCTAAAGAGTAGGTTGGGCGACGTGTTAACCGGCAACCAGGAAGGGACTTCACGATAAGTATACGATGGCGAAAATCACCAGCCAGACCAGATCTACGAAATACCAGTACAGAACCAGGTTATCCATGAAATTGTACATGGAAAGCGACAGGCGAATCGGAATCAGCCACGCCACCACCAGCAGCCCGACCAACAAGTGCAAGGCGTGTGAGACGGTCAACAAATAGTAGGCGCTGGCCCACGTGTTACCACCCGGAATGACCATGGGCAATTTCAGATCGAACTGATCGTTGATCCCCTGGGAACCGTCCAGCTTCGCCAATGCCGCCTCTCGATTGACAAACGGGTCCAGCTGCGTTCTGAGAGCCGATATCCGATTCACCCACCGCGTCGCGTTCTGCGACTCACGATCGAACTGGTTTCGAATTTCCACCTCCGCAGAATCCTTCTGCGGCAACAGGACCTTCAATTGTTGCTGGGTCTCTTTCAACATCGCTTCCGCGTCGGCCAATTCCGTTTCAAGCTGTTTTCGCTGCGATCCGACTTCACGGGATTCGTCGAACAGATACTTCTCCAATTCCGGCGATTCTGTCAGAGGATTGATCTGGTGAGCCAGGGTTTCCATGGCTCGGCGATTCATCAAATCGTCACCCGACCGCCCCACTTTGTACTGCGTCCAGTCAATGACTCCCGCTTGAATCAGGTACAGTTCGCGCAGACGATCTTCTCTCGATTCGCTGGTCGGCTGCTGCTCCAACCGCTTGATCGCCAGCCGTAATTCGGCGACAGCTCGAGCAAGATACAACTCGTCAGCTTGATCGTACATCAATGACCGAGTTGACGCCGGGAAGATGCCATGTTGATATTTGGATTGATATTCCCAGAACTTGATCCCCAGAAAAGCGGTCCCCAGCACAAAACTGACCAGCAGCCACGATTTAGCGGAGGACGGACGGCCCTGGCCCGTTTCCCGCAGCGCTGCCGCCATCGTCAGGCCCGACCCCACCAGAATCAGCGTATTGAGAATCCCCAACCACACATTGACCTGAACATCGTCAGCAGCCGGCCATCGTTTCGCCGCGAAACGCAGCACGATGTAGCTACCGATCAAGGCGGTAAAGAACATCACCTCGGTCGACAGGAACAGCAACATGGCCAACTTGCCACGAGGAATCGGTACCGCCTGCTGGTACCTCAACGCGATTCCAGACCGATCAGGAACGGTACTCGTTGTTTCAACCTGACGATCACTGTTCACAACGCAAGGGGATCAAGCCAGGTTGGCCACGACCAGAACAAACATGTACAGCGGCAGATACAGCACACTGGCCTTCAATAAACGTCGTGCCGTCTGGTCACGGCGGTCATTCGCGAAATAAATAGTCGCCTTCAGGTAGAATATTCCCAACCCGATTGCCGCGGCAATAAAAACCAGAGCGTGCCACGGTGTAGCCAATGTCAACGCTGGCAACAGGCTGACAATCATCAATAATACACAGGTGATCACTGCCTTACGCCCAGCCAACGCACCTGTCGGATCGACAACCGTTATCATCTGCAGGCCACCATCACGGTATTGATGACGATACAGCCAGGCGATGGACATGAAGTGCGGAAACTGCCAGATCAACAGGACCAGGAAGAAAAACCATGTTCCAGCGGTGATGGTTCCGGTAGTTGCTAATGAACCCATCAATACCGGCATGGCACCCGGAAACGCACCCACTTCCGTATTGTACATGGTCCGCGTTTTCAGCGGCGTATAGACGCAGACGTACAGAATCCAGGTCAACAGGCCGCAGGCGGCAGTTTGCCAATTGACCAGCGACAAAAACACACCCATCGAAGTCCCAAAACAGACCGCGGCAAACAGAACCACTTCCGTCGCTGACAGCTTCTGTGCCGGCAAAGGGCGATTAGCCGTTCTTGGCATCAAGTAGTCCGTGTACCGCTCCAGATACATGTTCATCGCGTTGCCGCTGCTGGCGATCAATAGCATGCCCACGGTCGAATAAAAAAGTACGGACAGAGAGACGCCCGCGCCGGCAGCCATCACACCGGCGACGCAGAAGGTGAACAGCACCATCGTCGAGATACGGATCTTCGTCAGCTCGGCGTAGGCCCGCCAACGAGGACTGGCGGTCGATCCGGATAGCGTCTGCTGAAAGGTGTTGGAATTCATCGGCTGGGAAATCGCCATAAAATAGTCAAATATCGGGATACTATAGCTTCTCAGATGGTAAAGGAGGAGGCAATATCGACCAAATTGTCGCACCGGTTTTCATGACAAAACGGGATTCCCCGGATGGATTCCAACGTCGAATTCCGCGGAGTTGTGGGGTCCAGAAGCGATTACGTTTGCCGGGTTTCCTGTTCGATCCCGTAACCTGGACACCTTATAATCGAAAGCGGTAAGCAACGGCCGAAATTCCCCGTCCTCCCTGACCATGTTGCGCAGTACGCAGTATTCATTACTGACCATCTTCGTCGTCATGACCATTACCGCCTGCCTGGTCCACTGGCGGGAAGGTTGGTTGATTCGCCTTGGTCAAAAAGGGTTACTTTTCTGCGCTGCAGCAGGTCAAGCAATCCGCGAGGCTGAGAGCGAAAGGCTATGCCATCAAGGATTTGGCCATGCTTGAGAAAGACCCGCATCCACGCCCGAACGGTTAACCGAGGTCAGATGAGCCTGCTCACGACGAAATATCCGATTTGTGCGCAAGCTATGCACGGTCCAACATGCCAGAATCAACGAGCCCACCGCCGCGTGCGCGGTCACCAGATTGATCTGTAGAAACGACTTCTCCGGTATAACGAATGATGCTGCCCACGCATACTGCTCGAACCAGACTGGCCATCCAAACTTGACGGCCCAAGTGCCGATTCCAAGCCCGAACTGGACCAGCACCAGCAATGCCAGCACGTTGATCGACGCTTTCACGCGTTGACCGCGTAACACGGCGCGTCGAGTCAAACCGAACTGTAAAACGGTCCCTGCCACCAGGATCACGGCGGTGATCACATGCAAGGTGACCAGCAGGGCATATTGGGACGGAGATGCTGTATCTTCAATATGTCGCAGAAAGGCTCCCAGGACCAGTTGCCCGAAGCTGACGACCAGCATGGCCGTTGCAAATCGCGGCACCAGCCGCATCAAGACACCGGTCGTGGAATCCGGCCGCAAAGGCTGAACCTGCTCCCACCAGCGGCTGGTCACCACACAAAACGCAACCGTGGCTGCGAAGAAGCCGGGACCAACGCAACCATGGACCTTGGCGACCCAGCGGGCGTCGCCCAGTACGCGAATGCCACCCAACAACCCCTGCACGACCACCAGCGCAAACAGGCCCAAGGCAAAAAACTGCACCCACTCGCGCTTTTCGAAACGCCACGTGACGATCAACAGGACGATGGAGATCAAGCCTGCCAGTGATGCGAGCAGACGGTGACCGTGTTCGACGAACAGATCCCAGGGTCCCAGGAACCACTCCCGGTAGGGATACGCAAACAGGTTGTAGCCATAGGTGTTGGGCCAATCGGGAACTGCCATCCCCGCGTCCGCCGTCGTCACCAGATTCCCCACCCAGATCAATGGGAAAACGACACAGGCCAGCAGGCAGGCAATCCGGTGCGGCCAACGACTATCCAGGTTTCCGTCAATGTTGCTCATGCTTGCTACTTCGCTTCGTTTTGCGGCCAGTAATCGGTCACGTTCTGAGGGTGACTGTATTCGTACGGCCCGTGGGTGACGATCGGTTGAAAATCAAAGTTGCCGTGAATCGGCGGGCTGTCCGCCTGCCATTCCAGCGTATTGGAATTCCATGGATTGCATCCCGCTCGACGGCCAGCAAACAAGCTGTAGATGAAGTTGGCCAGAAAAATCAACTGAGCCGCCCCCATCGCGAACGCGGCCAGCGTAATGAACTGATTCAGCGGCATCAAATCGGCAAATTCCTCAATATGCGCGTGCGATGCGTACCGCCGCGGCATCCCCCTGGCGCCGAGAAAGTGCATCGGCAAAAAAGTCAGGTTCAAGCACACGAAGGTCAGAAAGAAATGCAGTTTTCCCAACGATTCGTTCAGATAACGACCGAACATCTTGGGAAACCAGAAGTAGATGGCCCCCATCACTCCCAGCAGACTCGCGCCAAACAAAACGTAGTGAATATGACCAACAATGTAATACGTGTCGTGCAAGTGAATGTCCACCGGCGGAATCGCCACGACCACACCGGATAGGCCGCCGATGACGAACATCGAAACAAATCCGATACTGAACAACATCGCCGTCGTCAACTGTAAACGGCCCCCGTACATCGTCGCCAGCCAATTGAAAACTTTGACTCCGCTGGGTAAGGCAATCAGCATCGTGGATACCATAAAGGAAGCGGCCAAGACATTACTCATGCCGGAGACAAACATGTGATGCCCCCAGACGATGAAACCCATTACCGCTATAGCGCTAACCGACCCGACCATTGCCTTGTAACCGAACAGTGGTTTACGCGAGAAGCAACTGATCATGTCCGAGACCATACCCATCGCCGGCAAGATCATCACATAGACGGCCGGATGCGAGTAAAACCAGAACAAATGCTGCCACAGCAACGGCTGCCCCCCACCCGCTACCGGTGCCGCGTTGTTGGCCACCAGATTTTCCGGCGTAAAGAATCCGGTCTGAAACAGGCGATCGGACAGCTGCATTAGCAGCGCTGCCGTCAACACGGGCAGCGCGAACGCCTGAATCAAGGCTGTCACGAACAGAGTCCAGACCGTCATCGGCAGCCGCATGAAGTTCATCCCCGGTGCTCGCATCTGCATGATCGTGGTCAGGTAATTCAAGGCTCCCAACATGGAGGAAAATCCGACAAACAACAGACCTACAATCCACATCGTCTGCGCTCCGGAACTGTTCGGAGCCGAATCGACCAGGGTGCTTAGCGGCGCGTAACTGGTCCACCCGGCACCGGGACCATAGCCGGGCATGAAAAAGCTCGCGATCATGCAGCCGAAGGCTGGCCACATCAGCCAGTAACTGATCATGTTCATTCGCGGAAAGGCCATGTCGTCGGCCCCAATCATCAACGGGATCAGGTAGTTTCCGAAGGCACCGCTGAGAATCGGAATCACGACAAAGAACACCATGATCGTCGCATGCATCGTAAACAGCATGTTGTAAAACTCGGGCGATATCGTCCCGCCCTGCGAGGCAAACAGCCAGGGACCGAATACCGGCATGTCCGACCACGGCCAGGCCAGTTGCCAGCGAATGGCCAACGCCAGCAGTCCCCCTACGGCCAACCAGATCAATGAGGAAAACAGGAATTGGATTCCGATCACCTTGTGATCGGTAGCAAAAACGTATCGAGTCCAGAAGCCCCGGCGATGGGTGGGTTCAGTAATTTCCATGATCGCCTCAATCTCAGCCAACTACGGCCCCTCCAGGTAGGGAGCCAGTTCCGGTGGATCGTTCTTTTTCTGTTGCGTGACCATCCACGCGTCGAACTCGGCTCGCGGGACGACTTTCAGGACGGCATTCATTTTATAGTGCCCCCAGCCACACAGCTCCGCACACAGGATATTCATGGTCGCGGTCGCAGTAGGCCGAAACCAGGCTACCTGCGTCATGCCGGGCACCAGGTCGTGTTTGAATCTGAGCTTGGGCACAAAAAAGCTGTGAATGACGTCCCGACTACTCAATTGCATCACGATTTCTTCGTCCACCGGCACGACCATCAGGTTTTCCACTTTCACATCGTCGGCCGTTTCAAATTGGCCGTCGCGTCCGGCGTAAAGAAACTCCCAGCCAAACTGCCGAGCCGTGACATGGACCAGCGGCGACTGAAATACCGAAGCGTTACCGACCTGAATCTGCGGACGGTCCAGCCTGGCAGCCGACCAGGCCTGCCATTGCCAGATGGCAAGCCCCACCAGGATCACTCCCGGCACAATGGACCAGAGTAATTCCAGTCCAAGACTGCTGTGAAAATATCGAGCCTGCGCTCGACGGGCATCTCCAAAACTCCAGACAATAAAACTGATCGCCAACCCAATCCCGACGAACAACACCGCGCTAATTCCGTGAATCAGCAAAAACAGCCCGTCGATGGCTTTGCCCGCCTGGCTGTAATTTTCCGGCAACCAGGCACCGACCAAGGGCGCCCACCCATTGGCGGCCTGAAAAAAGGCAACCATCACGCCGACCGTCATGACCAAGAACAACAGGCTCCAGATGCGATTCACGGCCAGGCCTCATTCTGCCGCGGTTGCCTGGAAACCAGGTACCGCGTCGGCAACTGGCAGCCCATGAACCCTATGGACCACGGAATCGTCGGAGGCAGTCGATTCAAATCGCAGGTTCTTGACGTAGGCGACCAGTGCCCAGATCTCGTCCGATGACAGCGTTGGAGCGGAAGGCATGGGCGTTCCTTCAATGCCGTTGGCAATACGACGGTAGACATCCTCCGGGCGACTCCCACCTCGAAAGATGGACAGCCGCAGATTCCGTGGACTGATGTGTCGAGGGGGTAGCGCTCCGGCTTTCAAAAAGGGCTCGTAGGTCTCCGGAAAATTCGGATCGACGCCAGCGGTCTTCAGCCAATCATTCGTCCAGTCATCGTAGTTTTCATTCTGACCGTCACCAATTCCTGTCAAACCGTGGCATTGGACGCAATTGGCCCGCCCGCGAAACAGTTGCCGACCGCTTTCGATCAGCGATCCATGCTGTTGATGATCGACACGAAAGGAATCGGGAGGAACCGGCACGTCCGTGACCGCGGTATCGGCGTCCGCCCAGCGGTCCACAATCTCTTCGATCAGGTATTCCTCCACAATCGTCTCGATCTGTTCCCTAAACTGAGCACGACTCGGATCGCCTTCAGACATCGACCGCGCCAGCTCCAGATCCACCAGCGGATCTCCATCCAGGCTGTCAATTTCCGCGAGCAAACGTCGTTCCAATTGGCCACGGATGGAGAGGTACTTGACGTATTGCACCAACGCTTCGATTTCGGCTGCTGACAACGTTTGAAAGGCGGGCATCGCCGTGCCGGGAATTCCATGACGCAGCACGTGCACCAGGTCTTCGTCGGTCGGCTTGCGACCCAAGGGTGTCGATTTGAATTTGAACTTGCCCAATCGAAAATCGCGGGGGTAGGGATTCAGAAAGGCTGAAGTCGGACCTCGGCCATCGCCGGTAATTCCGTGACACTGCACACAATGCTCACGATACAGCCCGGCCGGTTCACCATGACGTCCACTCGCAACCGGTCCGGCCGCCAGTTTCAGGTTTTCGATGCTGAGAATCTCACGTGCGGGATCGTCTTCCTGATAGACAAACGGAAAATGGGGATCGTCCGGCGTGCCAAATAATGCGGTCAGGATATTGCCGATCTCTGCCTTGTATGACTCAGAATACGTCTCGCCGTCTTCCAGGTTCAATCTTTCCTGCTTCAACAGTTCAACTTCGTTGAAGCGAAATTCGGCTGGCCCGCTTTGGCCACAGCCTGCGATACTGATCACCAGCATCGCGATCCCCGCTCGACGGCTTAATTGAAATCGCATGATTCGAGCTATGTGGCTAAGGGTTTCAAGAATAGATCATTGTTCAAGTCGGTCGGCTTGACTGTCGAGTGACAAAATGTCACACAAAAACCGCTGATGCAAGAAGCCACGTTGCCTCGCGCTTGGTCCAGACAAGCAAACTGGGTTAGCCGGCGTGCCCTGGAAAGCGTTTGACGCCGATGTATTCAGCCTGCGGCAGGCACTGGAGGTCATCGGGCAAAACCAGGAAATAAAAGTGAAAAAACCACCTTTGCTTTGTCAGACCTGAATGGAGGTGTGGCCAGACTGCCAATCATACAATCAAAAAAAAACTGGAAGCCTTGGGATTTCAGCAACCAGTCAACGCGGCTGGGACGTTCCTTAGTCCCAATCGATGTTTTCAATTTCATCTCGAATTGTCTGAACATCTGCAGCTGAATACTCCAGCTCCGGCGGTGACGTTCCCCGACGGCAGCCGGAAAACGTGCAAGACCACACCAGCATCAGGCACAGCAGCCAACACCAACGGGCACGTGTGAGCATGATGGGGGCTTACCTTGCCTTGAATGCTGAACCCTTGATGGTCAGCTGACCCAGATCCAGGGTCTCGCCATCGTTGATCGTGACCTCAATATCGCCTCGGCGTCCCGTATCCATACCCGGTACCTGCAGCTGCTTCAGGTAACCAGCTCGGCGGTGCCAAAACTGAAACGTCCACGTGCCGGCCGGAATATTGGCAATCTCAAAACGGCCATCCGCATCGGAAATCGCCACGTAAGGCTCGTCACGCACCAGCAATACCGCGTCCATCCACCGGTGGATATCGCAAACCACGTTGCCGGGTACTTTTTCCGACTGTTTCAGCTTTACATCAACATGTTCATTGATCGGAATGTTGACATTGGCTTCATTGTTGAACAGCGTAATATGACAGTTGTGCCCGACATCATCACTGTTTTTCAAACGCAGGGTTTGGCCCGTTCGCACAAACAACGCATGCGGCTCGAACCGGCAGAGCTTGTTGTCCAGCACAACAGGTTGTTGCAGTGTCCGTTCGTAATCGGGATGCACCGCAGGCACTGGCTTCCCTCGCTTGAGATACATCATCACAAAGGCATCACGCAAACCACCGTTGCCACTGACCACCAGATTATCATCCAGAGGTGCTTCCCGATCCGCCAGACAGGTTGGCTGATCCTTGTCAATGATCTCCGTCTCTACAGGCGGAGTCGAACCCGTTACGAGAATCGTTCCTTTCAGGTTGCCCCAGCCTTCCGATTGGGAGAAACCCTGGCTGATAGCGGCAGTCCATACGACAAGCCCGACAAAAAACGAACGCTGAAGCTGCCCCATGATCGCCGTCCCGGAGATAAACTGAGTTTCTTACTCAAACAACCTTTTCAAGTATTCAACAGCCTGCGCACAGTGCAAGACGGCTTCCGATTCAAAATCCCTTTCGATCGTCAGGAAGCCGTTGTAGTTATGCTCCTCCAGCGCGGCCAACAGTGGCGGCAGGTCGACCGACCCACGGCCCAACTGGACCTCCAGGCCCCGCCCCTGACTCAAGTCGTTGACGGCGTCCCGGGCCCGAAAACTGATCACGTGTTCTGCCAGCAATCTCATGCTCTGCTGGACGTCGATTCCGTTGATAATCATCGCCGCCGGGTCAAAATCTACTCCCATGGCCATCGGCGGAAGCGAATCGATCAATTTCTTGATTCTTTCGGATTCATCAAAACCAGTCTGTGCCGCCAGCCAGGCACCCGCTTTGTGGCTGAACATGCCCAGATCCGTCAGCGCCTGCGTCATGGTCAAGGCACGCGGATCTTCGTCATCCGCAGCGATCGGACCGATACGATTGGTGACCACTCGACAACCCAGATTGTAGGCCATCTGCATGGCCGCTTTGGTCGCCTCCAACCGGCGTTCCAGATCAGCCGGTTCGTCATAGCCGCGGCGGGTGGGAAAATAAATCGACGCCACCTGCAAGTTCAGATCGGCCAACATCTTCCGCAAGTGCCGAACTCCCGTGCGGGACATCTCCGCCGGCCTCAGTTCCGTACGGGCATTGATTTCGACAGCTTCGGCCCCCATCTGGGAAGCCGTCGCCAGTGCTTGCTTGAACGGCAAACGAAGGCATTCCAATTTGATGGCGGTTTTCAGTTTCAACATGGCCTTTTCCGTGGCGGTTTCTCGAGGCAACGGCCGTCGGCTACCATGGTACTCCATCGTCAAATCAACGATAACGGGTCCCCGCGTACCATCCAACTTACGGCAATATGACCAGACTGAACGAAATCTGTGAATTCCTTGATCGTGCGGCTCCAACGCAACTGGCCGAAACCTGGGATAATGTCGGATTACTGATTGGGGATCCCCAGGCCGAGGTTTCGCGGGTCATGACCTGCCTGACGATTACCCCCGAAAGTGCCGCGGAAGCGGTTGACGAGAATGCCGATCTGATCGTCTCACACCATCCGTTGCCCTTCCAGCCGCTGAAAAAACTGACCACGGAAACCACACCCGCCCGACTGGTGTGGCAGCTGATTCGCAGCGGGATTGCCGTCTACAGCCCGCATACCGGTTTCGATTCAGCAGCCAACGGCATCAACTACATGATCTGCGAGCGAATCGGACTTCACGATATCCGACCGCTGGTGGCCGCTGAAAATGTTGAGGCCAATGTTGGCAGTGGGCGGATCGGCGAACTGCCGTCGCCGATCGATCTGGCGGCCCTGATCGATTTACTGAAACAGAGGTTTTCCATTGATCAACTGCAGTACGTCGGCCAACTCGACCAGCGTATCGCCGCCGTCGGTTCCGCCTGCGGTAGCGGGGGCAGTCTGCTGGAACCGGCCATCGCGACAGGCTGCGACGCCCTGGTCACAGGCGAAGCGTCGTTTCATACCTGCCTGGAAGCCCGCGCCAATCGAATCGCCATGGTGCTGCTGGGCCATTTCCACAGTGAACGATTTGCCATCGAGTCTTTGGCTGATGCACTGCAGCAGCAATTTGGTCAGCTCCAGGTCTGGCCGAGCGCGAACGAATCGGATCCGGTCAGCTGGACTTAGCAGCGAATCGTTGGTCGAACTACAGCCGTCAGCGTGTGCATTGACGGGCTGAAGTGGCGTCGCGTCAGAAACAAAACCTCGACTTGGCAAACTCTCGACTTGGCAAACTCTCGTCGCCATCCGGTGATGGGGTCCTGGTTTTTCGCCCAAAAGCCAGTCATTCGCCGCTACACTTGATCGAAAAGCGGCCTAGAATGGGAATGTCCTCAGCAATCTTCAACTCGGCGCTACCATGCATGCACGTTTCCTGACCGCCTTGCCTGTCTTTAACGAAGTCAAGTCGGTTAGCGCTGTTCTGGATGAAGTGGTTCGGTATTCCGACAACATTCTGGTTGTCGATGACGGTTCAACCGATGGTACACGCGAATTGCTGCGTCAGCGAAATGATATCGTGCTTTTGGAACATGACGTAAATCGCGGATATGGTGGCGCCTTAATCACTGCCTTCGATTACGCGACCGATCGCCAGTATCCGTACCTGGTGACCATCGATTGTGACGGCCAACATGAACCACAGCGGATCCGGCAATTCGTCAGTGTCTGCCATGAAACCGCGGCTGATATCGTTTCCGGCAGCCGCTACCTGAGTCATTTTCCCGACAGTTCCGCGGCACCACAGGATCGCCAAGAGATCAATCGCGAGGTAACTGGGATGCTGAACCAGCGTCTGGGCTTTGAACTGACCGACGCGTTTTGTGGATTCAAGGCCTACAAGGTGGAATCGCTTCGCCGACTGAAATTGACCGAATTCGGATACGCCATGCCACTGGAGCTATGGGTCCAGGCATGGCAGCATCAGCTGAAGGTCGTCGAGTTGGCCGTACCCCTGATCTACCTGGATGAAGATCGATCTTTCGGCGACGACTTGAACGATCCGGAGAAGCGTTTGGCGTACTACCAGGACGTTCTCTGTCGCAGTTTCGAGGTCCTTTCGGCAAGCTGCCCCAAGGCGAGACAACGTGAACAGGTCGGCTGACAAGGGCTCGCCACTGAAGTACGTCCGGATGCGTGCTCCCGAAACGAATGGTTCGACTTTCCATCATCCGGCAGCCACTTCGATCGGCACCACCTGGACAAGGAACCTGCAGGCGACTGACGCCTGGTTGGGTCTCACGTCAGTCGATTTCCGAACTCTGCGTGAACTGGGTCGAAGCGAACTGCTCCTCGCCGCCCGCCAATTCACGTCAACGCAAATCTGTGCGAATATTAATCCAGCCTACCCCAACCGGATCATCCTTGCTGGTCATCAACCGACCCTGTTCCACCCGGGAGTCTGGTACAAGAATTTTGTCCTCTCCAATTTGGGGCAGCGATTCGATTGCCATGCGGTCAATCTGATTATTGATAACGACGTCTGTGAATCCTCCAGTGTAAGGGTCCCGGTTCAAGCGGATGAACAATGGCAATTGATCGACATGGCGTATGACGATCAGGATTCCATCGTCCCCTTTGAAGAACGAAATCTGGTTAGCTCAAGAACCTTTGATACGTTTGCCACACGTCTCTCCACCGCTCTGCAGCCGTTGATCCCCGACCCACTGATCAACCGGTTGTGGCCGCTCGTCGCCAAGGATTCGACCACCGGAAATCCGCATCTGGCTGTGGCCCGTGGCCGCCACGCCCTGGAGCATCAGCACGGATTGAAAACACTGGAAATCCCGATCAGCCAGATAACGAAGTTCCGTTCGTTCGCATGGTTCTTTCGCGAGATCATTGCCCGGCTGGACGAATTTATCGAAATTCACAATCGCCTACTCCTGCAGTACCGGCAGGTCAATCGGATTCGCAGTCGGGTTCATCCAGTACCGTCACTGGCCCGGGACGATGATTGGCTGGAAACTCCTTTCTGGATCTGGCAGCGAAAGCAGCCTGTTCGTCACAGCCTGTTCTGCCGGCCAACGGAATCTGGTTGGTGTCTCTCGGACCGACAGGAATGGCAAACTACGATACCCGATAGTCAATTCAGCCAAACCTTTCGGGCACTGCAGCAAGGCGATGTGCGGATTCGCCCCAGAGCATTGATGACGACGCTGTTCAGTCGGCTGCTGCTGTCCGATCTGTTCATTCACGGCATCGGAGGCGCCAGATACGACCAGTTGACCAACGAACTTGCTCGGCAGTTTCTGGGAGTTACACTGCCAAGCTACCTGACCGTGACGGCCACGATGAAAATCAGCCGGGATCAAGACTCTCAACTCGAGTCGCAATGGAAGTTGACGGAAGAACAGCTTCGCGAAATGAAGTTCCATCCGGAGAAATTCACCGACCCCGGTGACCAGCAGGCCGCCTCATGGATCGCCCGGAAGCAGCAATGGACTGGCCGTCCGCTGCCGCCGACAGGACGCAAACAGCAGCATCAGGAGATTGAGCGATGCAATCGCCAGTTGCACACATTGATCCAGGCCAGGAAGTTGCAGCTGCTGGAGCAGCGTGAACTGCTGGCTGCCCAACGAACGACCAACCGGATTCTCAGCTCGCGGGAGTTCAGCATCTGCCTGTATCCCGAAAGCTTGCCTCAGGAATTGGTTGAACTCGCCCGCCCCTGGGCCATGTGAGGGACGACTCAGATCAACGGCGTGAAATCATCCAGCTGCTCGCGCAACCAGTACAGGGATTCGAAGTAATCATCCTGCAGATCCTCGGAAACGGGATGATGATGATCCGCACCAGGAATCAAGAACACGCGACGAGGGCCGGCGTATTGATCTACAATCAGGTCCTGATACTCCCGGGGAACCACACGATCCCGCTCGGACTGGACAAACAGACAGGGGGCTTTCGATTGCGCTGCGTTGGCGACCGCATCCAACTCTTCCGGAACCTGGTCCGCGATCAGCCTCGACATGCCGAAATTCCACCAGTTGTACCGGGGCCGCATACGGATCATCTGCGAAATGGGAGGTGGATTCCTGAGCCACACGGCCGAAACGGAGCGCCGTCCGGCCAGGCATAACGCGGAAATGCATCCCAGGCTGTTGCCAACGACCATGACCGCATTGTCGGGGTACTCCTGACGCAGGTAATCGTAGACCGCAGTTGACGTGGCAGCGAATGACTGGATCGTGGCCGGTCCGTCGCTTCCCCCATAGCCCAGATGATTGATCGTCCAGACTTCGCCAGTCACATCCGGCCAGACTTCGACCGGATGCAAGCCGCCGCGTTCCGCGCGACCCGCCGTGCCGGGGAACTTGATTACGGTAATGGACTTCGAAGCCGTCGCGGCACCCACCGATTTCGGCAAAACCCAGGCTTCCACCCGGCCACGCGCGGTTTCGATAAAGACCTGTCGTCGATCTTCCGGATCGATGGTGTGTCGGCTGGGGCACAGGATAAGTCGATCGGCCAGCCAGGCAAAAACAGACATGGAATCAGAGGTAACCGTGATGGCCAGCGTTAATGAACCCGCTGGCCCGGTACGGCGCCCTCATCCGGGCTCAGCAGAAAGACTTCGCTGCCGCCGGCACCCGCCGCACAGACCATCCCTTCGCTCAATCCAAATTTCATCTGACGCGGCTTCAAATTGGCCACCATGACAACCAGCCGTCCGACCAACTGCTCGGGTTCGTAGGCCGACTTGATTCCGGCGAAGACCTGACGCCGCTGATCGCCTCCCAAGCTAAGCGTCAGCTTGAGCAACTTGCGGGCTTCTTCGACCCGTTCCGCCTGAACGACGCGGGCAATCCGCAAATCGACTTTCACGAAATCGTCGATCGTGCATTCCTCCGTCAGCGGTTCGGCTTCCAGGGCTTCGGCCGAGTCCTGGAACGCATCGGTTGTGGCCGCGTCATCCTGCGCCGCCTGTTCCTGTTTTGTTTCCTCAATCATGGCATCAATATCCTTTTCCTCGACTCGTTTCATCATGTGTGTAAATTTGGCGACGGGCGTAGCGGTCAACGGGTGCCGCGCCTGATCCCACGAAACAACCGGGTCATTCAATAATTCGCCTGTCTTGCGGGCAAGTTCCGGCAAAACGGGCGTTAGATAAATTACGATCTGCCGGAACAGATTCAAGGCGATCGTACAAACGTTCTGAAGTTCCGCCTGCCGGTCAGGGTCTTTCCTCAGGTTCCACGGTTCGGCCTGCTCCACATAAGGGTTCGCCTGATCCGCCAACTCCAGAATCATCCGCATGGCTTTGTTGTAATCGCACTGTTCGTAGGCTTCGGCAATCTGTTCGCCCACTTCGACGCCGCGGCGAAACAGACCACCGTCGTCCGGATACGTGGTCGCCAGGCCACAGTCCTGAACAAACTTCGCGCTTCGCGACGCCAGGTTGACAATCTTGCCAACCAGTTCCGAATCGATCCGCGATTTGAATTCGTCAAAATTCAGATCGATATCGTCCAATCGGTTGTTCAGCTTCGATGCATAGAAATACCGCAACGCACTGGGGTCAAGGTGTCGCAGGAATGTCTCCGCCTTGATGAATGTCCCCGTGCGTTTGGACATCTTTTCACCATTGACCGTCAGGAACCCATGCGCTTGCACCCGGGTCGGCAGACTCAGTTCAGCGGTCTTCAGCATGCCGGGCCAAAACAGCGTGTGGAAATAAATGATATCCTTGCCGATGAAATGGTGAATTTCGGTATCGTCGTTGGACCACCAGTTTTCCAGCGAATCACCGTTCCGGTCACACCAGTCCCGGGTCGACGCGATGTACCCAATCGGAGCATCGAACCAGACATACCAGTAATTTCCCGGGCTATCGGGAATTTCGAATCCGAAATAGGGTGCCGGCCTGGAAATATCCCAGTCTCGCAACTTCCGGGCGGTACCATCCTTTTCTTCGCCCAGAAAATGTCCCCTTAAATAATTGGCCACCTCGTCCTGCAGATGATCGCCGCTTTGAGTCCAGTCATTGAGGAATGGTCGTAACTGTTCCAGTTCGATAAACAGGTGTATGGCGGAACGAATTTCGGGCGTGGTGCCGGAGAGTGTGCTGACCGGGTCGATCAGATCGGACGGCAGGTACGTGCTGCCACAACTGCTGCAATTGTCTCCGGCCTGATCGAGCGACTGGCAGACCGGACAGGTCCCCTGCACGAAACGATCCGCCAAAAACGTGTTTTCGGAGACGTCAAAGAGCTGTTCGACTTCCGCTTCCTTGACCAGACCTTTCTCTCGCAGGGACTTCCAGATGCGATGACACAATTCGCGGTTGGATTCGCTGTGCGTGCTTCCATAAGCGTCAAATTCAATATGGAATCCGGCGAAATCGCGTTGATGTTCCTGGCTGGATTCGGCAATGATCTCCAGCTCGCTGCGTTGTTCCTTGCGGGCCCGAATCATGATGGCGGTACCGTGCGTGTCATCCGCGCAGACGAACAGCACTTGATGTCCGCGCAGTCTTTGAAATCGTGCCCAGACATCGGTCTGGATATATTCGACCAGATGCCCCAAATGGATCGGACCATTGGCGTAAGGCAGGGCGGCGGTTACCAGAATCTTTCGTTTGCTCATGAATGTCCTTCTCGGGTCCGGGTATACTGACCGGACTTTGAATCCGAGATTCTATCTCAATTTGAATTTACGCGAAGCCTGTGCGATCAACCCACATCAGTTTCCTTCATGATCAATGCACCGCCCTATGTCGTTGAGGACATCAGTCAGGTTGATTCGCCTGGAATCCTGATTTTTCGCGACCTCCTGCAATCCAATGTGGACGCGATGATCCGAATGGCCGGCGATGCGGACCGGCTGTGCCCACATTGCAAGACACACAAGACACGCGAAATCGTACAGATGATGCTCGAACGTGGCATCCGCAGCCACAAATGCGCCACGATTGCGGAAGCCGAGATGCTGGCCAGCGTCCATGTCCCCGATATCCTGATTGCCTATCCGCTGGTCGGGCCGAATATCCACCGATTGCTACGGCTGATCGAGAAATTCCCAACATCAAAATTTGCGACGCTGGTCGATCACCCGATTCCGTTGACACAACTGGCGGAAGCGGCGCACGCGGCCAGCACCGAAGTACCGATTCTCGTGGACCTGGAAACGGGCATGGGTCGGACCGGCGTTTCGCCCGGGACTGCCGCGCACGAGTTGATCGAAATGGCCTGTGCTACTCCGGGCATCCAGTTCGCCGGGCTCCACTGGTACGACGGCCATCATCGGCAGCCAGACGAACATGAACGTCGCGGCCACGTCCTGGCCGGCTGGAACCGACTGTTGAGTTTCAGGGATCAACTGCTGATCGCCGGCGTCCGGGTAAGGCGATTGGTTGCCGGTGGCACCGGTTCGTTTCCGATCCTGGCCGATGCCCTGGAACCGGGTCTGCAGCTGAGCCCGGGCACCACGACCTTTTTCGACGCTGAAATGGCAGAACGGTTTCCCGAGATGAATTTTATCCCGGCCCTGGCCATCCTGACCCGGGTCGTCAGTTGCAACCGGGAGGGCCAGATCACACTGGATGTGGGTCACAAATCCTGCGCGGCGGATCAGCCCGCCGGGCGACGCCTGTGGTTTCCCACGTTGCCCGACGCCCGTGAAATCGCTCAAACCGAAGAACACTGCGTGATTGCCACATCGCAAAGCCGCGACCTGCGACCTGGCGATGCGTTGATCGCCATTCCTCGCCATGCCTGCCCGACATCGGCCGTGCACCAGTTCGCTTCGATTGTCGATGCGGGCCGGATTATCGAGCGTTGGGAAATCGTTGCCCGCGATCGACGCCTGACGATCTGATGCCCACTTCGGAAGAGGTGGTCAATCGGCAACCTGCGGTTGCCGCCTGGCCACAGTGCCTGCGGATTTTGGGCAACGCGATCGGGGTGAGCAGCGGCCCCAAACGTGGACGGTGGACCTGTCGTTTCGATTGCAGCGAATAAACGTGGCGGTAAATCAACGATTGCGATTCGGCACCCCGATTGCGACTTCGCAGTGGCATCCCGGCCACATTCCCAACTATGCGAATCCACCATGACCGCGCCAAACTTCTTCCAAGATTCCGAATTCCATCCGTTTCGATTGGCGTTGATCGTGGCCACGATTGCCGCGGTGGCTTTACTGGCTTCTTCCAGCAAAGCCGCGGAGGAAAACGGTGTCGTGCATTGGATGACTTCGTACCAGGAAGCCGTGGCCCACGCGGACGAGCAGAATACGCCCATCATGCTCTTCTTTTCCGGCAGCGACTGGTGCCCCTGGTGCAAGAAACTGTCGCAGGAAGTATTCGATAACCCGCAGTTCGCGGCATGGTGCGATACCCGCGTGGTCACGGTACTGGTCGATTTCCCGCGAACCAGCCAGCTCCCTTCGCACCTGGTCAACCAGAACAACCGACTGCTCAATCGCTATCGACCCCATCTGGATGGATTTCCGACCGCTCTATTTGTCCGACCGGACGGAACCGTGATCGGAAAACTGGGTTACGAACCGAAGGGCTTGTTGGTCTGGATCAACGAAGCGCAGCGGATCGTGGGCAAATTGGACAAGATCGCGATGGCCCACGTTTCGAATTTCCGTTGAGCATTCTCCGGCCGCGATCAATCGTCTTGATTCGGAGCCTGCAGATTCTGCAATTTCTCGATGGTCTCCAGCAGCAATCGCTTACCGTTTCTGACCGTTTCCCGGTTCGACTCCTGCAAATAGTTCAGTGCCCCGATCTGATCCATTTTCCGGTATGTTTCCAGGCTATTCTCAAAATGTGTCTTTGCCTGTTCAAAGTCTCGATCATCAATGATTCCGCTGGCTTCGTAGTTTCGCATCAACCGTTTGAAATAGGACATGGCCATTTGTTGCTCAATTTCGGCGATCAAAGCCAGTTCACTGACGGCCGGATCGGGCTTGTCGGCTAATTGTCGGGCAAGTTTCAGCGATTCACCGAACAACTCCAGGACGCGTGCCGGTTTCTGATGCATGTCGGACGCGACCGCGAACGAGTTCAGGGCGATGACCAGATTTCTTTGATAGGCCAGGTTATCCGGATGCTCGGCCGCCAATTCCCGATACATTTCGGCCGCCTGCGCGGAATACTCGAACTGTTTCACGGGATTATCGAGCAGCAGGTACGCGGAATCGAGCCGCGACAGGACCGCAGCCAGGTTGTATCGGGAAAAAGCGTCATCGGGATTCTGAGCCGCGTATTGCTGACGCAATTTCAACGCTTGCCGCAGCAGTTCCAATGCCGTCTGGTACTCGCCCAGTTCCTTTTTCACATCCGCCATATCGACCAGCAGCCCGGCATATCTTTCCAGCAGAATGGGGTTATCTGGATCGGCCTCGTACGGGGCCTGGGCCAGTTCCATGGCCTGTTGAAGGGCCGCCTCCGCCGCTTCTGCTTCTCCAGACTCGCGGAGAACGAGACCCTGTTTTCGCAAGACCCAGATCTTCTGATGTAGCGTTTCTTCAGGTAACAACGGATCTTCTGGTCCCTGCTCGATCGCGGCTTCCAGGTCGCCGAGCTTCTTCGAAGCCTCGCGAAGCTTCTGATCGGCGTGAAGCTGGGAATACTCTGCCTGCATCAGTGAGACCCGAAGCAGACGGTGATCACTGCTGCGATCGTTGGTGATCGCATCAAACAGGGCCCGCGACCGCTGCAATGATTCCGCCGCCTCCTTGTGTTTTCCCAGCACGGACTGAATCTCCGCTCGGGAAATCAGTGCATTGATTTTGAGGTTCATCGAAATCACATCGCCGGGGTCGATTTCGAGCGCCTGATCGAAAAGTTCAATCGCCCGATCAATCAAAGGAAGCGCCTCGGACGTGTTCCCCAAACTGGAATGACTTTCCGCGCCCTGCGAAACCCCCAACTTCTGGTAAGCATCCCCAAATCGTCGAACGAACCTTGCCTGTCGCGGCATATCCGGTGTCGACCGGTCAAGGTATTCACCGATGCGGCGCGTCAACTCGTACCGCGCCTTCATGGAACCACTGAGCTGGCGAAGCTGCGATCCGAATTTTCCCAGCAGCCAGGAGGAAAGTTCGCTGCCCTGCTCGGCCAGCCGATTGGCCCGTTGTAATTCCCGGTCGGCTTCCGCCAAGGCTGCCTTTTCGCGATTCAAGGCCACGCTCAGCTGATTGGAATGATAGATCAGCCCCGCCATGATCGCCGGGACGGCCAAAGTCATCAGCATCAAGAGAGCCGCCACCGCGGGTCGCCTCCGGACCCACTTGATCATTCTTTCCCAACCACTGACCGGTCTGGCCTGAATCGGCTTTTCATCCAGAAACCGTTGCAGATCGTCGGCCAGGGCTGCCGCCGTCGGATAACGACGTGTCGGCTTTTTCTCGAGACACTTCAGACAGATCGTCTCCAGGTCTCTGGGAATACTCTTCTGTAGCCGGCGAGGACCAATCGGGTCGTCGGAAATCACCTGGGCCAGCATGTTCACCGAACTGGGCGCATTGAAGGGTGGGCGACCGGTCAGCGCGTAATAGAGCATGGCGCCCAGGCCATAAATGTCGGTCGCCGGCCCAATGGCTCCGGTTTCTCCAGCGGCCTGTTCGGGCGCCATGTAGGCGGGCGTACCCAGGACCTCGCCGGTCTGCGTCGCCTGGCTTTCCGATTCAAACGCCTTGGCCAATCCGAAGTCGGCGATTTTGGGATGTTGACCGTCCATCAGGATATTGGACGGTTTCAGGTCCCGATGCACGATTCCCTGCTGGTGGCAGTAGTCGATCGCACGGGCCAGGATACCGACCAGTTCCGCTGCGGTGCGGGGCTCGATCGGAGCACCGCCAATCTGTTCGTCCATTGTGGGACCGTCGACAAACTCCATGACATAATACGGGATATCATCTTTCTCGCCTGCCGAATAGAGCTGCGCGATATGAGGGTGTTTCAGTACCGCAACGGTCTGGATTTCCGACGCGAAACGGGCCATCGATTTCTTCGAATGCAGCGCCGTATGGGACATCACCTTGATGGCCACCTGGCGGCCCAGTTTCTGGTCAACGGCCAGGAACACCGAGCCCATACCGCCCTGCCCCAGTTTTTCCAGGATGGTGTAGCCGGGAAGGTCAATGGACGTCACGCGCCTGGCTGGTCCATCAGCGGGCACCGTCGATTCCATCATCGTATTGACGATGGTTGCCTCCGGCTGGTTGTCCATACGGGTGGAAGCAGCGGGTGGCTGATCACCAGCTCGCTGAGGATGGTCGTCTTTTTTCCTTCGACTCATGACATCGCCACGCACACGACAAATGCTCGGAATTCGGCCTGCTGACTGTCCAGCACCAGATTATAGACACTGGAACTGGCCAATGGGCCAGCGGCAACAGGATTCTCTTGACGAGCTTACCGAAACGGCTGGAGGCAAAGTCAAACTGGGGTGTCCCGTTCCGGCGGGGATCTGAGGCGATCGCTAACCGGTGAATTCCGACACGATGACGGTAATATTCTGGCCGCCGAAACCGAAGCTGTTATTCAGGGCGATCCGGCATTCCGCTTCCCGCGCCTGATTCGGCACATAGTCCAGATCGCACAGCGGATCGGGATTCTCATAGTTGATTGTTGGTGGCAACAGGTTGTCGCGTATCGAC
Source organism: Pirellulaceae bacterium (assembly GCA_963851305.1). Lineage (GTDB taxonomy): Bacteria > Planctomycetota > Planctomycetia > Pirellulales > Pirellulaceae > Mariniblastus. Next base: position 449,448 of record CAWKOT010000001.1, on the reverse strand, counting down.
AACAGGCAGACGATCAATTCCGTCGCTCCAGCGGCCGCAATCAAGTGCCCCATCATGCTCTTCGTGCTGGATACCGGAATCTGCATGGCATTCTTGCCAAACACTTCGTGACAGGCCTTCGATTCGACCTTGTCGTTGACCGTGGTGCTGGTGCCATGAGCGTTGACATAGTCTACGTCTTCCGGATTCAGGCCCGCGTCGCCAAGCGCCATCTGCATGCAACCGATGGCTCCGCGGCCTTCGGGGTGAATATCGGTAATCCGATAGGCGTCGGCCGTCGAACCGTAGCCAATCACCTCTCCCCAGATCGGTGCGCCCCGTTTCCTGGCAAATTCCAGTTCTTCCAGGACCAACATGGCGGCCCCCTCGCCCAGGACAAATCCATCCCGCAACCGGTCGAAGGGTCTCGACGCGCCGGCCGGGTTATCGTTGTTTTCGGAAAGCGCCGTCAGCAGATTGAATCCTGTGACGCCAAAGGGGTGAATCATGCTATGCGTTCCGCCGGACAGCATCACGTCGGCTTCGCCGCGACGGATGATCTCAGTCGCTTCGCCAACCGCCTGGCTGCTGGCGGCACAGGCCGTCAGGCAGTTCGCGTTGGGTCCCTGGGCGTTGAACAACGCGGCCATATGCCCGACCGGCATGTGAGGTTCCTGTTCCAGTTCAACCAGTGGATCGAGAGTATCCAATCCAGCCTCGGTAAACCGCATCAGATCCAGCTGACCCTCTTCGTCCAGAGACGTGGCCATGATCGACGCAAACGAGAAGAAATCCTGGTTCCCTTCGCCACTGCCCATGTAAACGCCAAATCGCCGGGGATCGCAAATGGCATCGCGAACACCGGACTGAGCCATGGCCTGCTGTGCCGCCCCCACGGCAAACCTGGTATGACGGCCGCGATGCTTCCAGATTTCCGGGTCTTCAACCACCTGGGCAACGTCCCAATTCTTGACCTCGGCGGAAATCCGGGTCGGAAATCGGCTGGCATCAAAAATGGTGGTGTAGTCGACACCGGATCGGCCTTGCTGAATGGCCTTCCAGACCGTGGGGACATCATTTCCCATTGGGTTAATCAGTCCGACGCCCGTCACAACAACCCGTCGGTCATGTTTTCTCGCGATCATCTCGTTCAATCATTCTGGCGTTGCGGGCCACTTGCCGGACCGGTTCCGACTTGGCTCATTGCGAATTCAACAGATACGCTTCTTCCGCCTCGAGCATGCGATCCGGTATCTTCAGCGGAGTTCCGTCCTCGTTGACGCCCACATCGAACAATCGAAGCGTACGCAACATCCGGCAAAAGTCGGCGGGCTCGAATAGTTGCACCGTGTCGAAACGGGGATCCGACAACCGAGCGAACATCAGGTCAATGTTGGCCTGCAACCGATCGCCGCAATAGACGGTGCCTCGTACGAACGAGCCGATATCCAACACGTCCTGAATTTCGCATCGCAGGTCCAGCTGCTCGCCGGTCAGGACTTCAAAAAAAAATTCGCTTTTCTGAATCTTGGCGAGTACGATTCGGCCCGAGAAATCATCCAGCGAATCAACCAGCACGCCGCCCAGCTGGGCCATTCCCTCGATGATCAACGTCGCCGGATAATGCGGGCGCCCCGGTGCATAATGATCCGTAGCTTCATCGGCCAGGCTAACGACTTTCACGGCCGCCGCCCGCTGGCCCCGAACCAATTCGGTGAAACGATCAATCCAGAACCAGCGCATAGTCTAATTTTCGTTAGGTGTGAGCAGAAACTGTTCGACAGCCGACTGAGCTTTCGAAACCCTTTGACAACGGCAGCAAGCTGCTCGCCGCTGGATGCAATCAGGCCGCGACCTTTGTCGATACGTAGTTGCAGAGATCCTTGACGGTCAACAGATTACCAAAATCCTGAACCACCGGGTTTTCTTCAAATTTTTGCAGATCCGCAAATGGCATCCGTTCCTTGAGCTTGGTCAGGCCATCCGAGGTCACCTTACCGTCCTGGACATATTCGGCATTGGTAAGAATATCGTCTGGAAACAGCTCGTCTCGCGGAATGGTGATCCCGAATGCTTTCTCCAGCTTGAACACGATATCCAGAAAGTCGATTGATTCTGCCCCCAGGTCGCCGACCATCGTGGCGTCCTCGGTCACTTCGTCATCATCCACACCAAGGGCCTCGACCAACGCTTCCTTAACTTTACCAAATACCTCTTCGTTACTAGGCATCCGAAAACTCCAAATGATTAACTTGCCGAGCCAGTCAAGCTGACTCGCTGAATTTCGTTACTCCGGTTAGTCCGCATAACGCGACAAACTGTCTTGCTCAAGTTGATTGCAAAGCAGCCTATACGTCAAGCGAAATTTCTTCTTCATATACTCGTCGGTCTCGGGAGGACCCAATTCCCGTTCAGCCAGATTGTAACTGACGAGAGTCATCGAACCCGTGGTGGTCATCGAATCGTTGATGCTGCCGGTAACCTTAAGCCGCGTCATATCACCCTCGATCGACTTGATATGGGCCTTCAATATCAGTTGGTCCCCGGGTTGAACGAATCCGGCAAACTTCATGTTATTGGTCTTCCGAAGTGCAACGACGGCGTGTTGGAACCGGTTGGTCACACGCACCAGCCACATACTGGCTTGAAAAAGTGCCTCGACTGCCAATACACCCGGCATGACGGGAAAGCGCGGAAAATGGTCTTTCAAGTACTCTTCGGAGAGCGAAACATTGCGGAGCGCCGTAATGGACTCACCGGGTGACAATTCGGTAATTCTGTCAACTTGGGAAAAACGCATTATCTACGACCGAATCACACCGGGCGACGGGGGTGGTGGGTGGTTAATTTTGATATTCTGCCGAAAGCGGTTTTATTCTGGGTCAATATAACAATCCACCCAGTTTGCCACAACAACAAGTTGCCTCGCGGCCACCAACATCCAGGCCCTGGATCGGTTAGAATCCAGCGGCAATAACCGAAGCGTCCCAGCCACCCCGACTCGAGGGCATTCGCCATCGGTCACGGTGGCATCCGAGCCGGTCATCGCGGAGTTTTCATTTGAGGTTTGTCCCATCATTCGAGATCAGTAGATTTTACGCATGCGACGAGGCATTGCAGTTTCCCCCGGTATCGCGATCGGTTCGGCCTACGTGATTCACGAGATTTTCGTGAATGCCGATACCAAACGGTTGGCCGATACGGAAATCACGGCTGAATTGGCCAGCTACGAGACCGCCCGAGACAAGACGGCGGCCGATTTGCGCGCGCTGCAGCGGAAAGTGGATGCCCAGGTCGGCTCGGATGAAGCCGCGATCTTTGCCGTCCATCAGGCCATCCTGCGCGATGCCGCCTTCACGAACAAGATCCGCAACTGGATTGTCGACGAACGGATGACGTCCTCGGCGGCTTTGCACCGTCTACTGGGCGAATACACCACCATCTTCTCGCGAACCAACGACGAGTATCTGAAGGAGCGGCTAAATGATGTCCGCGATGTGGTGGTCCGATTGAGCGGCCATTTATCCAAGGTACAACGATTGGAAGACAAGCAATTGGAAGGTCCTCTGGTGGTCGTCACCGATGAGTTACTCCCCTCTCAGGCCGTTATCCTGGCCGAAATGAACGTCCGAGGCATTGTCACCCAGGCCGGTAGCGAAACCAGCCATGCCGCCATTATATCTAGAAGTCGTGGCATTCCGGCTGTCTCGGGCGTGACCGGGATTCTGAGACGGATCAAGAATGGCGACACCATCGTTGTGGACGGCCGCGACGGCCATGTCGAAATCAATCCCAACGCAGAAACGCTGGCCGCTTTTCGCAAACTGGAACGCGAATTCTTCGATCTGAAAGATGAGCTGGCGGAAAACCGCGACCAACCCGCCGTGACCGCCGACGGTGTCGAACTTCGCCTGGAAGCCAATATCAACGGGCTGCACGACGCCACCTCGGCCATTGCCATGGGCGGTTCCGGCGTAGGACTGTATCGAACGGAATATCTGTATCTGACTCATCCGGATGTCCCCGATGAAGACGAGCAGTATGAACGGTACCGCGAAATCATTGCCGGCAGCCCCAACAACAATGTGACCATCCGGACCCTTGATATCGGTGGCGACAAGACCGTGGCTTACCTGGGCCATAATCATCAGGAAGCCAATCCGTTCATGGGATGGCGGAGCATTCGGCTATCGTTCGAACATCCCGAATTCTTCAACTCTCAGATCCGGGCGATCATCCGCGCGGCCAGCGATTTTGGCAAGGGTACGGTCCGGCTGATGTTTCCCATGGTCACCACTGTGGAAGAATTGCGTCGACTCAAGAGCATCGTGCGGAAGGCCTACAAGACGCTGTCCCACCAGGGCAAACCCGCCAAGGAGCTGCCGGTTGGCATGATGCTGGAGGTGCCCGCTGCGGCCATCTCCATCGACTACATGCTCGATCTGGTCGATTTTGTTTCCATTGGATCCAACGATCTGGTTCAGTATTTGATGGCGGCTGATCGCGATAATCCGAAAGTCTCTCACTTGTGTCAGCCGCTGGCACCGCCCGTGTTGATGACCCTGGACCGTGTGATTCGCGCCTGCAATCGGGAAAACGTGCCGGTCACCGTTTGTGGAGAAATGGCGGGAAAACCCAAGGCCTTTATCCTGCTGATGGGCATGGGGCTGCGTCGCTTCAGTATGAGCCCGGCCTTTATTCCATCCATCAAACAGCTCGCCAGTCAGGTTTCGATCGAAGAATCGGAACAGATTCTGCGTTCGGTCATGAAGTTTAAAACGACTTTCCAGGTGACAAAATTCATGACCAGGCAACTGGAGCAACTCGCCCCCAATCTGGCCCTGCTGGACACCACCAGTTGAGCCTCCTTGCGGTCCCAAAAACCAGCTCAGCCACTCAGCAGATCAATAAATGGGGCAATGTCGCGAAGCGTCAGGCTGCCGTCCCCGTTGATATCCGCCTCCAATTGGAATTCTCCGGCGGTCAACCGGTCAATCAGGGGAGCAACGTCCAGCAGCGAGACATGGCCATCCCGATTAACGTCTCCCGGCAGCAACTGCTTCAAAATCGTAACAGTCACGGTTGAGTCGGAGGCAAAATAATCCTGCCCGGGGACAAAAGAGTCACGCAAGGTGAAACTGAAGGGCGTGCCATCCAGCAGAATCCCTGCCAGTATCGCGGCATCGCGATCGGCAATTTCCTGAGGCTGTCCGGGAATCAAACCAGGAATCTCGGCACCGTCGATCGTAAAGCCCTGGCCGTATAGATGAACTTCGGATTCAGGAAAAAGTCGAAAATCCTCACCAAATGAACCGCCGGCCATATCCACTCGGGTATCCGGCAGAACAAAAAAGCCTTCACCAAACACGCCACCAAAAATGCGTAACGAGCAGAAACAGACGTCCAGTCTGCCGTCAAACGTCCCGCCGGTGATTTTCAGGGTACTGTTATTGGCATCGAAGTCGGCACCAAATTCGCCTCCGCTGATATTGATCCGACTGCCAAAGGAAGCATCAAACGAACCTCCGATCTCACCGCCGTGGATGTTGACATCGCAGTGGTTGGCATCGAAGCGCAAACCTACCTGGCCACCGTAAACGTTGACTTCCACGTTGGTTGACGATCCGTCGGAAGCGCCTGCCTGAAAAAAGGAATGGACGACGCCTCCGGCGAAGACATTCAACTGCGTGCCAGATCCAATCGCGCCACCGATCGAAGGTTGATCGTCAGGAATGTCGATGATCGTCTTGAATTGCGCCGACGAAGGTGTCACAAACCAAAACAGAACCAGGCACCCAAGGACGAACCGAATGGCGGACGCGGGAGTTGAAACAGAGGCAGAGCACATGGCAGATCAATATTGAGTATCCGAGGTGGAAGGTTCATTCTACAAAGGACCTTGGCCGGCAGCCAAGAAAAAACAGGCCGGCTTACATGCGTATTCACGAAGTGGACAGCCATTTGGCAGGGCCGGTCCCCAGTGGAACGGCAGGGATGGGGCTCTCGCTCAACAAATCGCTCACCAGCCCGTCCGGTTCACAAAAAAACCGGCCCTGAGGCCGGTCATCTGATTCAAGGTTGTGAGCCACCGCATCACTTGTGCGAATCGATCAGTTCCTGCAACTTGCTCTTGGGTGTCACACCCTGAACCCGTTCTACCACTTCGCCGTCCTTGAAAAGCAAAATCGTAGGGATGCTGGTGACGCCATACTTCATGGCTACATCCTGGCTGTCGTCGACATTCAATTTGCCAACTTTGACGTCATCATTTTCCGTCGCCAGTTCATCGATGATCGGAGTAATCTGTCGACAGGGACCGCACCACGGTGCCCAGAAATCAACCATGACCGGAGTGGCGGAAGTCAGAACTTCCGTTTCAAAGTTGTCGTTTGTAAATTCGGCAGCCATAAATACGCTCCAAGTTTCTTGCAAGTTCGTTCAATTTGTATGTTTCTGGCAGCAGGATTTTATTCCTTCCACCCTATTCGTCAATTCAGACCCGAATTCTTGCCGGGAATTCAGCGATTTTTCGGGTACTGGTCATTTTACGCCGTGGTTTGCGGCGGGATTGTCCATGGCCATGGACAGCCCCCACCGGCCCGTGATGTCCGATTCTGTTTTAGATGCCGAAGGCGTCGGCAATTTCGGCCGGCGCCGGTTCGTACTCCATCGGTTCCATGGAACTGCCGGCCCGGCCCTGGCTCAGGGACCGCATGGAATTGGAGTAGCCAAATAACTCACCCAAAGGCGCGTTGGCTTCAATGGTGGTCAGGCCGTTACGGCTGTCGGCCTTGACGATACGGGCGCGCCGCTGGGAGAGATCGCTGACGAATTCGCCGTAATACTCTTCCGGTGTGGTAATCGTCAGTTTCATGATGGGTTCCAACAACATCGGCCCGCCCTGACTCAACGCCGATTCGAAGGCTTCCCCGGCAGCGATGCTGAACGCCATTTCATTGGATTCTTCCGTCACTTCGGCATCCAGCAGGGAGACCCGAATCTTGGTCAGTGGGAAGCTCCCAATCGCACCCCCTCCTTCCCCGCGGGCCGTCAATTCGGACTTGATCGCTTCCAGAATTTCCGGTGGTACCTTGCCGGCAATTCCGCCGGTCAGGACACGAATCCGGGTTTCCGCCGCTTCATCAGGTTCCATCCTCAATTTCAGTCGAGCAAACAGTTGTTGACCGTTGACCATTCGATGGCACTCACCTACCACCTCCACCGGTGACGAGATCGTCTCGCGATAGGAAACCCGCGGCTTGTGGACTTTTACATTCAAATTGAACTCGCGAAGCAGACGATTCTTGATCACCTCCAGATGCAATTCGCCCATCCCGGCAATCAACGTCTGTCCCGTTTCTTCGTTCTCGCTGGCCCGGAACGTCGGATCCTGCCGCTTCAACAACTCCAGCACATCTCCCAGTTTATTTCTTTCCGCCGTCGTTTCCGGTTCGATTGCCATTTCGATGACTGTGTCGGGAAACTCGATGGATTCCAGTTCGATCGGATCGCTCTGATCGCAGAATGTATCTCCGGTGACGGCAAACCGCGGCCCAATCACACCCACGATGTCGCCGGCGGACACCTTGTCGATTTGGCCCTCCTTGTCTTTCTTGGTCGCGTGGATCTGCCACAATTGGGCTGCGTTCTCCTTCTTGTTGCGGGAAGAGCAATAGATCCTCGTGTTGGCATTCAACACGCCGGAGTAGATTCGCACCCAGTAAAAATCGCCCGTCTTGGCAGGCAAGATCTTGAAGACCAGCGCCGAGAAGGGTTCATTGGGATCCGGTTTCCTGATCAGCACCTCATCCGGCTTGCGGGGGTTGACGCCCTCTACAGGGGGTCGATCCAGCGGGCTCGGCAGGTAGAACTTGACGGCATCCAATACGGTCTGCACGCCAATACCATGCAACGCCGATCCACAGATCACGGGCTGTATACGCAAGTGCAAAGTTGCCTGCCGGAGCACCTTGCGAATCAGTTCATTGGGAATCTCCTGCTCCCCGATCGCCAACTCCATGATTTCATCGCTGAATTCGTACAGCGTTTCCAGCAACTCGCCGCGCCATAACTGAGCCTGTTCCAGGCACTCATCGGGCAGGGGCGATTCCTTGACCTTTCTCCCCTCATCTTCAAACGTGAGCAACCTCATCTTGATCAAATCGATGACGCCCCGAAATGGATTGTTGATATGCGGGGGGCCTTCACCCACGGGGATGCAGACCGCCACGGGGTTGGCATTAAGCCGATCCCGGATGTCATTGAACACCCGATCAAAGTCCGCGCCCTCGCGATCCAGTTTGTTGATGAACGCGACTCGAGGAACGCGATAGCGATTGGCCTGATGCCAAACAGTTTCGCTTTGCGCTTCAACGCCTTCGCGAGCACTGAACACCACGACGGCGCCATCGAGCACCCGCAAGCTGCGTTCGACTTCGGCAGTAAAATCGACGTGGCCCGGCGTATCGATCAGGTTCAGATTGACATCCTTCCAGTCAAACGTAACGCAGGCGCTGTAAATCGTGATTCCACGATTCTGTTCCTCTTCGTCGTTGTCCGTGGTCGTGGTGCCGCTATCCACTTTGCCCACGCGATGCTTCGAACCGCTGAGAAACAGCATCCGTTCGGTCACCGTCGTCTTGCCCGCATCAATGTGAGCAATGATCCCGATGTTTCTCAGGTTTTCCAGGCGACGCGTCATGGTCGTTACCGTTTCGCTTCGTTTTTTCCGTTTGAAAAATTACTTCGGTTAAGATTCTGGCTGATCGCCTCGGCCAACCCGCCAACTTCTACCAGCGCACAAAAAAACCGCCCGAAAACCCCGAGCGGCGATGGTGAATTGCTCTACCAGGCGAAGTGGGCAAAGGCCTTGTTGGCTTCCGCCATCCGATGCGTGTTTTCCCGCTTCGTCATCGCAGCCCCTTCTCGGTTGTATGCGGCGACCAGTTCATCGGCCAGCTTCATGTGAGTCGGTCGACCTTTCTTGTCACGAACGGCATTCAACAGCCAGCGAATTGCCAACGACTGCTGGCGTTGACGGTTGACCTGCATCGGAACCTGGTACGATGCGCCACCGACCCGCTTGGACCGGACTTCAATGTGCGGCTTGACGTTTTCCACGGCTTGCGAAAAGACCTCGATCGATTCCTGATCGGGCACGCGTTTCTTGATCTCGTCAAGCGCGTCATAGAAAACTTTCCGTGCAATGGTCTTCTTACCATCCCACATCAGGCAATTGATGAATTTACTGGCCAGTTCCGAGTTGTGGACTGGATCCGGCTTCAGTTGCGTTCGACTGGCTGTGATACGACCCATTGCTTACTTCTTGGCTCCATATCGGCTGCGCGATTGCTTTCTGTTTTCCACACCCAGAGTATCCTGGGCACCTCTGACGACCTGGTATCGAACCCCCGGCAAGTCTCGCACCCTACCACCCCGGACAAGGACGATCGAGTGCTCCTGAAGATTGTGTCCTTCACCGGGAATATACACCGTGACCTCCTTGCCATTGGAAAGTCGGACACGCGTGATCTTCCGCAGGGCGGAGTTCGGCTTCTTCGGGGTCATCGTTCTGACTTGCAGACAGACCCCCTGTTTCTGGGGGCAGCGGTCCAAAACCGGCGCTTTGGTAAACTTGCGCTTCTGTTTTCGGCCTTTCCGGACCAGCTGATTAATGGTTGGCATGTTGATTTGCCTGGTCTTGTGTAGTTATCTTTACTTGAATCTGAGCGGAGCTCGCCAAATGACGGCCCACGCGAATCCCTCAGGTTATCGTTTTGTCGCGGCAGGTCAACCGCTGATTTCCGCTAGTTGCCTCGCCAGAGGCTTCTGACAAGACCAATCGAGCCATTCGAATCACCGCGGCAGCGATTCGCATCTACCCGAACTACATCCGTCCGCCGTTCAGTTCATCCTGCCATGCTTTCAATTCATCAAACAGTCCGTCGGCAGCCATCTGAGCCTGTTGCGGCCAAGTGGTGGGGTCATGGACGGCATACTGGTCTCCGGCCTGGGCCAACCACTCCCGGATCTGATCCACGGACGTAGCCGCCAGCTGCCGCCAAGTGGTAATCCCCCCGGCGTTCAACAACTCAGCGATGCGGGGGCCAATGCCTTCCACCAACGTCAGATCGTCACGGCTGGCGGCCTCGACTCGTCCTCCATTCAACTCATCCTGCCAAGCCTGCAACTGATCCCATTGTCCCACTGAGGCCATCTGCGCCTGCTGCGGCCAGGTGGAAGGATCATGAGCGGCAAACTCGGGCCCCAACAGGGTCGCGATATCGTTTGCCGGCAGAGCAGCCAGATCGCTGAATGTCTGGACGCCACTGGCGCTCAAGAGTTCGGCGATTTTCGGTCCAATACCTTCCACCATCGTCAAATCGTCTCGCGGCCCCACTTCCCGTCCACCGAGAAGCTGTTCCTGCCAGGCACGCAGGCCTTCCCAGTCTCCGGTGGCCGCCATTTGCGCCTGATCGGGCCACGTAGCTGGATCGTGGGAAGCGAAATCGGTAGCCATGATCTGTCGCAGTTGATCGGGCGCGGTGCTGGCCAAATCGGAAAACGTATTGATGCCGTAACTGTAAAACAGCTCGGCGATCTTGGGACCGACACCCTCAATGATGGTCAAGTCATCCCGGTAATTCCCACCAGAGGCCCCGGCTGCCAAATCCGATCCGCCCATCGTCGACGACGAACCGCCGCCATCGAATGTGCCGCCCACCTGGGCTTCATATCCGCTGGAAGAAGGCAGGATGCCAGGATGGCTGGCCCCGGGGTCGAATCCTGCACCACCGATCGCATCCACGCCCATCGACGGTGTGGAGCTCGCCGCCGTTGCGGTGGCGGATTCCAGCAAGGGAAAACTCTGCTCCAGCGATTGCGAGGGCGCTTCGGCCATTTGCTGCATGGCTTCCAGGTTGTACTGAACTTCCGAGTCCTGGAACGTTCGGAATCCGGTCCCGGCGGGAATCAGGTGCCCGAGGATCACGTTCTCTTTCAATCCCACCAGGTTGTCGATTTTTCCCGACAGAGCGGCTTCGGTCAGCACCTTCGTGGTTTCCTGAAAACTGGCTGCCGAAATGAAGCTGGAGCTCTGAACGGAAGCCTTCGTAATGCCCAGCAACTGAGTGCTGGCCGTTGCCGGAGTCGGTTTCTTGCCCTTGGCGGGGTTCCCGCCCAGTGCCTCGATTTTCGAATTGGTCTCTTCCAGCACCTCTTTGCGAACAATCCGGTCCTTTTCGAAGTCGGTGTCGCCGCTATCGCTGATACGAACCGATTTGGACAGTTCGTCATTTACCAGCTGGAAATCAAAACGATCGCAAATCGAGCCCGGCAGCAAGGAGGTATCACCGGCCGTTTCAATTTTCACTTTCCGCAGCATGCGGGCGATGATGATCTCCAGGTGCTTGTCATTGATCTCTACCCGCTGGATTCGATAGACGCTTTGGATTTCGTGCAACAGATACTGTTGAACCGCCTCTTCGCCAGAGACTTGCAGGATATCGTGAGGCACGAGCGGACCATCCACCAGCTGCTGGCCCGCTTTGACGATATCGCCGGTGTGAACGCGGAATCGTTTTCCAGGAGGAACCAGGTGCTCCGCTTTCAATTCCGGCTTCACTGCGGACCAGGATGGTCCGTTTTCCCGCGTTTCTTTTCCGACAGGATTTCGACGACCCCATCGATTTCCGAGAGCACCGCTGGGTCCTTGGGTTTTCGCGCTTCGAAGATCTCGGTGACACGCGGCAGACCACCGGTGATGTCGGCAACGCCCGTCGCCTCCCGGGGAGTTTCCGCGACGGTCGACCCGGCCGAAATCGACGTCCCCTTCGTCGACCATGATGTTGGCCCGTTCCGGCAGGTAGTACACGTCCAACGGTTTGCCCGTTTCGTCTTCAACGATGATCTGCGGATGCATGTCGCCTTTGAAGTCGATGATCGTTCGCCGGATCGTTCCGCTGGGATCCTTCTCCGATTGCATCGTGTCGCCTTCCACGATGTCCTCAAATCGGATCCGTCCGCCGACCTCGGCCAACACCGGAATCGCATGCGGATTCCAGGTACACAATACCGCTGTTGGGTTTGATCTCCTGATCGTCCGTTACGTTCAGAACCGCGCCGGCCGGAACCTTGTGATTTTCCAATTCGCGACCACGGGGATCGAGAATCGCAATTTCCCCGTTTCGATTCAGGACGACGGTGTCGCCCTGCTTGTTTTCGACGTAACGCATTCGCGTCATCTTGACCTTACCGCCACGCTTACATCGCTTCTCATTTTCCTCGGTGATGGTCGTCGCCACCCCGCCGATGTGGAACGTCCGCATCGTCAACTGGGTACCAGGTTCGCCGATACTCTGTGCCGCGATGATCCCGACCGCCATGCCCTCTTCCACCTCGGCTCCCGTCGACATGTCCATGCCGTAACAATTGCGGCAGACACCCAGTGCCGCTTCGCAGGTCATCGGGCTGCGGACCTGAATTTTCTCCAGGCCCATCTGTTCGATCTTACGGGCGATTTCCGGCGTGATCATCTGGTTTTCACGGACCACGACTTCATCGGTCACCGGATTGACGATGTTCTGGCGGGAGACACGACCATTGATCGCCGTAGCCAGTCGAACTTCTACCTGTTCGCCGCGGTAGATCACCCCTTTGGTAATGCCTTGGGTCGTCCCGCAGTCGTCCATGGTGATCACTACGTTCTGGGCCACATCCGCCAATTTCCGGGTCAGGTATCCCGAGTCCGCGGTCTTCAACGCCGTGTCGGCCAGACCTTTCCGGGCACCGTGCGTCGAACTGAAATACTCCAGCACGGACAAGCCTTCGCGGAAGTTCGCCTTGATCGGGGTTTCGATGATTTCACCGGTCGGCTTGGCCATCAGCCCCCGCATACCCGCCAGCTGTCGAATCTGTTCGACACCACCACGAGCACCCGAATGGGCCATCAGGAAAACCGGATTGACGTAGCCCATGCCGCCCCGATCATCCTGCTCCATGGCCGACATCATTTCCTTGGTGATCTGCTCACGGGCGTGAGTCCAGGTATCAAGCACCTTGTTGTATCGTTCCTGTTCGGTAATCACACCCCGCTCGTAGTGTTTGCGGAACTTGAGGACTTCCTTTTCCGCTTCGGCGACGAATTTTTCCTTGCTAGTCGGGAGTCACCAGATCGTCGGTCGCAAACGACAAACCACTGCGGGTGCTTTCGCGGAAACCGAGCTGGTTCATATCGTCCAGCAACTCGATCGTCGCTCGTCGGCCCAGGATCTGGTAACAGTCGGAAATCACGACCGCCAGATCGCCACTTTTGAGTGGGTAATTGTAGAAATCCATGCCCTCGGGCAGCATCATGTTGAACAGGACCCGGCCATAACTCGTTTCGATAATCTGGCTGGGCAGTCGTTCTTCTTCGCTCAACCGAACATGCTGTTCTTCCGGCAGCCGACTTTGATGCGGGCGTGCAGGCTGATGACGCCCTGCGAATAGGCCGTGTCCGCTTCTTCCAGCGAGCTGAACACCATCCCCTCGCCCCGTTGCTTGGGCAGCATCAGAGTGATGTAGTAACAACCCATCACCGTATCCTGCGACGGACTCATGATCGGTCGGCCGTTGGAGGGGGCGAAGATGTTATTGGTCGAAAGCATCAACGTATGGGCTTCGACCTGGGCTTCAATCGAAAGCGGCAGGTGGACCGCCATCTGGTCGCCGTCGAAGTCCGCATTGAAGCCTTTGCAAACCAGCGGGTGCAGGTGAATCGCGTTACCTTCCACCAGAGTCGGCTCAAAAGCCTGAATACCCATGCGGTGCAGCGTGGGAGCCCGGTTCAACATGACCGGATGATTCTTGAATCACGTACTCCAGGATATCCCAGACCTCTTCGTCCTTTCGCTCCAGCATTTTCTTGGCGCTCTTGATCGTATCCGCATGCCCCAGTTCCTTCAGCTTGCGAATGATAAAGGGCTGGAACAGCTCCAGGGCGATTTTCTTCGGCAGTCCACATTGATGCAGCTTCAACCGCGGCCCCACAACGATCACGCTGCGAGCCGAATAATCCACTCGTTTGCCAAGCAGGTTTTCGCGGAACCGGCCCTGCTTTCCCTTGATCATGTCCGTCAGCGACTTGAGCGGGCGATTGCTGCTTCCCAGCACCGGTCGTTTGCAACGGTTGTTGTCGAACAGCGCGTCGACCGACTGCTGCAGCATGCGTTTTTCATTGCGGATGATGACTTCCGGCGCATTCAAATCCACCAGCTTTCGCAAGCGGTTATTGCGGTTGATGATTCGGCGATAGAGATCGTTCAGGTCGCTGGTCGCGAAGTTGCCCGAATCGAGCAAGACCAGCGGTCGCAAATCGGGTGGGATCACCGGAATCACATCCAGCACCATCCACTCCGGCTTGTTGTCACTGTCGCGGATCGACTTCGACGATCTTCAGGCGGTTGGTCAGGTCCTTGCGTTTCTGCTTGGAACCTGTTTCCGCCATTTCCACGCGCAGTTCTTCGGACAGCTTGACCAGATCGAGATCCGACAACAGTTCGCGGATCGCTTCGGCCCCCATGCCAGCCTTGAAGCTGCCGTCGCCGATACTGTGCCTTGGCGGCGCGGTATTCTTCTTCGGTCAGCAATTGCTGTTTTTCCAGATCGGTCGTGCCTGGATCGGTGACGACGTAGTCCTGAAAGTAGATCACTTTTTCGAGGCTGCTGGTTTTCATGTCCAACAGATTACCCAGACGACTGGGCATGGCCTTGAAGAACCAGATATGCACCACCGGCGCGGCCAGTTCGATATGCCCCATCCGCTTGCGGCGGACCCGGGAGTGAGTCACTTTCACGCCGCAGCGGTCGCAGATCATGCCCTTGTACTTCATACCACGATACTTGCCACAGGCGCATTCCCAGTCCTTTTCCGGGCCGAAGATCCGCTCACAGAACAGACCGTCCTTTTCTGGACGGTAAGTTCGGTAATTGATCGTCTCCGGCTTCTTGACTTCGCCCATCGACCAGCTGCGAATATCGTGGGGTCGCGCCAGACTGATTTTGACGGAAGCGTAATCGTTAACGCGATCGTAGGAGGTGTCGGCCATTGCCATAATCACCTGCTCCTTAGAATTAGCCCTGAAATTGATTCACAATGATTCTGTTGTCTGCACCACGGTTCGGCCCGGACAGCCGACCCGTCAACTTCGTCGTTTCTCCATTTGCATATTCAAAGCCAGTCCGCGGATCTCGTTGGTCAACACATCGAAACTGGCGGGAGTTCCTGCCTCCAACGTGTTCTCACCCTTGACCATCGACTCGTAGATCTTGGTACGGCCTTCCACATCGTCGCTCTTGACGGTCAGCAATTCCTGCAGAATGTAGGCCGCACCATAGGCCTCCAACGCCCAGACTTCCATCTCGCCGAACCGTTGACCGCCAAACCGGGCCTTGCCACCCAGCGGCTGCTGGGTAATCAGCGAATAGGGACCGGTGCTGCGGGCGTGAACTTTGTCGTCGACCAGGTGATGCAGCTTCAACATGTAGATGTAACCGACCGTCGTTTCCTGTCCCAACGCGTCACCGGTACGACCGTCGTACAAGCTGCGCTTGCCGTGCCGGGGCAAGCCCGCTTCTTCCAGTGCATCGTTGATTTCATCCTCGCTGGCCCCGTCGAACACGGGCGTGATCGCCTGAAATCCCAACTTGGAGCCGGCCCAGCCCAGGTGCGTTTCCAGGATCTGACCGACATTCATCCGGCTGGGAACCCCCAGCGGATTGAGCAGGATCTGAAGCGGCGTTCCGTCTTCCAGATAACGGCATGTCCTCCACCGGCAGGATTTTGGCGATCACCCCTTTGTTACCGTGCCGGCCAGCCATCTTGTCGCCGACGGAAATCACCCGCTTGGTGGCAATATAAACCTTGACCATCTGCAACACGCCACTGCGAAGTTCATCACCCCGCTTCATGCTGTTGACAATCCGGTCACGCTGGTCGATTGCGGTTTCCACCGCCGGCCAGGACTCCTTGTAGATCTCCTCGATATTCTTGATGCGGGTCTTCGCTTTTCAAGTTTGCCGTGACCGAGGACAACCGGAAATTGGTCGCCTTTTCGGCGATGAAACGGGCATTCTGATCGCGTGTCAAAGGCGTATCGTTCTCATCGGTCAAGGTTTTCCCGACCACCTTTTCCATCGCTTCGATCATCGCGGTAAAGACCTTCGCGACCGCTTCGTTGCCTTCCGTCTCGGCCGCCTTCAGGTCTTTCTCAAACACCTTCCGCTCTTCTTCCGACAAGGCACATCCGCCGTGAGAATCGCTGGGTGTCGATCACGATGCCTTCGATCCCCGAAGAGACCTCCAGCGAATCGTTTTTCACGTCTTCGCCCGCCCGTCCGAAAATCGCATGCAGCAGCTTTTCTTCCGGCGTCAATTCGGTCTTCGACTTCGGCGACACTTTGCCGACCAGGATGTCTCCCGGACGCACATAGGTCCCGACCCGAACGATTCCGTTCTCGTCAAGATTCCGTAAGCGCTTTTTCACTGACGTTGGGAATATCCCGGGTAAATTCTTCACGACCCAGCTTTGGTCTCCCGAATTTCGACGTCGAATTCTTCGATGTGAATCGAAGTATAGGTGTCGTTCTGGACCAGTTCCTGGGAGATGATGATCGCGTCTTCGTAGTTGTAACCATCGAACGACATGAAGCCGACCAGGACGTTTCGGCCCAGGGCCAGTTCACCCTGGAACGTCGCGGCACCATCAGCAATGACCTGATTGCGAGCCACCTTGTCGCCGAGCTGAACGATCGGTTTCTGATTCAGGCATGTTCGCTCGTTCAGGCCAGCGTATTTCTTCAGAGGATAGACTTCCGGACCAATCTCGATCCGAGTGGCATCCACGTAGGTTACCGTGCCCGCCCGGCGAGCCCGCACAACCATGCTGGAGTTTTCGGCTACCGCGCGTTCCATGCCGGTCCCCACGATCGGGTGGCTCGGCCACCAACAACGGGACCGCCTGCCGTTGCATGTTCGAGCCCATCAAAGCCCGGTTCGCATCGTCATGCTCAAGGAACGGAATCAAACCCGCCGAAACGCCCACCATCTGGCTGGGGGCGATATCGATGTATTGCACCTCTTCCGGCGGAACCAACTCAAAGTCAGCCCGGTACCGGGCAATGATGTTGCCGGCCAGCTGTTTCTCGCCGATGATCTGGCCGTTCTCGACTTTCGTGTCCGCCGGCGCGACAAAAGACTCCGACTCTTCGTCCGCCCGCAACCATACGATCGAATCGGTTACCTTGCCTTTCTTGACCTCGGCGTAGGGAGTGACCAGAAAACCGTAATCATCGACACTGGCGTAGATCGCCAGGCTGGAGATCAAGCCGATATTGGTGCCCTCCGGTGTTTCGATCGGGCAGATCCGACCGTAGTGGGAAATGTGAACATCCCGCACCTCAAACCCCGCCCGTTTTCGATTCAATCCGCCCGGACCCAACGCCGACAGGCGGCGTTCATGGGTCAGCTGACTGAGTGGATTGGTCTGGTCCACGACCTGGGACAATTCACCCCGCCCAAAGAAATACTCGATCGCTGCCGAGATACTCTTGGGATTGACCAGTGTTCGCGGCGTCATGTCCTCCTGATCCTTGAGACTCATCCGCTCCTGGACCGTCCGCCGCAGTTTCAGGAATCCCTTCCGCAATTCGTCGCTGGCCAATTCATCAATCGTTCGCAGGCGGCGATTTCCCAAATGGTCGATGTCGTCGATACTGGCCGCCCCGCCTGGTGAGGCCAGTTCAAGCAGATACTGAATCGATGCCAGAATGTCATCCGGCCGCAGCGTCATCTCCTTTTCCGAAACACCCAGATTAAGTTTTCGATTGATCCGGAAACGGCCCACCTTGCCCAGACGGTAGCGGTTGTCGTCATAGAATTTCTCGTGAAACAACGCTCTGGCCTTTTCCAGCGCTGGCGGATTCCCCGGTCGCAGGCGCTGGTAAATCCTCAACAAAGCCTCCTCATGGGAAGACGTATTGTCATCATTAAGCGCATTGAAAATCAGCGAATTCCGGGGCGGGGCCATGATCTCACAACTGGCCACCCCGGTGGAGCAGATCAATTCGGCCGCATCTTCGGTGATCGCCGTTCCGGCATCCACAATGATTTCGCCTGCCCGTTCCGAACTGGCCGGGTAGACAATGTCATCCACTGCGAATTTACCGGCCAGTTTCGCCGCACTGCGGCGGTCCACCACCTTGACTTTGGCGGTTTCATAGAAGGCCCGCAGGATAGCCGCGTCTTCTCCGTATTTCGGATCCATCGCCCGCAACAGGGTGATGGCTGAAAACTTTCCACTCTGGTCAATCCGAACCGTCAACGAATCCTTCTTGGTGGCATTGATCTCGATCCAACTGCCGCGCTCGGGAATGACTCGACAACTGGGCAATTTCCGATCCGATGTGGTATCCGATTCGAGCACGAAGTCGATGCCGGGACTACGGTGTAACTGACTGACGACAACCCGTTCAGCCCCGTTGATTATGAATTCACCGCCTCCCAGCATGACTGGAATATCGCCCAGGAAGACTTCTTCCTCGATCGACTCTTCCTTGACCAACCGCAACCAGACTCGAAAAGGTCGCCCATAGGTTAGACGCAGCTGGCGACATTCTTCGGGAGTATATCTTGGCTTGCCCAAATCGTAACTGATGTACTCCAATCGCAGCTTCTTGTCGTAGCTTTCGATGGGAAAGATTTCCTGCAGCACCCCCTCAATGCCCTGCAGCTTCCGCTTGGAAGGATCCATGCCGTGCTGCAGGAACAACTCGTAACTGGCCGTTTGAATCTCAGTCAAATCGGGCGGCAGTTCGTAGTTGCGGCCGCTGCCGAATCGACGAACTTGCGTGGGACGTAATCTTCGCTCTACCGGGGTTGCCATGCTTGACACTCTCCAATTCGAATGAGATCCAGCCGATTGAATTCGGCCACAAACTCCTGCCCTGACGGGCAAGTAACTCGAGCGCTACTGAAAAAACGGCCGTGGCCGTGACCGACTACGACTCGGCCGGAAAAGCCCACGGTTCTGCACGCACCTCCAGCCAGGCGGACGCGGTCTGAGGCTGCCGCACTGCCAGCGCACAACTCCGGCCGATGAGCGGAATCGAACAGCCCCATGGACTTCGATGACCACTGCACGAGCCATTCGCTGCTGACGGCGCTGCTCGGGTCGTTAAGCACTCGACTTTTAACGAACAAACTTTTCTGGGACAGGATTGGGAAGCCAGGATGCCACCAGGAAACTCCATCCGGTGACACCAGGCTTGAGGTTCATTTGCGGGTTGGCCACAAACGCTGCTACTTCACTTCGACGCTTCCGCCAGCGGCTTCCACATCGGCTTTGACCTTGTCGGCATCTTCCTTGGAAACGCCTTCTTTCAAGTTGGCGGGGCAGGATTCGACCATCTTCTTGGCGTCCATCAACGATGCGCCCGTGATCGCCTTGACGACCTTGACAACATCCAGCTTCTTGTCGCCAAAACCGGTCAACACGACGTCAAATTCCGTCTTTTCTTCGGCTGCCGCGCCACCACCATCGCCACCGGCTCCGGGCGCCATCATCACGGCACCTCCGGCAGCGGCTTCGATACCGTGCTCTTCCTTCAGGTAATCACTCAGCTCTTTCGCTTCTTTCAATGTCAAACCGGCGATCTGATCGCCCAGCTTTTTCGCTTCAGCCGAGAACTCCAATGTTGCTGTACCTTCTTCCGACATCGTTACTACCTTTCTTATATTTGAGGTGGAGCACCAGCGGGAACGCGCCCCAACTCCAAAAACCACGAACTAAATTGTTGTTACCCTGTTACGAAACGCAGCCTGCGACTCACTCACCATCCTGATTCTCACCTATCTGTTTAATCTGACTGGCCAAGCCGGCACCTGGACCTTTCAGCTGAGCGACAAGCTGACTGCCCGGACCAGCAATCTGCCCCACCAGCAGGCTCAGCTGCTCCGCACGACTCGGCCACTTGCTAATTTCAACCACTCGCTCCGCCGACAGTTGCTCGCCATCCATGCATCCGCCACGGGCCTTGAACTGCTCGAACCCGGCGTCCTTGTCCAGCTCAACCACTTCCTTGACCAGCGAGATGAAGTCCTCGGCCCCCCACAATACGGCGGCAGTCCCTTCAAGTCCCTCAAACGCTGGCGCCAACGAAGTGCCGTCGGTCGCCCGCTTCGCCAAAGAATTCTTGACGACCAGCAGGCTGATCTCTTTTTCGCGCAGCCGCCTTCTTAACGCGACCGCGGAATTGGCATCCAGCCCGATCACGTTCGCCAGCACACAGTCTTCAACGCCGTCCAATCGCGATGACAGCTCTTTGGTCAACAGATCTTTTACGTATTTACTCATTGGTCATCTGGGTTTCTTCAATGTCCTGTCCGGATACCATCCCGCTAAGCCGCGATCCGAATCCCCGGACTCATGGTCGCCGCAATCACGATACCACGAACGTAAGTTCCCTTGATCGCGTTGGGCTTGATCGCATGAATGTGGTCAATAAACGAAGTAATGTTCTCTTCCAATTGCTGATTGTCAAAACTGAGCCGGCCCACCACGGCGTGTACGTTGCCGCCATTGTCGTTCCGAAACTCGACTTTGCCAGCCTTGTATTCCTTGACCGCCGTGGCCACGTCAGGCGTTACCGTTCCAGCTCGAGGCGACGGCATCAGGCCTCGCGGCCCCAGCACCCGCCCCAGGGGACCCACCACCCCCATCATGTCGGGCGAGGCGATGCAGACATCAAAATCCAACCAGCCATCGGTGATCCTCTTCGCCAATTCGGCCTCACCCACTTCATCGGCACCTGCCTCACGGGCGGCTTCGGCGGCCGGACCCTTGGCAAAGACGACGACCCGTTGACTCTTGCCAATTCCATGCGGCAACACCAGCGAACCACGGACCAACTGGTCCGCCTGTTTGGAATCGATACCGAGCCGCATATGGACCTCTACCGTCTGGTCAAATTTCGTTCCCTCAAACTGCTTGATAACCTTGACCGCCTCCGACAGATCAACCGGCTCGGCCGGAACCTTTTCCACCAGAGCCCGATAACGCTTGGAACCTTGCGACATTTTCTGTTTTCCCAAATAATCCCGGTGGGGATGCCCCCAACCCAACCACTTGCCGAACACGGCATTCACTCGACTACATCAATGCCCATACTACGGGCCGTCCCCTCAATCATCCGGCAAGCATGATCGAGATCACGCGCGTTCAGATCCGCCATCTTCTTTTCACAGATCTCCTCAACCTGCTTACGGGTGACGGTGGCCACCTTTTCGACATGCGGCACCCCCGAACCCTTGGCAATACCGGCCGCCATTTTCAGCAGCGACGCCGCTGGCGGGCTCTTGGTTACAAAATCAAAGGAGCGGTCGTTGTACACCGAAACGATCACCGGAATAGGCGTTCCGTTAAACTCCTTGGTGCGATCGTTGAACTGCTGGACGAACTGCCCCAGATTGATCCCAAACTTCCCCAGCGACGTACCGACCGGAGGGGCTGGCGTCGCCTGACCGCCCGGCACCTGAAACTTCGCTTGACCTACCAGCTGTTTTGCCATCTTTCACTTCGCCTGAACTTGCATTCGTTGTTACGACTGACTTATCTTTCACCCGATCCTGGACGGATGGGCTAAACGTCCTCGACCTGCCAATGATCCAGCTCGACCGGATTCGGCCGCCCAAAGATATTGATCATGACCGTCACCCGACCATTCCGCTCGTCAATATTGGAGACCTCCCCTTCGTAATTCTGGAAGTACCCCTCTTTAACCCGCACCCGATCGCCGACCTTGAACTTGATCGCCGTCTTGATGGCCTGCTCTTCACCTTCCTCATCCTCTTCCGGCTTCGTGGTCGCGATGATCCGATCGATCTCTTCCTGCCTCAGCGGCGCCGGCTTCCCGGCCGCTCCGGTGAAATCGCCAATCCCCGGAGTCTCCCGCACCAGAAACCAGGTATCGTCATTAATGGACATCCGCACGACGACGTAGCCAGGATACAGCTTCCGCTTGACAATCCGCTGCTTCCCCGACTTCGAAAACTCCCTGACGTCCTCGGTCGGCACCAGAATGTCACCGAAGAACCGGTCAAAACCAGCCTGCTTGACCCGCCGCCGCAGCGCGTCGCAGATCGAACCCTCTCGATTGACCTGCACCTTGAGAATGTACCAGCCCATCTCCAGTTCGTCGGCAACAGGCTGCTCGTCGTCCACCAGCTCTTCAATGGGAGAGACATTCTCATCACCCTCCTCCACCTCGACATCCTCGTCGGACATCATCTCAGCTTCGGTAAACCCCATTTCATTGACCGGCTCTTCAGACCCCGAAGCGTCCGACAGCTCACCCGCCGCCAAGCCCTGATCGCCGCTCACATCGGACCGCTCCGCATCGCCCTCCAGCTCACCCGACACAGGGGGAGAGACATGCTCATCAGAGATTGTTTCTTTTTCGGAGGCCATCGCCGTCAACCGCTGTAACGAATCCCAATCAACTGGAACAACAAGGTCCAGACGATATCAAACAAATACAACAAACCCGCCAACGCGAAGATTACAAAGATCACCACCAACGAAGCTCGCCACAATTCCTGCTTCGTCGGCCACGAAACCTTGTTCATCTCCGCTTCGACCGCAATCAGGAAATCCGCAAACCGGGAGTAATTCACGATTCGGTAGGAAAACCAGAAGGCAGCCAACAGGAAAACCAACAAAAATACGTAACGTGAACCCGAAAACGCCTGATCAAAAAACCGCAGCCGATGCAACTCAAAAGCCGCCAACCCCGACAGGATCGCGATAGCGAAAAAGCTCAATTGGCGAACGATTCGTCCCTGATTCGGTTTATAAACACCGAAGCGGAAAAACTCGGACCAGAACCCACCGGACCCGGCCGCCTCCTGCTTCTGCTTTGCCATTGAACTCACCGGATCACCTCACCGATTCCAGATCGGCGACACCCTTCGCCGACAACACAAGCGCGATCGCACCAACGCACAACCGCCCGTAAATCAAAATGGAGAGCAGGGGTGGAGGGATTTGAACCCGCAACCGCTGGTTTTGGAAACCAGTGCTCTGCCAATTGAGCTACACCCCTTCACCACCATCGTGTGCCACTCTGCCTGGCCATCGCTACCCAACCAGCCCGCAAGCCCAGCCTGCCGCCCAACCAGAACCAAACGCCCGGCTCTGACCCAGCCAACCGCCACGCCAGCCAAACCGACGATCCGCCCGACCGCCACCAACTACTCTACGATCTTGGTCACCACCCCCGAACCGACCGTTCGACCACCTTCGCGAATCGCAAACCGGACCCCGTCGTCCATGGCGATCGGCTTGTGCAACTCAACCGTCACCTTGACATTGTCGCCCGGCATGCACATTTCCGCGCCAACCAGGTTGGCGGTTCCAGTAACGTCGGTCGTCCGAAAGTAGAACTGAGGACGATAGCCACTGAAAAACGGCGTATGACGACCACCCTCATCCTTACTCAGGCAATAAACCTCAGCCTCGAACTTGGTGTGCGGCGTGATCGATCCTGGCTTGGCCAACACCTGACCTCGCTGAATCTCATCCCGCTTGACACCCCGCAACAGACAACCCACGTTGTCACCCGCGCGGCCCTCATCCAGCAGCTTGCGGAACATCTCAACACCGGTACAAGTCGTCTTCCGCGACTCCGCCGACAACCCAACAATCTCAACTTCCTCACCCGGCTTGATCACACCGCGCTCCACTCGCCCGGTGCACACCGTACCCCGGCCCTCGATTGAGAACACGTCCTCAATCGCCATCAGGAACGGTTTGTCATCCTCACGGGGAGGCTCAGGAATGTACTCATCAATGGCGTCCATCAACTGACCGATACAAGCATTCTTCTCGGGATCATCCGGATTATTGTAAGCCGGCAAAGCACTACCCCGCACCACGGGCACGTTGTCGCCGTCAAAGTCGTACTTGCTCAACAGCTCCCGAACCTCCATCTCGACAAGCTCCAACAACTCCTCATCATCGACCAGGTCGCATTTGTTCAAGAACACCACCAACGCCGGCACATCCACCTGACGAGCCAACAAGACATGCTCCTTGGTCTGCGGCATCGGGCCGTCGGCAGCAGAAACCACCAGGATTGCACCATCCATCTGAGCCGCCCCGGTAATCATGTTCTTGATAAAGTCGGCGTGACCCGGGCAGTCAATGTGAGCGTAATGACGATTCGCTGTCTCATACTCCACATGAGAAACCGCGATCGTTACCGTCTTGGTCTCGTCACGCACCGTGCCACCCTTCGCGATATCCGCGTAGCTGATGCCCTGCGCCAAACCCTTGACGGCCTGTACAGCCAGAATAGCTCCGGTCAGCGTCGTTTTGCCGTGGTCAATGTGTCCAATAGTTCCGACGTTTACGTGCGGTTTTGTACGATTAAAATTTTCCTTGGCCATTTCTTTTCAAACACCTGCTTGATTACAAATCAAGTCGATAAAACAACTCGCGAAACAACTCGACCAACCGGCCGAACAAAAACTCAATAAAATAAATTCAGGCAACGAAGCTGCTGACGGGACTTGAACCCGTGACCTCGTCCTTACCAAGGACGCGCTCTACCAACTGAGCTACAGCAGCGGTTCATTCCAGTCAACAAAATCATCAAAGCGGGTGAAGGGAATCGAACCCTCACAACCAGCTTGGAAGGCTGGGGCTCTGCCATTGAGCTACACCCGCAAGGATCGCTCTTCCCTTGTTCCAACCATGGATCGGCAACCATCCATGAAACCCGGGACAGCCACCGTGCTGCCGGATTTTTTGCCAATCGGTAAATGTACCAATATTTGCGGAAACCCCAATGGCTTTTTGGCAGTTTAAACCAGATATTTCCGGTCAGAACTCGCAAAAAACCGCCGCCACCGGAGGTTTTCGATTGTCTGATTGCATGCCCTGCGGCACTGGACACCCGGTACGCATGACGACAGCTCCGCCCCAGACGAGGCAAGCTGATAAAATGGGGGGAGCAGGATTCGAACCTGCGAAGGCTGAGCCAACAGATTTACAGTCTGTCCCGTTTGACCGCTTCGGTATCCCCCCGCACATACCACCATGCCGGACAGCCCGGCGACCTGCTGCCAAGCTGTACACCATCGGATTTACCATCCCTCCGACGCGATTTGTCGGAAAAAGCCAGCGGAGGGAGTCGAACCCACGACCTGCTGATTACAAATCAGCTGCTCTGCCAACTGAGCTACGCTGGCGCAATTTGCCGGCCACAAATATAAAGACTTGCCATTTCACTGCAATACGAAATGACACTTTGTCGGCGTGCTGGTTCGCTGCCGGAAGACTTGACCGGGAAAATCAGGTTGATCGTCTACGCACGGCGAGCACCACGACTGCTCCCACGGCGAGCATACCGGCCCAGCCGCTTCGGTATCATGTCCCGTCGGGAACGCTTTCACCGGCCGGTGACACAATCCGTTTAACCGGACGTGTTTCCCGGCGTCCGTATTCAGTTCGCTCTCGTTTCCTGTTGAAATTGGCGCAGGATCTGTTGAAAAGCCTGCATTTCCCTGAGGTCGTGTAAATCCGGGTCAGTCAGGATTCTGGCGTCGTTGTAACCTGCAGCGATCGCCTCTCGGAGTTTGCTGATGGCCTTGCCCCTGTGGTTGGCCAGCGCCCAGAACTGTGCTTCGAGGTAAGCTCGGTCCGGCGCCGCGATTACCCCGGCTGCGTCGGCAAACCGAAGCGATTCACTCAGAAAGGTCGCTGCTGATTCGTCTTCAATCGCGGCCAGCAACAGTGCTTTGGCGAACCGCACGTCGGTGCCCATGGCCTTGTTGGTTTCGATCAAAGGATGATCGATGACGGAGTCAATCCGCGACATGGCGGCGTCGAAGTGGCCCGCCATCCTTTCCAATTGCGCCTGCATAATCTGATTGGTCAACATCTGCAAATCGGCCGCCTTGCCAACACGTTGAGCATCCATTTCTTCGATTTCCTTCGCCAGCTGCAAAGCCCGATCAAAGCGTTCCATCCGCATGAGGGTGATGACGTGATTGTTGACCGCCGTGAGGATATGCGTGTGGTTGGGCGGCAAGGACGATTTGAGAATGTTGATGGCCCGTTCGCCCTTTTCGAATGCCGCCTCCAGTTCGCCCAACAGCTGATGGATCGGGATCAAGCCCAGCAGCGCGATGCCGGTTTCTGGATGGTCAAGCCCCAGTTCTTTTTCGGAAATGGCGAGATCTCGCAGGCGATATTCCTTTGCTTTGTCGTATTGCCCGAGTTTCAAATAGACCCTCGATATATTCCCCTGGAGCATCGCTACCTTGGGATGCTCAGCGCCGTATTCCTGTATTGCCGATTCGAGGGCCTGCTCAAACGCCTCCGCGGACTGCTCGTATCGACCCATCAAGTAATCCAGTGACGCGATATTGGCGGACAGCGCCCAGTCCTCCGCCTCGTTCGACAAATACCTTTCAGTCAGTTCGCGGGCCGTCCCATAGGCATCTCGCGCCGCCATGATGTCCACGGGACGCAACAGGATCCCCAGATCGTTGTAACAGTTTGCCAATTGCCTGGGGTGTCCGGACGGATTTTCTTCCAGAATTGCAATCGCCAATCGCAACTGCTTCTCCGCCTCTTCACGTTTGTCCAGTTTTCGCAGCAGCCGTCCAAGCTGTTGATGGCTTTTGGCCAAGCCAGGGTCATCGCCTTCCAGGTATTGCAGATTCAACGCGAGTCCATCTCGCAGTAGCTTTTCGGCAGCTTCAAACGAACCAATGTCGGTCAGGGAAGAACCGATGATGGTCATTAGTCTGGCCTGAACTTGCGGTTGAGAATTCAGATCGTCCTGGATCTTCGTCGCAGCATGATTAAGTATCTGCTCGGCGGTCACATCTTTGCCGCGAAGTTGATTCTGGCGGCTCTCGAGAAACTTGGGTATCTGAAACATGTCTTCCAGAAATTTCGAGACTTCAATCGCGACACCGGCTTCAATGCGCGCCACCTCCTCTGATCGCCTGGACTTCTTCTCCGCCGCGGAAGTTCGCATGGCGGTATAGGATGTAATCGCAACCGCCACCATCAGAGTTCCGATCAGCGCGGTGACCGCTGGATTCCGTTGGATCCACTTGCCAAGGCGATTCAGGGCCGAGGCTGGCCGAGCCAACACCGTTTCATTGTTCAGAAACCGCTCCAGATCATTTCGCAACGCCGCGGCCGAGGGATATCGATCCCGAGTCCGCTTTTCGAGACATTTTCCGGTGATTGCCGCCAAGTCGACCGGAATCGTCGGCTTCAGTTTTTGAGGCGATTGGGGCGCCTCATTGCGAACCTTTTCCACCACTTGAATCAGGTCCTTGCCCGCAAAGGGTGGTTGACCGGTCAGCAACTGATAAAGAATGACTCCCAATCCATAGACGTCCGTCGCTGGTCCAATCAAATCGCTCCGGCCGAACGTCTGTTCGGGTGACATGTACGCTGGCGTGCCGATCATCGCCCCGCTGGTTGTCAAATCGTCCGCCACCTCCGTCTTGATAACCGCCAGACCAAAATCGACGATGCGGCAGCGACGAGCCAGGTCTGAGTCGGGATCTGAGGATTCTTCGACGATTACATTCGATGGTTTCAAGTCGCGATGCAGTACACCCCGTTGATGAGCATGTTGCATGGCGTCGGCGAGGAAGGCCACACACGCAGCCGCCTGACGGGGCGTGACGACATGTTGATCCGCCCAACTTGCCAGGTTCACTCCTTTCACAAACTGGCTGACGATGAAGTCCATGCCCTGTTCATGCCGGACTTCATGAATCCCAACGATTCCCGGATGGTTCAGGCTGGCGGCCGCTTTCGCTTCGCGTTCGAAGCGCGCTTTCGCTTCATCGGACAACGCAGCCGCCAAATGGGGGATCTTGAGGGCCACCCGTCGAGACAATTGCAGATCCTTGGCCTGCAAGACGATCCCGTTACCACCCCGTCCAATTTCTTTTTCAATCTCAAACTGGCCCAGTCGCCTCAAATCCGGTACCAAACCGTCCGGGTTGGATTGGCGGGTGATGTCGCCCGCGCAGGGCCCGTTTCCATCGCCGATTCTGACACCAGCAGATCTGGCCGATCACTGAACTCCGCCAACAAGTCCAACGCGGGCCGCGCTTTCTGAATACGTTCGTCAATATGCTCTTCTCTGGCAGGCGAATCGAACTCGTGCTTGAACTGCTTTCTTCGGACAAGCCCATCCAACTCTTTTTCGAGCTCGACGGCAAACCGTTTGTCATCGTCATGACGCACTGAATCACTCATCGTCCGCTTCCGAATCAAAAATTCCCGACAGTAAATCTGGCGCGACCGAGGCCAGCTGGGATTGCAATGATTCAATGGCGCGGGCCCAGAGCTTACGGGCTGCGTCGGCGCTACGATCCATGCGGCTCCCAACCTCAGCGAAATCCAGCTGTTCGAAATTCCGCAGTCGTATCACCAGTCGATGATCTTCAGTCAACCGTCTGAGCGCGTCGGAAAGGACTTTTGCCCGCTCTCGCTGCATGGCGTCGCTGCTGGGAGTCAGCAACGGATCGACCAGATGATTCTTGACGGCCGACTTCTCCTGCAGATTCAATTCGCGACCGGCGTCCCGCTTCTGCGAAGCAAATTGCCGCCGGTTGTTGCGCAAATCGTTAACCAGAATGGTCCGCAGCCAGCCGCGCAGTTCCTGCTCCGAATGCCCCCTGAACTGTTCGAAATTCTTCTGGGCCAACATCAGTGACTCCTGAACAATATCGGAGGCGCCCAGCTTGGCCCGCAAGCCTTCGTCCAGATCCTGATTGGCGATCAGCAACAAGTAATTTCGATAGCCTGAAAGAAGCATGCCAATGGCCTCCTGATCTCCAGCGCGACCACGATCGACCAGTTCGGCGAAATTCGCGTTGTGGTTCTCTTGATTCAAGATTGCCCCTTCACCGGACGGAGAAATTCATTGTTACCCATCTGTCTGGTCATCCTGAACGAAATGCGCGTATTTCTCAACAATCGGGCGGCAACCGAATCTGGAATTTTCAGATTCAGGTAATTTCTCATGATTCGGCGTCCGTTCGAGCTGTCAGTGTTGTCTCGCTGAATATCGGATTCATCAGTTTTTCAGAATTTCCGTGCGGAGATTCGAGTTGACGATCCAATTCTTTAAGAGGGAAAAAAGACAATGGCAAAGAAACTTAGCTACGGAATATGGCTGGTCAGTGTTTTTCTCGCCGCGTCGTTTGCGCACGGCCAGAAAATTGACGCCACGTTTACGTACCAGGGCCAACTCGAGGAAAACGGGACGCCTGCCAACGGAACTTACAGTATGGAATTCATCCTGTGGGACGCACCCTCTGGCGGCAACCTGCTGGGGTCCGAGGCTGGGAACATTGAAGTAACCAACGGCCGTTTTACCAGGGATCTCGATTTCGGCACGGGTGCGTTTGATGGCAATATGCGGTGGCTGGAGCTGGAAGTGGAAAACACCATCCTTTCACCGCGGCAACAAATCACCGCCACGCCCTACGCAACCTATTCCAGCAACACTCGCGGAATCAATGTCAATAATGACGGCTCGTTTGTAGGCGTAGGCCGGGAACAACCCATTGATGGCACCGAAGCTTTCGGGATTCTGGCCGAAGCCGGTTTTAATGAGCGTGGCGGCATGATCGTCGAGACAACAAGCGACTTTGGTTGGCCTTATTACGGTTACCAGCAAGGTGATCGATTGACACGTCACTACGTCAATGGAATCAGCGGTGAATGGCGAGTAGAATCCAACCATGACGGCGGAGGTTTTGACAACCTGCTGTCTGTAAATCCAAATGGTAATTTCAGCACGGCAATTGATGAAACCGGCACACCGCATATTTGGCTCTCCAACGACCAGCTCTTTCTACATTCGCTCGGAAGTTTCAATCATACGCTCAATATTGATGTCGACGGCTACATTGGTATCCGACGCGAAGATCCAATCGTCGATAACAGCGCCGGGCAGTCGTGGTTTGATATTCAAACCCCGGCGGGAGACAACGAATTCGGCGGGATGCATGTCGCCACCGACGCGGCTGGCGGTATCCCGTATTACGGCTATTCGGCGGGCGGTACAGATAGTGACTGTTTTCATTTTTACAATGGTGGCGTGAACGTTTGGGGACTGCGAATGGGCCCTGGCGGCGACAAGCTCACCGTGCGGGGCGACACTGGTCGGGTAGGAATCAGCCAGCCGAATCCACAATTCCTGTTGCACGTCAATGGATCGGCTGGCAAACCCGGTGGAGGGAGCTGGACCAATGCATCCGACCGCCGTCTGAAAAAGAATATCGCCGGTTTGGAAAATTCCCTGGATAAACTCCTCAACCTGCGAGGCGTAACCTTTGAATATAAAGACCCCAAAGCGATCAACGAACTGGAAGGTCAGCGGATCGGTGTGATCGCCCAGGAAGTTGAAAAAGTCTTTCCCGATTGGGTTGACGAGCGAGCGGATGGTTACAAAGCAGTAACGTATCGGGGCTTTGAGGCCGTCGTTGTGGAAGCGATTCGCGAATTGCGTTCGGAGAAAGACGCACAGATCGTCGCCCTCGAGGATGAAAACGACTCCCTGCGAAAGCGTCTGGATGCGCTGGAAGCGGCCGTCGGCAGTATGATCAACAACCAGGAGTAAACGCATGAACAGACTTTTGAATCTTATTACTCGGACCGTGTTGGCAACGATGGTAATGACCAGCGGTTCCGCCAATGCTCAAATCGAAATCCTCGACTACAGCATTGACGGCGGAGCTGGAATGTCCAGCGGCGGCAATTTCACGGTCCAGGCAACGATCGGTCAACCGGATGCAGGCACCGAATTAGCGGGTGGTAATTTCACGGTGACCGGAGGTGTGGCTGCTGGCAGTCCAATTCTGCTGGGTGATGTCAACGGAGACGGACAAGTTAATCTGCTGGATGTGGCTCCCTTTGTGGAAGCCATCGCCAACGGTGTGTACATTGCAGCCGCCGATATCAACCAGGACGGCTCGCTCGATCTGCTCGATGTCACCCCGTTCGTTGATTTACTGTCCAGTTAGGAACAACAGCTCTGGACAGGCGACCCGGAGTGTTGGGACACGATCGAACCAACACTCCTTTTCTGCTCCATTCTCCTGATTCAACGCCCGCAAGATGTGGCGGATTGGTCGGCGATTTATCGCTCGCAGAAGGAAGCGCGCTCGCAGGAAAAAGTGGTAACGCAGCCGTGTCGATCCCGCAGCGGATGCCATCAGACCAATAAAAAAACGATGGGAGGATGGGTCCCATCGTTTGAACGATTTCACAGAATTGTCAGCTTAGCCTGCGTCTACCACATCAATTTTCTCATCGCGGACCGCCGCCCGTAGCTTGCTCAAAGCCCGGGCTTCGATCTGCCGAATTCGCTCCTTGGTAACCCCCAGTTCGGCACCCACTTCCTTGAGCGTTTGCGGTTCCTGACTGTAGTCCAGACCAAAACGGCTGATGATGATCTTCTGCTCGCGATCGTCCAGGCTCTCCAGGATGCGACTGACCTGCTTCTCACGACGGTTTTGAGCCGATTCCAGCAGATAGCGGTCACTGCGCTGATCTTCCCGCGACAGGAACAATTCTTCCGAGGTTGGTCGAAAACGGTCCTTCTGTTTGAATTCGTCCGGAATCGTCCGAGCGAAATTCTTCATGATGGCCCAGCTGGCGTAGGTACTGAACTTGTTGCCCCGAGCGTAATCGAATTTCTCCACCGCCCGGATCAGCGACATATTTCCGTCGCTGACCAGCTGGAAGAAGTCATCGCTGGCGGAAACGTGCCGCTTGGCGATGGAAACAACCAGCCGCAGGTTGGATTTGACGATCTGGTTCTTGACCTTGACCGCTTCATCGTACAGGCGTTCAATTTCGTCCATGTCCGACGAACGCGCCTTCGCGGGATCCAACTCATTCCGCAGTTGACGCGCCTTGTACTTCAGGAAATTGAACTTGCGAAACAGGTAACCTTCCTGCTCCCGCGTCAACAACGGGTTTTCGTACAAGGAGGCCAGGTACCGCGGCAATCCCGCCGGCGGCTTGGTTCGACGCGTCGCCTTTTCCGCAACCGGCATTTCCGAATCCACAATTTTCTTGTAGGCCGATTTGCGATGGAACTCGGGATTGTCCATGTAATCCAGAGGCAGTTCCATAATCAAGTTGGCCCGAACTTCATTGATCACGCGGTAGACCGTTGTCTTGGTACGGCAATACCGCTTGCCGATCGTTTCCGCCGACTTGCCTGAAAGAAAATCTGCGTAGATCCTCTCTTTCATTTCCAGGTTCAAGGGACCGGTCTGATCAGGAAATACGGAAATTTCCGGGTGCTGTTGATCGAACTGCTTAATGGTATACCGGATGGTCTCCACGCTGCGATTCATCGACTTCGCGATGCGTCGTGTCACTTCCGCGGGACAACCGCCGGCCTTGGCCAGACGTCGAGCTCGTTCGATGATCTCGTCTTTATCCTGTTTTGTCAGCTGACTGAATCGCTCGCCTCGACGAACCTTGTCGCGATTTCTCTTGACAAACTGGTCCACGCTGCTGTGTAGAAAACCCACCCGCTTGCGACCACCGTCAAAGATGAATTTTCGGCTGACCAATCCCTGCTGACGCCAGCGAGAGATCGTTTTCGAGGAGACGTTGAACATTCTGCTCAACTGTT
The DNA here is from genome assembly GCA_963851305.1 of Pirellulaceae bacterium. GTDB lineage: Bacteria > Planctomycetota > Planctomycetia > Pirellulales > Pirellulaceae > Mariniblastus. The sequence goes on along the minus strand of CAWKOT010000001.1, from coordinate 416,733 downwards.
CCACCGTGTGCACGGGTTGCCCCGTTTCATTGGCGCGAATATCGGCCGATTCGGACAGGTCTTCAATAAAGCAGTGTAGATCGTGGATCAGGTCAGCACCCTTGATTCGGATGATTGGGGACTGCTCGGCACGAAATCCGGTTATTCGGAAGCAGACGTATTCATAGTTGTAGATACGGTCCGTCTGCAAATCACGCAACAAATTTTCGGCGCAGTCGATCTGCTCAATCTTCTTTTCGCGCGGTGCAAACCGGACCTGTTGATCGCGCAATTCTCGGATCGAAGGGCTCTTGTAATCGGAATGCATCGTATACCTCTTTTCTGTTCCAACCGTCGCCATTCAGACGCGGCAACTCCGTTAATAGTTTCCTTTCCGGCTAATTCCCTGCCTGGCACCGCAATTTCCCTGGTCACCTTGATTCCTGTCGAACGCCTGTTGACCGTTGCTATTTGCTACGGCCCCTTTTGCATTCGGTTCAGCAAATCCTCCCTTTCCACTCACCCCTTCCTTGACGCAAGCGTTTGACTGGACGGTATTTACACCTTGCTTACCAGCCAGACCAGCGGGATAAACTCTGCGGACCCCTCCTTAACTGCAAAACCCATTCCGTTATTTGCAAACTAATTTGTATTTTGGAAGCAATTTCAGAATCAGGGCCCCATCTGCGAATTCCGGCACAAGCTTGCACCGGATTTCCGCCGTGGACAAGCTCTCCAGCTCAATTTTCTGGGCCGAAGGTGACCGGTCCAACTCGGAAGGCGACGAGTTTCTCAATTTGAGACAAATCAGCAGCTCGGTAAGAGACGATGAGACTTTGGAAGAAGCCCGCTGCTGTTCACTCACTTCGTTCGCAACTCCCAGATATTGGCGAAAAAGCTGAAAAATGACTAAAAAAAACTGGTTCGACCTGTCCCGTCTGTCCGTGTTTGTCTGTTCTGCCAGCCTGGCCCTGCTCTTTTGTCAGCAGAACGGCCGGGCCCAGACATACGATCTGATTCACGAAATCGAAGCGGACTCGACGCTCGAAGTCACGACACAATTGCAGTACACGGGTTCGGTCATCGTGGACGGAGCCGGCGAAGACGAAGATTCCCGGGCGTTACCGCTCGATGTGCGGGCTCGTTTGCACTTTGATCAACGCATTTCGTCTGGCAGCACCAACTCACCCCAGGCCATCCGCTATTTCGACAAAGCATTGGCCACGATCCAGGCGGGCCAGGGAGAAACCACGTCCAGGTTGTCCAAACAGAATAACCTGGTCCTGGCCCGGATGAATCAGGAGGCGGACGGCAATCACCAGTTCCAGATCGCATCGATTGGCGACTGCTTGAGCCAACAGGAATACGAACTATTGAAGAACCCCGGCGATCCCCTGGCATTCACCTCGGTGTTCGACAAACGAGGCGTGGCCATTGGCGAGAAGTGGCAATTGCAATCCGAACAGTTGGCCGATTTACTGTCCGTCAATCGCATCATCAACAGTTCGGTATCGATGATGCTGAAGACGGTCGAAGAGGGCATCGCCAAGATCTATCTTTTCGGGGAAGTCAAAGCCGAAGTTGACGACGCGATTACGGAGATGAATGTTAAGGGCATTGCCCTGTTGGACATGAAGGCAAAACTGGTCACGTCGCTGCGGATGACGATCGCTGAAGAGCGTCGCACCGGCCAGGTGGCTCCGGGGTTTGAGGGTAAAGTCAAACTGGATACGAAACTGGCTGCCACCACACCGAACATCATGCTGAACAAGCAAAGTCTGGCCGCCAGGCACAAGGGGCAAAAGGTGAAGTTCGCCTTTCTGCTGGATGACACCGAATCCGATTTCACGCTGGTCCATGATACGCGTTGGCGAGTGATTGCCTCCGAAGAAGATGCGGCGGTACTGAGACTGATGGACGATGGCCAACTGATCGCGCAATGCAATATTGTGCAACTGCCACGCCGGCCGGAAGATCAGCCCCTGACGCTCAGTCAGTTCCAACAGGAAGTTCAGAAAATCACGGGAGATTCCCAGGCTCGAATCGTTTCTACCGATCGCTTTAACAACGAATCTGGCCTGGAGACATTGCACGTGGTCGTTGACGGTGTCGAATCGGGAATTCCGTTTTCGTGGCTGTACTATCATATCGCAGCCACCGACGGGCGGCGGGTCACGATGGTGTTCACCCTGGAGAAGGAAGCGGCCGATTATTTTGCCGACGCCGATCGCCAGCTGGTCAACAATCTAACCTTCAGAACGCCGCGGGAGGCCTCGGGAAAACCCTTGCTCCCTTCACCCCACGCCGTTCGTTAAGGCAAACGGCGGAATCAACCGGTAGGCCTTGGGGCTCTAGGCGTTGTCGGGTGCATGGATTAACCTGATTTTCTATCGGTCGCTACCGTATTCGGCCTGCCATTCCCTGTCCATCGACTGCCGATCAATCCGCCCCATGTTGGATCTGTTTGACAAAATCCAGGAATCCGTTGCCTACATCAGAAAACGCTGGGACGGCCAACCGGCTACCGGCATCATCCTGGGCACCGGGCTGAGTTCTCTCGCCGCGCAAATCGATGTGGCGGCCGCCATCGACTACGACGAAATTCCCCACTTCCCGACTTCGACGGCAACCAGTCACCAGGGCCGCCTGGTATGCGGCGAATTGAACGGACTACCGGTGATGGCGATGGCGGGGCGTCATCATATGTACGAAGGCTATCCGCTGAAACAGATTACCTTACCGGTTCGGGTGATGAAGTCGATGGGCGCCAGTTTGCTGGTCGTTTCCAATGCCTGTGGCGGTTTGAATCCGAATTACAGCACGGGCGACATCATGGTCATCGAAGACCAGATCAATCTGATGGGCGACAATCCGCTGATCGGAATCAACGACGATCGGCTCGGCCCCAGATTTCCGGACATGAGTGAACCCTATAACCGCGTCTTGATCGATCGGGCAATGGCGATGGGTCGACGTGAAGACCTGGTCGTTCATCAAGGAGTCTTTGTGGCCGTAGCCGGTCCCAACCTCGAGACCCGAGCCGAGTATCGCTTCCTGCGTTTGATTGGTGCCGACGTGGTGGGCATGTCCACGGTGCCGGAAGTCATCGTCGCGGCCCACTGCGGGTTGCGGGTCGTCGGCTTTTCCGTGATTACCGACATGTGCCTGCCGGACGCGTTGGAACCGGCCAATGTGGACGAGATCATCCGGATCGCCGGCGAGGCAGAACCCCGGCTTTCGCGTCTGGTGATGGGTGTACTAGCTGACGAACGGTAACCCGATGATTTCCTCCAGCGAGATCGTCGAACAGGCTCAGACCGCAGCCGATTTCGTCCTTTCGAACAGCGACGGACCACGACGCTTCGGCATCATCCTGGGAACCGGGGCCGGGGTGCTCGCTTCGGCAATTCAGCAGGCTCACTCGCTGGAGTATGCTGAAATCCCCCATTTCCCGGTCAGCACCGCTCCGGGCCACCAGGGCCGTCTGTTGCTGGGTCAAATTCGCGGTCAGGCAGTCGTCGCGATGGATGGAAGGTTCCATTTGTACGAAGGGCATGATGTTGATCGAGCCACGTTGGCCATTCGTGTCATGCAGCGACTGGGCGTGGAAATCCTGTTTATTACCAACGCCTCGGGGGGCATAAATCCGATCTACCGCAGTGGCGAGGTGATGGCGATCCGTTCCCACGTCGACCTGATGTTCCGCCAACCAGTTGCAGCGGTCATCCCCAACCAGGATGGTCGGCCAATTCAACGCGCCGATGCCTACGACCCGTCACTGATTGAACTCGCGCGTCAAACCGCGCGTCAACAGAACTTCGCGTTGCATACCGGAATTTATGGCGCCTTGCTGGGTCCTACCTATGAGACACGAGCCGAGTATCGGATGCTGCGACGCATCGGCGTCGACGTGGCGGGCATGTCGACGGTACCGGAAGTCGTCGTGGCGGCGTCCCTGGGAATGAGAATCCTCGGCCTGTCGGTGATTACCAATGTGGCAAGGCCCGATGCGCTGGCCCCCACCAGCGGACAACAGGTTATCGATGCCGCCGAAACCGCTGCTCCCCAGATTTCCGCCATGGTCAGCGAAATTATCGCGGCAGAAGCCGGATGATTTCGCTTCGATCGATGGGATCAACGTGAGACTGCCATGGGGCAGGCGGGCGGCCTTTCTTTTCCAGCCTGGTAGCCGGCTGGCAGCCCGGCACACGTGATGGATGCACGGGCTCTCCCGATGGCTGAGCATGCTGGAATCAACCTAGGTCGTCAGCGTGGCTTCTGCTAGTTTCGCCGAATGACCCGCAAGCGTTTTTTTGGTTCAAGGATGTCTATCGATGCGCACTTGCATGACTGCCGTATGTCTGACGGCCTGGTTCACCGCCAATTTGGCGTTCGCTCAAACCACTTCGCAAAATTCGTCCGGCAGCAGCGGTGTTCAGCAAGCAGCAACGAACCCGCCGCAGACGGCGCGGGTAGCCGCCGGCATGAATAACCAGCCGCGCCCCAACCTGCCGCCGAAAGCGCCACAGTGGCTGGCGGATATCAGCCCGGAACACAAGAACTTCATCGACGAATTGCTGACCTACTGGCAAACCAGCAGCGACAAGGTGCAACGCTATCAATGCGAATTCGTGCGTTACGAATACGACACCACCTTTTGCAATTGGCGCAATCCGCAAACGAACCGCCTGGCCGCTTCTTCCATCATGACCGGTGAGATTCGCTTCGCGGCGCCGGACAAGGCCTGCTACGAAACGATGCAGGTGTTTGATTTTGCCGGACCGCCCGATCAGGAGGGTCAGGACCCCAAGTACGCCAAAAGGGACGAAACAACGAATCGCGAAAAATGGATCTGCGACGGCCAGAACATTTTCGAATTCGATTTTGAAAACAAGAAGCTGTATGAAACCCAGATCCCTCAGGAAATGCAGGGCAAGGGACTGGTCAACAGCCCTATTCCGTTTCTGTTCGGTGCCAGCAAAGACGATATTCTAAGTCGCTACTGGGTCCGCATCATTACACCGCAGGGAGTGCAGGACGAATACTGGCTGGAGGCGGTGCCCAAGAAGATCGACGATTCCCGGAACTACAGCAAACTGGAACTGGTCATTTCCCGTAACGAATTCCTGCCGGTCATGCTGCATGTCTACGCGCCGAATTACAACCCCAAGGAAAACAATTTCAGCAGTCGCGTGTTCGAATTCAAGAACCGCCAGGTGAATTCCGCGCTGGCTCAGATCCAGGATTTCTTCAAGGTCTTCGTGCGGCCATCCACGCCCATAGGCTGGGAAAGAGTCGCTCGACAGGCGTTACAGAATTATCAGCAGTTTGACCCGCCACAATTCGATCGGCCGGCTCAAAACACGACGACCAACCAGCTCAAGTAGTGTCAGGATGGCTTTCCCGCGGATCCGTACGACCAGATCATCGGCCAGTATCCGGCAATCACCCCCACCAACAGCCCGATCGCGTGGGCCCAATTGGCGACATTCCCAAATCCCACCTGTGCGGCCAGGGGAGTCATGCAGAACACCAGGAAGCCCATCAGAATGATGATGGTCCCCTGGGACAGGAATAGACCGCTGGAGCGATCGTAGGTCATTCTCATCCAGATGAAACCGAATAGCGCATAATTGACACCGGACATGCCACCTAGCTGGATCATCAACAGATCACCGATACGGGCTGGCACGCTTCCGCCAATACTTTCCGGTACCATACACTGAAAAAAGTTTGAAATGGCTGCGGCGACCAGCACCAACATTCCGAACCAGAACGTGCCGTAGCGGTTTTCGATCTGCCCCCCCAGGATATACAGCCAGTACATATTGAAGATCAGGTGAAAGATCCCAAAATGCAGGAAAATGGGCGTGACCAGCCGCCAGACTTCTCCGCGGGCAATGCTGGCCAAACGTAGATCGACAGGCAAGACGGTTTCTTCGCCGTCCGGGGAACGATCCGCAACATCGTCGCTCGATTCGCACATGAAGGCCAGCGAACGGAAGGCGGCCTGCTTGCGATAGCGGCCGTCACCAAAGTTGGTCAGCACCCCGATCAAGCCACACGCAACAATCAGGAAAATCACCAGCGGCTGGCGTCGACGCCCAAAACGATCGGATGCAACGACCACATTCTTGGCGATCTGTCGCTGTTTCTTGATCCGGTCTTCCTGTAATTTCCGCGCTTTGGCTTTTGATTCGGTGTACCGCCTGGCTTGAGGATCGGCCTGGAATTCTGCCAATTCAGCCGACGCCTGATGAATCTTGTCTTCATCCTTGATCCAGATTTCGAAGGCATCGTTTTCCGGTTCAATGTGCGTCTGAATCCCCACCGTCGTCAAAAACGCCGAAAAATTCTCCGCCTGTTGCTGATTCGCCAATTTCCCGATTAAACGCATGAAATTTCTCTGAACCAATCCGCTGACGGATCCGGCAAGTCGCAAACTGCGGAACCGCCCCGGCGTTTTCCTGTGCTTGGCAAATGGCGATACAAAGCCATGCTGGCACGTCATCCAAATGGGCAATCGCAGGAACTCGCCAGCGATCTCTGCTGCTTCGGCCCCAGTCGATCATTGTTATCGCCAACGGCCTTCTTGGCTATCCGACAGCAACCAAGCTGGATAACCAGCGGTGCAGCAGATTCGCACTTGCCAAGCGGCCGGAATTCCGCGAGAGTCCGCGGCGCCTAACGATTGAAGCCCACGAGCAAGAAAACGTAGCCATACACGACTTGCTGCCGATGATGAATCCATCTTCCCCCTCGCAGGTCCCCCCAATGGGCCCCAACCTGAACACCGAGGCAACCGGAACGGCTGATCCAGCGATTCCGCCGCGTTTTGATTCAGGATCAGCCACCGACGCGCGCGTTGATGCGGAACTGATCGACAAAACGCGAGCCCAGATCCAGGATCTGATTACGGAAATTGTCGAATTGGCCAAAACCCAATGCGATCAGAGGGAATTCTTTGAGGGATTTCTGATCCGGACAACCCGTGCGTTGGCCTGCGACGGAGGTGCTGTCTGGCTGGTCGATTCGGATTCCAATCAACTTCAGCCGATTTACCACATCAATATCGACCAGACCTGTCTGGCAACCGACGACACGGCACAACGACGTCACTCCCTGCTGCTGCAGAACCTCTGCCAGTCGGGTGAACCGGTATTGATCCCTCCCCAGTCGGGGGCACCGGGTGACGGCGAGCCCGGCAACCCCACCGACAATCTGTTGATCGTCGGGCCACTGAAGGTCAATCATCAAACGGTGGGCTTGGTTGAAATTCTGCAGCGAACCGGTGCCGGACCGACGACACAACGCGGCTATCTGCGATTCCTGACGCGAATGTGCAGCCTTGCCAGCGATTACCTGACCGAACAACGGATCCGAAATTTCGGCGAGCAGCAGGCGCTATGGCAGCAACTCGATTCCTTTGTCCGCGATGTGCACCGCGGTCTCAATACGGACCAGACGGCGTACCTGATCGCTAATGAAGGCCGACGGATTATTGGCTGCGATCGCGTCAGCGTGGTGCGCGTCCATTCCGGCCGTTGCCAGATCAAGGCGGTCAGCGGACTGGACTCCTTCGAAAGGCGTGCCGAGCAGATCAAACAGCTGCAGAAACTGGTATCGACGGTGGTTCGGGCGGGTGAACCCGTATGGTACTGCGGGGACGACGATGATCTGCCGCCTCAAATTGAAAAACGACTTCACGCCTACATTGACAAATCGCACTCGAAAATGCTGGCGATCATTCCCCTCTCTCAGCCCATAGCCACCCCCGGCAGCGACCAGGACAACCCGGACGCGCAACCGGGACGTATCATTGGGGCACTGATTGTCGAACAATTGAAAGATGCGGTCCTGGAAGACCGACTGCGACAACGTGTTGACTTTGTCGTTGCGCATGGCCAGACCGCGCTCGCCAATGCGGTTGAACACAATAGCCTGTTCCTGATGCCGCTGTGGAAGACTCTGGGGCATTGGGCACGTCCGTTTACCGGCACCCGGTTGCCCAAAACATTGCTGGCCGCCGGTGTCCTGACGGGTATCGCCGCCTTTTTCGCGTTGTTCCCCTACCCCTTCACCCTGACCGCCAATGGCACGCTGCAGCCAAGATTACAGAGCGAAGTATTTGCTCAGGTCAATGGAATTCTGGACGAGGTCCTCGTTTCCGAAGACGGCACCGCCCTGGTTCAACAGGGTGACGTGCTGGCCCGAATGTCCAACAACGATCTGATGCTGCAGATTCAGAATCTTGAGGGACGCATCAATCAAACCCACGAACAGATTCGCAAATTCAATCGGGCACTGATGTCCGAACGGCTCGAACGAATGGATGGCATCATGCTTGACGGCGAACTGGCCCGAGCAGAGGAAGCGATGCAGAGTCTGCAGCGGGAACTGGCGATCAAGCAGCAATTGGCCGCCGACCTGGTCGTGCGCAGTCCCGCCACCGGTTTTGTCGTCAACTGGAAAGTACGGCAACATCTGCTGAAGCGACCCGTGGACCGGGGTCAAAACCTGATGACGGTCGTTGATCCGCAGGGAGGCTGGCAACTGGATCTGGAAATCCCGGAACGCCGGTTGGGGCATCTGCTGCAACGCCTGGCATCCTCCGACGAAAGCGTTCCGGTCAATTTCGCACTGGTCTCGCTGCCGGGTCAGGAATTTTCCGGCTCGCTGACGAAGTTGGATGAAAAACTGGAGGTCTATTCGGACGAAGGAAACTGCGCCAAGGCCACGATCCAGTTTGATAACGCCAGGTTACCGGAGGACTTGTTGAAGTCGGGAACACGGATCAATGCGGAACTGCACTGCGGGACGCGATCGATCGGCTATGTCTGGTTTCATGAATTATTTGAGACCATCCAGTCGGCCTACCGCTACTGGTTCTAATAGCGAAGCGTCGTAAACTGTAGCGTCCGCCCAGGACGCGGGGTTTCACCGCTGAGCCTGTCGCCAACCGATTCATGCCCAACCGATTCATGCCACGGGACCCTGGTATCGACGGCCACGGTCCGTGACGGGTAGTATTGCCATTACTGGTCCCGTTTCCGGAACCCATGTTTCTTCCAATTCTGATTTACGGTCTGGTTGCCCTGTCGATCGTGGCGCTCGTACTCGCCTGGAGCTCGAACCTGATTGGCATGCCCGGCAACTGGTTCATGCTGGCGATTGACGCCATCTGGTTTCTATTCACGCCCGCGGATTCCTCTTGGCATATTGGATGGCCATTACTATTGATTTTCACGGGGCTGGCAGGACTGGGTGAGTTGATTGAGTTCGGCGCGTCGGTGTTGGGCACGCAGCGAGTGGGCGGCAGCAAATCGGCCGCCACATACAGCATCGTGGGTTCGGTCGTCGGTGGTATCGCGGGAGGATTCATCGGATTGCCAATCGCCATCCCCCTGGTCGGCATGGTCGTCGGTAGCATCCTCTTCGCCTGCCTGGGAGCGATGATAGGCGCCTTGCTGGGGGAGCATTGGCAAGGCTCCCAGTTGAACAAAAGCGTTCGGGTTGGCGGCGCCGCGTTTGTCGGTCGATTCGTCGGCACCCTCAGTAAAATCGCGCTCGGTTCCGCCATCCTGGTGATCTCCATTCTGGCACTGTTGATGACCGCCGTTTGATCGCGCCACAGTTATTCCATTCGCACCGTAAATGGTGGCTGATACCGCACATGTCAGCAAAAACCGCAGTAATTGGCACAAGAAACGTGCCCGAATCGCAAGCGAGGGGCATTGTGTTGACTTTGGAGGAACTACCGTGTTTGACTCTCATCTAACGGTCTACGGCCGAAGTATTGAATTGCGTTAACAGATCAATCCTGGTGTGAGGAATTTCCATGGATCGCAGGACTTTCGCCGTCAGGTCCCTGGCGGCATGTTCCGTATCGTCGCTCAAGACTCTGACGATCGGCCACCATCGTGAAACGTCAAAAAAGGAAACGCTGGCAGATTCGCTCGAGTTTCGTGCTGGCGAAGCTATCCAGCTTGAATTGAAATCGACCCCCGTTAAGTGGCAAGGTGGTGACGTTCACCTTCTCTCCCTGCACCAGTTCACGTTTGCATTGGATTCGAATAGCGGTCGATTGACAGCACGTGCAAAAGGTTCATTGTTGACGTTTGACGACGTTGACTACACCGTTGGTGTTACCGTATTTGCCGGTAATGGATCCATGCTGGGGGCGTCCACCGCCGTATGCCAGGTTCCCCGGATATGGCTGGGGATTTATGCGCAGCAGCCTGTTGATCTGATGCTGGATTTTGGCATCTCCAACAATTACACTCGCGCCCAACGATTCCTGGCCTGCATCAGTGAGCGTACGGTACTGACACCCGATCAATGGCAGACGGGCTAATTTTCTGCGGTTGTTGCACAATGAAATATCTGCCGGACAAGGGGGACCAGGTCCATGAAAAAAATCGCGATAGAATCATCGAAGGCCCAAAGTTCGGCCTGGTTCGCGTTTGTGGAGATACCTGATCACCTAATGACCGTCGGTCATCGAAAAGTCAGGAGAACACGCGAAAACGGCCCGGAGCCCACGTCGAATTTTGAAGATTCAACAGATCAATCACATTGTCCGCTGAGGAGCAATGCATGGCTTGTCCAATCGTCTTTTTTGATGTGGCCGGGAACGACACCGAATCACTCAACGTATTCTACTCCGCAGTGTTTGGCTGGAACCTGGATAAGCAGGGACAAATGCGTGCGCCCGTCGTTTCGCCTCTGGCAGGTGCTATCCGGAAAGACCCGACGGAAGTGAGAATCTACATCGGTGTTCCCGCGATTACAGAAACACTGGAGCTCATCAAGGCCCACGGTGGTTCAGTGGACGCGCCGCGGTTTGAGGTCCCAGGCGTTGTGATTCTCGGGCTCTTCAGGGATCCTGCGGGTAACCCCCTGGGACTGGTGGAAATGGACGGAGAAACCCACCGGGTTCCATGACCCTTCGACTAAGGCAGAATTGCCAGCCCCTAGCCCAAGGAGGACCCCATTTCCCACTCGTATTGGTGGTAGCCGCATGTTAGTTTAAGGATCTACCAGTGGTGTGTCGCCTGACAGATTTTCCCCCGACAGGAATTTTTCATGTTTCGAATCTGTTTACCCGTTTGCCTTCTTGTTGGTTCTTTACTGGTCGTCGAGGTATCTGGTCAGGACAGAAGAGCCGACCGAGAACCGGACAAACCGTTGTCCCGCGTCCGCGAAGGGGGCACGCCCTTTGACCCGAATCAAAGCCTGGTGCCTTACGCCGTTGACTTCAGTGGGAGAGGCATCGTCGGCAGTGACGTTACTTCGCCGCCGGAATATGATCCCGTTAAAGGAGTCCTCTACAAATACTCCACAAACGCCTGGCCGCAGGTTGTCACGGATCTGGTCGCTTCGCTGACGGGCGATCCCCAACACGATGAAATTGCCTACGTGGTCGTGACCAGCACCAGTCAGAGGAATTCGGCCATCAACGCCTTTGCAGCCGCGGGAGCGGATTTGAACAAAGTGGAATTCCTGATCCATCCATCCAACTCCATCTGGATGCGAGACTACGGTCCGCACTTCATATGGCAAGGCGGCGCCAACGCGATCGTTGACAGCCACTACTATCCAACTCGGCCGAGTGACAACTTCATTCCCACGCTGATCGGTGATGATGACTTCAACATCCCGACGGCGGACATGGGGCTGTACTATTCCGGTGGCAACTTCCAGCCCGGACCGAATGGATCGGCTTTCGTTACCGCGCTGGTTAATCTGGACAACCCGGCATTCGAGGGGTTCAACCCGGAGTTGATTGAGGAGCTTTACGAGCAGTTCCAGGGAGTCGATACCCTGCATGTGCTACCTCAGCTGCCCGGCAGCGTGGACGGTACCGGGCATATCGACATGTGGATGTATTTGATCGACGAGGATACGGTCATCATTTCCGAGTTCGTGCCGGGTTCGAACGCGACGGCGATTTCGATTACCAACAACGCCGTACCGTACATGGAATCACTTGGGTTCACGGTGCACCGTCCGAAAGCATGGAATTCCGGAGGTACTCACTACACTTACTCGAACGCTTTCCGAGTCAATGATCGAATCTTTATTCCAGTCTACGGCACCGCACTCGTTCCTGGCGGCAACCCGTCCTACAACGACGAGGACGCAGAAGCTTTGGCGATCTGGCAGGCCGCCGCCGGGCCGGACGTTGAAATCATTCCCATTCAGTGCTCCAGCATTATTCCAGCCTCGGGCGCCATCCACTGCATTGTGAAGCAGGTTCCACGCTACGTTGAAACGGGACCGTCCGTAAACATTTTGCGACCACGAGAAAATGAAATTCGCGTGGCCAGTACGACTCAGACCTTGCAGTGGACTTCCGTCGACACGGATAACGCCCAGGTGGATTCGGTCGATCTGTATTACTCGATCGACGACGGCCAGAACTGGACTTACATCGCCACCGGCGCAGGGTCCGGGGCGTTCGATTGGACCACGCCCGCAGTCAATTCGTCGACAGCCAGAGTCCGCGTTGTCGCGCACGCCTCCGACGGCGATATGGCTGAACTGATTTCCAATCGGTTTACCATCGCACCGGGAACGGAAACGGTTTACGATTTTTCAAACGGAGCCGGTAGTGTTCACTTCGGCTTTGGTTTTGAGACTTTCAGCTGGTCTTCGGTCGACGGGGATTCCAGTCCCGTAAATAACTCCCTGTCCAATAACAGCCTGGCCAGGATGAGCAGTTCCAACGCCAATGGCGGCGACGGGGACAGTAACCGCTACATCGCCAATACGCCGCAGTTCAATCGGGAAACGACCCACGTTTTTGAATTCACGATCGATCAGTCACTGACCGCAGCGGACGCCATCGAAATTCACTGGGAAGGTTATGCTGATCGCTGTACGCAGTGCGAAATGTACGTCTGGGACAATGGGCAGCAGCAATGGGCTGACGGTCAGGATCGGTCGGGCCAAAACCGTTATCTCGACAGTTGGGCTGGAAACCAGGATGGTTATCTGGACGGTGTGCTGACCGATGATCTGTCATCCTATGTCGATGAAAATGGAATCCTGCGGGTTTTGATCTACGGAGAGCGCGATAATGACGAGACGTTCCACGATTACATGAAGGTAACGGTCCTCGATCTGGACAACGATTACGCCGTCGAATCGTTCGTGGTTTCCGGAGGTCTTGTGTTGGATGGGGATTTGGTTTCCCTGTTTGATAGCGACGACGATGTGCTCCAACTCAATCCAGTCGCGCCGGCCGGCGACACAGAAACGCCCTTGCAGCTGGAATTCGAATCGACACTGGACACCGATTCGCCTTCGGCGTTGAACGTCAGCATCGAGACGGCGACAAATTCGCCCAACCTGCTGCAATCGGTCGAGTTCTTCAATTTCGATACGGAAAGCTATGAAGCGCTGGACAGTCGTCCCATGACGCTGGTTGACGCCACGATCGATATCGTGGCATCAGGTGATGTTAGCCGTTTTGCCGAAACGAAAACTGGCCGAGTCAAAGTCCGACTTAACTATTGGGCGACAGGCCCCGTGTTGATGTATCCGTGGCGGATCGATATTGACCGGGTTTCCTGGACTCGTTGACGATTGGGTCGCTACCGGCAGGACGACCTCAACCGTTGGTTGGGTGCCGGCGCCACGTGTAGCGGAAGTGAGCTTGTGCGGTACGTCGAGTTTCCTCGCAGCACAACGACCATGGAAGCGTTGCAACATCATCCGTTATCGGATGGATGCGGACGGCCATGGCAATGTCGGTTCGCAACGGTTATTCGGCTGGCTGATCCACAAGAACCCCGGAACGAGACTTTTTCCGTAAGCCGGGCCATCATGGGGCGGGGTTCTTTAAAGGCGTTCCCGCCCCCTCGGTGACGGTGTTCCATGAACTGTCAAACTTCAACCTGGTTCTGGAACGCAACCAGGTCACCTTCGATCAACTTCTCTGCTACCGATCCCGAAATGTCCGCGCCCGCAAATCCGTCGAATTCTTGCAGGCCGCTGGGGCTGTAAACATTGACTTCGACGATCCGGTCCCCGATCCACGGGTTCAGAGATGCCGAATAACGGAAATGGCCAGCCAAATCATATGAAGTTTTGGTTTCCTGGCCATCCTGGCACTGGCGTCATTGGCGATCAGCGTTTAATTTCGAAGGGCATGGATCAGCAACTATTAACCGCCATACGACTGGCGATCTCTGGCGACTGGGATGCCGCCCACGAAATCGTCCAGGATCGAAGTGACGCGCTGGCTTGCCGAATTCACGGCTACCTGCATCGAATCGAAGGGGACGAGACCAACGCGTCCTACTGGTATCGACAGGCTCGTTGCCCGATTCCGACGTGTTCGGTAGATGACGAGGCTCAGGAGATCATCCAACGGTTGGAATCTGCAGGACGTACCTGACGCGGCTGCCCGGGCCGTCAGTCCTGCTGCGGATGGCGGTTAAACCTGACGCGTTTGTCCGACGTCGGTTGCTAGCTGTAAAATGATTCGTTGGCCGGGGCAACGGCAGCTAAACCGAGCCCGTTCACGATGCCGATCTTACCAGTATCAGCACGCTGTATTCAGAAAATGCCATGAAATACTCATTATCGCTACTGCTCCTGTTCACTACGGCCACCGCCATCAGTTCGGCCCAATCCAATTCGATCGAAAATCCCGTTGATGAACGGCCGTCGCTCCCCACCTATCTCGATCTGCAGGAATGCACTGTCCAGCTGATTCAGGACATTGATCTGCCTGCCTTGGAAAGCGGCCAGATTATCGCCATCGACGTCAAGCCGGGTGTCAGTGTCAAGAAGGATCAGATTGTCGCTCAAATGGACGATTCCCGTTCTCAGCGCGCATTGGAGGAAGCCACTCTGCGTCACGGGATCGCCGACCGACGTGCCAGCGACGAAACCGAAGAGCAGACCGCTTACAAAAGGTACCGGCTGGCCTACATCGAACACACGAAAGCGGAAAAGCTGCAACAAAGCGGTTCGGTATCCGAACACAACGCCAATCGAGCCCGGTATTCAGCCGAAGTCGCCCAACTGGAATTCGAAGGTGCGCGAAAGGCCCGCGAGTTGTCCGGTATCGAAGCAGCAGCTGAAATGGTTCGAGTCAAGGCGTCGGAAGACAGTATCGCTCGCCACCGCATCACGGCTCCGATCGACGGCCAGGTGGTGGAAGTGTCGCGAGAAGCTGGTGAGTGGATCACCGCGGGAGAAACGGTGATGCGGATCGCCCGCATGGATCGCCTGCGGATTCCGGGAATCGTTGAAGGTGACCAGTACGAACCGCATGAGATTGCCAATCGGCCCGTTACCGTAACTTTGGAATTGGCCCGCGGTCGCGAAGTTGAATTTACCGGCCAGATCGTCTTCGCAGGCGTCGAGAAACGAATTGGCAACAAATTCATGGTTTGGGCGGAAGTGGACAATCGGACGCATGCCGACAGCCAGGATCACTGGATGTTGCAACCGGGCAGCGTAGTACGGATGCGGATCCACATGGATCGGCCGACGGTGCAATCCGCGTTCGCGGACAAGTCTGCTACTCGAAACGAACTTCAAAAATAGCCGTGCCCTACTCCATAGCGCGTTTCGTTGGGGTATAGCATCTTTTCGTGTCCCTCGGACGGAGAAAATCAGTACGGCACTCGTTATACTTCCTTGCGATTCGCCCTAGCTTGCCGGACGCGCCGTGGTCAGCCATAGAAATGGACGGCCGGCATCGTCGACTCGAATTTCATAGGTCATCCGAGGTTCCGTCTGGCCGAGCACCTTGCGGAGGCCGAACCCGTAACTGGAGCGGTTGCCGACAAACGTGACTTTGGTGGTAGCCAGATCGATGCCGGCTGCGGCAATGGCTTTGTAATCCAGCAGCATCGGCACGCCCGATTTAGCCTGGATCGCCGATAGTACCTTGTCGAGCGGGAAGTCTCTGATTTCCAGAGCGTTCTTGTCGAACAGGGCCGGCACGGTCCGTTTGGGCACCGTGGTAGCCGGCCAACCGACCGGCCAGTATTCTTCCGCCTTAGCCGCATCCACCAGGTGCAGGGCCGTCTCTTGACCCGGTTGCCGGCGGGGTACCAGAACCAACCCCAGCGGACGCAAGGCGGCGGCCAACGAAGTACCAACCGACATCCCTTGCAGTTCATCGGGGAAGGCCTCTTCCCGACCGATGGCGCGCCGCGACGCCTTGTCCAGAACGAATTCGAAGGAGACCTGACGTCGTGCCACATCGACAAATTCGGAGGCAGGTCGATTTTTCGTTTCCATGTCCAACGGAACAGCCAACGATTCACTCAGGGCAACCAGCTGCTGCGATGTTAATCCGAATGCTTTTTTTTCTGCCAGGGCCACACCGGCCCCGTCATCCCGCAGCTGCTGCACGTATTGTTCCAAAGCCTGCCGGTCGGCCATGCCAAACGTGGCACCGGGCAACTCAAGTCGATTGCGATCAATCCGTCCGAAAACCTTGACCAGCACGCCCAGTGAAGTTTCCGACTCCTTTATCTCTACCCGACCAGAGGCACCTGAAGTCCGTGAGCGGACTCGATCCGCGCCCACCTCCGACAACACCTCCATCCATTTCTGCTGGGACCGAACGGCTGCCCGATCTCCGGCCGAGATTTCGATGTGAACGAAGCGTTTTACTTGTGCGTTGCCGTGCACCGCTGGGAACAACAACAAGGGGATCAGGCAAACCAACCAGATGACGGTACGCATGGAATTTCAGCCAACCCTTTGAATGAATGGCACAAGAGTCATATCTCGGCAGGCGATTCGGCCTTGCGATTGAACCATTAAAGTCGAAGGCCTTGTACAGCCGTACCGGCTCGATTTACGCATCATCAAACCATCGACACGACGTTCGCAGGCCGGACTGCCCGTTAATCGCTGACTCCGTATCGACCGATGCAGTATATCGCGTTGAAAAGATCCTTGACGCCGATTTTCTTGCCTTCCTGATAGCTCCGACTCTGATAGGAAATCGGAACCTCCACAAATCGAAATCCTCGACGAGCCAACTTGGCGGTGATTTCCGGTTCGATGCCAAAACGATCCTGGTCGATGCTGATGCTGTCGATCACTTCACGCGTAAATGCCTTGTAACAGGTTTCCATGTCGGTCAACTGGAGACCATTCATCAGATTGGAGGCACCGGTCAGTACCGCGTTGCCCATGCGATGGACCAGCGATCCATCCTGGGGCGTATCGCCGATGTACCGCGAACCGTAAACCACATCCGCCTGTTTGCTCAGCAGCGGTTGCAACAGTCGCGGAATGTCTCGCGGATCGTATTCCAGATCCGCATCCTGAATGACAATGTAGTCACCGGAGCTTTGGGCGAAACCGGTACGCAAGGCGGCACCTTTACCCTGATTCGGATGTTTCAGATAGATCTTCAAATTGGTCACGTCGGTCAATCGGGACAATACTTGCCTGGTCCCATCGGTACTGTCGTCGTCCACGACAATGATTTCCGTATTGAGCGGTAACGCGGCAATGCGGGAAATGACGCGGGCAATCGTATGTTCCTCGTTGTACACAGGCACGACGACCGACAACATGAACTTGTTTGCCTGCTCCTGAACGATACCGGACAAGGATTGCTGGTATTCATCCAACTCGGAAACAACCAGGCCCTGGCATCCATCGAGCCGCGACAGAATTTCACCGAACCGATCCTGCGGTAATGATTTGGGCATACTGGTGAAACTACCTGTGGCAATCGACATGGTTCATTTCCTTATTCTAGAGATCATCGTAATTTTGGGGCGAGAGCAATTTCCGTCGGCGGTTTTCGGTTCGGCGGTGCCGTTGACGATGCAGGCAGTGCCGGCCAGTCCACGTATCCACGGGGAATCGAGTCCGAAATTGATCTTTGCTCCGGAGCCAGGTAGTCAATGCTGTCCCGATCATCAAACCGTGATTGCCGCCCCCAGATTTGCGCCAAACCGTCCTGGTACAGTAAACTCCACCCCTGGCTGCGGGCCATGTGCTGCGACGACGCCTCATCAACACGTTTATTGATCACCAGGTCCGGTTGCCCGAATTCCAACACACGAAGCGGATCGACCGGAGGGGAATTCGGACTGCGATAGCGTTCCATGACCTGCTGATCGCCGTAGAGAAAGTCGAAATGCATATCGACAATTTCCTGCGGGTAGCAGGTTCGATAACGACCGTCAAAGGCAACCCGGCTGCGTTGGGCGTCTTCGGCAGCGCATCGTGCGGCAATCGCGTATTGAGCCCAGTTGTAGGTTACGACCATCCGACCATGAATGTTGTGCTCCTGCAAAAAGCTGAACGCATCGACCGGATAAACGCTGCGATCGACTTTCAGCTGACCCAGCCGATCCGACAGACGTACGGAAACACCGACAATCAACAGCATCACCATCCCGACCGCCAGCCATCGCGGCCAGGTACTTTGCTCGTTTTCGCGGACGGACGAGTTTGATATCAGTGGTAACAAGGCCGAATGCAGGTGCGGCCCCAACCAGAATCCGCACAGGATGGCAAAAAAGGGGACGTGTCGAAAATGGCTTAACGCCTGCCAGAGTGTGATGGCCAGCAGGGCCACCTGGACAAAATCATGACTGTGTCGGCTGCGGAACAAGGCGAACAGAACCACGATCAGCAGCGCCCAGAATTTCAATCCAACCACCGTAAACAACTGACCATTTGACCAATCGACGATTTCTGGTCGGGGTTGTCCCAATGATTCCATCAACCACAGTGGCAATCGAAAAGAATAGGGATTGATCAGTGTGGTCAGCGCCATCGCCGATCCAATCAGAATCAGTCGCCGCACCAACCCCCAGCTCTCTCCCCGTTTCGTGCAAACCGCCTCGATTGCACGCAGGCCAAGGTAGGCCAACGCGATACAGAGTCCGGCGACAAATCCACCATGGGAATTCGTCCAAACCAACATCAACGGCACGAGCAGCCATAACATACGGCCCTGCAGCCAGGTCTGCTTTATCTGAACTTTGGAACACGGATTGTGGAGACCCGACCAGCGTGGCAGGTTCCATTGATCTCGCCAGCCGCTGAAACAGTACTGCAACAGCAGGACCATTAACGTAAACAGAAACAGGCTGGACAGCTGAGGCCGAAAACTCCAGTGGTAGCCCAGGTTCCAGGCAACCAGCAAGGCGATTACCGCGGTCGCCAGTAGTGATATTTGTTGTTTCAGGTTGAACCAGATGATGATGCCGATCACCAACAGGCTCATCAGAAACTTGGCCCACAACAGCCCCGCCGGTCCAAACTGGTTCACCAGCGATGCCATGGCGATTTCGGAGAGGTTTTCATGATTGATCCAGCGAAAGCCATTCGCCGTGAATGAGTAGGTCGTGGTTTCGGCCACCTGACCATTGGCCAGGACGTCACGACCGAATTGCACATGCCCCCATAAATCCGGATCGGCGATACTGGGGGACATGGCCAATGCGCTGGCCAGCAGGACCAGGATCACCAGACATGCATTCAAAGCATGGCCGACTAAGTCGCCAATGGCCGGCTGGCTCGAATTATCAAAGGCTTTATTTGTCATCAAACCGGGGCGATAATTCAGGGGAGTTCATTGCCAGGAAACAGAATACGAAACCGTTCTCGCCTGTAACGTAGTTCATGCCATTGTTCCCGCCGGGCAATTCTGCGCGGCAGGCAAATGGCGATGCGTGGCACATTCGTCTCGATCGGCATGCGCGGAAAAACCGGCGCTCAGGCAACCGCAAACCATAGAGAGAGGATCGACCGGCCAGCGTTTCAACTTCATTTCGAAGCCGACAAGGCAAAAAACCGGTCGTGTAGGGGCGACCTGAAAACGGCTTAACAAGCCAGCAACTTGAGCTGAAAATGGACTGGCCGGGAAAGGCCAGGTCAACGATCGTGCCGCCAGGCTATGTGCACGGCAGGCTACGTGCACGGCAGGCGATCGTTACATCGGTTCAGCCAACCGGGCAGTCCTCAGCCATCATCGACGGCGCCAGTCACAAACGGGGTCCTCAATTTCAATTCCGAATTCCCGTCCGAAATCGTCCAATCCAATACGGACGAATCGGAATCGCGTTGACCCTTCACCAGGTCGGCCGCGCGATTGTTTGCCACGAACAACTCAACACGGTACATCGAATCTGAAATCTGGCTCAGTTTCACCTCGACCGGTTTACCTTGCCATTGACAGCGGACGGGCTGTTGCTTTTCTTTGGCGTCTTCGCTCGTGTTTGTTATCGCGTCGCTGGAGAATTTTCGCCCCATTCGTACCACCGCCATGGCCCGCCAGCCACCGTCCACTCGGCGAAATTGAATTACGCGAGGGCTGATCTCGCTACGCCGACCATCTTTGATAGAAAAATAGAGCGTCCTTCGCTGATCTCCATTGGCATTGACGAGAAAGACCTCGCCTCGAACATCGCCGTCGGCCAAAACCGCCTCTGGAACCGTCGCCCGCAAGACTCCGCCTTCCGGTCCCGGCAGGATCTCAAATTCAATGCCGTTCAGATTTTCCGAGTGTTCTACCCGCAGATCGTCCAGTGCCAGTGGTGGCGTCATCAGAAACGGCATCTCCTGGATTCTGGTGGTGTCGCTGTTTTCAAAACGGAGCACGGAAACCAGTTCGCTAAATGAGAGCAGGCCCTCCAAGCCAAAATCCAGGCTCATTCGAATGGCCGGCTTTTCTTTCTGCAACAGAATCACTGGAATTGACACGCGGGGCGTTTGACTGGAAGCCGGCGTCTTCATTCTGATCACCGCATCCCTCGTCTCATTTTTCGGAATGGTGGATTTGCGGGGCGCGAATTGAGAACAGGCGCAGCGCTTGGAAACGCCGTTGTAGCTGACATCTTCGTCCAGAGGATTCGAGATTTTCAATCGCATGACGGCCGTTTTTCCCGTCGGCAAATCACCGAAGTCGAACGAGATGGCATATTCACCGCTGCCCTCGATTTTTCGAAGCTCACCGGTCGCGGAGACCCGAACTACGGATGACTCTTCCGTTTCCGTCTCTGTTTTTTCTGTCGATTCCGTTTCCTGCCCGAACAGCGGACCGATCATCACGGCCATCGCCGCGATGATCAGGATAGAACGCGTGGCGGACCACAGGCCCCACCGCGGCGTGAGTCCAGAAAGTTTAACTTGACTATTGCGTTCGCTCATATTCATCGTTCTCATGTCACTTCGCCAGTTGATGAATGGTGTTATGAATCGTCCCACGAAAGTTGTCTCCATTGCCTTTGCGAAGGGAGTATTTGATCTCCATGCCTCGGGTCGCTTTCAGGTCCGGAATGGACAATGAAACAGTCCTTCCATCCTGTTTCAATGATGCTTTCAGAACACTCAACTGCTTCGTATTGAAATGATCTGAACCATAATTCTTGGTTCGCTTCAAATCCCATGTCGCGATGCGATAGTTCTCCGCATTCGCCACAGCACGTTCATCCAATTGGCCGCTGAACTCGATATCCAATCTCCCAGGGGATGCGGCGATGCCGATCGGCAAATGAACGTCCTGTCCAGTATACCGCACGCGATACAAACCGCCGGGTTGCGTTTGATCACCCGACCAGGCGAACATTCCGCAGCAATAGAGTTGCCCGTCCAGGGGGTTGAACCGTCCTCGCATGATGCCCGTGGGGAACCGCTTCAAAGGTAGGGCACACATTCCCCCTTGCATGATTCCATCAACGTTTTCGTGCGGCACAATAAATATCCTGCCGTTACCGTAAGAGAAGTTCAATAAACAGCCCTGCAGCGGGCGCCAGCGATCGCTGGTGACCCACAACAACTCCGCCGGAGAACGGTCAAAGTGGTTCGTAATCCAACAGAGCGGTGGTTCCATTGCAGCATCGGAGGCATCCCCGACGTCATGGTATCCAAACATGTTGCCGTAAAATCCGCCGGGACGAACCCAGTTAATCCGATTTTTCGGGTTCCAGTGGCCTTCCTGGTCGGTTACCACGAAGGTCCCATCGGGATTCACACAGACGCCATTGGCTGCACGGAAACCTACCGCAACAATTTCCGACCCGCTGCCATCGGGGGCAACGCGGATCAAGGTGCCATGCTGCGGCACCACGGCTTCCAGCGCATGCCGCGCCGATTTGGCGTAGTAGAAATTCCCCTCGTCATCGGTCTGCAGGCCCATGGCAAATTCGTGAAAATGCTCGGTCACCTGGTGGTCGCTGTTGAAATTCTGGTACCAGTCGGTTTCTCCGTCCGCATTCAAATCGTGCAAACAGACGATTTGGTCGCGACAGGAAACAAAGATCTTTTCATCGACGACCTTGATCCCCAACGGTTGAAACAAACCCGAGGCAATTCGCTGCCAGTGGACCAGGTGGTTGTTTGAGTTGCTGGCTTCATCGATCCCGCTGATCCGCCAGACGGTACCGTCCCAGCAACAAACGACGGCATCCCGTCCGTCCCGCAGGAAATCGATGCCCGTCAATCGAAGTCGGTCGTTTTCCGGATCGCCAGGTCGTTTGAATACATCCACCTGAAATGGCCCCTGCTGTTTCCCCCACACAACTTCCGACGATAAACTCGGCCATCGCGGTGGCCCACCCTGGACGAATGGACGTAAGCCTAATCCGTCGATGGGCCTGACGGCCAATTGCTTATGCATCTCTTGTGGATCGAGATCCTCATCGCTGGCAAGCAACAGAACAGCAAAAACGCGAGGTTCAGCGGATGCGGCAATTCTTATTCTGACGTCGCCGTCCTCCGAAATCAGCCAGTCAAAGTCTTCCGGGGGAAGCGTCGAATGAATCACCAGACTTTTTTGGCCAGATCGATCGGACGATGCCAACGGCACCCAGCGGACGTCGTTTGCATTGCCGCTGCGGTCTGCCCACATCTGCTCTGCGGACATCGGCCAGAATGCTACCATTCCGTCGTCAGGCCAGCTTCGACCGACAAGTTCGGGCTCGGTCAGGCAACGTGAGTAAAACCGTACATTGCGCATCTGGCCACAGAACGCCGAAGATTCCGGAAAATCCTGATTCGTAAATCCAAGCCGGGCGACGGATTCTTTCAACGATCCTTTCGGTCGGATCTCACCACCGCCGGCAAACTGCCCATCCACATGGAACGCGACCTGTCCGGATCGAGCCTGCCATGTCATCACCACCCGGTGCCAATTCCCATCGGCGACGACCTGATCGGACTGCACCACGCCAACCCAACCGATGTCGTAGTGCAAACGTCCTTCACGAATGAACAGCGTCGTTCCGCCGGGAGTCCATTGGTCCTGCGCCCGCGTCTTGCAGAAAATCGTGCCGTCCTGGTCTGTCCTGATCTCGGCACACAGGGTGAAATCGCGGTGGTGCGTGTCCAGGTCGCGACCGTTTTTCAGTTCGGCATAATGCCGACCGTCAAAATCCAGAACCGTGACGGTCTCGGGCAGCGCCGCCTTCCGGTTTGGCAGCTCACCAAAGCCCAGCGTCTGTTGGTTCGCGGATTCGAATATCAACGGCTGACCAACGCGTGCCACCTGCAGCACCCGATCCGCATCACCTTCTTCGATATCGAAATATCTTGCAATGAGCGGACGGTTGCCGACGAATTCAAGCCGAGGAGTTTCAAGTATGTCGCTCTCACCGATCCGGTAACGCAGGATACATTGGCGGTCGTATTGATAACGCCCCCGGTAACTCAACCAGTCTGACGGTAGTGGTCCGTATCTTCGACCATCGCGCCCCAACAGCCGCCGATCCTCAAACGAATCGTCTTCCGGGCTTCCCCAACCCGGCCCATCCGGATTGGAAAACAGGAGCGGGCCGGCGATTCGCGGATGGCGACCGTGGACGCCGTTAAAGTGGATGCCGTTGAAATCGATGAACCGACCCGTCCATGCTCCCGCCACGCGCATCGTATCATGGTCGTACAGAATCCAGTATTTCCCCGATTCCACGCCGCCCGGTCCGGCATCGAGACGGATGGCCATGCCTTTTTGTGCGATATTGCTTCGGTCGTCGGAAATCTCGATGGTGTTTTGCAGGACGGGGCCGTAATTCATGCGAGACCAGGGTTGATCTTCCTCTGGTTCTGGCCCCATCGTATCGCCGGTGGGTAGCGAATTGAGGTAGCTGCCGGTGATCGGATAATATTCCCCGGGATTCCGCTTCTTGAGAAAGTGCTCCCGCAAGTAATGAATCACGTCGTATTTCTGCTGCGGGACCATCCAGCGTTGCGGGTTCATCATGCCGTACCCGTTCGTTAATGTCTGATACAGACTCAACGGATCTTTGCCATGCTTGAATTGCTGTTCGGCGAACCGCATCGAACGGGGTAACGACCCCTCGTTTTCGATCGTACCATGGCAACTGGCGCACCGCAGGCGATAGATTTCCTGACCTCGCTCAAACGACTGCCGATTCCAACCTGCGATCATATTGCGATGGTCGATCCGTGATTCGTACTCCGGCAAGGGAGGCAATTCCAACAGTGATTCCAAGGGCCGCAATTGGCTGGCCCGCGCTGGTCCGTGCTCCGCGATTTCGCCCAGGTAGCTGACCAGATCCAGAAACTGCTGGCGACTGGCCAGATGATTGACCAGCGCGGCCGGCATGCTGGATTCGTCCGTCTTCCGCCACTCTTCGATCTGTGCCCGGTCCAGACGTAGTGGTTCGTTCACCTGTTCGATCTGGTCAATGATCAACTCCGATTCGTTCTGGCCGACAAAGACACCGGTGAATAACTGTCCGTCCAGCGTTCGGGCAATGGCCGACTGGTAGCCCTTCTTGATCTGTCGAGATGGATGCAGAAGTGATTCGATCAGGTGTTCGGTCGTGGCGACCCGGCGTTGCGTCAAATCGGGACCCAGCCGTCGACCCGACGCGGTGTGATCGTGGCAGCGGGCACAGTTCAATTCAGGTTGAAAAAAAACGATGGCCCCACGTTCGGGATTGCCCAAGCGGGTGACGTCGGCGGCCAGTTCACTGATCGGTTCAGCCATCAACCGATCCTGCAACGGCCCCGAATCCGGGCCGCCATTCGTCTGCAGACGGGCATGGCCATATTCACCGCCTACCACCACCAACGCGATGGTCACGATGGCAAACCACAGCGGATTGTTCGACAGGATATTCATGGGCAAACAAAAAGGACGCAGCACCACGTGCTACGTCCAATTTAACCTGCTTGGCTGCCAATGCCTACCGAATACACGGTGGCCAACAGGCAGCCGACGATGGTGTTTATCCGGCGTCGAAACTTCTCTGGGGAGATTGAGCCCGTCTGAATCTAATTCCAGTCCAGCGAGCCACCGGTCTGATATTCCGTGACGCGCGTTTCGAAAAAGTTCTTTTCCTTGGCCAGATCCATCGTCTCGCTCATCCAGGCAAACGGGTTGCTGCTGCCGTATTGGGTGGGCAACCCGATCCGTTCCAGACGGCGATCGGCGATGTACTGCACGTAATCCCGGAACAGTCCGCGTTGAGCCCCAAGACTCCATTGGGCAGGCAGTCCTGGGCGTAGGCGATTTCCAGTTCCACTGCTTCGCGGATCCGGTCGATCATCTGCCTGTTGGAATTCCGATGTCCACAGTTCAGGATTTTCCGCCTTGATGCCGTTGATCAGATCGATTCCGAAATTCAGGTGGATCGACTCGTCTCGCAGGATGTACTGGAATTGTTCCCCGATTCCCTTCATCAGATTTCGTGCGATGGAACGACAGAATCATCACGAATCCGGTATAGAAGAAGATCCCTTCCATGATCAGATAAAATCCGATCAGGTTCTTGAGAAGCGTCTGGGCGCCTTCCTGCGAGTCCGTCGTGAAGTCCGGGTCCAACACTTCGCGTGTCAGTTCCATCTCGAACACGTCCTTGCGGGAGATGGCGGGAACTTCGTTGTACATATTGAAGACTTCGCCTTCATCCAGTCCCAGGCTTTCCACGACGTACAGGAACGTGTGCGAGTGCACCGCCTCTTCAAAGGCCTGTCGCAACAGGTATTGGCGGCATTCCGCGTTGGTGATGTGTTTGAAAATGGCCAGCACCAGATTGTTGCCAACCAGGCTTTCCGCCGTGGAAAAGAAACCGAGATTCCGCATGATGACCCGCCGCTCATCGTCGGTCAGTTTGTCCGAACGCCAGATTTCGATGTCCTTGTTCATCGGCACTTCAGTCGGCATCCAGTGATTGGCACAGCCGTTGACGTAATGCTCCCACGCCCATTTGTACTTCAGCGGCATCAACTGATTGACATCGACCTGGTGACAGTTGATCAGCCGCTTCTCGCTGGCATCCACTCGTCAGCTGTTTGCCGTCACGGGTCTGTTCACGAATATCTGTTGCCATATCCTTATTGCTCCATTCCATAAATCCAGAAGATAAATATGCAACTGCGTGTGGGGCAGCAGGCGGAAATCGCCGGCAGCATCGGGTCTGCGGTCGATTTCAGTCACCCGCTTCAGCCTATCCGTCATCTACTGACAGGCTTCGCAATCCGGCCGGTCAATACTGCATTCCTGTACTTCAGGCTGACGTTCCATCGTCCGCGAGACGACGACTTCCGACGACGCGCTCTGGTGCTTCATCCAGCGAGGCTGAACACCGAACTTGTTGATGTCGACGGTCGATTTTTCCACCTGCGTGGCCCCCAGGGATCGCAGGTAATAGGTCGTCTTCAGGCCTTTCCGCCATGCCAGTCGATACATTTCATCCAGCTTTCGACCACTGGGCTGTTCGATGTACAGATTCAGGGATTGCCCCATATCGATCCATTTCTGGCGACGACTGGCACATTCAATGATCCATTTGGGCTCAATTTCAAAGGCCGTGGCGTATCGTGTCTTGACATCTTCCGGCAGCCCGTCAATCTCACCCAGGGAACCATCGTAATACTTGATCGCCTCCAGCATGATCATCGTTCCACAACCCGCGTTCCTTCAGTTCATTAACCAGTTTGATGTTGACCTGGACAAACTCGCCGGACAGATTGCTCTTGACGAACAGGTGTTTGTACGTCGGTTCTATCGATTGCGTCACGCCAACGATCGTCGAGATGGTCGCCGTGGGTGCGATCGCCATCACGTTGCTGTTTCGCATGCCGTGCCTGGCCACCAGTTGGCGAACTTCGTCCCAGTCCAATGTTGCCGAGCGGTCCATTTCGACCGGCATCCCCCGCTGCTGCTCCAGCAGGTCAATGGTATCGATCGGCAACAGGCCGCGATCCCATTTCGATCCCTGGTAACTTGCATAGGTACCTCGCTCCTCCGCCAGCCGGCTGGACGCCTGAATGGCGAAGAACGAGATGGCTTCCATACTGCGATCGGCAAACTCCACTGCTTCATCGCTGGCATAGCTGATCCCACAGGCCGCAATCGCATCCTGGAAGCCCATCAGCCCCAGTCCGATGGGTCGGTGACGTCGATTCGAATTCCGGGCTTCTTCCGTCGGATAGAAATTGATGTCGATCACGTTGTCGAGCATCCGGACCGCCGTGGTCACGGTGGACTTCAAGGCGACCAGGTCCAGTTTCCCGTCCACGATATGCTTGACCAGATTGATCGATCCCAGGTTGCATACGGCCGTTTCGTCACGAGACGTGTTGAGCAGGATCTCGGTACACAGATTGCTGCTGTGTACAACACCCTGCATGGTCCTGCGGCGAGCGGATGTTGGAAGGATCTTTGAAAGTGATCCAGGGATGGCCGGTTTCAAACACGCGCGTCAACATCTTCCGCCACAATTCGACGGCTGGCAGCCGTTTGGTCAACTTGATTTTTCCGGCATCCGCCTGGCGTTCGTAGAATTCGTATCGCTGTTCGAATGCTTCTCCCACCAGATCGTGCAGATCGGGGGCATCGTCGGGACTGAACAGCGTCCACTCCTGTTCATTGGCGACCCGTTTCATGAACAGGTCCGGAATCCAGTTGGCGGTATGCATGTCGTGCGTTCGCCGCCGATCATCGCCGGTATTCTTCCGCAAATCGAGGAATTCCTCGATATCCAGATGCCATGTTTCCAGATAGGAACAGACCGCCCCTTTCCGTTTGCCGCCCTGGTTCACGGCCACCGCCGTGTCGCTGACGACTTTCAGGAACGGGATCACACCCTGGCTTTGACCATTGGTACCCCGGATATGGGAGTTGGTCGCCCGGATGTTCGTCCAGTCATTTCCCAGCCCACCGGCCCACTTGGACAGCTTCGCGTTGTCGGAGATGACCTTGAAAATGTGGTCCAGGTCGTCGCTGACGGTGCTCAGATAACACGAGCTCAACTGCGGATGACAGGTTCCGGAATTGAAGAGCGTGGGCGTGGCGGACGTGAAGCGAAGCATCGAAAGGACGTTGTAGAATTCGACTGCCCGCTGGTTCTTCTGCTCGCCCTCACCGATCGCCAGTCCCATGGCCACCCGCATCCAGAAATACTGCGGAGCTTCGATCCGCCGACCGTCAATGTGCAACAGGTAGCGGTCGTAGATCGTCTGCAGACCATGATAATGGAACAGCTGATCACGTTCCGGCCTGATCGACTGCGCCAACAGAGGCAGATCGAAATCCTTCAGTTCCGGCGCAATCCGACCAGCCTCGATTCCAATCCCGATAAACTTGGGAAACTGTTGTTCGTACAGTTCTTCCAGGTTGTCGACGGCACTCGATTTATCCAGCGATTCCCGGTAAATGATGTTCAACATCAAACGGGAAGCCACGGTGTCGTACGATGGATCGTTTTCAATCCGCGATCGAGCCGCCAGAACCATGGCGCGACTGATCTCTTTGGGCGTGATGCCGCTGTAAAACTGCCTTTCGACTTCGTCAAACAGCTCCTGCGGGCGACAAGATTCTTCCACGCCACGGCAAGCCAGATTCACCTGCGATCGCAAACGGGCAAAATCCAGATTCTCAAATTGACCGTCCCGGTTGACCATGACCTCCGGGAAGGCCTCCGAACCGGTCGTCTCCATCGTCTCTTCGGCCCGCAGCTTCCGCATCCGGTTCCGTTCAGCACGATAGATGATGTACCGTCGCGCGACCGAGAAATACTCGGCCCGCATCAACTCCTGCTCCACGTTATCCTGTATTTCTTCGACGTCCACGCCGGCGTCGGTATCCGCCTTTTCCATGACGCTTCGGACAACACTCTCCGTAATGCGTTCAATGTCCGACAGCTTGTCGGCATCAATTTGATCCAGCTGATCGAGTCCCAAATCGGCTCGAAAGGCCTTGCGGATGGCCCGCGCGATCAATTCACGATCGAAAGACAGCGTGCGGCCGTCTCGTTTTCTAACCTGCATTTCCTGGTTGATTTTCAACATTCCATCGATCTCCAGTTTCAGTAACGCAAACCATACGACTCACCAACTTCCGTTTTCGAGTCGTCATCGGGTCGTTGGCGGCCGCCACCTGTTGGATGACCTGACCGGCGGTTCCCGATCTGGGTAGAAGTCGTGCAGCGACCAGCACGTCAGGCATCCGTGCCAGCAACTGAAAGAGACCTGCTTGCCCAGATCGCAACGCCGTCCGACGTTTCGACCTGATCCCCACCCCTCACAAAACAACACAGATTGCCGGATCAGCCTTATCGCTCTATCTTAACCCAAACCCAACAATTTCTGACCTTTCGAGACAGGGCGTGGCCCAATATATCGGTATGTTTGCACCTGTCAACACAAAATGTAGTGCTTGCATTAAGATCGAGTGAACGCATTGCCAGGCATTAAGTTTTTCGATTGCGATTTGATAAAACGCGATTTCCAGCCAGACTACATTTACCCGCGTGCTTAACGGATGAGGCCCCACGTGTTGCGGCACCTTACCTATACCATTTCCCGAACCCGCTTGACACCCGCGGAGCGGGTCAGAAGATCGGCTCGCATCTCACGAAACCTGATGCAGAACAGCTCGCTTGTCGATGGCTGCAATTTCGACCGGATAGGGGTCGACGATCTGCAGTTCCTGTTTCGAGCGATCGACCGAGAATTCTTCCGTGGACGGGTCGTCGGATACCTGCATGACCAACGGCTGCCTCTGCGATTCCGACTTTCAACCCGCATGACCTCTTCGGGAGGCATGACGATATCGACGCTTCCCAAGGGCCAGCCAAGACCCACCAGTTTCGAAATCGTGATTTCCTCCACATTGCTGTTTGAGTCCTTTCGTGATCAGCAACCCATCCTGGTCACCGGCCTGGTCTGCGAAAACAGGCTCCAGGCGTTGCAACGCATCATGGAGCACGAGATGATCCATCTCGTCGAAATGCTCATCTGGAATCGCTCCAGTTGTTCTGCTCGCCGATTCCGAGGAATTGCTCAGCGGCTCTTCGGTCATCGCCAATCTACCCATCAGCTGCTTACGCCAGCCGACACCGCCCGCACGCGGCACAACATCGTTGTCGGCGATTGGGTTAGTTTTATGGTTGAGAAGCAGAGGCAGTTGGGCGTGGTTAATCAAATCACTCGCCGCGCGACCGTGCTGGTACCGGACAGGGACGGCCAGCACTATTCCGATGGCAAACACTACCGAAAATTCTACGTTCCCATCGCCAAACTGACGAAAGCGTAGGACAGCTGCATCAAAAAAGCCGTCCTGAAAACAGGACGGCTTTTCACTTGAATACTTTACTAACGGTGTCGCAAGCTGCTAATTGGTGGTCGCATCTTCACCATCCGGCGAAACATCACCACCACCGCTGACCGCGAGGGGAATAGCGATCCCCGCCGCAAGCGCCGGGATCAGCAACCAGCGACCGATTCCACCGACGCCAAATCCGCCGCCTGCGGCGCCACCACAGCATCCGCCAAAATCGCCACATGTGCCGCAAGCACCGCCAGCCGCAATGCTACCGCCCAGATTGTCACCTACGAATTGGGCCGGCGAACTGCCGTAAACGATCGCGCCGCTGCCGCCGAAGGCACCACTGAACTGGGGTGCTGGAGCCAGAGCGACGATGAAGTTGGAGAACAGATTGTCCTGCAAAGCCGTGTAAGCCTCGGCACTTGTTTCGTCGATCGAACCGACGGCTTCAAAGCTGACGGCAGCCACACCGCTCTTGCCAACGGCAACCAGATCGTAGACGCCCGGTTCGATGCCGGAAACTTCAAATGTGCCGTCCGACTGGACAGCCAGTTCGGTGACCATTGAGTTGGCCTTCATTAGATGAGCCTTGATGCCATCGTTCAAATCCTTTTCCGTCAGTGAAAGGATCTTGCCGCGAAGAACGTCACCGTCCAACTCGACACGATTGGAACCGACAACGCTGTTGGCATCAGCCATGCTGGCATCTCCCGCAACTTCGTCAAAGGAGTCAGGCATCTCAGTTTCGATGAACTGCTTAACCGCTTCGACGTTCGGCGAGATGGAAGCGATTTCGATGTAGCTTTCCACATTTCCCTCGCCAGCGACGACCTTGACACCACAGGTGGCAAAGCTCCACTCACTGGCCGCCACGAAAGAATAAACGCCTTCTTTCAAGCCTTTGATCAGAAACGTTCCGTCCGGATTGGTGAATCCTTTCTTGGCAATCTTTTCATTCTGGTAGAAATAGATTTTAACGTTCGCCAGACCTGTCGGAATTTTTGTTTTGTGATTGATCGACGCGACGCGGCCTTGCACTTCGCCGTCCGCGTTCAAGGTGATCGTGTGATTGCGAACCGCATTGATTCGCGGAACTGGAGCTACCGAGCTGGAGGCGACTGGGACGGCAGGCGCTACCGCCACAACGGCACTACTAGTCATCCACTGATGGGCTGAAGCGGCAGCCGTAGCAACCAAGGGCAACGTAAAAATGTAAACCCCAAGTTTCAGGACATTCCAAGATTCTTTCATGATGCATTACCGTTAACAAAGCTGCAAAACTGATGCGTTCAAGTTGAATGCGGCCGACGTCACATGCCGGACACCTTATCTGTTTTAACCACGATTCCTGCAAGCGTCAAGCTTTGACACCTGCAAAAAAGCTGCCTTGTACCCCGTAATTTGCCGTTTAAGGTGCTCTTTGGGCGGTTCAATCGCCATAAATGTTACAAACCGACCCTCACAACGCCGCCGTTCGCTTTAAGGTACTCCTTTCGGCAATCAAGCCATGCTCTGGACTGCTCAGCCGAACCATATCTGGATTTGGCCATCCGCCCACTCAACGAGCTTAAGCGTCCCGCACGCACACCATATTTCATGGCAACCGACATGCCGACCGGGTCAGCCGCGCGGGCCACAGCCGTATTCAATAACACGCCATCGGCTCCCAATTCCATTGCCAGCGCCGCATCGCTGGGGCTACCGATCCCGGCGTCAACAATCACCGGAAAACCTGGATCCACGGCCTTCAGTTCTTCCACGATCATTTGCAGATTGAGTGGATTGTTGATCCCCAGCCCAGATCCAATCGGGCTTCCGGCAGGCATCACGCTGCAAGCACCGCTTCCTGCAGGCGTTTGGCAACGATCGGATCGTCGTTGGAATAACACAACACCTGAAATCCTTCCGCGACCAGTTTCTCCGTCGCTCGCAACGTCTCCCAGGTGTCGGGCAGCAGCGACTTGCTATCCCCCAGCACTTCCAATTTAACCCAGTCTGCACCCGGATTTTCCAGGCCCTTCAAGATTTCGCGTCCCATCCGGGCACACCGGACCGCGGTATCCGCGTCGTAAGAGCCCGACGTGTTGGGCAACAGCAACAGGCGATCGACCGCCAGGTAATCCAGGATGTTACGGCCTGCACTGTCGTGCAGCTTCTCCCGTCGGACCGCAATCGTCACACATTGCGTTTCCGATGCCTCGATCGACTCTTGCATGATTTCAAATGAGTCGTACTTGCCACTTCCCAGAATCAGACGACTGGAAAGCGTGTGACCGCCGATTCGGAATGGATCGTCTTCGGCGCAGGAATGGGGCTGAACCACGGACGTCGCCTTGGCCGGCATACCTAACCTCCTCCAACCAGCGAGACAATTTCGACCTGATCACCGTCCGCCAACCGACAATCGCCATACGATTGATTGGCAAGCAGTTTGGCGTTCACTTCCACAGCCACCGCACGGTGGCGAATTTCCAGTACCGAAAGCAATTGTAGAACAGAGCTCTGTTCCGCAATTTCCAGCGGTTTCCCGTTTACAACAATCTGAATCTGGTGATCTGGCATGCGCTTCTACCGATGATCAGGACGCTTCCCCGAATCGTAGACAGCTTTGCCTGAATCGTCCATAACCTGGCGAGATCGTAGCGACAGCCGTCAGGAGCGGTACCGGCACGGGAAACCAGAGTCTCACGCCAAAGCAAACGGGGTGTTTCCCGACTTGCTGTACGATCGGAAATGGCGTCGGGCCAGATTTTCGACCATCCGAATTCCACAAGTCTTGCGAATTCGGCCACCAGGATTCAAGTGACCAGACAACTCCGTTTTGACAGACCCGAGGCCGCCTGGTTCAATAGGTTTCGGCCATGTCGCGGGCATGGTAACTGCTGCGAACGAAGGGGCCGCTGGCCACTTTCCGAAAGCCCATCGCCGAAGCCCGCTGGCCCAGAAAGGCAAATTCATCAGGAGTCAGGTACCGGACGACTGGCAGGTAGCGATCGGTGGCGGGCTTCAGATATTGGCCTAGAGTCAGCAAATCGCAGCCCACATCCAGCAGATCAGCCAGCACCTCGAACAGTTCCTCATGGGTCTCTCCCAGCCCCAGCATCAGCCCGCTCTTGGTTTTGATGCTGGGATCCATCATTTTGACTTGCCGCAACAGTTCCAGTGTCCAGCGGTAATCCGATTTCGGCCCCCGAACCCGTCGATACAGTCGCGGTACCGTTTCCGTATTGTGATTAAAAACCTCGGGCCGCGATTCCACCACCCGAGCCAGCGCCGGTTGGTTGTGGATGAAATCCGGAGTCAAGACTTCCACCGAGGCGCCCGTTTTCTCCCGGACCGCGGTTACGCAACGATAAAAATGATCGGCTCCCCCATCAGGCAGATCATCGCGGGTGACGGAGGTGATCACGACGTGTTTCAAGCCAAGGCGCCGAGCGGCTTCGGCGACGCGTTCCGGTTCGTCGACCTCCAGCGCTTCCGGGCGTCCGCGCCCGACGGCGCAAAAGCCACAGGGTCGCGTACAGACGTTCCCCAAAATCATGAAGGTGGCCGTCTGCTGGGAGTAGCATTCCATGCGATTGGGGCACCGCGCGTTATCGCAGACCGTTTCCAGACGCAATTCATCCAGCAGTCGCGCCGTGTGGTTATGGACGTTTCCCTTGGGCAATTGTCGTTTCAGCCATTTGGGTAGTCGACGCATATCGTCGCCTGGATTCTGGCTACCCAAGTCAATCAAAGGCTGGTTTACGATGGGCAAAGTACTCAAGGCTGATTCCTGTTCTGGCAACAAAGACGGATTTATTACGGCATCGTTCGCATTCAAGTCCCGCTCCCTGTATCTTATTCGTTTTGCTTCACGCAAACCAGTTCCGCCGGCAAGCGATCCCGTCACGGTAGGCCGGGGACGGATTTGACCCTACTTTCGGCCAGCGATTCAGCCAGCTGAATGCAGCCAACCATCAGCAACCGTTGCCCATGAATGCGTCCAGAAAAAAATCGAGCGACAGGAAGGCGAAGGCCAAATCGACGGAGTCCACCGGGCAGTCTCGCAATATCGCCGAAAACCGAAAAGCAAGACACCGGTTTGACGTCCAGGAACAGCTGGAATGTGGATTGCAGCTGGTTGGTAGTGAAGTCAAGAGTCTAAGAGAGGGCAAAATTTCGTTGGACGAGGCTTACGTGCGCATCCGACAGGGGGAGATCTGGCTCGTCGGTGCGGATATCGCCGAATACCGACAGGCCAACCGTTGGAATCACGACCCCAAACGACCACGAAAACTGCTGGTCCACGCCCGCCAGCTGCGGAAGCTGACTTCGCGGGCCCAGGAAAAGGGCATGACCCTGGTACCTCTGAGGATATATTTCAACGCTCGCGGCATCGTCAAAGTGATGGTGGGAGTCTGCCGAGGTAAGAAACTGTTCGACAAGCGGGAAACGCAGAAAACGAGGGATGCCAAACGAGATCTGGATCGCGCCATGAAAGCTCGGTCCTAGCTCACGCGATCGCAACGGTCCCGGCCCATCAACGGGACGAAACCAGCGATTGGCCAAACTCGCCAAATCGGACTCCCCGCTTTTTCAATTAACCGGGGTCGATTACGTTGGTTTCGTTGGGCCCGGACAGGACAGCCGCGGCTTGAGTTTACGTTCGTACCCGGTCTGCCAACGATGCTCGAACTGGAAGCCATCAAAAAAAGCTACCTGCAGCCCAACGGCGAAGTCGCGCCGATTCTGGACGTGCCTCATTTTGAAGTTCGGAAGGGCGAGCAGATGGCGTTGATCGGACCGAGCGGCTGCGGCAAAACGACGCTGCTGCACATCATTGCCGGGATCACGCGGCCCGACAGCGGCCAGGTCTTTCTGGATGGAGTTGAAATCACCCGGTTTCCGGAAGCCGGCCGGGATCGAATCCGGGCCGACAAACTGGGCTATGTCTTCCAGACTTTCAACTTGTTGCCCGGTTTTTCGGCTCTGGAAAACGTAATGTTGGGCATGAGCTTCGCCCGCAAGAAGTTCTCGTCTGCCCGAGCCAGGAAGCTGCTGGACCGCGTCGGTCTTTCGCATCGCGAGCACAATAAACCGGGCGAGTTGTCGGTGGGAGAGCAGCAACGCGTGGCGGTCGCGCGAGCGCTCGCCAATCTGCCGGCGGTGCTGTTGGCGGATGAACCGACCGCCAATATCGATCCCACCAACCAGCAACAGATCGTCACGTTGATTCGGGAAACGTGCCGCGATGAAGACATTGCCCTGGTCGTGGTTACCCATTCGATGGAAGTGGCGGGGCAATTTGACCGTGTCGACAAATTGGCGGAACTGAATCTGGTCGTTGCCCATTTACAGGAGCAATAGCTTGAGCATCTTCAGGATTGCCTGGCGTAGCGTAATGTATCGCGGTTTCGGCTCGGTCTTGACGATCGCGTCGATGGCGTTGGGCGTTATGTTGGTCGTTTCGGTGTTATCGATCCACGGTCTGGTTTCCGATTTCTTCCGCAACAACTCCAGTTTTGGCTACAACATTCTGGTTGGCGCCGGGGTGGCGCCCTGCAATTGACGCTGAACACAGTCTACTACCTGCGTCAGCCGGTGGAGAATATCCCTTACGAGTTCTATTTGGCCTTCTGCGACCAGCAGAAGCGGGAACAGGAATTGACGCATTCGCTGGAATGGCAAACGCTGCAGAACGAGCTGGATACGCTTGAACTTGCCGCGCTGCCCCAACCTGGCGGCGCCAATCTGGCGATGTTGATCAGCCGCGAGACCCGGCGCCGGCTGCTTCAGACCGAGTTTCTGTACCGCACCCGGATGGACCAGGACGGACTGTATCAGGCTTATACCGAGGTCGCCATTCCACTGTGTCTGGGCGATAGTTACCAGATCATCGACAGCGAAGTCTATTACAAATGCGTGGGGACCACCCCCGAGTTCTTCAAGCAGCTTGTGCTGGATGTGGACACGGAGGAAAAGTTCAAGTTTGCCGAGGGTCGGCCCTTCGTCACGTATTCCGAAGAAAATGGCTTTTTTGAATGCGTGGTCGGTGCCATCGTCGCCCGGCAGTCCGGATTGAAGGTTGGAGACCTGCTGAATCCCACGCATGGTGATCCGAACGACTCCCGCGCCCGCGTTCATGAAGAAGGTTTTCGGGTGGTTGGCATTCTCAAGGGCACCCGCACCCCGCACGACCGCGCGGTATTCCTGAACATGGAAGGCTTCTTCCTGATGGAAGATCACGCCAAGCCGGTAGATGATGACGAGGTCTCCGATCGTGGTACGGCAGGTTCTCTGGAAATCGATCCCTTTGAGGGCTTCGAGGACACTGAGGATGACCACGGCGGTGGAGACCCAACATCGAACAATGGGCAAACGGCTGATTCGGAGGCGGTATCGTCGAAGGAACTGTCCGCCGACAATCTGGCCGCGGCAGACGAACTGACCGCCGCAGAGCTACGACGAATACCGTTGCCCATCGAGCAACGCGAAGTGACGTCGATACTGATTCGGACCGCCGACGATGAATTTGGTGTCTACGCCCTGTTCCTGCCCGATAAGATCAACGAAGGCGAACTCGAATCGACACTGGATTGGTCGAACTTCCGACCGCGGCGGCGCAAAAGGCGGCACAGGCAGTAAATCCGGTGATCGAAATCACCCGCTTTCTGTCAACGTTCGTGGGCCCTTTGCAATGGCTGTTACTGGCGCTGACCATCATGATCTGCATCGTTTCAGCCATCAGCATTCTGGTCGGCATTTACAATTCGATGAGCCAGCGGAAGCACGAGATCGCTGTCATGCGAGCCTTGGGGGCCAGTCGCTCCAAGGTGATGTCGATCATGTTGGTCGAATCCATCGTGCTCAGCGTGCGCGGGTGGTCTGCTGGGTTGGCTGGGCGGTCATCTGTTGAACGTTTTGATCAGTCCTTTCGTAGAACGGCAAACCGGTGTTGGCATCGGTTTCTTTGACCTCGCACCGTCGACACCGATTTTTGCGTGGTTGAACGCCGTGATTCAGGAACGGACCGGCAGTTCCTTCTTGCCAGATTGGTTGTTGAATGTAAACTTATCCCCGGAAATACTACTGATCCCGGGCCTGATCATTCTCTCGGTCCTGGTCGGAATTTATCCGGCCGTGTCGGCCTACCGCACTGACGTGGCCAAGGCGTTGGGCAAGTAGGCCGGTGCTACTTCCGTTGTCGAATTCTCAATCGTCGTAGACCTGTTATTTGGAGTAATCCCAGTGATTTTCCGACCCTGGAAAAATCTGATCATCATCTTGGCGATGGTGCTCCTGTGCAGTTTTGCGACCTATCTGCTGGTCGCCTGCCCGTTCTGTTCGGCAATTAATTTGACCTTCGCGGAGCAGATCAAGACGAACGATGTGGTGGTGATCGCCAAACTCCTGGAAATCCCCGAGCCCGTCGAAGATCCGGACGCGGAATTGCCGAAGTCGGTGTTCGAAATTACGGATGTGATCAAAGGGGGGGAGCTGGTTCGAGCCGGGATGAAGATCCGTTCCCTGCTGATCGGCAAGTACCCGATCGGGGACAATTTCCTGGTCATGGGGATCGACCCGCCCAACGTCGCCTGGTCAACACCCATGAAAGCCAGCGATCGGGTTGTCAACTACCTGCAGGCCATACAATCCCTGCCGGAATCGGGTGCCAAACGGCTTGCCTTTTTCCAACAGTATTTCGAGGACGAAGAATCGGTGTTGGCCTTCGATGCCTACGACGAATTTGCCCAGGCGCCCTATGAAGACGTGGTGGCTTTGAAGGATCAGATGAATCGACCGCAATTGGTCAAATGGATCAAGGATCCTGACACCTCCGTCAACCGCCGTCGACTGTACCTGACCATGCTGGGGGTTTGCGGCCAGCCCGACGATATTGAAATGCTGGAAGGCTTCATCCGCTCCGGCGACCGCAGACAGCAGGGAGGCCTGGACGCCCTGATTGCCTGTTACCTGAAACTCAAGGGAGATGCTGGACTCGACTTGATCGTGGACACGTTCCTCAAAGACAGGAACGTGGAATACGTCGATACGCTAGGAGCCGTTTCCGCTTTGCGTTTCCATGGCGATGAGGTGGACATCCTTTCCAAACCGAAGGTGGTGGAGGCCGTTCGAACCCTGCTGGACCGCCCCAAGATTGCCGACATGGTAATTCCCGATCTGGCTCGCTGGGAGGACTGGTCGGTGATGGAGCGATTGGTACAGATGTTCAAGGATGCGGATGAAGAAACCAGCTGGTTGCGGGTGCCAATCGCCTCCTACTTGAGAGCCTGTCCCAAGCCCGAGGCCAAAAAATACATCGCGGAGCTGCAGAAAATCGATCCGGACGCGATCAAGCGAGCCGACTTCTTTCTCAATTTTGATGAAGAAACCTCGGATGACGACCAGGAATCGAAGGCGGCGGGCGAACAAGATGGACTTTCGCAGGATGCGGCCCCGGAATCGAATTCCGAACAGGTTTCTCCGCAGCAAACCGCTCGCATTGCAGATCAAATCACTCAGAAAACGTATGTTTCCCGCCGCCCTCCTCTGCTGGAAGATGCCGCCGTCGATCTGGTGGCGGGCATGGTGACGGGTACCCAGCCCGCGGAGGCGAACCACGGCGATACGAATTCCGTATCGGACAACAGTCCTTCGCTCGCCCGGAATCGTCCGGGAGGCGAGGATGCCGTGGCGGCACAGGACGACGTGAATCTGATGCCAATCGCGGCAGTGGAAGTAGCCAGCGTGCCAGTCTGGCAATTGATCTTGATTCCGATGGCATGCTCGATCGTGATCTTCTGCCTGCTGTGGTCAGTGATTACGGGCTGGTTTGACCGGTTAATCTATTAACGTGATCCCCGGCAGGCACGTCCGGAAGCAACGCCAATTGGAGCCGTTTTAACTCCGCTCGCGACGACCGATGATATGAAGACGGACAACGGGTGACAGCTGATCATGAATAATCCTCGAATTGACGCGGTGCAGGCGACCGAAACGACTCTTTCACAACATCTTCAATATCGCGTGGTTTCCAAGGCGGCGGTCATCAGCGTGGTCTTCGCTGTGATGTCGGGGCTGGCGTTTCTTTTTCCGGTTTTCGTGGTATTGCCTTTGTTGGGAATTGGCTTCGGCCTTGCGGCCGTGGCCAACTGCCGGCGCTTTCCTCTGGAGTTATCCGGCGGCAGGGCAGCGAAATTCGCCTTGGTTGCCAGTGCCGTTCTGCTGGTATCTTCCATCACCATGCACTCCTACATTTACGCCACCGAGGTTCCCGATGGCTATCAACGGATCTCCTTCTACGAATTGCAGCCGGACAAGCGAAGCCAAACGCCTTATTCGGAGAAAGCGGCTGATTTCGACGGAGAAAAGGTCTTCCTGAAGGGTTATGTACGCCCTGGAATGAAACAGAAGCGACTGCGAAAATTCATCCTGGTGGGAGACTTTGGATCGTGCTGTTTTGGCGGCAACCCCAAGATTCATGACGTCGTGGCCGTTACCATCAAGGACGATGATCAGTACGTGAATTACGGCTACCGACTGCGACGCATCGGTGGGAAATTCAAATTACACCAGCGTCCAAAATCCGTACGCGAAAAGGATCTGGCCTACGTGCTGTATGAAATCGAAGCTGACTACATCAAGTAAGCCGAATTCCGTGTGCCTGCCTCGCCGTTGCCAACAGATTGTTCGGTCTCACTTTTCACCGTGGCAGCCAAAACGGCCAGGCGTACCGGTGCACATCGGGATACAGATTATCGCCGGTCTGGCTCTCGTCTTGGCTACCCAGTCGTTATCGCTTGCCCAGGACACCAACGAACCGCAATCCGCGACCGCGGAGAAGGTTCAGACCGGCGACAGGAATCAGGAACAGGACGAGATTGAGCGGCGACTTGATTCGCTGGCCAAATCGGTAGAAAAGGAATCGCGGCCGGTGACACCGAAATTTGAGGGCCGCCCCGGTTTGAAAGGAATGATCACCTTTGACGACCTCAAGTTTGACCTCAAGAAAGGTGAGAAGTTTCGACGAGACCTGCTGACCGATTCGATCAACCAGCTGGCCGGCGAACGGTTGCGACTGAAAGGGTTTATTCGTCCCAGTATCAAGCGGAAGGGGTTGACCAAGTTCATATTCGTTCGCGACAACAAGGAATGCTGCTTTGGACCGGGGGCGGCCCTGTACGACTGTGTCCTGGTCTCGCTGGCCAAGGGCGAAAAGAGCGACTACACCGTCCGCCCGATCACCGTGGAAGGTGATTTCTTTCTGAAGGAATTTGAAGGCCCGGACGGGCGTGTCTGGGCCGTCTACCGGATGAAGAACGGTCAGATCAAGTAATTGATCTGATGCGGCATTCACTCGACTTCTGTCCCCAAATCAAGCGGATTGCTACAATCAGCGACCGCTGACCATGGTGTCTTCCTTACCCGCGATTATTGATTCCCGGTTTCATGGCTGTATTTGATTGGATTGGCAGAAGAGTATTTAACACCGTTCACCGCAACAACCTGGTCTACAACGCGTGCTGGGAGGATCCTCGACTGGATCGAATCGCGTTGGAATTGGGGCCGGAAGATAACGTAATGGTGATAACGTCGGCCGGCTGCAACGCGCTGGACTACGCGATAACAGGGCCTCGGCACGTGCATGCGGTGGATATGAACCCGCGTCAAAACGCCTTGCTAGACCTGAAACGGTCCGCGATCAAGCGACTGGACTTTGACGATTTCTTCTCGCTGTTCGGCGAAGGCCACTGGCCAAGTGTCCGCGGAGTATATGAACAGACTCTGCGAGACGACCTGCCACCCTGGTCGAAATCCTTCTGGGACAAGAAGATCAAGTGGTTTGATGATCGCCGGCGTTCATTCTATTTTCGCGGCACCTCTGGTTCGGTAGCCCGGGCCTTCAAGATTTACACCGACCGCGT
This sequence comes from Pirellulaceae bacterium, assembly GCA_963851305.1. GTDB lineage: Bacteria > Planctomycetota > Planctomycetia > Pirellulales > Pirellulaceae > Mariniblastus. The sequence goes on along the minus strand of CAWKOT010000001.1, from coordinate 375,327 downwards.
CATCAAGGTCCGGCCGCATCTGATCTCGTTAATGCAGGCCCAGTCATTGGAAGAGCAGCGCGAGATCTACGAAAAACACCTGAAGGAAAAATTCTGGTCCGGCGTCGTGAAATTCGCTCTCAATCGCGACACCACGATGAGCATGTTGGGGGTGCCGAAAGCTCAACGAAAACAGATCGACACCCAGTACCAGGGCGGTCTGCTGAAGTTTATGCAGGATTGCCTGCAGGCGGTATTCGTCGACATTCCCATGAAGGACAACTACTTCTGGCAATTGTACATGAACGGCCATTATTCACGGGAATGTTGCCCGGAGTACTTGACGGAAGAAGGCTTCCAGACGCTCAAGTCCGGTGCCGTCGATCACGTTTCGACGCACACCAATAGCGTGCAGGGCTTTCTGGAGCAACACGACCAGCCGATTTCCCGGTTCGTCCTGCTGGACCACATGGACTGGCTTAGCGATCATTTCTTTCCATTGCTGGAATCGGAATGGCAGGCGATTCTGAATCGAGCGGCCCCGCGGGCCCGCATCATCTGGCGTAGCGGCGGACTGAAAACCGATTTCATCGACCAGGTGCAGGTGCATCATCAAGGCCAATTGACGCCCATCCGCCCACTACTGAATTACAACGTCGAACTGGCGGAACAGCTACACCATCAAGACCGTGTTCACACCTACGGCAGCTTCTATATCGCAGAACTCTGCGCTTGAGAGGCGTCGGCAAATTCGAGTGGCTCGATCCAGTTGAGAGGCGAGATGGGTTTCCTTTCGGACATGAGAATCCTGTACCACATGCTGCTCAAGCCGGTGCGGGGTGACGATCACGCCCAGCGGATGGAAAGTTTCTACGGTCAGCAATCCCGGGACTACGACGATTTTCGCAAACGACTTCTGAAGGGACGCGAACGATTGTGGCAGCAGCTTCCGCCCACGCCAGGTTGTATCTGGGTGGACATGGGTGGGGCGACCGGCGCCAACCTGGAAAATTTCGGCGATGCCATTTCGCAACCTGCCAGAATCTATGTTGTTGATCTGTCTGAATCGCTGTTGGAGGTGGCCAACGACCGCTGTCAGCAACACGGCTGGCACAATGTGCAAGCAGTCCAGGCGGATGCGACCACCTTTGTCCCGGATGAAGGTTATGCGGATATCGTTACTTTCTCGTATTCTCTGACCATGATCCCCGATTGGTTTGCCGCAATCGAAAACGCAAAACGAATTCTCAAACCCGGTGGCCGGATCGGTGTGGTTGATTTCTACGTATCCCGAAAGTATCCGGATAGCGGACTCCGGCAAAGGAGTTGGTTTTCACGCACCATCTGGCCTCCCTGGTTTGCCACGGACAACGTGTTCCTGAGCCCCGATCATTTGGCGTTCTTGAGGCATCATTTTGCAACCAGTTTGCTGGAGGAGAGCCAGAACCGGCTGCCCTACGTGCCACTGATGAAGGCGCCGTACTACGTTTTTGTGGGGGAAAAGCCACCGGCAGTGGATTATAAATCTTGAATCCAACGGTCGCTTGGTTTACCTTGACGAGGTTATTTTCTCGTCTTTCCACTCAAGGGGTGAGGTGTCCAAGATGAAACCTGAGGTCAAAAGCAAAGGATTTACTCTCGTCGAATTGCTGGTCGTGATCGCGATCATTGGAATTCTGATCGGCATGTTGTTGCCTGCGGTTCAGAGTGTCCGCGAAGCGGCTCGTCGAACGGCCTGTGCGAACAAGATCCGCCAACAGGCACTGGCGTTGCAGAATTATCACGATTCGATAGGCAAGTTTCCTCCGGCTCATCTGATTGGCCCATTGACCACGGCAGCGTGGGACAAGGATCCACCGCCGGGAGGCCTGGTACCTGGAACCACCAATACGCCAGCCGGCGGTTCCTACTGGAGTTGGGCCTATCGGATCGCTCCCTACATTGAATTCACCAACTTCTTCAACATTATTGATCCCGTTGGAAACTACCCTTGGTGGGCCGTGTATCCACCCGGTCATCCGGACGCCGGTCTGGCTCTCATCAGCGAACGCTGCGATCTGTTCGTTTGCCCTTCTGATCTTCGCGGTGAAGAGAGATACGTCGATCCTGGGAATCCCAATCATCAGGTCGCCATCACTTCCTACCTTGGCGTGAACGGACGCAACCAGTTCGCCGAACCGAATGCGGGCGGGCAGGACGGCGTGTTGTACGTGAATTCGAAAGTACGCATCGGAGATGTTCAGGACGGCACCAGCAACACACTGATCGTTGGCGAAAGACCTCCAGCGGCCAATCTGAACTGGGGCTGGCAGTGGGCCGGCGCTGGCGGTTCACCGAGTGGCGTCTGGTTCGGTACGGCCGATGTTGTCCTGGGCGTTCACGAATGGGCCTCCTTCCCGGTCAGCTCGTCTCCGTTTACCGAGTACTTCCGTCCGGGCGAATTTATTGATCCTCAAAACCGGCACCGTTACCACTTCTGGAGTCATCATCCTGGAGGCGGTCAGTGGGCAATGGTTGATGGCAGCACACGGTTCCTCAGCTATTCCGTGGATAGCCCCGTCAACGAAACGTCAGAACCGGGCACCCAACCAACCGTACTTGCCAAACTGGCGACGCGATCCAGTGGCGAAGTGCTGAGCGAAGATTTCTAAGTAAAGAGCCCATGGTGGGTCAGAACGGAAATCAGAAAACTTGATCTGAAACAGGCTTGCCGGCGTCGTGCTGGCAAGCCGTTTCTGGTGGTAGATTCTCCGCAAGGTCGCGGGGTTGTCTTTTCGCGACCCCGGCCAAGGGCGTTGGCTGTCGGTTTTCCTGGCGCAAACCGCTTACCTAGCGGGCTACGGCCAACCCGAATTTCCAAGTTTCCATTCTGGACCGAGCGCCCGTTCCAGTTTGTACCTTAACGAATAGTGATCACGCACATGAAACCCATTTTCGCAGCAGCGGCTATGCTGGGCTTGATGCTCGTTCTGTTGACAGGCTGTACAGACGAAAACGCCAAGTACAAGCGCAAAGCTGGAGAAGTCCCGGAGATTCCCGTCAATGACGAAGAGTCGCGGGCCGACCGACCAGCCGAACAGTTTTTGCCTCCTCCGCCGGAGGGAGGAGGATAGCCGGATTTAACTGGGAATCTGGCCCCACCGTCATAGGGTGCGGGCCACTTTTCTCCCCAACGATCCAACTCGCGTTTGCTCCGCCTCGTATCCGCTTTGTCTGGCGACTCGCTTTTCGTACTTATCGGACCTGGCACCAATTTTTTCGTACTTATCGGACCTGGCACCAATTCACATACGCCGACACCGGCCAGCAACTCGATCCATCACGCGATCAACTCCTCGATAGGCTGAGCACCCTCGACGCCGACCAGCCTTTGATCCAGCCCGCCGAAGAAATACGTCAAGCGATTGGGGTCGAGTCCCAACTGCTGGAGAATGGTCGCGTGGATTCGTTTCACGTGCACTCGATTTTCCACGGCGGTCGCCCCCAGTTCGTCGGTCTGGCCGTAACTGACACCACCCTTGATACCACCGCCAGCCAACCACATCGTGAAGCCATAGGCATTGTGATCGCGACCAGTACCCTTCGCGTATTCCGCCGTCGGTTGCCTTCCGAATTCCCCCCCCCAGACAATCAACGTCTCATCCAGCAACCCTCTTTGTTTGAGATCCCGGATCAAACCCGCAATCGGTTTGTCGGTTTCGCCCGCATGCAATTCGTGGTTCATTTTCAAGTCGCCATGGGCATCCCAGTTGTCATCGTTGTGGGCGCCTCCGGAGTAAACCTGAACAAACCGCACTCCACGTTCGACCAGCCGACGGGCCATCAGCAGCTGTCGGCCAAAATACGCCGTTCGCTGGTCATCCAGTCCGTACAACCGATGGGTTGCTTCCGATTCCTGTTTCAAGTCCACCGCCTCCGGCGCCGTGCTTTGCATTTTGTAGGCCAATTCATAACTGGCAATCCGTGACATCAGATCCGAATGACCCGGGTGCCGCCGTTCGTGCGCTTCATTGTAGCTTCGTAATTCGGCCAGCAATCGTCTCTGTGCCGCGTCGGACATGCTGTCGTGGCGCCGCAGATCCAGAATCGGGGTGCCCGTACTGCGGACAACCGTTCCCTGGTAGGTAGCTGGCATGTATCCACTGCTCCAGTTCTTGGCACCGCTGATGGGACCACCTTTGTCGTCCAACATGACAACGAAACCTGGCAGGTTCTCGTTCTCCGTACCGAGTCCGTAATTCACCCACGAACCCAGACAAGGACTACCGCTCTGAATTTTTCCCGAATTCATTTGCAGCATGGCCGAACCGTGGATTGGGCTGTCCGCTGTCATGGAGTGAACAAACGCGATATCGTCGACCAGCTCTCCCACATGGGGAAACAGATCGGAAACGTATTTGCCACACTGTCCATAGGGCTTGAAATTCCAGCGAGGTTCGACAATCCGGCCAACATTCTTATGCCCGCCCCGGCCATGGGTTTTGACCTCCACGGTCTGATTGTCCATGCCGTACATGGCCGGTTTGTAGTCAAACGTATTGATATGACTGGGTCCGCCGTACATGAACAGAAAAATGACCGCTTTGGCTTGGGGCTGAAAATGCGGATCCCGCGCTGCCAATGGGTTTTTCCATTCGGTGGATTCGTCTGCCGTCAGCGACTGACCACGGAAAAATGACGGATCCAACATGCCCGCCAGCGCCACTCCCGTGAAGCCACCGCCGGCCTGCCAGAGAAATTCGCGGCGAGTGCGATGACAGAAATCTGGTTGTTTGGTCATCAGGCTACTCGACAAACATGAACTCGTTCAGATTAAATGCCAACAGGCAGAAGTAAGCCATCGCCTGGACACGATCGACGCCATCTTCCGTCTGCCACTGCTCGATCAGCCGCATTCCCCGAGCCACTTCATCGGCGGTGGGTGGACGCTGTGTCACACGACGCAGCACATCTTCCACCTGGTCGGCCAGCGACGGATGCTGCTGCCGGACGACTTGGGCGAAGGCCCGTGCTTCTCGATGGATGAACTCACTGTTCATCAGCCCCAGCGCCTGGGTTGGTTGCGTCGTGTTGAAACGTACTGGACAGCTGAAGTCCGTGTCGGCCGCGTCAAAACTGGCCAACAGAGGGACTTGGAGCGACCTTTTTACATGGATGTAAATACTCCTCCGCCGTTGCTCGGTCTCCGAACTCTTTCCCCATCCATTTCCCGGCATCGACTGGCCCGACAGGACTTCCTTCGACAAGGGGGCAAACACGGAAGGACCATACATCCGTTCCCGGTTCAAGCGACCGCTGACGGCCAGAATTGAATCTCGAACCTCCTCCGCTGTCAGACGACGCATCTCAAACCGCCAGAACAGATCATTCAGGGGATCCTGCTGGAAAGCCCTCGTATCCAAGCGGCTGCTCATTCGATAAGCGCTGGAGTTCATGATCAGCCGGTGCAGATGCTTGATGCTCCAGCCACTATCCACCAATTCGGCCGCCAGATAATCCAGTAACCGGGGATGGGTTGGTGGCGAACCCTGGAAGCCAAAGTCATTGGATGTTCTCACGATCCCGCGACCGAAATGGTGCTGCCAAATACGATTGGCCATGACCCGTGCCGTCAATGGATGGCGGCGATCGGTAATCCAACGGGCCAGCGCCAGCCGACGGCCACTGGAATGGGACCGTTCCAGCGGCTGGATGTCCGGTCGGGGTGGAGACAGCACGGAAACAAAACCGGGCTCCACCCTGCGACCGGGAACTCCCGGATTGCCTCGCACCAGCACATGGGTTGCGGGTACCACTTCGCCGTGTTCCCTGACGCACAATACACGGTAACGATCGGGCGGATTGTCCCGCAGTTGCTTCAACTGGTTTCGCGCTCGTTCGTACTTCCGGAATTGCTCAGGAGAGATGATTTCCCGGTCCAACCGTTTTCGCAATAGACGCAGGCGATTCTGTTCATATTGGAATTCCTCGTGTTCGACCGGCTGAAAATCTGCTTTTGCCAGTTCCTCGATTTCCCGCACGATGGCCTGCTGGTTCGCCAGTTCTTCCCGATATCGTCGGATCACCGAGGAATCAAGCTCATCTTCCCGTTGCAGTTGCCGACTGGAAGCGTCCAGCACCGATTCGTGACCATGAACTCCATAACGCCTGACATTGCGGAAGAAAGCCAGCATGCGGTAGTAGTCTTCGGTGGGGATCGGGTCGATCTTGTGGTCATGGCAACGGGCGCAGTTGATTGTCAAGCCGATCATGGCCTGGCTGGTGGTGGCCAGGATATCGTCCAGATCATCATACAACGCCTGCTGGGGATCAGCCGGTTCGTCATCCCATTGTCCCAGACGGTAATAGCCAGTCGCAATGATCGAATCCGCAGTCGGAGCTTCCAATTCGTCCCCGGCCAACTGTTCCATCAGAAATTGATCGTAGGGCTTGTCTGCATTGAATGCTCGAATCACATAGTCGCGATATCGCCACACGAATGGCTTGGTGCCATCGCGTTCAAAGCTGTTGGATTCCGCGTAACGGACGACGTCCAACCAGTGACGTCCCCATTTCTCGCCGTAATGGGGTGAATCGAGCAGCCGGTCGATCAGATGGCGATAAGTGGCCTCGGATGGCTGGCTGACGAACGCCTCCACATCATCAGGAGCCGGTGGAAGACCGAGCAGATCATAGTGGGATCGCCGCATCAGAGACCGTTTGTCAGCCGTTGGCGACGGTTGCAGCCCGGTCTGTTCCAGACGCGCCAGAATAAACCGATCGACGTCGTTGGTCACCCAATCGACGTCCTTCACTTCCGGGGGCTGAATCCGTTTAACCGGCTGAAACGACCAGAACGCTTTTGATTCCGCATTGACCTGCGGTACGTCAGGATGGACCTCTCCGGAGAGCGACTGCACCGCGGAATCTGGCGACCAAGGTACTCCCCATTCGACCCAACGGGTCAGTATGGCGATCTTCTCTTCCGACAACTTCCCGCCGGGCGGCATCTCGTACGTCCGGTAATGGATGGCATCCAGTAGCAGGCTTTCACGTGGTTGCTTCAGATCAATCGCTGGGCCGGTACCGCCTCCGCGAAGCACCAGGTCTCGACTAAGCAGGGACAGATCTCCGCCCAGGCTGTTCGGGTCGTGGCCGTGACACTCCAGGCAATGCCGCTGCAAAATCGGTTTGACCTGTTTTTCGAAATACTGGATTTTCTCGGCGTCCAACTCGCTCGATTCTCGAACTTCCTGCGCAGCGACAGGTGACTCCTGGGGGGCACACGACACAGGATCCGTCACCAGGCAGCACAGCAGAAAGCTGATGGCTGTCGCCAGGAACAGAGGGTGCCAAAAGAGAGGTACCGGTTGGCTTGAGAAGACGCTCAACGTTCCCAGGTCGCTTCGATTCATGAGGGAATACCGAATTACGGAAATCGTCGCCCCGCCGTCGCAGGTCTCAAGCGATAAACCAAATCGACAAAAGCCGATTTAACGAAAACAGCGGGATTGCCTGCTATTTTAGCGAAATGGAAAGGGGCACGCACCCAGGCAATTGGGAATACACGGCCACCGACGATCGTCATGGTCAGCCTCAGGCTTTTGACGCACACCGGCCAACCGGCAGCAATCTCACCTCAGCTTGTGAACAACGTACTCCAGCGATTCCGCGAACTGGTGAACCTCGTCCATTGAGTTGTACAGATAGAACGAAGCCCGACAGCTGCCGGGTAGCCCCAGGTGCTCATGCAACGGCATGGCGCAGTGATGCCCCGCCCGGATAGCGACCCCCTGGCGATCCAGGAAAATCGCCAGATCCTGACAGGACAGACCTTCGATCACGAAGCTGACGATACCCGCTCGTTCCTCGATGCCTGGTCCCAGAATGGTCAGCCCTTCCATTCGCTTCAGTAGTTCGATCGTGGCCCCGGCCAGTTCCCGTTCGTGTTGCATAATGTCCGTCATATCAAAATGCTGCAGATAATCAATCGCCGCTGCCAAGCCAATGACTTGTGCGATGGGCGGAGTACCTGCTTCAAATTTGGCGGGCAGCTCGCCGGCCACATACCCATCCACGGTGACCGTCGAAATCATACTGCCTCCGCCCATGAAAGGTGGCATGGCTTCCAGCAGTTCCTGCCGACCGTACAGGATGCCAACCCCGGAAGGTCCCAGCATTTTATGGCCGCTGAAACAAACGAAATCGGCCTGCCAGTCCTGCACATCGGTACGATCGTGCGGAACGTGTTGCGCCGCGTCCACCAGTACGATCGCACCTTGCTGATGACACAGCTGCACGATTTCTGCAACCGGATTAATCGAGCCCAGCACATTGGAAACGGCACAGATCGCCACCAGCTTCGTCTTGTGATTCAGTTGATTCCGAAGGTCGTCCAGATCCAGTTGCCCATCTTCGGTCAAGCCAACAAAGCGAATCCTGGCACCAGTCCGTTCCACCAGTTGCTGCCACGGAACGATATTGGAATGGTGTTCCATCAGGGTCAACAGAATTTCATCGCCCTGCGAAAGATTGTGATCACCCCAGGCGTAGGCGACCAGGTTGATTGCATGCGTCGTTCCACTGGTAAAGATAACTTCGTTGAGATGCTTCGCTGACAGCAGGTCGGCAACTTTCTGACGTGCCAGTTCATACTGTTCGCTCGACCGTTCACTCAGGTAATGGATGCCTCGATGCACGTTGGCATAGGTCTGTTCGTAACAGTCGACGATCGACTGGATGACAGGACGGGGCCGCTGGGTTGACGCTCCGTTATCCAGGTAAACCAACGGGCGATTCCTGTAGATCCGCTGATTCAGGATGGGGAAGTCGTCACGGATGGTGCCCGTATCCAGCATGCGTTTTTCAACCTGGCTCATATCGGATGACCCGCCCTTTTGCCTGAAACATAACCGGAACCCTCGTCGCGAGTACAACGCCACGATTCGATGGTTGGGTAAGAAGTCGGCAATTTATTGTGCGAATCACCCGCCAGTCCGCAACGGCACTGGACTCCCCTGCCCTGGAAGCCCGAAATTCCAGTTGCCACGGGGCTACGGCGTTATTCAATCAAAATTGGGTCGATTGAAAATCTCGCCGATCAACACCGCCTGCCGAATGCTTCTGGGGCTTCGGAGCATGTCCACGAGGTCCTGTGCAAAACGTGAAATTTCTTCCTGTTTCACGCTGGCCACGACATCGTCCTGTACTGTCGGTCGGTCGTCCAGTTTGCTGACGTCGTGGTCAAATTTCCGCTTCAGTCGAGACGTCAATCGTTCATCCGCATGCTGGATTCGCTCACCCAGATGAATGGCGTGCTCGGTGATATCGGAGGTATCGATATGCCGCTTGACGTGATCCTGTACACTCTCATCACGCAGGTTGGGCTTGGCCGGTTGCCGACGTTTTCGTTTCGGCGCGACAACCTCTACGTCGCCGGCAACGACTTCTACATCGGCCTGTTCAACCATCTGGCGCACCCGCTGCGACGGCGGAGGCGTCCGTTGGCGTTGTTGTTGCTGTTTCCGGCGTTCCGCCGCGCGGCGCAGGAATTCTTCAATGTCACGAGCCATGGCGGTCTGTCCTTATCGGGCCAATTCTGTTTTCTCCGAAGACGCACCGCCGGCCAAAGCTATCGATTTTCGCATATCGGTATCGGCCTGAACGTTCCTTAATTTGTAGTAATCCATAATCCCCAACCGACCGCTGCGGAAACTGTCCGCCATAGCCCGCGGAACTTCGGCTTCGGCTTCGACCAGCTTGGCTTTGCTCTGTTCGACACTGGCCTGGTTTTCCTGTTCCTTGGCAACCGCCATGGCCCGTTTGCCTTCGGCAGCGGCATTGGCAACCCGCATGTCCGCTTCGGCTTGATCGGCACGCAGACTGGCCCCGATGTTGTCTCCCACGTCAATGTCTGCGATATCGATCGAAACGATCTCAAAGGCCGTCTGAGAGTCGAGCCGTTTGGCCAGCACCGCTTTCGAAATCACGTCGGGATTTTCCAGGACGGCTTTGTGATCCACGGCCGATCCAATCGCACTGACAATCCCTTCCCCTACTCTGGCGATAATGGTCTCTTCGGTGGCTCCACCAATTAATTGCTGCAGATTGGAACGGACCGTGACACGCGCCCGAACCTTCAACTGGATTCCGTCTTTGGCAACGGCATCCAGGGATTTTCGTGATGCGCCCTTGGCGGGACAATCGATCACCTTCGGATTCACACTGGTTCTGACAGCCTCCAACACATCACGGCCCGCCAAATCGATGGCCGCCGCTTCGCGGAAACTGAGAGCAATCGTCTTGGCCTTGTGAGCGGCAACGAGCGCCTGGATCACGTTGGGGACCCGACCGCCGGCCAGGTAGTGGGCTTCCAATGCCTTGGTCGTGATCTCTGGATCATTCAAACCGGCCTGGGTCGCCATGATCTTGCTGGGCACAATCACACTTGGCCGCACTTTGCGAAACGTCATGCCGATCAGATCCCAGATGCGGACTCTTGCACCCGTCAGAAACGACTGGATCCACCAGTTGAAGTAGGAAAACAGGATTCCCAACAGAACCACACCCACGACCAGAACGACAAAGCCAATCGCGATGCCAATCAATTGGGCCGGCCCCAGTTCACCCTGAGCCAGAGTTATCACATTTTCCATCGTCGTTTACTTGCCTTTTCCAGAAAGATATTTGTATCTCATTGTAGCCCAACCAGGGGGCCAAAAGTAGTAAGCTGTTGGCTAACCCCGGCAGAACCGGCTGCCTACGGCTCCATCCGGCAATCCAAAACCTGCGTCAAAAAGCCGCCACCGGACGGCCGGCGGCGGCGAACGGAGTCGGTTTTTTCGTTAACACCTGTCCTTAGACTAAGATGAAACGGATATCACTGGTCTGTGGCCAACCATTTCAAGACCGGTCATTCCGTTGCTGACCGGATGCCCGCTGGGGCCCATGCGAAATGAACAACGAATCCAACCCACGCCACGCAATCAGGTCCCGCCGATGGATTCGCTGGATGGCCGCAGCCTTGATCGCTTTGCTCACCGCACTGCTTGTCTTGCCCTGGGTGTTGGCAAACACACCGCTACGCAATCGGTTGTTTTCCTCATTCGTTGCCGACCCGGCCATTCAGGTGACCAGCGATGGAGCGTCGTTCGGATACTTTTCGCCACTGGCCATTAACGGTCTTCATGTTCGATTTCCCGATGGCGGCGCGGATGTACGAATCCAGCAGATCGATACGGAAAAATCCTGGCCTGCCCTGTTGTGGGAGCGTTCCAACCTGGGACCCATCACGTTTGTTCATCCCGACGTGGATGTCATTCTCGATCGGTTGCCCGAGTCGAACACAGATCGACGAAACATTGCGCCCAGGCCGCCACCTGATTCCGATTCGGAGCTACCCGAGTTGACGGCCTTGATCCGGGACGCCACGATTCGAGTTCGCAGCCAGCGGGATGACATCCCCGCCGTGGATCTTGCCCATTTCAATGTCACCTTCCGCCTGCAACCATCGAACAACGGTTCGCTATTCGTGATCGATCCGGTGACGATCTTCGAAAGGCAGAAACTGACGCCGGAGATTTGCCATTCCGGATTGCAATTGGTGGCGCCCTTGCTGGCTTCACAAATTGACATCGAGGGCGACTTCACGCTTCAGCTGCAACGATTTCAGCTGCCGCTGATGGCGACGGACTTCGCACGATCCAGTCCCGCGTTCGATGTCGCCGGCGTCGTCCAGCTGCACAGCGCCGCAATTTCGATCAAGGACTCCATAGCGCGTTCCATCGTCCGACTGATCGACCAGTTTCTGGTGTTTCCCATTCCGGACCAGATGCATGTCATTGAGGATTCGACGATCGAATTCCACGTCGCAGACGGACGCGTTTACCATCAGGGTTTTGCCATGGTACTGCCCCACGGTGGCAAATCGATTGAAGTACAGACCTTGGGCTCGGTCGGCCTGGACCGCAGCCTGGACATGCAGATTCGAGTTAAGTTACCAGGACAAGGCGTTCGAGATTCGGAATTGGCCAGACTGATCGGAACCGATCCGTTTGTGCTCGTTGCCAGTGGCACCCTGGACAAGCCGATCTTGAAGCCTCAACTGCCGAAAGCGTGGCCTGACTCGCTACAACAACTGTGGCAATCCGATGTCGTACTGGAACGGGCAGCGGAGATCTTGGGGCGGACCCGCGAGAGCATGGCGGATCTACTGGATAGACGCCAGAATAACGATCAAAGGCTGATGCCCAAAATGCGTGAGCGGTTGCAGAAACGACGTCAGCGCCGTCGCGATCGAGTGGAATCCGGCAGGCAGGAAAATCGCGATGATCGCGATCAACCGTGGTAGTGGTCGTTATTCGTTGATCGCGATCCAGGCCGCGTTCTGGCTTGACGACCGCACGGCGGCTTCGATAAAGGCCATCCCGGCGACGCCGTCATCCACACCGGGAAAATCATGGTCCCCGGCTCCTGAATATTGACCCCGTTGGTAATCCACAATGGCATCAACGACGGCCAGGTAGATGTTGGCAAACGCTTCGATGAACCCCTCCGGATGACCGAACGGCAGTCGGGTATTGCGTTGACAGGCGGCGCCATTATAGACATTCCCACGACGATGAATCTGACGTGGCTGCTGGGCGTATTTGACCGTCAATTCGTTGGGATGTTCCTGATGCCACTCCAGCGACGCGCTGGTTCCATAGACGCGAAGGTTCAGGTTGTTTTCTTCGCCCGTGGAAATCTGCGAAGCGTACAGAATGCCCCGTGCCCCGCCCCGGTAGCGGACCAGCATGTTGCCATCATCGTCCAGCGACCGGCCGGGAACAAAGGTCGACAGATCCGCTGCCAATTCCTCGATTGCCAAACCGGTGATGTAACGAACCAGATTGTGAGCATGGGAACCAATATCACCAATGCAGTTGGATGTGCCCGATACCTGGGGATCCATTCGCCAGTTGGAAATGGCTCGATTCGGATCGTCGCCGATATCCGTGACGGCGTATCCCTGAGGATATTCCACGACAACCTTCAGGATTCGTCCCAAATGGCCGTCGCGGACCAGATCGCGGGCCTCCTTGACCATCGGATATCCGGTGTAATTATGCGTTAGCGCGAAGACCCGTCCGGAATGCTTCACGATCTCGGCCAATGACTTGGCTTCGCTGAGCGTGCAGGTCAGGGGTTTTTCGCAGACAACATGAAACCCCGCTTCCAGAAACGTGCGAGCGATCACGTGGTGAGTATCGTTGCGAGTCACGATACTGACGAAATCAATCCGTTCCTGTTCCGGAAGCCTTGACTCCTGTTCGGCCATCTGCTGGTAACTGGGATAGACACGGTCGGGAGCCAGAAACAGATCCTGCCCGGACAATCGGCTCTTTTCCGGATCCGCCGAAAAGGCTCCGGCCACCAGCTCGATTTTCCCGTCCATGATGGCGGCCATCCGGTGAACCGCACCAATGAAGGCACCGCGGCCACCACCCACCATGCCCATTCTCAGCTTCCGGTTCAAGGCCATGCCATCAACTCCCCCTAATGCCTCAGCAGCGAGACCGGCATCCGATCGGCCGCCGATTGATAGACCGCATCGATAATTCGCATCAGCGTCAAGGCCTGAGCCGGCGTATTCAGCGGCGATTCCCTGCCTTCAATCGACAGCGCGAAATTTTCTGCGGACCGGGATCTGCCCATATCCTCACAGGCCTCTACCTCGATCCGTTGCGTAACCGATTCTCCCTGTGCCTGATAGTACAGATCGAGGGTATCGTTGGCCGTACGGTCGATTCCGTCCTCGGCAAATAGCCGCTGCATTTTGCCGCCGGCCGCCGTTCCCTGGAATACCACCGACACCTCCTCCCGTTCAACCATTTCCGCCCAGGAAACCCAGAGGCTCAAGACCTGCCCGGTTTGAAATGTGACGAACGCGTGGGCTGCCGTTTCGACATCGGTAATGCCATCTTCCTGATCCGCAATACCCCACGGACCCTTGAAACTTCGGTCACCAATAAAGTTGTCAAAGGTTTGCCCAAGGACATGGGCCGGATCGGGATAACCCATGAAATACATGGCCAGGTCAATCATGTGCAACAGGTCAATCAGCGGCCCCCCTCCCGACAACGCCCGATTGGTGAACCAGCCACCAAAGCCCGGAATGCCCGTCCGTCGCGCCCATTTTGCCTGAGCCGAATTGATCTTTCCGATCTTGCCCTCGGCAATCAACTCCATGACCGCATAAGCTTCGGGACGAGCACGATTGTTGAAATTGAACATCAACCGTTTGCCGCGCGACTCCGCCACTGCGATCATGTCTTCCACTTCTGCCGCATTCAGTGCTGGAGGTTTTTCACAGAACACATGCTTGCCTGCATCCAAACACTGGATCGCCAGCGGATGATGAAACTTGTTGGGAACGATGATGCTGACCGCATCCGCATCGCATCCCGCCAACAATTTGGAAACATCACCAAAGGCACGGGGAATATCATGGGGTTTCGCCACTCTTTGGGCGGACTCAAGATCAACATCGGCAATGCCGGTCAGTTCCGCCCCCGCACGCTTGAATCCGGCGACGTGATACTGCAACATGCCACCGGCACCGATGATCGCAATTTTGACCGCCATTTTTCCTACCTGCTCCGGACAGACCATAAGCCGCAGTTGTAACACAAAGCGAGTCGATTTGAAGCTGATTCTTCAGCCTCAAGCCGGCGTCTCAAAGGCATCGTCAAGCAGGTGAAGAAGCGAGGGCTTTCAAGGCATCCAGCAAGCAGGAAAGTTCATCTAGTGAGATTTCTTCCCACCCTTCCGATTTATGTTTGATGATGGCGATCTTGAAGGCATTCGCGGCATGGCGAATATCATCCGGCAAATCGCGGAAGGATTCGAATGGTCGGATTTTTTCTACTGAATTCTCGGTCACTTCGGCGTCCATCCGATCTCGGCCATTTTCAGCACCAACCGAACGCGTGGATTCGGAATCACCAAAATCCGGTCCTTCCGGAAGTGGACCTTCCGTAAAATTACGGTCTGCCGTACTTCGCTCCGGTTCCCGCTCAGACCGAACCTCTTCATCGTCTTCGGCGATCACGATCTCTTCGATTTTCGGCTGGTCCTCCGGTCGGCTACCCATCGTCTCCCAGCGAACGTTTCTCATGCGGGAAACCGACCAGGAATTCTGCAATGCACCTTCCAGCCACATTTCCGCGTCATCCCAGTCCAGCGCCGCATGGAAGTGACTCCAGTACAGGCCGGTGTACTCCGGATAAACCTTGCCAAAACGGGCAAATGTCCTACGCAGACGTCCAACGTGTTGCGGAGTCGCACCACCCGCCAGCTGACTCCATCGCTCGTCAGAATAACTGGACCTGGGCAAACCCGCTTTTTCCAGATCCGCCTGCCAGGCCGTAATGATGGCTCCCTTTTCCCAGTTCGTCGTGCTGATCAACTGATGCCACTGACCAACAAATGCGCCTGTCCGATCATCGAACTGTTGTTGCTGAGCAAGGGTAAGCTGATCGATTTCCAGCGTTGCTTCCGTTTTGTTATCCACGTCCGACGGTGACTCCCTTAATGAATGATCCTTGATTCCGCAGCCTTGGTCGATCGCAAGACTCCAGCTGCACCGCGGCGGCCCATAACACTAACGGACAGCGATAGGAGTTGAAGTCCGATTGCAAAAAATCGAACTTACCGGGCAGCCACGTTGTTTTTGCCCATTGCGGCAGTCAACGATGATGTGGAAAAGCTGTTAATGACCTTCAACTGGAAGCGCCCGGTCTGTTTCTCAAGGCGGATCACCTTCCAGCGGTTCGTTGTCCAACGTCGGTGACCCTTCACCATCGGAAGTCGGAGGCTGCGCATGAATCAATACCAGAAAACGCCGGTATGGCGACGGCTGGGCAGGCCGTGCCAGATAACTCTCCAGGCTGTCCCGATCGGAGGCTGTCAAATTGAAACGCGCGTTCCCCGCCCTCGTCCCCTCTTCACCCGGTGGTTGAACCCCTGCATCCGCTCCGGGAACCTGTCCACGCATTCCGTCAAACTCCAGCACACCCTCCAGTTCCCGTGCGAAGCCAAATCGTTTTAACGATTCCGTTCCGGCCGACGGTGGCTTTCCCACTCGATTCGACCCATCCCATCCGGGCCTCGCCGGAATAGCAGCGGATGGTTGCGGCCGATTAGCCGGCGATGAATCGGCAAGCGTGTTCGAAGGCAAGCGCGCGGCCAATGCCTTCCGGCCGAGGTCAGTTCGTGATTCGCGAACCTCGGCCGCCCGATCACTGGCCGCCAAGGGAAGTGCGAAGCCAAGGCGGTCGTTCCATTCCAAAGAGTTCGGTTCGGAGGGCAGACGATAGCCGGCAATCTTTGCTTGATCGGAAAGGTCCGCGATCAAGGCCGTCATCTGGCCGGGAGGCGCGGTGACGATGTACATCCTGGATTGAGCGGTATTGCCACCCTGCGGTTCCGTCTGTAGCGCAATGTTGTTTCGCTTCAGCGCCGACATAAACCGGGCCGTACCCTGCGGACCGTTGGGGAAGGCGATTTCAATCACGTGACTATACGCCAACGGCAATGGACTGGCCGTGGGATCGCCGTGGGATCGTCCCCGCCATTCCCGTGCTCGGGCTGACCCAATTCCACCGGCAGCCTGCGCCTGGCCTGACGCCGACTCAGGATCCGGCGATCCGTCTCCCGACGGCTGGAACGCTTCTTTGGCTCGACTCGCCAGTTTGTCACCAGGGTGGAAAAGATCTTCCGATTCGCGCACATCCTTCGCTGGTTGGGCCGCAGCAGCCTGCCCCACGATGCGGCTTCCCAATTCACGCTCGGCTGGTTTCTGCCCCATCTGGAGTTTCTCGACCGATGGCAAATCTTCTTTTGCCGGAAGACGTCCCCCGCCGAAGCCGGCCCGCGGCATCGCTCGCTCAAGTCCTCCCTTACCTTGACCGACGATATCCAGTGCGGCGGTCTCGCTGTTCCGGGTTTCTCCAAACTCGCGACGGGTTTGCATTTCGACACCCGCCGGTTTGGCCTCATCAGGCAGTCGCGAGGCGTCGAGTTGGCTCAGTTCGTTTTTCCGGTTGGCGACCCGCGGTTGTTGCAGAAAAACCGCCACCAGAATTAGAGCCGCCAAAGAAACGATTGCGGCCACCGCCGATCGCCGGTTAAGCGAGTTGAGATTGGCGGCGGTGGGCGTTGCCGCGTCGATTCGATCGAAGCCGACACCCGTCCGCGGATCGGCCATCACGCGATCCGCGAAACCGGTATCCAGCCGGTATCCGGGCAATTGGCTGACTTCGCCAGACTGCCGTTCCAGCGCTGACAACAGCCTGCGGGCCGACGGACTCTCTCGCAACAGCGCCTCGAACACGCGACGTTCCTCGGCCGGCAGCTGGTTATCCAAGTAGCCGCTGATCAGGTCGTCAGGAAGTGGTCTATCGGTCATCTTCGATTCCAGCTGCCTTGAAACGAAGGCGGCCAATTTGCGGTTATCTTGAACGGACTCGTAATCAATTCACTCTTTGCCCATCGATTCCAACAACTCTTTCAGCTGCAAACGGGCGCGATGCAGCCGGCTGCGAACGGTCCCGATCGGTAAATCAAGAACCTCCGACAACTGTGAGTAATCCATCTCTTCCATTTCTCGCAATACCAGAATGATCCGATGCTCGTCGGACAGCAGATCAAGCGCCCGCATCAGCTGGCCCGCCCGTTCCTGTTGCAGTAAACCCGCATCTGGCATCGGCTGGTTATCGGGCAATTGCAGTCGTAATTCATCTGGTGCATGGTCTATCGAAAGCGCTGGTTTACGGCGTCGGATCCGCGTCACGGCCACGTTGTAGGCGATCCGATACAGCCATGTAAAAAACGCACTATGGCCCCGAAACGTCTCCAGCTTGGTTAACGCCAGGATAAATGCCTCCTGCACCGCATCTTCTGCCTCGGATTCATTTCTCAACACCTGCACCATGCCGTTGTAAAGCCGGTCCTGATACCGACGGACCAGGAATCCGAACGCTTCGCGATCGCCCGCCAAGGTCAATTCGATCAACCGTTTATCATCGTACCTGGCCGGTGTTTCGTTCATCACTTGGACGCGACCATGGGAGGACAGGTTCCATATTTCGCGAATCTTGCTTCGCGAGTGTAAATTGCGGCCGTTTTAACGGAAAATCGTTCCTTTTTCGATCCACTGGCCGAGCAATCGGCAAGAAATCGGCTGTAGAAAACCTCACTTCAACGCTTGGGAACGGGCTGGAATCTGATCCACGCCAAACTCGCGAGCCCGGCGGTCAGCACAATAACGCTGATCCATTGGGAAATCGTCAACTCGGTTCCAAATTGGCCTGCTTCATCCCGGCGAACGATTTCCAACAGAAACCGTCCGATGGAGTAAAAGACCAGCATCAGTGCGAAGACCTCTCCATCGCTTCTTCGCCACGGGTAGTAGAACCACAGGAACAGGAACAGTAGCGCCGCGTTCATCGTACTGTAGATCTGCGTGGGATGCGTCTGCAACGATCGGTCCGGCAAGGTGGAGACCGGAATGACGATCGGCCCGCCGGACGCACCGGTAATGATGGCCTCCACCGATACGTCGAGTCCTGCTTTAGCCGCTCGCAGCCGGGCCTGGATATCGTCGTTCTGAGGATGCGAAAGATAGATCTGGATCTCATCGCCCGACTGCACGCCATATCGTTCGGCAATACTGCCGCTTTCCACCGCGAGGACCTTCAACCGGTGGCCGAAGGCATCGGTTTCATCCGGGCGGCTCTGAATTCCGAACAGCTGGCCCGTTCGCAATTGATGCACGTAGGGTGGCGATCCTGCGGGAAAATGGACTCCGGGAAACGGATCATCGCAGACGCCGCCAAAACAACAGCCGTTCATCAAGCAGCCGATCCTGCCGATGGCCACGCCCGCCATCATACCGGTCGCCAGAACATCCAGAACCCGCCTCCAGGGCATTCGGTGCCAGGCCAGGAATGCCCCCACCGCAAACATACTGCCGATCAGACTGCCGTACACGACCAGACCGCCGGATGTCATGTCCAGCAGCCGGAACAACAACTCCTTGCCACCCACCTCCGAAAAACTGTCGAATTTCTGGATAACGTAAAACAGCCTCGCTCCGATGATTCCGGCGACAATCATCCAGAAATTCAAGGACAGCATTTTCTCCGCATCCAGCCCAATCTGCCTAGATCGGTACAGACAGCTGCCGATTCCGGCAATCAACGCCAGCAACAGCATTGTTCCGTAACCGCGGACGGCCAAACCCACAGGAACCAGAGGTCCGTTCGGGTCATCGGGATTGACTCCCATCGTTTCAAAGTTGGGCAGGACAAAATGAACCAGCGCAGCAACGATCAGAAACAAGGGCACGAAACCAGCAATCTCTTGGCGTTGACCAACCGCCCAGAGGTAGCCGGCGTAAGCCAATCCCAGCAGCAGCCAGCCAATGAGCAGCCAGTGCTCGGCAAACAGATAGTGATCGATAATGAACAGGGTCTGACGCATTTATCGAATCAGGCAGTTGTCGATCAGCCGGATCTGATCCACGTAGGCGGCGATCAACAGAACAACGGGGCCACGGATCGAATCGACCAATTCCAACGTTTCCGGGTCGGCAATCACCGCGTAGTCGATCTTCGTGATGCCGCCGTCAATCAGGGACTGTCTCATTTCCGCCATCAATCGTTGGGCATTGACCTGCCCCGATCGAATCTCCTCAGCCGCGGCCTGCAATGATCGATTGATCGCCAACGCGACTTGCCGCTGGTCAGTGGTCAGGTAGTGATTCCTGGAACTCAGAGCCAAGCCGTCTGCATCGCGGGTGGTCGGACAGGTCAACACCTGAACTGGTACATTCAAATCTCCGACCATGCGACAGATCACTCGAGACTGTTGCCAGTCCTTCTGGCCAAAGAATGCCCAGTCCGGCTGTACCAGGTTCAGCAGTTTCAAGACAACCGTGCACACCCCTGCAAAATGGGTCGGACGGAATTCGCCCTCCAGTCGTGCTGCCACGACAGGTGGCTTGATCGACGTTGTACATCCGGGCGGGTAAATCTCATCCGTCTCCGGCACAAAAACCAGTTCCACGCCGGCATGGCTCAGTTTGTCCAGGTCCTGGGATATCGCGCGGGGGTAGCGGTCCAAGTCCTCGCCCGGGGCAAATTGTGTCGGGTTCACGAAGATGGAAGCGACCGTAACATCACACTGTCGGCAAGATTCCCGTACCAGATTGATATGACCTTCGTGCAAGGCTCCCATCGTCGGGACCAGACCAATCGACCTGCCGGACCGCTTGGCCACCGAGATCCGTTCCCGCAATTCCTCGCCATTTCGGATGGTCTCTGAATGTCTTTGAACAGTCAATCTGGACGTTTCGTTGAAGGGGTTGCGGCGCTGCCGAACTAACAAAGGTACCGGTCAAACTGGATACCTGGCAGCCCGAGCATAACCCGAACCAGAAAAATGCAAAATACGACCTGTCGCCGGCTTTTCCCAATTTAGTTTGGTTTGAAAAATTGAAAACCGATCTATGATTGAGGCTGTTGGCCGGGACTGCCACGACGTTCTGACCGGCCAGTGTTCGTCTGACCCTGATTGTCTGCCCGCCCCCATGCCGGAAGTATCCAGACCCGTCCAGGCAAGCATCCAGCCAGGTCAACCGGCGGCCGACATCCAGTACCCGCCGATCCAGTCAGCCGATGAGGAACGCCCTGATCGTACTTTCCTGATTTTCAACACCATACCCAGCTGGTTGGCGAGCTTTCTGGTCAATTTATCGTTGGTTCTGCTGCTGGCTCTGTTTGCGGTCACCACGGAGCAGAACCGGACAATCAGCCTGGAAGCGGCCGAAACCGACATCGCGGCTGTAAATGAGTCCGAATTCAGCCTCGACCATCTTGAACTCGATGCGGCCGATCCACTGGAAAGCCAACTGTCGGCCCCCCCCAGCCAGGAATTTTCTGCCGAATCTGAGCCGATGGCGATTGAGACCGATGTCTTGTCCGATTCGTCGAATCTGCTGGCGGCCGACTCGACCAGTTTCGATGGTCAACAGTTTAATGAACTGAGCCAGTCTGCTACCGCCAATGAATTCGGAGGGCGCAGCGCGCAGTCCCGCAACCAGCTGCTACGCAAATTCGGTGGCAATGCGGCCAGCGAGGCCGCCGTCGGGCTGGCTCTCCAGTGGATCGCCGACCACCAACGGCCAGATGGCGGCTGGGATCTGGACCACACGATCGGACCCCAGGTCAACAATCGTCCCCGCACTTCGCCCAATCCGGGCGAAAAAACCGAAGCCCGTATGGGAGCTACCGCCTTGGCCCTGCTTCCCTTTCTGGGCAACGGGCAAACTCATCGTAATGGCAAGCATAAGAAAGTTGTCTTTGATGGCCTGAAATTCCTGATGGAGTCGGCTAATCGCAAGGGCAAGGGCCTGACCTACTGGGATCGGGATGGCGAGATGTATTCCCACGGCCTGGTGGCGATTGTCTTTAACGAGTGTTACGCCATGACCCGTGACGAGAAACTGAGGGATTTTGCCCAGGGAACACTCTACTTCATCGAAGACTGCCAGGATCCGGTCGGCGGTGGCTGGCGATACGCGTTTCGCGAGCCGGGAGACACGTCGGTTGTCGGGTGGCAAATCATGGCCTTGAAAAGCGGCAAGGCGACCGGCCTGAAGGTCAACCAGAAGACCCTGAAATTGGCCAAGAAGTTCCTGGACAGTGTTTCGACCGACTATGGTGCCTACTACGGCTACCAGTTGAAGCCGGTGAAAACGGCGACCGGTAAATTCGATCGTCAATACCGGGCCCGTACCGCAGTGGGTCTGCTGTGCCGCATGTACCTGGGCTGGGATCGCGAAAACCAGGGGATGCTGACCGGCGTTAACTGGCTTTCCTCTGAGGGACCCGATGTCGATGCCGATGAGGTCGTCAACATGTATTACAACTATTACGCGACCCAGTTGATGAAACACTACGGCGGAGAAGTCTGGCGAAAATGGAATCTGGAAATGCGCGACTTTCTCGTGGAGACTCAGGTCCAGGAGGGACCGGCCCGCGGCAGTTGGCTGTTCAACCCCGATGGCCAGTATCAGGCTCCCGGCGGACGCCTGTACGCCACGTCGTTAAGCTGCCTGACACTTGAGGTGTATTATCGGTATCTGCCGCTGTATACCGAGGAATTGATGAGCGACGAATTTCCGCTGGACTGATCCGTCGAACCACCGGGCATCACCTCAGCCAGGCTAAGGCTTACCAGCGAACCACGCACGAAGCCCAGGTCAAACCGGCGCCAAATCCAGCCAACAGCAGGTGATCGCCTCGTTTGATTCGGCCGGCTTCCAGCATTTCCTTGATCGTAATCGGTATACTGGCCGCCGAGGTATTTCCGTAGTGGGCCAGATTGAAAACCACCCGCGAGGGGTCGATTTTCAAATCCTCCGTGGCGGCCTTGATGATTCTTTCGTTGGCCTGATGCAGGATGATCAGGTCGATATCATCCAGCGTCATGCCCGCCCGCCGCAGCGTTCCGTCGGCAATTTCCGGTATCAATCGGACCGCCCATTTGAATACCGTCCGCCCTTCCATTCTGACGAACTGTTCGCGATTGCGAACCACTTCTTCGCTGGCCGGCTTACGAGACCCGCCACCGGGTACCACCAGGCTTTCGGCCAATTCACCCACGGATGCCAGTCGAAAACCGAGGATGCCCGAGGCCGCGTTTTGATCCGGGTTGGGGTCGGCTTCCAGCAAGGCCGCTCCGGCACCGTCTCCAAACAACGGGTAGGTTTTCTTGTCTTGAGGATCGATGACCATCGACATTTTTTCGGCGCCGATTATCAAGACCTTCCTGTAGCAGCCCGTCTTGATGAACTGGCTGCCAGTGATCAGGGAATACAGGAACCCCGAACAGGCGGCGTTCACGTCCATGGCGGCACAACTGGCCCCCAAACGAGCCTGCACCAGACAGGACGACGACGGCGTGTAATGATCCGGCGTCATCGTGGCAACCATGATCAAATCAATCTCTTCGGCTCCCACGCCGGCACGCTGCAGACAGTCGGTCGCCGCATTATAGGCCAGATCGCTGGTCGCCTGTTCCTTTGAGGCATGACGACGGGACTGGATGCCCGTCCGCTGCACAATCCACTCCGAATCACAGCCCAGACTCGCCAGATCTTCATTGGTAACAACGTTTTCAGGCACGTAGGCACCAATCGCTGCAATTCGAACGCCCAGCAGATTGGAAGCTGAACTTGGGCTCTGAACCAGCTTTGAATTTTGAGTAACCGTCGACATCAAAATGAGCAGGCGAAGTTCAAGGACAGGTAAACCACGAATCTTATGCTATGCAGAGCCGGGCTTTAAGTCCAAAACTTCAAATGTTGCCTCGTTGTCAATCCAACTCGATTGCCGTTGCGGTTGATTGATTCCGGTCCAAGGGCCGTACTTTCAACTTGTAAAGGACGCGAAAACACCGAAATCATCTTCGTTTGGGAAGTCCAACCTGGCGGGGCCATCAAACAACGGCTGGGAAAACCGAACCCGACCTCGGGGGGCTTGCAAATGTTCCTCATACCCCCCTTTTTAGGGTGTCGAATGCGACCGGAAACGCTAAATTGGTCCAGATGTTTAACGATGACCAATGATCTTTGAAAAAACGGATGTGCTCATGAGCCTAATGGCAGTTGTTTATCATTTGGTACCGGATGCCCCGATTTTGATTGCATATAATCGCGACGAAATACTCGAACGCTCCTGCCCTACGCCCTCCATACAATCTGGCAAACCCCGTATCCTCGCCAGTATCGACCCCGGAACGGGAGGAACTTGCCTGGGAATCAACCAGAATGGCATGTTTGTTGGCCTCGTACGGCGAAAACGACGGGAAACCCCGGCAAGTCCGCTATCTCGGGGAGTGCTCTGCCGCGAATTATTGCGCTGCACAACGGCTCGCGCTGCGTTGGACATGTGCCTGGAAGAGCTGGATTCCGGTCAATATGACGGTGCGAATTACGTGGTGGCAGATTCCGATTGTGCATGGACCATCCATGCTGGCGACGAAACGGATGTGGTCGAAATAGAACGTGGATTGAGCATCGTGGGTGAAAACGACATCAACGATCCTCGCGACGAACGCGTGAACATGGCTCGCCGACTGCTGACCTTGCAAACACTCGATTCGCCGGTGAAATTCCTGGCC
Organism: Pirellulaceae bacterium; assembly: GCA_963851305.1. Taxonomy (GTDB): domain Bacteria; phylum Planctomycetota; class Planctomycetia; order Pirellulales; family Pirellulaceae; genus Mariniblastus. The sequence continues at coordinate 351,141 of CAWKOT010000001.1, read as the reverse complement.
GTGGCCAGTAAAGTCTTCGCACGCTCCCCAAACTCCCCCGGTCGCCCCAGCATGGTGATGCGAAACAGGGAATTCGGTACCGTCAGCTCGACGCTGATCTCGCTCGGCAAAAAGCCGCGAGACGCGATCTACCAGTACTCCAACGGGGCCCCCGACAGAACCAAGTTCGAAGATTATTCCCCTCTGCTGCGGGACATTCTCAGCCGCGGGCTGAGGGAATCAAGAACGCGAAGCACTTCAAAGGTCTGAGCGATCGGACGGAACAGATCCACTGTTTGGCGCAGGCTCAGAATTGGCCTGCGTTTTTTTCATGCCACGTTCCTTCCCGCATGGCGTTTGTCCGCGCGACCCGATCCGCTACTCGCAGCGAGCTTGTACAACAGAGAATTCCCCTTTTTCCCAACCTTACGGATACTACCGGTCTTTCTGAGCACATAGGCCATCCGTTGCGCCTGCCAGCGTTTAATCTCCAGGGATTCGGCCACCTGCCGCGTATCAAATGGCTGGTTCAACGGTGGCAGATGACGATGCAGGTCCTGCGCTGTTTGATAAATCTGGGAATCGACGATGCGGTTCAGCAGGCGGTCTTTGACAACAAAGTCGCCGTGGCGCTTCCAACGCCGCCGACCGTGACCCGGGTAACGAATTTCTTCCACCTCGATCAGAGGCGTAATGATGCGAAGCCTTTCGTGGGGGAAGACGCGGGTGAAGTACAGCAGTTCGTCGAACAGATCCAGGAATCCTCCCCGACGCGGACTGAATCTCTGTGATACAACTTTCCCGTTTTTTCTTGACAGCTTGATGATTTTCTTGCGAAGCACGATCGGCTTGACCACATCCACACAATGGTCCTGTACCAGGTTGCTGATCTTTCGGCCGATGGCGGAGAGACCGGAATGCTGGATTTCGATCAGGCGATCACCGGAAACGACGTCGATTCGATATCGGCCCAACTTGACTTCCAACTGGCTGTCATCCGAACAGTAGTGTTCCTTCAGCTGGCGATGCAGTGTTGTTTCCATCACGTTGACCGAATCGAGGATGGTGGAAATTCCAATTTCTCACACGGCAGCCAAGTCGCGTCCGTACCGGCGGATCGTCGCGTACCGGCGGGAAGAAGTTACCAATTTTGGCCCGTTGTGGCAGCGCCGATGATCTGCCAGCATTGACTCCCGGGTTTTTCTACAACGTGTATCGTCCCGCTGTAGCGTCTTTTCGTTCACATCGATCTGGAACATGAGGGAGGCACACACCAAACGTCCATGCGACTTGCTTCAAGGCTGTTGCAAACTGCCGGACAATAACATCCCCTCGATGACGATCCTCTGTCGCCACATCTCGCGAAGTCGGTCGATGTTGGCCAAATTGACCTGAAAAAAAGTCCGTTGCACGACCAGTAGTTCCAGGTAACTCACTTCACCTTGCCGAAACCCCTGGGATACCAATTGGACCGTCTCCAGCGAAGTCGGCAGAATTTCCGAATTGAAAGCGTCCACCTCCAATTTGGCGTCCATGTAGGCCTGGTAGGCGTTCACCAGTCTTTCCCGCAATCGCAGCGCGGTTCGTTCCGCATTACGTTCCGCAGAAACAATTTCCTTTCTGGCCTGAGCAACCGCACCTTCGTTCCGATTCAAGATCGGGATTGGCATGCCGACCTGCAGCCCCGACACAACGTCATCACTGCCCAGTCCGTACAGGACCGTGGCTTGCCAGGTGACATTCGGAATCGGTTCGGCGCACTGCCGGGTCAGATTGCGGCGGGCGACTTCCACCTGACTATACAGCTTGGCAATCTCCGGGCTTTGTTCCAGGATGCGCTCGAATGCTGCTTCGATATCCAATCTGTCAATTTCATTCAAAGAGCCGCTGAAAGTGTCGAACGGCAGATCCTCTTCCCCGATCAGGACCGCCAGGTTGCGGCGAGCTCCGGCCAGTTCATTGGACGCCTGACGACGAATGACCTGGGCATATTGAAGTTCGACCTTGGCCTGCAGCAGCGAGGTCCGGGCCTGTTCTCTGGCGTTCACCAGTTTTTCGGTCGTGTCGACAGCATCCTGGGAAAACTCAACCAGCTGATCCGCGATGCTGATTTTCTCGATGGCGATCAGCAGATCGTAATAACGCAACCTCACATCGGTCCGCAATCGCTGCTCCAGTTCGTACAGGGCCATTTCGGCGGCCTCAATTTCGGAGCAGACCACGGCCTGGGATAATTCCAGCTTGTTACCGCGGACGATTTGACGGCCGAAGTAGACTCCATAACGGCCAGGACTGCCTAATTCATTGATATCATCGCTCAAGAATCCGGCGGTTGGGTTGGGCGGCAGTCCAGCCTGAACGTATTTGCCCCGCAGCGCTTGCACCCGCGCCTTGGCCCGCTGGATCGCCGGACTGACCGCGAATGCCAGAGCCTCAATCGACTCCAGGCTCCCCAGCGTCTCAGAGGTGGGCCCCTCTTCGGCAATGAACTCGGCGTCGGCCGTCTGTTCGTCAACGCCGGGCTTCCCGGTCCCGATCTCTTCGTAGGCGACCTGTTGGACTCTCGAATCCAGGCCATCGGCAGATCTGGCGGCGGCGAGAGGTGGTAAAGGGGACGTAGCAATTGGATTCAAAGCTGGCGGGGATGCAGACTGACATCCCACCAGAAGCGTCAAAATCACCAGAGATGAAACACGTAAAAACATTCGACGACCAGGGATCCGGACGAGTTCGGCCTATAACGGTCTTATCGAAAATTTCGTTCGCGCTGGCGATCAATTGCCAACTACTGCCACTTGTTCAGATCGCGCAAACTTTGACGGCGATACCGCGAATCGCCCCGGTGTAGCGTCTTTTCGTCCCCAACGACCGGGAAAATGAGGCGGCACACGCGACACGTCGGTGCGAATCGCAAGAGCAGAAGCAGGAGTACGCGCATAAGTTCTACAAAAAAACCGGTTGATCGCTCCGGCAGTGACGCTGCTTTGCCTAACGCCCCTCTCTCGTTCCAATCAGGCGGCGCACGGCGGGATGCTGCGTCTGATGTTCAACCGATGCGACGTGACCGATTCGGGAATCACCGCTCAAGCAACGCACGGCAGGTCGATGAGGAACAGAATTCAGTTAGAATCAATCGACCTTTTCGTGCTCGGTTCATCGGCGACGGTCGGAACTATCCATGTCGGAATCCACCACCGCATCTTTGCTTATTGCCTGGACATTGCTCGGGGTCGTCGTCTTACCGCTGACGCTCTGGATCACGGCCCCCTTCGGCCGACATGCCAGCGGTCGCTATGGACCATTGATCAGCAATCGAATCGGCTGGTTGCTGATGGAATCTCCGGCGATCTGGTGGTACTCGCTCGTGTTTCTGATGACCGTCGGCAACCGCGTTCCCGCCGCCTGGCTGTTATGGGGCATGTGGATGCTCCATTACGTGTACCGCGGTCTTGTCTTCCCATTCCGCATCCACACGACGGGCAAGCAGATTCCATTGCTGATCGTGCTGTTCGCGTTTACCTTCCAACTGATCAACGGCTGGTTCAACGGCCTGTCGCTAGGCAAGTTCGGTAATGCCTACACGGCAGAATGGCTGGCGGACCCTCGTTTCTGGATGGGTGCCGCCCTGTTCATCGCCGGCTGGATTACCAACTTTGTATCCGACAACATTCTCTTGAATCTGCGACGAGGTAATGAAACTGGATACCAGATTCCGTATGGAAAGTTTTTTCGCTGGGTCTCATGTCCCAATTTTCTGGGAGAAATGGTGCAGTGGTGCGGCTGGGCGGTGATGTGCTGGAACCTGGCGGGACTCTCGTTTGCCGTCTGGACGATTGCCAACTTGCTTCCCCGTGCCCTGGCCCATCATCGCTGGTACCAGGAAAAATTCGCCGACTATCCGCCCAATCGCAAAGCGGTCATCCCGGGTCTGCTTTAGGAATGAGGCAAACTGAATACGCAGCAGAACCGCGGGTTGGCGATCGCCGATGACCAGTGCCGCCGAATGAATCGTCAACCTATTTCGGTTTTTCAAACGTCAGCAGCGCCGACCCGGTCAATATCCCCATTTGCCCTCCGCGAATGATGTGCCGCAACGTTCCGGCCAGGAAGTAATCGTTGAAACGTGTAAAACCCGGTGGCAGAATCCGAGTCGCCTCCCCAAACCGCGTCAGTCCGTAAACGGTCCGCGACGAAACCAGCCAGGGCAACATCGGATTGGCTACCCAATAGGAGTACCAATTCAAATCGTCCGTGGAAAGATCCTCCTCAGCCACGCAAGGCAAACCGTGCGTCTGGCCGGCCGCCATCATCGATTGGACACTGTGCAGCGACGGCATCGCGGTCGAATATTCAAAATCACTCAGCAGTTTCGCATGCTCCGGATTGTCCGCCCGATAGGATTTCGATTTGCACAGGCAATAGGCCACCAGTCGACCGCCCGGTTTCAACACGCGTCGAATTTCGGAAAACACGCGATCGAGTTGAGGATAGTACTTCAGTGCGTAGACGGCATAGGCACAGTCGAAACTCTCGTCCTCAAACGGCATCTGCTGGCTATCGCCCTGAACCACCTGGCAAACTTCATCCAGGTTTTCCAGACACGCAATCTGGTTAGCTTGCTCGACTTCGTTGCTGCAAAGCGTAATTCCCGTCAACTCGGCCTGACATTCTCGAGCCAAATATCTCATCATCCCGCCCACACCGCAGCCAACATCCAACGCGTGGACATTCGGTCCCAGGTTCAAACGGTCCGCAATTTGTCGATACAGCGCCGTGGTGGCCTCGCGGCGGTTCTGTCCCTGGAACTGCGGTGGACAAAAATGCCAGCCTTCTCCGTAATAGGTGGCGATGACCGAAGCCATCAGGCCGTAGTAATGTTGAGTCACCAAAGTATGGTCACCGGATTCCTTCGCCTGTCGATACAGCTGGTCATGCCGATCACAGAAATTGATCAGGTCCTGCCGTCGAAATTCCCGAAACAGTCGCAGATAGCTGCTAAACAGGTTTTCCGAGGTGGGCGTCGACGCAACCGCCGAAGGGGTTTCCCGTCGTTCGTTCGAGACATGACGGGCAACTTGCGGACTCAAATTTTCTATCGACATCCGGTGCAACCTTTTCTGTGGCACGAGTGGTTTGCAGCGGCAACGCCGCCGATCAGTCAGTGTAGCGGCCGTCCAGGAAACCGTTCTGCAACCATCCAATTGTATCCGCAATTGTCTCCTGCAGGGGCCGGCTGCGGAAACCGATCTCCCGTTCTGCTTTGTCCGTCTCGATCAGCTGATGCCGGCGGATGATTTTGACCGAATCCATGGTCATCAGCGGCCGTCGGTTCAATACTCTGCAAGCCAGTTGGACCGCCGGCGCCGAAACGGTCGCTACCCATGCCGGCAGCTGAGGGGGTGGTTTTACACCCGCCGATTCGCAGGCCCAATCGGCCAGCTGCCTTAATGTGGCGTAGTGGCCAGGAAGTATATATCGCTCGCCACATCGCCCCTCTCGCTCCGCTGCCCAGGCCGCCTGCGCGACGTCCCGAACATCAACACAGTAGTAACCACCATCAACAATGGCCGGCAGCCGACGCTGGATCAATTGCAACATGAACTCGCCGCTGGCGGACGGTCGAAAGTCATTAGGTCCGAAGATCCAGGTGGGCAGAATGGTCACGGCGTCCAAACCGGCTTGCACACCCGCCATCACCGCTCGCTCGGCCCGCGCTTTCGATTGATCATAGACCATATGCCCCGGGCCAATGGCCAACACTCGCGTCTCATTGATGGCTTCGTTCATTGGGAGATGAGAACAGGCATGGATACTGCTGCAATGCACCAGCCGCTGCACTCCGTTGCGCAGGCAGGCTTCAACCACGTTGCGCGTTCCATCGACATTGATCTGGCGGATCTGTTCCGGCTCGTAATTACCCTGAAACAACACCGCGGCAGCCAAATGATAAACAAAGCGCACCGAATTCATGGCACGCTCCAGAGAGGCAGGGTCCAAAATATCCCCTTGGACGGTTTCGATATCCAATCCCTGCAACGAATTCGTGCTCTGTTGGATCAGCGCCCGGACCGGTCGGCCGACCGATAGCAGGTGGCGGACCAGATTGTTGCCTACCAACCCCGAGGCTCCGGTGACCAGCGTCAATTCGTCTGTACCGTGTTTCATTTTGCAACTGGTCGTAACCGCGGACAAACTTTTGTTGACCCTGATTTGGACCAACCGTTATACTCCGCGTGGAAGTCGACGCAATGCGGCGGCAGTGACATCCAGCAAGGCAGTCCCAGCGTAATCCGTCAGGTCATTAATATGTCCACCACAACAGCCCCTCGTATACACGAAGAAATCACGCAGTGTATCGGCAATACACCACTGGTCAGATTGCGTCGGGTGACGACCGGATGCGTTGCCCAGGTCGTGGCCAAAGTCGAAAACATGAACCCGTTGTGGAGTGTCAAGGATCGTATCGGGCGGGCGATGATCGACGCGGCCGAAGCGGCAGGCCAGATCAACGGCAAGACGGTCATCATCGAGCCGACCAGCGGCAACACCGGTATCGCGTTGGCGTATGTCTGCGCGGCCCGGGGCTACACACTGAAGGTCTGCATGCCGGAAAGCATGTCAATCGAGCGGCGGCGTCTGCTCAAGGCATTGGGGGCGGAGGTGATTCTGACACCGGCCGCCGAAGGCATGCCCGGCGCTGTCCGCAAAGCAACCGAGATGGCCGAAGAAAATGACAACTTTTTCATGCCGCAGCAGTTCCGCAATCCCGCCAACCCGGAAATTCATCGGCAGACCACGGCGGAAGAAATCTGGCGTGACACGGCAGGGGAAATCGACATCCTGGTAGCCGGTGTCGGCACCGGCGGCACGATCACGGGATGCAGCGAGGTTCTGAAACAGCGTAAACCGCAACTGAAATCGATCGCCGTGGAACCGGCGGGCAGCCCGGTGATTAGCCAACGGCGAAGTGGCCGGGATCTGCAGCCCGGCAAACACACCATTCAGGGTATCGGCGCCGGTTTTATCCCGGACGTGTTGAATGTGGAGATCATCGACGAAGTGATCCAGGTCCGGGATGAAGACTGTGTACAGATGACTCGCGATTTATCGACCCGGGAAGGATTGTTCTGTGGCATCAGCTGCGGTGCGGCCGCCTGGGCCGCGATCCAGGTGGCCCGGCGCCCCGAAAACGAAGGCAAGATGATCGTCGTCGTGTTGCCCGATCTGGGCGAACGATATCTTTCTACGACGCTGTTTCCAGGCGAATAGAGTACGCGTTTGCGTCGCCATATGTCGGGAGATATTTTCTGCCCGCCGCGGTGCGCCCGACGGCTTGATTATCATCCCGTTTCTGTCATTCTCATCGCTATCGCGTTACCCGATACCCAATGTGGCCTGGACAGAATCTGATGCGAAAGATCGTATTGAAAACGGCAACTCTCTGTATTCTCTTGATCTGCGGATGCGGCAAGGCGGAGAAAACTCCAGATGTCTCTCGCGCAACGGCCCCCAATACGACGACCAGTAACGAAGGGCCAGCAGAGCCCGAGGAAGTCGTGTTGCCAGACGATTCGGCTTTGATGCAACAGCCGGAGGATCTGCTGGCCGGTGTTTCGCGAGCCATCTGCTATTCGGGATTCAGAAACGGGCAACATCCGGATCGAGGAGAAGGAGCCAGGAATCCATCCGAAGCAGAGATACTGGAAGACCTTCAGATCCTGACTCGCGATAACAACTTCTCACTGATACGGGTCTATGACAGCGGTGAAAATTCCGCAACCATCCTGAAACTGATCAAGGAAAACGGATTTGATATCAAACTGATGCTGGGAATCTGGCTGAAAGCCGAATTGAGCAACCATGAAACGTGCGCGTGGTTGAACGAGCCCATCCCGGCGGGGACGCTCGCGGAAAACCGGGTGTCTAACGGCCAGGAAATTGAACGAGGAATCCGGCTGGCCAATGAATATCCGGAAATTGTGGTGGCCGTGAATGTCGGCAATGAAGCACTGGTTGACTGGAATGATCATAAAGTCGCCACCGAATCCGTGATTGACTACGTTAAGCGGGTCAAGGCAGCCATCGCGCAACCCGTCACCGTGGCCGAGAATTACAAGTGGTGGGCGGAACAGGGCAAACCGCTGGCTGAAGTCGTTGACTTTGTTGCCATTCACACCTACCCGGTCTGGGAAGGGAAAGACATCAACGAAGGGATGGCGTTCACGATTGAAAATCTGAACGAGGTCCGTGCGGCGTTGCCGGACAGCCGGTTGTTAATCAGTGAAGCAGGCTGGGCATCCATTGGATCGGAATTTGGCCGGCGGGCCAACGAGGACAAACAGCAGCAATATTACAACGAATTACTGGCATGGGCCGACCGCATGAACATCACGACATTTTTCTTTTCGGCATTCGATGAAACGTGGAAGGGTGACCCCAACAATAAACAGGGTGCAGAAAAGCACTGGGGCATTTTCACCAGCGATCGGAAAGCCAAGCAAGTCATGCAGCCACTCTATCCCGATTTGAAGTAACACGAATCGGTCATCCGCATCACGATTGGTATCTGAAACCGTGATATCCTTTATGGGCCCCACCGCAAGGTGGTTCGGTTTTCCCGGGTTCGAAACGTCAATCACGTGGGACAGGCTGCCCCTCTCTTCGACCTGCCCCACCAGAACTTCCCCCGAATTCTTGCGAATCCGGCTACGCTGACTTCTTGCCAATCGGTTTGCTTGCGTTACGGGCATGCATTGACGCGTCCACCTACGGTCCAGGCGATTGAGCCGGTTCGGAGGTTGGACGGTACACCCGCACGTAGTCAACTTCCATCGTGGCCGGGAAGATTTTGTCGTCCTCCACTCCCTGGCGGCCACCCCATGTACCACCCACGGCAACATTCAGCAGGAAATGATGGGGCTTGTCCCAGGGCCAATTATCGTTGTCATATTCTTCCGGCCGCTCGTAGGTCATGGTCACGTTATCGGGACTGTTGATGTAGAACTTCAGCCCGTCTTCGCGCCATTCCACGCCGTAGATATGAAATTCCTCTTCCGCTGATTCCAGTCGGCTTTGTTGGGAGACTTCTGTCCCTTGGCGATGATTCCGGGCCTTGCAATGGATGGCACAATGAACGACATCCGGTTGATAACTGACATACTCCAGGATGTCGATTTCGCCGCATTGCGGCCATCCGACTGAACGAATCGAATCACCCAACATCCAGATCGCCGGCCACAGCCCCTTCCCTTTGTGGTCGGGCATCTTGCGCGGACTTCCATGCGGCCATATCGGAACGATTTCTTTGACTTCAGTCGTCCCGATGTGTAGTCGCCAGCCTGTTGTCCCGGACCCGTTTTTTCCGCGGTGATCCTGAGAATGCCGTTGCGCACGGTAACGTTGTCGCCCTTGGTGTAGTTTTGCCATTCCTTGTTGCCCCAGCCATGTTGGCCTGTTTGAAACTGCCATTTCTCCTGGTCGACCGAGCCACCATCGAATTCATCCGACCAGGTCAATTTCCATTCCGGGTAACGTGCGGCGGGCGCCGAAGAAGGTGATACGGTTTGTCCTGCCAACGGAGTCACGGCCCACGCCGTTGCCATCAGCGTAAATAGCGTTCGCAGGTTGCTTGTCATTGATTGCATAAAAAACTCATTCAATCCAAGGCAGAATATTCCGAGGTGTACTATTCCGAGACATACTGGGGCCATCGATTACCTGTCTGATAATGTACCTCCGGTTTCCTGGCATTGAAAGTTGGCGCCTAACCTACTCGACATCCTGAACAACGTTGAGTCGATCGACTTACATCGGGTTTCTCCGTGATGCACACGATTACCGCAGAAGCGTATCCAGGGGCTTTGCTGGTACCGAAGACGTCGCCTTGCGCTATACCGATAGCAGCCCTTCATCCCGATAGTAGTCTTCGTCGGTCTGGTAAATTGCCGCGTCAGGGACTGACCCGGCTACATGGTCCCGCCGCGGGACTGACCCGGCCACGGGGAACCAGCCACAAACGCAGCACAACGTGCGTGACTGAGTGATTTCCAGGGATGCATTATGAATCCGGTTGCGTTGGACGGTCTCTCCCATCCCGGGCGTTCCATGTCTGCAACTTGTCCGCAATGAATTCGCAGGTCTGCTGATGCGCATCGTGCCCCCGGCCCTGCACTTCGATCGGTGGCCCAAAGGCAAATCGAACGGTACGGCTGGGATCGATGCGGCCGAATACGCCCGCTGACCAGGCGTCGGTTTGTAACGCAATGGGGATGATAGGAACGTGGCTGCGAGAAGCCAATTTGACTCCGATCTTGTTGAACGCAGCCGGATCGAACGACGTCGAACGCGTGGATTGGGGAAAAATGATCAGCGACAGACCACGTCGCAGTCGCTCCTGTCCTTCACTCAAGATGATCCCGAAATCCTCGCGTGGATTGGTGCGGTCCACCAGAATGGGGTCCCGGCTCTTGATGACGTGCTGAAAGATTGGATACTTCGCCAGCGACGACTTGGCCACGAATGTGATATCCCGGTAGGGCTGTATCAGACCGGGCAGAACCACCGTTTCCAGCGTGCTCATGTGATTGCCGATGAACAGGCAGGGTTGGTCCAGTGTCAGGAAATGTTCGGCCCCCTCGACCACGACCCGAACACCCACGTTTTCCAGGTTGCGCAATACGTCCTGACTACTCTCACTCCAGCGGGGGTTATCGTATCTGCCCCGTTTCGCATCGGCACCACCGCGAACCACTACCCAAAAAAAATGGTAATTAAAGGTCAGTGACGGAAAATGACGCGCAAACCAGCCTATCTTGGCAGCTTGCGTTTGATAACGACCGTCCTTGAATGAGGGCTTCGTCATGGATCGTCCAATGGTTGAGCTGCGAAATCCGATTGGTACCAGAAACCGATATCAATGCAACTCCCGGTGGCTAAACGGACAACCGAACTTAAAGTAATTCATCTCGGCTGCCATCAAGCACAGCGATGTCCTGCATGATGGCCTGAGCCGACGCATTCCGCTGATCAAGATGGGGATATCGATCGGCAGCTTCGCGCCGCCATTCGACCGTTGACAGAACGTCGCCAAATCGCACCCGGACCCGATCCCGTCGCGGCGTTTCGTGGTCCATTTCCAGGTCACGGGTCACAGGCAACGTGCAACCGGCAATGTGTCCGAGTAACATGCGGTCAAACGATTTCAGGTAGCTGTCGATTTCGGGTATCGCCCGACCGGTAGACGGGTCCCCGACACGCATGCGGGTGCCCGTTGGAAACAATGCAAACACCCAGCCTTGATGCCGAAATTCGCGAATCGCCCGAAGTGCAGCCACATTAATCAACTCGCCCTCATGAATCTCTTCGGGCGTATGGTCCCCCTTCGACCAGGTACGGGGTGTCACGATGACCCGGTGGTAGGCCTGTACCAGAACTCCAGCCAACCCCGCATCCTCCTGTAGTTTTCGTCCGGCAATCCAGACGATTTTCTGGAATAACTTCGGTTGGCCGCCGTCGTTCAGCAATACGCTCAATGTCGGGACATCCAGGTTGGAGCGATGATTCAGACAGAGGATGCAGGACGAGCCCTGTTCGGCCCATTCGATCAATTCGGCCAGGTTCAGCAAGCCATCAACGCCGCTGCCTGGCAGCAGTAATCGGCGACTGATGCGAGCCAGACAATCCTGCAGTTCCGGTCTGGCCCAGAACAGAACGTCGTGGTGGGTCACCGGATGGGTCGACAGATCATGCTCCCGTTGGAAGAACTCAGAAATCCAGGGTGCAAAAGCCTCCGTGAGGTTACCCCTTGGCAGTGGTTCCAGATTTTCTTCGTACATCGGACTCAAAAATGCAATCAGTTGTAAATCGAATGTATTGAGTGGTCGCAACTTGCTGCGGCTGGAACCCGAAAACGTTGGCCAACGCGTTTCGAAACAGAACTGACTCGACTACGCGCAAGGGACCTCGAACCGAGAAGCAGCAATGCTGTCATACATCTGGAAAGCAACATGCGGCAAAAACCTGCACGGGCAGACTGGGGCGAACCGTTGGAAACGTTACGATAATTGTTTTCATCCCGATGGTCGAGCACGACCTGTACGCCAGGATTACGGTTCAATCCGACGACAAGTTGTCCGCGGCGTCGCTTGTCCAGGCCGGAAGTGGGCTTTGGCAGATCCGAAAAGTCATGTGGCCAGATTGTCAATGATCCGAATTTCTGACGTCTTGCGAATTCAGCTACCTGTCGACGCCTCGGTAACGGACCAATGGCCGACGCTGTCAGGACCAGCCAGCCTGGGTCGAATCTTAACCGGTAATGGGTCCAATGGGATTTGTATGGCGGGATCAGCAACCCGGCACCCGATTTTTCTGTTTCCCGAATCGATTCCGGAACCGTGGAACCTTGTCCAGTGAATGACATCGAAGGCGAGATCCAGGAGTTGCAACGGCAACTATCGGACTTGAAAATCCCTCCCAGCCTGTTTTCACTCGGGTTGATTATCCTGGCCCTGCTCGTCACCTGGATCGTCATCGCCCGCTTTGATCTGGTGGTGCTGATCGTCGCCATCGCATTCGCCGCTCTGCTCTATGTCCTGATGTTCGCCTATCAGGAAAAACGGATTCAGCGAATTGGCGAACGGCGCGTGTTGGCGACTCTGATGGTCTACAAACAGACTCTCCGAGACTTGTCACGTGATCCCGAAAATCCTGAACTGGAAGGCGAGACCATCTATGCTGGACGACGCTACTTGCGTGTATGCCGCAGCGAAGGCCGAATTCCCGTGATCGATGAGCCTCAGATCCGCAGCGACATCGCAGTTGCACGGGGAAACCAGCCGCCACAAACAGCGTCTGGTCGCCAGCCCAATATCGACGGCCCACAATCCACAGGGCCATCGCCTTAAGCGGATTGCCTCGTATCTGACCCGGTACCCGTCCGTCATCCAGTTCACTCGTAGAAATCACTTCGTAGCCAAGCGGGAAAACAACCGCAGAATAACAGCCCATGGCCACCTCTCCTCGCGTTCACTCGTTCAATCGCATCCGTTTGACGCATGGTCAAGGAACATCCGCTCGAAACGTTCCCGATTGCGTTGTCGGTAATCTGCGACGCCTTCGGTCAGATCCTGCACACTCATCCGCAACAACCAGGCCAGTTTTTCCAGCTCCATCCCATCCGGCAAGTCATGTCGGGCCGTGGTGTTGAGCAATCGCAGATGAGACTCCACGCTGCGCAAGAACTGGTAACTCTCTTTCAGGTAGCTCCCCATCTCGGTCTTGAGAAGGTTCGTCTGCGTCAGAACCTCGATGGCGGCAATTGTCCCCGGCACCAGAATTTCCGGTTGTTGGGCCGCGTGCCTGAGTTGCAGCATCTGAATCATGAATTCGATGTCGACCGTGCCGCCCACTCCCCGTTTAAGATTCTGCGGTTGACAGTTTTCCTGCATCCGAAATCGCATCTCGCGAATCTCCGCCGCCATGGTGGGCACCCACGGACGGCTGACAATCGCCTTTTGGGCCAGTTCATGCACAATCGACTGCAACGCTGGTTGACCGTAGACCGGTCGGGACTTGCAGAGCGCCAGCCGTTCCCACAACTGGCCTTCACCGGAATCGAAGTATCGTTCAAATTCAACCAGCGATACCGCCAATGATCCGCTGCGTCCGGTCGGTCGCAGTCGGCTATCCAATTCGTACAGTCTGCCTCGAGGCCCAGGTTGGGTCACCGTTCGGGTGATTCTTATTGCCAACTCACTGTAGAAATGCTGACTGGACGTCGAAGTCCACGAGCTGGCAGCCTGATCAGCATCAAACAGAAAAATCACATCCAAGTCACTGTGATAATTGGGCTCCCGGGCCCCCAGCTTGCCAAGCCCGAGGATCACCAGTGAATTCCCGGATGCCATCCTGTCCAGCTGCACTGGCGGATCGGTGAATTTCGTCACACATTTCTCGAACTCCTCATCAGCGATCCTCTCAATGCAAACTTCCGCGATATCCGACAACGCACGATGCGTATCCTGTATGGCGTCTTTCCCAGCAATGTCGCGAATCCCGACACGCAAATGATGCACATTCTTGAAGCTGTGCAGTATGGGTTGCTTATCGGCAGCTCCACTGGTCAGTTCTTCCAGGTTCAAGCGGAGCCAGTCTCTGGTCGGCAGCTGGTTCATCAACAGCGAATCGATTAGTTCATCGATCATGCCCGGATTGCTCTTGATAATGGAGCACAGGTAATCCGTGGTGGAACACAATCGTACGAACAAGTCGAGCGAGGGCGTGTTGTAACTGAACAACTCCCACAACGCCCCTTTGCCACCGATGGCGTCCACCACATTACTGAGAGAAACCAGCGTCGCGTCCGGATCAGGGGTTTGTGAAATCTTTTCCAGTAATGACAAGCTGATCGCAGCCAGAAAATGCCGACAACGACGCGAGGAAAGAAAAATCGTCGATTCACGACCCAGCTTTTCCACCAGGTCGCGGGCGGCTGCGGGGTCCCGGAACCGGTATGCCGCCAGAATCTCGCCCGTTTCCTTCGGCGACAGGTCCGACTGGAGGACAAGGTCAACGGCGTTGAGTTGAATCGCCGCCGGTGGCTGACCGTCGTCGACGTCCTCCGCGAATGCATTGTGCAACAGATGATGCAGGATGCGATTATTGACTTCCGTCACTCCCTGCAGATCCTCGCGGAACTGGTCCAACACGCTTCGCCCAAAATACTCCCGGTATCCCATCCGCCTGGCCATCCGGGCCATTTCATGCGGATCGTCCGGCAGTGTGTGCGTCTGCAAATCGAACATGATCTGCAGGCGGTGTTCCAGTGTCCTCAGCCAGCAATAATTCTGACCCAGCAACTCCGCTTCGCGGCGATTCAGGCAGTCCGCCTTCGCCAACAGAGAAATGGCGTCCAACGTGTTCTGGGTGCGAATCGACTTGATCGCCGCGCCATTGAGCAGCTGCAGAAACTGGGTTGTGAATTCAATATCCCGGATGCCTCCATAGCCCGTCTTGACATTGGTTCTTTCCTCACCGGCAACCAGGGTATGGTGTTCAATCTGGCGTTTAAGCGCCTTGATTCCGGCAATATCAAATCGGTTCAGGATGCGGTGGTAAATCCAGGGCGTTAACTCCTGCAACAGTTCGTCACCAAAATCGAGATCGCCGGCAACCGGTCGAGCCTTGATCAGGGCCTGCCGTTCCCAGGTTCGACCCTGCAGATCGTAATAACGCAAAAATGAGTTTCGATTGCAACAAATGGGTCCGCGGCTTCCCTGTGGCCGCAATCTCAGATCCACGCGATAGGCGGCCCCCAGCGAGGTCGGTTCACTCAACAACTTCACCGTTTCCCGAGTCAGCCGCTCGAAATACGCCTGATTGGATCGCGAACCGATACTGGTTCGCCCATCGGATTCGTAAACGGCGATCAAATCGATATCGCTGGAATAATTCAGTTCCGTCGCTCCCAGTTTGCCCAGAGCCAGCACCGCAAACCGACCGTGGGAACCATCGTTGTTAAGCGGCCGGCCCCATTTTGGTTCCAATGTCATGATGGCGTAGACCAGCGCGGCCTGAATGACCGCCTCGGCGACGAAGGAAATCTGCTGGGCAACCTGTTCCAGTCGATGTCCAGCAATCAAGTCACCAAAGGCGATCCGCAACGTTTCGCGATGTTTGAATCGACGCAGGATTTGCATTGCCTGCATTGATTCGCGGGCGTGGGACACCGATTCCACCAGCTCCTGTACCAGGATTTCGCGGGCATACAGCTGTCCTTCCGCCAGTCGCAGGTAGTCGTAGCTTTCGGCATCTCGTACCAGCAGGTCACTCAGATGCTGGCTGGCCGAAAAAATGGTCAACAGGATCGGTAGTGCGGTGGGGTCGCGTTGAAACAGCGAACCGAGTGCCAGCGGACTGCGGGCCGCCAGCACAAATTTTTCGAGGTTATTGACGGCCATGTCAGGATCGCTGCTATCCGCCAGGCTGTCGCGAAGCTGGCCGCAGAGGCTGGCCAACTGGTCGATCGTCATTCCAGATCGGGCAATGGAATCCAGGTTGGTCGCTGCCCGTTGAACATTGCTCAGTCCGATGCTTCGCAGCCACCATTGCATCCGCTGCGAATCGTCCAGCAGATCAATCAGTTCGTCGACGTGCATTCATCATTTACCTGTAGGCGCGTCAGAGAGCGCGACGGTAGCGTTTTCTGCTCGACTTCTCCCGGGCCGTCGTCTGCTCGCGACCACATTCTTCGTCGATCCAATCCTGCATCGGATGTTTCATGAGCGGCTTGTTGATTTTCTGTTCCACCTTCTTCAGTTCGCTGCCCTGACCTGGTGTGACCAGCGTATAGGCTGCCCCCGATTTTCCCATCCGTCCGGTTCGGCCAACACGGTGAACATAGTCATCACTCAGTTCGGGAATATCAAAATTGATGATATGCGAGATATTGGTAACGTCGATGCCGCGGCCAACCACATCGGTGGCCACCAGAAATCGAATCTTCTGCTCGCGGAACAGCTTCATCATGCGATCTCGAGCGCTCTGCGTCAGGTCACCATGAATGGTCCCAATGGAATCGAACTGTGTCGACTTCAGCATCTTGCGATAAAGCCGCTCGGTGCCCAGCTTGGTTCGGCAAAAGATGATGGCCTGTTCCGGTTCTTCCGCTTTGAGAAGCCGGATCAAAAAGTCGAATTTCAAAGTCTCTGGCAGCGTGACGTAATATTGCTCAATCGTCTCCACGGAGATCTGCTTTTGCGAAAAATCAACCAGCTGCGGACGATACATGTATCGCTTGGCAAGCTGGACGATGGGCGGCGGCAAGGTGGCGCTAAGCAACAACGTCTGGCGGTCTTCCGGACACTGGCGGAGAATTTTTTCGATGTCGGGCCGAAATCCGATGTCCAGCATACGATCCGCTTCGTCCAGCACCACGAACCACAGATCCCGGACAACCAGCGTTCGTCGCTGCAAATGGTCGATGACCCGACCGGGCGTTCCCACCACAATGTCGCAACCCGATTTCAAACGATTAATCTGTTGACGGATCGGTCGACCGCCGTACAGGCAACAACAACTGATGTCGCGATCTTCCGCCAACTTGCGAATTTCGTTTTCCACCTGCACCGCCAGTTCCCGAGTGGGGGTCAGAACCAGAGCCTGGGGAACCTTGCGTTTGTCCGATGATTCCAACTGTTCTATGATGGGAACCGCGAAGGCGGCGGTCTTCCCGGTACCCGTTTGCGATTGTCCGATGACATCGTGTCCTTCCAGGATCAGCGGAATCAAGCCCGCCTGAACAGGCGTCGGACGCGTATAATCTACCCGTTCCAAAGTGGCCAGCATCGCTGGCGAAAGCTGCATTTTCTCAAAGCAGAGTTCGTGTTTACGACTGGTGGTCTTGCGGGTCACAGATTCGGCTGGAAGATGATTGATAATTGCACTCGGGCAGGCCGGCGAGCTCGCTCGGCGTTCGATTTTGCGTGGGAAAGGTGGACTTTGACTGTACGTAAGGCTAACGTGGCGACTCCTGCAGGTCAACGCTATTTAACCTCGAAGGCGGCGAAGAATCGTGGGGGGATCGGATCGTGATCGACCATTTGATGCAAGGCCTGTCGCAAGCCGTTGAGATTCCGGAATCACGGAGATCGGTTGCCCGGTGGGCGATGGAGGTACCAGAGCTGACCGCCGAACAGACGGGCCAGCTGTTGGACCGTTTGACCGAATTCGTTAGCCACACCGACCGGAACCTCTGGCCGGACCTACTGATGACGTTGTTTTCACAGATCGCCGTGCCGGGCGTGAAGTCATGGGCGGGCTATGGCGATCATCGCCTTCGCGAAATCTACCGGTCCTGCCCAGCCGACCATTTGCTCCGAAACCAGCTGTTGTTCCTGATCGGTCGCCCAGGCACCGAGAGCGACCTGGCGAACTGGGTCGACCTGCTGATCGACGATCCGCCGCAGGCGACGGCCGGTCTGGAGCTCGCATTCGCGCCTCCACTGCAGGATGATGCCCAACTGAACGAGCAACTCCTGGCTCGACTGATTGCCGGCGCCAGCGGCCATTCCCACATCGCCGCGGCCGTTTACGATTTGTGCAATCATGCCTATCGGACGGGTAAAGTCGCCAGCCATCCAGCCGACAAGCGGCGGGATAACCTCAGAGAACTGCTGGCCGCATTGGTCGGTCGACTGTCGCAATATGAGGAAGGCAACTTTTCCGCCGATATGACGCCGCAAGCGATTGCCGCCACCATCTCCAACGCGGTGGCGCTGGTCATTTCACTGATTGACACGTTGGCACTGCTGGACGACCAGGCGTCGGTTGGCAAATTGAATCAGGCTCTGGAGTTGCGGCATCGCCGTATTCAGGTCGAAGCAGCGGCGGCGCTGACTCGCCTGGGCGATGATACCGGGCGAAAATTGCTGATCGAAGCCGTCCGACACCCGGTCGTTCGCCAACGGGCCATTGCCTATTGCCGCGAATTGGAACTGGAAGACCAGATTTCGCTGGAATATACCGGTCCCATCGCTACGGCCGAAAGCTACCTCGCGATGTGGCTGGCTGAACCGGCCCAGATGGGGTTGGCACCGAGCGCCATGGAGTTGATTGACCAGCGCGAACTTTACTGGCCCAGCTACGAGGATCCCGTTCCCTGCTTCCTGTTTCGCTTCGAATACGGTACCGGCGACCAGGCCTACACCAATGTTGGCATTCATGGTCCGCTGACCCATGCGTTCGCGGCTGACCTGACCGGGCTGGCCACAGACGATATCTATGCCGCTTTTTCTGGCTGGCAGACCGTTAGCGATGAAATTTTCCTGATTCCGGTAGAACGGGCCCGCAAGCTGTTTTCAGCCGACTTCGATCGTTTGCAGAACCGGCTTGGCCGCGAAAATCTGGAAGTTGCGCAGGTGGAAACGGCGGCCGGTTTTTTTGGCCGCCATTTGCTCGTGGCCAGTGCCACGCGGGAGGGCGAAAAAGGAACCCTCGTCGTGTCCGACGAGGAAATCGACTTCATCGGTGCCGGAAATGAACGGCTGCCGATTGACTGGCGATTGGCACTGGACCTGTGGATCGGTCGAAAACTACTGACCCGTTTCAACCCCACCTTTGCCACGTAATCGCCGATTGTTATTCTCAAGGACATCTCGTCTGGAAAATGACCATCATCAATGAACGAAAATCAGAAATCTCATCGAATCCTGATCGCCGACGACAACCAGGCGAATTGCGAGTTACTGGAGGCGTATCTGGATGGCATCGACTGCCTTATCGAAATGGCGGCCGACGGCCAACAGACCATGGACCAGGTCGCGGCTTTCCGGCCGGACCTGATTCTGCTCGACGTGATGATGCCGAAACTCAGTGGATTTGAGGTCTGCAAGAAAATCAAGGCGAACGAGGCCACCCGAAATATCATGGTGTTGATGGTGACCGCACTGAATGAACTGGGCGATATCGAACGAGCCATCGAAGCGGGAACCAATGATTTTCTCTCCAAGCCGGTCAATCGCATGGAACTGCTCAAACGGGTGGAAAACATGCTGCAGCTGAAAGGCGTATCTGACGAAAATGAACGGCTGCGGAAGTACATCGAAAACATGGAAGCATGACCAGACGGCGCGACTATTGCTAACCCTCAGTGAGTATTCGAACTTGCCCAGTTTTTCCGGGCCGCCCTCCATCCGTCTGGATTCCTGCCGGGCTGTTTCTTACCATGAGTCCCTGACAGCAAAATCGCTGGACCGCGCCAAAGCCGGTAAATCCCGGATTGGATCGCGCCGCCCCGAGGTGAGTCAGTGGTCTTCACCCGGCTTGTATGCGACCAGGCACTGAAACAGGATGGGCCCCCCCGGGAACAGTCGGAAGTAGCGGGTTTCCTCAATCGTCAAACCCAGATCCTGAATAGGGGGGCCGTAGTCGTAGTCCCGGTGCAGCGGCACCAGGCCCAGGGTCCAGAAGCTGACCATGGCCAATTTTCGATAGGCGCGATTGATGGATCGGTAAACGAAATTGCCCTGCGGCAGCGCAACATCCGCGATCAACAATCGTCCACCGGGCCTGACCATGCGGACGGCTTGCTTCAGCATCGTCAACATATCCGCGTGTCGAAACATGTTCAGAAAGTAATTGGCACAGCAGACATCGTAGCGATCGACATGATCCAGCGCCTCAGCATTCTGGCAAATCAGATTGGCCGACAGATTTCTGGCGGCCAGTCGCCTTCGGGTGGCCGACAGCATGCCGGCCGAGATATCGACGCACGTTACATGCGCCTGTCGGGCAGCGGCCAACACCGCATCTTCGCCGGAACCCACGCCCAGATAAATGACGCGGTCGCCCGACTGAATGTAACTCAGTTGATGATGCTTCGATCGGGCAATCTGATTCAGCGAGTAGATTCTGGCTGAAGTCTCGTAGAACCAGGCGGCTCGACTGTAGTTTCTGGCGAGGACCCTTCTGCGGGTCGGCGTTTGATGTTGCAATTCGACCGAGCCATTCATTTTCACTCGAATCTGCCGTCAGCAAACGCCTGTCGGGCTCAACGTAATTCCCGGGGTTCAACGATCGCCCGGGTTTCAACCATTGCGGGTAGCGAATTCCCTCATGAATTTAGCCAGCGTTTCACACCCTTCCACGGGAAACGCATTGTAAATCGACGCACGGATGCCACCCACGTTGCGATGCCCTTTGAGACCATCCATCCGCAGCTGCGCGGCCTCCGCCAGGAATTGTGCATCCAGTTCATCGCTGCTGGTCCGGAACGTGATGTTCATGACGGATCGACAGTCCTTCTCACTGTGTCCATTGTAGAAACCGGGATGCTCGTCAATCACGTCGTAAATCAATTTCGCCTTGTGATGGTTGCGGCGTTCCAGTGCTTCCAGCCCCCCCTCGGCCAAGATCCATTTGAAGACCTGTCCCATGACGTAGATTCCAAACGTGGGTGGCGTATTCAACCGGGACTCCCCGGCGATTAATTTCCGGTAGTTCATCATGGCCATCACCTTCTGGTTGGCCCGCTCCACAAAATCCTTTCGGATAATGACCAAGGTCACCCCGGCGGGTCCCAGGTTCTTCTGGGCTCCAGCATAAACCAGCGCGTATCGATTGATGTCGATTGGACGACTGAACATTTCACTGCTGGCATCACAGACCAGCGGAGCGGTGGTCTGCGGTGGTTCATTAAATCGCGTACCGTAGATCGTGTTGTTGCTGCAGAAATGCAGATAGGCTGCATCGGAGGACTGGTCGATTTCGCTATCGTCCGGGATGTGTTTGAAATTCTGGTCGCTTCCGTCATAGGCAATATTGACGTTGCCAAACAGCTGCGCGTCCTTAATGGCTTTGGTTGTCCAGACGCCGGTGTTTGGATAGTCCGCGGTGGTGTCCGGTGACAGGAAACTCATCGGGATCATCCCGAACTGCATGGTCGCCCCGCCCTGCAGGAACAGAATCTCGTAGTCTTCGCCGATACCGCCAACCGCGCGGCAGTCCGCGATCGCTTCTTGCATCACCCGGTCGAACACTTTCCCGCGGTGGCTGTGTTCCATGACACCGATGCCGGAATCGAAAATATTCCAGCAGTCTTTCTGCGCCTGTTCCAGAACCGGCTCAGGTAAGACCGCCGGACCCGCCGAGAAATTGAAAATTCTGTCTTTTGCCGTGGCTAGTGAGTTCATTTCCCGCGTCCAATTATTCGATGTGCGTAACTTCAATACTCAATACGTTTTCATTCTGACCAATGGCTTCGATATGATCCACCGATACCCGATCATCCAGTTGAATTCTGGCACAGGCGGCCCGGGATCCATCGTAGATCACATTCTGCATTTCTTCCACGTTGATTTTCGCCTCGCCGATCACGCGAAATACGTGGGCCAGCACACCGGGCTGGTTTACATGCCGAATGGTTAACGAAGAGGTCGCTGGCGTCTTCAGTGCGAGGTTGACGCAATGCAGAACTTCCCCCGTTTCCAGGTAATTTTCGATGATCCGCACCGCTTCATCCGCGATGGCGTCCTGCGCCTGATCCGTCGATGCACCGACATGATGCGTGCCGTAGACGCCCGGCAGCGCAACAATTTCATCGACGAATTCCGCCTGTGGCTCGCCAGGCTCATGGGCAAACACATCCAGCCCGGCTTTCAGCTGTTTATCCTTGACGCCCGCGGCCAGAGCCTGTTGGTCGACCACGCTACCTCGACTGGTGTTGATCAAGTACGCTCCCGGTCGCATGCGGGCGATGAACGTCTGATCGATCAGATGTTGCGTCTGCTGGTTGGCCGCCACGTGAACACTGACAACATCGCTGGCCGCGGCCAATTCAAGCAGATCGTTGCAAAACCCGATCCCCGACTGATGGGCTTTTTCTGGTGACAGGCTCCGCCCCCATCCAAGCACCTCCATACCAAATGCCAGCCCAAGTCGCGCCACCTCCATACCAATCTGACCCGTTCCCACGATTCCCAGGGTACGGCCTTTCAGTCCACGCGCCTTGGAATACTCTTTCTTGTTCCAGGCGTGTTGTCGCAAATCGGCCGTCTGATCCGGGATCCGTCGGTCGCAGGCCAGAATCAGACCCCAGGCGAGTTCGGCCACGGCCACCGAGTTCTTACCGGGACAATTGGCCACGGAAATCCCCCGACGACTGGCTTCGGCAACATCGATACTGTCGTAGCCGGCGCCCGCACGAACGATCAGGCTCAGATTGTCGCCCGCCCGGATCGCCTCCGCCGGAACTTTCGTGCCCCGGACAATCAGAACATTGGGCGCGGCCGATTCGATCGCGGCCTGCATCTGTTCGGCCGTGGTTTCGGGTGCAAAAACGACTTCGCAACCCAGGCTGTTCAGCCGGTCTCGACCCGCCGGCTGGAATTTGTCTGCGATCAGAATTTTCATTTTCTGCGTCACTCCACAGGTTCAATTCGGTGGACAAACAGACCGCTGCGAAGTTTGGGCTCGAACCATGTCGACTTGGGCGGCATGATCATCCCGGCGTCGCTGACCCGGATCAGTTGTTGCATGCTGGTTGGATACATCGAAAACGCTACGGCCATTCTCCCGGAATCGACCAGTCTTTCCAGTTCCTGCGTACCCCGAATCCCTCCCACAAAGTCGATGCGATGATCCGTGCGAGGGTCACCCACGCCAAGAATCGGCGTCAACACGATATTTTGGAGCAAAGCCACATCCAGCGACTGGATCGGATCGTCGGTGTCGATTTGTGCGGGGTCAAACGTCAGCCGATACCATCCTTCGCCGGCGTAGACACAGACGCTGCCTGGCGATGGCGGCTGGGGATCGGAAGTCGCTTCGACCGTCCCCGCACTTCGCAACCTGTCCAGAAACTGATCTCTCGATAATCCGTGCAAATCCACCACCACGCGGTTGTAGGGCAGGATCTTCAGCTGGCCGGCGGGGAACAACACCGCCAGAATACGATTGTATTCCTCGTCACCACGGTGATCCGGATTGTCAGCCTGTCGCTGGGCTGCCGCCCGCTCGGATGCGGCGGTCCGGTGGTGGCCATCGGCAATATAGAGTCGATCGAGTTCGGCAAAGGCTGCGACGTAAGCGGCTGGATCCGCTACCGGCCAGATCGTATGCGAGACCCCATCATTCGCGACGAAATCGATGAACGGCTCACGACTGGCGTCCTGACGAAGCAATTGTTCAATGCGCTCGTCATCGTTGAACGCCAGAAACACAGGCTCGGCGTGCGCGGAGGAGGTGGTCATGTGCCGGGTCCGATCATCTTCCTTGACCGGCCGCGTCTTCTCGTGCTTCTTGATTTCTCCACTGCGATAGTGCTCGACATCGTAGCAACAGACAACGCCATACTGTTCCCGCCCCTCGTAAACCTGGCGGTAGATGTAGATTCCTTCCGACTCCTGTTCGATCAGATTCCGATTTCGGATCAAGGCTTCCAGGTTATCCGCAGCCTTTCGATAGATCTCCGGACCGTAGGGATCCGTGCCAACCGGAAAATCGATCTCCGATCGCACTACGTGCAGGAAACTGCGATCGTTGCCCTGAGCCCGTTCGCGGGCCTCTTCGGTATCGATCACATCGTAGGGTTCCGACGCGACGAATTGCGCCGCCTCAGACGGTGGCATCAGGGCTTTGAATGGATATATCTTGATCATTTCAGCACTTGGAACGAGATTCGGATAACCGATCAATTTCAACAATGGAAGTTGGATGTCAAGGTCTCGCGAACCATACCCAATCCCGGTCCAAAGCGAGAGAATCTCAGCGATGACGGATTTTGCATCGCCATCTAGTGCGAGTCGCACGGACGTGTAGCGTATGCCGCACTCATTTTCCCGATCAACGCAAGCGAAAAGACGCTACACCCAAATGATACGCGGCAGATGCAAGGGCGTCGCAAAATAAGAGCGTCGCAAAATTCAGGTGTTTGCGCCCAGTGTCCCGTCATCCAATCGGCAACGCTTTGAAACCGGATAACGATCCAGGCACCGGACAATAGAATAGAACGATCAATTTAGAATAGAACGATCAATTAAATGACGCCCGGCCAACGAAGGTGACCGGGCGTCAAGAAGTTAACGATGAACATGGAACACAACGTGAGGCACTGAATTATTCAGCACCTCGGGGGCAATCCTTGGGTGGATCTTGCATCGAAATGCCCTCCATCATTTTTCTACTGATTGTTTACGCTCAAATCCTATCACGAAAAACGCCGGGGCGAAAGAAATTTGTTCAGCCGCGACCACGTTTTCTGTCGCCCGACTTTAAACTTTTCCTGTCTTGTCGATCAGTGTGAGAACAGTCTCGAATCAATTTGACTCTGCGCTGACACCGCGACAGAAATCCAATTCTGCAGAAACCTGCCTTTCAGCGGAGATTTTCCCAAGTAACGGTGATTTCTGACTGATCTGGCCGACCCACCCGTTGTTGGCACGAAAGATGAAGCGCCTGGGACTGTAGATTTGGTTAACTGAATATCAGTTCCATTTTCTTCGAAAGTCGACGATGTCCGAAATACTCCAATTGGCGAAACCGATTCTCCTCCTGATCGCGGCGACGGCAGCGGGCATGCTATTCTGCACGTGGATCTAATCGACGGCCGCAGACACCTGAGCTCGTGTCTGGGCGTTCCATGGTACTTCGGCACGTCGATTCACCTGTCAAAACCTGTCCCCTGGCGTGCCGATTGCCGTTGACCGCATTGCAGCGCGGACCCGATTGCCTAACCTTCCGGTCAATTCAATCCCGCCAAATCGCTCGATGGATCAAAGTTTTCAAAGGCCCGCGCCGTCAGCCGAACCAGGACGGTGGCTGCGGCTAACATGGCGATCGCACCGCCGATGCTGAATACGACCTCCATCGCAAACAACGGATCCTGCGGTGCCAGCCTGAGCCCGATTTCGTTGGCGATGAAGATCCAGATTAACAGTCCTAACAGGGCGAACGTGAAAATCAGCCCCTTGGCCGTAAAGGCCAATACCGATCGCAACAGAACCTGAACCCCCTCCTGGCCCACTTTGTGCGGGTACCAGATGTAAATCAGGTTCTCGTAAGCAAACACGCACAAATTGAACGGAATCAGGATGGCCATGGCGACGAAAAACAGGCTGGGATGGAATGGCTTCAACCACATCGACACGACCAACACCGCCACCTGGAATAGCGTGGTCAGCAGCACCGGTAAAGCCAGTTGGCCAAGCACGGTCTGAATCGGTGAAACTGGCAATGACTTCAGCAGCGCCAGACGGTCGAAGTCGCGACGAAAGTCAAATTTGAGTGCCGATGGTAACAACAGAAAACAGTAGAAAGCCAGTCCGGCGCAAATGTTCAGAAAAACGCCGATTCCAGTGAATCGGGTCATCGCCGGCAGACAGCTTAGAACAAATGGAACCAGCATCGCAAAAAACAACGAGGTTCGATAATTCCGCGTCCCCAGCCATTGTCGCCAGGCCAATGGGCCAGCGCCGCCCAACCGCACCGGCTTGATCCTGTTTTTCGCCTGTGCTCCGATCGGCGTCGCCGTGGCAACGGCAGTTCTGAGCACATCCAGTTGATCATGTTCATAGCTTCGGCGCCGCATTCTGAAAAAATGGGCAGATCGGACCAGGGCTTCAAACGCGGTCAGAATTACGACCGCCGCCAAGACCAACGTGGCCATCGCTTGCCAAGTCCAGCTCTCGGACAAAATACACTGCGTCATGTACTGGAAGGGACTCATCAACAGGGCACCGATCGGCGTCTCCGTCTGTTGGATCACGCCCTGCAACAGATTCATCAGAAACCCGAAGGAAGCGACGGTCGAAAACTCATTGCCGGCCTGCGAATTCTCAACCGCCGCAACCACGGCCAGCAGGGCAACGACCGCGGTCACCGAAATCACAGACACCTTCAGCCCGACACGCTCGCGTTGATTCAGACCGTCGACGAAAACTTCCAGGTGCAGACGGAAAAGATCGATCATGATCAAGCTCAGAAAGATTCCCGCGAATCCCAACGGCAGGATTGGCAAATCAGGAATCATCACCAGGGAGAAAATGGTGGACTTGGCCACGGCCGCCATGGCGATCGTTGAAAATCGGTACTTGATCAACTCCCTGGTTCTCAAAGGGGCACTGATCAGCCATTCCCGTTCCGAAGGAGTCCATTCAAACGGCTCCACCGTTTTACCGCAGGTCGTTTTGAGCAGATTCCACAGCCCGTACGCCAACAGGGTCAGCGGAATCCACTTCTGCACGGTGGCCAGCTCCGTGGGCTGGCGGAGCAGGATGCTGGCCGCAGCCTGCCCGGCCCACGCCACACCCAGTAACACAGCCACAATAGTCAACGTCAGTCGCCGGGGCGATCGGACGCGATCGATCATCTGAGTGATTCGCGCCATCCGCTGGTGACGAATCAGCTGTCGGGTGGCTGGGTGAAGATGCAGTGGTGTCATGACAATCTGGCCGGCGGGGTTGGGGTCGTTGTGGTCGATGTTCAAACCATGGCGGACAAGGAAGTATCGGAAGTCGCGGACGGCACGGGCTGTTGTTCGTGAACGGCCATGAAGAAGGCGTCTTCCAATGTCGAATTCAAATGATCCTCAATGAATCTTGATTTGAGTTGTTGCAGCGATCCATTGAATCGGATCCGGCCCTCGCTTAATACCAGCACGTCGGTACAGATATCTTCGACCATGGCCAGCAGATGCGAGCTGATCAGGATGGCCACACCTCGATCTGCCTGCTCCTGAATTGACCGTTTCAACATCCGAATGCCCCGCGGATCGAGCCCGGTCATGGGTTCATCCAGCAGCAACGCCTGGGGTTCGTATAACCAGGCGCAACAGACGGCCAGCTTTTGCCTCATCCCGCGAGACAGGTCGCCCGCCCGGCTATTGATTTTGCCCTGCAGATCAAACTGCTCCAGCAGCTGTTGCATGCGGGCCCGCCAGTCCTGAACTTGGTACGCGCTGGCCGTGAACGCGAAGTGTTCGTTGACCGTCAGGTCGTTGAACAACTGTGGGTCATCTGGCACGTAGGCCACGTGTCTTTTGGCTTGCAGAGGCTGCTGGTCGATATCGAATCCACCGACTCGCAGTTGCCCCCGGGTGCTGGGGATGATTCCACACAGGGCCCGCATGGTGGTTGTCTTGCCAGCACCGTTAGGCCCGATCAAACCAACCACCTGTCCGGCCGCCACCTGGAAGGAGACCTGATCGACCGCGATTTGATGACGGTAAGACTTACAGAAATTGACAACTTCGATAACGTTCTGCGACATGGGATTCCTGCCTGGGGATGTTCAGCCGGCCTCTTCAAAACGTAGCTCATATTCGCCGACCCGACCGACCTGTCTGGCGGTAACCGGTTAATGTTCTGACGGCACACATTTCCACCCTCCTGAGTTTGGGAAAACGGGCTGGACCGATCGCCCAATCGTCACAGTCCATACGACCGGGAGCCTTCCGGACAACCTGACCTGCATTTCGTCTGCTCCGTATTGAAACGCGTCATTGGTCGAATTGAGATGGAAAAGCAATCCGGCGCCGTCGGGCTGATGCCGGGTGTCACCTTTGGAGAACCAACCATGTTGAAGCAGAAGACGATCATTGTCGCGGTTCTGGGCTTACTTTGCTGTCTGGGCCGTGGACTGGAGGCCGAAACCGTCGTGCACGGTGACTTCGAAAGTAACGCGTTGTTCTTCAACAACGTGAACGAAACCGCCAACGAGGCCATTTTCCCCCTGTTCGGCACACCAACATTGCAAGGCAATTCGCTGATTTTTTCCAATCCCGCCTTTGCCGCATCGGTGGGCGAAAACTCGCTCGATTTCATCGAAGGCCGATTGGGCATCAGCATCGCCGCCAAGAATGGAAAGCAGATTCACGGCTTTGAGTTGACGGAATTTGGCAGCTTTGTCAATTCCGGCGATGACATGGACGTGTTTGTCAGCGCCCTGGCATTCGCGACAGCTGACGGAACGGTGTACAGCGCGGAATTTCAGGACTGGGACAACGCGGCCGGACAGGGGGAATGGTCGGGTAGCCTGTCCGTCAGATTCGACCGTCCGGTGGACTCATTTATCTTTTCCGTCGGCAACCAGTTATTCGCCCGCGCGGGTGCAGGCTCAACGGCGTCGATCATGAAAGACCAGATTCGATTGACCGTGGCGGTACCCGAACCGGCTTCCGCATCGACGCTGTTTGGTCCCGTCATCGCGGCCTGGTTGGCCTGCCGTCGCCGTCGGAAGGCCTGACAAACATTCGATTTCGATGACTCGAGATGCAACGGTTCGCCGATGAACGAACCGTTGCTTTGAGTGGTCAGGAATTATTCAACTTTTCGAATTTGCCAAACACCATTCGGCCGGCACTGGTTTGCAGCATGCTGGTTACCACAATTTCGACCTCCTGACCAATGTGGTTGCGACCGTCTTCAATCACGATCATGGTCCCGTCGTCCAGGTAGCCAACGCCCTGCCCCGGGCCTTCGCCCGCCTTGACGATCTTGATGGTGACAATTTCGCCCGGCAGAAAGACCGGTTTCAACGAATTGGCAATCTCATTCAGATTGATCACCGGCACATTCTGCAGCTTGGCGATCTTGTTCAGATTGTAATCACCGGTAACCACCTTGCCATTCAGGTGACGCGCCAGCAGCAACAGCTTCATGTCCACCGGCTGCCCTTCCATTTCCGGCAGTTCGCGATCATAAACCTTGAAGTCCACCCGCCCGTTGGATCGCAGGCGATTCAAGACATCCAGACCGCGACGCCCGCGGGCCCGACGCATCTTGTCACTGCTGTCGGCAATCCCCTGCAATTCCGCCAACACGAAGCGGGGCATCACCAGCTGGCTATCCACAATTCCGGTATCAACGATGTCCGCAATGCGGCCATCGATCACCACGCTGGTATCCAGTACAAAGGGCTTCAGTCCCTTCACGTCCTTGCTGAATTCAATGTAGGGGATCACGAACCGGAAGTCGTCTTTGGTCTGCCACAGGACGCTGATACAAACGTAACAGATCGCGATCCCCAGAAAGGCCATCACGACTCGCTCGATGATGTTTCGATTCGCGGAAGCCTCCTCGATCAGGGTGTCCTGCAGGCTGCTGAAAAACGGATCCAGCGCCAGGCCCACGATGTAGGTCAGGAACAGACCGACCAGCAGACCAAAATAGAGACTGGAAATCAGGTCAATCCGTTTTGACTTGGCCAGCATATCGGCCGCGATAATCAAAATCGCGCCCACCACGAAAAAGGCCAGCAGGGCGAATCGCTGCGATGTTTCCAGATCACTGCGAATCGCCAGCGTCGCTCCCGTTCCAATTGCCACGAGCAAAAAACAGGCTCTTAAAATCCAAAGTGCCATGATGTTGTAATGTTTTCAGTTAGTCCGAAGAAAAACGAGTATACCTGCTCCGGTCCGCCGAATCCGAATCGGCGACCGGCAGGTCGATCATTCGCCTGACCCGCTGCCGGATTGGGTCAGCTGCTGGTAGACCTGTTCACAAAAGTGATCCGTCATCCCGGCGATATATTCAACCGCCATCCTTTCCACACCTATTCTCTCGGCGCGACGGCGGTACTTCGCTGGAAACCGTCGTGGATTCCGACAAAAAGCATGGAACATCTCTTTCAACTTTTCCTGTGCCCGTTTTCGGATCTGTATCAGGTAGGGGTGTCGGTAAACCTGTTGATAAAGAAAATCCTCCAGCTCCTGTTTCATCTCCTTCAGCGATTCATCCGGTTCCACCACAAACGGACTGTGAATGGCCTCGGCGACACTGCCAAATTCGAATTCCTGCAGGCGGACGGCACATTGTTCCAACAGGGCGGTCACCTGCCGCTCGATCAGTCGGTGCACGACCGCCTGACGCATCAGTTCTTCGCTCAGACCGGCGTAGTTGTTTTCCACGAATTGCAGGCATTCCGCGATCAAGCCCAGTTGTTTCATCTGATCCAGTGAAACCAGGCCAAGTTTGATCGCGTCGTCGGTGTCGTGCGCATCGTAGGTCACGCTGTCCGCCGCGTCGACCAATTGCACTTCCAGTAACGGTCGCGGTCCCTGGCCGTTCTTGTCGATTCGGGCGGTTTGTCCATCGAGCACCTCCCGGGTCAGGTTCAGACCGGGGAAGCGGGTAAACCGAAATTCGATCTCCTGAACGATCGTGAGCCCGAACTGATTGTGCGAGAAGCCACCGTCATCGCGGGCGCACTCGTTCAAAGCGTCTTCACCGGCGTGGCCGTAAGGAGGATGACCCAGGTCGTGCATCAGCGCCAGCGCTTCGATCAGGTCTTCATTCAGTCGCAAAGCCCGCCCCATGGTTCGTGCGATCGTGGCCACTTCGTGAGTATGGGTCAACCGGGTGCGGTGGTAGTCACCCATTTCGCCGGTGAAAACCTGCATTTTCCCGCTCAGCCGGCGAAAAGCACTGCTGTGCAGGATACGATCTCGATCCCGTTGAAAGGGACCGCGGTAAGCGTGCAACGGTTCGGGGTACACCCTTCCCGCAGATTCGGCGCTGTGCATGGCATAAGGCGCCAGCAGCAGCCGTTCCCGCTCGTCCACGAGCATGATCGAATTCATGGTTCCCGGGGAGTGTCTTCCGTTCAAAAGTCTTTCGCTTCACTCTGAAATGATGATACCGGGTCTCGGACGCGGTCCGCATTATCTGTGCTGCCGGCCCAAACTGCCAGTCGAATCTCGATTACGTCGACAAATTCGCATCTCTGACGGGATTCTGACCGGCTTTGGAAAGTAGTCATGCCTGCCGAGGATCGCCGGGCTGGCCACGGCCGAATCCATGAACCGTTTCTTGCTTTGCAAAGAAAATATGAAAAATGCGTCAATAATCCGGGACAGGATTCGAACGGAGAAGGTGTATATTCTGGACAGGTGCTGCACTTACTTGGCTCGGGGAGAGAGATCGTGTTGATAACGTTGGCGGATTCATCCCTTATTCAGCTGTTCGAACGTGTCGACCCCGACTTCATCGGGGTGATTGGCATTCTCACCGTAGTGATGGCCTTCGTGTTTTCCATTGTGCTGGTGGTCACGTCCGCCAGGGCCATTCAAAACATCACTCTGGCCCGCATGCACCGGAGCATGATTAATGATCTGCTCGACCGGGGTTTTGCGATCGATGAGATCCAACAGCTACTCAACGGTCGCGAAAAAGGCGTGTTCGCCCGGTTCTTCGATGCCCGTCGTCCGGAGTGTTTCAGTCGACGGCCTTCGCCACCGGTGAAGGCTCACGTTTGAAGCTGGCTGGGTCGGCGAGACCATTCACTTGCGTTTCCGCCGGATCTGCTCGCTGTATCTCTTTAATACCTTTCGCTCTCGGGATGAAAGGCTGCTTTCTCCGTGCTCATTGATCTTTTCAAGGATGGCGTCCGCTTCCAACTTCAGCTTTTCGTTATCCGCGGGCTGATGGATTTTCAATTTGGGCCGTGATTTGAATAATTCCCCAAGGCGTTCCAAACGCAACCAGTGGAAACTCCAGTTCAGCTTGAAGTAGGCCGCACCAAAAGCGAATCCGCCCAGGTGCGACTGCCAGGCAACCGGACTCGTCGGATCGAAGGCCCGCGACAAATCAGCAAACAGCAGAAGAACTCCCAGCAACCAGGCGGGCATCGGGAGAATGCCAAACAGTAGCAGCGTTTCCCGCGGGTAGCAGAAGATAAACAGGGCCACTACCGCAGACACAGCACCCGAAGCCCCCACGACGATTGCCGGCGTCTCCTGGCTGAATTTGGCCACCACGAAGACCAGACCAGCCACCACGATCGCTACCAGATAAAACTTCAGGAATTCACGACGTCCGAGTCGTTGCTCGATCGGGCGACCCAGGAAAAACAGCACCAGCATGTTGCCGCCGATATGAAATATATCACTTCGCATGGAAGCGTGGGCAAAACCGTACGACAGCAAAGTCCACAGTTTCCAGGGACGGAAAAAGACATCGGATTCTAACGCCAGGAATCTACCGAGCGGATTCAAATTACCCACCGCGCCGGCTGAATCTCCCGTTCCGGCTCCGTTAGCAACGAAGATATCCGAAAACGCATCCAGAATAAAAATGCCCACATTGATCAAGATGATCGTCACGACCATCGATCGGGTTTGAGAATACCCGGGCATCCACGAACCGGAAGACGAATCATCGTGGTAATACTGTCGGTCTTGAAGTCCCATGTTCGGCGGCAATCGATTCAACGCGTGACAGAGATTGTCGAAATCGTCTCAGACAATAATAGCCGTTGAATGTAGACAGAGACTACCGCAAATGCCCGTCGGCACGCAAAATCATGTCCTCGGCGGGGCTATTCGTCACGAGCCGGTTGGGACACGTTGTTCTGCGCCTGTGCTTCCAGCGCGCGGGCCATGGCCTGGATACGACGATGCTGTTCGCGAATCTCCATTTCCAGCTGATTCGTCGTTCTTTCCAGGTCGTTCTTCTGCAGCGAGGTCGTTTCCGCGAATTGCTTGACTGTATCCGCGTCGGCTTGTAGATCGTTCTGGTCCTGCTGCAATTTCTGGATCTGGGCATCGCGTTCACTGGCCTGCAAACCAGCATCGGCGAGCGCATTCTGAGTCTTGCTGTTGTTCTCCATAACGCGAGCCGTTTCGGTCTCGTAGTCCGCCACCTGCCGCTGCAAGGATCGCAGCAGATACGGGAAATCCCGCAGTTGTCGCCGAAAAATTCTCGAAATTTCCGTTACCGGCTCCTTCGAACTCAAGGGCGACACGACCTCATCGCCTCGCTGATAACCATCCGCGGTTAGTTGATCCACGATGATTTTATCACCCTTCTGAAATTCAATCTCTCCGCCGGCCTTCAGGGCCGGATCAACCGCTTGACCGCTCCGGGTAAACTGGCCATCGGTTTCCACATTGCCACTGGCATCAACCTGGTAAGGGCGATTGGATTTGTCGTTGAACTGGAAGATCACAAAGATCTCTTCATTGGCGGGGTCAAAACGTCGAGCGATCCGATCTTCCTGCGCTTCGATCCATGATTCGATCCTGGCCAGCGGCAGACCGTCAAACAGCACACGATCCACGAGGTACTCGTATTGCTGCGCCTGTTCGACACTGCTTAAATCCAGATCGAACAGCTGCGGAGGCATGTAGTTTTCCACCAACAGCCGGCGGTAATCGCTGAGTTTCTGGTTGAAATCGGCCGCATCGATGTCCAGTGTGATTCCGCTGTCGCGGATGAAGGCGTCACGTTGATCGGCTGGTGATTTCTCAAACAACGTCCACGTTTGAGAAGGGTTTTCGTATTCCTGGTTGTCCGCGATGAACTCCGGCTCAAGTTCCACCGAGTTCGCTGTTTCCTGTACCACCCGCATGGTGCCAACGAACCGGACGGGGTAGAGCTGGCCATCGTACTCGCGATCCGCGTAAACGAATAACTGCATGTCATCCATTTTGGCCTTGTCCTGTTCGTCCGGATTCTGGATTCGGTCACCGCTGAACTTGAAGACGCGATTGCCGTCTTTCGCTTCCACCAAGCCGTGTCGCCAGACGCGACCACGCCCCGCAGTTTCCAGATTCAGCGCCTCGGACAAACCTCGCAGCGATTCGGGAGCGTATTCTGAGGCCAGGCCCGCGCCGTAGAGAACCGCCTCGATTTCCGATTCCACTCGCGCGACATCCTGCTGGTAACGTTCCGCTTCCTGCATCGCTTGCCGTCGTTGATCGAGAACCTGAGACATGGCAATGACCACGCCCAAGGCCGCCAGGAAGTTCAGCACCAAAAAGACGATGTTTGACCAATGCCAGGCTTTGGCCGACAAGATCACGAACGCAATGAACGCGACTACCAGGATTCCGACAATGGCATATGACATGAAAAAGCTGGCTCAGCCGCGTGATCTTCCGTCTAACTCTACGATGCTGTCACTCAGAATAGCTTCAGCAAACAAGAAACCGCTCCAAATTCATAATAAATACGGCAAAATAGGCAGTCAAGTTTTCGGAACGGGTTACCCGCAACTTGCACTCTTCTTATTTTGCCAAGCCTTCCCTTGAAACTCCTATATTCCTGATAATCGGGTTAAGTCGCAACTCTTAACACCCCGAAATAGGAACAGGGCGGGTGTACGGCAATGCAAATCGCCGCCTCGGTCACGCCCACCGTGACTGTATTCAAGACCGCAGTCCATCGACTGCACGTCGCGAAATCTATCAACCAATGGATCAGACAGTCTTGTTCCGATCAGCTGAAAACGACCGAAGCCTCCGGGGCGTGCTGGTGTTAATCGTCGTATTATCGGCGTGTACCGTAACGCTGTTGTCGGGCTGCCACCGCGGCTACTATCGCCGTCAGGCCGACAAGGAAGCCCAACGATTGATTCAGGAAAAGTCTTGCGATCCACGTTGGGACAACTCCAGCGATGGATCAGTGGCCATCGATCCTCAGTCGCGGATGTTTGATCCATTTTCACAGGATCACCCTCCGATTCCTCCGGATGACCCCGCGTCGCATGCCTTGATGCATTGCGTCGACGGCCATCGCGGCTATCCGCACTGGAAGTCTAATGGCGATACCAGCTATGTCGAGAATCCGGACTGGCGAGCCTATTTACCGATCAACGAAAACGGCGAAGTCGTGCTCAGTCTCGAATCTGCCTACCAGATGGCGCTGTTGCACTCGGACGCCTTGCAGACCGCCCGCGAGACCCTTTACCTATCGGCCCTTGATGTCAGCCTGGAACGCTTTGGTTTTGATGCCCGGCTGTTTGCCGGTTACAACTCGTTCTTTCGCGTGCAGGGTGAAGATCGCGCTGGCGGCCAAGGCTCATTCCTGTCCAGTGAATTTGGTGCCGATGGCGGTGGTCTTCGCTGGCAGAAACTGGGCATTACCGGTACGCAGTTTGTGGTGGGACTGGCGAACGAAATCATCTGGAACTTCTCCGGTCCGACCTCACGATCGGCCGCCAGCCTTCTCGATTTTTCAATCATTCAACCTCTGCTGCAAGGAGCGGGGCGCGATCGGATTTTGGAAGCGCTGACGCAGGCGGAGCGAAATCTGCTGGCGGACGTCAGGGCACTGGACCGGTTTCGCCGCGGTTTCTATTTGAACGTGGTGACCGGACGTAATCCGGGTACTGGCCCCAGGTCGGGTTTCCTGATTGTGCCGATTGGCATCCCGGGCGGCGGGGCGGGCGGTTACCTGGGTCTTCTTCGTCAGCAACAACAGATCCGGATTCAGGAATCCAATGTGCGACAGGTCGAATACTCGCTGGCCCAATTTCGCGAGTTTTTTGCCCGGGAACGAATCAATTCGCTGCAGGTCAGACAGTTTGAGGGCAGCTTATACGATGCACAGGAGACCCTGTTGACGCTGAAGACAAACTACCAGACCTCTCTGGACAATTTCAAACGTACGCTGGGCATTCCTCCCGACGTCAATGTGATCATTGAAGACGATCTGTTGACGAGGTTTAACTTCATCAGTGATGAAATCACCCAACAACAACAGAAAATCAACCTGCTGCGCGCTACCGCCGGCGCCGCGTTGAATCGCGTGGACGAACTCTGCCCGCCTTCGATTGAGGCCGCCGTGCGCGCCGGACTTCCGCTGGTCGCAGGATTTGCCGGACCGTATCGAGCAACTGATTCCCTTTTTGGACGAAGCAGAACAGATCATCAGGGCTTTGGACGGTAATGAACGTCAATTGATAGAACAAGACCTGCAGCGATTGGCGGAAATCCGGCCGGACCGTGTAGCCTACCTTGAGAATTTGCAGGCGTCCGTCGATCGCGGAAAAATCCTGGCTGACGTGGAGCCGGCAATTCTGAGTGCCGAATCCATCTACACACCTGAATTCCTGGGGGATCAGCTGCAGCTGATCCTCAAGGCTCTGCTGGAAACCGGGGAACGACTGGCCATATTGAGATCGCGAATCCAGAATTTCGATAGCGATTTCGCCAACCTGCCGAACGACCAAATCTATCAACTGGTTCGGGAACAAATCGAGACAGAGACTTCGGAGATTTTGTCGCGGCTTTACAAGGTCTCTTTTGAAATGTCTCTGATCCAGGCAAAAGCCCGCAGCAATTCGATCGGTCTACCGGAAGTTGAACTGGATGAAAAGCTTGCCTTCCGGATCGCTCGTTGTTTTCGTCGAGACTTGATGAATGCGCGAGCGACACTGGTTGACCGCTGGCGCCGGATCGAATTTTTCGCCGATGAACTTGAATCGCGATTGGACCTGGTCGTCGACGGCGGTTTCCTGGGGGTCGACAACGACCCTTTCCGCTTCTCCAGCTCTAACGGCGTGCTCCGCGCTGGTTTTCGATTCGATGCGCCGATCGTCAGGCTGGCGGAACGAAACGACTATCGGCAGGCGTTGATCGATTACCAGCAGGCACGCCGTGACTACTACCTGTTCCGAGACGAGATTCACGCCAATCTTCGCCAGATTCTCCGCGAACTGGATCTGAGCAAGATCCTGTTCGAATTGAGTCGGCAAAACATCCAGGTGGCCATTGAACAGGTCGATCTGGCTCAATTGAGCCTGGAAGATCCCAGTGCCACCGAACTGGGAGCTACGACCGCTCGCGACCTGACTTCGGCAATCCTGTCATTGCAGAATGCGCTTAACAGGTATGTTTCCGTGTGGGTTGATTACGAAGCACTGCGTCGAAGCCTGGATTTTGATCTGGGTACCTTTCAACTGGGTCCGGACATGAGCTGGATCGATCCGGGCAAAATCGATGATTCCATTGCCGCCAGAGCGGCGGCCATGCTGGGTATCAATCTGGAAGATGAATGCTACTGCGACGTCTACAGCTACCCGGCATCGGAGATGGATGTAGGAGTTGGGATGGATCTCGAATCTGATTCCGAGTCCATGCTCGATCCAGACATCGATCCAGGCCTGATACTGGCTCCCGAGCCGGAATATTTCGAGCCGCCGGCTCAACCGGGGTGGGAGTCGCTGGAAGAAGCTGGAGCTGCAGGCCAGAATTGACCGGTGTCCAGATTGCCAATGATCCAAATTCCTGAAATCTGGCAATTTCAGCTACCGGTTGACGCGGACGGCCACGCCCCGTGTGCCGGGTCACCTCTCGTTTCTTCCGATTTCTGAACGCACCGTCCGTACCGCGGGAAGAGGATTTGAGGGAATCTGGCCAGCGATCTGGCCGATGACAGAACAAGCCTCTGGCAGGAAACACGCGGCAGCCGCGATTTCCAGTGGATTCGAAGAAAAGATGCAGATTACAATGGTTTTAGCGAAACATGCGGCCGAATTTTCGGTTCCATGACAGGCGGGACGTGTTCTGCAAACCTCTTCTCGCTTGCAGACCCGTTCTGGCAGATAGTCGTTTCTTTCTGGCAGATAGTCGTTTCTATAATCGCAAACTGGCGGCCAATTCATGAGTCACTTGCAATCTTCCCCGGCCCGGGCGTCACGCTCTGGTTCGATCACACCGATCGCGCTCTTCGGCGTAGTTGCGCTAAGTTTGATTGGTTTTTCGGTCTACATGCTCAACAGCGCGGAATCCAGCGCCGCTGCGATCAATCCAATTCTGGCTTCGGTTGAGCGGGGTGAGTTCGTTGCGCGGGTATTGGATCAGGGCGAAATCCAGAGCAGCGAGAACATTGAAATTCGCTGCGAAGTCCGGCGCGAAACGGCTCTTTGTCGGTGATCCAGGTTGTTCCGGAAGGAACGCGGGTGAAGCCGGGCGATTTCCTGGTACGACTGGATTCGACCTCTTTCGAAAAAGAACTGGAGACCCAGAAGATTGCCGTGGCCAATTCGGAAACGGCCGTGATCCAGGCAGACGCGGAATTAAAAACCGCGATCGAAGCCAAGAAGGAGTACGAACAAGGTTTGTTCGTCGAGCAGAAACGAACGATCGAAAACAACATCTACCAGGCCGAAGGTGAACGGGAAACCGCCCTGCAAAATCTGACGCTGGCCAAAGCGGTTCTGGAACACAGCAAAAAGCTTCAAACCAAGGGCTTCATCACCACCCAGCAATTGGAAGCCGATGGCTTTGTGGTCAAAGAGGCGGAAATCGCCGTCAAACGGGCCGAAAACCAGATCGAGCTGACTCGGACCCAGTTGAGGGTGCTGGAGGAGATCACCCGGGTCAAGGAGACCATCCAATTGGTGGGTAATATCGAAGCCGCCAAGGTGAAATTGTCCAATCAACAGGAATCGCTGATCGTTGAGAGAAGCAAGTTGGAGGAAATCAAGGAACAAATCGAGAAATGCGAAATTCGGGTGCCCGAGGGCGTAGAAGGTCAAGTCGTGTACGCTAAGGAATCTTCCTATCGGGGCGACGACTGGGCCCTGGAAGAAGGGGCTTCGGTTCGCGAACGGCAGGTCCTGATTCGGTTACCGAATCCCGACAAGATGGAAGTCAAGGCGCTGATCAATGAGCAGAGTATTACGCGAATCGAAGTCGGTATGCCGGCCAAGATTCAGGTCGACGCGCTCACCAACGAGTCGCTGACCGGCGTGGTGACGAAGGTCAACCAGTACGCCGAATCCAGCGGCTGGATGAGCAGCTCCGTGCGAAAATACGCCGTTCTGGTCGAAATCATCAGTCCCCCCCGGCGCTAAAACCCGGCATGAACGCTTCGGTTACCATCGAAGTCCGACATGAACCGGACGCGCTCATGGCCCCGATCCAGTCCGTCTACGCGGTTCAGGATCGGCATTTCTGCCTCGTCAAGGCCGGCGAGAACGACTGGGAGACTCGCGAGGTGGAAGTGGATGGCGACAACTCCACCGAGGTACTGATTAACAGCGGTTTGAAGACGGGAGAACAGTTGGTGATGAATCCCGGCGCCTTCAAGGAACTGATGGAACTGCCTGAGTTGGAACGCGACACGAAGATCGAGGTTTCTGATGAAATGCGATCCAGGATCAAGGACCTGCAAGACAAGAAGTCCCTGACGTTGGCAAACCAGCCGGGCAGCCCCAACCAGCCCGAATCAGCCGAGCAGGCCAAGGCAGCTCGGCCCGGACAGGGTGGCGGTGCCGGTTTCAGCATGCCCAGCAGTGGAGCGGATCTGATCAAACAGAAAGACCAGGACGGCGACGGGAAATTGACCAAGGACGAAGCCGGCACTCCCTACTCGTACTTCTTCGACCGGGTTGACACCGACAGCGAT
The DNA here is from genome assembly GCA_963851305.1 of Pirellulaceae bacterium. Lineage (GTDB taxonomy): Bacteria > Planctomycetota > Planctomycetia > Pirellulales > Pirellulaceae > Mariniblastus. The sequence goes on along the minus strand of CAWKOT010000001.1, from coordinate 311,539 downwards.
GGCTTCATCAGCGAATCCGAGGCGGACCAGTCCATCAAACAAATGAAGCGAAGAATGCAACAGGGTGGTGGCGGTCAAGGAGGTCGTCCACAGTGAAGCTGGCTGCCAGTATTCGGGAGTTGCAAAAGCACTACGTGCTTAAGAGCGAGACAGTCCGTGCCTTGCAGGGCGTCAGCTTTGACGTGCCCGAAGGCGATTACGTGGCCATCATGGGGCCTTCCGGTTCCGGGAAAAGTACGCTGCTGAATCTGCTCGGATGTCTTGACAAGCCCACGTCCGGCTCCTTTTTCCTGGGCGAGGATGACGTCGCCACGATGAACGACGATCAGCTGTCCGCTATCCGGGCTTCGCGAATCGGGTTTGTATTTCAGTCGTACAACCTGATACCCCAACTGACGGTCGTGGAGAATATTGAGGTACCCCTGTATTACATGGGTCGCCTGGACCGCGATACGAGACAACGGTGCCGCCACCTGGCGACGATGGTCGGACTGGGCGAAAGGCTGGACCATCGGCCGACCCAGTTGTCCGGGGGACAGCAACAGCGTGTCGCTATCGCCCGCGCCATGGTCAACGATCCCTACTTTATCCTGGCCGACGAAGCGACGGGTAATCTGGATTCGGCCACCACGGAGGAAATCCTGGCGATATTCCAGATGCTAAATGACCAGGGGCGTACGATCATCATGGTAACTCACGAAGATGAAGTTTCGCATCACGCCAAGCGAGTCATCCGATTGCGGGACGGCCAGATTCAGATCGATGAACCGATCGCCAATCGCGAAGTGTTCTGTACGGAGCGTATCGAAAAAATCACCCGCGATGCGGAAATCAATTCATCCCAGGAAGCGACAAGTTCCGCCTGATCTGCCATGCTTTTATTTCGCACGCTTCGGCTTGGCATCAAGAATCTGTTGCTGCATCCAATGCGGTCCGCGCTCACCGTTCTGGGGATCTTCATCGGGGTCGCCAGCGTGATCTGGCTATTGGCCATTGGCGAAGGCATCAGCAAGGAAGCCCAGAAACAGATTGAAGACCTGGGTGCTGACAATATCATCGTCCGTAGCATCCAACCGCCGGATGAGAGCGGTGGAAATTTTCGGCAGATCAACGCTTTTGGCGTCAAACGGGACGAAGCCAGGCTGATCGAAGAAACCATCCCCACCGTCCGCAGCGTGCTGCCGATCCGTGAATTGCCTACCAAGATGGCCTACACAGGCAATCCCAATGTCAAGCCGGTCGATGGCCGACTGGTCGGTTGTACTCCTGAATACGCGGAAGTCACGCGGTTGATCGTCGACCGTGGCCATTTCCTGACCGATCGCGAACTGGTTTCCAAGTCTTCGGTTTGCGTGATCGCGGCCAGGCTGGCCGAGCGCCTGTTTCCGTCGGAAGACCCCATCAACAAGCAACTCTATTTTCCGGAGAAGAAAGAGTTCTATCAGATTGTCGGCGTCCTCAAACACCGTAACGCGACGGCAGCCATCGGTGGTTCGCTGGCGGCCCAGGACTTTTCCCTGGATGCCTATATACCGATTACCACCATGCAGTCCCGCATGGGGGACCGGGAGACGAAACGCATCAGTGGTTCGTTCTCCGTCAAGGAATTTGAATTGACGCAGTGCACGATTCGCGTCAAAAGCGTAGACGAAGTCGAGCGAACGGCCAAACTGGTGAAGGCAACGCTTTTGCCCACGCGAGGAAGTCTGGGGCAGTCGGGTGGCAATCAGCGACAGGATATTGCCATCATTGTGCCGGACGAATTGTTAAAACAGAGGAAAGTTCAGCGAAACATGTTTCTGATCTTTCTGGGCCTGATCGCCACCGTGGTGCTGGTTGTGGGCGGCATCGGTATCATGAATATCATGCTCGCGACCGTAACCGAACGGACGCGGGAAATCGGCATTCGGCGAGCCCTGGGCGCCAAGCGGGCGGACATCACCCGCCAGTTCCTGGTGGAAACCATTTCACTTTCCGTGATGGGCGGCTTGATCGGGATTCTGATGGGACTATCGTGCCCCCTGGTAATCAATGCCGGCCGGGATCTGCTGGAGCGGTTGGCACCCCAGAGCTACGCGGTGTTACCCGACGTGGCGAAAGTCATGCAGCCCGAAATTGTACCGATCTCGATTCCGATTGCTTTCGGCATCTCCGTGATGGTCGGGATCCTGTTCGGAATCTACCCCGCCATCCGGGCCGCCCAGATGGATCCGATCGAAGCGTTACGACACGAATAGCAACATGGGGTGGTAGAGTCGGCGGCAAGCGTGGGTTCCGGCCGGGATCTGCCCCTGCGTGACCACTCGACGTTACGGCTCGGAGACGGCATCAAAAAACTGGTTGACTTCCATCAACTTGTCCGCCAAACGGACCAGATCATCTTCCGCCGGATCAAAGTCCAGTGCCAGCTCCCAAATCGTGGCCCAGTCCCGGGACGGATTGATCATGCCCTGTTCGTTCAGGAACTCCGTCCCTTCCGCGTAATACCATTCACCATCGGTCGAGGGGACAAATCCTTCGGGTACTTCGGTGCCTTCACTCCACTGGCTGACGGCACGAAACTGATTGACGTGGAACCCCTGGCCCGGAAACACCGAATTGATTTTTCCAGGCGTATCCCATGACAATGCGGTCTGGTGCATTACGGAGGCAACCGCCGCTGATCTTTCCACCAGATCGTCATTATTCCAGTTAGTGAGCATAATCAGGCGGGCGTCACCAAGCTGGACGTTGCTGGGCTCCACATTATCCACCTTTCGATACTGGACAAGTCGCCCGTCGCCGTTGTTCTGCAACAACTTGACACCGCCGTTGGTTCGATCGGCGATGACCCGGAAGGCCACATCAACCGTTTTTACCTCAGCATCCGACCAGACCTGATCCGGTGAAGTCGCCGGGCCGTCAATAAATTCGATGACCGCGTCGGAGGCATCCACATTCAACAAATTATCCCGCGGGATCGACAATAGTCGATCGAGCCCCTCACCGCCTTGCATCGTATCGGAGTCGCCTACCCCACCGAATACGACGTCATTTCCGGAACCTCCGTTCAGGAAATCATTGCCCGTTTCACCTTCGAGCAGATCGTCACCGTTCTGGCCAAACAGATTGTCGACTCCGGCTTGTCCAAACAGCTGATCGTTTCCGTTACCGCCACTAAGCGAATCATCTCCAACTCCGCCGGCCAACAGGTCGTCGTCTTCTCCTCCCAACAGCGAGTCATCGCCGCCGCCGCCCAAAAGATTATCTTCACCCGGTCCACCTCTTAGCGTGTCACTACCATCGCCGCCATCGATGGTATCGTCTCCCATGTTCCCGTTGATCGTGTCGTTATCGCTGCCACCGACGAGGCGATCGTTTCCGTCGCCGCCCTGAATCTGGTCGATGCCGTTGTCGCCGCGCAGTGTGTCATCTCCACCGGCTCCATTGATCAGATCATCACCATCTCCGCCGGAGATGACGTCGTTGCCGGCATCACCATACAGCTCATCATCGCCACCTTCGCCCCGGATATCGTCGTCGCCGCCTTGACCGCGAATGACGTCGTTGCCTGTGAAACCGAGGAGCGTATCGTTACCCGCCCCCCCCGAAAGCGTATCGTCGCCACCACCGCCATTGATGAAATCATTCCCCTCATCTCCGGAAACGGTGTCGTTGCCGATTTCTCCTCGCAGTACATCGCGATCATCGCCGCCGAAGATCATGTCATTCCCTGAACCCCCGAAAATAACGTCGATGCCGCCATCGCCGTTCAGTCGATCGTTTCCATTACCTCCGTCAATTTCGTCGTTGCCGTCTTCCCCATCGACGACATCATCGCCGGCCCCACCCAGAATCGTGTCTGCTCCCGCTCCACCGAAGAAACGATCGTCGTCGTCACCTCCATCCAGCAGATCATCACCATCCCCGCCGTACAGTCGATCCTCCTCGGTTTCACCAATCAGCGTATCTGCGCCTCGTTGCCCCGGATGATATCGCGTCCCTGTCCACCAATCAGTTCGTCATCCCCTTCACCTCCAAACAGGCGGTCGTGTCTGACGCCACCCATGATCACGTCGTTTCCCTCGCGACCGCGCAGCGTGTCGTTCCGAGTACCGCCAACCAACGTATCATTGCCATCGCCTCCCTGGAATCGATTGAAACCGTTGCCACCAATCAGAGTGTCATCCCCATCGTGACCAAACACCGTGGAACTGATATCCGTATTGTTTGTGAATTGATCGTCGCCAGCGAGCGCCCGAAAACGGATCAACTCAACGTCTTCGACGGCGAACTGTTGTTGATCAAAACCCGTCAGATCAACCGAGATCATGTCGTCGCCGACCATTTCAATGGTGACCACATCGTTATTGACTGATCCCTCGATCAACACCGTGGAAGTGTCGGCGTCGTAGCTGATTCCGGCCAGCAGATTCCGGACCTCAAGTCGGTCGTATCGGGAGCCATTGCGACAAGCCTTTCTTGTTCTTTGCCAACGGTTCAAGCTGCGGTTCTTGCGGCGTCGTATCATTTCTCAACCCAATACACTAAGTGTCGATCCGTACAGTTGTTGTCAATTGGTTGCTACCAGTTGGTTCAGGCTAATAGCTGCCTTCATTTTATACGGAAATTGCCTTCATGCGACGAATTACCGATCCCAGCCAGCCAGAATTTCCATCGCTGCAGGGCGTGAAATGGCCTTCCGATCCATGGACTGCGGATTATGAGGAATGCAATCATGCTGCCTGTATTGAGCCAACCGGAACTGCGGTATGGCGACGGCGCCGCGGGGGAGATCCTCCGCATGTTTGCCGGGCGGAACGACGATCCGCTCGGTTGACGGGAGCCGAACCCGCGCCATGTACAAAGAGGCTGCCCGGCCCATGACTTCCGGATCTACTGGCCGCGTTGAGATTCCAACGTGTCAAGGATGGCACCAAGGATCGCCCGAGACTCATCCGATCGGCCTTCGGCACCGTTATACAGATTGTATTGCCTGAGAATCTCGCCACTGGTGAGCAGGATTCCACTGCGATCCACCGATTGCCGGAACGAATCCGCGTATTCCTGCCTTTCCGGCAGGGTCATGCCTTCCTCGCTGGCAAGATTCACCAGTGCCTGTTGGGCCTGCGGCGTACCCAGTTCGATCAGGATCTGATTTCTCTCCGCCTCCGATCCGCTGCTGCGAATCAGGTGCAGCAGTTCATCACGATAGGAATTCAGCTGATAGAATCGGGATCGGTCCGGATTGGCCATGGTTCGGGCCAGCCACGCGATGGCGAATCGGGCGTGTAAATCACGTTGCACGTCGCTAACCGGCCACGGTTGTTGAAAACCGCGGAGACGCTCAATCTGACTGAACACCAGAGCGGGATCGGATGTGAACGGCATCACCCAGGTCAGAGGATCATCCCCCAGCACCTCTTCCGCTTGCATCTCTCGATCCAGGCTGCGGCTCAACAAACCGACCGGCAGCTTTCGCGACAGCCAGTTCTGGCGAATCTGCTGTACGATTTCCTCGCAATTTGGATTGGAACTGGAATCGGTAAGCAGGACCAGCTCCACGTCGGGATTCGAGTTCAGTTCGTCGAACAATTGCTGGGGCGTATTGACGTTTCGTCCTGACAATCCGGTTTGGGAAACGGAAGAGGCCAACACCCCAGACACTTCGGGGCGCGGGTGCAGCACCAATCCAATGGATGCCGAATGGGAGTTGGCCAGAAACGTCATCAATCGGGCAAAATAGCTGCTACCCGGAAAGGCTGACGATGGATCGAGTTGAGCAACCGCTTGGGCAGCCGCAAATTGCAGGTGCCGCTGGCCGGTCAACATCGCTTGGACCAGGTTACACGGCTGGCGATCGGTGGTTGCCAGCACCGAAGCGTCTCCCAGCTGACCTTGCAGTTCCGCAGCGGCGATCGCGGGGGGTATCCAGTGGCGGTCGAGCGCAGCGCCGAGTGCCCGATCCAGTTCAACTGGCGTGACATCCCGTACGAACCGCGACACGTCGTCGAGCAGGACCATTCGGTTGGGACCTAGCAGACGTTTCGACGCGTCCAGCACGGCCAACAGCTGGAGTTGGCGGTAGGCTGAATTGGACGGTTCCAATTGGTACACGTCCCGTGCCAGATCGACGGCCAGTATCCTGACCGCTGTTTGGGTGTCAATTCGGGTCGGCAACAACTGCTGCTGCTGCAGATTCCAGTTCCAGACCACCGAGTGGTTCTGCGCATCGGCAGGCAGTTTGACCTGTCCGTCGAGGTACTCATTGGTTCGCAGTACAATCTGCTGCCGGATCTCATTGGCGGATGAAAGCCCCCGTCTGGCCATGAACTCCGCGGCGATTGCCCGAACGGACTCCGGAACGCGGTTGGAAATCGCAGCGCGATATAGCGGATCAACCGCCAGCCTGGACGGGATATTCGTTAACGCGCCCACCGCAACCGCCTGGACCACCGTCCCGTCAGCCCGGGCCGCACCAATCATGGGCAGCAAGGCCGAAGCGCCCATATTCTTCAGCGCCGATTGCACAAACGGCAACTCCGACCGACGCGTTTCATCGGCGCAAACATTCAACATCGCGGCCGCGGCGGGAGCCCCCAGCCGACGCAATTTTCGAAAGGCATCGGAGCGGACATACCGATCATCGTCGCTGAGCTGAGAGATCAGCCCGTTAATGCGGTCGGGCGCGTAAGCCTGTTTGGTCGCCGTTTCAAATACCCGCTTCACGAATTGACGGGCTTCCGGCAACAGCGGACGCTGGTCCTGCAGCTCCAGAAAAAAATCGGGACCCATCCGTTGCAGCAATTCATAGATCAGTTCATCACTGGCGTTCAAATTCATCAGTTCCGACAGGTAGCGTCGCGCCTCTTCGTACTGCTGAATGTTCAACATCGACTTGATCGCGCGGGCCAACTCGACCGGCGTCGACGGATTGGCATTGCGGACACTGAGAATGATCAGACGCACACCTTCGCTGAGCGCACGATTCACTTCGACAGGCGTCACAGGAGTGGCGGTGCCATCCGATTCATCCGTCGTATTCAATGCAAACGGATCATCCTGATCATCCTGAAAACCGGCAGTCAACGGTGGCATGAACAGATGGGTCAGAATCAGGGCCGTCAAGACGATTTGGTAGCGAATGGAGGTGTGGAACATGTTAAGTGGGATCGACCTGGACCAGGACAGGACTCCACCACGGAACGCAATGCAACGCTTGTAGGCTTGGCCCAAAATGTATCGTGTCACGCTCCACACCGCAGTCGCTGTTGCCAGAGGCGGATCTGTTCGGCCACCTGTTCCGGGTTGCTGGATCCCACGCTGCGAAAAGCCGCCACCGCGTTTCTGGTTCCCAGAACATGGTAGACGGATTCATCCAGCTCGCTATCGAATTCCCGCAACTCCGCCAGCGAAAGATCCGCCAGTCGCTTTTGTTCCTTGATCGCATGTCGGACAAGTTGTCCCACCAGATGATGAGCCAGTCGCTGAGGCCTGCCCTGCTGTATCAGGTATTCCATCAGGCTGGTTGAATCGAGGTAGCCTTCTTCCAGCCTTCGTTCAATCAATTCGTGCCGAAACGTGACCCCGCGAACCATGGCCGTCGCCAGTTCCAGGCAGTCGCCCACGGTATCGCAAGCATCGAACAAGGCGGGCTTGTCTTCCTGCAGATCGCGGTTGTAAGCCAGCGGCAGGCCTTTCAACAACACCAACAACGTCTGCAGATTGCCGATAACGCGAGCGGTCTTGCCGCGAATCAATTCCAGCACGTCCGGATTGACTTTTTGGGGCATGATGGACGACCCGGTACAGAATTCCTGGGGCAATTGCAGGAAATCGAACTCCGTCGTCGACCAGATGATCCAGTCTTCGGCCCAATTGCTCAAGTGGATCCCGATCAGGCTCAGACAGAATACGGTTTCCAGCACGTAGTCCCGATCACTGGAGGCGTCCAGGCTGTTCATCATCCAGCTTTCGAACCCCAAGGCGCGCGCCACGGAATGGCGATCGATCGGCAGAGACGTGCCGGCCACCGCGGCGGTTCCCAGGCTGCATTCATTGACACGCCGTCGACAATCCGCCAGGCGTTGACGATCCCGAGCGAATTTTTCGACAAACGCCAGACAGTAATGCGCCGCCAATACCGGTTGAGCCCGCTGCAGATGCGTGTAAGCGGGAATGATGGTCCGTTGTTCGCGGGAGGCCACATCCACGAAGGCCACTTGCAGCCCGTGCAGTTGATTGTCCAAACGGTCGATCTGATGTCGAATCCAGAGCCGGGCATCGGTCGACGATTGATCGTTCCGACTGCGGGCCGTGTGGAGTTTCCGTCCGACATCGCCCAGTCGATCGATCAACGACTGCTCGATATTCATGTGAATGTCCTCCAGGGACCGGGAGAATCGGAACGTCTCGTCCCGAATCTCCCCGCGGATGGTCTCAAGCGTATCGCAAATCTGGCAAGATTCGTCCTCAGTCAACAGACCCTGTTGGGCCAGCATTCGTGCGTGCGCCAGCGAGCCATCGATATCCTGTTCGAACATCCGTCGGTCAAAACTGATACTCTCAGTGAATTGCTCCACCCGTTGGTCCACTTCCACCTCGAAAGCGCCACTGCGACTCGGACTGGACAAGGCCATCTCCTTCCTGGGCCGGCATTCCAGGTTCAAACCCGGTCACGGCCATCACGGTACGTATTTCATCCCACGATTTCTGTCTCGACGTGCTGGATTCTATCGGATAAAACGAACCCCGTCAGACAGACGTTGACCCGTTACGAAAAATTCCCGTTCGGCGGACCTGCGATGATGAGCACGATGGTTATTTTCTGTATCTTGATTATCTGCCAGGAAAACCAGACAGCTAATCAGACCGACTGGTACCTGGTTCAGCCGCCGGGACTGGATGTGACCGTGGAAATGCCCTCGGTTCCGCGCTTCACGGAAAAAACTCTCACGGGTGTGGCAGATCGTGAGGAAATTATCGTGCGTTCGCGGAGTGCCGTGATTGATGAAGGCCAGGCCAGCTTGACCTTTGTTTACCACACCGAGCCAGAGCGTCCGAAGAACCGCGATCAGATCGACGATGTCCTGAACGGCGCGGTTATCGGTGCCATGGCCCTGGTTAATGGAGATTTGATCACGCAGAGAGAGATCTTTGTGGATAAAATTCACAAGGGTCGCGATTTCGTGTATACATGCGAAGTCTCGGATGCCCGCCAACAAACCACCCACCAGATGAAGATACGAAGTAAAGTGGTGTTGATCGGCCAGCGATTGTTTTCTCTGAACTACATCGCATTAAAAGACCGATACGATGACGATATTCCAGATACGTTTTTCGAGTCGTTCAAGGTGGTAAAATCGCCCAAAGACTTGCCTCCTCGACCAAGGCGAGGCCGAGCCCGGGAACTGGCGGAAGAAAAATAACCCCGGCGACCGCCTGCTGTCCGCCGATGCCGTGCGTCGGAAATGCGTAAGGGACATCGGTTCGATGTTTCCTTCTCGATGCTGCTGGTATCGACGTGCCCAATCCCGCCGCGTGAGTCGTAGGCCAATCGGGGCCCCTGTTTCTGCTGCACTGGCCGGTATCGCAAACGCGGGGCGTGATCTGGCTGCAAATACCGGCTTTGGCTTTTTTCTGTCGCATTACCACTTCCTGGGGCAGCGTTGGCACCGGCCTCTTGTACATCTGCCGATCCAGTTGGTAGGCTTGGGAAATTTTGCAAACCCCAAGACAACAGGAAACCAGACGTGCCTCGACGTGATGACATCCACAAGATCCTGCTGATCGGTTCCGGCCCGATCGTGATCGGACAAGCATGCGAATTCGACTACTCCGGCACGCAAGCCTGTAAAGCCCTGCGGGAAGAGGGCTACGAAGTGGTACTGGTCAATTCCAATCCGGCCACGATCATGACCGACCCGGACACGGCGGATCATACCTACATTGAACCGCTCAGCTGGCAAATCATTGAGAAGATCATTGAGCGGGAACGTCCGGACGCCTTGCTGCCAACCCTCGGCGGACAAACCGGCCTGAACCTGGCCATGGACCTGGCACAACACGGTGTGTTGGAAAAATTCGGTGTCGAGATGATTGGTGCGCGGGCCGACGTGATCGCCAAAGCGGAGGAACGCGAGAAGTTCCAGAAAGCGATGGCCAACATCGGCCTGGAAATCTGCAAAGGGCAGATCGTGCATACGTTGGACGAAGCGCGTGATCTGATTGATGAGATCGGGCTACCTTGCGTTGTCCGCCCCAGTTTCACGCTGGGAGGCAGCGGTAGTGCGATTGCCTACAACCGGGACGAGTTTGACGTCCTGGTCCAACGAGGTCTTGACCAGTCGCCGGTAACGGAAGTGTTGATCGAAGAATCCGTTATCGGCTGGAAAGAGTATGAGATGGAGGTGATGCGGGATGTCGACGACAACGTCGTAATCATCTGCAGCATCGAAAACATGGACCCCATGGGGGTTCACACGGGAGATTCAATCACGGTCGCCCCCGCTCAGACCCTGACCGACAAGGAATACCAGCGGATGCGGGATGCCAGCATCGCGGTCATTCGCGAAATCGGCGTGGAAACGGGAGGCTCGAATATTCAGTTCGCTATCGATCCCGTATCCGGTCGGATGATCGTCATCGAAATGAACCCACGAGTCAGTCGTTCCAGCGCGTTGGCGTCCAAAGCGACCGGATTTCCGATCGCCAAGATTGCTGCCAAGCTTGCCGTCGGGTACCGACTGTGGGAACTGCCAAATGACATCACCCGCGAAACGCAGGCCTGTTTCGAACCCGCGATCGACTACGTCGTTACCAAGATCCCGCGCTTTACCTTTGAGAAATTTCCGGAAGCCGACTCCACGCTGATGACGCAGATGAAAAGCGTTGGAGAAACCATGGCGATCGGCCGGACATTCAAGGAGTCTTTCCAGAAAGCGCTCCGCGGACTGGAGGTCGGCAGTTTTGGACTGGGCTGCGATCCCAAAGACCGCTGGGGAACCGAAAAACAGCCTGACCGCGATACGATTCGCAGCAAGTTGTCGGTGCCCAACGCCGAACGACCCTGGTTCATTCGCTATGCCCTGAAAAGCGGGATGCCGGTCAGTGAAATCAACCAGCTGACCCATATTGATCGCTGGTTTCTGGACCACCTTGCCCGTATCGTCCAGCTGGAAGACGAATTGCGGTCGATCCAGCCGCCATCACAGGTATCGGCCCAGGTCATGCGCCGGGCCAAGCAGTTCGGTTTTTCGGACTGTCAGCTGGCGACTCTCTGGTCCATGAAGGAAATGGACGTTCGTTCGCTACGAAAATCGCTGGGAGTCACTACCACATTCAAGTCGGTCGATACGTGTGCCGCCGAATTTGAAGCCTTCACGCCCTACTATTATTCCACGTATGAAGAAGAAGACGAAACACCACCACCCAGTGACAAGAAGCGAATCATGATTCTCGGTGGTGGCCCCAATCGGATCGGCCAGGGAATCGAATTTGATTACTGTTGCTGCCATGCCAGCTTCGCGCTGCGGGAAATGGGCATTGAGTCCATCATGGTCAACTCGAATCCGGAAACGGTCAGTACCGACTATGACACCAGTGATCTGCTGTTTTTCGAACCGTTGACCGTGGAAGACGTTCTGAACATCTGCGATCGAATTCAGCCCGATGGCGTGATTGTACAATTCGGCGGGCAAACCCCGTTGAATCTTGCCAGGGCCTTGGAAAATGCCGGTGTCCCCATCATCGGCACCACGGTCGATACGATCGAAGCGGCGGAGGACCGGGAAAAATTTCAGCAGTTACTGCAGCCGCTGGGCTTGAAACAGCCGGCCAATGGGATTGCCCGCAACATGGATCAAGCGAAAGTCGTTTCCAGTGAAGTTGGTTTCCCCTGTCTGGTTCGGCCCAGTTTTGTGTTGGGAGGTCGGGCCATGGAGATCTGTTACGACCAGCATCAGTTTCAACGATTTATCATGGAGGCATTCCTGGTTGCCGATGGACAACCCGTCTTGATTGACCGTTTTCTGGAAGACGCGATTGAAGTGGATGTCGACTGCATCAGCGACGGAAAACAGGCCGTCGTGGCCGGTGTCATGGAACACATTGAAGAAGCCGGAGTCCATAGCGGTGATTCCGCCTGTTCCATCCCGCCCTATTCGCTGACCGCAGATACGATCGACGAAATCCGCGCAGCATCCATAGCACTGGCGAAACATCTGCAGGTGGTCGGTTTGATGAATATTCAGTTTGCCGTCAAGTGGCAAGACGGTCAGGCTGAAGTCTACGTGTTGGAAGTCAATCCTCGAGCCAGTCGAACGGTTCCCTTTGTTGCCAAAGCGACCGGTTTGCCCGTGGCCAACCTGGCGGCAAAAGTGATGGCAGGACGCTCACTGGCGGATCTGGGCTTAACCGTTTCACCAGAACCGAGCGCGGTTTCCGTCAAGGAGAGTGTCTTTCCGTTTCGAAAGTTTGCTGGTGTGGACATCGTGTTGGGACCGGAAATGCGGAGCACCGGTGAAGTGATGGGTATCAGCCACACGTTTCCCATCGCCTTTGCCAAGAGCCAGCTGGCTGCCGGCGTGGTCCTGCCGACCGAGGGTCGCGTCTTCGTCAGTATCGCCAACCGGTACAAGGAGCGGGCCGTGGAAGTCGCCCGCCGCCTGAACCAGTTGGGATACGATATCATCGCTACCGAAGGAACGGCCGCACGGCTGGAAGCGCATGACATCCCCGTGGAACGCGTGAAGAAAATCAAGGAAGGGCATCCCAACCTGATCGATCATATGAAAAACGAATCCGTCGACTTGATTTTGAACACGCCCAGTGGAAAGGGAGCCCGCACGGATGAAGGCCGTATTCGGGCCGCCGCGGTGCAACATGGGATACCCTGCATCACCACTATCCAGGCGGCCGAGGCCACGTTGGGAGCACTGGAAGCCCTGAGGTTGCAGGAGATGCAAGTACAATCCCTGCAAGAACGATTCGGAATACAAACCGTTCCTGCTCGAATCTGCTCTTCCTGAACATGGCATCGCGATGCTCAGCGGTCTCCACATTGCCTGCCGAGCCTGCCCCGGCTACGCTTGATGCAGTTTCCCTGTGCCTTGGAGATCCCCAACCTGCCACCGACCCATCCGAGTCCGCCCTGAAGATGAAAATTGAAACGAAAATGCAAAACATCCGGCTCGTGCTGTCCGATGTGGACGGTGTCTTGACGGACGGTTCGATCACCTACGACAACCAGGGAATTGAAAGCAAGTCGTTCCATGTTCGGGATGGCATGGGTATCAAACTGTGGCATCGAGCCGGACATCAGTTTGGCGTCCTGACGGCCCGTACTTCCCATCTGGTGAAAATTCGGATGGCTGAAATCGGTGTCGACCTGGTTCGCCAGGGTGTGGAGGATAAACTGCCAGCAGCCATGCAGATCGCGGACCAGCAGAATGTCGATCTGCAGGAAATCTGCTATATCGGCGACGATCTGACCGACTTACGATTGATGAAGGCGGTCGGATTGGCGGTTTCCGTGGTTGACGGTGCCAATGACGCGCGGGCGGCGGCGGATCTGGTAACCCGCACGCCCGGTGGAAAGGGAGCCATCCGGGAATTGCTGGAGATGATTCTGAAGAGCCAGAAACGCTGGGAAGAACTGCTGAGAAGTTTCGGTTGAAATCTGCCGTGCGGCCAGGCCCTACCGTGGCGGTTGAAGATAGATTCAAGACGGAGTTTGAATTGTCGCCCATGCGGATCCGCCGCTTCAATCCTTTTGCCACGTATGTGCTGCTGTTGGCTGGCAGCATCGGCGGCTACCTGCTGTATACGGTCACGATCGTCCCCTTCGTGCAGGTCGCCCCACCACCTCGCCCTGCGCTGCCGGTGAATCCCGATGACTACAGCATCTTTGAAGATTCCAACGATCACCACCAATGGTTCCCCAGCGACGCCTGGGAACGACAGCCCTGCTCCGTTCTCCATACCGCTCACGGCAAGATCCTGTTCGACGACGTCCAGACAGAAAGTGAAAAGGTCTGGCTGGTTAAACCATTTTCGCTGGTTCTGGAACGCCGTCGTGACGCTGACGCGGCGGATGATGGGCAGCCCCTGCCACCGCTTGTGCTGCGCTGCGACCGCGCTCGGCTCAATTTCGACAGCCCGGTGATCAGCAGTTTAAATAAGTCGGGAAACCGGTTGGAGAGCGCCTTTCTGGAGGGAAAGGTGGAACTATTTCGACGGGAATCGCGGGCCGGACAGAATGATGAAATCCAGATCCAGACCCGCAACGTACAAATCACCGATGACCAGATTCTGGCACTGGAAGATGTCGATTTCCAGTTTGGGTCACACCACGGCGTCGGACGCAACATGGCCATTCAGCTGGCCCATTCCACGCCGTCCAGTCCGGTCACGCATGACTTCTCAAAAATCAACGGCCTCAGCAAGATTCGTCTCGGTTTTCTCAGATCGCTGAAGCTCCGCCCCACCCGGAGCCATCCGCAGGATCCTGGACCGCCAGACAACGAGCGGCTTCTGTCAACGGATAAATCACCCGTGGAAATCAACGCCGCTGGACCCTTTGAATTCGATCTGCAAACGAACGAAGCACGGTTCGAGGATCAGGTGGTGGTACGCAAACTGGACGGCGGCGGCGACTCCTTGCAGTGTAACGCGTTGTTACTGAAATTCAAATCCGACAATGACGCGAATGTCTTCGAACTGGATGCCGCGACCGATACACGGTTCGAATTATCCACGATCACGGCGAGCGGCAGCCCAGCGGTCCTGAACGCACCATCCAAAGCCGCTCGAGTTGCCGCAGACCAGCTGCATTATGATCTGGATCGTCAGACCCTTTCAGCGAGCAGCGAAAAACAGGTTCGGATTACCGACGCCCACAGTCAATTCCTGGCCAGGTCCATTGAATACCAGTTGGCGGAAGGGAAATCGCTGGGCACTTTGGAAGCCGATGGACCGGGACAGCTGATTCGGCAGACCGATTCCGGTCGATTTCAGGCCGCGTGGAGCCAGCATCTTTCGCTGCAACGTGTATCGGACCAGAAGCTGATGGTCGTGCTGACCGGTCATACTCAGACCCAGCTCGATGCGCAGACGTCACTGCGATGCGATGAACTGAAACTATGGATCTGGCAGGTGCCGATCGTCGATCGGGCAAATGAAATTGACGGCTGGGACTACCAACCGGAAAAACTGGTCGCCAGCGGAAATGTAGCCATCTCCTCGGAAAAAATGACCGGCGCAGCGGCTGAGCTGACCGCGTCCTGGCCTGCCAATCCAAAGGCAGTCCGGCAAGCGGCCGTCTCGCAGCGGACCGACCCGCCAGGATGGCAACCATCGGCCCGACGACGAAGCGGTGCACCATTGGTCCACACCCACGTGACCACCCGCGATTCCGATCCGCCCTGGAATCGCGTGCGCCGCGTTGCGTATCAGGCGGACGCTGCACGGGCTGCCCCCTTGATGGTTGGCGGGCAAAAAATCCATGTCCTGCTGGAGGAAGTTGAGAATGAAACCAGGATCATCCGACTGGATCTGGAAGGGAATGTCAGCGTCGGCAAACCGAAAACGGACGGCGCGGCGGGGCACGAGTTTGAGATCCAGGGCAGTACACTGGAGTTGATTCCCCGTGGCGAACAAGTCTATCAGGTCCACGTCCGCGGTCGCCCTGCCCGGGTGACCTCCGCGAAACTGAATCTGACTGGACCGGACCTGTTCCTTGATCAGTCGGCAAACCGTCTGTGGATCAATGGTATGGGCCAATTGAAACTGTTCAATGGTTCCGCGTCCGCTACCGCCATTCCCGTCACGCCAGCCAGGGCCATGGCCGGCGAGGTAGGCGTTTCTTTTGACGGCGGAATGGTATTCGACGGACAGCAGGTCTATTTCGAGCGTGGCGTTCAAGCGGATATCCGGCAGTTACGCTCCGGGGGTGAAATTTCCGAGACTCGGGCGGCCGGTGGTGCGCTCAGCTTGACACTGGACCGCAGCTTCGACTTCCGGGCTCTCGATGGCACGTCGACCAACAGCCATGTCCGGATCGTGGATCTGATTCTGCTCGGAGGTTTGCCTCCGGACAAAGTCCAATTCCAGCATGCCGGTCAACCCATGGAACCCGGTGCCAACGCCGTCATTGAAAACCAGACGGCAACGCGTACCGGTCAGATCAGAGAAAAATTCCAGGTGATTTCGCCCCGAACGGAAGTGAACGAATCTTCGGGTGAACTGCTGGCTTACGGTCCGGGGGCGGTGCAAATCTACCGGCCAGGCCAAGATGGAGCAGCGACGTCCGGTTTTGGTCTGGTGGGCAATCCGACGTCTCCCCCGGCCGTCGACGCCCTGACCTACATCCACACGAATTTCGATAAACAGCTGACCGCCAACAGGAACTCCAACGAAATCGTGATGACCGGCAACCTGCGCTCACTATACGCACCGGTAAGCAGTTTCGACCAGACCCTGGATCCGGATCAGGCGACAGACTTGCCAGCCGGGTCCGTGCAACTGACCTGCGATCGGATCAACATCACGCAATCCGTCGATGGTTTTACGGGAAAAACATTCAGCACCTTCACGGCATCGGGTCAGGCCCACATTCGCGGAGAAACATTTCAAACCCGCGCTGATCGGATTCGCTACGAAGAAGCTGAGGATCTGATGACCGTGGAAAGCAACAACCAGCGACAGGTGGTCCTGAGTTTTCGACGCGACCTGAATTCTGGCTGGCAAAGCATTGTTGGCTCACGGGTGCTGTATCGTCCTCGTGACCGTACGGGGCGGGCAGAAAATGTCGGCAGCATCAATATTCGCAACGCACCCTGATAGCTGCCTGCATGCTGTCGTTCCCATCGGAATAACCTGATTCGCTCCCGCTGGGCGGATTGTCCTCCATTTCGTCTTGAACTGTCTACCAGCGATCAGTACAAGCCACCGGACACTACGGAGCAGCTATGAAGTTAACCAGAACGGCGACGGCCATTTTTGCGTTGATCGGTGTCGGTTTCCTCCTGACTGGCTGTCGGCCGATCAAGATCAACAACCTCCGGGATCGCGTTCGCCCCTCCAACACCCGCCCGTGGTCGCCCGAATTGACCGTCTTGCCCGAGGCGGAATTCAATGGCAATGAAATTCGGATTCGCAACATCCGCAATGTGAATTATATCTCGGAAGATGACTTCGTCGTCAAACACTTTGACCGCACAATTTCGCTGGACGATATTCAATCCGTCGATTTCGTGGTGACGCCCTTTCAGAAAATTCCGATCCTGGCACATACGATGCTCAGTTTCGGATTGGCGGACGGCAGCTACCTGGGTGTTTCAGTGGAAATACGCAGCGAGCAGGGGGAAGAATATTCTCCTCTGTTGGGTCTCAGCCGCCAGTTCGAAATTACCTACGTGATCGCGGACGAACGCGATCTGATTCGAGTCCGAACGCAGCATCGCGATGCGGATGTGTATGTCTACCCTTCGGTCGCGACTCCGCAGCAGGCTCAGCAGCTGTTTGTCGATGTGCTGGAACGGGCAAATCAGTTGAAGGACCGGCCAGAGTTCTATCACACGGTACGTAACAATTGCACCACCAATCTGGTCCAGCACGTCAATCAACTCCAGCCCAACCGGATCGCCTACCATTGGAGATTGCTGTTGCCCGGCTTTTCGGCCAAACACGCCTACGATCTGGGCTTGCTGGACAATCGGATCCCGTTTGAAGATCTGAAGGCACTGGCTTATGTAAATGATCTGGCCAACGAAAATTACGACGACCCCGATTTCTCCCAACTGATTCGTTCCAGGCGACAAACCATCGAAAGGATAACGGCACAACAGCAGCAAAGGGAATCGGCGATCACCGCCGGTGGAATATACCTGGACCGGAATCCTGCCCCGCGGCGCGGGCTATGGCGTTGATCAAACCGCAACTGGATTCTGGAAAGATCGTGTGATCTGCGGAATACACGCTACATCACGCCATTTCATCAATTACCGACCGTAATACCTGTTCGAATTCCGCGGATGAAAAATCCATCTTGCCAGCGGCGAGCGAACAAAGGTGTTTTTCCATGTCGGCCAATTCCCCGTCACTGGCAACCAATCGCAACATCTCTTTCATCATCGTCACCCGGTCGTCGTACGATTCTGGAATCTGCAACTCCAGATTTCCTTCCATGATACCGGCCAGCGCTGTTTCAAATTCCCCCTTGGCGATGCCCCAACGTTCGGCACGATCGGCCAGAAATTCGATCTCCTGTTCTGTGAATTTTCCGTCACAGGCGGCCAGATTGACCAGGTTATGAAACAGTTCAAGGTGGTTCACGGAAAGCGCCTGTATCGGGAATGGGGATGATCCGGGTGTCATGCTCCGCACGCGGCACGGATCACGAGGACCTTCGCACGGAAGCGGAGTGACACCGTGGAACGGTGAAATGAATGAAGTCCAGTCAATACCTGACTTCCGCGGTGATTGTCGACGGTCGATCCCGGGTCGGTCAATCCGGTTGACGGGGCTTCCGCCGGGAAATTCGCCACATGACCGACGCGTTGTTGACAGTCGGTGTGTCAATTGCCAAGCTTTAGAGCAACGCGCAGACAACGGCCGGGCGTGTAGCGTCGATTTTTCACCTGGAACCAGACGATCGGCGCGAGGCGACAACGGCACACGCTCGCCAGCCCATCAGGCACAAGTGGAGCGTCGTTTGTCCGGTTCCACCACCATTGACGCCATCACCACGGCCACCATCGTTGGCTTCTGGGGGTGTCTTCCAGGACTTCAAGTTACGGTTCCAATATGGCCCAGATCATCAAAACATCGCTCCAGTTCCAGATTATCCTGCTGTTAGTCGCTTCGGCGGGCTGTCAACAAGAGACCCAACCCAACCCCGTCAAGACCGGGACAGCGGCAGCAGCCGAATCGATCTACGACAAACCGATTGTAGATGCAATCGCGGCGAAGGTGATCAGCGTCGAAGACGGCGATACGATCAAGGTCGTCGCCGACGACAACGAACCGCTAACGGTTCGCCTGGAGTGCATCGACGCGCCCGAGGGAAATGAACCGTTCAGTCCTGTGGCGAAGCAGGCACTGAGCGACCTGGTGCTCAATCAGCCTGTCACCTTGAAAACAACGGGCCAGGATGGACGGGGCCGCACCTTGGCATTCGTTTTCTCTGGTGACGTAAACGTCAACGCGAAGATGATTGAATCCGGTTATGCCCGGCACTTCAAACGCTACTCCAAATCACAGGAACTGGCGGACCTGGAATCGGCAGCGCGAATGAACCAATTGAATATCTGGTCCGATTCGAAACCGGCAGCCGCGGTGGCAACCGTACCACAGCAGCCACAATCGTCGCAGGCCGAAACAACATCACCTCAGCCGCTGGGTCCCATCCGTCTATTGGCGTGGAATGTCGAGTCCGATGGCAGCGACATCCAGGTCATCGCGGAACAGCTTGGCCAATGGACCGGCTATTCCATCTACGGTTTATCCGAGGTGGATGCGCGGGGGTTCGAAGCCTATCGCCAAGCCCTGGGGGACCATTTCAAGTCCATCCAGGGTAGCCACCGTGAAAACGACCACCTGCAGCTGATCTACGACGATAGCCAACTGGAGTTGCTGGGTTGGAATGAGATCGATGAAGTTCAGGGCATCCGCATGAACCGCCCGGATCGCGCCTTGCGGAGCCCGTTGTTGGCACGCTTTCGTCAACGCGAAACAGGGGCGATTTTCCAGGTGGTCTTGAACCATCTGGCCCGCGGCAACGCCGAGTTCAGAACCCAACAGGCGGTTGGGTTGCGCGAATGGGGCCGCCAACAGACCTTGCCCACGTTGGCCATTGGCGATTTCAATTTCGATTACGTATTTGCCACCAAACAAGGCAATTCGGCATTCGATGAATTCCTGCGGGACAATATCTGGAAGTGGATTGAACCGATCGAGATGATCGATTCAAACTGGTATGACGCAGACGGGGACCGTGTCGATGACTACCCCGGCAGTTTACTTGACTTTGTTTTTGTGGCTGGGCCGGCCCGGGATCTTGACTGGAAGTGCGATGTGATCGTTCGTGAGGGCGATTTTCCGGATGACAATCGTACCAGCGATCATCGTCCGGTTCGACTCACGCTGGTGGCAAATCCGTGAACGATCGATTTCTGCCAGGGCCCGTCCGCAGGAGAAATCGATGCCGCTGGCCGGCAGGTTGTCGATCCGACGCTGATCGGTATTCGTCAACGCGTTGAAAACAGAATGCGGCAATAATGAAAATCGTTCCCTTGGCGATCGCGTTGATTGCGACGCTGCTGTTGATTCCCTTCTTCAGCTGGTACTTCGGTACGCCATTAAATGCCGAAACCCAACAGGCGCTGTGGGCACTGATCGCCATCGCGACCGCGGCCGCCACATACTGCTTTGCGTTGGGCGAAATCACCGGCAACAACAGCCAGGTGGACAAGCTGTGGAGCCTGATGCCGATCGCCTATTCCTGGGTCGTGGCAGCTTTCGGCGACTTCAGCAACCGGCTGGTTCTAATGAGCCTGTTGGTTACCGCCTGGGGATTGCGATTGAGCTTCAACTTCTGGCTCAAGGGCGGCTATCAATGGAAGTTCTGGCAGGGCGAGGAAGATTATCGCTGGTCCGTTCTGCGGAAGCGGCCAGAGTTTCAACCGGCCTGGAAATGGACGCTGTTCAACCTGTTTTTCATCTCCGGCTATCAGAATGCACTAATCCTGATGTTCACGCTGCCCATCGTCGTCGCCCTACAGTTCAACAGTTGTTACCTTACGCCATTGGATTGGTTGGCCGCCGCATTGATGGCCTTCTTCATTGCCTACGAATCGATTGCCGACTGGCAACAGTGGCGATTTCAAAGCAATAAACGGGTACGGGAACGATCCGGCCCGGCAACCGAACAGAACGAACTGCCGGGATTCCTGGACAAGGGTCTGTGGGCCTGGTCCCGGCACCCAAACTATTTCGCCGAACAAGCGATCTGGATCAGTTTCTACCTGTTCAGCGTGGCCGCGTCGCAACAGTGGTTCAACTGGAGCGTGGCCGGATGCCTGATGCTGGTCCTGTTGTTTCAGGGCAGCACCCAATTCAGCGAGGAAATCACGGCCGGCAAATATCCCGGCTACGCCAGCTATCAAAAAACGGTACCCCGGTTCATCCCCTGGTTTCCCAGCCGTCACTCGCGGTAAGCCACCCGTGCAACCACTCAGATTCGCATTTCCATCACCAGGCTGTCGGGCGATACGAGTTTTGATCTACGTCGGACCATACCGACGGATCAGCTCGCGAAGCTTGTCGACGCGAATGGGTTTGCTGATGTAGTCGTCCATGCCAGCATCAAGGCAGAATTGCCGATCCCCCTTCATGGCCTGCGCCGTCAAGGCGATGATTGGTATTCGTTGGCCCGTATCAACTTCCAACTCGCGGATAGCGACGGTGGCTTTCACGCCATCCACGTCCGGCATCAGAACATCCATCAGGATCAAATCGAACTGCCCGGACGCCTCCTTCCAGATTTCAACCGCTTGTCTGCCGTTGCTGGCGATGGTGGATTCATGTCCCAGTTTCTGCAATAGCGCCGAGACCAGTTTCTGGTTGACGCGGTTATCTTCGGCAATCAGGATTCGCAACGGCTTCACCGGCTCCATGGCAACATCGGTCTCTTCATTGGAGTCGGCCTGCCGATCGTTATCCGACGCAATACCCTGACCTTTCTTTTCCTGGCCGTCGGCTGCCGGTTGAAGCCGGACCACAAAATGAAAGGCGGCACCGGCATCGTCGTTGTTAACGCACCAGATTCGCCCGCCCATCAACTGGACCAATTCCTTGCAGATGGTCAGCCCCAAACCGGTCCCGCCGAAACGACGCGTCGTCGACATATCACCCTGGGTAAAAGCCTCAAAAATCGTGTCCCGTTTTTCCTCCGGTATGCCGCACCCGGAATCTCGCACCACGAAATGCAATGTTAGCTGGCGGTTCCCGGATGGTGGTTCGTCGACCGTCACCTGGATGCGGACTGCACCCTGTTTTGTAAACTTGATGGCGTTGTCCAGCAGATTCACGATTACCTGTCGCAAACGTCCTTCGTCGCCTGACAAGCAATCTGGAACGTCATCCGCCACCTGCCATTGCACTTCCAGGCCTTTGGCTTGCCCTTTTAACATGAAAGGCTTGACGGTTTCTTCGATCGTCGACCGTAATTTGAACGGGTGATTGTCCAGCACAATCCCTTCCGCCTCGATCTTGGAGAAATCCAGCACCTGGTTGATGATATTCATCAGCGATTCGGCCGATTCACGGGCAGCTGACAGGTAGTCGCGTTGCAAGGGTGTCAGATCCGTTTCCAGCGCCAGACCGGTCATCCCGATCACGGCGTTCATGGGCGTCCGGATTTCATGGCTCATGTTGGCCAGAAACTCGGACTTCATCCGATCCGACTCTTCCGCCTTGTCGCGAGCGGCCTTCATTTCCTCTTCCACCCGTTTACGTTCAAAGAAACTGGGAATCGGCAGAATGCCCGCCGGGGATTTTCTCTTGGATGTAAATTTTGCCAGGTGTTCTTCGATTTTTTGGGGTGGTGCCATGATGAAGGTGCAGGAATCGTCCCCGGCCGCCTTGCAGGAAATTTCTACAGCGGTCAGTGGCATGTTGAAACTGGCTTCGCACCAGCCGGAAGAATAACCGGCGCTCATGATGCAGACCGGGTACTTTGCTTTCCGTCCTGCCTTGATCCATGAATCCGCTTCGAAAGAAAACGGATGATCGTACTTGAGAAAATAGTTCTCGTCCGGGCTGGGCGAGCTCTCAGGGCTGATATCGACAAAGGCCCAGCCGGAATAGGCGAAGTGCACCGGACCGGTGGAAAGTCGGGCAATCGGGTCCGTAACCCCCATCTTCTGATGAAAATTCTTGGCGTCTTCCATGCCAATCACGTGCGATATATCAAACAGAAAGCTGCGGCCAATCGCGAACGCTTCGTCCTCGCCATAATCGGCATACAGATTCTTGATCGTTGTCAAGAAACCAACCGACAACGATGACGCCCGCAACAGCACATACCGCTCGCCGCTGATTTCAATCGTGGCCTTCGTCGGATCCGTGAAGGCATCCGCAAAGAACCGGCGGACGGTTTCCTGAGCGGCTTCAAACAGCGTTTTGAAGGGATCCGGTACACGTACCGTCTCTCCCGTCACCGGCCAGCGCACCCGCTTCTGCAGTTCGGCAACTTCCGCCTCCAGTTCCCGGATCCGTGCCCGCAGTTCCGCTTCCCGATTCAACTCGCTCACTCGTCGTCGCCTCGCAGACGGCAGATGCCGGTAAAAACGGGTCGTTCGCCCCGCTGCCTGGACACCTTTTTATCATGGAAAGCCACCTGGCCACATCGAATAGCCGGTGTTTTTTGTCTGTGAGCGTCGGCTTCACGACCGGTAACCGGACTATCAGCAGTATTTCCGCATGCAAATTGGTCTGATCTGGACGCGGCACGACTCGATTTGGTAGATGACTCTGCCTGAATTCAATTGGCATTTGAAGTCGGCGAATTCATCTAAATCTGTTCTCTTCGGGCCAAACTTGTGCAATCAATCTTCAGAAAAGCTGCCGGAGTCCTATTGTTGGCTGTTGGATTCGTGTTGTTCTGGATCCCTATCCCGCTGGGCATGATCACGATGTCCATCGGCGCGCTGATCCTGTCGGGCGACGACCCACGTTTGATTGCCTTTATCCGCAGGAAGCGGATCGAACGGCCGAGAGTTGATCGCGGCATCGACCATTTGGCCAGAGCGTTCCCCCGGCTGGTGTCCTCCTTTGCAACCGCAACAAGACCGGTTCCTGGTCGGCATGGCGATTAAACAGGCCTGCAATCGCCGGCCGCGCCAACGCCATCCCGACTATCAGGTTGGGCCAACTGTATATGACGTCCGACAACGATACGGGCTACGATATGGGCAGACCATCAAACTTCTCGACGGCCTGACTTTGGACGTCCGGTTTCATGATTTAACGTTCTGGTTGGGACGATCGCTCGCATGAAAGATCTCGCTGATAAATCCCTGGCTGACGAACTGGCAAAATACCGGACGGAGTTTGCACGTTTTCGAACCCGCGATGCCGCAGATCGTACCCTGATGGCCTGGATTCGCACCGCGTTGTCATTGATCACTTTCGGTTTTGGGATGCCAACCATTCTGGGCGTCTTGCAGCAAAGCAGCGATCAGGGAAGATACTTCCAATTGCTGGCCGTGGTCGTCGGGTTGTCGTTTGTCGTGGTCGGTGTCTTCAGTTTGATGGCGGCCTTATGGTCACATCGACGTTCGCTGCGACAGATTGAAAGCGGTGATTTCGCCTACCAATCCGAGAAATTTAATATCACGGAGATCGCCGCGATCGCGCTGCTGTTGATTGGGATCGCCAGTTTTGCGGGAGTCCTGGTCGGCTTGACGTTGGCGCGGTAACCCAGGTCTTGTCATACTCGTCTGCTCCGTTGGTTTACTTGCAAATCAGCTTGCAAGCCCGGTACGTTGAATCCGTTCGCCGTGGTTCCAATCAACGAATGGTTTTGCCCGTTATTCGGATCTGTTCCCTGGCAACACAGACAGCTTCCCAGATATCACTTCCGCTGGAAATCGACTTGAATCCGCAAGACCTCAATCCGCTTGCCACTCCAGTTGTTTCCAGGGACAATCCGAAAGACATTGGGTCGCCGCCGATACTTGAGCTTACGGGTGGTTTGTGATCTGATGACCAGTTGCAGAGGTCGTTTGTTTCGACTCGGGAAGGTACTTTCAACTTCGGTTTCAATGTCAGGATCAAGATATGAGCTCAGAAGATTTTTTTGTGTTTACTGCGGCATACGCCGACGAAGCGGACGCCCAGGCCGATCTGGAATCTTTTCAGGACCTGGCCTCCGAAGGTCTCGTGGGCAAGTACGATACGGCCATCGTGACCAAGGACGATCATGGCAAAGTGCATGTGGAAAAGCATGGCCATGCGACAAAGTCCGGGGCCTGGAAAGGTGCTTTGGCCGGCGGCCTGGTGGGGCTGCTGTTTCCGCCTTCGCTGCTGGCGGGCAGTCTGATCGGTGGTGCTACCGGCGCACTGGCCGGCAAGTTATGGGGAGGTATCTCCCGGTCCGATCTGAAGGATCTGGGCGAAGCCCTGGACGAAGATGAAACCGGACTGGTTATTGTTGGTGAATCCAAGGTTCAGGAGTATTGCGAGAAGGCCTTTAAAAGGGCCCGCAAACATGTTCAGAAAGCGCTCAAGGCCAAGATGGAAGAACTGGAGCACGAACAGGCGGAGATCTGATCCCCTGGCAAACATCCACCGTATCCGCCAAGGCTGAACCAGCGCTGCACTCTGAAGACGATTGCGGTCTGATTGAACCTAGTTGATCGAGGGCGGTCGTCATTCGTCAATGGCGGCCGCCGGTCGACCGCCATTCAGGCGGCTAATCGTCGATTGGAATTCAGCTGTGTTTCGGAAGATCTTTCAGGTCCGGGTCGGCCAGCACATTGAACAGCAGGTTTTCCCGCGAAGCCAGGTATCTTTCCAGGTTCTCGCAGGCTCGTTCGCCAATCTGCCTTCGTCTCTCGATATCTTCCGGATTTCCGCTGTTTTCCGTGATGGACAGCAGCTTGGCATATGTCGCGAGCAGGCAGAATCGGAATTGAGTATCGATCGCCTGATCCTCAATTTCTTCCCTGGAGAGCAGATTGGCCAGCTGCAGTGCCTGATCACGTTGCTGCTGAAAAACCACCTTATAAGCCGCAAAAGCGAGGGCCAGTTTTTCAATATCGCTGCAATCCGCAATGGACGAATGGATCGGCAGATCCTCCCTGCTCAAGGCGCTGGCCAGTGCCTGACTCACATTCGTATTGTCCTCGACCGCTTGTTGCAAGATCGCATTGGCGGCAATCTGTTCGCCGGGAACTTTCCCAAGGACCTCCAACGATTCTTCCAGCCGCCGTTTTCCCTTTGCCAAATCGCCTTGCCGAATCGCAACGCCCGCAAGAAGCGTCAGACATTCCGCCGTGGGAGCGGCAAACCGGCTGTTGGTCGGTTCCGCCTTCAGAATCTGGCGATGAATCGAGAGGTTCTCCTGCCCAGCAGATTCCGCACCTTCCAGATCGCCTAGAGCCAATAGCGTCATGGCTTCGATGTGCCATTGCAGCCCCAGGTTGGAACGTGACCACACATTGTCGGGATTGGCATCCACGATTCGCTGATGCAATTTTCGCGATTCGCGGGCGAACTCATGAGCCTGGTCCCATTCCAGTCGCTGCACATGAACCTGGGCCAATTGCGAAAAACTGACGGCAGCATCCAACAGATAGTCGACGTTGTATTCGTCCGCATCCAACAGTTGCTCGTTCAGGTCGCGCACTCGCTGCACCAACGGCATCGCGTCCTCGAAATTTCCGATCTTGATCAGATGGTTCGCCGCTGCCGACAAGGTGATGACCAATGTTCGAAGAAAATCGGTGTCTTCGCGTTTTTCGTCCAGCATTTCATCCATCCGGTCAACCGCTTCCAACAGCTCGGAGGAGGCTTCCGCATCGTCGCCCAATCCGGATCTGGCCGTACCCACTCGGACCAGCGCCCGACAGTACTCGACTTCGTTTCCCGGCGACGGATTCGCTTCGGCCATCTCCTGTCTGGTCGCCGCGGCCGACCGATAGAATTCCAAAGCAGTCTGGTAATCGAATTTCGCGAAACCCATATCTCCCAGGGCAATCAGAGCGGCCGTCAGATCGGCCAGTGCTGCGGGATCACCTGGTTCACGAATCAAGTAGGCTTCTGCCATCTGTCGCGACTGGTTGAAGTGCTCGGCCGCCCGTTCGTCATCGCCTTTGGCCATTTCGATTTCACCCATCCGCAGATGGGCGACAATGCTACTGTGGTCGATGGGGGTTGACCCTTCGTCCGCAACGATTTCCTGCAAGCCTTCCAACGCCGACTCCAGGATGGAATTGCGGACCTGCAGAGTACCTGGCCGATCCTTCAACTTGCGTTGGATATCAAAGACCAGATTGTTCAGTGATTGGAGCGCAACTTCGCGTTGCCGTGATGCCAATGCCGCGGCCTGAAGCGCCTGCTGGCTGGCGCGTTCCGTCTTTCGGCTTTCGTCGGCAATCCGTTTTGCCGATACGAGCGATCCAATCGTGGTTGCCAGCATCAGGCCCAGAATCACCAGCGACATCGCCGCGAATGTCCTGTTTCTGGCATACCAGCGAGCTGCCTTCTGCAGCCGGGTTTCCGGTCGCGCGGTGACGGGATCGCCGTTTTTCCAGGCGATCAGATCATCTCCAAACTGGCTGGCCGTCTGGTAGCGACGAATCGGCTGCTTGGCCATGGCCTTTTGACAAACGGACGCCAGATCCACCTGGTACGTTTTCGTTCAACCGTTGAACCGCGATCGGTTCATCCTCAATGATCTGATTCAGCAGCTGATGCGTCGTTCCATGAAAGGGCATCGACCCGGTTAGCGTTTCGTACAGGACGCAGCCCAGACTGTACACGTCACTGCGGGGATCAAGCTGGTTGCCCGCCGCCTGTTCCGGACTCATGTAGGCTGGTGTACCCACCAACATGCCCGTCTGGGTAAGGTCAGCGGAGGTTTCTCCCAGATGGGCAATTCCGAAATCGGCCAGCTTGGCCGCACCATCCCGCGTCAAGAGAATATTGCCCGGCTTGACGTCGCGATGCAGAATGCCCAGCTCGTGAGCGGCCTGAATGCCGTTGGCAATGCGAATGCAGATCTCGACCGCTTTCTGCGTCGGCAGTAACTGCTGTTCCTTGATCTCTTTGGAAAGCGTGATGCCGTCGACGTACTCCATCGTGATAAATGGAATCTGATCGGCGTCCTGCTCGATACTGTAGATTCGAACGACTTCGTCGGTCTGGAGCCTGGCAACGGCTTGTGCTTCCTGAAGGAGCCGTTCTTTCTGCCCGGCATGGCAGCCGTGCACCCGCTTCAAAGCCAGTTTGCGGTTGATTTCGTGATCGAAAGCCAGGTAGACGACACCGGCACCACCGCGGCCCAATTCCCCCAGAATCGAATATCGACCGATCTTCGCCGGCAAAGGTCCATCGGCTTGGGGCGTGGTGGTTCGTTGCCATCTTTCACCAACCTCCGTGTTTGAATGCACGTCGGTTTCAACGTTACTTCTATTGAGAACGGCCCTCGAATTATCATCCCCGGCCAGATTGGCCGAAATCCGGGCCGCGATATCGGCCAGGATCTTTCTTTCCGTCGCGTGCGAGAGGGGTGATTCAAAATGAATGCGATTGCGCAAGGCAGCCAATTCCGGCGCCTCGGTCAGTTCATCCAGGCAAGTCTGACAATGGACACATTCATGCAGGTGTGCGCGAATCTGCACGGCCACCTGGTCGTTGCTATCCAGCTGCAGTACCGCAGCCAAGGCCTCCCGGCTGGGACATGAATTAGGACGATCCCGATTCAATCCATCCACAGTCATCTCCCAACAGGCGAACCTCGGCCTCGACACGTTTTAGTACACGAGCTTTGGCACTGTAGACCAGGTCAATCGGCATCCCCAGCTCTTCACTCGCTTTGGCTGCCGGGACATTTTGCATCCAGGTCATCTCAAAAACCTGCCAAGTTTGTGGTTTCACCGACCGTTGTACTCGGTCCAGCGCCGTTCTAAGCAGCTCACTTTGCCAGGCGTCAATCCAGACGGCATCGCTGTTCTGGTCGATACCCATTTCCTCCGGTTCAAGCGATGTGGTCGTCGGATGTTTATTCCAAAACCGATTCAATTGTCGCCGCGTAATGATCGCCAGCCAGTTGCGGAACTTACCCTGCGCAGGGTCGTACTCAAATCGTTTGATGCAACGGGCCACTTCCATCAGCACGTTCTGCGTTACGTCGCCCGCGTCCGCATCCTGCAGCCCCCGATTTTTCAGGAATCGAAACACGATGGGCGCGTAGACTGCTCCAAACTGAGACCACGAATCGGCATCGTTGGCATCACGTATTCGCAATAACAAACTGACGCGGGTTTCTGGCGTCACTGCGACTCCTTAATCACATTGCTGGCTGGGACATGCATCTGATTTCAGTTTTGCCAGCTTTCCTCTTTTTTTCCAGCCAAAATGGTGTTTTCGAAGGTAAATCGGTTTTTTTTCGGGTTTCCGAATCAGATCCGCGGCGCAACCCGCAAGAAAGTGAGAGGAACACCAAGGTGTTGTTCTGTCAGTTATGGCTATTGTTTCGGGATTTACCAATGTACAACGTGTTTTCCAACTCGCTCAGGCCAACGATCTGGATGCCTGTCGCTCTTTGCCTGCTTTTCCAACTTCCCCTGCTCGGTCAGACGATCTGGACCGGCGGTGGTCCCGACGACAACTGGTTTACCGCAGGCAATTGGGATACGGGAGTTGTTCCCAATGGACCCACGTTCGATGTACTGGTCGGCGATCCAGGGCCAACGTTCGTCAATAACAACCTCAGCATCAATTCACTGACCGTCGAAGCGGACGGCATACTCAATCTGAATGCCTCTCTGAATCTTGATTTTGATGGTACCGCCGTCCTGACGCTCACCAACATGGGCGTGATCACCACGTCAAACAATTCGGATCTTCAGCTACAGAACGATGTCGTGAATTCGGGCTCGATCACGGTCAATTCCGGTGGCAACTTCACCGACTTGGAAGTCGATGGCCCGACCAATTTGTCCGGTGGCGGAATGGTCACCCTGTCGAGTAACACGAATGTCGGTATCAACGGAGTTAACGGGGCCGTTCTGACCGTGTCGAACCAGACCATTGAAGGACTCGGAAATATCGGTCGCAACTCGGTTCAATTTAATTTGCAAACGGGCAGCCTGATCGACGCCAACTCCACCGGCAACGTCCTGACCGTCGATCCCGATGCCACGGGGTTGATCAACGATGGCACCATGCAAGCCTCCAATGGCGGGATCCTGCAAATCAGCGGGTTCGGCGGTGGTTCCTTTGACAATACCAATGGAACCATGCAAGCCCTGGCCGGCTCCCAACTGACCCTGGACTCGGGGGCGACCATTTCCGGCGGGACCATTCAAACCGTCGATGATGGGGTCGTCATTGAACCGGCCAGCCAGAACGTGCTGCTGTCTGACCTGACCCTGGACGCTGATCTTCAGGTTCTCAACAATTCCGATCTTGGCCTCAGCGGCAACATCAACAACCTGGGAAACATTCAGGTCATCTCCGGCGGTAATTTGACCGACGTGGAAATTCAGGCCGAGGGAGCCACGCTGCAAGGAGGAGGTTCAATTCAACTGGCCAACAATCAAAATGCCCGCATCAATGGTGTTTCAAATCCCACGCTGGTCGTGGCTGACCAGACCATGGAAGGCCGAGGCGACATCGGAGTAAATTCGTTGTCGCTGGAACTGCAAACGGGCAGCCTGATCGACGCCAACTCCACCGGCAACGTCCTGACCGTCGATCCCGATGCCACGGGGTTGATCAACGATGGCACCATGCAAGCCTCCAATGGCGGGATCCTGCAAATCAGCGGGTTCGGCGGTGGTTCCTTTGACAATACCAATGGAACCATGCAAGCCCTGGCCGGCTCCCAACTGACCCTGGACTCGGGGGCGACCATTTCCGGCGGGACCATTCAAACCGTCGATGATGGGGTCGTCATTGAACCGGCCAGCCAGAACGTGCTGCTGTCTGACCTGACCCTGGACGCTGATCTTCAGGTTCTCAACAATTCCGATCTTGGCCTCAGCGGCAACATCAACAACCTGGGAAACATT
Organism: Pirellulaceae bacterium; assembly: GCA_963851305.1. Taxonomy (GTDB): domain Bacteria; phylum Planctomycetota; class Planctomycetia; order Pirellulales; family Pirellulaceae; genus Mariniblastus. Next base: position 280,760 of record CAWKOT010000001.1, on the reverse strand, counting down.
CAGGTCATCTCCGGCGGTAATTTGACCGACGTGGAAATTCAGGCCGAGGGAGCCACGCTGCAAGGAGGAGGTTCAATTCAACTGGCCAACAATCAAAATGCCCGCATCAATGGTGTTTCAAATCCCACGCTGGTCGTGGCTGACCAGACCATGGAAGGCCGAGGCGACATCGGAGTAAATTCGTTGTCGCTGGAACTGCAAACGGGCAGCCTGATCGACGCCAACTCCACCGGCAACGTCCTGACCGTCGATCCCGATGCCACGGGGTTGATCAACGATGGCACCATGCAAGCCTCCAATGGCGGGATCCTGCAAATCAGTGGGTTCGGCGGTGGTTCCTTTGACAATACCAATGGAACCATGCAAGCCCTGGCCGGCTCCCAGCTGGTCTTGGCGGGCGCGTCCATTTCCGGCGGGACCATTCAAACCGTCGATGATGGGGTCGTCATTGAACCGGCCAGCCAGAACGTGCTGCTGTCTGACCTGACCCTGGACGCTGATCTTCAGGTCCTCAACAATTCCGATCTTGGCCTCAGCGGAAACATTAACAACCTGGGAACCATCCAGGTGCTCTCCGCCGGCAATTTGACCGACATCGAAATCCAGGAAGATGGCGCAAACTTAACCGGAAATGGCACGATCATGTTGTCGGGCAGCGTGAACGCCCGGATCGACGGTTTCGCCCCTCTGGTAATGGAGGGCGGCAAACTGGGCGGCATTGGCCAAGTCCAGGTTCCATCCACCTTCGACGCGACAACGATCGCACCGGGGGCCTCCATTGGAACCCTGACATTCAACAATGCAACAAGTTTTCTGAACGATTCGATTATCGTGTTTGAAACGAGCTCTGCGAACGCCGTGCCAGGTACGACATCCGATTTGATCACCGTCAATGACGCCCTGAGTTTGAGCAGCGATTCGCTACCGGCTGGCCTGGAGATCCGCATGGTCAGTCTTGACGGCAAAGGCGAGCCCGGTGCTCTGGCTGATTTTGACCCCGATGGAAATTTCAGCTGGACGATCGCCACGGCCACCCAGATCGTTGGCTACCGACCCAGCGCGGTCAGTATCAACACGGATCAGTTTGACAACCCATTCAGTGGTGTGTTCTCGGCGACCATTGGACCGAGTGGATCAGGCCAGGCAATCTACGTGAAGTATGGCCAATTTCGCATCGGCGACGTCAATCAGGATGGAGTTGTCAACCTGCTCGACGTGGATCCCTTTGTCAACGCGTTGCAAAGCAGCAGCGGTTCGTTTGAAGCCGACATCAACTGCGACGGGATAGTCAATCTGCTCGATGTCGATCCCTTCGTTACCATTCTCGCGGGTGGTTAATTGGTTTTGAAAATGCGGATGGCGGCAGGCGTATCTGCCGCCTCAACTCTGGTCTGGCCGATCAAATTGTCTCGTGGCTGTCCCCCGGCATCGGGCCAGTCTGGCGGCCAGGCAACAACCTCGATCCGCTGAATCCATGCCTTCGTTTTCGCCGTCGCCTTGCCAACGCCATTTCAGGTTCAAGTTGTAATCAGGTGGCGAATATCCAAACGAACTCACCAACCATGCTCTACGCTACCCAGGTTCCGACTTCTTCGGTCGACGGCCACGGGGGCCGAGCTGTACCAAACGCAGGTTTCTGATTTCGCCGTCGGCAAACTCAGCCTTTAACATCGTTCGCATCAGATGGCTTCCCTGATGTCCGGCGGCGCCCGGGTTGACATATTTCAGACCAAATCGGTGGTCGTTTTCAACCAGGACGATATGCGAATGTCCGCAGATCAGTATTTGCGGCGGATCCTCAAGAAGCCGTTTGCGAACGCGAGTCGCATATCGGCCCGGGCGACCCGCGATGTGAGTCATCCAGACATCGACGCCTTCGCAAACGAACCGTTCATCCTCCGGGAATTCCTGACGGATCTGGGGATCATCAATATTGCCGTACACGCCGCGGAGTGGCTTAAAGGCTCTTTAATTTCCGGCCGATTTCGATGGAGCCAAAATCACCCGCGTGCCAGATCTCGTCGCAGTCCTGACACGATTCGAAAATCTGAGGGTCCAGGAAACCGTGTGTATCGGAAATAATTCCAATTTCCATTCGACAACCGACTGCAATCAGGGACGCAATTGAAAAACCGCGATGACTTTGGGGCACCCCATTCTGATCGCCTCCATCCGTCTACGCAACGGAAGTGCTCGGTAGGTCGTCTTTCCGATACCGGGTGGCTCGACTATTCTGGTCGATTCAACCGTACCAAGGGCCCGAAGGTTACCGTTGATCTTGTGGCGCCTGAACTGCCAGTCGTGTCCAGCTACCCATCTTCCCGTGTCACTGATTTCCATCCGTGAATTATCGATTGGTTACGCTGGACCGCCTTTGCTGGACGGGGTTGGCTGCGAGATTGAGCCGGGAGATCGCATTGGGCTGCTGGGTAGAAATGGTGCTGGTAAATCGACGCTACTCAAATTGATTCAGGGACAGATCGAAGCGGACGTGGGTTCGATCCTCGCGTCGCCAGGAACCAAGGTCGCCATGCTGGGCCAGGATGTTCCCATGAACGTGTTTGACACGGTCACGGGCGTCGTGGCCAGCGGGATGACCACGGATGAAGCTCATCCGGCCGAAGACTGGAAAATCCAGAATCAGGTCGAACAGATCCTCTCCCGAATGGAATTGGATGGCGAGAGTCGATTTGAGTCTCTTTCCTCGGGCATGAAACGCCGAGTTCTATTGGCACGAGCCTTGGTCTCCCGGCCCGATCTACTGCTGCTCGACGAACCGACCAACCACCTGGATATCGCGGCCATCACCTGGCTGGAGGAATTCCTGACCCGGCATGGACCTACCTTGATCTTTGTCACGCACGATCGGATGTTTTTGCGACGGATGGCCAATCGCATTCTTGAAATCGACCGGGGACGACTGTTTGACTGGTCCTGCGACTACGATACCTTTCTGGTGCGGAAGGAACAGGCACTGGCTGCCGAAGAGAAAGAGAACGCTCTGTTCGATAAACGACTGGCCGAGGAAGAAGTCTGGATTCGCAAGGGAATCAAGGCGCGGCGAACCCGCAACGAGGGGCGTGTCAAAGCCCTCAAAGCGCTCAGGATGGAACGGAGCCAGCGACGCGAAAAGATTGGCACCTCCAAACTGCAGATTCAGGAAGGACAGCGAAGTGGCACGCTGGTGCTCGCGCTGGATGAGATTACCTTCCAATACGACGACCAGCCAGTGATCCAGGAATTTTCCACGGTTGTGATGCGGCAGGATAAAGTCGGTATCATCGGACCCAACGGTGCCGGCAAGTCCACCCTGTTGAAGCTGATGCTGGGATCGCTGGAGCCGACACAGGGCACCGTGAAGATCGGAACCAATGTCCAAGTCGCGTATTTTGATCAGTTGCGTGAACAGCTCGACGAAGAGTCGACGGTTCAGGAGAATGTCGGCGATGGGTATGACACCATCCAGTTAAACGGTGTCAAGAAACACGTGCTTGGCTACCTACAGGATTTCCTGTTTACTCCGGAACGGGCGCGAACTCAGGTCAAGTTTCTTTCCGGCGGAGAACGGAATCGAATTCTACTGGCCAAGCTATTCGCCAAACCGGCCAATCTGATCGTGCTGGACGAACCGACCAACGATCTGGATGCGGAAACGCTGGAATTACTGGAAGATCGCCTTGTTGGATTTCCGGGTACCGTGATCGTGGTCAGCCATGATCGGGCGTTCCTGAACAATGTGGTGACCACAACGATTGTCTTTGAAAACGGAGACGTTAAAGAATACGTTGGTGGTTACGATGACTGGCAACGACAAGTGGCCGGCAAACAACCGGCAAAGGCCGCAACCCCACCGGGAGGAAATCACCGGAAGGCCGCCCGGGAACCGGCCGAAAAATCCAATCCGCCAGGAGGCTCACGCAAGCTGAAATTCAAGGAAAAAAGGGAACTGGAACAACTGCCTGAGCAAATCGAGGGACTGGAAGCCGAGATATCCAAACTTCATGAGCTGGTGGCCGATCCCGAATTCTATCGAAAACCGAAATCGGAAATTGCCGAAACGACCGAACGGTTGAAATTGAAGGAAGCCGAGCTTGAGCAGGCATACCAGCGATGGGAAGTGCTCGATCAGCTGGAAGCTTGAATTCACTGCCGTTCGCCGGTTGGCGTGTCCGTCCGATTAACATCCGGCAACCCAGGTGCGGTGTGACCGGGATCGTTCCGGTTTACTCGGCCGACTCTAATACCGCAATCGCAGTCGGTTCATCAAGGGACAGGAGCTGGAATCAGAACGGGCTGCCACCAAATCGTCGGGCCGGGAGGAAAGACTCAGGGTCAAGGACGCCTGCTGAAGAAGTCGATCCTTGAACGTAACTGCCTGGCCGCGTGCTCATTGCCGCTCAACGAACCTGATAGCCAAGTTGTCGAAGCAGATCGGTAATGCGATCCCGGTGTTCGCCCTGGATTTCGATCGCACCATCCTTGATCGTACCTCCTGCACCGCAGGCGTTCTTCAATCGAACCAGCACATCCGCGACGTGGTTGCCACCATCGGCCGACAATCCTCGAACGACCGTCACCGTTTTCCCGCGTTTGCGCTTTTCCACGGCGACTCGGGCCGTCTGTTTTCCCGGTTCCCAACGGGGGGTCCCCGCCGGGAGCGGCGGGCATTGACATTCCGTTTCCAGCTTGCCACACCGATCGCAGGTTGGTGGGATGTCGAACGGTGTCCCTTCAAACAATCGCATCGAAATGGGCTCAGACTTGCGGGCAAAAATGATTGATTTTGATGGTTTTCCAGTCCACCAACATGATCGGCAGGAGACCGATCAGGTCAATAGTGGCTACGAAAGATAAAGGATACCCTAGTCTCGTTGTAACCGTTATTTCAGGTGATAACCGGGAACCGCAAGGCGTTCCGCTCGTGCATTTCCAGAATGTATTCATGTTACATGTTCGACGCGTGAAGGATTGCCTGCCGACAGGTGCACTTCATCGCTGCATTGGCATGCGTTTTTCGACATTGCACGTTTATTGACAACCGCGCAGCGGCAACACGATTTCGACTGAATAAGAAAATGTGTCTCAATGTTGTTGACACATTCCGCGGCGCCATAGTCTCTCGCAAACGGTTCATCCGGCGAGCAATTTAACAAACGGATTGACATCGAGCAGGTTGACCTGGCCATCCTGATTGATATCCGCTTCATCCTGATAAACGCCATCGGCGAGCCGGGCCACAAATGGAGCCACATCGAGAAGATTGACCAGTCCATCCCGATTGACGTCTCCCCGGATAGGCATCAACAGGAATGCCCGTTGTACTCCCTGGTGCCGGCCGGAACCGATAATGAACCCTGAATCGCTGATTCCGCGCGACGTCAAGCCTCCAACCGCCTCCACTGGGAATCGAATTGTTCAGATCCAACAGACTGCCGTGCTTCCAGACGAATGCGCGACCTGCTGATGTACCAACCACGACGTCATGACGATTGATATCCAGCGCGTAACTGTAACCGCCACCCAATTCGCCCAGATCGATCCGTTCCAGCACGTCGCCCATCGTGTTCAGCTTGAAAAGGAAAGCATGGGGCTCGGCGTCACCGGTGTCAGCCACGCCCACGACGTGCCGAAGATCATTGATTGCGTACGCCTGGCTGTTCGATCCACCCAGCGTGCCTAGATCCTGAATCAGACCTTCGTGCCAATAAACGGCCCGCGATACGTCATTGCCAGCCAAGTCTGAAACGCCAACGACCTCATGGCCATTGTTGATATCGCGCGCGAAGCTGTTGTCGCCCCCCAATGTTCCCAGCGGATTCAGATCCTTGCCCTCACGGACAATGGCCAACGAATTCCAGATGCCATTGCCGTCCTGTATCAACTGGGTTCCGCAAACAGTTCCCTCGTCATTAATGGCATTGGGAGTAAACGGTCCAATCGGGACCAAGGTGTTTTTCTGCCAAATAAAGGCCTGCGGATGAAGGCTGCCCAGATCGTAGGAAACCCCCGTAATCTGCCCCACATGATTGATGTCGGTAGCAAGACTGTGCAAGTCTTCATCGAGTGTGCTGAGGTCCAAGACAGCTCCCTGGCTCCACCGACAGGCATGAATCATAGAACGCAACGCGTCGGCGGTCGATTGACCTACGGCGTCTCCGGCATTGTTTACCGAATAGCCATGGCTAACCGTCCCCTCAGCGATCGGCCCCAGATCAACCACGTTGTAAACCTGTTTCATCTGCCCGAATGCGACACGCCCGGCGACCAACGCCAGGATAAAAGCCAACAAGATTCTCAATTGGACGGATTGCATTTCATTGCCTTTTGGACACAGTGACCTGAAAGATGGACGATCAATCGTCTATACGGTGAAAAAATGGCTCGTCGGGTGGCTCCGAATGACAGACGGAACAATCATTGATAACGCCGGCATGCCCCTGTAAACGCAACGCCTGTGCGTTGTCGGTATCCGTCGTGGTTGGCGTGATCGCGTGGGGACTGCCATGACACGTGTAACACATGATCCCCTTGTGACCGCGAGATTCACGAAACAGCTTACCCGGTTCTTCAAATTCGAATCCCGGCCGCTGATGGCAATCGCCGCAACGCGGTTCGTCAACCCACGGATTCCGTGCTGGATCGGCAACTTCCTGCTCGGTTCCATGACAGCCGACGCAAGTCATTCCCTTGGCCAGATGGACATCCCGTTGACACTGCGTCCGAACGCCAGGATGACATGCATAACAGGTTACTTCCAGGTTCAGATTGCCGACGCGGGAAGCATGTGCACCGTGGATGGCGCGGGACAGATTGGAGATTGCCGGGTCTCCGGGCAAACCCAGTGCATTGTCCGCGTGACAGGCCGCACACAGCACCGGCGTGCTGGTTGCCAGTTGAGTGTTATGCAGTCGATCGTGATCGAGCAGAATATCCATCTCGACAGATATCCCATCGGTTTGGTGGCAGAGATGGCAACTGAGTTCCTGCGATACCGGCACCACCGTCTGCGATCGGGCAATCTCATTACCGTTGGCAAGACGCGCCGTGATCGTGGCCAATGGGTAGGGGTTCAATCGACCGTTGTCGTCTACAGGTGTGATGGGAATACCGGTAACGTTCCAGTCATCGTTTTTTGTTGGAAACATTTGTCCCACCATTCCGTTGCCGGTCAATCCGATATCCGCCGGCAAATTCACACCAAAGAGTGCCTCCGCATGTCTCCAGAAATTGGTCTTGTCCGCTGAATGGGCATTACCTGGGATTCGGTAATGCAACGTAAGGCCCTCCTTGATGATGTGCGGATCACTCTCGGATCGGTCCACGACCTGCGCGTGCAAGGTATTAAAGGGAGGCAGTATAAGCAGTTCCGAGAAATCATCGTTCATGCAGTGCATACCCAAGTCGTTGTAGCCAATCACAACCACATCGGTAGGATCCCCTGGTGCCGGACCCGCAATTGAATTGACTCCCGCTACCGTTCCGCATGCAAAAGAAACCAGAACCCCCAGCAATACAAGCAACCACTCGTTCTTCAGTAATGTGGACATACAGGACTTTCCGATTCTCAGCACTCACGAATGATCCAATCTGCCACTTAACTGCCGCAAATCGTGCACCAGGTGCTCTTTGCCGATGTGCAGCCTGGCCAGCGGTGCGGAATTGCACATTTCGCGCTCCGCGGTGTGCGGATTCGCGCTTCCACGTGGTTACGCAACAGAGCCAATACGGATCTGGAACTCCGAATTCAACGAGATTACCCGCCGCAACGCCAGAGAGTACCAATCGCATCGCGCAGGATAGATCCGTTGCCAGGGCCGGGGCGCCTGGTGGGTACTGTAATGGAATCCGAGTTTGTTCTCGCCATCCCACCTTCGTTCCAGATCGCCGGTTGGCCCGACAAGGCTCTTGCCCGACCAGAGGCTTGACAGCACGTAAACGAAATGCCGTTTCACCGAGACGGGCAAATCGAAAATAACAGATCCTCTGAAAACCCGAGCCACGCCTGAAAAAACCCGGCGGTTTCGGTGGCTGGCTTCGGCATAAACGCCTTTGCACGCTATGTTGAACAACATGTCGCCTTGCACATGTCGGCACTTTAATGATTGCCGAATCAAAAGTCTATCGCGGTTCGGTCGAGGGTATGATATTGGGACCCACACCTGTAAACCGAAAACCGGACGCGACCTCGACAACACCCTCCCAGCAGAGGCGTTTTCCCGTCACAGGTTCGAGTTGCCGACACCTGCCAGACGGTTGGCCAAACGGGTGCATCAAGCATACGGAGCAAAACAGGGATATGGCAACAGAGCAGGAAATACTCAGTGCCGCAGACGTCATTCGCGATGGGGGACTGGTGGCGTTTCCGACGGAGACGGTCTATGGATTGGGAGCGAACGCGTTGAATGCCGATGCCGTGGCCCAGATCTTCGAGTTGAAAGGACGACCGCGGTTCGATCCGCTGATCGTGCACGTTGCCCGTCCAGATGATCTTCCAACATTGGTCGAACGAGTCCCCCAGCCGGCATGGGACCTGATCGCTCGATTCTGGCCGGGACCGCTGTCGGTCGTGCTGCAAAAACGGGACATTGTGCCAGACATTGTGACCGCTGGCTTGCCTGGCGTCGCGGTTCGATGTTCGGCTGACCCCATCGCACGGCGTTTGATCGAAGCGGCGGGGGTGCCGATCGCGGCGCCAAGTGCAAATGTCTTCTGCGCCGTCAGCCCTACCACGGCGCAGCATGTCGTCGAGCAGTTCGGTGAGCGGCTGTCGATGGTTTTGGACGGAGGACCGTGCGAAGTTGGCATCGAGTCAACTGTCGTTTCGCTTCTGGATGATCGGCCCGTGCTGCTTCGACCGGGCGGGATCACCGTCGAGGAAATCGAAGAAGTGCTCGGCTCCCTGAAAATCGCCGCGGCGGATGGCAGTCAGCCGGCTAGCCCCGGTCAGCTTCCACGGCATTACGCACCGTCGACGCCGCTGGTATTGACCACCGACCTACCGCCTCCCGGCAGGCGAATCGGCCTGCTGACGTTTGGGCCCCCCTTGAACACGACCGATTTTGCTGCCGTCGAAGTGTTGTCGGAACGGGCCTGTCCGCGGGAAGCCGCCGCCAACCTGTTCGCGGCGATGCGACGGTTGGACGCCTTGAAACTCGACTACATAATCGCCCGCCCCGTCCCGGAAGCGGGCTTGGGGCACGCCATTATGGATCGCCTGCAGCGCGCGGCAGCCAGGTGAAAAAACCCGTTTGAACTCCATCCCCTGTTTCTCCTGCCCCGTTCAACTGGATGAAAACACATGAACCAACGACAACCAACGGCTACGGCCTGGCACGCGCTTGGTTTGGCCGAGGTCTTACAGAAATTGGATGCCACCGAACACGGACTCAGCGTTGGCGAAGCGAAGGCTCGGTTAGGTGAATACGGCCCAAACCGACTGCCTGAGAAGCCTCCCGCGTCATTGTGGAAAATCGTGCTGCGGCAGTTTTGCAGTCCGCTGATTTACATTCTGGCGCTGGCCGCGATCGTCTCCCTGGCGATCGGCGATGTGAAGGATGCGGGTTTCATCGCGGGCGTGTTGGTGCTAAATGCCGTGATTGGGGCCTATCAGGAATGGAAGGCCGAACAAAGCAGTCACGCGCTGCGGAAGCTGTTGAAGATCCGCGCATCGGTATTCCGTGACGGTGATGTTCGCGAAGTCAGTGCCGAAGAGGTTGTACCGGGGGACGTGGTCTGGCTGGAATCGGGTAACCGAGTTCCTGCCGACATCCGTCTGGTATCGGCCCATGGCCTGGAATCGGATGAATCACTGTTGACCGGTGAATCGCTGCCCGTGCTGAAAGATCCGGCTTGGCATGATGCGGAATCGGTTCCGGTTGCCGACCGCTTGAACATGGCCTACGCCGGTTCGATTGTGACCCGTGGGCGAGCCAAGGGGCTGGTTGTGGCCACCGGCACGGCGACCAGTGTCGGGCAGTTGGCGCTAGACGTCCTTGACGAAGCTGGCGGCAAGCCACCTCTCTTGGTGCGCATGGAGCGTTTCACGCGTGTGATCGCGGTCGCCGTGCTGGTGGCGGCCGTAATGATCGGCGTTCTGGGCGTTACACTGGGTGGCTATTCTCCCACAGATATGTTCATGTTCACCATTGCCATCGCCGTCTCGGCGATTCCGGAGGGACTGCCCGTGGCCATGACCGTCGCCTTGGCGATTGGTACGACCCGGATGGCTCGCCGTGGTTTGATTGTCCGGCGACTGACAGCGGTCGAAGGCCTCGGAAGCTGTACGTTGATCGCCACGGATAAGACGGGCACGTTGACGTGCAATGAGCTGACCGTGCGCGAGGTGCGATTGCCCAACGGAGACGTGTTTCAAGTTACGGGCGAGGGTTTCGCGCCAGACGGCGACGTGCAGCTCCGCGATGAACCGATCGAGCCTGGCAGCCATGAGCTGCTGATGTGGTTGACACGGGCAGGCATGCTCTGTAACGAAGCTGACCTACATCCCCGCCATGACGAGTGGGTATGGCGTGGCGATGCCGTGGATGTCGCTTTCCTGTCGTTTGGCCACAAGTTGGGCTGGACGCACGAAAGCATGCTCGATCTCTATCCACAAGTAAACCAGATTCCATTCGAACCAGAACATCAGTTCGCCGCCTCATTCAATGCGGTCGGCAAAGGTGTGTCGGTCTTCGTCAAGGGTGGACCCGAGCGCGTGTTGGCCATGTGCAGTGAATCCAGTGGCGGCGAATTTGACCGAGCCGAGCTGGAATCATCTGCGACACAGATGGCAGCACTCGGCTATCGTGTTCTGGCGTTGGCGGACGGCACCCTCGCCGAACCGATTGCGCCAGATGATTTCCCGCCGGCCCCCGCCAGCCTGCGTTTTCTGGGATTCGTTGGCATGATCGACCCTCTGCGGTCGGGTGTAACAGACGCCGTGCGGGATTGCCACGACGCTGGTGTTTCGGTGTCGATGATCACCGGTGATCATGGCGTCACGGCATTGGCGATCGCTCGTGATCTGGGACTGGCCACGGACGAAAGCCAGGTCATGACCGGTATGGAATTGCGGGAGAAGACACCGGAAGAACTGAGCAAAATTGTGGACCGCATTCGCGTTTTCGCCCGCGTCGCCCCGCGGCAGAAACTGCAGATCGTCGAGGCCGCTCGGAAATCCGGCCATTTTGTGGCCGTTACCGGTGACGGGGTAAACGATGCGCCGGCTCTGCGAGTTGCGAACATCGGCGTGGCCATGGGAAAGAGCGGCACCGACGTCGCTCGTGAAGCCGCGGAGCTTGTCATCAGTGATGATAATTTTGCCACCATCGTCGGCGGCATCGAAGAAGGACGTGTTGCGTATGACAACATTCGCAAGGTGATCTACCTCCTGATTTCGACGGGGGCTGCCGAGCTGGTGCTGATGGCGTTGGCGATTGCCACCGGGACGCCGTATCTGCCGCTGCTGCCGGTTCAGCTTCTGTGGTTGAACCTGGTGACGAACGGCATTCAGGACGTGGCGCTCGCCTTTGAGCCAAATGAAGGTGGCGTTCTGCAACGCAGACCGCGTTCGCCGCGCGAACGAATTTTTGATCAATTGATGATTGAACGCACCATCGTCGCGGCGTTGGTCATGGGTGTGATCGGTTTTCTTACGTTCCGGTGGTTCCTACCTGACGGGGAAGTCAGCGACGCGGAAGTCGCTTCCGCTCGAAACGCCCTGCTGTTATTGATGGTGCTGTTTGAGAATATCCACATCGGAAATTGTCGCTCGGAAACGAAATCCGCCCTGGTGTTGTCTCCGCTACGCAGCCCGGTATTGTTGGCCGGCACGATCACGGCGTTTCTGATTCACCTGGCAGCCATGCACTTGCCGTTCGGCCAGATGTTGCTGGAGGCAAAGCCCATCGCGTTAAAGAACTGGGTTATCTTGTTCCTCCTGGCGCTGACGATCTTTCCGGCGATGGAATTGCACAAGTGGAGTTGGAACCTGCGAGATAAATGGGGACGCGGCGGGTAAATCAGAAGGTCATTCGCCGCCGGCTGGAAGAGCACGAAAGCGCTGCGCCGTCCTTCTGGGACGAAGGCATCGCCCTGATGGAGCTGGCCAATCGAGCCGCGGACCTGTTCGCCGAGCAACCGGCGAGTATGAAACGCCGTCTGCTGGAATTCGCACTATCGAACTCGTTTTGGGCCAATGGCGAGCTGACACCCGAATTTCGTCAACCCTTTGACATGCTCGCAGATAGGGCGACGGTCGGGGCACAAGAAATGGCTGCTGGGGAACTTACCAGCAGCCATCATCAAGAAGAGCTCCCCGTGCTTGATACGTTTCGAACTTTCTTCCGAGCACCGCCCCTCGATTTCCGGATTCAATGCAAGGTCGTTTGCAACTTCAACGCCGCTGACGATACAACAATGTCCACACATTTTGAACGGTGGACTGATGCCTATCGGGTTGCTGTTGATGCTCTTTTGACCAATGATTGCGGCAAATTTGCTGCGACTGGCAACGGCTGAGGCCTTCCCGGTCTGACGTCAAAAAATAAAATAGGGCGGTAACGAAGTAGTAGCCGCCCGCCCGATCTGCCGTTTTTGTACCAAGCAGCGCGGTGCCTTAACTCGGCGGCACAAGCCAACTTTTTTCGAATGACTTGGGAAAGCAAATTGATGCTCCACGAATCACTGTGGCAACAAAACGAGGACATTGCACAGAGTTGCCTCCAACATCCATTCGTGCAAGGCTTGGCCGACGGTACACTTGAGCCGGATGCGTTCCGCCGATACGTCGCCCAAGATACATTCTTTTTGCGTGCGTTTTTACGCGCTTATGCGCTCGGGGCAGCCAAATGCGACGGCTGGGATCAGGTAAACGTGTTTCACGATCTGATGGGCGGCGTCTTGGAAGAATTGAAGCTGCACCGGAGCTATGCATCGGAACTGGATATCGAACTGGACAACGTGCGACCGTACGCGGCGACCTCCGCTTACACCGATTTTTTGCTTCGCGTTGCTTGGCAAGACAGCCTGGCAGAAATCGTCGCCGCGATGGTTCCCTGCTTGCGATTGTACTTTTTCCTTGGAAGCAAATTGGTGTCATCTTTGAGGCCGGCGCATCCCTACGAAAGGTGGATTAAGACCTACTCGCAGCAAGATTTCGAAGAGCTCTGCGGAATGCTCGAGGCGCTGTTGGACAAAGTGGCCGTGGATAGCCCTGAGTTACGCAAGACTTATCGCTACGCGATGCTTTGCGAGCTGGATTTCTTTTCCGCCCCCCTGGAGAACGTGTCATGATCCCAGTCGCATTGACCATTGCCGGATCCGATCCGTCCGGTGGAGCGGGGCTTCAGACTGATTAGAAGATGTTTCACCAGCATGGTGTTTATGGAATGGGCGTCGCTTCACTGCTGACCGTACAGAATACGCTCGCTGTTTCCGCGGTGGAAATACTCGATCCCCAACTGATGCTCGCTCAACTTGGCGCCGCCCTGTCGGATATCCCACCTCAGGCCGCCAAGACTGGGGCGTTGGGAAATGCCGCGGTCATTGATGCGTTTGCTCAGCAGGTAAGTGGCTTCGAGTTTCCGTTGGTTGTCGACCCGGTGATGGTCAGCGGTGATGGTCAGTAAACATGGTCTGCCCCTGATCGATGACGAGGCAGTGGAGGTCTTGGTCGGCAAGTTTTTACAACAGGCATTTCTTGTAACTCCCAATTTATCGGAGGCCTCTCGATTGACCGGAATCAACGTTTCCGATTTGTCGACCATGGAAAAGGCGGCTGCCGCGATCGAGGAGCGGGAGGCGAAAAACGTTCACGTCAAAGCGGGCAAGTCGATGGTACTTCGGTCGACGTATTATGGACCGGCGGCGAAACACGAGCACTTTCATCCGAGCGAATCGAAACCCAGAATGCGCATGATACAGGTTGCGTTTTGTCCGCCGTCATCACGGCGAGGCTGGCCCACGGCGACGATTGTCTCGCGGCCGTCACCACTGCAAAACAATTCATTTCGGCAGCGGTCCGCAAGGGGCCCGGTTTGGGCGGAGGCTACGCCCCGGTCAACATGCACGCAGTAACATAGGATATGGTAACTTGGAAAAACGCGAGACCAAACGCGTTTTTGGGATGAGTCCGCCGTCCATTTCGCCCGTTCCACTCAAGGGGTTTTCGCGAGAAACGCTCCAGCACCTTGTGACTTGCAACAAACAACAGGCGCCGTCTCGATCGCTTCACTTATTAACGCATTACCAAAACCTCGCAAAATTCGATGGCCCAACCCGCGAAAGATACTCCAATTCGTTTCGATAATAGTTATGCCAGGCAACTGCCTGACTTTTATGTCAGCTCGGAGCCGATGTTGGTAGAGAGTCCGGAGCTGCTGCTGTTCAACACGCGGCTGTCCGACGAGCTGGGTCTGTCGGTAGAGAATCTAAGTCCGACCCGAATGGCACGCATCTTTTCCGGTCAGGAATTACTCGACGGAGCCCAGCCGTTGGCCCAGGCTTATGCCGGACATCAATTTGGTGGATTCGTGCCGCAGTTGGGCGATGGACGTGCTCTGTTGCTGGGCGAGGTCATGGATGGCCACGGACGACGGCGAGATATCGCATTGAAAGGGTCGGGACCGACACCATTTTCGCGAGGCGGTGATGGTAAAGCCGCGATCGGACCTGTGCTCCGCGAGTACCTTTTGGGCGAGGCAATGCACGCGCTGGATATCTCCACGACGCGGGCTTTGGCGGCTGTGAGCACGGGCCAATACGTGATGCGAGCGCAATCCCTGCCGGGGGCGATTTTGACACGTGTCGCTGCCAGCCACGTCCGAGTTGGGACTTTCCAGTACTTCTCAGCGCGAAGGCGTCACGACCAGGTTCGGCAGCTGGCCGATTATGTCATTGAGCGTCACGATCCCGAACTCGTTGGGCAGCCTGATCGCTATTTGCTGCTGCTGAAGGCCGTTGCTGAACGCCAAGCAGCTTTGGTCGCGAAGTGGATGCTGGTTGGCTTCATCCATGGCGTAATGAATACCGACAACATGGCGATTTCGGGGGAAACGATCGATTACGGGCCGTGCGCGTTTATGGAGTCTTACGATCCGACGACGGTCTTCAGTTCCATTGATCATGCAGGACGCTACGCCTTTGGAAACCAACCGAACATCGCCCTCTGGAACCTCGTAAGATTTGCTGAGACACTGTTGCCGCTTTTCGCTGACGGGGATGAAAAACGCGCTGTTGCCGATGCGACGGCGGTTCTGGAAACCTTCATGCCAACATTTGAGAAAAACTGGTACGAGGGGGCCCGAGCGAAGTTGGGACTAGCCAATCCTGGATCCAATAGCGGTGGGGGTGAGTCCGAAAGCGTGTTGATCGATGATTGGATCGAATTGCTTTCAAAGAACAAAGTGGATTACACTCTTGCGTGGCGTTGCCTGGCGGAAGCGGCGGACGGCGATGCGAGCGAACTTAAGTCATTGTTTGTCGAACAAGCCGCTGTCGACGCCTGGCTGGAAAAATGGAAAGCACTGCACAAAGGAGTTTCTGCTTCCGATCTGGCTTCCGCGATACGCGAAGTCAATCCGCTCTATATTCCACGTAATCATCTGGTCGAAGAAGCACTCGCATCCGCCTCCGATGAAGGTGATCTGACGCTTTTCAGGAAACTGCTGCAAGTTGTGCAGTCTCCGTTTGAAGAAGATCCTCAATTGGTCAGGTATGCAGGGCCTGCGCCTGCAGACTTTACCGCCAACTACCAGACGTTCTGCGGTACGTGATCCCAGGCTGTGCGCTTTCCGGACTTCGATCGATTGCCGCCATAATTCGATCGGAAAATTCCTGGATCGGAAAATTCCTGGATCGGGTTCTCGGTGGCTACCGCGAAAGCTATTGAGGTAGTGGAAGGTGATGAGAGTCACGACGATACGAGTCGGTACCACCGGGAAGTGATCGACAAACTGCAGAAGGACTACAAGCGGCTAGAACAGCGACTCGAAGCGATGTACGTCGACAAACTGGACGGCAAGATCGGTGCCCGGTTCTACGAGCAGAAGTCAGCCGAATGGCGAGAAGATCAGAAGGATATTCGCCGCCGACTGGAAGAGCATGAAAACGCGTCTCAGTCCTACATGGACGAAGGCATCGCTCTGATGGAGCTAGCCCATTCATGCCGCGGACCTGTTCGCCGAGCAACCGGCGAGGATGAAACGCCGTCTGCTGGAATTCGCACTATCGAACTCGTTTTGGCCAACGGCGAGTTGACGCCCGAATATCGTCAACCCTTTGACATGCTCGCAGATATGGCGACGGTCGGGGCACAAGAAATGGCTGCTGGGGAACTTACCAGCAGCCATCATCAAGAAAAGCTCCCCCGGTAGGACTCGAACCTACGACAAAGCGGTTAACAGCCGCTCGCTCTACCAACTGAGCTACAGGGGAATAATTGACCGAATCAGCTCCCGATCAGCGAACCCGCGGATCTCCTTTACGAACCATCTCAGATTTTTTCGGATGGCGGGCCGAGCCAGCTTCAGTCTGGTTTCCAGTTTAAAAGAATTACCGGTAACGACAAGTCCGACTGACCCGGGTTCGCCCGGTTTACCCGCCCGTTCCTCCTCTGTTTCGCCGCTCCGGGTCGCGGCGGTTGGTCGCAGCGAAAACGGCCGACGGCACCACCATGCTGGCCCATTTGTCGCCCCTGCCGAGCGTTCTGCTATCCACCTACCAGGCTGAGGATGAATTTCAACACGCCGCCGCTGATGATCTGATCCTGAGGCAGCCACAAGTTTCGGGCCAGATCGTAGGCCACCATGCCACCCACCAGCAGCAGAAACACAACCAGACCAAGGGATACGACCTGCCAAACCGAATACGGTTCTTCAGGGAGCGTCTGGCTGGATCCGGGAACGCCCATTCCAGGTGCTCCACCCGGAAACCCGGTTTCAAATGCGCCGAAATCACCCACGTCCAGCGAATCCTCGGTCAGCATCGGCTCGGCTTCCATTTCGTCGCCGGGTGACAGCAGCGTTCCTGCCGAATCGTCCGCGTACATTTCCGAATCGTCCAGGGCAATGACCTGCGAGCCACTAGATTCAGCGTCCTCCTCTACCGCTTCCAACGGTGTCAGATTGAAGTCTTCGTCCTGCAACTGCGTCGGTTGTTCAAGGTCGGCCGGCTCGTCAAGCACGACCATGTCATCGTCGTCAGCCAATTCGATGATCTCGGAATCACTCAAACTCAATTCGGATGAATCGGATGCCGACGCGACCAGGGCATCATCATCGTCCTTGACGATCAGTTCGTCACCCGCACTGGAATCGCTGTCGTCCAGGATCACATCGCTGTCTTCAAAGTCACTGCTCAGATCGATGCTGTCTTCGTGGCTTTCCTGGATCGTCAATTCATCTTCAAACAGATCATCTTCGGACAAGACGAGTTCATCGTCATCATCCTCTTCCAAAATCTTGCCGGTAGATGGATCACCTTTGGCTGGCTCGTCATCATCCAGCAGGTCCCCCGAACCGTCGGCCACCAGATGAATATCACTGCTGCCAAACGACAGCTCCCCCGATTCGGCAGCCGGTTCTTCGACCAGCTCAATCGATGGTTCGTCATCCCCTTCCAGTTTCAATTCCCCGGAATCACTCCGATCTCCGTCGTCGGAAGAGCCCGGATGGAGTGCGTCAGCGGAATCGCTCAGTTCGAATGACAACTCGTCGTCTTCGTCCTCCAGCGTAGCCAGGTCGAAATCCGATTCGAGCGATGCTGGCACGACGACATCGGCATCCGTGCCGCCAACCGTGTGGATGGTGATATCCAGCTCGTCGGCCACGCGCTCGATCTCCTGCATCTTGAATTTCCAGCTGGGACCGTCCTTGTAACCGAAGATCTCGGAATTGGAGCGCATTTCGTTCAACTTATCGACCGAAAGCCCCAGCAATCGAGCGGCTTCTTCCAGCGGAATCAGATTCGACATCGTGTTGTCAACTCCCTAAGGGCCTCTCAGGCCAATCCATTAATCCAGTGTCATGATGAATGACGTCACGCCGGCCCCGGCCGTTCTGGACAGCCGGGGATTCGGAACTTCGTCGGCAATCTTGCCGGGATGCCGTCAAGCACGACAAGTTCGGTCCACGTTCCCAGCTAATCAATTCTAAAAGCGGGATCAGTGGATGCAAGAATCTGTAGGGCCTGCGTTTACGAAAGCGGCAAACTTAAGTGACCTGGGCGGCCCGCCGGTCCCACCAGACATCATAATCGTTAAAATGATGTGGTGGTCGCAAATTGAGCGCGAGACGGCAAATCCACCATCTGGTGACGAACCATCAGCCTTTTTTCCGCCGAACGCAGCCACGACGGCTTCAGCTACTGGCACTGCGATAACTGCGTAACGCCTGCTTGAACACCCAGCGACTGGCGGCCAGGCTGCCGATGGTGGCCAGCACCGCATAGGCCGCCAGGGCGTATTCCCACGGTTCCCAGAAACGAGGGCTATGCGACGGTTGCGCCAGCACGCGGGCGGGCACGTTGGATACCACCAGGATGGGAACGATGAACGTAAACGTGCCCCATAACGCCCAGCCAATACCATGTCGCTGATAAATCTCCATCGGATAGCGATAGAAGTTGGTGATGTAAAACCAGAAATTGGCGAGATGCTGATTGCGGCCCAGCCAGATGCTGGTCGACGAAAGACAGATCATGACGCTGTACATGATCAAGGTCCCGCAAAAAACAAAGAAGATGTAGACCATCACGGTCAGCCCATCAATGTGCAGCCCCTCGCTGCGTTCCGCCGAAAGCCTGCCCAGATAGTGAATCACAACCACGATTCCCAGGACCGCGTTGGCCAGTTGCGACCAGTTGACTCGCGTAAACGAAACCAGAAATTGGGTGTCGATTGGCTTCAACAACGCGAAATCCAGATTGCCGGTCCGAATCAATTCGCTGAACTCTTGTGCGTTACCCATCACAAAGGTCTGGATCAGGCTGTTGATAATCCAGATCGTCCCCAGAAATATGAAGAATTCGTTTTCGTGCCAGCCGGTATCTTTGCCAATCGCGTCGGTGTGATTATAGATGATCTTGAACAGACCCCAGTTCATCGCCGCCCACGACATGGACGACAACATCTGCAGAATGAAGTTGAACCGAAACGACATGTCACGGACCAGGGAATTTCTGGCAAAGGTAAGAAACACCCGCAGATAGGACGGATTCATTGCTACCCTCCGAATCCGCTGTATCGCCGGACACCGCGCCACCACATCACGCGTGACAAGACGATAAAAAACACCACCCAGGCCGTTTCCATCGCCAGTCCGCGCATCATATCCGCGCCGTCCACCTTGCCCAGAAAAACCGCGGCTGGGAAATAGGCCAGGTACTGGAATGGCAGGAATTCCACCAGCTGTCGGATATCGATCATTCCTCCGCCAGGCAGCGTCATCGCGTCGGGTAACATCGAAAGCGGAAACATGTGTCCTGACAAAAAGAAATTCAACAACATGTAGAAAAAGGTCAAGGACGTGACCTCCAGAAACCAGAACGAGATCAGCCCGATACAGGCTTCCATGAAATAGCCCAGCAGAAAGCTCAACAGCAGCGAAGCCACGAACACCAGCACCACGTCCATGTCAGGCCAACCATTTTCGAAGAAGCCGCGGCACAGATAGAAGACGAGGGCAAAGGGCAGCGTGGCAATCAGGTAGTAAACCAGTTTGTGCGCCACCCGCTGGATCAGCAGGCAACCCAGCATGTCCACGGGTTGGATCAGAAATTTCTTGACCTCCCCACTGCGGACCTGGTTGGCAATGCCCGTGGTCAGTCCCGGCATACTGGAAAAAGCGCGACCGATAGTTACCAACAGAAAATAGGCGATCATGTCACCGTAGCCGAAACCGGCAATCTGGCCATCCGGTCGTTGGCCCGCCGCCACGGCATCTGGATCCGAGACGACGTCGAAGATGGCCCACCACAGAAAAATCTGAGTCAGCGTCGGCAGAAACCGCATCAGCGTTCCCAGCATGAAGTCGCCGCGATAGACCAGTCGTTCATTGATTGAAATCTGAAAGAAGGTCCACCACACCAGCAGGCGATCGTACACTCAACTCGCCTCCATAATTGACGGGTCATCCGATGCGGACAGGGCGGCCCGATTGAAAACATCGGCAATCACTTCTTCCAGCGGCGGGTCCTCAACCACGATATCTTCAACGCGGTACGAACCCAGAATGCCGTTCAGCGTACGGGCCACGTCGTCGCGGGCGACGCGAAATTTGATTCGCGGTTCCTGAACCTCGATCACCTGGGGCAGCCCCATCAGATCTTCCAGTGGCTGACCTTCGGCTACTTGCAGCGTGACGATCTTATCGACGCTGAAATTGTCAACGATGTCCTCCAGCGATCCGTCATGATAGATCGAACCGTTGGCAATAATGACCACCCGCTTGCACAACGCCGCAATATCCTTCATGTAATGACTGGTCAGAATGATGGTGTTTTTTCTTTCCTGTTGATACTCCCGCAGAAAGAGCTGGATCTTGTGTTGGGCAATCACATCCAAACCGATGGTGGGCTCATCCAGGAACAGCACGTCCGGCGAATGCAGCAGGGCCGCGATCAATTCCATTTTCATCCGTTCGCCCAGCGAAAGCTCTCGCACGGGCTGCCCCAGCAATTGCGTGACATCCAGCATTTCAGACAATTCATCACGCGTCCGCACAAACTGGGCCGGTTCGATTCCGTAGATGTGTTGATGCAATCGAAAAGACTCCATGGCCGGAAGATCCCACCACAGCTGGTTCTTCTGTCCCATGACGAGTGCGAATCGCCGGCGGTATTCGTTCGACCTTTCCCAGGGCACGTACCCCATTACCCGGCAATGTCCCGTATCCGGATTGATCACGCCGGACAACAACTTCAACGTAGTGGTCTTGCCAGCACCATTGGGCCCCAGAAAGGCAACGAAGGTCCCTTCTTCCACGACCAGAGAGATATTGCGAACGGCATGAACCTCGCGGAAACGGCGCCTGAACAAGCCGGCCACGGCCGCCAGAACACCTTCCTGTTTCTGGTAGACCCGGTAGCTCTTGGAGAGGTTCTGGATTTCAATGATGGCCATTGTCGTGATTATAGATCTGCTGCTGTCACCAAGACAGGCGGTCTCAATTCAGCGAAAATCGTTTTGCGGCTATAATCCCGGGCTACTTTCTGGCATGGGAACGTATGAACCCTCTGAATCTGAGAATTGGCATCGGACACGATACCCATCGGCTGGTTGCGGGAGGCCCGTTATTGATCGGCGGTCTGGAAATACCGTTCTCGATGCAACTGGATGGCCACAGCGATGCGGACGTGCTGTTGCATGCCGTTACCGATGCGGTGCTGGGTGCCGCGGCATTCGGTGATATCGGAGAGCTGTTTCCCGATAACGCCAAGGAAAACGAGAACCGCGACTCCAGAGAAATGCTGCGATTGGCGATGACGAAAGTTCGGCAGGCCGGATTCAAGCTGCTGAATGTCGACTGTATTCTGTTCGCCGAACGCCCAAAAATCTCACCTTTCAAGAGCGCGATCGAAGCGTCGATTGCCGAAACCCTGGAAATCGACTCGGCGCTGGTCAACGTCAAAGCCAAGACCGGCGAGGGTCTGGGCGAAGTCGGCACCCGCAAATGCATGATGGCCCAGTGTGCCGCGTTGTTGTATCGGACGAATCCGCATGAGTGAGCCCAAACTGATCCTCGGTATCGACCCCGGTCTCAATATCACCGGATACGGAATTGTCGATGTTGCCCATACCTCACCGCAATTGGTCGAAGCCGGCGTGCTACGTAGCAACCGTCGCGATGACCTGTCGCTGCGATTGAAATCGATCCATGACGGATTGGTCGATGTATTACAGTCATTTGCCTGTCAGGCGATTGCGATCGAGGAACTGTACAGTCATTACGAGCGACCGACAACGGCGATCATGATGGGACACGCCCGCGGCGTGTTGTATCTGGCGGCCGGTCAGCATCGACTGCCAATCCATCCGTACGCGGCCACACAGGTCAAGAAAATGATGACAGGCAACGGACGGGCCGGCAAACAGCAGGTGCAGCTGGCCATCACCCGCCACTTGAACCTGTCCGTGGTGCCCGATCCACCGGATGTGGCGGACGCCCTGGCCATCGCCCTGTGTCATTTCTATCTCTCTCAGCGACCCGCGAGTTTAACGTGATCACCCGAATCAAAGGCCGTTTGCTGTCCGTCAACGATCAGTCGGCCACCCTGGTTGTCGACCCATTCGAATACGAAGTCCTGATTCCCGAATTCACCCGCCGCCAGATTCAATCGGAAATCGGGCGAGAGATCAGCCTGCACACGATCAATTACATCGATGGAAGTGTCCAGAAAGGAGGTCGGCTGTCACCCCGCTTGATTGGTTTCAATAGCGAAATTGAACGAGAATTCTTCGAGATCTTCTGCAGCGTCGACGGTGTGGGTGTCAAGAAAGCGTTGCGGGCGATGGTTCGCCCCGTTCCGGATGTGGCCCGGGCCATCGAACAACAGGACGCGCGCAGCATCTCGACATTGCCGGGTATCGGGCCCGCTACTTCGGAGCGAATCATTGCCAAGCTCCGCCGCAAGATGCCCAAGTTCGCACTGATCGTCGCTCCCGAAACGGCCACGGTGGAAGCGGATGTCGAACACGACATCGTTGAAGACACCTATCAAATCCTCATCACGCTCGGGCACAACGAAGCCGAAGCCCGGCAGATGCTGCAAATTCCGCTCGGCAGCAAGAAGAAATTCAAGGATGTGGATGCGCTGTTGCAGGCGGTTTACGAACAGATCCAGGAGAAATGAAATTCCCGGTCGCCACCCGCATGCCGGGAACCGGTCGTGCTCGCGATCCGGGCCGCAAAAGACCCTGCGGCAAGATCAACACGGTTGTAACGGGTTGGTAAAAACAGAAACCCCTGCCGGTATCTGCTGGTTTAAATGACAGTGGCACCGACTTTAGAAAAAGCGGGAACTCGATGGCCGGTCCACTCGTCAGAACCCCAGCGGACACCATGATCACCCGCCGGCCAGGCTGCCGCTGAATATTCAACACACCAAATCGGGAGCAAGAAATGATCAACCGAATTTATCTTTGCCTGTTACTATCCGTGGTTGTGGCCTCCATGTACGCCACACCGCTACCAGCCCAGGAAATCACGATCAAGATTGAGAAGGAAGACCAACCATCGACGGAACCATTCCAGGGCGTTCGGCCGGCGGCCGACATGGCCATTCTGCTGGACACATCCAATTCCATGGACGGGCTGATCAATCAGGCCAAGAGTCAGCTGTGGACAATTGTGCAAAAATTTGCCAGCGCGAAGAAAGCCGGTAAGACTCCCCTGCTCCGCGTTGCCGTTTTCGAATACGGCAATACCGGACTGCCAGCAGCCGAAGGCTATATTCGCCAGGTGGTCGGATTGACCGACGATCTGGACAAGGTCTCCGAAGCGCTATTTTCGTTGACGACCAACGGTGGAGACGAATATTGTGGCATGGTGATCTCGGAAGCCATCAAACGACTGGACTGGAGCAGGGAACCGAACGCCTTCAAGGCGATCTTTATTGCCGGCAACGAACCCTTTACGCAGGGACCGGTTGACTACCAACAGAGTTGTCGCACCGCGATCGAAGCCGGCGTGGTCGTCAATACGATTCACTGTGGCAACTATCAAGCAGGCGTTTCAGGAAAATGGAAACACGGTGCCGAAATGGCTGAGGGTGAGTACCTGAACATCAACCAGGACAAGGCCGTGATCGCCATCAAGACACCTCATGACAAAATCCTGATCGAACTGAATGAGAAATTGAACCGGACCTACCTGTGGTATGGCAAGGACGAACTCCGCATGCACTATCGGTCCAATCAGCAAGCGCAGGATACCAACGCATTGCAGCAACTGGGACCCGCAGGGTTGAGCAGCCGTGCCGGTGTCAAAGCGGGAAGTCTGTATTCCAACAATGGCCGAGATCTGGTGGATACCTTCGCGAACAATCGACAGATCCTGACGGAGGTTTCGGAAACCGAGTTGCCCGAGGAAATCCGGTCTTTGCCAGCCGCCAAACGAGCGGAATTCGTTCAACAAAAGGCAGCGGAACGGAAGGCCATCCAGAAACAGATAGCAGAAATGAACCGCAAACGCCTGGCTTTTGTCGAAAATGAACGGAAGAAAATGGCCAAGGGTGAAGACGCCACACTGGGCGATGCCATGCAGGCCGCCATTACGGAACAGATGCGCAAATCTGGCTTTCAATTCGATCGCTAGACTGGGCGATATCAGGCAGGCGCTGAGGCGCGTCGGACGACACGGATTACCCAGGGCAGGATCTTCGACGGAGTAGGCTTCCGTCGCATTTTCAAGTCCAGCCCCTTTCGGCTGCCCGCGTCCCAATCAGCCCGTCAGGTTGGTCAGACCATTGGCCTGACCTTGATCAACCAAGGGCACGGAGAGTGTACGATCGACGCGACAAGGCAGCCGATCACCCTCTCCAAATTCACCTGCAGAAGGACCACATCCGATTGGTCCTTCTGTTTCAGGTGGGATCGGCCGTTCCCGCCGTCCGCTTAAAAGACATCGGTCAGGAAGTGATGTCCCCAATGGTATCGGCGGGGCGTCGGATAGTAATTTTGCCAGTTCCGGTTGTAGACAGGGATCCTCATTTCCGGTGGATATCGGTAATACAGACTGTCCGCGCTGCGATAGTAGTTGTTACCCCAGTAGTTGTGAGGGTAGGTAACAAACGGATAGTGGTAAAACTTGTTGTAGTTGACGGCGGAATTCTGATTTCCCCAACTGGCACCAAAGGCTGGCTGCTGGGCGTCGGCCGTTGCGGCCTGGTTCACCAAGGTGAACACGGCAACGCAGAAACCGGCAATTAGAAGGCGACGAATCATTCTCAATGGCTCCCCTGCTACACGGGTCATGTCGTTCGGATCGGGTGGCCGAATAATCGACAACGGGTAATGGACTCTTCAACGGGCAGCTGATCGGAACAATGTCATTGAGCCGGCTGCACTCAAGATGACCATCGGCAACTGGCGCAATTGGGATTGAACGAATATCCCACAATATCGCGCCAATTCGACGTCAAGGGGCACCGCCATCGGCACCGCTGCGGCTTAATCCGGTTAGTCAAAGCGGAATCCAGTCACCGGCGATAATCAGCACCTTGCTGAGCGGACGTTGTGGTCGGTCGTGGCCGGTTGGCAGACAGCGTACGGCGCTTATCGTTTGGGTGCAGCGTCTTTTCGTTGCAATCGATGGCTAAAATGAGTGCGGCACACGCTAACCATCCGTGCGCCTCGCACTAGCGACGGATAACCCGCCCCCGGCCCGTGGTGCTCCCCTTGTATCCGGTTCCGAGCGGACTCTTGTTGCGGAGGGCACCACGCAAGCCCAATTGACCCGGGTCCCGGGAAATGCCGTCCACGAGCAGGCGAATATCGTTCATCAGTGGTTCCAGCTTGTAGGTTTCGTCCCGAACATTGGCCACGGTCTGCAAGACGGTGTCGTAAAGTTCGGTTTCGTTCAACAGTTTGCCCACGGTCCCTTCCGAGCTGGAGATTTTTCCGATCGATTCGGCCGCCTTCTTCAACTCGCTGACCAAAATGTCCACGTTCTCCAGCTGCGAATTGACCTGCTGCAGAATTTCCGGTCCATTGACATTCAGCGAGTCCGTGAAGCCCTCGATATTCTGCAGATTCTTGTAGCCGGAATCGCTGATTCGCTGGAACGACGTTACCGTTTCACGGATATCGGATACGGCCGAACTGACCTCATCAAACAAATTGGGAATGGAAGCGAAGGCGTCATTGAATTGATCCTTGAACGCCGGGTCCCCGATCACCTCGTCGATGTTCTCAAAGATCCGATTGAAATTATCCAGCGCGATGCGACTCTTCTTGCTGACTTCGCGAAAGTCGGCGATCAGTTTCTTGAGTTCGCTGTCGTCGTTGTCGAACACATCCTGAATCGTGCGGGTGAGACGGGCCACATCATCGCCCGCCGAGCCAACCTGTCCGGCCGTTTGTTCAAACGTGTCGGCGGTCTGTTTGATCGATACCAGCGTATCCGCGATCTGCCCTTCCAGGTTCAGGGCAACATCAACAATCTCCATCGGGTTGCGTCGAATGGCCACGGTTTTGATCAGGTCATCGTTCCCCAGGACGCGGCCGCGCCGGTCGACCGGCATGGGCATGATTTCGATGACGGCATCTCCCAGAATGGACTCGGTACCGATTGTGGCGACTTCGTTTTCGTAGACTCGTTCATCGTTATCGATCCGCAATTCCAGGGTCACGTGATCATCCCGGGTCTGGATACTGCGGACCCGGCCGATCAGGATACCGTTCTTGCGAATGGGTGTGTTCTCTTTTACGGCGGGTGCCGTTTGTGGCTTCAGATAGATCGTGTACTGTCCTTTCCAGATTTCGCTGTTCAGGTAGATCAGTGCCAGCAGGATGATAATGGCCAGCAGCACGAAAATGCCGACTCGCAGTTGCAGAATTTTCTCGTCCATGACTCAGCTTGTCTCCGCCATCGGTGAACCATCGTTGCTTCGATTACCGCGCAGCTCCATCAACCGTTCGCCCGCTTCACCGCAAACGAATTGGCGTACGCGGCGATCGCGGGTGCTTTCAATCTGTTCCGGTGTCCCGTCAAAGATGATTTGTGACTCGTTGGATTCCAGTCGTGCCGCGGGCATTAACATGATGATGCGGTCGGCCACCTTTCGCGCAGTATTCATGTCATGAGTGACGACAATGCTGGTGACCGGATTACGTCGGCGGGTCCGCACGATCAACTCGTTGATCACGTCGCTCATGATCGGATCCAGTCCGGTCGTCGGTTCGTCGTACATGATCAGTTCAGGATTCATGACCAGGGCACGGGCGAGGCCGACCCGTTTCCGCATGCCGCCGGACAATTCCGATGGTTTTTGCGTCACCACGTGGTCGGGCAGGCCCACTTCCCACAACCGGGAAATGACCATTTCCTTGACCTGCGCCGGCGAAAAACGGCCATGTTGGCGAAGAGGAAAGGCGACATTCTGGCCCACCGTCATGCTGTCAAACAGGGCCGCGTTTTGAAAGACGAACCCAAATCTCAGCCGCAGATGGCTTAACTGACGATCGTTCAACCGGTTGATATCGCTGCCATCGAAAAAGACCCTTCCCGTCGTCGGCCGAACCAGTCCAATGATACTTTTCATGAGAACGGTCTTGCCGCACCCGCTCTCTCCGATCACCGCCAACGTCTGGCCAGCGGGGATTTTCAGGTTGATGTCGCGTAGAATCCTCCGGCGTCCGAAATCCACGGTCAAATCGGAGACTTCGACAATCGCTTCCTGTTCGTCCAGTAGTGCTTCGATCGCGGTAACCATCAGGCGATGCTGTGTCCTTCCGGGTATATGTTGAAGTAGATCGAATCCAGGGCGATGCCCAAGGCCAGATCCAGGACCAGGATCAAAACGAACGAATAGACAAACGAATTGGTAGCCGCGCGGCCGACGCCTTCGGCTCCGGCGGTACAGTTGAACCCCTGATAGCAACTGACCATGGCAATGGCCGAACCGAAAAACAGACTCTTGATCAAGCCGACGAACAGGTCAAAGGTGGTGACCAGTTGTTTACTGTTGTACCAATAGTGATGGATGTCGACGCCGACAATGTTGACGGAGTAGAAGTGGCCGCCCAGCACACCCATGAAATCGGCCATGATGGTCAAGGTGGGAATCAGGAACAGGCAGGCCAGAAATCGCGGCACCACCAGGTAGTGAATCGGGTTCGCTCCCATCGCCGACAGGGCATCAATCTGCTCGGTCACCCGCATCGTTCCCAGCTCCGCCGCCATCGCGCTGCCCACGCGACCGGCCAGCATCGTGGCCGCCAGCACCGGACCCAGTTCTCGTATCAGTGTCAGGTTGATTACCGCTCCCAGCCTTGTTTCCAGCCCAAGTTGACGGAATTGAAAGTAGCTCTGGACGGCCAGCACCATACCGATAAACGTGCCGGTCAACGCGATCACGGGCAGACTGGAAACGCCAACTCGATGAAAGTTGGGCCAGATCGTCTCGGATTTGGGCAGTCGCGAAAACAACCAGCCCATCGTGCGAAACGAAAACAGGCTGAAATCACCAATCGCCATGACCGAATCGATGACCAGCTTGCCCCATTGCGAAATGATGAACGCAAAGCGATTGAGCAAACCGATCGGAATCGGATTAACTGGATGAGTCGAAGCGGAAGTTCCGGACACAGGTGCAGGCCAGGCGCTAAGACAGCGCCAATCGATCCAACCCCCCTGCTGGACAAATACGTATTGTTCTTCGTCCGTCTGGACGTGGCAACTTGAGAAGACTTTCCGATCAAGCAGACTATTCAGGCTGTCACCAAACTGCCAGCACTGGGCTGAAGACCGGTAAATTGATGATTCAGGTTTCGCTAGACTGCACCACGACACGATTTCCGGACACCTGGACCACTTCGATCGGTTGCCCTTTTTCGATCAACCTGCCATCGCTGATCACGTCAATCAGTTGCCCACCGATGCGAGCCTTGCCCGACGGCACCAGATTTGTTACCGCCTCGCCCCGTTTCCCCATCAGGTATCCCCAATTCACCATCGACTCCGGATCGGTGGTATTGTTCGGATCCAGGGGATCCATGGTCGGAGGTTCCAGCATGAGCTTCTTGAAGATCGGTGTTTTCGGCAAGACACTTCGCAGAACGACCATGGCAAACACCATCCCGCCAAACGCACCCACCAGCGCGAACAGGGACTTGGGCAGCTGTTGCAGTTCTTCCGTTGTCGTCGGGAAGACGAAGGTCTGTGATGCCAGCACAATCGACGCTACGATCATCAACAAACCGCCGATTCCAAAGACTCCAAATCCTGGCAGTACAAACAGCTCGAACCCCAGAAACATTGCCCCGGCCGCAAACAGCAGGATTTCCAGCCAGTGGGCGTTTCCGTCCAGGTGTTGGCTCCAGAAATAAAGTATCAAACAGACGGTCCCCAGAAATCCGGGAACGCCCAGGCCGGGCTGGGAGATTTCGTTGAACAGAAAAAACATGGCCGCGAACAACAGCCAGGGGGCGACAAACGGTGACGCCAGGAACGTGCCCACGCGTTGCAGCCAGCGGTCGACGGCGGTCGGTTGCAACGATTGGGGCGGGTCCTGCAGTTGGTAAAATGTACTCAATTCCTCAAATGAAGAGACGGTCTGCCGCGAGATTCCATTGTTTTCCGCCGTCTCCGCGGTCAACGGCTCGAAAAAGTCCAACGGTCCCTGCGGCAACCAGTTTTCGGAATCGACCAGGGCATTGCGTTGAAGCTGGGTCATCAAACGCTGCAGGCCGGTCGTCTTGTCGCGAAACCGGACGACAGGCAACGCAGGATCGATCACGGCCTGCATCACGGCCGGGTCCCTTTCCAATGATTCCGCGATACCGGACAACGCCAGTTTCAAATCCTCGCGGTCGTCTTCGGCGATCTCGGGCTGGAAATTTCCGCCAATGGTGGCGTCTTGCTGCATGATCACATCGCGACAGCTCAATGCAATCAAGGCGGGAGGGCCACTGACCCGTTTCGCGATATAGGCCACCGTCCGAATCTGGTCCAATGGCATCGTGGACAACCGCCGTGCCATCTGCAGGCAGGCGTCGACATCACCGCTGGTACTGTTGAAGCTGAAGATCACCATATTGATCTTGCCGCTGGCCAGCCGGGATTCCAATGCACGGGAGATCCATTGCAGCGTGGCCTGGTCCACGTAGTCCGGCAATTCCACTCGCAACGCCTGGAAGGCGGCCTCACCGGCCCGGTCGATCTGCAGAGCTTCGCTGGAGATGTTCAGATGGCGGGCCAATTCGTTTCGGTTATCGGCCGTCTTGCGGATCAGCCCGAAATCGACCAACTGCTGCCCGCTGAATTCGGCCAGCTGTCCGGATCGCGAAAGAGTCACCGTGTCCAGCGCCGCGCCTGTCGCCTCCAGTCTCCGCAGCTGATCATCGTCCGCATAGACTGTCCCGTCGGCGGTCGAAACACGATACAACGTGCGATCCGCGTCCAGCATGGCGAGCGCCACCGGGACGGGCAAGGTCAGCCGTTTGGCGACAACATTGCGATAGGCTTCCCGAACAAATTCGTCCACGGATGATTCGTCGCGGCCAGCTGACCCCATGCTGGCAGCGGGGTGCATATATATCTCGTCGGCAGCCAAAGCTACCAGCACGGCGTGCCCCAACAACCGACTGTGGCCCAACTGAGCGGCGTCTGGAGAGAGTGTCTTCCGCAGATCAGGTACGTAGGCTACGGTTTCCAGTCGACTCATTTCCGGACTGGTCAGGAATCTCGCCAGATCGATACAAGCACCCAGCGAACTGCCCTGCCCTGTCTGGCCCTGTTCCACATCAAATTGCAGGACGACCACCGGTCGATCGGCTGCTCGCACGACATTGCCGGATCCTTCCAGTATCTGCTTCAGCGACTGCCGCACGGTGGACGACGTTCGGCCCGTTATCGGTAAATCAACTCGGATCAGGTGGCCGGCGCCACGCTGTTTTGGTCCATTATCGGCAACCGGCGGATCGTCCTGACCCATGACCCAGCCGGAAATCAGGAGCACTGGCATCATCAACAGCCATGTGCACCCGACCAGCAACCTGCTCCCATTCCCCATCGCTGACGACATCGTTGAATTTCAGATTCCGTTTTTGAACTGTGAAGACAAATGAACAGATACGCTTCATGATAACGGTGTGGTTACATTATAGATTCCTGCTTTGGCGAAAAAACGCAAATCGGCATCTGGAGTTCCGCCAGGCACCGCCCCGCCTTCGAGTCCCCTGGGATTGACCACCGCTCACTTCTCAAGAACGCCCGAATTTGGACAATGCCAGCGGAACAATACATCTACCAGACCAGATACAAGTAGAATGGAGACCGTGGCTGGGCCCGCTGGGCAACGGTCGCCTCAGGTAGCGTGTGCTTCGTTAACGATCGAATTACCGAGTAAGCGATGGTTTCCATTTTTTCCAATCGCGGAATAGCCGATTCCCGATTCGCACCCAATCGGATGCCTCGCCTTCTCCGAAATTTTCTGCTTGCCTACCTGGCAATCCTTTTGCTGTCTAGCGGTGGGCTGATGGTGTTGCTCAGGCGCAACATGGCTGGTTTGGACGGGCTGAATGACGAGATCATGCGGTCGATCTGGTTTTATCTGTGCATCTACGGCCTGGTTTTGATTCTCGCCAGTGCCGTGATCATGGTGCTGTTTTCCAGGTATTTGATGCGACCATTGAGCCTGTTTTCCCAGGCAGCCCGCAAAATCGGCGTGGGGCAATACGATGCCCTGCCCGCTTTCCTGTCACGAAACGACGAATGGGGCTCGCTGGCAGATGCCTTCGGACAAATGCAGAGGGAGTTGACGACGCGGGAACATCGCATCACCGAAACCCGCGATCGACTGGAAGCGGTCTTGAGCAGCATGATTGAAGGCGTCGTCGCGATCGATCCGGATCGGCGCATCCAGATTTCGAATCGAGCCGCCTGTCGAATGTTTTCCTTGACCGAACCGGAAATCATTGGTCGAGTCTTCCACGACGTGATTCGCAATCCCGAATTGACTGCCGCGGTCAACAACACATCTGAGACGCAGCAGTTCAATACGGTGGAATTCGAGACACTGGGCGACCAGCCACGAAAGACCATTCGCGCCCGCGTTTCGGTATTGCCGACCGAATCACAACAGGCACAACAGGACGCGGACAAACCGGGGATCGTGGCGGTATTGCACGACGTGACCGAATTGCGGCAATTGGAGAACATGCGTCGAGACTTCGTAGCGAACGTATCCCATGAATTGAAAACGCCGCTGACCTCCATCAAGGCCTGCGCGGAAACGCTGAAACTGGGAGCGATTCATGACGAGCAGAAAAACATGCATTTCGTCCAGGAGATTGAATCCAATGCCGAAATGCTCGACCGGCAGATTCAGGATCTGTTGCAACTGGCGCGAGTCGAATCGGGCAAGGAGAACTGGGAGATCAAACCGATCTCCGTGAACGAACTGTGTGAGTTGTGCGTGACGCAGTTTGAATCGGAAGCCATTCAACGGCACGTGGACCTGGTCTTTGTGCCTCATCCAGATTCCCCGGTTGCCCGCGCAGACCGTGATGGCGTCAGCACCATTCTGAAAAACCTGATCAGCAATGCCATTCACTACACTCCCCGGGGAGGCCGAGTTGAAATCGCCGCCGATCTGGATAACGACCAGATTGTCTTACGGGTCACGGACACCGGGATCGGGATTTCCCCAGAACACCAGGCGCGGATCTTCGAACGTTTCTACCGCGTAGACAAAGCCCGTTCGCGGGACGCTGGCGGCACGGGTCTGGGCCTGGCGATTGTGAAACATCTAACGCAGGCGTTCGGGGGCCGGGTTGAAGTGCAAAGCCAATTGGGTCAGGGCAGCTCGTTCGCTGTTCGTCTGCCCGTCAGCTCTCCCGCGGTTTCACTTGCTTTCCACTAGCCTGGTCAACGCCCTCGGCCCGTTCGTGCTACAAGCCAAGACCGGCCACCGCGTCCATTAAGAATCCTTAATGCATCTTCACATTTCCCAATCGCGCTGGTCCGATGCACGCTTCGCGGATGCCACAGCCGGAAACGAATGAAACGACCGGTGGGTGCGTTTGCTCGTTCGAAACGTGGGACATCGCTGGAAAACTAACGAGAATCATCTGGGAAACTGTTATGCCATATCGTTTCTGTTGCTCGCTGTGGATTCTGATCTGCCTGGCCGTACCGTTGGCGGCCCAGGATCTGGGCAAGGAATTGTCCGGAACCATCGAAATCGATGGTTCCAGTACGGTCGCGCCGATGTCAACGGAGGCGGCGGACATGTTCAATGAGGAATTTGAGAACGTCAAAATCCCGGTGGGTGTTTCCGGTACGGGGGGTGGCTTCAAGCGATTTACCAAGGGTGACACCGACATCTCGGACGCATCCCGCCCGATCAAGGCCACGGAGCTGGCCGCCTGCCGCAAAAACAAGGTGGATTTCATTGAGATCCCGGTCGCCTATGACGGACTGACCATCGCCGTCAACAGGAAGAATTCGTGGGTCGACCAGCTAACGGTCGATCAATTGAGCCGAATCTTTCTGGCGGAATCCGCGGCCGCGACGTGGAATGAAGTTGATCCGTCATGGCCCGACCGGGAAATCAAGATCTTTTCACCCGGCACGGACTCTGGCACCTTTGATTACTTCCGGGAAATCGTGGCTGGCAGGACTGGTTCGATTCGGCCGGACATGGCCGTCAGCGAAGACGACAACAATCTGGTTCAAGGCATCGCCAATACGGAAACGGCCATTGGTTTCTTCGGCGCCGCCTACTATTTCGAAAACATGGACAAACTGAAAGCGGTGCCGATCGTCAATCCCGCCGGCAAGGCGGTCAAGCCCACACCGGAGACCATTGGCAGCGGCGAATACGCGCCGTTCTCAAGGCCCCTGTTCATCTACGTGAATGCCAGATCGGCCCGACGTCCGGAAGTCAAGCTGTTTGTCAAACACTACCTGAATCATGCCGCCGACATTGCCGAAGCCGTTGGCTACGTCGGTCTGCCGGATGATATTTATCAGCTCGCTGCACGACATTTTGACCGACGTCACGCGGGAACTCATTACTGGACGAGTGACGGAAAACCTCGACACGGAACGCTCACGGAGATCTACCGGGAATCCAACCTGTCGAAGTAATGCACGCGGCAACGGACACTCGTTTCGCGGGTGCATCGAACCCAGGGTATGACCACCATGGCAATCGCTTCTGAGGCTGGCAAGCCGGAAGTTCTATCGAAATTATCACTCCGCTCACTGGCACGCGTCAGGCTGGGCGAAGCCGTGATTTACACGATACTGACGGCGTGCGCGATATTTTCGGTGCTGGTTACCGTTTCGATTGTTATCCTACTGATCAGTCAGACCGTCCGCTTTTTCGGATTCCCGGAAGTCAGCCTGCAACAATTCCTGACCGGCACCGAGTGGAATCCCTTACTGGGGGCCGAGAAGAATTTCGGCGTGTTGCCGCTGGTCGTGGGGACCCTGCTGGTCACCGTGGTAGCCATGGTCGTGGCGCTTCCGCTGGGGCTGATCACCGCCATCTTCCTGAGCGAATACGCACCCCGTTCCGTCCGGGCCTTCCTGAAACCGATCCTGGAAATTCTGGCGGGCGTGCCCACCGTGGTGTACGGTTTTTTTGCTCTTACCGTGATCACTCCCTTCCTGCGGGAAGCCCTGTTATTGCAGGTGGATTATTACAACGCGCTCAGCGCCGGGATCGCCGTTGGGATCCTGTGTCTCCCCACCGTGGCGTCGTTGACCGAGGATGCGTTGCAAGCCGTTCCGCGTCGACTTCGCGACGCCGCCTACGGTCTGGGTGGAACTCGGTTCGACGTTGCCATTCGTGTCGTGGTGCCGGCGGCCCTCTCAGGGATCATTTCGGCTTCGCTGTTGGCGGTGGCGCGGGCCGTGGGTGAAACCATGATTGTGGCCCTGGCGGCCGGCAGTGTGGCCTCGATGACGTTCGATCCCCGCAATCAAATTCAGACCATTACCGCTTACATTACCCAGGTCGCCAAAGGAGATGTCGAGAACTTCGGCGTCGAATATTTTTCGATCTATGCCGTGGCCGCCACTCTGTTTCTGATGACGCTGACGCTCACCGTGCTCGGGCATCTGGTCCGCAAACGGTACCGGGAGGCGTACGAATGAGTTATGACGGTGTGCCCACACCCGATTTCGATTCCTTTCCCGTCACCGATGCCAGACAAAGGAAAACGGCGAATCGGATCTTCATGTTGATCTGCTGGATCACGACGCTGGCCACCTTGGCAGTACTGGTCGTCTTGCTGGGCGCTATCAGTTGGACAGCGGCGCCGGTTTTTCAGGCAAAACCTGACCTTCTGGAATCGGCCGTCTGGGCCAGCATCGCGCAGGGCGACGGTCCAGATAACGACCCCCAGGTCATCGACAGCGGCGACTATCTGCAGGGGATCTTTGCTGCCGAACGACTCTCGGTCGGTGGCCTGCTGGAAGAAGACGACGAAGTCTATGAACCGGGCAATTCACGAGTCGGGGTATTCAGCCTGGAACTTGTCCAGGACCCCGCGAACCCTCGTTGGTTCCATGGTCGACCAGCCAAAGGCGAACGCAGTGTTGCCTCTCTGCTGGACGCGGCATCGATCGACTGGCAAACCTTGACCACCGCGGAAGGAACGTTTGAAGATGCCGGCATCGCGATCCTTCGTTCTGCCGACCCCCATTGGTCTATCGATCAACTGAATGGCAGTCGCGGTCTGCTGCACAACGGCCGCCTGGCCCAATCGATCAACGGCGATTCCGGTTGGCGAAGCGATCAGCTGATTGGCATCGTGGGCGACGAGGACTTCTGCCGTCTGGAAATTCAGCCCGCACTGCTCGATCAAACCAGTAACGCGATTCCCGCCGAGCCCCTGCGACGACTGCGTCGGAAACAGAAACTGGGGAAAATCACGGGATTGTTTTCGATCATTGGTCATGATCCGGCCATCGAATCGATTGGCCTCGTCAAGAACCTGTCGACCGAGGGCAAGATGGTCGAAGGTCAGGTGGCCATCGAGCCCAGGAATGGCCTGCTGGCTGGTCGCTCGCGGTCGCAACGGCATGGATTCGAATTTGGTGGCAACTTCAAACTGACGGAAAACCTGCTCCCCGACCAGGGCACGGCCGGTCAGCACTTGCGAGCATTTCTACGCCAGACACCCAAGACCGATCCGATGGAAGCCGGCATTGGTCCCGCTTTGGCTGGCACGCTGTGGGTCTGTGCGGGATGTGCGTTATTCGCCTTGCCGCTGGGAATCGGCACGGCCATCTGTCTGGAGGAATTCAAACCAAGGAACCGACTGTTGGCGAAACTGCACAGTCTGGTACAGCTGAATATCACGAATCTTGCGGGTGTCCCTTCGATCGTGTACGGCATCGTCGGACTGACGGCATTTGGAACGATGTTCGGGTTGTTTGGCAAGCCCAAGGAACCCCTGGTCGAATTCGGAGCCAAGCATTATTTCCAGTACATTTCCGAAGGTGAACGGATTCTGAAAGTGCCGGCGATTCGAGATGTGACGGGGGAATCGAAATGGGCACCCGCCCAGCTGTCCAACGGAATGGAAGTCCTGCAGGGTAAAACCCGGGTCAAGTTGATCGTGGTGCCACCCGATCAGGAATTGCCGGAAGACCCTGGACAGCTCAGCCGGACGCTGTTTGCCGATGCGGAGGGGGGACTGATCGTTGACAAACCCTGGTACTATGTGCAATTACCTTTGGGCCGTGGCGTGTTGGCGGCCAGTCTGACCTTGATGCTGGTCATCCTGCCAGTGATCATCATTGCCTCGCAAGAGGCGTTGCGAGCGGTTCCGGCTACTTTGCGACAGGGTGCGTTGGGGCTGGGATCGACCCGATGGCAAACGGTCCGTACGGTCACGCTTCCGGCCGCCGTGCCAAGCATCATGACGGGAGCGATCCTGGCAATGAGTCGCGCGATTGGCGAAGCCGCGCCGATCATCGTGCTGGCGGGCATTGTTTACATCTCTTCGGGACCACAACACCTGATGGACAGTTATTCTGTTTTACCCGTTCAGATTTTCTACTGGGCCGGCCTTCCGATCGACGATCTGGCGGCCGTGAATTGGCAGAACGTGGCCTCGGCCGGTATAGTCGTCTTACTGGCGATTCTGCTCAGCTTCAACGCCGTGGCCGTCGCCATCCGACATTGGACACATCAATCACTGTCATGACTGAATCGATTCTCCCCAAGACCACCCTTGCCGGCCCGACCGGTGCTGCCAGTCTATTGAAGGACTGTCCGGTGAAAATCCGTATCGACGGACTGTCCGCCTGGTATGACGACTTTGAAGCGCTGCATGACATCACCATGGATATCCCCGAAAAGCGGGTGACGTCCTTCATTGGACCCAGTGGCTGTGGCAAGAGCACACTGTTGAAGTGGATCAACCGGATGAATGACGAGGTGCCCGGAGCGCGTGCCAATGGACTGCTGAAACTGCCCGATCTGGACATTCTTGATACGGGCACGGACGTCGTCGCGCTGCGGCGCCGGATTGGTATCGTGTTTCAGAAACCGAACCCCTTTCCCAAATCGATCTACGACAATGTCGCGTTTGGCCCACGATTGCATTTCAAAGGAATGAGTCGCAGCCAGCTGGACGACCTGATTGAATGGTCTTTGCGGAAGGCGGCGGTCTGGGACGAAGTGAAAGACCGCATGCACCAGTCCGCCCTGGGGCTTAGTGGTGGTCAACAACAGCGATTGTGCATCGCCCGCGCGATTGCGGTGGGACCGGAAATTCTGTTGATGGACGAACCCTGTTCGGCGCTGGATCCAGCGTCCACATCCCGGGTTGAAAATCTGATTTACGAATTGAGAAAACAGTACACGATCGTGATTGTGACCCACAATATGCAGCAGGCGGCCCGCGTCAGCGATCAAACGGCGTTCTTTTACGAAGGTCGGATCATCGAGGTCGGTGAGACCCAACAGGTTTTCACCAAGCCACGTGTGCAACAAACCGAGGATTACGTGACAGGCAAATTTGGTTGATACCGAAACTGGTTAATTAATGTCCAGATATCTGCAAAGAGACATCCAGATGATTCATCAACAAATGATGAATCTGTTTGGCATCGTGGAAAAGATGATCGACGACGCCACTCGGGTGTTGTGCGAAAAGCGGGTGGAATTGGCGGAAGATGTGATCGCCAACGACCGGATCGTCAACACCGCGGAGGTGGAAATCGAGGAAGAGTGCCTGAAGATTCTGGCGCTTCACCAGCCGGTGGCGGGCGACCTGCGGCGGATCACCACGGTGTTGAAAATCAACGTTGAACTGGAGCGGATGGCCGATCTGGCCTGCAACATTTCCGAACGGGCGGAATCTCTGCACCAGCATCCGTTTTTCCCCGTTCCCGCCCTGCTGCCAGAAATGGTCCAGCAAGCCACCGCCATGGTTCGCCTGGCCTTGAATTCCTTCGTCGATTCCAACGTAGCGATGGCCAGGGATGTGATTGAACGGGACCTGGCCGTCGATCAGCACAACTACCGGATTATTGATGAGCTGAAGACGTTGATGAAGCAGGACTCGCAGCTGGTCGAGCCGGCGCTGCACTGCTTTTCCGCCGCACGTCACATCGAGCGGATTGCCGACCTGGCGGAAAACATCGCGGAAGACGTGATCTACCTGGTCGATGGCGAAATCGTCCGGCATAAGCACGGTCACGTCGTTACGGAAACAGAAAGGTCCAGCTGAATCGGAACCGATTGGCTGGATTCACTTTTTATCGTGATTTTAAAAGCGGAATGTGTTGAAATGCCTCGATCGAAGATTCTAGTCGTGGAGGACGATCGCTCCCTGGCCGGCATCCTGGAATACAACCTGGCTAACGCCGGCTACGACGTCGTCTGTGCTTTCGATGGACAGGACGGATTGAACAAGGCTCGTCTGAAACTGCCGGAGTTGATCATCCTGGATGTAATGATTCCCGTTTTTGACGGGCTGGAAGTCTGTCGGCGGTTGCGGTCGGCCCCCGAAACCCGGGAAATCCCGGTAGTCATGCTGACGGCCAAGAGCGAAGAAACGGACCAGCTGGTGGGTTTCTCCGTGGGGGCAGACGATTACGTCGTCAAACCGTTCAGCGTCAAGATTCTGCTGGAAAGAATCAAATCACTGTTGCGACGCCACAGTCGCACGCAGTCCGGCGGCAATGACGTGATTTCCCAGGCCGGCGTGACGGTCGATCGCATCAAGCACCGCGTTTCCATGGATGGCCAACCGGTCGACTTGACACCCAGCGAATTCCGCCTGCTGGATACCATGATTCGCCAACCGGGACGAGCCTTCGATCGCAACGAGCTGATCGATGCGGCACTGGGGGCGGATACCTTGATCCTGGAACGAACCATCGATGTCCATATTCGCTCCCTGCGAAAGAAACTGGGCGAATCAAACAAGCTGATACAGACGGTTCGCGGTATCGGCTACCGATTTCGAGACGGCAACTGATACCCGACGGACGCGCGAACGCTATCCTGCCGGCTTACCGACCTTTTATGTGCCGGAGAACACGTCGACTTGGGCGACGTGTTCTTCAGCCCCATCTATCCTGTTCTTCACTGGTGGTTTACCGATGCTGCATCCCGTTCGCTTCCTGTTACCGTTACTGATGTTGTTTTCTTCCGCCTTGACGCTGGCCGGTGACGACTGGCCGCAGTGGCGAGGATCGAATCGAGATGGCATCTGGAAGGAAACCGGCATCGTCGACGGATTCGACGGTGACGATCTGGAAACCGTGTGGCGAACCGATATCGGCAGCGGGTATTCCGGCCCAACAGTAGCGGACGGCCGCGTCTACGTGATGGATCTCTGGAAACAGGATGCAACCCAGTATGAGCGGGTGCTGTGCCTGGATGCGTCCAGCGGTGCCGAAATCTGGAAATACCAGTACGAATGCCCCTATCGAA
This sequence comes from Pirellulaceae bacterium, assembly GCA_963851305.1. Lineage (GTDB taxonomy): Bacteria > Planctomycetota > Planctomycetia > Pirellulales > Pirellulaceae > Mariniblastus. The sequence continues at coordinate 241,139 of CAWKOT010000001.1, read as the reverse complement.
TCAGCTATACGGCCGGCCCCCGTGCCTCGGTCACCGTGCAGGATGGACGAGCCTATTCTCTGGGGGCGATGGGGCGTTTGATCTGCTTCGACGCCGCCCAAGGCGACGTGGTTTGGCAAAACGAACTGAATGAAACCTATGGAATTCAATCGCGGGACCGTATCCGGGATCGGATGCCCATCTGGGGCATGACCTGTTCGCCGCTGGTTTTCGAGGATCGACTGATCGTCCAGGTGGGAGCCAAGGATGCCGGAGTGATTGCTTTCAACCGGAAAACGGGTGAACAGATCTGGAAAGCGCTGGACGACCGCGGCCAGTATTCCTCGCCGGTCCTCACGCGGCAAGGCGATCAACCGGTCGTGATCTGCTGGACGGGAGACAGCGTCTCCGGACTCTCGCCGCAGGATGGTCGGATCTTCTGGTCAATCAAGTGGAAACCGAAAAACATGCCCATCGGCTGCGCGACGCCCGTCATCCATAACGACCATGTTTTCTGCACTTCGTTTTATGACGGCTCGATGATGATCAAGCTGAATCCGGACTCACCGGCGGCCGAAAAAGTGTGGCATATCGTGGGCGAAAACGAACGCAGCACCCAGGCTCTGCATTCCATCATCAGTACTCCCGTCTGGATCGGTGACTATATCTACGGGGTCGACAGCTACGGCGAACTGCGTTGTCTGGAGGCAGCCACAGGCAAGCGGATCTGGGAAGATCTGTCCGCCGTCCCGAGGGGACGCTGGAGCACCATCCACTTCGTTCAGCACAACGACAAAGTCTGGTTGTTTAACGAACGAGGCGAGTTGCTGCTGGCGTCACTGTCGCCCGCGGGCTTTCAGGAAATTGCCCGGGCGAAGATCATCGATCCGACCACCTCACAATTGAATCGCCGCGGCGGCGTCTGCTGGTCGCACCCCGCCTTTGCCATGAAACGCATCTTCGTCCGCAACGACAGAGAATTGAAGTGCATTGATCTGTCCGAGTGAAAGATTATCCTGAGCCTTTGATGCCCGATCAATGTAAGGACTCACCGGTCATGACCGCTATCAATCACCTGCTCTCCGAACTCGTTGATTACGCCGGACTGTTCCCGCCCGCCAGCCTGCCGCTGGAACAGGTCGTCCAGAATTACACGGATTACCGGCAAGGGAGTTATGCCTGGATGTTGGCGCGGTTGATTCTGCCCGTTGGTCAGTTGGCGGAGCTGGAAAGGCTGGAGGCCTTCCGAAATTCCAGTGACAGCTGGCGGATCAGCGCGCTGGTTCCAGCCGTCGACGCGGCCGACCAGGCGTTTGCCCAGGCGATGCACACCATCGCTGGTTTTAACAAACGGCATTCCGGTGGCACTGCGGCCCGGGCAGTCGTGGATACGATCGAAGTCAAGGCAGGAACTCTTCAGCAGGTGGAGCAGACGATGGCGGCAGTGCCGAGCGATCTGAATGTGTTCATGGAAATCCCACATCGTCCGTTGCAACCGAACCTGGTTGAGAGGATCGGGAAAACCGGGAAACGGATGTTCGCCAAGATCCGCACTGGTGGCGTGACTGAGAATTTGATTCCAGGCGTCACGGAAGTCGCGGAATTCATCCACACCTGCGCCAGGTTTGACGCGGGCTTCAAGGCCACTGCGGGCTTGCACCATCCGTTGCGTGGTCGTTATCGTCTGACCTACGACGACCAACCGGAACAGGGAACGATGTTCGGCTTCGTCAATGTTTTTGCCGCCGCCTGCATCGCCTTCGGTGGCCATGCATCCGTTGACGTGCTGCAGGATATATTGACCGAGTCGGATCCGCACGCGTTCCGCTTCAATCAGCAGAATCTGGCTTGGCGAGAACAGCATGTTCCCGCCGGTGAAGTCCGTCGGATAAGGTCCGAAAAAGCGATTGCCTTCGGATCCTGTTCCTTCGACGAACCGACGGACGAACTGGAAGCACTGGGCTGGCTGTCACAGGCTGAGGTGGGTTGACGACAACGCGTGACCGCACTCAGATGCATGGCAGGGCCTTCGTGGCGGCCTCTTCATCGCATGCAACGACCGTATTTGACGATTAATCTCCATTCGGACAACGATCATGGAACTGGATTTTACTCACGACCCCAATCGACACTCCTGGGTTGAATCGGCCAATCATCCCGATACCGACTTTCCCCTGCAGAATCTGCCTTTTGGCGTTTTTCGATACGGTGATGAGTCCCGCATCGGCGTAGCCATCGGTGATTCGGTTCTGGACCTGCACGCCTGTGCTGCCGCTGGACTGCTCGATGGCGACCTGCAGCAAGCGGCCCGGCAACCAGACTTGAATCAGCTGATGTCGTTTGAATTCGAACAACGCCGTGAACTACGACAGACGATCAGTCGCTGGCTGTCGGACGACAACGATATCGATCGAGAACCGCTGCGGTCGATGCTCTATCCTCAGGCAGAAACCACCATGAATCTGCCTTGCCACACGCGGGATTACACCGACTTTTACGCATCCGTTTTTCACGCGACCAATGTCGGTTCGATGTTTCGTCCCGATAACCCGCTGCTACCGAACTACAAACACATCCCCATTGGTTATCACGGTCGTGCTTCCAGTATTGTGGTTAGCGGAACCGACGTGAGACGGCCCGTCGGACAAAAGGCACCGGCGGACGCCAATGCCAGTCCTACCCGCAGCCCCAGCAGCATGCTGGACTACGAGCTGGAGGTCGGGTTTTTTGTCGCCCAGGGAAACGAACTGGGGACAACGATTCCCATGGATGAAGCAGAGCGAAAACTTTTTGGCATGTGCCTGGTCAACGACTGGTCGGCACGCGACCTGCAGAAATGGGAATACCAGCCGCTGGGACCATTCCTGGCCAAATCGTTTGCAACGTCCATTTCACCCTGGATCGTCACCATGGAAGCCCTGACGCCGTTCCGATGCGCAGAATTCTCGCGGCCCGCCGGCGATCCGCAGCCGCTGGAATATCTGTCCAGCGCCTCCAACAGCCGTCATGGCGGTGTCGATATTCAATTGGAGGTGTTGCTGTCGACGGCCGAGATGCGCAGTCAGGGGCTTTCACCTAAAACGTTAAGTCACGCCAGTTTCAAGAACATGTACTGGACGATCGCACAAATGTTGACCCACCACGGCAGCAACGGCTGTAACATGCAGCCGGGCGATCTGTTGGCCAGTGGCACCGTTAGCGGTCCGGGGCGGGATGAGCGAGGTTGTTTGCTGGAACTGACATGGAATGGCGATGCCGGTAATCCCCTGCCGGGATCCGATCGGACACCAATTTCGTTTCCCACTGGCGAAGAACGTCGTTTTCTGGAAGACGGCGACCAGGTGATCCTGACCGGTCATTGCAAGAATTCAACGCACCGGCGAATCGGTTTCGGCCAGTGCAGCGGCGTTGTCCTTCCAGCCATTTAATACGCGACAAATTGTCTTACGACCCGCGAAGGGTCGCTTGCCCATGGCGTTAGTCCGTTCTCCTTGGGAAGCAGTCGGTTTGCAGTATTTCCGCCTTGCCTGGACTCATATAATCAAGCCGGGCCTGGACTTTACCGTATCATGATTCGTCACATACTTCCGTTAACGATTGCTGCCGTACTGTCGATACTGGCCGGCTGCGAAGAACCGCCGCAGGTTCGTAAGTATCGCGTTGCCAAGTCGCGCTCGGACTTGGACGGCATCAGGCCGACCGCGACCAGGACCGCGCCAGCCCGGTCGCCCAGTCGGATGGTGGTTGCGATTGCGGAACGGGACGAGGCGACCTGGTTCTTCAAAATCACAGGTTCGGTCGCGGCCGTCGATGAAACCGAGCCGCAATGGACGGAAATGCTGAAGAAGTTGGAGTACAACGAACAGGGCAATCCAAGCTGGACTCTTCCGCCCAACTGGCAGCAGGAACCTGCCAGGCCGATGCGTTTGGCTACGTTGACGACCAGCCTGCCGGACAGCGGGTCGGTAGAGATGTCCATCTCCAGTCTGGGTCCAGACCAGGAATTACTGAGCAACGTCAATCGTTGGCGAGGTCAATTGTCACTACCTGCCATCGAAGAGAAGGACCTGCGATTGCGATCGCTACCGGAAGCCGCGGTACCAATGCAGGTATTTGATGCCATGGGCATGCTCAAGAGCACGTCGATGCCACGTCCCCCAGAGGAAAATTCACAGTTGGCCTACGACGTTCCGGACGGTTGGAAAAAGGGGCAGACGAATTCGATGGTCCAGGTTCGCTTGACCAACGGATCAGGAACGGCGCCAACACAGATCACCGTCACCAGATTGTCGGCCCAATTCAATCCATGGCTGCCCAATGCGCAGCGATGGGCGGAACAGGTCGCCATGAAAACGGACGAGGAGTTCCTGTCCAGGCGGACGACCGATGTGACCATCGACGGGATCGAGGGAAAGAAAATTCTGCTGATTCCCGAAAGTGAAAGTGACTCCGATCAGGCGGCCATGATCGGAGTCTTGATCGTTAGAGGCGAATCGGCCTGGTTTTTCAAGATGATTGGAGATCGTGACGTGGTGGTCAACAATCAGGAAGCATTTGAACAGTTTCTGAATTCGTTCCGATTTAACTGAATCGACAACAACCACACAGGGTCAGGGTTCACATATGGCGGTTAACTCGTCTACCAGACAGGTCCAACAGAGCTACTCCCGTACTCAGGCCACCACCGGCCTGACCGAGATGGTGCGGGCGATCCTGACTCCCCTGGCGTCGTTGAAGCTGACCGTCTGCCTGTTGTTCCTGGCCACGCTGGTGGTCTGGATCATCACATTGGAACAGTCGTCGGTCGACATCTGGTACCTGAAAAACAGACATTTTAGTCGCCTCTTCGTGTTCGTGCCCTTCACGCATCTCCCTCTCGTGGGAGGCATGCGGGGCGGGTTTTTCCTGCCCAGCGGCATCACATTGATTTCCGCCATGCTGATCAACCTGACCGCTGCTCATCTGCTGCGATTCCGGATGCAGGCGCGTGGGGCCCGGATGTGGTTCGGGATTGGCGTGGTCGCGCTGTCATCCATGCTGACCTGGGCCGTAATTTTTAACGGCCAGAACGCGCAGGGGTTTCAGGGCCAGCCGCCGATTCCATGGAAAACGATGTGGAGCCTGCTGCAGATGGCCACTTTGGGGCTCACCATTGCCTGTATCGCCGGAGTCGTTCTGACTTCCGTTGATCGAAAATTTCAACGTATCGCCCTGGGCAGCACGGCCGCGGTGTTGTTGGTCCTGCTGGGTATCAGCATCTACCTGGGCGAGGACAGCTTCATTGGCGATTCGGCCATGCGAATCCTGTGGCAATTGCTGCAATCGACCGTCGTCGCCGCCGCCATGCTGACCGGTTGCATCCTGTTGTTCAAGCGGAAAGCCGGCATCGTGTTGCTGCACCTGGGCATTGCCGGCTTGCTGGTGAACGAGATCTACGTCTCCGCGACCAATGAAGAACATCGAGTCTCGTTGACGGAGGGCCAAACGGTTCATCATGCGGTCGACCTGCGCGAAACCGAGTTGGTGGTTGTCGATCGAAGCGACGAAGAGTTTGACGAAATGACGGTCATCCCGGGCAGTCTGTTGGCCCATTCCAGTGAAGTGATCGATGACGAGGCGTTGCCGTTCAAGATCAAGACGATCGCGCATTACAAGAACTGTGACATCGTCCGGGTCGGCCCGTTCCAGGACAACCTGGCAAATCGGGGACTGGGTGAGAGATACATGGCGGCCTCCAAACCTTCCGCGGCCGGCGCGGATGCCAACGCCGGTGTGGACAAGGCTGGAGCCTACGTGGAGCTGATCGATCGGAATGACGACCAATCGCTGGGCGTTTATCTGGTTAGCCAGGCAGCTTACCAGCAGGGCATTCTGGATTCGGTCACCGTGGAGGGAAAGGAGTATTGGATCGGTCTGCGGTTCAAAACGGTTTACCCGCCCTACTCGTTGACACTGAAGGATACGCAAGCCAGATACTACGTCGGGACCGATATCCCCAGCTGGTTTTCATCCGATTTTGAAATTACCGACAACGAACATGGCATCACCAGCGATCAACGGATCTGGATGAATAACCCGCTGCGGTATCGAGACCAGACGTTTTATCAGGTCACCTACCTGGAAGATGAAGATGGGACGGAACATTCGGGAATTCAGGTCGTCCGCAATCGTGGCTGGATGATCCCCTACGTCTGCTGCATGTTCGTCGTCGTGGGGCTGGTGGCGCAGTTCCAACAGTCGCTGTCCACCTTTCTGGGGCGGCCCAGCCGCCGACAGGATCTGTCGTCCTCAACCGGGTCGGCGTCGCCGGGGAGTCTGGCAAGCTGGCTGCCAACGATCGTATTGATGGGGATTTTTGGGTTGTATGTGGGTGGTCAGTTCGTCCGTTCTCTTTCGCCCGCCGTCCCCAAAGCGGCAGGTTCCGGCATTCGGCTTGATCTACTGGGCCAGATACCCGCAACGCACGGAGGCCGGGTGCAGCCGCTGGATTCGTATGCCAGGAACGTGGCGCGGCAGCTGTCAAATCGTGAACTGCTGAAGGATGGGCTGGGATCGAAACAGCCTGCCATCCGCTGGTTGGCGGACATGGTGTTCGGCACTTCCACCGCCGACAACTACGAAGTACTGCGAATCGAGGATCCCAAAATACAGAACGCCCTCGGCCTGCCCCGCCGCAAGGGTTTGAAGTACACCTTTGCCGAAATCCGGAAAGCGGACGCGAAGCTGCTCGATCTGTTGATGAACGCTGAAGGATCTTCGGGGGATGGCCAAGAAGCTACCAACGACCGCAGCGTCGATCCGGTATTTCGAGACCGATTGCGCGAGGTGTTTTCCAAGAGCCGCATGATGATGGGGGTACGCACCAGTTTTTATGGTTCCGAGGGTGTCGTCAAACCGGAAAGCAATCTGGAACGACTGGAGCTGGCGGCCAATTTAGCCAAATCCAAGTCAAGCATGCCCTTTGTGGTCGCGACGGATAACGAAACTGAACCCTGGCTGCCATTGGCCATCGTGCTGGAGCGACAGTGGCTTGCGGAACTGGCTGGCCGTCTGGATGACCCATCGCTCGAATCGCTGTCCGCACACCTGATCGATACGGAAATCGATGAACTCCGGGACGAATTGGTGAAAGAACGGATTATCGCCGATCTCCTGCAATACGACGAGATCGTCGAAGGACTCTCGGAAAAATTTCAGCTGGATGATCCAGAGCAGTTGGCCAAGGTATTGATGCGGCAGTGGCACCGGATTCCCGAAGAATTGTACGCCAGGCAACTTGAACGCGTGGAACAGTTTGTCGACCTTCAGCTGGCCCGTTGGAAATCGGAGAAGATGGACGTGGTGAATGAGATGCTGGTCGAAGTGAATGGGGGCGACGAGGGGAAGATCGCGGTGCCCGATGTTCGAAACTTCGAAAGCCTGCTGGGCCTGAAACAGGCTTATGTCGATGGCGATGCCGCCAGGTTCAACGAGTTGCTGCAACAGCATCTGACCGCGATCAAAACCAGCAACCCTTCCGACTTGAGTACCACGGCACAGTCCTGGGAACTGGCCTACAATCACTTCTCTCCGTTCTATATGGCCACCATCCTGTACGTGGTCGGATTCGTGGTGACGCTGATTTCCTGGATTGGCTTCCGTCAGCCAATGAATCGCGCCGCGTTCTACCTGATCTGCTTTGCTCTGCTGATTCACATCGGCGGAATCGTGGCCCGCATCGTGATTTCAGGCCGGCCCCCCATCACCAACCTCTATTCGTCGTTCGTTGTCGTCGCCGCAGCCAGTGTATTTATCCTGCTGGTTATCGAATGGTTTACGCGGCTGGGATTGGGCAACCTGTTGGCCGGCGCATGTGGGTTCATGACACTGCTGTATGCATGGACGCTGTCGATTGATCAGGGAGATACGTTCAGCGTGTTGCGGGCTGTATTGGATACGCAATTCTGGCTGACCACGCATGTGATCATCATCAACCTGGGCTACGCCGCGACGATTGTGGCCGGACTGGTAGGTGTCATCTACCTGCTGGGTTCGTTGCTGACGAAAAGTTTCGGCGCTGCCAATCGCAAAACCATGGCCAATATCATTTACGGCACCGTCTGTTTTGCGTTGCTGTTCAGTTTTTTCGGTACGGTTCTGGGTGGATTATGGGCCGATGATTCATGGGGGCGATTCTGGGGTTGGGATCCCAAGGAAAACGGCGCATTGATGATCGTGCTCTGGAACGCGCTGATTCTGCATGCCCGCTGGGCTGGACTGATCCGGGAACGGGGGTTGGCGGCCCTGGCCGCATTCGGAAATGTGATCACGATCTGGTCCTGGGAAGGCGTTAACCAGCTGGGGGTCGGATTGCATGCCTACGGCGGGGTCTCCAGCGGAGCGGCCGCGGGCACCCTCTTGCTGGAACCGCTGTTCTGGCTGATGGCAATCGTCACGCTGCATGCCTTCGTGGCCCTGGTCATTGGCTGTGCGATCCCCATGCACTGGTTTCGCAGTTATGCCGCTGATCCACCAAAGAAGTTGCCAGCCGGTTAGATCCATGTCATCCGTCCTGGCAACCAAGCGATCGCCGTTGTGAACGCCCGCCACCGGTTGATTTGCGAGGTCAAATCGGAATTTCCAACGGCATCGGTTGTGATTCGCGTTCCATGCGGTTCAGAAGCGTTGTCGCGGATCCATCTCGCTGTTGGCCATCCTTTCGGCGGGGATTTTGAATCGGTTCATCAAGGCGACCGATTGGCTACCGATCGTTTTTTCCCCGGTCAATAGAACCGCCAGATAGTGAACGGGTACCGGCCCCTCGTTCGGACAGGTCACGAGCGGTTCGCCGGACGCATTGGCTGCCAACATCGAATTTTCGCTGGAAAGTATGAGGAATCCGCGGTCAATTGCAACGTGAAAACCGAGCTGGTGGTAGGCCAGTGCCGTGGCGGCCGGGTCAATTTCGCAGTGAATTCCGAACCGTCCAGCGGCTTCCAGAAACGAACGCCCAATCATCCCCTGGCGATTGGAGGCGACATGGAATTTCGCTGATTCGATCTGGTTATCCGTAATACGGCAATCGACCCCGGACAGGTTACAGCCACCGCGCAAGGGCAACTGGTAGGCTTGAGCCAGTTGATCCAGCGCGATATCCGTCAAATCACCGGCGATGATTCCGTCGATTTCATCCTGATCGTTAATCCACAACTGCACGTTACCGCGAAAAGAGCTCGGCCCCAGCCACTTCAGATCCGGTTGCCAATGCTGAAACAACCGGCACGGAATCGTTCCGTTCGTTTCGATGTTCAGGTACTCGCGGACGGCTGTCTTCTGGTACAGGACGCGCAACAGGTTTTCCGGTGGATCCGCAGCCAGTTTCGTCAACAACTGGATCTGGACGACACTCTCCGGTGATTCCGCCGAACCGGTCACGGTTTCGATTGTCAAACCAGCGGGCTGCAGTACCAGATCGGCCGTTTCCGATCCAGAATCAGTTAACAGGATCTTGCTGAAGTCGATTTGCCAGGGCCGGCTGCCCAAATTCAGGCGTTGGACATGTTGACTGCACCGCTGGACGATTTCCGACATCACATCGGCGGATATCTGTACCGGATGCAACACGGAAATCCGGCCTCCCTGGCGCGTTTGCTCAATGGTGATCTCTTCGATCGTCAGCTGCTCTGCCTCCAATGGAATTCCCGGAACCGACTCGGCAATCCGTACGGCACGCAATACAACTTGATTGGGCCGTGGCGTTTCCACCGCGCCGATTTCAATCTGGATACCCAACTGCGCCTGCACCAGCCGCTCCCAGTCGTCGGGACCGGGCTGATGGAAGAGAAGATAGACCAGTATTGAAGTGGGCAAGGCGCAAACCAACAGGAAGACCAATCGGCACAGGATTCGTCGCTGATTATCGCTAAGATAGGATGTTGTCGGCATCGAACTGACCTGGCTGCGGCTGCCCGGCTATTTTTCCCTCGCCATTTCCTGAAACAGATTCCATCGCTGCTGCATTTCCGCCAGACTGTCACCGCCAAATTTATCGATCATGGCGGCCGCCAACTCAAAGGCGATCACATTTTCGACGATCACACTGCAGGCGGACAACGCACATACGTCGCTTCTTTCGTAACTGGCTTTGCTGGTCTGTTTGGTATCCATATCGATCGATTCCAGCGGTTTGCGAAGCGTACTGATCGGTTTCATGGCAGCTCGCATGACCAGCGGCTGACCATTGGTCATGCCGGCTTCCAGGCCGCCTGCGTTATTGCTGGGCCGGACATAGCCCAGGTCAGGTTGTTGGCGTCGGTCGCGATCGAAATGGATCGGATCGTGGACCTGGCTACCGACTCGCCGCGCGGCTTCGAAACCCAGTCCGATCTCGACGCCCTTGATCGCCTGCACTGCCATTACCGCCTGGGCCAACTGGCCATCCAGTTTGCGATCCCACTGGGCGTGAGTACCCAAACCAAAGGGCAGCCCTTCGGCCCGCACCTCCACCACGCCTCCCAACGTATCGCCAGCTTCTCCCGTCTGGTCAATGTAGTTTTTCAGCTCCGCGTCTCGTCCCGGATCGAGCGAGTACAATTCGCTTTGGTCGCGAAGCCTTCTCTGCTCTGCCAACGTTCCCGGGACGGGTGCAATTCGCTCACTCCCCAGCTCCAGGACATAGCCCATCACCTGAATTCCGAATTCGTTCAACAACTGGTGAGCCAACGCCCCGGCGGCTACCCGCACGCAGGTTTCCCGGGCACTGGCTCGTTCCAGCACACCTCGTATCGACGACAGGTATTTGATGCTACCGCTCAGATCACCGTGTCCGGGACGTGGCCGAGGCAATTCCTTCAGCCGCTCCAATTTATAGTCGCGATTGATGACCTGCAGCGCAAGTGGGCTGCCCAGCGTCGTATCCTGCCAGATGCCGGAGAGGATTTCGATCTCATCCGTTTCGATTCGTTGCCGTTGTCCTCGTCCGTAACCGCCCTGTCGTCGCCGCAGTTCAAAATCGATTTGCTCCTTGCGGACGGTCATCCCCGCCGGAAATCCGTCGACAATGGCAAGCATCGCCTTGCCGTGCGATTCGCCCGCTGTCCAATATCTAAGCACTTGATGTTCAACCTGTTCTAGGGGCGGTCCGGAGTCTGAAGCGTGCCTGCGGCGCGAAATTTTAGAAGCGTATCGGAAAACAAGACAGGTCGTTTACGACCGCTCAGCAAGGTCGGGGCTAAACACACCGCCGATTGTCGCATATCATGCAGAGTTCATGGCTGCGGTGGCCTGTATGCCATGGCCGGCCAATCGCCTGCCAATAACGGCGACCAAAAGCATGCCAGAAACTGGACTTGCGTCAATCGCTGACCACGTCGAGGCTTCTGACAACGCACAAACCATGGGAATATGGGATTTTTTCGTTGACAGCCTCAACCTCACGAGTGGGAATCAGGAATGGCGCGAGCAACGCCCCATTCCGGAATTTTTCAAATGGTACTGATCATCAGAATCCAACCTGGGTCAGTCTTGCCTGACCGATTGCAACCTGGTTGTACCGGTCTGGTCCTGGCCGGAACTGACGTTAGACGACCCCGAACTCACTTATCTGATTTAAGCCTGTCATGAAAGAAATGCTGGACGAAAAACTGAGCCGTTTTGAAGAACTGGAGCAGCAAATGGCTGATCCGGAGGTTCAGGCCAATTCCAGCAAGATGGCGGCGGTCGCCCGCGAACACGGTTCGATGGCCAAATTGGTAACGCGTTATCGACGCTTCCGCGATGTCCTGGAAGAGATGCAACAAGTTCGTGAAATGGCCGCTGACGGCGATGCCGATGAGCGGGAGATGGCGGAGGATGAATTGGCGTCGCTGACGCGCGAACGCGAACAGATCTGGGAAGAGTTGCTGGATATGACGATCGGGGGCGAAGACGCCAATCGCAGTCGATGCGTGATGGAAATCAGGGCTGGCACCGGCGGAGACGAAGCGGCCCTGTTCGCCCGGAACCTGTTCGAAATGTACAAGCGGTATGCCGAAATCAAAGGCTGGAAATTTGCGACGCTGGAGTCGAATCCGACGGAGCTGGGCGGATTCAAGGAAGTCGTGATTTCGATTGAAGGCGAATCCTGCTTCCGGGAACTGCAGTACGAAAGCGGTGGACATCGCGTTCAACGCGTTCCCGAAACCGAAGCCAAAGGACGCGTGCATACTTCGGCCGCGACGGTGGCGGTCCTGCCGGAACCAGAGGATGTCGAAATCGACTTGAAACCGGAGTCCTATGAAGTGGAACGTTATGCGGCCAGCAGCGGCCCGGGCGGACAGCACGTGAACAAGACCGCTTCGGCCATTCGCATGACCCACAAGGAAACCGGTTTGGTCGTCAAGTGTTTCGAAGAACGCAGCCAGCACAAGAACCTGGCGAAGGCACTGCGAATCATGAAATCCCGGTTGTATGACTACTTTCAACAGAAAGAAGCCCAGGAACGAGCGGATACCCGCAAGAGCCTGGTCGGGTCTGGCGACCGTAGCCAGCGCATTCGAACCTATAATTTCCCCGAAAACCGCGTCACCGATCATCGCATCAACTTGACGCTCTACAAGCTGGACCAGATCATCGCCGGCAACCTGCAACCGGTTACTGAGGGCTTGATCGATCATGATCGACAAACACTCCGATCGACGATGGGATCGCTGGATTGATCGGAATACGGCCGTTCTGATAACGGATCGACCATGGCCGGCCCGGGGAAACCGCGTTTTCGGATAGACATGACAAATGAATTGAAATCCGCGACGCAGGAAAACGAGTGGACGATCAAACGTCTCCTGGATTGGACTACTCAGTTCTTCCAGTCGAAGGGGTTGGATTCGGCCAGGTTGGGTGCCGAAGTTCTGCTATCGGAAGCGCTCGGGTGTGAACGGATTGATCTCTATACGCGGTTCGCCGAAGTGCCATCGGAATCCACCCTGTCCACTTATCGGGACTGGGTAAAGCGACATGCGGCCGGTGAACCGGCTGCCTACCTGGTGGGTAGCAAGGAATTCTATTCCCTGAAATTCGACGTCGATTCCCGGGTGCTGATTCCACGACCAGAGACAGAACACGTTGTCATTGCCGCCATCGACGCCGCCAGATCATTGGCCATTGAGCCGGTTAGGATTGTCGACGTCGGTACGGGCAGTGGCTGCATCGCCATCACGCTGGCCAGGCAACTTCCAGTCGCCCGGCTGCTGGCGACCGACATCAGTGCCGAAGCTATCGAGCTGGCCAGAAAGAACGCGTCGAGGCACGAGGTGGAATCCAGAATTGAATTCGCCATCGGCGATTTGCTGACGCCCATGCCAGCCGATTTTGAACCAGACGTAATCGTCAGCAATCCACCCTACATCGGTCTCCAGGAAAAGGATACGGTCGACCCATCGGTTCGCGATTTTGAACCGGCCACGGCGCTGTTCAGTGGACCGCAAGGGACGGAGGTAATCAAACGCCTGATCCTTGAAGCGGCCGATCGACTCTCGGCCGGCGGCTTCCTGATTTTCGAAATCAGTCCAATCATCGCCGATCGCTGCCGACAATTGGTTCGTGCCGAATCCGCGTTTGCTGAACCGACGATCCTGAAAGACCTGGCTGGCCACCAGCGCGTGATCGTGACCCGGAAATCGGTTTGAATCGACCACGAGCCGTTAAGGCTTGACGGTTACGCGGATTTTCCCCAGTCCAGTTTGGCAATCCCGTTGACCGGCTGGCTGAATCCCTCGCTACCTATTCGCTGCGGTCGAATATTCCAATAGCCGTTCATCGCGATATAACGGCCAGCAACAACGTGCCTTCCAACATCGCGCCCAAACCAGGTTCAACAAATGAACGGAACATGTGAGCCTTGATTTCAGCTTATCGGACGGTCCACAACAGCTTCCAGAGTGACGGACAGAACCATGAATAAACTGCGAGCGGCCAAGCTTCGCGCGGCGAAAACGAATCGTTCGACGACCGGGGATTCGACCCATCGCTGGCGTCTGTCATTCATTGACTACCTGAGGTCCGAATGCCATCTGTCGGAAAATACGGTCTCCGCCTACAGCCGGGATACCGCCAGATTTTGTCGTTGGTTGGGTGATCGCGCGATCCCCAAGTTGACTGTCGCGCAGCTATCTGATTTTGTCGCCTGGCTGGGCCAATTCAAACTTGCGCCCTCGTCGACGGCACGCAACATTGTCGCCGTAAAGATGTTCTTCAAGTATCTGCAGCTGGAAGGCGTGTTGATTGATAACCACGTCGAATTGCTGGGCAGTCAGAAGCTGTGGCAACGCATCCCGGAGGTGATCGGTCCGCATGAGATCGATCGGTTTCTGCGGGCCCCCCGTCGCATTGAACCGTTGCACCACCGCGATCGCGCGATTCTTGAAACACTCTATGCTACCGGCTGTCGGGTGTCTGAAATTTCCAACCTGCTGGTTCGGGATGTGCATCTGGAGCAGCGATTCCTGAAGTGCCATGGCAAGGGCAACAAACAGCGGATCGCGCCACTGGGTGATTCGGCCATCGAAACGATCAATCATTACCTGCTTCATCAACGGCCGGCATTGGGCAGCAAGCGGCCGGCCGAACAGGACTGGTTGTTTCTATCCCGCAGCGGACGCCGACTACGGCGGGAGGCCATCTGGGAACTGGTGAAGAAATACGCGCTAATTGCGGGCATCTCCGCGGAAATTTCCCCACATACGCTGCGACACAGTTTCGCCACGCATCTTCTGGCTGGCGGAGCTGATCTGCGACAGGTACAGGAAATGCTGGGGCACAGCAGCATCGCCACCACGCAAATCTACACGCACGTCGACCATACCCGACTGAAAAAGATTCACCAGCAATTCCATCCCCGTGGCTGAATCCATGAATGAACTGAGTTCACCAATGGATTGGTGTCGGAGAGTGGGGTCAGAGAGAGGAACAGGAGAACGGTTTCCTGGATGATATCGGAAATCGAACCATTATTCCGGCTCAATATTTCATGGCATGAACTCTTTCGCTCTTCATTCCTGGCAACGACGCTCAATTGCGATACTGTTCATGGCAGCGAGTACATGATTGACTGAGCACCTGAAATTGTTCTTCGGCCAAGGGAAGGTCCGTGTGAGTCAATGCAGTCTCAACATTCTGGGCGGCCCATTCTGCCTCCTCCAGCCAACGGCTGAACTGTGAATCACGAACTCCCGTGAGGTTTCGACGGGATTCGCGGAGACCTTCCTTCAACAATTTCGCCTGTTGATGAGGAATCAGGTCCGGGTGAATGGAGGGCGCCGTCCATTCGGCGTCACGACACCTTTTCAGATTCGCGAATGCTCGGTCAACTTGTGCCATGGCCGCGGCGAAAGAAGCGATCTCGGCGGTCTCGACAAGGTCTGGAAGTACGGCATGGTTCCCGGGGACGCGATAAGTTTCGACCGCCTGCCAGAGACCGGCATAGTCCTTGCTGGTGCCGGCTCGTTCAAGAATGGTCAATGCGGCCTGATGATCCATCTCCCCGGCAGCGAGACAGGCAATCGCGGCCGCCGCAGGACCACGGTGTCGACCATGATGACAATGAATGAAAACAGGCCCGTCCGCATCTTGGACAAGCCGAGCGAGCGATAGCCCGGCATACTCATCAATGCCATCGTAGCCGATCGGGATATGCACGTATCGCAGACCGTGCGCGCGGGCCTGATCGACATCCGGCTGTACACCGTCGACACTGACCACCGTTCTGATGCCAAGGACTGCCAGCTGGGCAAAAGCGTCTTCGTCGTGGGGTTCGCCGCCGCAATAAATCTTGTCCGTGATCTTCAGTAAATTTTCAATTGGTGGCGACGACGTATCCTTGTCGGTATCGGCGCGAACTTCCTGCGCGGCTGGCGAGGGCTTGCTGTCCGAGCAACCGAGTGCCGAACATATCCCGAGACCGAAAATGAACAGAACCTCGCGTTTCATCGGCAAATATGGGGATGCGTGTTCTTCTGGACATCATCGCCCTGCATCGGGACACGACCGTGACTTCGATCCAGGCGCCCGTGCAACCGTTGGTGTTGGAGGCGTCCCAACCTGCAGGAGCAATGTTGGGGATGCCGAACACCCGCGAAAAGCCGGCGTTCAAGCCGTCGCGTTATTCGACATCCTGGCTACCGATAGCCTTAACCTTAGTATAACCAGCGAGGGCACGCTGGCGATGGCGGCCAGCTATTCGGCCGCCGCAGGCACTTCGGGTTGCTCGCCACCACCTGGCCGAAACGACTCGTCAAATGAAACCACATAGGCAACCATCGCCAGCCCCATCAGTGCGATGGCGGTCCAGAATCGCCAATCATGATGGATCATTTTCTTTTTCGCGCCGGCAGATCGGTCACCGTGGTGATGGTGCCCGTGTTGATCCTTGTTGTGGGAGTGCTTTGGTTTGGACATCTGAGGGCTCCTGACAAGTAAGTGAATTGATTATCTTAGTCCCGGTGCCGTCGGCGTCCAGTTAATCAAGCCATGACTCGACCAGTAGATGAAGCCAGTTCGGCTGTTCCGGAAAACACCCCAGAACGGTATTCCGGCCGTTGGTGCGCCCCCCAAATCCATCAAAAGATCCCCCCAAGTTCGCTGGATTGGCTAAGGAACCTCCACGATACCCGGCCATTTCCAGCTGCCTTGGACCGGCGGCAATTTACCTTTTGGGAATGATCTCAGCTGAAGCCAAGCGTCACCGCAGAGCTGTCCGTTAATCTTCAAATGAGAAGATCCGATTCCAGTCGTCCTTCATGCTGATGACCGTCCAACCGTCCTTCTGGGCTTCGTCGTAAAGCGCCTGGGTGAATGTGCCAACTTTCGTGTTCGGCAAACCGGTCGCTGGACCGTAGGCGTATTCACGTGCGGCGTCGTCGTGCAGAAGGATCATCGAGAGCCGCGCGCCGTCGCCCGCCTTTGTGTATTCGAGCATCTGCCGGTCGCCGGTGGAATTACCGAACGCGGCGACCGGTCGACGGCCGATCATCAGGTGGATACCTTCGGGTTTGCCGGTATCGTTGTCGTTGAGCAACAGCTTCGGTTTCTTGGTTAGGAAAGGATTGCCGTCCTTGTCATAGCCATATTTCGTCGCGCCCGCCGTTCCGACGACCTGCTCGGGCGGAATGCCGTAGGTCTTTTCCGAATAGATCCGGACAAAGTCCTGTCCGCCGCCGGTAACAATGTAGGTTTTGTATCCGTTGGCGCGGAGTAGCTTCAGGACTTCCTGCATCGGTTGATAGACCAACTCGGTGTAGGGCTTCTTCCAACGCGGGTCTTTGGCGGTCGTGATCCATTTTGAGACTTCGGCGTTGAACTCTTCCAGCGGCATGCCTGTGAAGGTGGCGGCCATGATTTTTTCGAGATCGGGCAGCGTGAGCTTCGCCATCGCCTGGCGATTGCCGGAGAGCACGGTCTTGAAAGGCTCGACATCCTTCAACTCCGGCTTCTCTTTGGCGAGCACAGACACCCGGTCCAGCGCATACATCACGAACGAGTACATCGGATGTTCGACCCATAACGTGCCGTCTTGGTCGAAGGTGGCGATGCGTTCCGCGGTTGGAACAAAATCCGGCGAACCGGCCGTGGTGGTCTTTTCGACAAATTCAAGAATGGCATTTTTGCCAGGCCCCTCGTTCCACGAAGGTAGCGGGTCCTGCCCGTGCGATCGCGTGACGGTGGCCGACAGAATCGCCACCAGCATCAAAGTCTTGAAAATCGTTTTCATGCCTGACAATCCTCGTCATCTAATTGATGATTCTTGGTGCGCACTGCAGCGAATCTACTGCGCCGGCAATAGCCCAGGAAAGCTGTCGGCCACTCCGGCCAAACTGTGGGTAACAACCACAGGATATGATCGAGCACGATTCAGCCGTTGATCGCTCCGCAATCTCACGTTTTGACCGCAGAGCGTTCAACGACAAACCGAATCTGTTTTTCCGCCCGTTGCTTAGTGAGCAAACGCGTCTTTGAGCTTCTCTTCCTGCTCATGCGACAAGTTGCTGGCGATGACTTCAAAGCTCGGCGCTGACTTGAACGCCTCCTCCACCCGATCGCTCGTCGCATCTCCGACAAGCAAGAACAGTGCCGAGGTCCCTTCGGTAACCTTGCTGCGGACATTCTCGATGAAGTCTTTGCCGATGCCGTAATCCGACCATGAGGCGCTGAGCGCGCCCATCGCGGCGCCCCAGGCGGCGCCCAGGAAGGGAACGAAGAAGATCCACCCGATCAACATGCCCCAGAACGCGCCGTACCAAGCGCCGCCGCAAGCACCCTGGCCGTGGTGAGTTTTGGGCTTCTTCTTGCCCTCCGGCCAAGTCACGGTCGCAACATCCTGAATTTCAAGCAGATGTTCCTTCTGTAACTTGGCTGCGATCGCCAACCCCTCGTCGGCGCCCTCGGGGGTGTCAAACTTTAGTACCACAAGTGTTGATGCCATGATCATGGATCCTTTCAAGTGAAAAATAAACTGAGTGATACGACGCCTGCGCGGCGACGTTAAGTGTTTCGTTGGTGTCCAGATTTGCACCGGGGTTGCAAAGGAGGCGTGAATCACCTCCGTCTTGCGGGCAGTTCGACAATCAATCAGTTAATCGGCTTGGCAGTTTGCACGTCTCCGAGGACACCTCGGTAAATGCCGATTTCTAGTTTCCGGTCGGCATCGGAATCTTGACGCCTTCCTTCTCAAGCATTTCGCGGACATGGAGGAAGCGGAAGTACGAACTGAGTGTCACCGGCCCGGTGTAGCTCATGCTTTGCGGCTTTCGCGGCGGATACTCCACATAGGTCTTCATTTTTTTCTGGATGGCTCCACCGATCGAAACCATCGTCCAGGTTCGTTCCGTGAAGTTGTTCATGAAGACGTCGTAACGTTCTTGGGGGTCTTGCCAGAGATCGAAGACCTGGGGAACCGTCGCGACGTAGCTTTCCGGTCCCTTCCAGCCGAGATTGGAATCAACGGCCAATCCGCCAGTCGGCTGACCATCGTCGCCGCGCAGATTGAAGACGGCTTTATAATTTCCAACTCGGGCTGCACCAGGGGTCAGTTCATTTTCGGTAAAGTAGAACCACTCATTGCGAGGACTTTTCCCTTGACCGAACAGCATCGGAGACATGTCGTAACTGTCAAAAATGATCGGTTTGTCTTCGCGATCATTCTTTGGTAATTCGACACCGGCCAACGACGCAAATGTTGCCATGAGATCGAGGCCCCCGATGATTTCGTGATTCTTGACTCCCGCCGCGATTTTACCGGGCATCCAGGCGATCGCAGGCACGCGGTTGCCTCCCTCTCTCAGTGTTCCTTTCGTTCCACGAAATGGCGTGTATCCGGCATCAGGATAAACATCCTGCCAGGCACCATTGTCGGTGGTGAAGAAGACCAACGTATTCTTATCGAGATTTAGTTGGCGGAGTTTATCCAGCACATTGCCGATACGCGTGTCCAACTCGACAACCGAATCAGCGTACTTCGATTTGGACATCGACTTGTGAATGAATTCCGGTGCCGGGAGGTTCGGCTGATGCACTTTCATGAAATTGATGTTGATGAAGAACGGCTGATCGCTCTTTGCGGCATCCTCCAGAAATCTGATTCCAGATTGCTCAACGTACTTGTCCAGAAATGGGATGCCAACGACTCCTTTTTCCGGTGTATCAACGTATTGACCATTGACCTTCCAATCCTCTTTCGCCGGTTCGCCTGCATTGCCGGACATAGACCCTTTGGTCGCCAAATCGAACATCTCCCTGAGTTTCGGGTCCATGTCGGGGAACCACGTCGGGTCGCCGTAGGTGTACGCGTTGCAGTGATAGAGGAAGCAATGCTCCATCACGTCGTAACCTTGGGCATTAGGCAGCGCGTAGTCTGCCTCACCTAGATGCCACTTCCCGGTGAAATAGGTCTTGTAGCCGCCAGTTTTCAGGATTGAACCCAGGGTCCATTCGGCCTTGGGTAATCCTCCGCCTTGCCCCTGAAACGCGACGGTGGTCATGCCGCTGCGATTGGGGATACGTCCGGTCTGCATCGCCGCGCGACCCGGTGTGCAACTGGGCTGCGCATAGTAGGAGAAGAACGTCATGCCTTCGCTGGCCAACCGGTCGATATTGGGGGTTGGCATGCCTCTTCCGACACCACCTCCGTACGGACCGAGGTCTCCGTAACCGGTATCATCGGAAACAATGAACAGGATGTTGGGTTTCTTGTCTTGTCCGTGTGCCACGCCGGCAGCCACGATAACAGCTAGTAGCGCCAAAAATCGCACGATCGATTTCATGTTGTTCTTCCCTGTGATTTCAAAAAGAGTTTGCAGGCATCTCAGTTCTCAAACCGCAAATCGACTGCGGTGGCCAGCGCCGCCACGGCGGTCCGCAGCAGCAGCAGCAGACCGTGCCGAATGGTTTGGAACTTAATGATGGAGAGCGTTCTGTTGGGCCTTGTTGGAATGGCTTGGCGCTGTTGAAGTCGCGGGCCGCCGAGTGAACGACGGCCCGCGCGTTTCAAAAGCGATAATTCAAAACCTAATCGCTGGGATGACCCGAGTTGTGAATGGCCCGCTTCTGGGCTTGAATCTGCTCCATGACCTGGGCCAAGTTATAGGAAGGAGGCGCCTGCATCGGCGGATAATCCTCAAAGGTCTCCAGGTGACGCAGCGCAATCAGCTGGCCGATGGGGAGCATGTTCCAGTCGTATTGGTACGCGGTCATCGGCGCGGCAATCGCACCGCCCATATTCATTGCGGTCTTCACATCGGAGCCGACCGCCTGCTCGAACGGATCGCGCTTGATGTTCTGAACTTGAGTCCAAGCGTAATTGATCAGCGGATAGAGCCAGCCTTCCGCGCCGGGGCCCGCCATCGAGTAGTACATCTTCCAGTTCTTGTACCGCACTGCAGAGAGCGTGGCGCCGGAATAGTAGATGAAATAATCCCGCGCCGACTTTTCCGTTTTGCCCGTGAGGTAGTCGATCTGGTTAACTCCATCCAAGTGAGTCTTGACGAAGCCGGGATACTTGCCGGCCATGATCTGCTGCTTCAAACCGTCCCCTTTCGGGCCTCCCGCGATCTCAGTCAGCGTCGGCATCCAGTCAAAAGATGCGAACATCTCCTTGTAGATCGTGCCCGGCTTGATCTTACCCGGCCAGCGGATCACGCAGGGAGCGCGGTAACCGCCTTCCCAGGCTTGACCTTTCTGGCCCTTGAACGGAGTGACGCCACCGTCAGGGAACGTAATCGCTTCCGCGCCGTTGTCGGTGGTGAAAATGATGATCGTGTTATCCATCTCGCCCATTTCGTCGAGCTTCTGGAAAACATAGCCGATGTTGTCGTCCATTTGCTTCATGCCAGCTTCGTTGACACCCCAGTCCTTGTCGGTCCGCGTTCCCAGCATGGCTTCATACTTTGGCGAGAGGACCGTCGTGATGTGCATCCGCGCCGGGTTGTACCAGCAAAAGAACGGCTTGTCGGTCTTGTCGGGATCGTTGCGGTCCAGCCAGTCGATAACTCTGGCCGAAATTTCCTCGTCAACTGTCTTGGACCGTTCCAGCGTCAATGGACCGGCGCTGGCGACTTTTTGATTAGCTTGCGTGCCGTCGACGGAACTGCATGACAGAATCGGTCGCGGCGGGATCATGCTGATCGTGGTCTTCATGTCCACCGAGCCTGCGGGCGGTGTAAGGCCCGGGATCGGTGTGTTCAGGGCCGGAGGCGCGATGGCCTGCTGTTCCGGCGAACTGTTGATGTCAGGGAAGCTCACCTGTTGCATCGCATCGAGGTGATAGAGGTACCCCCAGTATTCCTGAAAGCCCTGCGCTGTTGGCAGTGACTCAGCGTGGTCGCCCAGATGGTTCTTTCCGAACTGGCCCGTCGTATAACCAAGGTTAAGCAAAGTCTTTGCGATCGTCGGCGTGCCGGGACGCAGCCAGGCCGGGCTGCCCGGCAGTTGTGGCACGGTCAGGCCACAGCGGACCGGATAAATTCCGGTGAAGAACGCGCAGCGACCGGAGGTGCAACTCTGCATGGCGTAATAGTCCATGAACAGTCCGCCCTCTCGAGCGAGGCGATCAATGTTGGGCGTTTCACCAACCATCAGACCACGGTGGTAACAACCTGGCTGCATAAAGCCGATGTCGTCACCCATGATGAACAGAATGTTGGGTTTCCTGTCTTGTCCTTGTGCCATGCCAGCAGCAGCGAAGACGGCCAAAACCGCCAAAACTCGCACCATTGTCTTCATGTCGTTTCTTTCTTTGAAGTTAAGAGTGGAAATTTGTTGTAGCATCTCATTCCCGAGAAGTCAAAGCGGCAGGGTTTACCTCACCACCGCGAAAGACATTGATTTCATGGCGTCGCGGAACCCGCGGCGAAGTGGTCATCAGACCAACTTCTTTGGGTACTGGATTGAGGTTGGTTGCCCCTGCTGTCCAACTGTTTTCCTGGCTGTATAGCGACAATATGCCAACCCCAAGTTAACCACGTCCAATTAACCACTATTTGGCGGCAGATAACCGCCGCTTTGCAGCAACCGTGCAACCCGTTACCAATGCAATTTATATGCGTTCTTTATTGCTGATCACCGCAATCGTGAGCGGGAACCCCATCGAAATCCATATTCCAAAAACAGTAGACTAACCCTGATCTGCAACCGAGTCGTTCGACTAGCTGTCCGAGAACAAAAGCAATCCGAGTGACCGTGCCTCGGAGGGTAAGGTTAGCCCCCAAAAACGCAGCAACAAATAATCTTTTGGGATGATGCAACTAATCCTTTGGGCGTAGACCGCCCGACTTTTCCACCATGCGAACCAGATTGGCAATGGAATCTGCCCCCATCTTCTCCATCACATGGCGCCGGTGGACCTTGACAGTCGGTTGAGCAATGCTCAGGCGAGCAGCGATCTGTTTGTTCATCAATCCTTCAACAACCAGCATCAAGACTTCACGCTCGCGTGGCGTTAAGGACTCGATTCGGGCGTGAATGGCGTTTAACTCGCTGTGGTTTCGTCGCCATAGGACATGCCGATCGATGGCCTGCCCCACGGCGTTGAGCAACTCTTGATCATTGACGGGCTTTGGCAAAAAATCCACGGCACCGGCCTTGATCGCGCGGACGGACATGGGAATGTCGCCGTGTGCGCTCATGAAGACAATCGGTAAATCATCTTCGGAATCAGCCAGTTCCTGCTGCAAGTCCAGACCACTCAACCCCGGCATGCGGACGTCAAGAAGCAAACAGCCGGGAACGTCGGCACGATCATGATCCAGGAACCCGCGAGCTGAGCCGAACACCTCGACCCGCAGGCCGACCGACCTCAACAAGCGGGCCTTAGCGTTTCGAACAGATTCATCGTCATCGACGATATAGACGGTAGCAATCCTGGAGGGCATCGTCTTATCCTGGTCATCAAGATTTCAGACTGAAAGTGATAGAGGAGACTGTTACCTGGAATGTGCCGTAGGATCTACACATTTTTCATGTCGAGTGCATCCGACGATGGGATGGGCAAGCGGACGTGAAACGTTGCGCCACGGTCGGCATTCTGTGTGGCCCAGATCTCCCCCTCATGCGATTCGATGATTGAATGACTGATCGATAAGCCCAGGCCGATGCCGCCTGAGCGCGTGGTGAAAAACGGATCAAAAATGCGGTGAAGTTGATCATCGGCCAATCCAACTCCGCGGTCTACAATGATCAATTGCACGAACCGTGCATCGTGAGTCGTTCGCACGGTGATTTGTCGAGACTCGGGGTTGACGTCTTTCATGGCCAGCGCGGCGTTGATCAAGAGATTCCGAACCACCTGCTGTATTCCGATTTTATCTCCAATGATTGACGGCAGAGCGTCGTCAAACTCCTGATGGATGACGACGCCACGATTCTCGGTATCCGGGGCGGCGAGTCGGAGGACTTCGCGGACCTCTTCGTTGAGTTGCAAAGGCTCCGAAATCGGCTGTTCTTTCCTGGCCAGAGAACGTACACGGTCGATGATACCGGCAGCTCGATTTCCGTCGTTGGCGATGTCGTGAAGGGCAGCAGCGACCTCTTCGATATCGGATGGTGATTGCCGAAGCAACCGCATGGCGGCTTGTGCGTTACTGACGATAGCGGACAGCGGCTGATTCACTTCATGAGCGATCGACGTGGACAATTCGCCAACGGTCGTTATACGGTTGACGCGGGCCAGCTCGTCCCGCTGCTGTTGGGCAAGCTGCTGACTGGCCAATCGCAACTGTTCGGCGATTCGCCGTTGTCGAATTTGTACAACCAGCACGACGATCATCGCCGTTTGAAAAGCAATGATCGTGATGGCGGCCACAATGCGTCCAGGATATCTTTCCCACGCCGAGAGCTCGCGGAAATCAACCACGCTTCCGCCAGGGAGACGAGCTTGATCCAGTCCCCGAAGTTGCATTTGGCGCCAATCGAGATGATTGCGAACCGGTGCATCGGTGAAAGCAGAGGCCGCGATGGGGTCGGCCCCGTTTAGAATCTGCAGGCCCAGCTCGGCGGTCTCTTGACCCAGGTCCTCGAACGTAGCAAAGTTACCGCCCACGATGCCATGGCCATGATATGTATTGTAAATCCCATATACCGGCGCCGCGGACCGCTCCGCGACTTGTTGCAGGACTTCAGGTGAAAACAAATATTGGCCGTCGCCGTCCTGCATGTACAGCAAGAACAGCACAATAGCTCCGGCCGGGATTTGTCGAACACGCTGTAGTAATTCTTCCAATGGGAGTCCGCTGAGATACTCAATTTGGAATTCACGCTGATACGCCGACAGTCGATCTTGTGCCTTCGTCTTCCAGCTGTGACCAGGATTCGAAGCGCCCGTGATAACGAACAGCTGCTTGGCATCGGGCTGCAAGGCTTTCGCGAGTTCTAATGTGGACACCGGGTCAACACGCATTTGAACTCCCGGCAGATTCGCCAGAGATTTGTCCGCTTTGATCCTTTCAGTGTCGATGCAGGAATACATGAGCGGGGAATCAGGAAATAGGGAATCGCGATGGGATAGGAGAAACTCGAGCGATTCAAGGCCACCAGCGATCAACAGATCGACCGATCGGTCGGAGTACTTTTCCTGCAAATAGGTCATCGACCTGTCGAGATGTTCCGCGCTGGAAAATCGGGCCGTATCAAGATACTCGCTATAGATTTCGATCTGACACTCGCCAGCAACTCTCATGCTTTCCCGCAACACTCGGTCAACGATCACGTTAGCCGGCAGTACGCTTTCGTGAGAATAGACGACAACGACATTCTTGACGTTCACCGTCTCAACCGGCTGCGCGAGGCCGAGCGAAGGAAGAAAGAGACATAAAGCGAGCGACGCGGATGTGGCAACGAAAAACCGGGACGGTCTTGCCAAACCTTGCCGTTTTACTTCAGACATACATTCGTGCCGCCATGGTGATTTCGAGGAAAACTTACCAAACACCAGCAGCATTGCCGGTTCTCAAGGCTGACAACCGAGGCGTTGGAGTATCATTTCCAGACTTCGATTTTAGCAAGGGCGTACACAACCGACCAGAAGTTCCTGCGGATCTCTCGCCCCGACGTTTATCAGACATGGAGGAAAAGGAACATGGAAGGAACACGGGGACACACATATTTTGAATGGTTCAAAACGATAGCCGGATGGCGTTGTTGTCTTTGTCGTTTGGTTTTCAAACAGAGAATCGGTGGGTTGATCAGGTTGCGGTTGATGAGACTGGCCAACAACAGGCTTCTGGAGAATGGTCGTTAGCTGCCCTGGCCCAGGTACTGCTTCAAGATCTGTTTCCACTGGTCCGTCTCCAGGAATTCCAGGAGTGCTCTATTCAGCGGCTCGCGCAGCTGGCTACCGGGCGGCAAGGCCATGCCCAGGTAGCGGTGATCGAATGTTCCAGGCAGCACTTCTACTTGTCCCGGGAACTCATTCTTCGCCAGGTACTTCGCGATGGGTCCCTGGAAGACAAAAGCGTCCGTTTCCGCATCGACGAGCGACTTCAAACCATCCCGCGGATTCTCGAAGGAACGCAGCCGCTTGATTTCGTTTTTTTTGAGGTAGGCCTCGGCGCTCGAATCGGCCACGGTGCCGACGCGAGCAGTCGCCAGATCGTTGATTCCACGCACCTTGCCGCCCAACTGACTGACGGTCAATGAACTGGAAATGGCCGCGGTGAAACCAGAGATCAAAATGATCGCTGCAAACATCCAGACAACTCCCACGATCCGGCCGCCCACGGTCTTCGGCGCTAAATCTCCGTAGCCGACCGTGGTCATGGTGACGGCAGCCCACCAGATGCCCTGTCCAACCCCCTGGGCCGGTCCGCCGCCGAACATTTCCCGATTCTGGCGGCCTTCGAAAAGCCAGACCGCGACGCCGGCTATCAGCCACAGCAAGGATCAGCCAACCAACGACCTGCAGGAATTCCAGTGAGAAAAAATGCCTGGCAACGCGGAACCAACCCTGCCCTGCTCTTTGCGCGGGGACCACGATCACCGATCCCGACTGATAGTAGGCAGCTGAGAAGTCCACCAAGGCTTCACGTTCCGCCGTCACCGCTGCCATCGGCGTCAGATCGTGGCCGCCCTGGACAAAGGTCTCCGTCAATGCCTTGATACTGTCGTATTCTCGTAGCTCGAACTCAAAACCCATCCGATCGGCTACCTCGCGCCAGAGATCGATGGAGATACCTTTCCAGCGACCATCGACGGTCTTCATGGCGAATGGCTGCAACTCAGCCACAGCGACCTGAAGTGCCTCAAGCTGGATGCCGTCGTCTTGCGCATTGAGTTCACCGGGCAGCAGCGCGATAACGCAGAGCATAATTATTCCTGCGACCACCTGATGTTCACCCGTGACTTGACGGCAGTTGCTGCACGTGCCCACAACGTCAAAGTGCCAGGGCGATGTGAACGGCGTAGCTAACCGATGGACATTCGACCGCGTCGTTGCTTGCCGCATCAGCCGACCAACCGTCCGCATCAGAACGAGCCATGCAAGTCCACCGGCTAAGTATCTTCGGACTGATTGACGACGCGCATCACAAAGCGATCGCCTGGACGATCTTCGGTCCGACCTGACCGGACTTCTGATGCACAATTCCAGTATCTTTCCGGTGTCGTTGTTGGGGGTGGGTGTGAGCATATCTCCAGTCAGCAAGTTGCTTCAGCGAAAGGGTCCGTTGCCTCACCTGGCACTCTGGTTCAAGCAACGAACATGTGAACAAGATCGTCTTCTTTATGAAATACCAAACGGCAAACGATGATTCTTTTACGCCCCATGCCATGCATCGCAGATGTTCCTTAAATCAACATCTTGCCAACCGACAGCATGAATTCCTTGATCGGAAGCAGTACGGCAAAGGGCGCCATGGCAGCGATAACGAGCAGGGCGAACGCCCTCAGGTCGAACGGAAAGAACCACATCTCGTCAACATGTTGGTAAACCGTCCCTGCGTCGGCCAGCGATGAAATGTCGGGATTGCCGACCAGGTCTTGCCCGCGATCGGCACCCTTCTCAAGCCATTTTCTCTCGAATGCTCGGTCGTGGCCCCAAACCAGTTTGCCAATCCGCAACAACCCCCGAAATCGGCATCGACTCAGCGCCGGGAAAAACGAGAGCAGCGGAGCGTAGACAATCAGTATCGCGAGAGCCACGAAGCCGAATACGTCGTACTTCAGATCCTTCAGCAAGAGACCGCGGTGATACATGCCATCCGCCAGCCCCGCCGCCACCACGGCGGACATGGCCGACAACAACGGAGCAAAGGCCGCGACACCCCAAGCCAAAAATCCGAGTCCTCCCACGCGATCGGGGTGCGTCGGTGTTAGTTCCAAGTCCAGCCGTGATACCTGAAATAAAAACCGGCTCCAACAAACGACCACCCACGCCCAGCGCAGGATCAAGAAGTACAGGAAAGGCAGACTCACCAGCATGTGCCACCACCCCGCAAGAGTCAACGTCTTTCCCACTCGCTCCCAACTTGAATCGCCAGTGCCATAGCCCAGGTACAAACGCGACGTAATCGCTACAGCATATGCCAGGAAGAGAAGTAGACCCTCACCCAGATAAGACTCTCGCAACCGGATCGAGGCGGATTTGGCAGCGACAAAATCAGACCGCTGCCGCGCGGGAATCAGGTCCAAATCGACAAAACTGCGGGCCTGAACCGCGAGGCTGAGGTGCACTATGACAAACGCGAACTCGAGTAACGGCAAGGCAACCAACAATCGTCCGTTCGTTTCGGGATCGCGCAGCAAGGGAACTTCCACGCTGCCCGGAAATGCATGCCCCGCGAGCCACGACAGCACAACGACGGGGACCCAGGTCAGCAACAATAGCAAGACGACCTTGAGCACACGCCGAGATGTGGTGGGGACCTGAAGTCCCAGCAGCGTTTCGAGTCGATACGCTGGGCCGGCCAGGACAAAAAACTGCTCGTCCGATCTCAGGTCTTCATCCGTCTTCATTGGATTTGGCTGGCTCTGCGTTTTCCGTGACATGATCCAGACCCCGACTCAAGGCATCGTAGTGTACAGGGACTTGGCCGAAAAGCCGTTGGGCTCGATCGTGGTTCCGTTGAATTCTGTTTTATCGGCTAATGTCAGATCATTGGCATGTTGTGCTGATTCATCGACCCGGTCGCCTCACTATTGGTCGGGAAGCAATTTCAACGTAGCAAAACTACCCTGTCTTGCGTTCTCAAGCTCCTCACAATAAAGAGAAGGTACCGACGACAACTAACCCGGGCTACGGCCCTGAAACATACCCGCCCGATGCCATGGGATTGATGTCCAACCTGAACGAGGATAAGAGAGTGAACCGCAAACCATTTGAAACACTGCCCGAAAACGGGGGTGTGCGTCAAGACTCGTCAGATGCAAACAAGATAGACAAGCCTCTTCCTCCTTCCCGTAGCAGGATTGTCGGGGTCCATGTTTTGGCGTTGCTGTTGGCACTGGCGCTATTTTATCTCCATGTGGTAGTGATTCTTGATGTGGCCGGGGAGATACTTCGTTGCAAGTCATGGCTACTGGAGCACATGGGACCGAAGGATGCAGGCAAGCTTATCCTCCTCGGTTGCTTTTTCGCACTCATGTTATCGCACACGGCCCAAGCCGCCGCTTGGGGCATTTTTTTGCGTTGGACATTGCTGTTACCCAGTATCACCGAGGGTGTCTACTTCAGCGCTGCATCGATCACAACGCTGGGCTACGGCGACATCCTGCTGAAGCACCCCTGGAGACATCTCGGCACGCTGATTGCGATAACGGGGGTGCTGATGTTTGGCTGTTCAACGGCGTTCTTATTTGTGGTTCTGGAGAGAGTCTGGGAGCACTTCTAGAGCGAGTCGCACGGATGTATAGCATGTGCCGCACTCATTTTCCCGATCGACGGGAACAGAAGCTACACTTAAACGATACGGGTTTTAGTGGCACGAGCCGAGTGAAGCAATCAAGCAGGGGCAAAGCAATGCGGAGGGCCGCAGGAAACGGCGGCCGCCAACGCAATTGCCAGCAGAGGAACTCCCGCCGCCTCCGATGCTTCTGGAATTCGATCGCTGATGACCATCATCCCTGAATCATCGACCGAGCGATGCTCCTCCGTTTCAGAACTACTTGAAATCCGTTTGATATTTCTGTGACATTTGACTGAAGACTTTCGCCGTGGCTTCGTCGATTTCCCGCAGAACCGCCTTGGTGTCATTGCCACCTTTTTCTCGCTCCAGAGCTGCCACCCGTTCCCGGTTTCGTTGGTTGCTTGCCAACCCGCCGCCCCACCCCGCGCGGCTGGTATAGCCGTTCCAGTTGGAGTAATTGCCGCGGCCGTGATACGTCGAACTGCCCACGGCATACGTTTGCCGCTGCTGGTCCTTGTCCATTACGGTGGAATCCAGGCCTCCTGAAATGCTGCGAAAGCTGTCGGCCACATAGGCGCCGTAGCTCAAGACAACGGGATCAACGTTAATGACCGAAAGGTGATCGATTTGACGAGCGTATTTGTCGAAATATTTGGCGTAGGCATTCATCCCCTTGAGGTTTAAATCGCGAATCTCGCTAATCAGTTTCTGCACACTGGCAAAGTACTCCATTGAACGGGTTTTCATGTCGACATCGCCTCCTGCATCTGCCTGTCCAACGGCAAAGTCAGTTGCCAATGGATGTTCGACCAGGCTGGAAAGTTGTCGAAAACCAGCTTCATTCAGGTTTCCTCGCAATACCAGATGATCCGATCCAACCTGTACCTCCCAGTTTTCTATCGCATCGACCATCATTCCGTGTTCTTTCAACGCGTGGACGAGCAGTCCCTTGATTGAGGAAGCCAGACTGGACGGGTCGCTATTAAAGTCGATTTTGATCGCGCCGGAGACCTTGTCATTGACGGTAATCCCGAGAGTTAATCCGATGATGGATCCGAGCTTCGAGCAGACGGCATCAAGTTCGTCCTTCTTCACGATATTCTTTGATTCCAGGCGCTGTTTGATCATGGCCGGAGTCATGACGTCCAAAAGATCAAAGGCGACGATCAGCTCTGCATTCTGATCGGCAAATTTTATGGCTTTCGTCAAATAGCCCGACAAGCTCATATCGGCGACAGCTCTTGTCTTCAACCAGCGCACCGTGGCCTGGCGATTAGCCGGGCTCATCGTAGCCAATGTCTGTTCATCAATTTCAACAAGATACGAGTCGTTCGGCAGGGTGATCGCATCTTTGCCCGCAATCGATTCGATATTGCCGCCTACTCGCTGGGCGACGTTGGAAATATCGATGGCCGGGCCCGATTTTTCCAGGACCGTGATCTGCCAGGCAGGTTTCATAAATTCAAAATCAATATTGGCGGCCATCAGCAATCGGTCGGTCGCAGGAGGCAGGAAAGAAGCGCCTGCTTGAAAAGCCTTCAACTGGTCCGTCTTCCAGTGTTCTTTTTCTGCGATTTGACTCTGCAGGATATCCTGGGCTCGAACCAGCACGATGGTATTCGCCGAATCGGGCAACCACTTGGCCAATTCTTCGAACTGGGAAAAAACGGTGGACGGCGCGCTTGATAACATGGCTATCATCAACAGGCACAGCAATTTTCTTGAAGGCATTTCTTCCTCAACGAGTTGGATTATCTCAATCGCTAACCGGAGACGGTAGCGGATAAAAAAACAGGCCAATTTAAACCGGTGATCCGATTGTAAATGCTGCATACCACTACGTGAACGCTAAAACAGGCAGAACAAATTGTTTTCTGTAATCGTCCTGAGTTTGACGAGCCGAAAAGAGCGAGCCGAAAAGAGTACGCGGCGGCGATGGCGACCTGGCAAGTTTCCCAAACAAGCGAGGAGCAGGCCAGTAGCGGGTTGGCAGCAGCAAACGATGCGTTTACCAACGTTGAATCCCAATTGCCAACGGCGCAATTTAACCTGGAGGAGAGTACCGTCGAAGCGCCCTCCGATGGATTTGTCACCGATTGGGAAATCCGGGTTGGAACATTCGTTGTGCCAATGCCAATGGCCTCCATCGGCTCGTTCGTCGACACTACGGAAACAATTATCGTGGCACCTTTTTCCGCCCAGACTTTGATTCACGTCGAACTTGGCCAAGAGGTGGAAATGGCATTCAAGAGTCAGCCCGGGCGGCTCTTTCGAGGGACTGTCGCCAACGTGATTCGAGCCACGGGCGAAGGGCAATTTACCACCGGTGGGAAACTCCCTTCCGCCGCGTCCATTGGCTCGCCCGGATACCTGGCGGTTAAAATCCGACTGAATGAAGACGAACCAGCGGAACTGCTGGAAATGGGATCTCCCGGAATCGTGGCAGTCTACACGGGCCGGGGAAAACCGTTTGCGATGATCAGCAAGGTTGCCGTTCGCATGAAAAAGTGGGTGTATTTCTTGCCGATGTGACATCCACGTCATTGATCTTCGAGATAGCCTGGAACCTACCCGCCCGATGCCATGGGATGGATGTCCAACCTGAACAAGGATAAGTGAGTGAACAGCAAACCATTGGAAACACGGCTCGAAAACGAAGGCGTACGTCAAAACACGTCAGATGAAAAAAAGATAGAGCAGCCCCTTCCTGCTTTCCGTAGCAGGATTGTCGGGGTCCATGGCTTGGCGTTGCTGTTGGCGCTGGCGCTGTTTTATTTTCATGTGGTAGTGATTCTTGATGTGGCTGGGGAGATACTTCGTTACAAGTCATGGCTACTGAAGAACATGGGACCGAAGGATGCAGGCAAGCTTATCCTCCTCGGTTGCTTTTTCGCACTCACGTTATCGCACGTGACTCAAGCCGCTGCCTGGGGCCTTTTTCTGCGTTGGACACAGCTGTTACCCAGTATTACCGAGGGTGTCTACTTCAGCGCTGCATCCATCACAACGCTGGGCTACGGCGACATCCTGTTGAAGCACCCCTGGAGACATCTCAGCACGCTGATTGCGATAACGGGGGTCCTAATGTTTGGTTGTTCAACGGCGTTCTTGTTCGTGGTTCTGGAGAGAGTCTGGGAAAACTTCTAGAGCAAGTCGCACGAACATATGGCATGTGCCGCACACGTTCCGCCGAACTTCTCCATGCTACGCCCACAGGTCAAGAAAACCACAGGATGAACTCACCGACCGACCGGAATGGTCAAGGTAGGAGGCGGGGGCGAGCTGGTGCCACCCGCTTGCAGTTCGAGCAGTGCCGCAAGAAAAGTGAATGTCGCCTTCGATGACAGGTGATCGTCGGGTATGTAGTACCAGTATCCTCTGTACTTTACCGCAACATAGGAACATTTTGGCTTGTGCTTCTGAACGCACACCCGAAACAGATTGCCCGCTACCTGTGTCCAATCGAAGGGCTGGTTCAGCGCATCGACAGTCACCGGGACGAGACCTGCCTCGTAGTGTTCACAGGGGACAGAGATAGCGTGAGACACATAATACATTGCTCCCATCAGCGATCGGGGCTCAATGGAGATACTCGCCCCATCCTCCGCCAGTAAATCGCATCCAAGCATTCCCGAAAGACAACTGAACTGCTCGGGATCGAACGGCTCTACGGGTCTTATTTTTGGTGTTCTGACGGTTTGCACCAGGTGAAATTGCCCATCCAGTTGCTCGAAACGAAAACCGTTTTTGGCAGCATTCACCAAATCCTCACTGGTAACTTGTGCCGTTAAAGCCGTGCCGGATATCGTTTTTTGCTCTTGCACGTACCCCAGCTCAATGTTGCCTTGAAGCTGAAGTTCCCGAAGCAAATCAAGCAGTTGGTCAAACTCCTGATAATTCGGTGCTTGAAGTGGAGTTGGCCCCGACGCGTTTGGGGCGTTTGGAATCCCATTTACCCCCTGTGCGGCAATCTGAAGCACGCGCTCGATGCTCCACCCCGACTCGATGAACCGAATAAGATCCTCTGGTTGCATTGGCGTAACAAGTTCTTTGATATATTCACTTCCCCGAAGAGGGCGGTAGGCTACCGTGGGAGTTTCGCCAGCACTGGTGCCGAAACCAAGATCCAGGACATTCGCTGGAAATCCTTCGATCACTGCGCCATTAACATTGGCACCGCGGTCGAAGGAGAACTGAGTAGTTAAGCTCTCCGCGGCAATAATTGTGGGAATGTCCAGATATCTCAGCCGCACCAGGTTAAGCAGCAATTGCTCTTTTGCGGTTCTTTGAAGGGCTTCATTGTAATGCTGGTGGGTCTTTCGAATCGCCATCGGCCCGGTACATCCCAAAGCAGTCAGTACAACGAGACCGAGCATCAACCTGTTTATAGTTAGGTTGTATCGGTTACGCTGAATATACTGCTTGCGAATCGACATTTTGCGTTTTCCATACCGGCTCAACCAGGTGTTGCTAGTCGGAATTATCGGCGATATTGTTGTAGACCTTAAAGTCGATCTACCTGAAGCGCCAAGCGACTGCCGTATTATTACCATGGCGACGCCGAATATCGCGTCGTGGTGGAATCCATCTCAAACTTCAACACGAAAGGAAGAGCAGCTCAAGGAAGCGTTTTCCCACTAGACTCGGGCGACGAGCAAAAAGAGAACGCGGCTCAAATGTACTTTAAGCCGGATAAAATGAAAAAATGACAATCTACCATTGGCTCGTCGTGATTGCGTTTATTGGGGTGTTGATCTGGTTGTTTCGGCCAAAACGCAATGCGCGTTTTGACAAGGACTCCCGTATCCCTTTCGACGACGACAAAGATTCAGGTGGATAGCGGGATAGAACCATCGTGCCCGTAACTGATTCCACAATTCCCCTGCCAGCCGCGCGAGCCGTCGTTCGACAGGACACTGTTGCACAACCATGAGAGGTAGGAATTTGGTCAGACGGACCGGGTTGGATTGCAAGCCTGCGGCATTTACTGAGTAAATCGGCGTCCGACGGGGCACAGATTTTCAGGTATCGCCATTACTCGGTCAGCGTCACACTGGTCGTAGTAATGAATGACTCAACCAGGCGGACAGATAGCCGGACTGGCGAAAACAGCACTTGAATCTCTGAAGTATAATAAGCAGGTCATGAAATCCGTAAAGTAACGCGTAACGGAGCGGCGATCTGGAATAAAATGAGCGAGCTGGACGTTTTTGATTATTTTGCCTTTGTCGTTATGGGCGTGTTGTTCATAACGGCGGTGGTAGTGATTGTTGTGCTCGGTGGGTTGCCAGGTCGAATCGCCACCACCCTCAACCACCCGCAGGCCCGCGCGGTTAAGGCCGCCGGCTGGATCAGCCTGTTTACCCTGGGCGCGTTATGGCCAATTGCTTTTGTGTGGGCGTTTGTTCAGTGGCGTCCAGACAGCCCGGGGTGTGAGGAAAGGTCCGTTTCGTGATCGCATTCATTACGATCCTCTATGTCGCAGCCGTCGTGTTGGTGTTCAAGGTCTTCAAGGTCAAGCCTGGGCCCTGGTCAATAGCATTGATGGCCACGATCGGTGTTGTGCTACTCGGGGCGATCGTCGTCTTGTGGACGATCGCGGCGCCCGTTTCACCGAAAGCCGTGGTCGGTCGTTACGTCGTCGAACTGGTACCCTACGTCAAGGGCCAGGTCATCAGTATTCCAGCCCAACCGAATGTCCCGCTCAAGAAGGGTGACATCCTGTTCCAGATCGATCCCAAACCGTATCAATACGCCGTTGATCAGGTGCAGGCCCAGTTGCAGGCAGCAAAAAGCAATGTGACAGAAATGTCTGCGGCCGTACGGGTCGCCGAAGCCAACGTCAGGAAGGCGGAAGCAGACGTAACGGCAACCAAAGCGGCTCGGGATGTTGCGGTCGTCATTCAGAAGAAGAACCCTCAGGCCATTGCCAAACTCAAGATGGTGCAGGCCGAGGAAGACTACGCGGCGGCGCAAGCGACCTTGCAAGTTTCCCAGGCAAGCGAGGAGCAGGCTCGCAGCGCTTTGGCAGCGGCAAGCGATGCGGTCATCAACGTCGAATCCCAGTTGCGAATGGCGCAATTTAACCTGGAGGAGTGTACCGTCGAAGCGCCTGCCGATGGATTTGTCACCGATTGGGAAATCCGGGTCGGAACATTCGTTGTGCCAATGCCAATGGCCTCCATCGGCGCTTTCGTCGACACTACGGAAACATTCATCGTGGCACCTTTTTCCGCCCAGACACTGATTCACGTCGAACCTGGCCAAGAGGTGGAAATGGCATTCAAGAGTCAGCCCGGGCGGCTCTTTCGAGGGACTGTCGCCAACGTGATTCGAGCAACGGGCGAGGGGCAATTTACCACCGGCGGGAAACTCCCGTCCGCCGCGTCCATTGGCTCGCCCGGATACCTGGCGGTTAAAATCCGATTGAATGAAGACGAACCAGCGGAACTGCTGGAAATGGGATCTCCCGGAATCGTGGCAATCTACACGGGCTGGGGAAAGCCGTTTGCGATGATCAGCAAGGTAGCCGTTCGCATGAAAAAGTGGATGTATTTCCTGCCGATGTGACATCCGCGTCATCAGGTTCATGAATGAAGACATCTCTTCCCGGGTGGGATCTTGCAGGCCCATCCAGAATTCCTGCAATCGCTCGGTGAAGCCAACGGCGGCCACGGCAGACAGGTCAGCAGCTTACGACCATCTTCATTCTCAGGTAATTCGGATTCGTCCCGAACTGACGCAGGCGAACCAGCTTGGTACTGCATTGGCATCGCGGGAACTTTGATGGAAAACCAGAAAAAACAGCTGCAGAATGAATCCCGACCATTTGTCCCGAGCTATATATATACTGGACAACTCCGTAAGTCATTGGTTTCTAAACGGGAATTGGCGTTGGCCGCAAACCATGGCGATTAGCGTATACCAAAGGCAAGAGGCAGGGATTATCGCCACTGCGTTCAATTCCGGCCGGTATGCGAATTTCGACGACCACTGGCAAATCGAGATGGATTACTGGATTGAGCGATGTATCAAATAGTAAGACGGACATGGATGGTGTTAATTTCCGTCGCGGTAGCATCGTCACCAGCTGGTATTTTCGCGCAGGATTCTGAGCCCCCCGCCGTTGAACAAGTTGCTTCGTCCAGTCTAGACGAGCGGATTGAGCAGATGCGGTTGCAGGTGGAGTCGGCTTTGGCCGCCATCTCGGCGGATTCAACACTTCAGGATGCTGTGAAGGATCTGTTGCGTCCGAAGTACGAGCAGGCAAACGAAGCGCTGAAGGATGCTGCCGCCGATGCTGCGAAGGCAGCGAAGTACCGCGAATCCTTGACGCAGGCGCCGAGTTCCACGGCAAAGCTGCGCGCCCAGTTAAAGGAACTCCCTGCTGTCGAAAGCGCGAGCGTCGTCAAGGCCCCGATGAACCCGGACGATCTTCAACAAGAACTGGACGCCCAGCGGGCCGCGCTGGCGACCCTCGATCAGCAGTTATCGAATGTCACGGCGGATCCGAGCCTCACTGAGCAACGCCCGGCTGAAATTAGCGGTCGAATTCCTGAGGCGGAGCGCGAAATGGCTGAGCTTCGCGAACTGTTGGAGTCACCAGGTCCATCGGAAGACGATCCTGCTTCTGATCTCTTCGCAGATCGGGTCTTGCTTCAGGCTCGTGAATTGAGGCTACAGAGTGAACTGGAAATGCTGGAGCAGGACCAGCTCAGCCAGTCGGTTCGTCGTAACCTGCAACAGCTGCAAGAGGAGCTGCTCACCCGTCAAATCGAGAATGCGTCGGCTTCCGTCGCAGCCTATCAGACGTTAGTGAGCAAGAGTGTGACAGAGGCAGCGCAGCAGATCGTTGCTCGCGCAGAAGAATCGAAACTGGAGGTGCCCCAGGATGATCAGGAATCTGTCGATCTGGCGGCGGAAGTCAAGGATTTGGGAATCCAGTTAAAAAGCGTCATCCAGGATCAACAAAAGATCTCCGCCGCGAAGGCTGAGGTAACATCCAGGCTGACGCGGCTGACCCAGAGATACGAAAGCATCAAAAAACAGCTTGAGCTAAATGAACGCGATGACGAGATGGCACGCGTGCTTATCGAACTCCGCGCTCTTCTGTTCACGCGGTTGCAAGAAGTCGCCCGAATGCGCCAATGGCCGTCACTTGGTGAGGCGCGACTGGATGCCGTCCAGGTTGACTTCAAAATTGATGCTCAGAGTGACGTGCAGAAACGGTTCGCTGACCGACCTTCGCAAGCCGTCCAGGATCTTGTTATGGCGCGTCACGAAGTACTCGACCAACTGCACAAACAGTATCTGGAACTGATCCCCATGCTCGCATCGCTCGAAAGTGATACGAACATGTATCTTGACACGGCCAGCGAAATTCGAGCCGACATGACACAGCAATTGTTCTGGATTCGCAGCTCACCAACCCTGAGTGTCAACACACTCAGGAAGCTGCCGAGCGGAATAAGCTGGGTATTCAGCCGTGACCACTGGTCAGAAGCCTGGCGCGCCGTAAAAAGTGCAATGGACCGAGCGCCTACCGCCTATGGGGCCTTACTTCTGTTCGCGGTGGTTCTGTTGATCCTGCGTTTTCGCATTGGAGCGGCGCTCCGAAGGACCGGGGAAGGAATTCGTCGCGTTTCAACCGATCGGTTCGGGCTGACCTTAAGTGCGCTGTTTTGGACCGCTTTGCTGGCCCTGCCCATTCCACTGTTTGCAGGATTCCTGACTGCGGCGCTAGCCCAAGCCGGGAACCCGAGCGCCTGGTTAAGCGACATCAATCACGGTATGCCGGTGGTTCTCCTGGGTGTATCCGCCGCTTCCGCAACGATCGCCTGCTGCTACCCGGGCGGATTGGCGGCGGCCCATTTCGGATGGCGAAAGGAACAGCTTTTCTGGCTCCGAACAGGAAGCCTCTGGCTGGCATTGGTCTATTTCCCGATCACGCTGCTGGCCTACAGCACGCTTTCTTCAGAATCAGGGCGTTTTCTCTACAGCTTTGGTCGCGTTGCTTTTCTGTTCGCGCAGGTCTCGATGTTGGCTGTCTTGGCCGGGATATTCTTGAACAGCGGCATTCGTGAGTCGTTGTTTCGAAGAAATGCGACCCAGCCAGTCTCCCGCTCGCGTTACGCATGGTTGATCCTGGCAATCG
This sequence comes from Pirellulaceae bacterium, assembly GCA_963851305.1. GTDB lineage: Bacteria > Planctomycetota > Planctomycetia > Pirellulales > Pirellulaceae > Mariniblastus. The sequence goes on along the minus strand of CAWKOT010000001.1, from coordinate 202,667 downwards.
GATGCCCACTCGGTTTGATGGCGTTCGCTGTCTTCGGATATACGATGACCGCGATTAACCTGGGCCTGGAGTTCGTGTTCACGCTAATCATTATCGTCACTGGTTCGATTTTCTATTCGCTCGCGTTGCGTTGGTTCAAGGTCGAGTTTCGGAAACTGGCATATGCGGAGGCAGTTGAAAGGCGGCGGGCACGCAAAGAGGCCGCAACGAGCGAAGAGGACGATTCAGACGAGTTGATTTCTGTGGATGAGGACGGGCAAGAACTGGATCTTGTTTCTGTCGGGGAGCAGACCCGCTATCTGCTACGGCTGTTGTTTGGTATGGGCATCGCAGCCGCCGTGGTTTCATTATGGTCCACGACGCTGCCGCTGATCCCGTACCTGGATACGATCCGAGTACCGCTGACCGAGGATTTCTCGCTTCTTGATTTGGCGAAAACGGCACTGATTGTGGGCATCACCTGGCTGATCACCAAGAACCTGCCCGGATTGTTGGAACTCGCTGTGTTGCGGACGACTTCGATTGATGTCGGGACGCGCCACGCAATTGCCACCATCTGTCAGTATGCGGTAGTGGCGACTGGGCTTATTCTGTTGTTCAACGTCATCAATCTGGACTGGGCGAAATTCGGATGGATTGCCGGCGGTCTTAGTGTCGGGATTGGCTTCGGTATGCAGGAGATTGTCGCCAATTTCGTGTGCGGCCTGATCCTGCTCGTTGAGCGTCCGATCCGCATTGGTGATGTGGTCACGGTGGATGGTATGATGGGCACCGTGACCAAAATCCAGATGCGAGCTATTACGATCACGAATTACGATCGTCAGGACCTGGTGGTACCCAACAAGACAATTATCACCGGTAATATTCTCAACTGGACGCTCAGTGCCTCATTAAATCGGATCGTGATTCCCGTGGGCGTGGCCTATGGCAGTGACACCACAAAAGCCCGCCAAATCCTGGTCGCGGTCGCGTCTGATCACCCTCGCGTTCTCAAGGATCCAGCACCGGCGGCCAGCTTCGAACAGTTTGCCGATAGCTCGCTGAACCTCGTGCTCCGCGCCTACCTTCCCGACCTCGAAAACCGCATCAGCGTGATCACGGAACTGCATACCGAGATCGACAAACGATTTGCCGAGGCCGGCATTGAAATCGCGTTCCCACAGCAGGACATTCACGTCCGAAATGGTTCAGATATTGCAATGGCCAATGCCAGCGAAGAATTTCCCGGAGGCCCGTCGAGCCATCAAGAGTCAGAGCGGAGTGTCGCCAGGTGAAGCTGTGGCTCCGCCGACTTCAGCTCTTGAAGCGGAATCGATTCTGCCAACGGGCGACGACGCCGGATCAGATCCTGGTTGAGCGGCACGGCAAGCGGATCTTGCAAACAAGACCTCCCAGAACCGACGCTTGCAGATCAAGACCGCATCAAGAAAATCATGACGGTGATGGCGATCAGTCCAAAGTATGCCAACGGGAAAATGACTCGGCAACGCCGGTCAATCAGATCACCTCGCTGGTAGTTGCCGGCCTTGTCGGCGGCACCGACCACCAGGTTGACCACAGCGGCCGCGCACATCGTCCAAAAGCTCACATTTAGGAATCCATTCATCAACGTCTCATAGGAAATCCGTGGCATGATATCACCGACCACGATCTGGTACGCGACGGCGGTCAGGATGCCAACAAACGACAAGTTGATTCGGTCACCCAGTGATGATCGGTCCATCCAAAAAACCGACCACGAGAGCATCACGATCAGCGTCAGAGGCATCACAATCAGACGCATCAAAAACAAAGACTGCCTTTCAACTCCTACGGTTAAAACAAGTCGAGGCGAAACGGCATCCGTACCGGAGTCGGAATCGTCTCCGTTCATGATAGAACTACCGAAACCCGTGAGTGTCCATTGCGGGATTCTCACGTCTGCGGAATCAGTATGGTCAGGTAGTTCTTCCGCCAGAAGTTTGACTTCATCCCCATCGAAACCAAAGACTTCGAAGACCGCATCAAGCGATTGAGAGTCGAATGGCATTCTTCGCAGGTCGAGCGTTGTCTTGGCAATGGCATTGATGGTCTGGCTCAAGGCGCAACTTCCGTCGGGCTTCACTCGAAGGATCGTTGCCGATTTCTCGAACAGTCCCGATCGATTTACAAGTACTATCTGTGGATACCAGGCCGGCGACAATTCGTTGAATTGATAATCGCCTTGATAAACCTTCTCGTTCACGCCGACGTCAGCAGCGTCAAATGCCTGTCGCTCGTCTTTCCATTTGACCGTTAGAACGCCCGTGAATTCAAATGACTCCGCCTCTTCGTCGATCGCATCGAGACTTTGCAAATGAAACCCGATTCGAACAACGCAGGGGCGAACACTGAGCGGCGGGCCCAATTGGGTTTCGATGCTCGATGGCATCGCCGATGCCCCCTGCCCGGCAGCCCCGGTGGATTGGGCAAAACAGCATTGGACGAAAATGCCTGTGCCGAACCAGCAGCATGACGGCGAACGTTGATTTCAAGTATTGCCGAAAAACGTGCATCAACATCAACTCGATTCTTACATCACTACAATTTTATCAAGTTTCGAAGCCATCCAGCGCGGCTTCGCCAGGCCAACCGAAGCCGAATGAAGATCGCGAAAAGGCCCCGGGGCAGGAAGCCCATTCGATTCCAGCTCCTTGCTAAAGACTCGTTCTGGATGCAGATGGCCAGTCCGCCGTCGGCGTCTTTGTCCAATCCGGACGATTCATCGTTGATAAGGTAGCGGTTGATGGATTTGGCCACCAGCAGGCTCCGTGGAGTTCGTCCATCGCCAACCAACGACCAGCCGCGGAATCAGTGTATTGACCAACCCGATTTACCCGCTCGGTTATTGGTTGGCTCGCCGCCGAATCCAGGATGCGCATCGTCGACGCCTGTTTCAGGCTTCGCTGGCAAGACGACGTCGGGCCCAACGACTACACCTGACAGCCGCGTTTGCTGGACCAGTAACGTTGAACTTGCTGGAGTCACTCAGTTCCCGGAATTGTCACGGAACTTGATCTTTTCGATCAGCTTTTTCACCTCGCCATCGGCTGTCACGCGGCCGGAAACGGCGCCGATCGCTTTGACCGTGTAAAGGTATTTCAGCTGGTAGTCGATGTCGAATTCGACCTCGGTCTGAGGCGATAATTCCGGATCCGCGTTTCCCGCCAACGCCGTTTCCACGAACTGGGTCAGTTCCTGAAACATGTTCTGATCGGTGAAGCTGATGCTCTGCAGATCGTCATCCACGTCGATGCCGGCGATTCGGCCATCGTCGCCCGCGTTCAATTTGACTCGGATCAGGGTCGGTATGTCTTCCAGCGCCTGCTCCGGCGGAACCTCGGAAGCGAGCGGCATGCGTACGTTGAAATCACCTTCCGCCGCGACAATCTTGAAGGTCATGATGAAGAAAACCAGCAGCTGAAACACGACGTCGATCATGGCCGTCATGTTCAATTTGATATCTTCGTTGGCTTTATTCAGCGCGCCGGTAATTCTCATGACAACACTTTTCTCGCTAGTCGTTCCGCTCTTTTACACGCAGGCTGAAATTCTCCAGCTCCTGGGACTGGCATTTGGTGATCAGCTGCTGCACCAATCCCGTGGGGGTGTCCTGATGGGACCGGATGATGACGGCGATTTCTCCGGGCGGAACATTCTCCCGCTGGGCGGCTGAAATTTCCCGATTGAGCAGACCGGTAAGGAAGTCAATTTTTTCAATCTTCTGACCGGCAAATTTGAGGCTGCCATCGGGGTTGAGATTCAAAATGACCTGAAAATCGGGACGCGTTTCCGGAGGCCGGGCCAGTTCGTGGGCGGGCAACAGGATCTCCTCAGCGCGATCGACTTCGGAAAAATTGATGATCAACATGAAAAAGGCAATCAACTGAAACGTGACGTCGATCATCGGGGTCAGATCAGCCTCCAGGATACCCTTGTCATTTTTCTGTCTGAACTTCATGCCTTGTTCCGCTTTACGCAGGCAACATCAAATCGTTCTCCGTCGTCGGCAAATGCGGCGACAGGGCCGGAGTCACTTCGACTTGGAACCCACCTTCTCAAAACGACTCATCAATCGTTCGCTGGTGATGCCGGCTTCCAGCACCAGCCGCTGAATCCGGTTCCTGAGAATGTTGAAAGCGGCGATCGCCGGAATGGCGATCGCCAGTCCAATCAAGGTGGTCAGCAGGGCCGTGGAAATACCTTCGGCCAACTTGCTGGCATCCGGCGCCGTCCCTCCGAAGGCGATCACGCGGAACGAAGAAATCATCCCATGAACCGTGCCAAAAAGTCCGATCATGGGGCTGATGGTCCCGATCAATGCCAGGTAGCTGAGTCGATGGTCCAGTTTCAGGCTTTCATCTTCGCCCACTTCCTGCATCGATTCGATTGCATGCCGGTAACTGCTGGAAAGGTTCGCCAAACCGGAGGAAAGGACATTGCCCAACATGGATTCGTCCGCCTTGGCCAATTCGTAGGCTTCCTGATACTGCTTCTGATCAAGCTGCGCTTCGAAGCCTTCGATCAGATGGGGCGGACAGATATATTCGCGACGTGCTGCCAGGATGTTCATGATCAGAAAGGCAAAAAAGATGAACGACAAGGCCAGAAAGATCAGAATATATCCCCAGCCCAACGATTCAATCAGCCAGCTCAAGACATTCTTCTGCGTCGCATCCGCTGCGTCCTCCGCTTCCTGCGCCCAGACGGCAGCGGCCGGAAACAGCAGCCACACCGTGGCCGCCACCGCCACGATCCGCTTCCAAGTTGCTAACAAACCCATTTCCACCTCTTCCCGTTCACGCCGTTTGGACGCCTGACCATCGGCCCGGCGGATATCTGCCCGCTCAACCATGCCGGATTAATCTAACGGCTACGGCTTTCTCCTTCAATGAATGGGCGCCCATTGTAACGCGCGGCTCACTTGACGCAGACACGATACTGAACCTCAACCATCCGCTCGACTCGATTCTACGTTGGTACGCGGCAGCAGAATAAACTCCCGCTCACTGGCCGGAAAATGACAGCTTCTGCGCCCAGATTGTATTGCGATAACGATTGATCAGCATCTCCCGGGCTCGATTGGCGCGATCCGTTTCTTTCAACTCCAACCAGATCTTCGACAGCTGATACAGCGCCTCGGCATGCGCGTCCGGTTCGGCGGAAAACAGCAACTCGGTGTGCAGAAAAGCGCGGCAGGCCTTTTTCAGTTGCTCAGATTCCAGGTAACCTGTTCCGAGCGCATTATAGGCGTAGGCAAACAACCGCGTATTGTCGCTGTTCTCGTTCTGGATGATACGTTCCAGCGAAGCGATGGCGGATTCCACATCGCCCTGCAGGGCATTGATCTTTGCCAGCTGGCAATTCGCCAGCAGCCGGAATTGCCGGATTTCTTCCGAGTTCCCCGGCTGATTGATTACCGCTTCAAAGCTTTTTCGAGCCTGATCGTATTGTCCCTGGTGAATCAGCGTTTCCCCCTCAAAAAAGTGGCCTTTTACCTGGTACGCGTCCCAGCCAGATCGGGTCAGTCGGTTGAACTGCTTGCCCGCCTGCGCGGTCTTGCCGTCGGCCATCAACAGATGTCCGTACAAATCGACGGCCTTGACCAGTTGGTACGAATCGTTGTTGGCCTTGATAAAGGAACCGACCGCTTCTGCAGCCGATGCGACGGTTGACGATTCATCGCCCCGCATCGCCTTCATGCCATTGGCGTAGGCGGTCAGAAACTGAATTTCCTGACGCATGAACGCGGAGTCCGGCAATTCTTCCATGCCGCCGATGGATTCCAGACAGTCGTCGTAGCGCTGGTTGTCCAAATGTTCGCGGGCCCGCGTCAAATCACGTGGCTCGCCTCCAAAATTGATCTTGCTGATACGACTCACGGGGACTTCCTCGCGGTCGCCATCGTCATCCACAACCACTTTGAATGGTGACATATCAACAATCTTGCCCCGCACCAACGACTTGCGACCATCGGCATCCACCTTCAGATGCACACTATCCTTCTGGGCCGCCAATTCAGCCGATCCCGCCAGGGCGATCATGGCCAGCATGCCGGCGAACCAGATTCGGCGAGTGATGATCATCGTTGATTCTCCATTTCATCCATCGATTCAATGTCTGTATTGATCGGCATCAGTTGCTCTTTCCAGAAACCTGACCGCTGGTCAGATTCTGACGGATGCGCAACTCCAGATTTTCAAATCGGGGTTTCCACACCGGCCCCCCGAGGTCTTCGTCCTGGGCCTTGATCTGATTCAATTTCTTCAAGGCGGCCGCCATGGCTTTCTGATTCTGTTCGACCAGGCCGAACTCCAGTCGAGTTTCCACTTCACCAAATACGGACCGGAAATAGGCATCTTCCAGCTTCGGATAACGCTTCAAGACACTGGACAGACGTGTCCAACCCCAGACGAGATTCCGTTGCCGTTTCGTCTTCGGATCACGATACTTTTCGGTTCCCGTTAATGCCTGGGCCAATCGTTCTCCGGCCTTGGCCTGAACGCCCCAGCGTTGCAGCGTTTCCGCGGCATCGTTCTGGATTGGCCAGGCATTGGGCGATTGCTTCAGTAACTGGACAAGGCCCGCGAAGGCCTGTTCGTACTGGCCCAATCCTCGCTTGGCAATCGCCTGTTGACGCTTCAGCTCCATCGCCAGTTTTTCGTCGTCGATTCCCAGAGCGGATGCCCGTTCCAGTGCAGCCAGCGCCATGTTCAACAATGGTTTGGCATCGGCATCGGATGCACCGTCCTGATAAAACCGGGCCAACTCCAGCAAGGTCTTGCCGGCCCAGATGATCGTGTTGGGATCCTGTGATTCCATCTGGACGTTACCGAGAAATCCGGACAGGTTCTCCGCCAGCAGTTTCCGTTGCCCGGGGTCATCGAGCGCATCGAGCTGTTGATCCAGTTGGGCCGCAATCAAACGATACATGTTCACCACGTCCTGCTGTGCGGCTGGATCCGTGCGGGATTGCATCGCCTGCACAATGCCCGTCACCTTGTCAATCCACTTCTTTTCACCCGGCTCATTTTCCAGCGCGGTCAGGTACGTTTTTGCTGCCACCCTGAATGATTCTCTGATGAACAGATCGGCTGTGCTCGACTGGACAAGGGTCCGGTTCTTCTGTTTGATGAGGGCCAGTGGGTAAGCTTCCAGCTGTTGAACCGCCTCGCCAAGTTTACCCTGCTGCAGCAACGCTTCCACCAGAAACAACGAGCCCCAGACGGCCTCCATGGTCATTTCGTCGGCACGACTGTTATTCAGACCATCAGACAGGTACTCGATAGCGGCCGTGAGTTGCTCTTCCCGTTGCTGCCGGTTTTCCGTTTCCTGTTGCTGTTCTTGGCGACAGGCAAACCACAGCTTGGTCCCCAATCGCAGATTCAAAGCCGCGCGGTCTGGCGAAGACTCAGCCACCTGGCGGATCAGGTCAGCTGCCAACTCAAGCTGTTCTTCGGCCAGATCCTTGTCCGTCAGAATCAACCGGGCCAACGTGGCTGCAGCCGTCGACGCTTCGTCGGTCCCCGGCCAGATCTTCAGGATCTTCTCGGCCAATTGTCGCAGTCGGCTGCGCTCAAACTGTTTGTCCTGCGGCTCCGCCTGATCGTAAAGAATGGCACAGCTACGAATGCCGATCAGGCCGGCCGGACGACTGAAGGCAACCGTAGGATAGCGCTCGACCAGAAATTCTCCTACCAGAGCCGCTTCAAAATACTGTTCTATCGCGTAGTAGCAGGCCGCCTGGAGATAGCGAATCTGATTGATATCTTCTCGCGACGTCTGGCCATCTGCCAGCAGGAGTGCCCGGCCGAATGTTTCCAGGCAACGATTGGCCAACGTTTGCAACTGTTGTGTTGCCGTATCCAGATCGGCTTGAGTCGACGGGTCATCCACGGCGTCTTTTCCTGAGGACGCTTTTTGTCGACGCAATTGGATAACGTCCGCATGAAGTGCTTCCAGCTCCGTCATCAAGTCCAGGCCTTGCTGTCTGGCTTCGGCGAACGTGTGAACCGGTTTTTCCTCCACCTCGGATTCGAAATCCGTTCCCAGCTTCCATTCGCTGGCAAGTTGCCGGGCCTGTTGCCGATGATCGCCGGGCAAGCGAGCAACTGTTTTGATCAGTCGGGATGCGTCACGCTCCAAACTGCGGATTCTTCCCGGATCGCCATCCTGTTCCTTCAACGTGGCCGCTTTTTCGCGATAAGCTTTGGCCAATTCAAGCTGAATCCGTTGCCAGTCCGATTCGCGCTGTTCTCGTCTGGTCAGTCGCTTAATGTACCGTTCCAGATTGGCGATCACGTCATCGTAGGGGTAGGGACTGGATTCGGCCCAGCAGTCTGCCGCCAAAACCATGGCCCTTCGTTTAAGCGTCAGTAACGCGTTGGATTCCGGCAGATTCAGGATCTCCTGCAAGAAGCTGAGCGCTTCAGGGTACTGATTCTGCTTGTACAGACAGCGCGCCGCATACAGACACGAATCCAAACCAGCCGGAAAATTCGGGTACTTCTGCCAGAGCTGTTGGAATTCGGCGGTAGCCAAAGCCAGGCTTTGGCCACGTTCCGGATCATCGACGTCCAGTGTGTCGGCCAGTTGTTCCAGAATCTGGGGCATTTTCACGCGGACGACGGTATAGATACCTCGCAACCGTTTCAATCGACGTTTCGATTCGGGGTTACGCAAATCAATCTGATAATCATCCAGGACCTGTCGGTAGGTCGCTTTGGCCTTACCGAATGCCAACAGAGCATTTCTGAGGTATCCGCGGGCCTGCTGAAGGTATTCTTCTTTTTCCGTGGACGTCAGTCGACGATTGTCGGCCATGGTCAGGTAATTGCGAGCACGTTGAAACAACAGGTCGCCCAGGCAATCCTGGGACCGGGCCTTGAGCTCGGCCGTCTGCGCGTCGGTCTCCGCCTGTTTCAGCAGCGACTCCGCCTGGGCCAACCGTTCTTCCAGCTGTTCGCGATTGCGAATTCGGCCGGTGCTGCTGATCAACGTTTGCGCTTTTTCAAACGGCAACGTCGCTCTGAATTCGTCGGACGCCAGCTCACTGCTTTCCATCTCCTTAAGATAATCCAGTGCCACATCGAAATATCCGCGTTCCCGCAGAGCTTCCAGAAAGGCTTCACCGGGTTCCTCAACCAGCACCGGCCAACAGGCGAATTTCAGGCATAGCAGTGATACGAATATCAGCAGCTTCATGTGCTTTCATGTTCCATTCGTCGATTCGATTGCGCGACCTGCACAGCCACAACCGCCAGTTGGCGGCTGCTGCAGGCGCCGTGTCCACTCGCGATATCGCAAGCGTAGGTTCTGTTGCTGATGTCGCCTGGTCCCAGACATTATCGGCTGACATCGCGGATTTTCAACGGGTTTCGCCAACCTGTCACGCGTTGCCTTGAGCTCTACCGTAGGATTTACCAAGTCGGTTGCTAGAATTGGGACATGAGATTTACGGTTCCTGAAGATTCAAGAAACAACGCCAAGCGACGCGCCGCGCCCGACTATTCCAGTACATCCGTACGACTTCGCCTGTTGTCGTTAGTCGTTTTGCTGGGTCTGGTATTGATTGGAATGAACGAGGCGGGCAAACCGGAAACCTGGGAGAGACTGGGATTCCGCTCTACACCAGCGAATGCCAGCGAAGACGAAACGGTGATCGCTGCCGTCCTCATCGATCCCGCCCATCCCGGTCCTGAAGAAAATCCCGGACCGCATCCCGAACAGACACTTGAATTCTGGAATCGCCTGCTTCGCCAAACCGACCAACAGAACCAGCAGACGCTGTTGACCATCCTGCAAGCCATTCGCGGGCGGGATCCGCTGCCGGACGAGTATCAGACCCAAGCGAGTTCCCTGGTCGCCAAGATTCGAGCGTGGTTTGAAACGTACGAAAAGCCGTCCGCGACCGACGCCCAGATACAGCGCTTCGAATCAACGTTGTCCATGCTGTCGGGGGCAGCCGAAGGACGCACATTCGATCGCGATTCCGGGCGCCAGTTCATCGCCCTGCAGGAATCGCTCGACCGCGTAGCATTCGATGCAGTCGAAGATGGGACGCCATTGAATCGCTCGGACGAACGTCTGGCCTGGCTGCGAACCTGGGAACGCTTGTCGTCGCCGGCAACGGAGAGTTTTGAGGACGTTTCCTGGATTCAACTGGCCGCCCAACCAGCCAGTTATCGCGGCCAGCCCATACGGATTCGCGGGGAGGTCCGGGGCATGGAAAAGCCCGGTGGCAACGGCGACCCCGCCAGGCCTTATGTTGTACTCTGGGTCAAGCCGCAGGATTCCAACCAGACACCGTATTGTGTGTACATAAAAAAACTGCCTGATGATTTTCCACAACCGCAGAAGTCTTTCCAGAAAATCAGCGAACCGGTCGTGATCGAAGGCATTTTCTTCAAGATCCGTACTTACCTGGCGACCACGGGCACGCTGGAAGAATGCCCTTTGATTCTGGCAGACCACGTTCGCTGGCAGCCGGCCGTCGCTGTCGGCGAAACCAGCAGCTGGAAACCACCCATCTGGCTATTGACACTGTTTTTCATCGGCATGCCGATAGTTGCCGCCTGGCTCGCCATCAGCGTTTATCGGGCCACGGGTACCGCGCATCGTGTTGCCGGCGGCGGCAACGAAATTGACGTCGAGCATTCACTGAGAGCTTTGGCCGGGGATACCCGGATACAGACAGAGCGGGACCGAGTCCAGCAATTGAGCGAGCACGATCCGATCGATGACTGACGACCGCCCTGTACGCACGTCGAACAACTACATTGGCTGGCTGTGGCTTGCCCATGTACTGGTCATTGGTTTCGCGTTCACACCGTTTTCCCGTGGGCAGGAATCCCCCGCGGCGCTGTCGGGTTTCGAATCGAGTGAAGTTTTCGACGTGCAAGACGACCAACCATGGAATCAATATCAACCGATCGTCTCGCGGCTTCTGTATCGAGTTTGTCAGGTCTCCGAATCGAGCCTCCGCCGGTTCGCAAATTACAACGCAGGCATTCAGCCGGCTGACATTCGCACCACACCTCGTGATTTCCGCTTACGGGTCTTTGCGTTACGGGGTCGAGTGAAACGAATCGTAGACATTCGCTCGGACGCGAACGATGCGGCGTTACCGTTTGAGGGCCTGACGCTATCCCGTCTGATTACCGACGATCAAACTGAATTGCTGGTATTGACTCCCATCCTTCGTGACTCCACACGTCCTCCCGCTATCCCAGCCCGCTGGCCAAGGAATACCGATATCGATCAGCTGGTCAACCTGCATGGTTTTTTTCTGGCCCTGGTCGATTGGGGCGGCGATGCAGACCAACGGGCAGCGATGGGTCTGAGCAACGACCAGGCTCCGGTTCTGGTGGCGCCTCGCCTGGCCTGGCTACCCGATCATTCGTCCGCAGCGATACCGGTCGGTGACTCGCAGTTACTGCTCGCTCGCCATGGTGTGGACGTCGGACGATTGGAAGCACTGCGGAACAGCACGTCGCCCACCATTGGCGTGGAAGACACCGCGTCTTTTTACCAGCTGCTGTCGGCTTCCCCAGAAATCAGTCGTGACGAATTGCCGCGCGAATCCATCGACTTCAAGGACTGCCTGCAGAATTCTCACCAACACCATGGCGATGCGCTGACCGTATCCGGTCACGTCCGCCGAATTACCCGACTGGCGATCAAAGACGATTCCATTCAACGGCGATACGGACTGGACCACTATTTTCAACTGGATCTGCTTGTTCCTCTGGACAATCAGCGAATCGTGATCCGCCCCCCCCAGCGGGCCCTGGATGATCAGGACATGATCGTGCATGAAAACCGTTATCCGGTTTCGGTCTGCGTAGCCAAGCTGCCCTGCAGCCCAGCGGAAATGGAGCACCGCCAGGTTTTCGTTGAAGGATTCTTTTTCAAAATCTGGAACTACGAATCCGAATTAACCCAGCGGCAGAACAGCCGGCTGAAACAACGCAGTCCGCTGGTGATTGGCCTGACGCCGACAAGGGTGTCACCGCCGCCCGATTACCTCAGCTTGGCCATAGGAGCCGTTGGCCTCGCGATGCTTGCCGGTCTGCTATGGCTGTTATGGTTTCTTGATTTTCGCCAGCCAGCAGCTCATGACAGGCGGAAAAGCGATCTGCCCGACTCGATTGAAATCACCGATGCTCCGCTCGATTAGTGGCGGATACCACTTGAAAGATCATCGTGGTTGCGGGATATTCGAAACTCACGTTGAACTTCAGGCAGCCGGCCTGAATGCTCCCCCCGTTGCCGATTCGGCCATTCAACCAGGAACAAGAAATGAAGAGCCCGATTAGAGTCGCCGTCACCGGAGCGGCTGGACAGATCAGTTATGGACTTGTATTTCGAATTGCCGCCGGCGACATGCTGGGATCCGATCAGCCAGTCATCCTGCAACTGCTGGAAATTCCCCCGGCCATGCCAGCGCTCGAGGGCGTCGTCATGGAACTGCACGACTGCGCTTTCCCTCTGCTGCAGGAAGTGGTCGCGACCAGCGATCCGAATCAGGCTTTTGCCGATGCCGATATCGCCATCCTGGTAGGCGCCAAGCCGCGCACCAAAGGCATGGAACGCAAGGATCTGCTGGAGGCCAATTCGCAGATCTTTTCGGTCCAGGGCAAGGCACTGAATGAATACGCCAAACGGGATTGCAAGGTGGTCGTGGTGGGCAATCCGGCCAACACCAATGCGTTGATTACGGCCGCCAACGCACCCAATCTGGATCACCGCAACATTACGGCCATGACCCGGCTGGACCACAACCGGGCGATCAGCCAACTGGCCGCAGAGACCCGTTCATCGTCTTCTGCGATTTCGAAAATGACCATCTGGGGCAACCACTCCGCCACGCAGTATCCCGATATTAACCAGGCGCTGGTCGACGGCCGATCCGCGCGGGAATTGGTGCAGGACAGCTGGTATCAAGAAACGTTCATCCCCGCCGTCCAGCAACGGGGGGCCGCCATCATCCTGGCGCAGGGCGCTTCCAGTGCTGCTTCGGCTGCCAATGCTGCGATCGACCACGTCCGGGACTGGGTTTTCGGCACTCCCGAAAACGACTGGGTCAGCATGGCCGTCGTCAGTGACGGTAGCTATGGTATCGAGAACGGCCTGATTTATTCCTTCCCCGTAACCTGCCAGAATGGTAGCTATCGGATCGTAGAAGATCTTGAAATCGACGAATTCAGCCGCCAACTGATGGACGCCACCATGCAGGAATTGAAGGAAGAACGCAACGGCGTCAAAGAACTGTTGGCCAGCGTCAGCTCAGCATACGATGTGTATCTGAAACTTCCTTTGCGCGGGCCATATCGTCCCCGGCGGGATGCCAGGCGGTGACGTTTTTTCGGGTTTGTTTCTTGTTGACGATGTATTGAAACCGGCAGCAGGAATTTGTTTCCAATGCCGTTGACATTAAAAAGTGTGTGTTTTACAAACGCGTCTCGACATCACACATCAACCGCGTCGTTCAGAGCCCAGGTGACACGCGAATGAACCGAATCAAACTTAGCCCGCTGGCTGCGCGTCCCATCGAACAGCCAGAAGAGGCAACGAAAACTCAGCTTCCCGTCGGACTGAAGGTTAATCAACAGTCCGATTTTTTTTCCTCCGATCCGGGACATGCGTCGCTTTCCGATACCTGCCTGTTTGTCCCCTTGCACTACGAGAAAAACTATCAGTATCCGCTGATTGTCTGGCTGCATAGCAATGGAGACGACGCGCAGCAATTGCACCGGGTCATGCCGCATATCAGCCTGCAGAATTTTGTGGCGGTTGCTCCCAGGGCGGCACTGGGGGAACAACATGCCGGATACTACTGGGAACAGGACGAGGCTTCGATCGACTATGCCGCCGACGCGGTTTTGTCGGCCGTTGACTTTGCCCGGGCCAGAACCAGCGTCTGCCCACGGCGAGTCTTTGTTGCCGGCTATGGCGCCGCCGGAACGATGGCCTTTCGTGTCGCCTTGACGCACCCCGATGTATTTGCCGGAGTGGCCTCCATCAACGGTCCGCTGCCGGAAGGGACAACGCCTTTGGGTTGCTGGAGTTCCAGCCGCCATCTGGAAGTCCTCTGGTCCCATTGTCGCCGTTCGAGGGAATTTGACCAGGAACTGCTGTGTCGGCAGTTGCGACTTTTGCATGTCGCCGGATTCTCAGTCACCCTGCGGCAATACCCGGGTGGCGACGAGTTGATCAACACATCGCTGGCCGATTTTAACCGCTGGATCATGCAGATGATCGACACCACAATCAGCTGAAATCGTGGAGTCACCAAGCGGCAGTCAGGCCATCGACGGTTGTTTCAATCTGATGCCACGAGTCGAATCCGCTGCCGATCACGATCTGCGAATAAAATCCGACGCGTAACTGCGAACCTGCCTGCCATTAAGTACGTGTACCATCCGCAATTGCTGAACGGTCGAATCGCTGAATTTCGACAGTGGCAGATGGATCCATTTCTTCCCGTAAAGCTTGGCCATTTGCTTCCAGGCCAATGACGGTGAAACGGCACTGAGCAACGCGATGGCCGGGTACTCGCTGTGTAAGCAGGCCGCCGCCAGCAGACGTTCTTCGAGCGTGGCCGTGAAATCCAATCGGGGATCCGTCCAGATATCCGGGATGGCAATCGGTGGATAAAGAAACAGCGCACCTCCGTAGGACGCCAGGCAGATACCCGGACCAACCATCTCGTTCAGGTAGCTGGTCGCATAGAAACAGAGTGTCGATTCGTTTTGATGTTCGGCAAACCAGGTCGTTCGCCAGGGATAGTCGCGGGGGTCAGCTGGTGAATCGAACAGCATGACGGCACAGTCCAATTTGCCGCGACTGGGTGGCAACGTTCGCACATAGATATCACCTTCGTGCCAATTCCTGATCGTATCCCGGATATCGATGCCATCCTTGACGCTGGTCGTGAATTTTTCCGTTCGCGCGAGATCGGCCCCCATCGCTTCGCGGGCGCGATCAAAGACCGTCTGCCGAAAGTTTTCGATCAACTCATCTTCCGGCGGCCAGCTGCACTGGGAATGCGGATTCCACTTCTGCTGCCATTCCGATTGCAAACGCCGATCCGGTTTGGGCGTCAATTGCAGCCGGGACCAGATCGTGGGTGGGCCCGGCAACCGACTGACCAGCGGCAATTGATCGCCATCGGGAAATGCCGCCTGCTGCATGCCCATCCTGATTTCAGGCAGGTCGTCATCGCCGCCATAACGGTACTCTTTGGCTTTCTCCAGGACGCTCAGGGCATAGCCGTCTCCCACGATCTGTTTGGCCGCGGTAACGATCGTTGCCAACTGTGGCGACAGGCGGTGATCGATCAGGGTCAGATTGCGAATGTATTTCAGCATCGTGGCCAGCGTTCGCGGAGTCACCTTGCGGGCCCGGTTTCGGTACTCCTGGCGATACGATTCTCGAGCACAGACCAGCAACTCCTTGACCCCGTCGATGGACAAACGCTCATCGTCAGCCAGCGTTTCCCGGGCTCGTTCGTACCGTTCCGTGACAAATGGAATTTCTCCCAGCAGGAAATACAAGGTTTTCGGATGGATCCGATAGGCACAGCATTCCTGAAAAGGTTCGTCGTCAAATCGTTCCACGTTACGATTCAGGAATGCCTGGCGAATCCAGGGCCAGTCGAGAACACTGACGACAAACAGGATCTTCCGGTAATCCACCGACAGTTCGCGGAGGCGATGAGCCATATGGCAGATTCGTTTGTGCCACTGACGGCAGTCGGGTCGGGTCAGACTGGGGAGCACGGCCGCCGCGTACTGCGTGAGTGAGACCCGTTTCAGTGCAAAAGCGTCCGGCAGCGAACGTGAATGCGTCCGGAATGCCGATGTTTCCAAATCGACGAATCGACGGGGAATGCGATCGCCCATGGCGACCCGCAGCCCGGCAATCACGGGCTGGCAGGGATCGATCGGAACGTAACTGGCCGTTACGTCGTCGGACAACGCGTCCTCTCGATCCTCTTCAGCGTTCCCCTCCATGGGTGACCATTCGGTACCGGACTCAACCCACCCTCGTTGCACTACGATTCCCGGGACAGGCAACTTCAGGATCGCTCGCTCGGTCAACTCCTGAAAGGAGGGTGGCAGAGGCACCGCCAGGCAGTCGTAGTCGTACGAGAGCATGATCCGCCGGACTTCCCAGGCGAAGTCGCCGCTACCGTGCACGACCGGTATCGCCGTAACATGGGGACCGATTTCAAGAACAGGATCGATCACGCCGCGCTAATCCTCGTTCTCCAGATCATCCGCATCGGGATGCAGTGGATCATCGGGGGAAAAGAAAAAATCACCGAAACCCATCGGCAAATTCTGTGCTCCCAGGGCCCGACTCTTCTGTCGTGCAAGTTGGTCAAGATCCGACGCTTCTTCCCCCAAACAGAATTGCAGCGACTCCCGCCAGGCCGCGTCTTCAGCGATCGGATGATCGGGATTCTGCGCGATTCGTTTCATGGCAAATCGCAGAATATTGATGCCGTCGCGGGAGGAAAAATCGAGTTTCAGTTCATGCGATTTCTGGAGAAAGTCGACCGTGATCGCCAGCATTTCCGCCGTGCAGAACGGCAGGTGGTACTGCAGGATGGCCATCTCATCTTCCCGCGACGGAAACTGCAGCGCCAGCGTGGGTTGCAATCGACTGAGAATGTAGTCAGGGATTTCAAACGTCGATTCGTCCTGATTCATGGTCACGCAACAGCGGAAATTGGCATGGGCTGGCACGGTAATTCCCGCCACGATCGATTCCACATAGCGACGGTGATCCAGCAATGGCGCCAGAGAAGCCCATGACTTTTCATTCATGCGATTGCCCTCGTCCAGAACGCAAACGCCGCCGCGAATCATCGCCGTCACCAGGGGTGAAGCGTGGTAGGCGATCTTGCCTCGCTCGGAAAGAACGGGCGTGACCAGCAGATCCTCCGGCCGCGTATCGGAGGTACACTGATAGATGTACAGCTCTTGCGACCTTTGTTCCGCTGCGGCCATCGCCAAGGCCGTTTTCCCGATTCCCGGCGGACCAACAATCCGCGGCGTCAATGGCAAATCCTGATCATCGACGACCAGCCAGCAGGCCAGGACCTGCTTCAAGATTTCGTCCTGACCGATCCACTGTTCCGGGGAATGATGACCGGCGCTCAGATGCAGCCGAATGCCGTCAATTTCTACACTGCGTTGCATAATGTCGCGATTCACCAAGGGAGTCGTCTGAATTCCAAACGACCATTATGCAGTCTTGGCGCCCGGGCACAATTCTTGGCAGTCGCCTGGCTCGCCAATTGAATGCCCCCACTTGCCTCCATCCGCTGTCCAACGGGGGCTAGACCTGCTTGCCGATGGCGTACACGTCAAAGCCGACGCGTTTCAAGCGGCCGTGATCCAGGATGTTGCGGCCATCAAAAAGAAAGGCCGGTTTCAGCATATTGGCGTAAATCGACTCAAAATCCAGCGTGGTGAATTCATCCCACTCGGTCAATACGGCGACCGCGTGCGAACCGATCGAATGCATCTTCCGCGCTATCGACCACCGTCACGTTCTCCTGGATCAATCTTGCCGCGTCTTTTCCAAAGCGTCGCGGTTCGTTCCGCATCACCGCAGCCAGTTCCTGGCGAATCTGCTCCTCGGTGACTTTCGGATCGTAAATCCGCAGCCGCGCTCGTTCTTCCAGCAGATCGCGACAGACGAAGATCGCCGCACTTTCGCGGGTGTCATTGGTGTCCTTCTTGAAAGCGAATCCCCAGACAGCGATGGTCTTGTCACTGACGGTGTGGAACATGGCTTTCAACATGCGTCGCGTAAAACGTCGCTTCTGGTAGTCGTTCATCAACACTACCTGTTCCCAGTACGCCGCCACTTCCGGCAAACCGAAGTGCTCGCACAGGTAGACCAGGTTCAAGATGTCTTTCTGGAAACAGGAACCTCCAAAACCAACGGACGACTTCAGAAACTTCGAACCGATCCGGGAATCGGTACCGATCGCTGCGGCCACTTCATCGACGTCGGCTTCCGTCGCTTCACATAAAGCACTGATCGCATTGATGCTGCTGACACGTTGAGCCAGAAAGGCGTTGGCCGTCAACTTCGAAAGCTCACTGCTCCACAGGTTGGTCGTCAGGATGCGATCGCGTGGAACCCATTGGCCATAGACGTCCACGAGGGCCTGCATGGCCGATTCAGATTCGCCGCCAATCAGGACCCGATCCGGATCCAACAGATCCTGAATGGCTGTCCCTTCGGCCAGAAATTCCGGATTGCTCAGTACGTCAAAAGAAACGCCCGGTTTGGAAGCGGACGACAGTATCCGTTTGACGGCTTCCGCCGTGCGGACTGGCAACGTCGATTTTTCCACCACGATTTTGTGACCAGAATCGCAGGCATCGGAAATCGCCCGGGCACACTTTTCTACAAATTCCAGGTTCGCAGCCCGCCCGGCGCCAACGCCGAAGGTCTTGGTGGGCGTATTGACCGAGATGAAGATCATGTCGGCTTCCTGGATACACTTACGAATCTCCGTTGTAAAAAACAGATTTCGATCGCGGGCCTGGACAACGATTTCCTGGAGGCCCGGCTCGTAAATCGGCAGCTGATCACTGTTCCAGGCATCGATCCGTTCCTGGTTGATATCCACCACGTTGACTCGGATATCCGGGCACTTCCCGGCAATCATGGCCATGGTCGGGCCACCGACGTAGCCCGCGCCTATGCAGCAGATGTTTGTGACGGCAGTTGCGCAAGTACTCATGGCTTACTCTTTCGATTTCGGTTCCGGTTTATGGCGGGCATGCGGATCAACCGCTGGAGTTTTTTGATGAAACACATCATGATATTGGAATCGCTCAGCCGTCGCATCCGCAAGTTGAAAGTCAGTGGAAAACCCCAACAATCCTGACCGTTTCCGTTACCACACCCGGCATCGCAATCGACAATCGAACGCCTGGTCAAGGTCGGACAATGGACAAGGTCGGACAATACACCGCTTTCATCTTGATAGTTTGGCTTATGAACCGGTCCATGCCAGACTTTTATTCCTGGTTTGAGGCGTAGATTCTGGGGGTAAAATGTCCTGGTGGGATGGCGCGGCTGGACGTGCCTGCAACGATTGTCTCACGGTGAGGCAACGGAAAACGATACTTGGCCGGGCAGGCAAAAAACAAGACGGCTGGTTGGAGACCACAATATGAATTGGCAACGAACTGGATTTGATGCTGCCCCGGTTTGCCTGGCAGCCATGGCCCTGTTGCTGCTGGCCGCCGCCAGCAGCCTGGCCAACGACAAGCTGAAGGCGCTGATCATCGACGGCCAGAATAACCATGCCGACTGGCCAAAAACGACGATGATGATGAAGCATTATCTGGAACAGGAAGGAGGCTTTCAGGTCGACATTGCGCGTACCCGGTATACCTGGAACGGAAAAAAGCGATTGGAAGAATTCCCTCTGGAAGACGGTCGTGTCTACCAGGACCTGGCTCAGCCCCGAACCGATCCCGATTTCAAACCAGATTTTGAGAAATACGACGTGGTCCTTTCCAACTTTGGCTACAACTGCGCACCGTGGCCGCAATCGACTCGAGATGCACTGGATCGATTCGTCAAAAAGGGAGGCGGGTTGGTAATCGTTCACGCGGCCGACAATTCCTTTGCGGATTGGAAGGCCTTCAATCAGATGATCGGACTCGGGGGCTGGGGCGGGCGCAATGAAAAGAATGGCCCCTACGTCTATCTTACCAAGGACGGAGATGTGGTTCGCGATCCATCACCCGGACCGGGTGGCGGTCATGGTCCCCAGCACGAATTTCAGATCGTCGTCCGCGACGACCAGCACCCCATTACCCGCGATCTACCGAAATCCTGGATGCACGCCAAAGACGAACTCTACCATGGTCTGCGTGGACCGGCGGACAACATGACGATCCTGGCGACCGCTTTTTCCTCCAGGAAGTTTGGGGGCACGGAGCGTCACGAACCGATGCTGATGGTGATCGACTACGGGCAAGGCCGGGTTTTTCACACCCCCATGGGACACGCCGATTATTCGATGGAGTGCGTAGGTTTCATCACGATCCTGGTGCGTGGCACGCAATGGGCCGCGGCATCCAAAGTGCCAATGATCCGGATTCCTGAAGATTTCCCCAAGCCGTATCAGTCCCGAAGCCGTCGCTTCCAGCCGGAAGCATTGCGTCAGGATTGATTGCGGCGGCGAATTTCCCGGGCTTCCCGGTACTCCTGAGTCTGACCTCGAATGTAAAACACAAAGCCGATCAACAGACCTGCCACGGCGGCAGAAAGAACCTGGGCCGGACTGGAGATGAATTCGGAATGATCCGCCGCCGCCCGGGTGGTCAGAATCAAGCCCAGTGCACTGATCACAAAGCCCAAGCCGTCGGACAGGATTTCGGTCAGGCTGAAATGAAACTGAATCAGCATGACCAGCTTGCCCAGCACCAATTGGAGTCCGTAACTGACCAGGCCGGCGATCATCGACGCAAACGCAACCCAGTAAAACGCGGGAAAAGAGAGGTACTCGGCAGCCCGATAAATCCAACCGATCAGGCTCTCTCTCGCCTTTTGGGCCGCCGGATTATTGTCCAGCTGTTCCGTTATTTCATCCAGTTGCTCTCCGGTACTGACCCCGGGAAGCCGGCTCTTTTCCGCTTGAATTCCAGTCTCCTGGCCTGATCCCGATGGAGAACCCTGCGTTTCTGGCCCCTGTCCATAAGCAGAACCGGCGGAAATGAAAAGAATTGCGAATAGCAGAAGCACGGGAACGGGATACTGACGTTTCATGAGCATTGCATATTTTGATGTCTTGGAGGTAACTGGAGTATCTTCGTCCTGCTGTTTAGACTATTGGCAGCAAAACCGAAATCGAGGCGAATTGCTGCCCGGATTCCAGATCTCGCGTGAAGATACAAACAGACAGGAACAATTTCTGATGAATAGGCTGAATTGGTTATTGGCAGTCGCCATCGTAGCAGGCTCGACTTTCCCGTTTTCAACATGCGCACAGATTCCGGACGGCGCCAGAATGGTCCAGGTCGCCAAATCAACCCGCGTCGCCACCTGGAAAAATAACGATCGGTATCAGTATGCCATCGACGGTGGATCAGGAGAATGGCGGATCGTTGAAGATGTGTCCTATCAGCTGCGACTGAGGTACGCTTCCTTTGATCCTCTGCAAGGTGTTCCCGTTGTGCCGGCGCTGTTTCAAGTGAACCTGAATCCTTTGCCTGGCGACGATGTCACGAATCAGCTGGTGGAACAGGTATACATCGTGCAGTTCACGACTCAGCCACTGGAGGAGTATCGCGCGGCGTTGCGTACGATCGGAGCGGAATTCTACAAGTACCTGCCGCATCACGCCTACCTCGTTCGACTCGATCCCGCAGAACGCGACCAGGTGGCAGCGCTTCCGTTTGTCCGTTGGGTGGGCGTTTATCATCCGGCCTACAAACTGGACGATAGCCTGTTGGCCGATCTGGAGCAAACCGGTATCCAGACCGCGGCTCGGCGATTGAACATCATGGTGCATCAACGGGGACCATTGCAGAAGAATTTCGTGGCCACCAGGATTGCGGCGGTCGGTGGCACCGTGGATTCGCTGATCCCCGATGGCTACCGAATGGAGGCGACCCTGAACGGAGAACAATTGCTGGCCGTTGCCGCACTTCCTGAAGTCCAATGGATCGACCCCTGGACGGAACCCGAGGTCGATATGGATCTGGCTCGTGAAATCGGTGGCGCCAATCAGATCGAGGCCATTGCGGGATTTGCCGGACAGGGTGTCCGCGGCGAAGTCATGGATGGCAACCTGTTTGCAAGCCATGTCGATTTCCAGGCCATTCCACCGGTATTTCATGGCCCACGTGCCGGGGGTGACGATCACGGCACCGGAACGTATGGGATCGTCTTTGCGGACGGAACCGGCGATCCGGAAGGTCGAGGCATGCTGCCACTGGCTCAGGGCATTTTTGCCGACTTCGGCCAGTTAAACAATCGCTACGCCCACACGGCGGAACTGGTTCAAGCGCCCTATTTTGGTGTGTTTCAATCCAACAGCTGGGGAAACGGACCCACGCTTGCGTATACTTCGATTTCTGCGGAGATGGACGACATCATTTTCATCAACGACCTCTTGATCACGCAGTCTCAAAGCAATCAGGACAGCCAGCTATCGCGGCCGCAGGCCTGGGCCAAAAACATTGTTGCGGTAGGAGGGATTAACCATCAGGAAACCGTCGATCGGGACGATGATTTCTGGAGTGGTTCCAGCATCGGACCGGCCGCCGACGGTCGCATCAAGCCCGATCTGTGCCACTTCTATGACACGATTTACACGACCGACGACCAGACCAGCGGCTACCGGAATTTCTGTTGCACCAGCGGCGCTACGCCGATCGTTGCCGGCCACTTCGGCCTGTTCTTTCAGATGTGGTCAGAAGGCATTTTCGGAAACGCGGTTAATCCGACCGGTACCGTTTTTGAAAATCGGCCACGTTCGACAACGGCCCGTGCGATGGTCATCAATCAAGCAAGCGCCTATTCCTTTTCCGGCACCAATGACAACCTGACGCGAACCCACCAGGGTTGGGGCATGCCCGACGTGGCCCGGCTTTACGAAGCACGCAACCGTGTCTTCGTCGTCAACGAGCAATTTGTCCTGGAGAATCTGGACACGGTGTCTTTTGATCTGAACGTGAATGCCAGCACGCCCGAATTCCGCGCGACCCTGGTCTACATGGACCCCATGGGGTCTCCGTCAGCGTCGATTCACCGAATCAATGACCTGACGTTGCGGGTCACTTCTCCCGACGGTACGACGTACTGGGGGAACAACGGTCTGCTGTCAGGAAACTGGTCGACCGCCGGAGGCAATCCGAACACGATCGATCCGGTCGAAAACGTATTTGTTCAAGACCCCACGGCCGGCACCTGGACCGTGGAAGTGATCGCTGCGGAAATCAACGAAGATGCGCATTCCGAGACCGTCGAAGTGGATGCCGATTTCGCTCTCGTGGTTTCCGGCATCAATCAGGTCACGGCAACCCTCGACAGTTTCGCCATCAACGACGGCACCTTGGCCTCTGGCGATCTGCCGGAGGTTATTCTCTCTGACGACCAATACCTGCAGGTCAACGCCGCTTCAGAATTCGACCAGACACCGGTGGCGATCGAATTTACCGGTACGCTGTCCAGCAGCACGCCCCATTCGATGTCGGTCGTCCTGGAGGCTCAGGTCAACACGGTCGGTCTGGGGCAGCGAATCGAGATGTTCAACTACTTCACGGAACAGTTTGAACAGATCGACGAAAGCCTGGCTTCATTCGCGACCGACACCGTGGTTAACGTCAACGTACCGGATGACATCGGCGACTACGTTGAAGACGGAACCGGCCGGGTGAAAACCCGGGTCAGCTGGTTTGCCAATGCTCCTACGCTGTTGTTCCCCTGGGAGATCAGCATCGATCAGTTCACCTGGAACGTCAACTAACCAACATCCAAACCGACACCGCTGGCGGGTCAGGCGGCGCGATGGATGATGATAATGCCTATCATCTGGGTGTCGTGTCTTTTCGTTCCCCCTGGACAGGGAACATGTGCGCGGCACACGACAATCGTTCTTGCGACTCAATCTGGTGCATTTTCAAAATTGTCTTGCACGACTTTACAAGCCCGCAGCGCAAGCAAGGGCATCCTTCGAGTGGATCTGTCGGCAGGCCATTGCGGTTGCATCCGGCTGGCACCACGAATATGAATTCCGAAAATGCGCGTAGTCGGAAGACGGAACCGTGGCTGGCCGGGAAGGGTTTGTCGTAGCGGGCCGTCGCAGCAGCAGCAAGATGCCGATCGACGCCGGGATCATCGCCATGACGATCCACGTCCACGGCAAGTGCGATTGTTCGGACGTTCCGAAGTCCAGCGTTACGAGTGCTTCCTCGAAATGGGCCAGTGTGATCAGCAGCCCGTTATGAATTGCGTGCAACAACATGCCGGGCCAGATACTGCCGGTGCGGATACAGACCCACCCCAGTAACAGGCCCATCAGCGTACTGGGAATCATCCGCTCCAGAAACAGCAGATCTCTCACGAACACGTGAAACAGGCCAAACAACAAAGCGGTGATGAAGACCGCTTTGACCGCCGTGGTCTGTTGCCGAAACGCACTCAACAGGAAACCACGAAAAGTAAACTCCTCGCATACTGCGGGGACAGCGGCCAGGCAGATCAGCTTGACCCACAAGGGAACCGAGCTCAGCCCCAACTTGAGGGAGGCAAACCAGTCCATCATTTCCTGCAGCCGTTTGCTGGACAGCGAAATCACTTCGCTTTCATAGGCCACCACCCACACCGACAGGCCCAGCAGGATTGCCGACAGCCAGCCCACGATGGTTGGGGCACGCAGTTGAAAGGTTGATCTGAACGATAGTCGAAATACGCGCGCAAAGACCGACGGCAGCCCGACAAAAATAACGAACGTGACGATGGCATTCAGCCACAATCTCTGTTCGACCGTGGCCTCCACCCGGGTGGCCAGGTTGGAGACCAGCCCCGACGCAACGATGAAACCTGGAAATAAGACAGCCAGAAACAGCATCGTCGTGGCCATGGCTGGATACGACCGGCCCGGCCGAGAGCCACCAAGGATTTCGGACCAGGGTTCCATTCCGCCGGTGAGGATGGAATCCGCACCAAAAATCCGCGCAGCCCAAGCCAGCGCAAACAACCCGTAGAAGCCGGTGGACAGGATCGCCAGAACCACGAACATCACGTTGGCATTTCCCGCCAACAGGTCGCGGCCCACCATCACAACATTCAGCAAAGGAATCAGCGCCAACAGGCTGTTCGTCTTCAATGCTGGATTGAGACTGAGCAGACCGGGTGCGAAAGCGATCAACATCAAAGGTATCAGGTAGGCCTGAGCCTCTTTGAAGCTGCGGGCAAAGCTGGTCAGGCCCAACAGCGTCGCGGAAAAGAATGCCGCCAACACCATCAACAACACGATGATGGTTAGCAACGTCCCGATGGAAAAACTGGATTGCCCGAAGATTACGGAATCGAGTCCGAGGGAGTAGATCGTAATCACCATGGCTACCAGGTTGACTGAGGCCGTCAGCATGGCCACCACCACGACCGCCACGAATTTGCCAAACAACAGCTTCAGCCGGGAAATTGGAGCGGCCACCAGAATCTCCATCGTGCCCCGTTCCCTTTCTCCTGCCGTCAAATCGATCGCCGGATAAACGGCCCCGGTGATGGTCATCAGCACCAGCATCAACGGTACGAAGGTCAATAGCACCGGTTGGTTCGTCACCGTAGCCGCAACCGGCCGCTCAAGGTAGCGAGCAGGAGGCCGAACCGCCACGCCGCTGGCCTTGATCTCTCTCTCCAGGTAACGATCATTCAACACACGCAGCCGTCGGCCGATGTACTGCAGGGCACTTCGACTGAATTCGGAATGCGCGTCGTAGATCAACTGAAACTGCCTCAGCCCGGATCGCGGATCCGTATTCTGGATCACACCCACGTCCATGCTGCCGTCCTTGACCAGGTCCTGGACTGGCTCGCCGTCGGTCGAATAATACTTGAAGGTGATTTTGCGTTCTCCCAGCGATTTGGCAATTTCGTCGGGAACCACCGGTTCGGCAGATAGCCCAGGCTGTCTCCCGGTTGTTACGGCATCGGTTGGCGATTCGTCTGTTGGCGTGGGCTTGATCAGGTCGTCCAGCAAACGGTCGCCTTCGTTTAACCGTCGCATGAACTCGTCTGCCGTCGTACTGTTCTGGAACGCAAGTCGATAGACCGTTTCCGCGCTTTCGCCGAGGCTCTGCAGGGTGAACTTCTGCACGACCATTCCCAGCAAGGGGTAAACCAACAGCGGCATCAGGACCAGGGTGAAGATCGTGCGGCGATCTCGCAGTACCTCCGCCAGCTCCTTGCCAGCGATTCGCCATACCCGGCCGAGCGACGACGTACCTGAATCGGCAGGAGGATTTTCCGGTGTCACCATGGGGACATCCTTGATCACGTGGTTTCCGCCCGCGAGGGTTCCTGCTCCGCCAACATGTCGAGGAACAGATCGGTCAGGTTGGTCCGCCGGGAATCGGCCAACAGCTGCTCAATCGTGCCTTCACGATAAAGCCGTCCACGATGGAGCAGACCAAACCGGTCACACAACCGCTCGGCCTCGTCGAGTCGATGGGTACAGACAATGACCGCCTTGTCCTGGCTGCGAAGATACGACACGTAGTCGAAAATGGTGCTGCTGCCCAGCACATCCAGACCGTTCGTCGGTTCATCCATCAGCATCACGGGAGGTTCATGAATCAGGGCTCGGGCCAGATTGATTCGCTGTTTTTCCCCGGTACTGAGAGTAGCACAGCGACGATCCAACAGCCTGCCAAAGTCGAGCAAGTCGGACAGTTGAGCGATTCGCTGGCTGGCATATTCCGGATCCAATTCGTACAGATCTGCCACGAAAGCCAGCATTTCGCGGGTCGTCAACCAGGGATAAACGCCGATCCCGGCCGAGGCATAGCCGATCCTCCGCTTGACCGCTTTCGGTTCGACGGTGACATCGAATCCGTCCACTGAAACATGGCCCGTTGTAGGTTCCAGCAAGCCCAGGATCATTCTGAGTGTCGTGGTCTTGCCAGCACCATTGGGCCCCAGCAATCCGTACACTTCCCCCTGGGGTACGGCAAACGTGAGATCATCGACGGCCACGACTTCCTCGTTTCGCCGCGTGAATTTCCTGGTGAGTTTGTCGGCATTGACCACGTAATCGTTCGTTCTAACGGGAAAGGGCTTTGAGGAATTCAACCAGGTTATTGATGTCCGTTTCGCTCAACTTCAGTGGTTTCATGTCGGGATCCAGATCCGGATCGTCCGGCGCACCACCCCGATTGTAGAATTCAACCACTTCCCGCAACGTCGCAACGCTGCCGTCGTGCATGTAGGGAGCTGTCAATTCAATTCCCCGCAGAGTAGGTGTCTTGAAATGAAAACGATCTCGCGGGTCCTTTGTCTGTTCGAATCTTCCCGTATCGCGATCCGATTCGCCAAACCCAACGCCTGTATTGTGAAATTCTTCGTCGCTGAAATTTTCTCCGCTGTGGCACTTCCAACATCCGCCGCGACTCTCAAAGATCCACATGCCCTGACGAGCCGCCTGGGACAGGGCCTCATACTCGGCAGACCGAAACCGATCTACCTCGCTATCGCCGAAAACCAGACTCCGCTCGAAAGCCGCGATGGCTTTGGCCAGATTGCTATCGGTGATCGCCCGTTCGGGGGTTTGCTCGTCGCCGCCAAACACGCGATGGAAATCACGAACGTAGGAATCGTCTGCCCTCAGTTCGGCGAGCAATTCTGCCAGGTCACTGCCCAGTTCCGCAGGATTGGTAATCGGCATCAAGACCTGCTCTTCGAGAGTCGCCGCGCGGCCATCCCAGGAAAAGATCTTGCCATACCCACGGTTGATGATGGTTGGCGCATTGCGTTTACCCACCCTGCCCTGAATACCGCGGGCAATTTTCTGATTGTCCGCAAATGCCAATTCGGGGCGATGACAGGTAGCACAAGCCACCTGGTTATCCGCCGACAGAATGGGATCGAAAAACAGCTTACGACCAAGGCGTACTTTTTCCGCGTCAATCGAATTATCGACGGGATTCAGCGGCCGCTGTGCAAATCCCGCCGGGATGTATTCGATATCGATCGGTGATGGCAACGTATCGGCAGGCACCGGGGCTACGGCAACCGATGCGGTATCCGCCTGATCCTGGACCGGTTCTGCATCGGAACACAACAGCCCGGCCAATCCGAGACAGCCGACGGAAATCATTCGAAGCCGCATCATAAATCGTCAGTCCAACACAAGACCAGGATGTTTGCAAGTTTGATGAATGGAGAGTTCCCATCTCCACCATGACAAACAGATTCTAGTCACAAAAACAGGTCAGGAACACTTGCATCAGACGATGGCATCCAGAGACCAGGCCACCACGTCCATCCGATCGGCAAATTGCAGGGAAACGGGAGCCTCCTGAACATCAAATGGATACGCGTCGGTCATGCTATTCTGGTGAACCACGACCTGTGCTTCTTTCAGCGACCAGGGTTGATGGTCAATGTCGCCACGGTATATCTCGCCTCGTCGTCCGGCCGTGTACAGACAATACCGCGAGGTCAGCCAATGCTCCAGTGAACCGGCTGCTGACCGATAGGACTTCCCTATAGGTCGATAGTCAACCGTCAGTTGAGCCGCGGGCTGGTTCCGATGCGTCCGTTTACAGCAGTAGCGGATCCAGTTGCCGCACCTTTCAATTCGAATTCGGGCGTCCAGGTAATTCAGTCGAAACAGTCCTCGAGCAACCCGAACGGCGAGCGGATTGGTGGCGTCGAGCGAAAAAAACCAGACGCCCGGTTTGCCGTCGTTAACAACATAGGTTCGAACATTCAATTCCGGAAAGCGGGAAAGCCAGGGCAGATCGGGCATCCAGCGGGGAGCCACACCCGTCATCTGAAAAGGCACCACGCTGATCCATGCTGATCCGTCAAAGGTATCGACGGGCAACGCGTCGGGGATCAGGGAT
Organism: Pirellulaceae bacterium; assembly: GCA_963851305.1. Taxonomy (GTDB): domain Bacteria; phylum Planctomycetota; class Planctomycetia; order Pirellulales; family Pirellulaceae; genus Mariniblastus. The sequence continues at coordinate 174,027 of CAWKOT010000001.1, read as the reverse complement.
TGGACCTGGTGGGCAGCCACCGGCCAACTCATGAATAGCAGATCGTGCCACGTCATCCTCATGGACCAGGGTCGTTGGGGAATGTCCCGCGATGGAACTGGATGACTAATCACATCGGCAGCCTGCAAAAGCAGATTTCTCAAGGAAAAGCTGAAACGAAATTCAAAGTACTGCGGCAGGGGCCAGACCGAATCGACGCACCAGACCCCGGCAACCCAACCCGATTCCCAATTTCAAATTTTGACTTTGCGGATCGGCAGGATTGACTCTCCCCACCAGAACCAGCCTGAAATGAGGTCCAACCCATGACAAGTATTGAACAGCGCCTTCATAGTCAAACAAACTGGCAGGTGAAGAGAACGGGAGTCAGTTACCGGTACGCCAATCGGATGCGATGTGCGGCTGACTCCTGTCACCTTAACCAAAACCAATCCTGACGGGGCGCCTTTCGCGGTCGGAACCGCAAGTCGACAAGCCTGTTAACGACGGTTGCTCTCAAGGATCGTCGCTGACGATCCCCCGGCGACCGATTGGCCGTCGTCAGCGTACCGGGCCGCTGGAGTTTCAGGGTTGGATTCGTGGCGGGCAAGGTGAGAGGAATCGACGACCTGAATTTCCGCTTGCATGGCCATGAACTTGTGCTCCCCGATTCCAGAAATCTCCAGTAGCTGTTCCGTCCGCTCAAAACCGCCAATTTCATTACGGTAGTGGACGATTTGCTTGGCCAGCTTTTCTCCAATCCCGGGAAGATTGGTGAATTCGGGCCAACTCGCCGTGTTGATATCGACCAGGTACTCGGCCCGACGTCCGGGCAGATCGTCAAATTCGATCAGCCCATGGCCAACCTGATGGCGGTGCCAGAAATAAGTTCCCATCAGCAGCAGGAAAACCGCCAGGGCAATGGCCACCACTAATTGATCGTCTGGACGCAGCATCCGATTACCCTGGTCGCCCACCGAGAAAATCCGTAACACCTTGATTGCCGAGAATGCCGACCGAGAGGCTTTTCCGACGACGTTGACTTACCGCTGACAATCCACGCCCGAGAGACTCAGGATCCACCCTGCCATTCCTTTTCGGTAATGACACCGTCATCGTTCGCATCCTTTTCCTCAAATTCGCTGACCGCCTCCTCGTCCCAGTCGTCGGTGAACTCAGCCATCTGCAGCTGACGGTCGTTATTCAGATCCTTGCCGCCAAAAATGGAATCCGCCTGGTTGTAACTTGCATTGGCCGGTCGTCGCAGCCGATCGGCACGTGAGCCGGACTTACCCGGGGATCGGGCGCCAGACGAAGAAGCGGTTTGATCCGGACTAACACCCGATTTGCGCATGATCGACGCCACCAGTTCATCCTTGTCCACAAATCCATCCCGGTTCCGGTCGGCATTTTCGGGTGGTCGCCGCATTTCCTTCAATTCCGCCTTGCTCAGTTTTCGATCCTTGTCCTTATCATAGTTCTTAAGCAGCCCCTCGGCGTAGCGATCGTACGCGTCGTTTCCGGAGTTGAACGCTTTTCGCTTGGAATTGGCCGCGCTGGAGTTCGCCCTACGTGAGTAAGAACCGGACCTCCGGTTGGCCGTCGACTGGCCTCCGCGCCCCGCCGACGTTGAGCTTCGATTCCTGGCAACCGTACTTCCGCGGGAATTGTTCGTCGACCTGGCGCCCGGCGACGACTTTCGATTGATTGCCGCCTGCTCCCGTTCGTAGTAACGGTAGCAGAGTTCCAGCCGTGACAGATTGCCATCCTGATTGGTGTCCGATTCCGCCGCCGATGGATTTCTCCACCGAGCGCGTTGAACTTCAGCGGGTTCCAGAATGCCGCTCTTGTCCGCATCGTAACGTCGCATCGTCCGGTCGACCTGGGCCATCACGTTGTCGCCAAACCTGGTTCGCATTGCGGCCAGGGACATTCGCTCTTCCCCGGTGGGAGAAAAATCGGGAATACCCACCAATTCGGAATCGACCCCAAATCCAGGGACTTTACGATTGGCATCTTTGCTGTCCGCCTGATCCGAATTCTTACCTTTATTGTTGATCAGATCCACGATCGTATCGATCTTGTGCGAGCGATTGGGGTCCAATCCAAATTTCTGCAGCAACTGCTGGGTCTGGCCCCTGGATTCTGTGGGATCGAGATACTTGTTCCTGTTCAAATCCAGACGTTGCAGGAACGCTTTGGCATCAAACGAATTATTTCGGTTCCGGGAAGACCGCCGACCCGGTTGGGCTTCCAGCCGGCTGGACCCGAACCCGACCACAATGGCAAGTGCCGCGAGCAAGACGAGATGAAATCGGAAATGCATCATGGGACCATAAACGACGAAATCTCTACTATGAATAAAACCCGTCGTCCGCCGCATAGTTTCGCCGGACTAACGGTTTATTCTACGAAAAATCTATCGTTTGGGGGTGATTTAACCGCTTTGTCGTCGCAAAAAAGCTCCGACAGCGACCCGGTTCAGCAGATCCGTCGAAATCCATTTGACCAGAACGGTGCCCCACGCGACCGCATCAAGGTTCGACCACCGGAGGTGGTGACGGCGGGAAGCCATCGGCCAGGAACGCCATCTCCTCGGCGGCAATCGCTGGTTCACATGTCGATCCGAAATCCGCGGCGGTGATGCCCGGCGGCAATGGCACGCCAAAGCCTCCGTTGGTCAGACCGTCAAGTTCGAGGACGAAACTCCCGAATGCACCGCCGTTAAGCAGCAAATCGGGCAGCACGAAGAAGTTATTGGAGAACGACAAACAGACCTGACTGCCAACTCCGTTGATGGCCCGGAAATCTTCCAGGAATGAATCAACAATCGGATCGTTATTGGGATCCTCAGCAAAATCGTTCAGTGCCAAATTGTTGCCACTAAACGCCACATTAATTTCCGATTCCCCGGCAGTCAGGATGTCGACGCCGCGTTCCGCATTTCCGGTCACCAGGTTGTTGCTGATTCGCGCGTCGATTGACGAACTTCCCGTCGCCGTCAGTGCGATACCATCGAAGAATGGCAAGTCGGGCTGCGTATTTCCAGGAATCAGAACTCCGTCGCCGTTGTTGGTGATCGTGTTACCGTCGATGGTCGCCAGCACACTTGCGTCACCGGTCGTGTTGATGGCCAGGCCATCAAACGTATACAGGTCGATGGTATTTCCCTGAACAAACAGCCGGGTGCGGTTGTCAACCTGAGGATTGCCCATGGCGGCGTCGCCAATTGCATTGATAACGACACCTGAGCCAAAACCGGGGCCGCCAACACCCGTGGGCCGGATACCGGCGTTTGCCAGCGCGGAGTTGGTGAACAGGTTGTTGACCAGCGACACATCAGTGTAGGTGCCCGGTCCGGTGTTGAGTGAAAACCCACTGAAGGCGTTATTGTCGGCGGTGACATTGCGGATGGCGATCGAGTTTATCGCCTGAGTTTCGTTGGTATCAAAGTTGAAGTCAAACCCGTCGGCATTGCCATTGACGGTGGAGTTTTCGAACAGCAATTGCAGCTGACCATCCCCGACAACCGTCCCGGAAATGCCGTCCCCGCTGGATCCATTGACGGCCACATCCCGAATGATCGCCGTCAGATTGGAAATGTTGCCATTCGAATCGTCACCGACCAGGAAGGTGATGCCGTTGCCGGAAATCGTTCCGTTGTTAAGAATCGGCAGCAGACCCGCTCCATCCGATTCGTCGATCAGCAAGTTCAGCGACGCACCACCGGTCGAAATGAATCGCATTCCGTCGGAAACATTGCCGCCAAAAATATTGCTGCCGAACGACGCATTGTCGACCACCTGCACGTCCATAGTTGTCGTAACCCCATTCATTGGATCGCTGTCGTTGGCGTTCACCAACAACCCGATACCATTCGCATCCACCTGATTTCCCGTAATCAGGGCCCGGGTGGTCCCTTCGTTCAATTCCAGGTTGATCCCTGCTCCGGCACCAATCCCATTTTCGATGATGTCGTTGCCAATGATCAGAATCCGGTCGGACGGACTGTTGGTGACGAAGTCGACGATGCTGATACCGTGCCCCAGGTTGCCGCCAGCAATCGAAATGCCCGTCGCGTTATCCTGTTCGGTGCCAATCACCGAACGACGGATGGTCAAACTACCCGCACCGTCAATCACGTTGATCCCGACACCATTGTTGAACCGCGCCGTATGTTCGTCAAACAGGACATTCACTCCGACCAGGGGATCTCCCTTGAAATCCTGCAGTCGCACACCATCGCGACCATTCAAGTCGGTGACGTTGTTGAAGAAATTGATTTCCTGAGCGATGTAATTTGTGATCTGGATACCGTCCAGGCCGTTGTTGCTGGCTACGTTGCTATCGAAGTTGAAGATGGACGTTGGATCGCAGGCATCTTCCAGCCGAATTCCATTGAATCCATTGAACTGAATATCGTTACGGGCAAAGGTCCAGTCGCCTGCCAGATTGGTTACGCCCACTCCGTCCAGGATGGCTCCAAAAATGATGTTGTCCTCGATGATGCCATCGGTGTTGGTGAATCCACCACTACCCGAAATTCCGTTGGCCATCCCACCGACAGACTGATCGCCGTCGATAACGAATCCCCGCACCGTGTTTCGACTGGCCAACTCGACAGCCGATCCGTTATTGGTGGCGGTAATCACCGGCCTGAGCCCGTCCTGGTCGTTGGACAATTCGAACAGCTGTCCGTTTTGAATCGGGATCAACTGTTGCACGCCGTCACCCAGCAACAGCTGACCATCCCGCAAGGCAATGCCTTCCTCGTAGCCGGCCGTGGTACCGTCACCGTCATCGACAAAGATGATGTCGTCATCCATGCCCGCGTTTTCGGCATCGACCAGGTTCGTGTAGGGATTCTCAAAGGTTCCGTTCGCGGTTCCAGAATCCGCCGTATTGTCCACGTGAATCACGTTGTACGGTGCACCGGTATCCGGGTCGATGGCATACACGACATCCTGATTGAAACGGACGATATGGTCGTTTCGAGGCGTTCGTTCCAGGTCACACGCCAAACCAGCGTATTCGCTGCCGCGTGCGCCGCCTCCCCAGACATAGGTCAAGCCCAGGAACCCGGTCACTTTGAAACGATCGTCGTAGTTCAGTTCGCCCGTGAAGATCCAACCCTTGATGAACTGGGTCATTAATCGCACTCGACCGCCACCGAAGAAATCGACCAGGTCCGATTCGTAACCGTAACCACCGTAATCGATGGCTCCATTTAGAAACGCCAGCTGGCGGGGGCGGGTCCGCAGCGTGACATCAAATCCCTGCAATGCGGAATCGATTCCCGGCAGAACAATAATCCGGTTTTCGAAGAACGTGTTGTTGCCGGTCGGATCGCCGACGGTAGCCTCGGTGTCACCAAAGGGAAAGTAACCGTTGGCAATCAGGTCCCAGTTGGGTGTCTTGATCTGGCCGGTCACTCCCCAGGATGTAAACCGCTCCGCATCCTGATAGGCTTTCTGATCGTCGTCGTAGTCAAACCACCCCGCGACGCTGATGTCCGCATCCGCCGCATCAATGGTGAAAATGCGTTCAAAACCAACGTTGGCGAAGAAGCCGCCATTTTCCGAGACGTGAGTCCGTATTTCGCTTAACCATCGGCCGTCCAACCAGTCTTCACACAGCCGGGTCTTGGCACCCAGCGTGACGTAGGAACCCACGTATCCCAGTCCCTGGTCTGCATATTGCCCGCTGACCCAAACTCGACCTGGCCAAGCAAAGGGAGCCCGAAACAGGTCTGCCTGCACCGTTTGAAAGGCAGCCGGCTCGTACACCTGTCCGCCGGGTAATCCGTCAGCCAGCGGCTGTTGAGCATGGGCCGGCATTAGAACACTGAACATGGCTACGGCCACAACGGTGATGCTCAAGCAATTCTTCATGGATGTCTCCCGAAGCTGGACAACGCGGGACGTTGGCCAACGGATTTCGGTTTAAAGCACTACAATTAGTCAACGAGCGCACCGGAATTTCCAGCAGACTCGGTAAAGTAGATCGACATCGCAAGCTCGAGCTCATTAGAATTTTCGATACGATTCGAATAATTCGCAGAGTTTGACATTGGCCGAGCTGGCCTCACGGTTCGCCGGACGGAATTCAGAGCAATCGCAGTACGGCGTACTTCTTCTTCCCGCGGCGCAGTACGATCATCGTTTCGCTCAGCAAGATCGGACCTCGTCAGGCGAGCCTCCACATCCGTCACGCGGAGGTTATTCACATACGCCCCACCTTCCTGAATGGTCCGCCGCGCTTCACCCTTGCTGCGGCAAAGTCCGGACTGGGCAAACGCATCCACGACGGGCAGCCCTTCGCCGTCAAGATCGTTGCTCGACAGTTCACAGCCGGGAACGTCGGCGAAAATCTCCGCCAGGTCACTATCCGATAGCTGGCTGATCTCAGCACCGAAAAAAACCTTGGTCGCGGTAAGTGCCTTCGCCAATCCAGATTCGCCATGGATCAACCGCGTCAACTCCTCCGCCAGGCTCTTCTGGCTGGCCCTCCGATTCGGCTCCTCCGCTCGCGACCGGTCGAGTGCTTCGATTTCATCATGCTCAAGTTCTGTCATGAACCGCAAGCACATGCCAGCTTCCGCGTCGTCGACATTCACCCAGTACTGGTAGAAGGCATAGGGACTGGTTCGTTGGGGGGAAAGCCAGATAGCCCCCGATTCGGTCTTGCCCATCTTGCTGCCGTCCGACTTGGTCAACAGCGGACAAGTCAATCCGTACAGCTGCGCGCAAGCATTCGCCGAGCCAGATCGATCCCGGCGGTAATGTTGCCCCATTGATCGCTGCCGCCCACCTGCAATTCGCAGCCGAATTCCCGATGCAGATGCACGAAGTCATAGGCCTGCAGCAACATGTAGCTGAATTCGGTGTAACTCAGTCCGGCTTCACTGGCGAGTCGGCTCTTGATCGAGTCCTTGGCCAACATCACGTTGACCGGTATGTTCTTGCCCACGTCGCGGAGAAAATCGATGTACGAGAATTCGGACATCCAGTCCAGATTGTTAACCACCATGGCCGACGTCTCACCGCAATCGAAGTCCAACAGTTGCCGTAGCTGCAGTTCGATTCCAGCCAGGTTCTGTTGGAGTTGCTCCGAAGAAAGCAGATTGCGTTCGGCGCTTTTTCCACTGGGGTCTCCGATCATGCCGGTAGCACCACCGGCGATGGCAATCGGACGATGCCCGGCCCGCTGGAATCGCCGCAACATCAGCAAAGGAAGCAGGCTGCCCACGTGCAGACTGTCAGCCGTCGGATCGAAGCCAGCGTATACGGTTCGCGCACCGGATGCCAACCATGTTGGCAGAAAATCATCCGCCGTGGACTGATGGATCAGACCGCGCCACTGCAAGTCGGAAAAAATATCGGTCATGTCTTCCTGCTTCGCCGGATGTCGATGGAAAGTTCGTTGTGGCAGAAAATAATGCCTGGGATTCACGCTTTCAACAGCACTGACGGCTACCGATACCGAAAAATCCGACGGATAATCGGTCAGAAAGTTATTTTTTCAGTTTGACGTCTGCCAACCCAACCGCGTGAACAGCTCCCGAGCAGGTCGGATATCAACGGACAACCACTGGGTGACCGGACGGTTGTTCGCTTCTCCTTGGGTGTTGGGATTTCTGCTGTTTTTTCTGTGGCCGTTCGCGGCGTCCCTGTATTGGAGTTTCTGTCGGTTTGTCCTGAGCTGGAACGATTTCGGCAGTCCGCTGTTGTATCTTAACAATCCGCATAAATTTCCGTTGGCCTATGGACTGGAGAGATTCGTCAGCTCGTACAGCGACCAGACCCACCTGTTGCTTGCGGCGGCGGTGATGTTTACGCTGCCGATGGTCGTTTTGTTCTTTCTCGCACAGCGGACGTTCGTGCAAGGCATCTCGACCAGCGGCATCAAGGGTTGATCAGGAGGAACCACATGGCAGAGTCGAGTTCTGGAGGCCAATTTGACTGCATCGTGATCGGTGCGGGACACAACGGGCTGATTACGGCGGCCTATCTGGCCAAGGCGGGCAAGAAGGTCTGCGTGCTGGAACGGCGAGACGTACTGGGCGGTTGCAGTGTCACCGAAGAACTTTGGCCGGGCTACCAGGTTTCCACCGCGTCCTACGTTGTCAGTCTGTTGCTGCCCGAGGTGATCAACGAACTGAGGCTTAAGGAAAATGGCCTGAAGATCTTGCCCCGCAACCCGTCTTCGTTCACGCCCATGGCGGATGGCCGTCACTTGATTCTGGGACCGGACCAGCGGGAAAACCAGCGGCAGATCGCCAAATTCAGCGAGCGCGACGCGGAGGCCTTCCCGCGCTATGAACAACTGCTGGAACAGGTGGCGATTCACCTGGAGCCCGTACTCAACGAAGCGGCTCCCGACCTGCTGCCGCTGCCCGCTACGTGGCGAAGAATCAAGGTCTCCAAGAAATTGCGGGACATGAAAAAGGGCCTCCGCATGTTTCGCGCGCTGCGTGCGATGGGCGACCAGCTGCCGGAAGCACTGGAGCTGCTGACCGCCGCGGCCCGACCGATTCTGGAACGCTGGTTCGAAACCGAAGTGTTGAAGGCAACGCTGGCCACCGACGCGATCATTGGAGCCTTTGCATCGATTTCATCACCAGGTACGGCTTACGTGCTGTTACACCATGTGATGGGCACTGCGGGCGGGGCGCGGGGAGTATGGGGCTATATCGAAGGTGGCATGGGTGCCCTCGCGGAATCGATCTATACCGTCTGTCAACAACTGGGGGTCACGGTGGTGACCAAAGCGGAGGTCACCTCGATTGGGGTCCAGAACAATCGAGTTCACTGCGTGGAACTGAATGATGGCAAAACGTTTGAAGGCAAGACGGTGGCCTCCAGTGTCGATCCTCGACTGACCTTTTGTCGATTCCTCGAAAACGGAACGCTGCCGCCAGCATTTCAGCGGGCGGTTGAGCGGATCGACTACAGCAGTGCGTCGGCCAAAATCAATCTGGCCCTTTCAGAAGCTCCCAATTTCACGGCGCTGCCGGGGTCGACGATCGGCCCTCATCACCATGGGACCATCCATATCGGAGAAACAATCGACTGGATTGAACGGGCGTATGACGATGCCAAGTATGGCCAGCCCAGCGAACGACCGATTCTGGAAATGACGATCCCGACCAGTGTGGATCGCACCATCGCCCCGTCGGGAAAACACATCGCGTCGATATTTGTGCAGTTTGCCCCGTACAAGTTGAAAGATGGGCTGCATTGGGATTCGATCAAGGATGAATTCGCACAGCGCTGCCTGAACCTGTTGGGCGAATACGCGCCCAACGTGCCGGGGTGCGTCGAACATCTGCAGATTCTGACCCCCCTGGATCTGGAACGCACGTTTGGATTGACCGGCGGTAACATATTCCAGGGCGCCATGCACCTTCATCAACTCCACATGCTCAGGCCCGTTCCGGGCTGGTCGGATCATCGGACCCCGATCGACGGTCTGTATCTGTGCGGTTCGGCCTCGCATCCTGGTGGCGGTGTGATGGGAGCCTGCGGCCGCAATGCGGCCACGGAAATACTTCGAGACGGGATCGGCTAAGCCGCCCTCGACACCACGAAAACGAGTGATCAAAGATGCCGTTAGTCGTTCAGAAATTCGGCGGCACCAGCCTGTCGGACAGCGAGAAAATCCTGTCGGCTGCCCGCAAAGCCGTTCGCAGCTACCAGCAGGGAAATCGGGTGGTGATGGTGGTCAGTGCGATGGGCAAGAATACGGACATGTTGATCCGGCTGGCCCGGGAAGTAAATGACCATCCGCCAGCGCGGGAAATGGACATGCTGCTGTCCACGGGAGAGCAGGTGTCGGTCGCGCTGATGGCGATGGCCATCAATTCGCTAGGCTACCAGGCAACCAGCTTGACCGGTGGGCAGATTGGCATCAAGACGGACAGTTCGCATACCAAAGCCCGCATTCAGTCGATTTCTACCGACCGGATCAACCAGCTGCTGGATCAGGGCAATATCGTGATCGTGGCCGGTTTCCAGGGAATTGATGAGCAACTGAACATTACCACCCTGGGCCGAGGCGGTAGCGACACGACGGCTGTCGCGTTGGCGGCGGTTCTGCAAGCCGATACCTGCGAAATCTATACGGATGTCGATGGCGTCTACACGACCGATCCGCGTATCCTGCCAGAGGCCTGTTTGACCCGACAGGTCAGCTACGACGAAATGCTGGAATTGGCCAGCCTGGGTGCTGGCGTGATGCACAGTCGCAGCATCGAATTTGGCAAGAAGTTCAACGTGCCGATCCGGGTCCGAAACAGTGTCAGCGATGCGCCCGGTTCCCTGATTGTCGACCACAGCCGGACCCAGCAATTGCCCGTCAGCGGTGCCGCATTGACCCGCGATGAAGCGCGGATTTCGATTCGGCAGATCCCAGACGTCTCCGGTACAATATACCGCATCCTGGACTCCATCGCCGGCCGTCGCATCACCATCGATATGATCGTGCAGAATGTCGCCGAAGATGGGAAAGCCGACATTGCCTTCACGGTTCCCAAACATGAAATGCAGGAGACCATTAACACACTTTCTTCGGTCGTGGAGCTGCTCGGCGGACGAATGGGAACGTCCGATGCGGACGTATCGAAGGTCTCCGTGGTAGGCATCGGCATGGCGACTCAGAACGGGATCGCCAGCCGCATGTTCACCGCATTGGCCGAGGCCCACATCAACATTCAGATGATCACGACCAGCGAAATCAAGATCTCCGTGCTCGTTCCACGAGAACAGGCACTGGCGGCGCTGCGGACGGTTCATCACGAATTTCAGTTGGATGCGGGTATCACGTCCCACGACGAATTTGACCTCGATCTGCAAGAGCGTTCAACCATCAACGCCGTCGAGGTCATCGATCGGCTGCAGGAAGTTGGCATGGAATCGCTGATGATCGACGACATTCTGCTGGACCAGTCCCAGTCCCGCATCACCATCAGCCGGATATCCAACCAACCCGGCATTGCTGCGGAAATCTTCCGGCAGGTGGCGGCCCGCGATATATTCGTGGACATGATCGTGCAAAGTTACGCGGAGGATGACTTCGCCGATATCAGCTTCACCGTCCCGCGAGAACAGTGCTCGTCAGCCGCCGCCGTCGCCAACGACATCCGCCAACGGTTCCAATGCGGCCCGGTCAAATCTCAGGCACAGATTGCCAAGCTGACGGTTTCGGGAATTGGACTGCACTCACATACCGGCGTCGCCGTAGGTACCTTTCAGGCGCTGGCCAAGGCTGGAGTGAATGTGGAAATGATCAATACCAGCGAGGTCCGCGTGAATGTGGTGGTCGCCGGCGAACAGGGACACCGCGGTTGGGAGTCGCTGAAAAACCACTTTCGAGATTCGATACGCTAATGCGGCCGCACGGACGTATAGCGTGTGCCGCGACGGCCCGGCCCGATTCAGCGAGTACCAAATCCATCGGGTAGCGACGGCGGTTCCGGATTGACAATCAAGGGATCATCGTTCGTTCCGTCTCCGTCAATGTCGATCACGCCAGGCAGATTGACGGTACGAATTCTGTACCCCAGATCGGCAAACATGCCGCGCAACGATCGAGACATGAATCCCTGGGCACCCGCAAACGCGAGAAAGACTTCCTGCAGCCCGTCGGCCGGTCGATTGAAAGCCGGCTCGAACATGCTCAAGTGGGCATGTCCATCGAATTGCGAAAGGGGAACAAACTCGGCGAACGGGTTACCTGACTCGATACGATACTGCTCCAGACCGAAGCCTCCGCGACCAAACGGCCGGTTGTTGACTCCGATGAAGTTGATTTGACCAAAGATATTAACCGGCCCGGTCAGGAAGGAACGGTCGAAGGCGGACGGATGTCCCAAAGCGTGAAACGCTTCATGAACGGCGGTGTCGACCATGGTGTCACTGAGAATCATGAATGGCAGGTCTGAAATATCGATTTGCATGAAACCCACGGTGGGTATGGACCAGGCCCGCGTGAATCGACCTCGGCGGAGGAAGGGGTTCGGTATGAAGTCCGCAAAGGCCAACGGCGCTGCTTGAGCCAACGTTCCACCGGGGCCATCAATGTCCGCCAAGGCGACCAGAATGAAGATCTTGTCCGGCAGCTGAAACTGCAGAAAACGGGGCAAGTCTTCTCGGTAACCGGCAAAGACCTGATCCAGAAACGACTCCGTTTCCAGCAGATCATTCAGCAAGAACTCCTGAAAAAAAACGCAGGTCGCATAAAACTCTTCGTCGTCCATTGGATCGAAATCAGAGCAGGTAATGATATTCAGGAGGTCGAGATCGACAATGTCTTCCTGTGCGACGACCGGCGAAGGTCGAAGGAGCATGGCCGAAAGGACAATGAGTAGGCCGGAAGCCAGTAGTCTGCGTGAAATCGACATTATCTCTCTCCAAGTCAACCAGCCCACCGTGCAGGAAAGCTGAGCTGAACGTTTCCAAGTTGTTATCCACCTATCAGGATAGACAGATCGCCTGCCAAATTCAATGATTTTCGCGCTTGAACCAAATGTGATATCACGCCGAATCGGCCGGAAACGCTCATCTGTCGGACCCCGCTGGACTCGTTGCATATCGAGAAATAGCAATATGTTCGTCAAAATTTGACTTTCTTGTTCAACCCTTACAGAACGGATGTCCGATATATCCAGCGATGAGATGCTCGATCGGGGGGTGATCGATGGAGCAAATTAACAGCCTGATTAGCGGGAAACGTCGCGATGGCATTTAGAAAACTGTTACTGCTCAACGCATTGGTGGCAGTATTATTGATTTCAACAACGGGTCTGAGCCAGGTGGATGTGCCGGGGCCGCGGTTCCAATACCGCGATCTGGAAGAGCCTGACAATACCCGGCCGGCGGCGACGCCCGGCGTCTATGAATACGACGCACAGATATTCGCGCCGGTCGAATTCACGGACAATGACGAATTGGGACCCAACAACGGGTTCTATTTCACCATCGACAAACTGTATACCAGCATTACCAGTGGCGGTTCACTGGGCGATTCTCCGGGTAACTACATCTGGGGCATTCGCTACGAAGGCGGCTACATGAACACCAACGAAGATGGCTGGCACGTGGTCTATGAACAGAGTGAAGGCAACGAGATTTTCAACGGGTTCGGCTTGCCTCCGTTCAACGCCTTCGGCACTCAATTGACGACTAAATTTGGTGTGCTGGAAGTCAACAAGGTGTATCGTCAGGAACTCAAACAGGGTGGCTGGTTCGAGCCCTACATCGGCCTTCGTTACTACAATGTTTCCGACACTTCGGTTGAAGACTTCGGACTGGGTATCATTGGTGGCGTGGCCTCCAACCGTTTTCGTCAGCGGGTGACCAACGATATGGTCGGACTGAATGTGGGAGGTCGATTGGTCCGTCGGCGTGGTCGCTGGCGTTATTCCCACAACGTTTCGATCGCCCCGACCTACAACCAGCGAAGGCTGCTGGCCACCGACCTGACAACCATCGTGAACACCACCTTCCCCACGGAAGTTGCAGCATCTGACAACACATTTGTGCCGGCCGTCGATTACCGTTTCGAACTGGCCTACAATCTGACGCGTGATTTCGGATTAAGGGCAGGTGGCAGCATCAACTACCTGTGGAATGGCATCGCACGAGTCAATACGGCACCGGCGATTGACAATCCCAATTCCACGTTCGGTGATCCCACGTTGCCTCGTGGAGGTCTGTATGACAATTACTTCCTGGCCGCCGGATTCAGTTTCGGCATGGAATACCGTCGTTAGTGCGAGTCGCACGGACGTGTAGCGTGTGCCACCCTCAATTTCCCGATCGGTGGGAATGAAAACACGCTGCACCGCGGGACGAGACGCGGTATAGACCTCTCGGACCGGACATGACAAGCGGCCAGTTTGTCGATTAATCCGCATCAGGCCGTCCTGCGACTTCCGTCTCCAGCTCAACTCGGCGGTGATGGACATGAACTACAGAGCAAGCAAAAGACGGCTAGGCGCTTCCAGATAGCCTTTGACTTCGTTCAGAAATCTGGCGGCCGCACCACCGTCGATCAAACGATGATCGTAGGAGATGCTCAACGGCATCATCAATCGGACCTGGATTTCGTCGTTCACGACCACCGGCATCTTTCGAGATCGACCAATCAACAGAATCGCCGTCTCTGGCACATTGATGATGGGCGTGGAGTACGTGCCACCGATGGCACCCAGATTGCTGATGGTAAATGTACTCCCGCGCAGGTCTTCGATCTCAAACTTGTTATCCCGGACGTTATCGGCCATCTCGCTCAACTGCCGGGCAATATCCGGTATCGCCAGCGTATCCGCATTCCGCAGGGAGGGCACGACCAAGCCCCGGTCGGTATCGACCGCAATGCCGACGTTGACATACTCCTTATAGATAATGGTCCCCTCATCAAGATCAACCGACGCGTTGATGATCGGATGCGACTTCAATGACATGGCCACCGCCTTGATGAGAAACGGCATGGTTGTCAACTTGATATCCCGAGCGGCATAGTCTTTCTTGCTGTTCTGACGGATTTCTTCCAGGTCGGTCACATCGGCATCGTCGAAGTTCGTTACTCGCGGCACCGATTCCCAGGACTCGTGCATTTTTCGTGCGATGGTCTGTCGAATCCGGGGCATCTTTTCAATCCGAACCGGACCGTAACCGTCGGACGTACCCGGCGTAGCCGCGGACGCTCCGGCCGTCTTGCGGCCCGAACCATCGCGAACCGCCTTCATCAGATCGTCCCGGGTAATTCTGCCGAACTGACCGGTCCCGGTCACCGTATTCAAATCGATGCCGACTTCGCGAGCCAGTCGGCGAATGGCCGGTCCAGCTGCAATGTGACTGCCGTCGGCTTCGGGGCTTGCGGCCGTGGAGACCGGCTGAGTAACGGTACCCGGCGCAGCCGCTGATGCTGCTGAGGCGGCCGCCGCTTCCACGGGAGGCTCCGGGACCGATTCATCCTCGGGGCTCTCTGCAACCGGAGCGGCTTCCATCACCGGCGGAGGCGATTTCGGTTCGGGTGTTGAACTCTGATCCTCCGGGGGCGATTCATTGGTGGGAGCGGCTTGCTGCGCAGACTCTTCCACGGTCACGATGGTGCCACCGACCGCGATCGTATCGCCCTCCGCCACATGCACCTGGGCGATCCGCCCGCCAACCGAGGCTGGTACTGTGACCGTGGCCTTGTCCGTTTCCAATTCGATCAGGTCCTGCCCTTTGGCGATCGTATCACCGTCGCTGACAAAGACTTCCAATACGTCGCCCGACTCCACGCCATCGCCCAGATCCGGAATTTTGATTTCAGTTGTCATGTTTGTTGTTTCTCACGTTACCGGAGCCGGGATCGACCCCGAAGACCATATTCGATGTTGATGACAACGCCCGTTCAGGCGTATCCTGACCCGCCCGTTCAGGCGTACAGCGGACTGATTTTTTCCGGGTCAATGTCCAGTGCCTTGATCGCTTTGGCGACCTCGGCGGAACTGACCTTGCCCTGTTGGCTCAGTTTATACAAAGCGGCAACCGCCACGCATTCGCCGTCGACCTCGAAATGTCGACGCAGATTTTCACGCAACTCGCTGCGACCCATACCATCGGTACCCAGGGCCAGCATGCCGCCCGGCAGCCAATCTGAAATCTGCTCACTGTGCGCTCTAACGTAATCACTGGCGGCAATAAAGGGTCCCTCCGCTCCTTCAACCATTTGCTCGAGATAGCTTCGCCGGGGTTCTTCTCCGGGGTGCAGCATGTTCCACCGGAAACATTCCTGAGCCTCGCGTCGCAATTCGGTATAGCTGGTCACGCTCCAAACGTCGCTGGCAATCTGGAACTGCTCCGCCAGAATTTCCTGACCTTTGAGGGCACAATTCAGGATGGCTCCACTGCCCATCAGCTGCACGCGGTGTTTGGCTTTCTTGACCTCGCGGCTGCGAAACTTGTACATGCCCTTGATGATCCCTTCCTGACAGCCCTCGGGCATGGCCGGCATTTCGTAGTTTTCGTTGCCCGCCATCAGATAATAGATCGCCGTATCCCCGTCCTCGTACAGCTTCTTCAATCCGTCAAAAATGATGATCGCCAGCTCGTAGTGAAATGCCGGGTCATAGGACCGAACCGTCGGAAAGGCCATGGCATTCAGCAGGCTGTGCCCATCCTGGTGCTGTAATCCCTCGCCGTTAAGCGTGGTGCGGCCAGCGGTCCCGCCAATCAGGAAGCCCCGAGCCCGCATATCCGCGGCCGCCCAGATCAGATCGCCGATGCGTTGGAACCCGAACATCGAATAGTAAATGAAAAAGGGGATCATGTTGATTCCGTGAGCGCTGTAGGCCGTGCCGGCCGCGCAGAACGACGACATCGAACCCGCTTCGGAAATGCCCTCTTCCAGCAACTGGCCGTCTTTGGCTTCCTTGTAGTAGGCCAAGGAATCCGAGTCGACCGGATCGTACAACTGGCCGGCATGGGCGTAGATGCCAACGTCCTTGAACATCCCTTCCATGCCAAAGGTGCGCGATTCATCCGGGACGATCGGGACGATGTTTCGGCCGATCTTTTTGTCCTTGCAAAGGCGGCTGAGAATCCGCACAAATCCCATGGTCGTGGAGATCGATTTTCCGTTGTCGCGGTCGACAATTTTCTGATAATCCTCGTACCGCGGAACTTCCATTTTGGGCATCTCCGTGGGCCGCAACGGCATGTCTCCACCCAACGCCTGCCGCCGTTCCCTCATGTACTTCATTTCGACGCCGTCTTCGGCTGGTTTGTAGAACGGTGCCTTGCCAACCTCGTCGTCGGAGATGGGGATGCCGAATCGACTGCGGAACTGCAACAGCTCCTCCTCGTTGGCCTTCTTCAGATTGTGAGCGATATTCCGCCCCTCTCCGGCTTCCGACAGGCCGTAACCTTTGATGGTTTTGGCCAGGATGACCGTGGGCTGGCCCTTGTGATCTATCGCGGCCTTGAAGGCGGCATAGACCTTCTCCGGATCGTGCCCACCCCGACGCAGATTTTCCAGTTTTTCGTCGGAGTAGTTTTTCACCATTTCCAGCAGTTCGGGATACTTGCCGAAAAAATGATCCCGGATATAGCCGCCGGGCATGGCAACGTACTTCTGGTATTGACCATCAACGACTTCGCCCATCCGTTTGACCAGCAATCCTTGTTCATCCTTTTCCAGCAGCGGATCCCAATCATCGCCCCAAATGACCTTGATCACATTCCATCCGGCCCCTCGAAACAAGGCCTCCAATTCCTGGATGATCTTACCGTTACCACGAACCGGACCGTCAAGTCGTTGCAGATTGCAATTGATGACAAACTTCAGGTTGTCCAGCTTTTCACGCGAGGCCAATGTGATGGCACCCAGCGTTTCCGGTTCGTCGCATTCTCCGTCACCCAGAAACGCCCATACCCGCTGGTTTTTCGTATCTTTGATTCCCCGGTCATTCAAGTATTCGTTAAAACGTGCCTGATAGATGGCCATGATCGGCGCCAGTCCCATGGAGACGGTGGGGTATTCCCAGTAGCCGGGCATCAACCAGGGGTGCGGATACGACGACAGGCCTCCCCCTTCAGCCATCTCCCGACGAAAGTTCTCGAGGTGCGTTTCATTGAAACGTCCCAACAGGAAATCGCGAGCGTAAACCCCGGGCGAACTGTGTCCCTGGAAATAGACCTGGTCACCATCAAATCCGGATTCACCTCGCCCGCGGAGAAAGTGATTGAAAGCCACCTCGTAGAGCGTCGCACAGGAGGCATAGGTTGAAATATGGCCGCCAATCCCAGGGTAGTTGTTGTTCGCGCGAACGACCATCGCCATGGCGTTCCATCGCACGATGCTCTTGATCCGTCGTTCGATTTCGCGGTTGCCGGGAAAGGCCGGTTGATCATCGACGTGGATGGTGTTGATATAGGGCGTGTTCGACTTGATTGAAATCTCAACGCCCTCGTTGCGAGCCCGTGCTTCCAGAATCGATAACAGATACTGGGCTCGCTCGTTGCCTTTGCTATTAATTACGTATTCCAGCGAATCGATCCACTCGCGGGTTTCGGCCGGATCAACATCGGTGGTTTGCGCCAGATAGGATTGCGTGTTATCTGAACTGTCTACTTCCGTCTGCTTCAGAACATCTGACATCTATCTGACCCTGTTTGAAATTCACGTAAGAAAAAGCTGCCCGGGATCTCGATCTGCTGGCGGCAAGTCGCCTGGGGCCGTCGCCAGAAGGTCACACAACAACGGAGCCATCAAATCCGTTATTCATCGCTTTCGGTAACCGAGCGACGATTTCAGTAACAACCGGTGCTGCTTCCCCGACAACCGGATTAATTGTCTTGAATGCCGCTGAAAAGTAAAGGAAGAATCATCCGCCAAACGGATAGCAGACCCTTAACCTTGAATAACGACTTCCATTTTCCCTTTCGAGCTCCGGCGACCGCTGGCAAAGCCCGCCCCGGCTCGACATCGCGTAAACTGGTGTGAGTCCATTTCCTACCTGATGAACGAGTGACCGTCGCGTGGCCAAAATCGATCTGGTATCGCAGCAATTTAAACGAAGTTCCTGGAATTCGTTTTCGCAGCTACGCAGGTCGGGCCAGATCATCACAGGCACACTGCCTTTTTTCGGCAATGGCTGGTTTGCTTTGTCTTACGATGCCCTCAGCGAGATATTACGCGATCAGGAGCGATTTGCCTGCGATTCAGCCCGTGAGGGTCGACGCGGTTTTGCCAGTATTCAGTGGTGGATGCCGGACATGAAACCCATCCCATCTGATCCGTGGCGGCCTGCTGGCTCTTCTGCAACATCGGCAGCAGTAACAGCAGTTCATGGAAGACGACGACGTGACCACCGACGCCGTTCACGAAATTCTGAGGTACACGTCACCAGTCCAATTGACCAGGCCGCGGTTTGCCACGGCCAACATGATGTTCCACGGCCAGGAAATCGAGCGAGGTGAAGCCATCCTGGCGGTGATTGCTGCAGCCAATGGCGATCCGGAAAAATTCAGCGACCCGCATCGTTTCCAGATCGATCGCCGGCCCAATTATCACCTTGCTTTGGGGCCGGCATCCGCGCCTGCCTCGGGATGCAAATGGCCATCGCCGAAGCGGAAATTGCCTTGCCCCACACGCTATTTCGGTTTCCCGAGATCGCGGTTTCAAGAAGCAGGACGCTCAACGGTCCCCGTTCAATTCATCTTGGACGGAATTGCCGAAAACCGTTCGCGGGTTTGACGTATCTTTTCAATTCGATAGACGAATTCAGCGTCGACCTGATTTTCCCGCTGGGCCCGGAATCGAGTGGCTATATCCAACCCATCCAGGAAGCGGACCAGTTGATTTTCCGGCGAAACGCACCAATAGGTATTTCGATGCAATGGACCACGCCGACTGGTTTCGTTTTCGGAGATCGTGTCCACGCCAAATAACCACAGGGAATGGGCATGGTGGTTCAACTTGGACTCGTTTGCCAACAGAACCGGATTCCCGGCCAAACGATCGATCGGGAAGCCCGTCTTGTACAAATAGGCCCACTCCAGAAATTCAGCCAACAAGCGGTCATGATGGCCGCCAATGGCGGTATACGTGGGGAATCCTCTGGCCTTCACCAATTTGACATACTGTTTTGCGGTGACTCCCATCACGACCAGCAGTAGCAACCCGATGGTCGCAGGAACGGGATAACGCAACGGGTAGCGCATGCCCTTCGATCGTTGGCCCAGGAAACCAAACGCCAATACGGCAAACAGGCCAAAGTAGATTCCGGATACCCAGTTCGGAATGTCCTTGGCCCAGTCCCAGACATTCTGGGGGTGAATCGGAATCTCCAACTCCGTGTACCAGCGGGCAATCACCAAGGCGGGAACCAACGCCAAACTGGGAAACGCCATTAACGTCAGCATCCCCGCATTGCCGCGCATCCGGGGCGACGCCATGACCACCATCATGCCGAACAATCCCGGTAAGACAAATTTGTTCTGATGGAAGACCAGTTGGATCAGGCCAGTCGTGCCATCCAATGGAAAATAGCCCCGATGGAACTTAATGGGTAGCAGGAAGGCTATCACGGCCAGGCTGATCGTCAGCACCAACCATGGGATCCAATTCGGCAGGATCGGAACCCGTTCGGCAACGATGCGACCGAAAACCCGGTCAGCGAATCCAAACAGCAGTAGCGGCAGCGTGAGTAAGGCGAGCGACCTGCTCCAACTCCAGTCCGCCATGGCATGAAAGGAGAAGACCAGCGGCAGCCAGGAGAGAGCCAGGCAACAAAAACCAAATCGAAACGGCCGGATTCGACCAACAGAAAACAGTAGAAAGGTCGCCGTCAAAATGAAACCGTACGGTACGGCCATGGCACCGAATCCGACCGCCGACGCCAGCGGTAGCGCAGCCAGCCAATACCACCGACGGCTGGCCCCTTCCGCTGGAGCTCCTTCCGCTGCAATCAACTCCGCAGCAAAGACAAACAGCAACAGGATGGCAAAAGGAGTCTCTTTGCCGGTCTCGAATACGCCGTATTTGCCAAAAAACGTGGCCCAGACCATCAACTGCAACATTAATGCATACCAGCCTCGATGCCGCTCGGATATCGAAGTGCATGCCATGACCACCTCTACCAGTCGACGGCTGGCAGCGGCCAGTAACAGCGAAAGCAGGATCTTGAAACCAGCCGCAATCGTGGGTACCGGGGCCATTCCATCCATCAGGAATCCGGGCAGAAACAACAAACCGATGTAGGAAGGGGCCCCCTGACTGTCCTGCAAGGGTTGCAACTTGTTGACTGAATGAGTAACCCAGCCGATGGCCGTGTTGTCCAACCCGTGGGGAAAATACAACACGGCCAGAAAACCAAACAACAAGGCGGCGACGCACTGAATACGACCAGCGACATCCCAGTTTCCGGGGGACCACCAGGCGGATCGCTCAACAAACGCGCGACGGTAGTCGCCCCACCACAGCCCGGAAAAAAAACCGTGTGCCACGACCGTGACGATGGCCACCGCTGCGGTCGACGAATCCAGCCAGAACAGCAGATATTGAACCAGGAACTGGCAGGACAGGAAAATCGACCCGATACCCAGGCATTGAAACAGGTATTGAGAACGGCTTTCATGGATCACCGGCGTTACCGGAACGTGACCGGATTTCCTGCCACCGATCCGGTGCAGTACATACCAATGGATAAACATTCCCGGCAGCAGCCAACCGGCCACGGCCTGGTAGGCACAACACAGACTGCTCAGCAAAAGCGCGTGCATCGTATTTCTTTCGTCAAGCCGCCCGTCTCGGCGTCTTGGCGACCGCCAAGTCCGGCAAAGCGGTAACGCTGGTGTCGGCAGGATCAGGCGGATGGCAGATTCTGCCACTCGGCCCACTCGGCCCCCGACCGGCATCGCCGGCCCGCGTGTCAGCTGGCCTCTCGGGCCGATTGCCGACTCGATTCCGGTCGAGCCGCAATCGCCACCCAATCTGCATTAACTCCCTGACGGCCATCAGGCAGTGCGCCGTCGACAGCTTGGAACCCGGCACCTCCGTCCACTCGATTAACGGCATCTCCAGCAGGCTGCCGCCCTGCAAGTTTCCGCTGGTCATCATCCGGCCCAGAATTTCGACGTCGAAAATCCACCTCGAAACGAACGGGCATTCAAAAACCGGCCTCAAATCTGGCGTTACTCGAAACATTTTCGCGCCACATTGCGTATCGCGAAGCGGCCGTCCCAGGACCAGCGAAGCGATCGTCGAAAACAGTCGCCCAAGAGTACAACGGATCTGCGTTCGACGGATATCATGCCCGGCCAGTCGAAGGCGACATCCCATCACCACGCGAACCTGGTCGCGATGGTCGAGGGTCCTTCGAAATCTGGGAACTTCTTCCAGCGGTGTCGCAAGATCCGCATCCCAGTAGGCGACGGCCGATGGTGCGCTGTCCAAGGCCAGCAATATTCCCTGCCGGACGGCCTCCGCCTTCCCCTGATTGCGTGCCAGAGTGACGATCGATACCTGATCTGGAAATCCATCGCGAAGCTGACGTAATAGCCTGGCGGTATCATCCGAGCTGCCGTCGTCAACAAACAACACGCGGTATTCGTCGTGGGAATTCAGAAAAGATCGGAATCGGCCCAGTCGCAATCGTTCCGCTTCGTTGTAGCAGGGAATAACAATCACCGTGTTATTCGCATTCATTCGAATCCGTTCCGATCCTGCCAGCCAACCTTCGATGGGCGATAGGGTCGGTTTATAACGCATCCAGCCTGCCACACCAAGCCGAATCAAGCCGCCGGCTTTCCCTGGTCGATCGAACCGCACTTCGGCGAACGCCAAGCATGAAATGGTTGCAACAGCTCAGCGAATCGAATTCCGATTGTTGTCAATTGATATTCAACCAAAGCAGGGATTCTCTTACGATCCTCGCGATTTTTCGGCTCAGCCGTTAATCGAATCAGCCCATTGCCGAAGGCCAGTCAGGGAGGACTGTCGTGCAATCGATCAAGAACACCAGTGTTGCCATCATGTTGTTGTTTCTCTCGTACGGGGTCTATCAGATCATCATGAAGCCCATGCCCCAGGGGGAAATCGCGATCCAGTCGGAAGAACTGAAAATCCTGGACCCGGACGGTCAAGAGCCAGCCGGCTTGAACGCAATGCGAGAGGATTTCTACCCTGACTTTTCGGCGGACGACGAACAAGCCAATTCGATTCCAGACGAACTGTTGCGTCCCTCGCCAACTTTGCCGCGACCATCAACGCCGCCGACCAGTTCCTCTTACCCCTTGTCGGCCAACGATCGCGATGATCTGCCGGCCGGCGGACATCCCGGCACTGCACTTGGCCATCCTCCTGGTCCACTCGATCCGCCAGATTCGTTCGGAGGCGGTGACCTGAACAACTTCGATCAGGCCCAAGGTAATACGACGATCAACCCGAACTCTTATCTGGATTCCGATCTGCAGGTGAAACCCGCTGGTACGGATCCCCAATCCTTCGACGTCGCCCGGGAAACGGTGACCCCCGAAAACACCGCGGCAAACGCCAGCGGTTTCAGTCCGTCAGGCCCGGCAGCACTGACGTTGGAGATGGCCTGGCCACAGATCAAAGCCTCGGTTGAAAAGGGAGAGTATCAACAGGCACTGCGAATGCTGACCGGGTTTTATCGTTCAGGAGCCATCAGCGCTCCGGAGCGGCAGCAGGTGTTGGATTGGCTGGATGCCCTGGCCGCCAAAGTAATCTATTCGTCAGAACACCACCTGCGGTCGATTCCCTACATCATTCAACCAGGCGATACCATTGCCTCGCTGGCACGCCAATGGAAGATCCCCGCCCAACTGATTTACAATGTCAACACGGCCAAGATTCCCGATCCGAACGAATTGACGCCGGGCGTGGAGCTGAAGCTGATCGAAGGGCCGTTTGATGCCGAGCTGGATCCGCAGGGAGAAACCATGACCCTGTTTCTGGCCGACATGTACGCCGGAAGATTCAACATCCAGTCCTCGCCGGGCATTCTGCCAGGCGAATACGTGATTGTCGACAAATCGGCCCAGGACCACATTGATCGCCCTTTTTGTATCAAGTTGAATAACGGCGTCTGCATCTACGCCAACCCGGCTTCCCCCGCCACGAATGACGAAGTGGTGTTGCAACCGGTGGAAGCAGAGGAAATCTTCTCCATTCTTTCCGCCGCCTCCAAAATTCGAATTTTGCGTTAGCACGCCGCGTTGCCCCAATCGAACCTGCCGCATTTTCAGCCAGTTTCGGCTTGGACTGACATCGGATGATTCTCCGCGGATCCGGTACAATGATCGCTTTCTATTTGCGATGGGACGGACCGACGGATGAGGATGTCAATTATTATTCCTGGATGGGCGGTATTGCTGACCGCTATCGTGCCCGGCAATACGGTGGATGGTCAACAGCAGCCTCAACCGAACGCGATCGCACAACGCTACACGAAAATGGAAGTGCCGATTCCGATGCGAGACGGCATCCATTTGCATACCACGATCTACGCGCCCCGCGACCAGTCCCAACCCTTTCCTATCCTTCTCAACCGTACTCCCTATAGCGTGCAGCCCTACGGACCGGATACCTATCCACGCCGCGTCGGACCCTCACGCTACATGGAACAGGAAGGTTACATCTTCGTTAAACAGGACGTCCGGGGACGGTGGATGTCGGAAGGCGATTTCGACAACATGCGTCCGCACGTCGCCGGCAATCAGGCGATCGACGAGAGTTCGGATACCTACGACACCATCCAGTGGTTGCTTCAGCACGTTCCCAATCACAACGGACGCGTCGGGATGTGGGGAATCTCCTACCCTGGATTCTATGCCGCGGCGGCGTTGCCTGAACACCATCCGGCGCTGGTGGCAGTCTCACCCCAGGCGCCCATCGCCGATTTTTTCTTTGATGACTTTCATCACCACGGAGCCTACCTGCTGAGCTACTTTCTGGCGACCTCTACGTTCGGATACCAGCACCAGGGACCAACCAGCCAGCTGTGGTACCGATCGATTAGGCCAGGCGATCGCGACGCCTGGGATTATTACCTGAACATGGTGCCCGTGGCGGATGCCTATGGTGTCTACGGTCCCGACAATTTCTTCTGGAAACAACTGGTGGAACATCCCAATTATGACCAGTTCTGGCAGCAACGCAGCATTCTGCCGCATTTGAAAAATGTCCGGGCCCATGTCCTGACGGTCGGGGGCTGGTTTGATGCGGAAGATCTATACGGGCCGCTGAATATCTATCGACAGATCGAAGCCAACCAGGCGGACAATTTCAACGCGCTCGTGATGGGTCCCTGGAGTCATGGCGACTGGTCGCGGACCATGACGAACGCGACCGTTGGCAGAATCAATTTCGGAAACAACGTTTCCGATTTCTATCAACAACATATCGAGGCCAGGTTCTTCCGACATTTTCTCAAGGGGACGGATGAAACACCAGCCTTCGAGGCCATGGTCTACGACACCGGAATCCGACAGTGGTCGACCTTCGATCGCTGGCCACCCGCCGAAACGAAAACGGCTCGCTGGTATCTGCATGGTGATCGGACCCTGTCTCAGTCTGCCCCGGCGTTGGAACAGAATTCATTTACGTCCTTCGTCAGCGATCCATTGGATCCGGTCCCCTATCGCGACCGGAAAGATATCCGCTTTGTATTCACACCCCGCGCCTACATGTCCGACGACCAGCGATTCGCCTCACGTCGACCGGATGTCCTGGTGTTTCAGACACCGGTGCTGGATCAATCGGTGACTCTGGCGGGCGACATCCTGGCGCATCTGCAGGTTTCGACGTCGGGGACCGACGCGGATTGGATCGTCAAAGTGATCGATGTCTACCCGGACGACGATCCGCAGCGGGCGTTAAGCCCCACAGGAGATGATCTGTCGGGTTACCAGCAGATGGTCCGCAGCGAAGTCATGCGTGGCCGATTCCGTCACAGTTACGCGCAGCCCCAGCCCTTTGAACCGAATCAAGTTGAGACCGTGAACGTGGCGTTACAGGACGTCTACCACACGTTTCAACCCGGTCATCGCATCATGGTCCATATTCAGAGCAGCTGGTTCCCGTTGATCGACCGCAATCCCCAAACCTACGTCGACAACATCTTCCGGGCTCCCGCGACCGCGTACCGGTCGGCAACCCATCGTATCTACCACAACGCCCAGACGGGCAGTTGGCTGGAATGGAAACAGTTAACCCGCCAGCCAGGCCAATAAGTCAAACCAATGGTCCCGTAGCTGGACATCCTTCTCAGGGTTGGACTGGGTCGTCCATGATGTAGGAAGCCCAGACCACGTCCCGCGGTTCGTGATTCGTGAATTCCACGGAGGGCTCATCCGGATTCCGTTTCAACTCAATCGGATCCAGGTGACAGATCAACTCCGCCTCCAACACAGGATCGTCAAGCTTGCTGGCGTTCCAGCGATCGACCATCTGCATTAGCAAGCGACGACGAATTTCACGATAAACCAGCTCCGATTCTGGAGGATACAGGGGATGGGTCATCAGATTCCAATGCAGCCGACGAAACGCCTGGGAACCCATGTACTCATAGACCGAATCCGGTTTCAAGCCGACTGATTTGTGACGCGGAGAAAACAGGTCCACCCGTTCCCCCTGCTTCAGCCGCGCCGGATACTCAAACCACGGACTGAACAGCGGTGGTTCCGCAAACATATGAAACTGCTGGATCGTCATCGTGGCTCGGCCGATTCGCTGCAGTGTATTGAATCGGAGTGACGTCCGTTGCTCGACCGCGAAGACCACATTCTGCAGGGTCACATAAACCAGAAAAAAGCCGCACACGACCTGCAGGCTGCGTGCCAACCACTGCCCCGAACGCGCGAAGTTCCTTTTTTCCGAGAATCCAACCGGTTCACCCACGAAGATGTTCCACACATCGCTGGGCAGGAAGATCAGCCAGGCCGCCATGGCGGTAACCGAAAACAGCCCGATCGACATCGTCAACCAGATACCGATATGCATGATCCAGAAAAATCCCATCAGTGCGCCCCGATTGAACTGGTACAACCGCGGGATAAACATCAGGAACAGTGTCAGAATCTCCGCCACCAGTACCACGATGGTGATGACACCCAGCAGTCCGGGATAGTTCAACATCCATTCACCCAGCGGCTTGACGCTCATCTCCAGATTCAACGCATACTCCACGGCATCCCCGGAAATCCAGAACGGATTCAGCTTCGCCAGGCCCGTGAAAAAATACATGTAGACCACCTGCAGCATGATGGCCAGCGTGGCCACGGATGAAACGACCCAGCGAGTCGGTCGTTCCTGATAATGATTCGCGTCGATAGACCAGACCGCACCGGTGGGCAAAAACAGCATCCAGAAAAACAGCATCCGCAGCAGCACTTCACCACCGGTCAGCAACAGTGGATTGCGCACCTGCAGGCTCCACAACAGGACCAGGCAGGCCAGATTCATCAGCTTGGTCTGGAAGCCGAATACGAATGCCCCGGCGGCCAGACCCGTGATGATCAACATCAGCTGGGCAAAATTGCTGGAATGATTGAACCAGTAGACGGACCAGAATCCATCGCCCATCAATTGCCGGTTCAGAGCAACGTCAAGAATGCCATCTTCGGAGTACATCATGTCTACCGAGGAAAAGCGGCTGAGCACACTCCCAATCAATATCAACCCGGTGACCATCCTGAGCAGCGCCAGCGAGCGGAGGTCAATCGCAAACAACTGCTGAAACAGGCTGACGTCCGGATCAGCGTGCGTCAGAAACTGAATGGTTTCCGGCTCGCTGTCCGGCAATGAATCGACAAGTTCACGGATTCGTTTGG
Source organism: Pirellulaceae bacterium (assembly GCA_963851305.1). Lineage (GTDB taxonomy): Bacteria > Planctomycetota > Planctomycetia > Pirellulales > Pirellulaceae > Mariniblastus. The sequence continues at coordinate 146,701 of CAWKOT010000001.1, read as the reverse complement.
CGGGCATCGAATGATGTCAACAGAGCCAGTTGGGTGAGTTGCATCTAATATAGTCCGATTCAACAGCAAATCGTGCTGAATCAATGCGTTTCCGCTACAACTCGCTTTTCATTCGGGAGACGTTGCGTCGGAACATCCGAATGTGCGGATAGAACCATCTTTGTCACCCAGCGACCGTTGCTGTCGCCACGCACAATCCAGTGAGGTTGAACCACAACCGACTGGTGGACCAATTCAAAACCGGACTCCGATTGACTGACCGATTGAATGGGAAACGTCCAGATCCCGCAGGGCGCATCGAAAGCAAGCCCGGCCACCAGTCCCAGCCATTCGTCAACCAGTTCGATACGATCTTCTGCTTGCAGATCCAGCATGGCACCCAGCTGACCCTCTCGTCTTGAACGACCGGTTCGGAAATAACGATCGTCCTGTCCAGCCGGCATTCCAGCAAAGTTGAATTCGACTCCAAAATGGAATTCAAAATTCGGTGGCAGGCCCTCGATCATGTAGGCGATTTCAAGGTCGTGGCTGCCGGCATTCAGTGTGATCCCCTTGGCCAACGATATTTGCTGTCCAAACAACTGGCTCTTCCGCTGCATCATGACCTGGATTCGGTCCGGCTTACGGCGGATCGTCGCATCGTAGACAGCGTGCACGAAATCTCCGTGCTCGCGAGCGTTTCCACTGGCGATGGCATCGACGTTGACATCCAGGTCCCAGCAATGATCGATCAGCGATTTTCGCAGGTGATGGTCATAATCCAGTCGGTTTTCCAGGCCCTCCTGTTTGAAGACGACGCGATCATGAATGCTGGCGGCCCCACCGTCGTGTTGCTTCTGACCTTGGCGGACTTTCTCATGATAGGCTTCCGGACGCCGTTGCATCGTGGCCAGCAGGTTGTGGCCGCTGTCGCGAAGATCCAGTTCGTACAGCATGCCGCCCCGCTGGGGAGCCAGCCATCCGACCAGCTGATCGTTGGCCAGCCGAACTTCCTGGCAGCCGTCGAAATCGTAATCATCCGCCGTGCATTCGATCCAGGCCTCCGACTCACGAAGCGAACCTTCGAGAATATTTTCGGCTGCAATCAAGTGATGATAGACCGCGTTCCTGAGATGCGGCAGGTAGATACCGCCAAATGCACCATGCCAGTAGCTGCAGTTGCATTGACCGCGATAGAGGTGATCGCGGGCGGACTCCAGCAGCGAAGGGTCGACGTTTTTCGATTCGGCGGATTCCAACAGATGACTGACATACATCATCCGCGCGTACATCTCATTTGATTCCGGGTATTTGACTTTGAAGTTCCGCCAGAACCCTCCTGCCATGTACGATCGCACGGCAGGCCATCTGGCATCTTCGGCAAAGTCGTGCTGCAGGTGATCGAATTCGATCTGTTTTTCCACCGGCAGTGACCATTCGGTCATCTCGCGGTAGCTGGCGTCCGGCAGAAAGATTTTGCCCTGCGAGGGCGTCTGCGCCACGGCCTCGGCCAAGGTCGACGTTACCAGCCAGTCGCTATTGGTCGTCAGCAATTCAAAGAACTGGCGCAGCCAGCCCTGTTCATACACATGGGCATACGTGTCGGGCCACGTCCCGAACTTTTCTCCGTCATCGCCGAAGACCACCGCGCTACCCGGCCGCTCCGCCGCCAACTGGCGACAGAATTCGATGGTCTCCCCGGGTTCACCGAAAGGAATCAGGTATCGGAGTTTCTCGCTGCCGGGAAAGACGCGAACGGTTCGACCTTCATTTTCCGTAACGTAATATCCGGTCAGGTTTTCCGCCGATAAACCGGCGCGGCGAAAGTGGAAATCGTCCAGTACGGTGTACTTGATATCGGCCCGCGCCAGATCCGAAGCAAATTCGGCTTCCCAGACCCGTTCCGGGATCCACATCCCATGAATCTGCGCCCCCAGATTGCTTTCCAACCACTGCGTATAGTGCCGGATCTGGCCGATACGGTCCCGCTGAGTGATCATGGCCAATATCGGTTCGTAGTATGCCCCCCCCAGGATCTCGATTCGTCCCACGGACACCAAACGGGCGATTCTTGCCAGGTACTCAGGATGATGCTGTTGCAGCCATCTGACCAAAGGCCCGCTGATGTGCAGAGATATGCGGATTTTCTCGAACGGTTCGAATACGTCCAGAAACGGCAGGTAGCTCTCCCGGTAGGACGCTTCAAATACGTTGTCAAAATTTCCGACAGGTTGATGGTTGTGAAGGACCAGGCAGAGTCGAATCTGTGGCTGTTGCATCATGGTTTCGATTGGTGTGATCTTGGAAAGGTACGCCGGTTTTGATCCGGTATCGCGACGAATCAGCGGGATGCGAGCTACGCCCTCCAGCTTTCGCGTCCATCGAATCCCTCGAAATCGCCAGTAAAGGAAATCCGTTACCGACGGTTGCTACTGTTGTAGCGAATTTCCGCATGCCGAACAGGCAAATCGTGAATTCCCGGGAAAGATTCGGTTCACCAGGTCAACGCAACAGGTTTTTCAAGCAGAACTTATCCAATCGTCTTTTCTTACATCTGCATGATCATGACAGCAGCCTTTTGGCGGCCATCTCGGGTGGGACCGGGTTCACCCAGATGTCGGTCCCGATTTCGTAGCCTGCCATGCGGTTGAGCCGGGGAAAAATCTCGATGAACCAATGATCCGGTTCGGATTGAGCTTCGGGAGCCAGGTGCAATAGCAGATTGTAAGCCGGTTGGTCCAACAACTGTTCCAGCTTCTTGATGTAGGACCGACAAAGCCCCGACAGTTCCTGGTTGAAGTCCAGCAGATTGCAGCAAAACGGCAACTGTGGATTGCGGAATGATCCAGACTTGAAATGAAAACCGACTGGCAAACGGGCACAACATGACAAAATTTTCGGATACCTTCACAATCCGCGCTTCCTGCTGACATTCCCAGTTCAGCAGCGTCGTCATCAGGTTTTCACCGCGTTCGCGAAAGTTCCGTGCGTTCCGTTGCATGCGTGCCTGCATGACCGGACTGACAATCGGCGACCCCATCAACTGAAAGTGAATATGGCCCAATGAGGCGCCGGCCGCCATGCGACAGTTCATGAACCACATCAGATGCTTCAATGCGGTACGCTGCCGCAAGGTTTGCATCCGGAACTGGGTTGCCTTCAGGCAGTCACCCAGCTCCTGGATGGACAATTCACTGATGCTCGTCACATGTCGCGGCGTCGGAATCACCAATTCCTGAATTCCGTCCTGCTCGACGCAGTCATACGGTCCACAGGAAAGTTTGCCCGGTTCCTCGGAAAGCGATGGGTACTTGTTGGGAATAATACGAATGGTCCATGACGACGAATCATCGTCCGCCGTCAGTTGACTACCATCCTTTCGCCAGGCCGCCATGGCCCGGGGGGTCTCGTCCTCGTTACCACGGCAGAACGGACAGATAATCTGCTGATGGATCTGTTCCAGTGGAATGAACTCCATGGGCCGCTCGCGACGTTTGCGGGCGACGGCAACCCAGACTCCAGATACCGGATCGTATCGTAAATCAGCCATCTGCCTCCCGCTATGCGTTCTGTGGGGAAAGCTTCCGCGCGACGATCTGTTCGTACAGGCGGGAGTACTTCTTCGCACTGACCGCCCATGACCAGTCCTGGCTCATGCCCGTCGTTACCAGCTGCGCCCAGGTATCCGGATCATCCTGGTAGCAATCCACCGCCCGTCGCAGCGAGGCGTCCAGTTGATGCACTTCAAGACCGCGAAAACTGAAGCCGTTGGCGGTACGGTTTTGAATGGTTTCCGCATGGGTATCCACCACCGTATCGGCAAGGCCACCGGTTTCATGAACCACGGGGATCGTTCCGTAGGCCAGACTGTACTGCTGGTTCAAGCCGCACGGTTCGTATTCGCTGGGCATGACAAAAATATCGGCCGCCGATTCGATCCGATGGGCCAGCTCGTTGGAGAATCCCAGCTCCACCGAGAACGAATCCGGGAATTGTCGAGCCAATTCGGCCAATGCCTGCTGATACTCGGGTTGCCCTGTGCCCAGCACGATCCATTGGGCCGGACGGTTGACCAACCAGTTTTGCATCACGGGCAATAGCAGGGACCAGCCTTTCTGCTCCGCCAAGCGACCGATAATGGCGATCAGCGGAACGTCCGAGCGAACCGGCAGGCCACGCTCCTGTTGCAACGCAGCTTTGCAGGCGGCTTTCCCCTGCTGCCAACTGTCGACGTCATAATTCACGGCGATATGCCGATCAGTAGCGGGGTTCCATTCCTGTTTGTCGATTCCGTTCAGAATGCCGGACAGCACATCACTGCGATATCGCAAGACGCCATCCAGACCACAACCAAACTCCGGGGTCTGGATTTCCGCGGCATAGGTCGGACTTACCGCATTGATCGCGTCGGCGAATACAATGCCGGTCTTCAGCAAATTCAGACGCCCATGAAATTCCATCTGTTTCCAATTGAAATACTTCCAATCCAGCCCGGTCAACAGCATATCCCAGTGCCAGAAACTGCCCTGGTACGCCAGGTTGTGAATCGTCAGGAGCGAGGCCATGTTTTCGTATACCGGGGTTCCGGAGAACTCGGTTTTCAACAGGGCCGGAATCAAACAGGTTTGCCAGTCGTTCACATGAATCAGATCAGGAATCCAGTCCAGCAGACGGACGGCCTCCAGTACGCTGCGTGAAAAAAATACGAACCGTTCGCAATTGTCGGGATAATCGTGGCCTCCCTCGCCATACAACTGCGGTCGATCAAAATACTCGTCCTGCTCGACGGCAAACACGGTCACGTCACTGGAAGGCAACCGCCCCTTCAGCAACCGGCCGACGGAAAGACTACGACCAAGGGGGATGTGTAATTCGATACCCGTCGGTTCAAAACGCTCACCGGCCTGCTGGATGCCTTGGTAAGCAGGCATGAATACGGCGACATCGTGACCCAGCTGCCGCAACTGTCCCGGCAGGGCTCCAGTTACGTCCGCCAGTCCACCCGTTTTGGAAAAAGGAAAAACTTCACTACTTGCGATCAGAATCTTCATCACTGGATCCCGAAAACTGTACCGGCCATCGAATGGCCCCATGTTACTGCTTTTCGCCGATCGAGGATATTGAAACTGGCTGCCGGAAACGTAAATCTGAACAGAAACACAGGTTCAAGGGACGACCTTCCGCGCCCATGTCTATTAAAGTCGACTCATCGACTGGATCGCGGCGGCGGTTTCGCAGACGATCGTCCGTGGATCCAGCTGCTGCAGTTTCAATGTTGGGCCCGCAAACCGGCTGGCGTGTTCCCCAAGCTGGCGGTCGATCCCGTCCGCGTACATCAGCAACTTGATGCTCGCCGATTCCGCAGCCAGCGAGGCCAGATCGTATATTGCCTGAAATTGCCAACCGCGGGACGTACAGGAATCGGCAAGCCACTGTTCCGCGTATCCAAACTCCGGTGTCCACGTGGAAACCAACGCGATCTGATCGGGTCGGCTGTCGAGTTGATTCAACAGGGCGGCGATGGTCAGTCCGGACGGAGGGTGGATCATATCCCCGGCAATCTGGCTGCAGCAGGATGCAACACGAATCTTCGAAAGCTCATCCTTGGATGCGGAACCACCAGTTCCTGGCGATGGCACTGGTGATCGTCATAGAGCAACAGGTCCAGATCGATGACCCGATCCCCCCAATGCTCGACGCGTCTTCGACCAAACTGCTGCTCCAGCTCCAGCAGCATCTGGAAAATGGTCGGCAGCGGCAAGGCGGTTTTGAGTCGAAGACAGGCGTTAAGAAACGAAGGACGCTGACCCGATCCGCCCACCGGCCGGGTACGGACCAGGGGGCTGGCCACCACATCCTGCATCTCCTGATGGCTTTCCAGTTGCTGTCGCGTCTTTGCAAACACGGTCGCGCCATCGCCGATATTGGATCCGAACGCAACGAGACAGTCTGGCATGGGGTTGAACAACCAGCGAATTCTTCGTGGCAAATGGGAAGCGGGCGTGAAAACAAAAAAAGCGACGACAGGCTTCCGAACCGTGTCGTCGCTTTCACCAAATCGCTGGGTGTGAACCCCACGATTTAGCTCTCATTCGGCATCCCATCGACCCTCGTGGTCAACACGGTAGTCCGCAACTGAATTGTTGTTTGGCAGAAGATTTCCGGAGTTTGCCAAGTTTCAGCCGCGCTGATTTCCCTATCGAACTACCATCCTCGGATGCTTAACATAAACAGGGTGTGGATCGTCCGTTCCGCGATGTAGTCGCCGACTGTCGCTTCCCTCGTTCGCCGCCACCCAATCTTCAGGCGTGAGGTATCGCGGTTGCACCGACATGGGTATCTCATGGGGCATGCTGGTCGAGCACCGCGAAAAAAGCATCCTGCTTCGAACAAAATGATTGGAAAAAACCTTGCCACGCGAAATCCAACTCGCTGTCTCGGGCTATTCACCCTGGCACGGAATCTGAACCTGCTTTCCTCACTGCAGGTCGTCCTTGCACTTGCTCTGAACGCACAACGCATCGGCACATTTTGGGATCCGGCTTCAGGTTGTCAAGCAAACAGGATCGTTTTTTTTGGACAGAATTTCTGGACCGGAAGAAATGGATTTGCTGCTTGACTTGAGCAATCGTATGACGCGAAAAGAATCGCCCTGAAATTTTCTAGCGACGGTTCGGGAATTGATACGACGAAACGAGTCAAGCCCCCCGCGCCGACATTTAATTCTGTCTTCAAAAAAAGTTTTTTTTAAAATCGATCCATTGGTGACGCCATTTTTTTTGTAAGTTTGGAATAAGCCTGATTTATGGCTGACCCCATTACCAGACAGGTTCTGAGCAACGATCGATCAGACGTTTGACGCTGCACGTTTTGACAAGCCATTTGCCAGCAACCTGCGGAATGATTGAGCCTGGAACTTGAACCACAATTTTACTTTCGAATTCAGCGAGATTTGTTTTGGAAATCGTTTACTATCCTCACCCCACGTTGCGATACAAAGCCAAACCGATTCAACGGGTCGATCGGGAATTGCGTTCCATCGTGGCGGAAATGTTCGACTTGATGTACGCGGCGCGAGGGATTGGCTTGGCGGCCAATCAGGTCGATTTGCCGTTGCAGTTGTTTATCATCAATCTTGCCGGCGAACGTGGCGACGGTGAGGAAATGGTTCTGATCAACCCGGTTGTCACTCAACCCAAAGGGACAGACCAGGCGGAAGAGGGTTGCTTGAGCATCCCCGCCGTTCACGGCCAGGTCGCGCGACCCGCCCGGGTACGCGTTTGTGCGTACGACCTGACGGGACGCGAAATCGATCTGACGGTCGACGGCCTGCTGGCAAGGGCGGTCCAACATGAATTTGATCATCTCAACGGGGTACTGTTCATCGATCGCATGAGTGACTTCGAGAGAAAGCAAATCGAACCGGATCTGGAGGAATTCCAGTTGGAATTTGAAAGTCGCCGCCGTTCTGGAAAAATGCCGGCAGATGACGTGATCCACCAACAACGGCAGGCCTTCGAAAACAAATACTGTTAATGACCAGGACCATGGCGAGTATCCGCCTGCCCCCGTCGCTTCGAAGGGAATCCATACTCGTGGCATTTCGCAACAGGACGTACTTCGAGGGTCGAACATCATGAAATTAGTCGTTTTTGGTACTGGTCCGTTCTGCGTGCCGACGCTCGCTTACCTGAGAGAATCGGCTCACGAAGTACAGGCCGTGGTCACCCGCCCCATTGGTGATCCCGGCAAACGGCGAAAAACCAGCGTCAATCCCGTCCGCGATTTCGCCGAGCGCCATGACATGCCGATCCTCGCACCGGCTTCCTGCAATGCCGATGAAACCGTCGAACAGTTGCAGCAGATGTCGGCGGATCTTTTTTTTGTCTGTGACTATGGTCAGATCCTCTCCCGCCGCTGCCTCCGCGCATCCCGGTTGGGGGGCATCAATCTGCACGGCTCGCTGTTGCCACGCTACCGGGGTGCCGCGCCGATTCATTGGGCAATCTATCACGGCGAAACTGAAACGGGAGTGACGGTGATCCATATGACCCCCCGCATGGACGCCGGGCCCTGCCTGGCAACGGCGCGACTGGCGATCGGGGACGGGGAGACTGCCGTGCAGGTCGAACAACGACTAAGCGAAATGGGCGTTGCGGTCGTCGCGGAGGCTATCGACTTACTGGAACATTGGGACGGGCGGGCGCCGATCGGCAAGCCCCAGGATCGCTCGGCCGCCTGCCAGGCACCCCGGCTGCAAAAATCCGATGGGCGAATTGACTGGACCCGGACGGCGCGGCAGATCGTCAATCAGATTCGGGCATTCAAACCCTGGCCAACCACCTATTGTCAATGGCACGACGGCCGACACGAGCATCGGCTGATCATTCATGACGCGGACGTGATGAACGTCGAAACCAACGCTCCGGTCGGAGTCGTGGTGGCATCGCAGCCCGATTTGCTGGCCATCCAGACCGGCGAACAGGCGTTGTCGATCCGGACCATCCAGCCAGCGGGTCGCAAGGCCATGCCCGTCGCCGATTTCCTCAGGGGAAATCGGATCCAGACGGGACAACAGATCAAATAGCGGCGCTTCTCTTCAGCGGGCTTTCCGGTAACGGCGGTACAGATTGAAGGCTTCGGGATGTTTCGTCTGCAATTGGGCGGACGTCCGGGCCCGGAAAGTGGATGTGATGGTCAAGTTCAATTCGACCTGGTGATCTCCGATTTCCCGGGGAAACATTTCAACGTAGTCGGCCAATTCGGGGTGCCGGCTCTTCAACCGCGCCTCGTCCTGCGGTCCGTACCGACGGACCAGGGTTACGATGATACCAGTCCGAGGATCTTCTACGATTTGGATGTCACGTTCAGGTTCCACTACGGAAATCGTTCGAACGCCGTTTTCGACCTTTGTTTGCACTCCACCGCGGCGCCTTGGCTGGCCGTTTTCCTCACCGCTTTCAGATTCGAGAGTCAAAGCCATGCTGGCCGACCGGCTTTCGATTTCCGGCCGAACCTGGCGCGGATCGGGGGAACCGTCCTCCGCCTGGTTCTGCATCGGTTGCCGAGATGATTCGAATTCGCTGGCTGGCCAGCAAGCCTCGGCAAAAGCTGGCGCGACGAGAACCGGCATCAGCGTCAAAGTCATCGCGAAACCTGGAAACGAATACATGAAGTCGGTCCTCGAGAAACAGTCGATATCGTGATCGGAAAAAAGGCGTGTCCGCAACCAGCAAGCCTTCCCCAATATATCCCGCGGGTGACCCAATTCAAAATTGCAATTTCGCCTCGCCACTGTCGTTACGCGCGTGTTAAACTGAACCGCACTCCGCCGATGGCGAAATTCGTTTCAAATGGAAGCTAATACGGATCAAACGGGTCGTGAATCAACCGCACCGACTATATATCGAAACCGTCGGCTGCCAGATGAACATGCTGGACAGTGAGATGGTTGTGGCCAGCCTTCGTCAAAGGGGATACGAGCTGGCCCGAGGGGTTGGGGATGCCGATACCATCCTGTTCAACACCTGCAGCGTCCGCGAGCAGGCGGAAAACAAGACCTATAGCGCCCTCGGCCGGTTAAAACAGGAGAAAAAAAAGTATCCTCATAAGATTATCGGTGTGATGGGCTGCATGGCCCAAAAAGACCAGCGATTGATTTTTGAGAAAGCGCCGTTCGTCGACATCGTGGTGGGACCTGGCCAACTGCAACAGATTCCTGATCTGATCGAGCAGGTTCGACAGTCGGGGGGACAATTGACTGCCTTGAGCATGGGCCGCCGGGACGGCGCGGTCGGCGACATCAAACGTAGCCACGAAACGTTCGATCCGCTTCGCGATCCGACCATGCGACCGACGCCCTTTCAGGCCTTCCTGAGAATTCAGATTGGCTGCGACAAGTTCTGTACCTATTGCATCGTTCCCATGACCCGCGGCCCCGAGCAGGGCCGCCCACCTGCACAAATTCTGGACGAAGCCCGGATCCTCGCGGACCAGGGTTGCAAGGAAATCACGCTGCTGGGTCAAACGGTCAACAGTTACCAGCATCGTGGCAACGAGGGCACGACACGGCTGGCCGACCTGTTGCATGCCCTGCATCCAATTGCAGGCATCGAACGGATCAAGTTCGTCACCAATTACCCCAAGGACATGACCTACGAGCTGCTGTCCGCGGTTCGCGATCTGCCCAAGGTCTCCCCCTACCTGCATGTGCCCGCGCAGAGCGGTTCCAATGACGTGCTGCGACGAATGAAACGCGGCTATTCCGTCGAAGACTACCGGGCCATGATGAGTCGAATCGATGAAACTCTGGGGGACAAAGCGGCGGTATCCAGCGACTTCATCGTTGGATTCTGCGGCGAAACCGACCAGGAATACCAGCAGACCGTCGACCTGGTACAGGAGTGCCGATTCAAGAACAGCTTTATCTTCAAGTACAGCCAGAGGCCGGGAACGAGGGCGGCTGACAATCTGCCGGACGATATTGCGTTTGAAGTGAAGCGGGAACGCAACCGGCATCTGCTGGCCGTGCAGAATCAGATCAGTGAAGAAGACAACCAGAAATTCCTGGGCAGCCGTGTCGAGGTTCTGGTGGAAGGCCCCAGCAAGAAAGCCGATGCGGACAATCTGAAGTCGGGGATCCCGACCCAGCTGACGGGTCGCACCCACTGCGATCGCATTGTCGTCTTCGATGGTACCGAACGGTTGATCGGGCAGACCATTCCGATTGGCATCTACGACGCAACGGCCCATACGCTGATCGGAACGGTGGTAACCGCCACCAGTGGCAGCGAACTGGTGGGGCTATCCGCCTGATCGACGTTCTCCGTCGACACCAAGCTGTCACCCCAATTCTGTTCTCGCCATCCTCTGACAGTTCGCCCCGTTGGACTTCATTGCAAAACCATGCCATTCGGGTCATTCACGACGTTAGTGTATAAATGTACACGATTGATCTTGACAAGGGCAAGAAATTCGGGACAACAGGCAGTACACGATTCGGCCACAGATGGATGCTGTTGGCATCGTGCCGCAAGATACGGCGAACGGTCACCGGCGGGCCACGGGTCAGCCGCGTTAGGATGCGAATCGCGTGATTCACTTTCATTTCAACAGAAAGGAAGCTCGATGCTCGTTCTTTCACGCCGCGCAAAAGAAAAAGTTCGGTTCCCCTCGTTGGGCATCACCGTCGAAGTCCTGAGAACCCGTTCTTCGAAAGTTCAACTCGGTATTGATGCTCCGCTGGATATCCGCGTCCTCCGGGATGAACTGGACCTCCATCATCCCGCCGAACATTCGCCAACACCGCTCTGTCCATTCGACGCTGATGATGTGCGGGACAGCCTGGACGCGGCGAGGGCGTCGATTCAACACGCGAAATGCCAGCTTGGACGCGGGTCCATGACCACCGCCGAACAGTCGTTGCAATTGGCCCTGTCGTACCTGCATCGTTTGGAAGACCAGCTTTCCGAGTCGAACGTCAGCGATTCGGCCGTGGTTCGGGAAGCGGCGACAAACTATCAGGTTGGTCCCGGTTTGAGCCAGATCGTCGACGAATTCCTCAAGGCGGTATCTTGGCCTGGGGCGACGAACCCCTGGGCCGCCCAAGCCGGGTAAGGCAAGCTCCTGCCCCCAAGTCAAACAGCAACAACCATGGTGTGATCATGCTGGTAGAAGCAGCAGACGGTTCAACGATTGCTCGTCAGTTTGGAAAGATCATTCTCAACTCGTTCTTGACTTGATCCCAGGCTTCCGCGGCTTTTTCAAAATCGACTTCCATGACTTTCAAGTTTTTCGGTTCCACTCGCGATCGCTGCTGGCTGTTTCGATTCAATGCGATTTGGGCACTGGCCCCGCGTGCCAGCTGTTGCTCCACCGCAGGCTGCAGCAGGTAGTCGATCAGCCGTCGGGCATGATCGCGGTGGGGACCTTTGACAATGCAGATCGTGTTCGGAATCAGCAATGCGCCGTCCCGATCGTCGCCCTGATCGGGAAAGACAATCGCCACGGGATGGCCAGCCTCGATTTCAATGATCGCGTCGTCAGTGTCGGTAAGGCCCCATGCATACCTGCCACGGGCCACATTGATCGCCACCTGTTTGTTGCCACTTTCGACAACCACGTTATTGGCAACATCCTGGAAGAATTGGCTGGCCCGTTCGTTTCCCCACCGGGCGTACAGAACCGCCGCATGGGTCGCGGTCGTGCCGAACAAGGGGCGGGCCATTCCGCAATTCCCCTGCCACCTGTCGTCCACCAGATCCACAATCGATGTCGGCCAAGCTTCGCGATTTGGCAACCGATCGACATTGACCAGGATGACCCGGGCCCGGGCGGCGAACCCATACCAATCGAAGGCGCTGGAAACAAACTGCGGGGGATACTGGTCGGCCAGCGGACTGACGTACACGTCCAACAAACCCCGCTTCTTTAATCGTAGCGTATGCAAGATCTCATTATTCCAGAATACATCGCATCGCTGGCGACCAGCCTGTTGAATGATTTCATTGGCCAGCCCGACCGTCTTGTTGGATTCCACATCAAACTTGGGCAAGATACGGATCCCCGTCGCCGATTCAAATTGATCCAGAATGGGCTCGGAAAACTCCTTGTCCAGCGCACAATAGACGACCACTTCCTCCGGTGCCCTGGAGATGCATCCGGCAGCCAGCAGACTGGCGGCCACCAGCAGGATTGAGCATCGCGGAATCATCCGCAATGGAACTGAAAAATTCATCTGGCTTTATCTGCGGTTTATGAAAGTCACAAATCGAGTCTACAATTATTTATAGATCGTACTCAGACGTACCTCACAGCCCCACCACCGGAATTGAAATTGGCTTCGCGTTGGTCAAAAAGCCACACATGATCGTGCTCCTGATGCTGGCGGTGCTGGCGGCCGAGATCGAGGTTCAGGCCCAGCTGCCCGATCAACGCGAGCAACGGAAACGGATGCAACAGATTAATCCGAACCTGCCGGGACCGCTGCCAATCGACGCGCAGCGGGTTGTCGCCAACGGCATTGAGGTCCAGCCCAGCAAACATCTGGATCTGTACACCGATCTCAAGGGCCGCCCCGATATCGACGAATTGACAGTCGTCTTTGATGCGGCTGTCGCCCAGTGGTGTGAGTATTTCGATATCAAACGCACCCGCGCCGATGCCTGGCGGATGAAAGGCATGGTGATTGCTGACCGCCCCCGATTTGTCAGGGCCGGCCTGATCCCGGGTGATCTGCCGGATTTTCTGGCGGGATTCCAGCGCGGTCATGAAATGTGGGTTTATCTTCAACGGGGAAATTACTACACGCGGCACTTGCTGTTGCATGAAGGAACGCATGCATTCATGCAGTGGTTCCTGGGCGGAACCGGTGCGCCCTGGTATACCGAAGGCATGGCCGAGTTGCTTGCCGTACATCGCTGGCAAAATGGTCAGCTGACATTGAATCACTCGTTGCGCAACCGCCAGGAAGCCGAATATTGGGGGCGGATCAAGATCGTCCAGGATGACTGCCGCGCCGGCAAGACGTTATCGCTGGAGGACATTTTCAATTTTCCTCCGTCGGTTTTTCGCGAGGTTCGTTACTATGCCTGGAGCTGGGCGGCCTGCGAATTTCTGTCCCGACACCCGCTATCCGACACCGCATTTGCTCGGTGGCCAGGCAAAGTAGCACTGACCGCCGAGCGTTTTAATCAGCACGTCAAATCGTCCATCCGGCCAAAACGAGCGGCACTGAACCGCGATTGGAAACTGTTTGTAGAGGAGATTGAGTTTGGCTACGACGTGGACCGTGGCCGATTACGCGACGCTGTGATTGCTCCGGAATCGAGCACCCGGTTTATCGTCCAAAGCGGATGCAGCTGGCAAGCCACTTCCATCCAAGTCCAAGCCGGCCAACAATTCGAGATTCTGCCGGAGGGTCAATTTATCGTGGCCAATCGCGACGGAACGCCCTGGCCCTGCGAGTCCGGGGGAGTCACGATTGAATACTACCGGGGAAATCCTCTGGGCTGTCTGATGGTGGCGGTCCTGGCTGATGAGGACCAGACGGAAAGCCTTGTACAAACGGTCGCGATCGGCAAAGGAGGGCCTGTCCAGTTTGATATATCCGGTACAATCTGTTTACGGATTAACGAATCGCCATCAGCCATGAGCGATAATGAAGGTCAGCTGGTCGTCACCATTGAGCCATCCGCGCCGGTAGATCGCTGGCGGGTTTCGGATCGAAATCGGGAGAAAATGTCCAGCAATCGGCAATCCAGTGGCAGGAAAATCGGTTCCTTGATATCAGCCCTCTGTTAACAGACGTAAATCACCCATTTCAGGCGGAAGTCATGCATGTTCTTCAAACCCAGGATCCAGAAGTATTTGCCGTCATTCAGGAAGAAGCGAGCCGGCAGCATCTTGGCCTGGAGATGATCGCCAGCGAAAACTATACCAGCCCCGCCGTCATGGAAGCGGTCGGCAGCGTATTGACCAATAAATACGCGGAAGGATATCCAGGACGACGCTATTACGGAGGGTGCGAATTCGTTGACGTGGTTGAAAATATCGCGAGGGATCGCGCCACGCAGCTGTTCGGCGCCGAATTCGCCAATGTTCAACCTCATTCTGGTTCGCAGGCCAATCAGGCGGTTTACATTACCTGCCTGCAACCCGGTGACAAAGTACTGGGATTCGATCTGGCCCATGGTGGCCACCTGACGCATGGGATGAAGTTGAACCTGTCTGGGATTCTCTACGATTTCGTGCACTACGGTGTCCGTGCGGATGACCATCGTATTGATTTTGACCAGGTCGCTGCTTTGGCCCGGGAACACAAACCCAAGATGATTGTGGCCGGAGCCATGCCTACCCGCGAGAAATTCCCCACGCCCGGTTCAGGGAAATCGCCGACGAAGTCGGTGCCATTCTGTTTGTCGATATGGCCCACTACGCGGGACTGGTCGCCGGTGGCGTTCATGACAATCCCGTTGAAGTGGCCGACTTTGTGACCACCACCGTGCACAAGACACTCCGCGGTCCTCGAGGAGGTCTGATTCTGTGCAAGAAAAAATCCGCCAAGGACATTAACCGCAGTGTCTTTCCGGGCATGCAGGGTGGTCCGTTGATGCATGTGATCGCCGGCAAGGCGGTCTGTTTTGGCGAGGCGTTGAAAGAGGAATTCAAGACGTATGCCCGCAGCGTGGTAGAAAATTCCAAGGCACTGGCGGAATCGCTGAAGCGGGGCGGATTGACACTGGTCAGCGGCGGTACCGAAAACCATCTCTGCCTGATCGATGCGACATCCGTTGGCATCTCCGGGAAAATTGCCGAAGAAGCGCTAGATCGGTGTGGCATTACGGTCAACAAGAACATGATCCCCTTTGACCAACGAAAGCCGCTGGACCCCAGTGGCATCCGCGTTGGCACCCCTGCGCTGACAACCCGCGGCATGGGTCCTGATCAGATGCGAGAAATTGGCGGCTGGATTGTACGGGTCATGCAATCCCCGGATGATTCCGCCATGCTTTCCGAGGTACGGCAACAGATCGAAGACCTCTGCCAACACTTTCCGGTACCGGCAGCGGCAACTCCGGTAGCGTAGGATCAGCGCATTCCTATCGGAGCAAGCTACCAGCCTTTCCAAAGGCTGGAGATGGCAGGCCGGCAGCCTGTCCCACTTGAAAAAGTTGGAAAAGACAAGCTGGGCAGGCTGTCCCAAATGTAGAATCCAGCTCGGCCGATAGCGGTTCGCGATCCGCCAATCGAATCAGGAAAAATCGCCACGGCCGTGCCGCTGAGCGCAGCCATGGCGGCGAGGAAGAACCACCTCTATTTTTTTCGATAGACTATCTCCATCATCTTCACCAGGCCATCTCCACCTCCCGGCATCTGGGAATACAACGAAAAGACCCGGGTGCCGTCTGCCTTGGTGACCGTGACGTTTTTTCCAACCGAGGGATTGCCGTCCGGGCCGGTCCCTTTGGTCATCATCGTCATCGTCTTGGTTGCTTCGTCGTAGGTACCTTCCATGAAGCTCATGTAGGGTGACATCGTATCAAACCAGGTCCCCACGTACTTTTTCTTGGCCATGTCATATCCCAAAGAAGCCCGGCCCTCAAATTCCTGACCACCAAATTCGCCTTTGAATTTGCTGACCAACCAGTAGTCACCAAACATCTGATTGACCTCGCTCCCCTGGGCCGTCATCGGCTCCGCATCCGGGCCATTCGCCCAGAACTTCATTTCACAATCCCATGTCCCTACATCTTCGGCCAACAGCTTGTGGTACTCGGTCGGTTCGGCCTGGACCTGGCCATGAAGCGAATGCCCACACAAGAAACAGACTGCTGAAAACGCGGTGACCAACAAA
The DNA here is from genome assembly GCA_963851305.1 of Pirellulaceae bacterium. Taxonomy (GTDB): domain Bacteria; phylum Planctomycetota; class Planctomycetia; order Pirellulales; family Pirellulaceae; genus Mariniblastus. The sequence continues at coordinate 130,368 of CAWKOT010000001.1, read as the reverse complement.
TGAATTGACTTGCTCATATCTACTCACCTTTTCGGACAAGAATGACGTGCCGCCATATGCGACAAGTCGGTAAAACGCATTCCTTGTTGACTGGACACCCCATCCGAACCCGGAAGGCGGTCGACAGGGAAGACGATTGCGGATGATAACGCGTCTGAGGTCGCCTGCAAGCTAATACCGAAAATGGAAGCCAGGTTGATTTCGTCCTTCATGGCCCCGAGAAATTGGGAGGATTCGGTTTCATACGTCTCTTGCCGAACCGCCCGGAATAACCTACCATGTTGAGATTGAATCTCAATAACGAACCTGCTGCTAATCGGAAGCTCAGCGACGGTGAATAAACCGAACATCAAATCGCCCGTAGTGCTGCCGATCCAGCAGATTCGGAAAGGTCAGCGGGTGCGCGTGGAAGAAATGCGGGGAGACGCGGACGAAATTGCCCGACTGGCTGAAATGGGCATCCGGACTGGCGTCGAGCTTTGCTGTTTGCAGCGTGGCTGCCCCTGTATCGTGCAATGTGGCCATTCGAAAATGTGTCTGCGGCCGGCCGGCCGATTGCGTGTGCTGGTGTCGCGGATTTAGCGTTTGGGGCTATCAGTCGTTGAGGTGAGAGTCGTGAATGTGAATGGGCCGGCGCTGCGATGAACGATACTGCCTCCCATGCGGTTCCCATCGTGAATCAACCGGTCAAACAGCAAGTCTCTCGGGTCGTCTTGATTGGTAATCCCAACACGGGTAAGTCGACGTTGTTCAATGCGCTTTCGGGTCTGCATCAAAAGACCGGGAACTACCCCGGAGTCACGGTTGAAAAGCGGACGGGCAAGTACCAATTCGGCAATCGTTCAATCGAAGTCGTTGATTTGCCGGGAACCTACAGCCTGGCTCCCCGCTCGCCGGACGAGATGCTCAGTGTTCATGTCCTGCTGGGTGATCCGCCGGCAACCCGGGCACCTGACGTCATCGTCTGCGTTATTGATGCATCGAATTTGCATCGTAATCTATATCTGGTAAGTCAGTTGCTGGAATTGCAACGACCAACCGTGATCGTATTGAACATGGTTGATATTGCCGCAAAGTTCGGCATGGTGATCGACGTCGATCGGCTTTCCAGGATCCTTGGTGTTCGGGTCGTTCCGACTCAGGCCGACCGAGGCTTGGGCATCCCCGAATTGCGTCGCTCGATTAACGAGGCTATCGCGGGGCCGCCGCCTGCTCCCCACGATCCGTTTGACGATGCCTGGAAACATCGCATTCAACGGCTGGAACAGGCCAGTGCCGGACTGCAGGATGTCAGTCGATTTCTGGTCACGCGGATGTTGTTCGATACGGACGGATACATGATCGAACAGATGCGAGACCGTACCGATACCCGGTTTCTGCAGGCGCTGGACGCCGAACGCCGTGACCTGATCAACGACAGTTCATTTGCCCAGGCCGAATCCACAAGTCGCTACCGCTGGATTGAGTCTCAGCTGCCCCACTCTTTGACCAGCACGCGAACCGGCTCTTCTGATCCGGACCTCCTGGACCATTGGTTGACTCATCCAGTCCTGGGTCTGGTCGTGGCGCTGGTGGTGATGGCCTTCACGTTTCAACTGGTATTCTGGGCGGCCGATCCCGCTTCGACGGCCATCGACTGGTTGATGGCGACGATTACCGGCTGGACCGATGGCCTGTTTGCCCTGCTGGCGCGTCCACCGATGGCGCGTTGTATTCGTTGATCGTGGACGGGTTGATTGCCGGGGTCGGCGGCGTATTGGTTTTCTTGCCCCAAATCATGTTGCTGTTTCTGCTGCTGGCGATTCTGGAAGATTGCGGATATCTCGCGCGGCTGGCTTACCTGATGGACAAGTATCTTTCGCGGATCGGTTTGAGCGGCATGACGGTCATCCCGCTGTTATCCTCGTTTGCCTGCGCCATACCAGGCATCATGGCCACGCGCGTCATCCACAACGAGCGGGAACGACTGATCACCATCCTGATTGCACCCTTGATGAGTTGCAGCGCGCGATTGCCCGTCTACACGCTGATGATTGCTGCCTTCGTGCCCGCGGCCAGCTGGTTTGGATTCGGCTTGCAGGGCTTGACCATGTTGGCCATGTACTGCCTGGGGATCGTGGTCGCGATTGCGGTCGCCTGGGTGTTGAAAAAGACCATGCTGCCATCCGGCTCCTCCACTTTCGTCATGGAATTTCCGACGTACAAGATTCCCCGACTGCGGAATATCTGGCGCAAGACTTACGACGGTGGCGCGGCGTTCGTCAAAGATGCCGGCACCATCATCGTGGCGGCCACGATTGTTGTCTGGGCGGCGGCTTATTTTCCCCACGATCTGGATTCGCTGCCGGCCGGACTGCAAGATCAGCGAGAACGGCTGTTGGGACAGATTGAGCAATTGCCCGCGGAATCCGATGAAGTCGAAATCGTCAATGAGAATCTGCGATCCGTCAACAACGCCATCGATACGCATCTGCTGACCCACAGTTACCTGGGGCGGGCTGGAAAATGGGTCGAGCCGCTGGTCGAGCCGATTGGCTGGGACTGGCGACTGGGCAGCGCGGCCATCGCGTCCTTCCCGGCCCGCGAGGTTGTCGTCTCAACCATGGGTGTCTTGTTCGGCATGGGACCGGAAGTTGACGAAGAAGATCGGTCACTCAAATCCGCTCTGAAGAACGCCACCCGCGATGGGACCGACGAAAAGCTGTTCAACTTGCCCGTCGCGCTGTCGCTGATGGTATTTTTCGCCTTGTGTGCCCAGTGCTCGTCGACACTGGCCGTGATCAAGCGGGAAACCAATTCCTGGTTCTGGCCGATCTTCACGTTTGTCTATATGACCGTGCTGGCCTATCTTGGAGCGTGGCTCGTCTTCCAGGTATCGCGGGCATTGTTGGGTTAGGAGCAGTTGCAGCCATGCAAGTTGATTGGCCAATCATTGACTGGCAAACCGTGATCGCCGTTTTCATCGTGGCGCTTGCCGCCTGGCATCTGATTCGCTCATTCAGGCCGGGCGTCCACGCCGCGGGACCAGGATGTGGCGGATGTCATGGCTGTTCGAAATCGCCTGCGAAACTGTACCAATTGGATCGTGGTGATCGTAGTCGACGCGGTGATCCTAGTCGATAATCGATAATTTGGCCAAGTCGCTGTTTGGTTGACGAGCCGCGCAACTCGAGCTTCCACGTACAGAAAGCCCCGTTGGCATGCCCGGGCCGACACCGGGAAGAATCTGCCCGCCGCAACCGCTTCACACCTGGCAGGTTCGACAGGCATAGATGCTGCGGTTCGCCAATGCCCATTTGGACACCGGAGCCTTGCAATTTGGGCAGTTTTTCTTCTTGTAGATATTCAGTCTTTCGGCCGATTTCAGTCGACTCAGCGGCTTGCCATCGGCCCGCTGGTGGGCCGTGATGATGCGGTTGTATTTGACGCCCGTGTTGAGCAGATCCACCGTCAGCTTCCACAGCTCATCGAATTGCCCACGTTCGATTTCGGTACCGGGTTTCATGGGGTCGATACCTAACAGGAACAGCAGTTCCGCCCGATAAACGTTGCCCACGCCAGCAATGATGGATTGATTCAGCAACAGGCTGCCAATCGCTCCTCGACTTCGACTCATCCGCTGCCAGACCACTTCCGGACACGCTTCATCCTGCAATGGATCTTCACCCAGACGCGCCAGGACGCTGCGATGCTGTTTCCGATCGATCAACTGGCAGCGAGTGGGACCGTTCAAATCGAACGCTCGCTCTCGGCCAATCATCCGCAAGCGAACGGCACCTCGCGGATCAGGTGCCGGATTCCGGTGGATTCGAAATTTGCCATACAGCCCCAGGTGGACATGGATGAGGCGGTCGCCGCTCCAGTGGTAGAACAGATGTTTTCCGTGCGCCGTTACCCTTTTCAACTTCTTACCGCTCAGGAAATCCGCTTCCTCCTGAAAGCGTCCCTGCGGCGAGGCGACGCCCATTTTTTGATCAGCAAACCACCGTTGGTGGTCTTTCGCGATTCGGTGAATCGTGTGTCCTTCCGGCATGGTGGTAAATATCCTTCCAACAAATCGACGTCGGGTTAACCGTCCAGCGGGACGCCGGATAACGCTGGTAGCCTGTCAGTCGCAGCCGGTAATCGGATCGAGAGCTTCTGGTCTGACATCCAGCGACCAGGCCATATCTCTTTGCCGTTTGAACTGTAATAATCAGCTGTCGTCCCAGCCACATTCTGGCGATGCACGGGGCTCGTCAACTGCGGACGCCACCAGCCGATTCACTCGCCATACCGCCGGATGACCATGAAATATTTTCATCATCAATTTGATCATGTGGAAGAATATCTGCACCATCGGCCGCCTTACCTGATGGTGGACCGGATTGTCTCGATGACTGATGACCAGGTCGTTACCGAGAAGCAAATCACGGGTAGCGAGTTCTTCATCGCGGGCCATTTTCCTGGCGCTCCGATTGTGCCAGGCGCGATGATGCAGGAGATGACGACGCAGTCTGCCGGGATTCTGATTGCCGCCCGCTACAACCCGATGGAACAATTCGACACCAGCGATCCATTCTTCAATGAGTACGCGCTGGGTGTGCTGGTCAAAGTCACCCGGGCCAAGTACCGGAGTTTCGCGCGACCGGGCGATACCTTGATCGTCAATGTGAAATTGAATGAGCATATCAATCAGGTGTTTGACTTTTCCGCCTCGATATTGGTCGAAGACGAAACCATCATGAAGAACAGTTTTCAGCTGACAAACATCAAATCGAAAGTGCTTCAAGGCGTTTGAAGCGGCTTGGCTTCAGCTGGAGGCACCTCGTCGCGGACGAACCCGATCGGATCTGGGATAATTTTGCCAGTTTTTTGAGTAGCCTGTGGAATTCGGCGCAGTATGATGTGCAGCGAGGTCCATTTTCATGTCAGCTGAGTCCAGAACCGGCAAATCCGTCGAATGGGAAGCGATCGTTCAGGCCAGTCAAGGTGGCCAGGCGGAATTGAACGCATTGTTGTCCCAATACCGCGATCGCCTGCTGCGAATGGTCAAAATGCGGCTGGACAATCGCGTGCAAGGACGTGTCGACGCCTCAGATGTAATTCAAGAATCATATATCGAAGCCGGGCGACGAATTGAAGAATACCTGAACGATCCGTCCGTTCCGTTCTTCATCTGGCTGCGATACCTGACACTGCAGAAACTGACACTGGCCCATCGTCAGCATCTGGGCGTTAAAGCACGTGACGCCAATCGCGAAGTATCGCTTTATCGAGGCCCGTCTCCTGCCGCGACATCGGCAGCTTTGGCAGCCCAGTTGATCGGCCAGCTTTCCACGCCCAGTCAGGCGGCCGTCAAGGCGGAAACAAAAACACGCCTGCAAGAAGCGCTCAACAACATGGACGAAATCGATCGGGAGGTTCTCGCCCTGCGTCACTTCGAACAACTATCTCAGAAGGAAACCGCCATGGTCTTGAATATCGGCCAAAAGGCTGCCGGAGCGCGTCATTTGCGCACGTTGGCACGATTGAAAAAAATACTGAATCAGGATCAGGATTGATTGTTGATGCAGTGCCACATGCCACTACCTGACTTTGAAACACGGCAATACAACCTCGAAGCGCAAGCGAGTGCGTCAACAATGCAGATGCACTCGCTTGCGCTTCGAGGTTGTATCCCACACTGGACCAATAACATTCAATTCGAGCTTGTTTTTTTACATAAACCTGTGAACGGCGATTAATGACAGACGCGTCTGAATTCGAACCGGTCATTGACCTCGCGAACGAATACCTGGAAAGGCTTCGGGCCGGCGAACAACCGACTGTCGAGGAATATGCAGCCCGCTACCCGGATCTGGCCAATCGGATACGAGACGTGTTTCCAATGATGCGGTTGATGGAAGACAATGCGCCGGATACTACCGTTTCGGATGACAGCGAGCAAACCACACAACAACTCGAACGACTGGGCGATTTCCGAATCCTCCGCGAAATTGGCCGGGGCGGTATGGGTGTCGTTTATGAAGCGGTTCAGGAATCACTGGGGCGACACGTTGCCTTGAAAGTTTTTCCCCGGCACGCGCATCTGAATCCGCAACATCAGGAAAGATTTAAGCGCGAATCCCGGTCCGCAGCGATGCTGCACCACACCAACATCGTACCGGTGTTTGCGGTTGGCGACGATCAGGGCATGTTGTACTACGCGATGCAGTACATTCGTGGCGCTGGACTGGACGAGGTGATTATCGAGCTGAACCGGCTCGGGCCGGTGGGCCAGAAAACGATAGCGCGCACACGCGCCATACCTCAGAGTGTCGTTGCCAGTCAGGTCGCCTTGTCGATGATGACGGACTCCGAATCTGCGGAGCCTACGAAGGACGTTTTTTCTCAGCAGCCGAGATCGTTGAGCGACAGCTCATCGGTGTCCGGTGTCCATCTGCCAGGGCAGTCTAATGATGCCAGCCTTTCGGAAACCGGCAGAGAATACTGGCAGAGTGTGGCCCGGATCGGCGTGCAGGTGGCCGAGGCGCTGAAATACGCACATTCTCAGGGAACGCTGCATCGGGACATCAAGCCATCGAACCTGTTGCTCGATCAATATGCGACGGTCTGGGTCACCGACTTCGGGCTGGCAAAGTCACTGCAGGAGGAAGACCTGACGCACACGGGCGAACTCGTCGGGACACTGCGCTATATGCCGCCCGAACAGTTTGCCGGCAATTCTGATGAACGCAGCGATTTGTACAGCCTCGGTTTGACGTTGTACGAACTGGTTACGCTGCGACCCGCATTTGACATGCCGGATCGCCACCAACTGGTAAAAGCGATTTCTGATTCGGTACCTCCACGACCTCGCAAGTTGAATTCGCGTATTCCCCGGGATCTGGAAACCATTATCCTCAAGGCGATCGAAAGGGAGCCGAACCGCCGATACCAAACTGCAGACGCGCTATCGCTAGATTTGACTCGATTTCTGAACAACGAACCGCTACGAGCAAAACCTGTCGGCTCAATAGAACGAATCATCAAATGGGCCAGACGTCGGCCGGCGATTGCAACTTTAACGGCTGCGCTGTTCACACTCTTTCTGGTGTCATTCGCCTTAGTGACGTGGAAATGGCTGGAGGCCGAAGCTGCCAAAGCGCAAGTCAAGATCGAGCGGGATGACGCCATCAAATCTGAAAAAGCTGAGCGGGCAGCAAAATTAAATGAGGCCCGGGAACGCAAACGTAAGGAAGAGTTGCTGGATGAGTCAGAACAAAACCTTTACTACAGCCTGCTCGCACAAGCCGATTTTCAACGCCAACAGAATGACATCAACGCAGCCAGGCGTACGCTCGACAGTGCACCGGAAAATCGCCGGGGCTGGGAATGGCATTATCTCAGCAGGCAACTTCACCTCGACCTGATGACCCTTGCGGCTGGAACAGAAGACGCACCCTGGATTCGCTGCCTGGCATTCAGTCCCGACGGTCGACTTCTGGCCACCGGAAGTTCGCTGCCGGATTTCTTGAACGCAAACGAGGGAGCCGCTGGTGCAGCTCGAATCTGGGACCTGGCGACGGGCAAGAAAGTCCTCGATCTCGGTGATCGGGTCAAGTCAGTAACCGCAATCGCTTTGAGCTTCGATTCCAAACTGCTTGCAACGTATGACATCGATCTTCCTGCCATTACCGGCATGTTGCGAATCTGGGATGTTGCCAGCGGCGACGAGTTGGTTCGCATGCATGACGAACATGATATTTCAAAGCTACCGTACTGCGTTGATCTGCAATTCAGCCCTGACGGTTCGTTGCTGACTGGAAAATCCGGTCGCTCTTCGTCCAGCACGATGTTGCGCGTCTGGGAAACTTTATCCGGTCGCCAGTTGTGGTCGAGGAGAATAACAAGTGCATCTGTAAAGTTCTCGGCGGACGGTTCCAGGATTCGAACTCGACTCGTACCCGATGATCCGCAAGGAAACTGGGCGGAATTTGACGCTCAATCCGGCGACATCGCAAAAAAGATGCAACAACCTGTCGGCTACGAAGTTGGCAACCGTGTCATCCTTCGCACTGGTACGTTTGCCAAAGTATTCGGCAAATCATCTGGTGAGTTGCAATACACCTTGCGTGATCCCTACGGACCGTTGGGGTGCCTGGTCGCCAGACCGGACGGTCGCCAGCTGGCGACGAGCAGCCTGGACGGTTCGATTCGCCTTTGGGACTTGGCGACCGGTGAGCTGCAACACGTCCTCAGAGGACACAGTACCCAGTTACTCGGCGTCAGTTACAGTGCCGACGGGCAATACCTGGCGTCTGGTGACTGGGATGGAATCGTCAAAGTCTGGCATCTGGACAGCACAGGTTCGTTTGTAAACAACTTGACCGGACGAATTGAAGACATCGCATTTCGTTTCGGCAGCAGAGCTTTGGTAACGGCTCGATATCCAAATACAGTCCAGACCTGGGATGCCCTTTCGGGAAAGGAACTGTGCCAGATTCAAATGGACATGCAGATTACGCGGGGTCTTGGTCCAGCTCGTCAGGTGGCATTTGACGGTTCGGGAAATCGAATTGCCGGTGGTTCAAAATCCGATAAATCCGTATTCAATGTCTGGAATGTAGAGACGGGACAGAAACAGTTGTCGCTGTCAGGCTTTGAGGACCTGACCAACTATGTCGCATTCAGTGATAACGGCGACATGGTTGCTGCGGCGGCTGGCAATTTTCCCGGGGGAAGCCCGCATTCAACCGGGCGAATCAGAGTCTGGGATGTTCGCATGGATCAAGCGTCGCAGTCAAACAGGCCAGCGGAACAAACAGACAACGATCGAATGTTACTGGAGATTGCCGAACCAGGCCAACGCACAACCGCATTGGCATTTTCTCCAGACGGATCCCGATTGGCGATAGCCGGACACATCCTGACATCAGGTGAGGACGACTCAGCTAGAAAATCGATATTTGGAATCTGGAAGGTCGACAATTCAAGCCCGACGCGGCAGCGAGTGCATCACTGGAGCTCAAACGCACGCGCTGGTGCGTCGAGCTCGTATGTACCGATTTCAATGGGTACCCGTTCTGATTCTGAAACTCGCACGGACATCAACTGCCTGGCCTTTTCGCCGAATGGCCAGACTCTTGCAGCCGCTGAGTATCGTACGGGATACGTCCGTCTTTACGATGCAATCGAAGGAACAGAGATCATCCATTTTAACGGTCCGACCGGTGTACAAGACCTCGCCTTCAGTCCCGACGGAAAACGGCTGGCGGGAGTGACGCGAGATTCCACAACAATCTGGGATGTCAAGAACGGTCGTGAAGTGATCAGGTTACGCGGAAAACGAAAGCAACGAGATCTGATATTCAACCCTTCGGTACAGTTCAGCCCTGACGGCCGCCACGTTGCGTCGACTCAGTGGCACAAAGACTATTCATTTCTGATTCGAACGGCTGATTTATCTGCCAATGCAGAATCCAGAGAAGAACCATCCTCAAAAACTTCCAATGGCGCGTCGGCTTTCTGGGCGCAGCGACTTGAGAATCTGAATGCGATCGTCGAAGCCGAACCGGAAAATGGCTGGTATCGACTGGCTCGCTCGAAAGAATTCGGCAGTGCCGGCGATCAGGCAATGGCGCAACAGGATTATGTTGCCGCTTCCCGACTTATCTCGACTGGAAAACAAAATGGCACCTGGCTCGAACAAAATCAATTCATTGAGGCTCCCCATATTCCGTTTGATCAATACGAGTCGTTTACGGTCGAGGCGTGGGTTAAGGATTGGAATAACATCCTGATCTTTCAGGCCGATGCGTTGCAGCCGGGGTTGATCCTGGACCACAGAAGCAGTTCATATACGATTCGCCGTAAAGGCGAGATGGGCTACAAGTACGCCAACAGTGCCGAATACCGTGCTCATTGCCATCGAGTTAAATTCCATGAGTTGCGACATGCCGGCTGGAAGCATCTGGCTGTCGTTCTCGAAAAGGACCGATTGTTTTCCTTCGTTGACGGCCGGCTGATCTCTGAGGTTGAGAACGTTCCGCGATCGGCACCACTGAAGCGGGAACAGATAATGTGGATCGGGGGCGTACCAGCTGACCATTATCGTCGTGCCTATTCAGGGTCGGGAGTACTCGGATCGCTCCGCATCTCCAACGTCGCCCGATATGTGGATGACTTCAAACCTGCGGATCGAATTACAAGCGATGAACAGACGATATTGATGTACGACTTCGCACAACAACTTGACTCGCCTTCGATCCGGATCCAGGACCTTTCTGACAACGGCAACGATGGCCGTTTGCAAAACGCGTGGTGGCTGAAATAGCAAAAGAAGATGAGCTCATACAAATTCGACGCGCCAGCGAGTGCATTCGCGATACTGCCTGCAGCCTTTTTGGCGGCCAGACTGAATTGCCTATGATGCACTTGCTGGCGCTGCGAGCTCGTATCCTCAACGCCCCATACAAGCTCGAAGCGCCAGCGAGTGCATCCTGCCAATGTCTCAATGAATGCGCTCCGGAGATCTCGACCAATCTTGCGAGCCAACCCCGTGAATTGGCGTCCACAAGTCGGTTGCCGTTCAAAAACATGCACTTGCTTGCGCTGCGAGCTCGTACTTCATCGACGGAATACGAGCTCGAAGCGCCAGCGAGTGCATCACCACAAGCACCTGCACGCAAGGGCCAGCGAGTGCATCATCTACGAACCTTGGCCAAACTGGTGTCAACCAACAACCCATCTCCTCACAATGAACCCAAACCAATTCAACCCCGGCGACCCGATCGCCCTGTTCCTCACTTGGACCACCTACGGCACATGGTTGCCGAGCGGCGAACGGAGCCGGAAAATTCAGCAGGATTACAAACCCAAGCATGCACTTGCTTGCGCTGCGAGCTCGTATTTTCAAGCGATGCACTTGCTTGCGCTGCGAGCTCGTACTTCATCGACGGAATACGAGCTCGAAGCGCCAGCGAGTGCATCACCACAAGCACCTACACGCGAGCGCCAGCGAGTGCATCATCTACGAACCTTGGCCAAACCGTTGTCAACCAACAACCCATCTCCTCACAATGAACCCAAACCAATTCAACCCCGGCGACCCGATCGCCCTGTTCCTCACCTGGACAACCTACGGCACATGGTTGCCGGGTGACCAACGGGGGTGGAACCGTCGAGGCGATCACGAAGCATTGGGGCCCAATCCATTGCTGGAAGAAATCAACGCCACGCGGATGAAGGAACCGGAATTCATCCTGACTCCGGCCGACCGGGAATCGGTTGCCAGGACCATCCGAAAACACTGTGAAATTCGGGACTGGAAATTGCATGCATTCGCAGTGCGTTCGAACCACGTCCACGTTGTCGTTACCGCCCCGGATTATCCTGGAAACGCCGTGCGCGACCAGCTAAAGGCCTGGTGTTCGCGAATTTTGAAAGGAAACCACCCGGGTCGCAAACGGTTCTGGACCGAAGGCGCCAGCTGTCGATGGATCAACAAGGACAACGACCTTGCAACCGCCATCGAATACGTGTCGGAGGCTCAGGACCGCAAGGGATTGGAAGGTTAAAAAAATGCCAGTACGGGGCTGCAGTGAGCGGAGGAATTCGGAGTACCTTCCCAACGGCTTCAACGTCAGCGATTACAGAGGCGTTGGGAAATGAACGTCTGTTCGGTTTTGCGAATTGACGCCGGAATAAAGACTAAATCGCCGCGCATGCTCTTGCTGCCCTGCAAAACGACCTTGCCCAACAAACACTTCGGCGACTGACGGTTGGATTGCAATCGATGCACTTGCTGGCGCTGCGAGCTCGTGCTGAGTCTGCGGAATACGAGCTCGACGCACCAGCGAGTGCATCCTCGCCAATATCTCAATGAATGCGCTCCAGAGATCTCGACCATTCCTGCGAGCCAACCCCGTGAATTGGCGTCCACGAGTCGGTTGCCGTTCAAAAATATGCACTTGCTTGCGCTGCGAGCTTGTACTTCATCGACGGAATACGAGCTCGACGCGCCAGCGAGTGCATCACCGGCGCTTCCCATACAGGCTCCAAACGCCGGCCAGCGCATGGATCTCCCCACCCGCCATACGAGCTCGACGCGCCAGCGAGTGCATCACCCGGGCGAAATCAACTTCCGCTTTATTGAAACATGGGGATAACCACCGGACTTTCACAGAAAATTTTCCGGTTTTTTCTGCAGCCTGTCGCCACAGCCGCGCAGTACGTAGGTGGAGCGATGCGATTGGCAGCATCCTGCATCAATACACTGACAAGGAGAAGGCAAATGATTGTTTCAAAACGGACAGGTTCGATCGGCAGACAAGTCTTGATTGCAAAGCTGACATTCATCATCGCAATGACCGCAATAGGTTGCTGTTACACTTCCGCCCACGCCCAAACTGTTTTTAACTGGGGGCCGATCCCGATTAACAACGACTATCAAAATCCTGTCAACTGGTTCCCCCCCGGCATTCCCAACGCAACCTCGCACGCTGCTGTAATCAGGGGAAATAATCACGACCCGATATTGAATGCCGATGCGACTCTGGGTGGACTTACGATCCGCGACAACGGGAATCTGGATACAAAAACCTTTGAACTGGTCCTTAACCCGGGACCTCCCGGCTACGTAGGCAAAACCAACATTTTTGACACTGGCGATCTCTGGGCCCGAACCGGTGGACGATTCGACACGGAGGAACTCAATATTCTTGGTGGTGGACAGGTGCATAATCGTGGCGGATTTATTCAGATCGACAAGCGTGGCGAAGTACATGCCGGTGGCGAATTGGAGGGTTATGGAACCGTTCAGGTGGCCGGCAGTCAGCCACTGGTGAACAACGGTCAGATTCGATCAAACGGCCTCAACCTTGGGTTGACGATCAATCGGATCAGCTCCGGCTCGTTTGACTGGGACGGAACCAACGAACAAGGCAAGCTGACAGTTGAGCCAAATACGACGTTGAGAGTGAACATGCCAGTTACCGACGGATTCAGTCACTTTCTAACTATCCAGGAAGATGGTGTTTTCCGGGTTGATCCGGCGTGGACGCTGGACACCGGCAAGATTGATCTGGTCGGTGGCAGGATCGAGGGCGGTGACTTTATTGTTACCGATTCCGAGGCTCAGATCATATGCAACAGTTCCAGTCGGATCGATTCCAACATGACGATGAACGATGGCTCGTTAGTCGTCAATTTGAGTGGATTCTTGCAATTCACCGGGAACGCGACTCTCGGGCCAGGTGCGTATGTGCTCATTACGCCAGGTTCGTACATTGTGGTCGATGCAATGTTTGATAATGACGGCGCCGAAATCAACGGCAATGAAATCAACGTCAGAAACGGTGGCACATTCAATATGACAGACGGGCTGCTTTCGCTGCAGCGGCTCGATATCGACGCCGGCGGCAGCTTCGCCATGTCCGAGGGAGTGCTCGATCTGGATACTCTCAATATCGACTCCAACGGCAGCTTCGCCATGTCCGGCGGAGAATTGACGGCGGGCACCGTCACCGGCAGTTTAACTTTGGCAGCCGGCTCAATTGAGGTTGGAGAAACAATCGGTGTGATGCAGGTCGAAGGGGACTTCAGTCTTCAACAGGACGCAACGCTGGCAATTGATCTGTTCAATGCGGTGGGCAGTGCCAGCGATGTGATCTCGGTTTTGGGAGACGTCGATTTGGCCGGCACTCTGGACCTCCGTCTGCCATCCCCTTTTACGCCCGCGGATGGACAGGGATTTACCTTCTTGGAAATTAACAACGGCACCTTAAGCGGTGAATTTGCGGATCTGACAGACGGCGATACCGTGGCTTCCCAGGACGGTTTTGATCTGGTGATCCACTACCAAAGCAACTCGATCACGTTGGTGGCCGAGCAGGCCGCGGTTCTGGGCGATGTCAACTTAGACGGTGTCGTGAACCTGCTAGACGTCGGGCCATTCATCGATCTGTTGACATCGGGGGATTACCAGGAAGAAGCGGATGTCAACCAGGACGGTGCCGTCAATCTGCTGGACGTTGATGATTTCATTGATCTGTTGGCTGGTGATCAGTAGGGCCAGCCGAAAAAAATTCCCCAGGCGTTTTTGCTGGCCTTGTGCCACATCGACGCACCATGCCGGCTGGTCGCACCAACCGGCATTTTTTGTTGCTTTTGCATACCCGCTCGACGCGCCAGCGAGTGCATGGATCTCCGGCACCGGCCATACGAGCTCGACGCGCCAGCGAGTGCATCACCGGTATCTCCCACACTTGCTCGAAGAAACGATGCTCTTGCTTGCGCTGCGAGCTTGTATTGCGCTTGTACTGCACCCACTGAATACCAGCTCGAAGCGCCAGCGAGTGCAACACGAGAATCTTCAATACGAGCTCGACGCGCCAGCGAGTGCATCCTCGCCAATATCTCGTTGAATGCGTTTCAGAGATCTCGACCATTCCTGCGAGCTGACCCCGTGAATTGGCGTCCACGAGTCGGTTGCCGGTCAAAAATTATGCACTTGCTTGCGCTGCGAGCTCGTACTGCGTCGGCGGAATACGAACAACGACGCGTTAGCGAGTGCATGGATCTCCCCCACCGGCCATAACAGCTCGACGCGCCAGCGAGTGCATCCTCGCCAATATCTCATTGAATGCGTTCCAGAGATCTCGACCATTCCTGCGAGCTGACCCCGTGAATTGGCGTCCACGAGTCGGTTGCCGTTCAAAATTATGCACTTGCTTGCGCTGCGAGCTTGTACTGCATCGGCGGAATACGAACAACGACGCGCCAGCGAGTGCACCACGAGAATCTTCAATACGAGCTCGACGCGCCAGCGAGTGCATGGATTTCCGGCGGCTATCGGTACCGACCAGGAACGGCTGCGAACACAAATGAACGACGATTCGGTAAACGGCATGGCCCTGTTCGAATCGGGAATTTGTAATTGCCAATGGCTGATGAGCGTGTCGTTAACAAACCAGACAGTGCGTGGATAGCGGCGACATGCCCATTTGAACCAGGACTCAGCCGAAGGCGATTGAACCTCTCTGCCCGCTCATTGGCCGAAATCATTGGCGCATTGGCAAGGCGACGAGAGGGATCGTTCGATCCGCGAATTCACTCGCAGGCAAACGTGATTCAACTGAGACGGGTTGAATTCAAAAAACAGGCGATTGCTGATTCGGACACTGTCGAATTCTGTCATTCGCGGATTCATTTCGATTTCAAAATAGAGCCAGGCCTCCTGAACCGTGATCTCATGGCCGACCCATCGAATGGCGTGTCTTGCCGATTGTCGGCTGCTGACGGTAAACGTCTGGGCAACGTATTCCTGCAGAACTCGATCCAGATTCCTGACCGTTTCCAGGGTTGCCGGACGATCGCGCATCAAGGAAATCGCGTGTTCCAGATCCGGCGGCCAGACGGATAGGGCGACCTCCAGTTTCCCGGATTCGGCGTTCCATTCCACTTCGGCAAAACTGGCGTGATGGGGATGTTCGGCATCCAGGGATGCGGGCATCCACAGCAACAAACCCGCAATCAGGACCGGATATGGAATGTTCACAGGCCACTCCCTTCCTGATCCTGGTCATCTTCATCCGACTCTTTACCCTGTGCTTCCTGCATGGGGTTTTGGCCTGTACGTTCCTTGAACAACTTGAACCGCGACTTGGACATCCTGGCCGGAAAATGGTTGTTGGATGTATCGCCGTCCGCCGTTTCCAGTCGCGGATCAAGCGTCAGCGATTTGATCGTTTTCTCGGTCAGCGATCAACTTGGTGATCTGTTGATTGTTTCTGGTCCAGACCTCGGCCGGATACCGCATGGTCTGTCGTGAGCCATCCTCGAATTCAATCTGGACAATCACCGGCATCACCAGGCCACCGAGATTATGAAAGTCAACGAAGTACAGATTGACGGGGGAATCCAGCAGCTCGCGCTCATCGTCGTCAAGCCGCTTCAGGAATTTTTCGTATGTTTTTACATCCTGCGGCGTGATGTCCAATTCGTCAAATTCGTTGTAGAAGTCCAGAAGTTCCGGATATTGCTGAACGTACCTGGGCAACGATTGATTGCGTTCTCCCGACAGGGTGGCTGGTTTTTCATCCCGATCTTTGCGCTGGATCGCTTTCTCAATTTCCGGATTCTTCGTATCGACATTAAACTGCCGCACTTTGCCGATCGCGATATCAACATGATCGGTCGAGTAAAACCAGCCTCGCCAGAACCAGTCCAGATCGACACCAGAGGCATCTTCCATGGTACGGAAGAAGTCGGACGGCGTGGGACGTTTGAACTGCCAACGCAGGGCGTATTCCTTGAATGCAAAATCGAAAAGCTCGCGACCCAGGACCGTTTCCCGCAAGAATGTTCAAGGCGGATGCCGGTTTTGCATAGGCGTTGGATCCGCCATGATGCAGCGATTCGGAATTGGTCATGATCGGCACCTGATCGCTGCTGGTCATATAGGGCACGATCTTCGCCGGCTCACCGCGCCACGAAGGATAGTCTTCCTCCCATTCCTGTTCTGTCAAATACTGCAGGAAGGTATTCAGCCCCTCGTCCATCCAGGTCCACTGCCGTTCGTCGGAGTTGACGATCATCGGGAAGAAATTGTGACCCACTTCGTGAATGATCACGGAGATCAAGCCATACTTGGTCCGTTTGGAATACGTTCCATCTTTTTCCGGCCGGGGACCATTGAAACAGATCATCGGATACTCCATTCCCCCAATCGGACCGTTGACTGAAATGGCCACGGGGTAGGGATAATCGAAAGTAAACTTCGAGTACACCTTTAGCGTGTGGGCAATGGCGTGTGTCGAGTAGCGACTCCACAGGGGTTCGCCCTCTTTGGGATAGAAGGACATCGCCATAACCGGTGACTCCCCTGCCCTGCACTGCATCGCGTCCCAGATGAACTTGCGGCTGGAAGCAAAGGCAAAATCGCGCACCCGGTCCGCTTTGAAGATCCAGGTCCGTCTGTCCGTGGCCCGACTCGATTCATTTTTTTCGGCTTCTTCTGGCGTGACGATAAATACCGGCTTGTCCGTGGATGTGGCCTGTTGAAGTCGTTCCCGCTGCACCGCGGTGAGTACCTGCTCCGGATTCAGCAGGATTCCGGTCGACGCGACGACATGGTCGTCCGGCACGTTAATCCGCACGATGTAGTTACCGAATTCCAGCGTAAACTCGCCACGTCCCAGAAAGTGTTTGTGCTGCCAGCCGGCATAGTCGGTGTAGGCGCATAACCGGGGGAACCACTGGGCCATTTCGTAGATGTAGTTGCCATCGTCCTCAAAAAATTCGTAGCCCGTACGGCCGCGCACGACACGGGCGTTATTGATCGCATAGTTCCACTCCACCATGAAGGAGAACATTTGGCCGGGAGGCAAGGGCGCGGGCAAATCGACACGCATCACGGTGTCCACGATGGTGTAACTCAAGGCCTTTCGGGTACTCGATTCCACACAACCCGTAATTTGGTGCCCGCCATCAAAGGTCCGGCTTTGCAACAGGCTCTGGAAACGACGAAATCGGAGTTTTTCGAATTCCGAAGTGGTACGGGCCAGATTGGCGTGGGAATCAGGCCGGCGGATGTTGGCGTCCAGCTGCAGCCACAGGTACTTCAGCGTGTCCGGGCTGTTGTTGCGATACGTAATTTTTTCGCTGCCGTACAAGTGTTGATTTTCATCATCGATGCGGACGTCGATCTCGTAGTCCACCTGTTGCTGCCAGTATTCGTGCCCCGGCGCTCCGGAAGCCGTGCGATAGGCATTGGCTGTGGGCGTAATTTCATCCAGTTGACGAAACTTGTCCGGCTGATCAAATTTCCTGGTTGGCGGAACGGTCTGGCCAGTCGACCAAACGGGAATGCCCAGCAAGACAAGCAAAAACGGCACGCGGCATGCCGCGGTTTGAAGAGTCATCATGAGATTGAGTACCGTCAGGTCAAGTTCAACCATAGTGATCCAGGAAAGTAACCACACCCGTTGTAGTATGCTTTGGCCGAGGGAGGCTGACGAGTTCAATGGCTAGAAATTGCCGCCAACGTGATCGGGGCGGGACTCGGCAGCCAGAGTCTTGGACCGTGTTACCGAAAATACGTTGGTCATATCACAACGGAATCGACGAATCGTTGGCCAGAAACGTCCCTGGGCACCGGAACCGGCCGTTTTCGTTTTTCGTCGATTGCCGCTCGCAAGCGGCGGCTGGCGATTGCCCGTCAGTCGGTCGCGGGAATGCGGATCAACAGGCAAGCGGAACCGGTGTTTATTTGAACCACCGCCAGGTTGTTATCTGAAAATACGGAACAGCAGATCAGAGGCGGCAAGATGATTTCGATATTGGGCATCCCTTACGACGCGGATTCGTCGTATCTGAAAGGGGCGGCGCACGGCCCGGCCGTGATTCGCAACGCTTTTCACTCGCCATCCAGCAACACCTTTGCGGAAAACGAAATCGATCTCGCTGGCCACCCGGAAATCCAGGATGAAGGCAATCTGGATCTGGGTGCGGGTCAAAACGCTCGCGACCAGATCGAATCGGCCATCCGGAATCTGGTGCTCAATGGCAACCAGGTGCTATCTCTGGGCGGCGACCATTCGATCACGTATCCCATTCTGCGAGGATTCGCTTCACGCTCAGGACCGGTCAACGTCCTGCAATTCGACGCACACCCAGATTTGTACGATGAGCTGGAAGGCCAACGATACTCACATGCCTGTCCATTGGCTCGGGCCCTGGAAGACGGCGTTATCAAGCAGCTTCTGCAAGTTGGTATTCGCACCATCAATACCCACCAACGCGAACAGGCGAACCGATTTGGAGTAGAAACGATTACCGCTGGTGAATTCGCCGAGACGCTGATCGAAATCGAAGACCCGCTATACATTACGCTGGATCTGGATGTCCTCGACCCGGCCTTTGCCCCGGGGGTCAGCCATTACGAGCCGGGAGGATTGTCGGTTCGCGATATCCTGTCCGTGATACAGGATCTGGACGTGCCGCTGCTCGGTGCGGACATCGTTGAATTGAATCCGACCCGCGATTTTCAGGATATGACCGCGATGGTGGCTGCCAAATTCATGAAGGAGCTACTGGCCAAGATGTTGGCCGCATGAGTTTCGATTCGAACATCGCAGGCCGCAAGCGAGTGCCGTTCGATAATAAGACTCGATTACAAGAATACCGTTGACCGTTGGAATGACCTGCGTAGACCGGCTTCCGAGCCGGCAGAATCGGGAGGCCATTTACTCTTTACCGATGCTCGCGTTCACCTGATCCGTATGTTACAGGTTCCGGAATCGGTATCGTAATGCAGTTCGGCACAACCTTCGTCCAGCAGCCGGATGACATCCTCAACGCGGTCGACCACCGGAGTGTGGTCTGTACCATCCCGGGTGACGAATTCCTGCACCACCGCGTTCAACGTCTTGGCGGGCAATTGCCGGTGAGGTATCCGCATTCAACGAAGACTCATTGGCTATCTTCAGGCGGTTCGGGGAACTTCAATATCGGTCCCTCGGTACCCGTTGGTTTCAGTGCCTTATCCCGGTCCGATTTCTTGCGGGATTTGAATTGACCAGAGCGAAAGGCATCGGCCAACCCTGCGGGGACTTCAGAGTCCGCCAGAATCCGGTTTGCCCGTTGCTCCGTGACCAGCGCCTTCATTTCCTGTTCCAGGGCGATCGCTTCGGCTCGACGCATTTCGGCTAATGCGCGCGCCACTCGCTTGTCCGACTCCGCTTGCTCCGACTGCAAACGTGCACCGATATTTCTTCCAACATCGATGGTCGCCACGTCGATCGAAACGATCGAATAGGCCGTATTAGACTGGATTCCCTGTTCCAGGACCGTCCGTGAAATTCGATCAGGCATGGCCAAAGCTTCTTCATGCGATTCCATCGAGCCGATGGTAGATACGATTCCCTGACCGGTTCGGGCAATGATCGTTTGCTCGGTCGCACCCCCAATCAGCTGATCCAGATTGGTGCGAACGGTCACGCGAACCTGCGTCAGCAACTCGACTCCATTCTTCGCAATCGCACTCAGCCGGGCGTTACCGGTTGTCTCCGCATCCGGACAGTTGATTACTTTCGGGAAGATGCTGGTCCGAACCGCTTCCAGCAAATCGCGACCGGTCAGATCGATCGCGGCAGCCCGCTCGTAGCTCAGATCAAGCCCGGCTCGATGGGCAGCGATAATGGCCAGCATCACGGAATCGACGTCGCCACCCGAAAGGTAATGAGATTCCAGACGCGCCGTAGTCTTTCCGCGTCCCTCGGCAATTTTCAATCCGGCCTGGGCCGCCATGACCTGGGCTTTTACGATGGTCCGGGCATCGACACGGCGAAAGCCCATTCCGATCAGGCTGGCCAGGCTCACGTCCGCCTTGGACATGTAGGCCTGCAACCACAACCGTCCGTATTTGAGAATCACCAGGACGGCCAACAGGGTCAAAATGGCGACAACGAGAATTCCGCCAACCCGCAACCAGGTGCTCAGATCAACGGCGGCATTCAATAGTATTGGTTTCAATTCTCACCGCCGATACTGTAAACGGCGGTCTCTATCATCCACCCGCCTTTTCGACTTCGCTTCTTCTCGATCGTCATCATTGCTTCCTGCCGTTTGCGATTCATGTCCTTGCCAAGACCACTGAAGGCCGGCGGTTGGCTACGGTTTCCAGAGGTCTGTCTGCCTTGAAATGACATGGACCAAATGGCCAACCGTCAGAAGTCCGGAAGACCTGGAGAGTCAGCCAATCGTTGTTGGTTAGTCCACGCAGCCTGGACCGAATGCTGAAACCGGGTTGCTTTCCTGCTGCATTAGATTTTTGCTGCATTAGATTTCTTTCCTGGTGCATTATAGTGGCTCGCCGTCAAGAAAAGTCGATATAATCCTGAAGTTGTATTTCTGGATCGACATAGGTTTGATTGCCGTCCGCTTGACGTTGAGCCGGTAACGGTTGCAATAACGCTTGTTGGAGTGTCAATCGCCGCAATTCGAGGAGCCTGCCCCATGCCGTGCGTTCATCTGAAACAACTGTACAAGCTGTGCCAGGAAAACGAGATCAAGATTGGCGGACTGGATGTCGTCCGCATCGTATGCAAGCAATGCAATGTCAAGGATGTCTGCCCATCCGTGTTGGCCGATGAATTCGACGCCCAGTCGAACGAAGGCAAACCGCAGACGGAAACATCCAAGACCGAATAGACAATACAAAGGTCCGTCAAAGCTGAATTGACGGTTGGCGGCAACGGCAGGAAGTCGGACCGTTGACCAGCCGGACCGTTTTCAATGCCTGTCTCGGCAGGAGCCTCGACCTCCCGTCGGGCCCAGTTCGTGTCTCCCGGAGCCTATTTGAAGTGTGCCTGCAGGAATTCGACGACCCGTTGCGGACTGACGATTCCGACCAGATTGTCGTTTACGTCAAGCACCGGGACGTGACGATAGCCGCACATGGCCATCACGGAAAGTGCGGAGACGGCGGAGTCGGTTTCAAAAACATAAATCGGATCGGTCGTCATCACCTCGCGCACCGGTTGATCTTTGACGGCATCATATTCCAAGGCAACTTTCTTAAGCACGTCGCGTTCGGACAGGACACCCACCAAACGCTCCTTGTCGGCCACCAACAGACAGGCAACATGCATGCCACCAAGCTTTTCAAGTGCTTCGTGGACCGGGGTATCCGACGGAATCGCCGAAAACGGTTCGTGACGGATTCGCGAAAGCTCTTCTTCAACCAGCGCTTCTTCAAGCGGATCGTCATACTCTTTCGGGTCGTAATTTTCGAGGGGATCTTGGAATTCAGGGACATCGCTCATGTTCAGGCTCCTTCTCGATCGCTCAGGTAAGGTGACTGGCCAATACGTTGAACCATCACCTGTCCGGGAAAGTGCTCAGCGATGTATTCCATGATGCCTCGCTGACCAGTCACCCCCACCACGCGGTCCTGTTCGTCAACGACGCACAACAACCGGATATTCTTCAACTCCATGGCTTCAATCACATCCGCTATCGGATCGGTATTCCTGACCCAGGGACACCGATTGGCCATATGTTTTTCAAGCGGATCATCCATCGGCAACGGACCATGGGCAAGCAACTCCACCACCATGCTTTCGGTGAACGCGCCGACCGGCTTGTTTTCATCGTCGACCACCACCGCAATGCCGAGCTCGCGGGCCCGCATTTTTTCGACTGCGGTGCGTACGGTATCGCCCGACTTCAGCGTGATCGGCTCGCGTAGATCGAGCTTTTTGACTTGTTCGCGGCGAATGTTTTCCTGCAAACCCATAGCAGAACTCCCCATAATTTAACTGCCGATGTTTCAACGTTATCAGCTGCAACTGTTGCGCCAACAATCACCTGCGCAGTCCGTTGGCGGACGGATCCTTGCCGGCCCGGATCCCGCACGGCGCCATTGCCTTGCCGGCAGTCCAGCCAGATTGTAGCGGCTTTTGCGGCCTGAGGGGACGCCCTGAAACAGCACTCAAGCGGTTTCATTGACGGATCAACGCCAACGGTTTAAGTCTCGGTAGGCGTCGCGACCGCCCGATTGTCTATGTCTTGGCAGGAGCCTCGACCACCCCCATTGCATCAATTGCCGTCCTGATCCAGGTGCAGTCGTGCATCCGTCAAATCCGATCAGCCGAATTCGACCGCGAAAATGCAGCCACTAATCAGGTCAGGTCATCGCCGGCAACCGTCCTCGGGATGGCGGGGTTCCATTCGAGGGGCCTGTTCGGAACTGACAGGATTGGGCCCCTCCACGTGAAAGCACGACGAATCTCGTTTGCAGCTGGTACACGGTTGGCCTTGGGCCGGAATACCATCTGGTGTCAAAACGTGCTATATCGCACATTCGTCACGGCTGGCTCTGGAAAAATATCTCGGGAAAAGGCCAACAAAACGTGGCTTGCATCGAATAATATGGCCAGTCGCCGGCAGTCATCCACTGGAAGCTCAACCGCTCATGAGTGACACATCAGGAATTCACGAAGTGCTGGCCATGGGTGACAAGCGTTCAGCCGACGAATTACTGGTTCTGATCTACAACGAATTACGGTCATTGGCGCAGGAAAATATCAGCCGAAAAAGGGGGTTTGACACTCCAGCCCACGGCACTGGTGCACGAAGCCTGGATGCGATTAAACAAAGGGACCACGCAAGACTGGCAAGGACGGGCGCATTTTTTTGCCGCGGCCGCGGAGGCGATGCGACGGATTCTGATCGAGGATGCCCGCCGAAAACAGCGGCTCAAGCACGGCCGGGATTATCAGCGACAGCCACTCGATCCGGACCAGCTGCCAACGACGCAATCGCCAGCAGAATTGCTCGCGCTGCACGATGCCCTCGAAAAATTCTCCCAGGAAGACAGCACCAAAGCGGAACTGGTGAAACTACGCTATTTTGCGGGCCTGACCCTGGTCGAAGCGGCCGCGATGCTGGGCATCTCACGAACGACGGCGGCCCGCTATTGGGCCTACGCTCGCGCCTGGCTATTTGATGAGCTCAAGCGGGGTCGCGTGTCAAACGAGGACGCATCGTGTTCGGCGGAAGCCCAGACCCAAGCCGGGAACCAGGGTGCCCCGCCGCCGGGCTGATACGCAATGACGCCGCCTTGAAGACGGCGGACACCAGGGACCGGCGGACACCAGGGACTGGCAAACCGGTCGTGTCGGAGGGTGATCGGCCGATTCCGCCTGGACATCGGTCCAACGGCCCGGGTTTTGCTTCCTGAACCCTTGGGATGTTTTTTGACGAATTCTCAGAAAAACGGTTTTCTGCTGGGACGTTTTAAGCCGCCGCGTCGCATTAACTTCTGGAGGCGAAAAGAGATGAAATCCGAATTAGCGCAGATGTCGCACAAGGTCGAGCAGATTTTCGATGCGGCCATTGCCAAAGCGACCGCTGCCGAACGTGGCGCGTTTCTGGATGGTGCCTGCGGAGACGATGCGGATCTTCGCGAACGCGTGGAAGCACTGGTCAGGGCGCATCTGGAAGCGGGTCCATTCCTGTTGGAGGACACCCAAAACCGGAATCCGATCGAAGGCCCCGGTGAAAGGATTGGAGAATTCAAAATCCTGCAGTTGATCGGCGAAGGTGGCTTCGGCAGCGTCTACCTGGCCGAACAACAGTCGCCCATTCGACGGAAAGTCGCTTTGAAGATCATCAAGTTGGGGATGGACACCAAACAGGTGATCGCTCGGTTTGAAGCCGAACGACAGGCGCTGGCGATGATGGACCATGCCAATATCGCCAAAGTCTACGACGCCGGCGCGACCGACTCCGGTCGTCCGTATTTCATCATGGAACTGGTGCGAGGCATCCCGATCACCCGGTATTGCGATCGCCACAAGCTTTCTACGAACGATCGTTTGCGACTGTTTCAGGATGTCTGCCGGGCGGTCCAACATGCGCATAACCGGGGCATCATCCATCGCGATTTGAAACCGACCAACGTGCTGGTCACTTTGCACGATGGCACTCCCATACCCAAGATCATCGACTTTGGAATTTCCAAGGCGACCAATCAACGGTTGACCGAAAAGACTCTGTTCACCGAATACCAACAGTTAATCGGGACTCCGCAGTACATGAGTCCCGAACAGGCCGAGATGGGTGGTCTGGACATTGACACCCGCAGCGATATTTATTCACTGGGTGCTCTGTTGTACGAATTGTTAACCGGCACGCCTCCCTTTGATTCGAAAACGATGCGGGATGTCGGCTACGCGGAGATGCAGCGGATTATTCGCGACGTGGAACCTGACCGGCCTTCCACGAGGGCGGCCACGCTGATTCAGCAGGATACGGAGCTTGCCAAGTCTCATGGCGAGGATCCCCATGGATTCGTCCGCGGCCTGCGGGGTGACCTGGACTGGATCGTCACCCGGGCCATGGAAAAGGACCGCACCCGTCGCTACGACACCGCCAATGAGCTGTTGGCGGATATCACACGCTATCTGGCAAATGAACCGGTCGTCGCCGGCCCACCCTCGTGGAGCTACAAGCTGAGCAAATTTGTTCGCCGCAACCGGATCAAGGTGGCCGCCGCCGCGTTGGTTGTGACCGCTCTGCTGACGGGTTCCATCCTGGCAACGGCCGGTTTCCTGGAGGCCCGACGAGATCGCGACCTGGCCCAAAAGGCTCAGATTCAGGCCACCCGAGTCGCGGAGAAATCTCAGGCCATTGCGGACTATCTGCAGGATGTGTTGACCGCCTCCGATCCAGAACAGGCACTCGGGCTGGATGTCGACGCCGCGTCTGCGGTTGCCAAGGCGCGGGAAGTTTTTGGTGCCGACCATGCATCGGTCGCTTCGACACTCGCCAGCCTCGCTCTGCAACTGCAGAACACCGGCAATTACAGACAGGCCGAACCCCTGTTCCGCGAATCGATCCAGATCTGGGAAGACAATTTCTCCAGCAGTCACGTCAATCGAGGCGTGGTATTGAGTCGACTGGGAACGCTGCTACGTCTCAAGGGTGATGCGCCGGAAGCCGCCAAAGTCTTTCAGGAATCGATCCGCATTCTCAAATCCCAGTCACCCGAACCAGGAGTCGCCGTGGCCGATGCGTTGCTGGGGCTGGCCGAAGTCTATCAAGACCAGGGGCAATACGACGACGCGGAATCCTCGTTGCGTGAATCTCTGGCTATCCGACAGGCGCAGGCACCCCATCAGTTTCTGCAGATTGCGCTGACCTACAACCTGCTGGCCAACGTGTTGGCCATCACCGATCAACATGAAAAACTGGAACCGATCATGGATCCGTGCGTCGATGCATTCCGTGCGGCCCTGCCTCCGGACAGCAACACGATTGCCAAGGTCGCGCTGCAGGCCGGCTTGTTCCATTTGGAAATGGAAAATCTGGACAAGGCCGAAGGATACCTGAAAGAAGCCCTGGGCATCTACCAACATCACGCGGAACCGTCCGTGATGAATCGGGATATCGCGCTGCGAAAACTGAGCCAGCTGTTGGAAATGCAGGACGACGGCTCCGATGCCTTTATTCCCAAACGGATGGAATTTATTGCTTTCGTCCGAGAAACCGCTGGAGAAGACCATCCAAAATTGGGCGAGTTTCTGGCCCGCGCCGCAGCCTACTGCGTCGAGCACCACCTGGACGAGCAAGCAATCCAGTTGGCAGTCGAATCGCTGGAAAAACTGCAAGCCGCGTACGGTGGTGAAGCCAGCATCAAACAGGCGCTGGTGGCGTTGGCAAACGCGACGGATTCCATCGCCATCGCCGCAGATCAACCCGACACGCGCTATCGGAACGCAATCTCCACGATCAGTCGTTTTCTTGAATGGCAACCCGATGACTTCGGCCTGCTGAAGACCAGGGGCATACTACAGTACCGAATCGGGGAATTTGACGAGGCCGTAGCAACGTTGGCGACTGCGGAACAGCTGGCGGACGACGAACCGCCCGTGAACCTGTTCAAGGCGCTGGCTTTCCTGGCGATGGCAAACCACCGTATCGGTAACGACATCGCGGCTCAAGATGCCCTGGCACGTCTGCAGCAGATCGAATACGGCGAGGAACTGCCCGGTGACCCGAACTACCAGCGGATACTCCAGGAACTGGTGAACACACTGGATCTGCCGGACCATCCATTACCACTGGAGTCCGCGACGTCGGCCGCTCTTTTCAAATCACGATCACCTTTCAGGTAACGCAGTGGATCATGATCAATCCGAACCACAACTCATGGAAATCTCTTCTCGTGATCACGGTTTGCCTTGCCTCCCAGCTACTGGGGTACTTGCAAACCGGATTGGCCCAATCGCAACGGGAGTCGGAGTCTTATTCCAGTCCATTGTCTGACGAACGACGACAGCAGTACCGGGATTCCTTCGAATACATATGGGAGCGGATCCGCGATTCCTACTGGGATCCAGAACTCGGAGGTGTGGACTGGCAATCGGCCTACGACGAATTGAAACCCGAACTCGATGCCGCCAAAACCCGGAACGACGCCATCGGCATTCTCGATGCACTGGTTTCCCGAATGCAGGTCTCCCATTTCTCCATTATTCCGGCATTTGCCTACGAATCACTGGCAGAATCCGGCGGAGAAAGTGATCGAGATGGCGTCACCGGCATCGATGCTCGTATCGTGGAAGACGACGTTGTCGTGGTGGACGTCACACCTGGTTCACCGGCCGATGAACACGGAATTCGACCCGGCTGGATCGTCGAATCCGTGGGCGAGATCGTCTTGGCAGAAAAACTTGCCGAGGCCAGAAAAGAACTGGCGGACAACCCGCATCAGCGCACGATCCTCGCTTCGGCCGCCAATTCGCGACTGCGAGGGAAGATCGAGGACGAAATCCGGCTCACGCTTCGTGATGGCAATGACCGGAAGGTGACCGCGACATTGGCACTGGTACCCGATCGTGGCAGGAAAGTCCGATTTGGCCACCTGCCCGAATTTCGGGTGTGGGTTGAATCGACAACTCTGAAAAACGACATCGGTTATTTTCGATTTAACGCCTTTATGGACCCGATCCAGGTCATGGGCGCGTATAACCAGTTCATTCGTGACCATCGTGACTCACCAGGGATCATCATCGATGTGCGGGGAAATGGGGGCGGGAATGGTGATATCGCCGTCGGCATGATCGGCTGGCTGATGCCCGGTGAAAAAGAGTCGATGGGGAAAGTAATTCTGCGGAATGACGAATTGAACATGATCGTGCGTCCCCGGCCGCGTCCTTTCCATGGTCCGGTCGCCGTATTGATTGACGAAATGTCCGCCTCGGCCGCCGAATTTTTTGCCAGTGGCATCAAGGATCTGACGCATGCCCGCCTGTTTGGCACGACCACGGCGGGAGCCGTATTGGGAAGCCAGATAGAAAAATTGCCCACCGGCGATGGTTTTCAATTCGCGGCCGCCAATTTCATCTCCCAACGGACAGGAAAAACACTGGAAGGTGTGGGAGTTACGCCGCACGAGGTTGTGGAACTCGATCGCCAATCGCTGTTGGATGGCAAGGATCCCCCGTTGGAAGCCGCGATCGAATGGATCCGCGCACAATCCAAATAAACGTAGTTCAAGTCGGGCGCCAGCCTGACCGCCCGGAATTTCAGGTTTTCTACTGGAGCAAAGCATGCCCATTTTTGAATTGAGACAACAAATCTACCGTGTCATGGTCGTTTCCGAATTCGTCGTGTTGCTCGCTGCGTCGATCGCGTTGTCGACGCCGGAAGCGGTCAACGGGCAAACGACGGCGGAATCAACGCCGTCCGATGCGGCCACCGAGCTGCCAACCGGCGCAGCCGTCATGAAGAAACATATTGCCGGCGCAGGAGGTAAATCGGCTTTCGACAAGATTCAGAATCGGGTTACCGAATCCACACTGGAAATCCTGGGCCAGGGCGTTTCCATTGACATGACCACCTGGGCCGCGCGACCCAACAAGATGCGGGTGAAAATCGAATCGGAACTGACCGGCAAGATCGAAAAGGGTTGTGACGGCGAAGTCGTCTGGGAAAACAGCCTGGTCAGCGGCCCGGTCGTTCAAGAAGGAGAACAACGCGCGAATGGTTTGCGCGATTCCACCTTCGAACGGTTCATTTACTGGGATACGATCTACGATTCCGCTGAATGCCTGGGAATCAAGAAAGTGGGTGATTTGGAATGTTATGAGATCGTCTTGAGTCCCCTGACAAAACAGGGCGATTCGGAAGACTCGATTAGCACCGACGGCAGTCCGATACGTTTATTCATTGACACAAACGATCACCTGATTCGGAAATTCGAGACGGTGATCGTGACCGAGGCGGGCAAAATCAAAGTCGAAGCGTTTCCGGAGGACTATCGTCAGGTCGACGGAATCAAGATGGCACACAAGGTTCGAATGAACCTGCTGGGACAGAAACGGTTGATTACGCTCAAGGACGTCAAACACAACGTCGATTTGACCGACAGCGTCTTTGCGTTGCCCGACGAGGTTCAGGAACTGTTAAAATAGTGGACGGATAGTATCTACCTGCCCGAGGTAAATGGAACGTTGGTTCGACCCGCTGGATCAGCTGGGCCGTAATCGGATTCCTGGTCTTTATCGCCATCAATGGCACCATCATTTTTGAAACGGGAATCGTTCGCTGGCTGGCGGTGGCCGCCTTCGCTGGCATGCTTTCGTTATGGATCCGACGCGGGGCGAATCCACATGGACTTTAAATCTTGTTTCTCTATCGAGTTGAACCGTCAATGCTCACATCACGATTCGACGGCATGAACGCTACGGTCAGGTGCCGCTGGCGCCAGTTGTAATGGCCCATGTTGTGACATCCCTGATCACATCCAAACCGTCTCGACGCCGGTCAACCGGTCGTTACTCTTGTGTCGACATCACGCTGATCAACGTGGCGGCCAACACGCATCCGACCAGGTTGGCCACCAGATCCCAGCCGGTATTCACATAGCCTCCTACATTCGTCTCCGGCAGCAGCAGAGTCGCCGCAAATTCGACCACTTCATTCATTGCCCCAAAGCCCATGCCGGCCGCCACGCACAACGCCATCAGCCCCAGCGAGGGTTTGATCCGGACTCTGTGCTCGGAAAATGCTTTCTGTAATCCCTGCCAACAAATCCAGGTGACGACGCCAAAACCAAACGCGTGTACCAGTTGGTCGTACTTCAGCCAATTCGGAATCAACCACAGGTTGTAAAGCACGTAGGAATCCCCCTTGATCGGGAAATATTCGGGGAGCGGCATCAGTCCCCCCGCCATGTGCGCCAAGCCCCAGATGGCGAGACACCACAGCGCGCCCAAAGACAACCGCATCCGCCAATGGACGAACCAGACGATTGCGATCAGGATGACCATCACGACCAGGTAGAAAACAAACTCCTGGTTCTGCCGCACCAGGGCAACGACTAGCGAGCCCAGCATGTAGACCAGAGTGAATACGACCACCCCCAACTCTCCCCGGGAAAGCCACCCGTGGGGCCTCGACTGAATTGAGGATTGGTTGGCCTTCACGGCGTTCTCACAACGGAAAGTTTCTTTGTTACGGTAGTAATTTGGCAGCTGGCTTGGCCATCGCGGGTGGGGCCCCGGTGATTTGAAGGTTTTGCTCCTTGACCGCCAGGATCAGGGCCGTCACCGCTGAAGCGCACAAGCGGGGGTCGGCTGCGTAATCCTGTGGATTATTGTCGCGGTTGGGCTGATAGTAAAACGTCCCATCGGGGCATTGGGCGAGGGCGAAATGCCAGCGGTTATGATCCATCAGTTGGCGGAACATTGACGGATCAGGCAAAGCACCCAGCGCGGTCCAGACCATTCCCAGCAAGGGAGATCCATGGGTGTCCGGAAATGTGGTCGGGTGTTGGCCAATACACCGTGCATTCAACCTGGCAAATTCGCGGTACGCCTTTCCGCCAACCGGACTGACGTGATGAGCCACGGCGGAGGCTCCGGTGCGGCCCATGTCGGCGTAGCCCGGATTCTGACGACCGCCGTCTTTGTACCAGACGTATCCGATATCGTTGGTGCCACGGACGACAAAGTCGTGAGCCGCGCGGTACTTCTGCTGGTCGACGTCCAATCCACATCGGATCATCAGCCCCCAGGCGATCTTGGCTTGCATGGTCAGAATATTGATCGCTCCGTAACCGTTGCCCCCCGGTCGTTTGGCCGGTCGATGACCCCAGCCACCGTTTTCCATCTGCGCCTGGGCCAGCCACTGGTTGATTTGCCGCAACTCCGGCAACACCCATGGCTCCCTGGTGATCAGGTAATACTCCGCCAGAAAGATCCCGTACAGGCTGTACTTCCAGCAGTCCAGTCCCTGGTAATCGATTCGTTCGTTGGTAGCTTCGGCACAGGCTTTGGCGGCTCGCTTAATGGCTGGCAGGTGCTCCTCCTGGCCACCGGCCAGCAGAGCCAGCCCGGCAAAGGCGTTGATGTGAGGTCGACTGTGCCATAACCCGTCAGGTCGCTGCTGCTGCAGTAGATAACCGTACAGTTCGTCGAGAATCTGGTCCGACTTGGGGCAATCGTATGGGAACGACCTGGAAAAACCACCGTACCGACGTGGGAGATCCATTGTGACCTGCAGGTCGCGGTCGTCGCGACGAACATCTAACGTCACGCGGTTGTCTCCCTCGCTCTGGGCATCTTCCAGCGCGTTACCGAACTCCATCATCGGACCCTGGTAACCGAAAAACGGCACACCATAGCCAAACTTGTGAGGCTCCGAAAAGCGACTTCCGTTGACCCCGACGATTTTGTCGCCCACTTTCAACTTGCCAGCTGCCGGCGCATTGGCAAACACGTAGGCAACCTCCAGAATCCGCGGCGATTCCACTTCGATCTTTGCCCGGACACCTGTGATGCCCAGGTTGATAAACCAGCCGCCTGCCTTCGCGTCCGGTTGAGCTTTGGTCTGGACATTCCAGGTGGACTTCTTGCGAAGTGCCAGGGCCGGCTGAAAAAGCATGGCCAGCAGAGAAAGACAAAGCAGGCAGCTGAACAAATTGGTTAATCGGCGATTCATCGGCATGTGCCCGGATGTTGTAAATTGGAAACCACGTATTTTTTTTCAGACAGGCGGTCAGCGCACTTCGGGGCATTGTAAATGGCCGGCTACGGTTGTGCAGGCGTGTACGGTAAATCGACGGTAGTTATTGAAAGATTTTGCTGGACGCGGCGCAGAACGCATCACATCCTTTAGCTGTCGTCATTGGCGTCTGGAGCTCAGCAGAGTTGCCAGATAAAGGCAAACCGATCGCGAGGTCGGGACGCAAAGCCATGGGTCTTCCCGAGATCGCCAGGCTACCTGAGACAACTATCCCATTGATTAGCCACCATTGAATCTACTGCTGGAGCTCGCCATGTCATTTCTGGCGAAGAATCGCCGCCGCGCGCCATTAAACGCGTCAACCGTGCTGTCTAAACGCCGGCGCGGAGGATTTTTCCGACCTGGCTCGACCAGTGTCGAATTGGCGCTGGTTGCCCCGTTCATTCTTTCACTTGCTTTCGGATCTATTGAATTCTCCCGCGCGGTGATGATCAAACAGGCGCTGACCAACTCGGCACGTGAAGGATGCCGGTTGGCCACCCTGGCCACAACGCAATCGACAGACGATGTCGAAGCGACCATCCAGAACCTGCTCAGTCAATCCGTCGCCAATCCTGACGACGCGAGCATCGTCGATATTATTGTCGAGCCGTCGAACCTGAATGGCATCGCGTCGGGTACGCAAATCAGCACCCGGGTCGAAATACGCTTTGCCGATGTGGCCTGGTTTGTGCCCCGTTGGGCGGGTGATGTGAAGTTAATTGGCAGTGCCGACATGATTCGGGAATAGGAGGTCAACATGAATTCCCCTATCAAGCCGCTGTCAGTCACCCGTCGAGCCAGACGATCCGCTCGTACGTCGGCCATGTCGCGGCACGGTGCCGCCGTTGTGGAAGCGGCGTTGCTAACGCCGTTGTTGCTGATCGTGACGATGGGAGCCATCGAAATTGGCCAATATATCAACGTCGCGCAGACAGTAACCAATGCTTCCCGAGTCGGAGGCCGACTGGCCTGTCGCGATTCGGTTGAAAATGTGTCGGACGTGGAAAGTGCCGTTCTGCAGTACATTTCAAGTTCGTTTCCCCGATTGACCACATCCCAGCTGCAATCGGCGGTCGAACTATCCGTACATCGGGCAGATGGCAGGAAACTATCCGGCGATGATCTGGCAACGTTGGAAACAGGCGAACAGTTGTATG
The DNA here is from genome assembly GCA_963851305.1 of Pirellulaceae bacterium. GTDB lineage: Bacteria > Planctomycetota > Planctomycetia > Pirellulales > Pirellulaceae > Mariniblastus. The sequence goes on along the minus strand of CAWKOT010000001.1, from coordinate 97,669 downwards.
TCACCGTATCACTTGATTTTAACGCCGTGAAATGGGGCGGCGCCATCGAGTACTGGCAACTTGATTTGGACCCCGTCACCACGTATTCACGACGAGAATGAACTTCGGACTGAGAGGATCACCATGAATCAATTCCTGAAAACCCAATCGCTCGGGAAAATCAACCGCACCATGGAACGAGAAGGTGCCGTCACCGTACTCGTACTGTTCCTGGTCATTCTGATGTTGACGGCGGCGGTGTTTGCGGTGGACTATGGATATCTGCTGGTTGTCCGCACGGATCTGCAGCGGGCCGCTGACAAGGCCGCTCTGGCAGCCGTCCAGGACCTGGTGCCCGATTCGTTCGGGAACCAGAATTCGACAGCAGCCAGGTCAACTGCGCGGGCGTATGCTGCGATCAACCTGGGTGATGAAAACTTTTCGGTCGCGGATTCGGATATTGAAATCGGCCGATACGAGCCGAGCACGGTCTATTCCAATTTGACAATCCTACCGTCCGGTGTTCGCGATACCGTCCGCGTAACGCTGCGTCGGGACGACCTGAATAACTCCTCGGTTTCCCTGTTCTTCGCGCGGTTGCTTGGCTTCCAAACGGCGGACGTTTCCGCCCGATCCACCGCCATCCTGCAGAAGGGGCAATTTCTTCCACCGGGCTCGGACATCTTACCCATTGCGATACCGCAGGAAACCTGGACTAGCCATACGTTCGGTGACGAATGGTCAATTTACGGCAATGGTCAATTGATTGATGCGGAAGGCAATGAAGTGCCTGGCAACTGGGGTACGCTCGATATCGGCAGGACCTCCAATGCCAACTCCGATATCGTTGATCAAATAATGAACGGATTGAGACAGCGTGACCTGGACGCGCTGGCCAATGCCGGAACGATTCCCAGCAACACGCATATCGATGGGGATGCGACGATGTGGCTCAATGGGGACACCGGGTTTTCCGCGGGGATGAAAGATGCCATTCGGCAATCGCACGGCAGCAAGAAATTAATCCCCATCTTCAGTGATCTATCCAATGGCAATGGTGGCAATCTGGACTATGAAATCTCCGGTTGGGGAATCGTCGAAATCGTCGACTCCGAATGGAAGGGCGGCAATAAATCCAAAATTCAGATCCGCAAGTCGTTCTCCTACGATGGAGACCTGCGTCCCAACCCGGATCTCAGCAATACCGCCAACACGATTACTGCGGTTTATACCATGCCGGTGCTGGTCCAATAGTTTCGACGATTGACGGAAATTTTTTGCACGCGATTCGTTCTGACCTATGGTTCAGCGGACATTTCGAAGGAACAGAAGGTGATCAAAGTGAATAGTTCACGCCATCAACGAAAAAAATTCTGGGTGCAACAGCCCATTCAGGGCGGATTGGCCGTCCGCTGTACGATGTACTGGTTTTTCTGCCTGTGCACGATATTCCTGTTCGTTGCCATTGCCACCACGTTCTCAGGTGATTTGAAATCCGCCGGAGAGATGTTTGCCGGCATCTGGGGACAGTACTCGACCGCGGTTCTGGCGAGTGTGTTCCTGCTGCCGCTGGTGATTTGGGACTTGATCAAATTCAGCCACCGCGTGGTCGGACCTATCCTGAGACTTGAACGGGAGCTTCGCAAATTGGCCGACGGCCAACCCGTGCAGGAACTGCACTTTCGTAATAATGACTTCTGGCATTCATTGGCGGATCAGTTTAATCGAGTCGTCGCGTTACAGAACACGGCCGAACAACGACCGAACGACCTGAAGCCGTTCCCCGTAGTCGAAAGTACTTCGGCCTACGGCGAAGAGACCGTCACCAGTTGATCCAATGCACGGTGCTACCGTGTCGATTGGTCAATCATCAACTGACGACGGATCTCATATTGCCGGAACAGCAGCAATCTGGTTATGTCGGAGAGTCTCTTTTTCGACCAACGGAGAACCGGCTCGCGAACCCGCAAACCGCAGCGACTTTAACCCCTGCTGCCTTGGTCCGATTGCGTCAAGAACATAAATTCGCGCTGACTTCACGGTGGTGAAACATCTTTGACCGGGTCCTGAACCTACGCATCGTGGCTGCCGGCTCTCCACACATTCTCTGACGCGCCGGACCCACCCCCGGACCTCTCCGCCGGACCTGCCCACCACCCGATCTTTCTGATCGTTCCTGTTCGGTTTCCCCGGGCGTTCTGCCCCGAGTATGTCCTGTTCACCGCGGCATCTATCCTGTCCAGGTTCGTGGCAGATCCGAGCGACCTGGACCGTCGCCAGTATTTTCAGCTTTTTCAGAAAAATCCGCGCCATCCGGGCAATCGCCAATTAGTCTGAGATCAGGTCGTGTACTTCATGTAGCGGCCTCCAATCCTCCTCCCTTTTCCCTCCGTTCCCGTCTTGGTTTGCAATGAAATCGAGCCCGATCTCCGCCGCAACGTGCCTTGTCCTTCTCGCCATTCTTGCCGTCGTGCCGGCGCCTTCATACGGCGATGTCCTGCTTGATCTGAACTGGGAGTTTGACGGCGATTCAGACGGTTCCACAAGTTTTGGAACGATTCAACTGAGTCAGAATGGGTCCGGCGTCGATTTTGCAATCGTGGCCAACACGGCCAACCTGATGGGTGGTGACATTAACGAACTGTACTTCAATCTGCCCGATGCGGTGAACATCAATACACTGATGCTCAGCAATAGCGGCGGGGTTTCCAACCAGGCAATCAACCCATTTTCTCTGCTGGGCCCCAATCCGTCGGTCACCGGAGGCGCCGGGGCGTCGTTTGACACCGGTATTAACTTTGGTAACGGCGGCGGACCTCCGGGGAACGGACTGTTGACGACGGCCACGTTTTCGCTGACCGCGATGGGGGGACTTCTGGTCAGTGATCTGGTTTCTGGTAAATCGCAATCCAATAATGTGCCCGGCGTGTTCATGGCCGTACACTTTCAATCGGCAGACGTCTTTGGTAACGGATCCGAAACGGTCGGTGGTGTTCCGGAGCCAGGTTGCTTTGGACTGCTTTCCGTATTCGGTTTGGTCCTGTTACGAAATCGTACGCGTCGCGTTTAATCCGGAAGCGACGAATGGATGCAGTCCGGTTCGGCCGGGATGTGGTGATTTCTGGCCCGTTCTCAACGGTTGCGGTCCGCTGGCAAGCGAGGACCCTGTCTGCAACCAACCAGGTTTTGCACGGACGCGTCTTCATTGCCGCAACCGTCGGGTTAATGCTTCGCACGATCGACTTCTCTTTCCCGCTACCAAACCGATTGCCGACCGCCCGGCCAGTTCGCTGGGGCTTTCCAACCGATCGATCTCTTCACGTATTCGTCATTCAGGAACAGCGGCATGACCGTGAATCCGTGGGACTTGAAAGCGGCTCGCACAACTGGGACACTCTGTCGAACGGGGTACGGGCTGCGAACCCTGATCACTCATGGGAGAACCGGGCAAATGAAGTTTTTGATCAGTTGGCAGATTCACGAAGGCAAAATCGACGAGACGCTGGCCATGTTTTCCGCCATGACGGTGGAGCAGGAGCAGTCGATGATGGGCGATCGTTTAAAAATGTTGGGCCGCTGGCACGATCTGGTGCGGGGAACCGGCGTGGCCGTTGTGGAGTCGGACGATGCGGTAGCCGTATCCGCCTATGCCATGAACTGGAGCAGTCAGATGGAATTGGACATCGTACCCGTGATTGATGACGACCAGGCACGGGCGGTCGGCATGCACCGCCAAGGCTGATGGGAAGGGAGCCGCCATGATCTCCTATCCCCCACTGAAACGTGACAGGGCCTTCTGGGGAATCACTGCCACGCAATTTCTGGGGGCTTTCAACGACAACGTTTTCAAGATGTTGTTGATGTTGATTTGCGCGGATTATGTCAAAGCTCAGCAGGGAGCGGCGGGAGCCAATCCCTATTTTGATCCTTACCAGACGACCGCCAGTCTGCTGTTTGCCTTTGCCTTCGTGATGTTTTCGGGCTTCGCTGGCTACCTTTCCGATCGTTACGAGAAAAAGACGATTGTGGTGCTGTGCAAAGTCGCCGAAATTCTGGTGATGGCGGCGGGGCTGTTCGTATTCTTGCTGAGCCCCACGGGTAGTCTGTCGTTCATCATGGCGTTGTTTGGCGTGCTGTTCTTCATGGGCCTGCAATCCGCATTTTTCGGGCCCTCCAAGTATGGGATCCTGCCCGAGATGTTCTCTGAAACGGATCTGCCCGCGGTAAACGGTGCCGTACTGGGTACCACGTTTCTGGCGATTATCTTCGGCACGGCGCTGGCGGGTCTGTTGAAGGATGCATTGGCCGGCCAGTTGTGGTTAATCAGCTTGTTCTGCGTAGCGTTGGCCGTGATCGGCACCGCCACCTCAACGCTTCTTCGTCGCACGCCAGCCGCTCAGCCCCAAATGCAATTTGGCATCCGCAATTGGTTTATCGAGCCGGAAATCTGGAAAAAGGTGATCGGTGATGTTGTGCTTTTCAAGGTATTGCTGGTCTATTCGGTATTCTGGTTTGTGGGTGGTGTCGTCGCCTTGACGATCACCCTGATCGGCCAAGTACAGATGAATCTGTCATCCACCACAACGGCATTGTTCAACGCCGCCATGGGCATGGGCATCGGCACCGGATGCGCGTGGGCGGCGATGATTTCCAAGAAGGATGTCCGCATGGAGCTGGCGAAAATCGGTAGCGTCGGCCTGTCCAGCGGCATGGCGGCGGCCGCCATCATCGCCATCGTGCCGATGGACATCACGCTGAAATCGTGGTTGTTCGGAATTGCCCTGTTTGTCGGTGGCTTCTTTGGTGGCTGGGTAGCGATCCCGCTGCAGGTCTTTATCCAGGCCCATCCGCCGGCGGAATTCAAGGGTCGGGTCGTGGCCGTCATGAATATCATGACCTGGATCGGCATCCTGATGGCATCGGTGTATTACTTCGCCGCGTTGGCACTTACCGGTTTTCAACTGGCACCAAGTTGGATCCTGTTGTCCGTGGGGATTATCATGATGCTGGCGGGCCTGTTTTCCAACCTGAAATCTCCCGAACACCTGGTGGAAGAAAGAGATGCCCTTCCGGCGGGGTAAAATGCACAGGAAGAGCTTGCGTCCGTGCTGTCTTGAAATCTCGCGATCGAAATGACCCCTCCCAACCCAGCCGATGACCCTCAAGCCACGCAACCGCTGCGGCGACGTTCGGAACAGTCCCTTTCGGTACCGTCCGTCTCGGAAGAGACCCTGCCGCGACAGTTTGGTGAATACGAATTGATCGAGCGACTGGCCCAGGGGGGGATGGGCGTGGTTTACCTGGCCCGGCAAAGCCGACTCAATCGGCCAGTCGCCATCAAGATGATCCTGGCCGGTCATTCGGCCACGGAGTCGGAAGTAAAGCGGTTCTATATCGAAGCCGAAGCCGCAGGCAGTATCGACCACCCTGGAATCGTGCCGGTTTTCGACATCGGTTGTCGTGAGGGTACGCATTATTACTCGATGCGATACGTTGAGGGCGATAGCCTGTCGCAAAAAATCAAAGCGGGTCCTCTGCCACCACGCCTGGCAGCCAAATACGTTCAGAAGATTGCAGAAGCCATCCACGTGGCTCACAAGAACGGCATCATTCATCGAGATCTGAAACCGGGAAACGTCTTGCTGGACAAGAATGACAATCCGCGGATCACCGATTTTGGACTGGCCCGATTGACACAATTCAGCAGCGAGCTGACCACCACCGGCATGGTGGTCGGAACGCCATCCTATATGCCTCCGGAACAGGCTTCTGGAAAAACCGATCAGATCAATGCTTCGGTCGACATTTATTCCCTGGGAGCGATTTTGTATGCGTCGTTGACCGGCCGGGCACCATTTGAAGCCAGCACGCCAACGGAAACGCTGATGCATGTGCTGCAGGAGGAACCGAAGGGACCCCGACAAATCGATCGGACAATACCCAAAGACCTGGAGGTGATCTGCCTGAAGTGTCTGGAAAAAGACCCGGCCGATCGCTATCGCTCCGCGGCGGAACTGGGTGACGATCTGACGCGTTTCCTGGCCGGCGAACCGATCAGGGCCAGAAACGACATCACCAGACGGCTACGGAAGTGGTTGATACGTGAACCGGTACTGGCGGCGCACCTGGCGGCAACGGTATTGATGGGCGTGGTCATTCTGATCAATTATTGGCTCTTTGGTCGAGGCAATCTGCACAGCTGGTGGTTGCTGTGGGCCAATTTGAGCATGATGACCGTCTGGGCGGCCTTCGTTTTCCTGCTCCAGAAAATTCAAAACGTCTTAAACACCCAATACGTTGTGCCACTGACGTGGGCTGCCATCAATCCGATGTTCCTGACCTTCATGTTGGGTGTCAACGACGAGCCTCGGGGTTCGTTGCTTTCACTGTACCTGCTGCTGATGATCACCTCCTGTTTCTTCCGTCGCATCGGACTGGTGGTGGTCACCTGGGTATCCTGTCTGGTCGGCTACACCATACTCTTGATGGTTTTTTTCCACTCCGAAACGCTTTCCACGCCATCCTCGTACCTGGTTGTGTTTGGAATGACGCTGGTCGTTTCCGGGATACTGTTGACGGTCCTGTCCCAACGGCTCAAACAGCTCAGCCAGCAAAGCATCACCCATTACCATTAGATTGCCGGATCGACGGCGGGCTCGGTCATGAGCGAACGGATGGCGTTTGCTTGCACTTCGAAAGCGGCAACGCCTGAACCCGGGGCCTCACTCCAGGGACGATTTCGGCACAGCGAACAGCCGTTTTGCCTCGTCCGCCATGGGCGTCCAGCTGACTCGCGAAGTCATCATCGGTGGTCTGGCGATATCAGCTACCGATTCATCTTGACCTGAATTTTCCCGGCCGATTAGATTGACAACCCGGCGTTTGCGCTGGTTCCTCCGCGCTGACCCAATCGACCCGCAAATCGTTCTATCAGGAAGAGGAAAACGATGAAGGCCACTTTTTTATTGATCACTGCCTGCCTTTTGCTGGCAACCCAGGTTACACCGCTCGTCGGACAGATGAAGGAAGAAGAAACGGTTCGCGAATCGAGCCAGGTCCTGAATGAAATCATGGCGATTCCCAATCAGGGAATTCCGGCCGGATTGTTAAGGGAAGCGAAGGCGGTAGCCATCATTCCTCATGTGCTCAAGGGCAGCTTCGTCGTGGGCGCGCGACATGGCAATGGCGTCCTGCTGGTTCGCGACAAGGACGGCAGCTGGCATGCACCGGTCTTCATTTCCTTGACGGGAGGAAACATCGGATGGCAAATCGGGGTTCAGTCCACCGACGTCATCCTGGTCTTCAGAACCATGCAGAGTGTCAATGGTTTGCTGTCGGGCAAGTTCACGCTGGGCGCCGATGCCGCCATTGCCGCCGGACCCGTCGGACGCAATGCCGCAGCGGCCACGGATGGAAGATTCCAGGCCCAGATACTTTCCTATTCACGCAGTCGTGGATTGTTTGCCGGAGTGGCGTTGGATGGTTCGGTCATACAGGTCAGCCAGATGAGCAATGCCGTGTACTATCAACAGAACGGCTCCAGCGGCAACGTGATTGTGCCGGAATCCGCGCAACAATTGACCCGTCAACTGACGTCGTATTCCCCAGCGCCCGCGTTGTTTCAGCCTGCCTCGGCCCAGATCGCTGCACCGGCCGCCCAGGGGAACCCGCCGAGTCAGCCGAGTCAGCCCACCATGGCTCCAGCAACTGCGGCTCCATCCATTCTTGCGCAGCAGCATTCACAGGAGGAGATCGCCATGGTCCGAGATCAACTGGCCCGGTTGGCTCCCCGGATGTACGAGAAATTGGATATTCAATGGCAACAATATCTGGCGTTACCCGCCGAAGTGTTTTACGGCAATCAGCAACCGCCTGTGGAGAAATTGAACGAATCACTACAGCGTTTCGAGATGGTGAAGAACGATCCACGTTACCGGGACCTGGCCAATCTGCCCGAGTTTCAATCGACTTACGGGTTGCTGAAACACTATGTCACCGACCTTTCGCCACAAACCAGCGGTCTGAATTTACCTGCACCTCCCAGCCTCGGTCGCGGCCAGTAGACGACCCTGTGCCGGCGATGGAAAGAACTTTTTGGGCCAGTAGACGAGGGTCAGACCGACTTGCCGGGTCGAAAGTCGGTTGCCTTGAACCAGGGGTGCTCGCAAATTCCGAGTTCTGATATTGGACATGACACTTTTGCTCACGGCGTATCCACCAGAACATGAAGTGGCAACGCGTTGATCGGTGTCGAACCGTGTCGTGGCCATGACCGTACGGCCGCTGATGATCCGTTAATTCTGGTCAAGGCGGGAACATTAAGATATTATGAGGGTCGTTTCATCATCTGATGCCTTGCGGCACGAAGGTGCCATTGGGATCGGATCTTCAGCCGTTCCCGCGGAGCTGCAAGGGCAATGAATTCCATCCTTTGGGCGCTGATTCGAATCGTAACCTGTTTGTCCCTGTTGGCTGTGGTGGTCATTTTTTTCAGTTACCGACGACCACCTTCGCTCGGTGATCAAGAACCTGCCGATCAGCGGCGTGATTCCGTGGCATCTAACGCCGACACGGCGGATGTTGCCTTTGCCCGTCAACGGAAGGACATGGTTGCGAATCAGCTGGCCAATCGCGACATCATCAACCCTCGCGTCCTGGATGCCATGGGATCGGTGCCCAGGCATCGCCTGGTACCGGCTGCATGGCAGGACAGCGCTTACAGCGACCGCCCGCTACCCATCGGACATCGCCAGACCATCTCCCAACCCTACATTGTGGCCTTGATGACGCAACTGGCCGATCCCCAGCCGACAGACAGGGCGCTGGACGTGGGAACGGGTTCGGGATATCAGGCGGCGATCCTGTCCGCGCTGGTGGAACAGGTTTTCAGTATCGAAATTGTCGAACCACTCGCTGTACAAGCGAGAAAGCAACTGAAGCATCTGGGCTGCGACAATGTCCAGGTCAGGCACGGGGATGGCTACCAGGGCTGGCCCTCACAGGCACCTTTTGACGTAATCATCGTGGCCGCCGCGCCGGATCACATCCCGCCAGTCCTGATCGATCAATTGGCGCCTGGCGGCCGGCTGGTGATTCCGGTGGGTGAGAACTATCAAACACTGAAACTGGTGGAAAAACACCCCAACGGAAAGATCGAAAAGCGCGACATCATCCCCGTCGCTTTTGTTCCGATGACGGGCAAAGCCAGGCAGTAATGCGAGTCGCACCGACCTGTAGCGTGTGCCGCGCTCATTTTCCCGATCATTGGGAACGCAAAGACGCTGCACCGCGACGATACGCGCTGTGGAACGTGCCTCGCATGCCGTCAGAACAGCGATCAACGGCCCAGCATCGCTTGCTTCAGCGAGGCATCAACCGGCTGAGCTGACAACCAGATGCCGAACAACGCCTGCTTGAAATCGTGGCCGGCAATGCGCCCCTTCTGTTGGCCATTCTTGTGCACCAGCACGCCGGTTTCAGGCAGATACGACAGAACAAAGACATCATTCTTGCGGATCGGATCGGAAAAACAGTTGCGAAACTCAGCAACCTGGCTCGCTATTTTTGCCGTGTTTCCGCCGGTCGATTTCTGAAATCCTTGATCCAGCGCCGCCACCATCTTTTCCTGGCTGACAAAGCCGGACGTAATCTGGATACGAATGGCCATGGGTGCTTCCGCAGAGACCACCGCCACGGCATCCTGGCTTGGCTGCTGCAGGTACAACGAACCCTCGTATAGACTGAGCAGGCTTTTCTTGCGGTAGCCCGAACCATTCAGTTTCAGTTCCACCTGGCCCAACTTCAGCGTAGCAGGACCACCGACCATGGCCGCGCTGGAAAGCGTCGTCAGGACACAACAGATCAGGAAAGTCCCCAGCCACAGGCCAATCATTCGAAACATGCCAGATTCCTCGTTCACGATCGTGTGATTACAGTTCCATGCGGGGCATTGTGCCGAAATCTGCTGAAGCTGGCCATGCCGGAATTCTGACTGCTGTCAGCCTCGTCATCGTGTCGGCGCAGCTGTGTTGTCAGCCGCACGAACAGGCTACCGGGTCGAAAATTTGAAAACGGTCTTCGACCTGTAATCGCTGCCTTGCAGCAGGATCGTATCGGGAAAACCGGGCTGATTTGGGCTGTCGGGAAAGTGTTGGGTCTCCAGACAAAATCCGCTCCGTTTTCTGTACGGTTTACCGGACTTACCCCTAAGCCTGCCATCCAGAAAGTTGCCGGCGTAGAACTGGATGCCTGGTTCGGTGGTGAAGACCTCCAGCATACGACCGCTGGCCGGCTCGTACGCTCTGGCAGCCAGCGTGATTTCGTCGGCTTCTTTGCGATTCAGGACCCAGTTGTGATCATAACCGCCGCCGAATTTCAGTTGTTCATCTCCATCAGAAATCTCTTTTCCAATCATCTTGGGTTGGCGAAAGTCGAATGGCGTATTCTGTACATCAACAATTTCGCCGGTCGGAATCAGGTTCTTGTCGACCGGCGTGAATCGGTCCGCATTGATTGTCAATTCATGAAACAGAATCGTGCCTTCGCCTTCGCCGCGCAGATTGAAATAGGTGTGCTGAGTCAAATTGACGGGGGTTGCCTGGTCCGTGGTGGCAAAATATTCGACCATCAGTTCGTTTTCCTCAGTCAGCCGGTAGGTAACCTGCACATCCAGGTTTCCGGGATAGCCCTCTTCGCCATCTTTGGCACGATAGGAAAGTACGAGTTGATTTTCAGCTGGTTGGAACTTCGCTGCCCATGCGACCTTGTCAAAACCCACGATGCCGCCATGCAGGTGGTTTTCGCCGACGTTCCTGGCCAGCTGATAGGTCTTGCCAAAAAGCGTGAATTGGCCGTTGGCAATGCGATTGGCGTAGCGACCGACGATCGCGCCAAAATAGGGCTTGTCGACGGCGTTCATGTAGTCTTCCACACGGTTGTAACCCAGCGCCACGTCCGCCAGCCGACCATTGCGATCGGGTACCAGAATGGATGTGATTGTTGCTCCATAGTTTGTTATCTTGACGATGACGCCCTGCTTGTTCTTCAAGGTGTACAACTTGATGTCATCGAAGTCTTCAACATCCTGCGCCATCAACCCGACTCCAGCTGCCAAAAAGGTCATGGTAACAACGGTCACGGAATATAGATAAGTCAATCGGTTCATGTGAAACTCAGTTGTCGGGTATCCAGTGGTTGGGTTCAGCGGGGCGTCTTGGTGCGGCGAGCAGGTTCAACGGTTGGAAAGCGGCACGCATCCGTCCGAAAACTTTCCACGACGGTGCTTGACTTCTGTATCATTGGTCAATCCAATCGCCAGTTGACCAGCGAACCAGCAACCAATCGAATGACATATCCTACCCGGTTGCGGGTACGTCGAGCACCCAGCGTGATTCCGGGTGAAAACTGACGGTGAGGAAGGCTAGGGATTGCGCGGCGGCGAGGGGCAACGTCGCATTCCGCCCGCGGATCCGGCGTTTACCGATCTTCATTTTCACGGAAAACGGCAATCAGGCTGTCCTGCGTTCGCAAGTATATGGCACCGTCGGAAATCGCCGGCGTGGCGAGCGTAGGTTCGCCGCAAGGGTTGGTCGCCACGATTTTGAATTTGGGGCCCGCTTGCACAACAACCACGTGTCCGGTTTCAGCGGTCAGATAGAGGTGACCATCACCGGCCAGTGGAGACGCCGTAAAACTGGCACCGCCAACACCCTGGATCCTGACCCGCTTCTTGTAAACCTGCACGCCCGTGGTCGCCTGGTAGCAGGTCAGGATGCCATTGTTGGCACAGGTATACAGATAGTCTCCGTAAACGATCGGCGTCGGCATGTAGGGTCCCCCCCGCTGCTTGCTCCAGCTGACATAAGGACTGGACGACGCATTCTCCGACAGCGAAACATCACCCCGGGCGTCGGGTCGAATGGCATAGATCGGCTGAATGGGAGAGTAACCACTGGCCACGAAAATCAGATCGTGCGCGACGAACGGCGTGGGCACGACGATTTCCGAATGACCCGACAAACTCCACAACAATTCTCCCGTACGCGCATCGTAACCACGAGCCGCATTCCTGCCCTGGGTCAGCAGCATCGGCAATTCACCAAATTCATGAATGGTCGGCGAAGACCAGGTCGGGATTTCGTCGCGGTCCACCCGCCAGTTTTCTTCTCCGCTGCGGAGGTCGTAGGACGCGATGAAGGAGCCCTTCTGGATGTCGCACTGCACGATCACGCGGCCGTCGTAAATGATGGGCGACGCCCCAAACCCCCATTGATAGCCCGCATCGTAAAACCAGCCGCTATCCAGCACACCCAGGCTCTTCTGCCATAACAGGCCGCCGTCCCGGTCATAACAGTACAGCCCTTCGCTGCCAAAAAAGGCCACCACGTGTTCGCCGTCGGTCGCCACCGTCGGATTTGCGTGGGATGATTTGGCGTGGCGTTTGACGGCCGGCCTCGCCGAAATCGCGGTTTGTTTCCACAGCCTGTTGCCGTTGTTCTTATCGATACAGTACACATTAAAATCGTAGACATGATCCTCCTGGACCGAGTCCACATTGCCGTAGAGTCCAATCTTCAACTTGGCTTCGGCTGCGGGATTGACCGCGGACGTCAGGTAAATTCGATCGTCGTGGATGCACGGGCTGGATAAACCCAACCCCGGGATCGGCGTTCGCCAACGATAGCCGTTGTTGGATGTCGCATCCCAGGAAATGGGCGGCTTCTGCCCTTCAGCTACACCGCGGGCGCCAGAACCGCGAAACGACGGCCAATGGCAGGACGAAATCGCGCGGTCGGCCGCCAGCGACCGCGCTGACGACGCTTCGAAATTCACCGGTGGATCCGTTTCCGGCGCAGCGGGCACCGACGGACCACCGTCTCCCGCAGCATCAATCCGAGCCGCATTGATCTCCCTTCCCCCCATCGTCAACCGCACACCCTCGACCTGGCCCTGTTCGACTTCAAAGCGAATCAGCGACGTGCCCAGTTCGAAGTCCGTCGATGAAACGGGCACCAGCGGGGATTTGGCAGCGTCGTTGAATCCGCACATCAACTGATCCTTCCGGACTTCAATCTGGATCGTTATCCGGTCACTCTGATAGTCGCCCTCGTACCGTTTCAGAACATCGGGATCGACCACCAACTTTTCCGGAGGAGCCACATCCATCTGTTTCAACAGAGCGACCAGTTTGTCCAGCTCCTTTTCCTCCGCGGTGGCCAGGGCTCGGGACAACTCCCGCGAACTGACCGCCCCGGTTTCGATGATCTGGGCGGCATAATCAACCTGCCCCACCGCCACGGCGCGACGCAAAATGGCATCACCACCTTCAGCTCCGTTTGCCAGCAGCAACAGGATGATTTCCTGGTTTTTCCTGGATTGGGCCCAGGTCAGTGGAGTGGCGTTGTAAAAGGAATCCTTGACGTTTGGATTTGCACCACGTTTCAGCAGCATACGAACCATATCCACGTTGGCGCGATCGCAAGCGAAGGAAAGTGGCGTAGCGCCGTATCGGTTCGAAAAATTGACATCGGCACCGGCTGCCAGTGCCTCCTGAACCGATTCCAGATCGTCTTTTTGAACGGCCTCCAGCAGAAGTTCGCCGTGCGCATCGTCAGACTGTGCTGCCAGGACTGCGGACCATGTCAAACTCAGGATCAGTACAGACGAAATTTCGAACAACCAGCATCGGTTCATCTTGTTCCCTTCGCGCGAGAACCACATTGGGCAAGCACACCACCAACTGGATTGGCGACGCAATCAATAGACCGAATCCCAACGACGCCGTCAAACCAATCTGGTGGTTCAGTCCGAAAGCCCATCGATCAATCGAATTCGGATTCAGCCCGTGTCTCCGGGCATCATCAAGGGACCGCAGAGGCGTGCCTGTTGGGTGCCTGGGGCTTGAAGGGGACGGGGGTCAAATAGCGTCATGCCCTGCCGGTGGCTTCGCTCGATTGGCTCCAGACCTCTTGACTTTGTTTCAGATCGTGACACGGAACTAGTCGTTCAGCAAGGCAATGAACGAATCGACGTCCAGCAAATTGACGGCTCCATCCTGGTTTGTATCCGCCTTGACGTTGTATTTACCGGAACCGATCGCTTCAATAAACGGATCGACATCCAGCAGATTGACCGCGCCGTCGCAGTTCATGTCACCAATCAAGACGGTTTCGGGCTTGAAGAAACCATTCAGCACAATATTACCTTCCGCACCGTCACCCGCCTGCCCGGTGGATCGGAACCCGCCTACGCGGATCTCATAGGAGGTACCTGCGGTCACTTCGAATGACACCTGACTCTGTTGGCCGATGGCATCATCGTTGCCGGCGACCGGAATCAAATTCGCAAATCCGGATTCAAAACCCGTGAAAATATGCAGCTGGGTGTCAAAATCGCTTCCCACCGTATCCACCGTGACTGTTCCGTCTGAAGCGGCATTAAGGTACCACCAAACCGTTGAACCGACATTGTCCAACTGTTGCTCGTCAGCCTGAGTGGTTGCGTCGATGTTGGTACCCGAAGTTGAAAAATCCGTACCGACCAGATCGATCGAGTTATTCCAATCGTCGTTCTCCGGAGTCGTCACAACATCATCCAGACAATTCAACGTATTTCGATACGCAACGATACTGGGGAGTGTGAACACGGGATTGAAGTTGTTGGCACACACGATAAATGGATTCATCGTGTGGCTGGTGCAATTGCAATGGCTGCCGTTCCAGAGATGGCCCAGTTCGTGGGCCGTTAAATCCGTCGCACAACCCAGATTGCCATTGAAGTCCGATTGCGACAAACAGTAGGCACTGCTGTTGCAAATTCCGCCGATGGTCCACGCGCGGCCAATGATGTTGCTGTCGATGTTCTTACCCGTGAACAGGTGCGCCACATCGCGCTGTTGATCCTGTTGGTTGTTGATCCACTCGTTGCGAAATTCGTTGAGCATCACTAATGAATCAGACGAATCATACGGATCGAGTTCGGTGGTCCGTACCACCGCGACGGAGATGACGTGCCTTAAGCTTACCTGGCTTTCGTACTGATCATTTACGATGTTGACGATCAACTCCATACGATCCAGAGTCGCCTGTTCCGTACCATAATCCGTGAAATACTCGAAATCGGCATCCACTGCCAATTCGGCGACCTGCAGACCCGGTAGTCCGCCTTCCGGATATCCGTCTTGTTGAGATCCGTGGCGTTTCGGCTTGCGTTGCGTTGAATGAAGTTCATTGACCAGATTTCCGGATGGTCCCAGTGGATGATCCTCCAGTCCGCATGTGCCGCCATGGGCTCTGGAATCCGAACTGCGGTAGACGACATGAAGTGCGGGGAACCGATTGTTTACCACCTTCGACGATACCGGTTCAATGAAGAACCGTTGCCCGTCACCCAAATCGACTTGCGCGGACAAACCCGATTCAAGGATGGCTCCTACTAACCGACTCCCCCTCATTCCCTGAACCGTACCTTCGACCGTACGTTCAGCATCAGGCTCCCTTTCAACGTACGTTCCACCTGGCAGTTGGACACGAAAAACAAAATTATCCGCCCGGACGGAATGGGGACGCAAATTGAGAGTGTATTCAGAACCATTGATCATGGCGTTGGCTGGCCCTCGTCGATCCACAAGGGCGCTGAGGTCAATCGCGATCAGCTGTCCTCCGTCAAGTCCGAAAGCGTCGCTCACGTCGGTTGGCAAATCGGTTTGACCGAAAGCGGCACTGCCAGTAACAAGTAACAAGCTGACAACAGCGAACATCCAACGGTAGAATCCTGCCAAAGCCATCTGCGGCAAGTCGGTTGCGAAACGGATTGGTGTATATCGTGACATTGATGGGTTTTCTAAAGAGACAGAAAATGGCATCAAGGGAATGGGCAACGAGTGGACGGTAGATGGACCGTACGGACACGCAACGTATGCCTAAACGCGTTGGCAAGGCAAGGGCACTTCCAATAGAGCAAACACAATGGGACGTGCGAAATTTCCGCCGCATCAATTGAACCATGCCCATATCGAAATCTTATTGATGCTATCGCTATCTTCACCTTCGTGAGACGAGGGGCCCTGATTGGCATTCAAGACCACGGCCACGATCAGTTCCGGCAATTCCGCCGAGCCCAGATCAGACCGTAAGGAAGATCGTATGATTCGAACCGTCCAGTCACAATCACGATGCGCAGGGCTTGTGTAGCTCGCCGCTGTTTCGGATCCGGGTCCGAGAGTACGGGGAATTCATAGTCGGAACCGACGGAGGATTCGTCGATCGGTGCGCCGACTGCGGAGACGAATGGTGTTGTGGTCGGGATGAGAACACCTGAGGAGAAGATACCGTCCCAATCGCCGCGCCCCGTCTGCCGCATCCCGTCTTGCGAGTGCCGGATGCTTGGCGACACGATCTTCTATTTTCCCAAAATCAGAATCTGGAAACTTGTTATGCCCGGAAGCCTGAGTGATAATGCGGGCTACCGTGGCATGGTTTTATTCCTTGACTACGTTTGTTTTTCCGGTGCCCCAACCGTTGGAGGACCGGCTGTTTGACTTCAGGTCTTGCGGCCCGGAATCGCCGCTTTCAGGTACCCCCTGACCTCCTCCAGAGGTCATCCCTGAGTGCGCTCCATAGCGCACAGGATTCCGCCAAACAATCCAAAGCCCAAAGGAACAATCCATGAAAACCCAATGGTCCTTGCCACTGGCCCTCGCCATCTCGGTTCTGTTCGCCGGAATCGTTTATGCAAAAATGCCGTCGTCGTTTGCCGACCAGGAATCGCAAACCGAACAGGCCGCCACGCCATCCGCACCGGAAAGTGGTAACGAAGACGTTGCGGAAAGCACTGTCGATAACGCTGACGAGAGCCCCCTGATGACGCTGGACTGGCTAGTTGGTGAGTGGGCGATGGAAAGTGAGGGTGCAGCGGCCAGCCAGAATTCGGCCGGCATCACCGCTCGATACACAAAGAACAACGCGTTTCTGATCCTGTCATTCAGTTTTACCCGCGAAGACCGGGATAGCATTTCAGGCATGCAAGTCATCGCCTGGGATCCAGCGGAAGAACACGTGCGATCGTGGACCTACGATTCCAACGGCGGATTCGGCCAGGGCACGTGGAGCCAACTCGGCGATGCCTACACGATTAGGACCCGTTACACGTTGGCCGATGGCGGTACCGCGTCGTCGTTAAGGCATATCAAATTCGTGGATGAAAACACCTTTACCATGCGGACGATTAATCGCGAACTCGATGGGAAACTGATGCCCGACGAGGACCCCATCACACTGGTCCGTCAATCAACAGAAAGTGATGCGGTGACGGAAGATGAAGCGGCAACGGCAAGCGAAACCAACGATAAGGGAGAGGACAAATGAGACATTACCCATCTAACCCGCGTTCCATTCCTTTTCGTTGTACGCTGTTAGCGGCCATCTTTCTGATCGGGGCCTTTCTGGTAGAGGATGCGTGCGGACAACGAGGAGGTCGATCCGGTGGCCGCTCTCAGGCTGGGAAACGTTCCTCGGGTCATCGTTCCGCCGGCGCTTTGCGAAGCAGAAGCCGCGGTCCTTCGATGTCGCGGTCCGGCAATAGCCGTTCGAATTCCAACCGTAGTCGAACGCAAAATCGCTCTGGTGCCAACCGCGGCAACGCTAACCGGGCTGGCGGTAATAGGTCAGGTTCCAACAGGTCAGGTGCCAATCGGCCAGGCGCAAATCGAGGGGGCAACCAACGACCTGGTTCGGCCGGCCAGAATCGTGCCCGCGGCAATGCCTCAAAGTATCAGCGACCAGGCGGACGCCAAGGGGCTCAGGCGTCGAAGCCACGGCCGGGAAACCGACCGACGACAAGCGGAAGGAATCAGCCTCCGGGTGCCAATCGCGGCAACGCGGGCAATCGGCCGAACCAACGTCCCGGTGGCAACGCCGGCGGGCGTGGTCCAGGCACGGCGGCTGACAGGCGTCCCAATCGACCGGAATCCGGTCGTGGCCCATCCTCAAGACAACTGGATGACTTTCTGGGCAACAGCGGCGCTTCGACTCGGCCGGGCGCGGGCAATCGCGATCGTCGCCCTCCCCAACCTGGCAATCGACCGGGTGCGGATGGCAATCGACCGGGCAATAATCGACTTGACCGAGATAATCGGCCGGGTGATCGCAACAACAACATCGCTGATCGCAACAACATCGGCGACCGGAATAACCGAGTTGGCAACGAGTCGCAATTCGCGTGACCTCAACGTGGGCGACGTCAACATCGGAAATTCCGTCAACTACCAGGACAATCGCCAAGCCTGGGTCAATAACCGACATCGCGTCGGTAACGACGTGCGTGTCAACGCGGGCAACCGCTACGCCAATTCGTATCGTGATGGTCGATACCGACGCGGCGTCACCGGGGGATACGCTTATAACACCGGTTGGGCGAACCGCGGCGGTTTCTATGGATGGCGGGCCCCAACCTATGCCGCCGTCGGAGGATTCCTTGGTGCATCGTTTGCCAACGCGCAGCCGGTCTACTACGGCTACGGGGATGGCGGCAACGTTTATTACGAGGATAATACGGTTTACGTCGATGGTCAGCCGGCAGGAACTCCGGAAGAGTACGCGCAACAGGCTTACGATTATGTGGCGGCCGCTCCGCCAGCGGATCAAGTGAACAGCGAAGACTGGCTGCCGCTGGGCGTGTTCGCCTTTACCCGCGAAGATGTAGCCGACTCGCAGGCCATGATCGAACTGGCCGTCGACAAACAGGGCGTGCTGGCCGGGACTTATTACAACGATGAAACCGGTGTCTCGCGACCGTTAAAAGGGACGGTCGACTCCAAGAGCCAACGTGCGGTTGTCGGCTTCGCCGACGATGACAAGTCCGAAGTTGCTTTGGAAACCGGAATCTACAATTTAACCAAAGACGAGGCACCGGGATTGTTACATCGTGGTACCGAAGAGTCTCAGCCGGTACTGCTGGTTCGATTGCCAGCACCGGAGGATGGAAATTAGTGGCCGTTCACAGCTGAATTGACCGGTAGCGGAAGTCGCAAGGCGTCCGGAAGGCGGGTTGTTTACGGTCGCGCCAGATGGTCATTTCAGCTCTCAGGCTTCACCAACTGACGTCGCCGATCGATGGATTGCACTCGACCCGGAAGTTGGGCGGATCCATCCGATCGCTCGACCTTCGACCCGATGGCGATTGAGAATGCGACTCACCTGAAACGAGAATGGATTGCCATGACGCCCCCAAAAGACAAGATCCGCCATGCGGCAACGCTGGCCAAGGATTCAATCAGCGACCGGCTCAGACACATCTGGTGGTGGTTTCTGGTTCGCGGATTGTTTGCCGTGGCCTTGGCGATCTGCGCAATTTTTTGGCCAGAACGAACGATCGGCCTGCTGACAAAGTTGCTGGGAATCTACTTCCTAATTGACGGAGTGACGGGTTTGATTGCCGCTTTTCGAAGTGGTGACAAAGGCCACACCGTGCTGCCGGCTGTTGCCGGACTTGCTGCCGGCCTGGTCTTGATCTTCTGGACCGCCATTAGTGCCCGGGTATTCCTGATCATCATTGGCATCTGGGCGGCGCTGCAAGGCGCAGGGCTGTTGTATTCCAGCTGGCAAATGGAAAAGGAGGACGAGAATCGCTGGTTGGTGGCCGTAATTGGCCTGATCATTGTCGTGGTTGGCGTGGTGTTTGTGGTCTGGCCGGAGACCGGTGTGGTGACCGTTTCCTGGCTGATTGGGGTTGGAGCTTTCGTCGTCGGTGCCTTGTTGATTTACCTGGCCACCCGTTTGAAGAGGATTCGAAGACGCGTAGATTCAATCGGAGAAGACAGACCCGAGGCAGAATAGTATTCATCGACTGAAGTCCTGGGGTTAACCGCCAAGCCGGTCCAGGTGAAATTCAAGCCGAAGGGCTCAGCGATTGGCTTCTATCGATTCCAGCCTGGCGATTCGTTGATCGAGCGTCAAAATCTCTTCCCCCAACCGATCTATCTGGTTCTGCATCGACTCCAGCAGAGTTGCGAAGTTTTCCGGACTTCTGAGTAAGGCCAATTTCAACTCCGCCAGCAAGTCGTGAGAATCGGAGGGTAATCACGACATAATTCTCAGGTATGGATGAATTTATCTGTGAACGGTAGCCGTGGTCGAAATGACGGCCGACGGCGGTCATGGATTACAGGATGTTTGCGTTCCCGCAGGCCATTTAGTCTGTATGGAACGAGGTCAACGCGTGACCCACTTAAGGTGAGGCAGACCATTTCCGAAACCGATGCGGCGGGTCGAAGCGCTTCGAGCGGCATCCTGACATGAATCATGTGGCACCGACCGGAGGCTGCATATAAACTGAGTTATCGGATTGCCTGTTAATCACTCGCAACTTCGCGACTGGTCATCCCCGTTTGTGCGCGATCGTTTCATTCAACACCGCCATGTCGCCGAAAAATTCGAGGACTTCGACTGCCGCCAGTATTCGTTCCCAATTGCGGCCTCTGCAAACCGGACCGCACAGTCCATGGCGACATGGGTTGGCCTCGTTCGTGCATGCCACCCTGTTTGGACTGGCGATTTTGACATGGCAAGGGGGTCTCTGGCCGATCACGGTTGTGATCTGGGCCGCCATCGTGTGGATGAACCACGCAGCGTTAACGCGATTACACGAAGCGGCGCATCGCATGCTTTTTCGCTCTCCGTTGGCGAACGAACTTGCCGGCATTGCCATCGGCACACTGGCCCTGACACCACTCAGCGTTTATCGCTACGTCCACACACAACATCACGCCTACCTGGGCGGCCCCAAAGACCCGGAATTCTGGCCATACAACTTGCCCAGCAGTCCCCGCTGGCAGCGACGAATGTATGCCCTGTTGGAATTGGCTGCTGGATGGGTCGTGACTCCCTGGCTGTATTCCATTCGAACCGTGCGAGCCTGGCCAGGACTGAATCAGCGCACGCGGCTTCGACTGGTTGGGGAGTGGACCTGGCTGGTGCTATTCTGGATTTCGGTCGTCTGGTTCGTGGGTTGGACCAATGCCTGGGTCTGGTTCCTCGTGGGACATTTGATACCGGCCTGGCTATCCGGTTCAGTACAGACGCTTCGCAAGTTCACCGAACACCTTGGGCGTTTCGGTACGACGATTCCCGCCATGACACGAACCGTCGTTTACAAGAAGCCGCTGGGCCGGTTCGCTTCCTGGAGTCAGTTACACGTGGAGCATCATGGGACCCATCATCGCTGGCCCAAAATTCCCTACCACCATCTTCCGGTGGCGACCCAAGTCGTTTATCGGGATGCCCCATCGGGCCTGATATTCTCCAACCATTGGGAAGCCATTCGCGATATGCTGCCGCACCTCCTCAATCCGCGCGTGGGCCCACAATGGCTGCCCAATCGTTCTCGAAAGAACAACCTGATTTCCGGCGATTGACGCTCGGCGATGACGACACGGTTCGTTTCCGATCCGTAAACCAGCCCGGTTTATCAAAAAGAAGATCTTTCGGTCGGATATATTGCGAACAGGAACAGACCAGCGGGACCCAAGATGAACCGACGAATTGTCACAACGCTGCTGGTTCTGTCTACCGCATTTACCATTTACAACACCCTCCTGCCCTTCCATTTCGTCTACCAATGGGGCGATCTTCCCGAACGCTTGAGCGCGGTATCCTGGTCTCTGCCGTATGTTGGTGAGGGACGCCCTTCCCTGACGGACCTGGTCGGAAATGTACTGCTGTTTATCCCCTTTGGTTTTCTCATGTGGCTTTCGCTGCACCAACGTGGATACCGCCTGGCGTGGCCACTCTCAATTCTGGCTGGCATTGTCCTCAGCCTGTCGATTGAGATCGCTCAACTGTTTATCCCTGAGCGACACTCGGCATTGCACGATGTCATCAACAACATGCTGGGGACCCTGATCGGAGCCTCGGCGGCCACGATAGTTTCCGGCCGGCTAAGCAACTGGCTGGCGCGAATCAGCCTCGACCTGTTTGACCGCCAACCTGCTTCCCTGCTGTTGTTGGCCATCGCCGCCGCGCAGGTAATCGTCGCGGCCATTCCATTCACCGTGGTGATTTCGGTTTCACACTTGAAGACAAGCTTGAAGCACGCCAATCTGGTGCCCTTCGATTACCGCTCCGTGGGCCTGATTTTTCGAGAACGCCCGAACCAACTCGACCTCGCGGGGTTTGACGCCACGATCATGATCGCCGACACGCTCTACTGGACGCCGGTCGGCTGGCTGCTCTTGTACTGCCACAATCACTACTGGAAGAGGTTGCCACGCGCCCGTTGGCTGGTGATTGTCCTGCCCTTGTTCTATTTCCCCGCCATCGAATTGATGCAACTGTTCATCGTTTCCCGCGTCACCGATATCAATAGTGTTCTCGCGGGTTACGCCGGTATCGCCTTCGGTGCGGTCCTGTACTGCCTGTCGCCGCGAGGGAACTCAGATTCACCTGACGGCATCGGAACGCTCACCATCCCGGTTTTGCTTTATGCTGTCTTCGTCCTTTTCTCCGGATTGAGGCCGTTTGATTTCAGCACCGAACTCTCCATACTGAAGCAGGATCTGAACTTGGAGAAGCTGATCCCGTTTCACGCCTACTTCCGAAAGACCAGCTTCAGCAACCTTTTCGACCTGGTTACGACAATCTGCTATCTGCTTCCGTTGAGTCTGTACTGGACCGCTTTGCAACGGTCGCGAGGGTGTTATTTCCGTTCCATCTATCCCACCACCATTCTTGCGGGATTGATCACGGGAATCTTGATTGAGATCTGTCAGATCTTCTCCGCATCCCGGGTTGGTGACATTACGGATGTGCTGAGTTACGCCGTAGGCGGGGGTTTGGGGACGTTTCTGATATTCTACTTTGAACAACAGGTTTCTCCACGATTGTCGAATCGCGAAGGCCCAACGGATTAACGTCACCGATAGCACGATTCTGCGCGTGATTTGGCGGCAATGATTAAAATCGACCATACCAGGCAATCGCCCTGCAACCTCCTCACTCGGCCGGACGGAAAGGGACGCTCCCCATCACGCTTTCGTAATCTGGCGAACAGAACTACGGTTCCGCATTCTGTTAACGAATCTCAACCGCCCTTGACCGATCGGTCAGGAAGTTGATGATCCAGTTGAAACTGGAACCGGCTGTTCGATTGCAACGGTTCGTTAATCCGCTACGCATTCAAGCAGGAAACCAATGCACCGAAATTTTCCCAACGCAGCTTTCCCATTCGTGTCCCTCGCCAGTGTCGCAATGTTGATGATGACGTCGTTGTGCTACGGACAGGCAACCGAAGAACAGCAACAGTTTCTGGCTGCCGCGCCGGTGGCATCGGTTCCGCTGCAAGTGGGCGTACCGATCCATGCGGCCAACAGTCGGATCAGCTTTGTTGGCACGCACGTCGGCGACGATCCCAAGCCGCGACTCGGCGGTTTCTCCGACTTCCACGGGTTTGTCTCCGTGGACCCCAGTGGTCGACAGATCAAAGCGATTGAGGTTGATATCAAAATCGGTTCCGTCTGGACGGAATTTAACAAGTTGACGATGCACCTGCAGAACGCCGACTTCTTCGATGTTCAAAAATTTGGCAGGGCCAGATTCGTCAGTACGGGCGTTGAATCAACCGGCGATGGCAAGTGTACTGTCACCGGTAATCTGACACTGCATGGCCAGACGAAACCGCTCAGCTTCCCAGCCGTTTATCAAATCCAGGACGGTCGACTGATTCTGGCCGCCAAATTCAACCTGGATCGTTCGCAATTCGGCATGGATCAGATGTTGGGCGGCGTCGAAAGGTCAGTTTATATCGATGTGGTTGTCGGTCAGGCGACGAAGATTCCCACCGCGAAGGATGGGCATGGCGGAGATGAAAATAAGAGCCAGAGCAACAACCCATCCAACAACGCCACTCAAAAGGTTTCGATCAATGTTCCGAACATGCTGTGAAGTGGCTGCGAAGCTTCGGTTCGAAGTACTCTGAAATCCGTTGCGTCCATCTCCAACATCAAAACCGATTTGGACGCGAGGACCTGTTCGTTCGATATTTCCTCAGAAGCTGATCTGGAGCAATTGCTGAATGAGCTGGCCGAACAGGACAACAAACTGGGTGAATGGTCGCTGATCCAATAACTGCCTATCGATAGATGTATGCGGAGGCTGGCAATCCACCAGTGAATCCGATCTGAAAACGAACCCGCCGGAGCGGCAGTTCTCGATCGACGTTCCGGCGGGCAAGCCGCCGATTCCAAGACTGGCTCCGTCCCTCTTGCAACCAACGTTGGGGAAAGCGTTAACACGATCATCTGGAGCTCGTCCAGAATTCGTATTCGCAGTACAAGCTTGACGCACGCGACTTGCCGTTGTGCTGTTCACCCAACAAACCCCCGCAGCACGGGTGCGAGAGAAATTGGCGACGATTCAAAACCAACCCCTCGCTCGATTGTGGGGGCACGTATTGCTTACGGAAAGTCAGATGGCCGGCAGCAACCGGCGCATTTCTGCAATTGGAAGTTCAGTTCGATAACGCCCACGTAAGTAGCGCGGCACCGCAAAAACAGACTTGATTGCCGTTCGCAGCAGACCAGGTTCGCCTGATACCCGGGCCGGAAGAACTTTTCCGTACCACAGAACAGACAGGAATCGTGTTGCCCCCAGGAAACGCCTTCCCCGCTTCTAAACGCGTGCGCGATTTTCGGTTCGTCGATAAACATGGAGGCGATCCCATAGTATCCCCCCGTCATGCACATGGGACTTTCGCCATCGGCGAACACCGCCTGCTGTTCTGGGCTCACGCTGAACTGGTTGTTTTCCGCGTCAAATTCAATGTAACCCGATCCCGCCTGGGCAGCACACCATTCACGGACATAGCGTTCCGTAGTGCCGGTTTTTTCGGCCAGTGCTTCAGTGGATAGCGGCCCTTAGCCGGCGAGTACCCGGTAGAGACCGAGTTTGTCGCCCAGGATAACCAACGGCGCGACGGCAGCCGCACCCATATCACCCACCATCTGCTTCAGCAGTTCGTGCATTCGCGCTTGCTCAATCATAGACTTCGATTCCCTGGTTGGATTTCGGAACGGCAGGATGACTTGGTTGATCGGGTCCTGAACAGAAAAGCCGCCCATGCAGTAAAGAATTCCTGGCAAGATATCGTGCCGCCGAACAGCATGTTGCCCAGTCTTCCTGATAGACGCTCACCAACTGCAATAACTCAGAATAGTATGAAAGTGGCTATACGAATAACTGACACAGCCATCTGACACGCTCCCAACGACGAACAAGGTGGATCATCCGCCACTTCGTCATGGTTCAACGCGGCAAGCACGATCTGTTTTCAGACAATATTCCAGACCGATCGACGAATACGAGTTCATGCTACCGATTCGTCTTCACCTACCGGCGTTGATTATCAGTGAATTCACCGGATTTCTGGTGGGTTC
This sequence comes from Pirellulaceae bacterium, assembly GCA_963851305.1. Taxonomy (GTDB): domain Bacteria; phylum Planctomycetota; class Planctomycetia; order Pirellulales; family Pirellulaceae; genus Mariniblastus. The sequence continues at coordinate 72,267 of CAWKOT010000001.1, read as the reverse complement.
GGCAGGGGCAATCGGTTTCTGGATTTCCGGCAGATTCAGCGATCAACTCTGGTTGGCTGGACTGGTATTTCTGACGGCCGTGGTCATGGGCGTGATGATTCCCCGAACCGTGTTTCGACACCTCGTGCCGGCCCGCTGCGACCGGCCCGAATGTCAGGGTGCGGCCTTTCCAAGGGGTAGCGATCCCATCATCTACGTTTGTCGCCGCTGCGGGAATCGAACGTTGACCAATGTCTCGGAAAACACCGAAATCGGCGGATCGACCGATGAGTAGGTTCCTGACGAAGATTCATTCCAATCCCGACCGGGCTCCATTCCGCCAGCGCAACTTGCAAGGCAAGGTCGCCATTCCTTCTCCTGCGTAGTCGTTCTGAAACGCCCGGCAGGGAACTGCGAAGCGATCTCGCGGAACGGTGGACGGATGCAAACCCGATGGCGGTATCCATCCGGTGCCGTTTCAACGAGCTTTCCGATGGCCTTCCCAGCTGCCGACGGGCGTTACGTCTCTGGCGGCGGACCAAATCGCGTACCATTCGCTGGTTCCAATTTTGACGGGTACGCTATCGACAATTTTGGTATTGGAGAGCAGCTGGCTGACCAGCTGCATGGCGGGCAAATCGAGATGACTGCCGGATTCATCACCGGATATTTCGGCGACATGGATTTGCTCGGCGTCCCCGGAAATGATGGCGTATTTCGAGTCCGGTGTCACACGCACGATGCGAGCGCCGCTCGATATGTCCACCGGACGTGCCGCCAGGGTTCCATCGTTGGCGTTCCAGATTTTCATTTTTCGGTCCCGCCCGATCGAGACAATCAACTGGGCATCAGGAGTAAAAATGGCATCGACCACGTCCGCTTCGTGCGAAAGTTCACTAAACAGTCGATCTCCGGTTCGCCAGTTAAAAACGCGAGCCTTGCCATCCCGACAGGCCGTAACCACCAGCCTCGCATTCGGACAGAAATGGGCGGCATAGGTCACCACGGTATGTTCCAGGGTTTTCCCAACCGGTTGGCCCGAAATCGCGTCAATGACGCGAACAACTCGATTGCGGCCTCCCGTCAACACAATGTACTGGCCGCAACGGGAAAATTCGGCGAACGTTACCGGCCAGCCATCGTTTTCAATACACGGAAATCGCAGTCGTCGTTGCTCGATGTCCCAGACATAACATCCCCGATTGCGACTGCTCCACACCACGATCGATATGCCATCCGGACTGTAGGCCAGTTCTTCATTCTTCGCATGCATTGGATAGTAGGCATGTTTTTCGCCCGGTTCGCGTTCCCGTTTCAGAACCGCTTCAATTGCCCCCCGGTCCGTGTCCACCAACACCACATCCATGTCAACGGTACAGACCGCAACCTGATGATCGCGAGGATGGTGCGCGATCCATCGCGGCTCACTATTGAGCTGGATTTCGGAATCCAATTCGATGCGATCCGGACCGCGCCAGATGCGGATCGTTCCCGTCGATGTCAGCTCTCGTTGAAACTTGCCGGTACTCGGTCGAGGCTGCGCATGAATGGTCACCAGGCGTGAACCGTCGACAGAGCAGACAGCGTCCTGAAGCGTCCCATCGGCGACATTGGTCAGATCAGGCGTCGAAGCTTCCAGCGTGCCAGAAACAAGATTGTACATTCGACAGTTGGCGGGCGCTTCACGCCATTGCGATGTACCGGTGGTAATGAACCGATATTCGTCCATTATTTTGGCCAGCGAAAGTCCTTCGTCCAGCTTGGTGGCCCGGACTTTCGTGGGCTCCGCCGGTAATTCGAATACTCGGATCAGGCCATCGACTTGCACCGTAGCCAAGTAGCGGGCATCCCGCGAAAATCGCACCTGTCTCAATCGCGTTTGGTGAGGAAGCACTGCCAACGGGGTTTTCTGCTGAACGGTACCAGCTTCGTCATCCGGCCACCGTTCGCGCCAGATTCTGACATTTTGATCCCAGCTGCTGGTCGCCATCAGACCCTGGCTGCCGTAGTCACAGTTGGTGACATTGTGAGGATGGAACATGCGGACGAGAGGTCGGGAAATTGCCGCGTCGACTACTTCGCCAACTTCCGCAACAGCACCACCCGGTGTGGCCGGCGATTCCCGTTCATCGTCGTCTATCGACCAACGGGCTCGGACGGGGACGCCGTTGTGGGGCATTCTCAAGCTCATGGCAACGGACGTAGCAAACGTGTCCCCTTTCCGAAGTGTTCGTCAGATCTTTGATTCGATAAACTTCGGCGCCCAACTGACCGGTCACCAGGAGATTTTGACCGGCCGTCGCCATCGCAAAAATCGACGGGGGCAAATCCGCCGTCGCCTGCAGTCTGCCCGATTCGACATCGAAGAAACTCAATTGCCGGGTTTGAGTTCGAACCATCAGTGATCTACCATCCTGCACGAAAACGGGGTACAGCGGAAAGAGAAATTCGGACGGCTTCACGCGGGCGATGGGTGATTCGATAATGGCGCAGGCAGGGCTCGTGATCGAAATCGATCAACCGGGCGACCCGACGGCGGCTGACCGTCACGATCCGATTCCGCTCCGGGTGAAATTGCATTGCGACAATCCCAGAACCGTGTTCGAGCGAAACGCTTTTCGAGTCGTCCATCAAATCAATCACTCTCAGGATCCGCTCGTTGGCAATCGCAACGCGCTGCCCGTCGGCTGCAAAGGCAATCTGCGTGACGGGCGCACCGGTGTCCAGTTCCCTGACGATCTGCCGCGTGTTGACCGCGATGATCAGCAAACGGCCGTTGCGGCAGCCGACGGCCAGCCGATTGCCGGTTGGATGCCAGGCGGCCGACATGGCCTGGGCATAGGACTCATCCAGATTCCAGATCGTATCGAGTTGAAAATCCCAGACCAACAAGCGGCTGCCGGCTTCGATCAGCAGCTCGTTTCCGTAGGGACGAAAGGAAATTCGATCCCAGGCCCCTTTCTCAACCTCCGCGTAACCATCGGCGACCTGCGTGGCGGCCACCAGATGCGGATGTTCTCTGTACCAGCTCTGCCACCGCCGCCGGTGAACGGCCAACTGGCGGGGATTGTCCGCGCGGTCCGCGGCCGCCTCAGCAAACCAGAGCATGGCGGAGGCGACGTCTCCGTTGCGGGCGTGCCACTGCCCATTGGCCAGATGCAATTTCGACTTTGTCCGCTGTTCTTCCACCAACGCTGCCGTTACATCCTTTGTCAGCTCCGCTTCCCGTTGTGCGTTGCGATCCGAGCTGATCCTGGCATTCCTTTCGCTCAAGGCCAGCAGAATTGAGGCAATCGTTGTTGCCAACAACAACAGCACGGCAATCGAGCCGAGGACCGCTACAGCCGGATTGCGGCGACACCAACGCCAGATCTTCTCAGTCGCCGGGACGGGTCGTGCGTGAACGGGCAACTCCGGAAACGAATCGCGACAGATCGTTGGCCAGTTCTTCCGCCGTCGCGTATCGGTGCTCGGATTTTTTCTCCAGGCACTTCAAGCAAATCGTTTCCAGATCCCGTTCGACTTCCGGACGCACGCTGCGCGGTGGTTTGGGATCCTGTTCAGAGACCTGTCGAATTACTTCCAACGTTGAATCACCTGTAAACGGAGCTTCGCCCGTCAGCAGCGCATACAGGATCGCTCCGAGTCCGTACACATCCGTCGCCACGGTCAAATTCCTGACCTTGCCCGTCGCCTGTTCCGGTGCCATATAACCGGGCGTTCCCATGATCGTTCCCGAGGTGGTCAACTCGGTATCGCGGGCAATATTCTTGGCCAATCCAAAATCGGTGATGTGCGGCTGACCATCGACATCCATCAGGATATTGGCAGGCTTCAAATCGCGGTGCAATATTCCCCGCTGATGAGCATAGTGAATTGCCCGGGCCACGGTTTCGACGATCGCGGCCGCCGTCTTGGAACTGACCTGTTGCCGCTCAACGTATTCCCGCAAATTGCAGCCTTCGACATACTGCATCGTGAAAAATAATTGTCCGTCGTATTCTCCAATTTCGTAGATGGCCACGATATTGGGATGCGCCATGGCCGCAATCGCTTCCGCTTCAACGCGAAACCGTTCCCGCTCACCCTGGTCGCGAATGAGCAGCTTCAAGGCCACGATCCGGTTCAGACTGACTTGCCTGGCCTTGTAGATTTCGCCCATCCCACCCTGGCCAATCTTTTCGAGCAATTCGAAGTCGTCAAACGATGGTCGCTGTTGATGTCCATGTCGTTGTTTCCAGCGCGGCTGATGAATGCTGCGGCAATTGAGAAACCAAAGCCTCCATGCTGCCCCAGTCTGCCAGAAACTCGCGGAGTTCCTGTTCATGCTGAGGATGTTCATTCAGCAACGTTTCAAGCTGATCGATGTTCGCCCGCTTCCAACACCAGAACGCAACGCTCAATCGCTTTGTCCAGCGATGTTTCCGGTTGCCGAGTTGAGTCTCGATCGATGTCCGAATGATCTTTCATGGGAGCAGCTATCAACCTACCAATAAAAACGTGAAGCCGGGGCCTCCTCTCGTGGCTAAGGGGCCGTGGATCTTATCCGGGCTACTTCCTATCGGAAACTAACTCGACGCAACTTCTTCAAACCTCGAAACAACAATCCCGCCACCGCGGCCTGACTGCGACCGAGTTTCTCGGAGGTCTCGGCCAGTGACTGGCCTTGCAGATGATGCAGAGTGATTACTTGCTGTTGTCCGTCTGGCAGCTGCGATAACGCCTCGTGCAATTGGTTCAAATCTTCCGCACGGACCGCGCACAGGCTCGGCGTCGTCTGCTCGGACCCGACTCGGTCGGCGGCGTTGTGTTCTCCGCCAAACCGGTCGTTCTCCAGCGACTGCTCCCGGGATACGTCGCGTTTCTGACGCCGCATGGCCCGCACCGCATCCATCATGTTGTTGTTCAAGATCCGGCCCAGCCAGGCCGCCATCTCCGGTTCGGTTTGACCCTGAAACTGATGGATGTTCTTGTGAGCTTCCAGCAAAGTCTGCTGGACGATATCCGATGAATCGACCGCGCTCGCAAATCGGTGCCATCCCCATTGCCTTGAGTCGCAAATAACTACGGTAACGTCCGAGATTTCGGACCGATTGCGACGATGGATTATTCGATGTCGCCATGGGGCTGAACCATCCGGTTTCGCTGAGCCGTCTGCTTTCGACCGTTGAAAACTCGTTGCCGTCAAGGATTTGAATCATCGGATTATACATCACATCGGGGCGGATTTGGACATTGACAGTCTGGTGCGCGTCGTCGACATCTGATTTGGCGTCGTTAGCCCCGTCCGTTTTTCGCGCAAACCTGCCATTTTTTCAAAGTTTTTTCGATTGGGGATCTAACGCGATCCTGCCATCACCGCAGCCAGGCGAGAAGACCGTGCAGAACTTTGAAGTTCGATATCCTCGGCAAAAAAATTCCACAGCGGTCGCGCTCCATGCCGCCCTGAACAACGCCAGTTTGAGCAGCCACATACGGCTGACCAACCAACCTAATCCAGCCAAAGGACCCAAGATGGACACGAAAAAATTTGCGTGCGAGATGCTGACACTGGCATCTCTGTTGTCAATAATTCCCGAACCACTGAACGCGGACGATGCCTTTGTCTACCAGACCGTCATGGTCAGCAATCAGGAAGCCCCTGGCATTCCCGGCGCCATCGTTGACGATCTGTGGGGTTACCCTGCGATCGGCGATGCCAGCGACGTACTGATCAACGCAAGAATTTCCGGTGCCGGCACGAATGATGACAATGACTTCGTGCTTTTCTCAGGTCGCAAAAATGCTCTTTCACCAATTTTTCGCGAAGGCGATGTCCCGACAGGATTTGCCGATGACGTCTTTTTTGCGGGACTTCAAAATTGGTATATGGATGGCGGCGGTATGACCACGGTCAACGCGCATTTGTTCGGACCGGGGATAGGCGGTGGCAACAATCAGGCCATCTTTACGGAATTCGCGGGCGAGCTTCAATTGCATGTGATCGAAGGAGGTTCGGCGCCCAACGCGGGAGCCGGAGTTCAATTCACGATGATTGATAATCAGCGCCTGGGCCGTGGTGGCCACATCGCGTTTACGCCACGTTTGGCGGGCGCAGGCGTCCATGCCGGCAATGACCTGGCCGTCTATTCCCAGATCGGTGGCAAGCCAAGTCTGGTGGCGCGGGAAGGCGATCCTGCACCAGGTGCTGGTGCGAACCTGGGATCGCCAGCCGCCATGCGAGTCAACGGAAACGGTGAAGTGGTTTTCGGTTCGACGCTGTCCAATGGCATCGCCGGGATTTTCTCCAATGCCGGTGGAATGCTGCAGGCCCGACTGCTGACTTCGACCCAGGCTCCCGGCATGCCTTTGGGGACCATCTTCGAGTCGTTTCACCCCGTCGTCGGATTCAATAGCGCCGGACAAATATCCTTTGCGGCCACGATGATCGACGGCACGGGTACGCAGTCGCGAGGGATCTTTTCTGATGCGGCCGGTTCTCTGCAACCGGTGGCTCTGCAGGGCATGCCGGCACCCGGTGCGCTTCCATCCCAGTTCATCGGCGACGATTATTCTTATGTCTACCTGAATGGCAACGGCGAATCAATGTTTCGCGCCAATCTCACCGGCGCCCTCGTGTTACCATCCACTGATACCGCCATTTTTGCCGAACGGCATGGATCGTTGCAGATGGTCGCTCGCGAAGGTAGCCCGGCAGCAGGCACAACGGGCGCCAATTACTCGACCTTTTACAGCATGGCGCTCAACACTACCGGCAACCTCGCTTTTCATTCCAACTTGACCGGCCCCCTGGTCGACGAAACGAACTCAAGCGCTCTGTTCATGACCGTGGACGGGCAACCGCAACTGGTGGCTCGAGTTGGCGACCCATTCGATGTCAATGATGATCCGATGATCGAAGACCTGAAGACCGTTTCCCTGATCCGCGCGAACCTCTCGTCGGGAGGTGAGGACGGCCAGACCGTCGCCCTGAACAATGCCGGCCAGCTTGCCTTTCAACTCGATTTCGTTGACGGTACGGCGGGTGTCTTCATCGCCATGCCGGCCTTCGTGTTGGGCGATATCAATGGTGACGGCGTGGTCAATCTGCTCGATGTGGCACCGTTTGTCGAATTGTTGACGACTGGTGAGTATCTGCCCGCCGCCGATATCAACGGCGACGGCACCGTCAATCTGCTCGATGTTGGTCCGCTTGTTGAATTGCTATCCATGTAAGATGTGCGACCGGTTGGGAACCAATCTCGAATCGGTCCGTCGACCTCGTTCTTCCGGTCGCTATGGTGGGTCAACGCTGACGCACCCGATTCCATCACCCGTGCATTGCTTGACGGCCTTCTGGATGGTCCGTGCCGGCCGTCAAGTGGGCACGGGTGTTTTGGCCCGAAACGGCATTCTGAAACGCAAGTTCGCGCCTGGCCCGGCGGCACCATTGTTTTCCGCGATGAAACAAACTGGCGACGCAAGCAAACGGATTAACGACTGGATCGGTAACTCAGGCATTTCAGGCCGATCAATCGCCAGGTCGACGAAGATACCACTGACCGTCACCGAACTTCCCGCACCCTGAGATCGCGCCGCGGACCTCAATTCTGGCAAAACAAACGCCTCTGGTCGAAACCGCCTTTACTTTACTTTACGGTAAAGTAAACTACGGTGGAGGAAACCATGGCTAAACCAGACAACACCCGCCATCCAACCGGAACAGCATGGCCGGTTGCAGATTCCAAACGGGCTGCCATCGGCTCACCTCGGCGAGCAACCCGCTCGGCGATGACCCGCAACCAGATTCTGGAATCGGCGACTCGTCTGTTTCTGGATGAGGGCTATTCTCAAACCAGTATTGAACAGATTGCCGAAAACGCCGGTACGACCAAGCCGACGGTTTACAGCCATTTCGGATCCAAGCGGGCCCTCTTCGATGCCGTGGTTCAGCAGAACGCGGATCAGCGCGTAAGCCTGTTGACGGATCCGTTGACACCCACGGACAACCCCCAACAGGACTTGATCGATTTCGGCGATATTTTTCTGTCGGTCGTGCTGTCTCCACAGGCTCAACGCTGGGATCGGCTGGCGGCGGCGGAGTCCCTGACCAGTCCCGAGGTGGGTGAAGCGTTTTATCGGGCGGGTCCAGCACGTGTTCTGCGGCACTTGGCGGAATACATTCGGCAGCAGCATAAAGCCGGGCGCATGATGGTCGTCCGGGCCAGCGCCGCGGCGGAACAATTGCTCGGGCTGCTGTTGGGACTGGATCTGTTGCGGACGCAAATTGGACAACCTCCACCATCGCGAGCCATGCTGAAGAAGAGGTGTCGCGAGTCGGTTGCTGTCTTCCTGGCGGCCTATGGAGTGGACGATGAATAGCCCATCGCTTCCGCCGGAACCTCGGACTACTTCACCGCAACGCCGGTCCGGCTGGTATCGCCACCTGCGGCCTTCGCGTCAATGGTTGATCCTGCCGCCAATCGCGGTGGGCGTGTTGATGATGGTGATCATGGTCCGCTCCAGGCAGGAGATCCCGCGCAGCGAAGTCCCTGAGCAGAAAGTTCCGGTAGCGGTACTGACCGCGAAGCTTGAGACGGTTGAGATCAAGGTGACGGGGTTCGGCACGGCGGAAGCTGCCCGCAGCTGGACCGCCGTGGCCGAGGTCGGCGGGCGGATCGAAGCGATTCATCCCTCACTAGATTCCGGTAATTGGGTCAGCGCCGGTGAAACGCTGGTCCGGATCGATGTCGCCGATTATGAATTGCGTTTGGCCCAACGAACGGCCGATCTGAACGCAGCCCGGGCCAGCTTGGCAGAACGGAAGGCCTCGCAAGTGGCTGACAACAAATCACTACAGATTGAAAAAGACCTGTTGCGAGTGGCTCGCAAGGATTTTGAAAGGCTAGGCCGATTCCGGGACTCCAACGCGGTTTCGCTGAGCGAGATGGAGTTGGCCGAGAGCAATCTGTTGAAACAGACCCAGGCCGTCCAGCAGCTGGAAAACGCATTGTCTCTGTATCCTTCCCGGATTGCCTCAGCTCAGGCCATGGTAGCGATGGCCGAAGCGGCGGTGGGCGAAGCCCAGAGAAATCTCGATCGTACGATCATTACCAGTCCGCTGCGGGGCGTGCTGGCGGGGGTCAACCTGGAAGCAGGCCAGGTTGTTTCCCAGGGACAACAGCTGTTTCAGATTCAGGACAATAGCCGGGTCGAAATCATGGCCCAGATCTCACTGGCCCAGTTGCAACAGTTGATTCCGGCGGACAGTTTTTCGGCATGGCGCCGATCAGTTGCCTCCAGCTGGCTGAGCGATCTGCGTGCGGAAGCCATCAATTCCAGTGGCGGGGAAACCTTCCGCTGGTCGGGCAAGCCCATACGCTTGACGGAGTCGGTGGACGCACAAACCAGAACCATCGGCGTCGTGGTAGCCGTCGACAATGCATTGCAGGCGCGGAATGACATTGCTTTGGCGGATCCAGGACATTCCGGCAGGCTGGCGGAGTCCGCCGGGGCCGGGGACGTATTGCCAATCACACTACTTGCGGTTCCACCTAATCCGGCATCAGACAACGGCTCGGCGTTGCCCCCGCCTCCTTCGGAATCAACGCTGCCTCCGCGCGACGTGCGAATGCCGCTGCAACCGGGCACATACTGCGAAGTGCGTCTGATCGGTGCGCCCCGGTCGCAGGTGATTGCCTTGCCGCGAACAGCCTTTGAGGGTGATTGCGTGTACGTGGTCGATCAACAGCATCGCTTGCGGAAGAGACTGGTCCACCGCGGTGCGGCGATCGATGATCGAGTGATCGTACAATCTGGAATCGAAGCCGGTGAACAGGTCGTGGTACAACCTCCCGTGCCGGCCATCGAGGGCATGCTGGTGAGGCCCCGATGATCCGGTTTTTTGCCCATCACCCGACTGCCGCCAACCTGTTGATGGTGATCATGCTGGCGGCCGGGCTCTTGAGCCTGGGTGGCCTGCAGAAGGAGACGCTACCGGACGCGTCGCCCGTGGAGGTGGAAGTTCGCGTGGTTTTTCCGGGGGCCACATCGGAGGAAGTCGAAGAGACGATCGTTCAGAAGCTGGAAGATGCCCTCGATGGTACGCTTGACCTGAAAGAGTTGCGGGGTGTGGCGATGCAGTCGCTGGGCACCGTGACGCTGGAGATGAAGGAGAATGGGGATTACACCGCGTTTCGCAATGAAATCGACAACGCCGTCGCGGCGATCGATGATTTGCCCGATGACGCGGAACCACCCGTCATCAACCGCCTGAACACGCGTCAGCCCGTACTGGATATTCTGGTCACCGGCCCGATGAATGCCGTAAGTTTGAAAGCATATGCGGAAGAACTGCGTGAGCGATTGACGGCCGACCCTAACGTATCGGAAGTTAACCTGGACGGATTCTCCGACCACCTGCTTCGCGTCGAACTGTCCCGCAGCGCGATGTTGCGGTATGGACTGAGCCCTCTGGATGTCTCCGTGTCCATCGCCCGGCAAAGCCTGGACTTGCCCGCTGGCCGGATCGAAGCGGACGAAACCGTCCTGGTGCGGGTGGAAGAAAGCCGAAAGAGCAAGTTGGCCCTGGAAAACCTGGTGATCAAGGGCCGGGCCGGTGGGGCGGACGTGAAGCTAGGCGACATCGCCGTCGTGCGGGACGAATTCGAACTGGAAGAAGATCGCGTCTCGGTCGCCGGCCGCCGGGGTGTGATCCTGAAAGTCATGAAGGCCAAATCGGAAGATACGCTGGCGGTGGCCGAAGCGGTCAAGCGGCAGCTTGAAATCGAGCGGCAACGGCAACCTCAGGTGTCCCTGATCGTCATCAATGATCAATCGGACCTGGTCCAGTCGCGGATTTCGTTGCTGGTCAAAAACGGCCTGCAGGGTTGTGTGCTGGTCTTTCTGACCATGTGGATTTTTTTTAACGCGCGGCTGTCGTTCTGGGTGGTCGTCAGCCTGCCGGTCTCGTTCCTGGCTGCGTTTGCCCTGGTCCCGATCTTCGGCCTGACGATCAACATGCTGACGATGGTCGGGTTGTTGATGGCGCTGGGGATCCTGATGGACGATGGTATTGTAATTGCGGAGAACATTGCTCGTCGTCGTCATGAAGGTGAGCCGCCGATGACGGCTGCGGTGGAAGGGGTTCGTGAAGTCGCCGGCGGGGTCTTCTCTTCCTTCCTGACTACCTGCAGCGTGTTGGGACCGCTGGTATTCCTGACAGGGGACATTGGCCGCATCCTGAGGGTGTTGCCCATGATGTTGTTATTGGTGCTGGCGGCCAGTCTGGTCGAAGCCTTTCTGATACTGCCGGCTCACCTGGGCCATTCCCTGCAGGGTGAATCCGGGAAGACCAGCCGACTGCGACGCGCGGTCGAACGAATCATCGATCAGGCTCGCGACCTGATGGGCAATCTGGCCGGATGGACGATCCGCTGGCGCTATTTGACGGCCGGCCTGGTCGTGATGACTTTCCTGATGGCCATCAGTCTGTTGGCTGGCGGTTTTGTTCGCGCGGCAGGTGTTTCCCGCGTTGGAGGGTGACACCATCGTGGCCCGCGTGTTGATGCCTCCCGGGACGCCGCTGAAGCGAACCGAAAAAGTCATCGCCGAACTGGAGCAATCCCTGGCCGAAACCAATGCCATTTTTCGTTCGCGACAGCCCGAGGATCAGGATCTGGTCCAGACGACCTTCGCCCGTTTCAGTCAGAACACCGATGCGATGGAGACCGGCCCGCATGTAGCCACCCTGCAGGCCGATCTGCTGGCCAATGAGTATCGTGACGGGCGGATCGCGGAAATTGTGCAGACGTGGCGACGCGAGAACGGTGAAGTCCCCGACGCACTGTCGATCACGTTTGACGAACCGCAGCTCGGTCCCGCCGGACGTAACATTGAAATCCAACTGGCCGGTCCGCCGCTGGAGGAACTGGATCGGATTTCCGCTGCGATCCAGCAGTACCTGCAGTCTTTCGGGGGCGTTTACAACATCAACGATGACTTGCGACGGGGCGAATCGGAGTTGCTGGTGAAGCTGAAGCCAGGTGCGGTGGGGATGGGTGTGTCCACCATCGACCTGGCACGTCAACTGCGGGGCTCATTCCAGGGGCTGTTGAGCGATCAGATCCAGGTCGGTCCTGAAGAATACGACGTCGAAGTCCGATTCGCGGCAGAAGATCGAGACAGCATCACCGATCTGGAAGACTACCTGGTGACATTGCCCCATGGCAAGACGATTCCAATTAATGAGATAGCCGAAATCACTTACCGCCGCGGCTGGTCCCGGATCACCCGCTTCAACAGCCGGCGGGTGGTCACGGTTTTCGCCAGTGTCGATTCCGAAGTGTCCAATGCTTCGGCGGTTCTGGCCGACCTGCAATCCGTCAAGCTGCCGGAATTGACAAAGGCGGATCCTGATCTGGTTTTCACCTTCAAGGGGGAGGCGGAAAAAGGCGCCGAGACAGGATCCTCGATGGCGATGGCTGCCGTTGATCGGCTGCCTGGGGGTGTTCGTCATCCTCTCCTTTCAGTTTCGCAGCTACCTGGAACCGGCCATCGTGATGGTCGCCATTCCATTTGCGCTGGTCGGCGTGATCCTGGGGCACTGGCTGTTTGGGATGAGCCTGACGCTACCCAGTTGGATGGGCTACGCATCGCTGGCCGGGATCGTGGTCAACGATTCGATTCTGCTGGTGTTGTTTCTGAAATCGGCGCGGTTGGCGGGCAAGTCCGCAGTGCAGGCGGGTGTGGAGGCCACGAAGATGCGATTCCGAGCGGTATTGATCACGTCGCTGACGACCATTGCCGGACTGTTGCCACTGTTAACCGAGCGCAGCCTGCAGGCTCAGATCCTGATTCCCATCGCGATCAGCATCTGCTTTGGGCTGATGGCATCCACCATCCTGGTCCTGCTCGTCATCCCCGCGTTCTACGCCATCCTCGACGATTTTGGGTTGACCGCAAAACTGGATCGGCCCGGGCCAGGCGTCGCGTGAACTCGGCTCGGTGCAAAATCAAAGAGCGTCAACTGGTGAACTCGCACGACGGCCTGGACGCCACGCTCGACCAACAGGCAGAAGCCGACATCAACCAGGATGGGCAAGTGAACCTGCTGGACGTGCATCCGTTTGTCAAGACTCTATCAGGCAGCTGATGAGAGCGCCCTGTTCGTGCTCGAATTCAAACGCATTGGGGCCGAATCGTATCGGGCTTGCCCCGACTCACCTGGAATCGACATCGCTGATGAGTTGATCCGCCAACGGCGCCTGCCGTTTGACCGATTCAGACGATCTGGCGACTTGGTCCTCGTCCATCCCATCAAACGAAGACTTCTGCTTCGAACCCGTTTCCAGTGGCTTGTTGCGCAAAGCGACGTCGGTGTAGAACTTTATCGCCGCGTCCAGGTCTTGCGCGTAAAGCACGGTTTCATAAATTTGATTTGCCTGAACCATAAAGCGTTAGCCGTCGAAAAAAATGATCGTCTCGATGTGGTCGTGATTGTCTGCGGCGAGTCGCAGCTGCGAAGCCGAACAGGCCGAGGATGCCGAACGCTGTCGGTTCAGGAATGCCGACATTTATGGTCACCGTATCAGACACTCCCGACGGACCGATTAATGTCGTAACGTAAGTGCCGACCAGGAAACCTTCTGCACCAAAGTCACTGTTAAATTTGATTGCGCTGCCCGACAGGTTTTGGCCAGAAACGTAACCCGTGGGGACGATGAGGAATCCGGGAGCGGCCGTATTGAAATCAAATTCGTCGCCGCTGCTTGAACCCCAGATATCAAATCCACCACTTCCAAAAGGACTTGGTGTTCCACTAAAAAAATACCCGTCGCCGAAACCGGTGTCGCCACCAAACGAAATATTACCAAGAGTGGGGAAGTAGCTGTTGGTCGTCAAGAATCCACCACCCGAAAAGCTGTCGGTCGCATCCAGATCAAGACTTCCAGACAAAGTTGCAACGATATCCGTGCCTGATTCCACGATGTCGATCACGACGTCCGCACCCGCAGGCGGACCCATTGCGGCCGCGATGGTCAGAACGCAGCTCATCAAAATTGTATTCTTCATGATTTCTCCTCAAATTTTGTTGCAAAAACCCGGTGGAAGATACGCAAGCCGCGCGGCAATACTGCTACTACCACCTACAAAAGGATATCAAGACAACGATAAACCAAATCGCTAAAGGCATGGCATTAATAAGCCACCGGGACGAGGAGTCGCGAAAAAGGTTGACGCTTGAGCATTATTGACTCACGGCCGCAAGAGTCAATGACAGCTTTGCCATTCCAGAAATGCGACAAGGCCAAACCTGGATGAAGCTGCAAACCGCTTAGATAACGTCTATAGTACGGACCTGCAGGCTAGTACGGACCTGCAGGCAAGGTAACGCGGGGCCGCGGTGTGTCGGCCTTATCGTCCGATCGCACAAAAAAATGCTAAATCATGCGACGCCAGTTTCTCGAATGATTCTTATTTGCCCAGTTCCAGAAAAGCCACGCCGGCAGAAATCATCTGGTCCGTCGACAAACCATCCCATGTCAGCGCAAGCGGTTTTTCGGCGGCGTCGGCAAGTGCCTGTTTCCAGTTCACACCCTCGCCATGGACCAGAATGTTCAGGAACTGAAAACTGAAGTCGACGGGCTGACCGTCATGCACATGTTTAATGTGCGTCCCCCCATCGCCGGCGACAAAGACCATTGGGGGACTGGCCCAGCCGTTCCAGGGAGCACCACGTTTGTTCGGTTCCACCAGAATCTGGAATGGGAAACCTGTAGGGATGTCGACAATTTCAAATTTGCCATCGTCTCCCACCGTAACCTGATCAATCACGCTGGCAGATGGCGGCAACTCCGGACCCGTCAGCGAGACTTTGTGTCCGGCAGCAGGGTTACCAGTATCGCCCCTGAAAAGCCTCCCCTGCATTCGCGAAGCCGGCACCATCGCGAAATTGATCACACGCGGCTGGTCGGGAAGAAAAAGGTGCTCTTCGGTCCGGTCGCCCCAGCTGATTTCATCAGGCCTTTCCAGCGCCGCCATGCAATCCCCCTGCCGATGAAGATTGCGTTCCGTAAACCCGTCCAGGAAAACCGAAATGGTCGCCGCCTGAACCTGGTTTGGATCACCCCCCAAAATCCCGGGGCCAAACCGGAATTGATAATGCCCTTGGTCGTCCGTTATCCCTGATCCGGTATTGTGCAAACTTCCAATCCCGCAAAACGCCTTGACCGTTGCGCCCTCGATCGCCTTGCCATCAGCGTCGGTGACTGTTCCGGATACCGACCAGGGCCGATTCGGGGCTTGGTCCGCTGCAGAATTATCATCGGATTGCTCATCGGGCTGAACCGCACCCAAAATCTTTTTCACCGATTGTCCGACGGTTTCGCGATATTCGGACCACAGGCTGGATGCTTTTCCAGGAGCCAGAAGGAACGCGTTTCCCAAAACGGTTGGGCCCAGAGCCGTCAGAGCATCACCGGAGCGGCGTTGCGAGTCGGCGAGGCGTTGTTCGCCCTCTTCATCCAGAAAAACCAGCTGTATGGTTGTCGCATCCGCCTTCAGATTCGTCGGCTGCAGGCTGAGAAAGACCGCACCGTACCCACTCGATATCTTCCAGCCGTCAGGTACTTGCCCCAGCAAATCAACAATCAGCTTCTGCACCGGCGGCAATTCCCCGCCTGCAGGCTCAACTTGCACCCGATTGGAGTCCTGGCATACCGCCTGCATCGCCCATTCGCCACCTTCGGCCAGGACGAAGTAGTCCTTTTCTTCAGACAATAGAAACAAACGGGTCAGGTCGACATCTTCCCAGAGAACCACTGATTCGCCTGGCTCGAGAGTGATTCCTACGCCGCTCGTTTGGGGAGTCATGCCGATAAATGGCGCGGCGGAAGTAAAGTCCCTGTTTTGGACTCGCAGCACACGGAACGGCGCGTATCGTTGGGGGTCGATCTCCGTCGCCCGGTCCCCAAAATTCTTGACCTCAAGTGTGAACAACCATGGTTTTCCAATCTGCGGTTTTTGTGTTTGCAATGTCAGCCGTGATCGCAGGCCGGAACTCCAGGCCAACTCACCCCAGTTCGTTGAATCGGTATCGGACTGATCTTGTTTTCGCTGGTCAACTTGCCGATCCAGGCTCTCCGGGCGAGCACTCTCACCGGGCTGGTTCTGGTTGACTGACATTCGATCGCCAGCCGATTGGTGGTTCGCTGCTGCCAGCAACGGTTGCTGCAGCTCCGCAGATTGCTGTCTTTCCCAAATGGCCAGTTCGATGAAACGCGGGTCGGGTATCGGCGGCTGGTTGGCTAGAAGCTGCTTGGTACTGGCTACTGGCGGCTGCCGATGCTCCTCCTGGTCACCGTCGTCAGGTTCATCTTCGTCGGATCCAAAAATCAGCTCTTCCAGCGTTTTGCCGGTTTCTGCCATCGCTTTTTCGGCCAGCCGTTTCATTTCATAACGCCATTTCATCTTCATCCGCAAAATGGGCTCGTTGCCATCCTGTTTTTGCTGGATCTCGTAGCGGATCGACCGGTGAGGCGGGTCCTTTTCATCGGCAGGTGCACCGGTATCAGGGTTCATCAGAACCTGCACCGGAGGCTGGGGGTATTCGGGATCCGGTTTCGCACGGCGCGTTCGGAGCCTCATCGCCACTTCCCCGTCCGCTTCGCGGCATTCGACCACCAACTGTTCCGCCCCACCGTCTGCCGTAGCTTTTGCGCGAATGACTCCGCCGCTATCGAGCAGCTCGACGCGCCCGTTGGTCACGACAATGGTTGTTGATTCGCCTTTGTTGCTTATTTCAACGCGGTCACCATGAAACTCGGCCCGCATTCCGGAGCCTTCGGGCAAACTGAGACTGACTTCTCGGGCATCCATGGCGTTCGTCAACAGGTAGTTCGGTTTGATTGCGGAAACAATCGTCTCCATGTGGGTGGTGCTGTTGCCGTTCTGGAACCGGGAAGGGTTCGGGTTGGGAAAGCTGAAATGGCGAACCAGTCCTGCGGCCGAGCGGCCGTGCCCAAAGGCGTCGATCGCGACGGCGGTCACCCGAGCCCCGTCAATCCCAGCGATTCGGAAATTGAGCAGCGGGTAGGTGTGGGTCGCGATGACTTTGACTCCTGGCTGGTCCGCTCGGGGTGCTGCGTGCCTGGAACCGGATGAGGTAACCCGGACGGAACCAGGGACTTGTGGTGGCCGGGGCGCGGAGGCTGCGGGCAGTTCCGGGGGTGCCACAAAGTAGAACGCGCCATCCCCGGCAGAATGCCACAACCCTTCGCCTTTCTTTCCCCGGCATTGCCGCGCCCAGTTGTTGCCCAGCACGCCGAGATCGGAGTTGGCATCGTCGAGGACAAGTGCATTTACGAAGCCAAAGGATGGTCCCACACCCAGGTCGACTTTTTCGATTCGAACAATCGGGAATATGTGCTGTTGCGTCTGGTTCATTCCATAGATGCCGAGATGGGCGGGAATCCAGATCGCGCCCTCCGGATAAGGGACTATGGTGCAATCGTCGCCAACCGGCCCGGTCAACTGATCGACAAAAACCATTTTGGGTGACATTGGTTTGTGCGCAGGTGTATCGGCGTCGCCAGCTTGCTCCTTCTCAGGTTTCGCGTCGGGCCTCCAGTCCAGCATGACCTGGGCTGGAGCTTCGCGGGCTGGCGCTGCCTCCCCAAAATCGATACTTCCCAAGTCTTTTGCTCCCAGCTGTTGGGCAATCCGCGCGGGAACGAACGTATAGCGCATGGCACTGGAATACATCATGCTGACCAGCGCCGGATCGCGTTCTGAATTTGACCAGATCCGGATATTTTCAAAGACATTTCGCTCCTGACCCGTTTTGGAATCCAGGGCAACCAATTCGTTTTTCTTGGTTTCGTATGGGTCGTCGTCCGCTGAAGTCATTATTTCGGGAAGCGTTTCGTCGCCCGGTTGCGTCCGATTTCTTTCTGCAACAATGGCCATTTCATGCAGTCGCGGGTGCGTGGTAGTCGCCGTGGCGGCGGATTCCGGTCGAACTTCGTTCTGTGCGATGGCAACATTCTCGCGCGGCGAGGGATGGCCCAGGAACCAGGCAAAGGTGACCACTGGAGCCATCGCCATCAGCCACAGCCCTGTTGAAGCCAGCAGGTACCGGGCGTGAGCCGTTTGCCTTTGGAGTAGCGCCAACAATGATGCGACAACCATCGCGATCAATACCGCCTGCCACAGGAAATGCACCAGCGCGCAGCCAGCGGCCTCAACCAGCGGCTGACCCGTTGCCGTCTCAATCCATGCGTTAATGTTCATGACTGGTCTCCTTCGAGCTGGTCAATCAGATTGCGAATTGCTGCCAGTTCTTCCGCCGAGGATTTTCTGGACGACAGTGCCTTCAGAACCAGCTGCTGGGCCGAACCCTCGAAGACCTGGTCCAGCAAATCGGACACCATTCGTTTTTGGGTCTTGCCGCGTGTGATGGCGGCTTCGTAGACATGGGCGTGGGCCGAATCGTCACGCTTCAGCAGCCCTTTCTTCAGCATGATCTGCATCAGTTTGAGTGTCGTCGTATAGCCCGTACCCCGCTCGGCCCTGAGGGCCTCCCGCACTTGGCGAACGGTCGAAGCGCCTTGTTGCCACAGCACGCGCAGAATGGCCAGCTCGGCTTCGGTAGGTTTGGGAACGCGCTTTCGGGTCATTCAAGGACTCCTGTCTAAATTCCACGGCCCTGGACGAAACGATTGCCACACCAGTGTCCATTTATACGAATATTTTCGTAGATGTCAACGAAGAGTTTCGTAGACAAAAACCCTGGCTAACCGTGGCCGTTCGACCGCATCCAGGCCCTATTGAGTCGCACAAGAGTCACGAAAAACGGATCGATACGTGACGCGAATCCGTGTTGGCAGAAGCCAAGCCGGTCAAACCTTCGGCGTTAAAGTCACTGTTTTAACAGAGAACGGGCCAACTCGGTCGGGAATGGACGCCGCAATACGATGAGGCTGAGTCGTCCATCCAGGCTCCGAACCCATACGCAATTTGACGGCCAAAATTGCGTTTACCCCAATTCTTGACGCAACCGACAACGCAAGACGATTGGCACATCAAAAAACGCTGGAAAACCGATGTTCCCCAGCGTTCAGGTAGGCCGGGCAGGACTCGAACCCGCGACAAAGGGATTATGAGTCCCCTGCTCTAACCAACTGAGCTACCGGCCCTTGATAACAGCTACCTGTTTTCACTCGATAATTTAATGGATTTGGAATTTGCTGTCGAACGGCCAGGGTCGACAGAACATTCGATTCACCCTCGATCTGGAATTCGAGGATGATCGACTGCATTTCCTGGTTCGCGGAAATCGTTGACTCCAGATTCAGCCGCACCGCCAATGCCTGCTCAACGTGAATTCAATAATGCCCAGGCCCTGTTCGCAACCGCCCTGGAGCGATTCGCCAGACGGATCGATTCGCCCGCCAAGCAGCTGTTCATGCCGGCAAGGCCCGGTTCCGGCAGCATCCTCTTCAGCGGATTTGCGCCGGCGGGCAATATCAACTCCCGGCTGACTCGACCGGTTCCATACCGGCCAGAGGCTGGATTCCGAACGACTCCACGAAAATCGCATATAGCGCCGGCACAACGTACAATGTCAACCCGGTCGCCACCAGCAATCCGAAGATCATCAACCAGGCCAACCCCTCCCACAACGGACCGCCGGACAGGGCCAGCGGTAGCAGCCCGCCCACGGTGGTGGCCGTGGTGAGCACGATCGGCAACATCCGCTGCTTGCCGGCTGCGACGAGGCATTCGCGAAACTCCTGGCGTGTGATACCGGAGATGGGTCCGTCGCCGCTGCCGGCAGCCGCTCGCTGGGCGATCAGAATATCCGCGAACTCGATAAAGATGATGCCGGTATTGAGCACGATCCCGAACAGGGACAGCAACCCCAGCTGAGGCATGAAGCCCAACGGATTGCCGGACACCCACAGTCCCAACAGAGCGCCGATCACGGCCAACGGCAACGTCACCAGAATAATCAACGTTTTCGACCAGCCGTTGTATTGCACCACCAGGATGAAAACGATGGCGACAAATGAAATCAGGAATGACGTTGACATCTGGCCGATCGATTCACGGCTTTTTTCATAC
This sequence comes from Pirellulaceae bacterium, assembly GCA_963851305.1. Lineage (GTDB taxonomy): Bacteria > Planctomycetota > Planctomycetia > Pirellulales > Pirellulaceae > Mariniblastus. The sequence goes on along the minus strand of CAWKOT010000001.1, from coordinate 52,185 downwards.
GAGCCGCCCACCTCCATGCGATAGCCGTTCGGCAACTCACGGCGGATCTTCTGCATCGCGTCCGAATTCATCAAAGCCAGCACCACATCGTTACCGGAAGCCCCGTCTTCCACTTCGCTTTTGATTTCGATGGTCCGATTCAAATCCTGGCGTTTGATCTTGGCAGGTTGCCACATGGGTTTCAGTTTGGCGATGGCATTCAGTGGAATCTTGCCATGATCGCCTTCGACGTACGCTGTCTCGATGGCAGACAGGTTCCTTCGTTCTTCCGGTGTGACACGAAAATAGACCGGGATTTGTCGATCGCCTTCCCGAAACTTCGACAATTCAATGCCGGTGTAGTAGGCCGTCAGCGTATCCGCCACGTTGGAATTGGTGACACCCGCCAGGTTGGCTTTCTGCTCGTCGATCTCGAGTGCGATTTGAAATCCGTCCGTTCCCCAGGTGTCATGTACATCCCAGGTATCGGGATGGTCCTGCACCAGTTGTTTGACGGCGTCAGCGATGCCGCGGAGTTGATCGATATTCGCGAAGCCGTCGCCGGAGATCCGAATGACGACGGGATCCGATGGCGGTCCCAGCGACAGCGCCTTGGGAACGATGCGAGCACCCGCAATGGGCTGGATTCCCAGTTCCGGATCGCCCGATGTGGTCGCCCGCCGGATATCCCTGATGAACCCTGCCGTGTGCCTGCCATCGGTCGTCCGTACCAGCAACTCGGCAACATTCGAGGCGGGGGACGGAGGATCGACGGCCAGCGCCCAACGGGATCCCCCACCACCAATCAGTGCTCGCATACCACGCAGTCGCTGTTCCGTTTCCCCGGAGGTCCCGATGATGGGGCTTAATTTTCTGATCGCCGTTTCCAGCCGGGCCACGACGGCGTCAGTTTGTTCAATTGTCGCCGTTTCCGGCAATTCGACATTGATGACAAACTGATCCCGGCGATCCTTGGGAAAAAATTCACTGCTGATCGGTAACTGGGTGCTGAGCAGCAGCAAGGTAAAACTGGCAGCAACCACCAGCCACTTGAAGCGGATGGCCAGGTCCGCCGTCCAACCATAGATCCGCAAAAAAATGTTCTCACGTTGGCCCGCAGGCCGTCCTGGCGGGGCAACACGACGCGACTTGCGAGATCGCAGCGAGGCGAATCCCCGCTCCACCCGAGACATCAGCCAGGGGAGCGGGGCCTGTGGCGCGTTCGCACTGGCCGGTGCCCGGATAAAGGCGGCGGCCAGGATCACGCAGACGGTCATCGCCAGCAGCCAACTGGACAACAGCGTCGTCGACAAGGTGACCGGCAGACTGTACACGTATTCCGCCTGGGGACCGGACAGGGAAAACAGCATGGGGAAAAACGCAGCGACGGTGGTCAGCGTTCCAATCAACATCGGCAACATCAGCACGCGAGCGGCCTGGACCGCCGCCTCTCGAGGCTTCATCGCATCCATCAGGTTAACTCGTGTCTGATCGCAGACCTGCACAGCGTTATCCACCAGTAATCCGAGGGCGATGATAATCGATGCCAGGGTCACCTGTTCCAGATCAACACCGAACCAGCGGATCACGGCGATGGATATCAGGACCACAATCGGGATGTTGGCCGCCATCACGAACGAGGTCCGGGCCCCGACGAACAAAAACACGACAATCACAACGATCACGATCGCGGCAATGACGTTGTTGATCACGTCCGACATTTTTGCCTTGACGTTGTCCGATTGCTGAGAAACAGGAGCCACTGCCAGATCTCGCGGCAAAATCTGTTCAACTTCCGACAACGTCTGCAACCGATCGATGCACGCTTCACAGACATCGACGATATTGGAACCCGAGCTCATGGTCACACTCAGGATGACTGCCGGGTAACTGTCTCGATCGTCGGTAAAACGACAGATGACGCGGGGTGGGTCCACGTACGCTCGCCGTACGGTCAGACCAACATCCGACAGCTGAACGGGATTGATGGCCGCACCGGACCGCACCGCTCCCACAGCGATGGATTCGATCTCGTTGACGGCGTCCAACTCCCCTTCCGGCTTGAGATTGAATTCACCGGCGTCGGTATTGATGCTGCCGCCGGACGAGACGATGTTCCTGCTGGCTACCAGTTGGCGGAGCGCCCGCGTGGTCAGGTCAATCTTCGACCAGGACCCCAGATCGGTTTCGATGTAGATCGCTTCGGGATTGACGCCAAATTTCTCCACCTTGGCCACGCCGGGCAACAGACGAAAGGTATCTCGAATCGTGTCCGCGTATTCCTCCAGTTCCCGCGGCGAGTATCGCACTTCCGGATCGACCACGGATTCGCCTTCCAATGGCTGTTGGTACACGGCCAGCAACAGAACGGACATGTCACCAAAATCATCATTGACGATGGGCCGGATATTTCGATCGGGCATCGGAACCAACGCGACCTTGGCGCGGATCTTGTCCCACGCGTTCTGGATATCGTTGACGGGTACGCTATCTTCCAGTTCCACGTAAATCGTCGATCGGCCGTTGATGGTTGTGGATTTCAGCTGCTTGACTTCCTCCAGACTATCCAATGCCTCTTCAATTTTGTCAGTCACCAGTTCTTCCACCTTGACGGTGGGAGCGCCGCGCCACAACGTGGAAACAACGCAGCGACGAATGGTGAATTCCGGATCTTCCCGGCGGGGCATGGTGAAAAAGGTCCAGCCACCCCAGATGGTCAGGATGATGACCAGCGTCAACACGACCGGCCGATAGCGCATCGCCCAAGCTGCCAGGTTCATTACGGTTTCTCCGCCGACACGATCCGGACGGGTTCGGCATCGCGCAGGTAATGAGTGCCCTGGGTGACGTACCGCCGACCATTGAGCGAAATGGGGTCGTCCATGCTTTCTACCTGCAACTGTGACGAAACCCGGTTGGGCGAATCGATGATCCGGATCTCCGTCCGCCGAACGAGCGGCGGATTTGTCGCTTCGTCGATCAGGAACAGGTAACTTTTACCGTTGGATCGAGCGATGGCGTCCATCGATACAAAATAGCCGGGCTGCGGATTGTTCTCTGAAATGTCAACTTCCACCAGATCGCCGGGCCGCAACATCCATTGGCCCTGGTTCTTTTCGACAATCACCTGCGAGCCGTTCCAACGATCGGGATCGCCTGTGGGCGTTTGCAATTTGCCTACGATCATATTGGCGGCGGGATCGAAGGTTGAATCCGCAAGTACGACCTGATTAAAGACCCACGTACCCAGGAATGGCAAACGAACGGGATTGACGTTGACTCTCAGCTTTTCCACTGCCAGAAGTCGATCGGCCGGCAGGGGATCATTCAGTGTCAGATTGGTCACCTTCCAGAGAAAGGGACCCTGGTCATCGTGACGAATGGCCTGGGCGGGGGCATACAGCTTTCCCGCTTCGGCACCGGGCAGGAACGGAAAGTCGAGTCGCCAGGTCTGATCGGTGGCGGCGAGTCCGGAATTGACGTTATCCTGCTGCGACATCCGCTGATTGACCATCAACAACGTGACGGTAAAGGTCCGCGTCTGGGAATCCGCAACCGGATCGACCAGGTAAACAATCCCTGGCTGCTCCTGCACCGTGTCGTCCTCCAATCGAATTCGAACCGGCAATCGTTGGCGGTTTCTTAATCGACGGGATTCCTCGGCCGAGACTTCCATTTCGACCTTGATCGGATCCATCATCTGCAACGTGGCCACGCCCTGGCCTGCCGCCACCACGCTGCCGGGCACGACCAATACCCTGGCGATCTGACCATTGAAGGAAGAATACAGGGTACAGTCTTGCAGGCTCAGCTCGGCATCACGCTGCGCCTGGCGGGCCTGCAGCAACTGCGATTGCAGCGACTGCCGTTCCGCCTGCCGGGCGGCCAGCAACGCGTTCAATTGTTCGATGCCGGCGATGGCGCTGCTGAGGGCGGTTTCGGCGCGGTCGACGTCCACTTGCGGGCCCGCATTCTGCTGGACCAGACGCTGGCTGCGATCGTATTCAATCTGCGCCCGTTTTCTTTCCGCTTCAGCCGCCCGCAAACGGGAAGGAATCGTCTTTTCGATTTCAATATCGGCGGCCGCAATGGCCTGTTGGGCTCGGTTGACATCCGCTTTGGCCGATTGGACCTGAAGTTCATAACGCTCCCTGTCAATCTGTGCGATCGGCGTACCCTCGATGATCACTTGACCGTCTTCATTACGAACCCGCGCTTCGATATCGGTATTGGGTTCGGCCACCCGTTGAATGCGACCGCCCACTTCCATGCCCAGATTTTCCGTTTTCCAGGAACCGACCACGGCCGAAACCAGTGAACTCGATGCGGGTGCCTGCATGGCCAGGGACTGCACTTCCACCGGACGCGGCTTCTTTTCGACGACGGTCGCGTCCTCCGACTGACAGCCGGCGAAAAGCAACAGAAGCAAACCGCACCGGAGCGCTTTCCCCGAACGATCGTTCGGTCTGGTGATCCCGAGCGAAGCTGGATTTTGACGATTAAACAAGACTTTCCCTTTTGGCCATGGTGTTCGATCAGCTCGAATCTGCGACGGACCGCAACGCCGGTTGAGTGACGGTCCAGTTGCGTCGATTTTAACAGGGATAAAGAAAGTTTCGAATTTAACGGCCTCGATTCGGAAGCCACCCATTTCTGGGTCACGAGGCGTGCGATGCAGATCCCAATTCTAGTTCAATGCACAGGAAAAACGGCTTGAAATCTGTATTGTCCGGTTTGTTTCTGCTCGGACTAGCAATCCTACTGCACAGTGGATGCGCAGGATCCGCCGGTTGCCGACAGACGGCATCGGAGACTTGCGTTTCCAGCTGCCAGCCGGACGCGCCCGTCGCGGGCCGTTTCAACGATAGCGGCAGCGACCCGATCCCCCTGTCGCCGGTAGTGGAATCCTGTTGGTGGCAGTTGTTTCAGGACCCCGATCTGGATCTGCTGGTTGAACAGGTTCGTTCGCAGAACTACAGCCTGCAAGCCAGTCGCTTCCGTATCAAGGAAGCTGAACACTTGCGGAATGTCGCGGCCAGCCTTCCCGCGCTGTGCAAGATTCCTTGTCTCGGCTCGGCCGCATCAAGAAAACTGCCGCCGGATCTTTGCACGGCCGAGCTGCAGATTTGCGAACGAATTCATGACCATCAGTTCGCCGTCAATGCACTGATTGCCGAAACGGTGACAATCTACATACAGATTCGTTCGCTGGATGAGCGAATCGAACTGGCCAGACAGCATGTCGAGCTGCAGAAAAGCAGCCTGGAAATTGGGGAAAAGAAATTCAGTGAGGGCCGATCGACGGAGCTGGACGTCAGGCAGGCTCAATCGAATCTATCAACCACTCGATCGATGATCCCGCAACTGGAACTGGCTCGTCGGAAATATTTGAACGCACTGTGTGTCCTGGTCGGACTGCCTCCGGGCGATGTGCCCGAATTTTCCGATCAGCCTGGCCGGATACCTCAAATTCCGGAGCAGTTGCTGGTTGGGCTGCCCGATGAACTGGTCTGTCGTCGCGATGATCTGCGGGCCGCCGCAGCGCGTTACCAGATGGCCGCTCGCGCCGCTGAATCCAGACCCGCGGGATGCCTGCGTATTTTCAACCGGGTCGTGACGGCAGAATCCGTCTGTGTAAAACAGGCTATTGCCCAACAGGCGCTGGCGAGCTACCGCAACCAAGTACTGTCCGCGCAACGCGAGGTTGAAGACGGAATCGCCGAGTTCGTCAAGAAATCCGAACAGTACCAGTTGGATTTGGCGACCGCTACCGCGGACGAAGCATCGGCGCGGCTGGCAATGGCTATCAGCCGTGAAGGCCAGATTGACATGATCCGGGTTCTGAGCCTGCAATCAAAAATGAACCTGGCACAGAACCAGGTCATCGAAACCCGGACGGAAATTGCCTTGGCGCTGGTCAAGACGTATCGAGCGTTGGGAATTGGCTGGGCCTGTTGCTTCAGTTTCGATGACTCATGCCATCCTCCGGGCGGGGATTCCCTGTGTGCGTCACCATTGAGCGAGCCGCCGCTGAAAGTCTCGCGGCAGGTTGTAGTGCAGCACCGCGAGTCCGTCTCGCAGCCAGTCGAACCTGAACCGTCTCAACCGGTCTTTGAAGACGATTGGCACGACGGTCCACCGGCCGACCTCTTGGAATCTGAGTTGGCCAAGCTTGCCAAGAATCCCTCCTGATGCGGGCATTCAGTCAAGCGGTTGGAAGTTGCGACCCGCTTCCATTCTTCTGACCGATTCTGATTGTGAAGAATGGGAACGATCCGCACCGGACCGCTGCCGAACCATACAATCAGTCTCCCGGCCCGGATCGCCTGGTGCTGTGGACCGTGATTGATAATTTGGCAGGGTCAGGTTTCTGCCAGACACAGGAGATTAGGATGGTTTCGGCAGGAGCCTTAACCTCCCAATGGCGGATAGCACAACTTCCCAAAGGGGGGATAACACGAGGGGGACAACTTGAGAGGAAAAACCTGGGACGATGGCGACAGGTAACAAGATCCTTCCATGGCGCGATTACAGCATGACAAGCAATAAAGAAAACGAATGGGATGTGGTGATCGTGGGTGCGGGAGCGGCCGGGCTGTTGGCTGCGGCAGCCTCGGCGGCGCGAGGTCGGCGAACGGTGGTGCTGGAGAAAAACCGCAAGACCGGTGTCAAGATCCTGATGTCCGGTGGCACCCGCTGCAACATCACCCATGATTGCTCGCCGCAGGAGATCGCTGTCCGCTTCGGGCACGCCCGACGTTTCCTGGAATTCGCCATGGGACGACTGCCTCCGGCCGACGTGGTTCGCCTGATCAACAAGCAGGGCGTGGCTACGAAAGTCGAATCGACCGGCAAGATTTTTCCCGTCAGCGATCGCGCGCTGGACGTTCGGGACGCACTGGTTCGTCACGCGGTCCGTGCCGGTGCGAGGATCATCAATGATTGTGCCGTGCTGGACGTTGACGATACGGGCCGGGGCTGGCAATGCCAAACAGCCGACCGATCTTTCACCTGTAATTCCCTGGTCCTGACGACTGGTGGGAAATCGTATCCGGGCTGTGGCACGACGGGCGACGGATACGCCTGGGCCCAGAAGTTCGGGCACACCATGGTCGACCCCCGCCCTGCCCTGACACCACTGGTCGCGGACGAAACCTGGATCCGTGAATTGACCGGCATGACCCTGGAGCGTTGCGCTGCGACTGCACTGGATCCGGCCGGGATTCCGGTCGATTCGCGAACGGAATCCTCGTTGCTGTTTACGCATTGGGGCTTATCGGGTCCGTTGGCCATGAACTTGAGTCGCTGGTTCACGCTGGACCAGGGGCGAGCAAGCCATTTGGAAATTGACTTCCTGCCGAAGATTCCAGGGGACAAGTGGATCAGCCGGTTTAACGAGTACGCAGTTCAACACGGCAAACAACAGATATCCAACTATCGCTGCCCCCCGTTGCCACCCAGACTTTTGCACTCGCTGCTGTCCGAAATGGAAATATCTGGCGATCTGAAACTCGCGGAGTTCGGCAAGCGAAGAACGCAATTATTGGGCGACGCGATTCATCGTTGTCGGGTGCCCATTACGGGAACGAAAGGATTTGCCAAGGCGGAGGTTACCGCGGGCGGGATCGCATTATCGGAAGTCGACCATCGAACCATGCGCAGCCATTGCCACCCGCGACTGTATTTCGCCGGGGAAATCCTGGACCTGGATGGACCAATTGGTGGATTCAATTTCCAGGCGGCTTTCAGCACAGGTCAGCTTGCCGGTCAACAGGCGTGAGGCCGATTGGCGATATCGGCAGTAGCGAAAGTTCGCCGTAGAAGAACGCGGTCTACGGGCGGTCGAGGCTCCTGCTGAGGCGTAACCAACGGGGATCGGTTTCCGGGGAACCTCAACCTTCCTTTTGCAGAACAGAACCTGTCGAAATCAATGTCAACCGCTTCGCGAATCGACTATGATCATGATTAGCGTTTCAAAGTACGGCCGGTGTGGCATGATTCATTCTGGCACCGCCGCGGAAGTTCGAAACGGTTGTTTTTAGAGACATTGTCGGAACCAGCGTCCTGTCATGCATTCGATCTCGAGGGAAAATATTGAATTGCATTCACCCGTGGCGGCACGAATTTCCCGGGTCAGGATGTCGCCTTCGACGAATCGTCTTCGCATCCGGGCGATACTTCTCTGGCAACCCTGACTCTCGAAGGCCCCGATGAGCGCGACGTCCTGGAAACAGATCCACGGCAGGGTAACCAGCATTCGCGGCACGGTGGTCGACGTGCGTTTCGAGAATGAAGCTCCCGCGCTGGGCAGCCAGGTTCGTTTACAAATCGCCGAAAACAAGGAATTGGCCGCATTCGTGCATAGCCACCTGGGCGATCTGTCGGTGCGGACCATTGCCATTGACTCGACCCGCGGCCTGAAGCTGGATTGTGTGGCTTTCGCCACGGGTGAAGCGGTCTCCATTCCGGTAGGCAACGAAATGCTGGGGCGGGTGGTTGATCTGAGGGGTAATCCTCTGGATGGCGGCCAGCCGATCCAGGCCGAACAACATTATCCACTGCATCGTGCCCCACCCCGTCCGTCGGATCGCCGTGGTTCGGGCGAAATTTACCCAACGGGAATCAAGATTATCGATCTGTTTTCACCGTTCACGTTCGGTGGCCGGGTTGCCATTTTCGGAGGAGCCGGCGTGGGCAAGACGGTCGTGTTGACCGAGTTCATGCATAACGCGGTCGAAAGTCACCGGGGCGTGGCCGTATTTGCCGGCATTGGTGAGCGATCCCGCGAAGGTCTGGAATTGTGGCAGGAGCTTTCCAGCCGAGGATTCATGGATCGAACCGTGATGGTATTCGGACAAATGAAAGAGCCGCCTGGTGCTCGGCTGTTGGTGGGATTGTCGGCCGTTTCGGTGGCCGAGTATTTTCGGGACGAGCAGAACAAGGACGTAATGTTTGTCGTCGACAACGTCTATCGTCACGTCCAGGCTGGCATGGAAGTATCGGGACTGCTGGGTCGGATGCCTTCCCGGGTTGGCTATCAACCTACCCTGGCTGCCGACATCGCGGCGCTTGAAGAGCGGATTACGGCGACACGCAGCGGCGGAATGGTTTCGATCCAGGCGGTGTATGTTCCTGCCGACGATTACTCGGATCCGGCCATTACGCATATTTTCTGGCACATGGAAAGCGCCGTGGTCTTGTCGCGCGACATTGCCGCCGAAGGACTGTATCCTTCGGTCGATCCGTTGCAGTCGTCGTCCAAGGCACTCGACCCGGCCGTGGTGGGACAGCGGCATTACGACGCTGCCCAGGAAGCGCGATCGTTGTTGGGACGATACGAGGAGCTGAAGGATTTGATCTCCATGTTGGGCATGGAGGAATTGTCCCCGGAAGATCGGACCGTCGTCGATCGGGCACGACGGCTGCGGAATTTTCTGACTCAGCCTTTCTTTGTTGCCGAATCGTTTACGGGCATACCAGGCCGCCGCGTGGAAATTGACAAGACGATCGCGGGCGTGGAAGCGATTTTACAGGGCAACTTCGACCACGTCTCGGAAGATCGGCTATTCATGATAGGCGACGTCAGCGAGGCCACTCAAGAATGAACACACTGCAAATCATTATCCGAACCCCATTGCAGGAAGTCGTTCGAATGGATGTTGAATCACTGCGGGTGATCACCGAAACCGGCCAGGTGGGTTTGCGTCCTCGGATGGAACCGGTCGTCCTGGCCGTCGAGCCGGGTTTGGCGATTCTGCATCCGGCCGATGGGATTCTGTTTGTCGGCACGGCGGGTGGGCTACTGCGATGCGATGGGCGAATGGCCATGCTTCTGACTGCTGTGGCCGTGGCCGCCCGAGATGAACAGGCGGTGATCGCTGCCTTGACCCGTCAGCTGGAACGGCCAACGGCCGAAATGGAAATTCGCAACATGATTAACAATATTCAGACCAGCATCCTCAATGAGCTGCAGGAAGATCGGCGCAGCGGCAGTCGGAAAGTGGAGATGATCTGATGCCGAAGCCAAAAAACGCCTCGACACCTGGTCCGCCATCGTCCGATCGTGGGCAGCGACTGGCTCAGAAGCTGGAAAGAGATTTCGCTCAGCATCGCCGTCGGGAATCCAGCCATCGGACGTTTTTGCGGTGGCTGGGCGTGCTGGGCATGGTTGGCTGGCCCCTGGCCATCAGCATCGTGGGCGGTGCCTGGCTGGGTCATTACCTGGATCTTCGCCTGGGGACGGGGATTCAATTCACGCTGCTGCTGCTGACCATCGGTGTAGTGGTCGGTAGCCTGGTGGTGTGGAAAGTCCTGAAAGTGAATGGCGAATCATGATTTCGGTGCCAACCATTTGCTGGGCGTTTGCCGGGGCGCTGGCCGGTGGCGTTCATTCCGTCGGCATTCGGCATTCAGTGGAAAAAGCCGGTTTTGCGATGGCGTTGATCGGTCTGCTGCGATTGGCATTCATTGGCTGCGTATTGACGGCAGCCGCGGTCAGTGGATTTCTGTTTCCGGCCGCCGCCGGCTGGCTGGTGGGATTTGGAGTTACGCTCGTGCTGTTGTTTTGGCGGATGTCGTGATGGAAATCAGAATCTTTGGAGACCCGATTCTGTTCCAACTGGGTCCGCTGCCGATCACCGAAACAATGGTCAATTCCACGGCGATCACGGCGGTTGTTCTGGTCGCAGCCACTGGCATGCGACGTTACGCCGTGAAGCACCCGGAATCCCGCGTGGCCACCATCTGTGACCTGGTCATTCGCTGGCTGGATTCCCTGGTGACCGACATCGTGGGCCGACCGGAACCGAAATTGACCTTACTGGCCGGAAGCCTGTTCATTTTCATCGCTTCGTGTAATCTCGCCGGCCAGCTTCCCCTGGTATCTCCGCCCACGGGCAGTCTGGCCACCACGTCGGCCCTGGCGGTGGCCGTTTTCCTTTCCGTGCCTCTGTTTGGAATCGCTTCTCAGGGCATCAAGGGGTACCTGCTGGATTACTTTCGACCCAATCCACTGCTGTTTCCACTGCACATTGTGTCGGAGCTGTCACGCACACTGGCTTTGGCGTTTCGATTATTCGGCAACATCATGTCCGGCCATCTGTTGGTCGCCATCCTGATTTCGCTATCCGGTTTTCTGGTTCCGATGCCCTTCATGGCACTGGACGTGTTCATCGGTTTGCTGCAGGCCTACATCTTTGCCGTGTTGACGATAGTGTTTGTTGGTTCGGCGATGGGTCATGCCGAACCCAACCATCAGTCCGAGAAACTTTCTGGAGAAACGAGATGAATGATGCCACGATCATTGCCCTGGCTTCCATCCTGGGAGCTGCGTTCACCATGGCCATCGGTGCGCTGGGGGCGGCACTGGGTGAAAGTCGCATCGGTGCGGCGGCCATGGATGCTCTGGCACGCCAGCCGGATGAAGCGTCCTCGATTTCACGCACCCTGTTAATCAGCCTGGCCATGGTGGAATCGACGGCCATTTTCTGCCTGGTGATCGCCCTGGTCTTTCTGTTTGCTAATCCATTCAAGATGGCTGGATAATTGAAATGTCCGAAAGCCTGGTGACCTTTGTCTACGAGCTGGCCAATGTCGTTATCTTTGTGGGCCTGCTGGGCTGGCTGTTCATGAAGCCGATCCGAGTGTTTCTGGACGACCAGGCGCAGCGGAACGCCGACGCGCAGCAGCAGGCTCGCCAGAACCTGGCCGAATCGGAATCGTTGCGAGAACAACTGTCGCAGCAACAGGCCCAATTTGCCCTGAAATCGGAACAACAACGGCAGTCAATCCTGCAGGAATCCCGGCGTGAAGCGCAGATCCTGATGGATAAGGCGAAACAGCAGATTGCGGATCAACAGGAACAGTTGCGGCAGGAGGCGAAGAGAATCCAGCAAGGCCAGGTGGCCGCGATGTCCGACATGATTGCTACCGCCACCGGTCATGCCGTCTCCCATCTGTTGTCGCAGATCGACGGTCCCCCACTGGAATCCGCATTGGTCGATTCCGCCTGCCGACAACTGCGGGAAAACCGACCCGATCCGCAAGTGCCTATCGTTGTCGAATGCGCCACCGAGCCCGACCAAGAACTGCGACAACAGGTCGCCCAGTCGGCTGGTTTGGCCTCGCCGGACGCCAATCTGCAATGCCGTGTTGTCCCGGATCTGATCGGCGGGATCCGCATCCAGAACTCCCTCGGAATGATCGATCATTCCATCGCTGGACTGTCCCAGTTTGTCGAGCAGGTCCTGCAGCGGGAGCTCAATCATCATGCCTGACCATCCGGAAAACCGAGAGTCAGCCAGCCTGCCGGCAAGACTGGCTGCGGCCGCCAATGAATTGCCTTGGCATCAGGCGCTTTCGCCACGGGGCTACGTGGCGCGAGTCGGTGACGGGGTTGCGTTCGTGCAGGGATTGCCCGGGATTGCATTCGAAGAACTGGTCCTGTTTGACTGTGGCAGCTTGGGCATGGCCTACGATCTGGACGAACGTCAGGTTGGCATCGTAATCCTCACCACCCCGGACGCCGTTCACGAAGGACAGGGTGTGAGAGGATTGAAGTGCCTGCCGAATCTACCCGTCGGCGAATCATTGTCCGGGCGGATTGTCGATTCGCTGGGACGACCGCTTGACGAAGGTCCTGAAATCCAGACCTCGACATTCCGGCCACTGTTCCAGGCCGCTCCCGAGATCATTCAACGCCGACCGGTCACAGAAAGCCTGTGGACCGGTACCATCGCCATTGATGCCGCGATCCCGATCGGCCGAGGGCAGCGGGAGTTGATTATCGGCGATCGCAATACGGGCAAGACATCGCTGGCGATCGACATTGTGGCGGCTCAGCGAAAGGGCGACGTGGCCTGCGTGTACGTGGTGATCGGCCAACCCATGTCCCGCGTTTTGACCGTTCGTGAAAACCTGCGGCAGGCCGGCGCATTGGATAATACGATCATTGTCGCGGCCGATGCAGTCTCCAGCCCTGGCATGCAATACCTGGCCCCTTACGCCGGGGCCACCATTGCCGAATGGTTTCGCGAACAGGGCGGCCACGCTCTGGTGATTTACGACGATCTGACCAAGCACGCGGATGCCTACCGCGAACTGGCCCTGTTGCTGGATCGGCCCCCCGGCCGCGAAGCGTTTCCGGGTGACATCTTTCACGTCCATTCGGAATTGCTGGAACGGGCGGCGGCACTGACATCGGAATATGGAGGAGGTTCGGTGACAGCGCTACCTCTGATCGAAACCACCGAAGGAGATATTTCGTCGTATATTCCCACCAACCTGATTTCCATTACTGACGGTCAAATCTACCTGGACACCGCCCGTTTTGAAAAAAACCTGCGACCGGCCGTCGACATTGGCCGTTCGGTTTCCCGCATCGGTTCCAAGGCCCAGAACGCTGTCATGAAGTACGCCGCGCGAAATATTCGCATCCAGATATCCCGATTTGAATCACTGGAATCCCTGACGCGGGTTGGTCTGGAAATGGACGCGGCGATGAACGAGCTGGTCAAGAAGGGCAATCTGCTGCGACAGCTGTTGCGGCAAACGCGGTTCGACCGTCGCGATCTCCTGCAACAGGCCATTGCTCTCCTGGCGGTACGGGAAAACTGGTTGGACGATATCCCCATCAGCTACCTGCAGGAATTTCTGCGACGACTGGATGGTCGGATTCGCCACGAATCAACCGCGATTGCGGATCAGTTGTCAAACGGACAGTTACCCGAGGGCGATTGGCTGGAGGAAATCCGTACCCTGGTTAACCTGGTCAAATCGCTGCTGGATTTCAATGTGAATTCGGTGTCACCTGGGGTGGCCCACGACGCTGGGAACGCTGCGGCGGAGGATCGGTTGAATGAGGCGTGAAAAGCAGCTCAAGCAACGGCTGCGGACACTGCGTACCTTGTCCGATGCCGTGACGGCCATGAAGTCGCTGTCTGCCCACCACTTCCTGCTGGCCCGCCGTTCACTGGATGCAGCTCGCCAATACCGCAGTGCGGTCGACGACATCATCGATGAACTGGCCCTGGAAGCGAAACAGAGAAACAGGCAATCTCAAGGCATTTTGCTGATCACCTCCGACTTTGGCCTGTGCGGCGATTACAACAGCCTGCTGACAGCCAGGGTATTGAAAATGCAGGAGGATCATCATTCAACCAGACTGTTTGTCGTTGGTCGACGCGGAAAAATGATGCTGGCGAAGCATTCCGTACAGGCGACGCGGGAATATGCTGCGCCGGCCAGCGTCAACGGGCTGCCGGCCTGCCTGCTGGAAATTGCCGAAGATGTGGTCGGTGAATATTCGGAGGACAGCATTACCAACCTGGACGTCATTTCTGCCCGGTTTACCGGTGCCGGCAAATTCGCCGTGGCGACCACCAACGTGTTGCCCATCTCGCCAAACAACCGTCGTACGAACCATGTTTCGACGAACGCTACGATGTACCGCTATCAAAGTCGCCAACATCTATGGCAGACCGTGATTCGCGAGTATCTGTATATCACACTTTATCAACTGATACTTGAATCGCTGGTTTCCGAGCACGGAATGCGCCTCGTATCCGCTGAAACGGCCCGGCAATGGATTGAGGAAACGGAACAGAGCGTCCGTCGCCAGCTTTCCGCCGCGCGACGCGAAAATTCGACCCAGGAAATCCTCGATATCGTGTCGGCGTCGCGGAAGAAAAACAGGACTTAGCCCGGTTGTTTCTCGGCAGGAAAACGGTCACGGACAGACCTTGAGTTGCAACCGGGTTCCGTGCGCCTGTGGAAGAAACGACCGTGGATCAGCGACCACATTCAAGCGATTCGTCAGACCTGAAAGGAGATGTGGCCAGCTTGCCCATTAACAAGACGAATTCCCGAATTCTTGCGAATCCGGCTACGTTAACTTTTTGCGAATCCGGCTAAGTTGGCCGACACGCATTGCGGGCTGGCCCTCAAAATGCCTGGCCCGATAGAGCATTAAACATCCCATCTCGGCAACAGACTCCACCACTTGCTACCAACTCAAAGCGTGTTGAAAGGGCCGGTCGCACGACTTGGGCTACCAGTCCACTTGGTTTTAACGAACCCCGGGGCTCGAAAGTCCTGTCCCTTCGCGAATGCCGTCCCGATTCCGTTCGGCACGCATCAGGGATCTGAAGCGCGTGGACCCGGTCGCAGCCCATCGCCGATTTTGGATGGTTGGGCCGTTTGTTCTTGCTTGTAGACGACTCCGCTTGATGACCGTCACCGTACTCGAATGTTACCATGTTGTTTGATAGAACCTTTCTGCTCAGGGGCAACGCTAATTTCCTATACCGGCAACGGATCATGAAAAACACTGCCTTGATTACGGGCGCTTCGACTGGAAATTGTCATTCCTGCTGGGATGGGTTGTGCCACTGCTGCCTCGCCGGACAGTCCTGAAATTGTCTCGCAAGACGATGGAAAAAAGCTGATCGGTTTCAGATTTTCAGAACCGAGGGCATTCCCTGTGCGCGCCGCCAAGCGCTCAATTGACCGATGTGCATGGACAGGTGTGAAGTCAGCAAATATCCGACCATATTGATAACCAGCGGAGTACCAAATTCGGAACACTGCCTGAACGGATCCCGCTTTCGCCAACACGAATCGCGCGCCTGCGCCCGCTGGTTATCCCACCACTCGATACCCGCATACCCCGCTGAGAAAGTCACCCAGGCTCCAACTGCTCATTTCGGCTGCCAGGGAATAGCATAGCCATCCGGCCAGGACCACAACCGATGCGGCGACACAGCCTAGCAGGATTGAGCCGATCCAAGTACAGGCTTGATCAAACACCCGATTTTCGGCGTTGATTCGGTCGATCTGGTACTGCGTGACCGGATGCGGGCATCGTACGGCCTCCCGGGCGGGAACCCGATCGGCCATTGCGGTCGATTCAACCAAGGTCGCGTTTTCGAAAGTTACCGTACTCATCGTTTACTCCCTGAATTCCCCGTTTTCGAATCCCGTTTTGCGGGTTATCAGTAATCCGACAATTCCTGTGGAAGCGCCTCAGGTTTTCTGAGAAATCCAAAAAATTGGCGTTATCATGTCCGAGTGGGCCCATGTTTCCGACATTGCTCGTAGAACTCATGAACGAAATCACCCATTTGATTCAGCAGATTGAAGCCGGTGACCAACACGCCAGCGACGATCTGCTCCCACTGGTTTACGGGGAATTGCGACGTCTTGCTCAGCGCCGATTGGCCACCGCGAACCCCAATCAGACGTTACAGGCGACCGCGCTGGTTCACGAAGCCTATGTCCGCCTTGTCGATTCCGCCGACCAGCAACAATGGGATTCGAAGGGCCATTTTTTTTCCGCGGCCGCAGAAGCCATGCGGCGAATCCTGGTTGAAAACGCGCGACGCAAGAGTCGCCAGAAGCATGGCGGCCAGTTCAAGCGGGCGGATATTTCGGTGTCCCAGGTCGTCGACAACGTGGCCATGGATGACCTGACGGTGCTGGACGATGCGCTGTCGGAGTTTGAACGTCGCTGGCCAGACAAAGCGAAATTGATCAAACTTCGCTTCTTCGGTGGGCTGTCTGAAGCGGAAGCGGCCGCCGCACTGGGCATCTCACGTGCGACGGCATCTCGTCAGTGGACGTTTGGCCGCACGTGGTTGTTCAAAACCATGAAGGAGTGCGAGAAAGGACCTTAGTTCTGGAAGGCAATGCATGGTTCGGCAGGTCGAGGCTCCTGTCGTCACATAACAAATGGGGATCGGTTTCCGCCAGGCTTTACACCCGCCTCCACCTGCCGATTGCGGAGCAGTCTAGAGTTCGTTGAAAGTAGAAGCCATGGCCAATCCGAAACATGGGATGAAACCGGAAATTGAAACTCTATTTCTGGAAGCGTTGGAGAAAGACACGGTGGAAGATCGCGCGGCCTATCTGAATGAAAAATGCGGCAGCGATGTGGAATTGCGCAAACAGGTGGAGACGTTATTGGCCGCCAACGCCCAGCTGGATGGCTTTATGGACGACACGCACAGCCGACAGCTTCACGGCACATTGCACGAGCAGCCCGGCGCCGTCATTGGCCCCTACCGGTTGCTGAAACAGATTGGGGAAGGCGGCATGGGCATCGTCTTCGTGGCTGAGCAACAGCAACCGGTAAAGCGTCAGGTGGCGTTGAAGATCATTCAGCCGGGAATGAACACCCGCCAGGTCATTGCGCGTTTCGATGCGGAGCGGCGGGCGCTGGCCATGATGAATCACCCTCACATTGCCCAGGTGCTGGATGCTGGAGAAACGGACACGGGCCGGCCCTATTTTGTCATGGAACTGGTCGAGGGTGTGACCATTACCGAATACTGCGATCGGAACACGCTGTCGCCGCGAGATCGTCTGAAGTTATTTACCGACATCTGTCATGCCATCCAGCACGCCCATCAGAAAGGCGTGATCCATCGGGACATCAAGCCTTCCAATGTGCTGGTATCGACCCACGATGGCAAACCGGTCGTCAAGGTGATCGACTTCGGCGTGGCCAAAGCGATTCATCAGCCGCTAACCGATCAAACCGTCCACACGCAGGTATCGCAGTTGATCGGCACGCCACTTTACATGAGTCCCGAACAGGCCGCGGGCATCGATGTGGATACCCGGACCGATATTTATTCATTGGGAGTACTGTTGTACGAACTGCTAACCGGGACTACGCCATTTGATCGCCAACAGCTGAAGCAGGCCCCTTACGATGAAATGCGAAGGATCATTCGGGAACAAGAGCCTCCCCGGCCAAGCACTCGAATCGGCACGCTGGGCGAAGAATCAGCGGAAATCAGTCTACATCGTCGTACCGACCCTCATAAACTGCGACAGTCGTTGCGGGGCGACATCGACTGGATCGTGATGAAGGCCATCGATAAGGAACGCGATCGTCGGTACGAAACGGCCAACGCTCTGGCCATGGATATCAATCGCCATTTACGGGAAGAGCCGGTGCTGGCCTGTCCGCCCAGCACCGCGTATCGCATGCGGAAGTTCGTTCGCCGAAACCGGGCGGGTGTGATTGCGGCCTCGTTGGTCGCGGCCGCGCTGATTTTGGGGCTGATCGGATCCGGCAGCGGCCTGGCCTGGGCCCTGAAAGAGAAAAAACGAGCCAACGAAGCCACCGATGTTGCCGTGGCCAAGGAAGAAAAGTCGCGTCGCATCCTCGAATTTCTGGTCAGCATGTTTGAGGAAGCCAATCCCGACAAACGGATGGGCGAACCGATCAACGTTCAGGAATTCCTGGACAAGGGCGCCGATCGAATCGATGAACTGGCGGAAGAACCCGATGCTTTGGCGACGCTGCAGGAGACGATTGGCCGACTCTACATCATGCTCAGCGAATACGAGAAAGCCGAGCCCATTCTGCTGGCGGCCTTCAAATACCGCCAAAGCCGATTCGACAACTCGGAACAGGATCAACAATCGCATGCATCGGCGCTGGCCTCGCTGGCCGCTCTGTACCAATGGACGGATGCGCCGAAGGCCGAAGAATACGCACGGCAGGCAAGCGAAATCTACGATCGATTGCTGGGTGATTCTGCGGAGTTGGCGGACAGTTTAAATCTGCTGGGCAACGCGTTACAGCGGCAATCCAGGATTCCGGAATCCCTGGAGGCTCACCAGCGGTCGCTGGCCCTTCGCGAGAAACTTTATCCCTCCGGCCATCGGAGCCACCATCACGTGGCCACGGCGCTGCACAACATCGGTATTGCCTACTTTTTTGACAACGATCTAGCGCAGGCCGAAGACTACTTTGCTCGCTCGATCGCCATCGAGGAAGAATACTCTTCCCCCAACGATCCTGGCCTGGCGACCGCGAAGCATGTCCTTTCCATCGTTTATGCCAACCAGTCCAAGTTCGAAGCAGCATACCGATGGCAACAGGAGTCGTTTGATGTTCGCTGCAAGGTGTTTGCCGAGGATCATGATCATGTCGGATTAAGCAACAACTGGATGGGCAACATCTACCGGGGCCTGCGACGATACACAGAATCAGAACCGATGCTGCGGAACGCGATCCGGATCCACTCCAAAGCCTACGGAGACGATCATGATCTGGTCTACTGGGACAAGCAGTGTCTGCTGAAGACGCTGATTCGTCTGGAAAAGTTTGATCAAGCCCTGCAACTTCATCAGGAACTTGAACAGGCCACCCGGGACGGCGGAGACGGATTTGTGAATAGCCGGTCGGTCGCCCTGCTGTTGGGCGACATCTACCACGGGCAAGACCGGATCGACGACAGTCAAGCGGCCTACCTATCGACGATCGAGTTGCTGCAGGGTACCGGCAGGGATCTGGATCCATCGGCGGCCATCGCCCAACTGAAACTTCTCACCATCGCCGCCCACCAAGGGGAGGTGATCGATTGGGATCTTTACCAGCAAACCGTCGATCACCTGGTCGAACAGGAAAAATGGGAGCCTTCAGATGCGCGTCTGCTGCAGCTGCAGACAACGCTGGCCGACGCGTTGATGCGGGCTGGCTCGGTGGACGCCGCAAGACAGATTTACCGATCGGTGAAAGACCAACATGTACAGGTGTCACAACGTCCGGATGCCGACCGGTTCCTGGTCGATCTGGCCGCCCGCTTCCTGTTGACCTGTGGGGACGAGACACTTCGTGATCCCGCGCTCGGATTGGAATTGGCCCAGCGGGTCAATGACCCGACTGAAACAGGGAGTCCCCACTACCTGGCCACGTTGGCGCTGGCCTGGCGTGAAAATGGCGAGCTGGAACTTGCTGCCGAAAACCAGCAGGCAGCGATCCATCTGCTACCGGAAAATTCGTGGTGGCACGAACAATTCGTGCAGGAACTGGAATCGATTCGCCAACGGGACCCGGGCTGAATCGTCACCGAGCATTCCACTCCTGTCCCGGCCCCTGGACGACGCGGTCAAGGCAGCGGGAGAAGCAACCATCCAGCCCCGACGGAATCGAAAATTCTGCCGTGTCGTGACTCGTCTTCGGTTCGTGGTGACTGTCTCGACGACCGGTTCACCTGACCGCGAGCCGGCACTTGCCGGCTCGCAAAGGCGAGCATTATCCGCCGGACAACAAATCAACGAACGGCGACACGTCCAGCAGGTCGACCGAGCAATCGGAATTGATGTCCGCGTTGGGTTGGTAGTCGCCCTCGGTCAGGGCCTGCACGAACGGAGCTACGTCCAGCAAATTGATCAGGCCATCAAAGTTGACGTCACCGATCTGCCGCGATTCGTAATCAATCACCAGTTTAGGTCGAAGCGAAATCTCGCTGGATTCCCGGGAGTGGAACCTGATTTCATTGTCCCGCTCCGGGCCCTGAACCCGCAGGAACAGTCCGGCATTCGTACCGCACGTCCAATGATTGATCAGGTCGTTGACCTCTTCCGCGTCCAACAGCAGTTCCACGACGCCACTTGTCGATTCATCGTAGGCCAATTCGGCCAGCAACGTTGTATAATCCTCTCCCTCGACTCCCGCACCCCATTCTCCAGACGCCCAAGGTATCGAATTGCCTGTGGTGGCAGCCTGAATCCGAGCTCGCCAGGTCGACACACCAACATCCGGTGGATCGCCTATGTTGGCACCCGTGCCGGTTCCCTCGACCCAATCGGCGTTGGCATCAGCAAATCGATAGATTTGTAGCGTTCCGTCGCGCATGGATTCGCCGACCGTGAGTTCGATCGAAACGGAGTTGATGCGACCGTATTGCCCTTCCAGCGATGTGACATCAAACCGCAACAGAGAACGGCGCGGCCAGAAACCGGACAATTGATCCCAAGCACCACCGACAAAAAATTGATTGCGGCCGCCGTAATTCTGATCAGTCTGGCCGGCCGAATCGTTATTCTGGACGATCATGACATCCTCGGTACCCACGTATTCTTCTGCAGTAAATGGGTCCGGATCACCCTGACGGTAGACCGCTTCGTCAGCCTGTGAAATCGAAACAGATAGCAGGCTTATCGTCAGGCACAAGCCGTAGATTAAACGCGTTCTCATGATCAAGCTCCTTGATGGTCGTTTGGCGGTGAAAGCGCATGTCTTGAAAAACCCCGAAGCAATTTCGCAAATTCTGTGCCAATCGACACGTATCAACTGGGGGTCGTCTGCCACCTGGATCGACCGGGTAGAAGCATGGTGCAGACAGTGTTCGGCCATGCCGATGAGAGCGTATCGGCATGCCAACTGTGCTCTGTCGCGCGCCACACCTGGATCAGCCGTTTCGAGGGCCGGTTTAAACTTGCACGCAGTTCACCGGTTCCTGGCACGGTCTCACTCTGACACTTCGTACGACAGGGGATCGATCTGGTAGAACGCGGCCAGACACTGGTAGACATCCGGCAGTTGCCGTTGCAGGAAATGAGGCGCGTCAAAAAACAGTTCGCTGCTGACGGCAAAGAATTCGGCGCGGCTGGTGCCGGCGTAGGCGTCGATCGCCGGCGGACGGTGCTGGCGAAGGTCTTCAACCAGCTGCTGGTAATCACGATCGAACACCTGTTCCCAGCGTTCACGAAGCGGTTTGGACCCAATGTAGGGCATACCGCCCATCTGGCCGTCCAGTCCATCTATATGATGGGCGAATTCGTGGATTACCACGTTGCGTCCATCACCGCTGCGTCTTGAACCGTGAACGACCGCCGGCCAGGAAAACAGAACCGGCCCCCCCTGCCATGCCTGTCCGTCAAAATTCTGAGAGTCGCGATCAACAATCATCCCCTGTTGAATCAGCTGGTTGTTGATGGTGGAGGGATGGACGATGATCGTTCTGACCCGATCAAAGAAATAGGGCTCAGCCAGTCCAAGGGTCAACAGGCTGGCCGTACCGGAAATTGTGACGATGACCTCGGGCGAAATCGCGAATCCGTCCACACCCTCCCACGACTTTTCATCCGCCATCACCTGGACCGTGTCGAGCACCCGCTGTTGATGTTCCCGATGCAGAAATCGAAACTGCCAGATATTGCGCCGAAGAATGTCGAGCCAGGCGTCTGGGAAATCGGAGGCCAGAATTTTCTTGCGTCGTAATCGCTTAAAGAAATTGAACAAGCAGATTCTCCCGTTCGATGGCCTCGCTATAGCACGATTCTGTTGTATTGATCATTGACCGTGCTCCTGAAGATTCATCGGCAGCGTTTTTTTGCGGCATGGAACGGCGGGCATCCACGATGGGCAGCAGGAGGCCGCTGGTGGGTTGACCATGGCGGCCGGCGCGCGCTCAACCGAAGTCCAGACTGGCTTCCCGAACCTGCCGCGGATTACAAGGCCTTCAGTTGCCCGGTTGACATGTCAGCCAGTCCCAACCGTTCCAACGTTCGACCTTCGGCGCGGAAATCACGACCGTAGACCATGTCCGCGACCTGGATCAACAGGTCGATATGGGGGGTCGGTATGCCCAGCTTGCAACCCAGTTCGGAAACCGGCACCAGTCCCGTCGGCACATCCTCAACCACATATCGCAATCCCAGTTTATCCGTGACGCTCTTCAATTGTGGCGCCTGAATACCGACGTAGGCCTGATTGTTCTGTACCGCCTCAAATAGATTTGAACCTTCGGCTCCATAGGTCAGCTTCAACCATTGTACGGCGGTCGGAATCTGGACACCCATGGCTTGCGCAATCTGGCATCGTTCGCCATCCAGTTTCTCCACCATTGCCGCCACCGTGGGTGACATGCCGTCGATGTAGTAATCAAAGGGTGCCCCCGTTTCCATTCTTGCCAGATTGAACAGCGTCGGCGTGGGATGGAACAGCATGCCAATATTATCGAGGGAGGTCGCCCAGATACCCTGTTCCTCTTTGACGAATTGTGGCAGGGCAGACTGCATCGGTTTGAGAAAGCGATCGAGTTGATCGTCAGGCAGAGCGGCACAACCGACCCGGTCTTTCAATCCAAAAACGTGCACGGTACTGCCCGATCTTCGACAGGCATACAACAACGTCTGCGCTTCCACGACCGTGACATCCGTGGCCGCCCCGTTTTCCTGAAGAACGCGAGCCACTTCGATCGCGCCGCAGGTTCGACCCGGATTCAACACGACCACCTGCCCCGGTGCCAAATGAGCGGCCAGATCGATCGCCATGGCACGGTGGGCATGCGCCGGTGCCGTGCACATGATCACATCCGCGTCGTCCACCGCCGCCGCCAGGTCGCTGCCGATATAGTCGATCCGTGCCGGCAGCGTTTCACCCGGCTCCAGACCGGGCAGATCCAGATTGCCACCGAATTCGATAACGTTATCGGACTGAATAAGCTCGGTCAGCTGTTTTTCAAAAACATCGTACAAACGGGTTTCGTGACCGAGCAGCTTCAAATGAGCTGCAAATGCGCAACCCGCGTTTCCGGCACCAATGATGGCGAACTTGATCATCTGGAAAATGTCTCCCTGTTATTAAAGTTCCGTCACGAACTGGTCCAGCGTTCGATTCCGCAGCTCGGCTTCATCGACTTGAACTCCCAGACCGGTGCCTTCAGACGGTATCAGAATGTCGCGTCCATCGTAATGGAAGCTGCCGTCAGCGAGAATATCCTGTTTGATCCGCAAATTCGACATCAACGCATGACCGTGATCGACCAGGTTCGGCAGCGTGGCTGCCAGGTGCAGACTGGCAGCCACGCTGATTCCCATTTCCACCATGGAATTCACAAAGCAATTCAAGCCCGCCGCCTCCGCGATGGCAGCGATTTGCCGAGTCCGAAACAGACCACCGCATTTGCCGATCTTCAAACTGAATACTCGGGCAGCGTCGGTTCGGATCAAATTCGCGGCGTCGTGAAGGCCGTGCAGCGACTCGTCGGCACTGATCGGAACCCAGGTGTCCGCCTGCAATTTCGACATCCCATGACGATCCCAGGAAGGTACCGGTTGCTCGACCATGCTGGGGTGGTAGGGCTCCAGACGGGCGATGGTTCGTTTGGCCGTCAGATAATCCCAACCCTGATTGGCGTCCAACATCAGCGGGGTCTGAGGCCCGACCTCTTGCCGAATGGCCGCCACTCGCGCGACATCCAGATCGGGATGAAAGGCGCCGATCTTGATGTGAAATGACTGGTAGCCATCCGCCACTTTCTGGCTTACCTGTTGCACATTCTCTTCCGGTGACCCGCCACCGATGGGCCAGATCATGGGTAGCCGGTCGCGCAATTCGCCACCCAGCAATTTGTAAATCGGCAATCCCAACGACTTGCCCCACAGATCGTGACAGGCGATATTGATCGGTGCCTTGGCGAACGGCCACCGCGGGACGGTCTGGTCCATTCGCTCGTGCAGTGCAGACAGATTTCGCGGATCCATCCCCAGCACCGCCGGGGCCAGGTAATGCTGCAGCATCGACATCACCGATTCCGGGCCTTCGTAAGTGAATTTGGCGTGACCGTCGGTTTCGCCGTAACCTACCAGCCCGTCATCCGTGCGTAATCGCACAACAACACAGTGCTTTTCGGACAATCCTTTGCCCTTGTACTCGGCCGTGATGTAGGGGTTAGTCAGTTCAAATCTGACTTTAAATGCCTCAAATCGATTGATCTTCATTTTGTGTCTCTACTTGTGATTCAGCGGAACAGTCTTTGCTAGCTAACCAGTGCACATCTCGTACAGAATATGGAAAGTCATGTGGCAATGATATCTCTTCCACGAGAATCACCCAGTACAAGCACCTGCTGCCGGATGAAGCTGCGGGGGTGAAGACCCAGATTCGACGCTGGTTCGGCGAAGGACCATTCAGCTTGGCGTGCTGAACGCTAAAATAGAGGCAGAATTTTATTGAAAGGTCGCCGAAACCGTGAATATCGCCCGCCAAGGCTGTTGGATTTTCTGGATATTTCTGCTGTTGCCGCTGACGACGGGCACTGCGCAGGAGACCAAACAGGTTACTGCCGAGTCGCCCGCGGCGGTCGCTGAAAATTATCGCATGGAAGATGTCGACAAGCTTCTTCAGGAACTGAATCAGTCTGGCGTCGACGAAGAATCGAAGGCACAAACTCAACAGTGGCTGTCGGAGGCCAAGTCCCGGCTGGAGAAAGCCGCCAGTCTGCAGGCCGACGCCAAGTTGCTGCAAAACGCGATCGACAGTGCCGCCAGTGATATCGAACAAGCCAGGGCGAAGAAGGATTCACCGGAAAGTTACGATTTTGAGCGGGCGGAGAGTCTTGACATCAACCAGTTGAATGTCGACCGTTCGGCCCTGGAACAGAAACTGAAGGAAGCCCGCAAGGAACTGGAAGCGGCCCAGGCGGAACCGCAACGGCGGGTGCAGCGGAAAAGCGAAATTTCCGGCGAGTTGACCAAGGCTCAGGAGTCGTTGGCGGAAAACCGAAAGAAGCTGGAGGCCATTGATCAGGAGGACGTGTCACTACAGGCTCGCGCCAAGTTGATGCAATTGCGGTCAGACAAGCAGCGGATCGAATCGTTGATCAAGAAGCTGGAAAAAGAACGGGATTCCTACGAAGCCCAGGGCGAACTGCCGCGGTTGAATATCGACCGGCTGACGGTCAACGTGAAACAGCTGGACAGTGACATTCAGGAATTGGCGGACCTGATCAATGAGCGCCGCACGACGGACGCTCAACAACAACAGATCAGAACAGAACAGGCCGTCGAGGAAGCCGCGCCGGCTTTGAAACCCTACGCTGAAGACATTTTGAAGATGACGCAGCGTCGTCTTGCCGTGGCTGGCGAAATCAATGAAGCGCAGGGCCAACGCGAACGAACCAAGAAACAGCTGAACCGCTGGGAGGAGGATTTTGAACGCACGAAGAAACGCGCCGCCGCTGTTTCATCCAAAGCGATTGGATTAATGCTGGAGGAGAAAAACAGCGAATTACCCTCCATCTCAAGACTCCGAAGCTCCATCGACCGCAACGAATCGGCGCTAAACAAATGCCAAATTGAACTGTACGATCTGCAGGATCTTCGCAGTGAACTGTCAGATATGGACTCCCTGATTGCCAAGACCATCCGTAACGATGCGTCATTGACGCAGGAGCAACACGATGAACTGAAGGAACTATTTCAACTTGAATTGAACGTGCTGGACGGTCTGCTGAAAGATGCCGAACGAAACTACAACCTGCAGCTTAGTGCCCGGGAGGATCAGCAGCAGTTGATCGACCTGGTTCAACAATATAAGGAGTATGTCAACCAGAAGATGTTCTGGGTCCGAAGTGCCAAACCGATTTCGCTGGATACCTTTGCAGAGGCGGGACAGGCGATCCGCTGGTTATTCAACCCGCAGTCGCTGTCAGCCGCTTTTCAGCAAGTGAAGTCCAGACTCACGCATCAGCCATTGGCAGTTCTGCTGTTCACCGCATCGATTGCCATTCTGTTTCTGGTTCGTACTCGATTGCGAACCCAACTCACCGAACTGGGCGAGAAGGCCTCGCGGATTTCCTGTCGTTCAATTCAACCGACATTACAGGCTCTGTGGATCACCATCGTGCTGGCGGCGCCCTGGCCATTCCTGTTTCTGTTCATCCGTTGGCTGTTGCGCGATTCGGGCAGTGATCCCGTCCGGGCCCTTTCCAGCGCCGCATTGACCACGTCCTACTGGTTGATGAGCCTGGAGATCATCCGGAAGGTTTGGCGTAAAAAAGGTCTGGCGGAAGCTCATTTTGAGTGGGCCAAATGGACGGGCATGAACGTCGGCCGAAATCTTTCGATCTTGTTCGTGGCCGGCAGTTTCTTTGTGTTTTTCTGTGAAGCCTGTCACGCCCATGGCGACACGATTTACCGCCAGTCACTGACTCGACTGAGCAACATTGGCTGGATTCTGCTCGTCGGCTACGTCCTGTTTGACGTCCTCCGGCCCGACCGTGGACGCACACATGACGATGCTTCCGACGATATCGCCGTGGGCCTGATGAGAAAAATTGGCTCCGCGCTGATCGTATTGTTAACGCTCTCGCTGGTTTATCTGGCGGCGCAGGGTTTCGGCCACACAGCCTACCAATTGACGGTTGAGCTGGAGCTGACGTTTACCGTACTATTCGGACTATACGTACTGCGGGCGTTGTTGTTTCGCTGGGTGAAGATGAATCGTCGCCGGATGCGAAGAGAACAATTGATTGAAGCCCGCCAGCGGGCGGTGGTAGCCGACGATGCGATGACCAGTGACATCGACGCTCTGGTGGCCGAAGAGGAATCCACCAATCTGAATATCATCGACCTGCAGACGCGTCGCCTGATCACGGTGCTGATCGCGGCACTGGGGATTTTTTCGCTGTACCTGATCTGGTACGACTCCGTCCAGGCGCTCACACCCATCTTCAATCGCAATGCCTACGATGTCCGAGTGGCAGGAGTCGTCGTCCGTTCGGTGACCTGGGGTTCGGTACTGCTGGCATTGATGCTGGCTGCGTTTATCGTGATCGCCTTTCGCAATATGAAAGGGCTGATCGATATCGTCCTGTCCGGTCAATGGGCGATCGAGTCGGCAACCCGTTACGCGATCAGCACCATCATGGAATATGGAATCGCCATCGCCGGCGCTTTTGTGGTCGCCAAGGTATTGGGTTTTGAATGGAGCAACATCCAGTGGCTGATTGCCGCTTTGGGCGTGGGACTGGGGTTCGGATTACAGGAAATCGTGGCCAACTTCATCTGTGGCATCATCCTGCTGTTCGAACAGCCCGTTCGCGTGGGAGATGTTGTGACCTTGGGGGATACGGATGGTGTGGTCATTCGTATTCGCAGTCGGGCAACGACGGTCCGCAACTGGGATCGGCAGGAAGTGATCATACCCAACAAGGAACTGATCACCGGCCGGATAATCAACTGGACTCTCTCCGATGACATGAGTCGGATTTCGATGAATGTGGGGGTCGCCTACGGGACCGATACGAATCGCGTTCGCGAATTGTTGCGGGACATCACCCAACATAACGAAAACGTCCTGGACGATCCCGCACCGATCATCACCTTCGATCAGTTTGCCGACAGCACCTTGAATTACACCGTCCGCGCATTTCTGGCCGGTGTGGATCAGCGTCTGGAAACCACGCATCAGCTGCATACGGAAATCCACCGGCGGTTTGCCGAGGAAGGCATTGAGATTGCGTTTCCGCAGCGAGATTTGCATATTCGCAGCGACGCCCGCACCCAAAGCAACGCCCAACCTGCCTGGTCAGCACAGGACGATTGAATGTCCTGTCGAGGGTCCCTGAAACTGCGACACGGTTTGGACGATCGCCGGCCGCTGCCTGCCAGCGGCCCGGCGAATGGGCTGTCGGTCCAGGGACGATCAGGCTGCGACCATATTTGCGTTAAGAAATTCAATCTGCTAAATTCTGCCGCATCAGAGAAATCAGCGGTTTGACGTTACGACCGTCGCAACACCGCTGGATGATACTGGGCTGCCCCCTGCAAAGGCTCGGGCGACGAGGCAACGACGCGCCTGGGGACAGGCACTTTACCATGAGAGAGTTTTCGCCATGTCTATTAACAAGCCGATCGAACACTCCGACTGGCCGGAATTTTTTGGATTGTTCTCCAACGGCAACCGCGGCAGAGCAATCAGCATTGAGCAATTTGACAACGAATCGGGTTCGTCCGGGCAGGCCCGGCAGGGACCGCTGATGGCTGTGGACTACGACCCAGTTGGCAAGGGAAACGATATCGTGATCACCACGGGTACCGACGCGATCGATTACTCGCACACCATCTATGCCCCGGTCGAAGTCGTGCAGGAACAGCTTGACAACGGAGAAGTGAAGGCGCTGCAGATTATTGATCAGAACAACGTCAAGACCATACTCAGTTTCTGAGACCAGATCCGGCGAAGGCGGGAACCGGTTTCCCCCTTCACTTGATCGACTGTTTACCGCGCGAACCACCCGTCCATGATCGGATCATGGACGCGGTTTACCGACGGCTGTGTGGCTGACATTCTGCTGCCATCGCTTCGCCACGAAATCACCATGAATCAGAAACCACAATCGGACTGGCGGCCGAGGTAAATGACTTGACATTTGCATTGCTGGGCGTTGTTATCCACGCGATTCTGGTCGTGGTGTTCATTGGGCGGGCGTTGACCCGTCCCCATCGCGACCCCTCATCAAGGATCGCGTGGGTGGCGGTCATGGCCGCGGTGCCGGTCCTGGGAATCATTGCCTACCTGTTGCTGGGAGATACCAATATTGGCCACCGTCGCGTGCAGCGGATGAAACGCGTTCTGGCCAACCTGCCACCGATGGCGGAAGCCGGCAAGGGTGATCGGGACAAGGTACTCGCTCACGTCCCCAACGAATACGTACACCTGTTTCAAACCGGTCGTTCGATCAACGGATTCAGCGCCGTCGGAGGTAATTCGGGCCAATTGATGGCCGATTCGAATACGGCGATCGATTCGATGGTCGCGGACATTGATGCCGCGACGGATCATGTCCATCTGATGTTCTACATCTGGCTGGCAGATAACAACGGCACGAAAATGATTGAAGCCCTGAAACGGGCCTCGGCACGTGGCGTTACCTGTCGTGCCATGGCCGATGCGCTGGGGTCGCGCAGCCTGATCCGCTCGCCGCACTGGAAAGCAATGCAGCAGGCCGGTGTCGATGTGGCCGTCGCGTTACCGATCGGCAATCCGCTGTTGAAACCCTTGCAGGGGCGACTCGACCTCCGCAATCACCGTAAAATCCTGGTGATCGATGATCGAATCACGTACTGCGGCAGCCAGAATTGCGCTGATCCGGAATTCCTGGTGAAAGCCAGGTATGCGCCCTGGGTTGATGCCGTGATTCGATTCGAGGGGCCGATCGTCCGCCAGAATCAATATCTGTTCGCCAGCGACTGGATGAGCTATGCCGACGAAGACATTGACGACATTCTGCGAAGGCCGATTGCCGCGCCAACTTCCGGGTTTCCCGCGCAAGTGGTCGGCACCGGCCCTACGTTTCGTTTTTCAGCCATGCCGGAAATGTTCGAAACCCTTTTTCACGCCGCTCGTCGAGAGTTGATCATCACGACGCCCTATTTCGTGCCCGATGAATCGATGCAGGATGCGCTCTGCGCTGCGGCCTGGCGAGGCGTCAAGACAACGATCGTGTTTCCCGCACGCAATGATTCGTGGATTGTCGGGGGAGCCAGCCGAAGCTACTACCTCGATCTTCTGGAATCCGGCGTTGAGGTTTTCGAATATGTCGGAGGACTGCTGCATACCAAATCGTTGACTCTGGACGGCGAGATTACGTTGATTGGTTCGGCCAATATGGACCGCCGTAGTTTCGATCTGAATTACGAAAACAACATCATGTTTTACGATCCGGATTTGACGAACGACGTCCGTTCCCGCCAGCAACATTACATCGCCAATTCCAATCGGGTCACTCGAGAGATGGTCAACGCGTGGCCACTGACAACTCGACTCTGGAACAATACGCTGGCGACACTAGGTCCAATTCTTTGATCCCCCCGCGACCGGCAACCAGGAACTTGACATCGCGTGAATGAATCGCGGTGGCTGGTGTTGGTTACGGGTGGCGGCTTGCAGCAGGTCTCCAACGGTCGAGCCGATGCTCAAATGCTCGGTTCAAGAGGCCCGCAGGCGGCCAACAGCCCCGTTGGTTTTTTCTTGGCAGTGGACCGGGTTTGCCGGTCCGACGATGGCCCCGGCAGCGTTGTATGCGTTAGCCCAGTACTGGCCGACGGAAACCGGGGGCAGGCTGGGCTAAGGCCGACGCTTTTACCGTTCATCTGTCTGTGGTCCTGCTAAGGGTGCACAGCGTATTCGTTTGCCAGCCAAATTCTTTGATCGCGGTAGGGCCCGCCGTTGCCGGCGGCCCCCCGCACAGATCCGTACGTGAGTGTTTACCTCATACGGCTCCTACCTTGAGTCGAGCGCGAAACCGTTGGTTAGGATAAGGATGAACAATGCGGGGACGAGGGAGGTGCTTCCGCACTAAACGGTGCATCCTCTCCCATGTCCACTTGCGACCTCGCTGACTGCGACGGCGAAGCACTTTCAGCCACAAACGAGTGACCTCGTCAACGAAACGACCGATGCGGTGACTGTTGCCCGGAATGGCGTGGTAGTTCAGCCAGCCCTGCACAACGCGTCGTAACCAGCGACCCGTTTCACCGAGTGGACGGTGTTTTCGCTTTCGCAATTTCGCTTTGATCACTTGTAATGTCGCACGCATGCGTTTGGCGATGCTGTGACGATGGATGGTAAACCATCCGTGCTTGCGGGTCTTCCCACACTTGTGGGTAAATCCCAGAAAGTCAAACGTCTCAGGCTTCCCTTTGCCGTGTTCTGCCCGACGTTCGATCGCGTAGCGACCAAACTCGATCAGACGCGTCTTGCCTTCGTGAAGTTCTAGGCCAAACTTTGCCACCCGCGTGCGGAGTTCTTCCAGACACGCTGTTGCTTCTGCATGGCTCTCGAAACCAATCACAAAGTCATCCGCATAGCGAACGACAACCACATCTCGGCGGCAGTGTTGTTTCCGCCACCATTCGATCCATAGGTCAAACACATAGTGAAGGTAGACGTTTGAAAGGAGCGGTGAAATCACCGAACCTTGTGGCGACCCTTCCGTTGTCTTTGACCACTGACCTTCTTCGATGACCCCGGCATGAAGCCACTTGCGGATCAGGCGAAGAATGCGTTGATCGCCGATGCGATGCTCCACAAACTTGATTAACCAAGCATGGTCAATCGCGTCAAAGAAACCTTTCACATCGGCATCCAAAATCCAGTTCACCTTCTTGCTCGTGATCGCAACGCTCAGAGCATCGAGTGCCTGATGCTGGCTGCGACCCTGGCGGAAACCGTAGCTGAAGCCGAGAAAATCCTGCTCGTAAATGCTTTGCAGGACCCACAACACAGCCTGTTGGACAATCTTGTCCTCCAGTGCCGCGATGCCCAGTGGTCGCTGGCGACCATCCGGTTTAGGTATCCATGCACGCAGAGAAGGCAATGCCCGGTAGGCTCCCCGGTGAATGCGGTCATGGAGGGCAGCGATATTGTCCTCCAAGTGATGCTCATAGTCGTGCCAGGTCACTCCGTCGACTCCCACGGCTGCCGTCTTCTTCAAGTCGAAGAACGCTTCGTGCAGCAACTCGCAGTTGACATGATGTAACAAGGCAGTAAATTTGAGCTTGCTGTCCTTGCGGGCAGCTTCACGCACGCCGTGCAGCCCGCTTGACTTGCGCTTGATCCGGCCCGGAGTCCGGGGCAAGGCAGCCTGTTTGGCGTTCCTCTTGGTTGAGCCGCTTTCCTCGCCCAACTCCGCTGGTGCAGCTGCACCCGACAGTTCAGCACTGTCGTTGTTCGCCGGGGTCGAAGGTACTATCGGCTCATCTGACTTCCCATCAGCGTTCATGTCAGCAGTGCCCTCGGAGAGGTTCGCTGACCGTTCCGCACCGCAGCGATATGCCACCCAGCGATACGGAAACTGATGGGATCTCCCGGTTCTCGCGCTTGGAATGTCCATGCATGCACAGGTTCACTGACTCCGCCGCGTTCGTCATCCACCTTGCCCATAGCGGTCGAGACGATGTGGCCTTCTCCCTGACAGGATAAGATCGGCACGCGAAAATGAGGATTTCGGAGCTCAATAGTTGGCCTGCATTTCCTCTTACCGATGCTACACCCCCGATGTTGCCATCGACAGCGTACGGTTCGAGGCCAAAGTGATTGGCTAAATCTTCCTTGTAGGACTCTTTCATTCCCTATTCCAAGCCGGTTTATCCCGCGCTTTCCCTGTCCCCTGACATGGCCCCCTTACATTTTTGAGCTGTATAATGCTTCTACAAAAAACTTCTTTCTTGGGAGATTGGGATGAGAAATTTAGTTATGTCGGTAGCGTTTTGTTCTGTGTTGACATTTGGTTTGAGTTCCGATGCATTGAGCCAAGTGCATTACATTGGGTTCGGAGACTGGAATCAGTATGTCAACGGTATGGCCACGGGCGTGTACGACATTGGTGACAAGCTGGAGTCGAAAGACGAAATCGAAGTATCGAACCGCTCATCGACGGCTACGCTGACGGCTACGATCAAGACTTGGGTTGATGGCGCAAACGAAATCACTATTGGACCTTTCACCGTCCCACCTCTCACAACAACTGTAACGCCACACTCACGATCGAAAACAGCGTCAAACGGCACCATGCATACCATTACGGCAGAAGTAACAGTTACCGGTGGTGGCCCCGCCGCGGTAGGGAACAACACACATATTTACACCAAGAATTAGTTCTGATACATCGCAGGGATTCACTGATAATCTGATCAGTGGCTTGCTTCTTGATCAGTCAATTTCTGTTAAGGATGTTAACGTGTGCGCAAATTATTTGAGTTTGATTTTATGCTGTCTTGCGTGGATTGCTCATTGCAAATGCCAAGACAAAGCCAGTGTTTACGAGCTGGATTTTTTGAACAGTCAACGGGCAGGTACCGATGCAGAAGCTGTGTCCCTGTATTGGCTCCAGCTTGCCAAGAGAGAAGTTTATCAATTGGAGGGTGGAAAGCGGCCTGAAATATTGGCAGCACGACCTCAACTGCCAAATAGATTACGAGAGATACTACGACCAATCTTCGAACTTGAGGACATGCTTGCCAACTTACCTCCGGGCGAAGCTAGGGAGGAAATCGGCACAAGGCTTGTCGAGGCGTTGAGAGATGAAGCAACCGCTGATGCTGCATTCGCGACACTTGGACCAGAATACGCACAAGAGCTGGCAACCGAGCGGCTGGGTAGCGATCTGAAAACAATAGCTAATCGAAAGCTCAAAACATCGTTTGAGGTCAATCCCTTAGTGAACAATAATGCATTGTTGGAAACTCTAGGCCTTGCGAGTGACCAAGAGTTGAAGCTTTCGAAGGAATTCGAGAAAGTGAGTTTAGCTCTAGCCAAGAAGACCAAGAAGCTAATGAAAGAACTTGCGTTGGAATCCGACAAACGTTGGCAGGAATTGCTTGAGGCAATGGATGGTTCTCAGTCAAAAATGGCTAAACAACTCTTGGGAAGACCAGTTGAATGGTTCCGTATTCCGAAGACCAATCGAGTTCAACGCGACGGCGAAACTTGGCTTAAAACATACGTTTGTTTTTCTGGCTCGAAAACAACAGATGCTTTGAAAGGAAATTCAAAATCATTGTTCGAGCTGGAACAAGCAGAGCTTGAGAAGCACGGGATCGAGAAATTTGGTAGTCTAGCCTATGAGTTGCTTTTTGCGACTTCACTTTGGAGCGAATATGAGCTTGTGCAGCCTCAAAGAAACGAACTGACAAAGACAATTCGTTTGCGATTAAACGAATATGGGCTAGTCGTTCCCGACGACCAACGAAGAATTGTTGCATTGATTGACGGCAGCGCAACTTATCCGAAAACGATAACAGATTTGCTATTACCAAATCAACTAAAGTGGTTCAGACAAATGGAATTGCAGGTTCTTC
Source organism: Pirellulaceae bacterium (assembly GCA_963851305.1). GTDB lineage: Bacteria > Planctomycetota > Planctomycetia > Pirellulales > Pirellulaceae > Mariniblastus. The sequence goes on along the minus strand of CAWKOT010000001.1, from coordinate 17,820 downwards.
TCAAAAAGAAATTTGATTCTTCTGTAGGTCTGCTCAACCCCACGATGATATCGACGCTAGAATTGCGACCAGCCCAAACTAAAACGATGCGAAAAATCGCGAAGAAATACAAGGCAATTGAGACAGCGATTTTGTCGGAGTTGGCTAAAGAAACAAGACTGGCAAATGCGAATTTCCAAACTCGGGTTGCCGATACATTGACTAAGCAACAAAGGGAGAAGCTGGACGCAATCGTAAGTGAAGTAAAGTAGGCAGAACACTGGAACACACCGCTCGTCGTGATGCTGGCTTGGCTGACCAAGCATGTGGTTCGGCGAGGCACATAAGGTCAAGCCAGCTGGTTCTTGCGGGGACTGTTTTCTTCGTGCATTTGACGGTTGGCGCGTACGGGCAGGGACGACGCTGCTGACGTTTTTCGAATCGATTGCGGGTTGTTGCATCAAGCTGGGCATGGCGGTCCTCGGGTGGAAACTCGTGGGCGATAGATGACCTGGCCCTGCGGCCCAGTAACGATCAGCAGTGCCAGCGGGCCTCCACATTTTCGGCAGACAGGTCCTGGTGGGATTGCGATGGATGGCTTTTCCAGCGGGCACAGCCAGTACGTCCAACCGCGCCACAGCCAGGCCAGCCAGCGAACCTTTTCCAACTTCAGTTTGCCGTTGGGGCTCATGAAGCCGTAGTAACGCACTTTCTGAAAACCCGAAGGCAGAATGTGTTGACAGAAGCCACGCACGAACTGCTCGCCGCTGGCCCAGCACTGGACCCAACGCCTGCTGCCGCTCGGTTTGACCCGGTAGCTGACACCCCGTTCGTCGACCGACTCGATACGATGGTTACTGATAGCGACTCGGTAGATATACGGTGCCAGGTACTTGAGCACCGCTTGACCGTTTCCGACCGGCTTGATGTTGACCACCCAGTCCTTTTTCAAGACACCATCAGGCATCTGATCATAGAGTCCGGCCTTGCGAAGTTCCTCCACCAGCAGTTTCTTGTACAACATCCTTGCCGGACGGGGGTGAAACAGCTGATCCGGCTTTACCTGCAGCCAGCGTCCACCGTCCTGGCTGACTCCGCCACCAGGCACGACGAAGTGCACGTGCGGATGGTACGTCCGCGGGTCGCGCCCCCAGGTATGCAGCACGCCGAAGAATCCAATCTGCCGACTGCCCAGGTTCCGGGGATTGGTCAGCAAGCTCTGAATCGTTCGGCTGCCAGCCTTGAAGATGGCGTCGTAAGCCGGCCTTTGATTGGCGCGGAGCAGCGACCGCAGTTCCCCCGGAACGGTGAACGTCACGACAAAATGTTGCACGGGGAGCAGCTTGCCGGTCTGACGGGCCAGCCAGAGCGAAGTCTTCTGCTGCTGGCAATGGGGACAGTGGCGATTGCCACAGGCTCGATCGACCCAGTGTTGTGACTGACAGGATCGACAGCGGTAAACCACACTTCCCAGTTGACCCGTTCGGCACCGCATGATGTAGCTGAGGACTTTGCGGTGTCCCAGCGGTACACGATCAGCGAACTTTTGCAGGTAAGCCGGGGCATGCTGCCGCAGTGCATCGGCAACGGTCGGCATCTACTTCGGCTTTCGCCTGGACCGTTGGTTGCCGGGGCTGCCGCTGCCCAGCGGTGGCCGAACAAACAGTTGCTCGATCAGCGTCCGGGTGTTGGCCTCTGCCGTTTCGGTCAGATGCAGATACACCATGGTGGTTTGCAGGCTGCTGTGCCCCAGCAACTTCTGGATTGCCTTCAAGCTGGCTCCTCGCTCCAGTAGCTGCGAAGCGTAACAGTGCCTCAGGGTGTGGGTCGAAACTTTCTTGCCAAAGTTCAACTGCTCGGCGATTAGCTTGATGGCCCGCTGGACAGAAGTAACACTCATCACGGTTGTGGCGGTGGCTGTCGCATGGGCGGTCCGATCGTCACTGGCATGCCGACTGCGATTGGTTGCCGGAAACAGCAATCTTGGATTGCGATGGGTCTTCCAGTAATCACGCAGCCGCCCGAGGGTGGAAGTCGGCAAGGGGACGAATCGGTCCTTGGCGCCTTTACCGCGGTGGATATGAACCATCATTCGCTGGCTGTCGATGTCTCCGACTTGCAGATTCAGGCCTTCTTCGATCCGCAGGCCCAGGGAATAAACGGTCCAAAAGAACGTGGCCATTCTCAGGCTGGTGCAGGCATCAATGATCTGATGGACTTGATCTCGTGTCAGGACTTCGGGCAGTGCCTTGACATTTTGCAGCTTGGTTTGGGACAGGACTTTCCAGTCACGCCGCACGGTCCGGGTATAGAAGAACTTGATGCCGCTGAAGGCGACTCGCAGCGAACCATAGGCATATTGCCGATCGACTTTTAGATGAATCAGCCATTGCCGGACCTGTTGTTCGCTGATCTGGTCGGGGGATTGTCGGCAGAAGTCGGCCAGTTGCCTGACGGATCTCAGGTAGCCGTGGATGGTCCGCTGCGCCATGCCCGCCAAATGCAAGTCATCCTGCATCCGCTGATAAAGCTCTCCTTTGAAGAAGCTGCCGCAAGCTGGTAAATTATGGTTCGCCATGAGATCTCTCCTTTGTTCGAGCAAAAAGAGAAATCATGACAGGGCGAACTTGTGTTCGCCCAAACTAAAACACTACGCCGCGCAGCGGCTTACTTGAACAATGCAATGCAACGGAGCGGCGTGCATCGCGGAATGTGTAAATCGGCGTCCACTCACGCCGCCCGCTGATCGCTGGGCGTTCGGCTGTTCAGCGTTGTGAATTCGCGATATGCTGCCGAGAATCTGTCCACACATTTTGGAGAACGCAAATGTTCAAGCAAATTTTAGTTACAACGATTGCGTGTTTAGTCTCAATTGCCGGCATTTCTAAATCCTTGACGGCCCAGACTGTCACTGGCGCGGGGGACGCTCAATACGTGGACGAGTATGACGTAATTGTCTTCGGTCAATCAGATTTCTACCCTGCACAGATTGACTCGTTTAACGTAAGCGCTAATCGATGAGTTTGGCAATGTGACGGACGGCACAGCCGTTGTGGACGTTGACGGATCTTTCGCGTTGACTTCCAGTAAACAGCTCATCAATGGTTCGGTCTCCTTCGCCGAAGGAACGCTGTTTGATCAGACAACGGGTGATCCGGTCAGCGATTTTGAAATCGCAGTGGCAGCGGACTTCCTAAAATGGTGCAAGAAATGGCGTAAAGTACTGGATGGGATCACCGATCCGCCTCCCGGACGACCCTGCCTTTACAAGTACAGCCATCTTCAGAGCAACTACGAGAATATCTCGATGCAGGAAGGGGATTACTTTCCTCATTGGGATGATTATGGAGACTTTGAAGACCACAACAAGCCATTTATTGAGGCAGTAGCAGCGAGTGGACAACCGGTACGCGACACGTTTTTAAACAGTGATGGATCACTGAAACCTGCGACTGGGACACTGGCATTGGAACGTGGTATTCTTGATGCAGCGGGGTACGAATTCAAGCAAAATAGTGGCCAATGGGAGAAGTGATGAACGGGCCTTCATTTAGATCCCATATTGAAGCATTGAGCCACGCGTTACGGGAAAAATATGAATTAAAAATCGAAAATGCCCGAGACGATTCAAACGAGTTTGTAACTCTTGTGAATGATTTTGTTGCGATCAAGTTCTTTGCTGGTTGGCCACGTGATCCGTACGTAGATGTTTCAATTTCTTATGTGAAACAGAACTTGCCGGAAAAGACCAAATCGTTTGAACTTTGGCGGTTTATCGACTACGTAGACGGCTGGCATTTTTTTCCTGTGACTTGGCCTTCGGGTAAAAACGACTTGGCGCCGGATCGCAACTCGGACTACAGTTTTGTGGGTTCTCCGTTTCAAATCCTTGAAACACTGAGTTTCTTGGCCGCGTTTGCTGAGCATTTGCTTGGTCAAGAATTTGATTGGCTCCGAGAATTTTCCGAGTGGCTAGATCAGAAAGACCGCGATTACAACGAACAAATGACAAAGCCCAAGAGTTGATCCGTCGCTTGAGAACAGCCGAACAAATAAGAATTTGACATCGCGTAGTGAGGGACGAACGTAGCCGATGTTCAAGTTCTCTGTTCAAGTTCTCTGTTCAAGTTCTCTGTTCAAGAAGCCCGTTGGCGTTAGAGCCCGTTTGGGATTTGCTTCAATGATTTGCTCTCTGTGTTGCCGCTAGATCACCACAGTCGTCTTGATGCTGGCTTGTCGGATCAGGCTTGCGGTTTGTCGAGGCACAAATGGTCAAGCCAAGTGGGTCTTGTGGCGACTGTTTTATTCGGTCTTTTGGCTGTCGGCGCGTACGACCAGCGGCTACGCTGCTAACGTTTTTCGAATTCAGCGGTGATTGTTGCATCAAGCTGGGCATGGCGGTCCTCGGGTGGAAACTCGTGGGCGATAGATGACCTGGCCCTGCGGCCCAGTGACGATCAGCAGTGCCAGCGGGCCTCCACATTTTCGGCAGACAGGTCCTGGTGGGATTGCGATGGATGGCTTTTCCAGCGGGCACAGCCAGTACGTCCAACCGCGCCACAGCCAGGCCAGCCAGCGAACCTTTTCCAACTTCAGTTTGCCGTTGGGGCTCATGAAGCCGTAGTAACGCACTTTCTGAAAACCCGAAGGCAGAATGTGTTGACAGAAGCCACGCACGAACTGCTCGCCGCTGGCCCAGCACTGGACCCAACGCCTGCTGCCGCTCGGTTTGACCCGGTAGCTGACACCCCGTTCGTCGACCGACTCGATACGATGGTTACTGATAGCGACTCGGTAGATATACGGTGCCAGGTACTTGAGCACCGCTTGACCATTTCCGACCGGCTTGATGTTCACCACCCAGTCCTTTTTCAAGACACCATCAGGCATCTGATCATAGAGTCCGGCCTTTCGAAGTTCTTCAACCAGCAATTTCTTATACAGCATCCTTGCCGGACGGGGGTGAAACAGTTGATCCGGCTTTACCTGCAGCCAGCGTCCACCGTCCTGGCTGACTCCGCCACCAGGCACGACGAAGTGCACGTGGGGATGATAATCTTTCAGGTCCCGCCCCCAGGTATGCAGCACGCCGAAGAATCCAATCTGCCGACTGCCCAGGTTCCGGGGATTGGTCAGCAAGCTCTGAATCGTTCGGCTGCCAGCCTTGAAGATGGCGTCGTAAGCCGGCCTTTGATTGGCGCGGAGCAGCGACCGCAGTTCCCCCGGAACGGTGAACGTCACGACAAAATGTTGCACGGGGAGCAGCTTGCCGGTCTGACGGGCCAGCCAGAGCGAAGTCTTCTGCTGCTGGCAATGGGGACAGTGGCGATTGCCACAGGCTCGATCGACCCAGTGTTGTGACTGACAGGATCGACAGCGGTAAACCACACTTCCCAGTTGACCCGTTCGGCACCGCATGATGTAGCTGAGGACTTTGCGGTGTCCCAGCGGTACACGATCAGCGAACTTTTGCAGGTAAGCCGGGGCATGCTGCCGCAGTGCATCGGCAACGGTCGGCATCTACTTCGGCTTTCGCCTGGACCGTTGGTTGCCGGGGCTGCCGCTGCCCAGCGGTGGCCGAACAAACAGTTGCTCGATCAGCGTCCGGGTGTTGGCCTCTGCCGTTTCGGTCAGATGCAGATACACCATGGTGGTTTGCAGGCTGCTGTGCCCCAGCAACTTCTGGATTGCCTTCAAGCTGGCACCTCGCTCCAGTAGCTGCGAAGCGTAACAGTGCCTCAGGGTGTGGGTCGAAACTTTCTTGCCAAAGTTCATCTGCTCGGCGATTAGCTTGATGGCCCGCTGGACAGAAGTAACACTCATCACGGTTGTGGCTGTGGCTGTCGCATGGGCGGTCCGATCGTCACTGGCATGCCGACTGCGATTGGTTGCCGGAAACAGCAATCTTGGATTGCGATGGGTCTTCCAGTAATCACGCAGCCGCCCGAGGGTGGAAGTCGGCAAGGGGACGAATCGGTCCTTGGCGCCTTTACCGCGGTGGATATGAACCATCATTCGCTGGCTGTCGATGTCTCCGACTTGCAGATTCAGGCCTTCTTCGATCCGCAGGCCCAGGGAATAAACGGTCCAAAAGAACGTGGCCATTCTCAGGCTGGTGCAGGCATCAATGATCTGATGGACTTGATCTCGTGTCAGGACTTCGGGCAGTGCCTTGACATTTTGCAGCTTGGTTTGGGACAGGACTTTCCAGTCACGCCGCACGGTCCGGGTATAGAAGAACTTGATGCCGCTGAAGGCGACTCGCAGCGAACCATAGGCATATTGCCGATCGACTTTTAGATGAATCAGCCATTGCCGGACCTGTTGTTCGCTGATCTGGTCGGGGGATTGTCGGCAGAAGTCGGCCAGTTGCCTGACGGATCTCAGGTAGCCGTGGATGGTCCGCTGCGCCATGCCCGCCAAATGCAAGTCATCCTGCATCCGCTGATAAAGCTCTCCTTTGAAGAAGCTGCCGCAAGCTGGTAAATTATGGTTCGCCATGAGATCTCTCCTTTGTTCGAGCAAAAAGAGAAATCATGACAGGGCGAACTTGTGTTCGCCCAAACTAAAACACTACGCCGCGCAGCGGCTTTCTTGAACAAACGGATGAACCGGAGCCGGTACAGCGGTCCTAAATTGTTGCCGGGTACTCGGCCCGGTTATCCTTGACGTTATCGGGCTAAACGGAGATCGACGCGTATGCACTCAGTCGAAGCGATCTTCATCGCCATCGGGGAATCTCCAACTGTTTTGACACTTGCGGACCAACTCACCGGCGAATTGCAACAGCGGCGAGCCATCGGGGACAAATCCGATTCGTCGGACAATCCTTCCGAAGTCAACTCAATCATCGTGAAGTTGCCCTTGGCCACAGAAGATGACGCGTCAACATTTGACGAGACCAAACGATGGCTCGAACGTCACGGATCGATCCTTGGCTCCACCGACGCCCGCAAGATCATTGAATTTCAGACCTTTCTCGATTCAGATACTGGTTCGCGAATTCTGACAGTCCCAAACTCGATTGTCAGGCTTTGCGCGGACCACGGCTTGGACATCGCGAATCAAGCGATACGGGTACTGACGAAAACGGAATACGAGACAATTCGCGGAAACAAAGACTAGTGCCCGATAACCATGCCGTGAACCGAAGCGGCGAAGTCGGGCGGTTTTGAAATGGAAAATCTATCGTCGCCGCTCGGTTACGGCTGGCGTTATTCGCGTCGAATTCTGTCGGCTATTGTGTGCATCGATGCTGTATCGCCGGTTGGTTGGATGGCGGCGGGCCTGATGGCCGCTGAGTGCTGGGAGGTGCATGCTGATCATGCTGCTGTGATACTGGACCCTGCCGTCGAAGAAATGTGCTTTAAATTCTGGTGCGGCTGATGCCGGTTGAACCTGGCGTACTTCAACTTGCCCGGACTGTCTTGTTCGAGCCTCATTGGACCTGTTTCTGGGCCACAAAATTGTGGGGCTGCTCGGCAAATCGCCTGACGATGACCATGCCGTCGATTCGATAGATGGGTATAATCTTGGAGTCGTTCGACTGGACTACCGATGGTGGCCAGCGAATAGCAAAGCGTTCGACCCCAGTCGAAATACTCCGGCGGCCGAATCCTGAAAACTTAACTCCGTGTCCAACACCTGCGCCGACGCGGTCAACTTATTCGTTATCCGACTCGAATTCTGGCCACTGTGAGGATTGCTCAAACTAAAATGGATCTCGCTAATTTGACCTTCGTCGGAGAGTCCCTGTGCAAATCGTCGTAGGGTGGGTGCTGCTCATACTGCTGCCAATCATATTGGCAATCCCAATTCTTACGTGGCTAAATTCAATTGAAACGAATCCAAGAAAAGGTCACGCAAACGCATTTCATCGGAAAATTGGCAACTCGGATCATGAGAATGAATCGGAGCAAGAAAATCTGGACGAAAACGAATATGATTGCTGACCACTTGCTGTTCGTCAGTAACGCCTTTTCGAAATTCAAGTCAAAAAAATGGCTAGATCGTCGGATAACCAGTAAGCCTTTGACATCGCGAGGAACGAGCCGATGTTCAAGGGCTTTGTTCAACCAGTAAGCCTTTGACATCGCGAGGAACGAGCCGATGTTCAAGGGCTTTGTTCAAGAAGCCCGGTTGAGCGTGTGCGGTGTCTCGATCAAACGTATGGGTTTTGCTTCGACGCTCGGGCCGTGACGACTGGGAGTCGCGTCAATTGATGAAGCGGGTTTGACTCAATCGCTTGCGGGAAGTGGTTTACCATGCCGTTTTTTGTGGTCGAGTGAAGGGTGACAACAGGTTTTGTTGCGACTTCGATCGGCTCGGTACAGAACTCCAGCGGACGCCTTCCCGGTGACGTTTCGATTGAATCGATTGGTGGGGTGATCGCAGTTGCCATTATCCGCTGTCGAAGTATCCGAGGGCTCGGTCGTTGTCACAGGCGATCGGATCATACGTCACCTCGACCACCCGTAACTCGCCGCCGCAGTCCGAGCATCGCAGCGGTGTTGTGAGTGGTTTGGCCTGCGGCGCGTGGCCGCTGGCCAGCCAGAAGGTCCAACCCAGGAACAGCCACACCAGCCACTTCACCTCATCAAGACCGATCTTCGAGTTTGGACTCATCCAACCGTAATGCCGGATCTTTTGAAAGCTCAGCCGGCAGTACGTGCTGAGCGAAACTTTCCACAAACGCTTTCCCTTTGACGCGGCGAGTCACCGTGGAGACCGATTTCGACGGACGCACCGTATAGGCCATCGACGATTCATCCACCCCCACGATTCGCTTGTCGCTCAGGGCAACGCGATGCACGTATGGGGCCAGATATTTCAGCGTCGGCTTACCGTGACCGACCGCTTGGACGTCGACGACGAACCTTCTGTCCCAGGCCGATGCTGGGACCCGGTCATACAACCCACAAGCACGCAGCTCGTCGGCAAGCTTCGCCTTGTAAACTCGAACCAACGCACCGTGATGAAACAGAAAGTTCTTCGGCGTGCTTTGCCACGAGACGGCGCGGCCGTGCTCATCGAGCTTCACTCCACCGCCGGGTACGACGTAATGAACGTGGGGATGATAGACGGCCGGGTCGCGGCCCCAGGTGTGCAACACGCCGAAGAACCCAAGCTGGCAGTCCTTTAAGCTTTTGGTTGCCGCACCGACGTCGCGGATGCTTTGGCCTCTGCCGTTTCGGTCAGATGCAGATACACCATGGTGGTTTGCAGGCTGCTGTGCCCCAGCAACTTCTGGATTGCCTTCAAGCTGGCACCTCGCTCCAGTAGCTGCGAAGCGTAACCAATAAGCATTTGACATCGCGTGAATGAAGCGCGGTGGCTGTTGTTGGTTGCGGGTGGCGGTTTGCAGCAGGTCTCCAGCGGTGCGGTCGAGCAGGCAATGACGCGGAGAGGCCGACCGTGCTAAGCACGAACAGGCCCTGGCTGTTGGTGCCCCCAATTCGCCGCTGCCGCCAACCCCCAAAGGGTAAACGGCGGCGACGGCGAACTGGGGGAGAGCAGAATGGTGGCAGCAGCCCTTCAGTCGACAACGAGGCTGGATAGCCTGGACGCGTGCCTGTTCGGTGATTCCAGTCGACGTCCATCAACTGCCAGTGATCGGTCGGTAACACTGAGAAGGGGGTAGCCGGTAAACGAGCGGGCCCAGGTTCCCATCACACTCCCGCTGGCCGAGTTCATCCGCCGCTGGAGCCTGCAGGCGATTCAACTGATCGAGCGTCCCTCGTGGCGTGACGTTTTCGACTTACCGTGGCGTCCCGACTGGTACAGACACTGGCCGGGTAGCGAAGAAAACTGGCAGAAAAGACCCCCGTCGGATAGAATTCGCCAAGGGCATGAGAAGCCGCCCCAAGACGAAACCGTGGCCATCGACCGCACTTCCAAACCGCTCGTTGGGCGACAAAGTTCAACGCACGATCTATCCGTGTTGTCGTCAAACACAATTTCAACCTGAATATTTTTTGCTAACAACTCGGATAGACCGCAATTCGTTATCTGGCTGAACCATTTTCGCATCCAACCAACACCATGTAATGACTGCCGTCGCTGAAAACGCCACCGACGACTCGCCATCCGAAGCGATTCGTCGTAAATGGCCACGTTGGCTGCCCCTGCCAACTTTCGCGTTTTGTTGCTCGACGACTCTCCTCATTTGTATCGCGTATCTCGGCTGGATCATCATTGACGCCCAATACCCGATGACCATTTTCGTCGTGCGTTACAGTGTTGGACTGCAACAACTTGATCCTGACCCAGCGGTGGTCGCCTACGGATTCTGGGATATGATGTGGGACGGCGTCCGCAGTTGGGACAGCCTTGGGCCACGCCTACTCTTGTTTGCCCTTCTCGCAATTACTGTGGCGGCCAGTTCGTTGCTCATGCTTCTTCAATTTCTGCGGCGGGCAACGATTCGCCGAATGATGTTGATCGTGCTCGCCATGTGTGCGTGGCTGTCACTTTGGGCATCGTATCGCCAACTTAATGAATGGGCGGTTTTGCGCCGCGCGACGAGTGCGTTGCCGAGATTCGAACTTGCAGCCGATTCCTTATCACCACATTGGCCGACTGAAAACGGTACGCTGCCCGAAGCTGGCGACTTCTACGCTTATCCCGACGAACGCCCTAATCTTCTAGCGCTTCCTGGCCGCAAGGGCTATCCAATCCGCGAAGATTTCGGTCACATCATCGAACGATCCGATCTGGGTGCTATTCGTTTCGATTTGTGCGGCGCGACAGATTGCCAAATCGAATTCCATCCTGACGGCAGCAAGCCGACATCCTACTCAACGAGACTCAGCGGCAGTAAAATGACGCTGGTTGAAGCGATTCAATTGAAAGAGCATTGGTACCTTGTTCGATACGGCGGCTCCTGATGCCGCAATACGCCAGATAACAAATCGGTGAACGGGAGGGCTCGGCGCAGTCGGTCCTGAAGTCAGAGTCCTCTCCTCGCCCCCGTTACCTCAAACGTTCGGTTACTGAATTGGTGTACAATTCGCCGAGCTACGGTGTTTCTTTTTCAAAAGAAGTGTTCGATGTTAAAACGATTTTCAGTTTTCACGATTGCAGTTTTGTTTTCTCTTGCGACATGTGTTGGCTCTACCGATGCTCAAGATTCGTTCGGCCTTGGACAAACGGAGTACGTCGACCAAAACGTAGCCGTTGTGGTGGGATATGCGGACGCAACTCCGGGGATATCGTCAACGTTGATGATCGAGCTGGTAACCAACTCTGGCGATTTAGAGATTGCAACCATTGATGTCGAAGACGATGGTTCGTTCGTCTTGTTCGGCAGTAACCAACTTGTCCACGCCCCAGTTTCAGAGGTAGTTGGCACGCTCGTCGAGCCAACTACCGGCGAGTCGCTCGGGGAAATCATTATCGTCGTGATCAACGATTTTGAGGATTGGTTTGACAAATGGAAACACCCTGACTTGGACGGTGTCGATACCGTCGCAGAACTGCCGACTGGTCGACCATGCCTTTACAATTACGACTGGTTAAGGCCCGGGGACGGCGGAGGCGACCATTGGGGTGACGTCACGATGTCAACGGGAGATTACTTCCCGAACTGGGTTGAATACGGCGACAACTTTGATGTCAAAAACAAGCCGTACATTCAGGCAGTCCTGCAGCAAGGAAAACCTGTTAAAGATACTTACAGCAATTCTGATGGTACGATCATCCCGGCTACCGACGCATCTAGCGGAATTTTCAAAGAACGAAAAATTTTAACCGACGGTGGATACGTATGGGACAATTCAATTCCGGGGTGGAAGGTTCCTGATGGGCATGTCTGGGACCCAAATGCTACCCCAGCACCCGGAAAATGGGTTCCTCCCGGAGGAAACCAATGAAACCGGACATTGCCGAGTTTGAATTTAAAGACCATGTGTACAATCTTAGCGGATATCTACGCCACCGGTATTCATTGCAGGTTAAAGAGGATAACACTGACAAGAGATTGAGATCCGTTCTCCTCGTAAATGAGGAAGTCAAAATTATTTTCAACATTGGGTGGCCACGTGATCCAGGCGTCAGTACAAAGATCACATACGCTGACCCAACCGTCTATAGTGTGTATCGCAAGGGCTCGAAGACGTTTTACCTCAACGTGTACGCCCTTTTTAAAGAGCTTGATACTCGGAAGTTTTATCCTGGCTCGGTAAGTGGAATGACGAGGACGGGCATCAACCCGCAACCAAACCCATACGTGTCGATTGGATCGCCGTTTCCATTGATGGCGGATATTTTGTTCCTGAATGTCTATGGTGAATCCTTGCTTGCTATAGATCGAGAAGAAATCAGAAAATTCGCCGAATGGGAGCACGAGCGCCAAACTGATCCACTACCAGGCTGGATCTAAACCCGTAGCCGAACCAAGCGATCAACCGAAGTGCTCGAAAACGCGGCTTCTGATGGCAACGTCTTTCGCTCGCACTCGGTTATCGCCAGCGTTCTGTCACTCAAGCCATGACGACGTATGACAAGTTACGACCGTGGACGGCAATCGAGGCGTGTCAATGCGAGACGCTGACCGAATTGCTACTCGTTGACCTGCTGACTGACAACCCGATCCATTGTGCATCTTGCCGTTGTGAAGTTGACCCTGAACGCCTGCAGTTGACAGATAATGAGGTCGAATCAATAGCTGGATGGTATTCCGTGGCAAGCGCCCTGTACCGCCTGTGGCTCGACTCTGGGGAATACGAAGACTACGCGAAACAGAAACTCCTTGACCCGTGCGGCCAGCTCAACCAGCAAGCACGGGAATTGGCGATCGCAATGTCGATCCGCCTACCGACGCGATTCTGGTACTTTCACGATGCAGATTACGCCGATCCCACACATTGCCCTGTCTGTGGCGGGCAACTGGAGACTGCGGTAGATTGGGGCATAGGAATCTGTCGACCGTGTCACGTTCAAATGTAGAGACAACGGAGCGTGACAGAACCAGGCCGTGAACCGGAGCGGCCGATCACGCGGGTTCTGAAATCAGAGTCTCTTGGCGGCCGCCCGGTTACGGCTGTCGTTATCCCCAACGAGCGGTTCACGAAGGCGCGGCTGACTGAGAACAACGCCAATCATACGCAACCGAATGCCAATTCCAGAGCATCAATGGAGCCACATTATGCCCCGGATTCTGAGAAACATCCTCGCAGTCGTCGCAGGTTTTTTGATAGGGAGCGCGCTCAACATGGCGATTATTACCGTCGGGCCGATAGTAATTCCGCCACCCGACGGCGTGGACATGTCGGACATGGATAAATTCGCCGAGAACCTCAAACTGCTCAAGCCAGCCAACTTCGTCGCACCTTGGCTGGCTCACGCTTTGGGCACGCTTGTCGGCGCGTTCGCTGCCGCCAAGATCGCCGCCAGCCACAAGATGAGGTTTGCACTTGGCATTGGCGTGTTCTTCCTGCTGGGCGGCATCGCAATGGTCGCGATGCTGGGCGGCCCGCTATGGTTCAGCGTTGTAGACTTGATCGGAGCATACTTGCCCATGGGATACCTTGGAGGAATCCTGGCTGGAGCAAAGAAGCCGCAATCGGCATAACGTCAGTGGTTTCCCAGCAGTCTGATTTCGGTCAGATGAAGGTGAACCTCGAAGAATTGGGATAACCAGTAAGCCTTTGACATCGCGAGGAACGAGCCAATGTTCAAGGGCTTTGTTCAACCAAGCGGTGAACGGGAGTCGCCGATGACAGGGGTTTTGAAATCATAGTGTGTTGGCGGCGGCCCCGTTACCGCTGTCGTTATCCGACTCAATCCGGCATGACACCGAAACTGGCGATAAGTTGCTCTTTCGCGATCGTGATACTGACTCTATCCGGTTGTAGTCGCGTGTACTTTTTTGACGGCATCATCGTTGATGGAGTTGGGCAACCGGTAGCTGGTGCAAAGATCATGCTGTACCCCGATGATTGGGATCGTCCATCGCAAATGCGGAACGATGGGACTTCCGATGATCATGGAAAATTTGAGGCGACTTGGGGCAATGCAGTTGGCGTCGATTACTTTCGAATGGTCGTTTCGATGACTGGATATCATGAACACACTCGACTAGTTCAAGCCGATGGAAAAAACTTGAGAATCGTGCTGGAACGAATTGTGGATACGGAAGATTCGCTCAGTGAAGCTGACTAGCTGCAAACTGAACGATGCAGATGATTAATAGTGGACGACCGACGATATGAAACGTCGGATAACCAATAAGCGTTTGACATCGCGTGAATGAAGCGCGGTGGCTGGTGTTGGTTGCGGGTGGCGGTTTGCAGCAGGTCTCCAGCGGTGCGGTCGAGCCGATGCTCAAATGCTCTGTTCAAGAGGCCCGCAGGCGGCCGGTTGCTCCCTTGGTTTTTGCTTGGCAGTGGACCGGGTTTGCCAGTACCCTGACATGGCCCCGTCCCCTGATATGGCCCCTCAGAGAATCAGCCAGCGACTTCGACCGGGCCAGTTTCGAACCGGACTGCCAGGCCGCGGAGCCCTGGGAAACAGACCCTTGCGTTGTCGCCTGCCCGCGCTGCACCGGGAGCCTGCAGTCGATTCAACTGATCGAGCGTCCCTCGTGGCGTGACGTTTTCGACTCACCCTGGCGTCCCGACTGGTACAGACACTGGCCGGGTAGCGAAGAAAACTGGCAGAAAAGACCACCGTCGGATAGAATTCGCAAAGGGCATGAGAAGCCGCCCCAAGACGAAACCGTGGCCATCGACCGCACTTCCAACCCGCTCGTTGGGCGACAAAGTTCAACGCACGATCTATCCGTCTTGTCGTCAAACACAATTTCAACCTGAATATTTTTTGCTAACAACTCGGATAGATCGCAATTCGTTATACCGCCTGCTGAATACAATCCGCGAATCAGAGTGAGTAGGAATGTACACCTATCAGGACATCGAATTCGCATTGTGTGGAATACGCATTCTGATCCTAATCCTTGTAGTCTCGTTCGCTTCTTACTACTTCAAAAACCGACTGATGCTCGCCTTTGGATCTGCCGGCTGCTTTCTGGGGCACGTCGCACCCATGACACAGAGAACCAGTCAAACGTTCGAATCCAGCCTATATCATACAGCGTCACACATGCTTGGCTGGGGATTGATTGGTGCACTCGCTGGCTGTTGTCTGGCATTAGTTATAGCGAATCAAACGAAAAAACAATTTTCGATACGTACACTGCTGATTACGACTGCCGCCACGTCGCTGCTGATTGCATTGATACAATTGATTTGGGATTAATCGAATCACTTGAATCTCGATGAGGATTCGGAATAATCAGATGTCTCGACATGTAGATTCTTCGGGCTGTTTCAATTTCCAGCCGGAACCATCCGCAAAAATGGCGTGATAAATCGGGTAAGGGCCATCCTCTCGGATGACCCTCCCTACACCACCTGACATGCGGGTCCGCATCAGGCGGTTCGTCGAAGTGGAGCAAGCTCGGCCCAGAGTGCTTTTAAGCGAATCAGTCCTTGCTCTTCCAACCAGGCGTTACTCATACCGACGCCGCTGGCAATGGTTTTGGCCATGTGCCAGTAAGACTGTCGGCTCTTGGCGTGTCGGATTGCCTGACTTCTGGGAACGCCGGTCGGATGTACCCTCTGCCTGTTTCTCTCGCCGCTATGTATCGACATGACTGTCCAGATCCGCCAGTTTCCGAACGGCCCGCACGTAACCATAGACGGTCCCCTTGGCTTGGCCCCCGCTTTACCGGCCAGTTGCAGACCTTCGATTAGCTGGCGATACCATTTTCCTTTGAAGTGTTCGCTGCAGGCTGGTAAATTGTTGTACGTCGGCATGCTGGTCCCTTTTGAAGAAACAAGTTTTCAAAAGAGCGATCATGCCCCACGTTTTTCACGTTCGAGACACTACCCCTCGCGGCGGCTTTCTTGAACCAAGCGATGTAAGCGGAGCCGTGGACCGCGCGGTATTTTGAAATCAATGCTTTTCGCCGCGGCCCGGTGTACGGCAACCTTTTGTGCAGAAAAGAAGAATGCCCGAGTTCCTGCAAGCCGTTGCACTCTTGCTCGCGCTGCTCAATCCCTTCTTGGTCATTGTCTACCTGTTTGATATCGTTCAGACCCTCGACCGCAGCACCTTTTGCCGCGTCTTGATCCGCGCTGCGATTATTGCAGGTACGGTTTTTAGTTGCTTTGCGTTAGCCGGCGACGCCATATTTTCGGGTATCATACAAGCCGAATTCGCATCCTTTCAGATCTTCGGTGGGGTTGTTTTTTTCCTGATTGGTCTCCAGTTTGTGTTTCGTGGACCGACCGCGATTGAAATCTTGCGAGGTGAATCGGCACATCTCGCCGGCGCGATTGCCATGCCAGTGCTGATCGGTCCAGGGACCTTGAGCGCCTGTGTAATTGTAGGCAAGCAATTACCGCCGGCCGCCGCATGTAGCGCGATCGTCATTGCGCTAGTGATTTCCGTTGGCGTGATGATACTACTGAAAACGCTGCATGACTATTTCCGAACGACAAATGATGGTCTCGTCGAGCGATACATCGAAATTGCCGGACGCATAACTGCCCTATACGTCGGGACGGTGGCCGTCGAAATGATCATGCAAGGCGTGCGATCATGGGTGCAAGAGTATTGATAAGCTCCAGCACAGAACCGCTAAGCATTTGACATCGCGTAAATGAACAGCGGTGGCTGGTATTGGTTGCGGATAGCCGTTTGCAGAAGGTGATTTCCTTTGCGCAAGCTCGTCGTTTCCCTGAGCGACCGACTGGAAACGGCTTTACGTTGTTGTGCTTACTCGCCCGACCCGTCCGGCCTTTTATCAGGTTTCTGTTCGTGGCCTCGCAGCTTGGACGAGAAGATGTCCGGGGGGCGACAGACAGCCCCGTCGCTTACGTACACGTTCGCAGGCTTCCTCCCCACCAACGGTCGCGCGCTTGCAGTTGCCTTCGTCTGGTTTTTTGCCCATCGGACACACAGCGGATAAACTGATTTCCTTAAAGACTGTCGTTGTCGTACAGGGGACTAGTGCCAAACGGAACGCTACCCCACAAGTAAATCGACATGCCAGGCACACCAATGCCGTGCACACGGAGCACGGCTTGCAAGGTTTCACAAATGGAATGTCGTCTCTCCGTGCCCGGTGACGGCGGTCGTTATCTGGCATGAAACATTATCAAGAGGAATCCCATCAATGGCTTTCATCCGATTTGCAGCAGTTCTATCGCTGGTATTGGCAGTGGGCTGTGCACCAAAGCCACCGTCACCTGAATCGCTCTCTCAAGAGTTGTTGAAAAAACTCGTTCCATCTGTTTCGACCGCCGAGAGTGTAACGATCGTCGCCTCTTCACCCACGTCATCGGACACGCCCTCCGACTTTGCTGTCCAAGTCGCAGACGCACTTTCGGAACGTATCGCATCCGGGGGTCTTGCGCCGGACACTCAGCCTAAGGTGCAAGTATACCGCACTCCCGAGGAAATGAAGGCTGATGCCCTAGCCGACATAACTATCTATTTTCATGTGAATGACTATAAGCTTGAAGGTGAATTTGATACCGACCGTGTCGAAATAGCCAAGTTATTCAAGGCCGACTCTTGGATATACTCGCGTGATAATGATACTCCCTTCACCATGAATTCTGGCTTCGACACTAGCGAGAAAGCTACCGGACCTGAAACTGAAGTGACATCGTCTCCTACATGGGAGTCTTTCGGCTATTCAAGCGATTCCAACGAACGGTTGCAAATATTTGCAGGCAAATGCGCAGACTCAATTCTCAAGACTTTCCACGAGTTATCTTCACAACTTGATCAATCGAAGTCGGTCAACACGAACGCCAGATAACCAATAAGCAT